>NZ_JADG01000038.1 GCF_000518265.1 Actinomadura oligospora ATCC 43269 | reverse complement strand
CCACTGGTACCGCCACCGGTACCCGAGTAGCTACTCTTTCGCCACGCGATCATACTGATCCGCCTTCGCCTGTATGAGCTGCAAGCTCTCTTTTTCCGGTCGGGCTTTGGACCCGATCCGGTCATACCGTAGCGACAGGTCCCGGACATCCGGGCCCTCATGGACCAGTCTGCCACTGAGCTGTGCCCACACGTAGGCCACGTAGTCACCGCGGGCGGTGACGATGACCTCGAAGGAGCCATCTGTCCCGACGTGCACACTCTGCTCTTCGGGCACGATCCTGACACAGACCCCTGGGCGCATCGCCAGCTCCAAGAGATGGTAGAGCTGCTCCCGCATCACCGCCGGATCAACCCCGGGAGGCGTCAGGGCCCGTTCGTCAACCAGGACCCAGAGATCCATCCCCGGGAGCTGCCCCAGCAGCTTGCTTGTTCGAGTCATGCGCTTGGCCACCGCGTCTGCGATGTCACGCACGACGCGTCCCGCGGTGAGCAGCCAGCTCGCGTACGCCTCGGTCTGGAGCGGGACCGGAATCAGCCCATGCAGGTAAATCCGAACGACCAGGGCGCCATCCTCCAGGTCAGCGAGCTGCTTGTCCCAGTCCTGCCCGAGATCCAACTTGATCGCGTAGCGGCGCATCGAAGCAAAGTGGGTGTTGTGCCATGTTGTATCCAGGGCCTTGGCCTGATCTTCGTTCAGTCGCAATCGCCCGGCTTCGAGGTTTGCAACCCTAGCCCTGTCTGCCTTGATGATCTTCGCGACGTTGCTCTGTGAGAGTCCCCGTCGCACTCGCTCTTCCCGCAGGTAGATGGCGATGAGGTTCCACATCGACTCGTCTGGATCGAGGTTCTCCGCAGCAGTCATCGTTGCCCTCGGGGTGTTGTTTTCTGTTGGATACATCTCCCGCAGACCGACTCTACGAGGCAGCCTGTGTCTCAGGCCACACAACGAGTCAGGGACTGCGAGTGATCAGTCATGAGCGACGCCAAACAGCACGAGACGGGGATTAATCAGGCACCACCTGGTAGATGGC
>NZ_JADG01000037.1 GCF_000518265.1 Actinomadura oligospora ATCC 43269 | reverse complement strand
GTAGAGCTGCCCTTCAGGCCATACGGTCCGGCGAACGCCGGCCGCCCTGATGAACTTCAGACAGCCTTGGCACGGCGAGCTGGTGAGGTAGAGAGTTGAACCCCTCGTGCCGTCCAGGCCCGCGTACAGGAGTGCATTGGCTTCCGCGTGAACACTGATGCAGGCTCCGGGGCCGGTGTCATAGGACGAGCCGGGCGGGACGTTGCTCGTCGCCCTGGAGCACGCTCCGTCCAGACAGGACGGCCCCCTGGGCTCGGTGCCGTTGTAGCCCGTTGAGACGATCCGACGATCCTCGCCGACGACCACGGCTCCCACCTGACGACGGGAGCAGTCACCGCGACGACTGACAGCCTCGGCAATGCCTAGGAAGTAGTCATCCCAGTCGGGGCGACTGATGGTCGCCCCAGGGTCGGAACAGAAACTCATCGCTCTCCCAGATTGATCACCGTAAGGCCCGTCTCGCTGGCGGACCTCATACAGCCGCGAGTGCCCTGGCTCGCACCCAAAGGAAAGGCGAGCACGAAATCGGCATCCGAGTGAGCACGGAGCATCAGCTGATTGCGCATTGGACCAGCCGCACGACCGAAGGCGCCCCAATTAGCGGGGTACCGCCAGATGCACTCTCCAGGGAGGTTGAGCTTCCCCCAGTCGTCAGCCATGGCATCTGCACCAGTGGCGCAGTTTCCGTGGACAAGGACCAGGGGATCTTCGTCGTAAGCTGTGAACACATAGAGCGACTTCCAAATGTGGGTGTAGTCCTCCCAGTCACGAGAGCCCGTCACGATAATCTTCATTCATTGGCTCCCGTCGTATAGCGCTCTATGAGCTGAGACTTAGCATGGTGGGCAACCAGTCGCCCGTACTGGTGCTTGTCGAGTGTCACCCTGAACCATGGCGTCACAGTGTTGAGCTGCCGAACTCGCAGAGAAACGCCATCGATCTCAGATGTGAAATTGCGGGTGTCACTGAGATCTGCGATCAGGAGAACAAGGCCGTCCGCGGTAACGTCGAGTTCGATTCGACGGACCATCAGACCTTCACCACAGTAAGTTGAGCGTCGAGTGCCTCGACGTCTTCCATGCGGAGACCCCAGTCGCAGCAATCCAAGAGAGCTACCTTGTCGACAGCACAGCGAATGATCTCGAACTCCTCGGGCGTGAGTGTCAGTCGAACCCGCTTCTCAGTCTTAACCTGAACCTTCATCAGGCAGCCACCGCCTTGAGCTGCCACTTGGGAGCGTCCCCGGCATCCGTCACCTTGTAGACCTGCCGCGAGGCCGTGTGGTAAACCACAATGCCCTCCGGCCGCATGAATCCCGGGACTGCACGAGAGCCGGTCTCCATCAGCTCGTGGTAGATGTCCATGGCGTCGCCAGTGTCGAACGGGCCCTGATAGAGCTGCGGAACCGTCTCCAGGCCAGGAACGAGACTCAGATCCATGGGCCCGTACCGGCCGACATTGAACAGCGCGAACCGCCTATGGTCGAGGCCGTACTTACGGGCAATCTTCGCCCCGTACCATTCGCCGTAGTGGTAGCCCTCTCCCAGAGTCACAACGAGGGCAGACGCGTTGTCACGAACCCACTGGGCAAAGCCAGCGTTGTCCCGCTTTCGCCACTCAGTGTCGTCCATTCCCTTCGGCCCCATCGGGAGCAAACGGTTTCGCGACTGCGCTCCCGCAAACCAGACTTCCCCAATGCCGCTATACCCGGCCAAGCACTCGATCTCTCCGATGTACGGGGAACCCTCTGGAGCCTTCCTGATAACCACACAGGCGTTGGTTCCATCGATCTTCTCCGTGATGATCATGTCTTTATTCAGCCGGGGAGTCTTCGGCCAAGCCTGGAACTTGATCTCGTTCACTTGATCCCCTTCGTAGCCATGTAGATCTCTGCGTACGTCGCCAGTGCCTTGTCCAACTGCTCAGCCATATAGTCGCTTTGGGCAACCGCCCCGGCCGTATCGTTCTCGTGGTACTCATCCGCAATGACGTCAAGCACAGCCCGCTTAACCGCGTAGCGAGCGCTCCACAAGTCGTAAATCACAAAACGCTCCCTAGTGATTGGCGGCCATCCAGTTCTCGCCCGGCGGACCACAGTCCGCAGGGAACTCAATCCGCTGCCCTCCGGGCGGACTCATAACCGTCTCCATCTTGTCTTTCAGGTAGTCACGGAACGTCTCCCATCCGTCTGCGGGTACCGAGAAGACCAGCGCGTCATGGATCTGGGCCTTAACCGACCGCATCGCCTCATGGGACATGGCCAGGAGCGCGTCACAGACAATCTCCCGAGTGACTGACTGCCCCATCAGCGCCGGGGCCTGCGTGAACTCCCGCCCCTTTTCAATCCACATCTTGCGACCCCATGGGTTTTGCACGTATCCATGGCGATTCGCATACTTGCGGACCTTGTTCTGCCAGCCGACGACGACCTTGTAAGTGGTATCCATGCCGTCCACAAACGTCTCGGCGTCCTTGAGCGGGACGCCGGCCTGAGCCGAGAGGGTCTTGGCTCGGCCCCCATAGCTCCAACCGTGGCCAAGGGGCTTGGCCATTTGCCGGTACTCCGCAGTCTTCGGATCCTTCTTGTCGGTGCCAACGATGTCCTTGCCCCAGGCAGCCCAGGCGTTAAGCAGGTGGCCGTCCGCACCCGGCTCGAACCGAACGGCGTACTCCTTGTCACCGGACATTGCAGCCACTGCACGAGCATCCGCGTTGGAAAGGTCAATCTCAATGAGGACATGGTCACCGGCGTCCGGAAGGAAGTAGGACTTTTCAATCGCCCCCTCCCCGCGGGAGGTCCAAATGGTCAGCCCTGGCTCAGTGGTGCTCCACCTACCGCTCCGCTGGAGCATGGTGATCTCCGGGTGGACGAACCCGTCCGGGTAGACGCAGGACACCGCCAGTTCCGAGAGCGACCGCTGCCCCATCAGCTCGGCCAGGGCCTCGCCGAGGTCCTGGACTGGGGTGCCCTTGGTGAGCGATGTCAGCGTGTCTCCCGAGAGGGAGAGACCGAACCACTCAGGGACGACAGCCTTCTCCTCCAGGGCGGCGAGCTTCCGCTGCCTCGCCCTGAGAGTCCGCTCCTTGAGGGTGGACCTCTCCAACTCCAGCAGCTCTCGAAGCTCCTCGGCCTCCCTCCGGCAGGCGTCAGCGTTGGCCTGGGCCTCCCGGAGCTTGCTGTAGCCGGGAGTCCTTGGCCAGTCCGGACGACTCTGTGGAGTGATCCCGTGATCCCGGAGGACGGCCAGGACCGCGTCCTTACCTGGATTCGTCAGCCAAGGTTTCTCCCCGGCCTCGGGGAAGCCGTAGTCCTGGATGAGCCCGGCCATGATCTCGTCCCGGCGAACCCTCAGATGCTCAGTGCGGGCTCTAGCGGCTACCTCGTCCAGGCGCCATCCGTTGGACGAGATGCACGCCTTCCTGGACTCGATGCGCTGCTCGCGCATCGCGTACTGGTCGAGAGGCCCCTTGTGAAGCAGTGCTCGCCCGACCGCACGAGATGCCTCAACGTCTCCGATGAGGTACCTGCGGTACCGGTCGTCATCGACTGGAATTCGCCCGAAGCCGTCTTCAATCCGGGCCTTCTTAGGAAGTTCAGGATCTCCGTACTCGTGGGCAAGCTCTTTCAGGTCATGCGTCTTACCTGGCACGCCAAGCTGGTAAGCCTGCTCGTCCAGGCCGAACCATGCGAGCATCTTCTCTGGCTTGTCTGCCAAAGCCTTCTTGCCGTACCTATTCACATAGGTCGCCGGTGCCGGATTAACCAGCGCTGCATGGGTCCACGTGTCATAGACACGCCCCTCGTCAGCAAGCCGCATCGGAATGTTCGACCGAAAGCCGAACACTGCCCGCAAGTCAAAATCGTGAATGTTGTGCCCGATGATCCACCGGGCCTTGAGGATCGCTGCTCGCAGCTCCCCCAAGTCCGTCGTGATCTGGACCGGACCATCGCCCCATGCGTAGCCGATCAGGCGGACAAACTCTTCCGGAGGCATTGAGTAGAGATATCGGCGACTATGGGTTTCGACATCAAAGGTCAGGGTCCCGGACACTAATCCCATCTCTCCCGTCATGAGAGGGGCCGCCCCCGAAGGGGCGGCCCAATCCTCAACTCACTGTCAACTCACTGTTAGCTGACAAAAATTGGCTTGCACTTGTCCTGGGCATCCTGAGGGGTCGGGCAGAAGAACGCCTCGTAGGGCTTGCCCCACTTATTGGTTCCGGTCTTGAAAACCATCTCGCCATGACGACAGGTCTT
>NZ_JADG01000036.1 GCF_000518265.1 Actinomadura oligospora ATCC 43269 | reverse complement strand
CTGACGGCAACGGCTCTCCTACTGCGGTTGAAATTGTCACAGCACCACGTCAGCGCACTGTGCGAGTCAATGAGGCAATTGCCTGGGACGTTTGGGACCTCACCTCGAACTGGATCAATGTTCGTACTGGAGACGTACTTCGGGTGGAGATCGATGATGGCGCCGGTTTCACCGGACAGATAACTATCCAGCCTGATCACAAGAGGGGTGTCTAATGCCCATTGCAGTCTCCGATCTCATCTCTGCCGAGATCGGCAATATCAAGTTCCTGTTCGGCGGCACGCCGGCCGATGTCACCGAGTATCCCGATGGTGGCCGCATGGCGGCTGTCTCTCCCATCTCGGTATCTGCACTCAGCGCCGTCACGGACAGGTGGTCCACAGTACCGACGAGTACTGTTCCGGCTGCCAATGCAATCGGCATGGTTCCTGAGTTCTACGGCCCCGCTGGAATTCTTGCTTTGCGGGTCGACTACGGCTACGGCCCGGTGGTGCTACGCGCTGATGCCGCACATCTACACAAGACGCTGCGCGACATCCTGATCACTAAGCTGAGCCAGCTCAAGGTTGATGAGGAGAATTACACAGCGCAGCTCACTGCTCAAGTGGCAGGCATCAACGCCAAGGTTGATGGCGCGGTCGCCGCCGCGCTGGCCCAGGTGGACGTGCTTATTAGGCAGCAGCAGGGCTCGGTCATCACTGATGTCGTGAAAGAACAGCTCCCCATCCAGGCCGGGCCGCTCATGAGCGCGGCCATTGATGACGCAATGACCAATCGCGTGCCCCCACTCGTAGACGCCAAGGTCACCCCCGCAGTGGCTACCGCAGTGGGGTCGGCTACCGCTGACCTGGGCGACCAGATTGCGTCCCTGAAGAGTCGTGCGACCAGTCTAGAGACTTCCACCGGAACCCTTACCGCAGACCTCGGATCTGCTCGTCGGGACATCACTAGCCTGAACAGTCGAACGGCCACGCTAGAGGCCCTGACCAAGATTCGGACCTGGTCCAAGACTGCTAAGACGGCAGATTGCACGGTCGAATTTTCCGCCGTCCGCCTCATGCAGTTCGTTGTCGTATCGATCAATCTTACGGCTCTCAAGTCCGGCAAGGGGCAGACCGGATTTGCAATCCGGCCTATCGGTCTACCAAGTGACCTACTTCCCCGAACGTCGCTGACCGTGGCCTGCTCGGCAATCAATCCGGACGGCACACTCATCGACCCGGATAACTTCAGGATGGGTATCTCCGCGGCCGGGGACGTCACTTCTCAGGGTTACTGGCCCTGGGATCAGATGACTGCCACGTTCGCCTACACCACCTAAAAAGCTCTATCCCCACAGCCCTCGTCCGGCGTTGCCGGGCGGGGGCTTTGTCATGCCCAGAGGAGATTACATGGCCAGCATCAACGACCTCATTGCCGATGCCCGCAGGCATCTCGGGGAGACCGAGTCACCGCGCGGTTCGAACGTCACATGGTCCACTAAGACTTTCGGCCGGATTCCTGGCTACCCCCACGACGGCTATGGCTACCCCTGGTGCCACGCCTACCTGTCGAGCGTTGCCAAGGGTGCCGGAATGCGGAAGGACATCGACTATCCGCACACTGCGAGTTGTGAGAACGGTGTCGGATGGTTCAAGGCACGAAAGCGCTGGTATTCGACGCCCAAGGTCGGGAGATGGATCTACTACGGCCCTCGCGGCGGGACCCATGTCGAGATGGTGATTGGTGTCTCGGCGACCCACATCACCACTATCGGTGGCAACACCTCCGGAGACGGGCTCAGCGGTCGGTACTGGGATGGCGATGCTGTGGCCACGAAGACCGTGGCCCGCTCTTCTAGCCGGATCTACGGCTACGGAGAGCCTGTTTACACGGCTTCCTCTTCCAAGCCCTCGCCCCCGACGAAGCCGTCTACCCCGCCTGTCTACCCCGGCCGGGTGCTCAAGGTCCGCTCCCCCTACATGTCCGGCTCGGACGTCAAGACGGTCCAGGCCCGACTGATCAGGCTCGGCTACGCCGTGCGCAACGGCGGCGCTGACGGTGTCTACGGCCCTGGTACCAAGGCCGCGGTCACCGCCTTCCAGAAGTACGTCCGCCTGGCCGCTGACGGCGAGGTCGGTCCGAAGACGTGGAAGGCGCTGTTCGGGTGAGCCAGGACGAGCCGAACGTTGTCATCACCATGCGCGAGGTCTATGACGCCGTGGTCGAGCTGCGCGGCGAAGTCCGCGAGCTGCGCGGCGACCACGCCCGCAGCAAGGACGGACACCTCGATCACGAGAGCCGCATCCGCGACCTGGAGAAGTGGCGCTACGCCACGACAGCCGCGCTCATCACTGCCCTGGCGTCCCTCGCCGGGCAGCTCATCCAACTCCTCGCCAAGTAGGAGGAAGAAAGAAGTGGGACTCCACAGCATGAACACCGACTACAACGCCGACGCTGCTCCGACCGCCGTGGCGGACGGCCCCTTCCAGATCGAGGACCTCCCCGAGGTCCCCCCGGCCCGTGATGGCGCCGGGGTTCGCAGCGCCAGGACTCTCGCCCAGGGCGCAGTCTTCGCGGCCATCACTGCGATTGTCACGGCGCTAAGCGGGCTGGACCTCGGCCCCCAGACGAACTGGAAGCTCCTCGGTATCGCCCTGGCGCAGACCGCTGGCACTGCGGTCGTCACCTACCTGCACAACACCATCAAGCGCTGAGGAGTCCTCGATGCGGTACACCTTCGGGGCTTCAATGCCCGACTGGACGATGTCAGCCGACACCAACGGCGTCGTTCGGGTTGCGGCCGGGGTGGCGCTGACCTTTTGGAGCGCCCCTGTTGATGGTCTTCAGTACGTCGACCTGCTCAACATGCTTGGGGAGCCGATCTCAACCGTCTACTCCGGGGACGGTGAGGTTGACCCAGTGGGAGCCATTCCGCAGTTCAAGGGCCCCGAGGATGTTGCCGCCATGTGGGCAGACACGGGTAGTGGCTCCCGGACCCTGATCGTGGCGACAGACGCGGCTACGGCTGCCACGGCGCTCATCCCCGACATGGAGTGGGCGGCCAAGCTGCGCAACAACTTCACCAACACCGGCACCGTTGGCCAGGTACTCAGCCGAGACTCCTCCACCGAGCTGGGCGTTGCCTGGACGACCCCCGCCTCCGGGGGTGGTGGTGGAGGGTCCGCCACCGTTGACCGTGCTTTCGGGGTGCCTATGGACTCGTTCCCCGGCTCCTCCGACACCGCCAAGTTTGAGGCGGCGCTGTCTTGGGCCAGGGCCCAGCCTTCTCCGTCCAAGCCGACGATCGTCATGCCCAACAGGCAGATCACCATCGACGGCGGGCCCTACGATCTCTTCCCGGGCCTCAAGCTGGCTGGCCCTGGTGGCAGCTTGGAGCGTGAGTTCTCAGACTCCGCTCAGTGCGTGGTGGTCACGCCCAGGCCGCTGTTCCAGGTTCCGGCCGCCGGTGTGCGCAACGTCAGCATCCGCGGTATCCAGTTCAAGGCTTCCGGAACCGTCGACTGGCTTGTTCGGGCTACTGATTTCAGCGCCGGTCCGATCATGCAGGACTGCGATTTCAGCGATATCGCCTGGGTTGGCTACTCGTCGGTGATGCACGCTCGGCAGCTACGCTGCTCGATCCAGCGAATGTACTGCAATAATGGCACCGATACCCAGTTCAAACTGGGCGGCTCAGACAATTACTACTGGACTGAAGGCTACAGCTACCTGTCCGGTTCCGTACCGGTCGCTGGCTATTACGTGTACTTCAACTCGATGAGCCGAACCCGCGTTGGGGCGGTTTACGTCACACCCCAGGTTGCTACGGCATTTCGCGTCGAAGGCGGCTACGGTGGCCTGCTCTTCAACGGCACGATCATTGACTGCACCGGACGCAACGCCACCCTGGCTTGCCAAGGTTCTGGCATTCACATCACTGGCGGAGAAGGGCACGTCTTCCGCGACCTGTGGTTCTTTAACGTTGCCGTAAACGTAGCAGCGGTCGGCACTAACCGGGCCGACAAGGGCATGATTTTCGTCCGTGCCACCGCGAAGAACGTCTTGATCGCAGGCTGCCAGTTCAGCGGGGGCGCGAAGCAGACCGTTGTAACCCCGGCAGGGACGCCGGCCGTGTATGCCGAGTCCGGCGCGACTGTCCGCGTTGCCTCTCCGATCGCTCCGAACGGAGGCGAGAAGATCCTTCAGCAGGCCGCCGCAGGCGGCATCACCTGTGACGACGCGTCTTGGACGATCAAGACGGCCGCGTAGAAGCAAGAACCCCCTCACATCAGTGAGGGGGTTCTTGTCGTTTCGGGGGTTAGGTGACCGAAGCACTCACGAGGGCCTCGCCTCCTACATCGGTCAGGCTAATTTTCGTCAGTTTGTGAGTTGTATTGAAGTACACGTTCCCGGAGATCCGCACTCCTGGCGAGATGGCAGATGTCTTGATCTCTTCCATTTCGCCGGTGACTTTGGACTGAAACTCTTCCTTCGCCGTGTCGAGGCCCTTAAAGAACAGCGGGTTCACAGGAAGCTGCCGCTTCCCGGTGTTGGTGATCTGCACGTGGATTACGCCGGGACGTACGACCTTGGCGGCCATGCGGCCCCCGGAGGCCACCGCTCGGGTCTCCTGGACGGCCGTTGCCTCGGGTGCGGCCTGCTTGGATTGTGGCGCAGCTACGCAGCCCGTAAGCGCCAGGGAGACAACTACGACACCAACGACGACCTTGACCATGACCGCTCCTCGGATGCAGACCCCCCGGCCTGCGTGGAGTGATCATAGCCACTACTAGGGCAAACCCCCACCCTTCCGGGTAGGGGTTTTTCGTCGTCCCGAGACTTACGTTCAGCCGCTAGCTCGACGGATGTCCTGAACCATGTCACGGAAAGGGTCCGCCATTTTCCGGAATCCATCCAAGATGTCGGAAGTACATCCATCAGGCCAGTGCCTCGCGTCGCGGAGGGTGCGAATCCAGGACACATCTCGGCTTGTGATCCCTGCCATCACGGGGCGAAGCGTCCCGTCCTCCCCGGCAAGCCAGGCATTCGCGCCCGCCATCCCCGGTTCGATGCAGGAGGCCGCCCACTCCTTAGCCCTCTCCAGCTCAGCGGGATTCACGTCCTCGCCGCGCCTAGCTGCCACCAGCGTGGCCGTATGGTTGAGCTGTTCCACCCACTTCATATCTCCCCCTCTTCTGTGGTCTTCACGGTAGCCCCCACCCGGAAAGGTGGGGGCTTTTCGTCGTTTCCGGATTACTCGGACTGCTTCTTCCGGTAGTCCGCGATGGCCTGTTCAACTCCCGATGCGGTCAAGCCCCACCGGTTGGCGATCGTGTAAACGTCGAGCCCTTCGTCCGCCATGCGGACGAGATCTTCGATCGTGGGCTTCTGCTCCTGGGGCTCAGATCGTCCCCCCTCAGTCGTCATCCTCGCTCCAGGACTCGACCTCGGCAGTCTCACGAGCCACCTCAGCCGCATACTCGTCGTAGAGATCTCCGTTGGTCATGACGGTCCACTCGCTCAATCGTCCTCCTCGTCAGCGCCGCAGCACGGGCACGAGTCTGTCAGGTGGTAGCCGTGTCCGCAGTCGGTCTTCTCGGCGACTTCACGACCAGGCCCGACGATGAAGTAGGTCGGCCACTTCTGCACGTCGGCGTAGGTCGGTGCCCGCTCCAGCACCTCCGCCGGAGGCGTCTCCATGCGGGCGAGTTCGTCCTCCCGCCATCGTGCAAGGGCGTCAGTCATCCAAGAGTGGGGCGTGATCATATTGGGCGTCCTCTCAGTAGACGATCTCCTCGAAGGCGGCTGTGGCGAGACGCTGGTTCGCAAAGAACTTGGAGCGCTTGGGCCCTCCCCCGCCGTTCTTGGGGATGCGGACGATGAACCACCGCGTCGAGGCCCCGCGTAGCTCGTACCGGTAGGTGTCGGTGGCCCCTCGCTGGATGGTGCGGTTGACCCGCGCTCCCTCCATGACGGGCGGGATCTTGTCGTTCCAGGTGGAGATGTCGTCGGCCCTGACTTCCTTCTGGTCGATGCGGACCAGAAGGTTGATCGGCAGGTACTCAGTACGTCCGTTGTCCAGGCGGACGAGGGTCGTTCCGTCCCGGCGCCGGCCCTTGTTCACTCCCTCGGTGCCGCCCGGGATGTCCTCGTGCGATTCGATGAGGCGGACTCGGCTCCCGCCCCAGATTGCCTGGGTTGCAGTCAAATCCCGACCTCTCATTTGCCCGCCTCCCGCAGCGCCTCAATCAGCAGTCCTACCGCGCGTCCGTACAGCAACCGCGCGACCTGAGCGTTCTGCTCGTTTGTGACCCTCTCCGTACTCCAGTCTTCTCGTTCAGCCAGAAGTTCGTAAAGCTTGCGACGACTGCGGAGGTAGTGGGAAAGAGCATCGCGATAGGGCAACCCGCGCTCTTCGTGCAAGCGCAGATTCAAGTAGGCGTGCGCTGCTAGTTCGACAGTCTCTTCTAGGTCGACGTCAGACACAGAAACCTCCACCGTTTGATGAGGCAGAAATGTCGATCACGAAAGGCTGGACTTTTGCTGTGACTCTGCAACGAGCGCCTGGGCCCGAATGAATGCGGCCCGCATCTCCGCGTCCCTTCTCAGGTTGCGATGGTGCTTCCAGATATCCCGTCGCTGTTCGGCAGCCTGTTCCACCCCATCACCGTCGACTAGAACGTCTCCGCACCAGATCAGGACGTTCGGGCCCAATCCCCAGAGGATCGAGTTGACTGCCAGGCACGCCGCAGCGATCGGATCCAGCTCGACGCCAGCCCAAAGCCGCTCAGCAGGATCCGCCCCTCGCTTGCGCATCTCTTGAGCCATCGCCCTCCACATGCCACCGGTTCCCGTCGTGGGCTCGTGGACGTCCATGCCAGGCCCGATGTCATGCAAGAGCATTCGCGAAATCAGTTCCGTGACGTCGGGAGGTGTGTGGTATTCGCCCAACCCCTTCCGGGCTCCGTGGGAACGGATCTGACTCAGTACCACGCCGAGCACGTCTTCCTCTGTGCGCAGAGCAGGATCGGTGTATCCCGTGATCGTCCAAAGACCCTGACTGATCGCGGCCTTGGCGACCGAGCGCGCCGCAGACCACTCCGAGGCGGATAGCCCGTCGTCAGCCCACGACCAGATCGGACGGGCGAGCACAGAGAGGTAGGGATCCGCAATCCAAAGTTTCGCCCAGATGTGCCTGACAACCTGGCAGAAGTCGGCGGCAGTCATCTGCCCCCATTCGTCCATAGCCTCCAGCTGCTGCTCCTTAGTCGGGTTGAGCAGTGCCAGCGTTGCTACCACACCCACCGGGATTTCGATCCGTCCGGATCCGTGGTAGTTGAACCATGCGTCCTCGACGGCATCAGCAATCTTGCGTGAATACTTTTCCACTTCTCCCCTTGGCAGCCAAAAGGGCCGGACATGCGTCCGGCCCTAAGAACGGCGAATCAAAGAGCTACAGCTCGTCGTCGGCCACGAGCACGAGCCACAGGCCGTAGATGAACAGGATCATGAACACCCATCCGGCGACGGCACCCCAGCCGTGATAGTTGTTGACTAGTGTGATGCCAGGCAATTCGGTAAGTGCAGCGATGACAAGCACCGCAATTTTGCGGCGACGCTCAGTTCCGAGCAGGACTCTCCTCACGCAGACTCCTTCCAAGGCTGCGTGCCGTGCTGGCCCTCGAACTTGGCAGTGATGTCGTTGACCCATTTCGCAGCGGGGAACCAGAAGCCGACCTTGTCAACTGCCACCCAGACCTGGTTGATTCGGATCAGGTCCCCAACGCTCACCGAGCGCATCTTCCGGGCGTAGTACAGCTCGCTCTGCAAATGCGCGATGCCATTGCCAAGGCAGTACGCATCCTCGGCCAGTTCCTCGTAGCCGACCGGCTCCGTGGGAGGCACTCCGTCGACCTTGTACTCGAACACCTTCACCACGGGCTGACCTGGCTCGAAGCCAAAGACACCCAGCGAGCGTCCGGCGCTGTCCTTGGCCACGTTGTGGAAAATCTCGACCTTGACCACGTAGTTCCCTCCTAACCCCAAGCGCCGTCCGAGTCGACGCTCATCTGATGACGGATCGGGCAGCGGTTCAGCATTGCCGTGGCTACCGTTGCGGGAAGCCGAGGGCCTCCCACGTGATGCCAGGTGATCTGGCCGTCCAGCTCTCTAACGGCAGTCGCTTCCTCGATGCCAGCCGCGATCTCGGTTGCGAGCCATTCGCGCTGTTGGTCGCGCTCGACCTGCCACAGGCGTTCCTGATCAATCTCGACAGTGAACACGAAGCGGAGCTTCATACCCCTCCGAGGGAAAGCCCCCGGCCCACGGGCCGGGGGCATGTCTGGGGTTAGTGGGCGGCGTTGTACGCCTCGATCACGCGGAGAGGAATTTGCCCCCGGTCCGTCACCATGTTGGGGTCGACACCCTTGGCCCAGGCTCGGATCTCCGCCGCCGTCGCTCCGGACGGCGTCTGTGAGGTGGCGTGGTGCTTCGACGTCTTCCGCCTCGGCACCTGGCCTCCCGCCCGAGCCTTCTGCTTGAACGGCCACAGAGCCTCTCGGAGCTTCGTTGCATTGGCCTTGCTCAGCTCCATCTCGTACATGTTGCCGTCGAGTGCGAAGGAGACGGTCTCGTCTGCCTCTGAACCGTCGAGGTCATCGATCAGCAGGACCTTGGCGATCGTGGCCATGCGTGGTTCCCTTCTCAAGGCGAAGGCCCGCCGCGGACGGCGGCGGGCCGGG
>NZ_JADG01000035.1 GCF_000518265.1 Actinomadura oligospora ATCC 43269 | reverse complement strand
CCCCTAGTTTTACTATCTTGTGATCTAGAGCGTTTCCCCAGGTCGACCGTAGCTTTTAGTGCCTGCGGAGCCACTAAAAGACATGTCCCAGACTTGTACATTCCCGAAGAGGGGAGACTATCCTCCCACGTATATACGCATGATCCTGGGTATCCCCCCACCCCCTGACCAGCGCTTACGCGCTGGCGACCTGGACTTTCTTCTTTCGTCCAGTGGGCTGCGCCTCTCGCCTCTCAGTGCTGTTTGCCCAGGTCACACTATGTTTGTGCCCTACTCAGTGCCCTCTCTGACCCTACCTAGTGCCCTACCCCAGAGAACGAATATTCGCCCCCTGACCAGGGCGAATGTAAGAAAGATGTATGCGGTGAGTTGACAGTGAGTGGACAGTGCCGAAAGATGGTGCCCAGTTCCACCCCAGCACGGACCGTCCAGCACAACCGGGCGGGAAGGGCCGGGGAGGTGCGGCGGCAAGAACCGCTGGCACCCGGAAGGCCGCGAAAGCGGCGCGCCGGACCAGCGCCAATCGGCCGTCATATCCACGGAACGCCCGACGAAAGCCGCGTCACGCGGCGACCGGAAACCGAGTCTCCGAATCACGGGCAAGAACGGACCGCACGGACGGTGCCGCTGCCACGAATTCGACCCGAGACAGTGAGTTGACAGTCGCCACAAAGCGCGCTTGAATCGGAACCCAACCCAGAAAGGCGACCAACACAGTCGCTCACTGGGAGGAAATCGGTAGAACGGATCGCACGAGCGATGCCGCACCGAATCGCCTTCCAAAACAGTGAGTTGACAGTGAGTGGACAGTCGGACTAGGTTGGAAATGCAACAACCGCCCAGCAAGATCGGGCGGGGCCTCTCGCCAGAGAGGTAGCCAAGCGCCCGAAAGGGCGCGGTAGGGCGGCCGTAGTCCTAGGGAGTTTGCGCCTAGGGTGCGAGTGACACGAATCGGCCGCGTGACGGGTGAATGCTCTGGCGGGTAGGGCTGCTGTTTCTTGATAACTCAACATGGAATCGTGCTTAGGGAAGCAAGCCCCCTAGATCACCCTGGTGTGTCTTGCCGGAGGTAAGGCGGGGGAACAACTTCCAGCCCGAAAGCCAAATTCCATGAATAGTGTGCCGACGAGTGTTGGGGCTGAGGACTGCCCATAGAACGCTCGGGGATGCCCTCGCTGACAGGCTCGGCGGAACGTCGTGAGACGTGCCGATTGAAGCCCAGCGAGCAAGCTACCCGACCGCCTAGACGAGTCCAATGACCAAGCTTTCTCTTGCTCGGCACCGTGTACGCGATGCGTTGCCGAAAGGCAACGGTCGCACAATCGCGAGCACACGGCTCTGCTCGCACTACGACGGACAGGCAATCCGCTCCGCAGACGGAGCGTGAGTTACGTAAGAACCTTCCCTGTCCAGATCAGACGAAGGCCAGAAATGGGCCTCCTTCCAGGAGGCGGCAGGTTCGATTCCTGCCCTGGCCGCTGGGCTAAAAAATTTGCCCTGAAACAGTGAGTTGACAGTGAGTGGACAGCAGGAGCGGGGATGGCTAAGACGGGTGACGGCCCCTGGACCATGGGCCGGATGGTCAACGTCCGGCGCGGTGAGCGCCTGGACGCCAAGCAGACGCAGCACCGCCCCAAGGGTGCGAGGAGTGGGAAGCAGTACCGGACCTCGGACCGGCCTGACGGCCTGCGCTCCGACTGGGGTACGGCCAAGCGCCGTCCCTCGCAGGAGCGGGCCCGTGCCAAGCGGCGGATTCGCCGCGAGATGGAGCGCAGGGAAGCGGCTATCGCGCCGCCCCTGAAGAACAAGCCGATGAAGCCCAAGGGCGGGCTCATCGCGACCGACTACGCCGAGACCATCCACGCCGGAATGGGTCACGACACCAAGGCTCACGCGCAGCTCCACGCCAAGCGTGCCAGCGGAATTCGCATGGAGGGCTGCAAGTGAATCTCGGAAGGCTGAACAAGGCCCGCCTAGAGAAGCTTGCCACGCAGGCCGGAATCTCCCTGGAGGAGCTGGAGAAGGCCCTCCGTAAGAACCCGAAAATCGTCGCCCGCTACGGCGCGATCCACTCCACCCACTAACGCTTTCCTATCCGAGGAAGTGAAATGCGAGAGATCACACTGACGGATGGCCCCGACGACGTCATCAGTATCCGGGTCCACGAGGAATTCACGCTGGTCGTGAAAAGAGTAGGGAGTGTGACCGACACGCACAAGTCGGCGGAAACGCCGGAAACGCTGATCCTCAAGTTTCAGGAGGACGGCTACAAGCTCTATTCGGACCGGACCTTCTGAGTCACCTGACTTCCATGGAGCCCTTCGGGGCTTTGTGGTGGCCATGTGAACCATGAGAGGGGAAAACAATGAAGCGTCGCTCCGCCTGGTATGCGTACGACGAGGCCGGATACTGCATCGGCTACGGAACCTGCCCGAAGTGGGCCTACCTCTGTGAGCAGGCCGGGCACAAGGTCGTCAGGGGATTCATCGTTTCCCTGCACCCGACGTGCACCGGAATTAACTGCCCGCACTGATGTAGTGCGTGTGTCTTCTGTGAGGCCCTTGTTCGCAAGGGCCTCGCAGTGGACGCACGAACCATAGAGAGGAACTGTCTTGGTCGACGCCCAGATGCTCGGCAATCAGAACCAGTGCAGGTACTGCGGCAAGCACTGCACCGACAATCCCCCGCCCGGAAAGGAGCGTCGGGAGGGACGCCGTCACTGGAAGCGCTCCGAGCGTGGGGAGTGGCAGCGAAAGGTTTCCCGCCAGGAATGGAAGGACTGGGAGCCCTGGCCCATTGAGGGCCGGGGAGAGGGCCCGGACTGCGAGTCCTTCGAGACCTCGTACTGACCGGAGGGCAGCGTGATTGGACTACTCGCAGTGGTCCAGATATCCGCACTCGTCGGCTCCCTTGTTGGGGCGCTGTTCATCATCGTTGAGTGGCTTCGGAGGTAGGAATATGTCGGTGTTGCACGCCTACTACTACGGTGGCATTGGACTCTTCGAAGAGCGCCAGGACCCGGAGGACACGGCCGTCTCGCCTGCTCTTCAGGCCCTGATCGACGCCCGAATTGTCGACCTGGCGCACGGGATCGACTTCGACTATCGCACGGGTGGCTTCACCCTGGAGTTGATCGGTCCGTGGTCGGGTTCGGACTATTCGGGTGACGACGTCAACGAGTCGAACCAGCGCAGTCTTGCGCGGGACTACTCCGACCTACTGATCAACAGCACGCAGGGTTGGGCTCACTACGGCTACGGGCTTCAAATCGATCCCGACTTCGGCTTGGACGTTGAGACCGCCGAACAAGCCATGGACCTTGTCCAGGTGCTGATGGGCCTCCGTCACGAGTACCCGATCTACGACGAAGAGGACCACGGGAAGCTCCTTGACGAACGTGCGGAGAAGGCGTGGGACTCGTGGCTCCGCGGTGACACCGAGAGCGAGATCTACAAGCTCACCGGGCTCGATGTCGACCTGGACGAGATGGAGGACGCGTTCTGGGAGCTGATGTGGGAGCACGACATCTACCGGGAGGCGGAGGGGCACCGGGACGTCACCTTTCCCGGTGTGTGGGACGAGTCTTTCCTCCTGGCCTTGGCCAGTCGCGGGGTCGAGCTGAGGTGCGTCGACCGGGATGAGGTCGAGGACCTGACGGATGCGGGCTACGCCCTGCTGGGGGCCTGGCAAAACGCGACCTACGAGTGGCCTCTCAAGGGCCAGATGACCGTCTTCGACGCCCTGTGAACCGTCTGGCGCCCGGCCAAAGCCGGGCGCTGTTCAGTCCACAGAGGACGACCTGAGAGGGAGACCATGAACGCTATCGAAATCCACGACAAGCTCCAGGCCCGCGCGGCGAAGGGTGCCGCCTTTCTGAACGAACAGAAGCCGCTCTGGGCGGATTCGATTGATCTTTCGTGCTTCAACATGGACAGCAGACTTGATTGTGTCCTCGGGCAGCTTTACGAGGATTTCAATACGGCCCTCAACCGCTTCGGATGGAGCGACAATGACGCAATCGAGTACGGGTTCCTCCTGGAGCCTTACGGCGACCGGCCGCTGTACGAGACCTACGACGAGCTGACGGATGTCTGGCGAGAGCTGATCAAGGCCCGCCGGTCTTCCGTGGCCGTGAGCTACAGCGTTGCCAAGCTCCGCGCACTCAAGGGAGCCGCGCTCCTCACCTCTATCCGCGAGGACGAATGGTGGAACCTGATCAAGCTGGACCGGCTCAGTATGAAGAGTGGTGTCCTGTGCATTCTCGGGCAGCTTTACGGGGATTACCTTTACGGCACGGCCGCACTGAACGACCTCACAGATGACGAGGCCGAGCAGCTCGGGTTCATCGTTGAGGACGATATCGATCTCAGCTTGGAGCAGATCAACGCCACTTACGCCCTGCTAGATCAGGCATGGCACGAGGTGATCAAGCTGCACCGCGAGTTCACTGCCGCTTAATCCCTGCTGTCTATCTGGCCCCCGGCATTGCCGGGGGCTTTGTAGTCCGCAGGGGACTAGGGAGAGGACGCACACACATGGCTGACATTACCTTTGAGCAGCTTGAGAGCAAGGTCCGAGAGCTGGCTGTGGACAAGCCCAACCACGTGTACTTCCGTGGGGGTTATGCGATCTGCCGGTATAACGCCGATGACCGGCAGTCCGGCTGCATCTTCGGGCAGGCTTTTGCTGCCCTGGGTGTCCGTATTGTGACGGAGATGGAGGGTACCTCGATCGGGGCGGTCCTTGACTGGCTGGGCGTTCCATTCTCGGTAGAGCAGGGGGCGTGGGCGCGGATTGTCCAGTTCCGCCAGGACCAGCAGGGCACCTGGATGGAAGCTATTCGTGAGGCTGACGCGTTCGTGGCCGACCTCTAGAGCACGTGTAAACGACGTACGAGCAGAGAGGTCGGAGAGTATGTCCCAGGTGACATTTGAGCAGATCGAGAGCAAGGTTCGGGACCTGGCGGACCAGCAACCTGACTACGTTTACGACCGAGGGTCTCATCGTGACTGTCAGTACAACGCTGACGGGACACAACCGGGCTGCATCTTTGGTCAAGCTCTCGCAGCGTTTGATCTGGAGGTTCCCGAGGACATGGAGGGGACCCCAATCGCTGATCTCATCGGGTGGCTGGGCATCAACACGTCGGTTTTGCAGCGGATATGGATGCGCCGCGTTCAAAGCAGTCAGGACACGGGGCACCCGTGGAGGGAAACTATCGAGAAGGTCGATGCAAAACTGGCCGGACTTCTCGGGCAGTGAAGCTCGCCGACCAGGAGTTGTTCTAGCCCTCGACTGACGTTGGCCCCCGGCTCGGCCGGGGGCTTTCGCCTGTCTAGGACTTCTTTCATCCATCCACCGTGTGAGGAGCACACATGTCCAACGCCACTGCCCTGTCCAACAACACCCGTCGCACGAACTACCGCTGGCAGGAGGTGGTCCGCACCCACCGCTGGAACAGCACCGACCTTGCCACCGTCGCTGCCGAGGTGTTCGAGGGAAGGGGCCGACCGCTCACCCCGGCCCAGCGGCGCCGGGCTCGGAAGCAGGACAACCGAGCCAAGGGCGGCTACCCGCAGGACACCCCGCTTACCGAGCTGGTGGAGGTTGGTTCTGCCGACTTCCTGAAGCTCGTGCACTCCGCGGAGGAGGTCCAGGCCGAGAAGCCGGCCAAGCCCCGTCCGTGTGGGGGAGTGGACCACTGCATCACCAAGACGCGCGGCAAGAAGACTGCCACGCACACGGGTTGCAAGAAGTACGAGGTGGCCGCGTGAGCGTTTACACGATCCGGAGCCCCTGGGGCGGGGAGGTCGAGGTGAGTCACGGCGACTGGTTGCGCCTGATGCAGGTCCTCCGTGCAGGGGTTTACAAGACCCAGGAATACCGAGAGACGTTCGAGGTCGCCGACGATGCCGCTCTCCTGCCCCAGATCCAACGTGAGCTGACCACCGTGAACGAGTACCTCCCGCAGCTCACTGCTCTCTGACGTCACCAACCCCTGACATCGTCCAGGCCGCCCCAACCGGGGCGGCCTCTTCTATGCCCCGAGGAGTGCGATGCGCATCTACGTCGTCAGCCTGATCGCCGAGTCCATGGGTGTCCATCTCGGCCAGTGGATCGACCTGGCGGAGTACTCCGACCACTACATGGTCGAGGACGACATCTTCACCGAGCTGACCATGTTCGAGTGGCGTATCGACAAGATCGACGCCCCGCTCGCGGTCAGCACTCAGACCCCCTTGGATGTCCTGATCGCTATTCAGCTCATGCTGGACGACGAGTGGACCGGCGAAGCTTTCCTTCTATACGCGAAGTACCACAAGGACATCCAGTACGCCCTGGACTACTTCGAGGACGCGTATCACGGATGCTGGCGCAGCCTCGAAGACTACGCGCTCGACTTCTACGAAGAGGCGTATGGCGACCCGGCTCCTCCTGGATACCGGGTTGAGATCGATGAGATCGCATGGCGCTGCGACTTCGATGACATCGATGGCCCGTCCGGAACTCATATCTTCGCGTGCGTCTGATCAGCTTTGACTAGGCCGGGCCTTGTGCCCGGCCTTTCTCATGGCTCATCAGCCAACGAAAGGGTGAATCGTGGGACGTAGCGGCTACCTGTTTGACGACATGCCTCCAACGCTGACGTACTGCGGGCTCGAACCGGAGCTGCTCGGCGATGACGAACCTACGACCTGGCGGCGAACGTGCGCCTCCGGGGCGATCGAGGTGGTCACCTTCGACGGCAACGAAATGACGGCTGGGGACATCGAGGGCTATCGGTGGGGGATGGACGAGTGAAGATCGAACCGTACACGGGATTCACCGCACCGCCCGGCCCGTTGGGAGCCTGGACGGACATCCCCGAGCAGGAAACGGTGCCGTTCGTCTACAACGGAACCGCCTGCGATGTGTACCGAACCGACCTGGTTGACGAAGGGGTATCAATTCGGGGCGGTCTCTGGCAGATCTCCAAATTCGGCTTCCCCCGCACTTACTGGTTTCAGGTCCGCCTTGCGCCCAGCGGAAAGTTCTGGGCAGGCCCTAACGGATGGAATTGGGAGGTCTCCGACGATATGTCCGGGACCCTGGAAACCGTGATCAGGTATTTGGAGGGCTGATGTTCGAAGCACTGACGCTGGAGGAACTGGAGGAGCTGGAAGTACGCCTTTGGCGCTGGGCAGAGGCTTATTACGGAGTCTTCCTGGCGCCCCTAGACGATGACCCGCGTACGGCATTTCCACCTAATTTCGAAGCCCCCTACGTCGAGTTGACAGCATTGGCATTTATGGCTGGCGGTGAGATGGCCTGGAAGCGGATGGAGGCCATGAACATCGGAACTTCGCCTAGCCCGTGATCGGTTTGGTTGAGGCCCCGCGTTGGCGGGGCCTTTTCCATGCCCGGACGGTCTACAAGGGAGACGCACTGTCCAAAGAGGACAAGCTTCGGAAGGCGCTCAAGCGCGAAGCCATCAAGCAGGCTCCAACGACGGACCCAACCGCCTTGCAGAAGATCAAGGAGCGAACCAGGTGAGTTCCAAGTACTACGAGCTGCGAACGCAATTCATCGAACCTTCAGGCCGTAAGCAGAGTTGGTCGACTGAGTTCACCAGTCGTGAGTTTGACTCTGCATCCGATTTTCTCGACGCCGCACGTGCCTGGTACGACATCAACGGCCACTATCACCACGCTGAGATATTCCAAATCAAGAAGATTGCCGACTGGTCGAAGCTGGAGGGGAAGTAGATGTCGGTGAAGGAATGGCTCAGCTACGAGATTTCCTGTGACGAGTGCGCTGAAGTCGATGACGGCCCTGAGAACTTCACCATCGAGGAGGCCGAGTTTCGGGCCAGAAGTAAGGGCTGGCGGGTTGTGAAGGAAACGGCGTGTTGCCCTTCCTGCCTACTGGTGGTAGCTGCCTGATGAGTGCCTACACGGATGAGCAAACCCAGGAGATCGTCAGGGCCGCCGGTGAGTTTGTGAAGGTGTGGGAAGAACTCGCCCAGGCCCTCCCGGAGGACTATCACTGTTTCATGACCTGCGACGAAGCCGAAGCACTAGCTGCGTTGTTTGATGCGTGCGGGGAGGAGTGGGTTGCTGAAGCGATTATTGCTAACCACTCGACAGGTGATGAGCCCGGCGAATCACACTATACGGGCGATGAGTCCGAGTAAAACCTAATCGGACGGATTCAGTGAGGGGCAGTCCTCCGGGACTGCCCTTTGCCGTGTCCCTGTCCGATCCACACTCCGAAAGGACTTTGGATGATGGCTACGGAGATCGAACCTGAGATTGAGGAGATCGCGTTTGCAAACGCGTTCGGCTTCCTCGCCGAGGAGTTGGACGCGTTCACCGAAGGTGCCAAGGTCGGGGTGATGGCTACGCTCATGGCGGCGTTCAGTGCTTACCTTGGCCCACATGTTCGGGTCGAGACCGGCCGCGGAACGAGTCCGCTGGCTACGTGGTTTGTGCTGATCGGTAAGTCTGGGATCGGGCGTAAGGGTGCCACGGCCCGGATCTCTATGCCGGTCATCAACAAGGCGTTTCCGGCTTTCGCGCGTCACAACGTCATCAGTGGCATCCCTGCCACTGGCCTCGGCCTGATGACCACGCTCAACGAGCACGGCGGGAATCCCGTCTTCGTCCTTGAGGAGGAGGGGGACACTTTCATTTCGAATGCTAAGCGCGATGTGAAGGTGGGTGTCTACCTTCGCAAGGGGTGGGACGGCGAAGCCATTGCGCACAAGACGGCGAAGGCCGACTTCGTTGTTGAGGAGCCTCACTTTGGCTTCGTGATGCACGTGCAGCCTAAGAACTGGGGAGCGATCTCCGGAAGCAAGGACGCCACGGGCGGCACGTTCAACCGTTTCCTGGCGATCTTGGTGCGTAAGAGCAAGGATGTACCCGTCTTCAACGGGCCTGACTCGACGGAGACCGTCGCCACGGTTGCCAAGCTTCTCAAGGAGATGGGTATCTGGGCGGCTTCTCGGGAGACGGTCAAGGTGCCCAACGACGTCGCCGAGGTCTTCGAGGCGTATCATCGCCCCCTTTGCGAGGCGCTCACCGAGGACAACGAAACCCTCAGCGAGATGGCCGAAAGGTCGCTCGCCTATCTAATCCGCGTTGCCGCCCTGTATGCCCTGGGTGATGGACGGGACGAGGTCTCTGTGGAGGACCTGGATTCAGCGCTCGCACTCGTCCGCTACGCAGTTGCCAGCGTCCGGCATGTCTTGCCAAACACGGGGGACGCGCCGCTTCACGAAAAGATCCTGGAGGCGCTGGAGGGCAATTTCGATCCGGTGACCCTCGAACTCGTCCCGATGACTATGACCGAACTCTGGGACTACATCGGCAGGAACACCAAGCGGGCCGCCATCATGGCCGCGCTCAAGAAGCTGCCACAGGTCGAAGTGTTCAAGGGCGCGAGCACTGGGGGTCGCCCGCCGATCATGCTGCGCCTGGTGGACCTGGACCACGAGCCGGGCACCGAGGATGACGAACGGGAGCTGGTGGCCGCTTGATCGAGTTGAAGTGTGCAGACTGTGAAGCCCCACTCTCGTGGGCGGGCAAGGGACGCCGGCCAAAGCGGTGCAAGCCGTGCGGCCGGAAGACCCACTCGGCGAAGAAGGTCGCGTCGAACCGACGCGTGAAGGCGCACTCGCGAGGCGAGTGCGTCACCCGGTGGGCGGAGCTGTGGATGCTCACCGATGCCTTTGGCATTTTTTACCCCGTACGCCGAGAGGCCCGGTACGTCTGGGGAGCCACGGGGGACCGCGATGAGGTCGTGACTAACCGGGGCGGGGTGTTCCACAGCGTTGGCGCTGATGGCCTGCCCGACATGGGGTTCACCGTGTCTGGCAAGGACGGCGACGCCGATCTTCGTTGGCGCATCGAGGAGCACGCTCGTCAGGCAAGAGAGTCGCCCGCGGCCGTGGCCTGGCTTCGAGCGAATCCGGACTGGTGGAAATTCGAGGTGTGGGCGCACGACTCCTTCTCGAAGAACGTGATCGATTCCGTTGTTGTCCACGGCGGCCGACACGTCGACGCACCCGACGAGACCTCCCCGGGGGAGCGGTGCTCCTGGTGCTCCTCGACCCGGCCGTTGGTCCTGGCGGGCGAGTTCTGTTCCGACTCCTGCATGACCGACTACGTGACGGCCTGGGGCGCTGACGGCCTGGACCTGAGAGGGGGTTTCGATGCACGAGACACGCGAGGGGTGGCTACGCCACGCGGTGGAGCTGATGACGCCCTGGATCTCCGAACAGCAGCTTGAGGTACCGGAGGTCTACGTCTCGGTCTCCTTTCCGACGACCGGCGCCCGGTCAGGCAAGACGATCGGGCAGTGCCACTACAGCAGCAAGGACGGTCGGCCGCATCTGCTGGTTCATCCGTACCTGGATGACCCCATCGACGTCCTGGAGACGTTGCTGCACGAGCTGGTTCACGCGGTCGTTGGCGGCGGGGTTGGGCACTCGGGCCCGTTCGCCACTCTCGCCAAGGCGCTGGGCTTTGAAGCGCCGATGACATCAACGCCGGCAAGCCCGGAACTCAAGTGGGCCCTGCGACGAGTGGCCACCAGAGGTCTCGGCTTGTACCCCCACGCCGCCCTCCAGCGGGTGTTGCCCAAGCAGACAACCCGGCAGCGCAAGATCGTCTGCCCCAACCTCGACTGCCCCGCCTACGACATTGAGAAGGGCACGCCGTACCTCGTGCGGATGTCCAAGCGAAAGTTCGACCAATGGGGTGCGATTTGCGGCGCATGTGCCTCATCAATGGAAATGGAGGAACTTGCATGACGATCTACACCATGGAAGCAACCAGCCTTGAGAGCATCCAGTTCAAGGTGACCGACGACGGGGACCTGATCCTGATCTGCGGTAGCTGCTCGCAGCCTATTCAGGGTGAGATGGCAGAGACCCCCTACCTCGGTTCCGGAGATCTGGAGCAGGCCGTTCGGTGGTCGGTCGAGCACAAGTGCCCTGATCCCCCCGAGGAGAAGGGACCCAAGTACGTCCGGGTGGAGTGGGAGACCACGGAGCACTTCAGCTACTACTTCAACGCCACGGAGCTGGAGGAGGAGGAGCTGATTGGCGAGGACGGCAAGCTGGACAGGGATCGGCTCGCGGAGGTGCTGGCAGATCGGGAAACCGGTGCCTTCGACTTCACAGCGGATCGCGAGGTCATCGAGGTTGAGGTGGAAGGCGAGTGAACAAGGAAGATGCGTACGACCTGCTGTACGGCATCAGCGAGATGGAGTCTCAGGTAGAGAGCTTCATGACGGACGGCGATTGGGCCGGTGCTCTAGAGGAGCTAGGCAACCTGATCGACTCCGCCAACAGGGTTAAGGAGTACATCGAGGTGATGGTGAACGAGGGGGACGGGTGACGTTCGACGTCGGTGCGGCACTGCTCCTGATCGCGCGGTGGGACGAAGCCGCAGACGGCCCCAGCGGCGATGACGAGTACGAGGCCGCAGTAGACATGAGGGACTTCATCGCCGGGGAGGCTGAAGCTCACACGGTCAAGACGTCCGAGGACCCGACTCTGGAGCAGAGCGACTGGGATGCCTACTTCCGGGAGCAAACCAGACGGGTCGATGCGGCAATGACTGGGCAGGTCACCAGGTGGGCAACGCAGTATGCCGAGCTTGGGGCCGAACGAGATGCCCTGACAGGCGACGAAGTAGAACGCGAGTACGAGGACCTCGCGGACAGGGCGCTGCTCATCGTCCGCCAGCTCGGCGAGGCACTCGGGCTCATCCCCGAGGACATGCCCCTGCTGTAGCACTTCTTTCTTCTGCCGATGCCGGGTACCGTCCCGGCTTTTTTGATGCCTGA
>NZ_JADG01000034.1 GCF_000518265.1 Actinomadura oligospora ATCC 43269 | reverse complement strand
GTGCCCCCGGCAGGATTCGAACCTGCGACACCCGCTTTAGGAGTCAGGTACGCATCCCGCGCTAACCGGGCCGTCTACCTGCGCAGACACTGCGACTGATCACGAGCGGCCCGCCGATTGGGCGCACATTGGGCAACGATCAAGGCTAGGCGCCGCTCTGACGGGGCCGACTCGACCGCCATCCCATCTATCGCGCGATGCGCCGAACGACGCTGAGCGGCCATCTCAGCGCTCCGCCTCACAGCGGATCGCGCCCCCGGAGCTTGTCCCCCACCAACCCGCCTCGCCGCGCGGCAGGAGGAAGACCCGCCGGGCACTGAGCCTGCGAGAGACCTCGCCGCCGTTGCCACGCCCGGTTGGCCGGCACGGAGTGGCGACGGTCCCGGCCGCAGAATCCGCAGAATAGCTACCTCGACGCCCGAGCACAGGAACGTGCAGGTCACAGGTTCTCCGCAGAACTTGCCGCAGCTTCCGCAGAAACCCCCGACGCCTCCACCTGTGAGCGACCATCCTCGCAGGTCAGGGGATTGCGCGGATTTCTGCGGCAATACGCGGTGCGCGGCGCCGAGGGACCTCCACGTCTGGGCCAGCAGCGCGGGGGTTCTGCGGATTCTGCGGATTCTGGGGTGGCTCTGGAGCCGCAGCCAAACGCCTGCTGGGGTCGCTTGCGCTCGGCGCGGAGTCCGGTCCACGTGACGTGCGCCCCTGGCGTCTCGGCGTGGACAGACCCCGCCCCCAGGTGCAGGCCCGGCCACTTGTGGACTTGAAGGGGTGCCCGCACCAAAGTTTGCCCGGCTATTCGATGTGATAGCTATCTCATGACGGACGCCGGACCATGCCACGTGTGGAGAACATGAGTAGATCGCGCATTTGCACAGGCGAATTGCAGGGATGTCGTCCGACGCTGGAGCAGCTATCGGAAATTTGGAGCCTAGCCCTAAAGGGTTTCGACAATCCCGATAAGAAAATCCTTCTAACTCACTTCATCAAAAGTCGAGAGCGAGTTCGCCAAGACACGCTTGAGGCACTGGCGCAAGAGGCCGGAAATCCGGCAACCCTGGATAATCTGACACTCAAAGCGAATCAGGAAATTCCGCTTCGAGAGATTGAGATCCAGATAGGTATGGGCAGACTCACATCGGTAACAGTTGAGGCCGACGACCATACTTGGGCCATTGGACGCCATACAGAGCTTATGGAGCGCTTCCTTAAAACAAGGAAGCCGTATGCATTTGGAAGTATCCGAGTACCCGAGTGGCCCAAGAGCTCGCCTAAAAAGGCCTCGACCCTAAGGTCAGGCTTGGAATTTCTGGCATCATTGATATTCGGTCTACCGATAGCGGCTGCCGCCTTTTTGGCTGTCGTTTTTTTGGTGGCAGTTCCGGTCCACCTGGTGAATGCTTTGATTCATGGCAGGCACGTAACGAATGTCGCCGCCCTGACTTTTCCGTTCGAGCTTGTCGCTCTGGCGGGTGTGATCGTGTTCATCATGATAGCTTTCCGCCATTCGCGCTCGGCAGTGATAATTCGCTACGAACCGGCAGTTACACCCTTGAGAATTACCATGATTACCGCCACAACAGGCGTCGTAGCGGTAATCATCTCTGCCGTGTCAGCTTTGAGGAAATAAACCGATCTGAACTCCTTCCGTGCGGGTGTCGCGTCTGGCAACATGAACCTAAACAAGATACGGAGCCACAGATGCTTTCGCTCATTCTATCGATAGTTTCGATATTGGCCGCGTTTGCCGCCCTGGTATACGCAAAGAGAAGTGCCGTTGCTGCAGAGCAGGGCGCTCGCGCAAGCGAGACTTCCGCGATTGAAGCCGGACGCTCGCGCGATGTTGCCGAAACTACCGCGCTGCACGGAGCCCAGCAAAAAATGCTGGAAAACGCACCAAAATTCTACCTCGCACTGGAGCAAAGTTCTCCGCAGGCATGGCTAGAAGAAGGGAAGCTGTTCAACGAAGAAGAGGAAAGTCGGGCCGTCCGACTTGAAGAAGGCATGCAAATTACGGTGGACGATCTCGACCATAGGAGTATCTACTTCGACATCTATGGCGTGATGCAAAACCGGGACGATCGACCCGTCTATTTGCAGGGATTCATGGCAAGAATAGAATTCGTTGAAGGTCAGTCCGAGTTGTGCGACAGCCCATGTCGAGTTCCTGTCAAAGAAGCGCGCGGAAGATACGTCCTCCTCCCTGGCCAGGCGACTCGCTTCCGATGGAGGGTTAAAGCCTCTCTCCTCGAATGGCAAAAGATCGCGGCAGCCGTAAGGAAGGACTGGGGGCCTATAGGATGGATCGAAGCGGCAGTTTGGGTCTTTCGAGCAAATAGGATTGAGGGCAGTGCAGATTCGATCCTGGGTGTGAAGCTAGAGGCAATGCATTCACCGGTGTACTTGAATTACAAAACAGAAAATATACTGACGGTGAGCAACCCCGGCCTCCAATTGGATGACATATCTATCCAAACAGAGATCTTTAGTAAGATTCCTAAATCTGTGGATGACTTGAAGTTCAAACGCCTAGCTGGCGACAACTGAAGGACTGGGCCAGCAGCGTGGGGATTCTGGCGGATTCCGCGACGAACCACCCCGCGGGCCAGCCGCTGGCAACCACCTGCAGTGCGTGACGTGCACGCCCTGAGTAGCACGCTGCCCCTGACCGGCCTGCGCTGGGCACTGCACGCCTATGGGCAATCGCCTCTCGGCCGGCCAGACGTCCTCATCTCGGCGGGAGTCTTCCAGAGTGCTGCTATCGCAGGGTTTGGAACCCCTGCCAGCGATGTTCTCCCCCAGATACTGGCATCGGCGCCCTTCAGCCGCCTTCCATCTTCGAACAGATGCCTGAGGATCGCACTACCATCCAGGGTGTGGTGAGCAAACAGACGACTCCTGACCCCGAAGCCGAGTGGTGGACGACATCTGACGTCGCCGCCTACCTGGGGGTCGGTGTCTCGACGGTGAGTTCATACAGGTTGCGGAACCAGATGCCCCAGCCGGACATGACGATCGGCCGGACACACGTTTGGAAGCCTGCCCGGATCATCGAATGGCAGGAAGGACGCCCACGCCCTGGGATCGGGGGTAGGAAGTCCGGCGCCTAGCTATGCGTCAAGCTGCCCGGTCGCGAAGCTGCCGGAGCTGGTCCAGGTATTCAGACGCGTCAGGGTCGTCGGAGTAGCGTTCCTTAACGACGGCTCCCAGTTCGCGCGAGACCATGAGCAGGCTGGGGACTGACTGTCGCTCGCCTCCGAGTGCCCGCTTGCCGTAGCTCAGGGCTTGCTCCAGATCACCTTCGCGTGCAGCAATGACGCCCAGCGTGATCCTCGCTTCCGCGTTTCGCATCGGCGACCGTTCAAGGCCAGAAGTGTCAGTGCCCGACCGCAGGACTTCACGGGCGTAAGATTCGGCGAGCCGGTTCTCAGTCCCGGCCCCATCGTTCTTCGAGCCGAGCAGCCGGTAGCAGTCCATGGAGTAGAAGTCCCATTTCGCTGGGTCTACCACGAAGTGATGGTCAAGGTTGTCAGGGTGGGGAAGCCCCTCCAGAAGAGCGCGCCCTGAGTCGAGCGCGACTTCCATCTGCCGCCGGTCACCAACCCGCGCCCACGCCTTGGCCTTCTGCGCATAGAGCTGGACCGCCGCACGAGAGTCGCCCGAAATTTCGTGGCCCATCTCCGCCGCCGCAATAACCCCGCGGTAGTCGCCCCGCGTTAGAGCAAACCAGGCACGCATCTCTTGCGACCACGCCATAACCTCGGCATCGCCGGAGTCCTCACCGAGGCTGAATGCGGCCTGCCGGGTGGCTTCGGCAGCAGCTCGGTTGGACGTGTCGTATTCCACGCAGCCCACCAGAGTCGCCAACCATCCAGCGAGCGACAGCACCTCACGATGCTGGGCCAAGGACAGGCGCCGGTCGAGCATCCCAGTAACCCGTCGCAACCAGGCACGCCCTTCCTGAAGTAGCTGTTCGGCGGGGAGATACGGATATTCGCTGCATAGGCGATCGACCGTGATCCGAAGCCCTTCAAGAACCGCAGAGTCGATGGACGACCCGCGCAGGCGGGTAACTATCTCCAGAGTGTCCATTCCGGTACCTGAGATCAATTCAGCGTTCGCGTCCCGGTTCCCCTCCACCGGCCAGATGGCCGCTGTCACGGTGCCGAAGGTCTTAGCGATCAACGGCCTGTAGAAGTCGTCCGGGCACGAGTCGCCGCTCTCCCACGCGTGGACCCGCCGCAGCATGGACGCTTTGCCCGGCAGTTCGTCTGTGGTGTGAGCACGTAGCGCCTCGACGAACTGGGGCTTGTTCCAGCCGCGAGCCTCGCGCTCAGCGGTGATCCGCTGGGCCCATGCGGGCCGGTCCTCGTGCACGGCGTGCCCCCTCCGTCGGCGTCTTCCACTCCCAGTTTGTACCCCCTTGAGGGATGACGGTCGAGGGGTGACGAGCAGTCGTCACCCCTCGACAGTCTGTGCCCCACATCACGTCTGGCTCACCTTAGAGCCGTGCCGACGACCACGGAGCGCCGCAGGGGTGATCACTCAGAGACACCCTTGACAATACAAACTGAGTTTGTATTGTCGGTTCTGTAGCCGGGGCACTGCAACCCGCTGAGGCACTACCGAGAGGGGAGCCCGATGGTTCCGCAGTCGAAGAGGATCTGGCCCTACCTCGTGTTCGTCGCCGTTCTGGCGTTCGCGATCAAGAACCCGGTGGGGGCCGCGCACGGTGTGAACCACGTCGCGCACTCCGCCATGACCTTCATGAGCAGCTTGGGCTGACGCCCTGGCGGGCGCCGTCGGTCAGCCACCAAGCCCACCTGCGCCGATGGCCGCCCGCCCCTCCAACCGATCACGTCCCGAACGAGAAGGAGCCCGTTGTGAGAACCCCCTTCCCGCCTGGATCGGGCGCTCGTCTGCGTGACGAGCTGGCCGATCAGGTCGCATGCCGGTTCGACCCCGAACTGCACGACGGGCCGGACGTTCCGGCTGGCGAGTCCCCGGAGTGGCGATCTGCCCGCGAGGAGGTCGCCCGGCAGGTGTGCGCCGAGTGCCCGCTGCGGGCGACGTCGTGCTTGGCGTACGTGCGGCGGGTGCGGCCCACCCGCGGTATCTGGGCGGGGCTCACCCCGGAGGAGATCGCCGAACTGCCGGACTGGCGATCGCGGAAGGCCGCCTGACATGCCTGACCGATCTGACCCTCGTCTGGAAGGACCCGAACTGCGATGACCACTCGTAATACCGTGACCGCTCCTCAGAACGGCCCGGTGCTGCTGTCGGTGGACCTGCCGCACGGCCTCATCCGAGTCCACACCGAACCCGGCCGCACGGTCGCCGAGGTGACTGTCTCAACCGATGACCCGGCGCTGGCCGAGGCGGTGCGGGACACCGTACTGACTTGGAACCCCGAGCGTGACGAGCTGATCGTGCGGGTGCCCGAGGTCAGCGGCGCGCACAGCACCGTGGTCTCCCACGACGGCAAGATCCGCGTCACCCAGAACTCCGGCAACGTGCCGCGCGGCGCCACGGTGACCGGCGTGACCATCAACGATGGCGTGATCAACGTCGGTGATGGCAACGTCACGGTCGACGGGATGACGATCGTGGGCAACGCCGTGGTCGGCGGAACCGTCGGGACGGTCACCGTCACTGCATATCTGCCGGAGCAGTCGGCGCTGGTGTCCTGCACCCGGAGCGCCGACCTGGACGCCGCTGGCACCTACGAGGGCGTCAAAGCCACCTCTACCTCCGGTGGGGTGACCGTCGAGAACGCCCGCTACCTGATCACCAACACCGCCTCGGGCCGCATCCGAGCCGAGGTCGCCGAGCACGCCCAGGTCAACAGCAGGTCCGGGGGCATCCGCATCGGCCACACGGCGGACGTCTCCGCACGCACCAAGTCCGGTGCGATCACCGTGGGCGACTACGCCGCCTACGGCACCGGCGGCACCGCCTACCTGGAAGCCGCCTCCGGCGACATCAGCCTGACAGCGTCCGGCCCTGGTGAGGTCACCGCCCGCTCGGCGACGGGGAGCGTGGGCATCGATGCCGGACCGCACCTGAACCCCGCCACCCTGACCGTGCGCGCCTCCAGCCGGACCGGCCGCGTGCACATCCCCGGAGGTGCCCGGTGAACGCCACTGCCGTGTCCTTCGCGTGCGTGTTCATCGCGCTGTACGCCGCCCACGAGCTGGGGGACTACTGGTTGCAGACGCACGGGCAGGCGTGCGGGAAGGGCGCCCTCGGCTGGGCTGGCCGCCTGGCCTGCGCCCGGCACGTGGCCACCCTGACCGCCACCAAAACGGTGTTCGTCGTCTTGGCCGCGCTTGCCAGGCTGCTGGGCCGCACCGTGGTGCCTGGCAAGGGTGAGTTCGTCACCGTCGGCGCGCCCCGACCCGGCCACAACGACAACCCGTCCCTCGGCACCGGCGCCGCCGTGCTGGACCAGTCCTTCCACAAGGTGTGCCTGTTCGGCGCCGCACTGCTCATCAGCCTGGGGGTGGCCTGACATGGCGAGCAACCAGCCGACCGGCATCCACCGCCAGTCCTTCGCTGGGCTGCTGCTGACCGCCGCGGTCTGCTTCAACCTGGCCTGCCTGACCGCCTGCCTGCTCTGGTTCACCATCACCGGATTCCTGGCCGTCCCGCTCGCCCCGATCACCCTGTTCGGCTCGGTCACCGGCCTGACGGCCCTGGCCAACCGGCACTCCGGAGGCCGACGATGACCACTCACCCGCACACCCCTGCCGCGACGCACTCCGCCACCGCCGGAGCGGCGCGCAGCGACCACGCCGAGCGGCTTTGGCTGCGCGGCACCTGGACGCGCACGTCCCTTCGCTACGCCCGCGCCCTGCACGAACTGTCGAAGGTCCCGACCGCGCTGGCCCTGGGCCAGTTCGCCCCCCTGCCCGACAGCCAGGACGCCAAGGACGCCGCCGAGGCCATCGAGAAGGCGGTGCAGGCCGCCTACAGCGAGCTGGACCGCATCCTGACCTACCTGAACGCGGTGCTCGACCCCGGCGCCGCGACCTGCCAGGTGTGCGGCGCCGCACTGGTCCCCGACGGCGGAACCCCCATCACCTGGCAGCACTGGCGCCGCCACGACGGCGCCCCCATGGCCTGGGCGCCCTACGCCGCCGACCACGTCCCCGCCATCACCTTCAGTCCGCCCACCCGACCCGACTGGGCCAAGGGCGACGCCGACCTGAACACGCAGCCTGCCAGCACGCACACGAACCACGGGGAGACCGCCTGATGATCGAGATCCGTACCGACCCCGGCGCCCGGCCCGCCCGCATCGACGGTGGGCACCACCCCCAGCAGACCATCGCGATCGCCGACGGTATCGCCGAGGCGACCCGTCTGCTGGCCTACGCGACCATGCCCGACAAGAGCGGGCTCCGCCACCCCGGCGACGTCTACAGCGTGCTCGGCGCGTTGACCGACGCCATCGCCCGGCTGCCGCAGGTCCTCACCCAGATGACCGAGTTCATCGACGACGGCGTCACCGAGGGCCGCGTCCAGGAGAACCCGAACTACGGCTCGCACGGCGGCGACGCCCAGGCCGCGTACGCCGAGATGTGCGAGGCCGTACGCGTGGTCTCCCGAAGCCTGATCACGGCCCGATCCGGTCTCCACATCGCGCATTCCGCTCTGTCCGGCCTGGAGGGCGCCCAGACGTCCCGCCCGCGCGGCCAGGCCCGTGACGCATGAGCCCCGCCGAGTTCGGCACCTTCGCCCGCCTTACCGCTGTCCCGACCAACCTGGAGGAGTAATGCCCGCCCCGACCCGCCGGACCGGCGTTCAGCCACCAAGCACGACGCCGTCCCGGACGCTCCGACCGACCACGCCCCCGAACGAGCCCCAGACCCCGGCCACCACCCAACCCGGTGCGGCCAAGGCGTGCCCGACCTGCCACACGCCGCTCGACGGTGGGCCGGTGCACTTCCGGTGCCCGTCCTGCCGCAAGACGGTGATGGCCGCCGACCTCGACCACGAGACCCACGCCCCGCTCACCGTGCCCGCCTGGGCCAACACCCCCGCCCACACCGACCTGGAGGAGGCGGCATGACCATCGTGATCCTTCTGACGGCCGTCTTGGTGGCGGTGGGATGGCTGTGTTTGTCCCCGGTTCGCCTCGCTGGTGTCGGTGCGGTGCTCCTGGTCACCCATCCGATGCTGATGTTCGCCCTCACCGCGTTGGCGATGCTGGCGTTGACGGCGTACGCCGCCCGGATCATCTACCGGTCGCTGCGCGCTGGCGGCTGGCATCTACTCACCGTCGAGCGGCCTGCGTTCGCCATCAGCAAGGCGGGGGGCATGGCGCCATGACCGCCTTCACCCCGCCGCCGGAGTTCGGCCACCCCGACAGTGCAAGCAGTTGGAGAGCCGAGGCTGGCGGAGCCACCTCCGATCAGCACGGTCGTCCGGTGCAGGTGTTCAACCTGCGCTACCTGCCCGGCTTCCTGACCCGCCGCCGCACACCCCAGACGGCGACCGGGCAGGACACCTCCCGCGAGGCGGACCGTGTCGGGGGCTGGCTGCTGGCGGGCGCCGCGCTGCTGCTGCTGGCCCTGGCGCTCGCGCAGGGCTACGTGTCCTACCGGGCGCAGTACCAGTTCGTCCACGCGGTCAAGCACGAGCACCTGGCGTCCACGCTGGAAGCCCTCGGCTTGGACACTGCCGCGGTCATCTTCGCGCTGCTGGCGCTGGCGCAGGCACGGCTGGGGCGTCCGGCGGTCGCCGAGCGGACGCTGAACATGGCGTGCGTGGCCGGATCGCTGCTCATGAACGCCCTGAGCGCGGACGTCGGTTCGGCCAAGTCGGTGGCCGCCTGGGTGCTGCCTGCCGCTCTGTACGCCGCCGCGTCCGACCGGCTGATCGCGGTCGTCCGGCGGCGTGCCCTGACCGGATACGACGCTGACACCACCTCGCCGCTGACTGCAGCGCGCGGGATCAGCCTGTGGGTGCTACGCCTCGGGCTGGCGCCGATCACCACCTGCAAGGGGTTCCGCGCCTGGGTGCTGGACGAAGCACCCGTCGCGCCTGGACGCCGTGCCCTGCCCGCGCCCGGACCGTCCGTCACGCCGTCCGCGCTGCCCTCGGGCGAGCGTCCGGCCCTTGGGGCTGGACCGTCCAGCCCGCACGAGAGCGGACCGTCCAACCAGGCGTCCACTCCGTCCACGTCGCCGTCCGACGACTCGTCCACGACGACCGGACGAACCGGAGCCCGGACACGGAAGACATCGTCCAGCCGCGCCACGGGTGGACGGTCCAAGCGTTCGTCCCGGACCGCCGCGCGCGCCCAGGTGGACGTGACCGAGCTGCTGCCGCTGGGACGGCGTATCGCCGCCGAGCTCGCCGCGAGCGGGGAACCGCTCACCCGCGACAGCCTGGCCGCGCAGTTGCGGCAGGCCGGACACACCGCAGGCAACGCCCGCGTTGGCGCCCTGCTCACCCACCTGAAGACCGAACCCACGGAGCCGACCACCGCCGCAGAGCCCGCCGTCCCTGACACCACTCCGGCACCGGCCACGGAAGGACAGGCCGCATGAACACGCCCAAGAACCCGACCCACGACACGGCGCAGCCGGACACCCTGCCGGTCCTGGACGGCCAGCCCAGCATGCCGACCGGCCGCCGGTTTCCCAACCCCGAAGACGCCGCCGGACGGGGCGATGCCGAGGTCATTCCGCTGCGCCTGACCGAGGACGCACCCGACGGCGACGATGCCGGAACCGCCGACATCGACACCTCGTTCGAGGTGCAGTTCGACCCCGAGCCCGACACCGGCCCCGAACCGGTGGACGACGGGATCGGGTACCTGCTGGACGACCCGGACGGGGACGCCTACCCGGTCATCCCGGAGAACCTGCGCACGCTCGGCGGTGTCGGCGAGGCGATCGCCCGGCACACCCGCCGGTTCTTGCACCGGACCGCCTTCCACGCCGTCCGCGCCCCCCGCTACCTGCTGCTGTCGCTGGCGTGGAGCGCGGTCGGGGTACGGCGCCTGATCTCCCGCCAACTCGCCTGGTGGTGGGTGAGCGAGAACGACTACCTGCGGTCGCTGGCGGTCGCCTCGGGCGACTCGCGCGAATGGTACAAGCTCCACCGCGAGGTGAAGGAGACCCGCCGCGTGCGCGGCACCATCCTGGCCGGTCAGGCGTTCGGGCTGCTGGCCGCCGGGCTGCTCATGGTGAGCGTGGCGCCGTGGTGGGCCTGGGGCGCCGTGGCGCTGGTGGCGGTGCCGTGGCTGGCGCACCTGGGCCGCCCGGAAGACCACCCGATCATCGTCCCGGCGACAACGGTCCCGCGGTTCCGGCTGCTGAACCACGACGTGGTACTGCGCGCCTACTACGCCGCCGGGCTCGGCCACCCCGAAAAGCCTGGCAAGCAGGTCACCTTCGAGACCACCATGTCCCGTACCAAGGAAGGCCAGGGCTCGCAGGTCAAGGTCGTGCTGCCGCACGGCACCGGCTTCGACGACGCCGTCAGCGCTAAGGACGACCTGGCGTCCGGGCTGGACGTCGCCCCCTCGCAGGTGTACCTGACCCACGACCCGTCTAGCCACCGCCGCCACACCCTCACCGTCATGGACCGCGACCCGCTCGCCATTCCGGCGGGCAAGACGCCGCTGCTGGACTGCAAGCCCCGCAACATCTGGCAGCCCGCCCCGTTCGGCCTGGACGAACACTCCCGCAAGGTCACCCTCGGCCTGCTGTGGATCTCCATCCTGATCGGTGCCCAGCCCCGCAAGGGCAAGACCTTCGCCGCCCGGCTGCTGGCCCTGTACGCCGCCCTGGACGCCCACGTCCGGATCAGCGTGGTGGACGGCAAGAACTCCCCGGACTGGAACAAGTTCGCCGCCGTCGCCTACCACTTCATTCGCGGCACCATGCCCAACCGCGCGGGGGACCCGGCCCGCCAGCTCATCGACGCCCTGACCGAGATCAAGCAGCACATCATCGACACCAACGACTTCCTGTCCACCCTGACGGTGGAGGAATGCCCCGAAGGCAAGCTGACCGAGGAACTGTGCCGCAAGTACCCCAAGCGGCTGTTCATCTGGATGCTGGTCATGGAGGAGTTCCAGAACTACTACGAACTCCCCGACCAGGAACTCAACAAGCAGATCGCCGACCTGCTGTCGTTCATCCTGGCCGTCGGCCCGTCCTCCGGCGTCATCCTGCTGTCCAGCTCGCAGAAGCCGTCCGGGATCGGCGCCGGGGACGTGCAGCGGCTGTTCACCCGGTACCGCGACAACCACGCCGTCCGGTTCGCGCTGCGCTGCGGCAACCGCAACGTCTCCGACGCCATCCTGGGCGGAGACGCCTACTCCGAAGGCTTCGACGCCTCCACGCTGCCGGTCGGCAAGCCCTACCTGGGCGTCGGCTACCTGTACGGCGCCACCGACCACACCCCGACCGTCCGTACCCACCTGGCCGACCACGGCGACGCCGAAAAGATCCTCACCGCCGCCCGCAAGCTCCGCGAGCGCGCTGGCACCCTGACCGGCTACGCCGCCGGGCAAGACACCACCACCCCCGACCGTGACGTCCTCGCCGACGTCCTCACCGTGTTCGGCGGCGACCCTGGCCTGCACTGGAACGAACTCGCCGAACGGCTCGCCAGCCAGATCGGCGACCGGTGGGCCGACGTCACCGCCGACGCGATCTCGGCGCAATGCCGTGACCTCGGCGTGCCGAGCGTGGACGTCAAGCGCGCCGGAGTGACCCGCAAGGGATGCCGCAAGCAAGCCGTGCAGCGCGCCGCCGACACCGCCGCCGCCAGCTGATCGAGCCCGCTACCCGGTAGCGGCGCCGCTACCGGCCCGACCTGCACAAACGCCATCAGCCGCGACCTTCCGCTACCCGCCCACCCCCGCTGACCTGCCCGGTAGCGGGTAGCGGCACCCGGCCCCAGACCCACGATGTGAGGACCCCATGGCCCTGAAGATCCAGGTGTTCAAGTGCGGACGGTGCGGCAAGCCCCGCGGGCTGACCCACACCTGCGTCACCCGCCTGAACCGCCGCAACAAGTCCGCCAAGACCCGCCTCAAGCCGAGCGTGACCGTCACCACCACCTGCCGCACCTGCGGCAAGCCGCGCGGCCTGCTCCACACCTGCCAGGTCTCGACCGACTTCAAGCAGCGCAAGGCCGCCGCCGCGCGCAAGCAGGCCGCCGCCCGCAAGCGTAAGCAGGCCGCCCGCCGCAAGGCCGCCGCCACAGCCCGCCGCAAGAGTTCCCCGGCCAAGCCCGGCACTACCCGAACGGCCACCGGCAGCAAGCCCATCGCCCCGCCCGCAGGCAAAGCCAGCGCGCGCAAGCCGACGCACGACCACCGCACCTGCCAAGACACCGACTGCCGCCGGTACGCCTGCCAGATCTGGAAGGAAGCCTTCGCCGAGGCCATGGCCATTGGGCTGGAAGACGGCTACCAGCAGGCTGCCGAACAGAGCCAGCCCATCCCACAGGCCCGCGCCGATGGCAAGCCTCCCATGACCGAGAGGCAGATCAAGGCGCTGGTGGCCGAGACCTTCGCTGCCGACAACATCCGCGAAGACGAGATCGTCCTCCAGCCCAACGGCGACATCGTCATCGACCGCCGCAAGACCATCTCGTGGGCCAAGCCCCACGTGGTCGGCCGCTGGAAGCCCTGACTCACGAAGGAGAACCCCAGATGGTCACCCTCACGTTGCTGACCATGGCCGCCGCCGTGATCTGGGCGGTCAGCGTCTACACCTACCCCTTCCGCCCCTGCCGCCGCTGCTCAGGGACCGGCCGCAAACCCGGCAGCAACCGCCGCCGGTTCGGTCCCTGCAACCGCTGTTCCGGGACCGGCCGCTCCCAGCGACTCGGGTCCCGCACCGCACACCGCACCGTCCTTTCAGTCCGCTCCGAACTGGCCAAGGAGCGCCAGCGCAAACGCGACCGGCGAGCCACCGAACACGCCACCCACCCCCGCCGCCTCGAAGACCGCTGACCTGCCCAACACCCAGCCCACGCCCAAAACCACGGCATGCCGAGGACACCCATGGACCTCACCGCGACCCAACACCCAGCCCACGCCGCGATCCCGACCGACCTGCTGTCCGTCTTGCTCGCCATCGCCGCCGCCTACTGGCTCATCCGGTGGGCCCTGCTCGGCCTCGCCCGCCGCGTGTGTGCCACCTGTCGGGGCAGCGGCGTACACCGGGGGTTCTTCGGCGACAGCCCCTGTCACGCCTGCGGCGGCACCGGACGCCCGCCCAGCCTGTTCCGCTGACCCGGAAGGACCACGACCCATGTCCGACCACAGCAGCATCGAATGGACCGCCATGACCAGCCCGACCAAGCCCCGTCTCCACCTGACGTACTCCGGAGCCATGTTGCGGCAGATGTTCGCGCCCGTCCTGCCGCACCTGCCCACCCGCGGTACCCGCAACATCCCCGACGCGATCGGGATCGAGGTCTGCGGCGATGAGCTGTACCTGATCGCCACCTGCGGCTACACCCTGGGAGTGCACCGGTGGACCCTCACCGGGCCCGACGCGGTCGGCCCCGCCGACCGGTTCGCCCCCGGTGACTTCGCCATCACCGTCCCGACGGCGCCCGTCCGCTCCATGCTGAGGCTGATCGGGGTCCGGCACACCGTCGCGCTGACCATCACGCCCGACGGGCTGCACCTGGAGCACCGCCGTGACAAGTTCAGCCCGCACCCGGACGCCACCTATGACGTCGGGCCCGCCACGCGTGAACCGCTGATGGACTGGCGAGGGCTCCTGCTGCCCCGCCTGGCCGAGGCATCCAGCGGTGACAGCAGCCCCGAGGGCCCTGACGCCCCGCCGCTGGCCGATGCCGACGTCCCAATCTGGATCGACCCTCGCCTACTGGCCCGCTTCGCCGGAGCCCCGTCCGGCACGCGCAACCCGGTCAGATTCCACCGGCGCCACCGCATGCTCCTGGTGACCTGCGGAGACCACTTCATCGGCGCGATCGCGCCAGTCCTGGCCAGCCATCGGTGCGGTGATTCCGCGTCCGAGTGGCACGCCCGCCTGGCTCGCCACAGGCAGTCGGGTCTCGCCGCCGCCTGACCGCGACACCCCGTAGACGGAGCGACCCCCAGTGGTCAGCCACCAAGCACGCCACTGGGGGTCTGCTCCAACCGACCACGTCCCCGAACGAGCAAGCCCGCCGGGAACCTAGAAGGAGCCCCACCATCATGACGCACAACCGTCCGCACCGCCCACCCACTGAGCAGTGGCCGTCATCGGCCCTCGCCGACTGCCCGACCTGCCGCAACGACCACCGGGTCCGCTGGGTCGGTCCCGCTCACCGGATCACCGACGGCGCCCCGGTGCAGGTATGGATCTGCGCGGCCTGCCAGGACGCATGGATCACCCCTCTCACCAGCTGGCCCGTTCTGGACGGCCCCGACTGCCCGATCGCGGGCTGCGGCGCCGTCGGCACCCGCTGGCACGCCATCGACCCCGACGCGCGCGCCGACCGCTGGTCCTGCCCGTTCGGCCACCAGTTCCTGCTTGACCCCGAGGGCCTGGTGTCCCCGCTGGCCACCGACAGCCCCAGCGCGGACGCAGCGGACGGTGATGCGGCGTGACGATCTCGCTGTATGACGAGTCCGCTGACAGAGGCCCTTCGACCAATGCACTGTTCTACTTGGGGGCCCACCAGCCGCACTGGCTGTGGCAGACAGACTTCCCGCTGTTTGTCTCCCATCGCCAGCTCGCACGCAAGGCCCGGCTGCGCCCGTCCACATGCCGCAAGGCGTTGGACTCCGGCGGGTTCACCGAGATCTCGCTGAACGGCAAGTGGGTGACCGCTCCAGAGCAGTACACCGAGGCTGTCGTCCGCTACACCGAACAGGCCGGCCCGTTCGACTTCATCTCGCCCCAGGACTGGATGTGCGAGCCGTCCATGGTCGAGCGGACTGGCCTGAGCGTGCGCGAACACCAGCACCGCACCGTTGCCAACTACCTGACCCTTCGCGAGCTGGCGCCCAGCCTGCCGTGGATGCCGGTCGTGCAGGGCTGGAGCTTGCCCGACTACGTGTACTGCGTTGAGCTGTACGCGTCCGCAGGAGTGGATCTCGGGGCCATGCCCCGCGTTGGTCTGGGGTCAGTGTGCCGCCGGCAGTCCACCGGCGAGATCGGCCACATCACTGCCACCCTCGCTGGCCTTGGACTCCGGCTGCACGGGTTCGGCGTCAAGACGCAGGGACTTGCCCGCTACGGACTCCATCTCGCGTCGGCCGACTCCATGGCCTGGAGTTACAGCGCCCGCCGCATGCCCGCTCTGCCTGGCTGCACCGGCCATAAGAACTGTGCCAACTGCCTGACCTATGCCCGGCAGTGGCGCAACCGCCTGCTTACCGGACTCGCCACGCGTGGTCAGCAAGCCGCCCTCTTCACCACGGACACCACCTCGTGGGGAGACGCACCATGACCGACGACCTGCCCCGACGTCCGATGTCGATGCACGCCCTCGCACACGCCTCGCGCGGCTGGCGCATCTTCCCGCTGCGGCCCGGCGACAAGCGGCCCGTTCGCGGCTTCACCGACTGGGAACAGCACGCAACCGACCACCCCGCCCGCATCCGAGCGTTCTGGGGACGCGGCCCGTTCAACATCGCGATCGCCTGCGGCCCGTCCAACCTGGTGGTCATCGACCTGGACCGGCCCAAGCCCGGACAGTCCCCACCCCCGAACCTGGCCGATGAGCCCGGCATTTGCGAGGGCGCCGACGCCTTCGCCGCGCTGTGCGAACGGCACGGCCAGCCGTTCCCGTTCGACACCCTCCAGGTCTCCACCGGCCGCGGCGGGCTGCACCTGTACTTCACCGCACCCGACGGCGTCCGGCTGGGCAACACCACCGAACGGCTCGGCTGGCTGATCGACACCCGCGCCGCCGGTGGCTACGTCGTCGCGCCCGGCAGCACTGTCAACCTGCCCGACGGCACCACCGGAACCTACGAGGTCATCCACGACGCGCCACCCGCCCGACTGCCCGGCTGGCTCACCGAACTACTCACCCCCGCGCAGCCGCGCCACCACAGCGCCGCCCCGGACGACGTTCTTCGGTCGCGGCTGGCCACCCTCGGCGCCGACCGCATCACCCGCTACGCCGACCGGGCGCTACGCGGCGAGGTGCAGAACGTCCTGGACTCGCCCGCTCACCAGCACAACACCACCCTGTTCCAGGCATCCATCCGGCTCGGGCAACTCATCGCTGCCGGAGTCCTGCCCCGTGACCTGGCCCAAGACGCCCTCCAGAAAGCAGGGGAAGCAGTGGGGCAGCCCTCGGCCGAGGCCGCCGCCACCATCCGCTCCGGAATGGACCGCGGCGCCCGCGAACCCCGGAGGGTGGCATGACCGCTTCCGCACGCCGCGCCCCCCGCACGGCCGACACCGTGCTGGACCAACTCGACGCCGCACGACGGTTGCACGCCCACGCCGAAACCGCCGCCTGGGACGCCCCTGTCCCCATCGGCACCCACCGCTCCCTGCCGCTCTTCCCGTCGGCAGTGCTGCCCGACTGGGTCGGCGCCCAGGTGGACGCCGTCGCCGAGTTCACCCAAACCCCCGTCGACCTGGCCAGCTGCGTCGCGCTGGCCGCGCTGTCCACGGCAACCGGGGGCCGCGCCGTGGTGAACGTCCGAGGCTCCTGGGTGGAACCGGTCAACATCTTCACCGTCGTGGCCATGCCACCGGCTTCCCGCAAGTCGGCCGTGTTCCGCGCCATGACCCAACCCCTGCTCACCGCCGAACGCGAGCTGATATCCCGCACCGAACCTCAGATCAAAGAAGCCGAACTGGCGCGCCGCGTGGCCAAATCCGCAGCAGACAAGGCCGCAGGTAAAGCCGCCGCCCTCGCCGCCAGCGACTCCCAGGTACCCGGAAGCGACGCCGCCGACAAGGCATTCGCCGAGGCATCCTCTGCGGCCATGGCCGTGAACGCCGTCGCCATTCCGGTCCTGCCGCGCCTGGTGGCCGACGACATCACCCCGGAAGCAGCTGCGAGCCTGCTGGCCGAACAGGGCGGACGGCTGGCGGTCCTGTCAGCCGAAGGCGGCATCTTCGCCACCATCGGCGGACGCTACGCCAAGACCCCCAACCTGGAGGTCTTCCTCAAAGGGCACGCGGGCGACATGCTCCGCGTCGACCGTCAGGGCAGGCCCGCCGAACATGTCGAACACGCCGCCCTCACCCTCGGGCTGGCCGTCCAGCCCGAGGTCATCACCGACATCGCTTCCATGCCCGGATTCCGAGGCAAAGGGCTGCTGGCGCGCGTGCTGTACGCGATCCCCGCCAGCAACGTCGGCCGACGCCAGATCAACCCGCCGCCGCCGCCCATTCCGCCCCACGTCGCCGCCACCTACGACACCCGCCTGCGGAAACTGGTGGCCGAACTCCACGGATGGGACGACCCCGCCAGCCTCCAACTATCCGCCGATGCCGACGCCGCCCTTCTGGAGCTGGAGACCAGACACGAACCCCGCCTGCACCCCGAAACCGGAGACCTGGGCTACCTCGCCGACTGGGCGGGCAAATTCGTCGGCGCCGTCGTCCGCATCGCCGGGCTGATGCACTTGGCCGACAACATCCGCGACGGCTACCGCACGCCCATCTCCGAGGCGACCATGCACGCCGCCATCACCATCGGCGAATACTTCACCGCCCACGCCGTCGCAGCCTTCGACGCCATGGGCGCCGACCCGGCCCAGGAAAAAGCCCGCCACGTCCTGCGCTGGCTGGAACACCACCAGCCCAGCGAATTCACCGTCCGACTCCTGTTCAGCAAACTGCCGCGCAGCCAATTCGGCACCGTCGCAACCCTCGAACCCGCCCTCGACATCCTGGAGCAATACGGATGGATACGCCGCCAACCCGACCCCGAACGCACCGGGCCCGGCCGCCGCCCCTCGCCCACCTACCACGTCCACCCCCAAATCCACGACCCACAAGGCGCTCAGCCACCAAGCACGGCGCCCCACAACTGACCAACCGATCACGCTCCGAGAGACAAGGTCCCCAGATGAAAAAGCCCTCCACCGGCCGAATGCTGACCGTGGACGAGTTCTGCGAGAGGCTCCAGATCACCCCGCGCACCTTTTACGAATGGCGCGCCAAGGGCACAGCACCACGCTGCATCAAGATCCCAAATGGGCAGCTCCGTATCCGCCCGGCCGACTACGAGCACTGGCTTGATTCCCGGCAGGAGAACGCGGCCTGATGCGTACCACCTACAAAGTCCGGGTCTACAGGACAGAAGTCCGCAGGAACAAAGAAGGCAAGGTCACCTCCTACCGCGTCCGTTGGAAGACCGACGACCTGCCGGAATGGAAGCGCAGCTTCCCGAAGGACGCGCAGGCTGACTCCTACCGGAGCAGCCTGATCACTGCCGCTCGCAACGGCGAAGCATTCAGCCTGGACACCGGCGAACCGGTCTCCTGGGGGCGCAAGAACCGGCAGGACATGAGCTGGTATGACTTCGCCTGCAAGTACGTGGACATGAAGTGGAAGACCGCGTCAGGCCGGTACCGCGATGACATCGCCCGTGCGCTCACCGCGATCACCGCGGCGATGCTCACGAACCGGCGGGGAAAGCCCGATGACAAGCGTCTGCGTGCCGCCATGCGACGCTGGGGCTACAACACCAAGAACCGGCCGAACGCGACCGCCGACGTGGCCAAGGCTCTCGCATGGCTGGCCGAAAACACCATGCCCGTCTCGGCTCTCGCCAGCGAAGGCACCGCACGTGCCGCGCTTGACTCCGCCACCTCGAAACTGGACGGCACCACCGCCGCGGCGACCACTGCCCGCAAACACCGGATGATCCTGGCCAACGCCCTGGATTACGCCGTTGAACTCGAACTGCTGGACTCCAACCCCGTGCGCGCCTTGAAGTGGAAACCCCCGCGCATCACCGGCGAGGTCGACCGGCGCCGTGTGATCAACCACGCCCAAGCCCGTGCGCTGCTGGCGGCTGTCGGGCGCCAACCCCGAAGCGGAAGGCGTCTCGTCGCCTTCTTCGCGGTGATGTACTACTCCGCGCTCCGCCCGGAGGAAGTCGTGAACCTGCGGCGTGACCACATCACCCTGCCCGACCTGATCACTGACCCCGAGACCGGAATGCAGGAAGAGCCCGCCGAGGGCTGGGGCGAGATCATCGTGTACAAGGCAGCACCATTCGTCGGACGAGATTGGACCGACGACGGCGCGCTGCGCGAGGAGCGCGCACTCAAGCACCGCGCCGACGACGAATCCCGGCACGTCCCCTGCCCGCCGGACCTCGTCGCCATCCTGCGCAGTCACCTGGCGGAGTTCGCCGAAGGACCCGACGGGCGCGTGTTCTACGGCGTCCGGGGTGGTGAGCTTCCCAACATCACCTATCGCAGGTCCTGGCAGGTGGCACGAGCGGATGCGCTGACCCCAGCCCAGGCCGCGTCCCCGTTGGCCGAACGCCCTTACGACCTGCGGCACGCCTGCGTCTCCACCTGGCTCAACGGAGGAGTACCGGCAGCACAGGTCGCCGAATGGGCTGGCCACAGCGTGGAAGTCCTGCTGAGGATCTACGCCAAGTGCATCGACGGGAAGGACGAGACCGCGAAGAAGCGGATCTCGGCGGCGCTCCGCGAGTCCTGAACCCTGCCCAGTGGGCAGGCATTGGGCAGAACCAGCCGCATGGAGCCGCACCCCGCCGCACACAACCGCATAGATCAAGAGCCCTCTGACCGGTGTTTTCACAGGTCAGAGGGCTCTTTGTGCTGCTTGATCTTGTGCCCCCGGCAGGATTCGAACCTGCGACACCCGCTTTAGGAG
>NZ_JADG01000033.1 GCF_000518265.1 Actinomadura oligospora ATCC 43269 | reverse complement strand
CTGAGGTGGGCTGCGGTGAACCACTTCTCGCAGCCACGGGAGCCCGCCTAGGGGTTATCCACAATCCGCTCTGCTCCGCCGTGAGCCTCGCGACGAACGCCACTTCCAAGATCGAACTGAATGCTTTTCCAGAATTCCGTTCTACCGAGACAGGGCCGTTTAGGTAAATTTGCGAGGAACGTCCGGTTTCTAGCAATGGAATCGAACCTCTCCCCAGGGGGCGCGTTACTATGTGCGCAGGTACGGGCTGGAGGTGAGATCACGATGACCTCAAAGGCAGTGATCAAAAACGGAGAACTGCTGCTGCCGCACCCAGTCGGCTGCGGCGCCGAGCTCATCACCCCCGATGACCCCAGCCACGACGAACTGCACGCCAACGCCGTCCACGACGAAGATCTCAACGGCACACGCGAGCAGGACGCCGCGCTGGCCGATCGATGGTTCCAGACGTGGGCCCTGGACCGACCGGCGCAGTGCTTGAGGCCCTCATGGGCGATCCGCGGCTGTCGCTTCTCATCGGGCATGAGCCACAACAGCCCGTTTGCGGTGGCTCAGGTTGAACGAGAATGCATGAGCAGCACCACTCGTGGCGGCTGGCCTGTTGACCTGGGTGGCTGACGTTGCTTGCGAATGGCTCAGTTTCTATGAGACGTGACAGCAGTATTGTCCCCCCAAACCAGGCCGCCGGTGAACACGACTTCGGCAATCGACACTTCCCGATACATCAGCGCGCCAGCAGCGCGGCGTCGTTGGGGCGCTGCTGATTCAATGCGACGTTTTCAGCGGCGGGGTAGTACACCCAGGAGAGTTGCGGTCAGGGCCTGCTTCAAGTAGTCCTCCAGGTCCAGGTGGAAGCGGGCCAGGTCGGGCTCGGCCTGGTAGGCCGCCTGCAGGCTGGGTGGGGGGGTGCTGTACGCCGACAGCGCCCCGGCCATGACCATGGTTTGCAGACTGAACAGGGTGGCGTTCTCGCCCAGTTCCGGCAGGTACGTCCGGATCAGGTCGGTCATGGTCGTCAGGCGGTTCAGGGAGGCGCGCTTGTAGCGGGCTGCGACCTCGACGGAGACGTTGTGTTCGAGAACGCTGCCCTGTGCACCGAAGAGCTCGCACAGCACCATCCGGCCGGACAGCGAGCGGCTGAGGACCTCGGCCACCGCTGCCGCTCGCTCGGGCATGGAGAGATCGTTGTCGAGAGCGGCGGCCAACTCCTCTGCCAGTTCTGCCAGCCACTCCTGCAGGAAGCGGTCGAGCAGTTCCAAGAGCACCGCTTCGCGGGACTCGAAATAGCGCAGCACATTCGGCTTCGCCAGCCCTACCCGGCGACTGAGCTCGTTGAGGGTGACCGTGGCCACCGGCATCTCGTCGAGCATGGCCGACGCCACGTCGAGGATCGCCTGCCGGCGGATCTTCCGTTGTTCCTCTGTTCGCGCGCGCTGGAAAGTCACGTTCCCCAGTCTAGATTACGTACCGTCGGTACGTTGACATCGTACCGACGGTACCTTAGCATCTAAGACGCAAGATACCTTCGGTACCTTCAGGGGCTGGGAGTCTGGCATGAGCGATAAGTGGACGACCGCAAGTATTCCTGACCAGCACGGACGGGTGGCCGTCGTGACCGGCGCCAACACCGGCCTGGGATTCGAGACCGCCAAGGCTCTCGCCGAACGCGGGGCCTCCGTGGTGCTCGCTGTGCGCAACGTTGAGAAGGGCGAGAAGGCAGCGGCCCGCATCAGCGGCGAGGTGACCGTGCAGGCGCTGGACCTGACCTCGCTCGACTCCGTCCGGGCGGCAGCCCAGGCCCTGCGATCCCGGTACGACCGGCTCGACCTGCTGATCAACAACGCCGGCGTCATGTACACCCCGAAGCAGACGACCGCCGACGGTTTCGAGATGCAGTTCGGGACCAACCATCTGGGCCACTTCGCACTCACCGGCCTCCTGCTGGACCTGATGCTGCCGGTGTCCGGCTCGCGCGTGGTTACGGTCAGCAGCACCGGCCACCGCATCCGGGCCGCGATCCACTTCGACGACCTGCAATGGGAGCGGTCGTACAGCCGGGCCGGCGCCTACGGTCAGTCCAAGCTGGCCAACCTGATGTTCACCTACGAGCTGCAGCGCCGGCTCGCCTCGCACGGCACCACCGTCGCGGTGGCCGCACATCCCGGCCTGTCCAGCACCGAACTGGTCCGTAACAGCCCTGCGGCCATCCGGCTTCCGCTCACCTGGCTCGCACCGCTGGTCACCCAAACCCCGGCGATGGGTGCGCTGCCGACCCTACGCGCCGCCGCCGACCCCGCCGTGCTGGGCGGCCAGTACTACGGCCCCGGCGGACGCCTTCAGATCAAGGGTCACCCTCAGCTGGTCACCTCCAGCGCGCAGTCGTACGAGACAGCCGTCCAGCAACGGCTGTGGGCCGTCTCCGAAGACCTCACCGGCGTGATGTTCCCCGTCGCCCAATCCCAGTAGAACCCGATCCCGTGCGGACCGGCCATCACCAGTTAGCCCGCGCGCCCTACTCCTCGTCGTCCTCGTCGAGTCCGAGCCCGGCCGCGTCCGGGTCACGCAGCGGGCGCAGGGCGCCGGCGGCCGGGATGGAGGCGGTGAGGCCGTAGCAGCCGAGCACGTTGAGGTTGCGGTGCTTGAGCGGGGAGAGCCGGGCGATGTCCTTGTCCCGCAGCTCGTGGCCCTCGGCGCGGAGCTGGGCGACGGCGGCGTCGATGTACTTCGTGGTCCAGAGCACGATTGCGTTGAGGACCAGGCCGAGCGCGCCGAGCTGGTCCTCCATGCCGTCGCGGTATGCCTGGTGGATAGTTCTGTGCTTGCCGTGGCACACGTCCCGGGCGAGCTTGTGGCGGGACTCCTGCACGGTGAGCTGCCGGTTCATCGGTCGGCGGTAGGTGTCGTCGACCGGGTCGACCATCCGCATCAGGTGCTCGGTCTCGGCGATCCGCCCGTACTCCGCGAACGCCTGCCCCAGCGGCGTGGGGTGGCCCTCGCGTCCGAACATGCGCAGCAGGTCGTAGGCGCGGACCTGGTTGGTGACCAGGGAACCCGCGACCCGGAGCATGTCAGGCCACCACGTCTCGATCTTCTTCAGGTTCACGCGATTGCGGGCGAGCGGCTCCAGTACCCCGTACGTGCCCGTCTCCACGCCGGGCATCGTCGCCCGCCAGAACCGCTGGTCGTCCAGGTCCTTGAAGCGGGGGCTGAAGTTGTAGCCCAGGATCTTGAAGATCCCGAACACGATGTCGGAGTAGGAGGCGTTGTCGGTGGCCACCATCTCCGGCTTCACGCCGCCGTCCAGGTTCAGCAGCGCGTCCAGGATGTGCAGGGAGTCGCGCGGCGTACCGGGGACGACCATCTGCCCGATGCCCGCGACCTGGTCGTTGACGACGTTGAGCCAGGTGATGCCGCGCTTGAACCCGAAGTACTTCGGGGAGGGCGCCGCGCTGATCGTGCGGACGGGGACGACGAACCGCAGCCCGTCGACCGAGGCCAGCAGCCCGTCGCCCCAGAACTGCACGATCGGCACCTCGGACTGGGCCTCGATCAGAGCTGCGTTCGCCGCGGCAATCGTGTCGGCGCGCAGGTAGAACTGGTCGACGTGGACCAGCCGGGAGCGGGTCAGGGCCTCGTGGCCCGGGTTGGTGACCGGGGTCATGCCGATGTTGCACGCCTCCGAGACCAGCAGCGCGACCACCGAGGTGGTCAGGTCCTTCATCCGGGTGGTGCCGTCGCCCCGGTGCACGAAGGCGTCGAGGAAACCGGTCCAGGAGTGGACCTCGAAGAGCAGGTCCGGCAGGTCGATCTTCGGGAGCATCTTCTCGACCCGCTGGCGCAGCCAGGCCAGCGACTTCGGCTCGCCGAGCGCGCCGAGCTTCTCCACGTTCAGCTTCACCCGGCCGTTCGGCAGGACGTCGAGCGACACCTTCGCGTCCCTGCCCGCCGACTCCAAGCGCTCGGCCATCTGCTTCCAGCCCGCGTCCGGGGCCCGCACCAGCTCCGCCAAGTGCTCGGTGACGGGCATGTCCAGGCTCAGCCCGGCCAGCACGTCCTCGCACACCGCGTCCCATGCCGCCCCGTCCAGGAGCCGGGCACGCGGGTCGGACCACCGGTGCGAGGGGGAGGCGAACACGTTGCGGTTGTTCAGGGCCCGGTGCAGCTGCACCAGCACGCACGGTCGGCAGTGAGTTCGCGGTTCCAGTGGACTTGGGTGCCCGCGTGCTCCAATGCGATCGGGTCCTCATACCAATTCCGCAGGGGGCTAGGTCACGTCTCGGGGCACGCGCAAAACCAGTCGCCGGGTCGTCATCGGGAATGTCAGCATCGCGGACTTCCTCAAGTGCGGCGGTGGAACACCAGATGCAGGTCACTTGGGGTCAGTGCGCCTGCGGTGGTGAGCCGGAAGGGCTCCGGAGACGGGCAGGACAGACGCAAGAAGCGGGCTGTCAGTGCCACGAGCAGAGTCAGCTCGGCGGTGGCCAGGGCTGCTCCGGGACATAGTCGCGGTCCGGCCCCGAAAGGCAGATAGCCCCGGGCGGTGGTGCTGGTGTCGGAAGCCGAACGTGGGCATAGCCAGCGGTCGGGGCGGAATTGCTCAGGATCGACGTGGTAACGATCGTTGTGATGGAGCAGGTAGGGCGAGAGCAGAACCCGGTCACCAGGAGCAAGCTGATGCTCGCCAAGGTGGGTGGGGGCGACCGTGGTTCGCATCGTTAGCCAGTTGGGCGGATAGCGCCGCAGGGACTCGCGGACGAATGCGTCAGCATGAGTGAGCTTGGCGAGATGAGCGGCGGTGATCTGCCAGGGATCGTCGGGAAGCTGGGCAGCCTCTTGGGCGATACTGTCGGCCCAAGCTGGGTGGCGGGCCAGACCCAGCAGATGCCATCCGCCGGCGCGGGTGGTCTGCTCCTGAGCAGCCATAAGGATTACTGCCAGCGGATAGGCGATGTGCTCGCCTGGGGGTGTGCCGTGACGCAGGGACGATTCGATCATGACGCCCAACAGGTCAGGCTCGATGGCGCGTCCTTGTTGGAGGCGCTGTTTCATGAGTGCGCCGATCCGCCCGGCGAGGGTGTCTAGGCCCCGCTGTAGTCGCCAGCGGGTCGGGGTGGGCACGTAGCGCGGCAGATAGAGAGTGCGGGGCGGGGCGGCTTCGCGGGCATCGGCGAGAGGCACCTCGGCATGGAGTAGTTGGGCGGCGTCCTCGCCGAAACAGTAGTGCGCAGCCATGCGGGAGAACATGCACCTGAGCGCGGGTAGCACCTGAACTGATTGATCCCGAGGCCAAGCTTCGGTGGCCTGGGCCGCCTCGCTCGCCAACATGCCGACGTATCGGTTGAGGGCGTTGTGCCCGAAGTGGCTGCGGGCGGGAGCGATACTGTCGGGCAGGATCGCCCCCGCTGGTAGAGCATGGCGCACCTGGTCTGGCAGCCGGAACATTCCGTCCGGGACCCTGAAGTCCTTTCCGGTGCGCCGATATGCCTCCCTGGCCAGTTCGGCACTTGCTGCGACATACACGCGCGAGGCAAATTGCCAAAAGTCGCCATGACGCGCCGTGCCCTCCATCAGGAACGCGACCCTGTCGGCTTGGCGTGGGAGGCTGGCCGGAGCGCTGTCTCGCCGATGAGGTCGCATGACAATCCCTTGTCCTCTTCTCGGCTGAAGCGGCGGTTGCTACCGGTTGCCGGTGTCACGTTGTGTCGAGGGAGTCCTGCTCCTGACCGTCCCTACAGGTAGTAGGACCGGTAGGCGCCTGACCTGATGGCCCGAATCTTGCTCATGAGCTTCTTCACAACGAACAACTGTCCTTCCTTTGTTGCGGTGGCGGACATTTGGTCGATGCTTTAGATACCCATAGGAAGGCGGAGTCAAGCGGGCGCAAAGGTAAAATTAAATCACCACGATGGTGGCAAATGATGGACGGTTGAATGATTCGTATTAAAGGGTGATGAAGCCCATGATGTTGCGTCCAGGGCGGAGGATGATCGCGAGGTCAGTCCGTTGACTCTCCGTGGGGACGGCCATGCGGCGGTGGCCGACTCGCCCGGGGCTGCGCTGTGTGAGGAGTCCCCAGGACGGATTCCATGGCCCGGGGAGTCGGAATGCGCGATGGGCCCAGCCCGGGGGGTGAGGGAGGTGCCAAGCAGGGGGAATTGGGCGGTGATCGCGTCGGAGCGAGCATCGCGCTGGCATGCGGCGGCTCGGTGCTCACCGGCGGGGTCTGCTGCGCAGCACCACGGCGACAGGGGGAGCCGACTGAAGAGCTGTCACTGCCGCCGTTGCTTCTAACTTAGAGTCCCGAGTCTTTGATTCGTTGTTACTCGGTGGGGCGTGAGGATGTTGAGGCCGTGGCTTGAGCCGGGTGGCGTTGTCCGACGAGGAGCCGGCCGCGTTCACGGGGGTGGTGTTGTGATGGTCCCGGGCGACGGCCGTGGCCGGGTGGTCCCGGGCCAGGCCGTCGCAGGGCTGTGGGTATGTTCGTGTGGTTCGCGGTGAGGTCAGTGCATTCCGGCCATGAGCTGGGCGAGGTCGTCGGGCTCGATCATGGACGGCGGGACCGGCGGGCCCCAGCTGTTGCCGTAGGCCGGTTCCCAGACGGTGGGGTTCCACAGCTCGTCGTCGGTGATCTCGTCCATGTCGGAGTAGTACTCGCTCATGTTCCCGGCCGGGTCGCGGAAGTAGTAGAAGAAGTTCGACCCGACCCAGTGGCGTCCGAGGCCCCAGGTGTGGCGTTCGGGGTGGTCCTCCAGGACGGCTTGTGCGCCCCGGCCGATCTCGTCCACGTCGTCCACTTCCCAGGACGTGTGGTGCAGGAAGTCGACCGGTGCGGGTTGCAGGGCCACGTTGTGGTGGTCCGGCGAGCAGCGCATGAAGGTGGCCGTGTCGCGGATCTCGTCGCTCAGTTTGAAGCCGACGCCGTCCTGGAAGAACCGCTGGGTGGCGCGGAGGTCGGTCGAGCCGAGGGCGACGTGTCCCAGCCTGCGCGGGCGGACCGGGTCCTCGCGCAGCAGCGGGATCGCGCGGGCGTTCGGCCTGGTGATGCTGCCTGGCGTGTTGGCGGGCGGCGTGGGCGTCGGGCGCTGGACGATCCGTGGCGCGATCTCGATGGTGACGTCCGTGCCGGTCACCGGTTCGCGGGTGGTGATCCGGTCGCCGTGCGGCCGGTTGGGGATCTCCAGGCGTTCCAGCGACGCGGCGATCCGGGCCAGGTCGTCGGGGTCGTCGACCCCGATGCCGAGGGACAGCAGCCTGCGGATCGGCGCGCGGACGACGCGCAGCTGACGGCCGCCGTCCACGGTGCCGAACCAGTGCTCGGACGGGTCGTCCGAGCGCAGCGGCTCGAGACCGAAGTCGGTGTAGTACTCGGCGGTCTCCTTGACGTTCGGGACGCCGAGGGTGATCTCGGTGAGGCGGTGCAGTGACATGCGGGTCTCCGATGATCAGGCGGAAACGAAACGGTGGCGCAGGGCCCCGATGCCCTCGATCGTGGTGACGAGCTCGTCGCCTTCGGCGAGGTAGACGGGCGGCCTGCGGGCCATGCCGACACCGCCGGGAGTGCCGGTGAAGATCACGTCGCCGGGTTCGAGGGTGACGATCCTCGACAGCTCGGCGACCAGGACGGGCACGGGGAAGACCAGGTCGCGGGTGCGGGCGTGCTGCATCCGGTGGCCGTTGACCGTGCAGCCGAGTTCGAGGTCGCCCGGGTCGGCGAACTCGTCCGGGGTGACCAGCCAGGGCCCGGACGGGCTGAACCCGGGGAACGACTTGCCGAGGCCCATCTGCGGGAACTCGCCACGGGTCTGGACCGTCCGCTCGGACAGGTCCTGCCCGGCGGTCAGGCCCGCGACGTGGGCCCAGCCCTCGCTCGCCGGGACGTCGCGGGCGCGCCGTCCCACCACGGCGACGAGCTCGGCCTCCCAGTCGACGGTGTCCCCGGGCAGGACGACGTCCCCGACCGGACCGGTGAACGACGACGGCCACTTGGTGAACACCATCGGATGGTCGGGGACGCCGACACCGCCTTCCTCGGCGTGGTCCCGGTAGTTCGCGCCGATCGCGAACACCTGGCGGGGGCGGGGCGCGGGAGCACCGAGATCCTCGGTCCGGAACGGGACCGCCTCACCGGCGGACGGGTTCGCCCTTGCCCAGGCGACGAACTCCGTCCAGCGGTCGTACACGGCCTGCGGGTCGGGTCCGAACTGCCCGCCGCTGGCCTTCTCGACGTCGACGGCCGCATCGCCCCGGAAGAGGGTGAGCCGGTCGGAGAGGTTGCCGACGCGCATGGCTACTCCGCCGCCGCGGGGGCGGGAGTGCGGACGGTCCCGGCGGCGGTCTGCGCGAAGACGTACTGGAGTGCGAGGGACTGCGAGCCGCCGTACTCCAGTGAGATGTCGACGAGTTTGGCCCGCTCGGGCGAGGTCGCGACGGGCGTCCACTCGGAAATGCAGACCGGCACGTTCACCGGGTGGGCGCCCGCCTGGACCAGGCGGAGCTTGGCGTCCTCGTGGCCCTCCCGGGTGACCCCGGCCGAGCAGTCGGTCGCGAAGTACACCTCGTAGCCGTCCTTCAGCGCGCCGAGCACGGCCTGCGCGAGGCACACCTCGGTGGACAGCCCCGCCGTGATCAGCTTGCGGCGTCCGGTCGCCTCGACGGCCTCCCGCACGCGCGGGTCCGACCAGGCGGCGGTGGTCACCCGGTCGATCGGCTTGATCTCGGGGAACACGTCGCCGATCTGGCTGAAGATCGGGTCGACCAGCGGGACGGTGCCGCTCGCGCCGACCGTCGTCAGGACGGTCGGAACCCCGAGGATCTTGGCGGCGCGCGCCAGAAACGCCACGTTGTTCAGCAGAAGCGTCTGGTCGCCCTCGCACATGAACGCGACCCACGGCTGATGGTCGATCAGCATCAGGGCCGAGTTCTCGATCGTGAGCTCGGTGGCGTCGGCGGGCATGGCTGTCTCCTCTGCGCTGGGCGGGGTGCTCCGTGCGCCATCCGGTCCGCCTGGTGCGGAGCCGGGGGCGTTCCGGGCTGTTGGTTCGATCCTGCTCATGCCGGACAAAGCTCACTAGCGTCAGATGACGGTGCGTGCGCTTGCGCTTGCGGAGTTCAGGTCCCCTCAGGGCCTTCGGGCGGCAGGTCGGCCAAGGCGTCGTTGAGCGCCGTGCGGGTGGTGATGCCGAGCTTGGGATAGAGGCGGTGGAGGTGGGAGCTGACCGTCCGGTGCGAGAGGCGGAGGCGCTCGCCGATCTGCTTGTTCGTCAGGCCCCTCGCGGCGAGGACGGCGATCTCGCGTTCCTGCGGCGTGAGGTGGACCGGCGCGGACGGCGCGTTTCCCGGACGGGCGCGGCCGGTGGCACGGATCTCGTTGGCCGCGCGAGTCGCCCAGGGGTGCGCGCCCAGCCATTCGAACCGTTCGAGCGCCGTCGAGAGGTGGTCGCGGGCCTTGAGCCGGGACTGCGCCCGGCGGAGGCGGGAGCCGTACGCGAGGTGGACGCGAGCCAGGTCGAACGGCCAGCGCTCGACGTCGGGCAGCGCCAGGGCCTCCTCGAACAGGCGGCCGGCCCGGTCGTCCGTCGCGGCGGCGACCGCCTCAGACGCCCTCGTGATCAGTGCGAGACGTGGGGAGAGTTCGGCGACGAGGTTGTCGCGCATCGCGGCGACATGCGCCTCGGCCTCGGCGTGGCGTCCGGTGTGGACGGCGGACTCGACGAGGTCCATGGCCACCCACAGCGCGTGCGGGACGTGCGGCACGAACGTGCCCGCCGGACTGATCGCGCTCGCCTGCCGGTAGGCGTACTCGAAGTCGCCCTGGCCGAGCGCGGCGAGCGTCCGCGCGTGCTGCCGATACCAGGTGGCGGCGTGCAGACCGCGCGGCTCGGCCCACCGGGACATGGCGTCGGTCAGCGTCCAGGTCGTCTCGAAGTCGCCGCGCGCGGCGGCCAGCAGCGCCTGCACGTGCTGGGACGGCCAGATCATCTGGTAACCGAGATCCCGGGAGAGGCCGAGCAGTTCGGTGATGAGGCGGTCGGCCTCGTCCCAGCGTCCGGTGTGGAAGTCGTCGAGGGCGAGCGCGATGAGCGCGACGTGCAGGGACGCCGCCCCTTCCCCGGACCGTCCGCCCGCGACGATGCGCAGCAGCGGCTGCCGGGCCTCGCCGAGGCGGTCCAGGAAGATCGCCGAATCGACGATCCGGCCAAGGTCGTCCGGCCGCCGGGGCAGGGCGGCGACGGCGGCGTCGAGTCGCGCGAGCTCGGACGACGTGGAGCGGGCGGGGTCGGAGTAGAAGCGGCTGAACCGGGCTGCTCGTTCGGGGACACGGGCGGCGAGGTCCTCGAACGGCTTCCACAGGTCAGGGCGTCCACCGAACCAGCACAGGCGGAGGAGCGACTGGAACGCCTCGTCCAGGATCTCGTCGTTCGGGACGTCGTCGTTCGGAAAGGCGTCGCGCGCGTTCGCGTGCTTCTCGATCGCCGTGACCAGCAGGCGGTGCGCGGCGTCGAGGTCACCGTCGTCGGTGAGCAGCAGATACGACCTGGTCACGGCCGCCTCCAGGGAGACCTCGGAGGCCGGGTCGGCCTGCCGGGCTTCGGCGAGCAGCGCCATGACGTCCCGGAGGTCGCCTCTCACGCGCGCGGTGTACGCGGCGCGCGTCAGGCGCCTCGCCCGGTCGGCCGGACGCGGGCTCAGCACGGCCGCACGCCGGAGGGTGGTGACCGCGAGCCGCGCGTCGCCCTTGTCCAGTGCCGAGTCCGCCGCCGTCTCCACGATTTCCGCGACGGACTCGTCAGGTTCCAAGGTGGCTTCGGCGAGGTGCCAGGCTCGGCGTTCCTGCTGATCGTCGCCGAGGGTGCCGGCGAGGACCCGGTGCGCGGCACGTCGCTCGTCCGCAGGTGTGCTCGCCACGACTCCGGCACGGATGAGCGGATGCCGGAACCGCAGACGTCGGCTCTCGGCGTCGATGTAGACGAGCCCCGCCCGCTCGGCCGGACCGAGTCCCGCCAGCTCCAGATCCCCGGACGCGGCGCGCAGCACGTCCAACTCGCCCGTGCCGTCCAGAACGGCGAGCAGAAGCAGCGTCCGCCCTGCCGCCGGAAGCCTCGCCACCTGACTTGCGAACAGGTTCTGGACGCGCCGCGCCGGAGGCGTCTCCGAAGCATCCGCGAGCGGGCATCCCGGCCGGTCCATGAGTGTTCCAGCCAGTTCCAGCAGAGCAAGCGGATTTCCCTGTGCCTCATCCTGCACCTGCCTGAGCAGCCGTGCCGGAAGGTTGGGAAAGCGGGCCCGCAGGAGCTCGTTCGATGCCGCGCCGTCCAGCCGCCGCACTTCGTGAACCCTCATCGTCCAGGACTCCAACGCCCCGGGCGAGCCGTCCGGTGCCGGACGGGCTGCGACCAGGAGCCCGACCTGGGCGCCGGACAGACGCCGGGCGACGAACCCCAGCACCTCCACGCTGGACCGGTCGAGCCAGTGCAGGTCGTCCACGACCAGAAGCAGTGGACGTTCCCGGGCGGCTTCGCGTATCTCGGAGAGCGCGCGGATCCGGACATCCGCGGGTTCGCAGTCAGCCTTCCCCGAGACCGGGAGGTTCGTCCGAGAGGAAGGAGGAAAGGAGGCGAGCAGCTGTCCCAAACCGGCCAGGGCGATGTCGGCCTCGAACTCCGCACCGGCGGCGCGCACCACCTGGAACCCCGCGGCGAGTGCGTACCCAGCGGCGTCGTCCAACAACGCCGTCTTACCGATCCCCGGCTCCCCGACGAGAAGGAGGGCCTCACCGTCGGTCATCACGCGGTCGAGGAACCCGCCGATCAGCGATGTCTCCGCGGACCGTCCGAACCGCCCCGCAGGTGCCGACATCGGCGTCTCACCCCCGATCCGATCTTACGTGGCCTCGCAGTGGAGAGGGCGAAGGATGCTTCAACGATGACAGCCACTGAGTCCTCGCTGGCGCTGGGGCTCGTCCCCTTTACGAACCTCTCGCTGAGCCTCGACAACCCGTTCGGCAACCCGATGGCCCGCACTCTCTGCAGTTTCACGATCTCGACGAGCGTCGTGTCCAGCTGCAACGGCCTCAGGTCCATCATCGACTCCTGCCGGAACCCGGGACGCGCTGGAACCTCGAGCTGCTCCGGATCCGGGTCCAACTCGGCCGCCGCGACCAACTCGCCAAAGCCCGCTGCCGTGCGATTGGTGAGGGTGGGCCCGCTCGAACACCACAACTGCCCCGCGCACCAAGGGGTCCACCGGGGTATCGCCGGGCCGCAGGTAGTCCAGGGGCTTGGCGAGTTCGGCGCGGTCAGCGTTCTTGCCCGACGGTCTGCCAGCGAAGATCCGGATGCAGCCCGCGCCCGTGATGGCGGCGAGCCGGCGGTCCAGACGCTGGTCGCGGGTACCGCTTGGTCATAGAGGTCGATGGAATCCAGCACTACAGCTCCGCCGGCGCGATGCCGGCTGGAAGGGCGCGAAGCCCGACCGGGGAGTATGCGCGGATGGTACGTAGCGACCGCGACCTCAAGCTTTCCCGGCTACGAGGTCTTCCGCTTCGGCGCCGCCGAGTTGGAGCAGCACGATGCCATCGAGGAACTACCTCCGGAGTTCTTCACCACTCTCTTCCGGGAATTCAAAGTCGCTCCGACCTAGACGAAGCAGAGAATCCCCCTGAGGTGGGTGGGACACCACCGGGAATGCTAGCCGGTCCGTGCCCATGCTGTTGCGCTCATTGAGTCACGCTCTCCCCGATTTTGCGGTTGGGATCACGCTTGCCGAGATCACTCGGGCAGGGGTCGTGATGCCCATGGCGCGAGCGTTGGGAAGGAAGTGTGGAGGGAGGCCGTGGTGTTGTTGTGCCAGGCGAGGCCGACGCTCCGCGCAGCATGACGGCGACCGACTGCAGACTCACCTTCACCCCCAGGGCTGCAACACGAAACATCCCCGTCGTGAGGGCCAAGCTCATGACCGAACGATGGGTGAGAGGGCTGCGGATATGGGTGGGCACGTCTGAAGGGGCTGGTTGATCTAACGCAACGATGCCAGGAGCTCGTGGAGTTCCGATTGCGTGAGGACGAGCTTCGGGCCGTTGGCGTCCTTGGAGTCGCGCATCGCTGTCATGTCGGCGAGTCGTGCGAGCTCGACGCAGTTGCCGTCGCCGCCGCTGTGCCGGCTCTTGCGCCAGGTTGCGCGAGACCAGTCAGGAGTGCTCATCTGCACCTCTCCTTCAGAACGCCTTGGCGAGGCTGGTGAGCAGCCTGGTGGTGGCGGGAGGATCCGTCGCCAGGTTCCGCAAGTGGTTGAAAGCCTCCGTGTAGCGGCGGATGTTCTCTGCGTCGTCGAGGAACAGGTCGTTGGACATTCCTTGCATGCCAGCAGTGGCAGTAGTGACACCGTCGCCCCACCTCCCTTGTGTTGCACGACTCGTCACGTGTCGACCACCGCACGAGGTCTCCATGCCCACCAGCCTCGCGGCGACAGCACCCTCTCAACATCGCAGATCTTCGCCGCGAGATGACTCTTCCCGCGTTCCATGGGGACAGTCAGGTGCCGAGCACCAGCGGTACGAGGAAATAGATCTCGACGGCCTCGTAGACCGCGCCGATGACGAAGAGCGCCAGCGCCGTGGGCCAGAGCCAGCCGAGTCGACTCAGACCGCGCACATAGGCATGACCTCGTGTGGTGGCACCCACTGTCGCCGGCCGGAGCCAGGACCTGCCCAGTAGGTAGGCGCCGAACATCACCAGTGCGTAGGCATGGAACTCGATGAGGATGGTCGGCGAGTGCGGGATGAGGATCAGTGTCGATGTTCGGTCGACCGGCGCCAGGATGATCCCTATGTCGACCGTCTTGATCACGAAGACGATAAGGCCCGCGAAGGGGATCACGAGCGACGGCAGGACGATGAGCGCCAGCGCCGTCGCGAACACGTTGACCAGGAAGATGGTCACACCGAAGGTCCAGGGGTTGCCGATCACGGTGTTGACGAGCGCCCCTTGGCCGCCGTCGACGAACGAGGACGTCCGCGCGGCGTGGAGATCGGGGAAGATCATGGCCAGGACCATGCCCAGGAGGAACACCCCGTAGACGAGGGCATTGATCAGCAGGTAGGCGCGCAGGTCAGCGCGGATGATCTCGAACGGTCTACGAAGGTGGTTCATGACTCTCGTGTCCGTTCCTCTGGCGCCCCCTCTCGGCGCTCGAAGTTCCTCCTTACCGTCCTGAACGGCCTCGCTCCGGAGTGAGCCCTCCCCTCCGACGCAGTTCGAGAACGACACTCTTTACATGGCCGTGGATGCAGTCCTGAACCCCGGAACATCCCGACCCCGTCGCGTGCGGTGCTCGCCCTCCCGGGCGCGGGGCCGCTCGTGCGCCCGGGGCGGCGAGGGCGGCGTGGCCGACCTCGGAGATCCTTGACCAATTCCGGGCGGCGTGGGCGCCTCTGGCTCGGCGGACGGCGTACGCGACTTGCCAGCGACCATCCGTAACCCGGGCCCCGACAGACAACGGGAGTCTCGATTCCGCTGGCACACGGCCGAAGGAGCGCGCGGCGCACAAAGAGCCCTCGGGACAGCGAGCCGCCGCACGCCCCACCGGACTACCTGGTCGTCGACCTGTCCGAGCCGACCGAGTGCGCCACCGACGTGACCCGCTGGTACAAGGCCAAGCGTGCGACGATCCCACCGGACCATGGACGACTGCCGATGCCGCCAGTCGGCGGCACAGCTCACCAGCGGGTGATGCCCATTCTCCGCGCCGCGTCGTGGATGGCCTGCCAGTGGTAGGGCGCCATGCCCGACTTTTTGACCGGAGCCGCCCGGTCGTCACTCCGGAACTCGTCCCGCGCGCAGGCCAAAAGACTGGTTCCGTACCCGACAGGTACGGACCTGTGGCCGTGGATGGGATGAGACTTGGCCGCAGAGTAGCTGCCGACGCTTGCCAGGATGCTCCGGGCGTGGTTGTAGGCGGCGGCGCTGATCTGACTCGGGTTTGCCCGCTCGCGGTCGGCGGGCCTGCCATGACAAGCCGGAGTTGGCGGTTGGTCGGTGTTGGCGTTGGCCGGGATGGCAAGCAGGCAGCCGGCCAGTGCAGCGACCGCCGTGGTGGCCAGGACCCGAGAGAACGTACCCACGACGATTCTGCCTTTCTGTATTCGAGTAGTCACACTCTGTATATATACAGTGCGCTGGTGTGCCTGAGAACCCCCGGGCAGGACAGTGACCCGACCGGCGGGGAATGCGAGGGGCCCGCGCCGTGCGGTGTTGTGTTCGGCCCGGCTGCGTCTGGCGCCGGTGACCTGGTGCCCGCCTCCCGGGCCGCGCCAACACCCCGCCGAACACCCCCAGCAGCCGCTCGGACTCGGCGCGGTGCGCCTCCCGCAGCGTGGCCACGGTCGGCCCAGTCGCCCGGAGACAGGGGACCTGGTCGGCAGACCCGCCCGACCAACGGCTCGGTCCTCACCGCCTGCGCAACCCGGCCAACGCGAGGTCGCCGCGCCCCGCGCTCTCAGCTCGCCAAGTGCATTGCGCAGAGCGAAGGAACACGGAGCCGCGATCAGCTACAAAGACCGATCTGATCGTTCGGTGGCTTCGGCAGAGCTTGACCTAACGAACATGCGCGCTGCCCGCTGCTCCTCCGCACTGTGTGCATGCGTGGCGCGTAGATCTCGCCTGAGCGGGTGGAGCCTTGTCCCCCATTGACACGCGACTACCCACCGACCTTGATCAGGTGGGGTTCGCCGATCGGGCACCATGTGGGCCATGTGTGGGCGGTAGTGATCCCCCCACCGACACCTACCGGTCGCACATGCCCCGGCGCTACCGGGCAATCGTGTACGCGCCCGATACGGTGATTTCGCGTGGGTGGTTGGTGCGAATCCGTCCACCGACACGAACCCCCATGACTGCGGTCACCACCGCGCTGAGGGGCCTCGTGTTTTCCGGACAGCTGCTTGATAGGTGATCTATGCGGCTTGCTGTCGGTCCAGGTACTCGGCGTGGACCTCCCATGGGGTCCGGTATCCGTTCGCCGAGTGGAGCCTACGTCGATTATAGAAGCCTTCGATGTAGCGCATGACCGCGCGGAGGGCTTTGGCTCGTGTGGCAAACACCATATGATGCAGCCACTCGTTCTTCAGCGCTCCGAAAAATGACTCTGCGAGCGCGTTGTCCCAGCACACGCCCGTCCGCCCCACAGAGCGGCGCATTTCGTATCGCTCGAGGTGGCGGCCGAACTCGGCACTGGTGTAGTTCGACCCGCGGTCGGAGTGGAAGATGCAGTCGGGTTCGATGTCGATGGTGCCCGCTGCGGCGTCGAGCGCGTCGGCGAGGAGGGAGGTTTTGAAATGGTCGGCCATCGCCCATCCGACCACCATCTTGGAGTGGCAGTCGATGACGGTCGCCAGATAGGTGAACCCTTCCCAGGTGGGGATGTAGGTGACATCGCCGACGAGTTTGGTTCCGGGTGCGGCGGCGGTGAAGTCCCTTCGTACCAGGTCGGAGATGGCGTCCGGTCCCTCGGCCAGGGTGGTGACCGGCCGCCACGGTCGCGGCTGCACCGGCACCGGGCCGAGCTCGCGCATGAGCTGCCGCACCAGCTCCAGCGACACCTGTTCGCCGGACCGGACCAGCACCGCGTGCACCCGCCGGTGTCCATAGGTCTGGTGATTGGCCTGGAACACCGCCTCGATCACGAGTTTCAACCGCGTCCGGCGTTCGGTGGTGCCTGAGGCCGGCCGTGATCGCCATTCATAGAATCCTGAACGGGACACATGTAGCCAGCTGCACATGTCGATGATGCTGTGGCTGGCCTTCTCCGCCTCGATGAACTCGTACTTGGCGGTTACGGGTGTTCCTTGGCGAAGAAGGCCGCCTTGGGTTCAACTGGTCGATGCAACAACCGCCGCCAACGTATCAGCGGGTGTCTGGAACTCGAGGGTCTTGCGAGGCCGGGTGTTCAGTTTGAGGGCGATCTGATCCAGTTCGGCCTGGCAGTAGGCACTCAGATCGGTACCCTTGGGCAGGTATTGCCGGAGTAGGCCATTCATATTCTCGTTCGAGCCCCGTTGCCACGGACTCTTCGGGTCACAAAAGTAGACCTGGACGTCAGTAGCGATGCTGAAGACCTGGTGATCAGCGAGTTCAGTGCCGCGGTCCCAGGTCAGCGACTTCATCAAGCCCTCGGGCAGCCGCCGGACCCGGCGGGCGAGCGCGGACACGACACTGACGGTGTCCTTGCCCGGCACCTTCACCAGAACCACGAACCGTGAGTGCCGCTCGACCAGCGTCGCGACGTGGGTGTTCCTGGCCCCAGCGATCAAATCCCCCTCCCAGTGGCCCGGCACGGCACGATCCTCGGCCTCGGCCGGGCGCTGCCGGATCGAGACCGCGTCGCGGATCTGCCCGCGCTGCTGGCCGGCGGTGCCGGCCTTCTTGGAACGCCGCATCGTGCACCGTCGTCGCAGGTGAGAGGTCAGTTCTTTGGAGAGCACGCCGCGGGCCTGGATGAACAGGCTGCGGTAGATGGTCTCGTGCGACGCCCGCATCTCCTCCCGTTCGGGATAGGCGACCTTCAACCAGCCGGAGATCTGCTCGGGTGACCAGTCCTCGGCCAGCCTGGCGGCCACCACCTCACGCAGCTCGGCGTCCCGCTGAAACAGGCACCGCTTGGGACGGCGAGCGTTGTCCCAGGCACGCGCATCAGCCTGTGCGGCCCGATAGCGCTCACGGCCACCGTGCCGTCCCACCTCCCGGCTGACCGTCGAGGGCGGGCGGCCCAACCGGGCCGCGATCTGCCGGAACGACTCCCGCGCGCCAGGCCACGGGAGATCTCCTCCCGGTCGGCCAGCGTCAGCGCGCCGGCCGCGCGCTTGCGGTCGGCGGGAACGTACCCGCCGTTGGAGGCCACGACATGGTGGATCGACCCGGGCACCTTGCCCAACGCGCGGGCGATGTCGCTGAGCGACTGCCCCGCCTTCCACCGCTGCCACACCTCACGCTTCTGCGCATCCGACATACCGGGACGCCCGATCTTGGCCACGCAACACCTCCGAGGACCTCTTCTACCTCAGGTGTTGCATCGACCGATTGACTACGCCCCGGCTTTGATCAGGAAGGCGTTCTCCTCCCGCAGCTTCCGGACCTCACGCTCGAACTGGAGTTCCCTCTCGCTCCTGCGCTCACTCGGTTTCGGTGCGTGCTGCGGATCACCTGATTGTGTCAGCCGGTATTTCTTCACCCAGGAACTGAGTGTGGTCTCATGCAGGTCCAGCTCCCGGGCTACATGAGCGATCGGCCGTGGGCCGTCCAGCACCATGCGGACAGCCTCGTCCTTGAAATCCTGCGGAAAGTGCCGCCGTTTACGCCTTGCCAATGACCTTCCTTCCGGTTCATCCACAATCCTAGCTATGGACGTGTCCGGAAGATCCGAGGCACCTCACAGCGGTGTGCTCCCGACGTCGCGGTCGGGCCAACCCGACCGAATTCCCTAAAAGCGCTGGAGGCAGTTTATCAGCGTCTCCATTCTTTGGTCATTTACGCTATATACTCTCGTGGCCCTGAAAGTATCCCCATCACAGACGACGGGATATATCACGTTGGGCTTGACTACACTCTCCAGATAGACGATAACCGCGAACGATTTCGTGCCCTTGTGAAAGACATCACAGTCTTCCCCTGAAATTCGTGCAGGTGTAAACCAGTCGTCGTAATGACCCGTTCTGCAGGACCAGTTATCGAACTCCACGTCCATGGGATCAAGAACGTGGGGCGGAACCGGCTCTGCCCGGGCAGCATGCATGTTGAAGGCAGTGGGGGTCATGGTCAGTACCGCAAGGGCGAATGCCGTCAGCTTCCTGGATGCGCGGATCACAGCCACTCCTTCGATCACCTGCGACCCGGCATATCCGCGCCGCCTACATGATCAAGCAATTCCCCAGTTCGTGTGATCGCGAGCCTCCGCAACGTTAATCATCGAACCAAGGAAAGACTGCCCTCCGAAAGGCCCCTGCCGACACGGGAAAGGACGAGACGTCGCGGAGCCGCGCGAGGTCAGTGGGTGGTTGCCTCCGGCTTGCCGCACCCGGCGGCCAGGTACCGCTGCTCGTAGGCTCCGCGAAGGCGTCCGTACTCGTGACCGACGAGCTGGCGGTTGGGGAATGTCACCTTGATGTCCTGCCGATTGTGTCCGGCAGTGACGACCTCGACGTCCGCGTAGAAGTAGTCGGGATCAGTGTTGTCGTATCGGGATAGGTGACCTTGATCCGGTAGTGCAGGATGCGACCGCCGGGCTGTCGCAGGCACCGTTTGGCACCGGCTTCCATGTGCTGGTAAATGCCCCTGTTGACGCTGGCCCACTGCGGGACAGCGTGGCCGCGATCAAGTGCCCTCCGTCGTAGCCCTTGGTGCCGGCCATGTGGCCAGCCTTGGCCTGACACGAGCCGCGTACGGCTTCGCTGTGGGTCACGTCATTCGCCTCGGCGCGCGAGGGGCGGCCCTGGGCGTCGGTGCGGTACTCGGCTCCGTCGGCGTGGTACACGTGGTCGGGGATGAGGTGCTCGGCGCACGGCGCCGGGTCCATCTCCTGTGGCGCCGTGGCGTGGGCGGGCAAGGGCTGCCTGGTCGACGGAGGTGTGAATGCCGATGCCGAGACCGTCATCGGTGATAACGCTGCCGCGGTGAGCGCGGTGGCGGTGAGCGGGCGCGGGCGGGACGGCGAGCGGCCACGGGGCCTCCTGGGTGAGGGGATAGAGCCGTCCGAGAGGACAGCGACCACAGGAGATCACGCTCGCGATTGTTGCGTCACTGACCGTGACGGCGATGGAGGCGTTACGTCAGTGACACATGTGACTGCTGTGACGAACCCTCACAGATGGGCCCGCCCCCTGGCCGGAGAGCGGGCCATCTGGATAGGCACTGGTTATGGTTCAGCCGAAGCGATCAGCCGTTGCAGTCGTTGCGCTGCGTTCCTAGCCCCGGTATGGGTCGACGGGGAAGCCGTCGTACTTGCCGCCGAGGCAGACGTAGCCGTCGTGCAGGTGGTGCACGCTTCCTCCGCCCTGGTTGCACACCGAAGCGGGGATGTCTCGCGCGTGGGCGCTGGGTCGGGTGGCGGCGTGAGCCGAGGTTGGGGCCACGGCGATGGGCAGCGCGCCGACGGCCGCCACGAGGATGACGGTAAGACGAGAAGGCATGCTCGCACCTTGTTGTGAGTAGTGACGGGGAACTGCACTTTCGTGGGCGGCCTCCCGGCAGGCCCACCTGCGCTGCAGATGCCCGACGCTGCGCAAGGTAAACGAGTGACTGCTGATGGTATGGCCTTCTCGTCGCCTAGAACTCGCTCAAAGGATGCCCGCGAGTCGCGCTTGGGTCGCTGGCCAACAATCGAGAACGCCGTCCTCCCGCGGGAGGACGGGGCGTCGGGTCGGTCGAACTTCCCCACTCGGCGACGGTCTCGGAGGCAACCTGTACACGAAGGCGCCCCGCTGCCCAGAGCGAACGAGGTAGTTCACCTGGCGGGCCGACCGGACCGCCATAGCCGACGTTCCGCGAGGAGGCGGACTCGGGGCCTCTTCGGCCGGAAGGCCCCGCCGATCTGCCCGGACGTCGACTGCCTCACGCGAGGTCCAGCCCGCCCTGCTGACCCGCGCAGACAGGGCGCGCGGTCACTGGTCCCAGGTGCAGTAGTCCCACCGGTGGGTGCCGATCGTCCTCTCGCAATGGAATGCCTGCTTCTTCGCACCGGTCAGCATCTCCCAGCAGCGACGAACTGCGTGCTTGGCAGAGCGCCTCGGCCACAGCGCGGCTCCCTTAACGGCCCGGGACTCGGGTCCGTGATATCCGAGGAATAGTAGCCCTGTGTGACGATGGTGTCGGTGTGTGCTCGCTTCGCCCGCCAGCGCCGTTGCTGAATCGCGCGAGTGGGCCGCGGGTGGGATGGAAGCGCATCCCGCGTTCGCGAGCGGCTCGTGACTGTCAGCAGGTCGCCTTGAGGCGTTTTTCGTCACTGCCGTCAGGGCGGCGGAGGGTGCGGTTGTCGGGGAGGCCGACCGCGTCGCGTGTGACGTCGACCTGGACCAGCACGGTGTTGCTGCACTTGTAGGGCCAGTTCTCGGAGTTGAAGGTGGCCGACCAGGCGCGGTCTTTGACGCCGCAGGGGAAGGACAGCTCCCCACTGGAGCCGGCGGCTTTCTTCTGCTCGCCGAAGTCCGTGACGAGGGCCCTGGCCTCGATGGCGCAGTTGCTCTCCAGCCGGACGATCGGTTTGCCGTCGGAGGTGACCACGGTGCCGGCGGGAAGGGTCGACACGGTTCCGGTGACGGTGACGTTCTTGGACGTCCCGTTGCTGGGGTTGTTGAGCTTGAAGCCCTTGATAGTGATCGTGGCG
>NZ_JADG01000032.1 GCF_000518265.1 Actinomadura oligospora ATCC 43269 | reverse complement strand
CCCGGGGGCAGCGACCCGCCACCGCCGTTACCAGTGCTGTTGTTCTGACGCGGAGGGCTGGATGCCCCCTGGCGGGGGGCAACACCAGCAGAGGTTCCGGGCTTGGTAGCTGCGAACTTCTGCGCAGTCTGCGCAACGGCTTCGATCAGCTCTTCGGCGTACAGCTCTCGGAGCTGATCCTTAACCTGAGTCGGCGTGGCCCCCCGGACAACAATCCACGGGCTATCAAAGCCCGAATGCTGCTTGAAGGTGACACTGACTTCGTTCACAGACTCGACAGACACAGGGGCCTCCTGGCGGGCGGGGGTTTCGGAACTGGCGGGCGTCGACCACGGGTCGGCCGGCACGCCGTTGGTGTTCGGAGCAAACGGGTCGTTCATCGGGCATTCACTACTTTCTCAATAAGGTTGACCACATCATTGTCCGAGGCTCCCCAGTAGCCTGCGGACTTCTTCTCATTGGCAACGGTAGAGATCTTCTGCGTGATCTCCCACGGCTCTGCGAAGATAAGATCCTCGACTTCGAACCATTCGAATGGACAGGGACAGGAACAACCGCTGTCTTGGCCATAAGCCAGTCGTCCGGTTGCCTTCTCACGCCAGACTACGAACAAATCGAACTCGTACGAAGGGGAGAACTCCAGCTCCCCCAAAACCTCCAGTCCGGAAGCTTCAGGGCAGTAGTAGAGGTTTTTATCGAAGTTCGGCATCTCTATCCTCAGACTCCGCAGACTCCGCCGACGCAGGCGGATTCGTTGCCAACTTCCTCGATTTCAACGCCCTCCCAGACCTTCGCCTCGGCGTAGGGCACCACCGTTAGCGGCTGGCCCCCGCGGGCACCATCCGGATAGGCGGTGATACCACGCAGGTACGGCAGACACTCGTAAAGCATCTCGCCGAAATCAAGCACGGAGAACTCCTGCTCGTCACGAGAGGGCAGATTGATCGTGCTTGAAATACCGTGGTCGACAAACGTCTGGAGCCACGCCTGGAATCGCAGCCTGCGATAGGGGGTCCGAGCCAGGCTGTAGGCACTGTCGACCTCGTCAGGGTCAATGCCCGCATCGGCGAGACGCTGTGCCGTGCCGTCAATGACGTACTGGTGGACCCAGGTGTCACCCTTGGCATACCGCCTCTTGTAGGCCGCAGCAAACATGGGCTCCATGCCGCTGGTGGTCTCGGCGATGATGCTGATAGTCCCGGCCGGGGCAATCGCCCTAGTCTTGACCGGGCAGGAGATCCCGAGCTGGGCAGCAAACTCGGCTGCGTGCTCTGTCGACCGCTCGTACTCCATCAGCCACGTGCCCAGCTCATAGTCAGGGGCGTACGCCTTGCCCCTCACAGCCAGCCACTCCGCTACCCCCATGAGGCCCAGGCCCAGGCGGCGGTTATGCTCCCGAGTCTCGGCGACCTCGGGATATGGCACGAGGCTGTAGAGGCTTCCGCAGATCAAAAACGCGGTGGCGAGCCGAACCAGATTGGCGAACTCCTCCTTGCTTCCGATGCGGGCCAGGTTCAAGCTGCCCAAGTTGCAAATGTCGTTGTCGTCCCGTGAGGTGACCTCGGTACAAGCGTTCCGAAGGTGCTCTCCGGCGTTCTCGACGACGTCCACGCTGAACCCGGGCTCACCGGTGCTCAGCATCCGTTCGACGGCACTCCAATAGACATCACAGGCGCGGGAGTGATCCGGGTCCTCCGTGTTCTCACAGGCAGCAAAGAACTTGTCATCGAGGATGACAGAGATGTTGGTCCCATCCATCGTGGCCGGGCTATCGAAGTCAGCTTCCTTCGCAGCCCTCATTTCATCTGGCCAGTCCTTGAGCCGAATGAACTCCATGGCGTCCGGGTGATTCCAATGCAGGCCCGCCCAGATGGCGGAGCGCCTAGCGCCGCCCTGGCGGATGTGCCGCCCGGCCTCGTTGACCATCTGCATCAAGGCGAGCGGGCCCGTGCTCTCTCCACCCGTGCCGTTGATGTGCGCGCCCTTGGGGCGCAGCTTGGAGTAAACGACGCCAATCCCGGCACCGCTCATCAGGCCCGCGGTTACCCGGCGCATCAGGTCGGCCCAGCCCTCCCGGCTGTCCTCGACGTCCAGGAGGAGACAGTTCTGCGTTTGGTGCAGGGGCTTGCCAGAGGCGAACAGGTATCTACCACCCGGCAGAAACTTCCGCTCTCGGATGGCGCGCTCAGTGTCGTCAGCCAGCTCAGGAAGGTACGGACGCATGACTGCGTCGACAACCCGCTTCGCGGTGTCGGGCCACGTTTCACCGGGCATCGCGTACTTCTGTTCGTAGACGGCCTTGGCCAACGGCCCGAACTCAGTAGTCACATAGTCTCCTTGTACTTGTCCCAGTTAAAATGCCTGCCAGGCACGTCCCACCGGTCCTGTTTGCGAAGCTTCTGGACCTTTGAGAGCGCGTCCTCTTCACACCATTCGCCGTCGTGCTGGTTCTCAGTGATGTGCTGTGCCTTGGCATTCGAAATGACGGTTCGCGAGCCAGGCCCCTCATCGGACCTGCCGATTCGCGCTGCAATCCGGTTCACGGCCCGGGTCAGCGCATCGATAGCCCTCGTGACGTCCTTGCGGTGCATCGAGTCGTCACCGTGGTAGAACCGGCGCTCCAAGATCGAGCGGTACTCCGGCTTGATGCGGTCCATCCCGACACGCAGATCCATCAGGGAGATGCCGATGGAACGTCCCTCGATCTCGGCAGAGAGCCAGTCGTCCTTGCCCGTGGGGACGTCCCAGGCCGAGGCGTCGAAGTAGACCTCGGCCAGGAGCGCCCGCACCTCGCGCGGCGTGTAAACGTACTGACTGGTCGAGATCACGTAGTCGTACCGCAGCTTGGCTGCGTAGGCTGCCGCGTCTCGCTCCAGGACCCTGTAGACGTAGGCGGCCTCGGCATCGCCTATCCGCTTGGCCTTCTCAAGGAACCGAGTCACCGCCTCACTGGCAATGTCCTCGGCCTCGATGCCGGGGTACTGCCGGGCGACATCTCGCCCGACACGGCTGGCCATCTTCACCAGCTCATCTGTAGCGATCAACCCATCCTCACTCTCCACTCACTGTCCACTCACTGTTTCAAGCCGCAGAAAAGCGCCCGCTTGCACCTCGACGGAGCGCGCCATAGCGCTCGCCTTCCACAACGAACGAACCATCCCGGTGCACGTCGACCTCAACCGGAGACACGTCCTGGTTGCCGACGTACAGGAGTCCGAAACCCTTCTGCCAGTTGGCGACGGCTCCGGCTCCGAGGTACTGGGCCTTGGACGGGTCCATGAGGTGTCCGACCTCGAACCCCCACCTGGTGGTGAAGCCAGTCGTCGCGTTGCCGGTCGTGCCACGACGGATGCCCAGCCTGTGGGTGTGCCCCATGATCACGTTCGCATTGGCCTTCGTTGCATGGTTGAACGCCGTCGTCCCGGCAATCTGGGACATGCCCTTGATCTCGTGCCCGTGGATGCCAACCGTGCCAGGCCCCAGCTTCATGAAGGGTTCGGCCAGCTCGACGCCGAAGCCGTCGAAGTCGAGCAGCTTGGAGAAGTGGACGTCGTCGGAGAACTCCGCCAGGGCAGGTGCCTTGTCGGAGAGGTACGTCCGGGGGCGAAGGTCATGGTTGCCCTCGAAAACCTTGAACAGCCCGTCGTACACCTCTCGGACGGGGGCAAAGAACTCCCTCTTGGTGACCTCGGAGTCCGACTTGACCCGCTGGGCGTACTCCAGCTTCGTCCCGAGGTTCCAACGGCTCGGCGTCTCGTAGTCGTTCAGGTCGCCGATCTGAATGAGTAGATCAGGCTGGAAATCGCCGATGAACCGAACAACGTTCTTCAGCGCTCTACGATCGTGGTAGGGGATCTGAAGGTCACTAATTACGACGATCCGCTTCAAGCTGCTTCACCTTCCTCTCCAGGTACCAAATCGCCTTCCGGTAGTCCTCAGTTGGATCGTCAGTCTTCAAACCCGCACGCCAGAGGTACTTCAGTGCGTTGCCCTCTAGGAAACCCATGTGCTCGGTGATGTTGATGCACTCGACACCACTGGGGTGAGATGTGTAGTGGCTTGGATGGGCTACAGAATCGTTCTTCTCGGCGAGGAGCCTCTTTTCCCAATCAGCCTTCGGACGCTCCAGTGGCTTCGCATGACGGATGCCTTCAGCGCATTCTTCGAACGAGTACTCCTCGTCCCAGTACTCCCAGCCCTCATCAACATAAGGCTCCATCAGCACTCCTCGCTTACGTGCTCAAGGCCGTCCACGTAGACGTAGCCAATCGTCAGAAGCGCCTGGTAGACCCCTGCGACGTCCGGGTCCCTTACAAGAGCGATCCGACCACTGTGGACATAGTCCAGGTCCCCGCTCTCGGCGTCCGAGGCGAGAAGTGACACCTGAGCAGCCAAATCCTTACCGGTAGGAACTCCGAACACATTTGGCCCCCCATACAGCCAACCTTGCTCCTCGAAGATTTCAGCCACCTCTTCGAGCGACATGTCCATATCCAGTTCCAACCTCATCCAAGTACCTTCGTTCGTAGCGCTTCTCTTCCATGTGCCTGGAAGTAAGAATTGACATCGCCGCCGGTCATAACGACTGGACGGAGGTTCGTCCGGAGGGGCTTGGCAAGAGCAGCAGCCATCTTCTCCCCGGCATCGTCTGCGTCTTGGAGAAGCATCACTTGGTCATACTGCTCAAGCAGATACGCCCACACCGGTTGCCAGGAGGTTGCACCAGGGAGTCCGATGCAGGGCAGGTCACACATCTGAGCAACGATGCAATCCAGCTCACCTTCGGTAACACAAATCCCCCGGGTCCCTGCTTCCAGGGCCGAGGGATTGAAGATGCGGGGGATGTCACCGGGCATAGTCAGGTACTTGTCGCCTGTGCCGCTCAACCTGCGGTATCTGATAGTGACGATGCCGTGCTTGGTGAGATAGGGGATGCTCAGCCAGCCTCGATATCTCTCATGGCCTGGGAGAGGGTCGGAAACGACCCCCAGTCGCCACTGTCCGATCGCCTCCTCTGTGATCCCGCGGCCCGTCAGATACTCGACGCCTTCCGGTGTGATTTCGTCGTGGTACTTCCTTGACGCCCTCTCCAAGAATTCTCTCTGCGAATCGGACGGCACCAGCAAAGTCCAAGCCCTCCTTTCTGGCAATTAGGGCAATGGCGTCACCCCTGACACCGCATGAATGGCAAGTGAAGGCGTATCCGTTGTAGCTAGCCGATGGGCGACTGTCATCGTGGAATGGGCAGACGACAGCCGTCCAGAATTCGCCGGGTTCGAGGTCCGAAAGATCGGCACCGTAGTGCTTGAGGATGGGGACGATGTCGACGTCCATTCACTTCCTCCTGTCGAACACAATCCCTGAGATTCGACCCACCAGCCATCCGATCAGAAATAGGTAGAACGCGTGCCAATCCATCAGGCGCACGCCTCCTCGGACTCGATAGCCGAACCAAGCCGCTGATGTAGTTCCTTGGTGAAGCCCAGGTCTGCCACGTATGCATCGAGAGTCATGATGAACTCGATCAGATCGGCGTCCGAAATTCCGTACCGGCCGATGTGATTTGCCATCAGCTCCGCAAGATCATCGAGGTTGAGAGTCACAGTGGTCGTGAGGTCGACTGTCGGCGCAGTCACGCCGTCCTCCTTCTCGGCCTCTTCCGAGGCCGGGTTTGGACTGGATCTCCGGTGTAGTAACGCTCCCCCAGTACCCGCAGTGCTGGCGGGCTCTCCAGGTAGTCAGCCGCCGCCCGGAGCACCTCGGGTCGGTCCCGAGCTGCTGTCAGCAACCTGCCGTTGCACATGCGGCACAGCAGGCCCCTGACGTAGCCAGCCTTGTGGCAGTGGTCGACGCTGAGCCGCTGTGCTCGCGGCTGGCCACAGATGGCACAGACGCCGCCCTGAGCGGCGAGGAGCTGGTCATACTCGCCCCGCTCCAGGCCGTAGGTCGCCACAACCCTCTGCTCATGGGCGGCCTTGGACCTGGACGTCTTCCGGCAGGAAGCACAGATGCGTCCGCGGGCCGAGGAGTAGAACCGCTCAGCTCTATTACGCCCACACGTCGCGCATGTTCGGTAGCCGCTACGTGCCACTCATCGCACCTCCTGATCCTGCATCATCGCGAGAAAGTCAGCGACAATCGCCGCCGTCTCCTCGTCCCTGTAGGAATTGATCTCTCGACCGCTCCCATTCGAATTGAGGCGCATGACAAGGAACCTTGGCTCGCGCCGACCTTCGCTCTGAACTGCGTAGTGGAACTCGACCATCACACCGCCTGCATCTGAACGCCACTGGGGTGATCCTCAATGGCCATTCGATTGAGATCCATCTTGAGGCTGACCGTGTACGTGCCAGCCGCATTCGCGATGCCATCGCGGTTCTTCGGAATTGAAATCCCCATCGCCTCCCCGTAGGGGGTCTCCTCCCGGTACGGACAGAGGATGAGTTCTGGGATCTTGCCAATCTTGTTCATGAGGGCTGATAGGGGCGGCGGGGTAACTCCGTCCTCGTACTCTCCGACGAGATGCGCCAGGACGATTACGCACATGTTCCGCTTGCGAGCCAATTCGAGCCCGAAGAGAAGGATGTCCTTGTGAGCCTTCGCCTCGGAGCCCTCCTCGCCCGGGTCGACGTTCATCAAATTGTCGATCACGCAAATGTCGGGATAGGCGCCTAGGTAGCCATGGGCCGTCACGCACTTGTCGATCAGATCTAGTGACGGGCCTGCATCGAACTCCCACCAGATTCGAGAGATGGGCTCAAGTTCCTTCTCAAAGGCATAACCCCTCTCCATGGCCCTCTGGACCTCTCCAGTTGCCCGGCCCGTGAGGATCGACACCGACCGTACGAGCTGTGTACCGGGCCCCGAGTCCGCACTGAAGTAGATGCAGCTCGCTCCGCTCTTGATGGCCAGGTTGAGCGCCAGAGCCGACTTGCCGACTCCGGGTGCCGAGGCGATCAGTACGAGCTGAGGGCGACGGAACACGGCCGTGGCGTCTGTCAGGGTTCGCCAGACGGTAGGTAGCGGTTGGCCAGACGATCGGTTGCTCCGCATAGCGGAGCCGAGGTGGTACAGCCCCACTCAGCTCTCCTGAGCTTCTCGAAGCGCCCGGAAGAACTCTCGCCGCCGAATCATGCCGGTGTTGTAGTCCCACATACTCAGCAATCTCGCCTCGTACAGAAACTCCAGCACAGCGGTATCTCGCCAGCGCTCAAGGATGCGCTCACTAGGGGTCATAGAAGAAAGAACCTCCAGCTATCTACTCACTATCAACTCACTGTTACGCCGCAAAAAAACACGACGGTCTCACTGTGCACGTGAAACAGCTCTTCGGGTTTGCGAGGTAAACGCCGTTCTGAACACCGTTGTGGAGCTGCTGGTACCAGTCTCGCACCATGTCCTTGGTGTACTTACGTAGGTCGACCTGCACAGGCGCGTTGTTCCGGCACATCCAGAACCGACCCCACTCCACAACTTCGCCGGTCAGCTCCTCAACCGCGATCTTGTAGGTCGCGAGCTGGTATGGATCGGCCGGCACATCTCGGCCCGTTTTCCAATCTTCCGGAATCAGCCTGCCTGTCGACTTCTCTTCACGCACGAAATCGATGTAGCCGAGCACGCTGAACTCGCCACAGTCGAGTTCGAACCCTGTCTCGACCGCGGCTTCGCCGGGAATCAGCTCTGCCGCCGCTAGATCGTCTCCTGGCAAGTTCCTGTCGATATAGCCGTGGACCTGCTGTATGCCCGCCTGAAAGCGCGTCTCCGTGTCTGTGGCGAGTGTCTTGCGACCACCAACCATCCACATGGACTCGTCAGGTTGCTTCTCTCGCGCCGCCGCCAGCTCGCGGTCCCAGGCGGCGACGTAGAGAGCTTCGGCCGCAGCCGGGTCCAGGGTTCGAAAGCTACGCTCGTAGCCCTCAAGGGCTTCGTGCACGGCTGTTCCCTGAACAAACCAGACTGCCTCGCGTAGCGGCACTTTCTTCACTTTCTCCAGATATAGCGCCATGCCACAACTGGAGTAGGTTTGAAGACGGGAAGGTGAGTACCGCGGAATCATGTGATCATCACTCCTTAATCACCCAAATTGTCACGTAGATCTTCTCGTCTTCGGTGTCCCCAACGTCCTCGGGGTTGTAGACGTTTGCTACGGCACCGTCAGGCACGATCGACCCGCACGCGGTGAGTAGTGCATGGACGCCGACGCCTCTCCGCATAGAAACCTCGTATAGCCATCCATCGGCGTATTCACGTCGATGGACTTCCGTGCCACCGCTTTGGTGTACGGGCGTGATTTCCCCCAACGGGGCCAGCGGGTTGCTGGGGCCAACATAGGCGGCGACACAGTCAACAGACAACGAACACGCTCCATCCCGCTGATATGCACCCAACGGAGGGGCTCAGAGCCCCTCCACTGGGCATCAAAGCTTTCTAGTTCGGCCTCTCTTGGCCCGATCCAGCACCTTCCTCAGACGCCAATCCGCTGCATCAGCAGGCTTGACAAAGAAACCACCAACTACACTCTCGTCATTCGGCGGCTCATCCTTGTCGTAGTCAATATCGAGTTCGCGCTCGATAAGACGTTCCGCCCATCGAAATGCCGTGGCCGCCGAGTCCGGGTCTACCTTTCCCCCCTGGGCCATGGTTGATAGATCCCGTAGATACTTATGAACCTTCTTGGACCTGTGCTCCCGTTCCACCTGCCATGGAATAGCAGCCTTGTGGCTCATCTGCTTACGGGTGAGTCCGTACCTACGCGCAGCTTGACTCACGCCAGAAGCAGACAGCCCCGTCTTGGCGGCAATCTCGGCGTAGGTCATCGGCTTAATGCCTTTAACCTTGTTCCCGCGCAACATGTCTCTTAGCTCATCGGGTTCTATCCTCCGAGGTTTCATTCTGGGAGATCCTTCCTGAAGAGCCAGCCCCGTCTTGGCTGGGCGTTCAAGCAACGAGTGCGTGTGGACTGTCTACCCACTGTCCACCTGCTGTATCGGGCCTCCACCCTATAGGAGTTAATGTCATCTCCCAAGGTCAGAGGCCCTTTTCCCTGGTAGCCCCGTCGCCGTCAGCCCGCTTCTGGCCGAATCACCCCTTACGGGCATGGAGTATGCCGGGGAGGGCACGACCGTTACAAGCGGTAACCAAGTTCCCAAACGTGCGTCCGCAGCGCAGGTTTCGGCACATCCGTAAACCTTCGAACGCCTGTGCGCGTCCGGCACCTTCGGGCAGGTCAGAGGCGACAAGGTTAGCTGGAGGTTAACTGAAGATGCTGCGGGTACACCGCTTGATCGTCTCTGCGACCACGGACAGTGAACCTACGTATCGGTTCAAGACACTCCTCACCTATCAAGTGACGTACATCACACTTTCTATCTGCCCCGGATTTGACGTTGGGGCACATCAGTAACAGTGAGGGGAGGAGGAGAGAGGGGGCGGAGCCCCCGACCGACGACGACCCCCAGGGCGGGATGCCCGGAGGGCATCCCCTAGTACGTACCTGTAGAGACGGCCCCAAGGCCGTCCCATAGAGACAGTCTGGGCCGCCAACAGGCGGCCCTTAGCTTGTCGAGGAACCTACGTCAACCGGGAGAGGGGAGTAAACGTCATGGTCAGGGCACCGACGCTCTGCGTCCGCTGCAACCGCACTGCTGTGCGCGGAGCTTACTGCCAGGAACATCGCCCCGTCCCCTTTGACGGGGCCAAGCAGCGATGGGCTGCCCGCCGCCCAGGGAACTATGAGTCCCTCCGTAGGCAAGCCATCCGTCGAGCTGGCGGCCGATGCGAGGCCGAAGGTTGTGAGTCGGTTGGCACTGACGTCGACCACATCAACCCCGTCGCCGAGGGCGGCCGGTGGGAGCTGGACAACTTCCAGCTCCTCTGCAAGCCGCACCACAAGAGCAAGGTCCAGGAGGAGGCCCTCCGGGGCCGACAACGGCGAGCTGCCTGACTCGGCCCTCCTTCTTTCTTCCATCAGACCTGGTCATGGTCGAGCGCCTCGATGCCGCTCCCGTGGTCACCGGGGCTGGCCGTGCCCTCTCCCCGCGGCCAGCCCCGCCTACTTCCCGAGCTGTTCGGCTACAAGCTCGTAAAACCCCGATTGACGCCGTCTAGCTCAGTGGTAGAGCACCGGACTCATGATCCGGAGGTCCCTGGTTCAAATCCAGGCACGGCGACTGTGGCGCTAGCTCAAGCGGTTAGAGCACCGGCCTGTGAAGTCGGTTGTTCGGGTTCAAGTCCCGAGCGTCACCCTGACACCCCTACCTGCTCTCCGGGGAATCAATAACTTGAGAGCTACTCAGTCCGAACGGCATGGGGTTGATACCAACGTCGCAACCTGGCTACGCCAGGCAGCATGAGGTCAATGATGCAGAGTGCGGCGCCATGGCTTGTAGCTCAGTGGCAGAGCAGCGGACTTTTAATCCGCGAGGCGCAGGTTCGAACCCTGCCAGGCCAACGTAGGTGGAGACGTCGGTTCGAATCCGACTCCGGGACATTCCTGGATGGTGCAGCGGCAGCACGCCACCGTTGACTTCTTTCTTCCGTCCCTCCAGAGGAGGTGATCACATGGCTGGCCGAGGGCCGGCGCCCAAGAGCAATGCCGTCCGGCGCAACGTTGTGGACACCGCCCACCTGGAGCAGGACTACGAAGTTCCTGGCCGACTGAAGAAGCTCGCGAAGCGCGCGAGCTACTCGGCTGCTACTCAGATGTGGTGGGACACCTGGGCGAACAGCGAGCAGTCCGAGTACTTCGCTGAGACGGACTGGCTCCGTCTTCAGATGCTCGCTCCCCTGGTCGAGAGCTACTACCGCAAGCCCGGCCACTTCGTCATGTCGGAGATTCGCCAGAGCGAATCGCTTCTCGGCGCAACGATCGCCGACCGGATGCGTTTGAAGGTCGCAGCGCTCAAGGACAAGCAGACCAAGCAAGTCGAGGCTCCGCCGACCATCGAGGCGGACCTTGCCCTGTTCGCCGAACTCTCAGAGGAGTAGCCGCCTGCCGCGGCCCCTGGCCGTGGAAGGAGGTTCCTCTTGGCGTACCCCGAGAACTGGAACCCCCAGACCGGCAACCTGCCGAAGGGCGTTCCTCACCCCCGCGATTCCCTGGGCTACCAGATCCTCCGGTGGTGTCGGACCTACATTCTCCAGCCGGACGGCAAGAACGCAGGCAAGCCATGGCAGCCGACTCGGGAGCAGACGCGCTTCATCCTCTGGGCCTACGCCCTCAAGCCGGAGGACCAGGTCCTAGAGGGCGAGAGTCCCTGGCTCTACCCGATGGTGTCCCTCCGTCGCTCGAAGGGCTGGGGGAAGACTCCGCTTTTGGCGGCACTGGCGATCATCGAGTTCCTCGGCCCGTGCCGTCTCGGGGGTAGAGACGCAGACGGGATGCCCGTTGGAGTGCCCGTTGCACTCCCCCTTGTTCAGATCGCTGCCGTCAGCCTGGAACAGACGAGCAACACGCGGGACATGATCCGCGGTGCCCTGGCCGAGAGTCCCGCCGAGGACCGCTACGGCCTGGAAATCGGCAAGGAACGCATCCAGTTCAAAGACGGCCGGCCTGGACGGATCGAACCGGTCGCTTCTTCTTCGCGGGGCCTGGAAGGCGCACGCCCGACGTTCGTCATTTGCGACGAAACACACCACTGGGTTCAGTCGAACGGCGGTCATCACGTCGCCGAAGTCTTGCAACGTAACGCCGACAAGACTATGGAGTCGGGAAGCCGACTCATGCAGACGACCAACGCGTTCAACCCCAACGAGGAAAGCGTTGCTCAGAGGACCTACGAGAGCTTCCTAGCGGGCACCCCTGGTCTACTCTACGACTGCCGTGAAGGCGCTCCTGTAGAGGATCTGACGGACGTAGAAGCGGTCCTGGCGGCCCTCAAGGACGCCTACGGCGATTCTTACTGGGCACCGGTCCAAGGTCTGGTGGCCAAGGCCACTGACCCGCTCACCCCGCCCGCCGTCTTTTACCGATTCTATTGCAACCAGATCATGGAGTCGGCAGACAACTGGATCGACAAGTACACGTGGGAAGGATTGTCCCGCACGGACGACCCGATCCAGCCGGGCGACCAAATCGCCCTCGGTTTTGACGGCTCCCTCAGATCAGACGCCACAGCGATCTGTGGCGTTCGCCTCCGTGACGGCAAATTGTTCCTCGTTCACCTTCAGGAACAAGACGAGACCGATCCCGACTGGCAAGTCAATCAGTTCCTGGTGGACCGAGCGATGCGCCAGGCCGTTGAGATGTACCGGGTTGAGGCCGTCTTCTGCGATCCGTCGTATTGGCAGAACCTCGTGGGAGTCTGGTCTCTCGACTTCAAGGAGAGAGATCGGGACGGACGAGACATCGTCTATGAGTTCCCTCCTCAACGCCACGCCAAAATGGCCGCAGCCATCGAACGGTTCCACACTGCCGTCCTTCTCAATGACGGCATCTGCCATGACGGCAACAAGGACCTGGCGAGGCACATCACCAACACAGTGACCTACGAGGTTCCACAGGGCACCCTCATCACCAAGGAATCCAAGAATTCCAAGAAGAAGATCGATGCTGCCATGGCCGCGGTTCTCGCCTACGAGGCCCGCGGCTTCGCTATTGAAGACGGTCGGATGAAGACCCGACGCAAGGCGCGTATGCGCACCTATTAGCCACGGAAGGAGGTCATCCCATCATTGGCACCAGGCCCACCACTCCCCTTGATTGGGTGGAGTACCTATCGGGCCGCCTTCACACACAGTCTGCTAAGAGCAAGATATTCCGCGACGCGTATGACGCGGAGAACCAGGATCTCAAGTTTGCACAGCAGAAATTCACCGAAGTCTTCGGCGACCTCTTCCATGGCTGGCGGGATAACTTCTCCTCGTTGATTGTGGACTCGATCTCGGAGCGCTTGAGCATCAGGGGCTTTCGGATGGGGCCCGACGAGGACGCTGACAAGGATGCCCTCGACATCTGGCAGCGGTCCTTCCTCGATGCCGACAGCAATGCTGCTCACATCGATGCCCTGGTCCAGGGCGTCAGCTTCCTCAGCGTGTGGATCGACGACGAGGGCCAGCCCACCATCACACCCGAGAGTGCTTCGGAGATGGTGGTTCAGTACGCCCCCGGAAGCCGACGCCAGCTAGAGGCCGCGTACCGCGAGTACCAGGACGACTGGGGTGTCATCCACTCTGTCTTGTACCTGGATACGGCCGAGAAGGGGATTAACGGCGTCTACAAGGTCGATCGGAACGAGAAGGATTCAGGGTGGTCCGACCCCAAGAAGGTTCAGGACAATCCCTTCAAGTCGATCCCCGTGGTTCCACTTCTGAACCGCAAGCGGCTCAAGAGTGAGCCGTACAGCGAACTTGCGGCGGTACTGCCGATTCAGAACGCAATCAACAAGGTTTCTGCGGACGCCATCGTGGCGTCAGAGTTCGGCGCTTTTCCGCAGAGAGTGATTACGGGCCTCGAGCCGTTCGATGATTCGGACGAAGAGAGGCAGGCGATGCTCAAGGCGTACGTCGATCGCATCCTCACTTTTGATGGCGAGGATGTGAAGTTCGGCCAGTTCGAACCTGCCGACCTCGGGAACTACGTCAAGCTGATTGACATGCTGGTGCAGCACATGGCTTCACAGAGCCGTGTGCCCTTCCACTATTTCTTGCTCAATGGCGGACAGGCGCCCAGCGGGGAGAGCATCACTTCCGCAGAAGCCGGTCTAGTTGCCAAGGCTAGGGAACGAATGCTCCACTTCGGCGAGTCCTGGGAAATGGCCATGCGCCTCGCATTCGAGGCCATGGACGACCCCCGCGCGGAAGCGTGGGGAGCAGAGGTCATCTGGGGCGACCCCGAGCACCGTGCAAAGGCCACGCTCGTGGACAGCCTCATCAAGCTCAAGGAGCTGGACATCCCTGTCAAGCAGCTCCAGGAGGACTACGGCTACTCGCCGCAGCAAATTGCACGCTTCATCGAGATGAAGGAAGCGGAGCTGAAGCAACAGCACGAGTGGCAGCAGAAATATATGCCCGAACCCGCGCCGGGGACGCCCGGCCAGCCCGCGACGGCGGGCCAGAAGGCACAGGGCACTTCCGCAGCTAGGGTCGCGTCTGTCGAGCGGCAGAAGGCCAAGGAGCAGCAGAAGGCTGCGTAGTTTGACCTGTTGATGGTCCGAGTCCCGCGAGGGATTTCCGGGCCTTTTCTATTTGTGAGAGGCAAATACTTATGACCACGAAGGCGACCGACGCCGGCACCGAGACGGAGCCGACGCAGGAGACCACCCCTGCCCCCACTCCGAGTATCGAGGAACTACTTGCCGAGCGCGACGCCTTCCGGGCCGATGCCGAGAAGTACAAGACCCTCATGCGCCAGGAGGAGGGCAAGCGCAAGAGCGCCCTGAAGGAGCTGGACCAGCTCAAGCGGGCGAGCATGTCCGAAGACGAGCGGACCATTGCCGAGGCGGTGGCACGAGGCCGCGAGGCGGCTGCCGCCGAGTTCGAGGCGGAGCGCAAGGCTCTCAAGCTGTCCAAGGCCGCAGCCGAGGCCGGGGTTGACGAGGAGGTGCTTGGCCTCCTGGACCCGACCAAGGTGATGCGGGACGGAGAGGTCGACGTCGAGCTGCTTAAGCGGCTGGCGCCTGGTCCGGCCCCCCGCTTCGCGGCAACGTCGACGGATCTCGGCATCGGTGCCCAGTCCACCTCTGGTGGCCAGCTCACCCGCGCAGACCTGCGCCGCATGACCCGCGATCAGATCAACAAGGCCCGCGACGAGGGCCGACTTGACGACGTGATGCGCGGCAAGGCGTAACCCACACTCTCCACTTGCAAGGCCCCTGGGATTCCCTGGGGCCTTTTTCTATGCCCAAATGAGGTAGTACTACATGGCTGAGACTTTCGCCAACGGCACCTACACCGACTCTGCGGCCGGTCATGCCCTACAGACCACCGGCAACCTCTTCATTCCGGAAATCTGGACTGCCCAGCTTCTTCAGGATCTTGAGCACAATCTGATCCTCGGTTCCGGCGTCTTCACCAATCGGAACTTCGAGGGCGAGTTCCGGCGCGGCGGGGATGTCGTGCACATCCCGCACTTCCTCGACACGGTTCGCGATTTTGACCGCAAGGCCGCGTACGAAGGATTTGCGGATAATGAGATGGACCGCGCGGAGCTTGAGTACATCAAGATGACCGTCGCCAAGGGTTCGTCTTTCCGATTCGAAGTGGACTCGCTTCACCAGCTCCAGACTCAGGCTGGTATCGACCTGATGTCCAACCTGGTTTCCCAGCGCGCTCGTTCGACCGCGCAGACCATTGATGCTCTGGTCGCCCAGACCCTTACCGCTGCGATTGGCGGCAAGGACTTGAACGGCGTCAAGAGCAAGCTTGTGCCGACCACTAAGGCGGCGTGGGATGCCCTTCCCGCGCTGCACGATGACGTCGAGCAGCTTGCCCTTCAGTCCGGTTCTAACGGTGTTTACAACACGATTGTGGACATGCTGACGGTCCTGGACACGGCTGCGGCTCCGCAGGATCGTGTACTGGTTATCGCGCCCTCGGTGAGGGCTGGTCTGCTTAAGGACCCGAACTTCATTGACGCGAGTCACTGGGGCGGCCAGGCCGTTATGCCGACCGGCGCCATCGGCGTCATTCTCGGCGTTCCGGTCATGGTGAGCAACACCCTGGCCAACACTTCTACGGCGAACCCGAAGAAGCTCACCAAGGGCACCCACACCGGCGCTTCCAAGCTCCAGATGGTCATGACCGCGACCAACGCAATCTCCCTGGTTATGCCCCACGCCGAAATGCAGGCGTACCAGCCCGAGAAGACGTTTACCTCTGCGGTTAAGAGTCGTCTGATTTACGACGCGAAGATCATTCGCCCTGAGCAGGTTGTGGTTTGCGGCACCTTTGCCGCGCCGACTACCTGAGTCGTGATGGCGGGCCCTCCGGGGCCCGCCCTCTTGGAGGCCACATGCTCATCACTGCTGACGAGGTCTCCGTCCAGACCGGCACCGTTTACACGGGGAGCGAGCTGGACAAGGTCAACTCGTTCATCAGCAACGTGTCCGACAGTATCGAGGCGTTCTGTCGGAGGACGTTCCCTTCCCCCGCTCCAGGTGCCATCAAGGCCGTTGCCCTGATTGAGGTTCGCCGACTGCTCAACTCAGAGCCCGGCGTTGCGACCGAGCGCGTTGCCGACCTGGCGAGCGGATACGCCTACGGTGGTGCCGCCGTGGTCCTGTCCTCTGCTTCGGAGGATTCGTTGCGGGCCTACCTGCGGTGGGTATCTCCGCGGTACGGGTCGATCCGACTCGTAACCCCTACCTACGTCTCGGCCCTGCCGGTCCCGATCGTCACTGTCCCATCGGTCGTCCAGGGGCCGACCGATCTCACGATTACCGGCCGGACGTGGCGTGAGGGCCTGGTCCAGGTGCAGCACAGCCTGGACGGAGTGACCTGGGTGGACTCGGCCGTCGCCGAGTCCCAGGACATCAGTGACGGTGGGCTCCCCTACTGGCACACGTCCTTCCCTATCCCGGCAGGCATGGCGGTCTACGGGTGGCGTGCTCGCCTGCGGTTCGACAACGACACCTCTCGGTGGTCGCGCGCTGTCCAGACCGAGGTGACCTGATGGCGATCCTCGACCGCGCGAATGAAGAGGTTCTGGCCTACCCAATCAGGTACGAAGGCGACGGGTACGGCGGCAAGACGCCCACGCACCTGGGTGAAGACGGCAAGCCTCTAACCCCCGTGCGCTTTCGGGCCTACGTCCTGCCCGTGGGCTACTCGGGCGCTGGCTGGGCAGTCGACATCAGGACCGAGGCCCAGGGTTGGGCCGACGTTCAGCGAGTTCGCGTGATCTGCAAGCCCGTCGACGGAGCACCGCCGACTGGCAAGTGGGGTCGCATCGAGTTCCGCAATCAAGCCTGGACGGTCCAGGAGGAGCCCAAGCTCTTCCGCGGTTCCCGCACCTCGCAGTCCTACGTCTCCCTGCTGGTCGAGCTGTTGGGGGACGCTTGATGGCCTACGTAAGAAACAACCTCAACGAGGTAATTGCCGAGCTGCCTGGCGTCCAGGCCCGCGTTCGCGCCGTGGCGGACAAGACCGAGGCCCGGATCAAGACGGCCATCGCGCCGCACAGCAAGACCGGCTATCTCCTTAGCTCGGTTGGGGTCGAGCGTGCGAGCAGCAAGGACTATTGGGTCTACGTCGGTGCTCGCTATGCCGTGCCCCTGAACTACGGATTCGTGCACAACTGGACCAAGGAACGCGTCGAAGGGCTGCACTTCATCAAGGGCGTGATCTACGGATGATCGCACCAAGGGTCGCCGACATCGAAGCCCTGGCCTTGGACGTGCTTCGTCACTATCTCCCAGACGCAGCGAACTATGTTGTCACTCCTCCCCACGACTGGGTTCAGTCGATGCCTTTCGTTTGGATTGTTCGTGTTGGGGGCTCAACCAAGAATCCGATCGTGGATCACGCGGTTCTATCGGTATCGACTATCGCGGCCACTCGCAAGGATGCGTCTGATCTGGCTCGCAAAGTCCAGACGGCTTTCTGGCAGGCCCGTCTCGACGGCTTTCACTCACCTGAGGGAAAGATCGCCGATTTCCAGGTTGTGAAGGGCCCCCAGCTCGACCGCGACGGATTGAGCGGCAAGCATTCAGATTCGTACAATTTCGACGCTACGTACGACGTCTGGGCCCGCGCCCCCTACTAACCCACGCACTTTCTTCTTTCTTCTGAGCCCTGCCATCGGCGGGGCTTTTTTCATGGAGGCCCCTATGGCAGACAGTCAAGTGCTGCCCAGCACTGGCTACGTGTACGTCGCACCGGTCGGTACTCCGATGCCGGCGCTTCCTATCGCTGATCCGAAGGCGCCTGGCGCTGTTTGGAAGACCATCGGAAACACCAGTCTGGAAAATGGCATCAGCCGAGAGGTTGATGGTGACGATCCGGAGGTTCTGGGTAGCTGGCAGAACCCCGCGCTGCGGACGACTCAGCCGGTGAAGACCAGGTCCGTCACTCTCAACCTGTTGGACTGGACCGTCGAAGCATACGCGCTGTATTACGGCGGTGGCGTTGTCGTGGGTCCAGATGGAATCACTCCGGCCAAGGACACCGACACGGTTAAGGCGTTCCGCATTCCTGCGAATTCTGTGCCGCAAGAGAAGGCGCTGCTCATCGTTGCGGTAGATGGCGAGTACCAGGTGGTCGAGCACTACGGCAAGACCTCGATCACCGGCTCGGACGCCATTGAGACCGATCCGGCTGCGCTGGCCGAGATTCCGGTGACGGCGACCACTCTGAGCGCGCCGGGCACTGACTACACCGGCACTATTTCTGAGCGCCTGAAGTACACGGCTTAATCCTCTACGGCCCCGGCCCCTGTTTGCAGATGACGGGGGTCGGGGCTGAATCATCTGCACATCTGCGAGGAGACGTCATGCTTAATTTTGCTGACCTGAAGGCGAAGGCCGAAGCACTGGAGAAGGAGAAGGGACTTCCGTTCCTTGCCAAGGACGGCAAGGAACTGCTCCTCCGTCCACTGCTCCACCTATCGAAGACGGAGCTGAAGAATGCTCTCGCCCTGGTGAGCGTGATCGAGGACGACAAGGCTTCCCTTGAGGCCCGCCTGAATGCGGCCGACCAGATCCTTGCCATCGCGGCCAGCCGGACGCGGGCGATGAAGGACTCACTTGACGATCTCCCGCCGGAGATGGGGATGGAGATTTTCAGGACGTGGATGGAGGCGGCCCAGGGCCCGGAAGCATCCGACTCCACGAGCTGATTGAGGCGCACGGCGGAGAGGTCTATGCCGATCTGCTCCGCTACTACGGGGTGGATGTGCACGGCATTCTTGACGGCACTCTCCCGCCTCGTCACGCGCTTGCGCTTGTGGAGTACCTGCCCATCGATTCGGCTACCGCAGTCGCCCGCCGAGGCGGGCCGGAGTTTTCCGGTTGGGACCGCCAGGCGTACCTGACGGCCGATCTCATCGACGCCGTTCTGCATCTGCATCACGTCACGGTGGCAGCGAATTCGCGGAAGAAGATCGCAAGTCCTGCGCCCTATCCGCGGCCCAAGGGCCGCCCCGCTGGAGAGCCTGACATCTTGCTACGTCGACTCCGTGGCGAGGACGCCGGCCTTCCCCAGGCCGGTCCAGGTGCGTTGATTCCCCTGCCGTCTTAGAACCCCCGCAGTGCGGGAGGAGGTGACACATGTCCGGTGGTGCTGGTGGCCACGAAGTTGAGCGGCTCGCGGTCAAAGTCGTTCCCGATACAGGTGGCTTCAAGGAGCGGCTGAAGGCGTTTTTGGACGAGGCCGAGGCCGGTTCGAAGGTCGAGGTTGACCTTGAACTTAAAGGTGAGGCCGGCGCGAAGGCCGAGCTTGATGAGCTTGCGCGAGATTTGAAGGTTCACATCGAGGTCGCCCTCAAGGGCGCGGCCGACGTGAAAGCGGAATTGCGCGACATCGCACGCAATAGAACTATTGCGCTTCAGCTCAAGTTGAACACAGGCCAAATGCGGACCCAACTCCAACGGGTAACTCATAATCGCGACCTTACGGTCAATGTGAAGCTCGACCTTGGAAAGGCCCGTGCGGAGCTTGACCTCTTTCTTCGTCCTCGGAGACTCAAGGTCCATGTGGACATGGACCGGAACTCTTTCGGACAGCTCATGGCAGGGGTCTCCCAACTCAGCTCCATGATTCGCAATTCATCGGCGCAGATGCGCCAAATGGGCCAGGTCGCCGGGAGCGCCTTTCAGTCGGGCACTGAGAGCGCAATGGGCTTCAGCGAAGCCCTCGGCTCGCTGGGGCCAGTCATCCGGGGCATTGTGATCGCGGGGATCGTTGTCCTTGTTGGCGCACTGATTGGCCTTGTAATTGCTGCCGGTGCAGTCCTCGGAGCCCTTCTCACGCTCGTTCCGGTAGCGGGCGCACTGGGTCTTGCGCTTGCCTATCTCTTCAAGAGCAACGACAAGATCGCAAAGGGGTTCCGAAAGAACTTGCAGGGCGTGCTCGGCACGGCCCGCCAGGTCCTAGGGGTTGCGGTTCGACCGCTTGCCAAGGAGATCTCAAAGCAACTCCCGGCCGTCCAGAAGTGGATCCGGCTCATGGGCGGCCCTCTACGCCTGGCCTTCAACAGCGTCTCGAAGTACGTTGCGCCTCTAGCCAAGACGGTAACGCAGTTTGGAACCAGCGTCCTTCAGGGAATCGTCCGGGCTCTTACGAATCCGCAAATGGTTCCCGCAGTCAACGGGTTCCGCACGTTGATTACTGATCTCGGAACAGCGATTGGCAGCTTTTTCACGACCCTAGCGCAAGGGGGTACGGACTACGGCAAGACGCTGACAGCCCTGGGTTCGGCCCTTCGGACCTTGGCGCCCTCCCTGGCGCAGATGTTGAACAGCTTCGCCAAGGTCTCGCCCCAATTGATCAACGAAATTGCTACTGCACTCAAGGCCATCTTTGACACGCTAGGCAACGGTGAGAACCTCAAGGCCCTTGCCGACTTCGCCCAGTTCTCCTTTATTCTCATCCTGGCAACTCTGTCGACAGTGATGGCTAACATCAAGTTTACCGTCGACTTGTGGCACTCGCTCTACGACGGCGCGGTTTGGGTTATCAATGGGATCGTTGCCGCCTGGAACGCGTGTGTGAGTTTCCTCGAAGGTCTGTTCAATGGCCTGGGCTCATTCATGACGGGCACTTCAGACACCATCAAGGGCAGTGTCGTCGGCTCTTTTCTCGATATGGTTAATCGAGTAGCGTCTGCCATGAACTCTCTGTCCGATGCAGTGTCCCGCGCCTGGTCCAAGATCACAGGTGATACGAGTTCAGGGGCGAAGAGCACCCAGACAGCAGCAGTCGGACCATTTGGCGGCATGGCCTCATCCATTTCTGGAATCATGGCCTCGATCGTGTCCACTGTCTCCTCGGCTTGGGCGCAGATTGCCAGCATTGCCGGTCGAATCACCAGCCTGATAAGCAGCGTGACGAGCAAGGTCGGCTCTCTTGGCAACGTTCTAGGCGGCCTGCATCTGTTCGCTGCAAGCCCTTCGTCCGAGAACGGCGATCCGGGGCCGACACCCTTTGCCGCGCGAGCTGATGCACCTGATGTAAGCACCTTCGGAGCTGCATCCATTTATGACTCAGTGGACCAGCTATCCCGAGTGGACACCAAGCTCCGTGCTAAATACGCGCGTGCGTTCCCTGCTCACTCCGGAGAGTCTGCGGTGAAGTCCACCGCGCAGAAGATCTACAACATCACCGTCAATGCGGCACCGAACGTGCCGACTGAGACGACGCTTCTCAAGCATCTTCGATTTGCAGACGCCTTGTACGGCTAAGCAGGCCCCCGGCTCGACCGCCGGGGGCTTCTTTCTTCCATCAGGAGCGAGCCTCATGCGGTATCACGTCTACGTACGGGAAGCGCTCTACCCACGTGGCGACGTCCCCGAGCAGCAGTCCTCCCGGCCTGTCCCTCCCCTGGGGTTGATCGGGGAGCTGGACACCCTCACAAGCTTCCAGGCGATCAGTCGACTCAACGACGTCGGTAGCTGGTCGATAGAAGTCCCGTCTGGTTCAGAGCAGTCTCGTTGGCTGCTCCCAGGTCGAGGCATTGTGGTTTTCCGGGACGGCCGAGCGGAGCCCGTCTTCTCGGGCCCGATCCGCTCTATCGAGCGAGCCTGGGACGCTGCTGAAAACCCTGGCGCCGGAGTCGTACGCGTCACGGGCGTAGACGACATGGCTCTGCTCGCCGAGCGCTTGGCCTGGACCAACCCGGCCGAAGACATTCACTGGGCTGCCAAGCACGTGCACTGGCAGACCTCTCCGTCGTGGACCAACGTGGGAGAGCTGCTCCGGGAGCTGCTCCTCGCCAACGTGGCTGGCCAACCTGATCGGTGGGTTTCCAAGCTGTACGTGGCTCGGCAGGATCCTGCGCTCCTGGACGACGAGACGGCCAACTCGACGTTGCTTCGGTTCAACGACGTCAGCAATGAGATCCGCAAGATGGCAGCGGTTTACGGCTTCCGCATTTCCTGTGTCTGGCACCCCTCGCCCTACTCACTCGGCGACGGAGCAGACGCCGACGACGGCCCTGGCGTCCTCGTGCGGATCCAGGCGGTAGACGACCTCACCGGAGACGTTCAGTTCGGCGCGCACCTAGGCAACTTGCAGGCGTACTCGTACAGCGTCACTGCTCCCGAGGCAACGCGAGTCGTAGTCGGCGCACAGCGCCGCCAGTACAAGGTGCTCAAGGTTCAACCGACCAAGGACAGCACAGGCAAGGTCACCGGCTACACGGAGACCGAGGTCGAGCGCGAGGGACCCGAGCGCTACTACGCGTACTACAAGCTCCGAGACCTTGATCCCGATTGGTGGGGCGATCCGCAACTCACCCCTGACGACCGAGCCAACACACTCGCCTGGGCCAACCGCGGACTCACCGCGGCCGAGGTTGAGTGGGGGGTCAGCGCTGAGAAGTTCGTGGACGCGTCCAGCGTTGACTGGCAGTGGATGCAGGACCCCAAGCGCGCCGCCGGGTGGCCGCTCGACCCGCCCGTCTGGTCTCGTCAGTACCGTCAACTCCATGAGCAGGCTGACAAGGTCCTGGTCGAGGCTGGCCCTTCGGCCACGATCACGGTCACCCCGGTAGAGACTCCGTCGACTCCTGCGTGGGCCGATGACTACGACCTGGGCGACATCGTTCGGGTGCACCTGGACGGAGATGTCCGTGACGAGGTCGTGCGCGAGGTCGAGTTGATTGCCAGTGTCCAGGACGGACACCTGGCCCGACCCACGCTCGGTACCGAGGACGCGACCGCGTCTCCTCTGTTGTACCGACAGATCAAGGGCCTGTGGACGCGTGTAAACGACCTTGCCGAGCGCGAGGACCTGGTCCCCCTGGACGAGCCCGTTCCTGTGCCGAGCTTCGGCTTCACCCGAGTCGAGGAGGCGGCGGCATGACCCTCACCAACTTCAAGATTGCCGGACGCTCGTGTGTCCAGGTCGGCGGAGCACCTGCGGGCAAAACCCGGCTTACGATCACCGTGCGCGTGGACCGCACGCACCGCGTCTACGTGATGCTCGACGGTGTTCGGTACGGCTCCCAGATGTGGACCCTCGGGGTTCTGCAAGCGGTCGAGCTGGACCCCAAGACGGGCAAGATCGTCAAGAAGCGACCTCTCGACTCCACCCTTTATGTCGATGTGCCGTCCGATGCGCTGCCTCACCAGATTGGGCTAAAGGCCGTAGACGGGGCCACCACAGGCGACACCGCTCTCTACTCCGCTGACTGCATCGGAGGCGTGAAGGGCACCGTCAAGAGCTACAGCGTTGACCCTGCATCGATGGAGCGGCACTACCAAGTGCAGCTCGCCCACACCGGCACGCCCGCGGTGAACCTCTCCGCGTATGTCTGGCTCGACGGCCGCCAGGTCGGCGGGCCCATCACTCTCAAGCCCGGCCAGGCCGTGACACGAGACGTGGTGGTCCCGGCCGACGCGAAGCTACACGTCATCTCTACGGGCTACCGAAACCGCAAGCAGCTCATCTCTCCAACCATGTGGCACGCCCTCACTGCTGAAACAGCGCCGGTCATCGACAAGCCCGGGTGGACGCCGGTCACGACGTTCAAGGCGGGTGAGACCGTCGTCATCACTTCGGCGGTCGGTGAGGCACCTCTTGCCACGGATGGGTCCGAGTGGATGCTCCTGGAGTACTCCAAGGCTGGGACGAGCACATGGGTGCCGCTCGGCGACGCCGAGACTGACGGCCTGGTCGCGCCGGACGACGACGGCACTTGGTCATACCAGCTCGACACCTCCAAGGCACCGTTCGCCTCGGGAGGCTCCTGGGACATCCGTGCGACCCGCTATCAGGACTACCGAGCTTCGGATCAGGTCGTTCACAGCTTCGCGATCAGCGGCACGCTGACGCCCCCCACGAGCCCGTTTACGGCTCCGCGGATTACTGCGCCGACCAATCACACCGCGAGGAGCGGACAACGTGTCACTCTGCGCGGCACCGGCCCGGCCGGCGCTCGCCTCGAATTCCGGCGACGGCTGGTCACCAAATGGGGTGAGGCTGGCCCCGTTCCGGCTCCCTGCACAGTCGGAAAAGACGGTAAGTGGTCGACGTGGGTTATCGCTGAAAAGGTCGGCAGCCATTCCTATAAGAAGATTGCTTATTCGTGTCGCGCTAGCCGCAACGGCCGGACTACGGCCTGGAGCAATGAACTGACTATCCGCTGGAACAAGCGCCGCTAAGGAGTGCCATGCCCTATCCCGTGCAGTGGCAGCGGGAACTGGACGCCCTGAAGGCTCCCGTCACTATTCGCTGGCAAGATGCTTCCGGCCAGGACGAGTTCATATTCACCGGCTCTCCAGACAACCAGCGTTCCGGCATCATCATGCTGGCCGGGGCTACCGGCCTCGGCATTGCCCCAACTGATCAGGTTGTGACGGACTACCCCGCTCTCGATGGCGGGTTCCTCCAAGGGGGCCGGTTTGCCTCCCGAGAGATCATGCTTCCGCTGTACGTGTGGGGCCGCACTAGGCAAGAGTTCCTTCGGCTCATGAACGCCTTGGCGGCAACTATGCGCCCGGACGTGCCTCGCCGCCTGGTCGTGGAAGACCGAACGTTCCCTCGCCTGCGCACTCGGTACGCCGAGTGCTACTACTCCTCGGGCTGGGAAGGGGATGAAAGCTACGACGCGTCTGGCCGAACTTGGGCGAAGCTCGGAATTACTCTTGCGGCCCCTGACCCCTGGTTCCACGAGCCGACCGCCGAGACCTTCACGGTCTCGTCGTCCAAACCTACTGTGACCGTGCCCGAGCTGCTCGGCGGTTCGGCCTGGCCGACCATCAGGGTTTCGATGCCCTACGGCTCATCCAACATGCGCATCACCAACGTGACCTCCGGCCAGCAGATCCGCATCGACCTCTGGGCGATGGCCTGGGAGCTGATCGACGGTGATATGTCCACGGTGGTCGAT
>NZ_JADG01000031.1 GCF_000518265.1 Actinomadura oligospora ATCC 43269 | reverse complement strand
GGGGGTGGGGATGGGGTGGGGCTTGTGGCTCTGTTCGGCGGGGATTGCGACGATCGTAACGATCAGTGACAGGAGGATCACATGGGTTCGCGTCTCAATCCTTACCTCGCGTTCGACGGGCAGGCCCGCGCGGCGATGGAGCACTACAAGAAGGTGCTCGGCGGGGAGCTCAAGATCATGGCGTTCGGTGATCTCGGGCAGGACGATCCGGCGCTGAAGGACCGGGTCATGCACGCCATGCTCGAGACCCCGTCGGGGTTCACGTTGATGGCGTCGGACACGCCGCCCGGCACGAGCACGCGGGGGGCCGGGAACGTGTCGATCTCGCTGAGCGGCGACGACGAGGGTGACCTGCGGCGCTACTGGGCCGGGCTGTCGGACGGGGGCAGCGTCCAGATGCCCCTGGAGAAGCAGGTGTGGGGCGATGTGTTCGGCATGTGCACCGACCGTTTCGGCGTCGAGTGGATGGTCAACATCGCCCAGTCGTGAGCCTCGGCCCGGCCGCGCGCCGGGCCGGGATCCGAGTGCGGCCCCGCGTGCCTGATGGTGCGCGGGGCCTGCGCGTTGGTGCATCAATCAAGGGCGAAGCGTGCATCATTTTGCAATCAGGTCTTGCTCTGATGATCGGTTGCCTCTTACCGTTCACGCACGCGAACCCCCCGAAAGGTGCATCTCATGCGCAAGACCAAGGCGTCGGCAGGGTTGCTCTCCCTGGCCCTCGTCGGAAGCCTCGCCCTCACGGCGTGCGGCGGCTCCGGCGACGGCGGTGGCAAGAGCGGCGAGTTCACCTACTGGTCCATGTGGCGGCAGGAGGAGCCGCAGGCCAAGGTGATCAAGGCCGCGATCGACCGGTACGAGCAGGACTCCGGCGCCAAGGTCAAGGTCGTCTGGCAGGGCCGGGACGTCCGCAAGAAGATCGGCCCCGCGATCGCCGCGAACCAGGCGCCCGACCTGTGGGACAACGGCGCGGACGTGATCTTCTCCAACACGGTGAAGAACGGTCAGGCGGCGGACCTGTCCTCGGTGTACGACGCGCAGGTGCCGGGCGAGGGCAAGAAGGTCTCCGACGTCATCACCGCCAAGTACACCGACACCCTGCCCGCCGCGCCGGACGGCGGCAAGAAGTGGATCGTCCCCTACGAGCTGGTCTCGGCGAACCTGTTCTACGACGCCGCGGACCCGGCTTTGGCGGACGCGTCGAAGGTCGCCACCCTGGACGATCTGACGAAGCTCTGCGACGCACTGAAGGCCAAGGGCAAGGCGTGCTTCACCACCGAGGGGGACGACGGCTGGTCCAGCTCGCTCTGGCTGGACTACCTGCTGGCCCGCGAGGGTGGCAGCCTCGGCAAGATCTCCGCCGACAAGTCCGGCGCGGGCTGGGAATCGCCGGCGGTGCTCGCCGCCGCCCGCAACGTGGAGAAGCTGGTCAAGGGCGGATACTTCCTCAAGGGGTACGACGCGTCCAAGCTGCCCGCGCAGGAGACCAACTGGGCGCAGGGCAAGGCCGCGTTCTTCCTGAACGGCTCGTGGGCGGACGGCGAGACCGCCACCCAGCGCTCGCCGAAGTTCAGGTTCGCCGCGATCAACTTCCCGGCCGCCAAGCCCGGCGGCCCCGCCGAGGCCAACGCGATCCTGTTCGGGTTCTCGGTGCCCAAGCGCGCCAAGCACGCCGACGCGGCCAAGAAGTTCATCGCGAACTTCATCAGGAAGGACACCCTGTCCGGCATCTCCACCGAGGCCAAGAACATCACCCCGCGTGACGACATCCCGGCCCCGGCCGAGCTGGCCGACGTCCAGCGGATCCTGCAGAAGAACCCGTCCCGGGCGATGCAGGACAACATGGACGGCGACTACGGCGACAAGGTGCTCTACCCCGCGTGGCTCGACCTGCTGCACGGCAAGTCCACGCCCGAGCAGTTCGTCGCGGCCGTGAAGAAGGCCCACGAGAGCTACGTGAAGGCCACCGGCTGATGACCGCCACCGTGCCCGCCCCCGCCCGGACCCGTGGGTCCCGGGCGGGGGCGTCCGGCCGTCCGGGGACGGGACGCGACCCGCTGGAACGCCAGCAGCGCCGCCTGTTCTGGCCGTTCGCCGCGCCGGCGCTGCTGTTCTACGCGGCGCTGTTCCTCGTCCCCATCGCCTACTCGGCCTACATCAGCCTGTACAAGTGGGACGGGATGGGGGAGAGGACCTGGAAGGGCTTCGGGAACTACCGGACCCTCGTCGACGACCCGACCTTCCACACCTCGCTGAAGAACACCCTCACGATCCTGGTCGTCGGCGGCCTGGTGACGTTCGCGATCGCGTTCGCCCTGACGCTGGCGCTGCGCGAGATGTGGGGGCGGATGTTCGCCCGCTCGACGCTGTTCTTCCCCTGCCTGGTGAACGCGATGGTGTTCGGGGCGTCCGCCGGGTTCATCTTCCACCCGTCCGGACCGGTGAACACCGCGCTGCGCTGGGCGGGCGTGGACGACCCGCCCAAGTGGCTGTCCACCGACAACTCGTTCAGCATGATCACCGCGATCGTGATCTGGTCGGCGACCGGCTACTACACCACGATCATCATGGCCGCCGTGGACCAGATCCCGACCTACCTCTACGAGGCGGCCGAACTGGAGGGCGCTGGGGCCTGGCGAAAGTTCTGGCACGTCACGCTCCCGCTCTCCTGGGACGTGGTGTCGGTCTGCGCCGTCCTCTGGACGGTCTCCTCGGTGAAGATCTTCGAGATCGTGCTGCTGTTCGGGACGTCCAACACCAACCCGTCGGTCAAGTCGTGGACGACGGCGATGTACGTGTACCAGTCGGCGTTCCCGCAGACCGCGGTGCCGAGGCTCGGCCTCGCGGCCGCCGCCGCGATCGTCAGCCTGCTCATGGTGGCCGTCTTCACCCTCGTGCTGCGGCGGCTGATGCGCCGCGACCCGATCCAGTTCTAGGAGCCCCTGTGCAGATCCTCCCGCGGCGGGTCCCGCCGCTGAAGATCGTGGGCCGCGGCCTGGTCTGGCTGCTGGTCGCGGTCACGGTGCTGCTGCTGGCGTGGGTGCTGCTCACCGCGCTGCGCGACACCAGGGACATCTTCCGGCACCCGTTCGGCCTGCCCACCTCGCCGCGCTGGCGCAACTTCGCCAGGGCGTGGAACGAGGGCGGCTTCTCCAGGGCCGCGCTGTCCAGCGTGTACGTCGCGACCGTGGCGTCGGTGCTGGCGATCGTCCTGTCGGCGCCGTGCGCGTACGCGCTGTCGCGGCGCCGCAACCGCACGTCCAACGCGCTGACGATGGTGTTCGCGATGGGCCTCGGCGTGCCGGGCCAGGCGCTCGTGGTGCCGCTGTTCGTGGGCCTGGCGAAGGTGCAGCTCACCAACAGCTACACCGGCCTGATCCTGGTCTACACGGCCCTCGCGCTGCCGTTCACCGTCTTCCTGCTGACCGGCTTCTTCGCCGGTGTCCCGCGCGTGCTGGAGGAGGCCGCCGCGATCGACGGCGCGTCCGGCGCGCGGACGTTCCTCCAGGTCGTCCTGCCCGTCGTGCGCGGCGGCGTGATCACCGCGTTCCTGCTGCAGTTCATCGCGAACTGGAACGAGACGCTGTTCGCCGTCGTGCTCATGCAGGGCGAGAAGGGAACGCTGCCGGTCGCGCTGATCAGCTTCGTCCAGTCGCAGCAGTTCAGCGGCATGGACTGGGGCGCGCTGTTCGCCGGCATGACCATCATCCTCGCCCCGCTGGTCGCCCTGTTCTCCTGGCTCGGCACCCGCATCATCCAGGGCATGACCGTCGGGATCGGAAAGTGATGGATCTTCGTCTGGACACGCTGAGCGTCCCCGCCGCCCTCCCGCGTGCGGGGACGCTCCCCATGTTGCGCCGGCCCGCCCCGGTCTCGGCGCCGCCCACCGAGATCGCCGAGGCGGATCCGGAGATGGCCGCCCAGCTGGTGTACGGGAAGCCGCCGACGCTGCTGCCCTACACCCGGCAGGACGCGTACGACCGGCGGCGGACCGTCCGGGAGATCCCGTCGGTGGTGCTGGAGAACGACGTGCTGACCGCGACGTTCCTGCCCGGCCTCGGCGGACGGCTCTGGTCGCTGGTCCACCGGCCGTCCGGGCGGGAACTGCTGCACCGCAACCCGATCCTCCAGCCCGCGAACCTGGCCCTGCGGGACGCGTGGCTCGCCGGGGGAGTGGAGTGGAACCTCGGCACGACCGGGCACTGGCCGCTGACCTGCGAACCGCTGCACGCCGTCCGGATGACCGCGCAGGACGGCACGCCCGTGCTGCGCATGTACGAGTACGAGCGGCAGCGCCGCCTGACGCTGTGCGTCGACGCGTGGCTGCCCGCCGGATCACCCGTGCTGTACGTGCGCGTGCGGATCCGGAACGCGGCCGAGGGCGAGACGCCGGTGTACTGGTGGTCCAACATCGCCGTCCCGGAGGCCCCGGACGTGCGGGTCCTCGGGCCCGCCGACGCGGCGTACCACTTCGGGTACGAGGGCCTGCTGCGCCGTGTCGGCTTCCCTGAGCTGGACGGCGTCGACCGCAGCTACACGACCCGTGTGCCCGGTTCGGCCGACTACTTCCTCGACATCCCGGAGGGTCGCCGCCCCTGGATCGCCGCGCTGGACGGCGAGGGGCGCGGGCTCGTCCAGACGTCCACGGCCCGGCTGCGCGGGCGCAAGCTGTTCCACTGGGGGACGGGCACGGGCGGCCATCGCTGGCAGGAGTGGCTGAGCGGTCCCGGCTCGCGCTACCTGGAGATCCAGGCCGGGCTCGCCCGGACCCAGCTGGAGCACCTGCCGATGCCCGGCCGGACGACCTGGACGTGGACGGAGGCGTACGGCCTGCTGGAGGCCGACGCCGAGCGCGTCCACGGGCCGTGGGAGCAGGCGCGGACGGCCGCCGCCGAGGCGCTGGAACGCCTGGTCACGGCTGAGCGGCTGGAGCAGGCGTCGAGGACCGTGATGAGCGTTCCCGAGGAGCGGCTCGCGACGGGGTCGGGGTGGCTCGCGCTGGAGATCGCGGCCGGTTCCGAGGTGGCCGACGCGTCGCTGCCGGCAGGTGAACCCGGCGACGAACAGCGGCCGTGGCTGGAGTTGCTGAGCACTGGCGCGCTCCCCGCGAGCGAACCGCCCGCGGTCGCGGTCACCGGCCCGCGCTGGCGTGAGCTGCTGGAAGGCCACGCCGAGGACTGGCACGCGCTCTACCATCTGGGGCTCGTCCGGCTCGCCGACGGCGAACCGGAGGCGGCGCGATCGGCCTGGCTGCGCTCCCTGGACCTCCGCCGGACGCCGTGGGCGCTGCGGGCGCTCGCCCAGATGGACGGCGACCCCGAACCGATGGTGGAGGCGCAGCGGCTGTTGCCCGCGTCCCGCGATCTCGCCGTCGAGGCGCTGACGCTTCTGCTCGACACGGGCCGTCCGGCGGAGGCGCTGTCCCTGGTGGACGGCCTGGACGAGCCCCTGCGCGCGCTCGGCCGCGTCCGCCTGCTGGAGGCGCGGGCGGCGATCGGCACCGGCGATCTCGACCGGGCGAGGGCGATCCTGGACGCCGGCCTGGAGGTGGACGACCTCAAGGAGGGCGAGGTCTCGCTCGACACGATCTGGACGGCCGTCCACCCGGGCCGTCCGGTGCCGCGTGAGTACGACTTCCGCATGCGCACCGCCTGAGCGCGTAAGCGCCTGAGCGGCTGAGCGCGTAAGCGCCTGGGCGGCTGAGCGCCTGAGCAGCGCCCGAGCGGCTGAGCGCCTCAGCGCCTGAGCGACGCGAAGCGGCGGCACCCGGGTTCGGGATGCCGCCGCTCTCTCGCTTTGCCGCGCGTCAGCAGCCGGAGGCGAGCTGGTGCGCGCCCACGTCGGGCACGCAGGCGCTCGGCACGGGGTTGCCGAAGTAGTCGCGCCCGCCGTTGTCCGCGATCGTGATCCCAGCGCGCAGCGCGGCCGAGCCGCGCAGGACGCGGTCGTCGGCGGCGCGCGTCCCGCCGGGCGCGGCGGTGAGGGCCGTGGTGCCGAGAGCCGTGATGCCGAGGGGCAGGAGGAGGCGGGTGCGCATGCGGTCTCCGGGGTGTGGGGGTTGGGTGATCGCAGCGTAGGGATGCTCGAAAGTGTGCGCAATACCTCACTTTCATTCAATATTGCTCATGCGCGACGATCGCTTGCGCGTTAGTGATCGATTCTGCCGAGCAGTGGTACGTTAGTGAGCGATAGGGGGTGGGGTGTGACCGACGGGACGCAGACGCGGTTCGCCGCCGAGCGGCATGAGCGGCTGCTCCGGCTGCTGCGCGAGCGTGGGGCGATGCCGCTCCAGGCGCTCGCCGAGGCGCTGACGGCGTCCGAGGCCACGGTCCGCCGCGACCTGCGGACCCTTGAGGCGCGTGGGCTGCTCGCCCGCAGCCGGGGTGGGGCCGCGCCCGTCGCAGGGTTGGCGCACGAGCCCACCCAACAGGACAAGTCGACCGTCGCCGTCGCCGAGAAGGCGGCCATCGCCGAGGCCGCCGCCGCGCTCGTCGGGCCGGACGACGCGGTCGTGATCGGTCCCGGGACGACGACGCGGCAGCTCGCCCTCAGGCTCGCCGCCGTGCCCGGCCTGACCGTCATCACCAACTCGCTGGCCGTCGCCGAGGCGCTCGCCGACTCCCGCACCGCGCAGGTCGTGCTGACCGGCGGCGCGCTGCGCGGGCCGATCCGCGCGCTGGTCGGAGCGGAGGCCGAGCGGTTCCTCGGGACGGTCCGCGTCCGGTACGCCTTCCTGTCGGGGAACGGCCTGACCGCCGCACGCGGCCTGTCCACGCCGCACATGGCCGTCGCCGCCGTCGACAGGGCGATCGCCGCGTCCGCCGAGCATCCCGTCGTCCTTGCCGACCACACCAAGGTCGGCGCGGACGCGGTGTTCCAGACCGTCCCGGCCGAGCGGATCGCGCACCTGGTCACCGACGCGGCGGCGGACCGGGCCGAACTCGCCGCGCTCGCGGAGGCGGGCGTGACCGTCCACCGCGCCGAACCCTCCTGATCTGCAGAAACGCACCGAACCCCCTGATGGAGCACCCCATGGCGGACACCGCCCGCACCTCGGTGACGCTCGCCGACGGCCGCGAGCTGATCTACTTCGACGACGTGCCGGGCCTGGACCGGACCGCCCGCGACCCCCGCGCCCTGCCGAAGTCCGAGCCGCGTCCCGAGATCCGGTTCGACCCGGTCAGCGGCGAGCACATCGTGATCGCCGCGCACCGGCAGACCCGGACGTTCCTCCCGACCGCCGACGCCGCCGCGCGCGCCGCCTGCCCGCTCTGCCCGGGGCACGCCGACAGCGAGGTCCCGGCGGACGGCTACCACGTCGCGATCTTCGAGAACCGGTTCCCGTCCCTCGGCGGCCCGGCGGGCGGACGGTGCGAGGTCGTGTGCTTCACCGACGACCACGACGCGACGTTCGCGGGCCTGCCGTCCGGGCGCCTCGCGACCGTCGCCCGCGCCTTCGCCGACCGCACGCGCGAGCTCGGCGCGCGTCCAGGCGTCGAGGAGGTGTTCATCTTCGAGAACCGCGGAGCGGAGATCGGCGCGACGCTCTCCCACCCGCACGGCCAGATCTACGCCTTCCCGTACCTGACGCCGCGGACGCGTCAGGTCCTCGCGAACGACGGCTGCGTGTTCTGCGAGGTCGTCAAGCGGGAGGCGGACGGCGAGCGGGTGATCGCCGAGACCGCGAACTTCGTCGCGTTCGTCCCGTACGCGGCGCGCTGGCCGTACCAGGCGCAGATCGTCCCGCGCGAGCACGTCCCGGACGTCGCCGCGCTCGGCGAGGACGAGGCCGTCGAGCTGATGGGCCTCTACGCGGACGTCCTCGGACGGTTCGGACGCCTCTTCGACAAGGACGTCCCGTACATGGCGGGCTGGCACCAGGCCCCGCCCGCCGTGGCCCGCGACCGCGCCCACCTGTGGGTCGAGGTCTACACGCCGCAGCGGACGGCCGACAAGCTCAAGTACCTGGCCTCGGTCGAGACCGGGACCGGCGCCTTCCTCAACGACGTCCGTCCCGAGGACGCCGCCGAACGCCTCCGCACGGCCTGAGACTCAGGACGTGAGCGGCCAGGGCCGGACGCCTGCGCGGCCATAGCCGAACGGGCGGCGCGGCGGGAGGACGGAAGTTGCCAAAGATGGGCGGCGCCGCTCAAAGACAGAATCAAACGTGCCGGACGGTCTTCGCGGCGGGTCCGATTGCGGGTTATAACCACCGCAGCGTCTCATTCGTCCCCCCGCCCCCAGGAGTCCCCCCATGGCCCCTCGCCGCACGCTGTTCTCAGCCGTCCTGTCCGTCGCGCTCGCCGCGGGAGCGATGGCCGCGACCGTCCCGGCCGCGTCCGCCGCTCCCGCCGCCCCGGCCGCGCCCGCGCCCGCCAAGGCCGCGAACGGCCCCGACCAGCACTGGCTCGGTTCGCAGATCGCCAAGCGCGAGCACTTCAAGCACGTCCCGGCCGCGCCGTCGCTGGCCGCCACCCAGACGCCGGGCCTGGACGTGAGCGGGTGGCAGGGCAACGTCAACTGGTCGTCGGTGGCCGCGAACGGGGCGAAGTTCGCCTACGTGAAGGCCACCGAGTCCACCACCTACACCAACCCGTACTTCACGCAGCAGTACAACGGTTCGTACAACGTCGGCCTCATCCGGGGCTCGTACCACTTCGCGACGCCGAACACCTCGTCCGGCGCGACGCAGGCGGACTACTTCGTCAACCACGGGGGCGGCTGGTCCGCCGACGGACGCACGCTGCCGGGCATGCTCGACATGGAGTGGAACCCCTACGGCGCCTCCTGCTACGGCCTCACGCAGGCCGGGATGGTGAGCTGGATCCTGTCGTTCAGCGACCGTTACAAGGCCCGCACCGGCCGCTACCCGGCGATCTACACGTCCACGAGCTGGTGGTCGCAGTGCACCGGCAACCGCGGCGCCTTCGCCTCCACCAACCCGCTGGTGATCGCCAACTACAACGGCACCCCGGGCACGATGCCGTACAACTGGGCCTACCAGACCATCTGGCAGTGGGCCGACAGCGGCACCTTCCCCGGTGACCAGGACTACTTCAACGGCGACCTGACCCGCCTCAAGGTCTTCGCCAGCAGCTGACCGTCCGACGGCCGCCGACCGGGTGGCGCCGCAAGCGCGACCACCCGGTCACCGGTCAGGTCTGGATGCGCCCGTTGACGTACACCCAGGCGTCGTCGTGCCGGACGAAGCGGCTGACCTCGTGCAGGACGCCGCGCTGACCGTCCTGGACGTAGTGGGCGCGGAACTCGACCACGCCCCGGGTGTCGGTGGCCGTCCCGTCCGCCGTCCGGACGATCTCCAGCTGCTCCCAGCGCAGCCCCGGCTCGAACTCCAGGCCCTCCGGACGCGTCGCCGGGTGCCAGCTCCGCAGCAGGTACCCCGCGTCCAGCTTCACGAAGGCGGAGTACCGCGACCGCATCAGCCGCTCGGCCGTCTCGGCCCTCGCCTCCCCGCGGTGCAACCGGCCGCAGCAGTCGGAGTACAGGGCGGGCAGTCCGCAAGGGCAGGACTCGGATCGGCGTTTGGACATGTCCCTATTCTCGCCGCTTTCCAGGGAGCCCCGGGCGGCGGGGATCAGCCGACGGGCGCGATCTTGCCGTAGAGGTCGCGCAGGACGCCGATCTCGGCGGTGTGGTGGACGAACTCGTCCAGCACGTGCAGCACGACCTCGAAGACGGGACGTTCGGCGAACCCGAAGAACGCCGGGCCTCCAGGACACCACCACTCCTCGGCGGTCAGCTTTTCGAGCGGCTCGCGCCAGTGCCGCCGGTAGGCGTTCTCCAGGAAGGCGACGCCGCCGTCCGCCGTGCCGGAGAACTCGACGTCGTCGATCGTGATGTTCCGGCCGTTGAACAGGCGTTCGCCGAAGTCGACGAACGTCAGCCCGACGTGGCCCATGCGCCAGGCGATCGTCGGGACCGGGACGGGATCGGGCGCGGGCCCGCCGCCGTCGGCGTCGATGCGCCAGCGCCCGGACTCGTCAGGACGGATCGTCCAGCCGTCCGGGACGGGCTCCCAGAGGTACTCGGCGTCGGTGAGGCCGGCGAGCCGGGCCGCGGTGCGCGTCCAGGCTCGGTCGAACAGTCCGATGAGCGATTCCGGAGCGGACGTCATGCCGCTCATCATGACCGGGCGGTCCGGAACCGGTCTACGGCATTCCGACGGAAGGTCCGTCCACGAGGTCGTTGCGGGCCGCGTGGACGGCCAGCTGGACGCGGTTCTGGCAGCCGGTCTTGGCCAGCAGGCTCGCCAGGTGCGTCTTGACCGTGGTGACGCCGAGGTGCAGGCGCGCGGCGATCTCGGCGTTCGCCAGGCCCTCGGCGACCAGCGTCAGCACCTCGCGTTCGCGGTCGGTGAGGTCGGGCGCAGAGCTCTCGGGCGCGGCGGCCCGGGCGTCGCGGGCGGCGACGGCCTGCTCCACCAGACGGCGCAGCGCGCGCGGGCTGAACGGGGTGTCGCCCGCCGCCGCGCGCCGGACCGCGTCCAGCAACTGCGCGGGCTCGACGTCCTTGGCGAGGAAGCCGCGCGCGCCCGCGGCGAGCGCCGGGTAAAGGTGATCGTCGTCGTCGAACGTCGTGAGGACGACCACGACCGTGCTGGGCCGCTCCCGCAGGATCCGCTCCGTCGCGGCCGTGCCGTTCAGCAGCGGCATCCGCAGGTCCATCAGGATCAGGTCGGGCGCGAGCCGGGCCGCCATCCGGACGGCCTCGTGCCCGTCCGCGGCCTCCCCGACCACCTCCAGGTCCGGCGCGGAGTCGCAGAGCATCCGCAGCCCGGACCGGACGAGATGCTGGTCGTCCACGATCATCAACCGGATCACGCCGCACCTCCCGAGGGCAGCAGCGCCGCCAGCCGCCAGCCTCCGCCGGACGGCCCGACCGTCAGCGTCCCGCCCGCCAGCTCGACCCGTTCACGCATCCCCGGCAGGCCATGCCCGGACCCTTCGGACGACGTCCCGTCCGGCAGGTCGTTCGCCAGCTCCACGCGCACCCGCCCCTCGCCGTCCGCCGCGACCTCCAGCCGGACGACCGCGCCCGGCCCGGCGTGCTTCACCACGTTCGTCATCCCCTCCTGGACGAGCCGCAGCACGGTCAGCGCCCGCACCGCGTCGAGCCGCGTCAGGTCCGCGCCGACCTCGGCGTCCACCTTCAGCCCCGCCCGCTCCGCCCGATCGACCACCGCCGCGAGCGCCGCGGGCAGGTCCCCGGGATCGGTCATCAACGCACCAAGATCACGCCCGGGGTCGGCGCGCAACGCCGCCAGCAACCGCCGCAGATCGGCGAGCGCCGTCGCAGCACTGCCATGCACATCGTCCAGCACCTCCCCAATCCGAGCATCCCCGAGCCCCAAACCCCCGCCACCACCCGCGCCCGCGCCGCCGCCACCCACGCCACCGCCCACGTCCGCACCGCCGCTTGCGCCCGCGCCGTCTGCGCTTGCGGCGCTACCTGGGCGCGCGCCGCTGCCGCCCGCGGCGTCCGCATGAGTTGGTGCGTTGGCTTGGCTGAAGACGTGGCGGGCGACGCCGACGCGCAGGACGATCGAGGCCATGTGGTGCGCGACGATGTCGTGCAGCTCGCGGGCGATCGCGGTGCGTTCGGCCATCCGGGTCGCCTCTTCGGCCAGCTCGCGCCGCCGCTCGGCCTCGGCCGCCCGCTCGCGCGCCGCCTTCGCCTCGTTCTCCACCGAGCGCAGGTAGGCGGCCAGCAGCACCGGAAGCGCGAGCATGACCGTGCCCTTGTAGGCGAGGGAGGCCATGTCCTGCGCCGCCTCTCCGGCCCACATCGCCGTGTACCCGGCCGCGAGCGCCGTGAGGGCCAGCGCGGCCTCCCGCCGGTCGCGCCGCAGCGTCACCTCGAACACCGCGATGCTCGCCGCGACCTTCTCCACGATCGGCGTCCCCGACCCGTACCGCGCGGCGAGCACCAGCAGGACCGGCTGGACGAACGCCGCGGCGAGCGGCCAGCGCGCCGCGGCGACGAGCACGCCCAGCGACGCCGACGCGATCGTCCACTCCGTGAGCGCGTGCGCGGTTCCGGGCCCGCGCATCAGCACCAGGTAGCCGACCGCGCAGGCCACCACCACCAGGCGCGCGATCCGCGCCCGACCCCAAGTCCCCGCCACAGAACGAGCCTAAACCGGACGGAACGGGCGCACGCTCCTCCACGCGGACGACCAGCCCTCCTCCACCAGGCCGCCCCACCCCGACCCACCAGGCCGTGCGGGGTGGTTCGCGCGGGGGTGGAGGAAGCGCCGTGAGGGCGGGTGGACGGGCCATCTGGGCGAGGCGCGGGCACCGCCCGGCTCGCGAGGCTGGCCGTCATGACTGAGCAGACGACGATGTTCGCCGCGCTGGGCCGGTTCGCGGCCCGGCGGCGGCACTGGGTGGTGGTGTTCGCCGCCGGGTTCGCGGTGTTCGCCGGGGTGTTGGGGACGGGCGTGTTCGGCTCCCTGACGGGCGGCGCGGGCTTCGACGACCCGAAGAGCGAGTCGGTGGCCGCCGACAAGGTCCTGGCCGGGCCGCTGGGACGGCACGCGCCCGACGCGGTCGTCCTGTACGACACGGGTGCGCGCGGCGTGGACGATCCGTCCGTCGCGGCGTCCATCCGCGCGGCCGTGGACGCCGTGCCCCGCACCGGCGTCGCGGACCTCCGGACGTTCTGGTCGACCGGCGACCCGGCGTTCGTGTCCCGCGACCGGCACGCGACGTACGTGACCGTGCGGTTCGCGTCCACCGACGACCAGGAGCGCGTCAGGGCGCTGAAGAAGATCGAACCGGCCTTCGCCGTCCCCGGGACGAAGGTCCGCTTCGGCGGGGTGACCTCGATGACCGAGCAGGTCAACGCCCGCGCGGGACGGGACGTCGCGCGCGCCGAGAGCGTGTCGATGCCGCTGCTGGTCGTCCTGCTCGTCGTGGTGTTCGGCAGCCTGGTCGCGGCGTCGCTGCCGCTGGCGGTCGGCGTGCTCGTCGCGCTCGGGTCGTTCGCCGTCCTGCGGGTGGTCACGCTGGTCACCGAGGTCTCGACGTTCTCGGTGAACGTCGTCACGATCCTCGGGCTCGGCCTCGCGATCGACTACGGGCTGCTGATGGTGACCCGATTCCGGGACGAACTGGGCAGGGACGCGACCGATCTCGACGGCGCGGTCGCCCGGACGGTCGCGACGGCCGGACGGACGGTGGCGGTGTCCGGGCTGCTCGTCGCCGTCTCGTTCGCCGGGCTGACCGTGTTCCCGTCCCGGTTCCTCAGCTCGATGGGATACGCGGGCGCGGCCGTCGTGGCGTTCGCCGTCGCCGGATCGCTCACGCTGCTCCCCGCGCTGCTGCGCTTCGCCGGGCACCGGGTGAACGCGCTGCGCGTCCCGCTGCCGCGCCTCCACAACCCGGGTGAGCGCTGGTACCGGACGGCCCACCTGGTCATGCGCAGGCCCCTGCTCAGCACGGTCGGCCTCGTCGCGGTCCTGCTGGCGCTCGGCGCGCCGTTCCTCGGCGTGAACTGGGCGCGGCCGGGCGACTGGGTGCTGCCGTCCGGCGCGGACGCCCGGGTCGTCACGCGCGAACTCGGCGACCGCTTCGCCGCCGACCCCGCCAAGCAGATCACCGCCGTGGTCGAGGGCACCGCCGACCGTCCCGCCCTCGACGCCTACGCCCGCCGTCTCGCGGACGTCCCGGGCGTGCGGAGCGCCACCGTCACCGGAACCAGCGGCGACCAGGCCCGGATCTCCCTCGGCTACGCCTTCGACCCGATGTCCCGCCAGGCCGTCCGCACGGTGAACGACCTGCGCGCGACCTCGCCCCCGCCGCACACCCGGGCCCTGTTCACCGGCATGCCCGCCTCGCGCGTCGACATCGTCCACATGATCGGCGTGCGCGTGCCGTGGATGCTGGCGTTCGTCGCGCTCGTGACGTTCGCCGTGCTGTTCGGGGCGTTCGGGTCGGTCGTCCTGCCGGTCAAGGCCCTGCTGCTGAACCTGCTGTCGCTGACGGCCGCGTTCGGCGCGGTCAAGCTGATCTTCCAGGACGGGTGGCTCTCCGGCGTCCTCGGCTTCACCCCGGTCGGAGCCGTGGACGCCGACTTCCCCGTGCTGATCGTCGCGATCGCGTTCGGCCTGGCCGTCGACTACGAGGTGTTCCTGCTCGCCCGGATCCGCGAGGAGCGCGCCCGTGTCGCAGACCCGGCCGAGGCGATCGCGACGGCCGTCCGCCGCACCTCGACCGTGATCACCAGCGCGGCGCTGCTGATGGTCGTGGTGGTCGCCGGGTTCCTCGCGTCCGGGATCGTGTTCATGCAGGTCATCGGGGTCGGGCTGATCCTGGCCGTGCTCGTGGACGCGACCGTCGTGCGGGGTCTGCTGGTGCCCGCCGTCATGCGCCTGCTGGGGGAGTGGGCGTGGTGGACGCCAGGACGGCGCCCGCCTCGCGCAGCAGCGCGGCCGGCCGTCCCGGAGAGTCCGCCCGCCCGGACGTGAGGACGGTCCCGGACGCGTCGACCAGCACCGCGTAGGGCGGCCACGGCACGCCGTTCGCGTCGAAGACGTCCGGATCGACGATCACGGGGAGGCCGCTGCGCGCCAACGCGGCGGTCTCCCCGAACGAGGTCACGACGACGACCCGCACCCGCCCGGCCGCCTTTACGAAGCCGGGAAGGGCGTCCATGCACGTCCCGCAGGTGGGCGCGACCAGCGCGAACAGCGTCGTCTCACCTTGCGCGGCGACCCGTCCCGTCAGGACGAACCGGTCCCCGGCCCGGGGCCCGCGCGCCGCCGCCGTCCCGGCAGAGGGAGAAGTAGGCACCGGTCCGGGCCGAAGCACCAGCCCGAGCCCGGCGACGACCACCAGGTACCCGGCTGCGAGCGGCAGCCCCGAGACGGGCATTCCGGGAGCGAACGCCGCCATCGCCGACAGCACGAGCATCGCGCCCGCGCGGGCCAGGCTCACCGGCCCGACCAGGGTCGTCCGCCCCGGACGGCCGAAACAGCCGCAGTCCACCCGCAGCCCGCGCCGCAGCACCGAGACCTGCGCGGCCAGCAGCCCGAGGAACAGCGCCCCCGAGCAGACCGCCCCGACCCGCCGCGTCCAGGGCAGGACGAGCAGGAGCGCCATCGCGACCTCGGCGACGATCACCGTCCGCGCCACGGTCCCCGCCAGCCGGAACGGCATCAGCCGGTACCCGGCGACGGCGCGTGCGAAGCCGCGCGGATCGCGCAGCTTGCCGACCGCCGCGGCCGTCAGAACCGTCACCAGCGCCGGTCCGGCCGCCCCGAGAACGATCGCGCCCATCTCTCCCACCCCCTCCGGAACGGGCCATGCTAAACCAGCCTTCCTGAGCTGCCGTAATGTGAGGATCATGGACTCCCCGGGGGACACCGAGGCCATGGAACCGGCCGCGCCGGAGGCGGCGGAGCCGCAGGACGCGCTGGACGCGGGGGCCGCCGATCCGTTCGTCCGCGTCCGCGGCGCCCGCGAGCACAACCTGCGGAACGTGACCGTGGCCGTCCCGCGCGACGCCCTCGTCGTCTTCACCGGAGTGTCCGGATCGGGCAAGTCGTCCCTGGCGTTCGGGACGCTGTACGCCGAGGCCCAGCGCCGCTACCTGGAGTCGGTCGCCCCCTACGCGCGCCGCCTGCTGCACCAGGTCGGGGCCCCGGACGTGGACGAGATCACCGGCCTGCCCCCGGCGGTCGCGCTCGGCCAGCGCCGCTCGGTCCCGTCCTCCCGCTCCTCGGTCGGGACGGTCACGGCCGTGTCGAACTCGCTGCGGATGCTCCTGTCCCGCGCGGGCGACTACCCCGAGGGCGCCGGGCGCCTGGACTCCGACGCGTTCTCGCCGAACACCCCGGTCGGCGCGTGCCCGAACTGCCACGGGCTCGGCGAGGTCCACGACGTGACCGAGGCGTCCCTGGTCCCGGACCCGTCGCTGTCGATCAGGGAGGGCGCCGTCGCGTCATGGCCGGGCGGCTGGATGGGCAAGAACCTCCGCGAGATCCTCGAAGAGCTCGGCGTCGACGTGGACAGGCCCTGGCGCGAACTGCCGAAGGACCGCCGCGACTGGATCCTGTTCACCGACGAGCAGCCCGTCGTGACCGTCCACCCCGTCCGCGAGGCCCACCGCAGGCAGGGCACCTACCAGGGCACGTTCCACAGCGCCGAACGGCTCGTGCTGCGCGCGTACGCGGAGTCCAAGAGCGAGAAGCGCCGCCAGAAGGCGGAGAGCTTCATGACCAGCGCGATCTGCCCGGTCTGCCACGGCAAGCGGCTGCGGCCCGAATCGCTCGCCGTCACCTTCGCCGAACGCGACATCGCCGACCTGGCCGCGCTGCCGTTGACCGACCTCGCCGCCGTCCTGCGCCCGCACGCGCACGGGACGGGCCCGGCGGCCGTCCTGTCCCGCGACCTCATCGAACGCGTCGAGGTGCTGACCGAGCTCGGCCTCGGCTACCTCGGCACCGACCGCGCCAGCACGACCCTGTCTGCGGGCGAGCTGCAGCGGCTGCGGATGGCGACGCAGCTCCGATCCGGGCTGTTCGGCGTCGTCTACGTCCTGGACGAGCCGTCCGCCGGTCTGCATCCCGCCGACACCGAAGCGCTGATGACCAGCCTGCAACGGCTGAGATCCGCCGGGAACAGCCTGTTCGTCATCGAGCACGACCTGTCGGTGGTGCACCGCGCCGACTGGATCGTGGACGTCGGGCCCGGCGCGGGCGTCCACGGCGGGAACGTCCTGTACAGCGGCCCCGTGGACGCCCTGCGCGACGTCCCCGGATCGGTGACGCGCCGCTACCTGTTCGGCGAGGCAGAACGTCCGGGGCACACGCCGCGCGAACCGTCCGGATGGCTCAAACTGCGCGGCGTCACCCGCCACAACCTGCGCTCTCTCGACGTGGACGTCCCGCTCGGCGTGTTCACCGCGATCACTGGCGTCTCCGGATCCGGCAAGACCAGCCTCCTCGACGCCATCGCCGACGCCTCGCCCGACACCCCCGCCACCGGAAGCGCCGGACGTGTCGTCCGCGTCGACCAGAAACCCATCGGACGCACCCCGCGCTCCAACCTCGCGACCTACACCGGCCTGTTCGACGCGGTCCGCAAGCTGTTCGCCGACACCGGCGAGGCCAAGGCGCGCGGTTACGACGCCGGACGGTTCTCCTTCAACGTCGCCGGAGGCCGCTGCGAGAACTGCCAGGGCGAGGGCTACGTCTCCGTCGAGCTGCTGTTCCTGCCGAGCACGTACGCGCCCTGCCCGGTGTGCGGCGGCGCCCGCTACAACCCCGAGACCTTGCAGGTCACCTACCGGGACGTGAACATCGCGCAGGTGCTCGACATGACCGTGGACGAGGCCGCGGACTTCCTCACCGACGTCCGCCCGGCCGCCCGTTCCCTCAGGACGCTGCAGGAGGTCGGCCTCGGCTACCTCCGCCTCGGCCAGCCCGCCACGGAACTGTCCGGCGGCGAGGCGCAACGCGTGAAACTGGCGTCCGAACTCCAGCGGGCCCGCCGCGGCGACACCCTCTACGTCCTGGACGAGCCGAGCACCGGCCTGCACCCCGCCGACACGGGCGTCCTGGTCGGGCAGCTCCGGGCGCTCGTCGAGGACGGCGCGACCGTCGTGGTCGTCGAGCACGACATGGACGTCGTCGCGACCGCCGACCACGTCATCGACCTCGGCCCGGGCGGCGGCGCGGCGGGCGGACGCGTCGTCGCGCAGGGCGCCCCGGCCGCCGTCGCCGCCTCGTCCGGACGCACCGCGCCCTACCTCGCCGAAGCCCTCTCCGAACGCCCCGGACGCGCCGGTCAGTCGTCGTAGTCGACCGAGACCTCGTCGGTCTCCGGGAAGGACTGGCAGGTCAGCACGTACCCGGCGTCGACCTCGGCCGGCTCGAGCGCGAAGTTGCGCCGCATGTGCACCGACCCGGACGTCACCCTCGCCCGGCACGTCCCGCACACGCCGCCCTTGCACGCGAACGGCAGGTCCGGCCGCACCTGCTGCGCCGACTCCAGGACGGTCCGGTCGCGGGGGAGTGACGCGGTCGTCGACCGGCCGTCCAGCGTGACCGTGACCTCGCTGACCGGGCCCTCCGGCGCCGCGTCCTCGTGCCGCAGCGGCGTGACCGGCTCGTCCTCGGCGAAGAACAGCTCCCGGTGGACGCGCTCGGCGGGCACCCCGAGGCCGTCCAGGACGCCCCGGGCGTCCTCGACCATCCCGATCGGCCCGCACAGCCACCAGTGCGACGCGTCCCGCAGGTCCAGGCCGTCGACGAGCGCGGCGAACCGCCCGGCGTCGATGCGCCCGGACAGCAGCTCGGCCTCGCGCGGCTCCCGCGACAGGATGTGCGCGAGCTGGAACCGCGCGGGATGCAGGTCCTTGAGGTCGGCGAGGTCCTCGGTGAACATCACCGTGTCGGTGCGGCGGTTGCCGTACAGCAGCGTGACCTGGGTGTCGGGGTGCGCGGCCAGCGCGGACGCCGCGATCGACAGCATCGGCGTCACCCCCGACCCCGCCGCGACCAGCACGTGGTGCGCGGGCTCGCCGAGGTCCGGGGTGAACGTGCCGGTCGGGCCCATCACCTCGACCTCGTCACCCGCGCACGCCTCGTGGACCAGCCACGACGAGAACAACCCGCCCGGCACCTCGCGGACGCCGATCCGCGGCGGGGACCCGGCGGGCGAGCAGATCGAGTACGAACGGCGCTCGTCCCGGCCGTCCTCGACCCGCCGGAGCGTCAGAGCCTGCCCCGGCCGGAACGCGAACTCCTCGGCCAGCTCGGGCGGCACGTCGAAGGTGACGGCCACCGCGTCCGCGCAGAGCCGCTCGACGCCCGCGACGCGCAGCCGGTGGAACGTCCGGCGGCGGCGGACGGGGGCGGTGGTCGCCGAAACGGTCACGCTAGATCTCCTTGACCTGCTCGAACGGCTCGGAACAGGCCCGGCAGCGCCACAGCGCCTTGCACGCCGTGGACGAGAACCGGGACGTCTCCTCGGTGTCGCGGGACCCGCAGCGCGGGCACTCCACCGCCCGCCGGACGCCTCCCAGCGTCAGCGGCACCGGCCCGCGCGGCGCCTCCCCGGGCGGCGCGACGCCGTACTCGGCCAGCTTCCGCCGCCCGTCCTCGCTGATCCAGTCGGACGTCCACGGCGGATCCAGGACGGTCGTGACCCGCACGTCCGCGTATCCCGCCTCGTGCAGCGACCGGACCACGTCGGCGCGCATCTCGGCCATCGCCGGGCAGCCGCTGTAGGTCGGGGTCAGCGCGACCGTGACCGAGCCGTCCGCGGCCTCCGCGACGTCCCGCAGGACGCCGAGGTCCGCCAGCGTCAGCATCGGCAGCTCCGGGTCGGCGACCCGCTCGGCCACCTCACGCGCACTCGTCGTCGTTCTCTGGGAAACACTCATCACCGGCCCCCCGAAACGTTCATCATCGGTCTCCGGACACGCTCACCAGCTGCCTCCCGGAAGGGCGCGCGCCACGCTCTGCATCTCGAACAGCAGGGGCGCCAGGCACGGCGTGTGCACCCCGTCGCGACCGCTGCCCGCCATGACCTCGAAGTCCGGCACCGCCAGCGTCGCCGCCGCCGCGACCTGCGCGAGGACGGCCCCGACCTCGTCCCGGACTTCCCGGACGTCCTGGCCGGACGGCACCGCCCGGAACAACTCGTCCACGTACGGCGCGATCGTGTCCAGGCCCTCCTGCATGCGGCGGTGCGACTCGTCCGTGCCGTCCCCGAGCCGGACGACCCACTCGGCCGCGTACTGCCGGTGGTAGGCCAGCTCCTTGACACCCTTGGCCGCGACCGCCCGCAGCACCGGGTCCGGGTGCCCGGCGGCGAGCCGTTCGAACACCGCCAGCCGCTGCGCGGAGAACACCAGCAGCCGGGCCATCGAGAACGCGAAGTCGCCGTTCGGCAGCTCCACGAGCCGGACGTTCCGGTAGTCCTCGGACTCGCGCAGGTAGGCCAGATCGTCCTCGGAGCGGCCACTGCCGTCCACCTGCCCGACGCGCGTCAGCAGCATCCGCGCCTGGCCGAGCAGGTCCAGGCCGATGTTGGCGAGCGCGACCTCCTCCTCCAGCTCGGGCGCGCGCGTGCACCACTCCGCGAGCCGCTGCGAGGCGACCAGCGCGTCGTCCCCGAGGCCGAGGCACAGCGCGGCCAGCTCAACGGGGTCGACGCCGTCCGGGACGGTCGTGTCCACGCCGTGCAGCGGGTCCTCGAAGCCCGTGCCGAACGCCCAGCGGGAGTCGTCCTGCTCCTCCGCCAGCGACAGGTACACGTGATCGTCTTCGCGCATCGTCGCCTCCCTAGATGTGCGGGACGTCGTCGGGGATGTCGTAGAACGTCGGATGCCGGTAGACCTTGTCGCCGCTCGGCTCGAAGAACGGGTCCTTCTCGTCCGGCGTCGAGGCGGTGATGTCCGACGAGCGCACCACCCAGATCGACACACCCTCGTTCCGCCGCGTGTACAGGTCGCGCGCGTGCGTCAGCGCCATCCGCTCGTCCGCCGCGTGCAGCGACCCCACATGGACGTGGTTCAGCCCGCGCTTGCCCCGGACGAACACCTCGAACAGCGGCCAGTCCTGGTTCATCGCGTCTCCCGCCCGTCCGCTCCGGAGCCCGTCCCCGTGTGCCCGGCGTCCTGCCCGGCCTCTCGCGCGGCCTCCTGCCGGGCGGCCTGCTTCTTCGCGTGCGCGGCGGCGGCCCGGCGGACCCACGCGCCGTCCTCGTGGGCGCGGCGTCGCCGCTCGACCCGCTCCTCGTTGCACGGCCCGTTCCCGCTGATCACGCGCTTCAGCTCGTCCCAGTCCGGGGTGCCGAAGTCGTGCCGTCCGCGCTCGGGGTTCCAGCGCAGCTCCGGGTCGGGCAGCGTGACGCCCAGCTTCTCCGCCTGCGGGACGGTCATGTCGACGAACCGCTGCCGCAGCTCGTCGTTGCTGTGCCGCTTGATCTTCCACCCCATCGACCGCGCCGAGTTCGGGGACGCCTCGTCCGGCGGCCCGAACATCATCAGCGACGGCCACCACCAGCGGTCCACGGCGTCCTGCACCATCGCCCGCTGGGCCGCGGTGCCGCGCATCATGGTCAGCAGCAGCTCGTAGCCCTGCCGCTGGTGGAACGACTCCTCCTTGCAGATGCGCACCATCGCGCGCGCGTACGGGCCGAAGCTGCTGCGGCACAGCGGCACCTGGTTGCAGATCGCCGCGCCGTCCACCAGCCAGCCGATCACCCCGACGTCGGCGAACGACAGCGTCGGGTAGTTGAAGATCGACGAGTACTTCTGCCGTCCCTCGATCAGCCGCCGGGTCAGGTCGGCCCGGTCCACGCCGAGCGTCTCCGCCGCCGCGTACAGGTACAGCCCGTGGCCCGCCTCGTCCTGGACCTTGGCGAACAGGATCGCCTTGCGGCGCAGCGACGGAGCCCGGGTGATCCACGCACCCTCCGGCTGCATCCCGATGATCTCCGAGTGCGCGTGCTGCGCGATCTGCCGGACGAGCGTGCCCCGGTAGGCGTCCGGCATCCAGTCGCGCGGCTCGATCCGCCGGTCGTGCGCGATCACCCCGTCGAAATGGGCCTGGAGGCGGTCCTGCGCCTCGGGACCCGCGGCGGTCGTGGTCTGCGTCATCGGCCCCACTTCCTTACCGACCATTCGTTCAGTAATTAGTCTGAGGGATGACACCCGCCCACGGCAAGACACCCCGGAAGGACCCGGACATGACCGACACGCACGAAGGCCCTGTGCACGCGATGCTCGCGGCCGACCGGGCCTCCGCGGAACTCGGCATCGAGCTGATCACCTGGGGCCCCGGCAGCGCCGACCTGCGCATGACCGTGACCGAGAGCATGGTCAACGGGCACGGCCTCGCCCACGGCGGCTACGTCTTCCTGTTCGCCGACACCGCCTTCGCCTGCGCCTGCAACAGCCACGGCCCGGTCACCGTCGCCGCCGGGGCCGACGTCACCTTCGTCGCGTCCGCCTACGCCGGGGACGTCCTGCACGCCGAGGCCCGCGAACGCGTCCGGTACGGCCGCAGCGGCGTCTACGACGTCACGATCAGGCGCGGGGACGAGATCGTCGCCGAGTTCCGGGGCCGCTCCCGCGAACTCGCCCGGCGCGGGAACGGTCCCGAGGCTGTGTCACAGTGACTGCCATGCGAACCCCACCGGCCACGGGAGGACGTCGCGGACGCCCCGGCTACGACCGCGCCACCCTGCTCGACGTCGCCGTCGCCGCCTTCAACGAACGCGGCTACGACGGCACCGGCATGGAGGAGCTGTCCCGCCGCCTCGGCATCACCAAGTCCGCGATCTACCATCACGTGTCCGGCAAGGAGGAACTCCTTGACCTCGCCGTGAACCGCGCCCTGGACTCCCTCTTCGCCGTCCTGGACGCCGAACTCGACCGCCCCGCGACCACCCCCGACAGCCCGGCGACCACCCCCGACGGTCAGGCGATCATCACCGGATCGCCGGTTCCCGCGGTCACGGCCACCGAGAGGCTGGAGCGGACGGTCCGGGGCGCCGTCCGCGTCCTGGTGGACGAACAGGCCTACGTCACGCTGCTCCTGCGCGTGCGCGGCAACTCCGACGTCGAGCGCCGTGCCCTGGAGCGGCGCCGCGAGTTCGACCACCGCCTCGCGGGCCTGGTCGCCCAGGCCGCCGCCGAGGGCGGGGTCCGCGGCGACGTCGATCCGGGCTTCGCCGCGCGCGTCCTGTTCGGCGCGGTCAACTCCCTCACCGAGTGGTACCGCCCGGACGGCGGCATGACCGCCGAAGCCGTCGCGGACGGCCTGGCCACCCTCCTCTTCGACGGCCTCCGCCGCCCCTCCTGACCCGGCCGGGGCCGGGGCCGTCCGCCCCGGCCCTCGGGCACCGCCCTCCCGGGCCCACCTCACCCAGCCCCGGCGAGTCGGCGCCATCGTCCCCGGCCGCACACCCGGGAACGCCCCACCCGGGAACCCGTCACCCGGCCCAGCACTTGGTGACGCGTCCGCCGTCCACCGTGAAGTTGATCCGGCCCTGCCGGTACTCCATGGTGACCACCGCGTGGGGCTCCAGCGCCCGCACCGCCGTCCAGCCCCGGTCCCGCGCCCGCCGCTCCGCGGCGTCCGCGGAAAGGCCCACATAGGCGTCCAGCGCCTCGTCCCGCTCCGGCTGCCCCAGCTCCATCCCGCCATGATCCGCCCGGTGTTTGCCGAGGTCAACAGGCCCCCGCCCGTGGGCGTTCCGGCGCCGGACGATAGGTTGCTCCGCCTCGGCCCCGTCCCCTCGGCCGGGGCCACCACGCATGTCATTTACCTACCGTTCGAAAGGCAAGGCAGGCATGTCGGAGGAAGGCACGCGGAAGCACCCCGTGGACGAGGTGCTCCCCCTGCCCAAGCTGGCCCTCTACGGATTCCAGCACGTCCTGGCGTTCTACGCCGGAGCCGTCGTCGTCCCCATCCTGGTGGCGGGCGGCATCGGGCTGTCACCCCAGCAGCTCGTGTACCTGATCAACGCCGACCTGTTCACGTGCGGCATCGCCACGATCATCCAGGCCTGGGGGTTCTGGAAGATCGGCGTGCGGCTGCCGATCGTGCAGGGCGTCACCTTCACCGCGGTCGCCCCGATGATCGCCATCGGGCAGGGCGCGGCAACGCCCACCGCGGCGCTCCTGGCGATCTACGGCGCGACCATCACGTCCGGGATCGTGATGTTCCTCGCCGCGCCCTTCCTCGGACGGGTGCTGCGGCTGTTCCCGCCGGTCGTCACCGGCACCGTCCTGACCATCATGGGCCTGCTGCTCATCCCGAACGCGCTCACCGACGCCGCGGGCGGCGCGGCGCTGAAGGGCAAGCCCGACTTCGGCAGCTGGAAGCACCTGGCGTACGCGGGCGGCACCGTCCTGTTCATCGTCGTGCTGTACCGGCTGCGGCGGCCGTTCCTGTCCAGCATCGCGGTCCTGCTCGGCCTCGTCGGCGGGACGGCCGTGTCGTGGCTGCTCGGCGACACCTCGTTCGACCAGGTCGGACGGTCCCACTGGCTCGGCGTCACCACCCCGTTCCACTACGGCGCGCCGACCTTCCAGATCGGCGCCTGCATCGCGATGCTGCTGGTCATGCTCGTGACGGTCGTCGAGACCGTCGGCGACTCCCGGGCCACCGGCCAGATCGTCGGGAAGCCGGTCAGCGACGGCGACATCACCCGGGCACTCCGCGCGGACGGCCTGTCGACCGTCCTCGGCGGCTCGCTCAACGCCTTCCCCTACACCTGCTTCGCGCAGAACGTCGGGCTCGTCCGGCTCACGGGCGTCCGCAGCCGGTTCGTCGTGGTCGCCGCCGGGTTCATCATGATGATCCTCGGCCTGTTCCCGAAGGCCGCCGCGTACGTCGCGTCCATCCCGCCGGACGTGCTGGGCGGCGCGGCGATGGTGATGTTCGGCATGGTCTCGGTCGTCGGGATCCAGACCCTCGCCCAGGCCGACCTGAAGGACGAGCGGAACGCCCTGATCGTCGGCGTCAGCATCGGCCTGGCGTTCGTGCCGTCCACGATCCCGGCGTTCGGCGAGAACATGCCGCGTGACGTCGCGTCCATCCTGAACAGCGGCATCGTCCTCGGCAGCCTCACCGCGATCCTGCTGAACCTGTTCTTCAACGTCCTGACCCGCAGGCCACCGGTCGCCACCGAGGAGTCCGTCCCCGTCACGACCGCCTGACCGGCGAGACCACCCGTCCACGTGGAGGCGGAGGCCGGGCTCTGTCAGTCACCTGACAGAGCCCGGCCGTTTTCTCATCATCCGGCACCTAGGACCCGGCGGCGTCCGCTGTCACATTTCAGGGCACACGCCGGACGGCGCGGGCCGTCCGGCGGACCCGAGGAGGTCCAGGTGAGATTCCCACGCGCCCTGGCCGTGTTCTCGGCGGTCCTGGCCGCCGCGACGGCCGCGCTCCCCGCCGGGACGGCACGGGCGGACTCCGTCCCGCCCGAGAACGACGCCTTCTACCAGCCCCCGAACCCGCTGCCGCCGGGAGACCCCGGCGACGTCATCCGCTCCCGCGCCGCGAACTTCCCGCTCTCGTCGTCCGTGACGTCCACCCAGGTGCTCTACCGCTCGGTCAACGCGACCGGCCAGGACATCGCCGTCTCCGGAACCGTCCTGGTGCCCAAGGCCCCGTGGACGGGCGGCGGACAGCGCCCGCTCGTGTCCTACGGCGTCGGGACGCGCGGCCTCGGCGACGAATGCGCCCCGTCCTCCACGCTGTCCCGAGGACTCGACTACGAGCAGCTCTTCATCAACGACCTCCTGAACCGGGGATGGGCCGTCGCCGTCACCGACATGGAGGGCCTCGGCACCCCCGGCATCCACACCTACACGGTCGGGCAGTCCGAGGGACGAGCCGTCCTCGACATGGCACGCGCCGCCGAACGCCTCCCGTCGTCCGGACTCGGCGCCGGCACACCCGTCGGCCTCGAGGGCTACTCGCAGGGAGGCGGATCCGTCAGCTGGGCCGCCCAACTCGCCCCGTCCTACGCCCCCGAACTCCAGATCAAGGGCGTGAGCGCGGGCGGCGTCCCCGCCGACCTCGTCGCCGTCGGGAAGTTCCTGGACGGCAGCGCCGGAATGGGCCTGGCGTTCCTGTCCGCCGTCGGTTACGACACCGCCTACCCCGACCTGAAACTCGACGGCTACCTGAACGACGCCGGACGCAGGCTCCTCGCCGCCAACAAGGACGTGTGCCTGGCCAGCGTGGACGGCGTCGGCGCGATCACGAACACCGCCTTTCGCCACATCAGCGACTTCACCACCACCAACCCCCTGAACGCCCCCGCCTGGCAGGCCCGCTTCGCCGAGAACAAGCTCGGGGCCGTCAAACCGCCCGTGCCGGTCTTCCAGGCCCACGCCGGGCTGGACGAACTCGTCCCCCTCGCCCAGGCGAACACCCTCCACAAGACCTGGTGCCAGGCGGGGACGAACCTCACCTGGCGGATCTACCCACTCGCCGAGCACGCCCTCGGACTGGTCGCGGCTGCGCCCGACATGGCGGGCTTCCTCAACGACCGCTTCCGGGGACGCCCCGTCACCGGCAACTGCTGACCGCAAGACCCGCACTGCTGACCGCGAGGTCCGCGTCGCTGATCGCAAGGTCCGCCGCCACCCCCTGGAAGCCCAGGACGGGCCACGCTTATGCTGCGAGCGCCTGCCGGAACAGAACACAACAAACCCGGCAGGCGCGCAGTGTTCGTCAAGCTGAGGAGGTGTGGTGGCGGGCCACATGACACCGGACGAGTTCCGGCGGTACGGCAAGCAGGTCATCGACTGGATCGCGGACTACCACGAGTCCGTCGCGTCCCGGCCGGTCATGTCGCGGGCGGAACCGGGCGACGTGCTGGCCGCGCTCCCCGAACACCCGCCGGAGAAGGGCGAGGGCTTCGACGGCCTCCTCGCCGCCCTCGACCGGGACATCATGCCGGGCGTCACCCACTGGCAGCACCCCTCGTTCTTCGGCTACTTCCCGTCCAACGCCAGCGGCCCTGGCATCCTCGGCGACCTGCTGTCGTCCGGACTCGGCGTCCAGGGCATGATGTGGGCCACCAGCCCCGCCGCCACCGAGCTCGAGACCCGCGTCGCCGACTGGACGGCCGAGCTGCTCGACCTGCCCGCCAAGTTCCACGGCAACGGCGTCGTCCAGGACTCGGCGTCCAGCGCCTGCCTCGTCGCGCTCCTCTCCGCCCTGCACCAGGCCGGCGGGGGAGCCCCCGGACGGGACGGCATCGACCGCCGCTACACCCTCTACATCAGCTCGCAGACGCACTCGTCCCTGGAGAAGGCCGCCCGCGTCGCCGGCGTCGGCGCGAACAACGTCCGCGTCGTGGACGTCGACCCCGTCACCCTCGCCATGGACCCCGCCCACCTCGACGCCCTCCTCACCGAGGACATCGCCTCCGGAGCCACCCCCGCCATGGTCTGCGCGACCGTCGGCACCACCTCCACCACGGCCGTCGACCCCGTCCCCGCGATCGGCGAGGTCTGCCGCGGGCACGGCGTCTGGCTCCACGTGGACGCCGCCTACGCGGGCGTCGCCGCCATCTGCCCCGAGTTCCGCTGGATCAACGACGGCCTCGACGAGTACGCCGCGTCCTACTCGACGAACCCGCACAAATGGATGCTCGTCAACTTCGACTGCACCCTGCTCTGGATGGCCGACCGCGCCCCCATGCTGGGCGCCCTGTCGATCCTCCCCGAGTACCTGCGGAACAAGGCCACCACCTCGGGCGAGGTCATCGACTACCGCGACTGGCAGATCCCCCTCGGCCGCCGCTTCCGCGCCCTGAAACTCTGGTCGGTCATCCGCTGGTACGGCGCCGAGGGCCTCCGCGAGCACGTCCGCACCTGCTCCCGCCTCGCCGACGAACTCGCCGCCCTCATCGCCGCCGACCCCCACTACGAGGTCCGCACCGACCACCCGTTCGGCCTGGTCTGCTTCCGCCCCCTCTGGGACGGCCTCGCCACCGAGGAGGCCAACATCGCCACCCTGGATGCCCTGCACCGCCTCAACGCGTCCGGCGACCTCCTCCTCACCCACACCAAGATCGACGGTCACGTCCTGATGCGGATGGCGGTCGGCGCCCCCACCACCGAACGCCGCCACATCCTCGCCGCCTGGTCCCGCATCCGCGAAGAGACCACCCCCTGACCCGAACGACGACGGGCCGCCGCCCGAAGGCAGCGGCCCGTCGTCTCCGGCCTCAGCACACCCAACCCGCACGGCTGGACGGTCGATCAGGCGCCGTCCGCCCAGTGCCCGGCGACCACGGACGCTGCGGCCACCCCCTGAGCCCTGCCCGCCTCAGCCGACGGGACGCGCGTCCCGGGGGAGAGCGGGTCCGTCCCGAACGCCGCCGTGGACGCCTCGTCCGCGACGATCACGTCCACCAACGCGCCCGCGTCCCGGAGCGCCGCCACCTGCTCGTCCAGCGCCGGATCGGTGAGCGGCGCCACCACGAGGACACGCTCGAACCCGGCCGCCAGGTCCGCGTTCACCATGGACCGGATCCCGCCGTCGATGTACCGCACGTCCCCGACCGTCACCGGAGGCCAGATCCCCGGGACGGCACAACTCGCCGCCACCGCGTCCACCAGCGAGACCCCGGAGCCCTTCGACCAGATCACCGGCTCACCCGTCGTGGCGTTCACCGCCGTAACCACCAGCGGACGCTCCGGCCACTCGTGCACCGGAAGCCGCCCCTCGATCACCGCGTACCGCTCCTCCTCCGGGACGGTCTCGGTGGCCAGCGCGAGAGCCCCCACCTCACGACGGACCTCCGTCAGGTCGGAGTTGTCGGTCAGGATCTGCCCCATCCGCTCCCACACCCGCTCCAGGGACACCCCCGCCGGAACGAACTCGTGGTTCTGAAGAGCCGGATCGGTCTGCCGCGCGTACAACTCGTCCGGTGTGAGACCGGCGCCCACCTGAGCCGCCACCGACGACCCGGCCGACGTCCCCACGAGGAGGTCGGCGCCCAGCACGTCGGCGCCGGACTCGGCCAACCCCACGAGCACGCCGACCTCCCAGGCGATGCCCGCGACGCCACCCCCGCCCAGCACCAGCGCCGTCCGTCCCGCCACGGTCCCCTCCCGAAGATCATTCGAAGCCATGACGAGCCCAGCACAGGCCGCCCCGTCCGTATTCCAACCCGGCCGGGTTTGACATCCCCCAAGGGAGCACGTACGTTGACTCCTCGTCCCCACGGGATGCAGGACGCGCGTTCGCTCGCAGCGGCCGACCGGGGGAGCCCCTTCACGATCATCAGGACACGGCGTTCCGTCGTGCCCTGCGTGCTGAGGCATGCCAGAAAAGCTCGATTTTGCGAATCGGCGCGGATCTGGTGAAATAGAAGTGCTGCAGGGAACGGCCGCGAAAGCGGGCGGGAACTGCGGAATCAGAATCGGCCGGGAATTGACAAGCCGGACGGAACTGATAAAGTAAGCGAGTCGCCACGGAGCGAAAGCCGCGGAAAACGCGGACGGAGCGCGTGGGTGTCCGTTTCTTGAGAACTCAACAGCGTGTTAAAAGCCAGTGCCTTTATAGATCAGGCCA
>NZ_JADG01000030.1 GCF_000518265.1 Actinomadura oligospora ATCC 43269 | reverse complement strand
CGTGGCGGTGTTCCCGACCCAGTTCTGGTCGATCTACAAGGCCAAGGGCGGGTTCGTGTTCACGCTGGTGATCGCCGTGGGTTTGGCGATCATGGCCGGTGTGGTGTTCGTGGAGCAGGCGCAGCGGCGGATCCCGGTGCAGTACGCCAAGCGGATGGTCGGACGCCGGATGTACGGCGGGACCTCGACCTACATTCCGTTGAAGGTCAACCAGGCCGGCATCATCCCGGTCATCTTCGCGTCCTCGCTGCTGTACCTGCCGGTGCTGGCGACCCAGCTGTGGCCGGATGTGAAGTGGCTGCAGAAGCTGCAGCCGTACCTGCACCAGGACAACCCCTGGCACATGGGCGTCTTCTTCGTGTTCATCATCTTCTTCACGTACTTCTACGTCGCGATCACCTTCAACCCCACCGAGGTCGCCGACAACATGAAGAAGTATGGTGGGTTCATCCCGGGTATCCGTCCGGGTCGTCCGACCGCCGAGTATCTGGACTACGTGCTGACCCGGATCACGACTCCGGGTGCGCTCTACCTGGGGCTCGTCGCGCTGATCCCGATGATGGCGTTCGCGATGCTGAACGCCACGCAGGACTTCCCCTTCGGCGGGACGAGCATCCTGATCGTCGTCGGCGTCGGACTGGACACGGTCAAGCAGATCGAGTCCCAGCTCCAGCAGCGCAACTACGAGGGCTTCCTGCGCTGACCCTCCGCTGAGCACGGGCCCTGGGCACGGGGCACTGAGCACGGGCCAACGGCCACTCCGGCGATCCGCCGGGGTGGCCGTTTCGCGTGCGGGGCGGGTCAGGCGGCCAGGGACGAGAACCAGTGGACGACCTTCCCGGTCCCGGCGACGTTCGTGCCGAGGTGCAGCGAGCCCTGGTAGAGCGGCCTGCCCAGGTTCTCGACCTGCGAGTCCACACCGCGCCCCCGCAGCGAGGCGACGCAGTGGTCGGTGTTGAGCGTCGTCGCCTGCTCGTCGGTCTCGGCCTTGTAGAACCGGACGGGCATCCGCGGCGTCCAGGCGGTGCAGACCTCGCCGTCGGTGCGCAGGGCGGCGGCGAACGTGCCGGACGGGTTCCGCAGCATCGCCCAGCCTCGCGGGGTCAGCAGGTCCGTCAGGCGGTTGGGCATGCCCTGGAACATGACCGGGCCGGGGGTCGTGCCGTCGAAGTACTTCTCGACACGGTCGGCGTACGGGGCCTGGAACACCTCCGACGGCGTCCGGTAGACGCCGCCGTGGACGCGCTGCCAGGACGTCAGCAGGTAGGCGGTGTAGAGCGCGCTGGTCTTGGCCTCGAGCTCGCCGTTCAGCAGCGCGGGAAGCTCGGCGCCCGCGAAGTCGTAGCCACCGCTGATCGGCGCGACGGCCCTGACCCGGAAGTGCCGGTCCGCGCCGTCCTGGAGGGCGCGGGCGAGTCCGAGCGCAGACGAGGCGCCCTGGGAGAAACCGGTGATCAGCACGTCCCGGTCGAGCCTGTGGCCGGTGCGCGGGGCGAAGGCTCGGGCGGCGCGGAGCATGTCGAGCGACGCGGACGTCTCGGACGGGACGTCCTTCCACGGGTGGGCGCCCGGCCCCTTCCCGAGCCCGAGGTAGTCGGGGACGACCGCGGCGAAGCCCGAGCCCGCGTAGGTGTAGGCGGGGCCGACGGCCCACGGGGTGTCGCTCGTGGACGGGGCGTCCGCCTTGTAGCTGGTGGTGCCGTGCGTGTACGAGACGGGCGTGAGCCTGCCCCGCCTGCCGGTCGGCACGACGAACAGGCCGGTGGCCGTGGTGGCGGCTCCGTCGGTTCCGATCGTCCGGTAGGTGAGGCGGTAGGCGTCCACCCCGTTGTCCACCGTCGAGGCGTCGAACCCGCCCTTGCCGAGCACCGTGCGGACCTCGTCCGCGGACAGGGTGCGCAGGTGCTCGGCGGAGACGAGCGACCCACGCTCCGCCGCGGCGGCGGTGGAGGAGAAGTGCGCGGAGACCGAGGGCGTGGACGAGAGGGCGCCGAGGCCGACGACGGTGGCGCCGGTCAGGGCGACGGCGGTGATCTTCTTGGAGTTCATGGTCCCCAAGCCTCGGCTCCGCCGCGCCGGACGCGCGTCCCGCGCGACGGTGATCCGCGCCCTCACCCCTGAGGGTCAGGAGACCTCGGCCAGGGTACGGCTCGCGGGCTCGTCCCGGACGGGCTCCAGCCGCGACGGCTCGGGGGCGCGGCCGGGACGTCGCAGCTCAAGCGCGGTGTAGACCAGGAACGCGACCCCCGAGAGCAGGTAGCAGTTCGCCACCGCCGTGGTCAGCCAGTGGAAGCCCCATTCCCGGTCGGTGCCGTCGTGCGGCGTCCACCACAGGGGGGACAGGACGAACAGGACGTACGCGCAGGCCGCGGCCACGCGCCGACCGTCCCGGACGAGCAGGACCAGCGCGGGCAGCACCCACACCCAGTGGTGGGCCCACGAGATCGGCGAGACCAGCAGGCCGGTCACGCCGGTCACCGCGGTCGCGCCCAGCCAGTCGCCGCGCCGCGCCCACAGGGCCGCGACCGCGAGCCCGGCGACGGCGACGACCACCGAGATGACCGGATACCAGCCCTGGACGCGGTCCGGGTGGCCGCCGAGCATCCGGGAGAGCATCCCGAACGGCGACTGGTTGCTGATGTAGGTGACGCCGACGCGCGAGGTGTCGCGGAAGGTGCCCGTCCAGTAGGCGCGCGACGCGTCCGGTGCGATGAGCCAGGTGCCCGCGACGGCCACGGCGAACGTCCCGGTGGCGACGGCCGCGGCGCGAATGCGCCCGGTCACCAGCAGCAGGACGATGAAGATGCCCGGCGTCAGCTTCATGGCGGCGGCCAGGCCGATCCCGGCGCCCGCGACCCGGCCGCGCGCGACGGCCCTGACGTCGGCGACGACCAGGGCGAGCAGGATGAGGTTGACCTGCCCCTGGAAGAACGAGTGGTACATCGGCTCGAGGAGCATCGCGGCCGCGACCAGGGCGGCGACCGTGTTCCGCGTGACCGGGCGTCCGGCCAGGTCCAGCACGTTCGCGCAGGCCCAGACCAGCGCGGCCATCGACGCGAACTGCCAGCCCACCCGCGCCACCGTGAGCGGCAGGTCGGCCAGCGGCGAGCAGACCAGCGCGAACACCGGGGAGTTGGTGTACCAGTGCTCGGCGAGCTGCTCGGTGTAGAGCCGGGTCCCCTCCGTCACCACTCCCCCGCCCAGCCGGTAGATGCGGAAATCCAGCGAGTCCCAGACCACGGACCACACCGCCAGGGCCGCCACCTCGACGGCCAGCAGAACACGGACGAACATCTTCATGCCGCCAAGATCGCCCGGACGGGCCGTCCCGGTCGTCGGGCCGTCGGCCACACTTGCGCGGGCGCGTGTAGCCCGTGGGCGTACGCCCGGCGGCCAATACCCGCGAACGGCGCGGACGGCTACGATCGCGGCATGTCCCCCGAGTCTCCCGAGCCGCTGACCAGCGCGTCTGGATGGCGTGACGGCAGGGCCGCGTTCCTGCGCCGAGCCGCCATGTCCATGCTGGCGTGGGTCGGCGCGGTGTTCTTCGCGCTGCTGCTGCTCCCGCTCACCAACCGGAATCCGACGGAGGTCTCCCAGACCGTCATGATCCCGGCGCTGGTGATGGCGGCGCCCGCGCTGGTGTTGCGACACCGCACCCCGGCGCTGGTCGCGATGCTGATGCTGTCCTGGGGCGTCCTGTTCGCCACGCACATCACCTGGGCGACCGGCTACACCAAGCTCGTCGTCGACGACGTCGCGCTCGCCTACATCGCCCTGCGCAAACCCCGCCCGACCAGGACGATCGCCTGCACGGGCATGTTCGTCCTCCAGTTGGTGGTGGTCGCCGCCCTCCCGCACGGCCCGGAGACCCAGGTGCAGAGCCTGGTCATGGTGGTGCTCGGGTTCGTGGCGGCGATGACGACCGCGCGGATGCTCCGGGAGCGCCGCGAGCACGCCGTCGAGCTGCGGTCCCGCGAGACCGAGCGGGCGGTCGCCGCCGAGCGGCTGCGGATCGCCCGCGAGCTGCACGACATGGTCGCGCACAGCATCGGGATCGTCGCGATCCAGGCGGGCGTCGGCGGCCGGGTCATCGACACCCAGCCCGACGAGGCGCGCAACGCGCTCGCCGCGATCGAGGCCACCAGCCGGGAGACCCTGGCCGGGCTCCGCCGGATGCTCGTCACGCTGCGCGAGTCCGGCGAAGCCTCCGGGGACGGCCCCGCCCCCGCGCCGCTCGACCCCGCGCCGGGCCTCGCCGACCTGGACCGGCTCGTCGCCGCCACCCGCGACGCGGGCGTCCTGGTCGAGCTGCGCTGGACCGGCGAGCGGCGTCCGCTGCCGCCGGAGATCGACCTGTCGGCGTTCCGGATCGTCCAGGAGTCGCTGACGAACGTGGTCCGCCACGCGCGCGTGACCGCCTGCCGGGTGACGGTCGGGTTCACCGAGGACGAGCTGACCGTCCAGATCGAGGACGACGGGACGGGCTCGCCCTCCGGGTCGTCCGCGTCGTCCGGCGCGGGCGGCGGGTTCGGCATCGTCGGAATGCGGGAGCGCGCCGCCCTGCTGCGCGGCGACCTGCACGCGGGGCCGCGTCCCGAGGGCGGCTTCCGGGTCGCCGCCCACATCCCGGTCCGCTCCACGGCCCTCCTGGCGGTGGCCGGATGACCGGGACGGTCCGCGTCGTGCTGGCCGACGACCAGCCGCTGATCCGGGCCGGGCTCCGCGTGCTCATCGCCGACTGCCCGGACCTGGAGGTCGTCGGCGAGGCGGGCGACGGCGCGCAGGCCGTGCGGCTCGCCGCCGAACACCGTCCCGACGTGGTCGTCATGGACATCCGCATGCCCGACATGGACGGCATCGAGGCGACCCGCCGCATCACGGCCGCCGCGACCGCGCGCGTGCTGGTGCTGACCACCTTCGACGACGACGACTACGTCTACGGGGCGCTGCGCGCGGGCGCCAGCGGCTTCCTGGTCAAGGACATGGCGCTGGAGGACATCCTCGCGGCCGTCCGGGTGGTCGCGGCGGGCGAGGCCCTGCTCGCCCCCGGCGTGACCCGGCGGCTCATCGCCGACTTCGCGAACCGGCCTGAGCCCTCCGCGGCCCCTCCGGCCGAGTTGTCCGCCGTCACCGAGCGCGAGCGGGAGGTGCTCACCCTGGTCGGGACCGGGCTGTCGAACGGCGAGATCGCCGAACGGCTGTCGATCAGCGTCGCGACCGCCAAGGCGCACGTCGCCCGCCTGCTCACCAAGCTCGACGCGCGCGACCGCGTGCAACTGGTGATCATCGCCTACAACGCGGGCCTGGTGACCCCGTCGACGCCCTGAATACCCAGGTGGCCGCCCGTTTTTATAGGGTCTGAACCCTAGAGTCACACACCTGAAGGGGAGGCGGCGAGGATGGCGCAGCAGGTACGCGGGGTCATCGCACCGGGCAAGGGGCAGCCGGTGCGGATCGAGACGATCACGATTCCCGACCCGGGGCCGGGCGAGGCCGTGGTCAAGGTGCAGGCGTGCGGGGTCTGCCACACCGACCTGCACTACCGCGAGGGCGGCATCAACGACGAGTTCCCGTTCCTGCTCGGCCACGAGGCCGCCGGAGTCGTCGAGACGGTCGGCGAGGGCGTCACCGAGGTCGCGCCCGGCGACTTCGTCATCCTGAACTGGCGCGCGGTGTGCGGGCAGTGCCGGGCCTGCCGGCGCGGACGTCCCTGGTACTGCTTCAACACCCACAACGCCAAGCAGAAGATGACCCTCACGGACGGCACGGAGCTGTCCCCCGCGCTCGGCATCGGCGCGTTCGCCGACAAGACGCTCGTCGCCGCGGGACAGTGCACCAAGGTCGCCCCGGCCGCCCAGCCCGAGGTCGCGGGCCTGCTCGGCTGCGGCGTCATGGCCGGCCTCGGCGCGGCGATCAACACCGGCAACGTCGGGCGCGGCGACAGCGTCGCGGTCATCGGCTGCGGCGGCGTCGGCGCGGCGGCCGTCCTCGGCGCCCGGCTCGCGGGCGCGGCGCGGATCATCGCCGTCGACCTGGACGACCGCAAGCTCGCCACCGCCAAGGAGCTCGGCGCGACCCACGCGGTGAACGCCAAGGACGGCGACGTCGTCACGGCCGTCCAGGAGCTGACCGGCGGGTTCGGCGCGGACGTCGTGATCGACGCGGTCGGCCTCCCCGAGACCTACAAGCAGGCGTTCTACGCCCGCGACCTCGCCGGGACGGTCGTCCTGGTCGGCGTCCCGACCCCGGAGATGACGCTCGAACTGCCGCTGCTGGACCTGTTCGGACGCGGCGGCGCGCTCAAGTCGTCCTGGTACGGCGACTGCCTGCCGTCCCGCGACTTCCCGATGCTCATCGACCTGTACCTGCAGGGACGCCTCGACCTCGGCGCGTTCGTCTCCGAGACGATCCCGCTGGACGGCGTGGAGGCCGCGTTCGAGAAGATGCACCACGGCGACGTCCTGCGCTCGGTGGTGGTCCTCTGATGGCCGCCCGGATCGAACACCTCGTCACGTCCGGGACGTTCTCCCTGGACGGCGGCACCTGGGACGTCGACAACAACGTCTGGATCGTCGGGGACGACGCCGAGTGCCTGGTCATCGACGCCGCGCACGACGCGGACGCGATCGCCGCGAAGGTCGGCGGCCGGCGGCTCGTCGCGATCGTGTCCACGCACGGGCACGACGACCACATCGACGCCGCGCCCGCCCTGGCCTCCCGCACCGGCGCGCCCGTCCTGCTGCACCCGGACGACCTGATGCTCTGGAAGCAGAGGCACCCGGACGCCTCCCCGGACGGCGAGCTCGCGGACGGCCAGGTCATCACGGTCGCCGGAACGGACCTGACCGTCCTGCACACGCCCGGCCACTCGCCCGGCGCGGTCTGCCTGCACGCGCCGTCGCTCGGCACGGTCTTCTCCGGCGACACCCTGTTCCAGGGCGGTCCGGGCGCGACCGGCCGGTCCTTCTCCGACTTCCCGACGATCATCGACTCGATCCGGGACCGGCTGCTGACGCTGCCGCCGGAGACCGCCGTGCGGACCGGCCACGGCGACAGCACCACGATCGGCGCCGAGGCCCCGCATCTGGACGAGTGGATCGCACGCGGCCACTGACCTGGATCTTCGTTGGGACGGCGGCCCCAGGCACGACGCCGCCGTCTTGACGAAGCCGGGACGAACCGCCATGGTGCGGGCTAGTGTCCATCGTGCGGACGGGCCGTGACGCGCTTCCGCTAACAGCCGGGGTTCCCGGGGAGGTGCGATGCGGATGCGGCACGGCGTGCCCACCTCGCGGCGGCACGGCATGCTCAGGCGGCCCGCGTCGAAACCTCCGGCTCCCCGGCCGCCGACACTCAGGCTCGCGGCGCCCAGGGCGCCGGCGCTCGGCCTACTCGTACTCGTCCCGCTCGCCGTGGGGTGCGGGACGTCCAGCGCGGCGTCCGGGAAGCTCGACCCGGCCGCGCCGGACGCCGTCCAGCCGCCGGTGGCCACCGCCCCTCCGAGCGTGTCCGCGCCGTCCCCGGAGATGCGGGCCGTGCCGCCCGCCTCGGATCCCGGAACGGTCGTCCCGCTCGGCAAGCCCGGCTCCTGGCGCGTCACCACGTACTACACGGCCGTCGAGAGCCTGCACGGCGGCACGATGACGGCCGTGGAGGGCTGCACGGCCCTCCGCTGCTCGAACGGCCACACGCCGCTCGGCTCCTACCCGGCCGACTTCCTGCGGGTGATCCGCACCGAGGGCAGCGGCCGGATCACCGCCGGACCGCAGAAGGGCCGCTACCTGAACTGGTCTCACAGCACCGGCTACTGGCTGGACGACAGCACCCGCGATCCGGCGGGCCGTCCGCTGAAGGCGTGGGAGTCGGCCGCCGCCGACAGGGACGTCCTGGCCCGCGGCCGGCGCTTCGTGATCACCGACTGCGGGAAGGCCGTCCCGGCGTCCGTGTGCGCCAGGTTCCGCAAGGCCCGCTGGAAGGTCACCGACCTGTTCCGTCCCGGATACGGCGGGCAGCGCCACGCCGACGTCTACCTCGGCGAGGAGACCGGCCCCGGCTTCACGCGCTTCGCGACCACCCTCAACGGCGCGTCCCTCGGCGCCCTCAACTAACCCTCAGAACGCGCCGCACTCCGCCGACGATCAGGAACGGCGCTCGGCTTGGCTCGCCGCTTGGCGCTCGGCTCAACGCGCGGCTCGGCGCTCGGCTTCAGGTCAGGGCGCGGCGTGCTCGGAGACGCGCGGGGAGGCCAGGCGGGTCGGGCGGCCCCGGCCGCGGAGCTGGACCTCGTCGCGCAGCTCCCAGCGGGCGGCCTCCTCGGAGTCCGCGTCCCCGACCACGCTCGCCGCGGCGAGCACCGGCTCGGACCGGGCCTTGGCCAGGTCGGTGAGCCGGGCGGCCTCGTTCACCGGGTCGCCGATCACGGTGTACTCGAACCGCTCCTTCGCCCCGATGTGCCCGGCGACGGCCTCGCCCGCCGACACGCCCACGGCCGCCGACAGGCCGGGCACCCCGTCCGTCAGCCGGACGGCGAGCTCGCGTCCGGCGGCCAGGGCGCGGCCCGCGGCGCCGGGCAGGTCCTGCGGGGCGCCGAAGATCGCGAGCGCGGCGTCGCCCTCGAACTTGTTGATCCAGCCGCCGTGCCGTCCGACCACCTCGACGACGACCGCGAAGAAGTCGTTGAGCAGCCCGACCACCTCGGTCGGGGGCCGCTCGGCGGCGAGCCGGGTGGACCCGATGACGTCCACGAACAGCACCGCGACCTCGCGCAGCTCGCCGCCGAGGTCCACGCCGTGCTCGAGCGCGACCTTCGCGGCGTCCGGACCGACCTGGCGGCCGAACAGGTCCTGGAGCCGCTCGTGCTCGCGCAGCCCGGCCGCCATGTGGTTGAACCCCGCCTGCAGCAGCCCGACCTCGCTGCCGTCGTAGACCGGCACCTCGACGTCCAGTTCCCCGCGCTCGACCCGGGCCAGGCCGAGCCGCACCGACTCGACCGGGTCGGCGATCGCGCGCGCCGCGAAGTAGGTGACGCCGAGCCCGACGAGCAGGGCCGTCCCGCCGAGGGCGAGCACCGCGACCGCGAAGGCGTGCACGTTCACCCGGTTGAGGACGAACGACCCGACCGCGAGGACGATCAGCCCGAGGATCGGCACCGCCGTGCCGAGCGCCCAGGCCAGCACCGAGCGCGCGACGACGCCGGGCAGGCCGGTGCGGCGCGGCACGCCCGTCGCCAGCGCGGTGGTGACCGAGCGGCGCAGCAGCCGCTCGGCGAGCAGGTAGACGATGGTGCAGGTGGTGAGGCCGCCGAGCAGGCTCGTCAGGCCGAGCTTGATCGCGACCAGCGCGGAGAACGGCAGGTTGAGCAGCACCCAGCCGACCGTCCCGACGCCCCAGAGCGTGAGGTGGACGGCCATCAGCCGCACCGGGCCGTACAGCAGCAGGGCCCGTTCGCGCCGGTCGGGCTCCTCGTGCCGGTCGACCAGCCGCCGGACGCGCCGGAAGAACCGCTCGCCGAGCAGCAGCCCGCCCGGGACCGCGAGCACCACGTAGGCGGTGAACACCCACACGTTCACGGTCTGGAGGCGGTGCGGGAAGGGGCCGCCGGGATTCGGCACGACCCAGGTGAACAGCAGGACGACCAGGGCGCCGCCGAGGTTGGCGAGACCGGTGGCGAGGGTCACCAGCACGCGGGCGCGGCGGGCGACCTGGGCCCGGGTGTCCCCGGGACGGCCGTCGATCAGCCGCCGCAGGGCGCCGAGCCGCCGGGGGCCGCCGGAGGACGCGCGGGCACGCCGGTCCACGCCCTCGTCCACCGCAACGTCCTCCACGAAGGAGGAGCGTATCCGGTCGTCCCAGGTGTTCCGTACATCACAGTCGTCCCAATTGATCAGCCAGAGGACTGTGACACTGCGGACACTCCCGACTGTCGCGGCGAAACGTTGACCGGCCGGTCAGTCAGGGCATCACCAGAACAGACAAACAACCCATCTCCCCCGGGAGGTATCCCATGGGCAAGCTGGCATGGGAGGACGCCGTCGCCTTCGTCGCCGGACTGGCCGCCCTCGTCGCCCCGGACCTGTGGACGGACGGCGACGCTCGCCTGCCACTGATGGTCCTCGGCGCCCTGCTGCTGGTCGCGGGCCTGTTCCCGCTCCTCGGCAGCGTGGGCCCGGCGGTCTGGACCACCACCACCTTCGCGCTCCTGCTCTTCGTCTCGCCGTGGGCGTGGGAGTTCACCGACGGCCGCGCGGCGGCCTGGACGGCATGGATCGCGGGCGGCGCCGCGACTATCGTCGGCCTGTGGGTCGCGTACCGCACCCGCACGGTGAAGCGCTGACCGGCACCTGACGGCCGGGCGGCCATCGGGGAGGCCGATCATGACACCTGTCACCCCGCCGTCCCGCCCGGCCGGCACCTCCTCCCCCACCGTCCCTCCCGCCCCCGGCGACGATCCGGCCCGGCCCGACGCGCGGACCCGGATCCTGGACGCCGCCGAGGCGCTCTTCGCCGAGGGCGGGTACGAGGGCACCTCCACGGCGCGGATCGCGCGCAGCGCGCACGTCCCCAAGGGCCTGGTCTTCCACTACTTCCCGCAGAAGATGGACGTCCTGGTCACGCTGGTCGCCGAACGCACCGAGATCGAGGAGACCGCCGACCCGGCGGGGCTGGAGGCCGTCCCCGGGGATCCGGCGGGGACGCTGGCCCGGCTCGCGCGCGGCTTCCCGCTGCGCGCCTCGCCCGCGATGCGGCGCATCCTGTTCCGCGAGGCCGACACGCACACGACCGTCCGCGAGCGGCTCCGCGTGCTCAACGGCGAGGTCGTCCGGCGGGCGCGGCTGGCCCTGGAGATGGCCCTGCCGGGCGCGCGGGGCGACCAGGCCCGCCTGGAGGTCGCCGCCGCCACGTTCGCGGCCGTCCTGCTCTACCAGGAGCACCTGGCCCAGCTCAGCGGCCACCACGTCGACCCGGAGGCCGTCGCCGACCTCATCGCCCGAGCCCTGGGCGCCTGACCCTCCGGGCCCGGCGAACCCGGTCTCGACGGGTCAGGTCCCGACAGTTCAGCGTCTCGGCGGGTCAGGTCTCGACGGGCGTGAGCATGCGGTGGGGCGTGCGGAGGGCCTTGGTGACCGGGTCGTCGCGCAGCCTCGAAGCAGGGCCGGGGTGAGTCTCCAACTCGCCCGGACGGATCGGGCCGCCGCCGCAGGACGGGCAGGTGCCGTCCGGGTCGATCCGGGTGCCGCACGCTCTGTGCACGAACAGCCGGCAGACGCCGTTCTCGCCGAAGTTCTGCTCGCCCCAGCGAGCCAGCCCGTGCACGACCGGCCACAGCGACTCGCCCGCCTCGGTCAGCACGTACTCGTGCCCCTCCTTGGCCAGGACGCCGTGCCCGACCAGCGTGGACAGCCGCGCCGACAGCACGGCGCGGGGGATGTCCAGGTGGGCGAGGAAGTCGCTGAACCGCCGGACGCCGTAGAAGGCGTCCCGGACGATCAGCAGTGTCCAGCGCTCGCCGACCACCTCCAGCGCCCGGGCCAGCGTGCAGTCCTGCCCGGAGTAGTCCTTCCCGAGTGCCATGCCGTGCAGACTACCTCCCCGCCAGTTCAATGAACGAACCAACCGTGGTACGGTCGCGGCCGACATGGTTCGTTCATTGAACTAGGAGTTTCCGCATGACGACCCTGGCGACCCCCGACGCCGGACGGCGCGCGTCCCGTCCCCCGGGCCTGACCGCCGCCGTGGCCCTGCCCGGCGCCGCGACCCTGCTGGGCCTGATGAACTACACCGCGCCGATCGCGACCCTCGCCGACACCGCCGGCGGCCTGCACGCCGGGACCACCGCCCGCATCTGGGTGATGAGCTCGATCAGCCTCGGCCTCGCCGCCGCCCTCCTCGCCGTCGGGGCCCTGGCCGACGACCACGGCAGACGCCGCCTCTTCGCGCTCGGCGGCGCCCTGCTCGCCCTCTCCAGCGTCGGCTGCGCCCTCGCCCCGAACTCCGCCGCCTTCGTGGTCGGACGCATCGTCCAGGGCGTCGCGACCGCCGCGCTCCTGGCGACCGGCCTCGGCATCATCGGCCACACCTTCACCGGCGCCGCCCGCGCCCGCGCCGCGGGCCTCTGGGGCGCGATGCTCGGTCTCGGCATCGCCCTCGGCCCGATCGCCGCCGCCTGGCTCACCCAGCTCGCCGACTGGCGGCTCTGGTACTGGGTCACCGTCGTCGCGTCCCTCGCGCTGACGGCCGCCTCCCGCGCGCTGCCCGAGTCCCGCGCCGAACACCGCCGCGGCCTCGACCTGCCCGGCCTGGTCACCATGGTCGGCGGCGTCTCGGCGCTGCTCACCGCGGTCACCCTGGGCCGCACCGGCTGGACGCGGCCGTCCGTCCTCGCCCTGCTGGCCGCCGCGATCGTCCTGCTGGCCGCGTTCGTCGCCGTGGAGTCCCGGCGCACGTCCCCGATGCTCGACCTCGGCCTGTTCCGCCGCCCGGCGTTCCTGCTCTCGGTCGGCGGCGCGATGATCACCGGCCTCGGCGTGATCGGCCTGATGAGCAACCTGGTCACGGTCATGGTCAGCGCGATGCGCCTGTCCCCGCTGGCCGCCTCACTGGTGCTGGCGATCTGGTCCGGCGCGTCCTACGCCGTCGCGCTCCAGGCCCGCCGCCTGCCCGCCCGCTGGCCGGCCGGCCACCTGCTCGGCGCCGGCCTGGCCCTCAGCGCCGTCAGCGAACTGGCGATGCTCGGCATGAGCCCCGGCACGTCCTGGTGGCGGCTGGCCCCGGGCCTCCTGGTCGCCGGAGTCGGCAGCGGACTCGCCAACGCCATGCTCGCCCGCCTGGCCGTCGACAGCGTCCCGCCCGAACGCGCCGGCATGGGATCGGGCGCGAACAACACCGCCCGCTACACCGGCGCCGCCCTCGGCGTCGCCATGGTCTTCGCCATCACCACCAACGGCGGCGCCACGCCCCACGCCATCACCCACGGCTTCAACCTCGCCCTGCTGGTCTCGGCCGTCCTCTGCGCCCTGGGCGCCGTCCTCGCCGTCCCCCTGACCCGCCGCCTGAGCGCCCACGCCACAACGTCCACCGTCGTCTCACGCTGACCTCGGCCTCTGGCGGCGAGCGGAGTCAGCCGAGTTCTTCGATGAAGGTCGCGAGCTGGGCGAGGTTGCGGCACTCGAACATGGGGAGGAGCTCGCCGTAGTGGGACGCGGCGGAGTCGCCGGTGTCCCACTGTGCGCGGGGTTCGGGGTTCAGCCAGTAGGCGTGGCGCGCGCGGTCCACGAGGGTGCGCAGGACGGGCAGCGAGAGCTCGCCGTAGTTGGACCGGGCGTCGCCGAGGATCAGCAGCGACGTCCTGGACGTGACCGCGTCGCCGTACCGGTCGGCGAAGACCTTGATGGCGTTGCCGTAGTTGGAGCGGCCGGTGATCCAGACCAGGTTCGCCTCGCTCGCCATGCGGGCCATGGCGTCGACGACGTCCGCGCCGGGGGCGAAGTACTTGGTGATCTCGTCGGTGCCGTCGATGAAGGCGAACGCGCGGACCTTGCTGAACTGCTCGCGGAGCGCGAACGTCAGCAGCAGCGTGAAGTGCGCGAACGCCGTGACCGAGTCGCTGGCGTCGCAGAGGATCACCAGCTCGGGCTTGTGCGGACGGCGCGGACGGTGGCGCGTGGTCAGCGGGACGCCGCCGCTCGCCAGGGACGCGCGGACCGTCCGCCGGAAGTCCAGGCGGCCCCGGTTGCCCGCGCGCTGCTTCTGGACGAGCCGGGCCGCCAGGCGCCGGGCCAGCGGATACACCTCGCGGCGCAGCGCGGCCAGCTCGGCGCGGTTCGCCCGGTTGAAGTCGAGGTGCTCGATCGGCGGACGGGACGAGATGCGCGCGGTGCGCTCGACGCCGGTGTCCTCGGCGATGCGGCGGCGGACCTCGGTGGCCACCAGGTCCTGGAAGCGGGAGATGCGGTCGTTGAAGGTCCGGCGGGCGACGCGTTCGGCCATGCCGCCGCGTTCCTGACCGGTCAGGACGGCGTTCAGCAGGTTCGCCATGAGCGTCTCGGGCGACAGCGCGCGCGTGACGCCGGTCGCGAACCACGACTGCTGCCCCTCGGCCTGGCCGTACTCGCTGACGGCCGCCCGGGCGAACTGGCGCAGGCCCGGGTCGTCGCCGTTCAGCAGAAGGTCGAAGAGCGCCTGGCGGCGTTCCTGGACGGCAGGGTCGAGCGGCGGCGGCAGGGGACGTCCGTCCCCGCCCTTCGTGCGCGCGGGACGGTCCGACGTGGGAACCGACCCGTCCCCGAGCGCGGACGGGTACCAGAGGTCGAAGAGCGTGTCGAAGACCGGACGGTGGCTCGGACGCTTCACCATGGTCGCCGCATAGGCGGCGCGCAGCGTCTCGCGGTCGAGGAGGTCCACGGTCTGGAGGGCGCGGACGGCGTCCAGGCCCTCGGCGACCGACACCGGCAGCCCGGCCTCGCGCAGGGCCGCGACGAACGCGGTGTGCCGGTCGATGAGGGAGGCCACGCGTCAGCCCTTCAGGCCGAGTTCCTTGCGGGCGCGCTCCTGGTCGGAGACGTGCTTGAGGACGACCCCGAGCGTGCGGGCGACGGCCGCCTCGTCCAGCTCGTCCAGGCCGAGGGCGAGCAGGGTGCGCGCCCAGTCGACGGTCTCGGCGATGGACGGCGCCTTCTTGACCTCCAGCGCGCGCAGCGTCCCGACCGTCCGGACGAGCTGCTCGGCCAGTTCCGCCTCGATCCCGGGGACCTGGGCGAGGACGATGTCGCGCTCGCGGTCCGCGGCCGGATAGTCCAGGTGCAGGTACAGGCAGCGCCGCTTGAGCGCCTCGGACAGCTCGCGCGCTGCGTTGGAGGTGATGAGGACGAACGGCCGCCGGGTCGCCGCGACCGTGCCCAGTTCGGGGATGGTGACCTGGAAGTCCGACAGCACCTCCAGCAGCATGCCCTCCATCTCGACGTCGGCCTTGTCGGCCTCGTCGATCAGCAGGACGGTCGGGCCGGTGCGCCGGATCGCCGCGAGCAGCGGGCGCTCGAGCAGGAAGTCCTCGGAGAAGATGTCGTCGTGCGTCTCCTGCCAGCCCCGGTCGGTCGGCGCGGCCTGGATGGCGAGCAGCTGCTTCTTGTAGTTGAACTCGTAGAGCGCCCGCGCCTCGTCCAGCCCCTCGTAGCACTGCAGGCGGATCAGCTCCGCCTCGCACGCGCGCGCGACGGCCTTGGCCAGCTCGGTCTTGCCGACCCCTGCGGGCCCCTCGACCAGCAGCGGCTTGCCGAGCGCCTGCGCCAGGAACACCGTGGTCGCGATGGACTCGTCGGTGAGGTAGCCGCCCGCCGCGAGCCGCGCCGCGACGTCGTCCGGTGAGGCGAACAGGGCGTGGACCGTCATTCAGTGGCCTTTCGGGGTGGTCGGGTTGCCGCCGGGCGTCTTCCCACCGGACGGCTTGCCGCCGGAGGTCCTGGCGTAGGTCAGCCCGGTCCCGGAGAACGTCATCTTCCTGCCGTCGTCGCTGAGGGTCGCGCCCCAGTAGTTGCTGCTCTTGGGGTCGCCGCCCTGCCAGGAGAACCGGAACCTGGACTGCCCGTCCGGGATGGCGAGGCCGCTCCAGAGGGTCTGCCCCTCCTTCTTCCACACGCCGTTGCCGTCGGCCCCGAACTGGAAGTAGTCCTTGCCCGCGCCGTCCCAGCGCCCGACGAGCGGCCTGACGTCGGCGGGGTTCACCTTGGGCAGCGGCGCGAGCTTGGCGGGCTGGACGTCCCCGTCGCTCTTCGCGGCGTCCTTGCCGCCGCCTCCGCAGCCGCCGAGGCCGACGGTGACGAGGGCCGCGACGAGCGCGGCGCAGCCGAGCCGAGACACGGCGCGTGTCCGCATGCTCACCTGGACCTCCGGGTGTTCTCTGGGGGACGGGACCGGCAGTTTACCGGCGGGTAGCCCCAGGCAGCAGCCCCCGTCGCCCCTCGATTCACCCCCGTCCGGGGCCTCACCCTGAGGAGGTACCCGAGGGATCGCCCGCCGGGGTGAGGACGCCGATGCCCCCGCCGCCCTACAACATGACCATGACCGTTCCACGTGAGGACCTCGCCGCCGGCCTGGCGGCCCGCCGCGAGTTCGGCCCCGACTACGACGCGGCCTTCGCGGACGTGATCGCGGCCCGCATCGAGGAGCAGATCGCGGCCCGGATGAGCGCGGGCGCGCACGCCGAGCCACGCCCGGCGCCGCGACTCCCCCGCCTCCGCGGGGCCGGACGCGACCATTCGCTCACGCTGGTCCTGCTCAGCCTGGTGGTGTCGATCCCGCTCACGGCCATCAGCGCGTCCCTGGCGGGCACGCCCGCGGTGCTGTTCGTGTGGATCGCGCTGGTCGTGCTGAACGTCTCGTACATGCACCGTCCCCGGCGCGACTGAGCCCCGGGGACGGCACACGGCGACGATCACCCCTTCACTGACCAGCCCGTCAACGGCCAGCCCGCCACCGGTTGGCCCGTCACCGGTCGCCCGTCACTTGCCGGGCTCGGGGTCGCGGGGCAGGCCGAGCAGCCGCTCGCCGATGATGTTCAGCTGCACCTCGGTGGTGCCGCCGTAGATCGTCATCGCGCGGCTGAACAGCATGGCCCGGGCGACGATGCCGGACTCGGTCAGCGGCACCTCGGTCGTCGCCGCCACGCCCTGCGCGGCCCAGCAGTAGTCGGCGACCTCCTGGTTGAACTGGACGCCGAGCAGCTTGCGGACGCTCGACTCCGCGCCCGGCTCCACGCCGTTCAGCTGCTTCAGCGTGGTGCGCAGCCCGAGCAGGTCGATCGACTGGCCCTGCGCGACCAGCGCGCCGACCTCGGTGGCCGCGACCGCGTCCGGCTCCCTGCCCTTGAAGAAGTCGAGCAGCTCCGGCACGCCCATGCCGAGCCCGCCGCCGGTGGACAGCGACACCCGCTCGTTCGACAGCGTGTTGCGGGCGACCTGCCAGCCCTGGTTCACCTCGCCGACCACGCAGTCGTCCGGGACGAACACCTCGTCGAGGAACACCTCGTTGAAGATCGCCTCGCCGGTCAGCTCGCGCAGCGGCCGGACGTCCACGCCCTCGGCCTTCATGTCGACCAGGAAGTAGGTGATGCCGTCGTGCTTGGGCGCGGACGGGTCGGTGCGGGCGATGCAGAAGCCCCACTGCGCGAACTGCGCGACCGACGTCCAGATCTTCTGCCCGGTGAGCCTCCAGCCGCCCTCGACCCGCTCGGCCTTCATCGACAGCGAGGCGAGGTCGGACCCCGCCCCGGGCTCGGAGAACAGCTGGCACCACACCAGCTCGCCCCGCAGCGTCGGGCGCAGGAAGCGCTCCTTCTGCTCCTCGGTGCCGTACCGGACCAGCGAGGGCACCAGCCACGCGCCGATGACCAGGTTCGGGGCCTTGACCTTCGCGGCCCGCAGCTCCTGCTGGATGAGGATCTGCTCGACCGGTCCGGCGCCGCGCCCCCAGGGCTCGGGGAAGTGCGGGACGGTCCAGCCGTCGTCGCCCATCCGCCGGTTCCGCTCGCCCTTGTCCTCGATCGCGGCGAGCTCGGCGATCTCGGCGCGGACGCGCTCGCGCAGCGGCTGGGTGTCGTCGGACAGCTCCAGCTCGACCTCGCGGCGGCCCCCGGCGAGCGCCAGCTCGGCGACCCGCGCGGCCCAATGCTTGGACGACCCCAGCAGCGCCCGCAGCGTCAGCGCGCGCCGCAGGTAGACGTGCGCGTCGTGTTCCCACGTGAAGCCGATGCCGCCGAGGATCTGGATGGCGTCGCGCGCGGTCCGCACGCCCGCGTCGACCGCGATGACGGCGGCCACGGCCGCGGCGAACCCGGCCTCCTCGGCGCCCTCGTCGAGCGCGCGGGCGGCGTCCCAGGCGGCGGCGCGGGCCTGCTCGGCGGCGATCAGCATCCGGGCGGCCTTGTGCTTGACGCCCTGGAACTGCCCGATCGGACGTCCGAACTGCTCGCGGACCTTGGCGTACTCCGACGCCGTGTCGACCAGCCGGCCCGAGAGCCCGGCCGCCTCCGCGCCGAACAGCGTGGCGGCGAGGTCGGCGACGCGGCGGGCCGTCACGCCGTCCAGGACGCGGTCGGCGGCGACGCGCACGCCGTCCGCCTCGACCCGGGCGACGCGGCGCACCCGGTCCAGCGACTCCACCGGGGTGACGGTGAGGGCGACGGCGTCCACCGCGACCCACTCGTCCCCGGCGGGCAGCACGATCACGTCGGCCAGGGACGCGCCGAGCACGGCCTCGGCGGAGCCGGTGACGGTCAGCGCGCCGTCCTCGCGGACGGCCACCAGGCTCCCGCCGAGCGCGACGGCCGCGGTGACCGAGCCGTCGGCGAGGCCGGGCAGCAGCTCCGCGCGGACCTTGGCGTTACCGGACGCCGCGATCACCGAACTCGCGAGGACGGTCGGCAGGAACGGGCCGGGCGCGGCGGCGCGGCCGAGCTCCTCCAGCACCACCGCGAGCTCCAGCAGGCCGTAGCCCTGCCCGCCCTGCTCCTCGGGCAGGTGCAGGCCGAGCAGGCCCTGCTCGGCCAGGGCCGACCAGAACGGCGGCCGGGTCTCCGCGTCCGCCTCCAGCGCCGCCCGTACCACCGCCTCGGGGACGTAGCGCTCGGCGAAACCGCGTACCGACTCGGCGAGGGCCTCATGCTCCTCGGTCAACCCGATGGCCATGCGTCACCTTCTCTCAGACCGCCTGTTCGACTCCGATTCTAGAACGGAGTTCTGTTACGTGGCGGCTGTGACCCTACTCTCACCGATCGCCGGACTCCACACCGCCGCCGGACTCCATGCCGCCGGACCCCGCACCACCGCCGGTCTCGGCGCCGGACCCGACCGCGTCCCGGGCGCCCTGCCGCCGCTCGGAGACCAGGCTCGCCACGGTGACCGCGGCGAGCGCCCCGACGATCACCGACAGGGACAGCCAGATCGGGATGTCCGGGGCCCAGTCCACGCCGTACTCGTGCATCGCGTGGAACACCAGCTTCACCCCGATGAACCCGAGGATGAACGCCAGTCCCTTGCTGAGGTAGACCAGCCGGGCGGCCAGGCCCTCCAGCAGGAAGTACAGCTGGACCAGGCCCATGAGGGCGAACGCGTTGGCGGTGAAGACCAGGTACGGCTCGGTGGTCAGGCCGAAGATCGCCGGGATGGAGTCGAGCGCGAACAGCACGTCGGTGCTGCCGATGGCGACCATCACGATCATCAGGGGCGTGACGACCCACCGGCCGCCGCTGCGGACCATCATCTTGTGGCCCGCGTAGTCCTCACGGACGGGGATGGCCTTGCGGAACCAGCGCAGCAGCGCGTTCTCCTTGAACTCCGCCTCCTCGTCCTTCTCCCGGGCCAGGCCCCACGCGGTCCAGATCAGGAACCCGCCGAAGATGAAGAAGACCCAGGTGAACTGGGCGATGGCGGCCGCGCCGACCGCGATGAAGATGCCGCGCAGGACCAGCGCGATGACGATCCCCGCCATCAGGACGGTGTGCTGGGCGTTCCTCGGCACGGCGAACCTGGCGAGGATCACCATGAAGACGAAGAGGTTGTCGACGCTGAGACTCTTCTCGGTGACGAAACCGCCGAAGTACTGCGCGGCGTACGTCCCGCCGGAGAAGGCCCAGACCCCGAGGCCGAACAGGACGGCGAGCCCGATGTAGACGCAGGACCAGAAACCGGCCCGTCGCGTCGTGAACTCTTTGCTCTCATCGCGGTTGATCACGAACAGATCAACGGCGATGACCGCGACCAGGCCGATCAGTGTGAGTGCCCAGACCAGGGGTGTGACGTGCATAGGACTTCCTCCGGCATGCGAAACTGCCGGAGGTCTCTCCCGCCGGGCACCGAAGGTGCCGGACCGCAGAACCCGGGACGATGCTGATCGCCCGTACTGACGGGAACCGCGCGCAGGGATACTCCCCTCCACCTGGGACTAACGGTACATCACGGTCAGCGCATTCCCGAAGCGGGCCCGCGAGACCGGCCCGCCCGACCAGCCCGGCGGCCCGTCCGGCCTGCCCTCCCGGCCCCGCCACGCCTGTCCGCCCCACCACTCCTGTCCGCTCCGCCACGCCCCGCCACGCCCCGGACGAACTCCCGCTAGGGACGGACGAGTTCCCGGTACAGCCCGGTGAGCTGCGTCACGGCGTCGTCCTCGGTCGGCAGGCCGGTCGCGCGCTGCGCCGCCGCCGCGCCGAGCCGGACGGCGAGGGCCGGGTCGTCCAGGACGCGCCCCACCGCCTTCTCCAGGGCCGCCGGGTCCCTGGCCGGGACGAGCAGCGCCGCCTCGCCCTCCTCGCCGACCATGCCCGGGACACCGCCGACGCGCGTCGCGACCAGAGGCCGTCCGGCGCGCAGGATCTCCTGGAGGATCAGCGGCTGCCCCTCCCACACGCTCGGCAGGACGGCCACGTCGGATGCCGCGAGCAGCGCGGGCACGTCCGGGCGGCGGCCGAGCAGCCGGACGGGCAGGCCCTCGGCCTCGATCCGGGCCCGCAGCTCGTCCTCCAACGGCCCCTCTCCCGCGACCGCGACGAGCGGCTCCGGAGAGCGGCGCGCCCACCCGGCGGACGCGTCGAGCAGCGTCGGCAGGCCCTTCTGGTCGGCGAGGCGGGCCACGGTCACGATCAGAGGCCGCTCGCCCACGCCCAGCTCGTCCCGGATCATCCCGCGCGCCTCCGGACCCGGCATCGGCCCACGAGCGGGCGCGGGGACGAGCGCATGCTCCACCCGGCGCGCGCCCAGCGAACGCATCCGCTCCTCAAGGTCAGGTGAAACACCGAGAACAGCACTCGCCCCGCGCGCGACGACACGTTCGAGCGCCCCGTAAATGGCGGCCGTTCGTCCACCCGCGATCACGGCATTGTGCAGCGTCACCACAACGGGAACCGGCCCGCGTCCCATGTGCAGCGGCCTGGTCGCCACGCGCGCGCACGAGGCGACCGCGAGCGCGCCCGCGCGCAGCCCATGCGCGTGCACGACATCGGCGTCCCGCAGCAGCCCGCGCAGGCGGGCCACCGCACGCGCGTCGCTCACCGGACGCGGCCGGTCGGCGAGATCCACCTCCGCGAACCGCGCGCCGACGCCGGTGAACCCGAACAGCTCCTCGGTCGAGGCCGGGCCGAACACCGCGACCCGCGCGCCGCGTCCGACCAGGCCCGCCGCCACCGACCGGACGTGCCGTCCGACGCCGCCCGCGCTCGTCCCGAGCACCAGCGCGACCCGGACCCCGGCCAGACCGTCCCGCTCAGCCCCCATTACGCACGACCTTCCGGGTCAGGACGGCCCGCAGGTCACGGCCGTCGATCACGAACACCACCGCCACGAACACCACGACCGCGACGAGCGCCGACAACGCGCCGACGCCCACGTCCATCAGCCGGTGTCCCGTACCGAACCATGCCGACAGGCCATACCCGGCCGCCGCGCCAGCGACGGCCCCGGTGAGCCCGGCGAGCAGCACACGCGGAGCACCTTCCAGCGTCGCCGCCCCACGCGCGCGCACGAGCGTCCCCAACAGCAGGACCCCCGCAACCGTCATCCCGATCGTGTTCCCCAGGCCGAGAGCCGCCACCACCCACGCCCGGTCGACCACGACCACCAGGACGATGTCGGCGACCATCACGACCACCCAGCCCGTCACCGTCGCGATCGCGGCCATCCGTCCCCGATGGCACGCGTACAACACGCGCCCCAGGTGGGCCACGAGGCCGTAACCGAGCAGGCCGGGTGCGAACGCCAGGACCGCCCGCGCCATCACGATCCGCTGCTGCGGATCGGACGCCGCGACCTTCCAGGTGAACACCGCCGACGCGGGCAGCGCCACGGCCGCCAGCACCGCCGCGCCCGCGCACGACACCAGGATCACCGCGCGGGTCGTCCGCGCCGTGATCCGGTCGAACTCCTCCCGGTGCTCCTCCTCGGTCCGCGCCGACAGCAACGGGAACGCGCTGGTCGCGATCGGCACCGCCAGGATCGCCCACGGCAGCAGGAAGATCGCCCACGTGTACTGGTACAGGTTCAGCGCGCCGCGCGTCCCCTCGTAACTCAGCCGGACGACCAGCAACGCCGACACCTGCTGCGCCGCGACCGTCGCCAGCCCGGCCGCCGCGAGCCGGACGACCCGCCGCGCCACCCCGTCCGGGAACCGCAGCGACGGCCGCAGGCCCAGCTTCAGCCGCCACGCGGCGACCCCGGCGGTCGCGGCCATCGCCACGCCGCCCATCGCCGTCCCGACCGCGAGCACCAGCTCGGCCGACACCGGCAGGTGCGCCAGGTCGTTCTGGTAGCCGTGCCCCAGCGGCACGAAGACGACGTACGCGACGATCACCACGACGCTCGACACCAGCGGGGCGAGCGCGGGCGCCACGAACCGGCGGTGCGACTGCAACAGCCCGTACAGCACGACCGCGATCCCGTACATCACCATCTGCGGCGCCATGATCGCGAGCATGTTCCCGCCGACCCGCACGATGTCGGACCGCACGCAGCCGTCCCCGGTGCCGCCGACCAGCAGCTCCATCACCGGACGCGAGGTCGCCGCCAGCAGCGCCGACAACGGCACCATCGCCAGCACGACCCAGGTCAGCAGCGCCGACCCGATCCGCCGCACCTGCTCGGTGTCGCCGCGCTCGGCCGGCCGGGCCAGCACCGGCACCACCATGCTCGCCAGCGCGCCGCCCGCGACGATCTCGTAGACGATGCTCGGGAACTGCGTGGACGTCGAGTAGGCCTGCCCGAGGCAGGTCGGCCCGACCGCCTGCGACTGCGCGAACGTCCGCGCGAACCCGGCCAGCCGCGACAGGACGGTCAGCACGCCGATCAGCACCGCCGCGCCGGCGATGCCGGACGCCACCCTCCGCTTCGTCGTCATGGTCGTCCCGCACCGCCGGCACCGGCGGCGAACGGGTCGGGCGGGGCGGCGGAATCGGAGAACACGCGGCGACAGATCCAGTGGGTGAGGCGGGTGGGGTGAAGAACCGCGCGGCGGTGCGAGGGCACGCCGCGCGCGAGCCTAGTTGGGCGTGACCGGAGCCGCCGAAGCGTCCGCGCCCGTGCCTGTGCCGGTGTCCGCCAGGGACACCTCGGCGGGACGGACCGGCTCCGGCGGACGCCGCCCGGCCATGTCGATCCGGTTCAGCACCGGATTGCCCGCGATGACCTTGGTGAAGCTGACGAACTCGCTCGCCGCGTTCAGCCCGACCAGCCCCGCGAGGACGGCCAGGCGCGGCGCGCGCGGCAGCCGGGTCGCGGCGAGGCCGAGCAGCGCGCCGAGCGCGTTCGCGCCGGTGTCGCCGAGCATCGCGCGCTCGCCCAGGTCCTCGGGCAGCAGGGCGACGGCGGCGCCGAGCGGCGCGGCGACCACGGCCGAGCCGGACGAGGTGAGCGCGAGCGGCGTCCCGGCGAGCAGCCCGACCTTGATCGCACGGCCCGGCCGCAGGTCGAACAGGTTCATCAGGTTCGCCGACGCCGCGACGATCGCGCCGTTCAGCAGCGTGTCGACGGCCCGGCCCGGCGCCGTCCGCGCGGACGAACCGGCCAGCGCGGCGGCGGCCAGCCCGGTCGCGCCGATCCCGAGGATCTTGACCGCGCCGGTCGTGACCTCGCCCTTCGCCAGCGCGGCCAGGTGCCCCTTGAACCCGCGCGAGGAACCGGACCCCGCCAGGTCGTCGTAGCCGCCGAGGACGCCCGAGCCCACCCCGGCGACCAGCGCCGCCGCGCGAACCCGGCCGGACGCTCCGGGCGCCAGCAGCCCCGCCGCCGCGGCGCCCGCGACGAACGCGGGCCCCTCCAGCAGCGTCACCGGCTCGCCCCGGTGGTTGGTGCGGTCCCACAGCTCCCCGCCGGACCGTCCGGCGACACCGGGAGGACGGCGGGTCAGGGACGTGTAGGCGGCGCGGGTCGCGACCGCGCCGAGCGCGGCGCCGGCCAGCAGGCGCAGGACGCGCCGTCCGGGCCGGGCGGGGTCAGTGCTCATCCGATGTCATCCGTTCTTCCCGGCGGCGGGCGGCGGCGACGGCAGGTACCCGCCGTTCGCGCCCGGGCCGATGCCGTACTGCCCGGACTTGCCGCCCAGCTCGTTCTGCAGGGCCAGGATCGCGACCACCTGCCCGGACGCGGTGTCCAGGACGTCCACCGACGACACCCGCTTGCTCACGCCCGAGTCGTCGCGCAGCGCGGTGACGAGACCGCCCTGCTGCGCGGCGGTGTTCGGGCCGCCGAGCACGGTGCCGCGGTCGGCGGCGTCGAGCTGCCCGGTCAGCGTCACCAGGGCCTTCGTGCCGCCTGCGGTGTCGGAGCCGTACGGGGTGGCGGGCGCGATCACCACGGCGAGTGTCGCATGCTGGCCCGGCTTCCCGCTGGTGGTCACGTAACCCGCCTCGCGGAACCCGGTGAGGATGCCCGCGCCGGTCGCGTCCTCGCGGCCCGCCTTGGCCGCGTCGTTGGTCACGATCGCGCTGGCCAGCACCGCGCCCGCCTTGGCGTAGGCGTCCGCGCCGGACGGGAACCCGGACCCGGCGGGCTTCAGCTGGGTGGCCAGCTCGTCGAGGGTGCGGCTCTCGTCGGGGTCCAGGGCCTTCTTCTGGATCGCGACCCGTCCGGTGACGGTCGCGCCGGCCTTGGTCGCCAGGTCGATGACCTGCGAGACGCCCTCCTCGCCGGCGCCGGGCGTCTCGACCAGCACCAGCGACTGGCCCTTCAGCCGGCCCGCGACGTACTGCGGCCCGGTCGTGGAGGCGAACTGCTCCTCGCCCTTGAGCTGGGACTCCTGCTTCTGCTGCGTCCTGCGCAGGTCGTCGGCGCGCCGGGTGGCCCGGTTCGCCTCCTGTTTGAGGCCGTTGGTCACCGACTGCGACAGGGTCGTGGAGCCCAGCACGATGCCGAGCGCCAGCGCCAGGAAGACCGCGACGATGGAGACGAGGTGGTAACGGAAGTCGATCACGTGAACAGTCCGGTCAGCCAGAAGAGGAAGGCGTGCCAGCGGTCGGCCAGCAGGGGACGGATGACGTCCCCGGCCGGCGACATGAACACGGCGGTGGTCATGGCGATGAACGCCACCAGCACGAGCAGCAGCAGGGACCAGCCCGAGATGCGGCTGCGGTACAGGCGGGAGACGCCCTTGGCGTCCACGAGCTTGCTGCCGACGCGCAGCCGGGTCAGGAACGTGCTGGACATCCCGGCCCGGCCCTTGTCGAAGAACTCCACCATGTTGAAGTGCGTGCCGACGGCGACGATCAGGGTCGCGCCCTTCTCGTCGGCCAGCAGCATGGCGATGTCCTCGCTGGTGGCGGTGGCGGGGAACACCACGGCCTCGCGGCCGAGCTCCTCCACGCGCTGCAGGCCGGGCGCGCGGCCGTCCCGGTAGGCGTGCACGACGATCTCCGCGCCGCTGGTCAGCGCGGCGTCGGACACCGAGTCCATGTCCCCGACGATCATGTCCGGGCGGTACCCGGCCTCCAGCAGCGCGTCCGCGCCGCCGTCGACGCCGATCAGCACCGGCCGGTACTCCCGGATGTAGGGGCGCAGGGTCGCGATGTCCTCGCGGTAGTGGTAGCCGCGGACGACGATCAGCGCGTGCCGGCCGTCCAGCTCGGTCGCCACGTCCGGGACGCCGACGCCGTCGATGAGCAGGTCGCGCTCGCGCTTGACGTACTCCATCGTGTTGGCGACGAACGCCTCGAGCTGGTGGCCGAGATTGGCCTTCGCCTCGGTGATCGACGCGTCGAGCGTCTCGGCGGTCTGCTCGGTGCCCTTGGCGACCGCGTCGCCGCCCTTGTAGACGGTTCCGCCGTCCACCCGGACGTCGTCGCCCTCCGACAGCCTGGTGAAGATCTCCGGGCCGACGTCGTCCACCAGCGGGATCCCGGCGTCCAGCAGGATCTGCGGGCCGAGGTTCGGGTACCGCCCCGAGATCGACGGCGCGACGTTCACCACCGCGCCGACCTGGCAGGACACCAGCGCCTCGGCACTGACCCGGTCCAGGTCGACGTGGTCGATCACCGCGATGTCGCCGGGCTGCAGCCGCTTGGTCAGGTTCTTGGTGCGGCGGTCGAGCCGGGCCGTGGCGGACACGCCCGGACGGCCGTCACCCCGCCCGCGGCCGAGCGGCAGCACCCGCCGCGGCCGTTTCTTCGCGGGCCGGACGGGGCGGTCGGTGGTCGGAGACGGGTCGTTCATCGCTTGACATCCTGCCAGAGGGCGGGGGGTGACACCTGCAACGTCGGCATCGGGGCGTGTTCGATTGCGTACTGTCGGTGGCTTTGCCCAGCAGGACGACCCGCGCGAACCCGCGCGGACGATCTTGAGGGGCGCCGTTCGGGGACGGGTCAGCGGTCGCGGGCCGCCAGGTCGAGCAGCTCCTCGGCGTGCGCGCGGCCGAGCTCGGAGTCGGCGAGACCCGCCAGCATCCGGGACAGCTCGCGCACCCGCCCCTCGTGGTCGAGCGCGGTGACACCACTGCGGGTGACCAGCCCGTCACTGGACTTCTCCACCAGCAGGTGCTGGTCGGCGAACGCGGCGACCTGCGGCAGGTGGGTGACGACGATCACCTGCGCGTTCCGGGCGAGACGGGCCAGACGCCGCCCGATCTCCACCGCCGCCTTGCCGCCGACGCCCGCGTCGACCTCGTCGAACACGAACGTCGGGACGGGGTCGGCGCCCGCGAACACCACCTCGATCGCCAGCATCACGCGGGACAGCTCACCCCCGGACGCGCCCTTGTGCAGCGGCAGCGCCGGAGACCCCGGATGCGGCGCGAGCCGCACCTCGATCTCGTCCGCGCCGTGCGGCCCGAACTCGCCCGTCGGCGTGACCGAGACCTCCACCCGCGCGTGCGGCATCGCCAGCGCGGACAGCTCGTCGGTGACGGCCTTGGAGAACCGCTCGGACGCGCGGACCCGGACGGCGGTCAGCTCCGCCGCGTCGGTCTCCAGCCGCTCGGTCAGCTCGGCGTGCTCGGCGCGCAGCTCCTCGATCCGGTCGTCGTCGGAGTCGAGCTCGGTGAGCCGCGCCGCCGACGTTCGCGCCCACTCCAGCGCCTGGTCGACCGACTCGCCCTCGCCGTACTTGCGGATCAGCGCGGTCAGGTCGGCGCGCCGCTCCTGGACGACCGCCAGCCGCGCCGGGTCGGCGTCCACCGACTCGGCGTAGGCGGCGAGGTCGGTCGCCACGTCCGAGACCAGGTAACCGGCCTCGGCGAGCCGGTCGGCGAGCGCCGCCAGCTCGGGATCGTGCTCGCGGACGGCCTCCAGCGCGTTGCGCGCCGAGCCGAGCAGGCTCACCACGTTCGCGGCCTCGAACGCCGCCGCCGGGTCGCCGAGCAGCGACTCGTGCGCGCTGTCGGCCGCGCCGCGCAGCGCGTCGGCGTGCCCGAGGCGCTCCTCCTCGGCCGCGAGCTCCACGTCCTCGCCGGGCTTGGGATCGACCTTCTCGATCTCCTCCAGCCCGAACCGCAGGATCTCGGCCTCCTGGGCGCGCTCGCGCGACCGGGTGGTGATCTCCTCCAGCAGCGCGGTGACCTGGCGGTGCCGCTGGTAGGTGCGGGTGTAGGCGCGCGTCGGCTTGGTCAGCGCCGACCCGGCGTACCGGTCCAGCGCGGAACGCTGGCGGCCCGCCTGCAGCAGCCGCTGCTGGTCGGACTGGCCGTGCACGGCGACCAGGTCGTCGGCCAGGTTGATGAGCAGGCTCACCGGCACCGACCGTCCGCCCAGGTGGGCGCGCGACCGGCCCTCGGCCGACACCGACCGCTGCACGATCAGCGTGCCGTCGTCGAGCTCACCGCCCGCCTCCTCGACCCGCTCGACCACCCGGCCGCCCGGGTCCACCACGATCCGGCCCTCGACCGTGGCGCGCTCGGCGCCCGGCCGCACCCGCTGCGGGTCGGCGCGCCCGCCGAACAGCAGACCGAGGCTGGTGACCACCATCGTCTTGCCCGCGCCGGTCTCGCCGGTGACGACGTTGAACCCGGGAGACAGCTCCAGGACCGCCTCGTCGATCACGCCGAGGCCCTGGATCCGCACCTCGTCGACCATGGGACGCACCCGCGTCACAACCCCTCGCAATCCGCCCGCTCTCCGCGTTCGGTGGTGAGATTATCGTCCCTCCACCGCGCCGGGGGCGCTACCGTCCGCCGCCGGACCCGCGTTCCCACCTTCCGTCCGTGCTCCCCCGCCGTCCGCCGCCGGTTCGCCGCGAGGCGGCAGGGGGACGCCCGCGGAGCCCTCTCCACAGGCCTCCGGCGGGAGTTCCTTCCCCGGATCCGGATGCCGTCTGACCAGCGCGGCGGCACGGGACCGCCCGCGCCAGCCGGTGACCGGAAGGCCGAACTTGGTCACCAGCCGGTCGGTGAACGGCGTCAGGTGCAGCCGCGCCAGCCGGACGGGCCGTTCCCCGCGCCGCACCTCGATCCGCGCGCCCGGAGGCAGGTCAAGGGTGCGCGCACCGTCACACCAGAGGACGGCGCGCGGCGTGTCCGGCAGCACCTCGATCGCGACCACCGACCGCGGCGAGACCATCAGCGGACGCGCGAACAGGGCGTGCGCGCTGATCGGCACGACCAGCAGCGCCTCCACCTCGGGCCACACCACCGGGCCGCCCGCCGAGAACGCGTACGCCGTCGAGCCGGTCGGAGTGGCCATCACCACACCGTCGCAGCCCCAGTGGGACAGCGGCCGGCCGTCGATCTCCACGACCAGCTCCAGCATCCGCTGCCGCTCGGCCTTCTCCACCGTCGCCTCGTTCAGCGCCCAGGTGGTGCCGGTGACCGAGCCGTTGCGCCGGACGACCACGTCGATGGTCATCCGCTCCTCGACGTCGTAGCGGCGCTCGATGACGCGGTCGACCGTGGTGGCGAGATCCTCCCGCTCGGCCTCGGCGAGGAAGCCGACGTGCCCGAGGTTGACGCCGAGCAGCGGCGCCCCCGCGGGCCGGGCCAGGTCGGCGGCGCGCAGCAGCGTGCCGTCGCCGCCGAGGACGATCACGACCTCGACGCCCTCCGCGGCGGCCGGGGTCCGCGGCCACACCTCGACCTTGTTCGGGCAGTCCAGGTCCTCGGCGTCGCCCTCCAGGGCGCGGACGGTGATGCCCGCCTCGGCGAGGCGGCCGATCACCAGCTGCGCGCTGCGGATCGCCTCGGCCCGGCCGGTGTGCGCGACGACCAGCACCGTCCTGTCGCCCACCGGTGGCTCATTCGTCGGCGGCCGGCTCATCGGCGGCGCTCCCGGGGGGCGGTGCGTACGCTCGTGATCACTGGGGTCCCTCCGCGACGGCGCGCTCCAGGTCGGCCTCGGCCAGCGGCGGCGCGCCCGCCCGCAGCCACAGGAAGTACTCCACGTTCCCGGACGGGCCGGGCAGCGGGGACGCCGTGACGCCGAGGACGCCCAGCCCGAGCGTCGCGGCGTGCGCGGCCACGTCCCGCACCGCCTCGGCGCGCAACTCGGGCTCGCGCACGACCCCGCCCGCGCCGACGCGGTTCTTCCCCACCTCGAACTGGGGCTTCACCATGATCGCGTAGTCGGCCTCGGGGGCGACGCAGCGCTGGATCGGGCCGAGCACCAGCTTCAGCGAGATGAACGACAGGTCGCCGACGACCAGGGTCGGCCGTTCGGCCTCGGGCTGCCCGAGTTGCTCGGGCTCCAGCTCGCGGATGTTGACCCGCTCCAGGACCGACACCCGCTCGTCGGTGCGCAGCGACCAGGCGATCTGGCCGTAGCCGACGTCCACGGCGTACACGTGCGCGGCGCCCGCGCGCAGCAGGACGTCGGTGAACCCGCCGGTGGACGCGCCCGCGTCCAGCGCGACACGGCCCTTCACGTCCAGGGCGTCGAACGCCTCGAGCGCGCCCGCGAGCTTGTGCCCGCCGCGCGACACGTAGTCGGGGCCGGACTCGTCCTCGGCGACCAGGATCGCCGCGCCCGTGTCGACCTGGGTGGCCGCCTTGCCCGCGACCTGCCCGCCGACCTTCACCCGGCCGTCCGCGATCAGCTGTCCCGCCTGCTCACGGGAGCGTGCCAGGCCGCGCCGCACCAGTTCGGCGTCCAGCCGCCGGCGGCTCACGACGCGCCGCCCGGACCCGTGAAGCCCCCCGGACGCGGCATACCGCCCGGACCGGGCCCACCCGGACCAGGCCCGCCTGGACCGGGAGCGCCGGGGCGGGGCATGCCGCCGAGGGACGCCACGCCCTCACCCTCGTCGTCGGCCGAGACCAGCAGCTCCTGGAGCCGCTGGTGGACGTCGGCGAACACCTCGACGTGGGCGGGCACCGGAAGCCCGGCCAGCTCGTCCAGCCGGGCGACGACCGCGTCCACGCGCGGGTCACCGGTCGGCGCGGACGCCCCGGCTCCTCCCGGCACCGGCCCCGCGGCCTCGTCGGACCTCAACCTTTACCTCCAAGAACACCCCGAACCGCGCGCCCCGGGTCGCCCGGGGTCCGGTCTGAACGCTACCGTCCCTGAACGACATCGTCGCCGACCGGACGGGGAACGGCCTGATCATGGCCAACGAGGAGGAGTGCCGCGCCGCGCTCGACAAGATCGCAGAGCGGCTCGCCGACGTGGACGAGGACAAGTTCGCCCGGCACGTGGTCGAGCGGACCATCAGCTGCCGGGTGCCCGACCTCGGGCTGGCCTACGCCACCCGCCTGCACGGGGGCGGCCTGGACCCCTTCCAACCCACGGCGAGCCCGAAGTCCGCGCAGGTCAAGCTGACCGTGGCCAGCGACGACCTGATCGCGCTCGCGCACGACGAGATCAGCCCGGCCAAGGCGTGGGCCGCCGGCCGCCTCAAGATCGAGGCGAGCATCTTCGACCTGATCCGCCTGCGCAAGGTCCTGTAGCGCCCGGCCGTCCCGGCTCAGTGCCCGGACGGCAGGTCGAGTTTCCGCAGCGCGCCGTCCACCGCCTCCGGACGGACCGGCTCGCCCGTCCGCCAGGACGCCGCGGCCAGCGCCCGGAGCCCGTCATACGGATCACCCGCGCCGTCCAGTTCCACCGTGCCGCCGACGCGCCGGGCCGTCCAGCCGCCGCAGCTGTCGGCGTCACCGGCCCGGTTCACCTGGGGGTGCGGGACGAGCAGCCCGGTCAGATCCGGCGCGAGGTAGGTCGGACGCCGGTTCGGCGGAGCGGTCAGCACCTCGAGCGGCCCGGCCACGCCGGTCAGGACGAGCAGGCTGTCGGCCCCGCCGTTGTGCGCGCCCTCGATGTCGGTGTCCAGCCGGTCGCCGACCACCAGCGGCCGCTCGGCCCCGGTGCGCAGCACCGCCTCCCGGTGCAGCGGCTCCTCCGGCTTGCCGGTCACGATCGGCTCCACCCCCGTCGCCGCCTGGATGACCCGCAGCAACGCGCCGTTCCCGGGCTTCGGCGGGCCGCCCTCGCCGGGGATCGTCGTGTCACCGTTCGAACCGACGAACAGCGCGCCGCGCGCGACCGCCCTCCCGCCCTCGGCGAGCAGCCCGTACCCGAGGTCGGGGCTGAACCCCTGCACGACCGCCGCGGGACGCTCCGACGCCACCGACACCGGACGCAGCCCCCGGTCGTACAGCGCGACCCGCAGCGCCGTCCCCCCGACGACCAGCACCTTCGACCCGGCGGGCAGCCGCTCCGACAGCAGCCGCGCCGCCGCCTGCGCCGAGGTCACCACGTCCTCCGGCGACGACGGGACGCCGACCTCGGCGAGCAGCGCCACGACCGCCGCGGGCGTCCGCGAGGCGTTGTTGGTCACGAACGCGAGCCGCTGCCCGGCCGCGCGCGCCTTCGCGAGCGACTCCGCCGCCCGCGGCACGGGCCTGCGCCCGACGTACACGACACCGTCCAGATCGAGCAGGGCGACGTCGTAAGCCTCGCTGAGCGGCCTGTCCGAACCCTTCACGTCTTCCTCTCCCCCACGCCACACCCGGCGGCGCACTCGTCCGTCCCGTCCCAAGCCCTGGCTCAGCGCCGCGACTCCAACGTCGCGCGCGCGTGCCGGAGGGCGTTGGCGTAGTCCTTGTTGTCCGGACGCATCGCCACGGCCAGCGCGAGGTACTCGACCGCCCCGGAGAAGTCGCCCACGCGGCTCAGGGCGAGCCCGAGACCGAACAGCGCGTAGTCCTCGGCCGGGTCGTCCTCGACGATGCTCCGGAAGCTGTCGGCTGCGGCGTGGAAGAGCCGCGCGCCGTACTGGGCGCGGGCGAGGGCCTCGCGGATGCTCCGCGAGGCCGGCTCGGCCTCCGCGGCCCGGGTCAGCAACTGCACGGCCGCGGCCGGGCTGCCCGCCCTCAGCAATGAGAGCCCCCTGGTGTACCACTCGTAGACGCCGCCCTCCGGGACGGCCGAATCCTCCCCGGGACCGTCCGGCTGCCGCTCCGGCCCGTCAGCGCCCATCTGCCCTCCCTCGGACTGCGATCATCTCGACCGTACCCGGCCGCCGGAGGAATCCCTCAGGCGATTACCATGCCCACAGTGGAACGAGACGTCCCCTCCGGACCGACGACGACCTCGGAGGAGTTCAGCGCGCGCATCTTCGGCGACATCGGGCCCGCGGACGGCGCGGGACTCGAGCTGGCGCCGTTCCGCGGCGTCCGCTTCGACCCCGCCGTGGTCGGCGACCTGGCCTCCGTCACGACACCCCCGTACGACCTCATCGACGACGCCGAACGCCGCCGGCTGCTGTCGGAGGGCGGGCACAACTTCGTCCGGCTGATCCTGCCGAGCCAACCCGGCGGCGGCTACCGGGAGGCCGGTGAGACCCTGCGCCGCTGGCTGGACGAGGGCGTCCTCACCGTCGATCCCGACCCCGCCCTGTACGTCTACGAGGCGGCCGACCGGCACACCGTCCACCAGCGCGGCCTGGTCGGCGCGGTCGGGCTCCGCGCCGAGTCCCAGGGCGTGATCCTCCCCCACGAGGACGTGTACCCGGGCCCCGTCCGCGACCGGCTGGCCCTGATGAGCGAGGCGAACGCCAACCTCGAGCCGATCCTCCTGATCCACGAGGGCGGCGGCGACGCCGCGCGGATCGTGGACGAGACCGCCCAGGCCGCCCCGCTCATGGAGTTCCCCGCCTCCGACGGCCTCGTGCACCGCCTCTGGCGCATCACCGACCCGGCCCTGCTGGCCCGGATCGCCGCCGACCTGCGCGACCGCCAGGCGCTGATCGCCGACGGCCACCATCGCTACGCCACCTACCGGACGCTCCAGGCCCGCCACCACCGCTCCGGCCACGGCGACGGCCCCTGGGACCACGGCCTCGCGCTGCTGGTCGACTCGACCCGCTACCCGCCGCGGCTCGGCGCGATCCACCGCGTCCTGCCGGGCCTGTCGCCCCGCAAGGCCCTGGAACGGGCCAAGGGCGTCATGGAGGTCACCGCGCTGCCCGGGCCCCTCACCGACGCCGTCAGGGCCCTCGCGGACGCGTCGGACCGCCCGGCGTTCCTGCTCGGCGGCGGGGACGGCCTGCACCTGCTCACCGACCCCGACCCGGCACGGCTGGCCGCCGTCATGCCCGCCGACCGCTCCCCGACCTGGCGGCGGCTCGACACCGCCGTCCTGGACCACCTGCTCATCGCGGGCGTCTGGGGCGTCCCGGAGAACGAGCGCAGCGTCGAGGTGGTGCACGACGACCCGGCCGCCGCGCTGGCCCGCGCCCGCCGCTCCGGCGGCACCGCCGTGATCCTCAACCCGATGAAGGTCACCGACGTGGTGGCCGTCGCGGGCGGCGGCGAGCGCGTCCCCCGCAAGTCGACGTCCTTCGGCCCCAAACCGCGGATGGGCATGGTGTTCCGCCTGCTCGCCCCGCCGTGACGGCCCGGCCGTCCCGTCCGGTACGGTCGGTCCGTGGCGAAGATGATCGACAAGGTGGCGTGGATCCGGATCGAGGACGGCCTGATCCTCAGCACCCGTTCCCATGGCAAGGACGCCTACTACCTGCCCGGCGGCAAGCGCGAGCAGGGCGAGACCGACGAGCAGACCCTGCTCCGCGAGATCGCCGAGGAGCTCACCGTCGCCCTCGACCCGGCGACCGTCCGGCACGTCGGCACCTGGGAGGCGCAGGCGCACGGCCAGGCCGAGGGCATCGTCGTCAAGATGACCTGCTACGCCGCCGACTACACCGGCACCCTCACCCCGGCCGCCGAGATCGCCGAGACCGTCTGGCTCGGCTACGCCGACCGCGACCGCGTCTCCCCGGTGGACCAGCTGATCTTCGACGACCTGCACGCCACCGGCGACCTGCGCTGACTTCTCCCGGCCGGGGGACTGGAGTATCGGGTGGTCACGGCGCGATGATCGTGTCATGGACACCAAGACCACGATCACGCCGCTCGGCGGGGACGTCTATGAGATCGACACCCGGATGGCGGGTTACTCAGGTATCACCGCCGGTTACCTGATCCTGTCCGACCGGCCATGCCTGGTCGAGCCCGGGACGGCCGGATCCGCGCCCATCGTGAAGGCCGCCCTGGACGAACTCGGCGTCTCCGCGTCCGACCTGGCGACCGTCGTGGTCACCCACATCCACCTCGACCACGCCGGCGGCGTCGGCGACATCGCCGAGATGTACCCCGGCGCCGAGGTCGTCGTCCACGAGAAGGGCGCCCGGCACCTCGCCAGCCCCGAACGGCTCATGCGCAGCGCCCGCATGGTCTACGGCGACCTGCTCGACACCCTCTTCGGCGAGCTGAAGCCCACCGAGGCCACCCGCATCCGCGCCGTGGAGGACACCGGCGTGATCGACCTCGGCGGCGGACGGCGCCTGGAGTCGCACTACTCCCCCGGCCACGCCAAGCACCACGTCGGCCTGGTCGACTCGGCCACCGGCGACCTGTACGTCGGGGACGCCGCCGGGATCTACATCCCCGAGACCGCCGACGTCCGGCCCGCCACCCCGCCGCCGGACTTCGACCTCGACACCGCCCTCGCCTCGCTCGACAAGTTCAAGGCCCTCGGCCCGTCGCGGCTGCTGTTCGCCCACTACGGCCCCGTCACCGAGGTCGACGACACCCTCGACCGGTCGGCCGAGGAACTGCGGGTCTGGGTGGACGTCGTCCGCGCCGCCCACGACGAGAACCCCGAACTCGACCACGCCGTCGCCATGGTCCGCGACCGCACCGACGACCGCTACCGGATCACCGCCGACGACGTCGACCCCGACCTCGCCTTCAAGTACGAGGTGCTGAACAGCACCGAGAGCAACGTCGCGGGCATCATCCACGCCCTCAACCGGCACGCCTGACCGCCCCTGAAACGCCGAACGGGCCGCGCCGACGGATCAACTCCGTCAACGCGGCCCGTCAGGTGCCTCACGCCAGGTCAGGCGGACGGCTTGCCCTCGCCGCCGTCACCCTTGCCCTTGGGCTCGTCCTCGTCCTCGGCGTCAGCCTCGTCCTCGGCGTCGTCCTCGAGCTCGTCGTCGTCCTCGAACTCCTCGACCTTCGGCTCGAGGAAGACCGGGGCGGTGGCCGGAGCCGCGGCGGCCTCGGCCACGGCCTCGTCCTCCTCGTAGACCTCGGGGGCGTCCGGCTCCTCCTCGACGCGCGGGTCGTCCTCGACCGGAAGCTCGGCGGACGCCTCGTCGGCCTCCGGCATCGCCTCGGCCACGGCCTCGCTGATCTCGCCGTCGGTGTCCTCGCCCTCCTCGGTGTCGAGGATGTCCAGGCCCTCGAGCTCGGCGTACCGCTCGGCCGCGTCGGTCTCGGCGTCACGGTCGGCCGCCGCCGAACGGGCGAACCACTCGGACGCCTCGTCCTCACGGCCCGCGTCGACCAGGGCGTCCGCGTAGGCGTAGAACAGCCGCGCCGACCACGGACGCAGCCTGCGGTCCTGCAGCTCCGGCACCTGCAGCGTCACCACGGCCGCGTCGAACTGCCCGAGGTCCCGGCGGACGCCGGACTCCACGATCCGCAGTTCGACGGCGCCCATCTGGTCCAGCCGCGCCGCCTCCGCCGACTTGATCACGTCCAGCGCCCGCTCCGGACGGCCGAGGCCGCGCTCCGCGTCGGCCATGACCGGCAGGTAGTCCTCGTCACCCGCGCCCAGCCGCCGCGCCGCGCGCAGCTCCGACAGCGCCTCGGCCCACTCACCCGCCGCGTACGCCGCGAGCCCGGCCGCCTCCCGGACGATCCCGACCCGCGACGCCAGCCGCCGGGCCGCACGCGCGTGCTTGTAGGACAGCTCCGGGTCGTCCTCGGCCATACGGCCGGCCATCACCAGATGCCGCGCCACACGAGCCGCGAGGTCCTTGGGGAGCGTGCGCAGCTCCTCACGGGCCTCCTCGTCCAGCTCGGCGCCGGTCACGTCGTCCGGCAGCTGCGGGTCGTCGTGCTTCGGCGCCTGCTCCCGCGCCTCGTCGCGCGGCCCGTACGACCGTCGCTCCCCGTCCTGAGGACGACGCGCCCCACGGAAGCCGCCACCGCCACGCCTGTCGTCACGGCCCTGGTAGCCCCCGGAGCGCTCACCGCGCCCCTGGTACCCGCCGGACCGCTCGTCCCGACCCCGGTATCCACCGCGCCGGTCATCACGGCCCTGGGACCCACCACGGCGGTCGTCCCGACCCTGGAAGCCCCCGGACCGCTCACCGCGCCCCTGGAACCCACCAGACCGCTCACCGCGCCCCTGGAACCCACCAGACCGCTCATCCCGGCCCTGGAAGCCTCCACGACGCTCACCGCGCTCCTGGAATCCCCCACGCCGGTCGTCGTCCCGGCCCTGGGTCCCACCACGGCGGTCGTCCCGCCCCTGGTAGCCACCGCGCCGGTCATCACGCCCCTGGAAGCCCCCGGACCGCTCACCGCGCCCCTGGAACCCACCAGACCGCTCGTCGCGCCCCTGGAATCCTCCGCGGCGCTCACCACGATCCTGGAAGCCCCCGCGCCGGTCATCCCGACCCTGGCCTTCTCCACGCCGGTCATCGTCCCGACCCTGGAACCCACCACGGCGGTCGTCCCGACCCTGGAACCCTCCAGAGCGCTCACCGCGCCCCTGGAAGCCACCAGACCGCTCATCCCGGCCCTGGGAACCGCCACGCCGCTCGTCGCGGCCCTGGAAGCCCCCGGAGCGCTCACCGCGCTCCTGGAACCCTCCACGCCGCTCGCCGCGGTCCTCGTAACGGCCACCTCCACGGCGGTCATCGCGGTCGCGGAAGCCGCCACCTCGCTCGTCACGGCCCTGGAACCGCCGGTCGCCGCCGGAACGGCCGTCCTGGCGGAAGCCACCACCGGAACGCTGGTCGTCCCGGCGTCCCTCACGGGGACCGCCCTCAGAACGACGCTCGTCCGACCGGTCGTCGAACCGCCGTCCCTGGCGGAAGTCCCCGCCTCCCGGACGGCCGCCGCCACGCCCCTCGAACCTCTGACCACCGCGGTCGTCGCGCCCACCGGAGCGCCGGTCGTCCCGGCCCCCCCGGTTGTCGCGATCACCGAAGCGCCGCTCGCCACGGTCATCGGGCCGACGCTCACCGCCGCCCTCGAAGCGACGGCCCTGGCCGCCGCCCTGGAAGCGCCGGTCACCACCGGGCCGGCCCTCACGGCGGTCGTCGCCGCCTGGACCGCGCCGGTCGTCGGATCCACGGAACGGACGCCCCTGGCCCTGGCCGCGCTCGTCGCGCTGCCCGCCCGGACGGTCCCGCCAGCCGCCGCCGTTACCGCGGCCACCAGAGAACGAACGTCCGCCAGAGCCCGGTCCACCGGACCGCCCGCGGTCGCCGCCATCGCCGCCGAAGCGGCCACGTTCGCCACCGGAACGCGGCGCGCCTCCGCGCGGTCCGCCGTCACGCCGGGGCCCGTTTCCCTTGAAGCCGCCACGGGCATCGCCCGCGCGACGGCCGGGCTCCCCGTGTCCGCCGTTGTTGCCCCGCCGCTCGCGGCCTCCGCTGCGGCCGTCGTCTTCCGCGCTCATCACGTCCGTCACTTCTCGGTACTTCGATAGACCCTTGCAGCCTACTTTGACTGGTCCCGTACATGCGTCGAGGGCCGCCCCGAAATCGGGGCGACCCTCGACCAATTATAGTCCGGCGGCGTCCTACTCTCCCACACAGTCTCCCATGCAGTACCATCGGCGCTGAGGGGCTTAACTACCGGGTTCGGGATGGGACCGGGTGTTTCCCCCTCGCCATAACCACCGAACGATCAACGCACAACCCTGAAACACCGGGTTGGCAAGTCTCGTTCGAGCCGTCAAGCTCGGATATTCACTTTATAGCGGTACCCAGTTGTTTTCTGGGAACCACACAGGGACGCGAATCATCTCGTGTTTCTTGCAGCGATTGGTTTGAACGTTCAGTGTGTTCAAGCCACTCGGCCTATTAGTACCGGTCG
>NZ_JADG01000029.1 GCF_000518265.1 Actinomadura oligospora ATCC 43269 | reverse complement strand
GCGGAGGCCGATGCGGTAGGACAGGTGGGTGTCCAGGCCGCGGAGTTTGCCTTCTTCGAGGCGTTGGGAGGCCAGGAGGAGGTGGACGCCGAGGGATCGTCCGAGTCGTCCGATCATGACGAACAGTTCGGCGAAGTCGGGTTTGGCGGACAGGAGTTCGGAGAACTCGTCCAGGACGACGAACAGGGTGGGCATGGGTTTGAGGGGTGCGCCTTGTTCGCGGGCTTTCTCGTAGTCGCGTAGGGAGGCGTAGTTCCCGGCGGCGCGGAGCCATTCCTGGCGGCGGACCATCTCGCCGTGGAGGGCGTCGTACATGCGGTCGACGAGGGGGAGTTCGTCTTCCAGGTTGGTGATGATGGCCGACACGTGCTGCAGGCCGTCCATGCCCAGGAAGGTCGCACCACCCTTGAAGTCCACCAGGACGAAGTTCAGCACCTCCGACGAATGCGTCATCGCCAGACCGAGGACCAGGGTGCGCAGCAGCTCCGACTTTCCTGACCCGGTCGCACCGATCAGCAACCCGTGAGGACCGACGCCGCCCTGCGCGGCCTCCTTGATGTCCAGTTCGACCGGGCGGCCCTCGGCGTCGACGCCGATCGGCACGCGCAGCCGATTGCGCGGCGCGCGCGGACGCCACGTCCGGGTCAGATCGAGCTCACGTGGCGAACGCAGACCGAGCAGGGAGGTGAGCGTGAGGTTGCCCGCCAGCGCGTCCTGTTCCGGTTCCTCGGGCGCTCCCGCCCGCAGTGGGGCGAGCTTCATGGCCAGGGCTTCGGCCTGCACGGGGCTGAGCGCGTCGGGACGCCCGAGCGGGGACACGACGTCCTTGCCCAGATGATCGCGCTCGAGCATTTCCAGCCGGTCGTCCGTGACGTTCAGCCGGAGCGTGGACGCGTCGGACGTCGGGGACACCGCTCCGCTCAGGTCCACGACGCAGACGCCCCTGATGCCGTCCGCGCCGATCTGCGAGTCCGGTGAGACCTCGCCGCCGTCCACGACGACGAGGTGGTACGGCAGGTCGTCCTTGTCGACGCCGGGGCCGAACCTGGCCCGGTCCTTGATCTCCTCACCGAGCCGTTCCTCCAGCTCGGTGAGGCTCCCGGCCAGCAGCCGGACGGGCCCGGCCGCGTCCTGCTCGGTGGGGTGCAGGCAGTGCGGCAGCCATTTGGTCCACTGCCACTCCGTCATCCGCTCCGGCGAGACGCAGATCGAGATACGCAGGTCGTCCGGCGCGTGGAACGTCGCGCTCTGCGCGAGCAGCGCCCGCACCATCGCCCGGACGGCCTGCGGGTCACCGGTGGGGACGACCCGGGCGAACGCGGGCAGCGACACCGCCACCGGCAGATCCGGGACGGTCGAGTGCGCGCGCAGAAACCTGCGCAGCGCGCCCGCGCACATCGGCTCCAGGTCCTCGATCGGCTTGGTCTCCGGGACGAGCAGCTCGAGCGCGAGCCGCTGCCTGCCCCGCCCGATCCGGGCCTGGCCGAAATCGGCGTCGGAGGGACGCCGCTCCCACAGCCGGTGGCTCATCGCCAGCGACCAGAGCGTGCGCGGCTCCGGACCCGTCCATTCCAGGGCCTGCCGCTGCTGCCCCGCCGCCTTGCGCACCCGGACGCGGACCTGGTCGAGGTAACGGTAGTAGTCGCGACGCGCGCCGTTCAGCCGCTGCTTGCGCTCGCCCGCCCCCTGGCCCATGTGCCCGAAGCCCATGCCGACCATCGACAGCGCGAAGAGCCCGCTCGCCACCCACATGATCGGGTTGCCGCCCGCGCCGCCGGAGCCGCCCATGAACATCAGGCCCATCGCGCCGCCGCTCGCCGCCATCGGCAGGTAGGTCAGCATCCCGGAGAAACCCTGGCTCACCGTCTCGGGCACCTCCGGCGGAGGCTCCAGAACGATTTCACCCTGCGGTATCTGCGGAGGTGAAGGGCGTTCCGGACGGCTGACGAGGACAATGCCCATCTCTGTGGCCCCTCCGATGACTGGCGCCGATCCGTCAAGACTGGTAGTCAATGACCGGTCATCCTAATGATCGAGGCGGGTGCGAAGTCGAGCACTCCGGGAGGCCGAGTGAATCCGACGATCGGTGTCGACCTGTGCCGCGTGGCCCTCGTCTCCGTGAATCGCCGAGTGGACGTGTCACTGCCCGCCGATATGCCTTTGGCGCACATGCTGCCCACGCTGCTGAAAGTCGCCGGAATCGATCTTGCCAACTCCGGACTCGCACATTCCGGCTGGGTTCTGCAGCGTCTCGACGAGGCTCCCTTCGACGAGTCGAAATCCCTGTCGGCCCTCGGGGTGCGTGACGGTGAGCTGCTCTACTTCCGACCTGGGCTTTCGCAGATTCCCGAGGCCGCGTTCGACGACGTCGCGGACGTGGTCGCGACCGGCGTCAACGAGCACGGCGACCGCTGGCGCCCGGAACTGACCCGCCGGTTCGGCCTGCTCGCCGCGGCCACCGCCCTCGCCGTCGGCGCCGTCGGCCTCGCGGCGGCGGGTCCTCCGTGGGAGGTTCTGGCGATCGTCTCGTCCACCGTGGCGGTCTTGCTGCTCGTCGGCGGAATCGTGCTGTCGCGCGCGATCGGGGACGCGGGAGCGGGCGCGACGCTTGGTTACGGCGCCCTGCCGTACGCCTTCCTGGGTGGCCTGCTGGCCCCGGCTCGTCCGGTCTCGCTGTTCTCGCTCGGTTCGCTGCACCTTCTGGCGGGGTTGGGGGCGGTCACGTTCGTCGCCGTCGTCGCCGCGTTCGCGATCACCGAGGGACTGCCGACCTTCCTCGGCGTGGGGTTCACCTCCCTGCTCGGTGTGGTCGCCGCCGGTTGCGTCCAGGGCTTCGGCTGGTCCGCGGACGGGGTGGCGGCCTGCGTCGCGGCGGCGTGCCTGGCGCTGACCGCGTCGATCCCGTCGCTGGCGTTCCGGCTGGCCCGGCTGCCGCTGCCGCCCGTCCCGGAGAACGCCGAGGAGCTCCGGAGCGCGGCCCAGACCTTCGACGGTCCCAGCCTGCTGCGCCGGACCCGTGACGCCGACCGCTTCGCCACCGGCCTGGTCGCCGGAGTCGGCCTGGCCTGCCTGTCGGCGCAACTGCTCGTGGTCCCGGAGCGCGGCTGGCTGCCGACGACGATGAGCGCCTGCCTCTCGGTGGTCCTGTTGCTTCGCGCGCGGGTCTTCCACGGGCGCGGTCAGAGGTTCTGGATGCTCGGGTCCGGCCTGGCGGGCCTGGCGCTGCTGGCCTTGCGAGTCGCTCTGACCGAACCGCCGCGTTCGGTCGTCCTGCTGATGCTGGTGCCCCTGTTGCTGGGCGTGGCATTGATGATGACGATGGCCCTGCGGCTGCCGGTGAACAAGCCGTCCCCCTTCTGGGGACGCGCCGGGGACATCCTCGACATGGTGCTGATCGTGAGTCTGTTCCCCCTGGCGTTCGGTCTTTTGAACCTGTACGCCTGGCTGCGCGGATTGGCCGGTTGACCTGCGATGCAGAACCGCAAGGACCTGTACCAGGCGCACAGACTGATGACCCAGAGGGTCTCGCTGGCGCTCCTTCAGGGGACGCCCGGCGCGGCCGAGTCCCCGCTGCGGAGGACCGGCGTCGGGGCACTGTGCGGGCTCATGGTCGCCGTGCTGGTCGCCGCCGGCTTCGGGATCGCCGGCTTCGTGCTCAAGGGCGGCGCGCGCAACCTCGAACAGCCGGGCCTCGTGCTGATCGAGAAGGAGACCGGAGCGTCGTACTCCTACAGCGCGCCCGATCACCGGCTGATCCCGTTCGCGAACTACGCGTCCGCCCGGCTGGCGATGCCGACGACGGACATCAAGCGGAAACTGGTCTCGGGACGGTCGCTGGCGAAGTACTCACGCGGCCCCCTCACCGGAATCCCGGGCGCACCCGAGTCGCTGCCGGACCCCGGCCATCTGACCGGAGGGCCCTGGTCGCTCTGCGTCCGAAGCGCTGCCGGGACGGGCGGCCTGACGAGCTCTGTCGTCTCACTGGTCGGCGGACGCGATGTGGGGGGCCGTCCCTTGGGCGCGAACGAGGGAGTGGTCGTCCAAGGGGGCCCGCAGGCGTGGCTCGTGTGGCGGAACATCCGGATGAGGATGACGCCACGGGCCGTCCGCGTCCTGACGGCGGAGGCCCCCGCACCCGTCGACATGCGCTGGCTGAACGGACTTCCCCAGGGCCCCGACTTCGCCGCGCCCGCCATCGCGGGCCAGGGCACCCGCGTCACCGGCCCGGACGGAGCGCCGGCCCGCGTCGGCCAGGTCTTCCGCGTCCCACCGGTCGCGGGGACCTCTGAGCGTTGGTACGTCCAACTCGCGGACGGCCTGTCGGGCATCTCCGCGACCCAAGCCCGCCTGCTGCTGGACCAGACCGGCTCCGTGGCGCAACGGGACATCACTCCAGGGGCGGCCGGTTCGCGCGCGTCCGCGACGAACCTGCACAGCCGGGACCTGCCCGAGGAGCCGCCTCACACGGTGGCCTACGCCCCGACAGCGCCGCTCTGCGCGGTGTACCGGGGAACGAGCACCCTCTCCACGGACGCGCGCTTCACCGTGGGCGGCGCGCTCCCCGACCAGCGCGCCGTCGCCGGTGCGCCCTCGGCCGGGCTCGACCAGGTGTTCCTGCCAGGCGGCGGAACCTTCGCCGGCACGTTGACCGCGCCGGGCCAGAGGCCGGAATCCTTCGCCCTGATCACCGATCAAGGGCTGCGCTACCCGGTGCCGACCGCCGATGATGTGGCGAAATTGGGCTATTCACCCCAATCGGCGATTCCGGTACCGGGAAACCTCCTCCAATTGCTCCGTGAGGGACCTGCGTTGTCGAGTGCCATGGCGGCGCGGCCGGTTCCGGCCAACTGACAAAATTCCAGCAGCGACCTGACAAGTGCTGTCACAGGTCGTCGGGGGATCGCGTTCGGACGTGTGAAAGGGAACCGTCCGTGCTGTCGGCGCGTCTATGGACACGAGATCAGGCCGATCCCTACGATCGAATTTGCTCGTAGGCACGAACCGTGTCGAGTGCCCCCCCGCCAACCGGCTCCCCGCACCGGCTGAAAAGCCGACACGTCTCGTGAACCCCAAGGTCAGACGTGTGCGAGGAGAGCGATGAGCAACCAGTCAGCGGTCAACCGGGTACACATGCAGCAGGCGGCCGGCAACGTCCAGGACGCCGCGGGGCAGATCAACCAGATCAAGGGACAGCTCAACGGCCACCACGCGGAGCTCCAGGCGGCGTGGAAGGGCGAGTCGTCGGCCGCGTTCACGCAGGTCTACAACATGTTCGAGACCGAGTTCTCCAAGGTGCTCAAGGACCTCAACGTCATCCACGAGAAGCTCGTGCACACCAAGGTCAAGTACGCGGCCGCCGAGCAGCAGAAGACCGAGCGCGTCAACCACCTTCGCGGCGTCATCTGAGCCGGCCGTCCCGAGACCTGGAGGAACCACGATGAGCTACACCTACGTCAACTTCGGCGGGATGCAGAACGGCCAGCAGAACTTCCTGGCCGCGCTGAAGCAGTACCAGTCCACGCTGGACCAGCTCGACGCGCAGGTGCGCGCCCACCTGGCCGAGTGGGACGGCGACGCCCGCCAGGCCTACGAGGCCAAGTCGCGCGAGTGGAAGCAGGCCGCGCAGCGCATGGCGACCGCCGTCTCCGGCATGAGCCAGGCGATCGGCGACTCCCACGACATCCACCTCGGCGCCGAACGCACCAACGCCGGCATGTGGGGCGGCTGAGCCCTCCGATCCCACGGAAGGAGCCAAGCACCATGCCCCCCAAAGACCCCAACGACGTCCTGAACGGCATTCTCCCCGGTATCGCTCCCCAAGGCCCCCATATCCCGTTCGACCTCAACCGCCCGGACCTGCTCGTCAAGCCGCCCGTGGTCAGCAACAACGGCGCCGGTGGCCGAGGCCATGTCATGGCCGTTCCGGAGCAGATCCGGAAGGTCGCCGAAGAGATGGAGAAGGATGTCAGCGCCCTGGAACAACAGCTGGGCGCGTTGAAGACCCAGTTCGGTGAGGTCGGCGGATGGGACGTCGCCAAGGCGCTCCACTCGAACGTCGGCAAGGCCCACGTGAACATGGTCGAAGGCATCCAGGCCTACATCAGGGCGTACCGAACCGTCATCGCGCGCGTTCGTGAAACCGCCAACAGGTACAGCACCGCGGAAGGCGGTGCGAAAAAGGCCAGCGACGGACCACGTAAGACCCTGGGCGATCCACCCTCGCCTTGGCGGACCTCGTGACAGGACGGAGAGGCATGAGGAGGCCCCATGGGCGGTGACGTCCGCGAAGAGAAGATCAGGCCGGGTGGCCTTCCGCACGGCAATCCAGCCCAGTACGACTACGACAGCATCAACAGGCTCCTCATGGGCGCCACTCCCGAGTCCCTGGACGAGCTCGCGTCGAGCTACACCGGTGTGTCGGATGCGCTGAGCAGGGTCGAGGGCAGCCTCGTCACCCACATGCAACGGCTCACCAAGGTCTGGGGCGGAGACGCCCAGGAGCTGGGCGTCGCCAACGTCAAGTTGCTCAACCAGGCATCGAGCACTTTGTCCGAGGCGACCAGCAAGTTCGGGGGCGCGCTGACGGAAGCCTCGGGTGCCATCAAGACCAGCAAAGCGTCCATGCCGACGAAGACGGCGCCGACCAACCCGAACACCCAGCCCAGCCGGGCAGCGGACATCCTCGCTCCGCAGCGCGACAACCAGGCGGCGCGGGATCACCTGGCGAAGACGAACAGCGACCTCGCCAAGGCGTACTCCAAGATCCCCAGCACCGTCTCGCTCAATCTCCCAGGGCCGAGGTCGGGCCGGGGAGAAGAGGCATACCCGGGGGCAGGTGGTGCTGGCCCCGGCAGCGGACGTGGTGGCCCCTCGGGTACCGGTGGAGGTCCAGGCGTCCACCAGATTCCACCATCCAGCCACCAGCCGGGCAGCGGGAGCGGTGGGGGCCACAGCAATACGCCCGGTCAAGGCCACAACCCAATTCCTGGGCAGGGCGGACATGGCGGCGGGCACGGGTCCGACCTCGAGGGAACCTCGCCTGGTTCGTCAGACCCGAACGGAAGCGGACCGGGCGGAAAGGCGCCGAATACTCCCCCAAACGGAAACCAGCCAGGTCTTCCACCGGGCTCGGGAGACGGAAGGGGGCCTGGATACATTCCGCCTGGCCCCGGGCTTCCGGGGCGGGGAAAGCAGGCGTCCGAAAATCCGCTGATCGGCAGAGGGCCGGGAAACCCAGGCCCCAGGGCGGAAGTTCCGGATGGACGCGGACCGAATGGTCGTTCCACACCGTCCGAGGGCATCGGTCCAGGAGGCCGGCCGGGCCTGGGCCAAGGTCGTGGTGGGCTACTCAGCCCCAGAGGTGTTCTCGGTGGCTCAGGGACCGGAGCACTCAGTGGCGAAGGGGTTCCCATTCGTGGGTCCGGCGTGATCGGCAACGGCAGGATGGCCGGGGCCGCAGGAGAGGCATCTGCCGCAGAAGCCACTGCCGGTAGCCGGGCTGCAAGCGGCATGCCCATGGGGGGATCGGTCGGCGGTGGTCGTACCCACAAGCCGGATCGCGAACGGTCCTCGTGGCTGACCGAAGAGCCGGATGTCTGGAAGGACGACGACGCCACGGCGCCGAGGGTCATCGGCGAGCGAGGTCGGCGGAAGAATTCTTGATCGCCATGAATGGAGGAGCAGCGCCGCGCAGGTGGATCGCGACGGCTTGTGTGGCGCTGCTCCTCGCGCTCCACATGGGGAACGCCGCTGCGGCGCCCAGCCCACGTTCCGAAGAGTGGTGGTTCTCGGCGTGGGAGATAACGAAGATCTGGAGGATGACGAAGGGGGCGGGCGTCATCGTCGCGGTGATCGACTCAGGAGTGGAGGCCCGCCTCCCCGACCTGCAGGGAGTCGTTCTCAAGGGCGGAAGCGTCGGATGGGGTCTCCACGGTGACGGCCGGACCGACCACGACTCGGAACAGGGTGGGCACGGCACCGGAATGGCCGCGCTGATCGCCGGCCAAGGCAAGGGAACCGGCATGACGGGCGTGGCGCCCGACAGCAGAATCTTGCCCGTCCTTGCGGACCAGGACTCCTGGCCACAGGCAATACGGTTCGCCGTTGACCACGGCGCGAAGGTGATCAACATGTCCGTGGGCGCGGACACGGCGAGCTGTGACCCCAAGCTCCAAAACGCGATCTCATACGCCATTGATCACGATGCCGTCTTGGTGGCCGCAGCAGGGAACAAGGCAGGGACGGACAGTGAAAAAAGCTCTCCGGCGAACTGTGCGGGGGGCCTTGTCGTCGGGGGCCTCGATCAGAATCTCGGGGTCTACCGGAACAGCACGCCAGGTGATTCCACGGCGGTGGCGGCACCCGCTGTGAACGTTGGATCGATTGGCAAGGCCGGTGTTTTCGGTGTGGTCAACGGCACCAGCAGTGCCACAGCGCTCACTTCGGGGGCCATCGCTCTCCTCCGGTCCCGGTTCCCGGACGAGTCAGGCCGCCGTATCGTTCAGCGACTCCTGAACACGGCACGTGATGTGGGAGACAAGGGCTGGGATAGATACACAGGAAATGGTGCGGTAATACCCTACTCGGCGGCTGTGGACAATGTGCCAAGCGGTGCGCCAAATTCTGTCTATGCCAGATATGATCGGTGGAGCCAGGGGCGGACCGGGAAAGCCGGGCCACAGGCCCCGGTCCAAGTGAGAACGCCAAAAGACAAGTCGCGTCGCCCCGGTCACTCTGGCATTCCCAAGATGCTGTACGTAGAGATCGCCGGAGCCCTCTTGGTTGCGATGGCTGCCGTCGGAGTGGTGCTTATAGGGGTTCGGCGTGGTCGGAAGAGGTAGTCCGATGGGGAAATATTTCAACCGCTCCTCAGCCCGCCCTGGACCTGTTTCGCTCGCGGCTGGATTCGTTAGCACCGCTCAACCCACCCGGCTGAAAGGGTGGGTTATGGGGGAGATTAGAGCAGATTTTCAGGCCGTCGCGGACGCTGAGCAGAAGTTCAGCGAAGCCCTTCGGCGACTCGAGGGCCTTCGAGAAGGACTCGGCCAGGCTCTGGAACGGACTCTCTCAGGGTGGAATGGTGACGCGAGGGAGGCCTATCTCATCGCCCATGCGCGATGGAACAGGTCGGCGAGGCGATGCATGCTGAGCTAGCTCGGCTTCATCGAGATATCGCTCACGCTCACCGGAACTTTCGGAATTCCAGTGAGACCAACGTACGGATGTGGTCCGGATGGCAGGTGTGGCGAGCCTCAGTCATCGCGCTCGGCGCGGTGGCCATACTTCCTTTATTGGAGTATCGATGCTCTGCCTTCAGCGGAAGACGACTCGTAAATGAATCCATTCACCCAACGGGGCATGTCGGGAGTCGACGGCCAACAATGAGCCCACTCAAAGATGAGTTGAACAGGAGCACGCCACACGCGCCAGCGTCCGAAGAGGAGGTGGCCGCGCGACGGGAAGCGCGCAACCTTTGGGCTGGAACGCCGGAGGCATCCGGGCCTGAAGCAGAGAAATCGACTGAAAGTGTTGCGGAACCGGTTGACGGTGAAATGGATCGCGACCGGTCGCCTCGCCGCACCGGAAGTCCGTCACCCGGCTGGCAGGGCGTCGGTGACGGTGCCGGGCCAAGTGATGGGCCCTCCTATGAGGAAATCGATGCCGAGGCGGATGCGGCCGCTGAAACAGCGGCAAGGGCCCTGCTCGTGTTGGCTGACCAGTCATTCGAGGAGCAGAGCAGGGACGGGGCGATCCATGTCGTCGTGGATGGATGGGGTGAGGTGACGTCCATTTACATCACTCGCCGACCTGAGGATCACCTGGGTATCGCAGAATTTGAACGCGACATCGTAGAGCTGATCAACAGGGGTATGGGCCGTGCTCAGCGCTACCAGAAGGCGCTGAGGGAGCAACAGGGCGACACTCCCTACTGGGAATCATGATGGACACTTCATCGGATCATCGACGTCAGAGGGCCGAGGATCGCCTGGCCTCACTGGACGAAGCCGCGCGGCGCATGGACCATGTCGAGAGTGAGGTCGCGGCCTATGAGTTGAGGATCGAGGGGGTTATCAACAGGCTCGCCTCTACTGAAGTCGAAGGGAAAATGGACGATGGGCTCGGATCCGTTGTCGTCAACGGGGAAGGCCGGCTCGTCCGAGTCAAATTCGACCCCGATCGGTTGAGCGCGACGGAAGTATCAGAAGTCGGTGGTCATATTTTGACGGCTATCAGCAGAGCTCGGTCGACGTTGAACCAGAACCTCCGAGCTGGCATGAAGCAGGCGGCTCGAGAAATCGGATTCTGAGAGGTGGCGAAGGATGTCACGTAATCGTCCGGGGCCTGGCGGGGGCAGGGGCGGAGGTGGACGCGGCCAAGCCGGCGCTGGTGGAACCGGCTCCGAAGTCGAGGAAGCTCTGCCCGGTGCGGACAGCGGTCGAATGCTTGTCAACGTCGCGCACGCCGTTCTCATGGCAACCGAGGTGCTGAAGGCTTATAAAGCTCTACAGAAGACCAAGCCGAAGCCCGCAGCGATCAGAAAAGCTGCAGGGAAATGGTATGACGCCAGCTCCCATTATGACGAATCAAGCGATATTCTCAAGGAGACGTACAATCAGCTGGGCGGTTACTGGGAAGGCAAGGCTTTTGATGCCTTCAAGGGGTATATGACAGATACCGTTCTCCCGGTGGCGTCGAAGAACTCTGACGCACTCTTTGCCGCCGGCGATGAACTGGTGAGCATCCATAATGACATCGTCGATCGCTATAATGATGCAATGCAGAATTATGCCGATACCCTGGACAAGGCTCTTGAGCTCCAGGCCAGTATCGGAGAGGCTGCAGACAAGGACGCGAAAGCCGCCGCCCAGACGGCGTTGATAAACTATCTCAGAGTCTGGATATCAAGAGTTTACAGTCACACCATTCTCGTGAAGAGCATTGCGGACAAGGGGGCCGGTGCCATGACCTCCCTGAGCGGGAAGGTGGAAAAGATCCGCGCCCCCAGGGCTATGCCTCCAGTTATCGCGGACAGGGATAAATGGAAGTACTCCGGATGAGTTCGCGAGCATTGTTCGCGCGCGCGTCAGTTGCCGCCCTCGCCGTGCTCGCGCCGGTCGCCTGTTCTTCCGGGGGAGATGGCGGGGAGGATATCAGAACGAAGCTCGTGGCCACTGGCGCCAAGGACGTCCAGCCCTGTGAAATGCTTTCCTCGTCTACTCTGAAAAAGATCATCGGTTCGTTCGAGCAGAAGAGCGGTCCGATCAAGGAGAGTTCGAGCTGCTCCTGGGCGACTCGGGCCGATTCGGTCGGAGATGATGGCCCAACATCTGTTGTCGTGACCATATCCGTCCAGAAGAGAAGAGTGGCGCGAGGGGATTTCTTCGGTGAGGCCAAGGCGAGTTTCAGGGGATTTCAGTCCGGCAATACCTGTAACGGTATCTCGGTTGGGGCAAGTGAGAGCTGCTGGTATGGTTCCGGCCCGTCCCTGGGGGTCGTGGTCCGCCGCGGATACTACGTAGCGCTGGTCGTCTACACTCCTGAAAGTCAAACGCTGGCGCACCTGAATCGCAAGGATGTATCCAAAATGCTTGCCGTGGATCTGGCGGCCAGGATGCCGGTCTGAGAACCTAAGGGAGAATGGCATGGTGGACGCGTATAGGGTAAACGGTCTCGATCGGATTGTTCACGCTGGAGACACGATAAACGAGGCGGTGAATAAATGGGGCGAAGGCAGCCTGGCGATCGATGGTGCCTGGCTGGAGTACGGAGCGCTCAGTGAGTACGGCGAAAGTGCCCGCTTCGCCTATGAGAAGGTTCGATCGGATGCTCAGAAGCGGCTCGTCGAGTCAGAGAACTCACTCATTCTCTCTCGCGAGACCATGTACCAGGTAGCTCATGTGTACAACAGGAGTGAGATCGACTCCAAGGGTGCCGTGGCGAAGTCGCCTGGGCTGCGTCATCGTCCCGAGATTGACGACCCGAACCGCTGACGGATAGAAGCCGTGGCCGAAGAAGTACCGTGTCCAGGTTGCCGGCCTTCGATTGCCATCCGGCAGTCATCAGGCCTCCGGACCGGCTTGGGGTGTTCGTACCCGGGCAACGCGGTTCGACCGTGAGTCACTGCAGACCTGCAACCGGAGTGGTCCTGGGCTAGTGGTCGGCTGATGATGCCTACCTGAAGCGGTGCCTTGAAGCGTTCTGGTCCGCTGTACCTTCCTGGGTCAGTGTTCTGGCTGGTGCTGGAGGTGGTGGAGGAGGCGGTGGTAGTGGTGCCAGGTGGCTGGGGTGGTGGTGTCGCCTAGGGGGTACCAGGTGATCGGGCCGGCGGCGGCGGAAGGGAAGTCGGGGGCGGGTGGGCGGAAGCCCGTGATGGCCAGGCCGACGGGTGTGGACGTTCCTGACCAGCGTGGTTCGACGGTGAGGTCTGGGCGGCCGGGGGACTGGTGGACGAGCAGGGAGGTGAAGGGGACCTCCGTTGCCGCGGCGGCCAGGATCGCCGGGAGGTGTCGGTGCGGCTGTGGCGCGTTCAGCGCGAACGCGAAGGTGATGGTCGTGTTCTCGGTGGCAGTGCCGTTGTGAGCTGAGGTTCGCTCCGAGAGCGCGAGGGACGGCCCCGGGCCCACCGCGACCATGCGGGTGGGGGGATCGGCGTAGAGGTCGGCGAGGTTCCAGGGGTGGGCGATGGGTTCGGACGTGTCCCAGCCCGTGGGGTTGGCGCCGGTCATGGCTCTCGTCAGTGCTTCGACGGCGGCGCCGGGAGCGGACGAGTCGGTGCGCAGAGTGAGTGTGAGGTGGGTGCCGAGCGGGCTGGCCGGGCCTTTGACGAAGCCCGGGGCGTAGTCGGTCGCGCTCGAGAGGGGGACGAAGGCCGTGCCGTCCCAGTGCATGGGGTGGCCGGTCAGGGCGGCGTAGTAGCCATCTGTGTCCCGGACGATCCACTCGATCTTGTTGGCCGTTACCAGGAGACGCAGCACGGTGGTGATTCGGCTGTGTGGGGAGGTGACGAGCTGGACGATGCGTCCCGAGCCTGTGCATGTGCTCTCGGCTTCGGCGAGGTCGCTGGTGAGCCCGATGACGGGACGGTCGGAGAGCACCACCAGGGCGCGGTCCGTGACGGCGTCGAAGGTGGTCATGCAGGCGTCTCTGCGGTGCAGATGGTTCCGTGGTGGCGGGTAGCGAGGGCTTCGGCGCAGTGGCGGGCGGTGGCGGACGCGGTGTCCGGTGTGGCGGCGGCGCGGAGGTCGATCCACCAGGTGGGCAGCGGTGCCGGGACGCCCAGCAGGCGTTCGGTTTCGCCCGGGACTTCGATGCGGCGTGGCTCGGCGACGCGGACGAGTAGGCGGCCTTCGTCGTCGTAGAGCAGGGTCGCGCCGTCCAGGTGGGCGATCGACAGGGCGGTGTCGCGGAGGGCGTCGGAGTTCGACAGGACTGCGGCGATGTCGGGTGGTTCGGGCAGCAGGACGACCAGTTCGCGGCTCATGTGCTGCCTCCGGCGAGCGAGTGGGTGAAGGACTCGTCGGCGATACGGGTCGTGGCCTCGCGGGTGGAGGCGCTGAGCAGGCCGCTGTCGATCGAGGCTCCCGCAGCCAGGTGACGGTCGAACGGGACGGTCACGACGGACTGGCCGCCGCCGCTGAGAAGGCGTTGGGCGCGGGCGAGGTCGGTGTCGGGGGCAGGTGTGTGCGAGACGAGCACGATCAGCGTCCGGGGCAGGAGGTCGGCGTGGCCGTTGCGTGCGAACCAGTCGATGGCGGCACGGGCGCTGAGCGTGCCGTCCCCTGTGGCGGGGGCGACGAAGATCTGGGCGTGGGCCGAGGTCAGGATGTCGCGGTGGAGCGGCGAGACCAGTCCGGCTCCGCAGTCGATCACGGTTGTGGAGAAGTAGCGGCCCAGTCGTCCGAGGCCGGTGTGGAAGGTGTCGAAGTCGAGGTCCGCGCCCACCGAGCCGTGGCTGCTCGCCGCGAGTACCCAGAGGCCGCTCGGGGTCTGGGTGAGGCAGGAGGCCGTTTCCTCGAAGCTTGACGGGCGGGCGGCGGCCAGATCGCGTAGCGAGCGCGTGGGGCGGACGCCCAGCCGGGGGGCGAGGGATCCGAGGCCGGGGTCGGCGTCGACGGCCGCCACGCGGTCGCTGCGGTGTTCGCGGATCACGTCGGCGACGAGCGCGGAGATGGTGCTCTTGCCCGAGCCGCCTCGGATGCTGGTGACGACGATGCGGCGGCAGGACGGCACCGGACGGTTCATCCGCTCGACGATCTGGGTCGTGTCCCGGACGTCCCCGGCCGCCGACGCTCCGACGATGCGCCGCATCCCGTGGCCGAGGCGTCGCACCGTCGAATCGCCGTGCCGGACTCTTCGGACCATCTCGTCCGCGGAGGGGCCGGGGGCCGCCTGCTGCATCGGAGGCCGTTGCGTCGGCGGGGTGGGTGGTGAGGCGGCGAGTGCGGTGGGCTCGGGCGTGAAGGTCTGGTGGGTGGCGGTGGACCAGTCCACGGACGCCAGCTGAGCCTCGGGTGGTTCGGGCTGTTCCGCCGGATGTTGTTCCCGGGGCTCGGGTGGCTCTTGGGGTAGGGGGCGGCCCCACTCGGGGAACGCGTCCGGGACGGGCTGTTCCGGTGGTTCGGCCTGAGGCGGGGCAGCGAGGGGGCTTGGCCGCTGGAACTGGGTGGTGGCTTGTCTCTGACCTGACGGTCGCGGACCGGGGAGCTGGACGGCCGGGGGTGCGCTGAGAGGCGCGGAGAAGAGGGGTTCGGATGGTGGGGTCGGGCCGAGGAGTACCAGGCCGGTGTCGGAGATGCCGAGGTCGCGGAGCACGTCGTGCTGCCAGTCTCGCTCGGTCACCGGTCTCCCCTCAACGGCGCTGCCAGAGTCAGGCTGACTGGTGGGATCCGGACGAGTCTAGACCCCGGTTGATCTCGCGGCGGTCCCTGTTCCTCAGAGGTAGAGGCCGGGGGCTGTGGCCGGGGTGGGGAGGGTGGTGGGGAGGTCTTCGGGGCGGAGGACGGCGGGGTCGGGGGTCGTGGTGGTGGTGAGGCGGACGGACTGGGTGGCGACGGCGGCGTCCAGGAGGTTGCGGATGAAGCGGCCGTTGCCGAAGGACGGGCCCCTCGGGACGGTGGCCAGGAGGGCGCGGAGGGCCTCGCGGACGCCGGGGGCGAGGGTGAGGCCGTCGGCGGCGGCGAGGACCTCGAAGATCTGGACGAGTTCGGAGTCGGTGTAGTCGGGGAAGCGCAGGCGCTTGGGGAAGCGGGATTCCAGGCCGGGGTTGGCCGCCAGGAAGGCGGTCATCTCGCGTTCGTAGCCGGCGGTGATGACCAGCAGGTCGCCGCGGTACTCCTCCATGAGCTTGACGAGGGTGGCGACGGCCTCGGCGCCGTAGGCGTCGGAGCCGAGGGCGTACGCCTCGTCGATGAACAGGACGCCGCCGAGGGCCTGCTCGACGGCGGCCTTGACGCGCGGGGCGGTCTGGCCGAGGTAGCCGCCGACCAGGTCGCCGCGGGCGACCTCGACGAGGTGGCCGGAGGACAGCAGGCCGAGGTCGGCGTGGACGGCGGCGACCAGGCGCGCGACGGTGGTCTTGGCGGTGCCGGGGCCGCCGGAGAAGACCATGTGGCGGGTGGGCCAGACGGCGGGACGTCCGGCGGCGCGGCGGAGTTCGGCGCTGCGGGCCTCGGCGGCCAGGCGGTGCACCTCGGTCTTGACGTCGCGCAGGCCGACCAGGGCGTCCAGGGACCCGAGCGGGTCGGCGGCGACGATCGCGCGGGACGTGCCGGTGAGCGAGTCGGGGATGTCGGCGGGCAGCAGTTCGGCGAGGCGCTCGGCGGACGGGCGCTTCAGCGAGGTGACGCGCCGGGCCTGGAGGGCCTGGGCGCGTTCGCACAGGTTGCGCATGAGGCGGGCGTTGCCGAAGGAGCGTCCGCGGGGGGCGCGGCGCAGGAGGTCGGCGACCTTCGCGGACGCGTCGCCGGTCAGAGTCAGTCCGGATGTGGCGCACATGCGGGAGAAGATCTCGACGAGCTCGGTGTCGGTGAAGTCGGGGAACCGGACGGTCACCGGGAACCGCGAGGCCAGGCCCGGGTCGGACGCGACGAACCGCTGCATCTCGCGTTCGTAGCCCGCGGCGACGACGACGAGGTCGTCGCGGTGGTCCTCCATCATCTTGACCAGCTCGGCGACGGCCTCGGGGCCGTAGTCCTCCGACAGGTCGGACTGGGCGAGCGCGTACGCCTCGTCGATGAACAGGACGCCGCCGACCGCGCGCCGGACGACCTCGCGCGTCTTGACCGCGGTCTCGCCGAGGTACTGGCCGACGAGCTGCGCGCGGGACACCTCGACCAGGTGCCCGGACGACAGGATGCCGAGGTCCTTGTAGAGGCGGGCGAGGAGCCGCGCGACCTCGGTCTTGCCGGTGCCGGGGTTGCCGGTGAACAGCATGTGCCGGGACGGCGCGCCCGCGGGCAGCCCGGCGTCGCGGCGCAGCCGGGCGGCGTTCGCCCCGGCCACCATCAGCTCGATCTCCTTCTTGACCGGCGCGAGGCCGACCAGCGCGTCCAGCTCGACGTGCGGGTCGGACGCGGTGCCGGCGGCGTCGAAGCGGGCCGGGATGTCGGCGCGCTTGACCACCGGCTCCTCGCCGGGCGCGGTGCGGGCGCGGACGTCGGCGACGATGACGTCCGCGAGGCGCTGCGCGAGCCGGGCGTTGCGCAGGTTCCGGACGGCCGGGGTGCGGGCGAGCAGGTCCCCGGCGGCGGTCAGGGCGCGCTTGTGGGCGCGGGCGCCGCGCGCGGCCAGGGCGCGGGAGAACAGCTCGGCGAACGCGTCCGGGCTGAACGGGCGGGTGTGGACGACCTCGAACCGCAGCGACAGCGCCGGGTTGACCTCGCGGATCCGCTCGTCGCCGCCCGGCTCGCACAGCGCGACGACGTGCAGGTCGTCGTGGACGTCCAGGGCGCGGTGCAGCTCCTCGACGATCGCCTCGCCGCTGCGCGGGTCGCGGGACATGTCGTCCAGGCCGTCGATCACCATGAGGCGGGAACCCGCGGACTCCCGTGCGTCGTTGTACAGGTGCGTGGTGGCAGCGGAGACCTCCTTGCCCGCGAAGAAGTCGTCGGCGAGCCAGAGCGGGGACGAGGTGACCCCCCGGTCGAGCAGAAGCCGGGCGACGTGTTGCGCGGCGTCCCGCTTGCCGGTGCCGTCCGGGCCGACCAGCATCAACCGGACGGGCCCGTCGCCCTCGGCGATCCGCGCGAGGGCGGCGACCACGTCAGGCTGGCCGACCAGGTCGGAGCCGACCTCGGCCGACGCGCGCGGGCGGCGCGAGCGCGGGGTGCCCTTCCCCATGGACGAGGCGAGCGGGTTCACGACCCGGCGGCGCGGCCGGAACAGCCGCCGCAGGTCGTACTGGAACTGGCTGACCGGGATCGACTGCGGGTCCGGGATGTCGCAGTCGGCGGGGAGCCCCTGCACGGATCCGGTGAACCGGACGGCCATGTCGAGCCAGCCGCGGCAGGCGTCCGCCTCGCCCGCGCCGAGCGCCCGCGCGAGCCACGCCCGCACGCCCTCGCTCCATTCGGACGCGTCGAACCCGGTGTCCCTGACGTGGGCGAACCGCTCCAGCAGTTCGCCGTAGGCGTTCTCGCCGAGCACGGCGGACAGCTCCGCCGGGACCTCCCGGAGCCCGCCCTGGAGCAGCAGGTGGACGTACAGGTCCTGGACGGACTCCTCGCGCGGCGCGGCGGACCGCAGGTGCTCGTGCGCGGGGGTGAGCCCGGCGCAGATCCACTCCAGGTAGCCGATCGGCCCGGCGAGCTCGGGCAGCGCGGCGATGATCTCGTCGGACGCGTGGTCCATCCACGCCTGGCGCTGGTCGACGAGGTGGTCGGTGATGTCCAGGGTGGGCGGCGGGTCGGCGAGGAGCCGGGCGAGGGCCCGCCGCCGGGGCTCCAGGGGCTCGATGCCCTCCAGGACGTCGAGGGACTCGCGGGCCAGGGTGAGCGCGAGCTCCTTGTCGCCGCTGTCGCCGAGCCACTCCAGCGGACGGAAGTTCCCGCTGGTCACGATCCAGGCGGGGAACTCCAGCATGAGGTCGCGGGGCTCGCGGTGGTACCTGCCGAAGAACTGGTACTGGAGGCGGGAGTGTGATCCGGTGCACACGGCCGAGCCGCCGCCGAGGAACTCCAGGGCGAGCACGAGGTCGCCGAGGACGAGCGGGGACGGCGCGGTCAGCAATTCCAGGTCGTCGGTGGTCAGATCCTTGCAGCGGGGGTCGTTGACCAGCGTCTCGACCCGGTCGCGGATCTCGGCGAAAAGGCCGTCGGGCACGCGCCAGGGGCCGGTGGCCCAGTAGTCGCAGACCGGCTCATCGGTGACCAGCAGCTCCAGATGCTCCGGCAGCGCCACGCAAGACCCCCCTCGCCAACAAACCCGGCGTAAAGGTTAGGCCGTCTCCGTGACAACTGTGGCCAGGTTTACTCGTCTGTCCGCACGGCGTAACCCCCGAGTGAGGGTTCGAGCAGGCCGAACGCCCGGCCCGCGGCCTCGGTGAGGGCGGCGGCGATCTCCTCGTGGGTCCGGCCGTCCGCCGCGTGGCGCTGGGCCTCCTCGAACAGGACCCGGTGGACGCCCCCGACCTGGGCCGCCGCCAGCCGGGCCCCGAGCCCGGCCACGCCGGTGCCCGCCTCCTCGCCGGTCCCTTCCCCGGTGCCGGTCGCCTTGCCGATCGGTTCGCCGGTCGCGTCGCCGGTCGCGTCGCCGGTCGCCTCGGCGAGGGCCTTGGCTAGGGCGCGTTCGCGTTCCTCGTGCAGTTCGCGGACGCGGGCGACCAGCGTGGGGCTCCCGGCGACGAGCCGGGCGAACGGCTCGCCGCTGAACCCGATCATCGCCTCGCGCCGGTCCACGGCGTCCAGGTAGGCGCGGCGGAGGGCGGCGAGCGCGGACTCGCCGGGCGCGCGGTCCCTGACGGTCGCTGCGGGCCAGGCGACGAACTCCTCGTGGACGTCGAGGGCCAGGTCCTCCTTGCGCGGGAAGTAGTTGGTGACGGTCATCTTCGCCACCCCGGCCGCCTCGGCGATCTCGGCGATCGTGACCTTGTCGAACCCGCGCTCCAGGAACAGGCGGGTGGCGGTGTGCGAGATCGCGAGCCTGGTCCGGCGCTTCTTCAGAGCGCGCAGACCCTCGGTCGGGCCGGTCATGCGGTGATTCTAGGACGGACCTAAGAACGGCCGGGGCGGCCGTCGCGAACCCGTGGGATCACCATCCCGTCACATCTCCATGTCCGGTTCGCCTTGATGTCGGACTTGCGTTGAGTTGTGGTGCCAGAGTGGACGTCGACCGGGTGCGACGCCCGGACGGTTCATGGACTGGAGTGGCGGGATGGAGACCAGGCGGCTCCGGCGGCTTCTTGCCGCGGCGGCGCTGGCGACGACGGCGGTCACGGCCGGGACGGCGGCGGCCGTCCCCGGGGAGAGCGCGGGCGGGTGGGGCACGGCCGTGCTCGCGGCCTCGCCGCCGCTTCCCTGGACCGCTCCCATGCCCGCCGCGCCGGGCAGCCCGCTGGACCCACTGCGGGTCCCGGACGACGGCACCCCCATGATCCCGACGGTCGGCGAGCCCACCTCGTCCGCGCTGGACCACGCCAAGCTCCAGGCCACCCTGGACGCCACGCACGAGGCCGGGATGTACGGCGTGACCTCGGCCGTCCGGGACGGCGGGACGACGTGGCAGGGCGCGGCCGGGGTCGCCGACACCGCCACCGGACGGCCCGTCCGGACCGGCATGCGGCAGCGCGTCGGCGGCGTCACCGAGACGTTCGTCGCGACGGCCGTCATGCAGCAGGTCGACCAGGGGCGCGTCCACCTGGACGACGCGATCGGCGGCTACCTGCCGGACGTGGTCCCCGGCCCGCGCGGGCGGCGGATCACCGTCCGGATGCTGCTCGACCACACCAGCGGCATCGGCGACTACCTGCCCGCCGCGTTCCCGTCGCTGAGCGAGCCGTCCGCGGAGAGCCTCGACGCGAACCGGAACCGGCGGCTGAGCCCGAGGCGGCTCGTCGACTGGGGCCTCGGGGCCAAGCCGACCGGCGACCCGGGGCAGAACTGGACCTACTCCGGCACCGACTACGTGATCCTCGGGCTGCTGCTGGAGAAGATCACCGGGCGGACGGCCGCCGACTACATCACGGCGGCGGTGATCCGCCGCTCCGGGCTCCGGCACACCTACTTCCCGGGCGACGACCCGTCGATCCGCGGCCCGCACTCCCGGATGTACGAGTCGTTGTCGGGCGTGCTCGACCAGCCCCGCGACTACAGCGAGTACGACATGAGCTGGTCGTCCACGGCCGGGTCGCTGATCTCGACCGCCGACGACCTGAACCACTTCTACCGCGACCTCCTCACCGGCAGGCTGACCAGCCAGGACTCCCTGGCGGAGATGAAGAGGACCGTTCCGGTGAAGGACGCGGGCGGGACGACCGTCCTCGACTACGGCCTCGGCCTGTACGCCCTGAACCTGCCCTGCGGACGGTACTGGGGGCACGACGGCAGCGTCTGGGGCGCCGCGACCCAGTCGCTGACCAGCCAGGACGGCGACCGGCAGCTCACGGTCGCCATGAACCGCACCGGCTTCCAGAGCCTCGACGGCCAGGGCGTCCCGATCGCCGGGCCCATCGACAACGCGCTCGGCGCCCACGTCCTCCAGGCGCTGTGCGGGCCGTCCGACGCGTCCTCGGCGGGTTCCGCCGCCACGACCCGCTTCCTTCCGCTCACGTTCCTGGCTCCGCCCGCCTGAAAGGCGATCCGCCGGAGAAGGGCGGCGAGCCGGGAGTAATGTGATCGAAATGGACGAACCGCTGCGGGGAGTGGGACGGACGGCGCTCGGCGTGGCCCGGATGCGGGCCGCGGAGCACCGGCGGGAGGACCGGCTCTTCGCCGATCCGTTCGCCGAGGCGTTCGCGGCGGCCGGGCCGCCCGCCGTGCCGGGCACGGCCGGGGCGATGCGGGACATGATGGTCCTCCAGGTGATCATCCGCACCCGCTTCTACGACGACTACTTCCTGGACGCCGCCGCGTCCGGGATCCGGCAGGTCGTCCTGCTGGCGGCCGGGCTCGACACGCGCGCGTTCCGGCTGGACTGGCCGGACGGCGTGCGGCTGTTCGAGGTCGACCTGCCCGACGTCCTCGCCTTCAAGGACGCGACCCTCGCGGGCGCGGAGCCGCGCTGCGGGCGGACGGTCGTCGCCGCCGACCTGCGGGAGGACTGGGCCGGACGGCTGCCGGCCGCCGGGTTCGACCCGTCCCGTCCGACGGCGTGGCTGGTCGAGGGCCTGCTGATCTACCTTTCCGAGGACGACGCCGCGGCGCTGCTGGACGGCATCGGCGAGGCGTCCGCGCCGGGCAGCCGCCTGGCGACCGAGGACGGCACGGGCACCACCTGGCTGATCGACCTCGCGCGGACGCATCCCGAGCAGTTCCCCGCCGGGGCACTGTGGAAGGGCGGGCTGGGCGAGGAGTCCGCGTCCTGGCTGGAGGAGCACGGCTGGCGCGTCGAGCAGCACAGCCTCAGCGACGCGGCGGCGTCCTACGGCAGGTCCGCCCCGGGGAGCGGCTCGCCCCGCGGCTTCCTCATAGCAGAACGTCCCAGATAACCGAACGTCCCAGCTGACATCGTTTTCCAGACGTCCGGCCCGGAGCGCGCTCCCGGCCGGATCCCTCACGTCTCAGGAGATCCCTTGAAGAAACTGCTGCCCATCGCGGGACTCGTCGTCGCCGTGCTCCCGCTGTCCGCGTGCGGAGGCGCGTCGTCGTCCGGCCGGACGTCGGCGGCCCAGCCGGTCGCGGCGCGGGTGTCGGCGACGGCGGACCGGTACAAGAACTACGCCGACCTGGCCCGTCACGAGAAGGAGGGACGCGACTACCTGCGCGTCCTGCGGCCCGCGAGGGCCTCGCACGTCGCGCAGATCGCGATCCACGGCGGGGGGATCGAGCCGCCGACCACGCAGCTCGCCGACTACGCCGCGCGCACCGGCAAGGACGGCTTCTACTCGTTCGAGGGCATCAAGAAGTCCGGGAACACGGCGCTGCACATCACCTCGACCCATTTCGACGAGCCGCGCGCGCTGAACCTGCAGAAGTCGGTGAGGTACACGGTGTCGTGGCACGCCGCGAAGGGCGACACGGCCACGACCTACGTCGGCGGACGCGACACCGCGCTCTCGGCGAAGATCACCAGGGCGCTGCGGGCGAAGGGCTTCAGGGTCTCCACGCCGCCCGGACGCATCGACGGCGGCGACCCGCGGAACATCTGCAACCGGAACGCGCGCGGCAAGGGCGTCCAGCTGGAGATCACCACGGCGCAGCGCAAGGCGTTCTTCAAGGGCGGACGCCTCGACGCGGCCTGGATCGCCGATCCCAGGCACCGCACGGCCGCCTTCTACAACTACGTCCGCGCGGTGAACTCCGTGCTCGCGTCGCTGTAGGCACACGGCAGGCGGACGGCCCGGGTGCGGTGCGCATCCGGGCCGTCCGCCGCTTTCCGGGGGTCACTTGCGCAGGCCGCGCAGCAGGTCGCGGGACCGCCCGGGAGTCTTTCTAGGAGAGTTCGGCGGCCCGCTTCTCCAGGACGTCCCGCTCGGCTTCGTTGCGGGTCAGCGCCGCCGCGCGGGTGAACTCACGGGCCGCGTCGGCGCTTTCGCCGAGACGTGCGAGCAGGTCGCCGCGGACGCTCGACAGCAGGTGGTAATTCGTCATGGACGGCTCGTCCGACAGCGCGTCGAGCACGTCCAGGCCCCGGCGCGGGCCGAACGCCATGCCGAGCGCGAACGCCCGGTTCACCTGGACGACCGGTGACGGCTCCGTGCGCACGAGCAGTTCGTAAAGTCCGGCGATCTGCTGCCAGTCGGTGTCCTCGGCGGACGCGGCCTGTGCGTGACAGGCGGCGATCGCGGCCTGCAACACGTAGGGGCCGGGGGGTGCGCCTATCTCCTGCGCGCGCAGGAGGGCGGCGAAGCCGCGCGAGATGAGAAGCCGGTCCCAGAGGCCGCGGTCTTGCTCGGGCAGCGGGACGGGCGCGCCGTCCTTGCCGACTCGTGCGCGCGTACGGGACGCCTGGATCTCCATGAGTGCGACCAGGCCCTGCACCTCGGGTTCGCGTGGGGCGAGCTCGGCGAGGATCCGTCCGAGGCGGAGCGCCTCCTGGCAGAGGTCCACGCGGAGCCAGTCGGACCCGGCCGTCGCCACGTATCCCTCGTTGAAGACCAGGTAGACGACCTCCAGCACCGAGTCGAGCCGCGCCGCGCGCTCTGGACCCTGCGGCGCTTCGAAGGGCACGCCCGACGCGCTGAGCGTCTTCTTCGCCCGGACGATCCGCTGCGCGACGGTCGCCTCGGGGACGAGGAAGGCACGCGCGATCTCGTCCGTGCTGAGCCCGCCGAGCATCCGCAGCGTCAGCGCGACGCGCGCCTGCCGTGACAGGACCGGATGGCACGCCGTGAAGACCAGGCGCAGCAGGTCGTCGGCGATCTCGTCCGGTTCGGGCATCTCGGCCGCGGCCTCCAGGGCCTGCCCGACCTCCTCGACCTTCCGCGCGAACGTCTGCTCGCGCCGGATCCGGTCGATTCCGCGCCGCTTGGCGACCGACATCAGCCACGCGCCCGGATTGTCCGGGACGCCTTGGACGGGCCACTGCTCCAGCGCCGCGACCAGGGCGTCCTGCGCCAGCTCCTCCGCCAGTCCGACGTCGTTGACCAGCCGTGCGAGCCCCGCGATGATCCGCGGCGCTTCCAGCCGCCAGACCGCGTCGATGGTCCGGTTCACATCCCTCACGCGCCCGATAAGAGCACCTGGCACCCGGAAACGGCAACACGCCCGCCGCGCGGATGCGCGGGCGGGCGTGCGCGCGGGCACTCTGCCCGGGTCACTGACCGGCCATGTCCTCCGGGCCGAAGACCCGCTGGATGATGCCGCGGCCGCTGCCGACGATGGACCAGAACCGGCGGGAGTGCTCGATGGCCTCCTCCTCGCTCCGGACCTCGATGAGGGCGAAACCGGCCACGAACTCCTTGGACTCGCTGAACGGGCCGTCCACGATCTCGGCCTTGCCGTCCTTGGCGACGATGTGGGTCGCCCGCGGGTCGAGTCCGCCGGTGGCGAGCAGCTCGCCGGACCGGCTCATCTCGGCGATGAACGCGCCCATCTTGGCCTGGATCTCGTCGGTCAGGCCGTCCTGCGGGGTGCCGTCGTCGACCGTCGTCAAGAGGAACCGCATTGTGCTCTCCTTCGCTCTCGGTGTCGCTTCACCAGGGCGTCGATCGAGGAAGGGCCGGATCGACACCGCACCGGAAGTTTTTTCAAAAGAATCATGGCGTACGCGCTGACCTGCGAAAAAGGGCGAGCCCCCCGTAGAGGGCGACCGTGGCCAGCCCGGCGGTGACGCCGAGCCCGGCCAGGACCGTTCCATCCGTGTACTCGCCGAGGTACAGGTGCCGGACGGCGTCCACGGTGTAGCGGAACGGGATGATCCGGGACGCCGCGTCCAGCCAGCCGGGCGCGAGCGTCATGGGCAGCAGCAGGCCCGCGAGCAGCATCATCGGCAGGACGACGGTGTTGGCGATGGCGGCGAACTCGGGCGTGGTCCGCACGTTCATCGCCAGGCCGTACGACAGCAGCGCGAGCGCCGCCGACAGCAGCCCGACGAACACGAAGCCGAGCAGGACGCCCGCCAGCGGCGCGCGCAGCCCGAACGCGACGCCGAGCACGACGAGCAGCGCCGACTGGACGACCAGCTGGACGACGTCCCGCAGGGTCCGGCCGAGCAGCGGCGCGGCGGGGTGCAGGGGAGTGGCCCGCATCCGGTCGATGACGCCGACCTGCCGTTCGACCAGGATCCCCATCCCGACGAACATCCCGCCGAGCAGCGACAGCTGGACGAGCAGGCCGGGCACGAACGCCTGCCAGGACGTCCCGCCGGTCCTCAGGTCGACCTTCGACAGCAGCGGCCCCATCAGGGCCAGGAACAGCAGCGGCTGGAGCATCCCGAAGGTCAGCGAGGTCTTGGACCTCAGGGTCTGCCGCATCGAGCGGCCGAAGATCACGCCGGTGTCGGCGAAGAGCTGGTTCATGGCGGGTCCTAGACGGCGGCGGGCGCGTCGGTGGCGCGTCCGGTGATGGCGAGGAAGGCGTCCTGGAGGGTGGCGGCGCCGTGCCGGGCCTTGAGATCGGCCGGTGTGCCCTCGGCGACGACCGTCCCGGCGTCCACGATCACGAGGCGGTCGGCGAGCGCGTCGGCCTCGTCCAGGTAGTGCGTGGTCAGCAGGACGGTCGTGCCGTGGTCGCGCCGGACGCGGCGGACCAGGTCCCACAGGTCGGCGCGGCTGCCGGGGTCGAGGCCGGTGGTCGGCTCGTCCAGGAACAGCACCTCGGGACGGTTCACCAGGCCGAGCGCGATCTCCAGGCGGCGGCGCTGGCCGCCGGACAGCGCCGCGGTCGGGCGTTCGAGCAGGTCCTCCAGGTGGAGGTCGGCGGCGAGCTCGGCGGCGCGGGCGCGGGACCCGGCGCGGGACAGCCGGTGCATCCGGCCCTGCGTCACGAGCTCCTCGCCGACCGGGCAGCTCGGGTCGAGGCCGCCGGACTGGGCGACGTAGCCGATCCGGGCGCGCACGCCGGCGGGGTCGTCGAGCAGGTCGTGGCCCGCGACGACGGCCCGTCCGCCGGACGGGGGCAGCAGCGTGGCGAGCATCCGGACGGTCGTGGTCTTCCCGGCGCCGTTCGGGCCGAGGACGCCGAGGATCTCGCCGCGCCCGGCCGTCAGGTCGATGCCGCGGACCGCGTGGACGGGCCCGGACCGCAGCTGGAACGTGCGGCTGAGCCCGTGGACGTCGAGAACGGGTGGGGTCATGCCAGGCATGAAAGCACAACGGATGGGAAAAATACAATCAATTGAAAGTTTCGCATGGCATGTAAGATGGCCGCGTGACGGAGACCCTGCGGGAACGGAAGAAGCGCGCGACCCGGCGGCACCTCGCCGAGGTCGCCACCCGGCTGTTCGTGGAGCGCGGCTTCGACGCGGTCACGATGGCCGAGATCGCCGAGGCCGCGGACGTGTCGGTGAAGACCGTCTACAACTACTTCGTGGCCAAGGAGGACCTCGTCCTCCCGCAGGGCGGGGAGGCGTCCGCCGACCGGCTCGCCGCGTTCGTCCGCGACCGCGCGCCGGGGGAGTCGGCGGCCGGGGCCGTCCTGCGGAACCTGCGCGAGGAGCTGCACCGGCGCGACCGCAGCATCGGGCTGACCCTCGGCTACGGCCGGTTCATGCGGATGATCCGGGAGTCGCCGACGCTGCTCGCCCGCTTCGACCGGCTGGGCGCGGACATGCGCGCCGCGCTGACGGCCGAGCTGGCCGCCGCGTCCGGCGCGTCCCCGGCGGATCCGGTGCCCCGGCTCGTGGCCGCCCAGATCGCCTGGACGCAGGAGACGATGTTCCTCGAGATCGGCGAGCGCACCGCCCGCGACGAACCGCCCGGCGAGATCGCCGCCGCCATGCTCGGCCTGCTGGACGTCATGGAGTCGCTGCTCGGCGACCGCGTCCTGACCTACGCGACCCGCCCCCGAGAGGACGAGCCGAAGTGAACGTGTTCCGAGTGTCCATCCGAGGCAGGTTCGGCGACCTGGACGACGAGGCCCGCGCCGCGCTCCGCGGCGGCGACCCGTTCGCCACCGCCTTCACCGGGCGCGGCACCTTCACCTGCGACGGCTCGCTCTCCGTCTTCACCTTCCGCGTCGAGGTCCCCGCGGGCCCGGACGACGACGAGGACGACGCGGGCCTCGCCGCCCTGGCCGCCCTCGACGCGCACGGCCACCCCTACGACGTCCTGAAGACGGCCGTCACCGACATGCGCGACATCAAGATCCGCCGCAAGCGCCGCTGACCCGCCCCCTGGGCCGCTGACCAGCCCGCCGGGCGGCTGACTAGTTCTGCGGGCGGCTGAGGGCGAGGGCCAGGCCCGCCGCCGCGCAGACCACGCCGGGCACCAGCAGGGCGACCGAGGGATGCGTGGACGCGAAGGCGCCCGCGACGGCGACGCCGAGGGTCGCGCCGCACTGCCGGACGGCGTTGAGCAGGCCGCCCGCGGCCCCGGCGGCGCCGTCCGGCGCGGCGGCCATGACGGCGGCGGCGAGGGACGGCAGCGCCAGCGCGACCCCGCATCCGGTGAGCAGCAGACCGGCCGTGAGGGCGTGGGACGCGAGGAGCACGGCGCCGATCGTGAGCAGGGTCGTCCCGCCGAGCAGGGACGGACGCGGTCCGAAGCGCGCGACGAGGCGTCCGGTGATCGGCGGGCCCAGGACGAACGGGACGGTCATCGGGAGCATCGCCAGCCCGGTCGCGACCGGCCCGCGGTGCAGGGTCAGCGGCAGGACGAACAGGTCGCCGGTGAGCGTGAAGTTGACCGCCGCGCCCACACCGAGCCCGATCAGCACGCCGCGGCTGCGCAGCAGCGCCGCGTCCACCACGGGTGTCACCGGGCGGCGGCGTTCCAGCAGGACGAGGCCGACGGCGGCGGCGACCGCGGCGGCTCCCGAGACCGCGGTGTGCGGCCAGTCGCGCGCGCCCGCCGCGATCAGCGCGTCCGTGGCGAGGCCGAGGGCGGCGATGACCGCGAGCTGCGAGCGGACGTTGATCCGCCGCGCGCCGCCCGGGCAGCGGACCGCCGCGCCCGCCGTGAGCGCCAGCACCAGCAGCGCGATCGGGCCGTTCACCACGAAGACCGCGCGCCAGCCCGCCGCGCCGACCAGCAGGCCGCCGAGCACCGGGCCCGCCGCGACCGCGCTGCCGCTGATCGCGGCCCAGGCGGCGATGGCGCGCGTGCGGGCGGCGGCGTCCGGGTAGAGGCGCGCGATCATCGCCATCGAGGCGGGCACGCAGGCCGCCGCCGCGACGCCGAGCAGCGCGCGCAGCCCGACCAGCGTCCCGAGGGTGGGGGCCGCCGCGCACAGCAGGGAGAGCGCGCCGAACGCGGCGATGCCCGAACGGAACACCCGGTGCGCGCCGAGGCGGTCGGCGACCGCCCCGGCCGTGAGCAGCAGCGCGGCGAAGACGACGGTGTAGGAGGTCGTCGCCCACTGCAGCCCGGACATCGAGGCGTGCAGCGAGGACGAGAGGTCGGGTTCGGCCACCGACAGGACGGTCATGTCGAGCAGGACCATGAAGTAGCCGAGTGAGACGCCGACCAGCGGGATCGTCCGCTGGGTCGTCGATGCCGGCGGCGTCGCCGTGGTGGTGATCGTCATGCTCCGAGCCTCGGCGCGCGGGCGGTTCCGTTCCACCGGCCGTGGCGTACGCTCCGTTCGGAAAAACCGAACGGTCGTGGTGGGGGCGCGGAGGATGGAACTTCGTCAGTTGCGGGTCTTCGAGGCGGTGGTCCGGCACGGGACGGTCACCGACGCCGCCGTCGCGCTCGGGCTCGCGCCGTCCAGCGTCTCGGCCCGGATCCGGGCCCTCGAGGAGTCCCTGGGCGTGCCGCTGTTCGACCGGACGGCCCGGGGGATGCGGCTCACCCCGTCCGGCGAACGCATGCTGACCTGGTCCCGCCGCCTCCTGGACGCCGCCGACCAGGCCCGTCAGGAGGTCGTCGGGTCGGCGTCGGCGCTGCGGCTCGGCGCGCTGGAGACGATCGTCGCCACGCTCGTCCCGCGCGTCCTGGCACGGCTGGCCGCGCGGTCGCCGGGCACCGCGACGGAGGTGTTGTCCACGAGTTTCCGCGACGAGCTGCTCGCGGACGTCGTCGGCGGCTCCCTCGACGCCGCGCTGCTGCTCGACACCGGCGACGCCCTCGGCGATCTCGGCTTCCCGCCGCCCGAGGCCCCGCTGGCCTTCCTCGACGTGGAGCCCGTCCCGCTCGTCCTGGTCGCCGCCCCGGGCAACGCGCTCGCCGGACGGACGGGCCTCGTCCCGGCCGACCTCCAGGGCCAGTCACTCCTGGTCAACGTCGAGAACTGCTCGTTCCGGTTCGCCGCCGACCGGTTCCTCGGGCCCGGGCCGGCACGCGTCCGCGCCGGGGGAGTGGCGGTGATGCGGGGGTGGGCCGAGCAGGGCCTCGGGATCGCGCTGCTCCCCGGTTTCGCGGTGGCCGACGCCGTCCGCCGGGGCTCCTTGACCGCGCTTGACCTGCCGGTTCCGGACATCAGCCTGCGACTGGTGTGGCGGTCCGACCGCGAGTCGCTTCCTGGTCTGCGTGAGCTGCTGTACGCCTGCGCTGCCACGCCTTTCGGCTGACCGTCCCGTTTGGGACGGACCGATAGTGGGGGATCTGTCGCGGTTAACTGGCAAAGGTTGCGGTTTGCCCAAGAAACCATGACAGGGGCTTGTGGCACGGTCGGCTTCAGCTGATCATCAGCCTCTATGTGGCATCCGGGGCTGGTACTACGGCGGATGGCCAGCGACCGGACCCTGGTCCTGGCGGCCTGCGCCACGGCGCTCTTCGCGACCACGGTGCTCGCGGCGCTCGTCGGATACGCGGGGGCGGTGACCCGTGACGGTCTGCGCCGCACACTCGCGCAGAACGCGCAGATCGGCGCGACCGCGGTCGTGAGCGTCCTGCCGGGACAGAGCGGCGACACGACCAGGCAACTCGACCAGGCGCTGCGCCGGGCGTACGGGAGCATCCCGTACCAGCTGGAGACGACGGCGCGCAGCGACTCCTACACGCTGCCCGGCCAGGAGCGCGCCCAGCATCCCGAGCTGACGCGGTTCGCCACCTACACGGGCATCGACAAGCACGCGAAGCTGACCGCCGGACGCTGGCCCGCCGCGACCTCCGACGGCACCGCCGAGGCCGTCCTGCCCGCCGCCGCCGCCCGCAGGACGAAGCTGCGGCCGGGCGCGGTCTTCACCGTCCACGGACGCGTCGACAAGACCTCCGCCATCAAGGTGCGGCTCGTCGGGACGTTCGAGACGCGGAGCCAGGACGACTATCTCTGGCACCGCGACAGGCTCGTCACCACCGGGATCGAGCAGCAGAACTACACGACGCACGGCCCGCTCGTCCTGACGCCCGACGTGTACCGGTCGAAGTTCTCCGCCGCGGGCGGCTCCCAGACCTGGTTCGTCCGCAACGACCTGTCCCACCTGGACGTCTCCGGCCTGCGGGCGCTCGGGAAGCGCATGCAGGACTCGACGAACACGCTGCGCAAGTACGGCGACGGCACCACCTTCGCCGTCGCCAGCGACCTGCCGGAACTCGCCGACCAGCTCTCCAGCGCCGTCCTGGTCGCCCGGTCCACGATGTTCGTGCCGGTGCTCCAGCTCATCCTGCTCGCCGGGTACGCGTGGCTGCTGGTCGCGCGGCTCCTCGCCGACCATCGCCGCACCGAGCTCGCCCTCATGCGCACGCGCGGCGCCGGGATGCGGCAACTCGCTGGGATCACGGTCGCCGAAGGGGGCGCCGTGATCCTGCCCGGCCTCTTGCTCGGGCCGCTGCTCGCCGATCCGCTGCTGCGGCTCGCGGGGCACGCGCCCGCCGTCCGCGCGACCGGGATACGGCTGAGCGCCGGGTCGCCGGGCACGCTCTGGACGGTCGCCGGAGCCGCCGCGCTCGCGTTCGTGGCCGCCGTGACCGTCCCGACGCTGCGCGCCGTCCGGGGGACGTTCGTGGAGACCGAGGCCGCGATCAGCCGGGGCCGCCGCGGCGCGTGGGCGGGCACCGGCGCGGACCTCGCGCTGCTCGTCGTCGCCGGGCTCGGCGTCTGGCAGCTCACCCGCTACAACAGCACGCCGCGGGCGTCCGGCGCGGGCGGCATCGACCCGTTCATCGTGTCCGGCCCGGCGCTCGCGCTGCTCGCGGGCGGCGTGCTGCTGCTGCGGCTCGTCCCGGTCACCTCGCGCGCCGCCGAACGGTTCACCACGCGTGGCCGCGGCCTCGCGCCCGCGCTGGGCGCGCGGCAGGTGGCGCGCCGTCCGCTCCGGTACGCGGGGCCCGCGCTGCTGCTCGTCCTCGCGATGGCGGTCGGGGTGCTGTCGGCCACGACGATGAGCACGTGGCGGCTCTCGCAGAAGGACCAGGCCGACTTCCGCGCCGCCGCCGACGTGCGCGTCAGCGAACCGTCCGGCGACCTCACGCTCGGACCTCTCGGACGCGGCGCGCGCTACGCCTCCCTGCCCGGGGTCAAGGAGGCCGTCCCGGTGGCGCGGCAGGGCGCGGCCTACGGCACCGCCGAAGGCTTCCTCGTCGCCGCCGACACCAGGATCCTGCCCAAGGCGCTGCGCGTGCGCCCGGACCTGACCCGGTCCCTCAAGCTGGGCGCGCTCTCCGCCACCCGTCCCCCGTCGCACCTGATGACCCTGCCCGGACGTCCCACGAAACTGGGCCTGGACCTGCGGCTGACCTCGAAGGAGGAGGCGAAGCCCCTCGGATCTGGAGGCTTCTACGGCCCCTGGGACCCGTACGCCCCCGGCTACGGGATCACCGCCGTCCTCACGGACGCGCGGGGCGTCAGCTACCCGGTCGACCTCACCGGCCTCAAGGCGAACGGCAGGACCCAGAGCCTGACGGTGGACGTGACGTCCCTCGCGGGTCCCCAGGGCGCGATCTCCTACCCGCTGTCGCTGCGCGGCCTGCGCTGGCTGGACAGCCAGAACCCCCTGCACGGAGCGCTCAGCCTCGACGTGGTCGCCGTGCGCGGCGAGGGCCCGGGCGGCGGCCCCGCCGTGCTCCCGCAGGGCGGGACGTGGGACCAGTGGTGGGACGACGGCAGCGGCGTCGCCGCGAAGGCCGTGGCGGTGAAGGCGACCCAGAATCCCGGCGTGGTCCTGACCTCCGCGATCCCGGCGACCGAGCTCGTGGGCCTGCCGCCGGCCGCGCCCACGGCCCGGGTGTCGATGTTCGTCGCGCACGGCGACGGCCCGTCGCACGACAACCAGCCGGGCGTCCCCCAGCCGATGCCGACCGTCCCCGGCGTGATCAGCCGGTCCCTCGCCGACCGTTCGCACGCCAAGGTCGGCGAGACCATCGAGCTGAACCTCGCCCGGGGCAGGCAGACGGTCCGCGTCATCGGGATCGCCCGGGCGATCCCCGGCCTGGACGCGGGGACGGACGGCACCCTGGTCGACCTGCAGACCCTCTCCGACAAGTGGCAGGCCACGGGCACCGCCGGCGACGACGCGGCCGACCCGGACGAGTGGTGGCTGTCGGTCCCGGGCGGCGGGACCGGCCCGGCCGTGGACGCGGTGAAGTCCCGCGAGGGCCTCGGCGACGTCGCCGCCGACCGGGTCCAGCTGCGCAGGGACCTGAGGGACGCGCCGCTCGCCGCGTCCCTCCAGGGCGCGCTGCTCCTCGGCTTCGGCGCGGCGCTCGCGTTCACGCTGATCGCGTTCACCGTCAACGCGGCGGTGGCCGTCCGGGAGCGGTCCCGCGAGTTCACCGTGCTGCGCGCGCTCGGCCTGCACCAGCGCCAGGTCTCCGGGATGCTCGCGGTCGAGCAGGCGATCCTGGTCGGGCTCGGCCTGGTCGGCGGGCTCGTCCTCGGCCTGGTCGTGGCGAAACTCGTGGTGCCGCACATCGTGCTGACCGTCCAGGCCGCGCCGCCGTACCCGCCCGCCGCGCTGAGCGTCCCGTGGCTCGCGGTGCTCGGCCTGGCCGCCGGGGTGGCGGTGATGCTCGGCCTGGTCCTGATGGTCGTGATCCGGGTGCTGCGAAAGCGCGGCCTCGGCGGCGACCTGCGCGCCGGGGAGGACCGGTGAGCGGGCCCCGGCTCCGGCTCGTCCGGACGCACTGGGCGGCGCTGCTCGCCGTGGCCGTCCTGACGGCCGTCACGACCGCGCTCGCCGTGGTCTTCCCCGCCCGCGTCGTGTCCGGCTACAACAAGGCCGCGGTCGACGTCCTCGGCTCGGACGGGTCGGTGAACGTCGTCGGCGTCGCCGGCGAGCGGGCCGCCTTCACCGGGTTCGTCAGGCCCGACGCCATGGTGCCCGAGGGCGCCAGGTGGCACGGGATGATGCCCGACCGGCTCCGGCGCGCCACGCTGGAAGCCGATCCGTTCGCGATCACGCCGGACAAACCGAACCTCGCCAATCCCCAGACGCCCCGGGCCGCGAAGCTCGACCTCGTGGCGAACGCCCTGAACACCGGGCCCTACCGGGTCGTCCAGGGGGCGGAGGGCCTCAGCTGGCAGCGGCCGGAACTCGCGCTCACCCGGCCGACGGCCGAGCTGTTCGGGCTCAAGGTCGGCTCCGTCGTCCGGATCGGGGAGGGCCCGACCGAGGTCTCGTTCACCGTCGCCCAGATCATCGAGCCGACCGACCCCGACAACGGCTACTGGACGAGCCGCGGATCGACCGTCACCCCCCACATCGAGGTCGACAGCAACGGCGGGGAGTGGACGGTCGGCGGCGCGCTGACGAACTACAGCGGCTATTCGCAGTACCTGTCGAAGCACGGCGGGAAGTTCCGGTTCACCTGGCGCTTCGGGCTCAACCCGTCCGGGCTCGACGCCTCGGACATGCGCGGCCTCGCGGTCGACATCAACCGCTACCGGTCCGCCGTCGCCGGGCGGCAGGACATCTTCGAATGCCAGATGGTGTCCCCGCTGGAGTCCCGGATCGCCGACTTCGCCGGGCAGTACGCCACCGCCCAGGTCGTCACCGGGCTGGCCTTCAGCGGCCTCGCGGCCGTCCTCGTCGGCGCGCTGCTGCTCAGCCTCGCGCTGTTCACCGAACGCCTGCGCGGGACCTTCGCCACCATGCGCACACGAGGCGCGTCCCTGTTCCAGCTGTGCCGGACGGTCAGCTGGCTGACCGTGCCCGTGCTCCTGCCCTCGGCGGCCGTCGGATACGGGATCGGCCTGCTCGTCCACGCCGGACCCATGCGGATGGTCTCGGTTTACATGGCCGCCCTGATCGGGGTGCTCGCCGTCGCGTTCCCGTGCGCGCTCGCCATGCGGCGGAACCGGGCCGGGACGATGCCGCACAGCCGTCCGGAGACCGGCACGCCGAAGGCGTCCCGGCGGCGGCTCGTGCTGGAGCTGCTGGTGCTCGGGGTCGCCCTGATCAGCCTCTTCCTCCTGCGCCGCCGTGGCCTCGCGGCCCAGGCCGAACTCGGCTCGGACCCGCTGATCTGGGCCGTCCCGGTGCTGCTCGGCGTCGCGGCCGGGCTGATCGTCCTGCGTGGCTTCCCCTTCCCGCTGCGCGCCGCCGGACGGCTCTTCGGACGCGGCCGTTCCATGGTCGGTTTCGTCGGGTTCGCGCGGGCCTCGCGGCAGCAGGTCGTGACCGTCCTGCCGCTGGTCGTGCTGCTGCTCGCGGCGGCCGTCGCCGGGTTCGGCGCGACCGTCGACGCCGCCCTCGGCCGCGGCCAGGAGACCGCCGCCTGGTACTCGGTCGGCTCCGACGCGCGGCTCACCGCCACCCAGTTCGACTACCGGCTGCCGGAGCAGCTGAGGTCGGTGCGCGGCATCACCGGCGTCGTCCCGCTGCGGTCGATCCCGGACGCGGGGATCGGCGGCGCGGGCGGCGAGCGGGGCAAGGTCCAGATCACCGTCCTCGCCGTGGACCTGGACGCCCTGCGCGCCATCGCGGGCGGCGCGGCCCGGTTCGTCCCGCCGACCCCCGCCTCCCCGGACGGCATGCTGGTGTCCCCGGCGGCCGTCCAGTACGTCGGGACGAAGCCGACCACGCTGAACTGGTTCAACAACGCGCTGCGCGTCCGGCCCGCCGGGATCGTGAACCGGTTCCCCGGCCAGGACGCCACCACCCCGTACGTGATCATCCCGTACCGGATGCTCAGGAACTTCGACTCGTTCCCCACGCGCGTGTTCGTCCAGGGCCACGACATCGACCGGAAGGCCCTGGACCGCGTCGCGCGGAAGAACGTCCCGGGGTTCGCGAGCAACTCGATCGGAGGCGACTTCATCCGCTACCAGGGGGACGTCGAGCACACCCTGCGCAAGAGCCCGATGGTCCAGGTCGTCCACCGGGCGTTCGCGGAATGCGCGCTCGTCGTCGTGGCCTACGGCCTCCTGTCGATCCTTCTGGTCCTCCTCGTGGGCGCGCGCGAACGCGGTAGGGCCATCGCGCACCTGGAGGTCCTCGGACTGAGCCGCAGGCAGCGCCGGACGCTCGCGCTCATCGAGATCGGGCCGGTCGTCGTGTGCGCCGTCCTGGTCGGCTGGCTCGTCGGCATGGCGCTGCCCAGGCTGACCGGACCGGTGGTGAACCTGCGTCCGTACACCCTCGGGTTCGCCGCGTCCAACCACGCCGTCGAACCCCTGCACCTGGTCGCGCTCGCCGCCGCCCTGCTGGTCGCGGGGCTGGCGGCGGTGCTGGTGGACAGGCTTTTCGACGCCCGAGACCGGTTGGGCGAAGTGCTGCGGACGGGGGAGGAAGGTTGAGCGCGCCCGCATTCCGGTCGATTCGGACGCGCCTGCCCGCGCTGCTCGCTCTGGCCGTCCTCATCGCGCTGACGACCGGGCTGGCGGTGGTCGTCCCGGCTCGTGTCGTCCATGGTTTTGATCGTTCCGCTGTGGCGGCGGCGGGGCCTGACGGTGCTGTGAACGTCACCGGCCGCGCGAAGGGGGGCAACGCGTTCGGCAAGATCCCCGCGCCCGACGAGCTGGTCAGGCAGGGCGTCGGCTGGCGCAACCTCCTGCCGCCGGGAATCGCCCGCGCCACGGACGACGTCGACCCCTACGCCTACATCGGGCCGGACATGGTCCAGCGCACCAAGCGGCAGCGTCCCGGCTTCCTCCGCCTGTTCGTCAACCCCTCCCTGAGATCGCACGTCCGGTTCCTCTCCGGCGACCCGGACAGCGAGCAGGACAACATGCCCGGCCCGCCCGGCATCTTCATCACCCAGAAGGTCGCCGCGCTGTTCGAGCTGAAGGTCGGCTCGCCCGTCCGCGTGGAGACCGGGTCGGGCGTGCTCGCGCTCCGCGTCGCCGGGATCATCGAGGCGAACGACCCCGAAAGCCCCTACTGGACGGCCCGCCAGGCGGTCACCAAGCCTTGGATCTACGTCGATCCCAGGAGCGGGTACGAGCGCCAGTTCGGCGGGGCGCTGATGGGGCCGAAGGGCTACTCCGCCCTGCGCGCGCTCGGCGCGGAGGTCAACTACACGTGGCGTTTCCCGCTGCGGCAGGACCGCGTCACCGCCGCGTCCCTGCGCGACATGGTCCCGGAGCTCGATCGCTTCCGGTCGTCGGTCTCCGGACGGTCCGACTCGGTTCCCAGCGAGGTCCAGACCCCGATGGACGCCCGGATCAGGGAGTTCGCGGGGCAGTACTCGACCGCGCAGGTGATCACCGGCCTCGCCTTCGGGGGCCTGGCGGCCGTCCTGGCCGGGTCCGTGCTGACCGGCCTCGTGCTGTTCGCTGAACGGCTGCGCGGGACGCTCGCCATCATGCGCGCACGAGGAGCCTCTCGGGCACAGCTGTTCGGCACGGTGTCGTGGCTGACCGCGCCGGTGCTCGTCCCCGCAGTCGCCTTGGGCTACGGCCTCGGCTGGCTCATCCACGCCGGGCCGCACCAGCTCCTCTCCGCCTATCTCGCGGTGGGGATCGCCCTCCTGGTCGTCGTCGTTCCCTGGGCGTCCGCGGTCGGCTGGCGGCGGCGGGGCGCTGCCGGGGCCTCACCGCGCCCTGAGAACGCCGCGGTCAGGCCGTCCCGGCGGAGGCTCGTATTCGAGGGCTTGGTCGTCGTCCTGGCCGTGATCGCCACGGTGGCGATGCGGCGGAGGGGCCTGGCCGTCCAGTCCGAGCTGGGGGCCGATCCGCTGCTCTCCGTTGTGCCGGTCCTCCTGGGCGTCGGCGCGGGGCTGCTGGTGCTGCGCGTCCTCCCCTGGCCGCTCCGGTTCGCCGGACGCCTGCTCGGACGCGGCCGGTCGGCGGTCGGGTTCGTCGGGCTCGCGCGGGCGTCGCGGCGTCCGGTGCTGACGCTGGTGCCGACGATCGTGCTGTTGCTCGCCACGGCGGTCGCGGGGTTCGGCTCGGCCGTCGGAACCGCGCTGGTCCGAGGTCAGAAGGCCGCCGCCTGGCACTCCGTTGGCTCCGACGCGCGGATCACCGCCGGGGCCCTCGGCCGCGACCTTCCAGGACGACTGTCGTCGGTGCGCGGGGTGACCGGCACCGTCCCGCTGCGCACGATCCCCGAGGCGGTCGTCGGGGCTCCGGCGGGCCAGCCCGGCCCCCGCGTCATCGTCATCGCGGTCGATCTCGCCGCATACAAGAAGATCGCGGGCGGGTCCGCCAAGTACGTCCCGGACGCTCCCGCCGCACCGGACGGCGCGCTGGCCTCACCGTCCGCCGCCGCGTTCCTGGGAAAGAAGCCGACCACGCTCGCCTGGGTCGGCGGCTCGCGCGTGGCCGTCCGGCCGAGCGGGATCGCGGCCGACCTTCCCGGCATGGACTCCGCCGACCGCTACGTGATCATCCCGTACCGGCTGCTCCAGGGCGCCGACGCCTTCCCGACGCAGGTGTTCGTCCAGGGGCACGGCATCGACCGCGCCGCCCTGGACCGGGCCGCGAACCAAGGGCTGCCCGAGGGGGCGGGCAACGTCGGAGAGGGCTTCATCCGGTACCACGACGACATCGAACGCGCCATGGTCCAGGGACCGATGGCCCAGGTCATGCACCGCGCATTCTCCGAGGGCGCTCTCCTGGTCGCCGTGTTCGGCCTGCTGACGGTGCTGTTCACCCTGCTCGTGGGCGCGCGTGAACGGGGACGCGCCGTCGCGCACCTGGAGGTGCAGGGACTCGGCAGGCGGCAGCGGAGACTCCTCGCGATCGCCGAGGCCGGGCCCGCGATCCTGTCCGCCGTCCTGGCCGGATGGCTGCTCGGGCTCCTGCTGCCCCGCGTGACCGGGCCCATGATGGACCTGCGTCCCTACACTTCGGGCTTCACGGTGACCAACCACGCCGTGGACCCCGTGCATCTGGTCGCGTTCGCGGGGGTCCTTCCGGCCGTCGCGCTCGCCGCGGTCCTGGTGGACCGGATCTTCGACGCCCGCCACCGGCTGGGCGAAGTCCTCCGGACGGGGGAGGAGGGGTGAGCGCGCCCGGGCTGCGGTCGCTTCGGACGCGCCTGCCCACGCTGCTCGCGCTGGCCGTCCTCGTCACGCTCACGAGCGGGCTCGCGGTGGTCGTTCCGGCCCGCGTGGTCAACGGCTTCGACCATGCCGCCGTGGCGGCGGCGGGCCCGGACGCCTCGGTGAACGTCACCGGCCACGCCAAGGGGGCTGCGGCGTTCGGAAAGATCCCCGCGCCCGACGAGCTGGTCAGGCAGGGCGTCGGCTGGCGCGGCCTCCTGCCGCCGCGGCTCGCCGACGCCGCGGGTGACGTCGACTCCTACGCCTACATCGGGCAGGACAAGGTCCAGCGCCCGAGGGAGAAGCGTCCCGGTTTCCTCCGACTGTTCGTCAACCCCACACTGGGCGACCACGTCCGATTCCTGTCCGGCGACCCGGCGAGCGAGCAGGACGGCACGCCCGGCCCGCCCGGAACCTTCATCACCCGGAAGGTGGCCGATCTCTACGAACTGAAGGTCGGCTCGCCCGTCCGCGTGGAGACCGATGCGGGCGTGCTCGTGCTCCGCGTCGCCGGGATGATCGAGGCGATCGACCCCGACAGCCCCTACTGGACGGCCCGCCAGGCGGTCATCAAGCCCTGGGTCTACATCGACCGCAGGTTCGGGTGGGAGTTCCAGTACGGCGGGGCGCTGATGGGCCCGAAGGGCTACTCGGCACTGCGCGCGCTCGGCGCCGAGGTCCAGTACGTCTGGCGCTTCCCGCTCCGGCAGGACCGCGTCACCGCGCGATCCCTCAGCGGCATGATCCCGGAGCTCGACCGGTACCGGTCCCTCGTCACGGGACGGTCCGACTCCGTCCCCAGCACCGTCCAGACCCCGATGGACGGCCGGATCAGGGAGTTCGCGGGCCAGTACTCCACCGCGCAGGTGATCACCGGCCTGGGCTTCGGGGGGCTGGCGGCCGTCCTCACCGGTGCTCTGCTGACCGGTTTGGCACTGTTCGCCGAGCGGCTGCGCGGGGCGCTCGCGACCATGCGCGCACGAGGAGCCTCGCGCGCCCAGATGTTCGGCTCGGTGTCGTGGCTGACCGTCCCGGTGCTCCTGCCCGCGGTCGCCCTGGGATTCGGTCTCGGTCTGCTCGCCCGCGCCGGACCGCTCCAGCCTCTCTCCATCTCCTTCGTGCTGGTGATCGCCGTGCTGGTCGTCGTCGTCCCCTGGGCGTCCGCGATCGGCTGGAAGCGGCACGCGGCCCTGGTTCCCGCACGCCCGGAGACCGCCGCGACCAGGTCGCCCCGGCGGAGGCTCGTGGTCGAGGGCCTGGTCGTCGTCCTGGCCGTGATCGCCACGGCGGCGATGCGGCGCAGGGGGCTGACCGTCCAGTCCGAGCTGGGCGCCGACCCGCTGGTCTCCGCCGTTCCGGTCCTGCTGGGCGTCGGCGCGGGCCTGCTGGTGTTGCGCGTCTTCCCCTGGCCCGTCCGATTCACCGGGCACCTGTTCGGACGAGGCCGGTCCGCGGTCGGGTTCATCGGGCTCGCGCGGGCGTCGCGGCGTCCGGTGCTGACGCTGGTGCCGCTGGTCGTGCTGCTGCTCGCCACCTCCGTCGCGGGGTTCGGCTCGGCCGTCGGGACCGCGCTCGTCCGAGGCCAGAAGGCCGCCGCCTGGCACCTCGTCGGCTCCGACGCGCGGATCACCGCGGGACGGCTCGACAACCGCCTCCCCGAACGCCTGAGGGCCGTGCGCGGGGTCACCGGGGCCGTCCCGCTGCGCCTGGTCTCCGAGGCCGTCGTCGGCGCCCCGGCGGGCCAGCGCGGCCCCCGCGTCATCGTCGTCGCGGTCGACCTCGCGGCCTACAAGCGGATCGCGGGCGCTGCCGCCAAGAACGTCCCGGACGCCGCCGCCGCCCCTGACGGCGCGCTGGCCTCCCCGTCCGCCGCCGCGTCCCTGGGGACGAAGCCGACCACGCTCGCCTGGGTCGCGGGCCCGCGCCTGACCGTCCGGCCGAGCGGCATCGCGCCGGACCTCCCCGGCCTGGACTCCGCGGCCAAGTACGTGATCATCCCGTACCGGCTGCTCCAGGGCTTCGAGGCGTTCCCGACCCAGGTGTTCGTCCAGGGTCACGGCATCGACCGCGCCGCCCTGGCCCGGATCGCCCACCAGAACGTCGACAAGGACGCCGCGCCCGTCGAGGCGGGCTTCATCCGCTACCAGGACGACATCGAGCACGACATGACCCACGGGCACATGGCCCAGGTCATGCACCGCGCGTTCGCCGAGGCCGCCTTCACGGTCGCCGTGTACGGCCTGCTGACGGTGCTGTTCACCCTGCTCGTCGGCGCGCGTGAACGGGGACGCGCCGTCGCGCACCTGGAGGTCCTCGGGCTCGGCAGGCGGCAGCGGAGGCTCCTGGCGGTCACCGAGGCCGGGCCCGCGGTTCTGAGCGCCGTCCTGGCCGGATGGCTGCTGGGATTCCTGCTGCCGCGCGTGACCGGGCCCATGATGGACCTCCGCCCCTACACTTCGGGCTTCACGGTGACCAACCATGCCGTGGACCCCGTGCATCTGGTCGCGTTCGCGGGGGTCCTTCCGGCCGTCGCGCTCGCCGCGGTCCTGGTGGACCGGATCTTCGACGCCCGCCACCGGCTGGGCGAAGTGCTTCGAACGGGGGAGGAGACATGACCGAGACCCCGAGCCTGGCGGAACTGGAACGCCGAGCGACCGACCGCGGGCCCGTCTACGGGACGGGCGCGCACATCGTGTGCGACAACCTCGTCCGCATCTTCAAGGCGGACGGCATCGAGGTCGTCGCGCTCCAGGGGCTCGACCTGCTGGTCGACCCGGGCGAGCTGATCGCGATCGTCGGCGCGTCCGGCTCCGGCAAGTCCACGCTGCTGAACATCCTGTCCGGGCTGGACGTCCCGACCGCGGGGGTCGCCCGCGTCGCGGACGTCGACCTGCTGACGATGAAGGCCGCGCAGCGGCTGACGTTCCGGCGCGAGAAGGTCGGGTTCGTGTGGCAGCAGACCGCCCGCAACCTGCTGCCCTACCTGACCGCCGAGCAGAACGTCCAGCTGCCGATGCGGTTCGCCGGACGGTCCCGGAACCTGCGCCGCAGCCGCGCCGCCGAGCTGCTCGGCGTCCTCGGCGTCGGCGAGCTGGCGGGCCGCCGCCCGGCCGAGCTGTCCGGCGGCCAGCAGCAGCGCGTCGCCATCGCGGTCGCCGTCGCCAACGAGCCGGACGTCCTGCTCGCCGACGAGCCGACCGGCGAGCTCGACTCCGCCACCGCCGAGCAGGTCTTCGAGGCGCTCCGCCGCGTCAACACCGAACTCGGCACCACCACCGTGATCGTCACCCACGACCCGCACGTGTCCGAGGAGGTCGACCGGACCGTCGGGATCCGCGACGGACGGACCAGCAGCGAGGTCCGGCGGCGGAGCGCGGTGGACGCCGACGGCCGCGCCGTGCGGATCGCCGAGGAGTACGCCGTCCTGGACCGGGTCGGCCGCGTCCAGCTGCCGCGCCACTTCATCGACGCCCTCGCGATGAAGGACCGCGTCCGGCTGAACCTGGAACCCGACCACGTGGCCGTCCACCGGGCCGAGGAGGAGACCGCCAGTGAGTGAGACCCGGCACGACCCCATCCTCACGGTCACGGACCTGGTGCGGACGTACCGGACCGGCAGGGTCGAGGTGCACGCGCTGCGCGGCGTCTCGTTCGCCGTGGGCCGCGGCGAGCTGGTCGTCCTGAAGGGCCGGTCCGGCTCCGGCAAGACCACCCTGCTGAACCTGATCGGCGGCCTGGACACGCCCAGCTCCGGGACCGTCCTGCTGGACGGCAAGGAGGTCACCTCCCTCGACGAGGACGGCCTGATCCGGCTGCGCCGCGAGACGATCAGCTTCGTGTTCCAGTCGCACGGCCTGATCCCCGTGCTGTCGGCGGCCGAGAACGTCGAGGTCCCGCTCCGCCTGGCCCGCACCGCCCCCGCCGAACGGGACAGGCGCGTCGAGACCCTGCTCGCCCTCGTCGGCCTCGCCGACCACGCCCGGCAGCGTCCCTACGAGCTCTCCGGCGGCCAGCGCCAGCGCGTCGCCATCGCCCGCGCCCTGGCGTCCCGGCCGAGGCTCCTGCTCGCGGACGAGCCGACCGGCCAGCTCGACTCGGAGACCTCACGCGCGATCATGCCGCTGTTGCGCGCCGTGATCGCCGCCGAGGGCGTCACCGTCCTGGTCGCCACCCACGACCCCATCGTCATCGAGCACGCCGACCGCGTCCTGGCGATCACCGACGGCGTCGTCACCGAGGAGCCGCTCCCCGCCCGGACCTAGGGCGTGTCTCGAAGCCACCTGCCCTACTACGCGACGCCCAGGTGCGCACCTCGCGGGGTTGTCGTCGGTCGACGGCCAAATCCGGACCGACTCCCTCCTCCGCCCCCACGATGCACGCACCTGGACGCCGCTCGCCACGGGCGCCGACTTCGAGACACGCCCTAGCGACCGCTTGGGCGTCCGCCGTCAGTGCTGGCTGTCGGTCCCGTACTCCCAGTGCCAGGGCTCGAACGGGCTGCTGTAGGCCCAGGACGGATGGAACCAGCCGTACGTCCCGGCGTTGGCCCGCAGCCAGTTGAACTGGGTCGAGCCCTGGTTCTGGACGCCGTCGCAGAGGTCGAGGGCCTGCCCGAGACCGTGGTTGCTGGTACCCGGGACCGCCGCGAACCCCGGCCGCTCCGCGTACACGCGATGCTGGTCTGCCAGGCTCCGGTAGGACGACGTGATGCACATCTTGTGCCCGAACCGGCGCTTGTAGGCGGCGTTCAGCTTGTAGAACGCCAGCGCCGCGTCCGCGCGCAGCATCATGCCCTTCTTCGGCAGCGGGCACAGGTACTTGTCGGGGATCAGCCCGTTCGGGAACTTCGTGGACTCCGACGCCAGGCTCTTGTCGCAGGTCAGCTCGAGCCGCTTGTCCGGGTCGAGCTTCCGCAGCATGCCCTCCAGCTGCCTGGTGAGCTGGGCCGACTTCTGCTTCAGCCCGTCCACCTGCTGCTTCAGCTTCGTCTGCGCGACCGCGTTGTCCGACTGGAGCTCCTGCGCCGAGGTCGCCAGCGACTGCCGCTGCTTCTGCAGCTGCGTGGCCTGCGCGATGAGCGACTTCTGCGCGTCCGCCAGATGATCCACATCGGCCGTCGAGCGCAGCGCCGAGACATCGCCGCCCGCCCCGAAGACGGCCATCGAGCCGACGACTCCGGGCTGCTGGTAGGACGCGTTCGCCAGCCGCGACAGCGGCAGCCGGATCCGGTCGAACCGGGCGTCCGCCTCGGCGAGGCTCTTCAGCGTCGACCGCAGCTTGGCCTGGGACGTCTCGATCGACTGACGGCTGTCCTCCATGCGTTTGGTGGCCGCCAGCAGGTCCTTCCGGGCCTTGTTCGCCGCCGCGCGCAGCTGCTCGGCCGCGTCGCCGTCACGATCCAGGGGCGCGCCCGCCGCGGATCCACCGGGGGACACCAACGTGACCACCGAGAGGAGGACCGCGATCAGCGCCGCCGACCGGGGAATCGGCACGTCTGGTTTCCTCCTGATGCCCGAAGCCGAAGAGCCGCAGGAACGCTACTACACGTCCCAGTGTGATCAGGGGGCAACGGTGCGACCACGTCGCTCGCACCAGTGCCGCAGGAACGGGATGTCCGCCCACTCCGGCGGGCACCCCCGACGCTGGCCGGGCGGCCTCCCCTGCCGTTGCGTGGCCGTCGGCGACGGCGAGGACGCCCTCGGCCGGACGGTCTTCCGCTCCTCCATCGGAGGCTGCGACGCGGGCTTCGGCCGGGCCGGAACATAACCCCCCACTGTGGGATTACTCTCCGGAGTCGCCGCCACCGAGGGCCGCACGCTCACGGCGTCAGGCCGTCCCCCCGACGACGTCCCGACAAGAACCGCCCCGGCCAACACCACGAGAACCACGGTCCCCCCGGCGATCCACCAGAACCGCCGAGGCGTCCGCCCGACGCCGCCACCCCGAGGCCGCGCCGACCCACGATGCCGACCCACCACGGCACCGAACTGTACTCACCTCCGCCCCACAGGGCCTAGTCCCCAAATTCGGTTCCACCCCCGCCCCTCCCGTCCCCTACCCTGGTACCGGACGTCCGCTACGCTCTACCGCGAACGCCCGACCAGCCTCCGTAGCTCAGGGGATAGAGCACCGCTCTCCTAAAGCGGGTGTCGCAGGTTCGAATCCTGCCGGGGGCACAAGATCAAGCAGCACAAAGAGCCCTCTGACCTGTGAAAACACCGGTCAGAGG
>NZ_KI912414.1:48206-54896 GCF_000518265.1 Actinomadura oligospora ATCC 43269 | reverse complement strand
CCCCGCCCGCGCCGCCGCCGACGCCCGCCGCGGTACCCGCCCTAGCCCGCCGACCACGCCACCCGTCCCGTCCCCGCCGACGGCGGTGGGGCGGGCGCTCGGGCCGGTCTGCGAGGGGCACGACACCGCCCGCCGACGATGCGCGAACACCCTCGGACATGCGCTAGAGTTCTTCTTGCCGGGAACGCCGCAAGGCCGACCAGCAAGGGCGATTAGCTCAGTGGGAGAGCGCTTCGTTCACACCGAAGAGGTCACTGGTTCGAACCCAGTATCGCCCACTCGAAGTACCAGCTCAGAGGCCGGTTCCTGAAGATCAGGAACCGGCCTCTGATCGTTTGTCCGTCATTCGTCCGCGAGATCGAACGTCAGCCGCCGACACCGTCCGCACCAAGAGCGGCACCTGACGGCCGGATCGAAGGGCGGTCCACCCCGAACAGCGCAGCCCGTTCTGCAGCCGTTGGAGGAGGCTGGTCGACCGCTCGGTGCCGTGGTCATGTCGTGACGTTCCCGTGGACGAACCTCATCACCGCAGCCGCGGCTCTCTCGGGGGCGCTGGGCGGAGTGTCACCGACGGCGCTTCTGGGCCAGCGAGCCAAGGCGCGTCGGTTCGCGCACGAGCGGCGGATGAGGCAGGACCTCCAACGCGCCGACGCTTACTCGGACTCCCTCGAAGACACCCGCGCCGAAGCCCGCATGCACGCAATCGTCCTCACGTGCCTGACACGTGGCACGCGACCAAGGCCATCAAGGCTGTACGCGCTCTCGTCGTCGAGTTCAACTCGGCGCTCGCCCGGGTGGAGTAGTCGTCACAGAGGCTGGAGTTCGAGTGGCGCGCAACAGCGCCGACCGAGCAAGACATGTGGGACGGCTCCGCGTGCATGCCCACGAGCAAGGTGAGCCGCTAGCCCCCAAGGCAGCAGATGCAGCTCACGGCACACTCAGGGACCCGATAGCCGCATTCAGCGACCGATGCCTCAAGGAACTCGCTGACTGATCCAGTGCCCCCTCCCCATGGAGTCCCGGGCCGTAATCGTTGAGCGCGGCGACAAGCGCCCGCCCTTCCTCGACGGCGGCGGCGTAGTCGACGGCGGTCGGCCCGTCGACAGGCAGATCATGCGGTCGCGCCCATTTGCCAGCGGCTTGGCCGGAGGTGCCCATTGCCGCGCCGATCTGCCGCCAGGAGTAGCGGCGCTCGTCCCGGCGGGCGGTTGCCACCAGTTCCCGGGTGACAAGGTCCAGCTCGGCGTCGAGCCACCGGGCGCCCCCCGGATATCGCTGCACGTGTTGCACAGCCGACCGCATGCCATGCACACCTTGTCCCCGTGAAGTTGATCAATACTTTCGCCAGGTCACGGGTCTACATGAGGGGAACGTATGGGTTTCATGCAAGGCTCGGCGCGGTTCGTCGGGGTCTTGGGCGCGGCGGTGCTGAGCGTGGCGGTGTCGGGCGTGATGCCCGCGTCCGCGGGGCAGTCGTCCGGCGGCGGCAAGGACGCGGTCGAGCGGGTCCCGTTCAGCCACATCCCGGCGGACATCCGGCAGAAGATGCATGACCAGGTGCCGCTGAAGGAAGCCGCGTCGAAGATCTCCTGGGCGATGGAGAAATCGGGACGCGGCGGGTTCGCGGGCATCGTCCTGCAGCCCAAGTCGGTCGAGCTGTGGTGGAAGGGCAAGCTCCCCGCCGCCGTCAACAAGGCCGTCGGGCAGGCCCGCGGTATCGCGCCGGTCGAGGTGAAACCCGCCCGCTACTCCCAGGCCGAACTCAAGGCGGCGGCCGCCGGCCTGATAGCCGACATGAAGAAGGACCCGGACTATCCGATCAGCCAGGTTGCTGGCTCCCTCAGAGGAGACGGCCTCGTCCTGACCACCAAGGACAAGGGCAAGGCGATCGCGGCCCAGGCCAAGACCGTCGCCGGTGTTCCGGCGAGCTATGCCGACGGCGGCGCCCCCAGCCTCGACACGGGCCGATACAGCGACACAGCACCCTTTTACGCCGGTGGCGCCATCCTCAACGACGACTTCCCGGGCGAACCAAAGAAGCTGTGCACTGCGGGGTGGCCCGTCATCGACAACCGCGGGATCAGCTACCTCTTGACCGCCGGTCACTGTGGCCGCCCCGGAGGCGGCTGGCGCAACGGCATGTGGTCGACGTGGGTCGGGACGGCCACCCAGGAGCACGCCGGTCACGACCTGCTCCTCATCGACGCCAGTTCGTCTGGGCGTATGTGGGACGGCGGTATGTGGGGCGACTTCACCAAGCGCGTCGCCGGCTGGGACTGGGCCTACGCCAACGAGTGGATCTGCCAGTCCGGCGCGTCCAGCGGCGCCGTCTGCGGAATCCAGAACACCGACAACTTCACCTACGCCTCCTGGTTCGACGCCGACGACTACGGCAACAGGAACTTCCTGTACGACCTGGTCGTCGCTCGCCGTGCCGACGGCGGGCTGCCAAGCCAGCACGGCGACAGCGGCGGACCGGTCTTCGGCGTCAGCGGCGTCACCGACGTCATCGCCAAGGGCACCGTCACCGGCCACAACGGCTCCACGTTCTACTACCAGGACTTCGGCACGGCCTGGCGCGACTTCGGAATCAACGTGAAGATCGGCTGAACCAACGGCCAGGCCCGCCCGCGGATGACCGGGATCGACGCGCCTTCCGCGTCGACGAGGACCCGGCCAGGCAGCGGGCGGGCCAGCCGGACCTCGCAGACGGGCCCTCCTCACACGCCGGTATCGATGAAACGGCAACCCCAGGACGGCACCCGTCATTTCTGCGGCCCCTGATCCGTTCGGATCAGGGGCCGCTTCACGTGTCCGGGCGGTCAAGTCGGGCGGCTGGCCCGGCATCCGGCGCACTCGGCCTTCTGCACCGCCATGTCGAGCGGCCGCCGGAGTATTCGGCGTAGTCCGGGACCGACGGGCGCAGGCCGTCGACACCGCACGCATCCAAGCTGAGCAGGCCCGCGGGACCTGGCCGCCGAGCAAGCCGCACGCCACGCCGAGATTGCGGTCCTCACCCGCGACCTGGACGCTGTACGCGCCGACGCCGACCGGCTGCGTGAACGCGCCGCGACCGCCGAACACACCTCCGCCCAAGCCACCGCCGCGCTGCAGGCAGCCCAGCAACTGCCTGCCCTGGAGACGGTCCCCGCCCCTGGCGGTGCCGCCCCCGGCGTGCGGACCGGAACCGGCCACGCCGCCCGCACCGGCGCAGACCAGGTGCTCGTCGACCGCCCGTCCCGGGACCTCACCGTCGAGCAGGCCCTGGCCCTCGCCCGCGCGCTCCTCGCGGTCGCCCAACCAGCCGCCGCGCCCGACGCTCACGACCATCCGCACCGATAATCAGCCCAAGGCCCCCAACCGAACCTGGGGCCGAGTCGCCATCACCCCCTCAGGAGACCCCGGTGACCCTCGATGACGACTACACCCCCGGGACCAGTGGCCCGCTGCAGCAGCGTGTCATCGAGGTCATCGTGAACGAGGTCGGCGCAGGCCCCCGTTCGTTGGCCATCGCGCGAGTGAACGAGGTCTTCGACATCTGGCGTGAAGCCGCCCGGGAACGCGCCCGCGAGACCGCACAGCAGAGGTTTGCCGGACTGATGCCTGGCGTCACCGGCGTCGCCAGGCGAACGAAATCGCCGACAAGATCTTTGCTGCGACCTTCGACGTCGCCGAGAAATGAAGGGGACGACTTCCATGAGCACCACGGCCGAGCACAAGGCTGAAATGGCCCGGGACTCGGGTCCATGCCACCGGCCCCAAAGACATCCCAGGTGCTTAGGGTGTCAAGCTGCCAGGGGTTTGAGGTGGTGTGACCACGCGGTCGTTTCGTTGTAGAGGGTGCCGGTTTTCAGGCAGCCGTGCAGGATGCCGACGAGGCGGTTGGCGACCTGGCGGAGCGCGGCGTGGTGATAGACGTCGCGGGCTCGGAGCCGGTCGTAGTAGGCGCGGGCGCCGGGTGAGGTCTGCAGGGCGGTGAATGCCTGGGCGTCCAGGGCGTCGACGAGGCGATCGTTGTGGACGTAGCGGGCGAGCACGACCTTCTTCTTGCCCGAGGCCCGGGTGATGGGGCTGGTGCCGGCGTAGTTTCGGCGCGCTTTGGCGGTGGCGTAGCGCTGCGGGTCGTCGCCGAACTCGGCCAGCACCCGAGCGGCCAGGACCGTGCCCAGCCCGGGCTGAGACAACAGAATCTCAGCGGCCGGGTGCCGCCCAAAGTGCTCTTCCACTTGTCCTTGCAGCTGCTTGATCTGCTCGCCCAGCACCTTCAGGACCGCGACGGCTGAACGAACAACGACGGCATAGGCAGCAGACACCGCCGCGGGCTGCCCAAGGTGCTCGGTGCGCAGCGCGGCCTGGATCGCGGCCGCCTTGTCGGCGACGTTGCGGCGGCGGGCCCGCTTGAGTGCGGCGGTGATCTGGCCGAGCGTCAGCTTCGCCGCTGCCTGCGGGTCGGCGGCCTTGGCCAACAGCTCCAGGCTGTCAGGCGCGGCCAGATCCGCGAAGGCGGCCAGGGCGGCGGGGAAGTAGTCGCGCAGCGTGTGCCGCAGCCGCTGGGCGTGCCGGGTTCGCTCCCAGATCAGCGTCTTGTGCGCCCGGGTCACCGCTTTGATCGCCTCGGCCTGGTCGCTGTCGCCGGCGACGGGGCGCAGCTGGTGGGAATCGGTGCGGACCATGTCGGCCAGCATGTGCGCATCGGCGGCGTCGCTCTTGGCGCCCGATACGCTCAGCCGTTCGCGATACCGCGCAGCCTGCAACGGGTTGACCGCCATCACGGCATATCCGGCGGCCACCAGCGCCCGCACCCACGGACCGCGGTCGGTCTCGATGCCCACGACGACCTCGGCCTCTTCGCAGGCGCTGCCAACCTGCGCGGCGATCATCTCGTGCAGCCGCGTCATCCCGCCCACCCCCTCGGGCAGTCGGGCCTTGGCCAGGACGCGTCCGGTGGCGTCCATCAGTTCGACGTCATGATGCTGTTCGGCCCAGTCGTCCCCGATGAACAGGCGCAACAGCGACCCCCGATCCTCGATCGTCACCACTTCTCAGCAGCCTGCGGGAGAACCATCGACGAACTAATCAAGCAGTGCTCACGCCCTGGCGTGCGGGCACGACATCCCAGCAGCGATCACTTCTCCCGACCGACCAGCAGGGGCACGATCTTTGCGCAGGACTCAAGGTCCAGTAGCTATGAGTGCTCACCTGCTGGCGGCTGTCAGGCACGAGTCTGCCGAACGACGTCCGCAGACTCGCCAAGACTGATTAGTAGCTCTGTGTAACGGTGGCGACGTGGTGTGTGCTCGCATATATGACCGGTTCTGCGAGGTCAGTGCGCCGCCACGTTTCCGCAGGTCGCCGTCTCGCAGAACCTCCCTCACAACCCCAAGGTCCTGCGAGACAGTTCTGCGAGGTTCTGACCTGCGTGAACGATCTACTTTGCGGCTGGTGACACGGACCCGAGCCCCGGGCCGAATTGGGATGCCGGTAACCGATGCGCCATCGGTCGCAAACGAGCGGAGCGTGACGGCCGACTCGACGCAACCTTGGTTCGGTCATCCAGGCTCAGGAGACATTCCGGATAAAGGTCACCAAGACCGTGACATCTAGCGCCACTTGCTGTCGCAGCGGTAGTAGCCGCCGGTCTGCTTGCAGACCTGCATCCAGAAGTCCTTCATTACCCACCCTTCCTTGTCCCACCAGCGGCTCTTGGTCACCGTCTTCGGGGCCTTGTAGCCCTTGGTGGTGATGACGTAGTCGGTGAGGGTGTGCCATCCGAGCATTAGGTAGCGGCGGTGGACCCGGAGGGCGGCGTAGTGGCCATCACTCGCGCTGTCAGTCACGCTGAGATTGAGGGCGACGACCATGTCGCCCTGCCAGCACAGCGTCGCCCGGGCGCTCGCGCCGGGCATGGAACTGGACGCATTGCGGCAACGGAAGGAAGCCGCCCTGGCGGCCGCCCGGAGGTCCGCGTGGCCGGTCGACGTTTGGCTCGGTGCAGCGCTGACGGCTGAGGCACCGACGATCATCGTCGTCAAGCCCGCGCCGGCCAGGATGGTGGCGACTCCTGCGACTCGTTTGCCTCGTGAGTGCATCGTGTCCCCGTTCACTCGATTCGGGTCGGTCGACCCGGCAGGTGAAGGGAGCATGGACGACCGCCGGACACGAGCAGAAGACCGTTTCAGCACGATGAAAACCCTTGACGCCCTGTACGACCCGAGTCCCGGGCCTTGTAGGCGAGGTCGATCGCCCGGATCTGCTCGTACGGGTTGTGGTTGACCCTGTGGCTTGGGTGGTTGGTCACCAGCATCGTCACGTACTGGTCACCGTCCTCCGCATCCTCCAGCAGGCTGTAGGGGACGTGGGTGAGTCCCGCATCGAGCGCGGCGTAGTAGCGGCGGTGGCCCTCCACCACCATCCACATTCCAGGCTCGTCCGGATGCGCGCGGATGACCAGCGCCACCAGCACGCCCTTCTTCACCGACTTGCAGAACGACGGGTTGAGGTCCAGCTCTTCCCGCGGGTTCTTCGGGTCCGGGCGGAGCAGCGCCATCGGAATCTTCGGCTGGGAGACCACCACCGGCGGCTCCACGTGCTCGCCCGGCGAACCCGGGTCGAGATCCACGACGCTGTCGACGGTGTTCTCGGACGGAGCGGTGTTCTCCGCAAGGATGCTCATGCTCAGAGCGCCTCCAG
>NZ_KI912414.1:0-48171 GCF_000518265.1 Actinomadura oligospora ATCC 43269 | reverse complement strand
CACGAGCAGAAGACCGTTTCAGCACGATGAAAACCCTTGACACCCCTGTGCCAGGCGTATGCCCTGGTACAGGTCCTGGACTCGGGTACGTGCGACGAGCCGCAAAGTAGGCAGGTCCCGCAGGTCACGGTGCGTACGCGCCGTTGGGTCGCCGATCGGGTTCCGATCCGGCGGACGAACCTCGCGTACGCACCGTGACCTGCTCAGGCGGACCGGACTTGCGGCATATGACACGGCGGTTAATGCCACCCCAACGCCCGGCGGGTACTGGGCCCTGGGGAGCGCGGGTTCTCATGCTCACCGTGTTCAGGGGAGCGAGATCCACCAGTACGGGCGGTCGTTGCGGGAGGCGACGAACATCTCGAACTCGCCCGTCCGGTCAGGGGCGCCGGGCAGCGGGCCCCGCACGCGAAGTCGATAGCGGACGGCGGGAGGCGCGCCCAGATGTTGGACGTCGCGCTCCTCGGAGAGGATCTCCCAGACGTCCCACGACAGCGAGGGCTTGACTCGGTCGACGCGTCGGGGGCGAGCGGGAAATCCTCCGAAGCGGAGGTAGGCGGCGATCTCCACGGCAACATGTTCGCACGCGTGTTCGAGTACGGGTCCGGCCGTGACGTCGTGAGCTCACGACGTCACGACGGGCACACACCTCAAGCTGATCGCCCCCCTCGCCAGGCGACACGTCACATGTCCGTACACGCCCACACACGTCCATACACGTGTGTGGAACGTGTATGGACGCCGCCTACGGGCGTCTCAGAAATGATCTTGGGCTCAAGGGGTCAGTGCGTCACCTTTAATGATCTTGATCTTGGATGTGTGGTGCGGGACTACGGGTTGTCGCCGGGTCAGCAGGACGAGTTGTGGTGGCAGTGGAAGCAGGGCGAATCGATCCGCTCGATCGCTCGCAGCGTGGGGGCCGAGCAGCACCACGTGCGGCGGTTCCTGGCCCAAAGCGGAGGTGAGGTTCCCCCCGTAGCGCGGCCATCTGGGGTGGGATGGGTCAGCCGGTGGCAGTCTGCTGGGCGTGGTGCATGAGCCGGTCGATCGCGGCGGTGGCCATGGTCTTGGGCATGATCGAATCGAACCCTGACGGGTGGGTGTTGCTGGTCAGGATGATCGAGCGGCGTTCGTAGGCGGCGTCGATACAACGGCCCCACAACGTCACTCACGGCACGGCGACATCGGCCCCGTCCCCGGGCATCCCGGGACGGGAACCCGGGCCACGTGACCACCCACGGCGGCCGTCGGAGCCGGGGGTGACCGGGGGGGACGCTGACTGTCGGACGACCACGGAGCAACCACGGAGCGACCACGGAGCGACCACGGGGACAAAGTGGGGCGAAAATGACGCTGGGCAAACGCGACATTCTAGCGTTTGCCCAGTTCAGAGGTGGTGGGTCGCGTGGGACTCGAACCCACAACCTACGGATTAAAAGTCCGGAGCTCTGCCAATTGAGCTAGCGACCCTTCTGATCCGGTGCCTGCTGGTGGGCGGGTGGTCGGATCAGGAGCCCGATCCTACCGGGCCCCCGCAGAGTGTAGGCCGGGTGGTCGTCGGGCGCATCCCTGAATCGGGGTGGACGGGGGTGGGGTGGGGTCAGGGGGCTGTGAGCTGCACGGGGAGGTGTTTCAGGCCGTTCTGGAAGTTGGAGACGAGGCGGACGGGGGCGCCGGTGGGGGTGATGTCGAGGGGGAGGAGTTCGCGGTAGATCGCGCGCATCTGGGTGCGGGCGAGGCGGGCGCCGAGGCAGAAGTGGGGGCCGAAGCCGAAGCTCACGTGGTCGTTGGGGGCGCGGGTGATGTCGAAGCGGTCCGGGTCCGGGAAGACGGCGGGGTCGCGGTTGGCGGACGCGTGGTAGACGACGACCTTCTCGCCCCTCCTGATCGATTGGCCGCCGAGGGTGAGGTCGCGGGTGGCGGTGCGGCGGAAGTCCATGACCGGGGGCCAGAAGCGGAGGATCTCGTCGACGGCGGTGTCCAGGAGGGACGGGTCGTCGCGCAGGCGCCGGAACTCGGCGGGGTGGTCGAGGAGGGTGAGGAGGCCGCCGGGGATGCCGTTGCGGAGGGTCTCGTTCCCGGCGACGGCGAAGAGGAAGAACATGTTCTCGAACTCGGGGCGGGTCAGGCCGCCGGCGAGCATGCGGGACATGACGTCCTCGCCGGGGGAGCGGCGCTTCTCGTCCGCGAGGGCGTGGGCGTAGGCGAACATGTCGCGGAGGGCGGCCTGCGAGCGGGGGTTCACCGGACGGCCGTCCGGGCGGGTGGACGTGGTGGGGCGCTGGGCCATCGAGGCGCGGCCGATGGGGCTGAGGGCGTCGAAGTCGGTGGTGGACAGGCCCGCGTGGTCGGCGTCCTGGTAGCCGATGATGCGGGACGCCCAGTCGTGGAGGAGGCGGCGGTCGCCGTCCGGGACGCCCATGATGTGGGCGAGCGTCCAGACGGGCAGGTCGGCGGACAGCTCGACGAAGTCGATCTCGCCTCGGGCGGACGCGACCAGCGCGCGGGCCCGGTCGTTGATCGTCTCCTCCAGGGCGCGGACGGCCCGGGGGGTGAACGCGGCTGCGACGATGCGGCGCGTGCGGGAGTGGTCGGGCGGGTCCTGGTTGAGCATCATCGCCTGGACGAACCGCAGGTCGTCAGGCGTGTCGGGGTCGCGGATCTGGGTGGCGCCGAGGTGGGAGGAGAAGTCGGCGGCGGTGCGCAGGACGTGTTTGACGTCCGGGTGGCGGAACACCGCCCAGTAGCCGGGGCCGGACGGCCAGGGGCCGACGGCCGGTTCCGGGATCCGGCAGACCGGTGATTCTTCGCGAAGGCGGGCAAAGGTGTCGTAGGGCACGCCTTCGGCGTAAGTGGCGGGCAGGAAGACCTCCGCAGGCATGATCCCAGCGTGCATCATGACGGGGTGACGGTAGAAGAGGCGGAGAAGGTCCTGCGCGAGAACTTCGCGCCGTGGGTGCTCGACCTCGGGCTGCGCGTCGAGGACGTCGGGAAGGGCACGGCGCGCGTGCGTCTTCCCTGGTCGGACCGGCTGGCGCGGGAGGGCGGCGGGCTGTCCGGGCAGGCGATGATGGCGGCGGCCGACACCGCCACGGTGATCGCGGTGTCCGGGGCGCGCGACGGGTTCGTCCCGATGACGACCGTCCAGCTGAACACGACGTTCCAGCGTCCGGTGAAGGACGCCGACGTGCTGGTGGACGTCCGGCTGACCAAGCTCGGCCGGACGCTGGCGTTCGCCGACATCGCGATCACGGCGGACGGCCGTCCGGACGACCTCGTGGCGCACGCGACGACGGTGTACGCGATTCTGGGGTGATGACGAAGCGCACCGAGACCGTCCGGGTGCCGGACGGCGAGTTCTCCCTGAACGTTTGGCTTCCCGAGAAGGGGAGCGGGCCGGGGATCCTGCTCATCCAGGAGATCTTCGGCGTCGGCGACTACATGGCCGCCGTCGCCGGGGACCTGACCAGCCTCGGCTACGTCGTCGCCGCGCCGGACATGTTCTGGCGGATCGAGCGCGACTGGTCGGTGGAGCACAGCGAGACCATGCTGGCCGAGGCCGGCGACAAGGTGTCCAAGTTCGACTGGACGAAGGGTCCGGACGACCTGGAGGCCGCGCTCGACCGGATGCGTGAACTGCCCGAGGTGTCCGGCGGCGCGGGTGCGATCGGGTTCTGTTTCGGCGGGTCGCTCGCGTACGTCCTCGCGGCCCGCGCGTCCGCGAAGCTGGACGCGGTGGTGTCGTTCTACGGCTCGCGCGTTTCGGACTACCTCGACCGCGTGGGGGAGATCACCGTGCCGATCCAGTTCCATTTCGGTGGCTCCGACCCCTACATCCCGCGCGAGGAGGTCGCCACGGTCGAGGCGGCGGTCACGGGACGCGACAACGTCGAGTTCCACGTCCAGGAGGACGGCGGGCACGCCTTCCACAACCGCACTGCCCCGATGTTCAGCCAGCCCGAGCCCGCCGCGCGCGCCTGGGCGCTGACCGAGGACTTCCTCGCGCGCAACCTCCCCGTCGCCTGACCCCCTCAGGCCGCGATCGCCTCGGCGATCGCGGCCTGGTGGTCGTCGGATCCCGGAGCGCGAGGACGGGTCAGGCGGGGGTGGCGAGGGGGAGGCGGGCGAGGTCGCGGCGGGACGAGATGCCGAGCTTCGGATAGGCCTTGTACAGGTGGTATTCGACGGTTCGGGGGCTGAGGAAGAGCTGGGCGGCGATCTCCCGGCTGCTGATGCCCTCGGCGGCGAGCCTGACGACCTGGAGTTCCTGCGGGGTCAGGCGGTCGAGGAGGTCGGGGGCGGACGCGGCGGCGGGGGCCGTGCCTTCTCCGCTGGCGCGGAGTTCGGCGCGGGCGTGGTCGGCCCAGGGGACGGCCCGGAGGCGCTCGAAGGACTCCAGGGCCGAGTGCAGGCGGGCGCGGGCGTCCGAGCGGCGGCGGTGGCGGCGGAGCCATGCGCCGTACGCCAGCTCGGTGCGGGCCCTCTCGAAGGGACGGCAGGCGAGTTCGTGCAGGTCCAGGGCCTGGACGAACGGGTCCTCGGTGTCGGTGAGGAGTGCCTCGGCGCGGAACGCGACGGCGCGGGCCCACGCCTGCCCGCCCGCGTCCGCCCAGCGGGCGAGGCGGGCCTGGGCGGCGGTGGCCGCTTCCGGACGGTCGGTCCGCAGGGCCGCCTCGACCAGGTCGCCGGACGCGGCCATCGCGGCGGCGGTGTGCCGGTGCGGGCCGTGGAACACGTCCTCGAGCCGCCGGACGACCTCGTCGTGGCGTCCCAGGCTGAGGTCGAGGAGGGCGCGGGAGGCGTCCGCGAACGCGGAGGCGTCCGGGGGCGCGTCGCCGGGCAGGACGTCGCGCACGCCCGCCGGATCGCCCGCGAGGGCGGCGAGGCGGGTGAGGACGGCGGCGCCGCGCGGCCGGAGGCCGGTGTCGCGGGCCAGGGCCAGGGCCTCGGTGGCGGACGCCTCGGCGTCGGCGTGCAGCCCCATCGCGACCTGGACCTGGGCGAGCGCCTCCAGCAGGCCGGGGAGGGCGCCGATCTGGCTCAGGCGGCGGGCGCGCGACGCGGCGGCGGTGACGAGGCCGAGGGTCGGCTCGTCCGCGCCCAGGATGACGCCCGCCCGGACGGCGTCGGGGCCGCCGTCGCCGACGGTCCGGGCGAGCAGGGGCAGGCCGGTCGCGTAGTCCTCGGACGTGAGGGCGGCGAGGCCCGTGACGAACGCGTCGTCGCCGAGCCGGGACGCGGCGGCCCGGACGGACGCGGTGTCGCCGCCCGTCCACGCGTACGCGGCGGCGGTGCGGAGCATGCGCCGCGTGTCGGACGGTTCGCCGCGTCCCGCGTGGGTCAGCAGGAGCCCGGCGGCTGAACGGCCGTCGCCGCGTTCGGCCTGGACGGCGGCGCGCACGCACGCGAGGCGGGCCAGCAGGACGGGGTCGGACGTCAGGGCGGCGGCCTCCTGCGCGCCGTCCTCGGCCTGCTCGGGGCTTCCGGCGGCGAGGACGGCGTCGGCGGCGGCCGTGAGGCGGACGGCGCGCGAGTGGTCGTCCGGGCTGAGCGCGGCGGCCTGCTGGTAGAGCCGGGCGACGACGGCGATCGCCGCCTTGCCGCGCGCGCGTTCGGCGGCGGCCTCCAGGTCGGCGGCGACGTCCTCGTCGGGGCCCATGGCCGCGGCGGCGCGGTGCCGGACGCGGCAGCCTTCGTCGTCGGCGGCCAGCGCGAGGGCGCGGTGCACGACGATCCGGCGCGCGGTCGGCGCGCCCTGGTAGGCGGCGGCGCGGATCAGCGGGTGCCGGAAGGAGAGCCCGGAGCCGGTCACCTCGATCATCCGCAGCCGCTCGGCGTCCTCCAGGTCGTCCAGGCCGATGCCGAAGGACTCGGCGGCGCGCACGACGCTCGGCAGGTGGCCCCGGCCCTCGGCCGCCGCGATCAGCAGCAGCTCGCGGGTGCGTTCGGGCAGCGCGGCGATCTGGGCGCGGAACGAGGCGAGCACCCGGTCGGTGACGGGCAGCACCCCGGACGTGGGCGGCCCGCCCGCGCGGAACTCCAGCAGCGCGAGCGGATTGCCCGCGGCCTCCTCCAGCACCCGCTGGACGGCGCCGCCGGTGAGGCCGCGCCCTTCGAGGACGCGGACGGCGTCGCAGGTCGCGAGCCGTCCGAGGGCCGCCTCGGGCAGCCCGGAGCCGACCAGGGCCTCGTCGCGCGCGGCGACCAGGACGACCACGCCCTCGGCGGCGAGCCGCCGGACGGCGAACAGCAGCGCGTCGAGGCTCGCCGCGTCCAGCCACTGCGCGTCGTCCACCAGGCAGAGCGCGGGACCGTCGCCCGCGATGTCGGCGAGCAGCGTCAGCAGGCCGAGCCCGACGCCGAACCGGTCGACGTGCCCGCCGTCCGCGAGGCCGAGGGCGGCGTGCAGCGCCTCAGCCTGTGCGGCGGGCAGCGCGTCCACGCGGTCGCGCACAGGCCACAGCATCTGGCTGAGCCCGCCGAACGGAATGCTCTGTTCGGCCTCGTACCCGGTGGCCCGCAGGACGCGCTCGTGCGCGCACGTCTGGGCGGCCCACTCCAGCAGCGCCGATTTGCCGATCCCGGCTTCGCCGCGTAGCAGCAGGACGCCGCTGCGGCCGTTGTCGCGCGCGTCGTCCAGCAGTTTCGCGATCCGTGTCTGTTCGCCGTCCCGCCCGTAAAGCACGTGACCAACTTACGGGGACGAGTACCGAAGTCTTACGGATTCGCCCCGTAGTCCCCGGCTTCTACCTTCGTGACCAGTGAGAACGCACGCATCGCACACACGTGGGACAGGCTAGGGAGTGGACGGAATGGACGAGTTCTTCACGCCGGTGACCGTCGGGGGACTGGAGCTGCGCAACCGCCTGGTGATGGCCCCGATGACCCGCAGCCGCGCCGCGGACGCCGGGCGGGTGACCGAGATGACCGTCGAGTACTACGCGCAGCGCGCCGCCGCCGGGCTGATCATCACCGAGGGCACCCAGCCGAGCGTCATGGGCCAGGGGTACGTGTCCACGCCGGGCCTGCACGACGAGGACCAGGTGGCCGCCTGGCGCGCGGTGACCGGCGCCGTCCACGACGGGGGCGGACGGATCTTCGCGCAGCTCATGCACTCCGGCCGGATCGGCCACCCCTACCTGTACCCGGACGACGCGCTGCCGCTCGGCCCGTCCCCGGTCGCGTCCGGCCAGAAGCTGTTCACCCCGGACCAGGGCATGCTGGAGCACCCCGCGCCGCGCGAGATGACGCTGGACGACATCGCGCTCGCCGTCAAGGAGTTCGTGTCCGCCGCGCGCAACGCGATCGAGGCGAGCTTCGACGGCGTCGAGCTGCACGGCGCGAACGGCTACCTCATCCAGCAGTTCCTCGCGGACGGCAGCAACCACCGCGCGGACGCGTACGGCGGCTCGGTCGAGAACCGCAACCGCTTCGCCGTCGAGGTCGCGCGCGCGGTCGTGGACGCCGTCGGACCCGACCGCGTCGGGTTCCGCGTGTCGCCCGGGACGTCCGTCAACGGCATCAGCGAGAGCGACCCGGTCGCACAGTACGAGGCGCTGCTGCGCGAGCTGAACCCGCTCGGCCTCGCGTACCTGCACATCATGGAACTGGGCGACCGCGCGCTGACGCTACGGCTGAGGGACGTGTGGGACGGCACGCTCCTGCTCAACCCGCACGCGACCCCCACGTCCTTCCCGGCCAGCGCGGAGGAGGGGGCGGAGGCGCTGCGCGACGGCGTCGCGGACGCCGTCGTCTTCGGCCAGTTGTGGCTCGCCAACCCGGACCTGCCCGAGCGCATCAAGGCGGGCGGCCCCTACAACGACGCCGAGCCCGCGAGCTTCTACGGCGGCGACCACCGCGGCTACACCGACTACCCGTCCCTCGGCTGAGAACAAGCCGGATGAGAACAAGGAAGCCGTGCGCTGCCCCGAGGGGCGGCGCACGGCTTCCCGAGCGGTGCTTAGTAGCCGGGGCGGACGGCCCCGTTGAAGTTCCGCTTGTAGTAGCTGTTGAGCTTGACCTTGCGGACGTGCCGGCCCGAGCCGGGCGCGTGGATCATGTAGCCGTGGCCGACGTAGATCCCCATGTGGGTGCGTCCGCCGTAGAAGAAGAGCAGGTCGCCCGCGACCGCGCCCTTCCACGAGACCTTGAAGTGGACGGCACGGTAGATCTGCTGCGTCGTGCGCGGAAGCTTCACTCCCGCCTTGCGCCAGGAGCCGCCGGCGAGGCCGGAGCAGTCCCAGGAGCCGGGACCGGTGCCGCCGTAGCGGTACGGGTCGCCGATCTGCTTGTAGGCGTAGGCGATGGCGGTCCTCGCACGGGCCTTCTGCCTGGCGGCGCGCTGCTTCGCGGTGAGGGACGCGAGTGCGTTGACGCTGGTGACCGGGGACGCCGGGGCCGCGTGCGCGGGGGCCGCGACGAGCGCGGATCCGCAGACGGCGGCGGCGGTGGCCACCAGGACGGCACGCTTCAGCGGCTTGAGGTTTCGGGGGGTATGCAGAACGACTCCAGACCTCGCAGGGGGTGCCTGCCGGTGCGGCGTGGTTCGACGTCCGCTCGCGATGACTCGGGGGCCGCGAGGGGCGGCGGGCCGCGGTGCGGACCCGGGCGTGTGCCGGTCGACGCTCCAGGCGGGAGCGGTCCGGGGGACGCCTTGGGGGCCGCGTCCGGCTCCGTGCTTCAGGGCTGCACGGACTCGGCGCTCGACGTCGGCGGTGCGGAGCGGGGGATGCGCCCGCCGTGCGTCGGGTGTTCTGTTGTCGGCGGCGTCCATGCCGCAGTGATCGGCAGGAACGTAGCCAGAGTTCGCCTTTGTTGGCAAATCCCGGGCGTCGCCGGACGTGTCCGAACGGTCGGGACTGATCAGCTTTTGAGCGTTCTGCCTGCGATTTTCCGCGCCCCATTCGAGGAATGTGATCTGCCTCACTAGGAGCCGTCGGAGCGGGTTTCGGGGCGTTCGGGCCCTCGATCTTCGGTGACGCTCGGTAGTCGGAGCGGGGTCGGCGGGGCTCATGCGGGCTCGCATGTAGCGCGCCGGTCACACTTTGTTGACGGTGGGGTGATGGGCGGCGGCTGGGTCATGTTGTGGCAAAGCTCCCTGTTCACACCTGACAGGGTCGCCGCAGTCGCCGAACGGACAAAGGTCCCAGATTGCTCTGATGGAGGGCAACGGGGAAGGTGTTTCGAACGCCCTATTGGTGATTACCCCGGGTTATCGCATCACGCGGAACGGCCCGGTCGTAATGGTTTTGTGAAGCACGCCACAATCGGGCGACACGCGGAGGAGGCGGCCTTTCAGTGCCCTCTTGTCCGGTTTCGCGACTCCGTCAGAACGTCGTCGGACGAACACGGAACGGCGTTCGCGCTTCGAGTGCGAACGCCGTTCCGTGTCCGTTCCGTGCCTACCGTCGGTTCCGTGTGCCGAGCGCCCGCCGTGCGCCCGCCGTGTGCTTCGTGTCTGTCGCGTGTTCCGTGCGTCGTGCCTACGTCGTGCGTCGTGCGTGTGGTGCGTCGTGCGGTTCGTGCTCGCCTCGCCCGGCTTCCGGGCGGCGCGTCCGATGGCCCGATCCGGCCATTCGCGGTTGGGTGGTGCGGGATGTCGATCAACGGGGACGTGGATCAACCCCAGGACCCCGAGGCCGACTCGACGTACGGGGCGTTCGGCGGCAGCGGCGATCCGGGCTGGGCGGGACGGGGCGCGGCCGCCGCCTCCTGCCGGTCCCGCACGCACTTGGCCAGCGTGAACGTCGAGGTCGTCACATAGAGCATGCCGAGTGCGAGGAAGCCGCGCACCCACATGGGCGCCGGGAGGAAGACGATCCCGGCGGTGACCGCGGCCATCGAGACCACGAAGGAGAGGATCGCCTGCACGAAGAACGCCGTCGTGCCCTTGAGCTGGAGGAATCGGTCCATGTCGTCCACTTTCCTCCGCGCCGCGCGACCGCGCCTGAGTAGCCGGACGGGGAGCGCTACTCATTCGGCGCACCCGGATGCCTAGGTAACCGGCCGTTTTCCCATTCCCCGCCTTTCCTCGTGCTTTTGCCGCATCCGGTCAGGCGCGCCGGTTGACGGCCGTCCCGTCCGCGCCTGTGATCGCAAGCGGGAACCCCGGAGGGAGCCGTCGTGCCAGCAGGAACCGCATCCGGAAGAACCGAGCCAGGAAGAGCCGAACACGCGGGAACCGAACGCGCGGGAACCGAAGGCGCAGGAACCGAACGCGCGGGAACCGAAGGCGCAGGAGCCGAACGCGTAGGAACCGGGGCCGCGCAGGCCGTGGGCCGTCGCGCCGCGGTGACCGCGTTCGCGCTGGCCGCCTCGTCCGCGCTCGTCCCGTCGGGGCCCGCGCGCGCCGCCGCGCCGACGTCGGCGAAGGTGCCGAAGGTCCCGGCGGGCTTCATGTGGGGCGTCGCCACGTCCGGCTTCCAGGCCGAAGGGAGCTTCCCGGACAGCAACTGGACGCGCTACGTCGCGGAGAAGAAGCCCGGCGTCACCGAGCCGTACAAGAACTCGGTGGACTTCCGGCACCGCTATCCAGAGGACATCGCGCGCGCCCGCGCGTTGGGCGTGAACGTGTTCCGGACGTCCATCGAGTGGGCCAGGGTCGAGCCGGAGCGCGGACGGCGCGATCCGGCGGCCCTCGCCTACTACGACGACGTCGTCCGGCGGATCCGCGCGGCCGGGATGCGCCCGATGCTCACGCTCGACCACTGGGTCATCCCGGGCTGGGTCGTCGACCAGGGCGGATGGAGCAACCCGCGGACGGTGTCCGACTGGCTGGACGAGGCGGACTTCGTCGTCCGGCGCTACCGGGGCTTGGGCGTCATCTGGATCACCTTCAACGAGGCGAGCCAGTACCTCGTCCGCGAGTTCGCGGACGAGCCGCTCACGCCCGCGCAGGCGGCGACCATGCAGGCCGCCCTGGTCAGGACGCACCGCGCCGCGTACGACCTCATCCACAGGCTCGATCCGGGCGCGCCGGTGTCGAGCAACATCGCCTACGGGACCGTCCTGAACGGCTTCATGGACGGCGTCCTGTTCGACCACGTGACCGAAAAGCTCGACTTCGTCGGCGTCGACTACTACTACGGCGCGAGCCTCTTCAACACGTCCGCGACGAACGCCGCCACGGGCGAGCCGTGGAAGGTGGACCCCGAACCGGACGGCCTTTATTACGTCCTGCGCAACTACCAGCGTCGCCTGCCGAAGCTGCCGCTGTACGTCGTCGAGAACGGGTTCTCGACCGACGGCGGGAAGCCCCGCGCGGACGGCTACACCCGCACCGACCATCTGCGCGACCACATCTACTGGCTGCAACGCGCGATCGGCGACGGCGTGAAGGTCATCGGCTACAACTACTGGAGCCTGACCGACAACTACGAATGGGGCGGTTTCCGGCCGCGCTTCGGCCTCTACACCGTGGACGCCCTGACCGACCCGAAGCTGACGCGCCGTCCGACCGACGCGGTCCCCGCCTACCGGCAGATCATCGCCGGACGCGGCGTGCCGTCCGGGTACACGCCCGTCCGGAAGCCCGCCTGGTGCACGGTCGAGGAGCCGTCCACCTGCCTCGTCCCGACGCCGACCCCGCCCGCCCAGTGAAGCCGGGCCCGTGACGTCCCGCCGGGCCCGCGAAGGGACGCCGACCCCGGCCGCCCGATGACCCGGCCCGAGACCGTAATCTGACCTGTGGGTAACATCACCCCGAACCAGATTCGGTGTCTGACGTAAGGTGCTGCTTATGGACCTGAACGGAGTATCCGCCGTCGTCTCCGGCGGTGCGAGCGGCCTCGGCGAGGCCACCGCGCGCGAGCTGGCCGCGAACGGCGTCAAGGTGGTCGTCGCGGACCTCAACGAGGACAGGGGCAAGGCCCTCGCGGACGAGCTCGGCGGCGTGTTCGTCAAGACCGACGTCTCCGACGCGGCGCAGGTCGAGGCGGCCGTGCAGGCGGCCGTCGACACCGGCGCCCCGCTGCGGATCATCGTGAACTCCGCGGGCATCGGCTGGGCCGAGCGCACCGTCAACCGCGACGGCTCCCCGCACAGCCTCGAGACCTACAGCAAGGTCATCCAGGTCAACCTGATCGGCACCTTCAACCTCATGCGGATCGGCGCGGCGGCCATCGCCAAGACCGAGCCCGCCGACGAGGACGGCCTGCGCGGCGTGGTCGTCAACACCGCGTCCATCGCGGCGCTGGAGGGCCAGACCGGGCAGCTCGCCTACTCGGCGTCCAAGGGCGGCATCGTCGGCATGACGCTGCCCGCCGCCCGCGACCTCGCCGCGATCGGCGTCCGGGTCAACACCATCTGCCCCGGCATCATCGACACCCCGATCTACGGCGAGGGCGAGGCGGCCGAGGCGTTCAAGGCCAAGCTGTCCGCCCCGGTGCCGTTCCCGAAGCGGATGGGCCGGCCGAGCGAGTTCGGGCACCTGGTGCGCTCGCTCATCGAGAACGACTACATGAACGGCGAGACGGTCCGGTTCGACGGCGGCATCCGCTTCCAGCCCAAGTGAGGCCCTGAATGTCCGAAGCTGTACTGGTCGAGGAGGACGGGGCCGTCCTCGTCGTCACCATCAACCGCCCGGAGGCCCGCAACGCGGTCAACGGCGCGGTGGCGCAGGGCATCGCGGCGGCCCTGGACACCCTCGACTCGCGCAAGGACCTGTCCATCGGCGTCCTCACCGGCGCGGGCGGCACGTTCTGCGCGGGCATGGACCTCAAGGGCTTCCTCACCGGGGACAACCCGATCGTGGAGGGCCGCGGGTTCGCCGGGATCGTGGAGCGGCCCCCGGCCAAGCCGCTGATCGCGGCGGTCGAGGGCTACGCCCTGGCGGGCGGCTGCGAGATCGCGCTGTCCTGCGACATGGTCGTGGCGGCGAAGGACGCGCAGTTCGGGCTCCCCGAGCCCAAGCGCGGCCTGGTCGCCGCGGCGGGCGGCCTGCTCCGCCTGCCGCAGCGGATCCCGTTCCACATCGCCATGGAGATGGCGCTCACCGGCGACAAGTACCCGGCGGAGCGGATGGCGGAGTTCGGCTTCGTCAACCGGCTCACCGACTCGGGCGGCGCGCTCGCGGCGGCCAAGGAGCTCGCGCTCAAGGTCGCCGAGAACGCCCCGCTGGCGCTCGCCGCCACCAAGAAGGTCATCGTCGAGTCGCCCGAGTGGTCGGCCGACGAGCGGTGGGCGAGGCAGAGCGAGATCGTCATCCCGGTGTTCGGCTCGAAGGACGCCCAGGAGGGCCCGGCGGCCTTCGCCGAGAAGCGCAAGCCGGTCTGGAAGGGCGAGTGACGCCCGTCCGAGCGGACGGATGACCGGACGAAGCCAACGGCTCGGACGGCTCGGACGGAGACTCGTGGGAACGCCCGGGGGCACGCGCCTCCGGGCGTTCGTGCTGTCCGATATGTGATGCCCGTGTGGCTTGTCTTACTTCTGAGTAAGTCTTCCCGTACTCTTTTCGCGTTCTGATCGATCTCGGGAGTGGGGTTCCCATGCGCTGGAACGCGGTTCTCACCACGGCCGTCGCCACCACGGGCGCCGCGTCGCTCGTCCTCGCCGCCTCCCCGGCGGCGTTCGCGGCGGGCTGGCGCAACGTCGGCGGCGGCGCAGCCCTCAAGTACTCCGGCAGCCTCGACCGCGTCGACTTCGCGGCCAAGGACGTCGGCTGGGCGGTCGGCTCGAAGGGCACCGTGACCGCGCCGAACCCGGTCATCGCGCGCTACACCGCCAAGGGCTGGGCCGCGCAGGCCAGCCCGGAGAAGTTCTCCCCGATGGACGTCGCCGCCGCGTCCGCCAAGAACGCCTGGGTCGTCGGCTACGGCGCGTTCATGAACCCCGTCTCGATCCACTGGAACGGCACCAAGTGGGTCAAGGTCAACTACCCGCTCGTCGGGATCCCGTTCCAGGTGGCCGCCGCGTCCGACGGGACGGCCTACTCGACCGCCGGGATCACCTACGCCGCCGGGATCGGCGCGGTGCTGCGCTGGAGCGGCACGTCCTGGGTGGACGCCAAGGTCCCGCTCCCGACCAACACGACGATCACCGCCGTGGACGTCCGGAACAAGAGCGACGTGTGGCTCGCCGGGACGACCACCGCCGACGGCAAGAAGATCACCGGGCTCGTCTACCACTACGACGGGAAGACCTGGAAGCGCATCAACGTGCCGGGCGAGTTCGGCGTCACGGCCTACCAGGCGATCATCTACCGGCTCGTCGCGCTGTCCCCGACCAACGTGTACGCGATCAAGGACGCGCAGGCCGCGCAGACGACCAACGCGCTCCTGCACTGGGACGGCAAGACCTGGAAGTCGTACACGACCCCGCTGAACTCGGCCGGGCTCGGCCTCTCCGCGGACGGCCGCGGCGGCGTGGTCGTCCTGCCCGCCGGGAACAACGGCAAGGCCCGCTACCTGCACTTCAACGGGAAGACCTGGAGCACGCTCTACGGGCCCGCCCGGAAGGGGACCGTGATGGTCGCCGACGCCGACCAGCGGCCCGGCACCACGGGCGTCGTGGGCGTGGGCCTGGCCACGTCCGGCAGCGCGCGCACCCCGTTCATCGAACTGTTCGGCTGACCGTCCCGGCGCGACGGTCACCGCCGGGTCGTCCGGCCTCCGGAGTCACGCGCCTCCGGAGGCCGAACCTTCTCTCAACGGACTCTCGGGGCGCGTTCAGCCTCTCTTCAGGTTCGCCTGGAAGCCTCTGGGAAGATGTGAGTAGGGGGTTCTTCTCATTGGCTGAGCGGACGGTGACCATGGCCGGCAGGACGCCGGAGGCGGTTCTGCTGGTGGTCGAGGACGAGCCGAACATCCTCGAGTTGCTGGCCGGGAGCCTGCGCTTCACCGGCTTCGAGGTGGTCACCGCGACCAACGGGGCCGACGCGGTGCAGGCCGCGCGCCGGCACCGCCCCGACCTCATCGTCCTGGACGTCATGCTCCCGGACATCGACGGCTTCGACGTGGCGCGGCGGCTGCGCTCCGGCGGCGACCACACCCCGGTGCTGTTCCTGACCGCCCGGGACGCCGTCCAGGACCGGATCAAGGGCCTCACCATCGGCGGCGACGACTACGTCACCAAGCCGTTCAGCCTGGAGGAGGTCATCGCCCGGATCCGGGCCGTCCTGCGGCGGTTCCGCGGCGGCGTGACCGAGCCCCCGCCCCGGCTGGTCTTCGCCGACATCGAGCTGGACGAGGACACCCACGAGGTCTGGCGCGGCGGCAAGGTCATCCAGCTCTCGCCGACCGAGTTCAAGCTGCTGCGCTACTTCATGGCCAACGCGGGCCGCGTGCTGTCCAAGGCGCAGATCCTCGACCACGTGTGGAACTACGACTTCCGCGGCGACGCCGGGATCGTCGAGTCCTACGTCTCCGCGCTGCGCCGCAAGGTCGACAACGTCGAGCCCCGCCTCATCCACACCCTGCGCGGTGTGGGGTACGTCCTGCGCGAACCCCCCGACCAGGGATGATGAACGCGCCCGGCCGCAGCGGCGTCCCGGCGCGGCTTCGGCGGGCGTACCGGCGCGTGCCGCTGCGGATGAAGCTGATCGTCGGGATGCTCGTCCTGGTCGCGCTCGGGCTGACCGTGATGGGCGCGGCGGGCAGCGCGGCCCTGCGCGGCTACATGATGCGGCAGGCCGACGACCAGCTCCAGGGCACCGCCAAGAAGGTCCAGTCCGCGCTCTCGGGACGCCACCCCTTCGCCAACCTGCCGGACGTCATGTACGTGCAGGTCTGGTCGGGGGAGGCGGACGCGCAGCCCACCCTCAACATCCGGGGCCTCGCGGTGGACACGCGGACCGTCCCGGTGATCTCGCGGGGCGAGGCGCTGCGCCGCCAGGACGAGATCTTCAACGCCCGCGGCGAGGGCAAGGGCGCGCTGTGGCGGGTGATGACGTTCACGACCCGGTCCGGCGACGTCGTCGTGCTCGGACGCAACCTCGGCGACGTCCAGGACACCGTCCGGCAGCTCGTCACGATCGACATCACCGTCGGCGTCCTGGTGCTCGCCGGGCTCGGCGCGCTCGCGGCGCTGGTCGTCACGGCCAGCCTGCGCCCGCTGCGGACGATGGAGGCGACGGCGGAGGCGATCGCGCGCGGCGAGCTGTCCCGGCGCGTCCCGGACGCCGACCCGGCCACCGAGGTCGGACGGCTCGGCGCGTCCTTCAACTCGATGCTCGGCCAGATCGAGGCGGCGTTCGGCGCGCAGGCGCGCTCGGAGGCCGCCGCGCGGCGCTCGGAGGAGGCGGCGCGGCACTCCGAGGAGAACGCGCTGCGCTCGGAGGAGCGGATGCGCCGGTTCGTCGCGGACGCGTCGCACGAGCTGCGCACCCCGCTGACCGCGATCCGCGGCTTCGCCGAGTTCTACCGGCAGGGCGCGGCCCGCACCCCGTCCGAGCTGGACCGGCTCATCGGGCGCATCGAGGAGACCGCGGCCCGGATGGGCCTGCTGGTGGAGGACCTGCTGCTCCTGGCCCGTCTCGACCGGCAGCGTCCGGTGGAGCGGCGTCCGGTGGACCTGCTCGCGGTCGCCGCCGAGGCCGTCCAGGAGACGCGGGTCGTCGCCCCGGACCGCCAGGTCGACCTGGACGTCGAGGGCGGCGTCGCCTACCAGGTCCTCGGGGACGAGCCCCGGCTGCGGCAGGTGCTCGGCAACCTGCTGACGAACGCGATCGTCCACACCCCGGCGGGCTCGGCGATCGAGGTGCGGCTGAGCCCCGGCACGCTGGACCGGGCCCCGGCGGCGGTCTGTGAGGTCGTCGACCACGGCCCCGGCCTGAGCCCCGAGCACGCCGAGCGGGTCTTCGAGCGCTTCTACCGCGCCGACAAGGCGCGCAGCCGCGAGGACGGCGGCACCGGCCTCGGCCTCGCGATCGTCGCCGCGCTGGTCGCCGCGCATGAGGGACGCGTCGAGGTGGACGCGGGCACCGGCACCGGCGCCACCTTCCGCGTCATCCTCCCCCTCGCCCCCGACTGACCAGCTCGACCGACCCGCCCGGACCGGCCCGCCCGGATCGCCCGGGCCCTGCCGTGCCGGGCGAGGTCCGCAGGGTTGGGTGGAGTCCAACGATTCGTCCGCGTTCAGAAGACTTTCAGGCCCAGTGCAGGGCGGTCTCAGTCCCGGCGCGCATCCTGAGTACGACGGAACGACAGGGGGCACCCGGATGAGCGACGACCAGCGGGACCTCGCTTCCCGCCAGGACGGCCCGGACGCCACCCGGCGCCCGGAGGCCCATCGCGGAACCCCTGTCGCACCTCCCCGAGCGGCACGGCGGCACCCCGAACCGCCGCCTGCCGGAACCGGGCCGTCCGGACCCGCCGAGCCGTCCCCGTGGCAAGGCATCCCGGACGCGCCCACCACGGTCCGGGACGGCTCGATCCCCGTCGAGCCGTCCCGGACCGGACCGGCTCCCGTCCTGTCCCCGCAGGCGGGGCCGGTCCAGGGCGGGCTCCCCGCCCCCATGGCCTCACCCCACCCGGCCGTCCCGGCCCTCCCGGCGTCCACCGCTCCGTTCGGCGGAGTGCCCGGTGGACCAGGGGGCTCCGGACCGTTCGGCGGCTCCGGCGGTCCAGGCGCGGGCTGGCCTCCGCCGGGCGGTCCGGCCCCCTTCGGCGGCCCCGTGCCGCCCCGGCCGAGCGCGTGGGGCTGGAGCGCAAGGCGCAGGCTCGCCCTCCTCGGCGCAGCAGCGGCGATCGCGCTCGGCGCGGGCGGCGGCGGCGCGGGTGCAACGCTCGCGTTGGACGGCCACTCCGGCTCGCTCCCGAGCCCGGCGGCGGTCGCCGGGGTCTCCACGAAGGGGGACGCCACGACCGCGCAGGTCGCCAAGGCCGTCCAGCCGTCGGTGGTTTCGGTGCAGACCGTCTCCACGTCCGGCGAGGGCACCGGCTCCGGCGTCATCCTCCGCGCGGACGGGACGATCCTGACCAACGCGCACGTGGTGTCCGGCGCGCGCCGGGTGACGGTGAAGTTCAGCGACCGCAGGACGGCCCCCGCGAAGATCCTCGGGGTCGACTCCGAGCACGACATCGCGGTGATCCAGGCGCGCGGCGTGTCCGGGCTGCGCCCGGCGGTCCTCGGCGTGAGCGCCAGGCTGGCCGTGGGCGACCCGGTGCTCGCGGTCGGCAGCCCCCTCGGCCTGGACGGCTCGGTGACGTCCGGGATCGTCTCGGCGCTCGGACGCAGCATCCAGGAGGGCGACGGCGGCGGCGAGGGCGGCGAGCAGGACGTCCCGCCCTTCATGCAGGGCGGGTACACCGAGCGGCAGGCCACGGTGATCAGGAACGCGATCCAGACCGACGCGGCCATCAACCCGGGCAACTCGGGCGGCGCGCTGGTGAACGGCGCGGGCCAGGTCATCGGCGTCAACACCGCCATCGCCACCTCCGGCGACGGCTCGGGCAGCATCGGGGTCGGGTTCGCGATCCCGGTCGACGACGCCCGGAAGGCGGTCAACCGGATCATCGGCGGCGGCTCCATCTGAGCCGCACGAGGACTCACCACCGGGACGGCGTCCGGACTCGGGCTCTGGGGGGAGCGGGCGGACGGCATGCCGGCCCGGCGGTGGAGACGGGTCGTCAGGGATCTCCGTCCCTGGCGGCCCGGTGGGAAGAGCACGGCCGCGGGGACTTGAGGGAGTCCGCGCGGCCGTGTCCCTTTCCCCTGCGGGCCGCCCGCGAGAAATGGGACGACATGATCCGGCTCCGGCGGGGATAATCACCCCATGCCCGGCATCATCAACGTCCGCGACTCGGTCTTCATCCCGGAGACCGAGCTGACCTGGCGCTTCTCGCGATCGTCCGGGCCCGGCGGGCAGCACGTGAACACCAGCTCGACCGCCGCCGAACTCTCCTTCGACGTCCTGAACTCGCCGTCCCTGCCGGAGCCGCTGCGCGCCCGCGCCCTGGAGCGGCTCGCCGGACGGCTCGTCCACGGCGTCCTGTCGATCCGGGCCGAGGAGCACCGGTCGCAACTGCGCAACCGCGAGGCCGCGAAGGCGCGGCTGTCGGCCGTCCTGTCGGACGCGATCGCGCCGCCGCCGAAGAAGCGCATCCCGAAAAAGATGCCGCGCGGCATCAACGAACGGCGCCTGGAAAACAAGCGCCGCCGCTCGGACGTGAAACGCGGCCGATCCTCCCGTTGGGGCTGACCGGCGGGCTTGTCCGCGCGCGCCGCTTTCTCGTTCGGCGGCCAATAATTGATCTTGAAATTGCGGCTCAGCGGAGCTCGCGCACGGCCCGCAGCGCGTCCTTCCGCGTCTGCCCCTTGAGGCTGTCGATGTAGACCATGCCGTCCAGATGGTCGGTCTCGTGCTGCAGGCAGCGGGCGAAATAGCCGGTGCCCTCCACCCGGACGGGCTCGCCGTTCCGGTCCTGTCCCTCGACGACGGCGCGGGCGTGGCGCGGGGTGGGGAAGCGGTGGCCGGGGAACGACAGGCAGCCCTCGTCCTCGACCAGCGGCTCGCCGTCCGTCTCGACCAGGCGCGGGTTGACGACGTGGCCGGAGTGGCGGCGGCCCCGGTCGTCCGCGCAGTCGTAGACGAACAGGCGGAGCGGGACGCCGATCTGGTTCGCGGCCAGGCCCGCGCCGTTCTGCGCGGCGAGCGTGGCGACCATGTCGTCGATCAGGCGGTGCAGGGAGTCGTCGAAGGCGCGGACGGGGTCGCAGCCGGTGCGCAGCACCGGGTCCCCGAGCAGGCGGACGGGTCGGACGGTGGCCATGACCCTCGATCGTACAAAGCGGACGCCCGGACCCTGGAAACGGATGCGCCGCCGTCCCCCGGTCTCCGGGGGACGGCGGCGCGTCGGCCCTCGTGCGGGCCGCTCTCAGGTGTGGAAGGCGGCCGGTCGCTGAAGGCGGTCAGTCGTTGATGTCGGCGGGCGGTTCGGTGTCCAGCCGGGGAGCGGCCGGGGCGGGCTTCACCGGAACGGCCTTGACCTGCGGCGGGACGGGCGCCATCGGGTGGTCGGTCCCCGGGACGTCGTCCAGCAGGGACGGCCCGGACGCCCCGGACGGCCCGGACGCCCCGGACGGCGCGTGCGACGGCGCGGGCGGGGCCGGCGGCGGAGGCGTCCGCGGGATGCCCGTGACCGGCTTGGCGACGACCGGCTCCGGCGGCGCGGCGGGCGCGGGGGCCGAGGCGGGCGGCTGCGCCGGGTTCGCGTGCTGGTTCCCGTGCTGGATCGGCAGCGAGCCCTGGTGAGAGGTCTGGTGCGAGGTCTGGTGCTGGGGCGAGCTCGGGCGCTTGCGCGCGGCCGGGGCCCGGACGGCGTCCTCGACCATCTTCTCCAGCGGGCCCGCCTCGTTCTCGGCGGTGAGCAGCCGGTGCAGGGTCTCGGAGATCTCGGTGAGCCGCTGCAGCGCCTGCGTGTGGTTCTTGGTGAGGTGGTTCAGCCGCTGCGTGGCGCCCTCGTTGATGACGTTGGCGCGGCGCTCGGCGGAGGTGAGGGTGCGCTCGGCCTCCAGGCGCGCGCTCGTCACCGTCTGCTCGGCCTCCTGCTTGGCCGCCGTCAGGACGCTCTCCGACTCCTTCTTGGCGGCGGCGAGCACCTGGTCGGCCTTCTCGCGCGCGTGCGCGATGTCGCGCTCGGCGTGTCCGCGGGCGTCGTCCACGATCCGCTTGGACTCGTGCTCGGCGTCCTTGCGGATCTGGGCGCCCCGGGCCTCGGCGTCGGCCACCTTCTCCTTCGCCTCGTCCTCGGCGAGGTTGATGATCTGCCGGAGCCGGTCGGACAGGTCGTCGCCGGTGGGCTTGCGGGCCTCCCGGACCTCGGCCATCTCCCGGCGGGTGCGCTCGACGTCGTCGAGCGCGCGGGCGAGCCGTGCCTCGAGCTCGCGGATCTGGTTCTGGCTGCGGGCGATGAACTCGTCGACCTGGCGGCGGTTGTAGCCGCGCATGACGATCTCGAAGGATTCCTCACGGAGGAGGTTCGGCAGGATTTCCGCGTCGTTGCTCATGATGCCTTGGGGGTCGTGGCGGGGGGTGAGGATCACCCCTTGCGGGATCAGGGACGGCTCAAGGACGGTCGGTTGCAGGAACTCGGCTCGGTGGTGAGAACTCGGCACCGACTGTTGTCCGGTCCACCCCATTCGCGCAACCGGAATGCCGTTCTCGCTGCCGTTTCTTAACCTGAGCCAGGAAGACAAACTATCCAATCACGGGAAATATCGGCGCGACGACACCCGGGGGCGAGCGCCGCCCGTCCCGTCCTCCCGTCCTACCATCGGCCGCATGAACTACGTGGGTGCGCTGGACGACGACAGGCCCGAGATCCACCCTGACGCGTGGATCGCCCCCGGCGCGGTCGTGGTCGGACGCGTCCGGCTCGGCCGCGCGGCGAGCGTCTGGTACGGCTCGGTGCTGCGCGGCGACGACGAGGAGATCGTCGTCGGGGACGAGTGCAACATCCAGGACCTGAGCTGCCTGCACGCCGACCCGGGCATGCCCGCCGTCCTGGAGGACCGGGTCAGCCTCGGGCACAAGGCCATGGTCCACGGTGCCCACGTCGAGACCGGTTCGCTCATCGGCATCGGCGCGATCGTCCTGAACGGCGCGCGGATCGGCGCGCACACGCTGATCGCCGCGGGCGCGCTCGTCCCGCCGGGCAAGAAGATCCCGTCCGGGGTGCTGGTCGCGGGGACGCCCGGAAAGATCGTCCGGGAGTTGACCGACGACGACCGGGCCGTCTTGCAGTACACGCCGGACGTGTACATGGAAAAGGCGCGACGCCACGCGCGCGCGACCTGGCAGAGCTGACCGCGAGGCTGACCTGCGCGCCGATCCGGGACACCGTCCGGCGGCCGGGCGGTGGCCGGGCGCCTGAACGTGGCCAGCGGCCACTGGCAGAGTTGGGGATTCCTTGACACGGCTACGATGACCCCGTGGTGTGGGGACCGGGACGAGGGAACGCCCCACCGCCCGGGCAGGATCCGTTCGCGGCGGCCGAGCGGGACACGAGGGCGATGGTGGCCGCGGGGTGGTGGCAGTCGGCGCCGCCCCAGCATCGCCAGCACGCCATCGCCGGGCGCATGCTCGCGCTTCCGGACGGCACGTGGTGGCTGTTCGGCGCGTGGGCGCGCTGGTACCGGCTCCAGCCGTCCGACGGCCAGTGGTACCTGTGCCCGCCGCCGCACGCGCCCGCCGTCCGCGCCGGGGCGCGGCCCGCGCAGATCGCGGGCGGGCAGACCCCGCAGCTCCCGCCGCACGTGGTGCCCGCGGGGCCCGACTTCTCCTACGACCCCTCGCCGTCGCTGACGTTCGTCCGGCGCGGGTTCGCGTCCGAGCTGACCGGCCGGATGCGCAGCACCCTCGCGTCCGCCGCCGCGCTCCCGGCCGGGGAGTACCCGCACGACGGCAAGATCTTCACCACGCGGACGCCGTCGACGGTCGTCGCCGCGTGGGGCGTGATGCTGTGGTGCGCCGCCGCGCCCGCCTTCGACGCGCGCCACGACGCCGCGATGACCGGCCTCTGGAAGCGCTACCGGGTGAACCCGCTGCCCGAGGTGGACGGCCCGCGCTGGCTCACCCCGCCGCCGCTGTCGCAGCTGGTCGGCCTGTACGCCGAGCGCCTGCGCGCCGGACGCGTCGATTCGGCCGTCGTCGTCCTGCGGACGATCTGGGCGACCGCCAGCGCGCTGCGCGAGGACCCCCGCTACCAGGCGCGCGCGGACGCGCTGCTCGCGATGGCGGGCCAGACGCTCGGCAACCCGACCGTCGACTACGGCGCCCTTCCCTACGGGGACGAGGCGATCGTCCAGCAGTGGCTGACGCGCTGCCCGCCGCACCTGGTGCCCGCGCTGCGCACGGAGAGCTCGCCCGGTGACAGCTTCCGGCACGCCTTCTACACCTTCGCCGAGGCCGTCGCGGACATCACGGGCGACGCGTCCGACCCGGCGTACATCGAGCCGCGCATGGTCGCCGCCGCGCTGCTCGCCGCCGATCTGGCCGTCGTCCGCGAGGACGTCGCCGCCGCGATCGTCCCGTGGCTGGACCCGGAGATCCGGTACACGGTGCAGGCCGTGATGAGCAATCACGGGCACCCGCTGCGCCGTCTCTGGCCGGACGACCTGACCCTGGCCGAGCCGCTGCGGTCGGCGGTCGCCGCGTCCGGGGAGGGCGCGGACACCCTGCTCGCCGCGATGTACGAGCTCGACCTCGCGTGGTGCCGTCTCGCGGGCGGCATGCCCGCGCGCCCGCGTGGGTTCCCGACGCCGAACGCGATCGTCGCGGGCATCATCGGCCCCGAGCGCACGCGCGCGACCGCGCGCACGAGCACCGGCATCGCCGTCCCCAAGAAGCACAGGCACACGCAGCCGCCGTCGCCGTTCGGCATGCCCGTCCAGCCCGCGCAGCCAGGGCGGCCCCCGCAGCCGCCCCAGACGCCGTACGCGCCGCCCGGCGGCGCGGACATGGCTGGGGGCCCCGGTGGCCCTGCGGGCGCTGGAGCGCCTCCACAGCCACTTGGGCAGCCTCCCGTCCCCGGCGCGTTCGGCCCGCCCGCCGTGCCCGGATATCCGTCCCAGGACGCCGCGCAGGGCGCGTTCGGCCAGCCTGGCGTGCCCGGACAGGCCGTCCAGCCGCCGGGGCAGCCGTACGTCCAGCCTCCGGCGAACCAGGAGCAGCCGTTCGTCCAGCCCGCGCAGCCGGTCGATCCGCAGTTCGGCGCGCCCGGCCCGCACGTTCCCAAGCAGGCAGCCGGGCCGGACGAGCCGCAGGAGAACTTCGCCCCGCCCTACACCGCCCTCGGCTACCAGCCCTCGTCCGCTCACGCGATGCCGCAGCCTCCCGGCCCGCTCGTTTCCCCGGGAGCAGGCGCGGGCGCGGGAGCCGGGGCACCTGCCGCGTTCAACCAGTACGGCACGCCTGCGCCGCCACCGCACGAGGTGGAAGAGGCGACCAAGCCGGACGGCTCGTCGCCCAAGGACGAGCAGAAGGAACCGCAGCGGCCTCCGTACACGGCGCTGGGCTACGCGCCGTCCGGATCGGCTCCCGCGCAGCCGCCCGTCCCGTCCTATGAGCAGAACATGCCCAAGCCCCCCGGGCACCTGGACGCTTCGGCGGGCTACCCGGGCGCGTACGGGCCGGGCATGGGCCAGCAGGAGAAGGTCGATCCGCACGGCACGCGGTTCGACGAGCCCGCGTCCCTGCACCAGCAGGCGCCGCCGCCGGGCATGCCGCCCAGGCCCGACAACCCGCAGCCGCGCACGCGCATGCTGGGCCCGGACGAGACCGGCGCGGCCGGACCCGGTGTGACCGGGGCGCCGAAGAAGGCCGACCCGCCGGGCACGCGCGTGATGTCCGAGACGATGATCGGGGGCTTCGACTTCCTCGACCAGACGCCGTCGCCCGAACGTCCCGTGCACGAGATCCCGCCGCCGAGCGACCGCACCGAACGCCGCGTCCACGAGCGGTACGGCATCGGGTTCGTCTCCGGCGCGCAGGACGCCGCCGAGCTGCTCGACGGGATCCGCGAGCAGGCCGAGGCGTTCAACGCGGTGCTGACGGCGGGCGACGACTCCACCCGCGTCGACGAGTCGTCCGGCATCCGGCGCGGGGTGCCGAGCGTGCTGCTGGTCGGCGCGCCGCACACCGGGCAGCGGCGGCTCGCGCGGATGGTCGCGCTGACCCTGGCCGAGGCGGGCCTCGGCGACGGGACGATCCGCGCCCACGACGCCGACGACGTCCGCGAGTCGTCCGCGTCCGCGTCCGCGACCGCGACCGGGGCCCCGCCCAAGACGATCGTGGACGGCGTCGCCCCGCCGACGGCGGCCGACCTGGTGAAGCAGGTGCTCGCCCAGCGCGGCCCGTCGATCCTGTTCGAGCGGCTGGACGCGGCGCTGTTCGCGGCGTCCGACCCGGCGGCGTTCGTGACGGCGGTGCGGCGGGCGCGCCGCGATCCGGCCACCGACGCCGCGCTGATCGCGACGTGCGAGCCGTCGGCGTACAAGCGGATGCTCGCCGACCATCCGCGCCTGGTCGAGACGTTCCGGGTGTACCGGCTGCCCGAGCTGGCGGATCCCGAGAACCGGATGACGCTGCTGCACCTGCTCGCCGACGAGCGGCGGGTCACCGTCGGCGGCGTCGCGCTCGAGACCGCCCGCGAGGACCTGGCCCGCCTGCGCGGCCCCGGCGACCTGGTGAACGCGCGCCTGGTCGAGACCTACCTGGACACCGCGTGCCAGCGGCACCTGGAGCGGGCGGGCGCCTCGCGCGACCGGCTCGTCCTGGACCCGCAGGACCTGCACGGCATCGCCGAGGGCCTGGAACCGGCGCTGCGCCCGCCCGGCGACATCGACGGCTACCTGCGGCAACTGGACGCCCTGCGTGGCCTGGAGAACGTGAAGTACATCGTCCACGAGCTGGTCGAGGAGGGGCGCGTCGCCGCCGACCGCGCCCGGTACGGCGTGACCGAGCACGCGCCGCTGCACCTGCTGCTCGCCGGTCCCCACGGCACCGGGAAGTCGACCGTCGCGGGCCTGGTCGGCGGGATCTTCGCCGCGCTCGGGCTGCTCGGCTCGGGACACGTGGTGGCGTGCCGTCCCGCCCACCTGACCGGACGCGACCGGCACGACACCGAGGAGCGGGTGCGGGGGATGGTCGAGCAGGCGCTCAACGGGGTGCTGCTGGTCCAGGAGGCCCACCTGCTCGACCGCGTCCCCGAGGTGGTCGCCGAGCTGCGCGCCGTCCTGCGCCGCGACGGCCACCGGCTGCTGGTCGTGTGCGCCGGGCCGCCGGACGAACTGCACGGCTTCCTCGCCGCCAATCCGGCGTTCCGGGACGAGTTCGGCCAGGTCATCGAGTTCGAACCGCTCGGCGACCGGGAGCTGGTCGGGCTGTTCCAGGCGTACGCCGAACGCGAGCTCTACATGCTGGACGAGGAGTTGCGCGTCGAGTTGCTCAGCAGGTTCGAGCAGATGCGCGGCGACCCGTCCTTCGGGTACGCGCGGACCGTCCGCGAGCTGTTCGAGGCGACCATCGCCCGGCAGGCCGCCCGGCTCGCGGGGGCGGACGTCGACGCGTCCACGGTCGCCCGCCTCACTGTGCGTGACCTGCCCGAATCCGCGCTGCAGCAGATGATGGGCGGCCTCCACGAGGGCTACTGACCCTCACCGGACCGCCCCGAGAGGCCACTGAGGGGCCAGGGACAGGCCGCTGGGCGGGGCCAGGCATGGGCCGGGCAAATCCGACCCGGCGGGCGTGACCCGGGTGGGCCGGGCCGCATCATCCGGGCGGGCCAGGGAAGGTACGGGGCGGGAGTGGTCCCCGAATGGCCCTCTTGGGTCATGCGTCCCGACGGACCGGGACCGTACTCTTGACGAGGGCAGTGGGTGCGGCCCGTCCCTGCGCGGAGACGGTGTCATCGCAGGTGGCGGACGCGAATCGCAACCAGGAGGTGGACGCGGTGCGCCAGCGGAATCTCGACCTGCGCGTCCATGACCGGGTCGCACTTGACGAGATCGAACTCTACGCCGAGATGCTCAGCGCGGTCGCGGCGGCCGAGCGGCCGCTCACGCTCGCCGAGATCGACATGGTGCTCGGAGTGAGGTCCGGATGCGAACCCGGTCTTCGAGAGCTGTCGTCACGCGAATAGAAACGGCGGCTCGTCGGCAGGCCGAACCGGTGCCGGGACGTCCCAGCGGACGCCCGGCACCCGCTTTTACCCCGACCCCCGGGGCGCCTCCCGGGGCGCCGCACGGGTCGCCGCACGGGCCTGAGTGGCCTCGAAGGCCCCTCCCGGCCCTCCTGTAACGAATATCACTCTGCGTCCCGGATCACGCTCCGTAACGGGCGGGCAGGGGCGGTACATCCCCCTGGACAGGGCTGTGTGTCGCGGGTGTGCATGTCGTGATCTAGGGCAACCTTGTAGGTGAGAGGATGGAGGACGGCGGTCGAAGCTGGGGCGAAAGTTCTTTTTACGGCCGGTTGCGCCTACGATCCACAGCGGACTGTTCCGGCATCTCAGGAGAACGACGTGCGCTTGCGTCTCACGCCGCGTGAGGACAGCTTTTACGACATGTTCGCCGACTCGGCGAACAACCTGGTCACCGGCGCCAGGCTGCTCGTGGAGCTCATCAGCGACGGCACTGACCGGGAAGCGATCGCGGAGAAGATGCGCGCCTGCGAGCACGCTGGCGACGAGGCGACCCACGCGATCATGCGGCGGCTGAACGAAACGTTCATCACGCCGTTCGACCGCGAGGACATCTACCGGCTGGCCTCCCAGATCGACGACGTGATGGACGAGATGGAGGAGGCCGCCGACCTCGTCGTGCTCTACAAGATCGACGAGTTCCCGAAGGAGATCGTGCACCAGGTCGAGGTCCTGGAGCGCGCCGCCGAGCTCACCGCCGAGGCGATGCCCCGGCTGCGCTCGATGAAGGAGCTCAACGAGTACTGGATCGAGATCAACCGGCTGGAGAACGAGGGCGACCGGGTCTACCGCAAGCTGCTCGCCAAGCTGTTCTCGGGCGACTACGACACCCTCACCGTCCTGAAGCTGAAGCAGGTCATCGACCGGCTGGAGGAGGCGGCGGACGCCTTCGAGCACGTCGCCAACACGGTCGAGACGATCGCGGTCAAGGAATCATGAGCGCTCCCGGCGACACGGGCGGCGCGGTCCTCAGCAGGGACGCGACCGTCCCGGGCGAGGAGCCGTCGCTGGCCGAACAGGTCCGCCGGGGCCCGCACCGGTTCTGGTACGCGATGCCGATCGGCCTGCTGGTCGTCATCCTGCTCGGCGTGACCGGGGTGCGGGCGGAGTCGCAGATCGCGATGCTCCTGCTCGTCGTCCTGGTCTCGCTGGTCTTCGACTACACCAACGGCTTCCACGACGCGGCGAACGCGATCGCCACGGCGATCTCGACGCGCGCCCTCACACCGCGCGTCGCGCTCCTGATGGCGGCCGTGATGAACATGCTGGGCGCGCTGCTCGGCGTGCAGGTCGCCAAGACGGTCAGCGAGGTGATCACCCCGCCCTCGGGGCTGCACGGCCTGACCGTGGTCGCGGCGGGCGTGATCGGCGCGATCTCCTGGAACCTCATCACCTGGTACTTCGGGCTGCCCTCGTCGTCCTCGCACGCCCTCATCGGCGGCGTGGTCGGCGCCGGGCTCGCCTCGGCGTCCTCGGTCGCCTGGGCCAAGGTGGTCGACAAGGTCGCGATCCCGATGGTCATCTCGCCGATCGTCGGATTCATCGCCGCCTACGGCGTGATGCTGGCCATCCTGTGGATCTTCCGGAGGAAGAACCCCAGCAAGGTCGGCCGCCGGTTCCGGATCGCGCAGACGCTGTCCGCCGCGTCCCTCGCCCTCGGGCACGGCCTGCAGGACGCGCAGAAGACGATGGGCATCATCGTCCTCGCGCTCGTCACGACGGGTCACTCGGACGGCAAGGGCGTGCCGTGGTGGGTCATCGTGCTCTGCGCGGGCGCGCTGTCGGCCGGGACGTACGCGGGCGGCTGGCGCATCATGCGCACGCTCGGCCGCAAGGTCATCGAGGTCGATCCGCCGAAGGGCTTCGCCGCCGAGGCGACGGCCTCGGTCATCCTCTACCTGACCGCGTACATCTGGCACGCTCCAATCTCCACCACGCACACGATCACCGCCTCGATCATGGGCGTGGGCGCGACCAAGCGGCTGTCGGCCGTGCGGTGGGGCGTCGCGGGGAACATCCTGGTCGCCTGGGTGCTGACGATGCCCGCCGCCGCGATCGTGGCGGCGGTCGTGTACTACGTCGTGCACTTCTTCGGGGCCTGACCGCCCGACCCCCCGAGAGTTGAACGAGTGAGGGCCGTCCCCGGCTGGGGGCGGCCCTCGTTTCGTTGTGCTTTGTGGCTACTTGCCGGAGATGCGGTCCAGCGGGGGCGGGCTCACGGGCGAGTGGGAGCCGAAGTAGTTCACCAGCGCGTCCAGGTCGATCGGGCCGAGCACCTGGTCCTTGCCCTGGGTGAAGACGGTGAAGCCGTCCCCGCCGCCGAGCAGGAAGTTGTTCGCGGCGATCTTGTAGGACGCGGCCGGGTCGACGGGCTTGCCGTCGATGGTGATGCCCGAGACGCGGTCACCGATCGCCCTGGTGCGGTCGATGGTGAAGTGCAGGCCGGAGGACGGCTGCAGGATCTTCTCGCCCGCGCTCGTCCACTGCTGCTCGAGGACGGCGTCCAGCTGCCCGCCGGTCAGCGTGGTCACGCCCGTGACGTTGCTGAACGGCTGGACGGCGAACGCGTCGCCGTAGGTGACGGTGTGGCCGTCCTTCGGGTCCAGGTCGGTGCGGACGCCGCCGGGGTTGGTGACGGCGACCTGGGCGCCCATGCCCCGGACGGCCTCGAGCTGCGCGTCCGCGATCACGTCGCCGAGCGGGGTCTCACCGGCCGCGCTGGCGGTGCGGTCGAGCTTGGCGGTGACCGTGCCGATCTTCTTGTCGGAGATCGGGGCGGACTTGTCCTTCCAGTACTGGACGAACTTCGCGGTGTCCTCGTCCGGCTTCACGTCCTGGGTGACGACGTGGTTGACGCCCTTCATGGACGACCGGACGATGTCGTCGGTCCTCCGGTTCACCTGGAGGTCGACCTGCGTGATCACGCGGCCGAAGGACGAGCCGGAGGAGTACAGCCGCGGCTGCCCCTTCGGGTCCTTGACCGTGCAGACGTACTGCTGGTGGGTGTGCCCGGACAGGACGACGTCGATGTCCGGGTCGGCCTCGGCGGCGATGCGGGTGCCCGCGCCCGGCACGACGCCGCAGTCGTTCGGCTTGGAGCCCTTCACGACGTCGTCGCCCTCGTGGACGAGCAGGACCATCGCGTGCACGCCGCGCTTCCTGAGCTCGCGCGCGGACCGGTTGGCCGCGGCGACCTCGTCGTCGAACTTCAGGCCCTTGATGCCGTCCGCGGTGACGATCGTCGGCGTGGTCTTGGTGACGACGCCGATGATGCCGACCCGGACGCCGTTGATCCTGCGGATCGTCCACGGCTTGATGGCCGGCCTGTTCGTCGCCTCCTGGAGCACGTTGGCCCCGAGGTAGTCGAACTTCGCGCCCTTCCAGGGGCCCGCGGGGGAGCAGCCGTCGACCGGGTGGCAGCCGCCGTTCTGGATGCGCTTGAGCTCGGTCAGGCCCTCGTCGAACTCGTGGTTGCCCACGGCCGACGCGGTCAGGCCGATGTTCCCCATGAACTGCACCGACGGCTCGTCGTGGAAGGCCGCGGAGATCAGGGGGGACCCGCCGATGAGGTCGCCCTGCGCGACCTTCAGCGTGTTGCGGTCGGTGAGCCGCTTGATGTGCGCGGCGGCGTAGGCCGCGCCGCCCGCGGGGACGGTCTGGCCGGAGTCGTCGACGGCCTTCCCGGAGTTGCCGGTGGGCGGCTCGAGGTTCCCGTGGAAGTCGTTGAGGGCGAGCAGCCGCACGGGCACGGTCTTTCCCTGGCCGTGCGACGGGGACGCCCCGGCGGGCTGGGCCGCGATCGCGGTCACCGCCACCGCGGCGGTCGCCGCCGCGGCCAGTGTGAGACGAGGTCGGATCATGGCTAGGGAACCTAACCAACCGGCGCGTCGCGATCCATACGCCCTCATGACGGTTTCGTGACGGTTTGACGGTCAGTTCCCCCTGTCATGGCATGTTCGCCTGTCCGGGGCGATAGATCCGGGGGCGCCCGGTTCCAGATCCCTCGCGCTGACCTAGCATGTGATCATGACGGAGTCGCAGATCGTCGAGCTGATCGAGGCCGCCACGAAGGCGGACGGCGTCGGGCCGCTCTCCGAGCACGCCATGCTCGCCCTGAAGGCCGGCCACACCGGCGTGGTCGTCCGGGAGAACGAGACGGTCGTCGGCTACGCCCACCTCGACCCCGCCACCGACGAGGAGCCCGCGTCGGGCGAGCTGGTCGTCCACCCCGAGCACCGGCGGCGCGGCTTCGGGCGGCGGCTGGTGCGGGAGCTGAAGGAGCAGGCGGACGGCCCGCTGCGCGTCTGGGCGCACGGCGACCTGCCCGCCGCCGCGCGCCTCGGCGAGTCCGAGGGGATGACGCGCAGCCGCGTTCTGTTCCAGATGCGGAAGTCGGCCGACGACCCCATGATCGACGTCGTCCCGCCGCCGGGCGTCACGATCCGCACCTTCCGGCCCGGCCAGGACGAGGAGGCGTGGCTCGAGGTCAACGCCCGCGCCTTCGCCACCCACCCCGAGCAGGGCCAGTGGACGATCGACGACGTGCGCGCGCGTGAGGCCGAGTCCTGGTTCGACCCCGAGGGCTTCTTCCTCGCCGAGCGCGACGGCCGCCTGATCGGCTTCCACTGGACGAAGACCCACCCGGACGGCCTCGGCGAGGTCTACGTCATCGGCGTCGACCCGTCCGCGCAGGGGATCGGCCTGGGCCGCACCCTGACCCTCACCGGCCTCCACCACCTGCGCGACCGCGGCGTCCCGGCCATCCTGCTCTACGTGGACGAGGACAACCCCGGGGCCGTCCACCTCTACGAGACGCTCGGCTTCGCCCGCTACGCCGTGGACGTGATGTACGCGACCTGAGCCGGAACCTCCGGGACGTCCGCGCCCCGGACGTCCCGGAGCCGTCAGGCGTCGCCGGTGCCTGAAAGCAGCGCGGTCCTGACCACCTTCAGCATCTCGGCCTCCGAGCCGTCGTGACCGCCGTCGACGATCTTCAGGGTGCTGCCCGGCCAGGCTCGCGCGAGGTTCCAGGGGATGTCGGGGGAACTGCTGACGTCGAGGCGTCCGTGGACGAGCGTCCCCGGGATCCCGGCCAGGCGGGACGCGCCGCGCAGCAGCTCGTCCTCGCCCATGAACGCGGCGTTCTTCCAGTAGTGCGTGACCAGGCGCGCGAAGCACAGCCGGAACACCGGGTCCTCGTAGCGCGGGCTTCTGCGGAAGCCGGTTGCGAAGCCCATGTGCGTGTCCTCCCAGGCGCACCAGTCGCGGGCCGCCCTGTCGCGGACCTCGGGGTCGGGGGAGTGGAGGAGGCGTGAGTAGGCGGCGGGCAGGTTCCCGTCGCGGTCGGCCTCGGGGACGCCGTCGCGGAACGCCTCCCAGCGGCCGGGGAAGAGCCGCGCGACGCCCCGGGTGATCCAGTCGACCTCGCGGTGCGTCGTCGTGCACACCGAGAACAGGACCATGTCGGTGACGCGGTCCGGGTGGGTCTCGGCGTAGGCGAGCGCGAGGGTGCTGCCCCAGGAGCCGCCGAGGACCGTCCAGCGGTCGATGCCGAGGTGCTCGCGGAGCCGTTCGATGTCGGCGACCAGGTTCCGGGTGGTGTTGGCCCCGAGGTCGATCTCGGGTTCGGCGGCGTGGGGCAGGCTCCGGCCGCAGTTGCGCTGGTCCAGCAGGACGACGCGGTGGACGTCCAGGTCGAAGAAGGTCAGCCAGCCGTCGTTGCAGCCGGAGCCCGGACCGCCGTGGAGGACGATCGCCGGACGCCTGTTGGCGGTTCCGTGGGCTTCCCAATGGAGAAGGTTTCCGTCGCTGACAGGGAGGAAGGGCATGGCTCCATGCTGCCGGAACCCCTACTCACAAGGGGATGACCTGGGGTGTTAACCCCACGTCCATGGCCTGTCGAGGCATTCTTCCTGGTTGTTGAAGTTTGAGTTCATTTTCCGTTCACCTGGATCGGGGCGTCCGGACACTTCGCCCGCATAGCTTCACACTCGACGGTGAGCCCACTACCTGGACAAACGTCCTAAATCCTCCGGTCGGGACACCGCTGACGACGTTAGAGGAGATCTTGCGGTGAAGAACGGTTCTCGGCTGGCCGCCCTGGGCGGCGTCGTGATCGCTGGCGCCCTGGCCCTGAGCGCCTGCGGCAGCGACGACAACTCCGGCAGCACTGCGAGCGAGGCCCCCACCGGCAACATCGACTGCGCCAAGGGCACGGTCAACGCCGCCGGGTCGAGCGCCCAGAAGAACGCGGTCGAGGAGTGGACCAAGCTGTACTCGGCCAAGTGCGCGGGCGCGAACCTGAACTACAACCCGGCCGGGTCGGGCGCGGGCATCCAGTCCTTCAACTCCGGCCAGGTCTCCTTCGCCGGCTCGGACTCGGCCCTCAAGCCGGAGGAGGTCACCGCCGCGACCAAGCGCTGCGCGGGCTCCCCGGCCGTGAACCTGCCGATGGTCGTCGGCCCGATCGCCGTCGTCTTCAACGTGGACGGCGCCGACTCGCTGAAGCTGTCCCCCGAGACGGTCGCGGGCATCTTCGCGGGCAAGATCAAGAACTGGGACGACCCGGCGATCACCAAGGAGAACGCGGGCGTCAAGCTGTCCGGCGCGATCAAGCCGATCTACCGCGCGGACGAGTCCGGCACCACCGACAACTTCACCAAGTACCTCAAGGCCACCGCCCCCGGCGCGTGGACCTGGGAGCCGGCCAAGAAGTGGCCGAACGGCGTGGGCCAGGGCGCGACCAAGTCCGACGGTGTGGCCGCCCAGGTCAAGAGCACCAAGGGCTCCATCTCCTACGTCGAGCTGTCCTTCGCGACCAACAACAGCCTGAAGACCGCCGACATCAAGAACGGCGCCGGCGAGTACGCCAAGCTGTCCCCGGAGAGCGCGTCCAAGGGCGTCGCGGGCGCCAAGGTCGTCGGCACCGGCAACGACGTCGCCCTGAAGATCGACTACACGACCAAGGAGGCCGGGGCCTACCCGATCGTCCTGGTCACCTACGAGATCGCCTGCACCAAGGGCCTGCCCGCCGACCAGGCGAGCTTCGTCAAGTCCTTCCTGACCTACACCTCCAGCGCGGACGGTCAGAAGATCCTCACCAACCTGGGCTACGCGCCGCTGCCCGACAGCGTGCTCACCAAGGTCCAGACGTCCGTCAAGGCCCTCTCCTGACACCCGAGGTCCCTGACTCCGGCAGCCCCCTCGCCAGCACCGCTGGCCAGGGGGCTACCCCCGGTTCACCCCATCCCACCCCACCAGGAGGGTCTCCCGTGAGCAGTCAGTCCGGCGTCGACGCCGCGGTCGGCGCGCGGCATCGCGCAGACGGCCGACGCTTGAGCACCGGCCGGGCCGGTGACAGGATCTTCGCCGGGGCCGCCCGCGGCTCCGGGATCCTGGTACTGGCGATCATGGCCGCGATCGCGGTCTTCCTCGTCTGGAAGGCGATCCCGGCGCTCCAGGACAACAAGGCGAACTTCCTCACCTCGCAGGACTGGAACCCGAACGCGACGCCCGCGAAGTTCGGCATCGCCCAGCTCGCCTTCGGCACGGTCGTGTCGTCCGCGCTGGCGCTGATCATCGCCACCCCGGTCGCGATCGGCATCGCCCTGTTCATCGCCTTCTACTCGCCGCGGAAGATCGCGTCCGGCCTCGGGTACGTCGTGGACCTGCTCGCGGCCGTCCCGTCGATCGTGTACGGCCTGTGGGGGCTGCTCGTCCTCGCGCCGAACATGGAGGGGATCAGCAAGGCCCTCAACACCGCGCTCGGCTGGATCCCGTTCTTCGGCGGCGACAGCCCCGGCAAGAACTCGATCTTCACCGCCTCGGTGGTGCTGGCGATCATGATCCTGCCGATCATCTCGTCCATCTCCCGCGAGGTCTTCCTCCAGGTCCCGCGCGCGCACGTGGAGGCCGCGCTGGCGCTCGGCGCGACGCGCTGGGAGATGATCCGGCTGTCGGTGCTGCCCTACGGACGGTCCGGCGTGATCGGCGCGTCCATGCTGGGGCTCGGCCGCGCGATGGGCGAGACGATCGCCGTCGCGATGGTGCTGACCTTCGCGCCCGGCGTGAACGTGCACATCCTGGAGGACGGCGGCAACACCTTCGCCGCGAACATCGCCAAGAGCTTCGGCGAGGCCACCGTCACCGGACGCGGCGCGCTGATCGCCTCCGGCCTCGTGCTCTTCGTGATCACCCTCGTCGTCAACATGGCCGCCCGGGCGGTCGTCGCCCGCCGCAAGGAGTTCGTGTGAGCAGCCCGTCCACCTCGCTCGGGTCGGTCTCGGCCGGGCGCAAGATCAAGGACCGGCTCGTCCAGGGCCTGGTCTACCTGGCGTTCGCGCTCGCGGTGATCCCGCTGGTCTCGCTGCTGTGGACGGTCGTCAAGCACGGCGCGAAGCGGTTCGACGCCGACTTCTTCAACCGCTCCATGAACGGCCTGGCCGGCAAGGACGCGGGCGGCGGCGCCTACCACGCGATCATCGGCACCCTCGAGCAGGTCCTGATCACCAGCCTGGTCGCGGTGCCGATCGCGCTGCTCGCCGCCGTCTACCTGGTCGAGTACGGCGGCCGGAGCCGCCTGGCGAAGGTCGTCAGCTTCTTCGTGGACGTCATGACGGGCATCCCGTCCATCGTCGCGGGCCTGTTCGTCCTGGCGCTGTGGCTGCTCACGCTCAAGATGGGCTTCTCCGGCTTCGCCGGCGCGCTGTCCCTGGCCATCCTGATGATCCCGACGGTCATCCGGTCCGCCGAGGAGATGCTGAAGCTCGTCCCGAACGACCTGCGCGAGGCGTCCTTCGCGCTGGGCGTGCCGCGCTGGCGGACGATCTGCTTCGTCGTCCTGCCGACCGCGCTGCCCGGCATCATCACCGGCGTCATGCTCGCCGTCGCGCGGGTCATGGGCGAGACCGCCCCGCTGCTGCTGACGATCTTCATCACGAAGGCGATCAACACCGACCCGTTCACCGGCCCGCAGGGGTCCCTGCCCACCTTCATCTGGGACCAGGCCGCCGACCCCAACACCAACGCGGTCGACCGTGCCTGGACCGGCGCGCTGGTGCTGATCCTGATCATCATGCTGTTCAACCTGGTGGCCCGGCTCGTCGCGCGCGCCTACAAGCCCACCGGACGCTAGTTCACCCGAGGAGTACGAAGTCTCATGGCCAAGCGGATCGAAGTCTCGGGGCTGCACGCCTACTACGGCGGCACCCACGCCATCGAGGACATCTCGATGACGGTCGAGCCGCGCTCGGTGACGGCGTTCATCGGACCGTCCGGCTGCGGCAAGTCCACCTTCCTGCGCACCCTGAACCGGATGCACGAGGTCATCCCGGGCGCCCGCGTCGAGGGCAAGGTCATGCTGGACGACGAGGACCTCTACGGCCCGTCCGTCGACCCCGTCGCCGTGCGCCGCACCGTCGGCATGGTCTTCCAGCGCCCCAACCCGTTCCCGACGATGTCGATCTACGACAACGTCGCCGCGGGCCTCAAGCTGAACGGTGTCCGCCGCAAGTCCCAGCTGGACGAGATCGTCGAGGGCTCCCTCAAGGGCGCCAACCTCTGGGAGGAGGTCAAGGACCGCCTCGGCAAGCCCGGCGCGGGCCTGTCCGGCGGCCAGCAGCAGCGCCTCTGCATCGCCCGCGCGATCGCCGTCCAGCCCCAGGTCCTGCTGATGGACGAGCCCTGCTCGGCGCTCGACCCGATCTCCACCCTCGCCATCGAGGACCTGATCGCCAAGCTGAAGGACCAGTACACGATCGTCATCGTGACCCACAACATGCAGCAGGCCGCCCGCGTCAGCGACCGCACCGCCTTCTTCAACATCGCGGGCACCGGCAAGCCGGGCAAGCTCATCGAGATCGACGACACCTCGAAGATCTTCACCAACCCCGAGCAGAAGGCCACCGAGGACTACATCACCGGCCGCTTCGGCTGACCTCCGGCCCTGTTCACCACACCAGCTGAGAGGTTTCGGATCCCAGCCCCCGGTTATATAATTCTTCATATAGTCACAGAGTGAGCGAGCTGTGGCACATCGAGATCGAGCCGGAGATCCGGGAGTGGCTGCGGGCCCTGTCCGATCGGCACTACGACAAGGTCGAGCGGGCGGTCGACATGCTCGCGACCCGGCCGACGACTCTCGGTGAGCCGTACTCGCGGCACCTCGGAGGCAAACTCCGAGAACTCCGCTTCACTCTGGACGGGAGCGCCGTCCGTCTGTCCTACTGGCTCGCCCCGGAACAGCGGATCGTGCTGTTGACCGTGTTCCGCAAATCCAGGCCACGGGAGGAGGCGGAGGTCGAGCGGGCGAGACTGGCGCAGAGGGCGTGCGAGGCGGGCCACGGCAGGGCCGAGCACATATATGACCGAACCTCGGAGGACGGGCGTTGAACCACGAGCTGTGGAAGACCCGGAGGACCAGGCGGCTCTTGGGGGAGTCGGTCGAGGAAACCCCTGGCTACACGGAGGCGGGACACGCGTTCGGCCTCGGTCAGGCCGTCTACGACCGCCGCACCGAACTGGGACTCTCCCAGGCGGAACTCGCCAGGCGAGCGGGCATGACGCAGCCCCAGATCTCCAACATCGAGGGCGGGGACTCGGTGCCCACGCTGCCCCTGCTGACCCGCCTCGCCGGCGCGCTGGACTCCGCGCTCACCATTCGCCTGGACGACGAGGTCTCCACGTTCGTTTTCGCCTCGCATGGGAGCCCGCCGGCGGATGCCGGTACCGGGACCTCCGCAGCTTGAGCCCGAGCGATCGAGGTTGGCGCGGACGTCGGGCGCGGTCCCTGGTTGAGCAGTCCGCCTGAGGCGGTGTCCGGTATCCATCGATCGCGAACTGGTGGGGAACCGGGTATACGTCCGGGTCAGTGGGCGAGGATCGGGTTGTAGATGCAGGAGGCGGTCGTGTGGCCGCCGGGGGCGGTCGCCGTTTTGACGACCCTGCCGTTGACGGTGATCCGGCAGGCCGCCGTGCCTGACGCCGTGTCGTTGCGGACGTCGACCCGGATGAGGTCCAGGCCGCTCACGTCGCGGCGTTCGCGCTTGCGCCAGGGGAGGCGCGCGTGGGTGCTGTAGGCGGTGACGTCGCCGAAGGAGTAGGTGACGTCGGCCTTCGCCAGGCCGTCCGCGCCCTGGGCGTCGAGGACGATGTCGGCGTTCTCGGTCCTGCGTGTCTGGTCGGCGACTCCGGCGACCAGCGTGATCCCGACGGCCGCGAGCAGGCCGAGGACGCCGAGGACGAGTCCCGCGAGGGCCAGGCCCCGCCCGCTCTGGGCCTTCCGCCTGATCCGGGGCAGCGCCAGCAGCCCGAACGCGATGGCGAGGACGCTGCCCACGCCGCACAGCCACAGGATGCTGAAGATCAGTGAGGCGACCGCGAACGCGCTGACCCCGCCTGATCGTGGCTCCTCAGCTCCGGGAGGGACGTCCGGACCGTACGGCCCCACCGGTCCCATCGGCCCCGCGGGCCCGGTCGGGCCGGGATGCCGGTCGGGTGGCGGATGGTGCTCGGACATCGGGACCCCCAGCGGCGCGAACCAGGGGGTCATCGGGCTTCATGCCCTCCCACCTGCGGGTTCATGCTCCGCGCGAGAATGTCGGAGGGGGTCGCTGGATCTCGGTGGACGCGGAGGGCGTCGCGTCCGACGAGGCCCTCACTCTGTGGATCACCGAAGCTCTGGGCTGACCGGGCGGGGCCGCTTGGGTGGCCGGATCTGGACGCGCGGCGGTCAGGTGCGGGCGGGGGTCTTCTCCTCGGAGTCGCCCGGGCGGTGGTCGGGGACGAAGCGGTAGCCGACGTTGCGGACCGTGCCGATGAGGGACTCGTACTCGGCGCCCAGCTTGGCGCGGAGGCGGCGGACGTGGACGTCCACGGTGCGGGTGCCGCCGAAGTAGTCGTAGCCCCAGACCTCCTGGAGGAGCTGGGCGCGGGTGAAGACGCGTCCGGGGTGCTGGGCCAGGTACTTCAGGAGCTCGAACTCCTTGAAGGTGAGGTCGAGGACGCGTCCGCGCAGGCGGGCCGTGTAGGTGGCCTCGTCGATGGTGAGCTCGCCGCTGCGGATCTCGCCGGGCACCTCCTCGGCGTCCGCGACGGCGGCGCGGCCGACCGCGAGGCGCAGCCGGGCCTCGACCTCGGCGGGCCCGGCGGTCTGGAGCAGGACGTCGGAAAGGCCCCACTCGGGGCTGAGCGCGGCGAGGCCGCCCTCGGTGACGACGGCGAGCAGCGGGCAGTCGAGGCCGGTGGTGCGCAGCAGCCTGCACAGGCTCTTGGCCTGGACGAGGTCGCGGCGCGCGTCCACCAGCACGACGTCGGCGGGCGGGGCGTCGATGAGCGCCGATCCCTCCGCCGGGGCCACGCGCACCGGGTGCAGCAGCAGGCCCAGCGCGGGCAGGATCTCGTCGGACGGTTCCAACGCGTTGGTCAGCAGGAGCACGCTGCTCAAGTGCCGCCTCCTCGCCCAGAAAAGAGGTAGAGACCCGGACGGCTCGTCTGCGAGCCCTCGTCCGTGACCGGGCTCGTCATGCGAGCTCCCTGGCCACGTCGCCCGGATCCCTTCGGCCTCGAGCATATACAACGCGTCCCGGGCGGCAACGGTCGGTGCGGTGAGTGCCCGGTTTCTGGCAGGCTGTCCAGCATGGCGAAGGGCATGATCCGGTACTGGGCGGCGGCCAAGGCCGCGGCGGGGGCGGCCGAGGAGCCGTACGACGCGGCGACCCTCGCCGACGCGCTCGCGACCGCCGTCGCGGGCAGGGACGACGAGTTCGCGCGGGTCGTCTCGCGCAGCTCGTTCCTCGTCGACGGCGACCCGGTCGGCTCCCGCGCGCACGGGGACGTCCGGCTCCCCGAGGGCGGCGTCGTCGAGGTCCTCCCGCCCTTCGCCGGAGGGTGACCGAACTCACGTCCCGCGCCGTCCCGGCGGCCGTGGACGACGGGAACGGCGCAGGCCACACGAACTTCGGGGATCACTCCCCAGGGTGACGCGCTCCCCTCGGGCACCGGCACTACTGTGTGGCGACCACGCCAGGTGTTCGCTACCCGAAGGAGAGAGATGCGCAAGTTCCTGCTGGTGGTGCTCGTCCTGCTGGTCGTGGGGCTGGTGGCCGCCGACCGGATCGGGGTGCGGGTCGCGCAGAACGAGATCGGCAAGCAGGTCGCGGCGCAGTACAACCTGTCGCGGCAGCCCGACGTGTCGATCCACGGGATCCCGTTCCTCACCCAGGCCGTGGGCGGCGAGTACGACCGGATCGACGTGGGCATCGGCGACTGGACGCAGCAGGGGATCACCGTGCGCGACGTCAAGGTCGAGATGCGCGGCGTGAACGCCCCGCTGGACCAGGTCGCGGCCGGGAACGCCGACAACGTGACGGCGCGGACCGCCACGGCGTCCGCGGTGCTGCCGTTCGACGTGATCAAGGGGCGGGCGCCCAAGGAGGTCAAGGCGGTCCGGGCGAAGGACGGGAACCTCGAGGTCGACATGGTCGGGCAGGTGCTGGCGTTCAGCCTGAACGGCACCGCGGAGCTGAAGGTCGTGCCGTCCCGGCGGGGCATCTCGATCACTCCGGTCAAGGTCACCACGAGCGGGATCTCGGTGCCGCTGGACGCCGTCCGGGACCGTCTGACCTGGTACGTCCCCATCACCGAGCTGCCGCTCGGGTCGCGGATCAGCCGGATCCAGGTGACCGACCAGGGGCTGAGGGTCTCGGCGAGCGCCGACAACGTGAAGCTGGGACAGCTCCAGCAGACCGTCCGCTAGGAGAACGGGCGCGGATCGGTACGGACGACGGTGAACCGGACGCCTGTCCCGGACGTGCTGTCTATGTGGGTGCCACCGCGGACGAGCGACTACTGCGCGCCCTGTACGCCGAGCACGGAGGCCCGCTGCTCGGGTACGTCCTGCGGCTGACGGGCGGCGACCGTCCCCAGGCCGAGGACGTCGTACAGGAGACGCTGCTGCGCGCCTGGCGGCATCCCGAGGCCCTGTCCGGACGGCCCGTCCGGCCGTGGCTGTTCACCGTCGCGCGGAACCTCGTGGTGGACGCGCACCGCGCCCGCCGGGCCCGTCCGCCCGAGACCCGGATCGACGAGCACGTGGTCGCGACGCCCGGGGCGGACGACATCGACCGGGCGCTGGAGTCCTGGACGGTCGCCGAGGCCCTGGCCGACCTGAGTCCCGGCCACCGGGCGGTGCTCGTGGAGACCTACTACCAGGGCCGGTCGGTCGCCGAGGCGGCCCACGCCCTCGGCATCCCGCCCGGGACGGTGAAGTCACGGACGTACTACGCACTGCGGGCGCTCCGCCTCGCGCTGGAGGAGCGGGGGCTGGCGCCATGACCGGATGCGGAGAGACGCGGACCGCGCTGGGCGTCTACGTCCTCGGCGCGATCGACCCGGCCGAGCGGGCGCGGGTGGAGGCGCATCTGGCGTCCTGCCCCGCCTGCCGGGACGAGCTGGCGGCGCTCGCCGGGCTGCCCGCGCTGCTCGGCCGCGTGGACGTGGGCCAGATCGACGCGGTGTCCGAGCCCGCCCCGGGCATTCTGGACGGCCTGCTCGCCCGCGTCGAGGCCGAGCGCCGCCGCCCCTGGTACCGGCGCCGCCCGGCGGCGGGCTGGACGCCGCTCGCCGCGGCGGCTGCGGTGGTCATGGCCGTCGGCCTGGTGCTCGGCGGTGTCGTCGGACGTCAGGTCGCGGGCGGCCCGCAGGCCGGTCCGAGGCCGTCCGGCACCTCGTCCGCGCCGAGCGAGACGCGGACCGCGACCGACGCGTCCACGCACGTCACGGCCAGTGTCGTCCTGCGCCGGGGGGCCTGGGGCACGCGCGCCGAGATCACCGTGGGCGGCGTTCCGCAGGGCTCCGCCTGCCGCTGGTTCCTCGTCACGCGGTCGGGGGAGCGGGAGATGCTGGGCAGCTGGTACGTCCCCTATGCCGAGGGCGGCGGCGCGTACGGCGCGACGACGATGTACCCGCGCGACCAGATCGCCTCGTTCCAGGTGGACACCCTCGACGGGCGGAAGCTGGTGACCATCCGCACCTGACGGCCCCGGAATCCCGGGCGCGGGCCGTATGTTGTCGCAGGTGATGAGCGGCGGTGTCGTGGTCGCGGTGGTCGTCCTCGTGGCGGCGACCGCGTTCGGCCTGGTGTGGCGTTGGCGGGACGGGAGGTTGCGGGCGGTGGACGACGGGCGGCTGCGCTCCGACGATCTCGGGGCCGACCTGGGCGAACGCGCCACGCTGGTGCAGTTCTCGACGGCGTTCTGCGCCCCCTGCCGGACGACCCGGCGGATCCTGGACGAGGTCGCCGGGATGGTCGACGGCGTCGTCCACGTCGAGGTGGACGCGGAGGCGAACCTCGGCCTGGTCCGGCGGCTGGAGATCGTCCGGACGCCGACCGTCCTGGTGCTCGACTCCGGCGGCCGGATCGTGCGCCGGGCGAGCGGCGCGCCCCGCAAGGCCGACGTGATCGCCGCCCTCGGCGCGGCCGTGAGCTGACCCTGCTGGCCGCCGCGGGGTTTATCCGGCGGCGTCCAGGAAATCGATAATCAGGGCCCTGACCTGCGATGAGACGCTCGTCACCGTCTCGATGGGCGAGACGGGCGTGACATCGGCGCGCGCCCCGGTTTAGCATCGGAACGTGCGTTACTGGACAGAGCAGCTGCTCACGAAGCGTCGCGCGGTCGACTTCTGCCGCGTGTCGGCTTCGCTCTGTCGCCTGGTCTGAGGCATCGAGCCGTATCCGATTCCGGTGTCACGAACACCGCTCGTACGCACGCTTCCCCCGGTTCCGGGAGCCCCTGATGCAGGTCGACCCGCGAGGGCAACGGTTCTCCGCCGTCCTCACCTCGGTCGTCCTCGTGGCGGTCCTGGTCACGGGAAGCGGGGCTCTGCTCGCCGCCCAGACCGTGGTCTTCGCCCTCGGCGCACTCCTCGGTCCGCGGTACGCCCCGTACGGGCTGGTCTTCAGGGCGCTCGTCCGGCCGCACATCCACCCTCCAGACGATCTCGAACCCGAGTCGCCGACCCGCTTCGCGCAGGGCGTCGGTCTCGTGTTCACGCTGGCGGGGACGGTCGGATTCGCGTTGGACATCCCCTGGATCGCGCTCGGCGCCACGGCCCTCGCGCTGGCGGCGGCGTTCCTGAACGCGGTGTTCGGGCTCTGCCTCGGCTGCGAGATGTACCTGATGATCCGCCGCCCGCAACCGAATGATCGCTCCGACAGGGAGGTTCCCGCATGAGCCGCTCAGACGTCCTGGTGGACGCCACGTGGGTCGAGGCCCACCTCGACTCCCCCGGTCTCGTCCTGGTCGAGGTGGACGAGGACGTGTCCGCCTACGACAAGGGCCATATCCGCGGCGCCGTGAAGATCGACTGGAAGACGGAGTTGCAGGACCCGGTCCGCCGCGACTTCGTCGACCGGCAGGGCTTCGAGGAACTGCTGTCCCGCAAGGGCATCGCCAACGACGACACCGTCATCCTCTACGGCGGCAACAACAACTGGTTCGCCGCCTACGCCTACTGGTACTTCAAGCTGTACGGCCACGCCGACGTCAAGCTCCTCGACGGCGGCCGCAAGAAGTGGGAGCTGGACTCCCGCGAGCTGGTCCTGGACGTCCCGTCGCGTCCGGCCACGCAGTACCAGGCCAAGGAGCAGGACCTGGCGATCCGCGCGTTCCGCGACGAGGTCGTCGACGCGATCGGGGCCAGGAACCTGATCGACGTCCGCTCGCCCGACGAGTTCTCCGGGAAGCTGCTGGCCCCGGCGCACCTGCCGCAGGAGCAGGCGCAGCGGGCCGGGCACGTCCCGACCGCGCGCTCGATCCCGTGGTCCAAGGCGGCCAACGACGACGGCACGTTCAAGTCCGACGAGGACCTGCGCGCGCTGTACACCGCGGCCGGCGTGGACCTCGGCAAGGCGACCATCGCCTACTGCCGCATCGGCGAGCGCTCGTCCCACACCTGGTTCGCCCTGCACGAGCTGCTCGGCCTGCCGGACGTGAAGAACTACGACGGCTCCTGGACCGAGTACGGCTCGCTCGTCGGCGTGCCGATCGAGCTCGGCGACGCGAAGTGATTCCCGAGCCGATCCTGAAGTAACCCCGAACCCACCTGGTAAGACCTTCCGCCGTGCCAGGCGGAGAAGGAGGACTCCGATGACCCAGGGCTGCGCAGCGCCCGCGCAGACGGCGCACCTTCCGGCGACCGTCGACCTTGCCAACGAGGCAGTGATCCAGGGAACCGTCGTCCGCGACGGACAGCCCGTGTCCAGCGCCTACGCCCGCCTGCTCGACTCCACCGGCGAGTTCACCGCCGAGGTCGTGACCGGCGACGAGGGCGTGTTCCGCTTCTTCGCCGCCGACGGCGACTGGACGGTCCGCGTCCTCGCCGCGGGCGGTGTGAGCGTGGACCACACCATCTCCGCCCGGACCGGCGAGGTGGCCGCCCTCGAGGTGACCATCTGACGACCGGAGAACGGTCCCTCCGGAACCCCGCCAGGCCCTCGCGCCCGGCGGGGTTCCGCCTTTCCCGGGCAGGTGGTCCCGCCGTTCGGGGCCGACGGCCCCGCGGTTCGAGGCCGATGGCACCGGCGGGAGGGGCGGGACGTCCGATGATTGTCGGTAATGTACGGGTCCAGCCGGACAACGGTGCCTTCGGGAGGACGAGGAATGCGTGTACCGGGCATGAGGCCGGGAGTGGCCGCCGGAGCCACGGGCCTGGCCCTGGCGTCGATTCTGGTCGCGGTGCCGGGCGCGGCCGCGCAGCCGAACGCGCCTGCGCAGCCGAACGCGGCGCCCAGCCCGACGCACAAGCCCACGACGAGGCCGACGCACAAGCCGTCCACGAAACCGTCGACCAAGCCGACCGAGCAGCCTTCGCGGTACAAGGCCCCGGTGAAGTGCGACAACCCGCCGGTCGGCGCTCCGGCGTCGGCGATCACCCAGGAGCCCTGGGCCCAGTCGCGGCTCGACTTCGAGCAGGTCTGGACGGCCACCAAGGGCAGCGGGATCAAGGTCGCGGTCGTCGACAGCGGCATCGAGTCGGCCAACCCCGCGCTGCGGGGGAAGGTGGTCGCCAGGTTCGGCCCGGACGACGGGTCCGTGCGCGACTGCCCGGGCCACGGCACCAAGGTCGCGGGCATCATCGCGGCCAAGGACATGCGCCAGCGGAACGTGCCGTTCTACGGGGTCGTCCCGGACGTGCAGCTGCTGGACGCCAAGTTCACCTCGTCCGAGTCGTCCGACAACGACAAGAACCTCGCCCAGGCGATCAAGTGGTCGGTGGACAAGGGCGCGCGCGTGATCAACGTGTCGGTGGACTCCCCGGAGACGCCCTGGCTCGGCCAGGCCGTCCGGTACGCGCAGGCCAGGGACGTGCTGATCGTCGCCTCGGCGGGCAACACCGAGAACCAGGCCAAGGCTCTCCCGGCCTACCCGGCCAACTATCCGGGCGTGCTGTCGGTCGCGGCGGTGGACGCGCAGGGCACGATCGCGAACTTCTCCAACATCCGGACGCGCATCGACGTGTCCGCCCCCGGGCAGGGCGTCACCTCCACGTTCGGCAAGGGCTACGCGGTCGGCAGCCTGGACGGGACCAGTTTCGGCGCGCCCTACGCGGCCGGGGTCGCGGCGCTCGTCCGGGCGCGGCATCCGAGGCTCACCTACCAGCAGGTGATCAACCGGATGGAGATCACCGCCGAGGGCAGCATCGGCACGGGCAGCGGCTTCGGCATGATCAACCCGCAGCAGGCCGTCATGGGCCTGGTCGACCCGAACGCCAAGCCGCAGCAGAAGCAGCCGAAGAAGTCGCTGACCGGCGCGGTGAACATCGCGCCCGTCCCGCCGACCGACCACCGGACCCAGAACATCGCACTCGGCGTCGCGGGCGGCTCCATCGGCGTCGCGCTGCTGGTCGCCTTCGGCGGCGCGGTGATCCCCCTCGGCCGCAAGCGCGGCTGGCGCCCCACCAAGGCCCGCATCCCGCAGGAGGTCGCGGAGGACTGATCCCCTACCCGGCGCCAAAAAGCGAGAGGCCCCGCACCGTCCAGGCGGTGCGGGGCCTCTCGCTTGCCGGTCGGGTCAGGACTCGCGGGGGGTCGACGGGTGGAAGGCGGTCTGGATGAGACGCTTTCCGGCTCGGCGGTCGACGTGCGTGCCGCGGCCCTTGGCGAGGGGCTGCGGGCGGACGTCGAAGAGGTTGCCCTCGTCCTTGTTGCCGGACATGATCAGCGCCGGGCTGGCCATGTCCTTGAGGCGCTGCAGGACCGGGTCGAACATCGCGCGGCCGGATCCGCCCATGGTGCGGGACAGGATCAGGTGCATGCCGATGTCGCGGGCCTGCGGCAGGAGCTCGGCGAGCGCGGCGAGCGGGTTGCCGGACGGCGTGGCGACCAGGTCGTAGTCGTCCACGATGAGGAACAGCTCCGAGCCGGACCACCAGGACCGGTTGCGCAGCTGCTCCGGCGTCAGGTCGGACGGTGGGAGCCGGTTGACCAGGGCGCCGTTGGTGTCCTTCATCAGGCCCATCGCGGCCGTCGAGGACGCGGCGTACCCGATGACGTGCTCGCGCTCGGCCGAGTCCAGCAGGGCGCGGCGGTAGTCGAGCATGATGATCCGCGCCTCGGCGGGGGTGTACCGCTCGCAGATCGAGTCGACCAGGACGCGCAGCAGGTTCGACTTGCCGCACTCGTTGTCGCCGAGCATGACGAAGTGCGGGTCGGCCTCGAAGTCGAGCAGGACGGGGGACAGGGTGTCCTCGTCGATCCCGATCGGGACGCGCTTGCCCGTCTCGGTCACCTGCGGCAGCTGCGTCAGCGGCAGCTCGTCCGGCAGCATCCGGACCTGCGGCGCGCCCGGGCGGCCCTGCCAGGCCGCGTTGACCGTGTCGACCAGGTGCTTGACGCCGGTGGACAGGTCGTCGGAGGACGTCCGGCCGTCGACGCGCGGCAGCGCGCCGAGGAAGTGCAGGCCCTCGCGGGTGACACCGCGGCCGGGCCGGCCCTCGGGCACGTTCGCGGCGAGCTTGCGGTCCATCTCGGACTCGTAGGGGTCGCCGAGCTTCAGCTCCAGCTTGGTCGCGAACAGGTCCCGGATGGTCATCCGGAACTCCGACCACTTGTTGGTCGCGGCCATGATGTGGATGCCGTAGCCGAGGCCGCGCGCGGCGAGGTCGGTGATCGTGGTCTCGATCGCCTCGAACTCCGACCGGACGGTCAGCCAGTTGTCCACGACCAGGAACACGTCGCCGAAGCCGTCGCCGGGGATCTGGCCCTCGGCCCGCAGCTTGCGGTACGCGGCGATCGACTCGATGCCGCGCTCGGTGAACATCCGCTCGCGGGACTCCAGCAGCCCGGCGACCTCGGCGACGGTCCGGCGGACCCGGTCCGGGTCGAGGCGGGACGCGATGCCGCCGACGTGCGGCAGATCGGCCAGGGACGTCATCGAGCCGCCGCCGAAGTCCAGGATGTAGAACTGGACCTCCTGCGGCGTGTGCATCAGCGACAGGGACGTGATCAGCGTCCGCATCAGGGTCGACTTGCCGGACTGCGGCGAGCCCGCCACGCCGACGTGGCCGGCGCCGCCCGCCAGGTCGAGCCACATCGGGTCGCGGCGCTGGTCGAACGGGCGGTCGACGATGCCCGCGAACGCGTGCAGCCGTCCGCGGCCCTCCCAGCCCGCGGTGGTGTAGCCGTGCTCGGGCGTGGCCTGCAGGTTCGGCAGGCTGGAGTCCAGCGAGGACGGCTCGTCCAGCGGCGGCAGCCAGATCGGGTGCGGCGGCGGGCCGTGTCCGGCCAGCTGCTTCACCACCATGTCGAACATGCTGATCTGCGGGCCCTCGTCCTCCTTCTTGACCTGCTTCTGCTGCGGGTTCTCCAGCATCTGCGGCTGCACGTAGGTCGGCGTGAACGGGACGATCTGCGCGACCTGGCGCGGACCGCCCTCCTCCTGCCGCTGCGGCGCGTCCTCGTCCGGGCTGTACGGACCCGAGACGTACGCGGCGCGGAAGCGGGTCATCGTGTCGGTGCCGACCTTCAGGTAACCGTTACCGGGTGCCTGGGGGAGTTCGTAGGCGTCGGGGACGCCGAGGACGACGCGGGATTCCATGGCGGAGAAGGTGCGGAGGCCGATGCGGTAGGACAGGTGGGTGTCCAGGCCGCGGAGTTTGCCTTCTTCGAGGCGTTGGGAGGCCAGGAGGAGGTGGACGCCGAGGGATCGTCCGAGTCGTCCGATCATGACGAACAGTTCGGCGAAGTCGGGTTTGGCGGACAGGAGTTCGGAGAACTCGTCCAGGACGACGAACAGGGTGGGCATGGGTTTGAGGGGTGCGCCTTGTTCGCGGGCTTTCTCGTAGTCGCGTAGGGAGGCGTAGTTCCCGGCGGCGCGGAGCCATTCCTGGCGGCGGACCATCTCGCCGTGGAGGGCGTCGTACATGCGGTCGACGAGGGGGAGTTCGTCTTCCAGGTTGGTGATGATGGCCGACACGTGCTGCAGGCCGTCCATGCCCAGGAAGGTCGCACCACCCTTGAAGTCCACCAGGACGAAGTTCA
>NZ_KI912413.1:11948-55723 GCF_000518265.1 Actinomadura oligospora ATCC 43269 | reverse complement strand
TCCGAGGGCTCGCCACCAGATCCGGATTCCACGACCTTGCATTCCTCGCGAGTGGGTCGGAGCTGGCTCATCAGCATTTCGTAGGAGCCGACCAAGGCGAAGGAAGGCCACGCGGCTATCACGCGGCCGGCCACGGTGGGTTCGGCGACGGCGACGTTCGCGGCCAGAGAAGCGAGGCTGCCGATGATCAGGAGGGCCCAGGCAAGCCAGCCTTCACGGCACCGGGGCGGTGCGCGGAGAGAATGGACATCGACGCGGCCACGATCATGCCGTCCACCGACAGCGGGATCAGGGCTGCAGTCAGCGAGGATTCGCCGTGGGTGAGGGCGAGCCGGTGCATATGGCGGTACGAGACCACGGCGGCGATCAACGCGAGGAGGCCGACTGCGGCAGTGGTCGTCCCGCGGATGAGGCGGTCGGCACGGACAACCTGGCAGGCGCTGTCGTCGAGCCGAGAGGAACGGATCTTCATCGGCCCCCCTCAGCACCGGGCCGACGGGGTTTGCGGCTGTTCCGGCGATTTGGGAGAGGGCGATGGACCTCGATTGTGAGCTGGCGCTCTCCGCCTTCGGAGAGCGCCGGCGTCACCCCTGTTCTGTGTGCCCCCGGAACGGCCCTGCACACATGGGACCGCTCCCCCACCCCCGACACCCGCTTTAGGAGTTTTCTCTGATCAAGGCTGTGACCTACACAAACACCATGCACCTGGCCTGGGAAAACAGTCCTCTGCAGTTCCCACCTGTTCGCAAGGTTTCTCATGCTCGTGTGTGCTGCATCCGTTCCGCAGACCAGCCCGCCTTCGCTCACCTCGCGAGTCGGATGCGCTCACGCTGTCATCGTCGCCCCAGCACCTTCGCTCTGCGCTCACTGCCGTATCCCAGACCGTGCCGGTAGATCTCAGCCACCCAGTAGCGACCGTCATTACCTCGAGCGAAAACTCCGGAGTCCACGAGGAAGTCTGCGTCCCGCACCTGGATCCCCACCTCCTCCAACTCGAAGGGCACCGTCACTGGCTGACGTACCTGCTGAAGTCGACTCAGCAGCTCGCCAACTTCCTGGTTCTCCTGCTGAATCGAGTCGATCTTGTTCGTACTACACGCGAGCAGTGCCTTGCGCATGGCCCCGGGCACCAGCACGCGGTCTTCCCATGCCGTCTGAGGAATAGACAACTGCGCCGCCTCGGCCAGAAACACGACAACATCCCTGGCTTGCACCTGATCATTGAAGTCCCCGAGGGCGGCGGGCACCCAGAGGTGTGAACGCGCTTCCTTGGACTTCTCTGTTCCCATCTTCCAGCCCCACACTGGGATGAGGGTCTCCACCAGCTCGTCGTAGGACAGCTCGGTGATCTGGGACTCGGCCACAGGGGTAGGCAGCGCACCGGCATGAGCGGTTACCCACAGCGCGAGCCGCAGTGCCTCTTCCTTGTCCCAGCGCAGCGCATAGGGATCGTACCGAGCCAGGAGCTGCCCGCTGTTCTGACGCACCGCCCGTGTCACTAGATCCTGACGGACGAAGACCACCAGCCCAAGAGGGCGCCCCCGCAGCGAGCGCAGCCAGGCGAGAACGTCGATCAGCAGCACGCGCAGTGCCGTGCGCTTGGACTCGTTGTCGAGCGACTGCAGCAGGTCCTCGAGCCCGTCGATGACGAACACTGCCCGCGCACGCCTGCCGAGCTCGGTGAGGGCGGCTTCCGCGCCGCTACTGTCCGGCGGCCGTACGCCTGCCGCGATAGCCAGGCACTCGAGCCACAAGTGCCGCCATTGGAGCTCGTCCTGCGCGTCGAGGGTCGTGAGCCCCGCCTTCAGCCGGTCCTTAATTTCCTGAGAGGTGGCAACCTGGCCTGACTCCCCGCTGTGCGCTGCCACGAACGCATCCCGCAAGTCCTGCGTCGTTAGGTCGTCATACTCCAGATTGTCCGACTCGAGCACCGGAACCACAGGCACGGCCAATTGAACGCCCTGAATGCCGGACTGCTCGGCGAACTTGTCCCACGACCGGGCTGCACATGCCTTCGCGTACATGAAGGTCTTGCCTGCGCCCTTGGCGCCCACCACGAGCGCCAATGGCGGTTCTGTACGGTGATCTCCCAGCAGCCTACGCAGCGGATCGGTCGCCAGGAAGCCACTGGCCGACGACATGCCTTCTCGTTCGGCGTAGATAAACCGTCGAGCGGTCTCCGCTAGTCGGCTGCGCAGCGTGGTGTGATCGACGGCCTCCAACAGTTCCTCTGTGTCGGGTGCAGTCGGAGAGACCAGAGTGGACACGATCGGCTCTAGGGCCTCGGCTACTTTGCAACTCTCCAGCACTCGCATCACAGCGTCCCAGGAGGAGGGGAGCGCGAGCAGCTCTTCTCGAAACGGGCTGAGCAGGGGCTGGGAAAGGAGGTCAATGTCTACTTCGCCAGTGTCGTGAGCCTCAGCGTTTGGTTTATCGTCCGGCCGTCTGAGCGACGCGAATAGCGCGCTGCCCAGATCATTACGTGCGCGTTCCGCCTGGTCCTCGTGCACATCCTGCCGGTACTGAGTGATGATCACGGAGCTCGCCGGGTCGACACCCTGCAGCGTCGGTGCCCGGTGCCCCAGCTGTCGCAGCAGTCTCTCGGTTCCGGCGAGTGACTGGTGGCTCAGGGTGGTGACGAAAACGCGCTGGACACGGGGGTCGAGCAGCACCGGGGCGGACAACTCGGTCGCTCCTGCACGCAGGTCTACGACGACCGTGTCTGCGCCGACACGGGCGGCGAGCGCCGCAAGTGCTTCGGTCAGGAAGTATGGGGATCGGCCTGGCGTGAGCAGATCCGCCGGGTCGATCCGAGGGGGGCCGAGCAGCGGCCTCCGGCTGGTTGGGACCACGGTCACGCGCCCGCCGTTGGTGTACCGTCCGACCTGCTGATTCGGCAGGTACGCGGCGGCGATGTCCACGGCCGCGGACCAGCTGCCGTCCTCGCCTCCCTGCAATAGGGCGAGCAGGTCCTCGTAACAGAAGTCGAGCTGCCCCCCCTGGGCTCTGTGCATCCACGTGATTCCGGGGGCCTCAAGATCGGCGTCGATCAGCAGGGCGCTGCCGCCGCGCTGGGCCACGGCGTCAGCCATGGCGACCGCGTGGACCGTGCGCCCGACTCCGCCCTTGAATGAGTGGAATGCCACCAGCTGTACGTCGCTGGCAAAGGACTCGTCGATGGGCCTTTCCAGCGGGTGCGCCAACTGCGGAGTGATGTGCTTCTCGCGTAGCAGCGGGACACGGCGCGGCTGGTTCACGTTCTCCGGTTCGGGGCTGAGCATGACGGGCAGGCCGACAAACTCCGTCGCACGCGGATCGTCGAGCCCCAGCACCAGCGTGCCGTCGCACCACTCGGTCGAACCCGCTCCGAAAGCTTCGTCCAACCATTGCTTCACCTCTTCGGCATCCGTACCGGGGGAAGCGACGAGCTCGAGGCCGTCCCACCACCCATCCGCCGCTTGCAGCCAACAGGGCCACCGGTCCGCTGCCGCCAGGAGAGCCAGGTGCTCTTCCACATCCACCCAAGTGAACAGACGTTCCGGGGGAGCCAGCCTCTCCAGATCAGTTAGTTCGGCCACGACCTCATACTCCTACCCCTAGTCCTGCTCGCACCAGCTGATCAGAGCGCGAAGCGCTTCCTGGGCATCCTTCTCATCCGCCGAGTCAAGCTTTGCACCATAACGCCAAACCTGATGCAGATCAGCGAGGGCAACGGAGCCACGCGTGGGCGGGTGCATTCTGCAACTTTCAAGCCGGTCGAGGCGTGCCCCCATGGCCCGAGGCAGCCGCAGTTCCTTGGCCAGTCTGCGAAGGTTGTGGGTGGGCTCCAGGGCCGCAGAGTCGCGGTGCCCCTGCCGGACGAGCAGCCGCTCCTTGAGCCCGCACTCGGCCGCGTAGAACAGGAGGAGACAGACCGTGGCCACGTCTCCGAGGGCGGGGTTCGAGTCAACTGATTCCGCAGAGTCGCGCAGCTGATCTCGTCTCCTCTGGAGCGCCTTGACCCCCACCTGAAGCACCATGGCAGCATCCTGTCACCACAACCCCTCGGTTTCCCCCGGATAGAGGAAAGGCAGCAGCTGAGTGCTCCGTGGACGTGCTGTCGGGCTAAGAGTTGTCTCATGTGGTTGTGGTGTGGCCTGCTGCATGATGGTGGTTGTGGCGTCGGATCTTGCGTTGCGGTTGGTTCCGGATGAGTTGTGGGGTCTGGTGGCTCCGTTGGTGCCGCAGTTCCGGCCGCGTCGACAGGGTGGTGGGACCGGGCCGGTCGACGATCGAGCGGTGTTCACGGCGATCGTGTACGTGCTGACCAGTGGGTGCGCGTGGCGGCATCTGCCGGCCGAGTTCGGGGTGTCGGCACCCACCGCGCATCGCCGGTTCACGGCTTGGACGCGGGCCGGGTTGTGGCCGAGGCTGCACCAGGCGGTGCTGGACGAACTCGGGGCGCGGGGGCAGCTCGACTGGACCTCGGCGATCGTGGACGCTGCCGCGGTCCGTGCGAAAAAGGGGTTCGCTGACCGGTCCCAATCCGGTCGATCGTGTTGTCCGATGCCGCCGTGATGCCGCTGGTGGTTGCCGTCTCGGCCGCCTCGGCCGCCAACACTCACGACATCCACGCCCTCAAGCCCTTGTTCATGGCGATCCCGCTGATCCGTTCCCGGCGCGGTCCACGCCGCCGACGGCCCGCGTCGTCGCCCGCCCTTAGCCGTAGAAACAGTCGGCTCGGCCACTCCGCGAAGAGGCCGAGCCCAAGCTCTGGCAGTGGGGGCCACGTACGTGACCGCCGAATCATGCTCCCTGCAACGCCGCCGGACTACATGCCCGCCCTCGCACGTCAGCCCCGCGGCCTAGCTAGCGCCCATCCCGTCGACAGTCCAGGATGCGTTGGATATCCCAGGCATGGTGCACAGCGTCGTGCGCGTTGTTGCGAGCGACGTCCTCGGCGCGCTGGGGACCGCGCCCGGCGTGTTCGAGAACGGTCCCGTCCTCCTCGGCCAGGGACACCGACTCCGCCCAAGCCCCCGCCGCCCCGCGCAGCGACCACAACGCCCCTGCCAGCGAGATCTCGTTGTAGCCACGGGCGCGCGCGAGGAGGTCCGGGTCGTACCCGGGGACGGTGCTCACGTCGGTCAGGCGCGCACCGACGAGGCGTTCGGCCCAGTTGCGCAGGTTGTCGGTGACGTGGCTGACATAGGCGGCCACGTTCCAGGCGAGGTCCGGATGCCGCTCGTCGCCCCGCCGCCCTTCCACGAGCCGTCCATACCGCGCGGGCACGTCCCGCACCAGCGCCACCGCGCCGCCGGGGCTCAACGACCAGTCGAACCCACACGCCCGACACGGGTCCCCGTAAAGCCGCGCCCCCACAACTCCATCCCCACACCCTAGAACCACCACGCGAACGATGTTGAGGTGCACAGATGCAGCCTTCAACGGTGGCCGAGGCGCAGTCAAGGCCAGGGTGGATCTCGATGCTCACCTTCTTGAGATCGGCGGCTCTGGCGGCCGCGAAATGTGGCGCGCCGGGGCCGTCCAGCCCTACGCGAACGGCTCACCTGGCTTCGAGACAGCCCCTGGGAGGGCGAGCCCAGCCGCGAGGCGACGACCGATCGCAGTGCTCAGTCTCGCGAGGCTCCGTCCGGCCAGGTGACCTTCACGCGGAGTCCTGCATGACGTGCTGCTTCCACAACGTCGGCGGTGCCGCCATAGCCCCGTGCGGGCTTCCCGTCCCAGACTGCCCACAGCTCGTCCGCGAGCGTGAGCATGAGCCTGCTGGCCTCCATGTGGGCTTTGCTCTCCGACTCCGTGAAGGGCAGTCTGCGAACTTCCTCGGCAGCTGACAGGAGGTGGTCGTAGGTGGCGTGGTGTTCCTCGGGCAGGCAGTCTCTGTACTCCGACGCTGGGACCACGGCCACCAGCTCACCGCTGTGAGCGAGGACGGCCCGCGCGAAGAGCGCGTCGGCGCCATCGGCCAAGCAGGAGATCCCGACGATCGGGCCGGGTTGAGCGGTGAGGAGATTGTCCAGCTCCTGGCCGACGAGCAGTTCGGTCTCGGCAGGCAGAAGGCGGTGGCCGGAGATCGCGATGCGCATGGCTCTCCCTACACGAGTGTGGTCCTGAGGCGATCGTCGAAGCGAGTGATGGTCGGGTGGTCGGCCCTGAGTAGTCGTAGCGAAACTGACGGGCTCATTGAAGGACTCGCTCCGACCGCAGGGCAATGCCGGTGTCGAGGGCACCGAGGGCGAGGCGGGAAGCGTCCTCAGATTCGCCGCGCTGGCAGGTTGCCGTAGCAACTTCCACGGTCGTCACGGCTGCTTGCTTCGGTGCTGGCTGGGGTGATGGCAGCGACTCGGCAAAGGCTCGGGCCGCGGCTTCTCCTTGTCCGAGGCGAACAGCGACGGATGCACGTGCGCGTGCGAGCTTGGCGTGGTCGCCCACGGCCACGGGGGTGGCCCGTCGGCCGCCTTAATGGCTTGCTCTGCTCGGGTCAGAGCTTGGGTGGCGGCGGTCTCGTCGCGCCGTGGCCCGGAGGCGTGCGCCAGTGCTTCCAGGGACTCCAACCAGGCGGTGGGCGTGCTGAACTCGGGGCCTCGGTTCAGGAACGTCCGCGCTTCCTTGAGCATGGCCAGGCCGAGAAGGGGATCGGCGGCGGCGTCGATCTCGAAGGCGGCCAAGCTGCCCGTCATGTACGCCGCGAGGAGGCTATTCCGGGCGTCCTTCGCGCTGGCGATCGCCTTCCGGTAGAAGCGGCGTGCGCTGCCGAGGTCCAGCATGTCCATGGACAGCCACGCCGCGAATCCGGCGGCTTCGCCGACGGCCGCCGCGATGCTGGCTGCGTGGTGGCCAGGTGCTGGCGAGCTCTGAGCGCCAGGTCGAGGTGCGCTCTCACGCCGTCGATGAGGTCCTGAGACCGGAGCACGGCGTCAAGTCGCCGTTGCTGGCCGGTGATGGCGGTGAGCGTCCTCGCTGTCCCTTCGTCGATGGCGCTGGCGGCGCGAGGAATCGGCAGGATGGTTAGGAGCGCCATGGTGCCGAACTGTCTGCGGTTCGTGGGGTCGTCCTCTTCTCACTCTCGCTGGGATCGCCCAGGCAAGCAGGCCAAGGGGGATGTCGAGAGCGCGGTTGACCGTGCGCATCTGGTCGAGGGTCAGCAAGAGATCCCCCCGGCAGTACCGTCGACGCCCGGCTCTCGGTGCATCCCATGGCTTCGTCGAGGCCGGCCTGATCATCCCTGTGTCGGGGAGGCGCCTCTGCGAGCGTCTTCGGCAGCGTCGAGCGCTAGGCCCCAGGGGAAGGCGTCTAGCCGGGAACCTCCGGTGCCTGGTGCATGCGGCTCGAACTCGCCCGGACCGTAGAGCACGCGCACGCCCATGGCGCGTAATTCGGAGATGCTGCGCGATAGCGCCGGGTTCGCCGCGAGGGCGGAGTTGATGAACGGCAACACCACGGTCGGAATGCCGAGCGGTACGAGTTCGGCCAGCAGCCCGAGGGGGTAGTTGTCGGCGATCCCATGCGCCCATTTGTTCAGGGTGTTGTAGGTCGCAGGCGCGACGATGACGGCTTGAGCTTTGGGCAAGCTTCCGGACTCACCGGGTTTGCGGTACCGCGAGCGGACAGGATGCCCGGTCATCTTCTGAAGCGCGGCAACGTTGATGAAGTCAACGGCGTTGGGGCTAGGGATGACGCAGACCTCCCAGCCACGCACTTGCGCTTGGGTGACGAGCCGATCGACATGGGTGGCGGGTCCGGCCGCGCAGACGATCACGTACAAGACGGGGCGGGAAGCTGTGTCGCTCACACTGGTAGTCCAGCGTTGCCCGCCAGTTGTCGCAAGCGCGCCGTTCCGTTGATCTGGTCTTGTGACTCCCACAAGCCAGCGATCAACTCTTGGGTCATGGGGCGGCGGCGTACCTCCTGGGGTGCAGTCTTGTCCGCCTCCCAGAGCGCTGTCACAGCGTTGTCGAGGTTGCCGCATCGTCTGTGCGCCTCGGCGAGATCGAGCAGGTGGTTGGCCTTGCGCTCGCGTGGCAGCCGGCAGAGCACTTCTGGCTCGATGCGGCGAGCGGCGGCCAGTGCGGCTCTTCCGTCCCCGAGCCGGACAAGCGCTGACACGCGGTGCAACCCAACGTTGGCCATACCGAAGGCGGTGCTGCGGTCCTCGTAGCCCTGACCAAGTCGCCGCGCAATCGCTTCAGCCTTGTCGTGCATGGCGCGTGCGGCGTCGGCGTCCCCGGCACGTGCGGCGGCGATCTCGGCCGCAAGCCACACCATGCCGACCATCGAGAGCAGATCCGAAGAGGCGTCGGCCAGAGCGGGTTCCAGTTCCGCTGCCGTGGCTCGGAGCTGCTCCAATGCCTCGTGCATGAGTCCGGCCGACATCAGTGCCCGGCCGACGCAACGCCCCGCACGCGCGAGCGATACCGGGTCGTCGGCGAGCCGGGCGGTGGACATGGCGCGATCAGCAGCAAGCCACGCCAGTTCGTGAGCGCCGAACTTGTGCAGGGTGGAACTGGCCAGCTTGTAGATCAAGACCAATAGCGCAGCGGCTTCGCGCTGCTCCTGCTCCTGCGTATGAAGCGCGCGCTGCCCATCCGCGATCAGCCTCGGAAGGCTTTTCCCCACCACTGCGAAGTCTGAGGCCAAGAACGCTTCAAGGGCGTAAGACGCTTGCTTTGAGAGGCTGCCGAGGTTGGGTGCATGGACGGGGTCCGTGTGCGTGTGCTGGGTGGGGTACATCGCAAGCGCGGACTTGATCGCGGTGACCTCGGCAGCGTCCGGGCTTCGGCGTGCTCGCTCGGCTTCTTCCTCATCCACCAGGACGCGCCATGAGATCTGGAGTGCATCGGCCACGCGTTCGATCACGGGGAGGCGAACCAGCCCCCGCTCGCCTGCCTCGATCTTCTCGACCCAGCTGAGCGAGCGGCCGACCCTGTCGGCGAAGTGCCGACGTGTCATGCCGCGCCGCTCGCGCCAGTAGGCGACGCGACGTCCGATCTCTGCGTTGTTGGTCATCGGCGACAGAATCCCCGCCTTGAGAAAGCACGACCCACACAAATTGTACGGTCGCCGTCCGTGACAGCGCTCTAACTTCACCTCTACGCAGAGCACCTGTCACACCGACCCGGAGCGTGCGACAGGCCGCACTTTCTCACTCGCGATCTTCGGAGGTTCCGCATGCGCCTCGCACGACGGCGCGGCGGACGGCACGCGGCAGGGACCGCGCGAACCGTCCAGACTCAAGCCGCAAACCCACCGACGCCTCCTGTGTCGCGTCCGCGCCATCCTCGCGCGCAGGCGCTTCATGCGATGGAAGACGCAGCCCCGCGCTTCGGAATGAGCGCAGTCCGCGAGCAGGACGCCGTCGCGCTGTCCGTCGTCGGCATCCCGCCTGTCAGGGTCGGCGTCGACTACCAGCGCGGCAGGTGGTGCTACGTCTGGACGACACGCACCGCCGAACGTGAGTCGCTCGGTCCTGTCGTCGACCTGCACGGCGTGCTCCGTCTGATCGCTTGGACGCTGAACACGGGCGGCGTGCGATGAACGCCAAAGGCTCGTACAGGAACCGCACCACCCGCTTCGCAGACCCCGCCGTCTTGGTACCGGTGGTCCTCGGAGCATGGGGACGCGTCTGGGATGTCGCGTGGGCGGACGGACGATCCTCGGATCGCATGCGCGAACTGATCTCCGTGCTCGCCAGCGCCGACGCAGCGGATGCCTTGGAGGACGCGGAGACGCTCCCGATCCTGCTTGCGTTGGACGCTGCATGGGAAGAAGTCAAAGCGGCGTTCACTGGCCGCCTGAGGGCCTTCGGCTACTTCCCCGCGCGCATCCAGATCATCGAGAACCTGGCGCATACCGAGTACCTGGAGATCGTCGCAGAAGCGATCCGTCGCATGGGTCCCGAGCCCACGCCGGAGGCCGAGAAGGACGCCTCCATCTAGACCGCGTGCCGCACGGTCCTCTTCCCCGACCCCGTCGGGGGTGCGGCACACACCACCCCACAAGCAGAAGCGGAAGCAGGGCTCCGCGCGCGCGGAGGCGGACGAGTACGACGAGCCTCTCCGCCCCGCGTGCGGCTCCACGTGTGCAGGCCGGGCCCGCCCCTCAGCGAGTCACGGCGAGACCCCGCGAGCAGAGAAGCTCAGGGGTCTCGTGATCACTCGCGTTCCTGCTGTTGGGATCGCCTCCCAGCCGCCGCTCGACCGCTGGAGTTCCGTGAACGTTTGGGCGCGCTGCGCCTGATCAAGATCCGGTCTCTGGAGCTGGCCGCCGACCGGGAAGCCAAACGGACGGAGCTCGCCGAACTGGAGGCGGCCCTGCCGCCGCAGCATTCACCCGAGCTCCTCGACGTGCTGCCCGCCGGGCCGGTCGACATCAGCCTGCTGCCCGACTCCATCACGCGGAAGCTGTTCGACGCCTTCCGTCTGGAGATCAGCTTTGACAAGCGCACACGCGTCGCTCAATGCCGGGTGACCTTGACCGGGGCCACCATCGAAGATCAGGCCCGCGTCGCTGACGACGTGATCCCGGCATCCGCCATAACGCGAACCGCCCGCGCCGGTGGTCGGGCGGGCGGTTCCCCTGTGTGTGGTGCCCCCGGCAAGGCACCAGGAAGAGGGGTGACCGGATCAGGGGGTGCCTCACCGTCGTCCGGGGCGGTCGATCGCTCGATCAGCGCTTTGATCGTCGGCATTGCGCTCTCCTTCACCGTGATTCGGACGGTCACTTCATGCTCCAAGTACCGGTAACGAAGCTGAAGGTTGAAGCTGTCGAACAGTTCCCTCCGCAGACCATCGGGGAGCTTCCAGAGCGCCACGGACACGTTCGGAAGCTCCGCCAGAAGCGCAGGATCATCCTGGGAGTTCGCCGTCGCCCCGGAATCCATCGATGTGAGCTCGGAAGCCTTCTGCCTACGCTGCCGAGCCGCCTCGGCGTAGCGGACACGGAGCCGCTCCCTGAGTTCCGCGTCGATCTCTTCGTCCCCAGTCGACCTGAAGTCCTCGATCTGCGTCACCAGGTTGTCGCACCGCCGCTCTAGTTCGGCGATCTCGTTCTTCAACCGCTCATGGCCAGCAGGTGGGGAGGGCTCAGAAGAGGCGAGCGCGCGCCGTAGTGCGGCTTGACGTTGGGGCCCCAAGATGTGGTCGGCGAACACCTCTTCCACGACCTTCATAAGGTCGTCCTCTCGCACCCACAAGGCCATGGGGTGGTCGGCATACCACTGGCGGCGGTCACGATGGTGACGACGGTCCGGCTCGCACACGTGGTACATGATCTGCTTCCTCGTCTTGCCATGCATTCGGCGATCACACAGCTCGCAGATCACGTAGGAGCGCAGCTGATAGACGCGACGAGTTTGCGGCTGGTGATTCGCCCTGGCCACGGACCGCGATCCTTGACGGGCCTTGCCGATCGGCGTGACTTCTTGGAAGCGCACCTTGGTCACCAGGGGTTCATGGACTGGCTGCTGGGACCAGACCCATTCGTTCGGCGGATTGCAGCGTCCGCCCTTCTTGGTCGCGCGACGGTTCCACACCATGTAACCGGTGTACTTGGGGTTGACAAGGATCTCCCGGATAGCCGACCCGCTCCACCGCCCCAAAGCCCGGCGCGGGTCAACCGGCGTCGGCGGGGGGTACCTCTCAGGATCGGCGTTGAGCCGGTCAGCGATGGCGTCATAGCCGAGTCGGAGAACTGCGCGGATCTCGAAGATCTTGGTGACGGTGGGCCCCTCGACCGGATGCGGGATCAGTCGGGACTTGGTGCACCCCTGAGCACGTTTGGCCGCGACCGGGTGCGGGACCTTCTTGGCCCTGTAGCCGTAACAAGGCTTGCCGACGTTCCATCCCTGCTCCGTGTGCTCGCAGAAGGCGTCCCAAGACAGCTCCAGCATCTGCAGCACGTACCACTCGGCGACGGCCTGCTTGACCCGACGGGTGAGAGTCGGGGTCGCGCGCTTCCGCGCTCGCCCTGTGGAGGGCTTGCCGAAGTCGGGAATGGGCTCGTCGGCGGCGAGCAGCATGACCCCGGCCTGCTCCAGCTCATACTCGATCTTGGTGCCGAAGTAGGTGCGGCGTGCGACCCGCTCCACCGACTCACACACCACCGCCAGAAACCGGCGGTCGGGGCGCTTGGCCTCGGCGAGCAGATCCTGAATGCCGCCGTCACGTGCGATGGGGATATCGAACGCCTCGTGCGCGTGCCCGCGGCCCCGATCCTCGATGGCCATCCGGCCGGATTCGACGTCGTAGAAGTGCGCGACGATCGTGCAGTTGGCGGGCAACGCACTGCGGGCACTGTTGAGCTGGCGTGGCAGGGAGAGAGTCGGGTCCTGTTGATCATCGGTAGAGGTGCGGCCCAGCCAAGCCACCGGCATCGCCATGCCGGTGGCTTCCACCGCGGCGTCGACGTCCTCGGACTCTTGCCAGGGAAATCTCACGTTCCCCGCTGCCTGATCAGCCATCGTAGGACCTCCAGGATCGCGGCGTTCTGTCGTGCGTCGAGCTCATCACCCGCGGCGTCGGCGACGGTGACGAACTCGACCCGCGATTCCAGGGAGCGTCGACGACGTCGTCCGGGCTTGTCATCGTAGGAAGGCGAAGGGGGCTCTGGGGGGCTCTGGCAAGGGACATGTGGCCTTGTGGCGGGTCCGCTGCGGGGCTCTTGTGCCGCTTTAGCCATTCCAGTCGACCGGTGGCAGGTTGCGGTGGTCGGTGGCGTTCAGGCGGCAGGGGCTCAGTTCGCTGCCGATGAAGCGGCGTCCGAGGTGCCGCGCCGAGACGCCGACGTTGCCGGTTCCTGCGAACGGATCCAGCACCGTGCCACCAGGACGGCATCCAGCGGCAACGCAACGAATCGAGATGCCAACCGGGATTCCCATCGAGGGTCGACCGCCGGATGGTGCGGCAGCGGAGGTCCAGGTATTTCCGCTGGTGTTGCCACTGACTTCCCTGTGTTGCCGTCTCGGTGGCAACACGTCTGGTTGGTGCCGCCCGTCGTGGAGACGGACGGTCGGGAGCGGCCATAGGCCGCAGTGGGTGTTGGGGCGGCGTGGGGTGCGGCATCCGTGGTGGCCTTCGTCGCCACGCGGTGGAGCGAACCAGTGGCTGTGCTGTTTGGCCAGTGCGAACAGCGTTTCGTACTGGCCAGCGAAGCAGCCGCCGTCCGGGGATGAGGTGGGGCAGAGGCAGACGATCGCGTCGCGGATGATCCAGCCGTCCGCGCGCAGACTGAGGGCAAGCTGCCAGGGCAAGCCGAGCAGGCTACCGCCGCTGGTGCCGCTGGCGTTGCCGCGTCCGGCGGCAGGGGAAGGGCGGTGGTCGCGGAGGCTGATCCAGCAGGTGCCGTCAGCGGCAAGAACGCGGTAGATCTCGGCGAACACCTGCCGCAAGGCAACCAGGTAGGCGGCAGACGTTTCCTCACTTCCGATGCGCCCTGCCATTGGGTTGCCACCGGGGCGGTAGACAGGCGGGCGGGTGATCACACAGTCGACTGTGTGATCCGGCAGGCCCGCCAGAATCTGCCGCGCCTCGCCAAGGTGGAGGGTCACGGTGTCGTTGCGCCAATAGGGCCGTCTCATCGTGGTTCATCTCCAGCGAGGGCGCCGTTGTCCGGTTCAATGCGAAGGCAGCATGGTGTGGGAGGACGCCGTTTCCTGGGGAAACTGCTCAGCGTGCGGTGTAGCCCGCGGCTAACGTTCGCGGAGTGCATGGCAGTGAAGTGGGAGAATCGTCGGTCGGCGCACTGGACGGCCGGGTCGCTGTGGTGACCGGAGTCAGCCGCAGAGCGGGGATCGGTTTCGCGGTGGCCGCTGAGCTGCTCGCTGCTGGTGCCTCCGTGCTGGTGCATTCGTGGTCGCCGCATGATGCCGACCAACCCTGGGGCGCCGATCTCGGAGGGGATTCCGGGATCGTGGAGCTGCTGGGTTGCGAGGGACCTCGTCTGCGGCATGTCGCCGCCGACTTCGCCGACGCCCAGGCGCCTCAGCTGGTGGTGAACGCTGCGGTGGAGGCGTTCGGCACGATGGATGTGCTGGTCGCCAACCACGCCCGCAGCTCGAGCCAGAACCTTGCCGAGGTCACCGCGGCCGAACTGGATCTGACCTGGGCGGTGAACGCCAGGGCCAGCGTTCTGCTGACTCAGGCGTTCGCGGCCGTTCACAACGATGACCGGGCCGGCGGCCGGATCAACTTGTTCACCTCGGGACAGCATCTGGGCCCCATGAGCCAGGAGTTGCCATATGCCATCAGCAAGGGCGCCATCCACCAGATGACCCTCAGCTTGTCCGACGCGCTCATCGGCCGGGGAATCACGGTGAACGCGGTCAATCCCGGGCCCGTCGACACCGGCTGGGCAGACCCCGACCTCACCGAGCGAGTAGGGCGTGCTCTCCCGCAGGGACGCTGGGGCCGTCCGGCTGATGTTGCCCGCTTGGTTTCGTGGCTGGCCAGTGATGACAGCGCCTGGATCACCGGGCAGGTGATCAACTCCGAGGGAGGTTTTCGCCGCTGGGCCGTGTGACGGTACCCGACGCATTGAGCGGCTCAGCTTCATGAGTACCAGCCCAGACGGAAGGTTGCGCCGTAGGGGATGGTCATGACGGTTCCCGCCCGAGGAGGTCGTGCTTGGGTGCGTCGAGTCTGAGGGAGCGCAGGTAGCCCTGGCAGTCGCCGAGGGCCCAGCCGAGGTCCAGCAGCGGGAAGGTGTGCTGGACGAAGCGCTGGGTGGAGTCGGTGGCCTGGTGAATGGTGTCGAGGCTGACGGGCCAGGCGAGTTCGGCGTGGACGCCGGGCGGGACGGGACGCGGCACCGGGAAGCCGAGGATCTCGCGGATCTTGTCGTGGATGGCGGGTTCGGCGGGGCCGGTGGCCGGTACGCGCAGGATCGGGATTCCGGCTTTGATGGCGCGCTGCTGAATGACGGCCAGGTGGGCGAACATGCGCGGCCGATCGGCGGGGCGGTCGGTGTACATGGCGAGGTCGAATTTCGGGATGTCGCCGTCGACCGAGAGCATCAGAAGGGCGGATGCCTGCGGGCTGGTGTCGAGCGCCAGAACGCGGATTGCCGGGTCGCTCTGTGTGGTTTCGGATTTGTGGTTGCTGGTGACGGGCGGGCTGAAGACGAAGGTGCCGGTGTCGCTGTGGTGATGCTTGGCCAGTTCCGGGTGGAGTGTCTTGCTCATGGTTCGCGTGTCCTTCTCGTGGGTCTCATGTCCGCCCGCTGAATCTCGGCCGCGAACCGCCGCGGGTGATACGCGGAGGGTCGGCGCGAGTTCGCTGGTGGACGCTTGAGCCCAGGCCATCACCGGTGTCTGGCGGTGCTCTGGCAGCCGTGAGGCGGCTCTGGCGGGTCGTTGGCAGCCCCGCGAACGGCGTGGTGTGAGCCTCTGGCGGACCTTCTGCGGGTGCGTGGTCCCGTCGGTGGGGATCAGTGGTGCCAGAGATCTGCCAATGGCGACTCCTAGACAGGTGACCGAGACGCATTTCCTGTCGTCGGGAGCATCTGATGGCCTTCGTTTTCTCAGCCGGTGGCGAGTACTCCAGTTCTCCGCTGGACACTTCGGAGTGCGCGTTCCGGCCGTCGGCCGACAAGGCGGATGCTCTGGCACTGGGAGGCCGTGAACGCGTCGATCTGTCTCCGTCGCAGAAGTGCTCTTCCGACCGGGCGAGTGAGGTTTCTTCAAGTCCGGGACTGGCGATCGACTCGCTGTCGTCACCAGCAGGGCGGCTAAAACCATGCGGGCTGCTGCGCCCCAGCGGTGGGCGGTGGTCGCGGCATGGTCGGCGGGTGTGGCGGGTTCTGGCGGTCTTGGTGATCGCGGCGGCTCTGTTGGTGGTGGTCGCGATGGCCGCGCGTGCTCAGGTTCCGTTCGCGCCGCCGCCGGGTCAGGACGACCCCAAGGCGCGGCTGGGGCAGATCATCGACAACCTGCGGACCTGGCTGATCGGGTTCCTGGTCGGGCTGGCCACGTTGATGGCGACGTTCGGCGGCCTGCGGTACCTGCTGGCCGGTGGTGATCCCGGTGAGGTGGCCAAGGCCAAGAACACGCTGCGCAGCGCCGCGATCGGCTACGGCATCGCCGCTCTGGCCCCGGTCCTGGTGTCCGCGCTGAAGAAGATCGTGGGGGTCTGATCGTGGGGCTCTCGTGTCGGGCGCGGTTGTGCGTCGTCAGTCCGCTGGTCGTCTCTGTGCTGATCGGGCTGGGCGTAGTCCTGCACGGGCCTGCGGTGCTGGAGGCGCGTCTGGTGTCGGTGGATGAACCGGCTGATCCCGTGCCGTCTCCGGGGCCCGAGCCGAGGCCGTCGCTGGAGCCGTCGACCGGCCGGTCTCCCTCTGGCTCTCCTCAGCCGCCGTCGTCCGGGGCAGGAAGCCCGTCGTCACCTGGCTCGGATGGTGGGTCGCCCGGCGACGGCTCCTCGTCCGATTCCGGGGACGACAAGAAGTGCGACCCGCTGGACATGCCCTGCAAGATCGGCGGCGCGATCGACTCCTGGTTCCTGTCGCTCGCGCGGTCCTCGGTCAAGTGGGCGTTCGGCGGGATGGGTGACAACCTCATCCAGACCCCGGAGTTCGCCCGCTTTCCGCGCGTCCAGGCCGCGTGGCGGCAGTCGCTGTGGATCGCCGACGCCTGTTTCGTGCTGCTGCTGGTGGCCGGTGGGCTGCTGCTGATGGGGCACGAGACGGTGCAGACGTCCTACTCGGTCAAAGACGTCGCGCCCCGGCTGGTGGTGGCGTTCGTGACCGCCGAGTTCAGCAGCGAGATCGTCGAGCAGCCGGTGCACTTCGCCAACGCTCTGGCGCGGGCGCTGGCAGGGCCGGGCGTCAACCCGGACGCGGCGGCGAAGGTCCTGGCCGACCGGCTCGGCCATCACCTCAGGTCTGGGGCCGTCTTCCTGGTGATCCTGGTGCTGGTCGCGGCGTTCTTGGCGTGCATCCTGGCGGCCACCTACGCGATCCGCGTCATGGTGCTGATGGTGCTGCTCGTCGGGGCTCCCCTGGCGCTGGCGTGCCACGCGCTGCCGCAGACCGAGGCGATCGCGCGGGTGTGGTGGCGGATCCTGGTCGCGGTTCTGCTGACGCAGGTCGTCCAGTCGCTGGTGTTCCTCATCGCGGTCGAGGTGCTGTTCACGCCGGACGGGTCCAGGGCGTTCAGCGACAACGGCCAGTTCTGGGACATGGTCCTGGTGATCTGCCTGCTGTACGTGCTGGTGCGCGTTCCGGTGTGGGTGTGGCATCTGGTCGTCCAAGGCGCCGCTCCGCGGAGCCCTGTCAGCCGGGCGGGCACCTTCTTCTACATCCGTTACCAGGTCAACCGTGCCCACCGTCGATTCGGCGGCGCGGGCCGGAGGCGGGGTGGAGGAGGGCGACGGCCGGGCGTCGGAGGAGGGCGACCGGGTGGCGGTGGCCGGGGCCAGGCGCGGCAGCCTGGGCCTCGGCCATTCCGGGCGCAGCCCGCGTACTACCAGTCGCATCCCGGGTCGCCTTCGGCGCAGCCGGGCGGGCAGGCGCAGCCTCCTCGCCAACCTTCACCCCGGCCGACGCCTCGACCAGCGCCTCAGCCGCCGCCGAGATCCGCGTCAGGTTCGGCATCCAGTCAGGCGCGCCCGTCTTCCCGGCGTGGCCCGCTACCCCGGACGAGCCGCCGAGGGAGGGGCGCGTGATGCACGACGACACTCGGGTCCTGATCCCGGCTGATCTGGAGCGGGAGGACCGGCTGCTCTGGGGGCTGACGGCCCGGCAGCTGGCGATTCTTTCGGTGACCGCCGTGACCTCCTATCTGGTGTACGGCGTCGCGTCCCGGGTCACCCCGCAGACGGTGGCGCTGGCGTGCGTCGTGCCGCTGGTGACCGTTGGTGCTGCGCTGGCGCTTTTTCGGCGTGATGGGGTCGGCCTGGATCAGTTGGTGGTCGCGGCCTGGCGGCAGAGTCGGATGCCGCGCCGTCAGGTGTTCGCTCCCGAGGGTGTGCCTGGCCCGGCTGAGCTTGGGCCTCGGTTGGACGAGCCGCTGCCGGGCGTGCTGAATCTGCCGGTCCGGTCCGTCCGCCGGGACGGGGTGCTGGACCTGGGCGGCGACGGCGTCGCGGTGATCGTGGACTGCTCGACCATCAGTTTCGCTCTGCGGACGGATGAGGAGCAGCTCGCGCTGGTGGCGGCGTTCGGGCGCTGGCTGAACTCGCTCACCCATCCCGTCCAGGTGGTCGTGGTGGCCGAGCGCGTCAATCTGCGTCCGGCGATCGTGCGGCTGCGTGCTGACGCGCCCGCGTTGCCGCATCCGGCGTTGGAGCGCGGGGCGTTGGAGCACGCCGCGTTCCTTGAGCGCCTGGGCGCGTCGCGCGATCTGCTGCGCCGCCGAGTTCTGCTGGTGCTGCGCGAACCCCACGATGCCCCGGGTGGCCGGGATGTCGCCGGGGCCGCGGGGCGTGTCCTGCGTCGCGCCGAGGACGCCGCTCATGCGCTGGGAGCCGCGCAGGTCACCGCCCGCGTGCTGGATGCAGCACAAGCCGCCGCCGTTCTGGCCGGATGCCTCGACCCCGGCATGCCGCCTGGTCTGACCGATCTGGCCGCGCCCAACGAGCCCGTCACCGCCGCCCGCCTGTTCAAGGAGGACCAGCTGTGATCCGCCTGAGTCGTCACGTCGCCGAGCCGTCGCAGGTGCCGTCCCCTGCAGTGGAGATCGCGCCCCGTCACCTGTGCCTGGACGGCAGCTTGTGCACCACCTTCGCCGTGGTCGGCTATCCGCGCGAGGTCGGCCAGGGCTGGTTGCAGCCGCTGCTCACCTATCCCGGGCGGCTGGACGTGTCGGTGCACGTCGAGCCGATCCCGCCGCTGGTGGCCGCCGATCGGCTGCGCCGTCAGCTCGCCCGGTTGGAGTCCACCAGCCGGGCGGACGCCGATCACGGCCGCCTGGTCGACTTCGAAGCCGAGGCCGCCACCGAGGACGCCTACGAACTGGCCTCCCAGCTCGCCCGTGGCCAGGGTCGGTTGTTTCGCGTGGGGTTGTACCTGACGGTGCACGCGCCCACGTTGAAGCGGCTGGAGGCCGAGGTTGGACGCGTCCGCACGCTGGCGGCGTCGCTCCTGCTGGACGCCAAGCCCGCCACCTTCCGCACGTTGCAGGGCTGGACGAGCACCCTGCCGCTCGGGACCGACCGGCTGAAGCTGCGGCGCGCGTTCGACACCGCAGCGCTCGCGGCGTCCTTCCCTTTCACCTCGCCCGATCTGAACACCGAGTTTGGTGAGCATCCGGTGCTGTACGGGGTGAACGCCGACTCGGCGTCGCTGGTGATGTGGGACCGGTTCGCCCAGGACAACCACAACAGCGTGATCCTGGCGCGCTCGGGTGCGGGCAAGAGCTTCCTGGCCAAGCTCGAGGCGCTGCGGAACCTGTACGCCGGGGTCGAGGTCGCGGTCATCGATCCCGAGGACGAGTACGGGCGTCTGGCGCGCGCGGTCGGCGGGGCACATCTGCGGCTGGGCGCGCCGGAGGTGCGGCTCAACCCGTTCGATCTGCCTGTGGGCACGCGTGCGGAGTCCGATGCGCTGATCCGGCGGGCGGTGTTCATCCACACGCTGCTGGCCGTCCTGCTCGGCGAGGCGATGGACGGCGCGACCAAGGCGGCGTTGGACCGCGCCGTCCTGAAGACCTACCGACTCGCCGGAATCACCGCCGACCCACGCACGTGGCGACGCCGTCCGCCGCTGCTTGGCGACCTGGCCAAGACCCTGGCCGCTGATCCGGACCCGCACGCGCGCTCGCTGGCCGACAGGCTCGCGCCGTTCACCTCCGGCAGCCACAAGACGCTGTTCGACGGGCACACCACGACCCGTCCCGACTCCCATCTGATCGTCTTCTCGCTGCGGGCCCTGCCTGACGAGCTCAAGGCGGTCGGCACCCTGATGACCTTGGACGCCATCTGGCGGCGGGTGTCCGACCCGCGTAACCGGCGTCCACGGCTGATCGTGGTGGACGAGGCGTGGCTGCTGATGCGCGACGCCGAAGGGGCCAAGTTCCTGTACCGGATGGCCAAGGCCGCCCGGAAGCACTGGGCGGGGCTCGCGGTCATCAGCCAGGACGCCGCCGATCTGCTCGGCTCCGACCTCGGCCAGGCCGTGGTCGCCAACGCCGCCACCCAGATCCTGCTCCGCCAGGCCCCGCAGGCCATCGACGTCATCGCCGACGCGTTCGCGCTGTCGGACGGCGAACGCGGCCTGCTGCTGTCGGCCGAACGCGGACGCGGCCTGCTCACCGCCGGATCCCAGCGGGTGGCGTTCCAGGTGATCGCCAGCGACGCCGAAACCCGCATCGCCACGACCGACCCCGCAGAGCTCGCCGACCTGGACGAACAGGAGGACGACCTGCTGTGAACCCTGACCCCTGGTTCGTCCCCCGGCTGCTGCTGTCCTGGCTGTACAGCCACTACCTGATCGTCGCGCCGCTCCTGATCGCCGCAGACGTGGCCCGGTATGCCGTCCTTCGCGCGCGCCACCGGCGGATGGCCGCTGGAAGCCGCTGCATCGAGATCCAGCCACCTCCGCAGGCCGACCTGGCCAGCGCGCACGCACTGTGGAGCAACCTGATGGGGCTGCTGCGCCCGGCCTGGGCTCGCGTGGTGTTCGGGCAGCCGCATCTGGCGTTCGAGTACGCCGCCTTCGACGCGAGCGGCATCCGCATCCGGCTCTGGGTACCCGCCAACGTGCCGGACGGCCTGGCCGAGCACGCTATCGAAGCCGCCTGGCCGTCCGCCCGCACCACCACTATCCCCGTCGACGAGGCCGTCCCAGTGCCACCGTCGCGATGGACGTCCGGCGGCTGGCTGATGCTGGCGCGAGGCGAGCATCTTCCACTGAAGGACCGCCACAACAACGACCCGCTCCGCGCCTTGATCGGCGCGGCGTCAGCGATGCCCTACGGCCAGCATTCCTGCGTGCAGATCCTGGCTCGTCCCGCGACCGGCCGCCGCCTGGCCTCCCTGGACCTGCTGGCCGTCGAACGTCATGCTCGCGCCCTGCTCACGCTCCTCGGGCCGGTCCACCGTCGCGTGTCAGTGCCGAAAGGCCGGGACATGACCGACCGCGCCGATCAGCTCGAGCACGCCGCCCAGGCACGCGCCGCCGCCGACAAGGCCGCCCAGTCCCGCTACGCGATCGCCATCCGATACGCCGTAGCCGCCGCGCCTACCGACCGTCCCCTCAACGCCGAAACCGAAGAGGCTCGCCGCAGCGCCGTCGTCGGACGCGCGCACGCGATCGCTTCCGCCTTCGCCGTCTACGCCGGTCACAACCGGCTGGAGCGCCGCCGCCTGCGCCGTCCCGCTCAAGCCCTCAACGGACGTCACCTGGGACGCGGCCAGCTGGTCTCGATCTCAGAGCTCGCCGCCCTTGCGCACCTGCCGCTGGACGACACCGTTCCTGGGCTGAACCGCGCCGGAGCCCACTCCGTCGCGCCTTCCTCGGCGATCGCCCGCCACGGCCCCGACGCCAAACCCCTCGGGGACTCCGACGCAGGCAGCACCCGGCCTGTCGGGCTGCGCGTCGCGGACGCCGTCCACCACGTCCACGTCATGGGCCCGAACGGCACCGGAAAGTCCACGTTGCTCGCCCAGATGATCCTGGCCGACGCCAGCGCCGGGCGCGGCACCGTGGTCATCGAGGCCAAGGGAGACCTGGTCACCGATCTCCTCGGGCTGCTCCCCGAAGACTGCGCGAACCGGGTCGTGCTCATCGACCCCGATGACCGGCATCCCCGTCCCGCCCTGAACGTCCTGCAGACCTCCCACCGAGGCGGGGACATCGCGATGGCCACCGACAACCTCGTCGGGATCTTCCGCAAGATCTACGCCGACACCTGGGGACCCCGCACCGACGACATCCTGCGCGGCTGCTGCCTCACCCTTGCCCAGCGCGGCGGCACCCTCGCTGACATACCCGCCCTGCTCACCGACCCCGCCTACCGGCGGCGGCTCACCGCAGGACTCGCCGACCCGCTGCTCCGCGGCTTCTGGAACTGGTACGAGGGACTGTCGGAGGCCGCCCAAGCCCACGTCACCAGCCCCATCATGAACAAGCTGCGCGCGTTCCTGCTGCGCCCGTTCGTCCGCGACGTGCTCGGATCGGCCCGATCCACCTTCGACATGACCGACATCCTGGACGGCGGCATCCTGCTCGTCCGGCTCCCCAAGGGCGTCCTCGGCGACGACACCGCCCGCCTGCTCGGCTCGATGATCCTGGCCCAGGCATGGCAGGCCGCCGCCCGCCGCGCACGCCTCGGCCACGCCCGCGCGCACGCCGCCGTGTACGTGGACGAGTGCCACAACTTCCTCACCCTGCCGCACGCCCTGTCGGACATGCTCGCCGAGGCCCGCGCCTACCGCGTCTCGCTCACTCTGGCCCACCAGTACCTCGACCAGCTCCCCCGCGCCCTGCGCCAGGCGATCTCCTCCGACGCCCGCAACAAGATCTACTTCGCGCTCTCCCCCGACGACGCCGCCACGGTCGCCACCCACTTCCGGCCGACACTGTCCGCGCACGACCTGGCCAGCCTCGCCGCCTTCCAGGCCGCCGCCCGCCTAGTCGTCAAGGCCGCCGAGACTCCCCCGTTCACCCTGCGAACCCGCCCTCTCCCGGAACCCGACCGCGAACACGCGGACCGCATTCGCGCCGCCGCCAGCACCGCCCACGGCCGCCGCCCGGAAACCGCGGCGGCACGCCCCGACGATCCCCGCCTCACACCCAACGAAGGAGACTGATGCCCGCACGCCGCTACACACCCGCCGTCCTGGCCGCGCTCGCGCCCCGCATCACCAGCCGCGACCGGCACGTCCTGCGCCTGGTCTGGGAACACCGCGTCCTGACCGCCCCGCAGATCGCCCAGATCGCCTTCGACTCCGACGACACCGCCCGCAAGCGCATGCTGCGCCTGCACGAGATGAGCGTCGTCGAACGCTTCCAGCCCAACCGGCCCGTCGGCGCGGGCAGCGCCCCCTTCCACTACGTCCTCGGGGAGGCCGGAGCCGCCATCCTCGCCGCCGAGGACGGCACCGACCCCGCCGACTTCGGCTACCGCCGCTCCCACGCCCTGGCCATCGCCTACTCCCAGCGCCTGAACCACACCATCGGCGTCAACGGCTTCTTCACCAACCTCGCCCACACCGCCCGCCACACCACCGGAGCCCGCCTGGACGCCTGGTGGGCCGAACACCGCTGCACCAAGATCTGGGGCCAGCACGCCCGCCCCGACGCCTACGGCCGCTGGACCGACCAGGGCGACCACCTCGACTTCTTCCTCGAGTACGACACCGGCACCGAAACCCTCGACAAGGTCGCCCGCAAGCTCGACGGCTACGCCGCCCTCACCGAAGCCACCGGCATCACCACACCCATCCTGTTCTGGCTCCAGGGCCCCCGCCGCGAAGCCAACCTCCGCGCCCGCCTGGCCTCCCGCCCCGCCGCCCACCGGCTGCCCATCGCGACCGCCTGCCCGTCCCCGCTCGTCCACCCCGGCGACGACACCCCCGCCGGACGCTTCTGGCTCCCCCTCGACATCGGCTCAACACGCTGCCGCCTCGCCGCCCTCACCCGCGCCCGGCCCCAGTCGACCTCGAACACGCCGGAACGCACGTCGTGATCCTCGCCGGAGCCGGAATCAAACTCGCCGCCGCGAGCGGCGTCCTGGCCGGAGGCGTCGCCGTGGTCACCGGCGCCGCCTCCGGCGGCTCCCACCTCAACGACCTGACCCACCAGCCCGACACCGCCACCACCATCTGCGACTACGCCACCGACCCTGGCCCCGATCCCCACATCGCCGAAGACACCCGCACCACTCACCGCCTCAGGCTGGACGCCGCCCAGGCCGCAAACGCCCGCGTCATCATCCACACCGCCACCGAACAGCACCTACCAACCCGTGCCGCCGTCATCGCCATCGCGACCGCCCTCCAGGAATCCGACCTCGGCCGCGACCTGACAGGAGACCACGGCACGTCCTTCGGCCTGTTCCACCAGAAGCCCACCAGCGGCTACGGAACCCGCACCCAGATCCTCAACCCCCACCACGCCGCCCGCGCCTTCTACTCCCGCCTCACCCACCTCGACGACTGGCAGCGCCTCCCCCTCACCCAGGCCGCCCAAGCCGTCCAGAAATCCGCCACCCCCACCGCCTACGCCCACCACGAACCCCGCGCCACCAAAATCGTCCGAACCCACGGCACCGCCACCCCGCACCTCACCGCCAGCACCAAGAACGAGATCCGAGCCGGGCTCATCACCACCGCCGCCAGCAAGCTCCCCCGCGCCAAAGCCCTCGCCCAGATCACCCGCACGCTCCACGGCGCTCCCCACCCACCAAGCACCGACGACATCACCAAGCAGTTCCAAGCCGACGCCGACAAGCTCTGCACCCAACTGGTCAAAGACACCTCAGGCCAGCCCAGCGTCCCCGGAGGTTCAGGCCGCGGCGTCCTGGCCATCCGCGCCGCCATGACCCAACTCGGCGTCCCCTACTCCTGGGGCGGCGGCGGACCAAGCGGCCCCGGCACCGGCATCGCCCAAGGCGCCCACACCGTCGGCTACGACTGCTCCAGCCTCGCGCAATACGCCTGGGCCAAAGCCGGAGTCCCCATCACCCGCACCACCGACACCCAATGGCACGACGGCCCCCACATCCCCCGCACCCAACTCCAACCCGGCGACCTCATCTTCTTCGCCAACAACCCCGGCAACCCCGCCACCATCCACCACGTCGGCCTCAACATCGACGGCAACCGCATGATCCACGCACCCCAAACCGGCCGCACCGTCGAAATCACCCGCTGGCGCGGCAACTCCTACTACGAGAACCAGTACGCCGGAGCCGTCCGTCCAGCCGCTGGTCGCCAGTGATTTCGTCTCAACCCAGGATAGTCCATTATTTTTTGCAGCAAACCTCCACAGCAGATGCCTAATCAGGCACGGCCCGGAATCAAGGCAGCGTCTCCAAGATGCCACCTCTTAAGATCGACGCATGTATTCAGACACGCCGAACTGGATATGGTCCGAAAATTCCTCGAGATGAATATCTGCCGAAAATCCATGCGACATGACCTGTCCGATGGAAATTCCAATCTCCTCCCAGGCCGCATCAGACAAGTCTTCGTCATTGGCGGCAAATTTCAAGACCTCCACGACTCGTGGATCCTTCCACTTGGGCAGGTCGACAACCGCCTCAGCCCTGAGATCTACCGCCGCCTCTTGATTGCAAACCATCTCACAGAGAAGATCTGCGCGAGAATCCCACTCAAGCGGATCAAAGTTTTCCAACTCGAGGAGGAATTCGGATGGTGGGCAATAATCATGGCTTTCAATGTAATGGAATATCATCATGGGGGCCGCATAAGTTGCCCCATTGTTCGAATAATATCGATATTCTCCATTTCCCGCGAAAGTCGACCCTTCGGGACAGAACTCACATTCATGGACGCCGAGAGTTAGGCCGCCTAGACGATTCGATGCATTCATCAATAGCTCGAACTCTCCCGGAAGAATTATCCGCCCACACCCCTGTATCCCATACTCGGTTCCCAGCCAACCAATATTCAGCATCGGGACCGGAAATTCATCATAACTATAAGAAGTAAGATCTATATATTCCATCAGCTTGCTCCACAAGTAGCCAACCCCTGGAGCCCCCTCAACAAGAGGGTACCCCAGGGGTGATTGAGCATCCTATGCTATCAGGCGCTATCGCTTTCGTTTCGGCCCTCGGCAGGCCGCCCAATGACACCTTCCCATGTTCGGCCCTAGAAGTTCACTGAGCTTCGTGGGTGTATCCACGAGCGTAGCTCCGCGACGATAATAATCACCAGGGTCCAGGCGACTCAGTGTGTAGTCAGGAACAACGTCCCCCTCATTGGCTACATGGAGCGGCTCCTGGCGCCCACCTGCGATCGAATTTCCCAATGTTTTTTTGATCTTATATCCATGCTCACCATAAAAAGCGAGACTGGTCCCAGAGGGAATTTCGATCATTCCATCACCCTTCCGCCAATCTCCGTGTCCATGGAATACAGTTTCACCATCGGAGCGGAAAGGAAGCGGCGAGGGAACCGGGCCATCTATCCCCCTCCCCCCGGAGGAGGATAGATACTTGCCACCACCTCCTGTCGCGATTTCCCCCGCCGGCAGCTTGAAGCCGCCTCGCAATCCGCCGCTGCCAGCAACACCTGCTGCACCGTCGCGACCTGGCATGAACCCGTCCATGGCCAGGTCGAAGTACCGCTTAAGCGGCCCCTTGGTGCACTGGAACCCACCGACTTCGCAGATCGTCTTGGCGTACGTGTTCAGGATGTCGATCTGGCCGACCGAGCAAGCCCCGCCAAGTGCGCCGCCTTCGCCGCCTGGCTGACAGCTGGGTAGGCCCGCTTTGGCGACGTAGTCGGATTTCTTGGCCATCTTTGACATGGCGACAAGTGCAAATCCCGCGAGGGCTGCCTTGCTCGGGGCGTGGATCGTGTAGGTCCCGATTGTGCTGTTGACCGGTGTGACGGTGTCGCCGACTGGTTGGCCGCAGTCCAGTCCGCACCCGCCGGTCATGGTGGGGTGGTCTTGGCCAACGTTGGTGATTCCTTCACCACAGCGGTCGGGTGGGCAGAGCCCGCTGGGGTCGGAGGAGGTGATGGGGGTGTTGTCGGCGTAGGCGTAGCCGTTCCACGATTGTGGGTCGGTGTTGTCGAAAACGGGGTCGACGCTGATGAACCTGCCGAGGCTGGGGTCGTATTCGCGGGCACCGAGATGAGTCAGCGGGATGGCGGTGGGGTTGTTGATGCCGTCGACGAATCCGCGGGTGCCGGTCCAGGAGCCGATTTTGCCTGCGCGTTCGCTGCCGAAGGGGAGTTGTCGGCGGATAGCGACGCCTTGAGCAGGGTCGGTTCCGGTGTAGGAGGCGTCGATCTGTACTTCGTTGGTGCCCTGGTGGTCGCTGGCGAGGAAGCGGACCTTGCCGTCGCTGGTGCGTTGGGCCACGTTGGCCCCGCTGAAGTTGTAGTAGCGGGTTCCGGTGGCGGTGGTGGCTCCGGTCGCCTGCCGCAGTTCCATGCCGGGGAGGTAGAGGGTGGCGCCGGTGGAATCCTTCTGCAGCAGCCGGTCACCGTCGGCGTCGTAGACGAAGCTGGTGTCGCCTGTGCCGACATCGGTGATCTTCGCGAGGGTTCCGTCGTTGTCCCAGGTCAGGTTCTCGGTTTTGCCGTCGACTGTGCGTCCGGTGATGTTGCCGGTCTCGTCGTAGGCATACTTGTTGGTGCCGGCCTTGCTGCCGGTTTGAGTCACATCTGTGATCTGGTGGCCGACGGTGGGGGGCTTGTAGCTGCGAGTGAATGAGGTGGTGGGGTCGGCGTAGGTTTCGTCAGTGCGGTTACCGGTGGCGTCGTAGGCGAAGGTCTGTTTGTAAGGGGCGGGTCCTCCGGCGGTGGCTGAGGCGGCGTCGCTGGCGCAGGTCGCGGTGCCCTGGGCCCAGGCGGCGGTCAGACGGCCGAGAAGGTCGTAACTGAAGCATTGGTTGTCGACGCCGGCGCGGCTGGTGTCGTTGATCGCCTTGATGTTGCCGGCGTCTTGGTAGTCGTAGATGGCGTAGCGTTCCAGACCGGCGATGTTCTCGCGTTCGGTCGTGGAGGTGTGCAGCCGGTCGGTGCCGGTCTCGTAGGTGTTGGTGATCCAGGTGTGCTTGCCGCCGGTGGACAGCTCGAGTTGCTCGGGCTTACCGGTGTAGGAGTAGCGGGCACCGGTGACGTACCCGGTCATCTTCATCGGCCGACCCAGTCGGTCTGCGTCGTAGCCGAGTGTGACGGTCTCACCTGTGAGACCGCCTGCGGCGGGGTAGGACTGGCTGGCGAGGGTCCCGTCGAGGTTGTAGGTGGTGCCGAAGACGTAGGTGCCGGCGAGTTTGTCCTGGCCCGGAGCCGTCGGGACCACCATGTAGGTGCGGGTGGGGCGGTTGAGACTGTCGTAAAGACTGACGGCGGAGGTGTAGGTCAGGCCACCGGCGTAGCGGTTGCTGCTGGTGGGTTGGCCCTTGACGACTGTGTCGTAGGTCCAGTCAGCGAGCTTGGTGCCGGGGTTTCCAGCGGTGACATCGGCGAGGCTGGTCTTGCGGCCGAGATCGTCGTAGCTGGTGGCGATCTTCTTGCCGCGGGCGTCGGTGGTCTGGGTGAGGCGGTCCAGGTCGTCGTAGGCGTAGCGGGTGGTTCCCGAATCGGGGTCAGTCTGGGAGGTCTTGCGGCCTCGGACGTCGTAGCCGTAGCTCCAGGTGGTGGCGGGAATGGTGCCAGCCTTGCCTGGGCCGGTGATGGTGGCGGGTTGGCCGGTCGGGGTGTAGGTGTAGGTGGAGAACAGGTAGTCGCTGGCGCCGGTGCCGGTGTACTGGCGGGTTTCGACGGTGCGGCCCTGAGCGTCGGTGATGTTGGTGGTCTTGGTACCGCCCGCAGGTGGGGTGACCGTGGTGGCTTCACCGGTGTAGCTGGTGGTGGTCTTCCACTTCTCCACCGCCTGGCTGCCGTTGCCGACCCAGAAGTGGTCGGCGGTGAGGCGTCCAAGGCCGTCGTAGTCGTAGGTGTGCTGGGATTCGACGTCGCCGGGCGTGTCGATGCCGAACAAGTCGGGCGTGGGGGCGCCGCCGGCGTAGTAAGTGTCGTAGGTGCGGGCGGGTTTGCCCAGCGCGTTGTAGAACGTCTCGGCGACCAACCTGCCACCGTTGGGCCCGGGTGCCTGAGTCTGGCGGGGGCGCAGCAACCCGTCGTAGAAGGTGTAGCTGGTGGCCTGGGTGGAGTCGTTGTGCAGCGTTTTGGTGCCGACCGCGACGATCTTTCCCGGCTCGATCTGGTAGGTGAACTCGTAGTTGGGAGTGATGGCGATGCTGCGGCCGGGCAGCCAGACCTTGCTGGTGCGCCCCAGGGCGTCGTAACCGGTAGTAGTGGTCTTGCCACCCTCATTGGTGCTGGTCAGCGGTTGCCCGAAGGCTGGTTCGAGCGTTTGGCTGGTGACGAGGGGGGTGGCGGTGCCATTGATGGTCACCGGTGGCGAGCTGATGGAAACACCGGTGGTGAGGCCGCCTGAGGCGGGGCTTTCGGTGTAGGTGGTGGTGGTGGTCTTGTCTACTCCGCTGCCGGTGGTGTTGTTCGTAGTCACAGCAGTGAGTTGGCGGCCGAAGTTGTCGTAGGTCGCTTTGGTCGCCTGAACGAAGGCCAGCTGAGAGGCAGTAGTGCCAGTCGCCGAAACCTTGTCAGTGCGGGTCACCAGACCCTTGGTCGGTATGGCGCCGAGGGTGCCACCATCGTAGTAACTGCGGTTGGCGGAGATCAGCTGCTTGGTGTAGTCGACGCTGCCCTTGTCCGCACAGGACGCCGCGACGGTCTGCACCTGGGCCGGGAGGTTCATGATCCAGCCGCTGGTGTCGCCGGTACGCGCGTAGCTGGTGTTGGTGCACTGTTCATCGCCGGTCTCGACGACGTTGCCGAGATCGTCGACCTCAGTCGGGGTGCCGGTGACGGGGTCGAAGACATTGGTGACGGTCTTGGTCTGACGCCAGGAACCGTCCGAGAGTTTGGTGAAGCTGCGGGTGGATTTGGTGCCGGTCTGATTGGCTGTGATCGTTCCCCAGGCACGCGACTGCGAGGCGGTCTGGTTGTGCCAGGGCTCGGACACGGTCTTGCCAATGACGACACCGTCGGCCTTGTCGAAGGTTTCCGAGCGGATCCGGAAGCCCTGCGCCGAGTCATGGTCGAGGTAGCTGGCACCTTCCCCATCGGGAACCAGAACCCCTTGGGTGAAACCGTCGGAGCTCTTGTCGCCGTCCATGCCGCGCATGTAGTAGGCGGCGGTCTGGGTCATGAGGTTGTTGTCACGGCCAGCGCGGGTGATGACCTCGCCGTATCCGCGGTACTGCGACCAGGTCTTGAACTTGGCCTTGGTCAACCCATCGTCGTCGGCATAGTGCCAGGCCGCTCCACCCTGGTAGTCGTAGGTGGTCACGGCACTGTCGACGGCATAACCAGTCAGGTCGGACTGCTTGACGGCCGTGACGACGTATTTGTTGTACCAGTTGGTGACTGTCTTCTCGGAATCCCAGGTTCCGGTGGGGTCGATCTCAATGACCGGGAAGCAGCGACTGGTGTTGCCCTCTGGGCTGGGGAACTTGCCGGGAGCGCAGCCTTCTCCCGAGTAAAAGACCAGGGTATCCCCACCGTTCTCATCGTCGATGGACTGCAGCCGGTACCGGTAGAAAGTGGGGAAGTAATCGCCCTCCACATCCACGCGATTGGGCATCTGGCGGTAGCCCAGCTTGACCGGCGGGAGCTTGATCTGCTGCCCACCGGAGTCGGTACCAGCCAGGCCGGTGTGCTGGATCGAGGTCAGCAGCAGGTCCCGGTCGGCGTCGGCGTCGCCCCAGTCGTGGGACAGGTTCCAGGAGTCGACGTCACGGAAATCCGAACCATCGCTCTTGATGACCCTGGTGGTGACGTTGGTCAAACGCTTGCGGGTCCAGAACGTGGGTGACAGCGAGCCGTGGTTGTCCTTGCAGTCCTGCCCCGAGTCACAGTGCAGATCCCAGGGAGTGTCCTGCCATAGCTCCGGATGTGCGGAGATATTTGATGGGTCGCAGTCACTGCTGGTGGCGGAGATGCAGCGTTCGGCAGTCTTGAACTTGACCTGGGCCGGGGCGTGAGCAGGCCACAGGTTGTCCGAGCGCAGACCGTAGTCGACGTGGTCGAGCCAACCGCCGCGGACGTAGGGGGTTTCGTCGGTCTCCTTCAGGTTCTTGCCGTAGTTGTTGGTCTCCTTGTTGTAGTAGTAGACGATCGCGTTGCCGCGCGGGTCCACCACGTAGTCCAAGTTCCACCGGTATGCCTGGTCGCATGAGGAGTCGGCGAAGCCACTGGCGTTGTAGCACGGGTCGCCGGAGTGCACGCCGAACACCGGGGTGGTCCAGGCCGAGCTGGTGGTGGGCTTACCGGCGGTCCAGGTGTTGCGGCCGAAGTAGTACTGGACGCCGTCGGTAGTGGTGACCTTCCAGTACTCACCGTTGTCGTCGCCGTTGGCGGCGCCGGTCAGCTTCTCGATCCGGGTGCCGTCATCGTCCTTCAGGTGCCATTTGCCCTTGCCGTCGGGGATGAGCTGGCCACCCTTACCGCTCCAGGTGAGCGCCGCATTGTCATAACCCCAGCATTGGTCTCCGGGGTAGCCGTTCTCGGTCGTGTTCTTGGGCGCCCCGGCGTCCTTGCAGGATTCATAGCGGCGCTCGATGTAGCCGGGCCACAGATCGAAGCCCTCGCCGATCCAGGACGGCTGATTGCCAGTGTTGCTGGTCCGGCCGTCAGTTCCGGCCGAGTTGTAGGTCAGTGCGAGCTTAGGCGTCAGACCACCCGGCACCGGGGGAACGCGCATGGGGTAGGACCAGCTGAAATCCCCCGTGTTGCCGCCGACGTTCCAGGTGGAGGACGGTGCAAGGTCGGTAGCGTTGAAGCTGCCGTTCGTCCCGGAGGATGTTGCGGCTGCGACGAGGACCGTGGGCTGTTCGGCCGGTTGCACCTGAGCAATCCCTGGCTGTTTGACCTGGGAAGACGCGGTCGCAGTCGGAGAGGCAGCAGGCGAACTCGAGGCGCTCGGTCGCCCTGTGGGTGAGGGAGAAGGAGAAGGCGAGGACGAAGGCACCTCGACAGGCGCCGCCTCGACATCAGCTGCGAGCAATCGGCGTGTGCCGTCGTTGAGCGATGGGATGAGGACGGCCTTGTGACATTCAGGTCGTTGGGGAGTGGACAGCACGCACGCCGGATAGCGCGACAGCCGCAGCCGCGTCCCATAGGCACCACCAAAGGCCTGGGCGAAGCTTGAGTAGTCCAATCGAACACCCACGGCCCCGGGCTTGGCTCCCCCAGTGGCGGGCATGTCGGTGCGCCCGACTGTGAACACCAGGCCCTCGATTCCGGCCTTGCGTGTCACCGACTGGTCGAGAACGCTCACCTGCACCTGACCCACAGGATCTGCTGCCAGCTTGGGGGTCTTCTTGTCAGCGGGCAGTTGTCCTGGAGCCATGACCGAGATCGGAGACGTCCCGACTTGAGCGACCTGAAGGGTTGAACGGGCCGACCGTCCGTTCGCGGACGGCGTCTTGGGCACTGCGACTCGGTCAGTAGACGCCTTGGGCCAGCTAACCTTCGGCTTCGCCGTCACCAGGCCACGTGTCGTCGTATTCGGCGTCTTGGCCTTCAGGCTGTGCCCACTGACCTTCCGATCCGCCTGTGGCACCGCGGGACGATAGGGAGCCGCAAGTGCGGGGACCGGAGTCAGCAGCGAGGCCGCCGCTGTGACAGCAGTCGCGGCTGCGATGTGACGCCGAACTCCGCCGGTGCCCGCCAGCGGGAATCTGATTTTTCTGGAACGTCCCAGGGGGGTGCGTCCGGTGAGCTTCACCGTGTCCTCCGCGCATGGTCATGCCGCCCTATCGAGGGGCAAGGGGGTGGAGCAAAGCAGGTCAGAGGTGTGCCGGGGCCTGGCCGACAGCGCGCTGACGGCCAGGGACACCCGTGCCGGGCGTCAGTTCGTCATCTGGTCGGCGTCCAGTTCGGTGGTCATGCCGTAGAGCCAACCCACCTGGTCAGGGGAGAGCGCACCATCGACAGTCCACACGTCGTCGACACGACCGCTCCACGGTTCACCACCCGACATGTTGCGCCCCAAACGCACCGGCGCGGAGCCAGTGAACCCGTCGACCAACTCGACGATGGAACCGTCGTCGGTGGTGTCATCGTCGCTGGTGTCCTGCTCCTGGCTGTTGACGTACAGGGTGAGGCGCTTCTGGGCCGCGTCGTACACCACAGTGATCAACTGCCATCGGTCGCCGTGGTCGGGGAAGGGATTCCAGCCGTAAAAGTGGGCCAGATTCGTGCTGCTGGTGGGAATGCCGGTCTTACGCCCAGTCAGAGCCGCTTCCCACACCCCACCTTTGACCTCCCCCACGGCACCGGGCAGGTAGTGGACGGTGAGCCCATCGCCGTTGGCCCCGGCGAGGCTGAACGCGGTCATCGCCCTGGTGGGTTCGGCAGCCGCCCAAACCCACGCGGAGACGGTGAAGCTATGGCTTCCATCGAGGGTCTGGGAGGTGGTGGCGGTGCCGTCGGTTCCTGACTGTTCGTTCAGCGACAGCGATCCCACCGGCGACGTTCTATCCGCAGCGGGCAGCGGACTCACCGAGTCGTCGAACAATGGGACGCCCGTCACCATGTTCGCCTGGCCTGCAAGCGTCAGCGGCGCACCCCCAATGACCTCGTTCGGGCTGGCCAGCGGGGAGCCAGTGGCGGTGTTGAGCCGCCAGCGCCCGGTGATCTGCTGCCGTGCGGTGGCGAGCAGGCTGACCTCGCCGTAGCCCAGGGGGCGGTCGTAGAGGCGGATATCGTCAAGGTCGCCTCGCCATTTGGCAGCCAGGCTGGCGGGGGTCCAGCCAGTACCCACGTACAACGGCCCGGTCGCCGCCCACGGCTGATGGGTGGCGGTTCCTTGCTGGCGCAAACCGTTGACATAGAGCGCCATCTGCTTGGTGACCACGTCGTACACCCCGGTCAGATGGGTCCACTGCCCCGCCACGGGGGCCTGATCGGAGGCGATGGCGTCGTCGGTGCCGTCGGGGTGGTGCAGGATCCAGGTCCAGCGGTCCTTGACCGGCGAGTAGGACATCAGCAATCCATTGGTGCTGCCCCCAGCCTGGCTGATCACCGCCCGGTACAGCGCCTTGTCGGTCAACCTCACCCACGCCGACAGCGAGAAGCTCTTGGTGGTGTCCACCACCTGGCCGGAGGTCTGCCCGTAGCCGTCACTGCCGTTGAACGTTGCAGCCTTGCCGACCTTGCCAGGCGCCCCCGTCGTCACGCCACCATTCAAGGACAAGGGGGCCTTGGGATCCTCGCTTCCCGAATCAGCCAAGGCACTGCTCCCCTCTTCCTCATTAGCGGTCCAATAGGCCTTGGGGTCCGATCCGGTCATGACGCGGAACGGGTAAGTCGCGTCGACTCTCTTACCATAATTATTAGTAACGGTGACATTCAGGTCGTTCACGCCAGCCTTGACTGGCATCGCATTTATGGTCGCGATGCCGTTCACCACCGGAGCTGTGCCGCCGTTGCGCGAGTCGTGATTAATATCCCAACTCACCTGACTCACTCCGGTGCCGTTGGCATCAATCTTCGCAGTGAAAACGCCATACTGGCCCACATTGCCGTAGGGGGCATCGACACCCTTCTCCGGATCGAACATTGGGTAGTCAGTCGAGGCAATGGTCACTTTGGGTGCAGAGAGGTCGTACTTGAAGTAGCAGTCGTCGCTGCCGTTCTGCCAGCTCCATGCGCTGCTGGACTTCCCGTCGTTGGCGATCACATGCCAGCCGATCAAGGTGTCCTGCGGAATGGTCACTGGCGGGGACGGCTGACTCAGACTCCAGCCGAAGTCATTGGCGCCGCTCCTCATGTATCCGGTGTAATTCGACACCCACCGCGATTTCCAGCCGGTGCCGTCCCCGGCATCCCATGAAAGACCAAACTGCACCCGCACCATGTCGCCCTGGCTGGCATCCGGATCGGAGACGTTCCTCACATGAACCCGCGGCAACTCACTCACCATCGCCGGTTGCGTACGGGTGTTGTGCAGCGAGCCATCAGGGTTGGTGCACCCACCGCCGTTCACCATGTTCATCTGGCTGAGCGTCGGCTTGTTCGGCCGGGTGTTGTAGGTGATGTGCAACTCGGCCTTGGTGGCCAGCCGCTTGGTGTACATCATGTCCGACTCGCTGCCTGCCTTCAGCGCGAACAGGATCGTGTTGATCTTCCCGTTCAGGCGCTCCTTCAGGTAGCTGGTCGTCTTGCTGGTGGAATTTTCATCGTCGGAGTTGTCGAACTTGATCGGGGCGGGCAACCCTGAGCACAGCGTCGCGTTCCGGTAGGACAGCAGCGTGTTGAAGTGGTCGCTGTCGTTGGTGGAGTTCCAGGTCGAGCTGGAGTTGAAGCCGGTTCCCGCCTTGGGCCGGTACAGGTTGATCCGGCGAGCGGTCGTGCTCGGGCACTGTGACGCGGCGGTCTCGTTGGCCGTGAAGTAGGCGCTGCTGATGTCCTTGCCGATGTACTTGCCGATCGGGAACCGGTACCAAATCCGCTTGACCTGATCGCGCTGGCATTTGGGGTCAAAGGAGTAGTCGCAGAACCCGACACCCTCGTTGGAGGAGAACTTGTACTGGACCTGCTCACTTCCGACCATGCCCCACTCGCCGCCGGAATCGGTGCTCAGCGGGGTTCCCTGAAACCACGGGTCGATGTACACCGGGAAGTTGGTGTCGGACGCCGTTAGCAGCGATTTGTCAGGAGTCAGGGTCAGGGACGAGTTGTCCACAGTGACGCCGACCGGTGCCTGCTTGGCCCCATCCGGCGCGCCCTCGGAAGCATCGCCACCAGCAAGACTGGGACCACCGGTCTGAGTTGGGGCCGGCGAAGGGCTTGCCGTCGGGCTCGTGGTCGGCGAGGTCTCGCTACGCAGCTTCGGCGCAACCGATGAGGTCGCCGAGGGGGAGGGCGACGGGGATTCGGAGGGAGGTGTCTCCGGGGTGTCGGTCTGGCCCGAGTCCCACATACGGGGAGCGGGGGCCGCGAACACCGTGCCGCCGGTTCCCTTGTCTATCGCCTTCAGGGTTTTGTCGGGCCCCTGCGTGACGGTGAGGCCGCCGCTGTCCATTCCCAGCTTGATCTGCGCGACGCGTGGGTCGGCTGCCGCTTCAGGTGTCTTGACGATCAGCACTTGGCCGAACCCGTCGACATCGGCACGTACCTGCAGGTCGACCCCCGGCAGGACCTCCGGGTAGGTCGCAGTCTCGCCATCCAGGGTCGGCTTTGGTAGCGCGCTGGGCCAGGTCAAGGTCATCTGCCGGCCAGCGCGGGTCATCTTCACCAGCGGTCCCGATCCACCACCGGAGAACGTCAATCCAACGGTGGATGCCGCGGGGGCGATGGAGCCGTCGTCCGACCGGTGCAGGGTCGGATCCACCCCGACCCACTTGCCGTCCTTCATCGTGCGGACGGGCCGCAGGTGCTCGACACCTTCCAGCAAGCCATCCGGCCGGGCCACAACGTCCCGGGTCTCGCTGCGCAACCCGGTGACCTCAACCTCCTTACCCGATGCCTTCGCCTCCGCTAGCGCACCAGCCTCAGTGGAGAGATCGGGTGAGGTATCTGCGGACGCCTTCTGGCTGACCGGAGTCACGACCTGAATCAGGGCGACCAAGAGCAGCACACCCAAGGCTGCAACCAGTGTCTTCGACCGGGTCGCAAGCGCCCCCAGGGAGCGGAATACTCCACCGCTCGAAGTTGCGGAGCGTCTACCAGGCACACGGGCCTCCAGTGCGGAACTTCGGGCGAGTGTGTGACAGGGACTCGCGCCTGCGGGGGTTGCTTATCGATGCGGCGGAAGGCATGCCCCGCCCCTGTTCGGAGGTCATCAGCTGGCTATCGGGAACATGCTCGTCGAAGCTCCGCTCCGGCTGCTGTCACCGCACTGGTGTCGAGAGCTGGCGCTGAGGCGGTCGACTGGGATCGGATACGGCGCGCGAGGTCGGTAAATGCCTGGGCAAGCTGCCGGGCTGAGCTGCGGACGTGAGCGTCGTCGGCGGACTTGCCACTCGCCCTGACTTTGGACGCCGCCTGTTCAAAAGCTGACGCGGCCAGCTGAGGGTTACTCACCGGGCGGTTTCTGAAGGTCGCCAGTTCCCGCTCGATCTGGCCACAGGACTTATTGGTATCTCTGCCACAGCCAGCGGAGATACCGGCGATAGCCAGGACCACCAGGGCAACGGCCAGCGGGCGCCACGCCCGCCATCCATGCCTACGCACGGGAACCGACGATCCGGCCGCCCTCTCGCCGCCCACCGAGAAGGGCTGAGACAGCGGGCTGCTGCACCCACCGAGAAAGCTGGCCACCTCATCACCACCGCTACAGAGCGCTACAGCTAACTCGGCACGGCAAATGACAAGTACCGAAACTGCAAGCAAAGCTTCCTGAACGGCGGAAACTTAACTAGGCCACGCAAAGTAGTCAACACTCTCACACAAGTGACACAGATCACACGGCCACGGCGATCGCATCTCGTGACATCTTTACGCGTCACTTAAATCGGACAAATGGTAGATTTTAGGCGTAAATCAACCAGAACCTCACCTATGGCCAGATAGAACTACACAGCGTCGAGATCGCCAGTGAGATAGATCACATCGCTGCCAGGTAAACGGTGATTTAGCTTGCAGCGTCCGCGCTTGGCGATCACCTGGGAAATGAACGCGCTGTGTTACTACTACGGTTGATCGTGGAGTTAGCGGAGGTTGCTTACACCACCTGGGCATAGCTCCAGCACGGCCGCTCCCGCGACCGAATAGCAACCTTCAGTAACTACTGCGTGAGAGCTCGCAAGGACGCCGGCCTTGCGTCATCGCTCGTTCAAGGATCGATGCCCGCCTCAGCAAGTCTCTCAAAGCTGCTGAGGCGGGCCTGGCAAATGACTCAGGCACAGCCGGGGCGGTTCAGGTGAGGTTTCGCCTCGTTGCTTGAATGGTTGGCTCCTGGCATCTTCTCAGCTGGACGGCCCTCCGAGCTGGCCAGGGTGATTGCCGAGGCATCGGCCTACTCAATGCAACTCATCCGTGAGCGTCTGAAGCAGCACGAATCCGATGGTGTAGTCAGCTGGACCGAGGGTGACAGCAGCGACCTCAGGGTCGTCGAAAACGGGAGTGCCATCGGGGCGGCGGACGTAAGAGACGCGGCCGTAGTCGACGCCTTCGGCCAGGTCGCCGACGGTCCACATGATGACTTCCTGCTCGCCTTCGCGCAGGGGATGGTTGGTGACCGGGCGGGCGGCGATGGAGTGTTCGGTGATGAGCCAGACCATGGGGACGGCCAGGGCCCAGCGGGTGGCGCCGGTTTGTTTGGCCTTGGCGGCGGCGCGGAGTTCGAAGGCGCGGGCGGTGGCGTCGTCGCGGAGGTAGTCGTAGTCGCTGAGGACCAGCCGCGGGGACCCGTCCAAGACGACGATGGCGGGGCAGTCGTGGGCTCGGATGGCTTGCTGGAGGCGCTTCACGGCGTCGCGCAGTAGCGCCTCGGTGTGTTCGTTCATCCGGGCCCTCCAAGGTGGGTGGGCGTGCGGCCTGCCATCCCAACGGTAGGCGGAACGGCAGGCCGCGCGGCGGGATCAGGTGAGTTCGCCTCGGGGTGTCCCGCCGAGCTTCCCGTCGCCAAGGTCTGCGGAGCGGCCTGCGTCGTGGCCCTGCCGGTAGCCGTGCCCGTCGAATCTGCGGGGCGCGCGGGGCCTTGCCGAGTTTGGGGAAGCGGCGTGCGAACTCGGCGTGGACGAGCTGGTGGCGGTTCATGAGCACCAGCTCACGGGACGCGGCGCTGGCGTCACCGGCCACCGCTTCGGCGTCGAGTTCCTCGGCGAACCGAGCTCGGGCGGCGTCAAGCTTGTCCTTGATGCCCTTGCCGAAGCCGCGCATGAAGCTGCGACGGACAGTAGAGGTCTCTATGGTCTTCTCGCCAGGGGTGAGCCAGTTCGGCAGGTTCCGAGCGTGCGTGCGGGCAGCCTTGGCGGCGCTGTTCTCCATCTGGAGCAGGACGGCGGGCAGCAGGAGCTTGAGGTTCTCGATCGTGGCGGCGGGGCCGACGACCAGGACCCAGCGGATGCGGCTACTGGAATCGTTGGCGCGGAACGCGACCTCACAGCCCATCCCCTCGGCCACGTCGCCGAGCGCCCAGGCGCGTTCCCTGCCGTGCCCGCCGCGTCCGGACACGGCGTGCTCGTACAGGAGGATCTCCTCCCGCACGTCTCCGCCCGGAGCGGCTTTGAGGTCGGCGTCTTCGATCTCGTACTTGAGCATGAGCATGCCCACCCGCGCGAAAGCGGCCTCGCGTTCGGAGTCGGGGGTGTCGGGGTGTTCGGCGAGAGTCAGGAGCTGTCTGATCTTCTGAATCTGCTTGGTTTTGTCCGCAGGCATGGGAGCCCTTCCGTGCGGTGCGTGCGAGATGAACGGGCCGCCCTGGTGAGGGCGGCCCGTGGCGGGTGCTGCATCGTCGTCGCTCATCCGGCTGGTGAGCTGTGCCCGGTTCTTCTCAGGACGGCTCGCGTGGGGTGTCGTAGGCGTCGTCGAGGTTCTGCTGAGCCACGAACTTCCGCAGCGTCGAAGGGGGCACCGCAGCGCTGACCATCATGTGCAGGAGGGCAGCGAGCGAGTAGTACGGGTCGGCTTCGTCCGCGCGATCGAGGGCGACACGGGCCATTCCGCTGTTGCCCGCCATGTAGGCCGCGAACGCGAGCAGCGTCGCTGGCGGGGCGGCGAAATCGGGTGAGGTGCGGCGGAGGACTTCGGTCCAGAGATCGATGTCGGCGTTCAGGTCGCCCTCGCCGATCCTGACCCATGCCTCGTCCCGAAGCCGCAGGTTGCCGAGCAGGACGCTGAACTCCGCGATCTCCTCGACGCTGATCGGGTTCTCATTGGCGCGTGTCCTCGCTCGCAGGTCACCGAGCCGATGGACGAACTCAGAGATCGTTTCCTTCGGCGTCTCCCTCGGGTCGGCGGACCAGACGTGCCGAAGCCGCCGTTCGGCGCGACCGGTGGCCTCCCGGATCTCCTGCTGGACGGTCTCGTCCGCCTCGATCATTTCGGCGAGGGCCTCGCGTGAAGGCGCGGCGGCAAGCCCAAGGTACGTGGCCGTCGCGGCCACCACCGACCGCGACGCGTCGTAGGGTTTCCCCTCCGGCGGGCAGCAGGAGGAGTTGACGCAGGTGAGCGACCACCAGCGGCCCTCGTCGACGCGAAGGCAATCGGCGACCCGGACCCCGGCCCGTGCGAGCGCCTCGTGGACCCGGTCGGCGCAGGGCAACACGCCCTCCTCAGTGCCGTAACCGATCAGGACGGCCTTCGCGAAGCGGTGGCGCGTCAGGATCTCGGTGATAGCCGCCTCGACCTCGAATTCGCGCGGCTCCGGCTCTGGACCCGGCAAGTCGATCCGGATGGCGGCGAAGTTGCGCGGTCCGTCGAAGGCGGCCACCACAAGGCTGTCCCGGGGGTGGAACCCGAGAAGGTACGGCACAGCGGTGATCACGTCCTCCGGCGTCCGGATCTTCATCGGTTCCAGCGGCTCATCGTCGGGACGGCCGGGGGCGGGAGGTGGCGGAGTGCTCATGTTCTGCCCTTTCTGTTCGCTGGGCCGTGCGCGCCATAGCACGCACGGCCCAGCGAGTTGGAGTCGGAGAGGTCGAGGGCCGTCGGAAGGCGCGGCGGTGTCCGATGGGGCCGCAGTGGATGGCACCGACCGAGCACGGAGCGGTCAGAGGCGCTCAAGGTCCTCATGGGCGGGACGGCTGTTGCTGGGGCCGCCCCGCCACAGGCCATAGACCGTCATGACCACTCCCCTTCGCACATCCAGCGCCGGATGATCGACTGGTGGCGGGTCGTGGTGGCCGAGTAGTGCTCGTCCGGGATGACGGTCAGGCCGTCCCGGCGCACCCACGCGATGGGAGTGAGGTACGACAGCGCGACGTATCCGATCCCGGGCACCTCGAGATCGGCCCGGTAGCGGTCCGCCCACTCCACCGGAAGGCGTCCCACCGCGTGCGGGGCATCGGTCACCGCGGAGAGTCCACCGCCGGTTGTGAACGCCTTGTGGTGGGTGAGCAGCCTTCCGAGCGCGCTGGAGCGGCTGGAGATCTTGGGCATGTGTGAACCTCCTGTCGGCATCGCCGGACGGGTTTAGTCAGCGGTCGGTGCATGCGGGCGAGATGTGCGCGGGCGATCCGCAGTAGCCGCACATGTCGTCGCGGATCAGCAGTGCCAGCTCCTCGGCGTGCTCTTCACGCCAAGCGACCTGTTCGGGGGTGAGGTCCTCGGGGTCCTCCGACGGCGTGATGAGGAAGGTCAGGATGGCCTTCGCCGCCTTCACGTGGGCATCGGCGGACAGTGGCTCACCGACGGGCGAGCACACGTCGCGCGCCTCGAAGATCGTCTGGCCGTCGCAGGCCAGCCGGTAGCCCCAGCGGATGCGGTTGTCGTCGGTACGTCCGGCCGGTTCGAGTTCGAGTGTGTGCGTGTCATCGATCGGCCAGCAGGCCGTGAGGCGGACCGAGACGCGCCACCACGGCGGAATCTCGATCACCTGGCTGGACGTCATGAGGCACCATCCCGGGTGTGGAATTCGGGTTTGAGTGGCACGGACGTTCCCGGAATCGTGGGGCCCCGGGAACGCCGTGCGTCGGCCGTGAGCGGAGAAGACCGCGCCGCTCGTAAGGGCTTCAGGTGAGGCGGACGGCCTGAACGTTGGCCTGGTAGCGCTGTCCGCGCACCGTGACCTTGCCGTTCGCCAGGAAGCCCGATCGGCCGGACCGGAAGTCCTTGGGAGTGAGCGCGCGGGACGCGAGATCGACCAGTGCCGTCCCGATCTCTTCCGTCGACGCCTCGGGCACCAGCTCGGGGTCGCCCTTGGAACCGACCAAGATCGCTTGTGCCTGCGCCTGGTAGCTGATCCCATCGAGGACGATCCGCCCGAACGCGTGGAATCCCTTGGATCCGGTACTGAAGTTCCGCCGTTCGAGCCCAGCGGAGATCATCCCCGCGAGAGCTTCCCTCATGTCCATTCCCACCCCTCAGCGATCTCGGCTCGAATCCGTTTTCCGAGCCACGCGTTCAGAGAATCGAAGTTCGATCGCCGGACTGGAGAGCGGAGCGAGCCGGGCGAATTCGCCTTCACTTACATACGTCCGCGATCTTTGCCGGAACGTCCGCCGCCACCATGATTCTCTTGAGATTTCGGTGGATCAAAATGAAGCGACCCCCGGATTCTTCCGGGGGTCGCCGAGGGATTGACTCTAGGCGTTGTTCTGGTCTTCGGTCGCGAAGCTTTCGCGCGCTTCGTCCAGCCGACTGGACAGCTCACGCCATTCGGCTTCGGCGTCGCGGCGCGTGCGGATGACCTGACGGCGCGAACCGTAGGCGCCACCGTGGCATTCCTGCGCCACGGTGGCGAAGACACCCGCGCGCCTGAGATCGTCGGACTTCTCGGCTGTTTCGAGCATCTGCCGAAGCGTCGGGAACTCCGAGCCGTTGCCCCACGCCGTCCGGAAGGTGACGGCGCTGTTCTGCGCGAACGTCGCGTCACGCAAGAGAGCGCGAAGAGCGTCATCCGCAGGCGGCTGCGTGACCCGATAGCCGTTGCGCTGTGCGGCATCCCGCACAGCCCAGCGACGCAGCGTCGCACGCGTGATGACCATCTGCTCGCCGTCACGACGGACGTACACCCACTCCTGCGACTCTGGCTCGGTACCGCTCTCGGCGGACGGCTCGCAGCGTGCGATCACGTCGCGCAGACGCTGCGCGTAGATCAGCACGGAGTCCTGAGCCGTGTCATCCGATGCATCGTCGGTGCCGAACAGCGGGTATCCGTTCTTGGTCACGGTCGCGCTGCCATTGGCCAGCTTGCGCGATCGGGTCGCGTCCACCTTGCGGCAGTATCCGCGCGCGATCGACCGGATCTCCGTCCAGTCGTGGTCCGTGACGCGCGCCATGTCCTCGGGCGTAAGCGACTCACCCGGAATCTTGCTCGGGCCGATCTCTCGAAAGTCCGCAGCCATGACCGTTCTCCGTTCTGTCGACACGCCGTGGCGCGCGCCCCTTTCTTTTTCACCTTCCAATCAATTGTCCGCCATCGCACCACAAAAAGCAGCTACACATAAAGGAAGCCTTGCATCACCGAAGGATAGGCGCCCGTCATCGACTTTGAGAAGTCAACAAGAGTCGATGGCCTTCGAAGGACTGGCGGCCGACCATCCAAATGACAGCAGAGTCGAGATCAATACCCAATGGAGCCAGCGAAGTTAATATCCAAATTAACAGCCTAGATATCGAGAGCAACAAAATCGGTGCGCTATGTCCGCTACTGCGGGAAGCCCCGCACCCCCGTCGCCCCCTCTACCAATCCGTGGCTCCATCCAGTCGGAGCACTCAGCAGGAGACCTGTTTCGCCGATGACCTGGCGATACTCCCCACACCCACTCCCCAATCAAGTGGGCAAGCAGATAGGAAGGGCATAGGGAGATCAGCTGGGCAGGGGGCGACCGAACCTCACCCGATCTCAGGTCGCTTCATCACGGCCAGAGATTCTGATCGCCGCCCGCGCATGGCTTCGGTCGGAGCTACAACAGTCCTGCCCGGGAAGTCCCGTCTATGCAGCCGCTCAGCTCGTTCGAGCTGCTTAGCATCGGCGGGCTGCATCGCTCTCGTCCCTCGACTCTCACTTCCAGCACCCCAGCTGAGGGCATTGCCAGCGCTCTTAACCAACGGTCTCGGCAGGCATCCAGATCAACTTATCGTCCGGTTCCTGCGGGGAGCCAACTCCGCGTCCGGTGGCGTCCTTGAACCCGCTTTCGGGCCTGAGAATCGCCTGCCACCTGCGCCAGAACACCGAGATAACCTTCACTCGAGTGAAGCAGTCAGAGGAGCGCCGAATGGCGCCTTCATCCGAATCCTCCGGCAACCTCGCCCCCCAGACGCGCTGCGACCGAGTACGGACAGCTCCCTCGCGCCGCCAGGCGAGCCTGTCGACGGACCAACTGTGAGGCCGGTATGTGCTTCGGAACCTCCAGTTCCCATAGGAACCCCGGAAGGTTCCGAAGATACTTTGGGACGATTTGTGTGCAATGACCGAATTAGTTCCTTGATCAATCGGAAACTCACTGTAGTATTGCCAGCTCA
>NZ_KI912413.1:0-10411 GCF_000518265.1 Actinomadura oligospora ATCC 43269 | reverse complement strand
TGGCGCCCGCCCTCCGGGGCGGGCGAGGATCGCAACGACGGCGGCTGGAGCAAGGGCAGCCTCGCCCGGACCTGGCGCCCGCCCTCCTGGGGCGGGCGAGGATCGCAACTTGCTGTGCCTCGCGACGAATCACAAGCCGCGATTCGCTGGCGCCCACCCTCCGGGACGGGCGAGGATCGCAACCCCTGAGGGTTGGCGTCCGACGGCGGGACCGTCCGCACTGGCGCCCGCCCTCCGGGGCGGGCGAGGATCGCAACGTCGAAGACCCCAAGGGCATCCGGGCCGTCCTCGACACCTGGCGCCCGCCCTCCGGGGCGGGCGAGGATCGCAACGACGCTGACGTGCACGCCAAGCTGAACGCCGGTACGTAGTGGCGCCCGCCCTCCGGGGGCGGACGAGAATCGCAACGACCGTGTGCAGCCGAGATGGTCAGCGATGTCCTGGTGGCACCCGTCCTCGGGGGCGGGCGAGGATCGCAACACCAAGTCGCAGACCGCCGCGCCGACCTCCGACATGTGGCGCCCGCCCGCCGGGGCGGGCGAGGATCGATCCGTCGGGGTCTTTACTCGGTGCGCTTCTGGCGTACTCCGGCCGTCCCTCATGTGACCGTGTCAAGGTCACCGCGGGATGCGATGATTGAAAACAACCATCGGTAAAGCTAATCCATTGGTCGACCTGGAGGATCATATCCGACCGACCGCCGAGCCCCCCCGGAGGCGAGTTCGTGGCCAGCAGCACCTTTGTCCCGGTCACCCTCGGTGTTATGACGGCCGCGGTGGCGCTGGTCGGCTACTGGTCGAACCTGTTTATGAAGCGGCGGGAGGCCAGGGGCCAAATGTACGCCGAAGCGCTCCAGGTGATTCACCGCTACGAGGAGCTTCCGTACATGATCAGGTATCGGCCGGCTTCGGACAGCCAGGTCAGGGCAGACCTCGGCGAGCGAATCAGTGAGGTCTTTCTCAGCGTCTCTTACTACCAGACGCTGCTGACCATGGATTCCCGTGTGGTCGGCGAGGCTTACGCGGAGCTGTATAAACAGACGCGGCGGGGCGGAGGACCACACCGCAAGGAAGCCTGGAGCCAACCGCCGATGGAAAGCGACACCGAGGCGTCGGGCCAAACCTTCTTCCCCTATGACAACGCGCCTGAACTCGAGTGTTGTCTGCTAGCGATGCGCCGTGAGCTGACGCCTCTGGGCCGGCTGCTTCGCCCGCTAACGCGCCGGAGCGTCCAGGCGCGTCTGCGGGAGCGTCCGCAGTGGGAGGAGCCGGCATGGATGCGACAGCGTCGCGCCGACCTCGAATCCAGCGTCCAGCCGATGGCCTCCGAAACTGACCGCACCTGATCCGCCAGAGGCCCGACCTGGAAAAGGAGCCGCACTCAACAGCTGTTTCCATAGTTTGCGCGCGTCGAGCTTTTGGGCCGAACCACGTTCGACCCGCGAAGAGGATGAGTGTGGCGCCTGCCCTTCGGGGCGAGCGAGGATCGCGCCCATCCACGGCCGCGCCACTCGCGACAGCCGCGGTGTCGCGCAGACCCGTCTGGGCGGGGTGGCACATGCTCGAGGTCCAGTTCGAGGTCAGCCCGGACGGGCGTGGCTCCTACCTTCTGGTAGACGAGGGTCGTAACTTGCCGGCTTCGGGATCGCGTGCGTGCAATCCGGTAGGGCTGCTCTTCGAAGCGGCCCGCGGTTCGTCATCCGGTCCACGACTGTGGACCGGATGACGTTGCTGCATGCGGGCAGAGCCGTTGATATGCCTTGTCATGGGGTCGTTACATGATCAGGGCGTCGTGGTGGGGTAGGGGGCGGGCGGTGCCGAGCATTTGGACGGTGCGGAAGGAGCCCTTGGGGACTTTGTAGATGCGGATGCTGTCTTCGGTGTCGTTGATGGTTTTCTGGATCTTGTCGATGAGGGTGAGGAGTTCGGGTTCGGTGCAGACGATCTCGAAGACGGATTTCTGGACGCGCATGCCGTAGCCCTCGCAGAGTTTCGCGACTTTGCGGAGGCGGCTTCTGCCGTCTGGGGTGATGGTGCTGACGTCGTAGGTGAGCAGCAGTTCCATTCACACCATCCAGGGCATGTAGGCGGGGAGTTCGCCGCGGAGGTGGCGGGCGAGGATGCGGGATTGGACGGATGGCAGCAGGGCGGCGGGGACGCGGCGGCCGAGGAGGCGGTGGGGCCAGTCGCGTTTCTTCCAGTCCTGCCATTCGACGAGGGTCTTCTTGCGGCCGTCCTCGGTGAGTTGGACGGCGCCGCCGGGCAGGGTCTCGAAGTGTTCGGCTCGGAGTTGGCGGCGGTTGAGCAGTGTGAGGGCCAGGCGGTCGGCGATGGGGGCGCGGAGTTCTTCCATGAGGTCCAGTGCCAGGGCGGGTTTCCCTGGGCGCAGGCCGTGGAGGAACCCGATGTAGGGGTCGAGGCCGACCTGTTCTGCGGCGCCGTGGACGCCTGAGCGCGTCAAGCCGTAGAGGAAGGACAGCAGGGCGTTGGTCGGGTCGGTAGGTGGGCGTTTGCGGCGCCCGGGGAACGGCGCGATGTCTAGGCCAGGGCGGATGAGCAGGGCGAAGGCTGTGAAGTAGTGGCGGGCGGCGTTGCCTTCGACTCCGCGGAGGGTGTCCAGGTCACGGGTGGTCTCGAGGGCGGGGATGGCGTCGGCGATCGCATCGGCGTGTGTGCGGATCTCGTCCTGGTGACGGTCGTTATCGCGGGCGCCGCGCAGGAGGAGTTGGCGGCTGTTCTGGAATTTGCCAGCCAGGACGGCGCGGGCGACCTCAAGGGAGGTGTCCGGGGAGGCGTGCGCGAGGTGTTGGGCGTGTCGGAGGAGGACGTTGCCGCGGGTCGGGCCGTCCAGGCGGCTGAGGAAGCGGCCTGTGGACGACATCCAGACCACCGGGCGTCCGTCGTCGGCGCAGCGGGTCAGGAGCGCGGAGCTGAACTGGATGTTGCCGAAGGCGACGATCTCCTGGAGGCGGCGCAGTGGCAGGGTTCGGCGTTCGCCGCCCTCGGGCAGCACGACGCGGAGGCTGTCGCCTTCCAGGTAGAGGGATGTGCCCGGGGTCTGGACGTAGAGGGTGTTGAGGAGTTCAGTCATCCCAGGCATCGCTCTCGGGTGTGGGACGGAACCGGAGGTCGAGCTGCCGCCGATAGAGCTTGCGATCGGCGAGCAGGCGGGGCATGCACAGCGTGTTCATCGAGCAGCCCCGGCACCGCTTGTCGGCGACGGGCCCGGGCAGGACGGTGTCGGTGAGGACGGCTCGTACCGCGTCCGCCAGTTCGATCACCCGGGCTCTCAGCTCAGCGTCGATCGCCACCGGATGGCGGCGGCGGTCGGCGCTGGAGTAGATGTAGCCGAGCGGCACGGCCCGGCCGAAACGCTCTTCCAAGCACATGGCCTGGCCGGCGAGCTGCAGGTCAGCGGGGTTGTCCGGTTTGTAGCTGCCTGACTTGTGCTCGACCGGAACGACCTCACCGTCGTCGAGCAACTCGACGACGTCGCAGACGCCGGTCAGGCCGAGGCCGTCGTGCCAGACGGGGAGGGCGCGCAGGGTGCGCACGCCGGGCCGGGTCTCTTCCGCGGGTTCGTGGACGCGCTGGTGCAGGAGCGTCCCGCGGACGGTGTTGACGTCGTCGGCATACCCCGCTTCCAGCAGGATGAGCCCGGCCTGGCGGGGGCAGTAGGCGTAGTGCTCGAGCGCGGACAGCGGGACGGGAATCTGGTCCGCGCCCGGGCTCATCCGATGATCCGGGTGAGCGTGACACCGTCCGGGATGCCGCTCTCGTCAACCTTCACGTCGTACTCGTGGAACGCCCGCGTGGGCCCGTCGACATTCGCCTTCACGGTGATCAGGTCGAACAGCGTGTGAGCGGGGACGGTGCCGAACCCGTCGTGGTGGGTGAAAACGTACAGGCCGCGCAACGCCATCTCGGCGCGTCCGGATGCACGGTCGTGCTCGAACATCAGCTGCATCGAGCGCCACAACATCGCCAGGTCGTCGGACGTGACGCCGGTCTTGGCGGCCAACGGCGCGCTGAAGTGGCCATGTCCGCGGTAGAGGCCGTAGGGGACGGCGTGCTTGCCGCCCATCTCGGTTTCCTTGTCGTCCTCGGTCTTGGTGCGGGTGACGCGGGTGATGCCGTGCTCCTGCGGCATGACCGGGTCGATGGAACGGGAAAAGGTCAGCTGCACAGGGCCCTGGACGCGTCCGGCGGACTGGGTGCCGGTCGACATGACGGCGCCGAAGGTCCGCACGTCGAAGAAGGTCTGGCACATCCAGTCACGCGCCTGCGCCTGGACGGCGGAATCCTTGGCCTTCTTCTCGGTCTTGGGAACGCCGAGGGCGGTGTAGGCGCGCTCGTGCTGGGAGTTGAGGGACACCCCGGCCTCGACGTAGATGTCGTAGCCGGGCTTGTCGGCGCCGAGCAGCGCGACCATGTTGCGGATCTTCCGCTTGATGGCAACATCGGTGACCAGACCCTGCATGGTCTCGGGGTCAGTGCGCGGCATGCCGCCGGCGTCGGGGTCACCGTTGGGGTTTCCGTCGGTGACGTCGAACAGGAACACGAAGTCGTGCTTGCGCGCCGGGTCGTGGTGCACGTCGGTCATCAAAAGGCTCCTTGAAGACAGTCGGGTGTGGGCGGGCTGACCCGGCGGGGCTACGCCTCGTCCGTGGGGTCGCTCTCATCGGTGGGGGGCTCCTGGGCGTTCTTGGCCTCCTTGGCGGCGCGTGCCGCTGCGGCGTCGTGGGCGCGCTGATGGTCGTAGCCGAGGATGAACTTCATCTGGTCCCGGGCATTGAGGTGCGGCGGCAGGCCCTTGTCGGCATCAAGGAGAGCGACCAGGTCAGCCAGGCGGTTGTCGAGGGCCCGTCCGGCCGGGCGGGTCTTCTCGCTACGGCTGAGCTTCTTGATGTGCCCGTTGGCGTTGGTGCGCAGCAACCGCATCGTCGCGGCGGGCTGCGTCATCGCCAGTCCGAAGAACCTGTCGCGGATGGTGGCGTTGACGTCGGGCAGAGCCCGCCGCTGCAGGGCCTCCAGGACCGCAAAGGTCCGGCCCCAGACGTAGGCGGGCGTGGTGTTGCCTGGGTCCAGGCCGGGCATCGTGGCCTCCTTGAACGGGGGACGAGTAAGGGCGAGCCGCAACAGCGCCACGCGGGGAAGATCGATCCGATGGTCATTGCGGATGCGATGCAGCAGCTGCGGCACCAGGTGGCTGGGAGGTGCGGCGCCGTGGAGTGCGGCGTGCAGCAGGGCACGCTCCAGACCATGGATCGCGGTGCCGGGAACGTACTGCTTCTTGCCGCGGTCCCAGCGTCCGCTGGCCCGCACCAGGAAGCGCAGCGGGACGTAGTGGACGCCGTCGCTCCACACATCGACCGACCCGTGATCGTCGAACCAGGACGCGATGTTCTGCTTGATCTCCCGGAGCGGCGCGTCCAGCCAGTCGCGGACCACCACGCGGCTCTGATTGGCCGACAACGTCAACGCGTGAAAGGCGCCCTCGTCCAGCCGAGTGTGTCCACCACCTGAGTGGATCTCCTTCAGCAGATCCCTGACCTGGCCAGGGTCGGGATTCTCGATCATCATCAGGTCGAACTCGGCGGCGGGCTCGGCCAGCCACCACGTCAGGACGCTGTCGTCGCCACGCCGTCGATGGCGGTCGTCCGACAGCAGGTGGTTCAGCGCCGCCATGGTCTGGGCGCCGCAGTCCTCACACAGCGGGGTGTTGCCGAGCTGCAGCTGCCCACCACGGCCCTGCGCGCTGGTGTTGACCGAGATCAGAGCAGCGTCGCGACCACGCTTCGGGCGCCCCTTGGAGTCGACACCGACCGGGATGAGCGAACTCTTGATCATGTCCGGGACGGTCTTGAGCAGCGAACCCTCGCGATTGCAGGACAGACACATGCCCTGGAGCCCCGAGCTCTTGCGGTCCCGGGAGACCTGACCCCAGAAATCGATGGCGGAAGGACGCTCATGCACGTACTCACCGGCAACGCGCACGGCGATCAGGTCGGACGAAGGAGCATCGTCAGGGATCTTCTCGAGAAGCGGCAGGTGCCTCTCCTGGTCGAAGAACTCACACACGGTCTCCGCGACAGGGTCACCGGTGGCGTCCCTCCAGGCGTGCAGCAGCTCCACGTAAGCGTCGTTACGTTTTTCCGCAGACGCCTGAGCCTTGGCGGAGTCGTCCTTAGCCACCGCAAAGACGTAATCCAGAGTGTCGACCACCAGCATCGCCGCGACGCCGCTGGTGCGCGTCACATACGGGGCCGGCATCAGCACTCCAGCCTTGGCGTCCGCCGTCACGAGGTTGAGCAGATGCCCGTTCCCCTGTGGGTCGATTCTGATGACCCAGCGGATGGCCCGCTGCCGGTAGTAACGCGGCGCGCCTTGGCCGGCCTGCTCGGTGGCGAACTTGACGAGTTGCTTGATAGGCATGCGCTCACGCCCCCGACCGCGCCGACCGGGCGGCACGTGGCGACTCGGACGACGGCAGTTCGACGCCATGGTCGGGGACGTGGATGACGCCGTCCTCCATCCCGGCCATGAACCACTCGTAGGTCTCCTTGCCGTCCTTGTAGCGGATGCTGTGCAGCATCGGCCCGAGCAATCGCGTCTCGCTGATCGCCGTGAGGGTGGACGGCTTTCCGAACTGCGCCGAGAACTCCCGGGTGCCCAGGAACGGCTGGGAGAAGCAGGCGCCCTTGTCGACCCGCCGGCGGAGCTGCTCCCGGTACTTCACCTCTCCAGCAGTGGCGTGGGGGCGCAGCCTGACCTGGGCATGGATCCGGTAGGCCACGTCACGCAACGCCACGGTGTTGCGCTGGTCGCGGTCGTTCTCCACGTCGTAACGGACTGTGGGGTCGGCCATCATCCGCCGCACCCCGTCCACACTGGTCATCGACTTGACCTCGTTCCGACGGAGCGAGAACCAACGGATCGGTCGCAGCACCTCGATCGCCGTGACCACGTAGTCGAACTCCGGACGCCAGAAGATCGCCTCCAGAACGCCACGCGCCGCCGACGGGGTCATCACCTCGTAGCTGAACCGCTCGGCCTTGAGCTCAGGCCGGGTGAAACAGGCGAACTCTCCCCACACCTCAACCACCAGGGGCGGGTGCGGATACCGGGCAGGAGTGCTCAAAACACCAGGTCCTCTCCGTTCAGGTCGGTGAACTCGATCCCACGCTGCGGGTGGTAGGCGTCCTGCCACTCATAGAGGTCACCAACCAAGGGCGTCGCCATTCCCTGATCACAGCCCTGCTTCGCCAAACGCCGCGGCAGCCTGGCCAAGTACGGCTGAATCTTCCGGTGCACCCAGGCCGGTGGCCCTTCCGCAAGCGTGAGCAGGTGGCGCAGGTGCTCACGTTCGCTGTCGTCCCCATACGGCACCAACACAGGGACGGTTTGCTCGTCGATCAGCTTGAATCGGTCAGCTACCTCAGGGAAGTCGAACCCGGCGCGGTACCGCTGGATATCCGCTCCGGGCCCGGCCCCCTCGATGTTCGTTATGGAGTAGCGCTCGCAGTAGTAGGCGCTCAGCGCGTCAAGGTCGTCGGGATCTGCCAAGCCCGGGCCGAAGAACTGACGCGTGAGATCGAGCGACGCGCCGTAAACCATGCGCGTGCCCACAGCGCTTCCGTCGGACGGGTCGAAAACCACTACCCGTCCCTCGTCCAGCATCCCCTCACGGTTGGCCCTCCCGGCCGCCTGCTGCAACGACTCGGCAGAGGCGAACGCCCGGAACACGACCGGGAAATCTACGTCAACACCGGCCTCAACCAGCTGAGTGCTGACCACCAATACCGGCCGTTTCGCCTTCAGATGGTCTCGGATCTCCTGGAGTGCCTTGCGGCGGTGAAGCGATGCCATGCGCGTCGACAGATGCAGAACCGGGATGCCCTCTGCCATTCTCTCCACGTGCCGGTGCAGAATGGTGGCGTCCTTGGTGGTGTTCACGATCGCCAGGCAACTACTCTCGGCGGCTACCTGCTGGGCCATTTCTTCGAACGAGCGCTGGCGTTCGCATTGCCACTCGTACCGGACGCGCCGGAGCTTGCGATAGACGGGGGCCGGCTCAGCAATCACCGGCTTCGGCTTCAGGTTCGCAAAGACGTCCAAGGAAAAGAAGTCCGGCTGCGTCGCAGACGCCAGCACGACACTCGTCCCGAAGAACTCCGTCAGATGACGCAACGCCGAAAGAATCGGAGGCAACATCGGATCCGGAAGCGACTGCACCTCATCCAGCACGATCACCGACCCTGCGAGCCGATGCAGCCGCCGCATCGCCGAGGGCTTCCGGCTGAACAACGACTCGAACAACCGGACCGTGGTCGTCACGACCACCGGCGCATCCCAGTTCTCCGCAGCCAGCCGCTGCCACCGTTGTTCCGGTGGCAGTTCGTTGAAGTCGACCCCGCTGTGGTGTTCGAGGACGTGCTCCTCCCCGAATACCTCCCGATACACCCCAGCGTTCTGCTCGGTGATCGACAGGTAGGGAACCGCGATGATCACACGCTGCAGACCATGCAACGCTGCATGATGCGCCGCGAACCCCGCCACCCCGAGAGTCTTCCCCGCCCCCGTCGGCGCCGGGAACGGAAACAGCCCCACCTCCAGCGCCGCCGCCGCGACCGCCTGCTGATAGAGCTCCGCTCGAATCCGGTCGACCGCCGAGGCCTCTCGCCCACCTTGTTTCCTGCTCAGGTACTCCTCACGACGAGCCTCGAATGACGCGACCATGCCAGCCAACGACGCGGCTCCGGCCGGCAGCGTCCCCTCCATATGCCGACGGGTATCAAGGAAGTCCGCATCGACCAACGCGCTGAACACCATCCGCATGAGCAACTCAGCCGCATGCCGATTGCCAGGCTCCAGAGCCCACGCGGGAACCGCCGAACTCCGATCCCCCATGATCTCCGGCACCACCTGCCGGACGCGCTCAATAGCCTCCGCCACCTGCAGATCACCGCTCGCATCAGCGACCTTGCCCGCCAACTGACGCAAGGCGGGAAGCCCGCCATGATGCCCCAGCACCGGCAACCCGAAGGCCCCGACACGTCCCTCGCGCACAGCCAGAAACGCCCCAGCGGACTTGTGATCAATGCCCCGCCCCCCGGCATCCACCACCGGCCCACCGGATCTCTCAGCCCGTACAAGCCCGTCCTGCCATGGGCACGCGCCCTTGCCGACGTCATGCACAAGCCCGACGTAACCGGCCAGGTCAGCAACCCCGAATACTGCCGCGAACCGGCCAGCCAACTCAGCGGTGTCTCGCAGGTGATCTTCCAGCGCATGCCGGTGACCTGCCGGGTTCGCACTATGCGCCCATAGACCACTCGTCACGGTCTGCCCCCAAAACACGACGTTGCGTTGGAAGGCGAAGATACGAAGTAGCTCTGACAATCCGCGCTGACATTGGACCAACTCCACCCGCACTGACCAGATGCGGCCACCAGACCGGCTGCCAGGAAGGAGTCATCAGCAAGAAGGACACTCTGACTCCGCGCCACCGCACATTTCGGACAGAGTCATTCCTTGCACCACAAGCCCCAACGCATGCCTGCTGCATCGTCCGAGGGGGCGTCAACCGGCCGGGAGCAACAAGCCGCTGCAGTGCCTGTGCAGGTTACGGCCCTCGCCTGCCGCAGAAGGCGGGCGCCACCGCTTGGCACGTCGGCGCGATCAACTCCGTGGCAAATCAGTTGCGATCCTCGCCCGCCCCAGAGGGCGGGCGCCACGGCGCAAAAGTCCGCTTCAAGTACCTGGACACCCAGGTGTTGCGATCCTCGCCTACCCCGGAGGGGGCGCCACTCGCAGCGATGGGGCGGCACGGTGCGCGGCCAGGAACCGGTTGCGATCCTCGCCCGTCCCGGAGGGCGGGCGCCACTCGGCACCGCTGACGGCTCGCTCCGCGGGGTGTCGTGGTTGCGATTCTCGCCCGCCTCGAAGGGCGGCGCCACGCGTCATCCCTGCTGACAGGGTTGAGGCCGTAACTGACCTGTTGCGATCCTCGCCTGCCGCCGAGGGCGGGCGCCACGACGCAGCCCACCACGACGGACCTGCGCGGCAACGCGTTGCGATCCCCGCCCGCCCCGGAGGGCGGGCGCCACCCGGATCACCGATCGGCTCACGCCCTCGATGAGGTAGTCGTTGCGATCCTCGCCCGTTCCGGAGGGCGGGCGCCACATGACTGGTTCGCCTGCGCTGTCACCCCACACCTTGATGTTGCGATCCTCGCCCGTCCCGGAGGGCGGGCGCCACGGTGCGCAAGTCGACGATGCCGCCGGGCGTGTTGAGGGCGTTGCGATCCTCGCTCGCCCCGGAGAGCGGGCGCCACTCGGTATAGGGCACGTCCAGCAACATCCCTTTGCGCTGTTGCGATCCTCGCTCGCCCCGGAGGGCGGGCGCCACCG
>NZ_JADG01000024.1 GCF_000518265.1 Actinomadura oligospora ATCC 43269 | reverse complement strand
CGTGGCGGTGTTCCCGACCCAGTTCTGGTCGATCTACAAGGCCAAGGGCGGGTTCGTGTTCACGCTGGTGATCGCCGTGGGTTTGGCGATCATGGCCGGTGTGGTGTTCGTGGAGCAGGCGCAGCGGCGGATCCCGGTGCAGTACGCCAAGCGGATGGTCGGACGCCGGATGTACGGCGGGACCTCGACCTACATTCCGTTGAAGGTCAACCAGGCCGGCATCATCCCGGTCATCTTCGCGTCCTCGCTGCTGTACCTGCCGGTGCTGGCGACCCAGCTGTGGCCGGATGTGAAGTGGCTGCAGAAGCTGCAGCCGTACCTGCACCAGGACAACCCCTGGCACATGGGCGTCTTCTTCGTGTTCATCATCTTCTTCACGTACTTCTACGTCGCGATCACCTTCAACCCCACCGAGGTCGCCGACAACATGAAGAAGTATGGTGGGTTCATCCCGGGTATCCGTCCGGGTCGTCCGACCGCCGAGTATCTGGACTACGTGCTGACCCGGATCACGACTCCGGGTGCGCTCTACCTGGGGCTCGTCGCGCTGATCCCGATGATGGCGTTCGCGATGCTGAACGCCACGCAGGACTTCCCCTTCGGCGGGACGAGCATCCTGATCGTCGTCGGCGTCGGACTGGATACCGTGAAGCAGATCGAATCTCAGCTCCAGCAGCGCAACTACGAAGGCTTCCTGCGGTAGATGCGTATCGTTCTCGTGGGTCCCCCCGGAGCGGGCAAGGGGACGCAGGCCCAGCACATCGCGTCGCACCAGTCGATCCCGAAAATCTCGACGGGTGACATCTTCCGCGCCAACATCAATGAGCGCACCGAGCTTGGCACGCTGGCCAAGCAGTACATGGACCGGGGCGACCTGGTGCCGGACGAGGTCACCATCGACATGGTGCGCGACCGGCTCCAGCAGGAGGACGCCCTCGACGGCTTCCTTCTCGACGGGTTCCCGCGCAACGTTCCGCAGGCCGAGACCCTGAGGAAGATGCTCGCCGAGTGGGACACCCGGCTGGACGTCGTCCTCGAGCTCGTCGTGGACGAGGACGAGGTCGTCCGGCGGCTGTCCGGGCGGCGGCAGTGCTCGCAGTGCAACCGCATCTGGCACGTCGACTTCGACGACAAGAGGGACGACGTCTGCGACGACTGCGGCGGACGGCTCTACCAGCGTGACGACGATCGCGAGGAGGTCGTCCGGCACCGGCTGGAGGTCTACGCGGAACAGACCGCGCCGCTCGTCCAGTTCTATTCTGATGAGGGCATCCTGCGCGGAATCGACGCGACCGGACCGGTCGAGGACGTCACCCGGCGGGCCCTGGACGCGCTGCGTCCGTTCGAGAAGTAGATCGCCGGGTAGGCGGGAGTCGGGTCACCCCCCGAGGCCCCGGCCGCCCCTGGGGGAGTGACAGTGTTCAAGAGGCGCAAGCCCGCCATCCAGATCAAGACGCCCGAGCAGATCGAGCTCATGCGCGCGGCCGGCCTGCTGGTCGGCCGCACGCTGCAGCTGCTGCGCGAGTCGGTCAAGCCCGGCATCACCACGCTGGACCTGGACCGGCTGGCCGAGCAGCACATCCGGGACAACGGCGGCGTGCCGTCCTTCAAGGGCTACCACGGGTTCACCGGCACGATCTGCGCCTCGGTCAACGAGGAGATCGTCCACGGCATCCCGCGGCCGGACAAGACGCTGCACGACGGCGACGTCATCTCGATCGACTGCGGCGCGATCGTCGAGGGCTGGCACGGCGACTCGGCGATCACCGTCCCGGTGGGGGAGATCACTCCCGAGCTGCGGAAGCTGCTCGAGGTGACCGAGGCGTCCATGTGGCACGGCCTGGCCGCCGGGATCGTCGGCGCGCGGCTGACCGACATGTCCCACGCGATCGAGAAGCACATCCGGTCCGAGGGCGAGTACGGGATCGTCGAGGGCTACGGCGGCCACGGCATCGGCACCGAGATGCACATGGACCCGCTGATCCCGAACCACGGCGCCCCTGGCCACGGCCCGGTGCTGGAGGCGGGCATGTGCTTCGCCGTCGAGCCGATGGTCAACCTCGGCACCAAGGACACCGCCGAGCTCGAGGACGGCTGGACCGTGATCACCACGGACGGCGGGGCCTCGGCGCACTTCGAGCACACCTTCGCCGTGACGCCCGAGGGCCCGCGCGTGCTGACCGCGCTGGACGAGGGCCGGGAGTGGTTCGCCAAGCTCGGCGTCTGACCTCACCCGCCGCGCGGACGGGGTGGTCCTGGGCACCGGGGGGAAGGTGAACCTGGCTCCCTTGAGAGCACCGCGAATCGTTGGGCACTCTGGGAGGTAGCGGTGGATCGTCCCTCCACCGCTCCGAACCACGCGCGAAGGGGTCGCCATGGCGCCCAATCCTGATATCCGAGCCTCGGACGCCGACCGGGACCGGGTCGCCGCCAGTCTGCGTGAGCACATGGCCGACGGCCGGCTCACCATGGCCGAGCTCGAGGAGCGCCTGGAGGCGACCTACACGGCCAGGACCATGGGCGACCTGGAGCGGGTGACCTCCGACCTGCCCGAGGCCGACCTGCACAACCGCCCGATCCCGGCCTACCAGCGCACGACCGTAGCGCCGCCCGCGCGGAGCGGGTCGGTCTGGTACGGGACGCGCGCGATGTGGAGCGCCTGGGCGGTCGTCGTGGGGCTGAACGTCGCCATCTGGGCGATCGTCGCGATCACCTCGCCGGTCGTCCCGTACCCGTGGTGGCTCTGGATCGCCGGTCCGTGGGGCGTGATGTTGCTGGTCCGGAGCCTGTTCGGGCAGGGCGACGGCAAGCGCTAGTCCCTGGTGCCGGCGAACACGCCGGCTTGAGAAGCGAGGAGGCCCGCCGGATTCCGGCGGGCCTCCTCGGCGTTCCTGGGGTTCGGCCCGGGTTCAGTCGACCTCCATCAGCGGGCGGTAGTTGCCCGTCGGGACGAAGTGCGTGACGGCCGACTCGCCCTCGATCCGGTGGATCGCGAAGCCCGCGGGCTCGCCGGTGAGGGCGGCTCGTCCCGGGCGGGTGAGGTCGAGGAACAGCTGCCGGTAGGTGCTGGACGTGGTGGCGCAGACCGTCCCGGCGAGGGAGCCGACCGAGCTGCGGTGCACGTGCCCGCTGATCACACGGACGACCTGGCGGTGCCGCTTGAGGATCTCGGCGAGGCCCTCGGTGCCCGCCAGGGCCATGTCGTCGATGAACCGGATGCCGATCGGGTACGGCGGGTGGTGCGTGGCGATCACGGTCGGGACGGTCGGCTGCTCGGCGAGCGTCGCGTCCAGCCAGGCCAGCCGTTCCACGTCGAGCTCACCGGACGCCGAGCCGGGGATCGTGGTGTCGCAGCAGATCAGCCGGGTTCCGGCGACGTCCACGGCGTACTGGACGGGCGCGCCCGGGCCGCCGCTGTTCGCGACGGCCGGGTGGTCGCGGAAGGCGTGCCGCAGCGCGTCGCGGTCGTCGTGGTTGCCGGGAAGCGGATAGACGGCCATCGGCAGCGGGGACAGCAGGGCGTGCAGCCGGGCGTACTCCGCCGGACGGCCGCCGTCGGCCAGATCGCCGGTCAGGACCACCGCGTCCGGCCGGGCGGGCAGCGCCAGCAGGCTGGACACCGCGGCGCGCAGCGAGCGGACCGGCCCCGAGCCGTCGTCCACCTCGCCGTCCCGGCCGACCGCCAGATGGATGTCGCTGAGCTGCGCAATGATCGCCATTGATCCTCCCCCTCCTCCAAGCGAACCACGGACCGGACCGGTTCGCACGCCCGGCCGCCGCCCGCCCACGGCGTCCACGCCGGAGGGGAGCGCTTGCCTGATCTTTGTGCCCGGTTGACCGGCCTGTCGAGGTGGCCGGGCAAAAAATGATCATCGGTTCCGTCCGACCCCGGGACCGGTGGGGGAGACCATGCCCTTCCAGCGGCCCGGCAGGCGTGCGGCGCCTGCCCGTGCTCCGCACCCGGCCGCGCCGCTCCTGACCGGGCTGGCCGCCGCCCCGGCCGCGTGCGCGGACGATGGGGTGACGCTGAAGCCGTGGAAGGGACACCTTCGGGCAGGACGGACGCTCACGATCATAGCCCCGCCGAACTGCGCCGACCCCGGGGCGAGGTCCGACGCGTCCCCGGGGGAGTCCGTCCGGCTGGACGCGCTGGCACAGGCTCCTCCACGCGAACATCACCGCAGCGGGCCTCGTCAGACAGAGAGTGCTCACCCTCCGTGCCCCCAGATCTCCCCGTCCTGGCCGGTCCCGGACTCCCCGGCCCGCCCTGCCTCGCGGTACCCGGCGATGACGGTGTTCGACCTGGTGGCCGAGTCGCATGGGCAGGCGGCCGGCGGAGGCTGGCCGACGTCCCGTGATGGGCGAGCGCACGCCGACATTCCGCTCGGGCGGGGGTCCGCGCTGGTCGGAGGGGCCCTTGGCGGCCTCTGGTGGGCCCTGCGGGAGCGGTGGAGGGTTGATGCCTAGGCGGTGTCCGAGGCGGCACCGCCGACGTGCACGCTGCGTCCTGACGGCCGTGCCGAGGGTGCCCCGGCCCGCCTTCGGCTGCGCGCTCGGACGCCGTGATCGCGCAATGCTCGCGCTTCCCGAGTTCGTCCCGCCGAGCGGGGCTGGGGCTCCGGCTCCCCTGCGCGCGGCCTTGGCGCACGCCGTCCCGACGCGGCTGCTGATCCCGCGGATCGAGGTGTCCGCCCCGCTCGGACGCGTCGGACGGGATCCGTCCGGCTTGATCCAGGCGCCGCCGACGTCCGATCCGGAGCGTGCGGGCTGGTTCGCGTCCGGGCCCAGTCCGGGCGAACCGGGCGCGGCGCTGCTGCTCGGCCACCTGGACACCACGTCCGGCCCGGCGGTCTTCGCCCGCCTGGACGAGCTGCGTCCAGGGGACATCATCGGCGTCGCCAGGACGGACGGCACGGTCGCGGTGTTCCGCATGACCCGCGCCGAGCAGGTGCCGAAACGCCGGTTCCCCGTGGGGCGGGTGCTGCTGGCCGGAGCCGTCCCCGAGCTGAGGCTGATCACCTGCGCCGGACGGTACGACCACCTCAGGCGCGCGTATGACGACAATCTCATCGTCTACGCGACGTTCGCGGCGGCCTACCGGACCGCCGACCTGGCCTCCATGCCGGGAGCCTGACCGCCCGGGGGCGGCGTCCCGGGGCGTCAGGCCACGTGGGTGAGGACGGCGCTGAGCGCCGACGTGACGGCCTCCGGGGCGGGGGCGATGTCCGGCACCACGTCTCGGAGCGCGAGCCAGCCGTTGATGGCCTGGGTGGTGGGACGGGCCTCCCGGAGCTGCGGGTCCTCGATGTCGTACCAGGCCGCGATCTTGGACCAGCGCCAGAGCCGGTGCCCGCCGGTGGACATCTCCGAGGCCGGGAAGCCGCCCGGTCCCCGCGCGCCCGTGATCGACAGCCGGACCGACTCGACGGACCGGCGGACGCGTTCGGAGATGTCCCGGATGGTCAGCAGCGGGTCGGCCTCGACCTGCCGGACGTGCAGCCCGGGCGCCGCGTCCTCCAGGTGGGCGACGACCTGCATGACCGCCTCGGCGAGCGTGGTGGCGTGCCAGGAGGCGGTGGCGTTGCCGGGCCGTCCGGCGTGCTGGGGCTCGGTGATGATGGAGACGGTGACCTGACCGTGGGTGCGGTCGAAGAGGGGGTCCAGCTCCTCCTCGTAGAGGGGACGGCTGAGGATCAGCGCGAAGTCATAGCTCGGCATCCGTCCTCCCCTGGTCGTTGGTCCTCCTGGAAAGGTACAACGCGCGAGCGCTGTATGCTTGTGTCGGGAGCAGTATCCGGTGCCGGGTCATGGGATGATTTCGCGTTCCACCGCCCGGTGACGTACACTCTTGTGTCGGTCCGTGTTCGGCCGCCGTGAATCTCTGCCTTGATGCCCGTGTGCGTCTCGGCCTGGGTGCGGCCGGGTTCTCCACTCCGTCGTCGGTCTGTCAGATCTTCATGACGTGAGCGGGGGCGACGCGGGCCGCGTCCAATGAGCCGATCAGCGAAGCGCGGAGGACATGCCCAAGAAGGAAGGCGCCATCGAGATCGAGGGCACCGTCATCGAGTCCCTCCCGAACGCCATGTTCCGGGTTGAGCTGGACAACGGGCACAAGGTGCTCGCCCACATCAGCGGCAAGATGCGGATGCACTACATCCGGATCCTGCCGGACGACCGCGTCGTCGTGGAGCTGAGCCCCTACGACCTCACGCGCGGTCGGATCGTCTACCGCTACAAGTAATCACTGGGGTTGCCTCTCGGGTGTGTGGCGGCACCCGGGTGACCCTGATCAATAGGAGACCCAGTGAAGGTCAAGCCGAGCGTCAAGAAGATCTGCAACAAGTGCCGCGTCATCCGCCGGCACGGCCGGGTCATGGTCATCTGCTCCGACCCGCGCCACAAGCAGCGTCAGGGCTGACGTTCAACAACTGATCCACGCATCGCAGCCTTCGCACGTGGTCGCCGTACGGTTCCGGTCCACCAAGATCGGGTCGTGCGGCACCGTCGTGTGAAGGGGCCACCCCCGGACGGAGGCCGGGGCCGCCACCCGAACGAGTGTCGGGTGTGTGCGGACGCGATGCGCCGAACACCTCCGCATACGAAGGGAACCGCCAGAGATGGCACGCCTCCTCGGCGTCGACCTCCCGCGCGACAAGCGCGTGGAGATCGCTCTCACCTACATCTTCGGCATCGGTCGCACCCGGGCCCAGGAGACGCTGGCTCAGACCGGCGTCAACCCGGACACCCGCGTCCACCAGCTCACCGACGACGACCTGGTGAAGCTGCGCGACTGGATGGAAGCCAACTACAAGACCGAGGGTGACCTCCGTCGCGAGATCCAGGCCGACATCCGCCGCAAGATCGAGATCGGCTGCTACCAGGGCATCCGGCACCGCCGCGGTCTGCCCGTGCACGGTCAGCGGACGCAGACGAACGCGCGTACCCGCAAGGGCAAGAAGAAGACCGTGGCCGGCAAGAAGAAGGCCGGCAAGAAGTAGTAGTCCGTCGGGACTCATCCGTCCCGGACGGATCGACGACCTCACAGGAAGAGAGCAGAGATGCCTCCCAAGAGCCGTGTCGGCGCGAAGAAGGTGCGCCGCAAGGAAAAGAAGAACGTCGCTCACGGGCACGCCCACATCAAGAGCACGTTCAACAACACCATCGTCTCGATCACCGACCCGAACGGGAACGTGATCTCCTGGGCCTCGTCCGGCCACGTCGGCTTCAAGGGCTCCCGCAAGTCCACCCCGTTCGCCGCGCAGCAGGCCGCCGAGGCCGCCGCCCGGCGCGCGATGGAGCACGGGATGCGCAAGGTCGACGTGTTCGTCAAGGGTCCGGGGTCGGGCCGTGAGACCGCGATCCGCTCCCTCCAGGCCACCGGCCTCGAGGTGGGTTCGATCCAGGACGTCACGCCCGTTCCGCACAACGGCTGCCGCCCGCCGAAGCGTCGCCGGGTCTGAGCACCGTAGGGGAGATCACAGAACAATGGCTCGTTACACCGGTGCGGACTGCAAGCTCTGCCGCCGCGAGAAGATGAAGCTGTTCCTCAAGGGCAGCAAGTGCGAGGGCCCGAAGTGCCCGATCGAGATCCGTCCCTACCCGCCGGGTGAGCACGGTCGCGGTCGTCCGAAGGAGACCGAGTACCTGCTCCAGCTTCGTGAGAAGCAGAAGGCCAAGCGCATCTACGGCGTGCTTGAGCGGCAGTTCTCGAACTACTACGTCGAGGCCAACCGCCAGCAGGGCAAGACGGGTGACAACCTGCTCTCGCTGCTGGAGCGCCGCCTGGACAACGTCGTGTACCGCGCGGGCTTCTCCAAGTCCCGCGACATGGCGCGCCAGCTGATCCGGCACGGTCACATCCGGGTCAACGGCAAGAAGGTCGACATCCCGAGCTTCCTCGTCTCCGAGGCCGACATCGTGGACGTCAAGGCCAAGTCCCTGGAGATGACGCCGTTCCAGGTCGCCAAGGCCGAGGCCGGCGAGCGTACGGTTCCGGCCTGGCTGGGCCTGGACGCCGAGCGGATGCGCATCTTCGTGCACTCGCTGCCGGTCCGCCAGCAGATCGACGCTCCCGTCCAGGAGCAGCTGATCGTCGAGCTCTACTCCAAGTAGGGGCTCACCGGGCCCTCACGGGTCCACCGGGCTCTCGCGAGCCCACCGGGCCCCGCCCGGCGGCGGGGCCCTCGTGGCCCTCGCCGCCGGGCGGGGCCGACGGGTTTCCGCCTTCGGCGGAGATCATCGGCCTCCGCCGAAGGCGGGGGCCGGGGCTTCCGCCTCACGGCGGGCGCCCGTTCGTCTCGCCGTCCGTCCGCGCGCACGCGTGGCCGGGCGGCGGACAGGGAAGAACTCCACTGCGGTCGTCATATAGCGGGCACCGCGGAAAGAAGGAACACCCATGCTCATCGCTCAGCGTCCCACCCTCACCGAGGAGCAGGTCGACGAGTACCGGTCGCGGTTCACCATCGAGCCGCTGGAGCCGGGCTTCGGCTACACGATCGGCAACTCGCTCCGCCGCACCCTGCTGTCGTCCATCCCCGGAGCCGCTGTCACCAGCATCCGGATCGAGGGCGTCCTGCACGAGTTCTCCACCGTCCCGGGGGTGAAGGAGGACGTCACCGACATCATCCTGAACCTCAAGGAGCTCGTCGTCTCGTCCGAGCACGACGAGCCGGTGGTCATGTACCTGCGCAAGCAGGGCCCCGGCGAGGTCACCGCGGCCGACATCGCGCCGCCGGCGGGCGTGGAGGTCCACAACCCGGACCTGCACATCGCCACGCTGAACAACAAGGCCAAGCTGGAGATGGAGCTGACGGTCGAGCGCGGCCGCGGCTACGTCTCGGCCGCCCAGAACAAGCAGCCGGGCCAGGAGATCGGCCGGATCCCGATCGACTCCATCTACTCGCCCGTGCTGAAGGTCACCTACAAGGTCGAGGCGACCCGAGTCGAGCAGCGCACCGACTTCGACCGCCTCATCCTGGACGTGGAGACCAAGGCCGCGATGCTGCCGCGCGACGCGGTGGCCTCCGCCGGCAAGACCCTCGTCGAGCTGTTCGGCCTGGCCCGGGAGCTCAACGTCGAGGCCGAGGGCATCGACATGGGCCCGTCCCCGACGGACGCCGCGCTGGCCGCGGACCTGGCCCTGCCGATCGAGGAGCTGAACCTCACGGTCCGCTCCTACAACTGCCTCAAGCGCGAGGGCATCCACTCCGTGGGCGAGCTGGTGGCCCGCAGCGAGCAGGACCTCCTGGACATCCGCAACTTCGGTGCGAAGTCCATCGAGGAGGTCAAGCAGAAGCTCAACGACATGGGCCTCTCGCTGAAGGACTCCCCGCCCGGGTTCGACCCGTCCGCCGCCGCCGACAACTACGGCGACGACGACGGTGGCTACGCCGAGACCGAGCAGTACTGATCCCGGCATACCGTTAACACGTCCGAATGACCCGTCGCCGGTACCTCGTACGGCCGGCGCGGAGATTTGCCACCGGTTCCTGAACCGGCCGGTGCAAGAAGGGAACGACCATGCCTCAGCCCACCAAGGGCGCCCGTCTGGGCGGCAGCGCGGCTCACCAGAAGCTGATCCTGGCGAACCTGGCGACCTCGCTGTTCGAGCACGGCCGCATCACCACCACCGAGGCCAAGGCCCGCCGCCTGCGCCCGCTGGCGGAGAAGCTGATCACCAAGGCCAAGAAGGGCGACCTGCACAACCGTCGCCTCGCGGCCAAGACGATCCGCGACAAGGGCGTCCTGCACGTCCTGTTCACCGAGATCGCTCCGGCCATGGCCGAGCGTCCCGGTGGCTACACCCGGATCACCAAGGTCGGGCCGCGCAAGGGCGACAACGCCCCCATGGCGGTCATCGAGCTGGTGACCGAGCCGGTGTCGGGCTCGACCCGTCCGGCCACCGCCGCTCCGGCGGAGGCCCCGGCCGAGGCCGCGGCCGAGGAGAGCGCGGAGTAAGGACCCTCCGGGGATCTTTCTCGCTCGACATGTGAGGGCCCGCCGTCCCCCTACGGGACGGCGGGCCTGATCTTTGAGAGACTGGATCACATGGTCAGGGGGGCGATGATGCACTGGGGAACGCCACCGGACGGCGACCGGCCGGCGCCGGCCGTCCACTCCGGCGGCACAGGCGACGACGGTTGGGACGCGCTATGGCCGACGCTCACGACAAGGAACCCCCGGCACCGATGACCGCTCTCGTACGACTCCGGCTCGACATCGGCTACGACGGGTCGGACTTCGCGGGCTGGGCGCGGCAGCCGGGTCAGCGCACCGTCCAGGGCGTGATCGAGGACGCGCTCGCCCGGGTCCTGCGCCTCGACCCGCCCCCGGTGCTCACCGTCGCCGGACGCACCGACGCGGGCGTGCACGCGCGCGGCCAGGTCGCGCACGTGGTGGTCCCGGTCGCCGCCTACTCGGCGATCAACGGCACGCTGCCACGCCGGCTCGCCGGCCTGCTACCGCCGGACGTGCGCGTCTGGCGCGTCACGACCGCTCCCGAGGGCTTCGACGCGCGCTTCTCCGCGCTGTCCCGCCGCTACGCCTACCGCGTCTGCGACGACCCCGTCGGCGTGGACCCGCTGCGCCGCCACGACGTCCTGTGGCACCCGCGTCCGCTCGACATCGACCGGATGAACGCCGCCACGAGGCTGATGCTCGGCGAGCACGACTTCGCGGCGTTCTGCCGCAAGCGCGAGGGCGCGACGACCATCCGCGAACTCCAGATCTTCGAGTGGAACCGTGAGGGGAAGCACCTCGCGGTCGCCACGGTGAAGGCCGACGCCTTCTGCCACTCCATGGTCCGGGCCCTGGTCGGCGCGATGCTGGTGGTCGGCGACGGACGGCGCGCGATTGAGTGGCCCGCCGAGGTCCTGGGCGCCCGGGTGCGCGACTCGGCGGTGAACGTCGCCCCGGCCCACGGCCTCTCGCTGGAGGAGATCTCCTACCCGGACGACGCGGACCTGGCCCTGCGCGCCCAGCAGACCCGTCGCGTCCGGACGCTGTCCGGCTGAGCCGACGCCGACCTGAACCTGTGCCTGGTCGGTGGGCCTGTCGAGTCTGGATGATGTTCCGCTGATCGTCCGGGTCGCTTGGAACCCGTTCAACGTGACGTGCCCGGTGCCATTTCGGCACCGGGCACGTTTTGTTCGTCGGGGGCGGTCAGCCTCGGGCGCGGGCGTCCAGGGCCTGGGTGCCGTAGTCGAGGAACTGCTGCGCCAGGCCCTTGATCTGGGTGTCCTGGGGCGTGATGCGGGTTCCGTCGGTGTAGGTCGCGTACGCATAGGCGACGTAGCGGCCTCGAACAGTGGCCGCGGCGTAACCGCCCGTGCCGTCGATGTCGGGGGCGTGCGGACCGGTGAGGCCGCGGAACCACTCGTACTTGCCCGGGTTCCCGGCCCGGCTCACCTTCAGGGCCGCGTCGTGGTTCGGCAGGACGGCCACGCCGCTGGTGACGGCGAACTTCTTGTCGCCGCTGACGAACGTCACCCGGACGACGGCGCGGCAGCCGTCGTGCGCGAGCGCCTGGGCCATCGAGCCGCGCGCGGTGAGGCCGCACTGGTGGTTGACCGACGAGCGGTCGCGCTGGAAGGTGCGCCCGGCCAGCTGGATCGTCGGGGCCGGGAACACCTCGGTCAGCGCGAGCGGCTTCGGGTCGCTCTTCTCGCTGTTGATGTCCACGGGGTGGCGGACGGGACCGCCCGGCGACGGCGAGCCGGGCTGTCCGGGCGCGGCCGTCTGCTTGTGCTTGGGCTTGGTCTTGGCCTTTCCGCCGGCGTCCCCTGAGACCGCTCCGGCGACGGCGATCCCGCAGATCGCGACGATCGCCGCCGCGATGCCGCCGCCGATGAGCAGCCGCTTCCGGTTCGCCGGGGTCCCCTTGGGGCCGTCGCCCAGCGGACCGGGCGGGAACGGCTGAGGGCCGGTGTTGCCATCGTTCGCAGCGTTCGGGGTGTTCGGGCCCGGGAATGGCTGGTGGGGTGCGGTGGCGTCCGGCGGGGTGGTCGGAGGGGCCGCGTTCGGGACGGGCCGGGGCGTCGGGCGGACGACCGGCATGTCGGCGGCCGTGGCCCGCCCGTCCTGCAGGGGGATATCCGGTTTCGGGGCGTGCTGGTCGGGCGCGTCCGGCTTCGGGGTGTCCCTGACGACCTTCTCGGCGGGCGGCAGCACGACCGCGGGTGGCAGCGTCACTCCTGGCGGGAGGATCGCGTCCGGCGTGAGGACGGGCCCGGACGACCGGCTGTCGGTGTTCGCCTCCAGCGCCGCCGCCTCGGGGGCGACCGGCGCGGCCAGCGGCATCGCACCGGACGATGCGTCCGCACCCTGCGGCGCGGCGTCCACCACGGGCAGCGGCCCCGTGCCGGTCGGGCCGACGGGCGGGGTGCCGTTGGGCGTGGGAAGAGGCCCCGTGCCACCGGACTGAGCCGCTCCGGGGATGGGTTGCGGCCCGGTGCCGCCGCCTGTCTGCGGTGTTCCGGGGACGGGCGGCGGGCCGGTGCCGTTCGGCTGCCGGGCAGGCGGAGGCGTGGGCTGCTGGGCCGGAGGCGTGGGCTGGGGGCCGGTGCCGCCGGGCTGGTTGGTCGGGCGGTGGATGGGAGTGCCGTCCGGGACGGTGTCCCGGGCGGGTCGGGGCTTGGGGCGGGGGACGGCCCGGCGCGAGTCGGCGCCGGGGGCGCCCTGGCCGGCGACGAGCCGGTCGTCGGGCGCGGGGGTCGTCGGGGGCGCCGGGGTTCCGGCGCCGGGGCCCTTGGCGGCCTCGGCCTTGGCGGCCCCGGCCTTGGCGGAATCGTCGGGTTCCGGCTCGTCCGAGTCGGTGGACTCGGCGGCCCACCAGGGGGCCTGGAGCCGGAACGGGGTCGGGATGCGCAGTTCGCCGTCCGCGCGCGCCGGCTCGTCATGGCCGAAGCTCGGGGGCGTGGAGGGGGCGGGGTCCGCCGCCGCCTCGGCGGGGCGGATCTCGTCAGGTTCAGGCATGGGGGTTCAGAGTCCTCGTGCCGATCAGCTCCGGAGGGGCTTGCCCTCGGTCTCCCGGAAGTGCAGCGCCACCGACAGGCCGCTGCTCTTGATCACCTGCTGGCCGAAGTCGGAGACGTCCTTGTGCGCGCTGTCGGCGATCTTCTTGCCGTCCGGGCGCTGCACCCAGGTCATGACCAGGTAGTGGCCCTGTGCCTCGGCGGTGCCGAGGGCGAGCCCGGTGCCGATCTTTCTGGTGTTGCCGGAGCCCGGCAGCGGCTTGAGGTAGGCGTCCTTGGCGGCCGCCGCCCGCACCGCCGCCTTGGCCGCGGTCTCGGTCTTGAGGTTGAAAACTCCGACGGTGCCGATGAGCTTGCCGTCGCCGCGCGTGTAGGTGGCGCGGAGCACCTGGGAGCAGCCGCCCTTCTTCACTTGAGAGGTCAGGGCCGTGCCGCCGACCGCGCCGGTGCAGCCCTTGGAGGCGTTCCAGCCGGTCCGCTTGTACTTCTCGCCCGCGCCCGAGAAGGACGACTTGCCGAAGACCTCTTTCAGGGTCAGCGGGCTGGGATCGGTGGCCCGGGTCTTGAGCTTCACCGGGCTGAGGGTCTGCGAGGGGGTGGGGGACGGCGTGGACGACGCCTTCGGCGCGGTCGTGGCCGCCGTCGTCGTCTTCTTCTTCGGCTTGGGGTCGTCCTTGAACATGGACGCGGCGGCGACACCGCCGCCGATGAGCACGATGCCGGCCACGGCCGCGCCGCCGATGATCAGCGGCAGCTTGCTCTTCTTCTTCGCGCCCGGGGGAGGCCCGGCCACGTGCTGGTCGAACCCGCCGCCCTGGTCGAATCCGCCGCCTCCGAAGCCGTTGCCGGGTTCGGAGCCGCCCGGACCGTCCGGGCCGCCGAAGCCGTTGCCGGCGGCGAAGCCGTGCTGCTGCTCGCCGAAGCCCTGCTGGGGACCGCCGAAGGCGGCGCCCTGATCGTCGTGGCCCGCTCCGCCGAAGCCCTGCCCGGAGCCGCCGAACGAGGGCGGCTCGCCGAGAGCGGCGGTGCCGTTCGGGTCGCCGAGCGCGGCCGTGCCGTTCGGGTCGCCGTGGCCGGAGGCGGCGCGTGGCGGCTCGTTCGTCAGACCGCCCGGGGGCGCGCCGAAGGAACCGGGGGCGAACCGGTTCTGGTCGTCATCCCACGAGACCGGCGCGGAGCCCGCGCCGCCGGGACCGTGGGGCTGTCGCGGCGGCTGCTCCTGAGGCCAGCCGCCGTTTTCGCCTGTGTCACCGGGGTAACCCATGGCTGGACCCTACCGTTCTCGACTCAGGGGTCTGGACCCATCGGCACACCCACCATGACATGGGGGCGAACCGGACGCCGCCGATTTCGGGAAGCTCACGCGACGTCCGGAAAGGCTCACTTCCAGCCGAAGTCCTGCGTCCAGAGGGGGCCGGAGGGGCCGTTCGCGCGGCCGACGCCGAGGGCCTTCAGGCCGCAGTTCAGGATGTTGGCGCGGTGTCCGGGACTGTTCATCCAGCCCTTCATGACCGCGGCGGCGTCCGCGTAGCCCTTGGCGATGTTCTCGGCGCCCGGCTGGGTGTAGCCCTGGCGCTCGATCCGGTCCCAGGGGCTGTCGCCGTTCCGGGAGTCGTGGCTGAAGTAGTTGTGCGCGGCCATGTCCTGCGAGTGCAGGCGGGCGGCGCGGGCGAGGCGCGCGTCGTACCGCAGCGGGGAGCATCCCGCCTTCGCGCGCTGCTGGTTGGTGATCTTGAGGACGGCCGTCTCGGACGCGGTCGTGCCGCCTCCGCCGCCGGAACCGCCGCTTCCGCCGGACCCCGACCCCGATCCGGAGCCGCTTCCGCCGCCCGTCTTGCTGGGGGACGAGCCCGAGCCGCTTCCGGACGTCCCGCCCGGCTTGCTGGACGAGGGCCTCGAGCTGCTGGGCTTCTTGGAGCTCGGCTTCGCCTTGGGCGTCCTGCTGGGGGTCTTGGACGGCGTCCGGGACGGGGTGTCACTGGGTGTGGTGTCCGGCTGCGTGCCGCCCTGGCCGCCGACCGCGCCGTCCGGGCCGGCGGCCGCCGTCGGCTCGCGCTTGCCGTCGTCCGAGGTGAGTTGGCTCACGGCGACGCCCGCGCCCACGACGAGGGCCATCGCCCCGGCCGCTCCCGCGATGATCAGCGGCGTCCGGCGCCTGCGGCTCGGGCCGCCGCCGGGCGGGGACGCCCAGAAGTCGCGTCCGCCGGGGCCGCCCGGACCGCCGGGACCCTCAGGGCCCGCGGGGGAGTACTCGGTGCGTCCGGTGGGGGAGTAGGCGAGCCGGTCGCCCTCCTCGGGGACGTAGGCCCTGGTGGCGTCCATCGGACGGCCGTCGCCGCCCGGCCCGGGGCCGTGGGCTCGCGCGGCCTCGGCGTCGGTCGGACGGTGCCGTTCGTGCTCCAGCGGACGCGGGCCCGCGGGAGGCGCGAACCGGTCGGGGGCTCCGCCGTCGGGTGGGCCGAACCGGTACGGATCGGACGAGGCGAAGGCCCCGTCGCCGGGGCCGGGGCCGTAGCCGGGGCCCGGATCGCCGGGGAAGGGGCCGCCTGGTGTGGGACCGCCGGACGCGTGGCGTCCTGGACCGTCCCGGTGCGGGTCGCCCGCCCGGGGATCTCGGGGACGGGACGAGCGGGAGGCGCGGCGGGGAGGGCGCATCGTGGGCTCCTGGGGGCCGGGCCGGCGCGCTGCCGGCGAGGGTGACCGGACGGGCGGCACCTTATCCATATATGGGGCATTAGTCGTGGATCACCTCTCTGATGATCTCCCCGGACGGGCCGTGATCAGGCGGAATAGGGCGGCGGGCCGGTCGTCCACGCGGGTGCTGGAACCGGGACGGGTTCGGGGCACGCGGGGGGATGGTGCATACTGGAGGATGGCCGGGAAAGTAGCCGTCGGCGGTTGACGAACGAGCATGTGAGAGCGCAGCGTGAGCACCGTGTAGCGGCCTCGCTTTGACCCGTGCCCGCGTGGCTGGATATGCTGCCCAGTCGCTGTATTGCGTGCCCGACCTCATGGGCGGGCGGCGATCGCAACCGCGCGGCACGCCCGTCCCGCGATCCGCGGGGGCCGGGCGAGATCAACCGCCAGTCGACTAGAAACGAAGGTCTACGACCGTGCGCACGTACACCCCAAAGCCCGCTGACGTTCAGCGTCAGTGGCATGTCATCGACGCGACCGACGTCGTGCTGGGCCGGCTCGCGAGCCAGGCCGCGCAGCTGCTCCGGGGTAAGCACAAGCCGATCTACGCGCCGCACCTCGACACCGGTGACTTCGTCATCATCATCAACGCCGACAAGGTGGCGCTGACGGGCAACAAGCTCCAGAACAAGCGCGCCTACCGGCACTCGGGGTACCCGGGCGGCCTCCGCTCCATGTCCTACGCGGACCTGCTCGCGAAGCACCCGGAGAAGGCCGTCGAGAAGGCGATCAAGGGCATGCTGCCCAAGAACACCCTCGGCCGTCAGATGCTCGGCAAGGTGAAGGTCTACGCAGGCCCGAACCACCCGCACGCCGCGCAGAAGCCGGTTCCGTTCGAGATCACCCAGGTCTCCCAGTAACACCCCGGCCGCGCCTCCGGGTGCGGCTCACCAGAACCGTGGCCGCCGGGGCACCCGTGGGATCACGCGGGCCAGCCGCCCTGGCTAGAAGACTTCATGAGGAGAACAGTGTCCGAGACCGGCATTGAGACGCCCGCCGAGGGCGTCGAGTACGACTCGTACGAGGACGCGCCGTCCGAGTACTCGACGGAGACCCCCGAGGCCGAGGCCGGCCTCCTGGGCCAGCCCGTCGCCACCGGCCCCGCGGCCGCCACCGGCCGCCGCAAAGAGGCCATCGCGCGCGTCCGCATCGTCCCGGGCTCGGGCAAGTGGACCATCAACGGCCGCACCCTGGACCAGTACTTCCCGAACAAGGTCCACCAGCAGATCGTGAACTCGCCGTTCGTGCTGCTGGGTCTGGAGAACCAGTTCGACGTGATCTGCCGGGTCAACGGCGGTGGCACCACCGGCCAGGCCGGCGCCCTGCTCCTCGGCATCTCCCGGGCGCTCCAGTTCGCCAACATCGAGCACCGCCCGGCGCTGAAGAAGGCCGGGTTCCTCACCCGTGACGCGCGGGCGACCGAGCGCAAGAAGGCCGGTCTCAAGAAGGCCCGCAAGGCGCCGCAGTACAGCAAGCGCTAAGCGTTCCGATCGAGCCGCCGCGTTCCGTGTGGCACGCCGCCGACCCCCCTCCGTGCGGGGTCGGGCGGCGTCCGCGGGCGCGGCGGCTCGTTCGCATTTCACGGGGACGGTCGGGGCGCGCACCGCAATCCGGGCGCGCTCGCCATCGCGGACTACATTGAGCGTGCCGGCGCGCGGGGTTCGGGGGTTCCGCGTCCGGTCGAGCTAGGAGTTGATCGTGGGTCGTCTGTTCGGAACCGACGGGGTGCGCGGGCTCGCCAACCGCGACCTCACCGCGCCGCTCGCCATGGAGCTCTCGGTCGCCGCGGCGAGGGTGCTCGGCGAGGCCGGGGCGTTCGCCGGGCACCGTCCGGTCGCGGTGGTGGGCCGTGATCCGCGTGCCTCGGGCGAGTTCCTGGAGGCCGCCGTCGTCGCGGGCCTCGCCAGTGCGGGAGTGGACGTTCTACGGCTCGGCGTTCTGCCGACCCCTGCCGTCGCGCACCTCACCCACGCGCTGGACGCCGACCTCGGCGTGATGCTGTCGGCCTCGCACAACCCGGCGCCGGACAACGGGATCAAGTTCTTCGACCGCAGCGGCTTCAAGCTGGCCGACGACATCGAGGACCGGATCGAGGCGACCCTCGGCCAGGCCTGGGAGCCGCCGACCGGCGCGGGCGTCGGGCGCGTCCGCGAGGCGCACGGCGCGGTCGAGCAGTACGTCGCGCACCTGCTGAGCACGCTGCCGGTGTCGCTGGACGGCCTGAAGGTCGTGGTGGACTGCGCGCACGGCGCGTCCTGCGACGTGGCCCCCGAGGCGCTGCGCCGCGCCGGGGCCGAGGTGATCACCATCGGCGCCGCCCCGGACGGCCTGAACATCAACGCCGGGGTCGGCTCCACCCACCTGGACGCGCTGAAGGCGGCCGTCCGCGAGCACGGCGCGGACGCGGGCATCGCCAACGACGGCGACGCCGACCGCTGCCTGGCCGTCACCGCCACCGGCGAGGAGGTGGACGGCGACCAGATCATGGCGATCCTGGCGCTGGACCTCCGCGAGGCCGGGCGGCTCGCCGACGACACCGTCGTCGCGACCGTGATGTCCAACCTGGGCTTCAAGCTGGCCATGCGCGAGGCGGGCCTGACGGTCGTGGAGACCGCCGTCGGCGACCGCTACGTCCTGGAGGCGATGAAGGAGAGCGGGTTCAACTTCGGCGGCGAGCAGTCCGGCCACGTGATCATGCTGGACCACGCGACCACCGGCGACGGCGTGCTGACCGGCCTGCACCTGCTCGCCGCGATGGCCCGGCTCGGCCGTCCGCTGGACGAACTGGCCAAGGTCATGACCCGGCTGCCGCAGGTGCTGATCAACGTCCGCGACGTGGACAAGGCGCGCGCGGGGTCGTCGCCCGAGCTGTCCGCCGCGATCACCGAGATGGAGACCGAGCTCGGCGCGTCCGGACGGGTCCTGATCCGGCCGAGCGGCACCGAGCCCATGGTCCGCGTCATGGTCGAGGCCGCGTCCGAGGACCAGGCCCGCGGCGTCGCCGAACGCCTCGCCGAGGTCGTCCGCAGCGCCCTCGGCTAGCGCCAGGTTTCCGAGGCGGCCGTTCGAGGCGCCCAACCGGGCGCCTGGGCGGCCGTTCGGGGCGTTCAGCCGGGTGTCTGGGCGGCTGTTCGGGGTGCTCAAGCGGGTGTCTGGGCGGCTGTTCGGGCGCTCAGCCGGGTGCCTGGGTGGTCGCTCGGGGGCGTTCTTGGCGCGTCTGGATCGGGGGCGCAGGCCCGCGTGGGGGTTCGCGCGGGCCTCGCCTAGGCTGGCCCCATGACCCAGCCTGACGAGAACGAGCCCGGCGAGCAGCAGGAAGACGAGCAGCGGGACGAGCGTCCTCGCGTGCGCACCGAGCGAGGGATCGGCGCTCGCGCCGTCGGGGCCGAGGTGACCGGCGCGTCGGCGACCGGCGCGACGCTCCGGGCGGCGACCGGCCTGGGCTCCCTGGCCCTCGGATCGGCCGCCGTCGGGGCCCTGGCCATCGGGGCCCTCGCCATCGGCCGCCTCGTGATCAAGCGTGCCGTCATCGGCCATCTCAAGGCCGGTGTCGTCGAGATCGCCCACCTGAAGGTCGGCCGCCTGGAGATCACCGAGGACTGACCGTCCGGGTGCCGTTCGGGCGTTCGGCGGGGTACGGCACGATGTGACGTGTGCTGCACCTGAGATCGATCGTCCCGGCCGACCGCACGGACGCCGTGTGCTCGGCGCTGGCCGCGCACGTCGGCGTCACGAACGTCGTGGTGCTGCCGGGCGCCGCGCGCAGTCCGGAAGGCGACCTCGTCACGGCCGACGTGGCCCGGGAGGCCGCCAACGAGGTCCTGGACGCGCTGCGGGAGCTCGGCGTGGCCCGGGACGGCTCGATCGCCGTCGAGAAGATCGACCTGTCGCTGTCGGAGGTCGCCGACGAGGCGGAGCGGCGCGCGCCCGGTGCGTCCGACGACGCGGTCGTCTGGGAGGAACTGGACCGGCAGACCGCCGAGGGAGCCCAGCTGACCTGGGCGTACGTGACCTTCCTTGCGCTCGCCACGCAGCTCGCCGGGATCGCCGCGATCACCGACTCGGCGATCCTGGTCGTCGGTGCGATGGTGCTCGGCCCGGAGTTCTCCTCGGTGGCCGCGATCTGCTACGGCCTGATCACCCGGAACTGGCGGCGGGTCCGCGGGGCCGCCTGGACGCTGACCGTCGGGTTCGCCGTCGCGATCGCGATCACGTACGTGTGCGCGCTGGTCAGCCGGTGGATCGGCGTGATCGACATCAGCGAGCTGCCGTCCTCCCGTCCGGCCACGGCGTTCATCTACAGCCCGGACCGCTGGTCGTTCATCGTCGCGCTCCTCGCGGGCGTGGCCGGGGTGCTGTCCATGACGGCGGGCAAGTCGTCGGCGCTGGTCGGGGTGTTCATCTCGGTCACGACCGTCCCGGCGGCGGGGAACCTCGCGGTCGCGCTCGCGCTGCGGCACGGCAGCCAGATCGGCGGGTCGGTCCTGCAGCTCGCGGTCAACCTCGCCGGGATGCTGATCGCGGGCGTCCTCACACTGCTGGTGCAGCGGCTGGTGTGGTCCCGGGTCGTACACCGGACGGGCTGATCGACCGAACGGCCTACTCCCCAGGGGTGACGACGAACACACGGAATGCCGCTAAGTTCTGGGTATGCCGCCGATCATCGCGACCCGGGGCCTCTCGATGAGGTTTCCGAGGGTGACCGCGCTCGACGACCTGACGCTCGCGGCGCCGCCGGGCGTGGTCGGACTCGTGGGCGCCAACGGGGCCGGGAAGTCGACCCTCATCAAGATCCTGCTGGGCCTGCTGCCGCCGTCCGCGGGCGGCGCGGAGGTGCTCGGGCTGGACATCGCCCGTCAGGGCGACCAGATCCGCCGCCTCGTCGGGTTCATGCCCGAGTACGAGTGCCTCCCGCCGGACGTGTCGGCCACCGAGTTCGTCGTCCACATGGCCCGGATGTGCGGGCTGCCGCCCTCGGCCGCCCGCGAGCGCGCCGCCGACACGCTGCGGCACGTCGGGCTGTACGAGGAGCGCTACCGGCCGATCGGCGGCTACTCGACGGGCATGCGGCAGCGCGTCAAGCTGGCCCAGGCGCTGGTGCACGACCCGCGCCTGGTGTTCCTGGACGAGCCGACCAACGGTCTCGACCCGGCCGGGCGCGACGAGATGCTCGGCCTGATCCGCCGGATCGGGACCGAGTTCGGCATCAGCGTCCTGGTCACCTCGCACCTGCTCGGCGAGCTGGAGCGGATCTGCGACCACGTCATCGTGATCGACGGCGGCAAGCTGCTGCGGTCGCAGGCCGTGGAGGCCTACACCGAGGCCAGCGGCGTCCTGGTGGTGGAGGTGGACGAGGGCCGCGACGATCTCGGGCGATGGCTGCACGAGCGCGGCGTCGCCGTCCGTCCCGAGGGCCGCCTGCTGGTGATCGACATCGGTGACGAGACCGTCTACGACCTCGTCCGGGACGGCGCGGCCGAGCTGGAGCTGCGGCTCGTCCGGATGGAGCAGCGCCGCCACCACATCGAGGAGATCTTCTCGGTCGCCCCGCAGAACGTGCCCGGCCCGCCTGGAGCGCCGGGGACGCCGGGAGCGCAGAGCAGGCTCGAAACGTCCGCCGAGGAGCTGAGGGGAGGCGCCCGGTGAACGTCAGCACCATCCACGACATCGGCTACCGGCACTACGAGGGCAAGCGGCTCGGCCGCGCCTACGTGACGCGGTCGATGTTCGTGCACAACCTGCGCGCCGCCTACGGCCTCGGACGTCCGGCGCGCGCCAAGGTCATGCCGTTCATCCTCGCGGGGATCATGCTGCTGCCCGCCGTCGGCGACATCGCGGTCGTCGCGATCGCCAAGCGGCCCGAGGCGCTGTTCCCGTACACGCGCTACCAGTTCATGCTCCAGCTGATCATCTCGATCTTCGTGGCGACGCAGGCGCCGGTGCTGGCGTCCCGGGAGATCCGGTTCCACTCCGTTCCGCTGTACTTCTCGCGGCCGGTCGTGCACCTGGACCTCGTCCTCGCCAAGCTCGCGGCGTTCACGACCGCGCTGTTCGCGCTCACCGCGATCCCGATCACCGTGCTGTACGTCGGCGGCCTGGTCACCCAGGTGCCGGATTCGGGCGAGCAGCTGCTGCACTACCTCGGCGGGCTCGCCGCGTGCCTGCTGCTGTCGCTCGTCCTCGGCGCGATCGGGCTGGTCGTCGCCGCGTTCACGCCGCGCCGCGGGTTCGGCGTCGCGGCCGTGATCGCCGTGCTGCTGGTCTCCGGGGTGCTCGTGTCGATCGTGCAGGGGATCACCCAGAACACCGGGCACTGGACGCTGTCCGGCTGGCTCGGCCTGTTCACCCCGTACAGCCTGGTGGACGCCGTGGCGTACCGGCTGCTCGGCGGGAAGCTGTCGGCCGTCGCCGCCCCGCCCGGCGTCGGCGGCGGGGTCGCCGCCCTGGCGGTGTGCGCCGCGATCGTGCTCGGCGCGGTCACCGTCCTGTACGCGCGGTTCCGGAAGGCGGGCCTGTCGTGACCGAGATCAGGCTGCGGGACGTGTCCCGCTGGTACGGCAACGTGGTGGCCGTCAACGGCGTGACGATGACCATCGGCCCCGGCGTGACCGGGCTGCTCGGGCCGAACGGCGCGGGCAAGTCCACGCTGATCCACATGATGGGCGGGTTCCTGTCGCCGTCGTCCGGCTCGGTGACCCTGGACGACGAGCCGATCTGGCAGAACCCGGGCATCTACCCCAAGCTCGGGCTGGTGCCGGAACGCGAGAGCGCCTACGACTTCCTGACCGGCAAGCAGTTCATCCTCGCGATGGCGAAGCTGCACAAGCTGGCCGAGCCGGGCAGGGCGGCCGAGCGGGCGATCGCCCAGGTCGAGATGGACCAGGCCGCCGACCGGACGATCGGCACCTACTCCAAGGGCATGAAGCAGCGGATCAAGATGGCGTCCGCGCTGGTCCACGACCCGCCCGTGCTGCTGCTGGACGAGCCGTTCAACGGCATGGACCCGCGCCAGCGCCTGCACCTGATGGACCTGATCCGCCGGATGGCCGCCGAGGGCCGGACGATCCTTTTCTCCTCGCACATCCTGGAGGAGGTCGAGCGGCTCGCCGGGCACATCGAGGTGATCATCGCGGGCCGGCACGCCGCGTCCGGCGACTTCCGCGAGATCCGGCGGCTGATGACCGACCGTCCGCACCGGTTCCGGGTCCGCTCCGGCGACGACCGCGCGCTCGCCGCCGCGATCATCGCCGACGGCTCGGCCCGCGGCGTCGAGCTGACGCCGGACGGCCTGTCGGTCGAGGCGTCCGACTTCGGGCGGTTCACCTGGCTGCTGCCCCGGCTCGCCAGGGACGCGGGCGTCCGGCTCTGGGAGGTCGTCCCGGCCGACGAGTCCCTGGAATCCGTCTTCTCCTACCTGGTGGCCCGATGAACTCCACGATCGCGATGATCACGTTCCGGTCGATGCTCGGCCGGCGGCGGGCGCTGCTGCTGTTCGTGCTGCCGGGCGTGCTGCTGCTCCTGGCGCTGATCCTCAGGCTGACCAACACCAGCGACCTGGACGTCGACACGACCGTCCTGCAGAGGTTCGCGCTCGGCGCGGTGCTGCCGCTGCTGGCGCTGATCGCGGGCACCGGCGTGATCGGCCCGGAGATCGACGACGGCCAGATCATGTACATCCTGACCAAGCCGATCCCGCGCCAGGTCGTCATCCTGACGAAGCTGATGGTGGCGATCGTCCTGGTCACGCTGTTCGCGGCCGTCCCGACGCTGCTGGCCGGGCTGATCCTCGGGGCTCCGGCGGGCCTCACCCCGGCGTTCACCGTCGGGGTCCTGGTCGGCGGGGTGGCCTACGCCTCGGTCTTCGTGGCCCTCGGCGTCATGAGCCGCAACGCCGTGACGATCGGCCTGCTGTACGCGCTGGTCTGGGAGAGCCTCTTCGGCAACTTCGCGCCCGGCGCGAAGAAGGCGTCCATCCTGCAGTGGGCGCTGTCGGTCACCGACTCGCTGACCGAGGCGTCCACGGTCAAGGCCGCCGTCTCGCTGCCGACCGCGCTCATCCTGCTGGTGGTCGTCAGCCTCGCCGCCACGGTCCTGGCGTCCGTCCGGCTGCGCTCGCTGACGGTCGCCAGCGCCGAGTGACCCGCCGGATCCGCTGTACTCCGCCGGGTCGGGCGTGGCCCGTCAGATCCGGCGGAGGCGGACGCGGTTGATCGAGTGGTCGCGGTCCTTGTGGAGGACGAGGGTCGCGCGGCCCCGCGTTGGCAGGATGTTCTCGACGAGGTTGGGCTCGTTGATCGATCCCCAGACGCCGACCGCGAAGTCCTCGGCCTGCTGCTCGCTGAGCTTGGCGTACTCGCGGAAGTAGGAGCGCGGGTCGGTGAAGGCCGTCCGGCGCAGGGCGAGGAGGCGGTCGATGTACCAGCGCCGTATGTCCTCGACCTTGGCGTCCACGTAGATCGAGAAGTCGAAGTAGTCCGAGACGCCGAGGCCGCCCGGCGGCGGGGCCTGGAGGACGTTCAGGCCCTCGACGATCAGGATGTCCGGACGTTCCACCGTCTGCCGGGCCTTCGGGACGATGTCGTACTCGAGGTGGGAGTAGATCGGAATGCCCACCCGCGACTCGCCCGACTTCACCGACTGGACGAATCGCACCAGCGCCCGCCGGTCGTAGGACTCCGGAAAGCCCTTGCGCTCCATCAGGCCGCGGTCGGCCAGGACGGCGTTCGGGTACAGGAAGCTGTCGGTGGTGACGAGTTCCACACGGGGGTGCTCGGGCCAGCGCGCCAGCAGCGTCCGCAGCAGCCGGGACGTGGTGGACTTGCCGACCGCGACCGAGCCCGCCACGCCGATCACGAACGGGGTCGGCTGGACGGTCTCGCCGAGGAACCCGCTGACGGTGTCCCGGGTCCCGCCGCGGCCCACGAAGAACAGGTTGAGCAGGCGGGACAGCGGCAGGTAGACCTCCTCGACCTCGGTGATGTCGATGGGGTCCCGGACACCGCGCAGCTCGTCCAGCTCGTCCAGGGTGAGGTTGAGCGGGGTGGAGGCCCGCAGCGCCCGCCACTGCGCGCGGTTCAGTTCGACGTAAGGGCTGGGCACAAGCGCCAACGGTACTGGTCCGGGCGGTGCGCCGGTCCACCAGGGCTGGTCTAGTCCGGGCGGCGGGTTCCCGGACAGGACCGAATAGGCTGGCCGCCATGTGCGGAATCGTGGGTTACGTCGGCGACAGGCCGGCACTGGACGTCGTGGTCGAGGGCCTGGCGAGGCTCGAGTACCGCGGCTACGACTCGGCCGGGGTGGCCGTGCTCGCGGACGGGGGCCTCGCCACCGCCAAGCGGGCGGGCAAGCTGGTCAACCTCCGCGAGGCGCTGGCCGAGGAGCCGCTCCCCGCGGGGACGCTCGGCATCGGGCACACCCGGTGGGCCACGCACGGGGCGCCGAACGACCGCAACGCGCACCCGCACACCGACTGCGCGGGCGACGTCGCGGTCATCCACAACGGGATCATCGAGAACTTCGCGGCGCTGCGGTCCGAGCTGGAGGAGGCGGGCCACAAGCTGCGCTCCGACACCGACACCGAGGCCGTCGCGCACCTGCTGGAGGACGAGCTGAAGTCCACCGGCGACCTCGCCGAGGCCATGCGCCGCGTGTGCGGCCGCCTGGAGGGCGCGTTCACGCTGGTCGCGGTGCACGCGGGCGACGAGGACCTGGTGGTCGGCGCGCGCCGCAACTCGCCGCTGGTCGTCGGCGTCGGCGACGGGGAGAACTTCCTCGCCAGCGACGTCGCCGCGTTCATCGCGCACACCCGGGACGCCATCGAGCTCGGCCAGGACCAGGTCGTCGAGCTGCGCAAGTCCGGTGTGACGGTCACCGACTTCCAGGGCCGTCCGGCCGAGACCAAGGCCTACCACGTGGACTGGGACGTCTCGGCGGCCGAGAAGGGCGGCTACGACTACTTCATGCTGAAGGAGATCGCCGAGCAGCCGCGCGCGGTCGCCGACACCCTCCTCGGCCGGATCGGCGCCGACGGCCGCCTCACCCTGGACGAGATGCGCATCTCCGACCAGGAGCTCCGCGAGGTCGACAAGATCATCATCGTGGCCTGCGGCACGTCCTACCACGCGGGCCTGATCGCCAAGTACGCCATCGAGCACTGGGCCGGGCTGCCCTGCGAGGTGGAGCTGGCCAGCGAGTTCCGCTACCGCGACCCGATCCTGTCCCGCTCCACGCTGGTGATCGCGATCTCCCAGTCGGGCGAGACGATGGACGCGCTGATGGCCGTCCGGCACGCCCGCGAGCAGCACGCCAAGCTCCTCGGCATCTGCAACGTGAACGGCTCGACCCTGCCCCGCGAGTGCGACGGCGTCCTCTACACGCACGCGGGCCCGGAGATCGCGGTCGCCTCGACCAAGGCGTTCCTCACCCAGCTCGTCGCCGTCTACCTCATCGCCCTCTACATCGCCCAGGTGCGCGGCACCAAGTTCGGCGACGAGGTCTTCGCGATGATCCAGCTCCTGGCCAAGATGCCGGAGAAGGTGGACGAGGTCCTCGGCACGATGGAGCCCGTCCGGGAGCTGGCCCGCTCCCTGGCCGGTGAGAAGTCCGTCCTGTTCCTCGGCCGCCACGTCGGCTTCCCGGTCGCCCTCGAGGGCGCCCTGAAGCTCAAGGAGCTGGCCTACATGCACGCCGAGGGCTTCGCCGCCGGCGAGCTCAAGCACGGCCCGATCGCCCTGATCGAGCCGGGCCTTCCGGTCATCGTGGTCGTCCCGCCGCGCTCCCGCGACGTCCTGCACGACAAGATCGTCTCCAACATCCAGGAGATCCGCGCCCGCGGCGCCCGCACCATCGTCATCGCCGAGGAGGGCGACACCTCCGTCGCCCCCTACGCCGACACGCTGATCGGCGTCCCGGCCGTCCCCACCCTCTTCCAGCCCCTGGTCACGACCGTCCCCCTCCAGGTCTTCGCCTGCGAGCTCGCCACCGCCAAGGGCCACGACGTGGACCAGCCCCGCAACCTCGCCAAGTCCGTCACCGTCGAATAACCACCCCGACACCCCGCCCGCCGCCCCACCGGACCGGCGGGCGGAGCCTTTTCCGCCGGGTTCAGGACCCGCCGCCCGCTAGGACGGCATGTCCAAAGCGCCTCGGCGGATGTCGGCCAGGACGGATCGCCACTCGGCGGACGAAAGGCGCAGGACGGGACCGGCGTCGCCGATATGGGAGTCCCGGGCCCCGACGAGGCCGGCGGGCAGGGCGCCGATCTCGACGCAGCCTCCGTTGGCTCCGCAGCGGGAGCCCTTCCGCCAGACGATCTTCTCGATCCGCCAGGAGAGGTCTCCGGGCGTGCTCGACTCCAACGGGTTCACGTGATGCCTCCTCTATGACCGCGCCGTGCGCGGAAGGGCTACCAGCGGTCCGCGAGCGCGGAGACCAGGTCCCGCGTCTCCGCGGCGCCCAGCGCGACCTCCGACATGCCCTCGAACGCGAGCCGGTACATGAAGGCGACCTTCTCGTCGGTGATCTGGTTGTCGGTGAGGGCCTCGGTGTAGACCACGTCGGGGAAGACGATGTCCCCGACCGGGTCGTACTCCATGAGCTGGAAGGACCCCTCCATGATCGGATGGGGAACGGCCAGTTCGATGACGCGCAGGGCGACGTGCGGCAGGTCGCCGACGGCGAGCAGGTGGCGCAGCTGGGCGCGCATCACCGCCGGGTCGCCGACGAGCCGGTGGAGCACGGACTCGTCCAATAGCAGCGTGTATTCGACGGGCTTGCTCAGGTGGTGCAGGATCCGCTGGCGGAGCAGGCGGACCTCGATCCGCCGTTCGAGCTCGCGCGGTGGGACGGTGTCGTACAGGCGGGTTCCGGACATCACCCGCTGCGCGTACTCCTCGGTCTGCAGCAGGCCGGGGACCAGGTAGGTCTCCCACTGGACGATCCGGCTCGCCTCGTCCTCCATCGCGATGAACTGCGTGTATCCGCCGGGCAGTTCCCGGTACTCCTCCCACCAGCCGCGCGCCGCGGCATCGTGTGCCAGCGTGATGAGCTCGGCCCGGTGGACGGGGTCGATCTGGTACAGCCGGGTGAGCAGCTCGACGTCGCGGATCTTGGTGCTGCTCCGCGCGTTCTCGATCCGGCTGACCTTGGCGGTGGACCAGTTCAGCCGGGCGGCGACGTCGTCGCCGGTGAAGCCGCTCTGTTCGCGCAGCCGGCGGAGTTCGGCCGCCAGTCGGCGCTGCCGGACGGTCGGTCCTCGGAAGGGGCTCATGGCACCCGCTGAACCGCGAGACGTCGTCATGTCTCCGGTCGCCTCCCGACCAGCGCGAGTTACCCAGCGAAGTGTGCCCTATGCAATGTGCGCTCCTGGGCGTGGACACGTCAACGCGTGAGGCCTCTTACTGGCTTTGCCCTCAGGTGGATCTTCCTGGTCGTCAAAGTGGTGAAACTTTCACCGAAACGTGCGTTGCTACACCATTGACTCGTCAGGGCGCGCCCGTCAAGGCGGAGGTCGCATGGCACCCTGGAGGAAATGATCGTGGAAAGGGGCCGGGGTGAGATACGCGCACGAGGTCGCCAGGGTGCGGGCCGCCGAGAGCGCGCTGATGGCGCGGCTGCCCGAGGGGGCGCTGATGCAGCGCGCGGCGGCGGGGCTGGCGCGGGTCTGCGCCGGGCTGCTGGGCCGGGTGTACGGCGCGGACGTCGTGGTGCTCGTCGGGTCCGGTGACAACGGCGGGGACGCGCTGTACGCGGGCGCGCGGCTGGCCCGGCGCGGAGCCCGGGTGCGGGCGGTGGCCGTCGGGTCCCGGCTCCACCAGGGAGGACTCGCCGATCTGCGGGCCGCGGGCGGACGGCTGATCGAGCTCGAGGACGCGGATTCGGCGGTCGGCGCGGCCGATCTGGTGATCGACGGCCTGACCGGGATCGGCGGGTCCGGGGCGCTTCGGGAGCCGCACGCGTCGCTGGCGCGGGCGGCGTCCGGTTCGGGTGGGATCGTGGTGGCCTGTGACGTGCCCAGCGGCGTGGACGCGTCGTCCGGGCGGGTCGAGGGCGCCGCCGTCCGCGCGGACGTGACCGTCACCTTCGGGACGCTCAAGCCGGGCCTGCTGATCGATCCCGGCGCGGCGCACTGCGGGGTCGTCGAGCTGGTCGACATCGGTCTCGGGCCGTACCTGGACGATCCGGACGTCGTCTCCTCGGCCGCCGAGGACGTCAGGCCGCCGGTCCCCGGCCCCGAGTCGGACAAGTACCGGCGCGGCGTGGTCGGCATCCTCGCAGGTGGGGAGGAGTTCACCGGGGCGGCCGTGCTGGCGGTGGGCGGAGCGGTGCGCGGGGGAGCCGGGATGGTCCGGTTCGCGTCGGTCCGGCATCCCGTCGAGCTCGTGCGGCAGCGCTGGCCGGAGGCGGTGACCACGGTGATCGAACCCGGCGAGAAGGCCCTGGACGGGATCGGCCGGGTGCAGGCGTGGGTGGTCGGGCCGGGGCTCGGCACCGGTGAGGACGCCGAGGGGCTGCTGCGGGCCGTCCTGTCGACCGAGCTGCCCGTCCTCGTGGACGCCGACGGGCTGACCGTCCTCGCGCGGCGGCGTGATCTGCTGACCCGGGACGCGCCGACCCTGCTGACGCCGCACGCCGGGGAGCTGGCCCGGCTGCTGGACGCCGATCGCGCGGACATCGAGGCCCGGCGGCTGGAGTACGTCCGGCGGGCCGCGGCCGAGCTGGACGCGACGGTGCTGCTCAAGGGCTCGACGACGGTGATCGCGGAGCTGGACCGTCCGGTCCGGGTGAACCCGACCGGGACGTCCTGGCTGGCCACGGCGGGCACCGGGGACGTCCTGTCCGGGCTGACCGGCGCGCTGCTGGCGGGCGGGATGTCCGCCCTGGACGCCGCCACCGCGGGCGCCTACCTGCACGGCCTGGCCGCGCGCCTGGCCGCGGGAGGCCCCTCCGCGGACGAGGGGGAGGCCCCGATCGGCGCGTTCGACGTGATCACCGCGCTGCCCGCCGCGTTCCGGACCCTCCCGTAGTGGTGCGAACCACACGAATCACTCCGTCATCCAAGGGAGACGGGCCCCCGGCCGAGGCATCGGCCGGGGGCGGGCACACTGGGGTGACTATGAGTAATCCTGCGCAGGCACGCATCGACCTGGACGCGATCAGCGGCAACGTGACCCTGATGCGCGAGCAGGCCGGTGGGGCCGAGGTTATGGCGATGGTCAAGGCCGAGGCGTACGGCCACGGGCTCGTCCCGGCGGCGCGTGCGGCGCTGGCCGGCGGCGCGACGTGGCTGGGCGTGGCCAAGCTCGACGAGGGCCTGCGGCTCCGCGAGGCCGGGGTGCTGGGCGTCCCGGTGCTGGTCTGCCTGGGCGTGCCGGGCGAGGATTACGCGCGCGGCGTGGCCGAGCGGCTCGACTTCGCGGTCGGCGCGCGCTGGCTGCTGGACGAGCTGGCCGCCGCCGCCGAGCGCGCCGGACGGGCCGTCCGCGTCCACCTGAAGGCCGACACCGGCATGTCGCGCGGCGGGGCCACCCACGAGGACTGGCCGTCCCTGGTCGACGCGGCGCTCGCCGCCGAGGCGTCCGGCCTGGTCAGCGTGGTCGGGCTGATGTCGCACTTCGCCTGCTCGGACGAGCTCGACCACCCGTCGGTGCCCCGGCAGATCGCCACGTTCACCGACATGGTCGAGGCCGCGGAGAAGGCCGGGGCGCGGCCCGAGGTCCGGCACCTGGCCAACTCGGCCGCGGCGCTCACCCTGCCGGACTCCCGGTTCGACCTCATCCGGCCCGGGATCGCGACGTACGGGCTGAGCCCGGTGCCGTCGCTCGGCTCGTTCGGGCTGCGCCCGGCGATGACGCTGACCGCCTCGACGGCCCTGGTCAAGCGGGTTCCGGCGGGCAGCGGCGTGTCCTACGGGCACACCTACACGACCGACCGCGAGACGAACCTCGCGGTCGTCCCGGCCGGGTACGGCGACGGCATCCCGCGGAACGGCTCGAACCTGATCGACGTCCTGGCGGGCGGCAGGCGCCGCACGATCGCCGGACGCGTCTGCATGGACCAGTTCGTGATCGACCTCGGCGACGACGTGCTCGCGGCGGGCGACGAGGTCGTCCTGTTCGGCCCCGGCGACCGCGGCGAGCCGACCGCGCAGGACTGGGCGGACGCCCTGGACACCATCTCCTATGAGATCGTCACACGTATCGGCGTCCGGGTGCCGCGCGTGTACGAGGGCGGCCCGGCGCTCGGCTAGGGCACGGGGTAGAGGCGACGGGGAATGGACGCGAAGCACAAGCGCAGGATGGGCGTGGCCGGGGCCGTGGCGGGCCTTGGGGCGGCCGGGGTCGGCGCGGCGGTCGGCCTCCGGCACCTGGCGGTCGGACGGGTCAGGCTGCGTCCCGACCCGGACGCGGCCGAGCCGTTCGGCGCGCTGCGCGGCCGGGCGCTGACGGTGACCGCGGACGACGGCGTGCCGCTGCACGTGGAGGTCGACGGCCCGGACGCCGCGCCCCTGACCGTCGTGTTCTGCCACGGCTACTCGCTCAACCAGGACGTCTGGCACTACCAGCGGCGCGACCTGGCCGCCCGGACGGCGGGCGGGCGGCGCCTGCGCATGGTCTTCTGGGACCAGCGCAGCCACGGCCGGTCCGGCCGCGGCGGGCCCGGCACCGCGACGATCGAGCAGACCGGCTCCGACCTGTACGAGGTGCTGCGCGCGACGGTCCGTCCGGGCGCGCCGGTCGTGCTGGCAGGGCACTCCATGGGCGGCATGTCGATCATGGCGCTGGCCGAACTGCACCCCGAGCTGTTCGAGGACGGCCCGGACGCGCTGTGCCGGGTCCGCGGGATCATGCTGGTCAACACCTCCGGCGGCGACCTGGCCGAGGAGATCACGCTCGGGCTGCCGCAGGCGCTGGTCAAGATCGTCCGGCCGATCGCGCCGACCGCCCTGCGCGGCCTCGGCCGCCAGGCGAAGATGGTGGACCGGGCCCGCGGCCTGGGCGCCGACCTGGCGTTCGTCGTCACCCGCCACATGGCGTTCGCCGACAAGCGGGTCAGCCCGACCGTGGTCGACTTCCTGGAGCAGATGATCCGGGCCACCCCGATCGACGTGATCGCCGAGTACTACCCGGCGCTGATGGCGCACGACAAGGCGGCGGCCCTGGCGACGGTCGGGCACGTCCCGGTGCTGGTCCTCGCGGGCGGCCGGGACCGGCTGACCCCCGCCGCGCACGGCCGCCGCATCGTCGAGGCCCTGCCGGACGCCGAGCTCGTCGAGGTGGACGAGGCGGGCCACGTGCTGCCGCTGGAGTACCCGGGCGTGGTGACCGGCTCGCTGCGCCGCCTGGTCGACCGCATCCCGCCGGGCCTGGAGGAACGCACCGCGTGAACCAGGCGCACGCAGGAGGGACCCGGCTCGCGAACGCGGCACCCGCACGATGGACATGGCGCCCGAACGCGGCGCACGCACGAGGAGTGCGACGCGCGGACGGGGCGCACGCACGAGGGACACGGCGCGCGGACGAGGGACGCGGCGCATGACGAACGAAGGGGAGTCGATCGTGATCGAGGTGCCGACATCCGAGGACATGCGGGCGCTGGGCGTCCGGCTGGCCGGGCTGCTGCGCGCCGGCGACCTGCTGGTGCTGACCGGCGACCTCGGCGCGGGGAAGACGACGCTGACCCAGGGCATCGGCGAGGGCCTGAAGATCCGCGGGCCGGTGACCTCGCCGACGTTCGTGATCGCGCGCGTCCACCCGTCGCTCGCCGGCGGTCCGTCCCTGGTGCACGTGGACGCCTACCGCCTGGGCGGTTTCGCCGAGCTGGACGATCTCGACCTCGACGCGTCGCTCGACGAGGCGGTGACGATCGTGGAATGGGGCGAGGGCCTAGCCGAGGGTCTCGCCGACGATCGTTTGGAGATCACCATTTCGCGCGGACCCGCCGGAGCGTCCGAACAGCGCGCAGTAAAGATCATCGGAGTGGGTGACCGCTGGACCGCCGCTCTCCGTGATCTTGCCTGATCGGACCTGCGCGAATCCAGGTAAGTGGAACGCGACCATCGCCCCGATCCATGTCGTACTCTTTGCCGGACGAAACCCGACATTTTGGATTACTGATCGGGAGTGGATCCGGTGAGTGGCAACCATCGCGGCGGTGGTGACCGCGGCTCGCGCAGCGGGGAGTACCGCTCGTTCAGCGGTCAGCCCCGCGCGGGCGCGAACCGTCCCCTCGACGACCTGCCCGGCGGCCCCGGCCCCGCCGACCACGCCCCCCGCACGGGCGACTCCCCAGCCCGCCCAGGTGACACCGCCGCCCGCCCAGGCAACTACGCCGGTCGCGCAGGCGAGCCAGGCGGACGTTCCGGCGACTACACCGGTCGCCCAAGCGAGGCGGCCGGACGCCCCGGCGAGTACGCAGGACACTCAGGCGAACAGGCTGGAGGCCCAGGCCCGTACGCGAGCCGTTCAGGCGACTACGCCGGGCGCTCGGGCGACTACGCCGGTCGTTCTGGTGAATCCGCCGATCGTTCGGGCAACTACGCCAGTCGTTCGGGCGAATACGGCGGACGCTCGGGCGACTACGCCGGTCGTTCCGGCGAGTACCGCGGACGTTCTGGTGAGTACGCCGGTGGTTCGGGCGGGTATGCCGGGCGGTCGGGTGAGCAGGCCGGGCGGTCCGGTGAGCAGGTTGGGCGGTCGGGGGAGTACAGGCCGCGTAGTGGCGAGTACCGGACGCGGAGTGGCACGCATCGGGTCGTCCGGGAGCGCAGGCGTGGCAGGCGGCTCGTGGCCGTGCTGCTCGGGGTGGCGGCCGGGGCCGGGGCCTGCGCGCTCGCCGCGTTCGTGGTCATCAGCGGTCTCGGCGGCCACGACAGGGGAACGTCCGGGCAGGTCGTCGGCAGCACGGCGCAGACCCCGGCGGCCAAGGCGGAGAAGACCGCCGTGCCGGACGCCTGCACCCTCCTCGACTCCAAGATCGCCGACAGGCTCGCGCCGCACGCCGAGCGCGGCCCCGCCGACAACTACGCCTCCAACGACCGCCAGAACCAGTGCGTCTGGGGCGTCTACAGCGGCGAGGACCAGCGGCAGCTCAGCGTCGAGATGCGCGCGATCGCCGGGACGCAGGCGCAGAGCCCGACCGACGCGGCCCGCGCCGCCTTCGTGTCCGAGCGGACCGCCGACGAGTCCGGCAAGGCGCTGATCGGCGGCCAGGAGATCACCGACAAGGCCCGGGTGAACGGCCTCGGCGACGAGGCGTACGTCGTCTACAGCGTGGACAAGGACCAGGGCTCCGGCGCCGCCGTCGCCAACGTCCGGCTCGCGAACGTGCTGGTCACCGTCCACTACTCGGGCTCGGACGGCAGCGACCCGATCCCCACCGGCGCCGCCCTCACCGGCACGCAGGATGCCGCCCGCAGCGTCGTCGAAGCCCTCAACCAGAGCTGACCCACCCGACCGCGCGGCCCGGGGAATCAACCTGACCACAGGTCGCACTCGACTACGCTTACAGTCCGTGCTGGTCCTGGCTTTCGACACCGCAACCGCCGCCGTCACCGTCGCGCTGACCGAGTGGACGCCGGGGGGCGTCGCACGTCCCCGCGCGGCCGTCGAGGCCGTCCACGCGCGCAAGCACACCGAGGTGCTGACGCCCGAGATCGCGCGGGTCCTCGGCGAGGCGGGCGCGACGCCCGCCGACCTGTCCGCGATCGTCGTGGGCGTCGGCCCGGGCCCCTACACGGGCCTGCGCGTCGGCCTGGCCACGGCGAACGCGATGGGGAAGGCGCTCGGCGTGCCCGTCCACGGCGTCTGCACGCTGGACGCGCTCGCCTGGGAGTCCCGCCGCGAGGAGCCGTTCGCCGTCGCCACCGACGCCCGCCGCCGCGAGGTGTACTGGGCGCACTACGACTCCTACGGACGCCGTGTGACCGACCCCGCCGTCGGCCCCGCCGCCGAGGTCCGCGCGGACACGCCCGACCTCCCGGTCATCGGCGAGGGCGCGGCCCTCTACCCCGACGTCCTCGGCGCTGCCGCGGGCCCGCTCGTGCCGTCCGCGGTCGCGCTGGCCGAACTCGCCGTCGAGCGCCTGTCCGGACGCCCCGGCCCCGCCCTGCTCCAGCCCGAGCCGCTCTACCTGCGCCGTCCCGACGCCAAGGAGCCCGGTCCCCGCAAGAAGGTGACCCGGTGAGCGCCGCGCTGCGCGGGATGACCGAGGACGACCTGACCGCCGTCCACGCCCTGGAGCAGGCGCTGTTCCCCGAGGACGCCTGGAGCGAGCAGATGCTCCGCGAGGAGCTCGCCGACCAGCCGCGCACCCGGCACTACGTCGTCGCCGAGGAGGCCGGGGAGATCATCGGCTACGCCGGGCTCGCCGCCGCGGCCGACCAGGCAGACGTCCAGACCATCGGCGTCAAGGAGGACCGGCGCGGTTCCGGTGTCGGGGCGGCGCTGCTCACCGAGCTGCTGGACGAGGCGTCCCGGCGCGGCAGCGTCCAGGTGTTCCTGGAGGTCCGCGCCGACAACGATTCGGCGCGGCGGCTCTACGAGCGGTTCGGGTTCGTCCGCGTGGGGCTGCGCAGGCGCTACTACCAGCCGTCCGGGGTGGACGCGGTCGTGATGTGCCGCGAGATGCGCCCGAAGAGGGGCCCGGTCGGCTTCACCAGGGAGGAAGCATGATCCGCGACTCCGAGCCGCTGGTGCTCGGGATCGAGACGTCCTGCGACGAGACCGGGGTCGGGATCGTCCGGGGGCACACGCTGCTGGCCGACTCGATCGCCTCCAGCGTCGAGCAGCACGCCCGGTTCGGCGGGGTCGTCCCCGAGGTCGCCTCGCGCGCGCACCTGGAGGCGATGACCCCGACCATCGAGCGGGCGCTCCAGGACGCCGGGGTCGCCTTCAACGACATCGACGCGTTCGCGGTGACGGCCGGGCCGGGGCTGCCGGGCGCGCTGATGGTCGGCGTCGCGGCGGCCAAGGCGTACGCGCTGTCGCTCGGCAAGCCGCTGTACGGCGTGAACCACCTCGCCGCGCACGTCTGCGTCGACCAGCTCGAACACGGCCCGCTGCCGAAGCCGTGCGTGGCGATGCTGGTGTCCGGCGGGCACTCGTCGCTGCTGCTCGTCCCGGACGTGTCGTCCGACGTCCGGTCCCTCGGCTCCACCGTGGACGACGCGGCGGGCGAGGCGTTCGACAAGGTCGCCCGGGTGCTGGACCTCGGCTTCCCCGGCGGCCCGGTGATCGACCGGATGGCCCGCGAGGGCGACCCGGCGGCCATCGCGTTCCCGCGCGGCAAGTACGCCGACGGCACCTACGACTTCTCGTTCTCCGGCCTGAAGACGGCCGTGGCGCGCTGGGTCGAGGCGAAGGAGCGGGCCGGGGAGCCGGTCCCGGTCGCCGACGTCGCCGCGTCCTTCCAGGAGGCCGTCGTGGACGTGCTGACCCACAAGGCCCTCAAGGTCTGCAAGGACAACGGCGTCAAGGACCTGCTCATCGGCGGCGGCGTCGCGGCGAACTCGCGGCTGCGGGCGCTCGCCCAGGAGCGCTGCGACCGCGCCGGGGTCCGGCTGCGGGTGCCGCGGCCGAGCCTGTGCACCGACAACGGCGCGATGGTCGCCGCGCTCGGCTCCGAGCTGGTCGCGAACGGTCTCGCGCCGTCCGACCTGGGGCTGCCCGCCGACTCCAGCCTCCCGATCGACACCGTCATCCTCTGACCGGCATCCTCTAGAGCAGGGTCTCCAGGTACGTCTCGGCCCGGATCGCGTCCCGCTCGGACAGGACGCGGCCGGGCTCCTCGGGCAGCAGGTCCAGGACGCAGGCCAGGTCCCAGTACGGGTCCTGGTCGTGGCCGCCCGCGACCTGGTCGAAGCACTCCCGGAAGCGGTCGGCGACGGCCACTCCGTAGCGCAGCGCGAGCCGCAGCCGCATCTGCCCGACGTCCACGCCGACCGGGCCGGACGACGCGTCCGACCAGTCCACGACGCCGGTGAGCCGGCCGCGCGACCACAGCGTGTTGTCCGGGTGGTAGTCGCGGTGGACGAACCGGGACGGCGCGTCCGGCACCGGCCCGGACGCGACCTCGCACGCCCGCTCCCACAGCTCCGGACGCGTCGCGTGCTTCGGCGGACGCCGCAGGTCGAGCCGGTTGCGCAGGACGTAGGGCGGCATCGTGGCCGCGCCGCGCAGCGCGTGCACCGGCAGCAGCGCCGCGGCCAGCTGGATCAGGACCTCGGGCAGGTCGTCCGGGACGGGCCGGGGCGGATGCCCGGGCAGCCGGGTGAGCAGCAGCGCGGGCGCGTCGCAGTACGCGCCCGCCGGGTCGGCGGCGACCAGCGACGGCGTCGGGATCTCGCAGGCGGCGAGCAGGGTCAGCGCGGCGATCTCGCGCTCGGGCGAGAACTCCCCGTCGGCGAACGCCGCTCCCGGCGCGCCCGCCATGCCGGACACGCCGGACGCGAGCGGGTCGCGCGGCAGCCAGCGGCGCAGCACCAGGCGGTGCTCGCTGCCCGAGCCGCTCTCCACGGCCAGCGCGTGGTTGGCGTGCGCGGCGCCGCCCGGCAGCGGACGGATCGCGCGGATCTCGGCGTCCCGGCCGAAGCACTCGCGGACCCAGCCGATGGTGGCCGGGCTCGGCGGTGCGCCGACGTACGGGCTGAGGGCCGGGGCGAGGGCCGGGGAGCGGGTCACGAGATCCATGAAAACGGATTCCGGCATGTATCGAGGGTGATTTGACGAAAGCGGAACGTGAGCAGGCGCACGTCGCGGGGGCGGGGTGTCGCCGCGCGGGCCGTCCGGCCACGCGTGCGGGACGCCCCGCCCCCGGCGGTGCTGCTCAGTCCTTGCCCCCGTCGCGGCGCGGGCGCAGCAGCGCCTCGGCCAGGGCGAGCATGGTCTCCTCCAGCGTGGACAGCCGCTTGAGCACGTCCTCGTGCACCGCCGTCACCTGCTTGGTGACGTCGCCGTGCACGTCGTCGACCTTGCGGCCCACCTCGCCCTGGACGTCCTCGAACCGGCGGCCCAGCGCCTCCTGCACGGCCTCGGCGCGGCGCGTGACCTCCTCCTGGACGCCGTCGACGCGGCGGGAGAAGTCCTCCTGGACGCCGCCGACCCGGCGGGACACGTCCTCGTGGATCGAGTCGACCTGCTTGGTGACGTCCTCGTGGATGTCGTCGATCCGCTTGGACACGTCGTCGTGCACCCCGCTGACCTGCCGTGACACCTCGTTGTGCACCGACTCGACCTGCTTGGTGACATCGGTGTGCACCGACTCGACCCGGCGGGACACGATGTCGACCTGGGTGGTGAACTCCAGCAGCGCGGAGTCGACCTTGCGGGTGACCTCCTCGTGGATCCCCTCGATCCGGTTGCGGACGTCCTCGTGCACGTCCTCGAACCGCCGGGAGAACTCGTCCATCCGCTTGGCGACGTCGCTGTAGGCCGTCCTGGCGATCTGCGACATGGTCGCCTTGACCTCGTCCCTGTCCGGCCGGGCGCGCAGCTCCTCGATCAGCGGGTCGACCGCGTCGGCGAGGTGCTTCTCCAGCGCGTCGAACCGGTCGCTGTGGTCGACGACCGGACGCTGCACCAGCTCGGCGATCTTGCGGTGCAGCTCGCCGATCTCCAGCGTGGCGGGCAGCCGCCCGATCCGCTCGTTGACGCCGTCGATCCGGTCGTCCACGCCCTCGAACCGGCCGTCCAGGCCCTCCAGCTTGCCCGACAGCCCGGCGAGCCGGCCGTCGAGCCCGCCCAGCCGTCCGTCCAGGCCGTCCAGGCGCCCGCCGACGCCCTCGACGCGGCCGTTGACGGCCTCCAGGCCCTGCTCGACCCGGTCGGCCATCTCGCCGAGGGACTGGTCGACCCGGGTGGTCACGCCGTTGATGGAGTGCTCCAGGCGCTCCGCCCGGTGCCCCATCTCCGCCAGGGACTTGTCCAGCCGGTTGAAGCGGACGGACGCGGCCTCCATGCTCCCTTGCAGCTTGTCGAGCCGCTTGGCCATCTCCTCCATGCGCTGGGTCGCCTGCCGGGTGGCGTCGGCGATGCCCTGGGCGTTGTCGAGCACGGCCTGCATGCGGGTGAGGCCCTCGTCGACGTTCTCGGCGACCACGCCGACGTCGGCCCACAGCGCTGGCAGCTCGGCGACCGGCTTGACCCGCTCGCCGACCGCCTCGATGTGCTCCGCGAGCCCCTCGGCCCACTCCGGAGGCTTGCTGGACAGGTCGTCCACCTGCCCGCGGACGCTGTCGAGCTGTCCGGTGAGGCCGCTGAGCTCACGCTCGCGCACCTCGCGGAGCAGCCACTCCATCCCCTCAAGGCGCTGCCGGATCTCGTCCAGGACCTGCCCCTGTGAGCGCTGTTCGTAGACATGGTCCTGCGCCGCACGGGCGAGCAACTCCCGCATCCGGTCCGAGACCGGTTGACCCCCCGTCTGCAGGAAGTTGTGATTCGTTTCCACCCGATGCTCCTTCGTGTGCCGACGCGGCGAATTGGCGCAACGGCAGTGATTTCTGAACGCCTCACTGTAGTGCGTGCCGGGGGCGGCGATATGCACTAGCAAGGAAAATTACGAGTTCTGTGGAATGGGCTTTCTCGCCCTACTGGAGAGTTAGGTCACCGATCATCCCGGCCGGGGTTTTCTCCCCGGTTCGGTCAAGGTTCCGCCGGTTGTGGCGGCGCCGCCCCCGGTACGGACGGGCAAGCCGCCGGGCGCGGACCCGCCGGAGCGCGGAACAAGTCCGCACATCTCGCCGAACACCCTCGTCCCGGTCGGGGTGAGGATGGTCGGCCGGCGGGCCGCGCACCCGTCCGGCGAGATACCGTCACGTGCGTGGCCGACCATTCCAGGATGTCATTTCGGAGCGGCCTCGAAGGTGTTCGCGACGCGCCGATTAGGCATTTCGTCAAATGACCTTGGCGGGCGCGCTGCAATCGTTGGCTAACGCGATGCCGGAATGCGCGCACTATTTGCGTGATCGTGGCGCGCCGCGCGGTCCGGCTTGGCCGCCGGAAGCGATGTGAAGATCATTGGGCTGGATTAGCCCGTAGGCCGCGCGAGGACGGCCACCGGGTCGTCCCCCACGCGGGTCAGCACGACGACGATCTCGCCGCCCGTGCCCGTGCGACGCCCGCCGAAGCCGAGATCGCGGCGCAGCCGCTCGACGTCCGCGGCGAAGCCGCGCTTCTTGATCGTCAGGATCCCGGCGCCGCGCCGCCGCAGCTCGGCCCGGAGCCGTTTGACCGAGAACGGCAGGACGTCCTCGATCTCGTAGGACGCCCCGAACGGGGTCTCCGTCAGGGTGTCGGACGTGATGTAGGCGATACGCGGGTCGACCAGCCCCCCGCCGACCATCGCCGCGACCTCCGCGACCAGGTGCGCCCGGATGACCGCTCCGTCCGGCTCGTACAGATATCGCCCCCAGCCCCGGATCTCCGGGTCCCCGAGCCCGTCGTCCGGCGCCAAGGTCACAACCTCCGTCCGGCTACGGGTGCCCACGCCGCCGCCCGTGGGGGCGTGCTCGTGCGCGGGCGCGTAGGTCGAACCCTGGGCGGACGGGATGAGGGTGGCACGGCGGCGGACGGTCCCGGCGAGGTCGCCGAGCCAGAGGGCGGCCTCCTTCACGTCCCCGCCGACCGAGATCCACTCGGCCTCCGCGCCGTCCGGGACGGCCTCGTGCGGGATGCCCGGCGCGACCTTCACGCAGGCGGCCGGGACGCTCTGGGCCAGTGCCAGGACGACGTCCAGCGGCGGCTCGTACGCGCGCGGGTCGAAGATCCGTCCGCGCGCGGTCCGACGCCCCGGATCGGCGAACACCGCGCCGTACCCGGACGGATCGACCGCCGTCCCATCGCCCACCCGGACGGACGCCAGATCGTCCAGCCCGAAGGTCGCGAGGTTGGCCGCCGCGACCTCGGCCGTGAGCGGATCCAGTTCGACGCCGTCGCCCGGCACCCCGGCCAGGGCGCGCGCGACGAGATCGGCCCCGATCCCGCAGCCGACTTCCAACGTGCGGTGAATCTTCGGCGAATCCGCGAAGCGGCGGGCGCGGTGGGAGGCCACGCCCGCGCGCGTTGACTGCTCCAGCCCGGCCGGAGTGAAGAACATGCGGGACGCGTCGTCCCCGAACTTGGCGCGCGCCCGATCCCGCAGCCGGAGCTGCGTCAGCGCGGCGTTGACCAGCTCGGCGGGGAACCGGCCGCGCAGCCGCGTGGCGGTCGCGAGCAGCCCCGCCTCGGTCAGGTCGGCGCCGTCCGCCTCGGCGAGCAGGTCCCGGCCGAGCGGTGTCAGCAGGTCGCGGAACGCCTCGGTGTCCATAGCCTGGACGGTAGCGCCCGCGTGGGAGCGCCCGTGCGGCGTGTCCGCGCCTGACCAGGTGCCGACCCGCGCGGGAGAGTCGTCCCGGGGGTCCGGATGTCCGCTCCGAAGACCGGACATCCGGGGCGAAGAGACGGGCTCGGCGCGGTTCGTGTTGACGGCTTACCGGGTCGGGCATAGTCTCCATGACTGGCACTCTCAGTGTGAGAGTGCCAAACAGCGACAAGGTCGGTCTGGCACCCGCGACGACAGGCCGGTCCAGGGTCGCCTCTCTGTCATCTGTGCTGGTCGGCCCGTGAGGCCGGCCGAGGACCAATCGAAGGGGAGGTCTGATCGTGACGACCGCCACCAAGGTTGCTCTCAAGCCGCTTGAGGACCGCATCGTCGTCCAGCCGCTTGAGGCCGAGACCACCACCGCGTCGGGTCTGGTCATTCCGGACACCGCCAAGGAGAAGCCGCAGGAGGGCACCGTCCTCGCTGTGGGACCGGGCCGTGTCGACGACAAGGGCCAGCGCGTCGAGCTCGACGTGAAGGTCGGCGACGTCGTGCTGTACAGCAAGTACGGCGGCACCGAGGTCAAGTACAACAACGAGGAGTACCTCGTGCTCTCGGCTCGCGACGTCCTCGCGATCATCGAGAAGTAATCACCGAGACGTGATGCACCCGCCCCGTCCGGCCGCCGTTGGCGGGCGGCCGGGGCGGCGCGCTTGATAGAGGAGATCAACAGCATGGCGAAGATCCTGGAATTCGACGAGGACGCTCGCCGGGCTCTTGAGCGCGGCGTCAACGCTCTCGCGGACGCCGTCAAGGTGACGATCGGCCCGCGCGGCCGCAACGTCGTCATCGACAAGAAGTTCGGCGCGCCGACCATCACCAACGACGGCGTCACCATCGCCCGCGAGGTGGAGCTCGAGGACCCGTACGAGAACCTCGGGGCCCAGCTCGCCAAGGAAGTGGCGACCAAGACCAACGACATCGCCGGTGACGGCACCACCACCGCGACCGTGCTCGCCCAGGCGCTCGTCCGCGAGGGCCTGCGCAACGTCGCGGCCGGCGCGTCCCCGCTGTCGCTGAAGCGCGGCATGGACCTCGCCGCCCAGTACGTGTCCGACAAGCTCCTCAAGACCGCCCGCGAGGTGGAGGAGAAGGGCGAGATCGCGCACGTCGCGACCATCTCCGCGCAGGACGCCAAGATCGGCGAGCTGATCGCCGAGGCGTTCGAGAAGGTCGGCAAGGACGGCGTCATCACCGTCGAGGAGGCCCACACCATGGGCCTCGAGCTGGAGTTCACCGAGGGCCTCCAGTTCGACAAGGGCTACCTGTCGCCGCACATGGTCACCGACCCCGAGCGCATGGAGGCCGTCCTGGAGGACGCCTACGTGCTCATCGTGGACGGCAAGATCGGCAACGTGCAGGAGTTCCTGCCGCTGGCCGAGAAGGTCGCGCAGACCAAGAAGCCGCTGCTGGTCGTGGCCGAGGACGTCGAGGGCGAGGCCCTGGCGCTGCTGGTCGCCAACAAGATCCGCGGCACCTTCCTGTCCGTCGCGGTGAAGGCCCCCGGCTTCGGCGACCGCCGCAAGGCGATGCTCGGCGACATGGCCGTCCTCACCGGCGGCCAGGTCGTGTCCGAGTCGCTCGGCCTCAAGCTCGACACCATCGGCGTCGAGGACCTCGGCCGCGCCCGCCGCATCACGGTGGACAAGGACTCCACCACCATCGTGGACGGCGAGGGCAGCGCCCAGGAGATCTCCGACCGGGTCAACCAGATCAAGGTCGAGATCGACAACTCCGACTCCGACTGGGACCGCGAGAAGCTCCAGGAGCGCCTGGCCAAGCTGTCCGGCGGCGTGTGCGTCCTGCGCGTCGGCGCCGCGACCGAGGTCGAGCTCAAGGAGAAGAAGCACCGCCTGGAGGACGCCATCTCGGCGACCCGCGCGGCCATCGAGGAGGGCATCGTGTCCGGCGGCGGCTCCGCCCTGGTGCACGTCGCCAAGGAGGGCTTCGAGGACCTCGGCCTCAACGGCGACGAGGCCACCGGCGCCGAGGCGCTGCGCCGCTCGCTCGTCGAGCCGCTGCGCTGGATCTCCGAGAACGCGGGCCAGGAGGGCTACGTCGTGGTCTCCAAGGTCCAGGAGCTCGACGCGGGCCACGGCTTCAACGCCGCGACCGGCGTCTACGGCGACCTGGTCGCCCAGGGCGTCATCGACCCGGTCAAGGTCACCCGCTCCGCCGTCACCAACGCCGCGTCCATCGCCGGCATGCTCCTCACCACCGAGGCTCTCGTCGTCGAGAAGCCCGAGGACGAGGAGCCCGCCGCCGGTGGCGGTCACGGCCACGGCCACGGGCACGGCCACTGAATTCATTGAACTCCCGGCTCCGCGTCCTCGCCTGGCGGCTCGGACGCGGCCCGGCAGTTCGTGCGAGTGCGGCATCGCTTCGCGATCAACCGGGCGGGGGCTCGCCTTCGGCGTCGCCCCCGCCCGGTTGGTAACGCACTCGCGTGCGCATGCAGGTCCCCGTTCTCGGACGGGGACCTTTTGCGTTTCTCAGGCGGGTTGGGCGCTTGTCCGGTTTGACCGGGCCTGTGTGTTCCTGTGCCGTGTGCCGCTCGGCACCCCGCTCCGCTGGCGGGACTTTCGAGGCTGGGCGGGGTGGGTTGTGTGGGGTTGCTCGGGGATGTCCGGCTTGGGTGCTCGTGCGGGTGCTCGTGCTGGTTCATGTGCGGCTTCACGGGCGTTTTCCCGTGCGCGCGAAAGAGTCACCGGGCGGGGTCGGCTGACCGCGTTTCGTGGCATTCGAGCGGGTCGTCCGTGCACTGTGACCATTCCGTTGCCGTGGACAGTGGAGACAGGTCCGGGCCTGCTGGGCATCATGCTCTACGTGACCGAGGGATGCTTCGCCGGGACGACGACCGCGCGCGCTGCCGAACCCTCGGGGGGTCCGGGTCCGCCGGGACCCGCCGACGGCGGGCACGAGGGGCGGGCCCTGAGGTCGGTCCCGGGCCGCGTGCCACGCCCGGCCGGTCCGCCGGACGGGGACATGCGGGAGCTGACCAGCCTCGCCGTCCAGGGGGATCCGGCCGCGATCGAGGTGCTGATCGCCGAGGTCCGGCCGATGGTCGTGCGGTACTGCCGGGCCCGGCTCGGCCGGGTGTCGGGGCAGTACCACATCGCCGACGACGTGGCCCAGGAGGTCTGCATCGCGGTGCTGTCGGCGCTGCCGCGCTACCGCGACATGGGGCGTCCGTTCGCCTCGTTCGTGTTCGGCATCGCCGCGCACAAGATCGCCGACGCGCTGCGCAGCGCGGTGCGCGCCGCCGTCCCGACCGAGGACCTGCCGGACGGCCCCGACGAGGGGCCCGGCCCGGAGGAGACGGTCGTCCGCTACATCGAGGCGCAGCGGGCCCGCGACCTGCTCACCCGGCTCCCCGACCACCAGCGTGAACTGGTGCTGCTGAGGGTGGTCGCCGGATTGTCGGCGGAGGAGACCGGTAATGTGCTCGGCATGTCCGCGGGGGCCGTCCGGGTCGCCCAGCACCGCGCCCTGGCCCGGCTGCGGGCGATGGCACGAGAGGAGTCGATCGCTTGACGGAACGGAGCCGCGGCGCCCCGGATCCGACCGAGCCCCCCTGTCAGGACGACGCCCCCACCCGCTCGGCCGACCTGTCCGCGCTGTACCGCACCGACGCGCTGTTCGAGGCCCTCGCGGCCCGAGGCCGTCCCGGCTCCCCCCTGCCCCCGGCCCCGGGGCGGCGGTTCCCGTCCGGCTCCGATCCGGTGCTCGGGCTGCTCGGCGCGCTGGTCGCCGATGTCGACGATGGGCTGCCGTCCGCGTCCGGCGCCCGTCCGCGGCTTCATCGCACCGTTGAGACCGTGACCCGGCATGGAGCGGATGCCGTTTCGGCCGAGGCCGCGGTGGCCGACGGCGTGGGTGTCGTGGATGGTGCGAGCCTGTCGGCCGTCCTGCCGGACGAGTCCGACGCCGTTTCGCTCGAGCCCGGCGAGGTGGCGGCCGGTCGCTCCGGCTCGGACGGCGCGTCCCGCCGGGACGGCGACGGGGACGTGCCTGACCAGCAGCAGGGGAGCGGGTCGTCGCGGCGGGGCCCGCGCACGATCGTGGCGCTCGGCGTCGTGGGCGCGGTGCTGGCCACGACCGGTGTCGCGGCGGCGGGCGTTGGGCTGACCGAGGATCAGACCGCCACGTCCCAGGCTCGTACGGCCGAGAGGGGCCACATGCCCGGGCAGGTCAAGGTGGGTGAGGACGGCCCGTCGTCGCTGAAGCCGAAGCCGCCTGCCGGTGGCCGTCCTGGGCCGACGCCCCAGAAGCGCGCGCACGAGGAGAAGCACCGGGCCGGACGGTCCGGTGCGTCCCGCCCAGGGACGTCGAAGCGCGGCATGTCGGATGAGGAACGGCTCAGGGACCGCCTGGACGAGCTGCTGCACAGTCGCCCACCGCGGCGTCCTCCGGCGCGTCCCGACCTGGCCGGGCAGGTGCGGCGGCGTTTGGACGAGATCCGGCGGCGGGTCGAGCACCGGATCGCGCAGTCGCGCGCCGGGCACCCACGTTCCTGACGGTGCGGGCCCCTTGCTCCTATGCCTGAGCGGTCGGGGCGGTTCTGGTCCTGGGGACCAGACGGTGGGTGGTCGTGACGGCGGCGGGCGTCAGGAGTTGCCCTCCTCGCTGTCGATCACGCCGTCCACGTAGCCGCGGGCGTACTCCCAGCTGACGTAGTCGACGGGGTCGGGGGCCAAGGCGGGCTCGTGGACCCGCGGGAGGCCCTCGTCCAGGAGGTGGCGCAGGTTGCCGTGCAGCAGATCCCAGTCGATGTAGTGGATCTTGCCGCAGTCGCCGCAGTCCACGGTCAGGCCGCGGACGCCGAGCGGCTCCAGCAGGGCGCGGAAGACCTCCAGGTCGGCGAGGTCGGCGAGCACGTCCTCGCGCTCCGCCACGCTGAGCGGAGCGACGTCCTCCCCGGGGTCGCCGAGCGAGGCGGCCGGATCCTCCGGGTCGCCGGCGAACGGGTCGAGCGGGGCATCGTCGTGCACGACTCCACGCTACTGCGCCGCCCCCTCCGAGGTGCACCCCCCGGTCTCCTCTGAGCGCGAACGCCTGTCGCGCGTGGGCCCTGGGACGCGCGGGAAGGGCCGTGCGGAAGGGGAATGCGCAGGTGGCCGGAGTCGTTGCACACCGTAATCGGGGGCGGTGGACGTGTCGCGAAAACCACGCCCGGCGTGCCGCGAACGGGCCGGGCGGCCATGTGGCACGCCCTACCATGGACAGCACACCGCCGTGACCTCGTGTGACACCGTTGACCTGGCCGGATACCGCGCAAGGAGCCATGATGAACCCCGCAGCAGAGCCCGCCAAGTTCCTCCCGACGGGGCTGACCTTCGACGATGTGCTCCTGCTCCCGGGATATTCGGACATGCAGCCCGGCGAGGCCGACACCACGACCCGGCTGACCCGCGACATCTCGCTGCGCATCCCGCTGGTGTCGGCCGCGATGGACACCGTGACCGAGGCGCGCACCGCGATCGCGATGGCCCGCCAGGGCGGCATCGGCGTGCTGCACCGCAACATGTCGATCGAGGAGCAGGCGAGCGAGGCCGACAAGGTCAAGCGGTCCGAGGCCGGGATGATCACCAACCCGGTGACCTGCCTGCCGGACGCGACGCTCGCCGACGTCGAGGAGATGTGCGCCCGGTACCGGATCTCCGGCGTCCCGGTGACCGACGTGCGCGGCGTCCTGGTAGGCATCGTGACGAACCGGGACATGCGCTTTGAAACCGACCTCTCCCGGCCCGTCCGCGAGGTGATGACGGCGATGCCGCTGATCACCGCGCCGGTGGACGTGGCGAAGGACGAGGCGTTCCGGCTGCTCGCCACCAACAAGATCGAGAAGCTGCCGCTGGTGGACGACCAGAACCGGCTGCGCGGCCTGATCACCGTCAAGGACTTCACCAAGAGCGAGCAGTACCCGGTCTCCAGCAAGGACGCGGGGGGCCGGCTCCTGGTCGCCGCCGCGGTCGGCGTCGGCGAGGACGCGCTCCGCCGCGCGGACGCGCTGATCGAGGCCGGAACCGACGTGGTCATCGTGGACACCGCGCACGGCCACTCCAAGGGCGTCGCCGACACCATCGCGACGATCAAGGCGAACGCGAGGGGCGTCCAGGTCGTCGGCGGCAACATCGCCACCTACGCGGGCGCGAAGGCGCTGATCGAGGCGGGCGCGGACGCGGTGAAGGTCGGCGTCGGGCCGGGGTCGATCTGCACCACCCGCGTGGTCGCCGGGGTCGGCGTCCCGCAGCTCACCGCCATCTTCGAGGCGGGCCGGGCGGCCCAGGAGAGCGGCGTCCCGGTGATCGGCGACGGCGGCATCCAGTACTCCGGCGACATCGCCAAGGCGCTGGTCGCGGGCGCCGACACGGTCATGCTCGGCAGCCTGCTCGCGGGCATCGAGGAGTCGCCGGGCGAGCTGATCTTCGTCCACGGCAAGCAGTACAAGTCCTACCGCGGCATGGGCTCGCTCGGCGCGATGCGCAACCGCGAGCGCGGCGGCTCGTACTCCAAGGACCGCTACGCCCAGGCGGACGTGTCGTCCGAGGAGAAGCTGATCCCCGAGGGCGTCGAGGGCCAGGTGCCCTACCGCGGCCCGCTCGCGAACGTCGCCCACCAGCTGGTCGGCGGCCTGCACCAGTCGATGTGGTACGCGGGCACCCGCACCATCCCCGAGCTCCAGCGCTCCGGGCAGCTGATGCGGATCTCCAGCGCCGGCCTGCGGGAGAGCCACCCGCACGACATCCAGATGACCGTCGAGGCCCCGAACTACCAGGGCCGCTGACCGGCTGTAGTCTCACGGGCGTGTTCTCCGGTCCTGCGGGGAATGCCGTAGACCATGGCGTCCGCCGCTCGCGCGGTGGACGCCGCCAAGCGACACCGAGACTGGGGAAAAGGAACCGCTGTGGCTGCTGAGGTGGAGATCGGCCGGGGGAAGAGCGGCCGCCGGGCCTACGCGTTCGACGAGATCGGGATCGTGCCGTCCCGGCGGACGCGCGACCCGGAGGAGGTCAGCGTCGCCTGGCAGATCGACGCCTACCGGTTCGAGATGCCGCTGGTCGTCGCGCCGATGGACAGCGTCGTCTCGCCCGCGACGGCGATCGCGGTCGGCCGCCTCGGCGGCCTGGCCGTCCTCGACCTCGAGGGCCTGTGGACCCGGTACGAGAACCCCGAGCCGCTGCTCGCCGAGATCGCCTCGCTGGACGACGTCCGCGCCACCCAGCGGCTCCAGGAGATCTACTCCGCGCCGATCAAGGAGGAGCTGATCGGCCGCCGGATCGCCGAGGTCCGGGAGGCGGGCGTGACCGTCGCGGCGCGGCTGTCCCCGCAGCGCACGGCGCAGTTCCACAAGGCCGTCATCGACGCCGGGGTCGACCTGTTCGTGATCCGCGGCACCACGGTCTCGGCCGAGCACGTGTCCGGACGCGCCGAGCCGCTGAACCTCAAGCAGTTCATCTACGACCTGGACGTCCCGGTCATCGTCGGCGGCTGCTCCACCTACACCGCCGCTCTGCACCTGATGCGGACGGGCGCGGCGGGCGTCCTGGTCGGCTTCGGCGGCGGCTCGGGCCACACCACCCGGACCGTCCTCGGCGTGGCCGTCCCCATGGCGACCGCGGTGGCCGACGTCGCCGCCGCGCGCCGCGACTACATGGACGAGTCGGGCGGCCGGTACGTCCACGTCATCGCGGACGGCGGCATGACCAACTCGGGCGAGATCGCCAAGGCGTTCGCCTGCGGCTCGGACGCCGTCATGGTCGGCTCCCCGTTCGCCCGCTCGACCGAGGCCCCGGGCCGCGGCTACCACTGGGGCTCCGAGGCGCACCACGGCGACGTCCCGCGCGGCACCCGCCTCGACCTCGGCACGATCGGCACCCTGCAGCAGATCCTGCACGGCCCGTCCCACGTGGCGGACGGCTCGATGAACCTCATCGGCGCCCTCCGCCGCTCGATGGCCACGGCCGGGTACACCGAGCTGAAGGACTTCCAGCGCGTCCAGGTCGTGGTCGCCCCGCACGGCCACTGATCCTCTGATCTTCTCGAAAAAGAGCGGCCTCGCCCCCAACGGGCGGGGCCGCTCGCACGTTGTTAAGGGTGTGAGGGGTGTGAGGGGGTGTTGTGGCGGGGAGGTGAATTTCCGGATTCGGTCAGCGAGGGGTGGGCGGTCGGCGGGGCGGTCGTGAGCGCGATCTTGGCAGGTCGTCGCGGGTGTGGTCTCTCGCGCTGGTGTGCCGTCGTCGGCGTGGTCGGCGGGGACGGGCCGGGCTGGGACGCGGCTCGTGGTGGCTCGAGGGTGGCACGCTCCTTACTGTTGGGTAGGAATCGGACCTGACGACCGGGTGCAAGGGGAGACGCGATGACGGGATCACCGGTGACCGCCCTCGGGAGCTCGCGGCTCGGGCCCGCCGAGCGCGCGGCGGCCCTCGACGAGATGGTGCGCGAGGAGTACGACGTCGTGGTGGTCGGCGGCGGGATCGTCGGCGCGGGCGCGGCGCTGGACGCCGCCACCCGCGGCCTGTCGGTCGCCGTGGTCGAGGCGCGCGACTTCGCCTCGGGCACCTCGTCGCGGTCGTCCAAGCTCATCCACGGCGGGCTGCGCTACCTGGAGCAGTACAACTTCGAGCTGGTCCGGGAGGCGCTGACCGAGCGGAGCCTGCTGCTCCAGCAGATCGCGCCGCATCTGGTGCGGCCTGTGCCGTTCCTGCTGCCGACCACGCACCGGGTGTGGGAGCGGGGGTACTTCGGCGCGGGCGTGGCGCTCTACGACGCGCTGGCGTTCCAGATGGGCAGCACCCGGGGCGTCCCGGGCCACCGGCACCTGACCCGGCGCGGCGCGCTGAAACTGGCCCCGTCGCTGCGCAAGGACGCGTTCGTTGGAGCGATCCAGTACTGGGACGCCCAGATGGACGACGCCCGCTACGTGATGATGGTGCTGCGCACGGCCGCCGAGTACGGCGCGCGGATCGCCTCGCGCACGCAGGTCACCGGCTTCCTGCGGGAGGGGGAGCGGGTCACGGGCGTGAGGATCCGCGACCTGGAGACCGGCACCACCGGTGAGGTGCGCGCCAAGCAGGTCGTCAACGCGACCGGCGTGTGGACCGACGACATCCAGGAACTGGTCGGCGGGCGCGGGCAGATCCACGTCAAGTCGTCCAAGGGCATCCACCTGGTCGTGCCGAAGGACCGGATCCACTCGGCGACGGGGATCATCCTGCGCACCGAGAAGTCCGTGCTGTTCGTCATCCCGTGGGGACGGCACTGGATCATCGGCACCACCGACACCGCCTGGGACCTGGACCGCGCGCACCCCGCCGCGTCCAAGGCCGACATCGACTACGTCCTCGACCACGTCAACGCCGTCCTGAAGACGCCGCTCACGCACGACGACGTGGAGGGCGTGTACGCGGGCCTGAGGCCGCTGCTGACCGGCGAGACCGACGAGACGTCCAAGCTGTCGCGCGAGCACGTCGTGGCGCACCCGGTGCCGGGGCTGGTGCTGGTCGCGGGCGGCAAGTTCACCACCTACCGGGTGATGGCCAAGGACGCCATCGACGCGGTCGTCCACGGCCTGGACGGCCGGATCGCCGAGTCCTGCACCGACCGGGTCGCGCTGGTGGGCGGCGACGGGTTCGTCCCGATGTGGAACGCGCGGCACCGGCTCGCGGCGCGCTCCGGGCTGCACGTCGCGCGGATCGAGCACCTGCTGCGCCGCCACGGCACGCTGACCGACGACCTGCTCCGGCTGATCGCCGAGAAGCCCGACCTCGGCCGTCCGCTGGGCGGCGCCGACGACTACCTGCGCGCCGAGATCGTCTACTCCGCGACCCACGAGGGCGCCCGCCACCTGAACGACGTCCTGGCCCGCCGCACCCGCATCTCCATCGAGACCTGGGACCGGGGCGTCGGCGTCGCCCAGGAGGCCGCCGACCTGCTCGCCCCCGTCCTCGGCTGGTCCAAGCGCCAGCGCGACCGCGAGATCGAGTACTACCGCAAGCGCATCGAGGCCGAGCGCGACTCCCAGACCCAGGACGGCGACCAGGAGGCCGACGCCCGCCGCCGGGGCGCCCCCGACATCGTCCCCGTCACCGCCCCCTGACCCCGCGCCCGGGATCCCGTCCGACCTCCGGGCGCTCGTCGGCCACTCCACCGGGGCTCGGGCGCATCGCGCTCACCGGACGGCGCCTTGTCCGGAACCGGCCTTCGCCCGTTCCGCGCGCGCTGGTGGGGGCGAGGGAGTTTGGTGGGATTTGCCTGGTTTGAGGGGTGGGTGGATTGTCGGTGAGGCGAGAGAGCCGGTGGATGGTGGCGAGAAGTGTCGCTTCAGGGGATTCTCGTGGGGGTTGATTGTTGGTAATGTCCCGATCTTGTCGTGTTCGAAGGTCGGGGGGGTCTCGTGCGACACGTCGCCCTTGTTCTGTGTGGGCTGGTCGTCGCTGGTGCGGCGACGGGGCTGGGGGCCGCTGCGGCCTCGGCCGAAGAGGGAGTGCGCCCTGCGGCCACCCCTGGGGGTGGATCGCGGGTCTGGTCCCCGACCCGGAACGTGCCCGCGAGCGGCACCCGGCGCGTGTACGTCACGCAGGGGCCCCGGTTCAATCTGCCCAGCAAGGACAAGCAGAAGGCCGGAGCGCTCGACCTCTACATCAAGAGCCTGATCCGGAACACGCCCGCGAAGGCGGAGATCGACGTCGCTCTGTTCAGGCTGCGTCAGTCGAGCATGGCGAAGGAACTGGTCGCCGCCAAGAAGCGCAAGGTGAAGGTGCGGGTCGTCATCGACAACGACTCGCTCTCCCAGGACCGGCCGGTGTACGACTACCTGGCCCGCAACCTGGGGACGAGCACGAGCGGGTCGTCCTGGATCGTGGTGTGCCCGAAGGGGCGCGGCTGCATCGCGCCGTCCGAGAAGGGCGTCTGGGCCAAGAACCACAACAAGTTCTACGCGTTCTCGCAGACGTACGCCTCGCGGAACGTGGTCGTCCAGACGTCGGGCAACGCGACCGGCGGCATGTACGCGGACTACAACGACGCCTACACGCTCGCCGACACCAAGCTCTACACGACCTACCGCGGCTACTTCTACACGCTGGCCAGGCACCAGGCGAACGGGGACTACTACCGGCAGACCTGGTCGGGCAAGCGCGCGGTCGCGTTCTTCCCGAAGGCGTCCGGCGACCCGGTCCTGGACGTCCTCAACCGGGTGCAGTGCTCGAGCGGGACGAAGATCCGGCTGTCCAGCGGCATCTTCAGCCGCACCGAGGTCGCCAAGACGCTGTCCAAGCTGGACGACCAGGGCTGTGACGTCCAGGTGGTCGCCGCGACCTTCGGGACGGGCACGCTGAAGGCGCTCAGCAAGCCGGGGAGCCACGGCGGGCCGAACGTGCACTACTTCACCGGCGAGGCGGTGAACAAGGCCCACTCCAAGTACCTGCTGATCGACGGGTCCTACAACGGCGGACGGCACCGCGTCATCCTCACCGGCAGCCACAGCTACACGTGGGACGCGCTCCGGCACAACGACGAGGCGATGCTGAGCCTCATGGACAGCTCGGCCTTCCCCGCCTACACCTCCAACTTCGCAACGGTCTTCGCCGCCGCCAAGGGCAAGCTGTGGATCATGCCCGGCGTCCAGTCGCAGGGCAACGCCCCGATCGCCCCGCCCGGCGCGTCCGACGACTGAGCCTTCACCGGACGCCCCGGCGAGCTCCAGGCTCCGGGGCGTGAAAGAGGCTTGATTGCGGGCTTCGGGCCGCGTCCGGGCAGGCCGGACGCGGCCCGTGCGCGTGTGGTCAGTCGTCGCCGAGGATGAGGCGCATGGCGGTTCCGTACAGTTCGGCCGGGACGCGGTCGGGGTCCAGCAGGTGCTGGAGGGACAGGCCCGCGTCGAGGGCGACCGCGAGCGTGGCGCGGTCGTGGGGGGAGACGCCGCCGGAGTCGGGCAGGTCGCGGGCGAGGTCGTCGCGGCATTCGGCGTACCAGTCGGCGATCCGCCAGCCCGCCGCGTAGTCGCGCATCCCGAACAGCCAGAACTCGGCGAGCAGCAGGGCGGTCAGGCGGGCCCGGCCCCCCTCCAGGCGGCGGCGGTAGGCGAGACCGGCGCGTTCGAACCGCTCCGCGGGCGGACGGCTCGTGTCGTGCAGTTCCGCGCACGTCCGGGTGCCGATGCGCTCGCGCGTGCAGTACTCCAGCAGCGCGAGCAGCAGGTCGGTCTTGCCCGCGAAGTTCGAGTACACCGCGCCCTTGGTCAGCCCGGCCGCGGACGCCACGTCGTCCAGGGAAGCGCCGTGGACGCCGTGCTCCGCCCACAGCCGCTCGGCCGCCTCCAGCAGCGCCGCGCGCGTCATCTCCCGCCGTTCCCGCCGGGTCATCTCCCGCTGCCTCATCGCCGGTTCGGCGTGGCGGATCCGCGGGTGAGGGGGCGGGGTGCCGGGGGCCGGCGGGTGTTCGGGGGTCTGTGAGGGGTCGGGGGTCTGTGGGTGCTCGGGGGTCTGTGGGGGGTCGGGTTCGTGGTCGGTCGTTCGGTCCGGTCCCGTCGCGCCGCCCGCGAAGGTCATGTAAGGGTTCCCCTCTCGTCGGGCACGCTGCCGCCGGGCCCGGGGCGGGCGGCAGCGATACGGCCCGGGCGGCGCGACGGCGACGCGCCTGGTGTCTCCTCCTGGGTCCGGCTTACACCGGAGGGACGGGCCGGGTCCCGGCAACCGACCAAGTCGGTCAATCTGGAACGTTCCGTTTCTTCGCAGGTGAGATGTGCCGTAATTCACGGAAAGCAAGTCGTTACTGGTGGGTAGCCACCGGTGCTCGGGGAGCCTTAGTCTGCACGCATGGCATCTCCGACGGTCCCCGCCCCGGGGGCGGCCGCGTACCGGCTGCCGCAACACAAGATCGACCGGTTGGCCTCGCACATCGCGTCCGGTGAGGACGCGCCCACCGTGACCATCCCCACCCCCTTCACCGGGGAGCCGCTCGCGACTCTGCCGCTGACGACGGCCGGTGACATCACGCGCGCGTACGAGCGCGCCCGGCGCGCCCAGCGGGAATGGGCCGCGCTGCCCGTCCGCGACCGGGTCAGGCCGTTCCTCGCCCTGCCGGACGCGCTCGTGGCCCGGCGCTCGGAGATCCTCGACGTCATCCAGCTGGAGACGGGCAAGGCCCGGCGGCACGCGATGGAGGAGTTCCTCGACGTCGCGCTCTGCTCGCTGCACTACGCGCGTCGCGCGGAGAAGCTGTTGAGGCCGCAGCGGCGCCGCAGCACGATGCCCGGTCTCACGCGCGTGCAGGAGCTGCGCCACCCGAAGGGTGTCGTCGCGCTCATCTCGCCGTGGAACTACCCGTTCTCGCTCGGCGCGTCCGACATCGTGCCCGCGCTCCTGGCCGGGAACGCCGTCCTGCACAAGCCGGACACCCAGACCTGCCTGTCCAGCCTGTGGGTGCTGGACCTGCTCGTCTCCCTCGGCCTGCCGCGCGACCTGTGGCAGGTCGTGATCGGCGACCCGGCCGAGATCGGCGACCCGCTGCTGGACGCCGCCGACTACGTGTCGTTCACCGGGTCCACGCGCGGCGGCAAGGCGATCGCCGAGCGGGTCGCGCCGCGCCTGGTGTCGTACTCGCTGGAGCTCGGCGGCAAGAACCCGATGATCGTCCTGGACGACGCGGACGTGGAGCGCGCCGCGCGCGGGGCCGTCCGCGCGTGCTTCACCAACGCCGGGCAGCTGTGCATCTCGATCGAGCGCCTGTACGTCCACGAGGCGATCCACGACCGGTTCGTGCCGCGGTTCGTCCAGCTGGTCAAGGACATGCGGCTCGGGACCGGGCTGGACTTCGAGGCGTCCATGGGGTCGCTGACCTTCCAGCGGCAGCTCGACAACGTCACGGCGCACGTCGACCAGGCCGTCCGGGAGGGCGCGACGGTCCTCGCGGGCGGGAAGGCGCGCCCGGACATCGGCCCGCTGTTCTACGAGCCGACCGTCCTCACCGGCGTCACGTCCGACATGGACCTGTGCGCCAGCGAGACGTTCGGCCCGGTCGTCTCGGTCTACAAGTTCTCGGACGTCGACGAGGTCATCGACGTCGCGAACGACACGCCCTACGGGCTCAACGCCTCCGTCTGGACCCGGGACGTCGCGCGGGGCCGCCGCGTCGCCGCGCGCCTCCAGGCCGGGACGGTCAACGTGAACGACGGCTACGGCGCCGCGTTCATCTCCTACGACGCGCCGATGGGCGGGTTCAAGCAGTCCGGCGTCGGACGGCGGCACGGCTCGGAGGGCCTGCTGAAGTTCACCGAGGCGCAGACGGTCGCCAGCCAGCACTGGATCGACCTCGAACCGCCGGGCGGGGTCGGTTACGACACGTTCGCCGACCTGCTGGCGAACGGCGTCAAGGTCATGAAGAAGCTCCGGATCAAGTAGACGGGACGGGCGCGGGCGATGCACGACTATGACGTCCTGGTCATCGGGTCGGGGTTCGGCGGCAGTGTGACCGCGCTGCGGCTGACCGAGAAGGGGTACCGGGTCGGCGTGATCGAGGCGGGACGCCGCTTCGACAGCGGGCAGTCGGGGGCCGCGGGCGCGCGGCATCCTGGCCTGCCGAAGAACAACTGGCGCGTCGCCCGGTACGTCTGGGCGCCCGCGCTCGGCCTCACCGGCATCCAGCGCATCCACCTGATCCGGGGCCGCTCGTCCAGCCGCGTCATGGTGCTCGCGGGGGCCGGGGTCGGCGGCGGATCGCTGAACTACGCCAACACCCTCTACGTCCCGCCGGAGCCGTTCTTCAGGGACCGGCAGTGGGCGCACATCACCGACTGGCAGGCCGAGCTCGCCCCCTATTACGACCAGGCGAAACGGATGCTGGGGGTCGTCCAGAACCCGACGATCACGGCCGCGGACAAGGTGATGCGCAACGTCGCCGAGCGGATGGGCAAGGGCGACACATTCGTCCGGACGCCGGTCGGGGTGTACTTCGGGGACGGTCCGGGGCGGACGGCGAGCGACCCCTTCTTCGGTGGGGCGGGCCCGCAGCGGCGCGGCTGCACCGAGTGCGGCGAGTGCATGGTCGGCTGCCGGCACGGCGCGAAGAACATGCTCACCGAGAACTACCTGTACCTCGCGGAGAAGGCGGGCGCGCGGATCGTGCCGCTCAGCCGGGTCACGCAGGTCACGCCGCTCACCGGCGGCGGGTACTCGGTCGAGATCGTCCGGACGGGCTCGTTCGGGCGGAACCGGAAGACGCTGACCGCCGGGCAGGTCGTGTTCGCCGCCGGGACGTACGGGACGCAGAAGCTCCTGCACAAGCTCAAGACCACCGGCCGCCTGCCGCGCCTCTCGGACCGGCTGGGTCACTTGACCAGGACGAACTCCGAGGCGATCCTCGGCGCGGGACGGCGCAACGGGCACGCCGGGGAGGACTTCTCGCGCGGCGTCGCGATCACCTCGTCGTTCCACCCGACGCCCGACACGCACATCGAGCCCGTCCGGTACGGCAAGGGCTCGAACCTGATGGCGACCCTCCAGACGCTGCTCATCGACGGCGACCGGCCCGGCGAGAAGCACCGGCCGCGGCTGGTGAAGTTCCTGCGGGAGACCGTGCGGCGGCCGGGTGACCTCATCCAGCTGCTGGACGTGCGGCACTGGTCGGAGCGGACGGTCATCGCGCTGGTCATGCAGACCCGGGACAACTCGATCACGCTGCGCCCGCAGCGCGGCCCGCTCGGCTGGGACGTCCGCGCCGAGGCCGGGCACGGCGAGCCGAACCCGACCTGGATCCCGGAGGGGCACGCCGCCTCGCGTGAGATCGCCGAGGAGATCGGCGGGATCGCGGGCGGTACCTGGGGCGACCTGTTCGACATCCCGATGACCGCGCACTTCCTCGGCGGCTGCGTGATCGGCGACTCCCCGGAGTCCGGCGTCATCGATCCGTACCACCGCGTCTACGGCCACCCCGGCCTGCACGTCGTGGACGGCTCGGCGGTCTCGGCGAACCTGGGGGTCAACCCGTCCCTGACGATCACGGCGCAGGCGGAGCGGGCGATGTCGCTGTGGCCGAACAAGGGCGAGGACGACCTCCGTCCGGTGCTCGGGGCGTCCTACCAGCGCGTTTCGGCCGTCACGCCGAAGAACCCGGTCGTCCCGGCGGACGCCCCCGCCGCCCTGCGCCTGCCGATCGTCGACATCACCTGACCTCCGGGTCTGGGCTGCTGGGGGGCTGGCTTGGGCCGTCTGGGGTCGCTTGGGCCGTCTGGGGCCGGGCCTGGGGCTCTTGGGGCCTCTGGGGTCGCTTGGCGCCTCTGGGGCGGGATGGGTGGGCGTTAGGGTTCGGGCGTGGATGTGCCTGACGAGGTCAGCCGGATCGTTCGAGAGTTGCGCGCGCACGAGGATCCCGTGCGGTCGGAGGCTGAGCGGCGCTATCTGAAGAGTTCCTTCAGCCATATCGGGGTGCCGGTGCCCACGGTGCGCCGCATAGCGGTCGCGTCGGTGCGGGCGCGGCCGTCCCGGGACGACCTGTTGGCGCTGGTGGACGGCCTGTGGACGGTGACCGAGTCCGGCCGTCCGGTGCACGAGGTTCGCCTTGCCGCCGTCGAGGTGCTGGCCCGGCGGGTGGACGTCCTGGAGGCGTGGGACCTCGGGGCCGTCGAGCGGCTCGTGCGTGATTCCTGTACGTGGGCGCTGGTGGACGTCCTGGCCGAGAAGGTCGTCGGAGTGATGGCGCTGAGTTGTCCACAGGTTGCGGACGAGCTGGATGGATGGCTCGGCGACGAGTACATGTGGATACGGCGCACGGCGATCCTGGCGCTGCTGGCCGGAATCAGGCGGGAGACCCCCGACCTGGCACGCATCGATCACTACGGGGAGGTGTCGCTCGACGAGAAGGAGTTCTTCATTCGCAAGGCCGTCGGCTGGGTGCTGCGCGAACTGTCCAAGAAGGACCCGGCCTGGGTCACCGACTGGACGTCCCGCCACCTCGCCCGCATGTCGGGCGTGACCTTCCGCGAGGCCGTCCGCCGCCTTCCCCCCGAAACCACCGCGGCTCTCACCCAGGCCCGCGCCGCCGCCCCCTGACGACCCGTCCACGCCGGGTGGCCCGGAATCCCCCCAGGCGGCTCCCGGGCGTCCCTGGAGCAGCTCTGGCGCGCCGGAGCCGCTCTGGCGGGCCTGGAGGGCCGGCTGGCAGCGGTCCAGGAGTGCCCCGGAGCCGTCCTGAAGCGGCTTGGGATCATCCTGAAGCGGCCCCGGTGCCGCCCTGGAACGGAGTGGGGCTGACCTGCACGTCAGTGGGTGGCCAGGGGCGGCGTGGGCGAGTCCGGAGCGGCGTGGGCGGGCCAGGGGCGGCGTGGGTGGGTCAGAAGCGGCGTGGGCGGGTCAGGAGCGGTAGGCGGTGTACGCCTTGTGGGCGCGGACGCCCTGGTCGTGGGTGAACTGGGTCATGCAGGCGTCCCACGCGTAGTCCATGAAGTTGTGGACGGGGTCGGCGTCGGGCGCCGGGCAGGTGTCCTTGTTCGCGGGGCAGCCGTTGGTGGCGTCGCGCTCGGGCGGGGTGTCATCGACGTAGTCGCCCGGGCCGGTGCAGCCGCCCTCGAACGGGTGGAAGAGACCCAGCCAGTGCCCGGTCTCGTGGACGGCGCTGAACCCGTGGTTGAAGTGCTCGATCGTGCTGCCCGGCATGCTGCCGACGTGGATCACCACGCCGTCCATCTGCGGCGCGCCCTTGTACAGCCAGGGGAAGGTGGACCAGCCGAGGAGGTCGTCGCCGAGGTCGGCGCTGTAGAGGTTGAGCGCCCCCGCGTCGCCGCGGCGGAGCAGGGGCTTGAACTCCCGCTCGGTCGCCTCCGGGTTGGAGTACCAGGACGCGTTGTCGGAACGACTGATCGATTGGAGGTCGAACGAGAAGCCGGTGTCGGCTCCGCCGTACCGTCCGCCGTAGGCGGAGTTCAGCGCGGCGATCTGCTTGCGGACGAGCGCGTCGGAGATGTCTCCGGTGCTCCCGTTGTGCAACACGTGGAAGTACACCGGGATCCGCACCTGTTCGGACAGCCTCCGCCGCGCCCCGGACCCCGGAATCGCCGACGTCCGTGGCAGAACGGTCACCGGCGTGCCCAAGCGTGCCAGCAGCCCGTCCATCTGCCGCTCCACGGTCGCCGTCTCGTCCGCCCCGGCCACGTTCCGCTCCGGAACATGACTCCCCGACCGCACCCGCGCCTCGGCGCGGCCCACCTGGCCCCCCGTCCGCGTCCCCCCAAGGGAGGCCCCGGGCGGAAACGCGCCCGGTCGCACCATGCCCCGCAGACCACGAGGAGGGCTCACCACTCCGACCGGCCGAAACCCCTGGACTGCGACCAGACCCGTCACGGCCCCGACCGCCGCCCCCACCCCGCCACCCCCAGACCCCGGAGGCCCTCCAGCCAGAAGCGCCCCACTCCTCCCAGCCACCCCCGCAGCCCTGCCACCACCAACCCAACCCACCCGAACAGCACCCGAACGCCCCACACCGCCCTCGGCCGCCCCTCCCACGCCGCCCCCAAGGAGACGCACCGCGATCCCGTCCGCCACCCGTGCCGTGGTGTCGGTGGCCGTGCGGGCAGCGCCGCCGTCGACGCCCCCGTCGACCGGGCGCGCCGGTACGCCCCCGAGAAAGCGCACCGCGCGGCCGTCCGCCATCCGTGCCGTGCGGCCTCCAAGGAGACGTACGGCGAGGCCGTCCGCCAGGCGTGCCGTGGTGGCGGTGGTTGTGTGTGGTGTGCCGCCAGGGGGCAGGTGTGTCGTGCTGTCGCTGGTCGGGTGTTCCTCACGTCCGTTGGCCGGGCGCGTCGGGTTGGCGGTGGCTGGGGGTGTCGCGTTGCTGTTGGTCGGGGACGCGGCCCGGAGGAGGCGTACCGCAAGGCCGTCTGCCAGGCGTGCTGTGCCAGGGGTGGGGTGCGCCGCGTTGGCGTTGACCGGGGGTGCCGCGCTGGAGGCGACCGGGAGTGCCGGGGTGGCGGTGGTTGTGTGGGCTGGGCTGTTGGCTGGGGGG
>NZ_JADG01000023.1 GCF_000518265.1 Actinomadura oligospora ATCC 43269 | reverse complement strand
GGGGGTGAGGTCGATGGCGTAGTCGAGGACGGCGCGGTCGGCGGGGATGACGATGTCGCGGCAGACCTCGAGGATCCGGGCGTCGGAGATCATTCGGCGGGTGATGGCGAAGACGGGGACGCCCGCGCCCATGCCGAGGGTCTCGGCCTCCTCGGGGGTCGGCATGCGCGCGCCGACGGACTCCTCGACGCGGGTGGGCGGGTGGCCCAGGTACACGAGCTGCGCGAGGGTGCCGCCGGGCCACGGCTCGCGCGCGGGGTCGGAGACGGGGGTCTCGGCGACCAGGTCCCAGGGCAGGTAGTTGACCGAGATCTGCTGCGGGTCGCCGCGCGCGTAGAAGACGAACCGGCGACGCAGAAGCTCGGTGCCGACGGGGAGTTCGAAGAGGGCGGCGAGGTCGGGGGTCGCCTGGGTGCGGGTGAACTCGCGGTCGAGCCGGTACTCCTGCCAGCCGATCCGCTGGTCGTGGGTGAAGGTGGTGGCGGGCGGCAGCGGGGTGTCGCGTCCGGGGGGCGCCGCCGTGAACCTGCGGTACCGGTCCATCGCGATGCGGCGGACCGGGGGCGTGTGCCGGACCATGGTGCCCGCGCCGCGCCGCGACTCGATCAGTCCCTCGCCGCGCAGGAGCGCGAACGCCTGGCGGACGACGATCTCCGAGACACCGAACTCCTCGCCGAGATCCCGCATGGTGGGCAGGCGGGATCCGGGTGGATACGTGCCCGAGCGGATCTGGTCGCGGATGGTGTCGGCGATGCGCAGGTAGGCCGGGCGTTCGGCCACGGGCTCACCTCCCTAGGCACTGTCCGTGAGGGGACGGTCCACTTACGGACAGCTTGACACCTCTTCGACCGAGTAAGACTTTTGTATACAGAACCGCCGCCCCGGGGAAAGGACGACCTTGATGGGCGACTTCGAGGATCTGAAGACGACCATCGAGCGCGAGTACCCGGGTTGGCTGGTGTGGCGCAGCGACGCGGGCCGGTGGTACGCGACCCGCAGCGGCGACCTCACCGACGCCCAACTCCAGGCCGGATATGCGATGACCGTGGCCGCCGACGACTCCGGCGGCCTCCGCGAGCTTCTGGCCGAGCAGTCCCGCAAGGACGGCGGCGAGCGGTGAGACGGGCTTTCGGGGCGCCGGAGCCCGGCCCGGAGTCGGGGGCGGGCCGGGCTCTACCGCACCGCGACGACAGTGACCTGTGGCGCTCAGGTGACACAGGAATGGAGCTCTGGTCGGTGGGGTGGACGTCACCCCCCGGGCCAGGAGGACGTGACCGCACGGATGACACATCGGCGCGACCCCAACAAGAAGTCGTGTCGTCCGTGCGGTCGCGCAGAGCGGTTCTTCCGCTGGAACGGGCTCGGCACGGCACATTCTCCTGACGCACGGTTCCCAGCCGTCCCGCAGCCGTTTGGCCGAGCTTTTGCCGGGGCGGACGCGGTCGTGCACGGGACGCAGCCGGGTCGTACGGGTGGGGGTTCCGCGACAGGCCGCACAGGGGTTAGGCAGATATGACGGCCAAATGGAAGACGGGGACGAACCCGGCCCCCGTCCGCGACGTTCTAACAGACGTGCGCGCATGACGCCGATCACGGGAGGCGCACGTGGACGTTCGGTCGCGGACCCATGACATGCCGGAGCCGGATCACACCGCGGCGTCCGGCGAACGACGCGCGGCGTCCGGTGAGCGGCGCGCGGCGTCCGGTGAGCGGCGCGCGCGGCCGAGTAAAAGGCGCGCGCGGTCCGATGGGCGGGGCGGGTCGCGGCGGGGGGTGTTCCGGGGGAGCAGGGGGAGGCACGGGCGGAGGCGTCGCCGGGGTCTGCTTCCGGTCGCGCTCCTCGCGGCGCTCGCGGGGGTGCTGACCTCGGCTCTGGTGATCTGGACGACGGGGTGGCAGGCCGGGGGCGTCGGGTTCGGGCCGACGCGTCCGGTGGGGCCCGCGTCCCGGGTGGCGCCGGACGCGCCGACGAGCTGGCCCGCGTGGGGCTTCACCCACACGCAGGTGTCGGTCGACACCCAGCAGGGTCCGGCGCAGGCGCTCCGCGACCTCTCGCGGGAGGCGATGCCGCAGGTCACACCCATCATGGGGTGGGGGCTGGACAACCCCGAGCCGAGCCCCGGCGAGTACAACTGGGCCTCGCTCGACCACCGGATGAGCGTGATCCGCAAGACCAGGGGCACGCCGGTGATCACGCTGTGCTGCTCGCCGGACTGGATGAAGGGCGGAGCGCAGGGCCAGACCGACTGGACGCACCTCGAGGACGCGGTCGCGTCCCAGCATTTCGACGATTTCGCGAATCTCGCCGCGAAGGTCGCCCAGCGCTATCCGGACGTGAGGTACTACGCCGTCTGGAACGAGTTCAAAGGCTTCTGGAACAACAGGGCCAACCGCTGGGACTACGAGGGCTACACCACGCTCTACAACAAGGTGTACGCGGCGCTGAAGAAGGTGGATCCCGACCTCAGGATCGGTGGCCCGTACATCGTCCTCAACAGTGACGCCCCTGGTAGGGCCTATGGTCCGCCCTCGGAGTTGCACGGTGTCTGGGGAAGCATGGACCAGCGTGGCCTGGACGCGGTGAAGTACTGGTCCAAGCACAAGGCCGGTGCGGATTTCCTCGCCGTTGACGGTTCTTCTCTGCCACAGCAAAAAGACGTCAGGATGAACGAGTTCGAGACGCTCGCCAAGTTCTCCGACGCGACGAAATGGTTGCGCGGCCTGGATCCGAAGCTGCCGGTGTGGTGGGCCGAGTGGTACGTGGAGCCGGACGGTTCGGACTGGTCGGACGAGCACAGGGGCGCGGTGCTGACGGCCGCGTTCATGGAGTTCGTCCGGGGCGGGGCGTCCAGCGCGTACTACTGGAGCCCGCAGACCCACACGTCGGGGAGCTGCGCCGGGTGCCTGTGGTTCGGCTCGTCGCAGGGTGGGGGTGCGACGCCGAACCTGGTCATGTTGCAGAACTTCGCCCGCTGGTTCCCCCCGGGGACCAGACTCGTGGACGTCCGGTCGTCCGACCCGTCCGTGCGGGTCCTCGCGCAGGCGCACGAGATGGTCCTGGTGAACACCCGGGACACTCCCGTGTCGGCCCAGGTGGGCGGGCACAAGGTGGACCTCGCGCCGTACGAGGTCAAGTGGATGGGCCGTTGACCGGATCGTCTTCGACCGGATCGCGTCGCCGGGCCTTCGGGGGCCGGACGCAGGGCACGTGATGGCCACAGGGGGAACGTGATGGCGCTCGCCGCAGACATCGACCTGGTCGACATCGGGTTCTGGGACCGTCCGCCGGACGAACGGCTCGCGGACTTCGCGCGCCTGCGCGAGCGCGGCGCCCCAGTCCACTTCGCCGAACCCCGGGTCCCATTCGTCCGCTCGGGCAAGGGCTTCTACGCGCTGGTCCGGCATGCGGACGTGGTGGCGGCCAGCCGCAACGCGAAGGTGTTCTCCAGCGAACCGGCCGCGACGTCGCCGGAGCCTCCGCCGTGGCTGTCGAAGGTGTTCGGCACGCCGATGGTGAACATGGACGACCCCGCGCACGCGCGTCTGCGGCGCATCGTGTTCCGCGCGTTCACGCCGAAGATGCTCGCGAAGATCGAGGACGACATCCGGGCCACGGCGGCGCGCATCGTCGACGACGTCCTGGCGGAGGGGCCGGGCGACTTCGTCGGGCAGGTCGCGGCGCGGCTGCCGATCAACGTCATCTGCTCGATGATGGGCATCCCCGAGGAGACCCGTCCGTACGTGCTGTCCCGGATCGACGCCATGACGGAGTACTCCGGTGTGCGCGGGTCGCTGGCGAGCCCCCGCACGATGCGGTTGCTGGCGGGGAACCTCAAGGCGATCGTGGATCTGCACCGACTCGTCGCGCGCCTGGGCGAGGCGCGCAGGGAGAACCCGGCCGACGACCTGGTGTCGGCGCTCGTCAACGCCAATCCCGACGGCGAGCGGTTGTCGGTGAAGGAGCTCGGGTCGTTCTTCGACCTGCTGCTGGTGGCCGGGAACGAGACCACGCGCAACGCGCTCGCGCACGGGCTGAAGCTGTTCACCGACCATCCGGACCAGCGCGACCTGCTGCTGTCCCGGTACGACGAGCGGATCGGGACGGCGATCGAGGAGATCGTCCGGCACGCGTCCCCGATCATCCAGTTCCGCAGGACGGTGACCACCGGGCATGAGCTGAACGGGCATCCGCTCAGGACAGGCGACAAGGTGGTGTTGTTCTACCCGGCCGCCAACCGCGACCCCGAGGTGTTCACCGACCCGGACGCCTTCGACATCACCCGCTCCCCCAACCCACACGTCGGGTTCGGCGGGCCTGGGCCGCACCTGTGCCTTGGGGCGAACCTCGCGCGCATGGAGCTGCGCATCCTGTTCCAGGAGCTGTTCGGCAGGCTGCCCGGCCTGCGCGCGTGCGGGGAGCCCGAGTACCTGCTCTCCAGCTTCGACAACGGCATCACGCGCCTCCCCTTCACCTGGGGTCACCAACCAGAAACCGGGTGAGAGGGGCGCATCTCGGGGCATGGCTAGGGGCGCACACACGCACCCATCGACATCAACCCCTCGCCCTCACCCCCGGGAGGAGCGCCCGATGACACGAGTGACCCGCGCGGAGATCGACCGGCTCGTCGGAGGCGACCACCACGATCCGCACTCCGTCCTCGGCGCGCACGCGGGGCGGACGGGAGTGACGGTCCGGGCGCTGCGCCCCCTCGCGGAGCGGGTCGAGGTGCTGCTGCCGAACGGCGACCGGAAACGGCTGCGCCACTACCAGGCGGGCGTGTTCACCGGGACGCTGCCGCCGGGGGCCTCACTGTCCAACATGTCCGGTCCGCCGCAGGCGGTGCCCGACTACCGGCTCGCCGTGACCTATCCCGGCGGCCCTGAGATCGTCCAGGACGACCCGTACCGGCATCTCCCCACTCTCGGCGAGCTGGACCTGCATCTGCTCGGCGAGGGACGCCATGAGGAGCTCTGGCGGACTCTCGGGGCACGCGTCCGGACGTACGACTCGGCGTTCGGACCCGTCTCGGGGACGGCGTTCGCCGTGTGGGCGCCGACCGCGCGCGGCGTGCGCGTCGTCGGCGACTTCAACCACTGGGACGGGCGCACCCATCCGATGCGGTCGCTCGGCTCCACGGGCGTGTGGGAGCTGTTCGTCCCGGACGTGGGCGACGGCGACGCCTACAAGTTCCAGATCCTCGGTGAGGACCATGTGTGGCGCACCAAGGCGGACCCCATGGCGAGGTACACCGAGACGCCCCCGGCCACGGCCTCGCGCGTGTACGAGTCGTCCTACGAGTGGGGCGACGGCGACTGGATGGACCACCGCAAAGGACGCGATTGGGTGGACGAGCCCATGAGCGTGTACGAGGTGCATCTGGGGTCGTGGCGTCCCGGCCTGAGCTACCGGGACCTCGCGGACGCCCTCACCACTTACGTGCGCGACATGGGCTTCACGCACGTGGAGTTCCTGCCGGTGGCCGAGCATCCGTACGGACCGTCCTGGGGGTACCAGGTCACGTCCTACTACGCCCCCACCTCCCGGTTCGGCACGCCGGACGACTTCCGGCATCTGGTGGACCGGCTGCACCAGGCGGGCGTCGGCGTCATCATCGACTGGGTTCCCGCGCATTTCCCGAAGGACGAATGGGCACTGGCGCGCTTCGACGGGACGGCTCTCTACGAGCACGCCGACCCCGACAAGGGCGAGCATCCGGACTGGGGGACCTACGTCTTCAACTTCGGACGCGCGGAAGTGCGCAACTTCCTCGTCGCGAACGCCTGCTACTGGCTCGAGGAATTCCACGTCGACGGCCTCCGCGTGGACGCCGTCGCCTCCATGCTCTACCTGGACTACTCCCGGAAGTACGGCGAATGGAAGCCCAACGTCTACGGCGGCCGGGAGAACCTGGAGGCCATCTCGTTCCTCCAGGAGATGAACGCGACGGCCTACAAGCGGAACCCCGGAATCGTCACGATCGCCGAGGAGTCGACGGCCTGGCCTGGGGTTTCACGTCCCACACACCTGGGCGGGCTCGGGTTCGGCCTCAAATGGAACATGGGCTGGATGCACGACACCCTCAACTACCTCGAGCACGATCCCGTGTTCCGGCACTACCACCACAACGAGATCACCTTCTCGATGGTGTACGCGTTCTCGGAGAACTACGTCCTTCCCCTTTCGCACGACGAGGTCGTGCACATGAAGGGGTCGCTGCTGGAGAAGATGCCCGGCGACACCTGGAAGAAGTTCGCGGGGCTCAGGACTCTGCTCGCCTACATGTGGTCACATCCGGGAAAGCAGCTTCTCTTCATGGGCGGAGAGTTCGGCCAGGGGGCCGAATGGTCCGAGAGCCGAGCCCTGGACTGGTGGCTTCTGGACAACGCCGCCGAAGGCGCGAACCACATCGGCGTCCAGAGGCTCGTGCGCGACCTCAACCACGCCTACCGGGAACGGCCGGAGCTGTGGACGCGCGACGCGTCCGCTGAGGGATTCCAGTGGATCGACGCCAACGACGCCGAGGGCAACGTCCTCTCGTTCGTCCGGTACGCGGCGGACGGCACGCCCCTGACCTGCGTCGTCAACTTCTCCGGAGACGCCCACGAGGACTACCGCGTCGGGCTGCCGCGCCCCGGCGCCTGGCGGGAGCTGCTCAACACCGACGCCTACGAGTACGGCGGCAGCGGCGTCGGCAACATGGGACGCGTCGAAGCCCACGACGAGCCGCTCCACGCGATGCCCGCCTCCGCCGCCATGCGCGTCCCACCGCTCGGCGTCGTCTGGCTGGTTCCCGAGCCGGATGACGCCGCCGACCCGGAATCCGACACGAGCACAGGCACTGTCGCGGACGCGAATACAGTGGCGGAATGACCACTGCTCAGACCCTCGGTATCGTCCCGAACCAGTTCGTCCTGGAGCATCTGCCGAACTCGGTGTTCCCCGAGGACGACGAGTGGGTGGCCCTCGTGCGCGCGCCCGAGGGGCTGACGGTCGTCCGCGAGGCACCGCCCTACGTGGAGGCCGACCGCTGGGTGGGTTTCTACGGCGGGGCGACCGCGCACTCCCTCGACATGCCCGGCATGCTCGCCGCCGTCGTGGGCCCCCTGGCCGAGGCCCGGGTGTCGGTGTTCGTGGCGTCGACCTATCACGCGGACCTCGTCCTCGTGCCCGAGCACAAGCTCAAGGTCGCGACCGAGGCGCTCCAGGCCGCCGGGCACAAGATCCAGCCCTAGCCTGACCGGGCCCCCAGGCGGCCGAGGAGCCAGCGGGGTCCGGCGACGGCTCCGCCGGCCGCCGCGACCCGGGTCTTGAGTTCGCGGTCGGCGGTGATGACCAGCGCCTTCTCCCCCGGTCCGGTGCCCGCGACGAGCTCGACGATGTGATCGTCCCCGCTGCCGGGGGCCGGGCTGACCTCCACCCAGTCGGACGAGGACACCGAGCGCGCGGCCCCCTCCACCGCCTGGACGATCGCCGGGTACGCGGTGTCATAGGGCACCGGCACGCCGGGCAGGTCGGTGACGCCCTCGGCGATGACGGCCAGGTCGTCGCGGAGACGCGCGTTCGCCCCGGCCCGGTCGCGCCACCAGCCGTGTTCCGCGCGCGCGCCGACGACGTTCGCGGCGTCCACGATCAGGACGACCTCGAAGAGCGCCTCCCGCAGCACCGGCCAGGTCCCGGCGAACGGCGCGAACAGCTTGAGCGCCTCGACCTTGTCTACGGGAACCCACGCGGCGCGGCGCGTCTCGAACGAAACGCCCCGAACGGCGGTCATTTCGGGGACGGACATGACGACCGACGTGAACGACCAGTTCCCGTGGTCCTCAGTACGGGTTCCAATCAGATCGGCGTCGGACGCGTCGAACGTGCTCTCCTCGCCCGTTTCGCGGATGGCGCCCGTGATCGGGTCCTCGTGGCTGTGGTTGGCACCGCCGAACATGCCCCACGTCCCGCCGCCGGGCCCAAAGGCCCCGCGCTTCTGCAGAAGCACGTGGACGACGCCGTCCGGACCCCGGTGATAGGGCAGCAGCCCGGACGCGCCGAACCGGCCCCAGTGCTTATGCCCCTGTTCACACCGCGTCCAGCCGTCGCCGTCTCCCATGTCCGCGACACTAGCCGTGACGAAGTGCACATGCCCGCGCATCGCCGCCCCGAATACCCTTCGGTTGTCCCGTCCGCCTCAACCGTCCGCGCCCCCACCCGTCCGCCTCACCCGTCCGCCAGACCCGTCCATCCGAGGGAGCAGCGTTGAGCGCCCAGACCCGACCCGCCGCGGCCGCCCAGGCCGAGCACGCCCGCATGTGGGACGAGCTGTCCGGAGCGGAGCTGATCCAGGCGATGGCGGACGGCGCGTTCCCGCACGTCTCCCAGGTGGACGAGCACCTCGGGATGGAATTCCGGTCCGCCGAGTCCGGCCTGATCGCCGTCGGCTGGACCCCCGGCGAGCACCTCTGCAACCCCGGCGGGATCGTGCACGGCGGCTATGTGGCGATGATCCTCGACAACGCCGTGTGCCTCGCCGGGTCGTCCACGTGCGAGCACTTCATGCCGATGCTGACGCTCAACCTGAACGTCGACTACCTGCGGCCCGTCCAGGCGGGGGTGCCGTACACGGTGACCGGCACCTGCGTGCACCCGGGCCGCACCCGCATGGTCGCCAACGCCGCGATCACCGACGCGGACGGCCGTGTGTTCGCGCAGGCGAGCGCGTCCGTCCTGCCCAACCGCGCCTTCGACCGCTGATCCCAGGCCCTGCGCCGCATACGGCACAACGGCTGGTCCGACCGCTGATCCACACCCGGCCCGGCCGCCGTCCGGATGGCCCGCACGGCGCATAGGGTGGGAGGCATGGTGGATCCCGGCAACGTTGTCAACGTCATCCGGCAGGCGCGCGAGCGGCGTACCGCTCCGCTGGTCCTGGAGCTGGACCTCACCGACGGGATCGTGGAGGCCCCGCCCGGCGACCCGTTGTCGGCGGTCCTCGCGATGCGGCGGACGCACCTGCGCGACGTCCTCGACGGGCTGCGCCGCGCGCGCTCGGACGCCCGGGTCAGGGCGCTTGTGGTGAAGGTGACCGGCGGGGCCGGGCTGGCGCTCGTCCAGGAGGTCCGGGACGCGGTGACCGCGCTGCGCGAGGCCGGGAAGTACACGGTCGCGTGGGCCGAGACGTTCGGCGAGGGCGGGCGCGGCACGGTGCCCTACTACCTGGCGTCGGCGTTCGACCGCGTGTACCTGCAGCCGACCGGCGAGGTCGGGCTGACGGGCGTGGCGCTGGAGGAGCCGTTCTTCGCCGGCGCGCTGGAGAAGGCGGGCGTCCAGCCGCGGTTCGCCAAGCGCTACGAGTACAAGACGATGGCGAACACCTTCATGGAGAAGGCGTACACGCCGGAACACGAGGAGTCGTCCAAGCGGCTCGTCGAGTCGCTCGGCGAGCAGCTCGCGAAGGGCATCGCGGAGGCGCGCGGGATGAGCCCGGAGCGGGTCCGCGAGCTGACCGACAAGGGCCCGCTGCTCGCGGACGAGGCCCTCGAGGCCGGGCTGGTCGACAAGCTCGGCTACCGCGACGAGGTGTACGCGCACCTGAAGGCGAAGGCGGGCGAGGACGCGCAGCTCAGGTACGTCGCGCGGTACAACCGGACGCACGGCCTGGCGAAGCGGATCCCGCAGCCCGGGCGGCACGACGGCGTCGCCCTGATCAACGGGCACGGGCAGATCCGGCTCGGACGCAGCGGACGCGGCGGGCCGCTTCCCGGGCAGAGCGTCGCGATGGGCTCGGACACGGTCGGCGCGGCGTTCCGCGCGGCGGTGAAGGACGACAAGGTCAAGGCGATCGTGTTCCGGGTGAACAGCCCCGGCGGGTCGGCGGTGGCGTCCGACGCGATCTGGCGTGAGGTCGTCCTCGCGCGCAAGGCGGGCAAGCCCGTGATCGTGTCGATGGGCGACGTCGCGGCGTCCGGGGGCTACTACGTCGCGATGGCCGCCGACACGATCGTGGCGCAGCCCGGGACGATCACCGGATCGATCGGCGTGGTCGTCGGGAAGGCCGTGGTGAACGGGCTGCTCGACCGGGTCGGGATCGGCCTCGGCGCGGTCGAGGACGGCGCGCACGCCCGCATGTTCAGCGCGACCAAGGACTTCAGCGACTCGGAGTGGGAGCGGATCAACGCCTCGCTCGACAAGATCTACGACGACTTCACCGGGAAGGCCGCCGAGGGCCGTGGAATGACCCGCGAGCGCGTCCACGAGCTGGCCCGCGGCCGGGTCTGGACGGGCGCGGACGCGCAGGCCAGCGGCCTGGTGGACGAGCTGGGCGGCCTCGACCTGGCGTTCGACCTGGCGCGGAAGAAGGCCGGGCTCGCGGCCGACGCCCCGATCCGCACGTTCCCGCACACCTCGCCTCTGGAACGGCTGCGTCCGCCCGAGTCCAGCGAGGACCGCACCGCCGCGTCGGCGCGGTTCGACGGCTGGGGCTCGCTCGGCGGGCTCGCCGCGCGGCTCGGACTGCCGTCCGCCGGTCCGCTCACCCTGCCCGGCACCTGGGACATCCGCTGAACGAGGTCGAGTTCACCGAGGCCGTCGCGGGTTTCGCGACCGGGGTCGTGGTGCTGACCGTCCGGGACGAACGGGACGATCTCGGCACCACGGTCACCTCGTTCATGTCGGTGTCGCTGGAGCCGCCGATGGTGCTGGCCGGGGTCGCCTCGGACGGCTACCTGGCCGAGGTGCTCCAGCGCCGTCCGCGCTGGGCGGTGACGGTGCTGAGCGCGGAGCAGCGGGCGCTGGCCGGACGGTTCGCCGCGGCGGGACGTCCGTCCGCGCGGATCCTGCTGGCGTCCGAGCCGCACCACCGGGGCCCACGGTCGGACGCGCTGATCGTGGAGTCCGGGCTGGCCGCGCTGGAATGCGAGACCCGGCAGACGATCGAGGCGGGCGACCACCTCCTGTTCGTCGCCGAGGTCCTGGCGGCCGATTACGTGGCCCGCCGCCGCTCCCCTCTGATCAGGGTGAACCGCCGCTACGTGACCTGAGCCGATTCGTGCGGCAGGGCCGCTTCGGGGCAGCGGGAAGGAACGACATGTCGATACGCTCCGGGCAGGAACGCCCCAAAGGAGCACGACATGACCTTCTCGCTCACCGTGAGCGACGCCGTCCTGGACGAGGACGGGCTCGACCCCGCGACCGTGCTGGCGGGTGAGCCGCGCATGTTCAGCAAGGTCCTGCACGAGGATGGAACGGTCCAGCGCGGGATCTGGGAGATCACTCCGGGTACGGTCACCGACGTGGAGGCCGACGAGATCTTCACCGTCCTGACCGGACGCGCCACGATCACCGTCGAGGACGGCCCGACGCTGGAGGTCGGCCCCGGCGACGTGGGCGTCTTCACCGAGGGCGCGCGCACCACCTGGACCGTCCACGAGACGCTCCGCAAGGTCTACCAGATCACCCTGTAGAGGACCCGCGATGACCTACCCAGAGCCCCGGTACCACGGTGACAAGGGCGAGATCAACGCCACCTACCGTCCGGACTCCACCGACCCCGACTTCGTGTACGAGAACGGGACCCGCGTCCACTACCTGGCGACGGGCGCCTCGACGACCGGGCAGTTCGGGCTGTACCGGTGGGAGATGGGGGCGGTGCCGAGCGGCCCGTCGCCGCACTTCCACCGGTCCCTGTCCGAGTCGTTCTACATCCTCGCCGGGACCGTCCGGATCTTCGACGGCGCGAAGTGGATCGACACGGCGCCCGGCGACTGGGTGCACGTCCCGGAGGGCGGGGTGCACGGCTTCCGCAACGAGTCGGGCGAGCCCGCGTCCATGCTGATCCACTTCTCGCCGGGCGCGCCGCGCGAGGGGTACTTCGAGGGCATCCCGCACCTGGGCGAGATGACCGACGAGGAACGAGTCGCGTTCTTCCTCGAACACGACACCTTCTGGGTCTGACCCCCGGACGTCGCCAGACGCCCCCCGAGGCCGGGCCGCGCCGCCTCAGACGCGGCCCGGCTCGGCACATGGGCGGCTCGTCGCCAGGCCCGGCTTCAGTGCAACCGGGCTCGGCACCAGCGTCGCCGGGGCTCGTGGCCGGGTGTCGTCAGACGCGGCAGCCTCGTTTCCAGACGGCGGCGACCTGGGGGACGCCCGGCCGGTAGGCCAGGTGGATGTGGGACGCGGCGGACAGCGCGAGCACGTCCGCCCGGGCGCCGACGCCGAGCCGTCCGACGTCGGTGCGGCGCAGCGCGCGGGCGCCGCCCGCCGTCGCGGCCCAGACGGCCTCGGCGGGCGTCATCCGCATGTCCCGGACGGCGACCGCGACGCAGAACGCCATGCTGGAGCTGTAGCAGGACCCGGGGTTGCAGTCGCTCGCGAGCGCGACCGTGGCCCCGGCGTCGATCAGCCGCCGCGCGTCCGGGTAGGGCTGGCGGGTGGAGAACTCCACGCCGGGCAGCAGCGTCGCGACGGTCTCGGAGTCGGCGAGCGCCGAGACGTCGGCGTCGCTGAGGAACGTGCAGTGGTCGGCGGACGCCGCGCCCAGCTCGACCGCGAGCCGTACGCCGGGGCCCTCGCCGAGCTGGTTGGCATGGACGCGCGGCATGAGCCCGGCCTTGATCCCGGCCTCCAGCACCTCGCGGGTCTGGTCGGCGTCGAACGCGCCGCGCTCGCAGAACACGTCGATCCAGCGCGCGTGCGGCGCGCACTCGGCGAGCATGTCGCCCGTGACGAGCCGCACGTATCCCTGCTGGTCGTCGGCGTACTCGGCGGGGACGACGTGGGCGCCGAGGAAGGTGACCTCGTCGGCGAGCTCGGCCGCGATCCGGACGGCCCGCTTCTCGTCCTCGACGTTGAGGCCGTAGCCGGACTTGCACTCGACGGTGGTCGTGCCCTGCCGGGCCATCTCGTCCACCAGCCGCCGCACGTTCGCGCGCAGCTCGTCGTCGGACGCGGCGCGCGTCTTCGCCACGGTCGTCCGGATGCCGCCCGCCTTGTACGGCTGGCCCGACATGCGCGCGGCGAACTCCTCGGCCCGCTCCCCCGCGAACACCAGGTGCGCGTGCGAGTCGACGAAGCCCGGCAGGACGGCGTTGCCGCCCGCGTCGTACGCCTCGTCGGCGGCGGGCGCGTCGGCGCTGGGGCCGACCCACGCGACCCGCTCCCCGTCCAGGACGAGGGCGGCGTCCCGGACGATCCCGAGCGGCCCCTCCCCGAGTCCGGGCTCGTTGGTGACCAGTTCCCCGATGTTGGCGATGACGATGCTCACCGTCCCAGCATCGCACCCGACGCCCCGTCCGCCACCCGGCGCCCCACGCGCGCCGTCTCGTATCCGAGACGTCCGGACCAGGCCGGTAGCGGACAGCGCGGACGATCCACAGCGCGCCCTCCCGGTGGGACGCGTTCCTCCAGACCTTCATGTGGTACTACGCGGCCCGTCCCGCGGCGGAGAAGTGACCGCCCGCGCCTGAACGCCCGCACGTGACCGTCCGCGCGCGACCGTCCCGCGTGCGGCCGTTCGCGCCTGATCCGCGCGTCACGGGACGACATCCCCCATCGGTGATCCGGATCACACCGCCTTGAAGTTCGTACTACGAACCAAATACGGTTCGTAGTACGAACTGAAGCTCGAGGGAGTGGGAATCATGAGCGAAACCGTTGTGGTCATCGGTGGGGGATACGGCGGCGCCGCCGCGGCGAAGGCGCTGGACGAGCACGTGACGGTCGTGGACCCCGCCGAGCGGATCGTCCCGGCCTTCGACGAGCAGATGCGCGCCGACCTGCGACGACAGCTGGACGAGCGCGGGATCGAGCTGCGCATGGGCACCGCGCTGAGCGCCGAGCCGCCGGTCGAGCCGGGCCGCGCGGAGACGTTCACCGTGGACGGGATCACCGCCGACATCTGGTTCCGGGCGCACGGCGTGGCCGTCCAGACGTCCTACCTGGGCGAGGACCTGGCCGCCGCCCGCACTCCCGGGGGACGGATCCGGGTGACCGGGAGGCTGAACGTCGAGGGCTTCGAGAACGTGTACGCGGTCGGCGACGTCACCGACCTGGACGAGGCGAAGATGGCCGGGTACGCGATGAAGCACGCCGAGGTCGTGGCGGCGAACATCGCCGCGCGGGTGCGGGGCGAGGAGCCGGAGGCGACGTACACGCCGTCGCCGATACCGTCGGTGCTGCTGCCGCTCGGGCCGGACGGCGGCATCGGCCAGTACCCCGGCCCGGACGGCCCGCTCGTCATCCCCACCGAGACCGTCGCGGAGTACAAGGGCCGCGACCTGTTCATCGGCCGCTTCATCGAGCTCTTCAACATCGAGGCCGAGGCTTAGGGGGCGCTGTCTACGGCTCGTCCATGAAGATCTCGGGGACGTCGTTCTCGTCGACGACACGGGCGAGCAGCTCCACCAGGGCGTCGCGCTCGGCGGCGCTGAACCCGGTGGGCAGCCCCTCGACCCGGCGGCAGGTCTCGGTGTAGAAGTCGTCGGCGAGCGCGGTGCCGGCCTCGGTGAGCGCGACGCGGACGGCGCGGGCGTCGTCCGGATCCGGCTCGCGGCGGACCAGGCCACGCCGGGCGGTGCGGTCGACCAGCCCGGTCAGGCTGGACTTGGCCAGACTGAGCATCGAACCGAGCTCGCCCATCCCGATCGGCCGGGGCATCAGGACGCAGAGCAGCTGCCCCTGCTGCGGGGTGAGGCCGTACTCACGCGCGGCTCCGGCGTACACGGCGTTCACCAGAAAGGACGAGCGGACCAGCGCGGTCGCCACCGCCATCCGCTCACCCGTCGGTTTTCCCATGTCAACACAGTATCCCTAAGGAATGACCATGCGTACTTCGCGTAACGAACTTGTTTTCGGCCTCGGACTCTCCTCGGCCGTCCGCACGACCGCCACGATGCTGGAACAGGCCGCGCGGGCCGACCGCGACGGCCTCGACATGGTCAGCGTCTCCGACCACCCCTACTACGCCGACCGGCTCGACGCGTACGCCACCGTCGGCGTCCTGCTCGGCCGCACCGAGCGGCTGTCGGCGTTCGCGAACGTCACGAGCCTGCCCGTCCGCCCGGCGCCGCTGCTCGCCCGGACGATCACCTCGCTGTCCGAACTGTCCGGAGGCCGGGTGATCCTCGGACTCGGCGCGGGCGGGCTGTGGGACGAGGCGGCCCGTATGGGCGTCGAGCGGCTCACGCCGGGCCAGGCCGTCCGGGCCTTCGAGGAGGCGTTCCAGGTCGTCCGGGCGATGTCGGGCGGCGGCGGACCGGTGACCTTCGAGGGCGAGTTCTACCAGGTCATGGGCCTGGAACCGGCCGACGCGCCGACCCCGCCGGTCTGGACGGGCTCGAACGGGCCGCGCTCGCTCGCCGTCACCGGGCGGCGGGCGGACGGCTGGATCCCGGGGCACGCCGCCGACTGGCTGAGCGAGCGGTACCGGTGGTCGCGTCCGCTCATCGACGAGGCCGCCGCGGCGGCGGGGCGCGACCCGTCCGACGTCAGGACCGTCTACAACCTGCCGGGCCGCATCACCGCCGACCCGCTCGCCGAGACCCGCGACGCCGAGGGCCGCTGGATCGGCGGATCGGTGAGCCAGTGGACCGAGGAGCTGACCGGCGCCGTCCTGGAGCACGGCGCATCCGGTTTCACCTACTTCGGGAGGGAGGCGGACGCCTGGGCCCGCGAGGTCGTCCCCGCCGTCCGGGAGGCCGTGACGTCCGCCCGGGGCACGGCTTCGTGAGGCTCGTCCGGAGTGCCTCCGAGGATCACGGAAGCCGCCCTGACCAGGTGTTTCAGGACGGCCGCCGTCGCGGGCGGATCGGGCGGCTCGCCGTGGACGGCCGCGGTGACCAGCCGTGTCTGGCCGGGCAGCCGGACCGCCCGCACGCCCTCGTCCCGGACGGCGTGCAGCGCGAGGGCGGGCAGGGTCGTGACGCCCAGTCCCTGGGCGACGAGCGCCTGCACCGCCACGTAGTCGTCGGTGGTGAAGGCGATGTCCGGAGTGAAGCCCTCGTCCTCGCACGCGCGGACGAGCTGCTCCCGGCATCGTTCGCAGCCTGAGATCCACCGGCTGGCCGCATGGTCGGAGAGCCGTCCGGCTTCTTCGGAAAGCCGTTCGCCGCCTGGTGCGCGCGGGGTGACCAGGTGGACGGGCTCGGTCAGGAGCGGGACGTGCCTCAGGCCGTCCGGGGCGGCGGGCGGCGCGTGGGCGAACAGGACGGCGATGTCGATGTCACCCGAACGCAAGGCCCGGATCGCTTCGGGAGGTTCGGCCTCGCTGAGGCGAAGCTCCACGTCGGGGTGGTCGGCCGCGAACGCTGCGGCGGCGCGCGGGACGAAGGTGCCGAGCGCGGAGGGGAACGCGGCGAGCCGGACCCGCCCGGCGCGCAGGCCGGTATGGGCGGCGAGTTCGGCTTCGGCGGCGTCCAGGCGGCCGAGGATCTCCTCGGCGCGTTCGGCGAGCACGCGTCCGGCGTCGGTGAGCCGGACGCCCCGGCCGACGCGCTGGACGAGGCGGCTCCCCGTCTCGGCCTCCAGGCGCGCGAGGTGGTGGCTGACGGAGGGTTGCGCGTAGCCGAGCGCGCGGGCGGCCTCGGTGACCGAACCGTGCCGCGCCACCGCCGCCAGCACGCGCAGTCGGGCGACGTCCAGCATGACTCGAACGTATCAACGAGCTCGATGTGTTCCAGAGAAAATTGGCATTGGACCTATGGGTCCGGGCGTCGCGAGCATGGAGGCATGCGACTCCCCGTGTTCGACGACGTCCTCGCCGCCCGCGACCTGCTGTCCTCCCACCTTCCCGCGACGCCGATGTGGTCCTACCCCGCGCTGGACGAGGCGACGGGCGCGTCGGTGTTCGTGAAACACGAGAACGCGCAGCCCACGGGCGCTTTCAAGGTGCGCGGCGGGCTGACGTTCCTCGCCGGGCTGTCGCCGTCGCTGCGCGAGCGCGGGCTGGTGACGTACTCGACCGGAAACCACGCCCAATCGATGGCGTACGCGTGCGCCCGGTACGGCGCGCCCTGCACGGTCGTCATGCCGGAGTCGGCGAGCGAGGAGAAGATCCGCGCCACGCGCGGCTACGGCGCGCGGGTGGTGCTGAGCGGCGCGGACATGGCCGGGGCGCAGAAGGCGGCCGAAGCGCTCGCCGGTGAGTTCTTGCTGGTCAGCCCGGGTGACACCGTGGAGTTGATGGCCGGTGTCGGCACCGCGTACCTGGAGGTCTTCGAGGCGCGGCCCGACCTGGACGCGGTGGTGGTGCCGGTGGGGAGCGGCACGGGCGCGGCTGCCGCGTGCCTGGTCGCCGCCGCCGTCGCGCCACGATGCCGGGTGATCGCCGTCCAGTCGGCGTCCTCTCCTGCGGCGCATGATTCCTGGCGTGCTGGAAACACCGTGGAACGTCCCAACCGGACGGCCGTCGAGGGGCTGGCCACGGGTCGCGGTTTCACCGTGCCTCAGCAGGTGTTGCGGGACGGGCTCGCCGAGTTCCGGCTGGTCTCGGACGAGCAGATCCGGGCGGCCCAGCGCGTTTTCGCCACGCACGCGCACACACTCGCGGAAGGCGCGGGCGCTGCCGCGCTGGCGGTCGTCCTCGCGGCTCCGGACGACTTCGCGGGCCTCCGTGTCGCCGTGGTCTGCACGGGCGGCAACGCCTCCGGATCCGAAATCGCCGATCTCGCCTGAGAATTCCGTCATGGGACTGTGCGGCGCGTCGTGGCCGCGGTTACCTTCGTGCGGTGAACGAGATCGCGGGATTCGAGACGGGCTTCGACGAGGCCCTGGCCTACCCGAAGGCCGTGCGCGTCGGGCAGTCGGTGTGGATGGGCGGGACGACGGCGGCCGACCCCGGCGGCGCCGTCGGCGGAGGCGACGTCATCGCGCAGGCCACCGAGGTGCTCCGCCGCATCGACATAGCGCTGCGTCAGGTCGGATCGGCGCTGGACGAGGTCGTCCGGTTCCGCGTGTACCTCACCGACATCGGCCGCCGGGCCGAGATCGTCACCCTGCTCCGGCAGTTCTTCCCCCACCGCCCGGCGTCCACGATGGTCGAGGTCAGCAGCCTCTTCGCCCCGGACCTCCTCGTCCAGATCGAAGCCGACGCCATTGTCCGCGCCTGACCGGCCGTCCGTTGTTTCCGTCCTCCGGCTGAGGCTCGGAGTCTCAGGCCGAGCGCATCGAGGACGCCCGGCGGCTCAGGCGTCGGGTTCGGCCAGGAGGGCGGCGAGCCGGGCGCGTGCCTCCTCGTCCTCGCGGACCAGCCGTCCGCCGATCCCGACGCCCGGGCACGGGCTGTCGCCGTCGACGAGTTCTCGCAGTTCAGGCAGGAGTTCCGCGACGTCCGGGCCGAGCTCTCGGAGCGGCTCGTCCAGCCAGGGCCCGGCTCCGAGGCTCGTGAGCCAGGCGCGGACGCCGGCGACGAGTGGCTCGGACTCGCCGGTGATCCGGCGGAACGCGAGCGCGGCGGCGACGGCTTCGTGGGGGGCGCCGAGCCTCGCCCGCACCCGCCGGTCGAGTTCTCCGGCGGCCGCGCGTCCGACCTGACCCGCGAGTTCCAGCGCCAGGGTGGTGCAGATCCCGGCGTCCAGCGCGTCTGCGGCGACCTGGATGGACGGGTCGGCCTCGCCCTGGCCGAGCAGCAACCGGGCGGCTTCGAGTCGTTGTCTGAGAACGGCCGGGTCGTCGGTCGGCGCGGTGCGGGCGGCTGTGGCGCGCAGGGCCGGGAGGACGTCGTCCAGGGGGAGGCCGTGGCGGAGCGCGGCCTGGGCGGCGAGCGACGGTTCGCCCTCGGCTGCGACGGCGGCGACGCCGGCGGAGAGCTGGTCCTCGTCGCCGGTGATCGCGGCGATCGCCTCCGCGCACTGGAGCCGCCTGCTCGCCGCTTCCGCCGTGTCGCGGACGCGAGTCAGCGTGGGCACCGCCTCCGACGCCGCCTCACCGATCGCGCCGAGCGCCCGGACCGTCCACCAGATGTCGTCCGGGACGATCGGGACCAGGTCGGGCACCGCGTCGGCGGCGTCCGGGCCCCAGTGGTGGACGAGCCTGGTGAGCGCGTTGATCTCGTTGTGCCGCACCACGCCGGCGTAGGTCTCGCGCACCTGCCCGGCACGCCACGCGGCGATCCGCCGCCGGACGGCCCCGAGCAGGACGTCGTCGCAGGGCACGCCCGCGTCGATCAGTGTTCCCAGCGTGCCGAACATGATCTCGCCCGCGTCGAGGGCGTGGACGAGCGGCTCCCGCCAGCGCGGGTCCCCGAGCGTGATCAGGACGTCGAGGGCGACCGGGAGCAGCCGGTCGTCCTCCGACAGGAGACGCGGCCCCTCATCCGCCGGGACGGCGCGGACGGCCGGAAACCTTGAAGTGATCCGGACGGCGTGGGCGGCCAGCGTGTCCACCACCAACGGCGTGGCCTCCGGGACGTCCCGGGCGGCCTCCGCCGCGGCGAGACGGACCACGGGGTCGGGGTGCTCGACAGTCTCGGCAAGCAAAGACGCCAGTACGGCGCGGGCCGAACGCGACCGCACGCACCGCTCGTACACGGCGTCGATCGCAGCCCGCGCGGCTTCGTTCGGCCCCTCTTCGAGGATGGTCCGGCTGATGGCGGCGAAGGCCGGGGTGTCGAGCCGCAGGACGATGTCCTCGTAGGGCCGGTCGGACCAGATCCAGCCCTCCAGGGGTTCGCCGTTCAGCCAGCAGTCGGTGAGTGCCTCGGCCGAGGCGTCAGTCCACGGGAGCCCGGCGGCGGACGAGGCCCAGAGGGCGCCCGCGCGAACGGTGTCCGGCTTGCCGGACGCGAGTTCTTCGGTCAGCCAGGCGGCGTTGGTTTCCGGGGCGAGGCGTCCTGCGGCGGCGAGGAGACCGGCCACCACGATCGGCTCCTGCTCGACCGTCCACCGCGTCCGTAGGGTGGGCACCACCTGAGCTGCGGTTTCACGCGGAAGGTGGCCGAGCAGGTGGGTGGCGACGTGCCGGGTCTCGGCATCCGGGTCGTCCAGGAGGGGAAGCAGGAGACCAACGTCGCTCACCAGCGCCGCCCGCACGTCGGCGAGGACCGCCGGGGACGCGTCATCGGTCTCGGCAATCGCGCCAAGCAGGTGAACCAGCCCCGCACGCCCAGGCGTGGCGGGGTCGGTGACGGCGCGAACGACGAACGGAACGGCGTAGGGAGTAGCGGTGTACAGGGTCCCCTGGTGGTAGATGCTGCCGAACAACTCGTGAAGCGCCTCATCGCGCACTTCGGGATCGGGATCGGTGGCGTCCTTGAGCATCTGCGGAAACGCGTCCGCCGGACCATACGCATCACCAAGCGAAGCCCAGTCAATCTCGTCGATACTCGCGGCCATCCGCCGTCGTCCTTCCGCCCCAAGTGGTGATCAGCGGCCAGGCTAGCCACGACGTCCGACAAGCCAGACCAAAGCAGCATCCCGAACGAGACGACGCGGTGCCTGCGGGTGTTTCAGCGGGTGTGAGATGTTGCGCAGAGTCGGACGATCTTTGGGGCCAGGTCGGTGAGGAGGGTCTCGTCCGCTGGGTCTGACGGGGTGTATTCGGTGATGCCCAGGCCGATGACGTGGTGGCGGGTCGATAGGGCTTTGACCTGCGACAGCAGGTTGTTTGGGGTGAGGCCGCCGGGTTCTGGGCAGCCGATCGAGGAGAAGCCGTCCAGGACGTCCAGGTCTAGGTGGAGGTAGAGGAGGGCGTCCTCCGGGAGGGTTTCCGCGTCACCGAACGGGTGGTTCTGGACGTAGTCGCGCTCCGCCGGATCCAGGGCGCGGACGCCGGACAGGACGATCTGGGACGGCCGCAACGGGACGGGCGGGAGCAGTTCGGCCGGGCCTTCGCCGAGCAGGGTCCGCAGGACCATCCCGTGGAACGCGCCCGAAGGCGACGACTCCGGTGTGTTGAGGTCGCCGTGCGCGTCGAACCACACGACCGCGAGCCGTTCGCCGAACCGGCGAGCGGCAGCGGCGATCGGTTCCAGCTCGACGCCGCAGTCCCCGCCGATGGTCACGGTCAGGCCGTCCGGTGGGAGGACGGCCCGGACGCGCGAGGCCGTCTCCGCCAGGGACTCCCCCGGCGTCACCCGGACGCGCGACGCCGCGCCGTCGCTGATCAGGGACGCGAGGCGCGCTGCGCCCTCGGCCAGTTTCGGCGCGGACGGAGCCGACGACCCCTGCCACTGCGGCACTTCGATGACGGTGAACATCGTGTTCCCTCCCCGGACGGCGTCGAAGACGCAGTGTGGTCGGCCTCGTCCTCCAAGGTCCACTAAGCGTTGCTGGGATGATCTGTAAGCTCGCCTTGATGTTGGATCCCACGCGCCTGCGTCTCCTGCGCGACCTCGCCGAGTACGGGACGATGACCGCCGTCGGCGAGGTGAACGGCATGACGTCCTCGGCCGTGTCGCAGCATCTGGCCCGGCTCGAACGGGAGGCGGGCGTGCGGCTCGTCCGCCGGGTCGGACGCCGCGTCCGGCTGACCCCCGAGGGACATCGGCTGGCCGGTCACGCGCACACTGTTCTCAACGCCTTGGACGCGGCGGAGAAGGATCTCCGTGAGGCGGGCCAGCCGCGCGGCCCGGTGCGTGTCGCGACCTTCGCCACGGCCGCCGTCCGCCATCTGCTGCCCGCCGTCCGGGCGGCGCGGACGCGGTTTCCCGAGCTGCGCGTCGTCATCCGTGAACTCGAACCCGCCGACGCGATCACCGCGCTCCGGGAAGACCGCTGCGACCTGGCGATCACCTACGCCTACAGCCTGCTGCCGGAGCCCGCGCCGGACGGCCTGGAGGTCCGGCCGTTGCGCCGCGAGCCCGTCCTGGTCGCGCTGCCCGCCGGGCACCCGGCCGTGGCTCCCGCCATCGACCTGCGGAAACTGTCGTCGGAGTCGTGGATCGTCGGCTCCCGGGGCACCGCCGACCACCAGCTCATCGAACGGGCCGCCGCGCTCGCGGGCTTTCGGCCGGACACCGGTCACTCGGCCGACGACTACGCGCTCATCCTCCAGATGGTCCGGTATGGGCTGGGTGTCGCGCTCGTCCCGGAGAGCGGGACCGACGGCGCGCCGCCGGACGTGCTTCTCCGTCCGCTCGCCGACCTGCCGCTCAGCCGGGACGTCCAGGCCCTGATCCGGCACTCCACTCCGGCCGTCCGGGCCGTCCTCGACCTGCTCGGCGAGGCTGCGGGCGGAGTTTCAGCTGGTCAGAGCGGTGAGGTGCTCGCTGAGGGCGCGGTGGCCGTCCGGGGTGGGGTGCAGGCCGTCGGCGAGGAGGGCCGGTCTGTCGCGGAGGGGCTCCCACATGTCGACGTGATCGATGTGGTTCTCGGCGCACCAGGCGCGGGTGAGCTCGCGTAGGGCCTCGGCGCGGGCGAGCGTGAAACGCAGTTCTCCGAAGACGGGGGCGCGGGCCTCATCCAGCCAGGTCGGGCCCAGGACGACGAGCCGCGCGTTGTGTTTCAGGGCCGTCCTGCCGAGGGCGGCGAGGTTGTCGGCGACGTCCGCGAGCCAGCCGTCTCCACTGTGAGGACGGGCGGAGTCGTTGATGCCCGCGCCGACGATGAGCGTGTCCGGCAGGCGGAACGGCAGGAGCGCGGGGAGCTGTTCGCGGACGTCGTCCAGGCTGCTGCCGGGGATGGCGACGTTGAAGACGCGGTGGTCGCGTTCGTTGGCGGCGATGTGCGCGGCGGCGAGGCGGGCCGCCCATCCGCCGTCGGGGTCGCAGCGTCCGTAGGCGATGCTGTCCCCGGCGATCACGATGCGGGCGGCGGGGCGCAGGGGCTTGGCGTCCACGTAGGCCCAGGCGGCCTCGCCCGACGTGAGGCGGACGCGGCGGCGGACGTAGTCGTCGACCTCGTAGGCGTCGGCGGCGGCGAGGTCCGCGTCCGTGAGGTGCAGGATCGCCCCCTCGACCTCCGCCCCGATCTCGCGCGTCAGCGTCAGGTGCACGTCGAGGCCGCTGGTCGCGATCACGGACGGGTCGGTGATCCGCAGCGGCCGGGTCGCGTACCCCGCGAGCGCGGCCGGTTCGCTGGGGACGGGCCGTCCGAAGAGCTTGTTCTGCACCCGCTCGTCCAGCAGCGTGCCGAAGGAGAACAGGGCGTGCGGACGGGAGGTGTTCACCGTGGCCTTTCTGCCGAAATGACCAGCTCAGCCTACCGATCCTGGGGCGAGGGTGGCGTCGTGGAGCCTCGCCGCAGCGAGGAGCAGGATGGCGGCGGTGCGGGCGGCCCCGGCGGTGTCGTCCCTTTTCGGTCGGCGCGCGGCGCGGCGCGTCTGGGGGCTGGCTACACCATGTGAACACCTACTGGCCCGGTGTCCCGGCGCCTCGCTCACGGCCAGGCTGGACGTATCCGAACTCTCGACCAGCAAAAGGAACTTCCAGTGTTCGCTCCCAGATCCGCACGCCGCCACGCGACGCGTGCCGCCGTCCTCGCCCTGGCCGCCGGTGTGGCAGGCCTGACCGTGACGGCCGGCAGCGCCAACGCGATCATCAACGGCAAGGACGCCACAGAGCCATACCCGTTCATGGCGTCGATCCCGGTGTCGGCCGACGAGCTGCAGTTCAAGGGGGTCTGCGGCGGGTCCCTGATCGACCGCCAGTGGGTGCTGACGGCGGCCCACTGTGTGGTGGAGACGCAAGCGGACGGCACCGTCCGCATCGGCAGCCAGGGGTACAAGTCCGGAGGCACCGTCCGCGCCATCACGCGGACGGTCGTCCATCCGGGCTACAAGGCGGGCGATTCTGAGCAGAACCGTCCCAACTCCAACGACGTCGCGCTGATCCGCCTGGACCGCCCCGTCCGCGAGAAGCCCATCCGCATCGCCAACCAGCCCGGACCTCCCGGCACTCCGACCAGGCTGCTCGGTTTCGGCACGGTCGTGGAGAGCCCTGACTACACCAAGTGGGTCTTCGCCGAGCGGCTTCAGCAGCTCGACGCCCGCAGGGGGTCGGCCGCCGAGTGCGCCCCCGGCTATGCCGACCAGACCAGGCTGTGCACGATCAGCCGGGTGCCCAAGGCCATGGCCTGCAACGGAGACTCCGGCGGCCCGCAGATCCAGCGGGCCCGGAACGGGCGCTGGGAGCTCATCGGCGTGACCTCGGGCCCCGGCGCCCCGGGGGTGCCCTGCTCGCAGGGACCGGGGCTCTACAGCAGCGCGCCCGCCTTCGCCAAGTGGATCCAGAAGACCATCAGCACGAACGCCTGATCACCCTTGGCGGCGTCACGGCGGGCAAGGGGGTCTACGGCTCACGCGACTACGCCAGGACGTTCGCCGTCGGCGCCTCACAGATCGCCACGGCCGACTCCCGCCGCCACCTCATGACGGTGTGGCTCGACGGTTCCGTCAGGCGCACCATGAAGATCAGCACCGGCTCCAGCGAGCGGCCCAACTTCATCACCGCGAGCGGTCCGCACCTGGTCATGGGCAAGAAGCGGGTCGAGCACATGGACTCCCGATGGATGGGCGTCGGCCCCAAGGACACCGCGAACGGAGGGTACTCCGAGGAGATCCCGTGGGCGGTGCGGATCACGAGCAGCGGCGAGTACGTTCACCAGGGGGCGGCCTCCGCCCAGCGTTACCTCGGCGTCGCCAACATGAGCCACGGCTGCGTCCGCGCGACCCCGCAGGACTCACAATGGTTCTTCGGCATCGCCCAGCGCGGCGACGTCGTCGACGTCACCGGCACCACACGCCCCCTACCTTGGACGAACGGCTGGTCGTATTGGGTGAAGTCATGGGACCAATGGCAACGCGGCAGCGCCCTCCGCTGAAATTCGTCCTCGTGGCGTCCGGAGCCCTGCTCCTCGCAGCCGCCACTGCCGCATTCGTGTGGTGGCCCCAAGAGCATCGCCCCGCCGCACCACTGGCGGCAGGAGTGACCTTCACCGGCGAGGGCGACTCCCGGCTACGGCAACGGGTGTCGGACGTCATTGAGCGATTGCGTCAGCGCGACGCGTCCCGGCTCGCCGAGTTCGATGTGGACCTGACGACTCACCGAAGGTCGCCTGGCGGCGAGGCTGGCGCGAAATGGCTCATCACCCATTTCGCCACGCCGCTCCAAGGGCCCGTCCAGGCCGAGATCCGCCAGGACGAGAACACGGCACTCAACTGGCACGCCTGCCTGTCCTACGGCCACGACCAGCGAAAACTCCTCCTCACCTTCACCACCTACGGGAAGAAGGGAGTATGGCCCGACCCGAACGGAGGGGACAAGTACGCGTTCCCCGTCCACGTCTTCAAAGAACTCACCGGCAGGCCCCCGCACCCGAACGAGGCCATACCCGGCCTCTACTGCAACGAAGGCCAAGTCCTCCCACCTTCGCAATAACAACCCCCCACCCAACAACCACGCCTAACGGCCCACTCCGTGCCCCCTCTCCGGGGTGAACAAGTGAGTGGAGGAGGCCGACACGGAAGGAATCTCGTGGAACTGGTCAGGTTCGACGACGGTGAGAACAGCGTCATCGTGGAGGTCGTCGCTCCCGGGCCCTTCGGGACTCTCGAAGCCCGCATCACGGCGACGAGCGTGTTCGCTCATGGCCACCTGGACGACGTGTACCTCTTCGAAGAGGACCTGGATGAATGGGCGGCCGTCCTGGACGCGCTGTCCGCCGGGCGTCCGGCCGCGTGGATGGAGCAGGGACGCGGCCCTCAGATGAGGGTCGTTCCCGTCGAGTTCGGCGACCCGACCGGCCCGCGCATCGCAGCCGAGGCCACCGTCAAAGACGCCGTCGACTCACTCACCTCGGTGACCCTGCTGGTGCGGTTCCGCGACGACTGGATCGAGGACCACCGCGACCGGCTGGAACTCGCCCGGAAACTCATGCCCGACCGTTGAGAGCCCGACTCTCACTCACGCCAGCGAGCAGGGCGGCCAACTCGCCACGCGAGAGCACGAGGTGACCAGCCTGCGGGGCCTTGCTGTCCCGGACGGCCACTTGGTCGCACCTCAGAGCGACCTCAACGCAGTGACCACCAGCATCATCGCTGTGCGAAGACTTACGCCACCGATTCCTCATGCACCCGACTCTGAAGCGAATTCCGCTTCACGCAAGCGAGCAGGTCGGCGAACGCGTCGGGGGTGAGACTCAGGTGTCCGCCCTCAGTGGCCTTGCTGTCACGCACCCCCAGTCCGGTCGGAAATGCTGCCAGCTCCACGCAGTCGGAGTTCGAGTCGTGGCTGTGGCTGGACTTGCGCCAGTTGGGAGTCATGCCTCCGACTGTGTGCCGCGATCCGCCTTCACACAAGCGAGCAAGTGGGCGAACGCGTCGGGGGCGAGCTTCAAATGTCCGGCGCCGGGGGCCTTGCTGTCCCGGACGGCCACCTGGTCACGCAGGGCCGCGAGTTCCACGCACTGCCCACCGGCGTCGTCGCTGTGCGACGACTTGCGCCATGAGGTCACTTCACCAGTCCCATCGTGTGCTCGATCAGGGCGTATGACTGACTCTCGGAGAACGCTCGCGCGGCGATTTCGTTGAGGCGAGCGCGAGCCTCCTGCACTTCGGGCCTTCGCTCATGGAGCCTACCCAAACGTCCCGCCTCGAGATAGGCGACCTCGCTGTCCCTCGAATTCATGATGGAGAGGGATCCGGGGATCGACGACCAGCCTGCCGAGACGGGGAGAACGCGAAGGCTCACGTTCGGCCATTGGGAGACCTCCAGCAGGTGGGCGAGTTGCTCTCGCATCACGTCGGGTCCGCCCACCTGCCACCAGAGGGCCGGTTGGGCGAGCACCATCCACAGCTTCGGCGGGGTCGGGCGGGTGAGGATCTCCTGGCGGGCGAGGCGCTTGGCGACCTCGGCTTCGACGTCCTCCACGACTCCGCCCGCCTGGAAGAGGGCGCGCATGTAGTCCTCGGTCTGGAAGAGGCCGAAGACCAGGTCCGAGTTGAAGCCCTCGATCGTCTCGGCCTTGCGTTCGTGGGCGAGGTAGGCGCCGACCCTGGTGTGGTCGTGGCCGTCCGTCGCGTAGTCGTGGAGGGTCGCGAGCAGCGCGCCGGTGCTCCACGCCTCGTCGAGTGCGACGAGCTCATTCCGGCGGGGGCGGCGTCGTCCCGCCTCCCAGTTTGAAACATGAGAGCGCGAGACGTTGGCGGTGCGTGCCACCTGTTCGCATGTCCAGCCGTGCTGGACGCGGAGTATGCGCAGCTGAACGGCTATGAGGTCCCACGTCGACGCCGCCGGGTCGAGCGAATCGATGCCGGTCATGTGGCCCGCCTCCTCGTCCGGACGGATGTTTCAGTACATCCGAATGCGTAATCACCGTAAGCACGGAGGGTCACGCTCGTCTTGGAGTTACGGAAAGAGACGAGAGAAGTGCGGTGGGTGATCTTCATGGGTGGGCGTGCTCGGGATCTTCCGTTCGGTGGGGCTTGCCTCTGGGAGCTGCCTGGTGACGCCCTTGGGGCGAAGCGGGCTCGGGGGCTGGTGGGGGCGGCGATGGCGGAGGTCGGGTTCGGGGCGTCCGTGGTCGAGGACGCGGTGCTCGCGGTCAGTGAGCTGGCCACGAACGCCTACCGGCATGCCGGCGACTCCCTCGAGTTGTGGGTGTGGGCTCGGACCCGGCCCCGGGCGGAGCTCGTCGTGTCGGTGTTCGACGGGAACCGGGAGGCCGTGCCGGAGGTGCATGGCGGGGACCTGCTCGACGAGAGTGGGAAGGGGCTGGGGATCGTCGCGGCGGTCGCTTCGGGGTGGGGGTGTCATCTGTCGCGGTCACGGCTTTCCCATGCGCCCGTGTTGGGGAAGGTCGCCTGGTTCGTCCTGCCCCTGCCGGAGCGGTGGCCTCGGCCTCCCTGGCGGGTGTCGCCCGGGGTCGCGGCTCGGCGGCTTGTCGATGCTCTGGCGGCTCGGGGGCTGAACGCGGAGTGGTCGAGTGACAGCGCGGGGGTCTCGATCGTCTCGGTGGACGGCATCAACGTGTGGGTCTGTCCGCTGACGTTCTCGTGGCGGGGACGAACCGGGGTGTACGCGCGGCATCCGCTGATCGATCTGCAGGAGGCGGCGGAGCGGGTCGTCCAGGCGGTGGAGGCGGGGGTTTCCCCCACCGGGGATCGTGGGGGTGGCTGCGATGCGCCGGGGGCGGGTGGCGCGGTGGGATCGTGGCCATGAATCAATCGATCTTGCGGCGGGCCCGGATGCCGGTGGCGGGGGCGTTCGTGCTCGCGTTGGCCGGTGGGACGGCCACGGCGGTCGCCAAGGCGCCGGACCGGAGCGCGCCCACGTGGACGCAGAGTTGGGGCGCGGCGATGCAACGTCCGATCGCCGGGGACGAGGACTCCGGGCAGAACTGGTCGACGGAGGGGTTCTCCGGGCAGACACTCCGGCAGGTGGTCCGGCTGAGCTCGGGTGGGACGCGGGTTCGGGTACGGATCTCGAACCTGTACGGCAACCGCCTGCTCAAGGTGGACGGGGCGGCGGTGGGCCGGTCCGCGGGCGGGGCGAAGGTGTGGCCGGGCAGCAGTGTGACGCTGACATTCGGCGGACGGTCCGCGCCGGTGGTCCGTCCCGGAGCCGAGGCTGTCAGCGATCCGGTGACGCTCTCGACGTCGCCGCTGGAGAAACTGGCGATCACGCTGAGGTTCGCGACACCCACCGGACCCGCGACGTTCCATCGGTTCGGCGGACGGGCGTCGTTCCTCGCGCAGGGCAACCACGTCGGGGACGTGGGGTCCGAGGCGTACACGAAGAGCACCGACTCGTCGTACTTCCTGTCGGGGGTCGACGTCAGCGGAGGGCGGAGCGCCGGGACGGTCGTGGCGTTCGGCGATTCGCTCGTGGACGGTGTCGGGGCCACGAACGGCGCGGACGCCTCGCTGCCCGATCTGCTCGCCGAGCGGCTGTCGGGGTCGTCCCGTCCGCTGAGCGTGGTGAACACGGGGATCGGCGGGAACCGGCTGCGTTACGACTCGGCCTGCGCTGGGGAGAAGGCCACGGCGCGGTTCAAGCGGGACGTCCTCGACCGGCCCGGGGTGCGCGCCGTCATCATGCACCTCGGGGCGAACGACCTCCGGGAGACGCCTGGGGATCCGTGCCTGGTCCCGGGCGGTCCGTCGACGGCGCAGCAGGTCATCGACGCGCAGCGGCAGCTCGTGAAGGCCGCGCACGCGCGCGGGATCAAGGTCGTCGGGGCGACGATCCTGCCGATGCGGTCGGCGCTGTTCCCGGCGTGGTCGCCGAAGGTCGAGAAGGCCCGGGTCGCGATCAACCGGTGGGTCCGGACGAGCCGGACGTTCGACGCCGTCCTGGACGTGGACAGGGCGATCGCCGATCCGGCCGCGCCCGACCGTCCACTGGTCGCGTACGTGTACGAGGACGGCCTGCACCCGAACGACGCGGGCTACCAGGCGATCGCCCGCGCGTTCCGGATGCCCCGCTGAGGGTCAGCGCGACACCGGGACGGCGGCGTTGATGAGCTGCTCGGCGGTGAAGTGCGCCTTCTCCACGGCGTCCTCGACGGTGCCGAGCGAGCCGGTGGAGATCGCGCCCTCGTAGACGAGGAGCAGCTGGTCGGTGAGGAGTTCGGGATCGGGGGTCCCGCTCTCCTCGGCCAGCTGGAACACGCAGTCGCGCAGGGCGGCCTTGTACGCGTGGACGACCGCGCGCGCCGGGTGGTCGGGCTCGGCGAGCTCGGCGAGGGCGTTGACGAACGAGCAGCCGCGGAAGCGGGACTCGGACGCCGCCCAGCCCTTGAGGGCGTCGAAGACGGCGAGCAGACGGGCGCGCGGATCCTCCCCGGCGGCGTCGATGGCCCGCTGGAGACGGAACTGCCAGCGGGTCTCGCGGCCCTCCAGATAGGCCATGATCAGGGCCTGCTTGCCGCCGAAGTGCTTGTAGAACGTCATCCGGGCGACCCCGGCGGCCTCGATCACCGCGTCCACGCCGGTCGAGTTGATCCCGTGCTCGTAGAAGAGCTCGTCGGCGGCGTCGAGGATGCGGCGGCGAGCGGGGGGCTTGCTGTCGTCGGCCATGCACCGGACTGTACAGAACGTTCCGTCTACCCTCAAGGGCGGTCGGTCCGACCGGCCGACGCCCGCCGCGGACGAGGCGGGCCGTCGTGAGGCGGCGGCCCTGGCTTCCCAGCCCCCTGGCCTTCTAGCCCCTGGCTTCCTAGCCGCCGTCGAGGCTCGCGAAGGTCGTGATGCGGGCGATCGTCGGCGCGGTGCCGGTGTGGACGTGGCCGGTGAGGCCGAGGCGTTCGGCGGCGGCGACGTTGGCCGGGGTGTCGTCGACGAACAGGGCGTCCTCCGCCGGGACGCCGAGCCGCCGGAGCGCCTCCTCGAAGATGCGCGGGTCGGGTTTCGCGCAGCCGACGTCGCAGGACAGGACGATCTCGTCCGCGACGCCGGTCAGGCCGTCCCGGGCGAGGATCGTCCGGGCGACGGGCCAGGCGTTGCTGACGATCGCGGTCGGCGTGCCCCGGTCGCGCAGTCCCCGCAGGCAGGCGACCAGGTCCGCGTTCCAGCTCTCCCGCGCGCCCATGTCGCCGCGCAGGTCGGACACCTCGTCCGGACGGAGCCGGAGCCGTTCGGCGACGATCCCCCACCAGTCGTCCTCGCTCATCCGCCCGACGAGGACGGTCTCGTCGTTGCCCGCGAACACCGCGCGCAGGACGCGCCGTCGCGACGTCCCGAGCCGGACGGCCCAGTCGGCGAGCACCTCGCGGGTGCGGTCGGAGCGCAGCACCCCGCCGATGTCGATCAGCACCGCGCGCGTGCGCGCAGAGTCCGGCACGGCGCCCGTGCGCGCAGAGTCCGGCACGGCGCGCGTGCGCGCAGAGTCCGGCACGGCGCGCGTGCGCGCAGAGTCCGGCACGGCGCGCGTGCGCGCAGAGTCCGGCACGGCGGGCGTGCGCGCAGAGTCCGGCACGGCGGGCGCCTCCCCCGGCACCGGCCGGGGGACGGCGGCGGCGGTGGTCTCGTCCATGAAAGGCATGCGCCAAGTCTCCCGTTGAAACCCGTGCGGACGCAGCCCCGGGCCGACGGGCGCGGACGCCGGGCGAGGCCCGCCTCAGGCCGACACCACCTCTGTCCCATTCCGGTCAAAAGGGTCCACCGGGCTGACCAGCTCGTCAGATTTGTACATCCACGAGGTGTCAGTCGGCAGGACGGAGGCCTTGATGTCAGACGCACCCCAGCGCGACCGCGGCGGGATCTTCCTCGGCCTGGGCACGGTCGCCGGGGCGCTCATCCTCATCGTCGCCTTCGTCCTGACGACCAGCGGAGTGTCACAGATCGTCTCGACGGTGGTGACCGTCGTCACGGCGATCACCGCGGTGCTGGCGCTCGTTCCGCAGTACTTCCCGCCGAAGCCCGATCAGCGCCTGACCCCCGACGCGCTCCGCGCCGCGATCTGGGCGATGCTCACCGTCGAGATCGTCTGCGCGGTCTTCCTCGGGGCGCTGCTGTGGAAGCGCCACCACGACGCGACGAAGACGCTGGACGTGACCGGATCGGTCATCGTGACGCAGGACGAGAGCGGGGTCCGCCCCGGAAGGACCCTGACGATCCGTGTCTCCATCTCCGACTACCGCCGCCTGTTCACGATGCGGCTGGACGCCCGGGACAGTGATCCGGGACGCGGGACCTGCCGCCCCTTCACACGCCTGATCCCGGCCACCCAGCTCGGAGGCGGCGTGGCCCGTCCCGACTCGGTGGCGCCGGGAGGGGTCGTCACCGTGCCCGTGCAGCGGGGGGTGGGGTCGGTGACGCTGAAGGTCGGCGTCGTCAACGACCAGGGCGACCGGAACTGCACGGTGCGGGTCACCGTGCTCGAGGCCCACATGACCAACGGTTGACCTGGGAGGACTCATGCGAACCCGCGGCGCGCGCACGGTCGGCGTCCTGCTCCTGCTCGGCTCGCTCATGGTGGCCTGCGACGATGACAAGGCGTGCGACCCGAAGAAGTCCGTCCTGTGCGGGCCGACGGTGTCCATCGGCGTCGTGGCGGACACTCCGGGCCTTTCCTGGGGGCAGACCAATCCGGCCGGTCTCGACATCGACGTGATGAACGCGATCACCCACGGACTGGGCCTCAAGCCCTCCACCCACATCCTCGACATGGGGGACCGCGCCGCCCAGTTGAAGGATCACACCGTGAGCCTGGTCATCGCGGCCTATTCCATCACCCCCGACCGGAACGAGGAGGGCGTCGACTTCGCCGGACCGTACGCCGTCTCCCAACAGGCGTTGCTGGTGCGCTCCGGCGACCACAGCATGGACAAGGGGTCCACGCTGAAGGGCAAGAGCGTCTGCACGACCGAGGACACCACCCCCGAGAAGGTGGAGCTGCCCGACGCGGTCATGAGCGCGAAGTCCAGGACCATCGCGGGCTGCGTGGCCCAGCTCGACCAGAGAAGGGTGGACGCGGTCTTCACCGACAGCCTGATCCAGTACGGCTACGTGCAGCAGTTCCCGGGGAGGTACCGGGTCGTGCAGTCCGGCACCTGGGGCCAGAACCAGTACTACGGCGTGGGGATCCTCATGGGCCATCACGCCGACTGCGTGAAGATCAATGAGCAGATCACGAACTACCTGCGCACCCAGTGGCGGACGGACTTCTCCGCCACCTTCCGCGCCGCGGCCGACGCGGCCACCGGACAGAACAGCGGCCAGGGCGACTTCGAGAGCATGTACAAGCCGTCCGGCAGCCTGATGACCGGGCTCTCCTGTAAGTCGAAGGACTGAGCGCCGCGCCGGACCACGGCGCCACCGGCGTGGCCGATGTCGGACATCGTGCCGGTAAGGGCTTGATTGCGCACCTCGGGGGCGGGGACGCGGTGGCGAGGCGATCACGGACGGTTGACCCGGCGGCGGACGGCTTCCTAGGTTGACGGAGAAAGAAAGCTTCAGTCACGCCGATGGAAACGTCACTTCTTTCCGAGGGACGGGATGACTGTCACCGATCTCGATTACGAGAAGGCCCTGCGAAGGCTGTCCAAGGCGTCCGTCGAAAAGCACTGGGAACCGTTCCGCGACATTCCCTGGGACGATCCCGACCACGCGATCGACCCGGAGGATCCGCGCTGGGAACTGCCGCGCGCCGATCCGCTGTCCGCGCATCCGTGGTACCTGTCGCTGCCGCCGGAGAAACGGGCCCGGCTCGGGCTGTACCGGCAGGCGAACGTCGCCAAGGTCGGGATGCAGTTCGAGAACCTGCTGAACAGGGGGCTGCTGGCGTTCGCCTGGCGGCTGCCGAACGGCTCGGCGGAATTCCGGTACGTGTACCACGAGATGATCGAGGAGGGTCATCACGGGCTGATGTTCCAGGAGTTCGTCGACCGCAGCGGAATGGACGCCCCGGGAATGTCGCGGATGTTCCGGTGGATCGGCGAATCGGTTCCGGTGTTCGGCGCGGTCGCGCCCGCGCTGTTCTTCTTCGGCGTTCTCGCGGGCGAGGAGCCCATCGACCACATGCAGCGGCGGGTGCTGCGCGAGGGCGAGAACGGCCATCCGCTCATCACCCGCATCATGGCCATCCACGTCGCGGAGGAGGCACGTCACATTTCGTTCGGACGCAGATATCTCCGGTACCACGTGCCGCGCATGGCGGCCCCCTCGCGGTTCCTGCTGAGCCTCGGCGTCCCGCCGACGGCGAAGGCGATGGCGGTCGTCATCCTGACCCCGCCGCCCGCGATGGCCCGCCGGTTCGGCATCCCGAAACCCGTGATGCGGCAGGCGTACTGGCGGTCCGACGCGTCCAGGGACACCATCGCCGACGCCGTGGCGGGCCTCCGCGACCTCTGCGTCGAGGTCGGCCTCATCAACCCGGTCAGCAAACGGCTGTGGCGGGCGCTCGGGATCTGGCGCGACGGGGCGGGGGCGTCGTCGCGCCAGATCCGAGCGAAGCACCACGCCCCCGCGAAGGGCCGCGAGGCTGCGAAGGGCCGCGAGCCCGCGGCGCGTCCCGGCCGGGCACCGGGCCGAGACGCTCCGCCGGGACGGGTCGTCTCGGCGCGGGAGGCGAGGGCGGCGAAGTGGCGCAGGAGGGTGGAGATCGCGCCGCTGCCCGACCTCTAGGCCGGTACCTCTAGACGGACGGTGACGGTTCGTCGCCCGTGACGGCGGCGATGGTGTCGCGGAGCAGGGCGGGGACGTCGGGGACGAGCACGTGGCGGCCGTCCTCGACGACCTGCCGTCCCGAGACCACGACGTGCCGGACGTCGGCGGCGGTGGCGGCGAACACGGCCGTCTCCGCCGCGAAGTCCGGGCCCGCGCCCGCCGTGCGCGGCGAGTCGAGCGCGATCGTGGTCAGGTCGGCGTACGCGCCGGGTTCGAGCCGTCCGGCCTCGGGCCAGCCGAGCGCGGAGTGGCCGTTCCACGTCGCGGCGGCGAGCAGCTCGTGGGCCGTCCAGTGGCCGCGGACGCGGGTGCGGAGCCGCTCGTCCAGCTCGACGGCGCGGGCCTCCTCGAACAGGTCGATGACGGCGTGCTGGTCGGAGCCGACGTTGATCGGGGAACCCGCGTGGTGCAGGTCGCGGGCGGGGCCGATGCCGTCGGCGAGGTCGCGTTCGGTGGTCGGGCACATGCACACGCCGGTCATGGTCGCGCCGAGGAGCCCGATGTCCTCGGGCGTCAGGTGCGTCGCGTGGACGGCCGTGGTGAGCGGCCCGAGCGCGCCGCACTCGGCGAGGAGCCGCGTCGGCGTCATTCCGTACGTCTCCAGGCACGCCTCGTTCTCGGCGGGCTGCTCGGACAGGTGGACGTGCAGGGGCGCGCGCCGTTCCTTGGCCCACGACGAGACGGCCCGCATCTGCTCGCGCGGAACGGCCCGCACCGAATGGATCGCCGCCCCCACGCGCGCATGAGGACGGGCGCCCTTGTCGTTCTGTTCGTAGAGGGAGTCCACGCGCCGTGCCCAGTCCCCCGCCGAACCGTCACCGAAGCGGAGCTGGGCGCCCGTCAGGGGCTGGCCCAGGCCGCCGGTCAGGTAGCAGGTGTCGAGCAGCGTGATGCGGATACCGGCCGCGTCGGCGGCCTCGATGAGCGCCTCGCCCATCGCGTTCGGCTCGTCGTAGGGAGCACCGCCGGGACGGTGGTGCAGGTAGTGGAACTCGCCCACGCAGCTGATCCCGGCCAGCGCCATCTCGGCGAACACGGCCGTGGCGAGCGCGCGGTAGGAGTCGGGGTCGAGGCGCTCGGCGACCTTGTACATCGTCTCGCGCCACGTCCAGAAGGTGCCCCGGTCGGCCTGGACGCGGCCGCGGAGCGCTCGGTGGAAGGCGTGGGAGTGGGCGTTGGCCAGGCCCGGGAGGGTGAGGCCGCGCAGGCGGGGGGCGTCCGGCGGGGCCGGAACACCTCTGCTGATGCCGCTGATCCGCTCGCCTTCGGCCTCGATGAGGACGTCGGCGGCGACGTCGTCTCCGAGCCAGGCGTACTCGGCGTGCCATCGCATAACGGTGTTCTACCCCCGGACCAGGTCCGCCAGTACCGCCGCGAGGGCCTCGACGCCCGCGAGGCAGTCGGGCGTCTCGGCGTGCTCGGCGGGCGCGTGCGAGACGCCCGTCGGGTTCCGGACAAACAGCATCGCCGTCGGGATCACCGCCGACAGGACGCCCGCGTCGTGCCCGGCCCCCGTCGGCAGCACGGGAGCCCCGCCGAGCGCCTTCACCACGCGGTCGCGCAGGCCGAGGTTGAAGTCGACGACCTCGGTGTAGGACTCCTCGGTCAGCTCGACCGCGACCCCGTGCCCCGCACCGGCGGCGCGCGCGTGTTCGAGCACGTCGGAGACCGTCGCGCGGACGGCCCGCTCGTCCGGCCCGCGGCTGTCGAGCCACGCGGCGACGGCGGACGGGATGGCGTTCACCCCACCCGGCACGACCTTCACCTTCCCGACCGTCGCGACGCTGTCGTGCCGCTCGGCGGCGGCCCGCGCGGCGAGGACGGTCGACGCGAACGGCAGCATCGGGTCGCGCCGGTCGATCAGGCGGGTCGTCCCGGCGTGGTTGCCCTCGCCGGTGAAGTCCAGCCGCCACCGGCCGTGGGGGACGATCGCGGACGCCACGCCGACCGGCGTCTCCGGGGCGAGCGCGCGCCCCTGCTCGACGTGCAACTCGACGTAGCAGCCGACGCGCGAGAGCAGGTCGTCGTCGCGTCCGATACCGGCGGGGTCGACGCCGTTCTCCGCTGCGACCTCGGCGAACGTGCGTCCTGCGCCGTCGGTCAACGCGCGCGCACGAGCCGGATCGATCGCACCGGACAGAAGCCGGGAGCCGAGGCACGCGATACCGAACCGCGCCCCCTCCTCCTCAGCGAAGGCGGCGACACCCAGCGGACGTGTCGGCTCGACCCCCCGCGCGCGCAGGAGGTCGATCGCCGCGAACGCCGACACGACGCCGAGCGGCCCGTCGAACGCGCCACCGCCCGGCACCGAGTCCAAATGGCTTCCGGTCAGGACCGCGCCGTCACGCCGTCCGTCCGCCGGATACCACCAGGCGAACAGGTTGCCGTTCCCGTCGCTCTCGACCTCCAGCGAACGGGCGCGGGCCTCATCGAGGAACCAGGCGCGGCACTCCAGCTCGGACGGCGTCCACACGAAACGGTCGTAACCGCCGGTGGCGGCGTCCCGTCCGACGGGCAGCAGCGCCGCCCACATCTCCTCGAAGCCCACGATTCTCCTCAGGGGATCAGTTCTCGCGCATGGGGATGCGGACGCCGCGCTCGTCGGCGACCTCCTCCGCGCGCTCGTAGCCCGCGTCCACGTGCCGCATGACGCCCGTCCCCGGGTCGTTGGTCAGCACGCGCTCCAGCTTGGCGCCCGCGAGCGCCGTGCCGTCCGCGACGCAGACCTGGCCCGCGTGGATCGACCGGCCGATGCCGACGCCGCCACCGTGGTGGATCGACACCCAGGTCGCGCCGGACGAGGTGTTCAGCATGGCGTTCAGCAGCGGCCAGTCGGCGATCGCGTCCGAGCCGTCCTTCATGCCCTCGGTCTCGCGGTACGGGGACGCGACCGACCCGCAGTCCAGGTGGTCGCGGCCGAGCACGATCGGCGCGCTGATCTCGCCGCGCGCGACGAGGTCGTTGAAGACCGCGCCCGCCTTGTCGCGCTCGCCGTAGCCGAGCCAGCAGATCCGGGACGGCAGGCCCTGGAAGTGGACCTTCTCCCCCGCCATCCTGATCCACCGGGTGAGCTGCTCGTTCTCCGGGAACAGGTCGAGGATCGCCTTGTCGGTGCGCGCGATGTCCTTCGGGTCGCCCGACAGCGCCGCCCAGCGGAACGGGCCCTTGCCCTCGCAGAACAGCGGCCGGATGTAGGCCGGGACGAACCCCGGGAACGCGAACGCGCGGTCGTACCCGGCGAGCTGCGCCTCACCGCGGATCGAGTTGCCGTAGTCGAAGACCTCGGCGCCCGCGTCCATGAACCCGACCATGGCCTCGACGTGCCTGGCCATCGACTGGCGGGCGCGGTCGGTGAAGCCCTTCGGGTCCTTGTCGCGCTCGGCGTCCCAGTCCTCGAACGCCACGCCGGACGGCAGGTACGCGAGCGGGTCGTGCGCGCTGGTCTGGTCGGTGACGATGTCGATCGGCGCGCCCCCGCGCAGCAGCTCGGGGACGACGTCGGCGGCGTTGCCGAGCAGGCCGATCGACAGCGGCTCGCGCCTGTCGCGGGCCTCCACGGCCAGGCGCAGCGCCTCGTCCACCGAGTCGGCGCGGACGTCGCAGTAGCGGTGCTCGACACGCCGGTCGATCCGGGACGGGTCGACCTCGACGCAGATCGCGACGCCGCCGTTCATCGTCACCGCGAGCGGCTGCGCGCCGCCCATCCCGCCGAGCCCGGCGGTCAGCGTGATCGTCCCGGCGAGCGTCCCGCCGAACCGCTTGGCGGCGACGGCCGCGAACGTCTCGTAGGTGCCCTGGAGGATGCCCTGCGTGCCGATGTAGATCCACGAACCGGCCGTCATCTGCCCGTACATGGTGAGGCCCTCGGCCTCCAGGCGGCGGAACTCGTCCCAGTTCGCCCACTGCGGGACGAGGTTGGAGTTGGCGATCAGGACGCGCGGCGCCCACTCGTGCGTGCGGAAGATCCCGACCGGCTTGCCGGACTGGACGAGCAGCGTCTCGTCCCCGTCCAGGGACTCCAGCGACCGGACGATCCCGTCGAAGGAGTTCCAGTCGCGGGCGGCCTTGCCGGTCCCGCCGTACACGACGAGCTTGTCGGGGTGCTCGGCGACCTCGGGGTCCAGGTTGTTCTGGAGCATGCGGAGGGCGGCCTCCTGCGGCCAGCCCTTGGCGGTGGTGAGCTGCGTCCCGCGCGGAGCGCGGACGGGACGGGGACCGGACATGAGGGATCTCCTCCGGAAGACGGGTCGCGCGCGGTCACCGCGCGCGGACGGTCAGGTCGTACGGTCGGGCAGTTGGCCTGTGGCCTGTGGTCTGTCAGGAGAGCGGGCCGGTGACGGACTCGGCGGCGGCGACGAGCGAACCGTCCCGCACCAGCTCGGTGGCGGCGGCGATCTCCGGAGCGAGGTGCCGGTCCGGGCCGGGGCCCGGGACGCGCTCGCGCAGCCTCTCGACGACCGCGCCCGTCGCCGGGCCCGGACGCAGCGGCGGACGCAGCTCCAGCGCGCGGGCCGCGGCCATGATCTCGATGGCGATGACCTGGGTCAGGCCGTCCACGGACCTGCGCAGCTTGCGCGCGGCGTTCCAGCCCATCGACACGTGGTCCTCCTGCATCGCCGAGCTCGGGATCGAGTCGGCCGAGGACGGCACCGCGTGGCGCTTCAGGTCGCTGACGATCGCGGCCTGCGTGTACTGCGCGATCATGAGGCCGGAGTCCACGCCCGGGTCGTCGGCGAGGAACGGCGGCAGCCCGAACGAGCGCGCCTTGTCGAGCAGCCGGTCGGTGCGGCGCTCCGACATCGACGCGACGTCCGCGGCAGGGACGGCCAGGAAGTCCAGCACGTACGCGATCGGCGCGCCGTGGAAGTTGCCGTTCGACTCGACGCGCCCGTCCGGCAGGACGACCGGGTTGTCGACGGCCGAGGCCAGCTCGCGGGACGCGACCAGCTCGGCGTGGGTGAGGGTGTCGCGGGCCGCGCCGTTCACCTGCGGGGCGCAGCGCAGCGAGTAGGCGTCCTGGACGCGGGTGCAGTCCGGGCCGCGGTGCGACGCCATGATCGGCGAGTCGGCGAGCAGCGCCCGCAGGTTCGCGGCCGAGACGCCCTGGCCCGGGTGCGGGCGCAGCGCCTGGAGGTCGGCGGCGAACACCCGGTCGGTGCCGAGCAGCGCCTCCACGGTCATCGCGGCGGCGAGGTCGGCGGCGGTGAGCAGCCTCCGCAGGTCCATGATCGCCATGACCAGCATGCCGAGCATGCCGTCCGTGCCGTTCAGGAGGGCCAGGCCCTCCTTCGCGCCGAGCGTGACCGGCTCGATCCCGGCCTCGGCGAGCGCGTCCGCCGCGTCCCGCAGGTCACCCTTGGCGTCCCGGACCTGGCCCTCGCCGATCAGCGCCAGCGCGCAGTGCGCCAGCGGCGCGAGGTCGCCGGAACAGCCGAGGCTGCCGTGCTCGTGGACGATCGGGGTGATCCCCGCGTTCAGCAGCGCCGCGAACGCCCGCGCCGTCGCGGGCTGGACGCCCGTCCGGCCGGTCGCCAGGGTGTGCAGGCGCAGCAGCATCAGCGCCCGGACGACCTCCCGCTCGACCTCCGGGCCCGACCCGGCGGCGTGCGACCGCACGATGTTCAGCTGGAGCTGCGCGCGCAGCTCCGGCGCGATGTGCCGGGTCGCGAGCGCCCCGAAGCCGGTGGAGACCCCGTAGACGGGCGTCGGACGGGAGGCCAGCTCCTCGATCGCGGCCCGCGCCTCGGTGATCGCCTTCAGCGCCTCGTCGGTCAGCGTGACCCGCGCGCCGTCCCGGGCCACCGCCACGACCTCCGCGAAGGTCAGCGGTTCCGGTCCGACCTGGATGCCTGTGTCCCCCATGCCGAAACTCATACCCCCATTGCAGCGCGCGGACCGCTCCCCGGCGACCCGCGCGCGGCCCCTACTGTCTCAGATACGAGACAATGGGCGAATGACCGTGAACCCCGCCCCAGACGACCCCGCGCCCGGCAGAGAAAAGGGCTCTGCAGTGGGCGGCGGGCAGGTTCCGGCGGCGCGGCGGGCGCTCGCCGTGCTGCGGCTGCTCGCCGAGTCCGCGGGCCCGCTGCCCGCGTCCGCCATCGCCGGACGGCTCGGCCTGCCCAGGTCGTCCACCTACCACCTGCTCACGGCCATGGCCGAGGACGGCTTCGTCTCCTACGTCCCCGAGGACCGGCGGTGGGGCCTCGGCGTCGCCGCCTTCGAGATCGGCTCCGCGTACCTGCGGCACGGCCCCCTCGAACGCCTCGCCCGCCCCCTGCTGCGCCGCCTGGTCGACCGCACCGGCGACATCGCCCAGCTCGGCGTCCTGCACGGCGCGGAGGTCCTCTACCTGCTGAAGGAGCAGCCCGCGCGGCGGCAGGCCCCGCTGGTCACCGACGTCGGCGTCCGGCTGCCCGCCCAGCTCACCGCGAGCGGCCTGTCGATGCTCGCCCACCTGCCCGCCGCCCAGGTCCGCGCCCTGTTCCCCGGGCCGCTCGTGGACCGCACCGGCCGTGGCCCGACGTCCCTGCGCGAGCTGCGCCGCGTCCTGTCCGCGGACGCCCGGCGCGGCTGGTCCGCCGAGGACGGCCAGGTCACCGAGGGTTTCGCGTCCATCGCGGCCTGCTCGTTCGACCACACCGGCCACCCCACCGCCGCGATCACCGTCACCTTCCGCCGCGAGACCCGTCCCGACGACACCTGGCCGGACCTCGCCGCCGAGGTCCGCCGCACCGCCGCCGACCTCACCACCCGCCTCGGCGGCCGCCAGCAATGAGAAAGGGCCCGCACGATGCGCGCGGGCCCTTTTCTCAGGTGTTTCAGGAGGTGATTCCGGCCTTCTTCAGCCAGTCCTTGGCGACGTCGCGCGGCTCGGCCTTGTCGACGGACATCTTCGAGTTCATCTCGAGGAGGTCCTGGGTGGTGAGCTTGGCCGCGATGGCGTTGAGAACACCCTGGGCGTCGGCAGTGACCTTGCTGCGGTAGATCAGCGGGGTGACGTTCTGAGCGGGGAAGACGTTCTTCGGGTCCTCGAGCGCCACAAAGCTGTTCTTGGTGATGGCGGCGTCGGTGGAGAAAAGGTTCGCCGCCTGGATGGCGCCCTGCTTCAGGCGCGCCACGGTGATCGGGCCGGCGGTGTCGAGGGCCTTGAACTCCTTGAAGTCGATGCCGTACTTGTCCTTGATGCCGACCAGGCCGGAGACGCGGGTCTTGAACTCGGACGGGCCGCCGAAGACGGTGTTCCCGGCGATCGGCTTGAGGTCGGCGATCGTCTTGAGGTGGTTCTTGTCGGCCGTCTCCTTGGTGACGACGACCGAGTCCTTGTCCTCGGCCTTGGCCGAGTCGAGGACGCCGAGCGAGGACGGGAGCTTCTGGCCGAGGGCCGAGTTGACCTCCTCGGTCGTGGCGGCGGTCGCCTTCGGGTCGACGTGCAGCAGCAGGTTGCCGTTGTACTCGGGGACGATCGCCAGCTGGCCGCTCTGGATGGCCTTGTAGTACGCCTCGCGCGTCCCGGCGACCTTGGTCTCGGCCTTGATGCCCTTGGCGCTCAGCGCCTGGGCGTAGACCTCGCCGAGGGCCTGGCTCTCGGGGAAGTCGGCGGTGCCGATGACCAGGGTTCCGCCCTTGCCGCCGCCGGACGAGCCGCCGAGCGGGTTCTTGTCGTCGTCACCGCCGCCACCGCAGGCCGACAGCGCCAGCGCGCCCACGAGCAGCACGGTCGCACCGCGCATCTTGGAGAACATGAACAGTCCTTTCGGCCGGAAATTTCAGTCAGTGTCAGGAGGTGCGCCGCAGGCCCGGGGAGACCGCGAGGCGGCGCAGCAGGGAGAAGACGAACTGGATGAGGAAGGCGAGCAGGATGACGAGGATCGCGCCGCCCGCGGTGCTGGAGTACTCCTGCCGCTTCAGGCCGTCCACGATGAACCGGCCGAGGCCGCCGAGACCGACGTAGGCGGCGATGGTCGCGGTGGAGACGATCTGGATGGCGGCGGTGCGCAGGCCGAGCAGCACCAGCGGCAGCGCCACCGGGGCCTCCACGCGCCACAGCACCTGCGTGCCGGTCATGCCCATGCCCTCCGCCGCGTCCCGCAGGCCGGGCTCGACCTGCTGGACGCCGGTGTAGGCGTTCACCAGGATCGGCGGGATGGCGAGGACGATCAGCGGGATCAGCGTCGGCACCAGGCTGGACGAGGTGACCAGCACGGCCAGGATGAGCAGGCCGAGCGTGGGCAGGGCGCGCGCGCCGTTGGCGGACGCGATGACCGAGAAGCCGAAGAACGAGGCGGCCCTGCCGCGCCGGACGTGCCCGAGCAGCAGCCCGAGGGGCAACGCGATCACCACGGTGATCAGGAAGGCGAGGCCGGAGTACCAGAGGTGCTCGGTCAGCCGGTGCGGGATGCCGTCGGCTCCGTGCCACTGCTCGCCGTGGAAGAACCAGCGGATCGCCTCGAGGATCGCGTTCACAGGGCCGCCTCCTCGGGCGTGGCCAGCTCGGCGCGGACGGCACGGCGCTCCGTCCGCCTGCTACCGCCCGCGCGCGCCCAGGGCGTGAGCACCCTCTGGACGATCAGGAGCAGCACGTCCGCGACGATCGCCAGCGCGATGATCAGCGCGATGCCGACCACGATCGGGGTGGTGAAGTCGCGGTTGAAGCCGTCGGTGAACAGCTGGCCGAGGCCGCCGACGCCGATCAGCGCGCCGACCGAGACCAGGCTGATGTTGGAGACGGTCGCGACCCGCAGGCCCGCCATCACGACCGGGACGGCGATCGGCAGCTCGACCTGGACGAGCCGCCGGAGCGTGCCGAAGCCCATGGCGGTGGCCGCCTGCCGGACGTGCTCGGGCACCGAGTCCATGCCGTCCACGACGGCGGGGACCAGCACCGACAGGGTGTAGAGGGTGAGCGGGATGATCACCGTGGTGCGGGTCAGGCCGGTGAAGGCGACCAGCACGACGAACAGCGCGATCGCCGGGATGGCGTAGAGCACGCTGGTGATCCCGACGACCGGCGCGTACAGCCAGCGGTAGCGGGCGCACAGCAGGCCGATCGGCAGCGAGACCGCCAGGCCGACCAGCACCGGGACGATCGCCAGGACGAGGTGGTCGTTGAGGGCGTGGGTGATGATGTCGGAGTTGCGGCCGATCCAGTCCCAGCGGATCAGGGGCTCCCCGCTGTCGCCGACGGCGACCGGGGAGAGGACGGCGCTCACCGCTCGCCCGCCGTCGCGGCCTCGTCGTCCGTCGGCGGCGGTGGCCCGCCGTCCGCGGCCTGGACGGCGGCTTCGGCCGCGGCCTCGGCGTCGAGCTCCTGGACGAAGCGGAGCCGCCGGATGCCGCGGTCGCCGCCGAGGAAGTCGCGGACGAAGTCGTTCGCGGGATTGGCGAGCAGCTCGTCCGGGGTGGCGTACTGGGCGAGGACGCCGCCGACCTGGAACACCGCGATGCGGTGGCCGAGCTTGACGGCCTCGTCGATGTCGTGGGTGACGAAGACGATCGTCTTCTCCACCTCGCTCTGGAGGCGGAGGAACTCGTCCTGGAGCTGGTGCCGGACGATCGGGTCGACGGCGCTGAACGGCTCGTCCATCAGCATGATCGGCGGGTCGGCGGCCAGGGCGCGGGCGACGCCGACGCGCTGCTGCTGGCCGCCGGACAGCTGGGACGGGTAGCGCTTGGCGAGCGCGGTGTCCAGGCCGACCCGTTCCATCAGTTCGAGGGCACGCGCGCGGGCCTGCTTCTTGTCCTGGTGGAGCAGGTAGGGCACGGTGGCGATGTTGTCGATGATCGTGCGGTGCGGGAACAGCCCGGCCTGCTGGATGACGTAGCCGATCCCCCGGCGCAGCTTCGGGGGGTCGACCTCGCGGATGTCGCGGCCGTCGACGGTGATCGTCCCGGTGGTCGGGTCGATCATCCGGTTGACCATGCGGAGGGTGGTGGTCTTGCCGCAGCCGGACGGCCCGACGAGCACGGTGATGCGCCCGGCCGGGATCTCCAGGTCCAGGTCGTGGACGGCGACGGTCCCGTCGGGGTACCGCTTCGTGACGCCCGTGAAGGTGATCAAACGATTCACGTCCTCTTCGGGCGCCGCCGTGACGCCGTTCCACTCGCTGACAAAGGGGTTATGGGTACCGGCATCCACCCAACCTTAGACAACCGACAATCTCCGGCACCTGCCCGGCCGGGTCAACCCGAGATCAGGCGATGTTATCGACCTGAAAACACGAGAAAGGGCGCAGCGCCGTGGTACACAGCCGGATCGAGCTCGACGGGACGTCCCTCACCTGCGATCTGGTCACCCGCGCGGCCCGCGCGGACGTGATGATCGCCATATCCGGTGCGGGGCTTGCGCGGGCCCGCGACGCGTGGCACACCGTCCGGCGTGTCGCCGAGCGGCGGCCGGTGTACGGCCGGACGACCGGGGTGGGGGCCAACCGGGCGGTCGAGGTCGAGTGGGAGGACGCGGACGCGCACGGCCTGCGGCTGATGCGGAGCCACGCGGCGGGGGCCGGGCCGCTGGTGCGGGACGAGGTGGTGCGGGCGATGCTGGTCGTCCGGGCGAACCAGATCGCGGCGGGCGGCTCGGGCGTCGATCCGGGGGTGCTGGAGGCGCTCGCGGACGCGCTGAACCTGGGCGTCCTGCCGCCCGTCCCGGTGTACGGCGCGATCGGCACCGGGGACCTGACGGCGCTGGCGTCGACGGCGCTGTGCCTGATCGGCGAGCGGGCCTGGCTGGACGGCGGGCTGGACGGCGGGGCCGGGGCGTCCCCGGACGCCGGGCTCGCGCGCGGCCCGCACTTCCCGCTGAGCTCGGCGGACGCGCTGGCGTTCATGAGCTCGAACGCGGCGACGCTGGGCGAGGCGGCCCTCGCGGTCGCGGACCTGCGGACGGCCCTTTCCGCTTCGGTGGTGATCGCGGCGCTGTCGCTGCTGGCGGTGCGCGGGTCGCGGGAGCCGTTCGCGCCCGCAGTGCACGCGGCGCAGCCCGTCCAGGCGGAGGTGGCGGCGGTGATGCGGAGCCTGCTGGCCTACGAGCCGGGCGCTCCGGCGCGCATCCAGGATCCGTACGGGTACCGGGCGTTTCCGCAGGTCCATGCCCCTGCGGTGGAGGCGGCGCGGCACGCGGAGTCGACCGTCACCCGGGTGATCAACAGCGCGGCGGAGAACCCGCTGGTGGACGTGGCGGACGTGGAGGTCTGGCACAACGGCAACTTCCACACGGCCGGGACGGGCCTGGCGCTGGACGCGGCGCGGCTCGCGCTGTTCCAGGCGGGGGCGCTGTCGGCGGCGCGGCTGGGGACGCTGGCCGAGCCGTCCTTCACGGGGCTGCGGCCGTTCCAGGCGGACGTGGAGGCCGCCTCGGGGATCATGATCCTGGAGTACGTGGCGCATTCGGCGCTGGCGGACGTCCGGCGGCAGGCGGCCCCGGCGGCGCTGGGCAGCGCGGTGCTGTCGCGCGGGCTGGAGGAGCACGCGGGGTTCGCGACGCAGTCGGCGCGGGCGACGGGCGAGGCGGTCGCGGCGTACCGGATCACGCTGGCGTGCGAGCTGGTCGCGGCGGTGCGGGCGCTGCGGATGCAGGGGCGCGCGCCGTCCGGGGGGCCGCTGCGGGCGGCGTTCGACCAGGCCACGGCCGTCCTGCCGGAGAGCGTGGCGGACCGTCCGCTGGACGCCGACATCGCGATCGCCGCCGATCTCGTCCCCGACCTGGCCCGCCTCCCGCCGAACGAGCACTAGCGGTTCAGGGGGAGGTGGACGGCCGGACGATCAGCTCCGGTTCGCGGACGACGCGGCGCGTGCGCGACTTGCCGTCGATCACGTCGACGACGAGCCGGACGGCGGCGTCGACGATCCCGTCGATGTCCCAGTCGACGGTGGTCAGCGGCGGGGTGAGCAGCGCGGACATGGGGTGGCTGTCGTAGCCGCAGACGGCCAGGTCGCCGGGCACCGACAGGCCGAGCTCGCGGGTCGCGGCGTAGACGGCGTAGGCGATCGAGTCGGCGAAGCAGAACACCGCCGAGGGCCGGCCCGGGCCCGCGAGGACGCGCAGCGCGACCTCGGTGGTCTCGGCCGGGGACGGCGGCGCGACGACCACCTCGACGGCGAGGCCGAGCCGGTCGGCCTCGGCGTTGACGTGCACGTCGGCGGGCCGGTCGGGGGTGCTGGCGCGGGTCGGGGTGAACACCGCGACCCGGCGGTGCCCGAGGTCGCGGAGGTGCTCCAGGGCCAGGGTGACGCCGCGCCGGTTGTCGAAGACGACCTCGCCCTGCGCCTTGCCGCCGTGCAGGGCGTCGCCGATGGAGACGACGGGGAGGGTCTCGGCGAGGTCGGCCCAGAGGGCGGCGGCGGGGTCGAGGGGCTGGACGATCAGGCCGTCCACGCGCTGGTCACGCAGGCGGCGGGCGAGGGCGAGCTCGCGCTCGGGGTCGCCGCCCGCGTCGACGATCAGGGCGTAGCGGTCGCGGGCGAGCAGGGCCCGGCCGATGCCGACGGCGAGGGACTGCTGCCAGTAGTCCTCGAGGGAGCCGCAGAGCAGGCCGACCATGTCGGTGCGCCCGCTGGCCAGGGCCCGCGCGATCGGATGCGCCTCGTAGCCGAGTTCCTCGGCGGCGGCGCGGACCCGTTCCTGGGTCTCCTCGGAGGTCTGGATGCCGCGCAGCGCGTAGGACACGGCCGCGGGCGACAGGCCGGTCGCCTGCGCCACTTCCCGGATGGTCGCGCGCTTCCGCCTGTCGCTCACGCCCCCCAACCCTAGACGGTCGGGCCGTCATTTCCTCTCCGGCGGTTGACGTGGAGCCACTGAACCGGTTCACTGAAACGGTTAACTGATGCGGTTCAGTAGCGGCTTGATCGGGGGCGGCGCGTGCCGGGCGTGGATGTCCATCAGCACCTCTGGGGCACTCCCCTGCTCGCCGCGCTGCGCGCCCGGAGCGCCCCGCCGCGCCTGGACGGCTGGACGCTCCACCTCGCCGGGGAGCCCCCGTACGAGGTGGATCCGGACGATCACGACGTGGCGCGGCGGGCCGGGCTGGCGCGGGCGGACGGCCTCGGCCTCGCCCTGGTCTCGCTCTCCTCGCCCCTCGGCGTCGAGTTCCTGCCCCCGGAGCAGGCCGATCCGCTGCTGGACGCCTATCACGACGGGGCCGCCGCGCTCCCCGAGCCGTTCCGCGCCTGGGCCTCCGCCCGGGTGACCGAGATCGACGCGGACGCCCTGGCCGTCCAGCTTGATCGCGGGTTCGTCGGGCTTCAGCTCCCCGCGACGGCGCTGCTGGACGCCGAGGGGTACCGGCGCTGCGCGCCGCTCCTCTCCCTGCTCGAAGAGCGTGGGCTGCCGTTGTTCGTCCATCCCGGGCCTGCCGGTGGCGCCGAAGGGCCTGGCTGGTGGGCGGCGGTCGTCCCGTACGTCTCCCAGATGCATGCGGCCTGGTACGCGTTCCGGGCGTTCGGACGGCCCGCCTTCCCGCGCCTGCGCGTCTGCTTCGCCCTGCTGGCGGGCCTCGCACCGCTGCACGGCGAACGTTTCATAGCGCGCGGGGGCGGGCGCGGCGAGATCGACCGGGACGCGTTCGTCGAGACGTCCTCCTATGGGCCGCGCGCCGCCGACGCCGTCGTCCGGGCGCTCGGCGTGGACGTCGTGGTGCACGGCAGCGACCGTCCTTATGCGGATCCCCAAGACCTCGGCCTCGGTGAGGCCGCCCGCCACGCCTTCCGCGTGGCCAACCCGCACCGACTACTCGGAGGAGAGGAGCGAACCCATGTCGTCTGACGCCGTTCTTGCCGAGGGCGATTCTTGTTCGCCTGAACTGCCTGAGCTGCCCGAGCTGCCCGCGCGCGCCCTGGACAAGCGTGAACTGCGCGGCCTTGTGGACGACCTGGCCGGGCGGCCCGAAGTATGGCGGAAGCACGTCGCCTTCTCCGCCGACGAGCGCCACTACGCGTCCCTCTACCGCGACGAGTACGTGGACGTGTGGCTGCTGTGCTGGACGCCGGAGAACGACACCGGCTGGCACGACCACGACGTGTCGTCCGGGGCCGTCCACGTGGTGGCGGGCGAGCTGGAGGAGTGCAACCCGCGCATCGGCGGTGAGCACGTGCGCGTGCGCGTGGGCGAGGGCACGTCGTTCTCGTTCGGGCCCGAGCACATCCACCGGCTGGTGGGGTCGGCGACGTCGAGCGTGTCGATCCACGCGTACTCGCCTCCGCTGTGGCGGCTCGGCCAGTACTCGATCAGCGACGACGGCGTGATGCGCCGCGTCTCGGTCAGCTACGCGGACGAGCTGCGTCCGCTGGACGCCTGAGCCGGTCCCGCCGCCGACCGGCTCGCGGTGTGGAGGACGACGGCCCTCCACACCGCGCGGCGGTCAGGTGAGCGTCGATGTCTTGACCACCACGAGGGCCAGGAGCAGGGCGAGGACGGTGAGCCCGGCGGCGGCCTGGATCACGGCGCGGCGGGCCTTCGGCGCGTAGGCGAAGGCCAGGGCGACCGCGCCGCCCGCGAGGAAGCCGCCGAGGTGGCCCTGCCAGGAGGTGAACCCGGCGGAGATCACCAGCCAGATCAGCACGTAGACCGTCTGCTGGTTGGCGGCGCGCATGTCGTAGCCGAGGCGGCGGCTGAACACCCAGTAGGACGCGGCGAGGCCGAACACCGCGCCGGACGCGCCGAGCGAGCCGGTCGTGGGCGCGACCAGGAAGACCAGGACCGAGCCGCCGAGCGCGGACAGCAGGTAGAGGGCGGCGTAGCGGGCCCAGCCGAGCATCTCCTCGGTCTGCCTGCCGAGCGTCCACACCCACCACATGTTCAGGGCGATGTGCAGGACGCCGAAGCCGCTGCCGGGCGGCTGGTGCAGGAAGGCGTAGGTGAGCAGGCGGTACCACTCGCCGTGCGCGATGCCGATCTGCGTCCAGCCCTGGGGGACCATGCCGCCGTCGACGTAGTAGCGCCCGCCCGGGGAGCGCAGGCCGGTGCCGAGCGCGTCGAGGCGGTCCACGATGCCGGGGGCGGCGAGCTCCAGGAGGTAGCCGAGCACGCACAGGGCGATGATCGTGTAGCTGACCCAGGGGGTGCCGCCCACGCGCCCGCCGAACACCGACCGGGCCTGGCGGATGCTCCGGTTGCCCTCCTTGACGCACTCCACGCACTGCTGGCCGACCGCCGCGTCCCGGAGGCAGTCGGGGCAGGCGTAGCGGTCGCACCGGACGCAGCGGACGTAGGTCTCGCGCTTCGGGTGCCGGTAGCAGGACGGCGTTTCGGAGGGCTCTGCGGACTGGGCGTCCGCCGGGACGTCCGCCGGGGGGTTCGTCGGGGTTTCGACCGGCGTGTCCGTCGGCGTTCCGGCCGGGGGCTCGGCGGTGGTCATCGGGGCTCCGTTCGGGAGGCTGGTCCTGGGCTGAAGGGCCGCTGATCATAGCGGCGGGAAACGACACTCTGAGGGGGTTTCGATCGCTAGGATGCGCGAGAATGTCCCGAACAATGGTGGTTTGTCGATGGCGTCTCGCCGCGTCCGCCGTAGCGCGGCGTCCCTGCTGATCTGCGTTCCGCTCGTCCTGGCGGGCTGCGCTTCGCGCGCGCACGAGCCGACGAAGGCGAAACCGCCCAAGACGGCCGACCGGGTCGCCACGGAAGCGCCTGTGGTGATGTTCCTGGGCGACTCCTACACGGTCGGTGAGAAGGGCACGCAGCCCGAGACGACTTATGCCGCCGCCACCGCGCGCCTGCTGGGCTGGCAGGTCGTCGTCGGCGGACGGTCCGGGACCGGGTTCGTCAACCCGGGTTCGAAGCACAGCACGTTCAGCAAGCTGTTCGAGGACCAGCTCGGCTGGCGTCCCGCGCCCGCGATGCTCGTCGTGTCCGGCGGGCACAACGACGCCAAGTTCCCGGCCGCGCACGTCTCGGACGCGGCGCGCGTGCTGCTCCAGACGGCCAAGGCGCGCTGGCCGCGCACCCGGATCATCCTGATCGGGCCGTTGTGGGGCAGCGACCATCCGTCCGCCGGGGCCCTGGCGGTGCGGGACGGCCTGCGGACGGTCGCGGGGCAGCTGAAGATCCCGTTCGTCGATCCCCTCGCGGAGAAGTGGATCACCGGGGACCGGGAGCGGGACACCGGGAACGCGCCCCGGTTCATCAAGCCGGACCGGACCCACCCGACGCCGGACGGCCATCGCTACCTGGCGACGCGGCTGGCCCAGGACCTGGCGAGGGTCGGCCTGGCGCATCCGGCGAGCAGCGGCTGACCGCCTCGCCCGGGGTGAGGCGCGCGCCCTCGGCGAACGCCTCGGCGAACGCGTCCTCCCCCAGCGCGGACGCGGCGGACGCGGTGATCCGGTCGACGTCGGCGCGTTCGGCGGACGGCAGCGGAGCCCCGACGCCGCGCCGCGCCGCGTCGGCCGCGCCGAGCAGCAGCGCCGCCCGGCGCGCGTCGCCCGCCACGGCGAACGCGCCCGCCATGCCCTCCAGGGAGAGCGCGAGCGAGCGGGGTTCGGCCAGGTCGACGGCTATCGCGAGCCCTTCGCGCTGGTGCGCGAGAGCCACGTCGGCGTCACCGCGCAGCTCGGCGACGAAGCCCAGTTCAGCGGCCATCAGGTGCTCGCCGAGCGGGGACGACTCGTACCCGGCCCGCAGGTCCAGCAGGCGCGCCTCGGCGTCGTCGAGGTCGCCGGAGCGGCGCGCGCCGAGCGCGAGGCCCATCAGCGCGTACACCTCGCTGTACCGGTAACCCTGCTGGACGGCCAGACGGCGTGAGCGTTCGTGCAGGTCGTGGGCGCGGCCCCAGTCGCGCGCGAGCAGCGCCAGGCGGCCGAGCCCGGACAGCCGCTCGGACACCTCGGCGCGCAGCCCCAGGTCGGCGGCGATGCCGAGGCCCTCGTTCTGGAGCCGTCCGGCCTCGTCGTAGTCGCCGCGGACCTCGGCCAGCGTCGCCAGCGGCAGGACGGTCTGGAGCTCGCCCCAGCGGTCGCCGAGGTCGCGGAACAGCGCGGCGGCGCGTCCTCCGGCCTCGGCGATCTCGCCGAGGGCGCCCGCGTTCATCGCGTGGATGGCGCGCAGGGCCAGGGCGGCGGCGGTCCCCCAGCGGTCGCCGGTCTCGGTGAACAGCTCCTGCGCACGCGCGTTGACCTCGCGGCTCGCGTCAGGGCGTCCGGCGTGGAACAGGCCGTACGCGTAGAGCCAGACGGCGCGTCCGGAACCGTGCGGTCGAGCGGCGATCGTGTCGCCGGTGAGCGGAGCGCACGCCGTGTGGTCGCCGGTGAGCAGGGCGAACGCTGTGTGCAGCAGGCCGCCGGGCTCGTGCTCGGCCAGGACGCCGCGGGCCTCGTGGAACCGGCCGCGCAGCAGCCACCACCAGGTCAGCGCGGTCGCCAGGCGGCGGGCGTCGTCAGGGGACGCACCGTCCAGCGCGGCGCGGAGGTTGGCGGCGTCGGCGTCGAGGCGGGCCAGCCACGCGCGCTGGCCGGGGCCGCGCAGGAGGGGCTCGGCGGTCTCGGCGAGGGCGAGGTAGTGGCGGAGGTGCCGGTCGCGGGTGGCGGCGAGTTCCTCGGCCTCGTCCAGGCGCTCGAGCGCGTACGCGGCGACCGACTCCAGGAGCCGGTAGCGCGGGCCGTCCGGGCCTTCGGCCATGACGACGAGCGAGCGGTCCACCAGGCGGGTGACCAGGCCGAGCACCTCGTCCGGGTGGACGCCGCCGCCCGCGCAGACCGCCTCGGCGGCGGCCGGGTCGCAGCCGTCGCGGTGCACGGCGAGGCGGCTCAGCACGATCCGCTCGGACGGGGTGAGCAGCTCCCAGCTCCAGTCGATCACGGCGCGGAGGGTGCGCTGCCGGGCGGGCACGCCGCGCCGCTCGGCCGCCACGACGCGGAACCGGTCGCCGAGGCGGGCCGCCAGCTCGCGGGCGCCGAGGGCGCGGACACGGGTCGCGGCGAGTTCGAGCGCGAGCGGGATGCCGTCCAGGCGGCGGCAGATCTCGGCGACGGCGGCGCGGTCCCGGTCGAGCGAGAAGCCCGGCGCGGACGCGGCGGCGCGCTCGGCGAACAGCCGGACGGCGTCGTCCTCGGCGAGCGGTTCGACCTGGTAGACGGTCTCGCCGTCCACGGCCAGGGGTTCCCGGCTGGTCGCGAGGACGCGCAGGCCGGGCGCGGCGGCCAGCAGGGACGCGACGAGGCCGGCGGCGTCCTCGACCACGTGCTCGCAGTTGTCCAGGACGAGCAGGACGCGCCGGTCGCGCAGCGCGGCGGCGAGCCGTCCGGCGGGGTCGGCGGCGGCTCCCCACGCGCCCGCCGTGCCCGGGAGCTCGTCCCGGACGCCGAGGACGGCCGCGATGTGCTGCGCCAGGTCGGCGACACCGCCCTGCTGCGCGGTCAGCTCGATCAGCCAGGTGCCGTCGGGCTGCGCCGCGCCGCGGGCGGACTCGACGGCCAGGCGCGTCTTGCCGACTCCGCCCGGCCCGACCAGCGTGACCAGGCGCGTCGTGTCGAGGAGGCGGACGACGTCGGCGAGGCACTCGTCGCGTCCGACGAGGCCGGTGAGGTGGCCGGGCAGGTTCGTCGCGGCGGGGGTCCGGTACGGGGTGGGCGCGAGGGACGGGTCCTGCTTCAGGATCGCCTCTTGCAGGGCCGTCACGTCGGGGCCGGGGTCGACGCCCAGCTCGTCCGCGAGGAGTTCGCGCAGGCCGGTGAGGGACGCGAGGGCCTCGCCTTGGCGTCCGGCCAGGTACAGGGCCTTCGCGTGGACGGCCCGCAGGCGCTCCCGCAGCGGATGCCGCGTCACCAGGTCGGCCAGTTCCCCGGCGAGGAGGAGGTGTTCTCCGGCGGCAAGGCGCGCCTCGGCGTGCTCCTCCAGGACGTCGAGCCGCTGATCGTCGAGGCGGTCGGCGGCCGTCCGCGCGAACTCCTCGTCCGCGACGTCGGCGAACGCCGGGCCGCGCCACAGGCCGAGGGCTTCGGAGAGGACGGCCGCCCGTTCGCGTGGGTCGTCCATCGTGCGCGCGCGTTCGGCGAGGGAGGTGAAGCGCTCGGAGTCCACAGAAGCGGAATCCAGGTTCAGCCGGTATCCGGCCGCCTCGCGGACGACCCGTTCCCGCCCCAGCACGCGCCGCAGCATCGACACCTTCGCCTGGAGGGCGTTGGCGGGGTTCCCGGGCGGACGGTCGCCCCAGAGATCGTCGATCAGCCGGTCGGCGGAGACCGCCGTGCCCGGCCGGACGAGCAGGTCGGCGAGCAGCGCCCGCACCTTCGCCTCCGGGATCGCGACGGGCGTCCCCGCGTCGTCCCACACCGCTACCGGACCAAGCACCCCAAACTGCACCTCAGCACCCTATTCGGATCGGCCATCAGCCGTCCGTCAGCGCTCCCGAAGTCGCCCCGGGCACTGTCGTCACGTCCACCTGAGGAGGCGACGACATGGTCAACACACAGACGAGCGCACCGCTCACCGAACTGGCGCCCGCCGCGCGGCGGCTGCCGATGTCACCCCTGCTGGCCCTGGCCACGGCGGTCTTCATCACCAGCCTGACCGAGACGCTGCCCGCCGGGCTGCTGCCCGCGATGGGCGCGGGACTCGGCGTCGGCGAGTCCGCCGCCGGGCAGACCGTGACGATCTACGCGCTCGGGACGGCCCTGACCGCCGCGCCCCTCACCGCCGCCACGGCGGCCTGGCGGCGCAAGCGGCTGCTGCTCACGACCGTCGCCGGGTTCGCCGTCGCGAACGGCGTCACGGCGGTCTCGTCCGACTACACGCTGACGATGGTCGCCCGGTTCGCGGCCGGGATCGCGGCGGGCCTGGCCTGGGCGCTGCTCGCCGGGTACGCGCGCCGGCTCGCGCCGCCCGGGCAGGAGGGCCGCGCGATCGCCGTCGCGATGGCCGGGATCCCGGTCGCGCTGTCCCTGGGCGTCCCCGCGGGCACGTTCCTCGGCTCGGCGCTCGGCTGGCGGACGGCGTTCTGGACGATGACCGCGCTCACGGTCGTCCTGGTCGGCTGGATCGCCGCGTCCGTGCCGGACGCCCCGGGACGGCGGCGCGGATCCGGGGAGCCGGGGCAGCGGGTGCTGCGCGTCCCGGGCGTCGCGCCGGTCCTGGCCGTCACGCTGGTCTACGTCCTCGCGCACACCGTCCTGTACGCCTACGTCTCCGCCTTCCTGGACCGCCTGGGCATGGGCGGCTCGACCGACGCGGTGCTGCTGGTGTTCGGCGGCGCGTCCCTGCTGAGCATCGCGGTCGTCGGGGCCCGGATCCACCGGCACCTGCGGCTGCTGTCGATCGCGAGCGTGCTGCTGGTGGCCGTGGCCGCCGCCGTCCTCGCGCTGCTGTCCGGCTCGGCCGTCCTGGTCTACGTCGCGGCGGCCCTGTGGGGCCTCGGCTGGGGCGGCGCGCCGACGCTGCTCCAGACCGCCGCCGGGACCGCTGGCGGCAAGGCCGGGGACGGCGCGGCCGACGCCGCCCAGGCGCTGCTGGTCACCCTCTGGAACGTGGCCATGGCGGGCGGCGGCGTCGCGGGCGGCGTCCTGCTCGACCGGTTCGGCGCGGCCGCGCTGCCCTGGACCGCCCTCGTCCTGCTCGTCCCGGTGCTCGCGGTGGTCGTCATCGCCCGCCGGGACGCCTTCCCCACCCGCTGACACGGAACATCAACGAAAGGCATCAAGGCCATGCTGAACGACACCCTGCTCTCCCCCGCCCGCGTCGGCCGCACCAGCCTGCGGAACCGGCTGGTCATGGCCCCGATGACGCGCAACCGCGCGGACGCCGACGGCGTGCCCGGCGCGCTGATGGAGTCCTACTACCGGCAGCGCGCGACCGCCGGGCTGATCGTCGCCGAGGCCGCCACGCCGAACGCGGTCGGGCTGACCTACCCGAACATCCCGGCGATCCACGGCCCGGCGCACGTGACCGGCTGGCGCGGCGTGACCGGGGCCGTCCGGGACGAGGGCGGACGGATGTTCCTGCAGATCCAGCACGGCGGACGCGTCGGGCACCCCGACAACAGCGGCCTGCACCCGATCGCGCCCTCACCCGTCCCGCTGCCGGACACGATCCACACGCCGTCCGGGCCGCAGCCCGCCGTCGTCCCCCGCGAGATGACCGGGGACGACATCCGCCGCACGGTGGAGGACTTCGCCGCCGCCGCGCGCAACGCGATCGACGCGGGGTTCGACGGCGTGGAGGTCCACTCGGCGAACGGCTACCTCCTGCACCAGTTCCTCGGCTCCAACACCAACCTGCGGACCGACGGGTACGGAGGCCCGGTCGAGAACCGGATCCGGTTCACGCTGGAGGTCACCCGGGCCGTCGTGGACGCCGTCGGAGCCGACCGCGTCGGCGTCCGGATCTCCCCCGGGGTCACCGCGAACGACCTGCGCGAGGACGACACCGGCGAGCTGTACCCGGCGCTCGTCCGGGAGCTCGCCGCGATCGGCCCGGCCTACCTGCACGTCGTGTACGCCGACCCGGACGCGCCGGTCTTCCAGGCCGTCCGCGAGCTGTGGCCGACCGTCCTGATCGCGAACCCGCAGCTGGGCGAGCTCACCACCGAGGAGGTCACGGCGAAGGCCGAGCGGCTCGTGGCGGCGGGCGCCGACCTGGTCGCGCTCGGCCGTCCGTTCCTCGCGAACCCGGACCTGGTCGAGCGGCTGCGCCTCGGCGCGCCGCTCAACCCGGTCCGGGACGCCTACCTCATGTACACGGGCGGGGCGACCGGTTACACCGACTACCCGGCCCTCGCGGAGATCCCCGCCGCGCTCGCGGGATGACCCCACGCCGCGCGGGCGGCGGAGGTCACGCCGGACGGGCGAGGCAGAGCGAGAAATCGCCCGCCTCGTCCGTCCAGAACTCGGCGAGCCGCAGCCCGGCCGCGCCGAGTTCGGACTCCAGGCGCTCGCGGCGGAACTTGGCGGAGATCTCGGTGCGCATCTCCTCGTCCTTCGCGAACGCGCAGGTCAGGTCGAGCGCGCCGATCCGGACGGTCTGGTCGTGCACCGACCGCAGCCGCATCTCGATCCACTCGTCCGCCGCGTTCCAGACCGCGCGATGCTCGAACGCGTCCGGGTCGAAGTCGGCGTCCAGCTCCCGGTTGATCACGCGCAGGACGTTCTTGTTGAACTCCGCCGTCACCCCCGCCGCGTCGTCGTAGGCGCGGACGAGCCGCTCCTCGTCCTTGACCAGGTCACAGCCCAGCAGCAGCGCGTCGTCCGGCCCCATGGTGGCGCGCAGGCCGCCGAGGAACCCGATGCGGGCGGCGGGCGGCATGTTCCCGATCGTCCCGCCGAGGAACGCGATCAGGCGGCGTCCACCGGTCGGCAGCAGGTTCAGGTGGTGCTCGTAGTCGGCGACCACGGGCCGGACGGTCAGCCCTGGGTAGTCGGCGGCGATCGCGGCGGCGGCGTCGCCGAGGAAGTCGCCGGACACGTCCACCGGGACGTAGCCCTCCAGCGTCCCGGCGAGCGCCGTGAGCAGCAGCCGGGTCTTCTCGCCCGAGCCCGCGCCCAGCTCCAGCAGCGTCGTGGCGCCGGTCAGGGAGGCGATCTCCCCGGCGCGCGCCGTCAGGATCTCCCGCTCGCGGCGGGTCGGGTAGTACTCGTCGAGCCGGGTGATGTCCTCGAACAGGGCGCTGCCGCGCTCGTCGTAGAACCACTTCGGCGGCAGCGTCCTGGGGCTCGCGGCGAGCCCCTCGGTGACGTCCCGGCGCAGCGACTTGGCGAGGTCGTCGGGCGTGAGGAACAGATCCACGGAATCTCCAGACTTGTGGGAGCGGGAAGCGAAGGTCACAGGGGCAGGATCCGGACGCCGGACGCGAGGTCCGCGACGACCAGCGAGCCGTCCGGGACGCGCTGCCAGGAGGGGTCGGCGTCCAGCGGCTCGGACGCGATCCACAGCGCGTCCGGCCTCTCACCGGCGGACTCGGCGCGGACGAACAGGGAGTCGCCCCGCGCGGTCGCCGCGAGCGACGTCCCGTCGGACGCCAGCAGGTTGAACCGGCCGGACGTGAGCCCGTTCACGGCCTGGACGGTCGAGGCGAGCCCGTCCGCGAGGGACGCGCCCTCCCGCCAGTGCCGGGCCGCGAGGGCGAACAGCAGGGCCGAGTCCACGGGGGCGCGGGCGTCGGGGACCTCGGCGAGGTCCCCGGCCAGCTCGCGCAGCTTGGCCTCGACCCCGTCGAAGCCCTCGACCTTGCCGTTGTGGCTGAACAGGCGCGTCCCGGCGCGGAACGGCTGGGCGCACGACTCGTCCACGGGGAAGCCGGTCGTCGCCGACCGGAGCGCGACGACGGCGCATGATGACGACACCGCGCGCGCGACCTCGCGGAACGAGGCGTCGGTCCAGATGGGCTGGGACCGGCGGAACCGGAACGCCTCATGGGCATGGCCCTCATGGGCAGGACCGTCGTGCGAAGGGTCTTCGCCCGCCGGGCCCGGCTGGTACCAGCCGATGCCGTAGCCGTCCGCGTTGAGCAGGTTCCCGCTCGTCATGCGCGGCGCGTACGACTGGTGCTCCATGCTGTGCTCCCCCGCGTACACGAGGTCGTGCAGCGGACGGGCCGGGCCGAGGTATCCGAGATGACGGCACATCAGAGGGACCTCGCACAACGGAAGCCGCTGAAGATCTGGCGGCGGATCGGGTAGTCCCAGTTGCGGAACGTCCCGCGCACGGCGAGTGGGTGTGTCGCCCAGGAGCCCCCTCGCAGAACCTTGTAATCAGGCCCGAAGAAGACTTCTGAGTACTCCTTGTAGGGGAACGACTCGAAACCGGGGTAGCCGTGGAAGTCCGAGGACGTCCACTCCCACACATCCCCGAGGAGCTTGCGCACGCCGTAGGCGGACGCACCTGACGCGTAGGTTCCGGCCTCGGTCGGGTGCAGAAGCCGCTGACCGAGGTTGGCGCGTCCCTCTTCCCATGAGTCACCCCACGGGTAGCGGCGAGACCGGCCCGCTTCGGGGTCGTGCCTAGCGGCCTTCTCCCATTCGGCCTCCGTGGGCAGTCGCTTGCCCGCCCATCGCGCGTACGCGTCCGCCTCGTACCAGCACACGTGCTGGACGGCCTCGTTCGGCGGGACGGTCTCGACGCGTCCGAAACGGCGTCGCACCCAGGAGGAACCTTCGCGCGTCCAGAACGCGGGCGCGCGTTTGCCGGAGGAGTTCCGCCAGTCCCATCCGGCGTCCGTCCACCAGCGGCGCTCGTCGTACCCGCCGTCCTCGATGAACCGCTGGTAGTCGGCGTTGGTGACCGGCTCGGTGTCGATGTAGTAGGCGGGCAGGTCCACGACGTGCCCGGGACGCTCGTTGTCGTAGGCCCACGGATCGTCCGAGGCGCCCATGACGAACGGCCCCGCCGGGACCAGCACCTCCGCCGCCGGGACGAGCGAGACCGGCAGGTCCGGGGCCGCGCGGTCGAGCAGCGCGCCGTCGCCCTTGCGGAGCTGGTGCGTCGCGAGCATGGTCTCGTCGTGCTGGTGCTCGTGCTGGACGACCATCCCGTACACGAACCCGCCCGAGGTCAGCGGGTTCGCCGGGTCGAAGGCCACCTTCTCCAGCGAGTCGAGCACCTTCGTCCGGACCTGGGCGATGTACGCGCGCGCGTCGTCCGGCGACAGCAGCGGCAGCGTGGGCCGCTCGGAGCGCGGGTGCTCGAACGCGTCGTACAGCGTGTCGATCTCGGGGCGCATCGGGGTGATCCCGGCGGTGGCGCGCAGCAGCCACAGTTCCTCGTAGTTGCCGACGTGCGCCAGGTCCCAGACCAGTGGCGACATCAGCGGCGAGACCTGCTCGACCAGCTCGCCGTGGGTCAGCGCCCCGGTCGTCAGGCCGAGGCTGCGGTCGCGGGCGGCGGTCAGCTCGGTCGCCACCAGCTCCTTCAGGGCGTCCTCGTCGAGGGCGGCGCCGGGGGCGGTGAGTGGGGTCAGCATCGGGAGGTCTCCTCGGCGAACGCGGGGCTCAGGCCCCGCTCGACGTAGCGGTCGGCGTAGTCGGCCACGACCGGGACCAGCGCGGACGCGCCCATCCGGGGCAGCGCGGACAGCGCGGCCTCGAAGCACGCGCGCGCCGCGTCCGCGATCACCGGCTCGGCGAGCCCGCGCCGCGCGGCGGCCCCCCACCAGTCGGGTCCGGCCCCGTTGAGACGGGCGGTCCTCTCCGGAACGCGGGCGGCCTCGGCGAAGCGGGCCGTGGCGGCCTCGGCGGCGGCGGACGCGCGCGGGTCGTCCAGCAGCGCGGTCGCGACGGCGACCGGAACGGTCCAGTACGGCTCGGGCAGCGCGTCGATCATCCGCAGCTCCAGCCAGCCGCGCGGGCGCACCGGCGGGAACAGCGTGGACAGGTGGTACTCCAGGTCCCGCAGGGTCGGCTCGCCCTTGTCGAGCCACTCGCCGAAGGTCAGGCCGGGGTCGCTGGTCCAGCTGTCCCCCGGCCCGCGCACGAGCATGACCCGCGCGGCCAGCGCGTACCGGGTCCAGGCGTCGGCGGGGCTCTCGGCGGCGTCGCGCAGCACCGACGCGGTGCGGCACGGGTCCAGCTCGGCCCAGATGGCCTGCCGGGTGGACGCCCAGCCGGTGCGCCGCCCGGCGCGTCGCGGCGAGTTGGCGAAGGCGGCGACCAGCACCGGGCCGAGCGCGTGCACCAGCCGCCAGCGCCGGGCGGCGTCCGCCTCGTCCGCGCCGATGTCCAGGTTGACCTGCACGGACGCGGTGGAGCACATCATCTGCGGGCCGGCCTCGGTGAAGCCGCGCGCGATGTAGTAGTCGCGCTGGCAGAGGTACCGGGGGTGCTCGGCCTGGAACCCGGGCGGCCGGTGCGGGTCGACGCCGTGGCCGGTGAGGACCAGCCCGGCGGGCGCCAGCGCGTCCCGGATGTGGGCGATGTCGGCGGCCAGCGCGTCGTGCAGGGACGCGAGGCCGGGGAAGGGGGCCGAGCTGAGTTCCAGCTGGCCACCGGGCTCGTAGGTGACTTTGCTGCCGCCGGGCGGGGGCCCGGACCCCTCGACGGCGGCGCGGACGGACGCGGCCGGGACCGGGGCCCCGGGATCGCGCGGATCGGTGACGAACCATTCGGTCTCGGCCCCGACGGTGCCGGGGGGCCCGGTCTTGAAGCAGGTCCCGACGACGTGCCGTCGGACGTCGTCCGGATGCAGGCGGCGGAAATTCTCGATCACAGGTTCGAATCCTTCCCTGCTGAAACGGATCAGGAATCATGTGATTCAGGTAACAATCCCCAAACCGACACCAAACAGGCAGGAAGCGCCGCCGTGCACGGAGATCGGAAGCCGCCCCGCAGCCGCCCCGGCCGCCCCCAGCCGCCCCTGGAGCGGTTCCGCGACACACCGGACCCCCGCATCGCACCCATTTCCGGAATGCACTAGAGTCCCGACTCCCACCGGTCCGTCCTGAGCCACTGCCCCCTTCGCCGGACGGCCGCCGGTCGGCTCCCATCGGCTCGCCAGAGCCTGCCCACCAGGGCGGCCCACAACGGAGGTCACATGCGCGGGGATCCCGGTTCCCTGTACGACGCGCACGCCGCCCGCCTGTACGCGCACGCCTGGTCGCTCCTCGGCGACGACGCGGCGGCGGCGGTGAACGACGCGTTCGTGGCCGCCGTCCGGCATCCGCCGCGCGGCGACGTCGTGCTCTGGATGTACGCGCTGTCCCGCACGGCGGCCCGGTCCCGCGGCGCGTTCGACCGGCCCTGGCATGTCGCGGCCGGGGCCGCCGACCCGCTGCTGCGCGCCGCCGCCGCGCTCCGCGCCGAGCAGCGCGAGGCGCTGCTGCTGGACGCGGACGAGTGGCTGGAGATCCCGGACATCGCGCACGTCCTCGGGCTCGCGCCCGACACCGTCCGGCAGATGCTGCACACCGCCCGCGCCCGGCTCGAACGCGGCGTCCTGGACGCGCTGATGCGCGGCGAGATCGGCGACGGCACGGCCGCGGCCGAGGTGATCGCGGCGTTCGAGAAGGGCACGCTGCCCCGCCTGCTGGCCCGCCGCGCCCCGGAGGGCCTGCCCGGCGCCCTGCGCGACGAGGTGCTGGAGTCCTACGAGCGCGAGGCGGACGAGCCGTCCCCGACCACGACGTCGCCGAGCCCGCTCGTCGTGATCGGCCCGGCCGCGCTCGGCGCGCCCGCCGAGGGCACCGACGCCCACCGGACGGCCACCGCGACCAGGCGGCGTTCCCGCCGGACGTTCGGCGTGGTCGCGGGCATCGCGGCCTCGGCCGCCGCCGTGTCCGGCCTGTTCGCGTCCTGGTCGTCGGTGCGCGGCCACGGCGACGGGACGATCGTCCCGTCCGCGCGGACCGACCGCACCGCCTCGGTGACCAACGCGACCGGCCCGTCCGCGAGCGGGACGGCCCCCGGCCCGAACGGCACCGAGCGGACGATCGGGACCAGCCCCTCGGGAGCACCCGAGGACGGCACTACGGGCACCGCGTCCGTGCCGCCGCAGGCGGGCGGATCGCCGTCCACGCCCGCGACGCCTCCGGCCGACGGCCGAGGGCGCAGTGACACCCCGTCCAGCCCGTCCGGGCCGGGGACGGGTGGCACGCCTCCGCAGACCACCCCGCCGTCCACGCCGCCGGACGGCAGCACCCCGCCGACCGACCCGGGGACGACCGGCCCGACCACGCCGCCGTCCTCACCGCCGGACGACCAGCCTGAGCCGAGCCCCGCGCCCAGCCCCGACACGCCCACCCCGGCCCCGGACGCCGACTGACCCACGCACCGAAAACGCCCCCGCCGACCGGCGGGGGCGTTCGGCGTTCCCAAGGTCAGGCCGCACAGAACGAGCAGCACGACCCGGCGTTCGCAGGCCCCACGGTCACCGGAACGGCGGTCCGGCGCGGCGGGGGCGTTCGCGTTTCCGGAGGTCAGGCCGGGGTGGGGACGGGGAGGGGGGTTCGGCGGGCGGCGTGGCGGCGGCGGGCGTAGGCGGCGGAGGTCGCCGACATCGCGGGGCCGGGGCCGATCTTGGCGAGCGCGGGGAGCGTGAACCGGAGGCGGCGGTCGCGCCGCGCCATCAGCGCGCCCAGCGTGATGCCCGTGCCCATCGCGACGACGTGGCCGACGGCGGCCACGTCCAGGCTGGTCAGGCCCTCGAACAGGTACGGGGACAGGGTGGCCAGGGCACCGGCGGCCAGGATGCGCCGCACCCGCCCCGGGCCGAACAGGATCGTGGCGACCAGCGCGGCCGACAGCACATAGGACGGCCCGACGTCGCTGATCTCGCGGACCGAGGCGCCCACCGAGCCGAGCGCCAGCCGGACGGCCGCCATCCCCTCGCTGACCAGCGTCCCCGCCACGTGCGCGGCGACGACCAGCAGGACGGCGCGCAGGTTGCCGAACCGGCGCGCGAGGGGGAAGAGGCCGAGCGCCATCGTCACGAGCTGGACGATCTGCGCGGACCGTTCGCCCTCGGCGACGAAGGCGGAGGTGAGCAGCGTGCCGACCGGATTCCAGGACAGGTTGTCGAGGTTGGTGCTGGCCCACGCGATCAGCGACGCGCGAGCGGGCTCGGTGAGCAGGGACACCTGCACGAACCCGGTCGAGGCGAACAGGACGAGGAACAGGAGCGGCATCGGGTACCGCCGGAGGAAGCCACCCATCACGCTCGGCAGGCTAGTTCCGCCGCGCCGGTGGTACGGCCCATACCGGGAAAACCTCCGCACGAACGCACCGCGCGGCCAGTCCCGCCTCCCTGATCCCGCCACGGTCACCGCACCCCCGCCGACCTCGCGCGTCGTGCCGCGTCCCCTCCGAGGGCGGAGGGGGAACGCGGCACGGACGCGCGGATCGTCCAGGGTTAGGAGGCTGTGGCGATCCAGATAGGTTTCCGGCGGGATCAGCCGACGGCGACGCCCTCGACCGGGCTCTCGCCCTTCCGGACGGCCAGGGCGGCCAGCACCGCGACGGCGGCCACGATGCCCGCGACGGTCAGCGAGCTCTGGAAGCCGTCCATGAAGGCCAGGTGGCTGCCGTTGGTGATCGCGTGCGCGGCCGGTTCCGGAGTGCCCGGCGGGACGGGCGCGACGCCCTGCGAGACCAGGCCGGTCTGGCCCGCGAGCTGGTGCGCCGCCGGGGCCGGGACGCCCGCGCCGGTCAGCCGGTCGGTGAGCACGTTGCCGACCTTGGTGGACAGCAGCACGCCGAGCACCGAGGTGCCGAGCACGCCGCCGAGCTGCGAGGCGGTCTGCTGGAGGCCGCCCGCGACCCCGGCGAGGTGCGCGGGGGCGTTGCCGACGATGGCCTCGGTCCCCGCGACGATCACCATGCCGAACGCGAGCCCGACCAGGACGAACCAGGGCCAGATCTGGTTGTAGGGGGCGTCCACGCCGATCCGGGAGAGGCCGAACATCGCGGCGGCGGTGAACGCCATGCCGAGCGCCAGCGGCACCCGGGGACCGAACCGGCTGGTCAGGAACCCGGCGATGGGCGAGGCGACGATGAAGATGCCGGTCATCGGCAGCATCCGGACGCCGGACTGGACCGGGGTCATGCCGTGCACGGCCTGCATGTAGAGCGTGATGAAGAAGATCGTCCCGAACATCGCGAAGAAGCCGAGCACGATCAGCAGGGTCGCGGCCGACAGCGACACCGAGCGGAACAGCGAGAGCGGCAGCACCGGGCTCTTGGCGCGCAGCTCGTTCACCACGAACGCGACCATCAGCACGGCCGCCGCGCCGAACGACGCGAGCGGGGTGGTGTGCCCGAAGCCGTGCTCACCGGCCTTGATCAGGCCCCAGACCAGGAAGAACAGGGACCCGGTGAGCAGCGCGACGCCGGGCAGGTCGAACGACCCGGCGGCCTCCTCGTCCTTCGACTCGCGGATCACCCAGAGGCCGGTCACCAGCGCGATCACGCCGAGCGGGGCGTTGAGGAAGAACACCGACTCCCAGTTGACGTGCTCGACCAGCAGGCCGCCGACGATCGGGCCGCCCGCGATGGAGATGCCGACCGTGGAGCCCCAGATGCCGATCGCGGCGTTCAGCCGCTCGGGCGGGAAGGTGTTGCGCAGCAGGGCGAGGCTGGCCGGTTGCAGGAGCGCCCCCGCGAAGCCCTGCACGACGCGCCAGAACACGACCATGCCGAGCCCGCCGGACAGCCCGATGGCGAGCGAGGCGACGGCGAACCCGACCACCCCGGCGAGGAAGGTGCGCTTGCGGCCGAACCGGTCGGCGATCTTCCCGGCCGGGATCAGCGAGACGGCCAGGGCGAGCAGGTAGGCGTTGGTGACCCACTGCAGGCCGGACAGCGAGGCGTGCAGGTCACGGGCGATGGCGGGGTTGGCCACCGAGACGACCGTCGCGTCCAGGCCGACCATCATCACGCCGAGCGCGACCGCGACCAGCGTCAGCCAGGGGTGGCCGTGGCCCGGACGGGCCCGGGCCGGTGTGTCGACCGGTGGACGGAGGATTTCGGCGCTCGATGTCTGTGCCATGAGGAGTCCTTGGTGAGGAGGTTGGTAGCGTTAAACTGTCATGATGTGACACATGTCGTCAAGCGCCATGCTTCACCTCATGACGTAAGACACATGCTGACACAATCCTGGACGGAGGTCGGATGTCCCGCTACAATCCGGCCATGACCGCGCCCGCTCCCGAGACCCACCCCACCCCGCCTCCCGGACGGCGCGAACGCAAGAAGCAGGCGACCCGCGAGGCCCTCCTGGACGCGGCGTTCCGGCTGTTCGGCGAGAAGGGGTACGAGGCCACCACGGTCGAGGAGATCGCCGACGCCGTGGACGTGTCGGCCCGCACCTTCTTCCGCTACTTCGCCTCCAAGGAGGACGTGGCGCTGACCTCGCAGGAGGAGCAGTTCTACGCGGTCCTCGACGCGTTCGCCCAGCGTCCTCCGGAGGAGTCGGTGCTGACCGCGATGCGGATCGCCGGGACCCTCCTGGTGGAGGCCCTGGAGGCCGAGGGCGGGGCCGACCGGCCCATGTCCCGGTTCGACTGCCTCATGCGGCTCACCGAGGAGAGCCCCGGGCTGCGGGCCGGCAGCATGGAGCGCACCCGCCGCAAGAACGACGAGATGACCCGCGTGATCGCCGCCCGGATGGGCGCCGACCCCGAGACCGACCTGCGGCCCCGGATGTTCGCCGCGATGGTCTCGACCGCGTTCATGGTCTCCGCCGACGTCTACCGCACGGGCCTCGACGGCTACGGCTCGTTCACCGAGGTCCTCGACGCCGCCTTCGAGGTCCTGGAGAAGGGCTTCGGGAACTGCTGATCCCTCGGGCCCGCGCTCGGTGATCCCACGGGCCCGCGTTCGGTGATCCGCTGGTCTCGCGCCCGGTGCCGCCGAACCCGGGGCCCGCTGTCTCTGGGGATCGCTACGATCGCGCCCCATGCGCGTTGATCGTCACGATTTCTCCGAAGAGACCATCTCGTCCGCGTTGGCGGCCGTTCCGGACGACCTGGACCGGGAGACCAAGCTCGCCCAGTACGGCGGCCCGACCGGCATCGAGATGCTCGCCGACTCCCTGCTGGACTACGCGGCGGCGCGGACGGCCGGGCTCGACCCGCGCGTGGAGACCCGCGAGACCTGGCTCGCGTTGTCCTCGGCCGCCGAGCTGTACCGGGACTACGCGCGCGCCCAGACCGTCCCGGTCGGCGGCTCGGTCCGCGCCTGGGTCGAGTACCTCGGTGTCGGGTTCGGCTTCACGCAGGAGTACGAGGAGTCCCTGAGCGCCGTCGACTGGGTCCAGGCGTACCGGGTCGCGGTCGCCGCCGGCGACGACGGCCTCCTCGGCACGCTGTACGGGCTGGTCGAGGCCCTCCCCGAGAAGGAGGACGAGTTCCCCTTCATGCGGGCCCTCCGCGTCTTCTGGGACGAGGGCCCGGCCGAGGACTACCCGGACACGCCCGAGGGCGCCATGCTGCGCGCGATCGCCGAGGGCGACGCCGCCGCGTTCAACGCCGCCCTGGTCACGGCGCTGGAGAAGCACCGCGAGCTCGCCGGGCGGAGGCCGCGCGACCTGATCGCCTGGGGCCCGCTGGCCCTGGCGGCGCTCGCGCACGAGGCCGGTCTGCCGATCGAGGTCGAGTCCGGCTACCTGCCCGTCCGGCTGATCACGCGCGCGGGGCCGAGGAAGCCCGGCGCGGACGGCCCGGTCGCGCGCCCCGACTTCGACGCCGACCGTGCCGCGAAGTGGCTGGAGGGCCGCGAAAAGCGCGCCCGGAACCGGGTGGAGCACGCGTTCAGCCCGTCCGTCCTGGTCCAGTACCGCTTCAAGGCCATGGAGGACGCCGGGAGCGGCGAGCTGCTGGCGCTCACGTTCCGCTCTGTCCTCGACCCGCGCGCCGAGGACCCCGCGTACGCGAAGGCGCTGGTCCTGGCGAGCGAGGCTCACGCGGCGGCGTTCCGGCTGGCGTCGGTGCCGCAGGGCACGCCGATCGCGGTCACACTCGACGGACGTACCGACGAGCTGCCCGCGTCCGGACCGGTCGATGACGCGAACGACTGGACGTACGCGCGGGCCGTCGCGCTCGCCTGGACCGTCCGGTCGCAGGCGGATCTCGCGATCCTGGCCGCCTTCGACTCCGGCGACCTCCGCACCAGGGTCCAGCACACGGGCTCGTACGCGCGCGCGTGTCACGCCGTCCTGCGGGGCGAGGACCCGCGTCCGCACATGCGGACGGCACTGGCGAAAACGTCCGGCGACGACTGGTGGGAATGCCTGTCCAACCCCCGGTTCCGCCTGCTGGACCGCATCCTCGAAGACGACGCGGACGGTTTCAACGCCGTCCTCGCCGAGGCGCTCGGGCTCTTCGCCGACTTCTACAGCGCGGGCGACCGCATCGGCGATCCGGACGGGCAGCTGAACTTCGAGGCGCTCGGGCTGGCCTGCCTCGCGCACGACCGGGGCATCCCGGTGCGGGTCGAGTCCGACTTCCTCCCGCGCGCCGTCGTCGAGGGCCTCAGCCCGCGGTGAGGACCAGGCCGCTGGTCGGGACGCCGGTCCCGGCCGTGACCAGCACGTTCGTCACGTCCGGGACCTGGTTCACCGAGGTGCCCCGGACCTGGCGGACGCCCTCGGCGATGCCGTTCATGCCGTGGATGTAGGCCTCGCCGAGCTGGCCGCCGTGCGGGTTCACCGGCAGCCGTCCGCCGAGTTCGATGCCGCCGTCCTTGAGGAAGTCCTTGGCCTCGCCGCGTCCGCAGAACCCCAGCTCCTCCAGCTGGATCAGGACGAACGGGGTGAAGTGGTCGTACAGGATCGCGGTCTGGACGTCGTCCGGCCCGAGTCCCGCCTGCCGCCACAGCTGCTCGCCGACCCTGCCCATCGCGGGCAGGGTCGCGATGTCGCCGCTGTAGTAGGAGAACATCATCATCTGGCCGGGGCCGGTGCCCTGCGCCGCGCCCGCGATCAGGACGGGACGGTTCGGCAGGTCACGGGCGCGTTCGGCGGTGGTGACGACGATCGCCTGCCCGCCGTCCGACTCCTGGCAGCAGTCGAGCAGGTGCAGCGGCTCGACGATCCACCGGGACGCCTGGTGCTCCTCCAGGGTGATCGGACGGCCGTGGAACCACGCCTTCGGGTTCGTCGCGGCGTGCCCGCGCATGGCGACGGCGACGCGTCCGAAGTCCTCGCTGGTCGCGCCGTACTCGTGCATGTAGCGGCGGGCCTGCATGGCGACCCACGCGGCCGGGGTCGCGAACCCGTACGGCAGGTGCCAGGAGAACTCCATGCCGAGCGAGCCCGCGCCGCCGCCCTTGTTGGCCTGCCCGAACCGGTGCCCGGACCGTTCGTTGAACGCCCGGTAGCAGACCACGACGTCCGCCTGCCCGGTCGCGACGGCCATCGCGGCGTGCGCGACGGTGCCGCAGGCCGCGCCGCCGCCGTAGTCCACGCGGGAGAAGAACCGCAGGGACGGGATGCCGAGCTCGCGCTGGACGGCGATCTCCGCGTTCGCGTCGGCGGTGAAGGTGACCAGGCCGTCCACGTCGGCGGGGGTCAGGCCCGCGTCGGTGATCGCGGCGAGGCACGCCTCGGCGGCCAGGCGCAGCTCCGAGCGGCCGGAGTCCTTGGAGAACTCGGTCGCGCCGATCCCGGCGATCGCCGCCTTGCCGGACAGGCTCACCGCGCCTCCCCCTCTGTGAACGTGACGGTCGCGGTCAGGTGGTCGCCGAGGCTGACCGCTCCGCGCACCGTGAGCGTGCGGTCGTCGGCGCGTTCGCCGGTGAGCGTCAGCGTGTCGCCCGCGTAGGCCGGGACGCCGAGCCGCACGCGGATGCTCTCCAGCTCCCCGCCCGGGACGGTCTCCAGCGCGAACCGCTGGACGAGTCCGATCGACGTCAGGATGTTGACGAAGATGTCCTTCGAGCCCTGCGCGCGGGCCAGCTCGGTGTCGTGGTGGACGGGTGTGAAGTCGCGCGTCGCGAGCGCGGTCGCGATGACGAACGTCGGGGTCAGCTCGATACGCAGCCCGTCCGGTTCCGCCTCCTCCGCCGGTGGTTCCGGGTCGGGGGCGTCCGACGGGGTCCATTGCGGGAGGACGAGTTCGTCGTCCATGTGCTGGAAGACGACGCGGACGGGCATGTCCACCTCGACCTCGGACGGCTCGCAGCCGATCACGTTGCCGAGGATCCGGACGCCCTCCTCCAGTTCGACGACCGCGACCACGTAGGGCGGGGTGCGGCCGGGGACGGGCGGATGGTGGTGGACGACGAAGCTGTGCACGACGCCGCGTCCGCTCGCCTTGGTGTACGTCCGGTTCGTGGAGTGGCACTCCGGGCACATCGGGCCGGGCGGATGCCGCAGCGCGCCGCAGTCGGCGCAGCTCTGGACACGCAGCTCGCCGTCGTCCACGCCGTCCCAGAAGTACCGGGTGTCGAGGCCGATCGTGGGCCGCAGCGGGTACTTCCCGGGCTTCGCGCCGGACGGCCTGCCGCCCCCGCCGCGTCGCTTCGGCTGGAACTTCAGCACCCGGAACAGCATCTCGGCGACGCGCCGGTCGTCCTCGTCGTACCAGGACTGGAACCACGTCACGAAGTAGCCCTCGCCCATGGCGGTCCGCTTCGGCCCCGCGACGCCGCCGAACCGCATGGTCGAGCGCAGCCGCTCACCGACCTTCACATACCGGTCGTAGGTCTGGTCGCAGTTGGTAGCGACGACGCCGGTGTAGCCGTTCTCGTTGAGCAGGCGGAGCGGGTCGTCCGCGACCGATCCGGCCTTCTTCGCGCCGAGCCCCGGCATCGACCAGACCTGGATCATCGCGGGCGGGGCCACGTCCTCCCAGGCCCCGGACGCGTCGCCGAGCGCCTGCGTCCAGTGCCGGACCATCGCCGCGTTCACCGCGTCCGGGCACGGCGGCGCGGGCTGCTCACCGGCCGCGACCAGCCGCTCGGCGAGCGCCATCAGCTCGTCGTGGACCGCCGGTTCGCCTTGCACTGTCGGTTCGCCTTGCACAGGGCTCCTCACCGGGGTGCGCGGGGCAGGCCGAGGCCGATCATGGCGATCAGCTCGCGCTGGATCTCGTTCACGCCGCCGCCGAAGGTCAGCACGATCGCGCCCTTCACGCCGTGGTCCAGGATCTCGAGGAACTCGGCGGTCGCCGGGTCGCCGGGATCGCCGTACCGGGCGAGGGTGTCGCCGACGATCCGGCCGACGTCCTGCATCCGCTCCGAGCCGTAGATCTTGGTGGCGGACGCGTCGGCCGCGCCCAGCCAGCCGAGGTCCATGTTCGCCGCGACCTGCCAGTTCAGCAGCTCGTTGACCCGCAGGTAGGCGTACACCTGGGCGACGGCGCGGCGGACGGCGGGCTCCTCGATGAGCGGGCGTCCGTCGCGTCCGGTCGCGGTGCGCGCCCAGGCGGCGAACCGGTCGTAGGTGTGGCCGATGTTCCCGGCCGGGCCGAGCGTGACGCGCTCGTGGTTGAGCTGGTTGACGATGAGGTCCCAGCCCTTGTGCTCCTCGCCGATGAGCATGTCCGCCGGGACCCGGACGTCCTGGTAGTAGGTCGAGTTCGTGTGGTGGCGGCCGTCCATGGTGACGATCGGCGTCCAGGAGAACCCGGGGTCCTTGCAGTCGACGATGAGCATCGAGATGCCCTTGTGCTTCTTCGCATCAGGATCGCTGCGGGCGGCGAGCCAGACGTAGTCGGAGTAGTGCGCGCCGGACGTGAAGATCTTCTGGCCGTTGACGACGTAGTGGTCGCCGTCCCTGACGGCCGTGGTGCGCAGGGACGCCAGGTCGGTGCCCGCGCCCGGCTCGCTGTAGCCGATCGCGAAGTGGCACTCCCCCGCGAAGATTTTCGGCAGGAAGAACGCCTTCTGCTCGTCCGTCCCGTACTGCAGGATCGTCGGGGCGACCGAGTTCAGCGTGATGATCGGGTACGGGACCTCGGCGCGCGCGATCTCGTTGGCGAAGATCTGCTGCTCGACCGGGCCGTAGCCGCGTCCGCCGTACTCCTTCGGCCAGGCGACACCGAGCATGCCGTCACGGCCGAGGCGTTTGCAGTGCTCCATGTAGTGCTCGCCGAACGGGTCGTCCGCGATGCGCCTGCGCTGCGCCTTGGTGAGGCAGCCCCGGAAGTAGTCGCGCAACTCGGCGCGGAGCTTCTTCTGCTCGCCGGTGAGGTCGATGAACATCGGCTACTGAACCTCCTGAGCGGCGACGAGCGCGCCGAGGGTGTCGAGCTGGTCCTCCGCGCCGCCGAGCAGGTGCCCGGCCTGCTTGGCCCAGGCGAAGTAGCGGTGCAGCGGGTAGGTCACGTCCAGGCCGATGCCGCCGTGCAGGTGCTGGCAGGTGTAGAGCGCCTTCACCACCGGGTCGGACGCGTTGTACGCGGCGATCGCGAGGACCTCGTCGGTGTCGTCCGCGCCGGTCGCGAACCGCCACGCGCCCGCCCAGACCGCGACGTCCAGCGCGCGCTTGGCGATGTACACGTCGCCGATCTGCATGGTCACGGCCTGGAACTGGGCGAGGGCCCGGTCGAACTGCTCGCGCGTCTTGACGTACTCGGTGGTCAGTCCCAGCGCGCCCTCGATCACGCCGGACGAGAGCGCGACGGCGCCGGTGACCGCGGAGCGGCGGAAGGCGTCCCAGCCGCCCGCGCCGAGCGGGGTGCCGCGCGCGCCGTCCAGCTCGACCCGCGACAGCGGCTCGGACGTCGCGGACGGCTGCGGCACGACCGCCACCTCGGACCGCTCGACCACGTGCACCTGGATCGTTCCGTCGTCCGTGCGCGCCGGGACGAGCAGGTGCGACGCCTCGTCCGCGTACGGGACATAGGTCTTGACGCCGGTCAGCCGCCCGCAGCGCGCGGTCGTCTCCACCGTGCCGGACGGCCCGACCTCCCGGTACGCGCCGGTCAGGACGGTCTCGCCGGACGCGACGCCCGCGAGCAGCTCCTTCTGCGCGTCCGTGCCGGTCAGGGCGATCGGCAGGGCGGCCAGCGCGAGCGTCGCGTACGCCGGGACGGGCGCGACGTGCGCGCCGATCTCCCGCAGCAGGACGGTCAGCTCGACCGGGCCGAGGCCCGCGCCGTCCTGCCGCTCCGGCACCACGACGCCGAGCAGCCCGGCCTGCGCGAGCGCCTTCCAGATCGCCGGGTCGTAGGCCGCGCCGGCCTTCTCGAACGCTTCGAGGCGCTGCGGCGCGGCCTCCCTGCCGAGCAGGTCGGCGGCGAGGCTCCGCAACTCGCGCTGGGCCTCGTCGAGGTCGAATTCCAACTCAGGCGCTCCCTTCCAGGAGGTGCTGGCGTCCGCGCCGCCGGAACTCGGCGGCGAGCGCCGCGGCGTCGACGGCGGTCATCCGGCGGTAGGCGAGGTCGCGGCCGGGCCGCCACCACACCGGGTCGTCGGTGCGCCAGCCGTCCTTGGCCAGCGCACGTTTGAGGATCTTGTTGGACGGTGTGGCGGGCAGTTCCCGCGCCACCCGCACGTACCGGGGCGGCCACTTCGGGCCGAGGTCGTCGCGCTGTTTCAGGAAGGCCGTGAAGGCGCGCGGGTCGAACTCGCCGGTCTCGGTGACGAGCGCGGCCATCACCTGGTCGCCGGACGCCGCGTCCGGGACGCCGAACACCGCGAGCTGCCGGACGCCGGGGAACGCGGCGAGCACCCGCTCGACCTGGACGGCCCCGAAGTTCTCGCCGTCCACGCGGAGCCGGTCGGCGGCGCGCCCGGCGAAGAAGACGTAGCCGTCCTCGTCGCGGTAGACGTGGTCGCCGCTCCAGAACATGCCGTCGCGGAGCCGGTCGGGGGCGTCTTCCTTGTAGTAGCCGTCGAACAGGCCGTCGCCGGTGGTATTGACGAGCTCGCCGATCGCCTCGTCCGGGTTGGTGACGCGTCCGGCGGCGTCGAGGCGCGCGGGCGGGCACTCCCCGCCGGTGTCCGGGTCGAGGATCTTGATCCCGGGGGCGAGTCTCCCGAGCGCGCCGGACGGTCCGAAGGGGTCGGGCGACAGGCTGATCGCCGTTTCCGTGGAGCCGTACGCGTCGACGACGAAGCAGCCGAAACGCTCGCCGAACGTCTTCTGCTCCAGCGGCGCGGCCTCGTTACCGAACGCGATCTTCAGCGGGTTGTCGGCGTCGTCCGGCTTGGTCGGCGTAGCGACCACGTACGACAGGGCCTTGCCGACGTAGTGCAGGTACGTGCACTCGTGCGCGCGCACGTCCGGCAGCAGCCCGGACGCGCTGAACCGCGACCGGACGACCAGTTCCGCCCCGGCGGCCAGGGCGGGCGCGAACGCCGCCATGATCGCGCCGGAGTGGAACAGCGGCATCGGGCAGTACACGACGTCCTCGGGCTTGAGCAGCCGTCCCGCCAGGTTCTCCCCGGGCACGACGACCTTGCGGTGCGTCACCCGGACGGCGCGCGGCCGTCCCGACGTGCCCGAGGTGAAGATCAGCATCATCAGCGTGGCGTCGTCGATCCCGGCCGTGTCGGGCAGGCCCGCCCCGGCGTACTCGGCGATGGCGCGCTCGTGTTCGGACAGTTCGGCGACCTCGCGGGTGCGGTCGGCGAAACCCCTGGTCCGGACGGCCGTCCCCTGCGCGAGCGTCGTGTACTCGGGCTGGTGGACGACCAGGTCGCAGTCGGCGCGGCACGCGTCCCCCGCGAGTTCGGCGGCCCCGCGCGTCGGATTCAGCGCGACCACGACGTTCCCGGACAACGCGGCCCCGCATAGCAGGAACACGAGTTCGGGCAGGTTGTCGAGGAGCACGCCCACGTGCAGCGGACGGTCGCCCGGGCGGCGGGCCGCCATCCACGCGGCGCGGGCGGCGGACTCGGCGACGACCTCGCGCCAGCTCCAGCGCCGCCCGTCGTCGGCGCAGGCGAGCCCCGGACGGTCGTCGGCGGCGCGGGCCGCGAGCAGTTCCGCAACGGTCACGGGCGTCACCTCCCGGCCGCAAAACTAGAACAGATTCTAGTCAGTGTCCAGAGGCGTCCTCACCCCCTCCCACCGCCGTGAGCCGCCGCCGGGCCGCCAAACCGAACCGCGTTCAAATAACACGTTCCTGTCTTACCTGTAGGCTGGTCCGGTGAGCGCAGAACAGGCCGTGACCGGCGACCAGCCGACCGAGGAACCCGCCGTCCCCGCGGTGGACGAGGCCCCGGGCGGTGACGCGCCCCGGGGCGGGGCGCGGTCGCGCAGCCAGCACCAGCGGCGCCGCCGGATCGTCCAGGCCGCCGCCGCGCTCGCGTCCCGCGGCGGCGTCGAGGCGATGCAGATGCGCACGGTCGCCGAGCGCGCCGGGGTCGCCCTCGGCACCCTCTACCGCTACTTCCCGTCCAAGATGGACCTGGTCGTCGCGGTCGTCAGCGAGGAGCTCGACCTCCTCGAGGGCAGCATCGAGCGCCGTCCGCCGCGCACCGACGCCGCGCACCGACGCGCCGTCGACGTCCTCATGCGCGCGACCCGCGGCCTCATGCGCGAACCCGAACTCGCCGAGGCCCTGATCCGCTCCCTGCTGCTCTCGGACGTCAAGACCGACTTCGGCGACCGCATGGCCGGGCTGCTGCTGCGCGCGTCCGTCGGCCGCGACGTCGCCGTCCCCCCGGGCGACCGCCGGTACGTCCTCGCGAAGGCCCTGGCCAGCGTCTGGACGATGGAGATGATCGAGATGCTGCGCGGCCACGCCACCGCCGACGAGGCCCAGGCCCGCCTCGAGGTCGCCGCCGCGCGCCTCCTCCACGACTTCTAGACGGGGCAGCCGCCGCGGCGTTCGCGGGCCCGCCGGAGGGCCGCGCGTTCTAGGCTGGGGGCGTCCGCGGACCGGCCTCGAAGGGGTGGCAGTGAACAACCAGGAACCGATCGTCACCGATGGCGTCATCATCGAGTTCATCGATGGCAAGGACGTCCCGGTGAACCACAAGGAGTTCGGTGAGCGGGCCGTCGTGATGCGTTCGGCCAAGGACGACGACGGCCCCGTCCTCTACTTCACCGAGGCCGAGTGGGACGCGTTCGTCGCGGGCGTCAAGGACGGCGAGTTCGACGACCTCCTGGAGGAGGAGCCCCCGGCCCAGGCCTGACCTCCCGGGACGCGTCGAAGGTGCGCTCATGGGGCCGCCGTCCGGTTTGACCCGGACGGCGGCCCTCCGCGAGGATGGCGCCCTCTACCGATCACCAGGGAGAGTCGTCTCGTGACCGAACCGAACCACGGGGGCACGGCGCACGACCACGAGTTCACCCGGGGAGCGGCGGCGCTGCTCCGCCGCGAGCTCGCGCGCCCGAGCGGGCCGGGATCCCCGGCCGACGTGACCGTCCGGACGAACACCCCCGCCGCCGCGTTCGGCGGCTGGGACGCCGCCCGCACCCTGGCCGAGACGGCCGGCCGCGGGCACGCCGAGTTCAGCGCGGCCTACCGGCTGCTCTTCACCGAGATCCTGGCCGCCGCCGAGGCCCTGGAACGCACGGCCGACACCGTCCGGGACGCCGAGGACGACACCGTCGACCGCGTCGGGCGCGTCCGCGAACTCCTGGACGGCGGCCCGCAGGAGACCCCATGACCGACCCCCGCCACGCTCCCATCCGCACGGGCAACCCCCCGGCCGACACGGCCGGCGGGCACGCCGACCCCGACAAGGTCCGCGACCTGCTCCGCGGCACCGACCCCGCGGACGTCGCCACCGCCGCCGCCTCCTACGAGGACGCGGCCCGCCGCCTGGCCGAGCTCCGCGACCTGCTCTTCCACCTCGTCCGGCGCCATGCGGAGGACCCGGAGGCCGAAGCGTCCCCGTCCCTGGCCGCGCTGCGCCGCCTGTTCGCCGACTCCGAGCACCTGCTCGCGGCGGCCCGCACGATGGGCGAGGCGCTGCGCGCCTACGGCGGCGAGATCCTGCCCTGGTACGTCGAGCACGCCCCCGACCACGGCACCGCCCCGGACGACGTCGACCAGTACATGCGGCGTCTGAACGCCCGCATCGCCGAGCTCTGGCACGCGTTCCCGGAGAAGATCGACGGCGCGGCCGACGCCCCGCCGCCTCCCCGGCGCCGCGGTGTGCGGCTGGCCTCCGCCGATCCGTCCTCGACGCCGTCCGAGAACGACAAGGACGGCGACGGCAAGGACGACAAGCCCTCCGACCACAACGGCAACCAGTCGAACCAGACCGTCGTCCCGATGATCGGCATCCCGATGGGCGGGATGGGCGGCGGCGGGCGCGGCGGGGGCCCGGGCGGCCGGTCGCGGTCCCGCAGGGGGGCCCGCCGCAAGATGGACGTCCCCTCGCCCGCGATCAAGCCCGCGCCGGGTCTGATCCCGGAGCGCGAGCCCCGCATCCTGACGCCGGGGAACGAGGCCGGCCCGCGGCCCGCCGCGGCGGCGGCACCGAAGATCACGGCGCCGTTGAAGCCGTCCCTGCCGTCGATGCCCCCGGCTCCCGAGCCTGGCTGGGTGCCGCCGGTCTCGGTCGCCGAGTCGCTGACGTCCAAGGCGCCGGAGGCCGCGTCGCAGGCCCCACCGCCTCCGCAGAGCCCGATCGCGGAGGCCCTCTCGACTCCGAAGCAGGACGCCGCCAAGGACTGACCCTTGGATCGGCGGCACAAGGCCCCGCAGCCGGATCGGCTGCGGGGCCCTCCCTTTTCGTATGACGCAGGTCACATTCGAAATCTGTCACGCGAGAAGGGGCTCCGGCATCTTCATGGCGAACCGTTCATGGAGATCAGGGAGTAAGAAGATGCCTCGCTTGGATCTGTTCGCGAACCCGGTCGCCGCCAAGGCGCTGAAGCACTTCGGCGCGGCGAGCATGGCCATTATCAAGGAGTCGACGCTTCCGGCGGCCACCCGCGACATGGTGATGCTGCGGGCCAGCCAGATCAACGGCTGCGGATACTGCACCGACGCGCACGGCAAGGACCTGGCGCACGGCGGCGAGAGCGCCACGCGGATCAACCTGGTCGCGGCGTGGCGGGAGTCGAACGTCTTCACCGACGCCGAGCGCGCGGCGCTCGAACTGGCCGAGGAGGGGACGCGGATCGCCGACGGCCGGGGCGTCCCGGACGAGGTGTGGGAGAACGCCGCCAAGCACTATGACGAGGCGGAACTCGCCGACCTGCTGGTGATCGTCTCGCTGATCAACGCCAGCAACCGGATGGGCGTCATCAACAGGCAGCTCGGGGGCGACTACACGCCCGGGCAGTTCGGGTACTGACCGCGGCGGGACGTCCGGGCCGGTCTCGGTCCGGACGTCCGCTCAGGCCAGAGCCTCGCAGCGGTCACGGACGGCAGCTCAGGTCAGCGCCTCGTAGCGGTCGCGGACGGCCCGTTCTCCGGCCGGGGTGAGGACGCCCGGGAGGCGGAGGCGGGCCAGGCCGCCGTCAGGGTGGACGTCGACCCGGACGTAGGCCGCCTCGGCGTCCGAGTCGAGGCGGAAACGGTGCCGGGTGTCAGGCTGGAGACGCGTTCTCGGCAGGATCTCCCGCCACTCGGAAGCGTCAGCGCTGACGGAAAGGGAGACCTCGGCCGGGGCGTTGAATTTGAGGTTCGTGGTGTCGAATTCGGCGACGGTGATTCTGCCGGGCGCGGCCAGTCTCACGACCACCCAGTCGTTTCCGCCGTCGCGTCGGCGTGCCGTTTCCCAGCCCTCGGCCTGGTTCCGGGCGAGGCCGGGGAAAAGCATGTTGTCGGGCGACGAATAGAACCTGTCGCTGCATTCGATGACGCGCGCGCCGTTCTCCAGCGCGGCCAGGTCGACGGTGAGGCCGGTCAGGAAGGACGGGTCCGGGACCACCTCGCCGTGGACGCGCAGCCGGGCGATCCCGCCATCCGGGAACATGTGCAGCCGAACGTGGGTGAAGCGGCGTTCGACGTCCACCGGGAACTCGTGGACGGCGTCGCCGAGGAGCGGGCTCCTCGGGACGATCTCCGTCCAGTCGGCGTCCGCCAGTTCGGACGGGCTCGGGTAACCGCCCGCCGCGCAGGCCTCGACCGAGGCGTGCGGCGGGTAGTTGCCCTTGAACCAGGCGGTGTCGATCACCACGCCACGGATCACGCCCGGTAGTCCGAGCCGGACGAGCGCCTGGTCGTGGCCGAGACCGCCGTCCGGGCCGGGGCGGCGGCGGGCGGTCTCCCAGCCGTCGTACTCCTGCCCCTTCGCGCCGAAGGTCCGCGGCGAGAACCCGGGCGTCCACGGGTTGATCAGGTTCTCCTTCGCGGCGAACGACTCGTCGCTCGCCGCGAGCACCGATCCGCCCAGGGTGCGCAGGGCGAGGTCCGGGAGGGCGGAGAAATCGGTCATGTCGCGGCTCCGTTCGACGGTCGGGGACGGCTCAGCAGGACGCCCCGCGGAGCGCCGTCCTGAGCTCCGGTCACGGTCTCGCCGCGCAGCCAGGTCGCCTGGACGACCCCGGTGAGCGTGCGGTCCGCGTAGGGCGTCACGGGGTGGCGGTGTTCGAGGTCGCCCGGGACGACCGTGAAGGACTCGTCGGGGGCGAACGCGACCAGGTCGGCGTCGTTGCCGACGGCGACGCGTCCCTTCCGGGACGTCAGCCCGGCCAGCGCGGACGGCCCCTCGGCCATCCACCGGACGACGTCGTGCAGCGAGTGGCCGCGCTCGCGGGCGGCCGTCCAGACGGCGGGCAGGCCGAGTTGCAGGGACGAGACGCCGCCCCACGCCGTCACGAAGTCGCCGCGTTTCAGTTCGGGTGTGCAAGGCGAGTGGTCGGTGACGACGCAGTCGATGACGCCGTCGGCCAGGCCCTTCCAGAGCGCGTCGCGGTTGGCGGCGTCGCGGATGGGCGGACAGCACTTGTACGCCGTGGCGTCCGCCGACGGGACGTCCGCCGAGCAGAGCGTGAGGTAGTGCGGGCAGGTCTCGGCGCTGATCGGGAGGCCGCGCGACCGGGCCTCGGCCAGCGGTTCCAGGCAGTCGGCCGCCGACAGGTGCAGGATGTGCGCGCGGACGCCCGTCCGCTCGACGAGCCGGATGACCTGCTCGACCGCCGACCGCTCGGCCGACGGCGGGCGGGACGCCAGGAAGTCGGCGTACTCGCCCGACGACGGCTCGGCGAGGACGGCGGGGTCCTCGGCGTGGACGATGACCAGGCCGTCCAGCGCGGCGATCTCGCGGAACGTTTCATCCATCTCCCCGGGCGGCAGCGGCGGGAACTCCGGGACGCCCGAGTCGGCGGTGAAGCACTTGAAACCGAACACCCCGGCCACGTGCAGGGGGCGCAGCTCAGGCAGGTTTCCCGGCACCGCGCCGCCCCAGAACCCGACGTCCACGTGGACGGCCCCGGACGCCGCCGCGCGTTTCACCTCCAGCGCGGAAACGTCGACCACCGGCGGCAGGGAGTTGAGCGGCATGTCGATCAGCGTCGTGACGCCGCCGCGCGCCGCCGCGCGGGTCGCGGTCGCGAAACCCTCCCACTCCGTCCGGCCGGGTTCGTTGACGTGCACGTGCGTGTCCACGAGTCCGGGCAGTAGCGCGAGGTCACCGAGATCGATCTCCGCTCCGGCGCGCAGCGGGGCGTCGTGCGCCGCGATCGCGGTGATCCGCCCGTCCCGGACGGCGACGACGGCGGGCCGCTCCCCGTCCGGCAGGACGGCGCGGCGCGAGCGGATCACCAGGTCATCGGTCACGTTCGCCTCTCCTCACTCGGTCAGCCAGGCCGGAGCGATCCGCTCGGCGGCGAGGCGCTCCAGCAGCGGTCCCGCCTCCGCCATGCAGCGGACGGGGTCGGGTTCGATATCGGTGAGCGCGAAAACGTCCTGGATGCGGGCCTTGCGGAGCTGTTCGCCGGTCAGGGCGCGGCGTCCGGCGACGGCGATCGTGTCGACGCCCTCGCGCGCGGCGGCCTTCGCGACGCCGACCGGGGCCTTGCCGCGCAGCGACTGCCGGTCGAGCGAGCCCTCGCCCGTGACGACCAGCCGCGCGCCGCGCACCGCGTCCGTGAAACCGAGCAGGTCGAGCAGGAAGCCGATCCCGGGGCGGACGGTCGCTCCGAAGAACGCCATCGCGCCGAACCCGACGCCTCCCGCCGCGCCCGCGCCCGCCCGCTCGTGCGCCGCCCCCTGCCGAGGGGCAGCGGCCATGTCGGCCACGGACGCCAGCCGGACAAGGCCCTGTTCCAGCTCCCGGACCTGCGTCGCGGACGCGCCCTTCTGCGGCCCGAACACGGCCGCCGCGCCGTCCTGGCCGAGCAGCGGGCTGTCGACGTCGCTGGCCACGACCACCTCGACGTCCGCGATCCGGGACGGCAGCGGGCCGGGGTCGATCGACGCCAGCCGCCGCAGCGCGGCCCCGCCCGGCGGCAGGTCCGCGCCGTCCTCGTCCAGGAACCGGACGCCCAGCGCCGCCGCCATCCCGGCTCCGCCGTCGGTGCAGGCCGAGCCGCCGAGGCCGAGGACGATCCGCCGCGCGCCGCCGCGCAGCGCCACGTCGACCAGCTCGCCCGTCCCCCGGCTGGACGCGGTGAGCGGCGCGGGCTCGCCGCCGGGAAGCCTGCGCAGCCCGGACGCCTCGGCCAGCTCGACCACGGCGGTCGTGCCGCGCACCGCGTAGGACGCGACGACCGGTTCCCCGGTCGGCCCGGTCACGGCCGTCCGGACCCGGGAGAAACCGGCCGCGACGGCGGCGTCCACGGTGCCGTCGCCGCCGTCCGCGACGGGCAGCAGGGTGAGCGGGACCCCGGGACGGACGCGCCGCAGCCCGGCGGCCACGTGCGCGGCGGCCTCGGCCCCCGTCAGCGAGCCCTTGAACTTGTCGGGCGCGATCACCACGTGGTCCCGCATCGTCACACTCCCTCGGCGTCCGGCTTGAGCCGACGATCCATCATGATCGCGGCCGGACCGGCCGGGAAGCTCCCCGCAGCGCTCGTTCCGGGCGCGCGGCGTCGCGCCGCCCGTTTCGTCCCCATCGCTCACGCCACGATGTGCTCCGGACGGACCGGAACCCGGCTCAGCGCCCTGCCGGTGGCGTCGCGGATGGCCGCGACGATCGCCGGGGTGGACGAGAGCGTCGGCGGCTCCCCCGCGCCCCGCAGCCCGTACGGCGCGGCGGGGTCGGGGTTCTCCAGGATGTCGATCCGCATCGGCGGCATGTCGAGGATGGTCGGGATGAGGTAGTCGGTGAACGACGGGTTCCGGACGACGCCGCCGGAGACCACGATCTCCTCCATCAGCGCGAGGCCGAGCCCCTGCGCGGAGCCGCCGTGGATCTGCCCCTCCAGCGACAGCCGGTTCATGATCTTCCCGACGTCCTGGACGGCGGCCATCTCGACCACCTTGACCAGCCCGAGCTCGGTGTCGACGTCCACGACCGCGCGGTGCACGCACAGCGCGAGCTGCGAGTGGGAGTTCCCCTGGCCGGTCACCGGATCCATCTTCTGCGTGGGCCGGTGGTGGAACTCGCGGGTCTCCTCGATCACCGCGTCCCCGAGGGCCTCCTCGATCGTCGCCAGCGGCCCGGCCTCGCGTGACACGACCTTCCCGCCGACCAGCGTCAGGTCGTGGCGCCCGAACCGCCCGGCGGCCCGCTCCAGCAGGACGCCCCGGACGGCCTCGCACGCGGCCTTCACCGCGCCGCCCGTCATGTACGACTGGCGGGACGCCGACGACGACCCGGCGTCGCCGACCCCGGTGTCGGCGGGCGCGATCGTCACCCGCCGGACGCCCAGTTCCGTCCGCGCGATCTGCGTCTGGAGCGTCACCAGGCCCTGCCCGACCTCGGCCGCGGCGGTGTGGACGAGCGCGGTCGCCTCCCCGCCGATCACCTCCAGCCGGACGCGGGCGGTCGAGAGGTCGTCGAAGCCCTCGGAGAAGCAGATGTTCTTGATGCCGACGCCGTACCCGACGCCGCGCACGACGCCCTCGCCGTGCGTGGTCTGGGAGACGCCGCCCGGCAGGTTCCGGAGGTCGGAGGTGTCGGCGTCCGGGGGCATCGGCATCGCCTCGAGCCGGGTCAGCATCTCGGCGAGCGGCGCGGGCGAGTCGATGACCTGCCCGGTCGCGAGCCTGGAGCCCTGGGAGACGGCGTTGCGGCGGCGGACCTCGAGCGGCGACAGCCCGCAGGCGGCGGCGACCTTGTCCATCATCGCCTCGTACGCGAAGCACGCCTGGACCGCGCCGAACCCGCGCATCGCCCCGCACGGCGGGTTGTTCGTGTAGACGCCGTAGGCGTCGATCCGGATGTTCGGGATCTCGTACGGCCCGACGCCGAGCGACGCCGCGTTGCCCGTGACGTTCAGCGTGGAGGAGGTGTACGCGCCGCCGTCCAGGACGATCTCGACGTCGGCGTAGACGAGCGTGCCGTCCGCCCTCGCGCCGTACTCGTACCGCATCATCGCCGGATGCCGGTGGACGTGCCCGAAGAACGACTCGTACCGGTTGTAGGACATCTTCACCGGACGTCCTGTGTGCAGCGCGAGCATGCCCGCGTGGATCTGCATCGACAGGTCCTCGCGTCCGCCGAACGCGCCGCCGACGCCCGCGAGGGTCATGTGGATCCGGTCCTCGGGGAGGCCGAGGCAGGGCGCGATCTGCTTGAGGTCGTTGTGCATCCACTGCGTGGACACGTGCAGGTCGAGCCCGCCGTCCTCGGACGGGATCGCCAGGCCGGACTCCGGGCCGAGGAACGCCTGGTCCTGGATGCCGACCTCGTACTCACCGGAGACGACGACCTCGGCGTGGGCGCGCGCCGCGTCCACGTCGCCGACGCGGACGGGCTGGTGGCGCGTGATGCCGCCGAGCGGCTGGACCTTGAGGTTCTCCGGGTCCGCGATCACCGCGCGGGCGTCGGTGATCGGCTCCAGCACCTCGAACCCGACCGCGATCTTCCCGAGGGCCCTCCGCGCCGTCTCCGGATGGTCGGCGGCGACCAGCGCGATCGGCTCCCCCTCGTGCCTGACCTGGTCGATCGCCAGGACCGGCTGGTCGCCCGCGCCGTCGATGCCGTAGAACCGGCTGCCCGGCACGTCCTCGTGGGTGAGGACGGCCCGGACGCCCGGCACGGCCAGCGCGGGCCCGATGTCGAGCGACACGATCCGGGCGCGCGGATGCGGGCTGCGGAGCGTCGCGCCCCACAGCATCCCGTCGATCCACAGGTCGGACGCGAAGGCGAACTCGCCCGCGACCTTGAGCGTGCCGTCCGGCCGGACCGGGCTGTCCCCCACGCCTCCCTGGCCGTGGGTCTCCACGTGTCCCGGCGACTTCACGGGAGTGGCCGTGCTCCTGGGCGGCATCGCTACAGCACCTCCTCGGCGAGGTCCATGAGGCGGCGGTGGGCGGCGGCGCCGCGCCGTGCGGCCTCGTCCTGCGGGACGGAGACGAGCGTGTCGTCGCGGACGATCGTCCGGCCGCCGACGAGCAGGCGTTCCAGCGGCGGCGTCGCGCCGTGGGCGAGCGCGACCACGGGGTCGTCGATCGCCGCGTGGAAGCCGTCGACCCGCCACAACGCGACGTCGGCGAGCTTGCCGGGCTCCAGCGAGCCGATCTCGTCCTGGCGTCCGAGGCAGCGCGCGCCGCCCAAGGTCGCCATCTCCAGCGCCTGCCGGGCGGTCAGCGCGGTCGGCCCGTTCTTCGCGCGCTGCATATAGACGGCCTGCCGGATCTCCCCGGCGAGCGGCACCATCTCGGCCGACGCCGCGCCGTCCACGCCGAGGCCGACCGGCGCGCCCGCCTCCAGCAGCGCCGGGACCCGGGCGACGCCCGCGCCGAGCCGCGCGTTGGACGACGGGCAGTGCGCGGTGCCGGTGCCGGTCTCCGCGAGCCGCTTGACGTCGGTGTCGTGCAGGTGGACGCAGTGGGCGAGCCAGACGTCCGGGCCGAGCCAGCCGATCGAGTCCATGTACTCGACCGGGGTCATGCCGAACTGCTCGCGGGTGTGCTCCTCCTCGTCCAGCGTCTCGGCGAGGTGGGTGTGCAGCCGGACGCCCTTCGCGCGGGCGAGCCCGGCCGACCCGACCAGCAGCTCCTTTGAGACCGAGAACGGCGAGCAGGGCGCGACGGCGATCCGCAGCATCGAGCCCGGGGACGCGTCGTGGTACCGGTCGATCGCGGCCTCGGTCTCGGCCAGGATCGTGTCCAGGTCCTCGACCACCTCGTCCGGCGGGAGGCCGCCCCGCGAGACGCCCCGGTCCATCGAGCCGCGGCACGGATGGAACCTGACGCCCAGCTCGCGCGCCGCCTCGATCTCCGCCGCGAACAGGTCACCGCGTCCCTTGGGGAAGACGTAGTGGTGGTCGGTGGACGTCGTGCAGCCCGACTTGGCGAGCCAGCCGAGCCCGGCGGACGCCGCGCCCGCGACGACCTCGGCGTCCATCCGCGCCCACACCGGGTAGGACGCCACGAGCCACTCGAAGAGCGTGTGGTCGGGCGCGATCCCCTGCGACGCCCACTGGTACAGGTGGTGGTGGGAGTTGACCAGGCCGGGCGTGACGAGCAGGCCCGTTCCGTCGATCCGCTCACCGCCCTCCGCGACCGGGGCCGGGCCGGGGCCGACGGCGGTGATCCGGTCGTCCTCGATCACCAGGTGCCCGCCGGGGTGCTCGTCCCCGGTGACGGTCACGACGTGCGCGTTCTCGATGACGATCACTGCTTCGCCTCGGCCTTCCGCCGCGCCGCCAGGCGCACCGCGTCCAGGATCTTCTCGTAGCCGGTGCAGCGGCACAGGTTCCCGGCGAGCGCCTCGCGGATCTCCGCGTCGGACGGCTCGGGCACCCGTTCCAGCAGGTCGTGCGACTGGACGACCAGGCCCGGCGTGCAGAAGCCGCACTGCACCGCGCCCGCCTCCAGGAACGCCTGCTGGACGGGGTCCAGCTCCTCCCGGTCCGGGTCCGGCGCGAGGCCCTCGACGGTGCGGACCTCGCGGCCCTCCGCCTGACCGGCCGCGACCAGGCACGCGCAGACCGGAACGCCGTCCAAATACACCGTGCAGGAACCGCATTCGCCCTGCTCACAAGCGTTCTTCGAGCCCGGGAGGCCCATCCGCTCACGCAGGACGTACAGCAGGGACTCGCCCTCCCAGACATCGTCCACGGTCTTCTTCGCGCCGTTGACGGTCACGTTCACCCGCATCAGGACGCCTCCTCCCGGTCCGCGCGGTAGTCGTTCCAAGCCCACGTCAGCGTGCGGCGCGCCAAGACCGACAGGGCGTGCCTGCGGTAGTCGGCGGTTCCTCGGACGTCGTCGATCGGGGCAGCCGCCTCCCGGACGAGGTCGCCGAACCGCCGCGCGGCCGAGATCGACAGCGGTCCGCGTCCGTCCCAGTCCAGCTCGCCGGACAGGAACTCCTCGGCGGCCGTCGCGCGGCGCGGCGTCGGCGCGGCCGACCCGATGCCCGTCCCGACCCGGCGCTCCGCCGGGTGCAGGGCGATCGCGAACGAGCAGACCGCGATCACCATCGCGTTCCGGGTGCCGATCTTGGCGAAGTACTGCGGCCCGGACGCCGGGGCGACGCGGATCGCGCGGATCAGCTCGTCCGGCTCCAGCGCGTTCCGCTTCACCCCGGTGAAGAACTCCGCGACCGGGATCAGCCGGGTGCCGCGCGCGGACGACTCGACCTCGACGATCGCGTCCGAGGCGAGCAGCGGCGGGTGGCAGTCCCCGGCGGGCGAGGCCGCGCCGAGGTTCCCGCCCGCGGTGCCCCGGTTGCGGATCTGCGGCGAGCCGACCGTCCGGGACGCCTGGGCGAGGCCGGGCAGCCGGTCCCCCAGCTCGGAGATCAACCGGACGTACGGGACGCCCGCGCCGACGCGGAGCGTGCCGTCCGGCAGGGTCTCGTGCTCCGCCAGCTCCCGGACGGGGTTGAGGTCGAGCAGCGCCTCCGGCCGCCGCGCGTCGAAGTTGATCTCGACCATGACGTCCGTGCCGCCCTGGACCGGCGTCGCGCCGGGCTGCGCGGCCTGGGCGGCGAGCGCGTCCGCCCAGGTCAGCGGCCTGAGGAAGTCCATATTTCCCAGACTCTCACTTCCATGCCGAATTCGAACCCGGCGCTTCGTCGTCCAAGACCGTCCCCTCGATCAGCCCGTACGGGCGGTCGGCGGCGAAGAAGACCTCGTTGGGGTTGTCGAGCCCGAACGGGGAGAGATCGACGGCGAAGTGGTGCCTGTTCGGCATCACCAGCCGCACCTCGCAGACCTCCGGGTCCTCGGTCAGGACGCGGCGGCCCATCGCGTACAGCGTCTGCTGAAGCGACAGCGAGTGCGTCCCGGCGAACGCGTCCAGAAGGCTCTTCCTGGCCTGCCTGTAAGAGGTCGCCCAATCCGCGTCGAGGCCCCGGTGCCGCCATCGGGCGGTCACGGCCGTCGCGAGGATCCGGTCGTCGGTCTCGGCGAGGGTCGTGTACTCGTCCTTGATGAATCCGTGGAACTCGCTGCCGGTGCTGTTCAGGACGACCAGGTCCGTCAGCCCCGAGACCACCGACTCCTCGCCGCCGGTCCCGTCGCTGTGGACGAGGCAGGTCCGCGTCTCGGCCCCGCTCCGGACGAACGAATGCCGTTCGCCGGGCGGGCCGTCCTCGACCGGGACGCGGTCCCAGCCGTACTCCTCGATCTCGACCCGCGCGTGGTGGATCGTCGGCTGCGAGTCGACGAAGTGCCGCGCGAGCAGCAGCGCGAACTCCTCGATCTCCCCGACGCCGTGCTTCTTGGCGAACGCGAACACCGTGTTCTTCTGCGCGTCCGTGGTGAGCACGGCGGCGTTGTCGCCGGACAGGTGGACCTCGTCCATGTCCCCGGACAGCGCGATGCCGACGTTCAGGTCCTTGATCCGGTGGATCCCGCCGTCCCGGGTGACCCGGACGACACGCACCTCCGCCTTCCCGTAACGGTTGGGGCCGAGAACGATGCCCATCGGCTAGCTCCCTCGGTAGGTCGAGTAGGCGAACGGGCTCAGCAGCAGCGGCACGTGGAAGTGCCGTCCGGGATCGTCGATCACGAACGCCACCGCGACCTCGGGAAAGAAGTCCGAAAACTCTTCGGTCTCGAACACCAGCCGGTACGTCCCGGCCCCGACCTCCGCGCCGCCCCAGTCCCGGACGCGCCCGTCGGCGTCCGTCCGGGCCTCGGCGATCTCGCGGTAGCGGCCGTCCTCGCGGCGTTCCAGCCGGACGGCGACGCCCGCGGCCGGACGGCCCTTCGCGGCGTCCAGCACATGCGTGGAGAGCGACATTCACGCCCCTTCGATCAGCTTGGCCAGCCGCAGCGCGGTGATCGCGGCCAGCTCGGACCGGACGACCGCCCGCTCACTCCCATCGTCGTTCCCCAGGCGAACACGCAGGTCAGCGAGGATCTCCTCAGCGGTCTTCCCGGTCGCGCAGATCAGGAACACATGCCCGAACCGCTCCTCGTAGGCGCGATTCCCCTCGACCAGCGCCCGCCTGACGGCGTCCTCACCCGCCACGGCCCCGGCCTGCTCCCCCCGCGACCAGCGCGCCTCACGCTCGTCCCCCGTCGCCCGCTCCCCGATCCGCGGATGCCCGCCGAGCGCCTCCAGAACGTCCGCCCAGCCGAGCCCCTCCAATGCCTTCGCGGACGCGCCCATCAACTCGTCCCGCCCGGCATACGGCCGCCCCGCAGCGACTTCGACGGCCCAGCGCCGCGAAGCGCAGCAGGTCAGCAACTCGGCCTCCGCCGCGTCCGCCGACAGCGCGTTCAACCGATCCAGCACTCGGCCCCCTTGGGTGGATCACCACGAGTACACACAGCCACACCCCGCCCGGTCGAGACACAGGACGTCCGAAGCCCGCCCCCGCCCGCCGGGCGGTTTTCGTGCTTTGCTCCAATAACCGCCGGTATTCGCCGGACGAGAACCGTGGGTTACCGTTCGCCCCTATGAGGCTGCGTTCCCTCCTGGCGATGCCGGAACTCCATCTGGCGCTGGTGACCGGCGACGACGAGCTCGACAGGGTGATCCGCTGGGTGGTGACGACCGACCTGCTCGACCCGTCCCGCTACCTGAGCGGGCGGGAACTGGTCCTGACCGGGATCATGTGGCGGACGGAGCCCGCCGACTCGGAGGTGTTCGTCCGGACGCTCGCCAGGGCCGGGGTGTCGGCGCTGGCCGCGTGGGACGCGGTGAAGGGGACGATCCCGGACGACCTGGTCGAGGCGTGCGCGCGACACCGGATCCCGCTGTTCCGGGTGCCCGAAGACGTGGCGTTCGCGACGGTGACCGAGCAGGTCGTCCGACGCCTGTCCGGGGCAAGAGCCGCCGACCTGACCGCCGTCCTGGACCGGCACCGGCGACTCGTCGCGGGGGTGACCGAGGGCGCGGGGCTCGGGCCGGTGCTGGAACTCGTCGACCGCGACCTCGGCATGCGCTGCTGGGTCCTCACCCCCACAGGACGCGTCGTCGCGGGCCCAACGCCCCCCGCCGCCCCGGAGGACCTCGCGCGGGCGTTCCTCACCGCCCCCCGCTTGCCGCACCGCCTCGCCCCAGCGGAGCTGTCGCTGTTCCCGGTCGCGCCGGACACGACCGCCCGGGTCGCGGACTGGTTCGTGGCCTGCGCGGGCGACCTCGCGGAATGGCCCGCCGAGCGGCGCGCGCTGGTCTCGGAACTGACCGCGATCGTCGCGCTGGAGCGGGCCCGGCTGGACGACCGCCTCAGCGTCCCCGGACGCCTGACTCAGGAACTCGTCCGGCTCGTGGTGTCAGGGGCGGCGGCCGACGAGGTCGTCCCCCGCCTGGAACTGACCGGCCTGAACGCGTCGGCGAGGTTCACCGTCGTGTCGGCGACCTCGTCCGGACGGCTGCGTCCCGGGGAGCTGCGGACCGTCCTGCGCGAGGTCCTGCCAAGGACGCCCGGCCCTGTCGTGAGCCTCCTGGACGACGAGGCGGTCGCGGTGGTGCAGGTCGAAGCGGGTCACGACGTCGCGGGCGAGGTGCACCGGGCGCTGCTCTCCCTCGCCCCCGGTCTCGGCGGCGACCGGCTGGCGGTCGGGGTCAGCGACGTGGTCACCGCCGGGGAACTGCGCGGCGCGGTCGAGGAGGCCCGCTACGCCCGGCGGCTGTCCGCCGGGCGCGGCGACGCGGTGTCAGTGGTCCGGCATGACGAACTGGCCACGCACGTCCTGCTGCTGGCGTCCGTCCCCGACGACGTCCGCCACATGTTCAAGGTCCGCCTGCTCGACCCGCTGCGCACCTACGACGAGGAGCACCGGGCCGACCTGGTCCTGACCTTGGAGACGTTCCTCCAGCACTCCGGCTCATGGACGCGCTGCGCCGAACGGCTGCACCTGCACGTCAACTCCGTCCGCTACCGCATCCAGCGCATCGAGGAGCTGACGGGGCGCGACCTGTCGCGGCTGGAGGACCGCGTCGACTTCTTCCTGGCCCTCCGCCTCGCCTAACGCCTGTCCTGGACCTTGATCCGGTACAGCCAGAGGACGACCGACAGGGCGAGGACGCCGAGGGCGATGCCGAGCTCCTTGTAGCCGCCGTACCCGGTGATCGAGAAGCCGGTCGCGCCGACCACGAGGACGACCAGCAGGAACGCGGTGAGCAGCCAGGCCAGCGGGACGAAGAAGCCGGGCAGGCGGATCGGGCGCGGCGCGTCCGGGCGGTCCTTGCGGAGCAGCGCGAACCCGGAGATGGCCAGGATGTGGGTGAGGATGTAGCCGAAGTTGCCGGTCACGATGATCGCCAGCGGCGTCTTCAGCACGACCAGGACGAACGCGTTGATCACGAGCGCGACGACCAGCGCCCGCGCCGGGACGCCGCGCTTGTTCAGCTTGCCGACCTGCTTGAGCGTGGTGCCCTCGGCGCCCATGGTGTAGAGCACGCGCGAGCCGTCCGCCAGGCCGGTGATCATGATGAGCAGCAGCGAGGCGATGAGGAAGACGACCATGAGGTCGGCCGCGCCGCCGATGAGCTTCTGGAACGCCCCGACGTAGAACGTGGTCGGCTCCGCGCCGATCTTCTCCTCGCCGACGTAGCCCGACAGCGACAGCGGCAGCAGGACGAAGATCCCGAGCGAGAACAGCACCCCGGCGCGCAGCGCGCGGGAGGTGTCCCGGACGGTGTCCTTGTACTCGGGCGCGAAGGTCGCGCAGACCTCGACGCCGAAGGACGTCCAGGCCATGACGTACAGCCAGACCAGCGCCTCGCGGACGCCGCCCATGCCGTGCAGGTTCCAGTGCAGGCCGGAGGTGTGCCAGTCGCCGGTCACGAACGGCCCGACGATGAACACCGCGAGCGGGATCAGCAGCACGCCGCCGGTCACGTACACGACCCACATGGCGGCGTGGAGGCCGACCATCGCGGCGCAGAACAGCAGCGCGATCACGCCCAGCCCGACCATGATCGGGAAGGTCAGCTCGACCGGGCCGAGCGTCCACGTCCAGTCCTGATCCGGGAACCACTGGGCCTGGACGAGCGAGCCGATGATCCCGGCGTAGACCGAGAGGGCCGTCGTCCAGGGGAACCAGTAGCCGATGCTGGCGATCGGCCCGACGACGGGCGCGCGGCGGCGCCAGCCCTCCGTCGCGTAGTGCGCGATCCCGCCGGACGACTCGGGGAACATCGCGGCGAGCTCGGTGTAGATCCAGTTGGTGGCGGTGGCGAGCACCATCGACAGCGCCCAGATCGCCATGGCGCCCCAGGCGCCGAGGCCGCCGATGGACGCGCCGAGCGAGGCGATCAGGGCCGCGGGCATGGTCAGGGACATCGCGAACCCGTCCCACCAGCGCATCTTCTTCTGCAGCGCGGGCGGGTCTGCGGCGGCGTTCTCGGGGTGTGCGGTCATGCGGGGGCCCTTCGGCGCGGGGTGGTGGGGCTCGGCGCGGAACGGCGTTGAGCCCGGGACGGGGAGGCGGGAGCCCGGCACCCGGAGGCGAGCGCTTCCGGTGTGAGCGGTGCCACTGGTTATAGATCCGACAAAAGAACCGCGTCAAGACTGAAGATTCCGCACAAGATCAAGTTCAGAGATGTTGGATCGTGAGCCTTGACAGGAATCTTCTGCTGATTGCAGGGTGGGGAACCACCCCGAGCAGGAAGGGTCATCCCATGACGACCACCAGCAGCTTCTTCGTCAACGGCGCCTACGTGTCCGGCCAGGGCGCCGGGATCGTCGAGGTGGTCAGCCCGGCCACCGGCGAGCGCGCGGGCGCGATCCCCGAGGCCGTCGCCGCCGACGTGGACGCCGCCGTGGCCGCCGCCCGCGCCGCGCAGCCCGCCTGGGCCGCGACCAACGTGTGGGAACGCGCCGCCCTGTGTCACCGGATCGGCGACGAGCTGGCCAAGCGCGTGGACGAGCTGGCCCGCCTGCAGACCCTGGAGCAGGGCAAGCCGCTCGCCGAGTCGGTCGCCGACATCGAGGAGGCCGCCAAGCTGTTCCACCTGCACGCCGAGGACGCCGTCCGGCTGCACGGCGAGACGCTGCCGTCCACCGACTCGTCCAAGCGGATGTTCACCTTCCACCGGCCGGTCGGCACCTGGGGCATCATCACGCCCTGGAACTTCCCCCTGCTGATGCTCGCCGAGTTCGTCGCGCCCGGCCTCGCCACCGGCAACGCGCACGTCGTCAAGCCGCCGGAGAACACCCCGCTGACCGTCCTCGCGGCGATGGAGGCGTTCGTCGCGGCGGGCGTACCCGCCGGTCTGGTCAACGTCGTCCCGGGCGGGGGCGCCACCGGCGAGGCCCTGGTCACGCACGCCGGGATCGACGCGATCGGGTTCATCGGATCGTCCGCCACGGGCGCGCGGATCCAGAAGATGGCCGGGCTCAAGCGGTCGGTCATGGAGTGCTCGGGCAACGGCCCGGTCGTCGTGCTCGCCGACGCCGACCTCGCCGCGGCGGCCCGCGCCGCCGTCGACGGCGCGTACCTGTGCGCCGGGCAGGTCTGCTGCGCCACCGAGCGCGTCATCGTCCACGCCGACGTGCACGACGCGTTCGTCGCCGAGGTGCTGCGCGCCGCCGAGAAGGTCGTCCTCGGCGACCCGTTCGACGCCGCCGTCAACCTCGGTCCGCTGAACAACGAGGGCGTCGCCGCCAAGATGGACCGGCACATGGCCGACGCCCGCGAGCGCGGCGCGAAGATCCTCCTCGGCGGGCAGCGCCGCTCCGACGCCCCGACCGGCCTGTACTACGAGTTCACCGTCGTGGACGAGGTCCCGGTGGACAGCCTGCTGTCCCGCGAGGAGTCGTTCGGCCCGGTCGTCCCGATCATCACCGGCCGGGACGACGACGAGCTGCTGCGCATCGCCAACGACGACGCGCTCGGCCTCCAGGGCGCGGTGTTCACCAAGGACATGACCAAGGCGTTCCGGTTCATGGAGGAGATGGCCGTCGGCCAGGTCATCGTCAACGACTCCAACTCCTGGTGGGACGTCAACATGCCGTTCGGCGGCGCGGGCGGCCGGGGCACCGGCTGGGGCCGCATCGGCGGCAAGTGGACGCTGCTCGACATGACCGACACCCGGACCGGCGTCATCTCCCTCTGACCGTCCGGCAGGCCCCGGGCGCGCGTCGCGTCCGGGGCCCCGGCAGCCCGCTCTTCCGCCCGCGAAGGATCCGCATGAGCCACCGCTCCCTCCTCGGCCGCACGGCCTCCGTCCCGTTCTGGCTCGACCGGGACCGTCCCGCGCCGCTCCCCCGGCTGACGTCCGACACGCGCTGCGACCTGGCGGTCGTCGGCGGCGGCTACACCGGCCTGTGGACGGCCCTGCTCGCCAAACGCCGCAAGCCGGACCTGGACGTGCTGGTCGTCGAGCAGGAGACGTGCGGGCACGCCGCGTCCGGACGCAACGGCGGGTTCTGCTCGCCGAGCATCACGCACGGCCTGGCGAACGGCGCGGAGCGGTGGCCCGCCGAGATCGGCGACCTCCAGCGGCTCGGCATGGCGAACTTCGACGCGATGGAACGCGACCTCGACGTCCTCGGCGTCGACTGCGACTTCCGCCGCGCGGGCAAGGTGTCGCTCGCCGCGACGCCCTGGCAGGAGGACGGCCTCCGCTCCGCCGCCGCGCTCGCCGCGAAGCACGGCGAACGCGTCACCCTGCTGGAGGGCGACGACCTGCGGAGACACATCGACTCGCCGCTCTGGTCGGTCGGCCTCCTGGTGCACGACTACGCGACGCTCGACCCGGCCCGCCTGGTCTGGGGACTGCGGGACGCGTGCCTGCGCGCGGGCGTCCGCATCGCCGAGCGGACCGAGGTGACCGGCCTGGTCACCCCCCGCACCGGACGCGTCCGGCTGCGCACCCCCCACGCCGAGGTCTCGGCCGTCCAGGTGGCCCTGGCGACCAACGTGTACCGCCCCCTGCTCCGCCGCCTCGCGCTCAGCTGGATCCCGGTCTACGACTACGCCCTGGTCACCGAGCCCCTGTCGGACGACCAGCTCGCCGGGATCGGCTGGACGGGCGACCACGGCCTTTCCGACGCGGGCAACCAGTTCCACTACTTCCGCAAGACCCCGGACAACCGGATCCTGTGGGGCGGCTACGACGCGATCTACCACTGGGGCAACCGCGTCGACGAGGCCCTCACCCAGCGTCCGGAGACGTTCGAGAGGCTCGCCGCGCAGTTCGCCGAGGCCTTCCCGTCCCTCACGGACGTCCCGTTCAGCCACGCGTGGGGCGGCGTCATCGACTCCACGACCCGGTTCTGCATGTTCGCCGGAACCGCGTCCGGCCGCCGGATCGGCTACGCGCTCGGCTTCACCGGCCTCGGCGTCTCCGCGACCCGGTACGGCGCGGAGGTCATGCTCGACCTGCTCGCCGGACGCGACACCGAACGCACCCGGCCCGCGATGATCCGCCGCCCGCCCGTCCCCTTCCCACCCGAACCCGTCCGCTACCTGGGCGTCCAGGCCACCCGGTGGTCCCTGAACCGCGAGGACCGCACCGGCCGCCGCAACGCCTGGCTGCGTCTCCTGGACGGCCTCGGCCTCGGCTTCGACTCCTGACCCGGCATCATGGGTCCGCCCGGACCCCTCGACGGCAGAAACGGAACCCCGGATGAGCACGGCTTCCCTGGACGACATCGACCGCCGCGTCATCGCCATCCTGCAGGCGGACGGCCGCCGTCCCTACGCGCAGATCGCCGAGGAGCTCGGCATCCCGGCGTCCTCGGTCCGGTACCGGGTGCAGCGCCTGGAGGAGTCCGGGGTCCTCCAGGTCGTCGGCATCGCCAACCCGCTGAACATCGGCTTCGACCGGCTCGCCATGATCGGCATCAAGGTCGCCGCGGGCGCCGCCCCCCGCGTCTGCCGCGCCCTGCGGGACCTCCCCGAGACGTCCTACGTCATCATGACCGCGGGCGGCTACGACGTGATGGCCGAGGTCATCTGCCGCGACACCGGCCACTTCACCGACCTGCTCAACCATCGCCTCCACCAGATCGACGGCGTCGTCTCCACCGAGTCCTTCTTCGTCCTGGAGGTCCACAAACTCGCCTACGGCTGGGGCGTCCCCGGCGTCGACGCCGTCCTTGCCGCCCCCGAAGCACCCCCCGGCTCCGGCCTCGACCAACGCTGACCGCGGCGCGCACTGACCGGGGCAGGCCAAGCACCGCGGAAACCCGCGGGCCGCCCCTGGGCGTCCCACCCACGTGGACGACCTGACCGCGCCCGAACAACGCGTCTGGAACGCCTTCCCCCACTCCCGCCCCGCCGACCTCGCCGGAGCCCCCGTCCGCGCCGAGGTCCTGGCGGCCCTCGCCCTCGGCGTCCGCCCCGGCGCCCCCGGCCGCACCCCCGCCATCCGCCTCTTCAACGCCCGGATCACCGGCCTCCTCGACCTGTCCCTGGCGACCGTCCCGCATCCGCTGATCCTGGTCGACTGCGCCTTCGAGCAACCGCCCACCCTGGACGGCGCCCACCTCCCCGCCCTCACCCTCGTCAACACCCGCCTCCCCGCCCTCCAGGCCGTCGGCACCCACATCAACGGCGGTCTCAGCCTCCGCGGATCCCACGTCGAAGGCCCGCTCCGCCTGAACGTCGCCAAGGTCGGCGGCATCCTGGACCTCTCCGGCACCCGCCTCGCCAACCCCGGCGGCGTCGCGTTCGACGGCGACGGCCTGACCGCCGAGGACGGCCTGTTCGCCCACCGCCTGGAGTCGTCCGGCGAGTTCCGCCTCCAGGACGCCGGCATCGGCCGCCGCTGCGACCTCACCGCCGCCCGCCTCGGCAACCCCGGGAAGGTCGCGTTGTCGCTGTCCGGCGCGTCCCTGAACGGCCCCCTGATGCTGAAGGAGGCCGAGGTGACCGGCGAGATCGTCCTCACCGACGCCCAGGTGGGGGGCACCATCAGCTTCAAGAACGCGCACGTCTCCAACCCCGGCTCGGCCGCCGTCAGCGCCGCGCGCATCAGGACCGACGGCAAGGTGGACTGTTGCGAGGGGTTCGTGGCGGCCGGGCGGGTCTCGTTCACGTCCGCTGAGATCGGGCGCGACCTGTGTTTCGACGGAGCGCGTGTCGAGGGGAATCTGGAGCTCAAGCGGTCGCGGTCCGGCGTTCTGCGGCTGGGCGAGACGACGAGGATCCTGGGCAGGGCGGACCTGCGCCATGCCTCGACCGGCGTCCTGGCGGATTACCCGAGTGCCTGGCCCGGATCGGTGCGTCTGGACGGGTTCGCCTACGACTCTCTGCACCGGCCCATGCCGGTGGCCGGTCGCCTGCAACTGCTGATGCGGGACACCGACGGATACATTCCGCAGCCCTACGAGCACCTGGCTGCCGTGTATCGGCGGACGGGACATGACGCAGCCGCCCGGGACGTTCTGCTAGCCAAACAGCGACGGCGTCGGGGCATCCAACAGGTTCCGCTGCGGATCTGGGGGTTTCTGCAGGACTGGACGGTCGGCTACGGGTATCGGCCGCAGCGCGCCGCTGCGTGGCTCGTCGCCCTGCTGGCTCTCGGGACGGTCGTGTTCGCCGGGCACCACCCGCCGTCGCTGAAGAAGGACGAGACGCCAGGGTTCAACCCGTTCCTCTATGCGCTTGACCTGCTTCTGCCGATCGTGAGCTTCGGGCAGGAGAGTGCGTTCGCGCCGCGCGGCGGGTACCAGTGGCTGGCCTCGGCGCTCACGGCGTCCGGGTGGATCCTGGCGACGACGATCATCGCCGGGGCGTCACGGGTGCTGTCGCGGCAGTAGGCCGGCGGGTCAGGGGACGCGGGCGACGGCGCCGTGCATGGAGACCTGCTTGACGGACGGGCCCTGCTCGCGGGCGGCGTCGGGGCGCCATTCGATGACCGAGCCGACGCCGGGGTCGACGAGGTCGAGGCCGTCGAAGAAGCGGGCGAACTCGGCGCGGGAGCGGTTACGGAAGGGGATGCCGCTGCGCTGGTTCGCCTCGTCCACCGCCGCGCGTTCCTCGGCCGTGAGGTGGTCCTGGGTGGCGTTGGTGATGACCACGAAGCTGCCCGGGGCGAGGGCGTCGACGAGGGTGCGGACGGTGCCGTACGCGTCGTCCTCGTCGGTGAGGAAGTGGGTGATGGCGACCAGCATCAGCGCGACCGGCTCGGTCAGGTCCAGGGTTTTGTGGAGGGCCGGGTCGGCGAGGATGCGCTCGGGTTCGCGCAGGTCGGAGTCCAGGTAGGCGGTAGCGCCCTCGGGCGAGCTGGTCAGCAGGGCGCGCGCGTGCACGAGGACGATCGGGTCGTTGTCCACGTAGACGATGCGGCTCGCCGGGTCGATCTCCTGGGCGATCTCATGGACGTTGCCCGCCGAGGGGAGGCCGGTGCCGACGTCCAGGAACTGCCGGACGCCCGCCTCCTCCGCGAGGTACCGGACGGCCCGCTGCATGAAACGGCGGTTCTCGATCGCGGCGTGCCGGATCGTGGGGAACCCGGACGCGACGGCCTCGCCGGAGACGCGGTCGGCCTCGAAGTTGTCCTTGCCGCCGAGCCAGTAGTTGTAGCGGCGGGCCGGATGCGGCTTGCTGGGGTCGATCCCCCTGGGGGCGCGCTCGACGCTCACGGTGCACCTCGTTTCGAGCGGGGTGATGCGTGATCAATTGTGCCGGATGCTGAGGTGTTCACGCGTTGCGGGGTGGATCGCGGGGGATTTTCCGGCCATGATCGTCTCCTTCGGTCGCGACGACGCGGAAGGCCCTTCCCCATGAGTGTCCGCTACAGCCCCTTCGACTTCGACGTCCAGAAGGACCCGTACCCGATCTTCGCGCGCCTGCGCGAGGAGGCCCCCGTCCACCGGAACGACGAGGACGACATCTGGGTCCTGTCCCGGCACGAGGACGTCGAGGCGGCGCTGCGCGACTCGGCGCGGTTCTCCAGCGTGAACGGGCTGCGCATCGAGCCCGCGTTCTGGGGCCCGGACGCCGAGCGCTTCTTCTCGTTCGTCGCGATGGACCCGCCGAAGCACACCCGGATGCGCGGCCTGGTGTCCCGGGCGTTCACGGCCAAGCGGGTCGCCGCGCTGGAGCCGCGGCTGCGCGAGATCGCGCGCGGCCACCTCGCGCCGCTGCTGGAGGCGGGCGAGTTCGACCTGATGAGCGACTTCGCCGCGCGGTTCCCGACCGACGTGATCTCCGAGCTGGTCGGCGTCCCCGAGTCCGACCGGGACCGGGTCCGCGACCTCGGCTCGGCGATCATGCACCGTCCGGAGGACGTGCCGGGCCCCGTGACCGACCTGCCGCCGGAGGCGCTGCAGGCGATCGGCGAGCTGGTCGGCTACTACACGCAGCTGACGATCGAGCGCGCCAAGGAGCGCCGCGACGACCTGCTCTCCGGCCTGCTGGACGCGACCGAGGGCGAGGACCGGCTCACCCCCGAGGAGATCGTCGGGGTGCTGATCCTGCTGGTCGGGGCCGGGATCGAGACGTCCATGCTGCTGCTCGGCAACTGCTGGCACGCCGCCTGGACGCACCCGGACGCCCGCGCCGCCGCGCTGCGCGACGGCCGGGTGGACGCGTGGATCGAGGAGACCCTGCGGTACGACACGCCCTCGCAGGCGCTCGCGCGGACCGCGACCGAGGACGTCGAACTGCACGGCGTCACCATCCCGAAGGACGGCCGCGTCCTGTCCCTGCTGGGCTCGGCGAACCGCGACCCGCGCGTCTTCGACGACCCCGACACCTTCGACCTCGACCGTGACACGGGCAGGGCGCTGTCGTTCGGCATCGGCCGCCACCACTGCCTCGGCTCGGCGCTCGGACGGCTGGAGGCGCGCATCGCGCTGACCGAGATCGCCGCCGCGGTCGCCGACTTCGAGCTGGACGAGTCCGGCGTGAAGCGCATCTACTCGTCCAACGACCGCGGCTTCGCCGCCCTCCCGACCCGGATCACCGCGCGCCGGTAGCCCGCGCGCCCCGGGGAAGGGCTCAGTGGTCGGGGTGCAGGGCGCCGCCGATGTAGGACGCGGCGAGCAGCGTGAAGATGTACGCCTGCAGGACCTGCACGAAGATCTCGAACGCGGTCAGCACCACCGACATCAGCACCCCGACCACGCCCAGCCCGAACCCCGCGACCGTGGGCTTCTCCAGGAGGAACCACCAGGCCACGGTCGCGAAGAAGGCCAGCAGGATGTGCCCGGCGAACATGTTCGCGAACAGCCGCACCGACTGCGTGAACGGCCGCAGGACCAGGTGCTGGAGCAGTTCGATCGGCGCGTAGAAGACGTACACCCAGACCGGCAGTCCGGGCGGGAACATGATGTTCCGGAAGTATCCGGCGAACCCCTGCCGCCGGACGCTGATCACCAGGTAGAGCGCGTAGCAGACCAGCGCGAGGAGCAGCGGCATCGCGAAGTGCGAGGTCGCGGGCAGCTGCAGGACGGGCACGTCCCCCATGAGGTTCATGGCGAGGACGAACAGGAACAGCGGCAGCAGGAACGGCATCCACCGGTCGCCGTCCTTGCCGATCATCGGCCGCGCGATCTGGTCGCGGACGAACAGGTAGCCGATCTCGCCGACGTTCTGGACCCCGCGCGGGACGAGCTCCGGACGGCCGAACGCGCGCCAGGCGAACACGACGACCGCCACGGCCGAGAGCACGATCAGCAGCACCGGCTTGGTGATCCAGTCGGGCAGGACGCCCGGCCAGAGCGGCCCCCACTCGAACAGCTCCCCGCCGGGGGCGCGGAACTCCCCGGACCCCGATGCGAGCGCTGACACGGACGGTGCGGACGACGCGGTCGGCATGCGACCCTCCCGGAACATGATGATACGCCTGTACCACTTAGAGATGGTACAGGCGTATCACTAACGCCGGAACAGCCGGTCCAGGTGGTAGACGAGGATCTCGCGGGCCTCCGCGCCGTCCCGGTGTCCGGCCATCACGCCGGAGCCGAGCCCCTGCGCCATGGTGAAGAGACCGGCGGCCGTGGTCAGGGCGTCCAGCTCGGGGTCGATCTGCCCGGCCTCCTGCGCGCGCGTGATGTGCTCGGCGAGGAAGCGGTCGGTCGCGCTGTGGTGCGGCGAACCGACGCGTGCGGCGAAGTCGGGATCGTCCAGGACGAGGATGAAGTAGGCGTTGTAGGTGCGCCAGAGCCGTCGGCCCTCGTCGTCCAGGGGCATGACCGCGGTGAGCGCGCCCTCCAGAACCGCGCGCGGGGACGGCGGGGACGCGCCGCCGCTCTCCTCCCCGATCCGCGCGACCATGCGCGCCGACATCTGCTCCCCCAGGAACGGCACCGCGCCGAGGAGCAGTTCGAGTTTGCTGTCGAAGTAGTACTGGACGAGCCGGACCGACACTCCGGCCTCGGCGGCGACCTCCCGCATCGTGGCCGCCTGGAGCCCGCGCGCGCCCGCGATCCGCAGCAGCGCCTCGGCGATCTGCCTGCGGCGCTGCTCGTGGTCGACCTTCTTCGGCACGCGCCCTGGCCTCCGTCGTTCTGTGGGAATCCGACCGGGCCAGATTACGGTCGAGTCGGGTACGGTCGGCGGCATGTCAGGGTCAAACACGGGTTCGAACACCCCGCGTCAGCCACGTCGGCCGCGTCCGCCGCGTCTCCCCCAGGGGCTCTCCCCCGCCGGACGCGACCACGCCGAACTCGTCCACGACGCCAAGTTCCTGTCCCTGGAGTACGGCGCCCTCGACCTGTTCACCCCCGAGGACGACCCGGAGGACGTGACCTTCGAGCGCTGCCGCTTCACCGACACGCGGCTCGCCGGGCTGACCCTGCACCGCGCGGGCTTCGCGGACGTGGCGTTCCACGGCTGCGACCTGGCGAACCTGCGGCTCTTCGACTCCCGGTTCTTCACCACGGCGGTCACGACCTGCCGGATGACCGGCACGCAGTTCACCGAGGCGGGCCTGCGCGACGTGACGTTCGAGGGCTGCCGCGCCGACCTGGCCGGATTCCGCTTCGCGGTGCTCCGGAACGTCGTGTTCCGCGACTGCAACCTCACCGAGGCGAACTTCCAGAACGCCGAACTGCGCGACGTCCGGTTCGAGGGCTGCACGCTGGTCGCCGCCCAGTTCAGCCAGGCGTCCGTCCGGGACGTCCGGTTCGAGGGCTGCGACCTCTCCGGCCTCGGCGGCGTGGACGGCCTGGACGGCGCGACCGTCGGCGCGTCCGACGCGCGCACGCTCCTGCCGTCCTTCGCCGCCGCGCTCGGCGTCACGATCGAAGACTGAGCCTCTCGGTCACGGACGGTCGACGACCGAGTCTCTCGGTCACGGACGATCGACGACCGAGTCTCTCGGTGACGGACGCCCGCGACTGAGCCTCCTCAGTCAGGGGCCCTGGATGCCTCGCGGGCGACGAGGCGGCTCAGGCGGCGGCCGAGGTCCTCGTCGAGCGGGGCGTGGCCGAGCATGAGCCGGTACCAGAGGACGCCGTAGACGATGTCGCCCAGCAGGTCGAGGTCGACGTCCGGCGCGACCTCGCCGCGGGCGGCGGCGCGTTCGAGGATCGAGCGGAACACCGCGCGCCGGGCGAGCAGGAACCGTTCCTTGAACTGGGCCGCGAACGCCGGGTCGAGCAGCGCCTCGGCCATCAGCCCGACCAGGACGGCGCGCTGCCCGCGCTGGTGGAAGGTCGCGGCGAGGAAGGCGTCCAGGTCGGCCTCGAGCGACCCCTCGTCCGGGACGGCGACCATCTCGTCCGCCATCCCGGCCATGGCCTCCAGCACGACGTCCGCCTTGGACGGCCACCACCGGTAGACCGTCTGTTTCCCCACGCCCGCGCGGGCGGCGATGCCCTGCATGGTCAGCGCGGCGTAGCCGCGCTCCTGGAGCGCCTCCATGGCCGCGTCGAGAATCGCCCGCCGCGCCGCCTCGCTGCGCGGACGGCCCGGGCCGCGTTGTCCGGTCATGCCCGGCAGTTTACAAGACGGTGCGTCTCGAATAATATCGAGACATAGCGTCTAGAAAAGGGAGTGCGCAGATGCGCGTCGTCATCATGGGTGGCACCTCCGGAATCGGCCGCGCGGCGGCCGAGCGGCTCGCCGGGGAGGGCGCCGAGGTGATCGTCACCGGGCGGGACCCGGAGCGGCTCGCCGAGGTCAAGGCGACGGTGTCGGCCGCCGAGCAGGTCGACGGCACCGACGAGACGCAGGTCCGGGAGTTCCTCGAGCGGACGGGCGAGTTCGACCACCTGGTCCTCGCCTTCAGCCCCGGCGGGATCGCGATGGGCCCGGTCGCCGAGGTCGGCGCCGACGACGTCCGGCGGATGTTCGAGGGCAAGCTGTTCGCCTACCTGGCGGTGATCAGGCTGGCGCAGGGCAGGGTCAGGGGCTCGATCACGATGGTGTCGTCGGCGTCGGCGCGGGCGGCGAACCCCGGGACGGCCGTGCTCGCGGCCGTGAACGGCGCGATCGAGCGGACCGTCCCGCCGCTCGCCGCCGAGCTGGCGCCGGTTCGGGTGAACGCGGTCGCCCCCGGGCTGATCGACACGCCGTGGTGGTCGTTCGTCCCCGAGGACCAGCGTTCCGCCACGTTCGGGCGGTTCACGAGGGAGCTGCCCGTACCGCGTGCCGGACGTTCCGAGGAGGTCGCGGACGCGATCGCCTACCTGGTCTCGTCCGGCTACGTCACCGGGACGATCCTCCCGGTGGACGGCGGCGCCACCATTTCCTGACCTTCCGTACCGGCCCCGGACCGCGCTGCCTGCGCCGTCCGGGGCCGTCTCATGAGGCTGGGGTCAGGACCAGCGTTCGCGGCGGACGAGTTCGTCGATCGGCTTGCGGCGTGAGCGGAGGCGGGCGCGGTCGGCGGGGTCGCGTTCCACGGGCTCGGCCGAGTAGCCGACGGCCATGATGCCGACGATCGCCACGTCCCCGGGAAGGCCGAGCAGGTCCTTCAGGTCGTCCGTCCGGTGGACGATGGCGAAGCCGGTGGCGAGGCCCGCGTCGATGGCGGCCGTCTGGAGCAGCATCATCAGCGCGCCCGAGTCCACCCACCAGTACGGGGTGGGCCAGTTCATCTCCTCGCCCTCGTCGTTCACCTTGTCGGCGCTCCGGTAGCGCTCGTGGTAGTCGTCCTCGCGGACGCCGAGCACGAGCAGGACGGGCGCGACCGACAGCCACGGCCCGAACCCGCGTTCCAGGTACCAGTGCTCCCCGGCGATCTCCGCGATGCTCGCGCGGGTGTCGGCGTCGGTGACGGCGACGACGCGGCAGCCCTGGCTGAACCCCGCGCTCGGCGCGCGCCGGACGACGCGGAGAACGTCGTCCAGGACGTCCTTGGGCACGGGATCGCGCTTGTAGGACCGGACCATCCGGCGTCGGGACAGCACGTCACTGAAATCCATCAGTTCACCTTCTCTCTCGGGACGAGGGGGTAGCCGTACGCGGGGAGCAGCGGCAGGGCGACGGCGGTGGCGAGCCTCCGGTCGCGCGGCGGCTGCGTGCCGAGCCAGCGGTCGTCGCGGCGGATCCGCACCGGGCCGCGCCGCAGCCTGTCCGGATTGCCCGTCACGGTGTGGTTGACGTGCAGGACCGCCTCGCCGCCCGCGTCCACCGGCGGTTCGCCGGTGAGGCCCGCCATCCGCATGACGCGCGCCAGCGCCGCCCGCGGGTCCCGGGTGAAGTCCTCGTAGCGGACGCGCAGGTACCGTTCGGGGAAGGCCCGCCCGACCAGCTCGGACGCGAGGTTGAACCCGACCCAGTAGCCGGTGCTGCGCAGCGGCGGCATGGGCGGGATGTACTCCTTGGCCGTCCGCCACGACTCGGCCGTGGCGCGCGGATCCCGGACGACGTGCAGCACGCGGGCGTCCACGCCGCGCGCCCCGCACAGCGCGGCGGCCTCGGCGGGGAACTTCCCGCTGTCCACGATCACCGGCGCGCCGGACTCCGCCGCGATCGCCTCGTACAGCCTCACCATGTCGTCCACCGCCGGGGGGACGGCGAGCGAACGGGCGCGCGCGGCGGTCAGGCGAGCGCGGGTGTGCCGGGTGCGCAGCGACGCGTCCTGCCTGCGGACGGCCCGCTCGGCGAACTCGCGCCGCCGCTCCGGATCGCCGCCCGCGACGCGGGTGAGGACTCCCGACCAGAGCGGGCACTCCTCGATCCTGGCCCCGCAGCCGCACGACTGGTTCGTCCCGGTGCCGAGGACGCCGTTCGTCCAGAGGTAGCGCAGCTCGCCGACGTGCGTCACGCCGTCCAGCTCGGCGAGCAGGTTGCCGATCAGTGTCGTCCCGCTGCGGCACCAGCCCGTCACGTACAGGACCTTGATCACACGCGCCTCCCGTCCCGGGCGGACAGCACCTTGTGGACGGCCCGGACCAGCTGGTCGCAGTCCTTCTCGCCGAGGTTCGCCGACAACGGGACGTCGATCGCCTCGTCCAGGCGGGCGGCGGTGACGGGGAACTCGGCGCGGGCCTTCGCGGCCTCGGGGAACAGGAACCTCCAGTTCCAGAACGCCCGCACGTTGGTGTCGCCGGGGTCCCCGAGCGCGCGCGCGGCGATGCCCTCGGCCCGGAGCGCCGCCGCGATCCACGCGCTCTGCGCGGAACTCGCGCCGGGCACGCGGAACACCAGCGCCTCCCCCAGGTAGGCGTGGTCGGCGACCGGCCGCCGCAACGCCACGTCCGGGTTCTCGGCGAGCCCGGCCGCCACGTGGTCGTAGTTCCGGTGGTGCGCCTCCAGCCGTTCGGGCAGGCGGCGCAGGAGCCCGCGGGCGAGGGCCGCGCGGATCTCGTCCATCCGCAGCCCGAAGATCGGCATGGCGAGGTCGTCCACGGGCGGCGGATCCCCGTCGAAGTGCCGCGCCATCCGTCCCTCGTACGCGCCCGCGTACACGATCGCGCGCGCGTGCAGGGCGGGGTCGTGGGTGAGCAGGAAGCCGCCCTCGCCCGTGTTCAGCGACTTGTCGGACTGTGTGCTGAACGCGCCGACATCGCCGAACGTGCCGAGTTGGCGTCCGCGCAGCCGCGCGCCCAGCGCCGGGACGGCGTCCTCGACGACCGGCACCCCGAACTCGCGCGCGACCTCCAGCACCGCGTCCATGTCGGAGGCGAAGCCGCGCATGTGGACGACGACGATCGCCCTGATCTCGGGCGTCATGCGGCGGCGCAGGTCCGCGACGTCCAGGTGCAGGTCGTCGTCGCACTCCACCAGCACGGGCCGGTGCCCGGCCAGCCGGATCGCGCTCGGCGTCGCCGCGAACGTGAACGCCGGGCAGGCGACGGCCGAGCCGGGCGGAAGGTCCAGCGCGAGCAGCCCGAGCGCGATCGCGGTCGTGCCGCTCGCGCACGCCAGGGCGTGCCTGACCCCGAAGAACGCGGCGAGGTCCCGTTCCAGGCCGCCGGTCTGGGTCAGCTCGTGCGGACGGTGGTCGTAGCGGAAGTACAGGCGGGCCCGGATCGTCTCCAGCACGAGGTCGAGATCCTCGTCGTCGATGAAGACATCGCCCTTGTCATAGGTCGGCCAGGGTTCGGTGCGCACGGGGTGTGCGCCGTCGATGGCGAGCTGGTCCGGCTCAACGTCCACGGACATGTGGGGTCCTCCAGGGAAGGGGCGGGTCGTGGGCGGGGCGACGGGGCTGCGTTCTCGCGGACGCCGGGCCGCCGGGCGTCGCGGGCGTCGGCCGGCTGGGCGGCGCGAGCGTCAGAAGGCTGGGCACGAGATCGGGACGAGCCCGTCGAAGCACCCCGAACCCAACCCCGGCAATCCCCGCGAACAACCCGGGCAGGGTCACGGAGGCGGGCACGGCCCCGGACGCGGACGTCGAGGCGGGCGCGGGAGTAGGCGGGCACGGCGCGAACGCGGAGGCGGGCACGGAAGAAGGCGTCAGCGCGTGCGCGAACCCAGGCGCGGTCGATGAGGCAGACGGAGAATCAGCCGTCCGCTGTCCGCGGCCTTCCGCCGCCACGTCGCGCCCGGGTTCGACGGGCAGCGGAAGCTCAAGGCGCGAGAGCGCGCCGTGGCAGAGCGAACCCGCAAGTTGGAGGCCACCCCAGGCGGCAAGCGCACCAGCGTCGTCGAGCTCATCGGCCGGGGACGGGCCCTCGCCGAGCAGGTCAGGGAACTCTGGTGCGTCGTCCCCGGACATCCTCCCCTGAACAGCGAGAAGGGCCCGAGCCAGAAGCCCCTCAAGCCCGTCGTCCAAGAGAAGGTCATCCAGGCCACGGCCGTCGTCCTTCTCACCGTCCGGAACTCTCGCGTCGGCGAAGGCAACGAGGGCGGTGGCGGTGCCTTCAGCGCCTCGGCACCAGCCGACGCCCTCCTCTGGATTCACGGACAGCATGAGCCGTTTCGCCTGGTCGAGGAATCGCGGATCGGGGACGAGCCGATGCAGCCGTGCCAAGGCGACGGCCGCGCCCGGCGCGCCGTATCCGAACCCGGGCCCGGACGGGGCATCGTGAAGCAGCCGCTCGCCCGCGGTCCTCGCCAGGTCCAGGATCTCGTCGTCCGGCAGGACGGTGTGGAGCGCGAGCGCCGAGAAGACCGTGCCCGCCGTCCCGTCCAGCACATCGCTCTCCGACGCGTCGCCCTGCTGCCGCAGCAACACGGCACGAGCACATTCGGCCAGCTCAGGGCGCTGGTGGACGGCCGCCGCGTGCGCCAGGTAGTAGACCGCGCCGAGCCCGTGCGGTTGGAAGCGATGGTCCTGGGCGGGCAGTTCGGCGGCGAGTTCGCAACGTCGCGCGACTTCGTACCCAACGTTCTGGGCCAGTCGCTCGTTGTTACCAGTGAGAGCCGAGAAGTAGGAGAGGAACAACCCGATGCCAGGCAGCCCGCCGTACAGGTCGAGCCCAGCCGCCGCGACCCGGCGCGTCGTCCCGTCCACGGACTCGGTGGTCACCCACCCGATCCGCCCGCCCCCGTCCCGAACCGCACAACCCTCCAACTCCGCAACCACCGACCCCGCCACCCGACCCGCCACGTCCACGTCCACCCTCGACGCGAGGCCCGCCGACAAACCCGACGCAGACCCAGCCGCCAAGTCCCAACGAGACGTCCAAGCCCCGGTCGCCCCCAAGGCCGAACCCGAACCCGACCCCGAGCCCGAAGCCGGGGCCGAGGCTGGGCGCGAGTCCGAGGCCCGGCGCGAGTCCGAAGCTGGGCGTGGCTCTGCGCCTCGAACCGGGGCCGGGACCGCAGCCGGGCGGGGAGCCGGGCGCGGTGCCGGGGTCTGTGCCGGGGTCACCCTCGGGTCCGGTGTCAGGGCCTGGTCCGATGTCGGGCTCTGGGCGGGGGCCAACCTTGGGGTCAGGGCCGGGGCTGGGGTCGGGGTCGGGATTGTGTCGAGGGCGGCGTCGATGATGCGGGACTGGAAGAGGAGGTCGTCCTCGTCCAGGCCGTCGAGGCGTTCGGTGATCTCGGCGAGCGGCGTGCTCGGGAGGACGTCCCGGAGCACGGTGCCGTCCTCGAGCCAGATGTGGCGGTGCCCCGGCCGGAGTTCGAAGACGGGAACCTCGCCACGCCAGAGGGCGTCCCGCTCGACGCCGATCAGTCGCGCACGCTCCGGAACGCCGGGCCAGCCCGCGTCCAGCCGGGCGAACCCGCGTTCCCGCTCCTCCGCGAGGCGCATCGCCTCCGGACGCCAGCTCTCCAGCAGCAACCGCATGTAGAGGAAGGTCGAAAGTTGAACGAGTCGAATCGACACATCACCGCATCCCGCCAGCGGGCCGTCCCGGCCGTCGCGGGAGGTCACCAGCGCCGGGCCCGCCTCCGCGAGAAGGCGGTACGCGAAACGGTGCCCGTCGTGCAGCGCGTCCCGGTGCGGGCGCGGGTCGAGCGGCGTGCCGTCCTCGTTGCGGGCCCGCCCGGGAGGCGCGGGGACGGTGCGGTAACCGCGCCCGACCCGCATCCGGTCGGTGCCGGGGTCGTCGACCTTCGGTATGGGGATCAGCGTCCGGCGCTCGGCGGGCCCGAACGGGCTGATGTCCACGCCGAACGGACGCTCGGTGAACACGTCCGGCATGACGAGCGGGCCCGGCAGCAGGCCGGTCCGCAGAACGGACGTGGCGAGTCGGTCCGCCGCCGGATCACCCAGCCGCGCGCGCCGGACGAGCGGCTGGGTGAGCCCGGTGTGGAACAGCGCCTCCAGGTCGATGACGACCGGGTCCGCGCCGTCCGAGATGACGTTGTCCGCGTGCAGGTCGAACCCGCCGACCGCGTGCATGAGCGCGAGCAGCGCCCCCGTCCGCCACAGCAGCGCGGGCGCGTCCCCCACACTGGTGGGCGCGGCCTGGACGAACTCGCACCAGCCGTGATCGCCCCGGTCGAGCAGCCTCAGCCGCCGCAGCGCGAACCGCGGCCCGCGCTCGTTGAACCAGCCCAGCAACCGGTCGAAGGCCAGGTCGATGCCCAGCCCGCGCGGCTTGTACACGACGGTCGCGCCGGCGAACCGCACCAGCGCCACCGTCCGTCCACCCCGATGCGTCTCCGCCGACCCGAACATCACCTGCCGGAGGTCACCCAGCTCAGGGCCGAACGCCTCACGAAGCGCGGGCAGATCGTCCACCAGATCCCGCGCGAACGCACGCCGAGCCCCGACCCACCCGTCCAGTACGTCCACGACCTGCCGGGCCAGCACCGGGTACCGCGCCCATACCGCGAGCCCCCGTTCCGGCTCCCCCAGCGAGCGCACAAACCTCCGATACCCCTCTTCCCCCGTCCCTCGGGTCCCCTCGCCCAGGCCCCGAAGCTCCCCCGCAAGGGACGGCTCGACGGCCATGGAGAGCCAACCGAGCGGCAGATCCGCAGCCAGCGCGTCCACAAGCTCGTCGGGCAGGGTGGCGACAAGAACCTGACGCGCGGCGATCAACAGTGGCCGCGCCACCTCAAGAAGCCCCAGGTCAACAGGCAGCCCGTCCCCCGGCTCCGCCGCCTCCTCGTCAAGAGACGCGAGAGCCTCGTACGCGGCGCGGAACCTGCGATGCCAGTCCGGCTCCACCGCCTCGTCCTCACCAGCCCGCAGCGCATCCCGCCAAGGAATCCCCCACCCACGCGCCCCCGCGCGCCCACCACCGCCATCCAGGCCCCCGCTGTTCACTCCCACAGCTTCGGCAGCGCCGGAAGGAACCAGTGGCTGCGAGGGGGTGCTCTGGCCAGGGCCGCTCGCTGACGCCGCAGGAGACGTGGCGACGAGCGGGCAAGCGGGCGCTGGATGATGAGCCAGGCGGGGCCCCGTACCAGTAAGCGGGTCGAGCACCGGATCCGCGTAGCGGGACGCATCCGGCTCCGGCGGCTGTGAGGCATGCGGAGGCAAAGGCACATCCGTATCTGGGGAGAGAGGATCAGATCGAGGCACAAGCTCGTCCGTCGACGCCGGAGACCCCGAGCCAGCCCCAGCCACGCCCACCCCAGCCGCGCACGTGTCCGCCTCGGAATCCGCCTCCGAGCGCCCGCCAGCGTCCCCTTCGGGACAGAGCGCACAGGCGCCCGCCTCAGGGCGAGGCCCGGCGGCATCCGCTTCAGAGCGTGGCTCGGCAGCGTCCACTCCCGAACTGGGCGCGACAGCGTCCGCCGCAGAGCGCGGACCGCTGGGGTCGTCTTCGGGAGAGAGCGCACAGGTGTCCACCTCAGGGCCGGGTCCGGCGGCGTCCGCTTCCGAACGAGGCGCGGCGGTGTCCGGCTCGGAGCGGGGTGTGTTGGTGTCCGGCTGGGGGCGGGGTGGGTGGGTGGCTGGTTCGGGGCTGGGGGGAGG
>NZ_JADG01000022.1 GCF_000518265.1 Actinomadura oligospora ATCC 43269 | reverse complement strand
CTGTCCTACCGCATCGGCCTCCGCACCTTCTCCGCCATGGAATCCCGCGTCGTCCTCGGCGTCCCCGACGCCTACGAACTCCCCCAGGCACCCGGCAACGGCTACCTGAAGCTGGACGTGGCCACCATGACGCGGTTCAAGGCGGCCTATGTCTCCGGGGCGATCGATGACGAGCAGCGGAGCATCGCCGAGGGCGGCCCGGCGCGTCCACGCCAGATCCTCCCCTACGGCCCCGTCTACCTTCCGCTGCCGAGGACCCCGGAGCCCGAGGAGGCCAAGCCGCTTCAGCAGACCGGCGAGCAGAGCCTGTTCGACGTGGTCGTCGAGCAGATCGCGGGGAACGGACCACCCGCGCACGAGATCTGGCTGCCGCCGCTCGACGTTCCGCCGACCGTCGACGAACTTCTCCCCCCGCTGTCGCCGACGCCGGACCTGGGGCTGACGACGGCGGACTGGGACGGGCGCGGACGGCTCGCCGCCGTGGTCGGGATCATCGACCGTCCCTTCGACCAGCGCCGCGACCCGTTCTGGGTCGACCTGTCGGCGGCGTCCGGGCACGTCGCGATGGTCGGGGCGCCGCAGACCGGCAAGTCCACGATGCTGCGCTCGCTGGTCACCTCGCTCGCGCTGCTGCACACCCCGCAGGACGTCCAGTTCTACTGCCTCGACTTCGGCGGCGGCACGCTCAGCGGCCTGTCCGGACTGCCGCACGTCGGCGGGGTCGCGTCCCGCCTGGACGCCGACCGGGTCCGCCGGACGGTGGCCGAGGTGTCGACCCTTCTGGAGCATCGCGAGCGGATGTTCACCGAACGCGGCATCGACTCGATCGCCGCCTACCGGCGCATGCGGGCGTCCGGCCGGATCGAGGGGGACGGCTTCGGCGACGTGTTCCTGGTCGTCGACAACTGGATGACGCTCCGCCAGGAGTACGAGCGGCTCGAGGAGGTCGTCACCGACCTCGCGGCGCGCGGCCTCGGCTACGGCGTCCACGTCGTCGCGACGGCGGGCAAGTGGTCGGAGTTCCGGATGGCGATCCGGGACGTGTTCGGCACCCGGCTGGAGCTGCGGCTCGGCGACCCCTACGAGTCGGAGATCGACCGCCGGCTCGCCGAGAACGTCCCGGCCGGACGTCCGGGACGCGGGCTGACCCGCGACGGCCTCCACTTCCTCGCCGCGCTTCCGCGCCTGGACGGCCACGGCTCCGCCGACGACCTCGCGGAGGGCGTCACGGCGATGGTGAGCGCGGTGCGCGAGGCGTGGCGGGGGCCGGTCGCGCCCGCCGTCCGGCTGCTCCCGGACACCCTGCCGGTCGCCGAACTGGACTCCGCGCCACGCGAGCCCTGGCGGGTGCCGATCGGCATCGACGAGAACGCGCTCGCCCCGGTCGAGCTGAACTTCCAGTCCGACCCGCACTTCGTCGTGGTCGGCGATGCCGAGAGCGGTAAGACGAACCTGCTGCGGCGGATCGCCGGCGGCCTCGCGGAGCGGCACGCCCCGGACGAGGCGAAGCTGATCTTCGTCGACTACCGCCGGACCCTGCTCGACACCGTCGACACCGACCAGCGCGTCGGGTACGCGGCGTCCTCGTCGGCGGCCACCGAGCTGGTGCTGGACCTCGTGGAGGTGCTCAACGACCGGCTGCCGCCCGCCGACCTGACCGCCGAGCGGCTGCGGGCGCGCTCGTGGTGGAGCGGCAGCGACGTCTTCCTCTTCGTCGAGGACTACGAGCTGGTCGCCACGGCGAGCAATCCGCTCCTCCCGCTCGTGGAGTTGCTCCCGCAGGCCCGCGACATCGGCCTCCACCTCGTCCTGTCCCGAGCCGTGGGAGGGGTCGGGCGAGCCCTGTACGACCCGGTGATCCAGCAGCTCAAGGACATGACGACGCCCGCGCTGATCATGTCCGGCAGCAAGGAGGAGGGACCGCTGTTCGGCGAGGTCCGTCCCGTCCCGCTCCCGGTCGGGCGGGGAACGCTCACCGATCGCCGGCGCGGGGCGCGGCTGATCCAGACGGCGCTCCTCTGACCACGGCCGTCCCGAGCCCGGTAAGCCGCCCGGGCGGTGGGCCACCCGCCGTCGGTGGGCGGCCCAAGCGCGGTGGACCGCACGAGGTGGAGCGGGGTCGGCTCAGGGGACGCGTCGCCCGGAGCACTCGCCTCCGCCCAGGGCCCCGTCTCGGTCCCTGGAGCCGATCACGCCGCCATCGGGGCCGACGTCCTGGGGTTCTTCCTGCTCTGGGCGGAGCGGGAGGCCGACCCATCCGGGGCGCCAGCCCCGGCGGCGGCCCATCGGGACGACGACACCCGCGAGCGCGGCGAGGGCCGCGGCTCCCAGCGTCCCGCCGGTCACCGCGACGGCGATCGTCCGGACATGTCCGTCGGACTCGGCCGGGGGCGCGAACCGCGCCGGTACGGGCGGCTTCGCCGCGGGCCCGCCCGAGGTCTCCTCCGGGAGCACGGCCGTGACGGCCTGGAGCGGATCGACCATGCCTCGTCCCGTGGCGGTCCCGACGTTGCCGTCCGCGGTCGCGACGACGCGGTGGATCACCTGCTGAGGGGTGAGCGCGGGGTGCCGGGCGCGGACGAGCGTCACGACGCCGGAGACGAAGGCCGCCGAGAAGCTGGTGCCGCCCGCCTGGAGGTTGTAGCCGTCACCGGTCCACGCCGTGTACACGTCCTTTCCGGGGGCGGCGACGTCGACGCGCGAGCCGAGGTTGGAGTTCTCGTCGCGCGAGCCGTCCCGGCCGAGGGCCGCGACCGAGAGCACACCCGGATAGCTCGCCGGGTAGGCGGGTCCGTCGTCGCCGTTCTTCTTCTTGGTGTTCCCGGCGGCGGCGACGACAACGGCGTCGTGTGCGAGGGCGTACTGAACGGCTTGCCGGAGTTCGGGGGTGTCCGCGACGCGGACCGAGACGTTGACGACCCGGGCCCCGGCGTCGACGGCGGCGCGGATCGACCTCGGCAGGCGGTCGCCGCCCTGGTCGTCCTGGTCGGCGTTCTGCTGCTTGACGATCACGAGGTGGGCGTCCGGCGCCACCCCGCTCAGCGGGACGCGGTGTCCCGCCATGTCGCGTCCCGCGATGAGGGCGGCGACGCCGGTGCCGTGACCGTCGCAGTCCCGGCGTCCCGTCCCGGTGAGGTCGACGAAGTCGGGCGACGCGACCCGTCCGTCCAGCATGGGGTGGTGGACGTCCGCTCCGCTGTCGACCACCGCGACCGTCACCCCGCCGCCGCGCGTCAGCGGCCACACCCGCTCGAACGCCAGGCGCTCCTGCGCCCACGAGGCCGGAATCGAACCGCGGTAGCCGCGTTGGGGATTGCAGTCGGCGGTCGGAGACTCCGCCTGGGGCGGCTTCCCCGTGGGCCGCCCGGTCGGGGAGGGCTTGGCTGACGGCGGCTTGGAACCGCCGGACGGCTTGGGCCTCGGGCTGTGTTTCGTGGGCGCGACCTGAGGCGCGTCGCGCCCCGCCGGGGCCGCCCAGGCAGGTGAGGCGAGAACGGTGGCGAGGGCCAGGCAGCCGCCCGCCGCGACGAAGCCCGGTGCACGCATAGCGCGTTCCTCCCACGAAGTGAGACCCGGCGGACGAAAGTAGTCGATCTCCCACCCCGTGGCCATCTTCCGGTGGTCAGACGGTGTGGCCTTCCCCGGTCAAGAGGAGGACGGCGCCCGGCGGGCGGGGGCCGACGGTTCAGGGGGTGTGGTGGCGGATCTCGTTGATGATCTTCTGCATGTCGTCCTTCTCGTCCGGGGGGCCGGTGAGCTGGACGGCGACGGCGGTGTCGACCGGGCCGCCCTGGCGGGAGGCGAAGACGTGGCTCATGGCCACGCGGACGACGCGCTCGTTCTTGCTGTTGGCGCCGGTCTCCTCGGCGTACTGCGTGGTGGGGTCGGTGGGACGCCAGTCCTTGGCGCTGATGACCATGGCGTTGCGGGCGGTCTCGCGCTGGGCGGGTCCGCAGCCGGACGGGCAGGGCTGGAGGGCGACGAGGCCGCCCGCGCTGGTGCCGCCGGTCGGCGGGAAGCCCTTGCCCTCGTGGAGGCAGATCCAGCGGTTGGAGAACGGGGCCTTGTCGCTGCGCATGCAGCCCCACTCGTCCGGGACGTTGAAGTCGAACGGGAGGCCGTTCAGCTTCATGAGGTGGAGCTTGTCGCCGCCGCCGAACGTCGGCCCCACCACGTGGGCCCTGTCGTCGCTGGGAAGTTTCGGCGTGTCCGGCGGGGACGGGCTGACGCTTCCGCTCCCCGGAGCCGGGAGGGAAGGGGCGGGTGAGGGGGCCGTCGTCGTCCTGCCGGAATCGTCGCCGACGAGCAGGACGACCACCGCGGCGATCACGATGCAGATGAGGGCCGCGAAGGCCGCGACCGGGATGAGCACGGGGATGCCGCGCGGGCCGCTGGGCGGCGGGGCGTGGACCGGCAGCGGGTCGTGCGGCTCGGTCGACCAGTGCGGGGCGAAGCCGGGCACGTTCGCGGGGGTCGGTTCCTCGGCGGACAGCGCGACCGTGTCCAGCAGCCCCAGGACGTCCTGCACCGCGCCACCGCCGGACGGGAGCGCCACCCAGATCGGCGGGACGGTCGTGGAGGAGCCCGCGACCTCACGGTCCTCGGAGAGCCCGCCGACGGCGGACGCCAGGCGTGCGCGGACGCCCGGGTCCGCTGCGGCGGTCGGGTACAGGACGCCGACGACGACCTTGGTCCTTCGGTGGTCCTCGCCGAGGAAGATCGTGCCCGCCCCGTGGGAGCCGAGGCGGCCGAGCAGGGTGAAGCCGCCGATCAGCCGGGGGTCGGCGAGCTGCAACGGTTCCGGGTTCGGCTCCACGGCCCTCCTTCGTCCGGTCTCCCGGGTTGGACGGCCGGACGGGCGATCGCGTTCAGGCCGATCCGGTCAGGGCGCAGCGTTCAGCCGGATCCGGCCAAAAGACCACAACCGGTGGCGAACGCCCTGAACAGGCATGATCAGGCTAGCTGGTTAGCAGTGCGAAAGTTTTTTGACGAAGCGGCCGCTCGGCAGGAATACCGGGAAGGATCTTGCGGTTGCAACTATCGCGTACAAGATCCCGCACGGCGGGTGACCCCTCTTCGATCTGAAGGAGATCACCGTGCAGAGCAGCATTCCCAAGGCTCGCAACGACGAGAACAAGACCGTGCGGACCCGCTCACTTCGGGCACTCGCCGTGGCGGCGAGGCTGGAACGACCGCACGCCCCGGAGGCGCCGCCAGGCGCCTCGGCCGGGCGTGCCGGACACCGGCCCGCGCGCCGCAGGGCACCTGAGAACGTCTGAGAAACCGCAGGTCCGACCGTGGCCCTCACGCGAGATTTCGCGTGAGGGCCACGCCTCTATGTGGGACAAACTAGGATTTTCTGACCACACCGCTGGAACGACCGCAGGGAACGTCTGCGACGGGGGAGAGCCGAGTGACGGACAGGACGATGCCCGACGCCCACCCGCTACGGCCAGGCGACCCGGGCGAGCTCGGCGCCTACGACGTGCTGGGCCGGCTCGGCGAGGGCGGCCAGGGTTCGGTCTTCCTGGGCCGGAGCAAGCGCGACCACACCGAGCTCGTCGCGATCAAGCTGCTGCACACCGGGCTCACCGGGGACGCGACGGCGCGCAACCGGTTCGTCCGGGAGCTCGAGGTCGCCAAGCGCGTCGCCCGCTTCTGCACCGCGCAGGTGATCGACGCGGAGGTCGCGGGCGACCGCCCGTACATCGTCAGCGAGTACGTGCCCGGAATGTCGCTGCAGCGGCTCGTCCTGGAGGACGGGCCGCGCACCGGGGGCGCCCTGGAGCGGCTGGCGGTCAACACGCTGACCGCGCTGCAGGCGATCCACCAGGCCGGGATCGTGCACCGCGACTTCAAGCCGCACAACGTCATGATGGGCCCGGACGGCCCGCGCGTGATCGACTTCGGCGTCGCGCGCGCCCTCGGCGCGGCGGGCGAGACGCAGAACGTCGGCACCCCGGCGTACATGGCGCCGGAGCACTTCACCGGCGGCGCGGTCGGCCCCGCCGCCGACATGTTCGCCTGGGGCACGACGATGGCCTTCGCCGCCACCGGCCGTCCCGCCTTCGGCAACGACGAGATGGCCGGTGTCATGCACCGGATCCTGACCGGCGACCCCGACCTCGGCGACCTTCCCGACCCCCTCCGCTCGATCGTGCTCGCGTGCCTGGACAAGGACCCCGCGCGCCGCCCCAGCGCCCGCGAGGCGCAGGAACGCCTCGTCGGAGCCGCCGCCGGAACCAACCCCGTCTCCACACCGCCCGCCCCCTCATGGTCCGTCCCCGCAGACCAGACTGTCGCGTCCGGCCAGCCCGGCGCACCTTCCGGCCAACCTGTGGAAAACAGCGGCGCCAACGGCCTCTCGCCCTTCCAGTCCGCATCGAACTTCCCCGCTGCGCCAGGTCTGCCTGGGGCGGACCCCATGAACGCGTCCAACCCGGGCACGCCACTCGCGCAGGGCAATTCGGGGCCGAATCCGTGGGGCAACACTGGCGGCTCCCCCAATGCGGGCGGTGCCGCATGGGGTGACGCCTCGAACCCCGGCCTCCCGGGCAACACAGGCGGTTCCACTTGGGCGGACGCGTCCAACCCCGGCACCCCGCCCAACGCCGCCGCATGGAACGGACAACCGGGGCCCGGTGCGCCCAACGCGATGTCCAACACCGGCGGCGGCACCCACCCCGGTGGTCCCTGGCCGAACGCTGCGGGCCCCGGCGTCCCTGGCGGACCGGTTGGCCCGTCCAGCACGGACGGCCAGACGAACCCCGGTCCCCCGCCAGTGGCATGGAACGGCGGCGGCCCCGGCTCGTCCAACAACGGCAAGCAGCGGAAGCTGCTCATCCCGCTGGTCGCCGCCGCAGCCGTGCTCGTCGTGATCGGGGGCGTGTCGGCATGGGCACTGATGGGGTCCGACGACAAGGGGAAGGGCGACAAGCCCATCGCCCAGGGTGACGGAGCGAGCGGCAACAACCCCTCAGGCGAGGCCGCGGGCAAGGTGGGCGGCAAGAAGTCCAAGTCGCCGAGCAAGAAGCCCAGCAGCTCACCGTCCTCCGGCACCCCCACCAAGGACGACTCGCCGAAGCCCGGCGACGGCAAGAAGCCGGGCAGCTCCCCCACGAAGGAACCGGCGAACCGGTACACCCCGCAGCAGGTCTGCAACTCCGGTGGGCATGGCGGCGGCTACAACGTGCAGCGCTCCGCCCCCGCTTCGGGCGGGACGGCCTACATGCTCTACGGCAGCTCGGGCTACAACTGCGCCGTCACCATGAAGACGACCGGCGTCGGCGCCAAGACGCCCGTCTCGGTGTGGATCCAGGCCCAGGGAAGCGGGCAGATCGCCGACTCCGGCGCGTTCCAGTGGTACGCGGGCCCGGTCTACGTGAAGGCGCCCAAGACGTGCGTCCGGTTCGGCGGGAACGGAGCGACCGCCCCCTACGGCAACTGCGGCTGACCCCTCCCACCGCCACCGTCACCGTCACCGCCGCGGAGCCACGTCCATCCGGCCCCGCGGCGAAGCCGCTTCCACCCGCGCTACGGCGGCGCTGTGTCCGCCTGGCACCGCCGCGAAGCCGTGTCCATTCGGCACCGCCGCGAAGCCGTGTCTAACGGCGCTGCGGCGGAGCCGTGTGCTCACGGCGACGCCGCGGCCCGCGTCCGGCCGGGTGCCTCCCACAGGTGCGCGCGCACGCCTAAAGGGCGCACCCGTGTTTCCACGGATGCGCCACGGTCGCCCTCAGGCCCCGATGCGGGCCCGGCGCGGGCTCAGTTGTCGGACGGTGTGATGAGGTGATCGAAGTCGCCGTCCTTGGCGCCGAGGATCAGCGCCTCGATCTCCGGACGGGTGTAGATGAGGGCGGGGCCCTCCGGGTGGCGCGAGTTTCGCATGGCGACACGGTCGCCGGGGAGTTCCGCGATCTCGACGCAGTTTCCTTGGGAGTTGCTGCGGCGCGACTTGAGCCAGCGCGCACCGCGCAGGCTGGTCGCCGGCATCCCGTTGTACGGATAGGGGACGGCGTGGGGCCGACCGTCACCGGTCGGGAGCGGGGGCTCGTCGGTCGGGAGCATCATGTCTCTCTGAGGAAATCACCGAGAAGCTCGACGGTGTGCTCCGGGGTCGCACTGTCGACGGACAGCCGCTCCATGGCCTGGAGATACGTGTCGACGTCGTCGCGCTTGTCGAGGTACATCGCGCCGGTGAGGCTCTCCACGTACACCACGTCCGGAAGGTCCTGTTCGGGGAACCGGAGGATGGTGAACGCGCCGCCCTCGGCGGCGTGCGCGCCGAACTTGAACGGCATGACCTGGATGGTGACGTTCGGCAGCTTGGACACCTCGATGAGGTGCTCGAGCTGGCCGCGCATCACCTCAGGACCGCCGATCGGCCGCTTCAGCGCGCTCTCGTCCAGGACGGCCCACAGGCGGGGCGCGTCCGGAGCGGTGAGCCGTTCCTGGCGCTGCAGGCGCAGGCTCACGCGTTGTTCGATCTCGCTTTCGGGTGCGCCCGCGTTGCCCTGCTGGATGATGGCCCGCGCGTAGCCCTCCGACTGCAGCAGCCCCGGAACGAACTGCAGCTCGTAGGTGCGGATGAGCGCCGCCGACTCCTCCAGCCCGACATAGGTCTGGAACCAGTTCGGCAGGACGTCGGTATAGCGGTGCCACCAGCCGGGCGTGTTCGCGTCCCGCGCGAGCTGCAGCAACGCGTGCCGCTCCCGCTGGTCGTCCACGCCGTACAGGGTGAGCAGGTCTTCAACGTCGCGTTCCTTGAAGCTGACCCGCCCCAGCTCCAGTCGGCTGATCTTGGACTCGGACGCGCGGATGACATAACCCGCGTCCTGGCGGCTCACGCCCTTCGCCTCACGCAGGCGACGGAGCTGTGAGCCGAGCAGGATGCGGCGGACCGTCGATCCGGTACCCGGCGTCTCTGGAGCCACGCCCAACCTCCCGGCCGTTCTGGCGGACAGCGAACCTAGTGTGCCACCGCCCGGCGGGATCCGCCGGGGGGTGCGGGGAGCACGATCCCCTTTCGACTGTTGACCTTGGAATCCGTCGTCCGGACACCTCCTGTTCCGACCTGCTTCGTTGTGCTCTGGAGCGTGCAGGCGTCAGATGCACGTGCATCTGGCGATGCATTTGCCCCTTGCATTCGCACGCTACGATGCGCAGGATAACGCACGAGACTTCCGAGCCATGGCTGCACAACGAGATCACTCTGCGGGGTCCCGGGAATGACGTCACGCCACGCGCACGACGACACGTGCTGGAGGGTCGAGTCCGCCGCGCACGCAGCGTCCTCGGCGCCCTCCGCCATGCCGCCTGCCGCGCCCTCGGGCGCGTCCGCGGCGAGCGTCCCGGAGGCCGCAGACCTCCCACCGAACCTGGACCACGCGCTGAGCGACCTGGTCCTGCCGAGCGTGACGGCGGTGACCTTCACGGTCCTGCCCGACCCCGAGTCGGTCACCGCGGCGCGCCACTTCACGCTCACCCGCCTCACCGAGTGGGGCCTGGCCCCGCTCGGCGACGACGTCGGGCTGGTCGTCTCCGAACTGGTGACCAACGCGCTGCGGCACAGCGGCGGGACCAGCTCCTGGTGGACGAGCCCGGACGGGCACCGCGGCGACGTGCACGAGTTCGGCGACGCCGCGGACCCGCTGTGCTCGGCCCCCACCGCCATCCGGCTCCGGCTCCTGCACCGCGCGGACTGGCTACTGTGCGGCATCTTCGACGCCAGTTCCGACGGTCCGCGCCGCAAGGAGCCCGACTACATCGCCGAAACGGGACGCGGTCTCCACCTCGTGGAGTCGTTCAGCTCGCGCTGGGGCTGGTCGTCCCTGCCGTTCGGCAAGGTCGTCTGGGCGCTCTTCAAGACGACCTGACCGGGCCCGTCCCGGGTACCTCACCTGGGGGTCGTCCGCCACGGCCCGTCCCGGCGCCGGGGAACGGCCGGCGGGATAACCGGCGGTTCCCCGGGTATAGCCATCACCCATCAAAGCGCTGACAGGGAGTGGTCGTGGAATTCGCGGTCGAACATCGGGTCGTGCAAGACCTCACCGTGGTCAAGATCAGCGGCGAGATCGACGTGTTCACCAGCCCGCGCCTCCGCGAGAGCCTGCTCGACATCATCGACAACGGCGGGCTGCACCTCGTGGTCGACCTCGGGGAGGTGACCTTCCTGGACTCCACCGGGCTCGGCGTGCTCGTCGGCATCTACCACCGCCTGCGCGCACGAGACGGCTCCATGTGCTTCATGGGCGTCAACGAGCGGGTCCGCCGGGTCTTCCACGTCACCCAGCTCACCAAGATCTTCGTCCTGCACAAGACGTTCGGGGACGCGCTCGCCGCGCACCAGGCCTCCGGCTCGTCCCGCGGGACCCCGTCCTCTACCTGACGACGTGTTGGCGGCGACATCTTCTCGCGCGCGGACATGTGCGCGCGGGTGTGCGATGACGTGGGCGCGCATGCGCGCGTGACGGGGCGCGCTTCACGCGCATGAGGGGAAGTCCCAGCCGGTACGGTGAATCCGGGGATCAAGCCCGCTGCCGGGCGGGCTACGACGTTTCCCCCGGAAGCGATCCACCGACCGGACGGGAGCACTTCGTGGCCGAACAGCCGCTGCACGAGCACACGCTCGGCAATGGCCTGCGGGTGGTGGTCTGCGAGGACCATGTAGTACCGCTGGCCGCCGTCAACATCTGGTACGGCGTGGGCTCGCGGCACGAGCACGCCGGCCGCACGGGCCTCGCCCACCTCTTCGAGCACCTGATGTTCCAGGGCTCGGGGAACGTCGCCGAGGGCGAGCACGCCGCGCTGCTGGAGGCCGCCGGGGCGTCCTTCAACGCCAGCACGTCCTTCGAGCGCACCAACTACTACGAGACCGTCCCGGTGAGCCACCTCGAGCTCGCGCTGTGGCTGGAGGCCGACCGCATGGGGACGCTCCCTGCGGCGCTCACCCAGGCGAACCTGGACAACCAGCGGGACGTGGTGAAGAACGAACGCCGCCAGCGCTACGACAACCAGCCCTACGGGACGGCCTTCGAGCGCCTGTGCCGCCTGACGTTCCCGTCGGGCCACCCCTACGCGCACACGCCGATCGGGTCCATGGAGGACCTGGACGCCACCACGCTCAAGGACTGCACGGACTTCTTCGGCACCTGGTACGCGCCGCACAACGCGGTGCTGTCGATCGTCGGCGACGTCGACCCCGAGGAGACGCTGAGCGCCGTCGAGAGGTACTTCGGGGGCATCCCGGCGGGTCCGGCAGCCCCCGAGGCGCGTCCGGGCGATCTCGGGCCGCTCAGCGGCGTCACGGGCGAGGCCGTCGACGAGGACGTCCCGTCGCCCGCGTACTTCGCGATGTTCACGCTGCCGACCGACGGCGGCAACGAGATCGAGGCGGCCGAGATGGCCGCCGAGGTGCTCGGCGGCGGGTCCGGATCGCGGCTGTACGACCGGATGGTCCGCCGTGACCAGATCGCCACCGAGGTGTGGGCGGGCGTCACCCGGCTCGCGGGCGGCCCGTCTCTCGCGCTCGTCGAGGCCGTCGGCCCGGACGTGGAGAAGATCTCCGCCGTGCTGGACGAGGAGCTGACCCGGTTCGCGGCCGAGGGCCCGACCGAGGAGGAGGCCGCGCGCGCGACCGCGCAGGCCGAGCGCGGCTTCCTCGAGCGCACCGAGACCGTCACCGGCCTCGCCAACGCGCTCTCGCAGAACGCGACCCAGTTCGGCGACGCGTCCCGGGTGTTCACCGCGCCCGCGCGCGCCGCGGCCGTCACGGGCGACCAGATCAAGCAGATGGCGGGCCGCTGGCTGGCGCCGGGCGCCCGCACCGCGCTCACCTATGGAGGTGCGTCCAAGTGACCGAGACGGTGAGGCTCGCCGAGCGGCCCGTCCCCGGCCCGTTCCCGGCGTGGGAATTCCCCGCGTCGACGTCCGGGCGGGTGCCGTCCGGTCCTGGAACGCTGCGCTGCGAACTGCCGGGCCGTCGCCTGGCAGCCGTCCGGCTCGTCCTGGACGCGGGCGCGGGACGCGAAGGCTCCGACCAGGACGGCGTCGCCACGCTCACCGCGCGCGCGTTCCTGGAGGGCACCGAGGCCGGTGGCGGCACGGCCCTGACGAACGCGTTCGAGCGTCTCGGCGCGTCCCTGTACGCGTCGGCCGACCTGACCGCGCTGCGCATCGCCCTGGACGCTCCCGTGACGCGTCTCGCCCAGGCGCTGGAGCTGCTGGGCGAGGTCCTGCGCGGGCCCGCGCTGGCCGACTCGGACGTCCGGCGCCTGGTGAACGAGCGCCTGGAGGAGATCGCGCAGGAGGACGCCGACCCGGGCTCCCGCGCGGCACGCGAACTGCGCGCGGTCCTGTTCCCGGCAGAGGCGCGCGCGTCGCGTCCGACCGGGGGCTCGCGCGCGTCCGTGGAGGGGCTGACGGGCGACGCGGTGCGCGCGTACTTCGGCTCCGTCGTCCCGGCCGAGGCCACTGCGGTCGTCGCCGGTGACATCGCGGGCACGGACGTGGAGGCGACCCTCGCGGACGCGCTTTCCGGCTGGGCCTCGTCCGGCCCGGCGCTTCCGGCGGCCGACACCATCGCGCCCGTGAACGCGCCGCGCATCGTCATCGTGGACCGTCCCGGCTCTGTGCAGACGTACCTGAACATCAGCCACAGCGTCCCGGACCGCACGAACTCCGACTGGCCTCTGCTGTCGGTCGCGGCCCACGTCCTCGGCGGCGGCCTGACGTCGCGGCTGAACGCCGTCCTGCGCGAGGAGAAGGGCTACACGTACGGCGTGCGCACGGGCATCCTGCGGATGCCGTACTGCGGCGTCTTCGTGACGCAGGGCTCGGTCCACACCGAAGTGACCGGCGACGCCGTCGCGGACGCCCTGACCCAGCTGCGCTCCATCGGCGAGCGCGGCGTCGAGGCGGACGAGGCGACCGCCGCGATCAGCGCCCTCGCCGACCGCGCGCCCGGGGAGTACGAGACCTCCCGCGCGGTGGCCGCCGAACTCGCCGACGCGTCCGCGAGCGGCCTCGGCACGGACTACCCGTCCCGTTACCTCGCCGCCGTGCGCGCCGCGACGCCGGAGTCGATCGCACGCGCGTACACGACCCACGTCGACACCGAGCGACTGACGGTCATCGCGGTCGGCGACGCGTCGCAGATCCGGGAGCCCCTGGAGAAGCTCGGGTACGCGACCGTGAGCGTGACGGCGAAGTAGTTATCCACAGTCCCGGCGGCCGTTCGGCCGCCGGGATCCGCTGGGCGTAGTGTGCCGCTTGTCGGATGACGGGTCGTCCGAAGACGAGAGGGGATCGTCCAGTGGGATACGCGGGACCGTCGGTGGACACCGTCCTCGCCGAGCCGCGCTGCGCGCCCGGCGGCGTCGTGGCGGGCAACGTCCACCTGCGCGGCGGGGCCGCCCCCACCGACATCCGGCACGTCACGATCGCGCTCATGCCGCGCATGCGCGACCCGCACGGCCGCGACATCGCCGGTCCCGAGGCCTACCGGGGCGCGCTCACCCGCTCCTTCATGCTCGGCCCCGGCGAGGAGCGGGCGCTGCCGTTCTCCATCCCGCTCCCGTACGAGCTGCCGTTCACCACCGTTCTCGGCCACGAGCTGCCCGGCTTCACCCTCGGCCTGTGCACCGAGGTGGACGTCCGCGGCGGGCACGACCCGGGCGACGTCGACCCCATCTCGGTCGAGCCGCTGCGCTCCCAGCAGTGGGTGCTCCAGGCCGCCGCGCGCATGGGCTTCACCATCTCCACGGTCGCCTTCCACACGTCCAGGGTGGAGGGCCTGTCCCAGCAGCTCCCGTTCCACCAGGAGATCCAGCTCGCCCCGCCGCCGCAGTACCGCGGCCGGCTCGGCGGCGTCGGCCTCACCTTCATCGCCAGCCCGACCACGATGGGCTTCAAGCTCCGCGCCCACGACCGCTCGGCCCCCTACGACGACGACTCCTACGGCGTCTTCGTCGTCGACCACCCCGAGTCCGGCGAGAGCGACTGGACGTCCCGCCTCACCGAGTGGCTCGAGTCCGCCGTCGTCCTGCCTCCGAGCCTCGACCACAGCCCCGGCCCGCCGGGAGCCCACGCGGCCTCGCCCGTCGCGGGCCCTCCGGCCCTGCCGCCCGGGTTCGGCCCCGCCTCCGGCGGCTCACACCCCGTCCCTCCGGGCCTCCCTGGGATGCCGCCTGGTGGTCCCGGGCCGGGCGGCCCTCTCGGGCCCGCCGCCCCGGGGCCTGGCGGCTTCGGCCCAGCGCCTGGGCCCGGTGCTCCCGTGCCTCCGCCGGGTGCTCCGATGCCTGGGCCGATGGGGCCCGGGCCTGGGCCAGCGGTTCCGGGCTCAGGGGCTCCCGGTCCCGCTTTCGGTCCTGGCGCGCCTGCGCCTGCTTTTGGTCCGGGCGCGGGGGGAGCTCCTGGCATGCCTCCCCATCCGGTCGGTCCGGGTGGGCCTCCCATGCCGCCAGGCGCGGGAATGCCTCCCGGGCCGGGGGTGCCTCCTGGCGCGGCGCACTTCGGCGCTCCTCCCATGCCTCCGGGGCCGGGCGCGGCCCATGCGGCACCGGGCATGCCCCCGGCGGCCCATGGCGTTCCCGGTGCGCCGCCTCCGGGCCCGCCGTCGCCTGGTCCCATGGGGCCTGGAGGAGCGGCCGTCCCGCCTGGTCCCATGCCGGGTCCGAACGGGCCCATGCCCGGTCATGGGCCAGGGCCTCAGGGGGTGCCGCATGGTGCGCCTGGGGGGCCGCCCTTCCCTGGGGCGCCTGCGTCTGGTCCCGGCATGCACGCGTACCCACCGCCTCCGGGGCCGCCCGGCGGTGCCGTCCCTCCGGGGATGCCGCCGGGGCGTCCTCCTGGGGCACCGTTCCCGCCGCCTCCAGGCGCCGCGCCGTTCCCGCCGGGGGCCGCGCCGATGCCGCCCGGCCCCGGCATGCCTCCGCCGCCGATGGCGCCCTATCCACCGGCCGTGCACGGTCCGCCGATGTACGCCCACGGGCACCATCACCACCATGCGCCGTACTACCACCCGGGTGCGGAAGTGGCCGCCGCAGGCGTGGTCATCGCGGGCGGCATCGTCGCCGGAGCCGCCGCCCACGTGGCGGCGCACGCGGTGGTCGACGGCATGGCGGAAGGCATCGTGGAGGGCGCCGACTTCTTCGCCGACATGCTCGACCTCTTCGGCTAGCCACCCCGGCTGTCCGGAATTGGGGTTTGGAGTGTCCGTTGAAGGGTGGGGACGGGGTGAAGACCGGGAGACAGGCGTGCGATTCGGGCGAGTTGGGTCGCGGCTGGGGTTAGTTCGGTCCCGGGTGGTTAGGTTGAGTGCGGTGCCTGCCCCCGAGGGAGCCGTATGACCACCACAGTGATCCTGGTGCTGCTATGCCTGGCGATCGCCGGGCGCGAACTGTATCTGGCGTCCGACAAGCGACTCCCCCGCGCGCAGGCCGAGCTGCGCGAACTGCGTGACCGGGTGGCCGACCTCACCCGGCGGCAGGACGCGATGCGCGCCGACCTGGACCGGTCCGTTCAGGCTCCCCCGCCCGAGGAGCCACCGCAGCCCCTCGGAGTCGAGGCCCCGTCGCCCGAGCTGGTCGGCCACCTGGACGCGCTCACCGATCGGGTCGACCGGGTCGAGAAGGAACTCGGCATGCTGTCCGGGCAGGTCGCCGAGCTGGACCTCGACCGCGAGGCGCAGCGCGCGCTCGCCCGGTCCCTGGACGTCGTCGAGCAGGACGTCCGGGAACTGCATCAGGAGATGCTCGACCGGCTCGCGTCCGAGAAGGGCGTGGTCTCCGGGGTCGTCCTGAGCGAGGAGGGCGAGGCGGAGGCGCTGCTGATCGAGGCGTTCGAACGCTCCGCCACCGAGTTCGGGCTGCGGGTGCGGATCCGCGACCAGCGAACCGCCGGAGTGGGCGGCGGCGGGTTCATGGGGACGTCCTACTACCTGTCCGGACGGCGTTCCGAGGCGCTGGCGGAGGAGATGTTCGCGTACGCGCGCGGACTGTACGACCCGCAGGATCCGTCGGGGCTGGCTGCGCTGCTCACCGAGTTGGCGCACCTGCGTGGCGACGCGCTCGTCCGGTTCGGCCTGTTCATCGCCGTCCGGGCGCAGGATGACCTGCTGTGCGGCCTGCTCTCGGAGGACACCGGGGCGGCGTCGTTCGCCGAAAACGAGGTCGACCCCCGGGAACTCGTCGCCCGCGTCCGCGCGCTCCCCGACTCCCAGCAGTGCGACCTGAGCTGGCTTCGCGCCGAGGAGTGACGGTTGTGAGATGACGCGCCGGATGGGTGACCTGTCGCCCGCCCGGCGCGTTCTTGGTCTCGGCCTCGGACTCAGGGGCGGACGAAGCGGGGCGTCGCCACCTCCGTGCGTTCGATGCGGAAGACCAGGAGGCAGCGGGGTGTGTGCCGGTCGTCCAGGCCGAGGCACAGGCCCAGGCCGAGGCGAGGGTCGACCACGACGACGCGCCTCAGGGAACGCAGTGTGCGGCGGGTTCGCGCCCAGGTCTCGGGACGGCGCGGGTCGCGCAGGGTGTCCGCGATGATGCGGGACGCGAAGCGCCACACGGTCACCGCGTCCAGGACGCGGACGCCGGCCGCGGTGAGGTCCGCGACGATCACGACTCCCGTGTCGTCCTCGTCGTCGCCGTGGGCCCGCCCGTGGTCGTTCTCCCCCGGTTGGTCGAAGGCCGGGGCGAACCTGGCGGTGTCGAAGGGCGGGACGCCTTCGGGCGGGTCCGTTTCGAGGTCGAAGGCGTCGGGATCGAAGGGACGGTCGTGCGGTGAGCTGGGGCCGCTGACCGGCCGGTGGTAGCGAAGCGGATCGATGGTGTCGACGACCAGCGCCTGCCGGTACGGCCGTGACGCGCGCGGACGAGGACGACCCCCGTTGCCGGGCGTGGAGTGCCAGTGCGCGCTGAGGTCCACCTCCAAGCCCGAGGGACCGAGCCACAGCGGTATGCCGATCCGCGCGACCGCTCCGCGCTCGTCCAGTGCGGCGATCTCGCGCCAGATCTCGTCCGTGCTGGTCGCGAGGGTGGCCGCGACGCCGAGCCCCGGGAACGCCCCTTCGAGCACGACCAGCAGCGCCTGCCACGTGGGGCCGCCGACGAAGGCTCCGACGAATTCGTCCACGAGGGTTCTGCGGGCACGCGCGTCCAGGCGGGACATGTCTTCGGCCGGTGCCGCGGGCCTCGGACGCTGCGCGCGCCAGGGTGAGGGCGCGGCGGGCACGCGGTCGCGCGCGGTGACGTCCGGTCTCGTTCGAGACGGACGGTTCGGCTGCTCGGCGAAGTCGCGTCGCGGCTCAGGGGGACGGTTGTCGTCCTCGGTCGGCTCGGGTTCGAGGGCGGGGTGGTCGTCTGGGAGGCCGTTGGTTTCCATGGGGCTTCTGTGGTTGCCGGGATGTCCGGACGGGCGTTCGGTGGCGGGCTCTGGGGAGCGGTGACGTCCGGCTGTGGGAGCCGGTGTCCACGCGTCCTCGGACGGGGTGACCGGCTCGGATGCGGCGGGGGTCTCCGCGGCGGTGTCCGTGCCGAAGGACGGCGGGCTCACCTCGGACGGCGGCACGGCGGGCGCGGGCGCGGGCTCCGGGGCCGTCGGGACCTCGTCGGCCTCGGACGATGCCGGGTCGCGGCGGGTGACGGATGGTCCGGTGGCCTCGGGCTTGCGCACGGTCATCCAGAGCTCGTCGTCGTCCACGGCGGGATCAGCGGGCGGGCCGGGTTCGGGGACCGCCTGCGCGCGTTCCGGTGCGCTGGGCCTGGGCGCGCTTCTCCAAGGGTCAGGAGCGTCCGGCGACGGGGTCTGCGGGGCGGGGACGTCTGTCGGCAGCGGGTCGACGCGGGTGGGCGACGCCGTGGGACCGGCCGCGCCGCGCACAGTCGTCCACGGATCGTCCGCGTTGGACGCCGAGGAATCGGGTCCGCGCGGGGGTGCCTGGGCCTCCGCGGGGCTTTTGAGGTCGCCGGATGCGGGCGAGGGCGGGTCCTGGCCGCGCTCGGGGGCGACAGGCGTCCAGTCGGAGGGCTGCCGCGCAGACGACCCGACGGACGGGCCGAACGGAGCGGGACCCGCAGGCGGCAGGGGAACCGGCCGAGGCGGTGGGGGTGGCCCGAACGGCGTCGCCGCCTGAGGCGGACCAGGAGCCGCAGGCGGCAGCGAGGGCGCCGAAGGCCGCGCGTTCATGGGCGAGGCCGGGGGCGGCGAACCCGCAGCCGCAGGAGGAGGCGAGCTCGCGGGCGCGGGCGGCGGGTTCAAGGGCGAGGACGGAAGTGGCGCGCCTCCGGGCGCTGGCGGCGATCCCGCAGGCGCGGGCGGAAATGGCGAGCTGGCGGGCGTGGGCGGTGGGTTAGTGGGTGGGGCTGGAGGTGTTGTGGGGGGTGATGAAGGGAGGTGAGGGGCCACGGACGGGTCGAGGGCGCGGGGTTGGCCGGGTGGGCCGCCCGCCACTCGGACGTCGCCGGGGTGCGGAACCGGCCGGTCCGGTGGGGACGGCCGACGGCGGCGCGGGAGCCGGGGCGCGGACGGGTTCGGGGCGGCCGGGGGCGGGACGGCGCGCGGCGGACGGACGGGCTCGTGATCGCCGGGCTCGTCGGGCGGGCCGGGGTGGTCGCGTGGGCCGAATCTCACGTCCACGATCCTGTGCAGAGAACAAGATCGTCGGCAAGCTCTGAGCTGATCATCTTCTCCTCGGACGGTCACCGCCGCACACCCGCGACAGCGAAGGTTCAAGACGGACCGAAAAGCGCGGCGCAGAGGTGTTCGAGGCGGTCGGGGCCGTCCTCGGCGGCGAGGACGGTCAGGACGGCGGGGGCGTCGCCCTGCGGCTCGTCCAGGCGCAGCCGGACCGACACCTCCCGAAGCATCGGCTCTTCGATCCCCTGAGCTGCGGCGACGTCCTGGAGGCCGACGGAGACGACCTCGGGGAGGTCGACGAAGACGGGGAGCTCGTCCGCGTGGAGGCGCTCGACCCAGAGGTCGAGGAGGCGGCGGGACAGGCCGTTCAGCAGCCGTCCCCACGGTTCGACCAGCGTCGGCGGGACGTTCTCGGTCAGCAGTTCGGGCAGGCCGAAACGGGCCAGCCCGTTGGTCGTGAACCAGAAGCCGTGCGGTCCGCCCGTGTGCGGGAGCAGGATCCAGTCGGTGAGCCGGACCGTCCCGTCCGGGCCGGGGAGGGACCGTTCCAGCCGGTCCCGGCCGAGGACCTGCGGCGTGAAGCCGTCCACGACGGGCATGCTCAGCGCCGTCCCGACCGCCCCGGCGACGGCCCGCGCCGCCCATTCGTGCGCGGGCGGCCATCCCGGACGGTAGGCGGCCCGGACGGCCAGCAGGTGGGACGCGGCGGACAGCGCCCCGAGCTCGGCCCGGGACGCCCCGTACGCGGCGAGCAGGTCCATCGGAAGCGGGGGGAACTCGGCGGCCGGACGCAGGTCGAGGGTGAGCAGCGGGCTGGCCAGCATCCCGAGGACCAGATCGCGCAGCGGCGGCCGGATCAGGCGCGCGACCTGCTCGCGGGCCAGTTCACGCGGGTCGGCGGGTGGCGCCGCGAGCGCCACGGCATAGGTCGCGTGCAGGTTCTCCGGAACCGGCAGCGTCAGTCTCTCTCCCACGGCGCCCACTCCCCGACGACCCCGGCTCCGACGGAGCCCGGCGTCCACCCGATCGACACTACAGATCCGACGAGAGGGGCACCGGAAATCGATCTATCGCAAAAGCGACAATTTCCTACCGAGCTCCCCCACCCTCGCCACCGCCCCCACCCCGTTCCCTGGAGACGACACCGGGCAGTGCCCCCTCGCCTTCCCCTGGCGGCTCCGGCTTAGCGTTCACTGTCATTTCGTTGCAACGCTCATGGCCGCGTCCGTTGCGTTGTCTTTCAGACTGTTGCAATGATTTCGATGCCCTGACCTGCAGAACCAGGTTTTCAGCGCAACGAGATTGTTGCGGGATCTGGAAATGCAACGTAGCGTTTGCGTTGTTCGAAACGAAGAACCGCAAGCGAGCCGCAAGGAGAGAACGATGCAGAAGTTCGACACCCCCGCCCCGATCGCCGCCGTCCTGGACATCCCCGCCGGACGCGTCCAGCTGATCGCCGCCGACCGCGAAGACACCGCCGTCGAGATCCGCCCCGCCGACGCCTCCAAGGGCCGCGACCAGAAGGCGGCCGAGCAGACCACGGTCGCCTACGCCGACGGCGTCCTGCGGATCGAGACCACCGTCGGGAACCAGTACTTCGGCTCCTCCGGCGCCATCGAGGTGACCGTCCAGCTGCCCGCCGGGTCCCGGGTCGAGGCGAAGACCGCCAGCGCCGAGTTCCGGGGCGTCGGACGCCTCGGCGACGTCACCTACGAGAGCGCGCACGGCCCGGTCAAGCTCGACGAGGCCGCGTCCCTCCGGCTCACCACCGAGGCGGGCGACATCACGGTCGGCCGCCTGAACGGCCCGGCCGAGGTCACCACCAGCAAGGGCGACATCACCATCGCCGAGGCCGTCCGCGGCACGGTCAGCCTCACCACCCAGGCCGGCGGGATCTCCGTCGGCGCCGCCGCCGGGGTCTCGGCCGCCCTGGACGCCGGGACCGGCCACGGCCGCATCACCAACGACCTCAGGAACGACGGCGGAACCGAGCTCGACATCCACGCCACCACGTCCTACGGCGACATCGTCGCCCGCAGCCTCTGACCAGCACGCCCCCCGGAGGAACAGCATCATGACGAACCCGGCCATCGCGGCGACCGGACTGCGCAAGTCCTACCGCGACAAGAACGGCGAGAAGGTCGTGCTCGACGGGATCGACCTGACCGTCCCCGAAGGAACGATCTTCTCCCTGCTCGGCCCGAACGGCGCGGGCAAGACCACCACCGTCCAGATCCTGTCCACCCTGATCCCGGCCGACGGCGGCACCGTCCGGGTCGCCGGGCACGACCTGGCCCGCAGGCCGGACGACGTGCGGGGCGCGATCGGCGTCACCGGCCAGTACTCGGCCGTCGACAAGCTGCTCACCGGCGAGGAGAACCTCCTCCTCATGGCCGACCTCAAGCACCTGTCCCGCAAGGACGGCAGGCGGAAGGCGGCCGAGCTGCTCGAGCGCTTCGACCTGGTCGACGCGGCGCGCAAGACGGCCGGGACCTACTCCGGCGGCATGCAGCGCCGGCTCGACCTGGCGATGACCCTGGTCGGCGACCCGCGCCTGATCTTCCTGGACGAGCCGACCACCGGCCTCGACCCGCGCAGCCGCCGCTCGATGTGGCAGATCGTCCGCGAACTCGTCCGGGACGGCGTCACGATCTTCCTGACCACGCAGTACCTGGAGGAGGCCGACGAGCTCGCCGACCGGATCGCCCTCCTCGACCACGGACGGCTGATCGCCGAGGGGACGGCCGAGGAGCTCAAGCGGCTCATCCCCGGCGGCCACGTGTCGCTGCGGTTCACGACCGACGACGCGCTCAAGGACGCCCTCGGCGCGCTCGGCCAGGGCTTCGTGGACCCGTCCGACGAGGACCGGCTCACCCTCCAGGTCCCCTCCGACGGCGGCGTCGCGTCCCTGCGCGACCTGCTCGCCCGCCTGGACACGGCGGGCGTCGAACCGGCCCACCTCGGCGTCCACACCCCCGACCTCGACGACGTCTTCCTCACCCTCACCGGCCAGAAGCAGGAGACCCCCCGATGAGCACCCTCGCCCTCGCGCTGCGCGACTCGTCCACCATGACCCGCCGGCAGCTCAAGCGCCTGGTCCGCTACCCGTCGATGACCGTGCAGCTGGTCGTCACGCCCGTCATCATCCTGCTGCTGTTCGTGTACGTCTTCGGCGGCACCCTCGGCAAGGGGCTCGGCGGCGGACGCGAGGCCTACATCAACTACGTCGTCCCCGGCATCCTGCTCATGACGGCCGCCACGGCCGCGACCGGCACCGCCGTCATGGTCGCCACCGACATGACCGAGGGCATCATCGCCCGCTTCCGCACCATGCGGATCTCCCGGGCCTCGGTCCTGACCGGCCACGTCGTCGCCAGCGTCGTCCAGCAGCTGCTCGGCATGGCCGCGCTCGTCGGCATCGCCCTGGCGATCGGCTTCCGGCCGGACGCCGGACCCGTCGAATGGCTGGGCGCGGTCGGGATGCTCACCCTGTTCGCGGTGGCCATCACCTGGCTGTCGGTCGCCCTCGGCCTGAAGTCCCCGACGCCCGAGGCCGCCAGCAACGCCCCGATGCCCCTGGTCTTCCTGCCCTTCCTCGGCAGCGGCTTCGTCCCCACCGACTCGATGCCGACCGTCCTGCGCTGGTTCGCCGAGTACCAGCCCTTCACCCCGATCATGGAGACCGTCCGCGGCCTGCTCCTCGGGACCCCGATCGGCCACAGCGCCTCCATCGCCATCGCCTGGTGCGCCGGCCTCACCGCCGTCTCCTACCTCTGGGCCAAGAAGACCTTCGACAAGGCGTGAGCGTGAGGTGGCCGAACAGGGCCGTCAGACCACAGGGTCTGGCGGCCCTGAGCCATTTCCACAGAGAGTCACCGAATGGCCACTCCGAGAATGCGAAGGTCCGAAAAATGGGTTGCGCGGGCCGTTTCGGCTCTATACCGTCCATCTGGCGTGGATCGGGACGGTTGGCCGCTTATTGTGACCGACGCCACGCAACCTTTTGGACCGTCCCAAGCGTCTTACTCAGTGAGAACGCCACCGAAATCGAGTGGACGGCTCGATCAGGCAAGGCCCGCGACGTCCCGCGAACCGGGGTCGCCCTGGCGCAGCCGATCCGGCCCACTCCCTCCCTCGGCCCACCCTCCATGCGAGGCCGAGACCCCGCACGACGCGAACGCTCACCCTTCCGGGAGAAGCCGCGTGCGCACACGAGCCCCCGGCTCGAACGCGCACCGCGACGCACGTCCGCGCCGAACCGATCGGGCCGGTGGCACGTACCAGAGAGCACGAGGGGCGGTCCGTCCGCCCGAACCAGACGCGCCGACCGCGCGTCCGCCACCTGGGCCCACCCGGCCCACGACCCTCGGGGAGCGACGATGACCGCAGTGACCATGGCCGTCCGTCCACAGGACGAGACCCTCCGCCACGACGTCGACCGTTACGAGCGCGACGTCCTGCCCTTCGTCGACCCGCTCTACGCCAGCGCCGTCCGGATGACCCGCAACAGCGCCGACGCCGAGGACCTCGTGCAGGAGACGCTCGCCAAGGCGTACGTGAACTTCCACCAGTTCCAGGAGGGCACGAACCTCAAGGCCTGGCTGCACCGCATCCTCACCAACAACTTCATCAACACCTACCGCAAGAAGCAGCGCGAGCCGCAGCGCGCCGGCTCCGAGGAGCTGGAGGAGTGGCAGATCGCGCAGGCCGAGGCGCACTCCTCCGGCTTCCGGTCCGCCGAGTCCGAGGCCCTGGACCGGATCCCGGACCAGCGCGTCGTCACCGCCCTGCGCTCCCTGCCGCAGGACTTCCGGGACGCCGTCTACCTCGCGGACGTCGAGGGCTACGCCTACAAGGACATCGCGGCGATGATGGGCACCCCCATCGGGACCGTGATGTCCCGCCTGCACCGCGGCCGCAAGCAGCTCCGCGAGGCCCTCGCCGACCACCCGTCGCGCGTCACGCACGAACTGGCCGCCTGAGTCGCGTCCGCTCGTCCGGCGAAATACCCGCAGGGGCGGTCCGAAAGGGGTCCGCTCTCCTTCTTCGCGCCGCGTCCGGTTCCGCTGTTTCGCGCTTTACCGCCCGCTTCGGGCGTTGATCTTGGTCCCGCCATCAGCCCCGTGATGGCGGGACCTTCCCACGTTTCCGATCTCGGCGATATCACCCACGTTCCGTAGTCATTCAGATACATTGGGCGACCATTCTTCTCCGAGCGTGGGGAGTGCATATGAAGCACCTGGTCGCCGGCGTCCTCATGGGGGCGCTGACCGTCGGTGTGACCGCGGCGCCCGCGGAAGGCGCGGTCACCGGCGGGCGCGGGGGCAGCGGGGCTCACGGGGCCGGTGGGACGCGCGGGGCCTCCGGAACGCGGGAGACCTCCGAAGCACACGGGACCTTCAGGACACACGAGATCTCCGGGACACGTGAGGTCTCCCGGACACGTGAGGTCGTCGGGAGGACGGTTCTGCGGCTGACGCTGGCCTATCCGACAGGGAACACTTCCGGGACGCGGTACGTGGTCCTGAAGTGCGATCCGGCCGGGGGGAACCATCCGAAGGCCGCGGGGGCGTGCGCGGATCTGGCCGCGTCGGGCGGGATGTTCGACCACAGGCCCACGCGGAACGAGGTCTGCCCGATGATCTACCACCCGGTGGTCGCGCGGGCCGCGGGACGCTGGCGGGGCAGGCCGGTGCGCTTCCGGGAGCAGTACGGGAACGACTGCATCATGCGCTCGCGCACCGGGCGCGTCTTCGACTTCTGAACCGCCGTTCCCGAACGGCCCGGGGATCCTCTCCGGGCCGTTCGGCATACCCGGCCCGACCGCGGGTAAGGCGCGCGCGTAGAGGGACATATGCGCGAACGGAGGGACCGGCGATGTCCCCTGAAGAACCACGGGTGAGCGACGTGATGACCGTGTGGCCGCGGTCGCTTCCACGCGACGCCACCCTGCACGAGGCGGCCCGGCTGATGCGGGACGAGGACATAGGCGACGTGCTGGTCACGGTGGGCGGACGGCTCTGCGGCATGGTGACCGACCGGGACATCGTCGTGCGCGCGCTGGCCGAGGACCTGGACGCCCGGATCACCTCGCTCGGGGAGGTCTGCACGGCGGACCTGGTGACCGTCCGGCCGGACGACCGCACGAGCACGGCCGTCCGGCTGATGCGGGAGCGGGCCGTCCGGCGGCTCCCGGTCGTGGACGCGGCGCGACGGCCGGTCGGGATCGTCTCGCTGGGCGACCTGGTGGGCCGGGACGGGCTGTCGGCTCCCGCGCTCGAAGAAATCTGGAGGGCGCCCCCCAACGTTTAGGCGGTCTGGTCCGTTCTGTGGGGTGAGGGGATACCGTCAGGAGGGTGCCGCCCACCACCGTGTTGACCGACCGTCTTGCCGTGGAGATCGCCCGGCTCGGCGTGGTCGGCGCGTCCTCCGACGTGGGGACGCTCGCCCGCGTGTCCGAGCTCGCCGCCCAGGCGGTGCCGGGGTGCGCGGGAGCGTCCGGCGTGCGCTGGGTCGTCCCGGACGCGGCGGACGGCTCCGAAGCGCCCGAGCCGCTCGCGCACGCGGCCAGCCATCCGGAGCTGGCCGAGATCACCGACCGGCAGCTCGCGCGCGGCAAGGGCCCGGTGTTCGAGGTCGTCACCACCCGGCGGCCCCTCGCGGCGGACGACGTGCTGGCCGAGACCCGCTGGTCGGAGGCCACGACCGACATGCTGCGGCGCGGCGTGCGGTGCTTCAGCACGACCCCGCACGACAATCCGCCGGTGCTGGTCACCCTGACCCTCTACGGGGTGTCGCCGGGCAGCCTCGCCCCCGGCCAGCACGCCCTGGCGTCGCTGCTCGCCGCCCAGGGCAGCGCCGCCGTGTCGAACGCCCTCCAGTACGACGAGGTGCACCGGACGGCCACCCAGCTCAAGGAGGCCGTGGAGTCCCGCGCCATCGTCGACCAGGCCAAGGGCATCCTGATGCACGCCCTCGGCTGCGACGCCGACCAGGCGTTCGCCGAGATGCGCCGGATCTCCCAGACCCGCCACCTCAAACTCACCGCCCTCGCCCAACGCATCGTCGGCGGCCGAGACGTCACCTGACCCAAGCCCCCTCCCCCCCTTGATCGACGCCCCCTGCTCTTGATCACCCCCGCCCGCCGAACCGGTACCACCTGACAGCGAGCCCTTTGCGCTCCGTGTCCCGCCACGGGAGCGGTGCGGATCGGCTGCGTGTGGTGGCCGTCACCACCCGTCGAGGCGGTGCCACCAGACGCCGGGTCCTTGCCGCCCTCGTGGTTCGCCACGGCGGCGGGGCGGATCGGTGGCAGTCGCCACCCGTCAAGGCGGTAACACCTGACGGCGGGGTCCTTGCCGCTCCCGTGTCCCGCCCGGCGGCGGGGGCGGATCGGTCTGGTGGTGGTCGTCTCAGTCGGTGGGCCGGGGGCGGGGTTGTGTCGGGGCGGGTGGGGTGTCGAGGCCGCGGGGTTCGGAGGGGGTGGTGGGGCGGGGGCAGGGCTCACGGCGAGGCGCGGGGGAGCCTGGGCGAACGGGCAGGGCGGGTGAATCGGGATGTTCGGAGGGGCCGGGCATGATCGGGGCCGCTGGGTTCCTTCCCGTACACGGGGTGCCAATCCGGGAATAGGCTGCGAAGGTCGGCCGGCGGGTCGCGCCGGTGGGTCGCGGGACGCGGGCCGGTGTCAGCGTGCGGAGCCGAGGACAGGGAGGGGTTCGATGCCCGAGCAGCTCGACCCCGAAAGCGTGCTGCGCGAGGTCGCGGGCCTGGAGGACCGGATCGAGGAGCTGCGGCGCTCCTCGGAACTGCCCGACGCCGACGCGCGGGCGACGCTGGACGCGGCGCTGGTCGAGCTGGAGCTCGCGGTCGCGGCGTTGCAGGCGGTCGGCGGCGAGCGGAGCGGAGCGGCCGGGCGCGCGGCGGCGGCCGAGGACGAGCGGCGCGTCCTGAAGACGGTGTTCTCGGACGCGCCGGTCCCGCTGTTCCTGCTCGACCGCGACATCGGCGTCCGGCGGGTGAACCGGCAGGCGGCTGACCTGCTCGGCACGTCCACCGGGTACGTGTCGGGCAAGCAGTTCACCGCGTTCTGCGATCTGGCGACGCGGGCGCCGCTGCGGTCCCAGCTCGCCGCCGTGATCCGGACCGGACGGCGCTGCCGGGTGCCGGTGCGGTTCCTCGGCGGGGGGCGGCCGGTGGACGCGGTGGTGACGCTGGCGCGCGTCTGGATCCGCGGCGAACCCGACCCGATGGTGGTCGTGGTCGCCGGGCCGACCACAACGCCCGTCGACGACCCCGCGCCCACGTCCAGGCCCGAGTCCCCTTCCAGAGCCCCTGCCAGGGCCGCGCCCGAGACGGCGGCGACGGGCGTGGAGGTGACCGGGGACGAGGCGGTCGCGTCGCTGGTGCACCGGATGGACGTCATGGCCGCCGTGACCGAGATGCTGCTGGACGAGCCGGTGTTCAACGAGACCGTCGCGGTGCGTCGGTGCGCGCGGCTGCTGGCTGCGGAGCTGGCCGAGTGGGTGTTCATCGACCTCGTCCCGCAGCGCCCGGCGGAGGGCGGCGGGCAGGCGGCGGGCGTCCGGAACGGGGACGGGACGCCGCGGCGGCATGTGGTCAAGGGCCCCGGCGAGGACGAGGGGGCCGAGGACGCGGCGCGGCGGCTCGCTGAGGTGGATCCGGCGCCGGGGACGCTGCCGTGGACGGTGTTCGAGTCCGGGCACAGCGCGCTGCGGGCGCACGCGGAGGAGGCCGACCTGCTCGGCTCCTGCGAGGACGGACGTCCGGTGCTGGGCGTGATCGGCGCGACGTCGGTGCTGTGCGTCCCGGTGACCGACGGCGACCAGACGATCGGGACGATCACCCTCGCGGGCAGCGGCGAGCACGGGCCGTTCGCGCTGCTGGACCTGTCGGTCTGCCAGCGGATCGGCCGGTACCTGGGCCTGGTGATCCGGGCGGCGCGGATGTACCGGCGGTCGGCCGAGGTCGCGGCGTCGCTGCAGGCGAGCCTGCTGCCGCGGACGCTGCCGGAGATCGACGGGGTCGAGCTGGCCGCGCGGTACACCTCGGCGACGCACGGCACGGACGTCGGCGGCGACTTCTACGACGCGTTCCCCGCCAAGGACGGCTGGGGCCTGGTGCTCGGCGACGTCTGCGGCAAGGGCGAGGACGCGGCGGCGGTCACGGCGACGGCGCGGCACGCGGTCCGGCTGGTGTCGCGGTGGCGGGAGCATCCGGGCGAGGTGCTGGCGACGGTCAACGAGGCGCTGCTCAGCGAGGACCGGTTCGTCACGGCCGTCCTGGCGGGGATCGCGCCGAACGGCGAGGGCGTGCGGGTGACGCTCGGGATCGCCGGGCACCCGCCCGCGATCGTGGTCCGCGCGGACGGCGTGATCAGGACGGCGTCCCGGGGCGGCGTGCCGCTCGGGCTGTTCGACGACTTCGAGGCCGGGCTCGACACGCTCGACCTCGCGCCCGGCGACACGCTCGTCCTGCATTCGGACGGCGTGCTGGAGGCGTGCGACGTGGCGCGCCGCCAGTACGGGCAGGACCGGCTGCTGGAGACGCTCGCCGCGCACGCGTCCGGGCCGGTGGACGGCATGCTGGGCGCGGTCGAGCAGTCCCTGCTCGACTTCTGCGACGGCGACCTGCGGGACGACGTGTCCATGCTGGCCCTGCGCGTCCTGCCGCCGACCCTCCACTGAGACCGCGAACGGGAACGGGCCGGGGCTGATCGCCCCGGCCCGTTCCCGTTCGATGGATCAGTAGGCGCGGCCGAAGATCACGCGCTTGCCGTACGCGGACGGCTGGTCGCACTTGACACAGGTTCCGGTCTCCTCCGGGGCGTCCATGGGGATGACGCGCGGGGTGGCGGAGGTGTCGGCCTTGATCTCGTCCTCGCACTCGGTGCGGCCGCAGTGGAACGCGCGGGCCCAGCCCCCGGCGACCTGGGCGGAGAACTCGTCCCAGGTGGCGACCTTGGCGGTGTGGTCCTCGCGGAACGCCTCGGCGCGGGCGAGCAGGAAGGACTGGAAGTCGCTGAGGATGCCGGGCAGCAGCTCGGGCACCTTCTCCAGCGGGATCTGCTCCTTGCCCTGGCCCTCGACGGTCGGCAGGCGGCGGGCGAGGGTGGCGACGCCGTTCTCGATGTCGCGCATGCCGAGCTCGATGCGGATCGGCACGCCGCGCATCTCCCACTCGTTGAACTTGAACCCGGGCGAGAGCTGCGGACGGTTGTCGTCGACGTGGACGCGGATGCCCATGGCCTTGATCGCGCCGGCCAGGCGGCGGGCCTCGGCGGCGGCCTGCTCGCCCTGCTCCTTGCGCCCGATCGGGACGATCACGACCTGGTGGGGCGCCAGCCGCGGCGGCAGCACCAGGCCCTTGTCGTCGCCGTGGGTCATGATCACGCCGCCGATCATGCGGGTGGACATGCCCCAGGACGTGGTGTGGGCCAGGGTGAGGTTCTTGTCCTCGTCCTGGTACTGGATCTCGAACGCCTTGGCGAAGTTGGTGCCGAGGTAGTGCGAGGTGCCGGCCTGCAGGGCGCGGCCGTCGCGCATCATGCCCTCGATCGTGTACGTCCGGACGGCCCCGGCGAACCGCTCGCCGGGCGTCTTCTCACCGGCGATGACGGGCATCGCGGCCAGCTCGCGGGCGACCGAGGCGTAGGCGTCCAGGGCCCACATGGTCTCGCGCATGGCGTCGGCCTCGTCGATGTGCGCGGTGTGCCCCTCCTGCCAGAGGAACTCGGTGGTGCGCAGGAACATCCGGGGGCGCATCTCCCAGCGGACGACGTTCGCCCACTGGTTGAGCAGCAGCGGAAGATCGCGGTGCGAGTCGATCCACTTGGCCATGTACTCGCCGATGACCGTCTCGGAGGTCGGCCGCACGACCAGCGGCTCCTCCAGCTGCTTGCCGCCCGCGATGGTGACGACCGCGAGCTCCGGCGAGAAGCCCTCGACGTGCTCGGCCTCGCGCTTGAGGTAGGACTCCGGGATGAACATCGGGAAGCACGCGTTGTCGTGCCCGGCGTCCTTGATCCGGCGGTCCAGGTCGGCCTGGAGCAGCTCCCACACCCGGTAGCCGTACGGTCGGATGACCATCGTGCCGCGCACCGGGCCACGGTCCACCAGCTGGGCGCGGACGACCAGCTCGTTGTACCAGGCGGAGAAATCCTCGCTCTGCGGTGTCACACCTTCTCGACTCACGCCCCCAAGGGTACTGACGCGCGCCACCGTCCAATAACGCGATGCCCGCGGCGCGTCCACACCGTTATGGTCGCCGCATGCGCTGGTCACACCTGTTCGTCCCGACCCTGCGGCAGGATCCGGCGGACGCCGACGCGCCAAGCCACCGGCTGCTGCTGCGCGCGGGGTACGTCCGGCGGCTGCACGCGGGGCACTACTCACTGCTGCCGCTGGCGGTCCGGGTCCGGGCGAGGATCATCCAGGTCGTCCGGGAGGAGATGGAGCGGATCGGGGCGCAGGAGATGCTGCTCCCGGCGCTGCATCCGGCCGGGCCGTGGCGGAGGTCGGGGCGCTGGGAGAAGATCGGCCCGGAGATGTTCCGGCTGGCCGACCGGCGCGGCAACGAGCTGGCCCTCGGCATGACGCACGAGGAGATCTTCACGACGCTGGGCCTCGAACTGACCTCCTACAGGCAGCTTCCGCAGCACTGGTACCAGTTCCAGACCAAGTTCCGGGACGAGCCGCGTCCGCGGGGCGGGCTCCTGCGCGTGCGCGAGTTCACGATGAAGGACGCCTACTCCTTCGACGCCGACCAGGACGGCCTGGACGCGTCGTTCGAGGCGTACAAGGCGGCCTACGCGCGGATCTTCGAGCGGCTCGGGATCCCGGCGATTCCGGTCGAGGCGTCCAACGGGACCATGGGCGGGACGGACTCGACCGAGTTCGCCTGCCCGGCCGAGGTGGGCGAGGACACCGTGGTCCACTGCCCGTCCTGCGGGTACGCGGCCAACGTCGAGACGGCCGTGTCCCGGCTCGCCGAGACCGGCGACACGGAGATCGGCGACGAGGACGGCCGGGACGCGCCGGAGGCGTTCGACACGCCCGGCGTGCGGACGATCGAGGACCTGGCCTCCGGGTTCGGCGCGTCCGCCGACCGGCAGATCAAGACGCTCGTCCATCTGCTGGACGGCAAGCTCACGCTCGTCCTGCTGCGCGGTGATCATGCCCTCAACGAGCAGAAACTCCTGGACGCGACCGGCGCGACCGAGATCCGGGCGGCCGAGCCCGACGAGATCAGGGACGCCCTGGGCGCGCTGCCCGGCAGCCTCGGCGCGGTCGGCGTGACCGGCCTGCCCGTCCTCGCGGACGAGGCGCTGCGCGGACGCCGGAACATGTTCACCGGGGCGAACCGCGACGGCGTGCACCTGCGGGGCGTTGACGTGGCGCGCGACATCCCGTCCCCGGCCTGGGCGGATCTGCGCGAGGTCACGGCGGGCGAGGCGTGCGCCTCCTGCGGGACGGCCCTGGAGGTCTTCCCTGCGGTCGAGGTCGGTCACATCTTCAAGCTGGGCGACCGCTACACCCGCGCGCTGGACCTGACCGTCCTGGCGGCGGACGGCGGGCGCGTCCACCCGCTCATGGGCTGCTACGGGATCGGGATCGAGCGGGCGCTGGCCCTGATCGTGGAGACCCACAACGACGACCGGGGCATCGTCTGGCCGGAGGCCGTCGCGCCGTTCGCGGTCGCGGTCGTCCCGGCCCAGACCGACGATCCCGAGGTGGCCGAGACCGCCGAGCGCCTGTACGGCGAGCTGCGCGCGGCCGGGGTCGACACCGTGATCGACGACCGACCGGAGCGGGCGGGCGTGAAGTTCCGCGACATCGAGCTGACCGGGATTCCGCACCGCCTGACCGTCGGGCGCCGGGGCCTCGCGGAGGGCGTGGTCGAGCACACCGTCCGGGCCACGGGCGAGACCGTCAAGGTGCCGGTCGCGGACGCCGTCGCCCGGCTGACGTCGGTTCTCTCCGCAGGCTGAGGTTCGTCCTCGCTGGTCGATCCGCGTCCGGCCGAGGTTCCGGACAGGACGCGGATCGACGCGTCATGGCTGCGGCGGGATCAGCGAGCCGCCTGGGAACGCCTTCGCGGACGCCCCGCAGGCGGGGCATCCCGGGTCGATCCATGGCGGCTGGCTGGGCAGCCCGTCGTGGTACCAGGCGGTATGGCAACCGCTCAGGCGCGCTTCGAACACCTGCTCCCAGGTCCAGACACAGCGGGGGCAGTGGAAGCGCCATCTCTCGTTGCTGGTGTGTACGTCCTTGACGCGCATGGCGTCCTCCGCATCGTCCTGCACGTGAGTGAGCGCGCGGGCGGACGACCCGGTGCGGGCCGGCCGCCGGGGACGATCACGTACGGGAGACGCGAAGGGTGATGAGGAGCCCCGCGCCGGGGGCGCGGCCGTGGCCGCCCGCCGCCACGACCGGGGTGGTCGCGCGCGGGACGAGGATCGGCGAAGGAAGGGGCGGGGCGAGGGCGCGGGCCTGGGCGCGCGGGAGGCGGACGCTGCCGGGACGTCCCGGTTGGGCGCTCGCGGGACGGACGGCGGACGTCCCGCCGTGACGGCCGGGGCCGTCGTCCTCGTCGCCGCAGCCGGGCGAGGCGGTCTGGACGGTCGGCGGCTCGCCCGTCAGGGCGGCGGCCTCGATCTCGGCGGGCACGATCAGGGCGGTGACCAGCGCGAGCAGGACGAGCATCACCCGGGCCGACGGCCGGGTGGATACCTGCTGGAACCGGACTGCACGCACAGAACGAACCTTACCTTACTCTCCGTAATGACATCAGTGCGATACGTGATGCGCATGGCCGGGCCGGAAAAGCCGCTCCGGAAAAGCGGTTGACCGGGGGCGGGTCGGCTTCGGAGGATCCTGGGCCATGGGACACGTCGAGGTCGGGCACGTCAGTCACACGCTGCCGGACGGCCGGATACTGCTGGAGGACGTGTCGTTCCGGGTCGGGGAGGGGATCACGGCCGCGCTGGTCGGCCCCAACGGGGCTGGGAAGACGACGCTGCTGAGGACGATCGCCGGGGACCTGACGCCCCAGGAGGGGTCGGTCGCGCACAGCGGCGGACTCGGTGTGATGCGGCAGTTTGTCGGAAATGTCCGGGACGGGTCGTCCGTGCTGGACCTGCTGCTGACCACGGCCTCGCCGCGCCTGCGCGACGCGGCGAGGGTGCTGGACGCAGCCGAGCTCGCGATGGTCGAGCGGGACGACGAGCCGTCGCAGATGCGGTACGCGGAGGCGCTGGCCGGGTGGGGCGACGCGGGCGGGTACGAGGCCGAGGTCCTGTGGGACTCCTGCACGGTGGCCGCGCTCGGCGTCCCGTACGAGCGGTGCCGGTACCGGGACGTGTCGACGCTGTCGGGCGGGGAGCAGAAACGTCTGGTCCTGGAGGCGCTGCTGCGCGGCCCGGACGAGGTCCTGCTGCTGGACGAGCCGGACAACTACCTCGACGTCCCCGGGAAGCGCTGGCTGGAGGATCGGCTGCGCGAGACGTCCAAGACGGTCCTTCTGGTGTCGCACGACCGGGAGCTGCTCGACCGGGCGGCCGACCGGATCGTGACCGTGGAGGGCGGGACGGTCTGGATCCACGGCGGCCGGTTCGCGACGTACGCCGCCGCGCGCCGGGACCGGAACGAGCGGCTGGAGGAACTGCGCCGCCGCTGGGACGAGGAGCACGCCAAGCTCAGGCAGCTCGTCCTGACGATGAAGCAGAAGGCCACGTACAACGACGGCATGGCGTCGCGGTACCAGGCGGCGCAGACGCGGCTGCGCAAGTTCGAGGAGGCCGGGCCGCCGGAGGTCCCGCCGCGCGACCAGAGCCTGAAGATGCGGCTGCGCGGCGGGCGCACCGGGAAGCGGGCCGTGATCTGCGAGAACCTGGAGCTGACCGGGCTGATGCGGCCGTTCGGTGCCGAGTTCTGGTACGGCGAGCGGGTCGCGGTGCTCGGGTCGAACGGGTCCGGGAAGTCGCACTTCCTGCGGTTGCTCGCGCACGTGGCGGAGGAGCTGCCGCGCAGCGCGACGCCGGTCGAGCCGGTGGCGCACACGGGCGTCGCGCGGCTCGGGGCGCGCGTGGTGCCGGGGCTGTTCGCGCAGACGCACGCCCGTCCCGACCTGGCCGGGCGCACGCCGTGCGAGATCGTCATGACCGAGCACGCGCGGCTGAGGAACGACGCGATGAACGCGCTCGCCCGGTACGAGCTGCAGTTCTGCGCGGAGCAGCCGTTCGAGACGCTGTCGGGCGGGCAGCAGGCGCGGTTGCAGATCCTGCTGCTGGAGCTCGGCGGCGCGACGCTGCTCCTGCTGGACGAGCCGACCGACAACCTCGACCTGGCGAGCGCCGAGGCGTTGCAGGAGGGCCTGGAGTCCTACGAGGGGACGGTCGTCGCGGTGACGCACGACCGCTGGTTCGCGCGGTCGTTCGACCGGTTCGTGGTGTTCCGGTCGGACGGGTCGGTCGTCGAGGCGCCGGAGCCGGTCTGGGACGAGAAGCGGGTCGTCCGCGCACGCTGACCAGCGCCGAGGCGGCGTTTCGCCGGCCGTTCGTGGTCGCCGGGCACCATTCCAGGGTTTGTATGGTGCTTCGGTGCGGATTGTGGTGACGGGGGCGGCCGGGTTCATCGGAAGCCGGGTGGTGGAGGCGGCGGCCGAGGCCGGGCACGAGGTGCTGGCCGTGGACGCGCCCGACCGCGCCCTCGCGCCCGGCGCCGCCCGCCGGACGTGGGACGCGCTCACGCTCCCGAAGGTCGAACTCGACCTGGCGTCCGCTGATCTCAGGCCGCTGACCTCGGCCGACGTGGTCGTCCATCTGGCCGGGCGGCCGGGGATCCGGTCGTCGTGGGGTGCCGAGGACGACATCCACCGGGACAACGTGGTCGCGACCCGGCGCGTCCTGGCGGCGGCGGGCGGGCGCGTGGTCGTGGCGTCCAGCTCGTCGGTCTACGGCTCGGCGGGACGGGACCGTCCGACCCGCGAGGACGATCCGCTCGCGCCCGCCAGCCCGTACGCGGTCAGCAAGGTGGCGGCCGAGCGGCTGGCCCGGCGGTGTCCGGACACGGTCGTCCTGCGGTACTTCTCCGTCTACGGCCCTGGTCAGCGACCGGACATGGCCTTCCACCGGTTCACCGAGGCGGCGCTCGCGGGACGGCCGCTCCCGGTGTTCGGCGACGGCCGCAAGGCGCGCTCGTTCACGCACGTGGACGACGTCGTGGCCGCGACGCTCGCCGCCGTGACGGCCGGGGTGCCGGGCGGGACCGCGATCAACGTCGGGCATCCGGAGCCGGTGACCGTGCGGACGGCGATCGGGCTGCTGGGCCGGATCCTGGACGTCCGGCCCGACATCGAGAACGCCGCGCCGGTCGCCGGGGACGCCGACCGGACGTGGGCCGACCCGTCGCTGGCCCGCGACCTGCTCGGCTGGACGCCCCGGATCGCCCTCGCGGACGGCCTCGCCGACCAGATCGCGTGGCACCGGGAGATCGCGCCGGCCGTCCTATGAGCGATATGAACCGTATGAAGCACCGTGCGGCCTATTTCGCGTTCGATCTGTTCCCGTCGACGAAGGGCGCGTCCGTCCACATCGCGGAGATGGCGGACGAGCTGTTCACGCATTCCGGCGGCGGGCTGCTCGGCGTGACCGGCGGCGGATGGCTGCCGTCCCGGCAGGTCGAGGGCGCGCGGGAGATCGTCCGGTTCGGGGACGCCGTGCCGAACCTGCTCGACCGGTTCGAGGCGTTCTCGGCGTGGGTGGCCGGGCTGGTCGCCGAGCACGCCGGGACGCTGGAGCTGGTGCACGTCCGGGATCCGTGGGGCGCGCTGCCCGTCGTGTCCGCGCCGGACCGCCGGTACAAGGTCGTGTACGAGGTGAACGGGCTGCCGTCGATCGAGCTGCGGCACACCCGTCCGGGCGTCCCCGAGCGGACGCTCGCCAAGATCCGCGAGCTGGAGCGGCGCTGCCTGGAGGCGGCCGACGCGGTCATCGTGCCGTCGCGGGTGAACGCGCGGGCCGTCCGGGCGTACGGGATCCCGGACGAGAAGATCACCGTCGTGCCGAACGGCGCGGACGTCCCGGAGCCGCGTCCGAGGCCCGAGGACGCGCCCGGCCGGTACATCGTCTACGTCGGCGCGCTCCAGCCCTGGCAGGGCCTGGACGTGCTGCTCCGGGCGTTCGCGCGCCTCGCCGACCTGCCCGACCTGCGGCTGGTGGTCTGCTCGTCCGTCCCGCCGAAACGGGCGAAGCCGCTGCGGCGGCTGGCCCGGCATCTGGGCGTCGAGGACCGGGTGGAGTGGCGCTTCACCGTCCCGCACGCGGAGGTCGCGGCCTGGCTGGAGCACGCCGAGCTGGCGGTCGCGCCGCTCACCGCCTGCGCCCGCAACCTCGACCAGGGCTGCGCGCCGCTGAAGGTGCTGGAGTCGATGGCGGCCGGGACCCCGGTCGTCGCGTCCGACCTCCCGGTCGTGCGCGAGCTGATGACGGACCGGGAGCACGGACGGCTCGTCCCGGCGGACCGTCCGGCCGAACTCGCCCGTGCCGTCCGGGTGCTGCTGGAGTATCCCGAGCAGGCGCGGGCCATGGGCGCGCGCGCACGAGAGCACGTCGCGCGCACGCTGACCTGGACGGACTCGCGTGCCCGGCTCGCGGAGGTTTACCGTACGTTGTCCCTCCTGCCCGTCGATCGGTGGTGACGCATGTTCTGGCGTAAGCAGCGCAAGGCGTTGGAGCGCCTGCATCCCCTGCACCGGCAGCTCGTCGAGGAGCGCCGGTTCTCCGCGACGCTCCCGTCCGCCGACTGGACGGCGCTGGTGGCGAGCCTCGCCGCGCACGGGCAGGCGATCACGCGGCGGAAGTGGCAGGTCCCGGACCGGGCGGCCTCGACGGTCGTCCCGATGCTCCGCGTCCTCCAGGAGGACATGGAGCCGGGCGCGTTCCTCGGCGTGACGACGGACCTGCGCGGCCCGGTCGTCTCGGACAAGAGCGGCGAATCCCGCACTCTCAGCGTCCGGCCGCCGATCCGGTCGGTGAGGGAGACGTTCTACACCGACCCCTGGCTGGTCGTCCGGGCCGAGCTGCGCGACGGGAGCGTGCTGGAGCTCGCGGTCGTCGATCGCGTGCGGCAGCGGCGGATCGTCAAGAAGAACCGCAACGGGAAGATCAAGACCAAGACGAAGAGCAAGCCCGCGCGGGCCGTCCGGGCGACGCGACGGCTGCCGAAGGGCATGGCGGTGGCGGAGCCCGCGCCGCGCGCTCCGGGGTGGCTGACCGTGCGCGTCCAGCAGAAGGAGAACGGCCGGACGGTGCTGCGGGCGTCGGCGAAGGTGTCCACGCACGACGACCACCGCACGCTCGGGCAGATCCTGACCGTCACCGGCGAGCTGTTCCGCTGGACGCCGCCGCGCGCGTCCGCGGCCACCACGAGGAGGTCCCGTTGACCACGCCGCCGATGCCTCCGGCTCCGCCGCCGAACCGTCCGGTGGCCTGCTCGCTGCTCAGCGGGTTCTTCGTGCTGCGCCGCTGCGGCCGGCCCGCCGCCGGAGCCTGCCCGTCGTGCGGACGGCCCGTCTGCCCGGAGCACTTCGGTTCCGACGGCCTCTGCCCCGAGTGCTCACGGCAGGTGGCCGACAGCGCCTACCACCGGTCGTGGACGTACGGCTACCGGCGCACGCACTACGAGAACACGCCGACCGTGTACGGCTCCAGCACCTGGTATCCGTCCTTCGACCAGAATGACCGCGACGCGTTCGAGCCCGGCGGCGGGGACTGGGCGGCGGCGTCCGGCGACTTCGCCGGGGGGAGCGAATGGGACGGCTCGGACGGGGACGCCGGGGGCGACTGGGACTCCGACGGCGACGGGCTCGTGGACAGCTGATGGCGCGGGTCCTCTGGGTCACTGAGCACTATCCGCCCAGCAAGGGCGGCATGTCCGAGTCATGCGACCGGATCGTGCGGGGGCTGCGCGCCGCCGGGGTGGAGATCGACCTCGTCCACCTGACCAGGCGCGACCTCCCCTGGGACCTGCGGCGCGAGGTCGGCGGGCGGCGGCTCACCGCGCCGCTCGGCACCGACCCCGAGCACGCGCTGCGCCGCCTCTGGACGCAGCTCACCGCCGCGCGCATGACCGGATACACGCACGTCGTGGCGTTCGGCGGCGTGCTCGCGCCGCTGGCCGCGACCGTCCTGGCCTCGCTGCTGGACGCCTCGCTGGTCACGCTCCTGCGGGGCAACGACATCGACGTCGGCCCTTTCTCGATGCGGCGGCGCGGTTCGCTGACCGACGCGCTGCGGGCGTCCGCGCGGGTCTGCGTCGTCGCACGGTCGCACATTCCGCTGGTCAAGGCCCTCGTGCCGGACGCCGAGGTGGCGTTCGTGGCGAACAGCGTGGACACCTCGTCCTGGGAGCTGCTGCCGTCCGAGCGGCGGCGCGCGGACGAGTGGCGGGCGGCGAACGTCGCGGACGGGGTCCGCACGCTCGGCCTGGTCGGGCAGCTCAAGGCCAAGAAGGGCGTGGACTTCCTGCTCGACGCGCTCCCCTCCGGCTCCTTCCACCTGGTGCTCGCCGGGGAGGCGGACGAGGCGGTGACCACGCGGCTCGGCCGGTTCGCGCACTCTGTGCTGCCGTTCCAGGAGCGGTACGACCTCCCGGCGGTGTACGCGGCGTGCGACCTCGTCGCGCTGCCCTCCTTCTATGACGGGATGCCGAACGTCGCGCTGGAGGCCGCCGCGCTGGGCGTCCCGCTGCTGTGCTCGGACGCGGGCGGCCTCGCGGACGTCGCGGACGACGAGATCGGCTTCACCTTCGCGGCGGGCGACGCCGACGGCTGCCGCGACGCGGTCCGGCGCGCGGTGTCCGCGTCGGACGCCGAGCTGGCCAAGCTCGGCGCCGCCGCGGCCGAGCGGATCCGCCGCGACTTCACCCCGGACGCCGAAACGGCCGGATACCTGCGCGTTCTCGCCGAGACAGAGTGATCGCCTGCTATGCGCGCGGCGCGGGCCTCGGGCACCTGACCCGCGTCCGGGCCGCGCTGCGCGCGCTCGGGCGGGACGGCGAGCCGGTGACGCTGGTGTCGGACTCGCCGTTCGCCGCGCGGGTCGTCCCGGAGTGGCCGGTCGTGCCGTCGCTGTCCGGCGTGGAGGCGGACGAGGTGTGGATCGATGCGTTCCCGGCCGGGATCAACGGTGAGCTGGAGGTTCCGGAGGGCGGGTTTCGGATCGTCCATCTGGCTCGGCTGCTGCGGTGGCCCGTTTACGAGAAGCTGCTGCCTGACGTCCGTCCGCGAATCGACGTCACCTACATCTGTGAGCCGCTGTCGCGCGCGCACGAGGACTACCTGCGTGCGGTCTCCGGCGAGGTGAGAACGCTGGAGCTGGTCGACCCGCCTGCCGAGCCCAGCGTCGAGGTCGAGGGGTGGCTGATCGTCCATTCGGGGCCTGACGACGAGATTTGCGAACTGGTCGCCTACGCCGCCGACATGGCCGCCGCCGAAGGCGTCCGGACGCCCCGGTTCACTCTCGTCGCTCCGAGACGTCCGGACGATCTGCCGGTGGAGGTCGTCCATCACGACGTCTATCCGGCGTGGCCGCTCGGCGCGCGCGCGGAGCGGATCGTCACGGCGGGCGGTTTCAACGCCGTCCGGCAGTTCGCGCCGTGGCGGGAACGGCACCGGATCATGCCGTTCCCGCGTCGCCTGGACGACCAGTTCGCGCGCGCCGCCCGCGTCCGGGCCCTGGAAGGCTAGAAGTACGACCCGTACAGGTTGCCGGTCGGCCACGTCCTGACGGCGTTCGCGGCCTTGTGCAGCGCACCGTCGATGTCGCCGTAGGACGGCTGGCTGCCCTCCTGGCGCTGGTCGAACAGGACCGCCCAGGTCAGGCCGTCGAAGCGGCGGACGAGCAGGGTGCTCGTGCCCGCCAGGCTGCCGTCGTGCCAGGTGTTGCGCCCGCCGGTGACGGGCCGGACCATCCAGCCGGTGCCGTAGTACCAGCCGCTGGCGTTGACCCCGGTCTCCGGCTTGGCGAACGCGCGGGAGATCGACGCGGTGTTCAGCACGGACGTGCCGCCGTCGTAGATCTGCGCGAAGCGGGTCAGGTCCACGGCGGTGCTGAGCCAGCCGCCGTGGGCGTCCATGTTCTCGATGTTGAAGCCGCCGTACGGGAACGCGACCTGCTTGCCACTGTTGTCGTAGACGGTCGCGCCCTTGTAGGACGAGTAGTAGGGAACCTCGCCGGTGGCCTTGGTCAGGCCGTGCGCGAGCTTCATCCGCTTGATGCCGCGCGGCCCGAGCACCTTCGACTGGACGTAGGCGGCGTAGGACTGGCCGGAGACCTTCTCGATGATCCGGCCGAGCAGCATGTAGCCGTAGTTGCTGTAGGAGTAGGTGGACCCGGGCTTGTGGTCGAGCTTGCGGCCGGACTCCCACTTCATGATGTCGGCGCGGCTGACCGGCAGGCCCTTCCTCAGGGCCTTGGCGATGGCGGCGTCCTGGAACATGGGGTCGGGCGACTTGTCGCGGTCCCAGCCGCCGAGGTGCTGCAGCAGCCGCAGGACGGTCACGTCCTTGAGCCGCGGGTCGGCGGTGGTCGGCAGCTTCAGCAGCGTCGCGACCTTGTCGGTCGGCTTGAGCTTGCCCTCCTGCATGAGCCGAAGCACCGCGGTGGCGGTGATCGGCTTGGAGATGCTGGCGATCCGGAACAGCGACGTCGGGGACGTCTTCAGCGTGGTGCTCGCGCTCCAGGTGTAGCCGCGCGCGAGCAGCAGCTTGCCCTTGCGGGCGACGGCCAGCTGGCCGCAGGGGATGTTCCGCGCCTGCATGAAGCTCTTGACCGTCGCGTCGAAGCCGCCCATCCCGGAGAGGGCCTGCCCGCTGACCTTCCAACTGCGGGTCGCCGCCACCGAGGACGCGTCGTGCGCGCCGCCGCCCTCGCCGCACGCGGCGAGCAGCGCGGGTCCGCCCACGCCGAGCGCCGCGAGTCTGCCGAAGTCCCTTCGCCTGAAATCCGGAGTTTCCATGGTCCGCGACCGTAGCGCACCTTCATCGGACTTGCCGGGAACATCCCGACAAGCCGGTCAGCGCCCGGTGCAGGTGACCTTGGGTTCCGGCTGGTAGACGGTGTGGAAGCGGTCGCGGCGGACCTTCCGGCCCGAGAGGGACAGCGTCCGGTACACGTCGACCTGGAAACCGGGCCCGCCCGGCATCGGCACGCAGCGGCGGCCCGCGTCGGTGAACGTCCCGGCGCGGGTGAGGGCGTACCGCTTGGACGAGGTGGTCTTCACCTGGTACTTCGGCGTGCCCCAGAGCGAGACGGTCAGCGCGTTCCCGGTGACCCGCGCCTGCACCCGGATCGGCTTGCCGGAGTCGTTGCGCCAGACGAAGTCGAGCGACGGCCAGGCGACCGCGGCCTCGCGGCCCTGCGGGTACTCCTCCATCCACAGCGTGTGCGGATGGGCCTCCTTGATCTTGAGTCCGGCCTCGAACACCGCGTTCCACAGCGTGGCCGAGACCTGGCAGATGCCGCCGCCCAGGTCGTCCACGAGGCGGGAGCCGACGATCGTCGGGGCGGGCACGTAGCCCTGGCGCGCGCCGCGCGGCCCGACGACCTTGTTGAACGAGAACGCGCCGCCCGCCGGGACGACGTGCCCGTCGATGGCCTTCGCGCCGATCCGGATGTTCTTCACCCGGGCCTCGCCGGGCTTGAACTCCGTGGTGTAGCTGGCGAGCTGCCGCGATCCGTCGCGCGGACCGGCGACCGCGGGCCGCGCCCTGGTCGGCTTCGCCCGGCCGTCGCCTCCGGGGTCCGTCCCCATGGCCGCCCGCAACTCCGAACCGCCTCCCGACGCGAGCGCGTACCCCCCGCCGAGCGCCACGACCGCGACGGGAACACCGATCATCACGGGCACCCACCGGCGCATCCGTTCCCTCGGTTTCGGGCGCCTCCTCCGATGCCGAACCATGATCAGGCAGCACCCCCAAAAGTGGACAACCCGGCTCACGTTACGCACAGCCGACCGCAGAGTGCCCACTTTCGGACGTCCCGAATGACATAGCTCACCCGAGGTAAACCGATCCTCCCCCTCAGCCGTCGTCATGGCGTCTTCGCAGGTCAGGCCGCCAGCCTCAGAGGGTGATCATTTCGGCGCGGAGAGGAGTGATCCCTCTTCGGACGTCCCGAAATGCCCCCGAGGCCCGGATGATCCCCTTTTCTGTCAGGTCTCCGTCACACGCCCCGCGACCGTCTTGACCGGATCAAGGTGGAATGTGACGGTCGTCACGTGGACGTCATCGGCGCGGGATACGGGCGCACCGGCACCCTGTCCCTGAAGAGCGCACTGGAACAGCTCGGTTTCGGTCCGTGCCACCACATGGCGGAGGTGGTGCACTCCGAGCAGGCCCGGGCATGGCATGCCAAGACACACGGCCAACCCGTCCCCTGGGAGACGTTGTTCAGCGGCTACCGCTCGTCGGTGGACTGGCCGTCCGCCGCGTACTGGCGCGAGACGACCGCCCACTACAAAGAGGCGAAGGTCGTGCTGAGCGTCCGGGACCCGCGGTCCTGGGTGGCGAGCATGCGCGCCACGATCCTGGCCCAGCACAAGGCGCTCCACAGCCCGCCCGGACAGGTGCTGTACAAGCTGTCCTCGCTGCTCGGCACCCGGTTCGCCCTCATCCTCGACATGGTCTCGTCCCTGCCGGAACTGCAGAGCCTCGTCCAGCTGGACGACGAGGGGCTGGTGGCGTGGTTCGAGCGGCACACGGCCGAGGTCGTCGAGGCCGTCCCGGCCGAGCGGCTGCTGGTCTACGACGTGAGGCAGGGCTGGGAGCCGCTCTGCGAGTTCCTCGAGGTGCCCGTGCCGGACGGCCCGTTCCCGCAGGTCAACGACAGCGCCCAGTTCACCTCGCAGGCCCGCCGCGCCATCCGGTGGATGCTCAGGACCCGCTGAGCGACCGCACGGCCGGGACGGACCGGGCCGGACCGGGCCGGATCGGGCCGGATCGGGCCGGACCGGATCGGGCCGGACCGGATCGGGCCGGACCGGACCGGACCGGAACGCCGTCGGACCCTTGCGCGGACCGTGTCACCTACCTAGCGTTTGCTTTATGACTGAGGCGATCACGGTCGGGCACGTCCACGACGACGACATCCCGTGGGTCCAGGCGGGTCCGGTGGGGCTGAAGGTGCTGCGGGCGTCCGCGGACACCTGGGTCGTCCGCAACCGGTTCGCCGCCGGGTTCCAGCTGCCGACGCACAAGCACACGGGCGGCGTCCACGCGCACACGTTCGCGGGACGCTGGCGGTACGCCGAGTACGGCGTCGACTACGTCGCCGGAACCTACATCTACGAGCCGCCCGGGTCCGTCCACACGCTGACCGTCCTGGACGACGACACCGACATCCTCTTCGTGGTCCAGGGCGCGTTCATCGAGTACGACAAGGAAGGTCAGATCAGCGGAGTCGTCGACGCCGAGTCCACGCTGAGCGCCTACTTCGCCCTCTGCGACGCCGCCGGGATCCCGCGCCCGAGCGGCATCCTTCAGTGATCGCCGAGGACTTCCCGGACGGCGCGTTCGGCTCCGGCCATCCGCTCGGGCTCTACGCGCGGATCCGCGCGCAGAGCCCGGTCCGGCATCCGGCGCTGCCGCTGTGGGTGGCCGGGTCGCACGCGCAGGTGCACCGGATCGCGTCCGATCCCGAGGCGTTCCGGTCCCGGGACGGGATCCTGATCCCGGAGATCGGGCGCGCCTACGACGCGCCGCCGACGATCATGCACACCGACCCGCCCGACCACACCCGGTACCGGGGGCTGGTCGCGCCCGCGTTCCGCCCGGCCGTCATGAGGGAGCTGGAGGAGGCCGTCCGGGACCGCGTCCGCGCCCTGCTGGAGGGCCTGCCGCCCGAGTTCGACGCGGTCGCCGAGCTGGCCGTCCCGCTGCCGCTCCAGGTGATCTGCCTCCTGCTCGGCGTCCCGGAGGCGGACTGGCCGCGCTTCCACCGCTGGACCGAGGCGATCGTCCCCGGCACGTCCGGCCTCCCCGAGGACGAGCGGAACGCCCTGCGCGTCGAGTGCGGGACGTTCCTCCTGGAGACCGCGCACCGGCGCCGCGCCGACCCGCGCGACGACGTGATCTCCCGGCTCGCCCTCGCCGAACTGGACGGCGACCGGCTGACCGACCTCGAACTGGTCATGTTCCTGATCCAGCTGCTGGTCGCCGGGAACGAGACGACCCGGCACGCGATCTCCGGCGGGCTGCACGCGTTCGCGACGCGTCCGGACCAGTGGACGACCCTCCGCGACCGGCCGGGCCTGCTGCCCTCGGCGGTCGAGGAGATCCTGCGCTGGACGTCGCCCGTGGCCTACTTCCTGCGCACCGCGACCCGGGACGTCCCGCTCGGCGACGCTGTGATCGCCGAGGGCGAGCACGTGATGCTGCTGTTCGGCGCGGCCGACCACGACCCGGCCGCCTTCGGGGACGACGCGGGCCGCTTCGACATCGCACGTCGTCCGTCCGGGCCGAACCTGGCCTTCGGCTTCGGCCCGCACTTCTGCCTGGGCGCCGCCCTGGCCCGCCTGGAGATCCGCATCCTGCTGGAGGAGGCCACGCTCCGCTTTCCCCGTCCGGCCCTGGCCGGGTCGCCCCGATGGAACGGCTCACCCGTGGTGACCGGCCTGAGCGCCCTTCCGCTCACGGGCGCCTATTAGCGCGGACGGCGCGGGACGAAGACCTGCAGCGCCCGGGGGTCGACGGTGAAGCGGACCGTGGACGGAAGCTCGGTGATCTCCCCGTCGAAGGCCAACTCGAACTCGCCGGTCTGGTCGGTGAGGTCCAGGGCGCCGCTCTTCCAGGTCCGGAAGCCGGGGCCGAGGCGCACGCCGCCGCCCAGGACGGACGCCAGCGCCCGCACGCGCGGGACGCGCCGCGCCACCTCGACGACCCGGACGTCGAACACCCCGTCGTTCAGGGCCGTCCGCCAGGTCGGGGCGGGGCCGTGCGAGGAGTAGACGCCGTTGCCGACGAACGCCAGCCAGACCGTGCGGGTACGCCCGTCCACGATCATCTCGTGCGGGTCGAAGTCGCGCAGCGTGCGGACGGCGGCGACGGCCAGCGCGGGCCATTTCCCGAGCCGTCCCTCCAGCCGCTCGCGCCGGGCGACCAGGGCGGTGTACGCGCCGAAGCTCGCGGTGTTGAGGAAGACGACGTCGCCCGGCGTGACCCGGCCCACGTCGACGCGTCCGAGGCGTCCGTCCCGGTAGGCGGTCACGGCGTCGGCGACGGTCTCGACGCCGAGCGCGCGGGCGAAGTGGTCGAACGTGCCGCCCGGGACGACCAGCAGCGGCACCTTGTGGGCGAGCGCGGCGCGGGCGGCGGCGTTGACCGTCCCGTCGCCGCCGACGACGGCGAGGACCTCGGCCCGCTCGGCGGCCTCGTCCAGGGTCGCGGCCAGGTCGCCGCCGCGCTCGAACCGGACGATCTCGGCGGCCGGGAACTCCCGTTCGAGGACCCTGGCGACCGACTCGGCGCGGTTGGGCAGCGGCGAGTCGTCCCGGCCGTCCGGGCCGGAGGGCGTGTTCGAGCCCGACGCCATGTTCACGACGGCGACGACGCCGCGTCCGTCGCTCTGGACGACCATCTGCTCGGTGGTGGTGTGCGAGACCTTCGCGACCGCCGGACGGGCGGGCCACAGCAGCCGCGTGCCGAGGGAGGCCAGGGCGCCGACCGCCGCTCCGGCCAGGACATCCCCCGGGTAGTGGGCGCCGGTGTAGACGCGGGAGAAGCAGACGGCGGCGGCGACCCCGGCGACCGGGAGGGCGACGGCCGGCGGGGCCTCCATCGCCACCCCCGTCGCGAACGCGGCGGCCGACGCCGAGTGCCCGGACGGGAAGGAGTGCGAGGTCGGCAGCTTCCACCGGATCCGGACCGGCGGCACCAGGTCCACGACCGGACGGCGGCGCCGGAACGCCTGCTTGCCGATCAGGTTGACGACCGGGCTGGCCACGGCGATCCCGGCCAGGCCGCGGAGCGCGGCGCGGCGCAGCCGTGCCCGCCCGGACGAGCCGAGGGCCGCGGCGGCGCCGAACCACAGGACCCCGTGGTCGGCGATACGCGAGAGCCGGGGCAGGACCCCTTCGAGTCCGGGCAGTTCGGCCGCGGCGACCCGTTCGAACGCGTCCCGGTCGAGGCGGCCGAGACGTGCGAGCGGCCCTCCGCCGCCGCCCGGCCCGCCGCCCGTGAGCGAAGGGGGCGAGAACGGTGACGTTCGGTGTGTCGCAGGCATGACACCGGTATCCCCCACCGGCGCGCCGAGATTCCCCGCAGATCGCAAGCGGACGGTCAGGGCCTCCTCGGCGGGTCGTCCGGAGCGACGTTCGGTGTGATGTTGCCCACAACCCGGCAGAGCGTCCCAGATCCTCCCCTTTTCGGTCCTTGTGGGGCCTCAAATAAGGGCGAACGTCTCGCACAGAGCACGGCCTGCAATAGGCTTCCGAGCATGAGTCACCCGGAACCGACCGGCGCCTCGGGTGGCGAGTCGGTCGGCACACTCGCGGAACCTCCACGCATGAATCTCGGGAGCAGCGAGTCCCTGGCCGCCTACGCCGCCCGCTTCGGCCTCAAGCAGAGCTCGGCGCGCCCCTCGCTTCGCAAGTACCTCCAGGAGGTCTGGGAGCGGCGCCACTTCATCTGGGCCTTCGCCTCGGCGAAGAACATCGCGATGTACAGCGACTCGCGCCTGGGCCAGGTGTGGCAGCTGCTCACGCCCCTGCTGAACGTCGGCGTCTACTTCCTGATCTTCGGACTGCTGCTCAACACCTCGCGCGACCTGCCGGACTTCCTGCCGTTCCTGGTGACCGGCGTGTTCATGTTCGGGTTCATGCAGCGCTCCATCCAGTCGGGGTCCAAGTCGGTCGGCGACAACCTGTCGCTGATCCGGGCCCTGCACTTCCCCCGCGCCACGCTCCCGCTGGCGATCGCGGTCGTCGAGTTCCAGCAGCTGCTGCTGTCGCTGGTCGTCCTGATGATCATCGTGGTGGCGTTCGGCGAGCCCATCGGCCTCCACATGCTGATGTTCGTCCCGGTCGTCGGCCTGCAGCTGATGTTCAACGTGGGCGCCGGGATGATGATGGCCCGGCTGGGCGCGTTCAACCGCGACATCACCCAGCTGCTGCCGTTCGTCACCCGCACCTGGCTGTACCTGTCCGGCGTGATCTTCTCGCTCCCGGGCCTGATGACCAGCAGCCATTTCCTGAAGACGCACGCGTGGGTCAGCGAGCTCCTCAAGATGAACCCGGGCTATGTGTACGTGGAGCTGAGCCGCCACACCCTGCTCGGCAAGTACCGGCACCACGTCCAGCACCATCTGGCGGGGAACCACTCGACCAGCCAGCTGTGGATCTACGCTCTGATCTGGGCCGTGGTGGCCCTGGTGGCCGGGTTCATGTTCTTCTACCGTGCCGAGGAGCGATACGGCCGTGGTTAACGCCCACCTGGCACAGAACCCCGTGGACATCGACCCGACGCGCGACCCGATCGTCGTGGTGGACGGGCTGCACATCGTCTACCGCGTGTACGGCGCGGGCGGCAAGGGCAACGCCGCGTCCGCGATGTCGCGGGTGATCAAGCGGCAGAAGCGCCCGAGCATGACCGAGGTGCACGCGATCAAGGGCCTGTCCTTCGTCGCCTACCGCGGCGAGGCCGTCGGCGTGATCGGCACCAACGGCTCCGGCAAGTCCACGCTGCTCCAGGCCATCGCGGGCCTGCTGCCCCCGGCGCGCGGCGGCGTCTACACCGACGGCCAGCCGTCCCTGCTGGGCGTCAACGCGGCCCTCATGAAGGACCTGACCGGCGAGCGCAACGTCGTCCTCGGCTGCCTGGCGATGGGCATGACCCCGCAGGAGACCAAGGAGAAGTACCAGGAGGTCGTCGACTTCGCGGGCCTCAAGCCGGGCTTCATCAACTACCCGATGCGGACGTACTCGTCCGGCATGGGCGCCCGGCTCCGGTTCGCGATCGCCGCGGCCAAGACGCACGACGTGCTGCTGATCGACGAGGCGCTCGCCACCGGCGACGCCAAGTTCCGCACCAAGTCCAAGCGCCGGATCGAGGAGCTGCGCAAGGAGGCGGGCGCGGTCTTCCTGGTCGCGCACCAGCTCGACGTGGTCCGCGAGACCTGCGACCGGGTGATCTGGCTGGACGACGGCCAGATGCGCATGGACGGCGACCCGGACACGGTCCTGGACGCCTACATCGAGGCCACCCAGAAGTAGAACGCTCTTCCCGAAGACCCCGCCTTTCGGCCGCCCCGGCCGGGAGCGGGGTCTTCGCGTTCAGGGGGACGGGCGGGGCCGGTGCAGCGCTGCGCGGTGACACTGCGGGGGCCTGATAGGTATGGGGAATATGGCTATCAGGAGGAGGACTGACCATGGCCGGTAAGCCGCCGCTCCCGCACGAGCATCTGCCGCAGGTCCCGTCGTTCACGCTGGAGAGCGACGACATCGCCGACGGCGCGCACCTGACGAACAAGCACGTGTTCTCCGGCGGCAACGTGTCGCCGGAGCTCCGCTGGTCGGGCTTTCCCGCCGAGACCAGGAGCTTCGCCGTGACCTGCTACGACCCGGACGCCCCCACCGGCTCCGGCTTCTGGCACTGGGTCCTGTTCGACGTCCCGGCCGACGTGACCGGGCTGCCCACCGGAGCGGGCGCCGCCGACGCCAAGATCGGTGTCCAGGCCCGCAACGACTACGGCGACAAGGCGTTCGGCGGCGCGGCCCCGCCGCCCGGCGACCCGCACCGCTACGTCTTCACCGTCCACGCGCTGGACGTGGAGTCGCTGGGCATCCCGTCCGACACGATGCCCGCCGCGGTCGGCTTCAACATCACCGCGCACACCCTGGCCCGCGCCAGCCTGGTCCCGGTCTACGCCTCCCGGTGACCGCCGTCCGGTGAGGGCGCCCGCGCGGCGTCCTCACCGTCTGCGCTTCACTTTGTGGGCGCGGTGTTCGCCGCCTCACTGGTCCGGCGGGCACCGGCGAGCACCTCGGCCGTCTCCTCCGCCTCGTCCAGGGTCGCGGTGAGGACCTCCTCGTAGGCGGGAGCCGCCTGCCGGTGACGCTCCCGTCCGGCGTCGGTGATCACCGTGTAGACGCCGCGCTTGTCGTCCGGGCACAGGTCGCGGTAGCTGAAACCGGCGTCGTTGAGCCGTCCGACCAGGCGCGTGACCGAACTCTGGTTGAGCCCGAGACCGGCGGCGAGGTCCTGCATGCGCAGTTCGCCGTCCGGGGCCTCGGCCAGCAGCGCCAGCGCCCGGTACTCCGACAGGCCGAGACCGTGCTGCCGCTGCAGGACGGTCCCGAGCCGCTGCTCCACCCGCGCGTGCAGCGCCAGGACCCGGTTCCACAGCCGCACGTCGTCCCGCCCCCGCAGCGTCGTCGCCATCACGCCGTCCCCCTCCGAGCTCGTTGACACCAGCTTACTTGTACATGCATACTCTTGCTCGTCAAGAACTTGCATATACATACAAATACCTGGGAGGCCCCCGATGGCCTGGATCTACCTGCTGATCGCGTCCGTGTTCGAGGTCGTGTTCGCGCTCGCCACCAACGCCACCCACGGCTTCACCGAGCTGGGGCCGTCCCTGCTCACCGCCGGGGCGGCCGCGGGCGGCATCTACTTCCTCAGCCAGGCCCTCAAGACCCTGGACGTCGGGGTCGGCTACACCGTCTGGACCGGCATCGGCTCGGTCGGCACCGTCGCCCTCGGCACCGTGATCTTCCACGAGTCCATGACGGTCTGGAAGGCCCTCGCCTTCGTCCTGATCATCGGCGGGGTGCTCGGCCTCAAGCTCTCCGACAAGCTCTCCCCCGCCTCCTCCTGACCCCTCCCTCGTCCTGACCCCCTCGTTCCGGAACGGAGCCCTCCCATGGCCTGGTTCTTCCTGGCGCTCGCCATCGTCTTCGAGATCGCCTTCGCCCTCGGCACCAACGCGACCCGCGGCTTCACCCGCCTGTGGCCCTCGGTCCTCACCCTGCTCGCCGCGAGCGGCGGCATCTTCACCCTCAGCCTCGCCCTCCGCACCCTGGACGTCAGCGTCGGCTACACGATCTGGACCGGCATCGGCTCCATCGGAACCGTCCTGTTCGGCGCCCTGATCTACAAGGAGAGGATCACCCTCCCCAAGCTCCTGTCCTTCGCCGCCATCATCGCCGGGGCGCTCACCCTGAAGCTCGCCTCCGGCCTGTGACCGCCGGGGCCTCCCGGCCTAGCATTCCGATCATGCGCGAATTCCTCTCCGTGGACGGGCGGCGGCTGTCGTACCTGGACTTCGGCGGCCCGGGGACACCGCTGCTCGCCCTCCACGGCCACTACAACGAGGCGTCCGCGTTCGCGGCGCTGGCCGGGGCCCTGGCGCCCAAGTGGCGCGTCATCGCCCTCGACCAGCGCGGACACGGTGAATCGGACCGGGCGGAAGGCTACGGACGCGACGACTACGTCGCCGATCTCGTCGCCTTCCACGACCACCTGGGCCTCGGGCCCGCCGTGGCCCTCGGGCACTCGCTCGGCGGTGTGAACGCCTACCAGTTCGCGGCCCGGCACCCGGAGCGGGTGCGTGCGCTGATCGTGGAGGACATCGGCGCCGCCGTGGACGCCGACTGGGAGTACACGCTGCGGATCCCCACGCACGCGGCCTCCCGCGAGGAGCTGGTCGCCGCGCTCGGGACGCTCGCGCCCTATGTGGAGACCTCGCTGCGGCAGCGCGAGGACGGCTGGGGCCTCTCGTTCGACATCGCCGACACGGTGTCGTCCCAGAAGGCGCTCAACGGTGATCACTGGGCCGACTGGGAGGCGCTGACCTGCCCGACCCTGCTGGTCCACGGCACGCGCAGCGACGAGCTGTCGGCGTCCCACGCGCGTGAGATGGCCGACCGCCTGCCGGTGGCCAGGCTGGTCGCGATCGAGGCGGGTCACGTCGTCCACCACGACGCGCTGGGCCCCTTCGCCGACGCCGTGCGCGCCTTCCTGACCGAGCGGGACGGGAGCGAGAGGCGACCTGCGGGCGCGCGGAGCGGCCTGTAATGCATCGGCGGAGCCGGCCATGAGAGGGGTGTCGGAAAGGAGCTGGTCTTGCCCGGAACGCCGTGCGCGTCCGGCGGCGGTTCGCGCTGGCCGTCGGAGCCGTGGCGACGGTCGTGGCCGTGGCGATCGGCTGGCCGGGCGGGCAGCGGTCCGCCGAAGCGCTCGGCATCTCCCGGGACGGACGGTACGTCGACGTCGTCGTCCGCGATCCGGGGGCCGATCCCGCACGGCTCCAGGCGGAACTCGACGCGCGTCACCTGCCCGTGAGACTGGAGGCGTGGCCCGCGTCCCCGAGCCTGGTCGGCGCCATGCTCTCCGCGAACGCGCCCGGCGAAGGCTGGGATCTCGACGAGCACGTCGTCCCGCAGGCCGAGGTGAAGGGGACGTGGTACGTGACCTTCGCGCCCAGCGGTCACACCCCCGGAAGCGTCCAGCTCGTCGTCTCCGAGCAGGACATGGGGGAACGACGCGGATGAGAGCCGGGGAGTCGAGGGGCCGCAGGTAGCGCCGTCCCAGGCGCCGCCGCGTCGTCCTCAGGGTTGAGGGACTTAAGGTCGATGTGCTCTCAGCCGGAGGCTGTGAGCGTGGGGGCGTGATCGAAGTCGAAGGGCTCTGCAAGCGGTACGGGGCGGTCTCGGCCGTGGACGATCTGTCGTTCACGGCCCGGCCGGGGGTGGTGACCGGGTTCCTGGGTCCCAACGGGGCCGGGAAGTCCACGACGATGCGGGTGATGCTCGGGCTGGCCTCGCCGGACGCGGGGCGGGCGCTCGTGGGCGGACGGCGGTACGCGGAGCTGGACCGTCCGTTGTGCCAGGTCGGGGCGTTGCTGGAGACGGCCGCGCCGCACCGGGGACGGAGTGGGTACGCGCATCTGCTGTGGCTCGCGCGCTCCCAGCGGATCGGGGCGCGGCGCGTCCGGGAGGTGCTGGAACTGGTCGGGCTCGCGGACGCCGGACGGCGGCGCGTCGGCGGGTACTCGCAGGGGATGCGGCAGCGGCTCGGGCTCGCGGCGGCCCTGCTCGGCGATCCGGCGATCGTGATCCTGGACGAGCCGTCGAACGGACTCGACCCCGAAGGCATCCGGTGGCTTCGCGGGCTGCTGCGCGGCCTCGCCTCGGAGGGGCGGACGGTTCTCGTGTCGAGTCATCTCATCGGCGAGGTGGCCCGGACGGCCGACCGGCTGGTGGTCGTCGCCCGTGGGCGGCTGGTCGCGGACGCCGAGACGTCCGCGTTCACGGGCGACCTGGAGGACGAGTTCCTGCGGCTGACGGGTGGTGTGCGGTGATCGACCTGGTGCGTGCCGAGCTGGTCAAGCTGCGGACGGTCCGGGGGCCGCTCGTCGCGTTGGCGCTGGTCCCGGTCGTCAGCGTCGGGGTCGGGGCGTTGAACGGCCTGTCCGGACGGCAGGCGCTCGACTCCCACAGCTCGATGCTGCGGCCGGACTTCACCGCGCAGCAGGCGGGGTTCGACGGCGTCCAGTACGGGATGCTCGCGCTGATCGTGTTCGGGGTGCTGGCCGTGTCCGGGGACCCGCTCGGGCCCGCACTGCTCGCGGTGCCGGGGCGGGCGCGGTTCCACGCGGCGAAGTTGCTGGCCGTCGTGGTGGCGGCGCTGCCGGTCGTGGCGTTCTCGGTGGTGGTGTCCGACCTGGTCACGCAGGTGGCGCTGGGACCGTACGGGAAGTCGCTGGGTGAGAGCGGGGTGCCGCGGGCGCTGGCCGGGGCCGTGCTGTTCCTGACGTCGATGTGCGTGCTCGCCGCCGGGCTCACGATGATGGCGAAGAACGCCCTGGTGCCGCTGGCGGTCCTGTTGCCGCTGGTCACCGTGGGGTCGCAGCTGCTGACGATCTCCGAGTCGAGCCGGCGCGTGGCGCGGCTGCTGCCGGACCGGGCGGGGGCGCGGTTGCTGGCCGTCCGGCCGGAGCACGGCGAGCTGGGGCTCGCGCTCGGTGGCGCGGTGCTGGCGTTGTGGGTGGCCGCGGCGGTCGCCGGTGGGCTGGCCGTGCTGCGGCGACGGGACGTCTGAGGGCTACGCTTCCGACATTCCGGACGGCGGGGAGGCGTTCTGAGCGAGGCGGTTCGGGTCCTGATCGCGGAGGACCAGGCGTTGCTGCGGGGCAGTTTCCGGCTGCTCGTCGACTCCGCGCCCGGCCTCGAGGTCGTCGGCGAGGCGGGCGACGGGGAGCGGGCGGTGGAGATGGCGCGGCGGCTGCGGCCGGACGTGGTGCTCATGGACGTCCGGATGCCCGTCCTGGACGGCGTGGAGGCCACCCGGCGGATCTGCGGCGACCCGGAGACGGGCGGCGCGCGGGTGCTGGTGCTGACCATGTTCGACCTGGACGCGTACGTGTTCGCGGCGCTGCGGGCTGGCGCGAGCGGGTTCCTGCTGAAGGACACGCGTCCGGCGGACCTGCTGGAGGGGATCCGGGTCGTGGCGTCCGGGGACAGCATGCTCGCGCCGTCCGTCGCGCGGCGGCTGGTCGAGGCGTTCTCGCGACGGTCGGAGGTCGCGATCGACGGGATCACGGACCGGGAGCGGGACGTGCTGCGGCTGATCGCCGAGGGGCTGAGCAACACCGAGATCGCCGAGCGGCTCCGGCTCAGCCTGCCGACGGTGAAGACGCACGTCGGACGGCTGCTGAGCAAGCTCCACGCGCGCGACCGCGCCCAGCTGGTGATCGTGGCCTACGAGTCCGGCCTGGCCGGACGATGACACGCCGGTGGCCCCGGAGGCGGACGGGCGGCGACGAGCCGGGCGGCGGGGTGGGGGCGATGAGGCACGCGGTCTGGGACGTGGCGATGGCCTGCGGGCTGGCCGTCCTGCCGCCGCTGGCGGGGCTTCAGCCGTTGGACGCCGAGGCGTGGGTGGTGTCGGTGGCGGCGGCGTCGCCGCTGGTCGTGCGGCGGCGGTGGCCGGTCGCGGTGTTCGCGGTGTCGGCGGCCATGTCGGTCCTGGGGATCGCGGTCGGCGCGGGCGCGTTCCTCGCGGCGGCGCTCGCGCTGTACACGGTCGCGTCCGGACCGATCGCGCCGCGCTGGCCCTCGACCGGGGTCGTCGGCGGGTTCACCGCGGCGGGCGCGGTGGGCCTGGCGATGGCGGGCGCGCCGGCGGGCGCGGTCGGGACCGTCCTGCCGCGCGCGCTGCTCGGGCTGGTGCTGCTCGGCGGCGCGTGGACGGTGGGACGGGCCGTCGCCGAGCGGCGGCGGAACGCCGAGCGCGAGATCGAGAGGGCGCGGACGGACGAACGGCTCCGCATCGCGCGCGAGATGCACGACGTGGTGACGCACGGAATGGGCCTGATCGCCGTCCAGGCCGGGGTCGCCAACCACGTCGTGGCCGAGCATCCCGAGGAGGCGCGGCGGGCGCTGGAGGTGATCGAGGAGGTCAGCCGCAGGTCGCTCGGCGAGATGCGGGCGATGCTCGGCGTGTTGCGAGGGGACGCCGAGGAGGCCGTCCTGGAGCCCACGCCCGGCCTGGGCGGGCTGCCCGCTCTCGCCGCCGCCGCCGGTGCGCGGTTCGATCTGCACCCGGGCGATCTGCACGAGGACGAGGTTCCGGGTGGGGTGCAGTTGGCGGCGTTCCGGATCGTCCAGGAGGCGCTCACGAACGTGGGACGGCATGCCGAGGCGTCCGCGCGGTGCCGGGTAATTGTCCGGAACCGGCCAGGACGGGTTGAGGTCGAGGTGCACGACACCGGGCCCGCGCGGGGCGGGACGTCCGGTGGCGGCTACGGGCTGATCGGGATGCGGGAACGCGCGCTCGCGCACGAGGGCGAGTTCAAGGCCGGGTCAACTCCGGACGGCGGGTTCGAAGTCAGGGCGCTTCTGCGTTACTAGCCGCAGGACTCAGGGTGGGACTTCGCTGTTGAGCAGAGCGTCGCCCAACTCGGTACGGCGGTACAGGACGGCGCGTCCGTACCGGTCGCGGGCGACCAGGCCGCAGTCGCGCAGGACGGCCAGATGGTCGCCGACGTTGCCGAGGCTCATGGTGAGCAGGGCGGACAGGCGGGTCGTGGTGGTCGGCTCGTCCAGGGCCCGGAGGACTTCGGCGCGGGTCCGGCCGATGAGTTTGGGCAGGCCGTCGTTCGGCGGCGCGTGCCGGGACCAGAGGACGGCGACGCCGCGCGCCCGGTAGGAGAGGGTGTTCCGCCAGGGCGGTTCGGTCGAGTAGCCGAGTCCGGCGAAGACCGAGGGCTGGAAGAGGAGTCCGGCGCCGTTCAGGGTCACCCGCGGGCCGTCCAGTCCGGAGAGTTCGATCAGTCCGCCGGTCTCGGACGGGTGCCAGTGGACGCGCGGGGACAGGCCCGCCAGCGCTTCGGCCCAGCCGTAGACCGCCAAGCGGCCCGCCCGGTACAGGACGTCGCGTTCGAAGATCGTCCGGATGGTGGGCCAGTCGGGCGCGATGAGGGCGGCGTAGGCCCTGGCCAGGGCGTGCGCGAACAGCGCCACCACCTCGGGCGAGTCCAGGACGGCGCGGACCCCCGGGTCCGGCGCGGCGAGACCCGCCCGGTTCTGCGCCAGCTCGTGCCGCGCGAGCCCCAGCGGCGTGGCCCTGACCTGTGCCAGCTGCTCGTCGAGGGTGATGTGGACGCGTTCGGGCGGCGGCGTCACGAAGTCGGCCATGTAGCCGCCGCGCCGTCGCAGGTAGGCCAGCGCCCGCACCGACGGGTCGTCCATCAGCCCGCGGAACGCCGGGCGCGCGCGCCGCACCCAGGGCTCCAGCGGGCCGACCTCGGTCCGCCCGGCCAGGACGCCGAGCGCGCTGGTGACCTCTATCAGGGGTGACACCGCGAACCTCGAGGCGGTGACATCCCCTGGACCGACCTCGATCCACGCCATGTTTCGCTCCTGCCCGAAACCTTAGCGTCGGCGGCGATATGCCGCGATGGTGCGTTTCGTGACGACGACTTCGACCACGTCCCCCGCCTCGGTCGCCTATCGCGACATCTTCGCCGTCCGCGAGTTCCGGGTCCTGTTCGCGCTCCGGGTGATCCTCGTCGGCGGCGACATGGTGCGGATGCTCGCGCTCTCCGTCCTGGTGTACCAGCGAACCGGATCGCCGCTGCTCGCGGCCCTCGCCTACACCGCCGAGATGTTCCCCTACGTCATCGGCGGCGCGCTGCTGCTGTCGCACGCCGACCGGCTCGCGCCGCGCCGCCTGCTCGTGGGCGTCTACCTCGTCCAGGCGGCGACGGCCTCCCTGCTCGCCGTCGACGTGCTGCCCGTCGGCGGCACGCTGTGCGTGATGTTCGGCCTCGGCCTGCTGATGCCGCTCGCGTCCGCGTCCACGTGGGCGATGCTCAGCGAGATCCTGCCCGGGGACGGCGGCTACGTGCTGGGCCGGTCCGTCTTCACGATGACGGCGGGCGGGGCGCAGATCGCCGGGCAGGCGTGCGGCGGGCTGCTGATCGCCGCCGTGGGACCGTCCAACACGCTCTGGCTGTCCTGCGGGACGGCCGGATGCGCGGCCGTGCTCGCCCGGGTGGGGCTGTCGGCCCGCCCGCCGCGCGTCCAGGGCGAGCGGGAGGGCGGGGCCGCGCGCGAGACGTGGCGGGTCAACCGGACGCTGTTCCGCGACCCGGTGGTGCGCGGCGGCCTCTTCGCGATGTGGCTGCCCGCGGCGCTCGCGACCGGCGCGGAGGGCGTGGTGATCCCCTACGCCGCGTCCATCGGGAAGCCGGAGCAGGCGGGCTTCGTGCTCGCCGCGATCGCCGCCGGGATGCTGCTGGGCAACCTCGTCGTCGGACGGTTCGTCCCGACGGGCCCGCGCGAGCGGATCGGGCTGCCGCTGGCACTGCTGAACGGGCTGCCGCTGGTGCTGTTCCTGCTGAGGCCGGGCATCGCGCTCGCCTGCGTCCTCGGCCTCCTCGGCGCGGCCGGGCTCAGCTACGAGCTGAGCATCCAGCAGCGGTTCGTGGACGCCGTCCCCGAGGACCGGCGCGGGCAGGCGTTCGGCCTGCTCACCACGGGCACGATGACCCTCCAGTCGGGCGCGATGGCCGGTGCGGGCGCGCTCGCGGAGGGCCTCTCCCCCGGCGTCACGATGTCCCTGTTCGGCCTGGCGTCGGCATGCGCGTCCCTGGCCCTGGCCCGCCACCTGCGCTGACCCCCGCGCGCCCGCGCGAGGGGCCGCTCGGTGCCGCTCGCGTCCGGCTCTCCCTCGCGCGCGAGGGAGACACGGCGTGTCACGCGTGTCGTTGGACCGGGCCCCGACTGGTCACGACCGGGGCCCGGCGCCGGCGGCCGGGGAGTTCCGCCCACGGACTCCCCGGTCATGCCCGTGCCTACGCCTGGAAGGGGAACTTGTCGGCGAAGGCGGGCTTGAGGTCGTCCAGCCAGACCGCGTTCGGATCGAACTTGGCGTAGAACGGCCGGTTCACCAGGGACGCGTCGCGCGCCTGGATGAAGTGCAGCGCGAACACCTTCTCGCCGAACAGGTCCAGGACGCCGTCCACGCAGACCTTGCCGGGCGTCGCGGACATGGACGGGCCGCGCACCGTCCGGGCCAGGCCGGAGACGCTCGAGTAGGCGTCCCGGAAGATCTCGTAGGCGTCGGCCAGCGGCACGGCGAAGTAGTCCTGCGGGCCGGTGTCACGCTCCACGAACATGTAGTAGGGCACCAGGCCCATGCGGGTCTGGGTGCGCCACATGTCCTCCCAGACCTTCGGGTCGTCGTTGATCGTGCGGATCAGCGGGGCCTGCGTCCGGATGACCGCTCCGGTGTCGCGGATCCGGCGGCACGCCTCGGCGACCATCAGGGGCTCCAGCTCCCGCGGGTGCGAGAAGTGGGCCATGAACGCCAGGTTCTTGCCCGACTGGACGACCTGCTCGAACAGCCGCAGCATCTCGTCGGCGTCCGGGTCGGTGACGAACTTCTGCGGCCAGTACGCCAGCGACTTGGTGCCGATCCGGATCGATTCCAGCTGCTCCAGGTCGAGCAGCGGCTCGAGGTAGCGGCGCAGCACCGGCTCGCCCATGATCATGGCGTCGCCGCCGGTGAACAGGACGCTGGTCACCTCGGGGTGCGCGAGCAGGTACTCGCGCAGCTGGGCCGGCTCGTCACCGGCCATCTTGAGGTCCGCCTCGCCGATGAACTGCGCCCAGCGGAAGCAGTAGGTGCAGTACGCGTGGCAGGTCTGCCCCTGCTTGGGGAAGTACAGAACGGTCTCGTCGTACTTGTGCTGGAGACCGGGGATCTTGCCGTCGCCGAACGTCGGGATGTTGAGCTCCATCTGCCCCGCGGGATGCGGGTTGAGCTTCATCCGGACGGCGTGCGCGGCGGCCTCGACCTCGGCCTTGGGCGCCTCACGGCGCAGCAGGCCCGCCAGGTGCGCGACGTCCTCCTCCGGCAGCATGTCCTCCTGCGGGAAGACCAGCCGGTAGATCGGATCGTCCGGCGCGGCGGACCAGTCGATGAGCTCCTCGATGACGTAGGCGTTCGTACGGAACGGCAGGACGGTCGCCACCGCCCGTACCGCGAGCTGCTGGTCCGGCGAGAGTCCGGCACGGGCGGTCAGCTCGTCCAGGTGCTTCGCCGTGAAGGCGCGGAACTTGCGACCAGAGGATCGCGTGTCGGGAGCCGCGTCGTTCACCATCGTCACGTGTGGGTACTCCTTGGATGTCAGCGGGGATGCGGGAGCCTGAACCGGACGTGACCGTCCGGGAAGCCTGACCCGCAGGGGGGTTCGCTTCGTCACGCACAGTCATCTGTCAGGTCCGGGCCACCCCCATTGAAGCGTCGAAAATGCGCACATGCCGAATGGATACCCCCTAACCGGTACAAAGATGCAGGTCAGCGCGAGTTCCCCGAAGTCGATCCGGAAACGGCGCCCCCGCTCGCATCAGGTACAACGACTACGGCGCGTAAAAGTGGCGAGTCGGGCCGTCTGCCTATGCTGGTGGGGAGATACTTGCGAAGGGAACGCTCGGTGCGCGCGGGGCGTTCGACGCAGTGCGGGCGACTCCGCGAGGGATCGCGCGGGCGCCCCGGTGCTGTTGGCCGCGACCGACGCTGAGGGGGACCGGTGAAGGCGACCGGGCACGACGCACGGCCGGAGGCGTCGGCCACGAGCCGCTCCGGCCCGGTCGCCGCACGCCCGGAACCACGCCCGACACGCCCGAACGACGCCACGCCCCGTCCAAGCCGGGCCCCTGACCCGCCGCGTCCGGAAACCGGCCCGGCGGGCGCGGACAGTGACCGAGCGAGCACGGAAAGCGACGCGGCGCGAACCGAGGGGGCGCGGTTGGACGCGAACGCCCAGAACCCCAAGACCGTCCGAGAACCAGAACCCGCCCAGGCGCCCGAACCCGCTCAGGCGTCCGAGATCGCTCAGGACCCCAAGGTCGCACAGGGGTCCGAGGCCGCTCGCAGATCTGAGGCCGCTCGCAGATCTGAGGCCGCCCGGGAATCCGGGACCGCTCAGGAGCGCGAGACCGTCCCGAAAGTCGGGACCGTCCTGAAGGGCGAGACCGTCCTGAAAGGCGGAACCGTCCAGAAATCCAGGACCGTCCAAGAATCCGCGACCGTCCAGGAGGCCGGGACTGCCCGGGAGGTCGAGACAGCCCGGTCCGCCGAGGAGGCGGGGGCGCGGGCGCCGCATGCGGGGACGGCGGCGGTGCGGCCCGGCGTGGCGCCGCTGTTCGCGGCGCTGCTCGCGGCGGTGGCCGGGGTCAGCTACGCCACGTTCATGCTCGAGCACCTGCTGAGCCCCTCGCTGGACGTCGTGAACGGCTACGTCAGCGAGCTCTCCGCGCGCGACCAGCCGTTCCACCTGGTCTACAGCGGCGGCGACCTGGTCACCGGGGTGCTGTCGATCCTCGTCGCGGGCACCGCGCTCGCCACGCTGCGCCGCCGGTTCTGGAGCACGGTCGGCTGGACCTTCCTCGGCCTGTTCGGGCTCTGCGCCATCGGGGACGCCCTGTTCCCGCTCGACTGCGCGCCCAGCCTCGAGACCTGGTGCGCGCTGCGCGAGCGCGCCGACCAGGTGTCCTTCTCACACTCGTTCCACTCGGTGACCAGCAGCGCGGTGATCGCCTGCGGGGTCGCGGCGCTGCTCACGCTGTCCATCGCGGCCCGCCGGTACGGCTGGTGGCCCGCGCTGGCCCGGTTCGGCTGGCTGCTCGCGGTGGTCGAGGCGGTGTTCGCGCTCGGCACGGTGGGGGCGATGGTGGCGGGCGAGTGGCTCGGCATCCTGCAGCGGATCCAGATCAGCATCCTGTGTCTCGGCCTGCTCACCATCGCGTGGGCGCTCTGGGCCGACTGGCGCGCCGCGCGGCGCGCGCCGCACGCCCGTCCCGTCCAGGCGAGGGAGACGACGTCCCTGTGACAAGCAGCGAACAGGCAAGCCAGCGGGTACCGGCGGAGTGGGCCGACACGGCGGACGAGCCGGTCGCCGAGGGCGGGCGCATCGCCGTGGCCGGGGGCGAACGCGTGCACGTCGTCGAGTCCGGGCCGCCGGACGCGCCGACACTGCTGCTCAGCACGGGCCTCGGCGGGGCCTGGTTCGACTGGGAGCCGGTCATCGCCCTGCTCAGCGACCGGTACCGGGTCCTCGCGTTCGACCGTCCGGGGCTCGGGCTGAGCCCCGCGGCGCGCCGTCCGGCGAGCCTGCGCCGGGACGTGGCCGTCCTCGCCGACCTCGCGCGCACGAGCGGCGGCCCGGTGACCGTCGTCGCGCACTCGATGGCCGGATTCCACGCGGAGGGGCTGGCCCGGCTCTATCCGGAGCTCGTGCGCGCGCTCGTGCTGGTCGACCCGAGCTGCGAGGAACGCGTCAACTGCGCCGGGCTACGGATCAGCGCGGCCGTCCACCCGGTGCTGCGCGCGACGGGCGCGGGCCTGGAGGCGACCCGGCTCTCCCGCGTGATCGGCCCGTTCGGACGGCGCGTCACGCTGAAACAGGTGACCGGGCGGGGCGAGCCGGTGCCGCCGGAGGTCGTCCGGTCGGTGTACGGGCGCGGCGCGGTGCTCGGCACCGTGATCGCGGAGGACGTCGCCTACCGCGAGGCCGCCGCCGACCTGCTGGCCCTGCGCGCGCGCCGTCCCCTCCCGGACGTCCCGCTGGAGGTGCTGACCGCGCTCGCCGACGCGGGCGACGCACTGGAGTGGACGGGCTGCCACCGCCGCCTCGCCGGGATGTCCCCGCTCGGCAACCAGGTCGATCTCCCGGATTGTCCGCACATGGTCCAGTTCGACCGTCCCGACGCCGTCGCGGACGCCGTCGACCGCGCCCACGGGATCGTCCGATGAGGTGGAGTGCTCGCACGGGAGCCCGGGCGCGCCGGGTGGGCGTGACGGTCGTCGCGGGCCTCACGGTGGCGGGCCTGAGCGGATGCGGCGTGATGCAGCGGATCTCCGAGGGCGCGTACCGCAACGCGGTCGCGGACGGCGCGATCGCCGACCTGCGCGCCAAGGGCGTCCAGCTGCAGAGGCGTCCCGTGTGCAGCACGCCCCCGACCGGCGCGTTCGACGAGGTGCGGATCACCTGCATGGCGCGCACCACCACCGGCGAGCCCGTCGAGATCAGCGGGACGGTCGCGTCCGCCGACACGTCCACGCCGCATGAGCGCTACCAGGTGACCGTCGGCGGTCGGGTGCTGATCGACCGCGACTGCCTCGGCACCGGCTGCCACCGCTCGGTCTGACACGTCCGCTTCCGGGCGCGGCAGCGCTCCGCCTGCACGTCCCACAGACCGCTGGGCGTCCCCGAGTCCGGCCTGCGTCCGACCGACTTCTGGCCCTGGTGTCGTCGGCGACACGCCGGGCCGGGCGTGAAGGGCTCGCAACGAGATCGCATGATCGACAAAAATCCGGGGCCGCCCAGGCGTGGCCGGGTGCCCGAGTGGTGACGTTACAGCCGTGAAGATCTCGCGGATGAGGGCCCTGGTCGTGGGCCGGATGAAGGCCTTGATCCCAGGCCGGGTCAAGGCCCTGTTCAGGGGCCTGTTCAAGGGCCGGGCGAAGGCCCTGGTCCTCGGAACGGTGGGCATCGTGGTCGCCGTGGGCGCCGCGGGCCTCGCCTACCTGGCGTTCCACGACACCAAGGAGCTGCGCTACAAGTCCCAGAACGCGCTGCGCACCGGAGTGGCGCGCGCCGGCGGGGAGGAGCTCGCGCACCGCGGCGTCTCCCTGAAATCGACCCTGACCTGCGCGGACTCCCTGGGGTGGACAAAGAGGAAGATGCGGGTGAACTGCACCTCCAGCACGTCCGACCACCAGCGGGTGCAGATCATCGGAGCGGGCGAGGGCGCCACCCAGGACCAGTACTACACGATCCTGGTGAACGGCCGTCCCCTGGTGCAGAACGCCACCTGCCTCGGCGCCGACTGCCGCAAGAAGAGCTGACCCGCCCCAGGACCGGCGCGCGGGCGCTCGAACGCGCCTCAGGCCAGGTCCCGACCGACTCCGGGGTCGAGGGACGGTGGGGCGCGGGGTGGGGACGACGGGGGCTCGCCGATCGCTGGATAGCATGCGATGAGCTGCCCCGTCGCGGCGCGGCGTGTTTCTCCCCGTCCCTTCTGGAGTGCTGATGACCGGCAAAGGCGAGCAGGCACGGCCCTCGCCGACTGGCGGCACCCAACCGGCGGCGGACGCGCGCGCACGAGAGGCCAACGACGCGCGGGCGCGCGTGGTGACGGCCGACCCACGTCTCCGGCCCGCGCCGATCGCCGTGGACACGATGGGCGGCGACCACGCGCCCGACGAGATCATCGACGGCGCGGTGGAGGCTTTCCGCGAGCACGGCGTGCGGGTCGTCCTGGTGGGACAGGCCCCGCGGATCCGGGCCCGGCTCGACCGGCTCGGCATCGCCGGTGAGATCCCGATCGTGCACGCGGACGAGGCGCTCGACATGGGCGAGGGCGCGCTCGCGAGCTGGCGCAAACCCCGCTCGTCCGTCGCGATCGCCTGCCACCTGGTGAAGCAGGGCCGGGCGTCCGCGCTGGTCTCGGCCGGGTCGACGGCCGGTGTGGTCGCGACGTCCCGGCTGCGCCTGAAGGGCCAGCAGGGCGTGATGAAGCCCGCGATCGCGGTGACGCTCCCCACGCGCCCGCGTCCGACCGTCCTGCTGGACGCGGGCGCGACCGCGGACGTGAAGCCGGAGACGCTGGTGCAGTTCGCCGCGCTCGGCACCGCCTACGCGCAGATCCGGCTGGGCCTCGCGCGCCCGCGCGTGGGGCTGCTCAACATCGGCTCCGAGGCGGGCAAGGGCAACAAGCTCGCCAAGCGCGCGCACGAGCTGCTGGCGTCCGGTCACAACGGCGTGGAGTTCGCCGGGAACGTCGAGGGCCACGACCTGCTCGCCGGGAAGGTGGACGTGATCGTCACCGACGGCTTCACCGGGAACGTCGCGCTGAAGACCCTGGAGGGCACCGTCCGGACGGCGTTCGGGGAGCTCCGGGAGGCGGTCACCTCGTCCCGGACGGCCCGGGTGGGCGCGCTGCTCCAGCGCCGCAAGCTCACCGAGCTGAAGGACCGGTTCGACTCCGACACCTACGGCGGCGGCGTCCTGCTCGGCCTGAACGGCACCGTGATCATCGCGCACGGCGCGTCGGAGGCCCGCGCGGTCACCTCGGCCTGCCTGCTCGCGCACGAGCTGGCGGCGGGACGCATCGTGGAGCGCATCCGCGACCAGGTCGCGGCGACGAGGACGTCCCGGTTCCCGCGCTGGCCGCACGGCAACCACGACGCGTCCAAGGACGGCGCGCGGGAGGGCAGGGACGCCCGGAAACCCGGCGAACCGGACGAGCCCGGGCCGCGTGAAATTCCCGACACGAACGACCCCAACGTTTCTCCGCCGTCACCCGTTGAACAGGGTGAGGACGAACGGAGGCCGGACGCGGACGCCGACACGGCGGCGCGACCGGCCACGGGGCACCCGGCCGACCGGCCGGAGCGGGGCGCCGGGGGCCGCTGAGCCCCTCGCGGTCGTCCCAGTCGATCATGGGGAATGGGGCAACAACGGGGGGACGATGACGGAACCGCAGCACGCCGCACCGGACGGCCCGACTCCGGCCACACCGGACCACGCCGACCCGCCTTCGAGCGGCCCAGGTGGAGTGAGTCCGCGGGGGCTCAGTGAGGCGCAGGTTCGGGAGCGGGTGGCGGCGGGGCGGGTCAACGACGTGCCGCAGAACACCAGCCGGTCGGTCGGGGAGATCGTCCGAGCCAATGTGCTCACCCGCTTCAACGCCCTGATCGGCAGCCTGTTCGCGCTGGTGATGATCTTCGGGGCATGGCAGGACGGCCTGTTCGGCGGCATCATCGTCGCCAACTCGGCGATCGGCATCATCCAGGAGCTACGGGCCAAGCGCACGCTCGACCGGCTCGCCGTGGTCGGCGAGGCGCAGGTGAGCGTCGTCCGCGACGGCGAGGCCCGCGAGCTGCACCAGCAGGAGGTCGTCCAGGGCGACCTGATCACGCTCGGCACCGGCGACAAGATCGTCGTGGACGGCCCGGTGGTCTCCTCCAGCGGCCTGGAGGTGGACGAGTCGCTGCTCACCGGCGAGGCCGACCCCGTCCACAAGCGGCCCGGCGACGAGCTGCAGTCGGGCAGCTTCGTGGTCGCGGGCAGCGGCGCGTTCACCGCCGCGAAGGTCGGCGGGGACGCCTACGCCGCCCGGCTCACCGAGGAGGCCAGCCGGTTCACCCTCACCCGCTCGGAGTTGATGGACGGCATCAACCGGTTCCTCAAGTACGTCACCTGGCTGATCGTCCCGACCGCGATCCTGCTGTTCGTCAGCCAGTTCCGGTCGGCGGGCGGGGCGTCGAACGCCGTGACCGGGGCGGTCGCGGGCGTGGTGACCATGATCCCCGAGGGCCTGGTGCTGATGACCAGCATCGCGTTCGCGGTCGGCGTCGTCCGGCTGGGGCGGCGGCAGACGCTGGTGCAGGAGCTTCCCGCGATCGAGGGCCTCGCCCGCGTGGACGTGCTGTGCGTCGACAAGACCGGCACGCTCACCGAGCCGGGCATGGACCTCGACCAGATCGTCCCGCTCGACGACGACCTCCCCGGCGACCGGGCGCTCGCCGCGCTCGCGCGCACCGACCCCGACCCGAACGCCACGATGCTGGCCGTCCGGGACGGCCTCGACATCGCCGATCCCGGCTGGACGCGCGAGACCGCCGTCCCGTTCTCGTCCGCGCGCAAGTGGAGCGGGGCGTCCTTCGCCGGGCGGGGCAGCTGGGTGATCGGCGCGGCCGACGTGCTGCTCTCCGCCGACGACCCGGCCCGCACCAAGGCCGAGGACCTCGGCTCCACCGGGCTGCGCGTCCTCGCGCTCGTCCGGGTCCCGGACGGCGCGTTCGCCGAGCCCGACCGGCTCGACGTCGCCGCGACCGCCCGGCCCGCGCTGCTGGTCGTGCTGCGCCAGCGCATCCGCCCGGACGCCAAGGAGACCCTCGCCTACTTCGACCGGCAGGGCGTCAAGGTCAAGGTCATCTCCGGGGACAACCCGGCGTCGGTGGGCGCGATCGCGTCCACGCTGGGCCTGGCGTCCGCCGAGCACCCCGTGGACGCCCGGTCCCTGCCGTCCGGCGTCGAGGAGATGGCCGGGGTGCTGGAGGCCAACTCGGTGTTCGGCCGCGTCACCCCCCAGCAGAAGCGCGACATGGTCGCGGCCCTGCAGGCCAGGGGCCACACGGTCGCGATGACCGGCGACGGCGTCAACGACGTCCTCGCGCTGAAGGACGCCGACCTCGGCATCGCCATGGGCTCCGGCAGCGACGCCACCCGCGCCGTCGCGCAGATCGTCCTGCTCGACAACCGGTTCTCGACCCTGCCGTACGTGGTCGGCGAGGGGCGGCGGGTGCTCGGCAACATCGAGCGGGTCGCCAACCTGTTCCTCACCAAGACGGTCTACTCGATCATCCTGTCGGTGCTGGTCGGGCTCATGCACGTGCGGTTCCCGTTCCTGCCTCGGCACCTCACCCTGATCAGCACGCTGACCATCGGCGTCCCGGCGTTCTTCCTGGCCCTCGCGCCCAACGCCGAACGCGCCCGGCCCGGTTTCGTGCCGCGCGTCCTGCGGTTCGCGATCCCGGCCGGGGTGGCCTGCGGCGTCGCGACGTTCGCGGGCTACTGGATCGCCACCCGCAACCTCAACAGCTCCTTCGAGGAGGATTCGTCCTCCTCGACGATCTCGCTGTTCCTGCTGGCCCTGTGGGTCCTGGTGCTGATCGCCCGGCCGTGGAACTGGTGGCGGCTCGGGCTGGTCGCGGCGATGGGAGCGGCCTTCCTGATCGTCCTCGCGGTCCCCTGGCTGAGGCATTTCTTCGCGCTGCGGCCGGACAACTTCGTCAACGACGCCTACGGGCTCGGCATAGCCGCGATCGCGGCCGTCCTGCTGACGCTCGTGCTCAAGGGCCTCAAACAGCAAACCATTACCGGATCCACACCCACACGCCGTTAACCTTGAGACATGTCCGACCCGCAACTCGTACTCGCTGACAGGGTCCGGGCCGCGCTCGCCGCCGCCTTCGGACCGTCGTTCGCGGACACCGACCCGGTCATCCGACCGTCGCAGTTCGCCGACCTGCAGGCCAACGTCGCCATGTCGCTGGTCAAGCCGCTCACCCAGGAGCGAGGCGAGAAGCAGAACCCGCGCGGCATCGCCGAGGAGATCGTGGCGAGGCTCGACGTGGACGGGCTGGTCTCCAAGGTCGAGATCAGCGGGCCGGGCTTCATCAACCTCACCCTCGCCGACGGCTGGATCGCCGGGCAGGCCCAGGCCGCCCTGGACGACGACCGGCTCGGCGTCCCGAAGGCCGAGCACCCGGAGAAGGTGATCGTCGAGTACTCCTCGCCGAACGTGGCGAAGGAGATGCACGTCGGGCACCTGCGGACCACGATCGTCGGCGACGCCATCGCCCGGATCGCCGGGTTCCTCGGCGAGAACGTCGTCCGGGACAACCACGTCGGCGACTGGGGCACCCCGTTCGGCATGCTGATCGAGCACCTGCTCGACATCGGCGTGGCCGCGGCCGAGCGCGACGACTCGTCCGTCAGCGACCTCACCGCCTTCTACCAGGCCGCCCGGCAGAAGTTCGATTCCGACCCCGAGTTCGCCGAACGGTCCCGGACCCGGGTCGTCCGGCTCCAGGCGCACGACCCCGACACCATGCGGCTGTGGCAGGTCCTGGTGGACGTGTCCAAGCGGTACTTCAACCACGTGTACACGCGGCTCGGCGTCACGCTCACCGACGACGACATCAAGGGCGAGTCGTTCTACAACGACCTGCTCAACCCGACCGCGCAGGAGCTCACCGACAAGGGCATCGCCGAGATCAGCGACGGCGCGCTCGTGGTGTTCCCGCCCGGTTTCAAGGGCCGCGAGGGCGACCCGCTGCCGGTGATCGTCCGCAAGCGGGACGGCGGCTACAACTACTCCACCACCGACCTGGCGACCATCCGGTACCGGTCCGACACCGAGCACGCCGACCGGGTGATCTACGTCGTCGGCGCCCCGCAGTCCCTGCACTTCCAGATGGCCTTCGCGGTCGCCCGGATGGCCGACTGGGTCAAGGGCGGCATGCGGCTGGAGCACGCGGAGATCGGCAACGTCCTCGGCACCGACGGCAAGATCCTGCGGACCCGGGCCGGCGGCACCGTCAAGCTCGCCGAGCTCCTCGACGAGGCCGTCGAGCGGGCCGGCGCCGAGTACGACAAGCTCAACCCCGACGACTCCTTCGACGCCGCCACCCGCGACGCCATCGTCGAGGCCGTCGGCATCGGCGCGGTCAAGTACGCCGACCTCTCCGTCGCCCGCGACAGCGAGTACATCTTCGACTTCGACCGGATGATCTCGTTCAAGGGCAACACCGGCCCGTACCTCCAGTACGCGGTGGTCCGGATCAGGTCGATCTTCCGCAAGGGTGGCATCTCCCCGGACGACGCCCACGGCCCCATCACGCTCAAGGAGCCCGCCGAGCGCGACCTGGCCCTGCACCTGCTCGGCTTCGGAGCCGCCGTCAAGGGCGCCTACGAGACCGCCGAGCCGCACCGCCTGGCGACCTACCTGTTCGAGCTCGCCTCGTCCTACACGGCCTTCTTCGAGACCTGCCCTGTCCTCAAGGCCCCGGACGAGCCGACCAAGCAGTCCCGCCTGGCCCTGTGCGCCCTCACCCTGCGCACCCTGGTCACCGGCCTCGACCTGCTCGGCGTCCCGACGCCCGAACGCATGTAACGAGCCCACGCGAACCCGGCGAGCCACGCGAGCCCGCGAGCCCGCGAGCCCGGCGAGCGCACGCGAAGAGCCGTCCGCCTCGAGGTGGACGGCTCTTTCGTTCCCACGCCCGCGCCGTCCCTGCTCAGGCGCCATCCGCCCCGGTCAGCAGCGGGGGACGCTGCCGGAGACGATGTCCACGTAGTGGGCGGCGACGTATTCGCGCTGGGAGGTCGCAAGGCGGTACCAGGTGCGGTCGCCGTAGATGCGCTGGCCGGTGACCGAGCAGCGGAGCGGGACGGACGTGCCGTTCGGCAGGCGCCGGTGGGTCTGGCCGAAGCGGTTCGCCTTACCGCGCACGCGCAGGGGGATCGGCGCGTGGACGCGTCCCTGCGCGGTGGCCTGACCCGGCGCTGAGGCCAGATCGGCCTGCGCGGACGCGGACGCCGACGACTCCGTCAGCGCCAAGAACGGTACGGCCACGGCCAGAGCGGTCCCGGCGGTCGCGGCTTGCAGCAGGCCCTTCACGGTGAAGCCCTCTTCCCCTGGCGACGGCGTCCCGTCCGGTGCCGTCCTTGGCACATGAGATGACACCACGGCGGGCTCAGGTTGGCGTCCGACCGCTATCCCCCGGCCGAATCCGGCCAAACCCACACGACCAGAACCCCCAACGGGCCTGCGAAACGGTTCAGAAGAAGCACGACTCGGGCCGGTGCAGCCCACACGAAGGCCCTGACGCGTCCTGGACGCGCCGAACCGCGCACCGGTCAAGCCGATACCTCCCCGGAGCCCTGTGCGTCCCGCAGAGACGAAAGGACGCCTGCGGCGTCCTGGTTTGTCACCGGATGACCACAGGCGTCCCAGAAAGGACGTGGGCCCGTTGGGGGGTTGAGAGGCGTCACCCGGGGCGGGCCCTTGCCGGCCGTGGTGCGCCTTGGTCGAGTCGGGGTGGGGAGCGGGGCGGGGTTACTGGAGGTAGCCCTCCACCTCGCTGGCGGGGCGGGCCGCGGCCTGGTCCGGGTTCTCACCGGCGTCGCGGCGGGCGCGGCGCTGGCGGAGAAGGTCCCAGCACTGGTCGAGTTCGACCTCGAGGGCGCGCAGGCGCTGCTGCTCCTGCGCCTGCGAGAGCTCCCCCTTCTGGAGCTTGTCGCGCAGCTCGGCCTCCTCGGCCACGAACGCGTCGATGCGCGACAGGATCTGCTTGTCGTCCATGTGTCCTCCGTAGGCTCGTCCACTCACCGGCCGAGCCCCGACCCGCGTTTCGGACGCGGGGCAGGGCTCTGCACCGTCGAGGATCCCACCTCCGTCAACCGCCGTGGGACGTCCGGGTCATCCCGGACAGGACGCCGCCGTTCGGCGACGAGGCACCCGAGGCCATCGCATGGGTCTTCGGGTCGACCAGCGTGGAGGACGAGGCCGCCGACACCGCGCCGTTCGACGCGGCCTTGGCCGGTGTGGCCGCACGGCGCGTGGCGGTGCGCCGGGCGGTCGTCGTCCTGGTCGTGCGTGGACGCGTCGACGCGGTCTTCGACCTGGCCGCCGTCTTGCGGGTGGCGGTCTTCTTCGCCGTGGCGCGTTTGGCCGGGGCGCGTTTCGCCGCCGTCCGCTTGGCCGTCGTCCGTTTGGCGGTGGCCCGCTTCGCCGTCGCCGCCGTCTTCGTCCTGCCGGACGCGGCGGTCGCCCGCTTGGCCGTCGCCTTCTTGGCGGTGGCCTTGCGCGCGGTCGCCTTCTTGGCGGTGGTCTTGCGGGCCGTGGTCGCCTTCTTGGCGGCCGCCTTCCTCGCGGTGGTCTTGCGGGCCGCCGTCTTGCGCGTGGTGGCCTTCTTCGCCGTCGTCTTGCGTGCCGCGGCCTTCTTCCTGGTCGCCGACGCCTTGCGCGCGGTGGTCCCGGCGGTGGCGCGGGCGCTGCCGACGGCCTTGGCGGCGGCGTTCATCGCCTTGGCGGCGTCCGCCATCGCCTTGGTCGCGGTGGTCATCGCCTTGGTCATCGCCGTCATGGCCCGCACCGAGGCGTTCGCCTTGGTCGCCACCGACTTCATCTTGGTGGCGGCGGACTTGGCCTGCGTCGCCGCGGTCGTCGCCTTCTTGGCGGCGGCGGCCGACCCGCGGGACGACGCCGCGGCGACGGTGCGGCGCGCCGCGGTCGTCCGCTTGGCGGCCGTCGACGCGCGTTTCGCCGTCGTCTTCCGGGCAGCGGTCGTCCGCGCCGTGGTCGCCCGCTTCGCGGTCGTCCTCTTCGCCGTCGTCCGCTTGGTGGCCGACGCGCGCCGGGTTCCGGTCGCCTTCTTGGCGGCCGTGCCCCGCGACGCGGTCGCCCGCTTCGCCGTAGATTTCCTGGCCGTCCCGGCGCGTGCCGAGACCGTGGACCTGGACGCCGTCGACCTCACGGCGGCGCTGGTCCGCTTGGACGCCGCCCTGCCGGCGGTCGTGGCCTTCCCTGTCGTTTTCCTCGCGCGCCCGGCCGTGCTTCGGCTCGTCGTGCGCGATGTGGTCCTGGTAGGCACCTGATCTACCCCCCGTGCATGATCAGCTACGGAGAGATCTATTCCACACTTCGCGACGATCTACACACCGGACGCGCGAAACGGACGTTACACACCCACCGGATGCCACACCGTCTTGGTCTCCAGGAACGCCGTCATCCGGTCCGTGCCGGGCTCCGCGGACCAGTCGCCGATGCCCGGACGCAGCACGCGTTTGAGGTTGTCGGCGGCGGCCTTCTCCAGGTCGGTGACGGCCTCCTCGGACACGCCCGCGAGGTCGATCGCGTTCACGTCCATGTGGGACGCCAGCCACGGCGCGAGCTCGGCCCGCCGTCCGGTCAGCAGGTTGACCACGCCGCCCGGCAGGTCGGACGTGGCGAGCACCTCCGCGAGCGTGATCGCGGGCAGCGGCGCGGGCTCGGACGCGACGACGACCGCCGTGTTGCCCGTGACGATCGCGGGCGCGACCACCGAGACCAGGCCGAGCAGCGCGCTGTCGGGCGCGACGATCCCGACGACGCCGGACGGCTCGGGCGTGGACAGGTTGAAGAACGGCCCGGCGACCGGGTTCGCGTTCCCGGCGACCGCGCCGATCTTGTCCGCCCAGCCCGCGTACCAGACCCAGCGGTCGATCGCCGCGTCCACCTCGGCCGAGGCGGCGGTCTTGGCGGCCCCTCCGGCGCGCAGCTCGTCCACGAACTGCGTCCGGCGGCCCTCCAGCATCTCCGCGACCCGGTAGAGGATCTGGCCGCGGTTGTAGGGCGTCCTGGACGACCAGCCGCCGAACGCCTTGCGCGCCGCGACGACCGCGTCCCGGACGTCCTTGCGGGACGCCTGCGACGCGTTGGCGAGGAACCGCCCCTTGGCGTCGTTCACCACGTACGACCGTCCGGACTCCGAGCGGGGGAACGCGCCCCCGATGTACAGCTTGTAGGTCTTGCGAACACTCAGCCGCTCAGACATCGAGGTACGCCTCCAGGCCGTGCCGTCCGCCCTCGCGGCCGAAACCGGACTCCTTGTAGCCGCCGAACGGCGACGCCGGGTCGAACTTGTTGAAGGTGTTGGCCCACACGACGCCCGCGCGGAGCCGCTCGGCCGCCCACAGGATGCGCGAGCCCTTCTCCGTCCAGACACCCGCGGACAGGCCGTACGGGGTGTTGTTGGCCTTCTCGATGGCCTCGTCCGGCGTGCGGAAGGTCAGCACGGACAGCACCGGGCCGAAGATCTCCTCGCGCGCGATGCGGTGCGACTGCGCGACGCCGGTGAACACCGTCGGCGCGAACCAGAACCCGCGCTGCGGCAGCTCGCACGGCGGCGACCAGCGCTCGGCGCCCTCGTCCTCGCCGCTGTCGGCCAGCTCGCGGATCTTCGCGAGCTGCTCGCCGCTGTTGATCGCGCCGATGTCGGTGTTCTTGTCCAGCGGGTCGCCCACGCGCAGGGTGGCCATCCGCCGCTTCAGCCGGTCGAGCAGCTCGCCGGCGACCGACTCCTGGACGAGCAGCCGCGACCCGGCGCAGCACACGTGGCCCTGGTTGAAGAAGATCGCGTTGACGATGCCCTCGACGGCCTGGTCGAGCGGCGCGTCGTCGAACACGATGTTCGCCGCCTTGCCGCCGAGCTCCAGCGTCAGCCGCTTGCGGGTGCCCGCGACGGCCCGCGCGATCTCCTTGCCCACCTCGGTGGACCCGGTGAACGCGACCTTGTCGATCCCGTCGTGCCCGACGAGCAGGCGGCCCGTCCCGCCCGCGCCGGTGACGATGTTGACCACGCCGTTCGGCAGCTCGGCCTGCTGGCAGATCTCGGCGAACAGCAGCGCCGTCAGCGGCGTCGTCTCGGCGGGCTTCAGGACGACCGTGTTGCCCGTCGCGAGCGCCGGGGCGATCTTCCAGGCCAGCATCATCAGCGGGAAGTTCCACGGGATGACCTGGCCCGCGACGCCGAGGGACCGCGGGTTCGCGCCGAACCCCGCGTGGCCGAGCTTGTCGGCCCAGCCCGCGTAGTAGAAGAAGTGGGCGGCGACCAGCGGGACGTCCACGTCGCGCGACTCGCGGATCGGCTTGCCGTTGTCGATCGACTCCAGGACGGCCAGCTCCCGCGACCGCTCCTGGATGATCCGGGCGATCCGGTACAGGTACTTGGCGCGCTCGCGGCCCGGCATCGGGCCCCAGACCTTCTCGTGGGCGCGCCGCGCGGCGGCCACGGCCCGGTCGACGTCCTCAGCCGTGGCCACCGCGATCTCCGCGAGCGGTTCCTCGTTCGACGGATCGATCGTCTTGTTGCGATCCTCGCCCGAACCGTCGACCCACTCTCCGTCGATGAAGAGCCCGTACGCAGGCTTGATGTCGACGACGCTTCGCGACTCGGGCGCCGGTGCGTACTCGAACAGTTTCTCATCCATCGGGTCAGTCCAGGGTGAAGTGGTCGGGACCGGAGTAGACCCCGGTGGCGAGCTTGCGGCGCTGCATCAGCAGGTCGTTGAGCAGGCTGGACGCGCCGAGCCGGAACAGGTCCGGGGTCAGCCAGTCGGGCCCGGCGACCTCGTTGACCATGACCAGGTACTTGATCGCGTCCTTGGTGGTGCGGATGCCGCCCGCGGGCTTCACCCCGACCGTCCGCCCGGTGGCGTCGCGGAAGTCCCGCACGGCCTCCAGCATGATCATCGTGACCGGCAGGGTCGCGGCCGGCGAGATCTTGCCCGTGGAGGTCTTGATGAAGTCGGCCCCGGCCCGCATCGCCAGCCAGGACGCGCGCCGCACGTTGTCGTAGGTGCGCAGCTCACCGGTCTCGAGGATCACCTTCAGGTGCGCGTCGCCGCACGCCCGCCTGGTCTCGACGATCTCCTCGTGGACCTTCAGGTAGTCGCCCGCCAGGAACGCGCCCCGGTCGATCACCATGTCGATCTCGGACGCCCCGGCCGCGACGGCCGCCCGCGTGTCCGCGAGCTTGGCCTCCAGCGGCGCGCGTCCGGCCGGGAACGCCGTCGCCACCGAGGCGACCCCGATCCCGGAGCCCTGGAGCGCGTCCACCGCGACCTCGACGAGGTCCGGGTACACGCACACCGCCCCGACCTTCGGCGCGTCCGGCTGCGCCGGATCCGGCCGGACGGCCTTGGCGCACAGCGCCCGGACCTTCCCGGCGGTGTCCGCGCCCTCCAGGGTGGTCAGGTCCACCATGGAGATCGCCAGGTCGATCGCCCGGGCCTTGGCCGTCGTCTTGATCGACCGCGCGCCGAGGCGCGCGGCCCGCTCGTCCGCCCCGACCTGGTCGACGCCGGGCAGTCCGTGCAGGAACGCCCGCAGCTCGGCCCCGGTGGGCATAGTCTCCGTTGACACCACCCCAGGATCACGCACGAATCCCACCGGCACAAACCGGACCCTTGATCACCACTCCGCCCCCACCACCTGCACATCCCCGGGCACAAGATCCGCCCGGTGGTCACCCATGCCAGGGTTGTCCAGCATGACCGATCTCGCCGTGGCGCTCGGCCTCGCCGACCTGGCTCGGTTCACCAACGGCCGCTTGCATGAGCAACTCGTGGCGGCTCTGACGCCGCGTCTCTAAGGGCGTTGGGCGTGCCGCATTGTCTGCGGCACGCCCTTGCGTCCGTCACTTGAACAGTTCGTCCGGCGTTCCGACCGTGCCGGCGCGCATGAGCCAGGCCCGGAGCCGCTCCGGATCCGTGCACGCCAGGATGTGTTCGCAGACGTCGGTCGACACCGTCAGGCCGCGTCCCTGCAGGACGAGGAGAACACCCTCGGCCTGCCCTTCGTTACGGCCGTCACGGACTCCCCTGGCACGCGCCTCGGACACGTACCGGAAGACGTTCGCCGTCACCCGAAGACGTCCTCCTCCGTCAAGGCCGTCACCGCACGCAACAGCCACCCACGCAGAACGTCGGGGTCCACGCACTCGTGAACCCGCTCCCGGGCCTTGTCGGACACCGCGACCCCGCGCCCCTCCAGGACAACGAGCAGCGCCTCTCCCTGCCCCTGCGCCCGCCCTTCGGCCCGGCCCTCGCTGAGCCCTTCCGCACGGCCCTCGCTGAGCCCCTCTGCGCGGCCCTCCTCGCGGAGGACGGACACGTAGCGCGGGTTGTAGGTCTTCATGAACTGCCTCCAAAGCACGGCCTCGGTTTCTTTCGCTCCAGCCGATGGAGCGCTTCGTGTCTTGGTGTGGCCATGGCTTGAAGCTACGGTTCACGCTTGCTTGATCACGGATCATTGCGGATTTATGGCTTCAAGTGATCAGGCTGGTTGTCCGTTTGGGGAGGGGATGGGTGGGCATTCACGTTCGGCCTCCCTATGGGGGAGGACTAGTTTGGGGTGGCAGGTTGGGTCGCCTAGGGAATCAGTATGGGGACGGGCCTCCGAACATTTCGCTTAGGCGAGGGGCCAGTTCGAACTCGCCGCGGATTTTGAGGCGGCCGTCCATCATGAGGCTGGCGGGGTTGGCGTCGCCGACCAGAATGCGCAGAAAGTCGGGTGTGGACGCCGTGAGGGTGAGCGCGGGCGCGCGTGAGGGGCCCGGGCCCGCGTACGCGCGTTCGCCGGTGATCGTCATCGTCCAGGTGGTGGCGGAGCCGTCGGCGGTGGTCAGGCGGAAGTCGATGTCACCCTTGAAGCCGCCCGCCATGGACGGGTCGTACGCGCGGGCCATGCCGCCGAAGAAGGCGCGCTGGGCGCGCGGGCCGAAGCGACGCTCGATGGCCTCGTCCGAGGCGTTGTGGACGATCCGGAACAGCCCCTTCTGGACGCGTCGCCGGGCCTCGTGCCGGACGTCCGCCAGCGTCGGACGGCGCAGACGCGGCCCCCGGTGCGCACGGGCCACCTCGGCGTCCTCGTCCATCCGGTATCCGACCGGCAGCGAACGCGCGGGCTCACGCCGTTCCAGAGCGCGCTCCACGGCCGGGGCCAATCGTGCGGCCTTCTCCGCCTCACGCTCCTCGCGTCCCTCGGTAAAGCGCGGGAGAACGGATTTCCCGAACAGTTCGAGTGCCTCACAGATGTGCTCGTGTCTGTTCGTCCCGGCTTGGAGGACGAAGCCGATCTGGTCGACGCCGACATTCTCGTAGCGACGGATGAGATCGGCCACCTGATCCGGTGTTCCGATCGCTCCGCGCAACGATCCGACGTTCACCCGGAGCGCTTGGGAATTGGCGATGATCTGATCACGGTCGAACCCTTGCGCGGCGCGGCGCTCTTCGAACGCCTCCCACACATTGGTGCGGCCCGGGTCGTGCGGTGTCGTCCCGTAGTAGTGCGCCAGGGCGAATCCGAAGAAGTGCGCGCCATCGATGCCGCGATCGATCGCGGTCGCCTCGTCCTCGTGCAGCATCATGGGCAGGACGACGCACACGTTGGGATTCACGGCGAAACCCGCCGGAACGCACTCGTCCGACTCGATGATGCGGTAGTACTCGTCCACCCATTTGGCGGCGTCCTCCGGCTCGACGAACGAGAACGAGAGCGCGCCGATGCCGTTCCGGGCGGCGAACTGGATGGTCTCGCGTCGCGAACACGCCACCCACAGCGGCGGATGCGGCTTCTGCACGGGCTTCGGGATCACGTTGCGCGGCGGCATCCGCAGGTGCGGCGAGTTCCAGCCCGCGAACGGCTCCTCCACGAACATGCGCGTGACGGCGTCGATCGCGTCCTGCCACTGCGCCCGCTTCTCGGCGCGCCGGATTCCGAATCCGCCCAGTTCGGCGCTGGAGGACGACTCCCCCGTCCCGAACTCGACGCGTCCGTTCGACACCAGGTCGAGCGTGGCGATCCGCTCGGCGATCCGCGCGGGATGGTTGACGCCGGGCGGCAGCTGGACGATCCCGTGCCCGAGCCGGATCCGCTTCGTCCGCTGCGACGCCGCCGCGAGGAACACCTCGGGCGCGGACGAGTGGCTGTACTCCTCGAGGAAGTGGTGTTCCACCTCCCAGATCGCGTCGAAGCCGACCCGGTCCGCGATCTCGATCTGCTCGAGCGCGTCCTGATAGAGCCGCAGCTCCTGCCCGTCGTCCCAGGGTCGCGGCAGCTGGTGTTCGTAGAAGAGCGAGAATCGGATCCCAACCACCTCCACCGTCCTGACCAGGCACGACGACCCGGCGAACACGTACTGCCCCGGTCCAGGGTCACCCCCGCCCGGCCTCGCCGTCAACACTCCGCGTCTAACAAGCGCTCGCTTGACGTCGCCTCCACTTCAGCGGGACGGTGACGCCGTCGACCCACAGGAGGGGTGAGCCATGGGGCTGCTGGACGGGCTGCGGGTGCTGGACCTGACGACATGGCGGCCTGGGCCGTACGCGACGCAACTGCTGGCGCAGCTGGGGGCGGACGTCATCAAGGTGGAGCCGCCCGGCGGCGAGCCCATGCGGGCGTTCCGATCGCATTTCGACCTGTTGAACCAGCACAAGCGGAGCGTGGCGCTGGATCTCAAAACGCAGGACGGCCGGGCGCGATGCCTTGAGCTGGCCGCAGGGGCCGAGGTGTTCGTCGAGGGGTTCCGGCCGGGGGTGGCGGAGCGGCTCGGAGTGGGGCACGCGGACGTCCGGAAGGCGAACCCGGCGCTCGTGTACTGCTCGTTGTCCGGGTACGGCGCCGAAGGACCCCTGGCGAACACACCGGGCCATGACGTGAACTACCGGGCCTACGCGGGCGCCCTTCCCCCGGACGCGGTGTCGCCCGCGGCGGACGACCTTCCCGTGGCGGACATGGCGGCGGCGACGATGGCGGCGTTCGCGATCACGGCGGCCGTCCTCCACGCGCGGACGACCGGGATCGGCGAGCGCGTCGATCTGGGGATGGCGGACGTCCTCGCCAACTGGGTCGCGACCGTCCCGGAGGCGGCGACGAGAACCCACCGGGCAGGGCCGGTGGCCGGATACGGCGTGTACCGGACGGCCGACGACCGCAGGATCACCCTCGGCGTGGTCTCCGAGGACAGGCTCTGGACGGCCGTGTGCCACGCGCTGGACCTGGACGACATCGCGCACGTCCCCTTCGTCGAACGCGTCAAGCAGGTTCGCGACCTGGACAAGAGGATCGCGCAAGCCATCGGCGAACTGGACGCGGACGAGGCGTTGCGGCGGCTGAGCGCCGAGGGCGCGCCCGTGGCGCCGGTCCTGGGAAGGGCGGAGATGATGGCGCACCCGCACTTCGCCGCGCGCGGCGTCGTCGTGGACGGGACGGTCGGCAGCCCGGTCCGGACGACGGTGACACCCCCCTCGCCACCTGGCCGGACACCCGAGCTGGACGAGCACCGCGACCAGTCCTGGGACGCCTGAAAAGGGGGAGAAAGTCCGGAAAACGACTGGCATGCTGGGAGCGTGAGCGCATACGGGACGTCCCCCATCATGGTCGGCCGGGCGGGACAGCTCGGCCGGCTGACCGAGGCCCTGGCCGCCGCGCCCGGCGCGGTGCTCGTGGGCGGTGAGGCGGGCCTCGGCAAGTCCCGGCTGATCCGCGAGTTCGGCGCGGCCGTCAAGGACGGCGCGCGCCTGCTGGTCGGCGGCTGCCTGGAGCTCGGCTCGGACGGCCTGCCGTTCGCGCCGTTCACGACCGTGCTGCGGGGGCTCGTCCGGGACGTCGGCGTGGACGGCGTGGCGGAGCTGCTGCCGCGCGGCGCGACGTCGGGGCTCGCGCGGCTGCTGCCGGAGTTCGGCGAGCCGGAGTCGGACGCGGCGTCCGGCGAGGAGCGGGCCCGGCTCTTCGAGACGATGCTGACCCTCCTGGAGCACCTCGCCGAGCGGTCCCCGGTCGCGCTGGTGATCGAGGACGCGCACTGGGCCGACCGGTCCACCCGCGACCTGCTGTCGTTCCTGGTGCGCAACGTCGGGACGGCGCCGCTGCTGATCGTGGTGACCTACCGGTCGGACGAGCTGCACCGCTCCCATCCGCTGCGCCCGCTGCTCGCCGAGCTCGGCCGCGTGGAGCGCGTCCAGCGGCTGGACCTGCCCCGGCTGACCCGGGACGAGGTGGGCGAGCTGGTCGCCGACATCCTCGGCCGCACGCCCGACCCCGAGCTGGTCGACACCGTGCAGTCCCGCAGCGAGGGGAACCCGCTGTTCGTGGAGACGCTGGTCGGCTGCGACGGACGGCTGGTGTGCGAGCTGCCGGAGACCCTGCGCGACCTGCTGCTCGCCGGGGTCGAGCGGCTGCCGGAGGAGACCCAGGAGGCGCTGCGCGACGCCTCCGGCGGCGGCACCCGGATCGACCACCGGCTGCTCGCGGCGGTGACCAGGCTGGACGACGCGGCGCTGACCCGGGTGCTGCGCCCGGCGGTCGCCGCGAACGTCCTGGAGGTGGACGGCGAGGGATACGCGTTCCGGCACGCGCTGATCCGCGAGGCCGTGCACGACGACCTGCTGCCCGGCGAGCACACCCGCCTGCACACCCGGTACGCCGAGGCCCTCGAGGACGACCCGGACCTCGTCCCCGCCGACCGTCTCTGGCACGAGCTGAGCCACCACTGGCACGCCGCGCACGACGCGCTGTGGGCGCTGGTCGCGTCCTGGAAGGCCGCCGGTGAGGCCCGCCGCCGCGTCGCGTACGCCGAGTGCCTCGACATGCTCGCCCGCGTCCTCGAACTCTGGGACCGGGTGCCGGACGCCGCCGAGCGCATCGGCGCGTCCCAGATCGAGGTGTTCGAGCAGGCCGTCCAGGCCGCCGAGAGCGCCGGGGAGCTCGACCGGGGCGTGAAGTACGCGACCGGCGCGCTGCGGATGCTCCCGGACGTCCCGGAGAACGCCTTCCGCCGCTCCGAGCTGCTGGAACGCCGTGGCCGCATGCTGTTCGACCAGACACTGCCCGGGGCCGTGGACGACCTGCGCGAGGCCGTCCGGCTGCTGCCCGCCGACGAGCCCACGTCGCAGCGCGCGCGGGCGCTGAACACGCTCGCGACGGTCGGCCGCCTGCTGCAGAACTCCGACGAGCCCCGCCAGGCCGCGCACGCCGCCCTGGAGATCGGGCGCGCCGTCAACGACCGGCACGCCGAGGTGGAGGCGCTGCTCGCCCTGTCCTGCCTGGACTTCGACTACGGCGCGGGCTACAGCGAGGAGGGCCCGACCGAGCGGCTGCTGGAGGAGATGCGGCGGCTCGCCGACGCCGAGGGCGACGACCGGCTGCGCCTGCGCGTCGCGGTCAACCGGTCGCACTTCCTGGAGGGGTCCGGACGGCACGCCGAGGCCGTCGAGATCGCCCGCGACGGGGTGCAGAAGGCGCAGGCGACCGGGGTGGCCCGCACCCAGGGCGCGTTCCTGGCGATCAACCAGGCCGAGCCGCTGGTCTCCCTCGGCCGCTGGGACGAGGCGGACACGCTGCTCCGCCGCACCATCGACCAGCGTCCCCCGCGCAAGGTCCGCACCTCGCTGTTCGCGATCGCCGGGGAGATCGCGACCGCGCGCGGCGACCTCGCCCGCGCGGTGCGGATGCTCGGCTACGCCCGCGAGGTGACCTGGCCGAAGGTGCAGGACCTGTTCGCCACCCGCCGCCTGGAGGCGGGGATCCGGCTCGCCCAGGGCCGTCCGGACGCGGCGCTCGTCGCCGCCGAGCCCGTCCTCGGCGATCCCGACGAGTCGCTTCCGGACGATTCGCGTTACGCGTGGCCCGTCCTCGTCCTCGCGGCGACGGCCTGCGCGGAACTCGGCGGATCGCCCGAGTTCGAACGTGTGGAGAAGCGCGCGCAGGCGACGCTCGTCCTGGGCGCGCTCCAACAGGCGTGGAAGAGCACCTACGACGCGTCCGCCGCGCGCGCACGAGGCGACCTCAACCTGGACGCCTGGGACGAGGCCGCCGCAGCCTGGAAGGCGCTGGCGAACCCTTACCAGGAGGCCCTGGCCCTGTCCTGGGCCGGACAGGCCGCCCTGCACGCCGGGGACCGGGACGCCGCCCGCCACCGCCTCGCCCGCGCGACCGACCTCGCCCGCGACCTCGGCGCCGTCCCCCTGCTGGACCGGCTGTCCGGGCTGACCCAGCGGGCCCGGCTCGGCGCGCAGGCCGACCCGGCCGCCGCGCCGTTCGGCCTCACCCCGCGCGAGTTCGAGGTGCTGCGCCTGGTCGCCGAAGGCCGGAGCAACCGCGAGATCGCCGGGACGCTGTTCATCTCCGCGAAGACGGCGAGCGTGCACGTCTCCAACATCCTGGCCAAGCTGGACGTCGCGAGCCGGGGCGAGGCCGCCGCGACGGCGCACCGCCTCTCCCTCTTCACCGCCGCGCACTGACCGTCCACCCGTCCACGCCGCGCGGGCGGCCCGACCCCCCTCCGGGTGACCGGGCCGCCCTGTCCAGACGCGACCACCGAACCCGCGCCGTCGAACTCGGGCCACCGAGCAGTGGCTCCGCGAGGCCGCCGGTCCGGCCGCGCCGTGGGAGTGGCGCGACCGGACCGGCGGGATGGCCGCCGCCGGCGGGACGCCACCCCAGGGATCGTCCCGCCGACGGCTCGCTCCGGCGGTCGCCGCCGAGTTCCCGTTCCGGCCCCGGTCCGAGCCCGGTGACGGGCGTCTCCCCTCCCGGACACCCGCCCCGGGCCGTCGGACCACACGGGAACTTCAGTGGCCGTCCTCGCGACGCGCGGCACGCGGGATCTCGCGGAGCTCCACCGCCGGGAGGGGCGCGCCCCGGGCCGCTCGGACGTCACCGAGTCTGCCGCCCGGCGCCCGCGCCGGACATCGGCCAACCTCCCGAACCGGGTACCTAAATCCCGATACGGATGCCGTCCACCCCTACCGAGGCCGTGACACGAACAGGACCCGGCCCCCACAAGGAGACCGGGTCCTGCCCGCTGAGCGATGCGCCTACTTCGGGACGCGGGCCACGCAGAGGACCGTCTGCCCGAACGGCGGCCGGACGACCCGCTCGATGGCCCGGGTGGCCGGGATGACCGTCCGGTCGTAGATCTTGACGAGGCGCGGGTCGGGGTAGCCCGCCCCGCCGCGCCGGACGGCCGCCCACCAGGCGATGCCGCCGAGGAAGTTGATCGGCTTGAGCACGTCCGGCACCAGGCCCGCCTCGCGGACGGCCTTCCCCAGCGTGGCCGGGGTGTACCGCTGGACGTGGCCGACCTTGCGGTCGAAGTCGCCGTACAGCTGCATGTAGCCGGGGACCCAGATGACGATGCGCCCGCCGGGCTCGGTCACGGCGGCGAGGTCGCGGAGGGCCTGGACGTCGTCCTTGATGTGCTCCAGGACGTTCATCATCACGACGGTGTCGACCTTCTGCCGGATGTCGATCGTCGCGGGCAGCTCGAGGTCGAGGACCTCGACGTCGTCGTTGCCGTCGTAGCGCTTGCGCAGCTCGCCGACGCAGTAGGGGTCGTTGTCGCTGACGACCAGGTAGTCGAGCCGGCCCGCGAACTGCTCCGAGAAGTGCCCGAGCCCGGAGCCGATCTCCAGGAGCTTGCGGCCCACGTGCGGCGCGACCATGTCGTACTCGTACTGGCGGTAGTTGCGCGCCTCGTCGCCGCCGAGGTGGTTCTCCAGCGCGCCCTCGCCGGCGGCGGGCTGGACGACGTCCTCGCCCGCGGCGGGCGGCGCGACCGGCCCTGCGGATTGCTTCGGGCCGCTGCTCAGCAGGCTGAGGACGCCGCCCATGATGCTCTTCTTCTGACCTGGTGACTGCATACTTTCCCGCTCGCTCGGATGCTGTTCGGACTGGGCCGATGCCGATCTCGGGCACAAAGGTCGGGTCAGTCTACCCACAGCAGGCGACCCGGACGGTCCCGCGACGATCGCGCGTCCGGCCGGGGAAATCACCAGGTCAACGGGCGGTTAACGCCGCCCCTCCCCTGGTCGGCCTCGGGTCAGCCGCCGGTGAACTCCCAGGCGGCCCGCCTAGGGCCCGCGGGCCCCGACAGGTTCCAGGTCACGTCCCCGTACCGGACGCTGTACAGATGGTCGCGGACGGCCTGCTCGCCCGGATCCGGACGTCGGGTGCGCGCGATCCCGTACACGTCCATGATCTCACTCAGCACGGCCGCGCGGACCGCGTCCAGCGTGATCGGCATCCCGAGGTCGGCGAGCGTGTGCCGCTCGCCCCCGCCGGACGGCAGCAGATAGGCGGGCCCGTAGGCGTTGATCGGCGTGACGTGCACCGCGAGGTGGGTGAGGACGGCGTCGCGCGTCCGCAGCCGCGCCGTCTGGACGATGCCCCCTCCGACGAGGATCTCGTGCGGGTACCCGAGCCGTCCGAGGGCCGTCCCGACGAGGACGTCCAGGTCGGGCCACTGCGCGGGGAACCGGCGCTCCCCCGGCCGAGGCCGTCTGACCAGCGAGAACAGCAGGGTTCCGGAGTCGGTGTAGACCGCCCTGCCCCCGCTCGCCCGCCGGACGACCCGGACCCCGTCCCGCGCGCAGGCGGCGAGGTCCACCGCCTCCTCGACGTTCTGGAACCGGCCGATCACGACGCTCGGGGCGTTCTGCCACACCCGCAGCACTGGCATCCGTTCCGCCGCCGTCCCCCCGGAGGGCGCGCCGGGCGACGCCACCCCCGGCCGGGGCGGCGGCACCGTCCCCGGGCCCACGGGTCTCCCCCTGCGGCGGACGGCCCGCCGCCCGCGCGGCCCGGGCACCCGCGCCAGGGCCTCGTCCAGCGCGAGGTTCCACGCCGGTTCCCGAACGTCGTCGACGATCATGCTGAGCATCCCGCCGTCCCTCCGCTCGCCTCCGTGTCGGCCGTCTCGGCCGAGCTGGCCGCCGGGGCAGCCCGGCGACCGCACCACCGCCGGGTGGCTGAAACATATCGACCCACCGGGCCGATGACAGTCGGAGAGTTTTCATATGGTGACACTGTGCAATGATCCGCAGGTAGTCGGGCCCGGGAACCGGCGGACGGTCAGCCGATGAAGCGGTGCACGTCGTCCCGCCCGCTCGGGCCGGGTTCGGCGGGCGCGATCCACGGGCCGGGCAGGGACGGGTCGAGCACGCCTTCCTCCAGCCAGGTGAAGTCGCCGTTCAGCACCTCGCGGGCGAGACGTCCGTCCTCCGCGTCGGTGTTGCGCCACAGGCCGTCGAACAGCTCGTCCACCCGCACCCGCGCCTGCCGGCAGAACACGTCCGCCAGCCGGATCGCCGACGTCCCGGGTTCGACGTCACCGCCGATGGGATCGCCCTCGGGGTGGGCGTCGGCGTGGGCGCGCACGCAGACCGCGCTCATCGCGTACAGCTCGGCGCCGATGTCGACCATGCGTCCGAGGAAGCCCTGCCGCCGCTCCAGCCCGCCCTGCCAGCGCGCCGCCGCGTAGAACGTGGAGCGGGCGAGCTTGCGCGAGGCGCGCTCGACGTAGCGCAGATGCCTGGCCAGCGGCCCGAACTGGCCGTACGCGCCGGGACGCCGCCCGGACCCGGTGACCAGCGTCGGCAGCCAGCGCGCGTAGAAGCCCCCGGCGCGCGCCGCCGCCCGCGCCTTGTCGCCGGTGGAGGCGTCCGGGTCGATGATGTCGCCGGCCACCGACAGGTGCGCGTCCACGGCCTCGCGCGCGATCAGCAGGTGCATGATCTCGGTCGAACCCTCGAAGATCCGGTTGATCCGCAGGTCGCGCAGCACCTGCTCGGCCGGGACGCCGCGCTCACCGCGCGCCGCCAGCGACTCGGCGGTCTCGTAGCCGCGTCCGCCGCGCAGCTGGACGAGGTCGTCGGCGATCCGGCACGCCATCTCGGACGCCCAGAGCTTGGCCAGCGCCGCCTCGATCCGGATGTCGTTGCGCTCGTCGTCGGCGAGCTGGCCCGACAGGTCGACCATGGCCTCCAGCGCGTAGGCGGTCGCGGCGATGAACGCCACCTTCTTCGCGATCGCCTCGTGCTCCCCGACGGGACGTCCCCACTGGACGCGCTCGGCCGTCCATTCTCGGGCGATCTTCGTGGCCCACTTCCCGGCCGCCGCGCACACCGCGGGGAGCGAGAGCCGTCCGGTGTTCAGCGTGGTCAGCGCGATCTTCAGGCCCGCGCCCTCGGGCCCGATCAGGTTCCCGGCCGGAACGCGGACGTCGTGGAACCGGGTCACGCCGTTCTCGATGCCGCGCAGCCCCATGAAGGCGTTGCGGTTTTCGACGGTGATGCCGGGGCTGCGCATGTCCACGACGAAGGCCGAGATGCCGCCGTGGTGCCCCTCGCCCTTCGGGACGCGCGCCATCACCACGACGAGGTCGGCGATGACGCCGTTGGTCGTCCACAGCTTCACACCGTTGAGGACGTACTCGTCGCCGTCCGGGACGGCGGAGCATCGCAGCCGCGCCGGGTCGGACCCGACGTCCGGCTCGGTGAGCAGGAACGCGGTGACCGAGCGCGCGCTGACCGGCAGCCAGGCGGCCTTCTGGTCGGCGGAGCCGAACAGCTTGACCGGCTGCGGGACGCCGATGGACTGGTGCGCCGAGACCAGCGCCCCGACCGCCGGGCTGCACGACCCGATGATCATCAGGGCCCGTCCGTAGTGGTACTGGCTGAGCCCGAGCCCGCCGTGCCGTTCGGGGATCTTCATGCCGAGCGCGCCGAGCTCGCGCAGCCCCTTGACCACCTCGTCCGGGATGCGGGCCTGCCGCTCGATCTGCGCCGGGTCCACGCGGGTGGCACAGAACTCTCGCAGCCGGGCCAGGAACTCGTCACCCTTCCGGCGGGCCTCGGCGTCCGGACGCGGGTGCGGGTGGATCAGATCGAGACGGAGGTCCCCCAGGAAGAGCTGCTTGGCGAAGCTCGGCAGCCGCCATTCCGTCTCGCGCGCCTCTTCGGCGACCCTCCGCGCGGTCCGCTCGTCCACGTGAGCCGCGCCCTGAGCCTCGCGCTGAGCCGCGGGGTCCGGCCGCTTTCCGGTCTGTGCGGAGTGGTCCGGCTGGTTCATGCCGACTCCTCGAGCGTGCTTCCGGGGGCTCTCCCCGTGAAATTACTCCCGGGCGAAACCGCTGAGTAGGGCCCCGGACGAGACCGTCTTGACGAAAACCGCCTCCCGCCGCCACGGAAGGTGATCCAATGGTCGCGTACCGCCCATGTCTTGGCCACTGCCCGGCCGGAGGGGTTCGCTGTGCGTGATGGATGAGACACGGAGACCTACTCTCATCTCCTCGGTGCAGCGCGCGCTGCGTCTCATGGAGGCCGTCGCCTCACACCCGAACGGAGCGCCCGCGAAGCAGCTGTCCCGCGAGGCCGGACTGCCGCTCGCCACCACCTACCACCTGCTCCGTACCCTCGCGCACGAGGGTTACGCGCTCCGCATGACCGACGGCGCCTGGGTGCTCGGCGACCGCGTCCACTCGCTGCAGGGCCAGGCGCGGGCGCAGCAGCTGCTGACCCGGATCCGCCCGGCGCTGGTCGCCCTGCGGGACGAGCTCGGCGTCGCGTCCTACTTCGGCATGCACGTGGACGACGAGATCCGCATCGTGGACATCGCGGACGGCCCGCGCGCCCCGCGCGTGGACCTGTGGGTCGGCTTCGACGAGGCCGCGCACGCGACCGCGATCGGCAAGTGCATGCTCGGCCAGCTCGACGAGGACCGGCGCCGCGACTACCTGGCCAGGCACCCGCTGGTCGACCTGACCCCGCACACGATCACCGAGCCGCGCCGCCTGATGCAGCTGCTGAACACGCAGGCGGGCCTGACCCTCGACCACGAGGAGTACGCGCTCGGCACCGGCTGCGCGGCCGTCCCGGTCACCGACGCCACGGGCAGCGTCGTCGGCGCGCTCGCGATCTCGTGCCGCTCGACGAAGCTGCCGAAGGTCGAGGCGCGGGTGCACCACATGCAGGCGACGGCGGCGCGGATCCAGCGCACGCTCAGCCTCACCCTCTGAGACATTCGTAACCGTCGAAACGGTGTTGACGAGTTACGCCTTGACGGCCTAGTTTCGTCACTGTCGTTTTTTGTTATGACAGTGACGGAGGTCGTGGTGACGCGGAACCGGCTGCCTCGCGGCGTCTGGCTGCTGGCCGTGGCGCGGGCCGTGAACCGGCTGGGCGCGTTCTCGGTGCCGTTCCTGGCGGCGCTCACCGTCGCCCGGTTCGGCGCGAGCCCGGTGACGGCCGGGCTGGTCACGGCGGCGTTCGGGGTGGCGACGATACCGTCCCGGCTGCTCGGCGGACGGCTCGCCGACCGGATCGGCCGCCGCCGCTCGATCGTCCTCGGCCTTGCGGGGTGCGCGGTCGCGCAGCTCGCCATCGCCGCCGCCGGGACGACCTGGCAGGTGCTGGCGTTCGCGGTGCTGCTCGGCCTGGTCTACGAGATCTACGAACCGGCGAGCCAGGCGCTGATCGCCGACGCCGTCGCCCCGGCCGACCGGGCGCGCGCCTACAGCCTGTTCAGCGCCGCGCTCGCCGCCGGGGGCACGGGCGCCGGGCTGATCGCGGCGGCGGTCGGGCGCTGGGACCTGCGCTGGCTGTTCGTGATCGACGCCGCGTCCTGCCTGGCCTGCGCGGTGGTGGTGCGACGCGTCCTGCCGCTCGACCGGCCGCTGCGCAGCGGGACGCGGCGGGACGGCCCGTCGCCGTGGCGCGATCGGGCGCTGCTCGTCCTGCTCGGCACGGGCACGTTCTACGCCCTGGTCTTCACCCAGGTCACGGTCGCGCTGCCGCTGTCGATGACGCACAGCGGACGGTCCGCCGCCGACGCCGGGATCCTGTTCACCGTCTCGGCCGTCACGACGGTCGCGGGCCAGCCGCTGCTGCGCCTCGGACGGCTGGCCGCGCTGTCCACGCCGGTGATGCTCGCGTCCGGGTGCGTCCTGCTGGCGGCCGGGTTCACCGGGTACGCGTTCGCGCGGGGGCTCGTGCCGCTCGCGGTGGCGACCGTCGTGTGGAGCCTCGGCGACCTGCTCATCTTCGGACGCGTGTACGCCGCCGTCGCCGGGATCGCCCCGCCGGACGGACGCGGCCAGTACCTGTCGGTGTACGGCCTGAGCTGGGGTTTCGCCGGGATCGCGGCGCCGGTCACGGCGACGCAGATCCTGCAGCACGCGGGAGTGGCCGCGCTCTGGACGAGCACCGCCGCGCTCTGCCTCGTCCTCGCGGTGCTCCAGTTCGTCCTTGTTCGTCCGCTATTGCCGGACGTCTCGCCGGACGAAGGGGCCGTTCGCGCGGAGCCGGTCCCCGCTCTCCAGGATTGAGCTGATGTACGCGGGTTGAACAGTCGTGTCGCAGTTGGTGCTTTCGTCCCCGCGCCCGCGTGCTCCGCTTCTACACTGCCGCGAGCCCAGGCGATCACGGAGGTCACTCGACATGCGACGGACGGCACGGATCTCGGCACTCACGGCGGGCGCGGGCGTGCTCGCCTGCGGGGCCACGGCGGCCGTCGCCGCCGGCTTCTCCGGCGGCGGGCACGGGACGGAGGTCTCGGCCGTGGCCGGACGGACCGTCCTGGCGTCCTCGCCGTCCGACCTGCAGAAGAAGGTCGACGCGGCGCGTCCGGGCGACACCGTCCTGCTCCGGGACGGCACGTACGCCCTGGCCAAGCCCGTGGCGATCACCGGACGGGCCGGGACGAAGCAGGCGCGGATCACGGTCGGCGCGCAGCACACCGGCAAGGTCGTCCTGACCGGGACGGCCGGGATCACGCTCTCCCGCTCGCCCAACGTGACCGTCGCCGGGTTCGTGTTCCACACGCGGGAGGCTCCGGGCGTGCCCGCCGACTCCCCGGGCGTCCGGTTCACGCGCAACACCTTCCGGCTGGCCGAGCCCGCGTCCAAGAACAACTGGGTGAGCGTCGAGGCCGACGACGTCCGGATCGACCGCAACACGTTCGCGCACAAGCGGTCCCAGGGCGTGTTCCTGCAGATCAACGGGCCCGGGAAGACCATGGCCCAGCGGACGCGCGTGAGCGCCAACCTGTTCACCGACCACGGGTTCGGCGGGTCGAACGGCGGCGAGTGCATCCGCCTCGGGTACGGCGACAAGGGCGCGGTCCCGGCGCACGCGGTCATCGAGGGCAACCTGCTGGACCGCGCGAACGGCGACGTCGAGGGCATCTCGGTGAAGTCGTCCAACAACGTCGTCCGGTACAACACGATCCGAAGCAGCAAGGGCTGGATCGTGCTGCGCTTCAGCAACGACTCACAGGTCTACGGAAACGACCTGTTCGGGACGTCCGGCATCCGTTTCTATGGGCGCGGCCACGACATCCACACCAACTACGTGGAGGGTGGGGTGACCGTGGGCGGCGGCACGTCCGACCCGAATGCCTACTGGCCCGCCGACCACGTCCGATTCACGCACAACACCGTCCTGGGCCAGGTGACGAGCGACCACTCGGGCGGCGGCAAGGCGCATGACCTGGCCTTTGCCGACAACATCGTCCGGGCGGCGAAGGCCCCTGCCGTGAAGCTGAACGTGGTGAAGTCGAGTTTCGCGGGCAACCTGTTCTTCGCGCCCGCAACCGGCGCGCCGGGCGTCCCGGGGTCCGGCTACCGGTTCGCGGACCCGAAGCTGAAGCTCAGCGGCGGCCTTCAGCATCTGGTCAAGGGCAGCCCGGCCGTGAACGCCGCGAAGAGCGCGTTCCCGGGCACCGGGACGGACATCGACGGCCAGCCCGCCACCGGCACCGCCGACATCGGCGCCGACGAACTCTCCGCTCTTCCTGTCGCGCGAGTGCCGCTGACCAGCGCGAACGTCGGTCCGTCCGCTTCCTGACGCCGGGCGGTCCGGTCGCCGGCCGGTCGCTGGCCGGTCGCTGGCCGGACGTCCGTCGCCCCGGGCGTCCGGCCAGCGGCCTCTGGACGGGCCGGGGTCAGCGGCCCTTGAAGTCGGGTTCGCGGCGTTCGAGGAAGGCGGTGATGCCCTCCTTGGCGTCCTCGGTCGCGGCCAGTTCGACCAGTTCGCCGAGGAGGTGCTCGACGGCGTCGTCCAGCGGGCGGCCCTCGATGGCGAAGAAGGCCTCCCGTCCGCGCCGCAGCCCGACCGGCGACTTCGCCGCGATCGTGCGGGCCAGCGCGTCCACGCGGGCGTCCAGCTCGGCGCGCGGGACGACGTCGGTGACCAGGCCGATCTCGCGGCCCTCGGCGGCCGTGATCCGCTCGCCCGTGTAGTAGAGCCTGAACGCGTGCTTGGGCGCGACGTTCCGGTTGATGATCGCCATGATCATCATGGGCCAGAGCCCGACGTTGACCTCGGGCGTCGCGAGCTTCACGTCGTCCGCCGCGACCACCAGGTCGCAGGCCGCGGCGAGGCCGAGCCCGCCCGCGACGGCGTGCCCGGCGAGCCGCGCGATCACCGGCTTGCCGAGCGTGGGGAACGCGGTGAACAGGCGGAACGGAGCGCTCGCCCGCAGCTCCTCGCGCGTCGCCGCCACCCCGGACGCCGCCAGCCCGCCCAGGTCGGCCCCGGCGCAGAACGCCCGGTCACCCGCCCCGGTGAGGACGATGACCCGCGCCTCGTCGTCGTCTCGTGCGCGCGCGAAGGCGTCGAGCAGCTCGTCCACCATCGTGTCGTTCAGCGAGTTCCGCGCGTCCGGACGGTTCAGCGTGATGCGCGCGATCCGCTCGGACACCGAGTACAGAATCGTCGAGTACACAGGCCCTCCCAAGAAGAACGGGCGGGACCACGCGCGTGGTCCCGCCCGAACGATGCCAGAACCGGGTCTCAGAGGCCGAGCCCCGGGAAGCCGACCGTCAGAGGCGCTCGATGATGGTGGCGTTGGCCTGGCCGCCGCCCTCGCACATCGTCTGGAGGCCGTAGCGGGCGCCGGTGCGCTCCAGCTCGTGCAGCAGCTTGGTCATCAGGATGCCGCCGGTCGCGCCCAGCGGGTGCCCGAGGGCGATCGCGCCGCCGTTCGGGTTGGTCTTCTCCAGGGACGCGCCGGTCTCGTGCGCCCACGCCATCGGCACCGGCGCGAACGCCTCGTTGACCTCGAACACGTCGATGTCGCCGATGGACAGGCCGCCCCTGGCGAGGGCCTTCTCGGTCGCCGGGATCGGGCCGGTCAGCATGTAGACCGGGTCCGAGCCGGTGACGGCCAGGGTGTGGATGCGGGCGCGCGGGGTGAGGTTGTGCCGCCGGACGGCCTCCTCGGACGCGATGAGCAGCGCGGACGCGCCGATGGAGATCTGCGACGACACGGCCGCGGTGATGACGCCGCCCTCGCGCAGCGTCTTCAGCGACGCCATCTTCTCCAGGGTGGTGTCGGGGCGGGCGCCCTCGTCCTTGGCGAGCCCGGCGATCGGGGCGATCTCGCGGTCGAAGTGCCCCGCCTCGATCGCCTTGGCCGCGCGCCGGTGCGACTCCAGCGCGAACCGCTCCAGGTCCTCGCGGGTGTAGCCCCACTTCTCGGCCATCAGCTCCGCGCCGCGGAACTGCGAGATCTCCTGCATGCCGTAGCGCTCGGCCCAGCCCTCGCCGTACGGGAAGTCGAGGCCCTGCACGATGGACGCGCCCATCGGCACCTTGGCCATGTGCTCGACGCCGGACGCGACGACCAGGTCCTGGGTGCCGGACAGCACGCCCTGCGCGGCGAAGTGGATCGCCTGCTGGGACGAGCCGCACTGCCGGTCGATGGTCACGCCGGGCACGTTCTCCGGGAGCCCGGCCGACAGCCACGCGGTGCGCGCGATGTCGAGGGCCTGGGGACCGGCCTGCATGACGCAGCCCATGATGTTGTCCTCGACCTCGGACGGGTCGACGCCGGTGCGGTTCACCAGCTCCTTGAGGACGTGCGCGCCGAGGTCGGCGGGGTGAACGTCCTTGAGTGCGCCCTTCTTGGTACCGACGGGGGTACGGACCGCGCCGACGATGTACGCCTCGGCCACTGCGCCTCCAAAAACCAGGGGTTGTGGGTTCCGTCCCGAAACCGAGTGAGATTCGGTCAGTCAGTATGAGATTACCGCGCCCCTGACGCAATCCCGTGTGACCTGGGTCTCGGATCCCCGGGCCCGGACGGCCGGGTCCGCCTGCCGGTCAGGCTAGCGGGGAGGGGCTAGTGAGAGCGGTGGCGGCGCGGGGCGCGGTGGCGTCCGCCGGTGCCGTGGACGGCGCGTCCCTCGGCGTCGTCGCCCAGCGTGGCGCGGGTGAGCCGGGTGAGGACGTCGGCGAGCTCCGGGTTCTCGTCCGGGGACCAGTCGGAGATCTGCCGGGCCAGCCCCGCGCGCCGCGCGTCGACCAGCCGCGAGGCGACCTCCCGTCCCCGCGCGGTCGGGGCTAGGACGCCCTCCTCGGACGTCACCAGCCCCTGGTCCACCAGCCGCCGGACGTGCGGACGCCCCTCCTCGACCGTCACCCCGGCCCGTGCGGCCAGCTCCTCGCCGGACACCGAACGCTCCCGGGCGATCCGGCACAGCGCCCACATCTCGGCGGGCGGCATCTCCACCCCGGCGGCCTGCGCGAGCCGCGCGTACAGCTCCAGCGCCTCCGGGTCGTGCCGGATGAGCTCGCTGAGCGCGCGCTCGGCCTCGTGCCGCGACGACCCGTCCCCGGGGGCCGTGACGGTCTCGGCCGACGCCGCGCCCGCGCGCAGCGGCGTCTCCTTCATGAACCAGGTCAGCACGCACGCGACGAGCGCCACCGGCACCGCCCACAGGAACACCGTGGAGATCGCGTCCGAGTAGGCGTGCAGGAGGTCGTCCCGGACGTTCGGCGGCAGCCTGTTCATGAGCTTCGGATCGCCCTGGACGGCCGTCAGGTCGAACCCGCGCGGCAGCTCCCCCTTGCGGGCCAGCTCGCCGATGTTGTCCGCGAGCCGGTTGGCGAAGACCGTCCCGAACGCGGCGACGCCGAACGACCCGCCGATCTGCCGGAAGAACGTCACGCCGGACGTCGCCGCGCCGAGGTCGGCGTAGGCCACCCGGTTCTGCACGGCGATGACCAGCACCTGCATGACCAGGCCGAGGCCGAAGCCGAGCAGCGCGAACCGCAGGCTCATCGTCAGAGTGGACGACCCGACCCCGAGCAGCGACAGCAGGTACAGCGCCACCGCGACGATCGGCGTGCCCACGATCGGGTAGATCCGGTACTTGCCCGTCCGGCTGATCATCTGCCCGGACCCGATCGACGCGACCAGCAGCCCGAGCATCATCGGAAGCAGGTGGACGCCCGACATCGTCGGCGACACACCGTGCACGACCTGCAGGAACAGCGGGATGTAGACCATCGCGCCGAACATCGCGAAGCCGATCACGAACCCGATCGCCGAGGACAGGTTGAACGTCCGGTCGCGGAACAGCCGCAGCGGGATGATCGGCTCGGACGCGCGGTGCTCGGCCCACACCCACGCCACGATCAGCACGACCGCGAGCACGCCGAGCCCGATGATCTGCGGCGACGACCAGGGGTACTGCGTCCCGCCCCAGGTCGTCATCAGCACCAGGGCCACCGACCAGCCGATGATCAGGACCGTGCCCAGGTAGTCGATCCGGTGCCGGTGCCGCTCGGACGGCGCGTGCAGCGCGAACGCGATCGCGACCAGGGCGAGCAGCCCGACCGGCAGGTTGATGTAGAAGACCCAGTGCCAGGACAGGTTGTCCACGAACCAGCCGCCGAGCAGCGGCCCGCAGACGCTCGACACCCCGAACACCGCGCCGAACAGGCCCTGGTACCGGCCGCGGTCGCGGGGCGGCACCACGTCCCCGACGATCGCGATCGCCAGCACCATCAGGCCGCCGCCGCCCACGCCCTGGATCGCCCGGAACGCGATCAGCTGCTCCATGCTCGCCGAGAGGCCGCACAGCGCCGACCCCACCAGGAAGATCACGATGGACGCCTGGAAGAGCCGCTTGCGCCCGTACTGGTCGCCGAGCTTCCCCCACAGCGGCGTGCACGCCGTCGACGACAGCAGGTACGCCGTCACCACCCACGACAGGTGGTTCAGCCCGCCGAGGTCCCCGACGATCGTCGGCAGCGCCGTCGACACGATCGTCTGGTCCAGGGCCGCCAGCAGCATCGAGAGCATGAGCGCGCCGAGGACGACGGCCAGCTCCCTGCCTCTGGGCATCTGCCTGGCGGGTTCTACCGCAACTGTGGACATTCCGGTCCCCCCGAACCGTCCGATCTCTCGGAGGGACCTACCCGCGGCAACTCAAAGATCACATGACGGCGGGCCGCCGGGGGCCCGGGGGGTCAGGAGACGAGGTCGCGGGTGACCTTGGCGGCGCCCAGGGCGGCGGTGCCGCCCGCGATGCCGATGGCGCCCGCGGAGACCCACAGGGGCAGGCCCGGACGGCTGCGGAGGCCGTTCACTGTGTCCAGGCCGTCCACGACGAGGCCGAGGCGGGCCCAGGTCTTGCGGGCGGGGCCGCGGCTCAGCAGGTAGCCCGCGCCGAGGGCGATCTCGCGGGCTGCGAACATGCGGGTGACATAGTCGCGTCCCGGGTTCGCGTCCTTGCCGAGGCCCATGACCTTCACGGTCAGTTTCGGGGCGGCGAACGCGGCGAGGCCCAGCGCGACCCGGCCGCGGGCGACGTTCAGCATGACCGCGTCGAGCCGCTCGGCGACGCCCTTGTTCTTGGTTTCCGTCACTTCAGCCACAAGCGGGAGGTTATCCCCCGGGGCGACCGGCCGGTAACCCACCTCTGACCGGGTTATCGTCGGGGGTGAAGGCCAGTCCCCCGAGCCGAAGGTGGCCGTCCATGCAAGCACTGCTCGCCCTGATCGTCACGGGGCTGCTGGTCGCGTTCGGTGTGCGGTGGGTCGCGGCGCGGCTGAAGCTGGGCGCGCCGACGCGGATGGCCGTCATCGTCGTGTTCATGCTGGTCGCGCTCGCCCTCTACGGCCACCAGCTCGGCAACTAGCCGACCTGTCGCCGACTCCACCGCCCGGCCGGACGGCCGCCCCGGCGGACACCGTGCGGAGATGTTCTACATCGAAGTCGAACCTATCGACGTGTCACGGAGTCATAACTGACGAAACCGGCTTCAGCTCTCCACACCGCCGCCGGACGTCCTCGACCGGCGGCGGACCTGGGGGGACCCCGCCGCTTCGCCGCCCCCGAGCCGAGGGAGAGTCCTGACGTGCCGCATCCGGCGACCACACTCCACGAGCCCGGCCGCGCCGTCGCGCCCCACCTGCGGCGGCTGCTCGAGTTCGCCGAGCCCCGCGCCGACGACGTCTGCCTGGACGTCGCGCGCGGGCCGGGCCCGCTGCCCGCGGCGCTCGCCGGACTCGTGCGGCAGGTCACGGCCGTGGACGCGGCGTCCCCGCGGCGTCCCCGGACCCCCCGGACGCCCACGACGACCTTCGCGACCGGCCCGGTGCGCATCGCCGACCTCGACGGGCCGCTCCTCGACGGGCCGCTCGACGCCGTCCCGCCGTCCGCCGGGTCGCCGCTGGAGGTGCGCCGGCTGCCGCGCGGCGCCGTCCGCGCCGACGCGTGCGCGCTGCCCTACCAGGACCGCTCGTTCTCCCTGGTCACGACCAGGTTCGCGCTGTTCCACCTGGGCTGTCCCGAGCGGATGCTCCGGGAGCTGCTGCGGGTCTGCCGCCGGGACGGGCGGGTCGTGATCGCCGATCTCGTGCGCGGCAACACCGCCGGGACCGACCGCGACCGGATCGAGCGGCTGCGCGACCCGAACCATCCCGGGACGCCGTCCATCGCGGGCCTCACCGAGCTGATCGTGTCGGCGGGCGCGAACATCCAGCGGCTGGACGTGTTCACCATCGAGCGCCCGCTGGAGCCGTGGCTCGCCGGGGCGTCCGATCCCGACGCCGCCGACGTGATCCGCACCGAGCTGCTGGACGAGGTGGACGGCGGCCCCCGCACCGGCGCCAAGCCGCGCATCATCGGCGGCGAGCTCTGGTTCACCCAGTCCTGGGCGCACCTGGCCGTCCAGCCGATCTAGGGCCTTCGGCCGCTCCACGCCGCCCAGGTCAGGTTGCCCGGCGGGACGCGGCGTAGCGTGGAGCCATGCGCGCGTGGACGGTTCCCGAACCGGGAACGCTGCAGCGAACCGAGCGGGAGACGCCCGAACCGGGCCCCGGCGAACTGCTCGTGCGGGTCCTGGCGTGCGGCGTGTGCCGCACCGACCTGCACGTCCTGGACGGCGATCTGCCCGTCCACCGCCCCGGCGTCGTCCCCGGCCACGAGATCGTCGGCGAGGTCGTGGCGGTCGGCCCGGACTGCCTGCGCCGACCCGGCGACCGCGTCGGCGTCGCCTGGCTGCGCGGGACGTGCGGGGCCTGCCGGTTCTGCCGCCGGGGCAGGGAGAACCTGTGCGAGCGCTCGGTCTACACCGGCTGGGACGCCGACGGCGGCTACGCCGGCTTCGCGATCGGCGTCGACGCGTTCGCCTACCCGCTGCCCGAGGGCCTCGACATCGTCACCACCGCGCCGCTGCTCTGCGCGGGGATCATCGGCTACCGGGCGCTGCGCCGCGCCGAGCTCCCGCCCGGCGGACGGCTCGGCATCTGGGGTTTCGGGGGCTCAGCCCACCTGACCGCCCAGATCGCCCTCTCCGAAGGCGCCGAGCTGCACGTCTACACGCGCAGCGAGGAGGACCGCGACCTCGCGCTCGAACTCGGCGCGGCGTGGGTGGGCGACTCGTTCGACGTCGGCCCGTCCCCGCTGGACGCCGCCATCTGCTTCGCGCCCGCTGGGGAACTCGTCCCGGCCGCGCTCGAACGGCTCGACCGCGGCGGCACGCTGGCCGTCGCGGGCATCCACCTCTCGGACGTCCCGTCGCTGAACTACCGGCGCCACCTGTTCCAGGAACGCCAGCTGCGCTCGGTCACGGCCAACACCCGCGCGGACGGCGAGGAGTTCCTCACCCTCGCCGCCCGCCTGAACCTGCGGGTCACCACGCACGAGTACCCGCTGGACGAGGCCGACCGGGCGCTCGACGACCTGCGCGCCGACCGCTTCGCCGGAGCCGCCGTCCTGATCCCCTAGGGCGTGTCTCCCCCGAGCCGCCGCTACCGCAACGGGAGCTGGAACCAGACCGCCTTGCCGTTCTGGGTGGGGCGGGCTCCCCAGCGGGTGGCGAGCTGGTCGACCAGGTACAGGCCGCGGCCGCCCTCGTCGGTCTCGCCCGCGCTGCGGATGCGCGGCAGCCTCATGTCGGTGTCGAAGACCTCGACCCACACGGCGTCCCCGCCCCTGCGGAGGCGGACCCGGAACTCCTTGGTGGGGGGTTCGCGGCGGCCGAGGTCGGCGCCCAGCGGATCGGGGTCGAGGCTCCAGTCGTCCTCGTCCAGGTTGAAGTGCACCTGGGGGCCGCCGTCCAGCACCAGTTCGCGCCGGGGCGCGGGGGTCGTGGTGGCGTGCAGGACGACGTTGGTGACGACCTCGGAGACCAGCAGGCACGCGAGTTCGGCCTGCTCGGCGGGCATGCCCCAGGCGGCGAACGCGTCGGAGGCCATCCGGCGCGCCTCCGACACCATGATCGGCTCGGCCGGGAAGGTGCGGTCGGCGACGGCCAGCTCGTCCGGCGCGGTGCGGATCACCACGATCGCCACGTCGTCGGCGATGTCGCCGGGGATGGCGTCGTAGGCCGCCCCGGCGATCGCCTCCACGTCCTTGCGGGCGACGTCCGCGACGGCCTTGCGGACCGCCTCGCGCGCCTGCTCGCGGGTGTGGTAGCCGCCGTCGTCGCGCGGACGCCGGTCGATCAGCCCGTCGGTGTACAGGACGAGGGTGGAGCCGGGCTTCAGCTCGGCGGTCTCCTCGTTGAACAGGATCTCGCCGCCGATGCCCTGGGCGCGGACGCCCAGCATCGCGCCCTCGCTCTCGAACTCCAGGTCGCGCACCTCGCCGTCGACGACCAGCAGGGGCGGGTCGTGCCCGGCGTTGGCGAACTCCAGCACCCGCGACCACGCGTCGTAGACGAAGTAGGTGCACGACACCAGCGGCGGGCGGACGAGGTCGTCGTTGCTCCAGCCGGACGTGATCCGCGACGGCCGGGTCATCGTGCGGACCCACTCGTCCAGCTTGCGCAGGATGTCGGCGGGGGGCTTGTCGTCCTGCGCGAACGCGCGCAGCGCCGCGCGGAGCTGGCCCATCACGGCGGCGGCCCGCGCGCCCCGGCCCTCGACGTCGCCGATGACGAGGCCGACGCGTCCGGCCGAGAGCGGGATGACGTCGTACCAGTCGCCGCCGACCTGGGTCTGGATGCCGTGGCCGTGCGACTCCAGCGGACGGGCGGGCTCGTACCGCCAGGCGATCTGGAGGCCGTCCAGCTTGGGCGGGCGCTCGCCGGGAAGCAGGTGCTTCTGGAAGGCGAGCGCGGTCTCGCGCTCCTCCTCGAACAGCAGCGCGTTGTCGACGGCGAGCGCGATCCGGGACGCGATGGCGCCGATCAGGTCGCGGTCGAAGCCGTCGTAGTGCGGGTCCGGACGGCGGGACAGGTTCGACAGCGCCAGCGACATCACGCCGAGCAGCTCGCCGCGCGCGATGAGCGGCGCGGCGATCACCGAGGTGATCCCCATCGCGTCGCCGAGCCGCTGGGACTCCTGGGTCGGCGCGGAGAACCGGTGCTGCAGCATGTCCTCGACCAGGACGGCGTCGCGCCGGTTCATCGCGCGGGTGGCGAAGTGGCCGGGCGGGTAGGACACCGGCTCGCCGACCTCGGCCCAGGTGCCGGGCGGCGGCTCCCAGCCGCCCGCGTGCGCCGACACGCGCCGGTACAGCCGGTCGCCCCCGAACAGGTCGATGAAGCAGTGGTCGGCGAACTGCGGGACGAGCGTCTCGGCGACCCGCTGCAGGGTGGCGGCCAGCTCCAGGGACGCCGACAGCCGTTCGCCGATGCGCTCGAGCAGGCCGTACCGGTCCTGCTCGCGCTGGTTGGAGCGGAGCGCCTCGCGGGCGAAGATCACGATGCCGTCCACCGCACCGGACGGATGCCGCAGCGGGACGGCGTGCGCGCGGGTGTAGACGGTCGAGCCGTCGGCGCGCTGGTTGCAGAAGGTGCCCTCCCAGACGCCGCCCTTGAGCACGTGCTTGGCCAGCTCGGTGGCCTGCTCGTGGTCCTCCTCGGCGATGCCGAGGGACAGGATCGAGTGCCCGATGACCTCGTCCCCGCCGAACCCGAACAGCTGCCGCGCGAAGTGGTTGCCGTAGATCACGTTGGAGAACCGGTCGCACACCACGACCGCCATCTCCATCTGGGCGAGGACGGTCTCCGGCGGCAGGAGCGCCTCGAACGGCGGCTCACCCCAACGCTTCATGATCCGCCACGCTCCCCGGGGGCGACGTGCCGGCCCGGGGCGGGGCGCGCCCCGGTACCCGTTCCGACCTCGCCGGTCTCCGCTCGTCCGCTCACCACAGCCCTTCCGCGCGACGCGTCCCGGGGCGGACGGACTGGCCGACCCGCGCCGGACGCCACTTGAGGTATTGAACGACGATCCGGCGCCCCGGACACGCCGGTTCGTGGCGACGGAACGGAGATCTTTGGTGTGACTCCGCCCATGGGGGCATGGGCGGAGACGTCAGCGGCGGCTGACGAACACGTGTCCGGCGATGTCGGCCGGCAGGTCGGTCTCCGGGCCGTCGGTCTCGTCGTCACAGACCACCCGCACCCCGTCGTCGGTCGTCCGAAGAGTCACCTCTCGTCCCGGTTGTATCCCGATCTGCTTGAGTCTAAGCATCAGATCGCTGTCACTCTGCACCTGTTCGGAAATACGCCGAACAATCGCTTTTGTCCCGGATTCCGTGGCCGCCGCCGCCATGGGGAGGACGGGCGGCTCGTCGGCCTCGGCGCCGCCGCCGAGATCGGAGAGTCCGGGGATCGGGTTGCCGTGCGGGCAGATGGTCGGGTTGTCGAGCAGCGCGACCAGCCGGCGCTCGACGTCCTCGCTCATCACGTGCTCCCAGCGGCACGCCTCGATGTGGACGTCCTCCCAGGGCAGGCCGATCACGTTCACCAGCAGGCATTCGGCCAGCCGGTGCTTGCGCATCACCGACACCGCCAGGCTCCGGCCGGAGTCGGTCAGTTCCAGGTGCCGATCCCCCTCGACCCTGAGCAGGCCGTCCCGCTCCATGCGGGCGACCGTCTGGCTCACCGTCGGGCCGCTCTGCGAGAGGCGCTCGGCGATGCGCGCGCGGAGGGGGACGATCCCCTCCTCTTCGAGCTCGAACACCGTCCGGAGGTACATCTCCGTGGTGTCGATCAGGCCGTGTGAGGTCACGAGCTCCCTCCAGTGTTGTGACCATCGAGTCTACTTGCTGCGACCGGTCACGGCCGGGGCGAAGCAAGATCCCTCCGGGGCGCGGACACCGAACAACACCGGGAGGCCGTCCCCTCTTCCCGCACCTTCAGCCCCGTGTGTCGTAGGTCATCAGGGACGGGACGGCCAGTCCGACGATCACCACCAGGACGGCGCAGGCCACTCCGCCGCCGACCCACGACGTGCCCGCGCCCGCCACGGACGCCACGGCCCCGGCGCGCAGGTCGCCCAGCCTCGGACCGCCCGCGACGACCACGGTGAACACGCCCTGGAGGCGTCCGCGCATCTCGTCCGGGGCGTAGGTCTGCAGGATCGACTGGCGGAACACCGAGGACACCAGGTCGGCCGCTCCACCCACGGCGAGCAGGAGGAACGCCAGCCAGACCTGGTGCGCCAGCCCGGCGGCGGCGACCGCGACGCCCCAGACCGCGATGGCCCCGACCAGCGCCGCGCCCTGCCGGTGGATCCGGCCGATCCAGCCGGACACCAGGCCGCCGAGCAGCGCCCCGAAGCCGATCGCGGCGACCAGCCAGCCGACCGCCGCCTCGGTGCCGAACCGGGTCTCGGCCATCTCCGGGAACAGCGCGCGGGGCATCGCGACCACCATCGCGATCAGGTCCACGACGAACGACATCAGCAGGACGGGCTGGGTGACGATGAACCGCAGGCCGTCCACGACCGAGCGCAGCCCGAGCGCGCCCGCGACGCCGAGCGGCGGGATCGAGGGCAGCCGCACCGCCGCGTACAGGCCGACGGTGAACAGGACGGCGTCCAGCGCGTAGGCGGCCGGGTAGCTCCAGTGCGTCAGGATCAGCCCGGCGAGCAGCGGCCCGCACAGCGTCCCCACGGTCTGGACGGTGAAGTTCAGCGTGTTCGCGGCGGGCACGAGCGACTCGTCCAGCAGCCGGGGGATGATCGCGCCGCGGGTCGGCGAGGACACCGCGAACCCGACCGACTGCACCGCGACCGCCGCCAGGATCAGCGCCATGCTGCCCGCGTGCAGCAGCGCCTGGAGCACCAGCACCAGCGTCGCCGCCCAGGACACGGCGGACGCCATGAGCAGCAGCCTGCGCCGGTCCATGTGGTCGGCGACCGCCCCGCCCCACAGCCCGAAGACGATCAGCGGGACGAGGTTGGCGACGCCCAGCACGCCCACCCACAGCGACGAGTGGGTCATGTCGTACACCTGGACGGGCACGGCGACCGACGTCACCTGGAACCCGACGAACGACACGCCCTGGCCGAGCCAGAGGCGCCGGTAGGCGGGGTGGGCGAGGGGACGGGTGTCGATCGCGATCCGCCGCCAGCGCGAGCCGCTCTCCGCCGCGGCGGGGCCGGGCGTTCCGGTTCTCTCGGGTTCGGCGGGGGCGTCGTCGGACGGGGCGGACGAGGGGATCGGTTCCTGGGGTTGGACCTGCTGTTGTTCGGGGGAGCTCACGGGGAGAGTCTCTCGACCTTCCATGCGTCGCCTTCACGGCGGTACCGGATTCTGTCGTGCAGCCGGTTCCGGCGTCCCTGCCAGAACTCGACCGCCTCGGGGACGACGAGGTAGCCGCCCCAGAAGTCGGGGAGGGGCACGCCGTCCGGCCACTCGTCCTCCAACGCCGCGTACCGCTCCTCGAACTCCGACCGGTCCTCGACCACCGTGGACTGGCGGCTCGCCCAGGCCCCGATCCGGGACCCGTGCGGGCGGCTGTCGAAGTACGCGCGGACGTCCTCGCGGGACAGCTCCGAGACCGTCCCCTCCACCCGGACCTGGCGTTGCATCGGATGCCAGGGGAAGACGAGCGCGGCGCGCGGGTTCGCGGCCAGCTCGCGTCCCTTGCGGGACACCAGGTTGGTGAAGAACCGGAAGCCGTCGGAGCCGAAGCCCTTCAGCAGGACGGTCCGCGCGGACGGCACGCCGTCCGGCGTCGCGGTCGCGACGATCATCGCGTTGGGCTCCGGGAGCCCCACCGAGGCGGCGGCGGAGAACCACTCGGCGAACAGCAGAAACGGCTCGGCGGGGAGGCCCTCCTCCGCCAACTCTCCGGCTGCGTAGGATTCCCGGAGCCGTGCGGGATCGGGCGCACTCACATCGTTCGAGCCTCTCACCTGGGCATTGTGCAACTCACAGGGGCCTGGGTACTAGCCAGTAGGGCGGACAGGGTTCAATGGCACGGCACCGCCTTATCACTCATGGGGACGAAAGGCAGGACGACATGTCCGACTTCAAACCCGGTCTTGAGGGGGTCGTCGCCTTCGAGACCGAGATCGCCGAACCGGATAAAGAGGGCGGCGCCCTCCGGTACCGGGGCGTCGACATCGAGGAACTCGTCGGGCGCGTCTCCTTCGGCGACGCCTGGGGCCTCCTGGTCGACGACGCCTTCGACCCGGGCCTGACCCCGGCCCCGGCGCTGGCGCTCCCGGTCGTCTCCGGCGACGTCCGCGTGGACGCCCAGGCCGGCCTCCCGGCCCTCGCGCCGCGCTACGGCCTCAAGCCGCTGCTCGACATCTCCGACGAGCAGGCCCGCGCCGACCTCGCGCTGGTCTCGGCGAACGCGCTGTCGTTCGTCGCCCAGTCCGCGCGCGGCGTGGGAGTACCGGTCGTCCCGCAGTCCCGGGTGGACGAGGCGAAGACGATCACCGAGCGGTTCATGATCCAGTGGCGCGGTGAGCCCGATCCGCGGCACGTCCAGGCCATCGACGCCTACTGGGTCTCCGCCGCCGAGCACGGCATGAACGCCTCCACCTTCACCGCCCGCGTCATCGCCTCCACCGGCGCGGACGTGGCCGCGTCCATCTCGGGCGCGATCGGCGCGATGTCCGGTCCGCTGCACGGCGGGGCCCCGGCCCGCGTGCTGCCGATGATCGAGCAGGTCGAGCAGCTCGGCGACGCCCGCCGCGTGGTCGAGGGCATCCTCGACTCGGGCGAGCGGCTGATGGGCTTCGGCCACCGCGTCTACCGCGCCGAGGACCCGCGCGCCCGCGTGCTGCGCCGCACGGCCAAGGAGCTGGACGCGCCGCGCTTCGAGGCCGCCAAGTCGCTGGAGGACGCCGCCCTGGCCGTGCTCCGCGAGCGCCGTCCGGACCGCGCGATCGAGACCAACGTCGAGTTCTGGGCCGCGGTCATCCTGGACTTCGCCGAGGTCCCGACCGCGATGATGCCCGCGATGTTCACCTGCGGACGCACCGCCGGCTGGGCCGCGCACATCCTGGAGCAGAAGCGCACCGGCCGCCTGGTCCGCCCCTCGGCCCGCTACACCGGCCCCGGCACCCGCTCGATCAACGACGTGACCGGCGCCGCCGACGCCCAGAAGCGTTACGCGGCCTGACCCGCACACCCTGATCGCACGTCGGATCCCCAGCGGATCAGACGTCGGATCGCGGACGGATCGCACGACACGTGAGGCCCCTGGTTCTCCAGGGGCCTTGTTCGTGCCTACCCTCTCCGTCCATGGACGACGAACCCCTCGACGGCGACATCGGCCCGGCGGCGCCCGTCCTCAGGGACGCGCCCGAGCCGGACGGGCCGCGCCCCGGCGCGTCCGGCGGGCCGATGACGGTCGCCTCCGAACTGCGGCGGCTGGAGGACGAGCGCGAGGAGCGGCGGCGCCGCACGAACGCGGCGGCCGGACGCGTCGCGTTCTGGCTGCTGTCGCTCTTCCTGGCGTTCCTGGCCTACGACTCGGCCCGGACGGCGCACGAGGCGCGGCAGCGCGGCGACGACTGGGTCTACCCGCCCGCCGTGAACGCCGGGCTGTGCGCGCTGGGCGTCGTGCTCCTGGTCTCCCTGGCCCTCCGGCGACGCCGCCGGGGCCGGAGCCAGGACCGGGGCCAGGACCGGGGCCAGGACCGGGGCCGCGGCCGGTGATCGCGCTCCCCCACAGGTGAGAAGCGTCTCGGCATGTGGTCCGACCGGCGATCTTGGGAGGGCGGTCGGTACCCTTCGTGAGGTGACCGAGAGCGCGAATCCTTCCCTTGTCATTCCCGCCGACCTGAAGCCCGCCGACGGCCGGTTCGGCTGCGGGCCGTCCAAGGTCCGTCCCGAGCAGCTCGCCGCCCTCGCCGAGTCCGGCGACACCTACTTCGGCACCTCGCACCGCCAGAAGCCGGTGAAGTCCCTGGTCGGACGCGTCCGCTCGGGCCTTTCCGACCTGTTCTCCCTGCCCGACGGCTACGAGGTGCTGCTCAGCAACGGCGGCACCACCTGCTTCTGGGACGCCGCCGCGTTCGGGCTCGTCCGGAACCGGTCGCAGCACCTGGCGTTCGGCGAGTTCTCCAGCAAGTTCGCCAAGGTCACCAAGGGCGCGCCCTGGCTGGACGACCCGTCGGTGATCTCCGCCGACCCGGGTTCCCACCCCACGGCCCGCGCCGAGGACGGGATCGACGTCTACGCCCTCACCCACAACGAGACCTCCACCGGCGTCGCGATGCCGATCGCGCGTCCCGCGGGCACCTCGGCCGACGAGGCGCTCGTCCTGGTGGACGCCACGTCCGGCGCGGGCGGCCTGCCCGTGGACGTCAGCGAGACCGACGTCTACTACTTCGCGCCGCAGAAGTGCTTCGCGGCCGACGGCGGCCTGTGGATCGGCCTCGCCTCCCCGGCGGCGCTGGCCCGCATCGAGGAGATCGCCGCGTCCGACCGGTACATCCCGGAGTTCTTCAACCTGAAGACGGTCGCGGACAACTCCGCCAAGGACCAGACCTACAACACCCCCGCCGTCGGCACCCTGCTGCTCCTCGCCGAGCAGATCGAGTGGATGAACGCCAACGGCGGCCTGGCCTGGACCACCGCCCGCACCGCCGACTCGTCCCAGCGCCTCTACACCTGGGCGGAGAAGACCTCCTACACGACGCCGTTCGTCGCCGACCCGGCCCAGCGCTCCCAGGTCGTCGGCACGATCGACTTCACCGACGAGGTCGACGCCGCGGCGGTCGCCAAGGCGCTGCGCGCCAACGGCATCGTGGACACCGAGCCCTACCGCAAGCTGGGCAAGAACCAGCTGCGCATCGGCATGTTCCCGGCCATCGACCCGGCGGACGTCGAGGCTCTGACGCACTGCATCGAGTACGTGGTCGAGCACCTCTGACCTGACGCTGAAAGGGCGGGACACGAGCACGTGTCCCGCCCTTTCGCGTTCCGGGTCAGGCGACGGTGGCGGGCGGGGTCGGGGCGCGGCCCGCGGGCGCGGACGGGAGGAGCGGGGCGACGCGGTGGCGGAGGGCGGCCCGGTCGCGGGCGGCGTCGGACGGGGTGAAACCGGTCCAGACGCGGTCGTCGAGGTCGTAGGCGCGGGCGGTGGGGGTGAACCCGGCTCCGGTGAGGACCTCGGGACGGGCGCCGGGGCGGGGCGGGCCGAGCCGCAGGTAGGTGCCCTCGCGGAGCATGACGATCGTCGCGAAGCGGACGCTGGTGTGGCGTTCGGCGAGGCGGAACCACTTGGGGTTGGACGCCCAGTAGAGGTTCTGCTCGTCGTCGACGGCGACCGTGAGGGGGCTGCAGGCGGCGCGCGCGAGATGGACGACGTCCGGACGGGCCCGGTCGACCCAGGCGAGGGCGGCGCGTCCGACCAGGGCGGTGAGGACGGCGAGGACGTCGGGCACCGACGCCCGGCCCGCGAGGACCTGGAAGACCGGCTCGGAGTCGGTGCCGCCCGTCGCGTCCGGCGGGGCGAAGCGGGCGCGCAGGGCCCCGGCCTCGATGTCGCCGTTGTGGGTGGCGACGATCCCGGCGGCGAGGAGGGCGTGCGGGCCGACGGCCTCGCCGCCCCCGATGACCAGCGGGCTGGCGTTGTCCAGGGAGTGCGGGGTGCCCTGCGTGGCCCAGCGCGTGTGGCCGAGGACGACGGGCGCGCCGTCCAGCTCGGACAGCAGGTCGGGACGCCACACGGCCGAGAACGTGCCGCGTCCCTTGACCACGCGGCAGCCGTCGTGGACGAGGTCGCTGCTCCGGTCGTCCGCCACGCCCGAGAGCGGGGCCGCGTCCCGTCCGGCGGGACGGCCCGTCAGCAGGGCCAGGCCGGCCGAGTCGGTGCCGCGTTCCTCCGCGAGCGTTCCCAGGGTGACCACGACGTCCGAGGCGCGGTCCGGATGGGCCGCGTCGGGCGCGCGCAGCAGCCCGAACAATCCGCACATGCTCGATGAGACGTATCTCATGACCGGCCGGTTCGAGCCCGCTCCGGAGCCGAATAAGCTCGGAACGTGAACCGCGCGCCCCGATGGCTGCTCCCGACCGTGCTGACCGCGCTCGTGCTCGCCGTGGTCGTCGGCTCCGTGCTGCGTTGAGCCGGGTCGCCGCGCTGGCCCTGGCGCTCGCCGTCGCGTTCGCCCTCTGGCCGCTTCCGGCCACCGCCGCCCCGTCCCCCTCTCCCGTTCCGTCCGGTTCGCCGGGAACAGCCGGAGCCAGGGTCGCGTTCAAGATCGACGATGATCGGATCACCGAGTCGAGCGGATTGGCGGCCAGCGCCGCGCATCCCGGCGTCATCTACACCCACAACGACTCCGGCGGCACCGCGCAGATCTTCGCGGTCGGGCCGGACGGCGGCGTGCGGGCCGTGCTGACCCTCGCGGGCGCGAAGAACCGCGACTGGGAGGCCGTCGCGATGGGCCGGGACGACCGGGGCCGTCCGGCGATCTTCGTGGCCGACATCGGCGACAACCTCGGCGGGGCCTGGCCCTACGCGACCGTGTACCGGATCACCGAGCCGGACGTCCTGCGCAGCCAGACCGTCGAGCCCACCGCGTTCCGGTTCAAGTACGCGGGCGGCCCGCGCAACGCCGAGACGATGATGATCGACCCGCGCACGAACCGGCTCTACGTCGCGAGCAAGCTGTTCTCCGGAGCGCTGTACGAGGCGCCCGCCAAGCTCTCCACCAGCGGGTTCAACAAGCTGCGCAAGATCGGCGACGCCCCGCCCTTCGCCACCGACGGCGCGTTCGCCCCCGACGGCCGGCACTTCGTCATCCGCACCTACTTCGGCGCGCGCGTCTACGCCATGAAGCCGGACGGCACCCCCGGCGACTCCCACTCGATCCCGCTGCCCTCGCAGGAGCAGGGCGAGTCGATCACCTTCACGCCGGACGGATCGTCCCTGCTGACGGGCTCGGAGGGCGACGCGCAGGCGGTGTTCCAGGTCCCGCTGACCGGTGCGGACGCCGTGACCGGCGCGTCCCCGCCGCCCGACCCGAAGGGACTCACCAGCACCCCTCCGGGCAAGGACGATCATGACCAGGGTCATCTGAGACACACCGGCGGACGGCGGGTGGCGCTGGTCCTGGTCCTGGGGATCGCCGGGCTCGTCGGCTACGGGCTGGTCCGGCGGCGACGCTGAACTCCCACCGGTGAACCCCCGCCGGTGAAACCCGCAAAACCCCCACGACCGTCAGAACGGCCAGCGGATGGCAAAAGGAGGCTACGTGCCCGGCGGTTCCCGCGAGAGGATGCGGTCTGTGGAACATGAGCTGGTCGGCCTGCACGGGTTCGGCGGCCGGTTTCGCCCGGTCGCGCCGGGGCCGTTCGTCCTGCTGACGGTGGCGGCGGCGCTCGCGCCGGTGCGTCCCGGCTGGCTGTGGGCGGCGCTGGTGCTCGTCCTCGGCTCCGGGCCGTGGCTCGCGGGCGCGGTCGCGGCCGTCCTGCCCTGGGCGGCGCGGCACCGCGACCCGGCCTACTGGCGGCTGTCCGAACGCGGCCTGGAGCAGATCGGCCCGGACGGCGCCGTCCTGTCCAGCTACGAGCGCGACCGTATCGAGGGCCTCGGCGTCACCACCGCGGACGGCGTGCTCGTCGTCCAGCACAAGTTCGGCACCGCGGCGATCGGGCCGCTGCCGCAGCTCGGCCTGGAGCCGCTGGCGCTGTTCGTGACCGCGCGGCGGCTCGGCGTCCCGATCCGGCTGGTGCACGGCGAGGTCTCCGACCTGCTCGACCCCGCGCTGGACGAGCCGGGCCCTCCACCGGGCGAGCCCGGGGACGAGGACGCCGAGCTGGTCATCCCGCTCGGCCCGTCCCGCGACCTCGCGGCCGAGCGGCGGCTGCTCGACCAGGAGGCCGCGCTGCTCGCCGCCGCGCACGAGGACGCCGCCGAGGCCGCGTCCCCGGCGCCTGGGCCGGCCGTGCTCGCGTCCGCCGACCCGGTGCCGTCCCGCCGCCGCCTCCTGCTGCTGGGCTGGCTCTCCGGCGCGCTCGGCGTGGTCATGGTGGTGCGGCTGGCGGTCGACGGGTCCGCCGGGTTCGGCGTCCGGGTCGCGGCGGCGTGCTGGGTGCTGGCGTCGCTGACCGCCGTCCACGCGTCCCGCCGCCGTTCCACGGTCTCCACCCGGACGGTCTGGACGATCGACCGCGACGTCATCGAGGTCTCGCGCCGTCCGCGCCGGAGGCGCGCGCAGCGCCCGCACCGCGCCGCCGAGGCCCTCGCCGAGTCCTGGACCTCGAAATCCGAAGCCCGCGGCGACGTGCCGGGCGCGGAGGAGCGCGGCGTGGTCCCGGCGCGCGGGGCGCTGAGCGTCCCGGCGTCCGCGATCGCGGCGCTCGTCCTCGGGCCCGGTCTCCGCGCCGACTCGCTCACCGGACGGCCCCGGCGCAGCGAGCTGTCCGTGCTGGCGTTCGACCACCGGCTGCGGCTGGTGGCCCGGCTGCCCGCCCACGGCCTGGACGCCTTCCAGCTCGCGCACGCCCTCGCCGACCGCGGCTACCGCGTCGTCACCCCGGGCGCGCGGGCCCCGCGCTCCCCCGAGTACGGCCTGGAGGGGCTGCCGGAGATCTTCGCGCGGGTGCCCGGCGGACGCCTGGTCGTCGAGGACGGCGGGCTCGGCTGGGCCGACGCCGCCGGTGAGGTCGTCCTGCGGATGCCCGAGGACCGGCTCGGCGGCATCGAGCTGCTCACCATCGCCGGGCACGCCTGGGTCCGGCTCTACGACTCCGACGGGGACGAGTTCTTCGCCGCGCCGCTGTCGGCGCTGCGCATCTCGCGCACCGACCTGCGCGAGTCCGCCCGCCGCGAGGGCCTGCCGGTGAACGATGCCGAGTACGACGCGTACCTGAGCGCCGCGTTCCACTCGGCGGTCTCCACGCTGACGCTCCCCGCGAGCACCGCGGACACAGATGCGGACACCGACGCGGACGCCGATGCGGACGCGGACGCCGACGGCGCGCTGGCCCTGACCTCCGGCGTCGAGCCCGGGACGGTCCACGGTGGGCTCGCCACGCCGTCCCCCGCCGACGCGCCCGGCGTCCTGCTGGACGCGACGCGCCGGTCCCGGCTCGGCACCTATGGGATGAGCCTGCTGCTGGCCGAGATCGTCGCGCTCGTCGGCGCCGCCTGGCTCGGCCCGGACCTCGGCGGCTTCGCCGCGACGGCGAGCTGGTCCGTCCCGGCGGGGCTTCTGGTCGGCGTGGGCGGCTACTGGCTGCACGACCGCGACCGGCCGCGCCTGCGCGTGTCCCCGGCGGGCCTGGCCGTCGTCACGCGGCGCGGACGCGTCCGCTGGGAGCTGGCGCGCGACCGCGTGGCGGGCGTCGGCATCGACCACGCCGCCGAGCGCATGCCCCGCCTGGTCGTGTGGAGCCCGACCGGACGCGTCCTGCGCCAGGTCACCTTCCCGCCCGACCTCGCCGAGCTGCGCCGCGCCTGCGAACGCTACGGCCTCCCCTGGGGCCCGCCGGACGCCGACCACCCCACGCCCCCGCCCCCGGAGCTCTAACCCCCGCCGTCCAAGCGCCCGCCGTCCGGGCGCCCGGCCTCCGGGCGGGGCGCGCGCAGGGGCCAGGACTCCAGGGACTCGTACTCGACCTGCGTGCGCCCCTTGGCGGGCAGCCGGCTCTGGACGAGGTGGACGGCCTCGGCCGTCCACGGCTGGCCCGCGAACGACGACATCGGCTCCAGCAGCGGCCGGACGTCCACGGGGTGGCGGCTGCGGGCGAGCGTGAGGTGCGGGCGGAACGTGCTGTGGCGGTCCGGCGGGGTTCCGGCGCGGCGTCCGGCGGCGGCGGTCGAGGACGCGAGCGCCGCCAGGTCGCGGCGGTCGCCGTAGAGGCCCGTCCACAGGACCCGCGCGTGCGCGCCGCCGTCCGGGAACGCCCCGCCGCCCGCCAGCGACAGCGAGAGCCGGTCGTGGCGCGCGGCGGCCCGTTCGAGCCGGGGCAGGAGCTTCTCGAGGGTCCGGTCGTCGACGTCGCCGAAGAAGGCGAGCGTGACGTGCAGCAGCTCGCTGCGCGTCCAGCGCAGCTCCGGCACGATCCCCCGCAGCGGTTCGACGAACGCCTCCAGCTCGTCCAGGACCTCCTGCGGGGGCAACAGCGCGACGAACAATCTCATGCGTACGTCCGGGGTGCCACGTCCGTCAGCCTCTCAGCCCGGACCCGTCCTTGTCACGTCAGATGCCCTCCCACGTGCGACGTCAGCGTCCCGCGGTCGCCTCGATCAGCTTGGTGAGCCGCGGCCGGATCTCCGCGCGCGGGACGGCCACGGCCGCGACGGCGAGCGTTGCGGCGAGGGCCACGAGCCCGCCCACGACGACGGTGGCGCGCGGGCCGAACGTCTGCGACATCCAGCCGACCATCGGCGCGCCCAGCGGGTTGGTGCCGAGGAAGACGAGCATGTAGAGGCCCATGACCCGGCCGCGCATCTCGGGCTCGACGCCCAGCTGCATGGTCGCGTTCGCCGCCGTCGTGAACGTCATCATCGCGATCCCGGCGGGCACCAGGGACAGCACGTAGGACCAGAAGGTCGGCATGAGCCCGCCGAGCGTGACGAGGGCCGCGAAGACCAGCGCGGCGCCGATCAGCATCCGGAACCGCGGCCGGGCCGCGCGGCGGGCCGCCAGCAGCGCCCCGGTGAGCGCGCCGACCGCCATCATCGTGCTCGCCAGTCCGAACGTGGACGCCCCGGAGTGGAACACCTGCCGGGAGATCAGCGCGACCGTGATCTGGAAGTTCATCGCGAACATCGACACGACCCCGATGAGGACGAGGACCAGCATCAGGTCGGGGCGTCCGCGGACGTACCGCAGGCCCTCCCGCAGCTGGCCCTTGGCCCGCGCGACGGGCGCCACGGTGTTCAGCTCGTCCGTCCGCATCAGGTAAAGGCTGAGCAGGACGGCCCCGAACGAGGCCGCGTTGACGAAGAACACCGGGCCGGTGCCGATCGCCGCGATCAGCACTCCGGCGACCGCGGGCCCGATGAGCCGGGCGCCGTTGAACGTGGCGCTGTTGAGCGCGATCGCGTTGGGCAGGTCCTCGCGTCCGACCATCTCGACCACGAACGCCTGCCGGGTCGGGTTGTCCACGACGGTCGCGAGGCCGAGCAGGAACGCCAGCACGTAGACGTGCCAGACCTGCGCCGTCCCAGTGACGGCGAGCACCCCGAGCACCAGCGCGAGCAGCCCCATCGCGGTCTGGGTGAGCATCAGGACGCGCCGCTTCGGGTACCGGTCGGCGATGACGCCGCCCCACAGCCCGAACAGCAGCAGCGGCAGGAACTGGAGGCCGGTCGTGATCCCGAGGGCGGTGCCGCCGGTGCCGTGCGCCAGTTCGAGGACGAGCCAGTCCTGCGCCACCCGCTGCATCCAGGTGCCGGTGTTGGACACGACCTGCCCGCCGGCGTACCGCCGGTAGTTCCTGTTCCGCAGCGACCGGAACATGCCGTTCCGCGCCTCGCCCTCCTCACCGGGCCCCTCGGTCCGCCCGGTCTCGACCTCTACTTCTACTTCCGTCGTCGTGATCGTCGTTGTCGTGTTCGTCGTCTCCGTCGCCGTTCCGGTCCCGAGGGCCACCCCCACGCAGACACACCTCCGCCACCACAAAGTCTTTTACATTGCTAACGATATGCCCGTGTTCGGTATTCCGCCATACGGGCGAGAGGTGGTGGTACGGGGGGAAGCGGGCCTCAGGCGCGGCTGAGCTTGTCCAGCACGGGCGCGGCCCGGTGCAGGATGTCGCGTTCCTCGTCGCTCAGCTCGTTCAGACGGCGGGCGAGCCACTGCTCCTTGCGCCGCCGCTCCTCGGCGAGCAGGGTGTGCCCGGCGTCGGTCGGGACCAGGACGGCCTGCCGCCCGTCCGTCGGGTGCGGGGTGCGCTCCAGCAGGCCCTGGTCCTCCAGGAACGCGATCACCCGGGTCATCGACGGCGGCTGGACCTTCTCATGGTCGGCGAGCTCGCGCGGCGTCATGGAACCGTGCCGGGCCAGGGCCGCGAGGGCGGCGAACTGGGTCAGGGTGAGCGGCGGCCGGGCGTCCTCCGGACGGGCCGGACGCAGGGTGCGCAGGCGCCGCGAGAGGCGTGCCACGGAGATCCGCAGCTCCTCGGCCAGGCCGGCGGTGGTGGTGTCCAACGTCAGATGCCCTTCCCCTGCTGTCCCTGTCTCCATCGTCCCACGTCGGCGCCGGTTTCGAACCGGGGGCGGCGGCCGAGGCGGGGCCCGCTGCGCTTAGGCTGAACGCATGAGCCGTCCGCGCCGTCCCGATCCGCAGCCGCTCGCGACCAACGACGTCCACATCGCGATCGCCGGGACGGTCGCCTGGGCGGTCGCGCTGGTCGTGCTGCTGCTCGTCGGCCTCCCGTCGGACGAACGCTGGTGGCTGGGGGTGTGCGCCGTCGGCACCGGCATCGGCCTCTTCGCGATCTGGTACGTCCCGCGCCTCCAGGCGTCCCGGGCCCGCCTCGCCGCCGAACGCGCGGCCAAGCAGGGCTCCTAGCCCGCTTCCGGAACGGGTTTGGGCGGGATCCTAGATCGCCCCGAGCCCGCTTTCCATAGCCCGCCGCGCGGAGTTTGCCGCGGACCGCCCAGTCGGAGAGGGTCAGTGCTCCAGGTCGGCTTCGGCCAGGAGCGTCGCCGTGTCCTCAGGGGCGCGCAGCACGGCCTCGGCGAGGTGCCGGTCGGGCCATGCGCCGGACGTCCAGGCCAGGGCGCGCGCCAGCCCGGACGGGCCGGTCGCGTGGATCTCCCCGTCGCCCACCCACCAGGGGACGTCCACGCCGTCCACGGTCAGCCGGTCGTGCGCCAGGTAGGTGTCCGGAGCGTCCGGAAGGACGGCCCTGACCACCTCGGGAACCGCCGTCGGCGTCCCCGGCCCGGACGCCTCGCCCGTGACCTCTTCGCTCGCGCGCGGCAGGTCGAGCAGCTCGGCGAGCGCGCCCGCGGCGTCCGCCGAGGCGATCACCAGCGGCTGGCCCGTCAGCAGCGGCAGCAGGTCGGGACGGTCCAGGACGAGCGCGTCGGCGGCGTCCACGACCTCGACCCGGCCGTCCACGATCGCCCGCACGGCCTCGGGCGGCTCGACGTCGCGAGCCGCGGCGGCCAGGGCCGTCCACAGGACGCCGAGGTGCTCGCGGGAGATCACGCGGCCGGGATCGGCCATCCGGGCGAGCAGTTCGGCCGCGCCGCCCGGCTCGTCGAGAAGATCGTCCAGGGTGGTGCGGACGCCCAGCGCGAGCAGGAACCCCTCGTCCAGGCCGTCCGGGGCCTCGTCGTACAGACCGCTCAGCAGGTCCGAGCCGTCCGGCATGCGGAACTGGCCGGGCAGGCGGCCGGACAGAACGGGATGCCTCCGCAGCCACCACGCCGTATAGGACGGCGCGGTCACCCGGCGACCGCCGTCCACGCTGACCATGGCCGGTTCGACGACGGCGGCCCGCAGCGGAGGGCGGGCCAGCAGACCGAGGGCGGCGGGCCAGTCGTCCACGAGCTCCAGGTCGCGGACGGCCGTGAACTCGGGCACGAGGGGCGGCAGGTCCTGGTCGCCGGTGCGGCGCAGGACGTCCTCGGCCCAGAGGTCCTCGCCGTCCAGGTGGAGGGTGTCGGCGGCGTCCGCGAGGCCGATCACGTTGACGTCCTCGGCGCGGACGGTCGCGAGGCCGGAGAGGACACCGACGGCGGCGAGCGCCTCGGAGCCGAACCGCTCGACCAGCTCGGCGGCGACGGTCGCGAACGGCGCGTCGTCCGCCATGATCGTGTGCAGCGGGCTGTCCGGGAGCAGCAGCTCACCTGCCGCGTAGAGATCACCGTCGTCGGCGGGCAGCGCCAGGTGCTCCAGCCACGGCTCGTCGCCCGGGTCGAGCCGGGACTCGCGGACCAGTGTCAGCACGGCGCCCGCGAGCGCGTCCGGGTCGTCGTCGTCGAAGGACTCCTCGACGGCCGCCCGGACGGCCGCGTCGGCGAGCAGCTGGCGCGGCCCCGCCTCGATCGCGCCCAGCCTGGTCAGCAGCGCGTGGACGGCCTCGGGGTGGACGATCCGCAGGCCGAGCGGCTCCAGGGCCGTGGTGTCCCCGGTCGTGATCAGCGTGCCACGCGGGCCGCGCGCGAGCCGTCCGTCGGCGAGCGGGACGGGCAGCGCGCCCAGGCCGTCCGTGGACGCCCCCGACAGCGCCGCGTACAGCGACTTCCACCAGCTCGGCGGCCGTTCGAGGGAGACCAGCGCGTCGACGACGTCGGCCAGCTCCATGCGCCGGACGCCGAGCGCGTCGAGCGCCGGGCTCCGGACCGGCCAGCCCGGCGGCAGCAGGCCGGGCATGACGTCGGCCATGAGGTCGAGGAACGGCGGCGGCGCGTCCACGGCGACGGCGTCCCGGCCGCGTATCGGGCCGGGCAGCAGCGGGGTTTCGGGCAGGCGGGCCAGGATCGCGCGACGCAGCTTCGCGTCCAGCTCCCCGGCCCCGACCGGCCCCGGGACGAGCCCGAGCACCTCGGGCCCGACGGGAAGGCCGCGCAGCAGGTCGACATAGGCGTCGGCGGCGCGCTCGACCAGGAAGTCGGTCAGCGGGCCGGGCGCGACGTGCCGCCGGTCCGGGGCGAGCGGGAAGGACGCGATCAGCAGCGCGGGCAGGTCGATCCGCTCGTCGGAGGGCGTCGGCGCGTGCAGCACCGCCGGAACCCCGACCTTCTCCACCGACAGGACGCGCCCGGCGTCCGCGGGCAGCGCCCAGCGGACCTGCCAGCCGGTGCGCAGCCGCTCCTCGGTCGGACGATCCGCCAGCAGCTCGGCCGGGATCTCGCCGTGCGCCTCGGCCGTCCGCCACTCCCCGAGCCGGACCTCGCGGACGTCCCCGTCCACGTCGATCTCGACGGACTCCAGCGCGGGCAGGGCGAGCAGCAGGGCCGGTCCGACCTCGCCGAGCTGCCCCCGGACGCGCTCGACCGCCGTCCCGTCCCGCAGCGGCAGCCGGACGACCGTCGCGAACCCCTCGGGAACGCCGTCGGCCGCCGTGCCGAAGGGCAGCCGCAGCAGCGGCACGTGCCCCGACCGGACGGCCAGCTCCGACGCCAGCTCCGGGACGTCCGCGACCGCCGCGCGCGCACGCTCCAGCGACCACGCGACACCGCCCGAAGCGGACATGATGGACGGCTCGTCGCTGACCGAAACCACGGCCGCGAAGCCGACGCCGAACCGCCCAACGGATCCGGCTTCGTCCCGCTTCGCCGAGGCGCGCAGCGTGGACAGGGCCTCCACGCCGTCCGCCGTCAGCGGCGCGCCCGTGTTCGCCGCCGCCAGCACGTCCCCGCGCAGCGTGAGCCGCAGCCTCCCGGGAACGCCGGCGCGCAGCGCGGCGTCGGCCGCGTTCTGCGCCAGCTCGACCACGACCCGGTCGCGGTAGCCGCCGAGGGCGAAGTCCTCTTCGGTGTTGGCGTCGGCGCGGAACCGCGCCGGAGACTCGGCCCAAGCCCGCAGGACACGCGCCCGCAGCTCGCCGGTCCCGAACGAATCGTCCACAGCCGCGTCAGCCGTCGCCGGCCTCGGTGTCCCCGGAGCCGTCCTTCTTGCTCTTGGCCGTGCCGCGCTTGGCCGTCCTGCCCTTCGCGCCACCGCGCTTGGCCGGGGCGCGCTTGGCGGGGGCCCGCTTGCCGGACGCCTTCTTGACCTTGGTCTCCTCGACCTCGGCCTCGACCTCGGTGACCTCGGCCTCGACGTGCGCGCCGTCCTCCGCCTCGGCCTGCTCGTCCTGCTCGGCCGGGACGTCCGAGACGACCTCGAAGTCCAGCTCGTCCAGGACGGGCGGGCCGTGCTCGGACGCCGCCGGGAGGTTCACCGCCTCGGAGTGCGCGCCGCAGCCGTGGTCGGCCGAGACGACGCGGCCGTCGTCGGGCGCGTACTCGTTCGCGCAGACCCCGAACAGCCGCCGTAGCCCGCCCCCGAGCGTCACGTAGAAACCGCAGGTCGCGCACTGCGCGGGCGCGGACGCGGCGATCGGGGCGCGCGGCCCGGCGACACCGTCGTACCAGCGCTCGGCGGCGTCGCCCCGCCCCTCGGCCGACAGCACGCGGGAACGGCCGAGACCCAGCTCCCACTGGACCTGCCGCTCGCCCTCGTCCTCGACGGCGGTGAATCCCGGCGCGAGCCGCGGGTCGTCCGGCGCGGTCGGCATCAGGTCGCCCGGCCCGAGGTCGCCCGGACGCAGCCGCTCCAGCCACGGCACCCAGGCCGGGGCGAGCAGCGCGTCGTCGCCGGGCAGCAGCACGCACTCGTCGACCGTGACCGTCCGGGCGCGGGAGGCGCGCGCGACGGTGACCGCCCAGTGCCAGCCCTTGTACCCGGGGTCGAGGCAGGCGAAGTAGTGGGTGACGACGCGCTCGGCATCGGGGCTCAGCCCCAGGTGGTCGCCGACCCCGCCGGGCGCGGCGGTCTCCTCGGCGGCGGCGCGGGCGAGCTCGACCGCCTCGGCGCAGGCGGCGTCGAGGGCGGGCGGACGGCTGCGCCGCGTCCCGCCCGCGGCGGCGCCGGTGGCGGCTGCGGCGCCGGACCGGGACCCCGTGGAACGCGCGGTGCTGGACTGACGGGTTGGGCTCACCCTCCAATTCTCGCCCATGGAAGGGCATGGCCGGGCACGCGCCCGGCCCCCGGAGGGTCAATCGCCGCCCCGCCGGGAACATACCCTCGTCACAGGCCCCCAGCCGATCGGCCATGACCGAGGAGCGCGCCCGGCCCAGATGTCCGAATCCGCAGGTCATCCCGCTGAGGACCGCGATCAGCGCGGCCCCCGGACAACACGCGCGAACGCGGGTCACACCTCGGCCACAAACTCAGCACCAACCTCCCCCGGCAGCACGGACACGACGCCCAGCACGGGCCCGCCCGGGATCTCCGCACGACTCCGGCGGGTCGCGCGGAGGGCCGATGACGGCGCGCACGCGACGCCCGGCGCGGGCCCGGCCGGAGTCTTCGCACGGCTCCGGCGTGGCGCGCGGACGGCCGACGACGGCGCGGAGCGCGTCCGGAGCGTGGCCCGTCGCGCCGCCCGGCGTGTCGGCGCGGGCGCGCCGCGTGGCTCGGGCGACCCGCCGCGTTCGGGGTTCTGGTGCTGTCGAAGGCGTTCGGGGTGTTGAGGGCGGCGGTCACACCGCGTGTCCTGCCGGAGGCGATCACCCTGGTCACGGCCAACGCGCGGCTGTCGTTCGCGGGCCTGCTGGCGGCGGCCGTCGCGGCCCCGGTCGGCGCCGGCCTGAACCTGCTGATCGGCGCGGACTGGCTGCTGCGGCTCGCCCCGCTGGTGTTCGCACTCGGCGTCGTCCTCGTCCTGCGCCTGCCCGCCCACGTGGACGACCCGGACGCGGCCCGCCCGCCGTCCACGACCGGGACCGCCGTGCGGCGACGCCGGCGGACGCTCCTCAAGGTCGGCCCGGTCGTCGCCGAGGCGATGCAGGCGAACGCCGTGCTCCGCGCGTTCTCCGGCTTCCTGATCATCTACCTGGCCTTCGTGCTGCGGCAGGAGAGGTTCGATCCCGTCCCGCACACCGTGGCGCTCGGGCTGCTCGCGGCGTGCGCCGCCGCGGGCGGCCTCGCCGGGACGGCGCTCGGCGCGTGGATGAAGGCCCGCGCCCCGCAGGTCATCCTGTACTCCACGCTCGGGTTCGCCACGACCGTCGCCGTGGTGAGCGCCGTCCTGTTCGGGCTGTGGGCGGCGCTCGCCGTGGCGTTCGCGGGCGCGGCCGGGCAGACCCTCGGCAAGCTCTCCCTGGACGCGGTGGTCCAGCGCGAGATCGGCGAGGAGGTCCGCTCGTCCACCTTCGCGGTGTCGGAGACCCTGCACCAGCTGGTCTGGGTCGCGGGCGGGCTGCTCGGCCTCGCCCTGTCCCTGGTCGCGGACGGCCGCGTCGCGCTGCTGCTGGTCGCGGCGGCGCTGGCGGTGGCCCTGACCGTCCTGCTGATCCGCCGTTCCAGGGCCCACCGCCGCTCCGGTTAGAGGGCGGACCCGGCTACGGGGCGGCCAGGTCGTCGGCCACCGCGCGCAGCACGGTGGCGATCTTCTTGGCCTCCGCCGGGGACGGGTGCTTGCCGCGCCGGTAGGTGTTGGAGATGCCGTCCAGGAGCTTGATGAGGTCCTCGGTGATCATGACCATCTCGTCCGGCTTCTTGCGCTTCTGCCGGGCGATCGCCTTCTCCACCGAGGGCAGGGTCTCCAGCGCGCGCAGCTGGTGGGCCTGCTGGCCGCGCCTGCCCTCGACCACGCCGAACTCGACGCGCTGGCCGGGCTTGAGCGTCGTCACGCCGGCGGGGAGCGCCGAGGAGTGCACGAACACCTCGCCGCCGTCATCGCGGGTGAGGAAGCCGAATCCCTTGTCGGCGTCGTACCACTTGACCTTGCCAGTGGGCACGGGAACCTCGTCTAGCTCGCTTCTGGTTGGCCCTCAAGATTAGTGCCTCACCGACTGCCGGAGAACACGCGCGGGACGCCGGAAACCCTTGCGGGGCACGGGCCGAAGCTACCTGCGAACGTCCGGGACGGCATCCGAATATCCGTCCGGACGCCCTTCCTGATGACCGTTCGGGTTTCGGTCCCCGTAACGGCGGGTCAGCCAATCCGGGAACGCGCGCAGGTCGGGCAGGACGACGTCCGCGCCGTAGTCGGCGAGCGCCGCGGCGTCGAACGAGCCCGTGGCGACGCCGACCGAGGTGATCTGCGCGGCGCGAGCGGCGTCCACGTCGCCGATGTGGTCACCCACGTACGCGGACGCCTGGTGTTCGCGCAGCGCCGCGCCCTTGTCAGGGCCGAAGAGCCCGCCGACCACCGCGTCCACCGGCAGGGCGAGGTACCGGACGGTCCGCTCGGTGTCGGCCTGGTTCTTGCCGGACACCACGACGACCCGTCCGCCGAGGGCCCGGACGGCGTCGATCGCCTCGCGCGCCCCAGCCATCAGGGCGGTCGCCGGGATCGCGATGTCCGCGTACACGGCGCGGTACCGGGCGGCCATCTCCGGAACCCGCTCCGGCGGGAACCAGTGGCCGATCTCCACCTCCAGCGGGGGCCCGATCCGCCGGACGACCGCGCCGGTGTCGATCGGGACGCCGGTCTCCTCGGAGAGCGCCCGGTAGACGGCCGCGATCCCCTCCCGCGTGTCGGCCAGGGTCAGGTCGAGGTCGAATCCGATGGCGAAGGGCTCTTGGTAAGGCACGTCCCAAAGGGTAAAGGGGAGGGTATGACGGTTCCGCCGGTGGCGGCCACCGGCCGCCCACCCTTCCGCCCGACACAACGCACCCGGAACACGCGTACCCGCGCTCTCCCGGTAGTGGCGATGCGACGGGATCCGAGTAGGAGAGCGCGGGAGCTGTGTACGCGGCCGGTGTCACTCCGGTGCGGTGTTGTGGCGGTGCCTGGTGGAGTTATCCCCGCCGCCCCCTGCACCAACCTCGCCACCAGGGAAAACGCCGGTCTCGAAAGTCCCATGCGCGGCCCAAGGAGGGTGCCATGACGCAAGAGCGAGACTCCGCCTCCCGCACCGAGCCCGGCGGAACGTCCCGGACCCGACGCCTCGGGCCGTCCGGCGACGGCGGCGGGCTGGGGGCCGCCCGGCAGCGCGCGGTCGCCTGGATCGTGACGCTGATCTCGATCGTGACGACCGTGGTCGTGCTGATCCTGGCCGTCCACATCGTCTTCGTGGCGTTCGACGCCAACACCGGCAACGCGCTGGTGCACCGGATCAGCGGCTGGGCCGACGACCTCGCCTGGCAGTTCAGGGACGTCTTCCAGCCGGAGAACCACAAGGCCGAGGTGGCCGTCAACTACGGCCTCGCCGCCGTGGTCTACCTGGTGATCGGCCGGATCCTGGTCGCCCTCGTCCGCCGCGTCCGGTAGCCGCGCCCCGAAGGCCAGGGCGCCCCGGAACGTCAGAAGGCCTCGAGCGGGGACGACTCGACCAGCTCGGACGGCCCGCCGTCCGGGTCCAGGATCCGCACGGCCTCGAACGGCCACGACGCGTCCACCCAGTGCCGGACGAACTCGGCCAGCTCCTTGCCGAGGCCGGGATGGTCACCGCCGGAGCGGACCCAGAACAGCAGGACGGCCTGCGCGCCGTCCTCGGCGTCCCGCTCGGCGGGCAGCACGTGGATGCGGCCGAGCTGGCGCTCCTCGTCCGGGGTGGTCACCACGTAGGTGAACTGGCGGCGCAGCTGCCCTTCCTTCTGCATCCACGCCACGTCCACCAGGGCCTGCTCGGCGGTCAGGTCCGGATGCGGCCAGCCCCACTCGGCGTGGAAGCGCTCGCGCAGCGCGTCCAGGCTGTCCATGACCGCGAAGTAGTCGCGCATGGCGTCGTGCACGGTGATCGGACGGATCCGGAAACCCTGGCCGGCCACCAGCGTGGGGACCACGAAATCCTCGGGCAGGAAGGCCGCCCGGCCTCCCGTCCGCGGCGACATCGCCATCGACGCCCCTTCCCGGTTCCGGCCCCTCCCGGCGACGGGCGCGAAGCCAACGACTCTAGCCCCAGGCGGCCCGGCCGAACGCGGAGATCGGGTTTTCGGGCGCGCGCCGAGTGGGCCTGAGGCATGGCCGCTCCCGGATGCCTTAGCCTTCTTACGGAGGGGAACACACAAACATGACGACTTCTACGCGCGAGCGCATCGTGGCCGAGTCGCTCCGGCTCTTCGCCGACCGGGGCTACGCCGCGACGTCGGTCGCCGAGATCGAGGCCGCGGCGGGCCTGTCGCCCGGCGCGGGCGGGCTGTACCGGCACTTCCGATCCAAGGAGGAGGTGCTCTCGGCCGCGATCCGCGAGCACATCGAGCGCACCCGGCAGCAGGTCAGCGACGTCCTCGACCAGGCCATCCAGTACGAGGGACGGCCGCTCGAGGTCCGGCTCCGGATGACCTGCCAGGCCGGGCTGGCCAAGATGCGCGAGGAGCAGGACCTCATCCGCGTCCTGTTCCGCGACCTGGACCAGTTCCCCAACCTGGTCGCGGAGATGCGCGAGGGCATCGTCAACCCGCTCTACGACGGCATCGCCACCTGGCTCTCCCAGCAGCCCGAGTTCGCGGACTCCGACGAGGACTGGGCCGCGATCGCCTCGATCCTCGGCGGCGCGGTGGTGAACTACTGGCTGGCCAACGAGTCGATGTACGAGCCGCCGACCCGGATCGACGAGAAGCGGTTCGTGGACGGCTGGGCCCGGCTCGGCCTCGGCCTGGTCAACCTGGACCGCACGCCCGCCTCCTCCTGAGGCCGCGTCCCGGGCCATGGTGGACAGCTTCGCGGACTGGCTGCGCTCCCGCGACGACGACGAGCTGCGGGCCCTGCTCGCGGCGCGCCCGGAGCTGGTCGCGCCCGTCCCCGCCGACCTGACCGCGCTCGCCGCCCGGGCCGGGACGCCCGCCGCGGTGTCCCGCGCCCTGGACCGGCTCGACGCGTTCTCCCTGGCCGTCCTCGCCGGGGTCCTCGTGCTGCCGGACCCGGTCCGCGTCGCCGACCTGGCGGCGGCGCTGCCCGCGCCGCGCCGCGCGGTGTCGGCCGCGCTCGCCACGCTGCGCCGCGACGCCCTGGTCTGGGGCCCCCGGACGTCCCGGGCCGCGCCCGGCGTCCGGCAGGCCCTGCCGCACCCCGCGGGCCTCGGCCCGCCCGCCGCCGAGGTGTTCGCCTCCTACCCGGTCGACCGGCTCACCGCCCTGGTCACCGACCTCGACGGCGACGTCCCGCGCGGCTTCACCGACGCGGGCCGCCTGATCGCCCTGGTCGCCGAACGGCTCGCCGACCCGTCCGGCCTGATCGCGGACGCCGGGGACGAGGCCCGCGCCGCCCTCGACCGGCTCGCCTGGGGCCCGCCGGTCGGACGCGTCGCCGACGCCCGCCGTCCGGTCCGCCTCGACACCGCCGAGACCCCGGTCGAACGGCTCCTCGCGCGCGGCCTGCTCGCCGCCGAGGACGACCGCACCGTGACCGTCCCGCGCGAGGTCGCCCTCCACCTGCGCGGCGGCCACCTGTTCCGCGACCTCGCCGCCGACCCGCCCGCGCTCGGCGCGGACGCGCGCGCCCGCGCCGAGGACACCGTCGTGCGCGGCGCGGCGGGCGAGGCGTTCACGGTCGTCCGGGAGATCGAGGAGCTGCTGGAGCGCTGGAGCCTGGAGCCGCCGCCGGTACTGCGCAGCGGCGGGCTCGCCGTCCGCGACCTGCGCGCCGCCGCCACCCTGCTGGACGTCCCGGAGTGGCGGGCCGCGCTGCTCGCCGAGATCGCCCAGGCCGCGGGCCTGCTCACCCGGTCCGGCGACCTGGACGGCGAGTGGCTGCCGACGCCCGCCTACGACCTGTGGCTGCGCCGCGACATCGCCGGCCGCTGGACCGAGCTCGCGCACGGCTGGCTGCGCACCGACCGCGTCCCCGGCCTGGTCGGCGAGCGCGACGACCGCGACCGGCTGGTCAACGCGCTCAGCGAGTCCGCCCGGCACGGCAGCGCCCCCACGACCCGGCACGCGGCCCTGGCGATCCTCGCGGACGCCCCCGCCGGGATCCCGGTCACCCCGACGGCCGTCCGCGAACGGCTCGACTGGCTCCAGCCCCGCCGCGGCGGCCCGCTCCGCGACCGGCTCGTGGACTGGACGCTGCGCGAAGCCGCCGTCCTCGGCCTCACCGGCTACGGCGTCCTCGCCCCCTTCGCCCGCGACCTGCTGGACGGCGCCGACCCCGAGCCCACGCTCGCCAAGCACCTCCCCGAGCCCGGCGACAAGGTGCTCATCCAGGCCGACCTGACGGCCGTCGCGCCCGGCCCCCTCGTCACCGACCTCGGCCGCGAGCTGGCGCTCACCGCCGACGTCGAGTCGACCGGCGGCGCGACGGTCTACCGGTTCACCGCCGAGTCCGTCCGCCGCGCCCTGGACGCCGGACGCTCCGCCGCCGACCTGCTCGACATGCTGACCAGGCACTCCGCGACGCCCGTCCCGCAGCCGCTGGCCTACCTGGTCGAGGACGTCGCGCGCAGGCACGGCCAGCTCCGCGTCGGGTCCCTGGTCTCCTACGTCCGCGCCGACAACCCGGCCACGCTGGACGAGATCCTCGCCGACCGCCGCGCGGACCCGCTGCGCCTGCACCGGCTCGCGCCGACCGTCCTCGCGTCCGGGCTGGGCCGCGCCGACCTGCTGACCGGGCTGCGCGGGCTCGGCCTCGCCCCGGTCGCCGAGTCCCCGGGCGGCGGCGTGATCGTCACCCGCCCGGACGCCCGGCGCGCGGAGCCCCCGCCGTCCACCGAGATCGTCCGGCTGCGTCCGGCCGACGCCGCCGAGGACTCGGTGATCATCGCGACCGTCCGGGCGCTGCGCGCGGGCGAGGAGGCGTCCCGGCTCGGCGCGGCCCGCCAGGCCGCCGGACGCCCGGACGGCGAGCCGCCCCGATCCCCCGCCGTCGCGACCGTCGAGCTGCTGCGCGGCGCGGTCGAGAAGGGCGTCCGCGTCTGGATCGGCTACCTCGACCAGCAGGGCCAGGCGTCCAGCCGCATCGTCGAGCCGATCCGCGTCGAGGGCGGCTTCCTGACCGGCTTCGACGCGACCCGCGCGGCCGTCCACCGCTTCGCCCTGCACCGCATCACCGGCGTCACCGAACTCGCCCCCGAATAGCCCCTGGGGCAGGGGTCCCTGATCAAGCCCGCCTGATCTGCGCGCCTGATCTGCGCGCCTCCTCGGCGACCGGGGGTGTCCGCTACGTCACAGCGGACACCCTCGGGAAGAGCCCGGAGGTGCCGGAACGTTGTGTTCTCGGGGTAACGTGCGCAGACCGTCCCGCCGTGGACGTCCCATGCGCGCGGGCAGCGGCGCGGACGACGCGTCCGCCCGCCGACCCCGTCCCACCCGCCGTCCGATGAGCTTGGGGGCACCGTTCTCGTGACCGATGGGCCGCTGATCGTCCAGTCCGACAAGACGCTGCTGCTGGAGGTCGACCACGAGCTGGCCGACGCCTGCCGGCAGGAGATCGCGCCGTTCGCCGAGCTGGAACGCGCGCCCGAGCACGTCCACACCTACCGGGTGACCCCGCTCGCGCTCTGGAACGCGCGCGCCGCCGGGCACGACGCCGAGCAGGTCGTGGACGCGCTGCTGAAGTTCTCCCGCTACCCCGTCCCCCACGCCCTGCTCGTGGACGTCGCCGACACCATGGCCCGCTACGGCCGCCTCCGCCTGGAGAAGGACCCCGTCCACGGCCTGGTGCTCTCCTCGTCCGACCGCGCGGTGCTGGAGGAGGTGCTGCGCGCCAAGAAGATCAAGGGCATGATCGGCGACCGGATCGGGGACGACGCGGTGGCCGTCCACGCCAGCGAGCGCGGCGCCCTCAAGCAGGCCCTGCTCAAGCTCGGCTGGCCCGCCGAGGACCTCGCCGGCTACGTGGACGGCGAGGCCCACCCCATCCACCTGGACGAGGACGGCTGGGAGCTGCGCCCCTACCAGCGCGAGGCCACCGACGCGTTCTGGCACGGCGGCTCCGGCGTCGTCGTCCTGCCCTGCGGATCCGGCAAGACCACCGTCGGCGCCGCGGCCATGGCGAAGGCCAAGGCGACCACGCTGATCCTGGTCACCAACACCGTCTCCGCGCACCAGTGGAAGCAGGAGCTGCTCCGCCGCACCACCCTCACCGAGGACGAGATCGGCGAGTACACCGGCGCGAAGAAGGAGATCCGCCCGGTCACCATCGCCACCTACCAGATCATGACGACCCGCCGGAAGGGCGTGTACCCGCACCTGGAGCTGTTCGATGCCCGCGACTGGGGCCTGGTCGTCTACGACGAGGTGCACCTGCTGCCCGCGCCGATCTTCCGGATGACCGCCGACCTCCAGGCGCGCCGCCGCCTCGGCCTCACCGCCACGCTCGTCCGCGAGGACAACCGCGAGGGTGACGTCTTCTCCCTGATCGGCCCCAAGCGCTACGACGCCCCCTGGCGCGACATGGAGTCCCAGGGCTGGATCGCCCCCGCCGACTGCGTCGAGGTCCGCGTCACCCTCACCGACTCCGAGCGGCTCGCCTACGCCACCGCCGAACCGGAGGAGCGCTACCGCTTCTGCGCCACCACCGACACCAAGACCCGCCTCGTCCAGGCGCTGGTCAAGCGGCACGAGGGCGAGCAGCTGCTCGTCATCGGCCAGTACATCGACCAGCTGGACGAGCTGGGCGAGCTCCTCGGCGCCCCGGTCATCAAGGGCGAGACCCGGGTGAAGGAACGCGAGCGGCTCTTCGACGCGTTCCGTTCCGGCGAGCAGAACGTCCTGGTCGTGTCCAAGGTCGCCAACTTCTCCATCGACCTGCCCGAGGCCACGGTCGCCGTCCAGGTGTCCGGCGCGTACGGCTCCCGGCAGGAGGAGGCCCAGCGCCTCGGACGGCTCCTGCGGCCCAAGGCGTCCGGCGCGGGCGCCCGCTTCTACGCCGTCGTCGCCCGCGACACCCTCGACCAGGACTACGCGGCGCACCGCCAGCGCTTCCTCGCCGAGCAGGGATACGCCTACCGGATCGTCGACGCGGACGCCGTTTTGTCAGGCGAGGACATCTAAGGCCGATTCCTTCCCCCGCTCCTTTTCAGATGTCGAGGAAAAACCCCTACAGGCTCGACATCACGCACCGCTGATCGCGACCATGGGCGCTCTCTCGTCGTCGTTCGGGAGGAGCGTCCATGCCCCCTTCTTTCGGCCGCCACGGCGGCGTCCGTCCGCCACGCGGGCTGGCCCGCGCCGCGATCACCGCCACCCTCTCCGCCTCGTTCCTGGCCTCCGTGGACGGCCTGGCCTGGGCGTCCCCTTTCAATGAGGACGCCACAGGCACGCCCGTCGTGGCCGTGAACGAGGCCACCAAGTCGATCGAGTTCTATCCGTCCCCTCAGCCCGGCAGGGCGTGGCAGCCGGCCAAGCGCTGGCGTCCGGTCTCGTCCTGGGGCCGCGGGGTGGACGCCAGGCTCCGTCCCGGCGGTTCGTACGGCGGCCGTGTCCTGGCCATCGCCGACGGCGCGTCCGGCTATGTCGGCATCTACACCTACCCCGGCCTGCAGCGGAAGTGGTCGGTGTACGTCGGCGGCACCCGCACCGCCAACGTCCACGGCGTCGAACTCCTGCCGGACGGCAACGTCGCCATCGCCAACTCCGCGGGCGCGGGCGGCGGCAGCATCAAGATCTTCGCCCGGAAGACCGCCAAGGTCCTCACACAACGGACCTTCCCGGGCGCACACGAGGTGCTCTACGACCCGTCCCTGCGCGCCCTGTGGGCCATCGGCAGCGACAGACTGACCAGGTACCCGTACCGCTCCGGCGGACTCGGCGCCCCGGTCGTCTACAAGCTCCCACGCTCGTCCGCCTATCCGGCGTCCAGGAACGTCCCGTCCTTCGGCCACGACGTCCAGCCCGTCTACGGCCGCAAGGACCGCCTCTGGATCGTCACGAGCAACGGAATCACCCAGTTCTCCAAGACCGCCGCCAAGCCCTGCCGACTCGTCCCCACCGCGGTGAAGTGGCCCCGTCCCGGCCTGGACGGCGCGGGCCGCCGCTACTGCAACGACTTCCCCGGCACAGCCACCCTGAACGCCGGTAACCCGACCCCGGACCACGTGGGCAGCTACCGCCGCCAACCGAAATCCATCGGAAACGACCCCGCCACCGGACGCGTCCTGCTCACCTATCCGGCCTCGGCCCCTGGCTACCACAGCTGGACGACGCCCTACGCGACCCTCTACTCCCCACCCGGCTGGCGTCCCGTCCGGTACACCCCGAACAGGACGAAGACCGCCTACTACCGAGCCCGCTGGCTGATCCCCACCTACCAATAACTCCGAACGCCCCACAAGCAAAAAGGGCCCCGCCACAAGTGGCGGGGCCCATAAAAAAGTAGTGAGGCCCCGCCATTTCTGGCGGGGCCTCACCCAATATATGTCCGGCGGCGTCCTACTCTCCCACACAGTCTCCCATGCAGTACCATCGGCGCTGAGGGGCTTAACTACCGGGTTCGGGATGGGACCGGGTGTTTCCCCCTCGCCATAACCACCGAACGATCAACGCACAACCCTGAAACACCGGGTTGGCAAGTCTCGTTCGAGCCGTCAAAGCTCGGATATTCACTTCATAGCGGAGCCCAGTTGTTTTCTGGGAACCACACAGGGACGCGAACAACTGTTTCTAGCAGCGATTGGTTTGAACGTTCAGTGTGTTCAAGCCACT
>NZ_JADG01000021.1 GCF_000518265.1 Actinomadura oligospora ATCC 43269 | reverse complement strand
CCCAGAAAACAATCCTGGTTGAACCGCTATAAAGTGAATATCCGAGCTTTGACGGCTCGAACGAGACTTGCCAACCCGGTGTTTCAGGGTTGTGCGTTGATCGTTCGGTGGTTATGGCGAGGGGGAAACACCCGGTCCCATCCCGAACCCGGTAGTTAAGCCCCTCAGCGCCGATGGTACTGCATGGGAGACTGTGTGGGAGAGTAGGACGCCGCCGGACATATATTGGGTGAGGCCCCGCCAGAAATGGCGGGGCCTCGCTACTTTTTTTATGGGCCCCGCCACTTGTGGCGGGGCCCTTTTTTGTTTGGGTTCTTTTCTCAGGTGGTGAGGGCGTTGAAGATGGTTTCGGCGCGGTTGCGTTTGAGGGTCATGGACCAGGCTTCGTCCGCGATCACGTCCGGGTTCAGGGTTTGGGCCGCCAGGTTGCCGTAGCGGTCGGGGTGGGCGGTGATGTGGCGGTGGATGTCGCCGCGTTCGACCACGCCACCGATCGTGAGAGTGGCCGCGTAGACGCCGTCCGGTGCGAGGGCTGCGTTGAGCGTGATGGCGTAGTTCCGGAGCGCCGCGGACGAGAGGGCGTGGGCGCCCAGCGGTGGCAGTGGGATGACGGAGCTCAGGCCGCCGGCGAACAGCAGCGTCCCTGAACGGCGCCCCCGCATGCCGGGAAGTACGGCCTGGACGGCCTCCACGGCCGGATAGACGAATCGCATGGCCTCGCTGACGTCCGCGCCGGACGTCTCGGTGATCGGGCGGGGCAACGCGTTGGGATCGTCGACCGCGCCGGGGCCGTAGTACAGGACGTCCACGGGGCCCTGCCATGCGGCGATGGCCGTCAGGGTGCTCCGGAGGCGGGCGGCGTCGCGGACGTCGGTGGGGAAGGACGCCGCTGTGACGCCCGCGTCGGCGAGCTCGGCCAGGTAGGCGGCGTGGCGGCTTCCGGTGCGGGACACGAGGGCGATGGGATGGCCCTCGCGTCCCAGGCGGTGGGCCATCGACATGCCCAGCCCCGGACCGGCTCCGAGGATCACGGCTGTTCCGGTGGCGCGTTCGGACATGGGCGATCCCTTCCGGTGGCAGAACTTGAGGCATTCCTCAAGTTGAGTGGCACGCTGGCACAAAGTTGAGGATGTCCTCAGGTTCGTACAATGGCGGGCGTGACCGCCATCGGATCCCGGCCGCTGCGCGCGGACGCCAGGCGTAACCGCGACAAGCTGGTGACGGCCGCGGCGAAGGTGTTCGCCCGGCGTGGGCTGGCCGCGCCCCTCGAGGACGTCGCCCGTGAGGCAGGGGTCAGCATCGGGACGCTGTACAACCACTTCCCCACACGGGAGGAACTGGTCGACGCGGTTTTCCGGGACCGGCTCACCGGCCTGGACCGCGTGGCCGCCGAGGCCCTGGCCGACCCGGACCCATGGAACGGGTTCGTGGTGTTCATGGAGGGGCTGTTCGCGCTTCAGGCCGAGGATCGTGGGCTGAACGAGGCGTTGGCGGCGGGGTTCACGGCGGCGAGCGGCATGGAGGAGGCGTGCGGCCGTGGGATGCGGGACCTGGGACGGGTCATCGAGCGGGCCCGGGACGCGGGTGCGCTCCGTCCTGACTTCGAGGCGTCGGACGTGGCGCTGCTCGTGCTCGGGATGTCCCGGGTGATCGGGGAGAGCATGGAGGTCGTGCCGGGGGCGTGGCGGCGGTGTCTGAGGTTCTACCTGGACGGGCTGCGTCCCGGGGCGGCGAATCCGAGCGATGTTCCGGCGCTGACTTCCGGGGAACTCGCGGAGATCGCGGCGCGGAGTCGTCCTCCGGCGCGCGGCTGAGCAGGGGCCGGGGTCTGGTCAGGGCTTGCGGGCCATGCCGGCGTAGTGCATCCGCTGGGCGAGGGACAGGTCGGCGGGCGGAGGCTCGTCGGGGTGCCACTGCGGGTTCGGGACGACGCCGGGCGGCAGGAGTTCGTAGCCGTCGAAGAAGGCGGTGATCTCCTTGGAGGTGCGGAAGCGGCCGGTGCCCAGGAGCTCGAGGAAGCGGCGCTGGAGCTCCTGCGAGAGCGGGCCGAAGTCGCAGAAGTGGGAGACGAACAGGTGGCTCCCGGACGGCACGGCGGACATGTAGGCGTCCACGATGCCCTTGGGGTCCTCGTCGTCGTGCAGGTGGTGCAGGATCGCGACGAAGAGCACGCCGACGGGCTGCGAGAAGTCGATCAGGCGGGCGACCTCCGGGTGGCCCAGGACGGTCTCCGGGTCCCGCAGGTCCGCGGTGATCACGGCGGTGCGGTCGTCGTCGGCGAGCAGGGCGCGGCCGTGCGCGAGGACGATCGGGTCCTTGTCGACGTAGACGACGCGGGAGGCCGCGGCGACGCGCTGGGCGACCTGGTGGGTGTTGTCCGCCGAGGGGAGTCCCGCGCCGAGGTCGAGGAACTGCCGGACGCCGCGTTCGGCCATGAGCCGGACGGCGCGTCCGAGTGTGGCGCGGTTGACCCGGGCCATGCTCATGATCTCGGGGAGGCCGTCCTGGAGGCGCTGCGCGACGGCCCGGTCGACCGCGAAGTTGTCCTTGCCGCCGAGGGCGACGTCGTACACGCGCGCGACGCTGGGCCTGCTCGTGTCGATGCCCTGGGGCGCCCACTCCGCCGGCATGCTCCAACCTCGATTCCCCGTCGTGGACCGTCCGTGTCGGCGATCGTATCGGCGTGGCGTCCGGCGATGGGGAGTTTCCGTCACCAACCCGTGCATCTCGCCCAGTGTTCATCTGGTGGACGTGTCCCGCGGTTATTCGTTAGGCGTGAAAGCTGTCCTACGGGTCGCCGCCGCGGCGGGGCTCGCTCTGGGGTTGACGGGGTGTGCCGCGGACGCGGCGACGGGCGGCTCGGTCGCGGGGAAACGGACCCTGGTCGTGGGGGTCAAGGCGGACCAGCCGGGGCTCGGCCTGGCGGACTCGGGCGCCCGGGTGTTCAGCGGGTTCGAGGTGGACCTGGGCGGGGAGATCGGGAAGCGGGTCGGGGCGTCCGACGTCCGGTTCGCGGCGGTCACCTCCGGGAACCGGGAGGCGCTGCTGAACACGCACAAGGTGGACCTGGTGCTCGCCTCGTACTCGATCACCGCCGAGCGCTCGACGAAGGTGACGTTCGCCGGGCCGTACTACGTGGCGCACCAGGACATCATGGTGCGGACCGGGGAGCGGCGGATCCGGGACGTCCGGGGGCTGGCCGGACGGAGGATGTGCGAGGCGAGCGGCTCGGTCTCGACGTCCCGGGTGGTGCGCGGGCTCGGAGTCGACGCGACGCTGGTGCGGGAGCCGTCGTACTCGGCGTGCGTCGGCAGGCTGCTGGACGGGTCGCTGGACGCGGTCTCCACGGGTGATCTCGTGCTCGCCGGGTTCGCCGCGCAGAACGGCGGCAAGGTGCGGATCCTGAACCGCCCGTTCACCGAGGAGCCGTACGGCGTCGGGCTGCGCAAGGGCGACGTGGACGGCTGTGAGGCGGTCAACAAGGCGATCACGAGGCTCTACCAGGACGGCACCGCGCCGCGGCTGCTCCGCAAGTGGTTCGGGGCGTCGGGGCTCACGAACCTGGTCGATACCGTCCCGGAGTTCCAGGGCTGCTCGTGAGCCTCGGGCGGCCGGGGGCGCGCCCGGTGTCAGGGCCGGGGGTCGGTGCTGAGGATGGAGTAGCGGACTCCGTCGCGCCACGCGCCGTCCCGGAAGGCGACCTCGCGGATGATCCCCTCGCGGGTGAGGCCGAGCTTCTCCAGCGTGCGCTGCTCGGCGATGTTCTCCAGCTCGGTGTCCGCCTCGAGCCGGTGGGTCCGGGTGTAGGCGAACAGGTAGCGGATGAGGAGCCGCTGGGCCTCCGTCCCGACGCCCTTGCCGCGGTGGTCGGGGTGCAGGCCGATGCCGAAGTTGTAGTAGTGCGTGAGGGGGTTGGCGATCACCTTGTGCCAGGCGACGAACCCGAGCCGGTCCTCGCCGCCCGCCACCAGCAGGACGCTGCTGTCGTCGCTGATCAGGCCGTTCTCGTGCCAGCGCCGTGCCCAGCGCCGCGCGTCGGTGTGGCCGTGCCAGGCGAAGTCGCCCGCGACGTGCGGGTCGCTGAAGAAGGACTCCAGGAACGGAAGATCGTCTTCCCGGACGGGACGGAGGGTGGGGGAACCATGATCCATACGGCCGACGGTAGCCGACCGCGCCCGGGACGCCGGGTTGGTCCCTTCGCGGCACGGTCATAGGCTGCTCGGGTGAGTGACAAGGTGTGGGAGATCGAGCCGTCCGGGCCGCTGCGCGGCGACGTCACCGTGCGAGGGGCCAAGAACGCGGTCAGTAAGCACATGGTCGCGGCGATGCTGGGAGAGGGGCCCAGCACCATCACCAACGCGCCCGACGTCGGCGAGGTCGGCATCACCGGCGCGATGCTGGAGCACCTCGGGATGCGCGTCGAGCGCTCCGACGGGGAGATCACGATCGTTCCGGGACCGGTCGCCGAGCCGAACGTCCCGAAGGCGTTCACCGGGCTGAACCGGATTCCGATCCTGATGCTGGGGCCGCTGCTGCACCTGGCCGGGGAGGCGTTCGTCCCGCTGGTCGGCGGCGACCCGATCGGCCGCCGTCCGGTGGACTTCCACGTGGACGCGCTGCGCGCGTTCGGCGCGGAGGTGGAGATCGCCGAGGACGGCATCCACGCCCGCGCGAGCCGCCTGGTCGGCACCCGGATCACGCTGCCCTACCCGAGCGTCGGCGCGACCGAGACGGTGCTGCTGGCGGCCGTCCGGGCGCAGGGCAAGACGGTGATCCGCAACGCGGCGACCGAGCCGGAGATCATCGAGCTGGCGCTGTTCCTGCAGCGGATGGGCGCGCGGATCTCGTTCGCGCCGGACCGGCGGATCGTGGTCGAGGGGGTGTCGCGGCTGAACGGCGCGCGCACCCGGCTGGCCGGGGACCGGATCGAGGCGTTCTCGTACCTGGTCGCGGGCCTGGTCACCGGCGGTGAGGTGCGGGTGCACGGCTGCCCGCAGGACCGCCTGGTCACCGCGATCACCACGCTGGACCGGATGGGCGCCCGGTTCGAGATCACCGACGAGTGGATCATGGCGTCGGCGCCGGAGGGGCTGCGCGCGGCGGCCGTCCAGACCGACACCCACCCCGGGTTCGCGACCGACTGGCAGACCCCGCTGATGGTGCTGTTCACCCAGGCGGACGGCATGTCGGTGCTGCACGAGACGGTGTACGAGAACCGGCTGGCCTACGTCCCGGCGCTGCAGAGCATGGGCGCGGAGATCGAGGTCTACGACACCTGCCTCGGCGGTCCCGCCTGCCGGTACCACGACACGGCCGCGCTGCACTCGGCGGTCGTGCGGGGTGTGACGAAGCTGCGCGGCGGCGACGTGACCATGCCGGACATCCGGGCCGGGTTCTCGGCCGTGCTCGCGGCCGCCGTCGCCGAGGGGCCGTCCACGCTGCGCGGCGTCCACCACATCGAGCGCGGCTACCACCACCCCGTAGAGCAGTTCCGGGCCCTCGGCCTGAACCTGCGCGCCCGCGAGGTGTGATCCTCGCCTTCGGGACATGAGGCGAGGCGCTCTTGCGTGATCTGAGGCATGTGGGCGTGATCTGTGCCGGTCTGGGCTGATTCGAGCCCTGCTGGAACGTGTGTTCTGGTCCGCCGGAGCCCGGCCGGGCTGCGGCGGACCTCTGCTTCGCGGCCGCGAGTGGTCAAGGGGTGGTCTGGCATGCCCCGGCGGCGGTGAGACCGGCGCGATCCGGGGAAGGGTCCCGGGCACCGGACTCCGCTGGAGAGGGGTGCCGCCATGACGGGCACCGACAACGTCGTGATCGTGGGGGCAGGACCGGCCGGGCTGCTGCTGGCCGGGGACCTGGCCGCCGCCGGGGTGGACTGCACGGTGCTGGAGCGCCGTGCGGACGTCCCGAACCTGACGCGGGCGTTCGCCGTCCACGCTCGGACGCTGGAGACGCTGCACATCCGCGGCGTCGCGGACGAGCTGCTGGAGACGGGACGGCGGGTCGGGTCGGTCAGGGTGCCCGGAGGGTCCCGGCTCGACCTGTCGGCGCTGCCGGGCCGGTACCCGTTCGTCCTGATCACGCCGCAGTTCGAGACCGAGCGGGTGCTGGAGCGGCGGGCACTCGCCGCGGGCGCGCGGATCATCCGCGGCGCCGAGGTCGTCGGGCTGCGGCAGGACGGTGACGCCGCCGAGGTCCGGTACCGCAAGGACGGCCGGGAGGAATCGGCCGAGGCCGCGTACGTGGTCGGCACGGACGGCGGGCGCAGCACGGTCCGCGAGGCGGTCGGGCTGCCGTTCCCGGGCCAGTCGGTGCTGCGGTCGGTGATGCTCGCGGACGTGCGGCTCGCCGACCCGCCCGAGGAGGCGCTGACGGTCGGGGGCTCCGGTGACGCCCTCGCGTTCGTCGCGCCGTTCGGGGACGGCTGGTACCGGGTGATCGGCTGGAACCGGGAGCACCAGGCGCCCGACTCGGAGCCGGTGGACGTCGGGGAGCTGCGCATGATCCTCCGGCGCGTCCTGGGCAGCGACCTCGGGATGGGCGAGGTCCGCTGGATGTCGCGGTTCCGCAGCGACGAGCGGCAGGCCCCGCGTTACCGGGTGGGACGGGTGTTCCTGGCCGGGGACGCGGCGCACGTGCACTCCCCGGTCGGCGGCATGGGCATGAACACCGGCCTCCAGGACGCGGCGAACCTCGGCTGGAAGCTCGTCGCGCAACTGCGCGGGGACGCGCCGTCCTGGCTGCTCGACAGCTACCACGAGGAGCGGTTCCCGGTGGGGCGCGCCGTGCTGCTGGGCAGCGGCGCGCTGCTGCGCGGCCTGCTGCTGGAGGGACGCGCGGCGAGGCTCGGCCGGGACCTCCTGCTGGGGGCGGCGACGCGGACGCCGCCGGTGGCGCGGCGGCTGGCGGGCCGGGTGTCCGGGATCGACATCTCCTACCACGCGCCGCGAGGCGCGCACCGGCTGACGGGGCGGCGCGCCCCGGACGTGCGGCTCGCGGGCGGCGGGCACCTTTACGAGGCTTTGCGGGACGGCCGGTTCGTGCTGGTCGTCGCCACGAACGACCCGGCGGTCACCTACCTGGCGGACCGGCACTGGCCGGGCCGCGTGCACTGCGTCCCGGCGGGCGGTCCGACGCGCTCGACCGTGCTCGTCCGGCCCGACGGGTACATCGCCTGGGCGACGGACGAGGCCGTCCCGGAACACCGCGCCGCCGAGATCCGCGAGGCGCTGGAGCGGTGGTGCGGGCCGCCCGCCGAGCACGGGCGTGATCAAGGCGGGGGGCGTGGCCGCGCGCGGGGACGTGGCGGCAGGCCCGGGGCCCACGCGCACACGCACCGCGCGGAGCGAGGCTAGGGCCCGTCCGATGGATCACGTATTCACCCGATGTCCGGTTCGGTCCGCCCGGTTCCCCCTTTTCGGGGCCTGGCTGGTTGCTGGCCCTGGCTAGGACGAGTCGTCCAGCGCCTGCAGTAGTCGGGCCGTAGCCATCACCATCGACGGGGCCTCTCACTGCCCGCTTGCGCTGGTTCTTTGCTGCAGGGGCTTCCGATGTATCGCGGGCGTATCGAAAGCCGCATACGCCACTGCAACAGCCCCTCGTCTTCAGTGGAGGCATGGACCGCAGCATCCCCGCGACGGTCGGCTCGTCGATCGGGAATGGATCGTGATCATGGACTCGGAGTCCGTACGTGGTGTCAATCGGCGGCGGCTGCTCGGGTTGGGCGGGTTGGCGGCCGGCGGCGTGGTGGCGGCCGGCGCCGTGCCGCTGCTGGGCTCCCGATCCGAGCATGCCGCAGCTGCGGGACGTACGGCCCCGACCGGCCCCGACATCCCGCCGGACACCCGTCCCGGCGGGGCCTATGACCGGTACGTGGCGAAGCTGGCCGCCGAGGGCAGGTTCTCCGGGGTGGTGCTGTTGTCGCACAAGGGCCGGACGGTGCTGTCCCGCAGCTACGGCATGGCCGACAAGGAGAAGGGGATCCGCAATCACGAAGGCATCGCGTTCAGCCTCAGCTCGGCGGGCAAGCCGTTCCACGCGGTGGCCCTCCTGCAACTGGCCCAGCAGGGCAAGCTGAAGCTGTCCGACACGGTGGGCACCCACCTGAAGGGCTACGCCAAGGACATCGCCGAGCAGGTGACCGTCCACCACCTGCTCTCCGCCACGTCCGGGCTGGACAGCCCGGAGGAGGACGTGCGACGCGTCTTCCGGAGCCGCAAGGAGGTGCACGAGTACTACAAGCAGCGCGCCCGGCAGGCGAGACTGGTGGGCGTCCCGGGCGCTCCCGACACCGCCCACGCGCAGGCGGAGGTCACCATCTCCGCGCTGATCGTGGAGGCCGTGGCCGGCACGACCTACTGGGACTACGTCCAGGAGAACATCTTCAAGCGCTGCGGCATGACCGGCTCGGCGTTCTACACCCGGCCGCAGTGGCTCACCGACAAGCACATCGCGCACCCGTACATGACGATGGCCGACGGCAGCCAGATCGACGCCGTCCGCAACCTGGACAAGAGCAGCCCTGGCCAGAACGTACTCGGCAAGAACCCGGGCCGCGCCTTCATCGACGCCCCCGGGGACGGCGGCTTCGCCACCGCGCCGGACCTGGTCCGGTTCGCGCACGCGCTGAGCGACGGCACGCTTTTGGACCGGCCCTGGGCCGACGTGCTCACCGGCGCGAAGATCCCCCACGGCCCGACGTCGTTCGGCGCGTACGGGATCACGGCCTCCATCGTCAACCGCCAGTGGAGGTACCAGCGCGCCGGAGGCAATCCGGGTGTCGGCGCCAACTGGGACATATATCCGTCCTCCGACTGGGTCGGCATCATTCTCAGCAACATCGACGGCGTGCCGCTGCAGGAGATGATCGGTCGGGAGACGCAGGCCATCATCGGGGCCACGCCCGGTGGCGGCGGCGGTGGCGTTGGTGGTGGTGGGGGCTGAGGTGATCAGGCGATTGACCTGAGGAGAAGGGATCGCCGCCGCCCGGCGCCGGCGTTGGGATCGTTGGTCAGACGCGCTCGATGGTCACCCGCTGTCGCGGCTTCTTCTCGGTTTCCAGGGTGAGCTTGACGACCTGCCCACGCTCGTTGCATTGATTCTGGGGGAAGGCCCCGTGAAAGTCGGGCCCGCCGAGTCTGACCCACCGTTTGCCTCCTTCCCCGTAGGGGAAGATCGCCATGCTGTGCTGCTGCTTCGGGCCACCCGCGATGGTGTAGGTGTACTGATCGTTCGCGGGTTCCCTGAAGTAGAGCCTGACCTCTTTGCCCGAGGGCAGATCGCCGCTGTAGAGCCCGCCGACGTAGCCGGTGCGCTGGCAGTTGTCGTCCACTGAGGTGGCGGAGGCGGGCATGGTCAGCCCTGCGGCGGCCGTCACCACGGCAAACGTGAGGGCGATCCGGCCGGGGAGTCGTTTCATGATCACTCCTTGCTGCTGAGCGGGTTGCGGCCGTGGGCGCGGACACTCGCCGATGGTAACAGAGTGTAAATATATGGAAGCTCTGAGTAGGTGCATGCCATCGGTCGAGGTCAGGGCCGCATCTCCCGCCCAGCAGGCAACACTCCCTCGCTGACGAGCGCGAAAGGCGCGTGATCATCACATTCTGTGATGGTGGGCCGGGTGCCTTCTCCCGCCCCAGGCGAGCGAAAGGGACCCCCGCTTATGAACACCACCCGTGCGAGCCTCCGGCATCGACTGCTCCTCGCGGCCGGCGCGGTCGGGCTCGCCCTGACCACCGGGACCGCCGCCGGAGTGGTCCTGGCCGCCACCGGCGCCGACGCCGACAACCCGAACTGCGGAGCCAAGCCCAACGATCTCCTCAGCAACTTCTACGGGACGATCCTGGGCCTCAGCAGTTCCAGCAACGCCGGCGCGGGCTTCTCGACGGATTTCAGCGCCAACGGCACCGGCAAGGCCACCGCCGCGGGCACGTCGTACAAGTTCACGTGGTCCCGCACCAGCCAAGGCCAGATCGTTCTGAAGTTCCCCGGAAGCCGCGGCCCCTTCGAAACCCGCTACAGGCTCGCGCCCCACTGCAGCGGCAGCAGCACGCAGGTCTACAACCTCATCGGCGCCGGGATCAAACACGACAACCAACTCGTCATGAGCAACCACTTCGCCAACTTCTGACCCCTGCGCGCCCGTCCAGGCCGCCGGGGCGGATCGTCATGGGGAGAGCAGCGCTCGGGCGGGCTGACCACCAGGAACCACCGGACGGGCCCGGGGGCCTTCGTGGGGTGGTGGTCGAGGTGGGCGCTCAGCTGAAAGCGGACGGCCCGGAACCACGAGCGGTCCGCGGACGTGCGAGGCTTGTACCGCCCTACGAAAGTTGGAGGTCCACATGGCCGACTCGACCGAGAACGAAGCCGGCGAGGACGAGGTGAAGCGCAGGTTCCGGGAGGCCCTGGAACGCAAGCGCGCCGCGTCCGCGAACCGTGGGCGGAGCGGGAACGGGGCGGGAAAGGTGAAGGGCGTCCACGAGCGCGCCGACCACCAGCGCCAGTTCCGCCGCAAGAGCGGCTGACGCTCCGGGTGGCGGCCCCCGCGGCGTGCGCGGGGGCCGATGACCGCCGGATGACAGGGGCGTCTCCGGTAGGTCAGGATTTGTAGAGCCGCTTGGAGTACGACTCGCCGTAGTACTCCTCCAGCTCCTCCACGCTCTCCGGCGTGGCCATGACCTCCTTGGTGATCCGGGCGTGCGAGGGCAGCACGTCGGGGTCCCAGGTCTCCGGCTTCCACAGCTGAGAGCGCAGGAACGACTTGGCGCAGTGGAAGTAGATCGTCTCGATCTCGAGTTCGAGCGCCAGCAGCGGCCGGTGCCCCTTGACGACCATGGCGTCGAAGTAGGGCGCTTCCCGCACCAGGCGCGCGCGGCCGTTGATCCGCAGCGTCTCGTTCCGGCCGGGGATGAAGAACAGCAGGCCCGCGTGCGGGTTGGACAGCACGTTGAAGTACCCGTCCGCGCGGCGGTTCCCGGGGCGTTCGGCGATCGCGATCGCGCGGTCGGACAGGACGTGCGCGAGCTGCCCGGCGGGGTCGCCCTTGGGGGACACGTCGCAGTTGCCGTCGGCGTCGCTGGTCGCGATCAGGCAGAACGGCGAGGCGGCGAGCCACTCGCGGTCGCGGGCGTGCAGGAGCGGACGCTCTTTGTCACGGGCGCGTGGCATCACCTCGCCGAGCAGGGCGCGCAGCTCGTCCGGCGAGGTGATCTCGGTCTGCTCGGGCATGGGGTCCTTCCGCCGGGGGCAGGGGGAGGACCAGCCTAAACAGGCGCCCTAGACGTCGTATTCGTCGGGGTAGGGCAGACGCCTGTCGCCCGCCTGCGGAGGGTTGTCGGCCGTGCGGTCCTTCGGTTCCTCCCACGGCTCCTGGCGGCCGAGGGCCGTGACGTCCAGGAAGTAGTAGGAGCCGCCGAGGGCCTCGGTGCCCCGGCCGTAGGCCGAGTAGGTGTGGAAGACGGTGTCGCCGTCGCGCAGGAAGCAGCTGAGGCCGTGCAGGTCGTAGGGCGCCTCCCAGCTCGTCGGGTCCCAGTCGTGCGCCTTCCACTCGGCGGCGGAGCGGTAGTTGTACTCCAGGGGCGCCTTGTCGGGGTCGAGTGAGACGTGGAAGTCGTAGTTGAACGGGCCCTCACCGGCCGAGTACCAGGGGAACGTCCAGCCCATCCGCTCCCGGAACGGGGTGATCTTGGCCATCGGGGCGCGCGAGACCGCCGCGAACGTGGTGTCACGGGACCGCAGGTGGTTCAGGTGGCCGCGGGACACCTGGTCGAGCCAGTTCGCGCAGCTCGGGCAGGTCGCGTCGTCCTGCGGGGCGAACATCGCGTGGTAGACGACGAGCTGGCGGCGGCCCTCGAACAGGCCGGCCAGGCCGACCTCGCCGTCCGGGCCCTCGAAGACGTAGTCGGTCGCGATCTCGACCATGGGCAGGCGGCGGCGCTCGGCGTTCAGCGCGTCCCGGGCGCGGGTGAGCTCCTTCTCCTTCTCCAGCAGGCGTTTGCGGGCGGCCAGCCACTCCTCGGGTGTGACGACGTCCGGTAGTGCCATCGTGATCGTCTCCTTCGCGGGAACGGAGCCTTGGCGGCTCTTCGAGGGAACGACCGGTGGGGGCGCGGAAAGTCATCGCGAGCGGCCGCGCGAAATGATCATGGGGAGTCGGTCGTGCGCCCGCGGCGATGAGTTCCCCGCGCTCCGGAGGTCATCTCCGGGCGAGGGGAGCGTGTCATGAGCGCGAGCGGTGGGACGGGCGGTGCGCAGGGACGGTTCGCGGAGACGGCGCGGAGGCGGGACGCGGACGCTGCGAGGCTGCTTGCGCGGGGCGCGGCGTACGCCCTCGGCAGCCTGGCGGACGTGGGGCCGGAGACATTCGGGTGCCCGACGCCGTGTGCCGGGTGGGATCTGCGCGCGCTGCTGGGGCATCTGGACGCCTCGGTGACGGGGCTCGCCGAGGCGACGACCGGTGGAATCGTCGGCCCGGTGGAGGGGTGGGAGGCTTGCCGGGCCGGTGCCGCCGATCTTGTGGACGTCGTCCGGGACGGGATCACGCGGCTGGTCGGGCTGAGGGGGGACGTCGCGCTGGTGGCCGTCGGGGACTGCGTCCTCGGGCGGGCCGATCTGGCCGTGGTGGGGGCGATGGAGCTGACCGTCCACGGCTGGGACGTCGGGCGGGCGACGGGTGCGCGGCGTCCCGTTCCGCCGGGGCTGGCGCTGGGGTTGCTGCGGCACGCGCCCCGGCTCGTCACGGCGGACATGCGCGGGGCGCTGTTCGCCCGGCCCGTTCCGGTGCCGGACGCCACCGACCCCGGCGATCTTCTGGTGGCCTACCTCGGGCGTGACCCCAGCGGACGCGGGCCTTACGCGAGCGCGTAGGTGCGGACGCCGTTGGCCTCGTGGGCGACGAGGACGCCCTGGTCGACGAGGACGTCCAGATGCGCGTCGATCTCCAGGACGGCGAGCATCCGGCTGAACACGTCCAGGTCGTCCAGCTTGCGCTGGCGGCGCGTCCAGGACATCGCGGCGGCGACCTCGTAGGCCGTGCCGTGGCCCGCGCGGACGTGCCCGGCGGCGACGTCGAGGCGCTGCTCGTGGTGGTGCAGCAGCTCGTCCAAGCGGGTGTGGACGCTCGGGGTGACCGCTCCGTGCGCGGGGAGGAGCAGGGTGTCCGGCATGTCCCGGACGAGCCGGAGCGAGTCCAGGTAGCTGCGCAGGGGCTTGGGCTCCGGCTCGGTCTCCAGGCCGATCGACGGGCTGATGTGGGGGAGCACGTGGTCCCCGGCGAACAGCAGCCCGGCGGCGGCGTCGCGCAGGACGACGTGGCCGCGCGTGTGGCCGGGGGTGGCGAAGACGTCGAGCGAGCGGCGCGTCAGGTCGACGCGCTCGCCGTCGTCGAGCCAGGCGTCCGGCAGGATGTCCGGCATCATCTGGCGTTCGGCGGCGTTCACGACGAGCTCGGCGATCTCGGTGGCGATCGCGTCCGCTCCGCTGCGGCGCAGCAGCTCCGCCTGGCGCGGGTACAGGCGGTCCCGGACGTCGAACGCCTCGATCGTGGGCCGCTCGCCACGGCCGATCCGGACCCGTCCGCCGAAGTCGGCGCGCAGGGCGAGGGCCTGGGAGTAGTGGTCCCAGTGGGCGTGGGTGACGAGGAACTGCGCGACGTCCTCCAGGCGGTGGCCGAGTAGCCGCAGCGCGCCCTCCAGGGCCTTGCGGCTGTCCGGCATGGCCCAGCCGGAGTCGACCACGACCAGGCCGTCCGGCTCCTCGATCACGTACACGTTGACCGCGTGCAGGGACGCGACGGGCAGCGGGAGCGGGATGCGGTGCACGCCGGGCGCGACCGGGTGCGCGCCCGGCTCGGTCCAGTCCGCGGGCTGCTCCGTCAGCGGTTCCGCCACCTGTCGTCCCCCTCGGTTCCGAATCTCGTTCGGCCCCGAACCTACTGCATGGCGGCGGTGCGTTCTGTCAGCGGGGGGTGAGGATCATCCGTATTCGTCCGCTTTCGTTCGGGCGCGCGCGGCGGCGTCGGCGGCCTGCGCCCGGCGCCGTTCCGCGCGTTCCGCGCGCCGCTGAAGGCGATCACTGTGGCGTTCGGCGGCCTCCAGGTCGGCGCGGAGCCGTTCGACGCCGGCCTCCGCCTCGTCCAGCTCCCGGCGGGCCGCCTCGGCCTCCGCCTCTCGCGACTCCAGGAGCCGCTCCGCCTTCGCCGCGCGCTGGTCGGCCTCCTCTGCCTGCTTGGCCGTCTCGGCACGCTGACGGGCACGCTCAGTCCGTTTCCCGGTGACCTGGGTCTTCTGCCGTGCCGCGGACGGATTGTGGTTCGGAGTCGTTCTCGGGGCCGCCGCGCGCTTGGTGGCGGGCGTCGCGGCCGGAGCAGGCGAGGCGGCGGGCGCGAAGCCCGCGGGGACGAAGCCGGTGTGGCTCAGCGGACGGGTCAGCGCGCCCCCGCCGACCTCGTCCGCCGCGCCCGGATCGACGGTCGCGGCGAGCAGGGTGTCCTCCACCTCCCGGACGGCCGGGTCGCGCAGGGGCCGCCCGGCCTGGTCGGCGAGGCGGCGGGCGGCCCGGACGAGCAGGTCGACCAGCTCGCCGCGCCGCTGCTCCAGCCCGCCGATCGGCCGGCCCTCCGCCCACGCCGCGCGCAGGTCGGACCCGGTGTCCAGGAGCATCTGGAGCTCCGGCGCCGCGTCCCGGGACAGCAGGTTCACCGCCCACGCCGACATGGTCGGACGGCGCAGCGCCCCGACCCGCTTGGCGAGCGCGGCGTCACCGTCCTTCCGGGCGAGCTCCACGAGTTCGCGGCGCGCGGCGGTGAACTCCTCGGGGGCCACCCCGTAGAGCCGCCGCGCGGCGCTGGTGAGATCCACTCCTGGGGGATACCCCGTCTCGCGGGGCCGGAGTCAGCGGGTGTCGAGGAAGCGGTCCAGGACGCGGGTGCCGAACTCCAGCCCGGCGGTCGGGACGCGCTCGTCCACGCCGTGGAACATGGCGAAGTAGTCCAGGTCGGGCGGGAGCAGCAGCGGCGCGAAGCCGAAGCTGCGGATCCCGAGCCGCGCGAAGGACTTGCCGTCGGTCCCGCCCGCCATCACGTACGGGACGGGACGGGCCGCCTCGTCCTCGGCGCGCAGCGCGTCCGAGAGGGCGGTGAACGTCGCCCCGGACGGGTCGCCGGGCAGCGCCTCCTCGTGGTTGATGAACTCGCGGGTCACCCTGGGGCCGAGCAGCCGGTCGATCGTGGTGAGGAACTCCTCGCGCAGGCCCGGCAGGTAGCGGCCGTCCACCTGGCCCGACGCCGAGCCGGGGATCACGTTGACCTTGTAGCCCGCGTCCAGCCGGGTCGGGTTCGCCGAGTTGCGGACCGTTCCGGCGAACAGCTTGCCGATCTGCCCGAGCCGTTCGGCCTCCGCCTCCAGCCGGTCCTGGTCGATGGGCTCGCCGAGGACGTCGCCGAGCTCGGTGATCAGCGCCCGGACGGCCGGGGTGAGCCGCACCGGCCACTGGTAGGAGGCGAGTCGCGAGATCGCGTGGGCCAGCTCGGCGACCGCGTTGTCCGGAGCGGGCTTGGACCCGTGCCCGGCGGTGCCGTGCGCGGTGAGCCGCATCCACGCGGTGGACCGCTCGCCGACCGCGACCGGGTAGACGCGCGCGCCCGACGGGGCCGTGACGCTGTACCCGCCGGACTCGCTGATCGCCTCGGTGACGCCGTCGAACCAGTCCGCGTGCTCGGTCACCACGTGCCGGGAGCCGAAGTCACCGGTGCACTCCTCGTCGGCGAGGAACGCCAGCACCAGGTCACCGCGCGTCCGGCGGCCCTCGCGGAGCCGCTGCCGGACGACGGAGAGCGTCAGCGCGAGCGAGCCCTTCATGTCGACGGCGCCGCGTCCCCACACGCAGCCGTCCTCGACCTCGCCGGAGAACGGGTGGACCCGCCAGTCGGACGCCTCGGCGGGAACCACGTCCAGGTGGCCGTGGATCAGGAACGGGGGGTGGGACGGGTCGGTCCCGGCGATGCGGACGAGCGTGCTGGCGCGTCCCGGCGCGGACTCGACGACGACCGGCTCGGCGCCGACGTCCGCCAGGAGCCCGGCGACGTACTCGGCGGCGGCGCGCTCGCCCTCGGCGTCGCCCTCGCCCCGGTTGGTGGTGTCGAACCGGATCAGTTCGGAGCAGATGTCGCTGACCTCGGCGGACGCGTCCGCCCGGCCGGAGCCCGGGAACGCGGTCGCTGCGGCTGCCGATCCAGACACAGGGGGATTCCTTCCGGTGAAGTGATCTCGAATAGGTGACGAATCTCGCATGACGGGGATACGAAGATCGTTTCAACGGTACGAAGGCTTCCGCAACGCGACGCGCGAGGGAGGGCACATGACGGGCCTGGGTAGAACGGCGGCGGCCGCGGCGGTGTTGCTCGCCGTGACGACGGGTGCGACGGCCTGCGGCGGAGGCGGCAAGTCGGGCGACGGAACCTTCACCATGGGGCACTCCGAACCCGACCACCTCACGCCCGGCAACACCACCAGCAGCTACTCCTTCGACGTCATCACGAACCTGTTCGACAACATCGAGGGGCTCACCAAGGACGGCAAGCCGTACCCGCTGGCCGCCCAGTCGGTGGACACCGCCGACCAGAAGACCTGGACGATCAAGCTCCAGCCCGGCCGCAAGTTCCACAACGGCGAGCCGGTGACCGCCTCGAGCTTCGCCGACGCGTGGAACTGGGCGGCCTACGGGCCGAACGCCACCCAGGCGAACGAGTACTTCCAGCACCTGCAGGGCTACGCCGACCTCAACCCCGAGGACACCAACGCCAAGCCGAAGACCGACAAGCTGTCCGGTCTCCAGGTCGAGAACGACACGACGCTCAAGGTGACGCTGGACGGGCCGTTCAGCCAGTTCCCGTACCTGCTGACCTACCCGGCGTACGCGCCGCTGCCGAAGGCCGCCTTCAAGGACATGAAGGCGTTCGACGACCACCCGATCGGCAACGGCCCGTACGAGATGGACGGCAACTGGCAGCACAACGTCCAGATCAAGGCGAAGGCGTTCGAGGGCTACCAGGGGCAGCGCAAGCCGCACAACAAGGGCATCACCTGGAAGAGCTACTCCAGCGCCGACACCGCCTACACCGACCTGCGCGCCGGACGCATCGACGTCCTGCAGACGATCCCGGCGGCGAAGGTGCCCGAGGCGAAGCGGCTGCTCGGCGACCGGTTCATCGCGCACAAGAAGAGCACGATCGACTACCTCGCCTTCCCGCTGTGGGACTCCCGCTACGCCAACCCCAAGTTCCGGCAGGCCATCTCCATGGCCATCGACCGGCAGGGCATCAACAAGGCGGTCTACAACGGCGACTACATCGTGGCCGACTCGATCCTGCCGCCCGCGGTCCAGGGGCACCGCGACAACGCCTGCGGCGAGCTGTGCGCCTTCAACCCGGCCAAGGCCAAGCAGCTGTTCCAGGAGGCCGGCGGGTTCAAGGGCACGATGGAGCTGTACTTCTCCAACGCGCAGCCCACGTACTACCAGTGGATGCAGATCGTCGCGAACTCGCTGAAGCAGAACCTCGGCATCACCGACGTGCAGTTCCGGCAGATCCCGGCGTCCGACTACTTCAGCCTCCTGCGCAAGCGCGGGGAGAAGGGCCCGTACCGGCAGAACTGGGAGGCCGACTACCCGAGCCCCCAGAACTACCTGGAGAACATGTACGGGCCGGGCAACCGCATGGGCTGGGACAGCAAGCCGTTCAACGACCTCATCGGCAAGGCCAACGGCGCGGCCGACCAGGCCGAGGCCGTCAAGTTCTACAACCAGGCCGAGGACGTCGCGCTCCAGGAGATGCCGCAGATCCCGCTGTGGACCTGGGCGGGCCAGGCGGGCCGGTCCAGCAAGGTCGACAACGTGACCGTCACCCCCTACGCGCTCGGCCTGCTGGTGGACGAAGTCACGGTGAAGAAGTAGATGTGGCGGTACGCACTGCGGCGGCTGCTCCAGGCGGTACCGGTCTTCATCGGCACGACCCTGCTGATCTACCTGCTGGTGTTCGCCCTGCCGGGCGACCCGATCCAGGCGATGGCCGGGGACAAGCCGGTCCCGGACAGCGTCCTGCACACGCTGCGTGAGCGGTACAACCTGAACGACCCGCTGCTCGAGCAGTACGGCAAGTACATGTGGGGACTGCTCGCGCACGGGGACCTGGGCGAGAACTACGACGGCCAGAAGGTCAGCGCCATGCTGACCGGACGCTGGCAGGTGACCGCGAAGCTCGCGGTCACCGCCTGGGCCTTCGAGCTCGTCTTCGGCATCGCGCTCGGCGTGTGGGCGGGCCTGCGCCGCGGAAAGCTCGCCGACACGCTCGTCCTCGGCGGGACGACGCTGCTGATCGCCGTCCCGGTGTTCGTCGTCGGGTACACCGCGCAGATCCTGCTCGGGGTGAAGTGGCCGATCTTCCCGTCCGCGGGCGTGGACGACGGCTGGCCCTACAGCTACCTGCTGCCCGGCATGGTGCTCGGCTCGTTCGGACTGTCCTACGTCGCGCGCCTCACCCGGACGAGCCTGGCCGAGAACCTGCGCGCCGACTACGTCCGGACGGCCCGCGCGAAGGGCCTCAGCCGGACGCGCGTGGTCGTCCGGCACGGGCTGCGCAACTCGCTGATCCCCGTCGTCACCTACCTCGGCGTCGACTTCGGGTCGCTCATGGGCGGCGCGATCGTCACCGAGGGCATCTTCAACCTGCCCGGCGTCGGCCAGCAGGTGTTCCAGTCCATCCAGCTCAAGGAGGGGCCCGTCGTCGTCGGCGCGGTCACCCTGCTCGTGCTCATCTTCATCCTGGTGAACCTCGTCGTGGACCTGCTCTACGGCCTGCTCGACCCGAGGATCCGCTATGACTGACGTGCAGACCGGGGAGACCGGCGCGGCCGTCGCCGAGGCGGGCGGGCTGGTCGAGGGCCCGGCCGCGTCCCTGTGGCGGGACGCCTGGTACGACCTGAGCCGCCGCCCGCTGTTCTGGACGGCGTCGGCCGTGCTGGTGCTGGTCGCGCTGATGGCGGCCGTCCCGCGCCTGTTCACCGACCGGGGCGTCAACCAGAACTGCGACCCGAACGTCGCCAAGCAGGGACCGTCCGGGGCGCACTGGTTCGGCACCGACCTGGCCGGCTGCGACTACTACGCGCACGTCGTCCACGGCGCCCGGCCGACCCTGCTGATCGGCGTGGTCGTGACGCTGTTCGCGCTGCTCATCGCGCTGGTGTTCGGGCTGATGTCGGGCTACTACGGCGGCGTCGTGGACGCGGTGATCGCCCGGCTCACCGACGTGTTCTTCGGCCTGCCGTTCGTGCTCGGCGCGACCGTCGTGCTGGTCGCCTTCCCCGGCCACGGGATCGGCGCGATGACGCTGGTGCTGGTGCTGCTCGGCTGGACGACCATGGTCCGGATCATGCGCGGGCAGGTGATCTCGGTCCGGGACGCCGACTACGTGCGCGCGGCCCGGCTGCTCGGCGCGTCCGACGCGCGGATCATGGCCCGGCACGTCCTGCCGAACGCGATCGCGCCGGTGATCGTGGTGGCGACGCTGAACGTCGGGAACGTCATCGCGGGCGAGGCCACGCTGGACTTCCTCGGCGTCGGCCTCCAGTACCCGAAGGTGTCCTGGGGGCTCCAGCTGAACCTGGCCCAGTCCTACGTCGTGGACCACCCGCACCTGCTGGTCTTCCCGGCGCTGTTCCTGTCCGCCACGGTGCTGTCGTTCCTGCTGCTCGGCGACGCGGTGCGCGACGCCCTGGACCCGAAACTGCGGTGACCATGACTGCGGCGACCAAGAATCCGACCGGCCCCGGGGACGGCGACGCGACGCCCCTGCTCGAGGTGAGCGACCTGCGGGTCGCCTTCAGCGTGCGCGGACGCGAGGTGCGCGCGGTCAACGGGCTGAGCTACACGCTGGCGGCGGGGGAGACCCTGGCGATCCTCGGCGAGTCCGGCTCGGGCAAGAGCGTCGCGGCGCAGGCCGTGATGGGCATCCTCGACACCCCGCCCGCCCGGATCACCGGCGGCTCGGTGAAGCTGGACGGGACCGAGCTGCTCGGCCTGCCCGACAAGGAGCGCCGCCGCTTCCGGGGCGACCGGATCGCGATGGTGTTCCAGGACGCGCTGACCGCGCTCAACCCGGTGATCCCGGTCGGGGCGCAGCTCGCCGAGATGTACCGGGCGCACCGCGGCACCGGCCGCAAGGAGGCCCGGGCGAAGGCCGTCGAGCTGATGGAACGGGTCGCGATCCCGTCCGCGGCGACGCGGCTCGGCGACTACCCGCACCAGTTCTCCGGCGGGCAGCGGCAGCGCATCATGATCGCGATGGCGCTGGCGCTGGAGCCGGACGTGCTGATCGCCGACGAGCCGACGACCGCGCTGGACGTGACCGTCCAGGCGCAGATCATGCGGCTGCTCGCGCGGCTGCGCGACGAACTCGGCATGGGCCTGGTCCTCATCACCCACGACCTCGGCGTGGTCGCGGGCATCGCGGACCGGACGGTCGTCATGTACGCCGGGACGGTCGCCGAACGCGCGTCCGCGCGGGAGCTGTACGCACGTCCCGCGCACCCGTACACGCTCGGGCTGCTCGCCTCGGTGCCGCGGCTCGACCAGGACGCCGGACGCCTCGAGCCGGTGCGCGGCGCCCCGCCGGACCCGGCGGCGCTGCCGTCCGGGTGCCCGTTCCGTCCGCGCTGCCCGCGCGCCGAGGCGGTGTGCGCGGAGCAGGAGCCGCCGCTGGTCGCCGTCGCGCCGGGACACGAGGCGGCCTGTCACTTCGCGGCCGAGGTGTACGCAGGGGAGACGGAGGTGGAACATGCCGGATGAACCGATCCTCCAGGTGGACGGCCTGGTCAAGCATTACCCGATCACCCGGGGCGTGGTGGTGAAGCGGGCCGTCGGGACGGTCAAGGCCGTGGACGGCGTGGACCTGGAATTGCGGCGCGGCGAGACGCTCGGCGTCGTCGGCGAGTCCGGCTGCGGCAAGACCACCCTCGCGCGCCTCCTGCTCGCCGACGAGAGGCCCACGGCCGGGACGGTCCGGTTCGACGGCCGGGACGTCTTCGGCATGCCGCGCCGCGAGCTGCGCGCCCTGCGCCGCCGTGTCCAGATGGTGCTGCAGGACCCGTACTCCTCGCTGGACCCGCGCATGACGATCGGCGACATCGTGGCCGAGCCGTTCGCGATCCACCCGGACGTCGCGCCGAAGGGCGAGCGGCGGACACGTGTCCGCGAGCTGCTGGAGCTGGTCGGCCTCGACCCGAGCCACGTGGACCGCTATCCGCACCAGTTCTCCGGCGGGCAGCGGCAGCGCGTCGGGATCGCCCGCGCGCTCGCGCTGCGCCCGGACGTGGTGGTGTGCGACGAGCCGGTGTCGGCGCTGGACGTGTCGGTGCGCGCGCAGGTCATGAACCTGCTCGCGGACCTGCAGCGCGAACTCGGCCTGTCGTATGTGTTCATCGCCCACGACCTGGCCGCCGTCCGGTACGTGTCGGACCGGGTCGCCGTGATGTACCTGGGGAAGATCGTCGAGACCGGGACCGCGGCGGAGATCTACCGGAACCCGACGCACCCGTACACCCAGGCGCTGCTGTCGGCCGTTCCGGTGCCCGACCCGGAGGCGCCGCCCGCCGCGATCGAGCTGGAGGGCGAGCCGCCGTCGCCGATCGACCCGCCGTCCGGCTGCCGGTTCCGGACCCGCTGCTGGAAGGCCGCCGACGTGTGCGCCGAGGAGGTCCCGGCGCTGGAGGTCAGGGACGGCTCGGACCACCCCAGCGCCTGCCACTTCGCCGCCGCTCCGGCCGTCCTGGGGGCGCCGGGGGACGCATAGGCTGAGGGCATGGCGCGCAAGGGCAGCAGGAGCGGGGACGGCCCCCGCGCGGACCGCTACGAGATCACCGGTGGCGAGGCCGAGTTGTTGCGCGACGCCGACCGCGACGGCGGCTGGGTGCTGCTGGTCGGCGGTGTTCCGCAGTCGTACGTCGACCTGGCCGACCCGACCTACCTCGACTTCGAGTACATGCGGCTGATGGGCGACGTGGTCGACTGCCTCGGCGCCCCCGGCGAGCCGTTCGACGCCGTCCACATCGGCGGCGCGGGCTGCACGCTGCCCCGCTACGTCGCCGCGACCCGCCCGGGCTCCCGCCAGGTGGTGCTGGAGCCGGACGGACGGCTCGTCCAGCTCGTCCGGGAGCAGTTGCCCGTCAAGAACGTCCCCGGCCTGAAGATCCGGGTCGTCGACGGGCGCTCCGGGCTCGCCGCGGTCCCGGACGGCGCGGACGACCTGGTGGTGCTGGACGCCTTCAGCGAGGCGTCCATCCCGGTCGAGCTGACGACCGAGGAGTTCACCCGCGAGGTCGCGCGCGTCCTGCGGCCCGGCGGCGCCTACGTGATGAACGTCGCGGACGGGTTCCGGCTGCCGTTCGCGCGCCGCGTCGCCTCGACCGTCCGGTCGGTGTTCCCGCACGCCCTGCTGCTCGGCGACCCCGGTGTGCTGCGCGGGCGCCGGTTCGGCAACCTGATCCTCGTGGCGTCCCGGGCGCCGCTGCCGGTCGCCGAGCTGACCCGGCGCGCCGCGGGCGGGATCTTCCGCGCGCGGCTGCTCGAGGGGGACGACCTCGCCGCGTTCGCGGCGGGCGCGGCGGTGCTGAGGGACGGCCAGGACGTCGACGCGCCGGTGCCGCCTCCGCAGGTCTTCGGCAAGTCCTGAGCGGTCCCAGGCGGGGGTCCGGGCGGGGTTCGCGCGGGCCCGGGGCGGCGGGGTGCGCAGGTCCTGGACGGTGGAACGGTCCGGACGGCGACGGTTGCCGGAAATGACCGGGTGGCCATTATCGGGGAATGGCCGTTCGGCCGATTTTCAGGAAACTCCAAGGTCATATCGCCGCGCCGGGAAGCGCCAATGTTCCATAATCATGCGATGGAGTCGTCCACCCGGATTCTTCTGCTCGGCCTGGATTCGGCGGGCGGCGTGATCCAGTCCGACCGGAACGCCGAGACGCTGCTCGCGGGCCGTCCCGGAGGCCTGCGCGGCGCGCTGCTGGAGGACGTCGTGCCCGGCGGCGCGGCGCCGCTGGCCGAGGCGCTGCGGTCCGGCCGCGAGCGCACCGTCATGCTGCCGGTCGGCTCGGCCGCCGAGCTCGACGCGGGCGTCGCGCGCGAGGCCGTGGTGACCGTCCACCCGATGAGCCCGGTCGTGCCCGGCGCCGCCGCCTGCCCCGCCGCCCTCGCCGTGATCCGGATGCCCACGCCGCTCGTCGACCGGTTCGTCGACCCGGCCGTCACCCGGCGCGCGCTCCTGGAGGACGGCCTGCCCCGCATCGGGGCGACCCTCGATCTCGACCTGCTCGCGCGCGGCCTGATCGACGTCCTGGTCCCGCACTTCTGCAACTCCGGCGCGCTGCTGCTCCTGGAGAGCGTGGTCGACGCCGAGGAGCCGCCCGCGTCCGGCACGCCGCCGCTGCGGCGGATGGCGCTCGCCTCCGACGACGGCGACTCGGCCTGGGACGCGGCGTTCCCGACCGGCGAGGTGCTGGTCTACCCGTCCGGGACGCCGCACGAGCGGTGCCTGCTGACCGGCGAGCCCGTCCTGACCGCGCTCGGCGGCGAGGACGCGACGCTGCTCGCCGAGAAGTGGGGCCGCCCGCCGGTCGCCGACCTGCTGAAGGGCATGTCGCTGTTGCTCCTGCCGGTCCGCCTGGACGACTCGGACCGGCCGGGCGCGGCCGGATTCTTCGTCTGCACCCGCGACACCGCGCACCGCCCGTTCGACGCCTACGACATCGAGATCGGGATGGAGTTCGCGGCGCGCGCCGCCCGGTTCGTGGACGGCGCGCGCCGGTACGGCCGGGAACGCGCCACCGCGCTCACGCTGCAGCGCAGCCTCCTGCCGACCGGCCTGTCCGCGCCGTCCTCGGTCGACGTGCACCACCGCTACCTGCCGGGCTCGCGGCTGGTGGAGGTCGGCGGCGACTGGTACGAGTCGATCGCGCTGCCCGGCGGACGCGTCGCGCTCGTCGTCGGCGACGTCGCCGGGCACGGGGTGCGCGCCGCCGTGACGATGGGACGGCTGCGCACCGCGATCCACACCCTCGCCGGGCTCGACCTGCCGCCCGCCGAGGCCCTGGAACGGCTCGACCTGCTGATGTCCACCCTCGGCGAGCGCGAGCCGCACTTCGCGACCTGCGCGTACGTGGTGTACGACGCGGTCACCGGGCGGTGCGAGGTCGCCAGCGCCGGGCACCTGCCGCCGCTGCTCGCCGCGCCCGGCGCGCCCGCGACCTACCTGGACGTCCCGCCGTCCCCGCCGCTCGGCGTCGGCGACGGCCCGGTCGCCAGCCGCGTGTTCACCGTCGAGGACGGCACGCTGCTGTTCCTCTACACCGACGGCCTGGTCGAGAACCGGGGCCGCGACATCGACGACGGCCTCGCCCGGCTCCGTCGCGTCTTCGACCGCCGCGAGGAGGCGGACGCCTCGGCGGGCGGGATGGGCGGCTCGAGGGGGGCGTCGTCGCTGGCGGACCTGTGCGACGGGGCGCTCGGCGGCGTCTTCGACGACCGGCACCGGGACGACATCGCGATGCTCGTCGCGCGGCTGCGGCGCATCCCGGCGTCCCACCACGTGAGCTGGGAGCTGCCCGCCGAGCCCGCGGCGGTGCGCCGAGCCCGCGGCCTGGTCCGCGACCGCCTGGAGAGGTGGGGCCTGGGCGAGCTGGCCGACTCGACGGCGCTGCTCGCGTCCGAGCTGGTCACCAACGCGATCCGGCACGCCGGGGGACGGGTCACGCTGCGCCTGGTCCGCGAGGGCGGGCTGCTGTGCGAGGTCCAGGACTCGTCCGACGGCAGGCCCCGCGTGCACGGCACCTACGAGCCGGACGACACGGCGCTCGCCGAGACCGGCCGCGGCCTCCACGTCGTCGGACGCCTCGCGCGCCGCTGGGGCGTCCGTCGCACCGTGACGGGCAAGGCCGTCTGGTGCGAACAGGCCCTCCCCAAGGACTGACGTCGCGGAGGGCTCGCCTACCGCCGGGCGGAGGTGTGGACTGACGTCGCGGAGGGCTCGCCTACCCGCCGGGCGGAGGTGTGGACTGACGTCGCGGAGGGCTCGCCTACCCGCCGGGCGGAGGTGTGGACTGACGACGTGGAGGGCTCGCCTACCGCAGGACCGAGATGTGGACGTGGTCGTAGTGGTTGGCGGTGATGCCGCCGCGGTCGGCCATCGGACGCCAGCCCTCGGAGGCGCGGGCGATGTTCCAGATGTGCTGCTTCCAGATGACGTAGGAGACGCCGAGCCGGGACGCGTTCGCGACGGCGTAGGCGGCGACCTGGTCGCCGTGGCGCTGCGCGGAGGCGCTCGGCATGGCGCCGCCGCCGCTCTCCATGAAGTCGCAGGCGCGGCCGTCGGCGTGGTCCTGGGCGTCCGCGCCGGAGCGGTAGCAGCCGATCGTCGGGAACGGCCCGAAGGCGCCGTCGATCTCCAGCACGAGGTCCCGCATGGTCGGGGTGACGGTGTTGCCGGTGATCAGGGAGCGGGCGGTGGAGACGCCGTCGGGGCGTCCGGACACCTGCGGCTGCGAGCGCGGCGTCGTGGTCCGGGCGGGCGCGGACGGGGCGTTGAGGGCCGCGAACTTCGTCCCCTTCGGGAGGATGCGCCTCAACTGCTTCTGCAGCTTGCCGGCGTCGAGTTTCGGGGCGCTGAGCAGCAGCGCGTTGCCGTCGGGCATGCCCAGGGAACGCGCCTGGGCGCGTGACACGACCGCGTCCACGTCGTCGATGCCGAGGGCGGCGTAGGCGGCGACGCGGAGCCGTCCGGGGTGCGACGCGCTGCCCGCCGGGACGACCTGGCCGAGCGGCACCGAGCCTTCCTGGGACATGGTGAAGGAGACGGCGAGGCCGCCGGTCGCGACCGTCTGCCAGAGCTGGTCGGACGCGCCGCTCTGCTTCGGCACGAAGGCGCGGAAGTCGGACGGGTCGACGCCGAGCAGCCCGACCTGCCGTCCGGCGACCTGGGCGCGCGCGGCGTCCACGACGGTCGCTCCGGCGACGCCCTTCAGCGCGCGCACCCTCGCCACGGCGTCGGGCGGCAGCGTGCCGGTCCCGGCGACGAGCAGGTGGGGGGTGAGGGTGCGGGTCAGCGGCGCGACCGTGGGCGGCTTGGGGACGGCTCCGTCGGCGACGGCGACCAGGCGGCCGGACCTGTTCTGCTCGGAGGAGGGGGAGGCGATGCCGGAGACGACCACGCCGATGTTGGCGGCGAGCGTGGCCGTGACGGCCGTGCCGACCACGACGGGAAGCGCGCGGTCACGCGTTCTTCGCTCGTGACCGTGGCCGCGTCCCCGCTGTGGGCTTCGCCCGCGCTTCCGACTGGGGCCGTGCCCGCGTCCCGTCCAGCGCACCCTGACCGCCGTTCTTCATGAATCCCGCCAAGACGGGCATCGTAGACAGTCAGGCGGCGTGTGATCCAGTGGTGGACGTCCGTGTCACCGGAGACGGAGTGTCAGTCTCGCGAGGTCGTCCCCGCCACGTCGGCTCCGGCAGTTCAGTCCCACCAGAAGGACCACCAGGTCTTGCCGCGGATCTCCTCGGCGTATCCGGCGAGCGTGCCGGGGCCCTGGAAGAGGATGTCGGGGCAGAACGCCCAGTGCTCGGCGGCGACCTGGACGGCGTGCCGGGTGGTGACCGGCGGCGAGGCGACGCTCAGCTCGAGGGTGTTGAAGCCGAGTCCGACGACGCGCGCGCCGAACCGGTCCTCCCAGCCGCGGACGACGGCGGCGAGCGGGGCGGTCCACTCGTTGTGGTTCAGCGCCCCCTGCCAGCCGATCGCGGCGAGCACGTCCGCGCCCCGGTCGACCGCGACCAGGCCGAGCGACATGCCGCGCGCGGCGAGGACGCGGGCGTGCCGGTCGGCGGCGGCGTCCGGGTCGTCCAGGTGGGGGCCGGAGGGGGCCGGGCCGGGGCAGTGCCGCCCGTAGGGCTCCAGGTCCTTGAAGTCCTCCGCGGCGGCCTGCTCGGCGTAGTCGCTCCACACCTCGTACATGAACGCGGCGGGCTCGTAGTTGCCGATCTCGGCGACCGGCTCGGGGGCGACCTGCCCGGCCGACCAGGGCTGGTCCGACTCGTCCAGCAGCACCGGCCAGAGCCCGGAGCGCGGGTGCTCGGCGCGCACTCGTGCCCACAGCCCGGCGTCGACCGGGTCGTCGCTCACCCAGAACGCGGGCGCGCGGATGAACTGCCGCTGCGGGTAGCCGGGATCGGGCCAGACGACGTCCCCGGGCGGGAGCGCCACCGACAGGGCGCGCTCCGCGTCGCCGTCGGGGAAGAGCTTCGGGAGGTCTCCCGGCAGCCGCTCTCGGAGGTCGAGGTCCAGGTCGTCCATATCACGCCGTTCCGGTCCAATTCGTGCCAACACCGATCTTGGCACTCCAGGATCGTAACGGCGACCGCGCGGGCACGCGCACGGTTCACCGCTCCCGACGGCCGCGGGCGAGGTATTCGATCAGAAGCCCGATCAGACCGAGGCCGGTGAGGGAGCTGACGGCGATCTGGTGCCAGGTGTTGGGGTACACCAACTGGTAGACGACGTTCACGGTCAGCAGCATGACGAACAGCGTCCAGCGGGTGCTCGCGCTCATCGAGGCGGTCCTTTCTCAGTGGACGAATCTCAGTGGACGAAGGGGAGGGACGGCGGGGAGGGGACGGGCGTCCCGGTGACGAACATCGCGAGGGCCACGGTGGCCAGGGCCGCGACCGCGAGGCCGGTGATGGCGCCGGTGCCGAGCACGATCACGCCCTCGAGCCGGACCGAGCCGCGCACCTGCGCGCGGGTCGCGCCGACCTTGTGGAGCAGCGTGAGCTCGCGGCGGCGCGAGGCGACCGCGAGGAGCCGGGTGGTGACGACGCCGACCAGGACGAACCCGCCGATCGCCGCCACGATGATCTGGCTGAGGAACTCCTGCGTGCGCAGTTCGCGCGAGGTCGCCTCGCCGAACGCCGCGCGGTCCACGGCGCGCACGCCGGTGAAGCGGGCGGCGACCGCGTCGAGCGCGCGCAGCGTTTCGGGCGAGCACGGCCCGGAGCAGCGGACGAGGACGTGGTCGTCCAGCGGCGAGCCGGTGTGCGCGGCGACCAGGTCGCGGGGGAGCAGGATGTCACCGAGGCCGAGGCCGCGCTCGTAGACGGCGACGACGCGGGCGTTGATCTTGGTGCCGTCGCCGAGGAAGAGCGTGCGGGACGAGCCGATCCTCGCGCCGCCCGCGACGTCCTTGCTGAGGGCGACGGACGTGCCGGTGAGCGCGTCGAGGCCGCCCTTGGTGGTCTTGGCGTCGACGGTCTTGGACGCGTCCGCGCCGAGGCCGCGGGCGGGGTACGAACGCAGCTCGACATCGCCCACCTCGCGCACCGGCATGACCACGGTCGTGCGGTGGACCGGTGTCACGGCCGTCACCCCGGGGACGCCCCGGACGGCCTCGGCGGCCCCGGACGGCACGCCCGGCCCGGACGACACGAGCATCCGGTCGGCGCGGTTGGCGGCGCTCGCCTGCGCGGACGTCGCGTCCATGATCGTCGCGACGCCGGTCAGCTGCACCAGCGCGAACGCGATGACGAGCGCGACCGGTGTCAGCACCGCGCCCGCGCGCGGGGCGGCGGACGCGGCGGCCTGCCGTGCGAGCCGTCCGGTGACGGGCGCGAGCAGGGCCACGACGCCGCCCAGGACCTGCGCGCCGAGCCGGGCGATGAGCGGCGAGAGGAACGCGACGCCGATCATCAGCGACATGATCATGCCGCTGAGCGAGGCCGCCGCGACCGCCCCGGACGTCTTCAGGGAGAGTCCGAGGGTGCTCAGCCCGGCCGCCACCAGCAGCGCCCCCGCGATGACCCGCCAGCGGGCGACCCCGGACGGGTCGGCGGCGGTCTCGCCGAGGGCCTGCGCGGGCCGGACCCCCGACACGCGCAGCGAGGCCAGGAGCGCCACCAGCAGGGTGGCGACCAGGGTGATCGCGAGCGAGGCGAGGGCGGGCAGCGGGCTCAGCGCGAGGGCGAAACCGGGCGGCAGCACGCCCTTGTCGCGCATCGCGGCGTGCAGGGCGGCTCCGGCGGCGAGCGACAGGGCCCCGCCGATGGCGGCGGCGGGCAGCGCCGTCCGGAGGGCCTCCTGGACGACGCGTCCGCGCACCTGGCCCGGCGTCGCGCCGACGGCGCGGAGCAGTGCGTACTCGCGGGACCGGCGGCGTGCCTGGAGCCCGAGCAGGCCGCCGACCACGATCAGCGCGGCCATCAGCGACGTTCCGCCGACTCCCGAGGCGAGTTCGATCATGTCGGGCCGGACGGCGGCGACCGACGGGTCCTCGGCGTCGCCGCGCGCCGAACCGGTCAGGACGGTCAGTCCGGGCGCGGCGGCACGCAGGTCGCCGATCTTGGCGTCGTGGTCGGCGAGGACGCCGAGCGCGGAGGCGGATCCCGGGTGGCCGCTCAGCTCGGCAGCCGTGCCCGGAGCGAAGTACGCCGCGGCCGGACCCGAGCCGACCAGGCCGGTGACGCGGTACACCGTGGGCGCGCCGTTCGCCTGGAGCCTGACCGCCTGGCCGACCTTCGCTCCGGCGGACGCGGGCAGCACGACCTCGTCGGGCGCCTGCGGAGCCCGTCCGGAGGACGGCGCGATGCGGCCCAGCGCGGCCGAATCCCAGCCGTGACCGGAGAGGACGGCCCCGGCGGAGGGGCCGGAGGCGGTCACGAGCGGGAACGACACGTCCGCGACGACCGCCCGGACACCTGGCACCTGCCGGAGGCGGTCGGCGGCCGACACGGGGATGCGCGGCAGCTCGGTCCTCGGCCGGTACTTCATCTTGGGCTTCGAGCCCACTTCCTTGGTCAGGAGCCCGACGCGGGCGGGCGTGGTGACGACCGCCCGCGCCGCCTGGTACCGCTCGGTGGGGGCGTGCGCGCGGAGACCCGACTCCAGCAGCACGCCGAACGCCCCGACCAGCACGGTCGCGAGCAGGAGGGTCACGAAGACGCCCAGGGACGCGCCCTGGAAGTCGGAGCGGCGGGGCCTCACGCGGCCACCCCGTCCCAACGGGCCAGCACGGACGCGACGGTCGGGGAGCGCAGTTCCTCCACGATCCGGCCGCCGTCCAGGAACAGCACAGAGTCGGCCCAGGACGCGGCGACCGGGTCGTGGGTGACCAGCACGACCGTCTGGCCCGCCACGTCCACGGCCTCGCGCATCAGGCGCAGCACCTCGCGGGCGGTGCGCGGGTCGAGCGCCCCGGTCGGCTCGTCGGCGAACACGACCTCGGGCTCGGTCACCAGGGCACGGGCGAGCGCCACGCGCTGCTGCTGCCCGCCGGACAGCTCGCTCGGGCGGCTCCGCATCCGGTCGGCGAGGCCGACCCGGCCCAGCACCGCGGCGATCCGGTCCCGGTCGACCCGGCCGCCTCCGAGCCGCAGGGGCAGCGCGACGTTCTCCTCGACGTCCATGGACGGGATGAGGTTGAACGCCTGGAACACGAACCCGATCCGCTCGCGGCGAAGCCGGGTCAGGGCGGCCTCCCGGAGCCGCCCGAGGTCGGTGTCGCCGATCCAGACCGTCCCGGAGGTCGGCCGGTCGAGCCCGGAGGCGCACTGGAGGAAGGTGCTCTTTCCGGAGCCGGACGGCCCCATCACGGCGGTGAAACCGCCGGGAGGGAAGGCCCAGGAGACGCCGTCGAGCGCCCTCACCTGTCCGTAGGCCCTGGTCACCGAGTCGAGGCGCACCGCCGGTGCGGCGGGCATGCTGGTCATCGCGCTGTTCACGTCATCGACGCTAGGCACCGGAAGATCGTCCGCCATCAGGGCGTGACCCCGGATCCATGGTGTAGCCAGCTACACCATGGGACGGGGGCTGGCCCGGTCCAAGGGCGTTCCCAGGTGGAATACGGTGATCTGTATGGGGCGGCAGCTGCGGCGATCGAGGGGCGCCACCGTCTATCTGGCGGTGGGCCTGGCGACCGCCGCGCCCGGACTCATGGGCCTCTACCTGGTGCCGCTGACGCTGCTGCTCGGCGCGGTCATCGTGGCGCTGCCGTGGATGCCGCTGCTGGCGCGTCCCGTCCTTGGGCTGGCGGAGTACGAGCGCCGCCGCGCGTCCCGGTACCTGGGCCGCGAGATCGCCGCGCCCGAACCGCCGCGCTCGACCGGGTCGGCCCTGGAGGACGGGGTGCGCCTGTTGCGGTCCCCGGCGCTCTGGCGCACGCTGGCCTGGCTGCTCCTGCACGGCGTCCTCGGCTTCATCGGGGGCGTCTTCGGGGTGCTCATGTGGCCGGCGGTGCTCTACTCGCTGTCGCTACCGCTGTGGTGGTGGGCCGTCCCGGACGGCTCGGTGTCGGCGTTCGTCCCGCTCCACACCTGGGAACAGGCGCTCACGCTGCCGTTCCTCCAGACGGCCCTGTACATCTGCATCGCCCTGTGGCTGCTCCCGCTGATGGCGAGCGGCCAGGCCCGCCTCGCCGCGCTGCTGCTGTCGCCGCCGCGTCAGCGCGTCGACCTCCGGGCCCGGGTCGAGCAGCTGACCGAGACCCGCGCCGAGGCACTGGAGGCGCACGGCGCCGAGCTGCGCCGGATCGAGCGCGACCTGCACGACGGCACCCAGGCCCAGCTCGTCGCGGTCGCGCTGCGGCTCGGGCTCGCCGACCGCCGCTTCGAGACCGACCCGGCCGCGTCCCGGGAGCTGTTCCTGGCCGCCCGGGACGGCGTGGAGGAAGCGCTGACGCAGCTCAGGACGGTGATCCGGGGCATCTACCCGCCGATCCTGTCCGACCGGGGGCTCGGCGGGGCCGTCCGCGCGCTCGCCGGTGCGCAGCCGATCCCCGTCCGGCTGGACGTCCCGGCCGACGGCCTGCGCGCCCCCGCCGCCGTCGAGGCCGCCGCCTACTTTGTCGTCGCCGAGGCCCTGACCAACGTCGCCAAGCACGCGGGCGCGGCCGGCGCCGAGGTGTCGGTCCACCGGGACGGCCCGCTGCTGCGGGTCCGCGTCTCCGACGACGGCAAGGGCGGCGCGGACGAGATGAGGGGCAGCGGCCTGGCCGGGATCCGCCGCCGCGTCGCCGCCCTGGACGGCGTGACCCGCATCGACAGCCCCGACGGGCGGGGCACGACCCTGGAGGTGGACCTGCCGTGCGGATCGTGATCGCCGAGGACAACGTGCTGCTCCGGGAGGGCGTGATCATGCTCCTGGAGTCCGGCGGGCACGAGGTCGTGGCGTCCGTCGGGGCCGGGCCCGAGGTCGTCCCCGCGCTGCTGGAGCACCGTCCGGACGCGGCCGTCCTGGACGTCCGGCTGCCGCCGGGCTTCCGCGACGAGGGCCTGCGGGCGGCGATCGAGGCGCGCAAGGCGATCCCGGGGCTGCCCATCCTGGTGCTGTCGCAGTACGTCGAGGAGACCTACGCGGGCGAGCTGCTGTCGGACGGCGGCGGCGCGGTCGGCTACCTGCTGAAGGACCGCATCGGCCGCGTGGACGAGTTCCTCGACGCGCTCGACCGGGTGGTGTCCGGCGGCACCGCGCTGGACCCCGAGGTCGTGGCGCAGCTCATGTCCGTCCGCCGGGACCCGCTGAACACCCTCACCCCGCGCGAGCGCGAGGTGCTCGGCCTGATGGCGCAGGGCCTGGACAACTCCACGATCGCGACCACGCTGGTGATCACCGAGCGGTCCGTCGGCAAGCACATCGGCGCGATCTTCGCCAAGCTCGGCCTGCCGCCCTCCGACAGCGGCCACCGCCGCGTCCTCGCCGTCCTCGCCTACCTCAACGCCTGACCGCCCAACCTCAACGCCTGACCGCCCAACATCAGCGTCCACGGGCCTGCCTCGGCGTTCGCGCGCCTGACTTCAGCGTCTGCGCGTCCACCTTCGTGTCTGAGTGCCCGGTTCCCGGCATAGGCTGATCATCATGGATGTGCGTGACGATCCGGCCGAGGGCCTCAGCGACGAGCAGCTCGACGTCGCCTACAACGTGCGGCGCAAGGCGGGCGAGGACTTCGAGGCGTTCATGAAGCGCTACCGGTCCGACTCCGACGCGGCCGTGGACGGCCTGCCGGGCACCCCCGGCGTCCTCTACGACGAGACGAGCGGCGAGCGACTCGACGTGTGGGGCACCGAGGACGGCGAACTCCGCCCGGTGTTCATCTTCTTCCACGGCGGCTACTGGTTCGCCGGGGCGAAGGAGGACACCGCCTTCATGGCCCGGATGCTGCACGGCCAGGGCGTCGCCACGGTCGTCCCGGACTACACCCTCGCCCCGAAGGTGACCGTCGAGGAGATCGTCCGGCAGGCGCGGGCGGCGGTCGCCTGGGTCTGGCGGCACGGCCGCGAGCACGGCCTGGACCCCGACCGGATCATCATCGGCGGCAGCTCGGCGGGCGGCCACCTGACCGGGATGACCATGGTCGAGGGGTGGCAGGACGGGCTGGGCCTGCCCGCCGACGTCGTCAAGGCCGCGATGCCGTTCAGCGGCCTGTTCGACCTGCGCCCGATCCTGCGGATCTACGTCAACGACCACGCCCGGCTCGACGCGGAGACCGCCGTCCGGCTCAGCCCGGCGTTCCAGCCCATGGAGCGGCGCTTCCCGGCCGTGTTCGCGGTCGGCTCGGAGGACGGCACGGGCTTCGTCGACCAGTCGCGGCGTTTCCAGCCGCACTGGGGCGACGGGGAGCTGCTGGTGGCGTCCGGGCGGAACCACTTCGACGTCATCCTCGAGCTGGAGGATCCGGACACCGAGGTCAGCCGCGCCCTGCTCGGCCTGTTCGCCACCATCGCCTGACCGTTTTCGTCCAGGGCGTGTCTCAAGGCCACCTGCCCCACCGACCTTGGGACACGCCCTAGCAGTTCCCGTCGGGCTGGGTGATCTCGGCGGCCTGCGTCCGCAGGTGGTCGAGCATCAGCCGCGCGGACGGCGTGAGGGGCCGCCGGTCCGGGATCGTCACACCGACCTGGCGGCGCACCGGGTCGAGCGGCACCGGCAGCGGCGCGACGCCCGCGTCCGTCCGGGCGACCAGGTCGGGCAGCGCCGCGATCATGTCGGTGTCGCGGACGAGCGTCCGGACGGTCAGCACCGAGGTGCATTCGACCAGGTCGGTGGGCAGGGGCAGGCCACGGTCGCGGAACACCCGCTCCAGTTCGCTGCGCAGCGCGGTCTGCTGGAGCGGCAGCACCCACGGGTAGTCCAGCAGGTCGGCGAGCGTCAGGTGCGCGCGGTCGCGGGCCGGGTGCCCGGCCCGCGCGACGAGGCGCACCGGCTCCCCGTACAGGACGATCTGCCGCAGTCCGGCCTGGTCGCCGATCGGGTTGAGCCGTCCGAGGACCATGTCGATCTCGCCGTCCAGCAGGCGCGGCACCTGAGCGTCGAAGGTCGCCTCCTGGACGATCACGGTGATGCCCGGCCGCTCCCGCTTCAGCGCCGCGATCGCGCGCGGCAGCAGCACGTTCGACCCGGCGAGCAGGGTGCCGATGGTGACCGTGCCGACCTGGCCGTCCGCCAGCCCGGTGATCCGCTCGCCGGCGCGGCGCAGCTCGGCCAGGACGGCGCGGGAGTGCTCCACGAACGCCTCGCCGAAAAGCGTCGGCGTGACCCCGCGCGGCCCCCGGGTGAACAGCTCCACGCCGAGGATGTGCTCGACCTCGCGCAGGCTGCGGGTCACCGCGGGCTGGGCGAGGCGCAGGTGCTCGGCGGCGCGCAGCACGCTGCCGTGGTCGGCGATCGCCACCACCAGCACCAGGTGCCGCAGCTTGAGCCGCCCGTTCAGCAGGTCGATCGCACGCATGCCGCCTTCCTACCAATAACCCTCTTGATATAGCAAGGGTGCCATTAGGTATTGGACGCGCATAGCTGGCGGAGAGATGATCGTCGTACCGGAACAGGCCGGTGACGAGGCGATCCTGGAGGCGAACGGCATGCGGGTGCGGCACTACGTCGGCGGTGAGTTCCGGACGGACGGCGCGCCCTTCCCCCTGGTCGACCCGGTGACGGGCGGCGAGGCCGGGACCGTGCCGGAGGCGCCGAGGGTCATCGTGGACGAGGCCGTCCGCTCGGCCCGCGCGGCCCTGTCCGGCGAGTGGGGCGCGACGTCCCCCGAGGAGCGGTCCGCCGCGCTCCGCCGGATCGCCGACGGCATCGACGCCCGCTTCGAGGAGTTCGTGGACGCCGAGGTCCGCGACACCGGCAAGCCTCGCGAGCTGGCCGCGACCGTGGACATCCCGCGCGCCGCGGGCAACTTCCGCGCCTACGCCGACCTGCTGTACGGCCGTCCGGAACGCGCCTACAGCACCCGCGTCCCGGGCTGGAGCGGTGGCACCGGGCAGGCCCTCAACTACACCGTCCGGCGCCCGCTCGGCGTGGTCGCGATCATCTCCCCCTGGAACCTGCCGCTGCTCCTGCTGACCTGGAAGGTCGCCCCCGCCCTCGCGGCCGGGAACGCGGTGGTCGCCAAGCCGTCCGAGGAGACCCCCTCGACCGCGACGCTGCTCGCCGAGGTGATCCACGAGGCCGGGCTGCCCGCCGGGGCGTTCAACCTGGTGCACGGGCACGGCGCGGACGCCGCCGGGGCGTTCCTCACCGGCCATCCCGGCGTGGACGCGATCGCCTTCACCGGCGAGTCCGCCACCGGCGCGGCGATCATGCGGAACGCCGCCGACCACGTCACCCCGGTCTCGTTCGAGCTCGGCGGCAAGAACCCGGCGCTGGTGTTCGCCGACGCCGACCTCGACGCCGCCGTGGACGGCACCGTCCGGTCGAGCTTCACCCACTCCGGGCAGATCTGCCTGTGCACCGAGCGCGTCTACGTCGAGCGGCCGGTCTTCGACGAGTTCGTCGAGCGGCTCGGCGAGCGCGCCCGCAAGCTCGACGGCTACGGCCCGATGATCTCCGCCGAGCACCGCGACAAGGTGCTGTCGTACTACCGGCTCGCGGTCGAGGAGGGCGCGACGGTCGTCGCGGGCGGCGGCGCCCCGGTCTTCGGCGACGACCGCGACCAGGGCTTCCACGTCGAGCCGACCGTCCTGACCGGCCTGTCGGAGCAGGCCCGGACCGTCCGGGAGGAGATCTTCGGGCCGGTCTGCCACGTCGCGCCGTTCGACACCGAGGAGGAGGCGGTCCGGCTCGCCAACGACAGCGAGTACGGCCTCGCCTCGACCGTCTGGACGCGCGACCTGTCGCGGGCCCACCGCGTCGCGCCCCGGATCGAGACCGGCATCGTGTGGGTGAACTGCTGGAACCTGCGCGACCTGCGCACCCCGTTCGGCGGGGTGAAGGCGTCCGGGATCGGCCGCGAGGGCGGCGAGTACTCCCTGGACTTCTTCTCCGAGCCCGTGAACGTCTGCATCCAGATCTGAGAGCGAGATCGTGACCGAGACCGACACCGAGACCGCCACCGGGACCGCGGGGTCCGCCGTCGAGCGGGCGGCCGACCGCATCCTCGCGGCGTACGCGAGCGGAACGCCGTGCGAACCCGTCCGTGACCTGGTCGCCACGCCGGACGAGGCGTACGCGGTGCAGGAGCGGCTGACCACGAGGTGGCTCGGCGAGGGCCGCCGCCTGGTCGGCCGGAAGATCGGCCTGACGTCGGAGGCCGTGCAGCGGCAGCTCGGCGTGGACACCCCGGACTTCGGGATGCTGTTCGCCGACATGGCCGTCCCGGACGGCGCGGAGATCCCGGCGGGCGCGGTCATGCAGGCCAGGGCCGAGGCCGAGGTGGCGCTCGTCCTGGAGCACGACCTGACGCACGAGCGGCACACCGTCGCCGACCTGCTCCGCGCGACCGCGTTCGCGCTGCCCGCGATCGAGGTCGTCGGCAGCCGGATCCGCGACTGGGACATCACGCTCGCCGACACCGTCGCCGACAACGCCTCCTGCGGCATGTACGCGCTGGGCAGCCGTCCCGTCCGGCTCGCGGACGTGGACCTGCGGCTGGCCGGGATGGTGCTGGAGCGGCGCGGCGAGCAGGTCTCGACCGGCACCGGGACGGCCTGCCTCGGGCACCCGCTGAACGCGGCGCTGTGGCTCGCCGACATGCTCGTCCGGGTGGGCCGCCCGCTGCGCGCGGGGGACACCGTGCTCACCGGCGCGCTCGGCCCGATGGCGGCGGTCGCGCCCGGCGACGTCCTGGAGGCCCGCATCGACGGACTCGGCGACGTGCGCGTCGCCTTCCAGAAGGAATCGGCGAAGGAGGACGCGTCGTGACCGACGTGAAGGAGCTGGCCGCCCGGCTGGACGAGGCCCGCCGCGACGGCCGCGCGATCGGGATGCTCAGCGCGTCCGAGCCGGGGCTGGACGTGACGACGGCCTACGACGTGCAGCGCGCGGGCATCGAGCTGCGGCGGCGGCGCGGCGAGCGGTTCGCGGGCGTCAAGATGGGCTTCACCAGCCGGGCGAAGATGATCCAGATGGGCGTGGACGACGTCATCTGGGGCCAGCTGACCGACCGGATGCTGGTCGAGTCCACGGCCGAGGTGTCCGGGATGATCCACCCGCGCGTCGAGCCGGAGATCGTCTTCCTGATCGGCCGGGACGTGACCCGCCCCGCCGACGTGGACACCGCCGTCGCGGGGATCGCGGTCGGCTACGAGATCCTCGACTCCCGCTACGCCGACTTCAAGTTCACCCTCACCGACGTGATCGCCGACAACGCCTCGGCGTCCGGGTTCGGCGTCGGTGCCTGGCACAGCCCGCGGGACGTCGCGAACGTCGGCATGGTCCTGGAGATCGACGGACGCCCCGTCCAGACCGGTTCGTCGGCCGCCATCCTCGGCGACCCCGTCCGGGCGCTGCGCGCCGCCGCGCGGCTCGCGACCGAGGCCGGGATCGTCCTGCGCGCGGGCGACATCGTCCTCGCCGGAGCCGCGACCGCCGCCGTCCCGCTGCCCAAGGACGCCCACGTCCGCGTCACCGGCGCGGGCCTCGGCTCCGTGGAGGTGACCACGCGATGAGCGACGCGGTGAACGAGGCGAAGGGCGACGCCATCCTCGTCGAGGGCAAGGCCAGGCCGCGCGGGAGGTTCCCGCACCTGAGGCGGGCCGGGGACCTGGTGTTCGTGTCGGGGACGAGTTCGCGGCGTCCGGACGGCACGTTCGCCGGGGCGAGCGCCGACCCGATGGGCGTCACCGACCTGGACGTCCGCGCGCAGACCCGCGCGGTGATCGAGAACATCCGCGACCTGCTCGAGGCGGCGGGCGGCGGCCTGTCCGACGTGGTGAACGTGACCACCTACCTGGTGAGCATGAACGACTTCGGCGGCTACAACGAGGTCTACGGCGAGTTCTTCGACGAGACCGGCCCCGCCCGCACCACGGTCGCGGTCCACCAGCTGCCGCACCCGCATCTGCTGATCGAGATCTCGTGCGTCGCGCACATCCCCCAGGAGGAGACCGGGACATGACGCTTCCGAAACTGGCGCACGGAACGCCGTTCAACTTCCAGGCGTGGATCGCCGAGCACGAGCACCTGCTGAAGCCGCCGGTCGGCAACAAGCAGGTGTTCGAGGACGCCGGGATGATCGTCATGGTCGTCGGCGGCCCGAACCAGCGCACCGACTTCCACGTCGACCCGCGCGAGGAGTTCTTCTACCAGCTCAAGGGCAACATGGTGCTGCGCGTGATGGAGGAGGAGGGCAGGCCGCCGGTCGACGTGCAGATCAACGAGGGCGACGTGTTCCTGCTGCCCCCGAACGTCCGGCACTCGCCGCAGCGGCCCGAGACCGGATCGGTCGGGCTGGTCGTGGAGATCGCCCGTCCCGAGGGCGAGCTGGAGTCCTTCGAGTGGTACTGCACCGAGTGCCACCACCTGGTGCACCGCGCCGAACTGCAGGTCCGCTCGATCGTGGACGACCTGCCGCCGGTGTTCCAGTCCTTCTACGACGGCGACCGCAAGTGCCCGAACTGCGGCGCCACGCACCCGGGCAGGCAGTGGCCCGATGCGATGGTCCCGACGACGGCGCCCCGCGCCTGACCTGACGAGAACGTCCCTCCCGGCGGCCCGCGCCGCAGGGAGGGGGCGCGAGCACGCCCGGAAACGGAGGTCCCCGTGAGCGTCTTCGATGTCCACGCGCACGTCTTCCCGCGCATCACCCGCGCGGAGGGACGGCTGCTGAGCGACGCGGACGAGCCCTGGCTGCGCGACGACGGCGACGGCACCGGCATGATGATGTGCGGCGGAGCCGAGTACCGACCGGTCGAGGAGGGCCTCTGGGAGCCCGCCCGCCGCCTCGCCGACATGGACGCGTCCGGGGTGGACGTCCAGGCCGTCTCGTCCACGCCCCTGATGTTCGGGTACGAGGCCGACCCGTCCCGCGCCGCCGCGTGGTGCGACCTGGTCAACGACCGCATCATGGGGTACTGCGACGCCGATCCCGCGCGGCTGCTGCCGCTCTGCCAGGTGCCGCTCCAGCACACCCCGACGGCCTGCGAGGTCGCGACGCGCGCCGCCGCGGCCGGGCACCGTGGCGTGCACATCGGCAACCACGTCGGCGAGCGGAACCTGGACGACGGGGCGATCGCCGAGTTCCTGGCGCACTGCGCCGGGCTCGGGCTGCCCGTCCTGGTCCACCCGTGGGACATGATGGCGACCGACCGGATGCGGGGCCACATGCTGCCGTGGCTGGTCGGGATGCCCGCCGAGACGCAGCTCAGCATCCTCGGCATGATGCTCGGCGGCACGTTCGAGCGGCTCCCGGAGACGCTGCGGATGTGCTTCTGCCACGGCGGCGGCAGCTTCGCGTTCCTGCTCGGACGCGCCGACAACGCCTGGCGGAACCGCGACATCGTCCGCGCCGACTCGCCGCGCCCGCCGTCGGAGTACACCGACCGCTTCCACGTGGACTCGGCCGTGTTCGACCCGCGCGCGCTGCGGCTGCTCGTGGACGTCATGGGCGTCGAGCGCGTCATGCTCGGCACCGACTACCCGTTCCCGCTGGGCGAGCAGGAGCCGGGCGCGGCCGTCCGCGCCTGCGCGGACCTCACCGACGCCGACCGCGCGGCGATCCTCGGCGGCAACGCGGAACGGTTCTTCGCGCGCGTGGACGCCCCGGCGGGTCGTCCGGCGGCGGGGCTCGCCTCGTGACGGCGGTCGCGACCGCCACCGGGATCGTGCGCGGTGGCCCGGACGACGGGACCACCCTGTTCGCGGGCATCCCGTACGCCGCCCCGGCCCGCAGGTTCGCGCCGCCGGAGCCGCCCGTCCCGTGGGACGGCGTGCGCGAGGCCCGGACATTCGGCCCGCCCGCCGCGCAGCGCCCCGGCCGGATGGCGTGGGTGCCGGGCCTGGAGATCGACCCGGAGACGGGCCGCGAGAACTGCCTCACCCTGAACGTCTGGACGCCCGGCGCGTCCGGCACGTCTGGTGTGGCCGGTGGGCGGCCGGTGCTGGTGTTCCTGCACGGCGGCGCGTTCGTGTTCGGGTCCGGCGCGCAGCCGATGTACCGCGGGACGGTCCTCGCCCGTGACCACGGCATGGTCGTCGTGACCGTCAACTACCGCCTCGGCGTCCTCGGCTTCGGGTACGACGACGAGATCCCGGCCAACCTCGGGCTGCGCGACCAGGTCGCCGCGCTGGAGTGGGTCCGCGCCAACATCGCCGCGTTCGGCGGCGACCCGGACCGGATCACCCTCGCCGGGCACTCGGCGGGCGGGATGAGCGTGCTCGCGCTGATGGCCGCGCCCAGCGCGCGAGGTCTGTTCCACCGGGCCGCGGTGATGAGCGCCCTGCCCTACGGCTTCGCCACCGAGACGCGCGCCCGCGCGTTCACGACCGCGTTCCGGCGGGCGCTCGGACGGGCGCAGCCGCGGTCGGCGCCGCTGCGGGCCGTCCTCGCGGCCGAGGGGGAGGCGGCGAAGTCGCTTCCGCCCGTCGAGGGCGTCCTGCCCGTGGCGCCCGTGGTGGACGGCTCGTTCCTGCCCCGGCATCCGATGGACGCCGTCCGGTCGGGTGCGGTCCCGGCCGTCCCGCTGCTGGTCACGACCACCGCCGAGGAGATGCGGCTGTTCGCCGCGATCGACCCGGCCACGCTGTCGGCCTCCGACGCCCGCACCGAGCTGGTGTGGCGGCGACCGGCGGACGAGCTGGCCCGCTGGCACGCCGCGCACGGCGGCGAGGTCCACCGGGTCACGTTCACGCACCGCTCGCCCCACGTCCACCGGGGCGTGCCGATCGGTGCCGCGCACCTGGCGGACGTCCCGTTCCACCTCGGCACCCTGCACGACCGGCGCCTGGCCCCCCTCACCGGGGCGGGCCCGGACGTCACCGCGCTCGGCGCCGAGATCACCGCGGCCTTCGCCGATTTCTGTCACGGAAGGGAGACTGTGCCATGCCGGACGCGCAGCGCGTCGCGATCATCGGATCGGGCAACATCGGCACCGATCTGATGATCAAGGTGCTCCGGACGTCGGACCTGCTCGACGTCGCGGTGCTCGCGGGGATCGACCCGGACTCCGACGGGCTCGCCCGGGCGCGCCGGCTCGGCGTCGCCACGACCCACGAGGGCGTCGAGGGCCTGGTCGCGATGCCGGAGTTCGCCGGCGTCACGGTCGTGCTGGACGCCACGTCCGCCAAGGCCCACCGGCACAACGCCGAGGTCCTCGCGCCGTACGGGAAGCGGATCGTCGACCTGACCCCGGCGGCGATCGGCCCCTACGTCGTCCCGCCGGTCAACCTGGACGAGCACCTCGACGCCCCCAACGTCAACATGGTCACCTGCGGCGGCCAGGCGACCGTGCCGATCGTCGCGGCCGTGTCGCGGGTGACGCCCGTCCGGTACGCCGAGATCGTCGCGTCCATCGCCTCGAGGTCGGCCGGGCCCGGGACCCGCGCGAACATCGACGAGTTCACCGAGACCACCTCGCGGGCGCTGGAGGAGGTCGGTGGCGCGGCGAAGGGCAAGGCGATCATCGTGCTGAACCCGGCCGAGCCGCCGTTGATCATGCGGGACACGGTGTACTGCGTGACCGGCGAATGCGACCCCGAGCAGGTCACCGCGTCGATCGAGAAGATGATCGGCGAGGTCGCCGCGTACGTGCCGGGCTACCGGCTCAAGCAGAAGGTGCAGATCCGCCCGCTGGACGCCGCCGACCCCCTCGCCGCGCTCGCCGGGGGCGGGCCCGGGAATCTGGTGTCGGTGTTCCTGGAGGTCGAGGGCGCCGCACACTACCTGCCCGCCTACGCCGGGAACCTCGACATCATGACGTCCGCCGCGCTGCGCGTGGCAGAGAGGCTGGCGACCCGATGACCGTCGAGCTGTACGTCCAGGACGTGACGCTGCGGGACGGCATGCACGCCATCCGGCACCGCTACACCGTCGACCAGGTCCGGGAGATCGCCGCCGCGCTGGACGCGGCGGGCGTCGACGCGATCGAGGTCGCGCACGGCGACGGCCTCGCGGGATCGAGCGTCAACTACGGCCCCGGCGCGCACCTGGACGAGGAGTGGATCGCGGCGGCGGCCGAGGTCATGCCCAACGCGAAGCTCACAACATTGCTGCTGCCCGGCATCGGCACGATCGCCGAGCTGAAGCGCGCGCACGAGCTCGGCGTCCGGTCGGTGCGCGTCGCCACGCACTGCACCGAGGCCGACATCTCCGCCCAGCACATCGCGACGGCCCGCGAGCTCGGCATGGACGTCGCCGGGTTCCTGATGATGTCGCACATGGCCGACGCCGAGACCCTCGCCGGTCAGGCGAGGCTCATGGAGTCCTACGGCGCGCACTGCGTCTACGTGACCGACTCCGGCGGACGCCTGACCATGGACGGCGTCCGCGACCGCGTTCGGGCCTACCGGGACGTCCTGTCCGACGAGACCGAGATCGGCATCCACGCCCACCACAACCTCGGCCTCGGCGTCGCGAACTCGGTCGTCGCCGTCGAGAACGGCGTCCGCCGCGTGGACGCGTCGCTCGCCGGGATGGGCGCGGGCGCGGGGAACTGCCCGCTGGAGGCGTTCGTCGCGGTCGCCGACCTCATGGGCTGGAAGCACGGCTGCGACGTGTTCCGGCTGATGGACGCCGCCGACGACATCGTCCGTCCGCTGCAGGACCGGCCCGTCCAGGTGGACCGGGAGACCCTGACGCTCGGCTACGCGGGCGTCTACTCGTCCTTCCTGCGGCACGCTGAGGACGCCGCCCGCCGCTACGGCCTCGACACCAGGGAGATCCTGGTGGAGGTGGGCCGCCGGGGCATGGTCGGCGGCCAGGAGGACATGATCGTGGACGTGGCGCTCGACCTGATCGAAGGAAAGAAGAAGTGACCGACGAGGCTGTGACCCTTGAGGCTGTGTCTTACGAGGAGACGGCCCTCGAGCTCCGGGCCCGGAGCCTCGACGCGGCCGATCCGCTCCCGACGCTGCGCGCCGAGTTCCTGATCCCGCCCGCGCCCGGCGGCGACCACGAGGAGGCCGCCTACTTCGCGGGCAACTCTCTCGGCCTCCAGCCGAAGGCGACCGCCGCGCGGCTCGCCGAGGAGCTGACCGACTGGTCGCGGCTCGGCGTGGAGGGCCACACGCAGGCCCGGCGTCCGTGGGTGTCGTACCACGAGCTGCTGACCGAGCCCGCCGCGCGGCTGGTCGGCGCGCTCCCGCACGAGGTCGTAGCGATGAACTCGCTGACGGTCAACCTGCACCTGATGATGGCCAGCTTCTACCGTCCGGCGGGGGAGCGGACCCGCATCGTCATCGAGGACTCGGCGTTCCCGTCCGACTCGTACGCGGTCGCGAGCCAGGCCGTCCACCACGGGCTGGACCCGGCCGAGACGGTCGTGCGGCTCAGGCCCCGTCCCGGCGAGGACACCCTGCGCACCGAGGACGTCGCCGACTACCTGCGCCGCGAGGGCCACCGCGTCGCCCTGCTCATGCTCGGCGGCGTGAACTACCTGACCGGCCAGCTCATGGACATGGAGGCGCTCACACGCGCGGGCCACGAGGCGGGCGCGGTCGTCGGCTGGGACCTCGCGCACGCCGCCGGGAACGTCCCGCTGAGCCTGCACGGCTGGGACGTCGACTTCGCCGCCTGGTGCACCTACAAGTACCTGAACAGCGGTCCGGGCGCGGTCGCGGGCGCGTTCGTGCACGAACGGCACGTCCGGGACACCTCGCTGCCCCGCCTGGACGGCTGGTGGAGCACCCGCGCCGACATCCGCTTCCGCATGGACCCGGACGTCGACCACCCGCCCACCGCCGACGCCTGGGCCCTGTCCAACCCGCCGATCATGGCCCTCGCGCCCGTGCTGGTCTCGCTGGAGATCTTCGACCGGGTCGGCATGGCCGCGCTGCGCGCCAAGAGCGAGCGCCTCACGGCCTACCTGGCCGAACGCCTCGCCCCGCTCGGCGGCGTCCAGATCATCACCCCGGACGACCCGGCGCGGCGCGGCACGCAGCTCTCGCTGCGCGTCAAGGACGCGGGCGCCCTGGTGAAGGCCCTCGCGGACGAGGCGGGCGTCATCGCCGACGCCCGCGAGCCCGACGTCGTCCGGTTCGCCCCCGTCCCGCTCTACTGCACCTTCCACGACTGCCACCGCGCCGCCGAGGCCCTGGCGAAGCTCACCTGAGCGGGGCTCACCTGAGCAAGCCCTCACCTGGGCGGGGCTCACCAAGCCCCGCCTCACGCGGTTCGGCCGGGCGGTTCGGCCGAACCGCCGGACCTCAGTAGGGCTGGGACGCCGCGCCGCACGGCGCCGCGTCCCGGACCGTGCCGGTCGCCTTGATCGCCACGCTGGTCAGGGACAACGCCAGAGCGAGGTCGGAGTCGGTGTCCAGGCGGACCGCGGCCCACTCGCCGCCCGGCCGCACCCGCACCCGGCCGGACCCGGCGAGCGCCTCGCCCAGCCGGTCCAGCACCGGACGGGTCAGCCGGAACTCGGCCTCGTCCCCGCCGTGCAGGTGCAGGACCTGCCGTCCGCCCGCCGCCAGCGCCGTGCCGAGCCCGCAGTCGGCCCGCACCACCGCCACGTCGGGCCAGGACCCCACCTGGGCGAGCAGACGGCCGCCGATACCCGCTGTCGTCGTCGCGCCACTCCCGTTGGCTGCCACGCACGCATCGTCCCGCCGCCGCGACGCCGAGGGGAACCGCCCGAGTCGAAATCGTTACGCCCAGACGGCCGTCAGGTGCCTTGTCACGTGCCAGGACACGGCCACGGGACGTCTGTGACGCGAGCGGCCGGGGCAGCCGCGAGGGACGTCAGCGGACGCGTCGCGGCGTCCGCAGCACGCGGCGCGCCGGATGGGCCATCCGGAGCAGTTCCCCGCCGATGTAGACGCCCGCGCCGATCGCGAGGGCCGTCGCGAGCGCCTCGGCGAGCACGATCGCGGCGGGGCCGGTCCGTCCGGCGGTGAGTTCCAGCATGCCCCGGTACATCAGCGTGCCGGGCATCAGCGGCGCGATGCACGGGGTCACGCAGACCAGGGCCGGGACGTGCGTGAGCCGCGCGTAGGCGGTGCCGAGCAGCCCGACGACGGTGGCGGCGATCGCCGTGGCGGGCGCGGGGGGCAGGTCGATCCCGCGCATCTCGACCAGGACGGCCCAGGAGAGCATCCCGCCGACCGCGACCGGCGGCAGGAACCGCCACGACACCAGGTGGTAGACGGCGAACGTCACCGCGATCGCGGCGGCGCCGAGCGTCTGCGGCGCGGCGATCAGCGTCGGGACGGTCGGCAGGTGCGCCAGCGAGATCGCCACCCCGGTGCGGGCGGCGAGATAGGTGACCGCGCCGATGCCGCTCAGGATCGCGACGATCACGAACAGCACCTCCACCAGCCGGGTGGTGCCGGTGACCAGGTCCCCGGCGATGCCGTCCTGCATGGACACCACCAGCGCGCGCCCGGGGATCAGCGCGATGACCACGCCGATGATGACCGTCCCGGCCCGTACCGGCGCGTCCGTCGCGACGAGCAGCACCGTGACCAGCGTCCCGATCGCGGCGGCCACGGTCATCTGGAAGAAGTCGGCGATGCCGCGGCGGCCGAGCCACGCGCCCGTCCGGTCGCCGAGCAGCGTCGCCACGAACGCCGCGAGCGTCGCGTACGGGCCGCCGCCGACCAGCACCGCGCCCGCCCCGCCGAGCACCGACAGCGCCACGGTCTGCGCCCACGGGGGATAGGCGGTCGGCTGCCCGATGATGTCGCTGAGCCGGAACTTGGCCTGCTGGAAGCCGAGCAGCCCGGTGGCGGCCTCGCGGACCATCCGGTCGACGGCGATGAGTCGCGTGTAGTTCGGCGTCCGCCGCCGCACGCGCCGTTCCGCCGTCACCGGAGGACGGTCCCCACGCGGCAGGTAGGACATCCCGACGGCGGCGAGCGTCACGTCGTTCTCGGTGTGCGGCAGCCCGTACGCGCGCGCGATGCGGGCCATGGCCAGGTCCACCGACGCGGCGGTGTCACCGCCCGCGAGCATCAGCTCGCCGATCCGCAGCGCCAGGTCGAGCGTGGCGTAGGCGTCCGCCCCGACGCCGGGCTCGCGCGAGCCGCGCAGCGCCGCCTGCATCGCGGCCAGCGGGTTCTCGCCGGTGGTGGACGAGCCGGACCCGCCGGTCGGGGACGGGTCGGTCCAGGGCGGCTCGGCGTCGCCGTTCCCGGCAGCGGGGGCCTCGGCGGGGTCGCCGGGCTCGCCGTTCTCCTCGTCCACTGACCCTCCGGACTCCGCTGCGACCTGCGGCGACGCTAAGCCGCCGAGCCCCGGCGGAGGCGCCGGGACGCGGGGGAGCGACCGACTCTTTGCCCGCGCATGATCGCCGGTCGGGCCGCGTCACCGCCGCGCCGCGACCGGGAGGGCGAGATGTGGTGGTTGATCCGGTATTGCCGGGCGAGTCGGCGGTGGTGTAGCTACTGGGATCTCCGAATCAGTGACCGATTACCCCCTGGAACACCGGAGTTCCCATGCCACGTGCCTCTCGCCCGCGTTCACCGATGTCACGTGGGCCCCGCCGGTCCGCCGCCGTCGCGGCGACCGCGCTGACCGCGGCCCTGCCCCTCGTGACGGCCGTGCCCGCGCACGCCGACGACGCGCCCGCGTCGCGGACGGTCCAGCTCGCCTCCTTCGACGGCGTGCGCATCACGACCAACTTCTTCCCGGCCAGGGGGCTGGCCGCCGGGGCGAAGGCCCCGACCGTCCTGCTCGGCCACGGCTGGGGCGGACGCGCCGAGAGCGACCCCGCCAAGGGCCAGCTCGCGCTGCTCACCGGAGCCGGGTACAACGTCGTGACCTGGAACGCCCGCGGCTTCGGCTCCGAGGGCGAGGCGAACGTGGACACCCCGGCCGTCGAGGGCCGCGACGTCGTGAAGATCATCGACTGGACGGCCGCGCAGCCCGAGGTCCGGCTCGACCGGCCCGGCGACCCGCGGCTCGGGATGGCCGGCGGCAGCTACGGCGGCGGCATCCAGCTCGTCGTCGCCGGGATGGACCGCCGCGTCGACGTCATCACCCCGACCATCGCGTTCCAGAGCGTCGAGCGCAGCCTCTACCGGGACGAGATCTACCGCGCGGGCTGGGGCTCCCTGCTGTGCCTCGGCGGCGTCGCCAACGGCAACCGGATCGCCGGGAAGGTCCTGGAGGGCTGCGCGTCCGGCGCGCTCAACGGGACGCTGTCACCGGCCGTCCAGAAGTGGTTCATGCAGGCGGGCGCGGGCGACCTGGTCGACCGGATCAGGATCCCGACCCTGGTCATGCAGGGCACCGTCGACACGCTGTTCACCCTGCGCGAGGGCCTGTCGTTCTACAAGCCGATCAAGGCGCACGGCGCGCCGGTGAAGATGATCTGGTTCTGCGGCGGGCACGGCACCTGCTCCACCAAGCCCGGCACGGCCGACCACATGGCCAAGGCCACGCTCGCCTGGTTCGCCCGCTACCTCAAGCGGGACGCCTCGGTGAACACCGGCGCGGGCTTCGAGTACATCGACCAGGACGGCGTCTACCGGACCGCCGCGTCCTACCCGGCTCCGGCGAAGGCGCCGCTGCGCGCGTCCGGCAAGGGCCACCTGAACCTCAGCCCGCTGGACTCCTCCGGCACCCAGACCGTCGCGCAGCCCGCCAAGAACGCCCTGACCGTCACGATCCCGTCGCCGGAGGCGGACGGCCAGGCGGTCGGCGTCCCGCACCTGAAGCTGACCTACCAGGGCCGCGCGCTGCACCCGAGGACCGCCGTCTACGCCCAGATCGTGGACCTCGACACCGGCCTGGTCGTCGGCAACCAGGCCACCCCGGTCCCGATCACTCTGGACGGACGCCGCCACACCGTCGACCGCGACCTGGAGGCCGTGTCCTGGAAGGTCGGCCCCGGCCACCGGCTGGCGCTCCAGATCACCCCGGGCACCGCCCTGTTCACCTCGCAGAAGGCGCTGGGCTGGCTGGACGCCTCGAAGGCGACCCTGACCGTCCCGACCGTCCAGCCGGGCCCCGTCGCCGACTACTGATCCCCGGCGGGTTCCGAAGCCTCGGAGGCGCGCAGGCGCTCACCGGTGCGGAGGCGGTCCAGGCCGAGCCAGATGAACTCGACCGCCATCGCCTCCGCCCGGTCGCGCGGGGTGTCGGGATGCTCCAGCCACCACGACACCATCGACAGCATCGACCCGTACATCAGCGGGACGAGCAGCCGCGCCCGGTGCTCGTTCACCGCGAGCGCGGCGGGGGACAGGGCCGGGTCGACGCGGCGGCGGATCAGCAGCAGGTCGGCGAACGACGCGCCCAGCCGGTCGCGCAGCTCGCGCAGGCCCGGACCGACCTCCGGCTTGTCCAGGTGCCGTATGACCAGCGACCAGGCGTCCGGCTCGTCGGTGGCGTAGTCGAACAGCACCCGCACCATCGCGCGGATCCGGTCGACCGAGTCGTCCTCGGCGCGCACCGCGGCGCCCAGCCGTCCGGTCAGCTCCGCGACGACCGAGCCGACGACCTCGGCGAACAGCTCCTCCTTGGACGCGAAGTGCTGGTACAGCAGCGCCTTGGAGACGTCCGCCGCGGCCGCCACGTGCTCCATCTGGGTCAGGTGGTACCCGCGTCGCCCGAACTCGCGCAGCGCCAGCCCGAGCAACTGCTCCCGCCGCTGCGCCTGGGGCATCCGCCGCCGCGTGCCCGTTTCCCCCGTGGTCCTGTTCATTTCTGAGTGAACTTACCCAACTCCGCGCGCGCGACGGACCGGACGTGCACCTCGTCGGGACCGTCCGCGAGCCGGAGGGTGCGCAGCCCGGCCCACATCGCGGCGAGCGGGGTGTCGTCGGAGACGCCCGCGCCGCCGTGCACCTGGATGGCGCGGTCCACGACCTCCAGGGCGACCCGCGGCGCGATGACCTTGATCGCGGCGACCTCGGACCGGGCGGCCTTCACACCGTGCCTGTCGATCAGCCACGCGGTCTTCAGGGTCAGCAGCCGCGCCTGCTCGATCGCCATCCGGGACTCGGCGATCTGCTGCCGGACGACGCCCTGCGCGGCCAGCGGCCTGCCGAACGCGACGCGGTCCAGCGCGCGGCGGCACATCAGCTCCAGCGCCCGCTCGGCGATGCCGAGCGCCCGCATGCAGTGGTGGATGCGGCCGGGCCCGAGCCGCGCCTGCGCGATGGCGAACCCGCCGCCCTCCTCGCCGACCAGGTTCTCCACCGGGACGCGCACGTCGGTGAGCCGGATCTCGCAGTGCCCCTCCTGGTCGTGGTACCCGAAGACGGGCAGCGCCCGGACGATCTCGACGCCGGGGGTGTCCATCGGCACCAGGACCATGGACTGCTGGAGGTAGGGGTGGCCGTCCGGGTCGGTCTTGCCCATCACGATCATGACCTTGCAGCGCGGGTCGGCCGAGCCGGTGATCCACCACTTGCGGCCGTTGATCACGTAGTGGTCGCCGTCGCGCTCGATCCGGGTGGAGATGTTGGTGGCGTCGGAGCTGGCCACGTCCGGCTCGGTCATCGCGAACGCCGACCGGATCTCCCCGTTCAGCAGCGGCTTGAGCCACCGCTCCTTCTGCTCGGGCGTGCCGAACAGGTGCAGCACCTCCATGTTGCCGGTGTCGGGCGCGGAGCAGTTGATCGCCTCGGGCCCGAGCTGCGGGGACCGTCCGGTCACCTCGGCGAGGCTGGCGTAGTCGGTGTTGGTGAGGCCGTGCGCCGGATCGGTGCTGTCGGGAAGGAACAGGTTCCAGAGGCCACGCCCGCGCGCCTCGGTCTTCAGTTCCTCGACGACGGGCGGCAGGTCGTGCTCCCGCCCGGCGGCGATCAGTTCCCGGCGCTGCGCGGCGTACACCGGCTCGGCGGGGTAGACGTGGGCGTCCATGAAGTCCTGGAGGCGGCCGAGGTACTCCTCGGCGCGGGGGCTCAAACCGAAGTCCATGGAGCTATAGTAACTGACGGGTCAGTTACTTATGGATCGAGGTGCCATGACGGCGTTTCCAGGACCAGCGGACTCCGGCGCGGGCGGGCGCGCGGGCGGGCGCGCGGGCGGGCGCGCGGGCGGGCGCACGGGCGGGCGCACGGGCGGGCGCGCGGGCGGGCGCACGGGCAGGGTCGCGCTCATCACCGGCGGCGCGAACGGCATCGGCGCGGCGGTCGCCCGGCGGCTCGCGGACGAGGGCGTCCACGTCGTCCTGGCCGACGTGGACGAGGACCACGGCCGGGCCCTGGCCGAGGAGCTGGACGGCGCGTTCGTCCGCTGCGACGTGCGCGAGCCCGCCGACAGCGCGCGGGCCGTCCAGACCGCCGTCGACCGCTTCGGCGGCCTCGACCTGGCGTTCCTGAACGCGGGCGTCGCCAGCGGCTTCGGCCTCGGCGACGACTTCGATCCCGAGCGCCACCGCCGCGCGATGTCCATCAACGTGGACGGCGTCGTCTACGGCGTCCACGCGGCCCTGCCCGCCCTGCGCGCACGAGGCGGCGGCGACATCGTCGCGACCGCGAGCATGGCCGGGCTCACCGCGACGCCCTTCGACCCGGTCTACGGAGCGAACAAGGCGGCCGTGGTCGGGCTCGTCCGGGCGCTCGGGCCCGCGCACCTGCCCGACGGCATCCGGGTGAACGCGCTGTGCCCCTCGTTCGCCGAAACCGACATCATCATCCCGATGAGGGACGAGCTGGAACGCCAGGGGTTCCCCGTCCTGCCCCTCGCGGACGTGGTCGAGGCGTTCATGGCAATCTTGGACGGGGACGGCGCCGGGGAGGCCTGGTACGTGGTGCCCGGCCGCCCGTCCGAGCCGTTCCGGTTCCGCGGCGTCCCCGGGCCCCGCTGAGCCCGCCGAAAGGGAGAACGAAGAGATGCGCGCCATCCAGATCAGCGAGTTCGGCGGACCCGAGGTCCTCACGCCGGTCGAGCTGCCCGACCCGGTCCCCGGCGACGGGCAGGTCCTCATCGAGGTCGACCGCGCCGGAATCAACTACGCCGACACCCACCAGACCGAGGACAGCTACCTGTCCAAGCAGGTACTGCCCCTGGTCCCCGGCGGCGAGGTCGTCGGACGCGCCCCCGACGGCCGCCGCGTCGTCGCGCTGCTCGGCACCGGCGGCTACGCCGAGAAGGCCGTCGCGCCGACCGCGACCACCTGGGACGTCCCGGACGACATCGACGACGTCACCGCGCTCGGCATGGTCGTCCAGGGCGTCAGCGCCTGGCTGCTCCTGCGCCGCAGCACCCACCTCGCACCCGGCGAGTCGGTCGTCGTCCACGCGGCGGCGGGCGGCGTCGGCACCCTCGCCGTCCAGCTGGCCAAGGCCTGGGGCGCGGGCCGGGTCATCGCGACCGCCTCGTCCCCGGAGAAGCGCGCCCTCGCGCTCGACCTCGGCGCCGACATCGCCGTGGACCCGAAGGAGCCCGACCTCAAGACCGCGCTGATCGAGGCCAACCACGGCCGCCGCGTGGACGTGGTGCTGGAGATGACCGGCGGACGCGTCACCGACCAGAGCCTCACCGCGCTCGCCCCGTTCGGCCGCCTCGCCTTCTACGGCATGGCGTCCCGGGAGCTGCCCAAGCCCGTCCAGCCCGCCACCCTGATGTCGCACTCGACGACCGTCGCGGGCATGTGGCTGGCGCACGTGTTCCAGCTCCCCGGCGACGTCATGGGCACCGCGCTGGACGAGCTGTTCGGCCTCGTCGCGGCCGGACGGCTCAAGGTCGTCGCGGGCGGCGAGTACGGGCTGTCCGAGGTTCAGCGGGCCCACGAGGACCTGCGTTCCCGCCGCTCGACCGGCAAGCTCGTCCTCGACCCGTCCCGCTGACCCGGCGGATCAGTCGCCGACGAGACCGTTCTCGTAGGCGAACACGACGGCCTGGGTACGGTCGCGCAGACCCAGCTTGGTCAGGACGTGCCCCACGTGCGTCTTGACGGTCTGCTCGGCCAACACCAGCTCGGCGGCGATCTCGGCGTTGGACATGCCGCGCGCGATGAGCCGCAGCACGTCCCGCTCGCGCGGGGTGAGCGCCGCCGACGCCGCCGGGCTCGGCCGCTCGTGCCTGCGCCGCCGCGCGAAGTCGGAGATCAGCCGCCGGGTGATGGACGGCGCGAGCAGCGCGTCCCCGGACGCCACGACCCGCACGCCCTGCACGAGGTCGGCGGCCGGGGCGTCCTTCAGCAGGAACCCGCTGGCCCCCGCGCCGAGCGCCTCGTAGACGTACTCGTCCAGGTCGAAGGTCGTCAGCACCAGCACCTTCGGCGCCTTGGAGTCCTCCTCGGAGGCGTCGCCGACCAGCTCGGCGGTGGCGGCGAGGCCGTCCATCTCGGGCATCCGGATGTCCATGACGACCACGTCCGGGACCAGCTCCCGGGCGAGGTCGACCGCCTCCCGGCCGTTCCCGGCCTGCCCCACCACCTCGATCTCCGGATCCGACGACAGCAGCGCCGCCAGCCCGTCGCGGATCATCACCTGGTCGTCGGCGATCAGCACCCGAATCGTCACGGGATCACCCTAAGCCGTCCCACCCCCAAGATCACCCCACGAACCCGGAACGAGGGAGCTCAAGCGCTGGGGCCGGTCCGCGCGCCGCGCCAGGACTCCCCAAGGCGTGGACATGGTCATCAACGAGCGTTGTGACGAGCGCGTCTACCGAAGCTCCCCGCGCTCGGAAGCCTCTTCGGGCACGTCGCAGCCGTGCACGATGGCCTGGGCCAGGTTCTGGACGGCATCCCTGGTGACGCTCTCCGGCGGGGAGGTGACCAGGGTGTGCAGCGCGCCTCCGTAGAGCGAGATCAGCGTGGCGATCGTCGCGCGGGGGGTGGTGAGGCCGAGTTTGCCGTGGTGTCCGGCGGTGGTCCGCATCGCGGCGTCCTGCAGGTTCGCGAGTACCGAGGCGAGCGCCGGTCGGCGGGTGGCCTCCAGTTGCAGTTCGAAGATCGCCAGGTAGCGGTCGCGCAGCCTTGTCGCCGCCGTGAACAGCGATTCGGCCAGCAGGTCGACCAGGGACGCGGGCTGCCCGGTGGCTTGGTCGGTGGCGCGGTCGGTGTCGGCGTGATGCAACTCGATGATTCGCTCCGCGGCGGCCACCAGCAGTGCTTCCCTGCTGCGGAAGTAGTTCGAGGCCGTTCCCGGCGGAAGGTCCGCCTCCCTCTCCACCGCGCGGTGGGTCACTCCATGCACACCCGAGGACGCCAGTAGCTCGATGGCGGCATCGGCGACTGCCCGGCGACGGGCCTGGTTGAGGGGCGGCATGAACCCCATGATACCAATATTCGTACTAGTACGATCGTAGTGAATGTCGACGAGGAGGTCGCATGAGGATCGTTGTGGTCGGCGCCGGACTCGGGGGAGTGGCGGCCGCGGTGGGGCTGCATCGCACGGGCCACGAGGTCACGCTCTTCGAACGGGCCGCCGAGTTGCGGGAGGCGGGCACCGGCATCGTGGTCATGCCCAACGGGCTTCGCGCGCTGGACACGATGGGACTGGCCGCGGACGTCCGTGGGCGGGATATGCAGGCCGGTCTCTGGGGATTGCGGGACAGGCTCGGACGGCCGCTGCTGGTCACCGACACCGCCCAGGTGCAGCAGGTCGTCGGCACACCGGCCATGATCGACCGGGCGGACCTGCACCGGGCGCTACGAGCCCCGCTGCCCCCTGGCCTGGTACGAACCGGCAGCCCGGTCGAGCGCCTGGAATCCGGCGACACCGAAGTGACCGTGATCAGCGACGGCGAACCCGTCGCGAGAGCGGACGCCGTGATCGTGGCCGACGGCATCGGCAGCACGCTGCGCGCCCAGCTCTTCCCCGATCACCCCGGGCTGCGGCGAACCGGCCGGATGGACCTGCGCGGCATGCTGCCCCGCCCTCCCGGCATGGCCCCGGACCTGCTCGTCAGCCAGCTGGTCGACCGTCGCAGCGGCGCGATGTTCGGCCTGTTCCCCGTCGGCGAGGACCGCCTGTACTGGTTCACCGACTCCCTCCTGGACGGCACGCCACCCGACGCGGACGAGGCACGCGCGCAGATGCTGTCCCTGATGGCCGACTGGCATCCCCTCGTCCCCGAGCTGATCGAGGCCACCCCGCCCGCGGACATCCACGTCGACCCGATCACCCGCCTGGCCGAACCCCTGCCCTCGTTCGCGTCCGGCAGGATCGGGCTCCTCGGCGACGCCGCGCACGCCATGCCACCCGACCTCGGCCAGGGCGCCAGCCAGGCCTTCGAGGACGCCGCCGCGCTGACCCGCCACCTGACGGGCGGGGAACCGGCCGACGTCCCCCAGCGCCTCCTGAGCTACGACGCCGAACGCAGGCCCAGCACCAGCCGCATGATGCGGGCGGCGTCCCGGCAATCGCGCCTGACCTCCCAGACCGGCGTGAGCGCCTGGCTACGTGACACCCTGCTCCGCGCCGTCCCGTCCCGCCTCGCAACCCGCCAACTAGCCACCCTCTGGCAAGCCTGACCCCCACCCCGCCGCCCGACTTGAGAGCCAGCCGCGTCGCCCGAATGTCGCCAAGACCATGACCGGGTACAACTAACCGGAAGTCCGGCCCTATCTGCGATCTCCTTTTGCGGCGTGGCTACCAACGCTGTGCGGCACGCCTCCATGCCAGTCGTCTCCACGTGTGTGGGGCAGCGTTGGATTTCGACCGTCATCCCTCTGAGGGCGCGATCGAGCCGCCATGGCGACCGGGGACGACCAGGCCCGTCTCATAGCCGACGATGACCAGCTGTGGCCGGTCACGGGCATCCAGCCGGTTCATGATCCGGCTCACGTGGGTTTTGGCGGTGAGCGGGCTCAGGTGCAGCGCCTGGGCGATCTCGGTGTTGTTCAGACCTTTGGCTACCAGGGTCAGGACCTCCCGCTCGCGTGGAGACAACACGGCCAGGCGGTCCGAGGCGAGGCGGCTGTTCGGGCGCGGGGCCGTGTCCGGCAGGCGCAGGGCGCGGGCGATGACGCGGGCCGTGGGGCCCGGCGAGAGGAGCGCCTCGCCTGCGGACACGGTGCGCACCGCCCGGAGCAACTCGGCTGGGAGGGCGTCCTTGACGATGAAGCCACTGGCGCCCGCCCGCAGTGCGGCGATGATGTGCTCGTCGGTGTCGTAGGTGGTCAGGACCAGCACCCGGACGCCGGCCAGGTCCTCGTCGGCGGCGATCAGCCTGGTGGCCTCGATGCCGTCCAGGTCGGGCATGCGGACGTCCATGATGACGACATCGGCGCGGGCTTGACGGGCCAGTTCGTAGGCGTCGCGTCCGGTGGCCGCCTCGCCGACCACTTCCATGTCCGGAGCCGAGCCTATGAGCAGTGCGAACGCGCCGCGGACCAGGGCCTGGTCGTCGGCCAGCAGAACGCGGATGGGCGGCTTGTCGTCGTTCGGGTGCTGCTTGTCGGTCATCTGGTGGCCTCCAGCCCCTCGTCGAACGGCAGTTCGGCCTCGATGGCGAATCCGCGTCCGGGCGGACGCGGGCCGGCCGTCAGGGTGCCGCCGACGCTTCGGGCCCGCTCGCGCATCCCGACCAGACCGTAGCCGGTGGGACCGGGCGAGCTCACCGGCGCTCGGCCCGGTGCAGGGCCGTGATCCTCCACAATGACGCGCAGGTGCCTGTCGTCGGTGGTGAGCCGCACCCGGATGCGGCAGCCGGGGGCGTGCCGCACGGCGTTGGTCAGGGCCTCCTGCACGATGCGGTAGGCAGCTACTGCCACCCGCGCCGGCACCTGAGGTAGCTGGGGAGCGTCAAGGTCCACCTGGACACCGGCAGCCTCGGCCGCTCGGGCCAGGGCGGGCAGCCCGGCAAGGCCCGGCACCGGCTCGCGCAGGTCGTCCGGTGCGTCGCCGCGCAGCACGCGAAGGGTGGTGCGCAGTTCGGTGCGTGCGTCTCGGCAGGTGTCGGTGATGGTCGTCAGCGTGCGGGCCAGGGCCTGGCGGTCCAGCAGTTCAGGGTCCTCGACCAGCACGTGTGCGGCGACCGACGCTTGTACGCCGATCAGCGTGATGCTGTGGGCGAGCAGGTCGTGCAGGTCGCGGGCGATGCGCATGCGTTCCTCCGTCACCCGCCTGGCGGCCTCCTCCTCGCGGGTCCTTTCGGCGTGCTCGGCGCGCTGGACGATGGCGGTGATGTACCGGCGATGGATCCGCACCGCGTCCCCGATCACCACGATGGCCAGGACCCAGCCCGCGTTGCGCAGGATGTCCCAGGCCGTGCCGGCGTGGGACCTGGCCGAGAGGATGCCGGTCATGAGCGCGACGACCACGGCGACGATCGGGTACGTCCGCCGTGAGGGGCCGGACAGCGCCAGCCCGTACAGCGCCACCATGCAGGCCGGTACGGAGGCGAGGTGCAGGTAGCCCATGGTGTTGTACGCGGCGAGGATCGTGACGACCGCCAAGACCGTGCTCACAGGGGCCCTCCGCCACCCTGCCAGCATCAGTGCGGCAGAGGTCAGCAACGCCAGGCCGACGGCGTCCGGCCGGGTACCGTCGAACCCGTTCGGCGCGACGACCAGCACCGACTGCACCGCGAGCGTGGAGAGGGGAAGCACGATTTCCGATCGGGTGAGCGGCAGGACACGACGAAGATGCGACGTGGCCAACATGGCGTCACCCCCTTTCTCTCCGCAGAGCGGGTAGACCTGCCGTTGGGATGGATTCTGCTCCGCGCCGGATGCCGTGGTCACCCTCTCGCCGCGGGCTCAGGTCCCGGTACCGGGCATGTTCGCGGAGCCGCCGGCCGCGCCTGTGGTGGCCGGCGCCCCCGGCCACCACAGGTGGCGTCCCAGGAGCAGGGCGCAGGCCGGGACCAGGAACGTCCGCACCAGGAAGGTGTCCAGCAGGACGCCGACCCCGATCACGAAGCCCAGCTCCACCATCGAGACCAGAGGCAGAACGGTCAGGACGGCGAAGGTGGCGGCCAGGACCACACCGGCCGAGGCGATGACGCCGCCGGTGGCGGTGAGGGCGGGCACCACGGCCCGTTCTTCGCGCATCCGGTGGAGCAGGAAGATGCCGTAGTCGACGCCGAGCGCGACCAGGAACACAAAGGCGAGCAAGGGCAGCGTGGGATCGTTTCCCTCGAAGTCGAGCAGCGGGCCGAAGACCAGTCCGCCCAGGCCGAGTGCGGCCGCCCAGACCACCGCCACCGCCGCCAGCAGCAACGCGGCGGCCACCAAACTCCGCAAGAGCGCGGCGAGCAACAGAAGGACTGCGGCCAGCACCAGCGGGATCACCACGACCCGGTCGCGTGCGGTGGTGTGCTCGGTGTCCATGCGCTGGGCGCTCCTGCCACCGACCAGCGCCTGGTCTCCCAGCGCGGCACGCAGTCGCTTGATGCTCGCCGTCTCTGCCCGGCTCTCCGGCTGGCCCATCGTGGTGACGTTCAGCTCGGTCCAGCCGTTCGCCGTGCGACCCCTGCTCACTGCGGCGACACCGGGGATACCCCGGGCCGTCGCGGCCACAGAGTCGACGTCGGGCGTGTGCGCGAGCACCGTGACGGGCTGGCTGCTCCGCCCGGGGAACGCTGCGGCGACCTCCCGCATCGCGATGACGGATTCGGGTCGCCGGGTGAAGGCGTCCTCTTGCCGCAGGTGACCAGAGAGGTTCAGCGTGCCCAGCGTGAGCGCGCCCAGGGCCGCCATGCCGCTCACCAGCGTCACCATTCGGCGACGGGTGACCAGCGCGCCGACGCGGTGGTACATGCCGTGCCGGGCGGACGGCTCGCTCCCGTAAACCGGGACCAGTGGCCAGAACATCCGCCGCCCGAGGAGCACCAGCACCGCAGGCAGCAGGGTCATCATCGCGGCCAGGGCACAGATCACCCCGACCGCGCCGATCGGGCCGATGGCACGGCTGCTGTTCATGTCGGCCAGCAGCAGCACCGTCAGCCCGGCGACCACGGTCCCCGCCGAGGTCACCACGGCCGGTCCCGCGCGCCGCAACGCCCGGACCATCGCATCGCCCGTGGACCGGGCCGTGCGCAGCTCGTCGCGGTAGCGGGCGATGAGCAGCAGCGCGTAGTCGGTGCCCGCACCGAAAATCAGCACGGTCATGACGCCGCTGCTCATCGCGTTGACGGTCAGCCCGGACGCCCGGACCAGCAGATCGGCCACCGCCATCCCGGCGACCGCGGCCACTCCGGTGCACACCAGGGGGACCAGCCACAACAGCGGACTGCGGTAGGTGACGATCAGCAGGACGGCCACCACGGAGACCGTGACGACCAGCAGCAGGCCATTGATCGAACCGTAGGTCCTGTCCATGTCGGCGGCCAGCGCGCCCTGCCCGCCGAGCCTGACGCTGAGCCCGCCATGCCGGTCCTCGGTCGCCTGTGCACGGACCTCGGGGACCACCGTCTTGGCGTCGCCGTCCCGCTGGGCGACCGCCAGGGGGATCATCATGGTCTGCCCGTCCCCCGCCGGGATGGCACGGGGTGGCCCGCCGACCAGTTGGAACTTCTGGCTCAACGCGGCCGCCCGGTTCCGGACCACATGCCAGTCGGCGGCGGTCAGCCCGCTGGGACGTTGGTAGACCAGCACCAGGTCGGTGGTCCCGCCGCCGGGCATGGCGTCCAGGAGCCGGGCCACCTGCGTCGACTGGGCGCTGGCGGGGAGATAGTCGACCTGCCGGTCGGTGGTCGCCCCGTGCAATTTGCTGGCGAACGGCAGGGCGAGCATCAACAGCACCGTCCACAGGCCGAGCACGGCCCACGGAATCCATGCGCGGGGACGCCAAGCCGATGGGTTGGACTCGGCGGGTTCACTCGGCAGCGACCAGGCTGTGGTTCGTATTTTGTCCATGGCAGCAAGGCTTCCGCTCCACCCTCGCTGTTACATCGCGCCGACGTCGTAAAACGCCACTACTCCAGCGGATGCGCCAGCGAGGGATTTACTCCCACGGGAGTACATCGTCCGGGTGAGGCGCGCTCACGACGTGGACGACGTTTTGTCGGGTGGCCGCTGGTTAGGCGCTGAGGCCCTGGAGGGGTATTCCTCTGGCCGCGGGTCCCGGACATGCTGGAGCCATCGGCGGTCCACGACTCCGAACCCTGTGAAGTTGCGTCGTGCGGCGGTGAGGCTGAGTTGGTTGCTCGGAGCGACTCGTACCGTGTCGGCGTCGTCCTCACAGAAACAGACCTGGCAGATCTCGTACGCGCCGTGTTCGGCAAGGGGCAGAAACCCGCAGCAGGGACAAGGACAGGGGCGGTCGCGTGGTCCGAGCCGGACATCGGTTGTCGCCGCAGCACAAGCGACGGGTATATGGAGCGCTTGGGGCGGGGGGAGTTGGCGAAGGGCGTGCTGTCTTGCGCCAGGCAGTGAATGTGATCGCTGCCTCCTTTGGTCAGATCCCTCCCATCGCCGAGTTCGATGAGATCTTCTTGAGCATGGATCGAGAGTTTGTGGAAGATGGTGGCCTTATTGCCAATCGCCCCGGTAGCTGGTCGGACGGGTGAATTCTGAGCAGACTCTGGATGGTGTCGTACGTGACGTTGGCTCATATTGAAAGGTCCGAGAGTCTGGGGCTTGATATGGAGGAGGCGCGGGAATGCCTGAATCAACTTGCTTCGGTGCTGGACAGGATTTGTAACGAGCTGTGTGGCGAAGGCTCCCGTTCTCCCCTGCCGTTCTGAAGGTTGCATGCGCCTGAGCGGCGGGCCGTGAGGGTGTCGCCCTGGCGACGACCAGCGGCTGCACCGGCGTTGACCTTCGCGACCCGACGAAGTCCCTATGACCAGCAGCAACACGAATTATTGCCACGCGGTGTTCCCAGCGCCCGAGCTGGATGAAGCCGCGCCCTGCGGGGTGTGCGGCGGTCACGGCGTCACCAACGAGCGCGTGTCCACCGAGTGGAGCCCCGATCCGCTCACGGGCCGCGCCCGGCTGTTGCTTGCCGCGGTGTTCTGCCCCGCCTGCGGTGGTTGCGGACGAAGCGGGCATGTGGGGTGCACGCTGGCGGCGCGCGGCTATCCGTCCGGGGTCCTTGACGAACTCGGGGACGTCCCGGCGGAAGGGGTTCGGCGGGTGTGGGAGGAGCTTGGTGCCGACCCAGCCGAGGAGGACCCCTCGCGGTGCCCGGCGTGTGATGGTCGCCAATGGGTGCCCATTCAGGCGTTCCGCGACGACCTTCCTCAGCCCGTTCGGATCTTCGCGCGTATGCCGTGCGGCTGCGCCCGGGACCTCGTCCAGCCCGTGCCCGCCGAGGACCTCGAATGACCTCGCTGAGCGGTTGACCCGCCCGATCAGTCGGGGGTGCCGTAGGGGAGTTCGGCTGTGACCGACCAGCCCGGGCGGCCGTCTTCGCGTGGGCCGGTCGTCAGGGAACCGCCCAGCATCGTGGCCCGCTCGCGCATCCCGACCAGGCCGTGGCCGCCGCCGGACGACTCGGGCGTGCCGTCCGGGCCCGGCCCCTCGTCGCGGACGGCCACGCCCAGCGCGTCGTCCCCGTAGCCGATCTCCACCCGGACCGTCCCACGCGGTGCGTACCGGGAGGCGTTACTCAGGGACTCCTGGACGATCCGGAACGCCGACAGGTCCACGCCCGTCGCGAGCGGACGCGGCATTCCGGTCACCGTGCTCGTCACCGTCAGCCCGGATCGCCGCGCCGCCTCCAGCAGCTCGTCCAGCCGGGCGAGGCCGGGCTGCGGGGCGCGCTCGGCGGTCTCGTCCTCGGACCGCAGCAGCCCGACGACCCGCCGGGTCTCGGCCAGGGCCTGGCGGGCCGCGTCGCGCACCACCACGAAGGTCGCGCGGGCCTGGTCCGGCAGCTCCGGGATCTTGTACGGCGCCGCCTCGGCCTGCATCGCGATCACCGACATGTGGTGCGCGACGACGTCGTGCAGCTCCCGCGCGATCCGGGCGCGCTCCTCCAGGACCGCCTGCCGGGCCAGGTCGCGGCGGTGCAGTTCCTCCTGCTCGCGCAGTGCCCGCTCGGCGATCCGGCGACCGCCCACGGCGTCCCCGAACACCAGCGCCAGCAGCGCCACCGTGGACAGGATCACCCCGAACCAGATCGGCATCGCCACCAGCGAGGCCGGGCCGACCACCCCGACCGCGCTGACCAGGCCGACGCCGACCGTGACCGTCCGGTCCCCGGACAACCCGACGCAGAACAGCACGATCGTGAAGGCCAGCCACGCGGTCGGCGACCAGGGCCACCAGGCGGCGTCCCGGATCGCCAGCGCGCCGAGCAGCAGCCCGACCGCCATGATCCGCCACGCCAGCAGCGGCCGGAACAGCGCCACCACCAGCGGAGCCGCCTGGAGCAGGCCGATCGGCACGCTCTCGTCCGCCGACCGGTGCAGCGACGACGACATCGGGATGGCGATGGACCCGGCGCTGAACCCGATCGCCAGGAGCGTCAGGAGCACGATCAACGGCACGCGCACCCACAGCCCCCGGGGCAGCGGCGGACGGACCGCGTTCGGACCGGTCGCGACGCCGGGCAGCACGGCGCGCCGCCACGCCGCGCGCAGGAGGTCGCCGCCGGACGGAGGTTCAGGCGTGGAGCCGGACGAGGCGGCGGGCCCGGAAAGGGGGCCGGGGGAGGAGGACTGGTCGCTCATTTGCCAGGAGAGTATGCCGCCCGCGGCCATGGCCGCCTGCCTCCGCAGAGGGAGATCGGCGCCGCCACCTCCGGTATCGGACGCCGCCCGTTCGGGGGCGGACCCGGCCGAACCTTGATCCTCCCCGGCGAATGACCGATCTTTTCCGGGGAAGGTCCCCGACATGACCAGGGAGGACAGGGACACCGCGACGTCGACCAGCACCGCCGCGCACGGACACTCGGCCGCCGTCGCCGTCATGCTCGCCGGGGCCGCGGCGCTGGGCGGCTTCCTGTTCGGCTACGACTCCTCGGTGATCAACGGGACGGTCGGGGCGCTCAAGGCGCAGTTCCACCTGAACTCGTTCTGGATCGGGTTCGTGGTCTCCTCGGCGCTGCTCGGCTGCGCCGTCGGGGCCTGGTTCGCCGGCCCGATCGCCGACCGCGTCGGCCGGATCAAGGTCATGGTCGGCGCGGCGGTCATCTTCGTGGTGAGCGCGACCGGCTCGGCGCTGTCGCTGAGCGCCTGGGACCTGACGTTCTGGCGGGTGTGCGGCGGCCTGGCCATCGGCACCGCCTCGGTGATCGCCCCCGCCTACATCGCCGAGATCGCCCCGGCGAACCTGCGCGGACGGCTCGGCTCGCTCCAGCAGATGGCGATCGTGCTCGGCATCTTCTCCGCGCTGGTGGTGAACTACATCATCGCCCGGGTGTCGGTGGGCGGCGCGACCGGCCACGTCCCCTGGGGCGGCTCGGCCTGGCGCTGGATGTTCGCCGCCGCGACGGTGCCCGCCATCCTGTACGGCGTGCTCTCGCTGGTCATCCCCGAGTCACCGCGCTACCTGGTCAAGAAGCGGGAGCTCGGCCGGGCCCGGCAGGTGCTGCGGAGGGTCACCGGACGCAGCGACGTGGACGTGAAGATCGGCGAGATCGTCCGGTCGATCGCCTCGGACCGGCCCGTCCACCTGCACGACCTGCGCGGCAACCGGTTCGGGCTGCTGCCGATCGTCTGGGTCGGCATCATGCTGTCGGTGTTCCAGCAGTTCGTCGGCATCAACGTGATCTTCTACTACGGCACCACGCTGTGGCAGGCCGCCGGGTTCGGCGAGAACGACGCGATGCTCACCTCGGTGATCAACTCGCTGGTGAACGTCGGCTCCACGCTCGTCGCGATCGCGCTGGTGGACAGGATCGGCCGCCGTCCGCTGCTGCTGTTCGGCGCCGCCCTGATGGCCGTCACGCTCGGCACGATGGCGGTCTGCTTCGCCACCGCCCCGGTCGTGGACGGCAACCCCAAGCTCGGCGACGTGGCCGGGCCGATCGCGCTGGTCGCCGCCAACCTGTACGTGTTCGGCTTCGCCTCCACCTGGGGCCCGGTCGTCTGGGTGATGCTCGGCGAGATGTTCAACAACTTCATCCGGGCCTCGGCGCTCGCGGTCGCGGCGGCCGCGCAGTGGATCGCCAACTGGCTGATCACCGTGACGTTCCCGGCGCTGTCGGCGCTGTCGCTCGGCGTCGCCTACGGCCTGTACACGCTGTTCGCGGTCCTCGCCTTCATGTTCGTCTGGCGCAGCGTCCCGGAGACCAAGGGCAGGGAGCTGGAGGACATGGACAAGCTCCAGTCGCCGACACGGAGGGCCAGACCGTCCACCACCTAGCGCCCCCGCCCGCCCCCCGGGCGCCCCTCCACCGGACGGCCGCCCCCGCGCGGCCCCTCCACGGCGTAGCCCCCACCGGACGGCCGCGCTCGCACGGCCCTTCCGCCGCGCAGCGCCCCTCCACCGGACGGTCGGGGACCGCGTGGCCTGTCCGGCGCGTAGTACACTCGGCCTCGTGAGAGCCGTGCTCGCCGCCGTGAAGGCGCTGACGACCACGCCGGGCCCGTCCCGGCGTCACGGCCGCACGTCCTGATCTTCGAACTGCGGTGAGGCCCCGGGAGCTCGCTCCCGGGGCCTCACCGCGTTCCGGGGTCCCGCTCGATACCATTCCGAACCCGACCAGAAACGCGAGGAGACACCGTGTCAGAGCTGCGCATCACCCTCGACGGGAGCGAGCGGGTGGTGCCTGCGGGCACGACCGCCGGCCAGGCCCTCGAGGCCGACGGCCGCACCGTGATCGCGGCGCGGGTGAACGGACAGCTGCGCGACCTCGAGCACCGGGTGGCCGACGGCGACCTGGTCGAGCCGGTCGAGATCGGCTCGGTGGACGGCCGCGCGATCATGCGGCACTCCGCCGCGCACGTGATGGCCCAGGCCGTGCAGGAGCTGCACCCCGAGGCCAGGCTGGGCATCGGCCCGCCGGTCGAGAACGGCTTCTACTACGACTTCGACGTCGCCGAGCCGTTCACCCCGGACGACCTGAAGCGCATCGAGAAGCGCATGCGCGAGATCGTCAAGCAGGGCCAGCGGTTCTCCCGCCGGGCCGTCTCCGACGACGAGGCGCGCGCCGAGCTCGCCGCCGAGCCGTACAAGCTGGAGCTGATCGGCCTCAAGGGCTCGGCGTCCGCCGAGGACGGCGCGAACGTCGAGGTCGGCGCGGGCGAGCTGACCATCTACGACAACCTCGACGCCAAGTCCGGCGAGCTGTGCTGGAAGGACCTGTGCCGGGGCCCGCACGTGCCGACCACCCGGGTCATCCCGGCGTTCAAGCTGATGCGGACCGGCGGCGCGTACTGGCGCGGCAGCGAGAAGAACCCGCAGCTCCAGCGCATCTACGGCACCGCGTGGGAGTCCCGCGAGCGGCAGGACGAGTACCTGGCGATGCTCGCCGAGGCCGAGAAGCGCGACCACCGCAAGCTGGGCGCCGAGCTCGACCTGTTCTCCTTCCCGGCCGAGCTGGGCAGCGGCCTGCCGGTCTTCCATCCCAAGGGCGGGATCATCCGCAAGGAGATGGAGGACTACATGCGTCAGCGGCAGATGGAGGCGGGGTACGAGTTCGTCAACACCCCGCACCTCACCAAGTCGTCGCTGTTCGAGATCTCCGGGCACCTGCCCTACTACGGCGAGGACATGTTCCCGGCCTTCGAGCTGGACGGCGTCGACTACCGCGTCAAGCCGATGAACTGCCCGATGCACAACCTGATCTTCCGGGCCCGCGGCCGGTCCTACCGCGAGCTCCCGCTGCGGCTGTGCGAGTTCGGGTCGGTGTACCGGTACGAGAAGTCCGGCGTCGTGCACGGCCTCACCCGCGTCCGCGGGATGACCCAGGACGACTCGCACATCTACGCCACCAAGGAGCAGATGGGCGACGAGATCAAGTCGCTGCTCCAGTTCGTGCTGAGCGTGCTGCGCGACTTCGGCCTCCGCGAGTTCTACCTCGAGCTGTCCACCCGCGACGAGTCCGACAAGTTCATCGGCGACGACGCGGACTGGGCGGAGGCCACCGAGGCGCTCCGCCAGGCCGCCGTCGACTCCGGCCTGGACCTGATGGACGACCCGGGCGGCGCGGCGTTCTACGGCCCGAAGATCTCCGTCCAGGCGCGCGACGCGATCGGCCGCACCTGGCAGCTGTCCACCATCCAGCTCGACTTCAACCAGCCCAAGCGGTTCGGCCTGGAGTACCAGGCGGCCGACGGCACCCGCCAGCAGCCGGTGATGATCCACCGGGCGCTGTTCGGGTCGGTCGAGCGGTTCATGGGCGTGCTGATCGAGCACTACGCGGGCGCGATGCCGCCGTGGCTCGCCCCGGTGCAGGTCGTCGGCGTCCCGATCGGCGACGCGCACGTCCCGCACCTGGAGAAGGTCGCCGCCGCGCTGCGCGAGCACGGCATCCGGATCGAGGTGGACTCCTCGTCCGACCGGATGCAGAAGAAGATCCGCAACGCGCAGAAGCAGAAGATCCCGTTCATGCTGCTCGCGGGCGACGACGACGTGAACGCCGACGCCGTCTCGTTCCGGTACCGCAACGGCGAGCAGAAGAACGGCGTCGCGATCCAGGACGCCGTGGACGAGATCGTCAAGGCCGTGCGCGAGCGCGTCCAGGTCTGATCACGGTGAAGGGGCCTCCACGCGGAGGCCCCTCCGCCGGGCGGTGCTCCGTCCGGCGGAAGCCCGGCCCCGGCCCGGCAGCGGCCTCGGGCGCTCCCCGCACGTCAGCACCCCCCGGAGAGTACGAAGCATGAAGACCAGCAGCCCGCCCTCGGCCGGACCGGGCGTGACGGTGGCCCGGTTCCTCGGGTACGGGGGCGCGGCCCTGCTGGTCTCGGCGGCCCTGGCGGTGTTGGTGTTCCAGGCTTTCGGCGGACGGCACGGATCCGGCGCGTCCGCGTCCGCGTCGGGAGGCCCGGCCTCGTCGGACGGCACGTCCGGCGGCCCGGTCGGCACCGTCTCCTCGGGCCCGGCGCAGCAGCCGCAGACCGGCGGCGGACGCTCGCCGTCCAAGCCCGGGACGTCCCCCGGGACGGGTTCGCAGCCCGGCGACCAGGGCGCGCCCATGCCGGGCACGGGCGGCGGTGTCGGCATCGACTTCTGCCCGGCGGGCACGGCCGTCTACCGCGCCGGACGCACCGCCGGAGTCGAGGTCGCCGTCACCGTCGGCGGCGCGGGCGTGGTGAAGGCCGAGGTCACCGTCGCGGGCCACGGCCCCCTCAGCGACCAGGCGACCGTCCGGAAGGCGGGCACCCAGAACTTCCACTTCGCCGTCGCGCCGACCCTGGTCCGCCGCGTCAAGATCACCACGCTGTCGGTCGGCGTGGACATGCAGACCTGCTACGCCCGCCCTGCCTGACCGCCCGCGCGCCTGACCGCCCGCCCCGCCCCTCCCGGGCGCCGTGCTCGGTGAGGCGGCCGGCCACGCCGCCTGACCTGGGCGGCCGCGACCCGGCGTCGGGCCGTCCGGTGGTCCTCTCTATGCTGGCTGGTCAGGCCGTCAGCACGAAGGAGAGCGCCGCCTTGAGCGTAGAGCCGGAGGGGTTCGTGGTGCCGGAGGTGCGCGGGAACGCGCCCGGGACGGGAGCGGCGGGCCCGCCCGGACCCGAGATCGAGGAGGAGCGCGGCGGCGTCGGCGTGGCCGACGCCTTCCAGCGCCTCTGGACGCCGCACCGGATGGCCTACATCAAGGGTGAGAACAAGCCCGCCGACAAGGCCGGCTGCCCGTTCTGCGACATCCCCCTGATGGACGACGAGGACGGTCTGGTCGTGGCGCGCGGTGAGCGCGTCTACGCGGTGCTGAACCTCTACCCGTACAACTCCGGGCACCTCATGGTCGTCCCGTACCAGCACGTCGCGGACTACACCGGGCTGGACGAGGAGCAGTACACCGAGCTGGCCGTCTTCACCCGCCGAGCGATCACCGCCCTGCGCGCGGCGAGCGGCGCCCAGGGCTTCAACGTCGGCATGAACCTCGGCCAGGTCGCGGGCGCGGGCATCGCCGCCCACCTGCACCAGCACGTCGTGCCGCGGTGGGGCGGGGACACCAACTTCATGCCGGTCGTCGGCCACACCAAGGTGCTGCCGCAGCTGCTCCGCGAGACCCGGCGGCTGATCGCCGACGCCTGGCCGGACAAATCCTGACCGAGCGTCCGAACCGGGGCGTTCCGACCGGACGGGACACCCCCAACCGATGCGCCCCGGGCGTCAGGGGCGGGCGAGCGGGGACGGCGCCCTGGACGGCTCCTGTGACGGCGGCGCGGGCGGCGCGGACGCGGCGACCAGCTCGGAGACCGTGACGAACTCGAAGCCCTTCGCGCGCAGCCCCTGGATCATCTTCGACAGGTTCCGCAGGGCCACGAGCCGGTCGGGGTTGCCGTGGTCGTGCGCGAGGACGATCGTCCCCGGCGTCACGTTGTTCACGATGTAGTCGACCAGGCCCTGCGGGTGGTGCTCGTAGGTCTTCTCGAGCATCTTGATGCTCCAGAGCGTCAGGTCGTAGCCGAGCTGGCCCGCCGCGCTCAGGGTCGTCCCGCCGAGCTGCCCGAACGGGGGCCGCAGGTGCCGGGGCTCCTTGCCGGTGATCTGGGCGATCGCCTTGTGCGCCCGGTGGACGGCGTCCACGGCCTCGGCGTGGGTCAGGCGGGACATGTCCTGGTGCGCCCAGGTGTGGTTGCCCGCCTCGTGCCGGTCCATCCGGCCGTGGATGATCTTCGCGTTGGCGACCGCCCGCTCGCCGACCATGAAGAACGTCGCCTTGGTCTTCTCGGCGTCCAGGATGTCGTGGACCATCCCGGTCCAGTTCGGCATCGGGCCGTCGTCGAAGGTCAGCGCCACCAGCTTCTGCGAGGTGTCGACCGACCAGGTCACGTCCACGTGCCCGTGCGCCGGACGCCACGGCCCCGCCACCGGGATCGCCATGGCCGACTTCGGCGTCCCCTCCGGGACGGCCGCCATGGCGCCGGCCCCGCCCGCCGCCCCCACGGCCAGGCCGCCCACCGCCAGGCCCGCGCTCTTGATGATGTTGCGGCGGTTCGGCCTGGCCGAACCCCGCTCGTCCCCCGTGATTGTCACAGCTGAAAAGAATCTCACAGTTCACCGAGAATCCCCCAGCGGGGTGACCAAGCTGTGAGAAAGCGGGTAAAAGGGGCCGTCCGGACGGTCAGGTGGGGACGGCCCCCTTCACAGGCGACGTCACTGGCCGCCGGTCAGTCCGCCTTCTCCTCCTCGGCGACCTTGCCCGCCAGGTGCGACGGCAGCGGCTCGTACCGCAGGAACGTCCGGTGGAAGCTGCCCGTGCCCTGCGACATCGACCGCAGGTCGATCGCGTACCGCGTGATCTCCAGCTGCGGGACCTCGGCCCGGATCACCGTCCGGCCGCCCGGGGCGAGGGCCTCGGTGCCGAGCACCCGACCGCGCCGGGACGTCAGGTCCGACATCACCACGCCCATGTACTCGTCCGCGATCAGCACGCTGACCTCGTCCACCGGCTCCAGCAGCAGCACCGGCACCTTGCCCGCCGCGTCCTTCAGCGCGAGCGCGCCCGCCGCCTGGAACGCCATGTCGGACGAGTCGACCGAGTGCGCCTTGCCGTCGTGCAGCGTCACCCGGATGTCGACCAGCGGGTACCCCGCCGAGACGCCGCGCTCCATCTGCTGCCGGACGCCCTTCTCCACCGACGGGATGAACTGCCTCGGGACCACGCCGCCGACGATGCGGTCCACGAACTCGAAGCCCTCCCCGGACGGCAGCGGTTCCACCTCGATGTGGCAGATGCCGTACTGGCCGTGCCCGCCGCTCTGCTTGACGTGCCGCCCGAGCCCGTCGGTCTTCCCGCCGAACGTCTCGCGCAGCGGCACCCGCAGGTCGATCCGCTCGACCTCGACGCCGTAGCGGGCCGCCAGGCGGTCGATCAGCACGTCCGCGTGCGCCTCGCCCATGCACCACAGGACGAGCTGCCGGGTCTCGGGGTTGTTCTCCAGCCGGAGCGTCGGGTCCTCGGCGACCAGCCGTGCCAGGGCCTGGGAGAGCTTGTCCTCGTCGGCCTTGGACCGCGCCCGGATCGCGACCGGCAGCAGCGGGTCGGGCATCGACCACGGGGCCATGACCAGCGGGTTCGACGGATCCGACAGGGTGTCGCCGGTCTCCGCGCGCACCAGCTTGGCGACCGCGCACACGTCGCCCGCGCGGCACTCGGTGACCGTCCGGGGGGTCTTGCCGAGCGGCGAGCTGATCGCCCCGACCCGCTCGTCCACGTCGTGGTCCTCGTGGCCCCGGTCGGTCAGGCCGTGCCCGGAGACGTGCACGGTGGTGTCGGGACGCAGCGTCCCGGAGAACACCCGGACCAGCGAGATCCGGCCCACGTAGGGGTCGGACACCGTCTTCACGACCTCCGCGACCAGCGGCCCCTCCGGATCGCACCCGATCCGCCGCGGCGGCCCGCCCGCGACCGGCGCGACCTCCGGGCACGCGTGCTCCAGCGGGGACGGGAACGCCTCGGTGACGACCTCCAGCAGCTCGGTCATCCCGATCACCGGGCCGGGCTGCTGCCCGTGCGGCACCGAGGTCGCCAGCACCGGGTAGAAGCTGCCCCGCGCGACGGCCTTCTCCAGGTCCTCGATGAGGGCCTTGACGTCGATCTCCTCACCGCCGACGTAGCGCTCCATGAGCGACTCGTCCTCGCTCTCCTGGATGACCCCCTCGATCAGCGAGGCCCGCTGTTCGGCGATCCGGTCCAGGTGGGCCGGGTCCGGGGCGCACTCGACCCGCTCCCCGGACGAGTAGTCGAAGCACCGCTGCGTCAGCAGCCCGACCAGCCCGGTCAGCTCCTCGCCCTTGGAGATCGGGAAGTAGCAGGGCAGCACGCCCTCCCCGAACGCCTCCTGGAGGTGCAGGAGCGTGTCGTCGAAGTCGCCGCGCTGCTGGTCGATCTTGGTGACCACGACCGCGCGCGGCATCGACACGGCCGCGCACTCGTCCCACAGCATCCGGGTCAGCCCGTCGACGCCGTCCACGGCCGAGACCACGAACAGGGCGGCGTCGGCGGCGCGCAGCCCGGCCCGCAGGTCCCCGACGAAGTCGGCGTACCCGGGGGTGTCGATGAGATTGACCTTCACGTCGCCGTACTCGAACGGGGCGAGGGCGAGGTTCACCGAGCGCTGCTGGCGCACCTCGACCTCGTCGAAGTCGCTGACCGTGGTCCCGTCCTCGACCTTCCCGGCGCGCTGGACCGTGCCGGTCGCGGCGAGCAGGGCCTCGGTCAGCGTCGTCTTCCCCGCCCCGGAGTGGCCGACCAGCACGACATTGCGCACCCTGTCGGGCCGGTCGGCCTCCGGTGCCCTGCCGTGGCCTCCCGGGTGGCTTGCTCTGTCCGTCATGACACACCTCCTCGGGCGGGCTCCCGCCATGGGAGCCCGTCACGCTCCTCCTGGTGGTTCTGCCCGGAGTGAGCGGCGTCACATCCGTCTCCTCACCCTTTCCCGTGTCGACGCGGATCACAAGAGCTGAGCTGGTATTGATGAGCACTACGATGGGCCCGCCGCGCGGCGCGCGCGGGGCCGCGCCTCCGGCCCCCGGAGATGCCCGGCTCTCGAACTCTCGATGAACGGACGGCGATGCTCAACAAACTGCGGCCCGCGCTGGGCCGCGTCCTGACGCCCATCGGACGTGGAGTGGCGCGCACCGGCGTGACGCCCAACGCGATCACGGTCGTCGGCACGGCGGGCACCGTCACGGGGGCGCTGGTCTTCTTCCCCCAGGGGCACTACTTCTGGGGCACGATGGTGATCACCGCCTTCGTGCTGTTCGACATGCTGGACGGCGCGGTCGCCCGCGTCACCGGCAAGTCCTCCAAGTTCGGCGCGTTCCTGGACTCCACCATGGACCGGGTCGCCGACGCGGCGATCTTCGCCGGGCTCATGGTCGGCCTGTCCAGGGACGACCAGGACGGCCTCGCCGCCGTCGCCCTGTACTGCCTGGTCGCCGGGGTCGTGGTGTCCTATGCCAAGGCCCGCGCCGAGGGCCTCGGCTACACCTGCAACGTCGGCATCGCCGAGCGGTCCGAGCGGCTGATCATCGTCCTGGTCGCGGCCGGGCTCGACGGGCTCGGCGTGCCCTACATCCTGACCTTCGCGCTGTGGCTGCTCGCCGTGCTCAGCACGGTCACCGTCGGGCAGCGCCTCGCGACCGTGTACAAGCAGGCCAACGCCCGTCCGGCCGAGCCCGCGGCGCGCCCCGCGCCCGGATCGGCGTCCGCGGCGGGCCGCAGGCCCGCCGGGGAGCGGCCGGAGGCTCCGGAGCCGGTCGTGGAGACCGCCGAGGTGGACGAGGAGCGGCACGCGCCGGGACGGCGCGCATGACCGCCACCGGGACGGAGGGGGACCGTCCCGGCGTCCGGCCCCCCGGACTCGGCGAGCGGGCGCTGTCCCGGCTCACCGACGCGGCGTACGCGCTCGGCTGGACGGTCGTCCGCAAGATGCCCGAGCGGCCGGCCCGCGGCCTGTTCACCCTGATCGCCGACCGCGCCTGGCGGCGGCGCGGCGCGGGTGTGCGGCAGCTGGAGCGCAACCTGTGCCGCGTCCTCGGCCGGGACGAGCCGGACGCCTACGTCCGGCTGACGTCCAGGCGGGTCATGCGGTCCTACTTCCGGTACTGGTTCGAGGTGTTCCGGCTGCCCGAGTACTCGCGGGAGCGGATCCTCGGCCACATGCGCGTCTCCGGCCACGAGAAGATGCTCGCGACCCTCGACTCGGGCCGCGGCGTCATCCTGGCCCTGCCCCACATGGGCAACTACGAGCAGGCGGGGGCCTGGCTCGTGCACATGGGGCACCCGTTCACCACGGTCGCCGAGCGCCTCAGGCCCGAATCCCTCTTCGACCGGTTCGTCGAATTCCGTGAGAGCCTGGGAATGGAGGTCCTGCCGCACCAGGGCGCGTCCGCCTTCGGACGGCTCGCCCAGCGGCTCCGCGCCGGACGCCCGGTCTGCCTCGTCGTCGACCGCGACCTCACCGACTCCGGGATCGACGTGGAGTTCTTCGGCGAGACCGCCCGGATGCCCGCCGTCGCCGCGACCCTCGCCCTGCGGACCGGCGCGGCGCTCCATCCGGTGACACTCTGGTACGAGGGCGAGGACTGGGGGGCCCGGGTGCACGACGAGATCACCGTCCCCGGCGCGGGGGACCGGCGGGAGCAGGTCCAGGCCATGACGCAGGAGCTCGCGCGGGCCTTCCAGGAGGGCATCGCCGAGCACCCCGAGGACTGGCACATGCTCCAGAAGGTGTGGGTCGCCGACCTCGGCCGGCCGGCCCGTCCGGCGGAGGACGCGCGGTGAGGGTCGGGATCGTCTGCCCGTACACCTGGAACGTCCCCGGCGGGGTCCAGCAGCACATCCGCGATCTCGCCGAGGCGCTGATCGGGTACGGCCACCACGTGTCGGTGATCACCCCGGCCGACGACGACGCCCGGCTGCCGGACTACGTCGTGTCCGCCGGACGCGCCGTCCCGGTGCCCTACAACGGCTCGGTCGCCCGGCTGGCGTTCGGGTTCCTGTCGGCGAGCCGGGTGCGCCGCTGGATCCACGACGGCGCCTTCGACGTGCTCCACGTGCACGAGCCCGCCGCGCCGTCCCTCGGCCTGCTGGCCTGCTGGGCCGCCGACGGCCCCATCGTCGGGACCTTCCACGCGTCCTACACCAAGTCCCGGGTGGTGTCGGTGACGGCGCCGATCCTGCAGTCCGCGCTGGAGAAGATCACCGGCCGGATCGCGGTGTCCGAGGCGGCCCGCAAGACCCTGGTCGAGCACCTCGGCGGGGACGCGGTGCTGATCCCGAACGGCGTCGCCACCGAGCGGTACGCGATGGCCGACCCGCTGCCCGGCTGGCCCGGCCGCGACACCACCGGCACCGGCGCGCTCACCGGCGCGGGCGCGGGCCCGGACGCGGACGGCGGCGTGCTCGGCTTCCTCGGCCGCATGGACGAGCCCCGCAAGGGCCTCCAGGTCCTCCTGCGCGCCTTCGAGATCCTCGGCCCGCGGCGTCCCGGCCTGCGGCTGCTGCTCGCCGGGCCCGGCGACGCCGACGACGTCGTCGCCCGCGTCTCGCCCGGACTGCGCGACCGGGTCGTGGTCCTCGGCATGGTCAGCGAGGCCGACAAGATCCGCGCCTACCACTCGGTGGACGTGTTCGTCGCGCCCAACCTCGGCGGCGAGAGCTTCGGGATCGTCCTGGCCGAGGCCATGTCGGCGGGCGCCCCGATCCTCGCCAGCGACATCGAGGCGTTCGACCGGGTGCTGCTCGGCGGCCGCGCCGGGGCCCTGTTCCCGGTCGGCGACGCCGCGGCGCTGGCCGCCTCCGCCGCCGAGCTGCTGGACGACCCCGCCCGCCGCAAGCAGCTGTCCGCAGAGGCCCGCGCGGCCGTCCGCCGCTACGACTGGTCGGCGGTCGCCCGGGACGTGCTGCGGGTCTACGAGACCGTCGCCCTGCCCGGCCGGACCGTCGTCGAGTCGCCCGGACGCGGGGCCCAGGGAGCGTAAGGACGCCCGATGCTGCCCGACTGGATCTACGACGCAATCTTCCTCACCGCCGTGGTCTTCCTCCTCGGCGTGTACGTCTCGTGGCGGGCCACCCGGCTGGACCGCCTGCACGTCCGGGTCGAGACCGCGCGCGCCGCGCTGGACGCCGCGCTCGTCCGCCGCGCCGCGGTGGCGCTGGAGCTGGCCGCGTCCCGGCTGCTCGACCCGGCCACCAGCCTCGTCCTGGCGACCGCCGCGCACGAGGCCCACACCGCCGACGCCGAGGCCCGCGAGTTCGCCGAGAGCGACCTGTCCCGGGCCCTGCGCGCCGTGATGGACCAGCCGGACTTCGCCGCGACCGTGTCGGCCCGGCCCGAGGGGCAGGCCGTCCTGGAGGAGCTGACGGCGGCGTCCGCCAAGGTCGTCTACGCCCGCAGCTTCTACAACGACGCCGTCGCGTCCGCCCGCACCGCCCGCAGGAAACTGCTGGTCAGAGTGCTGCCGCTGGCCGGACGCGCCGCCTGGCCGGGCTTCTTCGAGATCGACGACGACCCGCCCCGCCCCTGACCCGGGCCTGCGTTCCGGGACGGAACAGGGGAGACGCGTCTCCGTCGACCGTCGGCTACCCTCGGGGGCCGATTGGTCGTCAAAATGAGGAGAACGCGTGGGTTTCGTCCAAAACCGGACCCTGCGAACGTGGACGGCCGCCGGGATCGGCGGTGTGCTGGTCTGCGGGACCCTCGCGGCCTGCGGCGGGGGCGGGAAGGGCAAGTCCCCCTCCTCGGAGTCCCTCAAGGGGAGCCCGGGCGCGTCGCCGACGGCGCTCGGCTACCACCCGCTCAACGGCGGCAGGACCGGCCTGCGCAACCCGGTCCTCGCCGTGAAGATCGAGAACACCTCCTCGGCGATGCCGCAGAGCGGCGTGTCCGCCGCCGACCTGGTCTACGTCGAGCAGGTCGAGGGCGGCGAGACCCGGCTGATGGGCGTGTTCTCCTCGCACCTGCCGAAGCGGGTCGGGCCGGTCCGCAGCGCCCGCATCTCCGACCTGCACCTGCTGCCGCAGTTCGGCCGTCCGGCGTTCGCGTTCTCCGGCGTCCAGAGCAAGATGAAGAAGTACATCCGCAAGGCGCCGGTGTACGACATCTCGCAGGACAACGGCGGGCGGGCCTACGTCCGCGACAACTCCCGCAGGATCCCCTACAACCTGTACGCCGACCCCAAGGACCTGCTCAGGCAGGCCCCCAAGGCCCAGGCCCCGCAGGACGTCGGGTTCCGCTTCGGCCCTGCCCCGGACGGTGGCAGGCCCACCACGTCCTTCACCGCCAAATGGCCCGCCGCCGACATGGAGTTCACCTGGTCGGTCAAGGAGAAGCGGTGGCTGGCGTCCTTCCACGGCCGTCCCGACATGGACGCGGGCGGCGGCCGGATCGGCGGCCGGACCGTCGTCGTCCAGCGCGCCAAGACCACCCGCTCCCAGTTCCACGACTTCCTCGGCTCGTACACGCCGCTGATCCACACCACCGGGACCGGCACCGCCACCGTCTACCGCGACGGCAAGGCGTTCGACGCCAAGTGGTCCCGTCCGAGCGAGGACAAGGGCACCACCTTCACCACGGCCGACGGCAAGCCGCTGAACTTCGCGCCCGGACAGGTCTGGATCGTCCTCGTGAACGACGGAAAGCCCTACATGCCGTAGGAGGCTTACAGGGTGTCAGTCGTGTTCGCGGGATGGCTGTCGTACACGCCGTAACGCGGCGCCGGGCGCCGTTGACACTCTGCCGGGTCGAGGGGCGTCCCTAGCAGGCAATATCATGTGATCAGACTTGTCGTCCGTCCACGTGAGGAATGCCCGTGTCCACTCCCAGCAACGCCCCTGAGACCACCGCCCCCGCGACGGGCACCGCCCGGGTCAAGCGCGGCATGGCGGAAATGCTCAAGGGCGGCGTGATCATGGACGTCGTCACGCCCGACCAGGCCAAGATCGCCGAAGACGCCGGCGCGGTCGCCGTGATGGCGCTCGAGCGCGTCCCGGCCGACATCCGCGTCGAGGGCGGAATCTCCCGGATGAGCGACCCCGACATGATCGACGGGATCATCAACGCGGTCTCCATCCCGGTCATGGCCAAGGCCCGCATCGGCCACTTCGTCGAGGCCCAGGTGCTGCAGTCGCTCGGCGTCGACTACATCGACGAGTCCGAGGTGCTCACCCCGGCCGACTACGACAACCACATCGACAAGTGGGCCTACACCGTGCCGTTCGTGTGCGGCGCCACCAACCTCGGCGAGGCCCTGCGCCGCATCACCGAGGGCGCGGCCATGATCCGCTCCAAGGGCGAGGCCGGCACCGGCGACGTCTCCAACGCCACCACCCACATGCGCAAGATCCGCGCCGAGATCCGCCGCCTGCAGAACATGCCCGAGGACGAGCTGTACGTCGCGGCCAAGGAGCTCCAGGCCCCGTACGAGCTGGTCAAGGAGGTCGCGCAGGCCGGCAGGCTGCCCGTCGTGCTGTTCACCGCGGGCGGCATCGCCACCCCGGCCGACGCCGCGATGATGATGCAGCTCGGCGCCGAGGGCGTGTTCGTCGGCTCCGGCATCTTCAAGTCGGGCAACCCGTCCCAGCGCGCCGAGGCGATCGTGAAGGCCACCACCTTCCATGACGACCCCGACGTGATCGCCCGGGTGTCCCGCGGCCTCGGCGACGCCATGGTCGGCATCAACGTCGCCTCCCTCGGCGAGGACCAGAAGTTCGCCCACCGCGGCTGGTGATCTCCACGGGCGGCCGGTGATCGTTCCGGCCGCCCGTCCCGCGCTCCCACTTCCCCGTCCGGCCTCCCCGCGCCCCGCGGGAGGGTTTACGCTGGCCGCGCGGCCGGTGGGACCCGGAACCCCCGTGGGCGGCGACCGGCCGCGGGAGGGGATGACGAGCATGGGGTGGACCGTCGCTCTGGCCTGCGCGACCACCGGTGATCCCGCCGAGCTGTTCCGGCCGGGCCTGACCCCCGACGCCGCCGCCGGCGCGGACCTCGCCCGGCGGCTGTACCCGGACGCGACCCTGGTCGAGACCGGCGAGACCGTCCTGGACTTCGCGCTCTGGCCCTACGAGGACGAGCTGTTCGTCGGCGCGTTCGACGGCGCCCTGCTGGTCTGCGACCGGCGGCTGTTCGGCCTGGACGACGACGCCCGCAGGATCGCCGACACCGTCGCCGCGGCCCTGCCGGGCGCCCGCTGCGGCGTCTTGGTCCTGCAGAACGTCGCGTCCGGCTGCTGGTTCCGCTGGTACGAGGCGGGCGGCCTGCGCCGCGAGGTCTTCGTGACCAGCGAGGACGGCGTGGTCATCGACCAGGGCGGCCGGATGCCCGCCGAACGCCCCTACTGGGCGGCGATCGACGGCGGCGCGTCCGACGTCCCGCTGCCGTTCTCGCCCGAGGAGTTCGGCCTGGCGATCGCCCGCGAGCACATGGTCGGACGCGACCTGGCGTCGCTCGGCCCGGACGGCTTCCTGCCGCTCGAACTGCCGCTGCGCCGCTTCCGGCTCCGCCGTCAGGCCTCCTGATCCGTCCCGTCCGGGAAGGGAGTGCGGAGCCGGAGGCGTTGTAAGGAACGTCTAGGGTTGTGACGACCCCCGAATCTCCCCGGAAGGATCATTGGTGACCACTGAGCCGACGATCGGCGTGCTCGCCCTGCAGGGCGACGTGCTCGAGCACGCTCGGGCGCTGGAGGGCGCCGGGGCGCGGACCCTGACCGTCCGCCGCCCTGAGGAACTGGAGCGCGTGGACGGCCTGGTGGTGCCCGGCGGCGAGTCCACCACGATGTGGCGGCTCGCCCGCGCCTTCGACCTGCTCGAACCGCTGCGCAAGCGGATCGAGGCCGGGATGCCCGCCTACGGCTCCTGCGCGGGCATGATCATGCTCGCGGACCGGATCGAGGGCGGCGTCGAGGGGCAGGAGACGCTCGGCGGCATCGACATGACGGTGCGCCGCAACGCCTTCGGCCGCCAGGTCGACTCCTTCGAGGCGCCGGTCCCGCTGACCGGCATGGGGGACACGCCGTTCCACGCCGTGTTCATCCGCGCCCCCTGGGTGGAGGGCGTCGGAGACGCGGTCCAGGTACTCGGTCGTGCCGAGAGCGGCCCGAACGTCGGTAGGATCGTCGCCGTCCGCCAGGGCCGCCTCATGGCGACCTCGTTCCACCCTGAACTGACGGGCGACCACCGTGTGCACCACTACTTCGCCGATCTGGTGCGCCGGGCGATGGAGGAGGATTAAGCATGTCCGGCCACTCCAAGTGGGCGACGACCAAGCACAAGAAGGCCGCCCTCGACGCCAAGCGCGGCAAGCTCTTCGCCAAGTTGATCAAGAACATCGAGGTCGCGGCGCGCACCGGCGGCGGTGACCCCGATTCCAACCCGACGCTGTACGACGCCATCTACAAGGCGAAGAAGAGCTCGGTCCCGAACGACAACATCGAGCGCGCGCGCAAGCGCGGCGCCGGTGAGGAGGCGGGCGGCGCCGACTGGCAGACCATCACCTACGAGGGCTACGCGCCCGGCGGCGTCGCGGTGCTCATCGAGTGCCTCACCGACAACCGCAACCGTGCGGCCTCCGAGGTCCGCGTCGCGCTCACCCGCAACGGCGGCTCGCTCGCCGACCCGGGCTCGGTCTCGTACATGTTCAACCGCAAGGGCGTCGTGATCGTCCCCAAGGAGGGCACCTCCGAGGACGACGTCATGATGGCCGTCCTGGAGGCGGGCGCCGAGGAGGTCAACGACATCGGCGACCAGTTCGAGGTGGTCTCCGAGGCGGGCGACCTGATCGGGGTCCGCAAGGCCCTGCAGGAGGCCGGCATCGACTACGAGTCGGCCGAGAGCAAGTTCCTGCCGACGATGTCGGTCCCGCTCGACGAGGACAACGCCAAGAAGGTGTTCCGTCTCCTCGACGCGCTGGAGGACTCCGACGACGTCCAGGAGGTCTATGCGAACTTCGACGTCTCGGACGAGGTAATGGAGCTTCTGGGTTAGCCTCGGAGCGTGGCGCTCTGCTCACGTGGAGCGAGGATCGCAACGACATGTCCGACGAGGTGCTCGCCACCCTCGACGATTGTCTTTGATCGCACGAAGGACGCCGTCTCCCGGACATCGGGAGGCGGCGTCCTTCGTTTCGTCCACCTAGGGTGGGGATCATGGAGATTCGTGAGCTGACCACCGACGACCTCGACGCCGCCCTGGACAACCGCGTGCGGTCCTTCGGGCCCGTGCCCGAGGCGGACGTCAACTCGTGGCGGGACGGCTCGGCGAGCGTGATGGCCGCCGGACGGCAGCTCGGCGGCTTCGACGGCGACCGGCTCGTGTCCACCGCGCGCGTCCTGAAGTTCCGGCAGTGGTGGGCGGGACGGGCCGTCCCGATGGGTGGCCTGGCGGGCGTCACGGTCGCTCCGGAGGACCGGGGGCGCGGCGCGGGCCGCGCGATCGTGACGGCCGCCCTGCAGCGGGCCGTGGAGCTGGGCGACGCGCTCTCGGCGCTGCACCCGGCCACCACGACGCTGTACCGGGGCCTCGGCTGGGAGCACGCGGGCGGGTTGCACAAGGTGACGCTGAAGACCGAGGGCCTGCGCGGCATCCGCGCGGAGCGGGTCCCGGTGCGTCGTGTCGGCCCGGAGGACGCCGAGGAGGTCGCGGCGACGATCGCGCGCGTGCACGAGGGCGCCCGTGACTGCGGCCCGGTCGACACCGGCGCCGACCTGTGGCGGACGCGGCTGACGCACAGCGGCCTGTTCGCCTACCTGGCCGAGGACGGCTTCCTGGCCTACCGGTGGGCCGCCGACAACGCCTCGCTGGTGATCGACAAGGTCGTGGCGGGCTCGGAGCGGACGGCGCGGGCGCTGTGGGCGATCGTCGGGTCCGGGGCGTCCACGGCCGAGACGGTGACGGCGAACCTCGCCCCGTACGACCCGGTGCTGTGGCTGCTCGGCGAGCGCGAGCACGACATGATCGACCGCACCCAGTGGATGCTGCGCGTCCTGGACGCGCCGAAGGCGGTCGAGCTGCGCGGCTACCGTCCCGGGGTGGGCGCGGAGGTCCCGATCCAGATCACCGACGAGATCCTGCCCGCCAACGCCGGTTCCTGGATGCTGACGGTCAAGGACGGCGAGGGCCGTCTCGAACCGGCCTCGGAGGAGGCGACGGCCGTCCGCGTGGGCCCGCGCGGCCTGGCGGCGTTGTACGCGGGCGTTCCGGTGAGCACGCTGCGCCGGGCGGGCCTTCTGCACGGCGGGGACGTCCGCGCCGAGGCCCTGGACGCGGTGTTCGCCGCGCAGCCGTTCGCACTCGACTACTACTGACGGCGACGCCGCGCGGTCGGCCGTCGGACGCGGTCGGCCGTCGGACCGGCGCGGCACGGCCTGCGAGCGCTCGTCGCCGGTGTCCGATAGCGTGGCGTCGGCCGAACACATGATCGAAGGGCGGGGCCGTGCGGGTGATGGGCGTGGACCCCGGGCTCACCAGATGCGGTGTCGGCGTCGTGGAGGGCGTTCCCGGAGCGCCGCTGAGCCTGGTGCACGTGTCGGTCGTCCGCACCGCGCCGGACGAGGACGTCGCGCTCCGGCTGCTCGGCATCGAGCAGGGCATCGAGGCGCTCATGGACGAGCTGTGCCCCGAGGTCGTCGCGGTGGAGCGGGTGTTCGCGCAGCACAACGTCAGCACGGTCATGGGCACTGCGCAGGCGGCGGGGCTGGCGATGGTCGCGGCGGCGCGCCGGGGCCTGCCGGTGGCGATGCACACGCCGAGCGAGGCGAAGGCCGCGATCACCGGCAACGGGCGCGCCGACAAGGCGCAGGTCACATCGATGGTGACGCGGCTGCTGCGGCTGGACGCGCCGCCGAGGCCCGCCGACGCCGCCGACGCGCTCGCCCTGGCGATCTGCCACGTGTGGCGGGGCGGTGGGCAGGCGCGGCTGGCCGCGGCCCGCACCCGTCCGGTCCCCGGCCAGGCCGGTCCCAGCCAGGCAGAGATCAACGCCGCCCGGATCGCCGAGGCGCAGAGGGCGGCGCGTTCCCGTAGTCGAGGAGGTTTCCCGAGGTGATCGCGTTCGTCAGCGGCAAGGTCGCCGCCGTAGGACCGGACGGCGCGGTGATCGACGTGCACGGCGTCGGCATGGCGGTGCAGTGCGCCCCGGCGACGCTCGCCGGTCTCAAGATCGGTGAGGACGCGCACGTGCCGACGTCGATGGTCGTGCGGGAGGACTCGCTCACCCTGTTCGGGTTCGCCGACGACGACGAGCGGCAGATCTTCGAGCTGCTGCAGACGGCGAGCGGCGTCGGTCCGCGGCTGGCGCTGGCGATGCTGGCCGTCCACCCTCCGGACCGGCTGCGTCTCGCGGTCGCGCAGGAGGACGTGACCGCGCTCACGCAGGTGCCGGGCATCGGCAAGAAGGGTGCGCAGCGCATCGTCCTGGAATTGAAGGACCGGCTGGGCAGCCCGGTCGGGGCGCCGGAGGCGCCCGGGCGCCGTCCGGGCGCGGGCCAGGCGTGGCGCGCGCAGGTGCAGACCGGCCTGGTGAACCTCGGCTGGACGGTCAAGGACGCCGACGCGGCCGTGGACGCGGTCGCCGCCGACCTGGACGGCACCGAGGTCCCGCCGGTAGGTGAGCTGCTGAAGGCCGCGCTGAAGAAGCTGAGCCGATGAGCGAGTACGACGAGCGCCTGGTCGGCGGGGGAGCCGAGGGGCCGGAGGAGCAGGTCATCGAGGCCGCGCTGCGGCCCAAGCGGCTGGACGACTTCGTCGGGCAGGAGCGGGTCCGCGAGCAGCTGTCGCTGGTGCTGCGCAGCGCGCTGCGGCGCGGCCGCACGCCCGACCACGTGCTGTTGTCGGGCGGACCGGGACTCGGCAAGACCACTCTCGCCATGATCATCGCTGCCGAGCTCGGGCAGCCGCTGCGGATCACCTCGGGCCCCGCGATCGAACGCGCCGGGGACCTGGCCGCCGTGCTGTCGACGCTGGCCGAGGGGGAGGTGCTGTTCCTGGACGAGATCCACCGGATGGCCCGTCCCGCCGAGGAGATGCTCTACATGGCGATGGAGGACTTCCGCGTCGACGTGATGGTGGGCAAGGGCCCGGGGGCGACCGCCATTCCGCTCGACATCGCCCCGTTCACGCTGGTCGGCGCGACGACGCGGGCCGGGATGCTGCCGGGCCCGCTGCGCGACCGGTTCGGTTTCACCGGGCACATGGACTTCTACGGCCCGGCCGAGCTCGAGGTGATCGTCCAGCGGTCGGCGCGGCTGCTGGAGGTGGAGATCACCGACGAGGGCGCCGCGGAGGTGGCGTCCCGGTCCCGGGGCACGCCGCGTATCGCCAACCGCCTGCTGCGGCGCGTCCGTGACTACGCCGAGGTGCGGGGCGACGGCAGGGTGACGCACGAGGCCGCCCGCGCCGCCCTCACGCTGTACGAGGTGGACGAACGAGGGCTGGACCGTCTCGACCGGGCGGTCCTGGCGTCGCTGCTGCGCAAGTTCGGCGGCGGTCCGGTCGGCCTGTCCACCCTGGCCGTGTCGGTGGGGGAGGAGCCGGAGACCGTCGAGGTGGTGGCGGAGCCCTTCCTCGTCCGGCAGGGGTTCCTGGCCCGCACGCCCCGGGGACGCATCGCGACCCCCGCGGCGTGGGCGCATCTGGGACTCACCCCGCCCCCGACCGCCCCGCTGGCGGGCGCGGCCCTGTTCGATCTCGACGAGGGCGCCGAACAGCCCGAGTAGACGGGGTTCCGGAGGCGTGGGCGGGCGGTGTGACGGCCGGGCCGGCCGGGGTGACATGATCACGGCGGCGTGATCGGGGCGTAACGGGTTGGGAACTTCCCGAGAGTGCCGCTCGTCACGTCGTTGCCGGGGTCTCGCGTACTCTCTAGACTCCGGGACTTGGTCACACCGTCCACCAGCCGGCGGTCCCGAGACACGGCCTACCGGCCACAGGCTGGGCAAATCAATCGGAAGGACGCCCCGTAATGGGCAGCGACACACACATCCTGGCGGCGAGCTCAGGGGGCAGCGGTGCATTCAACCTGCTGCTCCTCCTGGCCGTGCCGCTGGTCTTCTATTTCCTGCTGATCCGGCCGCAGAGCAGGCGGCGCAAGGAGCAGATGCAGCTGCAGAACAGCATCGCGCCCGGCACCCGGGTCATCACCACCGCCGGCATGCACGCCACGGTGGTCGAAGTGCAGGACGACGGCATCGTGCTGGAGATCGCCCCCGGCGTGGAGGCCAAGTTCGTCAAGCAGGCGGTCATGACCGTCCTGAAGGACGAGCCCGCCGACGAGGAGCTCGACGGCGACGAGCAGGACGACGCCCCGGCCGAGACCGACGCCAAGGGCGACGACGAGTCGCCGGCGAAGGCCGTCGACGTCGAGGACGACGCCGACAAGGACGGGAAGACCGCCGTGAAGGCGGGCGTTAAGGCCGACGCGAAGGACGAGGACGAGGCCCCCGCCCACGCGGGCAAGGCCGACAAGCCCTCCGCCTAAAACCCGCGGCGGCACCGACAAGACGGGAAGTTCGACGACCAGTGGCATCGTCTCGTAGCAATGTCCCCAGGCCGGGGCGCACACTTCTGGCGCTCTTCGTGGTCATGGCGGCCCTGACCGGCGTGATGTTCATGCAGGGGAAGGGGACCCCCAAGCTGGGGCTCGACCTCGCGGGCGGGACGACCGTCACGCTGACCGCGCACACCGAGAACGGCAAGACCCCGCCGAGCAGCCAGATGGACCAGGCCGTCAAGATCATGACGCAGCGGGTCAACGGGCTCGGCGTCTCGGACGGCGAGGTCGCCAAGCAGGGCGGCAACAACATCGTGGTGAACCTGCCCGGCCAGGGGCAGAGCCGCGCGGCGGAGACCATCGGCTCCACCGCCAAGCTCCAGTTCCGGCAGGTGTTCGCCGAGTCGAGCGGGCTGCCGGCGCAGACTCCGGCGACCACGCCGACCGCGACCTCCAGCCCGAAGGCGGGCGCCACGCCGTCCGGCAAGGCGACGATCCCGGGCGCCGCGAGCCCGTCGGCCAAGCCGTCGGGTTCGGCCACGCCGAAGCCGTCCGACTCGTCCACGCCGCGCGGGCGGGCGCTGTCGCAGGCGCTGACGGCCCCGACGCCGTCCGGGTCGCCGAAGGCCAAGCCGACCGGTTCGGCCACGCCGAAGCCGTCGGACACCCCGACCGCGCAGACGCCGCCGGTCGGCGCCGACGGCAACGACTTCGCCGGTGTCGAGGACAAGGACGCCATCGCCCTGTTCCAGCAGACCGTCTGCGGCGCCAAGGGCGGCCCGACCGTCAAGGGCTCCAACGACGTGAACCGCAAGTGGGTCGTGGCGTGTGACGACAAGGCCGAGAAGGGGCAGGTCACCAAGTACCTGCTGGGCCCGGTGCGGGTGCTCGGCGAGGACGTCAAGTCCGCGACCGCGATGCCGCCGGACACCTCGCAGGGCCAGTCGAGCTGGTCGGTGAACCTGACCTTCACCGGCAAGGGCGGCAACCAGTTCTCCCAGACCACCAGCGAGGCGTCCAAGGCCTACCAGGCCAACCCGTCGTCCCCGCAGGCGCAGGTCGCGATCGTGCTGGACGGCCAGGTCGTGTCGGCCCCGTCGATCAACCAGGGCCCGATCACCGGCGGCAGCGCCCGGATCGACGGCCCGGCGGAGAGCTTCACCCAGACCTACGCCGAGGACCTGTCCAACAAGCTCAAGTACGGCGCTCTCCCGCTCGAGTTCAAGATGAGCGCGATCGACGAGGTGTCGTCCACGCTGGGCGCCGACCAGCTGCGCGGCGGCCTGATCGCCGGCGGTATCGGCCTGGCGCTGGTCCTGCTGTACTGCATGGTCTACTACCGGGGCCTCGGCCTGGTCGCGGTCGGCTCGCTGGTCATCGCGTCCTGGATGACCTACGTGGCCGTGGTCATCCTCGGTGAGAACATCGGCTGGCGGCTCAGCCTGCCGCACATCATCGGTCTGATCGTGTCGATCGGCATCACCGCGGACTCGTTCATCGTCTACTTCGAACGAATCCGCGACGAGCTGCGCGCCGGACGGGCCCTTCGGCCGTCGGTCGAGGTCGCCTGGAAGCGCGCGCGGCGTACCATCCTGGTGGCGGACGCGGTGACCTTCCTCGCCGCGGTCGTGCTGTACTTCCTCGCCGTCGGCGGCGTCGCTGGCTTCGCGTTCGCGATGGGCCTGACCACGCTGATCGACGTCGTGGTGGTGTTCTTCTTCACCAAGCCGCTGGTGGCGCTGCTGAGCCGGACCAAGTTCTTCGGCCGGGGCCACAAGCTGTCGGGGCTGGACGCCGCGCGACTGCGCCGGACGACGCAGTCCCGTGCGACCGGCGCCGCCCGCCCGACGAGCCAGGAGGTCTGATCATGGGACTGCGTGCGATCATCTCCCGGATCTACCGGGGCGAGATCAGCGCCGACATCGTCGGCCGGCCGAAGGTCTGGTACTCGATCTCCGGCCTGCTGATCGTGTTCTCCCTGGTCGGCCTGCTCGTCCAGGGGCTGACCTTCGGTGTGGAGTTCAAGGGCGGCTCGGTCTTCACCATCGCCAAGGCCTCGCACCACTCGATCGAGGACGTGCGCGGCGCGGTCACCTCGGCCGGTGTGCACCAGACGACCGTGCAGAAGGCGGGCGGCAACTGGCGCGTCACCACCGAGAGCCTCGACCCCAAGCAGGTCAACGAGGTCAAGAAGGACGTCTCGGAGAAGCTGGGCGTCTCGGAGAACGACGTCAGCAGTCAGATCGTCGGCGCGTCCTGGGGCGGTGAGATCACCAAGAAGGCGTGGCAGGCGCTCGTCGTCTTCATGATCCTGATCATCGCCTACCTGTCGGTCGCCTTCGAGTGGCGGATGGCGGTCGCCGCGATGGTGGCGCTGCTGCACGACCTGATCATCACGGCCGGCATCTACGCCTGGTCGGGGTTCGAGGTCACCCCGGCGACCGTGCTGGGCTTCCTGACCATTCTCGGATACTCGCTGTACGACGCGGTCGTGGTGTTCGACATGATCAAGGAGGTCACGCGGCCGCTGAACGCCAAGTCGAAGATCACCTACAGCGAGGCGGCCAACCAGGCGCTGTCCAGCACCCTGGTCCGGTCGCTGAACACCTCGCTGGTGGCGATCCTGCCGGTCGCGGCGATCCTGTTCATCGGCACCACGCTGTTCGGGGCGGGCACCCTGAAGGACCTGTCGCTCGCCCTGTTCGTCGGCATGATCGTCGGCACCTACTCCTCGATCTGCGTGGCGACGCCGCTGCTGGTCCAGCTGAAGGAGCGGGAGCCGAGGTTCAAGGAGCTGCGGGCGAACATCGCCAAGCGCGAGCAGAGCCCGAAGCAGCAGGCGAAGGTCGCCAAGGCGACGGCCCGCTCGGCCTCGGACGACGACGACACTCCGCCGTCCGACGACGTGCCGGAGGACGGCGCGTCCGCCGCGGGCACGGCACAGGGCGGAGTGCCCGCCGGTGTCACGCTGAAGAAGGTGGTGCAGCAGGGGCCGCGTCAGCAGCCCAAGCGCGGTACCCGGCAACAGCGTCGCGGCAAGTAGGCTGCTGGGACGACCTGCTCGAACGAGCATGACGGCCGTGTCGGTCCCCCCGGTCCACCGGGGTGGGCGGGCACGGCCGTCGCACTGTGCCCGGACGGCCGCCCGCCGATCGTCCGGGCCCCGGAAGAAGACGCAAGAGGGAGACCCGTGGACCTCGACAAGCTGATCCAGGACCGGATTCGCGACGTGAGCGACTACCCGAAGCCGGGCGTGCTGTTCAAGGACATCACCCCGCTGCTGGCCGACCACGTGGCGTTCGCCGGCGTGGTCGACACGGTGGTCAACCACTACGGCCGAGGCACCGTCGACAAGATCGTCGGAATCGAGGCGCGCGGGTTCATCCTGGCCGCCCCCGTCGCCTACCACATGGGCGCGGGCTTCGTCCCGGTGCGCAAGAAGGGCAAACTGCCCGCGCAGACCTACGAGCAGAGCTACGAGCTCGAGTACGGCACCGAGACGATCGAGATGCACACCGACGCCTTCGTCCCGGGCGACCGGGTGCTGATCGTGGACGACGTGCTCGCGACCGGCGGCACCGCTCGCGCGGCGGCCGAACTGGTCCGGCGCGGCGGCGGCGAGGTGGTCGGGCTGTCGGTGCTGATGGAGCTGTCCTTCCTCAACGGACGCGACAAGCTGGACGGCCTGGACGTGCACGCAATGGTGACCGTCTGAGTCCGCAGCCCTTCAGGACTTCGCTCGAACCTCCTCACCTACCCCGCCGGAACCCTCCCGGAACATACGGAATGTCCCAACCCGCAAGAATGTTCTACTGATCACGCACCCGAGATCGTGGTTTGGGCCGGGTGCGAAATGGGGGCCGGATACACTGGCCGAATCAGGGGACCGGCGGGTACGGGCGCACCCGCCCGGCGACCAGGCGAGACGCGCCCGCACGGCTTCGAGGAGGCTGGGTGCCCGGTGAGGTGGTATCAACCGACGCGGTGATCGGAACACGGGCGGACGCCGGACGTCCGGCCGCTCCGAGCGGGGCCGCGGTGCGCGCTCCGGCCGCGCCACCGAGCGCGCCCGCGCCGTCCGGTGGTCCCACGCCCGCCGACCCGCCTCCGGCACTCCCCGCGTCCGCGGCCCCGGCGTCCCACGAGCCTCCGGGCCGAGTTCGGGCCAAGGGCGACGCGAAGCCCGGCGGCACCGAGACCAACCCCGCGGGCAAGGGCCAGACGCCCGCGCCGACCGCGTCCGGAGACCCGGCGAAGCCCGCCGGAGCCGGAGATCCGGCGAAACCCGCCGGATCCACTCCCGCGAAGCAGGCCCCCGCCGGAGGCGGCGGGGCACCGGCCGCGGGCACGCCGTCCGATCCCGCCCCGGCGGGCTCCGGAACGGCCCCGATCCCACCGTCAGCGGCCAGGGTGCGGCGCAGGCTCGCCCGGCTCGGATCCCAACGCGGTCCCGCCATGAACCCGGTACTCGAACCACTCATCAAAACCGTCCGCAACACCCATCCGAAGGCGGACCTCCGGCAGATCGAGCGCGCCTACGACGTGGCCGCGCACCATCACCGGAACCAGAAGCGCAAGAGCGGCGACCCGTACATCACGCACCCGCTCGCCGTCTCGACCATCCTCGCCGAGCTCGGCATGAACACCGAGACGCTGTGCGCGGCCCTGCTGCACGACACCGTCGAGGACACCGAGTACACCCTGGAGGAGCTGCGCGCCGACTTCGGCGACGAGATCGCCGCCCTGGTGGACGGCGTGACCAAGCTCGACAAGGTCAAGTACGGCGACGCGGCCGAGGCCGAGACCGTCCGTAAGATGGTCGTCGCGATGTCCCGGGACATCCGGGTCCTGGTGATCAAGCTTGCCGACCGGCTGCACAACATGCGCACGCTGCGGTACATGCCCCGGCACAAGCAGGAGAAGAAGGCCCGCGAGACCCTCGAGGTCTTCGCCCCGCTGGCGCACCGGCTGGGCATGAACACGCTGAAGTGGGAGCTGGAGGACCTGTCCTTCGCGACGCTCTACCCCAAGCGGTTCGACGAGATCGCCCGGCTGGTCTCCGAGCGGGCCCCGCGCCGCGACGTGTTCCTGCAGGAGGTCATCGAGGCCGTCTCCGCCGACCTGCGCGAGGCCAAGATCAAGGCCACCGTGGTCGGACGGCCCAAGCACTACTACTCGATCTACCAGAAGATGATCGCCCGGGACGTGGACTTCGACAAGATCTACGACCTGGTCGGCATCCGGATCCTGGTGGACAGCGTCCGCGACTGCTACGCGGCGCTCGGCACCATCCACGCGCGGTGGAACCCGGTCCCCGGCCGGTTCAAGGACTACATCGCGATGCCGAAGTTCAACATGTACCAGTCGCTGCACACCAGCGTGATCGGGCCCGAGGGCAAGCCGGTCGAGCTGCAGATCCGCACCTGGGGCATGCACCGCCGGGCCGAGTACGGCGTCGCCGCGCACTGGAAGTACAAGGAGGAGACGGTCGGCGGCCGCAAGGCGGCCGACATGCAGTGGCTCCGGCAGCTGCTCGACTGGCAGAAGGAGACCGCCGATCCGGCCGAGTTCCTGGAGTCGCTGCGCTTCGACCTGTCGGTGTCGGAGGTGTTCGTCTTCACCCCGAAGGGCGACGTGATCGCGCTGCCGCAGGGCGCGACGCCGGTCGACTTCGCCTACGCCGTGCACACCGAGGTCGGGCACCGGACGATCGGCGCGCGGGTGAACGGGCGCCTGGTGCCGCTGGAGTCGGTCCTGGACAACGGTGACACCGTCGAGATCTTCACCAGCAAGGCCCCGGACTCCGGGCCCTCCCGCGACTGGCTGAACTTCGTCAAGTCGCCGCGCGCCCGCAACAAGATCAAGCACTGGTTCTCCAAGGAGCGGCGGGACACCGCGATCGAGTCCGGCAAGGACTCCATCGCCCGCGCGATGCGCAAGCAGAACATGCCGCTCCAGCGCATGATGTCGGGGGAGGCGCTGCTCGTCCTCGCCCGTGACCTGCGCTACCCGGACATCTCGTCGCTGTACGCGGCGGTCGGCGAGGGGCACATCTCGGCGCAGAGCGTCGTCCAGAAGCTCGTGGAGGCGCTCGGCGGCGTCGAGTCCGCCGACGAGGACATGGCCGAGATCGCCCTCCCGACGCGCCGCAAGCGCACCCGGCCCGCCGGGGACCCGGGTGTGGTGGTCGCGGGCGACCCGGACGTGTGGGTGCGGCTGTCCCGCTGCTGCACCCCGGTTCCGGGCGACGACATCGTCGGGTTCGTGACCCGCGGGCACGGCGTGTCGGTGCACCGCGCCGACTGCGCGAACGTCGCGCAGCTCAAGGAGCAGCCGGACCGGCTCATCGACGTCCGCTGGTCGCCCGGCGAGGACTCGGTGTTCCTCGTCGCGATCCAGGTCGAGGCGCTCGACCGTCCACGCCTGCTGTCGGACGTCACGCGCGTGCTGTCCGACCAGCACGTGAACATCCTCTCGGCGTCGGTCACCACCACCCGCGACCGGGTCGCCGTCAGCCGGTTCACCTTCGAGATGGGCGACCCGAAGCACCTCGGGCACGTCCTGAAGGCCGTCCGGTCCATCGACGGCGTGTACGACGTGTACCGCGTCACCAGCGGCACCAACCGCTGACCCCGGCTCCGGGCGCCCCGTCCGGCCCGCTCAGGGCCGGACGGTGTCGTTCCAGTCGATGTGGTGCTCGAACATCCACGCCATCCTCGCCATCTCCTTGGGGCTGTCGGCCTTCCTGAGGATGAGGGGGAGCGCGAGGTCGCGCAGCGCGCGGCCGACGAGGCCCTGCTTCTTGGTGTTGTTCATGCCGGAGCCCCACGTGACGATGCGCTCGACGCGATCGCGGCGCAGGGACTCGTAGCGGGCGAGCGCGTCCGGGACGGCGGGGAGGTCGCGGAGGCAGCGGGCGAGGACGACCGCGTCCTCGGCGGCCAGCGAGGCGCCCTGTCCGGAGGACGGGGAGACCGCGTGCGCGGCGTCGCCGATCACGACCATCGCGCCGTCGTGCCAGGTGGGGATGCTCGGGAGGTCGTACTGGTTGGTGAGCCGGATCTCCCCGCCGGTGTCCCGGACGATCCGCGCGGCGGGCCCCTTGTCGGGGGACAGCAGGTCGATCAGCCGGCTCTTCAGGTCGGCGCCGGTCAGGCGGCGTAGGTCGGCGCGGGACGGCTCCTGCCGTGCGGGCGGGTTGGCGAACCACCAGACCTCGCCGTCGGGGGCGACGGTGTAGCCGAAGAAGCAGTCGCGGCCCCAGATCATCACGTAGTCGCCGGGCTCGGCGTCGATGTCCGCCGTCCGGGTGAAGCCGCCGATGTTGCCGAGGCCGGTGTAGCGCGGGCCGGGGTTGGACGGGTCGATGGCGGTGCGGGTGACCGAGTGGACGCCGTCCGCGCCGACCAGGACGTCCCCGTCCGCGCTGGTGCCGTCGGCGAAGTGGGCGCGGACGCCGCCGGGCAGGTTCTCGGCGCGGACGAGGCGCTTGCCGTGTTCGATCGGGATGTTCCGCTCGGCGACCAGCTTGTAGAGGCCGCCGTAGAGGTCGGAGCGGCGGATGGTGCGGGTGACGGAGTCGTCGTCGAGGGCCGGGCCGAGGGGGATCGAGCCCAGGTGCTTGCCGGTGCCGCTGTGGAACCGGATGCGGCCGCTGGGGAATCCCGCGTCGAGGACGACGTGGTGGGCGTCCACTGCGCGCAGCGCGTCCATGCCGTTGGCCGCGACGGTCAGGAAGACGCCGTGCTCCAGGCCCGCGCTCTCGTCGTAGGCCTCGAACAGCCGGGGCTCGAGGCCGGCCTTGTCCGCCGCCAGCGCCGCGGCCGTTCCGGCGACCCCGCCACCGATGATCAGAACTCGCATCGTCATGCCTCCATATATTTCGTTCGGCCGAACGAAATATATGGAGGCGCGGATGGCCGGTCAAGTTTTTTGTTCGGCCGAACGAAATAGATAGGCTGGGCGGCATGACGGACCGGGACGAGCTGGTGGGACGGCTGCTCGCGGGCGGGCGCGAGCTGAGCAACGCGGCGGTGATGTTCCACACCGCCCTGGCCGGGCACCAGGGCCTCACCGCCACCGAGGAGAAGGCGCTCGACCTGCTGGATCGCTTCGGCCCGCTGACCGCGCGGCAGCTGCGTGAGCGCTCGGGCCTCGCGCCCGCGTCGGTGACCGGGCTGATCGACCGGCTGGAGCGCAAGGGGTTCGCCCGGCGCGTCCCCAACCCCGGGGACAAACGCAGCGTGCTGGTGGAGACCGTCCCCGACCGCCTTGCCGAGCTGGCGCCGCTGTTCGAGGACTACGTGGCGTCGCTGATGGAACTGATGAGCCGCTACGACGACCGGGAGCTGGCCGCGATCGTCGACTTCCTCGGCGAGGCCGCGGCCCGGCAGCGCGAGGCGACCCAGCGCCTGGGGGACGGGCGGCCCGAGACGTAGACAGCGCGAAGCCGACGCCGTCTCGGCCGCGAAACGGCGAAAGGGCCGGTCCGAGAATCGGACCGGCCCTTTCTCATGCTCTGGGCGTCACGCCTTGGCGTTCTCCTCGGCGTTCTCGTCCTCGTCCTCGGGGACGAAGTCGATGCCGGCCTCGGCGCGCTGCTCCGGCGTGATCTGCGTCGGGGCGGCCGTCAGCGGGTCGTAGCCGGACGCGGCCTTCGGGAACGCGATGACGTCGCGGATGGACGACTCGCCCGCCAGCAGCATGGCCATGCGGTCCCAGCCGAACGCGATCCCGCCGTGCGGCGGCGGGCCGAACTTGAACGCCTCCAGCAGGAAGCCGAACTTCGACTCGGCCTCCTCCTTGGACAGGCCGAGGACGTCGAACACCTGCTGCTGCATCTCGGCCTGGTGGATACGGATCGAGCCGCCGCCGATCTCGTTGCCGTTGCAGACGATGTCGTAGGCGTTCGCGAGCACCGCGCCCGGGTCGGTCTTGACCAGGTCGGCGTGCTCGGGCTTCGGCGCGGTGAACGGGTGGTGCACCGACGTCCAGCCGATGTGCTCGCCCTTGTCGTCCTCGACGGACTCGAACACCGGGGCGTCCACGACCCAGCAGAACGCCCAGGCGTCCTCGTCGATCAGGCCCCTGCGGCGGCCGACCTCCAGGCGCGCCGCGCCGAGCAGCTCGCGGGTGGCGTGCGGCTTGCCGGCGCCGAAGAAGATCGCGTCGCCGGGCTCGGCGCCGACCTTGGCGGCCAGGCCCGACTTCTCCTCGTCCGACAGGTTCTTGGCGACCGGGCCGCCGAGCGTGCCGTCCTCCTGGACGAGGACGTAGGCGAGGCCGCGCGCGCCGCGCTGCTTGGCCCAGTCCTGCCAGCCGTCCAGCTCCTTGCGGGTCTGGGAGCCGCCGCCCGGCATGACGACCGCGCCCACGTAGGGGGCCTGGAACACCCGGAAGGAGGTGTTCGCGAAGTACTCGGTCATCTCGGTCAGCTCGAGGCCGAACCGCAGGTCGGGCTTGTCCGAGCCGTAGCGGGCCATGGCGTCGGCGTAGGTGATGTGCGGGATCTCGCCGATCTCGTGGCCGACGATGTCGCGCCAGAGCCGCCGGACGAGGTCCTCGGCGACGGCCAGCACGTCGGACTGCTCGACGAACGACATCTCGATGTCGATCTGGGTGAACTCCGGCTGCCGGTCGGCGCGGAAGTCCTCGTCCCGGTAGCAGCGGGCGATCTGGAAGTACCGCTCCAGGCCGCCGACCATGAGCAGCTGCTTGAACAGCTGCGGCGACTGCGGCAGCGCGTACCAGTGGCCCGGACGCAGCCGGACCGGCACCAGGAAGTCGCGCGCGCCCTCGGGGGTGGACCGGGTCAGCGTCGGGGTCTCGATGTTGACGAAGCCGTGGTCGCGCATGACGTCGTTGATGATGTACGAGCCCTGCGAGCGGATCCGGATGTCGCGGGCGACGGTCTCGCGGCGCAGGTCGAGGTACCGGTACTTGAGCCGGATCTCCTCGTTGACGTTGACGTCGCCCTCGATCGGGAACGGCAGCGGCGCGGACTCGCTCAGCACCTCGATCTCGGTCGCGGCGACCTCGATCTCACCGGTGGGCAGCTCGGGGTTCTCGTTGCCCGCGGGACGGACCCGGACCTCGCCGGTGATCTTGACGCAGAACTCCGACCGCAGGTCGTGCGCGGTGTCCTCCTCGCGGAACACGACCTGGGCGGTGCCCGAGGCGTCCCGCAGGTCGATGAAGGTGACACCACCGTGGTCGCGGCGCCGCGCCACCCAGCCGGCCAGCGTCACCTGCTGCCCGGCGTGCTCCCTGCGGAGCGTCCCCGCCTCGTGCGAGCGGATCATCGTGAAAGCCTTTCCTTCAACGTCGAAGTGGTGTCGGCGAGCGGGACGGGAGTCTGCTCCCCGGACGTCAGGTCTTTGAGCTGGACGACCCCGCCCGCGATGTCGCGCTCGCCGAGGATCAGCGCGAACCGCGCGCCGGACCGGTCCGCGTCCTTCATGGCGCCCTTGAGCTTCTTGCCCCCGAACGCCATGTCGGCCGCGATCCCGGCCTCGCGCAGCTCCGCGACCAGGTCGAACACGCGCCGCTCGGCGCCCTCGCCCAGCGCCACGCCGAAGACCTCGCAGCGCGGCTTGGGCGTGAACTCCGCGCTCCGCTCGCCGGACTCGGACTCGGCCTCCAGGGCGAGGATCGTCCGGTCCAGGCCGAGGCCGAAGCCGATGCCGGGCAGCTCGGGGCCGCCGATGTCCTCCGACAGGCCGTCGTAGCGTCCGCCGCCGCCGATGCCGGACTGGGCGCCGAGCAGGGGGTGGTCGAACTCGAAGGTGGTGCGGGTGTAGTAGTCCAGCCCGCGGACCAGGGTCGGGGTGTCCTCGAAGGCGATGCCGAGGCCCGTGAGCAGCTCGCGGACCCGGTCGTGGTAGGCCTTGCAGTCGCCGCACAGGTGGTCGGCCATGAGCGGGGCGCCCACGAGCTGCTCGCGGACGGCCGGACGCTTGTCGTCCAGGACGCGCAGCGGGTTGATCTCGATGCGCTCGCGGGTCGCCTCGTCCAGGTCCAGGCCGCGCAGGAACTCCTGCAGCAGGGCCCGGTAGGCCGGACGGCACCGCTTGCAGCCGAGCGAGTTCAGCAGCAGCCGCACCTGGGTGAGGCCGAGGGCGCGGTACCAGCCCGTCGCGATCGCGATCACCTCGGCGTCGACGGCCGGGTCCTCGCTGCCGATCGCCTCGAGGTCGAGCTGGTAGAACTGCCGGTAGCGGCCCTTCTGGGGCCGCTCGGCGCGGAAGGCGGGGCCGGTCGTCCACACCTTGACCGGCAGCGCGCCCTGCTTGTGCAGGCCGTGCTCCAGGACGGCGCGCAGCACCCCGGCGGTGAACTCCGGACGCAGCGTCAGCGACCGGTCGCCCCGGTCGGTGAAGGTGTACATCTCCTTGGAGACCACGTCGGTGGACTCGCCGACCCCGCGCTTGAACAGGTTGGTGTCCTCGAACACCGCCAGTTCCAGATAGCCGTATCCGGCCAGCCGGGCGCGCTCGGCGAACGCCTCGCGCACGGCGTAGAGGAGGTCCGCGCGGGGCGGCACGTACTCACTGATGCCCTTGGGGGCCTGGAAGCTCGAACTCATGTCTGTGGGTCAGAATCCCTTGTGCGGGCCGTCGGCGGGTTTCAGATCCGCCAGGTTGCGATCCTCGTCAGTCCCCGGGGACTGACGCCACTGGGCGAGGAAGGGGTTGGTCGCGCGCTCACGGCCGATGGTCGTCTGGGGTCCGTGGCCGGGCAGGACCGCGGTCTCGTCGGGCCTGCTGAGGCACACCCGGGAGAGGCTGTCCAGGATCTGCTCGTAGGAGCCGCCCGGCAGGTCGGTGCGTCCGATGGAACCGGCGAACAGCAGGTCCCCGGTGAACATCACGTCGGGGATCTCCTGCGTGGCCGGGGTCCGGAAGGTCACCGACCCGCCGGTATGGCCCGGCGCGTGGTCGACGGTGATCTCCAGCCCGGCCAGTTCCAGCGTCGCGCCGTCGGCCAGCTCGCGGACGTCGTCCGGCTCGGTGAGCGTCAGGCCGCCGAGGAACTGCTGCCTGGTGGCCAGGGACAGGCCCTTGCCGGGATCGGTCAGCAGGTCCCGGTCGTCCGGGTGGACGAACGCGGGGACGTCCCTGGCGCCGCAGACCGGCGCGACCGACCAGACGTGGTCGATGTGGCCGTGGGTGAGCAGCACGGCGACCGGCTTCAGCCGGTGCTCGCGCAGGATCTCGTCGATCCCGGCCTCGGCGTCCTGGCCGGGGTCGATGATCACGCACTCCTCGCCCGCGGCGGGCGCCACGACGTAGCAGTTGGCGGCGAACGATCCGGCGGGGAACCCGGCGACGAGCACGGCCGTCCTTCCTGTGAATTCGCTGAGTGTGCGGTGGGCGCGGGGCGCCCGCGCCCCGTCCGGATCCGGACGGCGCGGCGGGCCCGGCGTTCTGGCCGGGGAAACGGCCCGTCACCGCCGCACACGCGGTCCTACGAGGGTACCGGCGCGGCCGGTCCCGCCGCGAACGAGATCCCGGGATCGCCGTGTCGGCGGGCCTCCGGGCCCGTCCGGCGTGGTCGGAGGGGCCAACGACAGCCCCGGTACCGCTACTATGCGCTGCACGTTCACCTGATCACACGGTGATCAAACGGAGGGGCAGGCACGTGGCGGCGAAGGACCGCAAGAAGCAGCTCGCGCGTCAGCGCTATGAGCGCCAGCAGGCACGCCGCGAGGCCGAGCAGGCCCGCGCCCGTAACCTGCGGATCGTCGGTGCGGCCGTCGCGGCCGTCGTCGTCATCGGCGGTGGCTCGGCCGCCGCGTTCGCCCTGAACAAGGACGACAAGAAGAAGGACGACGCCAAGGCCTCGGCCACGGCCGACCAGTCCAAGGCCAAGCCCGGCGAGTGCGCCTACAACGCCTCCCAGGACCAGGGCGCCCTGAAGGACGGCTCGAAGCCGTCCGTCAAGCCCGCCTACGCCGGCGCGGTGAAGGCGACGGTCAAGACCTCCCAGGGCGACATCGGCCTGACGCTGGACGGGGCGAAGGCCCCCTGCGCCACCAACTCCTTCGCGTTCCTCGCGAACAAGAAGTTCTGGGACGCCAGCCACTGCCACCGGCTGTCCACGGGGACCGGCCTGCAGATGCTGCAGTGCGGCGACCCGACCGGCACCGGCCAGGGCGGCCCGGGCTACAAGTTCGCGAACGAGAACACGACGGGCGCCAAGTACACCGCCGGTACCCTCGCCATGGCGAACGCGGGCCCGGACACCAACGGCAGCCAGTTCTTCCTCGTGTACGGGGACTCGCAGCTCTCGCCGGACTACACCGTGTTCGGCAAGATCACCTCGGGTATGGACGTGCTGTCGAAGGTCGCCAAGGCCGGCATCGCCAAGGCGGGTGACGACGGCACGGGTGAGCCCAAGAAGAAGGTCACGATCGAGGACGTCGCGATCGCCGGGAAATAGGGGATCGGGATACTAAGGTGTGGAGGGTCCGATGAGTGTGGACACGACCGCGCACTCCGGCGCGCACACGATCGGACCCGCGATTCAGGAGGCAAGGGTGTCCAGCGCGACCGATCCCTGGGGCCGGGTGGACGAGGACGGCACGGTCTACGTGCGTACCGCTGACGGCGAACGCGTCGTCGGGTCCTGGCAGGCCGGGGCCCCGGATGAGGCCCTCGGCTACTTCCGGCGCAAGTACGACGCTCTCGTCACCGAGATCGGGCTCCTGGAACAGCGGGTCCGGACCACCGACCTGCAGCCCCAGCAGGCGCAGCAGAGCATCGCCAAGCTGCGCGAGCAGGTCACCGAGGCGCACGCCGTCGGCGACCTGGACGCCCTGGTGCGCCGGCTGGACGGCCTGGACGGGCTGGTCGGCAAGCGCCGCGAGGAGGTCAAGGCCCAGCGCGAGCACGCCCGGTCCGAGGCCCGCGAGGTCAAGGAGCGCATCGTCGCCGAGGCCGAGCGGATCGCGGCCGAGGAGACGCACTGGAAGAACGGCGGCGAGCGGCTCCGCGAGCTGGTCGAGGAGTGGAAGGCCGCCGAGCGCGTCGACCGTCCCACCGAGACCTCGCTGTGGAAGCGGCTGTCGACCGCCCGCAACGCCTTCACCAAGCGCCGCAAGGCCTACTTCGCCACGCTGGACGACCAGCGCGAGGACGCCCGGCGAGAGAAGGACCGCCTGGTCGCCGAGGCCGAGGCCATGTCCCGCTCGACCGACTGGGGCGAGACGGCCGCCGCCTACCGCGACCTGATGCGCCGCTGGAAGCTCGCCGGACGCGCCTCCCGGGAGGCCGAGGAGGAGCTGTGGGCCCGCTTCAAGGGCGCGCAGGACGTCTTCTTCCAGGCCCGCAGCGCGGCGTTCGCCGAGCGCGACGCCGAGTTCCAGGGCAACGCCGAGGTGAAGGAGCGCATCCTCGCCGAGGCGGAGAAGCTGGTCCCGGTCTCCGACGTCCGGGCGGCCCGGCAGGCGCTGCGCGGCATCCAGGAGCGCTGGGAGGCCGCCGGGATGGTCCCGCGCGAGATGCGGGACCGGCTCGAGGGACGGCTCCGGAAGGTCGAGGAGACCGTCCGGACGGCCGAGGAGTCGGAGTGGCGGCGCACCAACCCCGAGGCCCGCGCCCGCGCCGAGGCCACGGTGAACCAGCTGCGGTCCTCGATCGAGCAGCTGGAGAAGCGGCTGGAGAAGGCCCGCGCGTCGGGCCGCGACAAGGACGTCCGGGACGCCGAGGAGTCCCTGGAGGCCCGCCGCGCCTGGCTCTCGGAGGCCGAGCGCACCCTCGCCGAGTTCTCCTGACCCGATCTCGCACGAGCTGAGCCCGGCGGGCCCTTCGGGGCCGCCGGGCTCACGCGTGTCCCGGGGCGATCGTTCAGGGAACGCTCATGGTGCGGTCCGGTGTCCGGCGGGGTCGCGGCCGAGGAAGGACAGCAGCCGGGTCTGCTCGCCCGAGCCGGGCGGGGCGGTGAGCGGCGCGCCGAGACGACCTTCGGCGCGCATCGGCGCGGCGATCACGCGCGCGGTGGCGAAGGCGTGGTGCACCAGGTCCGGGTCCAGCCGGGACGGCTGCCCGGTGGCGACCGCGAGGTCCCAGGCGTGGACGAGCGGCTCCAGGATGTACCCGCCGAGGAAGTCGCCGAGCGGGAGGTCGCCGAGCGGGCCGAGGTGGACGGGCCGGGCGAGCGCCTCGTCCGACAGCGCCGCCGCGCAGCCCTCGCGGGCGTCGCGCCAGGCGAGCAGGACGTCGCCCGGGCAGAACCGCTCGGGACCGGTGTTGACGTCGGGCCGTGGCGCGCCGGCGGCGAGGGCTTTGATCATGTGCTGGCCGCCGGTGACGTGCCCGGCCACCTGGCGGGTCGTCCAGCCGGCGCACGGGGTGGGCGCGTCCCAGCCGCCCGGGGGGACCGCGCCGACCACGTCCTCGAACAGGTCCAGGGCCCTCTGGTAGCCGCTGGGGAGTTCGCGGGAGCCGGGGCGGGCGCCTCCGCCGGTTCGCCGGACCTGACCGCCGTCTGTGCTGCCGCTCGCTCCGCTGGACGTCATGCCGCCCAGTCACCCGCGATCGGCGGGCGGTGTCAAGCGGGATGCCGGGGCCGGTCCGCGTGGACCGGCCCCGTCCCGTCAGGCCGCCGGGCGAGGCCCCGGCACGCGCCGCCTCACGTGGTGGGTCACACCGCCGGGGCGCCGCGCTCGCCGAGCATCCGCTCCATCAGCGTGATCTCCGCCTGCTGCCCCTCGACCATCGTCCGGGCGAGCCGGGTGACCTGGGCGTTCCCGGTCCGGCCGAGGACGGCCTCGGCCATCGAGACGCCGCCCCGGTGGTGGGCGATCATCAGCCGCAGGTACAGGGTCTCGGCCTGCCGCCCCGACGCCCTCCCCAGCTCGGCGAGCTGCGCGGGCGTCGCCATGCCGGGCATGGAGCCGTCCGCGGGGAGGGACGTCCCGCCGTGCCCGCCGTGGCCCATCCAGCGCATCGGCCCGGCCGGGTCGGCCTTGGGCAGGCCCCAGCCGTCCAGCCAGGCCGTCATCATGCCGATCTGGGCCCGCTGGGTGTTGATGATGTCGTACGCGAGCAGCCGGACGGGCTTGTCCTGCGTCCGGTCGCGCACGATGAACGACATCTCGACGGCCTGCGCGTGGTGGACGCTCATGTCCCGCGCGAACCCGGCCTCCGGCCCCTCGGCGGCGGGCTTGCCGGACCGCTGCGTCCAGACGGCGAGGGCGGCGGCGACCGCCACGACGGCCGCCACCAGGATGATGATCGTCCGCCGTCCGCGCGGGGGCCCGGAGGCGGTGGCACCGGGCTCGGGTTCGGCCTCGGTTTCGGGGAGCGCGGTCACGGGGTGGCCTTGCCGCCGGTGCAGGCCGCGCCCGGCTCCTGCGTCTGCGGGCCCTGTACGAACGCGCGCAGGAACTCGTCCACCCGCTTGTCGTTGGCGCTCTGGACCTTGAGCTGCTTGCCCCACGCGCTCAGCGCGACCGGGGTGTCCAGGCCCGGGTAGGGGCTGAGCAGCGTGTAGGCGGTCGCGCCGACCTTCGCCGACAGCTTGACCACCTGGTCCTTGGGCAGGTCGGGCCGGTAGGTGATCCACACCGCGCCGTGCTCGAGCGCGTGGACGGCGTTCTCGTTGCGGAGCGCGCTGGTGTAGACGCCGCAGTTCTGCCAGAGCGGGTCGTGCGCCCCGCCCATCGGCGGGGTGGAGTCGTACTTGACCGAGGTCTGGACGTGGTCGCGGTTCGTCTCCTCCTTGCTGACCAGGCCCGCGATCTTGGCTCCGTCGGCGGACGAGCGGGCCTGGGTGAACGCGAAGCCGATCGCGACGGCCGCGACCAGCCCGATCACGGTGAAGAAGGCGATCGTGCCCCACGGCGTCTGCCGCTCCGTCAGGGCGTTCTTCCTCTGCGGGGGCTTCTTGCCCCCGGACTTGCCTGACGCGGGCTTCGCGGCAGCGGATTTGGCGGCGGTGGCCTTACCGGCGGCGGGCTTGCCCTTGTTCGGGGTGTTCTTGGGCGCGTTCGGACGCGCGTTCTCGGACATGGCTGTAGAGGTCCTCTCGGATGGCCGTGCTCAGGGATGTCGAGGCGAGGCCGCAGGGGGTGCGGCCGGGGCCCCTACAGCCGGAGGACCTGCAGGGCGGCCAGGGAGAGGGGCGCGGGGGACGGACGGGCCGGGTCGGCGGAGCGCCAGCCCACGCGGGCGGGCAGCAGCAGCTGCCAGCGGCCCGGACGCGCCGCCAGCGCGAGCAGCATGATGCCCAGCAGGACGGCCAGGCAGAGGCAGGTGTCGATGGGGCTGGGCGGCGTCCGGTCGTGCGAGGTGAAGGTGGCGAACGGCGCCCCGCCGTCGCCCGGGGCGGGCCGGTGGTGCGCGCCGTCGGCGCCCGGGACGAACCAGGTGACGACGTCGTGCGGGTGGCAGAGGTCCGGTGGCGGGGCGTGCTCGAGCCCGTAGCTGAACATGAGCCCGGCAACGGCGAAGAGCACCACGAGCAGGCCCGCCAGTCCGTGGCGTCGCTGTGGTGTGCCCTCGAGGCCCTGGGACGCGCGCTGCCGCGCGAGCTGGGCCACCGTTCCGGTCACCGGGTTCGGTTCACCTCCCGGGACGGACCAACGCCGCTCTCGTTCCCGGCGTTCCCGATCAACCAGACTTGTCACCGAACCGAGATACTGTCGGAAGGTGACGAGCAGCCTGGGAGCAGGGGAGCCGGAGGGGCTCTTCGACGATCCGACCGCCGCCGAGCCGGAGCCGGCCCGGGGCCCCGAGCCCCTGCCGAGGAACGGCGCGGTCGCCGCCGACCCCCACCAGCCGCTCGCGGTGCGGATGCGCCCGCGCGGCCTGGACGAGGTGGTCGGCCAGCAGCACCTGCTCGGCCCCGGCACCCCGATCCGGCAGCTCGTGGAGCGCGACGCCCCCATGTCGCTGGTGCTCTGGGGGCCGCCCGGCACCGGCAAGACCACCCTGGCGACCGTCGTGAGCCACGTCACCAGCCGCCGGTTCGTGGAGATCTCCGCCGTCACCGACGGGGTGAAGCGGGTCCGCGCCGAGATCGACCTGGCCCGCCGCGAGCTCGGCATGACCGGCCGCCAGACCGTCCTGTTCGTGGACGAGGTGCACCGCTTCAACAAGGCCCAGCAGGACGCGCTGCTCCCCGCCGTGGAGAACCGCTGGGTCTCGTTCATCGGCGCGACCACCGAGAATCCGTTCTTCTCGGTGATCAGCCCGCTGTTGTCCCGGTCGCTGCTGCTCACCCTCGAGCCGCTCGCCGAGGACGACCTGCGCGAGGTGATCCGCAGGGCCCTCGCCGACGAGCGCGGCCTCAAGGGCGAGACCGGGCTCGACCCGGCCGCCGAGGACCACCTGATCAGGCTCGCGGGCGGCGACGCCCGCCGCACCCTGACCTACCTGGAGGCGGCCGCCATGGTCGCCGAGCCCGGGACGACCGTCGACGTGGGGGTGCTGGAGCGCGCCGTCGACCGGGCCGCCGTCCGCTACGACCGCGAGGGCGACCAGCACTACGACGTCATCAGCGCGTTCATCAAGAGCATCCGGGGCAGCGACGCCGACGCCGCGCTGCACTACCTCGCCCGCATGATCGAGGCGGGGGAGGACCCGCGGTTCATCGCCCGGCGGCTGATCGTCCACGCCAGCGAGGACGTCGGCATGGCCGACCCGACCGCGCTGCAGACCGCCGTCGCCGCCGCCCAGGCGGTCGAGTTCGTCGGGCTGCCCGAGGCCCGGATCAACCTCGCCCAGGCGGTGATCCACCTGGCGATGGCGCCCAAGTCCAACGCCGTGATCAGGGCCGTGGACGAGGCGATCGGCGACGTCCGCAAGGGCCTGGTCGGGCCCGTCCCGGGGCACCTGCGTGACGCCCACTACAAGGGCGCGGCGAAGATCGGGCATGGTGAGGGGTACAAATACGCCCACGACCACCCCGGCGGGGTCGTCCGGCAGCAGTACGCTCCCGACAACGTGCACGGGCGTGAGTACTACCGGCCGACCCGGCACGGCGCCGAGGCCCGGTTCACGGAGGTTCTGGGACGAATCCGCGCCGTTCTGCGAGGTACGTCCCGTCCGAAGGAGAACTGAACCCGGCCCGGGACCCGGACCCGGACGGGCCCGAGATGATCTTCGGTGGAGGGTCGGGGAGGTGGCCCGCCGCCGGGGCCGGACCACGGTAAGGTCTGTCAGACCAGCCCGGCCATGGCCGAAACCGCGTACAGACGACACAGCGAACGGAAAGCCCTGATGCTCACTGGTGGACAGCTTGCAGGTCTCATCGTGGCCGTGTTCTGGGCGGTGCTGGTGTCCTTCCTCGCCTACACCCTCCTCAAACTCGCCCGGCTGATCGGGGAGGCGACCAAGATGGTCGCCGACCTCGGCGAGCAGGCAGGGCCGCTGATGGACGACATGGCCCGCACCGTCCGCCGCGCCAACGAGCAGCTCGGCCGCACCGACGTGATCACCAAGCAGGTCGGCACGGTCACCCAGAACGTCTCGGCGGTCACCACCGTGATGACCTCGGTCGTCGGCGGGCCGCTGGTGAAGGCCGCCGCGTTCTCCTACGGGGTGCGCAAGGCCCTCGGCAACCGGGCGGGGGAGGAGCGGCCGCCGAGCCGTCCGCAGCTCCCGGCCCAGGCTTCGCGGAGCACCGCGCGCGGCGGCTCGGGCACCACGCGCGGCGGGTCCGGGACGTCCGGACGCGGCGGGAGGCGGCGGTGAAGCGGCTGTTCTGGCTCACGCTCGGCGCCGGGGCGGGCGTCTACGCCTCGCACCGGGTCAAGCGGCGCGTCGAGCGCCTGGCCCACGAATGGTCGCCGGAGGGCGTCGCCGTCCGGGCCGTCCACGCCGGGCAGGGCGCGGGCCGCAGGCTCCGCGACTTCGCCGCCGACGTGAAGGCCGAGACCTCCGCGCGCGAAGAGGAGCTTCGGGAGGCGGTCGGGCTCGACCAGACCCCTCCCGAACCCGAGGAGCCCCGCGCCCGGCGCCGGGTCCTGCGGGCGCGTTACACGATCGTCAACGACAAGGATGGCCACTGATATGGAGTCGGCAGAGGTCGCACGCCGCTTCCTCAAGTTCTTCGAGGAGCGCGGGCACTTGGTGGTGCCCTCGGCCAGCCTGGTCGCCGAGGACCCGACCCTCCTGCTGGTGAACGCCGGGATGGTCCCGTTCAAGCCGTACATGCTCGGCCAGCGGACGCCGCCGTCGCAGCGGATGACCAGCGCCCAGAAGTGCGTGCGCACCCCGGACATCGACGAGGTCGGCCGGACCACCCGGCACGCCACGTTCTTCCAGATGCTGGGCAACTTCTCGATCGGGGACTACTTCAAGGAGCAGGCGATCCCGTTCGCCTGGGACCTGCTGACCAAGCCCCGCTCCGAGGGCGGGTTCGGGTTCCCGGAGGAGAAGCTCTGGGTCACCGTCTTCCACGACGACGACGAGGCCGCAGAGATCTGGCACAAGAAGGTCGGCGTCCCCACCGAGCGCATCCAGCGCCGCGGCATGGCCGACAACTTCTGGTCGATGGGCGTCCCCGGGCCGTGCGGCCCGTGCTCGGAGATCTACTACGACCGCGGCCCGGAGTACGGCCGCGAGGGCGGCCCGGTCGTCGACGAGGACCGCTACCTCGAAGTGTGGAACCTGGTGTTCATGCAGTTCGAGCGGGGCGCGGGCGAGGGCAAGGAGGACTTCCCGATCCTCGGCCCGCTCGCGCACAAGAACATCGACACCGGCATGGGCCTGGAGCGGATGGCCGCGATCCTCCAGGGCGTCGACAACATCTACGAGACCGACACGCTGTGGCGGGTGCTCGACCGCGCGGCCAAGCTCACCGACACCTCCTACGGCCGCGAGCACCGCGCGGACGTGTCGCTGCGGGTCATCGCCGACCACGTCCGGTCCGGCACGATGATGGTCGCCGACGGCATCCGCCCCGGCAACGAGGGCCGCGGTTACGTGCTGCGCCGCATCCTGCGCCGCTCGATCCGCAACCTGCGGCTGCTCGGCGCGCAGGACGCCGGCCTCATGCACGAGCTGACCGACGTCGCGATCAAGGCGATGGGCGAGCAGTACCCCGAGCTGGTCCGCACCGCCGCGAACATCCACACGGTGATCGACGCGGAGGAGGAGTCCTTCCTCTCCACGCTGCGCACCGGGACGACGATCTTCGACACGGCCGTCGCGGAGACCAAGGGCTCCGGCGCCAAGGTGCTCGCGGGCGACCAGGCGTTCAAGCTGCACGACACCTACGGCTTCCCGATCGACCTCACCCTCGAGATGGCCGCCGAGCAGGGCCTGTCGGTGGACGAGGACGGCTTCCGCCGGCTGATGAAGGAGCAGCGCGACCGCGCCAAGCAGGACGCGCGCGAGAAGAAGACCGGCAACCTGGACGTCTCCGTCCTGGACGCCCTGCTCACCGAGGCGGGCGGCAGGGTCGACTTCATCGGCTACGGCCAGCTGATCGGCGAGGCCCGCCTGGTCGGCCTGCTGGTGAACGGCGCGAACGTGCCCGCCGCGGGCGAGGGCGCCGAGGTCGAGGTCGTCCTCGACCGCACCCCGTTCTACGCCGAGGGCGGCGGCCAGCTCGCCGACACCGGCGTGATCCGGCTCGGCAACGGCGCGTCCATCGAGGTCCGCGACGTCCAGTCGCCGCTGAAGGGCCTGACCGTGCACCGGGGCGTCGTGCGCGGCGGCGAGGCGCGGGCGGGCGACACCGCCCACGCCGAGGTCGACGTCGAGCGCCGCCACGCGATCTCCCGCTCCCACTCGGCGACGCACATGGTGCACGCCGGGTTCCGGCGGGCGCTCGGCGAGTCCGCGGCCCAGGCCGGTTCGGAGAACTCGCCCGGCCGGTTCCGGTTCGACTTCACCGCCTCCGGCGCCGTCCCGGTCAGCGTGCTGCGCGACGTCGAGGACGAGGTCAACGAGGTCCTGGTCAACGACCTGGACGTCCGGGCGTTCCACACCTCGATCGACGAGGCCCGCGCCATGGGCGCGCTCGCCCTGTTCGGCGAGAAGTACGGCGACGAGGTCCGGGTCGTGGAGATCGGCGAGTACTCCCGGGAGCTGTGCGGCGGCACGCACGTCGCGCGCTCCGGGCAGCTCGGCCTGGTCAAGGTGCTCGGCGAGTCGTCCATCGGCGCCGGCGTGCGCCGCGTCGAGGCGCTGGTCGGCATCGACGCGTTCCGCTTCCTGGCCCGCGAGAGCGTGCTGGTCAACCAGCTCTCCGAGCAGCTGAAGGCGCGCAAGGAGGAGCTGCCCGAGCGGATCTCCGGCATCGTCACCCGGCTGCGCGACGCCGAGAAGGAGCTGGAGAAGGTCCGCGCCCAGCAGGTGCTGCAGGCCGCGGCCGGGCTCGCCGAGCAGGCCGTGGACGTGAACGGGATCGCCTTCGTGGGTCACCGCGCCCCCGACGGCACCGGCGCGGACGACCTGCGCAAGCTCGCCGTGGACGTGCGCGGACGCCTCCAGGGCCGTCCGGCCGTGGTGATGGTCGCGGGCGCGCCCAAGGACCGTCCGGTCGTCGTGATCGCCCTGACCGAGGGCGCCCGCGAGCGCGGCCTGAAGGCCGGGCAGCTGGTCGGTCTCGCCGCCAGGACCCTCGGCGGGGGCGGCGGCGGCAAGGACGACCTTGCACAGGGCGGAGGCGCGGACGCCGGCAAGATCGGCGAAGCGCTGGCCGCCGTCGAACGAGCCGTAGGGGCCGCATGAGGATCGGAGTCCGACTCGGAGTCGACGTGGGCAGCGTCCGGATCGGCGTGGCCCGCAGCGACCCCGGCGGCGTCCTCGCCTCTCCCCTGGAGACCGTGAAGGCGGGCAAGGGGGACGTCGACCGGCTGGTGAGGCTGGTCGAGGAGAACGAGGCGATCGAGGTCATCGTGGGACTTCCGACGTCGCTGTCGGGCCGTGAGGGCCCGGCGGCGGCGTCCGCCCGCAGGTTCGCCGCGATGCTGGCGGGCCGTCTATCCCCGGAGGCGGTCCGGTTGTACGACGAGCGGCTCACCACCGTCACCGCCGAGAGCGGTCTACGCGCGGGCGGAGTCCACGGCCAGGCCCGGCGGAAGGTCGTCGACCAGGCCGCCGCGGCGGTCCTGCTCCAGGCGGCCCTGGACGGCGAGCGGCTGACCGGGCGTCCACCGGGCGAGAGCGTCCCGGGGAGCGGGTGAGTGACGTGGACTTCTTCCCCGACCCCCAGAACGGTCCCGACCAGCGCGGTCCCGACCAGGGTGCCCCCGACCGGCGCGGCCGTGGACGCCGGGCCCGCCCCCAGGGCCGACACCCCCAGCACCCCCAGGGCCAGGTCCCCCAAGAGCAGCATCCCCAAGGCCAGTACCCCCAGGACCAGTTCTCCCAGGAGCAGTACGGCCAGGGACACGGCGGCGCCCGCCAGCACGACCCGCGGCAGTACGAGCAGCAGCAACAGCACCAGTACGCGCAGCCTCAGCAGTACGAGCAGCAGCAGTACGGCGGCCAGGGGCAGTACGACCAGTACGGTCAGCAGGGCCAGGGCCATCCGGGGCAGCATCCCGGTCAGCAGCGGCACGCTCAGTCGCAGTACGAGCAGGACGAGTACTACGACGACGAGTACGACGAGTACGAGGAACAGGCCCAGAGCGGTCAGGGCGGCAACCTCCTCGACGACCAGCTGAACCGGGGCGGCGAGCTCAGCCGCGACGACCAGCGCCGCTCCCGCAAGAAGCAGCGCCGCCGCAAGGGCAAGGGACGCGCGGCGGTGCTGTTCGCGCTGGCGTTCCTGGTCGCGATCGTCGGCACGGGCGGCGTGCTCGGCTACGCCTGGCTCGACGGGCGGATGCACCCGCCGGACTACGCCGGCCCGGGGTCGGGCAACGTGATCGTCCAGGTCAAGGAGGGGGCCACCGGCTCGTCGATCGCCGCGACGCTGCAGCAGCACGACGTGGTGAAGAGCGTCCGGGCGTTCCTGAAGGTGTACGCCAAGGAGCCGAAGGCGTCGAGCCTCCAGCCGGGGTACTACCAGATGCGGCTGAGGATGTCGTCCAAGGCGGCGATGGCGCTGCTGCTGGACCCGAAGGCCCGCGCCGGCAACATGATCACGCTTCCGGAGGGGCTGCGCGCGACCGAGGTCTACGCCAAGCTCTCGAAGAAGACCGGCATCCCGGTGCGCAACTTCGTGACCGCCGCCAAGGACGCCAAGGGTCTCGGCCTCCCGTCCTACGCCAAGGGCAAGGTGGAGGGCTACCTCTACCCCGGGCAGTACAACCTGAACCCGAACGCCCCGGCCAAGGACATCCTCAAGATGATGGTGGAGCGGTTCAACGAGGAGGCGCGCGAGCTCGACCTGGTCAACAAGTCCAAGTCGGTCAAGCTCGACCCGGGACAGGTCGTCACCCTCGCCAGCCTGCTGCAGGCGGAGGGCGGCACCAAGGCGGACTACCCGAAGATCGCGCGGGTGCTCTACAACCGCATCAAGATCGGCCGTCCGCTTCAGCTCGACACGACCGTCCTGTACGCGCTGAACAAGCGGACCCTCGCCGTCACCTACAAGGACACGGAGATCAGGTCGCCCTACAACTCCTACCGGGTGAAGCCGCTGCCGATCGGCGCGATCGACAGCCCGGGCGCGGAGGCGCTGAAGGCCGCGCTGAACCCGACGCCGGGCGACTGGCTGTACTTCGTGACCACCGACCCGTCCACCGGGTTCACCGAGTACGGGACGACGGACGCGGAGTTCAGGAGGATGAAGGCCAAGTTCGACGCCTGGCTGGCCAAGCACCCGGGGGGCAAGTGAGCGCCGCCCGCGCCGCGGTCCTGGGATCGCCGGTCGCCCATTCGCTGTCCCCGGTGCTGCACCGCGCCGCGTACGCCGGGATGGGCCTGGACGACTGGTCCTACGACGCGTTCGAGGTCGGCGAGGACGCCCTGGAGGGGTTCCTCGCCGACCTGGACGGATCGTGGCGCGGGCTGTCGCTGACGATGCCGCTGAAGCGGGTGGCGCTGTCGCTCGCCGACTCGGTGTCCGACCTCGCGGCCAAGGTCGGCGGCGCGAACACGCTCGTCCTGCGGGACGGGCGGCGCGCCGCCGACAACACCGACGTGCACGGGATCGTCACGGCGCTGCGCGAGGCGGGGCTGGACGGTGTCGCGTCCGCGCTCGTGCTGGGCGGCGGCGCGACGGCCGCGTCCGCGCTGGCCGCGCTGTCCCGGCTCGGGGTGTCGCGGGTCGCGGTCGCGGTCCGCAGCCCGGAACGGGCCGCCGAGGCGATCGAGGTGGGAGCGCGGTTCGGCGTGTCCGCGCAGGTCGTCCGGCTGGACGAGCTCGACGCGGCGCTCCCCGCCGACCTGGTCGTCTCCACGCTTCCCGGACGGGCGGCCGACGCGTTCGCCGAGCCCGTCGCCGCGTCCGGGGCGGCGCTGTTCGACGTGGTGTACGCGCCGTGGCCGACCGCGCTGGCGCACGCGGTCGACACCGCCGGCGGACGCGTCGTCGGCGGCTTCGAGATGCTGCTGCACCAGGCCGTGCGGCAGGTCGTCCTGATGACCGGCCGCGACGACGTGCCGGTCGAGGCGATGCGCGCCGCGGGCGAGGCCGAACTGGCCCGCCGCTCCGCCTGACCTGCACCGCCTGACCTGCACCGCCCGATCCGCTTCGCCTGGCTCGCGCGGGGTCCGGGCTCGCTCACCCGGCGGTTCTGCGGCGGCGCAGGGATTCGTGCGCGGTCGTCATGGCCATCGGGATGATCACGCTGAGCCAGAACTCGCGCCATCCCCAGGCGCGGCCGAGCACCCCGCCGAGTCCACCGGCCACGACCGCGCCGAGCAGCACCGACGACCAGTACCGCCGGACGAACCGCACCGGGTCCACGCGCGGACGCCTCGGCAGCAGCGCGGGCAGGGACCGGTCGCGGGCGTGCGCCCGCTGCACGACCGTGGCGTCCGGCAGCCAGTGCAGCACGTCGCGGGAGCGGGCGAGCGGCATCCGGGCCAGCTCGATCAGCGCGTCGAGCCGCCACCACAGCGTCCACAGCGAGGTGGGGCCGTCCCCCGGGTGGCCCGGCCAGGACGGCGCCCCGGGGGCGCTGGTGAGCAGTGTCCGGACGGCCCGTCCGAGCAGCGGCCCGGGAGCCCCGCGCGGGTCGTGCACGAGCGCGGCCACCGCGAGCGGCAGCCCGGAGTGCCAGAGCGCCATCCGCCAGATCGGGGCGGCGGCGGGGCCGTGGGGCATCACGTCGTAGGTCTCGATCCAGGTGTGCCCGTCGGACGGGTCGAGGTGGGCGGCGAGCCAGTCGTAGGCCCCGAGCAGCCGCTCGTCCTCCTGCCGGGGCCGGGCCTCGGCCAGCGTGACCAGGGCGAACGCGGTGTGCGCGACGGTCGGTGCGGCGGCCGGGGTCGGGCCCCAGCCGGGCCGCAGCGCGGTCCGGTCGGCGGTCAGCCACTCCACACCCCGCTCGACGGCCGGGTCGTAGGGGTTGAGCCGGGCGAGCGCGCGCAGGGCCAGGCAGGTCAGCCAGGTCCGGGACGGCGCGCCGCTCAGCGATCCCCAGCCGCCGTCGGGGTTCTGGTTGTTGAGCAGCCAGCGGTAGGCGCGGCGCAGGTCCGGCGCGTCCGGACGCAGGTCGCAGCGGGCGACGGCGAGGAAGCGGGCGATCCACGCGGTCGCCTCCACCACCGGCATGCCGAGGCTGGTCTTGGTGGTCCACCCGCCGTCGCGCAGCGGATCGGTGGAGTCCACCTGGCGGTGGGCGAGGAACGCCAGGCCCGCGTCGAAGTGCTCGAAGGGCCGTCCGGCGGTGGTGAAGGCGAGCAGGCCGAGCGCGGTGGCGGTCGTGCCGGGTTCGGGCCGGGCCAGCTCGTGGTACCAGCCGCCGCCGGTGCCGTTCACGGGCGCGTAGGTGTCACGGAGGACGTCGAGGGAGTCGTCGAGCGCCTGGTGGAGCAGCGCCATGTCCAGCCGGTCGCCGCCCGGTACGTCGCCGTCCGTCCGGATGTCCGGAGGACGTTCGGTGCGCTGTGGTCGCTGGTTCAGGTGGATGTTCACTGTCGGGGCCTTCTACCGGGTATGTGCCCATATGGACAGGTGCTCTACCGTCCGGGCGTCAGGGTTGTGGCGGTTCCGCGCAGATCGCGGACGTCCCGGCGGGCACCCTCCGGACGACGGAGGAGGCGGCATGGCGGCGGGCCGGTCGACCACGAACGCGCGAACCACAACGAAGGCGCAGACGACCACGGACGTCGAACCGGAGCCGAACCTCGAACCGGACGCGAACGTGGACTGCGTCCTGTGCCCGCCCCTGCTGTTCCGGCTGAACGCGATCGCCGGACTGCCGGGACGGGACGCGGTGCTCGCGGCCGACGACGCGTTCTTCCTGATGCCCGACCTCGCGCCCCTCACCGCGGGCCACCTGCTGCTCGTCTCGGCCGCGCACCTGCCGTGCGCGGGAGCCTTCGGCCCCGACCTGTGGGAACGCGCCCTCGCCTGGCGCGGAACGGTCGCGAACCTCTACCGCCGCGCGTACGGTGATCCGGCGCTGCTCGTCCTGGAGCACGGCCCCGCGACGCCGCAGGGAGGAGGGGCCTGCGTCGACCACTTCCACTGGCACCTGCTGCCCGGCGTCACCGGCGTCCGCGCCCTGCTCGCCCAGGACGATCTGGACGGCGTCCCGGCAAGCCACGGCGCGCTGCGCGAACGGCACCGCGCCGGACGCTCCTACCTCCTCGTCGAGGAATCAGGCGACGCGACCGTCCACCCGGGCGACGGCGTGCCCAGCCAATACCTCAGGCAGGCGACCGCGACCGTGCTCCGCCGCCCCGGCCCCTGGCGCTGGCAGGAGGTCTTCGCGCTCCCCGAGAGCAAAGCGCTCTTCCACGACACCCTGGCCACCCTCCGCGCGGCGATCGAGGACACGGGCCTCGCCGCCTGAACACCCCACGTCCACGCCCTAGCGTGTTGCCTGGCGTGCGAGCCACCAGTACAGCTCGGCGGACGCGAGCCGATCCCCGAACCCGACGCGCTCCACACCCTCCCGGTACCCGGACGGGTAGACGAGGGTCAGATCGTCACGGCGGTGCGCGAGCACGCCCTCCAGCGAGGACGGCCCGAACCGCAGCAGCCAGAGCGGACGCCCGGGCACCAGCGCGTCCAGCGCCGGGACGAGCGCGCGCATGTCGTCGGCCGTCAGCGGGGCGGGCAGCCCCAGCAGTCGCGCCAGCGTCGCGGCCTCGCTGATCACGATGTCCGCGAGGGGGAGCGGCGCGAGGACGTCCTGGATGGGGAGCCGGGCGTCCACGTCATGCGGGACGAGGTCGAACAGCACCAGCGTGCCCGCCGCCCGCGCCGTCTCCATCGCGGTGCGCAGTGCCGCCCGCGAGACCGGGGAGAGCGAGGCGTACCCGTCGCAGCACAGCGCGTCGGCCCGGCGGATCGGACGCGCCGCGTCCCGCACGTCGGCGGGGGAGAGGCGCCGGTCCGGAGCGTCCCGCTCGGCGACGAGCAGCCGTGCGCCGCGCCCGCCGTCCGGCGCAAGGTCGCGCAGCATGACCGTCACGCCGTTCGCGGTGCCCGGCTCGGCCCGCAGCAGGTCACGCGCCCCGATCCGCCGCACCTCCCGCCGGACGACCGGGGTGAAGTCGTCGTCGCCGATCCGGCCGAGCACCGCCACCCGGCGGAAGTACCGGACCGCCCACCGCGCCATGTTCACCGCCGTCCCGCCGACCACGGCCCGCGCGGGCGCGTACGCCAGCCGGTCCGCGGACACCTCGGCGAACCGGACGTCCGGCAGCGTCGCCCGCACCTCGATCCGCACGTCGCCCAGGACCACGACCGAGAACCGCCGCCGCGCCGCACCGTCCAGCCCCGGCTCCCAGGCCGCGGCCGGCGCCCCGCGCGGCCCGTCCGGACGGCCGCCCGGCGGCATCAGCGGATCGCCGGGTACCGGCGCAGGAACTCCCGCAGCACCGGACGCAGGCTCGGGATCAGGTCCAGCGACTCCGCCGCGCCGAGCGGCACCCACGCCGACTCCTCCAGATGATCGTCCGGCACACGGTTCTCCAGGCTCACGTCCAGGGTCAGCGGACGGCAGTGCCGCGCCGCCGCGACCACCCGGACCCGCTCACCCGAGCCGTCCGGCATGAACCACTGCCACAGGTGGAACGGAGGCCCCGGGTCGATCTTCAGCCCGACCTCCTCCCACACCTCGCGCCGGATGTGGTCGTCGAGATCGAGGTCGCCCGCGACGTGCAGCCGTCCGCCGGGCACCTCCCAGCGGCCCGGATGATGCGGGTCGGTCTCGGCCTTCCGCACCATGAGCAGCCGGTCGCCGGACACCGGATCGCCGGACACGATGAACGCCTTCTGCGCGAACTCGAGCCGGACCGGAGCCCCGGGCAGCGGAAAGGACAGGGAGGACGATGCCGGCAAGGCGGATGCGGGCAGTGCAGATGCTGACATGGCGGAAACCCCTGGCAGCGCGGCCCGACGGGCCGTCCTGGTCCAACCGTAACTCCGGCATCGGACGCGCGCTTAGCACCGTCCGGACAGACGCACCTCACCGCCGGCGGACATCCGGCCCTGTCCCTCAGGACAGCCCCTGAGGGAGCACCGGATCCTTTTTTCACATGGTGAGATACTCGCCACTCAGCGTAATCATGGTCCCGGGGGAGAGCGATGCACGGTCCCACGCCACGTCCCACGCCGCGGCAGCGGTTGCGCTACCGGTTCGACAACACCATGGCCCGGGGGACGCCCGCCCTGATCGGCTGGCTGGCCGCCGTCTCGGTCGCCCTGGTGATCGCGCTCAGCGCGCTGCTCGTCATGGTGGACGACCGGCGCCCGTCGGCCTCGGAGGGCGCCCCGGCCCAGATCTGGCGCAACGCGGTCCACGCGTTCGACCTCGGCGACGCCGCACGGGGCGGGTGGCTCCACCGGGCCGGGGTCCTCGGCCTGGCCCTCGCCGGGCTGTTCTTCGCCAGCGCCCTGGTCAGCCTGCTCACCTCCGGCGTGCACCACCGGATCGACGAGCTGCGCAAGGGCCGCACGGCCGTCCTGGAGAAGGGCCACACCGTGATCATCGGCTGGTCCGACCAGGTGTTCCCCATGGTCGCCGAGCTGGCCGGGGCCCGGACGCGCCGCCGGGGCGGCTGCGTCGCGATCCTCGCCGACCGGGACCGGGCCGAGATGGAGGACGAGATCCGCCGCGTCGCCGGACGGACCGGCGGCGCCCGCGTGGTGTGCCGGACCGGCAACCCCATCGACCCGGCCGACCTGGACATCGTCAGCCCGCAGACGGCGCGTTCGGTCATCGTGCTCAGCCCGCCCGGCGAGGCCGCGGACGCCCATGTCACCAAGACCCTGCTGGCCATCACCAACAGCCCCACCCGGCGACGTGGCCCGTACCACATCGTCGCCGCCGTCAGGGACTCCCGGAACCGCGCGGCGGCGCTGCTCGCCGGGGGCGCCGAGACCGTCCTGGTGGACGCGGGCGACATCGCGGCGCGCCTGATCGTCCGGACCTGCGGCCAGTCCGGCCTCGCCGTCGTCTACCAGGACCTGCTCGACTCCGGCGGGGACGAGATCACCCTGGCCCGCGAGCCCGGCGTCGTCGGCCGGGCCTTCGGCGAGGTCCTGCACCTGTACCCGGAGGCCGCGGTGATCGGGATCCGCCGGGCCGGCGGGCGGGTGGAGGTGCGCCCGCCGATGGGCGCGGTGTTCGAGGACGGCGACGAGGTGATCGCGATCTCCGCCGCCGGCCGCGCCCCCGTCCCCGCGGCCTGGGACGGCGAGATCGTCGAGCGCGCCGTCGCGCCGCCGCCCGACCGCGGGGCCCGGCCGTCCCGCACCCTGATGCTCGGCTGGAACCGGCGGGCCGCCGGGATCGTCCGGCGGCTGGACGCCCACGTCACCGCGGGCTCCCGGCTCGACGTGGTCGCCGACCTTCCGGACGGCAAGGCCGAGCTGGACGAGGCGCGGCCCGGCCTGACCCGGCTGGACGTGGCGTTCGCGCTCGGCGACACCGGCACCCGCGCCGCGCTGGAGGCGTGCGACCCGGCGTCCTACGACCAGGTGATCGTGCTCTGCTACGACGAGGACGACGCCCAGTACGCCGACAGTCGCGCGCTGATCACCCTGCTGCACCTGCGCCAGATGCAGGCCGGGCACGGCCGCCGGTGCGCGATCGTCAGCGAGATGAGCGACGAGCGGAACCGGCGGCTCGCCCAGGTCACCCGCGCGGACGACTTCGTGGTGGGGGACAAGCTGCTCAGCCTGCTCATGGTCCGGCTGTCGGAGGATCGGCACCTCGCCGAGGTGTTCGGTCACCTGTTCGATCCCCAGGGCGCCGACGTGCACCTCCGGCCCGTCACCCACTACGTCTGGACGGGCGTGCCGATGGACTTCCACACCGTGGTCGAGGCCGCGCGCCGCCGGGGGGACGTGGCGATCGGCTACCGTGTCGGTGCGCAGGCGCTCGTCCCGCCCGCCTGCGGCGTGGTGCTCAACCCGGACAAGAGCCTCCCGCTCACCTTCGCCGAGGACGACCGGATCATCGTCCTCACCGAGGACGCCGCCGCCGACCACGCCGGCCGGTAGCCCCCGCCCCCCGGCTCGCACCGCCGACGGACGCCTGAGGGCGTCCCGATCGGCCGCCGACCGGGACGACCGGCCGGAATTTCGGCGGAGAAACCGGTCTGAACCGGGCGGATTCCCGGGTGAGGTGGAACAAGGAGTCCCTGGAAGGTGTTAGTCTTGGTGGTCGACCGGTCCTGCGCCTTCTTCCTCGCGGAGGGAACGCGCCGGACGTTCAAGCGGAGGCCACCTCCCACCTGACCGGCCGTTCGGCCGGTGGGTCCCGGTCCGTGAACGGCGCCTCGGCGTCCGTTCCTGAGCGCGCCGTCCCGGCGGGGACATGCGCTCGACCGAAGGTGGCCCCGCATGCGTGTCGTGCGGGGCTTTTCGCATGAGGGGCCCCGGGGTAAACCGGTCGCAAGCTTTCACAGGTACGGCTCCTAGGAGGTCCCATCAGCGCCGAACCGCGTATCAACGACCGCATTCGCGTGCCCGAGGTCCGGCTCGTCGGCCCGAACGGCGAACAGGTGGGTATCGTGCCCATCGCCAAGGCCCTTGATCTCGCGCGTGAGTCGGATCTTGACCTGGTCGAGGTGGCGCCCACCGCCCGCCCGCCCGTCGCCAAGCTCATGGACTACGGCAAGTTCAAGTACGAGTCCGCGATGAAGGCCCGTGAGGCGCGGAAGAACCAGGCGCACACGATCATCAAGGAGATCAAGCTCCGGCCGAAGATCGACCCGCACGACTACGAGACCAAGAAGGGTCACGTGGTGCGGTTCCTCAAGGCCGGGGACAAGGTCAAGGTGACCATCATGTTCCGCGGTCGTGAGCAGTCCCGGCCCGAGCTGGGCTACCGGCTGCTCCAGCGCCTTGCCGAGGACGTCGACGAGCTCGGCTTCGTCGAGTCCCGCCCGAAGCAGGACGGCCGGAACATGATCATGGTGCTCGGCCCGCACAAGAAGAAGGCCGAGGCCAAGGCCGAGGCCAAGGCCGAGCGCGCCGCCCGGGAGCAGGAGCAGGGGCAAGAGCAGGAGTCCGCCCAGGGCTGAGCGTCGCCGCGCCCCGGCGGGGCCGCGTGCCCCGCGGCAGCGGGGCGAGGACGCACGTACATTGAGCCTGACCTGGCGTCGCACCGCGCGACCCGTGGTGCAACGCCGATCAGGCGCGCCTCCGTGCCCGAGCACGGGGGTCCGAACGAGAGGGAGACGACGGCGCCATGCCGAAGACCAAGACCCACAGCGGGGCCAAGAAGCGGTTCAAGCTGACCGGCTCCGGCAAGGTGATCCGCCGCCGCGCCAACAAGAACCACCTGCTCGAGCACAAGCCCACCAAGCGGACCCGCCGTCTCGACGGCACCGTCGTGGTGTCGCCCGCCGACGCGAAGAACATCAAGAAGCTGCTGCGCAAGTAAGCAGCCGCCAGACCAGTAGTCCGAACGACCGGCCGGCACCCGAGTGGCCGGCCCCCACGAAGGAGTTCAACACGTGGCACGCGTGAAGCGGGCGGTCAACGCCGCCAAGAAGCGTCGGGTCGTCCTGGAGCGGTCTAGCGGCTACCGCGGCCAGCGGTCGCGCCTGTACCGCAAGGCCAAGGAGCAGCAGCTCCACTCCATGACCTACGCCTTCCGGGACCGCAAGGACCGGAAGGGCCAGTTCCGCCGGCTGTGGATCCAGCGGATCAACGCCGCCGCCCGCGCGAACGGCATGACCTACAACCGGTTCGTCCAGGGCCTGAAGGCCGCCGAGGTCGAGGTCGACCGGCGCATGCTGGCCGAGCTGGCCGTCAACGACGCCGCCGCGTTCGCGGCGCTCGTCGAGGTCGCCAAGGCCGCGCTGCCGGCCGAGGGCGAGAAGGCCGCCTGAGCGCGGCCGGAACGACCAGGGGCACGAGTACCGGCGTGAGCATGGCGGGCCGCGAGCTGACCTCGCTCCGATCACCACGGGTGAAGGCCGCTCGGCGGCTCGCCAAGCGCGCGTTCCGGCGCCGGGAGCACCAGTTCCTCGCCGAGGGCCCGCAGGCCGTCCGCGAGGCCCTGGCGATTCCCGGCGGTCTCGCCGAGCTGTTCACCACCGCCGAGGCGGAGAACCGCCACCCCGAGCTGGTCACGGCCGCCGAGAAGGCGGGCGTGCCGGTGCTGCGGGTGAGCGGCGAGGTGATGGCCGAACTCGCCCAGACCGTCACCCCGCAGGGGCTGCTGGCGGTCTGCGGGTTCGTGGACGTCCAGCTCGGCGACGCCCTGGCGGCCTCGCCGAAGCTGGTGACGGTCCTCGCGCACGTGCGCGACCCCGGCAACGCGGGGACGGTGCTGCGCACCGCCGACGCGGCCGGGGCCGACTCGGTGGTGTTCACCGACGCGTCGGTGGACCCCTACAACGGCAAGTGCGTCCGGGCGTCCGCGGGCAGCCTCTTCCACCTGCCGGTGGTGACGGGCCCGCGGTTCGAGGGACTGGCCGCCGACCTGAAGGCCGCGGGGCTGACCGTGCTCGCCGCCGACGGCGCCGGCGACCGGACCCTGGACGAGGCCATCGACGACGGGCTGCTGGCCCGTCCCACCGCCTGGGTCTTCGGGAACGAGGCGTGGGGCCTGCCGGAGGAGACCCTCCGGCACGCGGACGAGGTGGTCCGCGTCCCGATCTACGGCCGCGCCGAGAGCCTGAACCTGGCCACGGCCGCCGCCGTGTGCCTGTACGCCTCCGCACGGGCGCAGCGCGCCTGACGCACGGGCGCGGCGCGCCCGGTGCGCCGGGCGCGGCTCGCCCGACGGAGGCGCTCCGGCCGGCCCGGCCGGAAGAACATCCGATTCGCCCCGTTTTCGGGGGATGCCCTGGTCGCGGCCGTGGAACGTCCCGGAGAAGACGGAGTCGCGGGCCGTCCGGTTCGGCGCTGACCGCAACCGGACGGTTCCGCGCCGTACGGCCGCCGTACCCCGCGCGGCCTGCGAAGATGGACCCCGTTCGGACGGCGCGGCGGGGACCGCGCCACCCGCCGCTCGGCGGCGGGCCGGGGCCGGACGCCCTGGACCGGCGGTTCCTTCCTCGGGAGGAGGACCCAACCGGTCCAGCGGGGGATTCACACGCGTTGACCGCCGCCTACGGTGGATCCGTGGGACGGCGACGACGCCGCGAGATGGGGGATCGAATGACCGACCACAGGGGGACGGCGGCCCGGCACACGGCCCGGCGCGGACCCGAGGTCCGATGCCGCACCGGCGTCCCCGCGGGCCGCCTGGCGGGCGTCTCGCCGGCCGGACGCGCCGCGTCCGCCTGCGCGGGCCCCGCGCAGCTGCGGGCCGAGCTCACCGCCGTCCACGGCACGACCACGGTCGTCGCCGTCGCCGGCGAGATCGACCTGCGCACCGCCGACGCGCTGCGCTCCCGGCTGACCGAGTTCGCCGGTCCTCAGGGCGCGTCCGCCTGCGCCGACCTGGTGATCGACTTCGGCGGGGTGCGATTCTGCGACGCCAGCGGCCTCGGCGTGCTGGTGTCGGTCCGCAACGCCCTCGCCGCGCGGGGCGGCCGGGTCCGGCTCGCCGGGGTCCGCCCGGCGCAGCGGCGCCTGCTGCGCGTCGTCGGCCTGGACGCCCTGTTCCCGCTGCACGCCGACGTCGCGGGCGCGATCGCCGCCGCCGAGGCGGCCACCGCCGCGGGACGCGGCTGACCGCGCGCCGACACCGAGCCTCGCGTCCGCGGCCCGGGCCCCTGCCGGGGCCCGGGCCGCGGCGTTCGTCAGGGACACAAAACGCTTGCCCCGCAGAGGCTCTCGGGTCCCGCGGCGTCGCCGTCTCCGGATAGAGTCTGTTGTCGTCAGGCCGCGTCCCGTCCGGTGTTCTGGAGGCCGTCCGTGGGTGGAGAGCACTCCCCGACCGCGCGTCGGCGCGTGCCCGGTCCGAGGGCCGAGCACGCCGCCCCGCCGGCGACCGGGGCGCTCGATCCCGACGATCTTCCGGACGGCCTGCTGGTCGCCGGGCCGGACGGCCGGGTGGCGGTGTTCAACGCCGCCGCGCGGCGGCTCACCGGGGTCGCGGCGGAGGCGGCGATCGGCCGCGACTTCCGCGACGTCCTGCCGCTGCACGACGCCGAGGGCCGCGACTGGTGGAAGTGCTCGGCGCCCTACGACGGCCTGTCCACCCGCACGCGCCACCCCGAGCAGACGCTCTTCCTCCCCGACGGCACCGAGCTCCTGGTGAGCGCCGCCTACCGCCGGGACGCGGGCGGGCGCGTGGAACGATTCACGATCACCCTGCGGGACGCGCTGCGCCGGGCCCGCCGCGAGCGCGACCGCGCCGACCTGGTCTCGACCGTCGCGCACGAGCTGCGGTCGCCGCTGACGAGCGTGAAGGGCTTCACGGCGACGCTGCTGTCCAAGTGGCACCGGTTCAACGACGACCAGAAGCTGGTCATGCTGGAGACGGTGAACGCCGACGCCGACCGGGTGACCCGGCTGATCACCGAGCTGCTCGACGTGTCCCGGATCGAGGCCGGGCGGCTGGAGATGCGCCGCCAGGTGGTGGATCTCGCCGAGGAGGTCCGCAAGATCATCGCGGGCCGGGTCGCGGCGGGCGAGCCCGCCGACCGGTTCCGCTTCGAACTGCGCGGCGAACCGCCCGAGCTGTGGCTCGACCCCGACAAGATGGACCAGGTCCTCGGCAACCTCGTGGAAAACGCGGTGCGGCACGGCGCTGGTACTGTCACGATCGTGGTGGAGCCGGACGGACACGGAGAAGGAGCCGCGGTGTCGGTACGCGACGAGGGCGAGGGCATTCCGCCCGAGGCCGCCCAGCGCGTCTTCCGGCAGTTCTGGCGCGGGCCCGCCTCCGGCCGCCGCGGCGGCACCGGCCTCGGCCTCTACATCGTGAAGGGCCTCGTCGAGGCGCACGGCGGCGTGATCACCGTGCGGCGCGCGCCAGGCGGCGGCGCCGAGTTCCGATTTACCGTGCCCGCCGGGGCCCCCGACCACGCCACCGCCTGAGCGTCCGCTCAGCCGCCACGGCACCGGGCTCCCCGTGCGGGCGGCGCGCATGCGCACGCTTTTCCGGATCTTTCCCGTCCGCGCACTAGACTGCGGACGTCCCACGCCGACCGGAGTCATCACATCACCATGTCTGCACCCAACAAGTCCTACGACCCCGTCGAGGTGACCGCGTTGCAACCTGCGGAGCTCGACAAGGCCCGAGACGCGGCGCTCGCCGCGATCGCGGCCGCCACCGACCTGGACGACCTGAAGGCCGTCCGGCTCGCCCACGCGGGCGACCGTTCGCCGCTGGCCCTGGCCAACCGGGAGATCGGCGCGCTGCCGCCCCAGGCCAAGGCCGAGGCCGGCAAGCGCGTCGGCCAGGCCCGCGGCGCCGTCGCCCAGGCGATGAAGAAGCGCCAGGCCGAGCTGGAGGAGGAGCGCGACCAGCGCGTCCTCGTCGAGGAGACCGTCGACGTCACCCTGCCCTGGGACCGCGCCCCGCGCGGCGCCCGGCACCCGCTGACCACGCTCCAGGAGCGGATGGCCGACGTGTTCGTCGCCATGGGCTTCGAGGTCTCCGAGGGCCCCGAGGTGGAGGCGGGCTGGTTCAACTTCGACGCGCTGAATTTCAAGCCCGACCACCCCGCGCGGTCCATGCAGGACACCTTCTTCGTGGAGTCGGAGGAGTCCGACGTGGTGATGCGCACGCACACCTCGCCGGTCCAGATCCGCTCCCTGCTGTCGCGCGAGCTGCCCGTGTACGTGGTCGCGCCGGGCCGCACCTTCCGCACCGACGAGCTGGACGCGACGCACGCTCCGGTCTTCCACCAGCTCGAGGGCCTGGCGGTGGACGAGGGCCTGACGATGGCCGACCTGCGGGGCGCGATCGACGCCTTCGTCACCGGCATGTTCGGCGGCGGGCTGAAGACGCGGTTCCGGCCGTCCTACTTCCCGTTCACCGAGCCGTCCGCCGAGGTGGACATGCAGTGCTTCGTGTGCCACGGGGCGTCGGCCGAGCCGGGCGGCGAGCCGTGCCGCACCTGCTCGTCCGAGGGCTGGATCGAGCTCGGCGGCTGCGGCATGGTCAACCCGCGCGTGCTGGTGGCCTGCGGCATCGACACGAGCCGGTACAGCGGCTGGGCGTTCGGCCTCGGCGTCGAGCGGACGCTGATGTTCCGGCACGGCGTCGAGGACATGCACGACATGGTGGAGGGCGACGTCCGTTTCACCCTTCCGTTCGGGATGGAGATCTGATGCGGGCCCCGCTTTCCTGGCTGCGCGAGCACGTCGAGCTGCCCGAGGGGATCACCGGCCGCGAGCTGGCGGCGAAGCTGATCGACGCGGGCCTGGAGGTCGAGACCGTCGAGCGCGCGGGCGCCGACATCGTCGGCCCGCTCGTGGTCGGCGAGGTGCTGACCATCGAGGAGCTCACCGGGTTCAAGAAGCCGATCCGGTTCTGCACGGTGAACGTCGGCGACGCCAACGGCACCGGTGAGCCGCAGCAGATCATCTGCGGCGCGACGAACTTCGAGGTCGGCGACCATGTCGTCGTCATCCTGCCCGGGGGCGAGCTGCCCGGCGGGTTCAAGATCGGCGCGCGGAAGACCTACGGGCACATGTCCGAGGGCATGATCTGCTCGGTCCGCGAGCTGGCGATCGGCGACGACCACGACGGCATCCTGGTGCTGCCGCCGGACACCGTCGTCGGCGCCGACGCCATGGAGCTGCTCGGCCTGCGCGACGACGTCCTCGACATCGCCGTCACCCCGGACCGGGGCTACGCGCTGTCGATCCGCGGCATCGCGCGCGAGGCGGCGACCGTCTACGGTGTGCCGTTCCGCGACCCGGCCGACGTCGAACCGCCGGACGGGTCCGGCGAGTCGTACCCGGCGTCGATCGGCGACGCGTCCGGCTGTGACCGGTTCGTCGTGCGCGAGGTGCGCGGGTTCGACCCGTCCGCCGAGACGCCGCTGCGGATGAGGGTGCGGCTGTTCCGCGCCGGCGTCCGCCCGGTGTCGCTCGCCGTGGACGTCGCGAACTACGTGATGCTCGAGCTCGGCCAGCCGCTGCACACCTTCGACCGTGCCAAGCTGACCGGCCCGATCGTGGTGCGGCGCGCGGCGGCGGGGGAGAAGCTGGAGACCCTCGACCACGTCAAGCGCAAGCTCGACGCCGAGGACCTGCTGATCACCGACGGGTCCGGGCCGATCGGGCTGGCCGGGACGATGGGCGGGCTCGCCACCGAGATCGACGAGAAGTCGTCCGACATCGTGATCGAGGCCGCGCACTTCGACGAGGTCGTGGTCGCGCGGATGGCACGCCGCCACAGGCTGCACAGCGAGGCGTCCTACCGGTTCGAGCGCGGCGTCGACCGCGAGCTGCCGCTGTACGCGTCGGCGCGCGCGGCGCGGATGCTGGCCGAGCTGGGCGGCGCGGAGATCGTCCCGGGGGTCACGCACGCCGAGGCGCCGGTCGAGCCGCGCACGATCGCGATGTCGGCCGGGCACCCGGCGAAGGTCGCGGGCGTCGCCTACGACCGTGAGACCGTCGTGCGCCGCCTGGAGCAGGTCGGCTGCGCGGTCGCGGGCGACGACGAGCTGGTCGTGACGCCGCCGTCGTGGCGTCCGGACCTGGGCGACCCCAACGACCTGGCCGAGGAGGTCATCCGGCTCGAGGGGTACGACAACATCCCGTCGCGCGCGCCGCGTCCGGTCGCGGGCCGCGGGCTGACCGCCGACCAGCGGCTGCGCCGCCGGATCGGCCGCGCCCTCGCCGGTTCCGGGTACGTGGAGGTGCTGAACTTCCCGTTCACCGCCGCGAAGGACGCCGACGACCTGCAGCTTCCGGCCGACGACGCCCGCCGGGCCGCGCTGCGGCTGGCGAACCCGCTGTCGGAGGACGAGCCGCTGCTGCGCACGACGCTGCTGCCGGGGCTGCTGAAGTCCCTGTCCCGCAACGTCGGCCGCGGCTTCGGCGACGTCGCGCTGTACGAGACCGGACGGGTGTTCCGGCGGCGTCCGGACGCGCCGAAGGGCGCGCCGCGCCTGCCGGTCGACCAGGCGCCGTCCGCCGAGGACATCGCCTCGATCGACGCCGCCCTTCCGGACCAGCCGTTCCGCGTCGCGGTCGTGCTGTCCGGCGAGCGGGCCCCGTCCGGCTGGTGGGGCAAGGGCGAGGGCGCGATCTGGGCGGACGCCGTCGAGGCGGCCCGCGTGGTCGCCCGCGAGGCGGGCGTCGAGCTGACGGTGAAGGCCGACCGGCACGCGCCGTGGCACCCGGGCCGCTGCGCCGCGCTGTACGCGGGCGACACGCTCGTGGGCCACGCGGGGGAGCTGCACCCGCGCGTGGTGAAGGCGTTCGGGCTTCCGGCCCGCACGTGCGCGATGGAGCTGGAGGTCCGCGCGCTCGGCGAGCCGCGCGACGTCCGCGCCCCGGACGTGTCGGCGTACCCGGTCGCGACGCAGGACGTGGCGCTGACGGTGGACGCCGAGGTGCCCGCCGCCGAGGTCGCGTCCGCCCTGCGGGACGGCGCGGGCGAGCTGCTGGAGTCGCTGCGCCTGTTCGACGTGTACACCGGCGAGCAGGTGGGCGAGGGCCGCAAGTCCCTGGCCTACTCGCTGCGGTTCCGCGCGTCCGACCGGACGCTGACCGCCGAGGAGGCGAACGGGGCCCGCGACGCGGCCGTCGCCGTCGCGGCGGAGCGCACCGGCGCGGTCCTGCGCGGCGCGTAACACGCCACACCGACGCGCCCCCGGCCTTCTCACGAAGGCCGGGGGCGCGTTCGCCTTTCGGGGCGGTCTGGCCGCGGCGGCCGTGTCAGTTCCTCGTGGCCGGGTTCTCAGCCTGCGTGGTCGAGGGTGCCGGTGCGGCGGCCGGTGGCTACCAGGCGGTCCATGGAGAGCCAGGCGATCGTGTACCAGGCCGTCCCGACCAGTGCCTCGAGTCCGACCTGGGCGAGGACGTGGCCGGTGGGGGCGCCGTCCAGGATGCCGCGGACGGCCTGCAACCCATGGACGAGCGGCAGGAACTCCAGTGCCGCGCGCAGGGGAGCGGGCCAGAACGACAGGGGGACGTTGACGCCGCCGAACGTCATGACGATTCCGTACGCGAAGTTCAGGACGAGCCACTCGACCCCGCGCAGGCGCAGCGCGACGCCCGCCAGCGCGCATCCGTAGCCGTAGCTGCTGAGCAGGATGAGGGCGATGACCGGGATCGCGTACGCCGCGCGCGGCCACGGCAGCGGGACGCCGAGCAGCGGCGGCAGGACGGTCCAGGCGACGAGTGAGCTGACCAGGCCGGTCGTCATCCACTGGACGCCGCGTCCCAGGTAGACGGGCAGGTGCCCGGCGGGCGCGACGGCGAGCAGCGGCAGCGTCCCCTGGGCGCGCTCCCCGGCGAGCGAGATGACCACGATGGTGGACTCCAGGCACGCCAGGACGACGATGTTCCCGACCAGGACGTACCGGGTCAGGCCCGGGTCGCCGAGGTAGGAGCCGAGCAGGGCGTAGAAGCTCACCTGGCAGAGCAGCCGGACGAGCCAGCCGAACGTCCACGTCCGCCAGGTGTAGACGCGGCCCATCTCGGCGAACCCGAGCATCGTCGCCTGCCGGACGATCCGGAGCACGTGGATCATGCGTGTCCCACCGTTCCCTTGCGCCGGGCGAGGTTGACGAGGCGGTGCGTCAGCCACATGCCGCCCGCGAGGGCCGCCGTTCCGAGCGCGAGGATCGTCGCGAGCGCGAGCGGCCAGTCGTGCGCCGTCCCGTGGACGGAGTCGCGCAGCAGGCGCGCGCTCCAGGACAGGAACACCAGGTGGCTGAGGGGGCGCACCCAGCCGGGCAGCACCGTGAGCGGGAACACGATCCCGCCGAGGATGTAGAACGGGTAGCTGAGCGAGTTCTGGAGGACGTCCCGCGCCCTCGACAGCGAGATGACCCCCGACATCAGCATCGCCGTCCCGACGGACGCGAGGCAGGTGGCCAGGACGGCCGCGGTGAACACCCCGGGGGCGCGGACGGTCAGCACCCGCCCGAATCCGAGCGCCGCGACCAGCCAGGACTCGCCGAACGCCATCGCGCCCACCAGCACGACGGCGGTGACGCGCCCGGCGACGACCAGCGTGAGCGGGACCGGCGCGGCGACCATGGGGGTGAACCGCCCGGCCCACTGGTCCTCGGGGACGACGCGTCCGGCGTAGTCGAGCGAGGACACCCACAGGCCGATGAGGCCGGGCGCGATGACGGCGGTCGCCACCGCGTCCGGGCGGTGCGCGTGGAGGGTCATCGCCAGCAGGCTCGTCGTCTGCATGGGCGCGATCAGAAGGATCAGCAGGTGCGCGGGGCTGCGCCGCGACAGTAGGGCCTGGAGCTGGAAGGCCCGCCACACCACCGACAGGTGCGTCATACCCTCATCCCCCGGTCGCCGACGGTCCGCAGGTAGACCTCCTCGAGCGTCGGCTGCGCGTGCCGTCCGGTGAGGACGTCCCGCTCGACCAGCCAGGCCAGGACGCGCCGCGAACCCTCACGGTCGGCGGTGTGCGCGCGCCACCGGTCGTCCAGCCGCTCGACGTCGAGGACCGACGGGAGGGTGGCCAGGTCCCGCGCGAGCGCGTCGTCCTCGTGGACGAAGTCGACGCACTCGCGGTCGCCGAGGATCCGCCCGACGTTCGAGGTGTCGTCGGTGAGGAGCAGCCGTCCGCGATCGATGAGCGAGACCCGGTCGCAGAGCGCGGTCGCCTCGTCCATGTCGTGGGTGGCCAGCAGGAACGTGCGTCCCTCGTCGCGCAGTTCCAGGACGAGCCGCCGGAACGCGACCGCCGCCACCGGGTCGAGGCCGGAGGTCGGCTCGTCCAGGAACAGGACCCGGGGTTCGTGCAGCAGCCCGCGCGCCAGGTGCAGGCGCTGCCGCATGCCGCGCGAGAACCGTTCGACGGGATCGTCGGCGCGCTCGGCGAGCCCGACCCGTTCGAGCAGCGCGTCGGCCCGCCTCCGGACCGTTCGGGAGTCGAGCTTGTACAGCGCCCCCCAGAACAGCAGGTTGCGGCGCGCGGTGAGACGGTCGTACAGCCCCCGGTCCCCGCCGAGGACGAGCCCGACGAGCGACCGCACGGCCTTGGTCTCGGCGACGACGTCGTGTCCGAGCACGCGCGCGGTCCCCGATGTCGGCAGCAGCACGGTCGAGAGGATCTTGACGAGGGTGGTCTTGCCCGCGCCGTTCGGCCCGAGCAGCCCGTGGATCTCGTTCTGGGCGATGGTCAGCGTGAGGTCGTCCAAGGCGACGACGGCGTCCTTCCGCCTGCGCTCGTACATGCGGCGCAGCGAGGACGCGGCGACAGCGGCTTCCATGCGCCGACCGTGACCCTAAGGCACCGCCCGAAGCCATAAGGCCGCGCCCTAGTCGGGGACGGCTCCTGTGTTCGGAGAGTGAGCGAACGCGTCGGCGCATAGGGTGGGCCGTGTCCCGCCGCAGGACGGGCACGGTCTCTCGGAGGTGGATGATGACGTCCCCGTTGGCTCCCGATCGTGCGCCGGTCGGCGACATCGCGGCCGCGCTGACCGTCCTCGACACGCGCCTCAAGTCCCTCGGCAGCGGTGAGGCCGCCGGTGAGGACGAGCTGAGGAGCCGATACCTGGAGTCCTTCGGCCCGCAGGGGGCCGCCGACGTGCTCGACGGCGCGTGCACGCTGATCTACGTGTACATGCAGTGGCTCGAGGACGCCTACGCCTCCCAGGACGAGGACGTGATGGAGCATGTCGTCCCCTGGGTGCTCGGGACGATGAAGCTGATGAAGGTCGTCAACGACGAGGGCATCCCCACCGTCGCGGCGCTGCTGGTCGCCCCGGTGGTCGGCATCAGCCCGACGCTGTGGCGGCGCGAGCACGGCGCCTGGCGGAAGGAGGAGATGACGGCGCTGGAGGTCGCGATGGTCCTGCTCGGCCTGCGCGTGAACGAGCTCACCGGTGACGACGACGCCGCCGTGCGGCTGATCACCGATCTCCTCGACCGGGTCGAGGCGGAGGACGACGACGTCACCTGACCCACCGCCCGGCGCACGGTCACTCCGCCGACGGACATCCCGGCGGTGACGCGGGTGCTTGTCGGATCTTTCGGCCTGTGTTCTTCTGTTGACTGACGGTGCGACCACTGTCGAATATCATCTTGGCCGCCTGGTAAAGGACGGGACGGATGGGACGTCGCGGCAGGGACACGCTCGTCGTGGTCGAGGCGCAACTGACACCCGAGGGAATTCTGTGGCCCCTCGTCGCGGCGGAACTCGGCCTCGCCACCGTCTTTCTCACGAACGATCTCCAGCGCTATGCCAAGGTTCCCCGGTTCGGCGCCGTTTTCGGCCGGGACGACGTCTCCGTCATGACCGCCGACACCAATTCGACGGCATCCATCGTCGAAATGATGAGGGGCGTTTCCGAAACCCGACGGGTCCGTGGGATCTTCACGCAGTGTGACTACAACCTGCCGCTGGTGGCCGAGGTGGCGCGGGAACTCGGGCTTCCCGGGCTGAATCCGCGCGCCGCCGCGCTCGCCCGCAACAAGCTGCTCACCCGTGAGGCCTGCCGCGAGGCCGGGGTGCCGTCCCCGGACTTCCTGAACGCCACCAGCGCCGAGGAGGCGGTGGCGTTCGCCGAGAAGGTCGGGTTCCCCTGCGTGGTCAAGCCGATGACCGAGTCGGCCAGCACCGACGTGGCGCTCGGCCGCGACGCGGGCGAGGTCGCGCGGCTGTTCGAGCGGATCTCCGGGCAGCCGCTGGACCGGCGCGGGCAGCGCCGTCCGCCGGGCGCGCTGGTCGAGGAGTACTGCGCGGGCCACGAGGTCAGCGTCGAGACGTTCACCGTGGACGGGCAGGTCACCGTGCTCGGCGTCGTCGACAAGGCGGTGAGTCCGCATCCGTACTTCGCCGAGGTCGGTCAGGTCTTCCCCAGCGTGCTCCCCGAGCGCGTCACGGGTGAACTGGCCGCGACGGCGGTCGCGGCGCTGCGTGCCGTCGGGCACGACTTCGGCGCCGCGCACACCGAGGTCCGCATGACGGAGAGAGGCCCGCGCCTCATCGAGATCAACGCGCGCCTGGCCGGGGAGGACATCCCCGAGCTCGTGGACGCGTCGCTGGGCCTGGCGACGCGCCGTCAGGTCCTGGCGATGCACGTGGGCGAGCGGCCCGATCTCACGGTCACCGCCCGGCGGGGCGCCGCCACCAGGAAGATCACCTTTCCGGCGTCCGGCACGATTCGGCGCGTCGACGGGCTCGACGCCGCGCGCCGTTCTCCGGGCGTCGTCGAAGTGCTGCTCGCGGTGGGAGAGGGCGATCGCGTGGACGCGCTCGTGAGTAATCACGAGTCGTACGGGCAGGTGCGCGCCGAGGCTTCCGAACCGGGCGAGGCGCAGCGGCTCGCGGAGGCCGCCCTCAACCAGATCTCGTTCGTCGTGGACCGTGCCGAAGACCGCGACTGATTCGACAACTCTGGCCGCTCCAAGGGAGACAAGGAGTACGCGAGTGAACCCCTCCACCCACGCCGGAGACAATTACCAGGTCATCGAGATTCCGGAGCCGAGCACGGAGATCCGGACCGAGTTCGCCCGCCTTCCCCTGGATCGCTTCGCCGGAGGAGAACAGCGCTACCGGCGCTTCTCCCAGTACAGGATCACCTGGGACGAGGCCGCGGACGCGTGGGCGCTCGAACTGCTGGAGCACCGTCCGTTCCTGCAGTCCCCGGAGGTCAACTCCTACGTCGGCGGGGTCCAGCGCGACTTCGAGCCCCTGCGGATCGACCCCACCGCGCAGATCGACGCGGGAGCCAAGGCGCTCGGACTGGACGCGGGCGACGCGTGGCAGATCAACGTCCACCAGTGCAGGGTCGTCGCCAACGCCGAGGTGCGCGGCGTGTCGGTGCCCGAGGGCCCCCATCGCGACGGCCACGAGTTCGGCATGCTCGCCGTCTTCGCGCGCGAGAACATCGACGGCGGGGAGAACCAGCTCATCCCCACCGGGGGCGGTGAGCCGTTCTTCACCGTCACGCTCCAGCCGAACCAGGCGCTGGTGTACGACGACGCCGCGATGTGGCACCACGCCACCGACATCGTCCCGCGCGACGACTCGGGCGGTCATCGCGACCTGTGGATCGTCGCCTTCAACCGGTGGGCGAACCGCAAGTACGGCCCCGACTTCGAGCGCGCGGCCACCGCGACCGGTGAGGGCCGCCGGTGACGGCGTCCGAAGGGGTCCTGCCCGGCTTCGGCGACCTCGACCTCAGGACGCTGGGGGGCCGGTTCGGCACCCCGCTGTACGTGGTGTCGCTCGACCGCCTCCGCGAGGACGCCGCCAGGCTCGCGACGGCGCTGGAACCGGCCGGGGTGCGGCTGCTGTACTCGCTGAAGACGAACTACCTGCCCGCCGTCGTCGCGACGCTGGCGGACGAGGGCCTGGGCGTGGACGTCGTGTCCGGCTACGAGCTCCGCGCCGCCCTGGAGTGCGGGCTGCCCGGGGAGCGGATCGTGTTCAACGGGCCGGTGAAGACCGAGGAGGAGCTGGCCCAGGCGGTGCGGCACGGGGTCTTCGTCAACGTCGACGGTGTCGAGGAGATCGCCGTCCTGGCCCGGCTCGCCGCCGAGCGCGGGGACGGGCCGCTGCCGGTCGGCCTGCGGGTGTACCCGCCGCACAACGTGTACGCCGAGCCGGGCGGGCCGGTCGGGCGCGCGGTGCCGTCCAAGTTCGGCTGGCCGATCGCGGACGGCGCCGCCGACGAGATCGCCGGGAAGATCATGGCCGAGCCGATGCTGCGGCTGACCGGCGTCCACTGCCATCTCGGATCCCAGATCGTCCGGACCGGCAATCTGCTGGCGGCGCTCGAAGCCGTGTGCGCGTGGGCGGCGCGGCTGCGAACCCGTACGGAGTTGACCGTCCTCAACGTCGGCGGCGGATTCGGCGTGGAGGGCATTCATCGCCTTCCGGGCGCGGTCGCCTCGCTGAGCGAGGTGCGGGCGTGCCGTCCGGACGGGGCGCCGGTGTCCCGGCGGCCACGGTTCGACGTCGCGCTGTTCGCCCGGGGACTGGCCGAGACGCTGCGCCGTCACCACCTCGACGACCTCGCGGTGTTCGCCGAGCCCGGCCGCGCGCTGGTGTCGGCGGCGGCCGTCCTGCTGACGCGGGTGATCGGCAAGAAGGACCTCGGCGTCCACCGCTGGGTCCTGCTGGACGGAGGGCTCAGCCTGTTGCCGACCGCCGGTGTCGCCGAGGAGCACCGGTTCACGCCACTCGTCTCGGAGGCCGGAGCTTCGCGGCCGTGCCTGGTCGGCGGGCCGCTCTGCTACGAGGGCGACGTCTTCGGCGTCGGCATCGACCTGCCGGAGACCCTCGAGACCGGCGACTACGTGGTGGTGCAGGACGCCGGCGCCTACGGGTTCTCGCGCGCCACCAGCTTCAACAGGCTTCGTCCGGCGACGGTGACGATCTCGGCCGGGGTCGCCGAGCTCGCCTGGCGGGCCGAGACCTACGAGGACCTGATGAGCCCGGCGACGCCGGTTCGCGTGGCCCGTCCGGACGTCCGAGGGAGGGGCGCCCGGTGACCGACGGCGCGGCACGGTCCGCGGTGGCGCTGTGGGCGGTGCCCCGCTCGGTCTCCACCGCGCTGGAGAAGAGCCTGTCGCAGCATCCGGACGTCGGGCCCGTCCACGAGCCGTTCACCGACTGCTACTACTTCAGCGAGCGGCGCCGGAGCGGCCGGTACGGCGACCAGCCGCACAAGCTGTCGTACGGGATGACCGACGTGGACGCGCAGCTCCAGGCGGTGACCGTGCCGGTCCCGCTGATCAAGGACCTGTGCTTCCAGGCCGAGCCGTACGTGACCGACGACCGCCTCGCCGCCTGGAGCAACGTCTTCGTGGTCCGCCACCCGGCCCGGGTGTGGCTGTCGCTCAGCCGCCTCAAGCCCGACTTCACCGAGGACGAGTTCGGCTTCACCGCGCTGGACCGGATGTGGGGCCGGGTGGTCGGGGACCTCGGACTCCCCGGCCGGATCGTGGAGGGCGACCGCTTCCGGCGGCACACCAGGGCCGTCCTGCACGACCTGTGCCACTGGCTGGGCCTGGGGTTCGACGGCCGCATGACGAGCTGGGCGGACGGCAGGATCAGGCCGTGGTCACCGGACGAGTGCGAGTCCCAGAGGAAGTGGCACCGCGTCCTGGAGGGCAGTCGCGGCGTGCTGCCGCCCGACCCCGAGCTTCCGCCGGACTGGGAGCTGGCCGAGCCGGATCCGCCGCGCAGGTTGATCTACCACCGGGCGCTCGAGATCCACGACAAGATCATGAGCCTCGGCCAGGTGGCCGGAGCGGCCTGACCCGACGGCGCGGGTCAGTGGATCCAGGCTGGTCCGCGAGCCGATGCCGCGGTCAGTGGATCCAGCGGGTCCGGGCGACGACCTCCTCCTCGCCCGCGCCGTCGAACAGGGCGGCCTCGCCCCGGCGGACGAGGCAGATCGTCCTGACCATCGCCTCTCCGAGCGCCTCCTCCAGGGCGTCGTCGCTCTCCAGCGCCCGGACGGCCTCCTCCAGCGAGGACGGGAGCGCCGCGATCCCGTGTTCCGGGCCCAGCTTCGCCGGGTTGACGTCGACGGGCTCGGGGAGCACCGCCTTCTCGCCGAGTCCGGCGTGACCGGCGGCGAGCACTCCGGCCATCACCAGGTAGGGGTTGGCGGCACCGTCGAAGCTCTTGATCTCGAAGTTCGCCGCGCGGGCGCCGTCCCCGGCGGCCCCGGTCACGAGCCGGAGCGCCGCCTCGCGGTTCTCCCATCCCCAGCAGGCGAACGCGCCCGCCCAGTGGAACGGGATCAGCCGCAGGTAGCTGGCCGCCGAGGGCGCGCCGATCGCCAGGAGCGCGGGCAGCCGCGACAGGACGCCGGCGGCGAAGCTCTCGCCGGGCTGCGTGAGGCCGTACCGGCCGTCGCCTCCGGCCATCAGGTTGAGGCCGTCCCGCCAGAGGCTGATGTGGACGTGCGCGCCGTTGCCGACGCCGTCGGCGAGGACCATCGGGGCGAACGTCGCGCGCAGGCCGTGACGGTGGCTGACCGCGCGGATCGTCTCGCGCACCAGGACCACGGTGTCGGCGGCGGCGACCGGATCGGAGGCCGCGACCGAGATCTCGTACTGCCCCGAGGCGTACTCGGGATGGATCTGGTCCACGGCGACACCCGACGCGGTCACGGCGTCCAGCACGTCCCGCAGGTAGTCCGCCTGCTCCATGAGGCGGGTCATCCCGTAAGCGGGGCCGGAGCACGCCGGGACGAACTCGTCACCGTGGCCGGCGGAGAGCGCCCACTCGATCTCGAACGAGGCGCGCACGCCGTAGCCGTCGGCGGCGAGGCGCTCGACGGCGCGACGCGCCAGGCCACGGCCGTCGTGCGGATGCCGTTCGCCGTCCAGGCCGTACCGGTCGGCGGGCGCCCAGGCCCATCCCGGCAGCGCGGCCAGCACCGCCAGCCTGTCGGCGTCGGGGTGCATGCGCAGGTCGCCCACCGGACCGGCGGCGAAGCGTCCCTTCAGGATCGAGTCGTCCACCATGCAGAAGTCGAAGGCGGGCGACATGCCGACCCCCCAGGCGGCGGCGTGCTCCAGCCGGCTGGACGGCACCGCCTTGACCCTGGTGACGCCGCTGGTGTCGACCCAGGTGACGGCGACGGCGCTCACTCCGCGAGCGGCGAGTTCCTCGGCCGCGCGACGTCCCGCCTGGGCACGTCGTGTTCGTTCCGCCTCGTCCATGAACCGACCTCACCGGGCACCTCGCCGATACCGACACCCTCGCCTATACCCCGGCCGATCCCGCGCCGACCGTCCCGGCCCGGCAGCGGGCGCTCGCGGTGGTCACAGGAGGCGGACGTCACAGGAGGCCGCGGTCGCGGGCGACGGCCACGGCCTCGCCCCGGGAGGACACCTCGAGCTTGGCCATCAGGTTGGAGACGTGAACGCTGGCGGTCTTGGGGGAGATGAACAGCTCCGCGGCGATCTCCTTGTTGGAACGGCCCCGGGCGAGGAGGCGGAGGACCTCGGACTCGCGGGCGGTGAGCGTGCCCCTGGGGGAGCCCGCCAGTCCCGCGCGGCGGGCGCGTTCGGAGATCTGGCGGCGGAGCGGGGCGGCGCCCAGGTCCGCGGCGATCGCGTCGGCGCGGTGCAGGCGGTCGGCGGCTTGTCCGCGGGCCCCGGCGGACAGGTCCGCGCATGCCGCGTCGAAGAGGGACCGGGCCAGGGAGTAGGGGTGGTTCAGGCGTTCCCAGATCTCGATCGCGGTGTCCCAGCCGGACGCGTCGCCGCTGCGGGCGGCGACCGACGCGGCGTGCGCGGTGCCGATCGCGCCCTCGACCGGCGCGTCCGCGATCGCCTCGGGCGGGGCGAGGACGCCCGCGCGGGCGGCGGCGGCGAGGAGCGGCCAGGCGAAGATGGGCTGGAGGGTCAGGTCGGGGTGGGCCAGGGCGGTCTCGGCGACGGCGCGCGCGGCGGGACGGTCGTCCTCGGACAGCCGCAGGTCGATGAGCGCCTGCGCGAGCGGCAGGGACGTCTGCGGGTAGCCGGAGCCGACGGGTTCGGCGAGGGCGATGGGGTCAGGTTCGGGGCCGGTGCCCGTCGCGGCGCGGAGCGCGGCGGCCCAGATGCCGAGCTGGATGCGCATCGCCGGGTTGTGGTGGCGGTCGAGGGCTCGGCGGAGGTGCCCGGCTGCCTCGTCCCAGCGTCCGAGCCGGAACAGGGCTTCGATCCGGTTGTTGACCAGGGCGAGGCCCGCGCTGTGGGTGAGGCCGGTCCGCTCGGCGAGCGCCAGGCCCTCGTCGACCATCGCCAGCGCGTCCGCGGACCGTCCGGCGCCCTCGTAGGAGTGGGACAGGTGGGTGAACACCCGGACGCGCGCCTCGTCGTTCAGGTCCGCCGAGCGGAGCCGTTCGAGCGGGCGGACGTCGCCGAGCCCGTCGAGGGCGGCGGCGGACGCGACGGTGACGCGCAGGGCGTCCACGGCCGGATGCCCGCCGAGCTCGCCGGCCAGGTCCAGGCCCTCCCGGCCGATCCGTCCGGCGGAGGCCAGGTCGCCGCGCACCGACAGCCGCCCGCTGAGCTGGGTGAGCGCCCACACGCGCTGCGGGGTGGGACGCGATGCCAGCCGCTCGGCCTCGCGGTAGTCGTCCAGGTCGTCGCTCTGCCCGGCGAAGCCGCGGAACGTGCCGCGCAGGCAGAGCAGCTCGGAGATCTCGTCGGGGTCCTCGGCGCGTTCCAGCAGCGTCCGGACGGTCCGCATGCCGTACTCGAAGTCGGCGGTCGTGATGGCCACCCGCGCGGAGGTCCGCATGACCTCCGCGCGGCCGGCGCCGATCCGGGCCTCGGCGTCGGGGACGCGGTCCCACAGGTCCAGGACGCGTTCCAGCAGCGTCAGGCACTCGGCGTAGGCGGCGGCGCGGGCGCGCTCGCCGGACGCGTGCCAGGCGGCCTCCAGCGCCCGGGCGTGGTCGCCGCACGCGTGCCAGTGGACGGCCAGCGCGCTGGTCGGGGCCTCGGCCAGAGACGGGTCGCGTTCGATCGCCTCGGCGTAACGGCGGTGCAGCCGGGCGCGCTCGCCGGGCAGCAGGTCCAGGTGGACGGCCTCGCGGATCAGCGCGTGCCGGAAGGCGTACCCCTCCTCGTCGGCGACCAGCAGGCCGCGGTCGACCGCCGGACGCAGCGCCTCCTCAAGCCCGCGGTCATCGGCGGAGGCGGTGAGCAGGCCGTGGCCGACCCGGTCTCCGGCGGCGCTCGCGACACGGACCGCGGTGCGGGTGTTGTCCGGGAGCGTCCGGAACCGGGTCAGCAGCAGGTCGCGCAGCGAGCCGGGCACCGCCTCGCCGGGGTTCTCCGCGAGGGCCTCGATGAACAGCGGGTTGCCGCCGCCGCGCGCGTGGACGTCCCGGATCATCGCCGGGGCGGCGCCGCCGAGCAGCGCGCGGACCTGGGCGGCGACCTCGTGGCGGGTGAGGGGCGGCAGGTCCAGCCGGGTCACGTGCGGGAGCCGCGCCAGCTCGGCGAACAGCGTGCCCGACTCCGGCTCGTCCGGGCGGAAGATCTCGTCCGCGCGGAAGGTGACGATGAGCAGCACCTTCGCGGGCACGGGGTTGCGCACCAGGAACGCGAGCAGGTCGCGGGTGGAGCGGTCGGCCCAGTGCGCGTCCTCCACGACCAGGACGACCGGTTCGTCCGCGCCGAGCCGCTCGGTGAGCCCGAGGACGTGCTCGAACAGGCGCACCTGCCCGGAGCCCTCGTCGGGCGCGGCGTCGCCGAGCGCGGGCAGGAGCCGGGCCAGCTCGCGCCGGGCGGCCGGGGACGTCAGCCCGGTGACGGCGTCGGGGCCGAGGCGCCGCAGCATCGCGGTGAACGGCGCGTACGGCAGGCTCGCCGCGCCGAGGTCCAGGCAGCCGCCGACCAGGGCGCGACGGTCCCGGACGAACTCCTCCACCAGCCGCGACTTGCCGCCACCGGCCTCGGCCGCGACCAGCACGACGGTCATCTCGCTCTGCTCCGCGCGCGCGTGGGCGGCGCGCAGCGCGGCGAGCTCGGTGGTGCGTCCGACGAAAACCCTGCTCCTCACCGGACAAGCATGTCGAGGTTTGGGGGAGATCGTCCACTGGCTATCGCGGGCCGTCGGCGCCGGCCGCTATCGCGTGCGGAGCCCGTCGACGACGTAGGTGAAGAGCCGGTCGTGCAGGGAGGTGTCGCCGGGGGACTGCTCGGCTGCGGTGGCGACCATGCCCGCCAGGTACAACACGTCGTGAGGCTGCGCGTCCGGACGCACCTTCCCGGCTTCCTGCGCGCGCACGAGTAGCGCTCGCCCGCCCGCGCGCATGCCGTGGCACGACACGTACAGGTCGGACGTCTCGTCCTGGAGCGCGGCCATCATCGCCTGCGCGAGGCCGTGGTAGACGGCCGTGCCCGAGGCGATGCGGTGCAGCCAGGCGACCAGCGCCCCGAACGGGTCGTCCGCGCCGAGCAGCTCCTCGGCGTAGGCGCGCAGGCCGTCGAACCGGTCGCGCAGCAGCGCCTCGAGCAGCGCCTCCCGGGTGGGGAAGTGCCGGTACAGGGTGCCGATCCCGACGCCCGCGCGGCGCGCGACCTCCTCCAGCGACGCGTCCGTGCCCTGTTCGGAGACCACCGCCCTGGCCTCGGCGAGCAGGCGCTCGTAGTTGCGGCGCGCGTCGGCGCGCATGGGCCGTCCCTGGTTCGGCACGCTTCCACCTCTTGTCAATCGGAGGACACCTCCGCTTAAATGGAGGGCCCCTCAGCTTACTGTCTACGGAGGTGTCCATGATGGACGTGGAAACGGTGCGCGAGACCCGGCGGCGACTCGGACGCGTCGGAGTGTGGCTCAACAAGCAGGTGTACGGCCCGACCTCGGCGGCCGAGGAGATGCGCGAGGTCGCCCGGATCGAGGCCCTCGGCTACGGATCGGTCTGGACGGGTGAGACCGTCGGCGGCAAGGACGCCTTCGCCCAGCACGCCCTCTACCTCGCCGCGACCGAGAACCTGGTCGTCGGCACCGGCATCGCCAACGTGTGGGCGCGGCACGGCGGCACCGCGCACGGCGGCTCCGCAACGCTCGCGGACGCCTACCCGGGCCGTTTCGTCTTCGGTCTCGGCGCGGGGCATCCGTTCCAGGCGCAGGCCGCGGGGGCGACCGAGTGGAAGCCGCTGAAGAAGATGCGCGCCTACCTGGACGAGATGGACGCCGGGACCCCCATGCCGCCCGGAATCCCGAGCCGTTCACTCATCTCCGAGGTGCCGTATCCGCGCGTGCTCGCCGCGATCAACCCGCGCATGCTCGACCTCGCGCGCGACCGCGCGGACGGTGTCCACACCTTCTTCGTCCCGGTCGCGCACACCGCCGACGCGCGGCGCGTCCTCGGCCCCGACAAACTGGTGATTCCGCAGGTCAGCGCCCTACTGGAGCCGGACCCGGACGCGGCCCGCGCGACCCTCCGCGGCCTGGCGGGCCACGGCCTGGCGATCCCCGCCTACGCGCGGAACCTGGAGCGGCTGGGCTTCGCCGCGGACGAGCTCGAGACGGCGGCCGACCGCGTGCTCGACGCCGTCTACGCGCACGGCGACGAAGGGGCGATCGCGCGGCGGGTCGCCGAGCATCTGGACGCCGGGGCCGACCACGTGCTGATCACGCCGTCCGCCGGAAGCATGTCCGGCATGGTCGACCTCCTGGAACGCCTCGCGCCCGCCCTTCTCAAAGAAACTCACTAATGCGACTTGTGTTGCATTAGTGTTCCGGCTAGTCTGGTTCGCGTCACAACGTCGTCCGGCAGGGGAGTCCCTTGGAGATCTGAGGTCGCAGGCACCGCGCAGTCGCCTCGCCCGTCAACGGGCTCGAGGACGCGCAGCGATCTCAGCGGACTTCCCGGCCGGGCTTTTCCATGCCCGCGCGCGATGCGCGACGGCCGCGGTGCCTCCATGTGTCCCGCTCATCACCAGACACGTTCATGGAGGCCCTCATGTCATTCGCCATCGTCTGCTCCGACCTCTCGTTCGCCTGGCAGGACGGCACGGTCGTCCTCGACGGCCTGGACGCCGCGTTCGGCGCCGGCCGCACCGGCCTGATCGGCGTCAACGGCTCCGGCAAGTCGACACTGCTGAGGCTGGCCGCCGGAGAGCTGCGCCCGGCGTCCGGGTCGGTGTCGGTGCGCGGCCGGGTCGGCTACCTGCCGCAGTCGCTGCCGCTCGGCACCGCCCGGACGGTCGCCGACCTTCTCGGGATCTCCGAGGCCCGCGCCGCGCTGCACGCCATCGAGCGCGGCGAGGCCACCGAGGAGAACTTCACCGCGGTCGGCGACGACTGGGACGTCGAGGAGCGCGCCCGCGCCGAACTCGACCGGCTCGGCCTGCGCCACCTGGACCTCGACCGGACGGTCGGGACGCTGTCCGGCGGCGAGACCGTCCTGGTCGGGCTGGCGGCGCTGCTGCTCGCCCGCCCGGACGTGCTCCTGCTGGACGAGCCGACCAACAACCTCGACGTCGACGCCCGCCGCCGCCTCCACGACGCGGTGGACGCCTGGACCGGGGTGCTGGTCGTGGTCAGCCACGACCGCGAGCTGCTCGACCGCGTCGACGAGATCGCCGACCTGCGCGACGGCCGGGTCCGCACGTTCGGCGGCAACCTCACCGCCTACGAGGAGCTCCTCGAGGTGGAGCGCGAGGCCGCCGAACGGATGGTCCGCACGGCCGAGAGCGACGTGCGGAAGCAGAAGCGCGAGCTGGTCGAGGCGCACACCAAACTGGCGCGGCGCGTCCGGTACGGCCACAAGATGTACGAGCAGAAACGCGAGCCGAGGGCGGTGATGAAGCTGCGCAAACGCCAGCAGCAGGTGTCGGCGGGCAAGCACCGCCAGCTGCACGAGGACCGCCTCGAAGGCGCGCGCGACCGGCTCGCCGAGGCCGAGGAGCTGGTCCGCGACGACACCGAGATCAGGATCGAACTGCCCGCGACGCACGTTCCCGCGGGCCGGACGGTCCTGACCGTCGGCGGCCTGAACGCGCCCGAGCCCGTCCCGGGGACGCTGGACGAGCTGATCGTCCGCGGTCCCGAGCGGATCGCGCTGGTCGGTCCGAACGGCTCGGGCAAGACGACCCTCCTACGCTCCCTGATGGGGGAGCGCACCGGAGAGGGAGTCGAGGTGAAGGTGGGCGTGGACGGCGTCCGGTACCTGCCGCAGCGCCTGGACGTGCTGGACGACGGCCTGAGCGTGCTGGACAACGTCCGCGCGGTCGCGCCGGACGCGCCGGTCCAGGCCGTCCGCGCGGGTCTGGCCCGGTTCCTGTTCCGAGGCGACCGGGCCGAACGCCCGGCCGGGACGCTCAGCGGCGGCGAGCGGTTCCGCGCCGTGCTGGCGTCGCTGCTGCTGGCCGAGCCCGCCCCGCGGCTCCTGCTGCTGGACGAGCCGACCAACAACCTCGACCTGGCCGCCGTCCGGCAACTCGGCCAGGCCCTCGACGCCTACGAGGGCGCTCTGGTCGTGGTGAGCCACGACCTGTCGTTCCTGCGCGGCCTCGGGATCACCCGCTGGCTGCGCCTGGACCGCGCCGAGGGCCTGACCGAGACCGACCCCATGTAGGCGAGGCGCGCCGTCCACGCGCGGGGCACCCCACGCGTGGACGGCGCGCACATGGACCAGGGGACGGAACGCCCGCCGCGTCCCGCGCACTACTGCAGGACGCGGCGGGTGAACGTCCGCGTGGCGAGCCAGCCGAGCAGGACGGTCCCGGCGAGCAGGACGCCGAGGTACGCCCACGCCGACATGTGCGCGACCTGCGGGGTGAGCGCGGCGCGCAGCCCCTCGTTCACGTACACCATCGGGTTGGCCAGCACGAGGATCTGCAGCCAGCGGATGTGGTCCATCGCCGCCCACGGGTAGTACACGCAGCCGAGCATCGACATCGGCAGCAGGACCAGCGCGAACAGCATCTGCACCTTCTGCGGGTCCATGAGCGTGCCGAGCCACAGGCCGCCCGCGGCCGACATCGCCGCCCCGAGCACCAGCACGAGGACGAGCGTCGCCCAGTTGCCCACGTGGACCTGCGGGCCCTCGCCCGAGGCGTGCACGAACAGCACGCACGGGAAGACCAGCAGCCCGCCGATGAGCGCCTGCAGCCCGGCCGCGGTGATCTTCTGGACGGCCAGCATCGGCACCGACAGCGGCGCGAGCGCCCGGTCGGTGATCGACCGCTGCCAGTTCAGCTCCATCATCAGCGGGAAGATCACCGCCATCATCCCCTGCATCACCACGGCCGACCCGACCAGGCCGGGCACGAGGACGGTGGAGAAGGTGGCGCCGCCCCCGGCGGCCGTCATCGCGCCCGTCCCGGCGCCGCCGATCTTCGGCAGCACGTAGGAGAACACGAACACGAACATCAGCGGCTGGATCAGCACCCGGGCGAACGTGGCGACGAAGTTCTTGCGCAGCACCCGCATCTCGCGGGCCATCATCGCCAGGAAGGTGCGCGGCAGCGTGGGCCGCACGGCGGGCGCGGCGCTCGCGGCCGAGGTCACGGCGGTCATTCGCGGTACTCCCGTCCGGTCAGGGTGAGGAAGGCCGACTCCAGGCTGGGCCGGAGCTGGGAGGCGTCGGTGACGCCGGTCCCGGCGGACGTGCCGATCGCGACGAGCTCGCCGAGCAGGCCGTCGGAGGACTGCGCGAACACGCGCACCTGGTCGCCCACGACCTCGACCTTGGTGACGCCGTCGCGGTCGCGGAGCTTGGCCACGCCGTCCGGGACGGGCCCGTCGTAGGCGACCGTGATGACCGTGTCGGCCCCGGCGGAAGCCTTGAGGTCGTCCACGGTGCCGCTGGCCAGGACCCGGCCGTGGTCGATGACCGCGACGCGCTCGCACAGCGCCTCGGCCTCCTCCATGTAGTGCGTGGTCAGGAGGATGGTCTGGCCCTCGCGCTGCAGCTCGCGCAGTACGTCCCACAGGTTGACGCGGGTCTGCGGGTCGAGGCCGGCGGTCGGCTCGTCCAGGAACAGCACCTCGGGACGGTGCACCAGGGCGCGGCAGATCATCAGCCGCTTGGCCTGCCCGCCGGACATCTCGAACGGCTTGCCCTTGCGCCGGTCGGTGAGGTTGAACATCTCCATCAGCTCGTCCGCGCGGCGGCGCGCGTCGCGGGCCGACAGCCCGAAGTAGCGGCCCCGGAACTCCAGGTTCTCCAGGGCGTTCAGCTCGTTGTCCAGGGTGTTGCCCTGGGACACCATGCCGATGCGGCGCTTCACCTCCACCGGGTCCCTGGCGACGTCGAAACCGCAGACGACGGCCCGTCCGGACGTCGGGACGACCAGGGACGTCAGCATCCCGATCGTGGTGGACTTCCCGGCGCCGTTCGGCCCGAGCAGGCCGTAGAACCCGCCGTGCGCGATCGACAGGTCGATCCCGCGGACGGCCTCCACGTCGCCGCCGGGGCCCTTGTAGGTCTTGTGCAGGTCGACGGTCCGGACGGCGGCCCGGATCTCGTCGATCGGTGGTTCGGCGGGAAGGCGGTCCGTGGCGGACCGCTCCGCGGTGGGTCTGTCTAGCACTCCCGGTCTCCCTTCGAGTACTCCTCGAACCGGTCGATCATGCTGAGCAGGAATCGGCGGACGGCCGGCTCGTCCTCGGGCGGCACCACGTCGTAGAGCGCGTTCATGTCGGCGCCGATGCCGGGCCCGACCTCGGCGAGCAGCGCCTCGCCCGCCTCGGTGGCGTGCAGCAGGACGGCGCGCCGGTCGTCCGGGTGGCGGCGGCGTTCGACGTAGCCGTCGCGTTCGAGCGTGTTGACGACCGAGGTGAGCGTCGCCGGGGTCACCCCGAGTCCCCGCGCCGCGTCGCCCGCGCGCAGGCCCTCCGGGTGGGCGCGGAGCACGTGGAGCAGGAAGAACCCGGCCGGGGTCATCCCGTGCCGCTCCACGATCCGCCACATGACGGGGCCCCCGAGCCGCATCGCGGCGCCGAACAGCCGGCCGATCGGCCACTCCTCGGGCGGGCCCAGGAAGCCCAGGCTCCCGAAGCCCAACTTCTCGGTGTCCATGACGACATTGTTAGCCAACATACTGTTAGCCGTCAAATCATTAGATGCCTAAGTAGTGCTGTCGGACGTCTCACATCGTGGGAGGTCCGGCGGCGCGGTGTTGAATAATCATCCACTCCAGTGCATACTTTTGCTCATTGCGTCGGAAGGGCAGTGAGAGATGGGAATCCGAGCGGCGGTCGCCGGTGCCAGCGGGTACGCGGGCGGCGAGATCCTTCGTGTGCTGGCGGGACATCCGGAATTCGAGATCCGAACCGTGACGGCGGGCTCCAACGCGGGCCGCCGCCTGGGGGAGCACCAGCCCCACCTGCGATCCCTGGCGGACCGCGTCCTCGACCCGACCAGCCCGGCGACCCTCGCCGGCCACGACGTCGTCTTCCTCGCGCTCCCGCACGGCGAGTCCGGCCCCATCGCGCGGCTGCTCGGCGACGAGACCCTCGTGGTGGACTGCGGCGCCGACTTCCGCCTGACCGACCCGGACGAGTGGGACTCCTTCTACGGCTCCCCGCACGCGGGCACCTGGCCCTACGGCCTCCCGGAACTCCCCGGCCAGCGCGAACTCCTCCGCCAGGCGAACCGGATCGCCGTCCCCGGCTGCTACCCGACCTCGGTCGCCCTGGCCATGTACCCGGCCATGATGACCGGCCTCGCCGAACCCGACGTCGTGGTCGTCGCCGCGTCCGGGACGTCCGGCGCGGGCAAGGGCCTGAAGACCCACCTGCTCGGCAGCGAGGTCATGGGCTCGGTCAGCGCCTACGGCGTCGGCGGCGTCCACCGGCACACCCCCGAGATGGCGCAGAGCCTGTCGGCCGTCGCGGGCGAGCCGGTCACCGTGTCGTTCACCCCGACCCTCGCCCCGATGAGCCGCGGCATCCTCGCCACCTGTACCGCCAAGGCCCGGCCCGGCCTCACCGCGGCGCGGCTGCGCGACGCCTACGCCGCCGCCTACGACGGCGAGCCGTTCGTCGAGCTGCTGCCCGAGGGGCAGTGGCCCGCCACGGCGATGACCACCGGCGCGAACACCGCGCTCGTCCAGGTCGCGCTCGACGAGCGCGCCGGACGGATCGTCGCGGTCGCCGCCATCGACAACCTCACCAAGGGCACCGCCGGTGGCGCCGTGCAGAGCGCCAACCTCGCCCTCGGTCTCCCCGAAACCCTCGGCCTCACCACGATCGGAGTCGCACCGTGAGCGTCACCGCCCCCCAAGGATTCCGCGCCGCAGGCGTCAGCGCCGGACTCAAGGCCAACGGCGGACGCGACGTCGCCCTCGTCGTCAACGAGGGGCCGTCCCGCGCCGCCGCCGCCGTCTTCACCGGCAACCGGGTGAAGGCCGCCCCCGTGATCTGGTCCGAGCAGGTGATCAAGGGCGGGCGGCTGCGCGCGGTGGTGCTGAACTCCGGCGGGGCCAACGCCTGCACCGGCCCGGACGGCTTCGCCGACACGCACGCCACCGCCGAGCGCGTCGCGGACCTGCTGTCGGACTCGGCGGGCGAGGTCATGGTCTGCTCCACCGGCCTCATCGGCACCCGGCTCGACATGGACGCCCTGCTGCCCGGCGTCGAGGCCGCCGCCGCCGAGCTGTCGCGCGGGGACGGCGGGCTCGCCGCCGCCGACGCGATCCGCACCACCGACACCGTCGCCAAGATCGCCTTCCGGCAGGGCGACGGCTACATGATCGGCGGCATGGCCAAGGGCGCGGGCATGCTCGCGCCGTCCCTGGCGACCATGCTGTGCGTCGTCACCACCGACGCCGACCTGCCCGCCGGGGCCCTGGACCGCGCGCTGCGCACCGCCACCGGCGCGACCCTGGACCGGCTCGACGCCGACGGCTGCATGTCCACCAACGACACCGTCGTGATCATGGCGTCCGGCGCGAGCGGCGTCACCCCGGACGTGGCCGCCTTCACCGACCTGCTCGTCGACCTGTGCGCCGACCTCACCCGGCAGATGCTCGTCGACGCCGAGGGCGCGTCCAAGGCCATCGCCGTCGAGGTGGTCGGCGCGGCCAGCGAGGCCGACGCGGTCACCGTCGGACGCACCGTCGCCCGCAACAACCTGCTCAAGTGCGCCATCCACGGCGAGGACCCCAACTGGGGCCGGGTGCTGGCGGCGGTCGGCACCACCGACGCCGTCTTCGAGCCCGACGAGCTGAACGTCGCGATCAACGGCGTCTGGGTCTGCCGCAACGGCTCGTTCGGCGACGACCGGGACAAGGTCGACCTGCGCCCCCGCGACGTCACCATCACCGTGGACCTGTCCGCGGGCCCGCACAGCGCCACCGTCTGGACGACCGACCTCACGGCCGACTACGTCCACGAGAACTCGGCGTACAGCTCATGAGCGCCCTGATCTCCGGGGAGCGGATGCGGCGGCGGCGCGAGGCCGTCCTGCCGAAGGCGAGCACGCTGATCGACGCGCTGCCCTGGCTCGGGCGCTTCCACGGCAAGACCGTCGTCATCAAGTACGGCGGCCACGCCATGACCGACGAGGCCCTGCGGCACCAGTTCGCCGAGGACGTCGTCTTCCTGCGCTACGCCGGCCTGCGGCCGGTCATCGTGCATGGCGGCGGCCCCCAGATCAACGCCGCGCTCGCCACCCACGGCATCGAGTCGTCCTTCACCGCCGGGCTGCGCGTCACCACGCCCGAGGCGATGGAGGTCGTCCGGATGGTGCTGGTCGGGCAGGTGCAGCGGGACGTCGTCGGGCTCATCAACCGGCACGGCGCGTTCGCGGTCGGGATGTCCGGCGAGGACGCCAACCTGTTCACCGCCGAGCGCAAGCACGCCTTCGTGGACGGCGCGCAGGTCGACATCGGCCAGGTCGGCGAGATCGTCGAGGTCCAGGTCGGCGCGGTCAGGGCCATGCTGAACGACGGGCGCGTCCCGGTCGTGTCCAGCGTCGCGCGCGGCGACAACGGCGAGGTCTACAACGTCAACGCCGACACCGCCGCGTCCGCGCTCGCCGTCGCGCTCGACGCGGCCAAGCTGGTCGTCCTCACCGACGTGGAGGGCCTGTACGCCGACTGGCCCGCGTCCGACGACGTCATCGACCGGCTGACCACCGACGAGCTGGCGGCGCTGCTGCCGGACCTGTCGGCGGGCATGGTCCCCAAGATGGAGGCGTGCCTGGCGGCGGTGCGCGGCGGCGTCCCGCAGGCCCACGTCCTGGACGGACGGGGCCCGCACGCGCTGCTGCTGGAGATCTTCACCGAAGAGGGCATCGGGACGATGGTCACGCCCGGCATTCCGGGCGGGCCCGTCACGATCGAGGAAGAACCGGCGGCGCCGGAGGGAGAACCCGCGTGACCACCCCCCACAACGACGACCTGAGGAAGCGGTACGAGACCGCGTTCATGCCGAACTACGGCGTCCCGCCCCTCGCGCTCGCGCGCGGCGAGGGCTGCACCGTCTGGGACGCCGACGGCAACGCCTACCTCGACCTGGTCGGCGGCATCGCCGTCACCTCCCTCGGCCACGCCCACCCCGCGCTCGTCGCCGCCGTGACCCAGCAGGTCACCAGGATCGCCCACACGTCCAACCTGTACGTGAACGAACCGGAGATCCTGCTCGCCGAGAAGCTGCGCGAGCTGCTCGGCGGCGACGGACGGGTCTTCCTCGCCAACAGCGGCACCGAGGCCAACGAGGCCGCGCTGAAGCTCGCCATCAAGTACGGCAGGACGCACGGCAGGACCTACTTCGTCGCCACCGAGGACGGCTTCCACGGCCGCAGCCTCGGCGCGCTCTCCCTCACCGGCAAGCAGGCGATCCGCGAGCCGTTCGGGCCGTTCGCGCTGGACGTCCGGTTCGTCCCGTACGGTGACGCGGAGGCGCTCAAGGCCGCCGTCACCGAGGACTGCGCCGCCGTCTTCCTGGAGCCCACGCAGGGCGAGGCCGGGGTCGTCCCGCCGCCGCCCGGCTACCTCGCCGCCGCCCGCGAGATCTGCACCGCCAACGGCGCGCTCTACGTCGGCGACGAGATCCAGTCCGCGATCGGCCGCACCGGCGCGTGGTTCGCCTTCCAGCACGAAGGCGCCCGCCCCGACATCCTCACCCTCGCCAAGGGCCTCGGCGGCGGCCTGCCGATCGGCGCGGTCGTCGCGTTCGGCGAGCACGGCGACATCTTCGCCAAGGGCGACCACGGCAGCACCTTCGGCGGCAACCCCGTCGCCGCGGCCGCCGCCCTCGCCGTCCTGACCACCCTGGAGGCCGACGGCCTGCTCGCCAACGCCGCCGAGGTCGGAGCCGTCCTCACGGGCGGCATCGCCGCCATCGACCACCCGCTGCTCGCGGGCGTCCGGGGCCGCGGCCTGTGGCAGGCGATCGTCCTGGCCGCCCCCGTGTCCGGGGCCGTCCAGGACGCCGCGCTCGCCGCCGGATTCCTGGTCAACGCCCTCCGCCCGGACGCCGTCCGCCTCGCCCCGCCGCTCACCCTCACCGCCGCGCAGGCCCGCGGCTTCGTGGACGCCCTGCCCGCCATCCTCGACCAGGCCGCCCAGACGCAGGAGACCCCCCAGTGACCGTCCGGCACTTCCTCCGCGACGACGACCTGACCCCCGCCGAGCAGGCCCAGGTCCTCGATCTCGCCGCCGTCATGAAGAAGGACCGCTTCGCCCACAAGCCCCTCGCCGGGCCCCGGACGGTCGCGGTCCTGTTCGACAAGTCCTCCACCCGCACCCGCGTCTCCTTCGCCGTCGGCATCGCCGAACTCGGCGGGAACCCCCTCGTCCTCGACACCGGCAACAGCCAGATGGGACGCGGCGAGTCGATCGCCGACAGCGCCCGCGTCCTCGAACGGCAGGCCGCCGCGATCGTCTGGCGCACCGGCGACCAGCCCCGCGTCGAGGAGATGGCGGACGGCACGACCGTCCCCGTCGTCAACGCCCTGACCGACCAGTTCCACCCCTGCCAGGTCCTCGCCGACCTGCAGACCGTCCGCGAGCACAAGGGCGACCTCGCCGGACTCACCCTCGCCTACTTCGGCGACGGCGCGAACAACATGGCGCACTCCTACCTGCTCGGCTGCGCCACCGCGGGCATGCACGTCCGGATCGCCGCGCCCGCGTCCCTCCCGCCCGACCCCGCGGTGGTCGCGCGCGCCGAGGAGATCGTCGCCACGACCGGCGGATCGGTTCTGGTCACCGCCGACCCCGCCGAGGCCGCGACCGGAACCGACGTTCTCGCGACCGACACATGGGTGTCCATGGGCCAGGAAGGGAAGGACACCGGCCTCTACGAACCGTATTCTGTGGACGAGGCGCTGCTCACGCACGCCGCGCCCGACGCGGTCGTGCTGCACTGCCTTCCCGCCTACCGCGGCAAGGAGGTCTCCGCCGCCGTCCTGGACGGCCCGCAGAGCGTGGTCTGGGACGAGGCCGAAAACCGTCTGCACGCGCAGAAGGCCCTGCTCACCTGGCTACTGGAGAACACTGCGTGACCACACCGATGACCAAGGCCGCCCGGCACGCCCGGGTGATCGAACTGCTGTCCCGGCACCCCGTCCACTCCCAGGGCGAGCTCGCCAAACTCCTGGCGGACGCGGGCGTCGAGGTCACCCAGGCCACCCTGTCCCGGGACCTGGTGGAGATCGGCGCGGTGAAACTGCGCGCCGAGGACGGCAGCCTGATCTACGCCGTGCCGGGGGAGGGGGGCGAGCGCATCCGCCGCGTCCCCACCGGCGCCGCCGAGACCTTCGACGGCCGCCTCACCCGGCTCGCCGCCGAACTGCTCGTCTCGGCGGAGGCGTCGGCCAACCTGGTCATCGTCCGCACCCCGCCCGGCGCGGCCCAGTACCTCGCCTCGGCCATCGACCACGCCGAATGGCCGTCCGTCCTCGGCACGGTCGCGGGCGACGACTCCATCCTCGTCATCTCCCGCGACCCCGCCGGCGGACGGGAGCTCGCCGAGGCCCTGCTCCGCCTCCCCGGCGGACGCGAACGACGAAGCTAGCCCGGCGCCGGACACCGGCGCGGGGTTCCGGCGTGGGACTTGGCGCAACCGCGCCGCCACGCGACCAGAGTGCAGTGAGAACAGACAACCGACAGCGGTCAACAAAAGAGGATCTACCAGTGACGAAGGCACCGACCCGACTGTGGGGCGGCAGGTTCGAAGGCGGCCCGTCGGACGCGCTCGCGCGGCTCTCGGTGAGCGTCCAGTTCGACTGGCGGCTCGCCCCCTACGACCTGATGGGCTCGCGCGCGCACGCCCGCGTGCTCAACCGCGCAGGCCTGCTCACGGGCGAGGAACTCGACCGGATGCTCGGCGCCCTCGACGACCTCGAGGAGGCGTGCAAGAACGGCGAGTTCCGTCCGACCGTCGCCGACGAGGACGTGCACACCGCCCTCGAACGCGGCCTGCTCGAACGCCTCGGCGCGCTCGGCGGCAAGCTGCGCGCCGGCCGCTCCCGCAACGACCAGGTCGCCACCGACCTGCGCCTCTACCTGCGCGACCACGCCCGCCAGATCGTGTCCCGCCTGGTCGAGCTGGAGACCGCGCTGATCGCGCAGGCCGAGCACAACCTCGGCGTCGCCGCGCCCGGCATGACCCACCTCCAGCACGCCCAGCCCGTGCTGTTCTCCCACCAGCTGCTCGCCCACGTGCAGCCGCTCACCCGCGACATCTCCCGCATGCTCGACTGGGACAGGCGCACCGCCGTGTCCCCGCTCGGCTCGGGCGCGCTCGCCGGATCATCCCTGCCGCTCGACCCGCAGGCCACCGCCGCCGAACTCGGCTTCGACTCCGCCGCGCCCAACTCCATGGACGCGGTGTCCGACCGCGACTTCGTCGCCGAGTTCCTCTTCGTCACCGCGCTGATCGGCGTCCACCTGTCCCGGCTCGGCGAGGAGATCTGCCTCTGGGCCTCCCAGGAGTTCCGCTGGATCGAGATGGACGACACCTACGCCACCGGGTCGTCGATCATGCCGCAGAAGAAGAACCCGGACGTCGCCGAGCTCGCCCGCGGCAAGGCGGGCCGCCTCATCGGCCACCTCGTCGGCCTGCTCACCACCCTCAAGGGCCTGCCGCTCACCTACAACCGCGACCTCCAGGAGGACAAGGAGGGCGCGTTCGACGCCGTCGAGACCCTCCTGACCGTCCTGCCCGCCATGTCCGGGCTGGTCGCGACCATGCGGGTCAACACCGAGCGGCTCGAGGCGCTCGCCCCCCAGGGCTACGCCCTGGCCACCGACCTCGCCGAGCTCCTGGTCCGGCGCGGCGTCGTCTTCCGCGACGCGCACGAGATCGTCGGCCACCTCGTCGTCTGGTGCCAGGTCAACGACAAGGACTTCGGCGACCTCACCGACGAGGAGCTCGCCAAGGTGTCCGAGCACCTCACCCCGGACGTCCGGGAGGTGCTGAACGTGCCGGGCGCGCTCGCGTCCCGCAAGGCGCACGGAGGCACCGCCCCCGACCGCGTCCGCGAGCAGCTGGACTCCCTGCGAGCCCAGGTCAACGAGCACGCCGCCTGGGCCTCCGGCAACGGCTCCTGAGCCCGCGGCGACGCCGTCCGGGCCTCCGGCACCGGCTGCCTGACACCGGTCCACGCCGTCCGGCGGCCCTCGGGACGATCGTCCTGCGGGCCGCCGGGCGGCCGGTACGGTGGAACCGGCCGAGCCGGACGACCAGGGTGAGGGAATGCACGGAGCACCACTGCCGCGGACCTTCTACGACGCCCCCGTGGAGTTCGTCGCTCCGCGCCTGCTCGGCAGCGTCCTCGTCCACACCACCGACGAGGGCACCGTCGCCGTCCGGCTCACCGAGGTCGAGGCCTACGCGGGCCCCCGCGACCCCGCCTCCCACGCCTTCCGGGGACGGACCGCCCGCAACGCCGTGATGTTCGGCCCGCCGGGCCACTCCTACGTGTACTTCACCTATGGCATGCATCACTGCGTCAACCTGGTCTGCGGCCCCGACGGCACCGCGTCCGGGATCCTCCTGCGCGCAGGGGAGATCATCGAAGGCCAGGACCTGGCCGCCGCCCGGCGGCCCCGCTCCTCGGCCCGTGACCTCGCCCGCGGCCCCGCCCGCCTCTGCAACGCCCTCGCCATCGCCCGCCCCGAGAACGGCCTGGACGTCTGCGACCCGGACGGCCCCCTGCGCGTCCTGGCCGGCGATCCGGTCGTCCCCACGTCCGTCCGCTCGGGCCCCCGCGTCGGCGTGAACGGCGGCAAGGACACCCCCTGGCGGTTCTGGATCGACGGTGACCCCACCGTCTCCGCCTACCGCCCCCACGTCCCGAGGCGCCGCGCCCCCGCGGCCCCCTGACCTGGGACGGGGCGCCACGACCCCACGCGGCGGCCGGAACCCCATCGGCCGTTGCCGAATATCGTTAGCCTGTGCAGCGTCCATCGGGAACGCTGTGGACGACAGACAAAAGCAAGCCGGAGACGAGGGAGACCGTGACCGACATCCTGGACGATCTCGCATGGCGCGACCTGATCGCGCAGTCCACCGACCTGAGTGAACTGCGGGCCTTGCTCGCCGCGGGGCCGGTCACGCTCTATTGCGGGTTCGATCCGACGGCGCCCTCGCTGCACCTCGGCAACCTCATCCAGATCCTCACCCTGCGCCGCTTCCAGAAGGCCGGGCACCGGCCCATCGGCCTGGTCGGCGGGGCCACCGGCCTCATCGGCGACCCCAGCGGCAAGAGCGCCGAACGCGTCCTCAACACCGAGGAGACCGTCGCGGCCTGGGTCGAGCGCATCCGCGGCCAGGTCTCCAGGTTCCTGGAGTTCGACGAGAGCCCGAGCGGCGCGACCATGGTCAGCAACCTCGACTGGACCGGCCCCATGTCGGTCATCGAGTTCCTGCGGGACATCGGCAAGCACTTCCCGGTCAACAAGATGCTCGCCCGCGAGACCGTCAAGGCGCGGCTCGAGTCGTCCGGGATGAGCTACACCGAGTTCAGCTACGTCCTGCTCCAGTCCATGGACTACCTGGAGCTGTACCGCCGCCACGGCTGCCTCCTCCAGACCGGCGGCAGCGACCAGTGGGGCAACCTCACCGCCGGGGTCGACCTGATCCGGCGCGTCGAGGGCGGCAGCGCGCACGCGCTCACCACCCCGCTGCTCACCAAGGCGGACGGCTCCAAGTTCGGCAAGACCGCCGGCGGCGAGACCTACTGGCTCGACCCCGAGCTGACCTCGCCGTACGCCTTCTACCAGTTCTGGATCAACGCCGACGACCGGGACATCGAGAACTACCTCAAGGTCTTCTCGTTCAAGCCCCGCGAGGAGATCGAGCAGCTGGTCAAGGACGGCGCGGAGCGCCCCGCCGCCCGCATCCCGCAGCGCGCGCTCGCCGAGGAGATGACCACCCTCGTCCACGGCGCGGACGAGACCGCCGCCGCCATCGCCGCCTCCAAGGCGCTGTTCGGCCAGGGCGAGCTCCGCGAGCTGGACGAGCGGACCCTCGCCGCGGCCCTGTCGGAGGTCCCGCGCACGGAGGTCGCCCCCGGCGACCTGCCGCCCGTCGCGGACCTGCTCGCCGCGTCCGGGCTGTGCAAGAGCAAGTCCGAGGCCCGGCGCGCGATCGCCCAGGGCGGCGCGTACGTGAACAACGCGAAGGTCGAGTCGGAGGACGCCGTCCCGTCCGCCGACGACCTCCTGCACGACCGCTTCCTGGTGCTGCGCCGCGGCAAGCGCAACATCGGCGGCGTGGAGATCGTCCGCTCCTGACCCGGACGAGAAGGCCCCGTCCGAGACCTCGGACGGGGCCTTCGGTATGCCCAGGGGAAAAGCTCGGTAGATTCACGTCACAGTGCGGTCACGGGAAACGCCGTCGCAACGCTCCAAGCCCCCTGTACGGGGGCGCTGAGCAGGCAAATTACGTTCCCGGGCGCCGATTTGACGGTGCCGCCGACCGGATCTAGTGTTCTACCTGCCCCGAGGGGAACGGGACGCCGGAGACGGCGGCCGACCTGAGGGGAACCCCCGGAACGACAGCGAAGGCCACGGCCTCCGATGACGCGTCGGTGGGTGCCTGAACCGGACGAAGTTGCACGAATCGGACGGATCGAGTAGATTAGCAGGGTTGCCCCGGAGCGAGGCCCGCGAGAGTGGGTCGAGCGCGGTGGGTGTCCGTTTCTTGAGAACTCAACAGCGTGTTAAAAGCCAGTGCCTTT
>NZ_JADG01000020.1 GCF_000518265.1 Actinomadura oligospora ATCC 43269 | reverse complement strand
AGCACGGTAACGTGTGGAGTCGACCGGTACTAATAGGCCGAGTGGCTTGAACACACTGAACGTTCAAACCAATCGCTGCAAGAAACACGAGATGATTCGCGTCCCTGTGTGGTTCCCAGAAAACAATCCTGGTTGAACCGCTATAAAGTGAATATCCGAGCTTTGACGGCTCGAACGAGACTTGCCAACCTGGTGTTTCAGGGTTGTGCGTTGATCGTTCGGTGGTTATGGCGAGGGGGAAACACCCGGTCCCATCCCGAACCCGGTAGTTAAGCCCCTCAGCGCCGATGGTACTGCATGGGAGACTGTGTGGGAGAGTAGGACGCCGCCGGACACATATTGGGTGAGGCCCCGCCAGAAATGGCGGGGCCTCACTACTTTTTCATGGGCCCCGCCACGGTAGTGGCGGGGCCTTACTGCGTTTCAAGGGTGAATTGGCGGGGCGGGTCAGGTGTAATTCTCGATGCTCAGCGGACGGGATGTGTACTGGGGCTGCGGGTCGTCGACCTGAGGGGTCGGCGGTTCGGTCCGCGGTTGGGGCTCCTTGGCCGTGGAGCGGGCCGAACGTCCGGACGCGGTCGTGCGGGAGGGGCGGCGGAGCCCGAGACGCTTGAGTTCCTTGGGCGTCCAGCCGAGGCGCTCCGCCTCCGCCCAGTCCCGGGTGCGTTCGGCCTGTACCTGGGCGAGCCGTGCCTGGAGGTCCTCTTCGTCATCCTGCGACCGGACGAGCTTCTCGATGACGGCCAGCCGCTCCGCCATCTGCTGCTCGATCAGCTCCCGAGCGGCGTCCCGGACGTCGTTGATCTTCGAGGGGTCCATGGCCGGGCAGCTTAGCGACGGGCGGGCGAGGCCGGAAGCGGCGGACGACCGTGAGGGGCGGGCTCTTGATCATCGGGACGCGGGGCGTCCTAGGGTTGGGGAATGCGTATCGACCGGCTTGATCACCTTGTGCTGACCGTTGCCGACATCGACGTCACGGTGGATTTCTACACCCGCGTCCTCGGCATGGAGGCGGTGACGTTCGGCGCCGGGCGCACCGCTCTCACCTTCGGGAACAGCAAGATCAACCTGCATGGGGCGGGGCGGGAGTTCGAGCCCAAGGCGCATCGTCCGACGCCGGGGAGCGCCGATCTGTGCCTGGTCAGTGCGGAGTCGCTCGAGCAGGTCATCGCGGACTTCGCCGCGCACGGCGTCGAGATCGAGGAAGGGCCGGTGGAGCGTACGGGCGCCACCGGGCCGATCCGCAGCGTCTACGTTCGTGACCCCGACCGGAATCTGATCGAGGTCAGCGTCTACCTCTGAGCGCGGGCGGCTACTCGTAGGAGTCGAGGAGGTCGCGGCGGAGCATGTCGGTGCGGACGGTGAGGGCGCCGAGGAGTTCCTCCTCGTTCAGGCCGTCGGTGACGCGGAAGGACCAGGACGGGTGACCCTTGTCGTCGAGGCATTTCACGAGGACGATCGCCTCGAGGCCGGTCCAGCCCTCGGGGAGGGGGACCACCTTGAGGCCCGTCAACGCCTCGCCGATGTCGACGGGTTTCTCTTCCTTGTTCATGACTTCCGACCTGGGTTGGTTCGTACCGCCTCATGATGCGGGGGTCGCGGGAGCGGCGGCAATCCAATTTGGGGGAGTTCGTGGGGTGGGCGGTTGCCCTCTGGGGCTCTGCCTGCGGAGTTCCTAGGCGGGGAGTGTGGCGGCTTCGCCGGTTGCCGCTGACGCCTCGGCGGCGCGGCCGAGCTGCTGTAGGCAGGCACTCAAGGTGAGCAGGGCGTCGTGCAGGTCCTGTTCGGCTTGACGGACCTCCTTCCGGGAGGACCTCAGCTCCTCGCGTCGCCGCTTGAGCAGGTACGCCTCGGAGTAGCGGTGGTCGTCATCCCAGTCGTCCGCCGCCTCCAGTTTCTGGTGCCGCTCCTGGTGGGCGCGCGTCCGTTCGCGGTAGAGCCGTACCGCTTCCTCACCGGCGGTCAGGGCCGCTTCGGGCGTGCCCAGCGCGAGTAGGCGGACGCCGAAGCTGTGCCAAGCCCTCGCCTGGTAGGTGTCGTGCTTGCGGTGCCGCATCTTTGCGATCGCCTCGACGATGCACGCTTGCGCCTTTTCGGGCTGCCCGCTGCGGACCAGCCGATCGCTGTGCACGTCCACTGCCAGGAGGAAATGGATGGTGGCGTCGGGCTGCTTCCACCAGCCCGCCGTGATCTCGGCGCTCACTTCGGCGGCCTCCGCTACGCGGCCGACCTTGTCCAGACCGTCGGCATAGGCCATCAGTGCGTGGATGAGGTCGAGGCTTGCTGATGGGGCGCCGGAGCGCTGCGGCCGGTTGCGGATCTCGGTCACAGTCTCGGCCGCTGACTCCAATGCCTGCCGGTCGCGGCCGAGTCTGGTGAGGAGCAACGTCCGCCAGGAGCGTGCTTCCGGGGCTTTCGCACGGGCGGAGTGGTGGGATTCCGCCAGCCGCAGGAGTTCCTCGATGACCTCGAGTGCCTCCTCGTACCGCTTGCACTCCACGAGGCTGTCGCGCAGCGCGACCAGGGCGTGGACGACTTGGTCGGTGAACGGGCCTGGCCGTTCGGGGGACAGTGTCCGGTAGACCGCCAGCTGTTCGCGGAGGGCCAGGCAGGTGAGGTCGTCCCATCCCAGTTCGGTCAGCCAGCCGGCGAGCCGGCCCAGCGACTCGGGCAGGGCGTTCCGCTTCGGCCACGTGTCGGGGGACCGCCCGCGCATCAGTGTGACCTGGTCGAGTTCGTCCCTCGCCCATCGCACGGTCTTGTCCTCGCGGACGACACCCCGGTAGCGGGCCGAGTCCACTGGACGCTCGAGCATCACGGGCTGAATCACTTCAGCGTCCGGCTCGTTCATCGTCCGTGTATACCACCGCCCTGAGGGCGTGGCGGGGGCGAGCGGCCAGGGCGGTGCTTTCGGCGGGGGACGGGCGCAGGACGACGGGTTCGATGTGGGACTGCGGGGGGCTATGAGGACTTGGCGGTGCGGAGGGCATGGGGAGTGAGGAGGACCAGGAGCATCAGGGTGGCGGTGGCGCCGCCCAGGAGCATGACCGTGGAGGGGGACGTTCGGTCCACGACCAGGCCGCCTGCCAGCGCTCCGGTGGAGAGGGTGGCCTGGAAGGACGCGGTGAACAGGACCGATGCGGCTTCGGGCGTGCCCGGTGTGGCGGCGGCGAACCATGCCTGTGAGCAGACAGGGACGGCTCCGTAGCCGACTCCCCAGAGCGTGAGGAGGACGGCCGCGGCGGCGTTGCTGTGGCCGACGGCCGGGAGGGCGAGTGTGGCCGTGGCGGTCAGGGCGACCGCGACGGCGGAGGTCAGGGTCGGGCGGTGGGCGATCATCAGGCCGGACAGGAAGTTCCCGGCCACGCCCGCGACGCCGTAGAGCAGGAGGAACGGCGTTGCGGGGGCGCGGGTGACCTCGTCCAGGAAGGGCGTCACGTAGGTGTAGGCGCCGAAATGGGCCAGGACGATCAGGACGGTCAGCACGAGGGCCCGCCAGGTTCCGCGGGTGCGGAGGGCCGAGCCCAGGACCGACAGGCGGGTGGCCTGTTCGGCGGGCAGGGGCGGCAGGAGGACGGCCAGCGCGGCCAGGACGGCCAGGGAGAGCGCGGCCATGGCGGCGAAGCTGGTGCGCCAGCCCGCCGCGTCCCCGATGAGGGTGCCCAGCGGGACGCCGAAGACCGAGCCCAGCGGGACGGACGAGAAGATCACCGCGGTCGCGCGGCGGACGCGGGGCGGGTCGACCAGGCGGCCCGCGAGACCGGCGGCGATCGACCAGAAGCCGCCGATGACGACGCCGACGAGGACGCGGGAGAGCAGCATCGCCCAGAACGCGGGGGCGGTCGCGGCGAGGACGTTGGCGATGGCCAGCAGGAACAGGCACGCGCACAGCATCCGGCGGCGGTCGAGCCGTGCGGTCGCGACGGTCAGGACGGGGGCCGCGACGGCGGCGAGGTAGCCGGGCATGGTCATCATCAGTCCGGCCGTCCCGTCCGAGATGGTGAAGCCGGAGCCGATGGACGTGAGCAGGCCGACGGGCAGGATCTCGGTCGTGACGATGGTGAAGATGCCCATCGTGACCGCGAGCACCGCGGGCCAGCCGGGGGTGCGGGAGCGGGGTGGGGCGGTCGGGGCGGTCGTGGACGTCATGGCCCCGAGCCAACCGCTGCGCGGCCGTCCGGGCTGGCGGGATCACGACCTCATAGTGGGCCCGCGGGGCTGGGCGCGGGCCCGTCGCCCGGTCAGGCGGTGCGGCGGCGCACCATCCAGACGGTCGTGGCGGCGAGGACGGCGGCGAGGGCGAGCATCCAGCCGGCCTCGATGAGCTGGAAGGACCAGAAGCGTCCGGACGGCTGGTAGTGGGTCACGATGCGGTAGTCCCGGGCGGCCAGCCAGTCGCGGAAGCGGGCGTTCGGCCGGTTGAGGTTCTGGGCCTGGAACTGGACGAAGAGCTGGTGCGCTTCGGGCGAGGAGACGGGCCCGCCGGACGGGTTCTGATAGGTGGTGCCGACGCCCCAGTCCCCTCGGCCGATCTTGCCGAGGGTCGTCCGGGCGGGCATGTAGTGCGGGCGGACGAGGAACACGGTCAGCATGCTCAGGCCGAAGGTGATGAGGAAGGACGCGCCGATCCCGACGAGCGTCCGCCGGGCCAGGACGCCCATGAAGACGCCGACGGCGAAGCCGAGGACGGTCTGCGCGGGGAACGCGAGCCCGCCGAACTCGAACGGCAGGTAGGAGCCGAAGCCGCTCGGGAGGGTGCGCTCGAAGGGCGCGTTCCAGTACTTGTAGGCGGGACTGAACGCGGCGCTGACGGCGGCGAGCGCGAGGGTGAGCACCGCCAGCTTGGTAACGAGCCAGCGGGTGCGGCCCGCGCCCTGCGTCCAGGCGAAGCGGAACGTGCCGGTCTCCAGCTCGCGGGCGATGAGGGGGCCGCCGACGAACGCGCCGATCGCCGCGGGCAGCACCAGCAGGAAGATGAGCAGGAGGCTCGCGGTGGCGTACTGGTTGTTGAACTCGATGGAGATCTGGTCGCAGCGCGTGCCCGGGGTGAAGGACGCGCACTTGTCCAGGCCGAGCCGGTGGTAGTCGTCGCGGGCGGTCAGGCCGCCGAGGAGGAGGAGCACGGCGAGGGCGGCCAGCAGCAGGGCGGTGGCGCCGAGCGCGAAGCGGTGCTGCCGCCAGGTGACCCAGGCGGGGCCGAAGCGGGGGAGCGCGGCGGACGGCAGGGTGGTCATCGGGCGACCGCCTTCGGGCCGGGCAGCGCGGCCGCGGCCGGTTCGCGCATGTAGGTCAGGACGATCTCCTCGAGGGTGACCGGGTGGCGCTGCCAGCCCGGCGGGACGGGGACGCTCCGCGGGGTGCGGACGAGCAGGTGCGCCTGCGCGTGGGCGCGCCGCGACCGGACGACCGGGAGCAGGCCGGCGATCTCGTCGGCCTGGTCGGCGGGCCCGACCAGGACGTGGTGCTCGGCGGTCAGGTCCTCGACGTCGCCGGAGACCTGGACCCGGCCGTCCTGCAGGACGACCAGGTGGTCGCAGACGCGCTCCAGCTCGGCGACGACGTGGGACGAGAAGACGACCGAGACGCCGTCCTCGGCGACCGCCGTCATCAGCGAGGCCATGAACTCGTGCCGGGCGAGCGGGTCGAGCGCGGCGAGCGGCTCGTCCAGGACCAGCAGGCCGGGGCGCTTGGCGAGGGCGAGGGACAGCGCGACCTGCGAGCGCTGCCCTCCGGACAGGGCGCCGACGCGGCGGTCGAGCGGGATGCCGAGTTCGGCGAGCCGCTCGCGGGCGGTCCGCTCGTCCCAGCGGCGGTTGAGGCCGCGTCCGACGCGGAGCATGTCGGAGACCGACAGGTTCCGGTAGAGCGCGGCGTCCTGCGCGACGAACGCGACCATGTCGAGCGCGTCGGGGGAGCCCGCCCGGTGCCTGCCGAGCAGGCGGACCTCGCCGGTCGTGGGCGTGGACAGGCCGACGGCCATGTTGAGGAAGGTCGTCTTGCCCGCGCCGTTCGGACCGACCAGCCCGACGACGTGCCCGGCGGGGATGCTCAGGGAGCAGTCGCGGAGCGCCCAGGAGCGGCCGTAGCGCTTGCCGAGGCCGGACGCCTCGATGGCGGCGCCGTTCACGCGATGCCCTCCGCCCGCCCGTCGCGGCCCTCGGGCTCGGTGGCCTTGTGCCGGTCCTGGAGGGCCGCGGTGAACAGGGCGGACATGCCCGCGTCGTCCAGCCCGGCGGCGGACGCGGCGCGCATCCACTCGTTCAGGGACCGGCGCAGGTCGGCCTGCTCGCGGAGCCCGGCGCGGTCGAGGGTGCGCTCGACGAAGGTGCCCTGGCCGCGGCGTCCGGCGACCAGGCCACGGTGCTCGAGCTCGCGGTAGGCCTTCAGGACGGTGTTCGGGTTGATCGCGAGCCCGGCGACGACGTCCCGGACGCGCGGCAGCTGGTCGCCCAGCTGCAGGTGGCCGAGCCGGAGCGCCTGCTCCACCTGCTGGACGAGCTGGAGGTACGTCGGCACCCCCGAGCCGGGGTCGAGCCGGAACACGATCGGCGACGGCCCTTTATCTATAGTCATAGTTATAGAGTTAAATGGCGGAGGTCGAGCGGTGTCAAGCCGGACCGGGACGCGGGGGCCGCCGCGGGGGCGCTACGGGACGAGGCCGAGCGAGCGCGCGCGCAGGCCCGCCTGGAAGCGGGAGTCGGCGTCCAGCAGCTCCATCAGCTCGGCGACCCGGCGGCGGTAGGTGCGCAGGGAGATGCCGAGCCGGTGGCATGCCGCCTCGTCCTTCATGCCGTCCGCGAGCAGGGCGAGGATCTCGCGGCTCTGCTCACCCAGCGCCGGGATCCCGGCGGCGGTGCGCTCGGCGAGGTCGACGGCGGCGTGCCAGGTCGTCCAGTACAGCGCGAGGATGCCCGCGACGACGGCCGGGGTGCGGACGACCGTGAACTCGCGTTCGCCGCCGCGCGCCTCCCCGGCGATCACCGCGACGCGGCGGTCCACGACGATCGTCTCGTGCGGGATCGGGCCGTCCAGGATCCGCACCCGCGGGCCGTGCCCGGCGATGTCGGTCAGCAGCCGGACGGCCGTGTCGTCCGCCAGCACCTCGCTTCCGTACAGCTTGTACGCGCGGACGCCGGGATGCTCGCGCCGTGCGGCGACGATCTGCTCGCGCGCGCCCGGCAGCGCCCACGTGCGCGGATGCGCCGCCGCGCACACGAACTCCTCACGCGCGCCCGCGAACAGCGGCGCGGCGCGCTCCACCAGCTCGCGCTCTCCGCGCAGGACGACGTTCTGATCAAGGTCGGTACTCATCACCACCAGTGTCGGTCAGCGTCCGGGACCTCGCCAGTGGCACCGTCCCGGCAAGGCCCGGACGATGGTTTGGCAGCTTGGTGCCAGCGGCTCGCCGAAACCCGTGCGAGCCGCGAGGCTCTTTCCCATGACGACCTTCGACATCGGTGATGACCTGCGCGTTCGGCGAATGGGCTTCGGCGCCATGCGGCTTCCGGCGAGCGAGCGCGGAGGCCCCGCCAACGACCGCGAGACCGGTCTCGCCGTGCTCCGCCGCGCGGTGGAGCTCGGCGTGAACCACATCGACACCGCCGCGTTCTACTTCTTCGGCGACCTCACCGCCAACGGCATGATCCGGGACGCACTGCACCCCTACTCCGGTGATCTGGTCATCGCGACCAAGGTCGGGCCGCGCCGCGAGCCCGGCGCCCCGATGCCGACCGGACAGCTCGCGGCGGACGAACTGCGCGGCGAGGTCGAGCGCAACCTGCGCGACCTCGGACTGGACCGGCTCGACCTGGTGTACCTGCGGCCCGGCGGGATCGAGGCTCCGGGCGGCGAGTCGATCGCCGAGCGGTTCGAGGTGCTCGCCGCGCTGCGCGAGGAGGGCCTGATCCGGCACCTCGGCGTGAGCCACGTGGACGCGGCGCAGCTCGCCGAGGCGAGCGCGATCGCGCCGGTCGCGGCCCTGCAGAACCGTTTCGACGTCACCCAGCCCGCCGACGTCGAGATGCTCCGGACGTGTGAGCGCGACGGCATCGCCTACGTGCCGTACTTCCCGCTCGGCGGATTCGGGGTGCCGGACGACGCGCGCCTCAAGGCCGTCGCCGCGCGGCGTGATGCCTCGCCCGCGCAGGTGCTGCTGGCCGGGCTGCTGGCGCTGTCGCCGGTGACGCTCGCGATCCCGGGCACGTCCTCGCTCGCGCACCTGGAGGAGAACGTGGCGGCCGGAGGGCTGACGCTCGCCGAGGAGGATCTGCGCGCGCTCCGCTCGTGACCCCGTGCCGTTGTTCTTCTGCTCGGCGGGGACGGTTCTAGGTGTCGACGAAGGACTGCGGGACGATCACGCGCAGCGCGTTGCCGAGCAGCCGGATCGTGACGGGCGTCCGGGCGCGGATCTCGCCGTCGACGTCCACGGGCAGGGGCGGGTCGGTCGCGATCCGGACGTGCTGGGTGGTCAGGAACGCGTCCTCCTCCAGCGTCCGCCACGGCCCGGTCAGGACGTGGCGGGCGGTCGCGGACGCGAGGCGCAGCCGCCGCCCGTCGCCGAGCCGGTAGACCGCGAGGAGCCGGTCGTCGGGGCTCGCGTCCCGGGCGATGCGCTGGCCGCTGTGGTGCGCGCCGTTGGCGATGTTCAGCTGGTGCGTCTCGACCTCGGTGGTCTCGCCGTCGATCTCGATCGTGGCGCGGAAGGCCCGGTGCCGGGGGAGCAGCCGCGCGGCCGTCAGCGCGTAGGCCGGGCGGCCCAGCAGCCGCTTCAGTTCGTGCGGGACGTGCCGCGCGACCTCCACCGACAGGCCCAGGCTGACCATGTTCGCGAACACGTGCCCATCGGACGAGGCGTCGGACGAGGCGTCGGCGGTGCCCTCGAACCAGCCGACGTCCACGTCCGCGACCTTGCCCGAGGCGAGGACGCCGACCGCGCCGCCGAGGTCCATGGGCAGTTCGAGGCTGCGCGCGAAGTTGTTGGTGGTGCCGAGCGGCAGGACGCCGAGCGCCGCGTCCCGGTGCGTCAGGTGCCGGACGGCCTCGGCGACCGTGCCGTCCCCGCCGCCGACGACGACCAGGTCGGGGTCGTCCGCGAGGACGCGGTGGAACACCGGCCGCAGCCCGGCGGGGTCGGTGACCGGGACGACCTCGGCGAACTCCAGGCCCGCGTCCGAGAGCAGCGTCCGCGCCCGGTCGTGCAGGCGGCGGCCGCGCCGGGACCTGGCGTTGACGATCAGCACGGCGCGCCCCGACCCGTCCCGGATCGCGGTCTCCAACTCGGCCTTCGAACGCGGCAAAACAACCCTTTCCGTGATTACCCTGCGTTATAACACCCTTGGCTCGGGGAATAAGTCCCCCAGGGTAGAAGGTTTTGAGCGGGGCGGAACATGCGACGGCGTGGCTGGCTCGGGGCCGGACTGGTCACCGGTGCGGCCCTCGCGGGGCTCGCGGTGACCTCGAGATCGCTGCTGCCACTGACCTCGACGCTGTCCATCGCCCCTGGTGGGCCCGCCCCCGCGTCCGCGCCCGCGGCCGACGACGGCGCGACCGTGGTGGGCGAGCGGCGGCGCGGCGAAAGGGTGCTCGACCTGGCCGTCCGGTCGCCGGTGCTTCCCGACGTCGCGCGCGTCAGGCTGCTGCTGCCGCCCGGCTGGCGGCGCGGCTCGGCGCGCGCCTGGCCGGTGCTGTGGCTGCTGCACGGCATGCGCGGCGACCACGGATCCTGGACCGACCACACCGACGTCGAGCAGCTCACCGCCGATCTCGACGTGCTCGTCGTGATGCCGGACGGCGGGGCCTGCGGCCTCCACACCGACTGGTGGAACGGGGGCGCGGGCGGCCCGCCGAGCTGGGAGACCTTCCACCTGACCGAGCTGCGGCAGATCCTCGAACGCGGGTACGGGGCCGGGACGGCCCGCGCGGTCGCGGGCGCCGGGCACGGCGGACTGGGCGCGCTCGCCTACGCCGCGCGGCATCGCGGACTCTTCCGCGCCGCGGCGTCCTTCAGCGGCCCGCTCCACACCCTCCACAACGACCCGGGCGGCCTGGACGTGTCCGATCTCGTCGAACTCGCCGTCACGATCGGATCGCGCGGCGCCGACTGGACGGACGTCTGGGGCGATCCGGTCGAACAGCGCATCGTGTGGCGCCAGCACAACCCCTACGACCTGGCCGACCGGCTGGCGGGCGTCCGGCTGCACGTGGCGTCCGGCGACGGCGCGCCCGGTCCGTTCGACCCGCTCCCCGCGCCTGGCCCGGACGTCCTGGAGGGCCTGTCCCGCCTGCTCAGCGGCGAGTTCGCCGGGAAGCTGAAGAAACTCGGGATCCCGGTCTCCACGCACTTCTACCGGGGCACGCAGGGCTGGGCCTACTGGCAGCGCGAACTGCGCGCCGCCCTGCCGCTGCTGGTCGCGGAGATCACCTGACTCCGTGAGCCTGAGCACGGGGTTCTCGCCCCGCCCGGCTAGGCTCGCCGCATGACTGAACCGCGTTCGGATTCGTGGGTCGCCGGGGTCTGGCGGGAGCTCGGACTGCCCGGACTGATCGACGTCCACGTCCACTTCATGCCGCCGCGCCTGACCGAGGCCGTCTGGCGCTACTTCGACGCGGCCGGGCCGCTGATCGGGACCGAATGGCCGATCCGCTACAAGTGGCCGGAGGACGAGCGGGTCGAACACCTGCGCTCCCTAGGCGTCCGGGCGTTCACGTCGCTGCTCTACCCGCACAAGCCGGGCATGGCCGACGCGCTGAACGCGTGGGCGTCCGAGTTCGCGGCGCGCGTGCCGGAGTGCGTGCCCACCGGGACGTTCTATCCCGAGCCGTCCGCGGCGTCCTATGTGCGGCGCGCCCTGGACGCCGGGACGAAGGTCTTCAAGGTGCACCTGCAGGTCGGCGGCTTCGACCCGCGCGTGGACGAGTTGGACGAGGTGTGGGGCATGCTCGCCGACTCCGGCGCGATCGCCCTCGTCCACGCGGGATCGGGACCGGTGGGGAACCCCTTCACCGGGCCCGGGCCGTTCGGCGACGTCCTGGAGCGGCACCCCGGCCTCCGGACGATCGTCGCCCACCTCGGCGCGCCCGAGTTCACCGGCTTCTTCGACCTCGCGGACCGGTTCCCGAACGTCCACCTGGACACGACCATGACGTTCGTCGACTTCACCGGCGAACTCGGGGTGTTCCCGGCCGCCGAGGTCCCGCGCCTGCGCGACCTCGGGCTGGCCGGGCGGATCCTGTTCGGGACGGACTTCCCGAACATCCCCTACGCCTACGCCCACCAGCTCGAGGGGCTCGTCCGGCTCGATCTCGGCGACGAGTGGCTGCGCGCCGTCTGCTGGGACGGCGCCGCCAAACTCCTCGGTATCTGACCGGCCGGGCGCTCTAGTGCCCGCAGGGCGGCTGGGCGCCGCTCGCGGTCGCGGGCTGCTCGGGGGAGGTGTCCGGGACGTGCCGGGGGCCGTGCGGGTCCTCGCAGTGGAACTCGTCGTCGACGTGGTCGACCTCGAGCGTGGTGTGGGTGACGCCATAGTCGTCGCGCAGCAGCTCCTGGAGATCGCGCCGGACGCCGTGGCAGTCGCCCTCCCGGTCCACCAGGACGTGCGCCGACAGGGCCGGGTAGCCCGAGCTGAGCTCCCAGACGTGCAGGTCGTGCACCTCGCGGACGGACGGACGCTCCGCCAGCCTGGATCCGATCTCGGTCGGGTCCAGGCCCGCCGGGGCCGCCTCCATGAGCACCCGCCCGGCCTCCTTCAGCAGGCTCCAGCCCGCCTTCAGCATCAGCGCGGCGACGACCAGCGAGGCGATCGCGTCCGCGCGGGCGAACCCGGTCAGCCAGACGACCGCGCCCGCGATCGTGGTGGAGATGAACGCGTACAGGTCGTTCAGGATGTGCTGGAACGCGCCCTCGACGTTCAGGCTGGACCGGTTCGCCTTGCTGAGCAGCCAGGTCGCCGCGACGTTGACCGCGATCCCGGCGAGCGACGTCCAGAACACCAGGGCGCCCTGGACCTCGGGCGGGTTGGCCAGCCGCACCGCGCTCTCGTACACGAAGTACGCCGCGAGCAGGATCAGCGTCAGCCCGTTGAGCTGCGCCGACAGGATCTCGGCGCGGCGCAGCCCGTAGGTGTAGCCGCCGCGCGGCGGGCGCGCCGCGATCCGCATCGCGACCAGCGCCAGCACGATCGCGAACGCGTCGGTGAGCATGTGCGCCGCGTCCGACAGCAGGGCGAGGGACTCGGCGACCAGGCCGATCAGGACCTCGCCCGCCATGAACGCCAGGATCAGCGCCAGCGCGCCCATGAGGTACCTGCGGTCCGCCCCGGCCGACACGCCGTGGCCGTGCCCGTGACCGCCGCCGCCCGCCGCCGCCTGGCCGTGGCCATGCCCGCGATCATGGGCGCGATCATGGGCGCGGGGCCCGTGCCGCTCGCCGGTGGTGTGCTCGCCGCTCATGCGCGTCCCTCCGTGTGGCCGACGTGGGTCAGGGCGAGGTCCAGCAGCATGCGGACGTGCGAGTCGTCCAGCCGGTAGTAGGCCATCCGGCCCGCGCGCCGCACCCGGACGACCCGGCTCGCGCGCAGCAGCCGCAGCGCGTGCGACACGGCCGACTCCGAGTGACCGCACGCCGCGGCGATGTCGCAGACGCACATCTCGCCCCCTTCGAGCAGCGCCGTGATGACGCGCAGCCGCCCCGGATCCGCCAGCAGCCCGAACACCTGCGTCAGCTCGGTGATCGCGTCGGCGTCCGGCATGGCCGCCGAGACGTAGGCGACCTTCTCGGGGTCGACGACGCGGACGGCGCAGGCGGCGGGCTCATCATATGAAGCACTGCTCATATGAACAAAGATAGCGCATCGGCGATCAGGGACGCACCCGCCCGCCGGGATCGGCGTTCCCCGAGGGGGAGGAGGGGAGCCGGGCGTCCGCCGTGGGGCTCTCCGTCTGCTGTGCCGGTTCTGTCCGGGCCGTGGGCCCGGTCGCAGTGGCGTGGGACGGGCCCGGCGGGGTCTCGCCGCCCGTCGGAAGGGGGCTATCGGGGCCGGTCGGGTCGCTGCCCGGCCCGCCGCCGGGTGGCGGGCCCGACGGCGGCTCGCCGGTCTTGGGCGGGCTGGGCTGGCCGTGGCCGGAGGGCGTCCCGGGTGCTGGGAGACCGGGCGTCGGCAGGTCGGGCGAGGGGCGCGTCGGCGGGGCGGGAGCGGGCTGCGGGGAGAAGTGGCTCTCCGTCGAGAACGTGGATCTGGGGGACTTCTGGACGGAGCGGGGCCGTGGCGAGCCGGGCCGCGGCGTGAACGTCGCGACCGGGGGCTCGGGGACGCGCGGGCCGTCCACGTTGCCCTGCGTGCCGCGCGGGCGGATGAACGATCCCCGGCCGTTCGGGTCGGAAAGGACGAATCCCTCCGCGGGCGCACGGCCGGGCTGGATTCTCGTCACCTTTCCGGCATGGAAATCCGGCCAGGACGGCCCGGTATAGCGCGAAGCGTGAAGTGAGAGTTTCCGATCTGGCGGAGTCAGCGGATTGCCGCAATTGCACTTTACGACGGGAACGCCGTACTCATTGATCAGGACGCCCATTCCGGCCTCCAGGACGGCGGGCGAGCCGGTCGCCCTCCCGGCGCGGAACCCGTGGTTGGTGACCAGCGTGTCCGAGCGCAGGTGCACCGGGGTCAGCTGGGCCACGAACGCGGCGATGGCGGACGGCTTGATGTGCTGCACCGAGGCCCACGCGGCGGCCCGGTCGGGGTGCTCGCGCAGGAACGTGACCAGGCGCTCCGCGTCGCAGCGCGACGTCCGGCGCGTCCCGCCGTACAGGCCGGGGGCGTCGCCCGGACGGGCCCCGCCGGGGTCCGGGCCGCCCGCCCGCGCCGAGGTGAGCCGCCGGTCGGTCCCGGCCCTCGGGGCGTACGGGTCGGGGCCCGGATCGCCGACCGTCATGCGCGCGATGGCCGTCCCCGGGTCGCTGCATCCCGCCACGCCGGAAAGGGCCACCGCGGACGCCGCGAACGCCGCGGAGAACGCCCGTCCACGCCGCCGGAAATGGATCTCCGTCATCACCGTTCCCTCACTGAGCGTCGAACGCACATATACTCTCCGACGAGACGGAGCGGCCGGCGGATCGCATTCAATTGGTCGTGATTTTGTAACCGGAGAGTACGCGCGATGACCGTTCCGAACCCCCGTTCCCCCATGGGCCCGCTGCTTCCGGCGGATCCGGAGCGGCTCGGCGCGCACCGGCTGGTCGGCCGCCTCGGCGCGGGCGGGCAGGGCGTGGTCTACCTCGGCGAGGGCCCGGACGGCCCCGTCGCGATCAAGCTGCTCCACGAGCGGCTGCTGGACGACGCGCCGGCGCGGGCGCGCTTCCTGCGCGAGCTGGCGCTGCTGCCGCGCGTCGCCGGGTTCTGCACGGCACGGTTCCTCGGCACGGGCGAGCACGGCGACCGGCCCTACCTCGTCAGCGAGTACGTGCCCGGGCCGTCCCTGCGCGAGCTGGTCGACGCGCACGGGCCCCGGCGCGGCACCGACCTCGACCGCCTCGCGGTCAGTTCGATCACCGCGCTGGCCGCCATCCACCGCGCCGGGATCGTCCACCGCGACCTGAACCCGCGCAACATCCTCGTCGGCCCGGACGGCCCGCGCGTGATCGACTTCGGCGTCGCGCGCGCCCTCGACGGCACCACCCCCGCGATCACCGGGCCGACCCCGGTCAGCCCGGGCCGTGGCCTTCCGCTGTCCGGGGCCCTGGTCGGGACCCCCGCCTACATGGCGCCCGAGCAGTTCGCCGGCGGGGCGGTCGGGCCCGCCGCCGACCTGTTCTGCTGGGCCGCGACCCTGCTGTTCGCCGCCACCGGCGCCGACCCGTTCGGCAGCGGGCCCACCACGGCGGTCATCTACAAGATCCTGTGCGAGACCCCGGACCTGTCGGCGCTCCCGCCGCACCTGGCCGCGCCCGCCGCGGCCTGCCTGTCCAAGGACGTGGCGTCCCGGCCCACCGCCGAGGCGGTCCTGCTGGGGCTGCTCGGGACGCCCGCCCCGACCGTCGCGTCGGCCCCCGCCGCCCCTCAGGCCCCCGCGGCGGAGCCGGAGGAGAAGCGGCGGCGATCACGGGCGCTGGTGGCGGGTCTCGGGCTCGCGAGCGTCCAGGCCGCCGGGGACGTGGTGGGCCTGGCGGCCTTCGTCGCGCAGCCCACCCTCAGCGCCGGACGCGCCGGACCGCTGCTGGTCGCGGTCGCCGTGTCCTTCGCGGTGCTCGCGGTCGTGACGTTCGTCGCCATCGTGCCCGCCTGGCGCGGCGCCCGCGACGCGATCTGGACGGTCGCGGCCGTCCGGATCGCGCGGGTCGTGCTGTGGGCCGCGTGGAGCGTCCACGTCTCGGTGCCGCCGCCGTCCCTGATCACGCAGGCGGCGCTGTCCGCGCTGGTCGCCGTCCTGCTGGTCTGGGGCGTGCCCGACCGGCGCTGACCGCGCTCACGGGGTCGGCGGGACGGCGGGTGCGGCGAACGAGGACACGTCGCGGCGCTCCAGGGCGGCGGCCATCAGGTCGGGGAAGGCGTCCGGAGTGCAGGCGAACGCGGGGATGCCGAGCGCGGCCAGCGCGGCGGCGTTGTCGTGGTCGTAGGACGGCGTGCCCTCGTCCGACAGCGCCAGCAGCACGACCACCTGGACGCCCGCGCCGGCCAGGGCGGCGGCGCGGCGCAGCATCTCGTCCCGGACGCCGCCCTCGTACAGGTCGGTGACCAGCACCAGGACGGTCTCGTTCGGGCGGGTCACCAGGGTCTGGCAGTAGGCGAGCGCCCGGTTGATGTCGGTGCCGCCACCGAGCTGCGTGCCGAACAGCAGCTCGACCGGGTCGTGCAGCTGGCCGGTGAGGTCGACGACGGAGGTGTCGAACGCGACCAGCGACGTGCGCAGCGACCGCGTCGACGCCAGGACGGCCCCGAACACGCTCGCGTACACCACCGACGCGGCCATCGACCCGGACTGGTCGACGCAGAGCACCACGTCACGCCGGACGGCCCGGCCGCGCCGCCCGTGCCCGACCAGCCGCTGCGGCACGAGCGTGCCCCGCTCGGGCTGGAAGTGGCGGAGGTTCGCGCGGATCGTCCGGTCCCAGTCCACCTCGGACGGACGGCGCGGACGGGCCGACCGCGCGGCCCGGTCGAGCGCGCCGCCGACCGCCGACCGGGTGCGCTCGGCGAGCCGCGCCTCCAGGTCACGGACCAGCGCGCGGACGACCGTCCGGGCCGACTCGCGGGCCCGGTCGGGCAGCACCCGGTTCAGCGACAGCAGCGTCCCGACCAGGTGGATGTCCGGTTCGACGGCGTCCAGCAGCTCGGGTTCGAGGAGCAGCCGGGTGAGATCGAGCCGGTCGATCGCGTCCTTCTGCATGACCTGGACGACCGGGGACGGGAAGTACTCCCGGATGTCGCCGAGCCAGCGCGCGACCGACGGCGCCGAGTCGCCGAGCCCGGCGCCGCGCCGTCCCGGCCGGGACCGTCCGCCGCCGTCGCCGGACCCGTAGAGCTTGGCGAGCGCGCCGTCCATGTGCGCGTCGTCGCCGGTCAGCGTCACGCCGGTGCCGTCGGCGGCGTCGCCGCCGAGCACCAGCCGCCACCGTCGCAGCCGCTCGGCCCCGGTGGTGTCGGTCATGATCCGGCCTCCGTTCCGAGGATGCGCAGGACGGTCGCCGTCGCGGGCCCGGCCCGCACGGGATCGACCGGGTCGTCGTGCGGGCGGGCGGGCGACGCGTCCGGCAGGTGCCGGACGCGGTCGCCGATCGCGCGCCGCTCGGCCGCCGCGAACTCGCCGAACGCGCGCCGCAGCAGCGGCAGGACGCCCGTGAACGCCTCGGCGGGCAGACCCGCGATCCACGCGTCCACGAGGCGGAGCAGCGCGTCGTCGTGGACGAGCACCAGCCCGCCCTCCGACAGGAACCCCTCGACCCACGCGGCGGCGCGCGCGGGCGCCGCCCCGGACGACACGGCGCGCGCCATCCTGTCGGGAACGTCGGTGAGGATGCCCGCGTCGAGCAGCAGCCGGGTGAGTCGTCCCTCGAGGAGACCGTGCAGGCCCTCGCGGTCGACGAGGGAGGCGAGCGTGGTGTGCCAGCGGGCGGTGTGCGCGGCGTCGTCGAGCAGCGCGAGCGCCGAGTGCGCGCGGTCGAGGCGGTCGAGCAGGTCGCGCGCGGCGTCGTCGTCCAGGCCGCGCGACGCCGGGACGATCCCCACGCACACCCGCACGACCAGGCCGTCCACGACCGTGCGGAGCGGGCCGGTGCCGGTCTCGCGCACGTCCCCGTACCGGAGCGCGCGCACGAGGGAGGGCAGGGCGTCCATGAGGTGCGCGACGTCGCCGTCCAGCGCGGCGCGGTCGGCGAGCGTCCGCATCACGCCGGGCAGGGCCGCGCTCAGCCCGGCGAGCAGGCAGCGCTCGACCACGGACGTCAGCTCGGCGAGCGACTCCGCCGCGTCGGCCATCGCGCCCGCGCGGGCGGCGGACGCCCCCGCGACCGTCGTGCCCCACGCGCTCGCCTCGATCAGCTCGACGTCGAACTCCGGACGCCAGCACAGCGTCCACGTCTCGCGGAACGTGCCCTTGCCACGGCTCTCCGCCGGGACGCCCCAGTCGACCTCCAGCAGCCGCAGCCGGTGCAGCAGGCGGCTGCGCGCGATATCGACGTCGCGGCGCAGGTCGAGCTCCAGGTCACGGGCGTCGGCGGACGGCGCGAGCCGCAGCCGCCGCTGCCGGTCCGACAGGTCGCGCTGAAGCGGCACCATCGGCGTGTCGTCGGGGACGGACCCGAGGCGCTCGCCGACGACCATCCGCCGCCGGATCAGCTCGACGGGCAGGTCGGCGCCCTCGCACAGCACCGCGCGCGTCGCCTCGGTCACCTCGTCCAGTCCCGCGAGCGGACGGCCGCGCAGCGCGGCCAGCGCCTCCGCCAGCCGGACGGCCTCGATGACGTGCGCGGACGAGACGTGCAGGTCCTCCTGTCGGAGGATCGCGGCGGCCTCGGTCAGCCACCGCTCGACCGGACGGTCCGGAGCCGCGAACAGGTGCGCGTACCAGCCCGGCGACCGCACGCCCGCGCCGTACCCGGACCGCTCGGCGAGCCGTCCGTGCGTCCACGGCACCCAGGTCATCGACACCTTCGCCTTGGGCAGGCCGCGCAGCGTCCGGTCGTCGCGCGCAACCGGGACCCGCGCCAGGATCGCCGGGACATGCCAGGCCCCGCACACCACGGCGACGCGTTCGAAACCGTCCTTGAGCGCGCGGCGCAACGTCCGCCGCATCGCCGCCTCACGCTGCTCCTCGCGGACGAGGTGGCCCGGCGGCAGCCCTGCCGGGGACGGCTGTTCGGCGACGCGTTCGCGCAGCTCGGACATCGCCTCGGCGATCGCGGGGAACGGCGACGGGCCGCCGTCCCGGTGCTCGACGACGTCGTCCCACCAGCGCTCGGCGTCCTCGTACCCGGCCGCCCGCGCGAGCCACCCCAGCGGATCGAGGCGGATTCTCGCGTCGTCCTCGGACGCGTCCTCCGGCTGGGAGTCGGAGTCGGGATCGGCGGGTGGGACGAGCTGGTTGGCGGCCGGAAGGTCGCAGAAGCGGACGGCGGCGCCCTCGTCCAGCGCGTACCGGACGGCCTGCCACTCCGGGCTGAACTCGGCGAACGGCCAGAACGCGGCCCGCCGGTCGGACCAGGACGCGGCGTCGTCACCGGGCAGGGGCGGCTCGGCGGGCGCGTAGGCGAGCAGCGCGACGGGCGGCACCATGCCGGGCTCGGCGGCGAGGTCGACGATCGCGTCGGCCTCCGGCGGGCCCTCGATCAGCACCGCGTCCGGCTTGAACTCGTCCAGCGCCCGCCGGACGGCCCGCGCCGACCCCGGCCCGTGGTGCCGGATCCCGAACACCTCGACCCGCGCCCCCGGCGCCGTCCCCGCGTCGGCGGCGTCCGGCGTGAGGTCCGTCAAGAGACCTCCCGGCAGGCGCGGTAGAAGTCGGCCCAGTCCGGACGGTCGCGCACGACGGTCTCCAGGTACTCCTGCCAGACGACCCGGTCGGACGCCGGGTCCTGGACGACGGCGCCGACGATGCCCCCGGCGACGTCCGGGGCGCGCAGGACGCCGTCGCCGAAGTGCGCGGCGAGCGCCAGGCCGCTGGTCACGACCGAGATCGCCTCGGCGGTGCTGAGCGTGCCGGACGGCGACTTCAGCTTCGTCCGGCCGTCGCCGGTCAGCCCGGCGCGCAGCTCCCGGAACACCGTGACGACGCGGCGGATCTCCTCCAGCCCGGCCGGGGCCTCGGGCAGCTCCAGCGCGCGGCCGAGCTGCGCCACCCGGCGCGCGACGATCTCCACCTCGTCCGCCTCGGACTCCGGCAGGGGCAGCACGACGGTGTTGAACCGGCGGCGCAGCGCGGACGACAGCTCGTTGACGCCCCGGTCGCGGTCGTTGGCCGTCGCGATGACCGTGAACCCGCGCCGCGCCTGCACCTCGGCGTTCAGCTCCGGCACCGGCAGCGTCTTCTCCGACAGCAGGGTGATCAGCGAGTCCTGGACGTCGCCGGGCATGCGGGTCAGCTCCTCGACGCGCGCGACCATGCCGTGCCGCATCGCGCGCATGAGCGGGCTCTCCACCAGCGCCCGCTCGGACGGCCCCTCGGCGAGCAGCCGCGCGTAGTTCCACCCGTACCGGACGGCCTCCTCGGGCGTCCCGGCCGTGCCCTGCACCAGCAGCGTCGAGTCGCCCGAGATCGCCGCCGCCAGGTGCTCCGACATCCACGTCTTCGCGGTGCCCGGGACGCCGAGCAGCAGCAGCGCCCGGTCGGTCGCGAGCGTCGCGACCGCGACCTCCACCAGGCGGCGCGGGCCGATGTACTTGGGCGAGATCTCGGTGCCGTCCGGGAGACCGCCGCCGAGCAGGTAGGTGGTCACCGCCCACGGCGACAGCCGCCAGCCGGGCGGACGCGGCCGGTCGTCGTGCTCGGCCAGCAGCGCCAGCTCGCCGGAGTACTGCTGCTCGGCGTGCGGCCGGAGGACGTCGTCAGGGCCGGGGGCGGGCGCGCTCCCGTTCTCGGGCACGGTCCCGTCGTCGGGCACGGTCACGGGTGGAGCTCCTTCAGCATCTCGGCGCGGAAGCGGAGGGTCTCGGTGAGGTCGGTGAGGACGGTCCCCGCCACCCCGCCGGGGTCGGCGGCCAGGTGGCGTCCGGCCAGCCCGTGGACGCGGGGCGCGAACGCGGGGGAGAGGCGCCGGTCGGCGAGGCGGCACAGCTGGGCCAGCGTGTGCTCGTGCCGGTGCGTCTGCCGGTCGGCGGCGTTCGAGAGCGTCGCCACCACGGCGTCGGCCAGCTCGCCCGTCCAGGGGCCGGGGACGCGTTCCAGCACGCGTGGCAGCTCCGGACCGCCCGCGACCCAGCGGATCAGCCCGGCCGCCGCGCCCTCGCGCTCGTCGTCCGGCAGGACGGTCAGCAGGTCGGCCAGGGCGTCCGGCTCGTCCACGACGACGCCGCCTTTCAGCAGCGCCCGCGCCCACGCGGGATCGCGCTGCCGCAGCGCCGCGCGCGCCCACCCGATGTGGACGTCGCGCGCGGCCCGTCCGGAGTCGCCCGCCGCGTCGCTGATCGGGAGGCAGACGACCTCCATCGGCGGCAGGGAGAACAGATCGGTCCAGGTGGCGAGGGGTGTGCGCGCGAGGATCTCGCGCAGCCAGGCCGCGCGCGTGCCGACCGGGCCGCCTCCCGCGCCCGCCGGGGCGAACGACCCGCTCGGATGGAACGGGACGCCGTCGCGCTCCAGGTCTCCGTCATGCGTCTCCGGCGGCTCGACCACGACCCACATCTGCCGCCGCTCCCGGACGGTGCGGAACTCGGCGTGCAGGCACGCGCGGGCGCGTGAGGCCATCCGCCGTCCGTAGGCCGAATCGGGAAGCCGGGCGAGGAGGTCGGACGCGAGCTGCCGGACGTCCTTGCCCCGGTCTTCGAGCGCCGACTCGAGGAAATCCTCGTCGTCCATCGACAGCCCGCGCGCGAACGTGGCCAGGAACGCCGCCCGGTCGGGCGCGGCCTCCTTCGCCCACACCGTGCCCAGCGTCTCGCGCGCCCCGGCCGGGTCGCTCCCGCGCAGGCGCGTGAGGAACGCGACGCGCTGCTGCCGGGTGCCGGTCTCCCACACCTCGTCGCCGCCGCCAGGATCGTCACCGGCCCCGACCAGGTACGCCCAGTCGGTGTTCCGCAACGCCAGCCACACCCCGCGATGCCCGGCCGCGCGCGCGATGGCCGGGCGCAGCATCCGGTCGCCGCGTCCCTTCTCCAGCAGGTCGGGGAGCAGCCGCGCGGGCACCCGCCAGCCGCCGCGCGCCGCCGCGTCCAGCCACTCGGGCAACACCGTGACCTGCTCACCGGCGAGGATCCGGGTCAGCCGCCGCGCCGCCGCCCTCGGCACGACCGGCAGCTCTTCGTCAGGTGCAGCGGCGATCGCCTCCACGCCGTCACGGCGCGGCACCGCCCCGGCCCGCCGCCGGACGGCCAGCACGGCCGCCTGGTCGAGCAGGCGGCGCGCCGCGTCCCGGTCGCCGGACGGTGTCTCCCCGGGCGGCGGACGCCGCCGGTCGGTGCCCAGCAGCGCCGCGCTCACATGCTCCGGCCAGGTGCTCACAGCAGCACGACCCCTTCTTCGGGATGCCAGAGGGCGAGTGGGTGCAGGCCGTCCGGCGTCCACTCGCCGGACAGCGTCACCGGCCCGCCCCCCGACACCGCCAGCAGCGGCCACGGATCGCCCGTCCGGACCGGCAGCGCGTCTCCGTCGGCGTCGAGAACGTGCAGGTCACCGCGCCCGTCCCGGGCCGGACGGACCTGCTCCAGCACGGCGGGCCACCGGTCGAGCCACGGATCGCCTGCCAAGGCGGCCGCGTACTCCTCCAGCAGCCCGCGCACCGAGGTCCCACCCGGCGCCCGCCACCCCCCGGCCTGCGACGGCCCCGCCAGCTCTGAGCCGACCTGTGACGGCCCCGGCCCCCGCTCCGGTCGCCGCGGCGCGGTGCGCTTGGAGCGTTCGGCGACGAGGGCGCGCAGGCCGTCCGGATAGAACGACAGGGTGGCGTCCACATGCGCGCCGACCTTGAACGACGCGTCCAGCGGACGGCCGCGGGCCGCGAACGACAGCACCAGCGCCGAACGCCCGCTCTCCGCGCCACGCAACCAGACGCGGCGCGTCGTGAGCTGGTCGAGGGTCGTGTCACGCGCCCCGATCACGCACCACGTGTCGTGGACGCGCTCGCCGTGCGCGAGCACGTCGTCCTGCGGCATGGTGAAGCCGATGCGCGCGCGCACGATCTCACGCAGGCGCGGCGGCAGCGTGTCACGGCCCTGGTACGCGCGCACGAGGAGGCGCAGCAGCGCGTACTCGGCGAGCAGCCGGTCGGGCCAGCCCGCGCGGCGCGGCACCCCGGCCAGCGCCTTCACCTGCCCGGCGAGCGACCCGGCCGAGGCGTCGACCAGCCGCCGGGACGCGTCGTCCCACAGCCGGTAGGGAGCCCGCTCGGCCCGCGCCAGACCGTGCGCGACCTGGTCGCGCAGCCACTGGTCGAGCTCGGCGAGACCGTCCCCGACGCGCCGCTCACGGCGCTCGGCGGTCTTCGGATCGCGCCCCCGCCCACCCGCGTTCGAACCCTCGCTCACACCGTCGAACCTATCCGCCGGGTACGACATTCTCCGGCGTTCCCGACAGCGCGTCAGAAGGCCCGGTCAGTGCTGAAAGTCGCCCTTCAGCGACCCCTGCCCTTGCCCGCCGTCGGACGGCTGCGCTGCCTGCGCGCGCGGAGGCGGGCCTTGCGCTTGCGGTGATAGGACCCTCGGTCCAGCTTCTTCGCGGCCATGGCCCATGATCCGCCCGCACGCGCGCGATGGCGAGCGCGTGGCCGTGTACGGACAGGCATACGGACAGGTGTACTCAGGTACACCCGGGGCTCGGTGTCCAAGCCCATGGGGGTCCGAAGCGCCGGTCGGCAAGCTTGATCACGTGAAGAAGAACATGCGGCGCATCGCCCTCGCCTCCCTCGCCACCGCGGCCCTGACCGCCGCCGTCGTGCCGGTGACGGCCACCGCCTCCTCCGCGGCCACCCCGTCCGGCGCGTCCAGGCAGGCCGCGCTCCAGAAGGCCGTGGACCAGCTGGTCAAGGACGGCCAGCCCGGCGTCATCGCCCTCTCCCGGCGCGGCGACACGGTCACCCGCGTCACCGCCGGTGTCGCGAACACCGCCACGGGGCAGAAGATGACCCCTGACCTGAGGTTCCGCATCGCCAGCGTGACCAAGACCTTCACCGCGACGGTCGTCCTGCAGCTGGTCGCCGAGCACAGGATCTCCCTGGACGACACGGTCGCCCGCTGGCTGCCCGGCGTGCTCACCCGCAACGGCAACGACGGCCGGAGGATCACCGTCCGGCAGCTGCTCGCCCAGACGTCCGGCCTGAACGAGTACGTCCAGGACCCGCGCATCTGGCAGGACCCGGCCCGCGTGTGGAAGCCGCGCGAGCTGGTCGACATCGCGCAGGAGAAGGCCCCGCTCGGCAGGCCCGGCGCGACGTGGAACTACTCCAACACCAACTACGTCCTCGCCGGGATGATCGTGGAGAAGGCCACCGGCCACCCGTTCGGCGTCGAGCTCCAGCGCCGGATCGTGAAGCCGCTGAGGCTGCGCCACACCTTCCTGCCCACGGCCGACACCGGCTTCCACGGCTCCTACGTGCACGGGTACTTCGACCAGTACGGCGACGTCAGCACCATGATCAGCCCGTCCAGCGGGTGGACGTCCGGCGGCATGGTCTCCACCGTGGACGACGTGGCGCGCTTCCAGCGGGCCCTGGTCACCGGGAAGCTGCTGCCCGCGCGCGTCCAGAAGGCGATGATGACGACGCGTGCGGTCACCGACGACTGGATCAAGGAGGACTACGGCCTCGGCCTCGCGCGCGTCAAGACGTCCTGCGGGTTCGCGTGGGGCCACGACGGCGGCTGGCCCGGCTACCGCACCTGGTCGTACACCAGCCGGGACGGCGAGCGCCAGGCGGTGATCACCTACAACCAGTCCAGCCCTGAGCTGGAGGCCAAGCCCGCCTTCCGCGCCGACATCACCAAGGCGATCGACGCCGCCCTCTGCCGCTAGGCAAGGCGAACGGATAAAAGCGAAGGCCCCCTCCGGCGTCACGCGGGAGGGGGCCTTCGGACGACCTCAGAGGTGCGCCGTGGACGCGCCGTCCGGGAACAGCAGCGCACCGCCCGCCACCAGCGACAGCAGCGCGACCAGCCCGAACACCGTCACCCAGAACATGCCGGGCACGCCGGTCAGGTGCGCGAGCTGGTCGGCGTCGGAGCTCGGGGCCATCCGGCGCGTCCGCATCCGCTGCAGCTCGACGACCGGGCGGGTGCCCGCGAGCAGCAGGAACCAGGCGGCCAGGTAGCCGAACACCGCCTGGACGGTCTCACCGGCGAACCAGGAGACCGCGAACACCACCGCGCCGGTGAGGATCACCGACAGCGCGCCGTACGCGTTCCTGATCATCACCAGCGTCCCGGCGAGCAGGAGCAGCGAGAACCACAGCATGAGCGTGATCCGGCCGCCCGCCAGCAGCGCGGCGAACAGCAGCCCCAGCAGCGGCGGCGTGATGTACCCGGCCATCGCCGTGAACACCATGCCGGGCCCGTGCGGCCTGCCCCGCGACACGGTCACGCCGGACGTGTCGGAGTGCAGTTTGATGCCGTCCAGCTTCCGGCCGGTCAGCAGCGCGACCAGGGCGTGCCCGCCCTCGTGCGCGATGGTCACCACGTTGCGGGCGAGCCGCCAGGTCGGGCCGTGGGCCACGGCGGCCAGGGCCACGACGGCGGCCAGCGCCACCAGCCACCACGGCGGGGCCGCCTGCGTGCCGGTCAGCCGGTCGAACATGTCGGCGATGCTCACCTGGTCGTTCACGTCCACCTCGGGTCTTGTCGGTTCGCGCTGCCCAAGACTAGGACGTACGGGGTAAGCCCCGCGTTCGGTTACATCTGGTTCACCCCTCCGTGTGATCTCCCCGCGGTTTGCCAAAAGCCGATCTCTGGGGTGGGGTCTGGGCATGAAGTACTGGATCGCCGCAGGGGCCACGCTCGCCGGGGGAGCGGCGCTCTCGTCGGTCATGAACGGCGCCGAGGGAACGTTCAGCATGATCACCTTCGGGATTCCGGCGTTGCTCGTCGCGCTGCTCGTGGTGCAGGCGCTGTCCTCCACGCGTCCCGCGGTCGTCGCCGGGGGCGCGGGCCTGCTGGTCGCCGGGCTGCTGGTCCTGGCCGCGTTCGAGCTCAAGTTCGTGCTGCTCCTGGCCCTGCTGGGCATGCTGGGCCTGATGGTCGGATGGCCCGTGGTGGCCTCGGCCGCCTGCCTGATGGTGGTCGCGTCCGTCCGCTCGGGGCGGGTCCGGCAGGGCTCGCGCGTCTGGTCCCGGATGGCGTGGACCTGGGCGCTGGCCCTCGCCGCGACCTACGGCTTCGGCCTCAGCCACTTCTACGACGACGTTCTCGACCTGAAGGACGGCGGGTGCCGCTTCACCTCGGAGGTCGGCGCGGCCGGTTACGCGGGCGGCCATGAGGGCGGGCAGTCGCTGGTGCCGCTGAGCGACACGACCTGCGGGGCCGACACCGTCCCCGGCTTCGTGAATCCGCTGCTGGCGCTGCTCGCCGCGCTCGCCGTCGCGTGCCTCGCCGGGTACGCCGCCACGAGGCTGCGGACGGCCCGTCCCCGGCCCAGCGCCTGAGCGGCTGAGCGCCAAAACGCCTGAGCGGCTGAGCGCCAAAACGCCTGAGCGGCTGAGCGCCAAAACGCCTGAGCGCCAAAACGCCTGAGCGGCAGCGCCCCTTCTGCTTGGGCGCCGCCGCTCGAGCCGCTGGGTGATCTTGTCAGGTGGAGACGCGGCCTCGCGGCGGGCACCAGGACGAGTGGAAGTGCTGGAAGGGCCAGTCGGCGGTGCGGGCCCCGGCCGCGTAGGAGCTCTGCAGGAAGTCCAGCAGGGTGCCGCGCGGGTCGTCGGCCTTCCGGACGACGTCGTAGCGCAGCCGCGCCTGGTGGGTCGTCCCGGTCTGCTCCCAGGACGCCTCGGCGGGCAGGAGTCGCTGGCCGGTCAAGTCGTCCGGCTCGGGGTGGGTGTAGGAGTAGAACGCCGAGTACGGGTTGGCGCGGTCGCCCGCCCACCAGCCGCAGCTGATCACCTCGTGGCTGTAGGCCTCGGCGGTCACCGGGTCCACGCCCTCCATCGGAGGCGCGGACCGGCCGGAGAACCGCGCGGTCGCCAGGTCGAAGCTGTGCCAGAACAGCTGGACCGGGCTCGCCTTCCCGTCGAACCAGCTCTGGAACTCGCAGAACGCGTCGTCCACCCAGACCAGGGCGTCCCGGAACCGCTCGACGGCCGCCGCGTCGTAGGAGGCGTGCTCGGTGTCGTCCGCGAACGGCGTGGTCATCGGGACGCCGAACGGCTCCGCCTTGATCTTCACCTCGACGCCCAGCTCGCGCAGCAGCGCCTCGAGCTCGTAGTAGAACCCCGACACCGACAGGCCGTCCCGCAGCGGGATCGCCTCCTCGCGGTCGCGGGTGCGGACGACGAGCCGGTGCTGGACGAGGTCGAACGAGATCCGGAAGTGGACGCCGTCATGCAGCAGCCGCTGGGTGGAGTAGCCGTGCTCGTCCACCCGCAGCGTCACGTGCCACCAGTGGTTGCGGGGCGCGGTCGAGGCGAGCTGGATCTTCCCCACGATCTGCGTCCACAGGTGGAGGGTGTCCTTGGTGTCGGCCCAGTCGGCGTAGGCCGGAAGCTCGGGCGGTGCGGTGCTCATGCCTCGCCTTCTACCCCCGCGCGGATCTCCGGCACAACCCGGAGTTCCCTCCTGGGACGATCTTTGCGCCCCCGGTGCATATATTTCTCCCATGGTGTCCCCTTCGACGAATCCGGCCTCGGACGGCGCGACGCCGCGGCCCGTCCGCACTCCCACGGCGGCCGACCTGCGCGCCGCGGCCGGACGCGTCGCCGCGGCGCTCGACCCCACACCGGTGCTGCCCACCGCGCTCGCGCCCGGCGCGCTGCTCAAGGCCGAGACGCTCCAGCCGACCGGCTCGTTCAAGATCAGGGGCGCGGTCTCGGCGATCGCCGGGCTGACGGACGGGGCGCGTGCCGTCACCGCCAGCGCCGGGAACCACGGCCTCGGCTTCGCGCACGCCGCCGCCCGCTCCGGCGTGGACGCGACCGTCGTGGTGTCCGAGCACGCGTCCCCGGCGAAGGTCGCCAAGCTCGCGTCCTACCCGGTCGACCTCGTCCGGCACGGCGCGGACTACGACGCCGCCGAGGCGCACGCGCTGTCGCTGCCCGGCCGGTTCGTCTCGCCCTACAACGACCCGGACGTGATCGCCGGGCAGGGCACGATCGGCGTCGAACTGGACGCGCAGGCCGAGGGCTCGCTGACCGTCGTCGCTCCGGTCGGGGGCGGCGGCCTGCTCGCGGGCCTCGCGCTGTGGGCGTCCACGCGAGAGGACGTGCGGCTGGTCGGCGTCGAGTCGTCGGTGTCGCGCGCGGTGTCGGCCGCCGTCGCCGCGGGACGCGTCGTCCCGGTCGAGGTCGGTGACAGCATCGCCGACGGCCTGGTCGGCAACCTCGAGCCCGGCAGCGTCACCCCGGCCCTGATCGCCACCGCCGAGCCGGTCCTCACGCACGTGTCGGACGCCGAGATCCGCTCCGCGATGCGCTGGCTGTTCACCGAGCACGGCCTGGTCGCCGAGGGCTCGGGCGCGGCGGGCGTCGCGGCCGTCCTCGCCGGGAGGGTCGAGATCACCGGGCGGCTCGTGATCGTCCTGACCGGCCGTAACGTCACCATCGACACGTACCAGGAAGCTCTCGGCCAATGACGCCTCGGAGTCGCGCCCGGCATTGACGGGATAATCGACGGCATATCCGGCGACATCGTTAAGCGTTCTCTCAATTCCGCGTCGGCGGACCTTCGCGCTCCCTAGCTTTGGGTCGTCATCGGCCCCGGACCGGCATCGGCCCGGGCCGTCACCGACTCGGATCATCACCGATCCCCGGGAGAATTCGCAGAAGGAGTCCCGCGATGCCGGAAGACGTCACGACGAAGGCCCGGGCGGAGGCGCTGTACAGCGATCTCGTCCGCCTGGCGTATCTCGTCCTTCCGGGAACCGAGAAGCGCGTCTACCGTCTCGCGCTGGCCCGCCGCATCGTGGACGGCGTGCTGTCCGGGCGCATGGGCCTGGGCGTTCCGCCGGGCGCGGCGGACGGCGAGGTCGCGCAGGCGCAGCTGCGCGCGCGGGTCCTGCGCCGGGCGGCGCGTCCGTCCGGGCTGCTGCGCTTCGGGTTGAACCCCTGGCTCAAGGCGCTGCCCGGACGGCTTCCCGACCCGGCGCTGACCGCCGCGCTCGCGCGGCTGGAGATGCCGGTGCGGGTCGCCTGCGTGCTCCGCGCGGTCGACGGGATGCCCCGCTACCAGGTCCGGGACGCGCTGGTCGGGCTGGGCGTGAAGGACCCGTGGGCGGCGATGGAGGCGGCCGAGGAGGTCCGGCTGCCCGTGCCCGCCACGCCGTTCGAGCCCGCGTCGCCCCGTCCCGTCCGCCGCCGGTCCAAAGCGCCGATCGTCGGGGCCTCGGTCCTCACGGCCGGGCTGCTCGGCGCGCTGGTCGTGACCGAGAACGGAGCGGCGCTGGGCGAGCACGGCACCCGCGGCTTACGGCTCGTCTCCGCCGCCCCGGACGCCTGGACGAAGGGCCGGCGCACGCTCGAGACCTGGCCCGCGCGCGGCGACCTCACCACCGACCGCGCCCTCACGCGCGGCGCCCTGTCGGCGTGGGCCGCGTTGCGGACCGGAACCGTCCGGGGCGGCTCGGCGCAGCTCCTGTACGCCGGTCACCTGGACGGACGCACCGTCGCGGTGCTGCGCAACGGCGAGCGCGTCGCCCGCTACTCGGGTCCGGGGCGTCCGCTGGAGGTCACGGCGACCGGGACGGACCCGTCCGCCCCGGTCGCGCTCGGCGGCGGCCGGTACCTCCTCGCACCCTGGGACACCGAGGCGGCCGTCCCGGGCGGCGACGCCGTCCAGGTCAGGAACGGCGTGACCGAACCACTCGCGCCGCGCACCCACTGCGGACGCGGCCCGGTGCTCGACCTCACCGGCCCGGACGGCAGCCGCACCATCGGCGACCTCGGCGGCGCGCGGCCGGTCGTCCTGACCTACCGCACGGACGCGTCGTCCGCCGCGGAGCGCACGAGCACCTCGACGCGCCACAGGGCCGGACAAGTCGCCATGCCAGGACAACTCAGCGGCACCGGCCTGAAGTTGTGGGACCGGCTCGGCTGCGTCCTCCCGCAACCGGCCCGTCCGGTGGACCGGGCGGACGCGGCGGACTTCTGGTCCGGCTCGGTGCCCCACGGCGGCGGCAGCGCCGACTGGGTGTGCACAAGGCTCGACTTCGCGGGCGGCGGCAGCGCCGGGCAGGCAGCGCTGGTCGGGCACGCCGCCGACTCCACGCTGTCGGCGGGCGCGGGCGGCTGCGACGAGCGCCGCCCGGTCTCCGGACTCTGGTGGCGCGCCGACAGCGGCCACTGGTACTACCTCGCCGCCGCGGGCCGGGGCTTCACCCCGGAGGTGGAGGGACCGCTGCGGCACGTGAACGTCCGAGGCCGCCTCCTGGTCGCCTCCCCGCGCGGCGACGCCGACCACCGCCCGGACACGCCGGTCGACCTGACCGTGCGCGACACATGACATGGGAATTGAACGGTTCGAGGAGTTTCCCGTGACGGAGGAAATCAGCGCCAATTCCGTGGCGAACAAGCGTTATCGGCGACTCGCCCGGATCGCTTATCTCATCCTGCCGGAAGGACTCGAACGGCACGATCGGGTGGTGCTGGCGCACTGGATCGTCGGCCGCGCCCGGCATCGCCGGGACCACCGGGGCGACGCCGAGGTGATCTACGCCGGGCTGCGCCGCCGGGTGCTGCGCTCCGCGCTCCGCTCCGCCGTGCGCATCGACCAGCGCGGGCCGGGCGCCGAGCGCGTCCGGTCCGCCTCCTGGCTGCGCATCCAGCCGCTCGCCGACGGCGACCCCGCCGCCCTGGGCGTCCTCGCCGCGCTGTCACCCCGTGGCCGCGCCGCCTACGCGCTCCTGCGCCTGGAGGAGCTGCCCGAGGACGAGGCGCGCGCCGAACTCGCCGCCCTCGGGGTCCCGGGCCCGGACGACGCGCTCGCCGAGGCCGCCGCCGTCCCGCCGCTCGGTGAGGCCGTGGTCCGGGCGCTCGACCCGACCGTCGTCCGGCTGCACGCCCGCCGCACGTTCCGTCCGCTGGCCGCCGCCCGCGAGCTGCGCCGGCGGCGCGGCGCGCGGGTCGTCCTCGGCGCCGCCGTGGCCGTCGTGCCCGTGGCGACCGTCGGCGCGTTCGCGCTGGCCAACGGGGGGTTTCCGATCGCGGGCGTCCGGCTCGCCGGGCATCCGGCCGCCGAGCCGCGCGGCGGACGCGTCGTCGCCGCTCCCGACGACCTGTGGCGGCGCAGCGCCCGCCTCGAACTCACGGCCTGGCCCGCGCGCGGCGACCTCGTCCGCGACCGCGCCTTCGTGGCCCAGGCCGTCCGCGCGTGGGAGGCGGGCACGCCCGGCGCGGCGGCCAAGGCCGGAGGCCCGCAGCTGCTCTTCGCCGGGACGGTCGGGACGAGCCGGGTCGCGCTGCTCCGCGACGGCGCGACCGTCGCCCGGTTCACCGACGGACGCCTGGAGGTCTTCCCGGTCGGCCGGTCGCAGCCGGACGGCGCGACGCCGCTGAAGGTCGCGCCCGGCCGGTACCTGCTGCCGCCGTGGGTGAGCGGCGTGCGCGCCGCGGACCTGGCGTCCGGCGGGACGAAGGGGGCCGCGGCCTGGACGCCGGTGCCCGTCCGCGACGGTCTGACCGCGGACGTCCCGCAGCCGGTTCCGGCGCCCGCCGCGCGCGGCTGCTGGCGCGGGCCGGTGCTGGAGCTGTCGCAGCCGCAGGTCCCGGACGGCCGTCCGTACACGGTGGCCGACCTCGGCGGCCTGGTCTCGGCGAACCTGCTCTACCAGCCCGCTCCGCCCGGACCCGCCTGGCCGCACCCGGTGGGCGGCGGGCCGGACGCGCTGCCCGCCGGGTTCGCGCTGTGGCGGCGGATCGGGTGCAGCCCCGCCGGACCGGCCGCGCTCGACCGGCGCGGACGCGGCGACGTCGAGTCCGCGACCGCCCGCGAGTTCTGGACCGGCGCCCTCCCGGACGGCGCGGGCCCCGGCCACTGGATCTGCGCGCGCTACGCCTACACGGGCGGACGCGGCGCGACCTACGCCGTCCTGCTGGACGACCGGGGCGTGCACGTCACCGGCCGACGCCTCGACACGCCCGACTGCTCGTCCGCGGGCGGCGACCTGGCGAGCGCCGGATGGTGGCGGTCGCCGAAGGGCCGCTGGCACTACCTCGCCGCCGCGAGCCGCCGCGTGACCGTCCTCTCAGCGGAGGGCCCGTTCCAGCCGGCCGAGGCGGACCACGACTTCCTCGCCGGACGCGGGCCGGTCGCGGCGGTCCCGCCGTCCGGCCGGATCGTGGTGACCGCGCGCGACTTCAACCAGGTCCCGGTGCCGGTGTACCGCCGCCCGGGCGACTGACCGAACCGTCCACCGGGTCATGCACCGGGCCGATCACCGGACCCTGCCGTCAGTGACCGCTTACTCCGTCGGGCACAATGAGGGGCACCAACCGACGAGAGGGGCGCGAGATGGGACGAGGGCCGCTGGCCGGGGTCAGGGTGGTCGAACTGGCGGGCATCGGGCCCGGCCCGTTCGCCGCGATGCTGCTGGCCGACCTGGGGGCCGACGTCATCCGCGTCGACAGGGCCGCCGCCGCGCGCAGGGGCGGTGGCGCGACCGGCGGGACCGACTTCACCAACCGCGGCAAGCGCTCCGTCGCCGTGGACCTGAAGAGCGACAAGGGCCGCGAGCTCGTCCTGCGGATGGTGGAGAACTCCGACGTCCTGCTGGAAGGGTTCCGCCCGGGCGTCACCGAGCGGCTCGGCCTGGGGCCGGACGACTGCCTCGCCCGCAATCAGCGGCTCGTGTACGGCCGCATGACCGGCTGGGGTCAGGACGGGCCGCTCTCCCAGAGCGCCGGACACGACATCGGCTACATCGCGATCACCGGGACGCTGCACGCCATCGGCCGCGCGGGAGGCCCGCCGCAGGTCCCGATGAACCTGCTCGGCGACTTCGCGGGCGGCAGCATGTACCTGGTCGTCGGGATCCTCGCGGCGCTGCTGGAGTCCCGGACGAGCGGGCGCGGGCAGGTCGTCGACGCCGCGATCGTGGACGGCGCGTCCCACCTGTCCACGTTCATCCACGGCTTCATGGCGGGCGGCCTCTGGAAGGACGAGCGCGGCGTCAACATGCTCGACACCGGCGCGCCCTGGTACGACGTCTACGAGACCGCCGACGGAGAACACATGGCGGTCGGTGCGCTGGAGCCGCAGTTCTACGCCGAGTTCCTGCGCCTGCTCGGCCTCGCCGACGCGGGCCTTCCGAGCCAGCACGACCGCGACGCCTGGCCTGAGCTGCGCGAACGCTTCGCCGCCAGGTTCAAGGAACGCACCCGCGACGAGTGGGCCGAGATCTTCCTGCCGTCGGACGCGTGCGTCGCGCCCGTCCTGTCGATGACCGAGGCAGCCCGGCACCCTTACAACACCGAGCGGGAGGTGTTCGTCGAGCGTGACGGCCACCTTCAGCCCGCCCCGGCCCCCCGCTTCTCCCGCACCCCGGCGGACACCGACGGCAGGCCCGCCCTCCCCGGCGGCCACACCCGGGCCGTCCTCGCCGACCTGGGCATCGAGGACGCCGACGACCTCATCGCCTCGGGGGCCGTCGCCGAGAGCTGACCGTCCGAGAACCTTCCGGGGCCGTCGTCCGCAGCCGGACGGCGGCCCCGGTCACGTCGCGGCGGGCGGGCCCTCGGGCGGGACCGCCGCGATGTCGGCGATGTGGTGGCGCAGGGCCTCGGCGAGCTCGGGCGGCCCGATCCGGTCGGGTTGCAGGACGGCGTGCATCGTCAGGCCGTCCAGGAGCGCGTTCAGCCGGACGCGCTCGGCGCGCAGGTCGAGGCCGGGACGCAGCGCGCCGAGCCGGTCCGCGGCGGCGAGCAGGGTGTCGAGCATCCAGGCCAGCTCGTCGAACAGCTCCAGCGCGTAGGGCCGCAGGTCGGGACGGGTGCGCGCGGACGTGGTGAACGCCAGCCAGACCTCGGCCTCCTCGCGGCGGCGGTCGTCCAGCGGCAGGATCTCGGCGAGCAGCCGCTCCAGCGCCGCGACGTGCTCGGCCGCCGGGGCGTCCGCATCCGGGGTCTTCAGCGACCCCGCCGCCTCGCGGACGCGTTCCCCGGCCCGCTCGGCGAAGTACCTCATCGCGAAGATCATCAGGTCGGCCTGGCCGTCGAAGTAGTGCCGGACCGAGCCGATCGCCAGGCCCGCCTCGGCCGCGACCGCGCGCAGGGACGCCTGCTCCAGCCCGTCGCGCCGCGCCACCCGGAAGATGGCCTCGGCCACCTCGCGGCGGCGCTCCTCGGGATCCACCAGCTTGGGCATGCTCGCTTTATAACACACTCGTGCTACGTTGGGATTTAGCACGGAGATGCCAAATAAACGGGGAGGAACCGTGTCGACCGAGATCCTGACCTTTCTGCTGCTCCGCCTTCTGATCATCGGCGCGGGCGTGGTGCTGCTCGCCGTCGTCGCCGTCACGCTGCTCGTCATGCTGAAACGGCACGGCCGGCTGGAACGGGCGCGCTCGCTCGCCGAACCCGTCGTGCGCGGCTGGGCCGACCGGCCGCCGTCCGGCGGGGGAGGCACGCTGCGCCGGGCCGCCGTCCGCGGCGCGCTCGACCACCTCGACCGCCGCGAGAACCCCCACCACCCCACCGACGCCCACCAGGCACAGGAAGGGCGCTCGTCGGGGGGCTAGTCGCGGACCGCTCGCCTTCTGGGACGGCGCTTGACGTCCACGCCGCCCCAGAAGGCCAGCCCGGAGATGACGATCTCGGGCGCGCCCGGGACGCCGGGACCGCTCGCCAGATGGTCGAAGCCGCCCATGATCCCCACACCCGTCACCCGGACGTTGACGTCGTCCGGCACGATGATGTCGATCCCGCCCATGATCGCCACCGCGGTGATGTGGACGGTCTTCGAGGTGAACCGCGCCTCGCGCAGGTCGATGTCGCCGCCGCCCCAGTAGGCGAACGCGGTGAACGTCTCCGGGACGGTCCAGACGCCCTTCCGGTCGAACCCGCTCATGATCGCGACGCCGTTCGTCCACGTCGGCGTCTCGCCCGGCGCGATGACGAACCCGCCCGCCGTCCCGGCCGGACGCGCCGCCGGCGGCCCGACCGGCGCGGACCCGGAGACCGGCAGGTCGCGGGTCAGCGGTTCGAGGTCGGCGTACGTCCTCGCCTTGTAGACCGCGTCCAGCCGCTCGTCCACCTCGTCCAGCGTGAGCCGCCCCTCGCCCACGGCGTCCCGGAGGATCTGCGCGACCCGGTCGCGGTCGGCGTCGGAGGCCCGCATCTCCGGGGGGCGCGCGGGTTCTGGCTTCTCGGGCAGATTCGTCATGCCCGCAACCCTAGGCCCGAGCCCCCCGCGGGCCCAGCCCGGACAAGATACCGGTTCAGCCCCGGCGGACGCGGCGGACCCAGGCGGCGATCTGGTCGCGGGACGACAGCCCGAGCTTGGCCTGGATGTGCTCGACGGCCGTGTCGACCGTCCGCCGCGCCACCGAGAGGCGGTCGGCGATCTCGCGGTTCGACAGCCCGCGCGCGACCAGCACCGCGACCTCGCGTTCGCGGGCGGTGAGCGGCTGCCGTTCCGGCCTGGGCGCGGGCTCGCCGCGCGCCAGCGCGATCGCCTCGGCGACCGACAGCCGCGCGCCGCGCTCCTTGGCCGCCTGGAACCGCTCCGGCGGCAGCCGCTTGCGCAGCGCGTGCTCGGACGTGGCGCGCCGCCGCTTGTAGTCCGGCCCGTACAGCCGGGTCGCGCCGAGCCGCCGCCACATCGCCTCGGTCGCGCCGAGCAGCATCGCCGCCTGCTCGTACTCGCCGTGCACGACCGGCGCGGGTGTGAGCAGGTCGAGCGCGAGCGTGATGCCGAGCTGGTCGCCGAGCCGCTCCTTGATCCGCAGGCAGGCGAGCAGGTCGTCGGTCGCGGCCCGGTGCTCGCCGAGCCACCACAGCGCCGCGCCCCGCGCGTACAGCGCGAACGAGTGGCACCAGCGTTCGCCGGACGCCTCGCCGTCGCGGGCCGCGCCGTCCGCGAGCGCGAGCGCCTCCTGCTCCTTGCGCTGCAGCAGCAGGACGGTCGACAGGTGCGGGCCGGTCAGCAGCGCCAGCGGGTCCCGGTAGCCGAGCCGGTCGAACGCCTCGCGGGCCTGCTCCATGCGGGCGCGCGCCTCGTCCAGCTGGCCCTCGAACAGCGCGATCAGGCCCTCCCCGTGGACGACGTGCGCCAGCAGGTCGGGCGCCGACGCCACCTCGGCGGCCTCGGGCAGGACCGCCGCGGTCGCGGACACGTCCACGGTCGCCGTGGTGAACAGGTCGCGCGCCCGGTCGGTCTCGCCCTGCTGGACGGCGACCATGCCCGCGCCGTAGGCGATCCACGCCCGGTCGAGCGCGACGCGCGCCGCGTTCCCGGCGGACTCGGTCGGCGCCGCCAGCGCCCGGTCGTGCCAGCGCCGGGCCTCGCCGAACATGCCCAGGCAGATCCAGTAGTGCTGGAGGACGACCGTCAGGTGCAGCCCGGTCGCGACCTCCTCCGGCGTGGTGAGGGAGTACTCCAGCGCGACGCGCAGGTTCGGGTTCTCCTCGCCCAGCCGGGTCAGCCAGCCGAGCTGCTCGGCCCCGAGCGCCGCCTCGCGCGCGCGTTCGGCCAGCTCGAGGTAGTGGTCGCGGTGGCGTTGCCGCAGGCAGGGACCCTCGCCGAGCCCGGCGAGCCGCTCCGCGCCGTACTCGCGCAGCGTGTCGAGCATCCGGTAGCGGCGGCCGTCCCGCTCGACCTGGACGACCGACTTCTCCACGAGCCGTCCGAGCACCTCGAACAGCTCACCGCCGGGCAGGCCGTCGCCGCCGCAGACGCGTTCGGCGGCGGTCAGGTCGAAGTCGCCCGGGAACACCGACAGCCGCGCCCACAGCAGCCGCTCCTCGCCGGTGCACAGCTCGTGGCTCCACTCGATCGCGGCGCGGAGCGTCCGGTGCCGGTCGCCGCCCGCGCGCGCGGTGCCGAGCAGCCGGAACCGGTCGTCCATCCGCTCGGCGAGCTGCTCCACCGACATCGTCCGCATGCGGACGGCCGCCAGCTCGATCGCGAGGGGGATGCCGTCCAGCTGCGCGCACAGCCGCGCGACCACCGGCCGGTTCTCCTTGGTCAGCGCGAACCCCGGGACCATCGCCTCGGCCCGGTCGGCGAACAGCGCGACCGCGTCGTCCGCGCCCGCGTCCGCCGCGCGCCCCTGCCCGCCGCGCGCCCGGCCGCCCCCGGCGTCCGCGGTGTCGCCCGTCCCGGCGCCGGGATCCGCGGCGACGGCCAGCGGCGGGATCACCAGGTTGTGCTCGCCCATCACGTCCAGCGGCTCGCGGCTGGTGGCGAGCACCCGCAGCCGGGGCGCGGCCCGCAGCAGCGTCTCGACCAGGGCGGCCGTGCCCTCCACCAGGTGCTCGCAGGTGTCCAGGACGAGCAGCAGCTCGCGGTCGGACAGGTGCTCGCAGAGCCGGTCGGTCTGGTCGCCCGCCGCCTGGCCGGGCAGCCCGAGCTTGTCGGCGACGTGCCGGGCGAGCAGATCCGGCTCGCGCAGCGCCGACAGCTCGACCAGCCACGCGCCGCCCTCGAAGTCGCCGCGGGCCTCGGTGGCCAGCCGGAGCGCCAGCCGGGTCTTGCCGACCCCGCCCACGCCGGTCAGCGTGACCAGGCGCGAACGGGCCAGGACGCGCCTGGCCTCGGCCAGCTCGCGCCTCCGGCCGATGAACCGGGTCACCTCGGCGGGCAGGTTGCCGCCGTGCCGGTCGTCCGCCAGTGCCGTCACCGGTCACCTCGTTGGGGGAGGGAGCGTCGGGGATGTCTCGGGCCGGTCCGCGGGAGAGGACCGGTGAGACGTGATCTGCCTTGTGGGACGTGATCTGACTGTGAGATGGGATCTGTCGGATGGAAGCGTCAGGATGGGTGCATCGTACGCCGTCGGCCGCCCGGCCACCGGCGTAACGCGGGTCGATACGGCCGGTTACGGACGGCCTTCCCGCTCCGCCCGCACAACCTCCGTCCGCATGCTCCACGCTCGCACATCCGCCGCCCTCGCGCCCTCACCTCGGGCGTCCTCGACCACGTGCGTCCCCGGCCCGCACGCCCTCCAGGCGTGCGTTTTACGCTTGCGCGGTCTCCGGGCGCGCGCCGTCCGGCCGCGCTCCCTCCGGACGCGACCCGGGACGCGGCGACTCCAGGCGGACGACCACCGACTTGGACGTCGGGGTGTTGCTGACCTCCGCCGTGCTGTCCAGCGGCACGAGCACGTTGGCCTCGGGGAAGTAGGCCGCCGCGCAGCCGCGCGCGGTCGGGTAGGCGATGGTCCGGAAGCCGGGCGCGCGGCGCTCGGTGCCGTCCGTCCACTCCGACACCAGGTCGACCATCGCGCCGTCGGCGAACCCGAGCGCCCGGAGGTCGTCCGGGTGGACGAACACGACGCGGCGCCCGGCCTTGACGCCCCGGTACCTGTCGTCCAGGCCGTAGATCGTGGTGTTGTACTGGTCGTGGCTGCGGACGGTCTGGAGCAGCAGCCGCCCCTCCGGGACGCGCAGCACCTCCAGCGCGTTCGCGGTGAAGTTCGCCTTGCCCGTCGCGGTCGGGAAGCGGCGTTCGTCGCGCGGGGCGTGCGGCAGCGTGAACCCGTCCGGCTCACGCACGCGCGCGTTGTAGTCGTCGAACCCGGGGACGACCCGCTCCACATGGTCGCGGATCACGTCGTAGTCGCGTCCCATCGCGTCCCAGGCGATGCCGTGCCGGTCGCCGAGGACCCGCCGGGCCAGTCCGGTGACGATCGCTACCTCCGACCTGAGCTGCGGCGACGTGGGCGCGAGGCGTCCGCGCGAGGCGTGCACCATGCCCATGGAGTCCTCGACGGAGACGAACTGCTCGCCGCCCGCCTGGACGTCCCGCTCGGTGCGGCCCAGCGCGGGCAGGATCAGCGCCCGCCCGCCGGTGACCGCGTGCGACCGGTTCAGCTTCGTCGACACCTGGACGGTCAGCCGGCAGCGGCGCATCGCCGCCTCCGTCACGTCCGAGTCGGGGGTGGCGCGGATGAAGTTGCCGCCCATCGCGAAGAACACCTTCGCGCCGCCGTCCCGCATCGCGCGGATCGCGTCGACGGTGTCCAGGCCGTGCTCGCGCGGCGGCTCGAACCCGAACTCGGCGGCGAGCGCGTCCAGGAACGCGGGCTTCGGCTTCTCGTAGATCCCCATCGTCCGGTCGCCCTGGACGTTGGAGTGGCCGCGCACCGGGCACACGCCCGCGCCCGGACGGCCGATGTTGCCGCGCAGCAGCAGGAAGTTCACGACCTCGCGGATCGTCGGGACCGAGTTGCGGTGCTGCGTCAGGCCCATCGCCCAGCACACCACGATCCGCTTCGCCGCGAGGACGTCGCCGAGCGCCGCGGCGATCTCCCCGCGCGTCAGGCCGGTCGCGGCCAGCACGTCGTCCCAGTCCAGGTCCTTGACGTGGTCGGAGAACGCGTCGAACCCGTGGGTGTGCTCCTCGATGAACGCGCGGTCGACGGCGTCCGGGACGTCCGATTCGAGCAGCAGCCGGTTGAGCGCCTGGAACAGGGCCAGGTCGCCGTTCACCCGGATCTGCAGGAACCGGTCGGCGAGCCTGGTGCCCTTCCCGACCACCCCGGATGGCAGCTGCGGGTTCTTGAACCGGATCAGCCCGGCCTCCGGCAGCGGGTTCACCGCGACGATCCGCGCGCCCGCCTTCTTCGCCTTCTCCAGCGCCGACAGCATGCGCGGGTGGTTCGTCCCGGGGTTCTGCCCGACGACGAGGATCAGATCGGCCTGGTAGAGGTCGTCCAGCAGCACCGAGCCCTTGCCGATGCCGATCGTCTCGGTCAGCGCCGACCCGGACGACTCGTGGCACATGTTCGAGCAGTCCGGCAGGTTGTTCGTGCCGAACGCCCGGACGAACAGCTGGTAGGCGAACGCGGCCTCGTTGCTGGTGCGGCCGGAGGTGTAGAAGACCGCCTCGTCGGGGGAGTCCAGGGCGTTCAGCTCGTCCGCGACCAGGCCGAACGCCTCGTCCCAGGAGATCGGCTCGTAGTGCTCCGACCCCGGGTGCCTCACCATCGGCTCGGTCAGGCGGCCCTGCTGGCCGAGCCAGTGGTCGGTGCGTCCGGCCAGCTCGTCCACGGTGTGCTCGGCGAAGAACTCCCGGGTGATCCGGTGGGTCGTGGCCTCCTCGGCGACGGCCTTCGCGCCGTTCTCGCAGAACTCGGCGGTGTGGCGGTGGCCGGGCTCGGGCCACGCGCAGCCGGGACAGTCGAACCCGTCCTTCTGGTTGACCTTGAGCAGGGTCAGCGCGGTGCGCTTCACGCCCATCTGCTCGTAGGAGTCGCGCAAGGCGGCCGTCACGCCTGGCACGCCCGCGGCCCACCGCTTCGGCTTCACGACCTTCATTCCGGAGTCGTCGAAGTCCTCGCGCGGCGCCTCACGGCTCATCGTCCACACCCATTCTCCACCGGGAACTGCTCCCTCCCACTCTCGCACCTTTTCGCCCCGAAGCAGCACGACCCACCCCCCGACCTGCCCGAACGCCCTTCCGCGCCGGGGTTCGCCGGATGCCGCCGCCCAGGCCGGACGCCTTATGGGCGGGGGGCTTGGGGGTTGCCGGGGCGGTCGGCGGCCGCGTCGGAGGCGAAGGCGAGGATCTCGGCGAGGGGGAGCGCGTGGCCGCGGGCGCGCAGCTCGCGCATGCGCGGTTCGCCCAGGGAGTGGGCAATGATCGAGACGCCGCGTTCACGCAGGTCGGCGTAGTGGGGGCCGCGCGGCGCGGGCATGCCGAGCGTCTCCCGGAGCCGGTCGGACGCGCCCGCCAGCACGGCCGCGCGCTCGTACCCGCCGTCGGTGGCCGCGCAGGCCGTCAGCAGGTCCAAGGCCAGCGCGACCCCGCCGAGATCATCGAACGCGGCCCCCGTCGCGAGGCTCTCCAGGGCGTCCGCGAGGGCCGGGCCGGTGTCCCCGGCGAGCCAGCGGGACGCGCCGCGCGTCCACACCGCGACGCCCCGGCACCAGCTCTCGCCCTGTCCGTCGGAGATCTCCAGGGCCTGCGCGCACAGCGCGAGGGCCTCGTCCAGTTCGCCGCGCAGCGCGTGCGCCCAGGCCATGTCGGTCAGGACGGTGAGCGCCGCGACGTCCCGGTAACCCTCGGCGTCGTAGTGCGCGTGGGCCTCCCGGAACAGCTCCAGCGCCCCGGCCGGGTCGCCCGAGTGCTGCCGCAGCCGTCCCAGGCCCTGGACGGCGTGGGCCCGAAGATCGGCATCGCCGGACGCGTCGGCGGACGCGACCGCGTCGTCCAGAAGGGCCCCGGCGGCGGCCAGATCGCCCTGGAGCAGCGTGAACATGCCCTTCGCGTACTGTGCGCGACCGCGTTCGGGCAGGTCGGGCGTGGTGGACGCGAGGGCCTGCCGGTACCGGCCGCGGGCCTCGCCGACCCGGCTCGTCAGGAACCAGTGGTCGAACAGCGCGACCGACAGCCGCAGGCCCGCGGCCTCCTCGCCGGGTGTGGTCAGCGACCATTCCAGCGCCGCGCGCAGGTTCCCCGCCTCGTCCCGCAGGCGGCGCGTCCACCAGGCCTGGCGCGGGCCGAGGTGCTCGCGCGCGGCCCGCCCGGCGAGCGCGCCGAAGTGGTCGCGGTGGCGGCGGCGCAGCAGCGCGGTCTCCCCGGCCTCGTCGAGCCGCTCCGCGCCGTACTCGCTGAGGGTGTCGAGCATCCGGTAGCGTCCGGCGGCCGGGTCGAACCGCACCACGGACTTGTCGACCAGCATGGTCAGGACGTCCACCAGCTCGTCCACGGGAAGGTGATCGTCGGTGCAGACGGCCTCGGCGGCGGCGAGGTCGAAGCCGCCGGGGAACACCGACAGCCGCGCCCACAGCATCCGCTCGGCGGGCATGCACAGGTCGTGGCTCCAGGTGATCGCCGTGCGCAGCGTCCGGTGCCGGTGCCCGCCCGTCCGGGACGCGCCGTACGTCCCGCCGAGCACGCGGAACCGGTCCGACAGCCGCTCCACGATCTCCTCGACCGGCATCGCGCGCAGCCGGACGGCCGCCAGCTCCAGCGCCAGCGGGATGCCCTCCAGGCGGCGGCAGAGCAGGCGGACCGCGGCCCGGTTGCCGGGCGCGACGGCGAAGCCGGGGCTGCTGGCGCCCGCCCGCTCGGCGAACAGCGTGACCGAGTCGCAGGCCGCCATCTCGTCGTCGGCCGCGCCGTCCGCCGCGCCGGGGACCGTCGGGTCCGAGCCGTCCCGGGGGCGGGGCACCGGCAGCGGCGGGACGGGCACGAGGTGTTCGGCGACGATGTTCAGCGACTCGCGGCTCGTGGTGAGGACGCGCAGGCCGGGCGCGGCCGTCAGCAGCCGCTCGGCCAGCATCGCGCTCGCGTGCACGAGATGCTCGCAGGTGTCGAGGACGAGCAGCAGCTCGCGCGCCGCGAGCCGGTCGGCGAGGAACCCGGCCGGGTCGTCCACGTGGCGGCCGGGCAGCCGGAGGGTCTCGGCGATCACGCGCGGCAGCGACTCGGGCGCGCGCACGCCGGACAGCTCCACCAGCCACACCCCGTCGGGGAACAGCGGCCGGGCCCGGTCGGCGGCGCGGAGCGCGAGCCGGGTCTTGCCGACCCCGCCCGGCCCGAGCAGGGTCACCAGGCGGGCCCGCTCCAGCGCGCGCAGCACCTGGTCCAGCTCGGCCCGGCGGCCGACGAAGCTGGTCGACTCGGCGGGCAGGTTGCCCGGCCGTCCTTGCGAACTCGCCACCGCTGGCCTCGGCTATCGAGTCGGGTTCGGGGGATTCGTGCGTGCGGAACGCGACGTTCCCCTCCACGAGGACCTGACCGGCGGACTCTCAAAGCGGAGCACGGACGGACCAGCACGGACGGACCGGCACGGACGGACCGGCACGGACGGACCGGCACGGACGGACCGGCACGGACGGACCGGCACGGACGGACCGGCACGGGCCGACCGGCACGGGCCGACCGGCACAGGCGAACCGGGACGGGCGAACCGGGACGGACGGACCGGCGGACGAACCGGCGCAGGCGGACCAGAAGGGTGGACCGGCCCAGCGGACCGGTGGGCAGACCGGCGCGGACGGGACCCGGCCATCCTACGCCGGTCGGCACCTTTCGTGACGACTCGATTACCGGTTCGCCGTCGCCCGTGCCCGCGCCGTCCGGCGCGAGCGGATCACTGCGGCGGGCCGGAGGCGAGTTCGACCCGCTGGGTGACGGCCTGGCCGCCCGGTGTCCGGTAGGTGAGCGCGACCGTGTCGCCGGGGTGGTGGAGCAGCAGGAGGTCGGTGAGCGTGGTCGGGGAGTCGACCGGCGTGCCGTCCAGCGCGGTGATCACCGCGTCGACGGGGACGTTCAGCCGCTCGGCCGGGGAGTCGGGCAGCGTGGACGCCACCAGCGCGCCGCCGCCCTGCCTGCCGCCCTGCCCGCCGCCCGCGCCCTGCGCGGCGTCGGCCGCGCGGACCTGGACGCCGAGCATCGCGGTCTGGCCGATGTGCACCTTGGGGGAGTCCTGCCCGGACCGGATCTGCTCGGCGATCGCCAGCGCCCGGTTGATCGGGATGGCGAACCCGCGCCCGCTGTCCTTCTTGGCCATCGTGAACCCGGCGGACGCGGCGGTGTCCATGCCGACCACCTCGCCTGAGGCGTTGAACAGCGGCCCGCCCGAGTCGCCGGGCTTGATCGCCGCGTCCGTCTCGATCAGCCCGGACAGCTTCTCGGACGACCCGTCGGAGTCGTCCTTCGCGACGACCGCCTGGTCCAGCGCCGTGACCTTGCCGTGGGCGACCTTCGGCGCGCCGCCCTTGCCGCCCGCGTTGCCCTTCGCCGTGACCGCGTCGCCCTCGGCGACCTTGCCCGAGTCGCCGAACGCGGCGGGCTTCAGCCCCACGTCCTTCGCCCCGGACAGCCGGATGACCGCGACGTCGTTCGACTTGTCGTAGCCGACCACGCGCGCGGTGTAGCTCTTGCGGGTGCGGGTGTCGGTCGCCTTGATCGAGGTCGCGCCCTGGATGACGTGGTTGTTGGTGAGCACCAGGCCGGTGCGGTCCAGGATGATGCCGGTGCCCGCGGCGAGCGTGCCGCGGTAGCCGAGCTCGGTGTCGACGTTGACGATGCCGCCGCCGCGCACGCCCCCGACGGGCCGGTGCACCGCGAACGGCGAGGAGGACCCTCCGACCGCTGACAGACCGCTTGCCGGACCCGCCAGGATCGGCCTGATCAGCAGGAAGGCCGCGAGACCGGCGAGCGCCAGCAGCACGAGCCAGCCCGCGGCCGAGCGGGAGCCGCCGGACTCGGGGACGTCGCGGTCCGGGACAGGGTGCATCAGGCCTCCTCCGCGCCGCGCGGACGCGGACGGGATACCCGCTGCGTCCCGTTCACACCTCGGCGGCTCTACTTCATGAAACGCACCGCGAAGCGGAAATGTTCGGGATGGCGTGACAAGGAGGGCCGGATCACCGGATCCGGCCGTCCCCGGCGCGTACCCGCGGGACTCAGGAGGCGGAGGTGAAGTAGCGGCGCGGGTTGGCGACGAGCATCAGGTCGATCTGCTCGCCGGTCACCCCGGCCTCGCGCAGCGCGGGCAGCACGTCGTCGGTGAGGTGCCCGTAGTGCCAGTTCGGCAGGACGGGACGCAGCGCCTCGGGGTCCGGCCCGAACCAGTCGATGTAACAGGACGCGTCGTGGCTGAGCACCATCCGGTCGGCGTACCCGCGGGCGCACAGGGCGGCGATGGTGGCGACCCGGTCGGGCGTCGGGTTGTAGGTGTCCAGGCCGAACCGGTCCATGCCGAGGATCGCCCCGGTGTCGGCCAGCTCCATCAGGTAGTCGAGGTCGTTGCTGTCCCCCGCGTGGCCGACGACGACCCGCGCGGGGTCCACGCCCTCCTTGCCCAGCAGGTCGAGCGCGCCGCGTCCGCTGCGGGACGGGCTGTGCGTGTGGACGGTCACGGGCGCGCCCGTCTCGCGGTGCGCGGCGGCGACCGCCCGCAGCACCCGCTCGACGCCGGGCGTGAGTCCGGGCTCGTCCACCGCGCACTTGAGGAAGGCGGCCCTCACGCCGGTGTCCGCGATGCCCTCGGTGAGGTCGCGGACGAAGTCGGCGACGAGCGGATCGGGCCCGCCGAGGATCGTGCCCGGCCCCCGGTAGTGCAGCGGGAACGGCAGGTCGGCGTAGGTGTAGAGCCCGGTCGCGACGATGATGCGCAGCCCGGGGACCAGGTCGGCGATCCGCTGGATGCGCGGGATGTACCGGCCGAGTCCCCACACCGTCGGGTCGGCGATCGCGGTGACCCCGCTCTCGGTGAGCGCGGTCAGCTTGGCGACCGCGTCGGCGACCCGCTCCTCCTCGTCCCACCAGTCCCCGGCGCCGTAGTTGCGCTGGTGGTAGTCGTCCAGGACGAAGACGTGCTCGTGCATGTACGTCCGGCCGAGGTCGGCGACGTCGACCGGGCCGCGCACGGTCTCCACGGCGGGCATGGGGCCTCCCGGCGTCCTGGGTGGACGTCCGGCCGGGGGTGCCGGAGCACGTCCGGCCGGTCGGTCCCTCGCAACCTAGGACGTCCGGTGGAGACCGTCAACGGACGGGCCTGACATGTCCGGGACGTAGGCGCCCGCCGGTCAGACCTCGGTCACGATCTGGTCGTATCCGAGGCGCGGGTTGCGCGGGAACCAGGCGTCCGGGCCGGGCCTGCCCACGTTGACGACGGCGACCACCTCGTGGCCGGTGCCCTTGAGGAACTCGGCGCGGACGCCCTCGGCGTCGAAGCCGGTCATCGGGCCCGCGGCGAGGCCCGCCGCGCGGATGCCGACGATGAGGTAGCCGAGCTGGAGGGCGGTGTTGAACGTCGCCATGCCCGCGCGGCCCGGGTTGGCCTCCATGGCGTCGCGCGCGCCCGGGGCGTGCGGGAACACGGTCGGCAGGTGCTCGTGGAAGCCGGTGTCGGCGGCGACGATCAGCGTGAGCGGCGCGGTCGCCGTCTTCGGCCGGTTGCCCTCCGACATGTGCCGGACCAGGCGCTCGCGGGCCTCCGGCGTGCGGACGGCCACCAGCCGCATCGGCTGGCTGTTCATCGCGGTCGGCCCGAACTTGACCAGGTCGTAGATCGCCTGGAGCTGCTCGTCGGACACCGGCTCGGCGTCGAAGGTGTTGGCGGTGCGGGCCTCGCGGAACAGCAGGTCCTGGGCGGTCGCGTCGAGCGCGAGCGTGTCGGTGGGCCGGACGTCGGGGTGCAGGGCGGTCATCGCGAAAGCCTTTCTCGCTGCTAACGGTTGAAAGTTCAACCAACCTAACGCAGCGCCGTCCCTGGTTATGCCGGGACGCGTGTGGTTCCCGTCACGTCACGTGATCATCCCTGGTGGACGGTGGCCCGCGGGCGGCTCAACCGCCCATTCCGGCGGACACGTAGAGGGTGACCGGCTCGCCCTCGGCCAGCGCCGTGCCGTCCCCGGGGTAGCTGCGCACCACCCTGCCGGACGGCCGGGACGACGGGACCCTGATCACCGCGCCCACCGGGAGGTGCCGCTCGGCCAGCCGGGCCGTCGCGGCCTCCGCGCCGAGCCCCGCCACCGGCGGCACCGTGACCCGGCCGTCCGCCCGTCCGACCTGGGCGGAGGTGACCGGCGTGGCCGGCCCGCCGGGACCGTCCCCGCCCGGCCCGCCGCCCACCAGCAGCGTCAGGCCGAGCACCAGCCCGGCCGCGGCCGTCGCGCCGCCGCCGAGCAGCAGCGTCGTCCTCCCCGGGATCCCCTGCGGCCGGCCCTCGGGCATCGCGCGCCCCCATCGCCGGGGGACGCCCCTGTCGCGTCCCCTCTGGCCCGTTGGGACTCCGCGTCCCGAGATCGAGTTCACCGCGCGCCCGACTCGGCATGAGCCGGGCCGGTTCGTCCCCCCGGACCGGTCAGAACGGCAGCAGGAAGTGGATCTTCGCCGAGTCCAGCATCAGCACCGCCGCCGTGCCGACCGCGGCGAGCAGCGCCAGGCCCGCCGCCGAGAGCCCGCCGAGCACCGACCAGCGGCCCACCTGGTATCCCAGCGGGACCAGCGCCGGGTCGCGTCCGCGCACCGGCCACGGCGCGCGCATCGGCGACGTCCCGGGCACCTCGTCGATCACGTCCGGGGACGGCGCGGCGGTGACCGGCGCGGGCGGTGTCGCGGACGCCAGCCCCGACGCCCACAGCAGCAGGTCCGCGACCTCGCCCGGGGCGGTCGACAGCCCCGACCCGAAGAACCGGACCTCGGCCGCGACCTGCTCCAGCGACCGCACCGAGTTGCCGAGCCCGACCCCGGCCAGCCAGTCGCGCAGCCCGGCCTCGGTGACGTCCCGGCCGACCTCGGTCTTGACCAGCAGGTCCAGCTTGGTGACGATCACCCCGATCCGCTTCTGGCGGCCCCGGTCCGGACGGGTGCGCAGCTCGTTCAGGACGCGTTGCAGCGTGTCGGCCGGATCCTCCTCCGACGTTCCCGCCGACTCCTCGATCAGGTGCAGCTCCGACTCGCCCAGCGAGTGCCGGACGTACGGCAGCGCGAACGGGTCGACCACGAACAGCAGCGCCTCGCCGTGGTCCAGGTAGCGCAGCGACTCCACCTCGGTCGCGCCCGTGTAGTGCTCGCCCGCCGGGTCGAACAGGTACAGGATGCGGCGGACGCGGCCGGGCAGCTCGATGTCCAGCATCGTCGCGAGCGGCAGCTCGGGGCCGGTCTTGGCGGGCCGTCCACCCGAGTTGAACACCTGCACCATCGCCGCGTACGCCTCGGCGTGCCGCCGCTCGACGAACGCCAGCCGCCCGTGCGCCGCGCGCGCACGCGTGTGCAGCGCCCGGATGCCGAGCACCATGAACGTGGTCTTCCCGGCGGCGGGCCCGCCGACGAACGGCAGCGGCTCGATCCGGACGCGGCCGATGCGCTCGGGCAGCCGTCCCTCACAGTGCGGGCAGTACGCCGCGAGCCGGAACCGGCCCAGCGGGACGGTCGTCGGCAGCCGCGTCCCGCACTTGCACACGTGCCGGAACGCGCCCGCCGCGCTCGGCGTCAGGCGCGGATGCCGCGCCCCGCATCCCGGACACGCGTACACCGGCAGCGCGATCCGCTCGTAACAGAACGGATGCGGGCAGGTCTGCAGGATCCGCCCGTAGACCATGAACCCGCGCTCGACCGCCGCCAGCGCCAGCACGCACACCGACCACGCCGCGAGCCCGACCGCCGCGACCAGCCCGTACAGGACGGTCAGCGCCAGCCCGAACACCGCCGCCGGGACGGCCGCGACCGCGATCCCCGCGCACAGCGCCAGCCAGAACGGGAACGTGAAGAACCCCCACAACCCGCGGAACTGCAACCGGGTCAGCCGCGTGATCGCCCGGCTCGCCGTCCCGTACACGCGCGGCACGACGGTCCTGGTGATCGTCCACCAGTCGCGCCACGCCTGCCCGAGCAGGTAGGTCCGGTACGACACCGCGGGCTCGGCGACCGGCGACGGGCCGCCGCGCTCCCGAGGCGTCAGCGCCCGGACGGCGTGCAGGTAGTACAACCCGAACGCGGCGAGCCCCGCGGCGGCCACCACCGCCGGGAACAGCAGGGGAAACACCAGGACGAACCCGGCGTACATGACGGCGAGCCAGACCAGGATCAGCAGTCCGATGACGACGGCGGGCATCCGGTCACCCCCGCCGCGCGTCGTCGAGCAGCGCCTTCAGCGCCGCGCGAAGCCCGGGATCGGACGCGAACCGCGACTCCAGGTGCCGTGCCGCCAGGAACCCCGACGCCGCGCCGCGGGCCCATTCCTCCAGCGCCGGTTCGCGCACGCCCCGCGCCCGCAACCGCAGCGCCACCTCCACCAGCTCGTCCCGGCGCTCACTGTCGCCGCCGCGCCTGCGCCGCGCGCCCGGACCACCCGTCCATTGCACGCCGAGCCGCGCCCGCGCCGTCGGGGACGCCGCCGCCAGAAGTTCCGCACGGAACGCCGCCCCACGCCGCTCCAGCCGCTCGGCCGCCGACTCGAACGCCCGCACCGCGAGCCGTCCCGCGCGCGGGAGCCCGTCGAGCGCACGCGCGGCGTCCACGGGCTTCTCCGCCGTCACCGCCTCCGCGTGGGCGCGCACGATCGCCGCGTCCGCGTCCGCCGCGCCGCCGGGGAGCACCGTCCGCACCCGCTCCGCGAGCCGCAGCGTCGAAGCCTCCGCCAGCTCGCCGTATCCGGCCGCGACCCGCATGAACGTCCGCGAAGGCAGCACCCCGAGCGCCGGATGCTCCGCACATGCCTCCGGATGCGCCGCCACCAGCTCCAGGCACATCACCGGATCCGGCGGATCCTCCCAGACCGAGCTCAACACCGGATCGAGCTCCACCACACTGAGCCCGAGTCCCAGAAGCCGCCCCGTCACCGCGACCCGCCGTTCCGGCACGCGCCGCCCGACGGACGCCAGCACCGCCGCCGCGACCTCCGCCGGAACCCCGCCCCCGCGGAACCCGTCGTCCACCTCACGCGGCGAGAACCAGCCCCCCGAGCCCTTGCCGAACGCCTTCGGGGGCGTGAACCCCTTGCCTGCTCTGAACGGCTTGGCCGCTGCGGCGTTCATGTAGAGCTCGTCGAAGAGCAGGTCGCAGGTGGCGTCGGTGAGGACGGCCTTGCGAGTCGGCCCGTCCGCCGCGTGCAGGCCCTTCAGGACGCCCTCCAACAAGGCCTCACGGTGCTCGGCGGGACACTCGGCGAACGCCTTGGGCAGGTCGGACGCCCCGGACCGCGCCCGCCCGGACGCGGCGGCGACGAGCTCGCCACGCGGGGTTCCCTCGGCGGCGAGCCGGACGACCGCCGTCAGATCGGGCGCCTGCGCGAGGGCACGCGCCGCGCACTGCCCGGCGACCTCGGAGGCGCCCGCCGCGTGCGCCCACCGGTGCACCGCCAGCGCCAGGTCGTACCCCATGGACGGGACGCCGCGCACCAGGTCGCCCCACACCCAGTCGGGGATCGCGGTGCCGTGCCGGGTGAGCAGATCCGCCGCCCCGGCCTCCTCGTCCTCCGGGACGCCGTGCTCGCCCCGGCACAAGGCGAGCAGCCCGGCCGCCCGGTCGAGGACGGCCGGATCCGGAGCGTCGGGGGACGCGCCCGACCCGAGCAGCGCCAGCTCGGCCAGCGCGTCCAGCCCGGCGAAGTCGGCGTCCCGCCAGCACGCCGCGACCGTCCGCGCGAACCGTCCGGCCTCGTCCGCGCCCTGGACGGGCAGGTCGAGCGGAACCGCGGGCGAGGTGCGCTGCGCGGACGCCCACACGTCCGGCGTCGTCCCGACCAGCCGCTGCGGCGCGCCGTCCGGGTCGGCGCTGTAGGTCACGAACGACAGCGCGGACGCCGCCGCGACCGGCAGCGAGTACGACACCACCGCGATCCACCGCGCGACGAGCTCGATGTCGGACGAGACCAGCACCACCCGCCCGTGCCCCCGCCCGAGGACGGCCACCACGGCGTCCACGATCCGCGCTAGCCGCCCGAAGGCCTCGTCCGGGTCGGCCTCGGACGCGAGCCAGGCCGCCAGGGACTCGGGGTCGAGACCCTCGTCCGGCACGAGCTCGTCCACCTCGGGCAGGTCGGTCTCGGACGCGGGGGAGTCGGTCCACAGCGGCGCGTGCCACAGCTCGACCGGGCGGACGCCCTCCAGCTCGTCCGGCTCGGCGACGACCGCGTGCGCGAAGAAGTTGCCGTACCGCCCGGAGTAGTCACGCCCCAGGTAGCGGCAGCGCAGCAGCAGCGGACGCCCGTCCACGCGGTCGTACAGCAGCGACACCGGGAACTGGTCGAGCTCGTCGTCGGCGGGCGACAGCGGGGCCTCCGGCGGCGGACGGTACGACACGTGCGGCGTGATGCGCGCCCGCGTCCCGTCCGGCAGCCCCGGAGTCTCCGCGACGAACTGGAACCCCGACCGGCCGGTCGGCCCCCGCCGCGCCGAGGTGTAGTGCAGCTGCCAGGCCACCTGAAGTCACTCCCCGTCGAGCATGCCGAATCGATAGAGGAGCCAGAGCAGTGGATCCTCCGCGCGGTAGGGGCGGACGCCGCCCGCGCCGACGCGGTCGCCTTCGGGCATGGAGCCGAGCGCGGACAGGCCGAACAGGGCGTAGTCGGCGTACTGCTGCGACAGGAACAGGTCGAGCTGGCCCGCGTTCCAGTCGTGCAGGAGGGCCCTGACCTGCTCGTTCACCGCCGACCGGTCGTCCAGGTCCAGAACGCCGGAACCGGAGCGGGAGCGGTGCAGGGCCGACTGCCGCGCCACCGCCGGGCCGAGCGCGTCGATCTTGGTGAGCGCGACCGCGACCGGGACCGGGAGGCGCTCGCCCGGACGCAGGCCGTGCCGGAGACGGAGCGCCTCGGTGACGCGCGCGATGATGTTGATCGGCTCGCTGTCCGGGTCCTCGCCGAGGGTGCCCTCGCGGTCCTGCGCCTCGTCGGCGATCGCGTTGTGCGCGCCGGGCAGCTCCAGCGGGTCGACGAGGAAGATGATCGCGTCGGCCGCCTCCAGGTACCGCAGGTGCAGGTCGCGGACCTCGCGGCTGCGCAGGTCCTCACCGGCGGTGTCGAACAGGACGAGCGCCAGCGCGTCGTGCTTGGCCCGCCCCATCCCGGCCAGCGGCGTGCGCGCCAGCTTCGACGGGCGGGTGCGGGTCAGCAGGTACACGAGGGGCTCGCGCGGCGCGGTCGCGGCGCTCGCCGTGGTCGGCAGCAGCCGCCGCTCCTCCAGCAGCGGACGCGCGAAGTCCCGCTTGTACCGCTCGATCGTCCGGTCGTCGCACGCGACGAGCGAGGTGTCGAGCTCGGTGCCGACCCGGTTCATCAGCTCGTGCAGCAGGACGGCGATGTAGGTCGACTTGCCCGCGTTCTTCGCGCCGACGAGCGCGACGATGCGTCCCGGGGAGTCGCAGTACGCGGTCGGCAGCGGGTTGTGGCACTCGGGGCAGACGCGGTTGTGCGTCGGCTGCCCGCAGTCGGGACAGTCGGCGCGCCCGCCCGACCGCGGCGGCGCGGCGAACACCGGCGGCAGGGACGCGCCCGCCGTCGAGCCGGTGTAGGCGGCGAGCTCCTCGTCGAGCACGGGAGCGCAGCCCTGCCTGCGGCCGACCTGGCCGCGGCAGCGGAACGGGATCCGCTGCGGACTGATCTCCACGAAACAGTACGGGCAGGTGATCTCCTGCCGGGCGAGGCCGGGCAGGCTCACCCGGGACGCTAGGGACACCGGCTCCTCCTGGGGGCGCGTTACCGGGGGCTGTGCAGATGACGGACCGGGGGATCGGTCAACTCGACCACGGTGTCATCCGTGAAGCAGCGTAGCCAGTACTCGCCCGCGGGCCGAGGCAGCGGCACGGTGAGTTCTCCCGGAACCGGCACCTGCGTCCACGATCCGAGCGTCTCGCCGTCGGTCGGACGGTGCGGCATCACCCGCCCGCGCCGCAGGACGAGCTCCAGCGAGCCGACCCGCAGCGGACGCTCCGCCGACAGTTTCACGGTGAGCGCCCGCTTCCACGGCGGCCCGGTCCGTTCCAGCTCGTACCGGACGAGCGTGCGCGCCTGCACCTCCACGGTGACCGGCGTGCCGACGACCCGCTGGTCGTCGGCGGTGCTCACGGCGGCGACCGCCAGCTCGACCGGTTCGGCCTCCGGCGCCTCCACGCGCAGCCCGCCCTGCGCCTCGTAGGCGGCGCGGGTGACCGACACCCGCTCGGGAGCGGCGGTCGGGAGCCGTCCGGCCTCGATCCGTCCGGCCGCGACCAGGTTCGCCTCGATCCGCCCGGTGGCGATCGCGTCCACGCCGATCCGCCAGCTCAGCTCGACCTCGGCGACCTCGTCGGGCCAGTCGAACCCGACGTGCACGACCCCGCCGCGACGCTCGGCGACCAGCCGTCGCGGCGGCGGCAGGTTCACGTGGCGGTGCTGCGCGCCGATCGCGGCCGTGCCCTCGGCGACGGTGACGGCGAGCAGCCAGCCGCCGCGTCCGGGCTTGACCAGGATCCCGTCGGACGTCACCGCGTTCGGGATCCGCCGGGACGCCTTCCGCACGTCCTCGACCGGGACGATCGCGCTGCGCGGCCACTCGGGCTGCGCGTCCAGCAGGACGACCTCGGGGCTGCCGTGCTCCGGACGCTCGAACCGGACGAGGATCTCGTCCTCCTCGCCCGCCGACGCGTCCACGGCGATGTCGTAGACCGGTTCCGGCGGCGCGGACGGCGTGACCGACAGCCGGACGCCCGGCGTGGTCACCTCGCGGCCCTGCTCGTCCAGGTAGACCGCGCAGATCCGGTAGTGGTGCGTCACGCCGTTCGGGACCCGCTCGGAGAACCCCTCGCGGCCCGCCGGGACGGCCCGCTCGCCGCCCCGCCCGGCGCGGAACACCGCGATCCGCGCGGCCTCCGGCGGGCACCGCCAGCGGCCGGTGACCGTGCCGTCGCCCGGAGCCAGCTCCACCTCGCGCGGCTCGGGCCGCACCAGGATCGGGCCCGCGACGGTCGGCGGCGCGTGGGCCTCGCCCCGCACCGCGATCACCGCGTAGTACAGGTGGACGTTGACCGGAGGGGAGTCGTCCCTGGTCAGCGGCACCGGCTCGCCGTCGGCGGGCCCGTGCGGCGGACGGTCCCGGCGGCGCACCATGTGGTACAGCACCTCGCCCGCCGTGGACGGCGACGCCTCCCACACGAGGCGCACCGACGGCTCCGGGTCGGCGTGCACGGTCGCGATCAGGGACTCCACCGGCTTCGGCGGCAGCCGCTTCTGGTGGTCGGCCGCGCCCGGCAGGTCCCGGACCAGCTTCAACGCGTCGGCGAGCAGCCGCCACGCGCGGTCGGTGTCCGGCTCGTCCGCCGCCGCCTCCCGCAACCGCGTCGCAGTCGCCACCCGGTGCCGGGCCTCGGCCGCCAGGACCGCCACGTCGTCGGGCAGGTCGCTCCCGGCGGCGGCGTGACGCCCGCTCGCGCGACCGCCGCCCTGCGCGTCGTCCGAGGCGGCCGGGTCCTGGCCGGGCGTGGACGGGCCGGGGTCGGTGAGGGCCCGGGCGAACTCGGCGGCGGCGTAGATCTCGCCCGCGTCGAGGAGCTCGCGGAGGCGGTCGGCGGGGCCGGGCTGCGGGGGACCGGCCGCGGCGGCCGGGGCCTGCTCGCGCAGGACGGCGAAGACGAGACGGCGCGCGTCCGACGCGTCCACGCCGAGTTCCTCGGTGGCGTGCCGCAGCAGCGCGCGCTCGGACGCGCGCTGACGGAGCCGCTCGCGCAGCCGGTCGACGACGTCGAAGCGGATCAGGTCGGTCAGGTGGGCGCCGGAGTCCTCGCCCTGCCCGGCGCGCAGCGCCGCCAGGACGGTCTGCGCGTGCGTGGTGCTCGTGTCCCGGCTGCGCCGCGCCCACTCGGCGGCGACGGCCGCGACCGCCTCAGCGGACGGGACCAGGGGATTGCCGTCCCGGCCCGCCGCGGCGAAGCCGTCCAGGACCCGCATCGGGCCGCCGAGCCGTCCGCCGAACAGGAAGTCGGCCAGGTTGCGGCGGCCGAGGACGTCCAGCGACTCGCGCACCTTGGGATAGGCGGCGTAGGGCGGCGCGGCGGGCAGCGCGTCCGGTTCGCGGACCTCGATCCGCCCGGACGCGAGCGCCGACAGCTCCGCGCCCGTCACCCCGGCGGTGCGGGCGATGTCCTCCAGCTCGCCGGGCGTGACCATCTGGATCAGGCCGCCCGCGTCGGCGAGCCGCGCCGCCGCGACCTCCATCCGGCGCCGGGACCGCGCCTGCCCGCCCGCGAGCCGCTGCCGCAGCGGGTTCAGGTCGCCGCGCTCGGCCGCCGCGAAGACCGGGGCGAGCTCGCGGTGCTCGGCCTCGAGCCGGTCCACGAGCTTGCGGTACTTCAGCTGGCCGCGCGCCCGCCGCCAGCACTGCCGGACCTGCTTGACCCGCGCCGCGACGGCCTCCGGCGTCGGCTGCTCCGGCAGCGCGTACCGGACCCGCAGGTCCTCCGGCGGCTGGTCGCCCGCCGCCCGCGCCGGCTCCAGCACCTCACGCTGGTAGGCGGCGTCGAAGCCCTGCCCGGACGGCTGGCCACCGGTCGTCATCGCGCGCTCAGCTCACCTTCACCCGGGAGAGCGCGGTGCGGGACCGCTCGACGTCCTCCTCGGACATCCCGCCGACGTCCACCTTCAGCTCCAGCCGCTCGCCCGTCTCCTTCTCCACGGCCGTGACGTTGAGCAGCCCGGACGCGTCGAGCTCGAAGGTCACCCCGATCGGCCAGCCCGCCTGCTTGCCGTCCGGGATCCGGATCTGCCCGGTCGCGATCTCGGAGTTGTCGACCAGCTCGGCCGACTCGACCGACCCGGCCTGCTCCATCACCCGGACGTCGGCGGAGGTCTGCTCGTCGTGGACGGTGTAGAAGTCCTCGGTGTGCGCGGCGGGCAGCTCGTCGTTGGCGTGCACCAGGTGCGCGACGTGCTCGGCCCCGCTGTCCCGGTCGACGACGACGATGCCGAACGCGTGCGAGGCGACGGTCAGGATCCGGCGGTTGGCGATCTGCGCCTTCTGGTCGGCCGACAGCCCGGCGCGTCCGGCCATCTCCTCGGCCCGCTCGTCCTCACCGGCGGCCAGCAGCCGCCGGTAGGTCTCCTCGAACGCGTACAGGGCCGCGCCCTTGGCGACCGCGAGGTCGGGGTCCTGGAGGCGCGGGTTCAGGCCGAGCTCGGTGGACAGCCGCGCCGCGACGACCGGCATCTTGGTGGACCCGCCGACCAGGACCAGGTCGTCGAAGTCGTCGACGCCCTTCTCCTTGGCGGTCTCCAGCGTCCGGCCGGTGATCTCGATCGTCCGGTCCAGCAGGTCGCGGGTCAGCTCCTCCAGGCGCTCGCGGGTGATCTCGACCGTCGCGCTGCGCCCGTCGTGCATCACCCGGACGGTGTGCGCGGTGCGGTTGGTCAGCGACTTCTTGGCGTCCTCGGCGTCCCGGCGCAGCTGCTGCTCGGACTGGCGGTCGTCCAGCGGGTCGCCCGCGTCGGGGTGCTCGGCGCGGAACCGCTCGGCCAGGTACTCCACCAGCCGCGCGTCCCAGTCGGCGCCGCCGAGCTCGTGGTCGCCGTCGGTGCAGATGACCTCGATGTGCCCGCCGCGCAGCGTGATGACCGTCGTGTCGAACGTTCCGCCGCCGAGGTCGTACACCAGGATCGTGCGGTCCTGCTCGGGGTTGAGCACGCCGTAGGTGATCGCGGCGGCGATCGGCTCGGACACGATGTCGATGACGTTGAGCCCGGCGATCCGGCCCGCCTTGCGGGTGGCGTCGCGCTCGGCCGCGCCGAAGTAGGCCGGGACGGTCACGACCACGTCCCGCGCGTCCTCGCCGGACTGGGTGCGCGCGTCGGTGACCAGCTTCAGCAGGATGAACGCCGACAGCTCCTCGGGGGTGTACTCGATCCCCTGGATGTCGCGGGCCACCTCGCGGCCCATGTCCCGCTTCACCAGGCTGACGACGTTCTCGGGCTCCAGGACCGCGGTGTCCTTCGCGGTCTGCCCGACCACCACGTTGTCCTCGCTCTCGAAGTACACCACCGAGGGTGTGGTGTCGGTGCCCTCCAGGTTCCGCAGGACCGCGGGGCGTCCCACGTCGTCGATGGAGGCAATGCAGGAGTAGGTGGTTCCCAGGTCGATCCCGTAGACAGCCATATCCTCTTCACCTATCGCTACCGGGGTGCGGCGGGCGCCGGCCACCGGGTCGCCGGCCACCGGTCGGGCGGACGGCGTGCCGTCCCGCGCCGGGCCGCCGGGAGTGGGCGGTCCGGTCCGGGAGGTCAGCGCGCCGGCCGTCGATGACCATCGTCCCGCTCCGTCCGCCGCCGCGCATCGCTCTTGACCGACTTCCCGACACGGACCCCGGCCTTGCGGACGACCCGGTCGCCCTTCTCGAACCCGTCCGTCAGGACGGCGACGACCGTCCCGTCGCGGTCCGGGTCGTCCACCTCCACCCGCTCCACGGGGCGGTGTCGGGAGGCGTCGTAGGGCTGGCCGGGCTCGACCTCGAACCGGACGGATCCGGTCCTGGCCAGGGTGTCGGCGACCTCGTTCGCGCAGTCGCCGAGCAGCCTGGCGGCCTGCTCGGGCTCCGGCGGGGACGCGGCGGCCTGCCGTAGTGTGTCGTGGACCTTGTACAGCGCGGCGCGGACCGGTTCAAGCATCGACTCGAGCTCGCCGCGCCGCAGCCGCTGGTTCTCCTCGTGCAGCCGGTCGATGACCGACTCGCGGTGGGCGGCGCGGTCGGTCTCGCGGTCGAGCCGTCCGAGCAGGTCGTGCAGCGCGTCGCGGACCTCGCGGGCGACCGCGGTCGCCTCTCCGTCCGCCGCTCCGGCCTCACTCGCGGACTGCCCGGCCTCCGCCGCGTCCTCGCCGTCGTCGGTCGGTTCGGTGGTCGCGTCCGCCGCGTCCGTCGATTTCTCTGTCGTCGTGTCGCCGTCGTCCGAGGACGTCGCGGACGCCGTCTCGTCGGCCTCGGTCCCGGGGGCGGAGGCTCCGGTGGGTGCGGTGCCGTTCGCCGACCCGGTCGGTGGCCGTTCGTCCCGTGACCCCGCGCTGACTTCCCGCTTCCGATCGCTCGACACGTTGAGTCACCCTAATGGGACGAACCTCGCAGGCATAGGGCGCGCTTGACGGCGCGCTGACATTTCCGCGACGCAAGCCGGACCCGCTTCCGACTTCTCCGTCGGAACACGGCGGGCCCGGGCGACGGAAACGCGTGGACGTGACCCTCCTGACGTCGGAGAACGTCGCGCACGGTGTCCTCGCCGCCACAGTTTCGGCGTGTGGTCGCGCGGGGTCGCGCGGTGGGGAAAGAGAAACGCGCAGAGAAGACGAAACCGGACGCCATGGGCGTGCGTCTCATTTCTCGGACACGGCTCCCGGTCGCGGCGGCGCGGTCGCGCTCGGGGCCGTGTCCACGTTCGTTTGTGTCCGCGTTCTTCCGTGCCGGGTCAGAGCAGGGCGAGGACGGCGTCGAGGTCGGTGAGGCCCGCGTCGGAGCCGAGCCCCTGGGCGACGGTCGCGGCGGCGGCCGTGCCCCAGCGCGCGGCCTGCCTGCAGGAGAGGCCGCGCAGCAGGGCCGTCAGGTAGCCCGCGCAGTAGGCGTCGCCGCAGCCGGTGGTGTCGACGACCGGAACGTCCAGCGCGGGGATCCGGTGGACCTCCTCGCGGGTCGCGACCAGGCTGCCCTCCGCGCCGAGCGTGACGACGACCGACGTCGGGCCCTCGGCGAGCAGCGCCCGGGCGGCGAGTTCCGGGTCGTCCTCGCCGGTCAGCGCGGCGGCCTGCTCCTCGTTCGGCAGGACGTGGTCCACGTGCGCGAGGAACGGGCGGGCGCCGTCCAGCAGGTCGGGCATGTTGGACAGGAAGTCCATCGTCACGATGGTCCCGGACGCGCGGGCGGCGTCCAGGGCGGCGAGGAACCCCGGGTCGTTCAGGCCGAACGTCACGTCCGGGCCGCCGAGGTGGACGGCGTCGGCGGCCATGAGCAGGCCGGGGTCGACGGCGCTCGCGGTCAGCGTCAGGTTCGCGCCGGGGGCGTGGAACGAGGGCCGTCCGCCGTCCGCGCGGATCGGCAGGACGGACGCGGAGGTCTGCGCGTCCGTGCGCCGGACCAGGCCGCCCACGTCGACGCCGTGCCTGGTCATCAGCGAGGTGAGCAGGCCGCCGAGGTCGTCGTCGCCGATCGCGCCGACCGACACGACTTCGTTGCCGAGGTGCGCGAGGACGACGGCCGTCCCCGCGGCGGACCCGGCGGCGGTCACGCGGATCTCGTCCACGACGACCGTGTCCTGGCCGTCCGGGATCGCCTCCACCGGGCGGGCCAGGACGTCCACGATGTGCGCTCCGAGCGTCAGAACCACCACGTCGGGTCTCCCTCAGAAGATCGGCAGGGCGTTAGCCTACGGTCCGGAACGTCTCGAATGTGAGGGGTGGACGGGTGCTGCTGCTCGGCGCGGGTCGGACGAGTGTGTGCTGGGCGGGTCGGCGCGTGGTCGAGGAGGGCCTCGTCACCGGCTCGGCGGGGAACATCAGCGTGCGCGTCCGGGACGACAGGGTGGTCGTCACCCCGGGCGGCGCCAGGCTCGACCGGCTGGACGAGCGCGACTGCCCCGTCCTCGAGATGGACGGACGCGTGCTGGAGGGCGCGCGGGAGCCGTCGTCGGAGACGCCGATGCACCTGGCGATCTACCGCGAGACCGACGCGGGCGCGATCGTGCACACGCACTCGGCCGACTGCGTGGCGGTCTCGGCCGTCCTGGACGAGCTGCCGCCGATCCACTACTACACGCTGATGCTGGGCGGGATCGTCCGGGTCGCCGGGTACGCGACGTACGGGACGCCCGAGCTGGCCCGCAACGTCCTCGCGGCGCTGGAGGGCGGACGGCGCGCGGCGCTCATGGCGAACCACGGCGCGGTCGCGCTCGGCCGCGACCTGGACGAGGCGATCCAGAACGCGCTGCTCCTGGAGTGGCTGTGCGGGGTGTACCTGAGGGCGCGGGCGATAGGCGAGCCGCGGGCGCTGACGGAGGCGCAGCTCGGCGAGGCGGTGGAGCGGTTCGCGGGGCCCGGTTACGTCCCTCCCGCGGGTCCGGCGGTCGCGCGGTTCGTGGGGGGCCGGGCCCGGCTCCTCCCGCCTGAACCCGGGGGTGTGTAACCTAGCGCTTGCTAGGTGACCCTGGAGTGAGGGGATGCCCATGTCCGACTTCGTGCTGGTCGAACGGCCCCGTCCGCACGTCGCGCTGGTCACGCTGAACCGGCCCGAGCGGATGAACGCGATGGCGTTCGACGTCATGGTCCCCTTCCGCGACACGCTCGCCGCGCTGTCCCGCGACAACGACGTGCGCGCGGTCGTCGTCACCGGCGCCGGGCGGGGGTTCTGCTCGGGCGCCGACCAGGAGTCGCCCGGCCGCATCCCCGGCATCGACGGCCTCACGGTGTCGACGATCGCGCTCCGCTCGATGGAGCTGCTCGACGACGTGATCCGGACGCTGCGCCGCATGCGCCAGCCGGTGATCGCGGCCGTGAACGGCCCGGCGATCGGCGGCGGGCTGTGCCTGGCGCTCGCCGCCGACATCCGGCTCGCCGCGTCCGGCGACGCCTACTTCCGCGCCGCCGGGATCAACAACGGCCTCACCGCGAGCGAACTCGGCCTGTCCTACCTGCTGCCGCGCGCGATCGGGTCGTCCCGCGCGTTCGAGATCATGCTGTCCGGACGGGACGTCGACGCCGCCGAGGCCGAGCGCGTCGGCCTGGTCTCCCGGGCCGTCGAACCGGACAAGCTGCTGGACGCCTGCTACGAGCTCGCCGAGCGGATCATCGGGTTCAGCCGTCCCGGCGTGGAGCTCACCAAGCGGATGCTGTGGGCGGGTCTGGACGCCGGGAGCCTGGACGCGCACATGGACCACGAGGGCCTCGGCCAGCTGTTCGTCCGGCTCACCACCCGCAACTTCGAGGAGGCCACGTCGGCGCGCAAGGAGGGGCGCTCGCCGCGGTTCGCCGACTGACAGGGTTCGCCGACCGGCAGGGTTCGCGGACTGCCCCTCGGACGCGCTGTGATCTGATGGGCGGGTGCCGAGCCTCAGCCACGAGGACGCGCTCGCCCGCCTGGCCGCAGCGCCCGTCGCCCGCCTCGCCACCGTCACGCCCGGGGCGGACGGGGCGGCCGGCCGTCCGCACCTCGTGCCGATCACGTTCGCCGTGTCCGGCGGCAGCGTCTTCACGGCCGTCGACCACAAGCCCAAGACCACCCGCGACCTGCGGCGTCTGGAGAACCTGCGGGCGAACCCGCGCGCGTCCGTCCTCGCCGACCACTACGAGGACGACTGGGACCGGCTGTGGTGGGTCCGCGTGGACGGCCACGCCCGCCTCATCACCGACCCGGACGCGATGGCCGTCCCGCTCGACCTGCTCGCCGCCCGCTACCCGCGCTACCGCGAGCGCCGTCCGGACGGCCCGGTGATCGAGGTCGTCATCGACCACGTCGTGGGCTGGACGGCATAGACCACGTCGTGGGCCGGACGGCCGCGTTCTGGGCGTTCTGGTCGAGGCGTCGGCCGCGGTTCCACAGGACGGTCGCGCTGACCCCGCCCAGGATGCCGAGGACGCCGAGGACGAACGTCCCCATCGAGTTCGCGACCGTCGAGCCCCACTCGGCCTTTCCGCCCTCGGCCTGCACGAACCGTCCGACGTCACGGACCCGGATCCGCTGCCCGGCGCGGACGGACGACTCGTGCGCGCCGCGCAGTTCCCGGTCACGCGCGTCGGGCGCGGCGAGGCCGTCGGCGGTGAAGCCGCCGTACCAGGAGCACGTCCTGCCGCAGCGCCGGACGTCGGCGGTGAAGGTGCCGGGACGTCCCTTGCCCGCGTGGGCCCGGCTCGTGGCGTCGCCCTGCGTGATCGCGCTCTCCAGGCACAGGCCCGCCCCGGCGAACATCGCCGCGGTCAGAAGGAGCGTCGTCGCCAGCCTGACCCACGGACGTCGCGCCCTGACCGGCTGATCCGCCTGTCGTGTGCTCATCGGACGGCTCAGTCCCAGGCGTCGGCGACGGCGTGGAGCCGGTCGGCGTACTCGATGCGGGACGCCCATCCGGCGGGCCAGGCGTCCATGCCGAGGTGCGCCCCGGCGAACGCCCCGGCCAGGCAGGCGATCGAGTCGGAGTCGCCGGAGCTGGCCGCGCCGCGCCAGATCGCCGACACGGGATCCTCGGGGAACAGCAGGAAGCAGTAGAGGCCGGTCGCGAACGCCTCCTCGGCGATCCAGCCCGCGCCGGTCGCCTCGCACGGGTCGGCGCTGCGGTCGGGGAGGGCGAGCGCCGCGTCCAGGCGGTCGAGGACGGCCAGGCAGTCGTCCCAGCCGCGCGCGATGAACGCTTCGGCGGACGGATCCTGGGAGTGCGTCCACAGCGCGCCGAGCCACGCTTCCCGGTACACCGTGCGCTGCTCGTTCGCGCGCTGCCGGAGCGCGGCGGGGAGGTCGGCCGGGGCCAGGCCGTCCGCGAGCCATCGGGTCGCGAACGCCGTCAGTTCGCTCGCGGCGAGCCCGGTCGGGTGCCCGTGCGTGAGCGCGGCCTGGAGTTGCGCCGCGCCCGCCCGTTGGTCGTCGCCGAGGCCCGGCGCGAGGCCGATCGGTGTCACGCGCATGTTCGCGCCGCAGCCCTTGGACCCCATCAGGGTCGCCTGCTGCCAGGGCAGGCCCCGGTCGAGTCCCTCGCAGGCCCGCAGGCAGGTGTTGCCGGGCGCGCGGTTGTTCTCGGGATCGTGCAGCCAGTCGATGAAGCGCCGCCGCCACATCGGCGTGACCAGGTCGGCGGTGAACGGCGGATTCCGCAGCGCGTCGACCAGTCCTTCGGCTACGGCGAGCGCCATCTGGGTGTCGTCGGTGACGAGCGCGGGCGTCCGCTCGAAGTCGCGCGGCCCGTCGAATCCGTACCGCTTGTGGATCTGCTTCATGCCGAGGAACTCGGTGGGCGCGCCCAGCGCGTCCCCGTAGGCCAACCCGAAGAGGCTCCCGCTCGCACGTTTCACACGTGTCATTGTGCCCCGGACGCGTACATACCGGGAGTCAGGCCGTCGCTGCGCCCGTGATGCCGACCAGGCCCGCCAGCCGCCTGCGGTGGTCGGCGGGCGGGCCGAACAACTCCTGCGACGCCCTCGCCCGCTTGAAGTACAGGTGCGCGTCGTGCTCCCAGGTGAACCCGATGCCGCCGTGCAGCTGGATCGTCTCGGCCGTGACGTGGAAGTAGGCGTCCGAGCAGAACGCCTTGGCGAGCGCGGCGGCGGTGGGCAGCTCCTCCGGGGCGTTGTCGGCGGCGTCCACGGCGTTCAGCATGGCCGAGCGCGCCGACTCCACCTGGACGAACATGTCCGCGCAGCGGTGCTTGACGGCCTGGAAGCTCCCGATGGCCCGTCCGAACTGCTTCCGCACCTTCACGTACTCGACCGTCATCTCCAGCCCGCGTTCGGCCCCGCCGACCTGCTCGGCCGCGAGCAGCGCGGCGGCCACGTCTCGTGCGCGCGCAAGGGCGGCGTCCCCGCTCTCGGTGAGGAGCCGGGCGGGCACGGAGTCGAAGTCGAGCCGGGCGAGCTTGCGGGTCTGGTCGAGGGTGGGGAGCGGGGTCCGGGTGAGCCCCGGCGCGTCGCCGTCCACCGCGAACAGGGCCGTCGCGCCGTCGCGCCTGGCCGTGACGAGGACGACGTCGGCCGTGTGGCCGTCCAGGACGTAGGTCTTCGTGCCGGTGAGGACGCCGTTCTCGGAGGACGTAGCGGGCGGGGCGTCCCAGCGGTCATCCTCCGTCCAGGCGAGGGTCGCGACGGTCGATCCGTCGGCGATGCCCGCCAGGACGTCGGCGGCCTCCCCCGAAGCGGCCGTGGCCAAGGCCGCCTCGGCGGCGGGCAGCGCGAGGCCGACGGTGGCGAGGAACGGACCGCAGAACAGGACGCGTCCCATCTCCTCGAAGACGACGGCGAGTTCGCGCGCCCCGAAGCCGGACCCGCCGTGCTCCTCGGGGACGGCGAGCCCCTGAAGTCCCAGCTCACCGGCCATCCGCCGCCACAGCCCCCGGTCGAGACCGTCGCGGGTCGCCATCAGCCGCCGCGCCTCGGCGACCGGCGCGTGCTCGGTGAGGAAGCGGCGCAGGACCTCGCGCAGCTCCCGCAGCTCGTCGGTCTCGACCAGGCCCATCGTCCGCCTCCCGATGTTGCGGCCAAACGCTTGCTTGGCAAGCATACGGGTCAGTCGATGGACGTGTCGTCCAGGGCCTCCAGCAGGATCCGCAGCGAGGCGTCGAACTGCTCGCGCCGCTCGGGCGTCAGCGCCGACAGCATCCGGGAGACGTTCGCGACGTGCGGCCCCATCAGGCCGTCGATCAGCTCCAGCCCCTCCGGAGTGAGCTGGATGAACACCGAGCGGCGGTCGGCGGCGTCCCGCACCCGCTCGACCAGGCCCTTCGCCTCCAGCTTGTCGATCCGGTTGGTGATCGCCCCGGACGTGACGAGGGACGCCTTCAGCAGGCCCCCCGGCGTCAGCCGGTAGGGGGCGCCGGACCGGCGGAGCGTGGCGAGCATGTCGAACTCGTGGTTCTCCAGCCCGTGCTCGGCGTAGAAGTCCCGGTTGGCCTGCTGGAGCCGGTGCCGCAGCCGTGCGAGGCGGCCGTTCACGCCCATGGCCCAGGTGTCCAGGTCGGGGCGCTCGTGCGCCCACTGCTCGAGGATCGCGTCCATCGCGTCGCCCATGGCGGGGTCCTCCCTGTGGCAGGTGTCTCAATGCTAAGAGACTTGACGTTGAAGCGCTTCCATGATGATATCTCAACGTTGAGATTATCAAGATGAAGGGGACAGGGCGATGAACTCCACGAAGGCCAGGCCCGCCCAGGCACCGGCCCGGACCCAGGCGACGGCCCAGGCCCAGGCCCCCGAGAAGGTCCCGCTGCGCCGCTGGCTGGGCGTGGGCGCGGTCGCGTCCGGGACGTTCGCGATGGTCACCCTCGAGCAGCTGCCCGTCGGCCTGCTCAGCGCGGTCGGCTCCGACCTGCGCGTCTCCGAGGGCGTCGCGGGCCTCATGGTGACCGTGCCCGGCCTGGTCGCCTCGGCCGCCGCGCCCCTGCTGCCCGTCGCGATCCGCCGCCTCGACCGGCGCCTCGTCCTGATCGGGCTCATCTCCCTGATGGTCGTGGCGAACATCCTCACCGCGATCGCCCCGAACTTCCCCACCCTCCTGGCCGCGCGCTTCCTGGTCGGCATCGGCATCGGCGGCTTCTGGGCGATGGCCGCGGGCATCGCGGTCCGCCTCGTGCCGTCCCACGCCGTCCCCAAGGCCACGGCCCTGACCTTCGGCGGCGCGACGGCCGCGAACGTCCTGGGCGTCCCCGCGGGGACGCTGATCGGCAGCCTCACCGACTGGCGCGTGGCGTTCGTGGCGGTCGCCGTCCTCGGGCTGCTGATCGTCGGCGCCCTGGCCGCCCTCCTGCCGTCCCTGCCCGCGGGCGACCCCGTCCGGCTGCGGGCGCTGGGCGAGCAGCTGCGCGTCCCGGCCGTCCGGACCGGCATCCTCGCCACGTTCTTCCTGGTCAGCGGCAACTTCGCCGCCTTCACCTTCATCAACCCGCTGCTGCGCGAGGTGGCGGGTCTTCCGAAGAACTCGGTCGGCGGCCTGCTCCTGCTCTTCGGCGCCGCCGGGATCGCGGGCAACTTCCTCGCGGGCATGATGCTCTCCCGCGACATCCTCCGGACGATCCTGACCCTCAGCCTGACCCTCGCCGCGGTCCTCGCCCTGTTCCCCCTGGTCGGTGCGAACCCGGTCGGCGGCGTCGCCCTCCTCGTCCTGTGGGGCCTGGCGTTCGGCGGCATCCCGGTCAGCGTCCAGACCTGGATCCTGCGCTCGGCCCCCGACGCCGCCGAGGCCGCGACCGCCCTCAACACCAGCCTCTTCAACCTGGCCATCGCCCTGGGCGCCCTCTTCGGCGGCCTGGTCGTCGACCACCTCGCACTCCGGGGCGTCCTCTGGCTGGGCGCCGTCCTGATCCTCGGAACCTCCACCGCCGTCTACCGGGCCCGCAAGCACTGACGGAACACGTCAGAGAGGCACCCTGGGGCGTCGGCCTCGGGGTGCCTCTCCTGTTGTTCGTCCGTCCCTGCCAGGCGGCGCGGCGGACGGGTGATCAGAGGTTGGTGTCGAGGGTGTCGGGATCGGCGGCCTTGAGGGCGTGGGCCATCTGAAGGCACAGGGTGTCGAGGAAGGCCTGGACGTCGACCTCGGTCTTGGCGCGGACGACCTCTTCGATCTGGGTTCGGACGGCGGTGAAGTCGGCGTTGGCGACGCCCTCGGACTCCAGGATGAGCAGCGTCCGGCGGGCCGCGTCGATGAGGCGGAAGGAGCCGTAGACCGCGGGGTCGTCCAGGAGCGAACGACTGCTGGCCAGGAGATAGGCGGCCAGCTGGGCGAGTTCGGATTCCCGGCGGCTGAGACCGGCCTCCCGGCGGGTGGACTCAGGCGTAGTTGTCATAGTGGACGACCTCGTCGATGTCGCGGCGCGGAGCGGGTTTCGGCGGGTGGGCCGGGTGACCGGCGGAGACCACCATGACGGGTTCGAGATGGTCGGGCAGATCCAGCAGCACCCGGATCGGGCCGGGAAGGAAGCTGGAGGACGGGCAGGCGCCCAGGCCGAGCGCGTGCGCCGCCAGCAGGAAGTTCTCCACGGCCATCGCCACGCACAACCTGCCCTCTTTGTGGGTCCGGGTGTCGCTCTCGTCGGCGGCGCGGGAGTGGTCGAGACAGGCGACCAGGATGAGCGCCGGGATCGCGAACACGCCGGGCGCGAAGGCGCGGACCGAGAGCAGGAGCTGAGGCCTCCGGACGATGACGAACGCCCACGCCTGCAGGTTCGCGCCGTTGGGCGCAGCCACCAAGGCGGCGGCGAGGGCCTTGGCGTCGTCGTCCGAGACGGGCTCGCCGGTGAACTCGCGGACGACGGCGCGCGTCCGGATCACCTGGAGGACCCCGGCGGGGTCGACGGCGTGTTCGGCGGGCGGCGGCGCCGGTGGCGCGGACGTCGCCTGTGGCGCGGCCGGCGCCGGAGGAGCGGTGTCGGTCGTCATGCGGACTTCTCTCCCATCTCCGCTCGGGCGGGCCGCCCTCGCGGGGTTCCTCGTTCGCCGGAGGCGGCACCGTTCACCGGGCGCGTCGCGGCGTTTCCCCGGCGGGTCACCAGGTCACGGGGATGGCCCGGGGGATCCGGAAGGCGGCGCCCTCCGTCCAGCGCAGGTCGTGGGCGGGGACGGCGAGGCGCAGCTCGGGGGAGTGGCCGGCCAGCGCGGCGACCGTGGCCTCGATCTGCATCCGGGCGAGCCGGTTGCCCGGGCAGAAGTGGCCGCCGTGCCCGAAGCCGAGCTGGCCCGGGGAGTCCCGCCCGGGGGTGAAGGCGTCGGGGTCGTCGAAGGCGGCCGGGTCGTGGTTGGCCGCCTCCAGCGAGACCAGGACGAGCTCGCCCGCCCTGATGGTCAGCCCGTCGAGGTCGATGTCCTCCAGGGCGACGCGCTTCGCGCCGCCGGTGGCCATCGGGGTGTAGCGCAGCAGTTCCTCGGTGGTCGCCGGGACGAGCGCCGGATCGTCCCGGACGGCCCGCAGGACGTCCGGGTGGCGCAGCAGCGTGACCAGCGCGCCGCTCAGGAAGCTCGACGAGGTCCGGTATCCGGCGATGTACATCAGGACGGCGAAGACCGCCAGGTCGGGTTGGGCGAGCACGCCGGGAGCGGCGATCTTCCTGACCAGGTGGTCGCCCGGGGCGGCGACGAGGTCGGGGACGCGGCTGAGGAAGTACCGGTAGATGTCCTCCTGGGCCGCGGACAGGTCCGCGAGTTCGTGGCGGGTGTGCTTCGGCCCCCACGTCAGGATGGTGTCGGCCCACGCGTTGAGCCGGGGCAACTCGTCCTCGCGCAGGTCGCCCAGCAGGATCCGGCCGGTGACCGCGAAGGGGAGCCGCAGGGCGAGCCCGGCCCGCAGGTCGGCGGGAGCGCCGCCGCGGACGAGTTCGTCGAGCAGCCGCCGGGCCTGTCCGACCGTCCACTCCTGGTGCCGTCTCACCGCCTTCGGGCCCAGCGCGTCCGCGACGACCTTGTGCAGGCCGGCCTCTCTGAGCGTGGCCATGACGTCCCCGGTGCCCTCGGACGCCCGCAGCGGCAGCGGCTCCTGCCGAGGGGCCCCGGGCTCCAGGGCCGCGGCCAGGCTCACGCGCGGATCGCCGAGGATCCGGCGGCCGAGGTCGTAGCGGGTGACCAGCCAGGCGCGGTCGCCGCTGACGGTGGTCACCCGGCACGCGGGTGGGCGGGCCGCGCGCGCTCCCGCGTACTCGGGAGCGAGCTCGAAGCCCCAGTCGCCGAAGGGGAAGGGAAGGGCGTCCGCGGACGCGTCCGTCTCGATCACGGCTACCGGCCTCCCTCGGACGGCCGCACGACGGCGTGGCCCTGCAGGGGCGAGACGTTCAGGTACGGCGAGGAGAACATCACCTCCGCCATGGGCAGCCGGTGGTGGTAGACGGCCACGGACGAGCTGACGCCGAGGAGCGCGGGGGTGTCGAGGCACAGCGGCATCTCGGCCGTCAGGTAGTTCTTGCCCTCCTCGACCTGCTCGTCGGTGGGCTCCTCGTCCTTCAGGAACGCGCTCAGCACCCTGCGGCTGGTCTGGAGGAACGCCTCGCGCAGCGCGGGGTCCCGCTCGACGGCCCGGTCGGTCTCGTCGCGCAGGTGGGTGTAGACGGGGTGGTCGACGAAGTCCGACAGCAGGTGGATGCGCTGCTCGCCCGGCGGGACGCCGATCTCCGCCCAGGCCCGCGCGACGCGCCGGTAGGTCTTGCCGACCTTGTGCCTGGCGTTCGTCCACGCGGTCTCCGGGGACTGCCCGAGCGCCTGGTAGGTGTGCACCAGGGACGCGTCGGGGACGATCGCGTCCACTTGGCCGAACGTCGCGCTCGCCCAGCGCAGCAGCGCCGTGAGCCGTTCCTGGTTGAAGTAGCCGTTGCCGGGGCTGACCCCTACGAGCACGTGTTCGGCCCGCTCGCTCAGCCGCGCGCAGTTCTCCGTGTACGGCGTCATGGTGAAAGGCGCGGTCAGCCTCTCCACGGCAGCCTCGTGCATGGTGGAACCTCCCCCCGAATGACCGATAACAACTTTCTGTATATCCACTATCACTCTTGGTTAGCGCACTGGTGAGTCCCGTGGGATAGGCGAGGTAAAGGGTGTGCGCCCGCCGGGTGGAGCCGCGGTCGCTCCCGGCAGAGGCGCTCCCCGGTGAACGGCCCCTCCGTGATGGCTGGACGTCACCTTGGCGTGGGCGGTATGACCACTGAAAGCCGCCATTGCCGGATTTAGCCATCAATGGCATGGTCGAGGGCCACCAGTGAAGTGATCTTGGTCGTGACGCTCCCCGCTTCGTGCGCGGCCAAGACCCCCGAACAGGAGCCCCCCATGCCAGCACGCCTTCGGGCGCTGGGCCGGATCATCGCGGCGACCGCCGTGGCGGTCGCCGGCCTCACGGCGGTGACGGCCGCGCCCGCGCGGGCCGACGAGCCCACCCCCAGCCTGGACAACTACTACATGCGCGAGGCCAACAACCAGGACGAGCTGATGCAGCGGGTGAAGGAGCTGGATGCCGAGCTGCCCAAGCTCGGCATCCAGAACATCCTCGCCGAGGCCCCGCGGACCGGGAAGCTCGCCGACGACAAGGCCTGCAACACGAGCGCGGTCGATGGCGGCAACCCGGTCAACGTCGACTTCAGCTTCTGCTGGGACACCGCCGACTCGGCGAACACCTCCGACTACGAGTGGACGCCGCAGGGCATCACCACGGTCGCGGACGCGCAGGAGGACAAGCACTGGGGAACCGCCCAGCCGCTGATCGCCACCTGGTACCAGGAGCCGCACGGCGCCGCCGTGGACGAGAAGTGCGAGTTCAAGGACGCCAACGGCGACTGGGCCGAGCAGAAGTGCGTCAAGGGCGCGCGGATCTCGATCATCGACCCGAACACCGGCAGGTACGCGCACGTCCTGCTGGCGTACCCGTTCCTCAACGACTCGGGCAACGCCACCTACATGAGCCTGCGCACCCAGCAGAACTCCGACGGCACGTCGCTGCACGCGGGCGGCATCGCCTGGTACGGCAACTACCTGTACGTCGCGGACACCGCGCGCGGGCTGCGGGTGTTCGACACGCGCTACATCCTCGACCTGCAGGCGGCGGGCGACAAGGGCGACACCACCAACAAGAAGCGCATCGGACGCCATGACGGCACGTTCTACGCGCACGGCTACCGGTACGTGATGCCCGAGGTCGGCGCGTACACCAACAACAGCCCGCGCCTGAACGACCCCGACCCGGACAAGGACGGCACGACCGGCGAGCCGTTCGCGTGCGACAACAACAGCTCGCCGAACACCTCCTTCGTGTCGATCGACCGCAGCGGCGCCGACCACCTCATCACCGGTGAGTTCTGCCGCCGGGACTCCGGCAACACCAACGGCCGCGTGGCGACGTGGGAGCTGGACGGCGACACCGGCAAGCCCAAACTGAACGCCACCTGCGTGTCCAGCACGCCCGGGCACCTGACGATCCCGTGCTGGCACGCCGACGGCGCGTACACCATGTACGCCGACAACATCCAGGGCGCGGTCCGGTACGACAACCGGTGGTTCACCAGCAAGAGCCGGGGATCCACCGGGGGGCTGCTCGTCCAGGGCAACCAGCCCGCCGGGGCGACCGGTGTCATCGAGGCGCGCACTCCGGCGAACAACATGGCCATCGGCCCTGAGGACCTGTCCTACTGGCCGGGCGGCGACGCCAACCGCAGCGGCATATGGACGCTGACCGAGCATCCCGGGCAGCGGATGGTCTACCTGACGCCCAAGCCCTGACCGACCCGGTCGAGCGCCGCCTCCGTGAGGAGGCGGCGCTCCGTCTTCCGCCGGGGCGAGACGCGCAGGATGACCGGAATCTGGCCAGAAGGTCAGCCGTAGCGCTTCATTTCGTGGAAGAAGCCCGGGACCTCCTGGAGCTCGCCGGACGCCGTCACGTGGTCGTACACGTGGCGGGCGACGGCGAGGTCGAGGACGCCGAGGCCGAAGGGGGAGAAGACGACGGGCCGGTCCGCGGGCGGGACGACCTTGCCGACGAGCACGTCGTACAGCGCGCCCGCCACGAAGTCGCGGTGGCCGACGCGCTGTTCGGCCAGGTGGGGGGAGGTGTTGGCCTTCATGCAGTGCTCGACGTCGTCCACCACGTTGCAGGACGCGAGGATGATCTCGGGGGACAGGTCGCGCAGCGACACGTGCAGCACCAGCGGGTTGTGCGCGAACCAGGCCGGGTCGTGGACGTGCGGCTCGCCCGCGACCGTCGCGAAGACGATCAGGTCGGACGAGGTGACCAGGTCCTCCGCCGAGCCGTGGACGGTGATCTCGCCGGTCTCGGTGCGCCCGAGGTACTCCTTGAAGCCCTCGGCGTGCTCCCGCTTCAGGTCGAAGACGCCAAGCTCGTCGAAGGCGAAGCCGTTCGCGGCCAGGTAGGTGTGGATGTACCGGGCGATCAGGCCGACGCCGAAGAACCCGACGCGGCGCGGGCGGTCGCCGCGGGCGTCGGCGATGCGGGCGGCGGCGAGGGCGGCGGACGCGGCGGTGCGGGCGGCGCTGATGATGGACGACTCCAGGCACGCGAACGGGTACCCGGTCGCGGTGTCGTTCAGGATCAGGACGGCCGAGGCGCGCGGGATGCCGTCCGCGACGTTCCCCGGGAACGAGGAGATCCACTTGATGCCGTGCGCGTTCACCTCGCCCTTCACCGACGCGGGCAGGGCGATGATGCGGTTGGCGGGCTCGTCCGGGAAGCGCAGGAAGTAGGAGTCGGGATTGACCGTCGCGCCCTCGCCGTGCAGCCGGTAGGCCGCCTCGACCATGGCGGTGACCTCGGTCTCGCGGCCGTGCACGGCGTCGTGCACCTGCGCGCCGGAGATCACGGCGAAGGACGGGGTCTGGGACATCAGGGGTCGCTCCTCTGCGGGTCGCGCGAATCGGGGATCGGGGCGCTCGGGCCGGGTCAGGCGCCCGGGCCGGGTCAGGGGTGGACGCCGAGGACGTCGGCGTCCGTCAGCTCCAGCCCGGAGGGTGCGGGCAGGTCGGGGAAGTGCTCGGCGAGCCAGCCCTCCTCGTAGATCGAGTCGAGGTAGCGCTCGCCGAGGTCGGGGGCGATGGCGACGGCGACCGGGCGGCGGCCTCCGGACGGGTGCCGGGCGGCGAGCCAGCGGGCGGCGCCGGAGACGACCGTCCCGGTGGAGCCGCCGAACAGGAAGCCGCGCGCGGCCAGCCGGTGGACGGTCCGGATCGTGTCGGGCTCGGGGACGCGCACGACCTCGTCGATGTACGACTCGTCCACCAGGGCCGGGCGGGTGCTGGTGCCGAGTCCCGGGACCATGCGGCGCTGGGGGATGTCGCCGAAGGTGACCGAGCCGACCGCGTCGATCGCGACGATGGTGACCGGACGGCCGCGTTCGCGGAAGTAGCGGGCGCAGCCCATGAGGGTTCCGGTGGTGCCCGCGCCGACGAACAGGACCTCCAGGTCCGGGAAGCGGCGGTCGATCGCGGGCGCGGTGCCGCTGTAGTGGGCGAGCCAGTTGTTGCGGTTGGCGTACTGGTTCAGCCACACGTGGTCGGGGCAGTCGGCGCAGAGCCGCCGGACGTGGGCGATGCGGCTGGCGAGGTAGCCGCCGTTGGCGTCCTGGTCGGCGATCACCAGCACCTCGGCGCCGAGCGCGCGCATCACCCGGATGGACGCGGGGTTGCAGCGCGGGTCGGTGACGCACAGGAAGCGGTAGCCGCGGTCGGCGGCGATCACGCTGAGCGCGATGCCGAGGTTGCCCGAGGAGGACTCGACGATCGTGGAGCCGGGGCGCAGCAGGCCGTCCCGCTCGGCCGCCTCCACCATCGCGGCGGCGGCCTTCAGCTTCACCGAGCCCGCGAAGTTGAACCCCTCGCACTTGAGGAGCAGCGGAACGTCGAGCACGGGACCGAGGTCCACATAGAGGTCCTCGACGTTGAAGTCCTGCGGCGAGGTGATGATGGGCACGCTGCCACCCTGGGGAGAAAACCGATCTCGTTGGCCGGAGGAAGTGGGGACGACACCATGGCGAAAGGGTTCGGAAGGCCTCTCGCCGATCCGTTGTACGAATGGCTCGAACGCAATTTCCGGCCGTTCTCCAGCTTCTCCGAACTGTGCCGCGATCATCTGGTCGAACCGTGGCCGATCATCACGGTACCTAGCAGCATGTTCTCCCGCAACCCCCGGCTTACCGGCCGGTAGGGTGGATATCCGACAGAAACCCGGCAGGACTGGCCGGGGCCGGACATAAGCTTCTCCCGCGCTGCGAACCGGGTCCGAACAGGCGGATTATCCGGTGATGACGGGTGAGCGCCACCACATCACGGAGGGTGACGATGAACGCTGGGCTGCCGGTCCGCGACCGCCTGCTGCCGGTCGAGGCGCTGCCGGTGCTGGACGTCCCGTCCGCTGAGATCGCGCGCGCCCGCGAGCTGGCCGCGCGGCACGGCATGGTCCGTGACAGGGGCCTGGACATCGACGCGCCGGTGATCGCCCGGGTGGAGCGGTTCGCCGCGGAGCGCGACCGTCCGGCGGTGGCCGACGGACGCCGCCAGCTCAGCTACGCGGAGCTGGCCGTCGAGGCGCGGCGGTTCGCCACCCTGCTGGAGCGCGAGGGTGTAGAGCCGGGCACGGTCGTCGGCGTGGGCGGCGAGCGGCGCATCGAGGTGCTGGCCGCTTTCCTGGCGTTGGAGCTGGTGGGGGCCTTGTACGTGCCCGCCGACGGGAGCTGGCCGGCCGGGCGCGTCCGGGACGTCCTGGACCAGGCGGGCGCGGCGCTGCTGATCACCGTGGAGGACGAGGGCGAGGTGCCCGCCGCGCTGCGCGAGGGCGCGGAGGCCGCGGGCTGCCGCATCGTCCCGGCGAGCGGGGCGCGGGAGTGTGAGCCGTGGCGGGGGGAGGCGCGGCTGGAGTCGCTCGACCAGCCCCGGTACGTCTTGTTCACCTCGGGGTCCACGGGCAGGCCCAAGGGCGCGGTCGTGGAGCACCGGGGGATGGTCAACCACCTCTGGGCCAAGATCGTCGACCTGGGCATGACCGGGGACGACGTGCTCGCGATGACCTCGCCGCTGGGCTTCGACATCTCGGTCTGGCAGATGGTCTGCCCGCTGCTGCTGGGCGGCCGGGTCGAGATCGTCCCCGACGAGGTGGCGCACGACCAGGTCGCCTTCGCGCGCGCCGTGGACGACCGGGGCATCACGGTCGTGGAGCTGGTGCCGACCATGGTCCGGCACCTGCTGGACGACCTGCCCGACGCGCCCGCGGGCTCGCTCGGCGGGCTGCGCTGGATGATCGCGACCGGCGAGGAGCTGCCCGCCGAGTTGTCCCGGCGCTGGCTGGAGGCGATGCCGCACGCCGGGCTGCTCAACGCCTACGGGCCGACCGAGTGCTCCGACGACGTCACCCACCACTCCGTCACGGCCCCTGACCTGGAGCTTCTCCGCCTGCCGATCGGGTCGCCGATCGTGAACTCGCGGCTGTACGTGCTGCGCGGCACCGAGGACGGCGCGTGGGCGGCGTGCGACGTGGACGAGGTGGGGGAACTGTTCGTCGGCGGGATCTGCGTCGGGCGCGGCTACCTCGGCGACCCCGACCGCACCCGCGCCGCGTTCTTCCAGGACCCGTTCGAGAGCTCGCCCACCGGCCGCCTCTACCGGACCGGCGACGCCGTCCGGCTGCTGCCCGCCGGCGCGGGCGGCGAGGACCGGCCCGTCCTGCAGTACCTCGGCCGGGTCGACCGTCAGGTCAAGATCGCCGGGGTGCGGATGGAGCTGGGCGAGATCGAGGCGGTGCTGCAGCGGCATCCGGGGGTCGGCGCGGCGGCCGTCGTGGTCCACGAGTTCGGTCACGCCGAGTAGTCAGTTCGGGTCGTTTCGGTCGTGGGGCATTGTCACATCCTGCGCGTCCGTGTCCGCACGGCGAACGTTCAGGTGCCGAGATTTGTCACCTTCGTTAGTGATTTCAGAGGTCAAGTTCTACTTTCGGGGGGATTGCGGGGCATGTGACGGGCTGGTTAACTGAGCCCCTGCTACTCCTGAGTAGAGGTGCGGGTCGAGGGAACCTCGGCACCGGGCGAAAGCAGCGGCGCTCCCGTCCGACACGCGGCCGGGAACCCTCGGTGACGTGCGTGTTCCGCAACGGCCGGGCGCACGGCCGGGCGAGACCTTACGAAGGGCTCGGGGAAAGGGGATGAGCGCAACCCGACGGTTTTCGTGTTCATCGCTTTTCGCATTTCGCGTGGCTTCCCGGCATGGGCGTGGCGTCCGTGCCGCACCGGGAGCGCCGACCCCCTTCGACCGGGAAAGTTCCACTTGATGTCGCCCTCCGAGTCCGTCCCTCTTTCGGCCGCCCAGCAGAGTGTCTGGTACGCCCAGCAGCTCTACCCCGAGGTGCCGATCTGCATCGCGCAGTACATCGAGATCGAGGGGCCGCTCAGGCCGGAGCTGTTCGACCGCATCGCGACGCTCGCCAACCACGAGGTGCCGAGCCTGCAGATCCGGCTCGTCGAACGCGACGGGGTCCCGTTCCAGGAACTCGGCGCCGTCTCCGACGCGCACATCCCCACGCTCGACTTCTCGGCCGAACCCGACCCGCGCGCCGCCGCCGACGCCTGGATCCGCGCCGACATGGCCACCCCCATGGACCTGTACGGCGACCGGCTCTACACGATGCGGGTCCTGCGCCTCGGCCCCGAACTGCACCGCTGGTACCTGCGCGCGCACCACATCGCGGTGGACGGTTTCGCCGGGGCGATGGTCAACGCGGGCATGGCCGAGCTCTACACCCGGCTCGCCGAGGGCGGCGAGTACGAGCCGCAGGAGCGCGGCGACTTCCGGGCGCTGCTGGCCGAGGAGGCCGGGTACCGCGCGTCCGGCCGGTTCGCCAAGGACCGCGAGTACTGGACCGAGCGGTTCGCCGACCTCCCCGAGATCGTCACCTTCACCGCGCGGACCGTGCCGCCGACCATGGACTTCGTGCGCGCCACGACCACGCTGGCCGGTGAGGAGAGCGCCGGGCTGGCCGCCGCCGCGCGCCGCCTGCGCACCGCCACGCCCGGCATGGCGATCGCCGCGACCGCCGCCTACATGGCCCGCGTCACCGGCTCGGAGGAGGTCGTGCTCGGCCTCGCCGTCACCGGCCGCACCACCGAGCTGGCCCGGACGACCCCGACGATGATGTCCAACATCGTGCCGCTGCGGATCACCGTCGACCCGGACCTGACCATCGAGGCGCTGACCCGCGCGGTGTCCCGGGCGACCGCCCGCGCGCTGCGGCACCAGCGCTACCGCGTCGAGGACCTGCGCCGCGACCTCGGCCTGCTCGCCGACGGGCGGCGGCTGTACGGCGCGATCGTCAACATCATGCCGTTCGACTACAGCGCGGACTTCGGCGGCAGCCGCGCCACCGCGCACGCCCTCGCGCTCGGCCTCACCGAGGACCTCGCGTTCAACATCTACGACGGCCTGGACGGCCGCGGCACCCGCCTCGACCTGGACGGCCACCCCGCGCTGTACTCCCGCGAGGAGATCGCCGCGCACCACGAGCGGCACGTCCGGTTCCTGCGGACGCTGGCCGAGGCCGACCCCGCGACCAGGATCGGCGACCTGCCGCTGCTGTCGGACGAGGAGACCGCCGAGGTCCTGACCGGGTGGAACGGCGCCCGGTCCGGACGCCCCGCCGCGACCGTCACCGGGGTGTTCGCCGAGCGCGTCGCCGCGACGCCGGACGCGCCCGCGCTGGAGACCGCGGACGGCGCGCTCCGCCTCACCTACGCGGAGCTGGACGCCCGCGCCGACCGCCTCGCCCACCGCCTCGCCGCGCTTGGCGTCGGCCCCGAGACGCCGGTCGCGACGCTGCTGGAGCGGTCGCCCGACGTCGTCGTGTCGTCCCTGGCCGTCCTGAAGGCCGGGGGCCACTACGTGCCCGTCCACCACTCCTACCCGGCGGACCGGGTGGCGTGGCTGATGCGCGACGTCGGCGCGTCCGTGCTGGTCACCGACCGCGCGATGGTGGAGCGCAACCCCTGGCTCGCGGACGCGCCGCAGGGCGGGGTCACCCTCCTCGTCGTGGACGAACCGGGCACTGTGGGCGAACCGGATGCGGGCGCTGTGGACGCGCCGGGTGCGGAGCCCGCGCCGCCGGTCGCGTTCGCGGACGTCCATCCGGAGCAGCTCGCGTACGGGATCTTCACGTCCGGCTCCACCGGCCTGCCCAAGGGTGTCGGGATCAGCCACCGGGCCGTGGTCGACTTCGTCACCGACTCCCGCGTCCGGCTCGAGCCCGGCGACCGGATGCTGCTGCACTCGGCCCACGCGTTCGACGCGTCCACGCTGGAGCTGTGGCGTCCGCTGCTCGCGGGCGCGACCATCGTCGTCGCCCCGCCCGGCATGATCGACGCCGAGGTCCTGGAGCGGGTGATCGCGGACGCGGGCCTCACGCACGTCTTCGCGACGACGTCCCTGTTCAACCTGGTCGCGGCCGAGCGGCCGGCCGTGTTCGCGCCGCTGCGCGCGGTCGACTTCGGCGGCGAGGCCGCGTCGGCGTCGGCCGTCGCGCGCGTGCTCGCCGCCTGCCCGGACACCGCCGTCCTCAACGTCTATGGCCCGACCGAGGTCACGACCTACACGACCCTGTTCGCGGCACGCGGCGGGGTCGCGGCGGACGACCCGTCCGTCCCGATCGGCTCGGCGCTCGACGACACCCGCCTGTACGTGCTGGACGAGGCGCTGCGCCCTGTCCCGGTCGGCGTGCCCGGCGAGTTGTACGTGGCGGGCGCGGGCGTCGCGCGCGGTTACGTGAACCGGCCCGGACTGACTGCCGCCGCGTTCGTCGCCTGCCCGTTCGGGCCGCCCGGTGAGCGCATGTACCGCACGGGCGACCTCGTCCGGCTCCTTCCGGCCGAGGACGCGCGCGGCGGACTCCGCACGCTGGAGTACGTGGGCCGCGCCGACCAGCAGGTCAAGATCCGAGGGTTCCGGATCGAGCTGGGCGAGGTCGAGGCCGCGCTCTCGCGGCACCCGGACGTCGCGCACACCGCCGTCGTCGCCCGCGAGGACAAGCCCGGCGTCAGGCGCCTGGTCGGCTACGTCGTCGCCGCGCGGGACACCGCGCCCGACCCGGCCGGGCTGCGGCGGTTCCTCCTGGACACGCTGCCCGAGTACATGGTGCCGTCCGCCGTCCTGGTGGTGCCGACGCTGCCGCTCACCGGCAACGGCAAGCTCGATGTGCGGGCGCTGCCCGCGCCCGACCCGGCCACGGCCGACCGTCCGTTCCGCGCGCCGCGCACCGAGGCCGAGACCACGCTGGCCCGGCTGTTCGCCGAGGTCCTGGAGGTGGAGCGGGTCGGCCTGGACGACGGGTTCTTCGACCTCGGCGGCGACTCGATCATCGCGATGCGGCTGGTGTCGCGCGCCCGCGCCGCCGGGCTCGCGCTGTCCCCGCGCGAGGTGTTCCAGCGGCCGACCGTGAGCGAGCTGGCCGCCGTCGCGACCGTCGCGGACACGGCCGCCGCCGAGCTCGCCGACCCGGTCGGCGACGTCCCGGCGACGCCGATCGTGCACTGGCTGCGGGAACGCGGCGGCCCGGTCTCCGGGTTCCACCAGAGCGTCCTGCTGCGGACACCGCCCCGGCTGGGCGCGGACGCGCTCGCGCGGGCGCTCGGCGTCCTGCTCGCCGAGCACGACGCGCTGCGGATGACGCTCGCCACCGACGGTTCCCTGGCGATCCCCGCCGAGGCGCCGGACGCCGCCGCGCTCGTCCGCCGCGTGGACGTCGGGGGCCGCGACGCCGACGAGGCCGCCGCCGCCGAGCTGACCGCCGCCCGCGACCGGCTCGACCCGGCGTCCGGCGTGAACGTGCAGCTCGTCTGGCTGGACGCCGGGGACGCCCCGGGCCGACTCCTCGTCGTCGTCCACCACCTGGTCGTGGACGGCGTGTCCTGGCGCGTCCTGCTGCCCGACCTCGTCACCGCCTGGGCCGGGGCCGACCTCGAACCCGCCGGGACGCCGTTCCGCGACTGGGCCCTCCGCCTCCCCGCCGAGGCCGCCGCCCGCACCGGCGAGCTGCCGCTGTGGCGCGAGATCCTCCGCGGCCCGGACGTCCCGCTCGGCGCCCGGCCGCTCGACCCCGCCCGCGACACGCACGGAGCCGCGCGCTCCCTCACCGTCGAGCTGGACGCGGCGACCACGCGCGCCGTCCTGACGACCGTGCCCGCCGCGATCCACGGGCGTCCGACCGACGTGCTGCTCACCGGCCTCGCCCGCGCCGTCGCCGCCTGGCGCGGCGACGCCAGCCCCGTCCTGGTCGACATCGAGGGGCACGGCCGCGAGGACCTGTTCCCCGGCGTCGACCTGTCCCGGACGGTCGGCTGGTTCACCAGCAAGCACCCGGTGCGGCTCGACGCGTCCGCCGACCTGCGCGAGACCAAGGAGCGGCTGCGCGCGATCCCGGACAACGGCATCGGCTTCGGCCTGCTCCGCCACCTCGACGCGGACGCGGGCGCGGAGCTCGCCGCGCTGCCCGTCCCGGAGATCGTCTTCAACTACCTCGGCCGGATGGAGACCGGCGACGGCGACTGGAGCGTGTCGGCGGTGTCCGGCGGCGCGGACGACGCGATGCCGCTCGGCCACGCCCTGGCGATCGACGCGATCGTCCCGGCCGCGTTCGGCGAGATGTCGGTCACCTGGACCTGGGCGGACGGTGTGCTGAGCGAGGCGGACGTGCGCGAACTCGCGTCCGCCTGGTTCACCGCGCTCCGCGACCTCGCCGCCGCCGGGGACGCCGGTCACAGCCCGTCCGACTTCCCGCTCGTCGCCCTGGACCGCGCCGACGTCACCGACCTCGACCGGACGTTCCCCGACCTCACCGACGTCTGGCCGCTCGCGCCGCTCCAGCAGGGCCTGTACTTCCACGCGCTGCTCGACGCGTCCGCGACCGACGTCTACACCGGTCAGCTCGTCCTGGACTTCGACGGCGACCTGGACGTCGCGCTCCTGCGGGACGCCGCGTTCGAGCTTCCCGCACGGCACCCGTCGCTGCGCACGGCGTTCACCCAGACCGTGGCGGGCGACCCGGTCCAGGCCGTCCTCGGCGCGCCGCCGTGCGACGAGCTGTGGCGCGAGGTCCACGCGGACGAGGACGCGCTGCCCGCGCTCATGGAGGCCGAGCGGACCCGCCGGTTCGACCTCACCCGGCCGCCGTTCCTGCGGTTCACGCTGGTCACGCTGGGGGAGCGCCGGTACCGGCTGCTGCTGACCTTCCACCACATCGTCCTGGACGGCTGGTCGATGCCGTCCCTCGCGGCCGAGCTGCTCGCCCTCTACAACGGCCAGCTTCCGCCGCGCGCGCCCGACTACAAGGACTACCTCGGCTGGCTCACCCGGCAGGACCGCGCCGACGCCGACGCCGCCTGGAGCAGGGCCCTCGCCGACCTGCCTGGCGGGACGCTCGTCGCGCCCGGAACGCCGGACGCCCCTCCCGGCCTCCCGGAGAAGGTCCGCGTCCCGCTCGGCGCCGAACTCTCCGACTCGGTGACCGCGACCGCGCGCCGCCTCGGGGTCACCGCCAACACCGTCGTCCAGGGCGCCTGGGGCCTGCTGCTCGCCCGCCTTCTCGGACGCGACGACGTGGTCTTCGGCGCGACCGTGTCGGGCCGTCCGATGGACGTGTGCGGCGTCGACCGGATGGTCGGGCTGTTCATCAACACGCTGCCCGTCCGCGTCCGGCTGGACGCCGCCGAACCCGCCGCCGCGCTGCTCGCGCGTTTGCAGGGCGAGCAGGCCGAGCTGATCCCGTTCCACCACCACGGGCTCGGCGACCTGCACCGGCTCGCCGGGGTGCCCGCGCTCTTCGACACGATGACGGTGTTCGAGAACTACCCGCTCGACGCGTCGCTGCTCGGGGCCGAGATCGGCGCGGGGACGCGGCTCGCGGGCGCCGACCTGCTCGACTCCACGCACTACCCGCTGACGCTCGACGCCGTCCCGGGCGCCGAGCTGCAGCTCAGGCTCGGCTACCGGACGGACGTGTTCGACCGTTCCGTGGCCGACCGGCTCGTGGCGCAGCTCGTCGGGATCGTCCGGGCGCTGACGGAGACGCCGGACGCCCTGGTCGGGACGCTCGACCTGTCCGGCGACGACGCGGACGCGCTGCGCGAGGCGTTCGCGACGCTCGCCGCGCAGGATCCGTCCGCGACGCTCGCCGCGGCGGCCCGCTCGGCGGTCGCGCCCGTCAGGAAGCTCGTCGCGTACGTCGTCCCCGCGCCCGGCGCGACCCTCGACCCGGAGGAGCTGCGCGCGCACGTCCGCGAGCACCTGCCCGAGCCGATGGTCCCGGCCGCCGTCGTGATCATGGACGAGCTGCCGCTCACCCCGAACGGCAAGGTCGACACCAAGGCGCTGCCCAAGCCGGTGCTGACCGTCCCGCTGCGCGAGTACCGCGCGCCGCGCGACGGCCGCGAGACCGCCGTCGCGGCGATCTTCGCCGAGCTGCTCGGCGTGGACCGCGCCGGGATCGACGACGACTTCTTCGACCTCGGCGGCGACTCGCTGATCGCGATGCGCGTCGTCAGCCGGGTCCGGCGGACCCTGGACGTCGAGCTGCCCGTGCGGGCGCTGTTCGAGGCCCCGACCGTCGCCGCGCTCGCCGCCCGGATCGCCGCCCTGACGGGTGTCGAGGCCGCGCGGCCCGCGCAGCCCGCGCTGGTCCGGCGCGAGCGGCCCGCGGCCGTGCCCCTCTCCTACGGGCAGCAGCGGTTGTGGTTCCTCAACCGGTTCGAGGGGCCGTCCTCGACGTACAAGATGCCGCTCGCGCTGCGGATCCGCGGGGCGCTGGACGAGTCCGCGCTGCGCGCCGCGCTCTCCGACGTCGTCGCCCGCCACGAGTCGCTCCGGACCGTCCTGCCGGACGTCGACGGTGTTCCTCACCAGCACGTTCTGCCGCTGGAGGTCGCGACGCCCGAGCTGTCGGTCGTGGAGACGAGCGAGGCCGAGCTGCCGATGCGGCTGGCGATGGCCGCCGGGTACCTGTTCGACATCACCGCCGAGCCGCCGCTGCGGACGTCCCTGTTCCGGCTGTCCGCTGACGAGCACGTCGTGCTGCTGCTGATGCACCATGTCGCCTGTGACGGCTGGTCGCTCGCTCCACTGGCGCGTGACCTGCTGGCCGCCTATGCGGCGCGGGTCTCCGGGGACGCGCCGCAGTGGGCTCCGCTGCCGGTGCAGTATGCGGACTACACGCTTTGGCAGCGTTCGCTTCTCGGTTCCGAGGATGACGCGTCGTCGCTGGTGGCTTCGCAGATCGCGTTCTGGAAGGGGGCTCTGGACGGTCTTCCGGAGGAGCTGGCGCTTCCGGCCGATCGTCCGCGTCCGGTGGAAGCGTCCTACCGGGGCGGGATGACCCGCTTCACGCTGCCGCCCGCCACGCACGAGGCCCTGCTCGCGGTCGCCCGCGAGACCGGCGCGAGCCCCTTCATGGTCACCCAGGCCGCGTTCGCCGCGCTGCTCACCCGCCTCGGCGCCGGGACGGACGTCCCGATCGGCTCCCCGATCGCGGGCCGCACCGACGAGGCCCTGGACGACCTGGTCGGCATGTTCGTGAACATCCTGGTCTTCCGGACCGACACGTCCAGGAACCCGACGTTCCGCGAGCTGATCGCGCGCGTGCGGGAGACCGACCTCGCGGCGTACGCGCACCAGGACGTCCCGTTCGAACGGCTCGTGGAGGTGCTGAACCCGCCGCGCCACCTGGGCCGCCACCCTCTGTTCCAGGTCGGCCTCACCTTCCAGAACAACCCTGAGGCGCGGCTCGAACTGCCCGGTTTCACCGCCGAGCCCGAGACGCTGAACGCCGGAGTCGCCCGGTTCGACCTGCTCATGGTCCTGACCGAGAGGACCGGCGCGGACGGCTCCCCGGCCGGGCTGGACGGGGAGCTGGAGTTCGCCCTCGACCTGTTCGACCCGGCGACCGCCGCCGGCATCGCCGCCCGCTTCGAACGCTTCCTCACCGCGCTGCTCACGTCGCCGGACGCCCGCGTCGGCGAGGTCGAGGTACTCGACCCGGCCGAGCGCGCCACGATCCTGGACGACTGGGCGGGCGGTTCGTCGCCGGTCGCCGAGCGGGCGACGATTCCGGCGTTGTTCGAGGCGCAGGTCGCGGCTCGTCCTTCTGCGGTGGCGGTGTCGTTCGAGGGGCGTTCGTGGACGTATGCCGAAGTGAACGCGGCGGCGAACCGGCTTGCCCGGCACCTCGTCGCGCAGGGCGTCAGGCCGGAGCAGAACGTCGCGCTGTCACTTCCGCGTTCGGCCGAGATGGTGATCGCTGTCCTGGCCGTCCTGAAAGCGGGCGCGGCGTACGTCCCGATCGATCCGGACTATCCGGCCGACCGCATCGCCTACATGATCGAGGACTCCGCGCCCGTCCTCACGCTGACCAGCATCGATGTCGAAGGCGACTACTCGTCGGAGAATCTCGAAGGCGTCGAGATCTCGCCGGACCATCCGGCGTACGTGATCTACACGTCCGGGTCGACGGGACGGCCGAAGGGCGTCGTCGTCCCGCATCAGAACGTCGTGCGTTTGCTGCGTTCCACTGAGCCCTGGTTCTCCTTCGGTCCGGACGACGTGTGGACGTTGTTCCACTCTTATGCGTTCGACTTCTCGGTGTGGGAGCTGTGGGGGCCGCTGCTGAACGGCGGTCGTCTCGTCGTTGTTCCGTATCTGACCTCGCGGTCGCCGGACGAGTTCTTGAAGCTGTTGGCGGCGGAGCAGGTCACGGTGCTGAATCAGACGCCGTCGGCGTTCTATCAGCTCATGGCTGCCGACCGGGAGAATCCGGGCTCGGATCTGGCACTCCGGTATGTCGTGTTCGGCGGCGAAGCGCTCGAACTCGGGCGTCTGGACGACTGGTACAGCGGTCACGCTGAGGATGCGCCGACGCTGGTCAACATGTACGGGATCACCGAGACCACCGTTCATGTCTCCTATGTCGCGCTCGACCGGACCTATGCGGCGACCGCGCCTGGCAGCGTGATCGGTGTCGGCATCCCTGACCTGCGCATATATGTGCTGGACGAGCGGCTTCAGCCCGTTCCGGCGGGTGTGGTCGGTGAGCTGTACGTCGCGGGTGACGGCCTGGCGCGCGGATACCTGAACCGGCCGGGCCTGACGGCTGAGCGGTTCGTGGCCGACCCGTTCGGCGGCGAGCCCGGCGCGCGCATGTACCGGACGGGCGACCTCGGCCGTTGGCTGAGCGATGGCCGCCTCGAGTACCTGGGTCGTTTCGACCAGCAGGTTCAGTTGCGCGGGTTCCGGATCGAGTTGGGCGAGGTCGAGTCCGCACTCGTCCGGCACGAGACGGTCGCGGATGCGGCGGTCGTTCTGCGGGACGAGAAGCTGATCGCCTACGCCGTCCCGTCCACGCTAGGCACCGAGCTTGATGCTTCTGACCTGCGGCGTTTCGTCAATGCGACACTCCCGGACTACATGGTCCCGGCGACCGTCGTCGCTCTCGACGCCCTCCCGCTGACCGTCAACGGCAAGCTCGACCGCAAGGCACTGCCGAACCCCGACTTCCAGGCCAAGGCCGATTCCCGCGTCGCCCGGACGCCCGAGGAGGAGACCTTGGCCGGGCTGTACGCCGAGGTTCTCGGCCTCCAGCACGTCGGGATCGATGACGGGTTCTTCGATCTCGGCGGCGACTCGATCATCGCCATCCAGCTCGTCTCCCGCGCCCGCCAGCAAGGGCTCGTCATCTCCCCCCGCGACGTCTTCCAGCACCAGACCGTCGCGGAGCTGGCGGCCGTCGCGCAACCGGTCGGCGAGGACGAGCGCGTCGAGATCGAGGAGCCCGGTACGGGAACCGGGCCGGTCCCGGTGACGCCGGTCGTCGGGTGGCTGCGCGAGCGCGTCGGCGGCGACGCCGCGCTGATCTCCGGATTCCACCAGGCCACGCTGCTGATCACCCCGCCCGGCCTCGCGCTCGGCGGCCTCACCGAGGCGTTCCAGAAGGTCCTGGACCACCACGACATGCTGCGCCTCACGCTCGACGTGGACGGCGACCAGTGGCGGCCGGTCGTCCGGGACGCCGGAAGCGTGAAGGCGGACGGCCTGGTGACCCGCGTGGACGTCGCGGGCCTGGACGCCGACAAGCTCCGGCAGGTCGTCGCCGACCAGGTGGCCGCAGCTCGCACCGCCCTCGACCCCACGCGCGGCGAGGTCGCGCGGATCGTCTGGCTGGACGCGGGCGAGGAGCGCGGACGGCTCCTGGTCGTCCTGCACCACCTGGTCGTGGACGGCGTGTCCTGGCGCATCGTCCTGCCCGACCTGGTCGCGGCCTGGGCCGGAGCCGACCTCGAACCCGTCCCCACCTCCTTCCGGCGCTGGGCGCAGAAGCTGACCGGCGCGGCGTCCGACACGGCCGTCACCGGCGACCTGGACGACTGGCTCGACATCGTCGACGGCCCCAGGCAGGACCTCGCCGACCGTCCGCTCGACCCGCGCGTTGACATCGCCGCACGGGCCGCCTCGGTCCGGCTGACGCTGCCCGCGGAGGTGACGAAGTCGCTGCTCAGCGACGTTCCCGCCGCCTACCACGGCCGCGTGAACGACGTCCTGCTGACCGGGCTCGCGCTGGCCGTCACGCACTGGCGCAAGGGACGTGGCGGACGCACGACCGGCGGCGTCCTCGTCGACCTCGAAGGGCACGGCCGCGAGGACGTCGTGCCCGGCGTCGACCTGTCCCGGACGGCGGGCTGGTTCACCGCGATCCACCCCGTCCGGCTCGACCCGGGCACGACCGACTGGGCCGAGGTCGAGAGCGGCGGGCCGGTCGTCGGGACGGCGTTGAAGAAGGTGAAGGAGCAGCTCCGCGCGGTCCCCGGCGGCGGCGGACTCGGATACGGCCTGCTGCGTCACTGCGGTGACGGGGACGCCGCCGCCGAACTCGCCGAGATCCCGGCCGCGCAGATCGCGTTCAACTACCTGGGCCGCGTCGGCGCGGGAGGCGACGGCGACTGGGAGATCGCGCCCGAGGAGCTGCCCGCCGGGGAGGACCCGCGCATGCCGATGGCGCACGTCCTGGAGGTCAACGCCGTGACCCGCGACCTGCCGTCCGGGCCGGAGCTGACCGCCGTCTGGTCGTTCCCGGACGGCCTGCTCGCCGAGGACGACGTCCGCGACCTCGCCACGGCCTGGTTCGCGGCGCTGCGCGGCCTGGTCGCGCACGCGGCGTCGGGCGAGGCGGGCGGGTTCACCACGTCCGACCTGCTGGTGGACCTGGACCAGAACGAGATCGACAAGCTGCAGGACGCGTGGAGGAACAGGTAGTGAACCGGGGGGACCTCGAGGACATCCTGCCGCTGTCGCCGCTGCAGCAGGGGTTCTTCTTCCACGCCGTCTTCGACGACGCCGCGGCCGACGTGTACACGGCGCAGCTCGTCCTGGACCTGGACGGACCGCTCGACGCGGCCGTGCTGCGCCGGTCCGCCGAGGCGCTGCTGCGCCGCCACGCGAACCTGCGCGCCGCGTTCTGGCACGAGGACCTGTCCAAGCCCGTCCAGGTCGTCCCGCGCTCGGTCGACCTGCCGTGGGAGGACATCGACGCGGCCGACGACGCCGAGGCGGACGCGGTCGTCGCCCGCGAGCGGTCGCGGCCGTTCACGCTGACCGAGCCGCCCCTGCTGCGGTTCGTCCTGGTGCGGCGCGGACCGGAGCGGCACCGGCTGATCCTGACGAACCACCACATCCTGCTGGACGGCTGGTCCACGCCCGTCCTCGCGACCGAGCTGTTCCTGCTGTACCTGCAGGGCGGTGACGACAGCGGCCTGCCACGCGTCACCCCGTACAAGAACTACCTCGCCTGGCTCGCGAAACAGGACCGCGGCGCCGCCGAGGTCGCCTGGCAGAAGGCGCTGTCCGGCCTGGACGAGCCGTGCCTGGTCGCGTCGGAGGCCGCCGGGCTCCGGCCCGTCCCGCCCGGCCGCGTGGTCACCGAGCTGGAGGAACGCTTCACGCGGAGGCTGACGCGGGTCGCGCGCCGCCACAACGCCACGCTCAACACCGTCCTTCAGGCCGCGTGGGGGATCGTCCTCGGGCGGATGCTCGGCCGCGACGACGTGGCGTTCGGCGCGACCGTCTCGGGGCGTCCGGCGGACCTGCCGGGCGTCGAGCAGATGATCGGCCTGTTCATCAACACGCTGCCGGTCCGCGTCCGGTTCCGCCAGGACGAGCCGTTCGGCGCGCTCGTCGAGCGGCTCCAGGAGGAGCAGACCGAGCTGCTCCCGCACCACCACCTCGGCCTCACCGACATCCAGCGGGCGGCCGGGCACGGCGGCGCGTTCTTCGACACCATGACGGTGCTGGAGAACTACCCGTTCGACCCGGCGAGCATGGACGGCTCGCTGAACGGCGTCCGGATCACCGGCGCGGACGCCTACGACGCGACGCACTTCCCCCTCTCGCTGGTCGCCGCGCCCGGCCCCGACCGCATGGAGCTGCGCCTGAACCACCGTCCCGACGTGTACACGCGGGACGTCGCGGAGGCGCTGCTCGGACGGGTCCGGCGCGTCCTGGAGCGGTTCGCGGACGACCCGGACCGCCCGATCGGCGCGCTCGCCCCCGCCAGGGACGACGAGCTGGCCCGCTTCGCCGCCTGGAACGACACGTCCGTGACGCCGCGCCCGGGCACGGTCATCGACCTCTTCGAGGCGCGGGCCGCCCGCACCCCGGACGCGGTCGCGCTGGTCAGCGGCGACACGACCCTCACCTACGCGGAGCTGAACGGCCGCGCGAACCGCCTCGCGCACGAGCTGATCGCCCGTGGCGTCGGCCCGGAGGACCGCGTCGCGCTCGTCCTGCCCCGGACGCCCGAGATCGTCGTCGCGATCCTCGGCGTCCTGAAGGCGGGCGCGGCCTACGTCCCGGTCGATCCCGAATACCCGGACGACCGCATCGCGTCCATGCTGGAGGACGCGAACCCGGCCCTCTCCCTCACGCCCGCGCACGAGGCGTTCGCCGCGGACCGGCCCGCGACGGACCCCGCCCGGACGGTGTCGCCGGAGAACTCGGCGTACGTGATCTACACGTCCGGCTCGACGGGACGTCCCAAGGGCGTCGTCGTCCCGTACGCGGGCCTGCTGAACTACTACGACGCGCACCGCGTCCGGTTCTTCGAGCCCGTGGAGGCCGAGGCGGGCGCAGGTCGGCGGCTGCGGTTCGCGCACCTCGCGTCGTTCTCGTTCGACACCTCGTGGATGGGCCTGCTGTGGATGATCCACGGCCACGAGCTGCACCTGATCGGCGACGGCGTCCGGCGCGACGTGGAGGCGTTCGCGGCTTACATCGCGTCCCGCCGGATCGACCTGGTCAACACCACCCCGTCCCATTTCCAGTCGCTCCGCGAGGCCGGGCTGCTCTCCGCGGGCGGGCACCGGCCGACGCAGCTGCTCATCGGCGGCGAGGCGATCGGCGACGCGCTCTGGGACGACCTGCGCGCGCTCGACGGCGTGACCGTCCGGAACTTCTACGGCCCGACCGAGGCGACGATCGACACCATGAGCGTCGTCGTCGCGGACGCCGCCCGGCCGACCGTCGGCGGCCCGCACCCCGGCGCCCGCGCCCACGTGCTCGACTCGGCGCTCCAGCCCGCCCCGGTCGGTGTCCCCGGCGAGCTGTACCTGGCGGGCGTCCAGGTCGCGCGCGGATACCTGAACCGGCCGGGCCTGACGGCCGGACGGTTCGTGGCCGACCCCTTCGCAGGCGAGCCGGGCGCGCGCATGTACCGGACGGGCGACCTCGCGCGATGGACCCCGGACGGCACGATCGAGTTCCTCGGCCGCGCCGACGACCAGGTGAAGATCCGCGGCTTCCGCGTGGAGCTCGGCGAGATCGAGAACGTCCTGTCCCGGTTCGACGGAGTCGGGCAGGCCGTCGTGACCGTCCGCGAGGACGCCTCGGGGGACAAGCGCCTCGCCGCGTACGTCGTGCCCGCGACCGTGGACGCCGCCGCGCTCCGCCGCCACGCCGCCGCGCACCTGCCGGACCACATGATCCCGTCCCTGACCGTCCTGCCCGCGCTGCCGCTGACCGTCAACGGCAAGGTCGACAAGCGCGCCCTGCCCGAGCCCGACGCCTCGGCCCCGGGCGCCGGACGCGCGCCGCGCTCCCCGCAGGAGGAGATCCTGTGCGGGCTGTTCGCCGAGGTCCTCGGCGTCGCGCGGATCGGCGTGGACGACGGGTTCTTCGAACTCGGCGGCGACTCGCTCACCGCGACGCGCCTGGTCAGCCGGATCCGGACGGCGCTCGGCGTGGAACTGCCCGTCCGGGCGCTGTTCGAGGCCCCGACCGTCGCCGGGCTGTCGGCGCGGCTCGCCTCGGCCGCCGGAACCTCCCGTCCGGCGCTGGTCCCCGCCGAGCGTCCGGACGTGCTTCCGCTGTCGTACGCGCAGCAGCGGCTCTGGTTCCTCAACCGGTTCGACGGGCCGTCCGCGACGTTCAACATGCCGGTCGCGCTGCGGTTGAACGGCCCGCTCGACGCGTCCGCGCTCGAAGCGGCGCTGGCCGACGTCGTGACCCGCCACGAGGCGCTGCGGACGATCTTCCCCGACGTCGCGGGCACGCCCCGCCAGCTGGTCCTGGACCCGTCGGCCGCCCGTCCCCGGCTGCCGGTCACCGAGACCGCCGCGGACGCCCTGCCGCTCGCCCTGGCATCCGTCGTCGGCCAGGGCTTCGACCTGTCGGCCGAGCCGCCGCTGCGCGCGGCCCTGTTCCGGCTGTCCGCCGACGAGCACGTGGTTCTGCTGGTCATGCACCACATCGCGGGTGACGGCTGGTCGATGGCCCCGCTCGCGCGCGACGTCCTGACCGCGTACGTGGCGCGGGTCGCCGGGGACGCGCCGACGTGGGCTCCGCTGCCGGTGCAGTACGCGGACTACACGCTTTGGCAGCGTTCGCTCCTCGGCTCCGAGGACGACGCGTCGTCGGTGGCCGCCTCGCAGATCGCTTTCTGGAAGGAGGCCCTGGAGGGCCTGCCGGAGGAGCTGGTGCTTCCGGCGGACCGTCCGCGTCCGGCGGAGGCGTCCTACCGGGGCGGCACGTTCACGTTCGAGCTGGACACGGGCCTGCACGGCGCGCTCCTCGGCCTGGCCCGCGAGTCGGGCGCGAGCCTGTTCATGGTCATGCAGGCCGCGTTCGCCGCGCTGCTCACCCGTCTCGGCGCCGGGACGGACGTCCCGATCGGCTCCCCGATCGCGGGCCGCACGGACGAAGCCCTGGACGATCTCGTCGGCATGTTCGTCAACATGCTCGTGCTGCGCACCGACACGTCCGGCGACCCGTCCTTCCGTGAGCTCATCGCGCGCGTGCGGGAGACCGACCTCGCGGCGTACGCGCACCAGGATGTCCCGTTCGAGCGCTTGGTCGACGTGCTGAACCCGGCGCGTTCCATGGCCCGGCACCCGCTGTTCCAGGTCGCGCTGTCCTTCCAGAACAACCCCGAGGCGACCCTCGAACTCGACGGCCTCACCGGCGGCCCGGTGGACCTCCCACTCGGCACCGCCAAGTACGACCTGTCGCTCTACCTGCAGGAACTCGCCGACGACGCTGGATCCCCGGCCGGGATCGCGGCCGGGCTGGAGTACGCGCTCGACCTGTTCGACCCCGACACGGCAGCTGGACTCGCCGCCCGCTTCGAGCGCTTCCTGCGTGAGGTCGTGGACGCCCCGGACGAGCCGATCTCCACCGCCGAGATCCTCGACCGCTCCGAGCGCCGCACCCTGCTGCGCACGTGGGCGGGCGGTTCGTCGCCGGTCGCTGAGCGGGCGACGATTCCGGCGTTGTTCGAGGCGCGGGTGGCGGCTTGTCCTTCTGCGGTGGCGGTGTCGTTCGAGGGGCGTTCGTGGACGTATGCGGAGGTCAATGCGGCGGCGAACCGCCTCGCCCGGCACCTGGCCGCGCAGGGCGCGGGCCCGGAGACCTTCGTCGCGCTGAAGCTGCCCCGATCGGCCGACCTGGTCATCGGCGTCCTCGCCGTCCTGAAGACGGGCGCCGCCTACGTCCCGATCGATCCGGACTATCCGGCCGACCGCATCGCCCACATGGTCTCGGACGCCGCGCCGATCCTGACCGTGACCAGCATCGATGTCGAAGGCGACCACTCGCCGGAGAACCTCGAAGGCGTCGAGATCTCGCCGGACAACCCGGCGTACGTGATCTACACCTCCGGGTCGACGGGACGGCCGAAGGGCGTGGTCGTTCCGCATCAGAACGTCGTACGTTTGCTGCGCTCGACCGAGGAATGGTTCTCCTTCGGTCCGGACGATGTGTGGACGTTGTTCCACTCCTATGCGTTCGACTTCTCGGTGTGGGAACTGTGGGGGCCACTGCTGAACGGCGGTCGTCTCGTTGTGGTCCCGTATCTGACTTCGCGTTCGCCGGAGGAGTTCCTGAGGCTGCTCGCGGCGGAGCAGGTCACCGTCCTGAACCAGACGCCGTCGGCGTTCTACCAGCTCATGGCGGCTGACCGGGAGAATCCGGGCACGGATCTGGCACTCCGGTATGTCGTGTTCGGTGGCGAAGCGCTCGAACTCGGACGTCTGGACGACTGGTACGGCCGTCACGCCGACGACGCTCCGACGCTGGTCAACATGTACGGGATCACCGAGACGACCGTCCACGTCTCGTACATGGCGCTCGACCGCGTCCACGCCGCCAACGCTCCCGGCAGCATCATCGGTGTCGGCATCCCTGACCTCCGCATATACGTCCTGGACGAGCGGCTTCAGCCCGTTCCGGCGGGTGTGGTCGGTGAGCTGTACGTCGCGGGTGACGGCCTCGCGCGCGGCTATCTCAACCGGCCGGGCCTCACCGCCGAACGGTTCGTGGCCGAACCGTTCTCGGGCAAGCCGGGCGCGCGCATGTACCGCACCGGGGACCTCGGCCGCTGGTGCAAGGACGGCGCGCTCGAATACCTCGGCCGCGCCGATCAGCAGGTTCAGCTGCGCGGGTTCCGCATCGAGTTGGGCGAGGTCGAGTCCGCACTCGTCCGTCACGAGACCGTGGCGGATGCGGCGGTTGTCCTGCGGGACGAGAAGCTGATCGCCTACGCCGTCCCGTCCACGCCCGCCACCGACCTTGACGCCTCTGACCTGCGGCGTTTCGTCAATGCGACACTTCCGGACTACATGGTCCCGGCGACCGTCGTCGCCCTCGACGCCCTCCCGCTGACCGTCAACGGCAAGCTCGACCGCAAGGCGCTCCCCGCACCCGACTTCCAGGCCAAGCCCGGCTCCCGCGTTCCCCGGACGCTCGCCGAAGAGACCCTGGCGGGGCTGTTCGCGGAGGTTCTCGGCCTGGAGAAGGTCGGGATCGACGACGGGTTCTTCGACCTCGGCGGCGATTCGATCATCGCCATCCAGCTCGTCTCCCGCGCCCGCCAGCAGGGCCTGGTCATCTCCCCTCGCGATGTCTTCCAGCACCAGACCGTCGAAGGGCTGGCCGCCGTCGCGCAACCGGTCGGGGAAGGCGAGCAGGCCGAGGCCGAGGCGCCCGGCGCGGCGCTCGGGCCCGTCCCGCCGACGCCGATCATGCGCTGGTTCGGCGGGCTGCACGGCCCGACCGGCGACTACAGCCAGCGGATGCTCCTCGTCACCCCGCCCGGCCTCGGCGTCGACCGCCTGACGGCCGCGCTCCGGCGCGTCCTGGACCACCACGACATGCTCCGCCTCCGCGTCACGGCGGGCGGTCACTTCGAGGTGCCCGAGCCCGGTGTGCCGGACGCGTCGCAGCTCGTCCGCCGCGTGGACGTCCAAGGGCTGGACGTCGCCGCGCTCAGGGAGATCCTGCGCGAGGAGTCGCTGAACGCCCGCCGCAGGCTGGCACCCGAAGACGGCGTCATGGTTCAGGCGGTCTGGCTCGACGCCGGTCCCGACCGGCGCGGACGCCTTCTCGTCACGGCCCATCACCTGGTGGTGGACGGTGTGTCCTGGCGCATCGTCCTGCCCGACCTGGTCGCGGCCTGGGCCGGAGCCGACCTGGAACCCGTCCCGACTTCCTTCCGGCGCTGGGCGCAGAAGCTCGTCGCCGAGGCCGCGGACCCCGGGCGCGCCGCCGAGGCGTCCTTCTGGCGGGAGATCGAGGAAACGCCGGACCCGGCGCTGGCGGCCCGCGCGCTCGATCCGGCCGTCGACACCTTCGGCACGGCCCGGCACCTCACCGTCGAGCTGCCCGCCGACGTGACCGGGCCGCTGCTCACCGACGTTCCGGCCGCGTTCCACGCCCGAGCGAACGACGTGCTGCTCACCGCGCTCGCCGTCGCCGTCGCGGGCTGGCGCGGCGACCCGCGTACGGCCGTCCTCATCGACCTCGAAGGGCACGGCCGTGAGGAGGTCGTGCCGGGCGTCGACCTGTCCCGGACGGTCGGCTGGTTCACCTCGATCTTCCCCGTCGCGCTCGACGCGGGCGAGGCGGGCGTCGCGGGCCACGCGGGCCAAGCGGGCCACGTCGCCCGGAGCGAGGTCGAGAGCGGCGGCGAGGCTGCGGGAACCGCGCTGAAGAAGGTCAAGGAACAGCTGCGCCGCGTCCCCGACAACGGCATCGGCCACGGTCTGCTCGCCGCTCCGGGTGAAGGCCGCCGGACGCCGCAGATCGCCTTCAACTACCTCGGGCGCGTCGCCGCGGCCGAGGACGGCGACGCCGACTGGTCGCCCGCGGGCGCCGGCGACGACGCCGCGCTCGCCGGGGGCCAGGACGACGCGCTCGGTCTCGTCCACGCGATCGAGGTCAACGCGCACACCCGCGGCCTGCCGTCCGGGCCGGTCCTGTCCGCGACCTGGACGTACGCGGGCGGCCTGTTCGAGGAGGACCGCGTCCGCGCGCTGGCCGACCGCTGGACCGCCGCGCTGCGCGGCCTGGTGATCCACGTGACCGAGGGCGCGGGCGGCGGGTTCACCCCGTCCGACCTGTCCCTGATCGAGATCGACCAGGACGAGATCGACGAGCTGGCCGCCGAATTCGACGACTTCTCCGACTTGGAGCTCGATTGACCGCCGTCCCCGGGGCCGCCCCGAAGAAGCCGTCGCAGCTCCAGGACGTCTGGCCGCTGTCGCCGCTGCAGCAGGGCCTGTTCTTCCACGCCCGCTACGCCGACGCGTCCGCCGACGTCTACACCGCGCAGGCCGTGGTCGAGCTGCGCGGCGCGCTCGACACGGGCGCGCTGAAGGCCGCCGCCGCGACGCTGCTGCGGCGGCACGCGAACCTGCGGGCGGCGTTCCGGCAGCGCAAGGAGGGCACGCCGGTCCAGGTGATCGTCCGCGAGGTGCGGACGCCGTGGGAGGAGATCGACCTCACCGCGCACCCGGACGCCGAGACCGAGGCCGACCGCCTCGCGGGCCGCGAGCGCGCGCGGCCGTTCGACCTGGCCAAGCCGCCGCTGCTCCGGTTCGTCCTGCTCAGGCTGGCGGACGACCGCCATCGGCTGATCTTCACCAACCACCACATCCTGCTGGACGGCTGGTCCACCCCGATCCTGCAGACCGAGCTGTTCGCGCTGTACCTGACCAAGGGCGACGACAGCGGCCTGCCGCGCGTCACCCCGTACAAGAACCACCTCGCGTGGCTCGCGAAACAGGACCGCGAGGCCGCCGAGGCCGCCTGGCGCGACGCGCTGGCCGGGATCGAGGAGCCGACGTTCGTCGCGCCGGGCGCTCCCGAGCCGCCCGAGGGCGCCGAGCCCGGCCGTGTCCGCCGCGAACTCGACCCGGAGCTGACGCGGGCGCTCGCGGGCCGGGCCCGCGCGCACAACGTCACGCTCAACACCGTCCTGCAACTGGCGTGGGGCGTCCTGCTCGGACGGCTCACCGGACGCGGCGACGTGACGTTCGGCGCGGCGGTGTCGGGCCGTCCGGCGGACCTGCCGGGCGTCGAGCAGATGATCGGCCTGTTCATCAACACGCTGCCCGTCCGCGTGACGGCGAGCCCGCAGGACACGATCGCGCAAGCGCTGACGGACCTCCAGGGCCGCCAGGCCGACCTGCTGCCGCACCACCACCTCGGACTGGCCGACATCCAGCGGCTGTCCGGGATCGGCACGCTCTTCGACACGATGACCGTCCTGGAGAACTACCCGTTCGACCCGGAGGCCGCCGGAGCCGAGCTCGGCGGGCTGACCCTGCACGGCGTCGGCGGCTACGACGCGTCGCACTACCCCCTCGCGCTCGCCGCCGTCCCGGGCGAGCGGCTGTCGCTGCGGCTCGACCACCGCCTCGACCTGTTCAGCGCCGACCAGGCCGAACGGATCATGGACCGGCTGGAACGCGTCCTCCGCGCCGTCGCGCACGAGCCGGACGTCCCGCTGGGCCGCATCGACGTGCTGTCCGACGACGAGCGCAGGCAGCTCCTCGAAGGCTGGCAGGGGGAGCCGGTCGGACGCGTCCCCGAGACGATCATCGCGCGCTTCGCGGCCCTCGCCGAGGCCGATCCTGACAGGGAGGCCCTGCGCACGCCCGACGGCGGCATCACCTATGGCGAGCTGAACCGGCGCGCCAACCAGCTCGCCCATCTCCTGCGCGCGCGTGGCGTCGAGCGCGAGACACGCGTGGCGATGCTCCTCGAACGGTCGGCGGACGTCGTCGTCGCGACCCTCGGCATCCTCAAGGCGGGCGGCGCGTACGCGCCGATCCACCACAGCTACCCGGCGGACCGCATCACGTGGGCGGTCGCCGAGGTCGGCGCGCCCGTCCTCCTGGTCGACCAGGCCATGCTGCACCGCGTCACGGACCTGGACATCGACGCCGAGCTCATCGTCATCGACCGGTCCGCCGACCTCGCCGCGAGCCCGGACACCGATCCCGGCGTCGCCGTCCACCCCGAGCAACTCGCCTACGTGATGTTCACATCCGGCTCGACCGGGCAGCCCAAGGGCGCGATGCTCACCCACCAGAACGTCGTGGACCTCGCCACCGACCCCGCGATGCGGAGCGGCGCGCACGACCGCGTGCTCGTCCACTCGCCGCACGCGTTCGACGCGTCCACCTACGAGCTGTGGGTGCCGCTGCTCGCGGGCGGCACGTCTGTGGTCGCCCCGCCCGGACGCGTCGACGCCGCCGAGATCGAACGCCTGGTCAAGGACTGCGACGTCACCGGCCTCTTCATCACGACGGCCCTTTTCAACCTGGTCGCGGAGGAGCGGCCCGAGGCGTTCGCCGGGCTGCGCGAGGTGCTGACCGGCGGCGAGTCCGGCTCGGTCGCCGCCATGCGGAAGGTCCTCGCCGCCTGCCCGGACACCGCCCTCGGCCACGTCTACGGACCGACCGAGAGCACCACCTACGCCACCCACGCCGACATGCGGACGGCACTCGCGAACCCGGACGAGACCACGCCTGTTCTGGGCCGTCCGATGGGCGGCATGCGGCTGTACGTGCTGGACGAGGCGTTGCGTCCGGTACCATCCGGCGTGACCGGCGAGGCGTACATCGCCGGTTCCGGCACCGGACGGGGTTACCTGCACCGGCCCGCCCTGACCGCCGAGCGCTGGGTCGCCGACCCGTTCGGCCCGCCCAGCGCCCGCATGTACCGCACCGGCGACCTGATGCGCCGCCGCGAGGACGGCGTCCTCGAGTACGTCGACCGCGCCGACTTCCAGGTGAAGATCCGCGGCTTCCGGATCGAGCTGGGCGAGATCGAGGCCGCCCTGACCGGACTGGACGGCGTCGCGCACGCCGCCGTTCTCGTTCACCGGGACGGCGACGTGAAGCGCCTGGTCGCCTACGTCGTCCCGTCCGCCGGGACGCCCGTCGACGCGCCCGCCCTGCGCGCCGCGGTCGCCCGGCGGCTGCCCGACCACATGGTGCCGTCCGCGATCGTCGCGCTCGACGCCCTGCCCCTCGGGCCGACCGGCAAGCTCGACCGCCGCGCCCTGCCCGTCCCGGACCTCGCCGGGGCCGCCGCCGGACGCGCCCCCGAGACCGCCGACGAGAAGACCCTCTGCGCGGTGTTCGCCGACGTCCTCGGTCTGGACGAGGTCGGCGCGGACGTGTCGTTCTTCGACCTCGGCGGCGACAGCGTCACCGCGCTCCGGCTGGTCGGCCGGGCCAGGCAGGCGGGCGTCGAGCTGACCCCGCGCGACGTGTTCACCCACCAGACCGTGGAGAAGATCGTCCGGCGCGCGTCCGCCGACGCCGACATCGGTCTGGAGCCCCTCCTTCCGATCAGGCCGATCGGCGGGACCGCGACGAAGCCGCCGCTGTTCTTCGTCCACCCGGCGGGCGGCCTGGCCTGGGGTTACCTGCAGTTCCAGGCGCACCTGCCCGCCGACCAGCCGGTCTACGGACTCCAGTCGCGGGTGTTCACCGGCGCGGAACCGGCCGCCGACGTCGCCTCGCTGGCCGCCGACTACGTCGAGCTGATCCGGACCGTCCGGCCGCACGGCCCGTACCACCTCGCGGGCTGGTCGCTCGGCGGCCTCATCGCCTACGAGATGGCCTGCCTGCTCCAGGCCCAGGGCGAGGAGATCGGGATGCTCGCGCTGATCGACTCCTATTACGGCCAGGATCTGGGCTCGGCCGAGCGCGACGTCCTGCCCGAGGTGCTCGGCGCGATCGGCATGGACCCCGAGGCGGTCGCCCCGGGCGGCGAGCCCGACGTCCCGAAGATCATGGAGCTGCTCGCCGCGCGCGCCGACGTCCTGTCCACCCTGGGCGAGGACGACCTGGTCCGGGTCTTCCACGCCTACCAGGCGGGCATCCGCCAGGCCGAGACCTACGAGCCCGGCGCCTACCGCGGCGACCTGCTGTACTTCACCGCGCTCCGGGACCGTCCGGCGGACGCGCCCGCGCCCGCCGAGCACTGGGGCGCGGTCATGACCGGACGCGTCGCCGAGCACCCCGTGGACGCCGGGCACCACGCCCTGATGGAGCCCGGCCCGGTCGCCGTGATGGGGCCGGTCCTGGCCAGCGAGCTGGACAAACAACACGCTAATCTGACAAATCCCCAGGCCGGAAGGATCGCCCGATGACCAACCCGTTCGACGACCCCGAGGGCACGTTCCTCGTCCTGCGCAACGACGAGGGGCAGTACTCGCTCTGGCCGTCGTTCGCCGAGGTCCCGGCAGGCTGGACGATCGCCAAGGCCGCCGACGGCCGCGCCGCGTGCGTCGAGTTCATCGAGACGAACTGGACCGACATGCGGCCGAACGGCCTGGTGGAGGCCATGGGTGGCTGATCCGGGGCCCGGTCCTGTCGAGATCCCGGCGGTCACCGAGTGGACGATGGAGATGCGCGACCCGGACGCGCTCCGTCCCGCCCCGCTCCCGTCCGTCGAGATGACCTTCACCCTCGCGCGGGTGCCGTCCCCGGACGTCAACCGCGCGCTGTACGCGGCGGTCGGCGCGCGCGTCTGCTGGACCGACAGGTTCGGCTGGACGCACGCCGACTGGACGCGCTGGGTGGACCGCCCCGAGCTGTCCACCTGGATCGTCATGGCCGAGGGCACCGTCGCCGGGTACTTCGAGATCGAGGCGCAGCCCGGCGGCGACACCGAGATCCACCTCGTCGGCCTCACCCCGGCGTTCGTCGGCCGCCGCTACGGCGGCTACCTCGTCGAGCAGTGCACGCGCCGCGCCTGGCAGCGCGGGCGTCTCTGGGCCGGGCACGCCGGTCCCGCCACCCGCGTCTGGCTGCGCACCAGCTCGCTCGACCACCCCAACGCGATCGGCAACTACCGCAGCCGAGGCTTCACCGTCGCCGCCGAGTCCGTCGAGTCCAAGACCGTCCCCGATCCGCGCCTCGCCCCCTGGCCCCTGCCGAACGACCCCCGTGTGGCCCGCCCCGTCCCCGAGGAAGTCGAGGAGTTCGTGCCATGACCTGGTTCCGATGCACGGTCGCGCGTCCGTGGGCGCCGCTGCGCATGTTCTGCTTTCCGCACGCGGGCGGGTCGGCGGTGTTCTACCGCGACTGGGCCGAGGCCGTCGGGCCCGCGATCGAGGTGCACGCCGTCCAGTACCCCGGACGCTCCGACCGGATCGGGGAGGCGCTGATCCCGGACGCGCGGCGGCTCGCGCGGCTCGTCGCCGGGGCCATCGCCCAGCACGCGGACCGTCCGGCGATCCTCTTCGGGCACAGCATGGGGTCGGTGGTCGCCTACGAGACGGCGCGGCTCATGCGGGAGCGCGGGATGCGGATCGCGCACTTCTTCGCGTCCGGGGCGCGCGCTCCGCACGACTGGGGCGAGCGGCGCCGCATCTCCGCGATGGACGACGACGCCGTGGTGGCCGAGCTCGTCGCGCTCGGCGGCACCGACGTCGCCGCGATGCAGGACCCTGAGCTGCGCGAACTCGTCCTGCCGTACGTCCGCAACGACTTCGCGGTCGTCGAGTCGTACCGGCCGGACGACGGGCCCCGGCTGGACGTCCCGGTCACCGCGATCGTCGGCGACAAGGACAAGGACGTGTCCGTGGAGCAGGCGGCGCAGTGGCGCGGGTCCACGTCCGGGGACTTCGCGCTGAAGGTGCTGCCCGGCGGCCACTTCTACCTCCAGGAGCAGCGCGACGCGGTGGTCCGCGAGCTGCTGAGCCGCCTCGAGGTCCCCACGTCCGGTCACTGACCTGGCCGGCAGCCCGGGCCGCTGAACTAGGAGCCCCCGGCCGGACGGTCGGAACCGTCCGGCCGGGGAACCCCGACCGGGGACACGGATCGGGGTGTGACGGATTTAGTAGACGGACGCGCCGTACGCGCTCAGCGCGCCGGTGACGGGCTGGAAGAACGTCGTCCCGCCCGAGGTGCAGTTGCCGCTGCCGCCGGAGGTGAGGCCCAGCGCGGTGGTGCCCGAGTAGAGCGAGCCGCCGCTGTCGCCGCCCTCGGCGCAGACGGTCGTGCGGATCATGCCGGTGACGGTGCCCTCGGCGTAGTTGACGGTCTGGTTGAGCGCGGTGACCGTCCCGGAGTGGACGTGCGTCGTGCTGCCGCTGCGGCGCACGCTCTGCCCGACGGTCGGGTTGGCCGCGGAGGTGATGTTCTGGCTGCCTCCGTAGGTGTCGACGACGCCGGTCGTGTCGGTCGGCGTGGACGAGTACTTCACGATGCCGTAGTCATGGCCCGGGAAGGTGCTGCCCGCCCTCGTGCCGAGCACGGCGGTGTGCGCCGAGTTGGAGTACCAGGTGCTGCCGAGGTTCGTGCAGTGCCCGGCGGTCAGGAAGTAGTACGCGCCGCCCACCTTGACGTTGAAGCCGAGGGAGCAGCGGTAGTTGCCGGTGTAGATCGCGTCGCCGCCGGCCGTGAACGTCCGGAACGCCCCGGCCACGCGCTCGGTGCGGACGGCCGTGCCCTGCTTGGCCGCGGCCTTCTTCACCTTCGCGAGCTTCGCGCCGGTGACGGTGCTGTCCACGGACAGGACGACCTGGTTGGTCTTCGGGTCGACGGCCCACGCCGTGCCGGGGACGGTCGCGTCCCGCTTCAGCGCGTCCATGGCCCGGTTGAGGACGGCGCCGGTCCGGGCGACGGTGCGCGGCTGCGCGCCCGCCGCGCGCACGGCGTTCGCGCTCGCGGCGTCCGACACGGTGACGACGAGCTTGCCGGACGCGTCGAGGTAGGACCCGGCGCTGCGGTCGCCGAGCGTGCGCGCGAGCGAGTCGGCGAGCCGGTTCTGGCGGTCGGCGGGGGAGGGGGCGGGGGACGTCGCCGACGCGTGCGCGGCGGGGGTGGACAGGGCGGCGGTGAGGAGCGCGGCGGCCGAGCCGACGAGGGCGACGCGGCGTGCACGCGAGTGCGGGGTACGCACTGGGAGCCTCCAGGGGGATGCGGGCGCGCCCGGTTGACGCGCCGGAGGTCTGCTGAGCATCCGTGACCCGGAGCCGTCCGCCTAGGGATGATCATGCTTATCTCAGGTGGGACGAATTGGCGGAAAACGTACGGGATATCTGCGAAGAAACGGGCATGATTGCTGGTTTGACAGTTGTAGTCGAGACGAGTGCGGCGTCCCGTCGGCCGCCGGGACACCGCACCCTCCGCGATGGGAGCCGGCCCGCGGTCAGTACCGCGGTCGTGCTGCGGTCAGGACCGCTTCAGTGCTGCGGTCAGTACAGCTCGGCGCCGAACGCCTCCAGCGCCGGGCCGACCGGCTGGAAGAAGGTCTCCCCACCGGACGTGCAGTCGCCGCTGCCGCCCGAGGTCAGCCCGAGGGCCTTGTCCCCGGCGAACAGCGACCCGCCGCTGTCGCCCGGCTCGGCGCAGACGGTGGTCTGGATGAGGCCGGAGACCGACCCCTCCTGGTAGTTCACCGTCTGGTCGAGCGCGGTCACCTTGCCGTCGTGCACCTGGGTGGTGCTGCCGCTGCGGGTGACGGTCTGCCCGACCACCGCCTCACCGGCGCCGGTGATGTCCTGCTCGCCCTTGCCGTACAGGCTCACCACGCCCTTGGTGTCGGACGGGGCGCTCGCGTACTTGACCAGGCCGTAGTCGTGGCCGGGGAAGGTCCCGTCCACGGTGTCGCCGAGCGGCGTGCCGCCCTGCGTGGCCGACCACGACTTGCCGATCGCGGTGCAGTGCCCCGCGGTCAGGAAGTAGTAGTCCGAGCCCTTCTTGACGTTGAACCCCAGCGAGCAGCGCCCGCCGTCGGTCCAGATGGCCTCGCCTCCCGCCGTCAGCGGCCGGAACTTGCCGCCGACGTGGGAGAGCCGGACGGCGGCGCCGTGCTTGGCCGCCGCCTTCTTCACCTTCGCGAGCCTCGCGCCGGTGACCGTCCTGTCGACCGACAGGACGACCTGGTCGGTCTTGGGATCGGCCGCCCAGGCGGTGCCCGGGACGGTCGCGTCCCGTTTGAGCGCGGCCATCACCTTCTTCAGATCGCCGCCCGATCGGCTGACCGTGCGTGGTTGGGCGCCCGCCGCGCGGACGGACTCGGCCGCCGTCGCGTTGGTCACGGTGACCACGAGCCTGCCGGTCGCGTCGTCCACGTACGACCCGGCGGTGGCTCCGCCGAGCTTGGTGGACAGTCCCCTGGCCAGGTGGGACTGGGCGAGCATCGGGGAGTCGGACGCCGTCTGGGCGACGTCCTCGCTCCGGGGGGTCGCGTTCGCGAGGCTCGGGACGACGGCCAGGCCGGCCGCCGTCAGTCCGAGGGCCGCGCACAGCACGACCGGTCCGCGTCCGCGGGTGTGACGGATCTTCACTGGGCCTCCAGAGGGGATTGGGCGCGCCCCTTGTGGCGCGCCGGAGGTCGCCCCCGAGCCTGGTGTCCCGCCTCGCTGAACGGAACCCGAGAATCTGCCGAAGGATCACCGCATGCGTTGGCACATTGGGTTCGAGTCCGAACCCATATTTCGGGCATGGTGGCCCGATGGCCGAAACCCGGCCGACCTTGGATGAGGCGTCCAATACCGGTCGCCGGCGGTCCGGGACGGGCCTCCCCGGCGCGTCCGGCCGGACGTATCGTCGAAGGCGGCGGGGGCGGCTGCAGGCCACGGGATCCACCCCGCCCCCGGCCTCCGCCCGTTGGAGTCGCCATGGGCATCGAGATCCGGGTGGAAGGGCTCAAGAAGTCGTTCGGGCGGCAGGTGGTGTGGGAGGACGTCACGCTCACGATCCCCGCCGGTGAGATCTCCGCGCTGCTCGGGCCGTCCGGCACGGGCAAGTCGGTCTTTCTGAAGAACCTGGTGGGGCTGCTGCGCCCGGACCGCGGCCACGTCTACGTGGACGGCCGCGACGTGCCCCGCGTCCGCGAGAACGAGCTGTACGAGGTGCGCCGCCGGTTCGGCGTCCTGTTCCAGGACGGCGCGCTGTTCGGCTCGATGAACATCTTCGACAACATCGCGTTCCCGCTGCGCGAGCACACCCGCAAGAGCGAGACCGAGATCCGGCGGATCGTCCTGGAGAAGATGGAGATGGTCGGCCTGACCGGCTCGGACGACAAGCTGCCGGGCGAGATCTCGGGCGGGATGAAGAAGCGCGCCGGGCTCGCCCGCGCGCTGGTGCTCGACCCCGAGGTGATCCTCGCCGACGAGCCCGACTCGGGACTCGACCCCGTCCGGACGGCCTACCTGAACCAGCTGTTCGTCGACCTGAACGCCGAGATGGGCGCGACGTTCCTCATCGTCACGCACGACATCGGCACCGCCCGCGTCCTGCCGGACAACCTCGGCCTGCTGTTCCGCCGGGGCCTGGTGATGTTCGGGCCGCGCGAGATGATCCTGTCGAGCACCCACCCGGCGGTGAACCAGTTCTTCAACGCCCGCCGCGAGGGCCCGATCGGCATGGCCGAGGAGAAGGACAGCGCCGAGCTCGCCGCCGAGTCGGCCCTCGGGGGCCCGGCCCCGAGGGCGCTGCCCGCGCCGATCCTGCCGCAGCTCATGCCGAGCGACGGACGCGTCCGCCCGGCGATGCGGCGGCCGGGGGAGTGGCTCGCCGCCCACCACGTCCAGCCGCCGCCCGGCTCGTTCGTCGACGAGGTCGGCCGGGACTGGCTGCGGGACTGGGATTCCCTCACCTCCGCGCGGCAACGTCCCGAGTAGCCCGGCCAATTGCGACAATCAGGACGTGACGCTGCTGCTGAACCGCACCGACCTGGAACGCCTCCTCGAACCGAGCCCGATCATCGCCGCCCTGCGCACCGGATTCACCGCCGAACCCGGCGAGACCGGCGCGCGCCGGGTGGTGACCGCGCTGCCCGGCCCGGGCAGCGCGACCGCCCTCATCCCGGGCCTGGTCACGGGCGTCCCGGCCTACACGGTCAAGGTCAACGCCAAGTTCCCCGACTCCCGTCCCGCGCTACGCGGCGTCGTCTGCCTGCACGACCTGGACTCCGGTGAACTGCTCGCGCTGCTCGACTCGGCGACCGTCACCGCCTGGCGCACCGGGCTCGCCGCCGCGCTCGGCACCGACGCGCTCGCCCGGCGCGGCGGCGGGAACGTCGCGGTCATCGGCGCGGGCGCCCAGTCCGACCTGGTGCTGTTCGGCCTCGGCGCGCTCCGCGACGTCACCGGCCTGACGGTCGCCGACCTCGACGCGGGCCGCGCCGCCGCGTTCGCCGAACGGCACGGCGAGCGGCTCGGCGTCCCGTCCGGGACCGCCGCCGACGCGCGCGCCGCCGTCGAGGGGGCGGACATCGTGATCACAGCGACCTGGGCGCGGCGCCCGCTGCTGCACGCCGCCGACATCGCCCCCGGCACCCACATCACCTCACTCGGCGCGGACGAGCGCGGCAAGACCGAGCTGGCCTCCGACCTGCTCGAACACGCCCGGGTCGTGGTCGACGACGTGCCCCTCGCGGTCGACATGGGCGTCCTCGCGACCGCGGGCCTGTCGGTACGGCACGCGGCCGGGACGCTCGGCGACCTGCTGCGCGGCGAGGTCCCCGGCCGCGTCCGGGACGAGGAGGTCACCGTCTACGCCCCGGTCGGCCTGCCCTGGCAGGATCTCGCCCTCTCCTGGACGGCCTACCGGGCCGCGCGCGAGGCGGGCGCGGGCACGTCCTTCGACTTCCTCGGCTGAGACCTGCCCGAGGCAGCCCTCCCAGGTGAGACCTTGGTCCCCCGCCGAAAGTCCGATACCGCCCGTCACCTGCGCCGATATAAGATTTGATCATGACAACCGCTTCCGGTCCCGCGCCTTCCCCCGATGTCGCGCTCGTCCTCGGACCCGGCGGCCCGGTCGGGGCGGCCTGGCTCCTCGGCCTCGCGAACGGGCTGCGCCGCGCGGGCGTCGACCTCGCCCGCGCCGACCTGATCGTCGGCACCTCGGCGGGCGCGATCGCCGCGGGTGCCCTCACCTCCGGCCGCGACCTGGACGGCCTGGCCGAGCTCCCGCCGGGCGAGCGGCTCGGCGACCCGTCCGCGATGCCCCGCGCCCTCGCGATCATGAACACGCCCGGCGCGGACCCGCGCGACTCGCTGCGCCGGGTCGGCGCGCTGGCCCGCGAGGTCACCGCGATGCCCGCCGAGCAGCACGCGGCGGCCATGGAACGCACCCTCGGCACCCGCGCGTGGCCGGACGCGAACCTGCTGGTCACCGCCGTGGACGTCGAGGCGGGCCGGCCCGTCGTCTGGACGCGCGACAGCGGCGTCCCGCTCCACGTGGCCGTCGCCTCGAGCAGCGCCGCGCCCGGAGCGGTCCGTCCGGTCCCGATCGACGGCCGCGAGTACATCGACGGCGCGTTCGGCGGCGGGTCGAACGTCCACCTCGCCGAGGGCGCCGGGACGCTGATCCTCATCGAGCCGATCGGCCACCTCATGCCCGGCCCGGACGGCGGCGCCGACCTGCGCGTCCGTCCGGACGCCGGATCCGTGGAGGCCTACGGCCCCGACCTCGGCGACCGCACCCGCTGGACCGCGGTCTACCGGGAGGGCCTGCGCCAGGCCGCCGACCTCGCCGAACCCCTGGCCGCGCCGCTGCGCTAGCCGCTCACGCGCGGCTGCTGCGAGGTGAGGTGCCAGCCCGCGCAGGTCGGGCAGCGGTAGACCCGGGTCTCCGCCTTGTCCCGGTCCTGCCGCCCCTGGCGCTGGATCGTCGCCAGCGCCAGCGTGGCGGCGATGCGGTCCCGGAAGCGCACCTTGCCCGTCGGGCAGCGACCCGGGGAGTGCTGCGGGGTTCGGCGACGGGACATCGGAACCACCTCCGGCGCATCGGGGAGATGATTCCGGTGTACATCAGGTTGGGAACAATGTCCCGACTTGAGGCGGCAAATGGGCGCAAATGACGCGAGTTACGCATTGAACCCCGTTCGCTTTCGTGTTGGGGTGGGGAGGTGATCTGGGACCGCTTCCGCCTCGACGGTCGGGTCGCCGTCGTCACCGGCGCCGGGCGCGGCATCGGCGCGGCCTCCGCCGTCGCGCTCGCGCAGGCGGGCGCCGACGTGGTGCTCGCCGCCCGCACCGAGGAGCAGCTGCGCAAGGTCGCCGCCGAGGTCGAGGCCGCCGGACGGCGCGCGCTGGTCGTCCCGTCCGACCTGGCCGACCCGGCCGCCTGCGCCGAACTGGCCGGACGCGCCGCCGAGGCGTTCGGGCGGATCGACGTCGTCGTCAACAACGTCGGCGGCGCCATGCCCCGCGCCTTCCTCGACACCTCCCCGGCGGACCTGGAGGAGGCGTTCCGGTTCAACGTCTCCGGCGCGCACGCCCTGACCAGCGCCGCCGTCCCGCACATGCTCGCCGGCGGAGGGGGCGCGGTCGTCAACATCGCGTCCGCGATGGGACGGATGGCCGGACGCGGCTACCTCGCCTACGGAACGGCCAAGGCGGCGCTCGCCCACTACACCCGCCTCGCCGCCTGCGACCTCGCGCCGCACGTCCGCGTCAACGCGATCGCCGTCGGGTCGGTCGCGACGTCCGCGCTCGACATCGTCATGACCGACGACGGCCTCCGGACGCACATGGAGGCCAACACGCCGCTGCGCCGCATCGGCGACCCCGAGGAAGTGGCCGCGTCCGTCCTCTACCTCGCCTCGCCCGCCGCCGGATACGTCACCGGGACCCTCCTGCGCGTGGACGGCGGCACCGACGTCCCCAACCTCGACCTCGGCCTGCCCGATCTCGCAGCGTCCGATCTCGCGGTGCCCGACCTCGCCGCCGACCGGCCCGGCCCGGAGGAGTGACCATGACGTACCGCGTCGCGCTGTGGGGAACCGGCAACGTCGGACGGCACGCCCTCGCGGGCATCGTCGCCCGCCCCGACCTGGAACTCGTCGGCGTCTGGACGTCCACCCCCGCCAAGGCCGGACGCGACGCCGGGGAACTGTGCGGGCTCGCCCCGGTCGGCGTCGCCGCGTCCGGCGACGAGGCCGAGATCCTCGCGCGCGGCGTCGACTGCGTCGTCTACACCTGCATGGCCGACGTCCGCATCCAGGAGGCCCTGGACGACCTCGCCCGGCTGCTGCGCGCCGGCGTGGACGTCGTGTCCGCCAGCCCGGTGTTCCTCCAGTTCCCCGACCAGGTCATCCCGGACGGGATGAGCGCGCCGATCCGCGCGGCGGCGGCCGAGGGCGGCGCGTCGCTGTTCGTCAACGGCATCGACCCCGGCTTCGCCAACGACGTCCTGCCGATCGCGCTGTCGGGGATCGCCGAGCGCATCGACCAGATCCGCTGCATGGAGATCCTCAACTACGCCACCTACGACCAGGGCACCGTCCTGTTCGACATCATGGGCTTCGGCAAGCCGCTCGACGAGACCCCGATGCTGCTGCTCCCCGGCGTGCTGAGCATGGGCTGGGGCAGCGTCGTTCGGCAGCTCGCCGCCGCCCTCGACGTCGAGCTCGACGACGTCGAGGAGCACCACGTCCGGCTGCCCGCGCCCGAGACGTTCGAGATCGCGTCCGGGACGATCGAGAAGGGCACGGCCGCCGCGCTCCGCTTCGAACTGCGCGGCATGTCCGGCGGACGGCCCGTCATCGTCCTGGAGCACGTGACCCGGCTGCGCGACGACCTCGCGCCCGACTGGCCACAGCCGTCCGGGCAGGGGTGCTACCGCGTCGAGCTCACCGGCGAGCCGAACTACACGCTCGACCTGCGGCTGCTCGGCTCAGACGGCGACCACAACACCGCCGGACTGAAGGCGACCGCGATGCGGATCGTCAACGCCGTCCCGGCCGTCGTCGCGTCCCCGCCCGGCCTGCTCACCGCCCTCGACCTGCCCCTGATCCCCGGCCGCGGCCTGGCCTGACCCGCTACAGGTTCTCGCGGTGTGCGAGGGCGGCGGCCTGCGTGCGGCTCGTGACGTTCAGCTTGGCCAGGATGTTCGACACGTGCACGCTCGCGGTCTTGGGGGAGATGAACAGCGTCGCCGCGATCTCCTTGTTGCCCATGCCCGTCGCCACCAGCTTCAGCACCTCACGCTCGCGCGAGGTGAGCCCGCCGAGGGGGCCGCGGTCGCTCGCCGCGCCGCCTTCGTGGCGGGACCGGTCGTCCGAGAGCCGCGCCCGCGAGCCAAGGTCGCGCAGCACCCGCAGCAGCGGACGCGCGTCCAGCCGCTCCGCGTCGGCGACCGCCGCGCGCCACTCCTCCGCCGCGCCGTCCCGGTCGCCGTGCTCGGCGAGCGACTCCGCCAGCCGCCACCGCGACCGCGCGACCTCGTAGACGAACCCGTAGTCGAAGATGTCCCGGGCGGCCCGCCAGTGCTCCGGCCCGTCCGTGCCGTGCGCGCGCCGCCACTCGGCCTCCGCCCGCGCCAGCCAGCCGCGCCCCTCGGCGCCCATCCACGCGTCGTGCCGTCCGTCCAGGCTGTGCGTCGCCGCGAACCGGGCCCGCTCCACCAGATCGTCGGCGGCGGCACAAGCGGCGGCCTCGGCGGCGGCGTCCTTGGAACGCCGCGCCCGGACGGCCCGGTCGGCGTGCGCCCACAGCCCCACCGCCGCGATCCGGATCAGGCTGGTGTGGGCCGGCCGCTCGTTCCGCAGGACGTTGGCGACGTGCTCCAGCGCCCCGGTGTCGTCGCCGTCCCACATCCGCTGCTCGGCGGCCATGCCGCGCGCGACATACGCCAGGAACGTGTCGTCGTCCCACAACGGCGCGATCCACTGGAGCCGGTGCGTGGCGCGCGTGCTGCCCCGCCCCACGTCCAGGAACAGCGCGTACGCGGACACGACCGCCTCCACGTCCCGCGCCACGCGGATGCCGAACCCGTCGGCGATCTCGGACGCCCGGTCCCAGTCGCCGTCGGTGTAGGCGATCAGGAACTGGAGGAACCGCAGGTTGATGCCGTAGGTCGACCAGGCGAGCCCGTTGTCGAGAGTGAACCGGACGGCCTCGTCCGCCAACGCGCGGGCGCGCGCGAGCTCGCCCATCTCGTACGGCAGGTGCGCCTGGACGTACAGCGCGCGCAACATCACCTGCATGTTGCCCGAGGTCCGCGCCAGCCGCACCGCGTCGGAGTAGGCGCGCGTCACCTCCGGCCCCGGCCCGAGCGTCGCCTCGGTGTGCTGCCCCAGCGAGATCAGCGCGGCGGCCTCGGCGGACGGCACGTCCGCCTCGCGCGCCACGCGCAGCGTCTCGGCCGCCATCGCCGGAACCTCGTCGAACCGTTCGGGCGTGGCCAGCAGCGACCGCACATAGGTCGCCAGTACGCGCGCCCGCGCGGGAGTCGGCGGCTTCTCCGGAGTGAGGTCGAGCGCCTCCTGAGCCCACTTGCGTGACTCGTCCAGATGGTCGGTCTCGTGGAGGTAGTACGCCAGGCGCTCGCGGACCTCCGCGCTGAGCGCCTTGTCCTCCGGATCGACCAGGGCCAGCAGGCGCCGCAGCCGCTGCACCGCCCGGCGCACGTCCCCGGCCCGCGCGGACGACCGGACCGCCGCCCACTCCAGCTCCACCCGGCTCATGCCCGCCGCCTCGTCCGGCCCGGGCACGCTGTCCCACAGCGACAGCGCCTGGTCGTAGTGCTCGTACGCCTCGTCCGGCGCGCCCATCCGCTCGGCGTCCTTGCCCGCCCGCACGGACGCGGCGAACCCCGTCGGCAGGTCGTGCGCCGCCATCGAGTGGTAGGCCAGCTCCGCGGCGGCGCGCGGCGTCCGGTTCGCGTCCGGGACCTGTTCACCGGCCGGTGCGAGGGCCTGGAGGAACTCGGCCGCGAACGCGCGGTGCAGGCGGGTGCGCTCACCGGGAAGCAGATCGGCGTAGACGGCCTCGCGGAGCAGCGCGTGCCGGAACGTGTACCCGGCGGTGCCGCTCGGCACCAGGATCTGGTGCGACACCACTTCGCGGAGCGCCTCGCCCGCCGCGTCCTCCGACAGTCCGGAGACGTGGCGCAGCAGCTCGTCGTCCACGCGGCGCCCGGCGACGGCCGCGACCCGCACCACGTGCTGGGCGTCCTCGGACAGCCGCTCCACCCGCGCGAGCAGCAGGTCGGCCAGCGCGGACGGCAGCTCCCGGTCGTCGGCCGCCGCGAACAGCTCGCCCGCGTAGAACGGGTTGCCCTCCGACCGCCGGTGGACCTGGTCGACCAGGTCGGGGGACGGTTTGGCGCCCGCCCCGGACAGCGAGGCCAGGAACTCCGACGTCTCGTTCGGCCGGAACGGCTGCAACTCGACCGCCGTGACGTTCGGCAGCCGCAGCAGCTCGGCGACGACCGGCCGCAGCGGGTGCCGCCGGTGGAGGTCGTCGGTCCGGTAGGTGCCGACCAAGCAGACCCGCTCCCGCTGGAGCACCCGGCTCAGGAAGACCAGGAGGTTGCGGGTGGAACGGTCCGCCCAGTGCAGGTCCTCCAGGACGAGCAGCACCGGACGCTGCCCGCCGAGCTCGCCCAGGAGCCCGAGCGTCGCGCCGAGCAGCTGCTGCCTGCCCAGGTCGGACGCCTCGTCCGGCGCGCCGTCGCCGTCGGGCAGCAGCCTGCGCAGCACCGGACGGTCCACCAGCGCCGTCTCGAGCGCCTCGCGCTCGGCCCCGGCGGACTGCGGGTCGCGCAGCGCCGTCCAGAGGGCGTCGGCCAGCGGCAGGTAGGGCATCGACTCGCCGAGCGCGGCGCACTGCCCGGTCAACACGGCGAAACCGCGCTCCCGCGCGGTCGTGGTGAGCTCGCCGACCAGGTGCGTCTTGCCCACCCCGGCGTCCCCGCCCACGAGGACGACCCCGGCGTGTCCGGCGGCGGCCCGGTCCAACGCCGCGGTGAGCGCGGCGAACTGTGCCTTCCTGCCGATCAGCACCCTTGTCAGCACCTCCGTGAGAGTTGCCTCAGTATGCCATCGGACCAGGACGATTCAGGCAGGCCCCGGCCCCCGGTCCTGGGAGGACCGGGGGCCGGGACGGCACCGGGCCGCCGGACGGGAGTGACGGACGGCCCGGCAGGTCACACCGTGCGCGACGAGGGTCAGCGCGGCGAGCCCACAAGATCACTGCCGGACTCGGCCACCACCCGGTCAGCGCTCGACCCGGACCGGGACTCGGACCCGGACTTGGACTTCGAACGGGACCCGGACTTCGACCTGGACCCGGACTCGGACGCGGTTCCGGGCGCGGTTCCGGACTCGGCCCCGGACTCGGACGAGGCTCCGGACGCGGGCTCGGGCTCGCGCTCGGGCTCCGGCGCGGGGGCCGGGATCCTGATCGGCTCGGGCGCCTCCTCCGGATCCTGGTCCGGCTCCGGCAGGGTCTCGGGCTCGGGGATGACCGTGAGGTAGACCCGCTCGGTCTCGTCGGCGATGCGGTTCCAGCCGTGCCGGGAGCGGGCGCGGTCGGCGGCGGCGATCGCGTAGCCGCGCCGCATGGTCTCCTCGGCGAGCAGCCCCCGGACGGCCAGCCCGATCTGGCGCGGACGGCCCGCCTGGACGTGCAGCCCGGTGATCTTGTCGAGCACCGCGTCCGCGTTCGTCCCGACCGGCGTCACGACCGCCGGGACGCCGCAGGCCATCGCCTCCAGCGCGGACGTCGGCGCGGGCTGCGCGGGGGCCAGGCTGAGCGCGAGCCGGGTCGTCCGCAGCAGCCGCGGCAGCGACCGGCGCGGCACCCGGCCGAGGAAGATCACCCGGTCCGAGACGTGCAGCTCCTTGGCGAGGACTGTCAGCCGATGCACCGACGCGTCGTTCTCCAGCTCCTCCCGGTCCGGGCCGCCCGCGACGGCCAGCTCGGCGTCCGGGACGTGCTGCAACGCCCGCAGCGCGGTCTCGGCCGAGCCGTCCGACAGGTTCCGCGCGACCACCGTGAGCCGCTGCCGGTCGCCGTGCGGCATCGCCGGGCCGACCTCGGAGAACAGGTCCACGTCCACGCCGGGCGGGACGACCCGGACGATGTCGCGCGCGACGCCCGTCCGCACCGCGTCGGCGGCCTCGTCGGCGCAGCGGGCGAGGACGGCGGCGGCGCCGCGGCCGATGGCACGCTCCAGCCGGGCGCGCGCGGGGTGGACGGTCCGTCCGGCGCGCGCCTCGGTCGCGGCCATGCCGTGGAAGGTCTGGACGAAGGGGATGCCGAGCTCACCGGCGACGGCGCACGCGGCGAGCCCGCCGATCCAGCCGTGCGCGTGGACCACCTCCGGGCGTCCGGCGCCGGACCAGCGGCGGCGCAGCTCGTCGGCCAGGTCGCGGACGTGGTCGAGGAGCCGGTCGTCCGGCAGCGGACGCTCCGGTCCCGCGGTCAGGTTGAACAGCGTGGCGCCGGACGCGAGCCGCGTGCGACCGCGGGCGTCGGGGGAGCAGCGGCGGCCGTAGACCGAGACGCGGTGCCCGGCCCCGCCCTCGTCCTCGGGACGGCCGAGGGCGCGCGCGAGCTCACGGACATGGGACACCTGGGACCGGTCTCCGCCGAAGTCGGAAGCGGACACGAGAGCGATGTTCAGGGACCGACGCATGGGGGACCTCCGGGTCAGCACAGGGGTAACCGGGAGGTATCTGCGTCGTAGACACCTGTTCGAAGCGCGAGTGACCTGCGGGAAAGCGCCCGCTGGGGGCGCAGGGGGCGGGGGGTTTTCTGTCCCCACCCGGTTTCAGGCGGTCACGACGACCATAGTCCCCGATCGCCGGACCGGGCAAACGTGACGGTGTCGGGCATCACGCCGAAAGTGGCGCGTCCGCCAAAGCATTCTCACCGTCCAGTGACAGTCATTCGGCTCGTCACCTGACGAAACCGGCAGGAACGAGTCGAAGAGGATGACATCCGACATGACCCGTAAATTCGCTTCGCCGGGAACCGTGGGATTCGCGACGCCGTCCTAACGGCATGCCGACTCCCCGCTCTCTCGCCGTCCTGGCATGCGCGACGGCGCTCACCACAGGCGTCGCGGCCTGCGGCGACCAGACGCCCAAGGCGCACGAGCTGCGCGGCGCCGTGATCAAGGTGCCGCCCGGCGACCCCCGCCCCCTCGGACGCGCCGACACCGCGTTCGGTTTCGGACTGCTCTCCTCCTGGTGCGGCGCCGACCCGAACGCCAACATCGTGCTGTCGCCGAGCAGCGTCGCGTCCAGCCTCGGCATGGCCTACCAGGGCGCGCGAGGCCGGACCGCCACCGCCATGGCCCGCGCCCTGCACCTGCCGTCCGGCGATCTGCTGCCCGGCCTCCGCGCGCGCATGAGCGAGATGCGGTCGTTCAACACCAAGAAGGCGTCCGTCAAGGTCTCCGACCAGATCTGGGCCAACACCGGCATCCCCACCGACAAGGGCTACCTGGACAAGCTCGCCACCGGATACGACGCGGGCCTGAAGACCCTCGACTTCGCCGAGAAGCCCGAGGACGCCCGCAAGGCGATCAACGCCCAGATCAAGAAGGACACCGGCGGGAAGATCGCCGAACTGCTCCCGAAGGGCCAGATCACCTCCCACACCGGCTGGGTCCTCACCGACGCCGTCCACCTCAGGGCCGAATGGCGGACGAAGTTCAAGTCCGGCGCCACCGACCGCTTCACCACCTCGGACGGACGGACCGTCCAGGCCAGGTTCATGGACGCCGAGAGCCACTTCGGCTACGCCCACACCGCCGGATGGACGGCCGTCGACCTGCCCTACTCCGGCGACAGGCTCCGCATGACCGCGCTGGTCCCGGACAAGTCCGCCCACGGCTGCCCGAACCTCACCGCCGCGACCTTCGACCGGCTCACCGCCACGCTCGCCACGGGCACCCCCGTCCAGCTCTTCATGCCCAAGACGGACCTCTCGTCCCAACGCGAACTCACACCGCTGCTCACCCGCCTCGGCATGGGCGTCGCGTTCTCCGGCCAGGCCGACCTGCGCGGCATCTCACCGAAGGCGGAGAGGATCGGCTTCGTCCGGCACGCCGCCACCCTCAGGGTGGACGAGAAGGGCACCGAGGGCGCCGCGGCCACCGGCACCGGCATCGAGGCGACCGCCGCGCCCGCGCCCACCAAGAAGATCGAGGTCGCCCTCGACCGCCCGTACCTCATGATCGTCCGCGACACGAAGACCGGAGAGCCGTTCTTCATGGCCCGCGTCGCCGACCCCACCCGACAATGACCGGGTGATGCTCTGGTACGCCGCCTACGGCTCCAACCTGCGCCGCGACCGTTTCCTCTGCTACCTGGAAGGCGGCCGTCCGGAGGGCGGCGCGCGCACCAACACCGGCTGCCGCGACCCGCGACCGCCCGCCGCCGACCGTCCCGTCCTCCTTCCGGGCGGCATCTACTTCGCCCTGGAGTCCCTGGTCTGGGGCGGCGGCATGGCCTTCTACGACCCGACCCTGGACGGCGAGGCCCCGGCCCGCGCCTACCTGCTGACCTCCGGCCAGTTCGGCGACGTCCTCGCCCAGGAGATGCGCCGCGAGGTCGGCGCCGACATCGACCTCACCCCCGCCGTCACCACCGGCCGCCAGACCCTCGGCCCGGGCCGCTACGACACCGTCCTGAAGGTGGGTGAGGTGGCCGGACACCCCATGCTCACCTTCACCTCGCCCCACGGCGCCGCCGAGGCCGACCTCAACGCCCCGTCCGCCGCCTACCTCGCCATGCTCACCGCCGGACTCCGCGAGTCCCACGGCTGGCCCCCCGACCGGATCACCACCTACCTGATGACCCGCCCCGGCGCGCTTGGTACCGTTCGCCCATGAACGTCGGTGATGTGGTGGAAGACTTTGAACTTCCGGACGAGACCGGCACGTCCCGCCGCCTCAGCGACCTGCTGGCGGACGGCCCGGTCGTCCTTTTCTTCTACCCCGCCGCCCTCTCACCCGGCTGCACCGCCGAGGCCTGCCACTTCCGCGACGTGGCCGAGGAACTCGCCGACCTGGGAGCCCGTCCCGTCGGCATCAGCGGCGACGCCCCCGCCAAACAGCACGAGTTCACCAAGCGCCACTCCCTCGGCTACCCCCTGCTCTCCGACCCCGACGGCGCCGTCCGGGCCCTCTTCGGCGTCAAACGCGGCTTCGCCCTGGCCCCCACCCGCCGCCAGACCTTCGTCATCGCCCAGGACCGCCGCATCCTGGAGATCATCAAGTCCGAAGTCCGCATGAACGTCCACGCCGACCGAGCCCTGACCACCCTCCGCAACCTCTAACCCACCCAACCCCCCACGACGGCGCCAGACCGGTGCCCGCCGACCCGCGCACTGTGACGTCGCCGGCGCACCAGACGTGCGAGACCGGTACACGGCAGCGTCGGCTCGACGCGTCGTTCCTGGTGTTCGCGTCGGATCTTGGTTCATCCGCAGAACCTCTGAAAGCACGCGCCGGGCCCGTTGGTGAAGTCACCTGGCCTGCGCTCACGAAGCCGGGCATACCAGTCGTGGAACTTTCCGAAGGGCCTCGGCGATGCCGCAGCCATGCTCCCCGCGGAGCGCTTTCACACCCGCTGCGAGGATGTTGCCGCTGGTGATGAGCCTGTCGATCTCGGCCTGGCGGTCGGACACGTGAGCCCCTTTCATCTCACCACGCCGAACACCGTCGCCCACCTTTTGGCGGACGGCAACCGGGTTTTCGGTGCGGACCGCCCCGGAGGGCCGACGCTCTGACAGCGTCCGCAGGGCGGCGGCGATGGCGAGCACCGCCAAGTCCTGGCGGTGGCGAGCACCGCCAAGTCATGGCGGTGGCGAGCGCCAACGGGACCTGACCGAGTTCCTCGGCGCTCGGCCCGATGGAGGTCGCAGGTCGTCCTCGGGTGCCGTCAGGTGATCGCCGGTCCCACGCCGAGGGCGCGGACGAGGCTGGAGCCGACGTAGCCGGGCCGCGTTCTGGCAGTCCCGCAAGGACGTCCCAGTGAGTGGCCGAGCCGAAAGGACGTCCCGTAGGAGCCCGAGCCGCAGGGACGTCCCAGTGGGGAGCGCGAGCCGCAGGGATGTCCCGGAGAGGGGCCCGAGCTGCGGGGACGTCCCAGTGGGGAGCGCGAGCCGCGGGGACGTCCCGGGGAGGGGCCCGAGCTGCGGGGACGTCCCAGTGGGGAGCGCGAGCCGCGGGGACGTCCCGGGGAGGGGCCCGAGGAAGGAGCCTGCCGGGGACGGGCTCTCGGGGACGGACGGATCGGGTGGGGTTCGGCGGGGGTCAGGCGTGGGGGAGGAGGATGGCGGAGGGGCGGTTCGGGGCGTGGAAGATCTCCTGGTCGGCGGTGAGGTGGTCGGTGGCGGTGCCGATGGGGGCGCCGGTGCCGGGGTTGCGGGAGACGCGGGGGTAGGCGCCGCTGCAGACCTGGACGCGGACGCGATGGCCCTGGCGGAAGCGGTGGCCCACGGGCCAGAGCTCGATCGTGATGCGGCGGACGCCGTCGTCGTCCGGCTCCGGGTCGCCGGGGACGAGGCGGCGCATGCCCTCGCAGAGGTTGACCGACACGCCCTCCTCGTCCACGTCGCACAGACGGACGACGAAGTCGGTGTGCTGCCGGTCGGAACGGACGAACAGGTCGGCGGAGACCGGGCCGATGATCTCCAGGTCCTCGTCCAGCTCGGGTGAGGTGAAGGTGAGGACGTCGCGGCGGCGTTCCAGCTTCGCCTGGTCGGCGACGGGATGGTTGTCGCCGAGCAGCGTCGGGCCGCCGAGGAACGGCGTCGGGTGCTCGGGGTCGTACCGGTAGCGGGCGGGCTCGGACTCGGGCGGCGCGTCCGGGGACAGGGCGCCGTCCGGATGCAGGTGCCACCGCTCCTCGCGCATGCCCGGCACGGGCCAGTCGGGGAACTCGCGCCACTCGTTCGCGCCCGTGACGTACAGCCGGACGGGCATCTCGCGCAGCTCGGACGGGTCGTCGAGCAGGAACGCGCGGAACCAGGTCAGGGACTCGCCGACCGAACCGCGCATCATCCGCTGGTCGGCGTGGAACCAGGGCCCGATGGTCAGGTACGGCTGGTGGCCGCCCGCGCGCAGGGCCGCGTAGTCCTTGATCTGCCACGGCAGGAAGATGTCGTACCAGCCGCCGATCATGTTGACCGGCGCGGACACCTCCGACACCGTGCGGGTGAAGTCGCGGCGGTCCCAGAACGGGGTGTCGGGGCCGTGGGTGAGCAGGTCCTGGAAGAACTTCTGCTGCTCGCCGGTCGCGAGGACGTCCAGCTCCGCGAGCGGCTTGCCGGACAACGCCGCCCGGCGCGCGCGGCGCGGCGACATGATGCCGGTCGTCACCCCCGACAGCGGGTGCTTCATGCGCGCGGTGAGATCGACCCAGGTCAGCGCGGCCTCGAGGGCGAACGTGCCGCCGACGTTCACGGCGTCGCGGAAGGACGACGCGGTGACCTGCATCGACAGCGCGCGCAGCTCCGGCCCGGCCTCGGCGGCGACCGCCCACTGCACGTAACCGAGGTAGCTGGGCCCGTGCATCGCGAACGTCCCGCCGAACCACGGCTGCTCTTTCAGCCACTCGATGGTGGCGAGGCCGTCCTCGCGTTCGTCGAGGGGTTCGAACACCCCGCCGGACCCGAACCCGCCGCGGATGCTCTGCACGACGGCCTGGAACCCGTGCGAGGCGAACGTCTGCCCGCACATCAGCCCGAACGGCCCGCGGCGTCCGTACGGCGAACGCACGAGGATGGTCGGCGGACGTTCCACGTCCACCGGCGCGTAGTGGTCGGCGAGCAGCGTCACGCCGTCACCGGTCGGGACCTCGATGTCCCTCGTGACCTCGACCCGGTGGGGGCCGTTCCGCAGTCCCAGCGCCGTGACCCCCAGGCGGCGCAACATCCCCGTTCCTACCACCTGCCCGATCGTAAACCTTCGCACCGACATTCCCGTCACGCCCCCCTCGCCGTGCCCGCTCGCTCTGTCCCAATGGCCCCGAACGGACGGCGCGACCGGGCTACGATCGATGTTTTGTCTTGAAGGTCCGTCATGTGTGGAGGATGCCGAAGCATGCCTGAGTGGCCCGGTTGGGAACCGATCATCATCGCCTCCGCCGTCATGGTGGTGGCGCTCGTGGTGGCCGTCGCGCTTCGCCTGTTCGCGAAGCGGCTGACGGCGCACGCGGAGGACACCCGCTGGACGTGGGACGACCTGGCCGCCCGCCTGCTGTACGACCTGGCGCTGCCGCTCGCCGTGCTCGGCGGCGGCTGGCTCGCGGCGAACGCCCTGCCCCTCCACCACGGGACGATGGTCGCGACGGGCCGCGTCCTGACCGCCGCGACCGTGCTGGTCGTGTCGCTGGCGCTGGCGCGCCTGGTCGCGGGCATCATCGCCTCGGTCGCGCTCATCCGGCAGGGCACCGCCGCGAACGTCACCATCTTCACCAACATCAGCAAGGTCCTCGTGCTCGGCGTCGGCGTCCTGGTGATGCTGCAGAGCCTCGGAGTCTCCATCACGCCCCTTCTGGGCGCCCTGGGCGTCGGCGGCCTGGCCGTCGCGCTCGCCCTGCAGGACACCCTGGCCAACCTCTTCGCGGGCGTCCACGTCCTGGCGTCCCGGACGATGGAGCCGGGCGACTACATCAAGCTCAGCAGCGGTCAGGAGGGCTACGTCGTCGACATCAACTGGCGCAACACCTCCATCCGCACCCTCTCGGACAACATCGAGGTCATCCCGAACGCCACGTTCTCCAAGACGATCCTCACCAACTACCACCGCCCCGCGCAGGACATGTCCCTGCTCTTCCAGGCGAGCTGCGCGTACGACGCCGACCTGGACCACGTCGAGAAGGTCGTCATCGAGGTCGGCCACGAGGTCATGGCCGAGGTCGAGGGCGGTGTGAAGGACGCCGAGCCGCTCGTCCGCTTCCACACCTTCGACGACTCCCGCATCCACTTCACCGTCATCCTCCGCACCGTCGAGTTCGGCGACCAGTTCCGCATCAAGCACGAGTTCGTCAAACGCCTGCACCGCCGCTTCCGCCTCGAGGGCATCGAGATGCCCCCGCCCACCCGCAAGATCCTCCTCCCCGACTCCCGGCCCCAGCCGCCCTCCGACGCCCGCCCCCACCTCACCGACTGACACCCCGTACAGCGCCCCGGCACCACAAGGCAACCGACACCGACGTCGCAAGCCGGACGTGCCCCACCCCACCGGCTTGCCGAGACGCCATCGCCCACAGGGCCCGCGCCCGGGCCCCGCAGTCCGCGTCAGGCCCTGACGGCAGGGAGCAGAACGTTGTCGACGAGCTCGGTCAGGAAGTCGTCGGTGAGACTCTCCGCGTCGATCGTGCAGCGGTACATCACCATCGCGGGACCGATCTCGGCGCACGTGGACGTGGCGGCGGACGCACGGACGTCGCCACGCTCCACCCCACGCTCCAGGGCCGCGAGCAGTTGCCGCCTGAGCGGATTGACCACCCGCTCCCGGACGACGTCGCGCATCAGGTCCTTGGACTGCTCCCCGTCCTGCTTGAGGACCTGGAAGGCCGTCCCCCGGCTGACGTCCACGATGCGCTGATAGCAGCCCATCAACTCCATGAGGTCGTCACGGATGTTGTCGTGTACGGGCATGTCAGCGGGCACCGGCAGGACGTGCTCGAGCGCGTCCGCGATCAGCTCCTCCTTCCCCGGCCAGCGGCGATAGAGCGCGGCCTTCCCCGTCTGCGCGGCAGCCGCGACCCCCTCCATGGTCAGCCGCAGATACCCGACCTCCGCCAGCTGATCGAGGGCGGCGTTGAGAATCGCACTCTCCAACTCCTCCCCACGCCGCCGCGTAGACATGCTCAAACCCCCACCTCCCCACAAACCCAACCCAGGTCACCCCTCACACGCCCGGACCCCCATTCTCCCCAACAACCCCACCCCACCCAACAGCCCAACCCCACTGACCCGCCCGACCCCGCTCAACCGACCCACCCCTTCCCAATCAAGCCACCCCGCTCAGCATCCCCCAGCCGCGCGGCTCCTCCCGGACGAGCCACCTCGCCGGGCAGGTTGCTCAGCGCCTTAAGCGGGTCTCCTTCGACGTCACGCAGGGCTAGAAGGGCCTGTAGGTGGAGAACATCGTCCCCGCCCCTGATCGCCGAACGCGTATCCACTGACCGAGGTCGGCACCGCCGTCGTGCAGGCCCCGGTTTTGTGCTGGCCACCCAGCTGCGCCGCGTAGGCACCGGCTCCGCGTGAAAGGCCCGCCCTCCCGGCGAGTCACACCGCCCAGCATGCCGCTTCGCCAGCTATATCGCTCCGCCCCAGCGGAGCGGCTCCGTCCAAGACGGCAGCTCCTCCCGAGCGAGTCGCCCTTCGGCCGGGCCTCCCCGCATGGACGTGTCAATTCGCATGGCCTGTCTCCGCATGTACGCGCCACTCCGCATGGACGTGCCACTCCGCATGGACGTGTCTTCGCATGGACGTCGCTCCGCACGGTTGGGGCTCCGTGGGCGGGTGCTCCGCGTGGACGTGTCGCTCCGCGTGGACGTGTCGCTCCGCGTGGACGCGTCGGTCCGCGTGGAATCGTCGCTTTGCACGGATGGGGCTCCGCGGGTGGGTCTTCACATAGGCGCGTTACTCCGCATGGGTAGGGGCTTCGTGCGGGTTGGGCGCTTCGCGCGAAAGTGCCAGGTCGCAGGGTCTTGGTGCGCTGCTTGTTGGAGGGTGCCTCGTGGGCGTGGGCGTGGGCGTGGGCGTGGGCGTGGGAGGGGGCGGTGGGGGCGGGGACGTTGGGTCGGGGATCGGTGAGTGGGGAAATAGTGAACGCGAGCGTTCCCTTCGGCGGGTGTGGGTGGTACGTTCGGCGCATAGTGAACGTTTCCGTTCCTTAAATTCTGGTCCCTCGGAGGTCGTCTTGTCGACTGTTCCGGGCGGACGGGTGAACGCCGAGATGAGCCCGGAGCTCTCCTCGTCGCGCCCGTCGCCTGATTCCCCCCGTCATCCCGGACTCGTTCTCGCGGTCATCGTCGGCTGCCAGCTGATGGTCGGGGTCGACACCTCGGTCGTCACCATCGCCTTGCCGGACATCCGTGGGGCGCTCGATCTGTCCACGGGCGGTCTCGCCTGGGTACAGAACGCCTACACGCTCGCGTTCGGCGGGCTCCTGCTGCTCGGCGGACGGTCGGGCGACATCATCGGCCGCCGCCGCGCGTTCACGGGCGGGATCGTGCTGTTCACACTGGCTTCGCTGCTCGGCGGTGTCGCGTCGGGCGGCGAGGTGCTGATCTGTGCCCGCGCGGCCCAAGGCGTCGGCGCGGCGCTCGCCGCGCCCAGCGCCATGGCGTTGATCGCCACGCTGTTCACCGGCGTCGCCCGAGTGCGCGCGCTCGGTGTCTCGTCCGCCGTGACCGGGGTGGGCGGCGCGCTGGGCATGCTGCTCGGCGGCCTGCTCACGGACCTGTCCTCGTGGAGGCTGGTCTTCTTCATCAACATTCCCATCGGTGTGCTCATCGCCGTGGCGGCGCCCCGGGTGCTCGCCGAGACAACGCGTCGTCAGGTCGGGATCGACTTCGCCGGTGCGGTGACCGGCACTTTCGGGCTGACCGCGCTCGTGTACGGGCTCATCCGCACCGGCTCGGACGGCTGGCATGACGCCCTCGCGCTGGGTGCACTGGGCGCGTCGGCCGTGCTCTTCGTCGCCTTCGTGCTGGTCGAGGCACGGGTGCCACATCCGCTCGTGCCGCTGAGGCTGTTGACCGACCGGCGACGCGCGGGGGCCTTCGTCGGGCTGGCGGTCATGGTCGCCGGGATGTTCGGCGGCTTCTTCTTCCTCACGCAGTACTTCCAGCAGAACCTGGGGTACGGGCCGCTGAAGGCCGGGGCTGCGTTCCTGCCCATCGTCGGCACGCAGTTCGTGGTGCTGCGCTTCGCGCCCGGCCTGCTCGGACGGTTCGGAGCACGCGCGCTGGTGACGACCGGAGCCCTCCTGGTGGCCACGGCCATGCTCTGGCTGACCACGCTCGACGCGCACCAGAGCTACGCGACCGGGCTGCTCGGCCCGTTCCTGCTCTACGGCGCGGGCGGCGGTCTCACCGTGATGCCGCTGATGGCGACCATCCTGTCCAGCGTGACGCCGGAGGACTCGGGTGCCGCCGCCGGCGTCGCCCAGACCGTCCTGTGGTCGGGGGCCAGCCTCGGCGTGTCCATCATGGTGACGGTCTTCGGCGCGGTCGCCGGACACTCCGCCGGGCCCGCCTCCGCCGACGCCCTCTCCAGCACGTTCGTCACCGGAGCCGCCTTCGCCCTGGTCGCCTCGCTCATCGCCTTCTCCACCCTTCGCCCGGCACGGCCGTCGGACCAGCCCGACACCTGATCGGACCGGCACCGGCGACGCCCGCCTCGGACGCGCCGGTGCCTCCATCGTGCCGAGCGCCGAACCCAGGGGGAAGCCGGAGCGTGAGCTGTGGATAACTCTTCGTGTCGCCTGGTCGGCGCTAGAGAAAGTGGTGGGTTCGACAGTTCAACCCAGGGGCGACGGCTCAGGACTCTGCCGGGCGCCGCTCGCCGGTCTTCTCGAACAGGGCCAGCAAGTCGTTGTGACCGAACGTCTTCGCCGTCTCCACGGCGGACGGGTCGCCTGCCCAAGGATCGGCACCCGCGTCCAGAAGCGCGCGCACGACGGTCGGCTCCTTCTTGAACACGGCCCCAGGCAGAGGACGCTGGCCCCGGTCGTTCGCGCGCTCGGGGTCGGCGCCGTGCTCGACCAACGCGCGGACGGTGTCGGCGTGCCCGTGGTAAGCGGCGAGCATCAGCAGCGTGTCGCCCTTCTCGTTGCTGAGGTTCGGGGGCACTCCGGCCTTGAGGTACGGGACGAGGTCGTCGGTCCGTCCCGTCCGGGCCATGGTGAACAGGCGGGTGGCGAACTCCTGGAGTTCGGGGTCGATCTCGTCCACGCTCGGCAGCTCACGAGCCCCCAGCGGCCCGTCCGAACACCCGTTGGAAGCCCCGATGGATCCGTTCTCCGTGGACCAGTCCGCTTCGGACAACCGGCTGCCGAAGCTGCCCTCCCGGTAGCTGAGGTGTTTCTCCAGCGCCACAAGGGAGCCTCGATCGGGGAAGGTGTGGAAGCGCATGTCGTCGGCCAGCACGCGCATGATCTGCAGGCCGCGCCCCGACTCGGCGGTGTGCGACGCCGGCTTCCCGGCCGCCTCGGCGATCCGCTGGTCCACGCCCCGCCCGGAGTCGATCACCCGGATCACGCACCGCTCGTCCACGATGGTCGCGCGCACGGTGTAGTCGTCGCCTGCGCGCGCGTGCCGGATCACGTTGGTGCACGCCTCGGTCAGCATCAGTTCGATGTCGCCGCGGATCGACTCGTCCACCCCGAGCGCGGCCAGCGACGAGTCGAACAGCCGCCGCGCCGCGGGGACGCTCGTGGTGTCCCTGGGCAAACGCAGTTCGAGATTGATCTCCACGCCCCTCAACGCCTCCCGCACGTCTGCTGGACGTATCGGTTGTTATGGGCCTGCCCTGTCCGCAGATCCCAAACCTGTCGCAGCGTCCACACAGCCATACCGTCCCACCACGAGAGCGCGGCGTGGGGGATCGCCACTCCGGAACGGACGTCAGGACGAACGCGGAGCGGGGGCGCCAGGACGCGGTCCGGTGGGCCAGTCACCGCGTTCGACCAGGCGGAGCACCAGTGCGGCGATGTTCCAGGCGTCGTCGGCACCACTGTGGTGCCGTCCTTCCAGGGGCAGCTTGGCGTGCTTGAGCGCGCCCGCCATGCCGAGCTTCTGCGGTAGGCGATGCGCCTCCGACCACAGGGTCTTCACGTTCACATGGCGTCGTCCGAACGGATAGCGGACGCCGACCGACGCTGTCTGCCGCTCGAACTGTTTCCGGTCGTAGTCGCCCCAGCTCGTCCACGCGCGCGTGTGAGCGAAGTGCTCGCGCTCCAGCAGCGCGCACGCCTCGGGGAAGGAGACGCCGGTGTCGACCTCGTCCTGTGTGAGGCCGGTCAGCTCGGTGCAGAACTCGCTCACGCGCGAACGTTCGGGACGGACGAGGATGCGGTGCTTCTCAACCCGCGTGCGCGCGCGGAGGTCCACCACGCAGAGGCCGACTTCGATGATCTCGTTGACCTGGTCTTTCGGCCGACGGCCCTCCCAGCAGGTGGCCTCGACGTCGACCACATTCAAGAAGCGTCCGAAATCCTCCATGCGCGGCACCGTAACGGCGGCCTATGTCGTCCGCGACCGATTTATCCGCCACCAGGCCGCGCCGCCGCATGGATCCAGTCGCGCCGACTTCGTCATGCTGGTCGTGCCACCTTGTCGGCGCGGCGGCTCAGTCGCGCCAGGGCATCGGCGCGTAGGAGCCGACGTACTCCTGTCCGGAGAGCTTCTGGATCGCCTGCATGACCTGGTCGGTCGCGTGCCGGACGTCCTCGCGGTTCCGTTCCCTGCCGGTGAACTCCAGTGGCTCGCCGAACCGGACCTCGACCCGGCCCGGTCTCGGGAGGGCCTGACCGCGTGGCTGCACGCGGTCGGTGCCGACGATGCCGACCGGGATCACCGGCGCGCCCGTCCGCAGCGTGAGCCGCCCGACCCCGGTGTGACCCCGGTACAGGCGTCCGTCGGGGGAGCGGGTGCCCTCGGGATGGAGCGCGAACGCCTCGCCGCGGCGCAGGACGTCCGCCGACGCGTCCATCGCCGCCACCGCCGCTCGTCCGCCAGCGCGGTCGACGGCGATCGCCCCGACGCCGCGGAAGCACGCCGCCTGTGCCCGGCCGAGCCTGCCCGGCCTCGTGAAGTACTCGTGCTTGCCCAGGAAGAACACCTGCCGCGGGACGACCAGGGGCAGGACGAGCGAGTCCCAGACCGCCAGGTGGTTGGCCGCCAGGATCACCGGTCCGGACCGTGGCACATGGTGCAACCCCGACACCTGAGGCCGGAACGCGACCCGCAGGGCGGGCCCGAGGAGAACGTACTTCGCGAGGGGGTAGACGAGGCGTTCGGGGTCCATGCCCAAAACGCTAGGTTGTGCCCGCAAATGCCTGCCCTGTCGTGGCGATACAAGTCGAAGGGGCGTGTTTTTGTAGGCTACGACACTTGCTCGGACGTCTCATGGGCAGAACGCCCGGTAGTCGCATCCAGAGCGAGTCGGCACGCATGCCTCGGCTATGCGTACCGACTCGTTGCCCCCCGTGAACGCTCCACGTGCGCTGAATGCCCCCTGCGCGCCCGCTCCAGCTCCCCGCGCCGCTTCAGCGGTTGCCCGCGCCCGCGTCGGCCGCTCGCGTTGGCCGCCCGCGTCGGCCGCACATGTCGGCCGCGCGCGTTGCTGCTGGCTTCAGCCGCCGGTGCTGGCCATGGCGGCGTGCTGCTGGCGGACGGCCTTGCGGAGCCCCGAGGCCGCGGGCCCGGTACGGGCCGTCAGCTCGGCGATTCGGGCACGGTTGCGACGGTTCTCGGACCTGGAGACGACCGCTCGGACCTCGCCTGCCGCCGCCAGCGCCACCGCCGCCGCGTCCAGGCTGTTGACGTGCGCGACCGGACGTCCACGCAGCGCCGACCGCGCGCCGCCCGACAGCGTCTTCAGCACGCGCGGGTCGCGGACCTCGATCTCGGTGCCGGGGAAGAACAACAGGACGCGGCGCGGACGCAGCCGAATCCAGCCGCCGCTCTCCAGCTCATCCCGGACGGTCCGGACCATCGCCCGCGCGTCCTTGCGCACCCAGTGCTGCCAGGGCCGCGGACGGGAGGCGCCGATCTGCGCGGCCACCCCGTACGGGTCCGGTCCGGGTGTCCCGGCGGAGGGCTTGCCGCGTTCCTCGCCGAGCCGTCCGTCCAGGTAGAGCTCGGTGAGCGCGGCGGCCCGCAGGACGAACCCGAGCCGCTCGCCGCGCATCGTCAGGCGTCGCTTCCGCGTGTCGTAGGCCAGCAGGAACATCCGCTGGGGCAGGGTCTCGGGGATCTGGACCATCGTGACTCGACCTCCACTCTCCGGCCGGAAGCTCCCGCTCGGCTCCCCGGCCGAACGCTCCGGCTCTACTCTCCGGCCGGGTCCCCGGGGGGTTCCCCGGCCGTCCCGGCGGCATCCTCACCGCCGGGTTCACCACCGGCCTCACTGCCCGGTTCACTCCCGGCCTCACCACCGGTCTCAGCGCCGGTCTCAGCGCCGGTCTCAGCGCCGGCCTCGTCGGTCTTGGCCGGACGGCCCGGCCTCCGCATCCGGCCCGCGTCCTTCGGCATCCGTCCCGCGTCCGCGAGCGCGCGCCGGAGCAGGAACTCGATCTGGGCGTTGGTGCTGCGCAACTCGTCCCCGGCCCACCGCGTCAGCGCGTCGTGCACGGCGGGATCGAGCCGCAGCAGGATCTTCTTGCGCTCGGTGGCCACGGCTTACTGGTAGAGCGAGCCGGTGTTCACGACCGGCTGGGCGTCGCGGTCGGCGCAGAGCACGACCAGCAGGTTGCTGACCATCGCGGCCTTGCGCTCCTCGTCCAGCTCGACCACGTGCTCCTCGTCGAGCTTGGTCAGCGCCTGCTGGACCATGCCGACCGCGCCGTCCACGATCCGCTGCCGGGCCGCGACGACCGCGCCCGCCTGCTGACGCCGCAGCATCGCCTGGGCGATCTCCGGCGCGTACGCGAGCCGGGTGATCCGGGATTCGACGATCTTCACACCGGCGGACGCCACCCGCTGGGCGATCTCCTGCGACAGCTGTGCGGTGATCTCGTCGGCGTTCTCCCGCAGCGAGGTCCGGTCGGACGCGTCGTAGGGGAAGGAGCCCGCGATGTGCCGGACGGCCGCCTCGGTCTGGAACGCGATGAACTCGACGAAGTCGTCCACCTCGAACACGGCGCGCGCGGTGTCCTCGACCTGCCAGACGACGACCGCCGAGATGTCGATGGGGTTGCCGTCCAGGTCGTTGACCTTCGCGAGGCCCGTCTCGTGGTTGCGGATCCGGGTGGACACCCGGCGGCGCGCGGTGATCGGGTTCACCCAGCGCAGTCCGTCGTCGCGGACCGTCCCGCTGTAGCGGCCGAGCAGCTGCAGGACCCGTGCCTCGCCCGGCGCGACCGCCGTCAGGCCCGCCGCGAGCACGAGGCCCGCGAGGAAGAGCAGGACTCCGGCGACGGCGGCGACCACCGACGCCGCGCCCTGCGTTCCGACGCCGACGCCGAAGACGGCGACCCCGGCCAGGATCACCAGCAGGGCCAGCCCCGCCATCGGCCATCCGTTCACGTCGCGTGCCGGACGCTCGGCGACCTTCGGCCGCGGCATCTCCACCTGTGCTGTTCCCATCACGCCTCCTTGGCTATGGCATCAATCTAGCAAAGTGATATCACTTTTCCAAGGAGAGGAAGGCCGACGGCCCGCCGAAGCGGGCCGAACGTGGCGAACTCGCCAGGTCAGCGGGCCGCCTCGAACGCAGCCTCGCCGTCCGCGCCACCCTCCGCGCCGCCCGAAGCCTCGCCGTCCGTGTCGTCCTCGATGACCTTCGGGACGGACCGGAGCGTTACCAGCGCGGTCGCCGCCACCAGCGCCGCGAACCCGGCGCTGCACACCAGGGCGGCGTGCATGCCGTCGGTGTAGGCGTCCCGCGCCAGGCCGGTGACCTGCGCGCCGAGCCGCGGCGGGAGCGAGGCCACGGCCCGCAGCGCGGCGGGCAGCGAGTCGCGGACGGCGTGCTCGGCGGGAGCGGACAGCCCGTCCGGGACGCTGATCCGGTCGCGGTACACCGCGGTCAGGACGCTGCCCAGGATCGCCATCCCGAGCGCCCCGCCCAGCTCGGTCGCCGTCTCGGAGATCGCGGACGCCGCGCCCGACCGGTCCTTCGGCACGGACGCGAGGACGGTGTCGCCCGTGACCGTCAGCGCCATGCCCATCCCGATCCCGGACATCGCGATCGGCAGCACCAGCGTCCAGTAGGCCGTCCCCGCGTCCACCAGCGTGAACGAGGCGTAGGCGGCCGCGGCGATCGCGAGCCCGGCGGCCACCGTCCGGGCGCGTCCGATCGCGTTGATCAGCGGCGGGGCCAGCGCCGCGCCGCCGACCATCGCGGCGACCGCGCCGGGCAGCCCGGCGAGCCCGGACCGCAGCGGCGACCATCCGTACACCATCTGGAAGAAGATCGAGAAGATCAGGGACTGCGCGACCAGGGCGAACATCGCGAACATGTTCGTCACGATGGCCCCCGTGAAGGCCGCCCGGCGGAACAGCGCCATGTCGATCAGCGGGTGGGCGACGGTCAGCTGACGCCGGACGAACCACACCAGGGCCACCAGCCCGACGGCCAGCGCGACGCCGATCCGGACGTGCGCGATCCCGTGCGCGGCCGCCTCCTTGATCGCGTACACCGGGCCGAGGACGCCGATCACCGACAGCGGGACGCTCGGCAGGTCCAGGCGTCCCGGGCTCGGGTTCCGCGACTCCGGCAGCACCAGCAGGCCGAGGACCAGCGCCACCAGCATCACCGGCACGTTGATCAGGAACACCGAGCCCCACCAGAAGTGGTTCAGCAGCGCGCCGCCGAGCAGCGGCCCGAGCCCGACCGCCAGGCCGCCGACGCCCATGAACATGCCGACCGCCATCGTCCGCTCCTTCGGCTGGACGAACACGCGCCGCACCAGCGACAGCCCCGACGGCATCAGCGTCGCCCCGGCCGCTCCCAGCACCGCCCGGGCCGCGACGAGCCACTCGGCGGACGGAGCGTACGCGGTGGCGGCGGACGCGGCGGCGAACACCGCGACCCCGCTCAGGAGCACCCGCCTGTGCCCGAGCCGGTCCCCGAGGACGCCCATCGTGATGAGCAGTCCGGACAGCGCGAACCCGTAGGCGTCCGCGATCCAGAGGATCTGGGTGGCCGACGGGTCCAGATCCGCCGACAGCTTCGGCACCGCCTGGTTCAGTGCCGTCAGGTCCACGTTCGGCACGAGCGCCACCAGGGCGCAGACCGCGAATGTGCTCCACTTACGAGCATTGGTGATTTCCATGGCCCGGACTCTCCGCCACGGTCCGCACCGCCCTCGCACCAACCGCGCACCGCCACCGGTGCGCCGCCAAGGGCCGGTTCGCCTCCGGTGCGCTGCCGAAAGCCCATCCGCCCCGGTGTCGGTGCGTGGAGGGCCGGCTCAGGCTAGTCGGCCAAGGCGGTCGCCTTGGCGTCCTCGGGGGAGAGGGCCGCGCCTCGCTCACGGAGCTTCTCGAACGCCTCGTCCCCGATGGACGCGCGGATGCCGGTCTCGACGCGGTTCAGGTCGGGGTCACCATCCGGCAGGATGCCCGCCAGCGACTTGGACGCCCCCACCAGCAACGCCGCACGCTCGGCGTCCCCCTCGGCGAGGGCGACGCCCGCCAGACCGAGCGCGGCCTCCGCCCGACGCATGAAGATCGGATGCTCGAACGACAGGGACAAACCCTCGCGATGCAGTTCTCGCGCGCGCACGAGGTCGCCCTCGCTCGCGGCGATCCAGCCTAGGCCGGACTTCGCGGCGGCCTGGGTGGCGATGGCGAGGAAGCGCTCGGACGCGAATCCGGTGAGCGCCGTCTCGAGCAGCCGCCGCGCCTCCGCCGTCTCGCCGTTCAGGCGGGCCACCCGGCCGAGGCCGACGTAGGCGGCGGCGGTCTTGTCCGGGGTGCCCGCCCGCAGGCTCAGCTCGCGCGCGGCCTCCAGGTCCGCGCGCGCGGCCACGAGGTCGCCGCCGTGGACGTGCACCTCGCCGCGCCGGGACAGCAGATCGGAGGTGTCCTCGAGCGCGTGCAGGTCCCGGGTCAGGGTCAGCGCCTCGTTGAGCAGGTGCAACGCCCGCTCGCGGTCGCCGAGCCGGTCGGCGATGTGCGCCTGCGGGTCCAGGGAGTTCGCGACGCCCCAGCGGTCGCCGAGCGCGCGGAAGCCCTCGACGGCCTCCGCGCAGGCGGCCTCCGCCTCGACCAGTTCGCCGCGGAACTGCAGCATGTACCCGTCGCTCATCCTGATCAGCGCCCGCGTCCACGGCTCGTCCCCGATCCAGTCGGCGTACGCGGGGAGGTCGTCCGGATCGGGGCCCGCGGTCAGCGCCCACAGGACCATCAGCGAGGGCCGCCGCAGCCGTCGGCGGATGCCGTGCACGAGCGCGTCCGCGCGTTCCAGCCAGACCGCCGCGCGCGGGCCGGACGCCCCGGCCGTCACCGCGTTGGCGACGCACAGGACGTACTCCTCGTCCAGCTCCTCCTCCGCGTTGGACGGGACGTCCGCGCCGATCTGGTCCAGCAGCTCGCCGATGAGGGGCGCGGAGTCCACCCGGCCGCGCAGCCACCAGTACCAGGACAGCGCCGCGACCAGCCGCATCGCGCTCGGGCGGTCGTTCCGGACCGTGTGCCGCAGGGCCGCGTGCAGGTTGCCGTGCTCGTCGGTCAGCCGCGCCAGCCACTCCAGCTGGTCGTGCCCGCGCAGCTCGGTGTCGGTGCGTTCGGCCAGGTCGAGGAAGTACCGGACGTGCGCGGCCCGGACGTCGGAGGTCTCCCCGGCCTCGTCCAGTCGTTCGGCGCAGAACGCCCGGATCGTCTCGAGCATCTGGAACCGCACGCCGTCGGACGTCCTGACCAGCGACTTCTCCGCGAGCCCCTCGAGCGGCCACTCCGCGTCGGGGACGCCGCAGACCGCCTCCGCCGCCTCCCGCGTCCAGCCGCCGGAGAAGACCGACAGCCGCCGCGCGAGGGTGCGTTCGTCGTCGTCCAGCAGGTCCCAGCTCCATCCGACGACGGCACGGAGCGTCTGGTGCCGGGGCGCGGCGGCCCGATTCCCACGCGACAGGAGCCGGAACCGGTCGTCCAGTCGCGCCGCGACCTCGGTGACCGGCAGCGACCGCAGCCGCGCCGCCGCCAGCTCGATCGCCAGCGGCAGGCCGTCCAGCGCGGCGCAGATCCGCCGGACGTCCCCCGCGTTCTCCTCGTCCACCACGAAACCGGGACGGACCGCCTCCGCCCGCTCCGCGAACAGCCGCACCGCCGCGAACTCCGCCGCCTCATGCGCGCCCGCGTCCTGGGGCGGCAACGGCAAGGGCGGAATGGGACACAGCATCTCGCCGGTCACACCGAGCGCCTCACGACTGGTCGTCAGCACGCGCAACTCCGGGCAGGACGTCAGGAGCAGATGCGCCAGCCGCGCCGCCTCCTCCACAACCTGCTCGCAGTTATCCAGGACGAGCAGGACGCGCCGTCCCGCAAGCCCCGCCACCAGCCGCTCGACGGGATCGGAGACCTGGTCGTCCCGCCGCATACCGAGCGCCCCGACGAGCGCCGGAGCCACTTCCTCTGTGGCACCCGCTGTGGCCAACTCGACGAAACAGACCTCGCCGTCCTGACGCTTAGCGGCCTCCACCGCCAGCCGCGTCTTGCCAGCGCCACCCGGCCCAAGCAACGTCACGAGCCGTCCGTTCGCCAGCATTTCCCCGACGCGGCGCAGCTCATCGTCTCTGCCTACGAAGCTGGTCAGCTGCGAAGGGATCGTCCTTCGGGCCGGAGCGAGCTCGACCTCGACGGTCTCAATACGCTCCGTACGCGGAGCGGGCTTTTCGAGATCGCCGCGCAGGATCGCCACATGAAGGTCGGCCAGCTCGCCGGACGGATCGGCCCCCAGCTCCTCGGCCAGAACCTGCCGCGCGTTCTCGTAGACCTCCAGTGCCTCGGCCTGCCGTCCGGTCCCGTACAGCGCGCGCATGAGGAGACCTCGCGCGCGCTCGCGAAGCGGATACGCCTCGACCACCTGCCGAAGCCGCTCAACCGCCGCTCCCGGCATACCGGCCGTGACCTGAGCCTCGGCCAGGTCCTCGACGGCCGCGACGCGCGCCTCCTCCAGCCGCGCTGCCTGCCCTTCGGCGAAAGGCGAGTCCCGGACGTCCGCCAGAGCGGGCCCGCGCCACAGGCCGAGCGCCTCCTCCAGCAGCTCGACGGCCCAGGCCGCCTCGCCGCTGCCGAGCGCGCGCCGTCCGTCCCGGGCCAGCTCGGCGAACCGCAACGCGTCCACCTGCGCGTCAGGGGCATTCAGCCGGTATCCGGCCGGATGCCCCTCGACCAGCGACGCGTCCCGGAGCCCGCGCCGCAGCCGCGAAACCTGCGACTGCAGCGCGTTGACCGCCCCGGCCGGCGCGTCCTCGCCGTACAGCCCGTCGATCAGGTGTTCGGTCGTCACCACCCGTCCGGCGGAAAGCGCCAGCATGGCCAGGAGCGCGCGCACACGAGGCCCGCCTACCGCCACGCTCTCCTCGCCGAGCCGCGCCTCGACCGGTCCCAGCACACCGAACTCCATACGACAAGTCTCCCGTATCGGACGCGTGCTACGGCGAGACCTCAACCCTGGGCACCGCCCGTTCCACATCCAGCGACTGAACCCGAGGCCGAGGGAGCACCAGATAGGACAGCCCAAGCCCAGCGAGGCTCAGCACCGCCCCCGCCATCCCAGTCCAACGCGTCCCAATATCCGAGACGACGAGCCCGCCGACCACGGATCCCACTGCGATCCCGATATTGAACGCCGCCACATTCACCGAGATCGCCAGCGTGGGCGCACTACCAGCGTGCCTAAGCAGAAGGCTCTGCAAGGTCGGCGTTGTAGCCGAGGCCAACAACCCGAACGCCAACACGCCCACAACCGCGCCGACCTTCCAGGGCATGGCCAACGCCACCACCACGAGCACGATGGCCAGCCCGGCGAACGTCAGACGCAACGTCAGCTCCAGCGACCGGTCAGCGAACCGTCCAGCCGCCAGCCCGCCCACCAGGCTGCCAAGGCCGTACACGACCAGCAGGCCGGAAACGGCCGCCGCCCCGAACCCCGCGACGTCCCGCAGCGAAGGCGCGAGGTAGGTGAACACGCTCGACACCGCCGCCATCCCGACCGCGGTCGTGGCCACCACCAGCAGAACCGGCCGCGACACCACGGTCCGCACCTCGTCCCGGACCCGCGTCTCGCTCCTCTCGCCCTCCGGCAGCAGAATCCCCAACACCACCGCCATGACCAGCGCCAACCCCGCGATCAGCGCGAACGGCGTCCGCCACCCGGCGCTCTCGCCGACCAGGACCCCGACCGGAACCCCCAGCAGGGTCGCCACCGAGAAACCGGCCGCCACCCCCGCGATCGCCGACCCGACCCGCTCGGGCCGCACGACCTTGGTGGTCAGCATCAACGCCAAGGTCAGGAACGCGGCGTGGCTCAGCGACGCCACCACCCGCCCCAAGATCAGGACCCCATAGGACGGCGCGACCGCGCACAACGCGTTCCCCACCGCGAACACCACCAGCAGCCCCACCGCCAGCATCCGCCGCGGCATCCGGACCGTCGCCGCGGTCACCAACGGCCCGCCCACAACGACTCCGAGCGCGTAGGCCGTCACCGACTGCCCGGCCACCGCCACCGAAACTCCCAGGTCAGAGGCCACCTGCGGCAACAACCCCGCCACGAGGTACTCCGACGTCCCCACCACGAAAACGCTCGCGCCCAAAGCCGCGAGCAACACAAAGAGCCTGCTCATGTGCCGCACGGTAGACTTTCACACCTATGTGAGAGTCAAGGGAGCGTCCATGCGCATCGGCGAACTGTCCCGCCACACCGAGGTCTCCGAACGCCTCCTCCGCTACTACGAGGAGCAGGGCCTCCTGACCCCCGACCGCCTCCCCAGCGGCTACCGCGAATACTCCCGGCAGGACGTCGAGACCGTCCGCCGCATCCGCTCCCTCCTCGCCGCCGGCCTCAACACCGCCACCATCGCCACCGTCCTCCCCTGCCTGGAAGGCGACCCCGACCACCTCACCCCCACCTGCCCCGACCTCCTCGCCGACCTCCGCCGCGAACGAGCCCGCATCACCGCCGCCATCGAAGCCCTGGAAACCTCCCGGACCCTCCTCGACACCGTCATCTCCAGCAAATAACCCAGCCGCCGCCGAACGCTCGTGCGTACGCGACAAGCCTTTGGCAGACTGGGCCCGTCCGGGGGGACGGTTGCCAGGGGCGGAGGCTTCGAGGGCTGATGGGTGCGTCCACCGAGAACGTCTTCACCGGCAGTGCCAACAAGGTTCTGATGGTCGCTCATGCCGACACCATCGTGAACAACTACGGCACGCACCTGGATAGCGCGCTCGCACGGTTCACCCTTCCGGCAGCCCCCGCGCCCTTCGTCGACCGCGTGCCGCAAGCTCGCATCCTGGACGAGGCGTGGGAGCGCCCACGGGAGCCCGGCACGCCCGCACTCGTCCTCCTGCGCGGGCTCTCAGGCATCGGACGACGGTCACTGGCCCTGCGCTGGGCCCACGACCACGCCGAGGACTTCCCCGACGGACGGTTCTTCCTCGACCTTCCCGCAGCGGGCGGACGCGCCGCCGCCTCACCGGACGACCTGCTCGCTCCGCTCCTCCGCGCCAACGACGTCCCCGAGGACGCGATCCAGCGGGAGGGCGCGATTCCGCTCTGGCTGCGCGCGACGGCCGCGAAACGCGTGCTGCTCGTCCTGAACGGCGTCGAACTCCCGGGGCAGCTCGCGCCGTTCCTGCCGCCGTCCAGCGCGTCCATGGTCATCGCCATCACCGACCGCGACCCCGTCCCGCTGCTCGCCGAGCACGGCTGCGAGGACCTCCCGATCGGCGAACTCGAGGACTGGGCGGGCCGCGAGCTCCTCCGCGCCGTCGCGGGAGCCGAGCACCTCGACGCCGACCCGGACGCCGTGGACGACCTCCTGCGCCTCTGCGAAGGCCACCCCGAGACGCTCCGCCTCGCCGCCGCGCACCTCAGGACCAGCAGGCGCGGCGTCGGCCCGGCGGTCCGCCGGTTGCGCCGCGACCTCGCCGGGAACAGTGTGATCATGACGCTGGGGGAGGGCGCGTACGAGTCGCTTCCACCGGCCGCCCAACGCGGGTTCGCCCTGCTCGGCCTGCATCCCGCGGCCGACGACCGGTTCGGGACGGCGGCCGGTCCCGTCTCGTTCGTCCCGGCGGCGGCCGCGGCCCTCCTCGGCACCGACGAGGACACGGCCCTGGACGTCCTGGACGCCCTCGCCGACCATCAGCTGCTGCGCAGCGAGAACGACCGCTTCCACATGCCGGACCGCATCCGGCGCCACGCCAACGCCACCGCGGCCGTCCGCCTGCCCGAGGACGAACGCGACGCGGCCGTCCGCCGCACGATCGAGTGGTACCTGACGACCGCTGCCGCCGCAGACCGCACGGCGAACCCCTACCGCCCGGTCTTTGGCGAGATCTACAAAACCCTGGGTTCCTCACCGTTCGGGACGAAACGACGCGCGCTGAACTGGCTGCAGCTCGAACACCCGAACCTCTGTGCCGTCGCCTACACGTCCCATGACCGCGGCTGGCACGACCTAACGGTCCAGCTATGCGAAGCCCAGTGGGCGCTCCAGCTTTCAGCTCGTCCTTACGGCACCTTCATCCCCGTCCTGGAACGGGGCTTGGAGGCCGCCGAAGCCCTGAACGACCCTCGCTGGCTGTTCCGCCTAACAACGCAGCTGGGCCGCGCCTACTTCGAGACCCGTCAGTTCGCCGCGGCCCGATCGGTCCTGGCCACGGCCCGCGACGCCGCACTCGACACCGGCGACCCCCTCAACCTGGCCTCCGCCGAAGAATTCATGGGCCGCGCCTATCTGGACGCAGGTGACTACGCGGAAGCGCTCCCCTTCCTCGAACGAGCACGTTCCCTGGAAGAACGACACGACCGCCCTCGCGGCGTGGCCATCAACCTGCACCACCTCGCGCGCGTGTCCCTCGGCTTGGGGGAGTGGGAATCGGCCATCGCCTACGCCACCGAGTCCGGCGAGCGCTTCGCCAACGTCCGCGACCACAAAGGCGACCTCAAACCCGACCGGTACAACCAGGGCCGCACCCTCTTCACCCTGGGCCAAGCCCAAGGACAAGCCGGTCGCGCCCCTGACGCATTGGCCACCCTGAAATCGGCCCTAGCCATCATGCGGGACGAGGACCGTCCCTACCAGCAGGCCGAGATCCTGGAAGCCCTGATCCGCCTCGCCGATCCCGCAGACCGGGCGTCCTACCGCGAACAGGCCATCGCCGCCTACGACCGCATCCACAGCGAACGCGCAGACCGCCTTCGCGAGGAACCCCTCAGCTGACGTCCACGTCGATCACGCGTTCCCCGAGACGCAGGCTATTCGGCATGGGCCGCCTGAAGGCCAACGACCCCAGCACACCCAGGTCTGGAACGTCAGCGCGCATCTTCAGGCATGTCCCGTCCCGGAGCCACACCGCGCACCCGTCGTCCCCAACGTCCGCGACAACCGAGCACGAAGGAAGCATCGCGAAGACCCGTTCGGGCGCCACACCGGCCATCGGCCCTGGAGACCCCTCCCGACGCACCACAACGCCCGCGATCCCCCGCGCGCGCACGTCGGTGCAGGCGTCCTCCACAACAACATGAGCCGAAGCCCCGAGCCGAGGCACCTCGCCCATCAACGGCACCCGCTCGACCCGCCCGTCCGCGTCACACGAGGCGATCAGTACCCCGGGCCCCTCCGCACCCCACTCAGCCCTCTCAGCCTCAGCAGGAGGAACCGGAACCACCCGAGCCGCCCGCTCCGGCTCAGGCAACCCCATCAACCGGTACATGGCCTCTCGAAGCACGGCGGCAGCCTCGCCCTGCCGCTCAACCGCCAACCCCGCGAACAACTCACCCAACGCCGGATCGTGCCGCCGGATCGCCTCCTCGATCTGAGGACGCAGCGCGGCTCCGCCCTTCAACCGGGGCGCCACATCGGCCAGAACGTCCATGGCCGTCCCCGGTGATATGTCGTCGGCGTCATAAGCGGCAAGCACAGTAGGACACCCCAAAGCGGCCCCGTACAACGTCACAGACCCGTGATCGCCGACAAGGCAATCCGCCGCCACAAGCGCCGCCCGCCACCCCTCCCGAGGCGGAATCAACAACAATCCGGCCCGTCGGCAATCCGCCAGCCACGACCGAACCTGCCATGCCCCATGGCCATGCCACACATTCGGATGAACAACCGCCGCGACCCGATACTCATCCACGGGCAACTCGCGCAACAGCCGCCCCACGACAGAGGGATCCGCCCCCAACAGCGAGGTGGACCCCCAGGTGGACGAAACAACGACCAGCCGCTGCCCATCCCGAACCCCAAGCCGCTCCCGATAAACCTGGCGCCACTCACCACTGGCCGCCATCCGGTCGAAGCAGACGTCCCCCGCGACCACCGCACGCGGCACAGCCTCCGGACACGACTCCTTCAGCCGGACGAGCTGCTCACCATGCGACAACACCAGAACGGCCGGAACCACCCGCCCATCCCGAACGAGCTGCTCCTCCCCAAGCCCGTAGACCGTTTTCCGTTTTCCGTTTTCCGTTTTCAAATACTTATTGTAACCAATGCCATGTGGCATAACAATGAGCGGCGCCTTGACCAGATGCAGATCACCGCTACTGGACGCGCTCAACGCCAGATCGAAAGTCTCCCTGACCGCCTGCTCCCAAGGAACGACCAGAGCCCCGACGTCCCGCAGAAACTCCTCGACGCCATCCGTGAACGCCGAAGCCGGAATCCGGGTGTAAACAACCTGCACCCGCAATTCACCCTCAAGAACGGCGAGCACATCCAGCAACCGCCCCAACGCCGTGACCGAATGCACGACGACCAGGACCTTCGCCCCCGCAAAAGTCACCCAGCGCTCGGCATCGACCCCCACAGGAACCCGCACAAACCCCTGCGAGCCCCTTTCCGCCGCCACCCGATCCTCCACCGCTCGCGCCCCAAGTTCCCAAGCACTGTAGCCGCGCGAGGGAAGTGCAGGATTCGGCGCCGACGGATGTCAGGCGGAAGCCGCGTCCCCGGCCCCGGAGGCGTCAGCCAGAAGGCCGGCGAGGAACTCCCGCGTCTCCGGATCGGTGGCGTGGATGACGGTCCCCGACATCCCCCGCGTCAGGAGAACCTTGTAGATGTTCCGGATGTGCTGCTCGACCTGGCTGTCGGAGACGCTCCTCCGCGCCAGCACCGGGTCCCGGTTCTCCTCCCGGACGGTGACCAGCCGCCCGTGCCGGGCGATCAGATCAGGCCCGATGATCACGCCCGACCAGTCGTACTCGAAGCCCTGCGCGGTGTAGACGCAGCCGATCTGGCCGAAACCACCGTCCATGGTCGCCCACAGAGCGCTCGGCGGAGCCTGGCCCACCGCACGGTCGCCCCTGACGTTCCACGGACGCGCCCAGTCGCCGATTCTGACGTCCGGCACGAGGGTGTTGTCCTCGCCCAGCTTGCTCCACGGCCAGCAGTACCCCGCCGATATCCGGGCGGTGCCACCGTCGCGCGTCCTCTCCTGCAGGACGTCCTCCAACTCGGCGGGCGACTTCGCCAGGACGACCTCGAAGCCGTCGTCCCCGGTCCAGGGACGCGGCTCGGCGTCCTCGTCCCGGAGACCGAGCAGGTCCAGCACCCACCGTTCGTACTTCGCGCTGCCGCCGCACCGCCACTGCCCCTCCAGGTCGACCTGGTGCACCCGGAAGCCGAGGTTCCGCGCGTGGCTCCGGATGGCCTCGACCGTCCCGGTCTCGCCGGGCTTCACCACCTGGTGCTCGTCCAGGAGGAACACCGGCACCCGCGCGGCCGCGATCAGCTCGTCCACCTGCGGACGGCCGGTGCGCTGCGCCGCCCGCGTGAAGCGGTTCTCGGAGGTCTCCCGGATGCGGTGCGCCTCGTCGCAGATCAGGACGTCGAGCTCGTTCTTCTCGGCGTCCATGAAGCTGTTGAAGTACGTGAAGAGCTCCTGCATCCGCCGGTCGCCCTTGCCCACGTGCTTCCGCATCGTCTGGGTGAACGAGCGGGACCCGGTGGCGTGCAGCACCGAACGCCCCTGCCGGTTCAGCTCGCCCAGCAGCGAAAGGGCGATCACGCTCTTGCCGCTGCCCGGCCCGCCGGTGATGACGACGACCCGCTTGGTGTCCGAGCGGTACGCCTTCCGCACCGCGTGCATCACCATCTCGTAGGCCACGCGCTGCTCGTCCAGCAGGACGAACTGCTCGCGGTTCCGGATCTCCTCGGCCGCGACCTCCATCAGCTTCCTGGACGGCGCGATCGTGCTGTCGAGAAGCCGGTCCGCGGCCCCCGCTCCCGGTTCCGGCGCGAACTGGGCACGCAGATAGTCCAGGAACGCGCCGCGGCGCGTCTTGGTGAACATCCGCGTCCGCTCGTCCTGGACGAGATCGAACAGGTCGTCCACGTCCCTGTCCTCGGCGTTGTGCAGGTAGGCCACGCCTCGCACCGATTCGGGCTCGTCGTGGACGGCCGCGACCGAGTCGGTGATCGCGTCGCAGTAGCCCCGGACCTGGAGCAGCGGATGCTCCGCCTCCCGCGTGTAACCGGGGACGATGACGAGCTTCTCGTTGTCCTCGAACAGCGCGGCCCGGCTCCACTGCTTCAGCTCGACGACCACATAGAGGTCGCGGCCGGTCCGCCGGTCCATTCCGGCGAGCACCACGTCGGCGCGCTTGTTGCTGCGGGGCATCTGGTACTCGACGAGCATCTCGACCTTGCCGAGGCCCGCCTCGACCAGATCGCGGGCGAGAACCGGAAGACTGCGCCGCCAGGACTTCTGCTCGCCCTCACCCGCCGCGCGCCCCGTCATCGCTCTCATGTGGTCGTTGATGACACCGACGAGCTGTCGCTCGAGGGGAGACCCGACCAGGCTTGCGGGGGACGTGCGAAAAGCCGTCGACACGAACCAGCTCCCAGGCAGCACGAAGTTCTCGTGCGGCATGGGAGCGTGTCCGCAGACCGTCCCCAGGGACGCTCAACAGAAGCCCGTCGGGCCGCTAACGCTTACGCGAAGAGATTATCGGTGGACGCCGACGTTCAGGTAGGCCGAAGGGGAGGGGCTTTGCGCGCGGAGCCGCGGTAGGTCTCGGGGTCGTAGCGCAGAGCCCCCTCCGCCATCTTGTCGGCCGCGGCCTCCAGCAGGTCGACGCCCAGGACGTCGGCCAGCCGTGTCAGATAGGAGAACACGTCGCCCAGCTCGGCCCGGACCCGCGCGCCCGCCTCCGGATCGTCCATCACGCGGACGCTCTGCTCGGGCGTGAGCCACTGCAGCTCGGCGACCAGCTCACCGACCTCGCCCGAGAGCGCCATCGCCAGATTCTTGGGCGTGTGGAACTGCTCCCAGTCCCGCTCGGCGGCGAACTCCCGCAACCGCCCGGCCAGCTCCTCGATGCTCTCCACCGAACCAGGCTAGTGCCCCTGAAGAACCCAGCCGGGACCACACGAACGCTCAGGCGGTCCAGGACGGAGACGACGTTCGAACGCCCCTGACAGATGCGACGTGTGAGTCATGATGTGGCAGGGAGTCAGGCGGGGATGGGGCCGCCGTCGGATTCGCCTTTGCGGTTGGGGTCGTCCTCGAGGTACTCGTCCTCGGGCCAGAGGTCGTTGGCCAGCCAGGCGAGGTACTCCTCGTCGCCGGGCGGGAGCTCGGCGGTCATGGACTCGGGGTACGGGGGCGGGGGCTCCGGGGTGCGCGGGGGCATGGCGCGGAGGAGGCGCGGCAGGCACAGGGTGGCGAAAAGGCCGGCGAGCGTGGCAAGGACCAGAGCTGCGATCAACCCCTGCCGTCCTTCCGTACGTAAGGAGCAAAACAGTTGAACGCTACTAGAGGCACCTATCGGACGTCGGAACGACATGCCGCGCATGGGGGAGGGATCTTGCGAAGTTTCACCGGAGTTGGACCATGCCTCGACCCCGGCCGGAACCGGGGGCGAGGAGAGGTGTCACGCGGGGACGGCCTCTTCCAGTTCCTGCTCGAGGTCCTCGCGCGTGGGGACGAGGGCAGGGCGGATCCGGGATTCGTGGAGGGCGGCCAGGCCCACGAGGACGACGCCCGCCAGCAGCCAGAAGGCGAGTGTGAGCAGGTGGCCGCCGAGGGCGTGGCCGTCGAAGTAGACCAGGCCGCGGACGCCCTCGACGAAGCCCGCGCCCGTCCAGAACGAGTGGAGTGAGGCGAAGAAGCCGCTCTGGAGTTCGGGACGGAAGACGCCGCCGGCGGTGGTGAAGTTCAGCATCACGAACAGGACCATCATCGCCAGCATCGTGAAGCGCTTGAGGAAGGTGTGCAGGCCGACGCCGATCAGCAGGATGCCGGTCGAGTACAGGACGGACATCCCGAACAACGCGGGCAGGTCGTGGTCGACGAGGTGGAAGACCGGTCCGGCGAGCAGGGTGCCGATGGCGCCGACGACCACGCCCGTCCCGACGGCGATCAGGGCGCGCAACCGCATGCGGAGGGGCGCGCCGGCGCCCCCGATCGCGGCGACCGAGGTGTAGGAGCCGATGCTCAGCGCGACGAGCAGGAAGAACAGGCCCTGCGCGGTCGGGTCGCCCTTGGCGGGCGGCGCGACGTCGGTGACCTTCAGCGGGGCGTGCTGCGCGGACGCGACGTCGGTGAACACCTTCTGGACGACCGTCGCGGTGGTGTCGGAACCGGCCGAGGCGACCAGGAGCTCGGGGGAGGGGGAGGCGGGCGCGTACGCGCCGAAGATCTTCTGGTCCTTGAGCTGCGCGACGGCGGCGTCGCGGGACGGGACGGTCCGGACGTCGAGGGCGTCGGCCGCCCTGTCCTTCAGCGTCTGCGCGAGGATCTGCGTCTGCGGGCCGCTCCCGACGATCGCGACCCTGAGGTCGTGCGGCTCCGGCTTGTGGAACGCGCCGAGGTAGGCGAGGCCCATCCCGACGCACATCAGCAGCGGGACGAACAGGTGGCCGAAGAGGTGGCGCAGGGTGGCGCGCGTGTCGCCGGAGCTCGTCATGGTCCTCCCATCCAGGTGAGTTGTAAAATACAACTACGCGATAAGTTGTACTATACAACTATGGACGCCGTGACGGAACGTGACGATGGACACCCCCGGGACGAGGCCCTGGAGAAGATCCGCTGGGAGCTGACCGCGCTGGCCCGCCGGGCACGGGCGATCGCCGGGCGCGCCCACCCGGACCTGTCCCTGGTCTCCTACAGCCTGCTCAGCCACCTGACCGAGACCGGCGGGTGCCGCGCGGTCGATCTCGCCGACTACTTCCTGCTCGACAAGTCCACGGTCAGCCGCCAGATCGCCGCGCTCGAACGCCTCGGTTTGGTCGAACGGCACGCCGACCCCGCGCACGCGCGCGGGCAGCGGCTCGCGCCGACCGAGGCGGGCCGCGAACTGCTGGACGAGGCCGTCCGCCGCCGACACGAGGCGATCACTGACCGCCTCCAGGACTGGTCCGACGACGATCTGACCCGGTTCGCCGGATACCTGGTCCGCTACAACGCCGCCGAGGAGTAGAACGGGCAGAATCGTCCCCGTGATCAAAGATGGGGAACGGCCGGAGCCCGTCGAGGCCGCCCGCGGGCTCGCCGAGCACCTCTTCGGCGACGCCCTGACGGTCATCGTGGGCGGCAGCGCGCTCACCGAGCGGCGGACGCCCATGTCCGACCTCGACATGGTGGTGGTCACCGAGACCCGAGAACGCCCCGTGCGGCGATCCCTCGGCTGGGAGGGATGGCCGGTAGAGACGCTGATCCACGATGAGGAGACGCTCGCCGCCTACTGTGACAACAACCTGGCACGCCGATGGCCCGGAATCCCCCGGCTCATCGCCGACGGTGTCATCGTGCGTGACCGCGACGGCCTGGGAGCGCGCCTCCAGGAGGAGATGCGCGACCGCCTGGCGCAGGGCCCGGCCGAGGCGACCCAGGCCGAACTGGACGAGGCGCGCTACGAGGTCACCGATCTGCTCGACGACCTCGCGGGCACCTGGGACCAAGCGGAGATCGCGTTCATCATCGCCAGGCTCATGACCAAGGCCGCGCAGCTCGCGCTTCTGACGGGCCGGCACTGGCAGGGCACCGGCAAGTGGCTCCTGCGCGAACTCCACGATCACGATCCGAACCTGGCCGACCGCCTCGTCGGCGGCCTCCACGACCCGGTGCGGCTGAACGTGACCGTCCGGGAGATCCTCGACCGGGCGGGCGGACGCCTCAGGGAGGGCCACCAGGTCAGCGACCCCCGCCTCCCCTGATCGCCGGAGTTTCCCGGCCCGCCGGGGCGTCGGCGCGGGGGAGGGGGCAGAATCGTGCCCATGGGCGAAGTAGTCACTTACTGCCGGATCTGTGAGCCGCTCTGCGGGTTGACGGCGACCGTCGAGGACGGCGTCGTGACCGCGATCCGCGCCGACCGGGCGCATCCGCTGTCGCGGGGCTTCGCGTGCCCGAAGGGCATAGCGATGACCGAGGTGCAGAACGATCCGGACCGGGTCGTCCAGCCGCTGCGGCGCACGCCGGACGGCGAGTTCGAGCCCGTGACCTGGGACGAGGCGCTCGGCGACATCGCCCGGAGGCTGAACGCCCTGCGCCGCGAGCACGGCGGCGACGCGATCGGCTGGTACTTCGGCAACCCGGCCACGTTCTCGTACACGCATCCGCTGTGGCTGAACGGGTTCATGCGCGCGCTCGGCTCGCCCCACCTCTATTCGGCGGGTTCACAGGACACCAACAGCCGGTTCGCCGCGAGCGCCCTGCTCTACGGCGCGCCGCACCTCGTCCCGCTCCCCGATATCGAGCGGACCGATTTCCTGCTGATGCTCGGCGCGAACCCGCTCGTCTCGCACGGGAGCCTGGTCAGCGTGCCGCGCATCCGCGAGAGCCTGAAGGGGGTCGTCGGGCGAGGCGGACGCGTCGTCGTCGGCGATCCGCGCCGGACCGAGACCGCGCGGGCGTTCGAGCACCTGCCGATCGCGCCGGACGGCGATGCCTGGCTGCTGCTCTCGCTGCTCAACGTGCTCTTCGAGGACGGCCTCGCCGACATCGACACCTGCGCCGGTCAGACCCGGGGACTGGCGACCCTCCGCGCCCTCGTCCGCGGCTTCCCACCCGAGCGGACGCGTGCGCACAGCGGTGTCGCCCCGGACGCGGCGCGAAGCCTGGCGCACGATCTCGCCGCCGCGCCCCACGCCGTCGTTTACGGACGGACCGGAACCTGTCTCGGCGCGCACGCCACACTCGTCGCGTTCCTCATCGACGCGGTCAACGCCGTGACCGGCAACCTCGACCGTCCGGGCGGCGCGATCTTCGGGGAGTCGCCGCTGCCGGTGGACGAGATCGTCAGACTTTCCGGCCTCGGCACCTACGGTCGCACGCGGTCCCGGATCGGTGGCTTCCCCGACGTCCTCGGCACCTTCCCCGCGGGGATCATGGCCGACGAGATCACCACGCCCGGTCCGGGACGGATGCGCGCGCTGATCGTCTCGGCGGGCAACCCGCTGCTGTCGGTCCCCGGAGCGACCGCGCTCGACGCCGCCCTGGACGAGCTCGACCTGCTGGTCTGCATCGATCTCTACGTGACCGAGACCGGCCGCAAGGCGGACTACGTCCTGCCCGCGACCACCTTCCTCGAGCGCGAGGACCTCCCGCTGCCCTTCCTGCAGAACTACCTGACCCCCTACGTCACCTGGACCGAGGCCGTCGTTCCGCCGCGCGGCGAGGCCCGCCAGGAGTGGGAGGTGATCGACGAACTCGCCACGCGCATGGGCATCGGCATCGGCGCGCTCGGTCCGCAACGTCTCGCTCACCGCCTCGGGCTGCGTCCGTCCCCGCGCCTGATGGTGGACGCGCTGCTGCGGACCGGCCCGCGCGGCGACAGGTTCGGGCTTCGGCCGGGTGGCCTGAGCCTCCGGAAACTCCAGAAGAACCCGCACGGGATCGTCCTCGCCGACCATCAGCCGACCGGACGCCTGCGCCGCCGCATCACCCACTCCGACCGCCGCGTCCACCTGGCGCCGGACGTGATCCTCGCCGAGATCGAGCACCTGCGGACCACCCCGCCGACGCCCTCGCACCTTCCGCTCCGCCTGATCGGCCTCCGCGAGCCGCGCTCGCACAACTCCTGGATGCACAACGCGCCGTCCCTCATGCGCGCGCGTACGCACACCGCACGAATCCACCCGCAGGACGCCGCTCGCTACGGCCTCGAAGACGGAGCCCTCTGCGAGATCACGTCCGCACACGGGACGATCCGGCTCCCGGTCGCGATTACGGACGAGGTCACGCCCGGTGTCGTGGCCGTTCCGCACGGGTGGGGACACGGGGGCGGCGGCTGGCGCGTCGCGAACGCGGGCGGCGGCGCGAACGTCAACGTCCTGGCCTCGCCGAAGCCGGATGACCTGGAGAAACCGGCCGGGATGGCCCGCCTGAACGGGATCCCGGTGAAGGTGGGGCCCGTGGTGCGGGAATCGAACACGGAGGACACCGGGGAGCGAACCGGACGCCCGATTACGGACACGGTGAATTAATGATCACCAGTGCCCGAAAGCGGGCCTCTTGGCTAACTCTTTACCTTTGCGTATTGATCGTCAGGAAAGCGGGCCCGACGGGTCCGAGTCGTTCTCGACGTCGAGTCCGACGACCGAGGCGCATCCGGTGCAGATCCACTCGGCCACGACGGCCTCGGGCTCGCTGCCCAGTCCGAGCGCGCGGTACGGCTCGGCGACCGGGCGGCGGCGCATCCCGTGGCCGCAGGACGAGTGCAGCAGGCGCCCGCAGCGGGGGCACGGCCACACGTCCTCGCGGCGCAGCAGGCAGCTCGGGCAGTGCGGGACCTCGGTGAGGTCGAGCATTCCGAGCTCGTGCCGCCACTGCTGTTCCAGGTCGAGGTAGTCGTCGGCGGGCCAGTGGTGGTCGGCGAGCCAGGCGAGGTACTCCTCCGCGGCCGGCTCGAGCTCGGCGGTCAGGGACTCCGGGTGTCCGCCGGCCGCCGTTTCGGTGGCCTGACCAGCCGTGACGGCGGGGTGCGGACGGGGCGCGGCGCGCCGCAACGCGGCCAGCAACGTCAGCAGGCCGACGATCACGATCACGGCCAAGACCATCGCGGAATCCTTTCATGATCGTGCTGCGGGGAAGTCGGATCATGAATTCACTTCACAAAGCCGAGCGAACGCTATCGGAAAGAGTGTTATCGGAAAAGTCGATCACCGTGGAGGTGGAATTCCGATCATGAAACGGCAATGTCCGAAATTCCGCCCAACATGGTCCATAACCCCTATGCCGAACAATCGGGACGGCCCTCCTCCGCGCGCCGCCCGCGACGGACCGACCCGCCCGCCGGTGGTGGGGTTTACCGCAGGTGGCGGGCTCTGGAAGGCCGGAAGAGGGTGGGCGGTGGACCTCATGGTGCGCCGGAACCGCCGTTCCTAACGTTGTGACCATGATCGAAACAACGACGGGATGGACGGTCGCCGCAGCCGGGGCCTCGGCGGGCGAGGGCGGCATCACCGGCTGGGCCATCGACCTGATGGAAAGCCTCGGCGCGCCCGGCGCGGGCATCGCGATCGCCCTGGAGAACCTGTTCCCGCCGCTGCCGAGCGAGGTGATCCTCCCGCTGGCGGGGTTCACGGCGGCGCGCGGCGACATGAACCTGGTCGCGGCGCTGGTCTGGACGACGCTCGGCTCGGTCATGGGCGCCCTCGCGCTCTACGGCATCGGCGGCGCGATCGGCCGCGACCGGGTGCGGGCCATCGTGGACTGGCTGCCCCTGGTGAAGCTGGAGGACCTCGACCGCACCGAGGCGTGGTTCGCCCGGCACGGCACCAAGGCGGTGTTCTTCGGCCGGATGATCCCGATCTTCCGCAGCCTGATCTCCGTCCCCGCCGGGGTGGAGCGGATGGCGCTCGCGCCCTTCCTCCTGCTGACGACGCTGGGCAGCGCGATCTGGAACACCCTGTTCGTGATGGCCGGATACTGGCTCGGCGACAACTGGCATGTGGTCGGGGAGTCCGTCGGCGTCTTCAGCAAGGGCGTCCTGGTGGTCGTCGTCCTGGCGGCCGTCGCGTTCCTGGCCGTCCGCATCGTCCGCAACCGCCGTTCCCGCACGGCCCTCCCCGACACCGGCGTCACCCGTCCCGACATCCCCCTCGCACCCCGCGACCACCGGCCCCACGGCCACCGAGCCCCCAACCACCAGACCCCCGACCACCAGACCCCCAACCACCAGACCCCCAACCACCAGACCCCCTACCACCCGACTCACAACCACCCGACTCACAACCACCCGACTCACAACCACCCGACTCACAACCACGGAGGCCACGACCCCCGCTGGGACGCCGGGTACGGTCGGACCGAACCCCCGAACGATCTTCCGCCGTACCGCCGAGCCTGAGGAATCCCCATTTCACGCCCCACCGACGACGCGCCGGAAGAGCGACGAGTGACAGGCTGGCGAGCCGCCGGACGGATCCTGGGCCGGACCGTCGCGGGCCTGACCCTCGGAGCCGCGACCGCCGTCCTCACCGTCCCCCTGGCTCCCGTCCTCCTCCATGCGGGATCCGCGCGGACGCTGGCCGGGCTGGAACGGCGCAGACTCCTCACCTTCTTCCGCGCGGACGTCCCGCCCCCCGACCGGGACCCGCGCCGCGCGGCGGCCTACCTCCTCGCGCGGGTGCCGATCGGCCTGCTCGGAGGCGTGATCCTGGCGCTGTGCGGGACGGGCGTCGTGTCGGCCGTCCGCCTGGCCGTCGGATGGTGGATCACCGGCCGGAACCTGGACCGGATCCCTCCGTCGCCCACGATCGTCGTGTACTTCGTGCTCGTCGGGATCGTCCTGGCGTTCCTGGCCGCGCAGGGCCTCACCGGAGTGGTGGCGGCGGAACGGCGGCTCGCGGCCCGCTTCCTCGGCCCCGACCAGCTCGAGGCGTACCGGCGGCGCGTCGCGGAGCTCTCGGAGAGCCGCGCCGAGGTCGTCGCCGCCGTGGACGACGAGCGCCGCCGCATCGAACGCGACCTGCACGACGGCGTCCAGCAGCGGCTCGTCGCGCTCGGCATGCTGATCGGCCGGGCCCGTCGCTCGGACGACCCGGACCGCGCCCGCGACCTGCTGCGGCAGGCGCACGACGAGTCGCGCCTGGCCCTCGAGGACCTGCGCGAGACGTCCTGGCGCGTCTTCCCGTCCGCGCTCGACTCCGAGGGCCTCGGCGCGGCGCTCGAGGCGGTCGCCGAGCGCGCCCCGTTCCCGGTGGACGTCCAGGTCGGCCTGGACGCGCCGGGGCGTCCGCCGCGCGAGGTCGAGACGGCCGCGTACTTCGTGGTCTGCGAGGCGGTCACGAACGCGGCGAAGCACGCCGGGGCGTCCCGGGTGTCGGTCCGGGTGACCGGGGACGGCAGAATGCTCGTCGTGAAGATCACCGACGACGGGAGGGGCGGCGCCGAGCCGTCCGGCGGCGGCCTGCGCGGCCTCGCCCGCCGCGCGGCGGCCCTCGACGGGACCTTCAGCGTGGTCAGCCCGCCCGGCGGTCCCACCGAGATCACCGCGGAACTGCCATGCGCCTGACCCCTCCTCCCGAACTCCGAGGACGATCATGCGAGTGACGCTGGCCGAGGACTCCGCCCTGCTCCGCGAGGGCCTGGTCCGCCTGCTGGCCGAGGAGGGGCACGAGGTCGTCGCCGCGGTCGGCGACGCCGAGGCGCTGCTCGCGGCCGTGGCCGCCGACCCGCCGGACGTGGTCGTCGTGGACGTCCGCATGCCGCCCACGCACACCGACGAGGGCCTGCGCGCCGCGCTCGACCTCCGTAGGACCCGTCCCGAGGTGGGCGTTCTGGTCCTGTCGCAGTACGTGGAGCGCAGGTTCGCCACCGAACTGCTCACCTCCAGCGCGAACGGCGTCGGCTACCTGCTGAAGGACCGTGTCGCGCAGGTGGACGAGTTCCTGGACGCCCTGGACCGGGTCCACGCGGGCGGCGCGGCCTTCGATCCGGAGGTCGTCCGGCGGCTGCTCGCGGGCGCCGACCGCGAACGCGCCGACCCCCTCGCCGACCTCACCCCGCGCGAACGGGACGTCCTCGCCGCCATGGCCGAGGGCCTGGCTAACGCGACGATCGCCGAACGCCTGCACGTCTCGCAGAGCGCCGTCGAGAAGCACGCCAACGCGATCTTCGGCAAGCTCGGCCTGGGGGAGTCGCCCGGGTACAGCCGCCGCGTCCTCGCCGTCCTCCGCCACCTGGGCGCGTGACGAGCACGAGCCCCCTCCCGGCCCCGCCGGAACGCGCCCGGACCTGGCAGGCTGACCTCCACGGAACCCGACCGCGACGGAGGAGAACGGCATGACGGACAGGCTCGACTGGATCCCCGCGACAGAGCGTCCCGACCTGCTGGCCGAGCCGGTCGCGGCGGCGATCGCGGACGTCCCGGGCGCCAGGGTCGCCGAGATCGACCCCGAACTGGCCGACACCGCCGCGTTCTGCGAGCGGTACGGCGTCGGGATGGAGATCAGCGCGAACTGCGTGGTCGTCGCGGCCAAGCGCGGCGGCGAGGTGAGCTACGCGGCGTGCATGGTCCTCGCCACCGGCCGCGCGGACGTGAACGGCGTCGTCCGCAAGCACCTGGGGGCACGCAAGGCGTCCTTCGCGCCGATGGCGGACGCGACGGACCTGACCGGCATGGAGTACGGCGGCATCACCCCGGTCGGCCTGCCCGCCGACTGGCCGATCCTCGTGGACGCGGCCGTCGCCGAGGCCGACGAGGTCGTGATCGGCGGGGGAGTGCGCGGCTCGAAGCTCCTCGTCCCGGGCAAGTCCCTGGCCGCCCTGCCGGGCGCGGAGGTCCTCCCGCTGGCCCAGTAGGGAACGTTCACGCACTAACGGTCGGTGCCGCGGAGGTTGTCGGCGACGCGGGTCAGGGCCGTCCCGAGGACGTCCAGCTCCTCGGCGGACAGCTGGTCGATCAGCTCCCGCCGGACGACGCCCCGATGCCCCGGCCGCACCTTGGCGAGGCGCTCCTCGCCCTCGGCGGTGATCTGCGCCCAGATCGCGCGGCGGTCGGTCGGGCAGGGCGTCCGGCGCACCAGCCCGCGCTGCTCGAGCTGGGTGACCTGGTAGGTCAGCCGGCTCTTGGAGATCATCGCGCGGCGGGCGAGCTCGGTCATGCGCAGCCGCCGCTCGTCCGCCCCGCGCAGCGTGACCAGGATCTCGAAGTCGGCGTGGGAGAGCTCGCCGTCCGCCTTGAGCTGCCGCTCGATCTCCTGCTCCAGCAGGTGCGACACGGTGAGGAAGCCCTTCCAGGCGCGCAGTTCGGAGGGCGCGAGCGGGGCGCCGTCGTCTCCGGCGCGTCCGGAATCGACATCCTCGGACGAACCGGAATGTTCGGGACGGTCGGACTGGTCGAGGCGGAACATGAACCCGATTCTATTCGGTTCAGATTTGAATCATCCCCGCGGGAGTGTTAGTACAGGTTTGAACGATCTCGTTCCCCGCCACGAACCCTGCCCGGGCGCTCCCGCCCGGGCGACCCCGCGAAGGAGCTCCCGTGTACCTGTCCCGCAGATTCCCCGCGCTGTCCGACACCGGACTGCTGCTCGGCCGCCTCGTGCTCGGCGTGGTGTTCATCGCGCACGGCTGGCAGAAGTTCCACAAGTACGGCCACGGCGACGTCACCAAGATGTTCGACGGCATGGGCATCCCGCTGCCGAGCGTGGCCGCGTTCTACGCCACGTGGGTCGAGCTGGCCGGCGGCGTCGCGCTGATCGTCGGCGTCCTGGTCCCGCTCGTCGGCGTGCTGCTGTTCGCCGACATGGCGGGCGCGCTCTGGTACGCCCACGCCGACCACGGCTTCTTCTCCGAGAAGGGCGGCTATGAGTACGTGCTCGTGCTCGGCGCCCTCTCCCTGCTCGTGGCCTTCGCCGGTCCGGGACGGCTGTCCCTGGACGCGCTGCTCGGCGGCGGCCTGAGGGGGGACGCCGTCCATGGCGAACGCCGGGCCGTCGAGGTCTGACCCGTCAGAGCCCGACCGAGACGCCGTCCCCGGGTGAGTGCGGGCGCCCGGGGACGGCGCCGACCGGCGAAGGGCCCGGAACCGACCGGCGGGGGTCGGCTCCGGGCCCTTCTCACGCCTCCGCTTTCTGTCATCTCCTGCCTCCATGTCGTGTCGCGCGAAGAATGGGCAGGTAGTGCCCCGTATGATGCGATCTTGTGATCATGTGCCCGCGTGACCGGCTCCCGCGGCGGGTAGAGCACAGGTGATCACGCGGATCATGGAAGGGCAGGTCCTGGGGTGTCGCGCGCTAGTGAGTTCGTCGTGGTGGCCAACCGCCTCCCCGTGGACAGGATCGTCGGCGAGGACGGCGAACCGTCCTGGCGGCGCAGCCCCGGCGGCCTGGTCAGCGCCATCGCGCCGCTGATGCGCCGCCGCCACGGGACCTGGATCGGCTGGTCCGGCGCCCCCGACGAGCGGCTCGAGCCGTTCCGGGAGGACGGCATGTCGCTCGTCCCCGTCCACCAGTCCGCCGAGGAGGTCGAGCTCTACTACGAGGGCTTCTCCAACGCCACCCTCTGGCCGCTCTACCACGACGTCATCGCGCCGCCCGTCTACGACCGGGCGATGTGGGACGCCTACGTCCGCGTCAACGCGCGCTTCGCCGAGGTGGCCGCCGATGTCGCGGGCAAGGGCGCGATGGTCTGGATCCAGGACTACCAGCTCCAGCTCGTCCCCGCGATGCTCCGCCGCCTCCGCCCCGACCTGCGCATCGGGTTCTTCCTGCACATCCCGTTCCCGCCGCTGGAGCTGTTCTGGCAGCTGCCGTGGCGCCGCCAGATCCTCGAGGGGCTGCTCGGCGCCGACCTGGTCGGATTCCAGCTCCCCGGCGCGGCGCAGAACTTCGTCCGGCTGTGCCGCCGCCTGCTCGACGCCCGCACCTTCAAGCAGGACGTGTTCTGGGACGGCCGCACCGTCCGCGCCCGCGCGTTCCCGATCTCGGTGGACGCCGAGGAGCTGGGCCGTCTCATCGCCCAGCCGTCCGTCCGCCGCCGGGCCGCCGAGATCCGCGAGGACGTCCGCGACGCCAAGCTGCTGCTCGGCGTCGACCGGCTCGACTACACCAAGGGCATCACCCAGCGCCTCGAGGCGTTCGGCGAGCTGTTCCGCGACGGCGAGCTGCGCCCCGGCGAGGCCACCTTCATCCAGATCGCCACGCCCAGCCGCGAACGCGTCGAGCAGTACCAGCTGCTCCGCGACCAGATCGAGCAGCAGGTCGGGCACATCAACGGCGAGCACGGCGAGATCGGCACACCGGTCATCCACTACCTGCACACGTCCTACGACCGGCCCGAGCTCGCCGCCCTCTTCCTCGCGGCGGACGTCATGGTCGTCACCCCGCTGCGGGACGGCATGAACCTGGTCGCCAAGGAGTACGTCGCCTGCCGCGAGGACCTGCGCGGCGCCCTCGTCCTCAGCGAGTTCGCCGGCGCCGCCGCCGAGCTCAAGCGCGCCTACCAGGTCAACCCGTACGACATAGACGGCCTGAAGCAGTCCCTGCTGGACGCCCTGCGCGACCACCCGGCCGAGCAGGGCCGCCGGATGCGCTCGATGCGCCGCCGCGTCCTGGAGCACGACGTGGACCGCTGGGCCCACGACTTCCTCGCCGCCCTGGAGGAGCCGACCCCGCCCACCGCCATAGCCCGCGAAGCCGTCTGAACGCCCCGCCCGCTGCTCGCTCAGGAAGGCGAAGCATCGGGCGGACGAACGAGCCCGCTACTCTCGGCCTCCGCGCGCATGAAAGCACGACGGGCGTGCCGTCCGAGTGGAAGAGACGGCACGCCCGTCGCGGGTCCTTCAGGGCGGGAGCGCGGAACCCCGAGAGTCAGGACGCCAGGTTGAAGGCCGCCCAGACGGCCTTGCCTCCGGTGCTGAGCGGCGCCCAACCCCACGCGTCGCTGACACCTGCGACGACGACGAGTCCACGCCCGTCCTCGCTGAAGGCGTCCTCGGGGTGGGCCACGGTGGGCCTGCTGCCGCCGGGGTCCGTCACGGTGACGACCAGGCGACGCGGGTGACCGAGCAGCACCAGCTGTATCGGACGTGACTGAATCTGGTTTACGGACGTCTCCACCCCGTGTCGGAGTGCGTTGGTGACCAGTTCGGAGACGGCCACCAGCACGTCGGAGCCATCGCCGGGCATCCCCCACCCGGCGAGGGTCTCGCGCGCGAACCCGCGGGCCGCGCGGGGCGCCGTGGGGTCGGCCGACAGGACCTTGCGGGCGGTGCGCGGGCTGCCCGCGTGCGGGGTCGGCCAGAGTCCGGCAAAGCCGGACGAAGTGGTCGCATCCCGGTGACTGGACAGCAAGGGGGTTGTGTCCCCGGCCGCGGCGCCGTCGGCCGTCGCGGGGTCGGGGGAGGCGTACGGGAGCTCCAGGGGCCGCCGGCCCCGCTCGATGGAAGCCGCGAGGTCGTCGGCCTGGTCAACGAACATTGGCAACCCCAGGGGCGTGCGGACGGGACGGGTGCGAGCGTTCGCTATCTTGCTCCTCAAGTCGTGCAGATGCAAGACCGTATGCAAGCACGGATGCATGGCTATATGCACAACCAGATGCACGTGCATTTCGTATCATCGCTCTCGGGGCCGGTCCGGTGCCGGGGGTGGGGACAGGGCGGCCCGTCCTCGGGACGGGCCACGAACGCAGCAAGGGGGGCTCACGATGGACGGCGAGTCAGTGCCGACCGTCATGCGCGGACGGCTCGAGTGGCAGAAGAGCCGCCGTAGCAATCCGAACGGCAACTGCGTGGAGCTGGCGGAACTGCCGACGGGGGACATCGCGGTCCGCAACTCCCGCGATCCCGAGGGGCCGATCCTCGTGTACACGCGCGCGGAGGTGGAGGCGTTCGTGGGCGGGGCCAAGGACGGGGACTTCGACCACATGCTGGTCTGAGCGCCGGGCCGCGTTCCGATCGCATCACCCGGAAGCGGCCCGACGTCACCGGCTCGATCCGGCGCTGAGAGCGGGGTCGAGCGCCGCCGTCCGAACCCGATCGGTGCTCGCGCGCCGGAACCGGCCCGTCCAGGGGCCCGGAATGGGCCCCTTCCGGCGGTCCGAATCGGGGCCGTCCCGACAATCCGAAATCGGCGGGCCGTCTTCGGGCGGTCCGTGACCGGCTGTGCGCCGATCCGGGAACCGGCGTCCGGCCGCCGCCCGGGCGGCATACCGAACGGCATTCCATTCCAGGTCCGGGGCCGGTACCGTGCGGTGCCATGCACCTGGGGCAGATCGCCGCTCAGACGCCCGACAAGCCCGCCGTGATCATGGCGGGATCCGGCCGGGTCCTCACCTTCCGGGAGCTGGACGAGGAGTCCACCCGCCTGGCCCGGCTGCTCGCCGCCGCGGGGTTGCGCCCCGGCGACCACATCGCCTTCATGCTGGAGAACCATCCGCTGTTCCTCGCGGTCGCGTGGGCGGCGCAGCGCTCCGGCCTCTACTACACCGCCGTCAGCTCCCGGCTCCAGAGCGACGAACTCGCCTACATCGTCGACAACTGCGAGGCGAAGGCGTTCATCACCAGCGCCGCTCTCGCCGACCGCGCCGCCGCCGTCCCGTCCGAGCGGATCCCGAACGTCACGCTGAAGCTGATGCTCGACGGCGCCGCGCCGGGTTTCGAGTCCTATGAGGAACGTGTCGCCGGGCAGTCGCCGACGCCACTGCCCGACGAGGTCGAGGGCGCCGACATGCTCTACTCGTCCGGCACCACGGGGCGTCCCAAGGGGGTCAGGACCCCGCTCACGCTCGCCCCCGCCGGGACGCCGTCCGGGCTGTTCCAGCTGATCACGCTGCTGTTCCAGCCGGACGCCGACTCGGTGTACCTGTCGCCGGCGCCGCTGTACCACGCGGCACCGCTGCGCTACAGCCTCAACTTCCATCGTTGTGGTTCGACCGTCGTGGTGATGGAGAAGTTCGACCCGGAGGGGGCCCTGGCGGCGATCGAACGGTACGGCGTCACGCACAGCCAGTGGGTGCCGACGATGTTCATCCGGATGCTGAAGCTGTCCGACGAGGTGCGCGGGCGATACGACCTGTCATCGCTGAAGCACGCCGTCCACGCGGCGGCGCCCTGCCCGATCCCCGTCAAGGAGCGGATGCTCGACTGGTGGGGCCCGATCCTGCACGAGTACTACGCGGCGACGGAGGGCAACTGCTTCGTCTACGCGAGTCCGTCCGACTGGATCGCGCACAAGGGCACCGTCGGCCGTCCGATCCTCGGGCGGGCGCACGTGTGCGACGAGGACGGCAACGAGCTTCCGCCCGGTCAGGACGGCACGCTCTACTTCGGTGACGGCGGCTCGTTCGAATACCACGGCGACCCGGACAAGACCGCCGAGTCCCGCGATCCGTGGGGCCATGGCTGGACGACCCTCGGCGACGTCGGCCATGTCGACGAGGACGGGTTCCTCTACCTCACCGACCGGCGCTCCTACATGATCATCAGTGGCGGGGTGAACATCTACCCGCAGGAGGCGGAGAACGTCCTCGCCGTCCACCCGGACGTGGCGGACGTCGCCGTCATCGGTGTCCCGGACGAGGAGATGGGCGAAGCCGTCAAGGCCGTCGTCCAGCCGGTGGATCCGGAGCGGGCGGGACCGGATCTGGAGGCTGAGCTCATCGCCTACTGCCGTGACCGCCTCGCCCACTACAAGTGCCCGCGCTCGATCGACTTCCGCGCCGAACTCCCACGCCATCCCACCGGCAAGCTCTTCAAGCGCCTGCTGAAGGACGAGTACTGGAAGGGGCACACGCCGACCGGGGCCGTTTGACGCGGGTGGGCCAGGGCCCGGGGTGGGTGATCCGCTCAGGGCAAAACGGCGTGCGGGGGAGCTGGCGTCGCCAGCATGATCACTCCATGTCCTATGAGATCACTGCACGACAGGTCGAGATCGAGGTCGGCGGCTCGGGCCGGATGACCGCCTACCTGGCGCGTCCGGACGACGCGGAGACGCGTCCGGTCGTGCTCGTCGGCTCCGAACTGTGGGGGCTGACCGGCGAGGTGCGCGAGATGGTCCGCAACGTCGCGGAGCTGGGCCATGTCGCGATCGCTCCCGACATCTACCACCGGTTCGGCACCGAGGGCGCGTCCGGGATGGAGGAGAACGACGCGAACCGGCAGCGCGGATTCGAGATGATCGGCCGGCTCACGCGCAACGACGTCGCGGACGATCTGAGCGCTGCGCTGGCGTTCGCGCGGGCGGAGGCGAACGGGGGCTCGAAGGCGGGCGCGCTGGGGTTCAGCCTGGGCGGGCACGTCGCCTTCTTCGGCACCGCCCGCCTGGGGCTGACGGCTGCGGCGATCTACTACCCGGGGTGGTTGTCGGTCGCCGGGACCGCGCTGAGCCGTCCCGAGCCGCTGGTGGAGGTCGCGGCGCGGGAGATCGCCGACGGTGGCGGCCGGATGCTGCTGTTCTGGGCCGAACTCGACCACGTCATCGACGCCGAGCAGCGGAGGCGCGTGGACGAGGAGCTGACGGCGGCCGGAGTCCGGCACGAGTCGGTCGTCTATCCGGGCGCCAAGCACGCCTTCTTCTTCCCCGGCCGCGAGATGTACGACAAGGACGCCGCCGAGGACTCGTGGGGGCGCGTCCGGGAGTTCTTCGCCGCCGAGCTGGCCTGACCGGGTTACGCGGGCGGTGAGCTCGCGCGCGGGGTGACGAGAAAGCGGGAAGCCCCGGCGTCCGGTCCCTGTGAGGGGGGCCGGACGCCGGGGCGTCCTCGTGACGGGCGTCCGCTGGTCGCGGACGGTCCGCCGGTGACGGGAGACCCGTCAGTGCATCGGCATCGGGGCCTCGATGTCGGTGTTCTCCGGCTTGCGGCGCGGCAGGAACAGCGCCGGGATGAAGGCGAGGACGAGCAGCGCCGCCGACCACCAGTAGGTGGTCTGGAACGCGTCCGCCATCTTGTGCGGGATCTGCGCCAGGACGTCCGGCGGGAGCTTCGCCATCGCGGCGGCCTGCTGGGCCTGGTCGCCGCCCGACGGGAGCCCGCGGTCCTTCAGCTGGGTGGCCAGCAGGACCGCGATGAACGCGGTGCCGACCGAGCCGGCGACCTGCTGGATGATGTTCAGCGCGGTGCTCGCCCGCGGAACCTCCGCGTGCTGCAGCGTCTGCATCGCGGCGGACATGGTCGGCATCATCGTCATGCCCATGCCCATGCCCATCACGAACAGCGCGCCGCCGAGCGCCCAGAACGAGGAGTCGACGCTGATCTGGGTGGCGAACGCCGCCACACCGATGATCACCGTGGCCAGGCCGACCAGGACGACCTTGCCCGGGCCGAGCTTGTCGGTCAGCTTGCCGCCGACCGGCATGGTGATCATCGCGCCGAAGCCCTGCGGGGCCAGCAGCAGGCCGGCGTGCAGCGCGTTCTGGTGGCGGATCGACTGGTAGTACAGCGGCAGGATCAGCATCGCGCCGAAGAACGCGCAGGCGAACAGCACCATCGTGCCCGCCGCCGCCGCGACCGAGCGGCGCTTGAACAGCCGCAGGTCGATCAGCGGGGCGGCGTTGCGCTTGCTCAGCGCGTGGAAGCCGAACAGCAGGACCAGGATGGCGCCGCCGACCGTGGTGGCCAGCACGTCCGGACGGGCGAAGTCGTTCTTCTCCGCGCCGGTCGCCAGGCCGTAGATCAGCGCGGCGAGACCCGGCGACAGCAGGATCAGGCCGAGGAAGTCGAGCTTCTCGCCCTTGCCCGGCTCGTCCTTCTTCAGGATGCGCGCGGCGAGGACCACGGCCACGGCGCCGATCGGCACGTTGATGTAGAAGATCCAGCGCCAGGACACGTCGTCGACCAGGTAGCCGCCGAGGATCGGGCCGAGGATCGGGCCGAGCAGCATCGGGATGCCGACGATGCTCATGACCTGGCCGACCCGCTGCGGACCGGCCGTCTGGGTCAGGATGGTCATGCCGGCGGGCATGATCATGCCGCCGCCGAGACCCTGCAGGACGCGGAACGCGATCAGGGACGGCGCGTCCCACGCGGTGCCCGCGAGCGCGGAGCCCGCGACGAACAGGATGATCGAGATGATGTACAGCCGCTTGGTGCCGAACCGCGACGCGGCCCAGCCGGTGACCGGGATGACGGTGGCGAGCGCCAGCGTGTAGCCGGTGGCGACCCACTGGATCGTGCCCAGGTCGGTCTTGAAGCTTTCGGAGAGATGACGCAGTGCGACGTTGACGACGGTCACGTCCAGGATGGACATGATCGCGCCCAGGACGACGACCATGGCCACCGCGAGCACGCCTCGATCGAGACCTCCGCTCGAGGCGCCCGCCTCAGGAGGGCCGTCCGTCGTCCGGGGAGACGCGGGAGCGGTCAAGAGAATCTTCCAATCGTTGGGCCCGCGCGCACGGGCAGCGTGAACGGACACGGGGTGGTCCGGGGATCGACCGCGCCAAAATAGTGCAGTCACTGACACTTTCGCGAACCATTAAACCCGGCAGGTTCACGGAGTATTCCAGCGACCTACGACACTTCCGGCAGCTCGCCGCGTCCTGGGAGGTCCTGGAGTTCCCAGGTGAATGTGACCTTCGCTACACCACACCCTCACCGTCTCGCAAGGTGCCCGTGCGCTCGCGGAGCGTGGTCGATCCGGCCTCTTCCGAAATCTCCGATCTCCTCTGAAACATCCGTCGATCTCGCACCACTTCCTGGTGATCGACGATCAGAGAGGAGCCCGGCCGATGAGGCGATGGGCCAAGGGTGCGGTCGCACTCGTGATGGGGGCGGCGGTCGTGCCGCCCGGCGGAGGTGCGGCGGCGTTCGCCGACGAGGCGAAGGGCGCGGGAGGGCGGGACTCCGTCCTGACCCTGGTGACGGGCGACCGCGTGCACGTCGTGACCGGTCCGGACGGGAAACAGCTCGTCCGGGCGGAGGCCGGCGCGGGGCGGGAGAACATCGCCTTCTACCGGAAGGCCCGGGCAGGGGAGCTGACGGTCGTCCCGTCCGATGTCGCCCCGATGGTGATGGCGGGCCGGGTCGACCCCGCGCTGTTCAACGTGACCCGGCTGCTGAAGGACGGGTACGGGGACGCGGACCGGAAGGAGATCCCGCTGATCGTCGGCGGGACGTCCAAGGAGCGGGCCGTGGCTCCGGCCGGGGTGAGCGGTGTCCGGCCGCTCGCGGCGCTGAACGGGACGGCGCTCACCGCCCGTAAGGACAAGGCGGCGTCGGTGTGGGCGTCCCTGACGGGCGGTAAGAGGACGCTGGCCCCGGGGATCGGCCACGTGTGGCTGGACGGCAAGGTGCGCGCGACGCTCGACAAGAGCGTCCCCCGGATCGGCGCGCCGGCGGCGTGGCAGGCCGGATACACCGGCAAGGACGTCACGGTGGGCATTCTCGACACCGGCATCGACGCGACCCATCCGGACCTGGCCGGGGCCGTGGTCGCGGAGCGCGACTTCACCGGCGCCGGGAACGTCCGTGACGGCAACGGGCACGGAACCCACGTGGCCTCGACCATCACCGGGGACGGCGTCGCCGATACGAAGTACCGGGGCGTCGCGCCGGATGCCCGGCTGGTCGTCGGCAAGGTGCTGGACGACCATGCCACGGGCAGCATCTCGTCCGTGATCGCGGGGATGGACTGGATCGCGCAGCAGCACGTCCGCGTGGTGAACATGAGCGTCGGCGCGTGGCTCCCCAGCGACGGCACCGATCCGCTGTCGGCGGCAGCGAACACGCTCACGGCGAGCACCGGCACGCTGTTCGTCGTCGCCGCCGGGAACGACGGGGCGGATCGGGCGGTGTCGGCTCCCGGGATCGCCGATGCGGCGCTGACCGTCGGGGCCGCCGACGCGGACGACGCCGTCGCCGAGTTCTCGAGTCGGGGGCCGCGCGTCGGCGACGGGGCGATCAAGCCCGACGTCATCGCTCCGGGGGTCGACATCACCGCGGCACGGGCCGCGGGCACCTCCATGGGCGAACCGGTGAACGACCGCTACACGACGGCGAGCGGGACCTCGATGGCTGCTCCGCACACGGCGGGGGCCGCCGCCCTCCTCTTCCAGGAGCACCCTGGATGGACGGCCGCCCAGGTCAAGGCTGCACTGATGACGACGGCCAAGCCGAAGAGCGATGTCTCCGTGTTCGCCCAGGGGACCGGCCGGATCGACGTGGGCCGGGCCGCGGCGGCCCGGGTCTTCGCCGATCAGGGCAGCCTCTCGTTCGACCTGACGCGGGCGGCCGGGAACCGGAAGGTTCAGTTCCGCAACGAGGGCGACGCGCCTGTTCGCTTGGACCTGGCGCTGAAGGTGACCGGCCCGGACAGTGAGGCCGCGCCTTCGGGGATGTTCACCGTCAGTCCTGCCGCACTGGATGTCCCTGCCGGTGGCACCGCTGAAGCCACGGTCTCCACCGATCCTGGCAAGGGCGTCGTGGGCCGGTACGGCGGCGGCCTGACGGCCACGCGCGGGGGCGAGGAAGTGCTGCACCTGGCCGTCGGCGGTGTCCGTGAGGCTCCGTCGCACGAGATCCGGCTGGCCGGGATCGACCGCAACGGAAACCCGGCCGGGACAACCGTGGAGACGCTGCCGTGGATGGCCCTGACCAACCTGGCCACGGGTGAACCGGTTGAGAACTACTACAGCGGTAACGGCGTGGTGGCGCGAGTGCCCGCCGGACGGTACTCGGTGAATGCAGTGGTTCCCACCGGGAACGAGGACCAGGCGTTGTTCTCCTATCCTGAGGTGATCGTGGGTGACCGCGATGTGGCGATCACCGCCGACGCCCGCCGGGCCAAGCGGATCGCGGTCCAGGTGGACAGCCGGACGGCCGTGCGCTCGGGCTATGACGAGATCGGCGTCACCGAGACGGTCGCGGGCGTCCAGCAGGCGTTCGGAGTGACCTCCGAAGGCACGGGCGGCTTCTCCGCGGTGCCCACCGCGGCGGTCGCCGGACGTCAGTACGGCTTCTATCACGTGGCGAACCTGGCCGAGCCCAAGGGGCCTCGGGCGTATCACCTGCAACGCCTGGTCGATCACCGGATTCCTGACGACCTGGACTACCGGGTCGCGGACGCGCAGCTCGCGGCGGTGGACTCGGTGTACCACTCCGACCGTCCGCTCACCGGCCTGCGCGAGACCTTCGCGAAGGTGCCGGGTGTCATCTTCGGAGCGGGCTACGGCACGTCCTCCGTCCCGATGCCCGGACGGAGGACCGAGCTCTACACCGCGTCCCCCGGTCTCAGCTGGTCTCGCTGGCTGAGCGGGACAGTGAACGGCGACCAGTTCTGGAACATCGGGACCGCGCCGTCCACGGACAGGCCGGGCCGCACGGCCTTTCACTGGAACGTCGCCGCGCTGGGCTCGGTCGGCGGTGGGATCCGCAAATTCAAGGACGAGCCGATGGTGTTCAACGCCTATCCCCTCGTGTCGTCCGACGCCCGGACCATGCTGAGCGGTCCGATGACCGCGAAGACCGAGGTGTGGCGCAACGGTGAGCTGCTGGGTGCGGCGGACTCCGACAGCGTCCGGGTGACCACACCGTCCGGCGAGGGGCGTTACACCGTCCGCTCGACCGCTGATCGCAACGCGTCCTGGACGGCCCTCGGCACCCACTCCGAGACCGAGTGGACGTTCCCCTACACCCCGACCCTGGCGACCATGGAGGAGCCGCCCATGTTCGCCGCACGCGTCGACGGAGCCTTCGACCAGAAGAACCGAGCCCCGGCCGGACTCCCGTTCGAGCTGGCCCTGCGCATCACGGATGGGCGTCTGAGCACACCCGCCTCGCCGCCGCGCCTCACCCACGCCACCGTCGAGGCGTCCTACGACGACGGCAAGACCTGGCAACCCGCCAAGGTGACGGCGACCGGCGACGACCGCTGGACGGCGTCCCTGACCCACCCGTCCAGCCCCGACGGCTACGTCTCGCTCCGCATCAACGTGTCCAACGACGAGGGAACCTCACTGAAGCAGACGGTCATCCGCGCCTACGGCCTCAGCTGATCTGAAAGCGGGCGGCTGCGGAGACCACCGCGGCCGCCCGCCCGGCGCGACACAGGCGAGCGGCGCATCCGTTCAGCCCTGAAGGGGCGAAACGGGAGCTTTCATATCCAGAGGCCGGCAGGCATCGGCGCGCTCACCGGCGCGTTCAGCCTCTTCAGACGACGCCCCAACGGGGCTTCGCCGATGAGTGCCTGCCCGACGGTGACGTAGATGTTCAGGCCGCGGGTCGAGGCGAAGGGCGTCAGGTCGAGGGGCTGGTCCGTGTTGCCGAGGAGATAAAGCTCGCGGAGGCGCGGCAGGTGAGCCAGTGGAGACAGGTCGCCGAGGTCGGGGCATCGACTGAGGTGGATGATCTCAAGGGCGTCGAGGCCGCGGGCCCAGTCGAGATCGCTGACCTGGGTGTCGGACAGGCTCAGTTGCGTGAGTTGCTTCAAACGGGCGAGCGGGGAGAAGTCCTGGATCTGCTCGCAGCCGTCAAGCTCGAGGTAGTCGAGGGGGAGGTCGGGGACCAAGGCCGGAACGTCGGCCCAGGGAAGGGCCGGGAGGTAGAGCGTTTCGAGGTTGGGCGCACTGCTGAGGGCGTGGCATAGAACCTCCCTGGACTTGAGGTTGCCCAAGCCCAGGACCTCGGTCTTGGCGAGCGAGGGGAGTTGGCCCGCGCTGGACAGACGTTGCGCATTGTGCAGCACGAGCGTGCGCATGGGCTCGAACCGCTGAAGCGGGGAGAAGTCCTCAAGGGGGACGCAGTTCCACAGTCGCAGGTCCCGCACCGCTGGCATCAGATCAAGGAACTCGACGGATCTGACCTCGATCGTCGCGCCCAGGGTGAGTCGTGTGAGGTTGGGCATCTCGGGCAGGCGTCTCGGATCGATGGCCGTGGGCCTGGGGCCGTAGAGCAGCAGCCAGGTCAGCGAGAGCCGGTGATGGGCGAGGAGGTCGAGCTCCGAGGCGTCGTCCAGGTACACGTTCAACTGCTCGCGGGGAGGGAGCGCGAGCAGCGCGCGCAGGCGATCGGCGCTGTCCACCCGGAGCAGGGCGGCGGACGGCATGAAGCGGACGATTCGGTCCGCGAACTCCGCGTCATCGAAGTAGTTCCACGCGTTGGCCAGCTCGGTCGACACCTCGAAGCGCGCGTCCGGGGCATAGCGGGACAGAACCTCGAGCGCTTTCGGGCCGTTGATCATCCAGGCCGCCTGGGCTGTCGCCTGGGCGACTTTCGGGGAGAGGGGGCTCAGGGAGTCGGGGAGGGCGTTCAGGACGGGGTCGCCGGCTGTGGCGAGGGAGCGGGCGGCGGATTCGTCTCGGGGTGGGACGAGGTCTTTCAGGGCGCGGTCGAAGGCTGGGCGTTGGTCGGCTGGGATGGACGGGAGGGTTTCCAGGCAGGCGATCAGGAGGAGTTTCAGGCGGCGGGCCCGGCGGGGTTCGGTGTCGATGCGGGTCAGCAGGCCGGTGATGAGGTCGCGGCGGAGGGGTTCGTTGGCGTGGCCCGCGGCCATGATGACGGTTTCGCGCCACTGATCGCGGTGGGCTTCGCGGACGAGCAGGTCGATGTCGCCGATGTCCGCCGCGTGCTGCGCGGTCAGGTACTCCTGGACGGTCCGGTGGACGAAGTCGATCCGTCCGGGGACCGGCTCGCGGAGGACTCCGCTGCGTTGCAGGAGGGCGTCCAGGACGTCGGGCGCGGTCGCGCCGACGTTGGGCATCGCGGCCAGGCGGTCGGCTATGAGGCGTTCGACCATGGGCTTCGGGAGTTCCACGCGGTTGCTGGTGGACAGGCTCCAGGCCAGGTCGCGGAGGATGCGGATCTTCTGGTCCTTCTCCAGCGCCACCGTCTGGGCACTGGGGACGCCGCGTTTGGCGTCGCGGGTCTCGAGGAGCAGGTCCAGGGCGGCCGAGTAGAGGCCCATGCGGTCGCGGGGGAGGGACTCGCGGTCCAGGTTCAGGGCGCAGAGCATCGCGGCCAGGAGCGGCGTGGACGCCAGGGTGCGCAGGTGGGGAGCCGCTTCGAAGCGGGCCAGGAGGCGGGATTCGTAGCCGGGGAGGCGTTCGGGTTCGCAAGGCAGATCGGCGCAGTCGCGGACGGCCGTGTGCCAGTGGCTGATGAGTTCGCGCAGGTCGGCCGGGCTGAGTTGCTCCAGGAAGGCCGTGCCGAAGCCTTCGGCCCGGAGCCAGTCGGCGGCTGCGGCGGCGGGGCGGGACGTCACGATGACGCGGATGCCGGGGAAGTCGCCCGCCAGGCGGCCCACCCACTCACGGACGGCTTGCCGCTGCGAGTTCGTGATCTCGTCGACGCCGTCCACCAGGACCAGGGCGCGGCCGGACGACAGGACGCGGTGGACCCAGCCGCGTGGCATCAGTCCGGCGAGGTTGCCAGCGGTGTCGTCCAGGAACTCCTCGGGGGACGGGAGCTTGCCACCGGCATGGCTGCGGAGCTTGATGAGGAATGGGACCAAGCCGCGCCAGTCGGCCAGTTCGTCCGAGAAGGAGCCTCGGGCGGCGGCTATGGCGAGCCAGCGGAGGAGGGTGCTTTTGCCGCCGCCCGCTTCCGCGCGCACGAGGAGGAGGCGGTGGTCCTTGAGGACGGTCTCTATGCGGACGGTCCCGCCAGCGCGTTCCTCGCGCCATTCGGAGCGCGGGACGGGTTCCTGCCGCTGCCGGGCCTTCTCGTGCTCCTGGGAGACGTTGAGGCTGATGTAGGCGACGCTGAGGCTCGTCCTAGGACGGCTCAACCGTTCGAAGCGGACGCCGAACAATTCGAGCGTGTCGAGGCCTTCGCTTAGCGACGACAGGTAGCGGCGGGTGAACTCGCCGTCCTCGCCGATTCCCTCAGGGGCGGTCAGGGAACGGGCAGGCATGCGGGCCAGCAGTGTTTCGACCTGTTCGGCCAAGCCGGAGAGGCGGGACAGAGACTCGGCCGAGGCGCGGGGTGCGAACTGGGGGAGGTGGGTGAGGACGCGGGCCAGGCAGTCGCAGCACTCGTCCAGAGCGACTTCGTAGAGGCGTCCGCCCGCTTCGCCCAGTTGGAAGGATGCTTCGCGCGCGGGAAGGGATCGGCGCAGGCGGCGGGCCAGTTTGACCGGGTCGGCGTCGTCCGCGAGGAAGGCCGCGTCGGAGAGGTCGGCCTTGTCCAGGGTGAGGACGATCTGGGCCAGAACCGCTTCGCGGTCGTTGTCGGTGAGGCCGCGGTATTCGGCGCGGCAGAACTTGAGGAGGCGGTCGGCGACCGCGGTGGCGATGTCCTCGAACTGGGAGACGGCCTTGCGGCGCCTCAGCTCGTCCGCGTAGCCGACCCTGATGAGGTCGACCAGGTCGGACGAGCGGTCCAGACGGGACGTCCGGCCGGAGAGCACGCGGCCGAGGACGAGTTTCGCTACGGACTTGCCGACGCCCACGGCGGCCAACTCGACGGACATCCGCTCAGTATCGCCCGTCGAGTTGGGCCGGTGTGGGGCGATTTGCTCGTCAGGCGGAGGCGGGCAGCCCCAGGGCGCGGGCGATCAGCATGCGCTGCACCTCGCTGGTGCCCTCGCCGACCTCCAGGATCTTCGCGTCGCGGTAGAAGCGGCCGACCGCGTACTCGTTCATGAAGCCGTAGCCACCGAAGATCTGGGTGGCGTCGCGCGAGTTGTCCATCGCCGCGTTGGACGCCACGAGCTTGGCGATCGCGGCCTCCTTCTTGAACGGCTCGCCCTTGAGCATCTTGGCCGCGGCGGCGTAGTAGGCGAGGCGGGCGGTGTGCGCGCGCATCTCCATGTCGGCGATCTTGAACTGCATCGCCTGGTACCGGCCGATCTCACGGCCGAACGCCTCGCGCTCGCGCACGTAGCGCAGGCACTCGTCCACGCAGCCCTGGGCGAGACCGACCGACAGCGCGGCGATGGCGATGCGGCCCTCGTCCAGGATGCGGAGGAACTGGGCGTAACCCCGGCCGCGCTCGCCGACGAGGTTCTCCGCCGGGACGCGGACGTCGTCGAAGGACAGCTCGCGGGTGTCGGAGGCCGACCAGCCGACCTTGGAGTACTTGCGGCCGACGGTGAAGCCGGGCGTGCCGTTCGGGACGATGATCGTGGAGATCTCGTTCTCGCCGGTGTACGCCGTGACGGTCACGAACGCGGTGATGTCGGTGCCGGAGTTGGTGATGAACGCCTTGGAACCGTTGATGACCCAGTGGTCACCGTCCAGGCGGGCGGTGGTGCGCATGCCGCCGGGGACGTCCGTGCCGCCGCCCGGCTCGGTCAGGCCGAACGCGGCGAGCCGCTCGGCCGTCACCAGCTTCGGCAGCCACTCCCGCTTCTGCTCCTCCGAGCCGAACCGGTAGATCGGCATCGCGCCGAGCGAGACCCCGGCCTCCAGGGTGATCGCGACGGACGAGTCGACGCGCGCGAGCTCCTCCAGGGCGAGGCAGAGCGTGAAGTAGTCGCCGCCCATGCCGCCGTACTCCTCCGGGAACGGCAGGCCGAACAGCCCCATCTTGCCCATCCCGTCGACGATCTCGTACGGGAACTCGCCGCGCTCGTACAGGTCGCCGATGACGGGGGCGACGGTCTCGCGGGCGAAGCGCTCGACGGTGCGGCGCAGCTCCTCCTGCTCGTCGGAGAGGGTGAAGTCGATCATCGGTTACTCCTTGGGCGCGAGCGCCTGGACGACGCGGGACGGGGACGGGCGGCCGAGCCGGCCGGCCATCCAGAGACTCGTTTCGGCGAGCTTGCGGACGTCGACGCCGGTCTCGATCCCGAGGCCGTCGAGCATCCAGACCAGGTCCTCGGTGGCGAGGTTGCCGGTGGCCGACTCGGCGTACGGGCAGCCGCCGAGACCGCCCGCCGACGCGTCCACGACGGTCACCCCGGCGCGGAGCGCGGCGAGCGTGTTCGCCAGGGCCTGCCCGTAGGTGTCGTGGAAGTGGACGCCGATCCGGTCGAGCGGGATGCCCGCGCCGACGACCTCGTCGATCAGCGCGGTGACCTGCCCGGGTGTGCCGACGCCGATGGTGTCGCCGAGGCTCAGCGCGGAGCAGCCGAGGTCCATCATGCGGCGCGCGACGGACGCGACCTGAGCGAGCGGGACGTCGCCCTCCCACGGGTCGCCGCAGACCATCGACACGTAGGCGCGCACCCACAGGCCCTCGGCGCGGGCGCGCCGGACGACCGGCTCGAACATCGCCAGGGACTCGTCGATCGTGCGGTTCAGGTTGCGCCGGGCGAACGTCTCGGTCGCCGACCCGAAGATCGCGATCTCGGTGACGCCGTTGGCGAGCGCCCGGTCGAGCCCGCGCTCGTTCGGCACCAGCACCGGGTACCGGTTGAGCGGCGAGCGGGGCAGCGCACCGAGCAGCTCCTCGGCGTCGGCGAGCTGCGGGATCCACTTGGGATGGACGAACGAGGTGGTCTCGATCGTGGTCAGCCCGGCATCGGCGAGCCGGGTGATGAACTCGGCCTTCACGTCGACCGGGACGATCGACTTCTCGTTCTGCAGCCCGTCGCGCGGGCCGACCTCGTAGACGGTGACGCGCTCGGGAAGCCCGTCGAGCGGAACGCGCATCTGCCTCAGTCCTCCGACTCGATCACGGCCAGCACCTCGTCCAGGGCGACCTGGGACCCGGTGCGGACCGGCAGGGACGTCACCACTCCGGCGAGCGGCGCGGTGACGGTGTGCTCCATCTTCATCGCCTCGACCACGACGAGCGGCTGGCCCTCCTCGACCGTGTCGCCCTCGGCGGCCTTCACGGCGAGGACCGTCCCGGGCATCGGGCTGCGCAGGACGCCGTCGCCGGTGACGGCGGTCGCGCCGGTGCTCTCGGCGCGTTCGTGTTCGGCCAGCGCCCAGGTCCGTCCGCCGCGTCCGAGCCACAGGGTGCTGTTGTCGCGCGCGCACGAGAAACGGGTCGTCCGGCCGTCGTAGGTCAGAACCAGCTCGGAACCGTCGTCGCGGAGGGACGCCCGTACGGGCTCGCCCTCGCCGACCGAAACCTGCGCGGCGGACGCGCGCCCCTGGACGCGCACCTCGACCGGATCGGATCCGGCCGGGGTGATGAGCCACGGCGTCCAGGCCGGACGTCCGGGACGCCAGCCGTCCGGGATGGCCCACGGGTCAGGGTTCTCGGGCTCCAAGGCGAGCATCCGCTCCAGCGCGGCGGCGGCCAGGACCTCGGCCGGGACGTCGCGCAGGCCGTCGGTCAACTCGTCCAGGGACCGCTCGACCAGACCGGTGTCCAGATCGCCGGACGCGACGGACGGATCCGTCAGCAGGCGCCTCAGGAACGCCACGTTCGTGCCGACGCCCAGCAGGTCGTACGCGCCGAGCGCCCGGTCGAGGCGGGTCAGCGCGGCGGCGCGGTCGGGCGCCCAGGCGATGACCTTGGACAGCATCGGGTCGAACGAGCCGCCGACGACCGTGCCGACCTCGATGCCGGAGTCGACGCGGGCGTCCGAACCCGACGACAGCGCCAGGACGCGACCACCGGTCGGCAGGAAGCCGCGCGCCGGGTCCTCGGCGTAGACGCGCGCCTCGACGGCGTGCCCCTTCAGCTCGACGGCCGACTGGTCGAACGGCAGCGGCTCGCCCGCGGCGGCACGGAGCTGAAGTTCGACCAGGTCAAGGCCGGTGACCAGCTCGGTGACCGGGTGCTCGACCTGGAGTCGGGTGTTCATCTCCATGAAGTAGTACTCGTCGGGGTGGTCGGCCGAGACGATGTACTCGACCGTGCCCGCGCCGACGTAACCGACCGCGCGGGCCGCCGCGACCGCGCTCTCGCCCATGCGCGCCCGCGCGTCGGGCGTCAGCAGCGGCGACGGCGCCTCCTCGATGATCTTCTGGTGGCGGCGCTGCAGCGAGCACTCGCGTTCGCCCAGGTGGACGGCGTTGCCGTGCGCGTCGGCGAAGACCTGGATCTCGATGTGCCGCGGGTTCTCGATGAACCGCTCGGCGAGCAGCGTGTCGTCCCCGAAGGACGTGCGGGCCTCGCGCCGCGCGGACGCGATCGCCTCCGGCAGCTCCTCGGCCGTCCGGACGAGCCGCATGCCCTTGCCGCCGCCGCCCGCGGACGGCTTCAGCAGCACCGGAAGGCCGACCTCCAACGCGGCGGCCTCCAGCTCCGCGTCCGACAGGCCCGGTTCGTTCCGTCCGGGGACGACCGGGACGCCCGCCGCCGCGACGGTCTGCTTCGCGCGGATCTTGTCGCCCATCGCGTCGATCGCGGACGCGGGCGGCCCGACGAAGGCGATGCCGGCGGCCTCGCACGCGCGCGCGAAGGCGGTGTTCTCCGCGAGGAACCCGTAGCCCGGGTGGACCGCGGACGCGCCGCTCGTGCGCGCCGCGTCGAGCACGGCCTCGATGTCCAGGTAGGACGGGATCTCGACGGCCTCGTCCGCGTAAGCCGTGTGGAAGGTGTCGCCCGCCGTGTGGACCGCGACGGTGCGCAGCCCGAGCCGTCGCGCGGTGCGGAACACCCGGACGGCGATCTCACCCCGGTTGGCGACCAGAACGCTTTCGAACATCAAGTCCCTCACATCCGGAAGACGCCGTAGCCGACCGGCTCCAGCGGCGCGTTCGCCGCGGCCGACAGCGCGAGACCCAGCACGCGGCGCGTGTCGCGCGGGTCGATGACACCGTCGTCCCACAGCCGGGCCGTGGAGTAGTACGGGTTGCCCTGGTCCTCGTACTGCTCGCGGATCGGAGCCTTGAACTCCTCTTCGTCCTCGGCCGACCAGGCGTCGCCGAGCTGGTCGCGCCGGACGGTCGCCAGCACGCTCGCGGCCTGCTCGCCGCCCATGACCGAGATCCGGGCGTTCGGCCACATCCAGAGGAAGCGGGGCGAGTACGCCCGTCCGCACATCGCGTAGTTGCCCGCGCCGAACGAGCCGCCGATGACGACGGTGAACTTCGGCACGCGCGCGCACGAGACGGCCGTGACCATCTTCGCGCCGTGCTTGGCGATGCCGCCCGCCTCGTACTCGCGGCCGACCATGAACCCGGTGATGTTCTGCAGGAACACCAGCGGGATGCTGCGCCGGTCGCACAGCTCGATGAAGTGCGCGCCCTTCTGCGCCGACTCGGCGAACAGGATGCCGTTGTTGGCGATGATCCCGACCGGGTGCCCGTGGATGTGGGCGAACCCGGTGACCAGGGTCGTCCCGAACTCCTTCTTGAACTCCTGGAACCGGGAGCCGTCCACCACGCGGGCGATGACCTCGCGCACGTCGTAGGGGGTGCGGGCGTCCGGCGGGACGACGCCGTACAGCTCGTCCGGGGAGTACAGCGGCTCGGCCGGCTCGGCGCTCGTCCAGGGACGCGCCTCGCGCGGGCCGAGCGTGCCGACGATGCTCCGGACGATCGACAGCGCGTGCGCGTCGTTCTCGGCGAGGTGGTCGGTCACGCCGGAGACCCGCGAGTGCAGCTCGCCGCCGCCGAGCTCCTCGGCCGTGACGACCTCGCCGGTCGCGGCCTTCACCAGCGGCGGGCCGCCGAGGAAGATCGTCCCCTGGTTCCGGACGATCACCGCCTCGTCGCTCATCGCCGGGACGTACGCGCCGCCCGCCGTGCAGGACCCGAGCACCGCCGCGATCTGGGGGATGCCGTGCCCGGACATGGTGGCCTGGTTGTAGAAGATGCGGCCGAAGTGCTCGCGGTCGGGGAAGACCTCGTCCTGCTTCGGCAGGAACGCGCCGCCCGAGTCGACCAGGTACACGCACGGGAGGCGGTTGTGGAGGGCGACCTCCTGCGCGCGCAGGTGCTTCTTGACCGTCATCGGGTAGTAGGTGCCGCCCTTGACGGTCGCGTCGTTGGCGACGACCACGCACTCGCGCCCGGAGATCCGACCGACGCCGGTGATCATGCCCGCGCCCGGCGCGTCGTCCCCGTACATGCCGGTCGCGGCGAGCGGCGACAGCTCCAGGAACGGCGAACCCGGGTCGAGCAGCGTGTCCACCCGGTCGCGGGGCAGCAGCTTGCCGCGCTTGACGTGCCGCTCGCGAGCCCGCTCCGGCCCGCCGCGCGCCGCGACGTCCAGCCGGTCGCGCAGCTCGGCGGCCAGGGCCTCGTTGTGCGCGATGTTGGCCTTGAACGCCTCGCCCGCCGGATCGGCGCGCGTGCCCAGCACAGGCCCGGATCCGGTTCCGCTCCCGCTCACCCGGTCATCACCCGCCCTCGTCGACAGTTAATGCTCATTAACAAGTCAGATGTTAACGGTCGTTAACAAGCTTCGTCTACACTCCCATCATGACCGACGCGCGCCAGGCCAGCCCCCGCAGGGCCGAGATCCTCGCGGCGGCCGCCGACCTGTTCGCGCGGCGCGGCTTCCACGGCACGTCCATCGGCGACCTCGGCGGCGCCCTGGGCCTCACCGGACCGGCCCTCTACCGGCACTTCCGCGGCAAGGAGGCCGTCCTCGCCGAGATGCTCGTCGACATCAGCGAGCGGCTGCGCGACGAGGGGGTCCGCCGGGCCGCCGCGTCCGACGCGTCCGCCGCCCTGGACGCCCTGCTCGACTGGCACATCTCCTTCGCGCTCGACAACCCCGCGCTGATCACCGTGCACGAGCGCGAGCTCGACAACGTGCCCGAGCCGCAGCGCCACCAGGTCCGGCGCGTCCAGCGCGCCTACGTCGAGGAGTGGGTCGCCGTCCTGCGCCGCCTGCGCCCGGACGAGCCGGAACCCCGCATCCGGGCCGCCGTCCACGCCTGCTTCGGCCTGCTCAACTCCACCCCGTACAGCGCGACCGGGCTCTCCCGTCCGGCCATGGCCGAGCTCTTGCACGCCATGGGCCGCGCAGCCCTCTGCTGCTAGGGCCTGTCCGGTGGATCATGTGTTGATCCAGAGGAGTGTGCTGACCAGGGTGAGTGCTGCCTGGTAGTTGCGGGCGAGTTTGTCGTAGCGGGTGGCGATGCCTCGCCATTGCTTGAGTCGGCCGATGCAGCGTTCGACGACGTTGCGGCGCCGGTAGAGGGCCGGGTCGAAGGTGGGTGGGCGTCCGCCGCGGGTGCCT
>NZ_JADG01000019.1 GCF_000518265.1 Actinomadura oligospora ATCC 43269 | reverse complement strand
AACAATTCGAAGACTGTTTGCCTCAAAGAAATCCCCACCCCGAACCACAAGGGTTCAGAGCATGGGGTGATCAGACACGTTGGCCTGATCTATAAAGGCACTGGCTTTTAACACGCTGTTGAGTTCTCAAGAAACGGACACCCACGCGCTCCGTCCGCGTTTTCCGCGGCTTTCGCTCCGTGGCGACTCGCTTACTTTATCAGTTCCGTCCGGCTTGTCAATTCCCGGCCGATTCTGATTCCGCAGTTCCCGCCCGCTTTCGCGGCCGTTCCCTGCAGCACTTCTATTTCACCAGATCCGCGCCGATTCGCAAAATCGAACTTTTCCGGTGCACCATCCGACGGCGGGCACGGCGAAGCCGCTACCGCTTGGTGTCAGGTGGTTTCCCCCCGGGCCGGCCGCCGTTCGACGTCCCGCAACCCCGTGGGGCGAAGAGAACAGTATGCCCAGGGGGCCCCTGCGTCAAACCGGCTGGCGGAGCTTTCTCCGGCGCGTCACCGGGGAGCCCCTGCGGCGGCCGCTTGTGCGTCCACTACCTGGGCTTATGCGTTGAGAAGTGCGGGCATCCCGGCCCGTCGGAAGCTTCGATGGTGATCAGGATCGGCGTATTCCGAGACGGGTTTCCGGTGGGGGGCGGGGCGTCCGGAGGGGCGAGGGCCGCGCGGTGCCGGTGGTCAGTGCTTCGTCAGGAAGCCGCCGACGAACATGACGGCCTCGGCGAACACCCAGAAGCCGATCGCGATCGTCAGGTTGCGGTCCAGGAGGGCGGGTCGTCGCCGGACGTTCGGGAGGAGCCACGACAGGAGGCCGATCCCGGCGGCGACGAAGGCGGGCGGGGCGGAGAGCCAGACGTAGCGGAGGACCGCGTCGCCGCAGTCGGCGTCGTGGGCGGCCCCGGTGCCGCAGAACGCGTCGTCGCTCCAGCCGCCGAACGCGGAGAACCCCCAGAGCGCGGCCAGGACGCAGTTGGCGATGGTCGGTATGGCCGGTGACAGCCACCGGCTGTTCGACCGTTCTGGCACGACCTGCACAAGCGGAACGTACCCGCTGCCGCGTCCGGAGGGAACCCCGCGCGTGCCGTCTCGGGCCACACCATCGGGGACTGCTCCCCCGGCGGTTGCCCGGGCCCGGCTCGGCGCCGGACGGACGTCAGTCGGCGGTCAGACGAGTTCCTTGGACTCGTAGGCCATCATGTCCAGCACGATCGCCGTGACGACGACCAGGACGCGGAGGGCCTCGGACACCTCCTCGGTGAGCTCGATCGCGTAGCGGTCGGCCGTCGTGAACAGCTCGGCGCGCAGTCCCGCCCACTTCTTGTTGATGCCGGCGAACCTGCGGCGCTCGTTGTCGGTGACGGGGAAGCTGCGCAGTCGCAGGTCCCCGACGGCCTGGGCCAGCTCGTTCTCGTCGGCGTCGAGGAGGAAGTACTGGCGGCGGGTGGAGTTGGCGCGGACGGTCCCGATGCGGTCTCCGCGCATCACGGCCTCGCCCTCTTCGCCGGGGACGGCCAGGTGGACGTGGGTGTTCCAGGCGTCCACCTTGTCGATGACGAACCGGGGGACCTCCTCGGCGTCCGTGAGGACGAGGGTGGCGTGGGTGCTCCGGACGGTCTGCGGGAGGGCCGCGCGGACCGCCTCGCGGCGGCTTCGGACCTGCTGGTCGGTGACGTAGGCGAGCAGGGTGCCCTGGTCGTCCACCACGTCGTACCGCGTCTGGGTCTGCACGACCTTGCGCGGCTGTTCGACCCGCATGCTGGGGAGATTGAAGAGATCGGTCACGCCGCGATCCTGTCAAGGCGGGCGCTGACAAGGAACCCCGGTGAACCGGGATCCAGCCGTCCGGCCAGGTCATCGAGCCGGAGACGGAACCTCGGAAAGCCGGAAGGGGCGGCCCCGTCGAACGGGACCGCCCCTCCTGCGTTCAGGCTTCAGCAGTGCCTGAGCCCGGACTTCCGAGGTCGGATCAGAAGTCCATGCCGCCGTCGCCGCCCGGCATGGCCGGGGCCGGGTTCTTCTCCGGCTTCTCGGCGATGACGGCCTCGGTGGTGAGGAACAGCGCCGCGATGGACGCCGCGTTCTGCAGAGCGGAACGCGTCACCTTGGCCGGGTCGAGAATGCCGGCGTCGAACATGTTGACGTACTCGCCGGTCGCGGCGTTGAGGCCCTCACCCGGGGTCAGGTTGCGGACCTTCTCCACCACGACGCCGCCCTCGAGACCGGCGTTGACCGCGATCTGCTTGAGCGGCTCCTCCAGCGCACGCCGGACGATGTTGGCGCCGGTGGCCTCGTCGCCGGGCAGCTCGAGCTTGTCGAACGCCTTGGTGCCGGCCTGGAGCAGCGCCACGCCACCGCCGGGGACGATGCCCTCCTCGACGGCCGCCTTCGCGTTGCGAACGGCGTCCTCGATGCGGTGCTTGCGCTCCTTCAGCTCGACCTCGGTCGCCGCGCCGGCCTTGATGACGGCGACGCCGCCGGCCAGCTTGGCGAGGCGCTCCTGGAGCTTCTCGCGGTCGTAGTCGGAGTCGGTGCGCTCGATCTCGGTGCGGATCTCGTTGACCCGGCCCGCGATCTCGTTGGCGTCACCGGCGCCGTCCACGATCGTGGTCTCGTCCTTGGCCACCACGACCTTGCGGGCGCGGCCCAGCATGTCGAGGCTGGTGTTCTCCAGCTTGAGGCCGACGTCCTCGGAGATCACCTGGCCGCCGGTCAGGATGGCGATGTCGCCGAGCATCGCCTTGCGGCGGTCGCCGAAGCCCGGGGCCTTGACGGCGACGGACTTGAAGATCCCGCGGATCTTGTTGACGACCAGGGTGGCCAGGGCCTCGCCCTCGACGTCCTCGGCGATGATCAGCAGCGGCTTGCCGGACTGCATGACGCCCTCGAGGACGGGCAGCAGGTCCTTGTTGGCCGACGCCTTGCCCTGAACGATCAGGATGTACGGGTCGTCGAGGACCGCTTCCATCCGCTCGGGGTCGGTGACGAAGTACGGCGAGATGTAGCCCTTGTCGAAGCGCATACCCTCGGTGAGCTCGAGCTCGAGCCCGAAGGTGTTGCTCTCCTCGACGGTGATGACACCTTCCTTGCCGACCTTGTCCATCGCCTCGGCGATCATCTCGCCGATCTGGGTGTCACCCGCGGAGATGGAGGCCGTGGAGGCGATCTGCTCCTTGGTCTCGACGTCCTTGGCCAGCTTGGAGAGCTCCTCGCTGACCCGCTCGACGGCCGCCTCGATGCCCCGCTTGAGGGACATCGGGTTGGCGCCGGCGGCGACGTTGCGCAGACCCTCGCGGACGAGGGCCTGGGCGAGGACGGTCGCGGTGGTGGTGCCGTCACCCGCGACGTCGTCGGTCTTCTTGGCTACTTCCTTGACGAGCTCGGCGCCGATCTTCTCCCAGGCGTCCTCGAGCTCGATCTCCTTGGCGATGGACACACCGTCGTTGGTGATCGTGGGGGCGCCCCACTTCTTCTCCAGCACGACGTTGCGGCCCTTGGGACCAAGGGTCACCTTCACGGCATCAGCGAGCTGGTTCATGCCGCGCTCGAGGCCGCGCCGGGCCTCCTCGTCGAACGCGATCATCTTTGCAGCCATAGGCTCCAAGTCCTCCCGGAACAGGGTGGCCATAGACGGATCGAGCCGATGCCCGCGACGGACGACCCCTGCCGACGACTGCCATTCCGCCGCCGAACGAGGGGCCTCATCGCCCCGACCCAGACTGTGGAGCTGTCACTCTCCACAGCAGAGTGCCAACATTTGGTTTAGCACTCTACCCCCTCGAGTGCAAGCGTCCGAACACGTCCGGCGGATTGGTCCGGGTGATCTCGGCATCCGGCCTCTCATCAGCGGAACCTTCGTCCTCGCTGGTCCGCGCCGGGTGCGACCGTGCCCCACGGTGCCCCATCGTCTGTCGGTAGTCCCGGAACGATCGCGGAACGCGGACGCTGGGAGGGCGGGGCGTGGGGATGGCTTGTTCCGCGTGTTCCGCGCTGGGGGCGTCCGGGGACCCGAGCGCCGCTTCGATGCGCCGGTTCACCTCGGCTTCTCTCCCCTCGATGCAGTGAGCGTACGTCCTCAGCAGCATCTCGACCGAGTGACCGGCCCGCTCCGCGACCTCTGCCGGGTCGATCCCGCTGCTCAGCCACAACGACAGGCAGGCGTGGCGCAGGTCGTACGGCCGGGAGGCCAGCGGCCCGTCAAGCTGCTGGGCCGGGAGCACTTTGGCCCGCGCCCGCTTCCACACCGCTTCGTAGCTCGCCGGGGCGAGTCGGTTGCCCCGGCCACTGCGGAACAGCCGACCGTCTTCGGCGACCCCGAACCGGGCGATGTGCCGAAGCAGGAGCACGACCAGTTCGGGCGGAATGGGCACCGGGCGTGTCACGCCATCGGCCCGATGTTTGAGAGTGCGCTCCTCGTGAAGCTCGCCGCTGTCCGTCCAGGCACGGCCCGGCGCAGGACTTGAGCCGACGAGGAGGAGTCTCCCCCAACCTTTTGCCGGAAGTTCGCAGTCGGCACGGCGCAGGTTCACCACCTCGGACGGGCGCATCCCCGCGAAGTAGAGGCAGGCGAAGAAGGTCCCGAGGTGCTCCCCGACCCGAGGAGCGGCGACCGGAACCGCGTCGAGGAGCATCCGGACCTGAGCAGGGTTGGGCACCGAACGAGGGTCAACGACCGTTGTGTGCTCCGGACGCTTCCAGCGCAGCCCTTCCAGCGGGTTGCGGTCGAAGATCTCCCGCTCAACGGCATAGTCCAGACAAGACCGGAGGACCGAGTACCGCCTTCGTATGGTGGAAGGCTTTGCCTCCCGTCCATCGAGGCAGCACGTCAGGGCCTTCGTGGCTGCCCGTAGCCTGTCGGAATCCCCGACCATCGCGAGCGGGACGGATTTCTGCTCCACCCATGCAAGCGCGCTCGCGATCTCGTCCGGGGGCGTCCTGGTCTTCATCCTGGTCACGTTGAACGCCCACGCGGCCAAGGCCCTATGCAGGATGGACGGGTCCGGAGCGCCTTTCTGATCCTTCACGAGAGCCGCCGTGGCAACGGCCAAACAGTCGGCGATCGTCGAGCGCGTCTTTCCCGGACTCCCTTTCCAGCGCATCGCGACGAACTTGCGAGCGTGCTCGTACCAGGTTCCCGAGGTCAGGGCCTTCAGCTTCGATTCTGGGAGGCCGGTTTCGGTGTCGAATGCCTCACCACGCCGCGCAGCCTGCATCAGGTCCGAGCGGAAACTGTCGGCGAGCGCCCGAGTGATGAACCATTCGGACTTCTCTTCGTTCTCCACCACCCAGCGCACGCCGTACGGTCGCCGCCGGTTCTTCACGACCTTGATGGCCCAGAACCGGACCTTGAACGACATCATCAGGCAGCGTCCTCAATGAGGACATCCAGCCAGGCCCGGACGTCCTGACGGCGGAACCGGAGCTGACCGTTGGGAAGCCTCAGCGAGCGCGGGCCTTTGCCGAGCTGACGCCAGCGGTAGAACGTATTCCTCGACACCCCGCCCAGTTCGGCGAGGAGCTGTTCCAGAGTCATCAGATCCGTCTCAGACATCACGCCGCCTCCTCTGTTGCCGGAAGTTCTGTGGTCGCTTGTGCGAGCTGTTCGCGTCGCTTTATGCGCTCGTTGATCAGCAGCAGGAGCCGATGTTCCGGGGATCTGACGTCGGGGTCTGCGGGTCCTGCGCGTTCCCAGGCGTAGCCGGGTCCGGTGTCGGTGTTGGTTGGGGTGATTCCGGCTTCGGCGAGGCGGGCGAGGACCCATGCCTTCCGGTCGGCCTTGTGGTCGGCGAGGGTTTTGCCGGACCATTTGCGGGAGACCAGGACGCGGCGTCCGCCGTAGCCGAGGTGTTCGCGCTTGTGGGCTTTGCCCTTGCAGAACCCCGGGACCATCCCCGTGCGGGGGTTCTTGGGTTGGACGCCGTAGCGGAGCCAGTTGGAGCAGGTTGGCGAGCACGGCTCATACCGCAGCGCTTCCGCCAGGCGCTCGACGTGTGCCTTCTGCAGGGTGGTCTCGGGCTCGTGGCAGTCCGCGACGCTCTTGACGAGGTACTTGGTCAGGTAGCCGATGCAGCGCCGCGCGTCCGGGGTGTCGGCCAGGACTCCCTGTGCGTCGACCTGGCGCCCGAAGCGGACCACGTGCAGGGGTTCGGCGTCGTCGTCCGGGCCGATCCGGTCCAGGGCCTCATCCCAGGTGGGCAGTGCCGCACCCGTGTCGGGGTCGAGGTAGCCTCCCTGCCCGTCGTCTCCGGCCACCTCATCCCAGACCGGAAGCCGCTCATCGGGGTAGACGACGTGATCGGTGGAAGGCCACCACACCTGGTGATACGTCGCGGCCACGACCTGACGCAGTTCCCGGCGGGAGATGGTCCCGCGGATCGCCATGTGCAGGTGCGGGGCGAGTCGGCGTTGGGGTTCGACGGCGGCGAAGTATTGGACGTCGTAGCCGACGAACCGGCGCAGGTTCTGCACGAACCGATCGACCAGCTTCCCGAAGTGGATCGCATCGCGTGCCGCCCGCCGGTAGTCGTAGCCGTCGGGGGCGACCGGTGTTCCGTCGGAGTGCACGCGTCCGTAGGAGTCGAGGGTGAGGGTGAGGAAGATCGACGGCCGGAACGTCTTCCCGCCCGGCGCGGTGAAGGTCCTGCCGACCGTCCGAGCGTCCACGGGACGGCGGGGAAGGTCCGGGGCGTCCTGACGCCGCCGAGTGGACCGGGTGCGCCGCTGGGGCTGGTCCCCGGTTTTGAGCGTGCCTCGGACTCCGGCGCGTTCGATCTCGACATCGAGTTCGCTCAAGAGCCCGTCCCAGAACTCGACGGGCTCCCCATGCGCCAGGCCCTCGGCCTCGGCCCGGTCGCGTTCAGCCTGCGCTTGGGCCCGCAACTCCATCAGGTTCCGCTGCTGCTCGGCGGGGTCCTCGCGGAGGATTTCGGGTTCGGTGTCGAGGTGCCAGCCCTGGGAGCACTGGACGGCCCGGAGCGTGCGCTTGCGCTCGGCACAGGGCGGGCAGACCGAGGCGAGGGTGTGCCCGCACGGGACGTAGACGACCTTGGAGTCTCCGGTGTGGAGATCGACCCGCCGCATCGGGACCGGCCGGATGCACACCCCGTGTTCCAGGGCGACGGCCTTGACCAGGTCCCGCGCGAGCGGCGGGAGCACTTTCACCGGCCCAGTCTGCGGGGCCGACTCGGGGGCCGTCTGCGGGGCCGGGGCGTCGGGTGCGTCGAGGGTGGGTTGAAACGTCATGAGGGATCACCTCCCGTGGTGGGGTCGGCGGGGCGGAGTTCGGACAGTCGGCCATGAGCGAGGAGGACCAGGACCAGGCCGCCGCAGTGCTCGCAGGTGACCCGGTCGCCGTCCCGGTCGGGTCGATAGGCCAGCCAGGACGGGTTCAGGCGGGCGCAGGTCGGGCAGCGGAGCGGATCCAGCCAGTGACGCGGGGTGTTCACGCCGCCCCCAAGGTGGGGCCGTAGGTGTCGTCGTCGGTGTCGTCCGTGTCATGGTCGGTGTAGGCGACCATGGCGCTGATGTCGTCGTCGGAGACGTAGGCAGCGCGGACGCGGACCGGGTCGGGGACGGTTTCCAGGCGGACGAACCCGCCCCCTGCGCCGATCTGCGGAATGGGTGAGATCTGGTCGGCGTAGGCCCCGCGGTCACGGGCACCGTCGCCAAGGATCATGTCGACCTGTTCGGACTCGTCCAGGCGGAGCGCGATGCGGTCGGGGAACAGATTGCGGAGGTTGTTCACCTCCTTGCGCGCGTCCTGCTGCGCGCCCAGGACGCAGTACCCAACCGACCGCCCCTGAGAGGTCAGCACGGCCAGGGCAGCCTCAGCTCTTTTGCGCAGGTCACGGTCCGGGCAGTAGGCGGTGAGGAACGCCAGCTCATCCACGATGATCAGCCGGAACGGGTGCGCGGTGGTGGGCGTAAATGACCGGGTGACACCACCGAACTCCTCGGCCCGCCGGTTCATGTCCTCAGCCGCGGCCTCCAGGAGCTCGACCATGCCGCCTTTGGGGTCGTCGGAGTACCGGCCGTACCGCTCGAACAACCCCCGCCCGAACGACAGCTCCATGCGCTTGGGGTCGACGGCCCAGATCTCCACCAGGCCCGCGACCATGAGCGGGAGCAGGGCCCGCACCGTGCTCCAGATGATGGAGCCCTTGCCGGATCCGGTGGCCCCGGCGACCAGGACGTGAGTCCCCTGGACCCGCAGCCGCCAGGGGGAACCGTCCTCACACCGCCCGATCACCAGTCCGCTCAGGTTCACGTCCGCGGCGGCGGGGATCGGGAGGGCAGGGAGGGGGGTGGCGAGGACGTCTTTGCGGACGAACTCCAACCAGACCCGCCCCGGACGTCCACCGTGACGAACCCGAGCCAGCGACACCCCGAACCCATGCGCGAGATTCGGCGTCGCCCGCTCCCACACGTCCGGGGCCTGCCCCTTGAGCATCTGGACCAGGACCCGATCCGACGCCGGACCGCACCGAACTCGCTTGATCGACGGGAGGTACTCACGGCCCTTGTGGGTTCGAGACAGCCCCGCCATGACGATCACCGGTTGCCAGTCCCGCCGGTAGACCCGGACGTACCGCCACTTCGCACGAGCCGGGTAGCCCACCCACCGCAAGAACCCGGGCCGATCGAGCACGGCCCACCCGCCGAGACCGGCCCCCGCGACGAGCACCAGGACGACGGGCAGAACCCAGCCAACCCGATACCCCAGCCACCCGAGCCCAGCCAGCACCGACAGCGGGACGGCGTTGCGGACGGCGAACACCGTCAGACGGACAAGGAACCGGACCAGATTGACCAGCAGCACCAGGCCCTCGGGCATGTGCCAGACCGGCGGCGCCCACTTCGGCCCGGCGAACGGGTCGGTCGAGGCTTCCACGGCGACGTTCTCGCCCGGACCGAGCTTGCGGAACTCCCATGCCATGATGAAGATCCCCCTTCAGGATTCGTGGACTTTGCGCAGGTGGAGGAAGCGAGCGAGGGGGAAGGGGCGGCGGGAAGGTTGCAGCTTCACGCCGCCCCGCCCTCAACTCACGCGAACTCGCGACTTCAGATGACCTGGGTGAACGCGCCCGGGATCGGCGGCGGCCACGGGACCATGACCGGCACGATCAGCACCGGACGGGCACCGACCTCCGTGGCAGCCTCAGCCGACTGCGCGGCGATCGCGCAGGGTTCGCAGGAGGCCCGGCCGCAGTGACGACCGATGGTGTGCCCCCAGCGCACCGCCCGCCGCGTCTCGGCCCACTCGGCCAGAACCACGAGCCCGGCGACCACGCCCACGGCCATCAGCACCAGGCCCACCAGGACCAGCACCAGGCCGTTCACGCCGCCCCCTTCGAGCAGTCCCGGCCGGAGGTGTCGGCCGCGGAGTTCTCCGGGTTGGCGAGCCGTTCGACTTCGGCCAGGTAGACCGCCACCGCCTCGGCCAGCGCGCGAGCGTTGGCCACATCGACCGGCCCACACAGCCGCCTGTGCGCAGCCGTGATCGTGAAGCCGAAGCGGATCCCGTCGATCGTCAGGATCGGTGCGCAGTCGGGGTAGGTGCAGCAGTCGATCCGGGCGTCTTCGTCCAGGTGCATCGACATGGACCCGAAGGACTTCGCCTCCATCACGCAGCCCGCCCCTTCTCAACAGCCCCGCCCCGACCACCGGACCGGAAGGCCCGCTCGACCTCGGTCGCGTAGGCGCGGGCCTGCTCGGCCAGCCGCCGGGCGAACTCCACATCCTCCGCGCGCAGCCGTTCGGGGAGCGTGAGCGTGACCAGAGTCCGCCCGGCCACGATCGAGAACAGCGGCGTCCGCGCACGGAACCCCTTGAACTCACACGTCGCGTTCGCGTCCACCGGCAGCGCCAACGCCGCCATCCGGCCGGTCATCCCGGTCCCCCGCGCCCCCATCAGGCCGCGTCCTTGGTCTGCGCCGTGGCCTGAGTCGCCGGGCGGGACCTGCCCGTACCAGCCGCACCACCCGGGGCACCGCCGGGAGACCGGACGCCACGCGCCCGGAACGAGTAGGCGATCCGCGGACGCTTCCCCGAGTCGTCCACGTACGGCGTGACCGTCAGCCCCTCGAACTCGCACGGCCGGAACGGCCCGAACACCGCCTCCGGCACCACCGGGCACACCTGCGCCGAGATCTTCACCTTGATCGCCGAGTTCTTGTGATTCGCGTCCGGGTCGGCGTCGTACACATCCACCACCCAGACCGGGAGACCGTTCTCCTTGTCGACCTCCTGCCGCTTGGTCTCGAAGTTCTCCAGCGGCTCAGCCGCCCCCGTCGCGAACACCCCGTGCGGGAACACCGCACCGAAGTCCACCTGGATCCGTCCCAGCACTGCCATGGCCACCTCCGTGTGACTAGCTCTGACGAGCTTCCTTCCGATCGACAACTCGTCCTATCGAGTTGCCGATTTAGAAGTTACCCCTCACGCAGAGTGATCACGCGGATATCAGGTCGACTTATCGTGTGACGTGCATCACATCAGAGTGGGAAGGAGTCGGTCAGCTCGTGCAGCGATCCCGGAAGCGCCAGGTCAACGACCAGGACGCCCCGCCCAGACGCATCCCGGATCACGCCCGAGATCGCGAGAATCGGTTCGTCGGCCCCGAGTTCCAAGGCGTTGACCTCCTGCTCGGTCGCACGGCGCGCCGACAGCCGTTCATCGATGCGGACCAAGCGCTCATCATGTGCCGAGGTCAGCAGCTCCCGAACCGGAACCGTCAGCGGCCCGTTCACCTCAAGACCTGCCGCCCGTGCAACGTCCGCAGGCAGCCACAGCGAGACCAGCTCACTCGGAATCTGGTCGTAGGTGCCGACGTAGCGGCGGAGAAACGCCGGTGCCCCTTCAGCCAACCCCAGCAGCTCAGCCACCGGCGCTGGTGCCGGACGCCGACCGATCTCAAGCACCTTGACCGTCTCGGTCGTCTCGTGCCGGTCGAGCACCGCCAGCCCCGGGCGACTCCGATCCAGGTCATCGGAGGCAGGCAGAGCCTTGACGAAGGTTCCGCGCCCGTGGACGCGCTCGACTTCCCCGCGGAGCTGCATGTCGTTCAACGCCCGGACCACCGTCGGGCGGGACGTGGCGAACTCCTTCATCAGCTGCGATTCGGACGGGAGCTTGTCCCCGACCTGATAGGTCCCGTCCGTGATCCGTCGCTGCAAGCTCTGGATGATCTGCTGGTACTTCGGGAGGTACTGCCAGTCATCCGACACTTGGATCCGCCTAGTTCTCGACAACACGAGTAGTCAGAGCGTACCCAGCGGGTATTCGCTCCGTCACGCTTCTGCCCGGCTGCCGAACATGATCCATCCGGCGCGACCAACGGACGCCGCGATTTAGGTGTAGCTGTCCCCGAACTCGCCCATGGCCTCGCGGAACTCGGGCGAGCGGACGTGGTCGAGCATGTCGACCAGGTCTTGGAGTCCTGAGGCGTCGATCCAGATCCGAAGTCCGTCGACACGGGCCCCGTGGTTGAGCAGGGTCACCCACATCGTCACCCCGGCGTGGCCGGACATGCGGTGCGGCTGGATGTCGTGGATCCAGCCCGCAGACACCGGCGACGAGGCCAAGGCAGCGCGCACCCGCCGCGCGAACTCCTGCCCGGCGGCCTCGCTGTCACCCTCAAGCATCCAGTCCACCATCGCGGCGTCCCGTCGAGCCGCGGTTGCCTCTGAACGCCGACGTGCACGACGGGCCGCCCACCGGGTCAGCCACCGAGCCAGCCGCGCGCGAGCCTCTTCGCTCATCGGCCGTCTCCCGCCGAGTCGTGTCCCGTGGCCGGGACGTCGTCGTTGTCCAGTCGGTCCAGGGCGTTCTTGGCGTGGCTCAGCAGGACGTGAGACCCGCTGAGGGTGTCTCCGCAGGAGCTGAGGTTGTTGATGGCATCGTCCAAGACGCGCAACGTCGCCTGTCCCGTGCCGCCGTCACGCGGAACCGCGTGGTACGTGGCCTGCAACTCCTTCTCGATCTCCCACAGCACGTCGAGAAGCTGATCGAAAGTCTCCGCGAGCAGATCCAGCAGGAACCCCGTCTCGTCCAGCGGGCGTGGGGCCCAGGACGCCGATCGGAGTTTGGCGACCGAGTCGGTCACGGCCTCGGCCAGCGGCAACGCAGACACGTCCGGTCCTGCGGGTTCAGCGATGGGCGCGGCCACCAGGCGGCTAAGGGCGGGACGGCCGGACAGGCCCACGCCCTCCCGCGTTCGGCCAAGGCCACCGGTCCGCTTGCTCCACTGCATCACGCAACTCCCGAGGATTGATCGCTTCCACCAGCCGCAAGCCCGGACGCGCCCACACCAGCGCCCACCACGAACCCGTGTGCACGCCGTACCAGGCGGACAACACGCACCCGAACTCCGACTGAATCGCCCGCATCACCAGTCGTGCATCCACCACGGCCGGAAGGTCCGACCGGCCCAACCCGCCCCGAGTGGCCGGATGCCCTGCGGGCCGAACGGCAGCCGGGTCGGTGCGCTGTGGGTGGTCGCTGCACATCACGACACCGGCGCGTCAGCGAACGGCACCGCCAACACACGCGCGATCGCGTCCGCCGCCCGCTTCGGCTCGTCCACCGGACACAGCGGCTCCAGATCCGGCGGCTCGTTGCGTGCAGGGGCCGCCCACGCCCACCACCACCAGAGCCCGACGTGGTCCCCGTTCGGACGGCACCACACCTCCTGATTCAGCCCCGGCGACATCAACGCACCCAACCTGTCGTCCGAAGCCGGATCACCAGCCGGGTTCCGCACCCACACCGCCCCATGACTCAGGACCCGGGCCGTCAGACCCCGCGCCTCCAACTCGGCGACCAAGGCACGCGCAGCCGGAGCCCACGCCGCCACCTCATCCACCCTCAGAATCGACTCACTCATCACGAACCCCTTCGCAGTGGAAGCGGGGCCGATGCCGGGATTCCATCACCAGGCAGAGACGGTGGGCTCGCGCCTCGGGGGAAGGCAGATCGCGAGCTTTCTCCGATCTCATGCCGTCAGCATCGGCCCCGCAGCTCATCACGTGCTCAGGCACAGCGCGGGTAAGCGGGACCGGCGACGTCCCTTGTGGATCCTTCTGCACCCCACCGCCGCCGGTCCCGCGGTTCATCACGCCGCTCTTGCCGAGCGCTCCGCGCGGCATTCCCTGCACGCCACACGTTGACGGTCGGGAGCGGGCCCCAGGCCAGGCCGACGAGTGAGGAGGTCAGGGCGGGCCGAAACCCACTTCCAACCACGCCCCCGGCAGCCATTGCACCGTTCGGACTCACACTGATCCGTCATGCCTCCAAGGCTTCTAGTTGATCAGTGGTCCTCCCCATGTCCTGCTACTGCTCTCGCACTGAACTTTCACTGCACTGGAGGCTGCAAAACAGACATCTCTACTGTCAGACTGAAGGCATGGCCGAACTGAATGGCGTTCCAGTGACCCCCGATGAGCTGAAGGCGTTGGCCCTGGTCAACTACGGACATTTCACGTCCATGCGGGTGGAAGATCAACAAATTCGCGGACTTTCGCACCACATTGAACGGTTGGTCCGTGACTGCCGGGTGCTCTTCTCAGCGGAATTGGACCGCGACCGGGTTCGCGAGTACATCCGTCAGGTGGTAGTCGGTCGCGAGGGCGCGTTCGTCGTTCGCGCTACCGTCTTCGACCCCGCACTTGAGCTCGGCCGTCCGGCGGCATCCGCGGAACCCAGCGTCCTGGTCACGTCCCGGTCCTGCGGATCGCTCCCGTCTCCTCCGATGCGCGTGCAGACAGCCCGCTACGTGCGTGACCTGCCCGAGGTGAAGCACATCGGCCTGTTCGGCGCACTCTGGCACCGCCGCAGCGCCCAGCTCGACGGGTTCGATGACTGCGCCTTCACCGACACAGACTCGTTCCTCTCCGAGGGAGTGACCTGGAACATCGGCTTTTTCGACGGCAGCCGTGTGATCTGGCCCAACGCCGATGTCCTACCCGGTGTGACGATGCGCCTGCTTCAGCAGGTGCACGAAGAGAGCACGCTCGGCCCGGTCAACCTCTCGGACCTGCCACGCATGGAAGCAGCATTCGCGACGAACACCACCATCGGCGTTCGCGCCATCACCGCGATCGACGACATCGAATTTCCGGCCGAACATCCCATCTTCGATACCCTCCGGAAGGAGTACGCAGAGATCCCCGCCGAATCCCTCTAGTGCCCCGTCCGCACCCCACGGAGCATCCTGCTGATGAAGATCACGATCCAGAACTGGACCGGCCGGGAAGCGCGCGCCCTTCGCGAGGCCCGGCGCATGAGCATTCGCGAGTTCGCCGCGAAACTCGGCATGAGCGAGCGAATCATCTCGAAGTGGGAAAAGCGTGGCGAAGACATTCGCCCAAAACCCGTCACCCAGCAGACCTTGGATCTCTTCCTGGCGGCTGCCACGGCAGAGGAGCAGGCAAGGTTCGCCGAGATGATCGGGTACACGTCATCCGAACACTCCCCCCAGGAGGCGAGCTTGAACGCCGACGCGGCACCAGGCTCCGAGAACGATCCCGACATCCCCGTCGGGGATGAGCACCAGGTCCGCCGTCCCGTCGACGGCAAGCTGATGACCCTGGTCGAGTCCGGCGTGTACTTCTCCGGCCCCGAGAACGAGCCCGTCTACCTCCCCGCGTTCTACATCGACGTGTTTCCGACCACGAACGCCGACTACGCACGCTTCGTAGCCGCCACGGACGCCAAGCCACCGCAGCACTGGGAGAACGGCGAACCGTCCCCGGAGTATCTGAACCACCCGGTCGTGTTCGTGACGTGGTACGACGCCAGCGCCTACGTCCAGTGGTGCGCCAAGAGCCTCCCCACCAGCCAGCAATGGGAGAAGGCCGCCCGAGGAGCCCGCGGAGACATCTACCCCTGGGGCAACCAGCGGACCCCCGCCAAGGTCAACTGCCGCGAACACGGCATCCGGAACACGACCCCGGTCGACTGCTACGCCAGCGGCGTCAGCCCCTACGGCGTCTACGACATGTGCGGCAACACCTGGGAGTGGTGCTCCACCCCAACAACACCAGGACGGCACGAGCTGAAGGGCAGCGCCTTCACAAGCCCCTTCCTGCGCTGCACCCCGTCCGAGTTCAACGACGCCTCAGCCGACATGCTCGACGACGACACCGGCTTCCGCTGCGTCACCCCAGCCGAAACAATGCGCGCCCTCCTCAATGTGAAGGGCTGAGGTCCCCGATTCGATCTGTGGGGTTCTTGTGAGACACCTGTTGCCCACTGCCACGACCGCCGACGAACGCGAGCTGAACGCCAGCGTCGCGATTCTCCCGGCAGGCAGCTTTGAGCAACATGGCCCCTTCCTCCCCCTGGTCACAGACACAGTTGTCGCCTGCGCTATCTCCCGCGAGATCGCCGACACCTACCCCGTCCGTCTGCTGCCGCCGATCACGATCTCCTGTTCCCAGGAGCACAGCGCGTGGCCCGGAACGGCCAGCATCTCCGCCCGAACCCTGTACTCGGTCATCAGCGACATCTACGACTCGGTGACGCGCTCTGGCCCGTCCGCACTCGTGCTCATCAACGGCCACGGCGGCAACTACGTCCTCGGCAACGCCGTCCAAGAGGCGAACGCCGAAGGCCGCCGGATGGCTCTGTTCCCCCAGCCCGCCGACTGGGAAGAGGCCCGCGCAGCCGGGCACCTGGTCACCACCAACCACGAAGACATGCACGCCGGAGAGATCGAAACCTCGATCCTGCTGCACGTCAACCCCGAACTCGTCCACGACGGCTACCGGACCGCCGACCACCTCGCCGACGACCGCCGCCACCTCCACACCACCGGAATGCAGGCATACACCGAGACCGGCGTCATCGGCCGACCATCCCTCGGCACCGCCGAAAAGGGCAAGGCCGTCCTGGACACCTTCGTCCGCAACTTCGCCACCGTCCTCAACCTGCTCTGAGTCAGCGAGAAGCGGGACGACGCCACCGGTTTCCGCTGCGTCTCCCAAACCAAGACCGTGCGCGCCCTACTCAACGTGAAGCGCTGATTCGCAGGTCGAGCGATCAGGCAGGTCAGTTCGTTGCAGCGTTGAACTCAGCGACCCGGCCCGGAAGCTCGGCCAGCGAATCAATCCGCATCGTCGCGATGCGATCGGCTTCCGGATCGTCCTGCTGAATGATCCCCCAAGGCCCCCGCCGGATCAGCGCCGTCAACAACCCCACCTCAGCAGCCGGACGAATGTCGTTATCCAGCCGGTCACCCACATACAAGATCTCGTCAACCTCACACGGCGCAGCGTCCACCACACACCGAAAGAACCCCGTGTCCGGCTTGAACACACCCCAGTCATCCGACGTAGCGATCAGATCCGACGGCAGATCCAACGACCGCAGGATCCCCCCAGCCCGAACCGTCTGATTCCCCGCAATCCCCACCCACAGCCCGTCATCCCGCAGCTTCGCCAACGACGGCCGCACATCCGGATAGAGATCAGCCTCCCCAAACCTCTCCGGCTTCCCCGCCACAGCCCGGCTCTCCCGCTCCTCAGACAGATCGAAGCCCGGCGCGAACACCTGGAACGTCTCCCGATAGTCCAACCCACGAGCGATGACCGCCCCGAACATCGCCGAGAACGTATGACGCGGCACCCCCAACCAGTCAGCCCACGTCCCATACTCGGTCGTCTCGTTCACCAGGCACTCGCCAACATCAAACACCACAGCGCGAATCATGCAACCAGCCTATGGGGGAGCTGCGCTGCTCTTGCCGACACGACAAGCGCTGAGGACAGGACGACGGGGGAAGGTCTCGATACTCGCGCAGTATCTTGGCGGGAATTATCAGGTCGATCCTTCGGGGTGATTGAGTCCCCCATCTCCACCGCCGAGGGAAGCTTCGAATTCCTCTAGTGATAGGTCAATACCTCGGGAGGTCAAGTGCCCTACGCGCGTGACGAAGACATTGCCACCATTCTCTTCGACGTCCGAGTAGATAAATCCGTGCAACGAGGTCACTGTAGGCGAGGCGGCTTCTTCTCGAGCTTCATCAGTTGGGTCCGGTCCAAGGCGTGCAAATTCGCTCAAGATTCTCGGAAGGGTTGCGCCCATCGCATGGACCGAGGTGAAATTCCACATGACCTGCTCGATGAATCTATCGGAGAACTCTAGGTCATGTCCCAGCAGATTCGTTCGAAGATGCAAATTTCCTTCCTTCCTATAGATTTCAATGTCCGGGCCGCCATCTGCGGACTGTCGAGTTTCGAGGAAACCAAGATCCACGAAGCGACCAACTATCAATTCACCTTCCGCCAGAGCAAGACGAAATGGCATAGGAAGCGCCGTGGCATAGGGATTAAAGCGAAACGGGCCGGGGTTCTCGACTGCATTCGAAATGAATGACAGCTGAGGATGTGCCCAGTTCGCGGGATCCACGCTTACCTCCTGGAGCACCTCGTTGGGGTCCAGGCCTCCCGGCCATAGGGCCAAGATGAGGTCACGTTCACCAAGATCAAGCAAGGCGGCTCCGACAGGGCTACGTTGCGCAGCTTCGATGCATTGCTGAAGTGCTGCAATTTCTGGCTGAGGTTCCGCCACTTCGACCGACAGGTACTTCATTCCATCGCTCGAAGTGACGATTCCGTCGGTTAGATAATCCGCTGCCTGGAGCGCGCGAATTTCCTGCCTCCTATGCCTTCCTCTTGGCGGTCCTGCAGGGGGCTTGCGATTCTTGCACTCCAGTATTGATATCGCCGAGGGGCCTACGGCGATGATATCCCCCACTGAGATCAAGTGAGTTAGGTCGGCGACTATCGGAATCAAATTCCCATCGGCAACCTCTGTCGCAACGTCGAGAACATAATCGAAATCCTGTCCCTGGGAAGTCAGGGAAGGTGGCCGTCGCCGCCCACGCGCCAGCTCTCTAATGGAGTGGCGTTCCAGCGACTTCCAGGCAATGGCATCGCCCATTAGTCTAAGCAGGTGCCGATGCCAGTCATTATCCTCGTTCCTATCAGCCTCGGCCGATCGAATTTCTGCTGCGAGCGCTCGCTGTAAATCGATCACATCGGAAGGGGTGGTGATATCGTCGAACCTTGCCAAAAGTTCTGCACGAGTTTGTTCAAGTGACATATTGGAATGTTGTCATACTTGAGCGAGGAGCCGCCACTTCTTATGAGTACTTGCAGCGGCCTGAACTCTGGGGTGCGTCATCGAACGACGGCGACTGGAAGGCAGGGACTGAGTCGGATATCTCGATACGCCGAGGAATGATGAGAAGCTGATCTCGCGCTTCGGGGCAAGCAGCCTCTTGCCGAATTTGGCCATTTGTGATCAAGGGCGGCGGTGCTCGCGCCGTTGGCGCGGCCCGCCGCCAGCGCGGCCGGAGCGTGCGGCGTGGGCGCCGGTCACCGGCCCCGCGCGCCCGGCCGCGCATCGGCGACGGCCCGGCACTGTCGCCCGGCCAACGGTCGTCCGTCAGGGCGCACCGCCGCCCCGCGGATCTCGGTCGCAGGCCGCCGGCCAACGGGCAGGCCCGCCCTTCGGGTGCCTACGGCATTGGCAGGCCGCCCGCTTACGTCGTCGGGTGCGTGCTCCATTTGCCGAGCTGGGCGAGGGTCCGTTCGCAGGCGATCCGGACGGCGAGCACGAGCACCAGGCCGACACCGAGGAGAACGGGAGCGGCGAGCCACATGGCCGCACCGATCCATGACGCCAGCGCCCACAACCACAGCAGGCTGAAGACCTCACCGAATGCGACGAAGGTGAGCGTGCCGAGGTAGACCCAGCGGACCAGGTACGGCGTCACCTGGTGTTCAAACCGGGTGTCGAGCAGCGCCGCAACGAGCGATTGCCGAGATCGGTGGGTGTCAGGAACGCGGGGTGCCATCGCTACAGGTGATCGAAAGCGAGGGCCGCAGTCAATCAGCGACACAGCGTGGCGGTCGGTACGAGTCGGCGCGGCAGGCCGGTAGAACGAGCGCGAACCAAGGGGCTTCGCAGCCCCCTGGACCCCCGCGGGCCGGAGTGCTCGTCCGCGCGCATCTGTCTGTCGCAGCAACGCGCCGTTCGCGCGGACGAGCACTCCGGACAGGGTGCGTCTGTGCGGTGGTCGCAGGGTCCCGCTCAACTCCGGTTGGAGAGAACGGCGGATACGTGTGCGGCGTGGGGGTCAGGACGGGTCTGGCAGGTCCTCATCTGGCCCGAAGGGGCCGACGAGGCGTGTCTCCCATGGCTCGAAGGGGGGATCGACCACGTAGGACGGGTCGGACACGCTTCGGATGTACTCGGCCACGCGGTCGTAGGCGAGACCTTCGGTGACGCGACCGTCCTCGTCGATCTCCAGATGGTTCGTGTAGATCGCGAAGACCATCTCCAGCGTCGAGCCGTACTTGACCAGGGCGGGCCGGTAGTCGAAGTCCAGCAGCTCCAGGTCCAAGGTCCCGTTGCCGAGATAGAAGGCGAAGAGCCGCAGGCAGGAGCGGAGGTCCTCCGAGAGCTTGGCCATGCGCGAATCATGTCAGCGCGGAGCAGTCACGGAACGGGCGGGCCTCCGCATGGTCTGGAAGCTCGCCCGTTCGCAGGTCAGGGGGCTAGTCGGGGGTGTCTTGGTCACTCCACCCCCTCGAGTGCAAGCGTCCGAACACGTCCGGCGGATTGGTCCGGCTGATCTCGCCATCCGGGCTCTCATCAGCGGAAGCGTCGTCCTCGCTGGTCGGGGGGCGGGCGCGTCCGTGAGCCGCGGCGTCCAGCGTCCGGGGGTGGGGCCGGGCGGTGCCGGGTCGGGGTGCGTCAGGGGACGGTCGGGGCGCTCGGGCGGGGTTCGGGGTGGGGGTCGGTCGACGCGGACGGCGGGCGTTGCGGGGGTGTGGGTGGGGGCGGGCCTTAACGCCACGTCCGCCTCTGATCACAAGGCCTCGATAGAGCTTTCGTCGGGCCGGTTCAGGCCACCACGGATCCCATGACCGGGCGAGTTCGAGGTGTTATTCAATGTGTATTGGCGCGCCAGATTCCAGAGCAGGCTTCTCAACCGAGGAGACAGGACATGGCAACGTACAAAACGCAAATCCAGTGGGGCAGCCCGGGCGACCCGTGGCACGATGACCACGCGCTCGAGATCACGATCGCGAACCGTAACGCGGTGGTCCCGGGTAACGGCCGTCCGCCGACCGGAACCACGGTGAGCTGGTCCGGCCCGCAGGGCAACGCGACCGTCACGTTCTTCGACGACGGCGCCAGCTTCTCGGGCACCGCCCAGTTCCCCGGTGAGGGTCCGGTCAGCTACCGCGGCCAGGCCACCTCGTAGCTGGAGAACGCGGGCCCGGCGGGGGACGCCTCGCCAGGCCCGCAGTCACCGATCGACGGTCTGACCTCGCCCTTCTTGGTGATGTCCTCGTCCCGGCCGGCGCGCGGCGGACCGGTTGGGCGGGGTGGAGGGGGGCACGGCACAGTTGTTCGGGATTGGGCGATCGCCGCCGTCCCGCATCCGCTCGCACCGCGTATTCGCCACCTGTGATTGAGTATTGGCGGCGTGTCCAACGGCCCACACATAGGTCGATATTTGGCGCATCCTCATCAGGTCACGATGAGTTAATTCTCTCGGCCCTCCAGGCAATATTGATATTGGGAGGGCTGACCTTTTTCCCAGCCGTTAAGCGGCAAATCGAGGTTCCGGGCGTGCGATCGCGCGGTATGGACCGCAAGCCTTTCGCACTGTTCGTGCGGGCGTGCTCGCGGGGACGGGAACGTCTGCTCTGATGAGCTCCAGTTGCAGGAATGCGGATAATGCGAGCAGGCTGACGGCGCTGGCGATGGATCCGCGTGTTGAGGTCGCGGCGCTGCGGAACTCCGCCGCGCGACCCGGACCGTCCGCACGGAGGACGGCGCGGACTGGACGACTTCATCGGATCACCCCCTTGAGCTGCGGCTTCGCCGGGTAGGAGAGGGCGTGGAGGTCGCGTTCCGGGGGGTGGTTGGGGTGGCCGACGCCGGGGACATCACGAGCCCCGTCCAGCAGCTGCTCGACGAGGTCCACGCGCGGATCGGGCAGATCACCGACGGACGCGTCGCGACGTACATCCCGCCGCTCGGGAAGGCCGATCCCTCGCTGTTCGGGCTCGCCCTGGCGACGCGGGACGGGCACGTCTACGAGGCGGGCGACACGGGTGTGCCGTTCACGATCCAGTCGGTGTCCAAGCCGTTCGTGTACGCGCTCGCGCTGCACGACCGCGGGCTGAACACCGTCCTGAGGAAGGTGGGCGTCGAGCCGACCGGCGAGGGGTTCGACGCGATCCGGCTGGAGGCGGGGACGGGCCGTCCGCTGAACCCGATGGTGAACGCGGGCGCGATCGTCGTGGGGTCGCTGGTGGACGGGGGCGACTGGGGACGCCGGTTCCAGCGCATCCTGGACGGCCTGTCCGCGTTCGCCGGGCGTGACCTCAGCATCGACCACGAGGTGCTGGCGTCGGAGGAGCGGACCGGCGACCACAACCGCGCGATCGGGTACCTGCTGCGCAACGCCGGGACGCTCGACGGCAGCGTGGACGAGGCGGTGAAGGTGTACTTCATGGCCTGCTCGACGCTGGTCACGGCGCGGGACCTGGCGGTCATGGCGATGACGCTGTCGTCCGGCGGGGTGAACCCGCTGACCGGCCGCCGGGTCGTCGGGACGGACACGACCGAGCACGTCATGGCGGTGATGGCGACGTCCGGGACCTACGACTTCGCGGGCGAGTGGCTGCTGCGGTCCGGGCTGCCCGCCAAGAGCGGCGTCGCGGGCGGGCTGGTGGCCGTCCTGCCGTCGCAGCTCGGGATCGGCGTGTTCAGCCCGCCACTGGACCGGCGGGGCACGAGCGTCCGGGCGATCGCGGCCTGCCAGGAGTTGTCACTGCGTTTCGGACTTCACCTGATGCGTCCGGTCACCGGGACGATGTCGGCGATCCACCGGTATCTACGCGGGGACGCGGTGTCGTCGCGGCGCAGCCGCCGGTTCGCGGAGCGGGAGATCCTGCGCCTGGGCGGGCGCGCCATCGCCCTCTGCGAGTTGCAGGGAGACCTCGGGTTCGCGTCCACCGACATCGCCGTGCGCGCGATCACCGGCGACCACGACGGCGTCCGCTGGCTGATCCTGGACCTGCACCGGGTCGTGCGCGCCGAGCCGGTCGCGGTGAACCTGCTGGACGCGCTGGTCCGCGAGCTGCGCGAACACGGCGTCACCATGGTCGTCTCCGCCGTGGACGGCCGGTCGCCGCTGGCGTCCGCCGAGGCCGCGTTCGCGTCGCTGGACGAGGCGCTCGAATGGTGCGAGGACGCCCTGGTCGCCGAGACGCTGCTCGCCGAGACCGGACCGGCGGCCGAGGCCGACCGCGCCGAGGCGGTGCCGCTGCCCGAGCAGGACGTCCTGCGTGATCTGCCCGCCGACATGCTGGACGTGCTGACCCCGCTGTTCGCCGAGCGCCGCCTCGCGCCCGGCGAGGTGCTGTTCGACGTCCGGGACGAACCGGACGAGTCGCTCTACTTCGTCATCTCCGGCGGCCTGGTCGCGCAGGTCATGCAGGGCGAACCGGCCGAACCCGTGCAGGTCGCGTCCATGGGTCCGGGCACGGCCGTCACCAAGCTCACGCTGCGGCGCGACGATCCGCGGACGTACCGCATCGTCGCGGACGAGCCCACCGTCTGCCAGGTCCTCACGGGCGCGGCGCTGAAGCGGCTGGAGGCCGACCGTCCGCAGGTCGTGGAGGCGCTGCACTGGGCGATGGCCCGCAGCCTCGCGGCACGACTGCGCCGTGCCGACCAGCTGCTCGCCGCACACGTCGCGTCCGCGCCGCGCTCGGGCACGCCGCCCCGCGACTGACCTAGCTCGTCGGACGAGGAGGGAGTTCGGACGTCAGAGGGCGCGGACGGCCTCCGCCTGGGGCCCGCGGTCGCTCTGGGTGATCTCGAACTCGACCCGCTGGCCCTGCTCCAGGCTGCGGTAGCCGTCCATCTGGATGGCCGAGTAGTGGACGAACACGTCCCGGCCGCCGTCCACCGCGATGAAGCCGTAGCCCTTGTCCGCGTTGAACCACTTGACTGTGCCCTGCGCCATACCCAACCCTGCCGAATCGTCCGCGCCCCGGCGGCCACGGTCCGTCCCGGGCCACGCCCCTGCTATCGCGGACCCGCCGACCACCACCCGTGTCTCCACGACCCGTCAGAAACGGGACGCGGCGGGGTCGACCCGGCGTGATCGGCACCGACCTTATAGGCGGCCCGATTCGGGCGACAGGGCCTAGGAGCGAAGACCGGACGGCCGGAAATGGTCACCGTTGCGCGCGTGCACGAGGGGAAGCACCTCCGCTTCCAGACGGCGGGGGACGCGCTGCCCGTACCGGGTCTCCAACCGGTTCCGCGCCCGGACGTACCTGGTCACGGCCTCCTCCAACGACCTCGGAACGGCCTGCACGCCGAGCGGACGCAGCAGGTGCCCGCTCATCGTCAGCAGCTCGCCGCGCACCCGGTCGTCCATGCCGCGCCTGCGCTTGCTGTCCAGCCACAGGATCCAGTCCCAGAAGTGGGCGTCGATCGCGGACAGCGTGTCCGGCCCGACGCGCCACGGCCCGGCCGGACGGCGCGGGACGTCCCGGAAGAGGAGGTCCACCTTCACCGGCCCGGCGAACACCAGCAGGTAGCTCGCGCACTCGCCGAGCGGATCCCACTGCGCCGCCACGGGGTCGAACGGCCGGACGAGTCCCGGCAGGTCGGCGGCCACCTCCCCGAAGTCGTCCACGGCCACCGCGTAGTCCCAGTCCGAACTCCGCACGGCCGTCCCCCGCGCCCGCGACCCGACCAGTTCCACCCCCCGCACGGCCGGATGGGCGCACAGCACTCCGGCAACATCCTCCGCTATCCCCATGACCATGCCTTTACCCGTGCAATCAACACAAAAAGCCCCCTTCCGTAAAGAAAGAGGGCCTTCTGGGCGCTTCTAGGGCGTCAGCGCCTGTCAACAGCCCCCGGCGACGGCGGGGATGATGGAGACCTGGGTGCCCGCGGGCGTGGGGGTGTCGAGGCCCTCGGCGAAGCGGACGTCCTCGTCGCCGACGTAGACGTTGACGAAGCGGCGGATCCTGCCGTTGTCGTCCAGGATGCGGGCCGAGATGCCGCTGTAGGACGACTCCAGGTCGGCGACCACGGCGCGCAGGGTGCCGCCCTCGGCGTCCACCTCCGACTCACCGCCGGTGTAGGTCCGCAGGATGGTCGGGATGCGTACGGACACGGTGCTCATGTCGGCTCCTCTCAGGCGATCCCGGCCGCGCGGAACGCGTCCAGGACGGGGGCGATGTTGGCGGTGGGGGCGACGACCGGGGCGACGGCGTCCAGGGTCTTCAGGCCGTCCCCGGAGTTGATGATCACGGTCTCGGCGGACGGGTCGAGGACGCCCGACTCGGCGAGCTTCTTCAGCACGCCGACGGTGACGCCGCCCGCGGTCTCCCCGAAGATCCCCTCGGTGGCGGCGAGCAGCCGGATGCCCTCCACGACCTGCTCGTCGGTGACGTCCTCGACGGCGCCGCCGGTGCGGCGGGCGACGTCGAGCACGTAGGTGCCGTCCGCCGGGTTGCCGATCGCGAGGGACTTGGCGACGGTGTCCGGCTTGACCGGGCGGAACACGTCCCAGCCCTGCTTGAACGCGTGCGCGACCGGGTCGCAGCCCGCGGCCTGCGCGCCGAACACGCGGTACGGCTTCTCCTCGACCAGGCCGAGCTTGATCAGCTCCTGGAACGCCTTGTCGATCTTGGTGAGCTGGGACCCGGACGCGACCGGGACGACGATCTGGTCCGGCAGCCGCCAGCCGAGCTGCTCGGCGATCTCGTAGCCGAGGGTCTTGGACCCCTCGGCGTAGTACGGCCGGACGTTGACGTTCACGAACGCCCAGTCCTCCTGCTCGCCCGCGATCTCCGAGGCGAGCCGGTTGACGTCGTCGTAGTTGCCGTCCACGGTCACGAACGTGCCGCCGTACACGGCCGTCGTGATGATCTTCTGCGCCTCCAGGTCGGACGGCACGAACACCGCGCTGCGGATCCCCGCGCGGGCCGCCGCCGCGGCGACCGCGTTCGCCAGGTTCCCGGTGGACGGGCAGGCCAGCACCGTGAAGCCCAGCTCACGGGCGGCGGCGAGGGCGACCGCGACCACGCGGTCCTTGAACGAGTGGGTCGGGTTGCCGCTGTCGTCCTTCACCCAGAGCCGGGAGAGCCCGAGCGTCTCGGCGAGGTGGTCGGCGCGGACGAGCCGGGTCAGGCCGGGCTCGGTGTTGGGCGTCTCCTCGATGTGCGACGGGACGGGCAGCAGGCCCTTGTACCGCCAGATGTTGCGCGGTCCCGCCTCGATCGAGGCGCGGGTGACCTCGCCGAAGTCGTAGGAGATCTCCAGCGGCCCGAAGCACTCCTCGCACGCGTAGTGCGGTCCGAGGTCGCGGGTGTTGCCGCATTCGCGGCAGGTGAGAGCGGTGGCAGGTCCGAGATCGATCGCAGACGTGAGCGCCATGAAGCGAGGCCCTTCCCCCATCTTCCCTGCGCCGACTTGGTCGCAGGCCGGAGTTGGCACCACTTCCCGGTCGGCCTCGCGGAGTCGCGAGCGCGTTCTGACCGGGTGGTTGCCGGGGCTTCGTAGGGCCGGTCCCTCCACCCCTCTGGATGAGCGATATGAAGTTGTGTGACGGGGTTCTTTCGAACTCCGCGGCCCGAGATTACATGACTTGACCGGTTCGCGGACACCGGCGTCTCGGCACCTGAGACGTCTGGACGGCGTGTCCTTGGTCACCCCGACAGACTTCTGTCACGCCGCCGGGACATGTCCGGGGAGGTGGCGACAGGTTTGTGGCGACCGGTCACGCGAGTCCCTTTGATGTGGTGGCGTCCCGGCTGAGACGCTGCCTTCATGAGTCGAATCGTGGTGGCGTCCAACCGTGGTCCGGTGTCGTTCACCCGGAGCGAGGGCGGCGGGCTGACCGCGCGGCGCGGCGGCGGCGGGCTGGTGTCGGGACTGGCCGGGGTCGCGGCCGGGACGGACGTGCTGTGGGTGTGCGCGGCGCTCGGCGACGCCGACCGGGAGGCCGCGCGCGAGGCCCCGGACGGACGGCTCGACCGGGCGGGGCACGACACCGGCGACGCGGCCGTCCGGATGCTCGACATCCCCGCCTCGACCTTCCACCGCGCCTACAACTCGGTCGCGAACTCGACGCTCTGGTTCGTCCACCACCTGCTGTACGAGACGCCGGTCGCGCCGCACTTCGACGCGCGGTTCCGCCGCGACTGGCAGTCCTACGAGGCGTACAACGCGGCCTTCGCGGACGCGGTGGCCCAGTCGTCCGGCCCGGGCGCGAAGGCCGTCGTGCAGGACTACCACCTGTCGCTCGCGCCGAGCATGCTCCGCGAGCGCCGTCCCGACCTGCGCATCGCGCACTTCTCGCACACGCCGTGGGCGCCGCCGGAGTACTTCCGGATGCTGCCGGACGACATCGCCGTCGCCGTTCTCAGCGGCATCCTCGGCGCGGACCACGCCGGATTCCTCACCCGCCGCTGGGCGGACGCCTTCCTCGCCTGCTGCGCCGAACTCCTGCCCGGCGCACGCGTCGACGGCCGATCCGTCACCTACGCGGGCCGGACGACCCACATCGGGGTGCACGGCCTCGGCGTGGACGCAGAGTCCCTGCGCGCACGAGCCGCACAGCCGGACGTCGCCGAACGCAAGGAAACGCTGCGCGCGCAGGTGGACGGCCGCAAACTGATCGTCCGCGTCGACCGGACGGAACTGTCGAAGAACATCGTGCGCGGCCTGGCCGCCTACCGCGAGCTGCTCACGACGCACCCCGAGTGGCACGGACGGGTCGTCCACCTGGCGTTCGCCTACCCGTCGCGGACCGACCTCGCCGAGTACCGCGCGTACACCGAGGCCGTCCACGAGATGGCGCGGGCGATCTCCGACGAGTTCGCGACGCCCTCCTGGAATCCGCTGATCGTGCAGGTCGACGACGACTATCCGCGCTCGCTCGCGGCCTACACGCTGGCGGACGTCCTGCTGGTGAACCCGATCCGGGACGGCATGAACCTGGTCGCCAAGGAGGGCCCGGTGCTGTCGGCGGACGGCTGCGCGCTGGTGCTGTCCCGGGAGGCGGGCGCCGCCGCCGAGCTCGCGGACGACGCGCTGATGGTCAACCCGTTCGACGTGTCGCAGACCGCCGAGGCGCTGCACCACGCGCTGCTCATGCCGTCCGGCGAGCGCGGCGAACGCTGCCGCCGCCTCGCCGACGCCGCGACCGCGCTCCCGCCCGCCCGCTGGTTCGCCGACCAGCTCGACGCCCTCGGCTAGGGCGCAGCGGCCTCGGCGGCGGGTTCGAGCAGGCAGGCGACCGGGTTGGGCTCGTGCAGTCGTCGCCAGCGTTCCCGCATGTCGGCCTTGTGGTGCGCCATCCGGCGGTGTGCGGCGGTCGCGGCGAACCGCGCGAGCAGCGCGGGGCTCGGACGGGCCAGGCCGCTCGGCTCGTAGCCATGGTCGGTGAGGCGGTCGCCGAACGCGGCCTCCGCGAGCCCGATCTCCCATGGTTCGAGCCGCGTCCGCCACGATCCGACACGCCCGGACGACACGGCCGACCGGGTCCGGTTGTGCCACTTCTTCTGCGGCGGGACGGTCAGCTCGGCGATGTGCCGCGGCTCGGTCATCGCCGGATCGAAGTCCTCGCCGAGGAATCCGCACAGCCGGGACAGTTCCGCGGCCGGATCGGCGACGAGGTTCTCGTAGCGGAGCTCGAAGTACCCGTCCGGGCCGAGGCGGGCGGCGGTGCGGCGGCCGATGTCGATGGCCTCGCGCCACGCCGCGATCGCGTGGTGGACGTCGAGTTTGTACCAGGGCATCTCGCACAGCGACGCCACGCAGTCGCGGCCGTCCCGGACGAGGTGGACGAACTGGGCGTCCGGGAACATCCGCAGCAGCGCCGGGACGTGCTTGGAGTAGCTGGGCCGCTTGTCGCCCCAGCGGACGCGGTCGAACCGGCGCGCGTACGCGCGGAACACGATGCCTAGCGCCGAGCCGAGCGTGGCCGGGCCGCCGGTGATCTCCTCGGCCACCGCCGCCGCGGGCAGGCCGAGATCGGCGAACCTGGTCTCGCGCCGCGAGGTGATCCACTCCGCGAGGCGACGTCTGTTCTCCCTGTCCTCCAGGTCACCGAAGTCGCACCTTCCGGTGTAGGCGGGAAGGGCGAACCGGGTCTCGGCGGGGATCGCGATGCGCGGGTGCGAGTGCAGCATCAGCTGGAGCAGCGTCGTCCCCGACCGCGGGCAGCCGAACACGAAGACCGGCCGGGCGGACGGGGCGGTACCAGTGGCCATGCAGGGCATGGTGACCCACCGACGCCTCTGACCAGGGCGGATTCGCGCCCGTTTGGCCCAGCCATTGCCGACCTTTGGCGCCCGCGGCGAGCGGGACGCGCGTGCCCGCTCGCAGCGGAACCGCGCGTGCCCGCCGCGGGCGGGACGGTCAGGTGTAGGACTCTCCGAGCGTCTGCCGGACCTGCTTGCGGGCCTCGTGGATGCGCGACTTCACCGTGCCGAGCGGCAGCTTCAGCTGCTCGGCGATCTCGGCGTACTCCAGCTGGGAGACGTCGCGCAGCACCAGGGCCTGGATCAGGTCGGGCTTGCGGGACTCCAGGTCCTCCATCGCGTCGAGGATGTCCACCCGGGATCCGGCGATCACGCTGGTACGACGCGGGTCGGGGCGCTGCTGGGGCAGCTCGCCCGCCTGCTCGACCGAGCGGCGCTTGAGCGACCGGTAGGTGGACCGGGAGGAGTTCGCCACCACGACATGCAGCCAGGTGGAGAAGCGGGACCGCCCTTCGAAGCGGTGGATGTTGCGCGCGACCTGCAGCAACGCGTCCTGACACGCCTCCTCGGCGTCCTGTCGGTTGGGCAGGAAGCGGGACGCGTGACGGAGCACGTCCGGCTCGATCTTCCGGAGCAGCTCGTCCAGCGCGCTCGCGTCTCCGCGGGCGGCCTTCAGCGCCAGGTCCTCTGTTCTCTCATCGAATGCCATCGCCGTGCCTCGACCTCGCTCGCACACACACCCCGTTTGTTGGGCATGATACGGGAGTGTCCTTCCCCTCTACTGTCGGCCGTTACCGAATCGACCGCGCTCTCGGGTCCGGGGCGTTCGCCTCAGTGTTGCTCGGGCACGACGAAGCGCTCGACTCGATGGTCGCGATCAAAGTCCTGAACGGCAGCCTGCTGGACGACCTCGATGTGCGCAACCGGTTCCTGGAGGAAGCGCGGATCCTCCGCCGCGCCGACTCCGAACGGCTGGTCCGCGTGCACGACATCGGAGAGCTCCCGGACGGCCGTCCCTACTTCGTCATGTCGTACGCCGACCGGGGGACGCTCGCCGACCGGATGAAGCGGCGTCCGCTTCCGGTCGCCGAGGCGCTCGCGCTGGCCGAGGACACCGCGTACGGGGTGGAGGTCATCAACACCCTCGGGGTGATCCACCGTGACCTCAAGCCGTCGAACGTGCTGTTCCAGTCCACCCCGGACGGCGGCGAGAAGGTGCTGATCGCCGATCTCGGGCTGGCCAAGGCGCTGGCGCACGCGTCCGGCGCGTTCACCCTCCCGGTCGGGACGCCCGGCTACATGTCGCCCGAGCAGGCCCGTTTCGGCGGCGGCCTGGACGTGCGCGCGGACGTGTTCGGGCTCGGCGCGCTGACCTTCCACATGCTGACGGGGCGGGCGCCGGGCCAGCCGCCGATCCAGGTCGCGCCGAGTGAGCTGCGCGAGGGCCTGCCGCCGGGGACGGACGAGGTGATCCTGCGCGCCCTGGAGGTCGAGCGGGAGAAGCGCTGGCCGACGGCCGAGGCGTTCGCCGAGGCGCTGGCCGAGCTGCGCGCGAAGGTCACCGCCGAGGCGCCCGCGGACGCCGCCGGGACGCCCGCCCCCGCTCCGGTCACGGTGATCGAGGGCTCGGCGGACGCGCCGGACACGATCATGGACGTGCCGTCCCCACAGCGAACGGTCGATTCGGGCGAACCCGGCACCCCGCAGGACGCGTCATACCCCGGTGTCCAGGACGAGGCACCGGAGGCGACCGTGCGTGACCATTCTCCCCAGTATCCCTACGGGGACCGTCCGCCCGGCTCGGAGACCCTTCCGCCGGACGGCGGGCCCGACGACTCCCGCACGACCGAGATGGCGCTGCCTCCGGGTCCGTCCGCCGGGCCGCGGGGCTCGGCCGCCGGGGCGGGCTACCCGGTCGGACCGCGCGCCAGCGGCGAGGAGACCATCCTCGACCAGCCGGGCGGCGGACGGTTCGCAGACCAGGTGCCTCCGACGGTGGGCAACGACGGCAAGACGGCGGTGTTCCAGGCGGGTGACCAGATGGGCGGCCAGATGGGTGGCCCGGCCGGTGGCCAGCCCTACGGGCCCGGTCCGGGGCAGAGTCCCGGGCCTGGCGGACATCCCTATCGGCAGAGTCCCGGGCCTTCGCAGAGTCCGCCCCCGCACGGGTACCCGCCGCCGCCTTATCAACCTCAGCAGCAGCCTCCCGGTCCGCCGGGTCCGCCCCCTTCGTCCGGTAAGGGTTCGTCCTTCGGACGGCGGAAGAAGGACTCCGGCGGCTCGGGCGGCGGTCCCGGCGGGCCGTCCGGGCCCGGTGGCGGCGGAGGCGGAGGCAACAGTGGCGGTGGCGGCGGCGGCCGGCGCGGATACCTGACCCCGCTGCTGATCACGGCCGCGGTGCTGACCGTCGCGCTCGTCGCGGGGCTCGCGCTCGGCTCGATCTTCTCCAAGGATGACAAGAAGGGCGGCGGCAAGGGCGGGAAGAAGACGTCCCTCCCGGCCGACTTCGTCCGGATCACGGACGGTTCGGGCAAGATCGGCGCGGCCGTGCCCAAGGCGTGGCCGAAGGCCGAGGGCCAGACCTGGCTGCCGAGCTCCCTCGGTTTCGCCGGCGACGCCACCGCCCGGCCCGTCCTGCGGGCGACGCCGGACGTCGCGAAGTTCCGCGGCGTCGGGACGGCCCCGGGTGTGTTCGTCGGCCTGACGACCGCGATGCCGAAGTCGCAGCCGCTGCCGCTCGGCGTCTCGACCCACTCGTCCTGCACGAAGGGCGCGCCGGAGACCTACACCTCGCCGGACAAGAACCTCACCGGGACGATCCTGCGGTTCACCGGGTGCAAGACCGGAACGCCGCAGGTCACCGAGGTCGCGCTGCACTCGGCCGACCAGAAGTACGGCGCGTGGGTCCGGATCCGGCAGACCGACAACGCCGACATCGTGAAGGCGATCCTGGACAACCTGAAGCTCCAGGCTCCCTGATCCCGGACGACCTCGTCGGGCCTCGCGATCCATCGCGGGGCCCGACGCCGTTTCAGGCCAAACCACCCTCGGGTCAGAGCGCGGCCGGTGTTCGGACGTGCTCCGGGAGCGGGCCGAACCCCACGCCGCGCGCCAGCAGCAGCCGGACGGTCCGGAGGGCTCGCGCGCGTTTCACCGCGCCCAGCGCGGGGGGACGGCCGTCGAGCACGCGCTCGATGACGAACCGCTGCACCGCCAGCTGCGCGGCCTGGACGACCAGCGTCGGGAGCATGCGGCGGCGCTGCACCGCGGCGAGGTCGCCGACGCCGACCGTCCCGGACTCGCGCAGCGCCGGGACGACGCGGTTCGCGGTCGCGACGGCGTCCTGGATGGCCAGGTTGATGCCGACCCCGCCGATCGGGGACATGGCGTGCGCGGCGTCCCCGATGCAGAGCAGGCCGGGCCGATACCAGCGGCGCAGGTGGTCCACCCGGACGTCCAGGACGCTGATCGCGTCCAGTTCGAGCCCGCCGACCCGGTCGGCCAGGAACGGCAGCAGTTCGACGATGTCGGCGCGCAGCGCCTCGACGCCCCGGTCGCGGACCCGTGACCAGCCGCCCTTCGGGACGAGGTAGGCGATCTGCCAGTACGTCTCGCGGTTGAGCATCGCCATCATCCGCCCGGCGCCCGGACGCAGGAACGGGTTCTCGCGGTCGCCCGGTTCGCGCGGCAGCCGGAACCACGCCACGTCCATCGGCGCGCCCAGGCTCCGGACGGGCAGCCCGGCGGCGCGGCGCAGCGTGGAGTGCCGTCCGTCGGCGGCGACGGTGAGCGCGGCGGCGATCTCGTGCTCGGTTCCGGCGGCGTCCCGGTAGCGGACGCCGGTGACCCGGCCGTCCTCGGTGAGCAGGCCGGTGGCCTCGGCCTTCATCAGCAGCCGGAAGCCGGGCAGCTCCGCCGCCGCCTCGGTGATCATCGTGAGGAAGTCCCACTGCGGGACCATCGCGATGTACGGATGCCGCTCGCGCAGCGTCCGCAGGTCGGCGACCGTGAACTCGTCGTCGCCCGTGACCAGGTCCATCGCGCTGACCTTGCGGTGGTCGAGCCGTTCGAAGCGGTCGCCGAGGCCGATCTCGTCCAGCACGTCCAGCGTGGACGGGTGGATCGTGTCACCCCGGAAGTCGCGCAGGAAGTCCCCGTGCTTCTCCAGGACGGCGACGTCGATCCCGGAGCGGGCGAGCAGGAGACCGAGGACGGCCCCGGCGGGTCCTCCGCCCACCACGCAGACCGTGGTCCGGCCGTTCAGGTCGTTCGGGTCCCCGTCGACCCGGTTCTTGGTGCGTCCCATGGGACACCACCCCCTGACTCCGATATTCAACGCCTGATGAGTTTCTGTCAAGGGGGGTGCGCTTGCGACCGAGCGTTCGCCGATATATCGTTAATGCATCGCGATCGAACGACCCCAGGAGATGATGACGATGCGCGAGTCCATGAGGAACCACGAGCGCGGCGGCCGGCGCGGGCGCGGGCCCCGCTCCGACGGCGGTCCCGAGGCGCGGATGCGCCGCGACGACCCGTTCGGATGGGGCGGGCCCGGCTTCGGTCCCGGCGGTCCGGGCTTCGGTCCGGGAGGCCACCGTGGACGCGGCCGGGGCGGCGGGCGCCGGACCCGGCGCGGCAACGTGCGGGCGGCGCTGCTCGCCCTGCTGGCCGAACGTCCGATGCACGGCTACGAGATGATCCAGCAGCTCGACGAGCGCACCGGCGGCGTCTGGCGGCCGAGCCCCGGCTCGGTCTACCCGACGCTCCAGATGCTCGAGGACGAGGGCCTGGTCAGCAGTGAGGAGCAGGGCGGCAAGCGGCTGTTCTCCCTCACCGACGTGGGCGGCGCGGAGGTGTCCGCGCAGACCACCGCGCCCTGGGACGAGGTCACCGAGGCCGCCGGCGAGAACGTCCTGCACTCGCGGGAGGCCGTCCGGCAGCTGATGGGGGCTCTGCACCAGGTCATGGCCGTGGGCAGCGCGTCCCAGCAGTCCCGCGCGCTGGACGTCGTGAACGACGCCCGCCGCCGCCTCTACGGCATCCTCGCCGACGACCCGGAGGCGGAGAGCTGATCCGCCACACCTGAAACGAGAAGGGCCACCGCGATCGAGATCGCGGTGGCCCTTCTCGTTTCGGGTCAGCGTGGGAGCGGGGCCTCCTTGGCGCTCGCGTTCGCCATGTAGAGCCGCTTCCAAATGAACAGGCGCAGATCGCCCGTCTTCAGTTCCTTCGCGACCGGGACGTCCACCGTCGCGCGGACGAGGTAGGCCGAGCCCGGCGGCATGTACCTGTCCTCGCCGTCGCCCTTGATGAGCTGGCCGCCGCGCAGGGCCCGGACGACGTTGCTGTGCGTCGGCGGCGTGCACATGTCCTCGGGCACCCCGACCTGCGGCATGCAGCGTCCGCGTCCCGAGCCCTCCACGCGCGTGCGCTTGACGAACACGTCGCCGGGGAAGTCGAGCAGCACCTTGTCGTGGGTCGGGTTGGACAGCACGTACTCGACGTACGCGAACCCGTAGCCGGACGGCGCGGTCGTCTGCTGCGTGGACGCGCCGTCGCCCGTCCCCGTGTCCACGGCGGCGAGCTGGTACTTGTTGCCGTCCGCCGTGCTGACGGTCACCGGGGTGCCCGTCCTCGGCATCCGGCCGGGCTGCACGGGCGCGGACGAGCCCCCGCCGCCGGACGCGGTCGTGCCGTCGCCCTTGCCGCCGTCCGAGCCGGGGATCAGCACGAACGCGCCCACGGCCGCCGCGGCCACCACGAGCACCGCCGCGCCCGCGAGCAGGCCCTTGCGCCGTCCGGCGCGTCCGCGCTGCTCGCGCCGTCCGCGCTGCTCGCGCCGGATCCGGTTCCGCTCGCTTCGCGACGACCCGATCCGCACCTCGACGCCGCTGGTCTCGCGCACCCCCAGCTCGTCCGAGCCCCGGGCCGGGTAGGACGCGCCGGGCGGCTGAGCCCCCTGCGACCGCTCAGGCTGGAACTGCTGTTCAGGCTGGATCTGCTGGACGGGCTGCTGCTGTTGGGCGTATCCCTGCTGCGCCGGGACGTCCCGCGTGTGGGGATGCCCGCCCGAACCGGTCGGCGACTGGACGGTCGGATACCCGCCGGATCCGTACTGCTCGTCCGGATATGCGCCGTGCTGCTGGGCGAGTGGCTGCGCCGACGGCTGGACGGGGATGCCGGAGGTCGGTGCGCCCGAGGGGTCACGGGACGTCTCGCGCGGCCCCGCCGGCCGTCGCGGGATTCCGGGTCCAGTGTCCACGTCAGCGCTCCCCACCTGTCTCGTCCGGCCGCGCGTCAGCCGGGCGCAGCGAAATTACCTTATCTTTGCGCAAATGTTCGCCTGATTCGCACCTGGCCCATCCTCATCGTCGGTACAGGCCGTCCGATCCTGCCGAAAGCGCACGTCGCGGACGACCCGCGCCGCACCGGCCAGGGTCGGTCAGAGCCCTCGCGCCTGTCAGAGCCGTTCGGGGACGGTCAGGAGGGCGCGGGCAGGAGCGTGCCGAGGAAGTCGACGACGCCCTCCGGGCCGTCCACGACCAGGTCGGCGCGGGCGGCCAGCTCGGTGACCTCGGCGGATCCGCTGCACAGCTTGAAGCCGGGCACGCCGTCCGCGCGGAACGCGTCCACGGCGTCGAAGGCGGCGAGGTCGCCCAGGTCGTCCCCGGCGAACAGCAGCATCGACGGACGTCCGGTCTCGGCGACGAACGCGCGCAGCGCGACGCCCTTGTCCATGCCGGGCGGACGCAGCTCCAGGACGAACCGTCCGGGCTCGACGACCAGGCCGTGCCGCTCGGCCAGCGCGTCCATGATGCTCCGGAGACGATCGAGCGCGACCTGCGGTTCCGCGCAGCGGCGCGTGTGGACGGCGAGGGCGCGGCCCTTGTCCTCCACGAACGTCTCGGGCGGCGCGCCCGCCGCGTCCAGCACGCGCGGCAGCTTGGCGCGCACCTCGGCGACGCCGGGCGGCGGCTCGGGCGAGGTCAGCGCGCCGGACTCCCAGCGCTCCGCTCCGTACTGCCCGAGGACGACCAGCCCGTCGACGCCCTCGAAACCGCCGTACTCCACCGCGACCTTCGCCGGGCGTCCGGTCACCACGACCAGCGCCCGCACCCGCGGAGCCAGCGCGGCGAGGGCCGCGGCGGCGCGGGGATGCGCCCGCGCCGCCGCCGGGTCCGCGACGATCGGCGCGAGCGTGCCGTCGAAGTCGAAGCCGAGGACCGCCCCGCCGGGATCGGCGCGCAGGGCGGCGAGGGCGTCCTCGCCCTCCGGGCTGATGGGGGAGGAGGAAGGGTTCACATGACCAGTGTCGGCCACGGCGGGCGCGACTCAAAGCCGCCGCTCGCGGTGAGCGGGGCCGGGTCGCCCCCGACGCGGTTACCGCCTGAGCGGCCGAGCGCCAATAGCCGCCTGAGCGGCTGAGCGCCAATAGCCGCCTGAGCGGCCGAGCGCCGGTAACCGCCTGAGCGGCTGAGCGCCGGTAACCGCCTGAGCGGCTGAGCGCCGGTCAGGGGCGGAGGCCGAGACGGCGCGCGGCGCGCTGCCGCTGCCTCTGGGTGCGCATCCGCTGCAGGCGCTTGACGAGCATCGGGTCGTGGCGCAGCGCCTCGGGCCGGTCGATGAGGATGTTGAGCAGCTGGTAGTACCGCGTCGCCGACATGTCGAAGGTCTCGCGGATGGCCTGTTCCTTGGCTCCGGCGTACTTCCACCACTGCCGCTCGAAGGCGAGGATCTGGCGGTCGCGCTCGGACAGGAGGTCGGCCGGGAAGGCCGCGTCGTCCGGAAGGCCCGTGTCGTTCGGAAGGCCCGCGTCGCCGGGGAGGGCCGCGTCGTGCTGGGAGGCCGTGTCGTTCGGGAGGGGCGTGCCGTTCGGGAGGGGCGCGCCGTCGTCTTCCGGGCCCTCGTTCACCGGGGGCAGAGGTGAGCCATCGTTCATGCTGCCGTCCTGTTGGGAGCCGTCGCCGTGATCGTCCGCCGCCGGCACGGCGTCCCCTTTGGTGGTCACTGATCCCGGGTCGTCCGGGTTCGGCCGAGGCCACTCTACGCGTCCCGGCGGACATTCTCCGGCCGTTCACGCGGATGGGCCGTCCGCCCCGCCGGGCCGCCCGCGCCCCTCGGCGGGCGTCCCGGCCCGGGGACCGGGCTCGCCCGGGGGTGGCGGGGAGCCGCAGGTCACACGCGGTAACGTGTGCATAGCGCATCCATGCAGCCCCGAGCACGGACCGCGCGCCACCACCCGCCGGGAGGCCGAGCATGACGACGGAGAGGCCCGCCACGTCCGAGTCAGCCACGTCCGAGCCCGGCGAGCCCGCCGCGCCCGCGCCGGACGACGCCACCGTGCCCGACATGGCCGCCGTTCCCGTGCCCGACCCCGAGCCGGACCCCGCCGCCGCGCCCGTGCCGGACGAGTCGTCCCTCTCCGACATCACGCTGGCGCTGTTCCACCTCCGCCGCGTCTGGGCCCGCCCGGACCTCATGAGGAAGATCCGGGCGCAGACCTCGGCGGGGCCGGGCGGACGGCCGCTCCAGCTGTCCAACCTGATGGTCGTGCACGCCGTCGCCGCCCTCGCCGAGTGCGCGGGCGGCCCGGAGGTCACGGTCGGCGCGGTCGCCGAGCGGCTGGAGATCGACCCGTCCACCGCCAGCCGCCTGGTCGGGCACGCGATCGACGCGGGGCTCGTCTCGCGCCGTCCGTCGCCGGTGGACGCCCGGCGCGCCAACCTCGGGCTGACCGACGCCGGGCAGCGGGTGCGGCAGGTCGCCGAGCGGTTCCGCCGCGCCTACTTCGAGGAGCTGATGAGCGGCTGGACCCAGCATGAGAGGACCGAGTTCGCCCGGTTGCTCACCCGGTTCGCCGACGCCGCCGCGCAGTCGCCCGCGATGATGGACGCCGAGGGCGTCGAGCGCATCTTCCGGGAGGCCGGGGCCGACTGACCCCGGCCCCGCCCGCCCCCTCGCCGTCCGGCGTCACTCACGCTCGGCGCGCAGCGCCGACATCCGGGAATGGAACTCGTCCTCGTCGACCTCGCCCCGGGCGAAGCGTTCGGCCAGCAGGTCCTCGGGACGCGTGGCATTCGCGGATCCCCCGGCGGCGGCGGCCTGCGGGAACCGCCAGCCGCCCCGTCGACGCCGCTTGACCAGCTGGAACGCGACGAAACCGATCATGGCCATCCACAGCAGGCCGAAGGTGATCGGAAAGACCGCCCACCAGCCGGGTCCGTCGTGGTCCTGCCAGCCGGGGTGGGCGGCGGCGGTGATCATCAGCGGGTGCATCGGACTCCTCCTCGGGTTCGGATGCACCGATGCTCCGTGGACGGTCCGGAACGTGTCGTCGTACGAGCGGCGGCTTCGCGGCTACGCCCGCCGCGGTAGTCCGGTCACCACCAGGGCGGACGGTAGTCGTCGTCGTCCGCGACCACCGGACGACGGCGGCGGCGCGGACGGCCGCCGAGGGCGTCGTCCAGCGAGGTGGGCAGCGGCCCGTGCCCCGGGCCGTCCGCGAGCCCGGGCGGCGGCGCGTCCGGGACGGCCCCGGTCTGGAGGTCCTCCAGCGGCGGCATGGCCGGCGGGATCGGCGTCCCGGCCTCGGCGAGCACGCCGCGCCGGAACAGCTCCCACTCCTCGTCGCTGAGCCCCGGCTCGTCCTCGACGGGACGCGGCTCCTGCTCGCTCAGCGGCCCGGCCCCCTGCACCGACCCCGGCCCGCCCCTCAGCGGATCGCCCAGCGGGTCGAACGCCGCCCGCGTCCCGGGCTCCGCCTCGGCGGGCGCCGGGTTCCAGTCGGACGGCTCGCCGGAGAACGTCGGAGCGGCGAGCGGCTCCACGGGCTCCCTCGGCGGAACGACACGCGGTGCCACGGGCGGTGGAACCGCATGCGGCTGCGCGGGCTCGGCCGGACGCGGCGGAGCGGGCTGGAACGACATCACCGGCGGAGGCTCCGGCGCGGGCGCGCGCCTCACGGGGACCGGCTCGGGCGCGGGCGGCTCGACGTCCGGCTCGGTGTCGTCGTCCGAACGGCGGCGCTGACGCCAGCCGAGGAAGAGGCCGATGAGCAGCAGCGCTCCCCCGCCGCCGAGAACGGCCAGGTAGATCCGGTTGGAGTCGCTCTCCGAGCCGTGCGCGTCGGGCGCGTCCTCGGTCCGGACGGACGGCGCGGACGGTCTCGGCGGCTCCTTGCTGATGCGGGCGGCGGCGGTCATCGCGCGCGACGCGTCCAGCACGCCGGGACAGTTGCCGGACGGCTGCACGCCCCGCCCGGACGAGCCCTCGACGAGGGCCTGCCGCACCTGGTCCGGGTTCAGCGACGGGTAGCGCGAGCGCAGCAGCGCGACGATCCCGGCCACGATCGCCGAGGACGGGCTGGTTCCGGTGCCGACCACGTAGCCGTCGTCGGCGTCCGCGCTGACGATGTCCACCCCGGGCGCGCAGACGGCGACGTAGGAGCGGCGGTTGCTGTCCTTCCACTGGTGCATGTCGCGGTCGAGCGCGCCGACGGCGATCACGCCGGGATAGGCCGCCGGGAAGTTCTTGCGGTTCGCGCCCGCGCCGTCGTTCCCCGCGGACGCGATGAGCACGACGCCCTTGCTCTGCGCGTACCGGATGGCGTCCTCCTCGGAGGAGTCGCCGTCGTAGTACTGCTTGCCGCCGCCCAGCGACATGTTGATGACGGTCGCGCCGTGGTCGACCGCGTACCGGATGCCCTGCGCGATGGCGTCCCGGGCGTGGCTGACCTGCGCGTCGTCCTTGCGCATCGGGTCGTCGTTCTCCCAGGTCACGCGCAGCGACAGCACGCGGCTGCCGGGCGCGACGCCCATCACGCCCTGCGCGCCGCCCGGGCCGTGCCCGTGCCCGGCGATGATGCTGGCCATCGACGTGCCGTGCAGGCCCCAGTACCTGCTGCCCGGACGGCGCGTCCCGCCGGTCATGTCGGGCCCGGCGACGACGCGTCCGGTGAGGTCGGGGTGGTGCCGGTCGACGCCGGTGTCGAGGACGGCGACGATGACGCCCGCGCCGCGCGAGCGCTTCCACGCCTTCGGCACGTGCAGCGCGGACAGGTGCCACTCGCGCGACCGGATCATGTCCACCGGGCCCTCCGGGGCCTGCGGGAACGGCAGCGGCGCGGAGGCGGCGACGCGCGACGTCCGGGACGTGGCGGCGCTCGACTTCGCGTCGCCCGCCTTCGCGCCGCGCGGGGTCGTCCGGGACTCGGGCGCGGTCGCGATCGGGACGGCGACCGCCGAGGCCAGGGTCAGCGCGGTGAGAACGGCGGCCGTGCGGACGGACGCGGTGCGGACGGGCGTGAGAGGAGCGGACGCGATGCGGGCGAAAGGCGCGGGCGCGATGCGGGCGAGCGGACGCGTCGTGCCGCGACGGCGGAGCCTGCGGAGGCGGCGGCCGTCAGGGGGCACGTCACCGCACCTCCTCCCGGCAGCCGGCCGCGTTCCACGGGGTCCCGATCCGTCCGGGCGGCGGACGTCCGACCGGCTGCGGTCATTCTGCCACGGCGCTCAGGGACCGCCCCGGCACTCCCGCACATCGGGACACACGCCGGGACACCGGGCTCAGGAGCACTTCCCGTACGGGTGGTCGCAGTGGTACGCCCGTCCGCCGAGGTCGCCGCGCGCCCGGTCGACCAGGCCGTCCGGCCCGGTGACGAGCCAGTTGGGTCCGCGCAGGATCGCGAACGCGCCGTTCTCGCCGAGCGCGCTCTGCCCGACGCCGCTGCGCCAGCTGCGCAGCGCGGTGTCCATCGTGAGGCCGAGGCTCGGGTCGATGACGGTCGCGGCGACGTAGCGTCCCTGGTAGCGGCACTCGACGCGGGACGCGTCCGTGCTGCAGCCGGTCGCGCCCGCCGCGCGCAGGGCCCGTCCGATCTCGGCGGCGCCCTGGTAGGAGCGGGCGCTCGGGACGGACTTCGCGGTCGCCGACCCGCCGTCGCCGCCGCAGCCCGCGAGCAGCGCCGCCATGGCCGCCGTCGCGAGCACGGTGGCTCCGGTCGAGCGGGCCAGGGCGAGCGGGGACGTGGACTTCATGCGCACAAGCCTGCCGTACCGGCGGATATTGGCAGACCCTCCGGCGGTGTTAGTCCCCTCACGAAAGTGATCACTGCCCGCGCCCCCCGCGAACACGGGCGGGCGGGGTGCGCGCGACGCGCACCCCGCCCGCCCGTCCGGACGATCCGTTTTCGGTCAGACCGAACCGGCGCCGGTGAGTGAGCGGAACGACAGCTCGTCGTACCGCCGCGTGTCGGCGTCCTCGCGTCCGAGGTAGGTGCCGAGGACCGCGCACAGGAACCCGAACGGGATGGACACGATGCCGGGGTTCTCCAGGGGGAAGAAGTGGAAGTCCACGCCCTTGGGGAACAGCGACAGGCTCTGCCCGGTGAGCGGGTCCACCTTGCCGGACACGACCGGCGAGAAGAACACCAGCACCAGCGAGCTGATCAGGCCGCCGTAGATGCCGGAGACGACCCCGGCCGAGTTGAAGCGCTTCCAGAACAGCGACAGCACGATCGCGGGGAGGTTCGCCGCCGCCGCCATCGCGAACGCGAGCGCGACCAGGAACGCCACGTTCATGTTCTTCGCGATGACCGCGAGCACGATCGCCAGCACCCCGATCAGGCAGGCCGCGAACCGGGCGACCGCGACCTCCTGCGACTCGCGCGGACGGCCGAACATCAGCACGTTCCCGAAGTAGTCGTGCGCCAGCGACGTGGACGACGCGAGCACCAGCCCCGACACCACGGCGAGGATCGTCGCGAACGCGACCGCTCCGATGAACGCCAGCATCAGGTCGCCGCCGACCGGCCCGCCGACGTGGTCGCCGAGGGCCTTGGCGAGCTGCGGCACGGCGGTGTTGCCCGCCGGGTCCTGCGCCATGATGGCCTTGCGTCCGACCAGCGCCGCCGCGCCGAACCCGAGCGCGAGCGTCATCAGGTAGAACGCGCCGACCAGCCCGATCGCCCAGTTCACCGAGGTGCGCGCCGCGCGGCCGTCCGGGACGGTGAAGAACCGGGTGATGACGTGCGGCAGTCCTGCGGTGCCCAGCACCAGGGCGAGCGCCAGGCTGATGAAGTCGACCTTGTTCAGCAGCGTGTGGTAGCCGTCGCCCGGCACGTCCTTGCCGTACTTCAGGCCGGGCTGCAGGAACGCCGACCCCTTGCCGGACGACGCGGCGGCCGAGCCGAGCAGCCCGGACAGGTTGTAGCCGAAACGGGCCAGCACCAGCGCGGTCAGCACGATCCCACCGGCGATCAGCAGCACGGCCTTGATGATCTGCACCCAGGTGGTGGCCTTCATCCCGCCGAACATCACATAGAAGATCATCAACGCCCCGACCACGACGATCGTCCAGGTCTTGGCGGCCTCGGCCGACATCCCGAGGAACGTCTCGCCGGGGTGGATGCCGAGCAGCAGCGCGACCAGCGCGCCCGCGCCGACCATCTGCGCGAGCAGGTAGAAGACCGAGACGGTCACCGTGGACACGGCCGAGGCCGTCCGCACCTTGGGCTGGCTGCGCACCCGGTAGACCAGCACGTCCGCCATGGTGAACCGGCCCGAGTTCCGCATCAGCTCGACCAGCAGCAGCGTCAGCAGCCACGCGACCAGGAACCCGATCGAGTAGAGGAAACCGTCGTAGCCGGACAGCGCGATGATCCCGGCGATGCCGAGGAAGGACGCGGCGGACATGTAGTCGCCCGCGAGCGCGATGCCGTTCTGCGGCCCGGAGAACGCGTGCCCGCCCGCGTAGTAGTCGACCGCGTTCTTGGTGTTGAGGCGCGCCCACACCGTGATCCCGAGCGTGACCACGATGAAGAACAGGAACAGCCCGAACGTCACGGTGCGGCCGTTGCCGCTGGCGGTGCCCGGGTCCTGGGGAGGCACGGAGGCGGCGAGCGTCGCCGCTCCGCCGAGGACATGACCGATCATCGCAACCACCCCGGGTCCGGTCGTGCTCCCGTCCCGGACCACGCGTCCGGGCCGTCGTCCTTGGGTTTCGCCGGGCTCGGGACCGGCCCCGGCTTCCCGTTCTGCTTCCGCGCCGACCCGGGAACCGCTCTCGCGCCGTTCGCGCTGGGAGCCGGTTCGGCTCCGTTCGCGCTGGGGGCCGCTTCGGCTCCGTTCGCGCCCGACGTGGGCTTCACACCGTTCGCGCTCGGGACGGGATCCGCGCCGTTCACTTCGGAGGCCCGCTCCGCGCCGTTCACGTCGGGGGCCTGCTTCGCGCTGGGCGCGTCGGGAACCCGGTCGGTTCCGTTCGCGCTGGTGGCGGGGGCCGTTTTGGTCAAGCCGGGGGCCGGAGCCGCCTCGTCCCCTGCCGGGGGGACGGCCGGTTCCGCAATCTCCTCCGCCGGGTCGCCTGGTGGGCCCGGCACATTTTCCGGACCTCCTTCAGGCTCCGGAAGCGTCCCCTCCTCAAACTCCTTCTCCGGCTGCGCCGGGTGCGCGGGCTCGTCCGCGAAAGCCACCGGCTCCTCCGCGGAGGCCGGCGCCGGTCGCGTCCGCCGCTCGGGGGTCGGGTCGTCCTCGACGGCGGGTGAACGCAGTTCCGAGCGCCGTGGGGCGGCCCGGATCGCGGCCGGGGCGTCCGCCTCCTCGCGGAGGGCCGCCGCGATCGGGTCGAGCGACTCGGACGCGTACCGCGCGTAGTACCAGGCGAGGGCGAACGTGGACACGAACTGCAGCACCCCGAGGACCAAGGCGACGTTGATGTTGCCGGCGACCGGGCGCGCCATCAGGTCACGCGCGAACGCCGAAAGCGCGACATAGAGGAAGTACCAGCCGAGGAAAGACCCGGCGACCGCCAGCGCGAGCCGGGCGAACCTCCGTCTCAGCAGGAGGAACCTCTCGTCACGTGCCATGACCGCGTAGCGCACGACCGGTTTCCTTCTCCCCCGGCCGGTCCCCCTGCGCTCCGGTGGTCCCGAGTCCCAGACCATCTGGCCCTCCCTGACTCCCCATGACTCTATGTAATGATGTGACTTCACTATGAGATCAAACAATCATGGTGAGCACGGGCCACTTCCCGAGAAATGCTTGGGAGAAGGACCAACACAGGGTCAAGAAACGGTCCCACTGGTCATGCCTGTCCCCTATTTCCCCAGAGGTCCCGAGTGGCGGCACAAACGGCTTCCGCATCCGGAAGTGCCCCGTCTCCGCTGGGCAGCGGCCCGGTCCGGCCGTCCGGAGGCCCGTCTGACGGAATTGCGCCGCACCCCCGGTCACTTTGGGTCACTCACCTTTGAATACGGTCCCGCGGAATTGACGGGCCGCGCGCCGAACCGGTCACCCGGCCGGACGCGGCGGCGGGAACGGCGACCCGGATAGGCTGAGCCGAATCGGTCCCCCGACCGGCTCAGCCCCCGGCGGGATCGAACCGCCGCGCCGAAGCACCGGAGAAGGCAGGTCATCGTGGCAGGAGCCGCCCCGCACCGGGTCTACGCGCCGGAGCTCGTCAGCCCCCGGCGGACGATCGGACGCCGCTCCTTCGACTTCGACCGGCAGGTCGCGGTGATGGCGATCATCAACCGGACGCCCGACTCCTTCCACGACAAGGGACGCACGTTCGCGCTGGACAAGGCCGTCGAGGCCGTCGACAAGGCGCTCGACGAGGGCGCGGACTGGCTCGACATCGGCGGCGTCCCGTTCGCGCCCGGCCCGGAGGTGTCGCCGAAGGAGGAGATCGACCGCGTCCTGCCGGTGATCGAGGCGGCGCGGGCCCGCACCGACGCGGTGATCTCGGTCGAGACCTACCATCCGGAGGTCGCGCGCGCGGCGTTCGCGGGCGGCGCGGACGTGCTGAACAACGTCACCGGCCTGCACGACCCGCGGCTCGCCGACGTGGTCGCCGAGGCCGGGACCAGCCTGATCATCACGCACAGCCTGGCCGAGCCGCGGACCCGCTACCCGCGCCCGGTCTACGGCGACGTCGCGGCGGAGGTCGCCGCGTTCCTGCGCGACCGGGTCGCGCTCGCGCTCAAGCGGGGCGTCGGGCCGGACCGGATCATCATCGATCCGGGCCACGACCTGAACAAGAACACCGTGCAGTCGCTGGAGCTGACGCGGCGGCTGCCGGAGATCGCCGACATCGGCTACCCGCTGCTCGCCGCGATCTCCAACAAGGACTTCATCGGCGAGACCCTGGACCGGCCGCAGCGCGAGCGGGTCGAGGGCACGATCGCGGTCACGGTCGCGTCGATCATGCTCGGCGCGCGGATCGTCCGGGTGCACGAGGTGCGGCAGGCCGTGGACGCGGTGCGGATGACCGAGGCCGTCCTCGGGTGGCGCGAGCCCGCCTACACCCGCCACAACGTCGAGTGACCCGCTCCCTCGGGGGCCGGGACGTTCACTCCACGGTGTAGCGGGTGAAGAGGTAGTCGCCGTCCGGGATGGCGTGCATCAGGCGCATCCGCCGCGGGACGTCGAGGTCCGGGCCGTTCAGGATGCGGGAGGCGCCCCCGGCGATGATCATCGGGCTGAGAGTCAGGCACAGGTCGTGCAGCCATCCGGCCGCCGCGACCTGCGCGAGCAGCGTCGGGCCGCCCTCGCAGAGGAGGCGCTGGTGGCCGCGCCTGGCCAGCTCGTCCAGCGCGGCGCCGATGTCGGAGGACGCCTCCCCTGCGACCAGCACGTCCGCGCGCTCGCGGGCCCGCTCCAGCCGGTCGGCGGAGGCGGACCCGCAGGTGATCACTATCGTCCGGCCGCCGTCGAAGAGGCCGCCGTCCAGGTCCAGGTCCAGGCTGCGGGAGACGATCGCGAGCGGCGGCGCGTCGTCCGGCCAGGAGTCGTACTCGCGGACGGTCGCCGCGCCCATGACGACCACGTCGGCGAGGCCGCGCAGCGCGGCCATGAGCGCGTGGTCACCGGGGTATCCGAGCGCGCCGGTGTCGCCCTTGTACTGGATGCCGCCGTCCAGCGTCGCGATCATGTTCGCCCGCAGCCACGGCGTCCGGTCGGGATAGGCGTACCGCTTGAGCAGCTCGTCGATGTCCACCCTCCGACTGTAGGCAGGACGTTCCGGAGCGGAACGCCCTGCCCCGGGTCAGGAGCGCGTCCGGGCGGCGGGTTCGGCGGTCGCGGCGGGCGACGTCGCCGGGACCAGGCGCCTCGGGAGGGTGAGCGTGACCAGCGCGGCGACGACGGCGACGCCGCAGCCGAGCAGCATGGCGGCGCGGAACCCGTCCTCGGACGGCAGGACGTGCCCCGCGACCGAGACCGTCATCTGGGACAGGATGACCCCGACCAGCGCCGCGCCGGTGGACGTGCCGAGCGACCGCATCAGCGTGTTGAAGCTGTTCGCCGCGCCCGTCTCGGACTGCGGGACGGCGCCCATGATCAGCGCGGGCATCGCCCCGTACGCGAGGCCGACGCCGCCGTTGATGACCAGCGCGACGACCAGGACGCCCCAGGCCGAGCCGATCAGCGCGAGCGAGACGCCGTAGCCGAGCGCGATCACCAGGCTTCCGGCGCACAGCGTGGTCTTGGGGCCGCGCGCGGCCGACAGCTTCGCGCCGAGCGGCGAGATCAGCATCATCATCAGCCCGGCGGGGGCCATCCACAGGCCCGCGGCGAACATCGACTGGCCGAGGCCGTAGCCGAGCGCCTTCGGCAGCTGGAGCAGCTGCATCAGCACGAGCGACTGCGCGTACATCGCGCAGCCGACCAGGATGGACGCGACGTTCGTCAGCAGCACCTGGCGGCGTGCGGTGGTCCGCAGGTCGACCATCGGGTCGGTGATCCGCAGCTCGAACACGCCCCACGCGAGCAGGACGATCACGGCCGCGCCGAACAGGCCGAGCGTGGTGCCGCTCGTCCAGCCCCAGTCCGCGCCCTTGGACACCGCGAGCAGCAGGCAGACCACGCCGACGCCGAGCCCGACCGCGCCGATCACGTCGAACCGTCCGGACCTCGCGCGGACGGGCGTCGCCGGGACGAGCATCCAGATCAGCACGCCGATGACCACGCTGAGCACGGCCGACGCCCAGAACAGCACCCGCCAGCTGGTGTTCTCGGCGACCGCCGCCGCGACCGGCAGGCCGAGCGCGCCGCCGATGCCCATGGACGAGCTGATCAGCGCGATCGCGCCGCCGAGCCGTTCGGGCGGCAGCACGTCGCGCAGCGCGCTGATGCCGAGCGGGATCAGTCCCATGCCGACGCCCTGGAGCCCGCGTCCGATGATCATCGGGACGACCGCTGACGACAGCGCGCACACCACCGAGCCCACGACCAGCGGTACCACGCTGACCAGCAGCAGCCGCCGCTTGCCGTACAGGTCGCCGAGCCGTCCGACGGCCGGGATCGCGACCGCGCCCGCGAGCAGCGTGGCGGTCACCGTCCAGGACGCGTTGGACGCGCTGGTGTGCAGGATGCCGGGCAGCCGTCCGATCAGCGGCACCACGAGCGTCTGCATCAGCGCGGCGACGATGCCCGCCACGGCCAGCACGGCGACGATCCCGCCGCCGGACCGGACGGCCGGGACCTCCGGTGGGGACGCCTGCCCGGCTGCTGACTCGGGTTCGGCCATCGTGTTCTCCTGCGTCGTCGGGGGCGAGGGTGCATGTGCACGATACACATGACATGCACGATGCACAAAATGTGCGCGATGCACATCACGAGACCGTGTGGTAGGGATGGAGCCAGCCGGACGCCCACGGGGAAGGACTTCGAGAACGCCATGCAGAAGCCGACGGACCTGGTCGAGTACGAGACCATGCTGCTCGGCCGCCACCGCCCGCTGCTCTCCTCCGGCCCCGAGTCGGAGATCGGCGGCCTGGAGCGCAGCGCCTACATCGTGCTCAGCCGCGTCCGGATCGAGGGCCCGATGACGATCCGGCAGCTCAGCGAGGCGTTCGGGCTCGACCAGTCCACCCTGAACCGGCAGACGTCCTCGCTCGTCCGGGTCGGCCTGCTGGAGCGGATCCCCGACCCGGAGGGCGGCATCGCCCGCAAGTTCCGCCTCACCGCCGAGGGCGAGCGCCGCCTGGACGAGTGCCGCGACGAGATCGTCCAGGGGCTGGACAAGGTCATGGCCGAATGGTCCGCCGAGGACGTCGCCGCCTTCGCGGCCTTCCTCAAGCGCTTCAACACCGACATCGAGCGCCTCTCCGGACGTCCCTGGCCACGCCCGTAGGCGTCCGGAAAACGCGTCGAAGCGGCCGGCGGACGTCCGAAAACGGCCCAGAACGGCCGGGGGACGCACGGTCGCGCCGCGACGGAGTGAGCAGGGACGCGCGGACCCGTCCCTTCGACTACGATGCGGGACGTACTCGCCAGCGTGGCTCAATTGGCAGAGCATCGGTCTTGTAAACCGAGGGTTAGGGGTTCAAGTCCCCTCGCTGGCTCACAGACGAGGCGTCCTCCACGGGTGGAGGACGCCTCGACGTCTTTCAGGGCCGCGCCCCTTGGAGGGCCTTCAGTAGCGGGTGCCGACGGGCGGCGGGACCTCGGCCAGTTCGACGAGATCGGCGTCCGTCAGGGCCAGGTCGGCGGCCCCGCAGTTCTCCTCCAGCCGGGTCAGCCGCTTGGTGCCGGGGATCGGCACGACGTGATCGCCCTGGGCCAGCGTCCAGGCGATCGCGACCTGGCCTGGCGTCGCCCCGTGCCGGTCGGCGACCGCACGGACCCGGTCGACGATCGCCAGGTTCGCCTTCAGCGCCTCGTCCGCGAACCGCGGCAGCCGGGCCCGGAAATCGTCCTCGCCGAAGTCCGCCGAGGAGGTGTACTGGCCGGTCAGGAAGCCGCGGCCGAGCGGCGAGTAGGGGACGAACCCGACCCCGTGCTCGGCCGTCCAGGCGACGGCCTCGTCGTCCCGCGTCCACAGCGACAACTCGTTCTGGACGGCCGCGACCGGGTGGATCGCATGGGCCGCCGCGATCTGCTCAGGCCGGACGTCCGAGATTCCGAGATTCCGGACCAGGCCCTGCCCGACCAGTTCGGCGAGCGCGCCCCAGCTCTCCTCGAGCGGGACGTCCTCGTCCACCCGATGCAGGTAGTAGAGATCGATGCGGTCGGTGCCGAGGCGGCGCAGCGACTCCCGGACGGCGGCCCGGATGTGCTCCGGACGGCCGTCCCGGTACATCGCGCGGTTGTCCTCGCCCTCGGGGATGCGCAGCCCGACCTTGGTGGCGAGGACGACCTCGTCCCGGCGGCCCTTCAGCGCCCGTCCGACCAGCTCCTCGTTGGTGAACGGGCCGTACACGTCCGAGGTGTCGATCAGCGTCGCGCCGAGGTCGATCGCCCGGTGGATCACCCGGGCCGACTCGGCCTCGTCGCGCTCTCCCACGGTGTAGGCGTGGGTCATCCCCATGCAGCCGAGGCCGACGGCCCCGACCGACAGTCCACCGATATCGCGCGTGTCCACAAAAACCTCCGGTTCCGTGCGTTTTGCCGGAACCGACGTTACTCAGGACGAACGGCGACGCGACACTTCGTAGAGCGCGACACCGGCCGCGACACCGGCGTTCAGCGACTCCGCCTGACCCGGCATCGGGATCGTGACGAGCATGTCGCAGGTGTCGGCGACCAGCCGGCCGAGGCCCTTGCCCTCCGAGCCCACGACCAGCACGAACGGGCCGTCCGCGATCTCCAGGTCGCCGACCGTGGTGCCGCCCGCGGCGTCCAGCCCGGCGACGAAGCAGCCCGCCTTCTGGTACGCCTTCAGCTGCCGGGCGAGGTTGGTGGTCTGCGCGACCGGGATGCTCGCGAGCGTCCCGGCGGAGGTCTTCCACGCGCCCGCGGTGACACCGGCCGCGCGCCGCTCCGGCACCACCACGCCGGACGCGCCGAACGCGGCGGCGCTGCGCACGATCGCGCCGAGGTTGCGCGGGTCGGTGATCCCGTCCAGCGCGACGATCAGGGGGCGGGTGCCGCGGAGCAGGTCGTCCGCGTGGGCGTACCGGTACGGCTTGACCTGCAGCGCGATCCCCTGGTGGACGGCCCCGTCGGTGAGCCGGTCGAGCTCGGTGCGCCCGGCCTCCAGCAGCGGGATGTTCCGGTCGGCGGCGATCTGAATCGCCTCCCGGATCCGGTCGTCCCGCGCGTCGGTCACGTACAGCGCCGACCCAGGCACCTTGGCGCGCAGCGCCTCGACCACCGGGTTGCGGCCGGTGACCAGCTCCGGCGTCTCGCCGGTCGCCCGCCGGGCCCCGGCCGGGCGTCCGGTGGGCGCCTTGGCGGCCTCGGCCGCGGTCTTGCGGGCGGCGCGCACCCCGCCCGGACCGAGCGTGTCGGTCCCGGTGCGGCGGGAGCTCTTGACGGCCCGGGCCTTCTGGCGCTTGCCGTGCCAGTGCCGGTTCTCGGCCTTCGGGGTGGGGCCCTTACCCTTGCGCTTCGGCATGATTCCTTTACGCCCTTCGCGACGTTGCGGCTTGCGGAGTGCACGCCCTCGTGGCGTCGGGCGGCTCAGATCTCGGACGCGCCCGGGGATTTCCGCGCGCGCCCTCCAAACCTCTGATTTTAGGCGCCGTCCGCCCCTGCCCACGCCATCACCCTGGACCGGCCTCGCTCCTCGCCCTTCGGGGACGGCGGTTCAGGACTCCGGACGGTCGTTCGGCGGGTCCAGACGGGCCGCGAGCCGGACGAGATGGGTCTCGATGGCGGTGAGGCGGGCCTCGATCCGCTCGAGGCGCTCCCCGGCGACGGCGCGTCCGCCGCGCAGGAGGCTGAGCGGCATGGTGCGGGCCGCCCGCCCGCGCAGCGACCGCTCGACCTCCCGCCGGACGAGCTCCAGGTCGCCGACGGCGTCGGCGATCACCCGGACGGCCCGCCCCTGGCCCTCGCGGATCATCCCGAGCAGCAGGTGCCCGGGGACGATCACCTCCGAGCCGAGCCGGCCCGCCTCACGGAGCCCGAGCTCCAGCACCTTCTTGGCGCGCGGAGTGAAGGGCACGTGGTCGGGCGGCCCGCCCTCGTCGGCCGGGACGAGCTCGGCGAACTCGGCGCGCAGCCGCTCCAGGTCGAGTCCGGCCCGGCCGAGCACCGAGCCGACCCCCGGCTCGTCACCGCGGACGAGGCCGAGCAGCAGGTGCTCGGCGCCGATCGCGGAGTGCCCGAGCCTCCGGGCCTCGTCCTGGGACAGGACGACCGCCTGCCGCGCGTCGTCGGAGAACCGTTCGAACAACGGGACCACCTCGCAGGAGATGCGACGGACCCTTCCGACGCTACGCCGCGTCCCGTCCGCCCGAACAGCGCCGGACGGGCGGGAACGCGGCGGTTCGCGGGATCGGGGCGGGACGTCAGTCGCGCTTCAGGTCCCAGCGGGGGCCGTGGGGGGTGTCCTCGACGAGGACGCCCGCGTCGGTGAGCTGGTCGCGGATGGCGTCGGCGGCGGCGTAGTCCTTGCGCTTGCGCGCCTCCTGCCGCTGCTCGAGGGCCACCTTGACCAGGGCCTCGACCACCGGGGTGAGGTCGTCGCCGGTCGTGGCGTCCCACTCGTCCGACAGCGGGTCGAGGCCGAGCACGCCGGTCATCGCCCGGACCGAGGCCAGGTGCCGCCGGACGGCGTCCTTGTCCTCGGCGGCGAGGGCGTTGTTGCCCTCCCGGACGGTCTCGTGCACGGCCGCGAGCGCCTGCGGGACGCCCAGGTCGTCGTCCATGGCCTGGACGAACGCGCCCGGCAGCCCGTCCGGCTCGCCCGCCCCGACGACCTCGGCGGCGCGCTTCACGAACCCCTCGACGCGCTGGTAGGCGGCGACCGCCTCGGCGAGCGCGGCGTCGGTGTAGTCCATCAGCGAGCGGTAGTGCGCGGACGCGAGGTAGTACCGCACCTCGGCGGGACGCGCCCGGCCGAGCAGGTCGGTCAGCAGCACGACGTTGCCGATGGACTTGCTCATCTTCTCGCCGTCCACGGTGAGCAGCCCGTTGTGCATCCAGTAGCGGGCGAAATCATCGCCCGCGGCCCTGGACTGGGCGATCTCGTTCTCGTGGTGCGGGAAGATCAGGTCGACGCCGCCGCCGTGGATGTCGAACTCCGGGCCGAGGTACATCGTCGCCATCGCCGAGCACTCCAGGTGCCAGCCGGGACGGCCCTCGCCCCACGGCGTCTCCCACGCGGGCTCGCCCGGCTTGGCGCCCTTCCAGAGCGCGAAGTCGCGCGCGTCGCGCTTGGCGTCCTCGTTCGGGGTGTCCCCGGCCGACCGCATGTTCTCGAGGCGCTGGTTGGACAGCTCGCCGTACCGCCCGGCCCAGGAGTTCACGTCGAAGTAGACGTCACCCTCGGACGCGTAGGCGTGCCCGTTGTCGATCAGCCGCCGCATCAGCTTGATCATCTCCGGGACGTGCCCGGTCGCGCGCGGCTCGATCGTCGGCGGCAGGCAGCCGAGCCGCTCGTACCCCCGGCCGAAGATCCGCTGGTTGCCCTCGGCGACCGCGAACCACGGCTCGCCGGTGTCGGCGGCCACCTTGATGATCTTGTCGTCGATGTCGGTGACGTTCCGGACGAAGGTCACCTCGTACCCCGACGCCCGCAGCCAGCGCAGCAGCACGTCGTAGATGACGCCCGAGCGCAGGTGCCCGATGTGCGGGGAGGCCTGCGGCGTCGCACCACAGACGTACATCCCGACGCGGCCCTCTCGGAGCGGCTCGAACGCGCGGACGGTACGGGTGCTGGTGTCGTAAAGGCGCAGGCTCACGCCCCAAGGTTATTGGATCGTGCGGGAGGCGTGCCGTCCCAAGCCGACCTTTCTTCCCTGCCTCCCCGCCCGCCCCACGCCCGGCCGGACAAGGCCGGGAGGGGCGGCCACGCGGCGACGCGGCGGGTCGGTCAGCGGCTGAAGACGTAGGACGGGGTCACGCGGACGATCACGCGCTCCTCCGGTCCCTGCGGCTTCCACGGGCCCCCGGTGTACTTCTGGGACAGCTCCTCGATGAGCTCGGCGTCCGGGTCGTCCTCGATGGTGACCGTGCCGCGGATCTCGGCGTAGTCGTAGGGGTTGGCCAGGTCGTAGGTCGTCAGGTTGATCCGCGGGTCGCGGACGAGGTTGGTGTGCTTGCGCCGTCCCCTGGTCGTGGAGAACACGACCGCGTCGCCGTCCACCTTCGCCCAGACCGGGCTCGCCTGCGGCGCGCCGTCCGCGTTGATCGTCGCCACCGTCACGAAGTTCTTCCCGTCGAACAACGCACGGGCCTTGTCGTTGAGCGCCTTCTCCGCCATGCCGCCCCTCCAGACGATCATCAGGTCAGGGCATCGTCGCACGCGCGCCGTCCGCCGGCGATCACCCGGGGTCCACTACCGGACGGGACGGTCACGCGCCCGCGCCGTGGCGAGGCGCGCGCAGAGCTCCACGAGCGCGACCGCGTTGGGCGTGTGCGCCGCGAGCGCGGTCAGCTCCCGGACGCCGTCGGCCGAACCCACCCTGACCAGCCCGTTCGCCATGCTCACGTCACGGACGGCGGGCCACGGCACCAGCTGACCGTCCTTGCCGATGCCGTCCGGGCCGACCTCGAACGCCCCGAGCCGGGCCGTCCCGCCGCTCCGCACGACCGCCGTGAGCCGCGGGACGGCCCGCGCCGTGACCTCCGCGACGACGACGTCGCCGAGTCGCCGCACGTCCGGCAGCCCGTCGTCGAGCGGCAGGTCGCGTCCGCCCTCGGCGGTCACGGTGAAGCGCCAACGCGTCCGCCCGCGCGACCCGCCGCGAACACCCGCGACGGTCACGGCGGACAGGTCGTCCCAGCGGTAGGCCACCGCCCGTCCCGTCCCGGCGTAGACCAGGCCGCCTCCGAACAGGTAGACGACGGGTCTGTCCTCCCGCAGCCCCGCGCGCAGGAGGATCCGTACCGCGAGGACCAGATACGCGGCGCCGACGGACGCGGCCAGGATCCCGATCCAGAACCGTCCCGCGCGCAGGTACAGGACGGACGCGGGCGCGAGCACGAGGACGGCGAGACCGAGCAAGACCAGCCAGCCGACCGCACGCCGACGGCCGGTCCGGGCGTCGAACACCCGGACCGGCACGCCGAGCCCCTGCGAGGCAGCCCGCTCCAGCACCGAACGAGGAAATGGCACAAACTACCGATTACCCCGACGCCGCCGAAGAAAATCACCATCCCGCGCCATTCCCCCGTCACCGCCCCGCCGCACCCTCGTCGCCAGAGCCGGCGCGATCGCGGGTTCGGCGCGTCAGGTGGCGGTGCGCGCCCAGGTCCAGGCGTATTCGGGGTCTTCGCAGCGGCGGGCGGCGGGGCCCAGGTCCAGCGGACGGAACGTGTCGATCATGACGGCCAACTCGGAGGACCGGTCGTGCCCCTGCTTCACCGCGTCGATGACGGCCTCCACCGCGCCCGGCTGCGGCCCGTGCGTGAACCCGGCCGGATGCAGCGAGATCGATCCGACCCCGATGCCCGAGCCCTTCCGCGCCGAGTAGTCGCCGCCGACGTAGAACATCATCTCGTCGGAGTCCACGTTGTGGTGGTTGTACGGGATCGGCACGGCCTCCTCGTGGAAGTCCAGCGGACGCGGGCAGAAGGAGCAGATCACGAAGTTCGGCCCCTCGAACGTCTGGTGGACGGGCGGCGGCGCGTGCGTCCGCTTCACAATGGGCTCGAAGTCGTGGATGTTGAACACGTACGGGTACAGGCAGCCGTCCCACCCGACCACGTCGAACGGGTGGTTCAGGTACGTCAGCCTGGACAGCCCTCCACGCGTGCGCACGATGACCGGCACCTCGCCGCCCTCCATCTGCAAGGGCTCGGCGGGCGCGCGCAGATCCCGCTCGCTGTAGGGCGCATGCTCAAGGAACTGCCCGAACTGCGACAGGTACCGCCTGGGCGGACGCACATGGCCGCTCGCCTCGATGACGAGCGCGCGGACCGTCTCGCCCTCCTTCGGGACCCAGCGGTGGATCGTCCCGGTCGGAATCACCACATAGTCGCCCTCGCCGACCTCCAGCGCGCCATAGGTCGACTCGAACGTCGCCCGCCCCGTCTGGACGTAGACGACCTCGGCTCCCACCGAGTTGCGGTACAGCTCGCTGGGCCCGCCGGACGAGGCCACGAACGACATCCGCACGTCCTGGTTGCCGAACAGGACCTGGCGTCCGAGCACCAGGTCCCCGCCGACCGGGAGATCCTGGGTGCGGTAGCCGCGCGGCTGCAGCGGATGGTTCGGGGCCAGCCCCTCCGCCACGGCCACGTCGTCCAGGCCCTCGCTCTTGATGATCGCCGTCGGGGCGTGCCGGTGGTAGAGCAGGCTCGAGTCGGAGGAGAATCCCTCCTCGCCCATCAGCTCCTCGGCGTAAAGACCACCGTCCGGACGGCGGAACTGCACGTGACGCTTGCGCGGAACCTCACCCACGACCCGGTAGTACGGCATCGCTGCCTCCAATAGGGGACGTCATCGTCACCAACACCGTACGTCGCGACACGTTTCGGACGCAGCACACCCGCACACGCGCGTGCCGCCCCCGTCCCGGCCCGCCGCCGACGCTCTCCTGACGCCCCTCCGCTGACTCCGCGCCCCGATACCGCGTCCAATTCCCCCTGGCGAAGGCCATGCCTCAGCCACGGAAATCACAGAACGATCGTCGATGCGGGCTCACCAGCGCCCCTCGCGCGTTCGGCGGATGCGGGCCCTTCGACCTCAGCGCGCTCCGGGAACACCAAAGGACGCGAACACCACGCCAACCCCTCCACCGAAGGCGAACAGCAAGGCACGGACTCCGCCATGACACGACGGATCGCGAGTCCCGCCGCAGGAACGACCAAGAGGGAATCTCCGTCATAGCGAACTCAGGCGCGGATGGAACAGCCCGCGGGGGCGGGTAGGGCGGCGGGTCGGCCCGCAGGGCCCAGGCGCGTCGGCGCGCGGGCACGGGCGGGTCGGCCCGCAAGCACGGATGGGGCGGCCCGCGGGGGCGAGTGAGGCGGGGCGCAGGCGGCGGGTCGGCCCGCAGGGCGCAGGCGCGTCGGCGCGCGGGCACGGGCGTGGTTTGGGGGGGCCGGAAATGGTCGGGTGGGGGTGGGGGTGCGGGGGTACTTCTCCAGGTATGGGGCGACTGTTCGCTGGGATCGTGGATGACGCGGCGCTGTTCCCGCCGGCGCGGGAGTCGTTGGAGAAGGCTCTGCCCGCGTATCGGGACGCGGCCGGGGACGTGGTGATCGGGCGGTTCCTGTGTCCGGCGTCGCGGGTCGCCGAGTTGCGGACGCTGCTGGCGGCGGACGATCTCCTGGATGTCGGGGTGATCGCGGACACCGGGGTGGACGACCTGCCGAAGGCGTTGGAGGACGTGGTGTCCGAGCCCCGGCTCCGGCTGCGGGGGATCGAGGTCGCGTTGCCCGAGGACGCCGACCAGGCGCGGGCCGCGACGGTCACGATCGCGGCGCTGGCCACGGAGGCTCCGGCGTTCCTTGAGGTGCGGCGGGCGGCCTCGTGGCACGTGGTGCTGGACGGGATCGCCGCCGCGCGCGAGGCCGGGGCGCAGGTCGGGGCCAAGCTCCGGACAGGCGGGGTGACGGCCGACGCGTTTCCGTCGCCCGATGAGGTCGCGGTCTTCGTGGGGGCGTGCGTCGAGCGGCGGTTGCCGTTCAAGTGCACGGCGGGCCTGCACCATGCCGTGCGCCACGCGGACCCGGAGACGGGGTTCGTCCACCACGGGTTCCTGAACATCCTGCTGGCCACGGCGCACGGCGGGAGCATCGAGGACCTCCTGGCGACCGATCCGGTCGCCATCGCCTCCCGGGTGCGTGGCCTGACCGATGACCAGCGCGAAACGGCGCGCCGGATGTTCACCGCGTTCGGCTCCTGCGACATCGACTCCCCGCGCTCGGACCTCGCCGACCTCGACCTGCTCTGAGCGCGGCCCGGCAGGGGGTTGGTCGATCCGGATGGGCGGGGAAGGATGGTGCGCATGACGTGGCTTGAGGTCGACGAGGACAGCGGCTTTGGCATCGAGAACCTGCCGTACGGGGTGTTCCGGCGGGACGGGACGGACGCCAGGGTCGGCGTGGCGATCGGGGATCGGGTGCTTGACCTGGCCGGACTGGCCGGGGCGGGGCTGGTCGAGGGTCGCGGCTGGTTCGCATCCGGGACACTGAACGGGTTCATGGCGGCGGGACGGGCCGCCTGGACGGCGAACCGGGCCCGGCTGCGGGACCTGCTCACGGACCCGGCGCAGCGGGCGGCGGTGTCGCCGCATCTGGTGCCCGTGACGGACGTCGAGCTGCTGCGCCCCTTCGAGGTCGCCGACTACGTGGACTTCTACGCGTCCGAGCACCACGCGACGAACGCCGGACGGATCTTCCGGCCGCAGGGCGAGCCGCTCCTCCCGAACTGGAAACACCTTCCGGTCGGATATCACGGACGGGCCGGAACGGTGTACGCGTCCGGGACCCCGATCGTGCGGCCGTGCGGGCAGCGCAAGGTGGGGCCGTCCGACGCCGCGCCGTCGTTCGGGCCGACCCTGAGGCTCGACATCGAGGCCGAGGTCGGATTCGTCGCCGGGACGCCGTCGACGCCCGGACGGCCCGTCACCCCGCGCGCGTTCCGCGATCACGTCTTCGGGTTCGTGCTGGTGAACGACTGGAGCGCACGGGACATCCAGGCGTGGGAGGGGCAGCCGCTCGGGCCGTTCCTCGGCAAGTCGTTCGCGACGTCGGTGTCGCCGTGGGTGGTGCCCGTCGCGGCCCTGGAGGCGGCGCGGGTCACCCCGCCCGCGCAGGACCCGGTGCCCCTGCCCTACCTGCGCGCCGACGAGCCCTGGGGACTGGACCTGCGCCTGGAGATCCTGATCAACGGAGGGTCCGTCTCCCGCCCGCGCTTCGAGCGGATGTACTGGACGGCGCCGCAGCAGCTTGCGCACGCGACGGTGAACGGCGCGTCGCTGCGCACCGGGGACCTGTTCGCCTCCGGGACCGTCTCGGGACCCACCAAGGAGGAGCGCGGCTGCCTGCTGGAGCTGACCTGGAACGGCACCGAGCCGCTGGAGCTTCCGGACGGCGCGAAGCGCGCGTTCCTCGAGGACGGCGACACCGTCACCATCCGCGCGACCGCGCCGGGCGCGAACGGCACGACGATCGATCTCGGCGAGGTGACCGGCACCATCCGCCCCGCGAACTGCTGAACGTCTCATACGTCGAGTCTGCGCCGCCGGAGCGGGACAACGGAAAGTTACCCACAAGTTGTGGATAACCTCCGGCGCGCAGAACTCGCGAAGGCGCGCGAAGCCTCGCGGGTGCCCGCGAAACCGCGCGTGGCCTCGCGGGCCGCGTGGGGCCCGTGGGTGTTCGCGAAGCGTTGCGAGGGGCCGCGAAGCCCTGCGGAGGTCCACGTGTGTTCGCGAAGCCTCGCGGGGTCCGCAGTTGTTCGCGGAGCCGCGCGGAGGTCCACGGGGATTCGCGAAAGCTCGCGGGGGCCGCGGGTGTTCGGGGGTTAGGTGGACGGCTTGGGGAAGACCAGGGCGTTCGCGAGGGCGGCCAGGCCCTCGCCGCGGCCGGTGAGGCCGAGGCCGTCGGTGGTGGTGGCCGAGACGCTGACGGACGCGCCGTCCAGTGCCTCCGAGAGGGCCTTGGCGGCCTCGTCCCGGCGCTTGCCGATCTTCGGACGGTTGCCGATGACCTGCACGGCGACGTTCCCGATCAACCAGCCCGCCTCGTCCACCAGGCGGGCCGTCTCGCGCAGCAACGTGACGCCGGACGCGCCGGACCACCGGGGGTCGGACGTGCCGAAGACCTTGCCGAGGTCGCCGAGGGAGCACGCCGACAGCAGTGCGTCACAGATGGCGTGCGCGGCGACGTCGCCGTCGGAGTGGCCTGCGAGTCCGGGGCCCTCGCCGGGCCATTCGAGCCCCGCCACCCAGAGGGGACGGTCATGGGAAGCGAACGGGTGGACGTCGGTTCCGACGCCCACCCGTGGAAGCTGATGAGTCACCTGATCAGCTGGCCAGCACCTCGTCGAGGAGGGCCTCCGCCTTGTCCTCGTTGGTCTTCTCCGCGAGCGCGAGCTCACTGACCAGGATCTGGCGAGCCTTGGCGAGCATGCGCTTCTCGCCCGCCGACAGGCCACGCTCCTTGTCGCGACGCCACAGGTCGCGAACCACCTCGGCGACCTTGTTGACGTCACCGGAGGCGAGCTTCTCCAGGTTGGCCTTGTAGCGGCGCGACCAGTTGGTGGGCTCCTCGGTGTAGGGTGCGCGCAGCACCTCGAACACCTTCTCCAGGCCCTCCTGGCCGACGACGTCGCGCACGCCCACGTCTTCGACGTTCTCGACCGGAACCTGAACTGTCAGGTCGCCCTTGTCGACCTTCAGGACCAGGTAGGTCCTTTCCTCACCCTTGATGGTGCGAGTCTCGATGGCCTCGATCCGAGCAGCCCCATGGTGGGGGTAGACGACGGTGTCGCCGACCTGGAAAGTCATGTGACAAGTACCCCTTCCGCTAGAACCAGGGTAGCACGGACCTCGGGGTGACCGCACCGACGTACGCGACAAATCCGCAGGTCAACCGCCTTATTGGGACCTTGACAATGTGTCTTGATAGTGCCTCCGAGGCAGGTTTACCGATCCTGTCGAGCATCCCACCACACCCCCACCGGACCCTGCATCGCCCCTTGTCACCGCACGTCTGAGCATGATCACGAAAGTGTCTCGAAGACGCGGTCCGGCCATTTCGCGGCGTTCCGCCGCTCCCCCCTGTCAGGTCGCGCGCCGCGGCCCATACTGGGAGGTGAGCATGCCGCCTGGGGCGGGTACAAAACGTCCGAAAAAGAGGGAAAGGGGCGCAACGGACGGGAGCGTTCCGGCGAACAAGGGTAAACAGGAGAGGTGCGGTGTGAGGCCAGACGGCGATCCCGAGCACGACGACCACGGACTCCCCCACGTCGATGTCGTGGTGCCCGACGACGCCCGCGATCTCGACCGCGACGTCATCGCCTACCACCGTGAGCAGCGCCAGCTCCGCCGCCGCGCCCGGTACCGCCGCCTCGTCGGCCCGTTCGCCCGCTTCGGCGTCGCCATCCCGATCATCACCGGCGCGCTGCTGATCGCGCTGGTCAGCGGGGTGCTGATGACCGCCCTCGGCACCCGACCGGACGCGCGGCCGCCCCGTGCCGCGCTCGCCCCGCACCCGTCCGCGCCCGTGGGACGCAAGGGCGGATACCTCCCCACCGGCGATGTCACCGCGCCGCCGAGCCCGAAGCACAGGAGCCTGCGCGACCTGCGGCCGAGCGTGATCGCGATCGCCTCGCCCAAGTGCTCCTGCTCGGCCGTGATCGCCGACCTCGCCAAACGCGCCCAGGACCTCCGCCTCAGCCTGTGGCTCGTCGCCGACCGGCGGGGCTCCACCGCGCCCCCCAACGAGACGATCAAGTCCCTGCGCGCGCTCGCGGGCGGCGCGCACGACGGCGAGCCCATCGTCCTGGACGATCTGTCCGGCATCCTGGCCAAGAACTACGCCAACACCCCGGACGGGCGTCCCGCCGTCGGCCTCACCGCCGTGTTCGTCGGCAGCGACGGCGTGGTGTCCGACATCCGCACGTCCGCGCAGCCGGGGCCCGAGCTGACCGACCTGATCAAGGCCGCCGCCCCGGACAGGAAGAACTAGACCACCGGCAGGCCACCAAGCCCTCAGGTGATCATGGGCCACGGGGGATCCGGGCCGGACGCGGCATGGGCGCCATGTGGGATTCGCCGGGAACCGGACCCCGGAGCTGTACCACGCCCGCGACCTCGCTAGGCTGCCCTTCGGCGTTCGGCACGCCGAACCCCCACCGCTCACAACCCCTTTCCCGAGGAGATCGTCGCCGTGATCCGAAACAGCCGTCGAGTGGTCGCGCTCGCCTTCGCGGGCGCCGTCGCCATCGCGCCGGTGCTCTCCGGCTGCGGGGCCGGCGAGGAGCCTCAGACCGCGGCGCCGACGCAGCTCACCGAGGGCGTGAACGCCTGGGTGCCGAAGACCGACGCGGCCAAGCCGCAGGTCAGCATCCGGAACATGTTCCTGCTCGGTCCGCGGCCGGGAGAGGCTCTGCCCGACAAGTCGTCGGTCCCGCTGTACGCGACCTTGATCAACGAGGTCCCCGGACGCGCCGACCGGCTCGTCTCGGTGACCGCGCCGGAGTTCGCCGGACCGGCCAGGATCGCCGCCCAGGGCGTCGTGCTGCCGGCGGCGAGGGAGCGCGGCGAGGGCACCCCGGTGTCCCTGCTCGGGACGGCCCCGGCGGTCCGCCCGGCCCCCGCGGCGGGCCACGAGACCCCTTCGGGCGCTCCTTCGGGCAGCCCGTCGACCAAGCCGTCCACGGCGAAGACCGGCAAGCCCGGCGCCAAGCCGTCGACCGGCGCCCCGAGCGCCCCCGCTTCCGGCGAGGCGACGGCCCCGGCGTCCGGCGCTCCGACCGCTCCGGCCTCCGGTGAGGCGAACGCTCCGGCGTCCGGCGCCCCGAGCGCGCCCGCTTCCGGTGAGGCCGCTCCGGCCCCCGGCGCCAAGGGCCCGCTGGTCGTGCTGCCCCAGGTGGGCAAGGAGCTCCTCGGCGGCGAGACGATCCAGGTCACGCTCCAGTTCGAGAAGGCGGGAGCGATCACGGTCTCCGTCCCGGTCATCCCGCAGCAGAACGAGTTCGGCGCCTACGTCCCGGCGTCGCAGAGCACGCCGTTCGCCTCGGCCCCGGGCGCCTCGCCCAGCGGCGGCGGCGAGGCGACCTCCCCGGCCGGTGAGCCCAGCACCCCGGCCTCCCCGGGCACCGAGCCGTCCGGCGCGGTGAGCCCGAGCAAGTCCGGCGAGCCCGAGGGCGCCCAGACCCCCGCCGCCTGACCCACGCACCACACGAAACGGCCCGTGCCGCGTCCCCAGGACGCAGCACGGGCCGTTTCGCACGTTCGAGCCCCAGGGCTGCGCGGCACGGGCCGTTTCGCACGTTCGCCTCAGGGCGCGCGGCACGGGGCGTTTCGCACGTCCGGGCCCCAGACCTTCGCGCATGCGAACCGGTCTCCGCGGACGTGCCGGCCCCGGGGCCGGGCTGCGCGGACGAGCCGTCCCGGTCGATTCGGCGGGGAAATGAGGAAGGCCGCGGGCTGGGTGCCGGCGGCCTGGGGTTCCTCGGTGGGTTATGGCTCGAACTTGTAGCCCAGGCCGCGGACGGTGACGATGTGGCGCGGCGTGGACGGGGCGTCCTCGATCTTGGCGCGGAGGCGCTTGATGTGGACGTCGAGGGTCTTGGTGTCGCCGACGTAGTCGGCGCCCCAGACGCGGTCGATGAGCTGCATGCGGGTCAGGACGCGGCCCGCGTTGCGGAGCAGGACCTCCAGGAGCTCGAACTCCTTGAGGGGCAGCTGGACCGAGCCGCTGTTGACGCTGACGACGTGGCGTTCGACGTCCATGCGGACGGGTCCGGCCTCGAGGACGGCGGGCGCGAGCTCCTCGCCGGCGTCCCCCTGGCGGCGCAGGACGGCGCGCATGCGGGCGATCAGCTCGCGGGTGGAGAACGGCTTGGTGACGTAGTCGTCCGCGCCGAGTTCCAGGCCGACGACCTTGTCGACCTCGCTGTCCTTGGCGGTGAGCATGATGACCGGGACGTTGGATTTCGCGCGCAGCTCGCGGCACACCTCGGTGCCGGGCAGGCCCGGCAGCATCAGGTCGAGCAGGACGAGGTCGGCGCCGTTGCGCTCGAAGATGTCCAGCGCGTCCGGGCCGGTGGCCGCGACGGCGACCTCGAACCCCTCCTTGCGGAGGGTGTACGACAGCGCGTCGCTGAAGGACTCCTCGTCTTCCACGACGAGCACACGGGTCACGGTGTTGCCTCCCGGGCGGTTCTGGGCAGGAGCGCGGAGGTCACCGCGTCCGGTCCTCGGGGGTCGGGTGGGATGGAGTGAGGCCGTGGACGACCGCGAGGGCGGTCGCGTCCGGACGTGGCGCGTCCGGTCCGCGGTCCGCGCCGCCGGGGTCGCCGGGGACGTCACTGGGGGTCTCTGCGCCGGCGGTGACCGGCGGGGCGGAGGGGTTCAGCAGGGGCAGCCGGAGGGTGAAGGTGGAGCCGGAGCCCTCCTTGCTCCAGACCGTGACCTCGCCGCCGTGCTTGCTGGTGACGTGCTTGACGATGGCCAGGCCGAGCCCGGTGCCGCCGGTCTGCCGGGACCGCGCGGGGTCCACCCGGTAGAAGCGCTCGAAGATCCGTTCCAGGTCGCCGTCGGGGATGCCGATGCCCTGGTCGGTGACGGTGATCTCGACGTGCTGGTCGTCGGTCTGCCGGGTCGCCACCACCACGCGGGTGTGCTCCGGGCTGTAGGCGACGGCGTTGTCGATCAGGTTGCGCAGCGCGGTGACCAGCAGTTCCTCGTCGCCGCGCACCCGGAAGCCGTGCCGTCCGCCGGCGATCAGCTCGATGTCCTTGGAGCCCGCGCGGATCTGCGAGCGGTCGAGCGACTCGTCTATCACGGTGTCGAGCTCGACGGGGTGCAGGTCGTCCAGCGGCTCCTCGCCCTGGACGCGCGACAGGGTCATGAGGTCCTGGACGAGGTTGGTGAGGCGGACCGACTCGTGCTGCATCCGCCCGGCGAACCGGCGGACGGCCTCGGGGTCGTCGGCCGCGGCGTCCACGGTCTCGGCGAGCAGTGACAGCGCGCCGACCGGCGTCTTCAGCTCGTGGCTGACGTTGGCGACGAAGTCGCGGCGGATGGCCTCGACGCGGCGCATCTCGGTGAGGTCCTCGGCGAGGACGAGCACCAGGCCGTGCGAGCCGAGCGGCGCGACCCGGACGGCGAACCAGCGGCCCTCGGCGCGCGAGCGCGACCGGGACGGCCCGACCTGGATCTCGGTCTCCCGGATCTCGCCGTCGCGGCGGACGAGCCGGGCCATCGCGAGCAGTTCGTCCACGACCAGCCGGTCGTCGCTGACCAGGCCGTAGGCACGGGCGGCGGAACTCGCGCGCAGCACCCTGTCCTCGGCGTCCACGACGACGCCCGACGATCTCAGGACGCTCAGCACCGACGCTATCCCCGGCGGCAGCCCGCCCTGGGGCTGCGCCGGGGGCACGGTTCGCTGGGCACGCTCGCTCACCCGTACCGCCAATCCCGTCGCGAGTCCGATCGCGAGCCCGGCGAGCCCGGTCAGACCTGCGACAACCTCGACCTCCACATCTTGGATCGTAAGTGGCGAACGGACCCGTCCCACACCACGGGGGCACCGGTGCGGGACCCGTTAGCCCAATGTTCACCTCTTTATCCGTATCGGTTCACGCCGGTCGGGCAGGCTGTGGCGTGGGCGAGTACGCCCCGCGCCTCGGGCCCGCCGGGGGCACGGGACCCGTGCGCGGTGCCCCGGCGGCCGCCGGCTCCGGGCGCGGCGCCGACGCCCGAGACACCCGAGCGGGCGGTGCGTCACCGCCCTCGCAGTACCGGCCGGGCCCGAACGCCCGGCCCTCCCCGAAACCCGAGGATCTTCAATTGCGCGACGTCTACCACGAGGAACTCGACTCCCTGGCCGACCGGCTGGTCGAGATGACCCGCCTGGTCCGGTCGGCGATGTCCCGCGCGGTGACCGCGCTGCTGGACGCCGACCTGCGGCTGGCCGAGGAAGTGATCACCGCCGACGAGCAGGTCAACAAGATCGACGCCGAGATCGAGGAGACGGTGTTCGACCTGATGGCCCGGCAGCAGCCGGTCGCCGGCGACCTGCGGACCCTGGTCACCACGCTGCGGATGAGCAGTGACCTGGAGCGCATGGGCGACCTGGCCGTCCACATCGCCAAGACCGCCCGCCGCCGGCACCCGGAGACGGCCGTCCCGCCGGAGCTGCAGTCCACGGTGCTGGAGATGGGCCAGATCGCCGAGCGCATGATCGCCAAGGCGGGCTCGGTGATCGCGTCCCGGGACGTCGAGATGGGCCTGGAGCTGGACGCCGACGACGACGCGATGGACCGGCTGCACCGCCGCCTGTTCGACCTGCTGCTCTCCCCCAAGTGGAAGCACGGCGTCGAGCCCGCCGTCGACATCACCCTGGCCGGACGGTACTTCGAGCGGTTCGCCGACCACGCCGTCCACGTCGCGGAGAACGTCGTCTACCTGGTCACCGGGCAGCGTCCGCAGGAGATCATCGACGCCGGCTGATCGTCCGGACCCAGCGAAAAAGAGCCCGCCGCGTCCCCAGGGGGATGCGGCGGGCTCCGTCGTTCGCGGGCCTACTTCTTCTTGTTCGCGCCCTGGTTCTTGACGGCCTCGATGGCGGCCTTGGCGGCGGCCGGGTCGAGGTACTCGCCGCCGCGCTTCAGCGGGGCGAAGTCGTCGTCGAGCTCGTACACCAGCGGGATGCCGGTGGGGATGTTCAGGCCGACGATGTCCTCGTCGGAGACGCCGTCCAGGTGCTTGACCAGCGCGCGCAGCGAGTTGCCGTGCGCGGTGACCATGACGGTGCCGCCGCTCGCCAGGTCCGGGACGATCGCGTCGTACCAGTAGGGCAGCAGGCGGTCCACGACGTCGGCGAGGCACTCGGTCCGCGGGATCAGCTCGGACGGCAGGGACGCGTAGCGCAGGTCGTTGACCTGGGACAGCGGGTCGTCGTCCTTGATCGGCGGCGGCGGGGTGTCGTAGGAGCGGCGCCAGACCATGAACTGGTCCTCGCCGTACTCGTCGCGCGTCTGGGCCTTGTTCTTGCCCTGCAGAGCGCCGTAGTGCCGCTCGTTCAGCCGCCAGGACCGGCGGACCGGGATCCACAGCAGGTCCGCGACGTCCAGCGCGATGTTCGCCGTGCGGATGGCCCGCTTCAGCAGTGAGGTGTGCACCACGTCCGGGGTGATGTCGGCGTCGAGCAGCAGGTCGCCGCCGCGCGTCGCCTCGCTCTCGCCCTTGGCGGAGAGGTCCACGTCCACCCATCCGGTGAACAGGTTCTCCGCGTTCCACACACTCTCGCCGTGCCGCAGCAAAACCAGGGTCGCCATGGCACCAGAGCCTAGCGGGCGTCACCGGGCGGTCCGGCACCAGGCCGGACGGCGGCGGAGGGGAGGCAGGACGGCGGAACCGGGCAGGTCAGCCGCCCGCGGATCAGCGGTTGGCGGGGTCGGCGAAGGACGCGAAGGCCCGCAGGTTCGCCAGGGACTCGCCGCGCTTGACGCGCCAGTCCCACTCCTTCTGGATCGAGGTCTTGAAGCCGCGTTCCAGGGCCTTGTCGAAGTTCTCGTCCGAGTAGGTGAGGACGCAGCCGAGGAGCCGGTCGACCTCGTCCGGGGTGACCGAGTGCAGCGGGAGGCGGCCGACGATGTGGACGTCGCCGACCTCGTCCAGCGCGAACGACATCCCGTACATGCGGCCGTTGCGTTCCAGGAGGAAGCGGTAGAACTCGGCGTGGTTCTCGTCCGGCCGGCGGCAGAAGAACGCCTCGACGTGGAGGCTGTGGTCGCCGACGATCAGCCAGGTCATGGTGGCGAGCTTGTGCTGGCCGGGCAGCTTGACGAAGAACGCGCCCTCGCGCGGGACGCTGTACTCCAGCTCGGACGACCTCAGCGTCTCCTCGATCACCGCGATCGGGTCGTCCGCCGGGGTCTCCTGCGCGCCGTGGCTCACCGGGCCATCTCCTTCACCATCGCCTCGCGGGTCGTCGCACCGGTATACACCTCGAGCAGGCGGTCCACGGTCGCGTCCCAGCCGAACGCCTGCGCGTGCCGGACCGCCCCGCGCGCGAGCCGGAGGTGGGTGCCGGGCTCGGCGTACAGGCGGCGCAGGACGGAGGCGTAGTCGGCGGGATCGTGCCCGTTGACCAGAATGCCGGACTCGCCGTCCTTCACGGCGGTCTGGAGCCCGCCGACGGCGGCGGCCACGACGGGCGTCCCGCACGCCTGGGACTCGACCGCGACCAGGCCGAACGACTCGTTGTGGGACGGGACGACCGTGACGTCCGCGGCCCGGTACCAGTCGGCGAGCTCGCGCTGCGGACAGGGCGGCTCGAACCGGACGACGTCGGTGATGCCGAGTTCGGAGGCGAGCCGCTGGAGTCCCTCGGGACGGCTCCGTCCGGACCCTGACGGCCCGCCGACGACGGCGACGACCAGCTTGGAGCGCAGCGCGGGCTCCTGGTGGAGCATGAGCGCGACGGCGCGGAGCAGCACGTCGGGGGCCTTGAGCGGCTGGATCCGTCCGACGAACAGCAGGACGAAGGCGTCCCGGGGAAGGCCGAGGCGGCGGCGCGCGGGGCCGGTGCGGTGCGGGAGCAGCCCGGTGCCGCGCGCGATCACCGGCGACTCGGGACGGAAGAGGGCCAGGTCGACGCCGGGGCTGACGGTCGCGATGCGGGACGGGTCGGCGGCGTAGAGACCGGCGAGCTCGCGGGTCTCCTTGGCGGTGTTGGCGACGAGGTGGTCGGCGGTGTCGACGATCTGCTGCTCGCCGTTCACGCGGAGGAGGGGCTCGGGGGCGTCCCCGGCGGCGAGGGCCGCGTTCTTGACCTTGGCCATGGTGTGCATGGAGTGCACGAGCGGGACGCCCCAGCGCCGCTTGGCGGCCCATCCGGCCTGGCCGGAAAGCCAGTAATGGGTGTGGATCAGGTCATAGTGGCCTGGGTCATAGGACGCCTCGGCGCGCAGCACACCGGACGTGAACGTGCACAGGTGGCGGGGCAGCTCGCCCTTGTCCAGCTCCTCGAACGGCCCCGCGACGACGTTCCGGACGAGGACGCCGGGGGCCAGCTCGGTGACCGGCGGCAGGGCCCGGGAGGTCGCGCGGGTGAAGACGTCCACCTCGACGCCCCGCTCGGCCAGGCGTTTCGCGGTCTCGACGACGTAGACGTTCATGCCGCCCGCGTCGCCCGTGCCCGGTTGATCCAGGGGCGAGGTATGCAGGCTGATCGTCGCAACTCGCTTGATACGACCCGACACCGGACACCACCTCCGGTAGTGCAACCTATCCACCGGTTCGACTGTTCCCGTCCCGCGAGGGCGACCCTGTGACGTGCGTCCCCCGGCCGATCTGGGAAGCTGTGCGGCATGCGTAAAACGGCGGTGGTGACCGGGGCGAGCAGCGGGATCGGAGCGGCGACGGCGCGGAGGCTCGCGGCCGAGGGGTTCAACGTCGTGGCGGCCGCGCGCCGCCGGGACCGCCTGGACGCCCTCGTCAAGGAGATCGCCGAGGAGGTTCCCGGCGCGGGCAAGGTCGTCCCGGTGACCCTGGACGTGACCTCGCAGGAGTCCGTGGACGCGCTGGCGGACGCGCTCGACTCCTGCCACGTCCTGGTGAACAACGCGGGCGGCGCGATCGGCCTGGAGTCGGTCGCGAACGCCGATCCGGCCGACTGGCAGGCGATGTACGACACGAACGTCCTCGGGCTGCTGCGGGTGACCAAGGCGCTGCTGCCGAAGATGATCGCGTCCGGAGCCGGCCACGTGGTGAACATCACCTCGCTCGCCGCGCACGTCGCCTACGAGGGCGGGGGCGGCTACAACGCCGCCAAGCACGCCGCCTACGCGGTGAACGAGGTCATGCGGCTGGAGCTGGTGGACCAGCCGGTGCGGATCACCGAGATCGCGCCCGGCCTGGTCAAGACCGAGGAGTTCAGCCTCGTCCGGTTCCGCGGCGACAGCGAGCGCGCCGAGAAGCCGTACGAGGGCATCCCGGACCCGCTCGTGGCGTCGGACATCGCCGACTGCGTCGCCTGGGCCGTCACCCGCCCGGCACACGTCAACATCGACCGCATCGACGTCCAGCCGCGCGTCCAGGCCGCCCCCCACAAACTCCACCGCGAGCACTGACACCAGGGGCCGACGAGGCCGCCGGACCAGCGGGCGATCAGCGGGTGGGGGCGACCGCTGTCCAGGGGAGGGTGAGTTCGCCCAGGCGCCAGCGTGCCCTTCCGCCGTAGGGCGGGGTCGTGCAGACGGGGTGGGTCGCCGCGAGGTGCTCGACGGCGGCGATCCAGCGGGCGCGCGCGCCGAACGCCGACTGCGGCGCGGCGATCGCCCACGCGCGATCGAGGTCGGCCAGCAGCGCGTGCACAGCCTCCCCCTCGACGTTGCGGTGGATCAGCGTCTTGGGCAGCCGGGGCGCGAGGTCGGACGGCCGGTCGAGGGACGGCAGGTGCGCGGCGAAGGTGATCGTCCGGGGGCCGGTGCGGTCGAGCGTCACCCAGACCGCGCGGCGGCCGATCTCGTCGCAGGTGCCCTCGATCAGCACGCCGGACGGGTCGAGCCGCGCGGTCAGGTCCTCCCACGCCTGCCAGGCGGCGTCCTCGTCGTACTGCCGCAACACGTTGAACGCGCGCACGAGCGTCGGCGGACGGTCGACGGGCAGTTCGAACCCACCGCGCCGGAACGACAACCCCGGGTACCGCGCCTGGACGGCCTGACCCGCGGCGACGCGATCCGGCTCGATCTCGATGCCGACGACCTCGACCTCGGGCGCGACAGCGCGCAGGCGTGCGTAGAACTCGATCGTGGTGATCGGTGTCGCGCCGTACCCGAGGTCGACGGCCAGCGGACGCGGAACCGCGCGCAGCAGGCGTCCCTGGGTGGCGGCCGTCCACCGGTCCGCTCGGCGGAGCCGGTTCGGGTTCGTCGTTCCCCGGGTCACCTCCCCCTGGGGTCTCGTCGCGCGCGCCACGCCGTCGATTGTCGCCGCCCCGCAGACCGAACGGGATTCTGTCCGACATAAGCGATCGGTTACGGTGATCTCCCGCCCGTCCGCGCCCAAGGGAGCCGCCGTGCCCGACCCCACCCCCGCGCACGAGCCCCACACCCGCGAGGCCCCCGCGCACGAGGCCCGTGTGCAGGAGGCCCGGACGCATGAGGCCCGCGCTCGCGAGGTCTGCGTGGGCGAGGGGCGTGTTCACGGGGAACTTGAGTTGGCCGGGGTGCTTGGGGCGGTCGCGGAGGTGATGCCCGAGCGGGAGTGTCTGGTTTGGTACGACGGGGACGGGCGGCACGCGCGGACGTGGCGTGACATGGTCGTGCGCAGCCGTCGGCTCGCTCGCGTGCTGCATGACGCCGGGCTTGGACGGCACGGGCAAGGGGGCGGCGCGCCCTGGGAGTCACCACATGATCACCTGGCTCTCTGTCTGCACAACGGCCCCGAGTACCTGGAGGGCCTGGTCGGCGCGCACATGGCCCGTGTCGCGCCGTTCAACGTCAACTACCGCTACACCGGCGACGAGCTGGTGCGGCTCTTCGAGGACGCCCGTCCGAGCGCGGTGATCTACCACGCCCGGTACGCCCCACGAATCATTGAAGTCCTCGAGCGGACCGGCCTCCAACCCCTGCTCCTCTCTGTGGACGACGAGTCCGAGACCCCGCAGCCGCCCAACGCGCGCGCGTACGAGACGACCCTCGAAACCACCCCAGATGAGGCTCTGGACGTCGTTCCCGATGCCGGTGACCTGCACATCCTGTACACGGGCGGGACGACCGGACTCCCCAAGGGCGTGCTGTGGCGCATCGGGGACCTCATGCTCGGCCCGCTCGGCATGCGCCGCCGCGACCACACGGCGATCACCGACCTGGACGAGGCGGTCGCGCGGGCCGTCCGGTCTACGGCGAGGGTGCTGGTCGGGCCGCCGCTGATGCACGGCGCCGGGACGTGGTCGGCGCTGGGCGCCTGGTGCGGGGGCGGGTGCGTGGTCTTCCCCGCGCGCGTGGACGGCCTGGACGCGGCCGACCTGCTGGCCGTCGCCGAGCGCGAGCGCGTCACCCGGATCCCGCTGGTGGGCGACGCGTTCGCGCGTCCCCTCGTGGCGGAACTGGAACGCCGCGACCACGACCTGACGGCGCTCCGGACGCTGCTGAACTCGGCCGCCGCGATCAGTCCGGGCGTGAAGAGGCGCCTGCTGGAGCTGCTGCCCGGCGCGCGGATCGCCGATGTGCTCGGATCGTCCGAGACCGGGTTCCAGGTGACCCGCCAGGGCGCGGACGAGCGGCCGTTCGCGGCCTCGCCCGGCGCGGTGGTGCTGAGCGCCGACCGGTCCCGCGTGCTCGCGCCCGGCGAGGACGAGCTGGGCTGGCTGGCCAAGGGCGGGACGATCCCGCTCGGCTACCTCAACGATCCCGACAGGACCGCCGCGACGTTCGTGACGCTGGACGGGACGCGCGTCGTGGTCGCCGGGGACCGTGCCCGGATCCTCCCGGACGGCGCCGTCCAGGTGCACGGACGCGAGGCCACCACGATCAACACCGGCGGCGAGAAGGTGTTCGCCGAGGAGGTCGAGACCGTCCTGCGCGGCCTGCCCGGCGTCGAGGACGCGCTGGTCGTCGGCCGTCCGAGCGAGCGCTGGGGCACCGAGATCGTCGCGGTCGTGCGGACCGGCGCCCCCGGCCCCGGCGGCCCCACGGACGCCGACCTGCGGAAGGGCTGCGCCGGGCATCTCGCCCGCTACAAGATCCCCAAGGCGTTCGTCCGGACGGACGGGTCGCTCCGGCTGCCCAACGGCAAGGCCGACTACGCGGCGGCCCGAATCCTGCTCGGTCGGGGTCTTCCGCCCGTGGCGGGCGGCGGGTGATGCTGGCGGAATGCCGGATCTCAACGCGCTGCTCGCCGACATGGCCGCCGAGGGCGCGTCCCTCGACGCGCTCGTCACGCCCCTCGACGCCGCCGCGTGGGCCACGCCCACGCCCGCCGAGGGCTGGACCATCGCCCATCAGATCGCGCACCTGACCTGGACGGAGGAGGCGGCCCTGCGCGCCGCCACCGATCCCGACGGGTTCCTGGCGAACCTGCCCCGGATCGAGGACGTGGACCTCGCCGCCGCCGAGGGCGCCAAGCTCGCCCCCGCCGAGCTGCTCGACCGCTGGCGCAAGGGCCTGGCGGAGCTGGGCATGGCGCTCGCCGCGCTCCCGCCCGGCACGCGCCTGCCGTGGTTCGGCCCGCCGATGGCGGCCGGATCCATGGCGACCGCGCGGATCATGGAGACCTGGGCGCACGGCGAGGACGTGGCGGAGGCGCTCGGCGTGACCCGCGCCCCCACGAACCGGCTGCGGCACGTCGCGCACATCGCCGTCCGGGCCCGGGACTTCGCCTTCCACAACCGCGGCCTGACACCGCCCGCCGAGGAGTTCCGCGTCGAGATCACCCCGCCGGACGGCGGGGCCTCGTGGACGTGGGGCCCCGCGGACGCCGCCCAGCGCGTGACCGCGCCCGCGCTCGACTTCTGCGTGCTGGCCACCCGCCGCCGCAACCGCGCCGACGTGGACGTCGCCGCCACCGGGCCGGACGCCGACCGCTGGCTGGACGTGATCCAGACGTTCGCCGGACCTCCCGGCGCCGACCGTCCGGCCCGCGGCTGACCACACGTCCGAAAGCCGCCGCTGACCTCGGCGGACGGCGTCCGGAAGGTGATCTTCGGCACCTCGTGTTCCGTTCGGCCGATCAGCGGATAGGACTGAAGCATGACCATCCTGATCGCTTTCGACGGCTCCGACGACGCGCGCACCGCCATCGAGTTCGCCGCCCGCACGCTCCGTCCCCAAGAACCCGTCGCCGTCCTGACCGTCTGGGAACCCCTGCTCAGCCAGATCAACTGGGCCCCGCTCGCCGCCGCCGGCGCGCTCACCGTGGACGACAAGTCCGACGAGTGGCCCGAGGAGGAGCAGGCCCGGCGGCTCGCGCTGGCCGGCGCCGAGATCGCCCGCAAGGCCGGGTTCGAGCAGGTCGAGGCGCGGTCGGCGCGCACGACCGGCCCGATCTGGGCGGGCATCGTGGACGTCGCGGAGGAGCTCGACGCCGACGTCATCGTCACCGGTTCGCGCGGCCTCGGCGCGGCCCGCTCGGTGATCCTCGGCAGCGTGTCCACGCGCGTCCTGCACAAGACCCACCGGGCCGTCCTGGTCGTCCCGCACGCCAAGAAGGAGGACTGACCGACCTTCCCTCCAAGCAAGACCGTCCTTAACCGGCGGCTATGAAGTAGCGTCCGACCGGCCACGGGACGCCCGTCCCGGAACCGGTCCCGGCCGCGCCACGCCCCCGCCGGAGCGCGCGCCTCCCGGGTCTCCCCTGGCTGACCGACACGCCGGGAAGAACTATCCGCTCAGTGCCTTCAGGGCCTGCTCGAAGGCCGTGTACGCCTCCTCGGTGAACAGGACGAACCGGACGTCCTCCACGGTGCTCGGGGTGGACGCGACCGTGTTCACGGCGATGCGCGCGGCGTCGTCCACGGGCCAGCCGTAGATCCCGGCGGACACCGCGGGGAAGGCGATCGAGGAGACGCCCAGCTCGTCCGCCGTGCGGAGGGACTCGCGGAAGCAGGACGCCAGCAGGGCAGAACGGTCCTCCGAGACGGAGTAGACGGGCCCGACGGTGTGGATGACCCAGCGCGCGGGGAGGTGTCCGGCCGTGGTGGCGACCGCCTGGCCGGTGGGCAGCCCGCCGCCGTAGTGTGAGGCCCGCAGCTTGCGGCACGCCTCCAGGATCTCCGGTCCGCCGCGGCGGTGGATCGCGCCGTCCACCCCGCCCCCGCCGAGGAGCGAGGAGTTGGCCGCGTTCACCACCGCGTCCACGCGCTGCGCGGTGATGTCCCCGCGCACCAGAGTGATCTTCATCGCTTCCCTTTCACCCCTACCAACGGCGCGTCCACCATAAAAGGCACATTCTCGGACAGGCGCGTCGCCCTCTGATCCCGTCGGGAACCCTGCTCAGGGGGTCGGAACGTTAAACCCTGTGCGGCGACGCGAAATCCGGGCCGGGAGGGGCCAAACGGCGAGCGCGAGCGGGCGCCGTGGGGTTTCATGGAATACCGGAAAGTACCGATAATTCGGCGGCCGTTCTCGGGCCGGACCGCCTGGCCCGTGGTGGCGGCCGGGTCACGAACGAGCGAACCGCCGGAGAAAACGTCGTCACAGGCGGCACTATCCTGCCGCTACAGCGACCACAATGGTGTGAAAGTCGTGGAGGTGCCCCCCTTGAAGATTCTCGTCGCGGGCGCGGCCGGCGTGGTCGGGCGGCGGCTGGTCCCGTTGCTGGTCCAGGCCGGTCACGAGGTCGTCGGAACGACCCGCAGCCCCGAGCGCGCGCAGCTGATCGCCGACCAGCACGCCGTCCCGTCCGTCGTGGACGTGCTCGACCGCGAAGGGCTGACGGCGGCACTCGCCGAACACGCGCCCGACGTGGTGATCCACCAGCTCACCGACCTGTCCGCGTCGGACTTCGAGGCCAACTCGCGGCTGCGGATCGACGGCACGCGCAACCTGGTGGACGCGGCGCGCGCGGCCGGCGTGGAGAAGATGATCGCCCAGTCGATCGCCTGGGTCTACCGGCCCGGCGAGGAGCCGGCGACCGAGGACGACGAGTTCGACCCGTCGCTCCAGCCGCACCGCGGCGTCGCCGCCCTGGAGAAGGCGGTCGGCGAGATGCCGCACGGCGTCGTGCTCCGTTATGGAGCGTTTTACGGCCCCGGCACCTGGTACGCCCCGGACGGCGCCATCGCCCAGCGGGTGCGCGACGGCGCGCTGAAGCTCACCCCGTCCTGGACCTGCTTCGTGCACGTGGACGACGCCGCCTCGGCCGCCGTCGCGGCGCTCGACTGGCCCGCGGGCCCGGTGAACATCGTGGACGACGAGCCCGCCACGGCCGCCGAGTGGCTGCCGGTCTACAGCGCGGCGCTCGGCGCGCCCACCCCGCCGACCGCACGGCACGCCGCCCTGCAGGGGCGTCCGGTGTCCAACGCGCGGGCGCGCGAGCTGGGCTGGAAGCCGCGCCTGGAGTCCTGGCGCGACGGCTTCGCCCAGCTCGACTGAGGCCGGATCGACCGGGTTCGGGCGAGATCGCCTGAATCCCGCCGGGCTCTGCCGGACATGATCGGGTCCGGTGTGACACGCCCGGGGGCGGCGCGGCCCTCGGTCGTCCGATCTGTACCGTCCGTCCGCCTTCGAGATATTTCGCGGGGGCGGCTCGGACAGATCATTGAAACTTCAAGTATGATGTCCGGTATGACGGACACCCGGTGGCTCGACGACGAGGAGCAGCAGACCTGGCGCGCCTTCGTCGCGTTCTCCCGGCTGCTGTCGGAGGCGATGGAGCGGCAGCTCGGCCGTGACGAGGGCCTGCCCTTCAGCTACTACCTGATCCTGGCGATGCTCTCGGAGGCGCCCGGCCGGTCGCTCACCATGACCGAGCTGGCCACGGTCGTGCGCGCGTCCCCGAGCCGGCTGTCGCACGCGGTCAACAAGCTCCAGGCGAACGGCTGGGTGGTGCGCAGCCGCCATCCGGACGACCGGCGCGCGATCATCGCGTCGCTGACCGACGACGGCATGGCGGTCGTCGAGAAGGCCGCGCCGGGACACGTCGGCGAGGTCCGCCGCCTGGTGTTCGACCGGCTCACGCCCGAGCAGCTGGCGTCCTTCGACGACATCCTGACCACGCTGCTCGCCGGGCTCGACCCGGACGCGCCGGTCTGCCCGGACTCCCCGGTCTGCCCCACCGACGCCGAGCCGCCTTCGGCGGCCGTCGAGATCGGCCCTGGCTGCGCGGACGTGGGCGGCTGCCCCGGCATCGACTCGGACGAGGATTCGGACGACGACTCGGACTGCGACGCCGCCTGACGCGAGGGTGGGGCCAGCCGAACCCCCCGTCCCCGTGGAGGCACGATCGACGCGGACGCCCGTCGTCGGCGACGCTGGGCGCATGAGGTGGAACCCCTACGACCGGCGCTGCTGGGCGCCCGCGCTCTACCTGGTCGGAGGCGGCGCGCTGAGCGCGTTCGGGGTCTACTACGCGGTCTACGCGGGGCTCGCCGCGCTGGTCCTCTCCGTCACCCGGATCGGCAGGCCCGCGACCGCGGCCGTGCTGCACGGGTCGGTCCGGATGGCCGAGGGGCGACGCGTCCTGGCGGCCCGGCTGCTCGGTGAGGACGTGCCCATGCCGTCCCGCGGGAAGGCCCGCGGCATGCGGAACTGGGTGCGCGAACAGCACGGACGTCTCGGCTACCGCGCGTTCGGTTACCTGGCCGCGAGCGTCCCGACGGGGCTGCTCGGGCTGCTGGCCGTCCTGCTCACGTGGGTGTACGGGGCGGTCCTGCTGACGTACCCGGTGCAGTGGCGGCTGGGAATGAACGAGACGACGGTCACGGACGCGTCCGGGCGCATCCGCCACGGACTGATGATCTCCGGGATCCTCTTCGACACCTGGCCTCGCGTGCTCGGGCTCACGGCCGTCGGCGCGTCGTTGCTGCTGGCCGCGCCCGCCGTGACCCGCGCCGCCGCCGGCCTGGACGTGCGGGTCCTGCGGTTCGTCTTCCGTCCCGGACCGGCCGAGAAACGCATCAGGGCGCTGGAGGAGAGCCGCTCGTACGCGGTCGAGGACGCGGTCGCGACCGTCCGGCGAATCGAACGGGACCTGCACGACGGCGCGCAGGTCCGGCTGGTCGCGGTCACGATCCGGCTCGCGATGCTCAGGGAGACGCTCCCGCCGGACGCGCCGGACGCCGTCCGCGAGCTGGTGGACGCCGCGCACGAGGAGGCCCGCGCCGCGATCGGGGAGCTGCGCGAACTGGTGCGGGGCATCCACCCGCCCGTCCTCGACAAGGGGCTGGACGCGGCGCTCGCGACGCTGGGCGCGCGCAGCCCGGTCCGCGCCGAACTGGCCACCGACCTGCCCGAACGTCCGTCGCCCGCGCTGGAGTCCATGGCCTACTTCTGCGCCGCCGAACTGGTCGCCAACGCCGCCAAGCACGCGGACGCGTCGCGCCTGACGATCGACGCCCGGACGGCGGACGGCCGGCTGGCGCTGCGCGTCACCGACGACGGACGCGGAGGGGCGGAGGTCCGGCCGGGCGGTGGGCTGGCCGGGCTCGCCGACCGGATCGCTACGGTTGACGGCGAACTGACCGTGCACAGCCCTCCCGGAGGCCCCACCACCGTGACCGTGTCCCTTCCCCTCCCCGTCCCGTGACGTCGCTGCGGGTGGTGATCGCCGAGGACGCGGTGATCCTGCGCGACGGGCTCGTCCAGCTGCTGCGGCTGCGCGGCCACGAGGTCGCCGCGGCGGTCGGCGACGCGGACGCGCTGGTCGCGGCCGTCGCCGAGCACGAACCGGACGTCGCGGTCGTCGACGTCCGGATGCCTCCGACGCACACCGACGAGGGCCTGCGGGCCGCGCTCGCGCTCCGCCGCGACCACCCGTCGGTCGGGATCCTGCTGTTCTCGCAGTACATCGAGACCCGGTACGCGGCCGAGCTGCTCGCCGGATCGCCCGCCGGGGTCGGCTACCTGCTGAAGGAGCGCGTGTCCGACCTCGCCGAGTTCGAGACGGCGTTGCGGCGCGTCGCATCCGGCGGCACGGCGCTCGATCCGGAGGTCGTCGCGCAGCTGCTCGGCGGGGGCGGCGGCGCGAGGCTGCCGAGCCTGACCCCGCGAGAGCGGGAGGTGCTCGGGCTCATGGCCGAGGGACGCTCGAACGCCGCCATCGCGGGCGCGCTGGTGGTGTCCGAACGGGCCGTGGAGAAGCACGTCGCGAACATCTTCGCCAAGCTCGGCCTGCCGCCCGCGCCCGGCGACCACCGGCGCGTCCTGGCCGTCCTGCGGTACCTGAACGCCGCCTGACCCGTGCGTGTTTGACGTGCGGGCCCGACCCGCCCGCCTTGCCTGCGCGCCTGACGTGCGCACCTGGCCCTCGCGTCTGACGCGCGCCTGGGCCTGGCGCGGAACTGTCGGTGGCGTCGCGCATGATGGCGGGCATGGACGATAAGGAGACCGAGCGGCGCAAGGCCCGGCTCACGGAGATCTGCACGGGCCTGCCGGAGGCGGGGTCCGAGCCGTCCGGGCACGGCCCGCACGTCGCCTACCGCGTGCGGAAGACGACGTTCGCCTGGTACGTGGACAACCACCACGGTGACAATCGCGTGTCCCTGTGGGTGAAGGTCACGCTGGACGAGCAGCAGGCGCTCCTCGGGTCCGAACCCGAACGGTTCTTCAGCGCGCCCTACATGGGCCAGCACGGGTGGGTCGGCGCGTGGCTCGACCTCCCGGACGTCGACTGGGACGAGATCACCGAGCTGGTCACCGAGAGCTACCTGCTGCTGGCCCCGAAACGCCTGGCCGAGCAGCTCATGCCGTGAGCATGGCCTACGAGGCGAACAGGACGGTGCGGTCCGCCGCCTTCGGGTGGGCGGCCTCGAGGAGCCGCAGGCCCTCGGCCGTCAGCTCCTCGCGCGTGGCGTCCGGGATGGGGGCGAACTCCTCGATCCGGAGCGTCGCGGCTCCGCGCTTGACCTCGGCCTTCCACATGCCGCGCACGAATCCGTCCACGAGCACGGCCGCGCGGATGATCCCGTTCACGGTGAACAGGCGCCTGCGGTCCTCGTCGGTGACGATGCGGGTGCGGTCGCTGTGGGACAGCGTGAGGTTGTCGAACTCCGGGACGAACCGGACGGGCGCGGGCGTGTCGGCGTCCGGGCGGGGCGCGTCCGGCACGTCGTACAGGAGGCGGCCGGTCTCGTCCTTGAAGGTGAGCAGGCGGGGCCTGAGCCGTCCGAAGACCTCGCTCAGTCCGGTGAGGCCGGACCAGTGCTGGGCATCGGCCACGCTCGCGGGCCCGAAGGCGGCCAGGTAGCGCAGCACGAGCGCCTCGGCGTCCGGCTCGGCCGGGGGCTCGCCGAGCCAGGCGTCCAGCACGGCGTGCCTCGCCAGCCCGGACGCCCCCCAGACGCCGCGCGGCGGCACCTGGACGAGCGGCAGCATGCAGCGCGCCGCCCAGTTGAGCTCCGAGGCGTCGTGCCCGGGGAAGCGTTCGGCCAGCGCCTCCCGCACCTGCTTGTCGGAGAGCGGCTCGGCGGACAGCAGCTCCCGGACGGTCTCCCGGACCGCGTCGAAGTCGACGCCGTCCAGGCCGCGAAGCGTGCTCTGGTTGCGCAGGAAGGCGTCCATGACGGTCTGCGTGAGCGGCCGGATCCGGAGCGCGTCACGTGCGCTGACCAGGTGCAACGTGCCGCGCATGAGGACCATGCGGACGGCCTGGCGCTCGTGCAGCAGCCGTCCCGGCTCGTCGAAGTCGAACTCCTCGAGCCGCGTCCAGAGGCCGAGGTGGGGCGGGTTCGGCGCCTGCGCCTGCATCCCGACCAGGTGCTCGAGGGTGTCGAGGACACCCATGCGGTGGCGGCGCAGCAGGAGCTGCCGGGCGAGCAACGCCCGGTTCAGCTCACGTCGTCCCAGCGTGGCGGCCATGTCAGAGGGCGTGGTCGGAGCGGAGGAACCCGTTGGACCGGGCGGCCTTGTCGTGCGGGAGCCGCACGGTCTCGTTGTGCTCCCGGGTCTCCCCCGCGTCCCGCTCGTCCTGACGAAGCGGCCCGATCTCGATCATGCCCGCATCCTGCCACGCCCCACCGACATCCGATCCCGCCCGCGCTCAGGCGTTCGTCCGGACGGGCCCGGGGACGCCCTCCGCGACGGGCTCGGGCACCGGCTGAACGGTCCCGCGACGGCGCAGACCGAGAGCGGTGACCAGGGCTCCCGCGACGGCGACCGCCACCGGGACGAGCATCGCGGTGTGAAGGGCGTCGAGCTTGTCGGCGGTGCTGTCGCCGGTGAGGACGGCGACGTTCACGGCGGTGACGATCGAGACGCCGAGGGCCGTGCCGAACTGGATGGACGTGTAGAGCAGGCCGCTCGCCAGGCCCTGCTCCGACTCGTCCACGCCCTCGGTGGCGGCCATGGTCAGGGGGCCGTAGCCGAGGGTGAAGGCCAGGCCGAGCAGGACGAGACCGGGGAGCATCATGGCGTAGGACCAGTCCAGGCCCGCGCCGAGGAAGGTCGTGTAGCAGGCGGCGGCCAGGACCGTCGCGGCGAGGATCACCCGCGTGACGCCGAAGCGGGCGACCAGGCGGGGCGTCAGGGTGGGCGCGAGGACGAGGTCCAGGCCCGCGACGAGCATGGTCAGGCCGGTCTGCATCGGCGTCCAGCCGCGGATCTCCTGGAGGTAGAAGGTCATGAGCAGCTGGAAGCCGCCGAACGCGCCGACGAACAGGAGCGCGGTGAGGTTCGCGCGCGCCAGCGGCCCGGAGCGCAGGACGCCGAGCCTCACGAGGGGTTCCGGGACGCGCCGCTCGACGAGGACGAACGCGGTGAGCAGGACGATCCCGGCGGCGAACACGGCGGCGGTCAGGAGCGGGCCGTCCGAGGCGTGCTCCAGGCGGACGACCCCGTAGACCAGCGCGGACATGGCGGTCGTGGAGAGGAGGGCGCCCGGGACGTCGAGGCGGCCACGAGCGTTCTCCGCGTCGTCCCGGACGAGCGGGACGGCGGCGACCAGGATCAGCAGCGACAGGATGACCGGCGCGAAGAACACCCAGCGCCAGCCGAGCGGGGTGAGCAGGCCGCCCGCGACGAGCCCGAGCGTGAAGCCGCCCGCGGCGGTCGCGGCGTACACCGACAGCGCGCGGGTCCGCTCGGGGCCCTCCGGGAACGCGGCGGTGACCAGCGACAGTCCGGCGGGCGCGAGGAACGCGGAGGCGACGCCGGTGACGAACCGCGCGGTCAGCAGCATCCAGCCCTCGGTCGCCAGGCCGCCGAGCCCGGAGAAGACCACGAACACCACGAGCCAGGACAGGAACATCCGGCGGCGTCCGAACAGGTCGGCGGCGCGGCCGCCGAGCAGCATGAATCCGCCGTACCCGAGCACGTAGGCGCTGACGACGCCGCTCAGCGCGCCCGTGGACAGCCCCAGATCGGCCCGGATCGACGGCAGCGCGACGTTCAGCATCGCCACGTCGATCCCCTCAAGGAAGATCGCCCCGCACAACACCAGGAGCGCACCCCAGCGGCGTGAAGTACTCATTTCGGTCCCGACACCTCTTCCGGCAGTGTGAACCGGCGGTTCCCGATGGGCCTGCCGGTTACCTCTTGATACCGACAGCATCGTCAGGCACCATCGGGGATCATGGAAGACGGCACTTCAAAGTCCCCCGGTTACTGCGCGGATACCGTCCCTGACCAGGGCTTCGACATCTCGCACTGGGACTCCCGGGAGGACTGCGAGACCCGGCAGATCCTCGACCGCGTGGCGGACAAGTGGTCGCTGCTCGTGATCGCGCTCCTGGACGAGCGCAGTCTGCGCTTCACCGAGCTGCGCCGGTCGGTGCAGGGCGTGAGCCAGCGGATGCTGACCCGCACCCTGCGGCATCTGGAGCGGGACGGCCTGGTCCACCGGACCGTCCACCCCGTCGTCCCGCCGCGGGTCGACTACTCCCTGACGCCGCTGGGCGCGAGTCTGCACTCGACCATCAAGGCCCTGGTCGACTGGACCGAGGTCCACAAGGGCGCCATCGCCGCCGCGAGGGACGCCTACGACCTGCGCGCCGCCGAGGAGGCCGAGATCGCGGCCACGACCCCGGCCGTCCGCAGCGCGCCGTTCTAACGATCGGGGCCGGGGCCGGGGTGGCGGTCAGGCGGACTCGGTGGGGAGCCCGGCCTCCGTCCAGTCCTCGATGCCCTCCTTGTACTTGCGAACGTCGGTGTAGCCCAGGGCGGTCAGGCGGTCGGCCACCTGGCCGCTGTTCGGGCACGCCTCGTTGGAGCAGTAGGTGACGATCGCGGCGTCGCGGTCGGTGAGGCGGTTCGCCGCCTCGGCGTCCACCTCGCCCGGGTTCAGCGGGATCGCGCCGGGCAGGTGCTGCTTGGCCCAGTAGTCGCCGCCGAGGGCGTCCACGACCGTGACCTTCCCGCCGTCGATGGCGGCCTTCAGCTCGTCGCGGGTGATGAGTGCGGTCATGCCAAGCATCCTCTCGAGAATCGGACTATAGTCCGTTTCGTGTCTGAGGACAGTAACGGACCGCGGTCCGGTTATGCAACGCCCCTGGAACTGCTGCGCACCCCGCCGCCGAGAGAGCGCGCGGACGCGGCGCGCAACCGCGCGGCCGTGCTGGACGCGGCGGCCCGGCTGTTCGCCGAGCACGGTCCGGAGGCCGTGTCCATGGACCAGATCGCGACGGCCGCGGGGGTCGGCAAGGGGACGCTGTTCCGCCGCTTCGGCGACAAGGCGGGGCTCGCCGTCGCGCTGCTGGACGCCCGCGAGCGCGAACTCCAGGAGGCGATCCTCGGCGGGCCGCCGCCGCTCGGCCCGGGGGCGACGTCCGCCGAACGGGTCGAGGCGTTCGTCCTCGCCTACCTCGACCACCTGCTGGGACACCTGCCGCTGGTGCGGATGTCGGAGACCGCGTCCCCCGGCGCGCGGTACCGCATCGGCGCGTACCGGTTCTGGCACCTGCACCTGGCGCTCCTGCTGGACGGCGACCCGGATCCCGAGGCCGCCGCGCACGGCCTCCTGGCCGTCCTCAGCGCGGAACACGTCTCCGCGCTGCTCCCCGATCTGGGCGAGGACCGCCTGCGCGCGGCCCTGACCCGCCTCGCGCGCACCGTCGCGGCCCCCTGAGCCCGGCGCGCGCCGCCGCCGGGTCAGCGCGTGCGGCGGCGGTAGTACGCGATCGTGACGGCGGCCAGGAGGGGCCCCCAGGCGAGCAGCGGCACGTAGCTGACGATGAGCAGGTTGAGCTGCCACTGGTGGGCGAAGGTCTGGTGGAACTCCTCGGTCGGGTGCGAGAAGAACAGCCCGAACGCGCAGATCCAGATCACCGCGGCGGCCCCGAGCGCAGCCGGGACGACCGCCGCGAGCGTGGGGATCCGGCGTCCGCCGAGGCCGGGCACCCAGCGCGGGACCCGCTCGCCCCAGGTGCTGACCAGGCCGACGGTCAGGAACGCCAACCCCTCGCTGACCAGGGACAACACGATCATGTAGGCCCCCTGCGGGAGCCATGAGGGCGTGTCGCCGCTCATGTCCGCCGCCGTGCGCGGATGCTCGGCGATCGGCAGGCCGAAGAGGCCGAACGCCAGCCGCCACAGGCACGACGGCAGGACGACCCAGGCCGTCGCGTGGGCGGCGACGACGGCCCAGCGCGGCACGCCCTCGGCGGGGCGTCCGTGCAGGCGGGCGTACGCGGCGGCGATCCGATGCGGACGCCGTGTGTGAACGGTCTCGGACACGACCCTCTCCCGGGTTCGGGGCTTCTCGACGTCCCCAAGCCTCGGGCCGCGCCCGTCCGGCACACCTCCCCCGTGATCACCATCCGCCTCCCCCGCAGGTCGCGCCCCGTCGTGCCCCGAGCGAGGGATTCACGGCCCCCACCAGCACCGACACCCGAGGGCTTGACGCCGCTCCAACAGCCGGTTCGGCGTGATGTTCTTCGCCGATCCCGTCGCCGCGTTCGCCAACATCGCCCGCGCGCTCCGGCCGGGCGGACGGCGTGCGGGCCCACCTCGCGTACGGCCTGGCCCTCCACCGGCCGTCATGCCCGCACTGTCCGGCCTGCTCGGACGTCCCGACTTCCTCGCCCGCATCGACACCATCGCCTAGTACGTCATCGCCATGGCCTTCCGGACCTCGGCCAGCGTGGTTCCTGCGATCTCGTTCGCGCGCGCGTTGCCCGCGGCGAGGATGGCCCGCAGCTGCCCGGGGTCGGCGGCGAACGCGGCCCGGCGCTCCCGGATCGGACGCAGGAACTCGTTCACCGACTCGGTGACGACCCGCTTGAGCTCGGCCGCGCCGCGGTCGCCGATCTCCGCCGCGACCTCCTCCGGCGCGCGCCCCTGGGCGAGCGCGGCGAGCCGCACCAGGTTCGACACCTCGGGACGGGTCTCCGGCGCGTAGGCGATGTGCCGGTCGGCGTCGGTCTTGGCCCGCTTGACCAGGCGCGCGACCTCGTCCGCCGTCGAGGACAGCGCGATCGCGTTGCCGCGCGACTTGCTCATCTTCTGGCCGTCGGTGCCGAGCAGCAGCGGGACGTCGGACAGGAGGCACTCCGGCACCGGGAAGACCTGGCCGTACCGCTCGTTGAAGCGGCGCGCGACCGTCCGGGTGACCTCCAGGTGCGGGGCCTGGTCGCGGCCCACCGGCACCAGGTCGGCCTTGCAGAACAGGATGTCGGCGGCCTGGTGGACGGGGTAGGTGAACATCAGCCCGCTGACCGCGCTCTGCCGGGAGTGCTCGATCTCGTCCTTGACGGTCGGGTTCCGGCTCAGCTCCGGCACCGAGACCAGCGACAGGAACGGCAGGAACAACTGGTTCAGCGCCGGGACGGCCGAGTGCGTGAAGATCGTCGCGGTGGCCGGGTCGATGCCGACGGCCAGATAGTCGGCGATCAGGCCGAGGACGTTCTCCTCCAGCCGGTCGGCCACGTCCCGGTCGGTGAGCACCTGGTAGTCGGGGATGATCACGAAGACCTCGACGCCCGCGCGCTGCAGCGTGACGCGGTTCTCCAGGGTGCCGAAGTAGTGGCCGAGATGGAGGGGGCCGGTCGGGCGGTCACCGGTCAGGACGCGGTGCCGCGCGGCGTCGCCGGCGACGAGTTCCGAGAGTTCGGGGGTGGTGAGGGTCATGCTCTTCTCCTTCGAGGGCGGTTCTCAGGGCGGACCCCTCGAAAAGGAGAAAGGCCGCCCGGTACTCGGACGGCCTGCGCGTACGCCTGGTCAGCCGTCCGAGGACGGCCACCAACCAAGACAGACGCTGAGATGCATGGCCTCAGCGTACCCGGCCGGGCGCGCCGCTGCCCAGACCTGTGATCAACACAAAAGCGGATAATCCGCTACGGAACTAGAATGGGGGCATGACCTCTCTCGCACCCACCTCCGGCGTCACGCCCGACGTCTCGTTCCTGCTCGACCACACCGGGCACGTCCTGCGGACGCGGATGGCGGCGGCGCTCGCCGAGATCGGCCTGACCGCGCGCATGCACTGCGTCCTCGTCCACGCCCAGGAGGAGGAGCGCACCCAGAACCAGCTGGCCGAGATCGGCGACATGGACAAGACCACGATGGTCAGCACCGTGGACGCGCTGGAGCACGGCGGCCTGGCCGAGCGCCGCCCGTCCTCCAGGGACCGGCGGGCCCGCGTCATCGCGGTCACCGACAAGGGCGCCGAGGTCGCCGCGCGGAGCCAGGAGATCGTGGACTCCGTCCACGCCGAGGTGCTGAACGCGCTACCCGAGGACGAGCGCGAGGTCTTCCTCCGCGCGATGAACCGCCTGGCCACCGGGCTGCTCGCCGAACCCGTCGCGTCCACCTCGGCCCGCCGCACCCGCGAGCGCGCCCTCTAGAACCCCAACCCCGCAGCGCCCGCGCGGGCACCGACCAGCGGACGCGACGGCCGACAGACGCGGCGAGCGCGCGTGCCGCAGCCTGGGCGTTCCTAGTCGCTCGTGGCGAAGGCTCCGGCGGTGGCGGCGAGGACGGCCGTCCTCGCCGCGTGCGCGGGGAGGTCCGGGTCGGGCGGCGTCCGGAGCAGGACGAGCCGGTGGTAGACCGGGGCGGTGGCGGCGATGAGCAGCTGCCGCGCGTCCGTGCCCGGTGGGATCTCGCCGCGCTCGACGGCCCGCGCGACGATCACCTCGCAGCGGGTGTAGCGGTCCTCCCACAGCTCGCGGACGCCGCGCGCGGCCTCGTCGGAGCGGAAGGACGCGGCGATCAGCGCGGACACGAGCGGCGGCTGCGCGGTCAGCGCCACCTGGCTCTCCTCGTTCAGGGCCGTGAGGTCGCCCTGGAGCGAGCCGGTGTCGGCGGGCTGCCAGTCATCGTCGCTCGCCGCGTCGAAGACGTCCGCGAGCAGGCCGCCGATGTCGCGCCAGCGCCGGTAGACCGTCGCGCGGTGCACGCCCGCGCGGGCCGCGACACCGTCGATCGTCAGCGCGTCGTACCCGTTCTCGGCGAGTTCGGCCTGCACCGCGTCGAGCACCTGCGTGCGAACACGTTCGGTCCGTCCACCCGGGCGGCGTCGTGGCGCGCCGTCCCCGGGGTCTCCTGGACGGGTTTGCTCGCTGGACGAGGTCATGCCAGCATCTTAATGCATCACTTGTCGCATTAATGGAGTGCCGATGACCGCCCCGAACGCCCTGCCGACCGATCCGGACGTGCTGCACCCGATGCCCGGGCAGCCGCGGGTGGTGCTGCTCCGGCCGCTGGTGACGTCCCCGCTGATCGAGGTCGGCGAGTACTCCTACTACGACGACCCGGACGACGCGACGGCCTTCGAGACCCGCAACGTCCTGTACCACTACGGGCCGGAGAGGCTGGTCATCGGCAGGTTCTGCGCGCTGGCGACCGGCGTGCGGTTCATCATGAACGGCGCCAACCACCGCATGGACGGCCCGTCGACCTTCCCGTTCCCGACCATGGGCGGCGCGTGGGCCGAGCACTTCGACCTGCTCACCGGCCTGCCGAACCGCGGCGACACCGTCGTCGGCAACGACGTCTGGCTCGGGAACGGCGCGACGGTCATGCCGGGCGTCCGGATCGGGCACGGCGCGATCGTCGGGTCCGGCGCGGTGGTCACCTCGGACGTCCCCGACTACGGGATCGTCGGCGGCAACCCGGCGCGGCTCATCCGCACCCGCTTCGCGCCCGAGGACGTCGCCCGCCTCCTGGAGATCGCCTGGTGGGACTGGCCGGTCGAGCACATCACCGCGCACCTCCGGACGATCATGTCCGGCTCCGTCGACGCCCTGGAGGCCGCCGCGCCGTCCCGCCCGCGCCCGTGAAGCCGGACACTCGCCAATAATCTAGATCGGATACATATCGTCTACAACAGAACTATCTGTTAACGTCTCTCCTGTCGCGCCGACCGGGCGCGGCCGGGTCCGGCCGTTCGCGCCGGACCGGCGGGCGTCGCCTGAGGAGAGTTGATGGAGAGCGTTCGATCACGGGCCCTGGCGCTGGCCGTGCTGTGCGCCGGTCCGCTGATGATCATCTTGGACGGGTCGATCGTGACGGTCGCGCTGCCGGCGATGCAGCGCGACCTCGGGCTCGGCGACGCGGGGCTGACCTGGGTCGTCAACGGCTACGTGATCGCGTTCGGCGGCCTGCTGCTGCTGGCGGGCAGGCTGGGCGACCTGGCCGGACGACGGGCCGTGTTCGTCGCCGGGATCGCGGTGTTCACCCTCGCCTCGGCGGTGTGCGCGGCGGCCACCGGCCCCGCGACACTGATCGCGGCGCGGTTCGCCCAGGGCGTCGGCGGCGCGCTGACCTCGGCGGTCGCGCTCGGCATGATCACCACGCTGTACTCCGCGCCCGCCGAGCGGAACCGCGCGCTGTCGGCCTTCGCGTTCACCGGCGCGGTCGGCGCGTCCCTCGGGCAGGTCCTGGGCGGGGTGCTCACCGACGCGCTGAACTGGCACTGGATCTTCCTGATCAACCTTCCGCTCGGGCTGGCCACGGTCCTCGCCGCGCTGCGGTACCTGCCGTCCGGCCGGGGCCTCGGGTTCGCGGCGGGCGCGGACGTGCTCGGCGGGGCGCTGGTGACCGCCGGGAGCATGCTCGGCGTCTACACGATCGTCCAGACCGAGTCCGCGGGCTGGGGGCTCCGGACGCTCGGCCTCGGTCTCGGGGCGCTGGCGCTCCTCGGCGGGTTCGTCGCCCGGCAGACCACCGCGGCCGTCCCGCTGATGCCGCTGCGCGTGCTGCGCGACCGGAACGTCTGGGGCGCGAACCTCGTCCAGTTCGTCGTCCTGGCCGCGTTGTTCAGCTTCCAGGTCATGGTCGCGCTCTACATGCAGAACGTCCTGCGCTACAACGCGTCCGAGACCGGGCTCGCGATGCTTCCCGCGGCGGGCGCGATCGCCGTCGTGTCGCTCTTCGTCGCGGCGCGGCTGATCGACCGGCTCGGGGCCCGGACCGTCCTCGTGACCGGGCTCGTCCTGTTGCTCGCCGCGCGGCTGCTGCTCGCCCGCGTCCCCGTGGACGGGCACTTCGCGACGGACCTGCTGCCGCTCATGCTGCTGTCGGGCGGGTTCGGGCTCGTGATGCCGTCGCTCACCGGGCTCGGCATGTCCGGCGCGAAGCCCGAGGACGCCGGAGTGGTGTCGGGCGTCTTCAACACGACGCAGCAGATCGGCGCGGCCCTCGGCGTCGCGGCCCTGTCGGCCGTCGCCGCCGCGAACACCGGCGGGACGTCTCGCGCCGCGCTCACGCACGGCTACCACGTCGCCTTCTGGGCCGGCGCCGGGCTGCTGACCGCCGGGATCGTCCTGTCGCTGGTCGTCCTGCGCCGGGTGACGCCCGCGTCCGAGCCGTCCCCCGCCGAGGCCCCGGCCCCGGCCCCCGCAACCGTTGAGCTCTAAGGAAAAGGGAGAAACCACGATGACCGCCTATGGCCCCGGAGATGGACCCGCACCCGTCGCGCTTTCGGACGAGGAGGCGTCCGAACTGATCGGCGCGACCACTTTCGGAACTCTGGCGACGGTGAAGCGCAGCGGGCACCCGCACATGTCCACGGTCGTCTTCTCCTGGGACGAGAAGGAGCGGATCGTCCGCATCTCGACCACGGCGGACCGGCTCAAGGTCCGGCAGTTGCGGAACAACCCGCGAACGTCCCTCTATGTCTCCAGTGAGGACTTCATGGCGTTCGCCGTCGCCGAAGGGACCGCGGAGTTGTCGGACGTCGCCGCGGAGCCGGGCGACGCGGTCTCCCGCGAATTGCTGGACATGATGGGCGGCTTTCCGGATCCGGCGGACGAGGCGGCCTTCCTCGGGCAGATGGTGAAGGACCGCCGCGTCGTCATCCGCCTCCACGTCGAGCGCCTTTACGGCACCTCGCTCACCAAGTAGTGGAACCCCGGCGGGTCGTGCATGAGGAAGTCGCGATGCGAGATGTTCCAGCCGTAAGCGCCTGACATGCCGAAAGCGACGATGTCCCCGACGCCGATCTCGGCGACGGGGACATCGCGCGCGAAGACGTCCTTGGGCGTGCACAGCTGCCCGACCAGCGTGATCTCCGCGTCCCGCACGGCCGGAGCCGCCGAGCCGCCCGTCCGCCCGGGGACGACGGTGAACGGCTGGTCGTGCTGCTTGGTCACCGGGGTCCGCAGGTGCATGGTCCCGCCGCGGAGGACGGCGTACCAGCGTCCGTGCGCGGGCTTCACGTCCAGGACCTCGGTGACGTACCAGCCGCAGTAGGCGGTGACGGCCCGTCCGGGCTCGATCCGCAGGGTCTCACCGGGACGGACGAGCCGCGCGATCTCCCGCCCGTAGGTCTCCCAGTCGAACGTCCGGGCCGGGGACGCGTAGTCGACCGCCATCCCGCCGCCCAGGTTGAACTCCGGATCCTCCACCCCGGCCTTCTCCGCCCACGGACGCGCCCAGTCCAGAATCTCGCGGGACTGGGCCAGCGCGTCCGGGACGTCCAGGCCCGAGGCCAGGTGCGCGTGGACGCCGCGCAGCCGCAGCCACGGCGCGGACGCCAGGATCGCGTGGCACTCCTCGATCAGGACGGGGTCCATCCCGAACGGGCCGGACATCGCGAGCGCGACGTCCTCCCGGTCCACCGCCAGGTTCACCCGCAGCAGCACGTCCGCCTCTCGGCGCTTCGCGGCCAGCCGGGCGAGCTCGAACGGCGACTCGACGTGCAGGCGGTCGGCGTCGAGGTCGAGTTCGGAGTCGGTCTTTCCGGGACCGCCGAACGCCAGCCGCGCGTCCGGCAGGACGTCCCGGACGTGCCGGAACTCGCCCCCCGAGGCCACCTCGAACCCGTCCACGTGCGGCGCGAGCGTCCGCAGGACCGGCGCGTCCGGATTGGCCTTCGCCGCGTAGAAGACCTCGACCGGCACCGCGTCCCTGATGCGGCGCGCGTGGGCGCCGAGCGCGTCCAGGTCGTACACGAAGGCGGGCAGCCGTGGGGTCTCCCCCATCCACGTCCGAAGCCGGTCGGTGAGCACGTCCCCATTCTCACGCGCCTGGAGGGCCCCCACAGGCCCCACCGCGTCATCGGCCACGAATTGCCCGGACCGGACTCATCCGATGAGTTTCAGCCGGTGCGCCGCCGCCGCCGCCTCGGTCCTCGACGCGACCTCGAGTTTCGCGAGGACGTTGGAGACGTGCACTCCGGCCGTGCGTCCGGAGATGAACAGATGCTCGCCGATCCGGCGGTTGCTGTAGCCGAGCGCGACCAGGCCGAGCACTTCGACCTCGCGTGGCGTCAGCGGCGGGAACGACGTCTCGGAGGCGAAGGGGGTCGCGCCCAGGCTCGTGGTCAACGCGGTCGCCTCCCCCACCGAGCCCGCGCGCATGAGGGCGTACGCCAGGCGGTGCGGGTGCTTCAGCGACCGCCAGGCGTCGGCGGCATGCCGCCAGGAGGCGTCGCCCACTTCGGCCAGGACGGTCAGCCGATGCGCCTCCTGGACGGGCCCGACGACGGGAAGGTCCGCCGCCAGCGCCCGGATCCGGGGCCGATGCGTCCTGGTGCGGCGGGCCGCGGTGTCCAGCAGCGGCCATACCTGGCGCGGGTGGGCCAGCAGGTCCGGAGCCGACAGGACGTCCGCCAGCAGCGCGTCCGGGTCGGACGCCACGGCGCATTCGAGGTCCAGCAGCCGCAGCTGGAACATGCGTCCGCCATAGGTGGCGCTCAGGTTCCGGCGCGCCTCCGCGGCGGCCGATGCCGCGGCCTCGGTGTCGCCCGCGGCCAGCTCGATCCCGCCGAGGGTGGTGAGGGCGAGGGCGCGGAGCAGCGGCGGCGGATCCCGGTCCAGGCAGGCGGTGAGGACGGCGCGGGCCTCGGGCCAGCGGCCGAGCGTGACCAGGGCCTCGGCCGCCAGGGCGGTCAGCCCGGCTCCCTGGTCGCGGACGAGGCCGTGCTCGCGGGCCGTCTCGATGCCCTTCCGCGCGTGCTCCCAGGCCCGCTCGTCCTCGCCCATCGCGTGCAGCGCGTCCGCCTCGCACAGGATCGCGACGCACCGGGTCGTGGCGTCGCCCGAGGCGAGGACCAGGCGTTCGGCCTCGGCCGTGCGGGTCGCGGTCTCGTCAAGGTCCCCGTCCAGGGCCGCGAGGGCGGCGAGGGTCAGCTGGGCCCAGGCCCGGACGCGTTCGTCCCCGTCCATCTCCAGCGCCCGGGACGCGAGCGTCCGGGCCTCGTCGAACCGGGCCATCAGGTAGAGACGGTTCGCCAGCGTGGACGTCAGGCGGGCGCGGTCCGGGCCGTCCTCGAGGAGGGCGACGCCCTCGCGCAGGTCGGACAGGCCGTCCTCGCCGAGGCGGTGGGCCAGCGTGCTGCGCAGGTCCAGCAGGAGGGCCCGGCGGCGGAACGAGTCGGCCGGGGACGAGTCGGCCGGGGACGGATCGGCCCGGGTCGGGTCGAGCAGCGACCGGGCCTCGGTCGCCAGCTCGACGCCGCGTCCGGCCTCGCCCGCGTGCAGGCACGCCGCGGCGGCGAGGGACAGCGCACGCGACCGGTCCGCGCCGGGAGGCAGGAGCGTCAGGGCCCGTTCGAGCATCCGCAGCTGCTCGGGGTAGGCGTGCATGTCGGCGGCGGCCCGCGCGGCCCGCAGGCAGGCGGCGAGCGCCTCCTCGCGCTCACCCGCGACCTGCCAGTGGGCGGCGAGCAGCGGCAGGACGTGATCAGGTGGCGCCAGGGACGGATCGGCCTGGAGCGCGCGTCCGAACCACAGGTGGAAGCGGGTGCGCTCGCTCGGCAGCATGTCCTCGTACACCGCCTGCCGGACGAGATCGCGCCGGAAGGCGTGGTGGTCGCGGACCGGCCGCGCCAGGACGCCCTGCTCGATCGCGGACCGCAGCGCCCCCTCCAGCTCGGGTTCCGGCAGCCGGGCGGCGGCGGCGATGGTGCCGCAGGTGCTCGCACTGATCACCGCGTCGTTCGCGCCGGAGCGGCGGGCGCGGGCGATGGGCTGGTTCGGGGCCGTCATGGGGCTCGGCGGCGTCTGCGGGCAGGTGCTCGGCGGGCTGCTGCTCCAGGCCGACCTGTTCGGCCTCGGCTGGCGGACGATCTTCCTCGTGAACGTGCCGGTCGGCGTCCCGGCGGCGCTGCTCGCGACCCGCGTCCTCCCGCGCGCCGAGGCCCGGACCGCTCCCCGGCTGGACGTCGCCGGTGTGCTCGGCGTCTCGTCCGGTCTCGGGCTGGCGCTGGCCCCGCTGGTGCTGGGGCGCGAGGAGGGCTGGCCGCTGTGGACCTGGCTGTCGCTCGGCGCGAGCCTCCCGGTGCTGGCCGCGACGCTGCTCTGGGAGCGCCGGACGGCCGAACCGGTCGTGGACCTCGCGCTGTTCCGCGTCCGGCGCCGTGTTCTTCACGCTGGCCGGACGGCACGGCCTGGTCGGGGCGGCGCGTCTCACCCTGCTGGGAGACCTGGCGCTCACGCTGGCGACCATCCCGCTGTCGCTGTTGCTCCCCCGGACGGCGCGGCGGGTGGTGACAGCGGAACGCCGGTCCGGGATCGGGTCCTGGACCGGCGTGTGTGAGGGGTGAAGGCGTTCTAGAAGGGTGGCAGCGTCCAGAGGAGGGCCGGGATGATGATCGCCATCGGGATCGCGACGGTGGCGGCCACCCGGATGCGGCGGGGCTGCGGCTCGGGGCGGAGCAGGCGGTTCACGCGGGCCAGGACCGGCAGGTCGTCGGCCGCGGCCACGCCGAGCGTGCCCGACGGGGCCGCCGCCGGACGGGCGGCGGCGAAACGCAGAAGCGCCGTCGCCAGCTCCTTCGCGGGGCGGTGACGGCGGGCGCGGTCGTCGGCGGCCATCTCGATGAGCAGCTCGACGGCGTCCAGACATCGTCCGACGAGCCGGAAGTGCGGGAACACCTGGCGGAGCGAGTAGAACGGCAGCAGCACCAGGTCGTGCCGCTCGCGCGCGTGCGCGCGCTCGTGCGCGAGGACGGCGGCCAGCTCCCGGTCGTCGAGCAGTTCCAGCGTCCCGGCGCTCACCACGACCTTGGACGACCGGACGCCCGGAACGCAGTACGCGGCCGCTCCCGGGTGGTCGAGGACCAGCGCGTCGGGGGCGGCCGAGTCGCCGCGGGCGACCAGCGCGAGCAGCGCGCGGTGCCTGCGGCGGGCCCGCACCACGCGGACGACCGCGGTGGCGAGCATGGTGAGCAGGACGAAGGTCAGCGCCACGGCGGCGAGCAGCGCGGCCATGTGGACCACGTCGAGCCGCGCGGCGTTGTCGGCCACCAGGCCGGGGACCCCGTGCACGATGCCCTGCCCGTACGGGAGCAGGGCCACGCTCAGCAGCGCGCCGATCGTGGCGATGCCCCAGCCGAGGCCGAGGGCCTGCCACAGCCCGATCGCGATGCGGGGGGTGCGCCACGTCCAGCGAGCCTTCGACAGCCCGTGCGCGCCGAGGACGGTCAGGAGCGCGACCGCCGCGAGCAGGGCCGGGCCTGTCATGCCGGTGGCTCCAGGGTGATCTCTTCGAGGGCCTGGCGGAGGACGTCGATCTCGTCCTGCGACACCGACCGGACGAAGTGCGCCAGCGCCGCGTCGCGGTCGCCGGTCTCGTTCAGCGCGCCCAGCATGAGCTCGGTCACATATCCCTCCCTGCTCGCACTGGGACGGTACCGCCACGCGCGGCCGTCCCGCTCACGATCAAGGAATCCCTTCTTGGCCAGGCGGTCCAGCACGGTCATGACCGTGGTGTGCGCGAGGTCGCGCTGGTCGGCCAGCGCGCGGCTCACGTCGCGGGCGGTGGCGGGGACGACACCGGCCTCCTCGCGCGCCCAGCAGACCTCCATGACGGTGCGTTCAAGCTCTCCCAGACCCTTCACGGCGTCCACTGTATGCGACGGGTGAGACAGATCACCACGCGGGGTAGTACTACCGACTTACGTACTACGGCGCGTAGTGCTATCGGGCGGAGCCACGCCCCCGGAGGTGCCCCCTAGACGAAGGAGCGGCCGGTGCGCATGCGACGGCGGAAGTCCCACAGGTAGGCGTTGAACGGGAACTCGCGCATCGGCCTCGGCATCGTCCGGTTGGCGAGCGCGAGCGCCCGGACGCCCGCGTCGAACGCCCGCTGGTCCCGGGCCGTCCAGGTGAAGCCCAGCTCCTCGCGGAACTCCGGCGGCAGGAACCCGACGGTGAGGAGCCGGTTCGCCGGGCCGACGACGCGCTGGACGGACCTCGGCAGGAACGCCGCCTTCGCGATCCCGCGCAGGTAGGCGCGGGTCTCCGGGGTGCTGCTCAGCTTCGCGAGGCCGTCCCGCCAGTACTCCTCGAACGCCTCGCGGCTCTCGGGCCACATGTCGTCCGGCACCTGGAGCGTCGTGGCGAACCGCCGTCCGTGCCGGTAGAAGTCGGCGAGCGCCGCCTCGGACGGCTCGCCGTAGAAGCGGCGGTAGACGTCCTCCATGCCCCAGTAGATGCAGGCGGCGACCCACAGCTGGAGCTCGCGGTCGAACGCGTTGTACCGGACGTCCGCGCCGGGTTCGCTGCGCACGCGGCGGTGCTGCCGGTTGATCTCCTCACGCATCCAGACGCGCTCGTCCGGGCCGCCGAGCATCGCGACGATCAGATAGGTGAGCGTGGTGCGGGTGCGCTTGACCGGGTGCCGGTCGATGCGTCCGGACTCGACCTTGGACTCCACGACGCCGAGCCCGACGGGCAGCCGGGAGAGCTGCATGATCACGTTCGCGCCGCCCGCGGCCAGGGACGGGCCGCTGACCAGCTCGCGGACGACCCGCGGGATCGGCTCACCGGCGGCGCCGGGCCCGTCCGGGCCGGAGCCCGCGGCGAGCGGGAGGGTGGGGGCACTGGTCACGGGAGCCTCACTTCGCACGGCGTCCGGTCGGCGGCAGCCTCCGCCCGGCGCCCGTCGCACGGATCGGCGGACCCGCCCAGGGTGCCTGAAGTAAGTGCCCACTTGCAAGTGTTCCGGATCACCCCCGGACCGCGGCGGACGCCCGTCCCGGGGGTGGATCCGCGGCCTACCAGGGCCCGTAGGGGCCCATGTTGGAGCCCCGGCCGCCGCCGCGGCCCTTGAACTGCTTGACCGCCGGACGGACGTCGGCGAGGTAGACGGCGGCGGCGATGAACGAGGCCACCGGCAGGATGCCGAAGAGGATCGCGATCGGCGAGGAGCCCTGGAGCGGCAGGACGGCCGCCGCGAGCCCCACCACGGCCGCGACGATCAGGATGATCATCCAGAGCTTCTTGCTCTGCTTGCTCGCGGCGGCGTAGGCGTTCGTCGGCACGGTCAGCGCGTCGATCAGCGCCCACGCCTCCATCACGAACGCGATGAGCAGCAGGATCCAGAAGAAGTAGTCGAGCACACCGAAGCCGGTCACCGACGATCAACGCTCCTGTCCGTTCCGGGCGGCGCCGGGGTGGGCGCCGCGTGTTCGGCGAGTGGACTCCCCACCCTATGCGGCCTGTCCAGCCGGTACATCGAACGACGAAGGGGCCCGGCCGGGTGTTCCCGGCCGGGCCCCTTCGCGCGTCGAGCGTCCGGCGGTCCCCCGCCCCTGAGGGTCAGGAGCCGGACTTCGGGGTGGACGCGCCGGAGCGAGTCTGCTCCCCGGCGGCCTTCCTCGTCCGGGCGGCCTTGGCCCTGGACGCGCCCTTGCCCTGGTCGCCCGCGGCGACCTCGGCGACGGCCTCGGCGCCCTGGGCGACCTCGGAGGCGGCCCCGTGGACGACCTTCTTGCCGCGCTCGGCCAGCTCGTCCACGAACCCGACGGCGCGGGTGCCGAAGTGCGTCACGTACGCGACGGCCGCGCCCGGAAGGTCCTTGACCTCGACCTTCTCCTGGATCTTCTCCACGTTCCCGCGTGCCTCGCCGCGGTACCTGTCCACGTTCTCGCGGACCTGGCCGCGGTACCTCGCGACCGTGTCACGCACCTGCCCGCGGTACTTCCCGAGGTTCTCCCGAACCTCGTCGCCGTACTTGTCCAGGTTCTCCAGGACCTCGCCCCGGTACTTCCCGAGGTTCTCGCGGACCTCGTCCTGGTACTTGGCGGCCGTCTCGCGCGCCTTGCCCACCTGCTCGGGGGCCTCGCGGAGCTTCTCGACCGCGAGGTCGCCCGCGCCGGCGACGGTGTAGACGACCTTGTTCTCTCGGAGGGTGTCGGCAAGCGTCATCGAACCTGTTTCCCTTCCCGTGCTGCGGGTGCCTGCTCGCCGTCCGCCTCGCGCGCGCCCGGTGGCGCGGCCTCGGGGACGACTCCGGCTGCTTCGTTCTCCTTGCGGAACGAGTCGTAGATGTCGAGCAACACCTGTTTCTGACGCTCCGTGAGGATCAGGTCGGTCCGGATCGCGGCCTGCACGTCGCTCTCGGCCTCGCGGGCCTCGAGGATGCCCGCCTGGACGTACAGCGCCTCGGCGGAGATCCGCAGACCCTTCGCGATCTGCTGGAGGATCTCCGCGCTCGGCTTGCGCAGGCCGCGTTCGATCTGGCTCAGGTACGGGTTGGAGATGCCCGAGACGTCCGCGAGCTGGCGCAGCGAGATCTTCGCCCGCGTGCGCTGCTCCCGGATGTACTCCCCGATGGAGCCGACCTTCGAACTCGCCATGCCTCCACCCTCCGTCACGGTGCTTGCAATTGCAAGCGGCTTGCTAGCACTTCCCCGGTGAGACTGCTCACAGCCATCCTGACCAGCGTCGACGTCGCTCAATCCCGGCTCCCCGGCCAGGCCGCGAGGACCATGTCGACCGCCGGACGCAGGTCGTCAGCGGTCGCGCCGTCGCCCGCGCGCTGCGACAGCCCCTGCAGCGCGATGGCGAAGAGCTGGGCCACCGCGTCCGGGTCGGTGGCGTCCGGTAGCTCGCCGCGCCGGACGGCCGCGCGCACCCGCTCGGCGAACCCGTCCACGTTGGCGTTGCGGATGTCGCGGAGGTACGCCTCGATCTCGGCGTCGCGCGCCGCGACGTTCGTCGCCGCCCGGATGACCAGGCAGCCCGCCGGATGGGACGGGTCGGTGTAGATCTCGGCGGCGTCCCGCAGGGCGCGGGCGAACCCCCTGTAGAGGGTGGGCTCCTCGTCCAGGGCTCGGGCCACGAAGTCCGCCCACTCGGTCCGCTGGTAGCTCGCGACGACCTCCCTGAACAGGGTCTTCTTGTCGCCGAACGCGGCGTAGAGGCTGGCCGGGCGGATGCCCATGGCCTCGGTCAGGTCGCCGATGGAGGTCGCCTCGTAGCCGCGCTCCCAGAACAGCCGGGTGGCGGACGCGAGGGCGGCGTCGCGGTCGAAGGCCCGGGGACGGCCCCGGCGGGTCTCGGTCATGCCCCAATTCTAGATCGACCGCTCAAGAATCTGTGCTAGCTTCTTTCTTGAGCGATCATTCAATAAATGAGAGGCGGTCGAACGACCATGGGCACGGGACGTCTGGACGGGAAGTTCGCGCTGGTCACCGGGGGCAGCAGGGGCATTGGGCGGGCCATCGCCCAGCGCTTGGCGGCGGACGGCGCGACGGTCGTCCTCACCTATGCCCGGGACGCGGAGTCGGCGGCGGACAACGTCGCGCGGATCGAGAAGGACGGCGGGAGGGCGATCGCGATCCAGGCCGACCTCGGCGAGCGCGGCGACGCCGACCGCCTGTGGGCCGCCTATGACGAGGCCACCGGCGGCGCGCGCGTCGACATCATCGTCAACAACGCGGGCATCGGGCGCAGCGACGACCTGGAGCACCTCACCGAGGACGGCTTCGACCAGGTGTTCGCGGTGAACGTCCGGGCGCCGTTCTTCATCGTCCAGAAGGCGCTGCCGCGTCTGAACGACGGCGGGCGGATCATCAACGTGTCCAGCGGGCTGGCCCGGGTCGCGATGCCCGAGATCATGGCCTACGGCGCGACCAAGGCCGCCCTGGACAACTTCACGACGAACCTGGCGGTGGAGCTCGGGCCGCGCGGCATCACGGCCAACTCCGTCCGGCCGGGGATCATCGACACCGACGTCAACGCGTCCTGGCTGCGGGGGAACCAGGAAGCCTGGGACCACTCCGCCTCGATGTCGGCCCTCGGACGCGTCGGAGCGCCCGAGGACGTGGCGGACGTCGTCGCGTTCCTGGCGTCCGACGACTCCCGCTGGGTCACCGGCAGCGTCCTGGACGCGACCGGCGGGTCGAAGCTCTGACCGCGCCCGCCCGGACGTCAGGAGCCGGACATCAGGAGACCGCGCTGGGCGAAGCGGTCCAGGTGTTGCAGGCGGACAGGTTCTGCGTCCGGATGCCCCGGACGACCCAGCCCGCGTAGTGCTTGCTGGAGCCGTGGTCGCGCTTGTCGGCGGGCTGGTTCTCGTCGCCACGGCCCTGGACGTCCACGACCAGCGCCGAGTACTGAGCCTGGTCCAGCGGCAGGGTCGTCCGGTTCGCGCCGAGGAACTCGCCCGCGAAGCACTGCGCCTGCAGCTCGATGCGGCGGCTGGCCTCGGCGCGGCCGAGCGGGTCGCTCTGGTCCATGAGGCGGTCGCCGTAGAGCAGGATGCCCGCCCGGTCCTGGACGTGGTGGCCGTACTCGTGCGCGATGACCCGCGCGAACACCGCGAAGTGCTCCACCGACTCCGAGCCCGAGGTCTCGATGACGTGCTTGAGCCCGACGTACATCGTGTTGTTCGCCGGGCAGTAGAACGCCGACGAGCCGGGGGCCGGGTAGTTGCCGCACGGGCTGTTGCCGGACGTGAGCCAGAACACGCGGTTCGGCGGCGCGAACGACATGCCGGTCTTGGCGAACTGCGCCTTCCAGGTGGAGTCGAGGCAGTCGCTCAGCTCGTTCATGAACCGGCGCATCGTGTCGGACGTCTCGTCCAGCGCGGGCAGGTGGCAGCCCACCGAGTCCAGCGCGCCGGTCGCGTACAACTTGTTGTCCGTCGCGGTCGCGCGGGTCGCGCTCTGCGGCGACCCGCCGCTGCCCCGGCCGGATGCGGTCACGCCGCTCCCACCGGACTGGACGGTCGTGTGGTTGGACGACAGCGCCGACAGCACGACGATCAGGACGACGCCGAGCGCGGCGAACCCGCCGATGATCCCGGCGACCGTCCCGCCCGCGCTGCGGCGCGGCGGACGGCGCGGTGGCATGTACCGGTAGGCGACCGGCGGACCGCCCTGCGGGTAGGGCTGGGGCATTCCCCGGTACGGCGGCGGCGGTCCCTGCGGGGGCGGGGGCGGCGCGCCGTACGGAGGACGGGGCGGGGCGCCGTACGGCTGCGCGGGCGGCGCGCCGTGCGGAGGACCGCCGTAGGGCGGCCGCGGGGGCGGCGGACCGTACGGAGGTTGCCCCGGCCGTCCGGCCGGAGGGGGGTAGTGACCAGCCATAGGGCAGAACTATACGGGCGGGCCCGCTACCATTTGCCGCCATGTCGAGTCGCCTGTGGCCATTGGTCGCCTCCCTGCCGCTCGCCGCCGTTCTGTCCGCCGGGGTCGCGCTTCCCGCGCAGGCCGCGAGCGGATCGGCGCTGCGGGTGTCCGACCGCGTCGTCAAGGACGAGGCGGCGATCACCCTGGCCAAGGGCGGCGTCGCGCACGTCCGCGAGACGATCGTCTACCAGTTCACCAGCCCCGGGTTCGAGCGGACCTTCACCACCCGCGTGCACTCCAGCGTGACGCGGGACCGGGTCTGGAAGATCGAGAACGTCAAGGCGTCCAGCCCTGACGGCGGGCCGACGAAGACGGCGGTCTCCTCGTCCGGGACGACGACCGAGGTGAAGCTCACCGGCGGCGCGGCGTCCGGGCAGCACTCGGTCGTGCTGGAGTACGACGTGCGCGGCCCGGTCGCCCAGACGAACGGCGCCGAGGAGTTCCGCTGGACGGCGATCGGCGGCTGGAAGGTCCCCGTCGCCCAGGCGCGCGCCACGGTCGACGCGCCCGCCATGGTCCAGAACGTCAACTGCTTCGCGGGCGCCCTGGACAGCACGATCGGGTGCACGCAGTTCTATACGAACCACACGCACACGCAGGGCGTGTTCAGCCAGAGCCAGATGCTGCCGGACGACAACCTCACCGTCGTCGTCGGGCTCCCGGCCGGGGCGACCGGCGGCAAGGCCGCCTTCGAGCGCCGCCACACCGCCGCGACCGCGTTCTCGGTGAACGGCGTCACCGCGTCCGCGCTGGGGGCGCTGCTCCTCCTGCTGGTCGGCGGCGTCGTCGGCCTCTACATGGTGCGAGGCCGGGACACCCGGGTGGTCGGCAAGCGGGCCGCCGAGGCCGACCACGGGCACGTCACCGGCGAGGAGTTCGAGCCGCCGGACGGCGTCCGTCCCGGCCAGATCGGCACGCTGATCGACGAGCAGGCGGACGTGATCGACGTCACCGCCACCATCGTCGACCTGGCCGTCCGCGGCCACCTGCTGATCGAGGAGGACGACCGCGGCACCACCGGACGTCTCGACTGGACGCTGCGCCGGCTGCAGCGCGCGGGCGGCGACGCCGACCTGCTGCGGTACGAGCGGATCCTGCTCGGCGCGCTGTTCGACGGCCGTGAGGCGGTCAAGCTGTCCGCGCTCGGCGGGACGTTCGCGACGCAGCTCCAGCGCGTCCGGTCGGCGATGTACGACGACGTGGTCGAGCAGGGCTGGTTCGCGCGCCGCCCGGACACCGTCCGGTCCCGCTGGACGATCGCGGGCATGGCGCTGACCGGGCTCGGCATCATCGCCACCGTCGTCCTCGCCGTCACCACCGACCTCGCGCTGGTCGGCCTCGCGGCGATCGTCGCGGGCGCGGCGCTCGCCTACGGCGGCCAGTACATGCCCGCCAAGACCGCGCGCGGCTCGACCGTCCTGGCGCACACCATCGGGTTCCGCGCGTTCCTGGAGCGGGGCGCCCTGCCGGACGCGGAGATGCCGTCCCAGCAGCGCATCGCCCTGTTCTCCCGGTTCCTGCCGTACGCGGTCGTCTTCGACGTCGTCGACCGGTGGGCCCGCACCGTCGAGGACGCGGGCGTCCGCGCCGAGGGCGCCGACAACCTCTACTGGTACGAGGGCCCGGCCGAGTGGGACCTGTCCCGGTTCGCCGAGTCCATGCGCACCTTCACCCTCGCCACGTCCGGCTCGATCTCCCAGTCGCGCGGCATGTGAGCCCACGGAGGGCGGACCGCACGCCGCCCGAGATGTGAGGATTAGCGCCTTCTCACCGGGTACTGCCTGGTGAGGAGGTGTTTTCCTTTGCTCGCCATCGGACACCACGTCGGGAACAACTACTGGCTCGTGCTGGGCCCGATCATCATCGCGCTGGCGATCCTCACCTGGCTCGTCCTGACCCGGATCGCCGCGCGCAGGCGCGCACGCCCGGAGAGGACCAGGGGCTCGATGCCCGACCGGGGCCCGGTCCAGGGCGGGATCATCGAGGGGGACCCCGGCCAGCGCAACCGCCGTGACGTCGTCCAGCCCGAGGAGTACGAGCACCGCGGCCACGAGTAGCCGCTCGCCGGGGCGTTCGCGGCCCACCCGCCCAAAAGCCATCTTTTTCGCGTAGGTAAGATGTCTGACATCTGACCTATGGAGGTGGCATGGCCCTCAACCCGGTCCCCACGGGCTCGACCGTGGACGCCGTGCTCGACCAGCTGCAGTCGGAGATCACCGGCGGCGGCTGGGAGGTGGGCGAGCGGCTGCCCGGGGAGCACCGGCTCGCGGGCGAACTCGGGGTGAGCCGTCCGGCCGTCCGGGAGGCGATCCGCGCGCTCACCCACATCGGCGTGCTCGAGGTCCGCCGGGGCGACGGGACGTACGTGCGCAGCCGCGTCGACCCCCGGCCGATGCTGACCGGCGTGGCGCGCTCGACGCTGATCGACGTGTTCGAGGTGCAGCTCGCCTACGACGTCCAGGCCGCCCGGCTCGCCGCGCGCCGCCGCACCGGCGCCGATCTGGCCCGCCTGGAGGGGCTGCTCGCCGCGCGCGGCGCCGCCGCCGACGACCGGGAGTTCGGCGAGGCGGACGCCCGCTTCCACCTCGGCGTGGTCGAGGCCGGGAAGAACCCCCTGCTCGTCGAGGCGTACCGGTACTTCACCGGACGGCTCGGCGAGGCGATGGCCGCACTGCGCGCCGACGTCGCCGTCGCGGAGGCCAGCCAGGAGGCGCACCAGGCCGTGCTGGACGCGGTCGCGGCCCGCGACCCCGAGGCGGCCGAGCGGGCCGTCCGGACGATCATCGAGCCCACCCTGGCCGAGCTGGACGCGCTGGTCACCCCCGACACCCCCTGAGGAGCCCCCCTGTGACCGTCCGCGAGGAGTCCGAGCCCTCCCTCTCGATCACGAGCCCCCGAACTCCACCGAATCCCCTCAAACCACCAGAGGACGCGCGCGGACGCGCCGGGGCGGTCGCCGGGCTCGTGCTGATCGTCCTCGTGGCGGTCAACCTGCGGCCCGCGCTGACCGCAGTCGGGCCGCTGGTCGGCGGCATCCGGGACGACCTGAACCTGTCCGGGACGGCGGCCGGGGCGCTGACCACGCTGCCGCTGATGTTCCTCGGCTCGTACGGGCTGCTGGCGGCGTTCCTGCGCCGTCCGCCGCGTCCCGAGGCGCTGCTGGTGACCGCGATGGTCACGCTCACCGCCGCGATCGGGCTGCGGATGATCCCGGTGACGGCGGCGCTGTTCGCCGGGTCGCTGGTCGCCGGGATGGCGATCAGCATCGGCAACATCGCGGTGCCCGGCATCATCAAGCGCGACCATCCGCACCGGATCACGGCGGTGACGGCGCTCTACACGGTCGCGCTGAGCGGCGGCGCGGCGCTCGGGTCCGGACTGGCCGTCCCGATGCAGGACGCGACCGGCGGGAACTGGCGGGCGCCGCTGTCCCTGCTGGCCGTCCCGTCCGTGCTGGCCGCGCTGGTGTGGCTGCCCCGGCTGCTGCGGGTGCGCCGCGCCGCCGCAGCGGCGGGGACGGGCCCGGCCGCCGCCGCCTCGCACCGGGACATCGCGCGGAAGGTGTGGCGGTCGCGGCTGGCCTGGCAGATCACGCTGTTCTTCGGGCTCCAGTCGTCGCTGGCGTACGTCCTGTTCGCCTGGGTGCCGACCCTGCTCACCGACCGGGGCCTGTCGGAGAGCAGCGCGGGGTTCGTGACCGCGGCGGCCAGCCTGATCCAGATCATCGGGAACATGACCCTGCCCCTGCTGGCCTCGCGGCTGCGCGACCAGCGGCCGATCGCGCTGATGGTCGGGCTCTTCACGGCCGCCGGGTTCGCCGGGCTGACCTGGGCGCCGCTCGGCGGGATGTGGCTGTTCGTCGTGGTGCTCGGACTCGGCCAGGGCGGGTCGTTCGCGCTCGCGCTGTCCATGATCGGGCTGCGCTCCCCGGACGCCGCGACCGCCGCCCAGCTCTCCGGGATGGTGCAGGGCGTCGGCTACGTGATCTCCGCGTTCGGGCCGCTGCTGATCGGCGCGCTGCGGGACGCCACGTCCGGCTGGACGGTCCCGGTGGCGCTGGTGGTCGCGATCGCGCTCGCCGAGATCCTGCCGGGCCTCGGCGCCGGCCGGGCCCGCGTCCTCGAATGACCAGGGACGCGGCGGAGGCGCGGCCCTGGAACGTTCCAGGGCCGCGCCTCCGGCCGTTCCGCCCGTGATCAGAAAAGGTTCGGGACGGCCCGGATCTCGCCCACGACCGCCTCGCCGCCGTGCAGCCGGACGGTCGCCAGGTCGTCCAGCGCCGCCGGGTCGGCGGGCTCGACGCCGAGCGCGCGCAGCAGCGCCACGGTGACCGGCGTCCGGGCCCGCATGGACCCGTCGTCGACCTTGATGGCCCCGGCCCGGCCGTCCGCGAACGCGAACGCGTCCACGCCCTCCGCGCCGCACTTGACCAGCAGGCCCGGCACGGCGTCCATCAGGAGGCGCTCCTCGCGCCGGGTGCCGGACGTCCAGGCCGGATAGGCGCGCATCGCGTCGGCGACCCTGCGCTCGGGCGTGCCGGGCTCGGCCGTCACCAGCGCCCGGAACGCCCGCGCGACACCGGTCGCCGACAGCCCGAACAGCGGCGCGCCGCAGCCGTCCACGCCGACCGCCGCGACGCTCTCGCCCGCCAGCGCCTCGACCGCCTCGCGCGAGGCGACCTGCAGCGGGTGCGCGGGGTCGAGGTAGTCGCCGGTGGACCACCCGGCGGCCACGCAGGTCGCGAGCATCGCGGCGTGCTTGCCGGAGCAGTTCATCCGCAGCCGGGTGCGGCCCTCGCCGCGGCGCGCCACGTCCAGCGCGACCTCCTGGTCGAGCGGCCACTGCTCCGGGCACTGGAGCGCCGTCGCCGACAGCCCTGCGGACGCCAGGATCCGCTCGGCGCCCTCGACGTGGAAGTCCTCGCCCGAATGGCTGCCCGCGGCGATCGCCAGGAGCTCGCCCTCCAGAGCGAGCCCCGAGCGGACCATCGCGACCGCCTGCATCGGCTTGTTCGCCGAGCGCGGGAAGATCGGCTCGTCCGGGAACCCGGCGCGGACCACCGTCGTCCCGTCGGCGGCCAGTCCCACCGCGCTGCCGCGGTGGCGCGACTCCACGAAGCCGGAACGTTCCACCTCGACCAGGACAGGCGTGGACACCGTCGTCACAACAACCCCCACAAGTCAGACATTCTCGTCCTTACTCATACCCGACCTGGTGGGGTGCGCCGGACCCCGGCGCCCTCGTTCAGTTGTCGATCTTGCGGACGCCCAGCAGGGCGCGGGCGTCGGCCGCGCTCATGGGCGGACGCTGCGCGAGCCGGGCCGCCTCGGCCGCCCGCTCGACGAGCTGGACGTTCGCCGCCACCGGCAGCCCCCGGGCGAAGGTGAGGGTGTCCTCCATGCCGACCCGCAGGTGCCCGCCCGCCGACAGCGCCGCGAACATCACCGGCAGGGACGTCCGGCCGACGCCCGTCGCCGACCAGGTCGCGCCCTCGGGCAGCGCCTCGACCGCCGCGACCAGCGTCCGGGCGTCCCCCGGCATCCCGCCCGGGACGCCCATGACCAGGTCACAGTGGACGTGCCCGCCGAACGGCAGGCCGTGCTTGTCCAGGAGGCGGTGCAGCGACCGGATCTGCCCGAGGTCGAACAGCTCGAACTCCGGGACGATCCGCTGGGCCTGCGTCCGCTGGTAGAGCTCCACCATGAACGGCCAGGGGTTCATGAACACGTCGTCGCCGAAGTTGACCGTCCCGCAGGTCAGCGAGCAGCCGTCCGGCTCGGCGTCCAGCACCCGCAGCCGGTGCTCGTACGGGTCGGTGACCGCGCCGCCCGTGGACAGCTGGACGATCAGTCCAGTGCTCTCCCGCAGCGCCTGGACGGTGTCGCGCAGCCGCGCGAGGTCCAGGGTCGGCCGCGCGTCGTCGTCGCGGATGTGCACGTGGATGACGGCGGCTCCGGCCGCCTCGCATTCCTTGGCCGTCTGTACCAGCTCGTCCAGGGTGACCGGAAGGGCGGGGACGTCGGCCTTGGCCGACTCCGCCCCGGTCGGGGCCACCGTGATGAGCGTCGTTGCTCCCATGGAGGCAGAATGGCGTGTCATGCGAGCGGTAGTCCAGAGGGTGAGCAGGGCGAGCGTGACCGTGGCGGGTCGCGTCGTGGGGGAGATCGAGGGTCCGGGCCTGATGGTCCTGGTCGGCGTCACCCACGACGACACGCCCGAGAAGGCCGCGAAGACGGCCGCGAAACTGTGGGGCCTGCGGATCCTGGAGGACGAGAAGTCCTGCTCCGACCTCGGGGCCCCGCTGCTGGTGGTGAGCCAGTTCACGCTCTACGGCGACGCCCGCAAGGGCCGCCGTCCCACCTGGACCGCCGCCGCCCCCGGCCCGGTCGCCGAGCCCCTCGTGGAGGCCGTCGTCTCCGAGCTGCGCGCCCTGGGCGCCAAGGTCGAGACCGGCGTCTTCGGCGCGGACATGAAGGTCGAGCTGGTCAACGACGGCCCGATCACCGTCCTCCTCGAATACTGACCACACGCGCAGGACGGCTCCGACGGCTCAGCCGCGGAATCCGTAGATCATCCCGGCGATGGCGACGACCGTGCCCGCGCCCGCGAGGATCAGGCACACCTGGTCCGCCTGCGCGAGCCGCGCGCGGACGTCCCGCGAATGCACCACCACCCGCTCGTCCCGCGCGGGCGCGCCCGCCTGAGCGGGCGAATACGCCTCCGGGACGGGCACCGGCCCCGGACGGTCGTCCTGGACGGGCAGGGAGGCCGGACGGTCGTTCCCGACGGGCGCGGGCAGCGGGCGGACGTCGCGCGCCGGACGCCGGGGACGCAGCCCGAGCAGCCGCGCGATCCCCTCGTTCTTGAACGCCTGGTGCCCGGGACGGCGGCACGCGAAGGGCCTGCCGCGCACCGGTTCCCGGCACGGGTAGCCCTTCTCGGTCATCACCCGGCACACCGTCGGGATCAGCAGGAACTCGTACAGGCACCACGCGGCCAGCCCCAGCAGCGCGAGCCGCCACGAGCCCACGTACCAGGCCAGCAGTTCCCACAGCGCGAACCCGGCCCACCACACGCCGGGCGGCTCCCGCCGCGGCCTCCGCCGGTTCCCCCGTCCCCCGGCCGCCTGCGTGGACGTCCGCGCCGGGGCGGGGGCCATCGGCGCGTCCGGAGGCATCACGGGACGCGGGACGCTCGAATCCTCGGTCGCTGCGGGGTCGCCCCGCCCGAACGATGCCGTCATGGTCGGCGGGGGCCCAGGCGGCGGCACCGCCCCGGAGGGCGCGTGGGATCCGGAAGGCGGCGCAGGCCCGGAAGGTGGCAGGGATCCGGAGGGCGGGAGGGGTTCAGGGGCGGGGAAGTGGCCGGGCGGCGGAGGCGGGACGCTCTCGGGGGGCGAGGGCGGGTCGGGCGCGGTGTCGCCGGGGCCCGCGACCCAGCGGTCGCCGTCTTCGGGCGGGCGGCGTGGGGGCTCCTCGGGTGCGGTGACGGGTCCCACCTCCTCCGGGCGTGGCGGCCACTCGGACGGCCGCCTCTCCCGTGAGAACGATTCTGCCCCTGGAGCCCGTGTTCTACGCGCCCTTCGGCGGTTCCGCTAGGGCCGGTCGGCGGCGGTGCGGCGCAGCTCGATCTTGGCGTTCGCGCCGGTGTCGGGCGCGACGATCACCTCCTGGGACGCCGCGACTCCCCCGGCCAGCAGCTCGATGTCCACCGGGGCGTTGCGCTTGACCAGCGCGAGCGCGATCGGGCCGAGCTCGTGGTGGCGTGCGGAGGTGCCGACGAAGCCGATCTGGCGTCCGCCGGGGATCTCCACGGGGTCGCCCTGCGCGGGCAGCCGGTCGACGCTGCCGTCCAGGTGAAGGAAGACCAGGCGGCGCGGCGGACGGCCCAGGTTCTCGACCCGCGCGACCGTCTCCTGGCCCCGGTAGCAGCCCTTGTGCAGGTGGACGGCCGTCCCGATCACGCCGATCTCGTGCGGGATCGTCCGGTGGTCGGTGTCGCGGCCGAAACGGGCGACGTGCGCGGCGATCCGCAGTGCCTCGTAGGCCCAGAGGCCCGCCGGGGGCAGGTCACCCGCGGCGAGCCCGTCCAGCTCGCTCCGCAGGACGATCCGTGTCGTCAGGCCCGCGACGTCCGGGAGGGACGGGCCGTCGCCCGCCAGGCCGTCGCCCGAAGGGCCGGTCACCACGGCGTAGCGGTCGGAGACGTCCTCGACCTCGACGCGCAGGAAGAACCGCATGCGGTCGAGGAACTCGGCGAGCGCGGGCGCGGTACCGGGCTCGACGTGGATCCAGACCGTCTCGCCGTCGTCCACCAGGTGCAGGTGGTGCTCGATGTGGCCGTTGATCGTCAGCAGCAGCGCCTGCGTCGCGGCGCCGGGCTCCAGCGCCTCCAGGTGCTGGCTGAGCAGGCTGTGCAGCCAGGACAGCCGGTCCGGGCCGGAGACCTTCAGGACGCCCCGGTTGCTCCGGTCGACGAACGCCTTGCCCGCCTCGAGCAGCCGTTGTTCGCGGACCGGGTCCCCGTAGTGCGCGGCGATCTCCTGGTCGGGGGCGTCGGCGGCGACGGCCCCGTGCACGTTCAGCAGCGGGCTCTCCATGCAGCCCAGACTATGCGGCGGGAAGCGGATCACGCCTCGCGGACCTGATCAGCCGTCCGAGACCATCTCCGAAGTCCCGCGGCGTCAGCGGGCGCGGCAGTCCTTGCAGCGGCCGTAGACGGTGAGGTGCTGGACGTCGGTCTCGAAGCCGTAGTCGCTGTCGAGCCCGGCGGCGAGGCTCGCCGCGGCGTCCAGGGACACGTCGTTCACCCGGCCGCAGTCGCGGCAGACCAGGTGGATGTGCTGGGCCTCGGCGGCCAGGTGGTAGTTCGGGGGGCCGTGGCCGAGGTGGGCGTGCTTGACCAGCCCCAGCTCCTCCAGCAGCTCCAGCGTCCGGTAGACGGTGGAGATGTTGACGCCGCCCGCGGTGCGCTGCACCTCGGTGCAGATCTCCTCGGGGGTGCCGTGCTCGAGCCTGTGGACGGCCTCCAGCACGAGCTGCCGCTGCGGGGTCACGCGGTACCCCTTCGCCCGCAGCTCCTCCTGCCACGTCTCGGCCATGCCCGCATCCTACGTCCCGGGGGCGGCGAACCGCCGCAGCGAAATCGTCCGAAAAAGGGTTTGCCTCCCGCCCGGATGCTCGCATAGCTTGGCGGCACGCGCGAAAGGAGGTGGTCCAAGAAATGATTCATTCTGGGACTCGCGAGGTGACTGTCCGCTAGTCGCCGTCCTGCCGCGGCGCCGTCGTCATCGCACGGCGGTGGCCGATCACCGGACGGTGATCGGCGAATACCAGGCAGTTACCCGGCCCCCGGACCGACGCACCAGTCCTGTGCGTCTCCCGCCATCCGGCGGGGAAGGTCCGGGGGTCGTTCCCTTTTCCGGGACGCCCCCGAACCCCTTCCGCCGCCTTTAGCCGGGCTTCTTGAGCCGCTAGTCGGCCTTCTTGAGCTGCGCCGACAGGTGCGCCTGCAAAGGCTGGCCCATCGCGGCCATCTCATAGACCCAGCCGAGGTCGCGGGCGCCGTTCTTCTCCGGCATCAGCCCGTACAGCCGCTTGCCCGCCTTGACCTCCTTGGCGGTGTCGGTGCGGGCGATCACGTCGGTGCCGATCTCGATCTGGTGGAAGGCGATCGTCCCGAGGTAGATCTCGATGATCCCGGTCGGGTGCGCGAGGGTCACCTCGATCCGGTTGCCTGGCTGCGGCCGCCAGTAGCCCGTCTCGGTCGCCAGCGGGCGGCCGACCGAGCCGTCCGGCTCGATCAGCCAGCTGCGGCTGGAGTAGATCAGGAACGGCTTGCCGTTGTGGCTGAACGAGATCTCCTGACCGAAGTTGAACGCCTCGATCGTCGGGTAGTCGCCGACCCCCGCGCCCTTCCAGGTGCCGAGGAGGAATTCCAGCGGTTTGAGGTCGTCGTGCAGCTCAGGCTCCATGCCCCGAAGGCTACCGGCTGGAGCGCCCGCGGGCCCGCCTCTGACACCGCGCTCCGGCGCGGGCTCAGCGGAGCCGGAAGAGCCGCACCACCAGCAGCAGCGCGGCGACAGCCAGCCCGGCGCAGGCCAGGACGAGCACGCCCGCGTTCACCAGTCCGCCCATGGCGCCCCACCCTAACCGGCGGGACGTTCCGGGCCGGGACGGCGCGCCCGGCTACAGTGCCCGGTATGGCGCGTTCATTGGTGATCAAGGCGACGGCGGGCGCGGACGGCCCGGAGCGGGTGAACCAGGCGTTCACGGTCGCGGCGGCGGCCGTCGCCAGCGGCGTCCCCGTCTCGCTGTGGCTGACCGGCGAGTCGGCCTGGTACGCCCTGCCGGGCCGGGCCGCCGAGCTGAACCTGCCGCTCGCCACCCCGCTGGACGAGCTGCTCCAGGTCATCCTCGCGGGCGGCCGGGTGACGCTCTGCACGCAGTGCGCCGGACGCCGCGACATCGGCCCGGACGACGTGATCCCCGGCATCCGCATCGCGGGCGCCCCGACGTTCGTCGAAGAGGTCACCACCGACGGCGTCCAGGCCCTCGTCTACTGAAACCCGCGCGCCGGTCAACCTGTGCCGCTGAGCGCGGGCCGAGCGTCAGCCGAGGCCGGAGAGGTCGCGGCGGACGACGCTGTTGCGGTCGGCGATCCGGTCGCCGAACGACAGCCGCGGCCACATCCCGGACAGCTCCTGCCTGCTGCGTTCGCTCCACTCGCGGGCGAGCGGCGCGCGCGTCTTGTAGAAGTTCAGCGCGTACCCGCCCTCGTGGACGCGCAGCAGCGTGAACCCGCCCGGGTACTCCTTCACGGCGGCCACCTCCTGCTGGACGACCCGGGGCGCGAGCGGGAACACCGAGCGCCGGTTCCGGTGCGTGTGGCCCGCGTGGTGCAGGAGCACGCCGGGCGTCCGGTCGTAGGCGGCGAGGATCCGCAGGGACTGGCCCGCGTCGAGCGAGTGCGTCCCGGTGAGGGCGAGCGGGTCGTTCTCGGTGAAGAGCGGGTGGTGGCCGAACACCAGCGTCGGACGGTCCGGGTCGCGTTTCAGCTCGTCCTGGAACCACGCGAACTGGTCGCGGCCGAGCCCTCCCGCGTCGCCTCCGTCACCGGGCTTGTCGTAGGTGTCGAGGCCGATGACCCGCAGGCCGTTCAGCTCGTGGGAGAAGTAGGTCGGACGGCCCTGGAAGAACGCGTCGCCGAAGCAGTCGTTCCCCTGCCACCGGCCGGGCGTGCAGGACGGGTGGCCGTCGTGGGCGCGGTCGTGGTTGCCGCGGGTGACGAGGTAGTCGGCGCCGTACCCGCCGAACCGGTCGAGCAGGCCCCTGGCGCGGGCGAGGTCGGCGGGCGCGGCCTCGGCGCTGACGTCCCCGGCGGCGAGCAGGTGCGTCGCGCCGCGCGCCTTCGCGTCGTCCACCAGCGCGGTCGCCATGATCTCCGGGTACGGCGGATGGCCGGGCACCTGCGAGATCCCCTTGATCCACGGGAGCGCGCCGACCAGGCCCGCGACGGTCTCGCCGAGGTGCAGGTCGTTGCAGAGCGCGACCGCGAACAGGAACCGTCCGGGCGGCGGCTGCGGCGTCGTGAACGCGAAGATCCCGTCGCCGCGCGGCGTCCCGGCGGCGGTCCCGCCGGTCAGCGGCGTCGCGGACGCGGCCCGTCCTCGGGACGACGCCCGGTAGTAATAGGTGCGGCCCGGTTCGAGTCCGTGCAGCTCGACGTGGTGGTACGGCGTCCCGGACGGCCCGTGCGCGACCTTGGTCAGCCGCGCGGGGTGCGTCCCGTACCGGACCTCGGCGTCCGCCGGAGTGGGCTTCATCCGCCCGAGCCCGTCGTCCGTCCCGGGGACGCCGGTGTACCAGGTCAGGACGGCGCCGGTCTCGGTCAGCGTGACCAGCTCCAGGTTCACCGCCGCGACGGCGTCCGCCGCGAGCGCCCCGGTCGCCGGGACGAGAGTGAACCCCGCCGCGATTGCACTCAGCCGCAGAACATCGCGGCGGCTCACCAGGCAGCAGATCATGCCTCGCAGCGTCGCAGCGCTTGATCAACCTCGCCAGGCCCAAAGAGTCGGCGCGACGACCTCAACCGGCGCGAGTGCGTTACCAACCGCGCAGGGGCGACGCCGCAGGCGAGCCCCTGCGCGGTTGATCGCGAAGCGATGCCGCACTCGCACAGGTTTCGGACCGCCGGGCGAGCCGCCAGGCGAGCCTGGCGGCCCGAAACCCATTAAGCAGGTGCCGCGCCGAGCACCGCAGCCAGGCGCTCCTCGCGGAGGCGGCCGGCCCAGGAGTCGTCGACGGGCTGGAGTTCGCGGCCGACGGCCCAGGTCAGCAGCAGGTCGGCGAGCGCCGGGTTGCGGACGAGCGCCGGGCCGTGCATGTAGGTGCCGAGGACGTGGCCCTGGTAGGCGCCCTCGAAGCCCTGCCCGTCGGCGTTGCCGATGCCGGACACGACCCTGGCGAACGGCCGCGCGTTCGGGCCGATGCTGGTCGCGCCCTGGTGGTTCTCGAAGCCGGTCACGCGCGGGACGCGCAGCTCGGACGCCACGTCCGAGACGACCTCGCCGACCGCGCGCCGCTGGCCCCGGAACGAGCGGATGTCGAGCAGGCCGAGGCCGGGGAGCGGCTGCCCCTCGTCCCCGCCGAACTCGTGGCCGATGATCTGGAAGCCCGCGCAGACCGCGAAGACGACCGCGCCGTTCTCCACGGCGCGGGTCAGGCCGCCGTCGGCGCGCAGCCGCTGGGCGGCGAGGATCTGGGGCCGGTCCTCACCGCCGCCGAGCAGGTAGATGTGGCCGTCCGGGGGGACCGGCTCGTCCGAGCGCAGGTGGACGGTCTCGGTCGGGATGCCGCGCAGCGCGGCCCGCCGCTCCAGGACGATCGTGTTGCCCTGGTCGCCGTAGGTGGACAGCAGGTCCGGATAGATCCAGACGATCTTCAAACGGTCAGACGACACGGCCGTACCTCGTTCGGATGCTCTGGAAGGCGGTGTAGTTGGCGATCACGTCGAGGTGTCCCGGCTGGACGGCGAGGATCGCCTGCTCCACGTCGTCCACCAGGGTGAACGGGACGTCGGCGGCCTCGAGGCGGGCGGCCAGGTCGATCCGGCGCTCGCCGCCGACCCAGACCGGGCGTCCGCGCAGGAGGCGGAAGTCGACGTCCCAGAGCCAGGAGGTGTCGCGGCCGTCCGGGCCCTGCGCGTTGATCGACAGGATCAGCGGGGACGGCGCGGGCTTGAGGACGTCGAACGCCTCCAGCCAGCCCGCCGGGTTCTTGGCGAGCAGCAGCCGCAGCGTCCGGCCCTGCGCCTCCACGCTGGTGTACCGGCCCGCGACCGACTTCACCGTCGCCAGCAGCGGCAGCGCCTGCTCCGGCGGGACACCGAACTGCGCGACCACCGCGAGCGCGACGGCCGCGTTCGACCGGTTGGCCCGGCCGGGCAGCTGGATCGTGTCCAGCGGGAACGCGCGGCCGTGCGGGTCGTAGACCGCGCCGTTGTGGAGCACCCAGTCCGGGCGGGGGCGGCGGAAGTGGCACTGGCGGCACGCCCAGTCGGAGTTCTCCTCGCCCTCCTGGCGGTCGAGGGGACCACCGCACTCGGGGCAGCACCAGGAGTCCTCACGCCAGTGCTGGCCCGCGGCGACCCACGTCACCGACTTGGCGGTGGCCGCGCCCCAGGTCACCAGGGGGTCGTCGCAGTTGGCGATGACGTGGGTGCCCGGCGACTCGGCGAGGGCCTTGCGCCACTTGCCCGCCAGCAGCCAGATCTCGGCCGCGCGGTCCATCTGGTCGCGGGACAGGTTCATCAGCGCGACCAGGTTGGCGCCGGTCTCCCGGAGCACCATGGGGACGTACTTCTCGTCGCACTCCAGCACGCCGTACCGGGCGGCGGGCGCGGACGCGAGCGCCGACACGTGCCCGGTGGGCATGTTCGCGCCGAACGCGTTGGTGGCGACCTCCCCCAGCGGCGTCATCGCCGAGGTGATCAGCCGGGTCGTCGTCGTCTTGCCGTTGGTGGCCGAGACGAGGACGAGCTTGCGGTCCCGGGACAGCCGGGTGAGCAGTTCGGGGTCGAGCCGGAGGCCGACCTTCCCGCCGATCACCGACCCGTCTCCCTTGCCCGCCATCCGGGACATCTTCGCGGCCGTACGACCGAGTGCGACGGCCAGCTGCGAACGCAGCGGAAGATCGCTCATGAACTCCGTCTTCTCTGTTCCGTGTCTCTGGGGCGCCTCAGCGACCTTCCCGAGGGTAGTCGGTGCCGGGCGGGGCTCGTCGTGGGTGTGATCACCTGCCCGGGTCCGGCCGGGGAGCCGGGGGGACGGCCGGGGCGGAGAATGCGACGAGCATCACACGGGGTCGCGGTAAACCTCGGCGGCCGACCTTGACCCTGGACGACATGTCGTGATTCGGTGCCAGCCCCGGTGACGTTGCGACGGCGGCCGAAGGAAGGCCCCGCGGATTCCCGTCACCGCGTACGCGACCGACGGTACGCAGTACCTTTTGTCGAATACCCCGCGGCCGGTGTGGGGAGGGTCCGCCCCGTGGAGGGCGTGGGCCGCGAGGCGTGCGAAGCGGCGACAAGCGAGGTCTGAGCGATGCAGTGTCCGACGTGCGGGTCCACCACGGCCGGGACGCTCGACAGGTGCGCGAACTGCGGAACGCCGACGGGTGCGGCGGCCGCCCAGAACCCCGGTGGCGCGGGACCTAACGCCGGCGGGACGGGCGGGCCCCCCGGAGCGGCGGGCGGAGGGTTCGGCGAGCAGACGATGGTCGTCCCCGGCCCCGGCGCCCTCGCGGCGGGCCCCGGCGGGCAGGCGGGCCCCGGCGCTCCTCCGGCCGGGTTCGGCGGCGGGCAGCCCGGTATGCCGCTGTCCGCGCCGCCCGCTCTCGCGCCCGCGCCGCCCGCCAGTGGGACCGGGGGTGACGTGCCCCCGCCGCCGGCCCCGGCCTGGGCGTCGTCCGACTCCGGCCCGTCCGGTGGTGCCGGTGACCCCGAGTCCACGGCGGCGTGGGTGTTCGACCCCGCCGAGTCCGGGGAGCACAAGTCGGCCGCGCCGGCCGATCCGCACCCGTCCGACATGAAGACGATCATCGCGCCGTCGCCCGCCGTGTCCGCGGCGGCGGCCTCCCCGGCGCAGAACTGGCAGGACGGCGCGGCCGAGAACCCGGCCGAGTCGATCGTCCCGGAGTCCTGGTACGCCAAGCCGCGCCGTCCGGAGGAGCCGTCCGAGCCCGCCGGGCCGCAGCAGTGGCAGCCGCAGCACACGGTCGCCGACCAGGGCTGGGGCCAGCAGCCTCCCGCCGGGGGCGGTTTCCAGCAGGGCGGCGGCGAGCAGCCGACCGCCATGATCGACGCGGGCTCCGTCCCGCCCGGCCCCGGCGGCTTCGGGCAGCAGCAGGGGTTCGGCCAGGACGCCGGGTTCGGGCAACAGGGCAACTTCGGCCAGCAGCAGGGTGGCTTCGGCCAGCAGCCGGGCGGGTTCGGCCAGCAGGACGCCGGTTTCGGCCAGCAGGGCGACTTCGGGCAGCAGGGCAACTTCGGTCAGCAGGGTGGCCTGGGCCAGGGTGGGTTCGGCGGCCAGCAGGACGCCGGGTTCGGCCAGGGTGGGTTCGACCAGGGCGGTTACGGACAACAGGGCTTCCAGGGCGGTCCGCCGCCCGGGGGCGGAGGCGGGAAGAAGCCGAACAAGCCGCTGCTGATCGGCGTCGGCGCGCTCGTCGTCGCGGCGGTCGTCGCGGTCACGGTCGTGCTGTGGCCGAGCGGCGGCAAGAGCGACGCGGCGCCCAACACCTCCAACTCCCCGGTCGCGCAGAAGAGCAAGATCAAGGTCGACGAGGCGACCCGGCAGCAGGCGGAGGCGCTGAACGCGATCCTCGACGCCAGCGCCGACACCAAGCGGACGCTGGTCCGGGGCCTCGCGCAGTCCCGCGCCTGCAAGGACCTGCCCGCCGCGGTCGGCTCCTTCCGGGAGGTCGCGCAGCGGCGGCAGAACCAGCTGAAGCGCACCCAGGCCCTGAAGGTGGACAAGCTGGACCGCGGCGAGAAGCTGCGCTCGACCCTGCACGACTCGCTCCAGGCGTCCCTGGACGTGGACAGCGCCCTGCTGACCTGGGCCACCCGGTCGCAGCACGGCTGCAAGGGCAAGCCGAAGCCGGACGCGGGCCACGCTCCCGGCCGCGCCGACGCCGAGCGCCGCGCCACCAGCGGGAAGAAGACCTTCGTGGAGCTGTGGAACCCCGTCGCCCGCAAGGCCGGCCAGCCCGCCCGGCGCTGGACCGGAGTCTGAGCCGGAGTCCAGGCAGAAGGCCAGGCTGGAGGCCGGGCCGGGGTCGCGCCGGACGGCCGCGTCACGCGGTTCGGGGCGCAGCCGCAGGTGAGCGACTGATCACAACCAGGTCGCGGGCCGTGCGGGGGCATCCCCCTGTGCGGTTCGTCACGGTAGGTTGGTCGCGACGGACCCTGACGGTGAGGGGCTTTCATGCGGTGCCCTGCCTGCGGTAGCGACACGACTCCGGCGCTCCCCCGCTGCACCCGGTGCGACGCGCCCCTGAACGACGGCGCGTCCCCCACCGGTGACGCGACCCGGCGCGATGACGGCTGGCCGTCGTCGCCTCCGTGGCCGTCCGAACCGGGTGCTCCCGAGCCCGCTCCCGGCCCTTATCCGGCCGGGAACGAAGCGCCGTACCCGGCCGAGTACGGCCGTCCTGGACACGAGTCGTCCCCGTACGGTTCGTCCCAGTACGGGACGCCTGAGTCCGGGGCGCCCGAGCATGGGCCGGGCGAGTACGGGGCGCCGTCCGCGCCTCCGGGCGAGCACGATTTCGGACGTCCGCCGCAGGAGTTCGGGCACGGGCAACAGCAGCAGACCGAGCTCGACGCGGGGTACTCGTCGCCGCCGACGGCGTACGACCCGGGCGTGCCCGCGCCGAGACCGTCCGCCGATCCGGGCCCCGCATACGACCCGAACGCCGCTTACGACCCGGGCGCTGCGTACAACCCTGGTGCGGCGTACGCCCCGAACGCGGCGTATGACCCGGGGGCGGCGTATGGGCCGCCGCCTGAGCCGTGGGGTGGCGGGGCGGGGCTGTCCGCGACGCCTCCTCCGCCGCCGGACGCTCCCGGCGTGCCGGGCGAGCACACGATCACGCTGTCGCCGGAGCCGTGGGCGGCCGAGCCGCAGGTGTGGAGTCCGCCCCCGCCGCCGGAGAGGAAGAAGGGCCCGCCCTACCTGCTGATCGCGACCGGGCTGGTCGTCCTCGCGGCGATCGCGCTCGGCATCGTGTTCTGGCCGAACGGCTCGGGGAAGGCCGACCGCGCGGGCAGCACCTCCCCCGCGACGACGCAGGAGACGTCGCAGGTGACCACGCAGGGCCAGCCGTCCGAGACGCCGTCGCCGACCGCGTCCTCGCCGAGCGGTGACCTGACCGAGCAGGCGGGCAAGGTGAACTCCCTGCTGGACGACATGTCCTCGACGCGCGGCAACCTCCAGACCGTCCTGACGGACGGGTGCGAGACCGCCGGGCTGCAGCGGATCAAGGGCGAGCGGCAGTCGGAGCTGTCCACCGCGCAGGGCCTGGACGTGAGCGCGGTCGACGGCGGCCAGCAGCTCAAGGACGCGCTGGTCCGCGCGTTGCAGGCGTCCGTGGCGTCCAACGCGAAGTACATCGAGCTGTCGCCGGGCTGCCCGTCCGACTCCGACGTCGCGGACGTCAACCAGCAGGCCACCGACGCCAAGCGCGAGTTCATCGGCCTGTGGAACCCGGTCGCGACCAAGGCGGGCCTGTCGCCCCGCAGCGAGGCCGGGATCTAGCCCCAGGCCGCGCGTCCTGGTCCGCCCGGTCAGCCGACGCCGAGTTGGCCCGCGAGGACGTGGACGGCCTCGGCGAGCGCCGCGACGCCCCCGACGCGGCGGGCGAGGCGTTCGAGGGCGCCCGACATGCGGTCGCCGTCGGGGTCGTCGGCCTCCGCCTCCTCGCGGATGTCGGCCAGGTCGCGACGGGCGCGGGCGGCCTCGGGAAGGTCCGCCTCGTGCGCGTCGATCAGGTCGGCGACGCGGTCGAGCGCACCCGCCGTCCCGTCGTCCTCCCCGCTCCGCGCGCCCTGGATCTGGACGCTGTCGTCGCCGGTCGAGATCTGCCCGGACACCCGGGCGTTCCCGCCGATGCGCACTCCACGGTCGTCGCCGCGCCGTCCCATTCCGCTCTCCTTCTCGTCTACGGGTTCACGCCCTGGGCCTGGCGGACGCGGGAGCCTCGTCCCGTGACCGCGATCTGCCCGTCGACCCGTCCGCCGGTCATGATCACGCCCTGGTTGAGGAGGGTCCCGGCCTGCTCTCGGTAGGCCGACACGTCCACGCCGCACTCGGTGTCCAGGTAGTCCAGCAGCGCCTCGTTGACCCGCCGCTCGATCAGCTTGGCGTACTTGTCCACGTCCGTGACCTGCAGGAAGTCGCGCAGGTCGGTGTCGGCCACCAGCTCGCGGACGCTGAGCCGCGAGCCGTAGTCGCGCACGGTCCGCGCCGTCGGATCGCCGCCCGAGGACGCCGCGAGCACCCCGCCCGCCATCCCCCACAGCGCCGAGACGGTCCTCGGCAGCGGAAGCAGGGCGGCCTCGGCGAAGCCGCGCCACCCGGCCGCGAGGACCTGCCCCAGCAGGACGGGGACGCTCCACGCCGACAGCAGGTCCACGACGCGGAACTCGGGCCGGACGGGCGGCAGCACGGCCGCGACGAACTGGCCGTACAGCATCCGTCCCTCGACGGCGAGGTAGACGAACGTGGTGAGGGCCTGGTCGCGGTCGGCGGCGGGCGCGAGCGGGCCGCCGTCGCGGCGCAGCACCGGCTGCGACCGCGCGCCGACGGTGATCCGCTGGTAGCAGCGGACCGCGCCCTGCGGGTGCCGGACGAGCGCGTCCACCGCCTCGTCCCCGGCCAGCGAGTAGGGCAGCCGCGCGGACGCGTCGATCAGCGGGTGGCCGCTGAACGGGCGCGGGTCGGACGCCCCGACCGGCCGCTCCCACTGCTCGCACAGGCCCGGCGCGACCACGTGCCAGCCGGTGTTGAGGCCGACGACGCGCTCGTTCGGCGGCAGCCAGGAGCCGCGCTCGGGCGGCGTGCCGTCCGGGCTGGGCGGCCACTCGTCCCGCATCGCGCGGACGCTCTCCTGGACGCGCCGGTGCATGGCCATCGGGTCGGGCCGTCCGGGGGCGTCCATCGACAGGGGGTCGCCGCCGGACTCCCCGGTCAGCGGATCAGCGCCGGGCCGGTCGAGCTCCAGGACGATCGACCACGCCCGGGTCAGGTCCGACCGGACCGGGCCCGCGCCGACGAACGGGTTGTCGCCCGAGTACAGCGTGACGTTGCCGAGCTGCGCGGCGCGGATCCGCTCCAGCAGGACGTTCACCCGGGGGCTGAGGACGCGCGGCCCCGGCCCGTGCGCGCCGGGCGCGAGCTCGCGGGACAGCGTCCAGAACAGCAGCGCGAGGTGCCCGAAGTAGATCAGCGCGAAGAGCAGGACGGCCAGGACCAGCGTCGCGCCGGGATGCTCGCCCTGGAACGGGTCGTTCGCCGTTCCGAAGCCGTCGTTGACGATCCGCGCGGCCGTCGAGGCGCTGAACAGGCTCATCGCGAACAGCGCGCTCAGCAGGTAGAGGGCGGGAGCCCCGAGGGCCCCCGCGACCACGACCCGCCACTGCCAGCTCAGCGACCGCCACCGGACGCGCGCCGCGACGGTCGGGGCGACCAGCACCCATCCGAGGCCGACCGTGATGCCGGGCGCGAGGAAGAAGGTGAGCGTCCAGGCCACGACCAGCAGCGCGTCGCGGTAGATCCGCAGCCGCCGGGCGCGCAGCGCGTGCCGGATCACCGGTTCGAGGTCGAAGCCGAAGGACGGCACGACGGCCCGGTGCTCGTCCCTCAGGTACTCGTCGATCACCGCCGCGCAGACGGCGCGGTTCAGGTACACGGCCGCGCAGAGGTGGCGCGTGGTGCTCTGCATCGGCCGCGCGGACGGCGCGGGCCCGGGACGAACGTGCCCGAACGCGGGCGCGGTACCTTCGGCGACGGTGACCATCCGACCTCCGGCGTGCAGGGGGAGGAAGAAAGTACCCATCACTCACCGCATACCGGGAGACCCGGTCCGCGATCGTGACGAAACCGTCGCCGGGCCCGGCGGGACCTCGTGTCAGGCGGTGAGGAAGGGGAGCCCGGCGGACGGGTCCTCGAAGGGCGCGACGAAACGGTCCGGCCAGCTCAGGACGGGTTCGAGCCACGACTCGACGCGCATCGCGGACGCGATGTGGTCGATCTGCTCGTCCTCCTCCATGCCGATCGTGACGAGCGACAGATCGGCGAAGTAGGCCGCGTGGTCGTCCTCGCCGCCGAGCGCCAGCAGGGCGAGCGGGCGGTTCGCCGCGAGTTCCATCGACAGCGGGTGGCGGCGCAGGTCGCGCAGGCGGTGGCCGAGGCGCGCGTCCGGGACGTCCCGCAGGCCGGGCAGGCGGAAGTCGAGCGGCGGCGCGAGGGCGTGCTTGTCGGGGGCGCCCGCGCCGTAGGGGAACAGCCGGTCCAGCTCGTGCAGCCAGCGGACCTGCGGGATCACCCACTGCGCTCCGGGCCGTCCGCCCGACAGGTCGTGCGCGCCGCCGAGCAGCCTCGCGCCGACCCCGGCCACGACGGAGGTCAGGTCGGCGGGCGGGAACGCCGTGCGCAGCGCGCGGGACCGGCGGGTGACGGCGCGGTCGACGACCGTCGCGAGGGTGCACTCGCGCAGCCGCTGCGCCAGCCGCGACCAGGCCCGGCCGAGCTCGGCCGGGACGGCGGGCAGCGGACGGCCCGTGACGTGCGCGAGGACGAGCGTCTCGGCCCACAGCCGCAGCCACGCCCAGTCGGAGTTCGCGGCGAGCAGGTCGGCCTCGCGCAGCTCGTACAGGGTGCAGGCGCGCCCGGACCGGCACTCGCCGCCGCACGCGGCCGAACGGCGGCCGTCCACCGGGGGCGGCGGGCCGGGCCGGACCTCCTCGCGGCCCTCGCCGAGCGGGATCCGGACCCGCAGCGGACGGTCCATCCCGTCGGCGAACACGGCCGCGACGCCCGGACGCAGCGACACCACCTCGCGGGACTGGTCGGCGTCCAGGTTCATCGCCGCGCCGACCACGTGCCGGTCGTCGAACGCGGGCAGCCGGTGCACGACCTTGAGCGCGGTGTTCTTGATGACGTCCGGGACGAGCTTGGTCGGGATCTGCTCGGCGACCACGATCCCCTCGCCGTAGGCGCGGATCTCCGCGAGCAGCCCGGCGAACAGCTCGACCGCGTGCGACGACGTCCGCTCGGGGCCGCGGTTGCGGAGCAGGCGGTGCGCCTCCTCGATCACGATCACGTGCCGCAGGCCCTTGGCCTGGCCGTGCTCGCGCGCCCGCATCCGCAGGTGCTCGACGATCCGGATGATCAGCGTGCCCATGAGGAACGCCTTGTCCTCGTCGTTCGCGACGTCCTCGATGGCGAGGACGATGTTGTCGCGCAGCAGCCCCCCGATGTCGGCCGGGTGGCCGCCCTCGAAGAAGCGTCCGGCCGAGCCGATCCGGAGCGAGCGGAGGCGGACGTCGACGAAACCCTGCACGTCGGCCATCAGCTCGCGGCCGTACCCGACGTCCTGGATCACCTGGAGGGCCGCGGTCTGCAGCTGCTCCAGCGTCGGGACGGTCGGCTCGATCAGCGAACCGGGCACGCCGCCGCCGGTCACCACGTCCCAGCCGCACGCCTCGTACACGCGCTGCAGCGCCTGGGCCATGATCTGCGGGAACGGCTCCTCGGCGTCGAACGCGGCCTGGAACAGCGCGCGGACCATGTCGATGTGCGCCTGCACCGGGTAGCCCGGCTCGGGCGCGAGCGGGTTCACCGACAGCGGCACCGCGCCCGGGTCGGACGGGTTGACCACGGTGACCTTCGCGCCGAGGTCGGCGATCCGGCCCGCCATCGAGGCGTACTCGGACTTGGCGGGCTCGATCGCCAGCCACGGGACGCCCGCGCGGGTCAGCTGCTCCAGCAGGTGCCGGACGGTCTGCGACTTGCCGCCGCCGGTCGCGCCGGTGACGAACACGTGCCGGTTCACGGTCGAGCGCGGGACGGCGAACCGGCCGACGACGCGGTCCTGGCCGTCCAGGATGTCGCCGAGGCCGATCGCGTCCCCGGCGGCCTCGGCGCCGGGCTCGCCGGTTCCGTCGCCGGTCTCCTCGCCGGTCTCGGACGTCACGTCGAAGTAGCCCGCGTCGAGCACGCGCAGGCCGGGGACCTCGCGGCGGGGCAGCCCGGCGAGGGCGGCGAGCATGCCCGCGGTCGCGGTGAACCCGAACCGCTGCTCGGCGTCCGGCAGGACGGCCGCGACGCCGAACCGCTCCCGCGACGCGTCGAAACGGTCGGGCGCCGCCTCCGGGGCGAGCGTCTCGGCGAAGCCCCCGGTGGCGTGCCCCGACCGGAGCCGGTACGGGTGGTGGCCGAGCTCCAGCGACCCGACCAGGACGGGCGCGATCTGCGCGAGCTCCGCCTCGGACGCGGCGCCCGCCAGGACCCGCACCCGCCACAGCCCGGCCTCGCGGAACGCGTCCAGCTCGGCGAGACGGCGGTCGGCGCGGGCCACGGCCAGGCGGGCCTGCTCGTCCTCGCCGCGGCGCAGCATGCGCAGCTCGTGGTGGAGCTCGCGCATCTCGGCGTCGACCTCGCGCTCGTCGCACGGGTCGGCGACCACGAACCAGCCGAACGGCCGCTCCATGAGGGTGACCAGGGTCGACTCGAACAGCCCGGGGCCGGTTCCGGGATCACCCGTGGCGGACGGTCCGGGCGGGGCGAGGCGTCCGGGGCAGCGCGTCCAGACCATGCGCTCGGCTCGGTCCAGCCACTCCTCGCCGACCGCGACGCCGCGCCCGCCGGACGGGAACAGCAGCCCGCCGCCCGGCCCGACCGGGCCCGCGTTGGTGACCAGCTCCAGCGGCGCGCCGCCGCCGCGCGACATCCACCCCACGACGAACGGCCGTCCGAGCCCCGCGGCGGACAGCGCCGCCGGGAGGACGCTCACGAAGTCCCCCTCGGCGGACGCGCCGCGCTCGGGCGCCGGGATCGCCTGGATCCGGAACCACGGCCCCGGCAGCACCGCCTTCGGCCGCGGCTCCTCGTACCGGTGCTGAGCGTCCACGCTCGTCCACTCGTCCGAGGCCGCCGCGGGCGGAACATGCCCGGCGGGCGGGAGGTGCTCGTGCGGGGCGTGCCCGCCGGGCGGGACGTGCCCGGACGAGAAGCTCGGTGGCGGGGTACCCGGTGGGAAGGTCACCCGTGCATCCTTACTCCCCGTCCGGCGCGGACGCCACTGCCTTGGCGCCGACGTGACCGCCGTGATCACCGCAGCGGACGGGACGGGCAGGGTCCTAGTCCTCGTCCTCGTCCTCGGTCTCGTCCTCGGGGAGGGCCTGCTGTTCGCGGAGGTACTCCTCGAACTCCATGGTGTGCGCGGTCGGGAGCGTGATGATGCCGGGGTTGGCGTCCACGAGGAGCGTCCGGCGGCCCGAGCCGCCCGCGTGGGTGAAGACCATCGCGGTCGGCGGGAGCTCCTGGAGCTGCGCGGGCTCGACGACCAGCTCGCGGTGGCGCTGCTTGCCCCCGGGCGTCCCGAGCAGGCTCCGTCCCCAGGACGTGGCGGTGCTGATCTGCTCGACCAGCACCGAGTCGTCGGCGGCGGGGCCGGGCAGCGGCGTCCACGCGGGGTCGGTCAGGCCGTCGCCGCGCCGCCGGGCGAACGCGACCGTGCTGGCGTACCCGTCGGACGGGTCGGTGAGGTTCTCCCCCACCACGTCGGTGATCTCGGCGACCAGCAGCGGCGGGCCCGCGCCGATGTGCTCGGCGGCGACGCGCGCGTCCTCGGTGTTGCCGAGCCGCATGAACCCGACCGCCGCGTGCCCGCGCCGTCCGAGCCGTTCGCGCACGTGCGCGGTGATGGAGCGGTACATCAGGACGAGCCCGGTGCCGGTGGCCTCGCAGGCGTCGATGAGCCGGTCCAGGACGTCCCCGCGCAGCTTCTCCGCGCCGGTGAGGAACAGCGTGTGGTCCCAGCGTCCGGACGGCGGGGCCTCCCGGACGCGGTGCGTCAGCGCGGTCGCCACGTACGTCCCGAGGACGCGGTTGGTGAGGACGCCCGCCCGCCGGTCCATCGAGATCACGTGCAGTCGCGAGGGCGGCAGGCGCACGGGCTCGGCCGCGAGGCGCTCCAGCTTCCGCAGCTGCGCCTCCAGCGCCCACGCCCGCTTGATGACGATCCGGTCGGTGGCGTCGCGTCCGAACAGGGACGCCACGCGCGCGAGCTCCTCGTCGGTCAGCAGGCCCCGCCGCAGGTCGTCGCGCGGGTCTCCGACCTGGGCGAGCACGCGCAGCGCGGCCGTGACGCGCGGGATCGTCGCGTCCGGGCCGAGCACCTCGAGGATCCGCTCCAGGATGGAGTTGTCGAACGACAGGTCGCGCGTCCCGCCCTCCTCCTCCCCGGCGCTGACCACGAGCGACAGCACGTCGGCGAGCGCCTCGGGGGCGAGCCCGCGCGTGGCGTCCAGCCGGGGCAGGTCGCCGGGCAGGACCCACACGAGCGGGTCGTCCCCGCGCTGCGCCGCGACGCCGAGCAGGTCCCGCGCGACCGCGCCCTCCGAGAGGTCGATGACCGTGACCCGCGCGCCGACCGCGAGGCGCGCCGCGCCCATGGTCGTGACCGCGGCCGTCCACCCGGCGAGCGTCCCGCCGACGACGTCGACCCGGTCGACCCCGGGCGGGACGGCGACGGGGTACCACTCACGCTGCGCCTCGTAGGCGGACTGCTTCCGCTCCCACTCCCGGCGCGCGTCCTCGTGCGCACGCGCGAGTGCCGCACGCTCCTTCTCCCGCGCGACCCGCTCGCGCTCGGCCAGCGCCGCCTCGGCCTCGATGCGCGCCCGCGCGTTCTGCTGGCTGCGCCACAGCGGCGTCCCGGTGATGCCGAGCACCACCGCGCACGCGACCAGGCCCGTCCCGGCGAACGCCCACGGCAGCACCCCGAGGATCGCGCACAGCAGGATGAGCAGGGCGAACAGGCCGCCTCCGGCCGCGATGACGCGCAGCGGACGTCCGGTCAGGTGGTCGGCGCTCAGTCGCCCCGTGGCCGCGTACGCCGCGCGTCCGCCCTCCGGACGCACCGGCTCCGGCTCGCTCGGCGGAGGCCCCGGATCCTGGTGGACCTGCGCGTACCGCCACCCGACGTACAGCCGGTCCGCCTGGACCATGCGCGCGCCCACGGAACCGCTCGGCACATCGGTCACGTCGGCAGACCCCAGGTCACAGGACGGTGCGGACACTTCAGGGCAGGCTCGGCTGTGGATCCTCCCCGCCCAGAGTAAAGACCTTCCCCCGCCCGCGCGCCCCGTTCAACCGAACACGCCCCGCGATGCCCGACTCGAACCCCCCACCCCCACCAGCACCGAAGATCACCCATCCCCTCCCCCTGACCACATCCGGCCAGGGGGAGGAGGACGCCGCACCGTCCCGCGTCGCCGAGGGCGGCCGTCCGTTCAGCGGACGTGGGGCCGGTTTCCCGACCAGCCCAGTTCGGCCGTGTAGAGGGTGCGGGACAGCGGCTTCAGCGTGATCGCGCCGTGGAAGAACAGACGCCAGGTCCCGCCGTCGTTCATGACCGTCGCGCCGCCCGGCCCGCGCACCTTCTTACCGAGGCTCGCGGTCGACATCAGGACGCCGCCCTTCTTGAAGGGCCCGGTCGGCCTGGAGGCGGTGGCCCAGCGCGTCTGGTACGTGTCGTTCCCGTAGAACCCGGCCGAGTAGAACAGCACGTAGGCCGAGCCATGCTTGACCATGTACGGAGCCTCGACCGTGTACGGCTCGCTCGTCTCGGTCAGGATCACCCTGGCCGCACCGGACTTGCGCGTGCCGTCCGCCGTCATCTTCTGGATGACCAGGAAGGACGGCTTCCACGGCTTGGCTCCGTTGTAGCCGACCTTGTAGAGCAGGTAGTGGTCGCGTCCGACCGTGAACGCGGACGGGTCGATGATCTCGCCGGGGGCGAGGCCCTTGTGCCGGGCCGCCTTCGGCGCGACGCACTCCAGGGGCCCGGTCCCCACCGGCTTGAACGGCCCGGCGGGGCTCTTGGCGGTGGCCGCGCCGACGCACATGTGCCGGTACCTGTTGCTCCAGGCCGTGTAGTAGAGCAGGTACGAACCGTCCGGGCGGCGCGACACGTCCGGCGCCCAGACGGGCTTGGCCGGGTTCGCCCACGCGCCGAGCTTCGGCAGGCCGTCGGTGCCGTTCAGCTTCCACGGCCCGCGCGCGGACGGCGCGGACGCCACCGGCATGTGCCGCACCGCCCCCCGCGTCCCGTAGGCGTAGTACGTCCGGCCCACCTTGAGCGCACCGGGGTCGGCGAACCCCTGCGACATCACCTTGGTCGGGGTGCGAGGCGTGGCGGCGGCGTTCACCGAGTCGGCGGCGGGGAGCGCGGACGACCGGTGCCCGCCGCCGGCGGACGCCCACACGGCGGTGCCGGTGGCGGCCACCGCGACGGCGGCGGCCGAGGCGGCGATCAGGGACTTGCGCATAGGTCCTCTTCGTCGAAGGTGGGGACGCGACGGGAGGGGAGCCGCCCGGCGCTTCCTCTGGATCGCTTCAGGACCCGGCATATTAGGGGATCTCCAACCGGCGGCATCGAAAGATCCACAAAGCCGGTAATCTCCCTTGACCACCTTCGGACAACAGCCCCGGGAGCGCCCGTGTCTCTGACCGGCTGGCCGCTGCTGATCCTGCTGACCGCCGCGGTGCTGGCCGCGGTGACCGGCACCATCGCCGGCTGGCGTCGGCTGGGCCGTCCCGGCCCCCTGTTCACGATCGCCCGCCTCGGCGCGTTCGCGGGCACGCAGGCCCTGGTCATCGGCCTGGTGCTGGTCCTGGTGAACCGGAACTTCGGCTTCTACGCGACCTGGGGCGAACTCGCCGGCGCCGCGGGCGAGGACGGCGGACGCATCGTCACGTCGGCGAAGGGCTCCCCGACCGCGGTGTCCCAGCTGATCCGCCGGGATCCCGATCCCTCGTTCGGTCACGTCCCCGAGAAGGACGGCCGCCTGGACACCGTGGACATCCGCGGCGTCCGGTCCGGCCTGCACGCCCGCGCCTACGTCTACCTGCCGCCGCAGTACTTCCAGCCCGGCGGCAAGGAGCGGCGCTTCCCGGTCGCGGTCGGGCTGAGCGGCTACCCGGGCGCCGTCCGGAACCTGGTCGACCGGGTGAAGGTCCCGCAGACCGCCCTGGACGAGATGAACGCGGGCCGCGTCCAGCCGACCGTCTATGTCCTGCTGCGTCCCACGATCGGCCAGGGGCGCGACACCGAGTGCATGGACGTCCTGAGCGGCCCGCAGACCGCGACCTTCCTCGCCCAGGACCTCCCGGAGGCTGTGCGCGGCACCTATCCGGTGGCGGCCGACCGCTCGGGCTGGGGCGTCTTCGGCCTGTCCACCGGCGGCTACTGCTCGCTGAAGCTCGCCATGCGCGCCTCGAACGTCTACTCGGCCGCCGCGTCGATGTCCGGCTACTACAACGCCGTCAAGGACGTGACGACCGGGGACCTGTACGGCGGGAGCGACGCCGTGCGCAACGAGAACGACCTGTTCTGGCGGCTGCGGAACCTCCCCGCTCCCCCGGTCTCGGCCCTGGTCACCACCAGCGAGCAGGGCGAGAGGAACGAGGCGGGGACCAAGCGGTTCCTCTCCCTCGTCAAGCCCCCGATGCAGGCCGACGCCCTGACCCTCCCGGTCGGCGGCCACAACTTCGAGACCTGGAACCGCGTCCTGCCGAAGGTGCTCCAGTGGATGAGCTCCCGGCTCAAGACGGGGAAGCCCTAGGCCCCGTAGATCCTGGCGGCGAGCCCGGCCTTCTCCCGTCCCATCCGGCGCGTGACCCCGGCGTCGAGGCCGCCGCCGGACGGACGCGACGGGGTCGTCCGGCCGTCGGTGACCGTCCAGGCCGTCCCGAGGTCGGTCAGCGAGCGGTGCTTGACCGGGTAGTACTCCTCGTTGATCGTGACGGCCACGCCGTTCGCGCCCGCCGCGGCGGCGAGCAGGTGCGGGTGGAACCGGGTGGAGATCCAGGTCTGCCCGGCTTCCGCGGGCAGTCCGTGTTTCCAGACGCCCGCGAACGGATAGAACCGGGCCCCAGGAAGGTCGGGCTCCAGCAGGTCGAAGACCGCGCGGTCGACGCCCGGGATGCCCTCGACGACGCCGACCTGATCCGGCGTGACGCCCCAGTCGCGCAGGGTGCTCCGCACGAAGGCCGCCAAGGCGGGACGAGGCATGGCCAGCAGGTCCGACTGCAGGCAGAGCATGACCTCGCGCAGCGGCTCGCCGGGATACCGGTACAGGTGCGGCCCGAGGTCCAGGAACACGTCGTCGCCCGTCCGGCTGACGGCGGTCGCGTCGCCGAGGATCCGGGCGGACGGCTCGTCCCGGACGTCGACCAGCTCGAACGACGGAACCAGCCAGGGCAGGAGCCCCTCGCCGTACTCGGGCAGCGGCCAGAGCCCCTGGCCGGTCATCACGGCCCGTCCACCCGACCGTTCGACCGCGCCCGCCGCCGCGGCGGGCAGCCCGTAGTGGCGGGGCCACATTCCGGTGACGTATCCGCCGCCGATCAGGTGCACGATCTCCGCGGTCGCCGCGAGCTCGATCCCGGCCGCGAACCGGACCGCCGTCCACGGGTCGCGCATGGCCCGCCGCACCCAGTGTGCGACCTCCCACGCCTCGTCCGACGGCGCCTCCCAGCACAACCGCCAGAACGTGTCGGTGAACCGCGCCCTCGGGTGCAGGCCGTCGAGCAGCACGGCGGCGTTCCCCGGACTCGGGCAGTCGAGCCAGACGTCCTTGTCGGGGGCGACCACGGCCAGATGCCGGAGCCAGGCCGCCGCGATCAGTTCGTCCCCGTAGTTGGGATATCCGGTGGTGCCGACCAGGTAATACACACCGGAACCCTAATGCCCGGCCCGGTGGGGTCCCGGCGCGGCGGCGGCCGTCAGAGGTTGCGGCAACGGGGACCGGCGCACGTGCGGTACTCGTTGACCAGGGCGCTCAGCTCGGCTTTGCGGGACGGCGGGGCCTGGGGGTACATGTTGGCCAGTTCCCACGGGTCCCTGGTCAGGTCGTAGTACTCGCGGTCGCCGTTCTCGTACTCGACGTAGAGCTCGTTCTGGGTCCGGACGGCATGGTAGGTCGGCGGGTTGCCGCCGAACCGCGTGGGCAGGTCCGGGTCGTCCGCCTGGAACCGCGGGCCCAGATGCTCGATGTAGGCCGTGTTGCGCCAGGACGCGACCGGCTCACCGCGCAGCAGGGGGGCCAGCGAACGACCGTCCGCCGACTCGGGCGGCGTCAGGCCCGCCAGGTCCTGGAAGGTGGGGCAGATGTCGGTGTTCTGGGCGAAGCGGGGCTCGGTGGCCCCCGCCTTGACGCCGGGACCGGCGACGATCAGGGGGACCTTGATGTCGGTGTCGTAGGCGGTCAGCTTGCCCTCTTCCAGGCGGTGCTGGCCCAGGTGGTACCCGTTGTCGGAGTTGAAGACGACGTAGGTGTCGTTCGCCAGGCCGCGTGCCCGGAGGGTGTCGAGCAGCCTGCCGATCATGCGGTCCACCGACTGGACGGCCCGGACGCGGTCCCGGAACGCCGCGTCGACGGCGGCGATCTGCTTCTTCCTGAGCGCCGGGTAGCCGCGCAGCCAGCCCGGCTTGTCAGCGATGTCCGGCTCGTTGAACCCGGGGGTGCGGGGCGCCCTGAGCGAGCCGAACCTGCGCGTGTCCTCGGGCGCGGCGGTCGCGGGGCTGTGCGGGGAGAAGGTGGACATCTCCAGCAGGAACGGCTGCTTCGCCTCCGCCGAGCGGTTGATGAAGTCGACGCCCTTGCCGGTGATGACGGTGTTGAGGTAGTCGCCCGGCTTCCAGCCGTGGTGGGTCAGCGTCCCGTTGCTGTTGAGGTCGTAGTTGTAGTTCGCGTAGCCGAGGCCGGTGACGTCCCATTCCGTCCAGCCCGGGGGGACGTAGGTGCGGGACGAGCCCTGCTTCTTGGTGGCCTCGTAGCCGTTGAGGTACTTGCCCATCAGGGCGGTCCGGTAGCCGGAGTTCTTCAGCGCCACGGCGAACGTGTTCTGCTCGTTGCCGCGCGAGTTGAACACGTCGTAGCCGCCGGTCGGCGGGTCGTTGCTGAGCACGCCGGTGTTGTGCGGGTACTTGCCGGTCAGGATCGACGCGCGGGACGGGCAGCACAGCGTGTCGGCCACGAAGTAGTTCGAGAACGTCATGCCCTGCTGCTGCAGGCGCTTGACGTTCGGCATGTGGTCGACCAGGTCCCACGACAGGTCGTCGGTGAGGACGTAGAGGATGTTCGGCTTGCGGGCGGGCTGGGAGGCCGTGACGCCGCCCTTCGGCTTCCCGGCCTTGTTCCGCTCCTTGCCGTCCGCCCCGCACCCGCTCAGCAGCAGCGCTCCGGCGACCAAGGCGCACATCAGACGTCGCACCCTCAACCGGAACACTCTCCCATCTTTCGGACGGCGCAGACCGTCCATCAACTTAGCCCAGCTTCGGCGCTCTCCCGGCGGCCAGGGCCGCACGGCGCTGCCTGCGCTTACGGACGAGGAGATCGGCCGCCGTGTCGATGTCGCCGTCCCAGACGACCTTCCCGCGCTCCAGGAAGATCCCGCGCGAGCACAGCGAACGCAGCAGGGCGACGTCGTGGGCGACCATGACCATCGTCCGGCCGCTGTCGCGGAACTCGGTGAGGCGGGCGATGCACTTGTCCCGGAACAGCGGGTCGCCGACGGCCAGGACCTCGTCGATGAGGAAGACGTCCGGGTCGGTGTGGACGGCGATGGAGAACGCCAGGCGCATGAACATGCCGGACGAGTAGAAGCGCACCGGCTGGTCCAGGAACGCGCCGATGTCGGCGAACTCGACGATCGAGTCGAACTTGGCGACGGTCTCGGCGCGGTCCATCCCAAGGATCGCGCCGTTGAGGAAGACGTTCTCGCGTCCGGTGAGCTCGGGGTGCAGGCCCGCGCCGACCTCGATGAGCCCGGCGACGCGGCCGCGGACCAGGACGCGTCCCGAGTCGGGCGGCAGCACGCCGGAGATGATCTTCAGCAGGGTGGACTTGCCGGAGCCGTTGGTGCCGAGCAGCGCGACCGACTCGCCGACCGCGACCTCGGCGGAGACCTGGTCCAGCGCGGTGAACCGGTCGCGCAGCCGTTCGCGGCGCAGCGCCCGGACGGTGATGTTCTTGATCGACCGGGCGTGCCGGAGCGTGAACTGCTTGCTCACCCCGTCCAGCACCAGCGCGGGCGTCACCTCGCTGCTCGCGTCACGTCAGAGCTCCTCGGCGAAGCGGCGCTGCAGGCGGGCGAAGACGTACTGCCCGACGACCAGGACGAGCACCGACCCGGCGAGGGCGGCCACCGCGTCCCGGGTGAGGTGCGGCGGGAACAGGAACGTCCCGTCGGTGGTCGGCCACCAGAACGCGCGCTGGAACAGCAGCACGGCCTCGGCGAGCGGATTGGCCAGGTACAGCTCGGACGCCCAGTGCGGGGCGGTGTCCTCGACGACGTGCCACGGGTAGATCATCGGCACCGACCACGTGACGACCAGCGTCGCGATGTCCACGACCTTGTCGGTGTCCCGGTAGAACACGTGCAGCGCCGCGCAGGCCAGGCCGAGACCGAGGCCGAGGGTCGCGACGATGAGGAACCCGAGGAGCGCCGACCCGAGCGCGGCCGGCGACGGCGTCCAGCCCCACGCCGCCGCGACGGCCACCACGATCCCGAGGCCGGGCAGCAGGTGGACGAGCGAGACCAGCAGCGAAGCCACCGGGAACAGCTCGCGCGGCAGGTACACCTTGCGCACCAGCGCCGCGTTCCCGAGCACCGCGTGGGTCGCGTTGATCAGCGTCTCGTTGAAGAACGAGACCAGCACCAGGGCCGAGAACATGAAGATCGGGAAATGATCGACCCGGTGGCTCATCCCGAGGAACTTCCCGGCCACGAAGTAGAACACCGCGAAGTGCGCCGCGGGCCGCACGTACGACCATCCGAACCCGAGCAGCGAGCTCTGGTACCGGGCGCGCAGCTCCCGCCGGACGACCAGTCGCAGCAGGTACCGCCGCTGGAGGACGTCCCCGAGCCCGCCACCCCGGCCCGGCGCGACCAGCCCGGCGTCCGCCTGCCACGCGTCCGGCTCACGGAGACCCGGCTCATCCGGACCCGGGTCGCGTGGACCCGGTGTGGGGGCGTCCTGCCTGAAGGCGTCCCGCGTGGGGGCGTCCGGGAACGGGTCCGACGCCATGCCGGACACCGGACGCGGCGCATAGGCCGCGCCCGGTCCGGGCGAGGCGACGTCCGGATGCTCCCCCGAGGCGTCGGACATCAGCCGGCCCGGCCGCTCTCATCCACCCCCGGGGCCGCGTCGGCCGCCGAGTCCAGGGAGACAGCGGGGACGTCCACCCGGGCGGACGTGGCGGCCTCGACCTCGGCCGCCGCCTTGGCGGCCGCCTCCGACTTGGCGACGGGAGCGGGCTTGCCGGCCTTCGCGAAGGTCTCCTGCCAGGCGTCCGGGGAGGTGAGCTCGGGCAGCGCCGCCCTGTAGCGGGCGGACAGGGCGTCCCAGTCCTTCATCAGCCGCGCGTGCAGCGTGTTGGCGCGGCGGACCAGCGACCAGAAGCGGCGCGGGTCGCGCTGGTACCAGGCGGCCTTCGTGCCGTCCGCCGAGGAGACCAGGGCGCTGTCGAACTTGGTGAGCAGCCACCAGCTCTGGTCGACGTGCGGCACGACGGCCTCGGGGTAGGTGCGCGGGTGCTCGTCCACCGGCCTGAGCTGGCGGGCCGCGCCGAGCAGGGCGGTCCGGATCATCGCCTTGCGGTCGTGGGGCGCCGCGACGCCGCGGCCCCGGCGCGGCGGCTTGCGGCGGCGGACCGGCGGGAACGCGTCCAGGTCGGACTCGGCGCGGGCGTCCACGAACCGGGACCGCAGGTCGCGCAGCTCGCCCATCTTGGTGACGATCGACGGGTGCAGGTCGGACGGGCCCTTGAGCGCGTCCTCGATCGCGGTCAGCATCAGCTCGGCCGTGGAGTACTGCATGGCCAGGGCGTGCTTGATGGTGATGAACAGGCTCTCCTTGAGCATGTTCCCGCCGCGCTCGTACGGCGAGTAGATGAGCGCGGTGACGATGCGGTTGCGCTCGGTGAAGTACGCCTGCCAGTCGGTCATGACGTCCTTGGAGTGCCACGGGACGTGCCAGACCGCCGCACCGGGGAGCGACACCGTCGTGATGCCCGCCTGCTTAGCGCGCAGGCCGTACTCGATGTCGTCCCACTTGATGAAGAACGGCAGGGACAGGCCGATCTTCTCGATGACCTCGACCGGGATCAGGCACATCCACCAGGCGTTGTAGTCCACGTCGGCGCGGCGGTGCAGCCACGGGGTGTGCCGCAGCGGCGCGTGCGCGAGGTCGTGGCCGAGGAAGGTGTGCGGGGCGGGCTCCATCCACCAGCGGTAGCGCGCGATCGTCTCGCCGAACACGTGCAGCACCGACCGGTTGTACAGGTCCAGCATGTGGCCGCCGACGATCATCGGGGCGCGGGCGAGGTCGGCGAAGGTGACGGCGCGGACGATGCCCTCGGGCTCCAGGATGACGTCGTCGTCCAGCAGCAGCGTGTAGGTGCTGCGCCCGGCCTCGACGGTCTCGTGCATGGCGCGCGCGAAGCCGCCGGAGCCCCCCAGGTTGGCCTGGTCGATGACGCGCAGCCGGTCGCCGAGCGCCTCCGCGGCAGCGGCGAAGTCGGGGTGGTCCTCGACGCGGTCGGTGCCCTGGTCGACGACGATGATCTCGTCGACGACGTCCAGCACGTCGCCCGCGGCGGCGAGCGCGGTGAGCTGCTCGACGCAGAACTTCGGCCGGTTGAAGGTGGTGATGCCGATGGTGGCGGTGCCCGGCGTCGCCGGTTCGGTGACGGCGCACCACTCGGCCCGGTCGAGGACCGCGGCCGGGCCGTCGGCGATGATGTCGAACCAGTACCAGCCGCCGTCGATGAACGGCGCGAGCGGCAGGTCCACGGTCTGCTCGACCGAGGCCTCGGAGTCGAACCGCAGCGCCTTGATCCGCTCCAGGTGGCCCTTGCCGGACGAGCGGTAGACCAGCACGGTCGCCTCGCCGCGCACCGCCAGCCGCAGCCGGACGGTCTCGACCGTGCTCCAGCGCCGCCAGTACCCGGCGGGGAAGGCGTTGAAGTAGGTGCAGAACGACACTCGCGTGCCGGACGGCACGGCGATGCCGCGGCGGCCGATGATCTCGGCGCTGTCGTCCTTGGAGGACGACCTGTACCCAGCGGCGCCGTCGCGGGCCGGGACCGTGTCGCGCTCGGCCGCCGGCTGCTCGGCGGCGTCCGCGAGGTCGGCCGAGCGGCGGCCGAACACCACGTTCCCGTCCACGTACAGGCGCAGCACGTCCAGGTCGCGCTCGGCGGGCATGATCACCCGGTGCAGCACCCGCAGGCCGTCCGCGCCGGAGGCCGTCCCGATGGCGGCGGCCGTGCCGGCGGCCGTGGTGGTGTCCGCCGTGGTGTCGATGGGGTCGGTCATTCGTCGGTTCCTCCGCTGATCAGCGGCGCGCCCTCGGTGAAGTGGGGGCGCAGCCGGTTGTCGACCAGGCCGAGGGCGCTGGCGATCGCCATGTGCATGTCGAGGTACTGGTAGGTGCCGAGCCGTCCGCCGAACAGGACGCCGTCCTCGCGGCGGGCCATGGCGCGGTAGCGCAGCAGCCGCTCCCGGTCGGCGGGGGTGTTGATCGGGTAGTACGGCTCGTCGCCGCGGCCGGCGAACCTCGAGTACTCGCGCATGATCACGGTGCGGTCGTCCGGGTAGTGCGTCCGCTCGGGGTGGAAGTGGCGGAACTCGTGGACGCGGGTGTACGGCACGTCCTCGTCGGCGTAGTTCATCACCGGGGTGCCCTGGTGGTCGCCGGTGGGCAGAACCTCGGTCTCGAAGTCCAGGGTGCGCCAGCCGAGCTCGCCCTCGGCGAAGCCGAAGTAGCGGTCGAGCGGGCCGGTGTAGACGACCGGGACGGATCCGGCGATCTCGTCCCGCAGGTCGAAGAAGTCGGTCTCGAGGCGGACCTCGATCAGCGGATGGTCGGCCATCCGCTCCAGCCACGCGGTGTAGCCGTCCACCGGCAGCCCCTCGTACCGGTCGTTGAAGTACCGGTTGTCGAAGGTGTAGCGGACGGGCAGCCGGGTGATGATCTCGGCGGGCAGCTCGCGCGGGTCGGTCTGCCACTGCTTGGCGGTGTAGCCGCGGATGAACGCCTCGTACAGCGGGCGCCCGATCAGCGAGATCGCCTTCTCCTCCAGGTTCGCCGGGTCGGTGACCTCGGCGGCCTGGGCGGCGACCAGGGCGCGCGCCTCGTCGGGGCCGACCGCCCGCCCGAGGAACTCGCAGATCGTGCCGAGGTTGATCGGCATCTGGTAGACGCGGCCCTTGTAGGTCGAGTAGACGCGGTGGCGGTAGTCGGTGAAGGCCGTGAACCGGTTCGCGTACTCCCACACCCGCTCATTGGAGGTGTGGAACAGGTGCGCGCCGTACCGGTGGATCTCGATGCCCGTCTCGGGCTCGGGCTCGCTGTAGGCGTTGCCGCCGAGGTGGGGCCTGCGCTCCAGGACCAGGACCCGTAGGCCGAGGTCACGGGCGCAGCGCTCGGCGACGGTGAGCCCGAAGAATCCGGAGCCCACCACAACAAGATCAGCGTTCACGGCTCGTCTTTCCACGGCGGTTCACGTGCCGCATGCGACGTATGAGGGCTTTGCTCACTCGATCAGTGATGCGTAGTTAAGATACAGAATCGTCCAAGTTTGTCGGTATGGAATGGGGAGACTCCGGTGGCCGAGGGCACCTCCGACGCGTCCGGACCCGCGGTCTTCCTTCACATCGGGGCGCCCAAGAGCGGCACGACGTTCCTGCAGAGCCTGCTGTGGGACAACCCCGGCGTGCTCGCGGAACAAGGTGTCCTGCTGCCCGGCGGATCGTTCGACGCGCAGGTGCGCGCCACCCGCGACCTGCGCGGCCTGGTCCCCGAGGAGGGCGAGCCGGGCGGCGACTGGACCGGCGCGTGGGACGCGATGGCCGCCGAGATCAAGGACTCGGACGCCCGGATCGCGGTGATCTCCAACGAGGTCATCTGCGCCGCGGACGCCGACGCCGCCGCCCGCGTGGTGCGCTCGCTCGCCCCACTGCCGGTGCACATCGTCTACTCGGCCCGCGATCTGGCCGGACTGCTGCCCTCGGAATGGCAGGAGTACGTCAAGCACCGCTTCCACTACGACTTCGGGCAGTGGCTCGACGAGGTGATCGACGGCCCGCGCGACGAGGCCGCCGCGGAGTGGTTCTGGCTCGTCCACGACATCCCGGCGGTGCTCGGCCGCTGGTCGGCGCACGTTCCGCCGGAGCGGGTGCACGTGCTGACCGTCCCCCGGCCGGACGCTCCGCGGACGCTGCTGTGGGAGCGGTTCGCCGGGCTCACCGGCATCGACCCGGACTCGGTGGACGTCGGGTCCGGACGGCCGAACTCCTCGCTGAGCTGGACCGAGACCGAACTGCTCCGCGCGGTCAACAACGCGGTCGACGACGACGTCCCGATGTGGCTGTACCACCGGCTCGTCACCGACCTGCTGGCGTTGCAGGTGCTGCCCGGGCAGGGCCCGTCCGGCCGTGTCCGGCTGCCCGCCGACCGGCGCGCCTGGGCCGAGGTGCAGGCCAAGGAGCTGGTCGAGGCCGTCCGGCGGGCCGGATGGCACGTCGTGGGCGACCTCGCCGAACTGCTGCCGCCCGAGCAGGCCGTCACGGACGAGGAGAACCGGCCGCCGGAACGGGACGCGATCGTGGAGGCCGCGTCGCACACCATCCTCACCCTGCTCGACCGGATCGCCGGGCTGCGGCAGGAGGTCGGGGTGCTCAGCGCCGAACTGCGCGAGCAGCGGGGGACCGCGCTGCCCAAGCTGGCGGCCCGGCGCATGAGCGAACGCAATCCGGCGGTCTGGCGGCTCCGGGTCGGCTACTGGCACATGGTGGAACGCCTCAAGGGCATCGAGCCGCCGCCCCCGCCCGCCGACGGCGAGGCCGGCGAGCCCGGCGTCAGGCCCCGCCTCACGCGCCGCGCGGCCGGCTGATGTCCGTCGTCGCCGTCCTGGTCACCCACGACCGCCGGGAGCTGCTGGCCGAGGCGCTGGACGCGGTGGCGGCGCAGACCCGTCCGCCGGACGCGGTGATCGTGGTGGACAACGCCTCGTCCGACGACACCGAGGCGTTCCTGCGCGCCCGCCGGGACACCGGTGGCGACCCGTTCCCGCTGGAGGTCGTCCGGACGGGGCGCAACATCGGCGGCGCGGGCGGGTTCGCCGCCGGGATCGCCCGCGCCCTGGCCCGCGACGCCGCCCTGGTCTGGCTGATGGACGACGACACCGTCCCCCGGCCGGACGCGCTCTCGGCCCTGGTCGCGGCGCGGGACCGGTACGCGGGCGACGCGCCGGCGCTGGTGGCCGGACGGGTCGTGTGGACCGACGGCCGCGACCACCCGATGAACACCCCGCGCGACAAGCCCGGCGTCTCGGCCGCCGAACGCGAGGCCGCGGCCGCGGTCGGCTGCCGTCCGGTCAGGTCGGCGTCGTTCGTGTCGGTCCTGGTCGACGCGGACGTGGTCCGCGAGCGGGGGCTGCCGGTCGCCGACTACTTCCTGTGGAACGACGACTTCGAGTTCACGACCCGCCTGCTGCGCGGACGGCGCGGGCTGTACTGCCCGGACAGCGTCGCGGTGCACAAGACCCGGACGTTCGGCGACGCGTCCGACGATCCGGGCGACCGGTTCTTCTACGAGGTCCGCAACAAGATCTGGCTGTTCACCGGCAGCGCGGGGCTCGCCCCGGCGGAGCGGGCGCTGTACGCCGGGGCGACCCTGCGCCGCTGGTCGCGCACTTTCGCCGGGTCCTCCGACCGGGCGGTGCTCGGGCGCGCCCTGGCCCGGGGCGTCCGGGCCGGGGTGCTCGGCCGTCCCCGCCCGACCGGCGCGGTGCTCCGCGAGGCGGGCGTCGCGGGTGATCGAGGCGGCACGGACGATCCAGGCAGCGCCGACGGCTCCGATTGAGGTCACGATGACACTGACCACGCGCCCGCCGGACGCGGCGGAACTCCCCGTCACCGGCGCGCGGACGACCCCCGGGTTCGTTTCCTCGCTCACCGGATTGGCCGCTCCGCTCGCCGCCGCCGTCGTGACGCTGGGGGTCGTGCTCGTCGGGCTCGGACGGCCGTCCTACTGGACGGACGAGGCGGCGACGGTGAGCGCGGTCGGACGTCCGCTTCCGGACATGACGCGCGTCCTCGACCGGCAGGACCTGGTGCACGCGGCGTACTACCTGCTGATGAGGCCCTGGGCGGAGGCGTTCGGCCTCGGCGAGTGGTCCCTGCGGACGCCGAGCGCGCTCGCCGCCGCCGCGACCGCCGCCGGGCTGGTGGCGCTCGGTCGCCGGCTCGCCGGGACCACCGCCGGGCTGGCGTCCGGCCTCGCCTTCGGCGGCCTCGCCACCGTCTCCCGGTACGCGCAGGAGGCGCGGCCCTTCGCGCTGGTCGCGGCCGTGGCCGTGCTTGCGTCCTATCTCCTGGTCCGCGCGGCGTCGGACGACGTCCGCCGGCGCGGGCCCTGGCTCGCGGCCTACACGGCGGCGGTGCTGCTGCTCGGCCTGCTGAACCTGGCCGCGCTGCTGCTGGTTCCGGCGCATCTGGTGACCCTCGCGCTCACACGCCGCCGGAACACGGCGCTGTGGTGGCGCTGGGCGACGGCCGCCGTCGCGGCGTTCACCGGGCTGACCCCGTTCATCCTGGCTGCGGCGGACCAGCGGCAGCAGGTGGACTGGCTCCAGCGGCCCGACGCGGCCACGCTGGTCGACCTGGTCGAGTTCCTCGCCGGGTCCACGTCGATGATCCTGCCGGTCCTGCTGCTCGCGGGCGCGGGGGCCGTCACCGGACGCCGCCCGGGGCCTGGCGGTGTGCCCGCGACGGCGCTAGCCGTCCCGTGGCTGGTGCTTCCGCCTGTGGCGTTGGTGGCGTGGTCGCTGGTCGGCACCCCGTTGTTCCTCACCCGGTACGTGTTCTTCTGCGTGCCCGCGCTGGCGCTGCTGCTCGGCCTCGGGCTGGCCCGGCTGGCGCGCTTCGGCCGCCGCACGTGCGGACCCTGGCTCGGGGTGACGGCGCTGGTGGCGATGGTCGTGCTGCTGGCCGTCCTGACCGTGCCGCGGGAGGGGCAGATCCGGCGCGAGGACAGCAGGCTCGACCTGCGCTCCGCAGCGGACGTCGTGCGGCGGCAGGCCAGGCCGGGGGACGCCGTCCTGTACATGTCGGGCATCGTCCGGTTCGGCGCGTCGGCGTACCCGGACGCGTTCCGGCGGCTGCGGGACGCCGGGCTGGTCGTCGATCCGGTGCGGGCCGGGAACTACACGGGGCTGGAACGCGGCCCCGAGGACACGCGGGCCGCGCTGCGGGCCGCCGGACGGGTGTGGGTGATGACGACGCGGGCCGTCCGCTCGCGGCCGGGCGATCCCATCGCGCGGCGGAAGGCGGCGCTGGACGGGGCAGGCCCCTGGCGGAACGCCGGGGAGTGGCGGTCGGGTGGGGTCGTCCTGACGCTGCTTGAGCGCGCCCGACGTCGCTGACCACGCCCGAGCCATGCCCGTTCATCCGGATCGCCTCGCTATGATCCGGGGGCGACGACCGAGGCGACCAGGGAGATGGGCGTGACTTCACCCGGCACTCCGAACCAGCGGCCGGACGACGACCGGGAGCGCGAGGAGGCCGGCTGGCAGGCCCCGGACGCCCCTCCTCCCCCGCACTGGCAGGACCCGCAGGACCCGTTCGGGCCGGGCGCGGGTCCGGACGCCGGGCTGCTGCCTGATCTGCCCGGCTCCTTCCCCTACGCGCAGGAAGTGCCACCGGCGCCCCAGGCGCCCGAGCCTCCCGCGCAGCGGCCCCCGGCCCAGCACCCTCAACCCGAGCAGCCTCTCGCCGCGCCCCACGCCGCCGCGCCGTCGCCCGCCGCGCAGCCTCCCACCGCGCCGCCGGCCGCGTCGGACCCGTTCCCGTACGCCCAGCAGATCCCCGCGGCGCAGCCGTTCCCGCTCGCGCCGGAGACTCCGTCCCCCCAGACGCCCGCGGCCGAGCCCTTCCCCTGGGCCCAGGAGATCCCCGCGGCGAAGCCCACGGCCGCCGAGCCGTTCCCCTTCGCGCAGGAGATCCCGGACCGCCGTCCGTCGCCGGGCGCGCTCTCGTCGTCCCCGCCGCGCGATGTGACGCAGAACGACATCCCCCGGCCGGACGCCACGCGCTTCGACATGGCCCGTCCCGAAGGCGCCGCCGCTCCGCCCCCTCAGTTCGACGAGCCCTGGCTGAACCCGGCCGCCGGCGGCGCCCCGGGCAAGGAGAAGAGCGGCAAGAAGCAGAAGAAGAACAAGTCCAAGACCAAGTCCGAGGGCGGAGGCGCGGGCCGCAAGGCGCTCGTGTTCGGAGCCGGTGGTCTGGCCCTGGCGGCCGTCGCCGCGGGCGGCGTGTTCGCGTTCGTCAAATTCGGCGGCGGTGGCGGTGACGACGCCAAGGACGGCGCGCGCGTCGGCGACGCGGCGTTCCCCCTGTCCGGCGGCGCCGGATCGGACGGCCGTGACCAGGAGCTCGCCGGGGTCGCCTCGTCCGGGTCGACCGTGATCGCGGTCGGCGGCGAGAGCGACCCGCGGAGCGCCCGCGGCCTGTTCCTGGTGTCCTCGGACGGCGGCAGGACCTTCGCGCCCGGGACGGTCCGCGGCTCGGACGGCGCGACGCCCGGACGCGGCGAGGTCCCGCGCGTGGTCGGCGGGTCCGCCCGCGGCTGGGTCGCCGTCGGCACCCGGCCCGGCGGCGCCGCCGTCGTGTGGACCAGCGCCGACGGCCGGACCTGGCAGCGCCGTCCCGACGCGGTCGGCGACGTGTTCGGCCCGCACGCCCACGTCCAGCGGATTGCCGCGACCGCGACCGGTTACGTGGCCGTCGGCGAGACCTCGGTGAAGGGCGACCAGTCCGACGCCCAGCCGGTGGTGTGGGTGTCGTCGGACGGCACGTCCTGGGAGGCGCGCCGGGGCGTCCGGCAGATCGGCATGACCATCCGCAAGGGCGCGGTGCGGCTCCTCGAGGCGGTCGCCACCGACAAGTCGGTCGTCATGGAGAGCCTCGTCACCCCCGACCCGAAGAAGGGCGGCATCCGGCGGCTGTGGCGCTCCAGCGACGGCGGACGGACCTGGACGGCCGCCGACGCCCCCGCGCCGAAGGGCTCGCACGGCCTGGTCGTCGGCGGCGGCCCGGCCGGGTTCGTCGCCGTCCGCGAGGTCAACCAGGGCGGCCGGAACTTCGGCCAGGTGTTCACCTCGCCCGACGGGACGTCCTGGAAGCAGGCGGGGCGGCTCGCGCCCGGCGGCTACCAGGAGACGATCCGGCTGCTCGGCGACGCGCAGGGCTACTCCGCGCTGATCGACCGGGGCGGCAGCCTGCTGGTGTCCCGCAGCTCCGACGGCATGTCCTGGCAGGACGCCGGGCCGCTCGCCGCGCGGTCCGGGCAGGTCGTCGAGGACGCGGCGTCGGTCGGCGGGCACGCGGTCGCGGTCGGCCGCCGCCCGGACGGCGGTGACGGCGACGCGCTGCTGGCGGTCTGGGAGGGCGGCACCGCCCGGGAGATCGACCTGGCCAGGGTGCCCGGGGCCCTGCACCGCGACCGCACCGTGACGGCGATCGGGGCCGGGTCCGGCCGCGCGGTCGCGGTCGGCAGCTCGGGCGGGGACGCCGCCGCGTGGGTCTCCACGGACGGCTCCACCTGGCGTACCGCCACGGGCCAGGGCTCGGCGTTCACCCGGACGGGCTCGCAGCGACTCGACGGCGTGGCGGGCGGCGCGAAGGGATGGGTCGCGGTCGGCTCGGACCAGAACCACCCGCTCGTCACCACCTCGACGGACGGAACCGGATGGACGGCCGCCGACGGCGCTCCCGCCTTCCGGGGCGCGGGGTCGGCGCAGCCGGCGACGGCCGCCGTGGCCGCGGGGCCGTCCGGCTATGTGATCGTCGGCGCGGAGGGCACCTCGGCCGCGACCTGGTTCTCCGCCGACCTCTCCCGCTGGGAGCGCGGACGCGGCGCGGGACGCTGGGACCTCACGGCGGGCCGCGACAGCCGCTGGATGGCGGACGTCACCGCCGGTTCGTCGGGGTACACGGCGGTCGGCGGCGTCCACCTGGCCAACGGCGGCGACCGGCCCGGCGTGTGGACCTCGTCCGACGGCAGGCAGTGGCGGCTGCGCCAGCTGCCGCTCCCGTCCGGGATCGCCGAGGGGCGCCTGGAGGAGGTCGCGGCGCACGGCGCCACGCTCGTCGCGACCGGATTCGCGAAGACGCCGAAGGGTCAGGAATGGCTCGGGTTCGTGTCGTCCGACGGCGGCGCGAACTGGAGCCCGCTGCCCGCTCCGGGCGGTCGCGCCGGGCTGGTCGTCACCGCGCTCACCGCCGGTCCGAAGGGTTTCGCGGGAACCGGCACCATGGGCTCGGACGGCTCGGGCGACGTGATCGCGCTGAGCTCGGCCGACGGGAAGAGCTGGACCGCGAGCGACGCCAAGGGCTCCGGTCTGAGCGGTGCCGGCGACCAGCGCATCACCGGGCTCGCGCCGGTCGGCGACAGGCTCGTCGGCGTCGGCCGCTCGGTGAACGACTCCGGTGACCAGCCCGTCCTCTGGACCCGGACTCAGGACTGAGGTCCGCCCCGGGCCGCGCCCCGGCCGCGACGTCCGGCGTCAGCCTCAGAGGACGGGATCGGCCGGGGGCGAGGACTGCGGTGCGGGGTTGATGGCGGGCGAGGTCTCCTGGTCCGCCTTCGCGCGCGCACGGTTGCGGCGGGCGCCGTAGGGGGCGACGACCAGCCGGTAGACCGGACGGCGGATCGAGGTCGGAACGAACCGGTAGCCGCCGCGCACCACGAGGTTGCGGACGTACTGCGGACGCGTGAGGTGTCCGGCGCGGTACATCTCGCGCTGCAGGCGCAGCTCGGACCGGAGCAGGTCACGGCCGCCGCGGCGCTCGTACGCGCCGTCCCCGACCCGGTAGTAGACGAGCGGCTCGGCGACGTTCACCACCCGCGCGCCGTTCGCGATCATGCGGACGAACAGCCAGTAGTCCTCCATCAGCGGCAGGTCGCCGTAGCCGCCCGCCGCGCTCACCGCGCGCCGCCGGTACACGACGGTCGGATGGTTGAACGGGTCGTGCAGCCGGGCGTAGCGGCTGATGTCGGCCGGGCTGCTCGGCGGCGTGCGCAGCCCGACGACGTCCTCCAGCGACGCGCCGAACTCCAGCAGGCCCGCGCCGACCAGGTCCGCGCCGTCCCGGACGATCGGGACCTGGACCGCGAAACGGTGCGGCATCGCGACGTCGTCGGCGTCCATGCGGGCGACGATGTCGTGCCTGCAGGCGGAGAGCCCGAGGTCGAGGGCGGGGCCGAGCCCCCGGTTGACCTCGATGCGGACGAAGGTCACCTCGACGGGGCTGGTCGTCACCAGTTCCTCGAGGCACGCCGCCAGGTCCGGCGCGACGGGACCGTCCTGGACGAGGACGACCTGGTCCGGTCGGAGGACCTGGTCATGGACCGCGCTGCGGAAGGCGTCCCGGAGGTACTCCGGACGGTCACCGCCGTACACGGTCATGAGCAGGCAGAAGGGCTCGATGGGCATGACTCTCGCGACGGGGGTGAGGAGTGGGGCGCGCGGACAAGATACCCCCAAACGGCTGTTCCGGTTCGTGTCGGGAGTGAACCTTGTGAGTCAATTTCCAGGAACTCAGCCCTGTTGTCCGCAGGCGTCGCGGTCGGCGCGGATCTCGCCGGCGATCTTGGGGACGGGGCGGTGGACGGTCCGGCCGACGGTCGCGCCGTCGGTGCCGATGACCAGGTAGACGGTGCCGGGTTTCAGGCGCAGGTCCCGTCGCGGCGGATGGCCGGGGACGGCGGCGGCGAGGACGGCCGCCTGGTCGCGGGCGCCCAGGCCGAAGACGATCTCGGTCTTCGCGTGCGAGCCGCTCTTCTTCGTGCCGGTCCGGACGATCTGGAAGCCGCGGGCCTTGAGGCGGTCGCCGACGCGTCCGGCGAGGCCCTGTTCGGTCGTCGCGTTGAGGACGGTGACCCTGACCTGGGCGGGCGTGACGGGCTTCGGCGGGCCGCCCGGCTTGCCGGGGCCTCCGGGGGCGGGCGCCGGCGGGGCGGGTGGGGCGTTGTCGTCGCGGATCGCCCGGAAGAGGGGTTCGGCCTGGGCGGCGTTGAACTGGACGCGGTTCCTGTCGGCCGGGTACGCCTCGACCGGGACGGTCACGAAGCGGACCTTGCCCGCGCTCATCCCGCGCAGGCCGCTCGCGGTCTTCTCCATCGCCTGCATGGTGAACTCCCGGTCCACCTTGATGGACCTCGCGACCGCGGAGAGGAACGCGTAGACCCGGCCCGGGTCCTTGAGCATGCCCTTGTCGGTGGCCTTCTTGACGACCGAGGCCATGAACTGCTGCTGGCGGCGGATGCGGCCGAGGTCCGAGCCGTCCCCGAGGACGTACCGGGTGCGGACGTAGCCGAGGGCCTGGTCGCCGCGCACGGTCTGGCGGCCACGGCGCAGGTGCAGTTCGGCCTTCGGGTCGTCGATGCGGCGCGGGACGCAGATCTCGACGCCGCCGAGGGCGTCCACGACGCGCTTGAAGCCGGTGAAGTCGACCTTCACGAAGTGGTCGATGTGGATCCTGGTCAGCGACTCGACCGTGGCCCAGGTGCAGGCGGACCCGCCCAGCGCGAACGCCGAGTTGATCATGTCAAGGCGGCCCGGGATCACCGACCCGTTCCTGCGCCTGCAGTCGGGGATCCGGACCATCGAGTCGCGCGGGAAGCTGATGCCGAGGGCCTGGTTCCCGCCCGGGGACAGGTGCAGCAGGATCGTGGTGTCAGAGCGTTCGCCGACCTCGGTCCCGTACCGGGAGTTCGCGCCCATCCGCGAGTCCGAGCCGATGAGCAGGATGTTCATCGCGTCGTTCAGCTTCGGCGGACGGTGCGGCGGCAGCTGCGCGGTGACGTCCTCGCGCCCGATCTGCCCGTCGATCCGGCGCCAGAGCATGTACGCGGTGATGCTCCCGGCCACCAGGACGAGCGACGTGATCACCGACAGGACGCCGAGCACCCGCCAGGCCCGTCCCGTCCGCGCACGCGGCGACTCCTCCTGCTCCGCGCCCGGGGGCGGGCTCTCGAACACCGACCGCGCCGCCCCCCGCACGGGCGGCGGCGGTGGCCGCGTCCCGGGCCGGGCCGACGCCCGTTCCCGCTGGACGGGCGCCTGCGCTCGGGCTCCCGGGTGGGCGGACGCCTGCGGGCGGGCCCCCGGGGAAGGGGACGCCTGCGCGCGCGGCTCGGCGGAGGGGGGCGGTTGCGGGCGTGAGGACATTCGGACGGGTGGCAGCGCATGCGTCCCGGTCCGCGCGCCGGGTGGCTGCGCGCGCGTCCCCGGGCGGGCGCGGCTCTCCTCCGACATCGCGGACATTTCAGCACATCTTCGACTTTCATCCCTCGAATCACGGGAAATTCGTGCCGTCCCCCCGATGCACCGGTATCCGCCGCACGGCACGGTGCCCCGGCGGGATTAGACTGCGCGAACGATGAGCACCGTGGACGCACTGACCGAACGGGCGATGATCGTCCTCCAGGACCGGCCCGTGGTACCGCTCTCCGCCTGGCTGGTCGACGCGCTCGCCGACGCCACCACGTCGGGGCGCGCGGTCCAGCTCGTCACGCCTCCGCAGTCCCGGATCACGCTGCCGCTGCGGCTCGGGGCCGCCGCCTCCGGCCCGCACTGGGTCGTCCGCGACGGGGACGCCTACTACGAGGGCCTCAGCGGACGTCCGATGCGCTGGAACGGCGCGACCTTCGAGCCCGTCCCGGACGCGCGCGACTACGCGCCCGGCTTCACCGCCCGCCCGGCGGGTCCGGTCGGCGCGCAGCTCGGGCTGACCTACCGGGTCCGGCACGGCGCGGCCGATCCCGAGGTCGGCGGCACCGTCGAGCGCATGCTGCAGCTGCTCACCGGCAAGTCCCCGCTCGGCTGGGGAACCTCCGAGCCCGTCGCCGAGCCCTGGCGTCCGGACCGGTTCACCGAGCACGTCCGCAACCGGGAGTCGGCGCGCGTCGTCGTCGCCGGGGACGGCCCGCGCCCCGCGCAGGCGGTCTGCGCGTTCACCGCGGCGGGCGGAGGCGCGGTCAACGAGGCCACCACGGTCACCGTCGGCTACGCCCCGCAGGATCCCCCTCCCCTCGCGCACCTGCCCCAGCTGGTCGGCGCGATCGCGGCCGACCGTCCCGTCGCGTCCCTGCTGGTGCAGCTCACCCCCGGACGCGCCGACCTCACCACCGAGCCCCGGTGGACCGGCACCGCCTCGCCCGTCGCGCTCGCCGTCGCCGGGGCCGTCCCGTCGCCGCAGGGCATCCCCGGCCAGCAGGTCGGCCCGCCCCGCGCGCCGATGACCCTGTTCGCGCTCGGCGACGGCCGCTCCCCCGAGGGCTGGCAACGCCACCGCCGCCTCCTGCAGCACCTCCAGACCCCCCACGCGTAAAAGCGGCGGGAAAAGGGGCGGAAGCGGCGTCAAGGTCGTGTGAAGAGGGGTTCGCGCCGGCGCGCGGACGATCTTGAATGGGCGGCGTGAACCGCATCGCCGACATCATCAACACCCCAGGCGTCGGGGGTGGGACGACGCCGCCGCCGGGCCGGTCGCCGTGGCCGCCCGGGAGCCCGTTCCAGCCGCCTCCGCCCGCCTCGCCCGAAGAGGTCCGGATCGAGCACGACCGGCTGGCCGACCTCGCCAGGAGGCTGCCCGACGCGGCCGAGCCCGTCGGCCGGGCGTCCGGACGGCTCGTCGGGCTGACGATCTCCGAGGCGTCCTACACCTCGTTCGCCTACTCGCTCGCGATCGCCTACAACGAGGTCGAGGCGTTCACGATCCGGCAGTTGAGGCACAAGGCCGAGGAGACCGTCCAGATCCATGAGGGCGTCCGGCTGAACGCCGAGTCGTGGAAGGCCGCCGAAGAGCGGAACTCGGTGCGGTGGCGGTGACCCGGTGACCGCCGTCCTCGGCGCGGGCGCAGACGTCGCGCGATACAGCCTGGAGGCCGCGACGGGCGCGGCGCTGGCGCTTTCCGCGCTCGGGCTGCCCGCCGCGTGGCCGCTCGTGCCGTCCTTCTACGTCCACCAGTACGACCCGCAGGCGTTCTGGGACGGCGGCATGGCCTGGACCAGGGTCGCCCACGACATGCGGCAGGCCCGGACGGACGTCGAGAAGACCGTCGGGGACGTCACGCACGGCGACGCCTGGCACAGCGAGGACGGCCGCGCCTTCGACCAGCGCATGGATCGCTACCTGCGAGAACTGCTGAGCATCGAGATCCGCGCGGTCGCGGTCGCGACCGTGCTGTTCCTGACCGCGATGCTCACCATGGCCATGATCCTCTTCATGGCGCTGCTCGCCGCCGTCCTCGTCGCGCTCGCCGCCTGGGTCGCCGTCGCGACGGTCTTCCCGCTGAGCGCCGCGTTCGCCCGGATCGCCGCGCTCAACGCGATCATCGAGATGACCGCGACGCTGAAATCGGTCGAAGGCGTGCTCAACACGACGCTGCACGCCTGCGCGGGCATTCTCGGCGTCCTCGTCGCCGGGGACGTGTTCCTCGGCGCGGCGCAGGGCGACTTCAGCGGCCTCGAGGACTTCGTCGACGGCACGATCGCGCAGGGCCCGCTGCTCGTCTGGGGCACCGCCAACCGGATCGAGCGCGACGCGACGGCCTGGGGCCTCGGCGGCAGGTTCCCAGAGGAGGGCGTGCCGGGACGTGTCGCGGGCGACCGCGCCGGGACGTCCCTGCCACCCGGCCTCGCCCAGGCCGCAGGGGCGAAGGGCGTCAACGACGTCCGCACCGGCGGCCAGACCGTCACCGGCGGCCTCACCCCAGGCCAGAAGGCGGACGGGTCCTACACGTATCCATGGGAGTGACCTCGATGGACGACCTCAAGCGCATCCTCGGCTTCGACCCGCAGCGCCTCGCGGCGGACGCCGACCGGCTGTTCGGCGGAATTCGCGAGGTGTACGAGGCGGACGCCGGGGCGGTCGCGTCCGCCGCGTCCGAGGATGGACGGCTGCGCGTCGAGTACTCGGCGGCCGAGGGCGTCCGCGCGCTGGACATCGACCCGCGCGCCATGCGGATGCCCGCCGCCGACCTCGCCGGGACGCTGCTCGCCCTGATCCGCCGCGCCCGCGCCGAGGCCGAGGAGTCCGGACGCGCCCGCGCCGCCGAACTCCTCGCGGCGGACGGCTCGGTCTTCGGCGAACGCGAACGCGCCCAGATCGGCGACCGCCTCCGCAACGCGACGGACGTCCTCCAGGAGGACCTGCGCGGCGCCGACCAGCTGCTCGCCACCCTCCGCGCGTCCCTCGACCGCCGCTGACACCCACCGGCGACGCGGCGGACGGGTCGGGACCGGGCTGGCTGGGCTGGGCACACCGAGGGCCGTCACGGACTTCCGTGACGGCCCTCGTCCAACATCCGACCCCGGGCCGCAACTACCCGCCCCCTCGGCGCCCATGCGGGACGCGACACAGATCACACCCCCCGGCCACGCCCTTCAGACGCTCCCGGCGACCCGCCCCACCCCGGCCGCCCGACCAAGCCGCGCAGCCGGCCCCAGACCGCCGGACCAGGTCAGGCGGGGCCGCCGGTCACGCCGGGGTGGAGGCGTCGTCGGCGCGCCAGCTGCGGGCGGGGCCGTCGGACTCGCCCTCCGGGTAGACCGTCCCGCCGACCCAGTGGACGAGCGCGTCCGAGAAGCGGCGCGCGACCCGGGCGGCCTCGGGGATGTCGGCGACGGCGCGGACGTCCACCCACCAGACGGGCGCGCCGACGCGGGCGGCGAAGTCCGCGCCGAGGAGGCGCGCGATCTCGCTGGCGACGGTCACCTCGACCGGCTCCTCGATCGACACCAGCAGCCGTCCGGCGGCGTCGAACAGGCGGGTCGGCGGCTCGTTCTCGCCGCCCCGGATGTGGATCGGCTCGCCCATCGCGGCCAGGCCGTCGGCCACCGCGAACACGTCCGGGCGGCGGCGGGCGAGGGCGACGTAGTCCACGCTCATCACTGCACCCCCGGCAGGCCGAGCGAGCGCGCGAACGCCTGATAGACGATCTTGGTGGCGGCCTGGCGGGTGGCCCCGCCGACCTTGTCCAGGTCGAGCGCCGCGCCGGTCGCGACCTGCCGGTCGTAGGGGACGTGCACCACCGGCAGCCCCCACTGGGTGAGCATCTCCTGCGCCCGGCCGAGGTCGGCGTTGATCTGCGGGGCGTGCGACACCATGGCCACCACGGCGCGCTGGAACACGTGCTGCCTTCCGTTGTTGGCGAACCACTCCAGCGCCCCGCGCGCGCTCAGCGCCCCGTCCACCGTGCCCGGCGTGACCAGCACCAGCGCGTGCGTCTGCGCGATGATCCCCTGGTTGACCTCGGTCAGGATGCCCGCGCCGCAGTCCACCACGGCCGCGCTGACGAACCGGCTCACCGAGCTCAGCGCCCGCTGGAACGTCGGGACGTCGAACTCCCGCGACATCCGGCCGCCGCGCGTGGACGACAGCACCCACAGTCCCTCGGACGTCTGGGACAGGAACCGCGCCACCTCGTCGAACGTGGTCGGGTTCGCCTGCGCCAGCTCGAACAGCGACAGCTGCGGGACGATCCCGAGCCGCAGCGGCAGGGAGCCGAGCTCGGCGTCCGCGTCGATCGCGACGACCCGGTCCTGGCGGTGCCGGGCCAGCTCGCTCGCCACCAGCGCGGCCATCGTGGTCTTGCCCGCGCCGCCGCGCACGCTCGCGATCGCGATCTGCCGGAAGCTCGGCACCGCGCGCGCCATCAGGTCGGCGAACGCGGCCTGCTGCTGCGCGGTCATCGCGGACCCGCCGCCGACCGCCTTCCGCACGCCGCGTCCGAGGCGCTTGCCGAGCCGGTCGCCGTGCACGTTCTTGCGGACGAGCTCGTCCGCCGGGTGCGGCCCGGCGGCGGCGGCCCGCTGGGCCTGCTGCTGCGGGTCCGGCACGGGCTGTTCGGGCTGCGACGGCGCGGGCTGCTCGCCCTGGGCCTGCGCCTCGTCCTGCTGTCCGCCCCCGCCGAGGACGGGGTTGATCGCCGCCTCCCAGGCGAAGTCCGAGTTGAACATCGGCTCGTCCTGGGACGGGCTCTGCGCGGACGCGCCGTCGTGCCGTCCGCCCATCGTGTGGTCGAGCGCGGGACCGGGCATGCCCTCGAGCCCGGGACCGCCCGGCATGCCCTCGAAGCCGGGCCCCGGAACGTTCTCGGGTCCGGGGCCCTGGGCCGGTCCCTGGATGCCGGGGAAGCCGGACGGGCCCTCGCCGCCCGTGGCCGGGCCCCACGACGCGTCCGGGGCGGGCGGCGCGCCGAGCGGCTGCGCGGGCTCGGCGTTCTGCTGGGCCGCGATGCCGGGGAACCCGTCCTGCGCGGGCGGCTCCCCGCCTCCGGCGTTCGCGGGCGGCGCGCCGCTCTCTGGCGCGCCCCACGTGTTGTCGGGCTGCGCGCCGCCGTCGGGGGACGCGCCACCTGCGTTGTCCGGCTTCGCACCGCCGTCAGCGGGCGCGCCCCACGCGCTCGCGGGCTGGCCGCCCCACGTGTTGTCGGACTGCGCGCCGCCATCGGCGGGCGCGCCTCCTGTGTTGTCGGGCTTCGCACCGCCGTCGGCGGGCGCGCCCCAGGCGTTTGCGGGCTGCGCGCTGCTCTCTGGCGCGCCCCAGGAGTTGTCGGGGGGTGCGCCGCCGGAGGTGTTCTCGGTCTGGCCGCTGGAGGTCGTGGGCGCGCCCCACTGGCCGGATCCGCCCTGGGTGTTGCTCGTGGCGGGCTGGGCTCCGTCGCCGGTGGACGGCGGGGTGCCCCACGGCGCGTCCTGGCCCTGGGTGGGGGCGGGGCCCGTGGAGGTGCCCAGGTCAGCGGCGGCGGGACCGGCGACCGGGGCGTCGGCGTGCGGCGTGGTCGCGGGGCCGGGCGTGGGAGCGGGGCCGGTGGCGGTGCCGAGGTCGGGCTGCGCGGCGGGGCCCGCGACGGGCGCGTCGGCGTGCGGGGTGGGCAGGGGACGGCTTCCGGTCGGGTACTCGCCGCTTCCGGACGATCCGGACCCCGCGGCGGGCATGGACGAAGCGGACGCGGCGGACTCGCCGGACGAGGGGATGCCGAGGAAACCGCCCGTCCCCGTGACGGGGTCGTGCGGCGGGACCTGGGCGGGCACCTGCGCGGTTCCGGCGATCTCGGCCGGATCCTGGCCCTGGACCGGGGCGGGACGGGGTTCGGCAGGCGCGGTGTCGGCGAAGCCCCGTTGCGTCGCGCCGAGGTCGCGCAGTACGGCCAGCTGCCAGGTGGAGTCGGTCACCTGCCTCCCTTCCCTCGATCGGCAAGCCTACGAGACTCCCGTCGCCCAACGCACCGCGCGCGGTCCCCGAGATCGCGTGATCTCGGCCCCCGGCCGTCCCGGGGGAGGTCGGGGCGAGAGCCCGGGGGACGTGCGGGCCGGGTCCGGCCCGTCCACGTCGGGAATCACCGGAATTCGGACGGCACCGATTTCACCTCCCGTCCGTCGAAAACAGGACGAACATGCCGAGGGTCTGCCGTTACTCTTGCCGAACCCCGCCAGCCCCGGTGCCCCCAACCCTCCTCCGGAGTGCGCATTGAACCCTCAGTGGCCCGGCCAGCCGTCCGCTGGCCAGCCGGGATTCCCGCCGAACCAGGCCATGGGCGGGCCGCAGCAGGCGTTCCCCCCAGGACCGGCGGGCGGGCCGATGGGACCGCCCCCGGGTGGACCGATGGGCGGGCCGATGGGTCCGCCCGGGCCGATGGGGTCGCCCGGATTCCCGCCGCCCGGACCGCCGCGAGGCGGCGGCGGAGGCGGCGCGGTGGTCTTCATCGTGATCGCGGTCGCGGCCGTGGTCCTGCTCGGCGGCGGGATCGGCGCGTTCCTCCTGCTGTCCGGTGACGACAAGCCGAAGCGGCACACGACCGTCCTGCCGCCGCCGATCAAGCCGCCGTCGTCCGCTCCGGGCGGGACCGTCCCGACCTCCCCGTCCACCGGTGGCGGTGGCGGCGGGCCGGTCGACCCGTGGAGCGTCCTGACGCGGACGATCAAGACGGCGAAGGGCAACACCTTCACGCAGGCGGGCACCCGCTACGAGTCGTGCGTCCTGCGCGCGAACACGCGGCTGCTCACGACGCTGCGCACGCACCCCTGCAGCGGCCGGATGGCGTCGGGCGTGTACCTCAACCCGGCCCGGACGATCGTGACCGTGGTGTCGATCGCGAAGTTCGGCAGCGCGGCGGACGCGCGGACGGTCGTCCGGTCGGTGAACCTGCACGCCGAGCCGAAGCTGCTCGGCCCGGCCAGGAGCAGCGGCATCCCGGTGCTGCGCGGCGACCCCGAGCGGTGGACGCGGACGTACTCGCAGGGCGCCAGCGTCGTGTTCGTGCAGTCCTACAACGCGCGCGGCGGAGCGGCGGGCAGCTCCGCCGGACCGGTCAACCTGACGGCGTCGGAGCTGGGCGTCGAGGTGCAGACCACCCTGCTCTGGAAGAACTAGAGACACATAAGGTCGAAGTCCGACACGTGCCGATGTAACGTCTTCGGGACGATCTGGGCGGACGACGCGGAGGGAGCGGCATGCGCGCTGAGTACCAGGCGCACATCGACCAGCTGCTGGGCCAGTACCGCGAGCAGCGGGACCGGCTCAAGGGGCTGCAGGAGAGGCTCGAGGGCATCGAGGCGTCCGCGGAGGCGGCCGACGGGATGGTCCGGGTGACCGTGGACCGTCAGGGCCGCCTGACCGCGCTCGAACTCGACCCCCGCGTGTACCGGAAGCTGGCGTCCAGCGAGCTGTCCGAGGCCGTCCTGGAGGCGTCCCGCGACGCGTCCTCGAAGGTCGCCGAGGAGATCAGCCAGGCCATGCAGGACCTGGTCCCGAGCGGCCCGTCCGGCGAGGGCGCCACCGGCGGCATCCCGGACCTGGGCAAGCTGCTGCCCGAGAAGTTCGACATGGACTCCATTCGCGAGCACTACGGATTGCTGGGTAAATGAGCGACGGCGGATACCTGGAAGTCGACACCAAGGCCCTGCGCAAGGCGGGCGGCGGCTTCGACACGGGCGCGGACCACCTGAAGGACATCTTCGACCGGCTCAACGGCAAGCTCCAGGCCGAGGGCAAGTGCTGGGGCAACGACAAGACCGGCGAGGAGTTCGGCAAGAACTACGAGCCGGGCGCGAAGAACATGCTCAAGTCCTTCGGCGACACCGGCAAGGGCCTGCGCAACATCAAGGACGGCGTCGACGAGATGGCCGACAACTACGACAAGGCCGAGCACCACTCGAAGATCCGCTGACCTCGCCGTCCCGTCCACGCGGACGGGGCGTGCAGGGTTCGCGCCGGTCCGCCTCCCCGGGGCACGGCCGATCCGCGACCGGTCGTCGTGCCGGTTCGCGCCGGTCGCAACGGTTCGCGGCCGGTTTGCACCCCGCTGGACAAGGGTCCTATAAAGGGCCACCCCGGCCCGCCGATCATGGGCCAGTTCGTCCCCCCCGCTCCCCCGAACTCCCCTTGAGGTGGCCTTCCCGTGGGCATGGAGATCCCCGACGAGGTCAAGTGGCTGTCCTGGCTCATCGGCACGGACTGGCCCGAAGGCGACGAGACCGCCATGCGGCGCGCCGCCGACGCCTGGGCCTCGGCGTCCTCGGACGTGACCTCCCTGATCGGCGAGCTGAACCGGGCCGCCGCCGACGTGGTCGGCGCCCTGGACAGCGCCGCGGCCGACAAGTTCCGCCTGAACTGGGACAAGTGGACCACCGTCGACCCGGAGATCCTGCCCAAGCTCGCGGAGGCGTGCGACGCGCTCGGGAAGGTGCTCGAGCAGGGCGCCACCGAGATCGAGTACGGCAAGTACATGTTCATCGCGCTGCTGATCATCACGGCGGCGCAGATCGCCTGGCTGATCGCGGCGGCGTTCGCCACGTTCGGCGCGTCCACGGCGGCGATCCCGGCGGTCGAGGCGGGCGCGTGGGCCACCGCCCGGACCATGGCCACCCAGCTGCTGGAGCGGCTCGGCCAGAACCTGCTGTCCTCGATCGCCAAGGGCGCGATCATGGGCCTGCTGCAGGGCGGCGGCCTGGACCTGCTCATCCAGGGCATCCAGGTCGCGCAGGGCCACCGCGACGGCATCGACCTCAAGCAGGTCGGCACCTCCATGCTGGACGGCGCCATCGGCGGAGCGGTCGGCGGCGCTGTCGGGCACGGCGTCGGCAAGATCCCCGGCCTGTCCGGCGCGGCCGACACCGCGGTCGGCAGCATGCTCAAGGGCGCCGCCCGCGAGGGCATCGGCGGCGCGGCCGGCGGCGCGCTCGGCTCCATGGCCACCGACCTCGCGCACGGCCGCGACATCGACCTGGAGGCCGCCGCGAAGGGCGGCACCTCGGGCGGCTTCGGCGGCGCGATCGGCGGCGCCAAGGGCGGCCTCAACGAGTTCAACCAGGGCCTCAACCCGCCCGGCGCCGACAACAACCCGTCGACGGAACCGTCCACCGAGCCGTCCACCGACCCGTCGACGACCCCGACCGCCGACCCCGTCACCACGAACACGCCCAGCACGCACGAGCCGGGCACGTCCGGCTCGGACAACGGGCCGTCGTCCACCGGGCCGACGACATCGTCGGCGTCGGATCCGTCGTCCTCGCCTTCGCACTCGCCCTCGTCCGAGCCGTCGAACTCCCCCTCGAACTCGCCGTCGAACTCGCCTTCGTCCGACCCTTCGCCGTCCCACGGCAACGGTGGCGGCGACAACTCGCCCTCGCCGTCCTCGCGGCCGAGCAGCGAGCCGTCCTCCGCTCCGTCCCACAACGGTGGTGGCGGCGACTACTCGTCGTCTCCGTCGCACGGTGGCGGCGGGGATTCCTCGTCCGGCGGAAACAACTCGGGCGGCGGGAACCGCATCGACTCGATGCTGAACGGCGGCGGCAGCAACCCGCACACCAGCCTCTCGTCCTTCCCCGAGGGCGATTCGGGCCCGTCGTCGAACCACTCGTCGCAGCCGTCGCCCTCGTCCTCCGGACCCTCGCCGTCCGGGATGCCGAACGACGGCGGCCCGGGACCGTCCACGTCGCCGCAGAACAGCGGCCCTTCGGGCAGCGCGCCCTCGGGCACCGGACCGTCCTCGTCCGGACCCGTCTCCTCTGGGCCCGTCTCTTCGGGGCCGTCCTCGGGCGGGCCGGTCTCCTCGGGGCCGTCCGGCGCCGGGCCCGTTTCCTCCGGCCCGTCCTCCTCCGGTCCTTCGTCGTCCGGGCCCTCGTCCGGGCCGTCCTCGTCGCCCACAGGGTCGTCGAACCCGACGGGTGCGCCGGGGAGCGGCGGGTCCGGCTCCGGGCCGCGCAACACGAACCTGGCCTCCCCGTCGACGTCGTCCGCGGACGGCACGCGCAACCGCGGCGCCGACGGCGAAGGCGACCACACCGGCAACGGCACCGACCCGCAGAACGCGAACGGCCCGTCGGTCACGCCGATGCCGGTCTTCATGCCGGGCGGCGACGGCGGAACATCGAGCGGCGGCTCGTCCTCGTCGTCCTCGCCCTCGTCTGGACGTGCGTCCGGGCCGTCGGGCGCGTCCGGCGGGCCGGGCGACGGTTCGACGCGTCCGACCGGCTCCGGCAACGAGCCGACCGTCCGGCCCGAGAACCGCACCCCGGGCGAGGACGGACGCACGACCCCGCCGTCCGAGGACGGCCAGCAGCCCACGTCCGGCCCGCGCATGGACGACCAGGGCCTCATCCACGGCGACCAGCCCCCGGTCGAACACCTCCCCGAGAACCAGAACCCGCAGGACCAGAGTCCGCAGGAGCAGGGCCCCGGCGGGCAGGAGCCACAGGACCGCGCTCCGCAGGAGCACGAGTCCGCTCCCGGTGTCGAGCAGGACCCGGCCGCGCCCCAGGACCACGAGCCGACCTCCCGCGACCCGCAGGACCACGAGTCCGGCCCAGGCCCGGACCAGGAGCCGACGAACCGCGAGCCCCAGGACCACGACCCCTCCACGCGCGACCCGCAAGAGCACGAACCCACCACGCGCGACCCGCAGGACCAAGACCCCACGTCCCGCGAGCCGCAGGACCAGGACCCGTCCACGCGGGACCCCCAGGAGCACGAACCGTCCACGCGCGAGCCCCAGGAGCACGACCCGTCCACGCGCGACCCGCAGGAGCAGGACCCCAGCTCGCGGGACCCGCAGGACCACGAGCCCACGTCCCGCGACCCCCAGGAGCACGAACCCGCCTCGCGCGACCCTCAAGAGCACGAGCCGACCTCCCGCGACCCGCAGGACCACGAGCCGAGCACGCGGGACCCGCAGGACCACGAGCCCACCTCGCGGGAGCCGCAGGAGCACGAGGCCGGGCCGCGCCGCGAGAACGACCCGTCCACTCCTGAGGAGCACGAGTCCGGCCCGCGCGCCGACCGCGACCCGTCCACGCCCGAAGAGCACGAGGGCGGCCCGCGCCCGGACCGCGACCCGGCGACGCCGGACGAGCGTGACGCGACGCCGCGCGGGGAGAACGAGCCGCGTCCCGTTCCCGAGAACGTGCCGGAGCACCTCCGCGAGCACGTCCGGCAGAGCGACGAGACGCCGTCCGGACGGTCCTTCCACGACTCCGAGGGACGTCCGGGGCACGAGAACGCCGACCGGATCCCGGAGCTCCCGAACCACTACGTCGTCGACACCCCCGGGAACGAGCACGGCCCGTCCGTCGGCGACCACCAGCTGACGCCGCGGGAGGTCGCCGACAGCGTCCGGAGCGACCCGAGGTGGAACGGCCGGGACGTCCTGCTCCTCTCGGACAACGCCGGATCCGGCGACTTCGGCCAGCACGTCGCGAACGAGCTGGGCCGCAACGTCGTCACCCCGAACGGCCCGGTCCGGATCGACGAGCACGGCACCCCCACCTCGCCCGGCTGGACGACCCACGAGCCGCAGCCGCGCGGCTCCGAGAACGCCCCGGGCGGCCACGACCCGTCCGCCCAGCCGCACACCGAGCCGCAGCCGGAGCCGGACCCGCGTCCCGGACGCGTCGACGAGGACGGCGTCCGCCGCTTCGACACCGACGAGGACGGCGAACGGTACGGCGAGAACCACCTGCGCGACGTCTACGAGAACCTGTCGCCCGAGCACCGCAACGCGCTCTACCAGTACACGGTCCAGTCGGTCCAGAACGGCTTCCTGCGGCCGGGCGGCGGCGACCCGGCCGCCATGTTCAACCACCTGGCCAGCCAGCACTACGCCCAGAGCGCGCTGGCCCACGCCAACGGCGGGTACCCGCCGAACCTCCGCCAGGTCTTCGACATGGCGAACAACCCGGGCCACCTCGACAACTACCAGCGGCAGCTCGTCGACTACATCGTCAGTTCGCCGGACCCGGGCGCGACCCTCAACGGGATCCACCACGACGCCGGGTACTACGGCTTCTACCACGAGATGTTCGGCGGGCATCCGACGAACGAGGTGTTCAACCAGCGCCTCAACGAGATCGACCAGGCGCTCGCGAACCCGCTCCCCGAGCCGATCGAGGCACGGCGCGGCCTGCACGACATGTCGTTCATGCAGACCGGCGACGGCACGCCGCTCGGCACGCGCGACCCCAGGGAACTGATCGGGACGACGCAGACCGAACCGGCCTACATGTCCACGTCCCTGGGCAACAGCCCCGCCGTCGTGGACAACAGCCCCTTCGGCATCCAGCTGCACCTCGAGCTGCCCGAGGGCACCCACGGCGTCTGGATGGGCCAGAACAGCCACTACAACGACCAGCGGGAGCTCATCCTCCCGCGCGGCACCAGCTACGAGATCACCGACGTCACGCACACCGGCTACGACCACAACGGCAGGCCGACCTTCGACGTCCACGCCCGGGTCGTCCCGCACGGCCCGCCGCCGGAGCCCAGCACGTCCCACCCGACGGCGCGCACGGACTCCTCGACCGACCACAACACCCCGACCCCGGACCGCACGCCCACGTCCGCGACGCCCGACCCGACGTCCTCGTCCGGGACGACGGACCGGACGCCCTCCGCCGGGACGACGGACCACACCCCCACGTCCGGAACGACGGACGGCTCGCCCACGCCCGGTACGACGGACCACACTCCGTCCACGGACCGCACCCCGACGTCCGCGACGCCCGAGCGCACCCCGACCGTCCCCGACCACTCGTCGGCGGCCCCCGAGCGCACCCCCACGATCCGCGACACCGCGACGACGGACCACTCGCCGCCCGCCGACCGCACCCCGGCGGACGGCAGCAGCCCGTCCACGGACCGCACCCCGACCAACCGCACCACCGAGCCGACGGCCACGCCTGACCGCGCTCCGGCCGGCGACCACACGCCGCCCCCGGACCGCACGCCGACGACGCGTCCGACCGACCGGACCACGGAACCCACGTCCACGCCGGACCGCACCCCCGGCCCGGCCACGGACCGCACTCCGACGCCCTCCGACCGGACGCCCCCGGAGCACACCCCGACGTCCTCGGAGCGGCCCCCGTCGGACCGCACGCCCGCGTCCCCCACGGACAGGACGCCGACCCCGACGGACCGCACCCCGTCCACGGAGCACACGCCGTCCACGGACAGGACGCCCACGTCCGACCGCACCCCCACGTCCGACCGCACCCCCACGTCCGACCGCACCCCCGCCCCGGGCGACGGCGGCACGAGCCTGGCGGACCACACCCCGTCCCCGACGGACCGCACCCCGGCCGGCGACCGGACCCCGTCCACGAACAGGACCCCGTCCGCCGACCCGTCCCCCACGACCGACCACACCCCCTCCGGACGCACCCCCACCGACCGAACGCCGACCACCGAGCGCACCCCCGCGTCCGACCGGACGCCCGGCGGTGACCGCCGCCCGGCCACGGACCGCACCCCGGACAGGTCCCCGACCTCGGACCGCACGCCCGACAGGTCCCCGACCTCGGACCGTGAGCGGACGCCGTCGTCGGCCCCCGACCGGGACCGTCCGGGCTCCGGCGGCCCCGGCGGCAACGACCGGCGGACGTCGCCCCACTCGGAGCACGACGGGACGAACCGCCCGCACGAGAACGAGAGCGAGCCGCGTCCGGACCACGACGGGCAGCCGCACGACACGTCCGACGACGTCCCGCGCAACCTGCCCGAGCACCTGCACGACGTGTGGCGCAGCAGCGACGAGACCCCGTCGGGCCGCTCGTTCTACGGTCCCGAGGACCACGCGATGCGCGAGCTGGCCCGCCAGATCGCCGCCGACCCGAACCGCTACGTGATCGACGCGCACGGCGGCCCGGACGGCATCACGGTCAACGGCCACAGGATCTCCGCCAGGGACCTGGCCGAGCTGATCTACCACGACCCGAACTGGAACGGGAAGGAGATCTTCCTCCTCTCCTGCCGCACCGGCGAGGGCGACTTCGCGTCCCAGCTCGCCCACCACCTCGGCGTCCGCGTGACCGCCCCCGAGGGCCTCGCGTGGTCCGACCACAACGGCAACATGTTCGCCTCGTCCGGCCACCACGACCCCGAGGGCCGCCTGCGTCCCGACTGGCCCCCGAACGGCCGGTGGAACACCCACTACCCGGACGGCAGCCACGACCCCGCGGGCCAGGGCCACGCCCCCGGCTCCGACCCCGTCCGCCACCCGTCCGAGGAGCCGCCCCCCGACGAGGCCCGGGCCCGCGCCGACGACGACCCCGACGGCAACGGCAACGGCAACAACGGCAACGACCCCGACCTGCAGCAGGGCGAGGACGGACGGCTCCACAAGGACGGCGACCCGGAGGGCTCCTACCGCACCGACGACGGCAGGCTCCACCATGACGGCGACCCGAACGGCTTCTACCGCACCGAGGACGGCAAGCTCCACCACCCGAACGACCCGCGGGGAAGCTTCCGCCTGGAAGAGCCGCCCTACCGGATCAAGGGGGAGAACGGCCGGTGGCTCGCCGAGCCGAACTCCAACCGGCATGTCGACTTCCGCGAGGAGATGGGCGAGAAGAAGCCCTACGAGCCGAGCCCGGAGGCCAGGCAGGAGCTGGAGACGCTCGCCGAGGAACGCGCGAAGCTCGACGACGCGCGGCAGTTGATCCTCAAGGAACTCCGCCCGCTGATGGACGAGTTCGGCATCAAGAAGCTCGACGACATCAACAGCACCGACAAGATCAAGGCGAAGGTCGACGAGATCATCGCCGACCGCGGCCCCACGCCGGAGGTGCTCGAGAAGACGAGCCGGCTGACCGAGCAGGGCAAGACGTTCAACGACCGCGGCCACGAGATGCGCAAGGTCAGCGAGAAGCTCGGCATGGCGGTCGGAAAGGACCTGCTGGAGCACCACCTCGGCCGCCGGATCCTCACCCCGACGCACGACGGCCCCGGAACGCCCGGCACCCTGGACCTGACCGGCGTCGATATCAGGCCGGACTCCGCGACGATCACCGCGGTGGAGGCCAAGGGCGTCGGCGCGTCCCTCAAGGACCGGGGGATCGAGGACTTCAAGAGGGCGAACCAGGGCAGCCCCGAGTACCTCGACTTCGTGATGTCGCTCGACGCCGACCTCCGCGCGGCGATCGAGGCGGACCCGGTGTTGAAGGCTCAGCTCCAGGAGCACCTCGCCGCCGGAACGCTCAAGGTCGAATATCTCTACGCGCATTCCAACAAGGACGGCAAGGCGAGCTGGGCGGAATTCGACCTCCGCCGCAACGGCATCGACTTCGATTTCCGTCGCGTCTCCGGCCTGGACCCACGCGGATAGGATCAGACCATGACACCTGCCAGACTCTCCGACGAGCAGATCGCCGATCTGGCGACCGCCTTCCGGGACCTGAGCTGGGACTGGACCGCGGGCGCCGTCGGCGACCTCGCCGACCGCCTGGGCTGGAGCGTCTACATGGCGACCGACACCAGCGTGTGGCTGGACGACGGGCTCGGCCCGGCCAGCGCGTCGGTCGATCTGGGCGACGGCGGGCGGGCCGTGATGGTGTCGGCCGGCACCTCCGCCTTCATCGACAAGGAATCCGCCGAGCAGCGCGCATGGCTCCAGGACGAATTCGCCCGCGTCGTCACCATCGGCACCGAGCGGCTCGGCCCTCCGACCCACCGCCGTCCCGGTGAACGCGCGCAGGTGAGCTGGGAAGGGCCGGAGACCACGGTCGCCGTCTGGCGCACGCGCGTCCGCGTCAACCTTTTCGTCGCACCCAACGACTATCTCGCACACTGGGCCGAGGAAGCGTAGCCGCATGGACTGGCAGGAATTCGCCGAACAACTCGCGGAAGACCTATCCCTGCTTTCCGCGGGAACTCTTCTGGTCATCGAGGAAAGGCCGGAGGACGGGCGGTACGCGCAGTTCGTTCAGGAGGACGACAAGCTGCTCGCCTATGTGGCCGACAACCGTTACATGACGCCCGCCGACAAGGTGACGCCCGAGGGAGAGCGGGTCATCGAGGAGGCGGGCTGGCACCGCGCGGAGCCGGGGCGCGCCCATGACGACTGGTGGCAGGAACTGCCCTGGCCGGCGTCCGGCACGGCGTACCGGCACCTCACCGAGGCGATCGTCGTCGCGTTGCGCGACGGCTACGGCATCGCATCCCCGGAGGGGTGGCGGTACCGCGCCTGGAACGAGCGGGAGGCCAACGCCCCCGTCACCCTCGCGCGCCTGAGCCTGCCCCAGGTCCCCGCCCGGTAGGACGGTCCGGGACCTGCGGAGAGTTGTCGGGAAAGCACTAGGATCGGGCGGATCGAGGAGGCTGAAGCGATGACTCAGGGGCCCGGAGAGCGGCCGCCGGCCGGGTACGGGCCGTGGCCGTACGACCAGGCGCGGTACGACCAGCTCGTGCAGTGGATGGGGACGGCGATGTCCGCGCTCGCCCCCGGCGGATGGCGGCGCGTCGACCTGCGCGTCGCGATGGCCGGCGGAGCCTCGCGGGCCGCGCTGGCGGTCGTGATGGCGGACGGCTCGGTGCGCGAGTACCAGGCCCCGCGCGAGTTCCTCGGGGTCGCGGCCGAGCTGCGGTCGATGATGTACCGGCCCGGCGAGGGCACCTGGTTCGGGATGCGGTTCATGCTGGAGCCGCCCGGCGCGTACCGGACGTGGTTCGACGCCGATCTCGACCCGGGTCTCGGCGGCGAGGCGTACCAGCGCGACCTGGCGGCCTTCCCGCGCGACTGGCGTCCCGTCTGGCTCGGCGGCGCGCCCCGGTCGACCGACCGCGCGCTGGCCCCGGACGAGCAGGCCCAGCTCCTCGGCGACCTCGCGCAGCTCCTCGGCATGTTCCTGCCGTCCGGATGGGCGGAGAGCACCGCCCGCTTCACCCCGGAGGGCTCGTCCGTCCAGGTGACCGGCCTGGACGGCCGGACGCACGCGTTCGCCGGGCCTCCGGCGCTGAACGAGATGTTCACCGTCCTCCGGCAGGGCTCGGCCGAGCCGTGGACGGCGGCGTCCTTCCGCCTCACCTTCCCCGACACCCACGAGATCACCTACGACGCCGCCCCGCCGCAGGCCGCTCCGTCCGAGCAGGGCGCCCCGTCCGCGCAGGCCGGGCAGGACGCGGCGGACGGGCTGCGGATGGCCGGGGTGTCCCTGCCGACCGACGGGGAGGCGCGTCCGAACGTCCCCGAGGACGAGAGGGAGGCGCTCGTCCGGTACCTGGAGCAGGCGCCGATCGTCCTGGCGGCACGTAGCCTGGACGTGGACGAGCTGGACCCCGAGCGCGCCGCGCGCGTGCCGCTGACCTTCCACACCGACGGGACGTGGGTGTGGCCGGGCGCGGTCGGCTACTACCTGCGGGCGCACGGTGTCGCGCCCGACCCGGACCTCGTCGCGCACGCGCGCGGCAACGGGTTCCGGCCGCCCGAGGTGGACGACGCGACGCGCGGCGCCGCGGTCACGCTGATCCGAACCTGATCTGGCAGAGGACTCCATGCCGAAGTACGAGCCCTTCACCCGCAAGCCCGTCGAGTACCTGCCCGTCGTCCTCGGCGGCCAGACGATCGGCTACCTGTGGGCGAGCGAGACCGACACGGCCGCGAGCTTCGTCCGCCGCCTGGAGACGGCCCGGCTCGCCTTCGAGGCCCCGCTCGTCTGGTCGGAGCGCCTGACCGAGGCGGGCGAGCAGGACCTCCCCGCCCGGGAGGCGATCCGCCGCTGGATCGGCGCCCCGGAGGACCCGCGCGCCGGCGCCGTCCCGGCGGGCGTGACCCCGCAGCGGGCCGACTCGCCCGCCGTCGTGCAGCGCCTCGCGAACCCGGACCTCGCGCCGTCCACGGGCCCGCTGATCCAGGACGGCGAGTTCCCCGACGGCACCCCCGTCGACCGTTCGAGGGGCTGGGGCCCGCTCCACGTGGAGATGCCCGCGAGCTACCCCGCGCAGACGGCCGGGCCGGTGGTGTACCGCGCGGTGGTCGCCGAGAGCGGCCTGATCCTCGGCTACCTGTGGGCGTCCGGCGACGCCGCGTCCTACGTCGCGCGCCCCGACGCGGGCCTCGACGGGACGAACCGGTCGGTCGTCCTCTACCCGGCCCTGCGCGAGGCGTTCGCCCAGGGCGTCCCGGCCGTGCAGGCGATCCGCTCCCTGGCCCCGGACGCCGACGAGGCCCACGCCCCGTCCCTGGACGACCTGATCGCCCTGGCGTCCCGGTACGAGCAGTCCCTGCGCCTGACCTTCCCGCTGCCCGACCCGGCCCTGCCGCCCCGCCCGCCGCTCGCGCCCGCCGAGCGCGACACCGTCCTCGCCTACCTGGAGCAGGCCTCGGTCGCCTTCCCGGCGGGCGCCCCCGGCCCCGACCTCGAGGACGCCGCCCGTCCGGCCGTCGTCCCGTCCGGCTACCGCACCGACGGCACCTGGGTCTGGCCCGAGGCCACCGCCTACTACCTCCGCGCCCACGCCGTCTCCCCGGACCCGGACCTCGTCGCCCACATCCGCGCCAACGCGGGCCACGTCCCCGAGGTCTCCAAGGACTCCCTCTCGGCCGCCCTCCGGACCCTGAAGTCCAACGGCCTCCTCACCTCCCCGCCGATCACATGACCGACGCCCCGTCCTCCGTCTCCCCGGACGACTCGTCCCCGGACGACCCGTCCGCGGAGGCCGCGCCTTCGGAGGATCCGCCGCCACCCACGACGTCGCGCGCACCGGCTGTGGAGTTCCTGCCCGCCGAGCCCGAACCGGCGGAGACCGTGGCGGCCAGGCCGTCGGCGCCGCCACGCCCCCAGTTCCTCCCGCCCGTGACGGAGCCGCCCGCACAGGACGTCGTCGCTCCGAACGTCCCTCCGGCGCCCGTCCCACGGGGGAAACGGCGCCTTCTGATCGCCGGTGCGGCGGGTGTGGCCGCCGTCGCGATCCTCGGTGGCGCGGCCTGGGCGGTCAGCGGGTCGTCCGGCGGTGAGCCGAAGGAGGAGCGCTACACGTCCTTCCCCGCGGCTTGTGCGACGGTCACCAAGCCCACGCTCGACCAGTTCGTCCCGCGTGCGGAGGCACCCGTGGGCGACAAGTCCGGGTCGAAGGAGCATTCCTGGTGCCTGTGGACGGGGCCGATGCGCGCGCAGCCCGGCAGCAAGCGGGTCGTGTACCGGACGGCCCGGGTCGACATCGTCGCCTACGAGAACATCGCGTCCGCGAAGTCCGCGTACGACTCCGCCTGGCGGACGGCCGTCTCGTTCTCCGGGTCCAACTCGACCATCGGGGGCGGGAAGCTGGTCGGGGACGCCTCCGAGCCGATCAACGGGCTCGGCGACCAGGCGTACTACTACCACCGCACGAGCACCACGGCGCTGGGCAGGTCCGGTGAGTCCGGCGAGACGATCCGCGTCCGCAACCTGATCCTCACCGTCACCCTCAACGGGTTCAACGCCCCCGCCGACGAGCTGGGCACGCCCGCGCCGAAGGGTCAGACTCCGCTCGACACCGCGACGGCCCGTCCCGGCGCGGACGCCCTGGCCCACGACGCCGTCAACGCGCTCAACGCCTGCTCCACCTGCCGCCACCGCGTCTGATCCCCCGCGCGGGGGATCGGGAGATGCCCGTTCGGGGGGACGGTCCAGGGCCCGGCGGGGGAAGTGCCGCGCCACCTCCTCCCAGCAGCATGGTCCATGACGAAACACCCCCCGACCTGGGAGTTCTCATGGACGCCTCCGCGCCCCGCTGGATCGAACGGGCGGCCCGCGCCGCCAGCCTCACCACGCTTCCCTCCGGGCTCTGGCGGATCGCGCTCGGCGTCGGCGTCCCGGTCGGGTTCTCCGGCGAGCTCGCCGACCTGTACCGTCCGGGCTGGACGCTGACGCCGTACGTGATCGTCCTGAGCCTGGTCGCGGAGGGGCTCGCGATGCTGACCCTGGGGCTCGTCCGGCCGTGGGGCGAGGTCGTCCCGTCCTGGATCCCGTTCCTGGGCGGACGGCACATTCCCCCGCTCGCGGCCGTCGTCCCGGCCTCCCTCGGCGCCCTCGCCGTCACCGCGATCACCCTCATCGGGGCCGTGGCCTGGACGGACCCCGGCGCGATGGGCGACCCCGACGCCCCGCACGGCGTCGCCGCCGCCGTCATGACCGCCTGCTACGCGCCGCTCCTCGCCTGGGGCCCCCTCCTCGCCATCGTCACCACCGCCTACTACCTCCGCCGGACGCGCCGTCCCGACGCCGTCCACCGGGACGAGCACATTTCGACGACCGCCGAGATTCCCGCCGCCTAGGTTGGGCCACGCCCTTTCCGAGGAGGTTCGGCCATGTCCGATGAAGTGCCGGTCACCGACGACCGCGACCCCGCCGAAATCGTCACGGGAATGGTCGGGCACGTCCTGGCCCTGGCCGCGACCTGGACGGTCTGGGACGGCCGTCCGTTCCACACCGACGGCCGCGTTTACACCCCGCACAAAGCGATCCGCCGCGTCGGCGACCACCTCGTGGACCACCTCGCGGAACTGGAGGCGCGCCTGGTCGGCCGGGCTACCGTCCCCGACCACTGGCACGCCTCGGCCAGCACGACCCCGGCCGACCTGGCCCTGTTCACACAGGAGGACCTGGACGAGGCCCACAGCCGCCTCGAACGCCTTGGCCTCATCTGGTCGGCCCGCCTGGGCTCCCTTTCCCAGAGCGAGCTGGACGACTCCCCCGGCACCGGCTGGACGTTCCGGCAGATCGCGTTTCATCTGGCCGAGTCGGCCTACTACGCCGACGCGATCGGCGACCTGAGTTCAAGCCGTCCTCACGCCTGAACGCGAACGTACCGCCCCGAAGCCGTCCAGCCGAGGCGGTGACGCGGGCGGCCCCTTCGCCGCCTCAGCGCGACGGCAGCGAACGGAGGTGCCAACCGGGCATCACTCCTGGCAGCAGGAACAGCGACAGGAACAGCAGGGCACCGCCGCCGGTGGTCGCCGCAGTGATGATGACGGCGGCCACAGTGGCCCCCCAGCAAAGCCAGGCCACCGTGGTCGGGACGGCCGGGGAGCGACCGGCGAACCCGAAACCCACGGCCAGGATGAGCACCAGGCAGGTCGTGAACGATCCGGCGCATGCCACGGCGAAGGGCAGCTTCTCAGAGTCCGTGGGGATGTCACCCCGCAGGAAGAAGACCGCATAGATCGAAGCGAACATCCCATACCGGCCTAGACAGAACCACAAATAGCGGCGTCGAGGCACGGGCGTGCGACGACGGAACGCGATTCGGGCCGTCACGACTGAGGCACTCCGGTCGGCGGCCATTTCCCGTTGGCCAAGTGATCGTTTCCGTTGTTCTGGGTCCGCATGGTCGAGGTCGCGTCCGACATGTCGTCATAGGCGATCACACCGGCGGTGGCGACGGCTCCGAGGAAGACCGCGATCACGCCCGCCGAGTAGAGGAGCGCCGGGATCGCGCCGACGATCGTGACGAAGCCCGCGATCGCCGCGACCAGCGCGCCGATCAGGGTTCCGAGAGCGACGAAGAACGTGATCCAGAACAGGTTGAGCGCTCCGGCGCACTTGTCAAGAGCCCCACACAGCTCCTGAACCGTGCTCGCGTACTGGCGAAGGGCGGAGGCCTGCTCACCGTTGGGCTCCAACACCTTCTTGTACTGCTCGGCCGCGTCGCCCCGCCATTTGTCGTCGACGTGCATGTAGGTGTCGGTGATCTTGCCCGCCTGGGCGGACACGGAAGCCTGGACGTTGTTGCTCAGGTCCTTGCTCACCTGCCGCAGACGGTCCGAGTCACCCGTGTGAGCGATGAAGTCACCGATCTCCTTGAAGACCTTGCTGCACATGCTCGCGAACTTGTTCCATGCGGTCTTGATCGGCCCGAAGAGATAGGAGAGCCAGCCGGGGACCTTCGACAGGACGCTGTTGACCTTGCGGGTCATCGCGTCGATGATCGAGCTCAGCTGCGTCAGGCTGCCGCCGACATTGGTCATGAGCGCCGCGAACTCACCCATCTCAGAAGTTCCATCCTTCCTTGACGCCCTTGACCAGTTCCCGATTCTCCTCTTCTTTCCCCTCGTACACCTTGATGACCGTCTCGAGTTTGTTCTCCACGTCACGGAACGCGGCGTCCGCCTGTTCGGCGAGCGATCGAAGCGTGTCGTTCAGCGTCGTGTAGGCGCTGGGCACTCCGGCCTTTTCCCCGAGGTACCCGAAAGCCTCCTTGAGGTCCTTGACCTGGGCGACGTTGTGCGCCGCCTTGCGCATCTCACCGGCGATCTGGTCCCAGCCGGTGACGTCCTCGCGCATTTCCTTCAGTCGTGCCTCGAGCTCACTCATCGACCTTCACCCCATGGAATTCGGACCATCCCGGCGGTAACTTCCTGAAGCTCGTGGATCACCCTCTGCAGTTGTTCGATCCCCGGCGCGACGGCGGGTGCGAATCCGGGGACCCTGTCGATCGCCTCGCGAGCGGCGGAGAAGGCGGACGCGAACTCCTCGGCGATGCGCGACTCGTCGGCGTCACGCAGCCAGCTCTGATGGGTGGCCACTCCCGTGATCGCGTCCCCGGCGAGGGTGAGGGTGACGCGCCTTTTCTCACTCTGGACGGTGAGGCCCGGCGGTTCCGACGCCATGGACCCGAGTTCGCCCTCCGCCCGTGCGAGCGCGTCGTTGAACTCGTTGGCCAGCAGATTGACATGCCTGAGCGCCGACTCGGTATCGATCTCCGGCCCGGTCGATCTCGGCCTGGCGGCGGGCGCGCCTGGGACACCGGACCCGGGCGCGCCGTGGGTTCTGGGCGCGGACACACCCGGGGCACCGGGCGCCACAGCCGAGGAGTCAACGGCCTCGAAGCCCGACATGAGGGCTGTCACTCGCGAAATGGAGGCGTTCGCATAGGCCTCCATCACGGCGGCGTCGAAGGTCTCAGGCGTGATGCTCCTCCGCCATGGCCGGAGGAAACTCAGCCGGAGTGGGCCGCCATCAGATGCGATCGCGACGGAGACGGTCTCGGACGCGTCCCGCCCTTCGTGTTCGACCTCCCCCGCCTCCGGCATCGACGCCATGCGCAGGGACGAGCTGAACGCGTCGACTTCGGCGATGAGCTCGTACAGGCCACCGAGAGCCGCCATCGGATCGGCGGGAACGAGAGGCGGCGGCGGGGCCGGTTCGTTCACGGCCACCTGCCTCTCACCGTCGTCCCCCGCTTCCTGGGGGGCCGGGATGTCGGCTTCGGCGAACGCGCGCTCTCCGTCTGCGTCCGGCCGCGATGCGGGCACGACCAGGCGTTCACGTATCTCCGCGTTATCCCCCGGAGCAAATGGGGTCGAGCTGTTGAGCAGGTCAGAAATTCGATTTGAGTGGTCCGATTTCTCAGCCATCGCTTCCTCCTGCACAAGGAGCAAATTGCGGAAAGGCTATCGCCTGCCGTCTCTTATGGTCAACCCCTTCCCTACGTCCGGCCAGGTAGCGCACAACGCACGGTCCGCCGCATCAAATGGCCGATTGTGGCCGAATGCGTCCGATCACGCTCACGGCCAGCGCGGAGATCCATGTTCGGAGCTGGGAAGACCTGCCTCATTGCAATGCCGCGGAGCTCCCAGGACGTAAGGGCGAAGCCGAATACACGGAATGTCCGGCGAACTCGCCGAGGACGAGTAAAGCGGGGTGGTGTGGTCCGATTTCACGGACCACACCACCCCGCTTTGGGTACGGCGACCTCGACGGCTACTGGCGGGGGTCCTGTCCGCCTGCCGGGGGCTGGAACTGCGGGGCTCCGTTTCCGGGCTGCCCGCCGAGGTGCGGGCCGCCGGGCTGCCCACCAGGCTGCCCGAAGCCGCCGGGCTGCTGCGGGCTCGCGTACGGCGACCGCTGCGGCCCCGTCTGCCCGCCCGGCTGCTGCCCGAAGGACGGCGGCCCCATCGGCGCGGGCGGCGGCGCGCCGGCCCCGCCCTTGCCCTTGCCGCGCCTCATGAGGACGACACCGCCGACCACCAGGACGACGATGACGACCACGCCGATGCCCACGTAGAGCATCGTCGAGCTCGAACCCTTCTTCTCCTCGGCCGGAGCCGACGACGACCCGCTCCCACCGCCGGAGCCCTTCGGAGCCTGCGCGACCGCCTTGTCGTACCGCGCGAAGACCGGGTTCGGCGCGCTCGCGGGCACCTTCGTGCGCAGGGCCCGAGGGATGCTGATGACACCCCGTCCGAGCTGGTCGGGCGAGCCGAAGTCCTTGGTGGTGTTGGTGAGCAGCTGGACGACCTCGCGGGCCTTCATCTGCGGGAACTTCGCGCGGATCAGGGCGACGGCGCCCGCGGTGAGCGCGCTCGCCTGACTCGTCCCCTCGCCGGTCGTCCAGACGTGGCCGGTCTGGCTGAGACCGCCGACGTCCACGCCCGGAGCGCCGACGGCGACGTAGGGCTGCCGCTGACTCTTCTTCCACGCGTGGCCGTCCCGCCCGAGCGCGCCCACGGCGACGACACCGGGGCACGAGCCCGGGTACTCGACGGCGTTGTCCTCGTCGCCGGTGTTGCCCGCCGAGCCGACCAGGACGACGTCCTTGTCGATCGCGTACCTGATGGCGGAGAACACCTCCGGCGGGCACTGGTTGGGGAACATGGTCGCGCCCTGGTTACCGACCGACATGTTGACGACCTTGGCCCCGTGGTCCACCGCGAAGCGGATGGCCTTGGACAGGTAGGGGCCGTCGGCCTGTGTCCGGACGGGGAGGATCTTCGCCTCGGGGGCGATGCCGACGAAGCCGGTGCTCGTGCCGCGCGAGGCGATGACGCTCGCGATCGCGGTGCCGTGCCCCTGCTCGTCGTGGTCTTTCCAGCCGTTCCCGCCGCTCACCACGTCCGTGCCTTGGAGGGTCGCGGGCTTCATGTCCGGCAGGTTGCCGTTCACCCCGCTGTCCAGGACCGCGACGGTGACCCCCTGCCCCTTCGTCAGAGGCCAGACCTGCTGCTGGATGCTCCAGCCCTTGAACCACCATTCCTGGGCACTGGGGTTGGGCGTCGCGCCCGCGGATGCGGTCGGGATCACGGCCAGGCCGACCGCGGCCGTCGCAGCCGCCGCCGATCGAGTCAGCCGTCGCATGAGTTGATCTCCCTTAGTCCAGACAGCGAAGAGGGTGGGCGGGGGCCGTAGCCCCCGTCCACCCGGGTCACGCACGATCTCGCGCAGTGGTCAGCCGATCACTGGAGGCGCGGTGTCGTCGTCCGCGCCCCACACATCCTCGTCCTCGGTGAGCCAGGTGGAGCGCTCGCGCTCCTTCTCGCCCTCGTTCCCGCCGCCGTGCTGGCCGCCCATGGGCATGCCGCCCATGCCGTTGCGGCCCGCCGCCGCGGCACCGGAGCCCGCGCCACCGGCCATCCCGCCCGGGACACCGGTGATGCCTCCGCCGCCCATGCCACCACCGGCACCGCCGCCGAAGCCGCCACCGTCAGGACCGAGACCGCCACCGCCGCCACCGAACCCACCGGGGCCGCTACCGAGGCCGCCGCCACCGCCACCGCCGCCACCCGGGCCGAGGCCCGTCGGGTCGAACGACGACAGGTTGGTCTTGTGGTTCGGGTTCTGGAACGGGTTGTGGTTGTCGCTGTTCCAGGGGTAGTGGCTGCTGGGGTGCTTGCTGTTCGGGTCCTGGAACGGGTTGGTGCTGTCGTGCCGCTGGTTGAACGGGTTGTTGTGGTCCTGCGGCACGTTGCCGCTCGGGTGGAAGCCCTTGCTCGGGTCCGAGCTCGGGAACTTGCCGCTCGGGCCGCCGCCCGGCCCACCACCGGGACCGCCGCCGGGGCCTCCGCCCGGGCCGCCACCGGGCCCGGGACCCTTGGGATCGTCGCCGTAGCCACCGCGTCCGTCCCCGGGAAGATCCTTGTCGATCTTGACGGGGTGGTGGTTGAACGCCTCGCCCATGCGGCCGCTGAAGCGCTTGATCAGGTCGCGGGCGTTGTCGTCGTCCCCACCCGTGTGGATGAAGCCGTCCGACATGTCCGACCCAGCGGTCTTGTACCAGCTGAGGATCGAACCGCCGTACCAGTTGTACAGCTCGGCGTTGGTGTGGCTGCTGTCGGACAGCGCGCCCGCCGTGCCGTGCACCTTGCCCATCTGGTCCAGCGCCTTCTGGGCGGAGTCGCCCTCCCAGTGCTGGATGATGCGCGGCCTGAAGTTGTTGTTCAGCTCCTTGGTCATCTCCGCCAGGACGTCGGAAGCGTCCTTGTACGACGTCGAGGCGTGGTTGACCGGATCCGGGTTGATCTTCTTGAGCTGCTTCTTGATCGAGTCGAAGTCCTGGTCCGAGAAGTCCTGGCTGGACCAGGCCCTCCCGTCGCGGATCGGAAACGATCCCTTGTTGTCAGTCATTGCCTAGCGTCTCCCGGCTCGGGCTCACGTCATGTTCGGGGTGCCGCTGGTGTCGACCTTGCCCACCTGCTTCTTGGTGGTGTCGTGCGCCTGCTCGTAGGCGTCCGCGGCCGCGTTCAGCTTCCCGATGACACCCTTGTACGAGGTCACGATGTCGTTGATGTACTGCCCGAAACCGGACTTCGACTGGTTGACCAGGTCGACGAAGTCCTGGGACCCCTTGATGCCGCCGAGGTGCTCGGTGGAGACGGCGATCCCCTGGACGGAGTTCAGCTTCTGCTGCCACACGTCGAGCTTGTACTGCATGTCGCGGGCGATGCCGCGCAGCTCTTCCGGGTCGACCTTGTAGCCGGGGTTCGCGTCGGCCTTCCAGGTGCGGTCCGGCTCGTCTCTCGGGAGCTTGTGGTCGGCGTCGCCGGGGTGCCCGGCGTGCTTGCCCGGACCGTACTCGTAGAAGTACTGGCGCTGCTGGTACTCGGGCAGCGCGTCGAACTCCTGCTGGGTCAGTCCGTGCTGCTCCTTGACCTGCGCGTACTCGCCGTAGCCCACGGTGTAGGTGTGGTCGACCTGGGCGAGCTGGCTCGGGGTCAGGTGGTATTTGCTCATTGCTGGTTCTCCTGGCGACGGAGTGTCACGGCCCTGGAACCGGCCGCGGCGGCGCGGGCCGGACCCACCGTGACAACAGCTGGGAGCGGCCCGCGCGCGACGCGGCCGGGGGGAGCAGCGGACCGCGTCAGCCGGCCCAGATGCCCTGGTTCTTGCGCTCGGCGGAGCTGTAGTTCGAGTGCGCCTCGCCGATCACGACGCCGAGCTGGTTGAGGACGGTGCCGATGTGCTGGGCGGCCGCGTCCCACTGGCGCTTGGCCTCCCAGTACGCCTGGACGGCGTCGCCCTCCCACTGCTGGAGGTGCTTCTCGAGCTCCTTCTCCAGGTCCTGGAGCTCGTCGACCAGGGCGCGGTAGGTGAGGCTGAAGTCGGCCTGCGCCTGCTGCATCGTGCCGAAATTGGCCTTGGTGTAGCTGTCGCTCACGATGGATTTCCTTCGAGTGGTCTGAGACCGGTCTGGACTGGGGGTTCCGAGAGGATCAGGTGCCGCCGTTGAGCAGCGAGTTGATCTTGTTGACCGCGTCGTTCTGCTCCTGCTCGGTGCTCTCGTACTGGATCTTGGTGTGCGAGAGCTTCTGGTGCATGCCCTCGAGGGCGGTGCGCACCTTGTTCATGTCGGTCTGGAACTCGTTGAAGACCTTGTCGAAGGAAACCGAGGCGTTACCCGCCCAGCCGCCCATGAGGTTGCTCTTGTGTCCCTCGAGCTGGCTCTGCAGGCCCTTGATCAGGTTGGCGGAATCCTCGAGACGGGTAGCCGCCTGGGCCATTGCTGCTCTGTCGACTGCGGACTGGCCGGCCACAGTGTCACCTCCAGTTGGGGAGCTTGTCCTGACACCGCGTCACAGGCGCATGCTGGCCGCACCGTGCTGGGCGCCCCTCTGCACCACCCCGTCATCGGACGGGGCGGTACGCCCTGTGACCCGAAATGTCAGCGATCATATGGGTTTTACTGTCAAGGTGTCGACGCATTCGGAGATCGTTCGGATCCCGTGGACCCTCTGTGATTCACGTCACATCACACGCCTTCCCGACACACCGCCCCAAACCCAAAGATCAGGGGCACATTCCGTGAACGGAAGGCGTGCGGCAGGAGTGGCCGGATGCGGACGGCCGCCGTCCCAGGGGAACCTGAGGTCGGCGGCCGTCGTTGAGACCCGGTCGTGAGCGGCGGTCAGCCGCCCGTCGTCGGGATGGGGTTGCGGGCCTTCGCCGGGTCCAGCGCCGGGCCGGACGGGATCAGGCGGATCACCGAGGACGGCACCGGGGCGGCCTTGCCCACGTCGTAGCCGAGCTTCTTCGCCACGTCCGCCGACGGCAGCGCGAACCGGATGCCCTGGTCGTTCACCAGCGACAGCGAGCCCGACCCGGACGCCTGCCCGCCGCCCGACTCGCCGCTGCCCGGCACGAGGCTCATCAGCGCCGCCCCGCCCGGCGGCAGGACGACCTGGTCCACGGCGTTCGCCGACCCGGCCGAGCCCGCGCCCAGCGTCGCCGCGGACGGCGCCGGGAGCGTCCCGCCCATCGTCAGCCGCGCGACCGACGACCCGGTCGGGAACACCGCGCACAGCGGCGCGGAGGCGTCCCAGGTGGCGAACTTCGGCAGCGTCGGCGGCAGGTTGTTGTCCATCAGCTTCTGGGAGCCGAGGGCCTGCTGCGCGGACGCGGCGTCCACCGGGATCGGGGCGACGGTGCCGCCGTAGGCCTTCACCGTCTCCGAGGAGCGCAGCAGCAGCTGCGCCTGCGTGTCGCTGATCTGCGCGAGGCCGTCGCCCATCATGACGTACCAGAGCGGCCGGTCGCCGGTGTCGGCCTTGAAGATCTGGCCGACCCGCGCGGGACGTCCGCCCGGCCCCGCGTGCGCCGCGCCACGGCCCGGGACGTCGGGCGCGCCGAAGTTGCCCGAGGCGGGCATCGAGTTCAGCCACGCGGGCGGCACCTCGACCGCGTCCGGGCCGCCGGTGATGGCGGTGACCTGCCCCGGCGGGACGGTCAGCTGCATCCGGTGGTCCTTCCAGATCACCCACGCCTGGCCGCCGGACTTCACCACGACCGCCTCGTTGTCGGTGAGGCTCCGGCCGCCGACGTCCCGGCCCGCGGCGAGGGCGGTGAACTGGCGGCGGACGCCGTTGGCGCCCGCGGCCTCGCGGACGCACACCGACCAGGGGCCGCGGATGAGCTGCTTGGTGTCGGGCAGCGAGTCGGGGGCGCCGACGATCCCGATCATCGGGCCGCGCTCGAAGTGCGCCAGCGACTTGCGGGAGACCGTGCGCCGGTCGACCTTGTCCTCGTTCAGCGCGAGCATCGCCGAGGCGTAGTTGGCGACTGGGAACATCTTGTGCGTGTTCGCGTCGTAGATGTACTTGGTCCCGGTCTCCTTCTCGATGATCAGCTTGCCGGGCTGGTCGAGGCCCTTCGCGCCACCTGGGGCGAGCACGCCCCAGATGCCGAACACGGCGGCGACCACGAGCGCGACCATGACCCCGGCGAACGCGCCGACCGCGTGGCGGCGCATCGGGGACTCGGCGATGTCGGGCTCGCCCTGCAGCAGGGCGAGTCCGACCCGCTGGGTCATCAGCTTGTGGGCCTGGTAGAGGTCGCGGCGGTTCTGCATCGCCGCGTCACCCCGCCAGGCCGCGGATGCGGCCGTAGATGTCCAGCGCGGCCAGCGCCAGCGGGATCAGCGAGATCACGACGATGATGTCGAAGATGTCGCCCGCCCGGCCCCAGAACGGGGACGGCCGGTGGCTCGGCAGCCAGATCGAGACGCCGACCACGACGCCCACCACGATCAGCAGCGGCAGCAGCCCGGTGGCCAGCATCATCATCTGCGAGTCGCCGCGCCAGGCCGTGCCGATCTCCAGCAGGCCGAGGCCGGCGAAGCCCGCGACCAGCATCCAGGACCGCTGCGTGACGCCCCGGAAGACCCGGCTGCGCAGCAGCAGCGAGACCGACATGGCGCCGATGGTCGCGGCGGGCGCCCAGCCGGGCGCGGTGGCCAGGAAGAGCATCCCGCCGACCGCCGAGAGCGCGACGCCCGCGATGAGGCCGGTCGCGAACTTGTCGGCGATGCCGGTGCGGGCGAGCACCTGGCGGCCGTCCACGGTCTCGGTGTCGCGGCGCAGGTCGTCGGCGCTGGCCGGGACGGGCGGCAGCGGCATCCGGGCCAGCTTGAACGCCAGCGACGGGACGGCCGGTGTGAGCATCATCACGACCACGGCGGCGCAGGCGGCGAGGCCGGCCGGTGGCAGGCCCCCGACGCCGAGCTCGACGCCGGACGCGACCGCCCCGGCGACCGCGGCGACCGTGACGCCGAGGAACGTCGCCAGGCCGTCCGCGACCGCGAACATCGCGATCACCGAGACCAGCGCCATCACCCCGAACCCGGCGAGCATGTGGGGAGCGCCGAGGTCGAGCAGCGTGGCGTGCGAGCGGGCCGGCGCGAGCAGGCCCGCCAGGAACGCGTGCGGCAGGGCCGCGTAGCCGAGGATCATCCCGGCCCCGGAGTCGGCGAACGCGCGCGACAGCGCGGCGGCGGCGACCACGGTGACCACCGCGATCAGGCCCGCCGCGGCGGCGGGCGCGATCCACGGCGGCCCGGACATCGCGATGACGAACGCGCCGACCAGCAGGGCCGCGGCGGCGGCGCCGAGGCCGAAACGCCGCGTGGACGCGGGCCTCCAGCGGTCGGAGCGTTCCTTCATGCCCTCGGCGATGACGTCGGCGACGTCGTCGAACGACATCTCCGGGAGCTGCGCCATGCGGGGGCGGAAGTACAGGATCTCGCCGTCCCGGACGCCGAGGTTGCTCAGCGTCTGGGCGGCGTCGAACGCGCCTTCGTCGAGGCGCTGCAGCACCCAGCCGGAGTGGGCGAGCCCGGCGTCGGCCAGGTTCTCCCCGGCCGCGCGCAGCAGGGTGGGCAACATGTGCGCCAGGGGCACGTCCGCGGGCAGCGAGACGTCGATCCGCCTCCGTGGCGCGACGATCGTCACCCTGCACAGTTCGGTTGTGGCGGGGGAATTCACTGGGCTCCCGTCCTCCGGATCGTCGGATCGAACGCGAAGCCTAGGATGTTGGGTCCCAATACGCTAAATCAACCGCTGACCGACAGTCACCCCGAGACTCACCCGTAACGACCTCGGGGCCGACCAGATACCGAGATAGCCCCCCGCCGGAACCAGAACCTCCCCGTCCGCATCAGAGTCGGACCCGCCCCGCGCCCGAGCGCGCCCCGACTCCGACCCGAGCCCGAACCGAACCGACCCCGCGCCCGAAACCCGGCCCGCGCCCGACCCCGAGTCCGTCGCCACCGGCGCATCCGTGGAGGGAACTCCCAGGTGAGCACGATCCTCGTCCGACGCAAGGAACGCAGGCAGCCGCCCCCGGCACCCAAGGGCGAGCTGCTGCTGGAGTCACCGCCCGAACTGCCCGAACAGCAGAGCGGCGGCATGCAGGCGGTGCTCACCTTCCTGCCGATGGCGGTGATGCCGCTGATGATGGGGCTGATGCTGCTCGGCGGCAACAGCCGCGGCCCGATGGCGGCGATCAGCTCCGGCGGCATGGGCCTGGCGATGCTCGGCATGCTGGTCGGCCAGCTGACCCGGGGCTCCGGCGAGCGCAAGTTCAAGCTGAACGGCGCGCGCCGCGACTACTTCCGCTACCTGTCGCAGGCGCGGCGCAAGGTCCGGCGGGCCGCCGACCAGCAGCGCGAGTCGCTGGAGTGGAACAGCCCCGCCCCGAGCTCGCTGTGGTCGCTGGTGATGAGCGCCCGGATCTGGGAGCGCCGCCCCACCGACCCCGACTTCGGCAACGTCCGGATCGGCGCGGGCCCGCAGAAGCTGGCCGTCCAGCTGATCCCGCCGGAGACCAAGCCGATCGAGGACCTGGAGCCCATGACGGCGGGCGCGCTGCGCCGGTTCGTCCGGGCGCACTCGACCGTGCCGAACCTGCCGGTCGCGGTGTCGCTGCCGTCGTTCTCGCGGATCCTGCCCGCCGGGGACATCGAGGCGGTGCGCGGCATGGTGCGGGCGATGATCGCCCAGCTGTGCTCGTTCCACTCCCCCGACGACATGCGGGTCAGCGTGTGCGCGTCGCCGCAGGCCATGGCGCACTGGGACTTCGTCAAGTGGTTGCCGCACTCGATGCACCCGCAGGTGACCGACGCGGCGGGCCCCGTCCGGCTGATGGCGAACACGCTGTCGGAGCTCGAGGCGATGCTCGCCTTCGAGGTGAAGGACCGGCCCCGGTTCACGCCCGGCCTGTCCCAGAACGACCTGCCGTACCACATCGTCATCGTGGACGGCGGCGCGGTCACCCCGGACTCGCAGATCGGCGCGGACGGCATCGAGGGCGTCTGCGTGATCGACATCACCGGTCACGTCGCCCACACCGCCGACAACACGATGCTGAGGCTGCGGGTCGCGCCGGACAAGATGGCGATGATGCGTCGCGACCGCACCGGAAAGGACGTCCCGACGCTGCTCGGCCGTCCGGACGAGTTCAGCTACGTCCAGGCGGACGGCCTGGCCCGGCAGCTCGCGCCGCTGCGCGCGTCGGCCGCGGCGGGCGGCACCGAGCTGGACGCGCTGTCCCAGGCGATGACGCTGACCCGGCTGCTGAACGTCGGCGACGCGGCCCGGCTGGACGTCGGGCAGTCCTGGCGTCCGCGCGCGCCGCGCAACCGGCTGCGCGTGCCGATCGGCGTCGACGCCGAGGGCCGCCCGGTCGAACTGGACATCAAGGAGGCCGCGCAGGGCGGCTTCGGCCCGCACGGCCTGTGCATCGGCGCGACCGGCGCCGGTAAGTCGGAACTGCTGCGCACCCTCGTGCTCGGCCTGGTGATGACCCACTCGTCCGAGGTGTTGAACTTCGTCCTGGTGGACTTCAAGGGTGGTGCGACCTTCCTGGGCATGGACGGCCTGCAGCACGTGTCGGCCATCATCACCAACCTGGAAGAC
>NZ_JADG01000018.1 GCF_000518265.1 Actinomadura oligospora ATCC 43269 | reverse complement strand
CCACCCCCCACCCCAACGGCCACCGCCCCCACCCCTAACCCCACCCACCCCCAACCCCCCACGCCCCTCCACCCCGCACGCCTCCACCCCGCGTGGCCACGCTCCGCACGGCCTCGCCCCCCGCACGGCCTCGCCCCCGTGTGGCCTCGCTTACGCGCGGCGTCGCTTACGCGCGGCGTCGCTTACGCGCGGCCTTGCTACGGGTGGCGCTATTTCCGTGCGGCCTCGCCCGTGCGCCTCGCCGTGCGGCCTCGCCCGTGCGCCTCGCCGTGCGGCCTTGCTTCCGTGCGGCGTCACTTCCGCGCTGCCTCACCTGCGTGCGGCGTCACCTCCGTGCGTCCTTGCTTCCTTGCGGCGTCGCTTCTGCGCGGCCTCGTCCGTGTGGCCTCGCCTTCATGAGGACTTGCTTGAGCGTGGCGTTGCTTCGGCGTGCGCCCTTGCTTCTGTGCGGCGAGGGCCTGTGCGGGGTGGGCCGCTGGGCGGGTGAGGGGGCGCTTGGCGTGGGGCGCTGGGGCCGGGTCACTCCTTGTAGAGCCAGTCCTCCTCGTCGTCCTCGCGGCGGCGCGGGCGGGCGCGGGGGAGGGGGAGGTCGTGGCGGGTCACCGCGGGCGCGTGGGGGTGGGGCTCGGGAGGCGGTGCGGCCGCGGGCGTGGACGGGCGGGATGGTCGGTGGACGCGGCTCAGGGCCGCCAGGACGGCGCTGAGGAGGACGACGACGAGGACGCCTGCGAGTGGGTTCCAGGCGTCCGCCATGAGCAGGACCTGCGCGGTGACGGCGAGGACGGCGAACGCGCCCGCGGTGGCGGCGACCAGGCGGCCCAGCGGGTCGAGGCCGGACAGCAGGAGCCACCACGCGCCTGCGGGCGCGGCGAACAGCAGGAGCACGAGCGGCAGGCTCATGAGATCACCACGAACCTCTCGACGATCACCGCGACGACGCTGAGGAACAGCGGGACGGCGAGGACGGTCATCGGGCGCAGCCGCCACAGCTCGCCCGGCGGCAGCCGCAGCCGTCGCAGCTCGCGGGCGAGCAGGACGCCGAGCAGCACCGGCAGGTAGATCAGGCCCGCGGGCGTCCACGGCGACGAGCGCAGGCCGAGCCCGGACGGCCTGGGCACGGGCGGGTCGGGCTCGCCCGGTGGCCGCCGCAGGCGGTACACGGCGGCGTCGCGGTCGGCGAGGACGGTCTCGATGCGCGGGTCGGCGGCGAGCGCGGCGCGCATCCGGAGCGCGAAGTCCGGCGCCAGGCCCGCCGTGAGGACCTGGAAGTCCTCGTGGCCGCGGGTGGTGACGAAGAACCCGCCGGGCCCCTGCTCGCGCAGCCGCTGGATGATCTCCGAAAGGTCCGCCGGATCGCTCCGGTTCGCGATCACCGGGGTGTAGTTGAACCGCTCGAAGTCGCGGTAGGACCAGGGCATCACGGGCGTGCCGCCGACGAGGTCCGGATTGTCGGCGCTCATCCACACCACGCCGATCACGCCCCTGGTCTTCTGCGTCATGACGTCGAACGCGCGGACGTCGCTCGGCCGCACCTGCTCGTACTTCTCGTTGCCGTACCGGACGGTCAGGAACCCGCCGACCAGCAGAAACGCGAACATGGACGCCGCTGCCACGGCGGGCCAGTGGCGTCGCGTCCCCGTGCGGAACCGGCCCAGCCTCATGCGCACGCGCGGATCGCGCACTCGCGGCCCGTCGAAGGGAGCGGGGAAGAAGAGGTAGGCGACCAACAAGCACGCGGCGGGCAGCATGAAGAAGTAGATGCGCAGCGCGATCTCGCCGCCGTAGTTCTGCAGCCCGAACGACGAGAACGGCACCAGCAGCAGGACGAGCGCCACCCGGTCGTCGATTCCGCGCGCGCGTCGGCGCAGCAGTCCGAGGACGGCCATGCCGACGACGAGGACGGCGATGATGATGCGCAGTTGCTGCACGTCGGCGGTTTGCGGGCTGGTCTGGCTGATCCGCCCGCCGGTGCTCTGCTGGACGTTCTGGAACACGTTGCCGAGACCGCCGAACAGCTCACCCTTGCGGCTCGACCAGTATCCGACCGTCATGAAGCTGACCCAGGCCGCATACACGACGCCCGCGATGAAAGGCAGCCCGCGCAGGCTGCACCGACGCACCAGCACCAAGCCCGCGCACGAGGCGGTCATCAGGAACGGGGTGAGCTGGTGCGCGGCCGTCCCAACGAGGATCAGCAGGAACAGCAGGCATAGCAGGATCGTCCGTTCGCGGACGGATGCCTGCGGCGCGGGCAGTTCACCCGGATCCTTGGGGCCGAACAGCCAGTTGTGGAGACGCCACAAACCACCGGTGCGCTGCGCGGATTCCGGCGAACGACGGCGTCCGGCCCGTTGCGCCGTCTCGTCATGGTGACGGAACCAGTTCACCAGGATCGCGACGAAGTACAGGTAGAGAAGGTAGGCGAACGCCTGTGGGGAGAGGTAGTCCTGCCCGACCCAGTTGGCGGCGATGAACAGCCACGCGGCGAACCACTTCGCCCGCCACGTCGCCCGCAGCACCCGCAGGATCAGCATGTACGGGACGAGGTACATGAGGTCGGTGAGCGGCGGCGCCCATTTCAGGACCGGCGAGATGTCGTGCTGCCCGACCGCCTTCATGACGAACGCGACGAAAGCGAAGAAGCCGGGCGTGCTGAACCGGGCGTCCAGATCCCAGCCGACGGTGTGGGTGCGTTCGATGTACTCGATGAACCCGGCCGTCTGCCAGGCCGTCGGGAAGCGTGCCTCGGGCTCCAGCGCCTGCGCCACGCCGTGCAGGGTCGCGATGAGCACCAGGATCTGCGCGACCAGCAGCACCCGGTGCGGACGCGGCAGCGCGAGCGTCAGCATGAACGACAGGACGACCACCGCCGCGCCCACGAGCGTCGCGACCGGCAGGACGCTGATCAGCCCGAAACCGTTGGCCGCGTCCAGGTTCACGTGCCGCAGCGGGGACCAGAACAGCGCGGTGCCGAAGACCAGCAGCGCTGCGGCGGCGAGCGTCGCACCCCGGTCGGCGACCGCGGGGGCGCGCATCAGCGGCCCGGCGCGCTCTTCCGGTTCCTGGCGAACCGTCATGCTCAACTGATATCCCGCCCTCCGGCGGCGGGGAAGTCACCCGCCGGTCCGACCGGCCCACCCGCTTCGGGACGGGACGGAGCCGTCCCACGGATCGCGCGCACGAGTCCTGGCAGGACGAGGAAGGCGACGACCGTGTTCACCGCGAGGATCGCCATGCCGATGACGCCCAGGTGCCCGGGATCGATCAGCGGGAACAGCAGCCCCAGCACGGCCAGGAACCGGACGGCCTGGAGGAACGCGATCAGCCGGGTGCGGTTCTCCACCCGCAGGACGCCGATGTAGAGCTCGATCAGTGCCTTGGGCAACACCGCGAGCGCGAGGACCTGCAGCAGTGGGGCGCCGCGCGCCGCGTAATCATGCCCGAAGAACGCCAGCCCGAAGGGCGCGCCCACGACGACGACGAGCACGACCGGCGGCAGCAGCATCAGCGTGCGCCGCAGCGCCGCGCGCGCGGACGAGGTGAGCCGCTCGGTGTCGAACGAGCCCTCCACCGTCAGCGACATGGACAGCGTCAGCGCGAGCAGGTCGAGCATCATGCCGAGCGCCCACGCCATCTGGAAGTAGGCGTTGGCGTCCTCGGCCAGATGCGCGGCGACGATGACCGGGATCAGGCTGATCGACGCGTACTGGAACGCGCCGCCCAGGTACGCGCCGCCCAGATAGCGCCAGATGTCCTGGTGGGTCGGCCGCGGGCCACGGCCGAAGTTCTCCGCCCGGTGCCGGGGGATCAGCCGTCCGAAGATCAGGTAGCTGACCGGCGCGAGCGCCACCAGCACCGGGACGAACCAGGACAGCGTCACTCCGTCGGACGGGAACGCGCCCGCGACGGCGACCAGCAGCACGAGCTTGGCCAGCCCGAACGCCATGTTCACGATCGGCACCCAGCCCGCGTGGCGCAGGCCGGTGAACACGCCCTCCTGCTGGTTCCACAGGTTCCACGCGACCGCCATGACCAGGAACCACAGCGCCGACCGCCAGTCGTGCAGGTGCCGGAACGACGGCCCCCACCACGACAGCGTCGCGAGGAACCCGAGCGCGAGCAGCGCCGAGGCCGCCGCGCCCGTCCCGTAACAGACCAGCACGAGCGCGCGCGTGTGCCGCGCGGTCTGCGGGACGAACCGGATCAGCAGGAAGTTCAGCATCGTCACGCTGCCGACGAACATGATCGCCTGGATCACCGCCCAGTTGCGGCCCATGTCGTCCGGCGCGTACAGCTTGGCCCCGAGCGCCCAGTAACCGAGCCCCAGCAACCCGGTCAGGCCCCCGTTCACCACCAACGCGTACGCGTTGCGAAACAACGGATTCGACAACTCCCGCCGCAACCACCCCGGCCCGCCCCCGGCCCCCTCCACCCCTCCCTCACCAACCTCCCCCACCACCCCATCCCCGCCGTCCGCCACAGCACCACCGTCCGCCACAGCGCCGCCCCGGTCCGCCACAGCGCCGCCCTGGTCCGCCGCCGTGCCGCCGCGCTCCGCCGCCGTGCAGCGGTCCGCAGGAGCGTCTCGGTCCGCGGAAGCGTCGCCCTCCGCCGCGGTGCCGCTGCGGCCCGCCGCGCCTTGGCCCGCCGGAGCGTCGCGGTCTGCGGGAGCGTCGCCGTCCGCCGTGGTGCCGCCCCAGCCCGCTGCGCCGCTGCGGTCTGCCGCACCGCCGCGGTCCGTCGCCGCGCCTTCGTCCGCTGCGGTGGCGCCGTCTGGCGGAGCGTCGTGGTTTGGTGGAGCGTCGGTGCCTGCCGGGCGTGCTTCGTTGCTCGCTGTCACGGCCGTGTCTCCCGGCTTTCTGACGCGGGGGCCTCGTCGGGGTGAGGGGTGTTTCCGCGGCGTGGGGCTGGGACGCGGTGGGGGTCGGAGGGGCGGGGTGAGGTGAGGGCGTGGTGCGGGGCGGTGGCTCGGCGGAGGGCGTAGCGGGTGCGGCGGACGACGGCGTAGGCGCGGGTGAGGGCGTGGTCCTTGAGGAAGATCAGGGGGATGTCCCTCCCCTCGACGACGCGGGCGAACGTACGGGGCCGGGTCGTCGCGCGGACGGTCAGCCGGGGGACGGCGAGCGGGTCGGCCGCCCCGGCCGCCATCCGGTTGGCGACCGCGCACGCCGTGTCGTACCCCACCGCGCGCACCATCCGACGCACGCGCGCGCTGGAGTAGCCGAACGGATAGGCCATCGTCCGGACCGGCGCGCCGAGGCGCTCTTCCAGCAGGTCACGGCTGCGGACGAGCTCCTCGCGCAGCGCGTGGTCGTCGAGCTGGTCGAGCTGCGGATGACTGTGGCTGTGCCCGCCGATCTCGATGCCGTGCGCGGCGGCCTCGGCGGCCTGCGCCCACGAGAGCATGCGGTCGAGGGGACGTCCGGCGGCGTCGGCCCCTGCGTCCGCGAGCCACCCGGTGGTCACGAACACCGTCGCCGCGAACCCGTGCCGCTCCAGGATCGGCAGCGCGTTCTCGTGGAAGTCGGCGTACCCGTCGTCGAACGTGATGACCACCGGCCGCCGCGCGCGCGAGTGAGCGGCGGAGCCGAGGGCGGAGAAGGGGAGCGGGGTGAAGCCCTCGGCGGCAAGGTGCGCCATCTGGTCGGCGAACGCGGCGACCGGCACCGAGAGCCCGCGGGTCTCGGGCGTCGGGCGGTCAGTGACCGAGTGGTACATCAGGATCGCAACGGCGCGCTGGTCATCGGCCTGGTCGTTGGGTCGGTCGTCGGGGCGGTCAGCCTGAGGGTCGGCGGACCGGTCGTTGGTCTGGTCATTGGGCCGGTCGGCGGGCCGGTCGGTGGGTCGGTTGTCGGGCTGGTCGGCGGTCACTGGACGGTTTCCTCCCCGTTGGGACGGGCGGCCGCGCCGGGGGCGGCGTGCGGCGTGCGTCGTTCGGCGTACCTGCCGACGGCGTAGCCCCAGGCCGTCCACGCGAGCCCGACCGTGATGGCGGACGCGCGGCCGAGCCCGGAGAGGTCACCGCGGCAGGTGTCGCCGAGGCCGCGCAGGACGCCTTGGGGAAGGGTGCGGAGCGCGTGGGCGCGCTCGCTGGCGAGGCCGTCCTGCGTGCCGACACTGCGGGTGACCTGGGCCTTCGACAGTCCTTCGGCGTAGCAGCGTTCGCGGAAGTAGGGGAATCGGGCGCGTTCGGGCGGGACGCGGTGCCAGATGATCGCTTCGTCGTCGAGCAGCAGTTCGGACTCAGGGCTTCGTTGTCTCAGCCTGATGCAGAATTCGGTCTCCTCACAACCGAACGGCCTTCTGTGGATACCGCGTCCTATCCCTGTGCTGAAGCCACCGGCGATGGGGAACATCTCGCGCCTGAAGGAGGCGTTCCCGCCCATGAGGTTGCGTACGGGGCCTGCCTCTAGGCCGCGGTAGGTGCAACCCACCGTCCAGTCGAATTCCTCAGGGAACCAGCGGGGACGCGTTCCAGTGGACGTCGGCACAGGCGCGGCCACAAGTTCGGACGACGGCGTGGACCCCGGCCACATGGGCAGCGTCATCCCGCCCACGCCCGCGACGTAGGGGTCCGCATAGTGTCGGGAGAAGGCGCGCAGCCACCCGGGGGCGGCCACGGCGTCGTCGTCCAGGAACGCCACGACATCACCGTTCGCGACCGCGACACCGGTGTTCTTCCCTCCCGACAGGCCGCGCTCCTCGCGGTTCTCCACGACACGCACGTCCGGCAGGGACGCCTTGAGCCGTTCGTACAGCGCCGGGTTGTGGTCGATGACGAGGACGATCTCCTCGGGTGCGTACTCCTGCGCGCGTACGGAGGCGACGGCCGCGTGCACGTCGTCCCAGCGCTGCTCGGTGTACGCGCAGATCACCACAGAGATGCGGGGCTGGACCTTGAGAGGTTCGACCGGCGGCTTCTTCTTGAGCGGTTCCCTAGGGGGCTCGCCCGGGAGGGGAGTGGTCATCGGCTACGGCCCCTCAACTTGGCGTACGTCTTGAGAACACGGTCGGCCCGCTTGTACAGAGTCGGGTTGTCGAGGACGGCCCCACGCGCCTTGTTCAGCGGTGTGGTGCGCATCCAGTGCACGCCCGCGCCCGCGCTGCTGCGCGCGACGCGTCCTTCGGCGATCGGCATCTCGCGGCTCTTGAAGCCTTCCTTGAACTCCTTGCCGCCGCGGCCCATCGCGATTTCGGAGATGCCGTTCAGGGGGCAGCCCTCGGCCAGGCGCAGGTGGCCGATCATGCCGGGCGAGTACTTGCCGAAGCGGGTGTCGTAGGCGGGGAACCAGCCCGCCATGACGCCCTCGTTGCGCAGCCCGAAGTGCGCCGAGACGGGTTCGTCCCCTGCCCACAGGACGCTCAGCACCCCGAAACCGGTGCGGTGGAAGTGCTCCACCAAGGCGACGATCCACGCGCGCGCGAAGCGGTCGGTGCGGCCCGTCCGGTTGTACTGGTCGGACTTCCAGTCCATGAGGCGCCGCAGGTCTTCGGGGTCGTCCGAGGCGAACACGTAGCGGACGTCACCGACCTCCCGGCCGAGCTTGCGTTCCTTGTAGCGGATCGTCTTGTGCGTCTTGGGCGCGGCCCGCCGCATCTCCTCTTCGAAGGCGGCGAACCCGGCGCCGAGGTCCATGACGGGTTCGCTGCGGCGGACGGTGTGGTGCGCCGCGAAGGTGCGCTGTGCGGCCAGCAGGTGGTCGAAGTCCCACACCGCGAGGCCGCACGCGCGCAGCAAGGCGCGCGCGTTGAGCGCGAGGCCGGGCGGTGCGATCAGGCCCTGAAGGTCGGTGAGCCCGAACCCGACCGGATGTCCGATTCCCAGGGGGCCGCGCTCGAACGGGAAGAAGGCCACGATCTCCCCGGCGTCCTCGACGACGGCCACCAGGACGTTCGTCCGGCCGGGCCCCTCGCGGCGGAACCGGCCGACGCCGAGGGTGAACTCAGGCGCGAGGAAGGGGTTGGCCAGGTCGGGATCGGACGACTGGAGCGCGCGCCACCGTCCGATCTCGGTGGCGCCGAGATCGGACGGGCGGACGACGGAGATCCTCACTCGGTCCCCGTCCGGCTCAGCGCGGCGGCCCGCCAGGACAGCCGGAGGCGGTCGGGCGCGTCCTCCACGGACGCCGACGAGGACGCGCCCGCAGGGACGGACGCGGTGAGCGCTCCGGGGCACAGGTGCTCGGCCGCGGGCAGCGGCGCGCCCGCGCCCGCGTCCTCAGAAGCGAGCGGACCAGCGAACCGGAGCCGGACCATCGTGCGCAGCACGCGCCAGCCGTCACGCCAGGTGTTGAGGTTGGACACCCCGAACCGGCGCTCGGTCTCGTGGCTGGCGATCTCCGCGATGCGCAGGCCCGCCCGCACGGCGTTGACGCACATCTCGGTCTCGATCTCGAAACCGGTCGAACGCAGCCGCAGCGGCTCGACCGCGTCGCGGTGCAGCGCGACGTAGCCGTAGCACAGGTCGGTCCAGTTCTGGCGGTAGAGCCGGTTGGCGAGCCAGGTGAGGGCGCGGTTGCCATGGCGGCGGAGCCCGGTCAGGTCGTCCGAGCCGCCCCCGCAGCCATAGCGCGTGCCCTTGACGAACTGGTAGCCGCGGCGGAGCAGGGCGAGGAACGCGGAGAACTCCTCGGGGTCCATGCTGCCGTCGGCGTCCAGCATGATGATCATGTCGCAGGTGGCTGCCGCGAGCCCCTCGCGCATCGCGGCTCCCTTCCCCCGGGGCGGCTGCGAGATGACGCGGACGACGGGGTGCGGCCCGGGGACGAGCGAGTCCTGCGCGTACGCGGCGGCGAGCTCGCGCGTGCCGTCGGTGGACTCGCCGTCGACGATGACGATCTCGTCCAGCTCCTCGTTCGCGTACAGGCGGGGGAGGAGCCATTCGAGGTTCTCACGCTCGTTGAGCGTGGGGACGACGGCCGTGACGGTGCGCCATCGGCGGCCGTGGTCGGTGAGGTTCACGAGGTTGTCGCTATGGGCTCCGGCGGCCGTTCTCGGCACGCCGCCGGCGTGGGCCGTGTGATTGGAGGATGACATGGGAGACCCCGTAAGTAGTTGACGTCCTGACCCGTTTAGATGCCAGGTGCGCCCATCATGTTTGGAGGATCCGCCCGAGCACTCGTTTAAGTTGCGCAGGAACGCCTACGCACCTGGTACGGCTCCGGCAGGTAAGGGCATCATCACGGATTGCTGCGCCGGACAAATGTCCTTAAAACCGCCGTACCAGCACATGTGACCTGGCCGGATGTGGCCATTGCGATCAGTGTGACGAGTCAATGAAGATCGCAAGGAATGCCGTTCCATGCTCATTCGGCACCGGAATGTCTCCCCTTCCCGGATGTCCACGCCGATTCCAGGAATGGCCTGGGAGAAATCTGTGAACAGTCTGGGAGATCATTCCGTGAGATGTGCGAGTGATCTCAGGGGGACGGGAAGCCACGCGGGGCGATTGGCGGCTTCGTAACGCACTTCGTAGACAGCCTTGTCGAACTCCAGCGCCCGCAGCAGCATCTCGTGCCCGGCGGGATCCGGGCCTCCCGCCGACGCGTAGCCACGGCAGAACGCCGCCCGGTTGCGTGCCACCCACGCACGCGCGCGGCGCTCGAGGACCTGTTCCGCTTCGGGCGGCGTGTGCGGCCCAGCCGTGTGCAGGAACCTGGCGGCGTACTCGAACGAACGCAACATGCCCGCCACGTCCCGCAGCGGATGCGACGGCTCCCGGCGCTCCTCTGCGCTCCTTGCCGGTTCGCCCTCGAAGTCCAGCAGCACCCAGCCGGTGTCAGTGCGCATCACCTGGCCCAGGTGGTAGTCCCCGTGGACGCGCTGAACCGGCAGCGGGCGTTTCCACCTGCCCAGTGACGCGAACGCCGTGCCGATCACCTTCGCGTAGGGCTCGATCTCCGGGACGGTCGCGCGCACCCGCTCCAACTGGTCACGCATCCGGGCGGCCATCGCGCGCACGCGATCCGGAGGCAGTTCGGAACGGCCGAACGCCTTGGCGAGGTCTCTGTGGACGCTTGCCGTCGCTTCTCCCAGCCGCTCGGCCTCCGCCGCGAAGTCGCCGCCTGCGGAGCCCGCCCCTGCGCCCCGCTCGCCAACCGCGTCCACGCCGTCAACTGCGCTCACGCCCTCCCGCTGCTGCGGCTGCGTGAACCAGTCGCGGACGCTGGTGACGGCGAGTTTCCAGCCGTCCGTTCCCGTGCGCAGGTACTCCGACAAGAGCGCCAGCGTCGTGACGTCCTGGCCGCCCGCTTTCAGCTCCACCCACCCGTACACGCCCGGGACGTAGGCACAGCCGAGCTTGGTCAGCGCCAGGTTCACCTCAAGGTCGAGGTTCATGCCAGGGGAGAGCTTCCGGAACAGCTTGCAGATGTACTCGTCCCCGAAGATGAGCGAGGTGTTGCTCTGCTCGGCTGTGCTCACCGCAGGCACGAGGCCGGTGTTCAGCTCGGCCCCCGGAACGTGTCGGAAGCGGAGCGGCCCAATGACGGTCTCGTCGGCCATGTGGGTCAGCAGGCAGCGCGCCAGTTCCGGGTCGTGGACGGCGTCGAAGGCGTGGGCGGCGTCCTTGTAGGCACCGGTTCCGCCTCGTGTGCCCGCGTCCAGGGCGAGCCATCCGACCTCCGCCGGGCGCATCTGCTCCGGGAGGCTCCGCCGGAGCCCGAGCAGGAGCTGGTACTGCTGGTACCGCTCAGCCGCTCCGTCCTGCCGGACGTCCAGGACGAGATGGTGCAGGCCTGGATCTCCCGGGAGCAGCGCGGTCGCCGTCCCGATGCTGATCTCGCGGATCGGACGGTCCTTGCCCGCGAACCAGCGTTGGGCGGGGAGCCACTCGGCGAGGAGGTCGACCAAGGACGGGACGGAGGGCCACACGTCACATCACCTCTGGCGTGTCCGGAGGAGGAAGAAGGAACCAGTAGAAGCCGTGGCCGGGAAGCGTCAGCAGATAGGGCAGCTCGCCGATCGCGGGGAACTGCACGCCCCCCATGCACTCGATGGGGGTGGACCCCTGGAACCGCCTCAGGTCGAGCTCCACCGGCTGGGGGAAGCGCGACAGGTTGTTCACGCACAGGACGGTGTCCATGCCGCCCCAGTGGTTCGACTCCCCGTTGGGGATCTCGCGCACGAACGCGAGGACGCTCGGGTTGGACGCCGACAGCTCCACGAACGTGCCCACGCCGAACACCGGGTGCCGCCGCCGGATCTCGATCATCTTCCGGGTCCAGTTGAGCAGCGAGCCGGGGTTGTCGCGCTGCGCCTCGGTGTTGACGGCCTGGTAGCCGTAGATCGGGTCCATGATGAGCGGCAGGTACATGCGCGCCGGGTTGCAGCGCGAGAACCCGGCGTTGCGGTCGGGTGTCCACTGCATGGGTGTGCGGACGGCGTCGCGGTCGCCGAGCCAGATGTTGTCGCCCATGCCGATCTCGTCGCCGTAGTACAGGACGGGTGAGCCGGGCAGCGACAGCAGGAGGGCCGTGAACAGTTCCAGCTGGTTCCGGTCGTTGTCCAGTAGGGGTGCCAGCCGCCGGCGGATCCCGATGTTGGCCTTCATGCGCGGGTCCTTGGCGTACTCCGCGTACATGTAGTCGCGTTCCTCGTCGGTGACCATCTCCAGGGTCAGCTCGTCGTGGTTGCGCAGGAAGATGCCCCACTGGCAGTTTTCGGGGATCTTGGGGGTCTGCGCCATGATCTCGGAGATGGGGTAGCGCTGCTCCCGGCGCACCGCCATGAAGATGCGCGGCATCACCGGGAAGTGGAACGCCATGTGGCACTCGTCCCCGCCCGCGCCCGGGTCCCCGAAGTACTCGACCACGTCCCCGGGCCACTGGTTGGCCTCCGCCAGCAGCACCCGGTCGGGGTAAAGACGGTCCACCTCCGCGCGCACGCGCTTGAGGTAGGAGTGGGTCTCCGGCAGGTTCTCGCAGTTGGTCCCCTCGCGCGCGTACAGGTAGGGGACGGCGTCGAGGCGGAAGCCGTCGATGCCGAGGTCCAGCCAGAAGCGCAGGACTTCGAGCATCGCCTCTTGGACGGCGGGGTTGTCGTAGTTCAGGTCCGGCTGGTGCGAGAAGAAGCGGTGCCAGTAGTACTGCCCGCGCACGGGGTCGTAGGCCCAGTTGGACGTCTCGGTGTCGACGAAGATGACGCGGGCGTCCTGGTACCGGTCATCCCGGTCCGACCACATGTAGAAGTCGCCGAACGGGCCGTCCGGATCGGATCGCGACGCCTGGAACCAGGGATGCTGGTCGCTGGTGTGGTTCATGACGAGGTCCGCGATGACGCGGATCCCCCGCGCGTGCGCGGCCTCGATCAGCTCGACGAAGTCGCCCAGCTCCCCGAACTCCGGGAGGATCCTCGTGTAGTCGGCGATGTCGTAGCCGCCGTCCCGCAGCGGGGACTGGTAGATCGGCAGCAGCCACACGCAGTCGACGCCGAGCCACTGCAGGTGGTCGAGCTTGCTCACGAGGCCGCGCAGGTCGCCGTAGCCGTCGTGGTTGGAATCGGCGAAGCCCCGCACCGACACCTCGTAGAAGACGGCGGTCTTGAACCAGTGCGGGTCGCGCGGCGTCTCGGGATCGAAGGCGTCGGGGACCGGATCCGCCATCGTCGCAGAGAGGGCCTCTGGCGGGATTTCGGGGAGCGGGTCGACCTCGGGGAGCGGGACGGGCGGCCGGTCGTCCAGCGGCTCGTACGGGGCGTCACGGAGGGTGTCGTGGTCATGGCGGGGGGTGTCTTGCGGGGCGTGCGGGGCGTGCGCCGCCTCGCGGCGTGCTTCGCTCAACTCTGGCCTCTCCGGAGGGTGAAGATGTGAGCCGGTCGAACGTGAGGGTCGAGCCGCACGTAGTTGGCCTGCCGCCACGTGTAGGACTCGCCGGACAGCTCGTCGGTCACGACGAACTCCTCGTCCGCGCGCAGTCCCAGCGCGGGCAGGTCCAGGTGGACGGTCGCCTCACGGACCATGTGCGGGTTGAGGTTCACCACGGCCAGCACGACGTCGTCCTGCAGCGCCTTGGAGAACGCGATGAGCTCGGGCATGTCCACGTGGTGGAAGCGGAGATTTCGGAGTCGGTGCAGGGCGGGATGGGCGCGCCGGAAGGCGTTGAGCCTCGAGATCAGCGGCGCGATGCTCCGCCCCTCGCTCTCGGCCGCCTCCCAGTCGCGCGGACGGAACTGGTACTTCTCCGAGTCGCGGTACTCCTCACTGCCGGGACGGACGGGAACGTTCTCGATGAGTTCGTAACCGGAGTAGACCCCCCACGCGGGCGCGAGCAGGGCCGCCAGGACGGCCCGGATCTCGAACGCCGGACGGCCGCCGTGGACGAGGTACTCGTTGAGGATGTCGGGGGTGTTCACAAAGACGTTGGGGCGCATATAGCCCGCCGCGTCACCCGCGAGCTCCTGGAAGTACTCCTGCAGCTCCTCCTGGGAGTTCTTCCAGGTGAAGTACGTGTACGACTGGTGGAATCCCACCTTCGCCAGCGTGTGCATCATCGCCGGACGTGTGAACGCCTCCGCCAGGAACAGCACGTCCGGATCGGTGGCGGCGACGTCGGCCAGCAGCCGTTCCCAGAACGGAACGGGCTTGGTGTGCGGGTTGTCCACGCGGAAGATGCGCACGCCCTGGGACATCCAGTGCCGGACGACGCGGAGCACCTCGGCGTGGATGCCCTCGGGGTCGTTGTCGAAGTTGAGCGGGTAGATGTCCTGGTACTTCTTGGGCGGGTTCTCGGCGTAGGCGATCGTCCCGTCCGCGCGCGTGGTGAACCATTCCGGATGCTCGGTCACCCAGGGATGGTCCGGAGCGCACTGCAACGCCAGATCGAGCGCGACCTCCAGGCCGAGGCCACGCGCATAGTCAACGAAGGCGCGGAAGTCCTCCAGCGTGCCCAGATCCGGGTGGACGGCGTCGTGTCCGCCCTCTTCGGAGCCGATCGCCCAGGGAGAGCCCGGATCGTACGGACCCGCCTCCAGGGTGTTGTTGGGCCCTTTGCGGAACGTCCTGCCGATGGGGTGGATGGGCGGGAGGTACACCACGTCGAAGCCCATCTCGGTGATGGCAGGCAGGCGCTTCATGGCGGTCCGGAACGTTCCCGACATCGGCCCACGCCGTCCCATGGGGTCGTACGACGCGCCTTCGGAACGTGGGAAGAACTCGTACCAGGCTCCGAACAGCGCGCGCTCGCGATGGACGGCCAGGGGCAACCACTCGGTCGTCGTCAGCAGGTCGCGTAGCGGGTGGCGTTCCTCGATCTCGAGGACGTCCGATGCCGCTGCCGCGTCCAGGCGCTCGCCTTGGGGAATCGTGCGGTCCTTGAGAGTCGCCACCACGCGCATGAGGATGGGACGCGCCGCCTCGGGCACCTGCTTGGAGGCACGGGCGAACAACTTCGCGCCTTCGCGGAACATGAGTTCTACGTCCTGCCCACGCGGAATCTTGATCTCGGCGTCGTGCCGCCAGTGCGCGATGGGATCGCCCCACGCTTCGACGCGGTAGTGCCAGAGGCCCTCGGACGCGGGTGTCACCTCGGCCGCATACCTGTCCAGCCCTTGGCCGACCTCGTGCATGCGCGCGGATTGAACCGTCTCCCCGTCGGGTGCGCGTAGGGCGACGGCGCAGCCGAGCATCTCGTGGCCCTCACGGAACACCGTCGCGCTGACCTCGACCGATTCGCCTTCGACGGCCTTGGCGGGCCAGCGTCCGCCGCCCACCAGCGGCGCGATGTCGAGTATCGGAATCCGCCCGATCGTCATCATTTCGTGCATCGAGGACGTTCCGGACTCGACTCGCATGCGGCATCCCCTACCCGTTCGCGTTGACCAAAACCGTCCATGCCCGCGATCGGCCGGATGCCGCCGCAGGGGCTCGTGACTTTTCGCTACATTCCGGCTACCTCTCGCTGGCCGGGGTCGGACGCGCGCGAACTCCCGCACCGCGCGGCTCGTCGTCCCAGGTGTGCCGCATCCGCCGCATCACATCCCGATCGAGGCCGTCCGCGCGCTGACGCTCTGGACGGTCCTCGCCCTCGGCGCGGTCGGCGCGTGGCGTCCGCTCGTCCGCCGGTACGGCTGGGCTCCACCGGCAACGCTCGCCCTGCTGTTGTGGACGTGCCTGATCCTCGCCATGACCGTCCCCATGACGGTGGAGCCGGGTGTCGGGGAGCGGCTGTCGATGTGCATGTCGCATCCGGTCGCCCATGCCGCCTGGTCGGTACGCACGTTCGGCGACCGTGGCCTGGAGGACGTCATGAACGTCGCGCTGTGGGGGCCGTCCGGAGCACTTTCCGTTGTTGCCACCAGGCGTGCAGTCGCGGCACCCGCGTTCTTGTCGCTGACGTTCGTCGTTGTGGAGTTCCTACAAACGCTCGATCCCGGGCGTGAATGCGACCCGGGTGACATGGTCTACAACTCGGCCGGGCTCGCCATCGGCGCGATCACCGCCGTCCTTGCGCTGCGCGTCCGCAACGCCATTCGTGTCCCTCGGTGACGGCGGATGCCTATGGGTGAGGGTCTTGTCGTGAGGGTCGCGCGCGCAGGAGCCAGCGCCTAGCGTGGCGGTGCGTGAAGGCAATCCGTAGATTCACCGTACGTACCGTCCTTCCAGAACCCCTCCGTGCCCTTGAAGAGCTGATCCTCAACCTCCGCTGGTCGTGGCACCACGAGACCTTGGATCTGTTCCGCGAGGTCGATCCCGCGCTGTGGGAAGAGGTCCGGCACGACCCCGTCAAACTGCTGGGCGAGGTCGGTCCCGAGCGCCTGGAACTGCTCACGCATGACCGCCGGTTCCTGCGACGCCTGCACGACGCGGCCGACGACCTGCGCGAGTACCTGACCGAACCGCGCTGGTACCAGGCGCTCGCGGACGGGCAGCCGCGCGCCGTCGCGTACTTCTCGCCCGAGTACGGAATCACCGCCGCTCTGCCGCAGTACTCGGGTGGCCTTGGCATCCTGGCCGGGGACCACCTCAAAACCGCCAGCGACATGGGTGTGCCCATCATCGGCGTCGGCCTGCTCTACAGGCACGGCTACTTCTCGCAGTCGCTCTCACCCGACGGGTGGCAGCTGGAGCGCTACCCACCGATCGACCCAAACGGCCTGCCCCTGATACTCCTCCGGGACGAGAACGGCGATCCGGTGCGGATTTCCATTGGGCTGCCCCAGGGACGTGACCTGCACGCGCAGGTGTGGCTCGCCCGCGTAGGGCGCGTCCCACAGCTCCTCCTCGATTCGGACGTCGAAGACAACGACCAAGCCGCGCGAGACATCACCGACCGTCTCTATGGAGGAGGCGGTGACCACCGTCTGCTGCAAGAGATGCTGCTAGGGATCGGTGGTGTACGGGCCATTCGGGCCTACTGCCGTATCAGCGGCCACCCGGAACCCGAGGTGTTCCATACGAACGAGGGCCATGCGGGCTTCCTCGGGCTGGAACGCATCCGCGAGCTGGTCTCCGACGAAGGGCTCGATTTCGAGGAAGCGCTCGAGGCGACACGTGCGGGCACCGTGTTCACCACGCACACGCCCGTCCCGGCCGGAATCGACCGCTTCCCAAGAGAGCTGGTCCGAAAGTACTTCGGCGGGACGAACGAGGACCACGACGTCCCAGTGGAACGCATCCTCGAACTCGGTGCCGAGGACTATCCGGACGGCGACCCAACGGTCTTCAACATGGCCGTTATGGGGATGCGTCTGGCGCAGCGCGTCAACGGCGTTTCCAAGCTGCACGGCGAGGTCAGCCGGGACATGTTCGGTGGCCTGTGGGGAGGGTTCGACAAGGCCGAAGTGCCGATCGGGTCCATCACGAACGGCGTCCATGCCGGGACCTGGGTCGGACGCGAAATCCTCGAACTCGCCGCCCGCGAGGTGCCGTCCGTAGTGGAAGCGGCACAGGGCTGGGAGAAAGTACGTGACGTCTCAGAACGTGAGATCTGGCAGGTTCGGCGAGTCCTGCGCGAACGGCTTGTGCGGAGCGCGCGGACGAGGTTGCGCGAGTCGTGGCGCACACGCGGCGCGAGCGAGGCCGAAACGGCATGGATCGACGAGGCCCTCGATCCCGATGTCCTGACCATCGGGTTCGCGCGCCGCGTTCCGTCCTACAAACGGCTCACGTTGATGATGCGGGATCCGGAGCGGCTGCGAGCGATCCTGCTCGACCCCGACCGTCCCGTGCAGATCGTCATCGCAGGCAAGGCTCACCCGGCGGACGAGGGCGGCAAGCGGCTCATCCAGGACATCGTGCGGTTCGCCGACGCCGAGGACGTCCGGCACCGCGTCGTCTTCCTCCCGGACTACGACATCGCCCTCGGGCGGCTGCTCGTCCAGGGCTGCGACGTGTGGCTGAACAACCCGCTGAGGCCCCTGGAGGCGTGCGGGACGTCCGGGATGAAGGCCGCCCTCAACGGGGCGCTCAACCTGTCCGTGAGGGACGGCTGGTGGGACGAGTGGTACGACGGCCAGAACGGCTGGGCCGTCCCGTCCGCCGACGGACTGGCCGGGCCGGACCGCCGCGACGCCCTGGAGGCCGCCGCCCTGTACGAACTGCTCGAGGACCACGTCTCGGTGATCTTCTACGACCGCGACGCTTCCGGACTGCCCAGGCGATGGCTCGAAATGGTGAAGCACACCATCGCGACGCTCGGGCCCAAGGTGCTCGCCACACGGATGCTTCGCGACTACGTCATGGAGTACTACACGCCCGCCGCCGTGTCCGCGCGCGCGATGGGCGCCGACGGATACGCGGGCGCGCGAGCCCTCGCAGCGTGGAAACAGCGGATCCGTAAGGCCTGGCAGGGCGTGGCCGTCGAACACGTCGAAACACAGGGCGAGGAGAGCCCGCACGTGGGGACGCGCCTGACGGTCCGTGTGGTCGTGGACCTCGGCGGGCTGGAACCGTCCGATGTCGCCGTGGAGGTCGCCTACGGACGGGTGGACGAGACCGACGCCATCGTCGAACCGTCCTATCTGGAACTGACCGTCCCAGAGCCCACCGATGACGGACGGCTCCGCTATGCGGGCGAGGTGCCGCTCGTGCGCAGCGGGGCGTTCGGCTACAGCGTCCGCGTCGTCCCACGGCATGCGATGCTCTCCAGCCGTGCGGAGATGGGCCTGGTGGCACTCCCACCCGCACCGCACGGAATGACGAACGGCGACCTCCGCTAAGAGGGATCGGTAAAGGCGGGCGCTGCCTTTACGGTCGCGCCCGCCCCACCGTTCAGAAGGTCAAGCGTCGTCCTCGTCCGGGATGGGATCGGGCATACGCCAGGTGGTCACCAGCAGCGGCAACGCCGCGACCGTGACCAGGAGCGCCACGAAGGTGACGACCACGGCCGCGGACGGCGAGTGGTCGCCGTCTGAGGTCATCCCCAACTCGATCCCGAACAGCGCGGCGAACAGCAGCATCACGGTCATGCGGTGCGACGTCGAGTGCGCGCGCAGCTTCTCCAAGGCCTGCCGCTCGTCCAGCAGGTGGTCGGGGAGGCGGGTGGTGCCGCGCGTGACCACGACCATCTGCCCGAGGACCAAGGCCCCGGCGACGAGGCCGATCCCATCGCACGCCAACGTCACGTACATGGCGGTGTCGCTGGGAGCCAACGCCCAGCAGACGACCGTGCTGACGTAGAACAGCGCCAGGCACGCGATGCCCGCGCGCACGAGGTTGCGCCGTCCGTTCTGTGTCGCGTACCGGCCTGGCACCTCGGTCTGGAGGACGGCCAACAGTCTTTCCTCGCGCTTGGTGCGGGGGGTCGTCATTTGTCGTCTCCCTACAAATTGGTGCTGCCGATGAGCGGGAACGGCCTCAGTGAGAAGACCACCTCCACCGGCACCTCGAAGTACTCGGCGATCTGGAGAGCCAGATGCAGGCTGGGGCTGTACTCGCCCCGCTCCAGATAGCCGACCGTCTGGTAGTGCACGCCGAGCGCCGTCGCCAGCTCGCGCCGCGACACGCCCCGCTCCGCCCGCAACACCGCGATGCGGTTGTGCACGAGCTCCTTGTCCTTGTCCGTCGGCACCGGCCTCGCCATCTCCTGCCACCGTAGAACTCTGACTGTTGATAGTAGGTCTACTACATCTGATTGCAGAGGCGCAAGAAACCGCCAGATGCCTGCTGCCGCCGACTCCCGGTGCGCGGCCTTGTCAGGACGACCAAGATCGGCTTGGCTCGTTCTGCCAGGAACCCTGGGACGCGAGTGGAGGTGCGGGCGGATGAAGGTGTTCGTCTCGGTGGACATGGAGGGCATCACCGGGCTCACCGACCCCGAGGAGATGCGCGCGGGCGGACGCGGCTACGAGCGCGGCTGCGAGCTGATGACCGCCGACGCCAACGCCGTCATCACCGCCGCGTTCGACGCCGGGGCGGACAAGGTCGTCGTGGCCGACGCCCACGGCAACGGCAAGAACCTGCGCGTCGACCTCATCGACGAGCGCTGCACCCTCGTTCGCGGCCCGTACAAGCCCATGCGCATGGCCGAGGGGCTCGGCAACTGGTGCGACGTCGCCATGTACGTCGGCTACCACGCCCGCGCGGGGACGCCCCGCGGCGTCCTGAACCACACCTGGATGGGACGCGAGATCCAGAACGTCACCTTCAACGGCGAGGTCGCGGGGGAGATCCGGCTGATGGCCGCCTACGCCTCCAGCCTCGGCGTCCCGGTCGGACTGGTCACAGGGGACGTCGCGGCCTGCGCCGAGGCGCGCGAGGTGCTCGGCGAGGTGGCCACCGTCGCGGTCAAGAAGGGCAGCGACCGCTACGCCGCCGAGCTCGTCCCGCCCGCCCGCGCCCACCGCATGATCAACGAGGCCGCGCGCGCCGTGCTCGCCTCACCCGACCGCTGGCGCAGGCACGACGTCGAACCGCCCTACACGCTCGGCGTCGAATGGAGCTCCACCGCGATCGCCCAGTCCTGCGAGGTCGTCCCCGGCGTGCGCCTCACCGGCCCGCGCACCACCGAGTTCAGCACCGACGACTTCCACGAGATCGTCGGCCTCCTCGGCGTCTGGTCCACCATCGCGGGCGACGTCGGCTGCACCGGCCGCCACTACGGCTGACCCTCGCCCACCGGCTGACCGCGCCCACCACGGCTGCACCGGCCGTCACCACGGCTGACCGCGCCCACCGGCCCCCGCCCCGCGTCAGTCGGTGTTGAACGGGGTGGACGCCAGGGCCTCGTAGGCGGGCTGGAGGACGTCGGTGAGGGCGCGGCGGCGGACCTTCACCGGCGGCGGTTCTACGACCTGCAACAGGAACCCCGGAGGGACGGGCGGAGCCCCGGCACGGTCGCGCAGCCGGGCCAGGCCCGACGGCGGCGTCCAGAAGCCCTCGGCGCTCAGCGGCTCGTCCTCGACCGCGAACGGGTCGGGCGCGTCGCGCGCGGGGGCGCGGCGCAGGGCGGTGAGGAGCTGGTCGCGGGTGCGGCCGTTCCAGGCGAGGATGAGGAACGGGTCGTCGTCGAAGGACTCGGCGAGCAGGTAGAGGACGGCTGCGGCGTGCTTGCACGGGTCGCCCCAGTCCGGGCAGTCGCACATCAGGTGCAGGTCGGCGGCGGACTCGGGGAACAGCGACAGGCCGAGCCCGGCGAAGACGTCCTCGATCTCGGGCGGCATCTCCCCGGCGAGCAGCCGGGCCCGGAACACCGCGCGGGACGCGAGCTCGGCCTCCACCCGCCGCCAGTCGGCGTCGTCGATCGCGTCGATGCCGAGCGCCACCTCGTAGGGCTCTTCCACCGACCCCTGGACGCGCGCCGTGACCTCGTACGGACCGACGCGCAGATCGATGACCTGGCCCTTGCGCGCGTACGAGCGTCCACGCTGGAGCCGCCCGGTGTCGGCGAACGACTCGACCAGGTCGATGAACCGGCGCGACCACCACTCCGACCCGATCGACCCGCGCCGGGTGTGCGCGCGCAGGCCGTCCTCGACCTCGATGGGGTCGCCGTACTGCGGCATCAGTCGCTCACCGCCTCGGGCGACAGGCGCAGGACGTCGCGCAGCTCGGCGACCGACAGCTCGGTGAGCCAGTCCTCGCCGGTGCCGACGATGGACTCGGCCAGCGCCTTCTTGCGTTCGATCATCTCGTCCACCCGCTCCTCCATCGTGCCGACGCAGACGAACTTGCGGATCTGCACGTTCTTGGTCTGGCCGATGCGGAACGCCCGGTCGGTGGCCTGGTCTTCGACCGCGGGGTTCCACCAGCGGTCGACGTGGACGACGTGGTTCGCCGCGGTCAGCGTGAGACCCGTGCCCGCGGCCTTCAGCGACAGCAGGAACACCGACGGCTCGGTGTCGCTCTGGAAGTGCTGGACGAGGTCGTCGCGCTGCTGCTTGGACGTGCCGCCGTGCAGCCACAGGACGGGCCGTTCGAGCCGCGCCGCCAGATACGGCTGGAGCATCGACCCGAACTCGGCGTACTGGGTGAACACCAGCGCCTTCTCGCCCTGCTCGACCACCTCCGCGCAGATCTCCTCCAGCCGCTCCAGCTTCCCGGACCGGCCGGGCAGCCGCGAGCCGTCCTTGAGCAGGTGCGCCGGATGGTTGCAGACCTGTTTGAGCTTGGCCATCGTCGCCAGGACCAGCCCGCGCCGCTGCTTCTCGTCGGCCTCCGCGATCTGCTCGAGCATGTCGTCGAGCGTCGCCTGGTAGAGGGACGCCTGCTCGGGCGTGAGGTTGCAGTAGACCTTGATCTCCTGCTTCTCCGGAAGGTCGGAGATGATCGACTTGTCGGTCTTCAGGCGGCGCAGGATGAACGGCTGCGTCGCCCGCTTGAGCGCCAGGGCCGCCCGCTCGTCGCCATCCCGCTCGATCGGCACGGCGAACCGCTCGCGGAACGCCGCGCGAGGCCCGAGCAGCCCCGGGTTGGCGAACTCCATGATCGACCACAGCTCGGTCAGATGGTTCTCCACGGGCGTTCCGGTCAGGGCGAGCCTCGTGCGCGCGGGGATGCCGCGCACCGCGCGCGCCTGCCGCGTGCCGCTGTTCTTCAGCGCCTGCGCCTCGTCGCACACCACGCGCCGCCACGGGACCTCGGCCAGCATCTCCGCGTCCCGCGCGGCCGTCCCGTAGGTGGTCAGCACCAGGTCGGCCTGCGACGCCGCCCGCACCAGATCGTCGTCGCGATGACGTCCCGTTCCGTGATGCACGTAGACGCGTATCTTCGGCGTGAACCTCGCCGCCTCCCGCTGCCAGTTCCCCACCAGGGACATGGGCCCGACCAGCAGCGTCGGACCGCCCGCCTCCCGCCCGGACGCGCGCTCCCACGCGAGGAGCGCGAGCGTCTGGGCCGTCTTCCCGAGGCCCATCGAGTCGGCGAGGATGCCGCCGAGGCCGACGCTCTCCATGAAGGTGAGCCAGGCCAGGCCGCGTTCCTGGAAGGGGCGGAGGGTGCCGTTGAAACCCTCGGGGGTCGTGACCGGGGCGAGGCGGCGGTCGGCGGAGCCGGAGAGGAGGTCGCCGAAATCGCCGTCCGCGTCGACGTCGACCAGGGGGAGGGCGTCGTCACCGGCGTGGATGACGGCGCGCATGGCCTCGGCGGCGGACATCGTGCCCGCGCGGGGGTGGCGGAGGAAGTCGAGGGCGGCCTGGAGCTGCTCCTCGTCGAGTTCGACCCACTGGCCGCGCAGGCGGACGAGCGGTGCCTTGAGGCGGGCGAGCTCTTCGAGTTCGTCCTCGTCGACGGCCTCGTCGCCGATGGCGAGATCCCAGCGGAAGTCGACCATGCCCTGAAGGTCGAAACCGGAGCTCGTGGCCGCGCCCGAGCCCTCGCCCTCCTGCGTGCGCGTGGTGAGCTTCATGCCGAGCTTGGCCTTGCCCGCCCACTGAGGCAGGAGGACGCCGAAGCCCGCGGCGGCGAGCATCGGCGCCGCCTGCTTGAGGAATCGGAACGCTCCGGCGGTGTCGAGCTCGGCCTCGCAGGGGACGGGGCCGTTCAGCGCCGGGGCCATGTCGGGGAAGAGGCGCAGGGCCCTGCCCAGCCCGGCGAGGAGGGTCTCCTCGGCGTCGGGGAGGAAGTTGGCCTCGCCCGTCCAGACGAGCGCGGCGGGGACGTAGAGGCTCAGGTCTTCGGTGCCCTGGAGGGCGAACTCGACGCGCCACGGCGGCGTGGACGGCCCTTCGGAGGTCTCATCGAAGGCATCTTCGGAGGTCTCGCCGGAGTCTTCGGCGGTGGTCGGCTCGTAGAGGCGGAAGCAGACGCGGAGGGGGCCGGACGGGCGGTGGGCGGCGGTGTACCACGCGTCCAGCTCGGCGATGAGCTCGTCGGGGTCGTCGCGGGGCTCGCGCGCGACGAGCGGGGACGGGCCGGTGAGGGCCTCGGCCCAGCGCTCGGCCAGGGGCAGGCGGTCGGGGGCCTTGCCCTTGCGCAGGGGGAGCAGCGGGTGGGGCACGACGCCGCGGACGGCGGTGTCGACCATGCCGGACAGGGCCTCGCGCAGGACCTCGGCGGCCGGACGGCCGCCCTCGGCGGCGCGACAGGCGGCGGGCATCGCGCGCGCGAGATCGCGGAACCGGCCGGGGTCGTCGATCACCGGACGCCAGCGCGCGACGAGGTCGCCGTCCTCCCGGAGGAGGGCGGGCAGGACGTGGCCGCGTTCGGCGAGCCGGACGGCCTCGTCCGCCAGCAGGCACAGGAACCGCAGGTCGGTGCCGGGGACGACGTCGCCGCTGTGCTCGGCGGACTGGAGCAGCGCCATCGCCGGGAACGGCTCCAGGACGAGCGCGGGGACCCGCCAGGCGCGCAGCTCGGGCGGCCCGTCGAACGGCTCGGGGCCGAGCTCGGCGGACGGCTGCGGATGGTCGCCGTGGGTGGGCAGCGCCATCGCCAGATCGACCCGCATCGCGCCCGCGACCAGCGGCTCGTAGGACGTGCCGGAGAAGTCGCGGGTCGCGAACGGGTGCGCCTCGCCGCCGGAGCGGCCCGCCTTCCCGCCGGGCGGACGTGCGCCGCCGGGCGGACGCGCGCCGCCGGAAGGGCGCACGTCACCGGCGGGCGTGTGCGGACCGCTCCGCTCGGCCCACAGGCACAGCGCCCCGCCGTGCCACGTGCCGTGCGCGACCAGCATGCCGATGTTCCCCCAGCTCACCCGAACCTACGAAGACCACCGAAGCTACCAGCGGCCGGCGACACCCGGCCCGCCTCCGCCGACCTGTGGATAACCCCGAGAGATTAGGCTCTGTCCGTTGGTGTTCCGGCAGCGATGGAGGCGTTTGTGGGCGAGTTCGTACGTGTCGAGTCCGAGGGCGGCGTGGCGACGATCCGGCTGGACCGGCCGAAGATGAACGCCCTCAACGCCCAGATGCAGCGTGAGCTGGTCGAGGCCGCGCGGCAGGTGGGCGAGGACGACGAGACGGCCGCGGTCGTGCTGTACGGCGGGGAGCGGGTGTTCGCGGCCGGGGCCGACATCAAGGAGATGGCGCCGCTCTCGTACGCGCAGATGTCGGGCGTCCCGTCCCGGCTGCTCCAGGACTTCACCAAGGCGCTCGCGGCGATCCCGAAGCCGGTCATCGCGGCGATCACCGGGTACGCGCTCGGGGGCGGCCTGGAGGTCGCGCTGACCGCCGACTTCCGGATCGCGGGCGCGGGAGCGAAGGTGGGGCAGCCGGAGATCCAGCTGGGGATCATCCCGGGCGCGGGAGGCACGCAGCGGCTCGCGCGGCTGGTCGGTCCCGCCAAGGCGAAGGACCTGATCTTCTCCGGGCGCCACGTGCGCGCGGACGAGGCACTGGCCATGGGACTCCTCGACCGCGTCGTCCCGGACGACAAGGTCTACGAGGAGGCCGTGACGTGGGCCAAGACCTTCGTGGGCGGGCCCGCGCTGGCGCTGCGCGCCGCCAAGCAGGCCATCGACTCGGGCCTTGAGGTCGACCTGGAGACGGGCCTGGAGATCGAGCGCACCCGGTTCTCCGCGCTGTTCGCCACGGAGGACCAGCAGAACGGCATGAAGAGCTTCATGGAGGAGGGCCCGGGCAAGGCCAAGTTCACCGGCCGCTGACCCGGACCCAAGCGCTGACCCGGACCAAACCCCTGCCCTTGAGTTTTCCGCTGGTCCTCACTGGTCGGTGGTCTCGAACGGTGGCAGCGGCCACCAGATGGCGGGATGGACCGCGTAAGCGGCGGCGGCGAGCAGCCCTATGGCGACGACAGGCAGAAGCAGCCTCAGCCATAGGGCTGCCGACGTGTTGTAGCGGCATCGCAGTGCGATGACGATCGCGGCGAGGACGCCCAGTGCGATCTCCGCGGCCCGCCCGGACGCGGGGGTGAGCCGGGCCAGGGCGAAGATGGCGGCGTAGACGCCCGCTCCCGCGACGGTCAGCAACCCCAGGCGGATGAGCACTTCCAGAGGGACGGCAATGAGGGCGGCGATGCCCGCGCGGAACCGTGCGGCGCGTCCGCCTCGTGCGCTCGTGATGCGGAGCCGCATACGCCGAAGGGCCCGGCGCGCGTAGACCAGGAAGAACCAGAGCAGGCAGGCGGCCGACGTCAGTATCGGTATGGCGAGCGCAGTCCCCGGTAGGACGGCCAACACGAGCGCACCCAGCGCCCCGCGCAGCTTCCGCGGCCGTGCACCGGCCTGGCGGCGGCCTCCATCACCCTTCGCCGCCTGACCTGAACTGTCCGGCTCATGCACGTGCGATGCCTCAGGCTCCTGCGCACGCGTCTCCTGCTCCTCCTCAGCGGCCGACGAGGGCACGGCATCGGGTGCCTCCGTCTCAGGCACGGCAGGCGGACGCGGCGGAATGGGGATCGCCTCGGTGGGCGCGTCCGGCGGAACGGGCCGTAGCAGGGGCAGTAGTTCGATCGCCGTAGGACGGTCGGCGGGGTCCACCGAGAGCGCGGCCCGGACGGCGGGGAGCAGGTCGCGCGGAACGCCCGTCAGGTCCGCGCGCCCGCGCAGGATCCGGGAGCAGATGGCCGCCGCCGGGCCGGAGCCGAAGGGCGGGCGTCCCGAGGCCGCGTGCACGACGGACGCGCCCCAGGAGAAGATGTCGGACGCCGGGGTGGCGCGTTCGCCGTCCAGCACCTCGGGGGCGAGGTAGCCGGGGGTGCCGATGGCGGTGCCCGTGAGCGTGAGACGGGTCGCGTCCAGCACGTGCGCGAGGCCGAAGTCGATGACGACGGGGTCGCCGTCCACGAGCATGACGTTGCCCGGCTTGAGATCGCGGTGGACGACGCCGCCCTCGTGGATCGCCACGAGCGAGCGCGCCAGTCCGCGCGCGCACCTTCGCAGGGCGGCTCCGCGCAGTGGTCCCCGCTCACGCAACACCTCGTCCAGCGTCCGGCCCTGGACGTAGCGGGTGACGATGTACGGGCGGTGTGCGGTGAAGTCGGCGTCGAGGAGCTCGGCGACGAACGGGCCACGGACGCGGCGCATGGTGGCGACCTCGCGTTCGAGGCGCTTGCGGGCGACCTCGTCGCGCGCGACGGCCGGATGCAGGACCTTCACGGCCACGGCCCGGCCGTGCTCGTCCAGGGCGAGGCTGACTTCGCCCATCCCCCCGACGCCGAGCTCTTCGAGCACCCGGTAGGGGCCGATCCGATCTTCCGTTCGCACTGGGACACCCGTCGCGCTCGTGGACTGCGGTGGATGATCGTATGGGGTTTGCCCCGAGATGTCCGCGAGGCACGACCAATGGGTCTCGATCTCATCACGACCCGGGTCGCGGGAGGGCCGTTACCGGAGGCCTTGCCCGAGGTGAAGCACTCCGCGCGCGCGGGTGAGCGGCTAGCATCACCCGCCATGCGGCAGGCGTTCCGAACCGCCCTCGTCACGGGCGCTTCCAGTGGGATCGGCGAGAGTTTCGCGCGCGAACTGGCCGGGCGCGGAGCGGACCTCGTCATCGTCGCCCGCCGCGCCGACCGGCTGGACGTGCTCGCGCGCGAGCTGGTCGAACGGTTCCGGGTCGCGGTCGAGGTCATCGCCGCCGACCTCACCGAACCTGCCGACCGCGACGAGGTCGAGCGCAGGCTCCGCCACGAACCGGTGGAACTGCTCGTCAACAACGCCGGGTACGGGGCGTTCGGGGCCTTCGCCGAGCTCCCGCTGGACGACCAGCTCCGCGAGATCGACCTGAACGTGAACGCGCTCGTCCGGCTGACCCACGCCGTCCTGCCCGGGATGCTCGCGCGCGGACGAGGCGGGGTGCTGAACGTCTCGTCCGTGTCCGGGTTCGCGCCGTCCCCCGGTAGCGCGACCTATGGCGCGACCAAGGCGTACGTCGCGTCCTTCTCGGAGAGCCTGCACGCGGAGGTCGTCGGACGCGGCGTCCACGTCACCGCGCTCTGCCCGGGCTTCACGCGCACGGACGAGGCGCACGACCCGCATCCCCTGTGGCTGCGGCGGCAGGACGTCGCGCGCGCGGGCCTGGACGCGGTGGAACTAGGCCGTGCCCTGTGCGTCCCGGGCCTCCAGTACAAGGCGGCGATGCCCGCCCTCAAGATGCTGCCCCGGCCGCTCCTGCGCGCCGCGGCGAACCGCCTGTGGAAACAGGCCGCTGGCTCGCAGTGACCACCGGCCGGACGCGAGGGGAGGGCGAATCCGGTCCGGGTTTCATCACTTCCGACAAGAATTCCGCCGCGTACCTTGTGACGAGAGTGCCTTGACGGGAGCCTGACACGATCGCGACGATCGAAACCTACGCTTCCGTAGGTTCGCTGATCGCCACCCGCGACCGGCGACCCCGGCCGAGCCCCCGCCGCGCCGTGCCGCCCGAACCCAGGGCCGGTGCGCGGCCACTCGACCGCCCTGTCCAGCGAAGGAAACGCATGACCGTGACGCCCGAGTCCAAGGACCAGATCCAGCTCCTCATCGAGCTCGAGCCGGTCGTCGAGAACGAGCTCAACCGGCACCTCGGGGTGGCCAAGGAGTGGTTCCCGCACCAGTACGTCCCGTGGAGCCAGGGCCGCGACTTCGACGGTCCGCTCGGCGGCGAGGGCTGGGAGCCCGGCGACTCCAAGATCACCGAAGAGGCGCGCGAGTCGCTGATCGTCAACCTGCTCACCGAGGACAACCTGCCGGGCTACCACCGCGCCATCGCCGACGTGTTCGGCCGGGACGGCGCCTGGGGCACGTGGGTCAACCGATGGACGGCCGAGGAGAACCGGCATGGGATCGTCCTGCGTGACTACCTCTCGGTGACGCGCGCCGTCGACCCGGTCGCGCTGGAACGCGCGCGCATGAAGCACATGGAGGTCGGCTACGAGGCCGACCACGGCGACTCGTTCCTGCACGGTGTGGCGTACGTCTCGTTCCAGGAGCTCGCCACCCGCGTCTCGCACCGCAACACCGGCAAGGCGTCCGGCGACCCGATCTGCGACCAGATGCTCTCTCGCGTGGCCGCGGACGAGAACCTCCACATGGTCTTCTACCGGAACCTCCTCGGCGCGGCGTTCGACCTCGCGCCCAACGAGACCATGCGCGCCGTCACCGACGTCGTGAAGGGGTTCCAGATGCCGGGCCACAGCATCGACGGATTCCTGCGCAAGTCCGTGATCATCGCGAACGCGGGCATCTACGACCTGCGCCTGCACCACGACGACGTCGTCGTCCCGGTGCTGCGCAAGTGGGGCGTGTTCGACCGCACCGACCTGAGCGGCGACGGCGAGAAGGCGCGCGAGGAACTGGCGGAGTTCATGGCGGGCCTGAACGGCGCCGCCACCAAGTTCGAGACCCGCCGCGAAGAGCGCCGCGCCCGCCAGGCCGCCCGCAAGTCCTGACCCCTCAGGCCTCCCCCCAAGGCCCCCAGGTCCGCCCCCAGGCCTGGCAGTCTGCCCGCGAGGCCCGCTCGCGCGCCCGCGCACGGAACCGCCGAAGACCCCGGTTTCCCCAGGAACGACCCTGGCGGAACCGGCGTCAAAGGGGATATGGGGACGCATCGGCGGCTGGGCGACTATCGGTTGCTGAACGAGATCGGACGCGGGGGGACCGCGGTCGTCCATCTCGCCTTGGACGCCGCAGGACGCGAGGTCGCGGTCAAGGAGCTCCGGCCGGAGTTCGCGCCCGACGCGGAGGCCCGGCGGCGGCTGGCCAGGGAGATGGCGGCCCAGCGGCGGGTGGACAGCCCGTACGTCGCGCCACTGCTCGGCGGCCGGATCGAGAGCGACCGGCCGCACCTCGCCATGGGCTACGTGCCCGGCACGCCGCTCGGCGACCTCGTGGACGCGTACGGGCCGCTGCGCCGCGCGCGCGTGCCGAGGTTCGCCCGCACGCTGGCGCTCGCGCTGGCGGCCGTCCACGACGCGGGGGTGCTGCACCGGGACGTGGCGCCGGGCAACGTCATGGTGCTCGGCGACCGTCCGACGCTGATCGACTTCGGTATCGCGCACGAGCCGGGCTCCGATCACGTCCTGTACACGGCGGAGCGCCCGCAGCGGAGGCGGCGCATGGTCGCGGGCACTCCGGCCTATCTCGCCCCCGAACTGATCGAAGGCGGGAACGCCTCAGCCGCCTCGGACGTCTTCGCCTGGGGGGCCACCGTCGCGTACGCGGCGACGGGGCGGTCGCCGTTCGGCAAGGGGTCGCTGCACGCGGTGTGCTTCCGGATCCTGCGCGGGATGGCCGACCTCGACGGGGTCACCGGGCCGCTGGCCGGGCCGGTGGCCAAGGCCCTCTCCCGCGACCCGGCGGAACGCCCGTCGGCGCGGTGGCTGGCCGGGGCGCTGGCCGAATGGGCGCACGAATCCGCGTGGTCCGCGAACTCCGCGGCCCGCGCGGCCGTCGCATGATCGTGAAGGCTCGGGAGGGGGACGGCGAAATGGCGGGAATCGGACGCCCCGGTGGCGGGCGCGGACCGGCTCGGCGGACGAAGGTAGGGTTTCGGAAACGATGAAGGGGGTTGCCACGTCCGGGGACAGCGTCGACCAGTCGATCGGCCACTACCGCGTCCTTGAGACCCTCGGGGAGGGTGGCATGGGGGTCGTCTACCTCGGCCTGGCCCCCGACGGCCGCGAGGTGGCGATCAAGGTGCTGCGCCCCGCGGTCGCGGGTGACGCGACGGCGCGCCGCAGGCTGGCCCGCGAGACCGACTCGATGCGGCGGGTGCGCAGCGCCAACGTCGCCGAGATCCTCGACGCGGACGTCACGGCCGAGCGGCCCTACATCGTCACCCAGTACGTCCCGGGCCGGACGCTCGAGGAGGTCGTCGAGGACGCCGGGCCGCTCTACGGGCGCGCCCTGCAGCGCCTGGCGGCGGGCCTCGCCGAGGCCCTGTCGGCGATCCACGACGCGGGGATCATCCACCGCGACCTCAAGCCCGCGAACGTCATGCTGCTGGACGGCGAGCCGATCGTGATCGACTTCGGCATCGCCCAGGGCGCGGACGCGACCCGGCTGACCGCGACCGGCATGGTGATCGGCACGCCCGGCTACCTGGCCCCGGAGATCATCGAGGGCGAGGACGCGGGCCCGCCGTCGGACGTGCACGCCTGGGCGGGCACCGTCGGCTACGCCGCGACCGGCCGTCCGCCGTTCGGCTCCGGCACCTTCGAGTCGATCTTCTACAAGATCATGCAGGGCCGTCCCGACCTGGACGGCGTGCCGGAGGCGCTGCTGCCGGTGCTGCGCGCCGCGATGGCCCGGAACCCGGCCGAGCGGCCGGAGGCGGCGAAGCTGACCGGGCTGGTCCAGCGGATCAACATCGACGCGACGGTCGCCGACCACACCCGGATCGACGACCAGCTCACGACCCGTCCCGATCACGGCGCGCTCCTCACGCCGCCGCTCCCGGGCCCGGAGACCGCGAAGGACGCGCCGGCCGAGCCCGAGACCGTCCAGGACGCGGCGAGCCCCCTGGGGCCGCCCTCGGCGGGCGACGAGACCCTCCGTGACACGCCTCCGCCGATGCCCGCGCCCGTCCACGTGCAGCAGCCCAAGGACTTCGTCGGGATGCTGCCGCCGGCCGCGCCCCCGCCCGTCCCGCCGCCCGCGCCCGGGCCGTACGACCACCGTCCGGCCCGCGCCGGTTATCCACAGGCCGGTCAGGCGCGTCCGCCGGCGCATCCGAACCAGCAGGGCTGGCCCCCGCAGGGCGGGCTCCGCAGGGCCGAGCCGCAGCCGCCCCAGCCGTACGACCCCTACCAGCAGCAGGCACAGCACCGCCCTGACCAGCAGCAGCCCGCGAAACAGCGGCCCGAGCCGCAGGAGAAGCGCGAGCACCCGAAGCCGTTCGGCTGGTACCGGGTGCTCAGCCTGCTCGTGCTCGGCGCGCTGATCGCGTTCGCGAACATCGCGCCGCTGCTCGCGGTCGCGGTGACGATCGCCGGAGTCCTGGTGCTGCGCGCGGGCGACAAGGCCGCCAAGGGCATGGAGGGCCGCCGCACCCGGCGCGGCCCGCGCTCGGGCGACGCGGTCGGCGCGGCCTTCCGCACGCCCCTGCACCTGCCCGGCGCGGTGATGGCGACGGCGCTGCTCTCGGCGCTCTCGCTGTTCGCCGGGGCGATCCTGCTCGGCGTGCTCATGTTCACCTACCCGGACATGACCGCGTCCAAGGCCGTGGCGTACTCCGCCATGCTCGTGATCGGCCTGCTGGCCCTCGCCCCGGGCAGCGGCGCCCCGCGCCGCCAGCTCGCGCGCGTGTGGGGGGCGCTGCTCCCGCGCGCGGAGGCGGCCCTCGCGGGCGTCCTGGTCCTCGGGATCTTCACGGTCGTGCTCGCCGTCCTGTCCCAGAAGCAGCCGCCCGACACCACCCCGGTGGACGGCATGAGCAAGAGCCTGGACGGGGTCCGCGCGCGCGTGGAGGACATCCTCCACGGCGGCATCCCGTTCATCGGCTGACCCGCGCCCCCTGCAGGCCCGCGACGGCCGCCGAGAACGGCCACGTCGTGTGGTCGGCCGGGTGCGGGGAGCGGTCGGGGAGTGGTCGCGTCGCGTAGAGGTGGGAAACGGTGTGCGCATGAGGCGTCGGGCGGGCTCCGTGCCCGATAGGGTGCCGGGTCCATGAGCGGGGAGACGAGCCACCAGGAGCACATCGGTCCGTACCGGCTGCTGTCGCGGCTGGACGGGCCGTCCGGTGCCGTCCACCGGGCGGCGGACGCGACCGGGCGTGACGTGGCGATCCGGATGCTGCCGCCGGGCGCGGTCCCCGATGTCCCGCGCATGCGCGCGGTGCTGAGCCCCTACGTCGTGGACGTCCTGGACGGTGATCCCGAGGCCCGTCCGCCGTATGTCGTGTCGCGGTTCGTGCCGGGCCGACCGCTGGCCGAGACCGTCGCGGTGGACGGCCCGCTCCGTGGTCCAGCGCTCCGCTACATGGCCGTCGCGCTCGCCAAGGCCGTCGCGGCGATCCATAGGGCCGGTCTCGGGCACGGTTCGCTCGACCCGCGCAGCGTCCTGGTCGTGGACGGCGCGCCGGTCGTGGTCGACTTCGGCCTCGTCGCCGACCCCGAGGGCCAGGCGGGCGACATCCGGGCGTGGTCTGAGATCGTCCTGTTCGCGGCCACCGGCAGCGAGGACGCCTCCCTGGACGCCCCCGGCCTGCCGGGCGCGCTGCGCGGCCTGCTCCGCGCCGCCGCGGCGCTCGACCTGTCGGCGCGTCCGAACGCCGAGGAGCTGATCGCCGCCGCGTCCAAGCTCGACCTGGGCCCGGCCCCTGAGGTCCCCGCACCGGCCGCCGAGGCTCCGGCGCCGTATCCCGACGCCCCGGCCACCGGGGGCTTCCCAGCCGTGATGTCCGGGACGGGCGGGTTCGCCATGCCTCCCGTCCACGACACGGGCGGGTTCGCGATGCCCGGCCCGGTCGGCACGGGCGGATACCCCGAGCCGACGTCCGGCGTGGCGACCGCCGTCGCATCGCACGCGCACGAGGACGACATGGACGACATGGTGGTCGGCGGACGGCATGCCGGATCCGTCGCCGACCACGAACTCGCCGTCGTGCGCGGATGGGCACGCCTGCTCGCGGTGCTGGTGATCGTGATCGCCGGGTGCGTCGCGGTCATGATGCCGGTGGTCGGCGTGACGGTGTCGGCGCTGGCGGTGACGCTGCTGCGGATCACGCGCGCACGAGGAACGCTCGGACGCATCGAGGCCGTCGGCCGGACGATCCTGTCGCTGCCCTACGCGGCCGTGTTCGCGGTCGGCGTCCCGCTGATGGTCGTGGGGGTCGCGGCGGTGGGCGTCGAGCTGTCCACGCTGGGCGCCGGGGCGCTCGGCGCCGGGACGGGCACGATCGCCCTCTGGACGGCTCCGGGCGCGGGCGGCGCGCGGCGGGCCCTGGAGAGCGCGTTCGAGCCGCTGGCGTGGCGTCCTGGGACGGTCGCGGCGGCGGGCCTGGTGCTCGGCGTGCTGACGCTGGCGGGCCTGGTGGCCGCGATGTCGTTCACGCCCAGCTTCGCCCCGCTCTACGGCCTGCAGAGCTCGCTGGAGGCCACGCTCTCCCGCTTCCAGAACTCCCTGCACTGACGTCCGGGGCAGTGACCGGTCCCACAGGCCGCGATGGAGAACGAACCGCCCGCGTGGCGTTCTCCTACGTGGGGTAGGTCTCACGGGCCGGGTTTCGCACAGCCCCTACTGACCGGTAACATCTGCTGTGTACGGTCCAACCGGGGACCCGGGGCCGAAACACGTTCGGGTCTTTGGCAGGCTGTCAGGTGCGCCGCCGCGAGGCTGCGTGCGAGCACGCGCCGACCCGGCCCACGGGCGGCGTCCTTATGTCCGCTTACCCCAGCGGCCAAACTGAGTGCAGGGAGGTCGGCCACCGGCCATGAACATCGTCGTCTGCGTCAAGCAGGTTCCCGACACGGAGAGCCCGCGCAAGCTGAAGTCCGATGACAGCACCCTCGACCGCGGTGCGGCGGACGGTGTCATCAACGAGCTCGATGAGTACGCGATCGAAGAGGCGCTGCGCATCAAGGAGGCCCAGGGCGGCGAGGTGACCGTCCTGACCATGGGTCCCGACAAGGCGACCGACTCGATCCGCAAGGCCCTCGCCATGGGCGCGGACAAGGCCGTCCACCTCCTGGACGACGCCCTCGCCGGCTCGGACGCCTTCCAGACCTCCTACGCCATGCAGCAGGTCCTCGGCCGCACCGGCTTCGACCTGGTGATCCTCGGCTCGGAGTCCACCGACGCGCGCACCGGCATGCTCGCCGCGATGCTCGCCGAGCGCCTGGGCGTCCCGCAGCTGTCGCTCGCCAACAAGGTCGAGATCGACGGTTCCGCGATCAGGATCCAGCGGCAGACCGACTACGGCCACGACAAGGTCGAGGCGACCCTGCCGGCCGTGGTGAGCGTCGTCGAGAAGATCAACGAGCCGCGCTACCCGTCCTTCAAGGGCATCATGGCGGCCAAGAAGAAGCCGGTCGAGACGCTGGACGTCGCGGGCGCGGGCATCGACGCGGGCCGGGTCGGCCTCGCCAACGCCGCGACCGAGGTCGTGGACTTCGCCGAGGCCCCGGCGCGCGCGCAGGGCCAGATCGTCACCGACGAGGGCGACGGCGGCGTGAAGATCGCCGAGTTCCTCGCGTCGAAGAAGTTCGTCTGAGCGGGGAAGGGGACCCTAAGCAATGAGTGAGATCCTGGTCCTCGTCGACCACGTCGACGGTGACGTCAAGAAGGTCACCCTCGAACTGCTCACGCTCGCCAACCGCCTCGGCGACGCCGCGGCGGTATGGGTGGGCCCGGGCTACGAGGGCGCCAAGGACAAGCTGGCCGAGTTCGGCGCGAAGAAGGTCTACCTGGCCGCCGACGGGGAGCTGACCTCCTACGTCGTCGCGCCGAAGGCCACGCTGCTCGCCAAGCTCGTCCAGGACAAGGCCCCGGCCGCCGTGCTGGTCGCCGCGACCGCCGAGGGCAAGGAGGTCGCCGGTCGCCTGGCGATCAAGACCGGCTCCGGCGCCCTCACCGACGTCGTGGACGTCGCCGAGGGCTTCGTCGGCGAGCACTCCATCTTCGGCGGCGGCATCATCGCGCACGCCAAGGTGAGGACCGGCACGCCGATCATCGCCGTCCGCCCGAACTCCGTCGCGCCCGAGGCCGCCCCGGCGACCCCGGCCGAGGAGCAGGTGTCGGTCGAGCTGTCCGGCGCCGACAAGGCCGCCAAGGTCGTCGAGAAGGTCGTCGAGGAGAAGGGCGAGCGCCCGGACCTCACCGAGGCCGCGATCGTGGTCTCCGGTGGCCGCGGCGTCGGCTCCGGCGAGAACTTCACGATCATCGAGGCGCTGGCCGACACCCTCGGCGGAGCGGTCGGCGCGTCCCGCGCGGCGACCGACGCCGGGTGGTACCCGCACCAGTTCCAGGTCGGCCAGACCGGCAAGACGGTGTCGCCGCAGCTGTACATCGCGGTCGGCATCTCCGGCGCGATCCAGCACCGGGCCGGCATGCAGACGTCCAAGACGATCATCGCGATCAACAAGGACCCTGAGGCCCCGATCTTCGAGCTGGTCGACTACGGCGTGGTCGGCGACCTGTTCCAGGTCGCCCCGCAGCTGACCGAGGAGATCAACAAGCGCAAGTAGGCGCGCGTGCTCCTGACGCCCCGGCCGGGTCCGCCCGGCCGGGGCGTTCGGTGTTCCAGGGGCCTACGGGGTCGGACGCACGGACGTCGCGGGGTACGGGACGGCGGCGGTGACCTCCGGCTTCAGCAGGTCCGCGACCTCGCCGTACGGGACGTCCGCGCTGCGGTTCCCGCACGCGCCCGAGTAGCCGAGCGCCGCACCCTGGTAGGCCACCCGGATCCCGGACGCGGTGAGCGCGACCGAGACCTCGCCGCTGGTCAGCTGCCTGGCGGTGATGCCGGGGCCGACCGGCTCGCGCGGGCACCAGCGGTTCCCCGGCAGGTGCGCGAGGACCTTCGGCGACAGCGCGGGCGACGCCGTCCGGAACAGGTCGATCGGACGCGCGTACGCCGTCCCGGTGTCGAGGTCGACGGTGACCGTCCGCGCCTGGTCCCAGCCCGGCCCGACCTGGCCCTCGACATCCGTGTCGTACCGGACGCTCAGGAGCCTCGGCCCACGCAGCAGGATCGCCGGGCGGACCGTCCCGGTGTAGGCGCCCGGCTGCCCGCCGAGGATGGACCTCGTCTCCGTCCAGCGCTGGACGAGCGGGGCGCGCAGGGCGGCGTTCAGCTTCGTGTCGAGCGCCGGGTCCCTGTGCCCTGAGACGGTCACGACCTGGCCGTTCACCTGCCACGTCCCGCCGCCGGGCAGTGCGGCCCGGGGCTCGTTCAGCGCGGTCAGGCGGATCGCGATCGGGGGCGGCGGCGTCGGCCTCTTCTTGGCCGGCTGCGTGGCGACGTACACGGCCGCGCCGCCACCGGCCGCGATCACGGCCGCCCCGGTGACCGCGAGAGTGGTCTTGGCGCTCACCCCCGAGAGGATCTTCCCTGTGGCTCCCGCTGCCTTTCCCGCCGTTGAGGCTCCGCCCGCGGTCGCGCTCCCCGCGCCCGCGCCTGCTCCGGCGCTTCCCGCGCCCAGGCTGGTGAGGGGGAAGAGGGCGGCGAGCGCGGCGGCGGCTCCGGCGAGGGCGGCGACGCCACGCCGCTCCCAGTCCGTCCCGTACGCCTCGGACGCGACCGACTCCAGTTCGCGGACGAACGCCATCGCGCCCGGCGGACGGTCCCACGGGTCCTTGGCCATGCCGCGCTCGACCAGCCCGCGCAGCGGCTCCGGAACCTTCTCGGACGGCACGGGCGCCGACACGTGCAGCTCCCGCAGCGCCTCGGCGGACGGCGCGCGGAACGGCCGCTCACCCGTCACGCACTCGACGAACACGCAGGTCGCGGCGTACACGTCGGTCGCGGGGGAGGCGGGTTCGGCGCGCCACTGCTCGGGCGCCATGTAGAGCGGGGTGCCGGAGAGGTCCGCGGCGCCCGCGTCCACGGCGACGCCGAAGTCGATCAGCTTGCTCAGCCCGTCCGCGCGGACGACCACGTTCGCGGGCTTGTAGTCGCGATGCACGATCCCGAGGTCGTGCGCCGCCGCGAGGCCGAGCAGCGACCCCTTGAGCAGGGCGAGCGCGCCCTCCGGCGGCAGCGCGCCGCGCTCGGTGAGCAGCGCGCGCAGCGACGCGCCGTCCACCGCCTCCATCACGATGGCCAGGCCGCCCTCGGCCTCGACCAGGCCGAACAGCTGCGCCACATAGGGGCTGCGCAGCCGCCGGAGCAGCTCGGCCTCCCGCCGGAAGGTCTCCAGATGGCGCTCGTCGGCGGTGTTATGGGCGGACAGGTACTTGATCGCGGCGGGCCGTCCGGTGGCGTCGTGGCGGGCCAGCACGACCCGGCCCTGCCCGCCCTCGCCGAGGACCTTCAGCTCGGTGTACCCGGGTACCCGCCAGCCGTCCATGCCCGTTCCTTCCGGAGATGATCCGAACCCGAGCGTTTATAGCGAAAGAGGGGGACCGTCCGCTCGGACGATCCCCCTCTTCGGCGGTCGGGCTCAGGCGGGCACGGGCTGCGGCTCGCCGTCCGGACGCGGCGCGGGGATCCCGCCCTCGACCGGCTCGGAGGTCACGGCGACGCCCTCGGCGGGCTCCTCGTCGACCCGGACCGAGCCGATCTCGCCCGACCCGAGCGGGACGAACCGGGCCCCGGCCGCGATGATCAGGGCCAGCACGACGATCGCGCCGACGCCGATCCGCAGGGACGTCGCGTCCGCGAGGAACCCGACGACGACCGGGCCGAGCAGCAGGCCGCCGTAGCCCATGGCCCCGGCCTGGGCGACCGCGGCGGCGGGCTGGCCGGGCGCGGACGTCCCGGCGAGGGACATCGAGATCGGCACGACCGTGGCGACCACCAGCCCGGACAGGAAGAACCCGATGATCGCGACCGTGGTGTTCGGCGCGGTGACCACGACGGCCATCGCGACCGCGGTGCCGACGCCCGAGACGACCAGCAGGTTCCGGGTGCCGATCCACATCCGCAGGTGGTCGCCGCCGATCCGGCCGATCAGCATGGCCACCTGGAACATCGGGTAGCCGAGCGCCGCGACGGCCTGCGTCGCGCCGAGCTCGCCGTGCAGCAGCAGGCCGCTCCAGTCGGCGATCGAGCCCTCGGTCATGAACGCGACGAACGCCAGCAGGCCCACGAGGTAGACCGCCATCGGCAGCCGGGCCCGGCGGCGTCCGCCCCCGGCGACGGCGGCGGCGGCGCGGACCGGACGGTCGGCCAGGTAGGTCGGGCCGAGCAGCAGCGCGAGCGGCAGCGCGGCGAGCGCGACGGCGAGCACGGTGGCGCTGAAGCCGAGCCCGGCGTGCGCGGTGCCGAACCCGATCAGCCCGCCGGTCATGGCGCCGACGGACCAGCCCGCGTGCATGGACGACAGGATCGACCGCTTGTACTCGTGCTCGACCACGCTGGCCTGCGCGTTCATGGCGATGTCGGTGATCCCGAAGGTCATCCCGAACAGCGCGACGGCCGCGATCAGAACCCCGTAGGTCGGGGCGAACCCGACGCCGATGTAGGACACCGCGGTCAGCGGCAGCGCGACCCGCAGGACCGAGCGGCTGCCGAACCGTCCCATCACGGAGCGCAGACCCTGCATCGCGACGAGCGCGCCGAGGCCCCAGACGAGGACCACGATGCCGATCTCGCCCTCGCTCGTTCCGAACTTGCTCGCGAGTGCGGGCATGCGTGACGTCCACACACCACAGAGCAGTCCTGCCAAGGCGAAGGTCAGGAACGTGCCTGTGCGAGCGCGCAGCAGCATGGTTCACCTCTTTCTCGTCTGGTCGGGGCGGAGGGCCCGGGATTCAGGTGTCCGGGCGTGCAGGAACGCTCCAAAGCCCATGGGGGCACCCGGAGGTTCGGCGGCGCGCGCCGGGGTCGTGGTGGTCGTGCGAAGTGGGGTCGTGCGGGGGTCGTGCGAAGTGGGGTCGTGCGGGGGTTCTGCCGGGGAGGTCGTGCCGGGCGGCGACTCGGCCTGGTGTCAGCCGGAGGCCAGGGCCAGCAGCCGTTCCCTCAGCGCCGTGAGCTCCGCCTGGTCGTACAACCCGGGCGAGTGGCTCAGAACTTCCCAGAGGCCCTCGGCGGCGAGCCGGACGACCATGGCGGTGGCCGGATCCGGATCCTCGCCACAGGGACGCTTGTGCCAGCGGCCCATGGCCTCGTTCAGCGGCTCGGCGAGCTCCGGATCGGTGGCGGCGGCCGTGATGGCCGACCATCGCCGGTGCGCCCGGGCCTCCCCGGTGAGGATCTCGAAGGTCGCCAGGACGTAGGCGCGGGTGTAGGACCCGGGGCCTCCGTCGTCGAACGAGCCGATCAGCTCGTCGAACTCCGCGATGACCCGGGCGACCAGCGCCTGGACCAGGGCTTCCTTGTTCGGGAAGTGATAGAGGAGCCCGCCCTTGCTGACGCCGGCGCGCTCGGCGACCGCGTTCAGCGTCAACGCGCGTCCGCCGTGCTCGAACAGCACGGCCTCGGCGGCGTCGAGGAGGGCTTCCTTCATCATGGCCTCTTTACTGTACCGACCGGACGGTTCAGGGGACAACTCGAAGATCTTCCGTAAAAATCACATCTGGAGCGTAAATATTCCGCTGTGACCACGGTCACTCCGCAGGTTTCGCAGAGTGGTCCACGGAGTGTCCGGGCCGGGACGGGGCCGGGGCCGCGCGCGGATAACGCCGGGCCCGCGCGCGGATAACCTGGGGCGCGTGGTGACCTATCTGGACCATGCGGCGACGACCCCCATGCTCCCCGAGGCGATCGCGGCGATGACGGCCGAGCTGGCCGAGCTGGGCAACCCCTCGTCCCTGCACGCCGCGGGCCGCCGGGCCCGCCGGGTGGTGGAGGAGTCCCGCGAGATCCTCGCCGAGGCGTTCGGCGCGCGGCCGAGCGAGGTGGTGTTCACCTCCGGCGGCACCGAGGCCGACAACCTCGCGGTGAAGGGTCTGTACTGGGCCCGCCGGGCCGCCGACCCGGCCCGCACCCGGGTGCTCGCCGGGGCGGTCGAGCACCATGCCGTCCTCGACACCGTCCAGTGGCTCGCGGGCCACGAGGGCGCGAAGGTCGAGTGGATCCCGTGCGACGAGTCCGGCCGGATCCGGCCGGAGACGCTGCGCGAGATGATCGGCGCCGGCGACGACGTCGCCCTGGTCACCGTGATGTGGGCGAACAACGAGGTCGGGACCGTCCAGCCGGTGGCGGAGCTGGCCGCGGTCGCGCGCGAGCACGGCGTCCCCTTCCACACCGACGCCGTCCAGGCCGCCGGGCACCTGCCGGTCGACTTCGCCGCGTCCGGCGCGCACGCGCTGACCCTGTCCGGGCACAAGCTGGGCGGGCCGATCGGCGTCGGCGCGCTGCTGCTCGGCAAGCCCGGGAAGTCCGGCGGGGTCGACCCCGTCCCGGTGCTGCACGGCGGCGGGCAGGAGCGGGACGTCCGCTCCGGCACCCTCGACACGCCCGCCATCGCCGGGTTCGCCGCCGCGGCCCGGATCGCCGCCGAGCGCCGCGCGGACGAGGCGGCCCGGCTCACCGTCCTCCGCGACCGGCTGATCGCGGCCGTCCTCGACGCCGTCCCGGACGCCGTCCTGAACGGCGACCCGTCCGACCGGCTGCCCGGCAACGCGCACTTCTCGTTCCCCGGCTGCGAGGGCGACGCCCTCCTCATGCTGCTGGACGCGCGCGGCATCGCCTGCTCGACCGGATCGGCCTGCTCGGCCGGAGTCGCGCAGCCGAGCCACGTCCTGCTCGCGATGGGCGCGACCCCCGAACGCGCGCGCGGGTCGCTGCGCTTCACCCTCGGCCACACGTCCACCGACGCCGACGTGGACGCCCTCGCCGAGGCCCTCCCGCCCGTCGTCGAACGCGCCCGCCGCGCCGGCCTCAGCTGACGGCGCTCCCCGCGCCGCGCTGCTCTCGCTGGCGGCGATTCTTCGCGCCGAGCCGCGTTGGCTCAGCTGACGACGTTTCCCTCGTCCTGCGTTGGCCTTGGCCATCGGCGTTTCTTCGCGCCTAGGGCGTGTCTCGAAGTCACCTGCCCTACTGCGCGACGCCCAGGCACGCACCTCGCGGGGTTGTCGTCGGTCGACGGCCAAACCCGGGCCGACTCCCTCCTCCGCCCCCACGATGCACGCACCCGGACGCCGCTCGCCACGGGCGCCGACTTCGAGACACGCCCTAGTCGGCTTCGGCGGGGCTCTTCAGCCTGGGTTGGGGGAGGCCGCGCGGGTCGCGAGGTAGTCGTGGACGGGCACGGCGCGGGTGAGCGTCAGGCCGGTCAGGACGTGTGACGCCGAGACGATCTCCAGGACGGGCAGGTCGGCGAGCGGCGCCATCACGTGCTCGAACAGCTGGAGCCGGGCCGGACCCCGCCACGCCTGCTTGACCGTGACGTCGGTGATCCGCGTCCGGACGAGCGCGCAGGTGCTCGGCCCGTCCGCGCCGAGCACGGTCCTGACCATGAACGTCGGGACGGTGATCTGGTCGCGCGCCTCGTCGGCGTTCATCGGCGCGTACCTGTAGGGCATCGTCGCGGTCGCGACCCGCTGGGCGCCGTGGTCGAGGGTCCCGACGAGCGTGTCCTCCTCGACCAGCAGCCGGGGCGTGCCGAGGTTCTCGGGGTGTGGCGGCGGCTCGCGTCCGGCGAGGACGGCGCTGCCGCCGCCGTCCAGATGCCCGCCGTCCAGGTGTCCGCCGTCTGGGTGCCTGGCGTCCAGGTACACGGCGTGCAGGTACTCGCCGTCCTCGCCGCCGAACCGGACGGCGATCACCTGGCCCGCCTCGGTGCGGGGGCCGAGGCCGTCCACGTCGTCCATGCGCATGACCTCGAACCGGACGAGGGGCTCGGCGACCTCCAGGGGTTCCGGGACGGCGGCGCGGAGCGCGTCCGGATCGCTGCGGTAGACGATGTTGAGGTACTCGCGGCCGACGAACCGGGTGGCTCGCGGCGGGTACGGCGGTGCGGCGAGCGGCGGGTCCGGGGCGCGCAGCGGATCTTCCGGTTTCATGAGCACTCCTTGAAACGCGGCCGCGTTTGCGTCCCGCCCGATGAACACGAACCGTCACATAGCGTCACCAGCTGCTAAAGGTAGGTTCTCCGCCCGGACGGCCCGTGAAACACCGCACGTGAAACATCGCGCGGCGAAGGTGCTGGGGCACGGCTTGGGCGGCGGGCGAGCGGGCATCGTCGGCCGGAAATGTGAAACGGCCCCCGCCAGCCCCTCAGCGAAGTACGTCCGTGAAGGACGACTCGGCGTGAGGGGCGGCGTGGGCCGCTTCGGGCGCGACGAAGGTCAGGGCTGGAAGGGGGCGAGGGCGCGCCAGCCGGGGTCGTTCGTGGAGGCGACCTTGGCCTTGCCCTCCGCCCACCCGGCGGTGAGCTGGTCGAGCTCGGCGAGGACGCCCGAGTCGGGGTCGGCGTACAGGTGGAAGACGCGCAGGCCGTCCCCGGTCTGCCGGACGACCAGCACCGCGTCCGGGAGGGCGTCGAGCTTCTTCTCGAACTTGCGCAGCGCGGACGCGGACGGCTCGACGGGCAGCCGGTCCGGGTTGGCGTGCTGGTAGGGGACCGACACCTCGACGTGCAGGTCGGCGAGCGGGTGGTCCTGCCGGTGCACCGGGAAGCGGATGCCGAACTGCGCGGGGTGCCCGCGCGGGGTGCGGCCCTCGCCGGACAGCCAGGTCGGCTCGCGGAAGTCCTCGACGATCTGCTCGACGACGGCGGGCAGCACGGCCGGGGGCAGCGAGTCGACCGGCTCCTCGGCGGAGATCGTCACCTCGCCGATCCAGCGCGCCACGTCGTCCTCGCCGAGCGCCCAGTGCAGCACGTGGAACGCGACCGCGACCTGGTGCTCCTCGGAGACGAACAGGAAGTCGGGGTGGTAGGCGGTGATGTCGACCCGGCCGCGGAACTGGTCGGCCCGCATCCCGAACCGGACGTACTCCAGGTCGAAGTCGTGGTCGCCGAGCTGCAGCTCCTGGCCGAGCATCTCCGGATCGGCCGGACGCGCCGGATGGAACTCCCAGCCGCCCGCCGCCTCCCCCTGGGGCGCGGCGCGGTACCAGCGCTCGGCGAGCCCGCGCAGCTCCGGGTCACCGGCTCCGGACACCGTCAGCGACGGCGCCCGGCCCTCCATGCCGCCGATCTCCCACTGCAGCTCGGAGTGGATCCGCGCGACCCTCCGGGACAGTTCCTCCATGATCTCCGCCGACAGCCCGGCGGGGATCTCCGGCTCGGCGTCCCCGTTCGCGGGGGCCTCCGCCAGCAGCGCCTCGGGCGTGTCGGGCACGGCCGACAGCGACCCCTCCAGGTCCGGGCGCGCCTGCGCCCACCACTCCCAGAACTCGCTGATCGCCGGGCTCACGGCGGACGGCGTCTCACGCGGGCGGCGGAAGATTCCCACCAGTCGTCTCTTCCTGTCTCAGATCGCATGGCCGGGCCCGGAAGAGCCCGCTCCGCAACCCTACGCGAGCCCCCGTCCGTCTCGTCATCCACGACCCGCCCACCCCTGCCGACGTCCGCGCGCGCCCTCAACTCCACGTTCGCGCTCCTGGATTCCTGAACTCCTGAACGCGGGAAAGGGCCCGGCCGCTGTGACGTTCCGTAGGTGAACTTCTGCGGCCTGATGCTTCCGGCGCGCGCCGGCCCACGTCTACGCTTCCGCCACCATCGCGAACAGCTGTGACCGTCCGACCGCTCCGGCCATTCCAGCCGTTCCGCGTGGCCTTTCACAGGAGGGGTTCATGGACGATTACATCGCCGAGGTCCGGCGTCGCATGGAAGCCGACGGCTGCGCGCTGAGCGACGAGTACGTGGGGCAGTACCCGGCCCTCGTCGGCTACCGGTCGAACTGGCGGATGGCGAACAAGCTGCACCTGGTCACCACGGTCGCGCGGGTGGAGAACGCGAGCCCGGCGGTCGTCGACCGGTACGTCCAGGCGAGCGTCGGCCTGGCCAAGCAGCGGTACGGCCAGATGCGCGGCCTGCAGTCCGGCGTCCTGACCGTCCCGGCGCTCGTCGCCGACACTGTGGACGACGAGACCCGGCTCCTCGTGTCCAAGCCGTACCGCCTCAAGCTCGGAGGCTTCGCCGCCCTCGCCCGTCCCGTGGTCGTCGACCTGCAGAGCGGCGAAGCCCTCGCGTTCCGCGGCTTCCGCCTGTGGGGAGCCGCGTTCCAGTCCTACATGCGCGGCAAGGTGAACCTCTACTTCCCGCCCGCGTCCGGTCCGTCCGGTCCGTCCGGTCACGCCGGTCCGTCCGCCTGACCACTCTCACTTGACGCGGAGCGAGCCGATCACGGTGTTGACGTCCGGCCAGAGGCGCTTGTGGGTCTCGGGGATGTCGACGAAGAGGAACGCGGGGCGGGGAAGGCCGGTGTCGACCACGGCGACCGCCATCAGGTCCAGCTTCGCCTGGACCTTCTCCTCGTTGAACCGGACCTCGCGGACGATCACCCAGCCCTTGCGGCCGCTCACGACGATCGGCTGGGACGCGACGTCGCGGCCCCGCGCCGAGCTGCCGATGCCGATTCTCTGGCGGTAGTCCTGCATGGCCCCGGCGAGGTTCCGCAGCCGATTCTGGCCCTTGGCGCCCGCGTCCGCCATGAGTTCGCTCTTGAGCAGGCCCGAGGCGATGAGGGCCTCCCACTTGGCCTCGCTCTCGAACGACTGCTTGCGCGTGAACCCCTGCAACATCGGATCGACCGTGCGGCTGTTGCCCCAGGTTCCGCCGAACGACATGTAGGACAGGCGCGAATCGGCGTCGCTGACCCGCCCCGCGGTCGGCGAGCCTTGCCCGGGATAGCGCTTGACGCGGACCGTCCGGGTCAGGCGGCTCTCGCCCGGCAGCGTTCCGTTGCCCTGCGCCGGGATCTTGGCCCCCGGGACGGTGGGGTCGGTCGGGGTGACATCCGAGCAGTTCGCCGTGCCGCTCGAGCCGAATCCCGAGTTCTGGCTGATCACGCGTTCACCGACCACGACGGTGCAGGTGACGGTCCCGGGGCCGTTGTCGGAGACGTTCTCCGCCCTGATCGACAGGTCGCCGTTCTCGGGCATCCGGATCGTTTTGCGCAGCGGAAGGGCAACGGAGTCCAGGTTCGTCACGGCGCCCTTCAACGCGAAGCTCACGTCCGCGGTGCGGCGGTCCCCGGTGACCACGAAGGTCACGTCGACCTCCTCCGTGCCCCGCTTCGGCTCCTCGTCGGACGAGCCGCACCCGGCGAGCGCCAGCGGCAGGAGGACGCCGAACGCGCCCAGGCCCGCAGGGAACCGCCCCAGCGGTGTCCCACGCCTCGCGTTCCGCATGCTCATGTCAGTACTCCTCACACCTGCTCGGTGAACAACGGTCCAGACGGTGTTGACGTCCGGGCGTCCTGCGGCGGGTCGGGATCGAACACTGGCCACAGTGTCTTCGCTGCGTTGTCCAACCGTCCCCCCGGGTGTTCACGATCAGGGGGATCGTGGCAGGGACAAACAGGCCTTGAACAGTGCTTTTCCAGCCATCTATGGCAGATTTTCCGGTATGTCACCCTCGGTCAAGGAACACATACGGGGCATGGGTACCACTCTCCGGACGTGCTCCATGGCGGCCGAAGGCGAGCCGGTGCCGGCGTCGACGCCCGCACCCTTCGCGATCAGCGCGCGCTGCCTCCGACGGGGACCAGGACGAGGAGGAGGATCGCGCCGAGCGCCAATTCGGGGAACAGCAGCAGGCCGCCCAGCGCGGCCAGGGCGTCGAGGGTCGATCGGGCGATGGGATCCGCCGGCAGCATGCGCCGGCGGGAGGACGGGGGGACGGACATCTTGCCCGGCGTGCTGCTTCCGGAGCGAGGGTCTTCGGTCTTCATGCCGTTCCTCCGGTGTGTTCGGCCAGTACGTTCCTTGCCAGGTGCGCTTCGCGAAGGCTGGTGCGCAGGGTCGCGAGGCCGGTCTGGTCGGCGAGGTCGTCGATCTCGTCGACCGCCAGCTCGTCCCGGACGGATCGGGCGAGCACCTCGATGGCGTCGTCGTCGAACTCCGCGAGCTCTTGCAGGGCCTGCCATTCGCGGTAGGCGATGTCGGCGGCGTGGGTGCGTTCGGCGTACCGCTCCAGCGCCTCCACCCGCTCGGTCACCGCGGCGACCGACGCTTGGAGCGCCTTCCGCTGCGACGCGGTCGCGGCCTTCACACGCTCGCTGTCCTCCACGCCCTGGGCGGCGGAGGCCAACTGCCGTCCGACCCGGGACAGCTCGGCCAGCGACTGCGCGATCTCCCACTCCTGCCAGGGAAGGGTGATCTCGTCCGGGGCGTCATCGAGCAGCCCGGCGGCCTTGACCTTTGACTCCTGGACGGTGTCGATGGCCTTCTGCGCGCGAAGCATCGTCCCGGCCATGGACGCCCCCAGCCACCGCCGGTCGTCCTCGGCGAAGTCGGCCTGCAGGAAGTAGCGGCCGTGGTAGACGCGGGCGGCCTCGGCCCGCTCGTCCTCCCAGACGCCGAACACGATGAGCAGGACGAACAGGAGGAACTGCAGGGCGACCTCCACCTGCATGAACGTCCAGAACCCCTGGTGCCACCAGACAAGACCGAGCCCGGCCTGCGCGACGATCCCCATGGGCAGTCCGACCATCATCCCCAGAAGGATGGGCGCGCCCACGATCGGCAGGAATCCACTGGCGGTCGCCATCCCGAAGGCCGTCCCCATCAGCTTCGCCGACCGTCCACCGCGTCGCGGCGGAGACGGGGGCGAGCCGGACGCCGGGGCCAGCATCGTGGGATCGCTGAGCAGGATCTTCCGGATCTCCTGCGGCAGGGCGGGGTCGATCACCAGCCGCAGCGTCTTCTCGTCGTCCAAGCGTCTCCCCTGTGATCACGGTCAAGGTGATCGTGGCAGGACGGAACGGCCCTTGAACAGGGGCTTTCCGGTCATCTGGGACAGATTTTTTTTTGGTACGTCACGCTTCGTCAGTGAAGCGACACCGGGCAGGGGCTCCTGGCACTGGAGGGTGTCTCCGGCGGCCGGGACCGGCCTGAAGGCGGCGGGAAAGGCGTTCTCGTGCGGGGTCTGGGTCACTAGAGTGCGTTTGTTCTGTGACGAGGAGCCCTCATGAGCCATCCCCCCACGCCCCCCAGGGATCCCCGGTTCGCGCCGCTTCAGCAGGGCCACCCGGCGCAGCCCTACGCGCCGCGTCCCGGGAATCCGGCTCAGCCGTACGCGCCGCAGCCTCAGCCGCACCCGGGATTCGTCCAGCCGGCCCCTCCGCATCCGGCCCCTCCGCATCCGGCCCCTTCGCATCCGCATCCGGGATACGCGCAGCCTGCGCCGCCGTACCCTGCGCCTCCGCAGCTCGCCGCGCCTCCGCCCGCGCCTCCGCAGCAGTATCAGCAGCAGCCCTATCCGCAGCCGGGGTATCCGCAGCAGGCGTACCAGCAGGGGCCGCCGCAGCCCGGCCCGCCAGCCGACCTCTACGCCGAGTCGCTGCTCGTCTACGACCAGCCACAGGGGTTCTTCTCGGTCGAGGCGAACTACACGATCTGGTCGGCGGACGGACGGCCCGCCGCGTACGTCCGTGAGGAGGGCGTCAACGGCGCGCGCAAGGTGTTCCGCGCGCTCAACCAGGGGACGCAGAACAACGCCGAGCGCCGCCTGAGCATCATGCGCCCGGACGGCATGCCGCTGTTCTCGTTCTACAAGCCGTACGGGTTCGCGCACACGCCCAAGATGCACATCCTGTCCCCGCACAACCAGCCCATCGGCTACCTGCGGAAACGTGCGCTGCGCGGCTGGGAGCTCCTGGACGCCTACGACCGGCAGATCGGCTACTACGAACTCCTCGGCGGTCGCGTCAAGGACAACGGCGAGAACGAGCTGGCCCTGTTCCGGCGCGCGAGCGAGGGGTTCGGCGACCTGCTCGCCCAGGCGTTCACCGGCTCCGACCGGTACGTCCTGCGCCAGCACGTCCAGCTGCCCGAGCCGTTCAAGACCCTCACCCTGGCCTGCCCGCTCGCCTTCGACACCGCCGTCTCGCAGAACCGCAGCCTCGGCGGCTTCCTGACCTGACGTTCACCGGGCCGCCGAGGTCCGAACCCCGGCGGGTCGCTGTCGTCACATGTCGTACTTCGTGAAGCGGACGAGGAGTTCCCACAGGACGCGGCGCTCGTCGTCGCTGAAGTCCTCGAGAAGGTAGTCGTGGGTCGCCGCGGCGACCTCGTCCGCCTTGGCGAAGACCTCGCGGCCCTTGTCGGTGAGGGTGATCGACTGCGTGCGGCGGTCGGTCGGGACGGGCGTCCGGGTGATCAGCCCCATGCGCTCCAGGTCGTCCACCAGGCGGACCATCGTGGACTTGTCCGTGGACATGCTCTCGGAGAGCCGCCGCTGGCTGCACGGACCCTTCTGGATCAGCACCGCCAGCGCGCCGTAGTGGAAGCTCTTCAGGCCCAGCGGCCGGAGCGCCTCGGTGAAGACCTCCCGCGCGCGGACGTGGGCCATGCGCAGGAGCATCCCTACGGGCGGGCCTTCCGGATTGTTCGTCACGAATTCCTAGTCTAGACCAGATGGGATAGTTTCAGATGAGATAGATTCATCTGAGACCATCTCACATGAAATTGGTGTTGTGTCGATGCGACGACCCAAGCGATGGACCGTGCTGCTCTTCCGGGTGGCGGCCATCCTGCAGGCCCTGCTGGTGTTCCTCCAAGCGGTCTTCGCGGGCCGCTTCCTGTCCGGTGGCTACGGCGCGCTGAGCATGCACAGCGCCAACGCCATGTTCACCATCCTCATCGGGATGCTGGCGGTGGCCGCCGCCGTGCTGCTCTGGCGTCCGGGCGGCGGGCCGGCACGGCCGATCGGCCCGGCCGCGGTGATGGTCGTCCTCGAGATCGTCCAGATGATGCTCGGGTTCGGGCGGGTGCTCGCCGTGCACATCCCGCTGGGCGTGGCCCTGATGGTCGGCGCGACCACGCTGATCCGCCTCGCCTTCCAGGCCGGTTCCGCGGGCAGCGCCCCGTCCAGGGACGAGCGCGTCTCGGAGGTCGTGTGATGGCGGGCGACCGGCGATCGCTGTCGCGGCGCGGCTTCATCGGGGCCGGGCTCGCCGTGGGCGCCGGCGCGGGAGCGGTGGCGCTCGGCGGGGCGAAGTACCTCGGCACCGCGCAGCCCGGCCGCCTGCTGGCGAGCAAGCGCGCGCTGCCCAAGCCGTTCGAGCGTCCGTTGCGGCTGCCGCCCGTCCTCAAGCCCACGCGCACGGACGCGACGACCGACTACTACGAGATCGTGCAGCGCGCCGCCGACCTGGACATCCTGCCGGACGTGAAGACGACGGCCTGGACCTACGGCGGAACGTTCCCGGGGCCGACGATCGTGTCCCGCTCCGGACGCCGCGCGGTGGTCAGGCACACGAACCGGCTGCCGCGGCCCGTGGTCGTCCACCTGCACGGCGGGCACACGCCGCACGACAGCGACGGCTACCCGGGCGACGAGATCCTGCCCGCGGGCGGGAAGCCGACCATGGCGATGGGCGGCCACCCCATGCCCGGCAAGCCCGTCATGGGCAGCCGCGACTACACCTATCCGATGGACCAGCGGGCCGCGACGCTCTGGTACCACGACCACCGCATGGGCTTCACCGGCGCGAGCGTGTGGCGCGGGCTGGCCGGTTTCCACCTCGTCCACGACGAGGAGGAGGACCGCCTTCCGCTGCCGCGCGGCGACCGCGACCTCCCGCTGATGATCACCGACCGGTCGTTCGCCGCGGACGGCTCGTTCAGCTACCCGTCCATCGACCGGACGCTGGAGCACGTGCCCGGCGTCCACGCGGCCCACATGAACGGCGTCCTCGGGGACGTCATCCTGGTCAACGGCGTGCCGTGGCCGGTGCACCCCGTCCAGCGGCTGCGCTACCGGCTGCGGCTGCTGAACGCCTCGAACGCCCGCAACTACCGGCTCGCGCTCGACCCGCCGCCGCCCGGCGGCAAGGGCATGGTGCAGATCGGCTCGGACGGCGGGCTGCTGTCCAGGCCGATCGCGCACGACGGCATCGACGCCGCCCCGGCGGAGCGGTTCGACGTGGTCGTGGACTTCGCCCGCTACCGTCCGGGCACGCGCGTGCGGCTGGTGAACCTGCTGGAGGACGGCCGGACGCGCGAGGTCATGGCGTTCGACGTGTCGTCCTCGGCCAAGGCTCCGCGCGAGGATTCCACCGTCCCGGCCCACCTGTCGAAGATCCCCCGGCTCGACCCGGCGAAGGCGGTGGTGACCAGGACGTTCACGCTGCAGAAGAAGGGGAACAGCTGGCAGATCAACGGCCGCGACTACGAGCCCGGCAGGCCGCTGGCGCGGCCGAGGCTCGGGCAGCTGGAGCGGTGGCGGTTCGTGACCGACCTCCACCACCCGATCCACCTGCACCTGGACGCCTTCCAGGTCGTCGGGCGCGGCACGCGCGGTCTCGGCCCGTACGACCACGGCTGGAAGGACACGATGGACCTGCGTCCGGCCGAGCTCGCCGAGGTCGCGGTGCGGTTCACCGACTACCCGGGCGGGTTCGTCTTCCACTGCCACAACCTCGAGCACGAGGACATGGCCATGATGGCCGACTTCACGACCGAGTAGCCGGGTAGCCGACTCCGTGGGGAGCGCCCCTTCCATCAGGGAGTGACCCTGCTCACGAGCGGGTCACCGGCTTCACGAAGGAGTAAGTGTCCGGCCAATTTTCTTTGGCGTTACCCTGAGCGGCGATCATCGGGGAGAGATCAGGTCCGGTGATCATCAAACGAGATCACGTTCGGGGGAACGCGTGCGGAAGCGCGTACTGGCGACGGCGGGGGCCGTCGCCACGCTGACGGCCGTGGTGGCGGCCGGGTGGACCGTGGAGACGCACCGGGGCTCGCCCGGGTCCTCGGCCCGCCCGTCAGGGCCGTCCGGCCTGTCCGGGCCGTCGAAGTCGGCGGCCCCGGACGGCGCTCCGGCACCGTCGAGGAGTCCGGGCAACAAACGGCTCCGCATGGTGAACGGACGGGCCCAGCCGCCGACCGTCCGCGTCCCGGAGTCCGGAAGCGGCCGGTACGCCGTCGCCAAGGGGACGGCCCAGGCCCCGGCGGGCGCGCGGGGCACGACCGTCCGGTACGTCGTGGAGATGGAGCGCGGCCTGCCGTTCGAGCTCACCGACTTCGCCAAGAGCGTGCACCGGGTGCTGAACGACCCGCGGAGCTGGGGCCACGGCGGCCGGATGCGGTTCGTCCGCGTCGACCACGGCCCGGTCTCGTTCCGGGTCGCGCTGTCCAGCCCCACCCTGACCGACCGGCTGTGCGCGCCCCTGGTCACCGGCGGGGAACTGTCCTGCCGGCAGGGGGTCCGCTCGGTGATCAACGCGCGCCGCTGGGGGACCGGTGTCCCTTGGTACCAGGGCGACCTGGCCGCCTACCGGGAGTACGTGATCAACCACGAGGTCGGGCACGCGCTCGGCCACGGCCACGAGCAGTGCCCCGGCCCCGGACGCCGCGCGCCCGCGATGGTGCAGCAGACCAAGTCGCTGTACGGGTGCCGCCCGAACCCGTGGCCGTTCCCGTCCGAATGACCGCCGCATGACCGTTCCGTCCGAATAAAGGAGTGGCGGACGGCCTTTACGCTGGAGTGGTTATGACTCTGCGCGTACTGGCCGCCATGTCCGGCGGCGTCGACTCCGCCGTGGCCGCCGCCCGGGCCGCCGAGATGGGACACGACGTCACCGGCGTCCACATGGCCCTGTCCAGCAATCCCCAGTCCTACCGGACGGGCGCGCGCGGCTGCTGCACCCTGGAGGACTCGCGGGACGCGCGCCGCGCCGCCGACGCGATCGGCATCCCCTTCTACGTCTGGGACCTGGCCGAACGCTTCCAGAACGACGTGATCGACGACTTCGTCAGCGAGTACGCGGCGGGCCGCACGCCCAACCCGTGCCTGCGCTGCAACGAGAAGATCAAGTTCCAGGCGCTGCTGGACCGGGCCGTCGCCCTCGGCTTCGACGCGGTCTGCACCGGCCACTACGCCCGCTGGGACGGCGCGGTCCTGCGCCGCGCGGTCGACACGGGCAAGGACCAGTCCTACGTCCTGGCCGTCTGCACGCCCGAGCAGCTGTCGCGCGCGATCTTCCCGCTGGGCGACACCACCAAGGCCGACATCCGGGCCGAGGCCGAGCGGCGGGGCATCCAGATCGCCAAGAAGCCCGACAGCCACGACATCTGCTTCATCGCCGACGGCGACACCAAGGCGTTCCTGGCCGACCGGCTCGGCGCCGCGCCCGGCCCCATCGTGGACGTCGACGGCGAGGAGCTCGGCGAGCACGAGGGCGCCTACGCGTACACGATCGGGCAGCGCAAGGGGCTGCGGCTGGGCCGTCCGGCCCCGGACGGCAAGCCCCGCTACGTCCTGGACATCTCCCCGGTGACCAACACCGTGACGGTCGGGCCGCGCGAGGCCCTGGACGTCCACGAGATCACGGCGGAGCGTCCGGTGTGGCTGGGCGAGGCCCCGGCCGGGCCGGTCGGCTGCCAGGTGCAGTTGCGCGCGCACGGCGAGGTCCACGACTGCACGGCCGAGCCGTTCGATGACGGCGTCCGCATCCGCCTGGACCGTCCGGCGCGCGGCGTCGCCGCCGGTCAGGCCGCCGTCCTCTACGTGGGCGACCGGGTGCTGGGCTCGGCGACGATCTCCGAGGCGGTCCGCGCCCCCGCCTGAGCGATGCCGCCGCGATCCCGGACCATCCGCGATTCCGGACCGCCCGCGATTTCGGGACCGCCCCGATTCGGAACTTTCCGGGTTCGGGACCGCACGCGATTCAGGATTGTCTGGGACCTGGGCAGGGGCGGGCCGAGTCCGTATGCTCCCGTGGGCATCGCCCCACGTGAGAGGACCTGCCTGTGAAGTTCGGCGTCTCGACCTTCGTGACCGACGACGGCATCGGCCCCGCCCCGCTCGGACGGGCCCTGGAGGAGCGCGGCTTCGGCTCGCTGTTCCTGGCCGAGCACACGCACATCCCGGTCAGCCGCGAGTCGCCGTGGCCGGGCGGGCCGGAGCTGCCGCGCCGCTACTACCGGACGTACGACCCGTTCGTGGCGCTGACCGCGGCGGCGGCCGTCACCGAGCGCCTGACGGTCGCGACCGGCATCGCCCTGATCGTCCAGCGCGACCCGATCATCCTGGCGAAGGAGGTCGCGTCGCTCGACCACGTCTCCAACGGACGGGCCGTCCTGGGCGTCGGCGCGGGCTGGAACCGCGAGGAGATGCGCAACCACGGCACCGACCCGCGCACGCGCATGAGGCTGCTCCGCGAACGCGTCCTCGCGGTGAAGGAGCTGTGGACGAAGGACGAGGCGGAGTTCCACGGCGAGTTCGTGGACTTCGACCCGGTGTTCTCCTACCCGAAGCCCGTCCAGGACCCGCACCCGCCCGTCCTGCTGGGCGGGTCCGGCCCGACCACGTTCGACCGGGTCGTGGAGTTCGGCGACGGCTGGATGCCGATCTACGGCCGCGGCACCGACGACCTGCCGAACCAGATCGCCGACCTGCGGGAACGCGCCGGACGCCGGCTGCCGGTGACGGTGTTCGCCGCCCCGCCGAAGGCCGAGGTCATCGCCGAGCTCACGGCGGCGGGGGTGGACGAGATCCTGTTCGACCTCCCCACCGCGTCCGAGGACGAGACCCTGCGCACCCTGGACGGCCTGGCCAAGCTGTTCTGACACGCACCGGCCGAAGAGCGCCGGGGAGCCCGCTCGGCTTGGGCTCCCCGGCGTCTCGGCTATCGCTTGGCCATGAAGGCGGCTGCGTGGTTGTAGAGCTTGTACAACTTGAAGGCCGTCGCGTACGCGGGCGTGCACGCGTTGCCGAAGACGGTCGTGGCCTGCGCGTCGGTCAACGTCGCTCCGGCGGCGGCGTGGTCACTCGACCCGATGCGCGCGCCGAACACCTGGCGCATGACGTCCAGCATGTGCTGGCGCTGCGCGGGGGAGACGGTCTTCCACCACAGGCAGTCCACGTGCGAGAGGCTGCCGTCCTCCTCGTTCTCGTTGGCCGCGGCGGTCTTCCCGGGAGCGGACGTCGTGCTGGTCCCGGGCTTGGCCGGAGTCGTGTACCAGGGGCAGGGGCCACCTGGCGCGCGCGTGTCCTGGGTGATGCAGGTGAGGAGTTCGAGTTCGTTGCCCACGTTGCCGAACCCGAAACTGAGCCAGGGCGCGCGTCCGCTGAGGCAGTCGGGAAGCCCCGCCGGGGACGACGTGACCTTCTTGCCCGGTGCCGCGATGTTGTTCCACCAGCAGTTCTCCGTGTTGCCGGGGAATGCGTCCCACCAGAAGTCCACACCGTTCGGGGCGACCTTCCCCGTGGGTGAGACGCCCATGACGTTGCCGTGGAACCTGTTGCGGTAGGACGTGGAGACCGTCAGCGGGTTGCAGCCCGGGATGTCGTTCCGGTCGCCGCACACCGCCGCGTCCGGGGACGAGAACAGCATCGGCCCGCGTCGCCAGTTGTCGTAGAAGTGGTTCTGCCGGACGACGTTGTCGTTGCCGCCCGCGATCCACAGGCCCGTTCCCACCGGCACGGGGACGCTCGGGGAGACGTCCGAGCCGGGCAGGTACGGGTTGAAGTTGTTGGAGTAGAAGTTGTTGGCCTCGATCAGGTCGCCCTGCTGCGGGAAGCCGGGGTGACCCGCGGCGGTGAAGACGTCCGTCGTGAAGCCGAGCGCGTTGTCGTAGAAGTTGTTGTGGTCGACGTGGGTGGCCGAGCCGTTCGTCCCCGAGTAGCCGCTCGTGTTGTGGTGGGAGTCGCAGTAGCGGATCTGCTGGCTGTAGCGGAACGTCGGATACCACTTGGTGTCACGTCCGGCGGAGGTCTTCGCGCCCGCGCCCGGGTAGAGGCCGGAGTCGCCGCTTCCGGCGGCTTCGCAGTTCTGGACGAGCCCGTGGTCCTCGACGAACGTCAGGACGCCGTACTCGCCCGAGTAGAACGCCTTGAAACGGTCGAGCAGATAGCCGTCCGTCTCCAGGACGTAGATCCCGTGCTCGTTCGCATGGCGGACGTTCATGTTCCGCAGGACGAACCCGTCCGCGCGGTCGACGCGTATGCCGACGTCCTTGGCGGAGACACGCGGGCCGCCGTTGCCGGAGGCGGCGCTCCCGGCTTCCACGACGACGTCGTCGGCGCTGACGCCAGAGCCCTCCATCTGCAGGTTGCAGCGCACGCACGAGCCGAGGTTGGGAATGCCGTGCCTATCCAGGAGCGGCGGATCCGGATCCTTGGCGGATCCTGGTGTCCGGCCCATGACGGCGATGAGGTTGGTGTCGTTCTGGCACTTGTACTCGCCCAGGTAGGAGTACGCCCCGGACAGCAGCTCGTACTGCTTGCAGGCCGGGTCGTGCGAGAGCGCCTTGCGGGACGTCGGTTCCGTGTAGATCCCCGGTAGGACGACCACTCGGTCGTTGTTCCCGGACGCCGTCACCGCAGGCTGGATCTCATGGAACGAGCATCGTGCGAACAACGCCTTGTTGGTTTTCCACAAGGCGTCCGCTTCGGCCTTGCTGAACGTCCTGTGGTCGTGCGGCCGGATGTCGTAGCCCTTACGCAGGGCCTTGTCGATGGACGCGCGTAGGCGGGTCAGCGAGTCGGCCTGGCACACCACTTTCGTGTGGCCGCCCGTCTGCAGGGCGGACGCCAGCGTCCGGGCCGTCGGCACCTTCCCGCCCGCGCAGGGGCTGACCGAGCAGTCCGGCTTGGGATCGGGCCAGTAGGAGGGGCGTTCGATGTGGGCCTGGGCCGGGGCGGTCAGCCCCAGGAGCACCAGGCCGGTGACCAATGAGGCCGTCAGGAGACGCCGGGGGGTGGGTCTGCTCACCGAGGGTTCCCTTCGTGCTGCGGCGGGGGGCCCGAATGCGGCGAAAGGGGTGATCGAAATTGGTGAGACGGTTTCACGTCCGTGGGGTGCGGTCAAGCGATCGGAAAGCCCGTTAAGCTGCCGTGACATGGCGTTTCCATGGATGTCCGGAACTGCGACCGGCATCGGCTCCCACCCGGGCGACGACCCGTCCGAGGCCCTGCGGATCATCTACGGCGAGGTGCCGCAGCTGCCGCACCTGCCCGAGCTGCCCGCCCGCGGTCCCGGCGCCGACATGATCGGCCGGACCGCCGGGATGCTGATCGACATGCCGGTCCGGGTCGAGCCGTCCGGCTGGCGGCTCGGCGACCGGCCCGGCCGTGACAACCGGCGCGCCGCCGACCACCTCCGGCACGACCTGGACGTCCTGGAGGAGCTGGTCCACGGGCACGACGGGCCGCTGAAGATCCAGGTCTGCGGGCCGTGGACGCTGGCCGCCGCGATCGAGATGCCGAACGGCCAGCGCGTCCTGCGCGACGCGGGCGCCGTCCGCGACCTGACCGCCTCCCTGGCCGAGGGCGTCGCCCGGCACGTCGCCGACGTCCGCCGCGCCGTCCCGGACGCCACGATCCTGCTCCAGCTGGACGAGCCGGGCCTGCCCGCCGTCCTCGCCGGACGCGTCCCGACCGCGAGCGGCCTCACGCGCCTGCGCGAGGTCGAGGCTCCGGTGGCCGAAGAGGGCCTCCGCGAGGTCATCGAGGCGGCGGGCGACGTCTTCCCGCTCGTCCACTGCTGTGCCTCGGACGTCCCCTACGGCCTCATCCGCGGAGCCGGGGCCAAGGGCGTCTCGGTCGACATGAAGCGCGTCCCGGTGAAGGACGACGACGCCGTCGGCGAGGCCATCGACGCGGGCATGGCGATGTTCCTCGGCGTCGTCCCCGGCACGGACGCGCCGCTCCCGCCCCTCGCCAAGACCGCCGAACCCGTCCGGGAGCTGTGGCGCAGGCTCGGGTTCCCGGCCGCGACGCTCGGCGACCAGGTCGTCGTGACGCCCGCGTGCGGCCTCGCGGGAGCCTCGCCCCGATACGTGCGCGCGGCCCTGGAACGCTGCCACGAAACGGCGCGTATGCTCCACGAAACCGACGAGTAGACGGGTCGCGCCCCCGGGCGCGACACCCCGCCGGAGGGCCCGGAAATGTCGGTGGGGCGCGAGAATGGGGGCATGACCTTGAGCGACGGTGTTTCGGCAGGCGGTGCTTCGACGGGCGGGGGCCCCGGGAACGGCGCTTCGGCGAGCGGGGTTCCTGCGGACGCGCGGCACCGGCACGCCGCGCTGAGCCAGGAGATCGACGACGCCAACTACCGGTACTACGTGCTCGACCAGCCGACGCTGACCGACGCGCGGTACGACGCGGCCATGCGTGAGCTCCAGGCCCTGGAGGCCGACCATCCCGAGCTCGTCACGCCCGACTCGCCGACCCAGCGGGTCGGCAGCCCGTTCGTCACCGAGTTCGCGACGGTGGCGCACCTGGAGCCCATGCAGAGCCTCGACAACGCGATGAACGCGGACGAGCTGCTCGAGTGGAACGACCGGGTCGTCAAGGAGGTCGGCGAGGGCCGGGCGTCCTACCTGTGCGAGCTCAAGATCGACGGCCTGGCCGTCGCGCTGACCTACCGGAACGGCGTCCTGGAGCGGGCCGCCACCCGCGGCGACGGCCGCACCGGTGAGGACATCACGCTCAACGTCCGCACCATCGAGGCCATCCCCGACCGGCTGTCGGGCGAGGGCTGGCCCGAGGTGCTGGAGGTCCGCGGCGAGGTCTTCCTGCCCGTGGAGGGCTTCGAGAAGGTCAACGAGGTCCAGGTCGAGCAGGGCAAGGAGCCGTTCGCCAACCCGCGCAACGCCGCCGCCGGATCGCTCCGCCAGAAGGACCCGCGCGTCACCGCGTCCCGCCCGCTGAGCATGCTCGTGCACGGGTTCGGCGCGTGGGAGGGCGGCGAGCGCCCGACGTCCCAGGCCGGGACGTACGCGACGATGAAGTCGTGGGGCCTGCCGACCAGCGACCGCTTCCGGGTCGTCGAGACGCTCGACGAGGTCCGCGCGTACATCGACCACTACGGCGAGCACCGGCACGACCCCGAGTACGAGATCGACGGCGTGGTGGTGAAGGTCGACCAGTTCGTCCTGCAACGGCGGCTCGGCTCGACCTCGCGGGCCCCGCGCTGGGCGATCGCGTGGAAGTACCCGCCGCAGGAGGTCAACACCAAGCTGCTCGACATCAAGGTCGGCGTCGGCCGCACCGGGCGCGTCACCCCCTACGGCGTGATGGAGCCGGTGAAGGTCGCCGGGTCCACGGTCGAGCGCGCCACGCTGCACAACGCGAGCGAGGTCAAGCGCAAGGGCGTGCTGATCGGCGACACCGTCGTGCTGCGCAAGGCGGGCGACGTGATCCCCGAGATCGTCGCGCCGGTCACCGGCCTGCGGGACGGCTCGGAGCGCGAGTTCGAGATGCCGACGCACTGCCCCGACTGCGGCACCGAGCTGGCGTACGAGAAGGAGGGCGACGCCGACATCCGCTGCCCGAACGCGCGGTACTGCCCGGCGCAGCTGCGCGAGCGCGTCTACTACCTGGCCAGCCGCAAGGCGCTCGACATCGACGCGCTCGGCTACGTCGCGGCGACCGCGCTCACCCAGCCCCTGGAGCCGAAGGATCCGCCGGTCACCAACGAGGGCGACCTGTTCCACCTGACCGTCGAGCAGCTCCTGCCGATCCGCAGCATGGTGCTCGACCAGGAGACCGGCACCCCGAAGGTCGACCCCAAGACCGGCGAGGACAAGATCGTCACGTTCTTCGCCAACCTCGAGGGCGAGCCGAAGAAGACGGTCGAGCTGCTCTTCGAGTCGCTGGAGAAGGCGAAGTCGCAGCCGCTGTGGCGGGTGCTGGTCGCGCTGTCGATCCGGCACGTCGGCCCCCGCGCCGCGCAGGATCTCGCCCGCGCCCTCCGCTCGATGGACGCCATCGCCAGCGCCACCGAGGAGGAGCTCGCCGAGGTGGACGGCATCGGCCCGACGATCGCCACCTCCATCAAGGACTGGTTCGCCGTCGACTGGCACCTGGAGATCGTCGACAAGTGGCGCCGGGCCGGGGTGCGGATGGCCGACGAGGGCGCCGACGAGGGCCCGCGTCCGCTGGACGGCGTGACCGTCGTCATCACCGGGTCGCTGGAGAGGTACAGCCGCGACTCGGCGAAGGAGGCGGTCGAACGGCTCGGCGGCAAGGTCTCCGGGTCGGTGTCGAAGAAGACCGGGTTCGTCGTGGTCGGGGACAGCCCGGGGTCCAAGTACGACAAGGCCGTCAAACTGGGCGTTCCGGTGCTGGACGAGGACGGATTCGGCGTCCTGCTCGCCGACGGGCCGGATGCGGCCAAGGCCGTAACCGAAAGCGCGGAGGACTGACCTGCGGTGACAGTGGAAGTGGTGACCAGCGGGTAGTTACTTAAGGGTACTTTTCGACTACCTACTGGTAGCATGTGCCTGCGGGAAGGGCATAACGGTACGTACCCAACCGGTTCCGCGAAGTTGACCGAAAGCCGTACCCTCCCACCTATCACGGCGGACTCCGGGGCCGGTCCTCCGGCTCCCGGGTCCCTTCCGCCGCTTGCCGCCAGGGGATGACCTCCCGGACCCCCCGAGGAAGTGATGAAGGACCCGAACAACACGCGGAACACGTCACCGCGCCGGGGCTCTCCGCTGTGGATCTTCTTCGCCGCCAGCATCGGGCTCGGCGCCGCCGCGGGCGCCATGGCGCTCACCGGGGTGGCCCGCGCCGACCTGGACGCCCTGTTCGGCAACCCGGTCTTCTGGATCCTCGGCGCCTTCATCGTGGTCGGCGAGATGCGTCCCATCATCGCGCCCGGCCTCACCGAGACCAGCGGCGCGACGACCTCCACCACGTTCTCCATCGCGGCCCTGCTCTACGCGGGCCTGCCGGTCGCCGCCACGCTGCAGGCCGCCGCCGCCGTCACGTGCGGCGTCTTCCGCGGTCGCAGCCCGCACCGGATCGCGTTCAACGCCGCGCAGTACATCCTCAGCCTCGGCGCGTCCGCGCTGGTCCTGAAGGTGTTCGGGATCCATCCCTCGCCCGCCGCCCCCTGGGTGCCGGGTGGCCGCGACCTGCCGCTCATCGCGCTCGTCGGGGTCGCCTACTTCGTCACCAACGTCACGCTCGTCGGGTCGGCCATCGCGCTGCACGAGCGGATCACCCTCGTCCGGGCCCTGCGCTGGGACCTGCCGTACCAGATCCTCGTCCACCTCGCGCTGCTCGGCCTCGCCCCGCTGATGGTCATCGCCATGGACCGGTCCGCGGCGTTCGTCCCGCTGATCGTGCTGCCGTTCATCGCGGTCTACCTGAACGCGTCGGTCTCGGTGCGGCGCGAGCACCAGGCCCTGCACGACGGCCTCACCGGCCTGCCGAACCGCAAGCTGCTGATCACCCGCACCGAGGAGGCGATCGCCCACCTCGGACGCCCCGCCGCGCGACCTCTCGGACGTCCCGCGCCGCCGCCGTCCGGCGGAAGCCTGCTGCGCCGCGGCGGCGGCGACGAAACCGCCCAGCGGGTCGGCCTGTTCCTGCTCGACCTCGACCGGTTCAAGGAGGTCAACGACACCCTCGGGCACCCGACCGGCGACCGGCTCCTGCAGCTGGTCGCGCACCGCCTGACGCACAGCGTCCGCCCCGGCGACCTGGTCGCCCGGCTCGGCGGGGACGAGTTCGCGGTGCTGCTGCCGACCGTCCGGGACGAGGCCGCCGCGCGCGAGGTCGCCGCCCGGCTGCGCGCCGCGCTGAGCGAGCCGGTCCGGCTGGACGGCGTGTCGTTCGACCTGGAGGGCAGCGTCGGCATCGCGCTGTACCCCGACCACGCGCCCGACTTCGAGCTGCTGCTCCAGCGCGCGGACGTCGCGATGTACCACGCCAAGGGCAGCCGCACCGGCGTCGAGGTCTACTCGCCCGACCGCGACCGCAACTCGCCCGCCCGGCTCGGCCTGCTCGGCGACCTGCGCCGCGCGCTCGACCGGGGCGAGCTGGAGCTGCGCTACCAGCCCAAGATCGCGCTGCGGGACGGACGCCTCGTCGGCATGGAGGCGCTGCTGCGCTGGCGCCACCCCGAGCGCGGCGTCCTCGGCCCCGAGGAGTTCCTGCCGGTCGCCGCGCAGACCTACCTCATGCGCGCGATCACGCACGAGGTCGTCGACATGGTGCTCGCGCAGGCCGAGGCGTGGTGGAGGGAGGGCCTGACCGTCCAGGTCTCGGTGAACGTGTCCGGCCGCGACCTGCTGGACGCCAACCTCGCCGAGACCATCGCCGAGGGCCTGGTCGCCCGCGACCTGCCCGCCGCCGCGCTCCAGCTGGAGATCACCGAGCGGGTGCTGACCGGCGAGCCCGCGTCCGGGTCCGGCACCGTCGCCGCGCTCACCGACCTCGGGGTCGCGCTCAGCCTGGACGACTTCGGCACCGGGTACTCCTCGCTGGTCCGGCTGAAGCGGCTGCCGATCGAGGAGGTCAAGATCGACTCCTCGTTCGTCCGGCGGCTCACCGCCTCCCCGGACGACGCGGTCATCGTCCGCTCGGTGGTCGAGCTGGTCGCCACCCTCGGCCTGCGCTCGGTCGCCGAGGGCGTCGAGGACGGCCAGACCGCCGCGCTGCTCCGCGAGATGGGCTGCGACGCCGCCCAGGGCTGGCACTTCGCCCGCCCGATGGACGCCGCCCGCGCCACCGCCTACCTTCGCCAGGGCATGCGCGCCGGCGGCACGGCCGGCCGCCTCCCCGGCGACGGCGACACGCCCCTGGACGACCGTCCCGCCTCCGTCGGCCGCCAGTGACCACCCCTCCGGCCGCCCACCGCGCGAGTGTGGGCGATCATGCTGCGTAAACGAGTCGGGGCAGGAAGTGGTGACCTCTAGGATGAGGGGGAATCCAGTCAACCCGTAGGAACGAGTCCGCACATGTCCGCGATCACCCGTGCCGAGGTCGCGCACCTCGCCCGGCTGTCCCGGCTGGCGCTCGGCGAGGACGAGCTCGACCATCTCGCCGCCCAGCTCGACCAGATCATCTCCGCGGTCGCGCGGGTCCAGGAGGTCGCGGCGGAGGACATCCCGCCGACCTCGCACGCCCTGCCGCTGACCAACGTCTACCGGGCCGACGAGAACCGGCCCAGCCTGACGCCGGAGCAGGCCCTCGCCGCCGCCCCGGCGGCCGAGCAGCAGCGCTTCCGGGTACCGCGGATCCTGGACGAGGAGGCCTGACCGTGAGCGAGCTGATCGGGAAGGGCGCCGCCGAGCTCGGGGAGCTGATCGCCTCGGGCGAGACCTCCGCCGAGGAGGTCGCCGCCGCGCACCTCGACCGCATCCACGCGGTGGACGCCGAGGTGCACGCGTTCCTGCACGTCGACCGCGAGGGCGTCCTCGCGCAGGCGCGGGGCATCGACGAGCGCCGCGCCGCGGGCGAGGAGCTCGGCCCGCTGGCGGGCGTGCCCGTCGCCCACAAGGACGTCTTCACCACCAAGGACATGCCGACCACGGCCGGGTCCAAGATCCTCGAAGGCTGGCGTCCGCCCTACGACGCGACCGTGACCGCGCGACTGCGCGCCGCCGGGATGGTCATCCTCGGCAAGACCAACATGGACGAGTTCGCCATGGGGTCGTCCACCGAGAACAGCGCGTTCGGGCCGTCCCGCAACCCGTGGGACCTCACCCGCATCCCCGGCGGGTCGTCCGGCGGGTCGTCGGCGGCGGTCGCCGCCTACGAGGCCCCGCTGGGCACCGGCACCGACACCGGCGGCTCGATCCGCCAGCCCGCCGCCGTCACCGGCCTGGTCGGCATGAAGCCGACCTACGGCGGCGCGTCCCGGTACGGCATGATCGCGTTCGCGTCGTCGCTGGACACGCCGGGCCCGTTCGCCCGCAACGTGCTGGACGCCGCGCTCATGCAGGCCGCGTTCTCCGGCCACGACCCGATGGACTCCACCTCGATCGACGCGCCCGTCCCGCCGGTCGTGGAGGCCGCCCGCCGCGCCGACGTCAACGGCCTGCGCGTCGGCGTCGTCAAGGAGTTCGCCGGCGAGGGCTACCAGCCGGGCGTGCTCAACCGGTTCAACGAGACCGTCGAGCTGCTGGAGTCGCTGGGCGCGAAGGTCGTCGAGGTGTCGTGCCCGCACTTCACCTACGCGATGCCCGCGTACTACCTGATCGCGCCGTCGGAGTGCTCGTCCAACCTGGCCCGCTTCGACGCCATGCGGTTCGGCCTGCGCGTCGGCGACGACGGCACCCGCAGCGCCGAGGAGATCATGGCGCTCACCCGCGCCGAGGGCTTCGGCCCCGAGGTCAAGCGGCGCATCATGCTCGGCACCTACGCCCTGTCGTCGGGCTACTACGACGCCTACTACGGCAAGTCCCAGCAGGTCCGGACCCTGATCATGCGCGACTTCGAGGCCGCGTTCGAGCAGGTGGACGTGCTGATCTCGCCGACCACCCCGACCACCGCCTTCCCGATCGGCGAGCGCGCCGACGACCCGATGGCGATGTACCTGGCCGACCTGTGCACCATCCCGGCCAACCTGTCGGGCAACCCGGCGATCTCCGTCCCGTGCGGCCTCGCCGACGAGGACGGCCTGCCGGTCGGCGTCCAGATCATGGCGCCGGTGCTGGCCGACGACCGCGTCTACCGGGTGGGCGCGGCCCTGGAGAAGGCCCTCGAGGACCGCTGGGGCGGGCCGCTGCTGGCGAAGGCCCCGAAGCTGGAGGCGGGCGAGTGAGCGTGGAGACGCCGATGAAGTACGAGCCCATGAGGTACGCAGAGGCGCTCGCGCGCTTCGAGCCGGTGCTGGGCATCGAGACCCACATCGAGCTGGGCACCGTGTCCAAGATGTTCTGCGGCTGCAGGACCGTGTTCGGCGCGGAGCCGAACACCCAGGTCTGCCCGGTCTGCCTCGGCCTGCCGGGGTCGCTTCCGGTGACCAACCGGGCCGCGATCGAGGGCATCATCAAGATCGGCCTGGCGCTGAACTGCGACATCGTCGAGTGGTGCCGGTTCGCCCGGAAGAACTACTTCTATCCGGACATGCCGAAGAACTATCAGATCTCCCAGTACGACGAGCCGCTGTGCGTCGACGGCCACCTGGACGTCGAGGTCGACGGCGAGACGTACCGGATCGAGATCGAGCGCGTCCACATGGAGGAGGACACCGGCAAGTCGCTGCACGTCGGCGGCGAGACCGGGCGCATCCACGGCGCCGACTACTCCCTGGTCGACTACAACCGGGCGGGCATCCCGCTGGTCGAGATCGTCACCAAGCCGATCACCGCGACCGGCGAGAAGGCGCCCCTGGTGGCCCGCGCCTACGCCGCCGAGCTGCGCGACCTGGTCCGCTCGCTCGGCGTCTCGGACGTCCGGATGGAGCAGGGCTCGATGCGCTGCGACGTCAACGTGTCCCTCATGCCGCGCGGCGCGGACCAGTGGGGCACCCGCACCGAGACCAAGAACGTCAACTCGCTGCGCTCGGTCGAGCGGTCCGTCCGGTCCGAGATCGAGCGGCAGGCGGGCGTGCTCGCCGCCGGCGGCCGGATCACCCAGGAGACCCGGCACTTCCAGGAGGCGACCGGCACCACCACCAGCGGCCGGTCCAAGGAGGAGGCGCAGGACTACCGGTACTTCCCGGAGCCCGACCTCATCCCGATGGCGCCGCCCCGCGAGTGGGTGGAGGAGCTGCGCGCGACGCTGCCCGAGCTGCCCGCCGCGCGCCGCCGCCGCGTCCAGGGCGAGTGGGGCCTCACCGACCTGGAGCTCCGCGACGTCGTCAACGCGGGCGCGCTCGACCTGATCGAGGACACGATCAAGGCCGGCGCGGACGCCGGCGCCGCCCGCAAGTGGTGGATGAACGAGCTGTCCCGCCGCGCGACCGAGCAGTCCGTCGAGCTCGCCGACCTGCCGATCACGCCCGGGCAGGTCGCCCGCGTCCAGGCGATGGTGGACGCCAAGGAGCTCAACGACAAGCTCGCCCGCAAGGTCTTCGAGGGCGTCCTCGCCGGTGAGGGCGGCCCGGACGAGGTCGTCGCCGCGCGCGGCCTGAAGGTCGTGTCCGACACCGGCGCCCTGGAGGCGATCATCGACCAGGTGATCGCCGACAACGCCGACGCGGCCGACAAGGTCCGCTCCGGCAAGGTCGCCGCCGTCGGCGCGCTCGTCGGGGCGGTCATGAAGGCCAGCCGCGGCCAGGCCGACGCCGCGAGCGCCCGCGAGCTGCTCCTCAAGAAGCTCGACCAGGCCTGACACCCCGGCCCACCGACGGCCGCCGCCCCTCCGGGGACGGCGGCCGTCGCCGTTCTGTCGGCCCCGCCCAGCTCCGCGCCATCGCCGGTGAGTACCGCGCGTTGCGCCCGGACGGCCCCGACCAGGGCGGTCTCGACCTCGACGACCGCCACTACCTGCGGGGACGTCGAGTCCGGCGGTTCCGGTGGGACCGATCACCTCGAGGGTGCGAGGCGCTTATGCTGTGCCGTGGTAGCGACCACTGCGACGACGGGGGGCCGCATGACGGCGATGCCGGACGACCATTGGCTACGAAGCCTGCGGCCGCAGCCGAAGCGGGTGAGCGCCGAGGAGTACGAGACGCTCCCGGAGGAGATCGCGCGGACGATCGAGGTCGTGGACGGCTATGTGGTCTTCTGCGCGGCGCCCACGCCCGAGCACCAGCGGGTCGTGCGGCGTCTGACCACGCTCGTCGAGCGGTATGCGCGTGAGGCGATGGACCGGGGCCACCCGTGCGTGGAAGTGGACTTCGACATCGACCTCAGGCTCCGCGACGTGCCGTTCCTGAACCGGCGGCCGGATGTCGTCCTCTACGAGTGCCTCGACCGGGGAAGCCGTGAGGGGCTGCGTCCCGGCCATGTCCTGCTCGTCTGTGAGGTCGTCTCGCCGGGGTCGGAGACCCAGGACACCGTCGACAAGCTCGGGGAGTACGCGAAGGCGGGAATCCCGCACTACTGGATCGTGCGCACGGGAGGCACGGGCGTTTCCGTGATCGAGCGCTACCAGCTCGACCGGGCCGCCGGGCTCTACAAGCACGTGGGCACCTTCATGAAGGAGGCGGGTGGCGAGCCGAAGGTGAGCGAGCCGCTTCCGGTCACGCTCACGTGGTCCGAGCTGGAGTACTGAGGCTCTGCCCGCCTGATCAGCGCAGGGGGACGACGATGATGCGGTCGTCGCCGTCCTTCGGGTCGCCCCGGCCGTCGTGGTTGCTGGTGCTGACCCAGAGGTTCCCGTCGGGTGCGCGGACGACGGCGCGCAGGCGGCCGTAGGCGCCGTTGAAGTAGGAGATCGGGGTGCTGACCTTGCCGTTCTTCAGGGGGATCTGCCACAGGCGGGTGCCCCGGAGGGCGGCGGCCCAGAGGGAGCCCTTGGCGAACGCCAGGCCGGACGGGGACGCCTCGGAGGTCGGCCAGGTGAGCAGGGGGTTGGTGTAGCGCGGGTCCTTGCCGAAGCCCTCGACCTTCGGCCATCCGTAGTTCTGGCCCTTCTGGACGAGGTTGATCTCGTCGAAGCGGTCCTGGCCGAACTCGGTGGCGTAGAGCCGGTTCGCGTCGTCCCAGGCCAGGCCCTGGACGTTGCGGTGGCCCCACGTCCAGACGGGCGAGCCGAACGGGTTGCCGGGCGCGGGCCTGCCCTCGGGCGTGACGCGGAGGATCTTGCCACCGAGCGAGTTCCGGTCCTGCGCGAGCTCGGTGCGGTACGTCTCACCGGTACCGATGTAGAGCATGCCGTCGGGGCCGAAGGCGATGCGTCCGCCGTTGTGGTTCATGCCCTTCGGGGCACCGGTCAGCAGCGGTTGCGGCGCGCCGAGCGTGTCACCGTTCAGCGTGAGACGCACCAGGCGATTGTCGGTGGCGGACGTGAAGTACAGGTAGACGAAGTGGTCGCGGTCGAAGGACGGCGAGACCGCGACCCCGAGCAGGCCGCCCTCACCGGACCCGTCGACCCCGGGGACCTCGCCGAGATCGGTCCGCCTGCCGTCCGGCGTGACGCGGAGCAGGTGGGCGGTGTCCCGTTCGGTCACCAGGCCGTCGCGGTTCGGCAGGAACGCGATGGCCCACGGGACGGACAGGCCGGTGACCAGGTCGTGGGGCGCGCCCGGGACGGCGGAGCCGGGCGGCGGCGAGTCGGGCGTGGGGGAGGCGGGGGGAGGGGTCTGCGCGGTGCGGGTCGTGACGGCGGCTCCGCACCCGCCCAGCAGGACGGCCCCGACGGCGGCGGCGAGCAGCCGCTGGCTCCCGGACGTGCCTTTGGTGCGCATAGGTTCATTCAATCCCCGGCCGGGCGGAGGTCCAACCACTCCGGCCGATGACCTTGCCGACGGCTACTCAGCGTCATGTCCGGCGTGTCGCGCGAAAACCGAGTGATCTTGGGGACACACTGCGGGACCGGCGGTCAGGCCCCGGTTTGTCGCCGGGAGGACGCCCAGCCTCAATCGCTCCGTGACCTACGGAACGTACATTGAGCATCACGGTGATCCCGCCAAGCAGCAACGTCGCTGTCCCACCGCCGGCGTAGCCGAACGCTCGCCGCCGCCTCCCCACGGCCGACCGCGCGTGGGGCACGATCCGACCGGCTTCGGGCGTTGACCCTGCGACGACCGGCGGGTGACGGGGTGACGACGAACGCATCGGGTGCGCGCCATGCGCGCCGGGGACCGCGAGGTCCCGACGGGCAGGAGGGGACACGGCGCGATGAGCGGCGAGAGGGCCAGACGGCTGCCGCCCTGGGCGGTCCCGGTCGGCATGGTCGCGATCATCGGCGTGCTCTACGCCCTGGGATCGCTGCTCGGCTGGGGCGGCCCGGCCTACCTCGGCTGGGCCGAGACGGCCGCCGCTGCCGCCGCCGCGCTCTGCCTGCTGCCCGCGGCGCTGAGCCGCGCCCGCCGCCCCGCGCCCGCCCCGCACCTCGATCCCGAGCTCGACCTGACCGACGACGACGAGCCCCCCGACGACCGGGCCCTCCGCCGGGCGCCCTGGCGCTGGTTCGGGGTCGCCGCGGCGTCGTGGGGGATCGGCGCGCTCAGCCGGACGCTGTCGGGGATGCTGCACGGCGGCGGAACGCTCGCCCTCTCGGTCACCGACCCGTTCTACCTGGTGGCGATGTTCGCGCTGGTCACGGGCCTGGTCGTGCCGATCAGGCTGCCGCGTTCGCCGCGTCTGTGGGCGCGGTACGCCGCCGACACCTACGTCTGCGTCGCCGGGCTGTTCGTCCTCGGCTGGGTGGCGCTGTTCGGGACGCTGTTCCACCGGTCCGGCGAGTCACCCGCCGAGTTCCTCCTCGAACTGCTGTATCCGCTGGTCGGCACGGCCCTGGTATGCGGGTCGCTGCCCTTCGTCCTCGGCGCCGGACGCGGCGACCGGCGTCCGGCGTGGCTGGCCTACGGCGCGCTGACCGCGTTCGCGGGAGCGGACGTCGTGACCACGGTCGTCCGGCTGCGCGGTGGCGCGGTGGCCGACGACCCGGCCGACATACTGCGGCTCGCGGGGCTGCTGCTGCTCGTCCTCGTGCCGTGGCTTCCCGGGGACGCGGGGGCCGCTCCGGTCGCCGGGCTCCGGCGCGGCCGGATGATCGGCCCCGGCCTCGCCACCGCCGCCGTGGCAGCGCTCGCCGCCCTGTTCGTCACGGGCCACTCCCTGACCGGACGGTCCGGAATCGACCCGGTGGTGCCGATCGTCGCCGGAACGGCCACGCTCGTCCTCCTCGCGCGCCTCGCCGAGCTGCTGCGCGAGAACGACGCGCTCCGCCGCGCGGTCGAGACCGGCGAAGACCATTTCCGCGCCCTGTCGGAGAGCATCAACGACGCGGTGCTGATCTGCGACATGGACGCGGTCGTCCAGTACGCGAGCGCGGGCGCGCTGCGCACCTACCGGTACGACGCGGGGGAGCTGCTGGGCCGCAGGCTCGGCGACATCATCCATCCCGAAGACCTGCCGCGCGTCCGCGAGGTGTTCGCCGCGTTCCTCAACGGGGACGACGGCGCCGCGGCGGCGGCTCTGCCCGACCCCGCGTCCGACCTTCTGCCCGACGCGTCCGCCGACCTGGGCGCGGGCTTCGACGACGACCTCTCCGACGGGCCCCCGCCGATCCTCACCGGCCGCGTCCCCGGCCGTTCGCTGCGCGTCGCGTGCCGGGTCCGGGCCGCGGACGGCACGTGGTTGCCGACCGAGTCGACGGTGTCCCGGTACAGCGGCGCGGGCGGCTCGCCCGGACGGCTGCTGGTCACCACCCGCGACCTGTCCGAGCAGGCCGCGCTCCAGCGCCAGGTGGCGCACCTCACTTTCCACGACGGCCTGACCGGCCTGCCGAACCGCGCGTACTTCGAGGAGCGCACCCGCGAGGTGCTGTCCCGCCTCGAGCACCCCGCCGGACGGCACGGCTCGGGGCGGCACGGCGACGAGGGCGAGCCCGGTGACAAGGGCACGGTCGCGGTCGTCTTCGTCGACCTGGACGGCTTCACCGACATCAACGACTCGGCCGGGCACGCGGCGGGCGACCAGGTCCTCGCGCAGGCGGCGCGGCGGCTGCGCGGCACCGTCCAGGCGGACGACACGGTCGCGCGCTGGGGCGGCGACGAGTTCGCCGTCATGCTCCAGCTCCCGGGCAGCGACTCGCAGGCCGCGGTCGAGCTGGCCGAGCGGCTGCTGCGCGTCCTGTCGACCGAGCCGTACCGGGTCGGCAGCAAGAACATCGCGCTCACCGCGAGCGTCGGCATCGCCTTCACCGGCGACTCCGACCCCCTGGAGGATCCGGCGGCCCCCCGCAGGGACGCCGAGCCGGGCGGCAGCGCGGCGCTCCGGCGCAGCGCCGCCGACCTGATCCGCAACGGCGATCTGGCGATGGCGCGCGCGAAGGAGATCGGCGGCGGACGCGTCGAGGTGTTCGCGCCGCACATGCACGTCGACGTCGTACGCCGCCTCGAACTCGGCAGCGACCTGCAGCGTGCGCTCGCCGAGGAGGAGTTCGCCGTCGAGTTCCAGCCGGTCGTGGAGCTGGGCACGTCCCGGGTGACCGGGGTGGAGGCGCTCGTCCGCTGGTGGCGGGGGAGCGAGCCGGTGCCGCCGGAGGAGTTCATCGGCCCGGCCGAGGAGTCCGGCCTGATGATCCCGCTGGGCGACTGGGTGCTGCACGAGGCGTGCCGGGAGGTGGCGCGCTGGCGCGCGGACTCCTGGGACATCGGCCTCTCGGTGAACTTCACCGCCCGGCAGATCGCCGCGCCGAGGTTCGTGGAGTCGGTCGCGGCGGCGCTGGAGCAGACCGGGCTGCCGCCGCACGCGCTGACCCTGGAGGTCCGCGAGGAGGTGCTCGTCGAGGACGCCGGGCAGAACGTGGAGCGGCTGTCGAGGCTGCGCGACCTGGGCGTCCGGCTCGCGATCGACGACTTCGGCACCGGCTACGCCTCGCTCGCCTACCTGGGCCAGCTGCCGGTGGACATCATCAAGATCGACCCGTCCTTCGTGGCCGGGCTCGGCCGGGACGAGACGCTCACCCTGCTCACCCGGACGATCGTCCGGCTCGGCCGTGACCTCGGTCTCACCGTGGTGGCGGAGGGCATCGAGCGGCCCGAGCAGCTGGAGCTGCTCCGCGAGATGGACTGCCCGCGCGGGCAGGGCTTCCTGGTCGCGCGTCCGATGGCCGCAGGACGGGTCGAGTCGCTCGTCCGGACCAACCTGCGCGGCACTCCGGGCCAGATCGACCTGCCGCTGGAAGGCTCCGCGCTGACCCCCTGACGCCGTCGTCCCGCGCTGCCGTGCGCGGGCGGGTCGTCGGCGCACGCCGTCGTCCGGTCAAAGCGGCCGACCACCTGGCGACTCACCCGGATCTCACATAGTGAGACAAAGTGTCCAAGGATTTGACCGCGGGCCGGAACGTCGGCTTAAGTGGTCAACGTGCAGAGCTTCCACACCATTCTCGTAGTACTTGGTCGGCGCGCAGGCTGATCGAGCACTGAGACCTGCGCGCTTCCCTCGACCGCCCCTCGGGCGGGCGGGGGTTTTTTGTTGGCCGAGTGACCCGAAGCACACCCGCGGCCATCTGGACGCGGGCCTCTCCCCAAGGAATCAGAACCATGACGACCGAACAGATGACGGGAGCCCAGGCGCTGGTCCGCGCCCTGGAGAACGTCGGCGTCGACACCGTGTTCGGCATCCCGGGCGGGGCGATCCTCCCGGCCTACGACCCGCTGTTCGACTCCCGCCGGATCCGCCACATCCTGGTCCGGCACGAGCAGGGCGCGGGACACGCCGCGCAGGGATACGCGCAGGTGACGGGGAAGGTCGGGGTGTGCATGGCCACCAGCGGCCCCGGCGCCACCAACCTGGTGACCCCGATCTCCGACGCCTACATGGACTCGACCCCGATGGTGGCGATCACCGGTCAGGTGGCCACCTCGCTGATCGGGACCGACGGCTTCCAGGAGGCCGACATCTCCGGCATCACGATGCCGATCACCAAGCACAACTTCCTGGTCACCCAGCCCGAGGACATCGGCCGGACGATCGTCGAGGCGTTCCACATCGCCTCCACCGGACGGCCCGGCCCGGTCCTGGTCGACATCGCCAAGGACGCGCTCCAGTCCACCTTCGACTTCGAGTGGCCCGTCCAGATGCGGCTGCCGGGGTACCGGCCGGTCACCCGGCCGCACTCCAAGCAGGTCCGCGAGGCGGCGAAGCTGATCGTCGAGGCCGAGCGGCCCGTCCTGTACGTCGGCGGCGGCGTCCTGAAGGCGAACGCGGCGGCCGAGCTGAAGGTGCTCGCCGAGCTGACCGGCGCGCCGGTCGTCACCACCCTGATGGCGAAGGGCGCGCTGCCCGACAGCCACCGGTTGCACATGGGCATGCCGGGCATGCACGGCAGCGTCGGCGCGGTCGGCGCGCTCCAGCGGGCCGACCTGCTCGTCGCGCTGGGCGCCCGGTTCGACGACCGGGTCACCGGCAAGCTGGACGGCTTCGCCCCGAACGCCAAGGTCGTCCACGCCGACATCGACCCGGCCGAGATCTCCAAGAACCGGCACGCGGACGTCCCGATCGTCGGCGACGCCCGCGAGGTGATCGCGGACCTGGTCGTCGCGGTCCAGGCCGAGCACGACGCCGGCAGGCGCGGCGACTACGCCGAATGGTGGAAGCAGCTGGAGGCGTGGCGCAGCACCTACCCGCTCGGCTACGACCTGCCCGAGGACGGCGGCCTGTCGCCGCAGTTCGTCATCGAGCGGATCGGGCGGATGGCCGGGCCGGACGCCTACTACGTCGCGGGCGTCGGCCAGCACCAGATGTGGGCCGCGCAGTTCATCAAGTACGAGCGTCCGGGCGCGTTCCTGAACTCGGGCGGCGCCGGGACGATGGGCTACTCCGTCCCGGCGGCGATGGGCGCGAAGGTCGGCAAGCCCGACTCGGCCGTCTGGTCCATCGACGGCGACGGCTGCTTCCAGATGACCAACCAGGAGCTCGCGACCTGCGCGATCGAGGGCATCCCGATCAAGGTCGCGGTCATCAACAACGGCAACCTCGGCATGGTCCGGCAGTGGCAGACGCTCTTCTACGACGGGCGTTACTCCAACACCAACCTGCACTCCAAGCGGATCCCCGACTTCGTGAAGCTGGCCGAGGCCTACGGCTGCATCGGCCTGCGCTGCGAGCGTCCCGAGGACGTGGACGCGGTGATCGCCAAGGCCATGGAGATCAACGACGTCCCGGTCATCATCGACTTCGTCGTCCACCAGGACGCCATGGTCTGGCCGATGGTCGCCGCCGGGACCACCAACGACGACATCAAGATCGCCCGGGACATGGCTCCCGACTGGGAAAACGGAGAGTGACCCGATGACCCAACACACCCTCTCGGTGCTGGTGGAGAACACGCCGGGCATCCTGGCGCGGGTCGCGGCCCTGTTCTCGCGGCGCGGCTTCAACATCGAGTCGCTCGCGGTCGGCACGACCGAGCACCCCGACATCTCCCGCATGACGATCGTGGTGAACGTCGAGAGCCTGCCGCTCGAGCAGGTCACCAAGCAGCTGAACAAGCTGATCAACGTGCTCAAGATCGTCGAGCTGGACACCTCCCAGTCCGTCCAGCGCGAGCTGGTCCTGGTGAAGGTCCGCGCCGACGCCGAGACCCGCTCGCAGGTGCTGGAGACGGTGTCGCTGTTCCGCGCCAAGGTGGTGGACGTCGCGCCCGACGCGGTCACCATCGAGGCCACCGGCAACCGCGACAAGCTGGACGCGTTCATCCGCGTCCTGGAGCCGTTCGGCATCAAGGAGCTCGTCCAGTCCGGCATGGTCGCGATCGGACGGGGCGCGCGCTCCATCACCGACCGCTCGCTGCGCTCCATCGACCGCTCCGCGTAGCCCTGAGAACGCGTTCCACGAACGCGTCCCTGATCTTCGCGTCCTGAATCCGCGTCCCTGAATCCGCAACGAAAGGCACATAGAAGTGGCTGAGATGTTCTACGACGACGCCGCCGACCTGAGCGTTCTCCAGAACCGGCACGTCGCCATCATCGGGTACGGCAGCCAGGGGCACGCGCACGCGCTGTCGCTGCGCGACTCCGGCGTCGACGTCCGCGTCGGCCTGCGTGAGGGCTCGGCCAGCCGGGAGAAGGCCGAGGCCGAGGGCCTGCGCGTGCTCACCCCGCGCGAGGCGGCCGAGGAGGCCGACCTGATCATGCTGCTCGCGCCGGACCACCACCACAGCGAGATCTTCGAGAACGACATCAGGCCCGCGCTGGTCGAGGGCGACGCGCTGTTCTTCGGCCACGGCTTCTCCATCCGCTACGGCCTGGTCGAGCCGCCGGAGGGCGTGGACGTCGCCATGGTCGCGCCGAAGGGCCCGGGCCACCTGGTCCGCCGCCAGTTCACCGAGGGACGCGGCGTCCCGGTGATCGTCGCGGTCGAGAAGGACGCGTCCGGCAAGGCGTGGGACCTCGCGCTCGCCTACGCCAAGGGCATCGGCGGCCTGCGCGCGGGCGGCATCCGGACCACCTTCACCGAGGAGACCGAGACCGACCTGTTCGGCGAGCAGGCCGTCCTGTGCGGCGGCGCGTCCGAGCTGGTCAAGACCGGTTTCGAGGTGCTGACCGAGGCGGGCTACCAGCCCGAGGTCGCCTACTTCGAGGTGCTGCACGAGCTCAAGCTGATCGTCGACCTCATGTACGAGGGCGGCATCTCCAAGATGTACTGGTCGGTGTCGGACAACGCCGAGTACGGCGGCCTCACCCGCGGCCCGCGCGTCATCACGCCGGAGACCAAGAAGGCCATGGAGAAGATCCTCGGCGAGATCCAGTCCGGCGCGTACGCCAAGGAACTGATCAACGAGTTCGAGTCGGGCCAGGCGAAGTTCGCCGAGTACCGCGAGCGGACCGCCGCGCATCCGATCGAGGAGACCGGCGCCAAGCTCCGTCCGATGATGAGCTGGCTGAACGACTGACGTCGTCACTGTCGTGAGGAGGCGGGTGCTTCGGCGCCCGCCTCTTCGCGTTTCCCCAGGTCAGCGGGTGAAGCGGCGGATGAGTTTCGCGCGCAGCGGTGCGGATTTCCGGGCCGTCCTGACCAGCAGCGCGAGGTGACCGCCCTCGGTCAGGTACAGGCCCGCCTCGGTGTCCCGGCCCGGGACGCCGCGGAACGTCTCGTCCAGCTTGAGGCCCGGCTCGCGGACGCGGCCGAACCGGGCCTGCCGGGTGACGCCGTGCGCGGTCGCGGCGACGTGGACGTCCCAGTGCCCCGGACCGAGGACGGACGGGTCGGCGAACGCCTCGAAGCCGTTGCCGTCCGCCCGGGCGGCGATCCTGTGCTCGGTGCGTTCGGGGGTTTCGGCGCGCTCGCGCATCACCAGGTCGACGGAGGTGCGGTGGGTCTCGACGCGTTCGACGGCGGCGTGGCCCGTGACGCGGATCCGGCCGTCCTTCCAGACCGCCGCGTCCAGCCGGTGCTCGACGCCGACCTCGGCGGTGATGTCGGCGTCCTGCCGGGGGACTCCGCGCAGGTAGGGGTACATGGCGTAGACGCGTCCGCCGACCACGACCGCGCCGCCGGGGCTGCCCGCCGCCTCGTCCCGGATCAGCCGCTCCAGCTCGTCCCGGAGGCCGCGCTGGATGCAGAACGCGCGCAGCCGGTACGACGCGGGCAGCGCGGAGCGGACGTCGTCGCTCAGCCCGGACTCGCCGAGGAACCGCCGGGTGCCGTCGATGAGCCGGTCCCGGTTCTCGCGGTCGAGGTCCAGGAAGCGGTGGTCGTACGCGCGCAGGATGTCGTGCAGGACACTGATCGTGCGGTCCGGGGTCACGGGATCTCCAGGTCGGCCGGGTTCCACGGTTACGTTAAAGGGCCGGGCGACCGCGTACCGTGAAATCGTCACAGCGTGTCGGGGCGCTCTGGTGTCCTCCGCGGCGGGGCGGCGGTCGCCGGTTTCGGGGGTGCGGGGGTCGCCGTCGGGGACGGTCCGAAGCGGCGAAGTCGTCGTGAGCGGGACGTGTGCGCTGGTAGCGTCCCGCTGGTGGCTGTTCCGGTGACGGCGAGTGACACGACCGCGGAACGCGTCCGGCCGGGCGGACGGACGGCCCCCGTGCTGCTCGCCTTCGTGGTCGTCCTCGCTTCGGGCGTCTACGCGACGTTCGCGCTGCTGCGCCTGCGCATGTTCCGGACGAGCACCTACGACCTGGTCATCTTCGACCAGGCTGTCCGTTCCTACAGCCGCCTCGGGCCCCCGGTCGCGCCGGTCAAGGGCGTGCACAACGGGTTCGGTCCGGACTTCTCGATCCTCGGCGACCACTTCTCGCCGATCCTGGCGCTGATCGCGCCGCTCTACCGGCTGCACGACGGCCCGGCGACGCTGCTGATCACGCAGGCCGTGCTGTTCGCGCTCGCGATCGTGCCGATCTGGAGGTTCACCGAACGCCGCCTCGGCCGCGCCGCCGCGGTGTGCGCGTCGCTCGCGTACGCGCTGTCGTGGCCGATCGCCGAGGCGCTGCGCTTCGACTTCCACGAGGTCGCGTTCGCGCCGCTGCTGACGGCGCTCGCGATCGAGCGGTTCGACGCGGGACGCCGGGGAAGGGCGGCGGTCGCGGCCGTCCTGTTGCTGCTGGTCAAGGAGGACACCGGCCTGCTCGTCGCCGGGTTCGGCCTCACCCTGCTGGCGCTGCGGCCGACGACCCGCCTCGACCGCGCGTGGGCGCTGCGCGGCGATCGTCCGCTGGGGGCGGCGCTGGTCGTCCTCGGGCTGCTGACGACGGTCGTCGCGTCCCGCGTGCTGATCCCGGCGTTCGGCGGGAGCGGGAGCTACTACTTCGCGTACACCGACTTCGGGAACGACATGAGGAGCGCGGCGCTGCACGTCCTGACGCATCCGTGGGACGCGGTGACGGCGCTCGGCACGCCGCCGGTGAAGCTCGCGACGATGACGCTGCTCGTCCTGCCGTTCCTGGCGCTGCCCCTGGTGTCGCCGCTGACGCTCGTGGTCGTCCCGCCGCTGCTGGAGCGGATGCTGTCCGGGAAGTTCGACAACTGGTGGGCGCCGCACTACCACTACAACGCCTTCCTCATCGCGGTGCTCGTCCTCGCGGGGGTGGACGGCGCGGACCGCGTCCGTGACCACCTGCGGAGTCGTAGCGGGTTCGCGTGGAACGGCGCGCCGGTGCCGGAACGTGCCGGATCGTGGCTGGTCGCGGGGATGCTGGTGGGGACGGTCGTGACCGTCCCGGCGTTCGCGTTCCGGTCGCTCGCCGACGGGTCCCTCTACGAGCGGGGCGCGCGTGAGCTGGCCGCCGCGGCGGCCGTGGCGCGGGTGCCGTCCGGGGTGGAGGTCGAGGCGGTCAACCACGCCGGGCCCGCGCTGTCCGGCCGCACCCGCGTCCTGCTCTGGGACCGGACGCCCCGCTGGGCCCCCTGGGTCGTCGGGGACGTCGCCTACGCCCAGTTCCCCTTCACCTCGGTGGACGAGCAGCGGGAGCGGGTCGCGCGACTCGCGCGGGACGGCTACCGGACGGTGTTCTCGCGGGAGGGCTACGTCGTCCTGCACCGGTAGCCCCGGACGGCCCCGCCGGGCGGGCTCCCGGACGGGCTCTGACCGGGCTCTTGGACGGGACGTCCGATACAGCCCAGTCAGCACGGCGCGTAAAGATTTCCCGAACCCGATGGCGAGGGGAATCTACCTTTTTGAGGTTCTCTGTCGGATACTGAAGTCAAGCCGCTACGGCCGCGGCGATTCGGCGCACCGGCGCGAACCTGCGATTGTGGCCGCGCCCCGAGCGGCAGTGGGGCGAGAGTGATGACAGGCGCTTTCGCGGACCGGGCCAGGGGGTGGGGCCGGTCCGCTCGGATGGTGAACAACTGCCGGCGACGCGGCGGGCGAGAAGGTAATTCTCTGCAATTCCTTGCGGTCCGTCCGGAATCCTCGGCGGGGGTGTGAGGTGGTCCCTGTGGCGGGGAACGACCTCCAGCGCTGGGGGACGTGCGGGCAGGCGTGGATCGGACTGCTGCGGCACGTCTGGCGCGCGGGCGAGGCGGGCATGGAGGACCGCGGGCCGATCATCGAGGGCCCGCCCGTCCTCTTCGAGATCGCGTCGTTGAGCTGGGACGATCCGGTGCTCGGCGAGTACGGCGACCGGGCCCGGATCGCGCACTGGTCGCGGATGCCGCGTGAGCGCGCCGAGGCGGCCGACGGGATCGGCGGACGCCTGCGCGACCGGCACGGCGTGGACCAGCTGCACTGGGCCGCCGCGCTCCTGCGCGCGCGTCCCTGGACGACCAGTGCCTGGGTGTCGCTGACCGATCCGGGGGAGACCGCCGACACCGTCCCGTGCCTGGTGGCCCTCGCGTTCCGGCTTCGTGCGTACCGGCTGGTCATGACGGCCATGTACCGCTCGCAGGACGTGCACCGGGCGTACCTCTCCTACGTCCCGCTGCGCGAGGTGCAGCTCCGGGTCGCCGACGAGCTGGGCCTTCCGGCCGGGCCGATGCGGGTGTTCGTGGACGTCCCGCACATCGCCGTCCGGGACGCGGAGCGCGTCGCGTCCATCCTCGCCGCCCAGCCCGAAGCCGCCTGACCCGCATCGCTGAGCCCGCGAGACTGCGCCCGCGCGCCTGAGCCCGCGCCCGGCCGCTGAGCGCGGGGCTTGACCTGGGCTGGGTTTCCCGTTTGCGCAAACGTGACCAAGATCACGAGTGTCGCTCCCAGGTATTTCCTACTTTTCCAGTAGGTTAAGCGAACAATCCCCCTTCTCACAAAGGAGTGCGAATGCGCAGCAGCGCGCGCGCCGCGATCGCGGCGGCCGGTGCCGTCGGCGTCCTGCTCAGCGGGCAGGCCGCCGTGCAGGCGACCCCGCCGGCCGCCGGGCCGGGAGCACCGGGTGCCGGTGACCCGTACTACCCGGACTATGGCAACGGAGGCTACGACGTCTCGCACTACGGGCTCAAGCTCCGGTACCAGCCGGAGACCGATCGGCTGGACGGCGTCGCGACGCTCAAGGCCCGCGCGACGCAGGGCCTGACCCGGTTCAACCTGGACTTCGGCCTGTCGGTCAGCAAGGTCACGGTCGACGGCAGGCCCGCGAAGTTCACCGCCGAGGGCGCCCACGAGCTCGTGATCACGCCGCCGAAGGCGCTGCGCAAGGGCGGGGAGTTCACCACGGTCGTCACCTACGGCGGCGTCCCGTCCTCGGTGAAGATCAACGGATTCACCAGCTGGCAGCGCACCACGACCGGCGGTGTCGCGGCGAACGAGCCCGAGGTCGCCTGGTGGTGGTACCCGAGCAACGACCACCCGCGTGACAAGGCCACCTTCGACGTCTCGGTGACCGTCCCGGACGACCACCAGGCGATCAGCAACGGCGTGTCGACCGGCGTCCGCAGCAAGGGCGGCTGGACGACCTACGGCTGGCGCGAGAACCGTCCGCAGGCCACCTACCTGGCGACCCTGGCGGTCGGGAAGTTCGACACCGTCAAGGGGCGCACCCCGAACGGCCTGCCGTACGAGTACGCGATCGCCTCGGACCTGCCCGCCGCCACCAAGGCCGACGCGCTGACCAGCCTGAAGCGCACTCCCGAGATCCTGAAGTGGGAGAGCTCCCTGTTCGGGCGGTACCCGTTCGACGCCGTCGGCGGGACGGTCCCGAACACCAAGGCCGGGTTCGCCATCGAGACCCAGACGCGGCCGTTCTACAGCCCGAAGTTCTTCGCCAAGGGCAAGCCGAACTACAGCGTCGTCGTGCACGAGAACGCGCACCAGTGGTTCGGCGACAACGTGTCCGTCCACGACTGGAAGGACATCTGGCTGAACGAGGGCTTCGCCACCTACGCCGAGTGGCTGTGGGCCGACCACACCGGTGAGTCCACCGCGCAGAAGGAGGCCGACAAGGTCTACGACGCGCACCCGGCGGGCGACGCCTGGTGGGACCTGCTGCCCGGCGACCCCGGCGCGAAGGACCCGTTCGCCGACCAGGTCTACGACCGGGGCGCGCTCGCCGTCCACGCGATCCGGCTGCGGGTGGGCGACAAGGCGTTCTTCAAGGCGCTGAGGACGTGGCAGGCGCGGAAGGGCGGCGGCGACGCGACCATCGCCCAGTTCGTCCGGCACGTCGAGAAGGTCTCCGGCAAGAACATCGACGACGTCATCAAGACCTGGCTGTACACGGCGGGCCGTCCGGCCGCCGCGCCCGGCCACTGATCCTCGGGTCCTCCCCTCCCTCCCCCCCCCCGGCCACCGGCCCGACCGCGAGCAGCGGTCGGGCCGGTGGTGTTCTCACAGGTCAGATGGGCATTCAGGTGGGTCAAGGGGCGGTCATGGGACGGTTACCGGCGAGTGTCGTGGGGGTCGCGTCCCGGCCTCCGGGGTCCCTATAGACTCGGGGAGCAGGCGAGGGCACGACGGGGTGAGCTCGCGATGTTCGCGCACAGCACGTGCACCATCCACCATCGAAGGACTGTTCCTTGAGCAAGCCTGTCGTCCTTGTCGCAGAAGAACTCTCCCCGGCCGGCCTCGCGGTCCTCGAGAACGACTATGAGGTCCGTCACGTGGACGGCGCCGACCGTGCCGCCCTCCTCCCGGCCATCACCGACGTCGACGCGCTGATCGTCCGCTCCGCCACCAAGGTCAACGCCGAGGTGTTCGAGCACGCCACCAGGCTCCGCGTGGTCGCCCGCGCGGGCGTCGGCCTCGACAACGTGGACGTCGAGGCCGCCACCAAGGCGGGCGTCATGGTCGTGAACGCCCCGACCTCCAACATCGTCACCGCCGCCGAGCACGCGATCGCGCTGCTCCTCGCCATCGCCCGCAACGTCCCGCAGGGGCACGCGGCGCTGAAGCAGGGCGAGTGGAAGCGGTCCAAATACACCGGCGTCGAGCTGCAGGGCAAGACCGTCGGCGTGCTCGGCCTCGGCCGCATCGGCGTCCTGGTCGCCCAGCGCCTGGCCGCGTTCGACATGAACGTGATCGCGTTCGACCCCTACGTGCAGGCCGCCCGGGCGGCCCAGCTCGGGGTCAAGCTGGTCACGCTGGACGAGCTGCTCACCGAGTCCGACTTCATCACCGTCCACCTGCCGAAGACGCCCGAGACGCTCGGCCTGGTCGGCGACCGCGAGCTGCGCATGGTCAAGCCGTCGGTCCGGATCGTGAACGCGGCCCGCGGCGGCATCCTGGACGAGGAGGCGCTCGACCTGGCGCTCAAGGAGGGCCGGGTCGCGGGCGCGGGCCTGGACGTGTTCTCCACCGAGCCCTGCACCGACAGCCCGCTGTTCGTGCACGACAACGTGGTGGCCACCCCGCACCTCGGCGCGAGCACGCACGAGGCGCAGGAGAAGGCGGGCACGCAGGTCGCCCGGTCGGTGAAGCTGGCGCTGTCCGGCGAGTTCGTGCCGGACGCGGTGAACGTCCAGGGCGGCGCGGTCGCCGAGGACGTCAAGCCGGGCCTGCCGCTGGCCGAGAAGCTGGGCCGGATCTTCACCGCGCTCGCGGGCGGCGTCCCGGTGCGCCTGGACGTGGTCGTCCGCGGCGAGATCACCGGCCACGACGTGAAGGTGCTGGAGCTGGCCGCCCTCAAGGGCGTGTTCGCCGACGTGGTCACCGAGTCGGTCACCTTCGTCAACGCGCCGCTGCTGGCCCGCGACCGGGGCGTCGAGGTGTCGCTCACCACCTCCGAGGACAGCCCGGACTGGCGCAACGTCGTCCAGGTCCGCGGCACGATGGCCGACGGCGCGGTGATCTCGGTGTCCGGCACGATGACCGGCCCGAAGCACCACGAGCGGATCATCGAGATCAACGGCTACGACATGGAGCTGCTGCCCACGGCGCACATGGCGTTCTTCTCCTACAGCGACCGTCCGGGCATCGTCGGCGTGGTCGGCAAGCTGCTCGGCGACGCGGGCGTCAACATCGCCGGGATGCAGGTCGGCCGGGACGTCAAGGGCGGCCGGGCGCTGATCGCGCTGACCGTGGACGAGGCGATTCCGGCGCAGCTGGTGGACGCCATCGCCGCCGAGGTCGGCGCCGACATGGGCCGCCGGGCGGACCTGGACTCCTGAGCCTGGGACGCTGGCGCGCACCTGACGCGCGACTCTGACGGGCGGGTGGCTTCGGCCACCCGCCCGTTCTGTTTGTGCAGTTCACCCCATATGTCGTCTCAGAGTGTGGGACGAATGGCCAGCGGTCAAGACAGATCGCCGATCCGGAGGTAACGTCGCAAGGGACGAATGCGGCGTTCCGTGGACATCCTCCGCTGCCGCCAGCGGGTTCCGACCGGACCCGGGGACGTGCGAACCACGCTCCCCGAGCCGTCCCCGCGCTCACATCACCAGCGACCTTCGGAGTTCTGCCATGCAGTCCCAGATCTTTGCCGCCCTGTCCGACGACGCGGCCGAGGAGGCCAAGCGCGCCCTGCAGACGGCGCTGGACCGCCGCGGTCTCTGACCCTGGCCGGTTCCATTACCGCCCGTCTCCGCTACAGGGAGTCCAGGGCGAGGGCGAGGGCTCCGCGCAGCGCGGCGTCCGCGCCGAAATGGGCGGGTTTCAGGGCCGGAGGGAACGGCACGGCCCGCGCCAGCAGGTGCTCCAGCCGGGACACCAGGGCCGGTTCGGCGGCCATGCCGCCGCCGAGCACGACCCGTTCCGGGTCGAGGGTGATCGCGAGGTTGGCGATCGCCATGCCGAGGTCGCCCAGCGCCCGGTCGCGCAGGACGCGCAGCTCGGCGGGGACCGACGGCCCGAACAGCTGGGGCGCGGTGATCTCCCGCCCGGCGAGGGCGGACGCGCGCCGCGCCAGCCCGCCGCCCGACACGTGCTCCTCCAGGGGCGCGCGGCCCGCGCCGTGGCCCGGTTCGCCGGGGGAGCGGAGCAGGTAGCCGATCTCGCCCGCCGCGCCGTTCGCGCCGCGGACGACGCGTCCACCTGCGACGACGCCCGCGCCGAGACCGGTGCCGAGGTTCACGTACAGGCCGGTGTCGGTCCCGGCGAGGCCGCCCCAGCGCAGCTCGGCGGCCGTCGCGGCGTTGACGTCGTTGTCCAGCCGGACGACCGGAGCGTCCAGCCCGTCGTTGAGCAGCCGGGGGAGGGGCAGGTCCTCCCAGCCCGGGACGTTCGGCGCGAGCAGCACGCGGTCGCCCCGGACGACGCCGAAGGTGGCGACACCGGCCGCGACCAGGGGTCCTTCGTCCCGCGCGGTCTCCTCGGCGAGGCGGCGCGCGGCGTCCAGGGCCCGCCCGAGGACGACGTCCGCGCCGTCCTCCGCCCGGGTCGCCAGCCGGACGGTCCGCAGGACGGCTCCGTCCGGTCCGGCCGTCGCCATCGCGATCTTGGTGCCGCCGAAGTCGATCCCGAGGACGAACCCGGCGCTCACCGGCGTCCGCCGCGCGCGGCCGAGTCGATCGCGACGGCGAGCGCCAGCACCCCGGCCGTCACCATGAAGCGGACCGAGGAGTCCACGTTGAGCAGCAGCATCCCGTTCGCGACGGACTGGATGACGAGGATTCCGAGCAGCGCGGCGTAGGCCCGTCCGCGGCCGCCGAACAGGCTCGTCCCGCCGATGACGGCCGCAGCGATCGCGTTCAGCAGGATGTCGCTGCCGCCCGAGCTCTGGTTCACCGCCGACAGGCGGCTCGCGGCGAGGATCCCGCCCGCCCCGGCCAGCACCGACGACGCGACGAAGACCAGCAGCCGGACGCGCGCCACCGCGATCCCGGCGCGCCGCGCCGCCTCGGCGTTCCCGCCGACGGCGTAGACCCAGCGTCCGGGCAGGGTGAGGCGCAGGACCAGGTCCAGCAGGACGACCAGCCCGCCGAAGATCACCAGGGTCAGCGGGACGCCCCGGTCGCCCGACATGACCGCGACGGCCGCCGCGAGCACCGCCACCAGCCCGAAGGTGCGCAGCGCGAGCGGGACCGGCCCGGACACCGGCAGCCCGGTCCGGGCCCTCGCCCGCCGGACGAGCAGCGCCGTGACCAGGTAGACCGTGCCTGCCCCGATGACGAAAGCCCAGCTCAGCCAGGTCGGCAGCCACGTGTCGCTGAGCGTGGAGACGGGTCCGTCGAACGGCAGGTTGATCGTCCCGTCGCGGCCGAGCAGGTACAGCATGAGGCCCTGCCAGCCGATCAGCCCGGCGAGCGTGACCACGAACGACGGCATCCGCAGGACGGTGAACATCAGCCCGTGCGTGAGCCCGACCAGCGCCGCCGCGCCGAGCGCGAGCAGCACCGCGAGCCCGGACGGCACGTGTTCGCGGACGTTCAGCACCGTCATCACCACGGCCGTCAGCCCGCTCACCGACCCGGCCGACAGGTCGATCTCGCCCAGCAGCAGGACCAGGACGATCCCCAGCGCGATGGTCCCGGTCGCGGCCATCTGGAGCGCGAGGTTGGTGAGGTTCTCGCTGGACAGGAAGTGGCCGTTCAGCGAGCCGAACACGACGGCGATCAGGGTGAGCCCGGCGACGACCGGCAGCGCGCCCGGATCGCCTCCGGACGGTCGCGGGAGCCGCAGCCTCCGGTCACCGAGTCCGGGCAGGTCGAGTGACGGGTTCACCTCGTGTCCTCCGTGGCGTGGGGTGTGCGGGTCATGCGGCGGCCCCGGCGCCGGTCATGGCGGCGACGACGGTCTCGGTGGCGGTCTCGGCCGTGCGGAACACGCCCGCGTCGCGGCCCAGGCGCAGGACGGCGATGCGGTCGCTCACGGCCCGGACGTCCGCGAGGTTGTGCGAGATGACCAGGACGGCCAGCCCGCGATCACGCAGGCGGCGGATCAGGGCCAGGACCTGCGCGGTCTGCTCCACGCCGAGCGCGGCGGTCGGCTCGTCCAGCAGGACGACGCGGGGCTCGCCGAGCAGCGCGCGGGCGATCGCGACCGACTGCCGCTGGCCTCCGGAGAGGGACGCGACCGGGGTGCGCAGATCCGGGATCCGGACGTCCAGGGACGCCAGCAGGTCGCGCGCGGCGCGTTCCATCCGGAGCGAGCGCAGCAGCGACCAGCGGTGCGGCTCCGCGCCGAGGAACAGGTTCGCGACGACGTCGAGGTTCTCGCAGAGCCCGAGGTCCTGGTGGACGGTCGCGACGCCGAGCGCGCGGGCGTCGTGCGGCCGGACGATCCGGACCGGCTCGCCGCCGAGGACGATCCGCCCGGCGTCCGGTACGACGACCCCGGACAGGATCTTCACCAGCGTGGACTTGCCCGCGCCGTTGTCGCCGACGAGCGCGGTCACCTCCCCGGCGCGCAGGTCGAGCGTCACGTCGTCCAGGGCCCGGACGGCCCCGAACGAGCGTCCGACGCCGCGCGCCGACAGCACGGGTGCGGAAGGGGCGGGGGCGGTCATTGGAGCCCTGCTGCCCGGCAGGCGCGTGCCCTGTCAGAGCAGAGCCGGGAGGCGGTGTAGAAGCCGTCCTTGATGATCGTGTCCTTGATGTTCGCGGAGGTCACGGCGGTCGGGGACAGCAGGAACGCCGGAACCCTCCCCGAGCCGTTCGGCACGGTCGCCGGCGCGGCGGGATTCTGCCCGCGGGCCAGCGCGACGGCCAGTTCGGCCGACTTGTACGCCTGCGCCTTGATGTTCAGGTAGACGGTCATGTACTGCTCGCCGCCGATGATCCGCTGGACGGCCGCCAGCTCGGCGTCCTGCCCGGTGATCGGGAGGATCGGCCGGTAGCCCGCGCGCCGCATCGCGGTGATCGCGCCGCCCGCCATCCCGTCGTTCGCCGACAGCACGCCGACGATCGAGTCGCGGCCGAGCGCGGTGATGGCCTGCTCCATCTCCTGCTGCGCCTTGTCGGGGCTCCAGTCGGGGGTGTCGTACTCGCGGCCGATCGGGACCTTGCCGTCCAGGACGCTGTGCGCGCCCTTCTTGTAGTCGGCCGAGCTGGGGTCGGTGGGCGCGCCGTTCAGCATGACGATGCGGCCCTTGCCCAGCGTGTGCCGCGCGTTCAGGGCGTCAAGGAGTGCTTGGCCCTGCATCTGGCCGACGCGGACGTTGTCGAACGAGACGTAGTAGGAGTAGGGCACGTTCGTGATGAGCCGGTCGTAGGCGATGACCGGGACGTGCCGCCGTCCGGCCTGGTTGACCTGCGGCGCGACGGCCTTGGCGTCCACGGCGTCCAGGACGAGCACCTTCGCGCCCCGGGTCAGCGAGGACTCGACCTGGTTCTGCTGCCGGGCCGGGTCCTGGTCGGCGTTGGAGTAGAGGACGGTGCAGCGGGGGCAGAGCTGCTTCACCCGCTCCTGGAACAGCGGACGGTCGAACGCCTCGTACCGGGTGGTCTTGGATTCGGGGAGCAGCAGCGCGATGGTCGCGGTGTCGGCGGACGGCGCGCCCTTGCGCTTGCCTCCGTCGCCGCCTCCTCCGCCGCAGCCCGCGAGGGCGACGAGGAGGGTGACCGCCACCGCGGCGGTCCGTGGGGTTCGCAGCCGGATCCTGGTGTGCGGCGTCCTGGTCTGGAGGGTGTTGAGGTGCATGGCACGCACCGCCTTCTGGTGGCTGGCCGTTGAGTTGAAAGTAAGAGAGGCTTCCTAACAAAACAAGGGCATGCGACCATCCGGTCTGGGACGTGGTGCGTCCCGGCGGACGGAGCGTTGGGGGGACCAGTTGGGGGAAGCAGCGTGACGGCGGCGATCGGCAGGCCGGTGGCCAGCACCACCAGTGTGCTGAGGGTGATGAACGAGCGGGCGGTGTACGAGCGGATCCGGGAGCTCGGCCCGGTGTCCCGTCCGGAGGTGGCGCGCGAGACCGGACTGTCGAAACCGACGGTGTCGCTCGCGCTGGCCGACCTGGAACGCGCCGGGCTCGTCCGGACGGTCGGGCACCGCACGGGCAACGCCGGACGCGCCGCGATGCTGTACGAGATCCATCCCGACGCCGGACGGGCCGTCGGCATCGACGTCGGCCGCGAATGGGTCCGCGCCGCGCTCTGCGGCCTGGACGGAGAAGTGCTGGTCAGAAGGGACATCCGGTCCCGTGCGAGCGGCCCCGCCGACCTGACCCGGCAGCTGGTCTCCCTCGTGGACGAGCTCGCCGCCGAGGCCGGGTGCGCGCCCGCCGACCTGACCCACATCGTGATCGGCACGCCCGGTGTCCACGACACCGAGGCGCACCGGCTGCGCCTGGCCCCGAACCTGCCCGGCTGGGACGCCCCGGGCATCACCCGCGACCTGGTCGAACGCCTGCCCGCGCCCGTCCTCATCGAGAACGACATCGCGCTCGCCGCCCTTGGCGAGCAGGCCCACGGCCTCGGACGCGGCGTCTCCGACTTCGTGTTCCTCTCCGTCGGGACGGGCATCGGCATGGGCATCGTCCTGAACGGCAGGCTCTTCCGAGGGGCGCGGGGAGCCGCGGGCGAGGTCGCCTTCCTGCCCCTCGTCGAGACCGACCCGCTCACGCGCGCGCCCGAGGCGCGACGACACGGCATGCTGGAAAGCGTGCTCTCCGCCGCAGGTCTCGTCGCCACGGCCCGCCGCCTCGGCATGGACGGCCAGCTGACCACGGCCGGGGTCTACGACGCGGCCCGCGCGGGGGATCCGCTCGCGGTCGAGGCCGTCCAGTACGAGGCGGGCAACGTGTGCCGTGCCCTCGCCAGCGTGATCGCCGTCCTCGACCCGCGCCTGGTGGTGATCGGCGGCGGCCTGGTCCGGCACGGCCAGGACGTCCTGCTGGGCGCGGTCCGCGAACGGCTCGCCGCCATGACGCCACTGGACCCGCCACCGGTCGAGCCGTCCGCCCTGGGCGCGGACGCGACGGTCCTCGGCGCGCTCGCGATCGGCGTCAGCACCGCGATGGACCTCGTCTTCCACCGCAAGGTCGCGGAACCGGCGGTCGGCTGATGGACGACGTCAAGGAGGCACTCCGCCGGGCCGCCACGCTGGGCCCGTACTTCGCCGTCTCGACCGACCCGGACGAGGAGGTCGACCCGACCTGGCGTCCCCTCCCCGAAACCGACCCCGAGCGCCTGAACGGACTCATCGACCAGTACGCGCAGCGCCTCGGCACGACCGACCGCCGCGTCGCCGCGAGCATCCTGTTCCAGGGCATCGCGTCCCGCCTGTGGTCCCCGGTCGTGGCGTCGGCCGCCCTCGGGGTCGTCCCCGACCTGGCGTCCCTGCACTGGCGATGGGCCCCTGGCGCCCCCATAGCCCTGTGGCTGGCGAACCCCACGGGACGGCCCGCGACCCCGGCCGACGCGTTCGAGACGGTGGCCGACGGCCAGCTTCGGCCTCTGCGCGACACGATGAACAAGGTGGTCAAGCTCGCGGACGGCCTGATCTGGGGAAACGCGGCGTCCGCGCTGGCCGGGACCCTCTATGCGGCCCGCATAGCCCCCGATCTGGCCCCGACCCTCGTCCCGTTCGTCCGAGCCGTCCTGTCCCACCCGCCCCTGGATGCGGCGGGCGGGTTCACGTCGCGCGGCTACGTCCGCCGAAGCTGCTGCCTGTACTACAAGGTCCCGCCCGGCGGCGAGATGTGCGGAGACTGCGCCCTCCTGGGGCGGCGGCCCGGCTGACCCCCGGTTAACCCCCGGCCGGGACGCGGCCGATGGCGCGCCTGAAGTCGGGGCAGTCGACGACCGGGTCGTGATCGCACACCGCCGCGTGCCGGAGGCTGTCGCGCAGGCGCGTGAGCTGGGCGATCTGCTCGTCCAGGGCCTCGGCCTTCGCCGTCATCCGCTCACCCACGCCGTCCCCCGGACGGGCCGCCAGGAAGCTCGCGACCTCGGCGACCGTGAACCCGGCGCTGCGCGCGCAGTTGATCATCCCGAGCCGAACCAGCACGTCGGGATGGTAGGCACGCCGGTGCCCGTTGCGTCCGGCGGGCTCGATCAGGCCCTTGGCCTCATAGAACCGCAGCGCGGACGGCGCGAGCCCGGAGCGCCGCGCGACCTCGCCGATGTCCAGCAGCGAACCGTCCACGGTCGCCTCCTTGACTTGAACCGCGCTTCAAGTCGCAGCATAGCCCGCATGAGGATCCACCACCTGAACTGCGGCTCCATGCGCACCGTCGAGGCGACCTACGACGGCCCCCAGCCCGCCCACGCCGTCAACCACTGCCTGCTCGTCGAGACCGACGCCGACGGCCTGGTCCTGGTCGAGACCGGGCTCGGGCTCGGCGACGTCCGCGACCCGCACGGCTCCCTCGACGCGGGCTGGATCGCGATGGCCGGGCCCACGCTGGACGAGTCGGAGACCGCCGTCCGTCAGGTCGAGGCCCTCGGCTACGACCCGTCCGACGTGCGGAACATCGTTCTCACCCACCTGGACGTCGACCACTGCGGCGGCCTCCCCGACTTCCCGGACGCCGCCGTCCACGTCCTGGCCGCCGAGCGGGACGCCGCGCTCGCCGCGGACGCCGCCACCCGCTACCGTCCGGCGCACTGGGCGCACGGCCCCAGGTGGGTCACCTACGACGGCGCGTCCGACGACCGGTGGTTCGGCTTCACGTCCGTCCCCCTGGACGGCCTGCCGCCCGAGATCAGGCTCATCCCCCTCGGAGGCCACACGGCGGGCCACGCCGGGATCGCCGTCCAGGACGCCGACCGCTGGCTCCTCCACTGCGGCGACGCGTACTACTACCACCGCGAGATGCGCGACGAGAAGGAGCCGCACCCGGTCATGGACGTCGTCCAGACCACGTCCCAGGTCCACGCCGACCTGAGGCTCGGCACGCAGGCCCGCCTGCGCGAACTGGTCCGCGACCACGGCGACGAGGTCGAGGTGTTCTCCGCCCACGACCCGTGGGAACTGGCCCGCCACCTCTGACCGAAGCCGCGAAGGCGTGCCGATTCAGGCTGGAGGTGGGGCCGACGAACCCGTCGGCCCCACCTCCTCACTTCCGCGCGGCCCGCTCGGTCAGCCACCCGAAGAGCAGCCCGAGCGTCGCCCACAGGACGACCTGCATCCCCAGCGAGGCGATGCGGAAGTCCCACAACGTCTCGGCCGGAAAGCCCGAAGGGACGGCGTCCGGCTTGGGCGTGACCTGAAACAGAACGGCGTTCACCAGCACGAACGCGACGGCCGACAGCGTCACCGCGTTCCACGCCCCGACCCTCGGCGCCAGCCGCCGGCAGACGACCACCGCCCCGACGACGGTCGCGATCCCGATCGCGACCATGCCGAAGTACAGGGCCGTCCGGCCGCCGATCGTGTCCGGGTTCCCGACCGCCGGGGGAGTCGCCGGGTACTTCAGGAACGGCACGCCCTCGACCGCAACGAATCCCAGCAGCGCCACCAGCGCCGCCGTCGCCCGCGCGTGAAGCGCGCCGAGCCGTCCGTAGGCGAAGGCGAACGCGATCGCGAAGATCCCGCCGATCGCGACCCCGTAGACCCCGACCGCCGTCACGAGCCCCAGGCTCTTCTGGACGGCCCGGGAGACCACCTCGGCCTCATGCCCGCCGGAGTGGTCGGCGTGCGCCTCCTCGAAGGAGATCGCGGCCCCGACCTGTGGTTCCCCGTAGATCCACGCCACGACCAGCGCCAGGGCGGCCCCGGCGATCCCGACGGCCATGCCCCGCACGAGCAGGGCGCGCATGGTCATCAGCGGAGCCGGGGACGCGGTGGCATCGTGGGACGCCATCAGTGGCAGGGGAAGCCGAGCAGGTGCCGGCCGTCGTGCGTGAACTCGTGCACCCACGACCCGGAGATCAGGGACGTCGCGCCCTGCTCCGCGCCGACGAAGTAGATCAGCACGAGCCCGAGGACGGCCGCGAGCACCGCCCACGGGACGATGTCGCGGACGGGGATCCGCAGCGGCGCCGGCTGCGGAACGGCGGACTGCCGGGAAAGGGCGGTCTGAGCCATCAGGGTCTCCTCACGGGGTGCACTCGCCCCGGTAGCGGGAGGACGACGGGTCAGTGTCCTGACTCCCAGATCAGCGCCTCCCGCCGACCTTCCAGCCGTGTCCGGCCGTGGTCAGTTGCGGGGGGAGACTTCCTGGTCACAGTGGCGGGACCGTCCCGGAATCTCACCGGGTTCCTGCGCACCGTCGCCTCGATGTGAACTTGTCACCCGAAGCGTCCCCTTCGGGGGGTTTCGACGTCAAGTGCCACAGCTCCCAAGGTGTCTCACCTATTGAGATGGACGACCATTGAGTGAGACAATGCGGTACAGTCTGCGCATGGCTTCCCGCAGCATCCGACTCGCGGCCGTTCCCGGTGACGGGATCGGCCCGGAGGTCGTCGCCGAGGGGCTGAAGGTCCTCGACGCCGTCGCCCCCGCCCACGACCTGAGTTTCGAGCAGACCGAGTACGACCTCGGCGCCGCGCGCTACCACCGCACCGGCGAGGTCCTTCCGGACTCGGTCCTCGCGGAGCTGCGCGACCAGGACGTCATCCTGCTCGGCGCGATCGGCGACCCGTCCGTGCCGTCCGGCCTGCTGGAGCGCGGCCTGCTGCTCCGCACCCGGTTCGAGTTCGACCACTACGCGAACCTGCGCCCGGTCAAGCTCCTGCCCGGCGCGTCCTCGCCGCTCGCGGGCGTCGGACCGGACGACATCGACATGCTGGTCGTCCGCGAGGGCACCGAGAGCCTCTACGCGGGCACCGGCGGCGTGATCCGCAAGGGCACCCCGCACGAGATCGCCACCCAGGAGAGCGTCAACACCGCCTTCGGCGTCGAGCGGGTCGTCCGGTACGCCTTCCAGCAGGCCGCGGCCCGCCCGCGCAAGAAACTGACCCTCGTCCACAAGGACAACGTCCTCGCCTACGCGGGTGATCTCTACCAGCGGACGCTGAGGCGCGTCGGCGAGGAGTTCCCGCAGGTCGAGACCGACTACTGCCACGTGGACGCGGCGACGATGTACTTCGTCAACCAGCCTCAGCGGTTCGACGTGATCGTCACCGACAACCTCTTCGGCGACATCATCACCGACATCGGCGCCGCCGTCGCGGGCGGCATCGGGCTCGCCGCGTCCGGCAACGTCAACCCGGACGGCACCGCCCCGTCGATGTTCGAGCCGGTCCACGGCAGCGCCCCGGACATCGCCGGGCAGGGCAAGGCGGACCCGACAGCCACTATCCTGTCGGTCGTGATGCTTCTGGACCACCTCGGAGAGACCGCGGCCGCGCGCCGGGTCGAGTCCGCCGTGGCCGAGGACCTCATCGAGCGCGCGGGGGCGGGCGTCCGCTCCACCGCGCAGATCGGTGACGCCATCGCCAAGCGAGTAGCCGGGTAGGCGCGCTCGCCGACCAGCCATGACCGGGCGCGCCAGGGACGGCGCGCCCGGTTTTTTCTCATCGTGCCGCCGTCTTCGGCAAGTCCATCCGGCCAGGTCGTTAACCAGGTCCGGACGAAGTACGACAATAGGCACTAGGGAAGGTCGGACGGCAACGGTGCCGCCTGGCGATCCGGGAGAGGACTACCACGATGAGCACACTCGACTTCGAGATCACGCGCAACGAGAACCCCGTCTCGGCGGAGGACCGCGCGGGAATTCTGGCCGATCCCGGATGGGGCCAGCACTTCACGGATCACATGATCACGATCCGTTACCACAAGGACAAGGGCTGGCACGACGCCAAGCTCGAGCCCTACGGCCCGATCACGCTGGACCCGGCCTCCCAGGTCCTGCACTACGCGCAGGAGCTTTTCGAGGGCCTCAAGGCCTACCGCCAGGCGGACGGCTCGATCGTCACCTTCCGCCCGTACGCCAACGCCGCCCGGATGAACGCCTCCGCGCAGCGCATGGCCATGCCGGAGATCCCCGAGGAGCTGTTCGTCGAGGCGATCGACCTGCTGGTCTCCACCGACCGCGACTGGGTCCCGACGACCGAGGGCCACAGCCTCTACCTGCGGCCGTTCATGTTCGCCACGACCCGGCTGCTCGGCGTCAACCAGCCGGCGAACGAGTACCTTTTCATGATCATCGCGTCGCCGTCCGGCAACTACTACTCGCGAGGCATCAAGCCGGTCACGGTCTGGCTGTCCCAGGACTACACCCGCGCCGCCCCCGGCGGCACGGGCGCGGCCAAGACCGGCGGGAACTACGCCGCGTCCTTCGCCGGGCAGGCCCAGGCCGTCGAGAACGGCTGTGACCAGGTCGTCTGGCTGGACGCCGTCGAGCACCGCTGGGTCGAGGAGGTCGGCTCGATGAACCTGATGTTCGTCTACGGCTCCGGCCCGCAGCCGCGCATCCTCACCCCGGCGCTCACCGGCACCCTGCTGCCCGGCATCACCCGCGACTCGATGCTCAGGCTCGCCCCCGACCTCGGCATCCAGGTCGAGGAGGGCAAGATCAACATCGACGAGTGGCAGCACGGCTGCGAGTCCGGCGAGCTCACCGAGGTGTTCGGCTGCGGCACCGCCGCGATCATCAGCCCGGTCGGCGCGGTCAAGGGCGCCGACCGCGCGTGGGCGATCGGCGACGGCGAGCCGGGCCCGATCTCCATGCGCCTGCGCGAGGAGCTGATCGGCATCCAGTTCGGACGCCGCCCCGACACGTACGGCTGGATCCACAAGATCGCCTGACCTGGTCAGCCCCCTCGTCCGCCCCCTCGGCCCCGCCTGAGAGACGGCCGCCTCCGAGACGGCCCGCCTCCGAGGCCGGTACGCGGCCGGTTCCGAGACGGCCCCAAGGTCGTGAGCCGACCCGTTCGCGAGACGGCCCCGCCCGGCGTCCTCCGCCGCCGCGCGGGGCTTTCTCATGCCCGCGACCAGGAGTCGTCTCGATATATGAGACACGAGTTGGCGAATTTGAGACGGCTGTGGCATGCTCAGGGCATCATGCGCGACAGCCTCGTGATTATCGGCTGGCGCGCCGGCAACTGACGGAACACCGCCGGCGCGCAGACCTCTCACGTCCGTGAGGGGTCTTTCTGTTTTCCGGCGCGGTCCCGTCGTCCCTCGAAGGGTTCACAGATGCAGGGCGACGCGTTTCACGTGTACGACACCACGCTGCGTGACGGCTCGCAGCAGGAGGGGCTCAACCTCTCCGTGGACGACAAGCTCGCCGTCGCGCGTCACCTCGACGCGCTCGGCGTCGGCTTCATCGAGGGCGGCTGGCCCGGGGCCAACCCCAAGGACACCGAGTTCTTCCGCCGCGCTCGAACAGAGCTGGGGCTGAGGAACGCGCAGCTCACCGCGTTCGGCGCGACCCGCCGGGCCGGTGTGAAGGCCGCCGACGACCTTCAGGTGGCCGCTCTGCGCGACTCGGGCGCGTCCGTCGTGACGCTCGTGGCCAAGAGCCACGACCGGCATGTCGAGCTGGCCCTCCGCACGACCCTGGAGGAGAACCTCGCGATGATCCGCGACACGGTCTCCCACCTGCGCGCGGAGGGCCGACGCGTGTTCCTGGACGCCGAGCACTTCTTCGACGGCTACCTCGCCAACCGCGCGTACGCGCTGGAGGTCGTCCGGACGGCCGCCGAGGCGGGCGCCGACGTGGTCGCGCTCTGCGACACCAACGGCGGCATGCTGCCGGACGAGCTCGCCGAGGTCGTCCACGACGTCGTGTCCGTGGGCGCGCGCGTCGGCATCCACTGCCACGACGACTCGGGCTGCGCGGTCGCCAACACGCTGGCCGCCGTCCGCGCCGGCGCGACCCACGTGCAGGGCTGCGCCAACGGCTACGGCGAACGCAGCGGCAACGCCAACCTCTTCACGCTCGTCGGGAACCTGCAGCTCAAGCGCGGCATGAGGCTCGTCTCGGACGAGCAGCTCGCGCTCATGACCCGCACCGCCCACGCCGTCTCCGAGGTCACCAACGTCGCGCCCGGCTCGCAGCAGCCGTACGTCGGCCTGTCCGCGTTCGCGCACAAGGCCGGGCTGCACGCGTCCGCGATCAAGGTGGACCCGGACCTCTACCAGCACATCGACCCCGCCGCCGTCGGCAACGACATGCGGATGCTCGTCTCCAGCATGGCCGGACGCGCGTCGGTCGAGCTGAAGGGCCGCGAGCTCGGCTACGACCTGTCCGGCGAACGCGCCGGGGCCGTCGTCACCAAGGTCAAGGAGCTGGAGTCCACCGGCTACACCTTCGAGGCCGCCGACGCGTCCTTCGAGCTGCTGCTGCGCGAGGAGCTCACCGGCGTCCGCCCCCGGCACTTCGACGTCGAGTCGTGGCGGACGATCGTGGAGCGCCGCCCGGACGGCTCCATGGTGTCGGAGGCCACCGTCAAGCTGTACGCCAAGGGGGAGCGGATCATCGCCACCGGCGAGGGCAACGGTCCGGTCAACGCCCTCGACAACGCGCTCCGCCTCGCGCTCGGCCGCCTCTACCCCGAGCTCGCCCGCATGGAGCTGACCGACTACAAGGTCCGCATCCTGGAGGGCACGCACGGCACCGACGCCCGCACCCGCGTCCTCATCGAGTCCAGCGACGGCGAGCGTGAGTGGGGCACGGTCGGCGTCGAGGACAACGTCATCGCCGCGTCCTGGCAGGCCCTGGAGGAGGCCGTCACGTACTGCCTGCTCCACGCCGGTCACGAGCCCGCCGGCTGATCGCGTCCCGGACGGGAATCTTCATGCCCGTCCGGGCATTGATCGGGCATGAACAAAATCGTCAAGGACGCCCCCGACCAGAGCCGCTACGAGATCACCGTGGACGGGGAGCTCGCGGGGTTCGCCGAATACGAACTGCGCGCCAAGGGCCGGATCGTCGTCTTCACCCACACCGAGACCCTCCCCGGCTTCGAGGGGCAGGGCGTCGGGGGCGCGCTCGCCCGCGGCGCCCTGGACGACGTCCGCGCCGGTGGCCGGACCCTCATCCCGCTCTGCCCGTTCATCAAGGGCTGGATCGAGAAGCACCCCGACTACCAGGACCTCGTCGCCTGACCAGGTGATTTAGCGCACTGTAGTCGCACGAACACCAGAAATGCCGGTGAACATGCCCAAACCGGTGGCGAAGGCGGCGCCGGACGGCCACCATGAGTTACCCGAGATCGCGCGCCGCGGCACACGCGGCGCGCGCGCCCCTTCCCAGAGCCGCCCCGGAGAATCCCATGCCCGCCCGAACCTGGCGTCCCGAGTCCGTACGGACCGTCGAGGACGAGCCGTTCGCGGGCGTCGCCCACGGCCTGGGGGAGACCTTCGAACGCGACGGCGACCTCGAACAGGCCGCGTCCTGGTACCGCCGCGCCGCCGAGGCCGGCAGCCCCGGAGCGGCCCTGCGCCTCGGCGACGTCCTGGGCCGCCTCGCCGACGAGCGCCGCGCGGGCGACGCCGCCGAGGACCTGCTCGCCGAGGCCACCCGCTGGCTCAGCGGAGCCCCGGACACCACCACCCCGGACGCGATCGGCCTGATCACCGACATGCTCAACCGGCACCAGCGCCGCGCCGCCCGCCGCGGCTCGGAGGAGTAGCCGCTCCGGCGTCCAGAATGATCGCGTTCCGGGCGAACCGGAACGCCCCGCGGACCGTCGCATCCAGTGAGACCACACGCTGGAGAGGTGACCAGGTGAGCGGCGATTCCCCGGGGTACGTCCCCCCGGACCACACGAACACCGCGGAGTTCGCGGTCCCCAAGCGGCGATCCGCCGCCCCCGGCCCCACTCCCGACGAGACCCTGATCGACCCCCTGCCCACCGACGACCCGCCGGTGGACGATCACATGGAGGTCGACGACGTCCCGCCGGACGCCACCACCGACGCGTCCCCGGACGAGACGATCACCGACGTCCCGGCGCCCACCGCCACCATCACCGACCTTCCCGAGGCCGACGACGTCCCGACGCCCATCGAAACCGTCACCGACCTCCCCGAGATCGACGACGTCCCGGCGCCCACCGCGACCGTCACCGACCTCTCCGAGATCGATGACGTCGAAGGACCCTCCGAGCCCACCGACGATCCCGCGCCCGTGCCCGCGCCTGTCACGATCACCGATATCCCGATCCCCAGGCGCGAGGACTCGGACTCGGTCCCCTTCGCGTCCCCGGCGCCGAACGACACCGCCCCCTCGGAGCCCGAGCGCGAGCCCGCCCCGGAAGCCGACGATGACGACTGGACGGCCATCTTCGGCGCCGAGGCCGCAGGCCCTGCTGAGGACGCAGCCGAAGCGCCCCGGCCGCACGAGCCGTCCACGATGACGGACCCGCCCGCGCAGCCGACCCCACCCGCAAGAGCCCCCTCAGGCGAGGTCGCCGTCGCACTGGGCGCAGAAGGCATCCCTCCGGCTCCGTCCGCACCCCCAATGCCCTCCGCACCGGACGCGCGGAGCGCTCCCGCAGCGGGCCCTCCCTCGCGCTCCTCCTCCGGACCGCACACCGGCGACCGGAGCGTGGCCGGAGGCACCCCGCCGTCCGGCTCCAAGGCGGCCTTCGGCATCCCGCCGACCGCCCCCGCAGGCGGCCCGGCGACCAGCCCAGCCCAGGCGCCCAGCCCAGCCCAGGCCCTCGGCGGTGTCACGGCTCCGACAGGCACCCCCATGCCGGGCCCATCCGGCCCGTCCGGTCCGTCGGGCCAGAAGCGGCGCCCCTGGGCGCTGGTGGCGCTCGTCGTCGGCGTGGTGCTCGTACTGGCCGGTGTCGGAGCGGCCATGCTGCTGGGCGGATCGTCCGGCAAGGACGACGAATCGGCGACCACGCCGGACTCCTCGGCCACGGCCACCGCGTCACTGGAGCCGACGTCGTCGTCGACGCCGGGCGCCTCGCCCTCTGATGAGCCTTCCGGCGAGCCGTCCGGGACCGCCACACCGTCGCCGCCGCCATCCGTCGCGCCCTCGGAATCGCCCGCCGGGACGCCGGGGGCGGTGCCGCCCGCGACCGGCGGCCCCGAACCCGCGCCGGCCGGCCAGGTCGCGCAGGGAAACGGGATCAGCTACCAGATCGTCCAGCAGAGCCAGGGGTACTTCGAGGGCCAGTTCGTCGTCACCAACCCCGGAACCACCCCGCTGACCGGATGGAAGATCACGTTCGACACGCCGCGCGCCGACGTCCACGCGATCTGGGGAGCCGAACTCGTCCACGGCGGGACGCACGTGGAGATCGACGGGACGGTCGCCATCCCGCCCGGCGGAAGCTGGACGGTCCGGTTCGGGGCCACCGGGCTGCCCGCGCGGCCGGAGGGCTGCCAGCTCGCCGGACGGGCGTGCGGATTCTGAGTCCGCGCGCCGATTAGGCTGCTGAACATGCGTATCGCGAGGTTCTCCACCGGTGAAGGCATGTCCTTCGGGGTGGTCGAAGAGAACACCATCGCCGCCATCGCGGCACACCCGTTCGGAGAGCTGACCTTCACGGGGCAGCGTTTCCCGCTGGCCGACGTGCGCCTGCTCGCGCCGATCCTGCCCAGCAAGGTCATCGCGATCGGCAAGAACTACGCCGAGCACGCCCGCGAGATGGGCGGCGAGCCGCCCGCCGAACCGGTGATCTTCAGCAAGCCGTCCACGGCCGTGATCGGCTCCGGCGAGGCCGTCGCCTACCCGGAGAAGCTGTCCCAGCGGGTCGACTACGAGGGCGAGCTGGCCGTGGTGATCGGGCGGCTGTGCCGCGAGGTCCCGGCCTCCCGCGCGCAGGACGTCATCCTCGGCTACACCTGCGCGAACGACGTCACCGCCCGCGACCTGCAGAAGCAGGACGGCCAGTGGACGCGGGCCAAGGGCTTCGACACGTTCTGCCCGCTCGGCCCGTGGATCGAGACCGAGCTCGACCCGTCCGACCTGGCGATCACCACGCGGCTGAACGGCGAGGTCAGGCAGGAGGCCCGCACCTCCGAGCTCACCCACGACATCGCCGCGCTGGTGGAGTACGTGACCCAGGTCATGACGCTGCTGCCCGGCGACGTGATCCTCACCGGCACCCCGGCGGGCGTCGGGCCGATGGAGATCGGCGACGAGGTGACCGTCGAGATCGAGGGCATCGGCACGCTCTCCAACCGCGTCGTCGCGCGCGACTGACCGCGCCCGGCGGCCCGGCCGGAACACCACCGGCCCACGGCGTCCCCGGGCACGTCCCGGGGACGCCGTCCGCGTTCCCACCTGGAGGACCCATGAGCTTCGACGGTTTCGACGAGGAGGCGTTCGCCTTCTACGAGGGGCTCCTCGCCGACAACAGCAAGGACTACTGGACGGCGAACAAGGAGCGCTACGAGCGGCACGTCCGCGGGCCCATGCTCGCCCTCCTGGACGAGCTGGAGCCCGAGTTCGGCGAGATCAAGCTGTTCCGCCCGTACCGGGACGTCCGCTTCAGCAAGGACAAGACGCCCTACAAGGACCACCAGGGCGCGATCGCCCACGACAACCCCCTCTACGTCGAGATCGACGCGGACGGCATGGCGGTCGCGGGCGGCATGTACTCGATGCAGGGCGAGCGGCTGAAGCGCTTTCGCGCGGCCGTCCACGCCCCCGCGTCCGGCAAGGCGCTCGAAGCCCTGCTGGACGACCTGGAGAAGGCGGGCATGGAGATCGCCGGGGAGACGCTGAAGACGCGTCCGCGCGGTTTCGACGCCGACCATCCCCGCATCGACCTGCTGCGCCACACGCGCCTCTACGCGCGCCAGGGCTGGCCCGCCGAGGCATGGATGGGCACCCATGAGGTCGTGGACCGCGTGCGGGACGCCTGGCGCCTGCTGAGCCCCCTCGGGGAGTGGGCCGGCGAGCACATCGGACCGCCCGACTTCGGCCGCTGACCGCCCTCCGAACCACCCGTGCGGGCCGGAACGCCCGGGGGGTTCCGGGCCGCGCCGGCACGCCTGGAACACGCTGGTCGGGCGGCTCCGCTATTCGTTTTGGCACTACCCGCAGACTCCTGTATTCTTTTCGAGGCGCGAGCGAAACGGAAGCCCGGAAGGGCCAAAGGGAAGCTCACGGCACTGGGGTATGGTGTAATCGGCAGCACGACTGATTCTGGTTCAGTTAGTCTAGGTTCGAGTCCTGGTACCCCAGCTGATCCCGATCTCGCGGAAGCGGAGATCGGTGTCGCGCAGGCCCCCGTCGTCTAGTGGCCTAGGACGCCGCCCTCTCAAGGCGGTAACGGCGGTTCGAATCCGCTCGGGGGTACGCGCGAACAACGAGGCCCCGGTCATCTCGACCGGGGCCTCGTTCGTGTTTTCCGCCGATCATCGCCTGATCATTCGATGACGCATTTCACACCGCCGCCCACCGGCGTTTCCGTGCCTCCCGCGGGCCCGGGTGGGGGAGCGCTCCGAGGTCGTCGGAGCGCTCGGTCGGAGCCGGTCAGCGCTCAGGACTGACCGAGGACGCCCGGGTCGCGGAGGCGGGTGCGTGGTCAGAGCCAGCCGGTGCGTTCGGTCGAGGCGTGGGCGCGGAGGGCGGCGAGCGACTCGTCCACCGTCAGCAGCGGGACGCGGCGCGGGCCGGTCGGGGCCGTGAGTGTTCCGTCGGCGTCGACCGAGCAGGTGCGGCCGTGCGTCCAGACTCCGAACATGATGCCCACGGGGCGGTGCGCCGGGCCTCGTCGCACCAGCGGCAGGACGACGTCGTCGTCGTGGCCGGGCGTCGCGATCCAGTAGATGGTCGGCATGCCGACGCCGCGGGTGGGGCTGAGGTCCGGGTTCGCCTGCTCGGCGTCGCTGATGAGCATCTCCAGCTCCAGGTGCTCGATCGCGTCCTCGAGCAGTTCGCACACGCGCAGCTCGGGCTCAAGGGCCGAACGCAGCGGCTCGTCGAACGCGCCGCCGTAGAGCCGGTCGAGTTCGGTGCGCGACAGGACGACGCGGGCGCGCGGGCCGTCGCGCGTGACCAGCTCGGTCACGACGGCGCGGACGAAGCCGTCCACGCCGTCGCCGACGAGCCCGACACCGGACGGCCGGGCCAGCTCGGCAGCGACCTGGACCGCCGTGACGGGGGACGTCACACCGTCGGGCGCGGGCCGCGCGGGCGGCACGTGGTGAGCGGCGACGGCGGGAACGGGAGGCGGCGGTGTGCCGGGACTCGCGTCCTCGGCGTCGCGTGGTGTGGCCCGCCGGTGCAGACGCGGCGCACGCAGGCGCAGCGGACTCTGGATCGCGGACGCCAGGACGGGCATGGCCCGCCGACGCATCAGGAAGACACCGCACATCACCAGGCCGGCCAAAAGGACGGACAGCATGCCGAACGACTGCGTCTCCTCGCCTTCGGGCACCGCCCGCGCGTTGGCGGACGGCTGAGGCGCCACCGGCCGCGCGCTGTGCGGGACCGTGCTGTGCGAGGGGGTGGCTCGCGGCCGGACGATGTCGAGGGGCAAGGGGTCGGGCGCGTGGGCGTCGCGGTCGATGCTCTTCGGCGCGGCGGCCTTCGGCTCGGGACGTCGCCGCGGACGCTCCGAGGGCCGCGCGGGCGGCCTCTGGTGCGGGACGACGACGCGGTGCCGCGCTTCGGGACGGTACATGCGGCCCGGCGGCGTCAGTCGGCGCAGCGAGTCGCGCAGTTCGGTGCCGAACTTGTCGGGGCGGCCGTCCAGGAGGTCCTGGCTGAGATTGTGGCACAGCGCCGACTGGTTGAAGAAGGCGGCGGCCGCCCCCGTCAGGCCGGTGCAGCTGGTGTGCGCGGGCACGGGCGCGACGGTCGACGCCCGTGCGGGCGTGGACGCTAACAGCGCGGGCATGGGTGACAGCGTCAGCGCCGCGCCGACCGCCAGCACCGCGACGGATTCCCTCACAGGCGGGTACCTCCCCCGGGACGGACCTGCTCGGAGGACGATGAAAGCAGGCCGGACGGCGGGTCGTCCCGCAAGTCGCCCGGCGGGTCGCGATCTGTGATCCTCTTGATACTCATCGTCACCTGAGATGTGTCCTTGCTGACGATTGGCGTACGGGTCAACTAAAGTCGTTGCCTGAGCGAAGGGGATGGTGCATGGAGAACCCGGACAACGGAGCCGACGGCGAGACGAAGCCGCCGACCCCGGGCGCGATGCTCGCCGACAAGGTCGAGTGGCTGATCCAGAACATGTGGCCGGCGGACGCGCCCGCGCCGCGCAACAACGTCGAGACCGCCGGTGCGATCGCGCACGCGACCGGTGAGGACATCTCGTCCACGACCGTGTGGAAGCTGCGCACCGGTCGCCAGGACAACCCGCAGCTGCGCACGCTCACCGCGCTGGCGACGTTCTTCGGCGTCCCGATCGGCTACTTCGGCTTCGCGTCCGAGGCGGGCCCGATCGACGACGACCTGACGTTCAAGGCGCTGCGCCGTGAGGTGGAGGAGGGCGTGGTCCGCACCGAGGTGCTGCGCGCCCTGGTCGACCTGTCGCCGCAGTCCCGCTGGCTCGTGGACGAGATGATCCTCGCCGCCGCGAAGGCCGACGCCGAACGCGCGGCGGCGACCCGCCGCAACAGCGCGCCCGCCGAGGTCGAAGAGATCGCCTGAACGCGGACCGGCGGCCGTCCACGCCCTGGACGGCCGCCGGTTCCGGCCGCGCCGTCCTGTCGCGGAGTCCGGTCGTGGAGCCCGGACCCGCGCACGTTCGGGCCGCGTGCCGTCTGCCGTGCGTGCGGTTGTCGTGGTGCGTTGGTCACGCGGTGTGCGGGGTCGTCGTCCTGGGGTGGTCGCGCGGGGGTGCGGGTCAGTTCAGGACGACGTGGACGCGGGCGATGTGGCGGGCGGCCTTGAGGCAGGCGATGCGGTCGGCGGGGTCGAGCGTGTGGGCCGTGGCGGCGACCAGGGCCGAGGTGAGCTGGAGGCAGAAGCGGCGCAGGGCGTCCACGGTCGCGCCGCTGCCCGTGCCCCCTCGCGGGCAGCCCGCCTCGGGGGTCTGGACGGTCGGCGCGGCCGACAGCGCCCACCACGCCTGGCTGGCCTCGGTGAGGGCGGTGTCGAGACCGGGGCGGACGGGGCCGCGGGACGGGTCGGCGAGCGCGGTGGCGGTGCGCGCGACCAGTTCGAGGCCGTGGATGGCGGCGGCGAGCAGGCCCGGCAGGGTGTCGGCGGAGCCGAGCCGCCCGGCGGCGTTGGCGATGTGGTCGTGCATGGGAACCCCCGGTTGGCCGGATCTTGACGTCAGCTCATTCTGTAACTTTAAGTTGCTGACGGGTTTAGTGTGGGGCGCGGAGGGGATCCGGTCAATCAATGTTGCCGCGTGTCGCGGCCGACGATCAAAGTAGTCCGTGCTCGGCGGCGAGATCGAACGCGGCGGCGGACGCCGGGGCCAGCAGGTCCCGGTCCTCGGGGCCGACGAAGCGGAACTCGTCCACCTCGCCGGTCGCGGTGATCTCGCCGAAGTGGCCCGAGGTGAAGCAGGCCATCCGGACGTGCGAGAAGCGCGGCTGGTCGTGCGCGGCGGCCCGCACGACGCCGAGTTCCTGGAAGGACGCCTCGTCCAGCTCCAGCCCGAGTTCCTCGCGGACCTCGCGGGCGACGGCCGTCCAGTCGTCCTCGCCGGGTTCCCGCTTGCCGCCGGGGAGGTAGAGCAGGTCACGACCGCGGGAACGGACGGCCAGCAGCCGCCCGTCCGCGACGTGCACCCAGGCGACGACGTCGAGATCCATGTCCCGATCCTCCCAGTTCACAAGTGCCGCCGGCCCGGCGGGCCGGAGCCGTCCGGGGCGGCGGCGTTCGGAGGCGGCGGCGTTCAGAGGCGGCCGGAGGCGAGGACGCGGCGCAGGAACTCGCGGGTGCGCGGCTCCTGCGGGTCGCTGAAGATCTGCTCGGCCGGGCCGCGCTCCAGCAGGACGCCGTCGCTGAGGAAGCAGACGGTGTCGGCGATGTCCCGGGCGAACCCCATCTCGTGGGTCGCCAGGACCATCGTCATGCCCTGCTCCTTGAGCTCCCGGATGATCCCCATGACCTCGGTGACCAGCTCGGGGTCGAGCGCGGAGGTCACCTCGTCCAGGAGCAGCAGGCTCGGGTCGCAGGCCATCGCGCGGATGATCGCGACCCGCTGCTGCTGCCCGCCGGACAGCCGGTCGGGGTACTCGCCCGCCTTGTCGGCCAGGCCGAACCGGTCGAGCAGCTCGCGCGCCCGCTCCTGCGCGTCACGCCTGCTCCGCTTGTGCACGCGGACGGGCGCGAGGGTGATGTTGTCCAGCACCGACATGTGCGGGAACAGGTTGTACGACTGGAAGACCATGCCGATCTTCTTGCGCACCTCGTCCGGGTCGGTGCCGGGCGCGGTGATCTCGTCCCCGCCGAGGACGATCGCGCCGTCGTCCACGTCCTCCAGCAGGTTCACGCAGCGCAGCAGCGTGGACTTGCCGGAGCCGGACGCGCCGATCAGGCAGACGACCTCGTGGGCGTCCACGTTCAGGTCGACGCCGCGCAGCACCGGGTGCGCGTGGTAGGTCTTCCAGAGGCCCTCGATCTCCAGCAGCGGACGGCTCATCACTTGCCTCCGGGGGCGCGGCGCCGCTCGGCGCGGACCGCGAGGTGGTCGGTGAACCGGGCCATCGGCACCGTCAGCGCGATGAACAGCACGGCGGCGGCGAGGTAGGGCGTGTAGTTGAAGGTGTCGGCCGAGTGGATCTGCGCCTGCCGCAGCGCCTCCAGCGGGCCGAGCACCGCGACCAGCGCGGTGTCCTTCTGCAGCGAGGCGAAGTCGTTCAGCAGCGGCGGGACGACCCGCCGGACGGCCTGCGGCAGCACCACGAACCGCAGCGCCTGCGCCTGGGACAGGCCGAGCGACCGGGCGGCGGCGCGCTGGCTCGGGTGGATCGAGTCGATCCCGGCGCGGAACACCTCGGCGACGTACGAGCCGTACGACAGGACGAGCGCCAGCCCGCCCAGCACGGCCGGGTCGCTCGGCAGGCCCTGCAGCTTCAGCGCCGGAAGCCCGAACCCGACCAGGTACACCAGCAGGATCGTCGGGATGCCGCGGAACACGTCGGTGTAGGCGACCGCGAGCATCCGCACCGGGAAGAACAGCGGGCTGCGCAGCCCGCGCGCGAGGGCCACCAGCAGGCCGAGCACCAGGATGACCGGCTCGGCGATCAGGAAGATCTTGACGTTCAGCCAGAAGCCGCTGAGGACGTCCGGGAGCGCCTCGGTGAACTGCCCCCAGTTGAAGAACGTCTCGTGGACGCGCGGCCAGCCCGGCGAGGACAGCACGACGACCGCCACGACCGCGACGCACAGGATCGTGGAGGCCGCGGCGATCGAGCCGTGGCGGAGGCCCGCGCGGCGGTGGGCGCGTTCGCGGGCGAGCTGCCGCTCGCTCTTCACCCAGGTGTCGGCGGGCGCTGTCACCGTTCCACCGTCCTTGGTCCGGGGGCCGCCGCCACGGGAGGGGCGGCGGCCGTCGAGTCGGAGATCACCGGTGTCACTTCAGGACGGGCGCGCCCGCCGCGGCGGTCAGCCACTGCTGCTGCAGCTTGGCCAGGTCGCCGGACGACTTCAGCTGGCCGATCGCCTGGTTGAGGCAGCCGGCGAGCGAGTTGCCCTGCTGCAGCAGCAGGCCGAAGTGCTCGTTGTTGCCGGCGCTCTGCGGCAGCTGGCCGACGATCTTGGAGTCGTCCACCTGCGCGGCGGTGACGTAGAACGCGGTCGGCAGGTCCACGACGAGCGCGTCCACCTGCTTGTTCTTCAGCGCGTTCACTGCGTCGATCTGCGTGTTGAACACCTTCGGCTGGCTGCCCGGCTTGATCTGGTCGCGGACCGCCGCGAGCGCGGTGGTGCCGACCTGGACGGCGATCTTGGCGTCCTTGAGCTCGGAGATCTGGGTGACCCCGGCGAACTTGCCGTTCTTCATGGTCACGACGCCCTGCTGGACGTCGTAGTAGCCGTCGGAGAAGGTGACGGCCTTCTCGCGGGCCGGGGTGACCGAGATCTGGTTGATGTCGAAGTCGAACTTCTTCTGGCCCGGCGCGTAGGACGCGTCGAACGACTCGGTGACCCACTTGACCTCGGTCTTGGCGAAGCCGAGCTTCTCCGCGACGGCGTAGGCGACGGCGCTCTCGTAGCCCTCGCCGTTGGTCGGGTCGTCCTTCTTGAACCAGGGCTCGAAGGCGGGCTTGTCGGTCGCGACCGTGAGCTGACCGGACTTGACCAGCTTCAGCTTGTCCTTGGTGCAGGACGCGGCGGACACCGGCGTCTTGTCGGCGGAGGTGTCCTCCTTCTGCGGTGCGCAGGCCGTCGCGGCGACGGTGAGCGCGGCCAGCCCCGCGAGGGCGGTCAGCAAGGGACGACGGGCCAAGGCGTGCCTCCAGCGATGCGACGGATCGGTTGCGGCGATATCGGTTGCGGCGATATCGGGAGTTGTTGGCTTGCGGTTACGGCGGGAGCCGGTACGGGCGCGGGCGCGGTGCCCGGCCCGGGATCAGGACGCTCGGGCGAGGGTCAGGGACATGCCGTCGGCGAGGCCGAAGCGCTCGGCGGCCGAGCCCTGGTTGACGGCGAGTCCGAGCCGTCCGGACGAGTCGACCCAGACCAGCGGGTCGCCCACGGTGACCTTGCCGAACGTCTCCTCGAACGGGACCTCGGCGGCTCCGCCGTCCCAGGACAGCGCGAGCGGCGTGCCGAACGGCAGCTCGCCGAACGCGGCGCTCAGCTCGGCGGGCTCGGCGCCGAGGACGAGGCTGCCGAACTGGTCGGTGTAGAGGACGGACGCGGTGAGCGAACCGTCCGCGACGACCGGGGAGGGAAGGTCGAGGGGGAGAAGGGCGTCCGCGGCGGGGCCGAGGTCGGCGATCGGGACGCCCGCGAGCAGGTGCCCGGCGGCGGGCGCGAAGATGTCGCGGCCGTGGAAGGTCGTGGAGATCGACTGCTGCCGGTAGGCGGGGTTCTCCAGGTAGTGCGCGGCGGTGACGCCGCCGAGCGCCTCGGCCGCGGGGACCAGCAGGCCGTTGTCCGGGCCGACCAGGAAGTCGCCGCGTCCGGTCGCGACGGCGACGGGACGGCGCGGGGTGCCGACGCCCGGGTCGATGATCCCGACGTGCACGCCGACCGGCAGGTAGGGCAGCGCCTGCCGCAACAGCATCGCGCCTTCGACGATCCGGTAGGGCGTGACCTCGTCGCTGAGCACGAGCACGTTGGCCTCAGGGGCGATCGCGTACATGACCCCGACACAGGTGCCGCTGTAGGCGGCGCCGAAGTCGGTGGTGAGGCTGGCGAAAGGTCGGGACTCGGACACGGGCGTACCTAACACGAGCTGCGAATATCACGGAAAGTGACGCTTGAGGGTACCAAGTCGCCCGCAATTTCACACATTCACGGTGGGGTATGGGGTGGGGTTGCGCGGTCCGCGCCGCCGTATGCTGCGTCCGATGCGCGCCGAAGCCCTGGACCCCGTGCTGCTGCGGACGTTCGCGTCCGTGGCCGAACTGGGCTCGTTCACGGCCGCGGCGGGCGCGCTCGGCTACACCCAGTCGGCCGTGTCGCGACAGGTCAGGACGCTGGAGGAGGCGTGCGGCGTCGAGCTGTTCGCCCGCGGCGCCCGGGGCGTCCGGGCGACCCCGGCGGGGGAGTACCTGCTCCCGCACGCGCGCGCCCTGCTGGAGCGGTACGCCGACACCGCCCGCGCCCTGGAGAGCCTGCGCCAGGCGGACGCGGGGATGCTGCGGCTCGGCGCGTTCTCCACGGCGAACGCCGTGCTCGTCCCGCGGGCCCTGACCCGGTTCGGGGAGCGGCATCCGGGCGTGGAGATCAGGTTGCGCGAGGGCCTGACCGAGCGGCTGCTGCCCGCGCTGGACGCCGGGGAGCTCGACCTCGCCGTGGTCAGCACGCACAAGTACAAGATCGCGTCCGCGGACCTGGTCGTCCTGGGCGATGATCCGCTGCTGGTCGCGCTGCCGCGCGGGCACCGGCTGGCGCGGCGGAGGACGGTCCCGCTGGCCGAGCTGGCGGACGAGTCGTGGATCGTCGCGGACGACGAGGCCGCCGTCGCCGCCCTGCACGCCCGCTGCGCCCCGGCCGGGTTCGTCCCTCAGACGAGGCTGCGGGTGGCGGAGTGGACGTCCAAGCTCGGCCTGGTCTCGGCCGGGTTCGGGGTGACGTTCGTGCCCGCGCTCGCGGTCGGGGGCGTCCGCGAGGACGTGGCGTTGAAGCCCCTGTCCGTCGCGGACGCCCAGGCCCAGCCCCGGCGGACGGTGTACGCGGCGGTCGCCCGGCACGCCCGCCGCGCCCCCGCGGTCACCGCGTTCCTGGACGATCTGCGCGCCGCGTCCGCCGACCTGCTCGTCTAGTTCCCGGCCGGTGGGGCGGCGATGACCTCGACCTCCAGCAGGGCGTCGGGGTGGAACAGGCGGGACACCTCGACGGTCGTGCTGGTCGGCTGCTCCTTCGGGAAGTGGCGGCGGCGGACCTCGCCGTACTCGCCGAGCCGGGACAGGTCGGTCGCGAACGTCCGGACGTTGACGACGTCCGCGAAGGTCGCGCCGTGCGCGGCGAGCAGCCGCTCGATGATCGACATGATCACCTCGGACTGCCGGGTCATGTCGCCGGGGCGGTCGATCTCGCCGTCCTCGCCGAACGCGACCTGCCCGGACAGGAACAGCAGCGGGCCGGACGTCACGTGCGCGACGTGCGAGTAGTAGCCGTTGGTCGCCGGAACGGTGGGCGGGTTGTCGATCGTGACGCGCATCAGGAGGTCTCCTCGCCCGGGACGAGCGTGGTGATGTCGGCGTCGCCGAGGCCGCGGGCGACGGCGTCCGCGGTGTGGGTGCGGGCGGCGGTGAGGACGGGGGCGTCCGGGCCGAGGACGTCCAGCGCGAGGCCGAGGTCCTTGTCGGCGAGCCCGGCGGTGAAGGTGACCGGCGCGTCCGGGCGGCGGACGCGGGTCCGCTCGGCCTGCGGGAGCGCGATGCCGAGCAGCTCGAGGGCGGTCTCGCGGCCGACCCCGAGCCGCGCCCCGAGGTCCACGGCCTCGGCGATCGCGCCGAACGCGGCGACGAGCCCGCTGTTCACGACGAGCTTCGCCGCCGCGCCGCGTCCGGACGGCCCGACGTGCCGGACGGTCCCGAGGACGCCGAGCACGGGCGTGGCGCGTTCGACGTCGGCGTCCGTCCCGCCCGCGATGATCACCAGCTCGCCGGCCTCGGCGTGCGGGATCGTGCCCAGCACCGGCGCGTCGACCAGCGCGACGCCGTCCGGCAGCCGTTCGCGCAGCTCGCGGACGGCGTCCGGGCCGATCGTGGACATCTCGGCGACCAGCGTCCCGGGCGCGATCCCCGCGTCCGGCAGCACGTCGTGGACGGCCTTGGCGTCGGTGAGCATGGTGATCACGAGGTCGCGTCCGGCGACGGCCTCGGCGGGCGTGGCGGCGAGCGTCGCGCCGCGTTCGACGAGCGGCGCGGCGCGTTCGGGCGTGCGGTTCCAGACGGTCAGGTCGTGGCCGGCGTTGAGCAGTCGTGAGGCCATCGGGGCGCCCATGCGCCCCAGGCCGAGAAAGGCGATACGTGTCATAACGTCGACGACGCTAGGCCCGGCCGAGCCATACCACCAGCGAAGATCTCACATGGCTCCCATGCGTGGCACGCATGACTCAGCCCACGGGCTCAGTGCAGGGCGAAGACGACGCCCGTGACGCCGAGCAGGACGGTCACGCCGGTCAGCAGCAGGACGGACGCGGGATCGGCGACCGTGCGGCCCTCGCGCAGCCGCCGTCCGCGCCCCCGCCGCTTCCGGCGCGTCCGGTGGACGTGCAGCGCGGCCAGCCCGAACACCGCGACGGCCGCGAGCGCCGCGCCCAGGTCATTCGGCGCGAGCCGCACGCACAGCAGGCCGGCGCCCATGAACGCCACGGTCGTCCGCGTCCAGGCGAGGGAGGTCCGTTCGGGCTGCGCCCCCGGATCCCACAGGCCGGGCGGCGCGGTGCGGGGAGCGCCCGGAGCGGTCATCGGGTGGCGAGGAGGGCGACCAGGACGGCGACGGCCGCGGCGGCGAGCCCGTAGGACATCAGGGGCGCGAGGACCAGGGGCGGGAGCGTCTCGTCCCGGCGCAGGGCCCGCTCGGTGCGCAGCCAGCGGCGGAACGCCGTCGCCGCGACCAGCGCGCCGACCGCCGCGAACGCCGCGGCGAGGCCGTCGCGGAGCGGGGTGCTGAGCAGGTGGCCGCTGATCGCGAGCCCGACGCCGCCCGCGATCAGGGCGAGCGCGGTGCGGATCCAGGCCAGGAACGTGCGCTCGTTGGCGAGGGTGAACCGGGGGTCTGGGTCGCGGCCCTCGGCGAGCAGGCGCTCGGTCCAGCGGGACGGCTGGTCGGGGGTGTCCTGGGCGCTCATCGGCCGATCACTTCGCCTCTTTCGATCCGGGAATTCACATATTACGTCCAGGAACGTGGCGAGAATTCCGACTCGATATACGGGAAAAGTGTCGAAGTGGCGCGCGCCACAGTAGCGGGAAAGCCTGCTCGTCCCCAGGTCAGGCGAGACGCGCAAGGCGGCCGAAACCGCGCCGGAATGGCGTTTCCCGCGCGCTCCGCACGCGCCGGTCAGGAGGCGGCCGGGTCAGGACGGGCCGGTCGCGAAGCGGCGGGCCGAGACGTCCTCCTGCGCGAGGCGGTGCAGCGCCGTGAGGACCTGCTCGTAGATCACGGTCGAGGCGAGCATCGCGTGGACGGTCAGGGTGCGCGGGTTGTCGAGCGCGACCCGGTTGATCTCGTGCTCGGCGACCGAGGTCGCGGCGGTGACGTAGGGGCGCAGGTCGGTGAGGGTGACCGGGAAGCCGAGCCGCCGCAGCGCCACGAAGGTCTGCGCGAGCAGCGCGCGGGCGGGGGCGCGGTCGCCGACCTCCCAGCCGAGCTCGCGGACGAGCATGTCCACGTCCTCGCGGGCGGCCCGCCAGTGCGGGTCGTTCGGCGGGACGATGTGCGGGCCGAGCGCGTACTGGGTGGTGCCGAACAGCTCGTGCAGGCCGACCGACTCGTCCTCCATGGAGGCGACGATCTTCTTGATGGACGCGACCGGCAGGTCCCCGACCTCGCGCAGCGCGCGGATCAGCCGCAGCCGCTCCAGGTGCCGCTGGTCGTACTCGGCGCGGGTGACGGTGGTGGAGGTGCCCTTCGGCATCAGGCCCTCGCGGATGTAGAACTTGATCGTCTGAACGGTCAGCCCGCTGCGGTCGCTGAGTTCGGAGATCTGCACCCGTTCCACGCCCCTCGCCTTGATGCCTGCCGAGTCTGGATATCGTCACTATCCAGCAGGAGGGGCATTGAATACCGGCACTATCCAACAAGCGACGGCGCCGTCCCGGCATACCGGAACGGCACAAGCTGACAAACTTCGCTTATCGCCGTCTGGTCCGTGCCGCCCCCGCTGTTGCGATCATGACGGTTTCCCGACCATGGAGAGGACCTGGCATGACCGACGACGACCGGGTGGCCCCGCCGATCACCGGTGACGAGCGCGACACGCTGCGGGCCTACCTCGAATACCACCGCGCGACCCTGGCCATGAAGTGCGCGGGCCTCTCCGACGAGGAGCTGCGGCGCACCTCGATGCCGCCCTCGACGCTCTCCCTGCTCGCGCTCGTCCGGCACATGGCGGAGGTGGAGCGCGCCTGGTTCCGCCGGGTCTTCGAGGACGCCGAGGCGCCCATGGTCTGGTCGGACGAACTCTTCGACTTCCAGGCGGCCTACGACGCGAGCACGGGCACCGGCGCGGAGGCGTTCAAGGCCTGGCGGGACGAGGCGGAGACCTCACGCCGCATCGAGCGTGAGGCCGAGTCCCTGGACGTGACCGGCTTCCAGCCGCGCTGGGACAAGAGGGTCTCCCTGCGCATGGTGATGGTGCACGTCCTGCTGGAGTACGCCCGCCACAACGGCCACGCCGACTTCCTCCGCGAGGGCATCGACGGCGTCGTGGGCGCCTGACCTCGAAGAACGCGTGAACGCCGGGCCCCCAGGGGAGGGCCCGGCGTCGTCGCGGGGGCCGGGCGAACCCGGGGGCGCTCGGCTGGATCAGTTGGTGGTGCGGCGCATGGCGTCGCTGATCTTCTCGGCGGCGCCGGTCACGGGGGCGGCGTGCAGGCGTCCGGGGGTGCGGGTCAGGCGCTCCAGGGGGCCGGAGACCGAGACGGCGGCGATCACCCGGCCGCCCGCGCCCCGGATCGGAGCGGAGACCGACCCGACGCCCTGCTCGCGCTCGCCGACGCTCTGCGCCCAGCCGCGCCGCCGGACCTGGGCGAGCGTGGTGGCCTCGAACTTCGCGCCGCGCAGGCCGCGGTGCAGGCGGTCCGGCTCCTCCCAGGCGAGCAGGATCTGCGCGGCCGAACCGGCGGTCATCGGGAGCGCCGCGCCGACCGGGATCGTGTCGCGCAGGCCGCTGGAGCGTTCCGCCGCGGCCACGCAGACCCGGACGTCGCCCTGGCGGCGGAACAGCGAGGCGCTCTCGCCGGTCATGTCGCGCAGCTGGGCCAGGACGGGCTGGGCGATCGCGAGGAGCCTGTCCTCACCCGCCGCGACGGCCAGTTCGGCGAGCCTTGGCCCGAGGATGAACCGGCCTTGGGTGTCCCGGTGGACGAGCCGGTGGTGCTCCAGCGCGACGGCGAGCCGGTGGGCGGTCGGCCGCGCCAGGCCGGTCGTCTGGACGAGCTGGGCGAGGGAGGCCGGCCCGGCTTCCAGGGCGTTCAGCACGAGAACCGCTTTGTCGAGAACGCCGACTCCGCTAGAGTTGTCCATGTCTTGATATTGCCGTCTCGCGATGTGAGATGCAAGTCGGGGCGGAACAAGGTCGCCGGGCGCATGGGCGCGTCCGGCAGGACGACAGGTGAGGTGGAGCGATGGGCCGCACATTGGCCGAGAAGGTGTACGACGCGCACGTCGTGCGACGTGCTGAGGGCGAACCGGATCTGCTCTACATCGACCTCCACCTCGTCCACGAGGTCACCAGCCCGCAGGCCTTCGACGGCCTGCGGATGGCGGGACGTCCCGTCCGGCGCCCGGACCTGACGATCGCGACCGAGGACCACAACGTCCCGACGACCGACCTGCTCGCGCCGATCGCCGACCCGGTGTCGCGGACGCAGGTGGAGACGCTGCGCAAGAACTGCGCCGAGTTCGGGGTCCGGCTGCACCCGATGGGCGACGACGGGCAGGGCATCGTCCACGTCATCGGCCCGCAGCTCGGCCTGACCCAGCCCGGCATGACGGTCGTGTGCGGCGACTCGCACACCTCCACGCACGGCGCGTTCGGCGCCCTCGCCCACGGCATCGGGACCAGTGAGGTCGAGCACGTCCTCGCGACGCAGACGCTGCCGCAGGTCAAGCCCAGGATGATGGCCGTGACCGTGAACGGCTCGCTGCCGGACGGCGTGACCGCCAAGGACCTGATCCTCGCGATCATCGCCAGGATCGGCACCGGCGGCGGCCAGGGCCACATCATCGAGTACCGCGGCCAGGCGATCCGCGAGCTGTCGATGGAGGGCCGGATGACGGTCTGCAACATGTCCATCGAGGCGGGCGCCCGCGCCGGGATGATCGCCCCGGACGAGACCACGTTCGCCTATCTCAAGGGCCGTCCGCACGCGCCTCAGGGCGAGGCGTGGGATGAGGCCGTCGAGTACTGGACGTCCCTGCGCACCGACGACGACGCCGTGTTCGACAAGGAGGTCGTCATCGACGCCTCCGAGCTGACCCCGTTCGTCACCTGGGGCACCAACCCGGGCCATGGCCTCCCGCTGGGCGATTCCGTGCCGGATCCGGCGGCCATCGCCGACCCGACCGACCGCCAGGCCGCCGAGCGGGCCCTGCGGTACATGGGCCTGACCGCCGGGACGCCCCTGCGCGACATCGCGGTCGACACGGTCTTCGTCGGCTCCTGCACCAACGGCCGCATCGAGGACCTGCGGGCCGTCGCGTCGGTCCTGTCCGGCCGGAAGGTCGCGGACGGCGTCCGGATGCTGGTCGTCCCCGGCTCGATGAAGGTCAAGAAGCAGGCCGAGGACGAGGGCCTGAACGAGGTGATCACGGCGGCGGGCGCCGAGTGGCGCGAGGCGGGCTGCTCGATGTGCCTGGCGATGAACCCCGACAAGCTCACCCCCGGCGAGCGCAGCGCCTCCACGTCCAACCGCAACTTCGAAGGACGGCAGGGACCCGGCGGACGCACCCACCTGGTGAGCCCCGCCGTCGCCGCCGCCACCGCCGTCACCGGCCGCCTGGCCGCGCCCGCCGACCTGTAAGGACACCAAGGACCATGGAGAAGTTCGTCACGCACACCGGGCGCGCGGTCCCGCTGCGCCGCAGCAACGTCGACACCGACCAGATCATCCCGGCCGTCTGGCTCAAGCAGGTCAGCCGCACCGGATTCGACCGGGGCCTGTTCTCGTCCTGGCGCGAGGACCCGGACTTCGTGCTGAACAAGCCGGAGTACGACGGCGCGTCCGTGCTGGTCGCCGGGCCGGACTTCGGTACCGGGTCGTCCCGCGAGCACGCCGTCTGGGCCCTCCAGCAGTACGGGTTCCGGGTCGTGATCGCGCCGCGCTTCGGCGACATCTTCCGGAACAACTCCACCAAGATGGGCCTGCTGCCGGTCGTCCTGCCCGCCGGGACCGTCGAGGCGATCCAGGCCCGCGCCGAGCGGGACCCGCAGGCGGAGATCGTCGTGGACCTGGAGAACCGCGAGGTCAGGGCCGGGGACGTCGTCGCGTCCTTCGAGATCGACGACTACACCCGCTGGCGGCTCATGGAGGGCCTGGACGACATCGGACTGACCCTGCGCCACGCCGATCAGATCACCGAATTCGAAGAGCGCCGTCCGGCCCTGCTCCCGACGACTTCTTGACCTTCACATCGCTGACCTGCGGCGTCGCCTCCTGACGGCACCCCGCGCGCACGAGCCTGCCCCCGCACCGACGAGAATTCGTGGTGTGCGGGGCAGGCCGGACGTGTTCGCGAAGGGGGCCGAGCGTGGCAGGAAGCCCGCTGTGAGCGGCGATCCGTGGGACGGACCCGCCTGGGACGACCCTGAGCTGACCCGGCTCGCCGAGCGGCTCCGGGAGGCGCACCGGCGGGTCGCGCCGCTGCCCGCGGACGACCGGAGGCGGCTCATACGGCAGCTCCTGGCGATCACCGATCTGGCCAAACGTGACGCTGACCTGGCCGCCCGCAGGCTGGACGCCTTCCTTTCCGGACGTGCCGCCGATTTCTCGTCTTCCCCGGAAGCCCGCTAGCGTTCCCCGTGGCCGGATCCGGTCCGGCGCCCGCGTGAGACGGGGGCGAGACCGACCAAAACGCCTGCGACACGGGAACTCTCGCGTTCAGGTGATTGTGTCGGTGCCATGGCTCCCTTAGTTTCGTTCGGGCAAGGGGGGAACTAGAGGAGTAACCCATGAACAAGCGTGAGCTGGTCGACGCCCTCTCTGAGCGGATGAGCAGCAACAAGAAGGAAGCCGCCGAGTTCGTCGACGCGTTCCTGGAGGTGATCCAGACCTCGGTCGCCAAGGGCGACAAGGTCGCGATCACCGGGTTCGGTTCGTTCGAGAAGGCCGACCGGCCTGCCCGCACGGCCCGGAACCCCGCAACGGGCAAGACCATCCAGGTTCCCGCGACGTCGGTGCCGAAGTTCAAGGCCGGAGCCGACTTCAAGAACCTGGTGGCCGGCAAGAAGTAAGCGCCACCCGCGTGCGACGACGCCCGGTTCCGCTCAGGCGGGGCCGGGCGTCGATGCGTGTCAGGGCGTTCCGGCGGCCGGTCCGGCAGCCGGAACGCGGGGTGTCAGGGCAGCGGGAAGGTGGAGAGGGTGATCGCGGTGACGTGGCCGTCCGGGCCGACCGCGAGGTTCACGCGCTGGCCGAGGCGCAGCAGCCGCAGGCCGCCCGCGTCGAACGCCTCGGCGCCGAAGTCCAGCGCGGACCCGTCGTCCAGCAGGACGCTGCCGGAGCGGGTCTCGGGGTCGTACACGCGCACCGTCGCCTGCATGGCCCCGACCCTACTGTCCCGGCCGCGGGGTGACACGCGCAGGACGGGTCCTCAAAGTCGGCGCCCGTGGCGAGCGGCGTGCAGGTGGCTTTGACACGCCCTTAGCTGCCGGTCACGGGTTCGGGCAGCAGGGCCGCGACGGCCGCCGTGCGGGGGCCGACGCCCAGCCTGAGGGCGTCCCGCAGGTCGGCGGGCGTGTCCACGTCGCGGCGGACGCTGTCGATGTCCTCGAGCAGCAGCTCGCGGGCGCCCCGGGCGCGGTGCGCGGTCCGTGAGTCGCCGCCGAACGCCGGGGCGAACGGCACGCCCGGACGGGCCGTGTAGAGGGTGGTGCCGATGCCGGCCGTGTCCGGGACGAACGCCTCGGCGGTCGCGGACGCCGCGTCCAGCGCCCGGCCGAGCTCGGCGGGGCGGAGGGCCGGGAGATCGGCGGAGAGCGCGCCGACGCCCGCGTCCGGGTGGAGCTCGCGGCCCCGTCCGGCGCCGTGGACCAGGGCGGGGTTGAGGCCCGCGTCCGGTTCGTCCGGGACGACGGTCGCGCCCAGGGAGGCGAGTTCGGCGGCGGGCAGCGGGTCGTCGGTGACGACGATCACAGCCCGGACGCGGTCGCAGGCGAGCGCCGCCGCGACCGTGTCGCCCGCCACCGCGAGCGCCAGCGCCTCGCGGTGACGGCCCGCGCCGTCCGCCATCCGGGTCTTCGCCCTGGCCAGCACCTTGACCGGGACGACCAGGGTCCAGCCGGGGCGGGGCACGGCACGTTCTGCTGTAGACATGGCCATTCGACTTTATGCGCTCGCAACCGCGACACTTGAGGACACCCCGCGTTCATCCCGGCGCGGGTTTTGGTACCAGGAGGGACGGGCATGGGGCACCGTTATTCGCCCGGCTGGCGCAAGCTGACCATCGTCATCCTTCGCCCGCTGCTGTTCGGGCTGCTCAAGAGGGACTGGCGGGGCCGGGAGAACGTGCCGGGGGAGGGCGGCGTGATCATCGCCGCGAACCACGTCTCCGAGTCCGACCCGCTCGCGCTCGCGCACTTCGTCTACGAGTCCGGCCGCTACCCCGTGTACCTCGCCAAGTCGACGCTCTTCGACGTCCCGATCGTCCGGACGGTCTTTCGCGGGACGGGCCAGATCCCCGTCTACCGCGACCGCGCCGACGCCGCCCTCGCCCTGCGGGACGCCGAGGAGGCCCTGCGCAACGGCCAGTGCCTGATGTTCTATCCCGAGGGAAGCTGCACCCGTGACCCCGAGCTGTGGCCGATGACCGGGCAGACCGGCGTGGCGCGGATGGCGCTGAAGACCGGCGCGAAGGTCGTCCCGGTGGCGAACTGGGGCGCGCACGAGCTGCTCCCGTACAAGAAGGGCGAGCCGACCGGGCTGCGCGGACGGCTGAAGAAGGGCTTCCACCCGTTCCCCCGTAAGACCATGCGCGTGATCGCCGGGCCGCCGGTGGACCTGTCGAAGTACGAGGGCGAGGAACTCTCCAAGGAGACCCTGCGCGCCGCGACCGACGACATCATGCGCCAGATCACCGACCTGCTCGGCGAACTGCGCGGCGAGGAGCCGCCGGCCGAGCTCTACGACCACCACAAGGTCCTGGAGGAGCGCCGCCGCGCCGCCGGGCGGGAGCCGGACGGCACGACGAAGCCCACCGGGGCCGCCGAGACCGGGATCGCCTCCGCGGAGCGGGGGGAGGGCAAGTGACCTTCCGGTGCGCCGTGCTCGGGGCCGGCTCGTGGGGGACCGTCGTCGCCAAGCTGATGTGCGACGCGGGGAGCGAGGTGACGCTCTGGGGACGCCGTCCGGAGATCGTCGAGGCGATCAACGAGCGGCACGAGAACCCGGACTACCTGCCCGGCATCCCCCTCCCGGAGGACCTGCGCGCCACCACCGACGTCGCCGAGGCGCTCGCCGGGGCGGACGTGGTCGGGATCGCGGTCCCCGCGCAGACGCTGCGCGCCAACCTCGCCACCTGGGTCCCGTTCCTGCCGCCGGACGCGCTGCTGGTCAGCCTGATGAAGGGCGTCGAGCTCGGCACCGCCGAGCGGATGAGCGAGGTGATCGCGGAGGTCGCGGGCGTGCCGCAGGAGCGGGTCGCGGTGTTCTCCGGCCCGAACCTGGCCCGCGAGCTGGCCGTCGGCGAGCCCGGCGCGGCCGTCGCCGCCTGCCTGGACATGGCGGGCGCGGAGCGGCTCCAGGCCGCCACGATGACCCCGTACTTCCGCACCTACACCTCCACCGACGTGATCGGCGTGGAGCTGGGCGGCGCGGTGAAGAACGTGATCGCGCTGTGCGTCGGGATGGCCGTCGGGCTCGGCTTCGGCGACAACACCAAGGCCGTCCTGATGACCCGCGGGCTCGCCGAGATCGCCCGGCTGGGCGCGTCGCTCGGCGCGGACGAGCACACCTTCGCGGGCCTCGCCGGGATGGGCGACCTGGTCGCGTCCTGCTCCTCGCCGCTGTCCCGGAACCGGACCTTTGGCGAGAACCTGGGCCGCGGCATGACGCCCGAGCAGGTCATCGCGGTGACCAAGCAGACCGCCGAGGGCGTCAAGTCGTCCAAGGCGGTGCTGGAGCTGGCCCGCAGGAACGACGTCGAGATGCCGATCACCGAGGAGGTGGTCGCGGTGGTGCACGAGGGCAAGCCGGTCAAGGAGGCGGGCCTCGCGCTGATCACCCGGTCACCGAAACCCGAGCGTTACGGCGTGACGCCCAAGCAGGATTAGCACTGTCCGTGACACACTGGGGACGATGCGTAGTCCCTCTGGTTCCCGGCAGGGTGAGAACACCCGCGCCGCGCACCTGCCGCAGCGGCCGTCCCGCAGCAGGCCCCGGTCGGCGCGCCCGTGTGGCGCACGGCCGCCTTCGCCTACGCGGGCGCGGCCGAGCACGCCGAGCTCGCCGCGTCGGAGACCGCCGCCGAACCGGTCGACAACCCGTCGGCGCTGGCGTTCGCGTCCGCCGTCGCCGCGCTGGAAGGCGCGGGCCTGGACGGTCCGGTCGTCGCCGAGGCGTTCCCGTCGGGGGCCGCGGCCGTAACGGGCGTCCTGCTGGCCTGCGCGACGTCCGATGTGCATGTCGTGGCCCCGGCTGGGGTTCACGGGCCGGTGCGGTCCGTGCTGACGGGGCTGCTCGCGCGTTTCGGTGTGGAGACGACGTTCGCCGAGCCGTCCGAGATGGCGGCGGCGATGCGTCCGACGACGCGGCTCGTGTGGGCGGAGACGCTGTCCGACCCCGATCTCGGTGTCGCCGACCTGCCCGGACTCGCCGAGCTCGCGCACGCGCGCGGGGCGCTGCTCGCGGTCGACTCGTCCCGGACGACGCCGGTGGTGTGCCGTCCGCTGGAGCACGGCGCCGATCTTGTCGTGCACGACGCGTCCGGGAGCCTGGGCGGGCATGGCGACGCGTCCGGCGGCGTGGTCGTCGGCGGCGCGCACGTGATGACGGTCGTCCGGCGCGTCCGGGTGGAGACCGGTTCGTCGCTGGCCCCGGACGAGGCGTTCCTGCTGCGGCGGGGCCTGGAGACGCTGCCCCTGCGCGTCCGGAGGCAGTGCGACACGGCGAGCGTGTTCGCCGCCGCGGTCGTCAAGCACCCGGCCGTCCGGTCGGTTGCGTATCCGGGGCTGCCGGAGCACCCGGGGCACGAGGCCGCGCGCCGCCTGTTCGACTCCGGGCCGGAGGGCACGCGGTTCGGGGGAGTGGTGACGGTCATCCCGCACGGCGGTCTCACCGCAGGTCAGGCGCTCGTGGACGCGGTCCGGCTCGCGCTGGTCGCGGGCGCGGACGGCGGCGTCCGGACGACCGTCGCGCACGCCGCGACCGGCACGCCCGGAGCCGACCCGGCCGCCGTCCGGTTCACCGTCGGGCTGGAGGACGCGGCCGACCTCGTCCGCGACGTCGGCAAGGCCCTCGACACCGTCGCCCGCGTGACCGGCCGGGAGACCGGCGCGGCGCGGGACCGTGCCGGTGCGGTGCCGGAAACGATCACGGGCGTGGCCGATACCGCCTGATCACCGGTAGGGTCGGACACCATGTCCCAGGTTTCACGCAAGGTCCGGGTGGCGGTGGTGTTCGGCGGGCGGAGCTCCGAGCACGCCATCTCCGCCGTCACCGCGGGTGCGGTGATGGCCGCGATCGACCGCGACCGTTATGAGGTCGTCCCGGTCGGAATCGCCCGTGACGGAAGGTGGGTCCTGCCTCCGGCGGATCTCGACCTGGCCATCACCGAGGGCCGCCTGCCCGAGGTGGGAACCGAGGGCAGCGCGCTCGCGCTGCCGTTCGACCCCGAGTCGCGCGGCCTGCTGGTCGTCGAGCCCGGCGAGGTCCCGCGCACGCTCGGCGAGGTCGACGTCGTTCTGCCGCTGCTGCACGGACCCTACGGCGAGGACGGCACGCTCCAGGGCCTGCTCGAGCTGGCGGGCGTCCGGTATGTCGGCGCGGGCGTGCTGGCGAGCGCGGTCGGGCAGGACAAGGGCTTCATGAAGCTGGTCTGGCAGGCGCAGGGCCTGCCGGTCGGCCCGTACGTGACGATGACCGACCGCGAGTGGCGGCGCGAGCGCAAGCGCAAGCTGGACGAGATCGCCGAGCTGGGCCTGCCGGTCTTCGTCAAGCCCGCGCGCGCCGGATCCAGCATGGGCATCACCCGGGTCGCCGACGAGGCCGACATCGAGGCGGCGATCGAGACCGCCCGCGAGCACGACCCGAAGGTGATCGTCGAGGCGGCGATCGAGGGCCGCGAGATCGAGTGCGGCGTCCTGCAGGGCGTCGGCGACGCCCCGGCCGAGGCCAGCGTGCCCGCCGAGATCCGGATGGCCAACCAGCACGACTTCTACGACTTCGAGACCAAGTACCTGGACGGCTCGACGTCCCTGTCCATCCCGCCGGACCTGCCCGCCGACGCGATCGACGAGGTCCGCCGCGTCGCCGTCCGCGCCTTCGAGGCGCTCGACTGCGAGGGCTTGGCCCGTGTCGACTTCTTCTACACGACCGACGGCCGCTGGGTCCTCAACGAGATCAACACCATGCCCGGCTTCACCCCGACGTCGGCGTTCCCGCAGATGTGGGCCGCGACCGGGCTGGACTACCCGTCCCTGGTCGACCGGCTGATCCAGACCGCGCTGGACCGCGAGGTCGGCCTCCGCTAGCGGGTCGCTAGGCGTACCCGAGCCAGGCGCGCTTCCTCAGGTCGGTGAGGCCGGACGCGAGCGCGCCCTGGTCGGAGAACGTCCAGAGCGTGTCGCCGACGACCACGGCGCGGCTCACCAGGTCCTGTCGGATGAAACCGGCGGGACGGATGCCCCGGGCGTCGATGGTCAGCGCGACCGCGCCGCCGGGCGGGGAGGGCGCTCCGATCGGCTGGGTCGGGATCACGGTGAGGCCGGTCGCGGGCCAGTAGAGGAACGCGTGCGGGTCCATGCCGGTGGAGGGAAGCCTGCCCTTCTCGGTGTGGGACGCGATACGGCGCGGCGGGGTGGATCCGTCGAACTCCGAGACCAGCGTTCCGGTCGGGGTTCCGCGTCCGGTGACGTTCTGGCCGACGCCGATCAGGTGGCCGTCCGGGGTCGGGTGCAGGTAGGACGAGAAGCCGTCGACCTTGAGTTCACCGAGGCTGCGGGGGTGTTCGGGGTCGCCGAGGTCGAGTTCGTAGAGCGGGTCGACCTGGCGGAAGGTGACGGCGTAGGCGATACGTCCGAGGTAGCGGACGGCGTAGAGGCGCTCGTTCCGGCCCAGGCCGCCGAGCCGGCCGATCTGGGTGAGGCGGTCGCCCCTCCGGGTGAACGTGCTGATGCCACTGACGTCGCCGGCCGTCGTCGCGACGCGAAGGACGCCCTGGTACTCGGACAGCGCGTACTGGTTGAGAAGGGTTCCCTGGACGACCCCGGACGCGACCCAACGGGGCCGTCCGCTTCCGCCGACGTCGAAGCGGTGGAGGTGGGTCCGGCCTGGCCCGCCGAACGAGGAGCCTGCGACGTACAGGGTCTTTCCGTTGCCGTAGACGGTCTGGCCGTCCCCGAGGACGCTGATCGGCTGCGGGTCGGCGAAGCCCTTGGCCGGATCGACGGTCAGCACGCTGAGCAGGCCGCCGCCGGTCGGCGCGGACGGACGTTTCACCTGGTCACAGGGCTCCTGATACTGCTTTTGCGGCACGCCGGGCGCGGTCACGGTCGCGGTGGGGAGCCAGTCGTCCAGCCGTGGTCGCTGGGGCGGGGACGGGTCGCGCGGTTGGTTCTGCGGTGTGCTCAGGGGGACGGCCACGCTCGGCGTTGAGCGGACGACGAGCCGGATCGTCGAGCCGGTCTGCCGGGCGTCCACGTACGAGCCGTTCACGGTCATCGTCCCGACGACCTTCGGGATTCCGGGCAGATCGACCAGCGTGAGGATCGTCTGGACGCGTGGCCGGGGCGGCATGGTGTCGGGTGTGGAGGCGCGTGGCGTGATGACGCCGGGTGGCGGGAACAGGGTCCGTGAGGAGATCACCAGCGCGCGGTCGCCGCTGAGCAGCAGTTGGCCGTCGTGCCCGGTGAACGAGCCGGGCTGCGCCTCCGGCAGGGACAGGCGCGCGGTGAGCGTCCGGCTCGCGGCATCGATGATGTGGAGCCGGTTTCCCGCGAGCGTGACGATGCGGCGGCCGTCCGTCTTCACGGTGTCGGGCTCGTCCGCGTCGGGCTCGTAGGTGTTGGTGCCGGAGTGCGCGGGACCGTTGGGGGCGGGTGCGGCGGCGTAGGCGTCGCCCGTCCCATCAGGGACTTCAACTCTGCCTGGTGGCTGCGGGGCGACCGGACCCGGGGTCTGTGGAGCCGACTCGCGCAGGTCGTGCAGGAGCGCGTCGCACGAGTCGTAGGCCACGAGCTTGAGCGGTGGAGGCCGCAGGGGGCCGGAACGGATCGGCGAGGAGGCGCAGGCCGTCAGGGTGAGCGTCGCGGCCATGAGCGCGGAACCACAAGCCAGGGCACGCATGGGCCTTGGACGCCCGGGACGCTCCTTTCGTTCTGGTTTGTACGGTGAGGTTCTCCTTACTCGGAGGCTTGGTGTTTCTGTCTTTTGGCGACAAGGGTGTCGACCTGCACCGCCAGCCTGGAGCCGAGCGGCCAGCCGATGTAGTGCGTCAGGAAGATGGCGGTCTCGCGGAGTTCGTCCGGGGTGAGGTCGCCGCTCTCCAGGGCCGCCGGGATCTGGATGTCCAGGACGTCGTTGAGGCCCTGACCTGCGAGCATGCCGATGAGGAGGAGACGCCGGTCGCGGAGGGACAGGCCCGGACGCGTCCAGATGTCGCCGAAGAGGTGGTCCACGGTGATGCCGAAGAAGTCGCCCGGCGCGTCGCCGACCTCCCAGCCGTAGACCTCGCGCATTCTGGCCAGGCCGCGGGCGCGGCGTTCATCCATCGTGGTCCTCCGGGGCGAGGCCGAGGCCGGTCGCGAGGCGGGCCAGGGCGAGGCGGGCGAGCGGGGTGTCGACGTCCAGCTCGGCGGCGAGTTCGAGGGCGAACGTCAGGTCCTTCTCGCCGAGCGCGCGGACGTGGTCGAGGATCGGTCGCAAGGGGTCGTCGCCCGCGAGGGGAGCGGTCGTGGGGCGCAGCATGATGGAGCCCGCGCCGCCGGTGATCGCGTCCGTGTGCCGGACGATCCGGGCGAGCTTCCGCAGCGACACGCCCGACGCCTCGGCGAGCCGCTGCGCCTCGGCCGCCGCCGTGAACGCGGTGAAATGCAGCAGGTTGCGGGCCAGTTTTGTCCGGGTTCCGGCCCCGATCGGACCCATGTGCAGGACGAGGTCGGCCCACGCGCCGAACGGTTCGCGGCACGCGTCGAACGCCTCGTCCGAGCCGCCGACCATGACGGCGAGGGTGCCGTCCGCCGCGCCCATGAAACCGCCGCTGACCGGCGCGTCCACGACGTGGACGGTGTCGGAGCGGGCGGCGAGGTCCTCGGCCGTGCGGGCGCGGATCGTGGAGTGGATCGCCAGGACGCCGCCCGGCCGCATCGCGGGGAGGGCTTCGGCGGCGACCTCGTTCACCTGCGCGTCGTCCCGGACCATGACCGAGACGAGGTCTGATTCGGCGGCCAGTTCGGTGATGTCGGCCGCCGCTCTCGCGCCTTCGGCGACGAGTGGCGCGAGGGCCTCGGGCCGGGTGTCGTAGACGATGAGACCGCGCTTGACCAGGTGTTTCGCCATGGGCGCGCCCATCTGGCCGAGTCCGACGAAGCCGACCGTCATGCCCGGAACACCTCGCCGCCGTCCACGTTGATGATCTGCCCGGTGATCCAGCGCGCCTCGTCCGAGAGGAGGAACAGGCACATGCCGGTCAGGTCCTCGGGGGTGCCCATGCGCTTGAGGGCGAGGCGGTCCCGGACGATCTTCTGCACCATGGTCCCCGGGACGACGGTCCGGTTCGCCTCGGTGTCGGTCGGGCCGGGCGCGATCGCGTTCACCCGGATGCCCATCGAGCCGAGCTCGTGCGCGAGCTGCTGCGTCAGGCCGTTCACGCCGACCTTCGCCAGGCCGTAGAACCCGGAGTACTGCCAGGCCGCCGTGGACGACTGGTTCACGATCGCGCCTCCGCCGCGCGCCTGCATGTGCGGGATGACCGCGCGGGTGCAGAGCAGCGCGCCGTCCATGTTCACCGCCATGAACCGCTTGTAGTAGTCCCAGTCGACGGTGAACAGGAAGTCGAGCCTCATCGTCCCGAAGATCGCGGCGTTGTTGACCAGCAGGTCGACGCCGCCGAAGTGCTCGGCGGTCGCGTCGGTCATGGCCTGGACGGACGCCGGGTCCGACACGTCCGCGTGGACGAACAGGCCCTTGATCTCGTCCGCGACGTCCTGGCCCGCGTCGTTCACGTCGGCGACGACGACCGACGCGCCCTCGGCGGCGAGCGCCCGCGCGTAGGCCGCGCCGATCCCGCCCGCCGCGCCGGTGACGATCGCGACCTTTCCCTCGAACCGTCCCATCGTGTCGCCCATCGTCACGCCCCTTCGGCGATCGCCTTGGTCTCCAGGTACTCCTCGAACCCGGCCACGCCCATCTCGCGGCCGATTCCGGACTGCTTGTATCCACCGAACGGGACGTCCGCGCCGTACCAGACGCCGCCGTTCACGCTGACCGTCCCGGTGCGGAGGCGCGCGGCGACCGCGTTCGAGCGCTCCGGACTTCCGTGCACCGCGCCGGAGAGCCCGAACGGTGAGTCGTTCGCGATCCGGACGGCGTCGTCGTCACCGTCGTGCGGCAGCAGCACCAGCACCGGCCCGAAGATCTCCTCGCGCGCGGTGCGGCTGTCGTTCGTCAGGCCCGTGACCAGCGTCGGCTCGATCCAGAAGCCGCCGTCGCGGTCGGGACGTCCGCCACCGCACGCGAACGCGCCGCCCTCGTCGAGCGCGAGCCGCAGGTACGCCTCGACCCGGTCGCGCTGCCGCGCCGAGATCAGAGGCCCGCAGATCGTCCCGTCGTCGGACGGATCGCCCGGCCCGAGCCGCGTCAGCGTCTTCGCCATGATCGCGGCGGCCTCGTCGTACCGGTCGCGCGGGACGAGGACGCGCGTGGTGATCGCGCAGCCCTGTCCGGCGTGCGTGACGCCCGCGAACGCCGCGTACGAGCAGGCCGCCCTGAGGTCCGCGTCGTCCAGCACGATGAACGCGGACTTGCCGCCGAGCTCCAGGAACACCCGCTTCAACGTCGTCGCGGCGGACGCCATGACGGCCCGTCCGGTGTCGGTCGAGCCGGTGAACGAGACCAGGTCGACGCGCTCGTCCGCGGCGAGGCGCGCGCCGATCGCGTGGTCGGACGATGTGACCACGTTCAGCACGCCGGGTGGAAGGTCGGTCTCGGTGGCCGCGAGCACGCCGAGCGCCGCCGCGCACCAAGGCGTGTCCGGCGCGGGTTTCAGCACGACGGTGTTGCCCGCCGCCAGCGCCGGGCCGACCTTCGCCAGGTTGATCTGGTGCGGGAAGTTCCACGGCGTGATCGCCGCGACGACCCCGGCCGGTTCCCGGACGATCCGCCGGTGCGACGCCATGCCCATCGGCTCGGCGCGTCCGAGGTCGGTCTCCCAGGCGTAGGACTCGGCGAGGTCGGCGAACCAGCCGAGGTCCGCGACCGGGGCGTCGAGCTGCGCACCGAACGTCAGGAAGCGCGGTGCGCCCGCTTCGCTGATGGTCATTTCGCGCAGTTCGTCGGAGTGGCGTCGCAGGGCGTCCCGGAGTTGCCGCAGGCAGTGGGCCCGGAACTTCACATCGGACGACCAGCCGGACGCGTCGAACGCGCGCCGCGCGGCGGTCAGCGCCTGGTCGAGATCGTCGGCGGTGGCGTCGGCGGCCTGCCCGATGACCTGGCCCGTCGCGGGATCGACGGTGTCGAACGCGCCGCCGGAGCCGGGGACGAGACGGCCGTCCAGGAGGAGGGGAGAGGGGGCGTTACCGAACAAGCGATCGGTTGTTCTGGACACCTGTCCAGACTACATTTCAGGCCATGACCGAACGCAAGTACCGCACGGACTATTCGGGCGACTTCGACCCCGGTTTCCGCTTCGAGGACCTGTCGCGGGAGGCGCTCGTCCGGCTCGTCCGCGAGTACGCGCTGATCGTCCACCTGCTCGACCGCTCCTGCCTGACCGCCGTCGGCCTCCGCTACGGGCAGGAGGCCGTCGAGGAGATCGCCATCGAGGAGTGGAAGGGCGCGAGCCCGATCTACACGCAGCGCATCCGCGAGATCATGCGGATCGAGGGCGACGGCGTCTCGGCCATCTTCAAGGTGCTGCAGCTCGACCCCGGATTCGCCCAGCACTACATGGACGTCGAGTACGAGCTGATCGACGAGACCCACGGGTTCTTCCAGCTCCGCTCGTGCGGCGCGCTGCTCGACGTCGAGCCGTTCGGCGAACGCTCGGTCACGGGCATGTGCCACACCATCGAGGACGGCACGTTCGACATCACCGCGCAGGCCGTGAACCCGAAGGCGCGCATCCGGCCCGTCCACCGTCCGCCCCGGAACCCCGCCGGACGCGTCCCGCACTGCCGCTGGGAGGTCGTCATCGACGACGACACCGAGACCCTGCCCGAGGCCGACATCACCCGCATGACCCGCGGCACCACCGCCGCCCGCCACCGCTTCCCCGCGATGCGGGACGGCACACCTCACGTTCCCGGGTGATGTGCCTCACCTGATCGATACGTTGTCACCGGTCGAGCGCCCGGGGTACCTTTCTGGACAGTTCGTCAATAAGACCCGCCGTCCCGCCGGAGCCGCCCATGACCGCCCAGCTCGGGGAGCCGGACAACCTCGTCCTGCAGGCCCGCGACGTGCGCTTCGACTGGTCCACGGTGCCGCTGCACTGGATCCCGGGCGACCCCGTCGCGACCCACCTGATCAACGTGCTGCACATGCTGCTCCCGGCCGGCGAGGAGTGGTTCGTCCGGGTGTTCAAGGAGGCCGTCCCGCTCGTCCGGGACGACCGGCTCCGCGAGGACGTCCTCGGCTTCATCGGCCAGGAGGCCATGCACGCCGCGTCCCACGAGGCCGTCCTCGACCACTTCGTCGAGCAGGGCCTGGACGTGCGGCCGTTCGTCCGGCAGGTCGACTTCTTCTTCGAGAGCATGCTCGGCGACCGCGGCCTCACCGGCGACCGCCGCCGCGCCTGGCTCAACGAGCGGATCTCCCTCATCGCCGCGATCGAGCACTTCACCGGCGTCCTCGGCGACTGGATCCTGAACGCCGAGGAACTCGACCGCGCGGGCGCCGACCCGATGATGCTCGACCTGCTGCGCTGGCACGGCGCCGAGGAGGTCGAACACCGGCACGTCGCGCACGAGCTGTTCATGCACCTGGACGGCCGCTACTCCGTCCGGCTGCGCGCGATGGCCGAGTCGATCACCATGCTGACCTCGCTCTGGCAGCGCGGACACCGCTACCTCATGGCCGCCGACCCCATCGTCCAGGGCCGGATCAAGGGCGGCGTCCGGCACATGCGCCGCACCGGGCTCGCAGGGCTCACCCCGAGCGGCCGCATGGTCGGCGCGTCCGTGGGCCGCTACCTGCGCCGCGGCTACAGCCCGCTCAACGAGGGCTCCACCGAGCAGGCCATCGCCTACCTCGCCTCGTCCCCCGCCGCGCAGGCCGCCCTGCGATGAGCCGCATGCCCTACCCCGCCGACCTGTACGGACGCCGCGCCCGCGACCCGTTCTGGGTCGCGCTCAACGCCTTCTTCACCGGCATCCAGCGGGTGCGTTCGCTGCGCCCGCCCGTCCTGCCGCCGGTCCGCGAGGTCGACCGCTCGACGGCCCTGGTCGTCCGATCCGTCCGGAAGGTCGCCGAGGACGTCGTCGCCCTCACCCTCGCCGCCCCGGACGGCGCCGTCCTGCCCGCCTGGCACCCCGGCTGCCACCTCGACCTGTACCTTCCGTCCGGACGCCGCCGCCAGTACTCCCTGTGCGGCGACCCGTCCGACCGCCGCGCCTACCGCATCGCCGTCCGCCGCCTCCCGGACGGCGGAGGCGGCTCCGTCGAGATCCACGACGAGATCACCGAGGGCGACGTCCTCAGGATCCAGGGCCCGCGCAACGCGTTCCCCCTGATCCCCCGCGACCGCTACCTGTTCATCGCGGGCGGCATCGGCGTCACCCCGGTCCTCCCCATGGTCCAGGCCGCCCACAGGGCCGGAGCCGACTGGCGCCTCATCTACACCGGCCGCACCCGCGAAACCCTCCCCTTCCTGGACGAACTGGCAGAACTCCCGGCCGACCGCATCACCATCCGGACGGACGACACCGACGGCATCCCGTCCTCCGGGGACCTCCTCGCCGACGCCACCCCCGGCACCGCCGTCCACGTCTGCGGCCCGGCCCCCATGATCGACGCCATCCGCGCCGCCTTCCCGTCCGACGCGACCCTCCACTACGAACGCTTCGCCCCCGCCCCCATCACCAACGGCCGCGCCTTCGAAGTCGAACTCGCGCATTCGGGCCGCGTCCTGAACGTCCCCCCGACCCGCTCGGCCTTGGACGTCATCAAGGAAGAACTCCCCGACGTCGCCTACTCCTGCCGCCAGGGCTTCTGCGGCACATGCAAGGTCCGAGTCCTGTCCGGCGACGTCGACCAGCGAGCCCCCTCCGACCCACCCGGCGACAACACCATGCTCACCTGCGTCTCCCGAGCCACAAAAGGCCGCCTCACCCTAGACCTCTGACACAACCGCCGGATTCCGCTTGCTTCTCCACAGGATGCGTCACGCATAAACACCTGGCGAACACCGGGAGTGGCCACCGGAATTGCCCCCTTGATCAGGGCATATACCTGGCTTAGCGTGTGTGGCAACGCGCCCGATCTGGCAAGGGAGTCCCCATGCGTCGTCGTATCACCGCCGCCCTCCTGGCGGTCCTGATGAGCGTCGGCTTCACGGCCGCGGTCACCGGTGTGAGCGCGGCCCCCGCCGCCGCCGACAACGTGTACTGCTGCTGACCGGTACCCCACGGTTAACGCCCTTCCACGGCGGGGCGTTAATGCGTTGCGCGCCAAGGTGCGCGATGGCACTGTAGGTCACGTCCGCAACGGACAACGAAACTTCTGAGGGGAGGACCGGCTGATGCTTGAGCTTTATCGACTGCCCAGGGCGTCACACGCTCGCACCGGCCGGTATCCCACTTCCTGACTCCGGCCCGCGCCCCGGTGACGCCGAAATTCCACCAAACGTGCGCGGCTCTAGTCCAACAGGCAGAGACGTCGGCTTCAGGAGCCGGAGGATCGGGGTTCGAATCCCCGGAGCCGCACTACGCCCTCGTAGTCCAATTGGTAGAGGCGTCCGGTTGAGGGCCGGGATGGTATGGGTTCGAATCCCATCGAGGGCACGCCAGGGGTGGCGCCGAAGCAGGAGAGTCGGGCCTGCCTGTAAAGCAGGTGCTCAGCGCTGAGTGGGTTCGAATCCCACCCACCCCACAAACGCACACCTGAACAGGAAGTTCCTACTCGGGCGAGGGCCACGAGATCCCAGCGTCCGTGGACAGCCACACTCGTTGCCCGGCCGTGCTGGCTGTGATTCCGAAGTTCGACCAGTCCGGACAGCCGAAGTCCTCCCACGATGTGTACGCCGTCTCGACCAGGTCCCAGAGCGCACGTGGCCCACCTTGCTCGACATGGTGTCGGCCCTGGTCATCGGCGGGGTAGAGCTCGGCCCAGGATCCGTCGGACGCGGCCAGGCCGTAGAGCTGGGAGCCGTCCTCGTGCGTGGCCCAGTACGGCGAAGCGTCGCCGAGCTGCAGCTGCGCCAAGAACGCGAACGCGGGGTCGTCCAGAACGTCGGAGGAGAGTTCCGTTTCGCGCATGTCCTCGGCCTCGGGGTAGGGGGGATCGGCGGCGGGCTTCAACGACCGTGCGGGCATGAACCCCGCCCACCTCGGCAGGTAGCGGCCGGACGCCGTGCCATCCTGGCCGACCTTGGCAAGGACCATCGCTCCGCCAAGACCCCCGGCGACGTTGGCGAGGATGAGCCCGCCGGGCCGGGACTGGACGATCCAGCTGGACGGAATGTTGGGGAACGCGCACGTTCCGATCACGCGGTCGTAGGGTGCTGCGCCGGGGAAGCCGTCGCGCCCGTCCGCGGTCGCCAACGTTGGCCGATATCCGAGCCCGGCGAGTCGCCCCCGTGCGTCACTCACCAACCCGCCGTCGATGTCGATCGACGTGACATGGGCCGAGCCAAGACGCTCGCTCAGGAGGGCGGCGTTGTAGCCGGTGCCCGTCCCGACCTCCAGCACGGTCATGCCGTCGGCGATGTCCAGGGTTTCCAACAGTCGCGCCATGAGCCCAGGCGCGGTGGACGAACTCGTCCACGCCCCACCGCGACTCCCACCTGCGAGTGCGACCTCGACAGGCACGCCCCTGACCTGGGTGATCAGGGTCTCGTCGGAGTAGACCCCGTCGAGCCACCGTTCGCGCTGGTCGGGGTCGTCCCCGCTGACCAGCGTGTATCGGACGCCATCGGGGGTGTGCTCGTACCGGGCGTAGTGCGGAACGAACACGTGTCGTGGAACGTGCGCGAAGGCCCGCCGCCATGCGGGGTCGGTGATCTCGCCAGCCCCCGCGAGCCGATCAGCCAGCGCGGCTGCTCTCCGAGCGGCGTCCGCGTCGATGCTGGATCGGGTCATCGCTCTACTCCTTCGAGTACGTCGGCGATGGAAGCCGCGATCGGCAGATCGCAGTGATGGGCCAGCCAGCCCCACTCGCCGTTGGGGTTCAGGTCACCAAGAAAGAACCACTCGCCGCGCGGGTCGATGGCGAAGTCTGCCGCGCAGGAGACCAGACCGATCCCACCCAGCCCACCAACACACTCCTGAACGGAAGTGTCCACGAACTCGATGCGGTGACCTGGGCTGCGCGGAACCGCTGTACATCAGCGCCGCTGGGTGTTGAGGGGTGTGGGTGGGGGAAGTTGGACCAGGGGGCGCTGACTGCGGGAGGGCAGCGTGTTCGATGCGGGTCTTCGCGATGAGTTGCTGCGCCGAGTGGAGCGGGATCAGGCGGTGCGGACGGCCGTCGCGCCTGGGGAGTCGCTGTCTGCGGAGGCGATCGCCGAGTGGCGGGCCGTGGACGCTGACAACACGGCATTCTTGAAGGGCGTCATCGCTGAGCAAGGTTGGCCCGGTGCGGACGTGGTGGGTGAGCGGGCCGCTCAGGCCGCATGGCTGCTGGCGCAGCACGCCGATCGCGACGTTGAGTTCCAGCGCAGCTGTCTGCCGCTGTTGCGCGCGGCCGTCGAGGCGGGCCAGGCGAAGCCGTCTGATCTCGCCTATCTCGTTGACCGGGTGCGCGTGGCCGATGACCGGCCACAGGTTTATGGCACCCAGTACTGGACTCAGGACGGAGTGCTGCGGCCCCGACCGATAGAGGATCCCGAGCGTCTCGACGAGCGCCGGGCTGCGGTCGGGCTTGGGCCACATTCAGACTATGACCGCACAATGCGCGATCTGAATCCATGAACGGTGAGGGGCCCGCCGACCCGGCTGCGGGCGCGCGCGTTCGCCAAGCCCTCGCCGGTGGATTCCTAGACCAGGTCCCGGGCCCGCCCGTGGCGGCGGCCGACTCACAGCGGCACTCGGTCCGCAGCGTGACCCGTCGGCGGACGGTACGCGTTTTGTCTGGCGTAGGGAGTCGGGGATTGCCAGACAACTTCCCCCCTCCAAGGCTGGGGATGAACGGCCATCTCCGGCCGTTCGTCCAGCATCCGGCAGAGGGAGACGCATGCGCACGCACCTCAAGGTCATCATCGCCACAGGGGCGGCTACCGCCGGCCTCATGATGGCCGCCGCCCCCGCCTCAGCCCAACAGGAGCAGGGGCCGCACGGCAGCAGGATCACCCTGGCGGGCGAGGATTACCGGCCGACCACCGGCGGGTTCGTCCCGGCGAAGGACGACTTCTACCCGAGCACCGGTGGGTTCGCCCCTGCGGGAGAGGAATACTGGCCGAGCAACGGCGGGTGACGGTTTGTGGCTCTGGCTGTACCCGGGTGAGTGCGCTCATCTGAGTTCGGGATGGCCTGGGGCCCGCTCACAGTTCGGGGCCGCACAGCACCACGCTTCCCGCGTCCTGCCCAGCGCGTCCCATCAGACGACGGGCATCGTGGTGTCGGCCGGGACGACGGTGAAGTGCTTGAGTTATGAGGCTGGCCGGAAGTCGCGTCACGACGGCTTCCGGCCATGGGAGCGTCGTGCTCATCAGGCGGTGCGCTGCGGGCAGCTCATTGTGTGGCGCCTCAGCCGGGATGATGATGCGCAGGTCGCTGATGCCGCCCGACAGCTGATCGAGGCGTTCGCCGAGGAACGTTGACCGACCGCCCCTGACGGTGCATGAGGATACGAGGACTGCGCTAGGCGGCTAGCTTGCCTTGAGGGCCGCGAGGACGGCCCCGAAGCCTTCCCGACTCAACGCAAGCACCCCAGCATCCGGATCCTTGCTGTCCCGCAACGCCACCCGACCACGCGCGTCCGCAACCTCCACGCAGTTGTCCCCGATTTCGTCGCTGCGCGAAGCCTTTTGCCATGCGGAACGCGGGACGGCTCCAACCTCGACGCAGTTGTCGCCGCTCTCGTTGCTGCGCGAAGCCTTGCGCCACACCGTCTGACTCAGTTCCATCGGTCGTCAATGGCCCTTCTGATCAGAGAACGTGTGTCTCGGGCGTTGTGAGCCTCGGCCTGCAGGCACGCGAAGGTCTCATTGAGCATCGCGAGGTCATTCGGGTCGGATGAGGTCTCACCACCGTAAGCTTTCACGGTGTACCCTAACTCCTTCTGATCGGGCTGTGTAGCGATGGCGAAGCAAGACCACAGGTTGCGGACGTAGACCACCGGAAGCAGCTGGATGGTGATGTTCGGCCGGTGAGACAGCGCGTGTAGGAATTCGAGCTGATCATGCATGGTTTTTGAGTTCCCCACCTCCCGATAGAGGATGCTCTCGTCCATCACGGAATGGATGGCCGGAGGGTGTTCCCGGACCAGACGCTCCTGGCGCTTCATGCGTGCCCGGACCTTGGATTCGTCCGAGAGAAGCGCGGAAGCGTAAGCCTCCGTCTGGAACAGGCCATACACGAGACGCTCTTCGAAGGTGCGGAGCATGCTCGCGGTTCCCTCTGCCCGGGGGAAGCTGCCGAAGTGCGCGGCGTAGCGGGCAGCCTTGAACTCCTGAAGGAGCTCGTCCCACGCCCGGACAATCTCCCCTCGAGCTTCAAGCGCCCCATCGAGGCGTGTGGCGAAGTCGCGTCGGCACCGTGTTCGCCCAGTCTCCACCAGCCCGACGTAACTGCGCGACACGCTCGTGCGCCTGGCTACTTCCGTCTGGTTGCAGTTCCGCGCCACGCGGAACTGACGTACTCCCTGGCCGAAGCTGAGCAGGATCGGGTCGATCTTGTTCTCGGGCATCCCTGACCGCCGTTCAGTTAGCGCCGTTGCTATCGGATGCGAGTGAGTTGTTGGTGCTCGCTTGTTGTCACGGAACGCTACGCCGCCGCGTGGCTGGATGAGTACACATTCGGCAACTCTGTGTGAGGGAAATGCGAGGGGCGTGCATGAGCAGGGAAAACGATCAGTGCGTGGCGGCGGCGGTGGCCGAGATCGTGGTGGAGGCGTGCGGGGAGTCGATCAAGGAGGTGCGGGATTTCGTGGCGGAGTGGTTCAGCGCCCACGAATACGCTTCCGGCCTGGTCTATCTCGCACGGACGGTCGTCTCGGAGCTCGTCACCAACGCGCTCAAGCACGCCTGTGACCCCGGTGACCCGATCACCGCGCGTGTGCTGCTCTCGGACGCCGGTCCCGTGATCGAGGTGGAGGACGGCTCCGATGACCAGCCCGTCGTCCAGGCCCTCACGCTGGACGAGACGACCGGACGCGGGCTGGCCATGGTCGAGCTCATGACGCTCGCCTGGGGCGTCCGTCCGCGCGGGGGCGGCGGCAAGGTCGTCTTCGCGGTGCTGGACGTCGAGTGACCGGCCGGGTTCTGCTCCTGCACCTTCTTCGCGAGGTGTTTCCGCAGTGGGACGTCTTCGTGGACGACCGCTCGGTCTGGCGCGCGACGGGTGCTCTGCTCGTCAGCGCGTCATCCCCGGAAGTCCTCGCCGACGCGCTTATGGAAGCTGAAGGCATGGAGGGCGGCTCGCCGCGCATGATGCTCTGACCGGCGTGCGGCGTCGCTGAGAGCTGCTTCCGGAGAGCCGCCGACGGTGCGGGTCAGGCGTGGATGAGGGTGATCGGGCGGCCGGATGGGGATAGGGCGTTGGTGATTCCGGTGCGGTCGGCGATGGGCGGTGCGATCGTGCGGCGGTCGAAGACGACGAGGGTGCCGGTGTCGAGGCCGAGGTCGTCGAGGTAGCCGTCCAGCTGGACGAGGCCCTTGGCGACCTGGTCGCCGGACTTGTCCGTCCGGACCTTGAGTTCGAACGCCGAGAGTTGGACGGCCCGATGTCCGTGTTCATCCAGATGCGGCTTGCGGACGGCGATGTCCACGCGGTCGCGTCCGACGGCGTACTCGCGGTCGATGAAGCCGCCGCCGTTCACCACCCGCTGGAGGAACGCCATGAAGACCAGCTGGCAGGCGAACTCGTGGTAGGTCTCGCGCTTGTCCAGGATCTCCCCGTTGACCTTCCAGAACGCGACGAACTCCGTGAGAAGCCGGGGAATGTCGAGCCGTCCGTCCGGGAGGAGAAAGGCGCGTGGCTCGGCGTCGACGACCGTTCCACCGCCTGTGAGAGCACCCGGACGACGACCTCCTGGTAAATGGGGTTGGCGATCTGGACGGGTCGCCCCCGGGTCACGAGTCCGAGATCGCGGACGAAGGAGAGGTCGTCGTCGTACCGCTCGTCCAGGGGAAGGTTCGTTCCGGCCAGGATGGGCTCGATCACCCGGTGCACTCGAGGCTCCACGAGCCGGTCGACCAGTGAGTCCAGGTGGGTGGCGCGTTCAAGGATGAGCCGTTCGACGGCTTCGTCCATGTGGGCGTCGGTGATCGGCTCGGACACCGGCACCCGCATGTGACGCGTGATGTGCCGGGCCAGCGCGTTCACCAACCAGGGCTGCCCCTGGCTGACCTCGAAGGCACGCTGAACGGCCGCGTTCTCGAACTTCTGCCCGGTCTCCTTGGTGTGCTGTCCGTAAAGCTCGGCGACCTCGCCGAAGGTGAAATCGTTGAGCAGCAGCGACGCGGCCTTGATGTTGAACGGGCTCGTACCCTGCATTCCTTCGGGGTCTCCACCTGAGGCCATCTTGTAGTCACGGACGTCTCGGAGTCCGCAGAGTGCCACCGAATGCGGGAACGCGGCCTTCATCGTGTAGCCGTTACGAAGCTGACTGAGGACACTGATCAGACTCGCTCCGGTCAAGCCGTCGATCTCGTCGAAGAACAGAACCAGCGGCAGAGGCGAACGATGGGCCCAAGCGCTCAAACCAACGCGGAGTCGCGAGCCGGGCGCCACCTTCGGCCAAGTCGTGGGCGGTAGACAGTCCGGCGGAACGTCCAGTGTGGCGCACGCCTCGCGAATGGCCGTCAACACCAGTTCTTCGGCAGCCGCATAGTCGTTCCCGGTGACCCTTGCGTCTTCGCAGGAGAAGCGAACGGCCAGAAACCGCCCCGTGGCAGTCAGGTCGTCGGCAAGGGCGTCGAGCGTCGTGGTCTTTCCCGTCTGCCGAGGCGCGTGGAGGACGAAGTACAAACCCTCCTCGATCAACTCGCGGGCCTCGGGGAGGCGCGGCTCCGGCGGCAGCATGTAGTGGCGGCCGGGACGGCAGGGACCCGCGACGTTGAAGAACTTCACGCTCCGTACGCTATCCGCTACATGATTGGGGTGGAGGGGCTTCGCGCGGCGTTCGACGCGCTGGTCGACGCCTGACCGCGACGAACCGGGGCATGCGCCGGAGCATGTGTTCGGTCAGTCGGTGGCGAGGGCCTCGCGGAGGGCCTTCACGGCGGCGGTCGGGACGTAGTCGTCGGGGACGCCTTCGACCAGGATGATGTCGCCTTCGATGTGCCGTGAGCGCAGCGGCGCGATCTCGCGGTAGGCGGGGGAGTCCCACCAGGCGCGCGCGGCGGCGGCGTCGGGGAAGCCGATCATCACGACGCTTCCCGTCCAGTCGCCCTCCAGGATCTGGTGCTGGGCGACGTGGACGAGGTAGCGCCCGCCGTGCGGCTCGAACGTCGACGGAAGACGCTCGATGTACTCGGCGATGTCGGCGTGCGGGGCTGCGTCCTGCAGACGGGCGATGACGTAAGCGGTCACGGTGTTTCCTCCGGTCTTGTGCGGGTGTGTGACTGATCTTTCCGGCTGGGGTGCGGCAAGGCGATGACCCGACAGGTAATGCGCGGCATGAGGGTGGACGGCACAGAAGCGCTGAACTAGTGTCTGGACATGTGTCTAGGGAAATGGCGACGGAGTCCACGCGGCGGCGGTTGACCTCGCGGCAGGCCGAGACCGTGCGCAGGCTGACCGAGGCCGCGGTGGACGAGGTGCGGGAGGTCGGGTTCGACGGGCTGACCGTGCGGAACGTCGCGCGGCGGGCCGGGGTGGCGCCGGCGACGGCCTACACGTACTTCGCGTCCAAGAACCACCTGGTCACCGAGGTGTTCTGGCGGCGGCTCAGCGCGTTGCCCGAGGTGAACGGGGCACCGGGGCGCGGACGGGTCGTCGAGGTCCTGCGGGAGATCGCGCTGCTGGTCTCGGACGAGCCGGAGCTGGCCGCGGCCTGCACGGCGGCGATGCTCGGCACCGATCCGGACGTCCGCGAGCTGCGGCTGAAGATCGGGGTCGCGATCCGGGGGCGGCTCCAGAAGGCGCTCGGGTCGGACGACCAGAAGGTTCTGGGGGCGTTGGAGCTGGCTTATTCGGGGGCGCTCGTGCACGCGGGGATGGGCTACACCTCGTACGCGCGCGTGGCAGACCGACTGGAAGAGATGGCGGAGCTGATCCTGCCCGACCCCTAAGCGAGGTGGCGGCTGTGGACCCCTCCTACAGCCCGTACGACTACGCCGTTCACGAAGACCCCTACCCCCTGTACGCGCGGTTGCGGGACGAGAAACCGCTGTACCGCAACGATGAGCTCGATTTCTGGGCGCTGTCCAGGCACGCGGACGTCGCCAAAGCGTTCCGCGATTTCGCGACGTTCTCCAACCGCAACGGCGTCTCGCTGGAGCCGAGTGCCTGGGGCCCGTTCGCGCACCGGACGATGTCCTTCCTCGCCCTCGATCCACCCAAGCACACGCGCATGCGCGCGCTGGTCTCCAAGGGCTTCACCCCGCGCCGCGTGGAGCAGATGAGCGACGACATCAGGGCGCTGACCAGGCGTTATCTGGACGAGGCCCTGGGCGGCGGCGAGTGCGACTGGGTGGCCGACTTCGCCGGACGCCTCCCCATGGACGTGATCTCCCAGATGATCGGCGTCCCCGAGGCCGACCGGGACGAGGTGCGGCGGCTCGCGGACCTGGTCGTCCACCGCGAGGACGGCGTTCACGACGTCCCGCCCGCGGGCATGGAGGCCGCGCTCACACTCGTCGGTTACTACCAGGACCTCGTCGCGGCGAAGCGCGAACGTCCCGGCGACGACCTGACCTCGGCCCTCCTCGACGTCGAGACCGACGGCGACCACCTGGACGACAAGGAACTCCTCTCCTTCCTCTTCCTCATGGTCGTCGCCGGGAACGAGACGACGACCAAACTCCTCGCCAACGCCCTGTACTGGGGTTCCCGCAATCCCGGCCAGCTGCGCAAGCCGTTCGAGGATCCCGGACGCGTGGACGACTGGGTGGAAGAGACGCTCCGCTACGACACGTCCTCGCAGATGATCGGCCGGACGGTCGCGAAGGACGTCGAGCTCCACGGCACGACCGTCCCGGCAGGGGAGCGCGTGCTGCTCCTCGTCGGATCGGCGAACCGCGACCCGCGCGCCTTCGAACGCGCCGACGAATACGACCTCGACCGCGACACGTCCCCGCTGGTCAGCTTCGGCGGCGGACGGCACTTCTGCCTCGGCGCGAACCTCGCCCGCCTGGAGGCGCGCATCGGCCTCACGGAACTCGTCCAACGCGTCACGTCCTTCGAGGTGGACGAGGCGAGCGCGCGCCGCGTCCACTCGATCAACGTGCGCGGGTTCGCGAGCCTGCCCGTCCGATGGGAGACGAGGTAGATGCCCAGATTCGAACCACATCCGACACGTCGCCCAGCAGTCGTCACAGGCGCTTCGTCCGGAATCGGAGCGGCCACGGCGACGGCGCTCGCGATGGCCGGGCACCCCGTGGCGCTCGGTGCACGCAGAGCGGACAGATGCGAGGAGTTGGCCGCGACGATCCGCGCGGGCGGCGGCGAAGCGTTCGCGCACCAACTGGACGTGGGCGACGGCGACTCTGTCAAAGCGTTCGCTCAGGCGGCGGCGGAGAACCTGGGCGCGATCGAGGTGGTCGTCTCCGGCGCGGGCGACCTCCAGGCGCACAGACTCCACGAAATCGACTCGGACGAGTTCGCCGCGCAACTCCAGGTGCACCTCGTGGGAGCCCACCGGATGGTGTCGGCGTTCGTCCCCGGAATGGTCGCGCGCCGACGCGGCGACATGGTGTTCATCTCGTCCGATGTCGTCCGTTCACCCCGAACGCGCATGGGCGCGTACATCGCGGCGAAGAACGGCGTCGAAGGCATGGCCCGCCAGATGCAGATGGAACTCGAAGGCACAGGCGTGCGCGCGAGTCTCGTCCGGCCGGGCCCGACGTCCACAGGGATGGGTATGAACTGGGATCCGGAGACGACCGCCCAGGTCCTGGACGACTGGGTCAAATGGGGACACGCGCGTCACCCCTACTTCCTGCGCCCGTCCGACGTCGCCGCCGCTGTGGTGGCCGCCGTCGCCACACCGCGCGGCGCGCATCTCTCGCTCATCGAGGTCCAGCCGGAAGCCCCGCTGGAGGAGAAGTGACGATCCCGATCGTGTCGGGAGGCCCCGACCACCTGGAAGAACTCCGCCGCGACCCGATCGCGCTCATGCGACGCGTCCGGGACGAGTGCGGTGACGTGGGCGAGTTCCGGATCGGCGGACGCCGCGTCGTGCAGCTCACCGGCGCCGAGGCCAACGAGTTCTTCTTCCGCGCCCCCGACGAGGACCTCGACCAGGCCGAGGCGTACCCGTTCATGACGCCGATCTTCGGCGAGGGCGTCGTCTTCGACGCGACGCCCGAACAGCGCCGCGAGGCCCTGCACAACCAGGCGCTCAAGGGGTCCTTCCTCAAGGGCCACGCCGCGACGATCGCGGACGAGGTCGCCCGGATGGTCGCCGGGTGGGGCGACGAGGGCGAGATCGACCTGCTCGACTGGTTCGCCGAGCTGACCATCTACACCTCGTCCGCGTGCCTGATCGGACGGAGGTTCCGCGACCAGCTCGACGGCCGGTTCGCCGAGCTGTACCACGACCTCGAACGCGGCACCGACGCGATCGCCTACGTCGACCCGTACGCGCCGATCGAGAGCTTCCGCAGGCGGGACGAGGCGCGCGCGGCGCTGGTACGGCTCGTCCAGGAGATCATGGACGGCCGGGACCCGCATCCGCCGCGCGAGGACCGCGACCTGCTCGACGTCCTCCTGTCGATCCGCGAGCCGGACGGCACGCCGAGGTTCGGCGCCGACCAGGTCACCGGCATGTTCATCTCGATGATGTTCGCCGGGCACCACACCTCGTCCGGCACGGCCGCCTGGACGCTGATCGAACTGCTCCGCAACCCGGAGGCCCTGCAGGACGTCACCAGGGAGCTGGACGACCTCTACGCCGACGGGCGGGACGTCAGCTTCCAGGCGCTTCGCGCGATCCCGCGCCTCGAAGCGGCGGTCAAGGAGGCCCTGCGCCTGCACCCGCCGCTGATCCTCGTCCTCCGGGTCGCGCAACGCGAACTCGAGGTCCAGGGCCACACGATCGCCCCGGGCACGATGGTCGGCTGCTCCCTGGCGATCTCCAACCGCATCCCCGAGGACTTCCCCGACCCCGACACGTTCCTTCCCGACCGCTACGCAACGCCCAGGGAAGAAGACCTGCTCAACCGCTGGACGTGGGTCCCGTTCGGCGCGGGACGGCACCGCTGCGTCGGCGCGAACTTCGCGATGATCCAGCTCAAAGCGATCTTCTCCGTCCTCCTCCGCGACTGGGAGTTCGAACTCGCCCAGCCGCCCGGGACGTACCGGAACGACCACTCCAAGATGGTCGTCCAGCTCGCGCGCCCCTGCGCCGTCCGCTACCGGAGGCGGCGATGAGGATCGACGTCGACCTCGACCTGTGCCAGGGCCACGCGATGTGCGAGCTCGAAGCGCCGGACGTCTTCGAGGTGGCCAGGAAGGGCAAGGTCCGCATTCTCGATCCCGAGCCGGGCAGTGAGCACCACGACGAGGTCGCGGCGGCCGTCCGGTTCTGCCCGACCCGGGCGCTACGGATGGAGGCGTGATGCCCGCTTTCTCCCGAACCGAGCTGGACGCGATGGTCGAGCACTGGCTGGAGGCCAACCGGCGCTGCGAGGCGGCGGGGGACTGGCGTCCGCTCGCCGACCTCTATACCGAGGACGCCACCTACGGCTGGAACGTCGGCCCCGGCCAGGACTTCATGGCCGTCGGACGCGAGGAGATCCGCGACGTCGCGCTCGGCGCCGAGATGGGCGGGCTCGACGGCTGGACCTACCCCTACCAGGCGATTCTCGTGGACGAGCGGCGCGGCGAGGTCGTCGGGTTCTGGAGGCAGGTCGCCGACGCGAAGCGTCCGGACGGCACGCCGTACGAGGTCGCCGGGATCGGCGGCAGCTGGTTCCGCTACGCCGGGGACCTGCGCTGGTCCTGGCAGCGTGACTGGTTCGACCTCGGCAACGTCACGTCCGTGTTCGTCGAGATGATGAAGGCGGGAACCCTGTCGGACGGCATGAGACGCCGCCTCGACAGGGCCGCCTCCAGGGATCCGGTCCCCGGCTACTACGCGCGCGGGGAGGCTCCCGCGCCGATGTGGTGAACGATCCGCCCCCGGTCGAGGACGAGCCGTGAACCGGTGAAACGCGACCGCATCCGCCGGTCGTGCGTGACGACGACGAGCGCGCCCTCATATCCCCCGAGCGCGGCCTCCAGTTCCTCCACCAGGACGGGGGACAGGTGGTTCGTCGGCTCGTCGAGCAGCAGCAGGTCGGCGGGATCGGAGACGAGCCGGGCCAACTCGATCCGCCGCCGCTGCCCGTAGGACAACTCGCCGACACGCCGTCCCAGGTCGGACGGCTCGAACAGGCCGAGCGACAGCAGGATGTCAGCGTGCTCGTCCAGGTCTCCGGGCCGCCGGTGCGCGAACGCGCGGAGCACGCTCATCCCGGGCGGCCACGGAACCTCGTCCTGCCGCAGATGCCCGACCCGCTTCGGCCGGACGACCGTGCCCTCGTCCGGGTCCAGCTCACCGGCGAGGACCTTGAGCAGCGTGGACTTGCCCGCGCCGTTCGGCCCGGTGACCAGCAGCCGCTCACCCGGCCCGATCCGCAACGAGGACGCCTCCAGACGTCCCCCGACCCGGACGCCGTCCAGCGCGGCGACGGTGTCGTCGCCCGCCGTCCTCACCTCGGCAGTGAACGACAGCGGGTCGGGCGGCGGCGCGACCGGGTTCGCCGTCAGCCGCTCGACACGCTCCTTGGAGATCCGGATGCGGCTCATCGCGCCGTGCGCGCGCCCGCGTCCACGGAACGCGCCGTGGCCGAACCCGGGCTTGTCCACCTTGCGCGGGATCGCGTTCACGCGGGCCGCGTTGGCGGCGACGAGACCGCGGTTCCGCGCGATCTCGTGCCTCCACTCCTCGTACTCGCGCAGGCGTCGGGCGCGTTCCGCCGCCTTGGCGGCCAGGTAGCCGGCGTAGCCGTTGCCGTACCGGACGACCTTGCCCGCCTCGACCTCCAGGACCGTCGTGGTCAGCCGGTCGAGGAACACCCGGTCGTGGGTGACCGCGACGACCGTCCCGCGATGCGCGCGCAGGTGGTCTTCGAGCCACGCGACGGCCTGGTCGTCCAGGTCGTTGGTCGGCTCGTCCAGCAGGAGCAGCTCGGGCGAGGCGGCGAGGACACCGGCGAGAGCGAGCCGCGACCGCTCCCCGCCCGACAGCGTGCCGAGTGGACGCGAGCGGTCGAGGCCGGGCAGGCCGAGGCCGTGCAGAGCGACGTCCACGCGCGCGTCGGCGTCGTACCCGCCGCGTGCCTCGAACCGTTCCTGCAGGTCGCCGTACAGATCGAGCAGGGACGGGTCGCCTGCGAGCCGCTCTTCGAGGGCCCGCATCCGCGCCTCGATCGCGCGCAGATCGGCCAGCGCGAGGTCGATCGCCTCCTGGACGGTCGCGTGCGCGGGCATAGCGAGCGTCTGCGGCAAGTAGCCGACACCGCCGTCCGCGACGACGGTGAGCTCGCCGTTGTCGGCGTGCTCACGCCCGGCCAGCAGCCTGAGCAGGGTGGACTTGCCGGTTCCGTTGTCGCCGATGACCCCGACCTTCTCGCCGGGCTTCACGGTCAGTTCGACGTCGCTCAGGACGACACGGTCGGAGTAACGCTTGGTGACATGACGAAGGGTGAGTTGCGCGGTGCGCAAGAAGACTCCCGAGAGGTTTCACTGATCGACAGGGACGCGTCGGAACACGGTCCGCGGCGGAGCGTCAGCGGCTCAACGCGGCGGTCACGTGTCGATCAGAGAAAAATCAGCGAACCCACGTCCCTCACGGTACGTGAAGCCTCACGAACCGCGCAAGCAAGTTTTTCCGGACAAGGGCGTGTCTCAAAGCCACCTGCCCTACTGCGCGACGCCCAGGCACGCGCCTCGCGGGGTTGTCGTCGGTCGACGGCCAAACCCGGGCCGACTCCCTCCTCCGCCCCCACGATGCACGCACCTGGACGCCGCTCGCCACGGGCGCCGACTTCGAGACACGCCCTAGATCTGGTTTTCGGGCTTGGCCGGAATCGTGGCGGTGATGGCCTGGCCGATCTCGATCAGCGTGTCCCCGGGCGGTGCGTACTTCGGCGGGATCGTCACCTCGACGTACGCCTGGCGGCCCAGGACCGTCCAGGTGATCGGGCGGTCGTGCGGGTACCCGTGCCACTGCAGCCCGTTGACCTCCATGAGCTGCTCGTCCATCCGGTAGGTGGACGGCAGCGGCACACCGCAGCGCAGCGCGATCGCCGGATCGCCCCACGCCGCCGTCAGCGGCGAGTCGGGCGTGGTGTCGCGGCGCTTCAGGCCGTGGAGCTTCGCGGGAAGCTGGAGCCCCTGGCACAGCTTGACCGTTGCGGCGTCAGGCTTCGGCGCGGGCACCTGCACCGAGCCGCTGCCGCAGGCCGCGAGCAGCGGCGCCACGGCCAGGAGCGAGACCCCCGCCGCCGCCCTGCGCACGACCGTCCTGAACGGGCCGTGCATGACGGGTGCGGAGGCGGACATACCGCCCACAGTCGTTCTAGATATGAACGATCGGACAGGTGAGAGTCCGGGTGATCCCCTCGACACCCTGGATCTGGGCGACGACGAGCTTGCCGAGCTCGTCGACATTGCGCGCCTCCGCTCGAACGATCACGTCGTAGGGACCCGTGACGTCCTCCGCCAGGGTCACGCCGGAGACACCGCGGATCGTGTCGGCCACCGCCGCGGCCTTGCCCACTTCGGTCTGGATGAGGATGTAGGCCTGCACCATCACGTCCTCCCCGGGCGGAGATTCAACGTCGGACGGTCACCGTATCGTGTTACGCGCCGCCGCGGGCGACCGGGGGCCGCCCAAAAGGGTGAACGGGGAGAACAGGGGAAACGTGGAGAGTATCGGCGATCTCGGCGAGTTCGGGCTGATCCGCAGGGTGACCGGGCGTCCCCTGGGCCCGGACGTGCTGCTCGGCCCGGGCGACGACGCCGCGGTGATCGCCGCCCCGGACGGACGCGTCGTCGCCACCACCGACGTCCTCGTCGAAGGACGCCATTTCCGGCTCGACTGGTCGTCCCCTTACGACATCGGCCGAAAGGCCGCCGCGCAGAACCTCGCCGACGTCGTCGCCATGGGCGCACGCCCGACGGCCCTGCTCGTCGGGTTCGGCGCACCGCGCACCACGTCCGTGGAGTGGGCGCGGCGCCTGACCGACGGCATCGCGGACGAGGCCGCGCTGGTCGGGGCGTCCATCGCGGGCGGCGACACGGTCGGCTCGCCCACCGTCACGATCGCGGTGACCGCCCTCGGCGACCTCGGCGGCGCGCCGCCGGTCACCCGGTCCGGCGCGCGTCCCGGCGACGTGGTCGCCGTCCGGGGACGGCTGGGCTGGGCCGCGTCCGGGCTGCACCTCCTCGAACACGGCCTGGAAGGGGGGCCGGACGAGCTGGTCGCCGCGCACCGCCGTCCGCAGCCGCCGTACGCCGCGGGGGAGGAGGCGCGGTCACTAGGAGTGACCGCCATGCTCGACGTCAGCGACGGCCTGCTCCAGGATCTCGGGCACATCGCCGAGCTGTCGGGCGTCGCGATCGACGTCTCGGCCGCCGCCGTCCCGCTCCCGCCGAGGATCTCCGCGTCCTTGGCGTTCCATGACCGGTCCCTGGCGTCCCATGACGAAACGCCGACGATCGAAAGCGAAGGTAAAACCTCGTCCGAACCGGGCGCCGGGGGCGTTCCGGTGCCGGATCCTCTCCACCTGGCGCTCACCGGCGGGGAGGACCACGCGTTCGCCGCGACCTTCCCCGGAGGCACCGTGTTCCCGGCGTCCTGGACGGTCGTCGGACGCGTCGCCGAGGGTGCCGGGGTCACCGTCGACGGGAGCGTTCCAGGCGTCCGAGGCTGGGACCATTTCCGGGGTTAAGCCCAGGTTAAAAGGGGTCGACGGCGTTCCGGTGGTTTACTCGTCCGGTAGGCATGCTTGGTGAGGGTTTGGTATACATCCTGTGATCGAAGAGGGATGGGATGGGACGACACACCAGACTCCAGACGCCCGACGACGAGGGTCCGCCGCCACCGGCGGGGCCCGCCGCGGGGCCTCGGTGGAAGCAGCTGGTCGCGCACGTGCCGTTCCCGCTGATGCCGCTCGTCGCGCTCATGATCGCGGTCGGCGTCATCGTTCTGGCCTACAGCACGCAGCAGATCTCGCTGAACTTCAACAAGTCGCCGCAGGCGGCCACACCGCAGGACGCGGACGGCCCCAGCGACGGATCCATGTCGGAGCACTCGCCGGGCGGGCGCGCCAGCCGCGGCGCGGGCCGCACCGACGTCACCGTGGCGTTCCGCGTGGCGTCCCGCACGTCCAACGGGTTCCGCGGCATCGTCACGATCAGTAACCACGGCTCGACGACCGTCCCGAAGTGGGCGCTCGCCTTCCGCGTCCCGGGCGGCAATGTCCGCGCGGTCTCCGGCGCGAGCGTCGTCCAGACGGGCCCCGTGGTGCACGTCCGCAGCCGCTCCGGCCAGGCCCTGCCGCCCGGCGCGTCGCTGCGCCTCACCTTCACGTCCGTGGGCGCGGTCGCCGCCCCGGTCGACTGCGTCCTCAACCGCGCGACCTGCGTCCGCGGCTAGGGCGTGTCTCAAAGCCACCTGCCGTCCGGCGCTCCGCCCCTGATCACCGTGGGGGTCCGGATTGCCTAGAGTGGGCGCCATGACGTCCCACCAGCCAGGTCAGGCCCCTCCGCTCGTCCTCACCGTCGCCGGTTCCGACTCCGGCGGCGGCGCGGGGATCCAGGCCGACCTGAAGACCATGCTCGCCAACGGCGTCCACGGCATGAGCGTCATCGCCGCCGTGACCGCGCAGAACTCCCTGGGCGTCCAGGGCTACTGGGAGCTGCCCGCCGAGGCCGTCCGCGCCCAGCTCGACTCGGTCCTGTCCGACATCGGCGTGGACGCGGTGAAGACCGGCATGCTCGCCTCGAGACCGCTGGTGGAGCTGGTCTCCGAGGTCCTCGCCGAGGTGCCCGCCCCGGTCGTGGTCGACCCGGTCGGCGTCTCCAAGCACGGTGACTCGCTGCTCGCGGGGGACGCCGTCGAGGCCGTCCGGAAGCGCCTGCTGCCCATCGCGACGGTCGTCACCCCCAACCTCTTCGAGGTCGAGCAGCTCACCGGCGTCAAGGTCGTGGACGAGTCGGGCATGCGCGCCGCCGCCGAGGCCGTCAAGGAACTGGGCCCCCAGTGGGTCCTGGTGAAGGGCGGCCACCTCCCCGGCGAACCCGCCGACCTCCTCTTCGACGGCGTCGCCGAGTACCGCTTCACCGCCGAACGCCACGACAACCGGCACACCCACGGCACCGGCTGCACCCTGGCGTCCGCGATCGCCTCCAACCTGGCCAAGGGCGAACCCGTCCCCGAGGCCGTCGAGAAGGCCAAGCGCTACGTCACCGGCGCCATCGCCGCGGGCTTCCCCCTCGGCTCAGGCATCGGCCCCGTCGACCACGCCTGGAACCTCCACCACGCCTGACCGGTCGTACCAGGGCCCTGGGCTTCCCACGGAAGCCCAGGGCCTCCCAGCCCGCCGAGACAAAGAGAAACCGGCCGGAGGGGGAGCCCCTCGGCCGGTTCTCGGAGTCTGGAAGGTCAGACGGTCGGCTTGACGACCTTGCCCGCCTTGATGCAGGAGGTGCAGGCGTTGATGCGCTTGGTGGTGCCGTTGAGGACGGCGCGCACACGCTGGATGTTGGGGTTCCAGCGGCGCGGGGTGCGGCGGTGCGAGTGGGAGACGCGCATGCCGAAACCGGGTCCCTTGCCGCAGACGTCGCAGACGCTAGCCACGGGAAACTCCAAGTTGGGTGTCGATGCTCTGGACCGGACCGCCTCTGACTCGGTGATGGTCACCGGAGGCGCATCCTGGCAAGCGCCCCGGACGAGGCGCACGAATCAGAGTAGCCCAGGCTGCGGCCGGTAGGCGAATCGGCATATGGAGCGGCCCGGGGACCGGCCTGCGGGTTCGCCTCGTCCCGCGGTGTTCCCAAGGGCGGGTTCGCCGCGATAGACCAGTGGTCCTGGAGTGGTCCGCAGGGCGGCACGGCCGACGGGAGCGGGTGTGGGCGAGGTCCTCGACGGCGCGGCGGTGCGGCGGTGGTGCGGGCTGGCCGCCGAGGCGCTGGGCCGGACGAGGGCGGAGATCGACGCGCTCAACGTGTTCCCCGTCTCGGACGGCGATACCGGGACGAACCTGCACCTGACCGTCCTGGCCGCAGCGGACGCCGTCCAGGGGCTCCCGGCGGACGCCGGGGCAGCCGAGGTGTGGCCGGCGCTCGCGCGCGGCGCGCTGCTCGGGGCGCGCGGCAACTCCGGCGTGATCCTCAGCCAGTTCCTGCGGGGGATGGCCGAGATCCTGGGCGGACGCGGCGCGCCCCCGCCGGACGGCCGGGTCTTCGGCGAGGCGCTCGGGTACGCGGCCCTGCTGGCCAGGCACGCCGTGGAGCACCCCGTCGAGGGGACGATTCTGAGCGTGCTGGCCGACGCGTCCGGCGAGACCGGGGAGGAGACGACGCTCGCCGGGGCGGTGCGGGCGGCGGCGGCCGGGGCGCGGCGCGCGCTGCGGGCCACGACCGGGCAGCTCGACGCCCTGTCGCGCAGCGGCGTCGTGGACGCGGGCGGCGCGGGCCTCTGCGTGGTCCTCGACGCCCTCACCGCCGTGATCACCGACGAGTTCCCCGAACGCTACGAGATCCCGCCGCGAACCGCGCCCGGCCCCGCTGCCACCCCGCCGGACGAGTCCCGTCCCGGTCCCGGCTACGAGGTCATGTACCTCCTGGACGCCCCCGACGACGGAATCCACGAGCTGCGCGGAGCCCTGGACGGCCTCGGCGACTCGCTCGTGGTGGTCGGCGGCGACGGCCTGTGGAACGTCCACGTCCACGTGGACGACGCCGGGGCCGCGATCGAGGCGGGGATCGGGGCGGGCCGTCCGCACCGGATCCGGGTCACCTACCTGAAGGCCCAGGAGGGAGGCCCGCAGGCGCCCTGCACGGGACGCGCCGTGGTCGCCGTCACCGCCGCCGAGGGCCTGGCCGAGCTGTTCGAGGACGCCGGGGCCACGGTGGTGCGGCGCGCGCCCGGGACCGTCCCGCCGCTGGCCGTCCTCGCCGAGGCGATCCTCGCTGCAGGGGACGAGGTCGCGGTGCTGCCGAACGAGCCGAAGGTGCTGGACCTGGCCGAGGCCGCCGCCGAACGGGCCCGCGAGGGCGGCGCGCGGATCGCGGTCGTGCCGACCCGGGCGTCCGTCCAGGGCCTGGCGGCGCTGGCCGTCCATGATCCGCTGCGGCGGTTCGCCGACGACGTGATCGCGATGACCCGCGCCGCCGGGGCCACCCGGTTCGGACGGCTGGAGATCGCCGCCGAGGAGGCCGTGACCAGCGTCGGGCTGTGCCGTCCGGGCGACGTCCTCGGCCTGATCGACGGGGACGTGGCCCTGATCGGCCGGGACCTCGCCGGGACCGCGCGCGGCCTGCTCGACCGGATGCTGTCCGGCGGCGGCGAGCTGGTCACGCTCGTCCGCGGCTCCACCGCGCCCGCCGATCTCACGGGCGTCCTGGAAGCCCACCTGCGCGCCCGCCACCCGGACGTCGAGACCGCCTCCTACGACGGCCGCCAGGACTCCCACCCCCTGCTCGTCGGCGTCGAATGACCGACGGGCGCGGTAGAAAAGACGGGTGACGAACCTCGACGAGCCGTTGCGCAAAGTCCTGGGCGACAAGACCGCCAAGGTCCTCTCCAAGGGCCTTGACCTGCACACGGTCGGCGACCTGCTGCACCACTACCCGCGCCGCTACGCGCACCGGGGCGAGCTGACCCCGCTGAACGAGCTGGCCGACGGCGAGCACGTCACCGTCATGGCCGAGGTGGTCAAGGTGCAGGGCCGCACGCTGTCCCGCAGCCCCGGCTACGTCCTGGAGATCACCGTCACCGACGGCACCGGCGAGCTGAAGCTGAGCTTCTTCGGCCGCCGGGGCTCCTACATCCCCGAACGCGACCTGTCCCCGGGCACCCGCGGCCTGTTCGCGGGCAAGATCAGCACCTACCGGCCGCGTTCGGGCCGTCCGCAGCGCCAGCTCGCGCACCCGCAGTACAAGGTCGTCGCCGCGCGCGACGCCGACGCCGCCGCCCGCGAGTGGGCGGACGAGATCATCCCGATCTACCCGACCACCAAGGGCCTGGACATCGACGCGATCGGCAAGTCCGTCGCGACCGTCCTGGACCTGGCCGACCTCGGCGACGACCCCATGCCCGAGGTCCTCCGCAAGCGCCTCGGCATGATCTCCCTCGCCGACGCCTACGAGGGCATCCACCGCCCGAAGGACTGGGAGCAGCTCGGCCGCGCCCGCAAGCGCCTGAAGTGGGACGAGGCGTTCGTCCTGCAGATCGCGCTGGCCCAGCGCCGCCGCGCCGCCGCCGCGCTCCCCGCCAGGCCCCGCCCGTCCACGGGGGACGGCATCCTGCACGCCTTCGACCAGCGTCTCCCCTTCGACCTCACCGAGGGCCAGCTCCAGGTGGGCGCGGAGATCGCCGCCGACCTGGCGAAGTCCCACCCCATGCACCGCCTCCTCCAGGGCGACGTCGGCGCCGGCAAGACAATGGTCGCTTTGCGGGCGATGTTGCAGGTTGTGGACAACGGGGGGCAGGCGGCGTTGCTGGCGCCCACGGAGGTGCTCGCGCAGCAGCATTACCGGTCGATCACCAAGATGCTCGGGGAGCTCGGGCAGGCGGGGCAGATCGGCGGGGCCGAGGCCGCGACGCGGGTGACGCTGGTCACCGGGGCACAGGGGGCCAAGGTCCGGCGGGCGTCGCTGCTGGAGGCGGCCTCCGGGGACGCGGGGATCGTGGTCGGGACGCACGCGCTGCTCGAGGACCACGTCCAGTTCGCCGATCTCGGGCTCGTGGTCGTGGACGAGCAGCACCGGTTCGGCGTCGAGCAGCGGGACGCGCTGCGCGAGAAGGTGTCGGGCGGGCGTCCGCACGTGCTGGTCATGACGGCGACGCCGATCCCGCGGACGGTCGCGATGACGGTGTTCGGCGACCTGGAGACGTCCGTGCTGGGGCAGCTCCCGGCCGGACGGTCGACGATCAGCACGCACGTGGTGCCCCCGGAGAAACCGGCGTTCCTCGCCCGCACCTGGGAGCGGATCCGGGAGGAGGCCGGGAAGGGGCGGCAGGTCTACATCGTCTGCCCGCGCATCGGCGAGAAGGAGGGCGACGAGGGGGACGTGCCCGCGCCCGACGAGGAGGGCCGCCGGTCCCCGCTCGGAATCATGGAGCTGCTGCCGATGCTGGAGGGCGAGCTGCTCGCCGGGCTCCGGATCGGCGTCCTGCACGGCAAGCTCCACCCGGACGAGAAGGACGCGGTCATGCGCCGGTTCACGGTGGGTGAGCTGGACGTCCTGCTCGCCACGACGGTGATCGAGGTCGGCGTGGACGTGCCGAACGCGACCGGCATGGTGATCATGGACGCCGACCGGTTCGGGGTGTCGCAGCTGCACCAGCTGCGCGGCCGGGTCGGGCGTGGCACGCTGCCCGGCCTCTGCCTGCTGGTCACCGACGCCGAGCCGGGGTCCAAGGCGCGCGAGCGGCTGGACGCGGTGGCCTCGACGACCGACGGGTTCGCGCTGTCCCGGCTGGACCTGGAGCAGCGCCGGGAGGGCGACGTGCTCGGCGCGGCGCAGGCCGGGCGGGCGTCCAGCCTGCGGCTGCTGACCCTCCAGCGGGACGAGGACGTGATCCGCCTCGCCCGCGAGGAGGCGACCGCCCTGGTCGAGGACGATCCGGAACTGGAGCGGCACCCCGGGCTGGCGGCCGAACTGGCGTCCCTGCTCGACGAGGAGCGCACGGAGTACCTCGAGAAGACCTGATCAGAGGCCCTTCGGCGGGCCCGGCCCCGCCCTTCCGGCGGGCTCGGCCCCGCCCCGACGACCCCCGGCCCGCGGTGACGCGGACCGGGGGTCGTCGCATGTGTGACGGGCGTCACGATTCATACCCCCAGGGGGTGTGTTATGTTTCTCCGCGTCGGAACAAGTAATACCCCTACCCCCTAGCTGTATAGGAGTCGGAGATGTCGAAGCACCACCCGAGGCGGTGGTGGGCCCTCCTGGTGCTCGCCACAGCCCAGTTCATGGTCATCATGGACACCTCGATCATCGGCGTCGCGCTGCCCGACATGCAGCACGACCTGGGCTTCTCTCCCGGCGACCTGCAGTGGGTGTTCAACGCCTACGTGGTCGTGTTCGGCGGCCTGCTGCTCCTCGGCGGACGGCTCGCCGACCTGCTCGGCGCCCGCCGGGTCTTCTCGGCCGGATGGGCCGTCCTGATCGCCGGCTCGGTGGTCGCGGCGGCGGCCCAGAGCGCCTGGGTCGAGCTGCTCGGCCGCGGCATCCAGGGTGTCGGCGGCGCGCTGATCACCCCGGCCGCGATGGCCCTGCTCATGATCACCTTTGGCTCGAACCCGCGTGAGCTGGGCAAGGCCATGGCCCTGTACGGCGCGGCGGCCCCCGCGGGCGGCACCGCCGGCGTGTTCCTCGGCGGCGTGCTCACCCAGTGGCTGAGCTGGCCGTGGGTGTTCGTGATCTACATCCCGATCGGCCTGGCGACCCTCGCGGCCATCCCGGCCGTCCTGCCCGCCGTCCGCGGCCACCGCGGCTCGGTGGACGTGCTCGGCGCGATCTCGGTCACCGGTGGTCTCGCCCTCGCCGTCCTGGCGGTCGTCCGGGCTCCGGAGCAGGGCTGGGGCTCGGCCTCGACGCTGCTGGAGTTCGCCGGCGCCGTGGTCCTGCTGGTCCTGTTCGCGATCGTCCAGAAGGTCGTCAAGGCCCCGCTCGCCCCGCCGTCCATCTGGAAGGTGCCCGGCCTCGCCGCGGCCAACATCGCCTTCGCCCTGCTCGGCGCGGCCTGGATCCCGGCCTGGTACTTCCTGAACCTCTACCTGCAGCAGGTGCTCGGCTTCGGCGCCTTCGCCAGCGGCGCGGCGCTGCTGCCGATGACCGTCACGATCATGATCCTGATGGTCGGCGTCACCGGGAAGCTCATGGCCCGCTTCGGGATGAAGCCGCTCGCGGTCACCGGCCTGCTGGTGCTGGCGCTCGGCCTCGCCGGGATGACCTTCGTCCGCCCCGACGGCAGCTTCGCCGCCGACGTGCTCGCCGCGTCCCTGGTGGCGGCGCTCGGGATGTCGCTCGCCTTCATCCCGACCATGATGTCCGCCCTCGCCGGCGCCCCGCCGGAGCAGGCGGGCCTCGCGTCCGGCATCGTCAACACCTCCTACCAGGTCGGTTCGGCCCTGGGCCTGGCCGGTGCCACCGCCTTCGCGGCCTCGCACGGCGCCAACGCCCTCGGGGACGCCGTCCGGCTCACCGACGGCTTCCGCGCGGCCTTCCTGGTCGCCGCGGTGATCGCCGCCGCCGGTGGCGTGGCGGCCCTGGTCCTGCTGCGCAAGCCGCGTCCCGCCGGGACGGAGGCTCCGGCGGCACCGGACCTGGAGCAGGTCGCGTGACCGACTGTCCGAAGAGGGGACGCGCACCCGGCGCGTCCCCTCTTCTCCGGCGTAAATCCCTACTTTTCTAGTTGACTATAGGGAAAACCTGGGTCACGATGGTCCCGTGACCGAGCGAACCTCTCTCGTCGCGCGCCGCCACGTCGACCTCCGACGGCAGGCCAGCGCGCTGTGTTGATGGAGCCTCCGGCTCCGCGTCCCGTCCGGGGCGTGATCCGGAGACCCGCACGAGCGCGCCATCGCTTCGCGACCGGCATCGCCGACCGGCATCGCGACCGGCATCGCGTGGCCCGCCTCCGGCGTCACCCCGGGAGGCCGCCGACGCGCTCGCGCGTCGCCCACGACGATCCGCACGGCACAAGCGAGGCCCCACATGTCGATCAAGCCCGTCCCGCCGCCCTCGATGCTCGCCCGCGTCCTCGACCTCCAGGCCCTCGACCGTCCGACGCTCGCCGATCTCGACCCCTACCTCCGTGACCCCGAGGCGGCGGTCCGGGAGGCCGCGGTCCACGTGCTCGGACGGCTGCTGCACACCGGGGACGCGCCCCGGGGAGCCGCCGACACCCTCGCCTGGACGCTCGCCGACCCCGACCTCCGCGTCCGCGAGGCCGCCGCCCGCACCCTGGACGACCTGCCCGAGGCCGTCGTCGGCACCGACGGAGTGGAGGCGCTGCTGCTCGCAGCGGCGCCCGACCGCGACGGGCGCGTCCGGGGCACCGCGACCGCGCTGCTCGACGCCCTGGTCCGCGCCGCGACCGAGCTGTACGCGCAGGGCCTGCAGGAGGACGAGCCGCACATCCGCGTGCAGGCCGTGCTCGGCCTGGTCACCCTGCGCGCGGCGGCCGAGGTCGCCGAGGCGGCCGACGACCCGGCCCGCGAGGTCCGCGTCGCGGTCGCCGGGGGACTGGCCCGGCTCGCCGAGGACGCCGCCCTCCCCGAACCCGCGCCGTCGGCGCTCGACCACCTGCTCTGCGACCACGACCCCGTCGTCCGGATGGCCGCCATCGACGCCGTCGGCGAGCTCGGCGCGCCCGAACCCCTCGTCGGACGCGTCGTCACCGCCACCGCCCACACGAGCTGGCAGGTCCGCCGCCGCGCGGCCCTGGCGCTCGCCTTCGCCGCCCCGGACGTCGCCGTCCAGCCGCTCGTGCGCGCCCTGCGCGACCGCATCGTGGACGTCCGGCGCGCCGCCGTCCAGTCCCTCGAACAGTGGGTGCCGACACACCCGGAGGTCCTGACCGCGCTCACCGAGGCCCTCTCGGACTCCGACCCGGGAGTCCGGACCCAGGCCCGCTGGGCCTTGTCCAGCTAGGAACGAGCCGTCCGCGGGTCGCGGTGCGGACGGGGAATCTCGGGGTGGGGATTCCCTGTCCGTTCCGGGACCCGCGGACGGTCATACTTTGTGCCGTGAGCAGGGTTATCGCGGGAAGTGCGGGCGGACGGCGGTTGGCGGTCCCGGCGGGACGGGACACGCGGCCCACCAGCGACCGGGCGCGGGAGGGGCTGTTCTCGACCGTCCAGGCGCTGCTGGGGCCGCTGGACGGGCTGCGGGCGGCCGACCTGTTCGCCGGGTCGGGGGCGGTCGGGCTGGAGGCGCTGTCGCGGGGAGCCGCGCACGCGCTGCTGGTGGAGTCGCATCCCCGCGCGGTGAAGGTCGTCCGGCAGAACGTCGAGTCGCTGGGGCTGCCCGGCGCGACGGTGGTCGCCGACAAGGTGGAGCGCGTCGTGAAGCGCCCGCCGGACGAGCCGTACGACCTGGTCTTCGCCGACCCGCCCTACGCCCTCGCGGACGGGGCCGTCACCGAGCTGCTCGAATCCCTCCGCGACAACGGCTGGCTGGCCGAGGACGCGCTGATCGCCGTCGAACGATCCGTCCGCTCACCGGCTTTGTCGTGGCCGACGGGGTATATGCCCGAACGTGACCGTCGTTACGGCGAAGCCGTGTTCTGGTACGGGCGCGCCACGGGGTGACCGCCGGGGCGGCGACTACGATGCGTGTCCGGGTGATCTCAGAGGGCAGGGGTCCGCATGAGTTCGGGCGGCACGAACAGGGCCCTGCGCTGGACCTGGATGATCACCCTGGCCATGGTCCTGGCGTTGCTGGTGAACATCACCTACGTCCAGGGCTTCCAGGCGCAGTCGCTGCGGGACGACCCCCTGAACGCGCGCCAGTTCGCGGACCGCGACTCGATCGCCCGGGGGCCGATCGTCGCGGGCGGTGAGCGGATCGCCTGGTCCGACGCCGTCGCCAAGAACCGCTACCAGCGCCGCTACAAGGACAGCGTCACCTTCTCGCCGATCACCGGCTACTTCTCCAGGTTCTCGCAGACCCAGCTCGAGGACTCCGAGAACCACATCCTGGACGGCACCGACCCGCGCCTGAAGACCACCAGCCTCGTCGACCGCATCCTCGGCCGGAAGGTCCCCGGCGGGACGGTCGAGACCACGGTCAAACCGGCCGCGCAGCGGGCCGCCTACGAGGCGCTCGCCGCCAGCGGGGCGCGCAGGGCCGCCGCCGTCGCGCTCGACCCGAGGACGGGCGCGATCCTGACGCTCGCCTCCTATCCGTCCTACGACGCCAACCAGGTGGCCGTCCCGAACGCCGAGCAGGCCGGGGCCGTGTTCGACCGGCTCAACAAGAACCCCCTGAAACCGCTGCTCAGCAAGGCGACCGGCGAGCTCTTCCCGCCCGGATCGACGTTCAAGACCGTCGTCGCCTCGGCCGACCTCGCCGCCGGCGCGACCCGGGACACCGGCGTCCGCGCCGGACGCAGCTACCAGCCGCGCGGCGCGGGGCAGCCGATCAACAACGACGCCGGGGACATCGGCGGCGCGTGCGACAACGCGTCCATCCCGCTGATCACGGCGTACGCGCAGTCCTGCAACACCACGTTCGCGTTCATGGGGGCCGAGCAGCCCGGCAACGGCGGGGTGGCCGACCAGGCGGCGAAGTTCGGCTTCTACAAGAGGATCGAGTACGACAAGGGCCTGTCCGGCGCGGCGAGCTCGTTCCCCAAGACCGACCAGCCGTCGCTGAGCGCGCTCGGCTCGATCGGGCAGGGCAGCACGGTCGCGACGCCGCTGCAGATGGCCATGGTCGCCGCCGCGGTCGTCAACGACGGCAAGGTCATGCGCCCTCACCTGGTGAACAGGCTGCGCGGCGCGGACGGATCGGTCGTCCAGGGCGCGACCCGCCAGTCTCTCGGCCAGGCCCTGTCCGGCGACCAGGCGGGTGAGATGCGCGACATGATGCGGGAGGTCGTGCGGTCCGGCACGGGCAAGACCCTCCAGGGGACGTCCGTGGGCGGTGGCAAGACCGGCACCGCCGACATCCAGGGCGTCTCCTACAACGACCGCTGGTTCATCGGCTTCGGACCGGGGACGAGCGCCCGGTACGCCGTCGCGGTCATGACCGAGGCGCCCGGCTACGGCATCGAGTCCGGCCCGATCGCCGCCAAGATCATCGATGCTCTGGGGGGCTGACCTGCGAACATGTCGACCTCTTCGCCGGACCCGGCGGCCCGGGTGAGGAGCCCGCGACCCGGCCGCGGGCCCGTTGTGGGCGATTTGGTACGGTCGCGCCGCAGGTCGTCCCCGCCCGAAGGATGGAGCCGTCTCATGCGCCGTGTCGTCTGCCCCGGCTCATTCGATCCCGTGACCAACGGCCACCTCGACATCATCAGCCGCGCGTCCCGCCTCTTCGACGAGGTGGTGGTCGCCGTCATGATCAACAAGACCAAGCAGGGCCTGTTCACCGTGGACGAGCGGATGGAGCTGCTCCGCGAGGTCACCAAGGAGTACGGCAACGTCCGGGTCGACTCCTGGCACGGCCTGCTCGTCGACTTCTGCAAGGTCAACGACATCCCGGTGATCGTCAAGGGCCTGCGCGCGGTCAGCGACTACGAGTACGAGCTCCAGATGGCCCAGATGAACCACCGGATGGCGGGCGTGGAGACCATGTTCATGTCCACCAACCCGCTCTACTCCTACCTGTCGTCCTCCCTCATGAAGGAGGTCGTCAAGTTCGGCGGGGACATCTCGGGCCTCGTGCCGGAGCTCGTCCACGACCGCCTCGCCGAGCGCCTCCGCCGCTCCTGAGGGGTGCCCCTCCGGGGGCGGTGGGGCCTCAGTGCACCTGACCCGGCCCCTGAGTTGGGTGATCGCCCCAGGTCGGCTACCCTGGGACATCGGCCAGGAACGACGGTCGCGATTCGCCATGCCTCACGAAAGCAGGAGTGCCCTGTCCCGCAACGAACCCGCGCAAGGCCCGCTCGTGCTCGACACCCGAGCCCTCAGCAGGCAGCCCGGGTCCGAGCGGCGGGAGCGCCTCACCGTGCCGGCTCCGGAGAATTTCGGCATCGAACTGGTGCGAGTGCCCGAGGGCGCGCCGATGGAGCTGGACATCCGGCTCGAGGCGGTGCTCGAGGGCGTGCTCGTCACCGGAACGGCACGGGTTCCCCTCGAAGGGGAGTGCGCACGCTGCCTGGACCCGATCGCCTCGGACTTCGAGGCGGACTTCCAGGAGCTCTTCGTTTATCCTGACACCCGCTCCGGTGGGAACGCAGGCGACGACGAGCTCCGCCTCGAGGACGACCTGCTCGACCTCGAGCCGGTGCTCCGGGACGCGGTGGTCCTCCAACTGCCGCTGTCGCCGCTGTGCCAGGACGACTGCCCTGGCCTGTGTCCGGAGTGCGGTGTAAGGCTGGCGGACGCCGGGCCCGACCACCACCACGACGCCGCCGACCCCCGGTGGGCGGCGCTCGGATCCATCGACCTACAACGAGGAAAGCAGGAGGGCTGAAGTGGCCGTCCCGAAGCGGAAGAAGTCGCGCAGCAACACGCGGCACCGTCGTTCGCAGTGGAAGACCGCTGCCCCGACCCTGGTCGAGTGCCCGACCTGCCGTGACACCAAGCTGCCGCACACCGCGTGCCAGACGTGCGGCACTTACGACCGGCGTCAGGTCATCGCGCCGTCTGCCTGACGGCCGAACTCGTCGTCACCGGGGGGCGGTCTCGCGTTCTGAACGCGGCCGCCCCTCGCGGTTCCCCGGGAGATCCGCGCCGGCGCCCGCCGCCGCGGCCCGGGGACCGGCCACCCGGCGCGCAGCGCCAGCGTGGTGACCGGCCGAGGCCCGCGCCCGGAGCCGTGGTGCACGCCGGGAACTCATTCCCACCGGCGCGCACCTCGCTTTCGCGGACACGCCTCCGTCGCCCCATCGCCGCCGCACGCGCCGTCCACAGGCAGCCTCCCGGGGCTGCCCCGCCAGGCGAGGAGGGCCTGTGAGCGGCAAGAAGGACCGTCCCATCCCCGACAGCGCCGAGCTGGTCTCGGCGCTCGGGGTCGAGGTCACGCCCGAGCTGCTGGAGCGGGCGCTGACGCACCGTTCCTACGCGTACGAGAACGGCGGCCTGCCGACCAACGAGCGCCTGGAGTTCCTCGGCGACTCGGTGCTCGGCCTGGTCGTCACCGACACCCTGTTCCGCGGCCACCCCGACCTGCCCGAGGGGCAGCTGGCCAAGCTCCGTGCCGCCGTGGTGAACATGCGCGCCCTCGCGGGCGTCGCGCGCGAGCTCGGCGTCGGCCGGCACATCCGGCTCGGCCGGGGCGAGGAGGGCACCGGCGGGCGGGACAAGTCGTCCATCCTCGCCGACACCCTCGAGGCGCTCATCGGCGCGGTCTACCTCGACCGCGGCCTGGACGAGGCGTCCGCCCTGGTGCACCGGCTGTTCGACGCGCTGATCACCCGCTCGGCGGGCCTCGGCGCGGGCCTGGACTGGAAGACCTCGCTCCAGGAGCTCACGGCCGTGGAGGAGCTCGGCGTCCCCGAGTACCACGTGGCCGAGTCGGGCCCCGACCACCAGAAGACGTTCCGCGCCTCGGTGCGGGTCGGCGGCACGGCCTACGGCTCCGGCGAGGGCCGGTCCAAGAAGGAGGCCGAGCAGCACGCCGCCGAGGCCGCCTGGCACGCCATCCGCGAGACGGTCGTCCAGCGCGAGGACGGCGGCGCGGGCGACAACGGCGGCTCCGGCCAGAGCCGGGACGGCGAGGGCAAGGGCGGCGCCGCGGCGGCGGTCGCCGGTGCCTGAGCTTCCCGAGGTCGAGGTCGTCCGGCGCGGCCTGGACCGCTGGGTGACCGGGCGGACGGTCGCGTCCGCCGAGGTGCTGCACCCCCGCGCCGTCCGGCGGCACGAGGAGGGCCCGGCCGACTTCACCGGACGCCTGGCCGGACGCGTCGTCACCCGGCCGCGGCGGCGCGGCAAGTACCTGTGGCTGCCCCTGCTCGCCGAGGACGCCTCGGACGAGACGGGCGCCGAGCCCACCGAGGCGCTGCTCGCCCACCTGGGCATGAGCGGCCAGCTGCTGGTGGGTGAGCAGAACCGTGAGCGCCACAAGCACCTGCGCGTCCGCATGACGTTCACCGACGACGGCTCCGACCTGCGGTTCGTCGACCAGCGGACCTTCGGGCACCTGCTGGTCGCCGACCTCGTCACGTCCAGGATGGGCGACCCCGTGCCCGAGCCGGTCGCGCACATCGCCGCCGACCCGCTGGAGGACGCCTTCGACGAGGAGGCGTTCGTCACGGCGCTGAGGCGGCGGCGCACCGGCGTCAAGCGGGCGCTGCTCGACCAGTCGCTGATCAGCGGCGTCGGCAACATCTACGCCGACGAGGCGCTGTGGCGGTCGCGGCTGCACTGGGCGCGTCCCACCGAGACGATGACCCGCGCCGAGGCCGTGCGGGTGCTGGAGGCCGCGCGCGAGGTGATGGGCGAGGCGCTCGCGGTCGGCGGGACGTCCTTCGACGCGCTGTACGTCGACGTCAACGGCGACAGCGGCTACTTCGAGCGGTCGCTGGACGCCTACGGACGCCGGGACGAGCCGTGCCGCCGCTGCGGAACCCCGATCCGCCGCGACGAGTTCATGAACCGCTCGTCCTTCAGCTGCCCGAGGTGCCAGCCCCGCCCCCGCCGGGCGCGCTACTGACGGCGTGCCCCGAAGCAGGGTGCGCGTTGGGCCAGGGTGTGAACTGAGACACGGGACGCGGCCGGGACGGCGCGGACCGAGCCGGAGACAGAGGACACGGGGAGGACGAGGATGTCGGACGAACCGGACGTGCGGCTGACCGCGTGGGTACGCGGTCACGTCCAGGGGGTCGGGTTCCGCTGGTGGGTGCGGGCGCGCGCGTTGGAGCTGGGGCTCGTGGGGAGCGCGTCGAACCTCCGGGACGGCCGCGTCGAGGTGAACGCCGAGGGTCCGCGTACGGACTGTGATCGGCTGCTCGCGCTGCTGCGCCCGGGCGCCCTGCCCGAAACCGGGCTTCCGAGCCGTCCGGGACGCGTGACCGGCGTGGTCGAGCGCTGGGGAGCGCCGCGCGGCGGGGTCTCCGGTTTCGAGGAACGTTGACCGGGTAGGGAATTCCGGTTTGATCCTGCTAAACTAGGGACGACAGGTTGTTACCGGCCTGTGATGTCCGTCTTGACCAGGACTCGTGCCGGTGCGACTCTAGATGATACGCGCACCGAGTCCAGTTGCTTCCCGTGCGCGATTCCTGCTGGTTACTCAGCGTGGAGGACCCTTAGTCATGGCGAAGGCTCTACTCGGCCACGTCGGCGGTCCCGACCCCCGGATGGTCGCGGAGATGCGGCGCCTGCAGCAGCGCGTACGAGACCTGGAGGCCGAGCTCGTCCGGCTCCAGGAGGAGAACGACGCGCTCGCGACGGCGGCCGATGGCGACATGGTGTCGCTCGGAGTGAAGGATCGCGAACCGGCGCTGACCTGATCGGCGCCGCTTTTTTACGTCAGCGCAGTCAAGGACGCCGTTTCCCATGGCGTCCCTTGTTCTTTCCCGCCGCGCCGCCGACCTCCGTCCGGTCTTCTTGACCCGTCGTTGGTACGCGCCCGTAGCTCTGACGGCTCGTCCGACCCGGCGAGTTCGGTGGTTCAGCGGCACGTCCCGTCAGCACGCCCGGTCACCGGGCGTGCCTTCGGGCCGTCCCCGGACGCCGTGAGCGGCCGGGGGGCCCGGGGCGTTATGCGGCCGATCGCGGCACATTGGCGGAGAACGGCCGCGTGGATGCGGGGTGACCGCGCCCTCTGCCGGTATCGTTCGACAGGCTCGCGGGCGTCCGCCCGGCGGGCCACGGGGGTGAGCGAGCCCGCCCGGCGCCGTCCGCGACGGCGCACGACCGCGAGCCGCGCGCTGCCGGGCGCCTCGGCACGTCCCGGGGCGACGGCCTGACGCGCGCACCGGCGCCGCTCCCCGACCGCGAACCCGGAGGAGGACGGCGAGCGCGTGTATCTGAAGACCCTGACGCTGCGTGGGTTCAAGTCGTTCGCGTCGTCCACCACGCTGAGGTTCGAGCCCGGGATCACCGCCGTCGTCGGCCCGAACGGGTCCGGGAAGTCCAACGTCGTGGACGCGCTCGCCTGGGTGATGGGCGAGCAGGGGGCCAAGTCGCTGCGCGGCGGCAAGATGGAGGACGTGATCTTCGCGGGCACCGCGAACCGTCCGCCGCTCGGCCGCGCCGAGGTCGTGCTGACCATCGACAACACCGACGGCGCGCTCCCGATCGACTACACCGAGGTCACCATCAGCCGGCTGATGTTCCGGTCCGGCCAGTCGGAGTACGCCATCAACGGCGACTCCTGCCGGCTGCTGGACATCCAGGAGCTGCTGTCGGACTCCGGCATCGGCCGCGAGATGCACGTGATCATCGGGCAGGGCCAGCTGGACCGGGTGCTGCACTCCGGCGCCGAGGGCCGCCGCGCGGTGATCGAGGAGGCGTCGGGCGTCCTGAAGCACCGCAAGCGCAAGGAGAAGGCGCTGCGGAAGCTGGACGCGATGCAGGCCAACCTCACCCGCGTCGAGGACCTGGTCGGCGAGCTGCGCCGCCAGCTGAAGCCGCTCGGGCGGCAGGCCGAGATCGCCCGCCGCGCCGCCGCGATCCAGGCCGACCTGCGCGACGCCCGGCTGCGGCTGCTGGCCGACGACCTGGTCACGCTGCGGACGAGGCTGGAGCGCGAGGCCGCCGACGAGGCGCAGATCCGCGAGCGGCGAGTCGAGACCGAGCGGGCGCTCGCCGGGGCGCAGGAGCGCGAGGGCGTGCTGGAGGCCGAGGAGGCCGAGCAGGCGCCGAAGCTCGCGCTCGTCCAGGACACCTGGTACCAGCTGTCGTCGCTGAAGGAGCGGCTGCGCGGCGTCGCCGACCTGGCCGCCGAGCGGCACCGGAACGCGGCGGAGGCGCGCGACGAGGAGCGCCGGGGCCGCGACCCCGAGGACATGGAGCGCGAGGCCGCCGAGATCCGCGAGCAGGAGGAGATGCTCCGCGAGGCTCTGGACGAGGCGCAGAACAGTCTCGACGAGGCCGTGCGGGAACGGTCCGCGGCCGAGGAGGGGCTGAACGCCGAGGAGCGGCGTCTGCAGTCCGCCGCGCGCGCCGCCGCCGACCGCCGTGAGGAGCTGGCCCGGCTGCGCGGACGCGTCGAGGCGCTGCGCAGCAAGGCGCAGGCGGGCCAGTCGGAGATCGGGCGGCTGTCGGCCGCGCGCGCCGACGCCGAGCAGCGCGCGGCGACCGCGCAGGCCGAGTTCGAGGCGTTCGAGGCCGAGGTCGTGGAGGACCCGGTGCTCGCCGCCGAGCACGAGGCCGCTCAGGAGCTGCTGGCCGCCGCGAAGGAGACGGCGGAGAGCGTGCGCGCCGGCGTGGACGTCCCGCGCCAGGAGCTGAAGGACGCGCGTGCCGCCGTGTCCGCGGCCCGGTCCGCCGACCAGGCCGCGCAGAAGCGGGTGACCGCGCTCCAGGCCCGCATCGAGGCGCTGAACCTCACGCTCGCGTCCGCGGCGGACGGCGGTGAGGCGCTGCTCGCGTCCGGGCTGGACGGCGTGCTCGGCACCGTCGCGTCGCTGCTGACCGTCCGTCCGGGGTATGAGACGGCCGTCGCCGCGGCGCTCGGCGACGTGACCCAGGCGATCGCCGTCGGCTCGCTCGACACCGCCGAGGCCGCGCTGACGCTGTTGCGCGCCGAGGACGCGGGGCGGGCGGGGTTGCTGATCGGCGGCGCCGACGTGGGCGACGCGGTCGAGCGGATCCCGGGCGTGGACTACGCGATCGACGCGGTGACCGTCCCGGCCGGGGTACGTCCCGCGATGGAGTTCCTGCTGCGGGACGTCGCGGTCGCCGACGACGTGACGTCCGCGGCCAAGCTCGTCCGGACGCATCCGTCGTTGCGCGTGGTCTCCCGTGACGGCGACCTCGTGGGCGCGCACTGGGCGCAGGGAGGCGGCGCGGGCGGCGGGCAGTCGATCCTGCAGATGCGCGCCACGCTGGACGAGGCGACCGCCGACCTCGAGGCCGCCGAGACCGCCGCCGAGCGCAGCGCCACCGACCTCACCGAGGCGACCGAGGCCGAGCAGCAGGCGCAGGTCTCCCTGGACGCGTCGCAGGCCGCGGTGGGGGAGGCGCAGCTCGGCGTCAACGCCGCCCAGGCCGAACTCGACCGCATCCGCGCGCGCGTGCGCGAGGTCGAGTCGCTGGCCGCGCAGGAGGCCAAGCGCGCCGCGCGGCTGGAGGCGGACGTCCGGGCCGCGCGCGGTGAGGTCGAACGCCTGGGCAAGTCGCTGGAGGCCGCGGCCGAGTCCCGTGAGGCCGACCTTCAGGCGGCCGACGAGCTGGCGATGCGGCTGGAGGAGGCCGAGGAGGCCGCCAACGTCGCCGACGAGGCCGGTGAGGACACCTCCGCCCGCGACGAGCTGTCCGCGCAGTTGCAGGAGCTCCGCTCGGGCGAGATGGAGGCGCGGCTGTCGGTCCGCACCGCCGAGGAACGCGTCCAGGCCATCTCCGGACGCGCCGACGCCCTCGAACGGGGAGCCCGCCGCGAGCGCGAGGAGCGCGCCCGCGCCGCCCGGCGTCGCGCGCGCCGCGAGCAGCAGGCGAAGATCGCCGAGGCGGTGCACCACGGCTCGCTGGCCGCGCTGGCGCGCATCGAGCAGTCGCTCGCCACGGCCGTGACGCAGCGCGAGGCGGCCGAGGAGGCGCGCGCCGCCCGCGAGTCCGAGCTTCGGGTGATCCGCACGCAGGTGCGCGAGCTGTCGTCCATGCTGGAGCGGCTCGTCAACGTCGTGCACGGCAACGAGGTCGCGCGCGCCGAGCAGCGCCTGCGGTTGGAGCAGCTGGAGCAGCGTGCGCTGGAGGAGTTCGGCCTGGAGGTCGAGGCGCTGGTCGGCGAGTACGGGCCGGACCAGCCCGTCCCGCCCGGCCCGGAGGCTCCTGAGGACGCCCAGCCGGTCCCGTACGACCGTCCGACGCAGGAGAAGCGGGCGAAGAAGGGCGAGCGCGAGCTGAACCAGCTCGGCAAGGTCAACCCGCTCGCGCTGGAGGAGTTCGCGGCGCTGGAGGAGCGGCACGCGTTCCTGACCTCGCAGCTGGAGGACCTCAAGAAGACCCGCCGCGACCTGCTGCTGGTCGTCAAGGAGGTCGACGACCGGGTGCAGCAGGTGTTCGCGTCCGCCTACGCCGACACCGAGCGCGAGTTCGAGCGGATCTTCGCCCGGCTGTTCCCCGGCGGCGAGGGCAGTCTGTCGCTCACCGAGCCCGACGACATGCTCACCACCGGCGTCGAGGTCTCGGCCCGTCCGCCGGGCAAGAAGGTCAAGCGGCTGTCGCTGCTGTCCGGGGGCGAGCGGTCGCTGGTCGCGATCGCGTTCCTCGTCGCGGTCTTCAAGGCCCGCCCGTCGCCGTTCTATGTCCTGGACGAGGTGGAGGCGGCGCTCGACGACACCAACACCCAGCGCCTCATCAAGGTGTTCGAGGAGCTGCGCGAGTCGTCCCAGCTGATCGTCATCACCCACCAGAAGCGGACGATGGAGGGCGCGGACGCGCTCTACGGCGTGTCGATGCGCGGTGACGGTGTGACACAGGTGGTCAGCCAGCGACTCGTCCGGGACGAACCGGAGCCCGCCGCGGTGTCCGTTTAGTTCCACTCGTTCAGGTTGAAGAGGGTTGGGTGATCCGGTAGACATGTCCGCCGGTGCGCTCGTGTTCCCCCGCCTGGAGCGACCCCGCCCGGCGTGCGGGCGCGCCCTAGAGAGGCGGACGACCCATGGACGTAGCACGCCTGAAAGACAACTTCGCCCTGGTCGGAGGTCATGGCCAGGACGTCGCGGAGTACTTCTACGCCGACCTGTTCGAGCGTGACCCGCAGCTGCGCAAGCTGTTCTCCGGCTCGATGGCCAAGCAGCACGAGAAGCTGCTGCAGGCGCTCGCGCACATCGTCGCCCACGTCGACGACACCGACACGCTCGTCCCGTTCCTGCGCGACCTCGGCGTCCGGCACAACGGGTTCGGCGTCGTCGCGGAGTACTACCCGCAGGTCGGCGCGAGCCTGATCGCGACCCTGAAGTACTTCAGCGGGTCCGCCTGGACGCCGGAGCTGGAGGGCGACTGGGCCGCGGCCTACGGCGTGGTCGCGCAGGTGATGACCGAGGCCGCGGAGGGTGAGCGGGCGAACGCGTGAGACCCGGAGCCCCCGACCACGGCCGCTACCGGGAGAACGAGTGGACGCCCAACGACTGAAGGAGAACTTCGCCCAGGTCGCCCAGCACGGCGACGCGGTGGCGCTGTTCTTCTACTCCGACCTTTTCCTGCGGAACCCGCACCTTCGGGACATGTTCCCGATCGGGATGAGCGGGCAGCGCGACAAGCTGCTGCGCGCGCTCGGGCAGATCGTCTCCAACGTCGATGACCTCGGCGAGCTGGTGCCGTTCCTGCAGGGACTCGGCCGGGACCACCGCAAGTTCGGGATCATCGCCGAGCACTATCCGCACGTCGGGGCGAGCCTGGTCGCGACGTTGCGGCACTACTCGGGGGCGTCCTGGACACCCGAGCTGGAGGCCGACTGGGTCGCCGCCTACGACGTGGTCTCCCACGTCATGCTGGAGGCGGCGGACCAGGACGGGATGGCCGCGCCCGCGTGGTGGAGCGGCGAGGTCGTCGCGGTGGAACGCCGCCGCTTCGACATCGCGGTGCTGCGGGTGCGGCCCGACCAGCCGCTCCCGTACGCGCCCGGCCAGTCGGTCGCGGTGGAGCTGCCGCAGCGGCTGCGGCACTGGCGCTACCTGTCGATGGCGAACGCCCCGCGTCCGGACAACACGCTGGACTTCCACGTCCGGCTGGTGGACGGCGGGGCGGTCAGCCCGGTGCTGGTCCGGTCCGTTCAGGCGGGGGACCGGCTGCGGATGGGCGCGGCCGTCGGCACGCTCGTGCTGGACGAGTCGTCCCACCGGGACGTGCTGATGGTCGCGGGCAGCACCGGCCTCGCGCCGCTCAAGGCGATCCTGGAGCAGCTGGCGCAGCGGCAGACGCCGCCGCGCACCACGCTGTTCTTCGGGGCACGCACCCGCGACGCCCTGTACGACCTGCCGCACCTGGCCGAGCTCGCGGGCGGACACCCCTGGCTCACGGTCGTGGCGGCGGTGTCGGACGAGCCGGGCGGGGGTGGATTCGGGATGTCGTTCGGCTCGCCGTTCGGCGCTCCCGAGGGCTACGGGCCTCCCGGTGTTCCCGGCTCGCCGGTGTCCTTCGGGGCGTCCAGCTGGTTCGGCGGGCCGCCTTCCGGCGCGTCGCCCGGCCGGCCTCCGGGTTCGGCGTCCGGCCGGCCTCCGGGGCAGGCCCCCGGGCAGGCGGCGTCCGGGGACGCGGCGTCCGGGCACGCCGCCTTCGGCGACACCTTCGGGTCCGCCGCCGCACCGGTGCCGTCCGCCCCGCCGCGGATCGAGCACGGCACGCTCGCCGAGGTGGTGGGACGGTACGGCTCCTGGCACGGCCACGACATCTACGTGTGCGGGCCGGACGCCATGGTCGAGAGCACGGCGGACCGGCTGCTCCGTGACGGCGTGCCCCGCGACCGCATCCGGCTGGAATCCTTCGCACAGAGGTGATCTCGTGAACCCAGCACACCCTCCCCTCGCCCCGGGCGGCCCCCGGCTGACCCCGGGCGAGGTCCAGGCGGCGGCCTTCGCGCGGGCGGCGCTCGGGCGCCGGGGCCTCGACGAGGACCAGGTCCGCGAGTTCCTCCAGCGGGTCGAGCACGAGCTGGTCCAGCTCCTGAACGAGCGCGCGGCGCTCGCCCAGGAGGTGGACCGGCTGCGCGCGGCGCCGCCGGACGGCGGGCCCGACGACGCCCGGCCGGACGACGCCCACTTCCAGGCCGTCCGGATCCTGTCGCAGGCGCAGCAGACCGCCGACCTGTACGTCGCGGACGCCGAGCGGTACACGCGCGAGATGGCGCAGGAGGCGCGGCAGCACCGGGACGCGATCCTGACCGACGCGCAGACGCGGGCCGGGCGGATGATGGAGGAGGCGCACCACCGCGCCGCCGCCATGGCCGACCAGGCCGCGCGGTCGGCCGGGTCCCCACCTGCCGCGCCACCGGCCCGGCCGGACACGCCCTCGGCGGGCCATCCGGATGGGCCCGCCTATCCGGAGTCCCCGATGGAGATGACCCGGGTGGACGGCGCGTCGCTCGACGCCGACGAGCGGCGCCGGATGGAGCGTGAGATCGCCTATCTGCGCACCTACAGCGACGTCTACCGGACGCATCTGCGCGCGTACCTCGAGGCGCTGCTGCGGAACGTGGACGAGTGGGAGAAGTCGGAGAAGGAGAATCCCGAGAAACCTCGCTGAACGGTCGATAAGCCTCAACGATCTGGGCGGACTTTGCCTATTGAGGGCTTTCTTTCCCGAGGATCGAGGAATCTGGGGAGGTGCCTTCTAAGCCGGTTTCCGTAGCGTCCAAAGGTGGCCACGCGTGTCCGAACGCTGATCATCGCCGTCACCGTTCCGGCCGCGCTCCTCGCGCCGGCCGGAACGGTGATCCACGCGACCAAACCCCACCAGCCCAAGCCGCCCCGGCGTCCGCCGCGGGCGATCCCCGCGACCAAGCCCAGGCCGCCCAGGCCGCCCTGGCGTCCGCCGCCGGGTGCTCCGGCCACCGCCGCCTGGCGTTTCCATTGGGGAAAGCCGGTCGCGTCCGACGACTTCCGCGCGAGGCGTCTCGACCGTCGCGCCTGGGAGATCTACGACGGCCCAGGTCAGGGAGGTAAAGGGCGTCGCAGCCCGCGTGCGGTGAGCGTCCGGAAAGGCGTCCTCACCCTGACCGGACGTCCCAATGGCATGACCGGCGGCGCGGCCTGGAAACGCGGTTCGCAGCGGACGGGTCGTTGGGAGGCCCGGGTCCGGATGTCCCGCTCCTGCGCCTCGTACCACCCCGTCCTGCTGCTGTGGCCGACGCGCGCCCGCGGGGGAGTCGCCCCCAAGGGCGGTGGCGGCGAGGTGGACTGGCTGGAGGTCGCCGACAACGGCACCCGCCAGAAGGCCGAGTTCTTCCTGCACTACGGGCCCACACGCAAGGACAGGCGGATCGCCGGTCAGGTCCACGTCGACCTGACCCGCTGGCACGCCTTCGCCGTTGAGTGGACGTCCACGTGGGTCAGCGGCTTCGTGGACGGCAGGCGCTGGTTCCACACCACCCGCCGCTACGCCCTGCCCCGCGGGCGGATGGGGCAGACGATCCAGCTCGACTGGTTCCCCGAGGACGCCCGCCGCACCGCGCGCGGGATCAAGGGGAACGCCCCCGCGACGCTCCAGGTCGACTGGATCCGCATGTATCGGCGCTGACGGGGCCGGAAGGCGTTCCATCCGGCGCTCGGGTACGGGGCATCGGCGGCCGTCTGGAAAACTGGACCCGCTATGGAATACGTGATCCTCATCGCCGGGCTGGCCGTCCTCGCGTTGATCGTGGGCGGCGTGATGTTCTTGCGGCCCGGCCGCCGCAAGCCCCAAGCTCCCGTCGAACCAGCGGAGCGGCCCGACATCCAGGCAGGCGCGACCACCGCGCCGCCGGAGGAGGATCAGGCCGCCCCGACGGTGGAACGGGCCCCGCCCACGCCCGCCGCGCCGCCCAAGCCGGAGATCGAGGTCCCGCCGCCGTCCGCGGGCCGCCTCGTCCGGCTGCGCGCCCGGCTCGCCCGGTCCCAGAACACCTTCGGCAAGACCCTGCTCGGCCTGCTGTCCCGCGACCACCTCGACGACGAGGCGTGGGACGAGATCGAGGACACCCTGATCGGCGCCGACATCGGCGTCTCGGTCGCCCGCCAGATCACCGACGACCTGCGCACCCGCGTCCAGGTGCTCGGCAGCCGCACGCCCGCCGAGGTGCGCGCCCTGCTGCACGAGGAGCTGGTCAAGCAGATCGGCCCGGACCTGGACCGCTCGCTCCACACCGACAGGCACGGCGACAAGCCCGCCATCCTGATGGTCGTCGGGGTCAACGGCACCGGCAAGACCACCACGACCGGCAAGCTGGCCCGCGTCCTGGTCGGGGACGGCAAGACCGTCGTCCTCGGCGCGGCCGACACCTTCCGCGCCGCCGCCGCCGACCAGCTCCAGACCTGGGGCGAGCGGGTCGGCGCGCAGGTCGTCCGCAAGGACGAGGGCGCCGACCCGGCCTCGGTCGCGTTCGACGCGGTCAAGGTGGGCATCGACAGCAGGGTCGACACGGTGATCATCGACACCGCGGGACGGCTGCACACCAAGGCCGGGCTCATGGACGAGCTCGGCAAGGTCAAGCGGGTCGTGGAGAAGCAGGCCGCGGTCGACGAGGTCCTGCTCGTCCTGGACGCCACGACCGGCCAGAACGGCATGCAGCAGGCCCGCGTGTTCGCCGAGGTCGTCAACATCACCGGCATCGCCCTGACCAAGCTGGACGGCACCGCCAAGGGCGGCATCGTCGTCCAGGTGCAGCGCGAGCTGGGCGTTCCGGTCAAGCTCGTCGGCCTCGGCGAGGGCCCGGACGACCTGGCCCCCTTCGAGCCCGACGCGTTCGTGGACGCGATCCTCGGCGACTGATCATCGCCCGATCACCTGCCCGATCACCCGAGCACCGACTGATCGAGAAGGCCCCGCCGGTCACCCGACCGGCGGGGCCTTCTCGTATGAAATGACCTAGCGGAAAAGCCCGAAACACCTGTCCGGACCGGGGAGTCGGTGAGGGTTCCGAAACAACCGCGCAACACGCCGTGACGGGGTTTCACACCGCCGAAACACGGGAGCCGAACAGGCGAAACGGCCGCGCCGGAATCTTTTGCCCAGTCCACGTTCCCGGTCGAGGAGGGGCATCCCCCGAGATGAAGATCGATACAGGCGCGACGGCCTGGATGCTGGCCGCCACGGCGATGGTGCTGTTCATGACCCCCGGGCTCGCGTTCTTCTACGGCGGCATGACGCGCGCGAAGAGCGTGCTGAACATGATGATGATGTCGTTCGGCAGCATCATCAGCGTGACCGTCCTATGGGTGCTCTTCGGCCACTCCGTCGCCTTCACCGACAACGGCAGTTCGTTCGTCAACAAGTTCCTCGGCGGGTTCGACGCGGTCGGGCTGAAGGGGACGGCCACCGCGATCCAGCAGGGCACGGCCCCCGACCACAACATCCCGCTGCTGGTCTACTCGGCCTTCCAGCTCACCTTCGCGATCATCACGGTCGCGCTGATCAGCGGCGCGATCGCCGACCGCGCGAAGTTCGGCGCGTGGATGACCTTCACGGTGGTGTGGGCGTCGCTGGTGTACTTCCCCGTGGCGCACTGGGTGTGGGGCACCGGCTGGCTGAACAAGCTCGGCATCGAGGACTTCGCGGGCGGGACGGTCGTCCACGTCAACGCCGGTTCGGCGGGGCTCGCGCTGGCGATCGTCCTGGGCAGGCGGCGCGGGTGGCCGAAGGAGCCGATGCGTCCGCACAACCTGCCGTTCGTCCTGCTCGGCGTGGCGATCCTGTGGTTCGGCTGGTTCGGGTTCAACGCGGGCTCGGAGATCGGCGTCGACACCACCACCGGCCTCGCGTTCATGAACACCCAGATCGCGACCGCCGTGGCGGCCGGGGCCTGGCTGGTCGTCGAGAAGCTCCGGGACGGCCACGCCACCACGCTCGGCGCCGCGTCCGGCGCGGTCGCGGGCCTCGTCGCGATCACCCCCGCGTGCGGGTTCGTCGATCCCTGGGCCTCGGTCGTCCTCGGCCTGGTCGCGGGCGCGGTCTGCGCCTACGCGATCGGCCTGAAGTACCGGCTCGGCTACGACGACTCGCTCGACGTCGTCGGCGTGCACCTGGTCGGCGGCGCGGTCGGCGCGGTCTCCCTGGGCTTCCTGGCCGCCTACCCGGCGCTGTCCTCGCAGCACAAGGGCCTGTTCTACGGCGGCGGCGTCCACCAGCTCGGCCTGCAGGTGCTCGGCCCGGTCGTGATCGGCCTCTACTCGTTCGCGATGGCCTGGGTCATCGCCAAGGTGATCGACAAGACGATGGGCTTCCGGATCGACGAGGAGGCCGAGGCGACCGGCGTGGACCTCACCACGCACGCCGAGACCGCCTACGATCTCGCCCCGGCGGGCGCGGGCTCGGTCCGCACCGGTCACGTGACCTCCGTGCCCGGCCCTGTGACCAGCGGCGGAGTGGCCGCCGAGAAGAAGGTGGAGGCGTGACCGTGAAGCTCATCACCGCGGTGATCAAGCCGTTCAAGCTGGACGAGGTCAAGGCGGCGCTGGAGGCGTTCGGGATCCGGGGCCTGACCGTCAGCGAGGCCAGCGGCTTCGGCCGCCAGAAGGGCCACACCGAGGTCTACCGGGGCGCCGAGTACAAGGTGGACCTCGTGCCGAAGCTCCGCGTCGAGGTCCTGGTGGACGACGAGGACGCGCACGACATCATCGACGTCATCGTCAAGGCCGCCCGCACCGACAAGATCGGCGACGGCAAGGTCTGGGCCGTCCCGGTGGACACGGTCGTCCGCGTCCGCACCGGCGAGACCGGCCCGGACGCCCTGTAGGCGTCGCGTGGTCCTCGCCCAGGGAACGCCCGGACCAGCGGGCCGCGGGCCCGGAGCCCCTTCCTCCGGCCCCGCGGCCCGCGCGGCCCTCGCCGCCGCGCGCGCCGCCCGCGCCACCGACCTCGACCGTCACCTCACCGGCCTCTTCAACGCCGCGCTGGGCCCCGAAGGCGGGGTCCGGGGACCGAGCGCCGAGCAGCCGCCGGTCCCGGCGAGGGCGGCGGACGTGGCGTTGGTCGCCGTCGGGAGCCACGCGCGCCGCGAGCTGACGCCCGGCGGCGATCTCGACCTGGTGCTCCTGCATCGAGGACGCGGCGACGTGGCGGAGATCGCCGATCGGATCTGGTACCCGATCTGGGACGCGGGACTGCGGCTCGACCACTCGGTCCGGATCGTCCAGGAGGCGCAGGCGGTCGCCCGCGACGACATGAAGGCCGCGCTCGGCCTGCTCACGCCACGCCACATCGCCGGGGACCCCACACTCGCGGACGAGGCTCGCGCGGCCGTCCTCGCCGACTGGCGGACGGACGCGCGGAAGCGGCTCGCCGAGCTCGGCGGCCTGTGCCGGGAACGCTGGGACGCGCAGGGCGAGCTCGCGTTCCTGCTGGAAGGCGACCTGAAGGAGGCACGCGGCGGGCTCCGCGACGTGGAGGTCATGAACGCCGTCGCCGCGTCCTGGGTGGCCCCCGCACCGGACGGACGCGTCCGCGACGCCCACGACCTGCTGCTGGACGTCCGGCACGCGCTCCACACGGCCACCGGACGGCCGTCCGACCGGCTCGTCCTCCAGGAGCAGGAGGCCGTCGCCACGGCGCTCGGCATGCCCGACGCCGACGTCCTGCTGCGGGCGGTCGCCACCGCCGCCCGGACGATCACCCACGCCGACGACCAGGTCTGGCGGCGCGTGGACCGGTTCGTCCGCCCCCGCAACGGACGCGCCCGAGCCCGGCGCAGGCCCGTCGGCGACGGCGCCGTCGAGCAGGACGGCGAGGTCGTGCTCGCCCGCAACGCCGACCTGGGGGACCCCGCGCTGACGCTCCGCGTCGCCGCGTCCGCCGCGCAGAACGGCCTGCCCCTCGCTCCGGCGACCGTGGACACGCTCGCCCGCAGGGCCGTCCTGCCCGGCGCGCCGTGGCCTTCGGCGGCCCGCGACGCCCTGGTCTCGCTGCTCGGCGCGGGCCCCGCCGCGATCGGCGTCTGGGAGGCCCTCGACCAGGCGGGGCTGATCGTCCGGCTGCTCCCCGACTGGGAGCGTGTCCGGAACCGGCCGCAGCGCAACCCCGTGCACCGCTTCACCGTGGACCGCCACCTCGTCGAGGCCGCCGCCGGAGCCGCCGCGCTGGCCCGCGAGGTCGCCCGTCCCGACCTGCTGCTCGTCGGCGCGCTCCTGCACGACATCGGCAAGGGCCTGCCGGGCGACCACTCGGTCCGCGGCGCGGCCGTCGCCCGCGAGACCGCCGCGCGGACGGGCTTCCCGGCGGGAGACGTGAAGGTGCTGGAGACCGTCGTCCGGCACCACCTGCTGCTGCCCGAGACCGCCACCCGCCGCGACATCGACGACCCGAAGACGATCGAGACGGTCCTGGACGCCGTCGCCGAGGCCCCGGGGCGCGAGCGCGACGTCCTCGAACTGCTCGCCGCCCTCGCCGTCGCGGACGGCCAGGCCACCGGTCCCGCCGCCTGGGGGTCCTGGAAGGCCGGGCTCGTGGCGGAACTGGCCCGCCGCGCCCTGATGTCCCTCGCGGGCGGGACGCTGCCGCCCGCGCCGTCCCTCGGACCGGACACCCTGGCGCTGGCCAGGCACGACGGCGCCGCCGTCCGTGTCCAGGGCGCGCGGATCATGATCGCCGCCCCGGACCGTCCGGGGTTGCTCTGGCGGGCGGCGGGCGTCCTGGCCCTGCACCGCCTGGCCGTCCGCACGGCCCGGACCGTCTCCGAAACCGCCCCGAAGGCCGCCGGGACGGAGGGGACGGCGACCGCCGTGCTCGACTTCACGGCCGTCCCGGAGTTCGGTGATCCGCCCGACCCGGCCGCGCTGGAGTCCGACCTGCGCCGCATGCTGGCCGGACGCCTGAACGTCGCGGACCGGCTCGAACGCCGTGCGCGGTCCGTCCGGACCCGGCCCGGAGCCGCCGTCCCGCCGCCGCGCGTCACGATCGTCCCGGACGCGTCGGAGAGCGCGACCGTCGTCGAGGTCCGCGCCCACGACGTTCCGGGCCTGCTGTGGCGGGTCGGCCAGGCGCTCGGCGAGTGCGGCCTCCAGGTGATCGCCGCCCGGGTCGACACCCTGGGCGCCGAGGCCGTCGACGCCTTCTACGTCGTGGACGCCGAGGGCCGTCCGCTGGGGGAGTCCGCCGCGACCGTCCGCGCCCATGTCCTGGGGGCGCTGGGCTGATCACGGCAAGCCGGACAAGGCGGAAAAACCGGCGGGGCGGGACCCGGCGCATGACCCGATAGTCTGATAGGCGATCCCACGAAGCTTTCCAAGGACGGGTCCACACGTGTTCGAGACGCTCTCCGACCGGTTGACGACGGTCTTCTCGTCGCTGCGCAGCAAGGGCCGGCTCTCCGAGGCCGACATCAACGCGACGGCCCGCGAGATCCGCGTCGCGCTGCTCGAAGCCGACGTCGCGCTGCCCGTGGTGAAGGACTTCATCGCGCGGATCAAGGAACGGGCCGCGAGCGCGGAGGTCTCCCAGGCGCTCAACCCGGCGCAGCAGGTCGTCAAGATCGTCAACGAGGAGCTCATCGGCATCCTCGGCGGCGAGACCCGGCGGCTGAACCTGGCCAAGAACCCGCCGACCGTGATCATGCTCGCGGGCCTGCAGGGCGCCGGCAAGACCACCCTCGCGGGCAAGCTCGCCCGGCACCTGAAGAAGGAGGGGCACGCGCCGCTGCTGGTCGCGGCCGACCTCCAGCGCCCCAACGCCGTCCAGCAGCTGCAGGTCGTCGGCGAGCGGGCCGGGGTGCAGGTCTTCGCCCCCGAGCCGGGCTCCGGCGTCGGCGACCCCGTGGACGTGGCGCGCCGCTCGATCGAGCAGGCCCGGCACGCCCAGCACGACATGGTCATCATCGACACCGCGGGCCGCCTCGGCGTGGACGCGGAGATGATGCAGCAGGCCATCGACATCCGCGACGCGGTCACGCCGGACGAGATCCTCTTCGTCGTCGACGCCATGGTCGGCCAGGACGCGGTGAACACCGCGCAGGCCTTCGTGGACGGCGTCGGCTTCGACGGCGTCGTCCTCACCAAGCTCGACGGCGACGCCCGCGGCGGCGCGGCCCTGTCGGTGCGGCACATCACCGGCCGTCCGATCATGTTCGCGTCCACCGGCGAGAAGCTGGACGACTTCAGCGTCTTCCACCCGGACCGGATGGCCGGGCGCATCCTCGACATGGGTGACATCCTCACCCTGATCGAGCAGGCCGAGCAGGCGTTCGACGCCCAGCAGGCCGAGAAGATGACCACCAAGTTCGCGTCCGGCGAGGACTTCACGCTCGAGGACTTCCTCGAGCAGATGATGATGATCCGCAAGCTCGGGCCGATCGGCAACCTGCTCGGGATGATGCCCGGCATGGGCCAGGTCCGGGACCAGATCTCCCAGATCGACGACAAGGACCTGGACCGGGTCGCCGCGATCATCCGCTCCATGACGCCCGACGAGCGTTCCAACCCCAAGATCATCAACGGCTCCCGGCGGGCCCGCATCGCCAAGGGCTCCGGCGTCCAGGTCGGCGAGGTGTCCAGCCTGGTCACCCGGTTCTTCGACGCGCAGAAGATGGTCCGCGCGATGGCCGGCAACATGGGCTTCCCCGGCATGCCGGGCCGCCGCCGCGCCAAGCAGGCGCAGAAGGCGGCGAAGAAGAAGGGCAAGCAGCGCAGCGGCGACCCGCGCAAGCGCGCCGTCGGCAAGCAGCCCGCCGACCAGCCCGCCGCCGACGCCCTGCCCCAGGGCCTCCCGCCGGGCCTCGGCGGCCAGCTCCCGCCCGGCCTGGCCAAGCAGCTCCCGCCCGGCTTCCAGATGCCCGACCTGGGTGACCTGGGCGGCGGCAAGAAGAAGTGACCCGGAAGAAGTAACCCGACTCACAGCGAACGCCGTGTCCCGCCCTCCGGCGGGCGCGGCGTTCGCCGTGCCGGGCGCCCGTGGGACGTGTGGGCGGTTCGTGGTCACGGATGTCGGTGCGCGCCGATTCGCCTTATTTTCCGGCCCCTTGGACGGCCCGGGACCGGCGGTTCGCGTGTTCGTTCTGGGCGAAACGTTCCCGCAGGTCAGGCGGGCTTTGCCGACCGCGTGGCCGCGTGTCATCGTCCGATTGCGCTTTTTCCGCGAACGTCTGGCAGAATGGCAGGCTGGAAACCCGGAATCGCGCTGGCGCCCTCTCTCGTCCCGCGTGCCCGGAGTCCACAGAGCTGGCCGGTCGCCGGTGTCCCCACCTGGTGCGGCCAAGCTCGCCTGTACCAAGTCTGGAGAACACCACACCCGTGGCAGTCAAGATCAAGCTCAAGCGTCTGGGGAAGATCCGGAACCCGCAGTACCGGATCGTCGTCGCCGACTCCCGCACCAAGCGGGACGGTCGCGCCATCGAGGAGATCGGCCTCTACCAGCCCAAGCAGGAGCCGTCGCTCATCGAGATCGACTCCGAGCGCGCGCAGTACTGGCTGGGCGTCGGCGCGCAGCCGACCGAGCCGGTGCTGAACCTGCTCAAGGTCACCGGCGACTGGCAGAAGTTCAAGGGCGAGCCGGGCGCCGAGGGCACCCTGCGCAAGGCCGAGCCGAAGCCGGACAAGAAGGCCGTCTTCGAGGCCGCCGTCAAGGAGTCGATGGGCGACGTCGAAGCCGCCGCTCCGGCCGCCAAGCCGAAGAAGAAGGCCGAGGCCAAGAAGGCCGACGCCGACTCCGCCGAGACCGAAGTCAAGAGCGAGGACTGACGTGCTCGAAGAAGCGCTCGAGCACCTGGTGCGAGGGATCGTGGAGAACCCGGACGACGTCCGGGTCCGCGCCCGCCGCATCAGGGGCGGCCGGGTTCTGGAGGTGCGTGTGCACCCCGACGACCTCGGCAAGGTCATCGGCCGAAGCGGTCGTACCGCCAAGGCCCTGCGCACGGTCATCAGCGCCCTCTCCGGAGGCCGCTACGTGCGCGTCGACCTGCTCGACGTCAACGAGGTCCGCTGACCCCGTAGGGCGGCTCGGGCGCAGGGCTCCCCACCGCGGACGCTCCGTCCGCACGAGGGGACGCGCCGAGGCCGTGCCTCGGCGCGCCCATCCCGGGAGCTCACTTCACCGCCGTCCGAGTGACGGCGGCACCCACCCCACATCGGGGAGGACGTCATAACGGACCCGCTCGCGGGTCCGACAACGATCCGAGCCGCCACGTCGTCCCACGACGCGGCGGCTCGGATCGCGTTTTACCCCAGGTGCGCCGCACCGGCCGTCTGTACTGATGGCAGGGCCCGGTTGTCCCGGGCATGGGGTCCGGCTGGCAGGCTGGAAGCAGGGACGCGTTCGCCGCCGGAACGGTGACGGCGCGGGGTTCTCCGACATTGATCATTCGCTGGAAGGAACGGCTCGTGGCCGAACGGATCGTGATCGGCCGGATCGGGCGTCCGCACGGCGTTCGTGGTGACAGCACCGTGGACGTGCGGACCGACGACCCGGAGCTGCGGTTCGCGCCGGGCACCGAGATCGCCACCGACCCCGCGGGCGCCGGTCCGCTGGTCGTCGAGCAGGCGCGCTGGCACTCCGGGCGGCTGATCGTCCGGTTCGCGGGCGTCGCCGACCGGAACGACGCCGAGACCCTGCGGGGCACCTGGCTCGTCGTGGACGCCGACGACATCCCCGAGTCGGACGACCCCGACGACTTCCACGACGCGCAGCTGGTCGGCCTGGCCGTCCGCACCGTGGACGGCACGGACGTGGGCGAGGTCACCGACGTCCGCCACCACGGCCAGGACCTGCTGGTCATCCGCCGCACCGGGGGCGGCGAGCTGCTGGTGCCGTTCGTCACCGCGCTCGTCCCCGAGGTGGACGTCGCGGGCGGCGCGCTCGTCATCGACCCGCCCGCCGGCCTGCTGGACGAGGACTGACCCCCCGATGCGACTCGACATCATCAGCATCTTCCCCGAGTACTTCGCCCCCCTCGACGTCTCGCTGATCGGCAAGGCCCGGCGCACCGGGCTGCTCGACGTCCACGTCCACGACCTGCGGTCCTGGACGCACGACCGGCACCGCACCGTGGACGACACCCCCTACGGCGGCGGCCCCGGCATGGTCATGAAGCCCGAGCCGTGGGGCGAGGCCCTGGACGCCGTCGCCCCGCCGGACGGCCCGGCCCCGCGGCTCGTGGTGCCGACCCCGTCCGGACGCCCGTTCACCCAGGCCATGGCCGCCGAGATGGCCGCCGAGGAGCACCTCCTGTTCGCCTGCGGACGCTACGAGGGCATCGACTCCCGTGTCGTCCAGGAGGCCGCCACCCGCATGCCGGTGTCCGAGGTGAGCCTCGGCGACTTCGTGCTGGCGGGCGGCGAGGTCGCCGTCCTGGTGATGGTCGAGGCGATCGGACGGCTCATCCCCGGCGTCCTCGGGAACGCCGAGTCCGTCGCCGACGACTCGTTCGCCCCCGGAGCCATGGAATCGCTTCTGGAGGGGCCCGTCTTCACCAAGCCGCCGGTCTGGCGGGAGCGGGCCGTCCCGGAGATCCTGCTCTCGGGCAACCACGGCGCGATCGCCCGCTGGCGGCGCGACCAGGCGCTGCGCCGCACCGCCGAGAACCGCCCCGAGCTGCTCGGACGCCTCGCCCCCGAAACGCTTGACAAACATGATCGGAAGATCCTCGCCGACACCGGTTTTCCGGAGCACGGCGAAGATATGGCAAACTAGAGCGTCGCCGTGTGCTCGTGACGCGCGGCGCGCAGACTTCCAAGAAGATCCATTTTGTGCGGAGCGACGCCCCCATGCACTCAGGCCGGGGCCTCTCGACGTCCGCGTTCGACACGACTGAGGTACAGCTGCCATGCACGCTTTGATCCAGGAGATCGAGAAGGCCGCCCTGCGGTCCGACGTCCCGGACTTCCGTCCCGGCGACACGGTGCGCGTTCACGCGCGCATCACCGAGGGCAAGGTCACCCGTGTCCAGGTCTTCGAGGGCGTCGTGATCCGGCGTCAGGGCGGCGGCTCCCGCGAGACCTTCACCGTCCGCAAGATCAGCAAGGGCGGCTACGGCGTCGAGCGCACCTGGCCGATCAACAGCCCGCACATCGAGAAGCTCGAGGTCGCGATCCGCGGTGACGTCCGCCGCGCCAAGCTGTACTACCTGCGCAACCTGCGCGGCAAGGCGGCTCGCATCAAGGAGAAGCGCGACTTCTGATCGCTCTCGCCTCGCTGAGCGACCGGCGCCCCGGGATCCCGACCACGGATCCCGGGGCGCCGCCCGTTTTGGGGGAAAGTGCACGTCGGAGCGGATCGGGACGTGGCCACGACACGGCCATGCACGAGATTCGGCGGCCCTCCCGCCGCTAGTCTGGCGCCCTGATGACTTACGAGGACGATCGGAGAGACGTGCGTTCCGAAGCCGAGGGCGCGGTGCCCGAAGAGAAGCAGACCGTGACCCCCGCACGCGAGCCGTCCCCCTCCGAACGCGAGCCGTCCGACACCGAACGCGCCCCGTCCACTCCCGGGTACCCCGACCCCACCGCCGGGCGCCCCGATGCCACCGCTGGGCACCCGAACCCCACCGCCGGGCGCCCCGATCCCACCGCCGGGGCCCCCGATGCCGGCGCCGAGGGTGGCGAGCCCGCCGTCGAGCGGCCCGACACGTCCCCGGACGACGCCGAGTCCGCCGAGCCGACCGGGAAGAAGCGCAAGAAGCCGGGCTCGTTCCTGAAGGAACTGCCGGTGCTGATCGGCGTCGCCCTCGTCCTCGCCCTGGTGATCAAGGCGTTCGTCGTCCAGGCGTTCTACATCCCGTCCGGGTCGATGGAGAACACCCTCCAGATCGGCGACCGCGTCCTGGTCAACAAGGTCGTCTACCACACCCGGGACATCTCCCGCGGCGACGTCGTCGTCTTCAACGGCCTCGATTCCTGGGACCCGGAAGTCCAGGTCAGCCGACCGAGCAACCCCGTCAGCAGGGTCCTGCGCGCGGTCGGCGGCGCCTTCGGCGTCGCGCCGAACGAGAAGGACTACATCAAGCGCGTCATCGGCGTCCCCGGCGACCACGTGAAGTGCTGCGACGCCCAGGGCCGCGTCACCGTCAACGGCGTCCCGCTGGACGAGCACTCCTACCTGTTCACCGACCCGTCCACGCGGGTGCAGAACAAGCCGTCCATCGACCCCTTCGACGCCACCGTCGGCCCCGGCCAGCTCTGGGTCATGGGCGACCACCGCGAGGCCTCGTCCGACTCCCGCTGGCATCGCGGCGACCGAGGCGGCGGCACCATCCCCATCGACCACGTCATCGGCCGCGCCTTCGTCATCGTCTGGCCCCTGAACCGCCTGGACACCCTCCCCATCCCGTCCACCTTCAAGCAGCCGACCCTCAAGACGGCCGCCGCCCTGGCCCCGGCAGCCCCACTGACCCTCGGCTCCCTGGGCGCCATCCCCATCACCTACCTGACCCGCCGCCTACGCCTCCACCTCCGCCGCTAAGCCGCTCCCGGCACCGCCCCTCCAGCCTGCACCCACCACCGATGGCGGGCCGCCGGGGAGGGCCGGGCCGGAGCACCCGGGGCCCCGCCCCCAGGCGCGACCAGCGATAAGACGGCGAGCAAAGCTTCCAGCCTGCTCCCACCACCGAGGCCGGACCGCCGAGGGCCGGACCGCCTAGGGCCGCCCTCGGGCGGGGCCAGCTGTGCCGCCGAGGGGCGGACGGCCAAAGGGCGGATCGCCGGGGGATCGCCCGGGAAGGGGCCAGTGAAAGGCGGCGGAAAGCCCCCTAGCCTGAGCCCGCCGCCGAGGGCGGGTCGCCGGGGGCCAGAGGGCCGGGCCGGGCCGCTGGTCCCGCCCCGGGGCGGGACCAGCTGCGCCCGCCGCCGACGGCGACGGCCAGGGGGCGCATCGCTGGGGGACCGCCCCAGATGGGGCCAGGGCGGTGGGTAAAGCCTCCAGGCTATGTCCGTCGCCGAAGGGGCGCCGGGGGCCAGAGGGCAGGGCCGGGCCGCCGAGCCCCGCCCTGGGCGGGACCAGGGGTGTCCGCCGCTGAGGGCGATGGCCAGAGGCGGATCGCCGGGGCCGGACGCGCCGGGGGCGGGCGGCCTGGGACCGCCCTGGTGGGACCGGCGAACCGGCTTGTGCGTGGGTGCCCTGACCCGCTGGCTGGCTGTCAACTGGCTTGGCGCGGGAACGGCAGGCATGGATCGGGTCCAGTTGGCCTCGACCGGTGGTTCCGCCTTGGGCTGAACCACCGCTGACACAGGCGCGAACTGCGGCTTCGCGATGATCGTCCGTTCCAGGGCGCTCTTGAGCGTCAAAACGGGGTTTTCCGGCTTTCCAGGGACGTACGCTGCGAGTATGAACGGTCGTCCACTGCGGTTCACGCCCAGGCGTGACGCTGGGCTGTACGGCTTCGAGCGCGCCCTCGGACACGGGGGTTTCAGCCCCGTGGCCGGGGTGGACGAGGCGGGCCGCGGAGCCTGCGCCGGGCCGCTGGTGATCGGCGCCGCGATTCTGGCGGACGGCAAACGAGGCCGGATCGAAGGCCTCAACGATTCCAAACTGCTGACTCCGGCCCGCCGCGAGGCGCTCTACGAGGAGATCGTCGAGCGCGCCGCGAGCTGGAGCGTGATCATCGTTCCCCGGGACGAGGTGGACCGCTTCGGCGTGCATCGATGCAACATCACCGGCATGCGCCGCGCCGTGGCCGCGCTCGGCCAGCGTCCCGCGTACGTCCTGAGCGACGGCTTCTCGGTGCCCGGACTGATGGCGCCCAGTCTGGGCGTGATCAAGGGTGATCAGGTGGTTGCCTGCATCGCCGCCGCCTCGATCGTGGCGAAGGTCACCCGGGATCGGATCATGATCGATCTGCACGAGCGATTCCCCCACTACGGCTTCGACGTGCACAAGGGATACGCGACCAAGGCGCACACCGCCGCGCTCGCCGAACACGGTCCATGTGCCGAACACCGCCTCTCCTTCGTCAACGTGGGCCGGCTGGTGCGTAAGAATGGGGATGTGGTCACGGGGGAGCAGACCGGGGAGGACCACAGGACCCGGACGGAAGGGGTACGAGTGTGAGCGCCGAGGATCTCGAGAAGTACGAAACCGAGATGGAGCTCCAGCTCTATCGCGAGTACCGCGACGTCGTCGGCCTCTTCAGCTACGTGGTGGAGACCGAGCGCCGCTTTTACCTGACCAACTCGGTCGACCTCCAGGTCCGAGGCGCCGACAACGGCGAGGTCTATTTCGAGGTCACCATGCAGGACGCCTGGGTCTGGGACATGTACCGTCCCGCCAGGTTTGTCAAGAATGTCCGCGTGGTCACCTTCAAGGACGTCAACGTCGAAGAACTAGCCAAGAGCGACTTCGAACTCCCCGCCGACCAATAAATCCCACTCCGCCCAATCAAATCCCCCTTCCCAAGTACCACCTGCGCTGACATCCCTCAACGCTGCCCTCCTCCGCTCCACCAGCAACCTCCAGCCCTAGGCCCCCACATACACAACGATCCGCAGGAGAAGCAGGCCCCAGCACCAGCGCTGTCGTCGGTCGCAGCGCTTCGGATCGCCTTCTTGCATGCTTCCCCGTCGAAGACGGTCGTGAGGATGGAGAGGGCGCTGGAGGTAACGCCGACCGGGGCTGCGAGTCCCCCTTCCACTAGGCGACCCCGACCATGCCCCGCTAACGATTGCCGTGGCATGTCGGCTTGGGCCACCGAGCCCCGACGAGCCACGAGACCGTCACCGAAACGCAGCCTGACTCCACCAGCCCTCTCGACAACCGCAGCGACCCCTCATGGAACGCCGGGTTCCTTCGTGGTGGCCGTGTCGTCGTGGGACCAGTCCCTGCCTCGCGAGAGGCGGGGCACAACGGGCGCTCGCTGAGCGTGCTCAGCACCGGCAGTGCCAGCAAGCTGCCAACTTGCGCCGCCTCACCAGAGAAACCGCCTTCCGCGTCCGCCTTCCGCAGACCCTGTGTGCGACCACCGCGTGGCTCGTGCGGTCATGCTGGGCGGAATCCGGCTCAGGCGTGTGAGTTGTCCACCCCGGTTGCTGGAGTCAGGCGGTTGATGCCAGTTCATCAATCCGGACGCATGTTGGTGCTGTTGCTGAGTGTTTTTGGCGAGTGTGCGTGCTGGTGCGGGCGCATGAGCAGATTTCAATGGGGCCGCCGGTCGGGGTGGTGATCGTGCAGGCGGGGTTTCTGGGGAGGGCGCTGCGGAGCTGCGGTGCCAGGGGGCTGTGGACGCGAAAGCCGGTGCATGGACCTGGGGGCTCGGGGCGGCTGTGGACGTTCGATGAGCTGTGCTGCGGGACGACGTCTGGTGGGCGGTCATGGGGTTTTGGCTTTCTGGGTCAGGCGCCAGCCGCCGGGGGCGCGTTCTACGAAACCGCCGGCGGCGAGAAGGCCGAGTTTGGCGTTGGCGGTGGGGAGGTCCACGCCGGCCTTCGCGGCGATCTGGGCCGGGCCCGCCGCCGCCCGGGAAGGCAGGGCTTCCAGGACGGCGTGGGAGACCGGATCCAGGAGATCGCGGGACAGGACCGGGCTGGCAGGGATCGGAGCGAGGTCCGTGCCGAGTTCGCCCACGGCTTCGATCACCTCTTCGCTTCGGGTGACCAGGAGGGCGGGTGGCGGATCGCGGAGGAGCGCGTGGCAGCCGACGGAGGACGCCGAGGTCACCGGGCCCGGGACGGCCATGACCACGCGGCTCAGTTTCCGGGCCCAGTGGGCAGTGCTCAGCGCCCCGCTGCGGCGTCCCGCCTCGACGACGACCGTGCCCCTGGAGAGGGCGGCGATGACGCGGTTGCGGACGAGGAAACGTTGGCGCCTCGGTGCGGTGCCAGGCGGTGATTCGCTGATGAGTAACTCACGGCGGGCGAGTTCGGCGAACAAACCGTCGTTGCAGGCCGGATAGGGGACGTCCACTCCGTTGGCGAGGACCGCGACGGTCGGGCCGCCTGCCGCCAGAGAGCCTCGGTGCGCTGCGGCGTCGATGCCCATGGCTCCGCCTGATACGACCGTCCATCCGCGGTCGCCCAGCTCGCAAGCCATCTCCGCCGCTATGCGCAGGCCGTAGGAGGACGCCGCGCGGGCCCCGACGAGCGCGACCGAGCGCAGGCAGCCGTGGCGCAGGTCGGTGGGGCCGCGCAGCCACAGGGCGTACGGACGTCGCGAGCCCAGGTCGTCCAGGGTGGTGGGCCACTCAGGATCGCCCGGGCAGACCAACCGGACGCCTAGGCGCTCGGCGACGAGCAGGTCACTCGCGGGTTCGGCGGCGGACAACCGGATCCGCCAGTGGGCCAGGCGTTCGGTCATCCGGGCAACTTCGGAGTCGTCGGCGGTCCGGCCCGTCGGCGCGTCCGGCAACCGGCCGGAGCGGATGGCTTCGAGCGCTCCGGGTGCGCCGACTCGGTCGATGATCTGGTTGAGCACGGGTTCGCCCGGCTCGGCCAAGGCCGTGAGGATCGCTCGTGCGGTCTGGTCATCGGTCATGGTCGCCTCCTCGGGGCAGTTCCTTCTCTTGGGAGCACACCAACGCGGACGGTCCGCAGCCGTGGGGGAATCACCGGCGCGGGCTGTTTGCGCTCTTGGAGAGCGCGCATCAGTGCGGGTTGCTTGGGCTTCATGTCCAGCGGCCGTTCCATAGGGCCAGGGCACCGCCGATGTCGTCGTCGCCCGGCTCTTCGCGGTCGGCCAGGTCGGCGATCGTCCAGGCGACGCGGAGCACGCGGTCCAGGCCCCGGGCGCTGAGGGTTCCCTTCTGGAGCGCTTCGTCGGCGGCGCGCATCGCCTCTCCGGACGGGGTGAAATGGCGGCGGAGTTCCGGGCCGGGGATCTCGGAATTGGTGCGCCAGGGGGTGCCGGACAGGCGCTTCACCGCACGCTCGCGGGCGTTCAGGACGCGTTCGGCCACGACCTCGCTGGACTCGGCGAACTCCAGGTCGTATCGGAGTTCGGCGCGGCTCGCAGGGGTGAGCTCCAGCTTCAGGTCGATGCGATCGAGCAGGGGCCCCGAAACGCGCGAGGTGTACTTGCGGCGGATGCCCGGGGCGCAGGAGCAGTCCATCTGCTTGGCGGCGGCGCACGGGCACGGGTTCGCCGCCAGGACCAGCGTGAATCGTGCCGGGAACCGCGCGGTGCCTTCCACCCTGGACAACCTGACCTCCCCTTCTTCGAGCGGCTGCCGGAGAGCGTCCAGGACTCCGCCTTGGAATTCGGGCGCCTCGTCCAGGAAGAGGATTCCTCGGTGGGCCAGGGAAACCGCTCCCGGTTGGAGGACGCGACCTGATCCGCCGCCGACGATCGCCGCTCTTGTCGCGGTGTGGTGCGGTGCGTGGAACGGCGGTTTGGTGATCATCGGCTGGTCTGGCGGGAGGGTGCCCGCGACGGAGTGGATCGCCGTGACCTCTAGGGCCGCCTCCGGCTCCAGCGGCGGCATCAGGGTGGGGAGCCGTTCGGCCAACATGGTCTTCCCGCAGCCAGGCGGACCACTGAAGAAAAGGTGGTGGCCGCCCGCCGCGCTGATCTCCAGGGCCCGGCGGGCCTCGGCCTGCCCTCGGACGTCCGTCAGATCGAGGTCTGTCCGCCGGTCTGGGCAACGTGGGGCGAGCCCATCCATGCCGTAATGGGTGGACGCCTGCTCGGGCTGGTCGTCCTCTGTGGGCGGCGGCTCGTCGCGGAGCAGGCACAGCAACTCGCGCAGGCTGGCGACAGGGACGACCTCGATGTCCGGGACCAGCCTGGCCTCGGCCGCGTTGGCCCGAGGCACGACCACCGTCTGGCAGCCCGCGTTGGCGGACGCGAGGACCGCGGGCAGCACGCCCGGGATGGCTCGCATCCGGCCGTCCAGCCCAAGTTCCCCGACCAGCGTCAGACCCGCGCAGGAGAACGGGGAGACCGCTTCGGCAGCCGCGAGCAGCGCCACGGCGATGGCGATGTCGAAGGTCGAACCCTTTTTCGGCAGGCTTGCCGGGAAAAGTGACACCGTGACGTGCCTGTTGGGCCAGTCCTACCCGAAGCAATGTTGAACGTACCACGTGCCTCGGGAGTCAGCACCTGTGCAGCAGCAACAAGTTTCGAGCCGTCCAGCCCGCTGGGCCGTCTACGCCGGGACCCCCGTCTCCCTGGCGGCCGTAGCCGCCCTCTCCGCAGCACCTCAGTACGCTCTCGGCAAGGCGGCCGGTTGGCACGCCTCTGTTGCCTGGCTTCTCCCCGTTGCCGTCATCACGTGCGAGCTGGTGTGCACGCTCGTAGCGTTTGGCTCATCCA
>NZ_JADG01000017.1 GCF_000518265.1 Actinomadura oligospora ATCC 43269 | reverse complement strand
GCCACCCTGGCGAGGATGACCAGGCAGAAGCGGCTCAATCCGCACCCACGCGGCATCAGTCAACTCATGACGACGAATCACACCCGCCATCACACCCCGACACCCAGATCAACCTCAGCCAAACCCCAAGATCCAACGGACACGCTCTAGGCCCCGTCTGCTGCCGGGGCGCTGTCAGCAGGACGACGGGCGGCCTTTGAGGGCGTCGGCGACGTCGTGGGCGAACGTGTCCGCGTCGGCGGACGTCCCATCGATGATCTTGTTCGAGCAGTCGCGGAACGTCGCGGAGAAGGTCGGGTAGTGCTCGGTCTCCGGACGCGGCAGCGCGCGGCCGAGAGCCGTCACGATCGCCTGGCCCAGCTCGGTGAGCTGCTGCTGGTTCGGCAGGTCCGGGTCACCGGGCGCGGGCGGACGGCCCATCAGGCCGGAACACGACCGTGCCTGGACGTCCGCGGGCGAATGCTTGGTGGGCGTCAGGCCCAGGGCCGAGTAACGCGCGGGCGCGAAGCCGCCACAGGAGAACAGCTGGCGCTGGGCGGCCGTCCCGGAGAGAAAACGCACCAGGTCGGCGCTCGGGCCAGGACTAGGGGAGTGTGCCGAGACCGCGAGGTTCTGGCCGCCGAGCACGGTGTGCCCGGGTAGCGCCGCGACATGGAACCGCAGGCGGTCGCCGCTCGCGCGCATGCGCGGCTCCGTGGCAAGGGCTGAGAACGCGTAGGGCCAGTTCCGCATCAGCTTGTCGCCGGAGGCGAACGCGTTGATGGCGTCCTGCTCCTGGTACTGGCGTGACGCCTTGAGGGACTTCTGGACCCTCGTGGCCAGGCGGCGGATCGCGGGGAAGACCCGGGAACTGAGGGCCTTCTCGTCCGCGCGCGCGTTACCGGTGAGGACGTCCGCCGCGCCGTCGTTCCACACGTCCTCCAGGACGTTGACGGTCAGGCCCTCATAGTCGGCGAGCTGCGCGTCGTACCCCTGATCGACGAGAGCGGACCAGGTCGCGGGAGGTGTGGTGCCCTCGCGGTAGTACAGCAGGCCCACGTCAAGATTGAACGGCACGGCGTACTGGGTGCCGTGCCACTGGCCGGTGCGCAGCGCGGCCGGGTTGAAATCGGAGGTGTCGGACAGGCCGTGGAACTCCTTGAGGTATCCGGCCTCGGCGAACTGCGCCGTCCACGTGTTGTCCATGATCAGGACGTCGTAGGCGCAGCTGCCGGACTGCTCGACCGCCGCGAGCTGGCTGTGCTGCAGGTCGGTCGAGTCGGACACCTCGACCAGCCGGGCGTGCCGGTGCGGCCGTCCGTCCGGGTAGGTCGAGGCGTTCCACTGCTTGATCAGCGCGCGCCGCTGCGCCTTGAGGCTCACGTCCGTCCCGCCCGCGACCACCAGGTCGCCGCGCCCGCAGTCGGCGGCGAGCGCGTGGTACGGCGCGCTCGGATGGATCTGCGACACCAGACCGGCGGCCAGGACGGCGAGCGCGCCCACCGAGGCGCACAGCAGCACCGCGCGGCGCGAGAAGTGCGTCCCGTGCTGCTTCGCCTCATGCGGGCGCGGGAGAGAAGGCGGAGGGACGTCCGGGATCCTCCGCTCGGAACCCTTCGCCTCCTCAGGGGGCAGGACGCGGTCGCCTGCGGCTTTTCGCTCTGGACCGTCCGGCTTCTGTTCTGGGCCGTTCGGGATCCGTCTCTCGGGTTGGGACGCGTCCGGTGGGTCGCCGTCACGGGACGGAGGCCTGGCGGGACGGTTGCGGTCGTCGTCTTCGGTCGTCATCGCAGTCCAGAAAGGAATTGAGCGGCCTGCTCCTGCTCGGGGGCGCCGCTCAGGGCGACGCAGCGGCCCCGGCCGGGGCCCACCGCGGACACGAGCCGCTTGATGTGCGCGGTGTCGCAGCCCGCCGGGCCCGTCAGGACGACCGTGAGGCGCAGGTTCGGGTTGGCCGAGCGGAACGGACCGGCCAGCCAGGAGGCCGTCCCGGCGGCGTCGGGGTTGCTGCCCGCGCCCTCGCCGTCCGTGACGAGGATCAGGTCCTCCCGTCCGCTGGTCAGGCCTGCGCCGGAAAGGGCGGTGCGGAGCGCCAGGTCACCGCCGGTGGTGGTGATGGCCTGGAGCTGGTTCGCGACCTCGTCCTTCTGGTCGGACTGCGCGTCACGCGCCGGGACGTTGCCGAACGTGGCCTGATTGCGCGGATCGGCGGACGAGGAGAACACCTGCAGCCCGACCCGGTCGGATCCCTGGAGTTGTTCCACGAAGCTCTGCAGGAACGTCACGGCGCGGTTGAGGCGGGTGCCGCCCGAGGCCGGTCCGGCCGCCGCGGTCGGGGCCGGACGGACCGCCGGAACCGACCCGGCCGCCTGGTCCATCGAACCCGAGACGTCCAGCATCAGGGACGCCGAGACCTTGGGACGCGCGGCGGCGAGCCGGTCCAGCGCGGTCTGCACCGGAGGCGTGCCGTTCAGCCGGACGCCCGGCGGAATCGCGCGCTCGCCGAGCATGCCCTGGAGCCGCGACAGGTAGAAGTGCGAGAAGTCGCCCTCCGGCGGGGCGGGGATCGCGCCGTTGCCGTCCCGGAGACCCTGCTGGGTCAGCGGATGCGCCGACAGCCAGGACCGCAGGTCGCCGATCGCGTCACTGCGGGCCCGCGTGTCCTGTCCACGCCAGGTCAGCTGGACGAACGGGTAGTCCATGGTCGGCAGGTCGACCGCGTAGTAGGGGTGCAGCCGCCAGTGCCCGACCGGGTCGGACGTCGGTTCGGCCGGGCCGCAGCGGTCGCCCAGGGCGCGTCCGGCGTCGTAGTCCGCGAGGACCTGCTCGGGGGCGGCCACCGCGACGTCCGACGGAGGCTCCGCGCCCCGCGCGGCCTGCGACCGGAACCGGCACAGCAGCGTGACCGCGTCGGGCGCGACGAGATCGGGCGGGCTCGCGAACTTCTCGTCCGCGGCCGGGGACGAGCCGGGCTGCGCGTCGTACAGCGCCGGGGTGATCTCCAGCGCGGCCGTCGACGTGTCCGGAACGGGACGGGCGATCCCGCGCAGCTTCACGCCGGACTGCGCGATCTGGGTCAGCAGCGCGCCCGTGTTCGCCTTGAGGGGCGCGCTGTAGGGGCTCGCGACCGCCGCGTCCGCCTTGCTGAACAGCGCGAGCACCATCGGCGAGGTGCCCAGCGAGCGGCTCAGCTGCCGGAAGCGCGGATCTCCGCCCGCGCCGGTGCCGGTGTTGGTTCGGGCCTGGCCGCCGCCGCCCGGGGCCGTGAGGCCGCCGCCGATGTCCGGTTGGGCGCTGTCCGCTCCCGCCTGTCCGCTGTGCGGGACGAAGTCGAGTTCGGCGCTGGTCGCCGGGATCCACACGTCCGGCTGCGGGCCGAGAAGCTGCTGGTCGTCGCCCGTGTCGTTGCGCCGCCAGAGCCGTCCGAACGCACCGTAGAGGGAGACCGGACCCGGTTCCGGGACGACCGTGACGGTGTACCTGCGGCATCCGCCGTCGGTGCGGTCGGCGACGAACTCCGACGCCGCGGCGCGCAACGGCGTCAGCATCTCGGGCGCGGTCAGCACGCGCACCTCCAGCGGCTGCCCGCACGGCCGGGCCGCGTCGCGCAGCGCCAGCACGCCCAGCACCGCCAGCAGCACGAGGACCATCGCCGCCGCGCCCGCGAGCAGGCATGCCAGCCCCTTCGCCGCCCACGCCAGCGTCGTCGTCGCGCCCGCGAGGACGTTGTGCACCACGTCCGGACGGGACCGCCAGACCAGCACCGACACGGCGGCCAGGACCGCGAGGGTGACGACCGAGTTGAGCCAGAGGTAGCCGTGGAAGACGGTCACCAGCAGGCCGACCAGGATGGACGAGCACAGCTCGAACGCCATCACCTCGGTGAGCCGCCGCAGGGGCGTGCGGCCCTCCTCGGGCGCCGACGGGCCGTGCTCGCCGGGGGGCGGGGTGCTCTCGGTCTCCGGACCGTTCATCGTGGCCTCGTCGTCGCGCGCCGTCCTCGTGGCACGTGCTGCCGGTGGCCGCCGCCGCGTGGATGCGGCCGACCGGGCGCCGGGCCCGATCCGACCACGCCGTCGGTCACCGCTTGCTGTCGCCGAATCGCTCCCAGCGTAGTGAGCCGAAGGCCGTTGCGGACCGGAAACCCGCGACCATGATCGGCCGTTTGTCCACGCCTCGCCCGGTTGAGGCCCTCGTGCCGCGTCGGTTCGGCGCCGATCTGCGGCGAGGCCCCTGAGGGTCAGCGGGTGGCGTTGCGGCGGGCTTCGAGGAGGAGGGTGTAGTCGTGCGCCCCGTTCAGGACGGCCTGGTGGACGGCCCGGGCGATGCGCGCGCCCCAGACCGAGCGGGGCCCGGCGAACGGCTCCGCCTCGTCCTCGCCGCTGGGCTCGGGCGCCGCCACGCAGATCGCGTCGGACGCGGTGCCGGTGCCCTCGTATCCGGCTTCGAGCAGCGCCTGGGTCTTGGCCTCGGTCGCCGTCATCACCGCGTTGACCAGCGCCGCGTCCGTCAGCGGGACGGGCGCCGACACCACGATGTTGATCGTCCCGGGACGCAGGACCGCGCCGTCCAGGCGGATCGGGGCGAGCTCCGGGTCGTCGGCGTCCGCGGGGGCCGCGGCCCAGGTCGGCACCCGCAGGCCGACGGTCGCGGACACCTCCACGCCACCGTCCCCGGCCCGCTGCGTCCGCTCGACGGACGCGGCCGTCAGCATCCCGACGCCCGGCCCCTCGAGCCCGTACGCGGCGGCGAGCTCGCGAAGGTGGTCGATCGGGTCCATGCGCGAGTACCCGCCCGCGACCTGCGCGTTCAGCACCCATCGCGCGGACGTGACGCCGCCGCCGAGCATCGCCGACGAGATCATCCGGAGACCGTCGCCGGGCCGCCACACCGTGGCCGCCAGGCGCGCGCCGTCCTCCTCACGCCAGTGCAGGTCGACTCTCACCCGGCGGCTCCCTCGGCAGGACGGTTCGGACGCTCGGCATGCGGACGCTCGATATTCGGACGTTCAGCTTGCGGACGCTCGGCGTGCGGGCGTTCGAGGCGTGGACGTTCGAGCGCCAGAAGCGGGCGCCCCTCCGCATCATGGGCCACGCTGACGTGCGCGTCGAAATGGGCCGCGATCGTCTCGCGCGTCAGGACGTCCGCGGGCGCGCCGGACGCGGCGACGCGACCGTCCGACAGCAGCACGAGACGGTCGGCGTACTGCGCCGCGAGCGTCAGGTCGTGGATGGTCGAGACGACGGTCAGGCCGTCCGCGAGGCGCAGCCGGTCGACCAGCTCCATGACCTGCTGCTGGTGGCCGATGTCGAGTGCGGTGGTCGGCTCGTCCAGGAGCAGGACGGGGGTCTGCTGCGCCAGCGCCCGTGCCAGGACGACCCGCTGCCGCTCGCCGCCGGACAGCTGGTCGAGCGTCCGCGCCGCGAGTCCGGCGAGGTCGAGCCGCTCCAGCACCTCGGCGGTCACCGAGCGATCGTGCGCGCTCTCGCGTCCGAAATGCGGGATGTAGGGGGAACGTCCGAGGAGGGCGTAGTCGAACACCGTCATGCCGGGCGGCAGTTTCGGACTCTGCGGGGCGTAGGCGACCATTCGTGCCCGCTGCCTCGGACGCATGGACCGCACGTCCTGTCCGGACACCTCGACCGAGCCCGCGCCGTCGCGCAGCCCCAGCACGGCCCGCAGCAGCGTCGACTTCCCGGCGCCGTTCGGGCCGATCACGGCCGTCCAGGAGCCGCCCGCGACCTCCATGGAGACCGACCGCAGCACCCGCCGTCCGCCCAGCTCGACGTCCAGTTCCCGCACCGAGACCGTCATACGTCCACCTGCCTGCGGGTCGCGCGGAGGACGAGCACGAAGAAGGGGCCGCCGACGAACGCGGTGACCACGCCGAGCGGGAGTTCGGCGGGCGCGACGACGGTCCGCGCGACCAGGTCGGCGAGCTCCAGGAAGGCTCCGCCGACGAGCAGGGACAGCGGCAGGACGATCCGGTAGGACCCGCCCGCCAGCCGCCGCACCAGGTGCGGGACGACGATCCCGACGAACGCGATCAGCCCGCTCACGGCGACCGCGCAAGCGGTGGCGAGCGACGCCGCGAGCAGGACCAGGAGCCGCACTCGCGCCGCTGACATCCCGAGCGTCGTGGCCTCCTCGTCGCCCACGGCGAGGACGTCGAGCAGGCGGCCGTGGGTGAGCAGGACGGTGACCGCGATCAGCGCGTACGGCGCGACCATCCGCAGCTGGCCCCAGTCGGCCGTGCCCACGCCTCCGAGGAGCCAGGCGAAGATCCGCTGGAGCTGCTGCGCGTTCGCCTGCTGCAGGAACGTCTGGACGGCCGACAGGAAGTTCGCCACCGCGACCCCGGCCAGGACGAGCGTGCCCGTCCCGCCTTCGGGGCCGCCGCGCGACGCCACCTGCCCCAGGCCGTAGGCCATCAGCACGCCGGTGATGGCGCCTGTGAACGCCGCGACCGGCACGGCGTACTCGGGCGCGCCGGGCAGCGCGACGATCGCCAGCGTCGCGCCGACCCCGGCGCCCGCCGCCGCGCCCAGCAGGTACGGGTCGGCGAGCGGGTTGCGGAACACGCCCTGGTACCCGGCTCCCGCGATCGCGAGCAGCCCGCCGACCAGCGCCGCCATCAGCACGCGCGGCAGCCGCAGCTGGAAGAGCACGTTGTGCTCGACCACGCTGAGCCCCGAGTCGACGTGGACGAACGGGACCGTGTCGGCGAGCGCCTTGATCACCCCGGAGACGGGCAGGTCGGCCGCCCCGACCAGCAGCGCGCCCAGCATCGTCGCGACGAGCGCCGCGACCGTGATCCCGAGCTGGACGGGCCGCAGCCGCGCCCGCTGCTCACGGTGGACGCGGGGAATGACCCCACGCAGCCGTGAGCGCGGGCCGGCGGATGTCATGCCGAAGCCGCTGTCACGCGGTGACACCGCGTCGCGGCGGCGTCGCGGCGGAATGCCTGCGCCCCCCGGCGGCACGGCGGGGCCGAGGTCACTTGGCGGCCGACGCCTTCTGCACGGCGGCGGCGATGGACTTGACGAACTCCGGCAGCCTCGGGCCCCAGCGGGACGCGATGTCGTCGTCGAGCGCGACCGTGTTCTGCTTCTTCACGGCGGACAGGTCCGACCAGCCGGGACGCTTGCCGACGGCCACCGGGGACTGGCCGCAGCACTTGGTGTCGGCCAGGAAGATCATGTTGGGGTCGCGGCGCAGCAGGTACTCCTGCGACAGCTGCGGATAGCCGCCGGACGCCTTGTCCGCGCCGTCGGCGATGTTCTCCAGCCCGAACAGCCCGTACACCTGGCCGATGAAGGTCTTCGAGGTCACCGAGTGCAGCTCGTTGTCGAGCTCGTGGTAGTAGCTCAGCTTGCGTCCACCGGTGGCCTTGCTCGCGCTCGCCACCGTCTGCTGGATGCCGGTGCGCATCTGCTCGGTCAGCTTGGCCGCCTCGGTGGAGTGCCCGGTGGCCTTGCCGAGGTCCTGGATCTCGTCGTACACCTCGTCCAGCTTGGTCGCGGCGGGCTCCAGCAGGACCGGGATCTTCACCTTGGCCAGCGCGTCGACGATGCCGTCCATGTCGTTGGACAGGACGACCAGGTCGGGCTTGGCCGCGATGATCGCCTCGGCGTTCGGCTTGAAGCCGCTGAGCTTGGTGCGCGGCGCGTCCGCCGGGTAGTTGGACAGCTCGTCGGCCGCTGTCACCTGCTTGCCCGCGCCGATCGCGAACAGCGTCTCGGTGTGCGTGGGGGAGAGCGACACGATGTGCTGCGGCGTCGCCGGGATGGTGACGCTGCCGTTGGCGGCCTGGACGACCACCGGCGCGCCGCCGGAGGCCTTGGCCTTGTCCTTACCGGAGTCGCCGGAACCGCCGCAGGCGGACGCCAGCGCCACGGCGCCGATCACAAGGGACGCGCCGAGCGCGCGGACGGGTCTCACAGCCTGCCTCCAGGGGGCGAGGGGCGGCACGCGGGCCCGCGGGGACGGACCGGCCCTACCGCGGGGTCGAAGTCGTCGGCGTGCGGCAAGGCGACCTGGCTCGGCCTCGGGGGAGGCCATCACAGTTGCGGGACAGCGCCGGGGTCTCACCGGACTTCGCTCAGCGCACGCTGATCTGCAACGTTATCAGCAGGCGGACGATCCGGGGCACGACCGGCACTTGACGGAGTGAGGACTCACTCCGTACCGTGAAGGAGAGTCGGACCTCACCTTGGGAGACGCGCCGTGACCATCAGGCTCAACCACACGATCGTTCCCGCCGCCGACAACGAGGCCGCCGCGCGCTACCTGGCCGACGTGCTCGGCCTGGAGTACGGCGGCCTCCACCCCGTCGCCAGGCATTTCGCGCAGCTCCGCATCAACGACGAGCTGACGCTCGACTATGTGACCGCCCCGGACGCGCCCGGCCACCACCTGGCGTTCGACGTCGACTCCGCGACCTTCGACGCGGCCGTGGCCCATCTGCGCGCGCACGACCTGCCGCACGGCGACGGCCCCGGCAGCCACACGAACGGGCAGGTGGACGAGCACCACCCCGTGGGCGGCCGGGGCGTCTACTTCGCCGACCCGTCCGGCAACCTCTACGAACTCATCGCCTCCGCCTGACCCCGAGCCAGCAACAGACGCACACGCGCGCTGCACGTGGATTTTGGCTCGGCTCCTCGTGCGCGTGCATGTTGCTCAGGGCTCGCGGACGGGGTCGGAGGCCACTCGGGCTCGAGCCTCGCTGAAGAAGTCGTGGATGGCCGTCGCGCCGGGCAGAAGCCGTAGCGGACGCGCCGATCCGAAGGGCGCGTTCCAGAACGCTCCGACACGCGTTCGCCAGGGCCCCGCATAGGCGTAGGGCTCGGACAGGTAACCGTCGCCGGGGGAGACGCCGTAGTTGACCTCGTCCACAGTGACGGCGATGTCGAAGTGCTCGGGCCACAGGATCGGCCGCTCGGACGGCGCGAGCCTCTGCAGGGCCTCCAGGCCCCACGCGAAGGCGCGCTCGATGTTGGCGGCCTCGCCCACCTCCAACCCGATGGTGTCGTCGGGGTCGAGCCCGCTGCCCTCCTTGTAGACGCCTTCGGGACGTCCGACCTCCACGTCGGCGGCCGAGGCCACCTCGCGGAACGTCAGGCCGTTCATCGGCATCGCGCGCTCGCCCACGATGAGCTCCGTCCCGCGCACGCGCAGGAGGGGCCTTGCCACCGTGCCGAAACCCCCGTCCGTCACGGCCAACTCGATAGACCCGCTCGTCCGGAACTGCGGCCCCGCGAGAACCATCTCGGCGACGCCGTGCAGCGCCCGTCGCGTAGTTTCCGCCATCATTTCCGTCACCTCTCCGCCATCCTCTGCCCCCGGCTCCGCAAGTCCATGTCCATGGCTCCGCCCTGCGGACCGGGTCAAACTTCACGCCCTGGCTATTGGTAACCGCCCAGGCACAACGCTAAGGCCCAGGCTCCTCGACCACTCGGTCATTGAGGTGTTCCCCGTAGAAAGCCACCTGCCGAGTCATGACTTCACGCATGGTCACGCCCCTCGGAACCCCGTAGACGACTCCCGGAAAGTCCATCTGTTGTTGAATTTCCCAAATGTCGTCATGTCGGTCGGGAGGGAAGAGCTGCGCGGGCGCACCGACCGCCACCCAGCCGATCGGCACCACCGCGCCCGCTTCCAGACGCGACCCGACGTGCAGGATGCTGTTGATGCGCAGCTCCGCCTTCGCGCCCACTATCGAGCCGGGGAAAAGGGAGGTTCCGGTGGCGAGGAACACTTCGTCCTCGACCGTGGCGCCGTTGACATGGGCATGCGGGCCGACGAGTACCGCGTCCCCGATACGTACCGGATGGTCCTTGCGTCCGCGCACGAGAGCGTTCTCCATCACCACGACATCGGAGCCGAGAGTCACCTCGCCGTCCTCGGCACTGAGCACCGCGCCGTGCAGTATCCGAGCGTTCTCGCCGAGATTCACCGCTCCGCATAGCACCGCGGTCGGCGCGATGTACGCCGAAGCGGGGACGGTAGGGCGTCGGCCGTGATGCTCGATCAGCATGCGAATCCTCACTGACGCTCGGGTTGTCCACAGTTGCGCGGGTGACTTCCGATCGGGGGGGCGGGCGCCGCGACCATGGGGTGCATGACCGCTCTGACCTGGACGAAAACGTCCGACCACACGATCCGTCCGCTCGTCGACGGCCGGCCTCGGCAGCTCGCTGACGTCCTTCCCAGCGGGGCCGTGATCGCACGTGGCACCGCCGCCTGGCTCTGGGGCCTGGACGTCATGCCTGCCGGCGCTCGCCGGGACGAACGGGAACTCGACGTCATCCTGCCCCCGGAGAGCGCGCCGCACGATGCCGAGCCCGACGCCCGCTGGGTGCCGTTACCGGCCGAGCACGTGACCTCGCGTGAAGACGTCCGGCTGACCACGTTCACGCGCACGGCCCTCGACTGCGCGTGCTGGATGCCTCGCCTTGACGCCGTCGCCGCGGTCGACCAGTTTCTCCGGGCCGGGGTCCGGGAGCCCGAGCTGCGTGCGATGGCGCGGGGCCTGCCCGGCTATCACGGCGTCCGCCGGTTGTCCGAGGTCCTCCGCCTCAGCGACGAGGGCGCCGCCTCACCCGGTGAGAGCTGGACCCGCGTCCTGATGATCCGCGCGGGCTTCCCGCGTCCGCGCACGCAGATCCCCGTTCCGGGCCCGCACGGCGAACGGCTCTACATCGACCTCGGCTACGAGCAGTGGCGCGTGGGCCTGGAGTACGACGGCGAGCGCCATCACACCGGCCGTCACGCCCGCGCCCACGACGACCACCGCCGCCGCTGGCTCCGCAGCCGGGGCTGGGAGATCATCCCCGTCACCAGGGACGTCCTGCCGCGCCCGGGGCCGTACCTCGAAGCGCTCCTCACCGCGTTGCTCGACCACGGTTGGCACCCGGACGAGCCCACCATGGACCACCTGGCCACCCACCTGGCCCGCCTCCGCAACGGCACCTCCCGCCGAGCCCAGGCCGCCCACCTGTCCGTCCCGCAGCCCGTCCCGCAGCCCGCTCCGCGGTCGGCCCCGCAGCCCGTCCCGCAGCCCGCTCCGCGGTCGGCCCTGCAGCCCGCCCCAGGCCCGGAATCGTCGATCTCGGGTTCAGCTCCTCAAAGGACCGTCCCATGAAGCCCGTCTTCGCGTCTCCGCAGCACTCGACCGTTCAGGACGACCAGCTGGTGGGGAGCGACGATCCTTGGCCGTCAGGTCGCGAGGGATGTGGCGGGCAGGCGCAGAGTGCGGTAGGCGATGAGGCCGACGGGGACGGGCGCCCAGTAGGTGATGGCGCGGAAGAGGAGCACGCCCTGAAGGGCCGGAGTGGTGGGGGTGTCGAGCGCCGCCAGCGCGGTGAGCAGCGCGGCTTCCGTGGTCCCCAGACTTCCGGGGAGGGGGATCGCCGCACCCGCGGCGGCCCCCAGGAGATACGCGGCGAGCAGGGGGAGCGTGTCGTCGGCGCTGGTCATCGTTCCGGGCACGGCCTGGACGCTCAGCGCGAACGCCACCGCCAGTACGAAGGTGGTCCCGGCCGAGCAGGAGAGGGTGAGCGCCAGGTCGAGCGGGCGGCGGCACAGGTCGCTCAGGCCCGTCAGGGCCCGGACGACGACGGGCGAGCGGACGGCGCGACGCCCCCATCGCACCGCGACCGGCAGCAGCACCAACACGACAGGGATGAGGAGAAGCGCGAAGGGCCAGAGGAGGTGAGGGTTGAGATGGTCGCCACCACCCAGCGCCAGGACGCCGGCCATGAGCAGGAGGTCGGCGGGGGCGCCGGCGGCCTGAAGCACGGCGACGGCCACGAGCGCGCTCGCCACCGGCATGCCGCGAGCCACCAGATAGCGGGTGTTCACGGCCGCGCCGCCGAGCCCGCCTGGTGTGACGCGGTTGGCGGCGGCCGCGGTGAACTGGGTGAGGGTCGTCCGGCGCAGGGGCAGCGGGGTCCCCGACGCGCCGCGCAGTGCGACGGCGGCGAGCACATAGTGCAGAACCGAGAGCATCACGAGCGGAGGAAGGAACTCCCAACGGGCGTCACTGAGCGCCACGAACGCGTCGAGCGCATGCGCGACGCCCTGCGTGAGAACCAGCGCGGTGACGATCGCGGCCAGCGGCACGAGCGCGAGCGCGATCCGGATCCAGCGGGACCGGGCGACGGTCGTCCGTGCCCGGTCGAACAGTGCGATCGCCGCGCCGGGCCGGGGGACGGCGTCACCGGCCGGGGCGGGGATCCCCGTGGGCGCCACGGGTGCGGCGCTGGCGGCGATGTTCTCCACAATGGTGTTGTCGGCGGTTTCGGTGACATTCATGCGGCGGCTGGATTCACTTTGGGCAAACGGTGGCCGCAGGATGGGGTTGATCGCCGGAGTGTGCCGTTATGCGGCGGGTTGGTACCGGTCTTCGCGGGTTTGTGCGCCGATGTAGCGAAGCATCCGCCGCAGCGCGCGGTGGTTGAGGCCGCTCGGGACCATCCGGTACCCCTGCCTGTGCGCGAGCGCGAGCGCACCGAACCGCGCCTGGTCGAGCGCCGTCCAGGGGATGTCGAAGCGGTCCCGGACGAGCGTCGGGAGGCAGCCGAAGGTGATGAGCCGCAGTGGGCGTTCGGCGACGAAGCGTCCGGCGCGCTCGAGCCTCGCCCCGCCGACCGGCATCAGCGTGACCGTGTCCGAGCCGTACTGCGCGATCTCCAAGGCGCGTGCCGCGGCGGGCGTGAGCTCGAGACGCTCGGCGCAGACGCGCCAGAACTTCGCCCGGAAAGCGGCGTGGTCGGGCGGCACGGGACGCATGCTCACCCCGTACCGCGAATACCAGGTGACGGTCTCGGCGTAGAGGCGCTCCCGGTCCTCGGCCGTGAGGGTCTCCGGGTGGAAGATCTCGACCGACCTGAAGATCTCCCAGGTGAACGTCGCGTGCGCCCACCAGAAGGTCTCGGGCTCGAGCGCGTGGTACCGCCGGTTCCGCTCGTCAACGCCGCCGATGGCGCGGTGCAGGTCGCGGATGGCGAGGGCGCGGTCCGGGCCGTCCGGCGCGAGGATCGTCGCCCAGATCTGCGGCACCGACCGGTGGATGCGGTCGAACGGCGCGTCGAAGAACGCCGAGTGCTCCGACACCCCCGCCCCGATGCCGGGGTGCATGAGCTGCATCAACCCGGCGGCGGCCCCTGGCAGCAGCGACCGCAGGTCACCCGCGTAGTGCCGCAGCAGGGAAGGGGCCTCGGCGGCTCCGGTCCCGAACGGAGTCGTCATCGCGCCTCCCGGTAATCGCCCACTTATCAGACTGGAGCCGCCTGAGACGAAAGTCAACATTTGTCTCACCCCACCGCTTGGTGTCCCACGACCTGGCGTCCCCATGGACCCGGTCCCCCGCGGACGGCTTCAAGGCGTACGACCTGGTGCCCCACGGACAGCTCCCCGTGTCTTCACGGCCTGATGTCCCCATGGGCCCGGTGTTCCTGCGGCTTGCTGTTCCGACGGCCTGGGTCGGTGCTGGCCGGCGTTCCTCGGACTGGCGTCCCCGCCGCCCGAAGTACCGGCCGGACCGAAGTGCCGGCCGGACCGAAGTGCGGGCCGGACCGAAGTGCGGGCCGGACCGGCGTGCGGGCCGGACCGAAGTGCCGGCTGGACCGGCGTGCGGGCCGGACCGAAGGCCGGCCGGACCGGCGTGCGGGCTGAGCGGCGTGCCCGGGCGGATGGGCCGGAGGCGCCATGCCGGGGGCGATGTGTGGCGGTGGGCCGACAGGTAGGCAAGCGACGCAAAGGCCCCAGGGGCCTGGCTGTGGGGGCGATCGAGTCGAATTCGCTTTTGGGAAGGAGGGGTGCAGGTCGTGGCGCTCGGCGTGATGCAGCTGCCGAGGAGTCTGCCCCGGGACATACCGGCTGGTGGTCTCCGTGTCGGCATCCAGCTCTGTGGGCGGGCCCGCCGCCGTCTCCTCGACCTGGCCGTCCACTGCGTTGAATGCCGGTGCGTCGTCGTTCCGCTGCTCGCTCATGTCGCGGTTGTGAGCGAGTGCCGGTCGGATTCCGCCGGGCCCGGTGCCCCGGGGCGTGCCGTCCGGGTGATGTGGCTGCCCAGGCGCCTGCCGATCCTCCAGGACGTGTCGGCTGACGTTCTCTGCGTCGGCGTTCAGTTCTGCGGGCGTGCCCGCTGCCGCCTCCTCGAGCTGGTCGTCCACCGTGTCGAATGCCGGTGCGTTGTTGTTCGGCTGTTCGCTCATGTCGCTGTTGTGAGTGCGTGCCGGTTGGACTCCGCCGGGCTCGGTGCGCCGGGGCGTGCCGTCCGGCGAGGGGGTGGGACCGGACGGCACGCGCTTGGGGGCTTCGCCCCTTCGGGCGGGTGGCTCGGGTGGGCGGCCTGGATGGGTGGTTCTGGGGAGGCGCGCAGTCATGCCGGGGTTGGAGGTCAGCGACTCTCTTGCAGGGGCACGGAATGCGCAACGGGGTTGGTGCGGAGGTGTGGGTTAGGAGGCTGGTTTGTAGACGGCGACGGCGCAGGCGCTGCCCAGGCCGATGTTGTGTTGGAGGGCGATGCGGGCGTTTTCTACCTGGCGGGCTTCGGCTTTGCCTCGGAGTTGCCAGGTGAGTTCGGCGCACTGGGCGAGGCCGGTGGCGCCGAGGGGGTGGCCTTTGGAGATGAGGCCGCCGGACGGGTTGACGACCCAGCGTCCGCCGTAGGTGGTGTCGGCGGCGTCGACGAGTTTGTGGCCCTCGCCGATCGGGGCCATGCCCAGGGCCTCGTAGGTGATGAGCTCGTTGGCGCTGAAGCAGTCGTGGAGTTCGATGACGTCGACGTCCTCGACGGCGACCTCGGCTTCGGCCAGGGCGCGGGCGGCGGCGCGCTGGGTGCAGCCGAAGCCGACGACCTCGATGGACGAGTTGTCCTCGAAGGAGTCGGCGGTGTCGGTGGCGATGTGGTGTCCGGCGATCTCGATGGCCTGGTCCCAGAGGTCGTGCTCGTCGACGAAGCGTTCGGAAGCGATGACGGCGGCGGCAGCCCCGTCCGAGGTGGGGGAGCATTGGAGTTTGGTGAGCGGATCGAAGATCATCGGCGCGTTCTTCACGTCGTCCAGCGAGTACTCGGTCTGGAACTGCGCGTACGGGTTGTTCGCCGAGTGCTTGTGGTTCTTCCAGCCGATCCACGCGTAGTGCTCCGGCGCGGAGTCGTACTTCTCCATGTGCTCGCGTGCCGCGTTGCCGAACATCTGCGGCATGGGCGCCTTGTCCATCTCCCAGGAGCGTCCGGCGGTCATCGAGCGCAGGTGGTGGTCGATGATCGTCACGGACGACTTGCCCACGCCCGCGCCCAGCGCCCCCTTCTGCATCTTCTCCATGCCGAGGGCCAGGACGCAGTCGGCGAGCCCACCGCGCACCGACTGCCGCGCGAGGTACAGCGCGCTCGAGCCGGTGGCGCACGCGTTGGAGACGGTCATGACCGGAAGCCCGGTCATGCCCACCTCGTAGAGGGCGCGCTGACCCATCGCGCCGTACACCGAGCCCGCGTAAGCCTGCTCGACCAGGCCGTAGGCGATGCCCGCGTCGGCGAGTGCCTTGCTCACGGCCTCCTTGGCCATGTCCGGGTACTCCCAGTCACGAGAGCCCGGCTTCTCGAACTTGGTCATGCCCACGCCCACGACGAAGCTGCGGTTGGCCATCGGGCTCGCCTCCAGATGCCGAATCAGGTTCGGGGACACGATAACCTGAAAAACCAATCGAGCGCTCGCTTGGGCGGCGAGTTCGGCCACCGACCTCACTCACGGAGCGGCGCGCCCCCACCTCGGCGGCGAGCACCCGGTCGTTCCTGGCGCGCGCCCGCGAACGGGGTGGGGGCCGGGTGGAGGTCAGGCGGTCATGGATTTGTGGAGGGCGGTGGTGAAGGCGGTGACATCGGCCTCGGTGGTGTCGAAGGCGCACATCCAGCGGACCTCCTCGGAGGGGTGACCGTGGAAGGAGAAGCGTTCACGGAGGTGTTCGGCGGCCCTTTCGGGAAGTCGGGCGAAGACGGCGTTCGCGTCCACCGGGCGGACGATCTCGACTCCCGGGATGTTCCGGACCTGCTCGGCGAGGAGCCGCGCCATCGCGTTCGCGTGGCGCGCGTTGCGCCGCCACAGGTCCCCGTCGAGGAGCGCGACGAACTGGGCCGAGAGGAAGCGCATCTTGGAGGCGAGCTGCATGCTCGACTTGCGCAGGTAAGCGCTGCCGTGCGCCGCGTCCTGGTTCAGGACGACCACCATCTCGCCGAGCATCATGCCGTTCTTGGTCCCGCCGAACGACAGCACGTCCACGCCCACGTCGGTGGTGATCGCGCGGAGCGGGACGTCCAGGGACACGGCCGCGTTCGCGAGCCGGGCGCCGTCCATGTGCAGGAACATGCCGCGCTCGTGCGCGCACGAGGCGAGCGCCACGATCTCGTCCGGCGTGTAGACGGTGCCGACCTCGGTGACCTGCGTGATGGAGACGACGGCGGGCTGGGAATGCTGCACGTTCCCGAAGCCCGTCGCGCGCCGGGCGACCGCCTCCGGCGTCAGCTTCCCGTTCTCGGCGGGCACCGGAATCAGCTTCAGCCCGCCCACGTGCTCGGACGCGCCGCACTCGTCCTGGTTGATGTGCGCGGACTCGGCGCAGATCACCGAGCTCCACCGCTCGCACATCGCCTGCAGGCCGACGACGTTCGCCCCGGTCCCGTTGAACACCGGGAACGCGGTGGCCTGGGGGCCGAAGTGACGTTCGATGACACGGTCGAGGCGTTCGGTCCACACGTCGGAGCCGTAGGCGATCTGGTAGCCGGTGTTGGCCTCGGCGAGGGCGGCCATCACCTCCGGGTGGACGCCCGCGTGGTTGTCGCTGCCGAAGCCGTGGTGGACGGCGCGGAGGTCAGAAGAGCTCAAGACGGGATCCGTTCAACTCGGAGACGGGCCGGTTCCAGAGGCCGGAGACGGTCGCGGCGAGGTCGTCCACCGTAGTGAGGCCCGGCTTCGCCTCGCTGACCAGCGCCTTCACGACGAGGATCGTGGCGGCGCCTCCCTCGGCGGACGCGAAGGAGGCGGCCATCGCGAGGGTCCAGGTCTCGGCGGCGGCCTTGGCCGCGCCGTAGGTCGCCGACCGCGCGTCGGGCCGGCGGGCGGCGGGCTGGGACACCATCGCGAAGCGCCCGGCGGGGGCGTCGCGCAGCGCGTCGTGGAAGGCGAGCGTGGTGTGCTGGAGCGTCCGGACGACCTGGTCGTGCAGGAACGTCCAGTCCGCGAGGTCGGTCCCGGCGAAGGACGGGGCGCCGCGCCAACCGCCGACCAGGTGGATCAGCCCGTCGACGCGTCCGTGCTCGGAGATCACCTCGTCGGCGAACCTGTGGGTCGCGTCCGGATCGAGCAGGTCGACGGCCGTGGGAACGATCTTCGGGGAGTCCCATGGGCGGATGCTGCGCCCGGCGGCGATCACGAGCGCGCCGTCGGCGGCGAGCCGCTCGGTCACCGCACGTCCCGAGGCGCCGTTCGCCCCGGTCACAACGATCACCCGGCCATCAGCACTGGAGGTTTCGGTCATGCCCGCATTCTGCCCGCCCGCCGCCCAACACCGGCCCCCGCCCGTCCCCACGCCACGCCAGCCCCTGTCGTGCGGTCGGCGCACCAGGCCGCAGTCGTCCACGTGGCATGCCAGACCGCCGCGCCGCCGGGCGGGGAGCGTAACCGAAGTCCCTCCCTCGCCGGCCGGGTCGTCGTCGTGCGGGACCGTGCCCGTCCCCACGCCACGCCAGGCTGTGGCGTGCGGTCGGCGCGCCGCGCCGCAACGGTCCGCGCGGCATGCCGGGCCGCCGTGTCAGACGTGGTGCCACTACGGTCGCTAGCGCGGTGCGGGGCGCGATCGTGGGGTCGGCAGGCAGGGCCGCGGTCGTCCGTGGCAGGCCGGGCCATGGTTGCGCGGGCGGGACGTCAGCCTGTGGTCGTGAGTGGCAGGCCGGGTGGTGGTGGTGCGGGACCGCGGTCGCCTGCGCGGCACGTCAGGCGTGCCCTGCGGTCGGCGTGCTGGGCTGTGGTCGGCAGGGGCGGGGCGCCACTGCGGTCGCCCGCGTGGGGTGCTGGGCTGGGATCGGGCGGGCGCGTCGCATCGGCGGGTGCGGGACCGAAGTTGCTCCCCTCGGTGCGCCGGGCCGTGGTCGCACGGGTGGGGCCACCACGCGCGGGGCGCGGGGCGCGGGTGTGGGGTGTCGGAGTGGGGGTGGTGGCGTGGGGTGTGGGCTTTGGGTGATTGGGGATGTTGGGCCACGGGTTGCGTGTGGGGTGTGGTGGTGCGTGTGAGGGCTTGGCCGTAGTGGTGCGTGGGGAGGGGGGTGGGCGGCCCCGCCGTCCTGTGTACCTCCCCCCCGAAGGTGCTCGGGGCGGTGGGGCCGCTGGCTGGTGGTCAGGGAGAGTAGGGGACGCGACGTTGCATTCAGGTTGCGACTCCTCGGGGCGGCTGGGGAGTTCCGGGGAATGGTTGCGTTGCGGCATGTCGGGGCCGATTCTCGTGACGTCGGAGGTACCTGGCCCCAGGGGGGTCCCATGGCGGAGGGAGCGGGTCTGTCGCGTGCCTGCCGAGCTTGGGGTGATTTGGTCGCGAGTTCCTCTGGAAGGGCCGGTGACCCGTTGTCCCTTGTCCCAGGGGCCGCCGGGGTGGGGAAGGGCGCGTCGTGGGGGCGGCGCGGGTGGTGAGGGACGGGCCGTTCCAGACGGTGCGGCCGGTGATCGGGGAGTCGTGGCGGCGGTGCCGGGCGGCCGGAGTGGACACGCGCCTTCGGGGTGCCCCGGTGGTGAACGACCCTCGGACCGTCGCCCGGGCGAGGGCGGCCCATCCGCTGGGGCCGCATCTGGACACGTTGCGCGCCGTCCTCGATCCGGCCGAGAACCTGGTCGTGGTCACGGACGCGACCGGGCTCGTGTTGTGGCGGGACGGGACGTCCGCGGCGTTGCGCGAGGCCGACCGGGTCGGGTTGTCGGAGGGGGCGTGCTGGTCTGAGGAGGCCGTCGGGACCAACGGCGTGGGGACGTCGCTCGCCACCGGCCGTCCTCAGGTCGTGTCCTCGACCGAGCATCTGGCGTTGGTGCTGCATCCCTGGTCGGAGGCGGGCGCGCCGGTCATCGATCCGGACACCGGCGGGGTCGTGGGCTGCGTGGCGGCCGGCACGGTCGCGCGGCGGCTGCACCCGGCGGTTCCGTCGCTGGTCACGGCGGCGGCGCGGCTGGCCGAGGCGCGGCTCGAGCTGGCCGTCGTCCGCCGTGACGAGGAGCTGCGCGAGCGGTACGGACGGCATGCGGGCGCGCGCGGAATCCTGGTGACGTCGACGGGACGCGTCCTGGCGGGTGGTCCGGCGGCCTGGCGGGGACGGCGGCTGGGTCTGCCCCTGCCCGATGACCTGCTCATCCTCCCGGACGGGCGGCGCGCGTTCGCTGAGCCGCTCGGCGAGGTGTTCCTGCTGTGTCCACGGCCTACGGGTGTTCCGGCGGGGTTCGCGGGTGTGCAGCGTGGGTCGCAGCCGTCCCTCACGTTGAGCCTGCTCGGTGCGGCGCGTCCGTACGCGCGGTTGGACGCCCGGAGGCTGCCCTTGTCGTTGCGGCACGCGGAGATCCTCGCGTTGCTGGCCATGCATCCCGGCGGGCTGAGCGGCGACCGGCTCTCGGCGTGCCTGTACGGGGATGGGGAGGGGAGTCCTGTGACCGTCCGGGCGGAGATCCACCGGTTGCGTGACCGGCTCGGCGGGATGGTCCGCGCCAAGCCCTACCGGATCGGCTGCGAGGTCGAGGCCGACTTCCTGGTCGTCCGGCGGCTGCTGGACGAGGGGGACGTCGCGACCGCCGCCCGGCTCTTCCAGGGCGAGCTGCTGCCCTCGTCCGACTCACCCGCGATCCGCGCCGAACGCGACGAGATCACCGGACGGATCAGGCGGCAGCTCCTCGACCGCGACGACGCCGAGGCGCTCTGGCGGTTCGCGCGGACCGACGCCGGACGCGCCGACCTGGAGGTGCACGAACGGCTCGTGGAGATCCTCCCCGCGGACGATCCGCGCCGCATCACCGCCGCCGCGCGCTGCCGTCCGTCCTGACCGGGACGTGGGATCAGCTGGCGGCGGGCATCTCGGCGAGGTGGGCGACGTCGTTGTAGACGACCGGGGTGAGGCGGTCGCCACCGCGCCGCCAGCGGGTCATCGAGGCGTTGGCGATCGAGTCCTTCTCGATCTCCAGGACCTCCTGCTCGGTGAGGCCCTCCACCAGGTAGCGCGTGGTCACGACGATCGCGTCGTGCGCGACGACGAGGACGCGCTCGCCCGCCGCGTCCTGGTCGAGATCGCGGTAGAAGGACCGGAGCCGCAGCGCCAGGTCGGCCCAGGACTCGCCCGCGGGCGGACGGTAGTAGAACTTGCCGAGCTTGAGCTTGCGCTCGAACTCCTCGGGGTGGCGCCGCCGGATGCCCGCGCCGGTCAGCCCCTCGAGGATGCCCTGGTCCCGGTCGCGGAGCCGCTCGTCGATCTGGACGGGCAGGTCGAACGGCGTCTCGTCCAGGGCGATGCGGGCGGTGTCGAGCGCGCGCCGGAACGGGGACGAGTAGACCAGCGTGGGCAGCTCGTCGGCGGGACGGGCGGCGAGCCAGCGTCCGAGGTTGGCGGCCTGGGCGCGACCGAGGTCGGACAGCGGCACGTCGGCGTCGCGCTCGGCGATGCCGCTCTCCTCCAGCCCGTGCGCGTGCGCGTCGCGCCAGGCGATGTTGGCGGTGCTCTCACCGTGCCGGGTCAGGTTCAGCCACTCCAGCGCCTTCACAGGCGCCATGATTCCACGTCCGATCCGTCCGTCTCGACCTCGGTTCCGCACCGTTGCGCGCGTCGCCTTCCTCCCGTCATGTCCGGACGCGCCGCGCGACCGCCGCCCGGACGAGGCGCGGCCGGGATGTTCTACAGCGCGTAGTACTCTTGGTCCCCTATGACGAACGCCCTGGCCACCGTGATCATCGTGGTGTCGCTGCTCGCCGCCGCGTACAGCCTGTGGAGCGCCTGGCGGGACCGCGCGATGGGCGTGCCGCACCTGGTCGCCCTCGGCGTGCTGGAGGTGCTCCTCATCACACAGGCGGTGGTGGGGTTCGTGAAGCTGTCGGGCGACGAGGGCCCGCAGAGTTCGGCGACGTTCGTGGGCTACCTGCTGGCGATCCTGCTGATCCCGCCCGCGGGTGCGGGCTGGGGCCTGCTCGAACGCTCGCGGTACGGGCCGGGCGTGATCGTCGTGGCCTGCCTCGCCGTCGCCGTCATGATCGTCCGTATGCAACAAATCTGGCAGGGGACCAATGTCTGACCGTCCGGCGACGTCCACGCGCAGCGGTCCCGGGCGGCTGCTCGTCGCCGTCTACGCGCTGTTCGCGCTGGCGGCGGGCGCGCGCGCCGGGGTCCAGATCGGCACGCAGTTCTCCGAGGCCCCGGTCGCCTACCTGCTGTCGGCCGTCGCCGCGGTCATCTACGTCCTGGCGACGGTGGCGCTGGCGTTCGGCGGCCGGACGTCGCGGCGGATCGCCGTCGCGGCGTGCTCGGTGGAGCTGCTCGGCGTGCTCGTCGTCGGGACGCTGAGCCTCGCCGACGCGTCCGCGTTCCCGGACGCGACCGTCTGGTCCGGGTTCGGCCGCGGCTACGGGTACGTGCCGCTCGTCCTGCCGGTCATCGGGCTCGTCTGGCTGTGGCGCACCTCCCGGACGGACGGCCCCGCCGTCGCCCCCACCGCCGAGGACACGTCCCCCGGCGCCGGTTCCACCACCGCCTGACCCAGGCGCTTCCCGCGCCTGCTCAACCGATCCGCGCTCGACCGGCTTGCGTTCGACCGATCGGCGTCCGTCCGCCGAGCGCGGTGGCCGAGCAGTGCGGGCGGTGTGCGGAGCGGCCCGACCCGGGAGGTCGTCCGGATCGAAGCGGCCGCCCCGCACACCGCGAACCCCCTCCCCGGGGCCCTCGCCGGCGCCGCTCGGACGGGGTCCGGCGGCGTCCGGACGGTGAAGGCTCACCCGTGCCTCACGCGGCGGTGATCGTGCTGCGGCCGACGGGCAGCACGTGCACGGTGGTGCGGGCGAGCGACTCGACCTGTTCGTGGGAGTAGTCGGCGGTCGGGTTCTTGCGGATCCAGCGGAGCATCCGGAAGGGCGTGGCGAACACGACGCCGTCGGCCTCGAACGGGGAACGGGCTAGGCGTCCGCCGTGAACGATCAGCAGCGGTCGGACGACGACCTTCTCGCCGGTCTCCTCGGTGAGCAGGCGTCCGATGGTCTCGGCCGAGCCGGTCAGCGTGGCCATCAGCTTGGTCTGGGTGCGGCCGTCGACGAACACCTTGCCGCCGTAGGGGGCGATCTCGGTCTCCGGGTGCCACGCCTCGTTGTGGACCAGCCAGATCCCGCCCGGCCCGACCAGGACCTCGTCGGCCTGCTCGTGGCCGGGGACGGTCCGCGCGTGCAGCACCCGGTGGCCGCGCCGCTCCAGGGTGTACCGGAGCAGCCGGTCGGTGCGCTGGTCGCCGCGCAGCCCGCGCCGCCACACACTGGAGGCGTTGTAGCCGCGCCAGTGGAAGTAGAAGTCCAGAAGTGACACCACGACGGCCATCGTGATGCCGAACACGGCGTTCACGAGGGCTCCGCACAAAACGAGCGTCAGCACGGCGAATATGATGCGGTTCCGAAGCCTGGTCTTTCGTCCGCGTTCCCAAAGCTCCGCGTACACGGCCTGTGGCGTTCCGCCCGTGAACGCCTTCCTGTCGCGAAGATAGATGGAGCTGCCGCCCATCGCCCGTCCCTCCCTCGCACCTGCGGTGACGACTCCAATTATGGAGATACCCGCGAGATTGGGACAGCCCGTCATGGGGTGAGGGAAGTGAGGCTGAAGCGCTACCGGAGCGCAAGAGATATTGCTATGGGGACGTTCTGCCGAAGGTTCTCCTGTGTGCTCTTGACCTTGGGTTTAGAACGTTCTACGTCGGAAAGGCGAAATGCTCGGTGAAACTATCGCCGCAAGGGTCGGTTCCGGTTTCGCGCCCGTGATCTTGCTCACAGTCGGCGCAGGGTGCCCGGTTCGCGGCGCTCCGTAGGGCCCGCCACACTGGACGGATGCACGCCGACCGCCGCGCCGCCCTCGCCGGACTGCCCGTCCGGACCGTCGTTCCCGCCCTGCGGCGGGCGCTGCGCGAGCGGGGCGTCGCCGTGCTCGCCGCCCCACCCGGAACCGGCAAGACGACCTACGTCCCCCTCGCTCTGGCCGGTCTTCTCGACGGTCCCGAGGAGGCAGGACGGGTGGTCGTCCTGGAGCCGCGTCGGCTCGCCGCCCGCGCCGCCGCGCGCCGCATGGCCTGGCTGCTGGGGGAGAAGGTCGGCGAACGCGTCGGCGTGACCGTCCGGGGTGAGCGGCGGCCTGGTTCGGCCGTGGAGGTCCTGACGACCGGCGTCCTGCTCCAGTGGTTGCGGAACGACCCCGAGCTGGAGGGCGTTCGCACGGTCATCCTGGACGAGTGCCATGAGCGGCATCTGGACGCGGACACGACGCTCGCGTTCCTGCTGGACGTGCGTGCGACGCTCCGTCCCGACCTGCGGATCGTCGCCGCCTCCGCGACCGCGGACACCGCCCCCTGGGCGGACCTGCTGGGCCGGGAGGACGGCGAGCCCGCGCCCGTCGTCGAGGCCGAGGCCGTGCTGCACCCGGTGGACGTCGTGTGGGCGCCACCGGAGCGTCCCGTCCGGCCGCCGCACGGGACGCGCGTCGACCCTGCGCTGCTCTCGCACGTCGCGGCGACCGTCCGGCGGGCGCTGGCCGAACGCGACGGCGACGTGCTCTGCTTCCTGCCAGGCGTCGGAGAGATCGCGCGGGTGTCCGGGATGCTCGGCGGGGTCGGCGCGGACGTCCTCCAGGTGCACGGGCAGGCCCCGGCCTCCGTGCAGGACGCCGTGCTCGCCCCGCCGGACGGACGGCGGCGCGTCGTGCTGGCGACGTCGGTGGCCGAGTCGAGCCTGACCGTCCCGGGCGTCCGGATCGTGGTGGACGCCGGGCTGGCCCGCGAGCCGCGCACCGACCATGCGCGCGGGCTCGGCGCGCTGACCACCGTCCGGGTCTCGCGGGCCGCCGCCGACCAGCGCGCGGGACGCGCCGGACGCGAGGCCCCCGGCGTGGTCTACCGCTGCTGGACGCGGGCCGAGCACGACCGGCTGGCCGCCCGGCCGCGACCGGAGATCGAACTCGCCGACCTCACCGCGTTCGCGTTGCACGCGGCCAGCTGGGGCGTTCCGTCCGCGTCCGGGCTGCTGCTGCTCGACCCGCCGCCCGAGGCCGCGATGTCGGCGGCCCGCGCGACGCTCGCCGCGCTCGGCGCGACGGGCGACGACGGCCGGGTGACCGGCCGGGGTGAGCGGCTCGCCGGGCTCGGCGTCCACCCGCGCCTGGCCCGTGCCCTCCTGGACGGCGCGTCCGCCGTGGGCGCGCGGACGGCCGCGCAGGTTGTGGCGCTGCTGTCCGAGCCGCCGCCGCCCGGGGCGCCGGACGACCTGACCGCCGTCTGGCGGCGGCTGCGGCGCGAGGGACCGCCCACCGACGCGCACGCCGCCCGGTGGCGCGACGAGTTCCGCCGCCTCGAACGCGCGATCCCGGCGACGAACGGCCGGGGCGGCGCGGGCGGCGGAGACGACGCGTCCGCGGGGCTCGTGGTGGCGCTGGCGTTCCCGGAACGCGTCGCCCGGCGGCGTGGCGGCGGCTACCTGATGGCGTCGGGAACCGGAGCCGACCTGGCGGACGGCTCGGCGCTGACCGGCGCGCGGGCGGAGTGGCTCGCGGTCGCGGTGGCGGACCGTCCGTCCGGGGCCGCGTCGGCGCGCGTCCGGCAGGCCGTCGTGATCGACGAGGACGTCGCCCGCCGGGCCTCCGCGCCGATGCTGCACTCGGGCGAGGAGGTGGCCTGGCGGGACGGCGACGTCGTGGCCCGCCGGGTCGAGCGGCTCGGCGCGATCGAGCTGGCGGCGCGTCCGCTGCGCGACCCCGATCGTGAACTGGTGCGCGGCGCGCTGCTGGACGGTCTGCGCGCCGAAGGCCCCGCTCTCCTCCGCTGGACCGAGGCCGCGAACGCCCTGCGCGAGCGGCTCGCGTTCCTGCGCCGTGAACTGGGCGAACCCTGGCCCGCCACGGACGACGCCGCGCTGGTCGAGCACGCCGGCCGGTGGATCGACGCGTCCGGTGCGCGCCGCCGCGCCGACCTGGCGAAGATCGACGTGGCGTCCGCGCTGCGCGGCCTGGTGCCCTGGGAGTGTGCCGCGCGGCTGGACGAGTTCGCGCCCGAACACGTCGAAGTGCCGTCCGGCTCGCGCGTGCGCGTGGACTATTCGGGTGAGCATCCCGTGCTGGCCGTCAAGCTGCAGGAACTGTTCGGCTGGGACGCCACGCCCCGCATCGCGGACAATCGCGTCCCGCTCGTCGTGCATCTGCTGTCGCCCGCCGGACGTCCCGCCGCCGTGACGTCCGATCTCGCCTCGTTCTGGCGGGACGGGTACAAGGCCGTCCGCGCGGAGCTGCGAGGTCGTTACCCGCGCCACCCCTGGCCGGACGACCCGACCCAGGCGACCGCGACCCGCCGCGCCAACCCCCGCCGCTAGCTGTACTTGGCCTCTGGCCGGTCCGGGGCGCGGCGGGAGGTGATCAGGACCTCGATGCCGTCCAGGATGCGGGCGAGGCCGAACTCGAAGGCGTGCTCGGGCCCGACGGCCGAGCCGTACGCCTCGCTCGACGCCGTGCCGACGCGGTCTCCGATCGGGTAGCGGGACGAGTCGACGTGCTCCGCGAGGAACGGCGCGGTCGCGTCCCACCACTGCTGGTCGGTCAGGCCGGTGCGCCTCTCGGCCTGCGCGCGGTTCACCGACGTCCGCGCGGTGGTCTCGGCGAGGCCGTTGATCAGCGCGATCGCCGCGTCCATCTCCAGGTCGGTCAGGCCGAGGCCCTCGACGGCGCGCAGCTCGAACTCGTACTTCTCCAGCAGGTTCGGGCCGAGCGGCGGACGCGCCGTCGCGACCTGGAGCAGCCACGGATGCGCGTGGTAGATCCGCCAGTTCTCGCGCGCGACGTGGGCGACGCGGTCGCGCCAGCCGGACGTCTCGTCGCCGGGCGGGACGATCTCGCCCAGCGTCCGGTCGAGCATGGCGTCGAGCAGCTCGGCCTTGGCCGGCACGTAGGTGTAGACCGACATCGGGGAGACGCCGAGGTCGTCGGCGATCCGGCGGATCGACACCGCCTCCAGGCCGTCCGCGTCCGCGATCTCGATCGCCCGGCCGACGAGCCGCTCGGGCGTCAGCTTCGGGCGCGGCCCGCGCCGCGGCCTCTCCCGGACCCCCCAGAGCAGCTCCAGGCTGCGGCGGGGGTCGCCGGCGCCGGTGTACTCGGTCGTCACGCCCCCATCCTCGCAGAGATCGGCGGGGCATCCGGAAAAACTTTGTACAGAGTACGGAGATCTGTGGCAGTCTTCATTATGTACGACGTACAGAGTTGGAGGGCATATGAACGTGGTGGCTGAGGCCCTGCGCAAGAGTTACGGCGACACCGCCGCCCTGGACGGGCTCTACCTGGCCGTCCGCGCCGGGACCGTGCACGGGCTGCTCGGGCCGAACGGCGCGGGCAAGTCGACGACCGTCCGGATCCTCGCCACGCTCGCCCGCCCCGACGGGGGCCGCGCCGAGGTCGGCGGGCACGACGTGGTCCGCGATGCCGCCCGCGTCCGCGCCCGGATCGGGCTGGTCGGCCAGCACACCGCCGTCGACGAGGTGCTGACCGGACGCCGCAACCTCGTGATGTTCGGGCGGCTCGCCCACCTGACCCGGCGCGCCGCCCGCCGCCGCGCCGACGAGCTGCTCGAGACCTTCGGTCTCGCGGACGCCGCCGACCGCCCCGCCGGGACCTACTCCGGCGGTATGCGCCGCCGCCTCGACCTCGCCGCCGGGATACTGCTCGCCCCCACCGTGCTCTTCCTGGACGAGCCGACCACCGGCCTCGACCCGCGCGCCCGCGCGGAGGTCTGGCGGGCCGTCCGCGAGCTGGCGGACGGCGGCACCACCGTCCTGCTGACCACGCAGTACCTGGAGGAGGCCGACCGGCTCGCCGACGACATCTCGGTGATCGACCACGGCCGGGTGATCGCGTCCGGCACCCCGGAGGGGCTGAAGGCCGAGCTCGGCGGCGACCGCCTGGACGTGGTGATCGCAGACCCCGGCGACCTGGCCGCCGCGTCCGCCGCCGTCGAGCGGGTCACCGGCTTCCGGCCCGAGGTCGACGAGGACGCGCTGCGGCTGTCCGCGCCGGTCGCCGACCGGGTCGGCGCCCTGTCCGGGACGCTCCGCGCCCTGGACGACGTCCACGTCACCGTCGCCGACATCGCCGTGCGCCGCCCCACCCTCGACGAGGTCTTCCTCCGCCTCACCGACCGCGCCCAGAAGACCACCCCGAAGGAGGCCGTGAGATGAGCGCCGCCACGCTGCGCTGGACCGTGCTGGACGCCTGGACGATGACCGTCCGCGAACTGGAGCGCCGGGTGCGGAGGCCGGGCGCGCTGATCGCCGCCCTCGCCTTCCCGATCATGGTCGTGCTGATGATGGGCTACCTGTTCGGCGGCCAGATGGACGCGCCGGGCGGGAACTACCGCGAGTTCATCATGCCGGGGATGTTCGCGCTGACCATGGCGTTCGGCCTGGAGGGCACGTTCACCGCGATCGCCGCCGACGCGTCCCGCGGGATCACCGACCGGTTCCGGGCGCTGCCGCTGTCGGCGTCCGCGCCGGTCGCCGGGCGCTGCGCGGCCGACCTGGTGGACGCCGCGCTCGGCCTCGCGGTGATGGCGCTCTGCGGCCTGGCGATCGGCTGGAACTGGCACGACGGGGCCGTCCGGGCGCTGGCGGCGTTCGGGCTGCTGCTCCTGCTGCGCGCCTCGCTGGTGTGGGCGGGCGTCTGGCTCGGCCTGGTCGCCAGGGGGCCGGAGTCGGTGATGGTGATCCAGGTGCTGGTCTGGCCGGTCGGGTTCCTGTCCAGCGCGATGGTCGACCCGTCCACGATGCCGGGCTGGCTGGGCGCGATCGCCGAGTGGAACCCGCTGTCGGCGACGGTCACCGCGTGCCGTGACCTGTTCGGCCAGCCGGGCTGGGAGGCCCACTCCTGGCCAGGGCGGCACGCGCTCGCGCTGGCCCTCGCCTGGCCGCTGGTGATCACGGCCGTCTCGCTGCCGATGGCCGTCCGCCGCTACCGGCGGCTCAGCTGAACGGCTAAGGGAGGAGCGACACCCGGTGCCGGGCCAGGGCGAGTGCCGGGTAGCACTCGTCCGGTACCGTCTGCGCGCCGCCGAGCACGGCGCGCAGACGCTCGCCCACGGCGGCGGGCGAGAACGGCTGGACGGTGCACAGCTCGGCCTGCATGGCCTGCCGGGCGGCGGTCATCAGCGCCGGGACGTCCCCGACCGGGACGATCTCGGTCGGCGTGTCCCCGTAGCCGAGCCGGACGGCGATCGCGTGCAGGTCGCGGCCGTCCGGGTAGCGGAACTCGCAGACGATCCGGTCGCCGTCGAGCGGGCCCTCCTGGATCAGCCAGACCTGGCCGGGCGTGACCGCGCCGAGGTCCCCGGCCCAGGACGGCTCCTCCGCGCGCATCCCGTCCGCCGCGCTCGCGGCGATCTTGCGGACCTCGGCCGGGCCGATCGCGGCGAGCCCGCGCAGGAACGTCCGCGCGCCCGGGGTGCCCGCGGCGCGCAGGGAGGTGACCAGGTCGCCCAGCGCCGCCCGGCGGCCCTCGGCGTGCGGGGCGGCGGCCTCCAGCGTGCCGAGCTGCGCCGACACCCACACCTCGGCGGGCAGGGCGGCGGGCAGGCCGGGCAGCTCGCCCGAGGCCCGCACGAACACCTCGTACACCTCGCGCAGGCCGGGCAGCAGCAGTCGGGGTCCCTGGACGGGTCGGGTCGCGGTCACGACCCCAGCGTACGGTCCGTGCTCTACCGGCCGGTAACCGGTCGGCCGAGGGTCCTTACCTTTTGGATAGGTCTTACTTACTTCAGGGCTCGGACCGGCGCTTTGTGCCGTCCAAACCGGCGACGAAGGCATCAGAAGAGAGCGGAGGCGCCACATACCCCTGACGTCACAGCGCTCCTCCACCGAAGGCGACACTCACTCCAGCGTGGAGCGATTGTGGGCGACCGCCCCACGCGCTCGGAGGAACGAAGGCGAGATGGGCGTGAACCTGGAGGAAGACCTGGTCTACCGACTGCTGCTCGCCGTGGACATCCAGGGCTACAGCAGGCTCGACGCGCGCGGGCAGCTGGCCGCGCAGCACGACCTGGCGGCCGTGCTGGACAAGGCGGCGGAAGCCGCCGGGCTGAGCCGGTCGGACTGGAGCGAGCAGGTGGGCGGGGACGGCGAGCTGGCCCTGCTGCCCGCCGGGACGGCCCCGGCCGTGGTGGCGGGCGACCTCGTGCTCGGCTTCGAGGCCGCGCTGCGCGAGGTGAACGCCGCCCGCGACAGCGCCGGGCCGCTCGACCCGGCGCGCGGCGGCGGCCGGCTGCGGGTCCGGCTGGCGCTGCACCACGGGACGCTGACCCCCGGCCCGTTCGGCCCCGCCGGAGACGCCCCGGTCGTGGTGCAGAGGCTGCTCGACTCGACCCCGCTGCGCCGCCTGCTGGACGACCCGCGCCGCGACCTGGCCGTGGTGGTGTCGGACGCGATGTTCGACGACGTGGTGCGCTCGGGATTCTGCGCGCTCCCCGAGTCGGCGTTCCAGGCCGTCCGGATCACCGCCAAGGGCGCGGTGTTCCGCGGGCACCTGCTCACCCGTCCGCCGGAGCCGCGCGTCCGGGCGCTCCGGGAGCGTCCGGTCCGCGCGGCTGAGGGCGACCCGCCCGTCCGGCTGGCGGATCTGACGCTCCTCACCGGGGTCGGCGGGCGCGGAGACGACCTCAACTGACAGCCTGGACACGACGTCCCGGGAAGCCCGTCCCGCGCCGGGAGGCGCGGGACGGGCCCCGGGTTGTTCCAGTCGATCACCACCGACAGCGAGGACGGCGGAGGCGGACATGGCGGACGATCACGGGCTGCGCAGGCTGCTCACGGAACGCGGGCTGGGCGCCCTGGTGACGATCAAGAGGGACGGGCGGCCCCAGCTGTCCAACATCCTCTTCCACTACGACCCGGACCGGGACCTGGTCCGGATCTCGGTCACCGACGACCGGGCCAAGACCCGCAACCTGCGCCGCGACCCGCGGGCGAGCCTGCACGTGAGCAGCGAGGACGGCTGGTCGTGGACGGTCGCCGAGGGCACCGCCGAGCTGACGGACGTCGCCGCGGACGCGCACGACGCCACCGTCGAGGAGCTGGTCGACCTGTACCGCTCCCTCCGGGGCGAGCACCCGGACTGGAACGAGTACCGCCGCGTGATGGTCGAGGAGCGCAGGCTCGTCATCCGGCTGCCGGTCGAGCACGTCTACGGGCAGCCGCTCCGCTAGCGGGAGCCCACAGGGAGCCGGGCCGGAGTTCAGGTGGGCGGCGGGGCGGCGAGCACCCGGCTGTCGCCCGCTCATGAACCTTCCTGTAACTGCCGTGTAGCCTTTAGAGGGTCACATCGGGCCCCGAGGAAAGTAACTGGTCAAGTGGATTTCAACAGTCACTCCGATCGGGTCGTCACCGCCGCCGTCGAGCTGGTCAACGCCCTGACCCCCGGCGAGCGCCACGGGCGTCCCTACACGCCCCCGTCCGACCTGGGCGAACGCTCCACCGCCGTGAACGCCGTCTGGGGTGAGGCGGGCGGGCGCGCGAGCTTCACCGAGGCGGAGCTGGGTGAGCTGGCCGCCGTCGCCCTCCGGCTGCGCGAGGTCTTCGAGGCCGTCGCGGACGGCGACGTGGACGGAGCGGCCGAGCGCGTCAACCGGATGCTGGACGACACCGCCGCCCGGCCGCGACTCGCCCGGCACGACGGCGAACCCTGGCACCTGCACTTTCACGGCGCCGACAGCGGGCTCACCGCCGAGTGGGGCGGCCCCTGCGCGACCGGCCTCGCGGTCGTCCTCGGCGGCGAGCTTTACGACCGGCTCGGCGTCTGCACCGCGCCCGCGTGCGACCGCGTCTACGTGGACACCTCGCGCAACGGCACCCGCCGCTACTGCTCCACGGCGTGCCAGAACCGGGTGAAGACCGCCGCGTTCCGCGCCCGCCAGTTCCGTCCGTAACCGGCCAGCTCCTCATCGTCCGCCCCACTGTCCCGCCGTGTCACGCTGGCGACCGGGCGGCACGACGGTGGGAGGGCCGGATGTGCGGAGAGTGCGCTGACGCTGGGAACGTGCCCGAGACGGTGCGACGCGCCCTCGAGGAGTACCGGGCGCTGCTCGCGGCCCACGGCCCCACCTGGGGCGAGGACCCGATCCACTACGTCCGGCAGCTGGAGGTCGCGCCGTTCGTCCCGGACGAGCGGGAGTACTTCGTCGCCTGGTTCCTGAAGGCGGTCGAATGCGCCGAGGGATCGACCGGCCCGCACATCGAGGCTGCGCTGAACAGCGTCGACATGCACGAGATCCTCCGGGACGTCCTGGGCGGCGCGCTTCCCGACAACCTCGCCGCGCTGCGGCTCACGCCGGACGGCGCGCACGTCGAGGCCCGTCCGCGCCCGGTCTTCGCCGCCGGGGCCCGGCACACCACGACGCTGCTGCTCGACTCGTCCCGCGACGAGGACGCCCGTGTCGAGATCGACGGCGTCGTCCACGACCTCACGCCCGGCGGCGCGGTTCTCGTGCCGATAGCGAGCGACAGCAAGGTCGTCGTGGACGACGTGTTCGTCTCGCTCGACGCCGTCACCCGCCAGGTCGCGGTGGCGCGGCTCCGCGTGCGCGCGGGCATGCCCTGCCGCTGGACGGTCGTCGGCGACGACGGCCACGGCTGGTACCCGCCGGACGCGCCCGACCGGCACGACGCGCACGCCCAGCCCTACTTCCACGGCGACGACATCGTCCTGGACGTTCCGGCCGAGCCCCTCACCATCCTGGTCACGCGCGGCGCGGAGTACGAGATCGCCGAGGTCCGCGTCCACCCCGCGCCGGACGAGGAACTGACCGTCGAGCTGACCCCGCGCCGCCGCTACGATGCTCCCGCGCGCGGCTGGTACGGCGGCGACATGCACGTCCACATGAACTGGGCAGGGAACAGCGTCGGCACGCCGGAGCAGGCCGCCGCGATCCAGCAGGGCGAGGACCTGCACGTCCTCAACCTCGTCGCCGGGAACGTCTCGGGCGTCCGCGTCTACGACCGCGAGGCGCTGGAGCACTGGGCCGGACGCGACGCCCCCTGGTCCACCCCGCGCCACATCGCGCGCCTCGGCGTCGAATACCGCAACGACCTGCTCGGACACCTCTACGCGTTCGGCATGGACCGTCCGCCCGAGCTGTACCACACGGGTTTCCTCGGCTCCGACGACTGGCCGCCGAACGCCGAGGGCATCCGGGGCCTCACCGCGCGCGGCGCGATCGTGGGCTACAGCCATCCGTTCCACCTCGCGGTCAGCGAGGACGGCGAGCCCAGCGAGGCGCTCTCCGACGGACGCAACTGCTCGGCCCGCGAGATCGTCGCCGACGCCGCGCTCGGCCTCGTGCACAGCCTGGACGTCCTGAACCACTCGGACGTCCACGCGACGGCGCGCGTCTACCGGAGGCTGGTCGGCGCGGGGAACCGGCTCGCCGTCACCGCCGGGAGCGACACGCAGATCTCGTTCACACGCCGCGGCAACCAGTCCAGCCCGCCCGGCTGGGAACGCGTCTACGCCCGCGTGGACGGCGACCTGACCGCCGCGTCGTTCGCCGACGCGATCCGCCGCGGACGGACCTTCGCGACCACCGGCCCCTGGCTCGAACTCGACGTGGACGGCCACGGCCCCGGCGACACGCTCGACCTTCCCGAACCCGGCGGAACGGTCACCGCCACCGTCCGCGTGGTCGGCGAGGAGGTCGAGACCGTCCAGCTGCTCACCTCGGACGGCGTCCTCGCCGAAGGCCCGCCGGACGAGCTGACCGTCCGGCTCGCCGTCTCCGAGCCGATCTATGTGATCGCCGTGGCGGTCGGCCAGGAGCACGTCCGGTCGATGCACCGCTCGGGCGTCTACGCCCAGACCAGCCCCGTCCACGTGCACGTCGCCGGACGCCATGTCGCGCGCGAGGACGACGTCCGCTGGTGCCTGGCTTACCTCGACGGCTTCGAGCGCATGATCCGGGACCGCGCGCGGCTCAGCGACGACCTGCGGCTGGCCGACCACATCAGCCTCATCGAGGCCGCGCGAACCGTCTACCGCGACCGGCTCGGCTGACGGTATTTCTCCACACGATGCCGATTCCCCGCACCATTCAGGAGGGACCGCCCTAGGCTGGTGGACATCCGCGTTCGAGGGATCCACCGATGAAGCGTTCTCACGAGGACAGCATCCGGAAGGCCCTGGTCCACTGGGAGGCCGGACGGCAGGCGGAGGCGGACGGGAAATTCCTGCTGGCCGCCCACAAGTACACCCGTGGGTTGGGGTCCTTTCTCAGCTACGTCAAACTCGCTGAAGGGAAGGATCCGGCGCCGGCGTACTTCGCCTTCGGCTGCCTGGGGCGCGAACTCACGCGGCTTCTCCTGCCCGCCTCCCGCCATTCCGCGCTCCAGAACGCGCGGATGGCGTTAGCCGCCTCGCATATCGCCGACCCGACCAGGGGCGACGTGCCCGGCATCGAGCAGGCGGTGCGAGATGGCAGGCCACGGCCCTTGTACCAACTCTCCCTGGGCGGCGAACGCGCCCCACTGACCCCGGAACTGCGGATCGCGGGCGCCGCCGACGCGCGGGACCTGCTGGCCTCCGTGCTGGAGATCCCTTTCACCGCCACGACACGGAAAAGCGCGCGGGCGTTGTGGGTGATCGAGGACTGGGACTCGTTCGGCAAATGGCTGGGCTACCACACGCAGAAGAAGCGTTTCTTCCAGGCGGTGCTGCCGAGTTGCGCCGGCATGGACGAGGAGGACGAATGCCATCGCCTGAAGACGGAGGCCGACGCGATCTTCGCGGAACTGAAACGGGTGTCCCCGCAGTTCCTGCCGGGGAAGCGCATCTGACGCCAAACGTGAGAGTGGCCCTGGGACGCCACCTCCGGGCAGCGCTCGCCGCCTGGACGGAAGCGCGGGACACCGATGTGGGCGGTGGCAGGCTGCGCGTGGGCCTGGCCTATCAGCGGGCCATGAACCACCTGCTCCTGTATGTCACTCTCGTGCGCGCCCACCAGCGCTCCGTCAGCGAGGGGCGGGCCGAGCTGCTCGCGGCCTGCCACGCGCTGTCCGTCCTCGGGCAGGAGGCCGTCCCGAAGATCTCGGCGTCCCGGGCGCCCCACCACGCCGACATCCAGGCGCGTGCCGCGCTGGCCGGCGCCCACCTCGCGGATCCGGCCCACGGCGATCACACGGAGGCGGCCCGCGCGCTGGAGGCGCCGCCGGTCGAGCGGTTCGCCCCGGACGGACGCGGCGACGTGACGGCCGCCGAACGGATCGCCGTGGCCGCCGAGGCGCGGCTCCTGCTCGCCGAACTCATCGCGGACCATCCACCGGCGCGCGGCGCCCGCGGCCGTCCCTGGCGGATCACGTCCGAGCCCGCGGCCTCGCGGCTGATCGTCGTCCTGGAACGCCGCCGGTTCCGCCGCGCCGTCCTCCCGAGCTGCCAGGGGCTGTCCGCGCGGTCCGAGGCGGAGACCCTCGGCGAGGAGGCCCTCGCGCTCTACGCGGCGCTGGCGCGGGAACGCCCTTCGTACGCGGACGCGTCGCGACGTGCCAGGGAGAGGTACCGGGAGGTCGCCCGCGTGTTCGACCCGGCGGCCATCTGGGCGGAGTGAGCGGATGTCCGAGTGGCTGCAGGCCCTGGGCGTCCTCGGCGTCGTCATGATGGCGGTCTTCGGCTGTGCGAACTGGCGCGTCCCCCTGATCGAGCGCTACCGCATGACCGGCTTCGGCCCGGGCTTCCTGATCTATGTGCTGTGCGATGTCGGGCTCTCGCCCAGCGGGAAGCCCGGCTGGTACGAGGGGGCCGGGGGAGCGGCCATGGCGCTGGCCGGAGCCGCCATGCTGTGGCGCAATTGGGAGGCGCATCGATGGGGGACGGCCGACGCCGACAAGTCGGCGGCCTCTGCCGGTGACGCCGAGTCGGCGCTGCGCCACTTCTACAAGCACGGCACTCTCGGATCGCTCGACCATGCCGTCCAGGGCTACCAGGACGCTCTCCACACCTCGGTGGGCGAAGGGCCTCGGCTGCGTGCCAGGAGCGTGCTGCTCCGGGCCCTGCGGATTCGGTACGAGCGCCTCCACGAACGCGCCGACCTCGACGAAGCTGTGCGGATCGGTAGGGAAGGACTGTCGGCCAGGGGACTCAAGACTCACCGCGCGCTTCTCCTGACCGAGCTGAGCACGGCCCTCCGGCTGCGCCACGAGCACACCGGAGCCGCGGGCGACCTCGACGAGGCGCGTGAGTTCGGCACGCGGGCCGTGGCGCTGCTGCACCCGAGGCACCTCTCCTACCCTCTGTGCTGCTCCCGCCTGAGCGCGGTGCTGTTCAGCGTCCACGAGTCCACGGGCGACCTGCCGTCCCTGGAGGAGGCCCTCGACCGGCTCCGGTCGGCCATCGACTCGGCGTCCGCGCGGGGGTACATCCGGGTGGCCGACGAGATCAGGATGTGTCACCTGCTGACGCGCCACGGCAGGCTCGTCCAGGACCTCGGGGAACTCCGGGTGGCGATCGAGTTGGGCCGCGAGGTCCGCCGCCGGCTTCCGCCCGGCGATCCCCTGTACTCCTCGGCGCTGCATCACCTGTCCCTGGCGCTTCGCGTCGCGCACGCCCAGCGGGGTGACACGCCGCCCGCGGACCCGATCCGGCACTACGAGACCAGGCGAGCGCCCTCCCTCCTGGACGAGGCGGAGGAGGCCGCGCGGCAGGCCGTGCTCGGAGGGGCCTCCGACGCTCCCGAGACCGCCCGGTACTCCCTCAACCACGCGCTCGTCCTGCACGCGATCCATCGGGACGATCCGGGCGGCGGCCACCTGGACGACGCGCTCGCCGCCGCCACAAGTGCGGCGTGCCACGAGACGTCCGATGTGCCGACCCGGCTGCGGGCGGGACTCGCCTGGAGCGACATCGCGCTCGCCGAGGGGCTGCACGCGCAGGCCGTCGAGGCGCTGGAGGACGTGATCGCCCTCCTGCCGCGCCTGGCGGCCCACGAGCTGGAACGCGGCGACCAGGAACAGCGGCTCGCCGGTGTGCCGGACGTCGCGGCGACCGCCGCCGCGGGCGCCCTGGAGATCGGGAGGCCCGACAAGGCGGCCGTCCTGCTCGAGCACGGCCGGGGCGTCCTGCTGGCCCGCGGCCTCGACCTGCGGACCGACCTCGGCGCGCTCGCGGGCCGTCACCCCGGCCTCGCGGACGAGCTGGACGGCCTGCGGCAGGAGATGACCCACGTCACCGCCCTGCCCGGACGAGGCGAACAGGCCGACGCGGCGCGCCGCCTTCGCGCTGGCCAGGACGAACGCTGGCAGGACCTGGTCGGGCGCATCCGGGCCCTGCCGGGCTTCGGCGACTTCGCCCGCCCGTTCTCCGCCGACCGGCTGCGGGCCGAGAGCGAGCAGGGCCCGCTCGTCTACCTCCATGTCACCGACCGCAGATCGGACGCCATCGTCGTCACCCCCGACGGGTTCCGGACCGTGGCTCTGAACATCACGGCCGACGGCGTCGGGAAGTGGTCGAGACGCCTTGACGACTGCTTCCGGCCGGGCGTGATCCACGACGTCGACGCCCAGGGCCCGGCCTTCGACGCGCTGGCCTGGATCTGGGACGAGATCGTGGCGCCGATTCTGCCCGCCGCCTTTCCCGCCGACGTGCCTCCGGGAGCGTCCCCGCCGCGCCTGTGGTGGGTGCCGACCGGGTCGCTCGTCCGGCTTCCCCTGCACGCGGCGGGCCACCATCGCGACGGTGGGCCGACGCTCATGGACCGGGTGGTCTCGTCGTACGTCCCCACGGTCCGGGCGCTCGGCACGGCGCGGCGACGGGTCCGTCCGTCCGGTGACGGGTGGCTCGTGGTCGCGATGTCGGACACCCCGGATGCCAGGCCCTTGTCCGGAGCGCTGGACGAGGCGAGGTTCATCGAGCGCGCATCACCCGGGCCGGTGACGCTCCTCGCGGACGGCGACGCGACGCACGAGCGGGTGTGCGCCGAACTGCCGCGCCATCCGTGGGTGCACTTCGCTTGCCACGCGGTGCCCGAGGCCGAGACGCCCTCACAGAGCAGGCTGCTCCTCCACGACCACCAGCGGACGCCGCTGACCGTCGCCGACATCTCGGCCCTGGACCTGCGGGAATCCTGGTTCGCCTACCTGTCGGCCTGCGAGACGGCGGTGACCGGTCCGCGCTTCCACGACGAGGCGATCCACCTCACCTCGGCGTTCCAGCTCGCCGGATTCCCGCACGTCGTCTCGACCCTCTGGAGGCTCCCCGACCGCGGCGCGTTCCAGCTCGCCAAGGCCCTGTACACCGAACTCGACGCGACAGGCGAGGCGGACGACGGCATCGCCCGGGCCGTCCACGCGACCGCGCGGAGAGCGAGTACCGAGATGTACCCGCGCCTTCCCGGGCTATGGGCGGGACTGATCCACGTCGGAGCCTGACCCGGACGCCGGGTCCTTGTCCGCGGTGGGGGAGAGCCCGGCGCGTCCGGGAGGTGCGGCGGTGGGTTCGGCGGTGTCGTCCGCCGGAGAATGGCCGCGAACCTCCGCCACCGATTCCTTCAGTTCCCGTTCGAACGGGGTCAGTTCGTTCTCAGGCATCATCGCCCCTCTTGGTATCGTCCGGCCGCACGATCTCCAGGTAGTCGGTATCGGCGGACCGCACGAAGAGGCCGCCGCTGCCGTCCACCCGCCGTAGGAAAGCGCCCTCGCCGTCCATCATCCATGCCGATTCCAGGTAGAGCTCCTGCGGATGCGGATAGGACGTCGCGTACGAATCCTTTCCGTACCATCCCCCGGCCCACGAGCCGTCCTTCATGCGCACGCGTACGAAACACGACCCCTGCTTCCGGAACATCTGATCCCACGCGGTCGGCGTCGCCTGATAGCGCGCCGCATTGAGCCTCCGGCGTTCCCGGCGGGTGACGAGAAACGCCGCGAAGGCCGGGACCAGGACGAACAGGACGAGCCCCAGAAGCCCGGTCAGTCTCGGCTCCCGGAACACGTGCGACCACCCGTGCTTCTGCCCGCCTCGCACCACACGCACCAGCGTCGGGCCGATGAGGACGAGGTACAGGGCGTCCAGCACGAGGGAGGCGACGAGGGCGCGGGCGACGCGCTCGCCGAGGTTCTGCTCGCCCGGGACGGGGCCGCGCAGGCGTTCCCGCAGGAACTGGTAGGTGATCCCGGGCAGGACGACCAGCACCAGCAGCGCCAGCTGCAGCACCGTCGAAGGGGCGCTCATCAGGTTCCGCCGGGGCCGATGTCGGGGTCCCTGGCCAGCCGGTTCGTCCGCACGGCCGCGGCGGTCAGCGCCGCCACGACCGCCAGCGCCGAGACCGTGACCCACGACCGGTGGGCGGCGATCCGGTCACCGGCGTGCCAGGACGGCAGGTTCAGCAGGAGGAGCAGGACGCCGCCGGCCATCCATCCGAGATCGACGACGAGGCGCCGGAGCGCCGTCATCTCCACCAGCAGCATCGCCGCGGTGGCATGGAACATCAGGGCAACCAGCATACTCTCGGAGGAGTGCCCGGCCAGCAGGATCCACGTGCCGAAGGCGACGAGTCCGACGATCACCCAGATCTTGCGGCGTCCGCCGCCGGTCCGCCGGGAGGCCAGGAGGGCGGCCCCGACCGCCAGGTTCCCAGTGAGGAGGATTCCGTTCACGCTTCCTCCAGCGTGGACGTTCAGGTCGGACATCGAGCCTACGGGAACGGTCACGGACGCGGACGGAAAGCACATCAGCGGGATACGCGGGCGCGCGCGAGGAGGAGCGCCCGAAGAGCACAGAAAAGGGCGCGGGACGGAGGCACCCCGCAGTTCCTCCGTCCCGCGCGTTCAAGGGGCCCCGGTTCAGGTGAGGTCGGGGCCGTAGACCTCCCAGAGCTCGCCGGCGAAGAACCGGCCGAACTCGACCAGCGCCGTCGTGCCGTGCGGCCCGCCGGTGCGGAAGGTGGTGAGCTGCCGCGCGAAGTCGGTCAGCTGGATGTGCAGCACGCCCGCGCCGACGACCTCGGCGTCGGGGTCGTCCTCCGGCCGCACGTGCCCGGCGAGCAGGCGCGTGGAGAGCGTGGAGGTGTCCGGCCAGATCCGCGTCGGCGGGCCGTGCAGGACGTTCTTCTCACCGGTCAGGGTGAGGTCGCGCCCACGGTCGTCGGTGAAGAACAGCCGGTAGCGCATCACCCGGCGCTGCGCCTCGCCGGTCGGCGCGAACAGGTTGAACCAGCCCTGCCGGACCGGCCGCCGCCCGCCGCATCCGGCGGCCTCGATCCAGCCCTCGGCGGTCGCCTCGTGCTCGGGCTCGGCGAGGAAGCGGTGCACGTCGTCGGTGCTGATGGTCAGCCGGAACGCGAACGGCTCGCGCCCCTCGTGCACCTCGCCCGCGCGCGGGTCCGGCGTGCCGAAGGTGACGTGCCCCTTCATCTGCTCGGTGAAGGACAGTGACGTACGTCCCGCCGCGTTGGGGGACCGGTCCCCGGGTCCCTTCCGCGGCCCCGGTTCCGGGATGTACGCACTGCCGCTCCCCGCCCCGTGATGCGGGCCTGCCGTGGAGGCAGGCCCGGCCCCCGCGCTTCTGGACGCGGCCCCCACGCCCGCCCCCACACCGGCGACCACGGTGGCCGTGTCGGTGACGGGCGCGACGGCGGCCTCCGCCGTCGTCGTGGTGGAGGACGCGCTGGTCGTGGACATGCTGCTCTCCAACAGGTGGGTGCTCATGCGGTCGGCGAACGCCGCGATCGTCAGCGAGGGATTCGGGCCGACCGGACCCGGCATGACCGAGCCGTCCGCGATGTGGAGTCCCGGGTGGCCGTAGACCTCGCCGTACGGGTCGCACACGCCCACGCCGTCGTGCGCGCCCATCGGCACGCCGCCCAGCGGGTGGACGGTGATGATCCGCTTGCGGAACCACATCGGGTTGTCGGCGTACTCGGCGCCCAGCACGTCGGCGATGCTCTGCATCGTCTTGCGGACGCGCTCGAAGTAGGCCTCGCTGGTCTTGGTCGTCCAGTCGGCGTAGAGCCTGCCGTGCTTGTCGAGGTCGAGACGGCCGTCGGGGATGTCGCGGCCCATGCCGAGCAGCGGCAGCGAGCTGACCGTCAGGGAGCCGTCGCCGACGAGCCTGCTGAGCTCGTCCGACAGGTGCGTGTCCGGGACGTCCTTGAAGAAGTCGAGGAAGCGCTCGGCCAGGAACTTCACGATCCGCTCGATCTGGCCGGGGACGTCGAGGCCCTGCACCGCCCAGTCGACGAAACCGGGGTAGCCGCCGTCCTGGATGTAGGCGCCGCGGCCCGCGCCGGGCACGCCGTCCACGTCGTCCGGCAGCCGGATCGCGCTGGTGATGACCGGGCCGCGCGCGGCGTCCAGAGGACGGACCCGGTTGCGGTCCTTGGCCTTGAGTAGGAACGTCAGCAGATCGCCGTTGCCGCTGAAGCGGGAGCCGAGCGCGCCGCTCAGCCCCGGCAGCGCCGCCCGCGAGCGCAGCAGGATGCGCGCGGTGCCGTACGTCCCGGCCGACAGGATCAGCCGGTCGCAGCCGATCGTCTTCACGGGCTGCTTGCGCGCCCTGGACTCCATGTCGTGGACGATGTAGTCGACCTCGTACCCGCCGGCCGGACGTGGCCGGATCGCCTTCACCTCGTGCCCGGTGCGGATGTCCGCGCCGTGGTGCTGGGCGGCCGACAGGTAGGTGTGGTCGAGGGTGTTCTTCGACCCGTCGTTGCAGCCGATGTCGCACTCGCCGCACAGGTTGCAGGTGCGCCGCGGGACGCCGTGGAGGTTGCCGTAGGACGGCTCGGCGATCGGCAGGCCCACCGCGGGCTGCCCGCCGGGCTCGGCGGCGAAGCGGACCGCGAGCGGCGGCAGCGTCACGTCCAGGCCGAGCTCGGCCGCCGCGTCCTGCATGGCGTGCGCCTTCGGCGTGTTGTCGAACGGCGCCCGGTCCAGCGGGAACGGCGTCGGCTCGAGGATCTTCTCCACGGCGTCGTAGTGCGGGTCCAGGTCGGCGCGGCTGATCGGCCACGACTCGTAGGAGCCGTCCGGCATCTCCTCGTGCACGAACCAGCGCTCGTCCTTGCGGAGCAGCACGTTGGCGTAGATCAGCGAGCCGCCGCCGAGCCCGGACGAGACGACCGAGTCGCAGCCGTCGAAGCGCCACACGTCGAACATGCCGTACAGGCCCGCGCGCGGTTCCCAGAACGCCCGTCCCATCTCGGCGGGGGAGCGGGGGAAGGCGCCGGGCGGGTAGGGGCGGCCGCGCTCCATCAGCACCACCGACCGCCCGGCCTCGGCCAGCCGGTACGCGCTGACCGACCCGCCGAATCCCGAGCCGACGACGACCGCGTCGACCTGCTCCATGCTGTTGCTCCTGCTCTTGCTTCTGTGTTCTGTGCGGACGGCGCCCCGGCCCGGCCAGGCGGCCTAGGCGGAGTGCCGCTTGAGGAAGTCGACGATGCGGGGGAACACGTCGAGGTGCGAGTTCTTGCCGATGAGCGGGTCGAGGTGCCCGTAGCCGGGCAGCACCGCCAGTTCGTGGCGGCCGGGCGCGGCCTTCTCGAGGATCTTGTGGAGGTGGACGTTGGAGTCGGTGAACACCCGGTTCTTCTCCGGCGCGAGCAGCAGCAGCGGCGTGGTCACGTCGGCGGCGTTCGCCAGGTAGTCCTTCGGCAGCGCCGCGTACTTCGGGTCGTCCGGGGAGAACCTCACCGAGCGCCCGGCGTCGACCATCTTGCGGACGTGCCGGTAGTAGTGCAGCCCGGACGCGCAGCAGATGTCGGCGACGCGCGCGTGCGTGGCGGGCAGCAGGTTCTCGTGCTCGTACATCGCGGGCTTCCCCGCGCCCCACTGGAAGCTCTGCATGTGGCAGGCGCGGATGTCGCACTCGCGGTGGAACAGCGACACCATCCGCGACAGCATCCAGCCGCGGGTGAACGCCGGGGCCTCGCCGAACCGCGGGTCGAGGAACGGCAGCCCGACCACGTACTCCAGGAACGCCGGGCCGAACGACAGCTTCAGCTTGGAGAACGCCGGAACCCGCGGCGTCAGCGAGACGCTGTTGCAGGTCAGGCTGGTGATGTCGGTGACGGTCCCGGCGAACAGGGCCATGGTGAACGACACCGAGCCGAGGCAGTGCGCGATCACGTGCAGCCGCCGGTCGCCGATCTCGCGGCGGATCACCTCCAGGGCCGCCGGGAAGTCGTACAGCGCGATGTCGTCGAGGGTGTAGCGGTGGGTCTCGGTGTCGTAGGGGAACCGGCCGCTCATCCGGAAGTCCAGCGCCCACACGTCGGTGAACCCGGCGTCCAGCAGGTGGGTGGTCAGGTTCTGGTGCTCCGGCATGATGAACACGTCGCTCGCGGACGTCAGGCCGTGGACCAGCAGCACGACGTCGTCGCACTCCGCGCGCTCGAACCGGGTGAGCTCCAGCCCGAGACCGTCCCCCGTCGCGAACGGGAACACCGTGACGTCGGCGTCCTTGACGCCCTCCAGCGTCCGCCGCGGAATCGTCGTCTGCGTCATCCTCGCCTCCGTGTTTGCCCGCAAGAATGATGCGGCCGGGCACTGACCGGCGGCATCGTGGGAAACCCTGACTTGTCCCGGAAGCCCGGACCCGACGGCACTGACACCCCTCTGCGCACCGCGCCCACCGCGTCCCGGTGTGTGCTGAACTCGTCCTTCTCTGGGACGACGGCGCCGCGCGTCCGGTTGGGACGTCCGACCGTCCGGATGTCCGGACCGACGTCCGAATCCGTTTCCGGAACGACGTCCGCCCTAGTATCGGGTGAGTTGCGGACCGGCGTCGCGGCGGGGTCAGTCCCGGCCGGAATCGCCGCGGTTGAGGGAGCTGACGACGCCGACCCGGGACGAGACGCCGAGCTTGGTGAAGATGTGCGACAGGTGCGTCTCCACCGTCCGGACGCTGACGAACAGCCGCTCGGCGATCTGCGAGTTGGTGTAGCCCTCGGCGACCAGCGACGCCACCTCGTACTCGCGCTTGGACAGCCCGCCCGGCCCGGAGCCGCGGCCGCCGGGCGCGGGCACCCGCACCCCGACGCGGCGCTGCTCGCGGGCCGCCTGGCCGTGCAGCGTCCGCGCCCCGCACGCCTGGAACGTGTCGGCGGCGATGCGCAGCTGCTCGCGGGCGGCCTTGCGGTCCCCGGCCTCGGCGTAGGCGGTTCCGGCGCGCATCCGGGCGCGTCCGGCGTCGATGCGCTCACCGGCGGCCTCCAGCGCCTCGGCGGCGGTGAGCGCGGCGCGCGCCGCCTCGCCCGGGTCGCCGTTCAGCAGGGCGTGCGCGCGGGCGAGGTCGGCGAGCGCGTTGTTGGAGTCGACGCCGTCCAGCCGCATGTGCTGCGCGCGCTCGGCCCACTCGAGCGCGGCGTCCCGCCTGCCCCGCGCCGCTTCGACCTGCGCGAGGGTCTCGGCGCAGGACAGCAGCGTGCGCTGGTCGAGCGTGGGCGTCTCGAAGCCGTTGGTCGCCTTCATGATCGCCTGGACACCCTCGTCCTGGCGGCCGAGGCCGAACAGCGCCATCGCCCGCGCGTAGTGGGCCATCGACCCCCACCACTCGCCGATGCCCGCGCCGGTCGCGACGGCCTCGTCGGCGTGCCGCAGCGCGGTCTCCTCGTTGCCGGACCAGGTCGCGACCAGGCTCTGCTGGGTGAGCGCGAACACGATCTGCTGCCCCGAGACGACCAGCCGCGCCTCCTCGACGGCGTCCTCGGCGACGGACGCGGCCTGCGCCAGGTTCCCCAGCGTTCCGTAGGAGCGGGCCAGCCCGGCGAGCAGGTTGGGGACCACGTACAGCTGGCCGGTGTCGCGGGCGACGTCGAGCGCGCGCTCGAAGTGCCGGGCGGCGTTGCCGTACCGGCCGAGCATCGTCTCCGCCCAGCACAGCCAGGCGATCGCGTCCATCCAGTCGGCCAAATGCTCGTTCGGCGCGGTGTGCAGCAGCCGGTCGGCGACCTCCGCGTAGCGCAGCGCGTCGGCGACGCGTCCGCCCGCGAAGGCGGGCATCGGGCGCAGCGCGGCGACCGCGACCCTCAGGCTCGGCTCCCAGTCGTCGGAGTCGTCCGGCATCAGGTCCAGGACGGCCTGCGCGGCGCGGAACTCCAGCCGCATGGTGCGCTCGGCGACCAGCCGCATCCGCAGCGGGATCGCGGCGGGGGAGCGCGGGTCGGGCATGTTGCGCAGCTCGTCCAGCAGCAGCGACCGGGCCTCGTGCGGACGGTCCAGCTGGCGTTCCATGAGCGCGGCGAGCCGGGCCGCCTTGGCGCGCCGCTCGTAGGCGTCGCCGGGCAGCAGCCGGAGTAGCGTGCGCGCGGTCTCGCGGCCCTCGGTGAGCGCGCCGCCGACCGACTGCACCTGCGCGAGCTCCATCAGCAGGTCGATCCGGGACGGCAGCCCCGCGCCCCCGGGGGCGTTCTCCGGCATCAGCCGCAGCGCCGCCTTCAGCCAGTGCGCGGCCGTCACCGGGGCCTGCGTCGCGTAGGCGCGTCCGGCCTCCACGAGCGTGGCGATCGCGGGACGGTCCCCGACGCGCCCGGAGCGTTCGACGTGCCGGGCGCGGACCGCGGCGACCGCGCCGATCTCGGCGAGGTAGGTCGCGATGCGGGCGTGCGCGGCCAGCCGCCAGCCCGCCGCCGCCGACCCGTACGCCGCGTGCCGGACGAGCGGGTGCCGGAAGCGGAACCGTCCCGCGCCCGGCCGGACGATGTCGCGCGCGACCAGTTCGTCCAGCGCCGACAGCGCGACCGGGTCGGACACCTCGGCGGCGACGGCGGCGAGCGCGGGGGCGAACTCGTCGGCGGCGACCGCGGCGCCCTGCGCGACGCGGAGCGCGTCGGGGGACAGGCCGCTCAGCTCCATCTGCAACGCCGCGCGGACGGCGGGCGGCAGGTCGCCCTCCCGCGGTCCCTCGGCGAGCGGCTCCTCGCTGCGGGCGAGCGCCTCCAGGTAGAACGGGTTGCCGCCGCTGGCCTCGAACAGCTCGCGGCAGCGCGTCGCGGTGACGTTCGGGCCGAGCACCTGCGCGACCTCGTCCTCGGTCAGCGGACGGACCCGGACGCGATGCCCGCACGCGCCCTGCAGCGACGCCTCGACGAGCGCCGCGAGCCGCGCCGACGCCTGCGCCGGACGGTAGGCCACCGCGATGATCACGCGGGCGCGCGGAGGGTGCCGGACGAGGTAGTCGAGCAGCTCGATCGTCCCCTCGTCCGCCCAGTGCACGTCGTCCAGGATGAGGACGAGGCCGTCCTCGGCGGCGAGCTGCTCGAGCAGGCGGCGCACCGCGCGGTACAGCTGGTAGCGGGCGACGGGGGTGTTGCCGGTGACCGTCGGCATCGTGCCCTGCACGACGGCGGCGAGCGCGGGGAAGACCGGGAGCAGCAGCTTCACGGTCGCGGGACCGAGCTCGGGGAGGTGTTCCTCCAGGTGGTCGTCGAGCGCGTCGACGACCGCGCCGAACGGCATCTCCTGCTCGAACTCGGCGGCCCGTCCGGACGACACCGCGAGCTTGCGGGCGACCGCGCCCGCGGTCAGCTCGCCGAGCAGGCGCGTCTTGCCCGCGCCGGGCTCACCCGCGAGCGCGACGAAGCGGAACACGCCCGCGGCGGCCTCGTCGAGGCTCTCGTCGAGGACCTGGAGGACGTCGTGCCGTCCGACCAGCGGAACCTGGCCGGGACGCGCGTCGTTCCGCTCGCCCGGACCACGCCCCGTCGCCGGGCCGCCCGGACTGTGCCCGGCCGGGCGCGGACGGTCCGCGCGCTGCTGGTCCGTACGACCATCCATGTCCACACCCCACCAGAGACAGGCGGTCGATACGCCGTGTTGGTACTCTTGTCGCGAATGCGTCGATCGCGGGGGCCACTCTACCGAGTGGACGGTCGGTTCGAGTGATCAGCTCCCCCCCGATCGTCACAGTGCTATCAACCGTCCTCACGGCACGGGTGTCAACAGTCTGAAGTGGACCGTGCCTTAGTCGTCATCTTCTTCCGTCCGGTTCCGACAGGGTTCACCACGACGCCCCGCCCTCTCTCGGACGCGCGATGACCAGCGCCGATCTGGCCGGCACGAGCGTGACGTTCTTGAGCCGCCGTTTCTCGGCCTCCGGGCGCGCCGCCGTCAGCGTCACGCGCCGTAGCACCTCGGCGAGCACCACGCGCATCTCCAACAGTGCGAGCTGCGCGCCTGCGCAGTAGCGCCGGCCGCCGCCGAACGGAATCCACGCCCGGTTCGCGCGCGCCACGGCCTCGGGCGACGACGCCTCCGCGAGGAACCGCTCCGGACGGAACAGCTCCGGCGACGGGAACGCCTCCGGATCGCTCAGCACCAGCGGGATCGACGCCGACAGGTACCAGCCCGCCGGGATCTCGTAGCCGCCGATCTTCGCCGTGTCGTCCAGCAGCCTCGGCGCGCCGAGCACGACCGGCCGCGCGCGCAGTCCCTCCTTGACGACCGCGTCCAGGTAGGACGTCTCCCCGCGTCCGGCGGACGAGCCCCCGCGTCCGGTTGGCGAGTCTCCGCGCGCGGACGAGCCACCGCGCGCGGCGGACGGGCCGGACGTGAGCTCGGCGACGAGCGAGTCCATCGCGTGCGGCGTCCGGACGAGGCGCTCGAACGTCCACGCCAGCGAGGTCGCGGTGGTCTCGTGCCCGGCGGCGAGCAGCGTCATCAGCTCGTCCCGGATCTCCCGTCCGGTCAGCGGCGCGCCTTCCTCGTCGCGCGCGGCGACGAGTTGCGACAGCACGTCGGAGGCTCCGGCCGTCGCGTCCGGCTCGGCGCGGCGGCGCGCGATCTCGTCGTACAGGATCGCGTCCACCTCGTCCCGCGCGCGGACGTAGCGCGTGGTGGGCAGCACGCCCGCGCGCAACAGCAGCGGGGAGGCGAGCGCGCGCTCGCGGGCGTTCGGCGGGATGCGGACCAGCGCCGCCGACCCCGCGAGACGCATCAGCCGGGGAAGCAGCGTGCGGAGCGCGCCGAGCCGCCGCGCGTCTTCGATGCCGAACACCACGCGGATGATGACCTCGAGGGTGATCCGCTCCATCGCGGGACGCAGCGGCATGGCGACGCCGACCGGCCAGCGCGCGGCCTCGGCCACGGCGATCTCGGCGATCCGGTCCGCCCAGGAGGCGACCGCGCGGCCGTGCAGCGGCGGACTGACCAGGCGGCGGTGCCGCCACCACGGATCGCCGTCCAGGCAGAGCAGCGACTCCTCGCCGACCAGCGGGCCGATGAACGCGCGCCGCATCTCGCCCGCGCGGCCCGGCCCGCCGTCGGTGGCGAACACCTCCTCGGCCAGCTCGGCGGTCGCGACGCAGACCTCGGGCGGGAGGCCCGGGTACCGCAGGGTGAAGATCGGCCCGAACCGGCGGCGGCCCGCCTCGTAGAAGCCGAGCGGGTCGGCCATGAGCCGGGCGACCTGGGCGGCCGGGGGCATGCGGAAACCGGGGGGCTGGGGCGCGGACGGCACGCGGGAGTGCGCGGCGGAGGGCATGGCGGGGCTCCTGTACGGGGTGGCGGTAACCCCGATCGTGCCCCGCGCTCCGGTCCGTCACATCGTGGGAAACCCCGACATCTTTTCGGGGCCCGCTTTCGGGGCATGGTCCAGAGATCGGATACAACCGAGACGGATGCTCGTTCGTGCAGGTCTGTACGTGCGAATCCGTTAAATACTTTTGCTTCGGAAAAGGGGGGATCGTGACCGTACCCAACGTGCGGCTCAACAACGGCGTCGAGATGCCGCAGCTCGGCTTCGGGGTCTGGCAGGTCGCCGACGACGAGGCCGAGAGCGCCGTCGCCGTCGCGCTGAAGAACGGCTACCGGAGCGTCGACACGGCCAGCGCCTACCAGAACGAGGCGGGCACCGGGCGCGCGCTGCGCGGCTCGGGCGTCGACCGCGACGAGCTGTTCGTCACCACCAAGCTGTTCAACTCCGACCACGGCTACGACTCCACGCTGCGCGCGTTCGACGTGAGCATGGAACGACTCGGCCTGGACGTGCTGGACCTGTACCTGATCCACTGGCCGGTGCCCTCGCACAACAAGTACGTGGACACCTGGCGCGCGTTCGAGAAGCTCTACAAGGACGGCCGGATCCGCGCGATCGGCGTCTCCAACTTCACGATCGGCACGCTGGAGCGGCTGTTCGCCGAGACCTCCGTCAAGCCGGTCCTGAACCAGGTGGAGCTGCACCCGAACTTCCAGCAGGAGGAGCTGCGCGCGTTCCATGCCGAGCACGACATCCGCACCGAGGCGTGGAGCCCGCTCGGCCAGGGCAAGGGCCTCCTGGACGACCCCGAACTCGGCCGCATCGCCAAGGCGCACGGCAAGACCGCGGCGCAGGTCGTCCTGCGGTGGCACATCCAGCTAGGCAACATCGTCATCCCGAAGTCGGTCACGCCGTCCCGGATCGCCGAGAACATCGACGTGTTCGACTTCGAGCTGAGCGACGCCGACATGGCCGCGATCGCGGCGCTGGACACCGGGCAGCGGCTCGGCCCCGACCCGGCCACCTTCGACTGGATGGGCTGACACGAGCGGACGGGCTCGGGGGCATGACCGGCCGGGTCGTGCCCCCGGGCCCGTTCATCTGTCGGGCGGTCAAGGTTGTCCGGGACGTCACCGCCGGGTTCCCGGCCGGGACCCCGTCAGGTCGGTACGTTCCGGGCACACCTCGTCCCACGAAAGGGAGCCCGACAGATGATCCGTCGAGCCCGAGCCCTCGCGGCGGCCGCGGCCGTGCTGGTGCCGGTCGCCGCCCTCGCGGCCACCACCCTGCCCGCCGCCTCGCCCTCGGCCGCCCCGTCCGCGCAGGCCGAGCCCGCCATGACCGTCGCCCGCGGGCCGCTGATCATCGGGCACCGGGGCGCGTCCGGGTACCGCCCCGAGCACACGGAGGGCTCCTACGAGCTGGCCGTGCGGATGGGCGCGGACTTCATCGAACCCGACCTGGTCGCCACCAAGGACGGCCAGCTGGTCGTCCGGCACGAGAACGAGATCGGCGGGACGACCGACGTCGCGTCCCACCCGGAGTTCGCGAGCCGCAGGACCACCAAGACCGTGGACGGCACGAAGATCACGGACTGGTTCACCGAGGACTTCACGCTCGCCGAGATCAAGACGCTCCGCGCGGTCGAGCGGCTGCCCGACATCCGGCAGCACAACACCCTCTACAACGGCCGCTACCAGGTGCTGACCCTCCAGGAGGTCATCGACCTGGCCAAGCGGTTCACCCGCGAGTACCACCGCAAGATCGGGATCGTCCCGGAGACCAAGCACCCGACCTACTTCCGCTCGATCGGGCTGCCGCTGGAGAACACCGTCGCCGCCACGATCCGGCGGAACGGCTTCGACAAGGGCGGGCGGACGGTCGTCCAGTCCTTCGAGCCGTCCAGCCTGCGGATCCTGCACAAGGCGCTGCCGCACGTGACCGTCCTGCAGTGCATGTCGGCCAGCGGCTCGCCGTACGACACGGTCGCGACCGGCCAGGGGCCGACCTTCGCGGAGATGGCCGAGCCCGCGGGCCTGAAGACCGTCCGGACCTACGCCGACTGGATCGGGCCGGAGAAGGCCATGGTCGTCCCGCCGAAGGCGGACGGCTCGCTCGGCACCCCCGGGCCGCTGGTCAGGGACGCGCACCAGGCCGGTCTCAAGGTCGTCCCGTACACCTTCCGGAACGAGAACAAGTACCTGCCGACCGACCTGCGCAACGGGACGCCCCTCGGCGACTACGGGCAGAGCTTCAAGGAGTACGACGCGTACTTCAAGGCGGGCATCGACGGCATGTTCACCGACAACTCCGACACCGCCTTCCGCGCCCGCCAGGACTTCCTGGGCGAGCGCTCCTGACCCTCGGGTCAGCCCGCTTCGGGGTCCCGCCACATCAGCCACACGGGCGGGGCCCCGTCCCCGGGGAGCCGCAGCTCCCTGGTCACCCTGAACCCGAACTTCTCGTAGTACGGGACGTTGCTCTCCTTGGACGACTCCAGGTAGGCGGGCGTCCGGGCCTCGTCGCACCGCTCCAGCCGCGAGCGCATGAGGGTCGTCCCCAGGCCGTGGCCCTGCGCCTTCGGGTCGGTGCCGAGGAACGCCAGATACCAGTGCGGTTCCTTCGGATGGTGGCTCTCGACACGTCCGAGGGCCCGCAGGGCGGTCGGCAGGCGCGTCCCGAACGCGCGCATGAGCGGAACGGCCTGGCGCGCCTGCGCCGATATCGGCATCCGCCAGGCACCAGGCGGATCCCACAGCGCGGACGACTCGATGTCGTCGAACCGGCCGGTGTGCTCGCTCGCCCCGTGCCCGAGATGGACGGCGCGGAACAGGGTGGCGAAGGCCGCTTCCAGCCGCCGGGGCCGGGACGACTCGTCCGGCAGTATCCAGCTCCACACCGGGTCGTCCTCGAACGCGCGCGCGAGGACTGCCGCGATCCGATCGCTGTCGGACGCCGTCGCCACACGCGCCTCAGAACCCGCCATGGAGCACCTCCCGAGGGGATCCGCCGATCATTGACCGCCCGGGCCGCCCGGTCAAGACCCCGGAATGTCACACAGTGTGTCCGGTCTGTAGCGTTGGGTGCATGAAAGTCTGGACGGGCCCGGACGGCCTGCGCGTCACGGCCGTCCCGCTGGACGGCTCGCACCGCGCCTGGGCCGACTTCGCGGGCGTCCCCGCCGACGCCACCTCGGCCTTCCTGGTCACCCGCGCGGGGCAGCCGGTAGGCCGAGGCTGGTACACGACCGTCGAGGATCTCGCCGAGCTCGTCGACCTGGCCTCCCTCACGCCCGCCTGAGCGCCCGGGCGGCCTCGCTCACGAGCACCCTCACGCTCGCGTGAGGGCTCGGGCGGTCCGCGCCGCCGCGCCGACGACGTCGGGGATGCCGCCCGTCAGGAACGGACGGCCGCCGTGCAGGTCGCCGACGACGTGGACGCGCGGGTCGGACGGCAGGATCCCGCCGTCCGGATGACGCGCCGCGAGCCCCTCCCTCAGCAGCGTGCCGACCAGCTCGGCGGCGGCCCGCGGGACGGACCCGGGCGGCGGGTTCACGGCGTTCACGACCACGTCCGCGTGGCGCGTCCCTCCGCCGGTCTCGATTATGAAGCCCCCCTCCGAGGCCCGGACGGACCGGACGGACCGGACGGACCGGACGTCCGCCAGCGAGTCCAGCTGACCGGAGTCGTAGAGCGCCAGCATGCGCACGGCGTTCACAGGGACCATCGGGGACGCCAGTGACACCGCCAGCCGGGCGTGCCGCCGCAGCGTCGCCCGGTCCGCCTCGGGCAGCAGCGGCCAGGCGGACGCCATGACGCCGTGGCAGGCGTCCTGGAGCAGCCGCCGCGCCTGCGAGTGGGTGCCCACCGTCTCGATCTGGCGGCGCAGCCGGGCGGCCGGGGCCTCGGTCGCGGCGGCGCGCAGGTCGGCCTCCAGGTCGCCGATGTCCTCGCCGAGGCCGTCCAGCTCGGCGCGCAGCAGGTCGCGGAGGCTCGCGAGGGTCACGTCCGCGCCGAGCGCCTCGACCGCCTCGACGGTGAGGCGCGTGGGCCGGTGGTCGTCCGGGCGCAGCCAGACGTGCGGGAGCATCCCGCCTCGCGACACCAGCGAGATCGGGCCCGCGTGGCCGCGCGCGGCGAGCGACACGGCCACGTCCACGGCGGTGAGCCTGCTGCCGATGATCGCGACGGACGCCTCCGGCCGCACGTCCGCCAGGGTGCGCGCCAGGGGATAGGGGTCGGTGACGTACCCGGGCGTCCCGTCCAGGCCGTGGAGGTCGGCCGGGGTGCCGGAGCCGACGCAGAGCACGAGCCGGTCGGCCTCGTGCTCACGGCCGTCCTCGGTGCGGATCCGCAGGTCTCCGGTCACGGCGACGACCCGCGCCCGCACCAGCCGAACGTTCCCGGCGGCCATCGCCTTCTCGGCCGTCTGCTCCAGGTACTCGCCGTACAGGGCGCGCGGGACGAGCGGCGCGCCCAGCAGGGGGTCGAGATGAGCCGCGCCGCGCTCGCCGAGCCAGGAGGCGTAGTGCTCCCGGTCACCGTGCCGCACCGACATGATCGCGGGCGGGACGTTCACGAGCACGCTGTCCAGGTCGGGTGCGTAGGGCCGTCCCCGCCAGGAGTGCGGGGACGGGTCGAACACCACGACATCGGGCGCGGCGCCGTCCGCGCCGGAGCGCGCGAGGGTGTCGACCAGGCCGACGGCGGCGGGGCCCGCTCCGATGATCGCGATTCGCATGGGTCGTTCCTTTCGGGGGTCGCTCGGTGGGGTCCCGGGTCCCACGACCGGCCAGGTGGGGGTGGTGACCGGGGTCCGCACCGGACAGAGTGATCATCATCCCGTTTGTCCGGAGTTCCGCCGCACCCCCCGTGGCCGAACGCCGCGGCCGCGTGCCCAGGGCGCGACGGCGGTGACCTGGGCGGCTCCTGATCTCCCTGCGTTTTGCGGGAATGAGGGTGATGGTGTAATCGTTTACACGAGCGGATGTAAACGATTACACCACCGGTTCCCGAGAGGGGGTGCGGACATGGCCGTCCAGGGCAGGGCCAGCGTCAAGGACGTGGCGAAGCTGGCGGGCGTGTCGGTCGCCACGGTCTCGCGCGTGCTGAACGACAGCGCGACCGTGTCGGAGTCCAACCGTGCCCGCGTGCTGGCGGCGGTCGAGCGGCTCGGGTACCGGCGCAACGCGGTCGCGCGCTCGCTGCGCACCGACGCGACCGGCACGATCGGGCTGGTCATCGGCGACATCCTCAACCCGTTCTTCACCGAGCTGGCGCGCGCCGTCGAGGACGAGGCGCGCATCGCCGGGTACGCGGTCGTGATCGGCAACGCCGACGAGCGGCCGGGCCGCCAGGACGACTACGTCCGGACGCTGCTGGAGCGCCGCGTCGACGGCCTGCTGCTGTGCCCCACCGCCGAGCTGACGCCGCTGGTCCGCGACACCGTCGAGTCCGGCACCCCGGTCGTCTTCCTCGACCGCACGCTGCACGGTCTCGACGTCCCGACCGTCCGGGCGGACGGCGCGGACGCGATCGACGAGCTGGTCGGGCACCTGCTCGCGCTGGGCCGCCGCCGTCCGGCGTTCGTGTCCGGCCCGGCGATCCTGTCGACCGGCCGCGAGCGCACCGACGCGTTCGCGTGCGCCCTGGCGCGCCGCGGCCTGCCGGTCCGGCCCGAGTACCTGGAGGAGGGCGACTTCCAGGCGGCCAGCGGCCGCGCCGCCCTCGCCCGGCTGCTCGACCTTCCCGACCCCCCCGACGCCGTGGTCGCCGGGGACAACCTGATGGCCCTCGGCGCGCTGGACGAGATCCACGCGCGCGGGCTGTCCATCCCGGGGGACATCGCGCTCGCCTCCTATGACGACGTCCCCTGGTTCATCCATCTCGACCCGCCGCTGACCGCGATCGCCCAGCCCGTCCAGGAGCTCGGAAGGCGCGCCGTGCGCGCGCTCACCGAGCGCGTGGCCGGGCGTGAGGTCGAGACGGTGACGCTGCGGGCGCGACTGGTCGTCCGCGGGTCCTGCGGGGAACCCCGTGAGAACCCGCGGGGCGGAAGGCACAACGAAGGGAGCGTTCCGGCATGAGCACCGGGAGATCCGGAGAGATCCTGCGCGTGCGGGGCCTGCGCAAGGGCTTCCCGGGCGTGCAGGCGCTGGACGGGGTCGACTTCGACCTCAGTCCGGGCGAGGTGCATGTGCTGCTCGGCGAGAACGGCGCCGGGAAGAGCACGCTGATCAAGACGCTGTCCGGGGCGCACCGTCCGGACGAGGGCACGATCGAGGTGGACGGGAGTCCCGTCGAGATCCGGTCGGCGCAGGACGCCGCGGCGCTCGGCATCGCGACCATCTACCAGGAGTTCAACCTCGTCCCCGAGCTGACCGTCGCCGAGAACCTGTTCCTCGGCCGCCAGCCGCGCCGGTTCGGCCTGGTCGACAAGCGGGCGATGAACGCGAGGGCGCGCGAGCTGCTGGCCCGCGTCGGCGTGGACGTCGACCCGGGCACCCGGATGGGCGACCTCGGCATCGCCCGCGCGCAGATGGTCGAGATCGCCAAGGCGCTCGGCCTGGACGCCCGGATCCTGATCATGGACGAGCCGACCGCCGTGCTGACCACCGGCGAGGTGGAGCGGCTGTTCGCGATCGTCTCCGGGCTGCGCGAGCAGGGCGTCGCGGTCGTGTTCATCACCCACCACCTGGAGGAGATCCCCCGCATCGGGGACCGGGTGACGGTGCTGCGCGACGGCCGCTCGGTCGGGCGCGTCCCGGCCGACACCCCCGAGCGCGAGCTGGTCCGGCTGATGGTCGGCCGGTCTATCGAGCAGCAGTACCCGCGCGAGCGGGCCGAGCCCGGTCCCGTCCTGCTGCAGGTGCGCGGGCTCGGCCGCGAGGGCGCGTTCGAGGACGTGTCGTTCGAGGTCCGGGCGGGCGAGGTCGTCGGCCTCGCGGGCCTGGTCGGCGCGGGCCGCACCGAGGTCGCCCGGGCGCTGTTCGGCGCGGACCGCTACGACACCGGCGAGGTGGTCGTGGACGGCAAGCGGCTGGCGCCGGGTTCGGTGCACGCGGCGCGGGAGGCGGGGCTCGGCCTCGTCCCCGAGGACCGCAAGGGCCAGGGCCTGGTGCTCGGCGCGGACGTCGGCGAGAACCTCGGTCTGGTCACGCTCGGCTCGGTCAGCCGCGCCGGTGTCGTGGACCGTTCCAAGCACCGCGCGGAGGCCGCCGGCATGGCCGACCGGCTCGGCGTGCGGATGCACGGCCTCGGCCAGGAGGTCCGCACGCTGTCGGGCGGCAACCAGCAGAAGGTCGTGATCGGCAAGTGGCTGCTCGCCGACGCCCGGGTGCTCGTCCTGGACGAGCCGACCCGCGGCGTCGACGTCGGCGCGAAGGTCGAGATCTACCAGCTGGTCAACCGGCTCACCGCGGCCGGACGCGCCGTCCTGATGATCTCCAGCGACCTGCCCGAGGTGCTGGGGATGAGCGACCGGGTGCTGGTCATGGCACGCGGCCGGATCGCCGGTGAGCTGGCGTCCGCCGAGGCCACCCAGGACGCGGTGATGGAGCTCGCCGTGTCGAGCACCCCCGAGAACTCCCAGAAGGACCCATCATGAGCACCACCACACCGCGTGAGACGCGGCAGAGCAACGGAGCGGGCGCGGCGAGCATCGCCCGGCGATTCCTCGGGGAGAACGGGGCGCTGGCCGGGCTGGTCGTCCTGGTGATCGTCCTGGCGCTGATGTCCAGTGACTTCCTCACCGTCACCAACCTGCTGAACGTCGGCGTCCAGGCGGCCGTGACCGCCATCCTCGCGTTCGGTGTCACCTTCGTCATCGTCACCGGCGGCATCGACCTGTCGGTCGGCGCGGTCGCCGCGCTGTCGGCGGTCGTGCTCGCCTGGACGGCCACCGGCCACGGCGTGCCGTGGCCCATAGCGCTGGTCCTGGCCGTGCTCGTCGGCATCGCCGCCGGGCTGGTCAACGGCCTGCTCATCACCTACGGGAAGCTGCCGCCGTTCATCGCGACGCTCGCGATGCTCGGCGTGGCGCGCGGCCTGGCGCTGGTGATCTCCGACGGCAGCCCGATCCCGCTGCCGTCCGCGGTCACCCACCTCGGCGACACCATCGGCAAGTACCTGCCGGTGCCCGTCCTGGTGATGCTCGCGATGGGCGGGATCACCGCCCTGGTCCTGGCCCGCACCTACTCCGGCCGCGCGATGTACGCGATCGGCGGCAACGAGGAGGCCGCCCGGCTGTCCGGCATCCGGGTGGACCGGCAGAAGCTCGCCACCTACGCCCTGTCCGGCGCGTTCGCGGCCGTCGCCGGCGTCGTGCTGGCCTCCCGGCTCGCCTCGGCGCAGCCGCAGGCCGCCAACGGCTACGAGCTGGACGCCATCGCGGCCGTCGTCATCGGCGGCGCGAGCCTCGCGGGCGGCAAGGGCCGCGCGTTCGGCACCCTGGTCGGCGCGCTGATCCTCGCTGTCCTGCGCAACGGCCTCAACCTCCTGTCGGTGACGGCCTTCTGGCAGCAGGTCGTGATCGGCGTCGTGATCGCCCTCGCCGTCCTGCTGGACACCGTCCGGCGCAAGGGGCTGCGGCTGTCGTCCCGGCAGGCGTGGGCCGGCGCGGCCGTCGCCCTCGCGGCGGTCGTCGCGATCGCGGTCGGCGTCGCCTCCACCGGCGACAAGTCCGGCGGATCGGGCGGCGTCGCGGGCGGCGCGCACAAGAACATCAAGATCGGCCTGTCGGTCTCCACGCTGAACAACCCGTTCTTCGTCCAGTTCCGGGACGGAGCGCAGGCGGAGGCGAAGAAGCAGGGCGTCACGCTGACCGTCCAGGACGCCCAGAACGACGCGTCCCAGCAGGTCAACCAGGTGCAGAACTACAGCAGCCAGGGCATGAAGGCGATCGTGATCAACCCGGTCGACTCCGACGCCGCCGCGCCCGCGGTCCAGGCCGCCAACCGGTCCGGCATCCCGGTGGTCGCCGCCGACCGCACCGTGAACGGCGCGAAGCTGGCCCAGTTCGTGGCGTCCGACAACGTGGCGGGCGGCAAGGACGCGGCCAAGACCCTCGCCGGGTCGCTCGGCGGCCAGGGCAAGATCGTGATCATCCAGGGCCAGCCGGGCACCTCGGCCTCCCGCGAGCGCGGCCAGGGCTTCCTGGAGGGCATCAAGCAGTACCCCGGCATCCAGGTCGTGGCCAAGCAGCCCGCGGACTTCGACCGGACCAAGGGCCTGGACGTCATGACCAACCTGCTCCAGTCGAACCCCGACGTGAAGGGCGTGTTCGCCGAGAACGACGAGATGGCGCTCGGCGCGATCAAGGCGCTCGGCAAGAAGGCCGGCTCGCAGGTCAAGGTCGTCGGCTTCGACGGCACCCCGGACGGCGTCAAGGCGGTCAAGGCGGGCACGCTGTTCGCGACCGTCGCCCAGCAGCCCCGGCTGCTCGGCCAGATGGCGGTGCAGAGCGCGATCAAGGCGGCCCAGGGTGAGAAGATCGACGCGACGAACGCGGTGCCGGTGAAGGTCGCGACCCGCGAGAACGCCGACCAGTTCGCGGGCTGAGGCGGCGGCTGAAGAGGGGGAGAAGCGGATGGCGCACGAGGTGGTCGTGGTGGGGTCGGTGAACGCCGACCTGGTCGTCCGGGTCGACCGGCGGCCCGGACCGGGGGAGACGGTGCTCGGCTCCGACCTCGCCACGCTGCCCGGCGGCAAGGGCGCCAACCAGGCCGTGGCCGCCGGACGGCTCGGCGGCCGGGTCGGCATCCTGGCCCGCACCGGCGACGACGGCAACGGCGCGCTGCTGCGCGAGTCGCTCGGCGCCGCCGGGGTGGACGTGTCGCACCTGCTGGTCGCCGAGGGGCCGTCCGGGGTCGCGCTGATCACGGTCGGCCCGGACGGCGACAACAGCATCATCGTGTCGCCCGGCGCGAACGGCCGGCTCACCAAGCACGACGTCCTGTCCGCCCGGGAGCTGATCTCGGGCGCGGCGGTGGTGTCGCTGCAGCTGGAGATCCCGCAGCCGACCGTCGCGGCGGCCGCCCGCACGGCGGCGGACGCCGGGGCGCGCGTGGTGCTGAACCTGTCGCCCGCCGCGTCGATCCCGTCCGACCTGCTCGCGCTCTGCGACCCGCTGGTGGTCAACGAGCACGAGGCGGCGTTCCTGCTGCCCGACCACGACCCGTCCGACGACCCGGCCACGCTGGCGACCTGCCTGCTGGACCTCGGGCCGAGGTCGGTCGTGATCACCCTCGGCGAGGACGGCGCGCTCGTCGCCACCCGCGACGGCGTCCGGTCCGTCGAGTCGCCGAAGGTCGTGGCGCTGGACACCACCGGCGCCGGGGACGCCTTCACCGCGGCCCTCTGCCTGCGGCTCGCGCGCGGCGACGGCCTGGAGTCGGCGGCGCGGTTCGCGGTCCGGGTGGGCGCGGCGGCGGTGCGGGGGGAGGGCGCGCAGTCGTCCTACCCGGCCGAGGGCGACGAACTGCCCGTCTGATCGACGGTCATCTTCTGGGACGGCTCGGGCCTCGGCCCGGGCCGTCCTCGTTCTCAGGCGGTCGCGCGGTCCCGGAGCTCGGTGAGGGTGTCGGCGACGTCCCGGACGTCCGCGCCCAGGTCGAACCGGCTGAGCATGATCAGGTCGTCCTCGGTCTCGATCTCCAGCAGCAGCGTCTTACTGAACAGGCGCCTGCGCTCGTCCACCCGGACGGCGGTGACCTCCGGCCAGGCCAGCCGCGTCCGCGTCGCGTAACCGCGCACGGCCGTAAGCCCTTCCACGTCGGCCTCCAGGCGGACGGGGGCGAGCACGTCGCGCACCGCGAGCGCGGTCGCGCCGACCGCCGCCACCCCCGCGAGCAGCACGAACTGCGGATCGTCCAGGGAGAGCACCGTCAGCGCGGCGAGCGCGACGGCCGCCGCGATCTTCACGGCGGTCTGCGCGGGCGGCACCCGCCACCGGACGGCGGGTTGCGTGTCCTCACTCACGTCGGCCACGGTATCCGTAGTGGCGGCTCCCGCCGCCGCGGGGACGGAGGCACGGGCATGAAGTTCCTCATTCGCGACCGGGTGTTCGGGGTCGGCGAGGATTTCTGGGTCGAGGACGAGAACGGCCGGAAGGTCTTCCTCGTCGACGGCAAGGCCCTGCGGATCCGGCAGACCTTCGAGCTGAAGACCCGCGAGGGCGAGGTCGTGGCGGTGATCCGCAAGAAGCTGATGAGCGTGCACGACTCGATGGTGGTCGAACGCGGCGGCGACCGGATCGCGACCGTGCACAAGAAGCACTTCACGCTCTTCCGCGACCAGCTCAAGGTCGACCACGAGGGCGGCGGCGAGTGGACCGTCCGCGGCGACCTGCTCGACAAGGAGTACGGGATCGAGGGCGAGGAGGGCCCGGTCGCGCTCATCTCGCGCAAGTGGTTCCGGGTCCGCGACACCTACGCGGTCGACATCGTGGACGGCTACGACGTCCCGCTCGCGCTCGCCGTGGCGGTCTGCGTGGACGCCCTCACCGAGGAGAAACGCGACGACTGATCCGGCGCGACGACTGATCCGGCACGGCGACATCCGGAACGGCGGCCGGTCGATATCGGGCCTCTGACGCGGTATCGGGCCTCTGATTCGGTACCGGGCCTTCCGCACCTATAGCGTTCGCACCATGCGACTCGGTGTGCTGGACGTCGGGTCCAACACGGTGCATCTGCTCGTGGTGGACGCCCATCGGGGGGCCCGGCCCCTGCCCGCCTTCTCCCACAAGGAGGAGATGCGCCTGGCCGCCCATCTCGAGGGCGACCGGCTGACGGCGGAGGGCGAGGCGCGGCTGACCGCGTTCGTCCGGGACGCGCTGCGCATCGCCGAGGACAAGGGCGTGGAGAACCTGGTCGCGTTCGCGACCTCCGCCGTCCGCGAGGCGGGCAACGGCACCGAGGTCCTGGCCCGGCTGCGCGCCTCGACCGGGGTGGACATCCAGGTGCTGCCCGGCCCGGAGGAGGCGCGGCTGACCTTCCTCGCGGTGCGCCGCTGGTTCGGCTGGTCGTCCGGCCGGCTGCTGGTGGTGGACATCGGCGGCGGGTCGCTGGAGATCGCGACCGGCATCGACGAGGCCCCGGACGTCGCGATCTCGCTGCCGCTCGGCGTCGGCCGGCTCACCCGGGACTGGTTCGAGTCCGACCCGCCGTCCGCCGAGCGGGTGCGCGAGCTGCGCCGGCACGTCCGCGCCGAGATCGCCCGCCACGTCGGGGAGGTCTCCCGTTACGGCAGGCCGGACCACGCGGTCGCCACGTCCAAGACGTTCCGCCAGCTCGCCCGGATCGCCGGCGCCCCGCCGTCCTCGGACGGCCCGCTCGCGCGGCGCGAGCTGAGGCACTCCGACCTCACCGAGTGGGCGGACAAGCTCGCCCGGATGCCGGTCGCCGAACGCGCCGGGCTGCCGGGCGTGTCCGAGCGGCGCGCGCCGCTGCTGCCCGCCGGGGCGGTCGTCGCGGACGCCGCGATGGACCTGTTCGGGCTGCGCGTCCTCGAGGTGTGCCCGTGGGCGCTGCGCGAGGGCGTCATCCTGCGCCGCCTCGACATGATCACCGGCTGACCGGAACGGCGGGAACGGAGGCGGTGGTCCGGCCGCGGGGCCGGACCATCGGTCGCCGGGCGCGCTGGCCGCTTGCGGACGTCGTCGGTGCGGTCACCTGCGCGCTTGTGGCCAGGGGACTTTACGTTTCCTTGGATTAACGCGATATGTCTTGCTCGTCCTGAAAGGTCGAGTTGCACTGGGAGCGGGCGGCCACGCTTCCGAGGGGTGCGATGACGGGCGCGAACAGGATCTCCGCACTGCCGTGCGGACGCTGGAGCAAGTGGGTGGTCATCCTCGTCTGGGTCGTGATCGTCGTGGTCGCGGCGCCGATGGCCGGAAAGCTCGTCCACGTGCAGAAGAACGACGCCTCGTCCTGGCTGCCGAAGAGGGCCGAGTCCACCGAGGCCTACAACCTGTCCCGGCCGTTCGTGCCGTCCGACGAGTATCCGGCGGTGATCGTCTACGAGCGGGACGGTGGCGCGGTCACGACGGCCGACCGGGCCAAGGCCGCCGCCGACGCGGTCGCGCTGAAGTCCGTCACGGGCAAGTCGAAGGGCGAGGCGCGCCGGGGCATCGTCTCGACCGTGCAGGGTCCGGTGGTCTCCAAGGACGGTCGGGCGCTGCAGACGATCGTCAACGTCAAGGTCGGGTCGTCCGGCTGGGACCTGCTCGGGACCGGCGTGAAGGACTTCCGCAAGATCACCCGGAACGGGAATCCGCCCGGGCTCTCCGCGCACGTCACCGGCCCGGCGGGATACGGCGGCGACTTCGGCAACGTGTTCAGCGGCTTCGACAAGACGCTCCTGCTGATCACCGCCGCGATCGTGATCCTCATCCTGCTGCTCACCTACCGCAGCCCGCTGCTCTGGATGCTGCCGCTGATCTGCGTGTTCTTCGCCCTGGAGACGGCGCAGGGGGTGGTGTACCTGCTCGCCAGGCACGCCGGGCTGACCGTGAACGGGCAGGCCGCGTTCATCCTGACCGTGCTGGTGTTCGGGGCGGGCACCGACTACGCGCTGCTGCTCATCGCCCGCTACCGGGAGGAGCTGCGGCGGCACCGGGACCGCCACGAGGCGATGGCGATCGCGCTGCACCGCGCCGGGCCGGCGATCGTCGCGAGCGGCACCACGGTCGCGATCAGCATGCTGGTGCTGCTGGTCGCCGAGCTGAACTCGACCAAGAGCATGGGGCCGGTGATGGCGATCGGCGTCGCCGTCGCGCTGCTCGCCGAGGTCACGCTGCTGCCCGCGATCCTCGTCGCGCTCGGCCGCTGGGTCTTCTGGCCGCGGCGTCCCGGTTACGGCACCACCGAACCGGCCGAGCACGGCCTGTGGGCCCGCGCGGGGACGTGGATCGCGGTGCGTCCACGCGTGACCTGGCTCGGCACGGCGATCGTCCTCGGCGCCCTGTCCGCCGGGCTGTTCACCCTGCACACGGGACCGGTCGCCAACAAGGACGCCTTCAGCGCCGGAAAACCGGACTCGGTGACCGGCGAGGAGGTGCTGACCAGGCACTTCCCCGCCGGTACCGGCTCACCGGTCGTGATCGTCTCCAACGCGGCGCAGCAGCCGCAGGTGCAGGCGGCGGCGTCGGGAGTGCCGGGCATCGTCGGCGTCCACCAGGTCGGGCCGTCCAAGGGCGGTGTCGCGTACATGGAGGGCACGCTGACCGCCCCGGCCGACAGCGGCGCCGCGTTCCGGACCGTCAAGGACGCGCGGACGGCCGTCCACCGGGTCCCGGACGCGGCGGCGAAGGTCGGGGGCGGATCGGCGTTCAACCTGGACGTCAACACCGCGTCCCGGCATGACCAGTGGCTCGTCATCCCGATCGTCCTCGGCGTCGTGGTCGTCATCCTTGGGCTACTGCTGCGGGCGGTGGTCGCACCGGTGGTGCTGGTGCTGACCGTGGTGCTCTCCTACGCGGCGGCGCTCGGGGTGAGCGCGTTGATGTTCAAGCACGTTTTCGGGTTCGCCGGGGTGGACCAGTCGTTCCCGCTCTGGACGTTCGTCTTCCTCGTCGCCCTCGGAACCGACTACAACATCTTCCTCATGACGCGCGTGCACGAGGAGGCCAAACGGCACGGCACGCGGCGCGGGGCGCTCATCGGCCTCGCCGCGACCGGCGGCGTGATCACCTCGGCGGGCGCCGTCCTCGCCGGGACGTTCGCCGCGCTCGGCTCGCTGCCGCTGGTGTTCGTGACCGCGCTCGGCTTCACCGTCGCGTTCGGCGTCCTGCTGGACACCTTCGTCGTCCGGTCGGTGCTGGTCACCGCGCTCAACCTGGACGTCGGCGCGCGCCTGTGGTGGCCGAGTCGCCTCGGGCGCGAACCGGCCGTCACCAGCCCGGGTGAGCGAGAGAGGTCCCCTGCGGGCTGACCCTCCGGTCACCCGTGCCGTCGGCGCGCACCGCCCAGACCACGGGCGTGGCGTACGGTCCCCGCGTGTAGGCGACCCAGGAGCCGTCGCGGGACCACACCGGGTCCATCGCGTGCTCGGACGAGGTCACCAGGCGGTGCGCGCCGGACCCGTCGGCCTGCATGATCCAGATCTCGCCGTGCGGGTACGCGCCGTGGGTGAACACGATGCGCGCGCCGTCCGGGGACCACGAGGGATCCTTGGCGAAGACGTCGTCCTTGGTCAGGCGGACGCCGGGCTGGTCGGGGTGCTGCGGGTCGAGCAGGTAGATCTGGTTCTGCCCGGACGCGGCGCTGAAGTACGCGAGCTTGCCGGACCGTCCCCAGGACGGATCGTCCTTGACGGCGTCGTCGGTGGTGAGCTGCGTGGTCTTCCCGTCGGCGACGGTGACGACGTGGAGCTGGTTGACGCCCGCGTCGTCCTTGGCGAAGTAGGCGATCTGGCGGCCGTCGGGCGACCAGGCCGTCCGTCCGCCGCCGATCTTGTCGACGAGCTTGGCCGCGTTCGAGCCGTCGGCGTCCGCCGTCCAGAGCTGGTTCCCGCTGCCGGTCCTCCTCGTGAAGGCGAACTTGCGCAGGCCGGGAGCGTAGGCGGGCAGCATGTCGCAGCTTCCGGACGTCACCGCCGCCGGTGCCCCGCCGATGTTCGCCGAGTAGCGGACGATGCGCGCGTGACACTTCTGTGGCCAGCCGGGCGCGGTGTCCTGGCGGGCGAGCAGCGTCTCGCTGGGGAACGCGGCGGCGGCCGAGGCCGACTTCGAACTGCCGGACGACTTGTCGTGCCCGGACTTGGAGAGCAGGTAGGCGGTGCCGCCTCCGGCCGCCATGACCGCCGCGACCGCGAGCGCCACGAGGATGGGGGCGGTGCGGCGCTTCGTCGCGGTGCGTGTGGGCCGTTCTCCGGGGTGTGTCCTTGGGACGGGGCCGTTGCCGGGGCCGTAGACGGGGGTTGGACGGTCGGGGCCAGGGACGGGGACGGTATTTGCGCGGTTGGGAGGAGGTTGTTCCTGCGCGAAGCCCTTGGCCGTCTCGGTCGGCGGGTGCGTTCGCTCGTTCCGCGCCACGTCGGTCGGGGGATGCGTGGCGGCGTCAGCGGTCGGTGTGGGGACGGAGCGGACGTCGTCGGACGGCCGCTGCGGGAACGGGGCGGGGGCCGCCTCCGGGAGCGGTCGAGGGGGCGGTTGGGGGAGCGGTTGGGGGAGCGGCTCGTCCCAGGCCTGGTTCAGCGTGGTCGACACGGCGGCCTCGGACGCGCCGCCGACGAGGCCGAGCAGCAGGTCCTGGGCGCTCGGACGGCTCTTCGGGTCCTTGGCGAGCGCCCGCCGGACCAGTCCGGCCAGCGGCTCGGTCGTGAGCGCGGAGAGGTCGGGCTCGGCGTGCAGCGACCGCGCGATCATGATCTCGAACGAGCCGCTGCCGAAGGGGTTCTGCCCGCTGGCGGCGTAGGCGACCAGGCAGCCCCAGGCGAACACGTCCACGGCCGGGGTCATCTGCTGGCCGCTGACCTGCTCGGGCGCGATGTACCCGGGCGTCCCGACGACCTGGCCGGTGCGGGTGTGCGAGACCGCGACGTCCAGGGCGCGGGCGATCCCGAAGTCGATGACACGTGGGCCGGTCAGCGACAGCAGCACGTTGCTCGGCTTGAGGTCGCGGTGCACGAGCCCGGCCGAGTGGATCGCGACCAGGGCCGCCGCCACCCCGACCGCCACGCCGTGCAGCATGCCGGGGCTGAGCGGCCCGCGCTGCCGCATGTGCTGCTCCAGCGACGGGCCCTCGATGTACTCGGTGACCAGGTAGGCCAGGCCGAGGTCACGGCCGTGCTCGTGCACCTGCGCGGTGCAGAACGAGGCGACCCGCTCGGCGTTCACGGCCTCGTCGTGGAAGCGCGCGAGGAACGCCGGGTCACCGGCCAGCTCGGGCCGGACGACCTTGACCGCGACGCGGCGGCCGTCACCGTCGGCGCGGCCGAGGTAGACCGCGCCCATCCCGCCCTCGCCGATCTTGGACTCGATCCGGTACGCGCCGACGCGCACCGGGTCGTCCGGTCCCAGCGGCCGACCAGCCATGGGCATCACCCTGCGTCCCTGAACTCCGCCCACCCGCGCGGGTTTCCCCCGACCGTCACGCGGATTCCCCGACGGTCACACCATGACAGAGCCCAGGTCGGTAGAGCCAGAGCCAAGAGATTGCCAAATAGAGGTAAAGGAGAATCGGCGGTGGGCAAACCTCGTTCATGGCTGTCCGGATGTGCGGCCACCCTCGCCGCGACCGCCATAGTCTGCCGGTCTGTCTGTTTGGTCTGAATTGCACGGTGTGGGACGAGGGGGTGGCGTGCGACCGGTGCGGTGGCGCGGAGCGGCGGCCACGCTCGCGGCGGGACTGGCGTTCGGCGTGACGGCCGCCGGCTGCTCGGGCGCGGCCGGGAGCCCGCGGTGGGCGCGGCAGGCCGCCCTGGACTCCACGCTGCCGCGCGCCGTGGAACCCGCGTCCGTGGCCGGCCTGGAGACCGTCACCCGAAGCGAGTCGGACGCGCGGCGGCGGCTCTTCACGTCCTACCCGATCGTGCCCGGCGCAGGGCCGCTGACCGATCGGCTCGATCAGGCCGTGGACGACCTGACCGATCCCTATGAGCGCGAAAGCGCAGGTGAGAAGCCTGGTGTGCTCGTGCCGGAGCTGAATGTCCAGTGGACGCTGACGGCCGCGTCCGGGAGCGTCGTCGGCGTCCGGCTGGTGAGCCGGCAGTCGCAGGGCGCGGAGGCGGGCGAGACCCGCCGCACGTACTGGTACGACGGACTTGCCGGGTGGGCCGTGGGCTCGGACGCCTTGGTCAACGGCGAGAACGCCCTGAACCGCCTTGCCTCCATCGTGCGCGCGCGGATCGAGGCCAAGGCCGACCCGGAGCGTGTCACCGCCGTCCCGGCGACCTTCGCGTCCATGGCGTTCAACACCGACGGCGACCTGGTCGTGGAATTCAGCGATCATTCGGTCGCCCCTTCCGCGCCCGGCCGCGTCGCGGTCGCGCTTCCCGCCTCCGAGTTCGAGCCGCTGCTGTCGGACCTCGGCCGGCGCGCCCGCGCCGCGTCCCTCACGCCCCGTCCCCGGCTCACTCTGGCCTCCGGCGTCCCCGCGCCCACGAGGACGAACCGGGCGCGCCCGCGGTCCGCGCGTGTGAACTGCGACGTCGCCAAGTGCTTGGCGCTGACCTTCGACGACGGTCCGGGGCCCGACACGTCCCGGCTGCTGGACGAGCTGGACCACGCGCACGCGCGCGCGACGTTCTTCGTGGTCGGCGCGAACGCGTCCGCCCATCCGCGTTTGCTGCGGCGCATGGCCGACGCGGGCCATGAGATCGGCGACCACACGCGCGGCCACCACGACCTGACCCGGCTCGCGCCGATCCAGGTGCACGCGGAGGTACAGCAGACGCAGGACGCCGTCCGCCAGATCACCGGCCGGGCGCCGGTGCTGCTACGGCCTCCGTACGGCGCGTCCAACGGGGTGGTCGGGGACGTCGCCCGCTCGCTCGGCCTCGTCCAGTCGCTGTGGAACGTGGACACCCTGGACTGGCGCGACCAAGACGCCTCGACCGTCGCCGACCGGGCCGTGGACGGCGCGCGGGCGGGCGGGGTGATCCTCATGCACGACACCTACGGGACGTCCGTGGACGCCGTCCCGCAGATCGTGGCGCGGCTGAAGGGCGAGGGCTACACGCTGGTGACCGTGTCCGACCTGCTCACGTCCCGGCACGCCCGGCACCCACGCCCGGGCGACCGCTTCGCGGGCTGGTGAGCCTTCGGGCTGGTCGATCCTGGGTTCAGTGGAAGTCGCGGGAGCGGACGCGGCCGGGCACAGGCAGACGCCGCAGGCGGGTCGCGCGGACGTGGGTGACGCCGTCGACGCGCTCGAGCCGCCCATGGACCAGGAGGGCCTGGGAGTCGACCGCGAGGGCGCGGTGCCGGGCGAACACGGGCGGCGGGCAGACCACGTTGATCACGCCCGTCTCGTCCTCGAGGGTCATGAACACCATGCCGCCCGCCGTCGGGGGCCGCTGCCGGTGCGTGACGAGCCCGGCGACCACCACGTTCGTGTCGCTGGGCTGTTTCCCGAGGGTTTCGGACGACAGCGCGCCCAGGTCGTCCAGGGCCTCGCGCACGTGCGTCATGGGGTGGGTGTGCGCGATGCCCGTGGCCCACAGGTCCGCGAGGGTTTCCTCGATGGGCGTCATGGCGGGTAGCGGGGGCGCGACCGTTCCCGGTGTGACGCCCTCCAAGGCGTTTTGGCTGTTTCCGGCGAGTGCGCCAGCAGCCCATAGGGCCTGCCGTCGCGACAGCCCGAAGCACCCGAACGCACCGGCCGTCGCCAGTGCTTCGAGCGCAGCCGCCGACAGCGTGACGCGTCTGGTGAGGTCTTCCATGTCGCGGTAGGGACGTCCGGCCGCAATCGCCTCAGCGGTGGCCGTCCCCAGGTCGCGGACACTTGCCAAGCCGACGCGGATGGCGGGCTGGGGTTCGTCCGGCGCGTGCTTGTGCGCGCGTGTGGGTGGGACCGGCTCTTCGAGCGTCGTATGCAGGTCGCTGGCGTTGACGTCCACGCCCCGAACGGTGATCCCGTGCCGCATCGCATCGGCGAGCAGCGAGTTGGAGCTGTAGAAGCCCATCGGCTGGTTGCGGATGATGGCGGCGGTGAACGCGGCCGGATGATGCCGCTTCAGGTACGCGCTCGCGTACACGAGGTGCGCGAAGCTCTGCGCGTGCGATTCGGGGAAGCCGTATCCGGTGAAGCCCAGGATCTTCTGGTAGACGTCCTCGGCGATGTCGTCCGGGATGCCACGCTCCGCCATCCCGCGCATGAGGCGTTCCCTGAGCCGTTCCACGCGTTCGGGCGCGCGTTTGGCTCCCATGGCCTGCCGTAGCTGGTCGGCTTCGGCGGGAGTGAATCCCGCGCAGGCGATGGCCAGTTCCATCATCTGCTCCTGGAACAGCGGAACGCCCAGCGTGCGGGCGAGCGCGCCCTCCATGAGCGGATGCGGGCACGCGGGCGGTTCCAGCCCCTTGCGCCGCCGCAGATACGGATGGACGGACCCGCCCTGGATGGGACCTGGCCGGATCAGCGACACCTGCACGACCAGGTCGTAGAAGCGGCGAGGACGCAGGCGCGGGAGCGCGGACATCTGCGCGCGCGACTCCACCTGGAACACCCCGACCGTGTCGGCGTCGCACAGCATGTCGTAGACGTCGGAGTCCTCCTGCGGGACGGACTGCAGGTCGTAGTCCTCGCCGTAGTGCGCGCGCACGAGGTCGAAGCAGTCGTGCAGGGCGGCGAGCATGCCGAGGCCGAGCAGGTCGAACTTCACCAGCCCTGCCGCCGCGCAGTCGTCCTTGTCCCATTGCAGGACGCTGCGCTTCTCCATGGAGGCCCACTCGATCGGGCAGACCTCGCCGACGGGACGGTCGGCGATGACCATGCCGCCGGAGTGGATTCCCAGGTGGCGGGGCAGTTCCAGCATCTGGTGGGCAAGCTCGCGGACGGGCCCCGGAACCTCGGTCTCCGAGCCGACGGGGTCGCGCGGATCGATGCCCCGCGACCAGGCGTCCTGCTGGCCGGGGGAGTGGCCGAGCGCCCGGGCCGCGTCCCGGACGGCCATGCGCGGCCGGTAGCTGATGACGTTCGCGACCTGCGCGGTGCATTCGCGTCCGTACTTGTCGAAGACGTACTGGATGACCTCTTCGCGGCGGTTGTGCTCGATGTCGAGGTCGATGTCGGGTGGTCCGTCGCGTCCGGGGGAGAGGAACCGCTCGAACAGCAGGCCGTGCCTGACCGCGTCCACCCCAGTGATGCCGAGCGCGTAGCAGACCGCCGAGTTTGCCGCCGATCCGCGCCCCTGGCACAGGATGTTCTTGTCCTTACAGAACGCCACGATGTCGTGGACGATCAGGAAGTAGCCGGGGAATCCCAGGCCTTCGATGATGTCGAGCTCTTTGGCGATCTGCGCGTAGGCGCCGGGCATGTTCTCGTTGTCGGGCGTGCCGTAACGCTGAAGGGCACCCTCCGCGACGAGCTTCCGTAGGTGGCTGGCCTCGGTCTGGCCTTCGGGGATCGGCCAGTCCGGCAGCTTCGGCGCGACGACGGAAAAGTCGAACGCGCACTCTGCGCCCAGGGCGACCGTCCGTTCGAGCACGCCGGGGAAGCGTCCCAGGCGTGCGGCCATCTCCTTGCCGCTGCGCAGGTGCGCCGTGCCACTTGCCGGGAGCCAGCCGACCATGTCGTCCAGAGCCCGCCGCGACCGGACGGCCGCCATCGTCTCGGCCAGCCGCGCCTCGGCTCCGGGTGCGGCGAAGTGCACGTTGTTGGACGCCACGACCGGTGCCCCGACCTCGTGCGCGAGCGCGAAGAGCACGTCGTTGCGGAGGTCGTCGCCGGGCTGGTCATGGTCGATCAGCTCGACGAAGACGCTTTCCCGCCCGAACAGTTCGACCATGCGACGAAGCTCGCGTTCGGCCGCTTCCGGGCCGCCTTCGGCGAGTGCCGCCGGGACGGGCCCCTTTCGGCATCCGGTCAGCACGGCCCAGCGGCCCTCGTGTGCGTGCGCGAGGGCTTCCAGGTCGTAGATCGGCCGTCCCTTCTGTCCGCCTGTGAGCTGTGCGGCGGTGATGGCCGAGCACAGCTTCGCGTAGCCTCCCGGGTCGCGCGCGAGCACGAGGAGATGCCGTCCGGCCGGGTCGGTCTCGCCCGCGCGCGGTGTTTCGATGTCGAGGCTGAGCTCGGCGCCGAAGACGGTGCGGATACCGGCTTCGCGGGCGGCCTGGGAGAACCGCACGACCCCGTACATGCCGTCGTGGTCGGTCACCGCCATCGTGCCCACGCCGAGTCGCGCGGCCTCCTCCACCAGCCGCGTGGGGTCGCTCGCCCCGTCCAGGAAGCTGAACGACGAGTGGCAGTGCAGCTCGGCCCATTCGACCTCGGGGGCGGAGGCGACCTGCGGACGGGGATCCTCCCGCTCCGGGCGCGCCGGGGGAGCGGGCGTGCCGCCGCCGTTCCAGGTGAGGCGTTTCTCCAGCTCAGACCAGGGGACGGGTGGGTTGAACCAGTTACTCATACGCCGCCTCCACGTGCCAGCGCCCGCCCTCGACGGCCAGCAGGTACGCGGCCCCCTCGGCGGTCGTGACCTGGAACCGGGCCCGGCGGCGGGCGCGCTCGGGCTCCCACCAGCGCTCGGCGACCGGCCACGGGCCCGTCCAGCCCGTCACGGCGTCCGGAGGCGCCTCGCCGACCGCGACGTAGGCCGGAGGTCCCGAGACCGCGCAGCGGGCCGACACGCGCACCTGAGCGCCGTCTGGAGCCGTCACCGCGGCGGGCAGAGGCTCCGGTGGGACGACGGCGGGGGCGGGCGCCGGCACCCGGCCGGGCCACGGGCCGTCCGGGATCTCCCGCGGTGGCAGGTCGCCCACGGGGACCTTGAACACCTGCTCGCCGGGCCCGCGCCCGTCCACGAGGACCGGACGCGTCACACCGCCGTGCCCGAGCAGCGCCTGGATGCGGTCGGTGGCGCGCGAGACACGCTCGTCCACGCCGCTCTGCCCCCACAGCGCGTCCTGGCTGCCCACCGCAGGCACGAGCTGGTCAGGAGTGAGCTCCAGCCAGACCACGCCGCCCCACACGGCGTCCTCGTCGTGGCCGGAGGCGTCGGCACGGCCTGGGGCGTCGCTACGGCCGGGGATGTCGGTCCGCCATGCGGAGAGCTGCCAGCGGACGCGTTCGGCCACGGCGAGCGCGGACAGCGCGCCGTCGTGCCGCCAGAGCCGGTGCAGGACGTGACCGTCCGCCATACCGATCTCCACCGAGAGCCGCACACAGTCACGGCCGTGCTCGGCGAGCGACTCGTGTAGCTCGCCTGCCAGCCGCTTCGCGGCGAACGTCACCTCCTCGGACTGCGCGGGCGGGTCGAAATCGGCGCGGACGGTCAGGTCGGCAGACGCGGCGGACGGCGCGACCGGCCGCGGCGGTTCCCCACGCGCGAGCCGGTGCGCGAGCGCGCCGTCCGCGCCGAAGCGGCCCGCGACGTGCCCGGCGGGCAGCGCGGCGAAGTCGCCCAGCGTCCGGATGCCCAGCCGGTCCAGCAGGTCGGTCAGTTCGGGACGATCCAGCACTGACATCGGGTAGGGCGCGAGGAACGCCGCCGCGCCACCAGGAGGGACCACCACGCCGCCCTGGACGCGCGCGGCCAACTCCGCCGCGAACAGGCCGTCCGCTACACCGACGCCGCAGTCGAAGCCCGCCTCGACCACGGCGTCCTGGAGGAGGACCCGGGCGGCCTCCTCGCCGCCGTAGAACGTCGTCGGCCCGCGCGCGGGCACGGCGCACAGGCCCGGCCGGACGACCTCGACCCGGGGTGTCAGCTCACTCACGGCCGCCGCCACCGCGAGGAACATGCGGCCCTCGGCATCGGTGTCGCGCGTGCGCACGAGCAGGTCAGGGCAGCGCCTCTGGGCGTCGCGGACCCGCATCCCGCGCCTCACGCCCTCGGCCCGTGCCGCCGACGTGCAGGCCGCGATCCGTCCGTCGCTCACGACCGCTCCCGGCGCGGAGGCCTCGATTCCGACCGCCGTCGCAGGCCAGTCGGGGCACCACACCACCAGCACCCTGCTCACGACACTCTCCGGGGACGGACGACCTCCAGCACAGGGCGCCCGGACGCGCGGGCGCGCGGGGCCTCGGCCGGTTCGACCTGCCCGGCGGCACTGGGTAGCCATAGCCATTCGCGTCGTCCGGCCCCTGGCGCGTCATGGCCTTGGGCGACGACAAGCGCGCGACGTCCGCCCAGGACTCCGTGACCGTCCCCAAGCCCCTCCCAGTGCGATTCGGTCACGGCAAGCCGCAATCTCACCCCCGGCCAGGTGTGCATGGCAGGGCCGGTGAGCGCGAGCACGCTCCCGTGCTTGCGCGCGAGGGCGGTCAGACGGCGGACGGCTGCGGGCGCGGGACGCTCAGATGGCCTGACCAGAACCAGGCTCACGGCTTCGACCAGTGCCGCGACCACGTCGGGCCACCGCTCCGCTGGGTCGTCCACCAGGAGCAGGCGGCGCGGGTCCGCGCCCATGCCGCATGCGGAGAGCACCCCGAATTCGGGGACGCCGACGACCGCGCACCAGCCATTCGACCCTCCGTCCGATTCCGTGCCGCCGTCCAGGGACGCCCCGGCGACCAGCGCGACGCCCAGGGACGCCGACCCGGAACCGTCCAGCCCGACGACCGAGCCCGCCCGCAGACCGCCCGGGAGGAGCGTCCGCAACGCGGGCAGCACCGGCACCCGTGGCCCGCCCGTACGCACGAGCTGGTCCCGCAGGGCGGCGTGCGGCGGGAGACTGGGGGCCGCCGACGCGTCCGCCACTTCGCCTCCCTTGCGCTCACCACTCCGCCAATGTCGAACATAAGTTCGACCATTGTCAAGTTACCCCAGGTCAGAAAGTGTTCTGAGGGGTCGGGATACAGTGGTGGCAATGAAGATCAAATGTGCCGTCATCGACGATTTCCAGGGCGTTGCGGAGTCTCTGGCCGACTGGTCGCGGATCGGGTCGCGGGTCGACGTCCGCTTCCTGCGCGCGCACGAGCCCGACCCCGAGCGGCTCGCCGAGACGATCGGCGACTGCGAGATCATCGTGGCGATGCGGGAGCGCACCCCCTTCCCGGAGAAGCTGCTCGCGAGACTCCCGAACCTGCGCCTCCTGATCACCACCGGCATGCGGAACGCCTCGATCGACCTCGACGAGGCGGCGCGGCGCGGCGTGACCGTCTGCGGGACGGCCGGCGCCACCCACCCCACCGTCGAGCTGACCTGGGCCCTGCTCCTCGGCCTGGCCCGCCACGTGATCCCCGAGAACGGTTCGTTGCGTTCCGGCGGACCCTGGCAGCAGACGCTCGGCACCGACCTCCACGGACGCCGGCTCGGTGTGATCGGGCTCGGCCGGATCGGCTCCCGGGTGGCGACGATCGGCGCCGCCTTCGGCATGGACGTGGTCGCCTGGAGCCGGAACCTCACCGCCGAGAAGGCCGCGGAGTCCGGGGCGCGCCGCCTGGCCACGCTGGACGACCTGCTGGAGACCAGCGACTTCGTGACCGTCCATGTGAAGCCGGGCGAACGCACGGACGGCCTGCTCGGCGCGGCCGAGCTGAAGCGGATGCGCCCGACGGCCTTCCTGATCAACACGTCCCGCGCGTCCATCGTGGATCAGGACGCGCTCGCCACCGCGCTGCGTGAGGGCCAGATCGCGGGCGCGGGGGTGGACGTCTACGACATCGAGCCGCTCCCGGAGCACCACGAGTACCGGACGCTCCCGAACCTCCTCGCCACGCCGCACCTCGGCTACGTCACCGAGGACAACTATCGGAGGTACTTCTCCGAGGCCGTCGAAGATATCGAGGCGTTCCTCGCGGGCGCGCCCGTTCGCGTCCTGACCCGATGAGCAGGGCCGCCGCCAGCAGCTGAGTGGCGGCGGCGAAACCGAGGGCGAACGTCAGGGGCAGGCTGCCCGCCAGTGCCGCACCCACCGCGCCGGCGGTGATTTTGAGGCTCGCCCCAGTGGTGAACACCTGCCCGCGCAGCCGTGCCGGCGCTTCTCGATGCCGGATGTCGAACACCGCCGCCAACTGCGGCCCCTCGCCCGCCCCCGCGAGGAGTGCCGCCACAACGAGCACGGATGCATTCGGCGCAACAGCCAGACCGGCCAACCCGAATGCGATCCCCACGGCGGCGATGGTGAACACCGATTCCGGTTGGCGCCTGGGTGGCCACCGCGCCGCGACTGTGGCGGTGACCATCGCCCCCGCTGCCAGCAACGACAGCAACAGCCCTCCACGGCCAGCTCCGCCGAGGTAACGCTCACCCAAGGGCGGGCACGACACGATCAGCATGCCCGTGCCCAAGAAGGCGACCATGGAGGCCACCGTGACCCGACGCAACCCCCGCGCGCGCACGATGGCGACGAATCCCGCCTTGAGGTCCGCGGTGAAGGCAACAGATGCGCGCGCCTGCTGGCGCGGAAGGGTCAATGCGGCGGGGACGGCCAAGAGCAGCAATCCGATGGTCGCCGCCATGGCCCAATAGGTGCCAACCCCCGTGATGAGCCCCGCAGCGGCCGGTCCGGCCAGCGCGGCGACGTTGTAGGTCGCCGCATCAAGCGAATGGCCGCGCCCCAAAAGCCGCTCAGGCAGGACGTCGGCTAGGCGCGCCGTCCAAGCCCCCGACAGGGACGGTGCCAGAAGCCCCGTGAAGACCGCCACCGTCATGGCAATCCCAAGCTGCCCCAGAACGGTCGTCACCAGAGCAAGTCCGGCCGCATAACCGCCGAGTGCGAGAGCCAGGAGCAATCCGGGCCGGGCCGCACGGTCCATCAGAGCACCGAGCAGCGGCCCGCCCACGGCGGACGCCACGGTCAGCGCGGCGAACAAGAGCGAGGCCGGACGCTCCGACCCCAACACGGCCATCCCGAGCAGCAGCAACGCGGGAGCCGACATCTCGTCGGCCGTCCGCGCGCTGAGCGCCCCGGCGAAGTAGACCGCCGCACTTCCGTTACGGGTTAGCATGTAAAAGGCGTAACACAAGGAGGATGCGGTGATCAACCGGCCATCGGACGCGGCCGAGCGGGCAGCGGCCTTGACAGGCGCACTGCGCGTCGACAAGGCGGACGCCTCGGCCGTCGCGTCCCTCCTGCACGCGCACGGGGAGCCGACCAGACCGGACGTGACGGACGAGGACGTCACCTCCCTGGGTGCGGTAGCCGACCGCCTCTGGGAAATCTTCGGAGCTCAGGACGTCGACAGCGCCGCCCGCCTCATCAATGACCTGCTCGCTGAAGCCGCCGCCCCGCCAAGGCTCAGCGCCCATGACGGCACGTTCTGGCACCTCCATGCGGACCGCAGCGACGACGCGTCCTGGGCCGAATGGTTCGCCGCCTCTTCTGCGCTCGCCTTGGCCGTCCTCCTGGCCGAACGCAGGGCCCTCCCAGGCGGAGTGTGCGCGTCCGCTTCCTGCGGAAGGCCCTTCGTCATGACGGGCCGTGGCGCGCCCCGCCGCTACTGCTCAGCACGCTGCGGCAGCCGCGAACGCGTCGCATCCCACAGGCGCGCGAGAAAATGAACCCATGACGGCAGATATCGCTCCCATCGCGTGGACCGGCGACTCCCTGCGCCTTCTCGACCAGACGCTCCTGCCCGCGCGCCTGGAGTATCGGGACGTCCGGGAGCTCGACCAACTCGGCATTCCCTACTACGTCCAACCAGACAGCGCCGCTGCGGGCACCATCCTTCGGGGCGGCATAGACGCCGCGATCGTCGGAGCCGACCGCATAGCGGCGAACGGCGATACGGCGAACAAGGTCGGAACCCTCGCGGTGGCCCTGGCCTGCGCCGCCGCGAACATCCCCTTCCTGGTGGCCGCGCCCTGGAGCACCATCGACCTTTCCACCCCGGACGGCGACCACATCCCCATCGAAGAGCGCCCGCCCGCCGAAGTGCTGACCAACGGCCCTATCCCGGTCACCCCTGCAGGCGCGCGAGCCCACAACCCCGGCTTCGACGTGACCCCGGCCCGGTTTATTACGGCGCTGATCACCGAGACCGGTCCGCTGGACCCCGCCAACGGCCACACGCCTACTGAGGAGGCGAAAAACAAGGGGGAGCGCAGGCGTTAGCCCGGCTCCCCCTTCACTGCGTCAGCCGATTGTGGAGAAGTCGTAGACGGTTGTCGAGGTAAAGGTCTGGCCAGGGCGTAGGACGGTCGAGGGGAAGGTCGTGTGGTTGGGGGAGTCGGGGAAGTGCTGGGTTTCGAGGGCCAGTGCGTCGCCTTGGCGGTAGGCGTGGCCGCTGGTGCCGACGAGAGTGCCGTCCAGGAAGTTGGCCGTGTAGAGCTGGACGCCCGGCTGGGTGGTGCTGAGGCGTAGGACGCGACCGGTGCGAGGCTCGGTGACCGTGGCGGCGAGGGTGAGTTCGTCCGGGCGGCGCTGGTTCAGGACGAAGTTGTGGTCGTAGCCGTGGCCGATGAGCAGCTGCGGGTCGTTGTCGCGGATGCGTTCCCCGATCGTGTGCGGGCGAGTGAAGTCGAACGGAGTGCCCTTGACCGGGGCGAGCTTTCCGGTGGGGATCTGGGTGGCGTCGGTCGGGGTGTAGCGGGAGGCGTTGACCTGAAGCCGATGGCCGTAGGCGTCGCCCGTGCCTTCCCCGGCGAGGTTGAAATAGGAGTGGTTCGTCAGGTTGACGATGGTGGCCTTGTCGGTTGTTGCCCGGTAATCCAGCCTCAGCCGATTGCTGGTGCCGAGGGTGTAGGTGACGTTCGTCGTGAGCGTGCCTGGGTAGCCCTCTTCGCCGTCCTTGCTGACGTAGGTGAGGTGTAGGGCGACGCTGCCCTTGCCCTTGACGGCAGTGGCCTTCCAGACCTTGGTGTTGAAGCCCTTGATGCCGCCGTGCAGGCTGTTGGGGCCGTTGTTGATGGGGAGCTGGTAGGACGTCCCGTCCAGGGTGAATCGGCCCTTGGCGATACGGTTCGCGTAGCGTCCGATGAGCGCCCCGAAGTACGGGCCGCCGTTCTTGTCGACGTAGTCCTTCAGCGTGGCGAAGCCAAGGGCGACGTTGCCGTCGTGGCCCTTTCGGTCCGGCACGTCCAGCATCTGGATGATGCCGCCGTAGGTGAGGATCCGGACGCGCATCCCGTGCGCGTTGCTGAGGGTGTAGCGGTCCACCGTGGTGCCGTCGGCGAGCTTTCCGAACGTCTCCTTCGTGACGGACGGTCCGCTCGCGGCGTTGACCGGTGCGACCGTGGAGAGCATGGCCGTGCCCACGAGGACGGCGCCTGCGGCTGCGTGAATGGACTTCATGGTCGTCCTCAGAGAGTGAGAGATCGGGTCGCGGCTTGGAGGCTGTTGTAGAGACGTGCCTCGTACGCGCGCGCGGTTGCTGGGTCGTTCTTCAGGAACAAGGCGTCGTGCAGCCCGGGAAGCCGTTGGGTGGCGTACCCGGTGTCGAGGCCCGGTGCGTAGATCTGGTGCCGGTACCACGGGCGCGCGGGTAGACCGGCGTTAGTGAGCAGGTCCCGTTCCGCGCGAATGAGCCGGTCGTTGAGAGAACGGAACGCGGCGGTGTCGCCTTTGGCGAGCGCCATATCGGCTTGGGTCTGGATTGACTGAGCCGCTCGTTCCCATGCCTGCGCCTGCGCGACGTCGCGCGACACGTCCACCGCCACCGTGCCGAGCTTCTTGCGTTGCTCAGTGGTGAAGTCGTTCAGGTAGCCGACCGTCTCGGACGCGTAGGGCTGGTAGTGCATGGCGATGACGTCGGCATTGGCCAAGCGCAGGGTCGCGATGCCTGCGAGCCTCGACATGGCCGCGTGGTATTCCCAGGTCGGGTCGCCGAAGCGGTCCGTCGAGTAGAAGTCGTCGCAGGTGCAGTGGTAGTTCCCGGACGATCCGGGGCTGCTCGCACCCAGATCCATGGCGGGGACGCCGAATCGTTGGAAGAACGGTTGGAAGTCGGATCCGCCGCCGATGCGGTCGATCGGCGTCTGACCGTTGTTCTGCTGCTTCCACGCGTCGTACAGCGTCCCATCGGTCCCCGGCCAGGCGACCTCCTTCGACGCGTCGATGACGCTCTGGTCGAGTGCGGGTGTCGCCGATGGGGAGAACTCCGAACCGGCGGCGATGTCCATGTTCACGTAGGCGACTGCGTTGCGGAGCTGTTTCTCGTGCTCTTCGGCGTACTCGGTACTGCCGTAGATGCCGTACTCCTCGCCGTCCCATGTGGCCAGGACGACCGTCCGGTCCGGACGCCAACCGCGCTTCTGCAGCTTCCCGAGCGCACGAGCCACCTGCAGAACGTTCTCGGTGCCGGACAGGTTGTCCAGAGACCCGTACGCCCACGCGTCGTGGTGGCCGCCGAGGACGACCTCCTGGTCAGGACGCTCCGCCCCGGGGATGCGCACGGTCACGTCCCAAATGGGAGTGGTGATGAAGTCGCTTTGCAGATCCAGGTGGACACGCGTTCCGCCAGGCCCGAAGTGGTAGGGGAACGGCAATCCACCCTGCCATTCCTTCGGTACCTGCGCGCCGTCGAGCGCGCGCAGGAGCGGCTCGGCCGCGCCATAGGAGATCGGCGTGGTCGGGATGAGCCCCTGCAGCTCCGGCGCCTGCGACGGCTTCAGCCTCGGCGCGTGCTTCGTTGAGGGCCATCCCGGCGTGAGCGGGTCGCCCGCGGCGTACATCATCTGACCGACGCTGCCGCGCTGGATGCCGTCGGACGCGCGCCACGGCCCCTGCGGATAGACCGTTCCACGGATGAAGCCGTCATTCGCCGGATCCGAGTAGATGATGACGGCCTTGGCGCCCGCCTTAGCCGCCTGAGCGGGTTTCACACCCCGGAACACCTGCCCATAGCGGACGAGAGCGATTTTGCCCTTGAGTGAGATTCCGTTCTTGGCGAGTAGCGCGAAGTCCTCGGGACGCCCGTAATTGGCGTAGACGACCTCGCCCTCCACGTTCCCGGACGGAGACAGACCGTTGTAGCCGGGGATGATGTCGTCGTAGTACTTCTGCCAGGGCTGCTTGCTCTCCTTCACCGGCAGGACGCGTCGCTCAGGCGCGGTCATCTCCACGCTGACGCGCTTGGGCCGCGACAAGTACGTGTAGTAGGTCTTCACTTCTGGCTTCAGACCATAGGAGCGCAGCTCGCGGACGATGCGCTGGACCCGATGCCAGTCGCCGGTCGTCCCCGCCACCGCGGGTTCGCGTGCCAGCTCCGCATCGAGCAGCCGCGCGTTCGCCGCGGACGGAATGGCGCTGAGCTCCTTCTCGTACGCGCGCTGCCAGGCCGAGGACTTGGCCGTGAAGCCGGGGATGGGGGTCGGGGGCGAGCTGGGGGTTTGGCCCGTGGCCGGAGTGGCGGCGACGAGCGGGACCGCGGTGGCGAGGCCCACCGCGAGGGCCAGGATTCGGGAGTGGAACACCTGGGAGACCTCCCGGTACTCGTGGTACGGGTGCGCCCGGACCGTACGCCGTGATCATGCGAGGATCCAGATCGTTCGCCGGATGCGGCCAAGACCGACCGGCGGGTTATCCACAGAATCGGTTTCGGTTTCGGTGGCGGCGGCCGGTCCGCGAGGATGAGATCCGTGACGAACCAGGCGGCAGTTCCCCCGAAACCGGTGATCCTCGAGGCGGTGCTCGAGCGGATCACCTACGCCAACGAGGACACCGGATACACGGTCGCGCGCGTCGCCACCGAGAGGTCCGGCGGCGACCTGCTCACCGTCGTCGGCGCGTTGCTCGGCGCGCAGGCCGGCGAGAGCATCAAGATGACCGGCCGGTGGCGCTCCCACCCCAAGTACGGCCGGCAGTTCGAGGCCGACTCCTACACCACCGTGCTCCCGGCGACCGTGCAGGGCATCCGCCGCTACCTCGGCTCCGGCATGATCAAGGGCATCGGCCCGGTGATGGCCGACCGCATGGTCTCCCACTTCGGCGTCGACATCCTGCGCGTCATCGAGGAGGAGCCCGGCCGCCTGGTCGAGGTGCACGGCCTTGGCAAGCGCCGCACCGCGCGCATCGCCGCCGCCTGGGAGGAGCAGAAGGCCATCAAGGAGGTGATGGTCTTCCTGCAGGGCGTCGGCGTCTCCACCTCACTCGCCGTCCGCATCTACAAGCAGTACGGCGACGCGTCCATCGACACCGTCCGCCGTGAGCCCTATCGGCTCGCCGCCGACGTGTGGGGCATCGGCTTCAAGACCGCCGACACCATCGCGCAGGCCGTCGGCATCCCCCACGACAGCCCCGAACGCATCAAGGCCGGGCTCCAGTACACGCTGTCCGAGGCCGCCGACCAGGGCCACTGCTACCTGCCCGAGCCCAACCTGGTCACCGCGGCCGAGAAGATCCTCGGCGTCGCCCGCGACCTCATCGTCCCCGCCCTGGACGAGCTCGCCGCCGACGAGGGCGTCGTCCGCGAGCGCGTGAACGACGTCCCCGCCGTCTACCTGGTCCCCTTCCACCGCGCCGAACGCTCCGTCGCCCGCGGCCTGCGCACCCTCCTCAACGTTCCGAGGGACCGGCTCGCCGCGTTCGCCGACGTCGACTGGCAGAAGGCCCTCACCTGGCTGCGCGCCCGCACCGGCACCGAACTCGCCCCCGAGCAGGAGCAGGCCGTCCGGCTCGCCCTCACCGAGAAGGTCGCCGTGCTCACCGGCGGCCCGGGCTGCGGCAAGAGCTTCACCGTCCGCTCCGTCGTCGAGCTCGCTGCGGCCAAGAAGGCCAAGATCACCCTCGTGGCGCCGACCGGCCGCGCCGCCAAACGCCTCGCCGAGCTCACCGGTCACGAGGCCGCCACCGTGCACCGCCTGCTCCAGCTCCAGCCCGGCGGCGACGCCAGGTTCGACCAGGACAATCCCCTCGACACCGACCTGGTCGTCGTCGACGAGTGCTCGATGGTCGACCTCATCCTCGCGAACAAGCTGATCAAGGCCGTCCCGCCCGGCGCGCACCTGCTGCTGGTCGGCGACGTCGACCAGCTCCCGTCCGTCGGCGCGGGCGAGGTGCTGGCCGACCTACTCGCCGCCGACGCCACCGTCCCCCGCGTCCGCCTCACCAAGATCTTCCGGCAGGCCCAGCAGTCCGGCATCGTCGTCAACGCCCACCGCGTCAACGCCGGCGACCACCCGCACACCCGCGGCTACCCCGACTTCTTCCTGTTCCCCTGCGAGGATTCCGAGGAGACCGCCGCCCTCACCGTCGACGTCGTCGTCAACCGCATCCCCGCCAAGTTCGATCTGGACGCGCGCCGCGACATCCAGGTCCTCGCCCCCATGCACCGCGGCCCAGCCGGAGCGGGCACCCTCAACGCCCTGCTCCAGGATGCCCTCACCCCCCACAAGGACACCGTCCCCGAACGCCGCTACGGCGGCCGCGTCTTCCGCCCCGGCGACAAGGTCACCCAGCTACGCAACAACTACGACAAGGGCGAGGCCGGCGTTTTCAACGGCACCGTCGGCGTCGTCACCACCGTCTCCCCGGAAGACCACACCCTCACCGTCCGCACCGACGAGGACGAGGAGATCGACTACTCCTTCGACGAACTGGACGAGCTCACCCACGCCTACGCCATCACCATCCACCGCAGCCAGGGCAGCGAGTACCCGGCCGTCGTCATCCCCCTCACCACAAGCTCCTGGATGATGCTCCAGCGCAACCTCCTCTACACCGCCATCACCCGGGCCAAGAGACTCGTCGTCCTCACCGGCTCCCGCCGAGCCCTCGCCGCCGCCGTCCGCACCACCTCCTCCGGCCGCCGCCACACCGCCCTCGCCCACCGCCTCACAACCCCCACCTAACCCACCCGACCCGCAACGCCCCACCGCACCGCGGCGCTCCACCGCAGGGGCGACGTCCCACCGCACGACAGCACTCCACCGCACCGCAAAGTCCCACTGCAGCGCGATGCTGCCCCGCACCGCGACGTCCCGCCGCACTGCGGCGCTCCGCCGTGGAGCTCCGCCGTGGCGCGATGCTCCGCTGGACCGCGGTGCTCGACCGGGCCGCGACCTCCCACCCCAGGGCGCTACGCCCCACCGCGGCGCGGCGCTCGATCGGCTGGTGGCGTCTCACCGCAGGGCGACGCTTCACCGGGGTGCGGCGTCCTGCTTCGCCTGCAGGGTGGTGTGCGTGGGTGGGGGATGGCGTTGGTGCTGGGGGTGGGTTGGTTGGGGGTGTCTTCGAGTGGGTGGTGATGGGGGAGCGGGGCCGCCTCGTTGGGGCGTGGGGGGCTGCGGGCGTGAATCGGGGCCGCGGCTGTGTCGGCTTGGCCCGAGGTCCTTGGTCAGGTGTGGTTCGGTGGCCGGGGGTGAGGTGAGGGGTGTTCTGGCGCTGCGGTTTGTGCCATCAGGTGACATCGTCAAGGACGGTCGCCTGCGTGGGAGGCGCTGCTGCCGAGCGTGTGGAGTGGCGGTCGTCCGGAGGAGCGAACGTGGTGTCAGAACGGCATGTCGAGTGGAGCGTCGACGAGGACATCCTGTGGGGACGCAACACCGACTTGGCGGCGGTTGCCGAGCCCGGCTTCTGGCTGGAGGGCGACAAGGCCGGCCTGCGCGGTCGACTTCACCTCACGGAGGACGGGGCCGCGGTGCTGGAGATGGGTGAGGCGCAGATCTTGTTCGACGTCGCCGCGGCGCCGCCGAGGAGCGTCGACGGGGCCTGGGTGCAGATCAGGGTCGCGGCGGACTGCGTCGGCCTCTGGCCGTATCAGGTTTGACGTCATAGGAGCGGAGCGGTCCTGAGGCCGGTCATGGCGATGGGCTGCGGGTGTTCGGGCTGGTGGGATCCGTCTCAGGGGAGCCCTCAAGGTGGCCGAGAGCGGCGATCACGAAGGACGTGACCAGGGGACGGCGGTCCTGGGCGTTCCAGGCGAGGACGAGGTGGCTCGGAGGGGCGTTGGTCACCGGGACGCAGACCAGGCCGGGCGGAACCGGGGCGACGAGCGAGCGGGGCAGGACGCCGACCATCCGGCCGACCTTGACCATATGGAGCAGCTGGATCACGTCGACGACCTCGGGGCCGGTGCCGTCGCCTCCAGGGACACCCTTCCAGCGCGGCAGCGTCTCGCCGTCCAGGTCGGACGTCCGCACGGAGGCGCGTTCCGACAGCCGGTGACCCGACGGGACGATGACCACGCGGTCCTCGGTGTGCAGCGTCTCGTGGGACAGGCCGTCCAGATCGTCGCGAAATCGACTGAAAAACCAGGAAAAGCGTGACATGCCTCCGCTGTCGGGTTGTCAGGTGGGCGGGGGAATGGCCTTGAGGGGGGAGTGGGTAGAGCTGGGGTGACGAGCGCGGCGACGCGCGAACCCGGTGTCGTGAGCGGGAGCGGAGGAGCCTGGGATGCCTGAAGAGGACAGTGACTGGGGCGGGAAGCTCTGGGCCGTCGCCGACCTGGTCACTCCGATGGTCGTCCGGGTGGCGGCGACCCTGCGCCTGGCCGATCACATCGTGGCCGGGCGACGGACGGCCGACGCCCTGGCCGAGGCGGTGGACGCCGATCCGGACGCTCTCGGGCGGGTGATGAAACACCTGGTCACGGCCGGGGTGCTGACCCGGTCGGAGGACGGTGTCCACCAGCTGACCGACCTGGGGGAGGAACTGCGTGACGATCACCCGAAGGGCCTCCGGGCCCTGCTGGATCTGGACGGCGCCCTCGGACACGCCACGCGGTGCTTCGTCGACCTGCTGCACACCGTCCGGACCGGTGAGCCCGCGTTCCGGCACTTCTACGGACGGTCGTTCTGGGAGGACCTGTCGGAACATCCCGAGCGGGGAGCGTCGTTCGACGCGTTGATGGGCGCGCGGCTGGTCGCCGACGCGCCGGTCGTGGCGACCGCCTACCCCTGGGGGACGCTCGGTCACGTCGTCGACGTGGGCGGAGGCGACGCGAGCATGCTGATCGCGATCCTTCGCCGCCACGAGAACCTGCGGGGGACGGTGGTCGACCTGGCGGGACCGGTGGGCCGTGCGCGGCAGGCCATCGAGGCGGCGGGGCTGGGCGATCGCGGGGACGCGCGGGTCGGCAGCTTCTTCGACGCGCTCCCGGCGGGGGCGGGCGGGTACGTGCTCTCGGGCGTCCTGCACGACTGGGACGATCCGGACGCCCTCCGCATCCTGCGACGCTGCTCCGAAGCCGCGGCGGCCTCGGGAAGGGTGCTCGTCGTGGATCACTTCGGCGACGAGGTCCCCGGGGTCTCCGACACCGAAGGTGACCTGAACATGCTCTGCTACGTCGGCGGACGGGAGCGGAGCTTCGAGGAGTTGGGCGAACTCGCCGCGAAGGCCGGGCTGGGTGTCGGTTCCGTGGTTCAGGCCGGTATGCGCACGGTCACCGAGCTGGTGCCGTCCGGCTGAGCCGTCCTCCGGTGGCGCCGCGCCCCGAACAGAACCTTCCTCCGCAGCCGCCGCGCACGCCTGACGTCGCAGGACGTCGGCCTCTCCAACACCGGACGAGATCGAGCGAGCGCACTCGCCGCCCCGCCCCACGCTCGTCGTGGAGCTCGATCTGGACTTCGCGAACAGGCCGCCCGGGCCCTGCGGACAGACCAGGGGGCATGGGATCTTGGAGGGATGCGACAGGTCACAGTGCTCGGCAGTTGCGGGGCGTTTCCGGAGTCGGGACGGGCGTGCAGCGGGTTCGCCGTGGACTGGGACGGGTTCCGGGTCGTCCTCGATCTCGGATACGGCACGCTGCCCCGGCTGCTCGCGCACTGGCCGGACGGCGTCGTGGACGCGGTCGTCATCACGCACGAGCATCCCGATCACTGCGTCGACCTGCATGGGTTGTTCCGGGTGTGGTTCTACGGGCGGCCGGCTCCGGCGGCCAAGGTCCCGCTGTACTGCCCGCCGGGCGTGCTCGAGCGGCTCCAGGGGCTGGAGCCGGACGTCGAGCTGGAGTCGGTCTTCGACGTCCACTCCCTGCCGGGCGTCCACCGGGTCGGGCCGTTCACCCTGTCCGGCTTCGAGCTGCCGCATTACGTCCCGAACGCCGGGGTGCGGCTACAGGACGAGGTGGCGACGCTCGCCTACACCGGGGACACCGCACCACACCCGCTGCTCGCCGACCTGGGCCGTGACGCCGACCTGTTCATCGTCGAGGCGACCGACCGGGACGGTGAGACGGAGCGTCCCGGCCGTAACCTGATGACCTCCGCCGAAGCCGGGCACTGGGCTCGCCGGGCGGGCGCTCGCAGGCTGATGCTCACCCACTTCTGGCCCGGTAACGACCGCGCGGCATCCGTGGCGGCGGCTAGCGAGGCGTTCGAGAACGACGTGCTCGCCGCCGACGAGGGCCTGACCGTCACCCTGGACGACCCCCGCTCCACCCGGTGACCGGAGGCCCGCCACCCGGGGGTGTTGGGGTGTGGTCAGGGCGTGTGGGAGCGGCGGCGGGCGCGGAAGGCGGCGACGTTGGTGCGGTTGGCGCAGGTCTCGGAGCAGAAGCGGCGGCGGCCCGCGCGGGACGTGTCGGCGTAGACGCGGAGGCAGTCGGGGGCGGCGCAGACCCCGGTCCGTCCGATGCCGTGGGAGCAGACGAGTTCGGAGAGGTGCATCAGCGTCGTCGAGCGGAAGCGGAGCGGGAGCTTGGCGGACGGCGGGGCGTGGTGCAGGTGCAGGCCGAGGCCGTCGTGGTCCGACAGGTGCGGGTTCGTCGGGGTCCGTTCGAGCAGGTCGTTGAGGACGGCGACGGCCGCGGGCAGGTCGGGCGCCTCGAAGAACGGGCGCAGCTCGCGTCCCCACGCGCGGTACTCCTCGGCGGTCGCCGGGTCGAAGTCCTGCCAGACGAACCCGTTGACGCGCAGGATGCGGCGCAGCGCGTCCGGGCCGTCGTCGCCGTCCGGGACGGTGACGGCGTTCACCAGCGCGACCGCGGCGGCGACGCCGTGACTGCGGTATCCGGTGATCTTCATGGGGCGGGAGACCTGCCTGTCGCGGGTGTCGGCTGTGGCTGGCACCGAGATTATCCCGTCGGCCCGGACGACCCGCCCGTCAAGCGCCAGAACCCGCCCGTCCGCCAGGAAACGACGCGACCCGTCCGGGCCGTCCCCCGGGGAAGGAGGAGGGGACGGTCCGGACGGGTCGGCAGGACAAGAACGATCAGCTGCGGCCGAGGAGGCGGCCCGCGGTGGTCCAGTTGGTGGCGATCGCCTTCTGCGCGGCGCGGAGGCTGACCTTGCCCGCGCAGACGGCCTTGTACAGCTTGAACTCGATGCCGTCCTTGGGGTTGGGGGAGCCGCCCGGCTCGGGCCACAGGTTCTTGGGGTCGCGTGGCGCGCCGCCGAGGCTGAGGGGGATGAGGTGGTCCTCCTCGTAGTGGGACATCGTGGTGTCCCGGTAGCCGTACTCCTTGATCTGCTGCCGCTTCAGCGCACTGGTGTAGGAGGACGGCGGGCGGATCCGCTTGGAGTAGCCCGGAACGCAGATGGTCCTGTGGATGGTCGCCTGGGTGACGGCCGGGTTGGTCGCGCCGGGCTGGCACCTCGGGTCCGGCCGGGAGGTGGCCGGGTTGAGGCTGGACGCGTGGCAGGTCCTCGCGGCGGTGACCTGGGGCGCGCCGGAGGCGGGCGCGGCCTGGGCGGCGCCCGCCCAGGACCCGGCCAGCAGCGCGGCCGCGCCGAAGGCGGCCGTGGGGACCCGGGCGGCGCGGAGGGAGATTCGGACGGCGTGGAGGGACACGTCGGCTCCTGAACTCGTCGGAGGCGCCGACGCTTGCGCGCCGGCTCAAACGATCAGGAGCCTGCCGTCCGAAGGTCACCGGCCGGTGTCCGGTCTGTTAAGAAAGTCCGATCTACCTCGGTCGTCCAGAAGGTCTCGCTGGTCAGCGAGTGTGAAAGATGTCGGGAAATGTTGCGCTCAGTGGCGCCATCGGGTGGATTCGGTGATCTGCTCCGGCGACGCCTGCGCGAACAGCTCGATCTCCCCGCGCCGGACGGTCGCCACCGTGTCGATCACCTCGGGACCGAGGGCCTCGGCGAGCACCTCGTCCCGCTCGAACGCCGCGACCGCCTCCGCCAGCGACTCCGGCAGCTGCTCGATGCCGAGCCGGATGCGCTCGGTGTCCGACAGCGAGGCCGGGTCCACCGCGATCGGCTCGGGCAGCGCCGCCTTCGCGGCGAGCCCGGCACGGCCCGCGGCGAGCAGCGCGGCGAGCAGCAGGTGCGGGTTCGCGGCCTCGTCGAAGCACTTGATCTCGATGTTGGCGGCCCGGCCGCGGTCGCCGACCGCGCCGGTGACCAGGCGTATCGCCGCCTCCCGGTTCTCCAGGCCCCAGCAGCCGAACACGCCCGCCCAGTGCGACGGGATCAGCCGCAGGTAACTCGAGACGGTCGGCGCGCCGATCGCGAGCAGCGCGGACAGCCGTCCGAGGATCCCCGCGGCGAACGCCTCGCCCTCAGCAGTCAGCCCGAACGGCCCGTGCCCGCCGGTCATCATGTTCACCGGCCCGTCCACGGCGCCCGCGACAGGCTCCTCCGCCCGACCGCGCGCCGGTTCGTCCCGCCACAGGCTGAGGTGGATGTGCCCGCCGTTGCCGACCGAGTCGGCGAGCACCTTGGGCGAGAACGACGCGACCATGCCGTGGTCGAGCGACACGGCGCGGATCGTCTCCCGGACGAGGATGGCGGTGTCGGCGGCGCCCACCGGGTCCTCGGCCGCGAAGGACAGCTCGTACTGGCCGGGCGCGTACTCGGGGTGCAGCTGGTCGATCGAGACGCCGGTCTCGGTGAGCGCGTCGAGCAGGTCGCGCAGGTAGCGGTTCAGCTCGCTGAGCCGCGTCATGCTGTAGGCGGGGCCCTTGCAGGCCGGGGTGAAGTGGTCGGTCCCGTCGTCGTCCGACAGCGACCACTCGATCTCGAACGCGCCGCGCACCGACCAGCCGAGCTCCGCGAGCCGCTCGACCTCGCGGGCGAGCAGCGCGCGGGAGTCCAGCGGGTGGACGGTTCCCTCCTGGGTGTACCGGGTCACCGGCGCCCAGGCCCAGCCGGGCAGCGCCGCGAGCCGGACGAGCCGGTCGAGGTCGGGGTGGAGGCGCAGGTCGCCGACCGGCCCGCCGATGTACTCCCCGGCCACGATCGAGTCGTCCAGCAGGAACACGTCGAAGCACGGCGCCATGCCCACGCCCCACTCCGCCGCGTGCTCGAGCCGCGGCACCGGCACGGTCTTGATCCGCGTGATGCCGCTGGTGTCCACCCAGCCCAGCACGACCCCGGCGAGATCCTCCAGCTCGGGCACGAGCCGCGCCGCGTGGGCGGCCATCCGCTTCCGGTCGTCCGCGTCGAGGGGCTGGAACGCCTGCCGCGCCGCCCCGCTGTCATTCCGTTCCACGCCCTGCTCCCATCGCTCGTCCACGTCCTGGCCGGTCCGTCTCGTCCCGTCTGCCGCGTCGCGCGTGGACGCGCCGTTCGTCGAGCGCGGGGACGGGTGTGCGTGCGGTGCCCCGTGTGGTGCGGATGAGGACGTCGGGTGCCGCACGGTCGCAATTACGCATCGTAGGGTCGTCCTGACGCTATGACGAGGGAGGCGCGGTGCTTGACGACGACATTCCTCCGCTGGTCGACCACCATTGCCATGGGGTGGTCCGCCGTGATCTCGACCGGGCCGGGTTCGAGGCGCTGATGACCGAGGCGGACGCCGCCCCCGGGCCGCTCGGGGGGAGTTTCTTCGACGCGCGTGTCGGGATGGCCGTCCGGCGGTGGTGCGCGCCCGTTCTGGATCTCGCGCCGCACGCGTCGCCGGACGCCTATCTCGCGCGCCGCGCCGAGCTCGGATTCGCCGAGGTCAACCGGCGGTTCCTGGCGTCCGCGGGGGTGGACGCGCTGTGCGTCGACACCGGCTTCGACGCGGACGGGCTGCTCACTCCGGACGAACTGGGCGGGCTCGCGGGCGCGACGGCGCACGAGATCGTCCGGCTGGAGACGCTCGCCGAGACCGTCGCCGCACGGGACGACGGCGCGGACGGCTTCCCCGGCGCGTTCCGCGCGGCCCTGGCCGACAGGACGCGGAACGCGATCGGGGTGAAGTCGATCGCCGCCTACCGCGCCGGGCTCGACCTGGCGGGCGAACGCCCGACCGACCGCGAGGTGGGGAAGGCCGTCGAGCGTCTACTGCGCGGAGCCTCCGAGGGAGGGACGCTGCGCGTGGCCGATCCGGTCTTGCACCGGTTTCTGGTCTGGTGCGCGTCCGACCTGCGGCTGCCCGTCCAGTTCCATGTCGGGTACGGGGACGCCGAGGCCGATCTCAGGCTCGGAGATCCGCTGCTGCTCACGGGCCTGCTGCGCGAGCTCGCGCGCGCGGGCACGCCCGTCCTGCTCCTGCACAACTACCCGTTCCACCGGAACGCCGGGTATCTCACGCAGGTCTTCCCGAACGTGTTCGCGGACGTCGGGCTCGCGCTGCACGGCGTCGGCGACCGGGCGTCGGTCCTGCTGGGGGAGCTGCTCGAACTCGCCCCGTTCGGCAAGGTGCTCTACTCGTCCGACGCCTATGGCCTGGCCGAGTACTACCATCTCGCGGCCCTGCTGTTCCGGAGGGCGCTCGCCATGGTCCTGGACGGCGGCGTCGCCCAGGGTTCGTGGACGGGCGCCGACGCGTCCCGCCTGGCGGGGATGATCGCGGCAGGCAACGCGCGCCGCGTCTATGGTCTCGACCGGGAGTGAAGGCGTCAGCCGAACTGCACCGACCGCTTCGCCATGCCGAGCCAGAACCCGTCGATGGGCTGGCTGGTGTCGTTCTCGTCCTGCCCGGACGACGCCCCGAGCGTGACGAACAGCGGGGCGAAGTGCTCGGTGCGCGGGTGGGCGAAGCCGGGGGCCGGGGCCTTGTGCTCGAAGTCGAGCAGCGCGTCCACGTCGTGCGCGTCGAGGGCGCGGCGGCCCCACTCGTCGAACTCGGCGGTCGCGGTGGCGACGCGGCCGGACATGTCGAGCGCGCGCAGGTTGTGGGTGAAGAAGCCGCTGCCGACGATCAGCACGCCCTCGTCGCGGAGCGGCGCGAGGCGCCGTCCCAGGTCGTACAGCTCGGACGGGTCGAGCGTGGGCATCGACATCTGCAGCACCGGGACGTCCGCGTCGGGGTACATCTCCTTCAGCGGGACGTACGCGCCGTGGTCGAGACCGCGCTCCGGCGCCTCGTGCACCGACGGCCCGAGCAGCCCGCGCACCTTGGCGGCCAGCTCCGGCGCGCCGGGCGCGGGGTAGGTGACCTGGTAGTACTTCTCCGGGAACCCCCAGAAGTCGTACACGAGCGGGACGGGTGAGGTCGCGCCGACCGTGACCGGCGCGTCCTCCCAGTGCGCCGACACCATGAGGACGGCCTCGGGGCGCGGCAGGTCGGCGGCCCACGCCGCCAGCTCGCCGGGCCAGACCGGGTCGTCGGCGAGCGGCGGCGCGCCGTGGCTGAGGTAGATCGCAGGCATCCTGACCATGACCGCATACTAGTTCAAATTTAAACAAGTTGGCCAGTCGCCCGGGGATGGCGCACCGCGTGAGGTGTTCACACCGTGAGCAGCCACGCGGCGACGTCTCCGACGACGTCCGGATCGACGTGTTGCGGACGCAGGTAATCGGCCGGTCCGGACGGCCCGGATCCGGGGAAGAACATGTGGTCGTCGGCCTCGTAGACCCGGAACGTGACGTCCGGCCGCCCCTCGAACGCGGCGCGCCAGCGGGAGAGGTCGTCCGCGACGGTGACCTGGTAGTCGCGTCCGCCCTGCGCGACGAACATCGGCAGGCCGAGCGCCCCGGCCGCCGCGACCGGGTCGTATCCGAGCAGGTCGGCCCAGTAGGACGAGGGCAACCCGAACGGCAGGTCGGCGGACGGCGTGTCCGGGGTCAGCCCGTCCAGCGCCGCCACCTGCCGCTCGATCAGCGTCGCGAACTCCGCGTACGCGGGGTCGAGTGACGCCAGATGCCGTGACACCCGCACCGCCGCGCGATGCATCGGCTCGGCGTCCGCCGCGAGCAGCGCCAGACCGTCCACCGCGACCGCCTCCGCGACGCGCGGCGCGACCTTGCCGCCCATGCTGTGCCCGACGACGAACACGCGTTCCGCCACGTCACGCAGCCGCCGGACGGCCTCCACGGCGAACGGCACGTACTCGTCCGTCATCGTCGCGGCCTGCCCGGACGGCTTGTCGAACCGCACCGACGCGATGCCCTGTCCGGCGAGGCCCCACGCCAGGTCCTTCAGCGGCTTGTTCGGCCCGGCCGTTCCGTCCCGGTCGAACGGCCCGCCGCCGCTCAGCAGCACCGCCCCGACGCGCACCTCCGCGCGTGGCAACGCCAGCGCTCCGCCGACCGAGCCGACCGCGACGTCGCGCTCGTCGAGGGCGTCCGGGGTGGCATAGGGCGGAGGGGTCCACGCATCCGTTCTCATATTTGCGAAAGGTAGCATGTGTGAGAGCATTCGTCCCGTGTGCACTCTGGACCTCTTCGCCCACCCCGTCCGGCTGCGGATCGTGCACGCGCTGCGCGGTGACCGCGTTCTCGCGACCTCACGCCTCGCCGAGCTGATCCCGGACGTCTCCAAGGCCACCGTCTACCGCCATGTGGACGCGCTCGCCGCCGGGGGCGTCCTGGAGGTCGCGGACGAGCGGCGCGTCCGCGGCGCGGTCGAACGTCGCTACCGCCTGAGCCGCGAGCGCGCTTCCGTCGACCCGGCCGAGGCCGCCGCGCTCTCCCCGGACGAGCACCGAGCCGCGTTCACCGCCGCCCTCGCGGCCCTGGCCGCCGAGTTCGACGCCTACCTCGGCCGCGACGGCTCCGACCCGTCGTCCGATCCGGTCGGATACCGCCAGCACGCCGTCTGGCTGAATCCGGACGAACTGGCCGCGCTTCTCGCCGACCTGCGCGCCGCGATCGTCCCCCACCTGGCCAACGCGTCCGAGCCCGGACGAACGCGCTACCTGCTCAGCCCGATCCTGTTCCCCGGCGAGTCTGGCCCGGACGACGAGATCGCCCCAGAATGATCCGGTGCCTCCCGACGACCTGAGCGACGCCGAACAGCTCCTCTGGGACGCGTTCCCGACCGGCGCGTGGGTCGACCTCACGGGCGCCGCCGACACGACCGTCCGCGCCGAGGTCATCAGGCTTCTCCTCCTCGGCGGGCACGATCCCGAGCCGGGTCAGCTCGCCGCCGTCCGGCTTCGCGCAGCGACGGTCACCGGACGGCTCGACCTGATGGGCGCCTCCATCGGCGTCGCGCTGATCTGCGAGAGCTGCGTCTTCGACGCGCCGCTCCGCCTCGCCGAGGCCGTCACCCGGACCGTCCGGCTGGTCGGAAGCCGCCTCAACGCGCTCAAGGCGCCCCGCGTCCGGATCGAGGGGGTGCTCGACCTGCGCGGCACCGAGATCGAGCGCGGGATCCGCGTCGACCAGGGCGAGATCACCGGCGGGCTCCGCCTGCACGGCGCGACCGTCGGCAGGTCCGAGCACGACGCCGCACTGGACGGCGAGGGTGTCTCGGTGCGCGGCGACCTGGCCTGCCCCGACCTGGTCACGGACGGTCCCGTCGTCCTGCGCGGCGCGCGGATCACCGGCCACTTCGACCTCGCCCGCGCGCGCATCGGCAACCCCGGCGCCGTGGTGCTCGACATCGACAACGCGACCATCGGCGAGGGGATCGACGGCATCGGCATGGTGGCGGCGGGGGAGATCCGGCTGCGCAGCGCCGACATCGGCGGCCCGCTGCTGCTGCCCGGCGCGCGCCTGAGCAACCCCGGCGGGTTCGCGCTGAGCGCCGCGCGCGCCCACCTCACCGGCGCGTTCTGGTGCGAACGCGGCCTGACCGTCGAGGGCGAGCTCCGGTTGGTCGGCGTCCGCTTCGACGGGGGCGTGCACCTGTCCGACGCCCGTCTCGACGGCGCCGGACGCCCCGCCCTGAGCCTCGAGCGCGCCACCATCGGGCACCTCGACGCGCCCCGCCTGACCGTGAGCGGTGGAGAGATCCGCCTGGGCGGCACGCGCGTCGCGGGGGAGTTCAGCCTGGTCGACGCGTCCCTCGGCCCCGGCCGGGACGGGGTCTGCCTGGACATGGAGAACGGTGAGGTCGGAGGCACGCTGCGGCTGAGCAGGCTGCGGGCGGAGGGCGAGCTCCGCATCAGCAACAGCACCCTGAACAGCAGCGTGCTCGCGAGCAAGATGCGGCTGAGCGGCGCTCCGACCGGCGTCGCCTTCCGCTTCACGCGCAACGAGGTCGCCTCCAGCATCCGCCTGCTGAAGGTGCGGGCCGACCGCGAGATCCGCCTTGTGGACAGCCGCTTCCGCCTCGGCATCGACCTCACCGGAATCGAACTGCGGTGTCCCGGAGGCACGGCCCTCGACGTCTCCGGCATCCAGGCGACCGAGCTCGCCCTCCTGCCCGGGGACACCGTCGAGGGCCGGGTGGTCCTCGACGGCGCCCGCCTGACCGTCCTGCGCGACCTTCCCGAGAGCTGGCCCGCGAGCCTGAGCATGGACGGCCTCGTGTACGAGACGCTGCAACCGGCGCTGACCGCCCGCGAACGCCTCGACTGGGTGGAACGCGCGCCGCAGGACCAGCGTCCTCAGGCATGTGACCAACTGGCCCAGATGTACGTCCACCTGGGTCGGCAGTCACAGGCCCAACGCATCCTCTACGAGCGAGAACGAAGCCAGCGCCGGTTCCGGTCGCCAGTCGCGCGCGCGTGGAGTCTCGTCCAGGACGTGACGGTCGGCTATGGGTACCGGCCCTGGCTCGCCGCCGCCTGGGTGGCGTTCTTCCTGACCGTCGGCACGACCGTCTTCTCCCTGGACCACCCCGCTCCCCTGAAGAAGGGCGAGGCGCCGCACTTCAACCCGTTCGTCTACACCCTCGACCTCATGCTGCCGCTGGTGACGCTCGGCCAGAAGTACGCCTTCAACCCGAAGGGCGCGGCACAGTGGTTCTCCTTCGTGCTGGTCGCCGTCGGCTGGATCCTGGTGTCCACGGTCGCGGCCGGTGTCACCCGGACGGTCACCCGCCGCTAGCCGACCGCCGGGGTGAGGACGCGCGAGAGCCAGGCGACGGCGGGCGGCTGCCGGTACTCGACGGCCATGTGACCGCCGTCGAACAGCTCGAAGAAGACCCGTTCGTCCGGCACACCCGCATCCGCGACAGCCCTCCGGAACGCCGTCGCGCCCAGGTCGAGGAACCACTCGTCGTGCGTCCCGGCGTCGATCCAGATGCCGCGCATCGAGCGCAGCGCGTCCGCGTGGGACGGAGCCATCCGCACCGGGTCCCAGTCGAGCCAGCGCCGCCACTCGTCCGGACGGAGCGCGCCCGTCGTCGGATCGAAGGGGAGCAGGGGAGTGCCGTCCTCGGCGGGGGAGAAGCACGCCGAGACGCCGAGGATCTCCAGGAGCCGCAGGTCCTCCTGCTTGGTGAACGCGACGCGGGACCCGAAGTCCTTCCACCACGCGAAGATGTCGGCGTCGTAGGCGCGGAGGTCACGGACGGCCTTGTAGAAGTGCGGCGTGTACTGGGCCTCCGACAGCGCGTCGCCCGAGTGCGTCGCGAACGCGCCGAACAGGTCGGGACGCATCATCGAGGTGATGGACGCGCCGAGCCCGCCGCTCGACTTGCCCGCGATCCCACGGTGGTCGCGGGTGGCGAGCGTCCGGTAGTGCGCGTCCACCCACGGGACGATCTCGTCGCACAGGTAGGAGTGGTAGCGCCCGGTACCGCGCGAGTCGACGTACTGGCTTCCGCCGTAGACGGTGAACGCATCCACGAACACCAGGATCGCGGGCGGCGCCTCGCCACGTGCGAAGATCCGGTCGGTGGCGACCGGGACCGGCTCGCGGTAGGCCGAGGTCGCCCGGCTCCACGCCTCCAGCCGCCCGGTGTAGCCGAGCAGCATGTAGACGGTCGGGTAGCGGCGTTCCGGGTCGTCGTCGTAGCCGGGCGGCGTGTACACCCACAGGGGTCGTTCGTGCGGGTCGCCGAGCGGGTTGTCGCGGAGCAGCGTGCTGTCGACGGTGTGCTCGTGGACCTGTCCGGCCAGGTCATCAGGCCAAAGCGGCATGACCGTCCTCCTCGTCGTCGGGGGTTGACGGGAGCGAGGTTACTACGATTTGGAAATATTCGAAATGGTAATATCGCTCCATGGCTCAGGACTCCATCGACCGGCACATCGCGTTCTGGTCCCGCGAACTGCCCGACCTCGACCCGGACGTCGAGGGGGCGATCACCCGCATGCAGGCCGTCGTGAGGCGGTTGCGCCACGAGCGCGAAGCGGCGCTCGCCGGGCACGGCCTGCAGGACTGGCAGTACGACGTCATCTGGTGGCTGCGCTCCACGGGCGCCCCGTTCCAGGCCGGTCCCACCTGGCTCGCCGAGGTCCTGGACGTCCGCCCGGCCACCCTCACCAACCGCCTGGAACGCCTGGAACGCGACGGCTACGTCGATCGCGTCCCCGATCCGGACGACCGCCGCCGCCTGCACGTCCGGTTGACGGCGAAGGCGTGCGACGCGTGGGAGTCGGTCTACGAGGACCGGTCGTCCGGCGAACGCGTCCTGCTGGCGGCCCTGACTCCGGCGCAGCGCCGCCAGCTCTCCGACCTGCTCCGCATCGTCACCCTGGCCGCCGAGTCGGACGGCCCGGACCTCCTCCCGCTGGCGGACTGAACTTCAATCGAAGCTTGACCACAACTGAAACTCAGTGCCTCGGCCAGCTCACCGCCCGCCTCGCGGACGACCTCGCCGACGCCTGACGCCGAGATCACCCCGACGGGCCCGGGCGGACGCACGAACACGGCGACGGCCGAGGCCGCCGCCGTGCCGCCGCCGCTGCCGGAATGGCCGGCCTTCGCAGAGCGTCCGCTCGCGCGTGGCCGACCGTCGCGGGCGAAACCGCCGTCGTGATCAGCGTGCCGCGCAAAGCGGCGGCGATGAATGCCCTCGTCTTGCTCAGATAGCGGAACATTCCGCCGCGCCGCGAACCGGCCATGCTTCCCCCCAGGCCCCATATGATCAATACGCGGCGTGATCTACTCGCTACCGATCGTCAGGTATCCCGAGATCACCCCCAATCGATCCCCCCGATTCCCCCTCCCGGACGAACCCCCCGCCCCACCCCAAAGCACCCCGACCCCGAAATCCCAGAACACCCCAATCCCTTATCCGACCCCGCTAAATCCGCACGGACGAACAGTTCCAATTCCGTGATATCCCCCTGCCTTGGGCGCGTTTCGGGAGCTATTCCGGAGGGTTTTGCCGTGCGCGAATGCGCTGTCCCAATCAGCGGCTAATGCCTCGAGTGAGCGCGAACCCGTCGAATGGGGAGGGGGTGGGGGCTAGTTGGGCTTGTGGCGTTGGTAGTGGCGGGCCACGCGGACGCGGTTGCCGCAGCGGGCGGGGGAGCACCAGCGGCGGCGCGGGTGGGCGGGGAGGAAGAGCATCACGCAGTCGTCCGCCTCGCACTCGCGAATCCGGGTGACCGCCGGGTCGGACAGGAGCTCGGCCGCCGCCTCGGCCAGGTGCGCGGCGAGCCGGGTTTCGGGCGGCCCGCTTCGGTGGTGTGACGCGACGAGTGTCGAGCCGTCCCACGTCAGATCCTTGATGGCGGGTGCGGCGCGCTGCGCGTCGTTGAGTGCCTTCAGGTCCGCGTCGTCCGGGCGTTCGCCGTGCCGGATGCTGTCCAGCGCCCGAGCGGTGTGCTCGCGGACGACCCGTACGGCGGCGAGGGCGTCCGCGTCGGCGGGTGGGGTGTCCGGGAGTCGTTCCTCCTGAAGATCGCGCCATCTCCGCAGGTCATCGGGGGTGGCGAGCAGGTCGCCCGCGGCGGTGAGGGTGTTGACCAGGTCCAGTGCGAGGGGCTCACCGGTCAGCGGGACGACGTCGCTCATGAACCTAATGCTACATCCAGCCGCTTGACCCGTTAGTTCATTGCTCGCTATAACTAACGCATCTTCATGGCAGAGAGGCATTAGTGATGACGTTTCCTCAGGCCAGCCGGTCCGTTCATCGTCACCTGGACGTCGACGGCGTGCGCGTCTTCTACCGGGAGTCGCTGCCCGAGCGTGAGGACGCGCCCGTCCTGCTCCTGTTGCACGGGTTCCCGTCCGGGTCGCATCAGTTCCGGCGGCTGATGGACGCCCTGGGGACGCGCTACCGGCTCATCGCGCCCGACTATCCGGGGTTCGGGCACACTCAGGCACCGGACGACTTCACCTACTCGTTCGACCGGCTCGCCGACGTCACCGAGGGATTCGTCCAGCGGTTCGGACTGCGGCGGTTCGTCATGTACGTCTTCGACTTCGGCGCTCCGGTCGGGTTCCGGTTGGCCGAGCGGCACCCCGAGTGGATCGCCGGCCTGGTCGTCCAGAACGGCAACGCCTACGAGGCCGGGCTCTCCGACGGCGCTCGCGACTTCATCGCCCTGCGCCCCGGCCGGCCGGACGCCGAACGGACCGTCCGCGGCCTGCTCACCCTCGAAGGCACGCGCGGCCAGTACGAGACCGGTGTCGCCGACCCCGCCACGATCGCCCCCGAGTCGTGGACGCTCGACCAGCACTTCCTCGACCTGCCCGGACGCAAGGAGGCCCAGGTCGCACTGGCGTTCGACTACCACTCCAACGTCGAGCGCTACCCCGCCTGGCAGGCTTGGCTGCGCCAGTACACCCCGCCCACGCTCATCACCTGGGGCGCGAACGACCCGTTCTTCCCCGCCCCCGGAGCCCGCGCCTACCTCGCCGACCTGCCGGACGCCGAACTCCACCTGTTCGACACGGGCCACTTCGCCCTTGAGACACACCTGCCCGAGATCGCCCCGCTCATCGCCGGGTTCCTGGACCGCGTCCAGCGGTGAGCCCCGCGGTGGGGGCCGTCCGGTGAACGTCGTGATGCGCCGTCGGGCCGGACGCGGGCGAAAAGGCGGCGGCTCCGCCTACTGAACGACCTCGTCGAAGTAGTGGCCCATGTTCAGGTCGGCCAGGAGCCCGGGACGGGTCGGCTGCCACTCCAGAAGCTGGCGGGTCAGCATGCTCGAGGCGGGCTGGTCGACCGAGAGGAGCGGGCCGAGGAAGCCGAAGTCGTCCGCCGGGACGGACGAGGTCGGCACGTCCAGGTGGCGGCCGATCGCGTCGGCGATGTCATGGATCGGGACGCCCTCGTCGCCGACCGCGTGGAGCACCGATCCCGCCGGAGCCTCCTCCAGCGCCAGGCGGAACAGGAGCGCGGCGTCCTCGACGTGGACCGCGGGCCAGCGGCTCGCCCCGTCGCCGACCTTTCCGGACACGCCCTTCGCGCGGGCGATGTCGATCATGCGGGCGACGAAGCCGTGCAGGTCGTCCACGCCGTGCACCGACCGGGGCAGCCGCACGACCGACGACCGGACACCGTGGCCCGCCGCGTCGAGGGCCAGCCGGGTGTTGGCGTCCCGGGCCGCCGCCGGGGTGCCCGGCGGGGACTCGTCGTCCTCGGTCGCCGCGCGTCCCGGCACGATCGGCGTTCCGGACGTGACGACCAGCGGTTTCCTGGATCCCGCGAGCGCCTCGCACAACGCGCCGATGACCCGCGCGTCGTCGCGCACCGACTGCTCGTACCGGGAGAAGTCGTGGTCGAACGCCAGGTGGACGACCCCGTCGGCGTCGGACGCGGCGGCGCGCAGCAGGTCCAGGTCGTCCAGGTCGCCGCGCAGCGCCTCGGCCCCCGACCCGGCGATGGCCCCGGCCGCGCAGTCCGACCGGGCGAGGCCGGTCACCTGGTGGCCTGCTCCGAGGAGTTCCGGCACGAGGGCCGACCCGATCCATCCGGACGCGCCCGTGACGAAGACCCGCATTGAGTACCTCCCGATCCGCTGCCCGCGTCCGTCCGCGGCCCGCTTTCGCCTGGAGATACCCGGACGTGCCTAGAGAAAGGTCAAGTAACGGCGAACTGCCCGTCATGTTCGCGAAGCGTGGCCTCCACACGACGAACCCGGTCGCCCGCGCCCTACGAAGGGGGAAGGGGGCCGAACCGGGTCTCGGCCCAGATCCGGCGGGACGCCTCCTCCGGGTACCGGACCTCCGAAAGCTGCCCGTCGAAGACCCGTGTCAACCGGCGGTCCTGGTCGAACGGCAGCCAGCCCGGATCACCGGCGCGCGCGAAGTCGCCCCAGGCCCGGCGCATCTCCGCGCCCAGCTCCCGGGCCTCGGCGGACGGCTCGCCCTCGTACAACTCGAGCCCGAGGCCCTCGTCGAAAACGTCGAAGACGAGCGGAATGTCGGCGCCGTGGGGCGAGCCGAGCGCTCCGCCCTCCGCCGGAACCGGGAACCTCAGCTCGTACAGGTAGGTCGGTCCCTCGTGCAGTTCGGCGAGCCGGTAGGTCCCCATGCGGAACAGCGCGTCGCTGACGACCAGGTCGTACAACTGCTCGGGCGAGGCCTCGGGATAGGCCGTCCGGTAGGCCTCCGGACTGCCCGGCGCGAGCGTCTTCAGCGCGTGTTCGGACTGTTCGGCGGGCACGCGGCCGAGCAGCCCGGCGCGGGCGACGAACAGCCGATACTCGTCGCGCGTGTGGCCGATCATGACCGGGACGTCGCCGAGCGCGCCGTCGCCGAACGCGGTCCACGGGTCGGTGGGCAGCACCTCGCCGTCCACGACCGGGCCCGGGCTGTTCCGCTCCAGGCCCTCGGCGACCGCCCTGACCAGCACGTCCGCCGGGACGCGCGCGAGGGAGGCGGCGGTCGGACGAGCCCCGACGCGTCCCGCGACGTCCGCCGCGACCTGCCGGGCGCGTTCGGGGGACTGGTAGGCGTTCGGCAGGCTGGCCAGGATCACCCGCCGGAACAACCCGTGCAGCGACGGCATCGTGACCAGCGCCGCGACGCATCCCGCGCCCGCCGACTGCCCGTACAGCGTCACCTTCGCGGGATCGCCGCCGAACGCGGCGATGTTGTCGTGCACCCAGCGCAGCGCCGCCGCCTGGTCGAGCAGCGCGCGGTTCGCGGGAGCGCCGTCCACGAGCGCGAACCCGTCCATGCCGAGGCGGTGGTTCAGCGAGACGAGCACGGCGTTCGCGTCCCGCGCGAGGCCCGTCCCCTCGAAGGACGGATCGGCGGACGTCCCCGTCACGAATCCGCCCCCGTGCACCCACACGATGACGGGAAGGCCGGACGCGTCGGGATCGGGCGTCCAGACGTTGAGGCGGAGGTAGTCGTCCGGATCCGAGCCCGGCGGGCCGGACGTGACGGAGGCCTGCGGCGGCGACGGCCCGAACACCGTCGCGTCGAACACCCCCTCCCAGCCCACGTCCGTGTCCGGCGGGGCGAACCGGGCCTCGCCCGTGAGCGGACGCCCGTAGGGGATGCCGAGGAACCGCGCCATCCCGTCCCGCCAGGTTCCGAGAACCCGCCCGGCCTGGACGTCCCTTTCCGTACTGCTCATGCAGGGAGCGTTCCCCAAGGTCGGGCAGTGGGGAGCCCACGACCGCCCCAAGCTTCCCCAGGGTTACAGCTCCACGACCTCCCCGGCGGACGGCCGCCGGATCTCGCGGCCCGCCCGGTCGGCCTCCATCTCCAGCACGTCGTCGATCACCCGCAGGCCCATCTCGTTCACCAGCCCGTCGTGGATCGCGAACGCCCGCTCCGGGGCGACGGCCCGCAGGTACGCCGTCATCATCGGGACGGTCAGCCACGGCGCCTGCCCCGGAACCAGCAACGTCGGGACGTCCACCCTGGTCAGCGCGTCGCCGGGATGGAACACCTCGTCGTCCAGGAGGAAGCCGACGTTGTCGCAGGGCGGGAAGTCGAGGTGGCTGAGGTGGTGCTTCTCGCCCGCCACGCGGACCCGGAACCCGGCGGCTTCGAACGTGTCGCCGTCCCGGACGACATGGACGCGGTCGCGGTCCAGTTCGCGAAAGCCGTCCGTCTCGTCCAGGACCCGGGTGACGCCCTGGCTGGTGTAGATCGCGGGGACGTCCCGCAGCGCGCCGAGGCTGAAGTGGTCGAAGTGCTCGTGGGTGACGAGCACCGCCTCCACGCCCTCGGTTGCCTCGGTCTCGGGCGTCAGGACCCCGGGGTCGATCACCAGGGCCCGCCCGTCCTTCTCGAGGCGGACGCACGCGTGCCCGTACTTCGTCATCCTCATGATCATCAACCTACTCACACCGGGCCCGGCGCGGTACCGGACCGTCCGGGATCGCCTCGGGGCACCCAGGAACCGAGCGGGAACGGGAGCGGTTCATCCCCCTCCTCGGACGGCTACTGTCTCCTGGTGATCGACTCCCTCCGCCTCCTGGACGCCGACGCCGCCGACCATCGGACGACCACGGGCGTCGTCCGCCGGTTCCCGCTGCCGCCCGAGTGGGGCGTCGCCCTGTACCTGCTGGACGAGTCGACCCATCCGACCGGAAGCCTCAAACACCGCCTCGCCCGCGCCCTGTTCCGGGACGCCCTGCGCCGCGGCGCGCTCGAGCCGGGGGCGACGGTCGTCGAGGCGACCGGCGGGAACGCGGCCGTCGCACAGGCGTACGTCGCCCGCCTCCTGGGACACCCGTTCGTCGCGGTCATGCCGCGCCGCTCCGGCGCGGAGAAGATCGCGCGGATCGAGGGCCACGGCGGGACGGTCCACCTCGTCCATCCGCCGCTCGCCATCTACGACGAGGCCGAGCAGCTCGCCGAGCGGAGCGGCGGCCACTACATGAACTACCTCGCCGCATCCGCCGACGCCATCGCGGCGAGCGCGGGCGGTGAGGACGACATCGGGCACGTCCTGTTCGACCGGCTCCCGGTCGTCCCCGACGAGATCGTGGTCGGCGCGGGAAGCGGGGGCACCGCCACCGCGATCGGCCGCCGCATCGCGACGGGCGCCGGGGGCCGCGGCCCCCGGCTCACGGTCGTGGACCCGGAGAATTCGGCGTACTTTCCCGGCTGGGCCTACGGCGCCGACGACTACACGACCGGGATGCCGTCCCTGATCGAGGGGATCGGCCGCCCGCGCGTCGAGCCGAGCTTCGACGCGTCCGTGGTGGACACCGTGATGCCCGTCCCGGACGCCGCGAGCCTGGCGGCCATGCGGTTCCTGTACGGGACGACCGGCCTGCGGGTCGGCGCGTCCACCGGCACGAACCTCTGGGGTGCTCTGCACCTGGTGACGCGGATGGTCCGGGACGGCCGTGAGGGCGCCGTTGCCACGCTGATCTGCGATGACGGCGACCTGTACCCCACCACGTACTGGAGCGACGCCTGGCTCGACGCGAAGGGGATCAAGCTGAGGCCGTGGACCAGGGCGCTGATGTCCTTCCGGAGGACCGGGATCCTCGAACCGCCCTCCCGGTGACCCGCACGTGGCGGCCGGGAACCTTGACGGGCTCCCCGCGCGCGGGTGATCTTGGCGTGATGCACGGAAAAGCGTCTCTCTGGCGAAATCGGAACTTCGTCCTGCTCTGGGTGGGACAGACCTTCTCCGAGACCGGCACCCGGATGACCTCGGTGGCGTTCCCGCTGCTGGTCCTGACGCTCACCGGCTCCCCGGCGAAGGCCGGGATCTCCGGCTTCGCCGGAACCCTCCCGTACGTGCTCCTCTACCTGCCCGCCGGCGCCCTCGTGGACCGCTGGGACCGGCGTCGCGTCATGCTCTGCTGCGAGATCGGGCAGTTCGCCGCGCTCGGCGGCCTCGCCGCCGCGTTCGCCCTGGACGCGGTGACGTTCCCGCACATCCTCGCCACCGGATTCGTGTCCGGCTCGTGCTTCGTGTTCTTCAGCGTCGCGCAACGCGCCCTGCTCCCGGCGCTCGTCCCGTCCGAACGCCTCACCGAGGCGCTCGCCCGGCAGGAGGCCAAGAGCCGCAGCGCCGCCCTCACCGGATCCCCGCTCGGCGGCCTGCTCTTCGGCGTCGGCCACGCCCTTCCCTTCGTCGCCGACGCCGCGTCCTACCTGGTCTCACTGGCCACCGTCGTCGGCATCCGCACCGAACGCCGCGCCGCCCCCACGCCGGAGCCGGGCACGGCCGGACGGTCCTGGGCGAGCGGCCTGTACGACGAGATCCGCACCGGCCTGCGCTGGCTGTGGAACGAGCCGTTCGTCCGGATGAGCGTGGTGCTGACGTCCGCCGTCAACCTGATGTTCCAGGCGCTGATCCTCACGCTGATCGTCCTGTCCAGGGACCTCGGCGCGGGCAGCGCCGGAACGGGCCTGATCCTCGGCTGCTTCGGCGTCGGCGGACTCGTCGGAGCCCTCGTCGCTCCACGCGTCCCGGACCTGCTGTCCTCCAGGGCCGTCGCCATCGGCACCGCCTGGGTCTGGGCCGCGACCGCCCCGCTGCTGGCCCTCGCGACCAGCCCCTACGAGGTGGCCGCGATCATCGCCTGCATGGCCGTCGTCAGCCCCATCTGGAACGTCGTGGTCGTCGGCTACCAGTACAAGGTGATCCCGGACCACCTCCTCGGCCGCGTGAAGAGCGTCGCCCTGCTCGCCTCCTGGGGATCCATGCCCCTCGGGCAGCTCCTCGGCGGCTCCCTCCTGTCGGCGACCGGGCCGCGCGGGGCCGTCCTGCTCCTGTCATTGCTGACGCTCGCCATCGCGCTGACCACGACGTTCAACCGCTCCATGCGGATGCGCGGATCCAAGCTCGGACGCCCCGGCCTGCAACCCCAGTGATCTACTTGGATCATGAACGACTTCGACGGGGGCTGGGACAGCACGGCGACACTCGAGGACGGCTGGGTCGTGCGCACCCCGCGCCGTCCGGACGTCCACCCGCGCCTGCTGGCCGAGATCCGGCTCCTGCCCTGGCTGGCCCCACGCCTTCCCCTCGCGGTGCCCGTGCCGGAACTCGCGTCGTCCGACCCCTTGGCCGTCCGGCACCGCCTGGTGCCCGGCGTCCCCCTGGAGTCGCCGGCCGCCGAGCACGGCCGCGCCCTGGGCCACTTCCTCCGAGCCCTTCACGACACGGACCTCCATGACGCCACAGCCCACGGCCTGCGCGACGCCCGCGACGAGTTCGCCGAAGACCTCGCCCTCTTCCGCGAACGCGTCATCCCGCTCCTGCCCGAACATGCCCGCGCCGCAGGTGCGTCCCTCCTGAACGCCCTCGACATCGGCATCCGCGACACCGTCGTCCACGCCGACCTCGGCCCCGAACACGTCCTCGTCGCGGACGGCCGCCTCTCCGGCGTCATCGACTTCGGCGACGCCCACGCCGGAGATCCCGCCATCGACCTCGCGTGGACCCTCTACGGGACCCCGCCCGCCTTCGCCGAAGCCCTTGCCGGCGCCTACGGCGTGACCCCGGACCTCCGCGCCCGCGGCCTCCTCTGGCACAAGCTCGGCCCCTGGTACGAGGTCACCCGCGGCCTCACCACGAACGACCCGACCATGCGCGACACGGGCATGTCCGCCGTCCTCACCCGCCTGAACCGCCAACCCTGACCCAGCCCCGGCAACACATCGCGTCCCCCGATCCAAACGGTGCGGGCGCGGGACACCCGACCGCCAAACGGTCGGTCATTCGGGGGGACACCCCGAATGACCGATCAGAGCGGCGTCGGCATACGTCCCCGCGGGTGTCACTTGATGGTGATCCAGAAGCCGCGGCTGGTACCGGGCTGGTACAGGCCGTCCCCGGCCCAGGCGACCCACATCCAGCCGGGACGGGCGGCGTACCCGGAGACGCGGAAGCCTCCCTTGGCGTCGGTGGTGACACTGTTGATCTTCTGCGGGTTCGCGCCGCCGGCGTTCCAGCGGAACATCACCTGAAGCCTGCGCTTGGCGAGACCGCCGTAGCCGCCGTTCGGCAGCCGTCCGGCGAGCCTGCCGGACAGCACCACCGGGCTGCCACGTTTGATCGTCGTGGGCTTGGCGGTGACGGTGAACGCGGACAACTGCCGAAGGGCGAAGAACGTGGTGGGCCCGGCGCGCCATCCGCTGCCGGGCGCGGCGGCGTAGGCGGTGCTGACGCGCCAGGACCCGGGAGCGGACGTGACGGGCAGCGGCACGCTCGCCTGCCACATGCCGTAGTTCACGTTCCCCGCGACCAGGCTGAGCCCTGTGGTGACGGTCTTACCGTTGGGCCCGGTGAAGGTCGTGTACGCGGCGTTGGTGCGTGTCGGGGAGAAGAACTTCACGGTCACGTCCCGCCCCTTGGCGGTCATCGTGACGGGACTGCCCGGCGTGACGCTGAGCGGCGCGTGCCCGACCTTGCCGACGGTGAAGGACGCGGCGGCACCGCGCCACGCCTTCTGCCCGGTGCTGCTGGTGGCCAGGAACCCGACGCTGTAGCTCCCCGCGGGCGCGTGCGGCGGAAGCGACAGCCAGTTCGACCAGTTGCCGTCGCTGTGGGACTGCCCCTTCCACAACTTCAAGGTCAGGCTCTGCTTCCAGCCCCCCGGCCCGGTGACCCACGCCTGGACGCCCTTGGTCCAGGGAGCCTTGGCGCCGGACTTCAGATGCGTCACGAGAAGCACGCTCACCGGCGAGAAGTCACTGGTCAACGTCGCATGCTGCGGCCCAAGCCTGGACCAGGCAGGCCGCCAAGGCACCGCCGCCAAGCCCGCCCAAGCACCCCCACCGGAACCCACCCGCCCCGAGCCACCGGAGGTGAGCCGCGCCAAGCCCCCACTGGCCGTGGGCGCGGAGGAGACTGTGGCTGTTTGTGACGGGGCGCGGAGGCCGGTCGGTGCGGAATTGGGGGCGCCGGGCTGGGCGGACGCGGGGGAGGCGGTCGCGGCGGTGATCGCCGCGAGTGCCAGAGGGGCGAACACTGCACGAGTTTTGATCATCGAGGTCCAATCTGGTCGGTTACCTCTGGCGGGCCGGGTCGGCTGGGACAGCGGGTCGGGACGGGTCAGCATGGTCGATAGGCCACGAGCACACCGTTGTCGTAGACGGGGCACAAACGCTGCGTGGGCTTCGGTTTGGGCTTGGTGGTGTGCGGCGGGTTGGCGTGGTGCGACGGCGGACTCGTCCGGTGTCCACCGCCGCCGCTGCCACCACTGCCACCACTGCTCCTCTTGGGCCCCGGGGACGGACGGGAGTCGCCGGACTCCCTACCCGAACCGGTGGGCTCGGCCTTGGCGGACGGACGATCGGTAGGCGAGGCCGGACCGGTAGTAGGCGTCGTGGACGGAGACGGAACACCGGTCGGTGTGGTGGCGGGAGCCGCGCTGGCGAGCGTGGCCCGAGGCGTCTCCGCCGGGCCGGGCCGGGAGGGCTGCTCGCCTTGCCCGGCGACCGCCCACGCCATGACGCCTCCAGCGGCGGCTGCGGCGACGCCGATGACGACCAGCGCCGTCTTGCTCGACCCACGCGGCTTGCGCGGTGCCCGCATCGCGGCCGGGGGGAACGACGGCAGATCCATCGTGTTCGAAGCGGTCTGCCCAGGCGGCGGACCCACCCCGTCGCCGAAGGCCCGGCGCGGTGACCCGAACGGCTCGTCGAACTGTGGCGGACGGTCGGCATCGCCGGGAAGGGACAGCGCCGGCTCGAGCAGGTGTGACATGCCGAAGGGCGGAGGAGGGCTCGGTTCCGGGTCCCCGAAGTCGGGGTCCGCGGGGTCCGAGGGGGTGAAGGCCATGGAATACCGCCGTCGAGATCAGGGCGCCGGACGAGCTGCGCGCCAACATCGCAAGTGGGTTTCAGTCGCGGGATATGAGTGCGAATCCGTACAGGGCCCGGCGGCCGGTAAGGACACCGGGTGCTGATGGCCAGGGTGTTGATCGGAAGATTATCGGCGACGGGTCGTCCAAAGCGATCGTCCTGCGCCACGATCTCGCCAAATCGCTGGCCAATGTCGGACGACCCGGGCGAGCTGGGAACTCGACCCGACAACAACTACAGCTAGCAGGATGCCAGCTCCGTCGCGACCACATCATGAACTGCGGAAAGAGCACCCGGGTGTGTCGTCACCGAACCGACAAGCCGGAGTCGACCCCGACGAGAACGGCGAAACCGACGAAAGGCTGCCGCGCCCGCCGGAAGCAACGCCGCCGATTAATCCCGATCCGCCCACCCTCAAGCAGTAAAGAACCGAACCGCACCGCACCGCGCGACCACCCGAATTCCCAACGCGATCGGACAACCCAAAGCACCCCACGAACACCGACCCAGCTCCCCCCAGCACGCCCCCCACGAAAGGCCCACCCAAGAGAGCGAGCATGCACGCGGCCCACAGGCCGTTCGCACTGCACGCCCGTTCGCAGGACGCGCTTGTTCATTGGACGCGCCCGTTCGTAGGACGTGGCCGGTTGGTAGGGCGGCCTGTTCGTGGGGCCGGGGTTCGTGGGAGGGATCGCGATGCTTCCGGGGCTTTCGGGGGAGTCCCGGAAGCATCGCGCCTGGCTGTCCATGGACGTGGTTGGCAAGTGACGGGCGATTGGGTGTCAGCGGCCCTTGTGGTAGGTGGTGAGGGTCTTGGCCAGGCCCAGTGGGACCAGGACGAGTTCCACGAGCATCGCCTTCCACGCGTAGTACGTGTTGACGACCCGGATCGGATAGAGGCACGGGAGGTTGGTCAGTACCCGGCGCAGGGGGATATCGCGTTTTCGGGCGGCGTAGAGCAGCGTCCCGACGAGCAGCGGTAACTCGCTGGCCAGCCACCAGAGGGCGGCGTACGCGAGCGGGACGTGCCAGGCCGTGGTCAGCAGGACGGGCGTCAGCCACCACAACGGGGCGAGCAGGATCTCCAGGACGGCGAGCGCGACCCAGAGGGCCAGCATGGGTTTGTGGCGCACCATCGGGATCAGGTGCAGCCGGACGTTCTGGAAGAACCCCGACATCCAGCGCCAGACCTGGCGGCGCAGGTAGACCAGGGACTCGGGATCGGCCGCCCAGGCCACGGCCTCGGGGACGTAGACGGCGCGGCGGCCCTCGATCTGCCAGGTCCAGGTGGCGTCCATGTCCTCGACGATGGTCCGTTCGGGGAAGCCACCGGACGCCGCCAGGACGTCACGGCGGAACGTCGAGCAGCAGCCGGAGCAGACCATCGGGCTCGCCGCGCCCTGCTGGATGGGGCGCTGGAAGTGGAACCCGAAGAGGTACTCCACCGAGCGCCCGCGTTCCCAGAGGGTGCGGGTGAAGCGGGTCTGGACGTTGCCGGCCGCGATCACGACGCCGGGGTCGGCGAAGACCGGGCGCAGACGTTCGACGTAGTCGGGGGCGAGGACGGTGTCGGCGTCGACCGCGAGCACCAGGTCGCCCTCGCAGTGGGGGAGGGCGTGGTTCTGCGCGCGGGCCTTGCTGCCCAGCTGACGGTCGGGCCGCAGGACGGTCGCGCCGTGAGCGCGGGCGACCTCGCCCGTGCGGTCGGTGGACCCGTCGTCCACCACGATGATCTGGTCGGGAGGGACGGTCTGCCGACGCAGGGACCGGAGGGTGGCGGGCAGGCCCGCCTCCTCGTTGTGTGCCGGGACGATGACGGTGAGCGTCAGGTCGCCGGAGCCGGACGTCGTGGCCTCGGTCGTGAGGGTCGGGGCGGTCATCGGGCGCCTCGCATCCGGGCCAGGGCGCGGCCGGTGGCCGTCGCGATCCAGACCGTTCCGTAGACCAGGGTGCTGACGCCGATTCCCGGGAATCCGCCGTGCATGTGTCGTTCCTTTCTCGAGTGCCGGTTGGGCTCACGAACCATCCTGGGCGGCACGGCACCTCGAGCGACAGTCGACGCCGCAACTGTGGATAACCCCGAAAAACAGCAGGTCAGCGCCCTCGCGCGGCCAACTCCGAAGCCCGACACGCCTCAGAACGAACCCGCTGCGTCAGCCTCGGAGTGAACTCACCCGACCTTGACGGAGTGAGTGCTCACTCCGTACCGTGGGCGGCATGGACACCCCACCCACCCGCCGCAGGGCGCCGGGCATGAGTCCCGAACAGCGCAGGGAGATGATCGTCCGGACGGCGCTGCCGCTGGTCGCCGAGCACGGCACGGCCGTGACCACGGGGCAGATCGCCCGCGCCGCCGGCATCGGCGAGGCGACGATCTTCCGCGTCTTCGCCGACAAGGACGCGTTGCTCGACGCCTGCACCGCGGAGGTCCTGCGCAACGACCACGTCCTGGCCGAGATCGCCGAGATCTCCCTCGACCGTCCGCTCGCCGAGCGCCTCACCGAGGCGGTCGCGGCGATCGACGCCTACCTGGCCCGCATGGGCATGGTCCTCGGCGCCCTGTTCGCCACCGGACGCAAGGGACGCGGCGCCCAAGGCGGCGCCGAGCAGGCCGGGCCCGGCCCCGACCGCGGCGCGTCCATGGAGAGCACGCTCGAGGCCCTGGCCGAACTCTTCGAACCCGAACGCGACAGGCTCCGCCTTCCCCCCGAGCAGATCGCCGCGATGTTCATGGGCTTGGCGTTCAGCCGCAGCCGTCCGGTCGGCGAGGCCGCCATCCCGATCGAGGACGCCATCGACATCTTCCTCAACGGCGCCGTAACCCCCATCTGACCTCCCGCCCAACCGTCGAACCGCCCGAACCGCCGACCGCCCGGGCGGGCGCGGCGTGCCGCACGCAGATACTGCTCGACGTGTCCTCGCAGACGGTCAGTCTTCGGTGGAATGGGGGAGGGATGCCTCGATGCAGTCGAGGACGCGGTCCAGGCCGTGCCGGAACTGCTCGTCGCGGCTCAGGCGTGGCTGGCGCGCCTCCATCGCGATCTTCGTGAAGAGCGGGTACTTACCGCTTTCCAGGACTTGCCGCAGGTAGGGGTGGTTGCGCGCGGCCCAGTCCTCCTCGCTGAGCCCACTGCGGCGGATCTCCTCCGCCGTGGTGACCTCGTCGCGGGCTGCACCCTCGACGTAGCCGTTCAGGATCCCCATGAGCGCGAGGTTCTCGTCGATGGGGACGAGCGGGTCCAACACCCCCATCACCTGCTCGATCAGCCGCAGCTGGTTGGGGCCGTACCCGGGAAGCGAACGGTTCGCGGTGGCGATCCAGGGGTGCCGCAACCACATCGCCCGCGTCTGGTCGGCGTAACGCCGCAGGTCGGAGCGCCAGTCGCCGGACGGGACGTCCTTCAGGTCGATCTCGCCCATGAGGTGGTCGGCCATCAGCTCGATCAGGTCGTCCCGGCTCGGGACGTACCGGTACAGCGACATCGCGCCCGCGCCGATCTCGGCGGCGATCCGCCGCATGGTCGCGGCCTCCAGGCCCTCGGTGTCGGCGATCCGGACGGCGGCCTCGGTGATCTGGGCGCGACTGTAGGCGGGCTTCGGGCCCCGGGCGGGCCGCTCCGGCCGCATCCAGATGTTGGTGTACTCGGCGTCGGGCACCCTTCCCCCTCCAAGTGCGTACGAAGTACCCGGTAATTCGGCGCAACCACTTGCGTACGCGGTACGCGATTACTAGTCTCACTTTCTGCGTACAGCATACCCAGTGGAGGGATCATGACCGATCCGATCGTCCTCGCCGAGGGGCTGAACAAGTCCTTCGGCGACACGCGCGCTCTGCGCGGCCTGGACCTCGGCGTCCCCGAAGGGACGATCTGCGGCGTGCTCGGCCCGAACGGCGCGGGCAAGACGACCGCGGTGCGCATCCTCGCGACACTGTCCGCCCCCGATGCCGGACACGCCCGCGTCGCCGGATACGACGTCGTCCGCCAGGCGGGCCGGGTGCGCGAGCGGATCGGGCTCGCGGGCCAGTTCGCCGCCGTGGACGAGAAGCTCACCGGACGCGCCAACCTGCGCATGTTCGGGCGCCTGTGCCACCTGCCCCGGCGCGAGGCGCACCGGCGGGCCGACGACCTGCTCGAACGCTTCGGGCTGGCGGACGCCGCCGACCGCCGCGTCGCCGGCTACTCCGGCGGGATGCGCCGCCGCCTCGACCTGATCACGTGCCTGATCCAGCGCCCCGACGTGCTCTTCCTGGACGAGCCGACCACCGGCCTCGACCCGCGGAGCCGGACCGAGATCTGGGACGCCGTCCGCGCGCTGGTCGCGGACGGCACCACGGTCCTGCTCACCACGCAGTACCTGGACGAGGCCGACCGCCTGGCCGACGACATCGCCGTCGTCGACCACGGACGGGTGATCGCCACCGGCGCGCCCGACGAACTGAAGGCCGCCATCGGCGACAGCCTCGACGTCGTCCTCGAGGACCCCGGCGCGCTGCGCCCCGCCGCGTCCGTCCTGCACGGCCTGGCCGGGACCGACCCCACGATGACCGGCGCCGACCGGCTCAGCGTGCCCCTGCCCGGCGGCGCGTTCCGGCTCGCCGACGTCGTGCGGGAGCTCGACCGCGCCGGGGTCGTCGCCGCCGACGTCCGGCTGCGCCGTCCCACCCTCGACGAGGTGTTCCTCCGCCTCACCGATTCCCTCGCAGCCCCCTTCGCCGACTCTGAGGAGAGCGTCCGATGACCACGGCCACCCCCACCCCCACCGCCGGACGTCTGCGCCGGCCGGTCGGCGACGGGCTGGTCCTCGTCGCCCGCGAAGTCGCGCGTCTGAAGGCCGAGCCCGGCCAGATCGTCGCAGCGCTGATCTTCCCCGTCGTCATGGTCGTGCTGTTCGGCTACGTCTTCGGCAGCGCCATCCAAGTGCCGGGCGGGGGCGACTACCGCGAGTACCTGATGCCGGGCCTGTTCGCGATGGTGACCTTCACGGCCGTCCAGGGGGTCATGACGCGGACGGCCGCCGACGCGTCCCAGGGCGTGACGGACCGGATCCGGTCCATGCCGACCGCGCGGCTCGCCGTTCCCTTCGGGCAGACCGGGGCCGACTCCCTCATCGGCCTGCCCCTGCTCGCGATCATGGTGGTGACCGGTCTCCTGGTCGGCTGGCAGCCGCATCGCGGCGCGATCTCCACGGCCGAGGCGTTCCTGCTGATCGTCCTGCTGCGGTACGCGCTGGGCTGGGTCGGCGTGTACCTGGGACTGGTGGTGAAGGACGAGCAGACGGCCGCCCAGCTGGTGCCGCTGTTCCTGCCGGTCACGATGCTGTCCAACGCCTTCGTCCCGACGGACGGCATGCCGGCCTGGCTGCGGTTCGTCGCCGACTGGAACCCGGTGAGCGCGATCACCGCCGCCGCGCGCGACCTGTTCGGGAACCCGGGCGTGCGGTCGGCGCATCCGGCCTGGCCGATGGAGCACCCGGTGGCCGCGGTCCTGATCTGTTCGGTCGCGCTGCTGATCGTGTTCGTGCCGCTGTCGGCGCGCACCCACGCCCGACGGGGGCGCTGAGGAAGGGCGTGAACGAGGAAGAGGGCGAACGCGGAAAACCCCAAGTCGAGGACCGGGGTCCTGACCTGGGGTGGGTGGTGGGCGATACTGGGATTGAACCAGTGACCTCTACCGTGTCAAGGTAGCGCTCTCCCACTGAGCTAATCGCCCGGGCTCGTGCACTCGAAGGGGGCACGGCACAGAGGTGGAGACGGGATTTGAACCCGTGTACACGGCTTTGCAGGCCGTTGCCTCGCCTCTCGGCCACTCCACCAGAGCGAGACCGGCAAACGGCCTGCCTCTCAGAGCGGAAGACGGGATTCGAACCCGCGACCCTCACCTTGGCAAGGTGATGCTCTACCACTGAGCCACTTCCGCGTGCCGTCCGGGTTTCCCCGGCGACGTCGTTAACTTTAGCGGAACTCCGGCGATGATGCCCACTCGACGCTCGCGCGGGCGCGCCTCGCGTGCCCGCGCGCCACGCCCGCCACCTGCGGCTCCCTGGGCGTGTCTCAAAGCCGCCCGCCCCACTCGCCCCGGGCGGCGGCGACTTTGAGGCACGCCCTAGGCGGGTGTGGTCTTCTCGTCCCCGGCGGGGGCCAGGGGGCGCGACAGGGGGGAGGTGAGCGTGGACTCGTGGTGCAGGTCGTCCCAGAAGGCCAGGTCCTCGTCCTCCTGGAGGTGGGCGATGCGGCCCCAGAACTCGCGGTCCTCGGCCTGGTGGGCGGCGGCGAGGGAGAGGGCGGGCATGACCGTGGTCTCGGAGGCGGCCTCGTCCAGGTCGGCTGGGGTGACGTCTGCGGGGAGGGCGACCGGGGCGGCCGGGCGGTGGTGCTTGCCGCGCTTGCGGACGCGGATGGGCGCGCGGTCCGGGGCCAGTTCGGCGGCGCGGGCGGCGGCGGCCCTCCCGGCGCTGAGCGCGACCGTCCCGCACAGGATGAGGGCCAGGACGCCGCCCAGCACGACCTCCTGCGAGGGGAGATCGCCCCCCTGGTGGGGCGTCGGGGCCGGAAGGTGCCGGGCCGTCGCGGCGGACGCGTCCTGCGCGGTGCCGACGTCCGGGCCGACGTCCCGGACGGACGCCGGGGGAGCGGCGTGCTTCGGCGCGTGCCGCTCGGTGATCTTGACGCGGCCCGGGTAGCCGTAGCCGACCACCTTGGCGTCGTCGCAGCGGGTGTGCCGGATGAGCCGTCCGCCGTCGGTGTTGCCCTCGATCGTGTGCAGGCAGTCGCCGTCGACCGACTCGACGAGGCCGACGTGGTCGATCTGGTCGAGGTCGCCGCTGCCGGACCAGTCGTAGAACACCAGGGCCCCGGCCTCGGGGGTGTGCCCGAACGCGCCCTGCTTCTGGAACCACTTGGCGTGGTCGACGGTGGACGCGAACCGGCCGGCCTGCTGAGCGACCCCGGCCTGCTGGGCGGCCCAGGCGAGGAACATGTCGCACCACGGAGCGGTGGAGAAGTAGGAGTCGTGGTCGCCGTCGACGGCCGTCCGGTACCACTCTCCGTACTTGGAGTAACCGTCGTCCTTCGCCTGGTAGCCGATCTGCTGCCGGGCGATGTCCAGCAACTTCCCGCCGATGGGATCCAATGACGCTCCAAGGTCACGTATTGATCTCGACGGAATGTAGCGAAGGTAAATTCGACCCGCAAGCAGTTCGGGGTGAAACGGCCATCCTGGGCTATCGGCGTGGGGGTCGCCGGTGACTAGGTCAGGAGTAGCCCCTCGGGAGGACGGCGACCGGACAGGAGGCCGCCCGCAGGACCTTCAGCGCCATCTCTCCCAGGAAGACCTGGTGCGCGGACGCGTCCTCGGAGCTGGCCAGGACGAGCAGTTCCCCCTCGGGCCAGGGCACGTCGGCGAGAGCGTCGGCCACGTCGTCGCCCTCGGCCAGTTCGGCGGTCACGGCCTCGGCCGGCAGGCCGGACGTCTCCTGGGCGTGGCGGATGGCCAGGGCCAGGTCGTCGCGGAGACGTCCGCGGGGCTCGTCGTCGCCGACCGCCAGGGTGATCAGCCGCAGCGGGACGTCCAGGGCGAGGGCCGCCAGGGCGGTCCGCTCGACGGCCTCGTCGGCCTGGGGGCGGCGCACGTACGACAGGGTGATGCGGCCGAGCCGCTCGGGCGGCTCGTACCCGGCCGGAGTGATCATGACGGCCTCGTTGGAGGCGTGCAGCAGGTTGTCGCCGGCCGCGCCGACCGCGACCCGGCCGTGCGCGCCGCCCTCCTGGGAGCCGATCACGATGAGGTCCGCGCCCGTCCGGCTGGCCAGCGTGGAAAGGCCGCGGCCCACCCCGCGCGCCTCCTGGGCGACGAACTCGGCGGACAGCTCCGGCGCGGACTCGGCGAGCAGCTCCTCGGCCTGCTTCAGGACGGTCAGCGCCTCGCCCGCGGCGGCCGGACGGTCCGGCGGGTGGACGTGCGCGACGGTCAGGCGGCCCCCGGTCAGCGCGACCACGGTCCGGGCCAGGCGCAGCGCCTCGCGGCCGCCGCTGCCCGACTCGTACCCGGCCAGCACGTGTTCTCCGATCACGTCCTGTTTCTTCCCCCCAGGTCGGCGGACATGCGGGAGGGCGGTCGGCGGTCGTCCCCCGGCCTCGTCTGGATTGGACCTGTCTGGGTGGTTCTGCGGTAGATTCACGTGCGCTGCGTGAAATGTAGACATTTGGGGGAATGTTGACGCTGGATGACGCCGCGCCGGGCCTGACGTCCGGGCGCTGGACCATCGACCCCGCCCATTCCGAGATCACCTTCTCCGTCCGGCACCTGATGACGACCGTGCGCGGGACGTTCCCCGAGTTCGCCGGGGAGGCGCGCATCGCGGACGACCCGTTCGACTCGTCCGCGCGGGCGGAGATCACGCTCGCCTCCCTCGACACCCGCAACGCCGACCGGGACGCGCACGTCCGGTCCGCCGACTTCCTGGACGTGGAGCGGCACCCGGTGATGAGCTTCACCACCACCGGCGTCGAGCGCGCCACCGTCGGCCGCCGCGCCCGCACGCCCCGCTTCCACGTGGACGGCGAGCTGGCCGTCCGGGGCGTGACCCGCCCGGTGCGGATGCTGTCGGAGTACCACGGCGTCAGCGAGGACCCCTGGGGCGGCCTGCGCGCGGGCTTCACCGCCACCGCCGAGATCAGCCGCCGCGACTTCGGCATCGAGTTCAACATCCCGCTCCAGGGCGACAAGGTCGTCCTCGGCGACACGATCGCCATCCAGCTGGAGATCCAGCTGGTCAAGGCCGCCTGACGCCCGCCGGCCGGCGGCAGGGTCGTGTCAGGGCGCGGGCGCAGCGCTCCGGCACAGCGACAGCAGGTCGCGGGCCGGGCCCGCCGGACGCGTTCCCGCAGGCCAGACCGCACGCAGCGGACGCGACAGATCGAGTTCGCGGACGGGCACGTCCACCAGCCTGCCCCGGGCCAGCTCGTCGGTGACGGCCAGCTCGCTCACCACCACCGGGCCCGCCCCGGACACCGCCGAGCCCTTGAGCGCCGTCGTGGACGCCAGCTGGAGCATCGGCGGGGCCGCGCCGCCGTGCGCGGAGAGCGCCCGGTCCAGCACCTCGCGGGTTCCGGACCCCTCCTCGCGGAGGATCAGCGGCGTCGTCGCCAGCTCCTCCGAGGTGATCCCCGAGCGGCGGCGGGCCCAGGGGTGCTTCGGCGCGACCACGACGACGAGACGGTCCGTGGAGACGATCGCGCCGCTCAGCCCGGACGGTTTGCGCACGCCCTCCACGAACCCGAGGTCGGCTTCCCCCGCGCGCACGAGCTCGGCCACGGCGGTCGAGTTGGCGGCGCGCAGCGTCACCGCCGTGTCCGGACGGGCCTCCCGCAGCGCCACCAGCCAGCCCGGCATCAGGTATTCGGCCACGGTCAGGCTCGCCGCCAGGCGCAGTCGTCCGTCGCGCCGCTCCCGCAGGGCCCCGACGCCCGCGTCCAGGGCGTGCGCCGCGTCCACCACCTGCTGGGCCCACTCGGCGACGAGCGCGCCCGCCTGCGTGGGGCGCGAGCCGCGCGGCGAGCGCTCCAGGAGCGCCATGCCGAGCTGACGTTCCATGGACCGGATCCGCGCGCTCGCGGCGGGCTGGGTGACGCCGAGCTCCGCCGCCGCGCGCCCGACGCTGCCCAGCCGGACGACCGCGAGCAGCAGTTCGAGCGCGGTCAGATCGGGGACGCGGTGGGACAGCGGCATGATCCCAGTCTAGCCCCGGCCATAACCTCGTCTTATGGCCCCATAGGGCCGTGACCACTACTGATCGTTTCGGGGCGGCGGCAGTCTTGAGGGCATGGGGATCACCGTCGCACCGCCTCAGCGGGTCATTCTGGGGGAGCTCGATCGTCCGGCCGAGGCGTTCCGGCACCTCGGGCCGAACTGGTACGCCGCCGTCATGGGGACGGCGATCATGGCGAACGGCGCGAACGCGCTGCCGGTGACGGTGCCCGGCCTGCACCGGTTCGCCGTGGTGTTCTGGGGGCTCGGGCTGCTGATGCTCCTGGCGCTGTCAGGCGCCCGGCTCGTCCACTTCGTCCGTTATCGGGCCGAGGCGCGCGCGATGCTGCTGGAGAACCCGGGGACGGCCGTCTTCTACGGCTGCCCGCCGATGGCGCTGCTGGCCGTCGGCGCGGGCACCCTCACGCTCGGCCGCGACGTCCTCGGCGAGCCCGCCGCCGTCACGGTCGCCTGGGTCCTGTGGACGGCCGGAACGGTGTACTCGCTGCTGGTCGCGTTCGGCATTCCTTACCTGATGGCCACGCGGCACGAGATTCGGCCCGGGACGGCGAACCCGACCTGGCTGCTTCCCGTGGTCGCGCCGATGGTCGCCGCCGCGACCGGCCCCGCGCTCATCCCGCACCTCCCGGACGGCCAGGCGCGCGCGACCATGCTCTACGGCTGCTACGCCATGTTCGGCGTGAGCCTGATGCTCACGATGATGCTGCTCCCGGTCGTCTGGCACCGGATCGCGCACGACAAGCTCGCGCCGCTCACCCTCACCCCGACGCTCTTCCTGGTGCTCGGGCCGCTCGGCCAGTCCACGACGGCCGCCGGCGCGCTCGGCGGGGCCGCGCCCGCCGCCGCGCCCGAGTACGCGCGGGCCATGCACGCGTTCGGCGTCCTGTACGGGGTGCCGGTCCTCGGGTTCGCGCTGGTGTGGCTGGTCCTGTGCCTCGCCGCCAACCGCCGGGCGCTGGCGTCCGGGATGCCGTTCGCGATGACGTGGTGGGCGTTCACCTTCCCGGTCGGGACGTGCGTGACCGGCGCGTCCGCGCTGGCCAGGGCCACCGGCCTCACCGCGATGACCTGGGTTTCGGTCGCCCTCTACCTCGTCCTCGCGGCCGGATGGCTCGCCGCGGGGATCAACACCGCGCGTGGTCTGCGCACCGGACGGCTCTTGCTCCCGCCCCGCTGACCCGTCCCGGTGGCCTCTCACCGCCGGTCGGACCGGGGGATTCGGACGAGCCGGAACCCGGGGTGACGGAGCGGTTGCACGCTGTGCTCCAAGGGGTACCATGCGACGACGTCCCCCCATCCGTCACCGGCCCGCGCCGGTGGGAAGAGGCGCCGGTGTCGCTCAGCACCCTGCACCAACGGCCGGGACGCCTCCCGGCCGAGATGACCAGCTTCGTCGGCCGTCGCGAGGAACTGGCAGATATCGAGCGCCTGCTGGCGCGCTGCCGCCTGGTCACGCTCACCGGCCCCGGAGGGGTCGGCAAGACCCGGCTCGCGGTCCGCGCCGCCCGCGCCGCCGCCCCTCCCGACGGCGTCTGGTTCGTCGACCTCACCGCCGCGCCCGAGCCCGGCCTGGTCGCCCGGGTCGTCGCGGACGCGCTCGGCCTGCCCGACCAGGGCGGCGGCGAGCCGCTGGACGCGACCATCGAGTTCCTCTCCCGCCGTCCGGGCCTGCTCGTGCTGGACACCTGCGAGCACCTCATCGACTCCTGCGCGATGCTCGCCGAGACGGTGCTGCACGCCGCGCCCGACCTGCGCGTCCTCGCGACCAGCAGGCAGCCGCTCGACATCGCGGGCGAGCACACCCTCGTCGTCGCGCCGCTGCCGAGCCCGGTGCCCGGCGAGGAGGGCGCGAGGGGCGGGGCGAACGGCGCCGGGCCGGGCGCCGCCGACGGAGCGGTCGCGTTGTTCACCGACCGGGCGTCCGCCGTGGTGCCCGGCTGGACGGCGTCCGGCGACGACCGTGAGGCGGTCGCGCTCCTGTGCCGGCGGCTGGACGGCATCCCGCTGGCGATCGAACTGGCCGCGGTCCAGGTCCGGGCGCTGTCGCCGCGGCAGATCCTGGAGCGGCTCGACCGGCACGGCCTCGAGGTGAGGGGCCGCCGCACCGCGCTGCTGCGACACCAGACGCTGCGTTCGGCGATCGACTGGAGCCACGGGCTGTGCTCGCCGGACGAGCGTCTGCTGTGGGCGCGGCTGTCGGTGCTCGCCGCCGACTTCGACCTGGAGGCCGCCGAACACGTCTGCGGCGACGAACGGCTCGCCCCGGCGATGGTGTTCGACCTGGTCGCGGGCCTGCTGGCGAAGTCGATCGTGCAGCGCGTGGAGCGCGACGGACGCGTCCGCTACCGCATGCTCGACACGCTGCGCGAGTACGGGGCCGAACGGCTGGAGGAGCTCGGCGAGACCGAGCTGACGCGCGCCCGCGCCTTCGACTGGTTCGCCGGGACGCTCCAGACCGCGGTGAGTGAGCTGGGCGGCCCCCGCCAGCGGCACTGGCTGGAGTGGCACGCGCGTGAGGAGGCGGGCATCCGCGCGCTGCTCGACTGGGGCATCCGCGCCGCGCCGGACGAGGCGCTCGTCTCGGCGCATGTCTGCAACGGCCGCCTGCTCTGCCTGCGCGGCCGGATCGGCGAGTCCTGGCACTGGGTACGGCGCATGCTGGACGCCCGTCCGCCCGGTGACGAGCCGTTCTGGGGCGAGGCGCTGGGGCTCTCGGCGATGCTGGCGGGGTTCCAGCGCGACCTCGCCGGCGCGGCCGGGCTGGCGGCCCAGGCCCTCGCGCGCCCGTCCGGCCCGAAGGACGGATGCGGAGCCGGATACGCGCGTGCCGCCGAGGGCGTCGTCGCACTTCAGGAGGGTGATGCCGAGCGGGCGCTCGCGGCGCTGACCGAGGCCGGGCGCCTGCTCGCACAGGCGTGTCCGGGCGAGGTCATCTCATCGATCGTCCCGCTGCTCGCGGGCGTCGCGCACGCGGCGCTCGGCGACCTCGCCACGGCCCGCGACATCGCCGCGCGGGCGCTGCGCGAGACCGAACGCGAGGGCAACGTGTGGGGGCAGGCGTACGCCCGCGCCCTGCACGGCGTCGTGCTGCTCCTGCTCGGTGAGGCCGCCGAGGGGCTCGCGGTCGGACGCGCCGGGCTGCGGACGATGGCCGACCTGGACAACCGGCTCGGCCTGGCGCTGTGCCTGGAGGTCGTGGCCTGCGGCTTGGCCGCGACGGACCAGCACCGGGGCGCGGCCGTCCTGTTCGGCGCGGCCAAGCGGCAGTACGACGACAGCGGCGCGGTGCTCTTCGGCCCGGTCTACGCGGCCATCATCGGCGTCGTGGTCGACGGCGTGCGCACCGAACTCGGCCCCGAGCCCTTCCTGGCCGCCGCGGAGTCCGGCGCCCGGACGGACCTGGACGCCGTTCTCGCCGAGGCGCTCGGCGAACGCCGCGAGGCGCCGTCCGCCGGTCCGGCGAACGGGCGTCCCCGCGGATCGCTCAGCCCCCGCGAGTGGGAGATCGCCGAGCTGGTCGCGCAGGGCCTGACCAACCGGGAGATCGCCGACCGCCTGGTCATCGCCAAGCGCACCGCCGACTCCCACGTCGAGCACATCCTGGCGAAACTCGCCGTCTCCTCACGCGCCGAGATAGCCGCCTGGTACGCCCGCAACGCCCGCCCGGCCGACTCCTAGGCGGCCGACCACACCTCACACCTCGGCCTCAGAGGGCGTCTCGGCGTTGAGGCGGCGGATGGCCAGTTCGGCGAGGAGCGCGGTGCCGTCGGGGAGGACGTCCTCGTCGAAGCGGGCGTCGGCGGAGTGGTTGTTGGCGGCTTCGGACGGGTCGACCCCGGGCGGGCAGGCGCCGAGGATCAGGAACGCCGAGGGGATCTCGTTGCCGACGAAGGAGAAGTCCTCGGAGGCGGGGATCGGGCGCGGGGAGTCGAGGTAGCGCTCCGCGCCGAAGGTCTCGCGGACGGTCTCGCCGGCGAAGGCGGCTTCGGCGTCGTCGTTGTTGGTGACCGGATAGTCCTGGAAGTACTGGACGTCCACCTCCAGGCCGTGGGCGTCGGCGATGCCGTGGAGGAGCCGGGCGCAGCGGTCGGCCATCTCCTGGGGCACGTGCCCGGCGAAGGAGCGCACCGTGCCGGTGAAGGTGACCTCGTCCGGGATCACGTTGTCCATGGTGCCCGCGTGGAAGGTGGTGATGGTCAGCACCACGGGGTCGAACGCGTCGAAGCGGCGGGTCACGAGGTTCTGGAGGGCGGTGACCATCTCGCACGAGGCGGGGAGCGGGTCGTTGGCGAGGTGCGGCATCGAGCCGTGGCCGCCGGTGCCGCGGACGGTCACGCGGAGGCGGTCGGCGGCGGCGAGGATCGGGCCGGAGCGGCACACGAACAGCCCGGACGGGAAGCCCGCCGAGAGCACGTGCAGCGCGTAGGCGGCGACCGGACGCTCGCCCGCCGCGTCCAGCACGCCCTCGTCGATCATGATCTTCGCGCCGCCGAGGCCCTCCTCGCCGGGCTGGAACATGAAGATGACGTTCCCGGCCAGGTTCTCGCGCCGGTCCGCGAGCAGCCGCGCGGCCCCGGTGAGCATGCTGGTGTGGAGGTCGTGGCCGCAGGCGTGCATGAGGCCCGGCGTCCGCGAGATCAGGTCGGCGTCGCCGCGCTCGGTGACCGGCAGCGCGTCCATGTCACCGCGTAGCAGGACGGTGGGCCCGGGACGCCCGCCGCGCAGGACGGCCGTGACGGAGTGGAGGCGCTCGCCGGTCGAGATCTCCAGAGGCAGGTCGTCGAGCGCGGCGAGCACCTTCTCCTGGGTGCGCGGGAGGTCCAGCCCGAGCTCCGGTTCGCGGTGGAGGTCGCGGCGCAGCCGGACCAGGTCGTCGCGGAGGCCGTCGGCGTCCGCGCGCAGTGTCGAGCCGGGGATCGTGGAGCGGGGCATGGGCGCCTCCTGAACCTCAGGAACGATCTTTCGCCTCACGGTATCCCCGAGCCCCGGCCCGGCGGCACCCCCGGACTCAGCCGAACGCGGTCAGGGACGTCCAGTGGTCGAGCAGGGCCCGGTCGCCGACGACCCTCACGCGCGGGTCATCGGCGGTGATACGCCTGCTGAGCAGCAGGAACAGGTCGGAGGCCCCGCCGCGGACGACCACCTGGGCGTCGGCCGCCCGCGCCGTCTCGGTCACCCGCGGCCCGTCCGGCGTGCGGGTGACCAGCCAGGCGGGCAGGTCCGCTTCGGCGGGACGCCACAGCAGGGTCTCGCCGTCGCCGCGCAGTTGCGCGATCTTCGGGTTCACCCGCGCGACGAACGGCGAGGCCACCAGGGCCAGGCCCTCGGCGACGCCGTCGGCGGCGAGGTCGGCGTCGAGCTCCCACTCCGCGCCGACGGTGATCGCCGCGTCCGCGTGGTGGACGGTCGTGTCGTGCAGCAGCCTCCGCAGCCAGAACCCGGCGGGCACGTCGTCGCCGAACGGGCTCCAGACCGGTTCGTCCGCCGCTTCGACGGCCGCGACCAGCCGGTCGGCGCCGCCGCCGAGCCACGCTTCCCAGAGGTGGGGGTTCATGCCGTCCGGGACGACCTGGGGGAGCGGCTCACGCGCGCGCGATTCGATGGTCTCGGCCATCGCGGGCAGTGCGCCGCCGATGTGCTCGACGAGCTGCCGCAGCGTCCAGTCCGGGCAGGTCGGCACGGTCATGTCGGGGTCTCCGCCGCTCGCCTTCCGGCCGAGCGCCGAAGCGTGCAGCCGCAGGGCCGCGGCGAGCCTGTCCCGGGGTGGAGTGTCCATGAGATGGCCCCTTCTGCGTTGTCGTCCGATCTGTCATGTCGAACCGATGCCCGTACCGTAGGAGCTCCAGTCCGCTGGAGGTTCAAGTGTCTGTGGCCCATGTCACTCCGCTGGGCATCGGGGAATTGTCCCGGCGGACCGGTGTGCCCGTCCGGACGATCCGCTTCTACTGCGACGAGGGCCTGCTCGAGCCGCTGCGGAGCGAGGGCGGGCACCGCCGGTTCGGCTTGGACGCGCCGGAGCGACTGCGGACCGTCCGGCGGCTGCGGTCGCTGGGCATGGGCCTGGCCGCGATCCGGGCCGTCCTCGCGGGGGAGGACGATCTCGGCGAGGCGATCGCGCGGGAGCGCGCCTCGGTGGACGCCGAACTGTCCGTGCTCGCCTGGCGGAGCGCGGCGCTCCGGGCGGCCGAGCAGGGGGACCCGGCAGGACGTGCCGCGCGGCTCGACCTGCTCGCCGCCGTCGCGGACGGCCCCGCCGCGCACGCCGTCCTCACCGGCTTCTGGCGGAGCCAGGCCGTCGCGCTCGAGAAGGGGCCGTTCCTGGACGCCTTCCTGGAGATGGCCGCGCCCTCCCCGCCGATCATGAGCCGCGCATGGTCCGGTACTGGGCGCTCACCGAGGCCGTCACCGGCGGTCCGCATGTGGTCAGCCGGGCGCACTGGTGGCTGTTCAGTGCCCTTGACCTGGACATATGTGCCTGATCAAGGCTTGGGGGGCGGGTCTGGAATAACCCGGGGGGCGACTCCGCTAAGGTAGTTGAACCTTCTACTAAATGGAGTCGTGATGATGCAGTTCGGGATCTTCTCGGTCGGACAGGTCTCGACCGACCCCGCCACCGGCCGGGTGCAGAGCGAGCACGACAAGATCCGGATGATGGTCCGGCTCGCGCGCCGCGCCGAGGAGGTCGGGCTCGACGTCTTCGCGACCGGCGAGCACCACAACCCGCCGTTCGTGCCGTCGTCGCCGACGACCCTGCTGGGCTATGTCGCGGCGCAGACCGAGCGGCTGGTGCTGTCCACCGCGACCACGCTGATCACCACCAACGACCCGGTGAAGATCGCCGAGGACTTCGCGACGCTGCAGCACCTGTCGGACGGCCGGACGGACCTGATGATGGGACGCGGCAACACCGCGCCCGTCTACCCCTGGTTCGGCAAGGACATCCGGGACGGCCTCGACCTGGCGATCGAGAACTACCACCTGCTGCACCGGCTCTGGCGCGAGGACGTCGTGGACTGGAAGGGCCAGCACCGCACCGCGCTGCAGGGCTTCACCGCCACGCCCCGTCCCCTGGACGGCGTCCCGCCGTTCGTCTGGCACGGCTCCATCCGCAGCCCGGAGATCGCCGAGCAGGCGGCCTACTACGGCGACGGCTTCTTCCACAACAACATCTTCTGGCCCATGGAGCACGTCCAGCGCATGGTCGCCCTGTACCGGCGGCGTTACGAGCACTACGGCCACGGCGCGGCGGACCAGGCGATCGTCGGCCTCGGCGGCCAGGTCTACATGCGGCCCAAGGCCGAGGACGCGATCCGCGAGTTCCGGCCCTACTTCGACACGTCCTACGTGTACGCGAACGGGCCGTCCCTCGAGGAGACGATGAAGACGACCCCGCTGACCGTCGGCACGCCCGAGCAGGTCATCGAGCGGACGCTCGCCTTCCGCGACGCGGTCGGCGACTACCAGCGGCAGCTGTTCACGCTGGACCTCGGGCTGCCCGAGGAGGCCGTCATGGAGCAGGTCGACATCCTGGGCGAGGAGGTCGTCCCGGTGCTGCGCAAGGAGTTCGCGATCGGACGCCCCGCGCACGTCCCGGACGCCCCGACCCACGCGTCCCTGCTCGCGGCGAAGAAGGACGAGAGCGGCAAGAGCGACGACAAGGAAGAGGTCACGCGATGACCACGCCGACGACCACGCGCAGCCTCGCGGTCGTGTCGTCCGGCCTGCGCGAGCCGTCCTCCACCCGGATGCTCGCCGACCGGCTGGCCCAGGCGACCGCCGAGGCCCTGCGCGAGCGGGGCGAGGAGGCGGTCGTCGAGGTGATCGAGCTGCGCACCCTCGGCCACGACCTGGTCAACAACCTGGTCAGCGGGTTCCCGGCGGGCGAGCTGAAGGGCGCCGTCGAGACGGTGACCGGCGCGGACGCGCTGATCGCCGTGACGCCGGTGTTCCAGGCGTCCTACAGCGGGCTGTTCAAGACGTTCTTCGACGTTCTCGACAAGGACGCGCTGGAGAACACGCCCACGCTGCTCGGCGCGACCGGCGGCACGCCCCGGCACTCGCTCGCGATCGACTTCGCGATGCGTCCGCTGTTCGCCTACCTGCGCGCCGCCGTCCAGCCGACCGCCGTGTACGCGGCGACCGAGGACTGGGGGAGCGGTGAGCTGGCCGAGCGCGTCGACCGGGCCGGGCGGGAGCTCGCCGACACGATCGTCGGACGGGCCCCCGCCGCCAAGCCCGACCCCTTCGAGGAGCCCGTCCCCTTCGAGCGGCTGCTCTTCAAGGAATAGGCCCGTGATCGGCCGGGCGCGTGCTAGTTGGCCTGGCCGATCGGGCGGACGACCATGGTGTTGACGTCCACGCCGTTGGGCTGCGACACCGCCCAGACGATGGCGCGGCCGATGTCCTCCGAGGTGAGCATGCGCGGGTAGTCGGGCTTCCCGACGTGCTCCCAGAAGTCGGACTCGGTCGCGCCCGGCGCGATCAGCGTGACGCCGACACCATCGGACGTCACCAGGCGGCGGGTGTTCTCCGCCAGGCCGGTCATCGCCCACTTCGTCGCGCCGTAGAGGTTGCCGGGCGTGTTCACGAACCCGGCGACGCTGCCGACGATCACGATCCTGCCCTGGGCGTTCTTCAGCTCGGGCAGGGCGGCCTTGATGAGGTAGGCCGGGCCGAGCACGTTGGTCAGCACCATCTCGCGCATGTCGTCCGGGTCGGAGTCGGCCACCGAACGGCCCTTGGCGCCGCCCGCGTTCGCGACGACGGCGTCGAGGCGTCCGAACCGCTCGACCGTGGCCCGGACGGCCGCCTCGACCTGTCCGTAGTCGGACGCGTCGCCCGCGATCGTCAGCAGGCCGTCCGGTTCGCCGAGTTCCTTGGCCACCTGGTCGAGGCGCTCCTGGCGGCGTCCGGTGATGGCGACCTCGCGTCCGGCGGCGAGCAGCTCCCGGGCGGTGGCCGCGCCGATGCCGGTGCCGCCGCCGGTGATGAGGGTCACGTGGGATTCGGTCATGCCGCCGATCCCACCATCTGGAGCGCGCTCCAGGTCAACCCGTTTCCGCGTCGGCCGCGCGCCGCCCGGTGACCGTCGTGCCCGGCCGGTCGGGCAGCGGGACGGGGGAGGCGAGCATCAGGTCGCCCGCCAGCAGGACTGGCCAGAGGTCGTCCCGCTCGTGCGGACGGTCCGGCGGGACGAACACGGCGTCGTCCAGCGCGACGATCAGGTGCGGGACGAGCAGCGAACGGCGCAGCGACTCGTCCGGGTCGAGCGAGTGCGGCCAGTCGGTGACGTTCAGGACCTCGATGTTCAGCCGCGTCAGCCCTTGCCCGCGGCGCCCGGCACGCGTGAACGCCTCGGCGCGCGTGCGCACGAGGACGTGGATGGGCCAGCGGCTTCGGACGACGCGTCCGCACACGAGCGGCTCGACCGTCCGGCGCGCCGGGACGACCCGGACCAGCGTGTGCTCGGCGGCGAGCAGGTCGGCGAGCCGGTACTCGGGGGCGATCTCCTCGGGGACGGCCTCGTCGCCCGGATGCAGGGCGACGCCGTGGCAGTCCGTGACGCCGTCCGGCTCGACCCGGCGGGCCTGCATGTGCAGGAAGCGCAGCCGCATCCGGACGAGCGCGCTCGGACCTGCGCGCAGCGCGCAGTCGGCGCGGACACGGGACGCGGCGCCCGGCCCGGGCGGGGCCAGGGCGCGGCGCGGACGGCCCGCCGCGAGCAACAGGGAGTCGGCCAGATCGCGGGCCAGTTCGACGTCGGACACCGAATGCGCCTCCCTTCGCCACACTCCTACCCGAACGTGACGGATACCACCCTTTGACGTACGTTAGTTAGCGTAAGAAACTATTCGGAAGCCTCCCCCGCCGCCCCTTCCGGAGGTCCGCGTGGACCACGCCCGCCCGTCCACCCGCTACGCGTGGATCGCGCTGAGCAACACCACGCTCGGCATGCTGCTCGCCACGGTCAACTCGTCCATCGTCATCATCTCCCTGCCCGCGATCTTCCGCGGGATCCACCTGGACCCCCTCCAGCCCGGCAACGTCAGTTACCTGCTGTGGATCCTGATGGGCTACATGCTTGTGTCGGCCGTCCTGGTCGTGACGCTCGGCAGGCTCGGCGACCTGTTCGGCCGCGTCCGCATGTACAACGCGGGCTTCGCGGTGTTCACGGCCGGGACGCTCGTGCTGGCGCTCGACCCGCTGCACGGCGGGGCGGGCGCGGTCTGGCTGATCGGCTGGCGGATCTTCCAGGGCATCGGCGGCGCGATGCTCATGGCCAACTCCGCCGCCATCCTCACCGACGCGTTCCCCGCCAGACGGCGTGGCATGGCCATGGGAGTCAACCAGGTCGCGGGCATCGCCGGAAGCTTCCTCGGCCTGGTCGCGGGCGGCCTGCTCAGCGAGGTCAGCTGGCGGCTGGTGTTCTTCGCGTCCGCGCCGATCGGCGTCATCGGGACGGTCTGGGCCTACCGCAGCCTCGTCGAGACCGCGCGGCGCGCCACGAGGATCAGCATCGACTGGGCGGGCAACCTCACCTTCGCCGCCGGGCTGACCGCGCTGCTCGCCGCGATCACCTACGGCATCCAGCCCTACGGCGGGCACGTCATGGGCTGGACGAACCCCTGGGTGCTCACCGGCGTCATCGGCGGGATCGCGCTGCTCGCGGTGTTCTGCGTCGTCGAGACGCGGGTTCCGGAACCCATGTTCCGGCTCGGCCTGTTCCGGATCCGCGCGTTCGCCGCGGGCAACGCCGCCGGACTGCTCGCCGCGATCTCGCGCGGCGGCATGCAGTTCATGCTGATCATCTGGCTGCAGGGCATCTGGCTGCCGCTGCACGGCTACGACTTCGCCGACACCCCGCTGTGGGCCGGGATCTACCTGCTGCCGCTGACCGTCGGGTTCCTGGTCGCCGGGCCGCTGTCGGGCCATCTCTCGGACCGGCACGGCGCGCGGGCCTTCGCGTCCGGCGGGCTGCTGCTGTCCGCGGCGGGCTTCGCCGGACTGCTGCTGATCCCGACCGACTTCCCGTACTGGCTGTTCGCGCTGCTGATCTTCGTGAGCGGGCTCGGCTCCGGGCTGTTCGCCGCGCCCAACACCACCGCCATCATGAACGCGGTCCCGGCCGACCAGCGCGGCGTCGCGTCCGGGATGCGGGCGACCTTCATGAACGCCGGGATGGTGCTGTCCATCGGCGTGTTCTTCTCCCTGATGATCGCGGGCCTGGCGGACCGGCTGCCGGGGACGCTGTCCGGCGGGCTGACCGCGCACGGCGTCCCGCCGTCCGCGGCGGACCACGTGGCGAGCCTGCCGCCGGTCGGCACGCTGTTCGCCGCCTTCCTCGGCTACAACCCGATCGGCAGCCTGCTCGGCCAGGGCGGGGTGCTCGCCTCGCTGCCGCCCGGCGACGCCGCCGAACTGACCGGACGGTCCTACTTCCCGCACCTGATCTCCGGGCCGTTCCACCACGGCCTGGTCATCGTGTTCTCGCTGGCCATCGCCATGTCGCTGGTCGCCGCGGTCGCCTCGCTGCTGCGCGGGAAGCGGTTCGTCCACGAGGAGCACGCGGACCACGGGACCCGGACGGCCAGCCGCGTCCACTGAACCGCACGACCGGCCACGGTCGCCGAGCGGGGGGCGTCGAGCGGAGGGTGCCGAGCGGGGCGTCGAGCGGGGGCGTCGAGCCGGATCATCGGGGCTCTGAGCAGGGGGAACGGGATCTCGCGGGCGCATGACCGGGAGGTCACTGTGCTGTGCCCCCGGAGCGGGGGCGCCGACCCGTCACAAGCCCGCTGACCTGCGGCGATGTGGCTCGCCGCGAGGTCACCTGTCGTCTCGGTGACCCCGGGCTTCCTTGAGGCCCCTTCTGACTCGTGTTGCACTCCTTCAACACCCCGCGCAGCGTGAAGGAGGCAACCATGAAGACCTGGCAGACGGCCGCGCTGGCCGTCCCGCTGATCACGTTCTCGATGCTGGCCCCCGGGCGGGCGGAGGCGAGTGAGCCGGCCTCGTCGGCCTCGGTGCCGACGTGCCACTGGAAGGTGGTGCACGTGCACCGCCACCATGTCCTGAACGTCCGGTCCGGTCCCGGTCTGAGGTATCGGGTGGTGGGTCATCTGAGGCACGGCGCCAAGCGGATTCCCGGCGCCTGCCACAAGTCCCGCAGGGGCTGGGTCCACCTCCACCGGCCCCGGGGCTGGGCGAGCGGTCACTACCTGAGGAAGGTCCACTAGCCGAACCGCGTTCTGGCGCTCTGAACTGGTCAAACAGTGGTTCGCCGACCTGTGACCACGGGGTCACTCTGGGCTGCCTCCGGAGGGGCAGATCATTCCGTGACGGCGTGTCTGACCTGCGGCGATATGACTCTCCCTGGCGATATATATCGCTTCGGTGAGTTCAGGCTTTCTTGAGGCTTCTTCCAGCTCGTGTTGCACTCTTTCAACAGTTCTGCGCGAGTACGCGAAGGGGGTACTCATGAAAATCCTGAAGGCGGCCGCACTGGCCGCCCCACTGGTCACGTTCTCGATGCTGGCGCCCGCCCAGGCGGACGCGAGCACGGCGACGAGCGCAGCGTCCGCACCGCCCGTCTGCTACTACGACGTGGTGCACGTCCAGCCCGGTCACTACCTGAACGTCCGGTTCGGTCCCGGGCTGCACTACCGGATCGTCGCCCGTCTGCGGTACAACGCCAAGCACGTCCCCAGTGACTGCAAGACGCACCGTGCCGACCACCGCACCTGGGTCCACCTCACCCACCCGATGGGCTGGTCCGACGGTCACTACCTGAAGAGGGTCCACTAGCAAGCCGGACCGTCCGGCCGGCCTGGCGGTGGGGCCTGGCCGGCCGGACTCCAGGGGGCCGATGCCCGGAGTGCGTGTCCGGGCCACCGACGCCCCCCGGCCCCGGAGGACGGAGCACGACCCGTCCTCCGGGGCCGCCCCTTTCCCCTCGCCGCGGCGCGGTGTCCGGCGGGCGCCGCGCCGCGGCGCGTGTAAGAAGTTCTCCGGCGCTCTGAACTGGGCGAACAGCAGATCGCCACCATGTGACCGAGTGGTCATGGTGTTAGGCCGCCGAGGTGTAAGAGCATCTTCGTGGAGGCCCCGTGACCTGCGATGACAGGGCTCGCTGGGGCGTTACATGTCGTCCGGGTGATTTCGGGCTTTCTTGAGGCTTCTGCCGTCCGGTGCTGCACTCGTTCCACAGTCTGCACCGAGTACATCAAGGAGGTACTCAATGAAGATCTGGCAGACAGCCGCACTGGCCGTCCCGCTGATCGCCGCCTCGACGCTGGTCCCCGGCCAGGCGAACGCGAGCTCGACCGCCACTCCCTCCGCGGCGTCGGCGGCGCGCTACTGCTACTACAACGTGCACTCGCACGGGCACTACTGGATCGACGTCTGGAACCGGCCTTACCGGCCGCACTACGTGGTGGGGCACCTGTACCGCTACGCCAGGCACATCCGCGGTGAGTGCCACAGCCACTACGGCTACGTCCACATCTACCACCCCTACGGCTGGGTGTACCGGAGCTACCTGTACCGGAGCTACTAGCCCGTAAGGTCGTCCGGCCGGTCGGCGGTGGGGTCGGCCGGCCGGATGCCAGGGGCTTCATGGAGCGTTCCGGGTCGGGGCGCTCCGCGCGACCGCCCCGGTGCGGACGGGGATCTGGGGTGCCCCGTCCGGGCCGTGCGGCGCGGTGTCCCCGGCCTGGAACGCGAGTCCGGGGCATGGTCCCGGGCTGTGATTGACCCCGGCCCCGGAGGACGGATCGGGTGGTCCTCCGGGGCCGGGGCCGCCTGGCGTCCCCCCTTGGTGCACGACCCGCCGGGCGGCCGGCCGTCCGGGCCCGGTCACGAGAGGCCCGGGCGGCCACCCCTTCGGGGCGGCGCCCGACGTGGACGCCGGGTCGGGGGCGACGGCGTCCCGCGCCTCCTACCGGCAGCCGCCATCCTATTTATCTCTTGCGCAAGTGTGCAAACATTTGGACGCGCCGATCTCCGGCCCGGCGGGTGCCGCCGGTCTTCGGCGCGCTGATCGGCTCGCTCCGCTCGGAGCCGTCCGCGCCGGTGACGCGGGTCAGTTCGCGGGCTGTTGCCGCTGGGCGTGCGCGGGGTGGTTGTCGACCAGTTCCATGGCGATCTGCAGGGCGGCCTCGTGTCGCTCGTCGTCGGAGATGTCCATGTCGCGCATCAGGAACACGCTCATGTGCAGGGACATGATGGACAGGCGGGCGCGGAGCTGGTCGACCACGGGGTCGCGGTCGTCCGCCAGGACGCGCGCGAGTTTGAGGAAGCGGGCGCGCGCTCCCTCGCCCGGCTTGAGGTCGCGGACCTCCTGCTGGTTCTGCGACATGAAGCGCATGAGGTCGCCGGCGGGTCCGCGCAGCATCTCGGCGTAGCGCTCGATGATCTCCACGCGGTGCTCGCGGGTCATCGGCTCCGACTGCGCCCAGGCGACCAGTTCGTCCACCTTCTCGCCGACCTCTTCGAAGAGGCTGGCGATGATGTCCTCTTTGGTCTTGAAGTGGTAGTAGAGGGCGGCCTTGGTCACGCCGAGCCGCTCGGCGATCTCGCGCAGCGAGGTCTTCTCGTAGCCCTGTTCGGCGAACAGTTCGAGTGCGACCCTGCGAATCTCCTCGCGGGTGTTGCCCCGTCGTCCGCCCATGATCTCTCCCCTGTCCCTGCAACTTACTTGACGACCGGCTAGTTGGCAGCTTACCGTACGACAGGTAAGCAAACTAGCCGGACGGCAAGTAAGTTGGGTTCCGTCCTTCAGGGGAGACTAGCGATGTCGCAGGCAGGAAACGGGCAGGCCGCGCCGCCCGCCGCAGCGGGGCCCGGGGCCGCTGCGGACGCGGGGGCCGAGGCCAACAGCCAGCGCCAGATCTACATCGGGATCTTCGGGCTGATGCTCGGGATGTTCCTGGCGATGCTCGACAACCTGATCGTCGGCACCGCCCTGCCGACCATCGTCGGCGACCTGGGCGGCCTCGCCCACCTGTCGTGGGTCGTCACCGCCTACGCGCTGGCGGCGGCCGCCGCGACCCCGATCTGGGGCAAGCTCGGCGACCTGTACGGCCGCAAGGGCATGTTCATGTCCTCGATCGTGATCTTCCTGGTCGGGTCGATGCTGTCCGGCCTGGCGCAGAACATGAGCGAGCTGATCGGGTTCCGCGCGCTGCAGGGCCTCGGCGCGGGCGGCCTGATGGTCGGCGCGATGGCGATCATCGGCGACCTGGTGCCGCCGCGTGAGCGCGGCAAGTTCCAGGCGATGATCGGCGGCATGATGCCGGTCGCGTTCGTCGGCGGCCCGCTGCTCGGCGGCTTCCTCACCGACCACCTGAGCTGGCGCTGGGCGTTCTATGTGAACGTGCCGATCGGCGCGGTCGCGCTGCTGGTGACCGGGTTCGGCATGCACCTGCACTCGCGCCGCCTGAAGGCGAAGATCGACTTCATCGGGGCGGCCCTGCTGACCGTGGGCGTCGTCTGCGTCACGCTGGTCGCCAGCTGGGGCGGCACCGAGTACCCGTGGGCGTCGGCGCAGATCATCGGCCTCGGGGTCGTCGGTGTCGTGTCCCTGGTCGCGTTCGTGTTCGCCGAGAACCGCGTTCCCGAGCCGATCCTGCCGATGCGGCTGTTCCGCAGCCGTAACTTCGCCGCCGCGCAGGTGCTCAGCTTCCTGGTGGGCGGCGCGATGTTCGGCGCGGTCAACTTCCTGCCGCAGTACATGCAGAACGTCCAGGGCGCGTCCCCGACCAACAGTGGTCTGCTGCTGCTTCCGCTGATGTTCGGCATGCTGGTGGTGATGCTGACGACCGGGCAGCTCATCACCCGCAACGGCCGCTACCGGATCTACCCGATCATCGGCGGCGCGGTGCTGACCGGCGGGATGCTCGTCCTGCTGACGCTGACCGTGGACACCTCGACCGCGATGAGCTCGTTCCTGACGCTGGGCGTCGGGCTCGGAATGGGCTTCATCATGCAGATCAGCATGCTGGTCACGCAGAACAGCGTCGAGCTGCGCGACATGGGCGCGGCCAGTGGCGCGGTCACCCTGTTCCGCACGATCGGCGGTTCCCTCGGCGTCGCGCTGCTCGGCTCGGTGTACACCAACCGGCTCGAGGGCGTGCTCTCCGACCGGCTCGGCTCGGACGCGGCGCACAAGATCGTGTCCGGTGGCGGGCACTTCACGCCCGAGATGCTGAAGACGCTTCCCGCCAACATCCGCGAGGCGTTCGAGGCGGGCGTCACGAGCGGGGTGCACGGCGTGGCGATCGGCGGCGCGGTCCTGGCCGCGCTGGCGTTCGTCGCCGCCTGGTTCGTCAAGGAGGTCCCGCTGCGGGGTTCGGGGCCGAAGGAGAAGTCGGCCGCGGTGGAGGAGACGGTGGTCGACACCATTCCCGCGCACTGATCCTTCGCTGAAGCGGCGAGCCCGTCCCGGCCTGTTCGGGACGGGCTCGCGGCGTTGTCGTCGTTGGGTCCGGTGGACAGGGCCGGGCGGGGTGGGCGGATGCTGTCGCCTCCGGGGTGGGATTGATGTTTAAACGATCTTGTGGACTGTGGCTCTTCCCTACTGGGAAGTAGTCGATCAGGCTCGGGGCGTTGATGATCATCCCCCTGAAGGAGACCATCGCGTGAGACGGAACGTCATCGTGCGGCTCGCCGCCGTCGTGACCGGGGCGGCGCTCGCCGTGTCCGGGACGAGCGCGGCGCGGGCCGACCAGGCCGTCCAGTCCAGGCCGGAGACCAGCTGGGAGGCGGTGGGACCGGACTCGGTCGGCGGGTCCATCGGCCTGTCGCCCCGCGACCCCAACCAACTCGCCCTCATGACCGACTCGCCGCAGCTGCTCTGGCTCTCGGAGGACCGCGGCGCGCACTGGCGGCTGCGTGACACCGTCCCGAAGCTGTACGGCTCGACCCGCTCCTTCGTCGTCGACCCCGCCGACCCCCGGCGGATGTACCTGCTGGTCGCGAAGGGGTCCGGCTTCGGGACCTACGAGGGCTGGCTGATGCGCAGCACCGACCGGGGTGAGACCTGGCGGACGCTGCGCCACGACACCCAGGACGGCCCGCTCCAGCTCGCGGTGTCCGGACGGACCGTCGTCACCGAGGGCCTCGACACGATCGGGGTGAGCACCGACGGCGGGGACGACTGGCGGGAGATCCGGCGGCCGTGGGCGCGCGAGAGCATGGCCGCGCCGATGCCCAAGCGGATGCTCAGCCTGGTCGGCGACGACCTGTACGCCACGACGGCCGCGCCCGGCCAGGACCTCTGGGTGATCCGGGGGATCAACGGCGCCGTCCCCGTCCCCGAGCGCCTCGGGCAGGTGGGGCGGCAGGACGTCGACGAGGTCGCCGCGGCCGACTGGGGCGTGGTGGTGACGGCGGGCCACGCGCTCTACGGCACCTCCGACCAGGGGAAGACCTGGCGGACGCTCGTCACCGACAAGGCCGCCAACCTCTACGGGCCGCAGATCTTCGGCGACGACGTGTTCGTCACGACCGCGAACAAGATCTACGTGAGCCGCGACCGCGGCCGGTCCTTCGCCACTTGGAACGTGCCGATTCCGGGCAAGGGCGTGGGCGAGGTCGCGCCGATGGGCGGCGCGCACGGCACCACGCTGGTCTCCGACGGCTACAACGGCGTGTTCAGCACCACCAACGGCCGCGACTACCGTCCGGTCGGCGTGCCGAGCGAGACGGCCACGCACCTGCTGACCTCGCGTGATCCGAGCGGCCGGGAGCTGCTGGTCTCCACCGGGATCTGGGACCTGTTCCACACGGCGCTGCCCACGGGCAACGTCACCGAGGCCACCCGCCGCTGGACGCGCGTCACCTCCGACACCCTGCACGCCTATCCCAAGATCGGGGTGTCGTCCCGGTCGCCGCGGACGGTCTGGCGGGCCGAGGAGAACGGCCTGGCCACCGGGATCTACCGCAGCGACGACGGCGGCGCGACCTGGACCAGGAACAGCGTCATCGGCTCCGGCGGCAACCCGACCGCGTTGCTCGTGCATCCGGCCGACCCGCGCCGCGTGCTCGTCCTGTACTTCTCGTTCAACGGCTGGCAGATGCGCGGCAGCGAGGACGAGGGCGCGACCTGGTGGACGGCGAACCTTCCCGACGCGCCCTACTCGTCCATGGCCGGGGATCCGCGCGATCCGCAGCGGGTCTGGGTGGGCACGCGCGAGGGGCTGATGCGCTCCGATGACGGCGGACGCACCTTCACCTCGGTGAGCGAGGACCCCTCACCGCAGGTCTTCGTCGACCCCCGCGACCCGAAGCGCGTCGTCACGGGCGGCTCGGACCTGCGGCTGAGCACCGACGGCGGCGCGACCTTCACCACCGTCCAGCCCGCCGACGGTGGCACGTTGAAGCAGGTGATCGCCGACCCGAGCCGTCCGGGCACCCTGTTCGCCGCGTGGACGGGCGATGGTGGCCGCACGGGTGTGTGGCGCAGCGACGACGCGGGCGTGACCTGGCGTGACATCAGCAAGGGCCTGCCGAGTCCCGCCACGTCCTCCCTGGTGACCAGCGGCGACGGCCGTTGGCTGTTCGCCGGTACCAACTACACCGGCGTCCAGCGTCTCCCGCTCGGCTGATCCACCGGAGTCGGAGGCCACCACGCGGGATCGTCCCGCGTGGTGGCCTCCGGGAGAACACGTGCGGAGGAGGTCAGCGCTGGAAGGTGTAGATCGTCGTGTCGACGTCGCAGGGGCTCGGCGGGACGACCGCGACGCGCAGGCGTCCACTGGTCTTGTCGTAGTCGACGCCCTCGGTCTCGAACTCGCCGGAGCAGGCGCTGACCAGCGGAACCTGGCCGAGCGAGGTCACCGTGGCCGTGACGTCCCGTCCGCGCAGCGGCTCGGACAGGGTGATCCGCAGCAGCTGCTTGGTGGTCGGGAACAGGTCGGTGCCGGTGTCGTCGGTCGCGCAGACCAGCGAGGTCGCGGTCACGAAGTCGCAGCCCTGGACGTCGCGGACGGGTCGGTCCAGCGTGATCTGACCGGCGAGCGGGAGCGTGCCGCCCGTGCGCGGGGTCCGCGGGTTCAGGACGGGCGTCGGCAGCACCAGGAGCCGGTTCATCGTGCCCCATTCGCCGCTGACCAGCCACTGGCCGTTCGGCGTGACGGCCGCGTAGGAGTTGTTCATCATCTCGCCGGGCGCCAGCGGGTGGACGTACCGGTAACGCGCGCCGCCGGGCGTGGTGACGAGGAACATCTTGGCGGTGGGGTCGGCGGCGGTCCACTGGTAGGCGTCGAAGACGTGGCCGCGCGCGGAGTCGGGGTCGCCGACGTGGCCCCAGCCCGCGGTCTTCAGCTCGTCCGGAACCGTGCCGTTCCCGGTGTAGTAGAGCCCTTTGCCCCGGACGGTGGCGAGGCCCTGGTTGCTGGTGGCCGACGGGCGGGCCACGCTCCCGGTCTGCTTCCAGGGGCCGAGCCGGAGGGTGTCGGCCGTGGCCGTCCCGGGGAGTGCGGCGGCGAGGACGGCGGTGGCCGCGGCGAGCGTCGCCACGATGCGCGTTCTGATCATGGTGCGCAGCGTCACGTCCCCGCGTGACTCGAAGGTGAACCCCGCCCTCATATCGGATGATCTTCGATGAATAGTCACCTTTCGTACCCTTGGCCGTCGTTTCACGTGTCTAGGTTCTGTCCCACGCGGGTTTGTCAACGAGGAGGGCACGTGGGACACCACCACCACCATCAGCACCACCAGGAGCCGTACGCGGACGCGACGGTGCCCGACGCCGAGCTGCCGCCCGGGGACCTGGCGCGCCGCCGGTTCCTGCAACGGCTCGGGCTGGTGGGGGTGGCGGCGACCGGCGCCGGCGTGCTGGCCACGCCCGCGTCCGCGTCCGCCGAGCCGAAGCACCGGCCGGCCGTCCCCGACCCGCGCCGCCTGCGCTGGCTCGCCGGGGACCACCACGTCCACACCCAGTCCAGCTACGACGCGATGCACACCGTCGCGCAGCAGGTCGCCGCAGGCCGCGAGAACGGCCTGGACTGGATGGTCATCACCGACCACGGGCACGTGGCGCACGAGAAGTTCGCCGTCGAGCAGACCTACGCCGACGTCCTGCGGGCCCGGCGGGCGAACCCGTCGATGCTGCTCTGGCAGGGCCTGGAGTGGAACGTTCCGTCCGGCGAGCACGCCACGGTCTTCTTCGACGCCGCCCGGGACGAGCTCACCGCCCTGCGCGCCTTCGAGAAGCTGTTCGACGGCAACATCAACGGCACCAACCACACCTCGCCGGCCAACGAGGCGACCGCGCTGGCCGGGCTGCGCTGGATGTCGGGCCAGATCGACCGGGGCGCCATCGACTCCGCCCTGATGATCGCCAACCACCCGAGCCGCAACGGCCGCTACTCGCCGCACGAGTTCCGCAACTACCGCGACACCGCCCCGCACATCGCCGTCGGCATGGAGGGCTCGCCGGGCGCGCAGAACGACGGCGGGCACCGCGGCGGCTACGGCAACGCGCCCGGCACCGACTCCTGGACGGGCTGGCCGTCGGAGTCCTACCGGACGTTCGGCGGCTTCGACTGGATGACCGCCAAGCTGGGCGGACTCTGGGACGCGATGCTCGCCGAGGGCCGCGGCTGGTGGATCACCAGCAACTCCGACGTCCACAGCGCCACCGGCAGCACGCTCGCCTCGCCCTCGGTCCCGGACGGCTGGTACGACGCGCACGGCCGCTACCCCGACCCGGTCGACACCGGCACGCCGCACACCTACGCCGACTTCTGGCCCGGCCAGTTCAGCCGCACGGTCGTCGGCGCGACCTCGCCCACCTTCCGCGGCGTCATGGAGGCCATCCGCCAGGGCCGCGTGTGGGTCGCGATGGGCGGCCTGGTGTCGGACCTGGACGTGCGCGTGCACGGCGAGGGCGGCGGCCACCCCGCCACACTCGGCGGGCGGATCACCGTCCGGCGCGGCGCGAACGTCACCGTCCGCGTCACGGTCCGGACGGCCACCACCCCCAACGCCTCTGGCGAGATCCCCCGGCTGGCCCGCCTCGACCTCATCCGCGGCGCGGTGACCGGCCCCGCCGCCGACCGCGACTCCTTCACCAACCCGCAGGTGTCGGTGGTCGAGTCGTTCACCCCGCGCGGGCACGCCTCCGTCCTGCACTTCGAACACCGCTTCCGTAACGTCCGCGAGCCGTTCTACGTGCGGCTGCGCGGCACCGACGGCAAGCGCTCGAACGGGCTCGAGCCGATGATGGACGTCCAGGGCGCGGCAGCCCCCTGGGACGACCTGTGGTGCTACGCCAACCCGATCTTCGTCGACGTCCGATGACCGTCCTGGGTGTGGACGCGGGTCACCGCGACCGTTCAGCTCTGGAACGGATGATCCTGGACGCCGTGCCGGAGCCGATCCTGCTCTGCACCCACCCCGTCCGCCACGGCCAGGCCCACCACGCCGCATCGGTGGAACTGGACCCGGCCACCGCCGCCACAGCGACCATGGCGTTCCTCGCCCAGGGTGCGGCCGTGGCCGAGGACGGCCAGGTCACCGGCCCAGACGAGCACGCACCCGGTGCCAGCGAGGCCCTCGCCGCCCACCGCCGCGAGGGCCGAGCCGTCCGCTTCCCCGGCCAGCACCTCCTCCGCGGAACGCTGACCCTGGCAGAAGCCGAGGCGACCGGCGTAGTGGACCGCATCGACCCACTAGGCGGCCCCCTCCCGCCCGACACCGTCCTGACCACCCACGACTTCGTCCGCCCGGTTTACCGCGCAGGCGAACTCATCCTGGAGGTGACCCCCGCCACGACCGGAGTGATCCCCTTCGAACTAGAACACCAACACATCTGCGGCCACTGACCGACGCGGCCCTTGGCCCGGCACTCCTCGGGCCAAGGGCACACCAACGTCACTGCAGCCGGAGCAATCCCAAGCCCAACAGAGTGCGACAGGAGTAAGGCCCGGTCAGCCGATGCGGGGGTATATCGAACTGCCCGCCTGGCCGTGGAGAGTCTGGCTCGGCAGTTCGCCGAAGCGCTCTCGGTAGTGGATGGCGAAGCGGCCCTTGTGGAGGTATCCGGCCGCTGTGGCGACGGCGGCGATCGTGCCGGGTTCTGGGACGGCCTTGAGCAGGGCGGTGCGAGCGTGGTCGAGGCGGACGCCGCGCAGGTACTGGACCGGGGTGACTCCCCATTCACCACGGCAGATGACCCGGAGTTGCTGGACGCCTATGCCCGCTGCGGCGGCGATGTCGGTGACACCGACGGCCTCGTGGTGGTGGGCTTGGACCCAATCCTCGATGAACGGCACGAGGTGATGGCGGCGGCGGTTCACCGGCTGTTCGGCGATGGTGGAGGTCGCGCTGTGTCGCAGGCCGAGCAGGACCGCGTTGAGGAGAGTCTCCTCCATGGCGCGGGCGGCCAGCGGATTGAGCGTGCCCCCCGCCACGAAGTCATTGAGGACGAGGCACACATGCCGCCAGGTCTGCTCGACGAGCGCCGCAGACATGATCGCGTCGCCCTGTTCCGGGTGGATCTGTACAGGGCCGTGGTCGGGACGGCCGAGGAGGTCGGACAGATGCCGGGTGAGGCGCTCGGTAGTGGTGGCCATGACGAGGCATCCGAGGGTGGGGTGCGGACTCATCCGCATGGCCTCGTCCTGGGAGAGGACGAGGAGCCCGTCCACGGTGTCCTTGCGGCCGGACTTGCGGTACTCCACGTCCATGGGGGCCTGGGGGGCGCACATGGCGAACTCGGCTTCGACGGGCGGGGTGTCGACGATCACCCCGCCGCCGCCGTAGCGGACCCACACCAGGTTGACGTCCCCGATGCCGAGGGCGTTGACCATCCCGTCCAGGGGAATGCCAGGTTCCCTGAGCTGGAGGTCGTGGCCCACGGCATACGGTTCGACCTTGTCGTGCAGGACCTCGACGCTGGAACTGACGGCGCGCTGGTAGTTCGACAGTGGGGGGACGGGGGGAGGGGATGCGGTCATGGCGAGTCGCTCTCGGGTCTGGGCGCGGCGGCGGACGGGCGGACACCGAGGGCGGCCAGGCGAGGCAGCACCTCGGCAGCGAAGTAGCCGAGTTCGTCGGCGTAGTCGAGGAAGGACAGCGCGATCCCGTCGAACCCGGCGTCGGCGAACCCGGCGAGGGCGTCGGCGACGTCGTCGGGGGTGCCCACCAGCGGGCAGCTGCCGTGACCGGCGGCGAACCGTCCGCGGTAGGTGCGGAGCATCTCGGGCGTGAAGGACTGTGCGTGCAGTCCCTGCAGGCGCATGACCTCGTCCACGGCGGGCCAGTCGGCGTGTGCGTCGGCGTAGTAGGCCAGCCGGTCCTCGGCCTCGGCCCGGGTGGGCCTGCAGACCACGTGGCCGAGCGTGAAGACGCCCACGGACCGGCCCAGCGCCTCGGCATCCGCCTTGATCGTCTTGACGATGTCGGAGCCGTCCTCCGGGCCTCCGACGACGGTGAAGGCGTGGTCGGCGTTGCGGGCGGCGAACGACCGTCCTTGCTGGGACGACCCGGCGTTCATGGTCAGCACCTTGTTCCCGTCGTACGGGCCGGGTGCGCCGACCACGCCACGCAGGTGGAAGAAACGGCCGTCATGGTCGAAGGGGGCGGTACTCGTCCAGATGCGTTGGACGATGTCCCACCATTCCTGCGCGTAGGCGTATCGCGTGTCGTGGTCGGATGGCAGGGAGAGGCCGAACATCGCGTATTCGGGGGCGTGCCATCCCGCGACGATGTTGAGCCCGGCTCGACCCTTTCCGACCTGGTCGAGCGTGGCCAACTGCTTGGCGGCGACGACGGGGTGATGGAACGCGGTGTGCACTGTGCTGAACACCCGGAGCCGCTGGGTTGCGGCCAGTAGACCCGAGGCCCATACCAGCGGGTCGAGTGCGCTGCGATGGAAGGCGGTGTCGGGTCCCCAGTCGATCCAGCGCGCGACCGGGAGCAGGAAGTCGAGCCCCGCGCGATCGGCGAGCATGGCGAGCCGCAGATTGTTGTCCCAGGTGGCGTGCCACCGTTCGGGAACGGTGGTGATGGCCAGCCCTGATTCGGTGTTGGGGGAGAACAGACCCAGCTGGAATTCCATGGTGCCCCGCCTTCCTCCGGTCGCGGAGCCTTCAGTATCGAGAAAAGGCGCGATGGGGGAAGGCGGGGCGGGCTGGCCGGATATCGCCAGTTATGACGGGTTTGAATGCCGTCTTGTGGGGCTTCCGGCTCAGCCTTACACCAGGAAGGTGCCCACCGTGAGTTCCTCAATGCGGGAGCCGGGGCCGCCGCCATCGGGGGAGTGCGCCTCCGTCGTGGCGTAAACCGTGACATAGGCGGGATCGCGCCTCCGTTCGTGCGCCCTGCTCGCCAACCGCTGGATGGTGTCGACGAGATGGGCACCGCAGGAGCCCGTGGTCCAGGAGTCCGTCCTGTCGCGCTCGGCCGGCGTCCGCACGTGGACACGGAACCGTGTGGGCCGACGGCATTCCTTCTCTGAGCAGGTTCCTTCCGCAGCGGCGGGCCTGCGTCCGACGGCGGCCATCAGCTGCGCCGCTTCCGTGCGGTGACGGACTTGGCCGGCCTCCGCGTCCTGGGGGAGGGGCGACGGCCGCGGTACCACGGGAGAACGCCGACCAGGATCTCCAGGACGCGGATGTTGCGCTCGACGTCGCCCCTGACGTGCGTCCGCCATGCGATCAGGCCGATCAGGGCGACCATCCCGAGAGAGACGGCGACCGGACCGAGGACGCTCCAGAGCAGGATCGTCGTTGAGATGCTGCCCTGGGAGATGAACCTCTGGCCAGGAAGGGCCGACCCTGTGATGAGGGGGTGGGCCACGACCATGGGGGCGTGAATAGTACACTCGCGCACGAACGTACCTCCGTGACGACTCGTTAAGGACCGGTCGCGGCGGTGCGTGGAGGGCCGACACTTCGGATTAGCGCCTGTTCCCGCAGGTGCTGGAGTGTCGGCCCTTCCGCGTTGAGGCCGCGATGCCCGCTCGGAATCGAGCGGACTATGGAAGATCCTCCCGCAGGGCCCGGCCAAGGGCAACGTAAACGGGGATATTCGCCAAGTTTTCGGATACCTGACGGTCGTCAGAAAAGCGTAATTGGCGCCAAGGGTGCATATCGCGACAATCGGGTCGGCTCACTCCCGGGTGAGGTCGGCGAGGAGGAGGGGGATGAGGCGTTCCTCCATGACCGCCCTGCCGGTGGCGTGCAGACGTTGTTCCAGGTCGGGATCCCAGGGGCTCGCGGCCGGGGAACCTCGCAGCGGCTCGGACTCACCCTCCCCCAGCGCGGTGTCGTAATCATCGGAGGTCATCCGCCAGGGGACGGCGCCGTAGCGGTCGATCGCCATCGTCGTGGTGCGCAGGCCCGTCCAATCGAAGTCGCCGCGCCATCGGATGGCCGCCCCGGTGTTCCGCACGGCTTCCAGCAGGCGGTGACAGGCGGCCGACGGGACTCCCTCGGTACAGATCAGTGGTGCGCCCGGCGGCTCGGCGACGGCTGCGCGCAGGACTGAGGGGTTCTCGCACACATAGACCTCGGCCGCCTTGGGCACGGGCGGCATGGTGACCAGCTGGTGCAGGGTGACGCGGAACGGGGTGCGACGGTGGGCGGCCTCGGTCAGCCAACCCGCCAGTGGCGCGCCAGGCTCCGCGTGTAGCCCCAACACCAGAACCTGGCTGGACAGGTCGTCGGTAAGGACTCCCGCCGACTCCCACAACCGGCGCTCTGCCTCGGATCCACGCGGGACCGGAACACCTGCCCGAACCGCCAGCGCACGCAGGACCAGGGTGGCCAGCGGTGTGCTGGACAACGCCTTTGTGTCGCCGGTGGCGCGCTCGGCTACCACCGGGAGCGGCAGTCCCGAGGCGGGGAGCGTGTCCAGGACGGCGACGGCCGCGGCGAGAAGTCGAGTGTCGCCGCGACGGAGCATTCGGGTGAGAGCGCCCTCGCGGTCCAGGCTCTTCGTCCACTGCCTGTACCAGCCGGACTCCGCATGCCTGCTCGTCGCCAGCGTGGCGAACATCGCCTCATGGGCGAGACGGTCAGTGGCACGGACCTGCTCGCGTGGCGTGATCGAGCCGACCAGTGCCTCGACGGCGGCGGGTAGGTCGGTGGCGATGCCCGCGTCGGCGAGCACGCCCGAGAGCCGGTCCAGGTCGACGGTCACCGTTGCCGCGGCGCGGAGTCGGCCCGAGCCCAGCAGGGACCGCAGTGCCTTGATCTCGTCGGCGGACGGGGAATCCAGCACCAACGATCCGGTGAGCGGACGGCCGAGTTCGATCCGCCGGGCAAGTCTGCGCACCAGACGGTCGAGTGATGGCGCGCCGAGCGTGCGGCGAAGCCTGGGGAGATCGACGTCCATATGCCCCCCGCTCAGAACAGCGAGTCATCGTCCGGGCCCGCATCCGTGTCCGACCCGGCGCTGGTCTCATCGAGACTCGGGCGGGTTGTAGGCGGACGTGAGCGGGTTTCGCGGTCGGCTCGGACGGGTGTGCTCCCGTCCCATTCCCAGGTGGTGACGTGGACGGCGTCGATGCCGTCCCGACGGCGGAGCTGGTGGGCTGCCAGGCCGGGGACGGTGTCGTAGAAGCCCCACTCGCGTTCGGAGGTCATCACCACGTCCAGGTCGAAGGTGGTCAGCAGCCCGAGGCACTTTCGGCGCGCGTCGTCGTCGACACCTGCGAATGCCTCGTCGAGCGCGACCATGCGCGGAGCATGGGGATGTGCGGATCTGTAGTGCGCGGCAGCGGCGGCGAACAGCGGCAGCGACACAGTGAGGACGCGTTCACCGCCGGAGGCCGGTCCCAGTGCGCTGCGCCAGCGGCCGTCCTGGTGCCGCTCGATGACGAAGCGGTGCCAGGCGCGGTAGTCCAGTGCCTTGCGCAGGTGGTCCTGCCAGGTGCCGTGCTCGTCCTTGGTCCGCACTCGCTCGATCTCGTGTTGGAGGAAGTCGCCGACGGCCGCGCGGTCGGCCGGAGACCACAGGTCGGAGCCCTGCCGCAGCAGACGGGCTCTGGCCTCGGCCAGTCCGATCGGTGCACCGTCGGACTCGGACAGCGGTTCCCAGCGCAACCTCAGCCGCATACCGGTGGAGGTCGGGCGTTCCTCCAGTTCGCTGTTCATGAATCCGACCTGTTCCTCGGCCTCGCCGATCAGCTCTTGGAGGTGGCTGGCGACGTCGTTGACCAGATGCTCTTCCAGTAGGTCGCGTTCCTTGGCGGTGAGCATCCGCTCGCGGTAACCGATCTCGCCTTCGAGCAGGTCGGTCAACTCGGTCGGTGTGCGCTCGCGGCCCTGGAAGGTCACGGTGACCACGAACCAGTCGGTCAGCCCCGCGTGGGCGTGGTGGCCGTTCCTGCTGAGAGCCTCGTTCAGGTCGGTGTAGGAGCGCGTGATCTCGTCCTGGATTCGACGCCAGGCATCGTCCCCGTCCTCGACGTCCCGCAGGCGATCCTCCAGACGCCGGGCGAGGCGGACGGCGGGATCGGCGGCCCATGTCTCGGCCGGGTCGGGGATCGGCAGATCGTCGCAGGCCACCACGAACAGCCCGGTGTCGGCGAACCGCCGGAGTTCGTCGACGGCGCGGTCGCGCTGCCTGGCCGCTTGGCCGAGTTGTTCAGCCAACTGCTCCTCTCGGCCCTGCGCCCGGGCGCGCTTCTCACTCGCTCGGCGGTGCTCGCCTTCGAGTTCCGTGATGATGCCGTCGAGTTCGGTGATCCGCCGGCGGGTCCGTTCCAGCCGGTCGCGCAACTCCTCGACCGAGGCTCCGATCGACGTGCGCAGGGCCTCGAATCGACCGCGCTCCTCGGCGGCGCGTTCCGCCGCGCTCCGCGTCTCCTCGTTGGCCTCCGCCGCGGCCTCGGCAGCGGCCACGAACTCGGCGGTCCAGGTCTGGACTTCGGTGAGGCGGTCGGAGTGTCGGCGAGCCGTTGAGAGCAGGTCCATCATGGCCTGGCGGTAGTCGGTCAGCGCGGCGGACACCTCGGTGAGGCCCGCCGGGTCGCCGGGCAGCGCGAGATCGGCCGCCACCTGGTCGCGCTGGGCGAGAGCGGCGGAGAGGTCATGTTGAGCCCATTCGACGGCCTCGGCCGATCGGTCTACGCGCTCGGCGGCGCGGGCGAGCGACCCCGCTGCTCCCGTCACGGCGCCGTGGGCGTCACGCAGCGGCTGATCGAACGGCTCGCGCCGTAGCTCGGCCTCAAGCGCCCGACGACGAAGGTCGATCTGCTGCACGGCACTGAGCGCGTCTGTGAGGGAACGCTCGGCGCGGGTGATCAACTCTGTGAGTTCGGCGAGCCGGCGTCTGCGTGCCTCTTCCCGGGCGCCGGCTCCGACATGGGCTGCGGCGTCCTTGGTCCACGCACCGCGCAGCGGGCCGACCCGCCAGCGGCCGGACGGCTCGACCCATGCGGTCGTGTCCTGCTCGCCCAGGCCGATCCCGGCCAGGACGGCCGTCACGGTCTCCGGTGACAGTGCGGTGGCCTGTACGTCGTCGGGGTCGATGGCGACGGTGAGCACGTCGGTCAGCGGTCGCGCCGTGGGAGCGCCCGGCAGGACGACCATGTCGTGGGCGTCGGCGTTCACCAGGCGGCCGTCAGGGGTGAGCCAGGCGTCCAGCAAGCCCGACGCCTCGAGTGCCGCCTCCAGTCCGGCGCGTTCGGGCGCTTCCAGGCCAGGTGCGAAGTCCACGACCTGCCACAGCGCGGCGCCTGGACCGGTGCGCGTGCCGGATCCTCGGGTAAGCGGGGCGGGCGGGGGCTCATCGGCTCCGGAGACGAGCCGCTCACGTTCGGAGGTCAGCTCCTCCAGCTCGCTCTGCGCGTTGGCGGTGCGAGCATTCGCTTCGGCGCGGGCGGTGACCAGCATTTCCCGTGTGCCGTCTGCGGCCTGGCGCAACGCATGGACCAGCGGATGCGGGCCGTCCAGGGTCTCGGCCCAGTCGGCCAGGCCGACATCGTCGGGGTCGGGGACGGTCAGCTCGGCGAGCGATCGCCCGTAGTCACGCCACTCCCCGACGTGCTCGCCGATCCGGTCGATGAGCGTGTCCTGGGCTTCGCCGAGTGCGCCGGCTGCGGCATCGCGGTCGGCTTCGCGCTCGGTCAGGGTCCGCCGCGCCTGGCTGAGTTCGGCCTCCGCGGCGATGGCCTTGCCCGCCAGGGCGGTGACGTGCTGGATGGCCTCGTCGCGGGAATCGGCGATCGAGGTGGTGCGCTGCTTGGCCCTGCGCAGAACCTCCTCGCTCGGCGGATTGAGAACGATCTCCGCGTGCTGTCCGGCGACTCCGGCGTGGTGGGCGACGTTCGTGGCGAGCACGCGCGCTTCGTCCAGGGCCGTGCCGCTGGACTCGGCGGCGCGCGTGGCGGCGTCGTGGCGGGTTTGCCGTTCGGCGCGGGTCCGTTCGGCGCGTTTGGCTGTTCCACGGGCGCGCGCGGCGTCCTGTTCGGCCTGCTCGGCGTAGCGCTGGGCGTCGGCGAGGTTCTTCAGCCGAGGGTCGGAGCTGAGCTCCTCCCGGGCCGCGTTCTGTTCGGCCCGCTCGGTCCGGGACTCCTCGATGCGCTCGCTCGCCTGCCGTTCTTTGGTGTCAGCCTCCGTGATCTCCTCACGTAGGCCGGCCAGGGAACGCTGGACGTTCTCGAAACCGCTGTGCGCCGTGCGGAGCTCACGCCCCTGTCGGCGCGCTGAGACCTGTGCGTAGTGGCGGTAGCGCTGCAGGAACCGGGATACGTGGCGGCGGGTGTCACGGAGGTCTTTCAGCTCTTTGCGCTGCTGTTCCAGGTCGTGGAAGGCGGTGGCGATGTCGCTGAGCACTGCCTGGTCGACCGGTGTGAGGGCGTCCGACAGGGCCGTCGACAGTCGCTTCTCGTCCGGACGCTTGGACAGTTGGGGTTGGCGGAGCTGGATCAGCAGGTTGACCAGGGCGTCGTAGCGTTCCTCACCCAGTCGGAACAGGTGCTCGTCCAGCATCCGCCGGTACCGTTCGGCGGTCTGTGTCACCTGGCCGTGCGGGCCGATCGCCTCGGTGAGGCGGTCGCGGGTGAGTGTCGTCCCGGTCGGGCCGATGAGGAACAGGTCCCGGCCCATCCGCTGGGAGGTGAGGAAGAACCAGTGGTCGGTGATGCCGCGTCCGGCGACGGCCTTCAGGGCGATGCCGACCGTCAGGTACGCGTGTTCGCCGTCCTCGGTGACGCGGCCGAACTCCAGCCAGGTGTAGCCGAGCCGTTCGTCGTACCGGTCGCCGAGCAGCAGGTTCCAGTCCATGCGCTTCTTGGCGTCGCCGTCCGGCTCGACGCGGCTCGGAGTGAGGACGCCGTCCAGCAGCAGGGGCAGGGTCAGCGCGAGGACCTTGGACTTTCCGGTGCCGTTGTTGCCGATGAAGGTGACCCGGCCGTCGCGGAACCAGAACTCCTGGGCGTCGTAGTAGAACAGGTCGACCAGGCCGCTGCGTAGCGGCTGCCAGCGTGAGGTGCGTGCGATCGGCAGGTCCGCCGGTTCGGCCGGACCGGGGGCGGCGTCGGCTATGGCCGTCATTGGTCGTCTCGCTTTCCGATGATCGTGGGGTCGGCGTAGCCGAAGCGGGCGAGTGCGGGCAGTGGCGTCACGATCTGGCCCTCGACCCGGACCAGCCCGAGAGCCTCCAGGCGCCACAGCGCGTGCGCGGTGAGAGGCTGCTCGGCGCCGGGGTCGCGGGTGTTCTTGCGCCAGTGCCGGGCGTGCTCGACGATCAGTTCGGTCATGTGGCGTTCGGCCTCGGCGACGGTGGTGGGACCGGCCGCGTCGCGGAGTCGGCCGGACAGGTATTCGGCCAGCAGGAGCGTGGCGTGCCCCTCGGTCCCCTCGTCGGGCATCCCGAAATCGGTGGCCTCGTGAGTCGGGTCGACCAGCGCGATGCCCTCGGCGCGCACTTCCGCCAGGAAACCGGTCGCCTCGGTGAGCCGTTTGAGCAGCGGGCCGCGCTGCATGTCCAGATAGGCACGCTGCTCAGGGGTGAGGTCGGCGTAGTACAGGACGGGATCGTCCAGCAGCCGCCGTGCGATGGTGTGGCGGACCTGCCGGTTGCGGCCGTCCTCGGTGTCGGGAACCATGTCGCGCGTCACCGCTGAGAGACGCGCGTCGTGGTCGTCAGTCTCCACCAGGGATGGGCCGATCCGGGTGGCGAGCAGTACGGCCAGCACGCGCCGGTCCACGTCGTAGAGGGCGTCGCCGGTGCGGTTGACGAACGCCTGTTCGTCACCGGCGATCTTCGCCAGTACGCCCAGCGACAGCAGCAGTTGCGCGACCGCGACCAGGTCGCCGCGCTCGTCGCGGTCATCCATGGTGAACACGATCCCGGCCGCGGTGATCTGCTCGTCCGCGGCGAACACCATCACTCGGTCGACCAGCCAGCCGAGTGTGACCTGCGATTCGGCGCGTTCCAGTGCCGCCAGCGCCAGGCAGGTCAGCACGTAGCGGCGACGGCTGAACGGCAGCCGTGCGCGGGCTCCGCCACCGCGCACCGACGCAGCCCTGCTGCCGTCGGACAGGTCGCCCGGCACCTTGCGCAGCCGCGCCACGCCCGGGTCGGTGTACAGGCTCCAGCCGGTCTCGCGGGGGAACCACTGGCCGAGGTACCCCGCGTGCCTGCGGACCAGCGCGTAGTCCCGATCGCGCGGGGTGAGCAGCGGATTCCGTAGGAGCGCGCGCACGGCGCGGCGGCGTTCGTCATCGCGCCGCTCGTCCAGCACGTCCGCGAGGTTGCCGCTCATCGGGCACCCTCTGTCGGCGCTGCCGGGCGGGGGCTGCTCAGGTCGACGATCGTGATCTCGTGGTCGGGACCGCGCAGCACGCCGTCCTCGGTGTGGATCTCAGCCAGGCCGTCGCGTGGCCGCAAGGTGACTTCCAGCGTGCCGTCGGACGTCCGGATGTGGATCGTCCCAGACGGATCCGACGGACCGGCGGCGAGTGCGTCGCCGAGCAGGCGCAGGAACAGCCGGAACTCGCGCCGGTCGAGCTTGCCCAGCTCGCTGAGCAGGATGGGTCGTCCCGTGGCCAGGGCCCGGCGGGCGGACTCGATCTGCTCACGCTCGTCCGCGATCTCTGCGGCGAGCTGTCGCCGCTCCGCCGAGCGGTCGCGCACCCGTTTCTTCGCCCCGCGCTTGGCGTACTGACCGGTGGCCCGCAGTCGTGCCGAGACCTTCACTTCCGGAGCGTCCGCCCAGCTCGTCGCGGCGGGCACATCGGCAGGCTCGGTGTCGTTCTCGGCGGTCAGGTGGCGGGCGGTGGACAGGCCGAAGGCCGCCCGCCACAGCCGGTGCGCGTCCTGCTCGTTGGGCGCCTGGGCGAACCAGCGGGCGAGTGTCCGGAAGTCCGCGGACCGGTCGCTGCGTCCGGCGCGCCGCTCCTGAAGCACGCTGATGGTGGCCAGCAGGTCGGGGATCGCCTTGCGCGCTCGGGTACGCAGCAGGTCGGACTGACTGGGATGACTGCGCCCACCGACGAACCACGACCACAGCCCTGACCAGCGGCTCTCCCACAAGGCCAGCTTCTCGCCCACCGGAACGGTGACCATCGGCTCGCCGGCCTCGATGTCGCCTGTTTCTGGCGCGTTCTCGGACGTGGCGCCCTCCGGCACGGCGTCGACGGCTTCGCGTTCGGCGGCGAGGGCAAGCAGCACCGCGACCCGCGCGGTCGGCAAGTCGCGCAGCGTCGAGCCGATGTCGTGTTGTTTGACGACCAGCTCGGAGACGAACCGCTCCAGGTAGACGATCAGGCGGTCCTTGTAGGCGAGGAACGCCTCCTCGTCCACGTCCTGTAGCTCGATCGTGCGCTGGAGTCCGCTCATGAACGCGCTCGCGTTGGCGGCCAGGCTGTCGAGCCTTCCCATCAGCTCCAGCAGCAGGTTGTGGACCACCGCAGGGTCGGGGTGCTCCGGTAGATCGCGTAGAGCCCGCAGTCGCACCCGGATGTCCTCCAGCGCGACCGCCTGGAGTTCACCGCGCCGACCGATCTCCTGCTCGTAGACCTCCAGAGCCCGCTCGGCGGCCTCGCCTTCCCGGCTCAGCTGGTAGAGGTGGCGCGGCCGGTTGAAGTCCTCCACGGTGGTGACCCGGCCCGTGTCCGGGGACGAACGAAGGTTCACCCATCCGGTGAGCGACTTCAGCGCCGCGTCCACGGCGTCCTGACTGATGGACGGGCCGCCGTCTTGCCGTAGCGCCTCGGCTACGTCCTCGGGACGTAGATGCACGACGAAGCGCCGTTTGTTGGCTATGAAGACCCGCATCACGCGGCGATAGGTTTCGACGAGCGATGTGTCGAGATGCGCGAACGGACGCGCGACCGTGCTCTCCATGCACCCCCCAAGCCAAGGTGCGGTGACCGGTATCGACCCCGTTGACCGCTATGTCTTGCGGCTTTTCGAGATGAGTCAGCACTCGGCTCCGCACCGTTCCCGTGTCTCGGAGCAATTCAGGCTATCCAGGCCGTGGTCCGGGTGGTAATCGTTCGCCCGAACTACGGTGCGCTGACGGGACCGACTGGTTAAGATCTACGCAAAATTCCACGGGGGAGGATTGTCGGTGGCGGACGTGAGCGGGCCGGTGCCACGGCCTCCGAGGCCCCAGCGCCGCTGGTTCCAGGAGCTGCCGTCCGAGTACCCCTGGGAGCAGGAGGGCCTCGACTTCATCAGGAACCTGATGCCCCGGACGGAGCCCTACCGTGCGTGGGCGACGTTCTCCTTCACCGCTCGCTCGGGCCGAGTGAACGAGTGTGACCTTTTCATCGCCACCCCTGGCGGCCTGTATCTCGTCGAGTTGAAGGGGCATCGCGGAGAAGTCTCCAACAATGGCGGCTGGTGGACGTTCCGCTACGGCACGGCTCGTCCGAAGAGCATCCGCAACCCGCTGCACCTCACCGACCAGAAGAGCAAGGAGCTGAAGAACCAGCTCCAATGGGCCGTCCACCAGGTACTTCCTGGTTCGAGCCTCAGGATTCCCCGGATCGAGCCGGCGGTTTTCCTCTCCGACACCGGACTGGTCAGCCAACTCGACGAGGTCCAGGACCGCAACGTCTACGGTCGCGACGACGTCTCCCACGGGCTCTCGAAGATCTGGGCCGACCTGCTGGGACGGCCGCCGCAGAGCGAGGCGCGGCGCGTCGGCCCGCTCCTGTCCCAGCACCTGCCGAGGCTGATGGAGGCCATCGGCATCACCCACTCCCTGGCGCACCTGGACTTCGGCGACGGCTGGAAGCTCGACTCCGACGTCCTGGACTCCGGGCCGACCTGGGAGGACCGCCTCGCCGCGCGGACCGGACTCGTCCACGAGGCCGGACGCGTGCGCGTCTACCTGGTCGGCAAGCAGGCCACCCAGGACACCTACGTCTCGGTCGAGCGTGCTGCGCGCCGCGAGTACGAGGTGCTCCAGGGCATCAACCACCGCGGCATCGCCCAGGCCCAGCTGATCCGGGACCACCGCGGTGCTCCGGCCATCCTCTTCCGGCACGACCCGGCGGACCAGCCGCTGGAGACCTACCTCGACCAGTACGCGTCCGAACTCACGCCGGAGACGCGGCTCGACCTGGTCCGCCAGCTCGCCGAGGCCGTCCGGTACGCGCACCACCGGTCGCTGTACCACCGGGCGCTCGCGGCCCGGTCGGTGTACGTGTCGTCCGCGGACGACGGCTCCCGGCCCGTTCTGCGGATCATCGACTGGCAGGCCGCCGCCCGTGACTTCGACACCTCGACCACGATCGGAAACTCGCCGCAGACCGACGCCCATCTCCAGGACACCGCTCAGGTGTACCTCGCCCCTGAGTTCGAGTACTCCTACGCCGATCCTGTCGAGCTGGACGTGTTCGGCATGGGAGCGGTCGCCTACCTGATCCTCACCGGCGAGCAGCCGGCGCCGGACCGGCCGGCCCTCATCGACCGGGTGTCGAGCCGTGGTGCAGGCGGCCTGCACCCTTATGCGGTCGCCGACGGCTTGACCGACGACCTCGACCAGCTCGTCTACCGCGCCACCGCCGGTGAGCCCGCGCTCCGCCTGGCGTCGGCCGACGAGTTCCTGGACCTGCTGGACGAGGCCGAGGAGGACAATGCCGTCCCCACCGGTGAGCCTGGTGGCCAGGACTGGGAGGTGGTGGACCCGCTCCTCGCCCAGCCCGGCCAGGCCGTGGACGGGGACGCCGAAGGGCCCTGGCGGATGGAACGCCAGCTCGGCACCGGCGGCACCGCCCGTGCGATCCTCGTCACTCGTTCGGTTGAGGACGGGGACGGCGAGGAGGTCGTGCAGCGGCGCGTCCTGAAGGTCGCCCTGGACGAGTCGCGGGCCGACCGGCTCCAGATCGAGGCTGAGGCACTCGCCAAAGTCGGCGGCGGAGCGGTCGTCAAGCTGTACGACGGCCCCCGGCAGGTCGCCGGGCGCACCGTCCTCGACCTGGAGTTCGCCGGAGACCGCACGCTCGCCCGTGTCCTCACCGAAGAGGGCAGACTCACCTACCACCAGCTCGAACGCTTCTCCGAGGACCTGTTCCGGGCACTGGACCAGCTCGCGGCCGAGGGCCTGCGGCACCGGGACCTCAAGCCGGAGAACTTCGGTGTCCTCCTGCGCGCCGACCGCACCTGGGCACTGAAGCTGCTGGACTTCTCCCACGCTGGTGTGTCCGACAGCGACATCACCGCGGGCACCCGCGGCTACGTCGACCCCTTCGTCGGTGAGCTCAGCCGCCCGTTCTTCGACGACCACGCCGAGTGGTACGCCGCTGCGGTGACCCTCCACGAGATGGCCTCCAGCGAGCGGCCCGTCTGGGGCGACGGCAAGACCGACCCACGCACCGCGGACGACGACCTGCCGCGCATCGCCGAGGACGTGTTCGAACCCGCCCTGCGCGAGGGCCTCACCGCCTACTTCCGGAAGGCACTCCACCGCGACGTCGCGCAGCGGTTCGAATCGCTCGCCCAGATGACGTCGGCCTGGCGGGCCATCTTCCAACAGGCGGACCAGACTGCTCCGGTGGGCGCACCGACCGGGACGCCCATCACGGCCAGTGGGGAGAACGCCGACCCCATCCTGGACCGCGACGCCCTGCAGGCCGCCCGCGACGCCGCCGCCGAGGCCGCGACCCTGGAAACACCGCTGGAGGCCGCGGGCCTGTCGCCGCGCGGGGTGTCGGTGGCCCGGGGGTTCGGAGCTGCCACCGTCGGACAGCTCCTGCGGGTGCCCCCATATCTCATCTCGAGGGCCCGCGGCGCGGGCGCGATCGCCCGCAAGGAGCTCAACCTCCGCCACAGGCAGTGGACCGCCAAGTACGGCACGCCCGAACCCACCGGCGATGCCGGGGACAAGACGGTAGCCGGAAGCTCGTCCACCGGCCCGGCGACGCCTTCCTCTTCGGCGGAAGACCGGGACCGTCTGCGCGTCGACGAGCTTGCCGCGCTCCTCGTCCCGTCCAGCACGCGGAAGAACTCGAGCAGGAACGAGGTTCTGCGGCTGCTGCTCGGCCTGCCCGCACCGGACGGCACCCTTCCAGATCTCGGCTGGCCCACCCAGGGCGAGGTCGCCAAGAGGCACGGCCTCACCCAGGCGACCGTGTCGCGACACCACAAGGCGGCGACCGCCGACTGGGCCGCGGCGAGCTGGCTCGATCCCGTCCGCGCGGAGATCGTCGAACGGCTCGACGCCCTGGGCGGCGTGGCGACCGCGGGCGAGCTTTCTGCCGCCCTGCGCGTCCGCCACGGAGCCGCATCGGGCCTCACCCCCGAGACCGTCGCCGCCATGGCCCTGGCCGTCGTCCGTGCCGCTGTCGAGGCCGAGATGTACGTCGGAGTCGGCCAGTCGGAGGAGGACGAGCCGAGGCTGGCCCGCCTGCGCCGGCGAGGCAAGGTGCTCGTCGCGCTCGAATCCCTGCCCGGGACCGACGATCCCACCCCCAGCGAACTCGCCGACTACGCCGACAAGCTGGGTGGCGAAGCTGCCTCTCTGGCAGAGGCCGAGCCACTGCCAGGCCGTGCGGAGGTTCTGCGAGCGCTGCGGGCCGTCGCGCCCCCGGAAGGCATGGGCGCACTCGCCGACGCCCGCCTGATCGCCCTCGCCGCGGCCGTCGCTCCAGGCGTGCTGATGTCGCCGGGGATGCAGCTCTACCGGCGTGACCTTCCACTGGCCAAGGCACTGCGGCTGGCGCAAGCCGGAGCGGGCGTCCGCCACCCGGACGGCATCACCCTGGACAGGTTGATGTCCAAGGTCCAGGCTGCATTCCCCGGCCTCAATGCCTATGCCCCATCGCCCACGTACATCACGATGGAGGCAGCTCTCAAGGACGCCGGTTTCCCGCTCGTCTACAGCCGTGAGCAGAAGAGGTTCCTGCCCCCGGCCCCGGCTCCGGCACTCACATCGTCGATCACCGCGACGAGCAAGCCGCTCGGCCGCGGGGTGGCGACACCGGAACAGGTGCACCAAGACGCCGTCGCCGCCAAGCTGGACTCGGCGCACCGCCAAGGGGGATTCCTGGCACTGACGGTGCACTACAAGCGCCTCCCCGGCCTCGCCGAAGCCCTCGCCACCCGATACCCGGTCGTCCTGGTGGACGTCGCCGAGGTCTTCCTGACCGAGTTCCGCAAGCTTGCGGACGAGCAAGGCGTGGACTGGTCCCAGGTACTTCGGGCAGACGAGCGCATGACTGAGCAGGGGAAGGTCCCTGGAGGCCTCCGCTCTTTCGTCACCCGAGTCATGGACAGCACCCGGGACACCCTGCTGAACCGGGAAACCGGCGTGCTGCTCCTCCACAACGCGGGCCTGCTGGCCCGCTACTTCGACGTAGGCGGACGCCAGATGCTGGCAGATCTGCAAAAAGCGGCCCGCCGCCCCGGCGATGCCCCGCACGGGCTGTGGCTGCTCTGCCCGTCGGAGTCCCCCCGCGCTCTGCCGAACCTGGACGGCCGAACCGTCGAGGCCATCGGCGGCGACGCCGAGTGGGTGGTGCTCGACCGCGAGTCCGTGGAGCGCCTCCACGGCCCCCGCGCAGCGTAATCCCTCGTTTCGTGCTTGACCCTTCGTAAGCCGTTTTCGGAGAGGACACTCGAGTGACCGTGAACCAGGCCGCCCTGCTGAAGGACCTGCGAAAGCAGGTCACAGCCCTGGAAGACGACCTGCGCGAACGGACCGAGTCGGAACCGAAATATCGCGAGGCATTGGAAGCGGAGTACGAGCGGGCCCGAGCAGCGAAGCGTACTGCGGCGACCTACGGCGCGTGGCGCGACGACCGCGTCACGCAGGCCGCAGTGGCATGGGTCCTGGCCACGGTCTTCGTCCGGTTCTGCGAGGACAACGGCCTGATCGCGGACGCATGGATCGCTGGCCCTGGCGAACGCCTCGTCGTTGCGGACGAACGTCACCAGAGGTTCTTCCGCGAACACCCAGAGAAGAACGACCGCGACTGGCTCACCGCCGCCTTCGACCACCTCGCCGGGACGAACGAGACGGTCGCGGGCCTGTTCGACCGTGACCACAACCCTCTTTGGGAGCTGGAGCCGTCCTATGAAGCGGCAAGCGACCTGCTGAAGTTCTGGCGACGCGTTGGTTCCGACGGCGCGGCCGTTCATGACTTCACCGACCCGGATCTGGAGACTCGCTTCCTCGGCGACCTGTATGAGCACTTGTCGAAGCATGCCCAGGAAAAATATGCACTTAGACAAACCCCCGAGTTTGTCGAGGAGTTCATTCTTGACCTAGTTCTTGAGCCTGCCGTTAAGGAATTCGGCCTTGAGCCGGTTTGGAAATATCGCCCGAACGGTTGGACTGGAGACCCAAGCGAGGATATTCGGGGCCTGCGCACGATCGACCCTGCATGCGGTTCCGGACACTTCTTGCTGGGAATTTTTAATCGCCTGCTCCGAAAATGGGATGCGCACGCCCCTAATCTCGATAAATGGGAGCGAATCCGTCGCACATTGCAATCGATTCACGGATGTGACAAGAATCCTTTTGCGGCAGGTATAGCTCGCTTTCGCCTGTTGGTCGCAGTTCTGAAAGCTGCAGGTGAGGCTCAACTAAAAAGTGTTCCGCAATTCCCGATCAATATCGCAGTGGGCGACTCGCTACTCCATGGCAGGGGGGCAGGTAAGCCAACTGACGTACTCTTTGGTGGCGATGAAGAGTTCAGATATCGATTCGAAGATGTCGATTTGTATGTCGATAGATGCGATCTGCTTGGATTGAATGCATACCATGCAGTGGTGGCAAATCCGCCTTATATTACGGTTAAAGATCGCCAGGAAAAAGAGAATTACAAGAAGGCATATCGAACTTGTGCAGGGCTGTGGACGCTGGCTGTTCCATTCATGGAGCGTTCTTTTGATCTCGCCATTACGGCTGGCGGAAGCAATCGTAACGCAGGATTTGTTGGCCAGCTGACCTCAAATGCTTTCATGAAGCGCGAATTTGGCAAGAAGCTGGTCGAGCAGTTCCTGGCCAGCGTGTCAATGAGCTACGTTATTGACACATCAGGGGTGCGAATTCCCAGCCATGGCACTCCCACCGTAATTCTCGTGGGTCGTAATATGCTTGGCTATGAGGGGGAAACAGTTCGTGTCGCCCTCGCAGTGAATGGTGACACGGAAGAGATGGGAAGTCCTGAAGAAGGGCGTGTTTGGAGGTCCATCGTTACTCAGATCGAAAATCCCGGGTTCGAATCTCCCTGGATTGAGGTCGTAGATTGGCCGCGAAACATCCTGCGTCGATTCCCGTGGAGTCTCAACGGTGGGGGCGCAGACGACCTAGTTAAGCTGCTCGAAAAGAATCAGGCGGCCGAGCTGGGCGATCTCGTGAAAGTTATTGGGCGAGTCACTCATACAGGGTCAGACGAAAGCTACTTTGCCGCTCGAGGTGTTTGGGAACGGCATAGAGTGAAGAAGGAGTCAATTGTCGCCATGGTGACGGGCGATGTGATTCGCGACTGGACTGTCCGTGACCGTGAGACTGCGCTATTTCCATATGATTCTAAGCTCTCCCCGTCACTTGGTGATGTGGAGCTAGCCCGAATTCTATGGCCCAACAGGACACTCCTTCGAGCTCGGCGCGAGCCAGCTGGTTCCCATGAAGAGATAGGACTTACATGGTTCGAATGGAGTCGGTGGCACCCAGAGCGATTTGTGGTGAAATTGGGGATAGGTATGGCTTTTGTGGCGAGCCATCCTCACTTTTCCCTCGATCGAGACGGTAAGGTTTTCAACAGAAGTGCACCGGGAATCAAGTTGGTCCCCTCGGCCACGGAAGACGATCACCTTGGGCTGCTCGGAATCCTGAACTCTTCGGTTGCCTGCTTCTGGCTTAAGTATGTGAGCCATGACAAGGGTGGACAGGGGGTCAATGAAGGTTATAAGGCCCATGAGTGGGAGAGGTTTTATGAGTTTACCGGCACTAACCTAAAAAAACTCCCAATGCCACCGGGGGATGTGAGGGAATTGGCTGGTAAAATCGACAAACTTGCCCGGTTGAATTTGTCCGTTTGGCGCGAAAATTTCCCCATAATTCCGTGGCGCGAGGAGCTTGCCAGACTCCGGCGCGAGTCTGACGTTCGGCGGGAAGCTGCAATTTCTCTTCAGGAGGAGCTCGACTGGAAAGTCTACGGGCTCTATGGGGTGCTCCGCGGCATGACGCTGAACGCAGTTACCATGCCCACAGAGCAGCACGTTCCTCCTATCGAGTTGGGGCAACGCGCATTCGAGATCGTGCTCGCTCGACAGATTGAGTCCGGTGAGACCAGCGACGAATGGTTTCGGCGGCATGGATCTACGCCTATAACGCAGATTCCTTCGCATTGGCCGGAGGAGTACCGGCGGGTTGTGCAGGCCCGGATCGACCTGATTCGGAAACGACCTAAAGATATCGGATTGTTGGAGCGGCCTGATCATAAGCGGCGCTGGTCTGACGAAACTTGGGAGAGAAAAGAGTCAGCTGCGCTGCGAAAGTGGATTCTCGACCGCTGTGAGCGGGAGGGTGGCTGGCATTCGATACGCGATGGCTTCCGGCAGCCACGCACGCTGACAATTGCGCAACTTGCTGATCAGTTCAGTGGCGACATTGACATGCAGAGCGTCGCGGCCCTGTACGCGAGCGATCACTTGGGCAAAGCCGACGTTCCGCTTGAGGTAGTGCTGACTGAGCTCATCGTAGATCAGAACGTTCCGTACCTTGCCGCGCTTCGCTACACCGAAACGGGGCTGCGCAAGCGGTCAGAGTGGGAACAGGTATGGGAGGACCAGCGCGAGGAGGATCGAACAGGTCAGCGGCTCGACATTGCCCTTCCATCAAGGTATGCGTCCAAGGACTTCAAGAAAAGCTCGTATTGGTCGCAGCGTGGCAACCTTGACGTGCCCAAGGAGCGGTTCATTTCGTACCCCGGGGCATCACCGGGAGGGGATCGGACGCTGCTGCTCGGCTGGGCAGGATGGGACCACAAGGATCAGGCGCAGGCGCTCGTCAACATCGTGAATGACCGGACCGAGCAGGCAGCCTGGGAGGTTGAAAAGATCACGCCGCTGCTGGCAGGCCTTCTTGAACTGATGCCGTGGGTTCACCAGTGGCACGGCGAGTACGACAGTGAGTGGGAGGGTGTTCCGGCCGAGGAGTTCCAAGCCTTCCTTGATGAGCAGCGAGCCAAGCACCAAATCTCCGAACGAGACCTTCGAGACTGGCGGCCTGTCGAGACGAAGCGGGGCGGACGCAAGAAGACCGAGTGAGGTTGATGCCTTCGAAGGCGATACTTCATTACATGTTGCTGGTGGATTTGTTCGCCTGCCTCAATACCCGTTCATCCAGCGGACGGGTGGCTCGGGGCTCCGCGACGCACGGGGAGTCGGCTGAGGTTCGAGTGCTTGGTCTGCTTCAGGTGACGGGACTGTGAGTCGGACAGCGGTGACGATGTTAGCGAAGGCAACGCGCGAGAGGATGAGCACAGGGCCGGGGACGAGCTTTGAGTCGCGCACGGCGATCACTTCGTGTCGGAGCTCGGCCACCTCCACGCAGTCGTTGCTGCTGGTGGACCGACTTGACTTCCGCCAGACAGGGGCAACGTAAGGGGCGGTAGGCATGGGTACCCGTCACTCCTTGGCGTAGGTTTTGCGACCGATTCCGAAGAAAGCGCGGCCTCGAACAGACGCTCAAACGTCACCCTGCAGCGGGTGACCTGCTCTCGGCTTCCGACGTAAATGCAACCGGTCATGCCCCCGGAGTACCCCACATGGGGTCAGGTTCATCGAAGGCCAGCAGCACGAACGGTCCATCGGCTCCGGCAAGACTGCCTGAACCGGTCGCGAGTAGCCCGATCAGGACGAAGCTGCTCGGGTCTCCGTGTGATCGGACAGATGGCTCGGGCTCGAAGGATTCGTCGGTGCTACGGGTTGGGGGTGGTGAGGAGAGCGGTGGTGACCAGGGCGGCGAAGGCGGCACGGGTGAGTGTGAGCACGGGGCCTGGGACGAGTTTGGAATCGCGCAGCGCGATTTCGCTATTGGGGAGCTCGGCTATTTCAACGCAGTCGCCACTGCTGCCCTGGCTGTGGCTGGACTTCCGCCAAGCGGTTTCTGGTGTCACTGCAAGGTTCTCGGGCATGGTTCCTCCGTCGTCAGCCGAGCTGGCCAGCAAGATCCTTCAAGTATGCGACGCTGGCGTCCGGGCTCAAGGCCATGGCGCTGAGATGCTGAAAGATCATGCCGTAGCGCTGGAGCTCCTCGCGTTCTTCGAGGTAGATGCTGGTTTGTTGCGTCTCCAGGTACACAAGACTCGGGTCTTCGTCAGGGAAGTCCAGGACGACGAACGATCCCGCCAAGCCTGGATGAGGCCCGACATCCAGCGGCAGGATCTGGATGTTGACGTGCTCCATATGGTCGGTGTCGATAAGGCGCTGTAGCTGTGCACGCTGATCCTCGACGTTGCCGAAGGGGCGCATGACGGCGCTGGCGTCGATGACCGTCCAGAAGTACGGCGGATGCGGGTCGCTGAGCAACTCCTGACGACGCATCCGGAGCTGTACGAGGCGCTCGACCTCAGTCGGGTCGCGGGTGAGGTTGCCGCGAATCAAGCTGGTCGCATACTCGGGAGTTTGGAGAAGTCCAGGGATCACCGAGAGCTGGAATCCTTGGATTCTCGCAGCCCCGGCCTCGAACTCGACGTACGAGTCGTCGAGGACGTCCTTGTAGGAGTTCCACCAGCCGCGTTGCCGTGCCTGGCGTGTCAGGGTGACGAGCTCGTCGTACCTGGGGTCGTCGCTGGTGACGCGGTAGAGATCGAGCAGCAACCGGGTGTCCACGACCATCGGCTTGACCGCCTGCGCCTTCTCGAGGCGGGTGACCTTGCCTGGGGACCACTCCAGCGATCTTGTTACGTCCTGCGCGGTCATCTCGTTGGATTCGCGCAATTTGCGCAATTCAATCCCAAGGCGACGTCGGCGCACGGTTGGGCTGCGCCTTTGATCATTCATGGAGCCTCTCCAGGATGGGGCTGTGTCGGGACGACGATAGTTCGATCACCTGCAACCGGACATCCAAACGCGTTTTGGACTGATTTGAATTTCTGCATTGCAGATTCTAGCTTGCGGGTTCACTCTGGGGAGCAGAGAAGCCCCAGCGGAAGATCGTTTTCCTGGGGAGGTTCAGAAAAGGGACGGTCCCGGACGCGGTGGTAGCGCACCGGCCGGGACCTGATCGGACAACGGAGGTCCGACTGTGATCTACGATCCCACGAAACCGGCTGCGGCGGGAGCGGCGGTGGCCAGCTCTGAGAGGCCACCCGTTCAGGTGCAGTTCGTGCCTCAGCGCACTGCGCTGGGTGTCGGACGGAGGCCGGCGGAGGTGCTGGCTGTGTTGCGGGTTTGGTGCCCGCAGATGGTCTGCTGGTACGGAGAGCAGACTGGGAGCTTCTGGTTCCTCTCGCAGGACGGAAGGCTGATCGAGGCCCGGAATGCCGACGAGCTGGTGCGGTTGCTGGCCACGCAGTCCGGGTGCAGGCAGGCGGCCATGCCGTCCGTCTTGCATTGGTCGGACGTGGACGTCGCATCCGAGCCGAGGCCGATGCGGTTCGCTCCGGTGCCTGCGGAGAGCGTGGCGATGCCGCCGTCTGCGTCGGGTGTGCACACCGGAGGGGACAGCCGGGGTGGGCTGGTGCGGCGTGTGCTGCGCCGTCGGTCTGCTGAACCTTCCGCGTGCCCGTACGAGTGCTGCGCACAGGAGGCTCCGCGTGGCGAGCGGGAGCTGCGGGGTGGGTCGTGCTGAGCAGCGACACACCCGTCCTGATGGCGGGGGAGGCTCGAGTGTTCCCGTTGCCGCCGGACCGGACGTGCGCGTCGGTGGCGCGGTCGGCGCTCTCGATCGTGATGCACGAGATGGGGCTTCCGGTCGACCTGATCGACGACGGGACGCTCGGGGTGTCGGAGCTCAGCACCAATGCCTTGTTGCACGCCAACGAGGATGCCGCCGAGCTCTGGGTATGGGTGCGGACCACTCCGCGCCCCGCGCTGGTCGTGTCGGTGTTCGACGCCGATCCTCGTGACTTGGTCACGCCGGTGTGCCGGGACCTCCTCGCCGAGTCGGGGAAGGGCCTGGCGATCGTGGCCGCACTCGCCGAGGACATGGGCACGCACCGCAGCCGGTCGCGTCTGCGGCCGTGTCCTGTCAGCGGCAAGGCGGTGTGGTTCTCACTGGCTCTTCCGGACGCGTGGCCGGAGTCGCGTGAGGCGGTCACACCGTTGCAGGCCGGATGCGGGCTGCTGATCGAGCTGTGCCTGCGGGGTCTTTTCGCGGCGCACATCAGCGAGTTCGACACCTCGGTGCTGGTGACCGTCGAGGAGTTGTGCGTGGAGATCACCAGTACGCATTACGCCTGGCGGGGTGTGGACGGCGAGCCCGTTCAGATGCCGCTCCCCAACGCACAGGAGGCGATCGAGGCCATCATCGCCCAGGTCGACACCGCCTGAGCCTTCGCAGACCGGCAGGGCCGCGCGGGACCCCCGTCCGCCGCGGCCCTGCCCTACCAGGTGAGCGCTTGAAGGTAGGGCACCGAAGGCTCGGGTTCGCAGGGCCTGGTGATCCGGAGGAGGAACAGAAATGGCGGAGATCCTGTACGAGCTTCTCGCTCGGACACCGGACGGGATGCGGGGACTGGCGGCTGCGCGGCTGCGGCGCGGCGTGCTCAACCTTCTGCACCAGGGACTCAAGTCCTCCGGCATGACGCAGCCGAGCTTGCCGAGCGGCTGGGCATCCGTCGGTCGGTTGTGAACCAGGTCCTCGACGGCGACGGCAATATCCAGATCGACCTGCTGGCCGAATACCTCCACGCCATGGGCTAGGAGGTGACGATGACCCTCACCAGGGGCAGGGGAGCCCAGGCGGGTGATGACGGTGAGGCCGGGTGGCTGAGCCCTCGTGAGCACGATCGATCCAGGTTGATCACCCTCCTGTAAACATCAGGTCAAGCTGCCACCTCGAGCACTATCTTTGGTGCCCAGAAAACGCCGAAGAATGGGGACAACGGTGGCGGACTGCGCGGTGATGTCGGCATGAGCGGGGCGGCGGACGTGGTGTACCTGCGGGACGTGCTGGTCATCCCCGAGATGGTGCACGCCGGTGATTTCAAGGTCGAGCTGTCCGGTGGGTTCGACGATGTCGCGCGCCGGGTGGACGAGTACGTCGTCACCGACCAGCTCGAACGGGCCTTCGCCACCGCGCTTGGCATGGTGAAGGGCGCTGTCACCAGGAACGAGTCCGAGGCCGCCTACCTGCGTGGCTCCTTCGGTTCCGGCAAGAGCCACTTCCTCACCGTTCTGCACGCCGTCCTGTCGGGCGACCCTGCGGCCAAGCGCAAGGAGCGGCTGCGGACGCTCATCGACGACCACGAGAAGGAGTGGATGAGGGACCGTCGGTTCCTCATGATTCCCTTCCACCTGATCGGTGCGACCGACCTGGGCTCGGCCATCCTCGGTGGATACGCGCGGGAGGCCCGGCGGCTCGGGCTGTCCGCTCCGCCGGTCTACCGCAGCGACGCGATGCTCGCGGACGCCCGCAACATGCGCGAGCGGCTTGGCGACGAGCAGTTCGCCGGCCTGCTCGGCATCGCCTTGGACGGCGAGGACGAGGGCGATCTGCCGAACCTCGACCGCAAGTCGGACGGCGGCTGGACCACGGAGCTGCTCGATCAGGCGTTCACGGCGCCCTACGGCGACGAGTCGCGCAGTGCGTTGGAGACCGCGCTGCTCGATGGCCCGTTCGGCCACTACGTCACCGGCACTCAGGGCGATGCCGACTCCTTCCTGCCGCTCGAAGACGGCCTGGCCGCCATGAGCGCCCACGCGCAGCGCCACGGCTACGACGGCATCATCCTGTTCCTGGACGAGCTGATCCTGTGGCTCCAGGCGTACATGTCCGACCAGGCCAAGGTGAAGAGTGAGCTCGACAAGCTCGTCAAGCTGGTCGAGTCCGGGACCGGCCGCCGTCCGGTTCCGATCGTGTCGTTCATCTCCCAGCAGCGGGACCTGACGCAGCTCGTCGGCGAGGACGTCATGGGCTCTGACGTCAAGGAGCTGGAGAACAAGGTCAACTATCTGGCCGGGCGGCTCAAGGTGATCAGCCTGGAGGACCGCAACCTTCCGGCGATCGTCAAGGAGCGGATACTCAGGCCCCGTCCCGACATGAAGGGGAAGCTCGACGAGGCGTTCGCCGGGATCGAGTCCAGCAATTCCCTGGTCAAGGACATTCTGCTCGACTCCGGCGGCGCGACCCACGCCACCTGGCAGGAGTTCCGGGACGTCTACCCCCTGTCTCCGGCGCTGCTGAACACCTTGGTCGCCCTGTCGGGCGCGCTTCAGCGTGAGCGTTCCGGCCTCAAACTGATCCTGGAGCTGCTGTCGCGGCGGCGCGACGACATGAAGGTCGGCCAGCTCATCCCGCTCGGTGACCTGTGGGACGTCCTCATGGACGGCGTCGGTGAACCCTTCTCCGACCTGCTGCGTACCGAGGTCGAGCACGCCAAGCGCTTCCACACCCGCGTTCGGAACTACTTGCTGGAGAAGTACGGGGCGGAGGACGAGCGGCTCCGCACCGACGACCGCCTCGTCAAGACCCTGATCCTGGCGGCGCTCGCGCCGGACGTGCCCGCGTTGCAGCGGCTCACCGGCGCGCGGCTGGCAGCTCTGAACCACGGCACGATCCGGTCGCGGGTCAGCTCGCCCTCAAGCGTCGTGATCGCCCGGCTTCAGGAGATGATCGGCGCCGGCTTCGGGGAGATCCGCGCCGACGGGGACAACGACCCGGTCTTCACCCTGCACCTGTCGGACCTGGACGTCGAACCGCTGCTCGACCGGGTCGGCGAGGTCGACAACGTCGGCGCACGGAGACGCTGGGTCAAGCTGCGGCTCTGGAAGGAGCTGGGAGTCCAGGAGTCCGGCGGCCAGCATGACGAGCGCGAGGTGATCTGGAAGGGCACCCGGCGGACCGCCGAGTTCGTCTTCGGCAACGTCCGCGACGACTCCGAGATGCACTCCTTCGCGTTCGAGCCGTCCGTGGCGGGCAACATCCGGTTCGTCTTCGACTACCCCTTCGACGTCGCCGACTACTACCCGTCCGACGACATGGGGCGGGTGGACGAACTGCGCCGCGACGGCCTGGCCGCCGACACCCTGGTCTGGCTGCCCGACCACCTGTCGGTGACCAAGTCCAAGCAGCTCGGCCGCCTGCTGAAGATCCAGTACCTGCTGGAGCGGGACCGGCTGGACGACTACGCCGGGCACCTGGCGTCCGACCAGCGGGCCCGGCTGCGCGACCAGCTCAAGGCGCAGGCCGAGAACCTCACCTCGCAGCTCACCACCGTGTTGCAGCAGCTCTACGGCATCGCCCAGGGCGACGAGACCAACCGGGCGGGCGAGGTTCCCGACAACAAGCACATCCTGTCGCTGCGCCCTGGCTTCGAGCCCCGGCAGCTCCACGCCGCCGCCGGGTTCGACTACAACATGACCGACCTCGCGCGTCGGCTGTTCGACGACATCTACCCCAAGCATCCCGACCTCGACCTGCTGAAGAGCGGCAAGCCGGTCACGCTCGCCGAACTGCGGCTCGCCGCGCGATGGTTGGCCGAAGCCCAGGCTGATGGCACAGGACGGGCCGTGGTCGACGACCGCAAGCACCTCACGACCCTCAAGCGCATCGTGCACCCGCTGGAACTCGGCGAGGTCCACGACGGTCCGCTCGTTCTCTCACCCGAATGGCAGCGACGGATCGAGCAGAAGGCGTCCCTTCACCGCAAGACCGGCGACTATCCGGTAGAGGAGATCCGCCGCTGGATCGAGGAGTACGGCTGGACCGGGCTCGACCGGCCCGTGGCCGACCTCATCATCACGGGATACGCGCTGCTGTCCGACCGCGTCTGGGTGCTCAACGGCAGCCCGGAACCGACGCCGGAACTCGGCAAGATCGGACCCGGCTGGGCGCTGCGGGACCAGCCCAAACCGTCCGCCACCGAGTTCGAGCAGGCGCGCCGCCGCGCGCAGCGGATCTTTGGCGTCACCGTCGCCGACACGCTGACCACCCGGAACGTCACCGAGCTCGCTCGCAAGGTGCGGCAGCGGTCGGCGGATCTGGAGAACGCCGTCACCGGTGTGGAGCGGGCGCTTAAGGACCGCGCGGACCTGCTGGGCCTCACCGACGAGAACGGCGACCGACGGCGTTCCGCACGCTACGCCGCCGACCTCCTCGCCCGGCTGACACCCCGCAGCAGCGACGGGGACACGCCGTTGCTGAAGGAACTCGCTGCGGCGACCTACGAGGTTTCCGACGAGGTGCTCGGTGCGGCGGTCACCTCCGCCCCAAACCAGCTCGAAGCACTGACCAGCGCTCAGTGGCAGCTTCTCGGGGCCGTCCCCACCTTGGCGCGCCGTTCCGACGGCATCGGCTCCCGCGCCCGCACCCTGCTGGCCGACCTTGCCGAGGCCGCGATCCACGACGAGTTCACCACGCGCCTCGCGCCCGTGCTGATCGCTGCCAGTGACACCGCGTCGGCGCTGGTCACCGAGGCGGCTCAGATCGACACTCCGCCTGCTCCGGCGCCGAACCCGGACCGGCCCAGCGGCCCTGGTGACGTCGATCTGGCAGGCGGTGGAGAGCCGAAGGTCCCCAGCGATCCCGTCGCACCGGTCGTTCCGCGTCCCCCCGTTCCCCGGGCCAGGGGGAGCCGCCGCGTCCCCGCCGCCCGCGTCGACTCCGCTCTGCCCGAGGCGGTCGTCGCCCTCCAGGCGGAGATCAGGGAGTTCGCCGAGGCCAACCCGGGAGCATCGATCGAGATCGAGTGGCGCGTCGTGGACGAGGGGACGGGCCGGTGAGCACTCCGCCACTGGTGGACAGGCGCGTCCTGGAGGCGCTGCTGAGCCTCGAACTGCCCGCGCGCGGAAACGAGGCCGGTCCGGCAGGACCGCGCCTGGTCCTTGTCCACGGCCGCTACCAGCCCGGCACCGCCTCGGAGTTCACGATCACCATCGGGGACCGGCAGCAGCGCGTCCGGGTCAGCGACCAGCCGTCCGTGCTGGGCATCATCGACGCCTGGGAACGGCACTGCGGCACACCGGCGGACTCTGCCCCCCTCCTCGTGATCACTACCGGGGTGGACGCCCGGGAACTGGGCGCGGACCTGCGCGGGCACGCGCTGGCACGCCGCCCGCTCAACGTGGACCGGGCCGAGATCGTCAAGCAGCGGTTCGGCGCGGCCCGGCTGGACCCACGCATCCGGGCCGAGGAATGGCTGGTGGACGCCCTGCTGGACGCCGAACCGTCGGGCGGCTGGCGCACCCACCCCGCCGCTGCGGCCTGGCGGCGAAGCGGCGGCGCGCTGCTCACCCATGACGCGGCACTGCACGCCCTCGTCGAGACCCGCCTTGAGATCACCACCGGCCGCTCCGGCTCTTCGGGTGAGCTCGACATCGACACACTGCTGGCCTGGTCGCGTCAGCCAGGGGCCACCGACCGCTTCGCGGCACTCGGCCCGGACGAGCGTCACGGCATCGCCGCATGGCTTCAACGCACCTCCGGACCCGCCGTCGCGGTGCTGCTCGGCCTCGCGGGCGCCGGCCGGGGCGAGGATGCCATGGCACTCGGCATCATCGCAGGGCCCCTGGACGATCCGGCGTCGCCGCCCGCTGCCACGCTGGCGATCGGACGGCTGTTCGCCGACGTCACCGCGGGCATCGAGGAACTGAGGATGTTCACGGTCGCTGTCCAGGGCATCCTCGCCCGCTGGATCGCCGAGGCCGAGTCCAGCCCCGATCGCACCGGCGAAGCCCGCGACCGGGTGGAGGCCGTCCTGGGACGGGCCGACCGGCTCGCCGCGAGTGCGGGACTCGCACCCGGCGGTGCCACGCCCGTCGACAACGCCTTCCTGCCGTCCGGACTGCGCAGCAGGATTCAGGACTTCGCCGCCGTGCTGAGCGGTCGCGTGGAGTCGGCCCAGGAGACCTTGGCGAGGGTGGTCGAGCACCGCCTCAGCGGCCTGCGACCGGACAGCGTCGAGGTAGCCAGGATGGCGCTGCGGGTGCGCCGCTGGCTGGACCGATCCGATGTGCCTGATGCCCGCTCCGTCGCGGATGGCGTCGCCGACTACCTGGCCGACGGGGCGTGGCTGGACCGGGCGCTCACCGTGCTGTGGTCGGGTTCGTCCGACCTGGACAGCACGGTGGGACGCGCCTATCGCCGCCTGTACGAGCGGGCACGCACCCGCCGAACTGAACTGGATCAGAGGTTCGCCGACCGGCTGGCCTCCTGGGCACCGGGCGCTGCCGTCGAGGCACCGGGCGGTGCACTGCTGGTCGAGTCGGTGCTCGCGGAGGTCGTGGTGCCGGTCGCCGCTTCTGGTGGGGCTCCGCTGGTGATCGTGCTGGACGGCATGAGCGGCCCGGTCGCCGTCCAGCTGGGAGAGGAACTGGCGCGCGGCGGGAGGTGGGCCGAGGTGACCTCACGCTCCGGTCGCCGTTCCGCGGCCGTCGCGATGATTCCTTCCGTGACCAGGATCAGCCGGGCCTCGCTGCTTTCGGGTGAACCGGCCGAGGGCGGGCAGGCCGTCGAGGTGGCGGGGTTCGAGCGGTTCTGGAAGCGGCACCGGCGGAGCGGGCTCGTCTTCCACAAGGCGCAGGTTCCCGGCCCTGCCGGACAGCGCCTGTCCGACGACCTTGCCGTCGCCCTGGCGGAGGACCATGTGGTCGCCGTGGTTCTCAACACCATCGACGACGCCCTCGACCACGGAAAGGAAGGCGACCGTGCCGGCTGGCGTCTCAAGGACATCAGCTACCTTCCGGACCTGCTCAACGCGGCACTCGACTTCGGGCGTCCCGTCGTGCTGGTCGCCGACCACGGACACGTGCTCGAACGCGAGGAGTCCGCGCCCGGTACGCCGCGTGTGACGTCGACGGAGATCGGCGCGGCGCGGTGGCGCACGGGGACGCCCGGTGAGGGTGAGGTCGAGCTTGCCGGGCCGCGGGTGCTGGAGAACGGTGGTCGAGTCGTGGTGCCGTGGCGTGAGGAGATCCGGTACACGCCGCGCAAGGCGGGCTACCACGGTGGGGCGTCGCTTGCGGAGATGGCCGTGCCCGTCCTCGTCCTGTTGCCGGACGCCGCCGACCGGCCCAAGGGTTGGGAACTGCTGCCGCCTGAGGAGACCGAGCCCGCATGGTGGACGGGCAGGGAGGCTTCCGAGAAGCCGGTGCCTGTGCAGGTTCCATCGAGCTCGCAGGTGCTCAAGACAACACGGGCCCGCAAGAGGATGGAGGAGCCGGAGGGCGAGGCGCTGTTCTCGGTGGGCGAGGCCGCGCCGTCCGCTCCACCTGCCGAGCCCGTCCCGGCGACCCTTGGAGCTGTCGTGACCGCGTCGGCGGTCTACTCCGAGCAGCGCCGCTACCTGCGCAAGCCTCCTCCTGCCAACCAGGTCGCCGCTGTGGTCGATGCGTTGGCCACGGCAGGAGAACGGCTGTCGGTCGCCGCCGTCGCCGCGGCGGCGGCCGCGGCGGGTGGCCGTGCGCCACGCAGCCCGGAGTTGTTCGTCACCGCACTGCAACGGCTGCTGAACGTCGAGGGGTACCCGGTGCTCGACCTCATCGACTCCGGCCGAACCGTCCAGCTGAACGTCGCAACGCTGCGCGAACAGTTCGGCGTGGGGAGTTCACAGTGAGCGGTGGCGAGACGGTCAGCGCCGCACGGCGTCGCGAGGTCATCGACGCCTTGCGGCGCGGTACCGTGCCGCAGGCCGGGTTGGACCTGCTCGCTGTCGGACTCGGCCGGTTCACCGGCGCGCTGGACGACGAGCTGGCCACGGTGGCCAAGGGAGGCGCAGCCTTCCACGCCATTCGCGGCGAATACGGTTCGGGCAAGACCTTCTTCGCCCGGTGGCTGGGAGAGCGCGCCAAACGCGCGGGCCTGGCCGTGGCCGAGATCCAGATCTCCGAGACCGAGACGCCCCTTCACCGGCTGGAGACCGTGTACCGCCGGCTGACCGAGCGGCTCGTGACGGCCACGCACACCGCGAGCGCGCTGCGCCCGGTCATCGACCTGTGGTTCTACACCCTCGAAGAAGAGATCCTCGATGCCGGGGAGGTCGCCGAGGACGATACCGAGGGCCTGCTCCGGGCCGTGGACGCCCTGCTGGAGCAGCGGCTTGCCGACGTCGCCCGCACGACTCCGGCGTTCGCCGCCGCCCTGCGCGGTTACCGGCGTGCGGCGGCGGCCGGGGACAACGCCACCGCCGAGGCGCTCGTCGCCTGGATCGGAGGGCAGAAGTCCGTCGCCGCGTCCGCACGCCGTGCCGCCGGAGTCCGGGGCGACCTCGACCACTTCGCCGCCCTCGGGTTCCTCCAGGGCCTGCTGACCCTGTTGCGCGACAGCGGCCACCCGGGACTCCTGGTGGTGCTGGACGAGATCGAGACCCTGCAACGGGTGCGCGGCGATGTCCGGGAGAAGGGACTGAACGCCCTCCGGCAGCTCCTGGACGAGATCGACGGTGGCCGCTTCCCCGGCCTCTTCTTGATGATCACCGGGACGCCCGCGTTCTTCGACGGGCAGCAGGGCATCCAACGGCTGCAACCGCTTGCCCAGCGGCTCGCCACCGACTTCACCACCGATCCGCGCTTCGACTCCCCGCGTGCCGTTCAGCTCCGCCTCACCGGGTTCGACCTGCCAGGCCTCGGAGAGCTCGGCCGCCGCGTCCGTGACCTGTATGCGGCAGGTGCCCGCAACCCCGAACCCATCCTGGCCAGCGCAGACGACGCCTATATCGCCGAACTTGCCACTGCGGTGACCGGCGGGCTCGGCGGCCGGGTCGGCGTCGCACCACGTGTCTTCCTCCGCAAACTGGTGGCTGACGTCCTCGACCGAATCGATGAGTTCGACGACTTCGATCCACGCCGCGACTACGCGCTCACGGTCTCGTCCGGTGAACTGAACGAGCTCGAGCGCAACGTCGTCGCCGCGAGCGCAGGGGACGTCGACCTGGATCTGCCGTGACAGCGCAGAGCTTCGAGCGACTGTCACCGGTCCTGGTTCATCACATCGTCAACTCGCTCGGGTGGCGGGAACTTCGTCCACTCCAGGAAGAGGCGATCGGTCCGCTGCTGGCCGGATCCGACGCGATTCTGCTCGCCCCCACCGCAGGGGGGAAGACCGAGGCGGCGGCCTTCCCCATCCTGTCGGCGATGGATCAACAGCACTGGACCGGACTGTCCGTGCTGTACGTGTGTCCGCTGAAGGCGCTGCTCAACAATCTTCTGCCTCGATTGGAGAGCTACGCCGCATGGCTCGGACGCAAGGTCGCACTGTGGCACGGAGACGTGTCGGCCTCAGCCCGGCAGCGCATCCTCAGGGACCCACCAGACATCCTGCTGACCACACCCGAATCTCTGGAGGCAATGCTGGTCAGTGTCAAGACCGACCACCGGAGGTTCTTCGCCGACCTCCGCGCCGTTGTGGTGGACGAGGTGCACGCGTTCGCAGGGGACGACCGCGGCTGGCACCTGCTGGCGGTCTTGGAACGCCTCACCCGCGTCACCGGACGTCCGATACAGCGGATCGGGCTGTCGGCCACGGTCGGAAACCCCGCCGAACTCCTGCACTGGATTCAGGGTTCTGGACGGGGCAGTCGTCCGGCCGAGGTCATCGCCCCTGGCGTCCACGCGGGCGGCCCGCCCGCAGGTGACGTCGAGCTGGACTACGTGGGATCGGTCGGCAACGCCGCCAAAGTGATCGCGGCGCTGCATCGAGGAGAGAAACGCCTGGTCTTCTGTGACTCACGGGCGTTGGTGGAGGAGCTCGGAGCGGCGCTTCGAGCCCGTGATGTGACCACCTTCCTGTCGCATGCCTCCTTGTCACTGGAGGAACGCCGCCGTGCCGAACACGCTTTCGCGGAAGCACGCGACTGCGTCATCGTCGCGACCAGCACCCTCGAACTGGGCATCGACGTCGGCGACCTCGACCGCGTCATCCAGATCAACGCACCTGGCACGGTCGCGTCCTTCCTCCAACGGCTCGGTCGCACAGGCCGCCGTCCCGGCACAACCCGGAACTGCCTCTTCCTGGCCCTTGATCACTCGGCCCTGGTGGAGGCAGCGGCGCTGCTGCTGCTCTGGAAGCGAGGCTTCGTCGAGCCGGTGCAACCCCCGCCCGAACCACGCCACATCGTCGCCCAGCAGTTCCTGGCGCTGTGCCTCCAAGAACACAAGGTCGGGCGTGGCGTGTGGAGCGAGGAATGGAGCGGCCTGCCGCCGTTCGACAGGAGCGCCTCGCCGATCATTCGGCATCTGCTCGACCACGGCTTCGTGGAGAGGGACGGCGAGTACTACTTCATCGGTCCGGCCGCGGAGGAGCGTTTCGGCCGCCGCCACTTCATGGACATGACCGCCGTCTTCACGGCACCGCCTCAGTTCACCGTGCTGTCAGGACGGCGCGAGATCGGCCGGACTGACCCCATGCTGCTGACCGAGAAGGTCGACGGGCCCCGTGTCCTGCTGCTGGCCGGCCGCAATTGGCGTGTCACCTGGATCGACTGGAAGCGCCGTCGCTGCTTCGTCGAGCCGTCCGATCTTCCTGGCAAGGCCCGATGGTTCAGCGCGGCCGTCGGCGGCGCGAGCTTCGAGTTGAGTCGTGCATGCCGATCGGTCCTGCTGGGGGAAAGCCCTGGGGTCGCGTTGACCGACCGGGCGGTCAGAGGGCTTGCGGAAGCGCGAGAGGACGATGTCGGGAGCGTGCATCCGGGCGGGCTCGTCATCAGCCGCAATGGCGAGGACGTGCGTTGGTGGACCTGGGCGGGCTACCGGGCCAACGCGGTGCTGGCAGCTACCTTGGCGGGCGTTGCCGATGAGAAGCAGCGGTTTCAGGACGAATGGATCCGGCTTCGTCCTGACCTCACTCGCGAGATCTGGCAATGGGGAGTAACTGATGCGGCTGAACGGCTCTGCCTGCCCGACGTCGACGAAAAGGCGTTGCAGGGGCTGAAGTTCTCTGAAGCGCTACCTGAGCGGCTTGCCATGGCCACGCTTGCGGCTCGGCTGGCAGACTTGGAGAACGCCAGCATCGTTCTCGACGAATCCACCCGTTTCATGGGATAGGAGCCTGCACAACTGGTGCCTGAGGGCCCAGCGATGAACCATGCCACGCACGGCGCTCGAGAGAGACATTCTCGGGCCACCCCTCGGCTCCATGTTCCCGCTCACAGACGAGGCCAGACGGGCCCTGGCTGGCCTTTGTCAAGGCGGCGTGTGACGGGACGCTGCAGCTAGGTCTGGCCTGGTCTGGCTGGGCCGCCTGGCCGTGTTGGCCACATCTGGGTTACGGGGGAGTGGAGGGGGATTCGTCCCGCATCATCATGAGGTGAGCCTGTCGACGCGGGGGGAGTGCCATGGCTGAGTCGGTGGTCGGTGTTTTCGACGAGCTTGTGGCGGCGGGTCCTCCTGGTCGGGGGCGGGTTCTGGTTGACACCGCGTGTGTTGTCGGGGGCAGCGTCTCGGGGCTGCTGGCGGCGCGGGTTCTGTCTGACCATGCACGTGAGGTCGTCATCGTTGAGCGTGACGACATCTCGGGTGGGGCGGGGTCGCGTCCTGGTACGCCGCATGACTTGCAGGTGCATACGTTGCTTCCGGCGGGTCTGCACTGGATCGAGCGGTGGCTGCCGGGTTTCACGCAGCGGGCACAGGATCTGGGGGCCGTCCTGTCGGGGACGGCCACCTCCATCACCGCCTTCGACGGGCGGCTCCAAGCGGCTACCCACGATGATCGGCATGTCCTGCTCATGGCCAGCAGGCCGTTTCTGGAGGCGCGCATCCGCGAGCGCGTCACGGCACTGCCGAACGTCAGGGTGGTGCGGGCGCGCGCAGCTGGTCTGGTGGTTCGGGAGGACGAGGTCCGGGGCGTCCGCCATGCCGACGGGGTCGTGGAGGCGGACTTCGTCGTGGACGCCATGGGCCGTTCGAGCCGCCTGGCGGAGTGGCTCGGCGACGCGGGCTTGGAGAAGCCGCGACTCGAGCGCCTGCGCAACCCCATCAACTATGCGACCGCGCTGTTCGAACGTCCCACCCCGGCCGCCGACCTGGACGTGGCCGCCGCGATCGCGGTCTACGCGCAGGGTCTGGGCGCGACCGGCCTCTCGGTCGCCTCCCTCAACGCGATCGAGGACGACCAGTGGCTGGTCCTGGTGATGGGCTACGGCCAGGAGCGGCCGGGGCGGACCCTGGCGGAGTTCCGCGCGGCCTGCTCCGAACTCCCAGGTGTCTTCGCGCAGGCCGCCAGCGGTGCGCCGACCCGCGACATCGCGACCTACCACCAGGGGGAGAGCCGCCGTCGAGACTTCACCGGCCTGCGGCACTTCCCGGCGCGCCTGGTCGGGGTCGGGGATTCGGTCGCGTCGTTCAATCCGGCTTACGGCCAGGGCATGAGCTCCGCGGCGCTTCAGGCTTCGTGCCTGTCGGCCTACCTGACGAGCGGGCCCGACCTGTCCGTCCCGGCCGAGGGCTTCTTCGACCTGCAACAGGTCGTGGTGGACGCCGCCTGGAGTGTTTCCACGGGCGGAGACACCGAGCGCCTCGAAGCCGCCGCCGGAATCGAGCCTCCTGAGGAGGTGCGGCGGCAGCGCCAGGTTCTGCGTCAGCTGCTCGAGGCCGGCCTCGTCGACCCCTTCGTCGCCCGCGCTCTCAACGACATCTCGTACATGCTGCGGCACCCGGCTGCGATGGCCGACCCCGCCCTGCTGGAACGGGCCGCCGCCGCTACGTCCGCCACGCCGCACTAGACGCAGACGCGGCCTCGACTCCCCCATCCTCGACCTCGAATAGCCCGCCATTCACCAGCCAACGAAGCGGCACACATTCCGGTCCTTGCCAGAAATGCCACCAAGGGTGGCCGCACCCGGCCTGAACGGCGCTACCTCCGGACGACGGCACGCGCCCGCAAGTATGATCCGCGGACCTTCCTGATCGGCATGGAGCCTCCAAAACCCGTGACCTCGTCCTCTGACGGCGTGCCTTCCACCGCCCTGCCTTTGCGTCACTCCGATCCCCGCTTGATCGGTGGCTATACGTTGTTGGGAAGGCTTGGGTCGGGAGGCCAGGGTGTGGTCTATCTCGGTCGCGGAAGCGAGGGAACCCTGGCGGCGATCAAGCTGCTCTACTCCCATGGCGATCTGAGCTCGCAACGGGCGCTGGTGAAAGAGCTCTCCGCGGCGCGACGGGTGGCCGCGTTCTGCACCGCGCGTGTCCTGGCCAGCGGGATGGAGGGGGACGACTGCTATCTCGTCACCGAATACGTCGAGGGGCCGAACCTCTTGCGTGTCGTGCGGGACGGCGGCCCCCTGGGCGGAGCCGAGTTGGATCGGCTCGCCGTGGGGACGGCCACGGCGCTGGGCGCGATCCACCAGGCCGGGATCGTCCACCGGGATCTCAAGCCGGGCAACGTCCTGCTGGCGGCCGGTGGTCCACGTGTGATCGACTTCGGCATCTCCAAGGCGCTGGACACGGCGACCGGCGTGACCAGCGATGTGGTCGGCACGCCGGCCTACATGGCTCCCGAGCAGCTGGCCGGCCGGTCCGGTGGCGCGGCGGCCGACGTGTTCGCCTGGGCCAGCCTGACGGTGTTCGCCGCCACGGGACGTCCGCCGTTCGGCGATGACTCGATTCCCGCCGTCATCACTCGCGTCCTGCAAGAGCCGCCTCAGCTGGACGGCGTTCCCGAACATCTGCGGGACATCCTCATCGCCTGCCTGGACAAGAATCCGGAGGGGCGGCCGGACACGCCGGGACTGCTGCGATCTCTGCTGGATCGAACCGGCCTGGCCGTTCCCGCCAGCGAGCCGGAGCTTGAGGGCCACGACGCCACGGTGATCCTGTCGGAGGGGGCGGCGGTCGCGTCCACCTTGGCGCTTCCTCCACTCCAGGTCGTGCCAACGGGCGCGCGGGTCAGCAGTCCGCCGACGGTTCGCCGGGCCGTCGTGGCGGCGGTCGCCGTTCTCCTGGTGGCCGGCGTGATCGGCGGCGCGTTCTGGGTTCGCGGTCTGCGATCGCAGGACACGGCCGCCACCGCCGCGTCCTCACCTGCGGCGCGCAAGTCACCGGGCGCGTCGGCTGCTGCGTCCGCGGCCGGTTCCGGGCGGACGATTCGCGGTGACGCGTCCGCGGAGGAGTTGAGCGCCTCGGCGATGAAAGCGATGTCCCGCGCGCGCACCGCCACGTTCGAGTTGTCGAATCAGCAGACCGAGGGGGAGTACCAGCTTCACGCCACCGGTGGTCTGTCGTTCGACGGCAGCGCTTCCACCAGCTACCAGATGAGTCTCGACAAGGGCTGTGCGCAGGTCCCGGTGAGCGCGACCCTCATCGGCAACACCGGATACAGCTCCCTGCTGGGGGACCGGGCGACCTTCGACGCCTCGCCCAAAGTCACCTATCCTGATGAGGACGGTTGTCTGGCCGGGGTCGTGCAGGTGCGGTGGGCGAGCACGCCTTACAACATCGCGACGTTGCTGCGCGTCGGCCGCGCCATCACCCAAACGCACAGTCAGGACGGTCTCGTTCTGCGAGGCACCGCCGCCACAAGCGACCTGACGGCTGGAAACCCGGGGGCGCCCTTGTTCTCGGCCTACGGCAGTGCGCGCTCGGTCGTCTTCCGGATCGAACTGGGGGCCGACTACCTTCCCCGGCAGGTCGAGTTCCATTTCACCATCCCCGTCGATGGCGGTGACCGCTTGGACGCCGGCTTCACCACCACCTACCACCAGTGGGGCATGGCTCCGCCCGTCAGGTTCCCGTCGTGAACGGGAAACCCGGCGGCAGGACCCTCGCGCGCCTTCCGGTGACCGTGCCGCAGGTCGTAGGGGCGTTTCAGTAACGGCTGCCGCAGGGGGCTCGGGACGTCTTCCTTGATCGGGAAGGGGGGATGTACGCTTCCCGGCGATGGCGACATTTGCACCGTCTCGCGGCAGTTTGACCCTCGGCATCCTGGCCGCGAGTCAGGTGATCCTGCTGCTGGACGTCACGATCGTCAACATCGCGCTTCCCAGCATCCAGCGGGATCTGCACGCGTCCGCGGCGGAGCTGTCCTGGGTCGTCAACGCCTACACGCTGGTGTTCAGCGGCCTTCTGCTGCTCGGGGGACGGGCGGGCGACATCCTCGGCCACCGGCGGGTGTTCACCGCGGGGATCGCGCTGTTCACCGTCGCCTCGCTCGTCGGCGGGCTCGCGTTCAACACCGAGGTGCTCCTCGTCGCGCGCGCCGCGCAGGGGGCCGGCGCCGCGCTCGCCGGGCCCGGCTCGCTGGCGCTGATCGCGACCGGGTTCCCCGACGGGCGCGCCAGGAACCGGGCCTACGCGTTCACGACGAGCGCGGGCAGCCTCGGCATGATGGTCGGGATGGTGGCCGGCGGGCTGCTGATCGAGTGGACGACGTGGCGGTGGACGTTCTTCATGAACGTGCCCGTCGGGCTGGCCGTGGTGGCGCTCTCCCGCTGGTGCCTCCACGAGTCGCCGCGGGTCGGGGGCCGCTTCGACGCGGCCGGGGCGTTCACCGCGACCGCAGGGATGACGCTTCTGGTCTTCGGGGTGGTGCGCGCCGCCGAATCCGGCTGGGCGGACGGTCTGGTCGTCGGCGCGCTCACCACCGCGCTGGTCCTGCTGGCCCTGTTCGTCGCCGTGGAGGCGCGGGCCCCGCAGCCGATCATGTCGCTGGGGCTGCTGCGGGACCGCAACCGCGCGGGGGCCTGCCTCATGCGGCTGCTCCTCACCGCCGCGATGAGCGGCATGATGTTCTTCCTCACCCTCTACGTGCAGGGGGTCCTCGGTTACGGCGCGCTGGAGACCGGGCTGGCCTTCCTGCCCACCACGGTCACCGTGATCGCCGCGAACCGGGCCGTGCCGTGGCTGCTGCAGCGCGTCGGGCCGATGAGGGTCATGGTGGCCGGGTCGGTGCTCACCATCGTCGGCATGGTGTGGCTGACGCAGATCTCGGCGACCAGCACCTTCGTGTCGGTGATCCTCGGCCCGGTGCTGCTGTTCGGCGCGGGCCACGGGCTGGTGTCGGTCGCGGCGACGGCGGTGGCCATGACCGACCTGCCCGAGGGGGAGCACGGCAGCGCGTCCGGCCTCATCCAGACCATGCAGGTCGGCGGGCCGCTGGGGGTCGCCGTCCTCGTCGCCGTCTACGAGCAGGTGGACGGGACGCGCGTCCAGTCGCTCGCCGGGGCGTTCACCGGCGCCCTCGTCCTGTCCCTGTTCATGCTCGCGACAGCCCTGACCGTCTTCCGCCGCGCACCCGCCGTCCGAGCGGCCGGGTCCGCGAGAACGAGCTGATCACGCGTCACGCGCCCCCCCCGGAGGAGATCATGCACATCACCCACATCGTCCATCGGGCTCTGCAACTGGCTCCGGACGAGCCGGTCACGGTCTACGGCGACCGGACCCGCACGGCGCGCGAGCAGGCCGACCGGGTGGCGCGTCTCGCCGGGGCCCTGCGGGAGTACGGCGTGGGCGACGGCGAGCACGTCGGGATGCTTGCCCTCGGCTCGGACCGTTACCTGGAGTTCTTCCTGGCGGTGGCGTGGGCGAACGGGGTGTTCCACCCGGTCAACCCGGCCTGGAGCACACCAGAGATGATCTACGCGTTGGTCGAGTCCCGGACCGAGATCCTCTTCGTCGACGACGCCTTCCTGGACCGTCTGGAGGAGATCAGGGAGGCGTGCCCCGATCTGCGCGAGATCGTCCACGTGGGCGACGGGCCGCCGCCGGACGGCATGGCCGGGTTCGAGGAGCTGATCGCGAGGACGGAGCCGGTCGAGGACGCCCGCCGGAACGGCGAGGCCCCCGCGGGCATCGTCTACACCACCGGGACGACCGGGCGCGCCAAGGGCGTCGTGGTCAGCCACGCCTGCCTGGTCCACCAGGCGCTGATCCTGCCCGCGCGGGTCCCGGCCCACGGCGTCCCCGGCGGACGCATCCTGATCACCTCGAACTTCTCGTCCATCTCCATGCTGGTGACCTGGCTGATCCAGGGGATCTGGGGCGGGCTCACCGTCATCCCGCTCACGACCGACGTGGACGGGCTCGTCGACGCCATCGAACGCCACCAGGTCACGCACGCGCCGTTCGCGCCCGGCACCATGCAGCAGATCGTCGACCATCCGGACATCGCCGCGCGCGACCTGTCCAGCATGCGGAGCATCGCCTACGGCGCGGCGCCCATCACCGAGGCGCTCCTGACGAGGGTGATGAAGGCGTTCCCCAACGCCGCGTTCCACCAGTGGTACGGGATGAACGAGTTCGGCCTCGCGACGCTGCTGCCGCCGGAGGACCACCGCGCGGGACGGAAACTGCGTTCGGCCGGACGTCCCGCGCTCGGGGCCGAGGTGCGGATCGTCGACCAGGACGGCGTGGAGGCGCCGCGCGGCGAGGTCGGGGAGATCGTCGTCCGGACCGGCGCGATGATGCTCGGCTACCTGAACAAGCCGGAGGAGACGGCGCGGACGATCCGGAACGGGTGGCTCCACACCGGCGACGGCGGATACCTGGACGAGGACGGCTACCTGTTCATCGTCGACCGGTTCAAGGACGTCATCAACGTCGACGGCTGGAACGTCTACTCCACCGAGGTGGAGCAGGCGATCGCGGGCCATCCGGACGTGGCCGCGGTCGCGGTGATCGGCATCCCCGACGACAAGCCGGGGGAGCGGGTGCACGCGGTCATCGTGCTCAAGCACGGCCGCACCGCCGATGAGCGGGACATCCGGCGGCACTGCGAGCCGTTGATCGCCTGGAAGACCCCCACCAGCTACGAGTTCGTCGACGCCCTGCCCCTGTCGACCACCGGGAAGGTCCTCAAGCGCCGGTTGCGTGAACCGTACTGGGAGGGAATGGACCGCCGGGTCAACTGACCATGCTCACGCGCCGTTCCCTCTCGGGCACGAGGCGACGTTCTCCAATGTGTTCGCCGCCTTGGCCGGTTCCTGTTCCAAAGGGGTCACGCTTTGTCGTTGTCTCAGGATGATAACGAATGCGTCCGCCTCTCTGGATGCGCGTCCGCGAACCGTATCTTCAAGATCATGTTCCCCGGAATGGTGTCGGCCTGCCTCGTGTCGGAGGTTTCTCATGTGGACCAAGAAATGCGTTCGGGAATTCGATCACATTGAGGAGGCGGCCCGGAACGGCGGCCGGGTCGTGACGCTCTTCAGCGGCGGGCTGGACAGTTTCTATCTGCTGTGGCGGCTCAGCCGGTACCCCGACCTGGAGGTGTACGCCCTGTCGGTGGCCCTGGGCGGCGACGCCGAGTACGACGACAGCACCGGCGGGGTGGCGCGGCTCGGGGCCCGGCACGTCCTGGCCGACCGCGCGACGGTGTTCGCCGACGAGTTCGTGGCGCCCGCGATCGCCGCGCAGGCGGTTTATCTCGGAATGCATCCGGTCAGTTCCTCGCTGAGCCGCCCGCTGCTCGCGCGCGCGGCGGTGGAACTCGCCGAGGACGTCGGCGCGCAATTGGTCCTGCACACTGCGAACAGGTCGCAGAACAGCCTGCGCCGGTTGAATACCTCGATTGCCGCACTCGGGTTCGACGGGCACTTCGGCAGCCCGTACGAACTCGACGCGATCAGCCGCGACGACAAACAGAACGCGTTGAAGAAGGCCGGTTTTCCGGATTTCGTCAACCGTTCGCACAGCGGCGATTCCAATCTGTGGTGTCGGGAGTTCGAGTCCGGCCTGCTGGACGACCCCGAGTGGTTCCCGGTCCCCGAGGACCTCTACTCCTGGACGGCCGCCGTGCCGCCCGAGCGGCCGGACAAGGTCGTGATCGACTTCGAGGGCGGCCGTCCGGTGGCCCTGGACGGGGAGCCCGCGCCCCTGCGCGAGGTGATCGTGGCCCTCAACGTCCGGGCCGGACGCTACGGCCTCGGCCGCTACTCGGGCCTGGAGCACATCGACAGCGGCGAGAAGGTCCTGGAGGTGCGGGAGATGCCCGCCGCCTGCCTGCTGCTCCACGCCTACCGGCACCTGGAGAGCGCGACCGTGCCCGCCGAGACCATCCGGGAGAAGCTGCCCCTGGAGCAGGCGTGGACCAGGGAGGCGCTGGAAGGACGCTGGTTCGGCTCCCTGCGGACGGCCGCCCAGGCGTTCGTCACCAGCGTCGCCGAGCGGGTGACGGGGCGGATCACCTACCGGCTCGACCGGACCGGGATGACGGTGCTGTCGGTGGAGGCCCGCGACGCCCTCTACATCCGCGACCGCGACGCGTGGGAACGTGACACGGCCCGGTCGGCCGTCCACTTCTCCACGGCCTGAGAGGCCGCGGCTCACCGGTGAGCCATCGATCCGGACGTTCGACGAGGCAAGCGTTCGACGAGGCAAGCGGAGGTGCGGGATGTCCGAGGAGTACCGGCGGCGCGGCTGGTGGCGGGACGAGACCTTTCTCGACGACCTGCGACGGCACACACGAGAACACCCCGGCAAGGCCGCCGTCATCGCCCGCCGGATCGGCTCGGGCGACACCCGCACGCTCGACTACGCCGAGCTCGGCCTGCTGACCGACCGCTGCGCCGGAGCCCTGGCCGAGCTGGGCGTGCGCCCCGGCGACACCGTCGCCGTCCAGCTCACCAACGGCTGGGAGCTGACCGTCCTCGCGCTCGGCTGCCTGCGCGCCGGGGCGCAGATCTGCCCGCTCCTCCCGGTGTACCGGGAGCGGGAACTGGCCGCCTACCTGGGCCTGACCGAGTCCCGGGTCTTCGTCACGCCCGCCGAGTTCGGCGGCGAGGACCGGGCCCGGCTCGGCCTGCGACTCGCCGCCGACCTGCCGTCCCTGGAACACGTCGTGGTCGCGGGCGAGACGACCTCCGAAGGCGTCCACGACCTGCACGAGTTCTTCTTCGAAACCCCCTGGGAGAAGACCGCCGACCTCGACGGCCGCGCGGAACTCGGCCCGGACGACCCGTACCTGACCCTCTTCACCTCCGGCACCACCGGCGAACCGAAAGGCGTGCTGCACAGCCAGAACACCCTGTACGCGCCGATCCGAGGCGAGGCCGAGGTCTTCGACCTCGGCGCCACAGACGTGATTGCCATGGTCGCCGCGTACACCCACTACACCGGATTCGTGCGCGGCATGCTGATGCCCCTCGCGCTCGGCGGAACCGCCGTCTTCCAGGACACCACGGACGGCGCGGCCATGGCGGACCTCCTGGCGGAACACAAGGTCACCTACATGTACGCCCCGCCCCACTTCCTGCGTCCGCTGGTGGACGCCCAACGCGCCGAGCCACGCGACCTCACCGCCCTGCGCTGGGTCGTCGGCGGCTCTGCCCCGATCCCGACCCAACTCGTCCAGGACGTCGAGGAGGTTTTCGGACGGCGCCTGTTCTCCCTGTGGGGCATGTCCGAGAACGGCGCGGTCACCATCAGCCGTCCTGACGACCCTGTGGACTGGGCGGCGCACAGCGACGGCAGCCCGATCGCCGACATGGAGTTCCGCATCGACCCGCACCCGGGGCAACGCGAGGACACCGGCGTCCTGTGGGTCCGCGGCCCCACCCAATGCCTGGGCTACCTGCGGCGGGACGAGCTGTACGCCTCGTTCTGCGACGAGGACGGCTGGTTCGACACCGGCGACCTGGCCCGCCACGACGGCCGCGGCGGCATCCGCATCGCCGGACGCGCCAAGGACACCGTCTTCCGGAACGGCTTCTTCGTGCCGACCACCGAGATGGAGGAGATCCTCACCCGGCACCCCGCCGTCCAGGAGGCTGCGGTGATCGGCCTGCCGGTACTCGACGGCGCCGACCAGATGATCTGCGCCGTCATCCGTCCCACCGCGCACGGCGACGGAATCACCCTGGAAGAGGCCCGGACGCTGCTCCGCGACGCCGGAATGACGGCGTTCTTCTGGCCGGAACGCCTCGAACTCGTCGACACCCTCCCAAGAGCGGCCGCCACCGGAAAGGTACGCAAGGTCGAACTCCAAGAACGCTTCGCCTAACCGCGCCTTTTCAGGCCGTCCGCCCGCCACCAGGGGCGATCTCAGCGATGCGAGCAAGGTCGTCCCCGGTCAGGCTGAGGCCGACGGCAGCGACGTTCTGAGCAACACGAACGGGGTTACGCGACCCAGGGATCGGCACGACGTAGGGCCTCCGGGTGAGCAGCCAAGCCAGAGCAAGCTGGGCGAGAGTCGCGCCCTTGGCCTCCGCGACCTTGGTCAACTCAGCCACGATGGCGACGTTGGCGTCGAAGTTCTCGGGCTCCCACCAGGCGAACCCCTGACGAAAGTCGTCAGCGTCGTAATGGTCCCGCGACCTCACGGCACCGCTGAGGAACCCATGAGCCAACGGCGAGTAGGCGACGAACCCGATACCCAGCTCCTCCAGAACGGGGAACAGCGACTCGGACTCCAGCGCGAAGATCGAGTACTCGTGCTGCAGCACAGAGATCGGGTGGACGGCATGAGCGCGCCGAAGGGCGTCTTCACCGGTGTTGGACAGCCCCAGGTACCGGACCTTCCCGGCCTCGACACACTCCTTCATGACCCCGACGACGTCCTCAATGGGCACGCTCGGATCAGGAATGTGCTGGTAGAGCACATCGATGGTCTCGACACCGAGATGGCGCAGGCTGGCATCGACGACCTCGCGCACATGCCCGGGACGCGAGTCCTGACCGCCGCCCCGAACGAACCCGAACTTGGTCGCGATGGTCACCTCGTCCCGAACCGGAGCCAGCGCCCGCCCAAGGAGCTTCTCCCCGTCACCCCACCCGTACAGCTCGGCAGTGTCGAAGTGAGTCACCCCAAGCTCATGCGCCCGCCGAATCGCCGCGACCGACTCGGCATCGTCGGACGGCCCATAACCAACGGCAGTCCCCATCGCGCCATACCCGATCGCCGAGGCCACCAGCCCCTGACTCCCAAGCGCACGCTCCTGCACAGCACTCGACCTCCGGTCACAGAAACCTTCAGTTCCGATTCCGCACACCCCAGTACCGCACACCCACCCAAACCAAGCAATCCGTCCAGTGCGCATCCACTCGGCTCGTCTGCTCCAGGATGAACCGCGGCCATCTCGGACAGGCACCGAGTCCTCGTCAGGCCGACCTCGAGCCCGAGAACGGGATGCCGACGGCGACGGCCACCACGGCGAGGCCGAGATGGTCCTGGCGGGGATGATCTTCATGAAGTAAACTGAACGTTCAGTTCACTTATTGGAGGGTGTTCATGAGGGTCTGGTTCATCACGGGTGCCTCGCGTGGTTTCGGTCTGGAGATCGCGCGCAAGGCCCTGGCCGAAGGTGATGCGGTGATCGCCACCGCGCGCGATGCCGGACAGGTCAAGGCCGAACTTGCGGACGCCGGTGATCGGCTGCTGGCGGTGAACTTGGACGTCACGGACGAGGCCGCCGTCCAAGGGGCCGTGGCCGCCGGGGTGGAGGCGTTCGGCCGTATCGACGTGCTGGTCAACAATGCCGGTCGAGGATTGCTGGGAGCGGTGGAGGAGGCGTCCGACGCCGAGGTCCGGGCGGTGTACGACGTCAACGTGTTCGGGCTGCTGGCGGTGACCCGGGCCGTCCTGCCGGTGATGCGCCGTCAGCGGTCCGGGCGCGTCTTGAACATCACCTCGGTGGGCGGGTTCACCACCGGCCAGGGGTGGGGTCTCTACGGGTCGACGAAGTTCGCGGTGGAGGGCGTGAGCGAGGCGATGCGCGCCGAGCTCGCTCCGCTGGGCATCAAGGTGATCATCATCGAGCCCGGCGTCTTCCGGACCGACTTCCTCGACGACTCCTCACTGCACACGGCCGAGCAGGTGATCGAGGACTACGCGCGGACCTCCGGCCAGACCCGGGTCTGGCGGACCGAGAACAACCACGCCCAAGCCGGTGATCCGGTGAAGGCGGCCGCCGCGATCGTCTCCATCGCGGGGGTCGACGATCCGCCGGTCCGGCTTCAGCTGGGCGCCGACTGCGTCGCCCGCGTCGAGGCCAAACTCCAGCAGGTCAAGACCGAGCTCGACGAGTGGCGCGAGGTCGCCCTGGCGACGGCCTACGACGATGCCGGCTGACAGAGGTCTCACCCCCCGCAGCCGCCGGGTGCGCGAGGCGGTGCTGCGCGCAGCCACCGAGCTGCTGGCCGAGGGCGGGCTGCCGGCGGCGACGGTCGACGCCGTCAGCGCCCGCTCCGGCGTGAGCAAGGCGACCATCTACAAGCACTGGTCCAACCGCATCTGCGTCGCCATCGACGCGTTCGCCGTGCACATGGCCGAGGCGACGCCGGTGCCCGACACAGGCTCGGCGCGTGAGGACCTGACCCGGCAGGTGCGGAACGTCGCCGCGTTCTACGCCGGCCCGGTCGGCCAGGTCTACGCCCAGCTGCTGGCCGCCACCGTCACCGACCCAGAGGCCGCCGAACGCCTCAGGCAACGCTTCCTGGAGGAGCGCCGCGAACTGATCCGCCAGATGTGGCGAGACGGAGTGGAACGAGGTGAACTGCGCACCGACATAGACGTGGAGGTCGCCCAGGACGTCCTGTTCGGTTCCATCATCTTCCGCCTCGTCAGCGGCCACGCCCCCCTCACGCCCACCGAAGCGGAGGCCATCGCGGACGCCGCCCTGACCGGCCTCCTCACCCACCCGCCCAGCGACCCGGATCGGACCGGCCCTCAGCAGTAGCCCCGGGTGCGGGATATCGCGACACGAGAGTGAACCAGGTCGCCAGGGGACGCGCGAGCTCGTACTCGTCAGCGGCCTCGACCAAGGTCTGGCGTGGGGAGACGCACCCGGGAGAGCGGGTGGTGTGCAGGGATCGCGTCAGCGGATACGCCGAAGGGGCCCGGCTGGGAGCACCGGAGGCCCAGGCGTGCGCCGACCGGTGGTACCTCCACCGGCGGTTGTCCTGCTCGCCGGTCCGCGAGCTTGCCGCGATGCTCGACCAGCTGTGAAGCGGGATGAGGTCGTCCAGTGGCCGATCATTTCTCCGTGGATTCCACGCGGCGCCGCGTCGGTCACCTTTCTCTAGCTCCAGTGACCACAGAAAGCGCACCCCCGGCGCACCCATATCGCACTTTCATCGGAAATAGCGAGGAATTATCCACCTCACCCGGCACTGATCTCCATGCTAGCGTTTTAACGACCCGAGTGGAGCCGGCAAGCTCCAGTCAAACACGGAGAGGAAGAAAAAGTGTCGACCCCCGTGAAGAATCAAAAGTTCAACATGCTGTTCAACTGGTTCGACCAGGGAGGTGACGGCCTCCTCACACACGACGACTTCCAGGCTATGGGCGACCTTTTCGCCGGCCTGGACACGAGCGATGACCAGGCGAGCGCCTCCGCGATGCGCGACGCGTTCGAGAAGTGGTGGCAGGTGCTGCTGGCCCACGGCGACACCGACGGCGACGGCAAGATCACCCGCCCGGAGTTCCTGGCCGTCATGCAGGCCAACGTCACCAGCCCGGAGCACTTCGGGGAGGCGGTGCTGGCCATCGCGGACGCCCTGATGCGGGCGCTCGACACCAGCGGCGACGGCGTGCTGAGCCACGACGAGTACGTCCGTATGTACAGCGAACTCGGCGTCCCGCCGAAGCACTCCAGGGACGCCTTCCGGCGACTCGACCGGGACGGCAGCGGGTCGATCAGCCACGAAGAGTTCCGGACGGCGATCACCGAGTTCTACCTGAGCGACGACCTGGACGCTCCGGGAAGCTGGCTCATCGGCCCGATCAAGGCCGACGCCTGAGCGGCCGGACGGATCCACGAGTGAACGCACTGCCGGAGTCCGCGAATTCCCGCTGATTCCAGCAGCGTGAAGGGGTGGCCCCCATTGGCCGAATTCATCTGACGCCGACGCCCGGCCTGACGCCGCCCGCACTTCATTTCCGAATGGCACTGGACTGCGGTCCGCCGTCGAGGCGGACCACAGTCTGCTGTTCTTCCCCCAGAAGTATCCGTCCCCCTCGTTCTCGCACCCGGGGCTTTCCCGGAGGGATCCGGATGGCCAGTCAGTTCGACACGCTCACTGACACCTACGACGACTTCACCACCACCCCGTTCCGTGTCTTCCTGGAGATCCCCAGCGTGCTCAGCGTCCTCGGCGACGTCCGCGGCGCGGCGGTGCTCGACCTGGGCTGCGGATCGGGCGCCTACACCCGGCTCGTCAGGCAGCGCGGAGCCGCCCGCGTGAGCGGCATGGACGTCTCCGAGGGCATGATCGCCCACGCCCGTGCCCTGGAGGCCGCTCAGCCCCTGGGTGTCGACTACTTCCTCGGCGACCTCCCCGACCGCCTCGCGGGGACCTTCGACCTGGTGCTGGGGGTGTATGTGCTGCCGTACGCGACGACCCGTGCCGAACTCGGTCAACTGTGCGCCACCGCCGCGCGGGCGCTGCGTCCGGGCGGGCGCTTCGTGACGCTGCCCATCCATCCCTGTTTCCGGTCCGGTGCCGTCTCCTACGCGCCCTACGGCTTCCGGCTGACCGCTGGGGAGCCGCTGGCCGACGGCTCGCCGGTCTCCTTGAACCTGCGGTTCCACGGCCGCGACCACGACATCACCGCCCGCTACTGGAGCAAGGCCGCCCTGGAGGACGCCCTGCGGGAGGCCGGCTTCACCTCCCCGCGGTTCAGCGACCCGGTGGTGAGCGAGGAGGGCGTCGCCGAACACGGCGCCGCGTACTGGAACGACTACCTCGCCCAACCCCACACCGTGATCATCGACTGCCGAAAAGCGATCGGTGCCGCGCATGAACCGTGAGACCCGCAACACCATCAGCGGTCCCACCGGCGGACACCGACGCGACTCGACACCCGCCTCGGCCGGCATTGCCCGCCGACGGTATTCACCGCCCGGGCGCATCAGCGTGCACACCACCGCCGGTGTCGGCGCCATCGCGCGCGAGGACTGGGACGCACTCGTGGGGCCCGACAACTTCTACAACAGCCACCGCTGGCTGCACGCCCTCGAACTCGCCCATGGCAGCGACACCGTCGTGACCACGACAACCGGGGACGGCGTACTGCTCGGAGCCATGCCCACGTGGCCCGGCGAAGCCGGCGCACCGGGCCTGTTCTGCCCGCCGGACCTGTTCCCGTGCCTGGCCGGCACCTGGCCCGACGACTGGCTGTGGCTGGGCGCCAGGCGCTCGGTGTACAACGAACTCCTGTGTGTTCGCGGTCCGCTGCGCGACCGCGCGCTCGCCGCGCTCGTCCACGGCGCGCAGACGGTGGCCAGGTCCAGGGGCGCGGCCGGGGTGATCATGCCCTACCTGGCCGCGGCGGACGCCAGAGATCTGGCCCGGGCCCATCCCCGCGCCACGGTCCTGCTGCACGACGCGGACGCCACCATGGACCTGCCCGCGGGCGGGTTCGCGGAGCACCTCGCGGGGATGCCGCAGGGTGACCGCGCCCGACGTCGTGCGGAACTGCGCGCTTTCGAGCGGGCCGGTACCAGTGTCGAATGGCTGGCGCTGACCGGAGAAACGTCCCGGCTGGCGGCGGACCTGATCACCCAGAACCGGGCCCGCCACGGCGGTACCGCGGACCCCGGCTGGATGCGTCGCTCCTTCGCGGCCCAGCGCCGCTGCGGTGTCCTCGACCAGGCCGTCGGCCACTTCGGGATCCGCGACGGGCGGCCGGTGGCCGTCACCGTCTGCTACACCCACCACGACCGTCTCTACGCGCGCTACTACGGCTTCGACTACCGCAATGCCGAACCGGCCTGCGAGTACTTCGTCCTGACCTACTGCGCGCCCCTGGACTACGCCGCCGTCCACAACCTGCGCCGCTACCGGCTGGCGGTGTCGGCCTGGGACGTCAAGGCCCGCCGGGGCGCGATGTTCTCCCCGCTCGCCGCCGTCGTCATCGCCTTCGGCCACGAGGTGTGCAGCCCCCAGCGCGCCGCCGCCTTCAACCACCAAATGGCCCGGAAGTGGCAGGACCGGCTGGCCGGCCGGCCCCACGCCGTCGGCCGCGGGTGGGATGACTGGGCCGCTCAACCGCCTTCCGCATCCTGAACAGGAGGACCCCTGTGCTCTACCTCGTCTACCGCATCAAGCCCACCCCCGCCGCCGAGGCCGACCCGCGCGCGTTCTGGAACTGGGCACAGGAACGCGAGAAGTGGTTCTACCAGGGCCTCGACACCGTCCTAGCCACAAGGTGGACGGTGCGCACCGTCGGGACGGACGTCCACACGCTCGAGCACACCGTCACCTTCGCCGACGAAGCCGCTTGGGGCCGCTACCGCCGCCAGGTGGCCGAGCGAAGCCGCGACCCCGCCTGGGAGGAACGCCGCACGGAACAGGGAACCTGGTGGCAGATCCTCGACGCCGCCCTGCACGGCGACCCCCCGGTCGCCCTGGGCTTTGACCACACCGCTGGGGAGTGAGCGTGGCCGAGCGCAAGGAACTCGCCGAACGCAGCCACTACCTGCTGGCCAACGCCCGCTTCATGACCCTGGCCACCACCGACGGCAACGAACCCTGGGCCTCGACCGTCAACTTCGTCGCCCTGCACCAGCCCCTCAGGCTCCTCTACTACTCCCTGCGCGCCGCCCGCCACTCCCTCAACGTGGAGAAAACCCCCATCGTGTCCGGCTCGATCTACATGACCGGCCTTCCCGGGTTCGGCCTGGACGGGGCCCAGTTCACCGGACACTGCCACGCCGTGGGCCCCGACCAGCTGGCGGAAGTCCACCGCACCTACTACGAAATCAACTTCCCCGACGAGGACACCCGGCGCGAATGGCTCCTGCCGCAGTCCGAATTCCACGGCACGGGCCCGCGAAGGTTCTCCATGGTTCAGGTCCGCAACTGGTGGCTCCTGGACATCGACCGCTGGCTCACCGACAAACACGACCAACGCATCGAGGTCCCCGTCCAAGACCTGCACCTCCTGACGGACGACACGAGCAGCGCGTCCAGCGCGTCGTCCGGACGGACGCTGTCGAGCAAGTAGCCGCTCGCAGTCCGCTTGCCGCACGGGGACTCAACCTGCGACGGGACCGGTGCCGCCTTCGCCGCAGCGTCGGAGCGCCGCCGGTCGCGGTCGGCCCAGAGGGCCCGTTCCTCCCTCAGGCCACCCCCTCGGTCGCCGGCGGGCCGCAGGGGGCGCCTGGGCAATCCCAAGGCGACGAGCTGGCACGTCTGACCGTGTTGCCGATCGCGTGGGCTTGGGGGAGTGCGGCCTTGGCGTTACGGGTTACTCGCAGCCGTGGCATGCGCACTGCGTGACCGGAGGGTAGGGGTCTCCCTTGCCTGGAGCCGGTGGTCCGAGTGGGCCGGCGAACCACCACGTGCTCCCTCGGTGGCTGACGTTGAAGCCGAGTCTTTTGCGCGGCTGCCTGGTCTCCCCGAAGGTGAGGCAGATGAGGCTGTCATTGGGATTGATCGCCGGATGTCCGCTGACGTTGATCCGTCCCGTGAAGTCCCTTCTGGCTGGGCCGGTCAGCCATGCTGCCAGTGCCCTTAGGGCTGGGGTTTGATAGCGCTGGGTCGGCTCCAGCTTCTTCAGGGTTGAATCTTTGTCGCCCTGTCGCACATTCCCGATGAAGCCGACGATGAACGCGCGCGTGGGCCTTGATAGGTCTTCATCGATCCCGAGGATCTTCTGGAAGGTCACGTCGCGCATGGTCGTCGGGCTGAACAGCGTCGCGGTGCCGCAGCTCGTGACGAGGCAGCCAACGAGTAGGAGTGCGGTAAGTCTCACTTGATCGGCCGCATGGTTCGGCCCCGGTTGCCTGGGTTCTCTGTCTCCCATGCGTTCTTGACCTTCCATTTTCGGGCTGCTTCAGAATGCGAGGGCGAGGACGGCGTTTTCGTTGCCGACGAACAGATGGTTTCCGCTGGTGACGGTGAAGTTGTTCAGGCCGATGAAGCCGGGGAGGGGGAGGCTCCAGACGATCGTGCCCGCTGCCGGGTCCACTCCCTTCAGCAGTTGCGATCTGACGTAGACGACGACTCCGCCGGCGAAGCCTGCGATGCCGTTGTCCAGGCCCACCTGGTCTTGCTGACCGTTGCGTGTCCACTGCGGGGCGCCGGTCGCGGGGTTGAGTGCGGCGATGCCGTCGCCTCCGACGAAGAGCCGACCACCGGAGAGGGCAAGGGAGTAGGCCCGGCGGGCGACGGTCCATCGGACGACGCCGGTTCGGACGTCCAGGGCGGTCAGGGGGTGGTTCGGGCCTCCGATGTAGAGGACGCCGCCAGCGAGCAGGGTCGTGGGCCCGGCCACCCCTGCGCGCTCCCATCGCTTGGTTCCGGATGTCGCGTCGAAGGCCCGGACGACACCGGTGGGTTCGCCCAGAAGGAGCAGGTTCGCCTCGGCCGAGGCCACGGCGGTGACCGGAGGGGCGCCGGACGGTGCCGCGTAGAGTTTGCGGCGCCAGCGCATTCGGTGGCTGATCGTGTCGAGGGCTATCGCGTGGCCTGACGCGTCGACGCAGATGAGCGTCCTGCCGATGACGAACTGCGGAATCAGGCCGTCGCTGGGCGCGGACCACAGCCGCTTTCCTGTAGCGGCGTTCGCGGTGTATCGAAGTCCGTTTCCGATTCCGTAGACGCGGGATCCGTCGGCGACGGCTGCGACTTTGCCCCACAAGGGCAGTCGGGTGGTGAAGGGGGAGTTCCAGAGGTGTTCGCCGGTCCGGATATCGGTTGCCCACATTGACGCGTCGATGGTCTGGTTGGCGCAGAGCAATGTTGTTCCGGCGACGACCGGAGTGCGGAGTGCGCCGCTGCCGCCCGCCCTCCACACGAACCGCGGTTTGTTGAATGTCCGTGGTGTTTGGACGTTGCCCCGGATTGGGCGTCCGTTCGGCGTGGACGCGTGGCCCTTCCCGGCGCGCAAGAGGGCCGCGCCACCGCTGGCCGCGGCGGCGAGCCCGGCGGTGGTCAGGCCGCCTATCAGGAGTCGGCGGCGGCTCGGCAGGGCGCGACGCTTCGGCAGGACGCGCGTGACGACGAAGGTGTGGACGAGGGCGGCCTCACGATCGGCGATGTCCCGGACGACCGGTTCCGGCGGCCAGGCCCGCCCACCCGCGACCACCGTCGGACGCAGCATGCCGATGAGGTCGCGGGCGGTGGGCCGGTCTGCTGCAAGCTTGCTCAGGCAGGCCGCGATGGTCTCGGCCAGGTCGTCCGGTATGCCTGCCAGGTCGGCGGGCTCGTGCGCGGCCCTGTACATCAGCACGTGGGGAGGCCCCGCGCCGAAAGGCGGACTGCCCGTGCAGGCGAAGGCCAGCACCGCACCGAGTGCGAACACGTCCGCCGCCGGATCGACCTGTCGTCCCTCGGCTTGTTCCGGTGCTTGGTAGCCCGCGGAACCGACGGCGAGGCCGGTCGCCGTGAGCGTGGTGTCCTCGAGCGCTCGGGCGATGCCGAAGTCGATGACCCGCGGTCCGTCGGCGGCGAGCAGGATGTTGGCCGGTTTGAGGTCCCGGTGGATCTGTCCGAGGTCATGGATGGCCGCCATCGCCTCGGCCAGTGCGGCGCCGAGGGTGCGCGCCTGCGTCGGGCTGAGCGGGCCGTGGGTGTCTATGGCCTGCTGCAACGACGGTCCGGCGATGTAGGCGGTGGCCATCCACGGGGTGGCGGCCTCCGGATCGGCGTCGAGGACGGGTGCCGTGTACGCCCCGCTCACCTGGCGGGCGGCCGTGACCTCGCGCTGGAACCGGGCGCGGAACCCTGGTTCGTCGGCGAGGTCGGGCCGGATGACCTTGACCGCGACGGGTCGTCCGCCTGGTGACCGGCCGAGGTAGACCCGTCCCATGCCTCCCGCGCCGATCCGGGCGACGAGGGTGTACGGCCCCATGACGGCGGGGTCGGCGGGGTCCAGGGGCAGCATCGGGTGAGGGCTCCTATCGGGCGAAGCCGCTGATGCCGGTTGAGGTGCCGTTCAGCAGGCAGACGATGTCGCCCGCGACGGCGAAGTTCATCGGCGCCGTGGGGACGGCCGGCAGCGTGTAGGTCCAGGGGCTTGACCCGCCGGCCGGGTCGAAGATCCTCACGCTGGACGAACGCGGCGACCCGAAGGACGCTGCCACCAACGTGTCGGAGGCGCCGACCAGCACGTATCCGCCCTCGGCGTAGGCGTCCTCGATGCCCTTGGCCGTCCAGCGGGCAGCGCCGGTGCCGGGGTCGAGGGCCCGCAGCGGGAAGCCCTTGCCGACCACGTAGATCCCGGTGGCGTTGACGCCGACCTGGGCGGGATAGGTCGTGGGGACCTGCCACCGGCGGGCGCCGTCGGTCGCCGAGTACCCGGTCAGCCCCGGTGTCGTCGGGTTGGGGGAGGTCGCGACCACGGTTCCGGCGACGTTGGCCAGAAGCTGGGTGCCGGGAGTCGTGCCGAGCGGAGCCGTCCAGCGGTCCTTGCCGGATCGGACGTCCACCGCGACGAGTTTCTCCGCGAGGAGTTCGCCTTGCACGAAGTAGAAGCCGAACTCGTCGGCGACGGCGCTGAAGGTGGACGTGCTGCGGCCGAGCGGCCGTTTCCACAGTCGCCGCTTGGCCCGCACGTCGTAGGCCACGTAGTGGTCGCCGGGCGGAGCCGTCTCGGTCAGGTGGAACAGGACCACCGATCCGGACATCGCCATGATGGGGCCGATCGCCTCGGTCCTCGGCGCGATGATCCCCACGGGACGCAGGCGCCCGCTTCGCTGATCGACGATCCAGAGCGCGGTGCCGTAGCGACCGCCCACGTCCAGCGTGCAGTAGAGCTGCCCGTGGCCAGCGAAGAAGTGGACGGGACTGGACGTGACCTCGGACGACCCCCATCTCGTTCGGGGCGGGAGGAACCACCGTCTGGTCCCCGTCTTCGTGTCCACTCCGTACACCCCGTCGCTGTGGGTAACGACGACGAGCAGGTCGCCGATCGTCAGCATCGTCGGATGCGTGGCGAGTCCGGGCACCGCGAACGTCCAGAGCGGCAGCGGACCTCCCGGTGCGCCGAGACCGTGCGCCGCGTTCGAAGCGCGCGGAGCCGTCCCGCCCTGACCGGTCTGCCCGCTATGGCCGATCTCCTTGGGAGAAGCGGTACCGCTGTCGCCGGTCGCCCAGGCCACCACGCCACCCGTGGCGGCGGCACCTGCGAGTCCGCCGACGATCCCGGCGGTCAGACCGAGTACACGGCGGCGTCCCAGCGACCTGATCGGAGTCACCGGATCGACTCGGGGGCCCGGCGGAAGCGCGTCCGGTCGCGGCAGGGCGGCCAGCGCCGCGGCCTCCCGCGTCCGCCGCTGGAACTCGTCCTGGAGGACGACCGGCGGCCATGCCTTCCCGCCGCCGCCGAGCGCGCGGACGAGGTCGGCGGGAGTCGGCCGCCGCGCGGGGTCCTTCGCCAGGCACGCGGTGACCAGTGGCAACAGCACCGCCGGGACGCCGTCCAGGCGAGGCGCGCCGTTGACGACGCGGTAGAGCGTCCCGGCGGGCGGACCGGACCCGAACGGTCCCTCGCCGGTCAACGCGAAGACCAGGGTGGCGCCGAACGCGAAGACATCGCCCGCCGGGCCGACGTCCCGCGTCGAGGCGACCTGCTCCGGCGCCATGTACCCGGCCGAGCCCATGACGACGCCGGTGCCGGTCAGGGTCGTGCCGTCCATGGCGCGGCTGATGCCGAAGTCGATGACGCGCGGGCCGTCCTCGGCCAGCAGCACGTTGGCCGGTTTCAGATCCCGGTGGACCAGGCCAGCCTGGTGGATCGCCACCAGCGCCTCGGCCAGCCCCGCCGCGAGCGCACGTCCGGTGCCCTCGTCCAGTGGTCCGTGCCCGGCGACGGCCTCGTGCAGCGACGGCCCGGGCACGTACGTGGTGGCCAGCCACGGGGTCGCCGCCTCCGGGTCGGCGTCCACCACCGAGGTCGTGAACGCTCCGCTCACCGCCTGGCAGGCCCGGACCTCACGCCGGAACCGAGCCCGGAACGCCGGGTCCTCGGCCAGCTCCGCCCGTACGACCTTGACCGCCGTCAGCCTTCCGCCCGGCGACGACGCGAGGTACACCCGCCCCATCCCCCCGGCCCCGAGCAGGCGCAGGAGCACGTAGGACCCGATCCGGTCCGGATCGTCCCGCGCCAACGGCCGCACACCCGCTCCCTCCGCCCGACGACGGAGACATTCAACATCAACTACCGCAGGCATATCCGGACAACCACCACATACCGCTCAACCGCTCAACCGACCTGCCTGTACCTGCACGGCGCAGGACGGAAACCGCGTACGTGGGCTTCCACCGAATGGACGTTCTCGTCGCGACCGGCACGTCCCTCCACGAAGTGATCATCTCAGGCTGCGTTAGGGGATCGGCTGGTACGGACGAGGGCACCGACCGGCACGACGGGGCCCCCTTTTCCGAAGAGGGCCGCTCCGAAGGTGCCTGGTCGGGCGTCGTCGGCTACTCGACGTCTATTGGCGCTCACCCACAACAAGGGGGCCTGGACGCGATCGGCTCCGCCGGCGAGTGGGAGCGGTGTCAGGTGACGGGGGTCGGGGTGTGCAAGGGGAGGGTGAGGCGGAACAGCGCGCCCTCGCCCGGACTGGACCGTACTTCGAGCGTTCCGTCGTGCGCGTGGGCCAGGGACTGGGCGATGGCGAGGCCGAGCCCGGAGCCACCGCCGGCGGCGCGGCTGCGCGAGCCGTCCGCGCGGTAGAAGCGTTCGAAGACGTGGCCGGTCTGCTCCGGCGACAGTCCGGGCCCCTTGTCCTCGACTTCGAGGACGGCGCGCCCCGCCTCGGTGCCGACCCCGATGCGCACCGGCGTGCCCTCGGGCGTGTGCGCCACGGCGTTGCCGATCAGGTTGACCACGATCTGCCGCAGCCGCCGTTCGTCGCCGAGCGCGGGCGCGGGCCCCGCGGGTCCGCCGCCGGGGCCGGTGACGCGGACCTCGCGGGTGGGGGCGAGCGCCCGCAGGTCGTGGAGGGCGTCGGCGGCCAGCGCCCTCAGGTCCAGCGGCGCGGGCCGGAGTCCGAGGCGGTCCGTCCCGGCGTGCTCGTCGAGGTGGGCGAGGAGCAGCAGGTCCTCGACCAGCCGGGACAGGCGCACCGCCTCGCGTTCGATGCGGTCCATGGTGTGGTCCACGTCGGCCCGTCCGTCGAGCGCGCCCATGCGGTACAGATCGGTGAACCCCGTGATGCCCGCCAGCGGGGTGCGGAGTTCGTGGCCGGCGTCGGCGACGAAACGCCGCATCCTGGCCTCCGACGCGGCCTGCGCCGCCACCGCGGTCTCGATCCGCGCCAGCATGCCGTTCAGGGCGGTGCTCAGGCGTCCGATCTCGGTGCCGGGCGCGGCGAAGTCCGGCACCCGGCGGGAGAGGTCGCCGTCGGCGATGGCGGCGGACGTCTCCTCGATGCGGCGCAGCGGCCGGAGCCCGGCCGCGACCGCGAAACGGCCGAGCAGGGTGAGCAGGGCCAGCGTCACCGCGGCGACGGCCAGGCAGTTCCTGCGCACGCGGTCCAGGGTCGCGTCGACCTCCGCCAGTGACGCGGCGACGACCACCCTGGACCCGTCGCCCATCGTGGTGGGCAGGACGAGCGCCCGCCAGCCGTGGCCGCCGCGCGAAGGCGTCTCGAACGGACGGTTCGCCCTGGCCGCGACGGACGCGGAGTCGAGCCGGGGAAGCACGGGCGCCGGGCCCTGCCGGTGCGCCCCTGCCCGCACCGAACCGGTGACCTCGCCGCCGGGGGAGACGTACGCGACGTAGAGATCGCTGACCAGGTCGACCGAGAGGCCCCCGGCCTGTCCCGGCCGGAGCGCCCGCAGCACCCCGGGCGGAACCCTCGCCATGAGCTGTCCCGTGGAACGCAGTTGGCCGTCCACCCGGTCGACGAGCGGGACGCGCAGGAACGCCAGGACGACGGCGTTGCTGACGAGCAGGCCCACGGCCAGCAGGGACACGGTCAGCAGCAGGATCCTGGCCCGCAGCGACCTGCGGGCGAGGCGTCGCGCCAACCGCCACGGCGCGCGGACGGCTCTGGCGCGGTCGGCGCTGATGGCGCCGGTCATGCGCGCGGGCCGCGCAGGACGTAGCCGACGCCGCGGACGGTATGGATCAACTTGGGGTCCACGTGGTCCACCTTGCGGCGCAGGTAGCTGATGTAGGACTCGACGATGCCCGCGTCGCCGCCGAAGTCGAAGCGCCACACGTCGTTGAGGATCCTGCTCTTCTCCAGCACCTGGTCCACGTGCTCGGCCAGGTATCTCAGCAGCCGGAACTCCGTCGGCGACAGCTCCACCGGCCGTCCGGCGCGGGTCACCAGATGGGCGCCGACGTCGATCTCCAGGTCGGCGACCGACAGCGTGGTCCCTTCCGGACGGCCCTGGACCCGGCGCAGGATCGCCCGGATCCTGGCGATCAGCTCCTCCAGCCGGAAGGGCTTGGTCACGTAGTCGTCGCCACCGATGGACAGGCCGTTCACCTTGTCCTCCGGAGCGTCCCGGGCGGTGAGGAACAACACGGGGACGTCGCGCGAACCGTACTCCGCGGGCCCGGACGACTGCCGCCGCAGCCGCCGCAGCAACTCGAAGCCGTCCATGTCGGGCAGCATGACGTCGAGGACCACCAGGTCGGGCCGTTCCCGGAGGGCGATGCCGAGAGCCTCCCCGGCGGTGGCCGCGGACTCCACCTGGAAGCCGGAGAAACGCAGGCTCGCCGACAGCAGCTCGCGCAGCGTCGGCTCGTCCTCCACCACGAGCAGGACGCCCTGCGACGACCGGGCCCGATCGCGATCGGCGTGCCGTTCAGATGCCATTGCCGGATGACTCCCGCTTCGTCGCTCGCCGTTCTCTGTGAGAGTACGGTCAGGCGCCGCACCACGCCGCGCCTCGATCGAGGACGCGGCGACGCGCCCCTCGATGCCGTGTTCGCCGACATCGAGGTCGCGTCGCAACCGTGCCTTGACATAGCAACCGTGCCTGGACGTCGCGTTTGTGCCTGCCCAGGCGTCGCGTCCGTGCCTAGGCGTCGCGTTCGCGGAAGACGGCGACGGCCAGCGCGAGGACCATGCCGACGGCCAGGCACAGCACGCCGAACCCCGCCCAGGGGCCGAGCGCCTCCGGATCCTGGCGCACCGCCATGATCTGGCCGCCCGCGTCCGACGGCCACCACCTGTGGGCGACGTCCGCCCACCTCGTGGGAAGGGCGGTCGAGATCACCGGGATGAGCAGCGTGGCCGTGACCAGCGCGGCCAGCGCCCCGGCGGTGCTCCGGATCAGGGCGCCGAGCGCCACGCCCAGCAGTCCGATGACCGCCAGATACAGGCCGCAGCCGAACACCGCGCGGAACACGTGCGGATCGCCGAGTCCGGCGTGCGGAACGTGACGCGCCGCCAGGACGGGCTGACCCGCCAGGAACGTCGTGAACCCCACGAGTTGCCCGGTCGCCAGCGCCACGGCGGAGAAGGCGGCGGCCTTGGAAGCCAGCAGCCGCGTCCGCCGCGGTACCGATGTCAGGCTCGTGCGGATCATCCCCGTCGCGTACTCGGAGGTGACGACCAGGACACCGAGCTGGCCCAGGGCGAGCTGGGCCAGGATGTGGCTCTTGAGGCTGGTGGCCGTCGGGTCGAACGACGCGTGGTCGTCCGCGCCGCCCGTCTCGTAGCCCGCCGCCCCGGCCGCGGTGAACAGCAGCCCGAGCCCGACGCCCAGCCCGACCGTGACGAGCAGGGTGTAGGCGGTGGAACGCAGCGTGCGGATCTTCAGCCACTCCGAGCGCAGCGCGTCGGTCACCCGGTAAGGGCGGAGGGAGCCCGCGTCGGCCGGACGCCCGGCCTTCGTGCCGGTGCTCATCGGGATGCCTCCTCGGTGACGTCGTATTCGACGGCGTCGTGCGTGAGCCGCATGAACGCCTCCTCCAGCGAGGTGCGCCGAGGGGTCAGCTCGGCCAGGGGGACGCCGCTCGCCGCGGCCAGCCTGCCGATCTCCAGGCCGTTCATCCCGGACACGACGAGCGCTCCGTCCTCGTCGGGACGCACGTCCGCTCCACCCGTGCGGAGCGTGTCGGCGAACCGCACCGGGGAGGGGGTGCGCACCAGCACCGACCGCTCGGAGGCGGCCTCCACGAACGCGTCCAGGCCGATGTCGGCGACCAGCCTGCCACGGCCGATCACGATGAGATGGTCGGCGGTGAGCGCCATCTCGCTCATTAGATGGCTCGAGACCAGCACCGTCCGTCCCTCGGCGGCCAGGCGCCGCATCAGCCGCCGGATCCAGCGGATGCCCTCGGGGTCGAGGCCGTTCACCGGCTCGTCGAACATCAGCGTCCCGGGATCGCCCAGCAGGGCGGCGGCGATGCCGAGGCGCTGGCTCATGCCCAGCGAGAACGTTCCGGCGCGCCTGCCCGCCACGTCCTGGAGGCCCACCTGCTCCAGCACCTCGTCCACGCGGCTTCCTCGCAGGCCGTTGCTGGCGGCCAGGCACAGCAGGTGCCCGCGGGCCGTGCGGCTCGGGTGCACCGCCCGGGCGTCCAGCAGCGCGCCGAGCGTCCGCATCGGGCGGGGAAGTCGCGCGTAGGGCCCGCCCGCGACGGTCGCCTCTCCGGACGTGGGCGTGTCGATGCCGAGGATCATTCGCATCGTCGTCGTCTTCCCCGCCCCGTTGGGCCCCAGGAAGCCGGTGACGACACCCGGCTTCACCGTGAAGGTCAGGCCGTCCACGGCGACCTTGTCCCCGTACCGCTTGGTCAGCCGATCCACCTTGATCATCTACATGCCCCCTGGTGACGGCCGTTCGCCGCGGCCCACGATGTCCTCACACGCCACACCGTGCCGACCCGAGGTCGCGCGCTCCTGTGCGCTTTCTGGGAGCCCGGTGGACGGCCGTCCTCCGGCCCGCCACTCCGCCCACCCGGAACCAGGGGAAACAGTCGCTGGCCCTGGGCAAACCAGGCCAAGCTCCCAGAAACCTCCCAGCAAACCTCAGGTGTTCTCCAGGAAGCCCCGCTCGCTCGTCGCGGGTTCTAGCGAGGTGCGTCCGGCGAGGTGTAGGCGGGCAGTGGAAGGCGGCGGCCGAGGAGGAACGCCCGGAGGAGGTCGGTGTACGCGGCCGGTTGGTCGCCCGCGATGGCGTGCCCGGCGCCCTTGACCATGACGAGTGTCGAGTTGGGGAGGGTCTGGCGGTAGTCGCGGGTCGCCTCCCACTTGATGAAGTCGCACTCGCCGCGCATGATCAGTGCCGGTGTCCGGACGCGTCGTAGCGCGGGACGCGGGTCCGGCACTTTGTGGAAGTCCTTGCTGGTGACCTGGTTGACGTAGAAGCCCTGCCGGTTCTCATGCGGCGTCCTCGGCGGCGTGCCGGGGCACGAGGTGGTGTCCTTCCCCACGAGGGCCAGCTCGTGGAAGCGTTCGTCCGCCTCCCGGTCGCCGACCATCGCGTGAGCGGTGTTGGGGTTGACGCCCATGAGGAGGAAGGCGGCGAGCAGCCGAGGCGAGGACGTCAGCTGGTCGTAGCGTTTCTTCTGGGACGGCGTGAGCCGTGTCCAGGGGTCGCCGTCGCCGTCCGGAAGGGCGGGCAGCCACAGGGCGCCGGGCGCGGTGAAGGCCACCTTGGCGACGTGGTCGGGATGGGCCGCGAGGTACTGCGCGGCGAGGGATCCGCCCCAGGACTGCCCGACGATGATGATCTTGTCGGCGCCGATGGCGGCGCGGATCGCGTCCAGATCGGCGACGTGCCGCGCCACCGTGTACCCGGTGACGTCGGACAGCCGCGTGGACCGTCCGGCGCCGAGCTGGTCGTAGGCGTAGACGTCGAAACCGTCGGCGGCGAGCGCGGCCCCCGCCACTGGTATCCCCTCGCCGGGAGTGCCGGGGCCTCCATGGAGGAACACCACGGGCGTCGGCTTGGGCTTGCCGGTGGCGGGCGCGTGGACGTAGGCGATCCGGGAGCCGGTCGGCAGGTTCCAGAACCGGACGTCCGGGGGAGGGGCGGCGAGAGCCGGGACGGGGCCGGACCGGAAGACGGTGAACGAAGCGACCGCGGCCACGGCGGCGGCGAGACCGCCACCGAGAAGCAGCGCGGCTCCTCGCTTTCGGCGCACCCCGAGCAGGGAGAACGCCGGGAGACCGAGCAGCAGACCCGCCCCCGCCACGACCAGCAGGCCGATGACGCAGAGGAGCGGAATGTCGGCGGTGACGGCCGCGAGACCGACGAAACCGGCGATGCCCGCGAGCGGAGCCAGCACGGCGGCCACGAGGAGAAGGAGAGCGCCGGACAACCGGTGCAGGGTGGTACGTGACATGCGGATCACGCTAGGAGCGAGAAACGCCCCGATCCCGATACCTCGGACCCAACTCCAGGAGCCCGGATCCCCGCGGCACGGGGGGTGTCACCCCGCCGTCCGGCGGATGCGCGACCCGTCACCGGTGCCGGTGCGCGTCAGCGGATGCCGGGACGGATGAGGCCGCTCTCGTAGGCGAAGATCGTCGCCTGGACCCGGTCGCGGACGGCGAGCTTCCCCAGCACCGCCGCGACGTGGTCCTTCACCGTCGACGCGCTGATGCCGAGCTCGGCGGCCACCTCCACGTTCGTCAGGCCGCGCGCCACCCGGCGGAGCACCTCCGTCTCGCGGGGGGTGAGCGACGCGAGCCGTTCGGCCTCGGCCGGGCCGGGGCCGCCCGCGAACCGGCCGATCAGCCGTCCGGTCACGGCCGGATCGAGCAGCGCGTCGCCGCGCGCCGCGAGCCGGACCGCGTCGATCACCCGTTCCGGATCGGCGTCCTTCAGCAGGAACCCCGCCGCGCCCGCGCGCAGGGCGGCGAACACGTACTCGTCCAGGTCGAACGTCGTCAGGACGACCACGCGGGTCGAGGGGACCTCGGCGGTGATCCTGGTGGTCGCGGCGAGCCCGCCCGCGCCGGGCATGCGGATGTCCATGAGCGCCACGTCCGGACGGAGCGAGGCGGCGAGGGCCACGGCCGTCTCGCTGTCGCCCGCCTGCCCGACCACGGTCATGTCGGGTTCGGCGCCGACCATCGCGGCGATTCCCGCACGGACGACGGCCTGGTCGTCAGCGACCACCACCCGGATCACGACACCACCACGACGGTCACGGCCGGGAAGTCGGCACCGGTCGTCTCGGTCAAGGGCGGGACACCTCCGGCAGCCATCCCCGTGCCGCGCGGTCGTCGGCGATCGTCAGCGTACCGCCGCAGGCGTCCGTCAGCGCGCGCAGACGTCGCTCGGCGGCGGGGCCGTCGGGCGCCCGTCCGGACACCGCGACACCTCGTCCGGAGAACGTGACCGTGACACCGTCGCCTTCGGCGAGCAGCTCTCGGGCCAGCTGGTACGTCGCGACCTCCAGGGCCGGTGGCAGTGGCCTGCGCTCGCCGACGAACCGGATGGCGGTGCCACGCCGGGCCGCCAGGGCGGCGATGCCGTCGACGGTGGGCGGCGGATCACTGCCGTCGTCTTGTGTCCGCAGGTCGGCGAGCAGTTTCCGAAGTGCGGCCAGTCCTGCTTTGGCCTCGGCGAGAACCGCGCCGAGACGTCCGGCGTCGGCTTCGTCGGCCACGTTCTGCGTGTGCCGTCGTGCCGTCCGACGCAATCCGTCAGCGACCCGAAGGCGCTCGGCCGCGGCTGCCGCGGAAATCTCCCGCTCGAGCCGATCGCGGTCCCGGGCGGTGGCTGCGTCCTGCCGCTTCCGGCGTGCGGCCGTGTGGACGCCGAGTGCCCAGACCGCCAGACAGGGGATCGCGAGCGCCGTGGCGATGATCGCCCCGGCACCCGCACGGTTCCCGGTGATGCCGTCGCCACTGGCGAGGGCCGCCCCGCCCACGGCCGCGACGACCAGGGGCGCTGACCAGGTCCGATGGCCTGGCTGGAAGGCGGCGACCGCGTAGACCAGCGCCAGTTCGACCCACCAGTACCAGAGGAACACGTCGCTGAGAGGCGGACCCGGCCAGTCGGCCAAGTCGAGCCCCAACCACACCAGAAGCGTCGCGAGCGCGATCGTCAGCGCGCCGCGCGGCGCATGCCTCCGCCACCAGAGCGGAAACGCGTGCGCGGTGAACAGCAACGCCAGCGGAACACCGAGACGAGGCGAGGAGAAGGAATCCGGATCATCCCCCGGCGGCAGAGTGGCACCGAGCGACAGCGCGACCGCCAGCACGACCAGCACCGCGTCCAGCGCACCCGGACCCCGCCACCCAACGGGCCCGTTCAGGAAGGCCACAAGGGCGCCAACACGCGACCGCCCCGTCCCGCGCTGCGAGGAAGCCGAGAGCGCGTCGTGCTCCCGAACGCCTTCAGATGCGGGCGCGGCGGCAAGCGGAAACTCGGCGTGCACCGTCCAGCCGACACCGTCGGGACCTGCGGCGAACGAACCGCCGAGGGCACGTGTGGCAGAGCGGAGCCCGTCAAGACCATGCCCCGTGCCGAGGCCGGGCGCTGCAGGAGGACCGCCCGTATCGCTGACCGTGACGCTGAGCGTCGTGGCGCTTGCCTCGACCCTGGCGCGTCGAGCGCCGGAGGCATATCTGACCGCGTTCGTCAGTGCCTCGCGTACCACCCTATGGGCCACGGCGACGACGTCCGGCGGCGCGTCGGCGACCGTCCGCTGGTAGTCGACGCCCGTGTGTTCGGCGACCAGCGCGTCGATGTCGTCGAGAGTGACCGTTCCAGCCGCCTCGATGAGGCGGTCCAGCTCCGCCACCGCCTGCCGCGCCGCGCTCGCGGCATGACGAGTGGCCTCCGCCGCCAACTCTCCATCGGCGAGGCGGGATGCTGCGGCCGCCGACACCACGATTCCCGTGAGCCGGTGCGCCGCCACGTCGTGCAACTCGGCCATCAGCCGCTCGCGTTCGGCCTCGGCAGCGAACCGCGGCACCACAGAAGTCCCGGCACGGTAGGCAGCGAGCGCTGCCCTGTCTGCCCGCCTGCGCCGCCGCGACCTCCCCAGAACCCAGAGGATCGCCGTCCCGCCTGCCGTCAGCAGCCCCACCCCCGCCGCGGTTCGGGGCGCCGCTCCCGCAACGACGGCGGCCACGACCGCCAGAAGCGACGTCGCGACGGCCCCGACGGCAGCGAGCCCAGCCGTGCGGTGCACGGCCAGCGAGTACAGCACGACCACCAGGACGAACGGCCACACCACGGCGGCACCACCAGCGCTGACGCCCAGAAACGCTGCGGCCTGTGCGCCCCCAAGAGCCCACACAGGCGCGACCCTCCGCACACCGAGCGCTCCAGCGGCGACACCCGTACCGAGCCCCGCGACCACGCCCTTCGCGCCCCCGTCGGCAAAGCCCGCAACCCCAAGGTCAAGGGCCAGCCCGAGCGCCGACACCACCCCAGGGACGGCCCACACGACCAACTGCGCCAAGCCAACAGCCACCGCCGAAAGCACGTCCCGCCGCCGCGGCCGCAAAGTGTGAGCGAGCGCGCCGACACCAGAGCTCCGCCGCCACCTCGTCACGCCCCGAACCCTACTTCCGCCGCCAAATGCGACGCGGAGGCTCCGGTGTTCCAGGTGCTCGCCGGTCCCGAAGGCGACAACGTGGGCCTGCGCCTGGCAGGGCGGCGACCGACCGTTCGGGTCACCTGGAATGTTCGTCCCTTCGGACCGCGCGCCAGGCCAGGACGAGGAGCGGGCCGAAGCTCATGAGGCAGTGCACGCTGATGGAAGCGGGGAGGGCCCCATGAGTTTCGTGGTCGATCTTGCGCACCGTCCCCGGGCAGTCCACGGGGCGGTTCTGGTCACGGTCACCGGTGGGCGACGGAGACGTCGTTGAAGCCGGGGTCGGCGGGGTGGAAGCGGAGGAGGAAGGTCGTGCCGAGGCGGGGGACGGCGGCCGGCTGGAAGGTGATCACGGTGGCGAAGCGCCGATCGTTCTGCGGGTGGACGCCGGTGACGGTGACGTGGCAGACGGGGCTGTGGACGCGCCACATGTACCAGCCGGTGCCCCAGAAGATCATGCCGCCGCGCGATTCGGTGCCCCAGCTGTGGCCCTCGACGGTGACGGGCGCGACGGCGCCGTAGTGGTTCAACCACGTCAGACGCAGTTGGCGGACGGCGACGCGGCCGACGTTGCCCAGGAGACCACCCGCGAACGAGGCGAGGAAGAGCCAGAGCAGGATCTTGGCGAAGCTGGTGTCCCAGGACGAGGTGTTCCGCACCCAGTGCACCCACAGAGCGAGCGGGACGAGCGCCAGAACGAACCTCAGGAACGGCAGGCAGGCCAGCACCGGATAGCTGATGCTGGCACCCGTGCCCAGACGCACTGGGCGACGGACGAACATGTTGCCGACGACCATGATGAGGACGATGGTCGCGACGCTGACAAGGGCCGGGGTGAACGGAGAACGCTCGACCAGGGTGGCGGGGTCGTAGCTCATCTGGAAGACCGCGTAGCAGAACAGCACGGCCAGGGCCGCGAGAACGACCTGGATCGTTCGCACGACGGGGCGGCGCACGACCGGCAGACCGCCGGCCGCGAGCCGGTGGACGACCAGCGCGACTCCCACAGCGGCGAGGCCGGGAGCCAGCCACGCGGCTTGGGACCACTTGTCGGGAAGCACGTTGGCGACCGGATCGGTCAGGACACGCTCGAACCCGAACAGCGGCTCCTGGAACTGCTGCCAGATCCCATACGGAGGATTCTCGATCCAGGGGAGCCCGATGAGGGTGAAAAGCAGCAGTTGCCAGATGCCGTACAGGTACTCGACCGCCGCGAACACCCACAGAGCCTTCAGGGGCAGAAGCCTCATGGAGGCAGTGTGGCGGGCGATGACCTCCGCCAGAACCCTCAATCCCTGGCCAGGATCGGGCATCACACCGCGCACGGTCCGCTGCTGGAGATGCTCCCCGGACACGCCATGAGCTTGATGTGTCACTGTGTGTGACTTGGGTAGTTAGGAGTTAATTCCCCCAGATTGCTCGAAAGTGTGCCTGGGGGTGGATCATGCTGGGTGGGCAGGCGGTGGTCCGGTGCGGGCCTGGGCTGCTCCTTGCCGCTGGTGCGATCTCCTTGGCGGCCTGTGGCGTGTCCGGTGAAGGGGACTGGTCATCGGTGCGAGACCGGGTCCGTCCGGGGGCGACGCCGGGTGAGGCGACGGTGCGCCGAGTGGTTACGTTGGGCCGGTCGGTGCGGGGGCGTCCGATCTCGGCGGTCGAGGTGGGGAATCCGAGTGCGGCGCAGCGGGTGCTGGTCGTGGGGTGCGTCCACGGGGACGAGCCGGCCGGGGCGCCGGTGGCGGAGGCTCTGGCCGCGGGGCCGGGGCCGGCGCGCGCGGACCTGTGGGTGGTCCCGGTGCTCAACCCGGACGGGATGGCGGCGCGAACGCGGGGCAATGCGCGCGGCGTCGACCTCAACCGCAATTTCCCCGCCGGGTGGCGTCCCTTGGACGCGCTCGGTTCCGTCGAGTACTCCGGGCCGGGGCCGCTGTCGGAGCCGGAGTCCAGGTCGGCGGTCGATCTCATCCGGCGGATCCGTCCCACTGTGGGCATCTGGTTCCACCAGAACATGGCCGTGGTCGACGACTCGGAAGGGCCGAGGGACGTCGAACAGCGTTTCGCCCGCGATGTGGGGCTTCCGCTGCGCGCCCTGACCGACTATCCGGGGAGCATCACGGGCTGGGAGAACACGCTCGTGCCCGGCAGCGCGTTCGTGGTCGAGCTTCCGGATGGGGCGCTCTCGGCGCGGTCCGTCCGACGGTACGCCGATGCCGTCCGCCATATCGCCGACCCGTAAGGGCCTGACCTCACACCCACTCCAGACCAAGAATGTGAAGAATTGTCACATCTATGACAGAGCGATGGGTCAACCTGTGGCTTCGTGGGCTGTCTGACACGGGCACGCGCTCGTTAGCCTGGCGCGATCTCCCCCGGAACGCCGGGCAGGAGGTGGCCCCCCAGCCGGAGGAACGCCCCCATGAAGATCTTCCGTCGTGCCGGACTCGCCGTCGTCGCCACCGCGAGCGCCGTGCTCGTCACACCGTCGGCCGCCAACGCCGACGCCTCCTCGTTCACTCCGAGTCCGAACGACTTCGCCCACTGCCCCGCTCTTCCCTCGGGCGCCGTGAAGCTGCTGTGGAACTGCGTGGCGATCACCCTGGACGGCGGCAAGGTCAAGTTCGGCAGCGTCAGCCAGGACCCCGGGTCGATCACGATCGACATCGCCGTCGGTGTCCTGGACGGCAAGATCGTCACCATCACCGGTCCCTTCGGCGCCAGCAGCGCGATCGCCGATCACTCCGTCGTCCGGTCCGGCGGCGTCTTCACGTTCTCCACCCAGATCGAGGGCGCCGGCCCGATCCAGATGAAGGGGTTGCTGCCGAGCGCGATCCCGGTGAAGGTGCACGTCTCCAACTGGATGCTCGGCGGTGGCTGCTACATCGGCACCGACGGCGACCCGATCGTCATCCGCCCCGTCGTCTCCGGCCTCGGGCTGCAGGTGATCAGTGGTCGGCCCGTCATCCACGCGACGGTCTCCGACTCGACCTTCTCCGTGCCGGGGGCCTCAGGCTGCGGCCTGTGGGGAATGATGAACCCCGTCGTGAACTCGTACGCGGGTATCCCGAGCGGAAGCGGCAACAACTCCGTCGCCTTCGACACCTACCTTCAGATCAAGAACTACCAGCTCGGCAACATCACCGCCCGTGAAGCGGCGAAGCTGGCCTAGCCTCCCTCGTCCGGCGGGCGCAAGGACCATCTCCGCTGGGTCCGCCGGACCTCATTCCCACAGCAGCCGATCGCTCACACGCACCGCGGCCTCGTGAGGGCGTCGCCTCCCTGAGCTCTGACGATCGGTTGATCCTCGGTCATCCCGGTCCTCGCCGTGAGGCCGGGCTCCACGCATTGGGGGAACCGTGTCCGCGCCGCTGCTCGACGGCTCACTGAAGGACTCGCTGCGGCCTCACGTCGCCGACGCGGTCCGCGAGATCGAACACGAGGTCCGGACGCACGTGCTGGAGTACGCCCAGGCGATGGACAACGGCGACTACCGGCAGATCCTCCAGCGCACGATCACCGGGACCGCCGCCTGCTTCATCGACTCCCTGGGGCAGGAACGGCCCGACTGGACGAGGCTGAGCGCCCTCTACACCGATCTCGGAGCCGAGGACGCCGTCCGCGGCCACGGCCTCGAACTCGCGCAGACCGCGCTGCGGGTCGGCAGCCAGGTCACCTGCCGCCGGTTCATCAAGGACGCCTACCGCTTCGGCTGGTCCCACGAGACCCTCGCCTCCCTGACCGACATCCTGTTCAGTCTGGTGGCCACGGCCGCGGACGCCGCCGCCCAGGGGTACGCCCGCCAGGAAGGCCGTATCAGCGCCAACCGCGACCACTATCGCGCCCGGCTGCGCGACATCCTGATCGCGACCCCGCACCCCGACCCCGAACTGGTCAACCGTTACGCCGGCTCCGCCGGGTGGCGCCCGCCCCGGTCGATCGGCGTGGTCGCTCTCTCCCCCGAGTCACGGTTCCGCCCCAGCATCCTGCCCCCCGAGATCCTGGCGGACTGGGACGCCCCTGTCCCGTACCTCATCGTCCCTGACCTCGAGGGCCCGGCCGCCGACCGGAACCTGGCCCAGTTCACCGCCCATCGGATCGCGGCCGTCGGCCCCTCGGTCGCCGTCACCCAGGGAGCCGACTCACTCCGATGGGCCGTCCGGGCCATCGACCTCATCGGCGACGGCATCCTGCCGTCACGCCAGGTCACCTACTGCATCGACCACGTCTCGCTCCTGGCCATGTCGGCCGCCGAAGACCTCGTGGCCCCCGCGGCCGTACGCCACCTGGGCTCGCTCCTCCAGCAACCCCCGACTCGCGCCACTCCGCTCCTGGAAACCCTCACGACCTTCCTCGAATGCGGCGGCAACGCGGCCGAGACCGCCAAGCGCCTCCGGATCCACAGCCAGAGCGTCCGCTACCGCCTCCGCCGCATCAGGGAGCTCACCAACACCGACATCGACGCGTCGGCAACAAGCATCGACCTCATGAACATCGCCAACTGGCAACGCCACCAGACTCGCGGAGCAACACGTCAGCGTTGATCGACGCTCCTCTGATCCGATCGAAGAAGCACCGCCGACTTTGGTTGCACCTGGCTTTCGACCCGGGGCTGTGCGGGGCTTTCGGCTCTCTCGTCAGTTGTCGTCAGGCGTGTCGGGTTCACGGGAGCACGACGAGCGGCGAGGGCTGGCCGGGCTTCTCGCGACAGCTGGTTCAAGGGCCCCGCACGTGGTGGCGCCCGCCGAGTTGGCGTCTGCGATGGCGGGGGTACTTCGCGCGGGCTGGCAGAGGTTCGCGATGTGTTCCTTGACCAGGGGAGCGAGGCAGGCGTGGACCTGGTCGCGGTCTGCCGGAAAGCCCGATCAAGGTCACCTTCACCGCACGCGGCGAGGTCGCCACCGTCGTCGACGCCGGCGACCCTGCTCAGGTGACCACGATTCCCCACGATCTGGCCTCCCGCGGCGTGAAGCGCCTCATGGTCGAGGGCGGCGGAACCGTCCACACCCAGTTCCTCACCGCCGGCCTCGCCGACGAACTCCAGCTCGTGATCGCCCCGTTCTTCGTCGGCGACACCACCGCCCCACGCTTCGTCGGAGCAGGCACCTTCCAACACCACCCGGGCAACCGGATGACCCTGGCGGAAGCCCGCCCCATCGGCGATGTCATCCTCGCGCGTTACCTGATGAGCCACTGAGCATCAAGCCGGGCCTGGAGGTCGGTCTGCTGATCTGCCGAAGGTGGTGGCCGTGAAGTTCGTCTTGCTGAGTAAGGGCAAGGAGCCGGGCGGTGATGGCTGTCGTCAGCAGGATCGGGGCGTGACGGTCTCATGCCGGGGCGGGCGCGACGCGGCGCAGCAGCACGAGCCAGTCGTCTTCGCTTGGCCAGCCCGTCAGGTCGGTGAGTTGCCACGTCTCGTCTCGCACGGGGAAGGTCTCGCCAACGCGGAGCGTGTGAAGGTACTCCTGGCCGGCGACGGTGATTGCGAGCCGAACCCTGACCGAGGCGTCGGATTCCGAGTAGATGTCCATCACCGAGAAGCTCCCGTGCTCGGTGCTTCGCTGGATCCCGTGCCAGAGACCGATCGTGTCGGCGCTGCTCACCTTCTCATCCTCCGAGGATGTGTACTCGTCGCTGCACCTCCGGTGCTGAAGGCGGGGGTTCGTGACGTCGGCCGCCAGGCGGTGCTATGGCGTGTCGGTGATCGCACCGTCCAGGCCGGAGCGCTTGAGGTCCACGGTGGTCAGGTCACATCCGCGCAGGTCGACACCGGTCAGGTCACACTCACGGAACGACGTGTGGTCGAGGATCGCGTTGGTGAGGGCCGCGCCGGTCAAGGTCGCCGGCTGGATCATCGCCCCGCCCAGCCGAGTGAAGGCGAGCGTCGCGTTGACCATCTCGCTGTAACCGAACCCCGCACTGGTCAGGTCCGCGCCGGCAAGGTTGGCGCCGGTCAGGTCGGCACCGGAGAAGATGGCACCGCGCGCGGAAACCCGCGACAGATCAGCGCCTGCGAGGTCGGCGCCTGCGAGGACCATCTTGTCCAGGTCCAATCCGCGCAGATCGGCACCGGAGAGATCGAGCTCCTCGTCCGCGTTGTCGGCGCGCCATTGGTTGAAGGCGAACGGCCCTTGTCTCAGGATGTCGATGACATTCGTCGGGCCCTTTGTCGTCGCCGCGCCGACCTTCCCGTCGAGGCGCCCCATCCGCTCAGGGCCGTGAGCGACGTGCGCTTCGAGGGTGGCGACGTCCTCCCTCACGATGGCGAGTTCGGCGACGAGTTCGTCATCGTAGGGATACATCTCCGCCATCGCCTCGGTCATCGCGAGCCGGGTGCTCAGCAGTTGCAGGGCGTTGTCCCGATCGCCGTCACGCCTGGCCAGGTCGGCGAGGTGCTGGAAGGCCAGGCCGGCTTGCTTGGCCGTTTCCGGGCTCATGTCCGCCTGGAAGAGCCGGGCGCGGATCGAAGAGCACTCGGCCCAGGTCTCGTATTCCTTGTCCTTGTACTGCGGCAGGTCGAGCGCGCGGTAGACCTCGCCGAGGTGCTGCAGCGAGTCGGCGAGCCGCTGGTCTGCTTCGATGAAGGTCGGATGCTCGGCCGCGAGCTCGTGGTAGATGTCCACGGCGACCGTGAGCACGGCCTCGGCCGCCGCCAGCCGGCCGTCGGCGAAGCGGGCCCGGCCGCAGGTGTCGTGGGCGGCGCCGAGGCTGAACCTGGCCTCGTCGCGCTGCGGGTGGGCCGCGGCCCACTCCCCGACGGCGGGCAGCGATCGTTCGGCCACCTCGCGTGCGGCGCGCGGAAAGCCGTGCCGGATCAACATGGCGACCAGGTGGTCGCGTACGGGACGGTGGTGGCCGTTGCCCGCCGGCACGTGCGGTGCGATCTCTCCCAGGAGCGCCATCACCGCGTATTCGAAGTCCGCCTCCAGGCTTTCGACGACGGCCAGGGCGAAGTGTGTCAGGTCGCCCGTTCCCTGGACCGCTATCAGGTGCCGGCAGACCGCGACGTAATCGTCGAATGTGCCGTCGTTGTGCGTCCGGCTGTAGTGCATGTTCATGGCGCGTTCGTGGCGGTCGGCGATCGCGGGGCCCTGGAGCGGCGCCAGCGTCTCGGCGATCCAGCGGTCGGGGAAGTAGACGGTGTCCCCGTCCCACCCCTCCCACGCGTTGAGGAGTCCGAGCTCGGCCAACCGGGCCGCAGTGGCCTGCACGCTCTTGAGCGCCGCACGCTTGGGTGTCGGGCGCTGCCTCTGATCCGGTTTGCGGGTGTCGCAGGCGATGGCCAGGTCGTGTGCGGTGACCGGGACGGTGGAGATCGCGGCCTGGAGCAGGGTCTCTCGCTGCTGCCCTGTCAGCTCGGCGATGATGAGGTCGAGCGGAGCCGCCCCCGATGTCACGGCCGCGAGCCGCGCCCCCACACCATCGGGGTTCGCCGACAACCAGGCGTCCACCAGTCGCAGGGACCGTGGATGCGTCGAGGTCGCGCGGACCACTCGTTCGCGGGTGGCCGGATCCACGGTGGACAGGAAGGGCAGCCTGGCCGCCAGCTCGGCGCCCGAGGTGAGGTCCCAGGGGTCGAGTCGCAGAACAGCGAGCCGATCGTCGGCGGCCGACGGCAGCGGTGTCCGGCTGGTCGCCAGCACCCGGCCCCGGTCGGCGGCCTGGCAGAGTCGGTCGAACACCTCGCTGAAGCCGGGATCCGGCGCGCCCGTGCCGTCGTGGTTCTGGCTCAGGTCGTCGAAGAGCACCACGAAGGGGAAGCTCTTCAACAGTCGGCAGGTCATGTCGAACAGGACGTCGTCCGACGGAGCCAGACCGAGGGTCTCCATCAGGCGCGGGTGTTCCAGGGCGAGCTCCTCGCCCCAACGCGACAAGGCCTCCGTGACGCCTCGGAAGAGCGTTTGCGGGGACCATCTGCCCACCACGGCGGCCACTTCCCAGCCGTCGGTTCGAAGCCGCCCGAGCACCTGCCGAGCCAGGGCGCTCTTGCCCACCCCCGCTTCCCCGGTGATGACGAGCCCGGCCGGGCCTGCGGCCAGCATGGCCAGCGCGGCCCGCTCGTCCGACTCCCTGACCAGGCCGGGCGATCCGAGCCGCCGGACCTCCGGAGTCATGTTCGCTTCCATATTCACCATCGCCCTCCGGGAGGAACGCCGAATTCGACCGATCGAATTCCGGTTTCGGGGGAGCTTACTTGATCTTCGGCGTTCTCCAAGGCGATTTCTCAATGAGCCGGTTGAGGGGCCGATACCGCTTGCCGGTGCAGGTGGAACCCTGCTCGGGCAGGGACTCGGCACGGCCGTTTACCAGGGCCGGAGCAGGTTGGGCCTGTCTGGGACGTGACCGGTCGAGCGAGCGGGCATGGCGCAATAGCAGGTTCCCGTTTGGGGGAGTGCGCATGCCAATGCTTCCGCAGAGAACCTGGCCGGGGACGCCTTGCTGCGAAACACCGGCCTTCCGCGAAGATCGATCTTATACCCGTCGTTCCTCGATGGCCCATGAAACAGCGATCACTACCGGGATTCGGCGAGAACGAACCGAGGTCCTAGTTGTGGGGTTCGTAGGTGGGGAGGTCGGGGAGGGCGTCGGCTGTGAGGGCGGTGGCGCGGGCGGTGAGGCCTGGGCGGTAGGTGTCGTGGGTGAGGATGAGGAAGCGCTGGGTTCGGACGGCGTCCACGACCTGGTCGGCGACCTGCTCTGGTGGGATGCCGCCTGCGACGGTGTCGGCGATGACCTGGTCGACGAAGGCCTGGTCGTCGGACGGTGCGGTGGGTGTGGTCGCGGGGCGGTTGCGGTCTGACTGGTGGATGCGGGTGGCGACGCCGCCGGGGCACAGGGCTGAGGCGCGCAGTTTCGAGCCGGTGATGACGAGTTCGTGGGCCAGGCATTCGGTCGCGGCGTAGGCGGCGAACTTCGAGATCGAGTACGGGCCGGAGAACGGTGAGGCGAACAGGCCCGCGACGGACGCGGTGTTCACGACGTGGCCCTCGTCGCCGCCTTCGATCATGCGTGGGACGAACGCCTGGATTCCGTGCAGCACGCCCCAGAGGTTGACCTGGAGCGTCCAGGCGAAGTCGCGGGCGGGGCGTGACCAGATCTGGCCGCCACTGAAGACCCCGGCGTTGTTGCACAGCAGGTGGACGGCTCCGAAGTGGTCGAAGACGCGGTCGGCGAAGGTGTGCACGGCCCGCTCGTCGCCGACGTCCAGGACTTGGGCGACGACTGGGGCGCCGCGTCCGGCGAGGTCGCGCCGGACGTCCTCCAGTGGTTCCTCCTCGATGTCGGCGATCGCGACGCCCATGCCTTCGGCGGCGAAGCGTTCGGCCAGGGCGCGGCCGATGCCGCTGCCCGCTCCGGTGACGACGGCGACGCGTCCGCTGAGGCGTTCCATGGCCCTCCCGTCCGGTGTCGTTCCGCTGGGCGGAACGGTTACCTAGCAACTGCTTGCTTGAGACGTTAGTTTAGATCACAGTCTCATGGCGAGAGGCGTTCGTGAAATCAGCTGGCAGGGTCGGCGGTGTGGTGACCTCTGTTCCCCGGCAGGAGGCCGTCGATGCCATCCAGAATCCGGGTTAGACCGAAAGTCACATCAGTGTCGTCGATATCGTCTGAATAATCATTTCCCACCATCAGGGCCGCCACAATGGGATATCCGTGCTCGTGCAGCAAGGGCAGCAGGAAATCCTGCACGGCGGTCGATTTCATGGAGTCCGCGCCGCTCCGCTTGAGGTCGCGGCGCATGGCGGCGATCCGGCGCGCATATATATCGAGCAGCAACGCGCACTGAATCGCCTCCTTGGGGCTGAGCCCGGCGCCGGTGAAGGATTCCAGAATGACCTCGGTCCAGCGCAGCAGGTTCGGCGTCATCGGCGCACCCCGGACGGGCAGGTCCACCAGCCAGGGATGGACATCGCACCGGTCGATCACCGCCTGGGTCCAGGTTGTCGCCGCGGTTCGCCAGCGGTCGGCGCCCGACACCAGATCCGGTGCGGGGCCCCACCCGGTCTCGGCGACCAGCACCAGCAGCTCATCCCTGGATCTGACATATCGGTAGATCGCGTTGGCCGTGAGCCCGAGTTTCTTGGCGAGCTTCGGCATCGACAGCGCCGCGAAGCCTTCCGTGTCGGCCAGGTCGATGGCCGCCTCGACGACCTGCTCGACGGTTTGAGACGGCGGCCGCCCGAGCTTGCTCGTCTTGGTGGGCAGGCCCCAGGCGAGGGCCAACCCCGGTGGCAGCTCCTGCGGATCAACGCCAGTCGACATCAGTGGATCGCCCTTACGAATCTCGCCGAACGCTTGACTTTGTGAGTCCCTTACACTTTTATTCGTGTATACCTTACACGAAGAGGGTCGGGGTGTGAACACTTGAGACAGCTCATGCAGGGCTCAACGACAGGACGCGACCGCTCGCAGCCCACCATGCCAGGTCACCTGCGGACACTCCTCGCCACGGCGGTGCTCTTCGGCGCCTCGGCATGCGCCGGAGCGGCCGGTGCCACGTCCACGAACCAGGCCGGGACAAGCCACGATCAGTCCACGGTGATCTCAACCGATGCCGGCGTCGTACGTGGCGCGCTCACCGCGAGCACGCGGCTGTTCCAGGGAATCCCGTACGCGGCCCCACCGACCGGGCCGCTGCGCTGGGCCTCCCCCCGGCGTGCCGCATCATGGTCGGGAATCAGGGACGCGACCAGGCCCGGCAACCGGTGCGCGCAAGCGGAGGGATTGATCGACAAGGCCAGTGACACTGAGGACTGCCTCTACCTCAACGTCACAACGCCCCGCCACAGCAGTGCTCGCAAACTACCGGTGATGGTGTGGATCCACGGCAACGGCTTCATCAACGGAGCCGGCAGCCTCTATGACGCACAGCGCCTGGCGAGCGCGGGCGACGTGATCGTGGTGTCGCCCAATTACCGCCTGGGCATCTTCGGATTCCTTGCACATCCCGCCCTCGATCACGGTGCGGCCCGGCATCTTTCGGGCAACTTCGGGCTCGAGGACCAGCAGGCTGCGCTGCGATGGGTTCAGCGTAACGCCTCGGCATTCGGTGGCGATCGGGCAAATGTCACCATTTTTGGCGAGTCAGCCGGAGGTACGAGCGTCTGCTCCCATCCGGCGGCCCCAGGCTCGGCAGAGCTCTTCCAGAAGGCGATCATACAGAGCGCGGAATGCACCGGGGAAAAATGGTCTCCGGGTCCACCGACCTGGTTCCCGCTACCGCGCACCGAGCGTGAGCGGCACGGACTCGACGTCGCCTCCGAGCTCGGCTGTCCCAATGTCCGTACAGCCGCGGCCTGCCTGCGCGCCAAACCAGTGGAGGAACTCGCCAGGTGGTCCGACGACGGCCTCGGATCCGGGCCTACAACGGGTGGCTGCGTGCTTCCCCTCAGCCCGCAAAAGGCATTCGCCACAGGCCGTTTCAATCGCGTGCCGCTCATCGAAGGAACCACGCGCGATGAACACCGCCTCTTCACCGCCGCCATCGAGGCCGCGACGGGCAAGCAGACGACCGATGCCGGCTACCAGGATGAAATCCACACACTCTTCGGGGCGACCGACGCCGCGCGGATCCTGGCTCGATACCCCAGCGATCGTTTTCACTCCGCTGGTGAGGCGCTGTCCGCCGTCGTGACGGACTGGGCATGGGCCTGCCCCGTTCTTGATCGAAACCGCGCACTGTCCGCACACGTACCCGTCTACGCTTATGAATTCAGCGATGAGAACGCCCCATGGTTCACCACCCTGCCGAAGCCGAATTTTCCCACCGGCGCATTTCATGGTGGCGAACTTCAGTACCTCTTCGACGACGCGCAGCTTCCCGGCCCGGCAACAAGCGCGCAACGCAGGCTCTCGAACCAGATGATGCGTTATTGGAGCCAGTTCGCACATACGGGAAACCCGAATGGTCACGATGTGCCGAAATGGTCGCCATTCCAGGGAGGCGAATACGTCCAATCGCTGGCGCCGAGCGCAATCGGGTCAGCGGATCTCGCCCAGGAACACCAGTGCACCTTCTGGGCCTCGATCGGCAACTGATCACGTGATGCGAACCGTGCGGGTGACCGGCGGCGGCCCACCCGCCGGGTCATCGTCCCCGTCGCCCACCCGGCTCCGTTCCGCTGGGCGGAACGGACCTAGCAACTGCTTGCTTGAGACGTTAGTTTAGATCACAGTCTCATATCGGGAGGCCGTGGTGGGTTCGTTGGAGGGAACGTCCGCGCTGGTCACCGGGGGCGGCAGCGGGATCGGGCTGGCCTGCGCGCGGCGGCTGGCCGCGGACGGCGCGCTCGTCACGGTGTGCGGACGCACCGAGGCGAAGCTGAAGGAGACCGGGCTCGCCTACGTCGTCGCGGATGTCACCGACGAGGACGAGATCGCGCACGCGGTCGAGAAGGCCGGTGAGCGCGCGCCGCTGAGGGCCGTGGTGCACAGCGCGGGCGGCTCGACGTCGATCGGCCCGATCCAGGGTCTCGACGTGGACGCCTGGCGGCAGACGTTCGAGCTCAACGCGACCGGGACGATGCTGGCGCTCAAGCACGCCGCCCGCAGCATGGCGCGCAGCGGCGGCGGCGCGTTCGTCGCGATCTCGTCCATCGCGGCGTCCACCACGCACCGGTGGTTCGGGGCGTACGGGCCGTCCAAGGCGGCCGTCGACCACCTCGTCCAGCTCGCGGCGGACGAGTTGGGCGGCGTGCGCATCAGGGTCAACGGCATCCGGCCCGGGATCGTCCGCACCGAACTGGTCGCGGGCATCGCCGACCAGGGACCGGTCCTGGACGACTACCTCGCCTGCATGCCGATCTCCCGGGTCGGCGAGCCGGAGGACGTCGCCGAGGCCGCGCGGTTCCTGGCCGGGCCCGAGTCGTCCTGGATCACCGGCCAGGTCATCGACGTGGACGGCGGTCACCATCTGCGGCGCGGTCCCGACTACAGCACGATCCTCGAGCCCGTCTTCGGCGCCGAGGCGCTGCGAGGGGAGACCCCATGAACGACCTGGTCATCAGGGACGCGCTCGTCGTCGACGGGACGGGCGCCGAGCCCCGGACGGCGGACGTCGCGGTCCGGAACGGAACGATCACCGAGGTCGGCCGCGACGTCGGCCCGGCCCGGCGGACGGTCGACGCGGACGGCGCGGCGCTGACGCCCGGGTTCGTGGACGTCCACACGCACTACGACGGGCAGGCGACCTGGGATCCGGTGCTCGCGCCGTCCTCGCCGCACGGCGTGACGACGGCCGTGATGGGCAACTGCGGCGTCGGGTTCGCGCCCGCACGGACGGATCGGCACGCCTGGCTGATCGGCCTGATGGAGGGCGTGGAGGACATCCCGGGCAGCGCGCTCGCCGAGGGCATCGCCTGGGAGTGGGAGTCCTTCCCCGGATTCCTCGACGCGCTCGACCGCCGCGCGTTCACGATGGACCTCGGCACGCAGGTGCCGCACGGGGCCGTCCGCGCGTACGTGATGGGCGAGCGCGGGGCGCGCAACGAGCCCGCGGACGCCGACGACATCGCCGCGATGAAGGCGATCGTCAAGGAGGGGCTCGCGGCGGGCGCGCTCGGCTTCTCGACCTCGCGGACGCTGACCCACAAGGCGATCGACGGCGAGTACGTGCCGGGCACGTTCGCCGCCGAGGACGAGCTGTTCGGCATCGGCGAGGCGCTGCGCGAGCTGGGACGCGGCGTGTACGAGCTGGCCCCGGCGGGCGCGGCGGGCGAGGACGTGAACGCGCCCGCGCAGGAGATCGCCTGGATGCTGCGGCTGGCGAAGGCGATCGGACGGCCCGTGTCGTTCGCGCTGCTCCAGATCGACGCGGTGCCCGACCTGTGGCGCGAGCTGCTGGAGCTGTCGGCGTCCGACGCGGGCGCGCCCCTGTTCCCGCAGGTGGCGTCACGTCCGTTCGGGATGCTGATCAGCCTGGACTCGCTGCACGCGTTCGGCGACCATCCGACCTACGTCGAGATGGCGCTGCTGCCGCGCGCCGAGCGCGTCGCGCGGATGAGGGATCCCGAGGTCAAGGCCCGGATCCTCGCCGAGCGGCCCGACCCCGAGGACGTCCTGGCGGCGATGGTCCGGGGCTTCCCCGAGCGGTTGTTCCCTCTGGCCGAACGCAACCCCGACTACGAGCCGCATCCCGACACGTCGGTGGCGGCGCGGGCGGCGGCGTCCGGGCGCGACCCGATGGAGCTGCTGTACGACGAGCTGCTGGCGGACGGCGGACGCAACGTCCTGCTGATGCCGCTGCTCAACTACTCCAACTACAACCTGGACGCGCAGCGCGAGATGCTCACGCATCCGCGTGCGGTGCTCGGCCTGGGCGACGGAGGCGCGCACTGCGGATTCATCTGCGACGCGTCCCTGCCCACGACGATGCTCGGCCACTGGGCACGGGACCGCGAACGCGGCGCGAAGCTGCCCGTCGAGCATGTCGTGAAGATGATGACCCGTGACACCGCCCGGCTGTACGGACTGTCCGACCGGGGCGTCATCGCGCCCGGCATGCGCGCCGACCTCAACCTCGTCGACCTGGAGAACGTCGCGTTGCGGCGTCCGGAGATGCGGCACGACCTGCCCGCCGGGGGCAGGCGCTTCGTCCAGCGCGCCGACGGCTACCTCGCCACGTTCGTGCGCGGCGTCCAGACCTTCGCTGACGGTGAGCACACCGGGGAGCTGCCCGGACGGCTCGTACGAGGGGGCCGGTCGTGAACCGGGTCGCCCCACCGATCGACCTGCTCGACGGCGAGATGTACGCGACCGACCCCTGGTCGGTCTACCGGTGGCTGCGCGCCGAGGCCCCGGTCTTCCACGACGAGGCGAACGGGCTGTGGGGCGTGTCCCGGCACGCCGACATCTTCGCCATCGAGCGGAACCCGAAGCTGTGGCGGAGCTCGGGCGGGTACCGGCCGCAGCTGCCGTCCGACCCGTCCATGATCGGGCAGGACGACCCGGAGCACGCGCACCGCCGCCGGATGGTCTACGACCGGTTCACGCCGCGCGGCGTGACGCGGTACGCGGAGCGGATCCGGGCGACGGCCGTGGACTGCGTCGAGAACGCGCTCGACCAGGGCACGGCGGACGCCGTGGAGACGCTGGCCGCGCCGCTCCCCGCGCGCGTGATCGGATGGCTCCTGGGGTTCCCGGAGGAGGCGTGGCCGAAGCTCGCGCACTGGTCGGCGACCGCCGTGTACGCGGGCGGCGGACGCCGGTACGTCACGCACGAGGCGGCGGTGGCCGTCGGGGAGTTCGCCACGGCCGTCCTGGAGATGGCCGGGGACCGGCGCGAACGCCCGACCTCGGACCTGCTCACGATCTGGGCGAACGCGGACGGCGAGCCGCGCTATGACGACGAGCACCTCGCGCACGAGGCGCTGCTGTTGCTCGTCGGAGGCGCGGAGACGACCCGGACGGTCATCGCCACGGCCATCGACGCGCTGATCCGGCACCCGGACCAGTGGCGGCTGCTGCGCGACGATCCCGGCCTGATCCCGGGCGCGGTCGGGGAGTTCATCCGGTGGACGACGCCGCTCCTCAACATGTGCCGGACGGCCGACCGGGACGCCGAGATCGCGGGGGTGACCGTCCCGGCGGGGGAGCAGGTGCTGCTCATGTACGGGTCGGCGAACCGGGACGAGGAGGTGTTCGACCGTCCGGACGTGCTGGACGTGACGCGCGCGCCCGGCGACCACATCGCGTTCGGGCTCGGCCCGCACTTCTGCCTCGGCGCGTCCCTGGCCCGGCTCGAGCTGCGGATCTTCTTCGAGGAGTTCGTCGCACGGGTGGGAGCGGCCGAGTGGGCCGACTCCGAGGGGCCGCGCATCCTCCGGAACGCGTTCGTACGCGGTGTCACCGCGTTCCCGATCACGCTCCGGAGGACCTGACCCGGGCCTCAGGTGCGTTGCGCCTTGGCCCGGTGGGCCTTGATGAGGTCGCGGTACCAGGCGAAGGAGTCCTTCGGCGTGCGGACCTGGGTGTCGTGGTCGACGTGGACGAGGCCGAAGCGCTGGTGGAAGCCCTCGGCCCATTCGAAGTTGTCCATCAGCGTCCAGGTGAAGTAGCCGCGCACGTCCACGCCCTGGGCCACGGCGGCGTCGACGGCCCGCAGGTGGGTGTCCAGGTAGTCGATGCGGTCGTGGTCGGGGACGGTGCCGTCCTCGGTGACGACGTCGTTCACCGAGCAGCCGTTCTCGGTGATGTAGACCGGGGGCAGCGCGGGGTAGCGGTCCTTCAGTAGGACGAGCAGCTCGCGAAGGCCGTCGGGGACGACGGGCCAGTCGAAGGCGGTGCGCCGGTACCCCTCGATGGGGGCCTCTTCGAAGGGGAGGCCCTCGGCGGTGGGGGCCTGGATGCGGGTCGGGTTGTAGTAGTTGACGCCGAGGGCGTCCAGGGGCGCTGAGATCAGGTCGAGGTCGCCGTCCCGGACGGAGCCGCCGAGGGTGGCGTCGACGCCGTAGGCGGAGAGGTCAGGGTAGGCGCCGGTGAAGAGGGGGTCGGTGAACAGGCGGTTGTGCAGGTTGTCGTAGGCCTCGGCGGCGGCTAGGTCGGCGGGGGACTGCGAGGCGGGCCAGACCGGGGTGCAGTTGTTGGCGATCATCACCTGGAGGCCGTGTTCGCGCAGCTCCCGCAGCGCGAGCCCGTGGCCCAGCAGCTGGTGGTGGGCGACCGGCAGGCAGTCGGTCATCAGGGCGCGGCCCGGGGCGTGGGTGCCGAGGCCGTAGCCCCAGACCATGTGGATGAACGGCTCGTTGAGCGTGATCCAGTGCTTGACGCGGTCGCCCAGCCGGGCGGCCATGAGCGCGGCGTACTCGGCGAAGCGGTGCGCGGTGTCGCGGTTCAGCCAGCCGCCGTCGTCCTCCAGGCCCTGGGGGAGGTCCCAGTGGAACAGGGTGGGGAAGGGCTCGACGCCGCGTGCGAGCAGGCCGTCCACCAGGCGGTCGTAGAAGTCCAGGCCCTTGGGGTTGACCTCGCCCTTGCCGGTCGCCTGGACGCGGGGCCAGGCGATGGAGAAGCGGTAGCCGGTGAGCCCGGCCTCGGCCATCAGCGCGAGGTCCTCCTCGTACCGGTGGTAATGGTCGCAGGCGACGTCGCCGGTGTGCCCGTCGCGGATCACGCCGGGGCGGGCGGTGAAGGTGTCCCACACCGACGGGCCGCGGCCGTCCTCCTTGGTGGCGCCCTCGATCTGGTACGACGCCGTCGAGGCGCCCCAGACGAAGTCCGCGGGCAGATGGTTCAGGGGCATGCCTGACCTCCCAAAACATGAGCCTTACTCATGCTGTGTGGATCGATGGAATGATGAGAAGCGTGAACCAGGAGCGCACCGCAGGGGCCCAGCGCCGCCGGCCCGTCCAGAAACGCAGCGTCGAGCGCTTCGAGCGGCTGCTGGACGCCTGCGCCGAAGTGCTGGAGGAGGCCGGCCTGGTCGCGCTGACCACCAAGGAGGTCGCCCGCCGGGCCGAGGTGCCCATCGGCACCCTGTACCAGTTCTTCTCCGACAAGGAGGGGCTGATCGGCGCGCTGGCCGCCCGCAACCTGGAGCTCTTCGTCGCGCGGGTCGCGGCCCGCCTGGAGCGCGAGCGGCCCGGGGACATCCCGGACGCCGTGGACGCGGCCGTCGACGAGTTCGTCACCATGCGCCGGACGATCACCGGCTTCGGCGTGGTCGACTTCGGCGCCGCGGGCCAGGACCACGTCCTCGATCCGGCCCTGGACAACAACACCGCCGTCGCCGGACGGCTCCGGGAGCTGGCCACGGCCCTGTTCGGCGTCCGGGACGACGCCGAACTGGAGATCGCGCTCCGGGTCGCGCTCGAATGCGCCGACGGCGTGCTGAACCTGGCCTTCCGTGCCGACCTGCAGGGCGACCCCCAGCTGATCGCCGAGTGCAAACGCGTCCTCACCAGCTATCTCAACGACCGCGTCCGGTCCCTGCGGGCAGGCTGACGACCCGCCGCGCTCAGCGGGCCTGGTCAACGGACGCTCCTGACCTTCCACACCAGCGCGGCGCCGCCCACCGACATCGCGGCCGAGGTGAGGAACAGCGCCGGGTAGCCCCCCACATCGCCGATCACGAACGAGGCGATCGGGGGTGCCACGACGTAGGGCAGCGAGCCCATCAGGTTGCCCAGCGCCATGTCCTTGCTCCGGTTCTCCGACGCGGGGAGCACCTCGGTGACCAGCGCGGTGTCGACCGACAGGTACACCCCGTAGCCCAGGCCGAGGACGACGGCCGCCACCAGCGTCATCGTCCAGGTCGGGGACAGGGCCAGCGGGATCGCCGCGACGGCCATCGTCGCCCCGCCGAGGAACACCGGCAGGCGACGCCTGCCGAGCCTGTCCGACAGCCATCCGCTGAGGACGACCATGGCGACGGTCGAGACCGAGTTGACGCCGATCACGATGAGCAGCCCGTCCTCGGTCGACTGACCGGGGAACAGCCGTTCGTAGTGCAGGACGTCGTCCAGGAAGTAGGGCAGGTAGAGGGTGCCGAGCGCGTAGCCGAGCGCCATGACGAAGCGGGACGCCAGCGCCCAGACGAAGTCGGGGTGGTCCTTCGGGCTGACGCGGTAGCCCCGCAGGAAGACCCGCAGGGAGAACGGCTCGCGGCCGGTCCGGGGCAGCGGCGTGTCCCTGAGCCAGAACCCGAAGACCACGACGGCGAGCGGGAACGCGGCCACCACCAGGTATCCGGCCCTGAAACCGCCGGCCAGTCCGATCAGCGCCCCGCCGAGGATCAGCGCGCTCGCCATGGGGACCGTCGCCCAGCCCAGCACGACGCCGCGCTGCGGGGCGGGGACCTGGTCGGGCACGACCGCGTTCAGGCCCGCGCCCATCACCATCATGCTCGCCGACAGCAGGAACGAGCCGAACGCGACCCCGGCGACCGTGGTCTGCGCGCCGCTGAACAGCAGCGCGCCGACACAGAGGAACGCGCCCCCGACCATCCAGGGACGGCGGCGGCCGAACCGGCCGGTGGTCCGGTCGCAGAGCGCGCCGGCCAGCGGCGCCAGGACGATGCCGGAGACGGCGCCCATCGCGCTGACCCAGGCGTACGCGCCGACCTTCCCGGCCGAGTCGATCTCGGCGATCTGCTGCGGCATCAGGAACGTCGACGGCGCCTGCATCGGGATGTTGATCCCGAAGTTGGCCAGGACGAACATGGCCACCCAGCGGCGGCCGACGTCGCGGGTCGGCTCCTCGAGCGCGTCGGAGTGCGGGGGAGCGACGGTCACCGGGACACTCGCGTGAGGTGGACGAGTTCGCTCGTCCAGTCGAAGGCGGGCAGCGGCGGGAGGCCGTGGGTCATCAGGACGGCGCCGTCGTGGACGGTCCCGGTGGCCTCGTTCCGGTACCGGGCCTGCGGGGCCAGGGCCGCCAGGCGGGTGCGGGCGGTGGAGCGGACGAGCCCGGACGGCCGGAACTGGAACACGACGACCTCGTCGTCGGTGAGGTACTGCACGGCGTTGTCGCCGAGCCGGTACAGGGCGCCGCCGTGCACGACCGGGCGGATCCGCTTGTACTGCTCGACCAGCATCCGGGACCAGGCCAGATCGTCCTCGCTCCAGGCCCGCAGGTCGCCGCCGAGGCCCATCGCGCCCGTCATCGAGACGTGGAAGCGGTAGCGCAGCGGGATCGGCCGGGCCGTCATGGCGTTGGGGTTGTCGGTGACCCAGGCGCCCATCGTCCGGGCCGGCAGGAGCTGCGAGAAGCCGTGCTGGATCGCGACCCGCTCGGCGGCGTCGGTGTTGTCGGAGGTCCACACCTGGTCGGCGCGGCTGAGGATGCCGAGGTCGGCCCGTCCGCCGCCTCCCGCGCAGGCTTCCACGTACAGGTCCGGGCGGGCGGCGCGCAGTTGGTCGATCACCTCGTACACGCCGCGGGTGTGCTCGATCCAGACCCGGTCGGGGTCGGCGGATCCGGGCTGCCCGGCCTCGGTGAACGGCCGGTTCATGTCCCACTTGAGGAAGGCGACGTCCAGTTCGGTGACCGTGCGGACCAGCCATTCCACGGCCCACTCGCGCACGTCCCGGAGGGCGAAGTCGAGCACGCACTGGTTGCGGATCTCGGTGCGCGGACGTCCGTCCTGGTGAAGGATCCAGTCCGGGTGGGCGCGGTACAGGTCGCTGTCGGGGTTGACCGCCTCGGGTTCGACCCAGAGCCCGAAGCCCATGCCGAGCGCGCGGACCCGGTCGGCGAACGGCCGCAGGCCCTTGGGGAACCGCTCGGGGCTGGGCCACCAGTCCCCGAGACCGGAGTGGTCGCCGGTGCGGGTGCTGAACCAGGCGTCGTCCACCACGAACACCTCGACGCCGAGGCCCGCCGCGCGCTCGGCCAGCTCGGTCTGCTGCTCCTCGGAGAGGTCGAACTCGGTCGCCTCCCACGAGTTGTAGATCAACGGCCGTTCGGCGGCGCGCTCGGGGAGGACCTCGCGCTCGACGTAGGAGTGCCAGCGGCGGCTGGTGCCGCCGAAGCCGTCCGGGGCGTACAGGCCGCTGAAGACGGGCGTCCGCAGGGACTCGCCGGGCGCGAGCCTCCAGACCAGGCCCTCGTGGCCGAAGCCGCCCGTCCAGGACGTCCGGTCGAGCTGGTCGCGGCGCAGGGTGATGCGGCGGCTGCCGCTCCAGGCCAGCGCGGTGCTCCAGACCTCGCCGTGCTCCTCGGCGGCGTCGCCCGCGTCGACCATCAGCCAGGGGCCCTCGTTCGGCCCGGTGATGCCGAGGCGGCTGGTGAGGACGGTCTCGCCGACCGGGACCGGTTCGCGGCGGAGCTGGAACTCCCTGCCCCACTCGCCGACGACGTGGCTGACCCGGTAGTCGCCGCGCGCGGGCAGCGTCCAGGCGGCGGAGTCCAGGCGCAGCACCTGGACCGGCTCGCCCGCGGCGAGGACGGCCCAGCGCTCGATCTGGTCGTGGCCGTCCCTGACCCGGTAGTGCAGTTCGAGGTCGAGCAGGCGGACCTTGTCGGTGAAGGTCAGGGTGAGGTGCTCGCCCTGGACCTCCTGGGAGACGAACGACCAGTCGAACCCCCGGACGCCGTCCTCGAACCGGACGGTCAGCGACGGCGCGCCGAACCGGAGCCCGCCCTCCACGACGTACTCCTCGCCGACCGTCTCGCCGGACGGGTCCTCCGACGCCGGTCCCGATTCGGGCAGGTCGGCGGCGATCGCGGCGGCCTGCCCGACCGTCAGGCGTCGCCCCCAGTGGACGTGCTGCGGCACGTCGGCGGCGTTCAGCCGGAACGCATAGGACGTGCCCGGCGTGCTCAGCAGCCACAGCCGGGCTTCGGGGAGGTGGAAGATCACGCGGGCTCCATCCAGACGGGGAGGTCGGCGGGCGGGGGGGCGCGAGCGAACAGGACGGTGTCCGGACCGGACTAAATATGAGCAGTGCTCATGTTTGGGCTCATGGTAGGCGAGCGGACCCGCGACGCCAACCCCCTTGGCCGGGCCATCTCGGGGATCTGGGGACCCGGGACCGCGATGTCGGATTACCGCCAGCGTTCGCGCGCCGCTTGAGCGATCATCGGCCGGGGGCGACCCCTGTGCAGGCCGTGCCGTGCCGCCGCCACAGCGCCCTCCGCCTTGACCGCCGTCCTGAGGGATCCGCCATGAATCAGCCCGTCCCCGCGGCCGAGCCGCTCTTCGGCCTTCCCACGGCGGGCGGCGCGGCACCCCGCGTCCCGCACGACGACCTGCTGCCGGAGCTCGGCACGCTGGACTGGGACGGGCTGTTCGAGCGGCTGAACGACCAAGGGGTGGCGCTGACCCCTCCGCTGCTGTCCCGCGCGCAGTGCGAGGAGGTCACCGCGACCTTCGACGACCCCGGCCTCTTCCGCTCGACCGTGGTGATGCAGCGCTACGACTTCGGACGCGGCACCTACAAGTACTACGCCGACCCCGCCGCCATCCCCCTGATCGGGACCCTGCGCGAGCGGCTCTACCCGCCGCTGGCGTGGATGGCGAACCAGTGGGCCGCGCAGCTGGGCGAACGCACCTTCCCCGGCACGCTCTCCGAACTGGCCGCCGAATGCGCCGGCAACGGGCAGGTCCGGCCCACCCCGCTGATCCTGCGCTACGGGCCGGGCGACCACGCCTGCCTGCACCAGGACGTCTACGGCGACATCGTCTTCCCCCTGCAGATCGCCGTCATGCTCAACCAGCCCGGCGAGGACTTCACCGGCGGCGAGAACGTCTTCGTCGAACACGCCCCCGCTCCCAGTCCCGGGCCGTCGTGGTGAGGCCGCGGCTCGGCCAGGGAATGATCTTCCCCGTGCGGCACCGTCCCGTTCGCGGCGCGCACGGCTTCCGCCGACACGCCATGCGCCACGGCACGAACGCGGTCGAGACCGGCCGCCGCAACACCCTCGGCCTGATCTTCCACAACGCCCGCTGACCTCGCCCCGGGCCACGAACGCCGTGTCCGATTTCTGCCAGCGTCCCAGGTCTGAAGAGCGCATAGTCGAAACCGTGACGACCGGCGGAGCCCTCCGGCGGAGGTCACCACGTGAAGTCTCGGAAAGGAACGGAGCGATGACGGTCTACACGACGATCGACAGCCCGCTGGGCGAACTGCTGCTGGTGGGGGAGGAGTCGCCCACCGCCGTGGACGGCACCGCGCTGACCTCCCTGTCGGTGCCCGGGCAGCGGAACGGCGCGGTGATCCAGAACGGATGGATCAGGAAGCCGGAGGCGTTCACCCACATCGCCGCCCAGCTGGACGCCTACTTCGCGGGTGAGCTGACCCGCTTCGACATCGAGTACACCACCGGCGGATCGGACTTCCAGCGGCGCGTGTGGGCGGCGCTGGACGACATCCCCTTCGGCGCGACCGTCAGCTACGGCGCGGTCGCCGTCCGGTGCGGGGCCTCGGCCTCGGCGGTGCGGGCCGTCGCCTCGGCGATCGGCGCCAACCCCCTCCTGGTCGTCCGGCCCTGCCACCGCGTCATCCGGTCGGACGGCTCGCTGAGCGGCTACGCCGGAGGCCCCGAACGCAAGCAGCAGCTCCTGGACCTGGAGACCGTCCACCAGCCCGCCTGAACCCCGTCCCGGCCTCCGCGGAGCCGGGACGGGACCACGACAGCGTCGAGGATCCCGCCATGAACGACACCCTCACCCCGACCGGCCGCCCGGCCGAGCAGGTCGAACGCCAGGACTGGACGGCCCTGGCCGACGAACTCGGCGAGTACGGCAACGCGCTCACCGGCCCGCTGCTCACCCCCGGCGAGTGCCGGGCGATCGCGGACCTGTACGACCTCGAGGAGCACTTCCGCACCACCGTCGACATGGCCCGGCACCGCTTCGGCTCCGGCCAGTACCGCTACTTCACCCACGACCTGCCCGAGGTGATCGCCGAGCTGCGCGCGGCGTTCTACCCGAAGCTGCTGCCCGTGGCCCGCGACTGGGCCGCCAAGCTCGGCCGCCCGGCGCCCTGGCCCGACGACCTCGCGACCTGGGTCGAGATGTGCCACGAGGCGGGGCAGGCCAGGTCCGCGCAGATCCTGCTGCGCTACGGCCCCGGCGACTGGAACGCGCTGCACCGCGACGTGTTCGGCGAGATGCTCTTCCCGCTGCAGGTCGTCGTCGGCCTCGACGTCCCCGGCACGGACTTCACCGGCGGCGAGTTCATCATGACCGAGCAGCGTCCCCGCGCGCAGTCGAGGGGATCGTCCACCACCCTTCCCCAGGGCCACGGGCTGATCTTCACCACGCGGGACCGTCCGGTGGCCTCGAAGCGGGGCTGGTCGAACGGGCCGATGCGGCACGGGGTGAGCACCGTCCGCACCGGACGGCGGCGCACGCTCGGACTCGTCTTCCACGACGCGGCATGACCGGGACGCCGACCACGGGGCGCACCTACCTCCTGCTCGGCCCGGACGCCCGGCCCTACCGCAGCCCGGCCCCCGGAATGCTGGGCGGGCACCGCCGCACCCGTCTCTACGGACGGCTCGACTGCCCGTCCGCGCTCCGCGCCCTCGCCCGCGGCCATTATGCGAAGCACCGGGTGTTCTTCGCCGACGAGGCCACCGCGATCGCCGCCGGATACCGTCCCTGCGCCGTCTGCCTGCCCGCCCGCTACACCCGCTGGAAAGCGACCCGAGGAAACGACGTCACACCATGACCACCCCCGTCCGCCGGAGAGGATCACCCCTGCTCAGGGCCGTCCACCCCGACCTGTCCCCGCCCGCACCGCACACCGACGCCGAACTCGCCGCCCTCCTCTCCCTCCTGACGCGGTTCGAGATCCTCGCCATCGGACACAGCCGGGACGAGCCCTCACGCGAGGCCGCCCACGCCGTCGCCGACGCCTGGACGGCCCGGGGCTGCCGGGTGCTCACCGTCGTCAGCTGGCCGGAGCAGGCCGCCTCCTGGCTGCGTCCCGCCACACGGCTGACCACGCCACGGCCCGACGCGTGGGTGATCGCCGCGTCCCCGCTCGGCTTCGCGCAACTCGCCCGCCGCCTGCACCACTCCACCGACTGGGACCCGTCCCGCACCTTCGCGTTCGCCTCCCTCCAGGACCCACGCCTCCCCGCACTCGCCGGACCGGGAACCCTGGACGGCCTGCGCGGCGCCACGGCCAACGGCGGCACCTGGGAGATCGACGCCGGAGTGCCGCGATGAACGCGCTCCTCCCACTGCCCACCGCACCGCTGCCTCCGGGCGCGGTGCACGTGCCGGGCTGGCTCACACTCGACCAGCAGCGCGAACTCGTGGCCGCCTGCCGCGCCTGGGCCGTCGGCCCCGTGCCCATCCGCCACACCCGGCTGCCGAACGGCGGCGTGATGTCCGTCCGGACCGTGTGCATCGGCTGGCACTGGCAGCCCTACCGCTACACCCGCACCGCCGGGGACGTGAACGGACAACGCGTCGCCGCGTTCCCCGACTGGATGGTCCGCCTCGGCCGCCGCGCCGTGCTGGACGCCTACGGCGACGAGGCCGCCGCGGCCGCCTACGCCCCGGACACCGCGCTGATCAACCACTACGACGGCCAGGCCAAGCTCGGCATGCACCAGGACAAGGACGAGAAGTCGTCCGCCCCGGTCGTCTCCCTGTCCATCGGCGACACCTGCGTCTTCCGCGTCGGCAACACCGAGACCCGCAACCGCCCCTACACCGACATCGAACTGGCCTCCGGCGACCTGTTCGTCTTCGGCGGCCCGTCCCGCTTCCTCTACCACGGCGTCCCCAGAATCCTGGAAGGCACCGCCGACCCCGCCACCGGCCTCACCTCAGGCCGCCTGAACATCACCATGCGAGTAACCGGCCTCACCGACACCCACCCCACCCCATGACCGCCGCGACCGCCTGCTGTCGCAGGGCCGCAGACGAGGACCTCCTGCCGGTGGTGACGCAGCCGAATCCGGCCGGGCGGTGTTCTTCTTGGTGATGGACGCGACGGCCGCGCGACTCCGCGAACGCCTGGCGAAGGACCTCGACGACGGGTTCACCGAACTCGTCCGGGTCCACGCCACGGACGTCCACGTGTTCCTCCAGCGGGTGACGGGATCGGCGGTCGAGGCGGACGACCTGGGCCAGGAGACGTTCCTGCGCGCCTACACGGCGCTTCAGGGGTACTCCACGCAGCGTCGGCTGGAGCTGCGGACGCGCGCGTGGCTCCTGACGATCGCCGCGAACGTCTGGCGCAACCACGTGCGGTCGGCCGTCCGCCATCCGGTCGTCCTCACGGACCCGGAGCGCTCCTGCGACCACGCCGACGACGGGCCGGGACCGCATGAGCGGGCCGCCAACGCCTCGGACCGCGACATGCTCGTCGCGGCGCTGGGACGGTTACCCGAGCGCACGCGCGCGGCGGTGGTGCTCCGCCATGTGATCGGCATGAGTTACGCGGAGGTGGCCGAGGTGCAGAACTGCCCGGTCGGGACGGTCAAGGCGCAGGCGTCGCGGGGCATCGCCGCGCTTCGCGGCGTACTGGAGACGGACAACGCTTCGGCGGGGGAGGTGAGCACGTGAGTCACGAGGACGACACGCTCGGAGGCCGGACCCGGGTGGAAGAGGAACTGGCCGGACTGGCCGCGCGGGCGCCGGAGGATTTCGCGGCGCGGGTCCTGCGGCGGGTGGGCGTGCCCTCCGACCGCTACGACACCTACCTGTGGCTCGAGGCCCCCGCCGGCGGCCTGTTCGTCGCCTGGAGCCCGGAAGGGGTGACGGGCGCCGCGCCGGGATCGACGCTGTCCGGCCCGCGGATGTTCGAGGAACGGCACCACGCCCGCACCGGACGCACGGCGATCCCCACGAACCGGGCGCTCCCCGGGCTGACGTCCGCCCTGCGCACCGGTCGCACCGCGCGACTGCCGATCGACTGGCGCGAGTTCACCCCGGTCGAGCGCGCGATCCTCGACGCGGTGCGCGGCATCCCGCGCGGCCAGTTGCGACCGCTGACGTGGGTGGTCAGGGAGGCTTCGCTCCCGGACACCGACGCCGTGCGGACCGCCCTCGCGCTCAACCCGGCGCCCCTGCTGATCCCGTGCCATCGCGTCACCCACGACGAGGGCGGCGCGTGCGACCTGGCCTGCGGTCCGGAGACCGGCGCGCGGTTGAGGACGGCCGAGGGCATCACCGAGGAGATGACCTGGCTGCCACGGTCGGGCCTGGTCTTCCTCGGCAGCGACACCACGCGTGTCTACTGCCATCCGACCTGCGCGCACGCGCGCCGGATCACGCCGCCGCATCGCGTGCCGTTCGTGTCAGCGGACGCGGCGCGCACGGCGGGGTACCGCCCCTGCAAGAGCTGCCGTCCCATCGCGGCCTGAGAAGCCGGTCCCGGCCCGTCCACTGGTGAGCGAAGGACCCCGTGACCCGGGGGGCCGGTCGCAACCCGTCTGTCCCCGGCGGTGTTCTCCTTTCGGACCCGCGCGGCACAGTCCGCCGCGCGGCGCGAACCCACGGACGGAAGGAAGCGATGGAAGACACCGCGGCGAAGGTCGCGCAGGGAGACGGCTCCGCGCGCACCGACTCGCCCTCCCCAGGGACCCCGCCGGGACCGGGCCTGTTCGCCCTCGGATCGACGCTGGCGCTGGGAGCGGTCCTGGCGCTGCTGAGCACGACGATCGTGTCGGTCGGCATGGGGACGCTCGCCAGCGTCTTCTCCGTGCCGCTGTCCACCGTCCAGTGGGTCGGCACCGCCTACCTCCTGGCGCTCGCCGTCGCCATCCCGGTCGCCGGCTGGGCGATGGACCGGTTCGGGGAGCGGACGCTCTGGCAGATCGCCCTGGTGGTCTACCTCCTCGGCTGCGTCCTGGCGGCGGTCGCCACCACCCCGGGCCTGCTGATCGGCTCCCGGGTCGTCCAGGGGATCGGCGCGGCCATGTTCGAGCCGATCATGCTCACGGTCCTGGCGCGGGCCGCGGGCCCGAAGCGGGCGACGACCGTGCTGAGCCTCATCCAGATCCCGATCACCCTGGCCCCGGTCTTCGGCCCGATGGTCGGCGGCGTCCTGCTCGACAACCTCGACTGGCGCTGGCTGTTCTGGTTCAACGTGCCCCTGGGCCTGCTGTGCATGGTCCTGGCGCAGCGCGTCATGCCCGCCGACCCGCCCCGCTCGCAACGGCCGTCCTCCCGCCTGGACCTGACCGGCGTCGCGCTGCTGCCGGCCGCGCTCGCCGGGCTCCTGCTCGGCCTGTCCCAGTTGTCGGGTGGCGGCGACGGCACGGTCGCCGTCGTCTCGTTCGCCGCGGGCGCGGTGCTGACGGCCCTCTACGTCTGGCATGCGCTGCGCACGAGCGGGGTGCCGCTCATCGACGTGCGGCTCTTCCGCCGGGGCCGGTTCGCGGCGGCGGCGCTGGGCGCCTTCCTGTTCGGCGGCTCGGTGTACGGCGCGATGTTCCTGCTGCCGCTGTTCTTCCAGCAGGCCGGCGGGTTCGGCGACTGGACCTCGGGGCTCCTGCTGGCCCCACAGGGTGTCGGCACGGTGCTGATCCTGCCGCTGGTCGGCAGGCTCGTGGCACGCTTCGGCCCCCGGACGGTCGTCCTCGGCGGCATGCTGCTGTCCGCGGTCGCCACTGTCGGCTACACGATGCTCGACCCGCGCGACGACACCGCTCTGCTGGTGGTGTGCCTGCTTGTCCGGGGCATCGGCCTGGGCACCACGCTCGCACCGGCGCTGTCCACCGGCTTCGGCAGCATCACGCCTGAGGAGACGGGCCGGGCCAGCAGCGCGCTCATCGCCTCGATCCAGCTGGGCGGCTCGGTCGGCACGGCGCTGCTGGCGATCGTCCTGCAACAGCAGTTGCGGACGCGCCTCGGCGCGTCGGGTGCCACGGCCTCGGCCGCGACGTCCCCGCACCTCACCGGCCCGCTCGTCGACGCCTTCGGCGCCGCGTTCTGGGTGGCCATAGGCCTGTGCCTGCTCGGCGCCGTGGTCGCCTTCTTCCTCCCGGGCCCCGCCAGGGACGAGGAATCCGCGACGGCCTGACCGCAGCGCCGCCCCCACGTATGCGGACGACGCTGTCCACCGACCGAAAGGAACGAAATGGAATCCACGAACAGAACCGTCGTCATCACCGGCGCAGGCAGCGGGATCGGCCGCGCCACCGCCCACGCGTTCGCCGACCGGGGCGCGAACGTCGTCGCCGTGGGCCGGACGCTGGAGACGCTGCGGGAGACGGCCGCCGGTCGGGCGCGCATCGTCCCGCTGGTGGCGGACATCGCGGCCGAAGGCGGCCCCGCGGCCGTCGTGGCCGGCACGATGGAGCGGTTCGGGCGCCTCGACGTCCTCGTCAACAACGCCGGGATCGTCCGCCCCTCGCCGCTCGGGCAGATCGAGGCCACGGAGTTCGACCGGTTCATGGCCGTCAACCTGAGGGCACCGCTGCTCCTGACGCAGGCGGCGCTTCCCCACCTGGAAGCGTCCTCCGGCACGGTGGTCAACGTCAGCGCCGCGGTCGGCCAGCGCGGCTGGCCGTACATGTCGCTGTACGGATCGACGAAGACCGGCCTCGACTTCCTCACGCGCACCTGGGCGGTCGAGCTCGCACCACGCGGCATCCGCGTCGCGGCCGTGGCCCCGGGACCCGTGGACACCCCGATCCTGGAGAACAACGACTTCGACCCGGACTCGGTGGCGGCCATGCACAAGCTCCGAGAGCAGCTCCCGCTCGCCAGAGCAGGCACCGCCGAAGAGATCGCCTTCTGGATCGTCACCCTCGCCGACCCCCTCGCCGCCTTCACCACCGGCATCGTCATCCCCCTGGACGGCGGCTACAGCGCCGCCTAACCCCCTACTCGCGTTGGACGGCGGCCCGCCCAACCCGCGCCCGCCGCCGTCCAACGCCCGGCTCGCACCGAGCGTCCTCATGCAAGAGCCTCCCGGACCGGGCGGTACCGCTCGACACGATCGGTGCGTCGACGGATCGCGCGTGGTGCTGCGCTACGTTCGGAACGGGCGACCGCCGTGCGGCGATCTTCATGCCCTGAGTTCGATCAGCGGCGGTCATCGAAAAGCGTTCGAACGCAAGTCCGCTCCGTCGGTGGTGGCGGTGAATGTGGTCGAAGTGGTCACGCCTCGGCTTGATTCGTCGAAGCACGCCTGTCATCGCGGCCGGTTCCAACTCTCGGCAGGTGACATCGACGGCGACCCCCGACGCTTTGTCGCAGGACGAGGCGGAGTCCGTCGACCTCGTCCTGGAAGGGCTGGGGGATCTGACCGCGCGGCGTGGTGGAGTTCGAGCGGCACGGTGAGACGGATGGAGTAGCCCTTGCCGCGGCGGATGATCCGCCCCCGGATGAGCGCCTGGCGGATGGTGTCGTCGCCGACGGCCCGCAGGTGGTCGGCGAGCAGGCCGGGCAGGTCGAGCGTCACGGGCGTGTCCGCGGCGGGGCCGGACGGCTCCTCGGGAACGGGCGGCGCG
>NZ_JADG01000016.1 GCF_000518265.1 Actinomadura oligospora ATCC 43269 | reverse complement strand
CCTTGCTGTCGCGGACGCCGACCCGGTGCTCCAGGTGAGCGACCTCCACACAGTCGCCCTGCTGGGTGCCGCTGTGGCTGGACTTACGCCAAACGGGAGTGGTGCTCAACTGAACGCCTCCATCAGCCGACGGATCAGGTCTCGCGAGAGACCCTCGGGGAGCGCTCTTGCGCTCACCCTGTCGAACCTTACGGCGAACTTCCGAACATCCGTAGGCGACGAGACCAACCTGCCGCCCTCGGGGGATTCGGTGTAGGCGACCTCTCCGTAGTCGTCACCGGAAAGCAGAGTGAAGCTGCCATCAAGCCCCGGATAGGCCGCGGTCTCCCAGTTGCGTGGAACGACACGGATGCTGAACCGCTCCGACGCCTCAAGCAACGCCACGAACTGCTCCTTCATGATCTCGGGGCTGCCCACGGGCCACTCCAGGGCATTCTGTGAGAGCACCACGCTGAGGAACGGGCACGGCTGCTGCCCGAGAATCTCCTGCCGCTCCATACGCTCATCGAGGATGGCCACCCAATCAGGGTCCACGCTTGCCTGCGCCAGCGATCGAGCGTAATCCTCGGTCTGCAGGAGACCTGGGATCACTTGGGACTGGAAGATCTTGATGAAGGCGGCACGGCGCTCCAGTTCCTTGTACTGGTCGAACCATTCGGGATCATGACCGAGGCTGGCATACCACACCAGATGCCCAAGAATGCCACCTGTCTTCCATTTCCGGTCCGCGAGCTCGGCGCGTTTTCCGTCCAGGCGTGCCTGGCCGGTTTCGATACGGGACACCTCGGTGGTGCTGGCACCGATGACCTGGCCGAGCTGAGTGCCCGAGAGACCGCGCTCGGAGCGGAGAATCCGCAGGTACCAGGCGATGAGGTCCCACATGTTGGTTCTCGGCTGCGGCAGTTCGTTGGGGGTACGCTTCCGCGGCATGGCAGGGCTCCCGTCTTCCGAGATGTTCCAAGGTCACGCCGAACAATGCACAAAGTACGTCCGTGCGCACACGCTTGGTGGCGGAAATCGAAAAGTCCACCCAGAAGTTCGGAGGCACTCGACGTGGATCACGAGAAAGCACGGGTCACGGCTTACCCGAAAGGGGATCACCTGCCGTCCAATCAGCGGGTGGCGTTCCTGGAGGTGTTGCATCAGGTGATCAAGGAGGGGTGGCCGGGGCTTCGGTCGACCGTTGTTCTTCGGTCGGGGTGTCCGGTTCTGTTCGTGTTCAACTCGATTCATGTGGCGCATTGCGCGGACGTCGGGTGTGACTTCGACCGGGCGGTGGGGTGGCGGTTCGTCTGGGTCGCCAGCGGGGTCGCGCTCGGGCCCGTCGTGGACGCCGTGGGGGCGGCCGAAAGCATCGCGCGGATGCTGCACGTGCAGGGTGGACGGGCGGTGGCGTTCTGATGGATGTGCCTCAGGTGGAGCGGGTCGTGCTGCATCGGGCTACGGAGATCGTTCGGGCGGCTTATGAGGAGGCCATGCGACGACATGGCTTCCTCTCGTCGACGATCAGGGTGATCAGTTCATACGCGGAGCAGAACCTCGCGGAGTTGGACGCGGCGTCCGACGACGAGCGGGATCTTGACGCGCTTGGGCGGGCCCTGGAGGACGTGGGGCCTGGACTGGACGTCCTGATCAAGCGGGCGGCGGACGGTGACGTGCGGCTCCACGTCAACAATCCGCAGGTCGGGGGGCGTTTCTGCGAGGACGTGTCGGTCGGGTACGGCAACGGCGTCCGCTCGTACCTGTGGTCGTGGGGCGAGGCCATCAGCCCGGTCGGGACGCCCGGGGAGGCCGCTCGCCGGATCGCAAAGGTGCTCCTCTCTTGACGGCTAACGCCGTTAGCCTTACTGTCTAGCTAACGCCGTTAGCCAAGGAGGCCACGATGGTTCAGCACAGTGCAGTGATGGGTGGAGCCGCCACGCAGGGACGGTCCCTCCTCTGGTGGACGGCTCGCGCCGGGTGGGCCGCGCTCTGGGCCTTCTACGCCGCGTTCGCCGGGCTGGAGGTCTGGAACCACGGCGTGCTGGCCCTGGTCATGGCCGTCGCCTTCTTCGTCGCGCCGGACTTCATGATGGTCATCGACTCCAGGAACGGCGGGCAGGGCAAGCTCGGCCCCCGCGCCGTCCCCTTCTACAACGCCGCGCACCGGTCGGCGATCCCGCTCGCGCTGGCCGTCGCCTTCCCCTTCTCGCCGCTGGCGCCCCCCGCCGTCTTCGCCGGACTGCTCGGCTGGCTCGGCCACATCGCCCTGGACCGGACGTTCGGCTACGGGCTTCGCGCCGCGGACGGATCGCGCCGTGGCTGACCGTCCCCGCTCGCGGCAGATCGTCGACGCCGCCCGTGAACTGCTGGAGACCGAGGGCGCGGACGCCCTGACCATGCGCCGCATCGCCGACAGACTGGGCATCCGCGCGCCCTCGCTGTACAAGCACTTCCCCGACAAGCAGGCCGTCGAGGCCGAGCTGATCGCGCAGGGCCTCGCGGAGATGGCCGATGCGCAGGAGGCCGCCGTGGCCGCCGAGCCGGGACAGCCGCTCGTCGCCCTCGGCGCGGCCTATCGCGAGTACGCGCTGGCCCATCCGCATCTGTACCGGCTGATGACCGCGGGCCCGCTCCCCCGCCATCTCCTCCCGGACGGCCTGGAGGCGCGCGCCGCGCTTCCGCTGGTCAAGGCCGTCCCGGACGAGCATCGCGCCCGCGCGGTCTGGGCGTTCGCGCACGGCATGGTCATCCTGGAACTGGACGGACGCTTCCCGCCGGACGCCGACCTCGACCCCGCCTGGCGGGTCGGCATGGCCACCTTCTCCACCTGATCGGCCCCAGGCGCCGACTGCGTGTCTCAGCAGGTCAGCGGCCGATACGTGCCACGATCGCCGGGTGGACGAGCCGCGACCGCAGCCGAACCGACCGGGCGTCGACGCGGAACTGCGCGTCGAGATCGCGACCGAGCGCCTCAAGGAGCGCATCTACGCGACCATCACCATGATCGCGGTCGCCGCCGGGCTCGCCCTCGGCGGCCACGTCGGCCCCGGCGGAGCGGCGCTGTCGGTGATCGGCACCGCCGCCGGACTCTGGCTGGCCACGCTCGTCTCGGACGGCCAGGCGCACATGACCGTCCACGGCGTCCGTCCCGACCGGCACGGGATGCTGCGCTCGCTCTACATCACCAGCCCCCTCCTGCTGTCGGCGGTGAGCCCGCTGCTGCTGATCGGCGTCTCCGCCCTCGGCCTGATGACGCTTCGGACGGCCCTGCTGACCGCCGTCGGCCTGGACGTCCTGTCCCTGTTCGTCTGGGGTTATGTCAGTGGCCGCCGCATGGGCGGCCGTCCGCTCGCCGCGCTGGTCGCGGGCGTCCTCGACCTCCTGATCGGCGCGGTCGTCGTCGCCGTCAAGATCGTCGCGGGCCACTGACACGAGGCTCCCCGATCAGGCGAGCTCGGCGTTGGCGCGCTCGGTCAGGGTCGTGAGGACGCGTGCGGCCACGGCGAGTTCGTCCGCCGGAAGGCCGGCGTAGAGGCGGCTGACGATCTTCACCGTCTCGGCTCCGATCTCGGCCTGGACCGACCGTCCGGCCTCGGTGAGCGCGCCGCCGGACGGGTCGACGAGGCCCGCCTCCAAAACGGAGTCGACCACGGCCTCGGCATCCGTCCGGGCGATCTTCAGGGACGAGGCCAGCAGGTCGATCACCTGGTCACGGTCCTTGTCGCCGGCGGCGAGGGCGTTCAGCACGAGGCCCTGCTGGAACGTCAGCCCGAGCCCCTCCAGCCGACGTTCCAGGACGGCGCGGGTGGCGTAGTGGGCGCGGCCGATGACCTGGCCGTTCAGAGCGGGCGCGGTGGTTGCGGACATCTCGGTTCTCCTCACCATCGAAGTCGATACCTAGAACCTAATGGCACTGAGTCTCATTTAGCAACCGTGCACGGAGCGGTATAGCGTGAGCCGCATGACCTCTCCGATGGCGGGCGAAGACGCGGTGCGGGCGCTGCCGCTGCGCGAGCGGAAGAAGCTGCGGACGCGGCGCGCGCTCGCCGAGGCGGCGCTGCGGATGTTCACCGAGCGCGGCTTCGACGCGGTCACGCTCGAAGAGCTCGTGGACGCCGTCGAGGTCTCCAAGAGCACGTTCTTCCGGACCTTCCCCGCCAAGGAGGCGGCGGCGATCGAGGCCGAGGAGGAGCTGTGGACGGCCTACCTCGACGCCCTCGGCCGCATGCCCGCGGGACGCGCGATCGACGCGCTCCGCGACGTCCTGGCCGAGGTCGTGACCGGTCTCGGACCCGAGTGGGGCGAGCGGTACAAGGCGACGCGACGGCTCGTGGTGACCGCGCCGTCCCTGCTCGCGTACGCGGGCAAACACCGGCACGGCGCCGAGCAGAAGCTCGCCGGGCTGCTCGGCGAACGGCTCGGGCTGCCGGACGACGACCTCCGTCCGCAGGTCCTCGCGCAGCTCACCACGACCGCGTGGAGCGTCGCCGGACGCGGCTGGGTCTTCTCGGACGCCCCGTTCGACGATCTCCTCGACCGCGTCGGACGAGCGTTCGCGGCGATCTCCGGCAGCCTGGAGCTGTCTCTGCCTGAAATGTCGGGCTGAGCGGGCACAATCGGGCTTCGCAACGATCAACGAATCCGGAGGTCCCGCATGCCCGCCCTCGACGACTTCGCCACCTGGGTGCCCCTGCTGCGGCTCGTGCGGGACGGGCTCGGCGCCGAGGGCGGCCGGGCCGAGGGGTTCATCGGCCAGGGCAGCTGGAGCGTCCCGGTGCCGCGTCCGGCGCCCGTCCTCGGGCGGGCCTACCAGGTCAGCGACATGCAGGAGGAGTGGGACGCGGTCGAGCTGGTGCGCGACTCGCTCGGCGCCCTCGAGGGCGTCTCGTTCGTCGTCGACATCGAGCCGGACGGACACACCACGCTCCGCCTCATCGACACCGGCGCCGCCGCCGACCGGGCGGTCGGGCACGCCGGTCCGGGCGAGCTCGTCTTCGTCGAGGGCGCCGTCCCGGAGCCGTGGCGCCGCCTCCCCGAGCCGTCCCCGGACGCGACTCCCGCGCCCACGGCGGACGCGGAACTGCTGGAGCGGACGCTCCGCGAGCGCCTCCCCAACGCGATCGGCGCGACGGACGAGGAGATCGCCGCCGCCGAAGCGCGGCTCGGCGTCCCGCTCCCCGAGGAGCTCAAGGCGCTCTACCGCGTCACCCGGGCCCGGTTCGAGGACCTGAACGGCGACTACACGGCGATGGGCGACCACGCCCGCGCCGTCCGCTGCGAACTCTTCCCCCTGGACGGCCTCTACATCGCGGACGCGGCGTCCCGTCCAGCCCCATGGCAGTTCGCCGCCGGAGACGCGGTCGTCACGCTGCCGGACGACGCCGTGCAGGGCCTGGTCGGCTCGCCCGGCTGGATCGCGTTCGGCGACAACGGCGGCGGCGACCGCTACGCGATCGACCTGACGCCCGGCTCGAAGGGGCACCTGGGCCAGGTCATCCTGATCGGCCACGAGGAGAACATCGGCGGCGAGCTCATCGCCGACTCGCTCACCGACAGGATCGTCCACGACCGGGACAGCGCGTGGCGGCCGTCCGGCGAGCGGTCCCGGGCGGTGGCGTACGTGAACCACGCGAGCCTGCCGGGCGTCGAGGCCGCCGCGCACCCGGACCTGGAGGTCCTGCACCTCGGCGTCTGGGAGGACGAGCCGCTCAGCCTCGCGCCCGTCTTCGACTGCCCGCGCCTGCGCACGCTGACCGCCTACCCCCGCACGCTCGCCGACCCGCTGGAGATCACGCGGCTCCGGCACCTGGAGTACCTCGCGCTCTCGCCCGAGGACTGGCGCGTCCTGCTCGACGCGGACGCCGTCCCGCGCACCCTGCTCGCGGCCGGGTTCGAGGGCTACGGCACCGACCCGCTGCTCCTCACGTCCCTCGCGAACGAGCTGCTCGCGCTCTGCGAACGCCCCCCGATCACCGAGACCGTCCTCGATGGCGTCCTCTAGCTAGGGCGTGTCTCGAAGTCGGCGCCCGTGGCGAGCGGCGCCCAGGTGGCTTTGAGACACGCTCTAGGAGCGGCGGCGGGGGAGGCGGGCGCGGGCGCGCTCGCGGAGGGTGCGCCTCGGGGCGCGGGCCGTGATCGAGCCGAAGATCAGCGTGCCGCTGACCTCCACGGTCGGGCCGTCGTGCTCGGGACGGGTGCGCAGGTCACGGGTGGTGAGCGCGGTGCGTCCGGTGACCGTCACGTGCACCCCGTCCGGGACGAGCAACCGGACGCGCCCGGCCACCAGCAGCGAGTCGAGGACGATGTGGCGGCGCTGCAGCACGGCGTCGCGCAGGTCGAGCTCGACCGTCCCGAACAGCGCGAACAGGGGCAGCTTCACCGGGACGACCCAGCGGCCCTCACGGCGCGTCCGCCCGAAGAGCACCGACACCGGACGGTCGTCCACCAGGATCGGCTGGGACTCCTCGGGGCCGAGGTCGGTCGTGAGGCCCGTGAGCTCGCCCAGGGTGCGGGCGGCGTAGGCGCGGGAGGTGCGCTCGGCGTGCTCCTCCATCGTGATCCGTCCGTCGGCGAGCGCCTCGCCGAGGACCGCGACCACGCGCTCCCGGTCGGTGTCGGACGCGCGCAGGTCGCGCACGCGGGGCGGGCGGCTGCTGTCCACGCCGCCAGCGTATCCGCCCGCCCCTGCGTATCCGAAGCCCAGACAGCCCGTCCGGTGTCGTGGGCTGTGGCCGAAGAGCAACCTTTTCGCTATGTTCGCGGGCGTTGACCGCCGAGTGTCCGGCTCTCTACCCTCATGCGAAACTCTTTCATGTTTCGGCCGCCCGGACCCCGGATTCGCGGTTGAGAAGGGGCGGATATGCCAACGGAAGCCGCCACGGCACGGGCCGTCACCGGCCGGGACCGCCAGGCCCGGCTCGCCGCGTACGCCGCGTTCGCCGTCCAGGGCCTGTGCTTCGCCACCCTGGTCGGACGGGTCAACCAGCTCCGCGACGCGCACCACATGACCGACGACCAGATCAACATCCTGGTGCTCTGCGTCCCGATCATCGCCGGTGTGGGCAGCGCGATCGCCGCGCCGCTGATGGGACGCTACGGCAGCGGCTCGGTGCTGCGGATCTCGCAGCCCCTGGTCTGCCTGTCCGTCCTCAGCATCGGCCTCACCGGGCACGCCAACCTCCCGCTCTACGTCCTGATCGGCCTGTTCGGCCTGGCCGTCGGCGCGGTGGACGCGTCGATGAACTCGCAGGCCGTCCGCGCGGAGCGGGCGTACGGCGTCAGCATCCTCACCGGCTTCCACGCGCTGTGGAGCGCGGCGGCCGGGCTCGGCGCGGTCTGGGCGTGGGCGGCCAACGAGTACGTCTTCCCGGACTCGCTGACCAAGTCGCTCGCCGTCGGGTTCGCGATCCCGGCCGTCCTCGGCATCGCGGTGTCCGCCGCCGCCGGGACGCGGCTCTACCGCCGCTCCGAGGAGGTCGCGAGCGTCGCCGCGGACGCGATGAAGTCGGCGGCCAAGCTCGTCCCGTGGCGGCCCGTCCTGATCATCGGCGTCGCGATGGCCTGCTTCTACATCGCCGACTCGATGCTCTCGAACTTCGGCACGCTGTTCTTCGACAAGGACCTGCACGACAAGTCCGTCGCGCCGCTCGGCCTCGCCGCCTACCAGGTGATGATGGTCGCCAGCCGCGCCGTCGCCGACCTCGGCGTCCGCCGCTTCGGCGCGACCAGGGTCGTCCGGGCCGGGACGCTCGTGGGCGCGCTCGGCCTGCTCCTGGTCTTCGCCGCGCAGAACGCCCCGATGGCCATCGTCGGCTTCGCCGTCACCGGCCTCGGCCTGTGCGTGGTCGCCCCGATCTCGTTCTCGGCGGCGGGCAAGGTGGACGGCAGCGGACTCGGCATCGCGGTCGCGCGCGTCAACATCTTCAACTACGTCGGGTTCGTGGTCGGCGCGGTGATCGTGCTGATCGTCCAGCCGCTGTCCAGCTACCAGGCCAGCTACGCCGTCCCGGCCGTGCTGACGCTCGTCACCATCGCGCTGGCGCGCGGGTTCGAGCCCGCCGACTCGGCGGGCGAGCCCGCTCCCGTGGCGGCCGAACGTCCGGTGGCCTGACCCTCCGAACCCACCCCCGCCCCGCGTCCGTCGCGCACGACCCCCGCTCCGTGCGCGCCGGACGCGGTCTTCTTTGGGGTGGGCTATGAGAGTCGGTGTGGGGTCGCGTGGGTGGGGTCAGTCCTTGCCGATGGCCATGATCGCCTTCTCGCCCGCGTCGCGCGCCTCGTCCGGACTCAGGTCCGTGGAGGCGCGGTCGAGCGCCGTGATCGTCGCGTCGATCGCGGCGCGGGCGGTGACCGCGTTCTCCTGCGCGCGGTCGAGGTCGCCGAGGCCGATCAGGTCGAACGACACCTGCGCGTCGTGGACGGCCATCTTCAGCTGCCGTGCGGCCTCGTCCAGAGTCATCCGTACCTCCTATGACGGGAACCCCGTTCCTACCCTCGCCGACCCTCGATAACCGTCCGGCCAGCGCCGTCGCCCCGGCCTGGGGCCGGGGTTCGCGCGTGGGCCACGGCGGCGCCGAGAACGCGGGCGGCCTCGTGCAGGCGGGTCTCGGTGAGAGCGGCGTATCCGAGGACGAGCGCCGGACGACGTCGCTCCGCGCTCCACATCTCCCTCGCTCCGTGGACGAGCACACCTGACTCGGCCGCCACATCGATCACGGTGGTCTCGGACGTCCCCGGCGGCAGCTCCAGGTACAGGTGGACGCCCGCGGAGATGCCGCGGACCACGCCGTCCGGGACGTGCTCGTGGAGCGCCTCGACCAGCGTGTCCCGCCGGGCCCGGTAACGCCGTCGCATGGCCCGCAGATGACGGTCGTACGCGCCGTCCGCGAGCAGGCGCGCGAAGGCGTGCTGGTCCAGGACGGGCCCGCCGAGATCGCTCAGCTCGCGGTGTTCGCGCAGGTCGTCGGCCATCCACGGGGGCGCGACGGCCCAGCCGAGCCGCATCCCGGGGGCGAGGGCCTTGCTGACCGAGCCGAGCAGGACGGTCCGCTCCGGCGCGACGCCCTGGAGGCAGCCCACCGGGTCGCCGTCGTAGCGGAACTCGGCGTCGTAGTCGTCCTCGACGATCACCGCGTCGGCGGCGCGGGCCCAGTCCACCAGGGCGGCGCGGCGCTCGGGGGCGAGGACGACGCCGGTCGGGTACTGGTGCGCGGGGGTCACGAGCACGGCGTCCGCGCCGCTCCAGGCGAGCGCCGCGACGTCCAGGCCGCCCGCGTCCACGGGCACCCGGACGATCCGCGCGCCCGTCGCCAGCAGCATCGGGAGCTGGCGCTCGCTGGTCGGATCCTCCACGGCGAGCGTCGTGCGCCCGGCCACGACCAGCGCCCGGACGGCCGAGGACAACCCGAGCGCCACCCCGTTCATGATCACGACCTGGCCGGCGTCCGCGTGCGCCGCCCGGACCCGTCCGAGATACGCCGCCAGCTCGGCCCGCAGCTCGGCCACCCCGCCGGGGTCGGGATAGGTCAACGCCTGATGCGGGACGGCCTGCAGCGCCGCCCGATAGGCCGCCAACCACCGAGACCGCGGAAACGCCGACAAATCGGGCCGCCCCGGCGTCAAATCAAACCGCACCCTGCGCGGGCCCACCCCGCCCCATCCGTCCGCCCAGGCCCGCCCGTCCGGCCCGGCGCTGCCTTCCCTGCCGCTCTGGGCCTGCCCGGGAACCTCCGCGCGCCCGCGCAGCCCGCCGGTCGGTCGTCCGTTCCGTCCGACGGCCTGGCCTGGGCCGCCCATTCGCCGGGGGTGGCTGGTTGGCTCGGCGGGGGTCGGGGCGGAGACCGAGACGGGGCGGGCGTTGGGGGCGACGCGGGTGCCGTCGCCCCGGCGTGCGACGAGGAAGCCCTCGGCGATCAGCTGCTCGTACGCGGTGACCACGACGCCCCGGGAGATGCCCAGGTCGCGGGCCAGATCGCGGCTGGACGGCAGGCGCGTGCCCGCCACGAGGCGTCCCGTCCGGATCGCGTCCCGGCAGCCTGCCGCGAGTTGCGCCGCCAGGTGCCCGGCCGCGTGGTCGAGGCTGAGATGCAGGTCCGTCACGACTTGGTCCTCTGAACGGTGAAGAGATTGGCCCTGTTTCATGGACCAAAGCGCTCCTAGCGTTCCATGCCATGACCACTTCGGCCAACACCCGCGACATCGTGCAGGCCGCCCTCGCGATGTCCATCGTCGGGTCGCTCACCGCCGTCTCCGCGACGATCGCGGACTTCCCCGTCTTCGGCGGGCAGGCCGTCCGCTACGCGGGCGCGGCCGTCCTGCTCTTCGCCATCGCCCGCCTGGACGACCGCCGCACGGGCGGGCGGGCCGGACGGCTTCCGTCGAGGCGGGACCTCGGGTTCCTGGTGATGCTGGCGGTCACGGGGCTGGCGGCGTTCAACGTGTTCATCGTCCTCGGCACGCGGGACACGAGCCCGGCGACGATCGGGACGGTCATCTCGGCCGTGCCGATCGTGCTGGCGCTGGCGGCGCCGCTGATGGCGGGACGGCGGCCCGCCCCGGCGACCGTGCTGGCGGCGTGCGTGGTGACGGCCGGGGCCGGGCTGGCGAACGGGCTCGGCGGCGGGACGGTCCGGGGGCTGCTGCTGTCGCTGGGGGCGCTGGGCGGGGAGATCTGCTTCTCGCTGCTCGCCGTGCCCGTCCTGCCTCGGCTGGGACCGATCCGGACGTCGGCGTGGTCGGCGGCGCTCGCGTCCCCGATGCTGCTGGTCACGGGCCTGATCACGGACGGACGGCACGTCCTGCGCCTCCCGACCGGCGCCGAGTTCGCGGGGCTGCTGTACCTGACGGTCGTCGTGACCTGCGCCGCGTTCCTGCTCTGGTACGACGCCCTCGGACGGATGGGCGCCGACCGGGCGGGCCTGTTCGCCGGGATGATCCCGGTGAGCGCCGTCCTGACGACCATGATCCTCGGCATCGCGACGCCCCGTCCGGCCGAGGTCGCCGGGGCCGCGCTGGTGGCGGTCGGCGTCGCCCTCGGCCTGCGTCCCGCGAAACCGGCCCGGACGCCACGGAAGGCCACGGCCGAGCCGCTCAGGGCGGAAGTCGCGAAGTGACCTCGCCCACCGGCAGAGTTCTCCCCGCCCCACGCCTCCCGGCCGGAGGGTCCGTGAACACACGCCTTCCGGCTCGAGGGTTCGTGAACACACGCCTCCCCGCCGGAGGCTCCGTGGAGTCACGACCTCCCGGCCGGAGGGTCCGTGGGGACACGGGCTCCCGGCCGGAGGCTCCCGCCGACAGGTCGTACCCTGTAGGGCGGCCCCACCCGGACACCTCCTGAGGATCTTCGATGCCTGAGTTCTCCTACACCGACCTGCTGCCGACCGGTCCGGACGAGACCGAGTACCGGCTGCTGACCACGGACGGCGTGTCGACGTTCGAGGCCGGCGGGCGGACGTTCCTCCAGGTCGAGCCGGAGGCTCTGCGGCTGCTCACCGAGACCGCCATGCGGGACATCGCGCACCTGCTGCGGCCCGCGCACCTGGCGCAGCTCCGGAAGATCCTGGACGACCCGGAGGCGTCCCCCAACGACCGGTTCGTGGCCCTGGACCTGCTGAAGAACGCGGGCATCGCGTCCGGCGGCGTCCTGCCGATGTGCCAGGACACCGGGACCGCGATCGTCATGGGCAAGCGCGGCCAGCACGTCCTGACGTCCGGGCGGGACGAGGAGGCCATCTCGCGCGGCGTGTACGACGCGTACACGAAGCTGAACCTGCGCTACTCGCAGATGGCCCCCGTCACCATGTGGGACGAGAAGAACACCGGCAACAACCTCCCCGCGCAGGTCGAGCTGTACGCGACGGACGGCGACGCCTACAAGTTCCTGTTCATGGCCAAGGGCGGCGGCAGCGCCAACAAGTCGTTCCTGTTCCAGGAGACCAAGGCCGTCCTGAACCCCAAGCGGATGATGTCCTTCCTGGAGGAGAAGATCCGCTCGCTCGGCACCGCCGCGTGCCCGCCGTACCACCTGGCGATCGTCGTCGGCGGGACGTCCGCCGAGTACGCGCTGAAGACCGCCAAGTACGCGTCCGCGCACTACCTGGACACCATGCCCACCGAGGGCTCGCCGCTCGGCAACGGCTTCCGGGACGTCGAGCTGGAGCAGCAGGTGTTCGAGCTGACCCAGAAGCTCGGCATCGGCGCGCAGTTCGGCGGCAAGTACTTCTGCCACGACGTCCGCGTGATCCGGCTGCCGCGGCACGGCGCGTCCTGCCCGGTCGCGATCGCCGTGTCGTGCAGCGCCGACCGGCAGGTCCTCGGCAAGATCACCGCGGAGGGCGTGTTCCTGGAGAAGCTGGAGACCGACCCGTCCCGCTACCTCCCGGACACCACCGACGAGCACCTTTCGGACGACGTCGTCCGGATCGACCTGAACCGCCCGATGGACGAGATCCGCGCCGAGCTGACCAAGTACCCGGTCAAGACCCGGCTGTCGCTCACCGGCCCGCTCGTCGTCGCCCGCGACATCGCCCACGCCAAGATCAAGGAGCGGCTGGACGCGGGCGAGCCCATGCCGCAGTACCTGCGCGACCACGCCGTCTACTACGCGGGCCCGGCCAAGACCCCCGAGGGCTACGCGTCCGGCTCGTTCGGCCCCACCACCGCCGGACGCATGGACTCCTACGTCGAGCAGTTCCAGGCCGCGGGCGGCTCCCTGGTCATGCTCGCCAAGGGCAACCGGTCCCAGCAGGTCACCGACGCGTGCGGCGCGCACGGCGGCTTCTACCTCGGCTCCATCGGCGGCCCCGCCGCCCGCCTCGCCCAGGACTGCATCAAGAAGGTCGAGGTCCTGGAGTACCCCGAGCTGGGCATGGAAGCCGTCTGGAAGATCGAGGTCGAGGACTTCCCCGCCTTCATCGTCGTCGACGACAAGGGCGAGGACTTCTTCGCCGACACCACCGGCCCCGTCCTCACCATCGGACGGCGTTGATCGGAGCGTGTTCATGGAGCCCCCGGCTCCACGCCCTCGCCTAACGGCTCGGGCGCGGCCCGGTGACTCGGGCGAGCGCGGCATCGCTTCGCGATCAACCGCGCGGGGCTCGCCTCCGGCGTCGCCCCGCGCGGTTGGTAACGCGCTCGTGCGCAGGCTGAGCTCCTCGCACACCTAGCCCGCGGAGATCGCGGTTCGGCTGTGTCGCTTCGGGGCGGGAGCGCGCCGTCTGACGCGTCCGGGCGCAGCCGCTCAGGTCGCCCGGACGCGCCGGGTCGCGGGCTCGCGGGGCGCGTCGCGTGTGGGTGAGAACGGGGTGGCTCGGGGGCGTTGCGGGACGAGGCTTTCGGGGACGGTCGGGCAGGTTTGCACGGGGGTGATCTGGGGACGCGGGGGCACTGGCCGGGCCTAAGGTGACAGAGCGGATACATTCGGCGGAAAATCCAAGTTGGTGCCTGGGTGTAGCCGCTCGGAACCTGGTCACTCCGGTATCTTTTCCGCCATGTCTCAGTCAGAGCGCCTCGTGCTGGCGACGCGCTACCGGCTGGTCTCGGAAATCGGTCACGGCGCCAACGGAACCGTCTGGAGAGGCCACGACGACCTCCTCGATCGCGCGGTGGCGATCAAGGAGCTGCGGCTGCCCGAGGACCTCTCCGAGGACGACCGGGTGGTGTTCTACCGCCGGACGCTGCGCGAGGCGCGCGCTCCGGCGCAGTTGCGCTCGACCTCGATCGTCGAGGTCTACGACGTGGTCATCGAGCAGGGCCGTCCGTGGATCGTGATGGAGCTGATCGAGTCCCCCAGCCTGGAGGACCTGATCGAGCGCGACGGGCCGCTCCCGCCCGAGCGCGTGGCGCACATCGGACGCCAGCTCCTCACCGCGCTGGACGAGGCGCACCGGTCCGGCATCGTGCACCGCGACCTCAAGCCGTCCAACGTGCTGCTGGACGGCGACCGGGTGGTGCTGACCGACTTCGGCCTGGCGTTCTCGTCGGGTTCGGTGAAGCTCACCAAGACCGGCCACTTCATGGGGTCGCCCGCCTACGTCGCGCCCGAGGTCGCCGCCGGGGAGAAGGCGACGCCCCGCTCCGACCTGTGGTCCCTCGGCGCGACCCTGTACGCCGCGGTCGAGGGCAAGCCGCCGTTCGAGCGCGAGAACGTGATGGCGACGCTCAGCGCCCTGGCGAACGAGTCCCCGCCGCCGCCGCTGCGCGCCGGGCCGCTGGCCCCGGTGATCGACGGGCTGCTCGTGAAGAACCCCACGCGCAGGCTCACCCACGCCCGCGCCGCCGACCGCCTGGAGCGCGCTCTCAACGGGCCGCGCTCCGCCCGGCGCGCGGCGCCCGCCACACCCCGCCTCCGACTCATGATCGTGATCGCGCTGGTCAGCGCGACCGTCGCGTCCTGCGGCATCGGGGCCGCCGCACTGATCTTCGGGATGACGAAGGAGAAGCCCGGGCCGTCCCCGACCCAGTCCTCGCGCAAGACCAACGGCGGGGGCACGCCCTCGTCCGGTGTCCCGGCGGGCGCGGAGTCCGCGACCCTGCTCGTGCGCGCGCGCGAGGACGGCTGCAAGATCTTCGTCTCGGTGCCCGGTTCCAAGCTGACCGTCCTCGCGGACGAGACCCTCGCCAAGGGCGACGCCCGCAAGTACAACCAGCAGAAGCTGACGGCCGTCGTGAGCAACGCGGCCGCCTGCGACATCTGGGTCAACGGCGAGCACAAGCCGGAGGGCCGTCCCGGCGAACGCCGCACCTACAACGTGGACCGCTCCGCCACAGGCGGCTGACACCCACGGGCCGCCGACGCCCGCGAGCGGCTGACAGCCACGGGCAGCTGACAGCCAGGACGGCTGACGGCCACAGGTGGCAGACGCCCTCGGGTGGCAGACGGCCACGGACGGCGGACGGTCACCGGGCCGCCGACGCCCGCGAGCAGCGGACGGCCCGGATGGCGGACGGCCCGGATGGCAGGACGGCCTCGGGCGGCTGACGGCCTCGGGCGGCTGACGGTCGCAGATGGCTGGCGGTCTCGGCTGCGGCGCTTCGGGATCCCGGTTCCAGCAGGCCGGGATCCTGATGGGGCCGGATCCGGGGGACGGGGTGTCTGGTCGATCACGTCCGGGAATGGACGGGGCGCTCCGGAGGCTGCGAACCGACGAGGGTTAACGTCGATTCATGGCCGACACGTCGTCGGAGACGTGGCACAGCGGAGGTGGCTTTCCATGGACTACCGGATCGAGCACGATTCCATGGGCGAGGTTCGGGTCCCGGCCGAGGCGAAGTGGCGGGCGCAGACGCAGCGCGCCGTCGAGAACTTCCCGATCTCCGGACGCGGCCTCGAACCCGCGCACATCGCCGCGCTCGGCCAGATCAAGGCCGCCGCCGCGACCGTGAACTCCGAACTGGGCGTCCTGGAGAAGGACATGGCCCAGGCGATCCGGGAGGCGGCGCTCGAGGTCGCCGCCGGGACGTGGGACGACCAGTTCCCGATCGACGTGTTCCAGACGGGCTCCGGCACGTCGTCCAACATGAACACCAACGAGGTCGTCGCGACGCTCGCCACCGAGCGCCTCGGACGGGACGTCCACCCGAACGACCACGTCAACGCGTCGCAGTCGTCGAACGACGTGTTCCCCTCGTCCATCCACATCGCGGCGACGGGCGCGGTGCTGAACGACCTGATCCCGGCGCTGCGCCACCTGGAGGCGTCCCTCGCGCGCAAGCGGGCGGAGTTCGCCGAGGTCGTGAAGTCGGGACGCACCCACCTGATGGACGCGACGCCCGTCACCCTCGGCCAGGAGTTCGGCGGCTACGCGGCGCAGGTCCGGCTCGGCGTGGAGCGGCTGGAGGCCGTCCTGCCGCGGCTGGCCGAGCTGCCCCTGGGCGGGACGGCCGTGGGCACCGGCATCAACACCCCGCCCGGCTTCGCCGCCCGCGTGATCGCGGAGGTCGCCCGCGCGACCGGCCTGCCGCTCACCGAGGCCCGCGACCACTTCGAGGCGCAGGGCGCCCGGGACGGCCTGGTCGAGGCGTCCGGCGCGCTGAAGACGATCGCGGTCTCGCTCACCAAGATCGCCAATGACCTGCGCTGGATGGGCTCCGGCCCGCGCGCCGGGCTCGCCGAGATCCGCCTGCCGGACCTGCAGCCCGGGTCGTCCATCATGCCGGGCAAGGTCAACCCGGTGATCCCGGAGGCCGTCACCCAGGTCGCCGCCCAGGTCATCGGCAACGACGCCGCGATCGCGTTCGGCGGCGCGTCCGGCTCCTTCGAGCTGAACGTCATGCTGCCGATGCTGGCCCGGAACGTCCTGGAGTCGATCAGCCTGCTCGCGAACGTCTCCCGCCTCCTCGCCGACCGGACGGTCGACGGCATCGAGGCGAACGTCGAACGCGCCCGCGAGTACGCCGAGTCGTCCCCGTCCATCGTGACGCCGCTGAACCGCTACATCGGCTACGAGGAGGCCGCGAAGGTCGCCAAGCAGGCCCTCGCCGAACGCAAGACCATCCGCCAGGTCGTCATCGAACGCGGCCACCTCGAGAACGGCGACCTCACCGAGGCCCAGCTGGACGCCGCCCTCGACGTCCTCTCCATGACCCGCCCACCCCGCCCCTGACCACAAGGCGCGGCGCATCCACCGGAAGCGCCGCGCCAGGCCAAGGCGTACGGGGTGCGGGTACGGGCGTGCTCAGCTCACTCAGGGGACGGGACAAGCTTGCCGTGGGCGGCGACCGCGAGGTCCTGGCCGTCCTCCCAGACCTGGAGCCGCTCGGCGTAGGCCTGCTTGATCATCGGGTGGAAGCCCTGACCGAACAGCACCCGCAGCGGCGGGTTGTCGGAGTCGACGATCCGCAGCAGGGTGCGCGCGGCGGAGGCGGGGTCGCCCGCGGGCTGGCTGCCCGCGATCTCCGCCATCCGCTGACGCAGCCCGTCGTAGGCCGGGTTGAGCTCGGCCATGAACCCGTTCGCGAGCGGGTCGGGGTTCTTGCCGGAACGGGTCGCGAACCCACCCGGCTCGATGATGGTCACCTTGATCCCGAACCCGGCGACCTCCTTCGCGAGGGTTTCGTTCATCGCCTCCAGCGCCCACTTGGACGCCTGGTACGCGCCGCCGAGCGGCATCGCGATGAGCCCGGCCGCCGAGGACAGCTGGACGATGTGCCCCGCCCCCTGCTCCCGCAGGTACGGAAGCGCCGCCTGGACGACCCACACCGCGCCGAACAGATTCGTCTCGAACTGGTCGCGCAGCTCCCGCTCGCTCAGCTCCTCGACCGCGCCGATCTGCGCGTATCCGGCGTTGTTGACGACGACGTCGAGCCGTCCGAAGTACTCGTGGGCCCGCTTCACCGCGACCTGGACGGCGTCCCGGTCGGTCACGTCCACCCGCAGCGGAAGCACCGCGTCCCCGTATTCGGCGAGCAGTTCGTCCAGGCTCCCGACACTCCGCGCGGTCGCGGCCACCTTGTCCCCCCGCGAAAGCGCCGCCTCAACGAACTCCCGCCCCAGGCCACGCGACGAACCGGTGACGAACCAGACCTTGCTCATGATGACGTTTCCGTTCTCGCGTCCATTCACTGACGCCCACAAGACACCGCCACCCCGCCCCGCATAACGCCCCGACCCTGTGACCCCCACCACGCCCGGCCACCCTCGAAAGGACCTCGCTCCGCGCACCTCCTCAAAAGGACCTCGCTCCGCTCGGGCAGCCCCCTTGGGGCTCCCGCCCCAACCCCGAAGCTGGGGGATCCGCCCCCAGACCCCCGAAATCTCAGGCCCGAACGTGAACGTGTTCGACAAGAGGGCGGCCGTCAGCCCCATCCGACAGCCGCCCCTTGTCCTTGCGAAGGCGCCCATCCACCAGCGAGATGCCATGCTCCGTCAGCTCACGGAGAAGAAACAGCCACGAGACTCCCGTCCACATCGCTCTGTTCGTCGGAGTGGTCGGGGCTGACGTCGATGCTGAACCACACGACGTGACCTTCGCTGCCGGGGATCCGGCGGCAGCCCCAGTCGCCGTCCGACAAGGCGTCGATGATGTACAGGCCGCGCCCCTCCTCAGCATCGAGGTTGGCGGTGCCGAGCCTCGGCCGTCCGCCCTTGCCGCCCTGGTCGTAGACCTCGATGTAAATGGCGAACGGGCTCGTCAGTGTGTAGCTCACGCGCACCGCGTCGCTCGTCGTGTGCTGGACGACGTTGGTCACCGCCTCACCGAGCGCATGCCCGGCATCGTCCAGCACGGGGTGGAAGCTTCCGATCTGCCTTGCCAGCCACTTGCGGACGGCACCCGGGATCTGCGTGGCGGAAGGGGCGTCCCGCTCTCCGATCGGCAGTCGTGTGAAGCCGGAGACGTTCACGCGAAGTGCTCCTTGATCTTCCGGGCCGCCTCCTGGGCCGTCCACGCCCCGCCTGCGTCCCCATGCCAGAGGTACTGCCAACGCTCCTCGCGGGAGTGCGTCACGGGCGTGCACATCACCAGGACCCGACGGCGCTGCGGGTCTCTTCCGTCCCAGACCGCGATGACGTCGCCGCCCCCGCGCAGCTCGCACGTGAGCTCCGGAGCCATCTGAACCAGTGCGTTCCGCAGCTCTTCATGACGTCGCACCCGCTCCCGATGGAATCCCTGCTCGAACTGCTCCGGTACCGACATCGTCAGTCCTCGATCTGGAAGGCTCGAACGACGCTGAGCCCGTGGTTCATCGTTCGAACCGCCAGCACGATGCGTCATCGGTCAGTAACTTGGAGTGTGTTCAGCACCTCAACGAATCGCAAGTCGTTCAGGTGAACTGGTTCAGATTTCTCGGGTCCACGCGTGCGACAAACCCACCCATGGAGGTTGCGATGACCACAAGGCGGATCAGCCCCACCGTGCGCCGCCGCAGGCTGGCCAAGATCCTTCGTGACCGTCGCGCCGAACTCGGCCGCACCCGAGGGCAGGCCGCCGAGTACGTCGGTGTCGGGGCCGTCACCATCACGCGCATCGAGTCCCCCACTGAGGGCCGCCCCAAGCTCGCCGACGTCGAGCGGTATGCGCACTTCCTGGAGTTCGACGAGACCGAAACAGAAGAACTCGTTCAGTTGGCCCGCGAATGCAAGATCAAGGGCTGGTGGCAACGGCTCGGCGGAACCTTCCAGGACGGCTACCTCACCTACATCGGCCTCGAAGAGGAGGCCGGCGAACTCATGCAGTTCATGTGCCAGGCCATTCCCGGGCTTCTCCAAACGCGCGACTATCAGCGCGCACTGCTCGCCGCCGAGCTGCACTCCTGGTCTAAGGAAGAGACCGAAGAGAAGATCGAAGCCCGCCAGACACGACAGTCCCGCCGCCTGAAGGACGATCCGGTGGAGTGTTGGTTCGTCTTCGATGAGGCGTGCCTCCGCCGCAGAGTCGGCGACGATGCCGTGATGCGCGAGCAGCTCGACCACCTGGTCGACGTCTCACGCCTGGACAACGTCCAGCTCCAGATACTCCCCTTCGCCAACGGGCCTCACCCCGCCCTCGCCGCAGGTTCTTTCACCGTGTTGCGCTTTCCTGATCAGCGCGATCCGGCAGTGGTCTACCGTGAGGTCGTATCGGGACTTTTTCTTGAGGACGAGGAGCAGGTCCGAATGCACATCAGACTGTTCGATCAGCTCAAGGCGCATGCCGCCGGTCCGGCCGAGTCCCGTGAGCTGATCAGAGCCATCGCTGTGGAACTGCCGAGGTGAACGTGGATCTGCTGAAACTTCGCTGGAGAAAGAGCACCCACAGCGGCGAGACCTCCGGCTGCGTGGATGTGGCTCCTGTGCATGCCCACAAGTCGATTGCCGTCCGGGACAGCAAGGATCCTTGTGGTCCTGCTCTGGTGTTCACCAGCGGCGCTTGGGGAGGCATCCTCACGCGTATCCGCGGTGCGGAGTAGGCACGGAGGTCGACTCACGGCCGCTCGGTGAGGTGGCGGGCGCTGGTTTCAGTTGACGCCGTCTTGACAGTCCAGCCAGACGCGGTCGCCAGCGGGACTGACGGTCAGGCCGAAGCGGTCGCGGCCTGGGCTGCGGTGCGTGATCCAGCCGAAGTAGGCGGACACCGCGAGATCCCACAGCGCCCGGTCTCCGGCTTGCTCGACCTCGTAGGTCTCGCGCCCCGGCTCGTAGCGGGCGGTGGCCCATGCGTCCCCACTCCACAAGCGCAGGGTGTAGCCGTCGCCCTCGCGCTCGCCTCTTGCGCACACGCCGGGCATGGCCGCGCCCATCGCCAGGTCCGCGCCTGCGGACGCGTAACCGATCGTCCGAGGGTCGATGTCGGTCGTCGAACGGCTCCTGGGTTGGGCGGACGTGTTCCACTCGGGATGACGCTGCGCCCGCAGCATCATGTACGAGGCGTAGCCGGTGAAGCGGCCGACCGCGGTTCCGTCCGGCATCACCACAAGGCGCAGTTCGTGGCTGGACCCGAACCCCGGATCGTAGGGCGTCACGATCACGCCACCGGGACGCGTCTGCTCGATCCACGCATACGGCACACGAGCGACCGCGCACGTGGCGTGAACCCGGTCGTAGGGTGCGCCTTGTGCCCAACCCCGGGACCCGTCCCCCACGATCAGCCGAGGTGAGCTGCCCGCCTGCTTGAGGTTGGCGGCGGCCCAAGCCGACACCTGAGGATCGACCTCCACGGTCGTGACGTTCTCCGCGCCGACCAGACGCGACAGGAGCGCGGCCGTCCATCCGGTGCCGGTGCCCACTTCGAGGACGCGATGCCCCGGCTCCGCGTCCAGCAGCTCAAGAAGGGACACGACGGTGCTCGGCGCGGAGAGCGACGAGGTGAACCGGCCCGTGCCTGTGGTGATGTCGGTCGTTCCGTCATCGAGCTGAGTGATGATCGCGTCGTTCCCGTAGACGAGATCGAGCCAGCCTTCGGGGTCGGCCCGCCGACTCACCCGGTCGCCTTCGCCGGTCCAGGCCACCGGCGGCGCGAACGCGTGCCGGGGGACGTCATGCAGCGCTGACTTGATAGGGCCCTGTGTCAGCCATCCGGACGCGGTCAGTCGCTCGACCATCGCCTCGATGCGCCGCATGACGCCTCCCGTCAGCGGAATCGGCTTGCCCGGCTTGTGGCCGTTCTTCTCCGCCGGGTCCTCGTGCTTCCCCATCGTGCTGCACCTCCTCATCTCTGGCTGGACGTGGCGCGCAGCGTCCGCGCGACCACCTGCGCGACTGCTCGGGTGTCGCTGACCGATTCGATGGTGCGGCCGTCGGCGGCCCAGGTGAACGTCCACCCGGCCCTCGTGTCGAAGTCGCACCCGATGTCGGCCCGGTGCGCGATGTTCGCGGAGTTCAGAACGAACAGCACCGGACATCCCTGCCGCGTGACCAGCCCCGACCGGAGCCCCGGCTGCGTCTCACCGATCACCTGGTCGAGCACTTCCAGAAAGGTCCGCCGCTGGTTGGACGGCAACACCTGATCAACTGCGCGCACCGCATCCCTGGGACGGTCGAAGCTCATGCTCTGGACGCTAGAAGCGTGCCCGCCCCAGAGGCCATGAACTTGTGCCGACTTGCACACGAGGTCAGAGCATGGAGATCGCAGCCGTGATCAGTTGTCGCGCAGGAGCTCCGGTCACCGCCATCGCGGACAGCTCCGCGAAGGTCCGCCCGTAAAGGTCCAATTCGCCCGCCTGCTCGACTGTGATCTTGGCGGACACGGTCTCGATGACAACTTGTTCATCATCCAGGATCCAGAATCCCTCGGTCGGCCACATGGACCGGTCCACGGAGAAGGGGACGATGCCGAGCGAGACCGAGGGGAGGGCCATGACGTCGAGCAGGTGGCCAAGCTGCCCCGCCATGACGTCCGCCCCGCCGATGCGGGTTCGGAGTACGCTCTCTTCGATCACCACGGCAAATCGATGAGCGCCGGAATAGAGAAGCCGCTGCCGTTCCAATCGTGCAGTTGTCGCCTCGTCGGCGCCGCCTGGTATCGAAAAGAACTCGGCTATCCGATCAAGCAGCGCGCCTGCATAGCCCGAAGTTTGAAAGAAACCCGGAACCACACCCGGCTCATAGATGCGGAACGTCCTGGTGTTCTCCCATAGCGGCAGCACTGCCTCCTGGAGTCGCTTCAGGCCACCGCGCTGCATTCGATGCCATTCGACATAGGCAGAGTCGAGCTGCCGATTCGCGGCGATCAGCTCGGATACTGTTCGTTCACCGGCGCCGCATGCCCCACACCACGCTCTGATGTCAGCGTCCGCGAGCGCTTGCCTCGCACTCTGGATTCGACTGCACTTCGACTCGTGCCAACCACAGGCGGCAGCCAGCTCACGGGCGGACAGACCGGCGTCGAGGCGCAGTTCTCGTAGCCGTGCGGCCAGGGCTTCGCGTGCTTGCTGGATGGAGGACGAGGGGTGCGTGGGCATGTTCGGATGCTAGACGGGCCTGTACTCCTGGTGGTCGATGGCTCGCTCCCACACCGCCTCAAACGCTTCCAGGCAGAGTTTGATCAGCTCCCGGGAGCGAGTCACCTCGTTGCCTGCCCACTCGCCATCACCGCTGAAGTGGTTCCACGCCAGGACCTCGGAATCGAAGACCCAGAAATCCGCAGGAGGAACAACCAGTCCTGCCGTTCGATGTCTTGGCAGCCAGCGAACCGTCTCACCAGCCGCCAGATTCACCGCGGGCGTGCACTCCCAGAGCCATCGACTATAAGCGGACAGGGGTTCGGAGACGATGCGCGCCCTCTTGACCGCAACGCCCCGCTCGACCTGCTTGCCCACAGTGGAGATCCACCACTCATCATTGGCATCCCTGGCGACGGCACCCGTCTCCCGCCATCTCGTGAACGAGTCATCCGCCATGTAGGCATCGCGGAGCTCCAGGTGGACGGCCGATCGATTCGCCGCAGAGAGGAGGTCCTCAAATCTATCGTTGGTGAGGGGAGTCCCCATCGAGAGCCTCCAGAGCCTTGAGGATCATCGGCTTCATGCGGGCCGGAAGGCGCACTGATGATTCGTTGTCCGCGGTACGACTGAAAGCAGAGATCTCCTTCAGCACCGCCGTGTCGGCTTCGGTCCAGCCCTGAAGCACGAGTTCGTTGGTGCCCCGGTCCACGAAGACCGCGGGAGATCCTTGGTTCTTGCTGGTGTCGTCCTTGCCGAAGAACTCCAGAGCCACAATGTCCTCCAGTGCGGCTGGTGTGCGCGAGCTTGCGCGCACGCTGCAGTCTGATCCTCTGCCTTGGTTCTCCACACCGTCAAGGATTCTGGTATCGCCCTATCCGTTGAGCCAGGTAGCCAAGCCGCGCGCGCAGTAGCCCTCGTCTCCTTGAGTTTGAGACGGACGCGGGAATGAGGGCCAAGTGAGACGAGAGTCGCGGAGCTCGGTGCCGCCGGATGGGCCGAAGCATCCGCGGCTTTCGGGGGTCTGGGGGCGGAGCCCCCAGCTTGGGGTTTGGGGCGGGAGCCTCAAGGGGGCTGTCCGAGCGGAGCGAGGGCCTTTGGCTGGGGCTCCGGGCGGGGCGGGTTAGTACCAGGCGGCGGATTGCCAGTGGGCCCAGGCGGTGCAGGGGGTGCCGTAGCGGCCTCGGATGTAGCGGAGGCCCCAGCGGATCTGGGTTTGGGCGTTGGACTGCCAGTGGGGGCCCGCGGCGGACATCTTGGCGCCTGGGAGGGCCTGGGGGATGCCGTGGGCGCCGGACGGGCTGTGGGCGCGTTCGTTCCAGTGGCTCTCGTGCGTCCAGAGGTGTTCGAGGCAGCGGTACTGGCGGGCGGAGCGCCAGCCGAAGCGGTTCATGAGGGCGCGGGCCATCGTCTTGTTGCGGTGCAGGCGGCGCGTCCGGCGGTCGCGGCGGTCCGGTGTGTGGCGGTCGGCGGCGCGGCGGAGCAGGGGGCGGCGGTCGGGCCCGGTGGGGAGGACGGCGCCGGTGGCTCGTTCGGCGGCGGACGAGATGGTCTTCACCGGGGTGGCCAGCAGCGGCGTGGCGACCAGGGCCGTCGCCGCGCCGACGGCGGCCAGGCGGACCGCCGCGCGGATGCGGCCCCCAGATCCGGGCGCGACACCCGGCGCGACACCGGGCGCGGTGGCGAGGTCGAGATCGGACGCGCTGTCGGGGCCGGACGCGGCACCCGAAGCGGACGCCGTGTCGAAGCCGGACGCCGTGTCTGGGGTGGACGCTGGGCCTGTGGATCGGTGAGTGGACACGGGTCGTAGCGTGCTCCGGTTCCGCGGCGGCGCGCGGGGAGATTCCGGAGCCGCGCACCGGGCTTTTGCCGACCCATGGGTCGGCGCTTTCCGAGCGAGCAGACAAAAGGGGACGGACCGGAGTCCGTCCCCTCACGTCCGCGCCAGGGCATAAGCCCCATGCGACACACAGCACTACAGATCAGACGTCACAAGTGACCATCGCGGAGCACACCGCCCGATCCGGGCGAAGCGGCTAGTACCAGCCGCGCGAGCTGGAGTGCCCGAGGGCGCGGCACGGGGTGCCGTAGCGGCCCTTGATGTAGCGCAGGCCCCACCTGATCTGGGTCTGCGGGTTGGTCCGCCAGTCCTTGCCGGCGCTGCGCATCTTGCGTCCGGGGAGCGCCTGCGGGATGCCGTACGCGCCGGACGTCCGGCCCGCCTTGTGATTCCAGTGGCTTTCCCGATTCCAGAGCTTCACCAGGCACTTGTACTGCCGGTTCGACCAGCCGCGCTTGGCGACCATGCGCTTCGCGATGACCCGGTTGCGCTGGGCCCGCGTGAGCCGCTGCGCCGAGACCGTGGTCTTCGCGGTCACGACGGACGCGGCGCGGGTCGGGGCCGCGGCCTGGGCCGGGACGGCCTCGGCGACGACCCCGAAGGTCAGGGACGCGGCGAGGACGACCGTGGCGGAGCGTCGGAGGGGCTTGACAGCCAATGCAGACCTTTCGTCGTGCCGGACGGACCGGTCGGTCCGGCGAAGGGCCACCTCGGACGGCGCGGTCCCGTCCGCGAACGGGCGGGACGACCGGGCGCCAGGGGGCGTCGGGGGGACGCGATGGCCATGCGGACAGAACCGTCCCCTTGAGGGGAACGGGCCGCACGTGCTGCCGAGGTGAGAGGCCGATCCTCGGTAGGTGGGACCGGCCTGAGGGCGCGGAGCTTGCGCGCCCGGGGACTCCTCCCCTCCGTAACGGGGAGGGCGTCCCTCGCGGACGGCCCGCCGAAGGGCCGTCCGAGACCTGTGGAGTTAGAACCGGCCGAAGAAGCGCCGGTCAGAGCAGCCGACGGCGATGTCGGCAGGAAAGGTGAGCGGCCACCGGACCCCGGACGCCGCCGACGCGGCCCTTCACCGGAACCCGTCCGCCAACGCGAACGACCGCAGGACGAACACCGCAGAACGAACGGCCGTCGAAGCGGGCGGCCTTCAGAGCGGGCTGCTGTCGGAGCGAACGGCCGACGCGAGAGGTGCGCCGGCCGTTCGTCCGGTGGTCAGTACCAGCCGACGGACTGGCTGTGCGACCAGGCGCCGCAGGGAGTGCTGTAGCGGTTCTTGATGTAGCCGAGGCCCCACTTGATCTGGGTGCGGGCGCTGTTCTGCCAGTCGGAACCGGCGCTGGCCATCTTCGAACCGGGCAGGGCCTGCGGGATGCCGTAGGCGCCCGACGTCGGGTTGGCGGCGTGGGTGTTCCAGCCGCTCTCCTTGTTCCACAGCTTGACCAGGCAGCCGAACTGCCCGGAGCCGGAGAACCCGTAGCTCGGCAGCATCGACTTGGCGATCTGCTGCGCCTCACCGGCGGGCACCGGGTCGCCGGACGGGCCGCCACCGCTGCCGCTGCCTCCGCCGGACGAGTCGCCGCTCTTGGAGGGGGTCGGCGACGGGACGGGCTTGCCCTTGGGCATCAGCTTGGCGGGGTCGGCGTCGTCGCGGGCGGCGCGGGACGCGCGGTCGATCGCGAGCTTCCGGCGCTGCGCCTCGACCTTCGCCGGGTCGAGCGGCGGCATCGCGGCCTTGGCCTGGCCGGACGCGACGGTCGTCTGGTCCGAGTTCGCGCCCTTGCCCTTGGACGAGCCCGAGTCGGACCCGGTGAGCGCGAAGGCGGCGGCGCCACCGCCGAGCACGACGACCGCGCCCGCCGCGGCGACGGCGATCTTCAGGCCGGTGCGGCCGGAACGGGAAGAACCTGACGACGCGGGACGACGACCGGCGCTCCTGCGGGCCTGGCGAGGACCGCGCGCGCTCCTGGCGGCGGGCTCGTCGCTCGAGATGACCTCGGTGGCTCCGGGGAAGGCGGACCCGACCGGCGGCAGTTCGCCGGTGTCGCCCGCGCCGCCGGAACCCGGCCGTGCGGCCGACCCGGCCACCCGGACGTCGTCCTCGGCGATCTCAGCGGCTTCCGGCGCCATGCCGAAGGCGGCGGGCGTCGTGCCGGAGGCCGCGGGCGTCATGCCGAAGGCGTCGGGCGTGGTGCCGAAGGCGTCGGGGGCCGCGTAGGGCTCGGAGCCGACCGGCCCGGACACCGGCGCGCCGCCGGACGACGCGAAGCCGTTCTGCCCGAGAGGGTCGGAGCTGTGTCGATCGTCTCGCCAAGGGGAGCCGTGACGGTCTCCGGACAAGGCGGTCCTTCCGACGGTCGTCCGCGCATGGACGCGCGGACGAGGCTGTCACCCCTGGGCCGTCGCGGGACCCCGCCGTCGGCGGCTGCCCCGGCCCGGAGCGGAGGTGGACGCGGCGCTTCAGGGACTCGCCCGCCGTCCGCACTCCGCTCGGAGGTGCTTACGGGGAGACACAATGCCCGACGTGATCGGGTGGTTCGCAACCAAATCGAGATTGATGGTCTTCATGCGACGGTTGTCAACTCGTCACCGGAATGGCCCGATGCGCCGCGAGACCTGGGATTCTTAACGCTCGCCTTAGGTTGTGTGACGTTCGTCACAGCTCTACGGAGTGATGTTTAGTGATCACTTTACGTAGAGGAAAAGCGAAAGCCCCGGCGGTGTCGAAACCGCCGGGGCCTCCACGGAACGTCGTCGCCGGATCACCCTCCGCCCAACTCGGGCACCCGGCCCGCCACCACGTCAGCCCCGGAGCTCCGCGGCGTCAGCCTCGTCCGCCGCCTTCCTCACACTCCCCCGACGTCGCCGAGCATGTCGGTCACCAGGGCCGCGATCGGCGAGCGCTCGGAGCGCGTCAGCGTCACGTGCGCGAACAGCGGGTGGCCTTTCAACCGTTCCACGACGGCCGCGACGCCGTCGTGGCGTCCGACCCTGAGGTTGTCCCGCTGGGCCACGTCGTGCGTGAGGACGACCCGCGAGCCCGACCCGATCCGGGACAGGACGGTCAGCAGGACGCCCCGTTCGAGCGACTGCGCCTCGTCCACGATCACGAACGCGTCGTGCAGCGACCGGCCGCGGATGTGGGTGAGCGGCAGCACCTCCAGCATCCCCCGGTCGAGGACCTCCTCGATGACCTCGGGCGTGGTGACCGCCGAGAGCGTGTCGTAGACGGCCTGCGCCCACGGCGACATCTTGTCGTTCTCGGTCCCCGGCAGGTAGCCGAGCTCCTGGCCGCCGACCGCGTACAGCGGGCGGAACACGACGACCTTGCGGTGCGCCCGCCGCTCCAGGACGGCCTCCAGCCCCGCGCACAGCGCGAGCGCCGACTTGCCCGTCCCGGCCCGTCCGCCCAGCGAGACGATGCCGACGGACTCGTCCATCAGCAGGTCCAGGGCGACGCGCTGCTCGGCGGAACGTCCGCGAAGCCCGAACACCTCCCGGTCGCCCCGGACGAGCCGCACGGACTTGTCCGGCGCGGTGCGGGCCAGCGCCGAGCCGCGCTCCGACAGCAGCCGCAGCCCGGTGTGGCAGGGCAGGTCGCGGGCCTCCTCCAGGTCGGTGTGCCCGTCCTCGTACAGCTCCTCGACCGCCGCGGCCGTCACCTCGATCTCGCGCATCCCGGTCCAGCCGGACTCCACGACCGCGAGTTCGGCGCGGTACTCCTCGGCCGCCAGGCCCACCGCCGACGCCTTCACCCGCATCGGCAGGTCCTTGGAGACGAGGACGACCTCGCGGCCCTCGTGCGCCAGCCAGCTCGCGACCGACAGGATGCGGGTGTCGTTGTCGCCGAGCCGGAACCCGTCCGGTAGCACCGACGGGTCGGAGTGGTTCAGCTCGACCCGCAGCGTGCCGCCGAGGTCGCCGATGGGCAGCGCCTCGTCCAGCCGTCCGTGGGTGAGCCGCAGGTCGTCCAGCGTGCGCAGGGCCTGGCGGGCGAAGTAGCCGAGCTCGGGATGGTGCCGTTTGCCCTCGAGCTCGGAGATGACGACGATCGGAAGGACGACCTCGTGCTCGGCGAACCGGGTCATCGCCCCCGGGTCGGCGAGCAGGACGCTGGTGTCGAGGACGTAGGTGCGCCGGTCCGGGAGGTCCTCGAAGGCGTCTTCGAGTGTCTCGCCGGGGGCGCCGTCCGGGATGCCGTGACGGAGGCCGCCTGGCGCACCGTCGGCGACTCCGGACAGGGTGCCGTCCACAGCGCCGGACGAGCCGCGGTCACGGCCGGCCGGAGCTCCGCTGACGTGGCTGCCCGTGACGTGGCGGCCGGACGGTCCGGCGGGCTCGCCGGACTCGGGACGGCGCGGGAGGGTTGTGGCCACTCGATCTCCCTGATCGTGGGGGATGAACTCGTGGCGCGGCGGTCCGCCCCCAAGGCATGCCGGAGCGGGCCACCGGAGAGGTGACCGGGGATGCCCGGGGCGGTGATCGCGAGGTTGGGGCGGCGACCGTCAGGAACCGTAGCGCCGGTGACGCGCGGCGTAGGAGCGCAGGGCCCGCAGGTAGTCCACCTTGCGGAAGTCCGGCCAGTGGACCTCGCAGAAGTAGAACTCCGAGTGCGCGCTCTGCCACAGCATGAAACCGGACAGCCGCTGCTCACCCGAGGTTCGGATGACCAGGTCGGGGTCCGGTTGGCCGCGCGTGTAGAGATGCTCGGCGATGTGCTCCACGTCGAGGATCTCTGCGAGCTCCTCGATGCTGGTGCCCTTACCCGCCTGCTCGAGGAGCAGTGAGCGCACCGCATCAGCGATCTCACGTCTACCTCCATACCCAACCGCGACGTTCACAATCAGGCCGGGACGGTCAGATGTCTCTTCACCGGCCTTCTTGAGGACCAACGCGGTCTTGTCGGGCAGAAGGTCGAGCGCTCCGACCGGCTTGACGTGCCATCCCTCGGCGGCCAGGCCCTCGACGGTGTTCTCGATGATGCGCAGCAGCGGATCCAGCTCGGCCGCCGGACGGGACAGGTTGTCGGTGGACAGCAGCCACAGCGTGACCACCTCCACCCCGGCCTCGGTGGACCAGTGCAGCAGGTCGGAGATCTTGTCGGCGCCGCGCTGGTGGCCGCGGTTCACGTCGTCCATGCCCATCGCGCGGGCCCAGCGGCGGTTGCCGTCCAGGATGACGCCGACGTGCCGGGGGACGACCTCGTTCGGGATGTACCGCTCCACGCGCCGCGCGTACAGGCGGTAGACGACGTCGCGGAACGCCACGTAGGGAGCGCTGTGCCGGATCGCGCCGATCAGGCCGTCCTCGGCCGGGGCACGGCGCGGACGATGCCGCCGGATGGCCCGGTTCGTCCCGGTCCTCCGCTCGTCCGCCATGTGTGGGCACCCCCTCGCGCGATCGTTTCTTGACGGAAACGACGCTCAATTATGGCCCACGGTTGGTCCAAGACGATCGGCCTCGGCGAGAAGTTCCGCCAGGAATTCGGCGAGTTGTCCCGCTGTGAGGACGGCCCGGACGCCCCGTCCGCCCGCGCCCCACGCCTCCACGACCGCCCGCCGGGCGAGCCGCCAGCGGCCGTCCGGCGACCGGTGCGGGCCGACCCACGCGGCCGACGTGCGCACGCTGCACCGCAGCTCGCCGGTGCTGGCGAGATCGCCCCGGTCCCGGTACCGGAAGGCGAACAGCTCGGGCTCGCAGCCCGTCCCAGGTCCGGAGATCCAGCGCTCGTCCGCGGGGTCGGGGAACCGGTCGTCCGGATCGGGCCAGGCCAGGGCCTGCGGGGAGTCGTCCGCGCGCGCGACGGCCAGGCGCCGCGCCAGGTCGCCGAGGAAGTAGCCGCAGCGCTCTCCGACGCGTCCGAAGAGGTCGCCGTCGCGCCGCAGCTCGAGGGTGACCTCGTAGGCGAGCCCGCGCCGGTCCCGCGCCGCGACCGGCACGACCGCGAGCGCCGACCCGTCCAGGCAGCGGAGTCCTCCCACAAAGATCACCCTAGGCGGGCCCTTCCCAAAACCCCCACCACCCGCTCGCGAAGATCGGGCAAATCCCGGTTACGCCTCGTTGACCTGCGACGACGAGATACGAGAAGGGATGTCGGAGCCCGGCCCGGCCAGGCCCGCGGCCCCCGACCCGCGACGGAGGGCAGGGGTCGGGGTGGGTTTCGGTCAGGCCTGGGGGCCCGCGGCGCGGGCGCGCTCGACGTGCTCCAGGGCGGTGCGGAGTTCGGTGAGCCACTCGTCGGTGTTCTTGCCGACGAGGCGGACGCACCAGGCGAGGGCGTCGCTGCGGCTGCGGGCGACACCGGCCTCCACGAGGGTGTCCAGGACGCGTCGCTCGGGCTGGCGCAGGCGGGTCATGACGGGCACCGACAGGGTGGTGAACATCTCGCGGTGGTCGCCGCAGGACGCGCCCCAGGAGACCTTCTGCCCGAACCGGTGCTCGGCCTCGCGGGCGATGGCGATGCGCTGGTCGCGGGTGCCCTCGCGGAACCGCTGGACGTGCCCGGCGAGCATCTCGGCGCGCTCGGTGGGCGACACGTCGGTGGCTGCGGACGGCTCGGGGAGGCGGCCGACGACGCCGATCTCCTCGCGGTCCAGCACGATCTCCGGCGCGGCCTCGAACCAGCCGTCCGGCAGCCGTCCCGCGAACCATCCGCGCACGGCCTCGATCGATTCGCTCGTAGTCATGTAATCAAAATTACACCCGCCTGGAGTCGGGGGCCAGCACGGGCATCGCATTGACAGGCACCATCTTTTGAGAGTTACTCTCACTTCAGAGGAACTTTCAAAGAAGGGTGACCGTCATGCTGTCCGCGAAGACACGGCGCTGGTGGGGGCTCGGGGCGCTCGCGCTCGCCCTGCTCGCGCTCGGGTTCGACCTGACGATCCTGAACGTCGCGCTGCCGACGCTCTCCGTCGAGCTGCACGCGGGCACCAGCCAGCTGCAGTGGATCGTGGACGCCTACGCGCTGGTGTTCGCCGCGCTGCTGCTGCCCGCCGGGCTGCTCGGCGACCGGTTCGGCCGCAAGCGGCTGCTGCTCCTCGGCCTTGGCCTGTTCGGCGCGGCCTCGCTCGCCGGGAGCCTCGTGGACGGCGCGGGCGGCCTGATCGTCGCGCGGATGGGCATGGGCATCGGCGCGGGCATGGTGATGCCGCTGTCCATGTCGATGCTCCCCGCGATCTTCCCGCCGGAGGAGCGCACCCGCGCGATCGCCGTCTGGTCCGGGTCGATGGCGCTCGGCCTGCCGCTCGGGCCGCTCCTCGGCGGCGTCCTGCTCCAGCACTTCTGGTGGGGCTCGATCTTCCTGGTCAACGTCCCCATGGTCGTCGTCGGCATGGTCGCGGTCGCGGCGCTGCTGCCGGAGTCCCGCGACCCGTCCACGCCGAAGCTGGACCTCGCCGGGTCGGCCCTGTCGGCGTCCGGCCTCGCGCTGCTCGTCTACGGCGTCATCCAGGCCCCCGAGAACGGCTGGACGGACCCGGTCGTGGTCTCCTCCATCGGCGCCGGGCTCGCGCTGCTCGGCGCGCTCGTCGCCTACGAGTCGCGGATCCGGCAGCCGCTGATGGACCTGCGCCTGTTCCGCTCCCCCTCGTTCCTCTGGGGGACGGTCGCGGGGGCGGTCGGCACCGTGGTGATGTCGGGCGCGCTGTTCGTCCTGCCGCAGTACCTCCAGGCGGTGCGCGGAGCCGACGCGTTCGGCACCGGGCTGCGGATGATCCCGCTGATGGCCGGGCTGCTGGTCGCCGGGATCGCCGTCGACCGGCTCGCGCCACGGTTCGGGCACAAGGCGCTCATCCTCACCGGACTGCTCCTGCTCGTCCCCGGGCTGGTGCTCGGCGCATTCAGCGAGCCCGGCTCGCCCTACGCGTTCATCGCGACGTGGCTCGCGATCACCGGGATCGGCACCGGGTTCGCGCTCGTCCCGGCGATGGACCTGGCGCTCGCGGGCCTCCCGGACGACCAGGCCGGACGCGGCTCGGGCCTCGTGCAGACCATCCGGCAGACCAGCGGCGCGCTCGCCGTCGCCGCGCTCGGCAGCGTGTCGTCCGCGGTCTACCGCGACCAGCTCGGGCCGGACGCCCCACACGCCGCGCGCGAGTCGGTCGGCCAGGCCGTGGCGCTGGCCGAGAGGACCCGCGACATGGCGCTGCTGCACGACGCGCGGGACGCCTACACCTCCGGGATGGCCGCCGTCCTCGTCGGGTCCGCCGCCGTGTCGCTGGTGATGGCCGTCCTGGTGTGGCGGTCGCTCCCCCGTCCCGCGAAGGACGCGGCCGATGCACGAGAATCGGAGCATGAGCACATCGCCTCCTGAGCAGCGGGCCGCCCGTTCCGAGGACCCGCTGGACCGGCTGCCGCTGCGGGAGCGCAAGAAGCTGAAGACGCGCAGGGCGATCCAGCACCACGCCCTGCGCCTCTTCGAGCGCCAGGGCTACGACGACACCACGGTCGAGCAGATCGCCGCCGCCGCGGAGATCTCGCCCAGCACGTTCTTCCGGTACTTCCCCACCAAGGAGGACGTGATCGTCTCGGACGAGTACGACCCGGTCATGGTGGAGGTGTTCCGGCAGCAGCCGCCGGAGCTGCCCCCGATCGAGGCGCTCCGCCGGGTGTTCCGCGAGCTGCTGCCCGAGATGTTCGAGGAGCGCGGGCTCGTCATGGCCAGGCTCCGGCTGACGGCGAACGTCCCGGCCGTCCGCGCCAGGATGATCGAGGCGATGCGGTCCGGAACGCAGGGCGTCCTCAAGGAGCTCGTCGCCGAGCGCACCGGACGTCCCCCGGGCGACCTGGACGCCGACGCGCTCGCGTGGGCCGTCACCGGCGTCCTGATGTCGGCGATGTACGCGTGGATGGACGGCGTCGTCGACTTCGAGGACATGGCCGAGCTGATCGACCACAACCTCGTGTTCCTCGCCGCGGGCTGCCCGCTCTAGGGAGCGGGCGCGCCCGGACGGGCGTCAGCCCTTGGCGCGGGCGGGTGGGTGTCAGCCCGCGGCGCGGGCGGCCATCTGCGGGCTGACCCGGATCGCGCCCTTGAAGTTGCGGAAGTACACGCTCTGGATCTGGACGTCCGTCCCGGTGTGCGGCGCGACGATCATCTTGCCGTCGCCGATGTAGAGCGCGATGTGCGAGATGTAGCCGGGCGCGGTCGGGTCGTTCGCCCAGATGAGCAGGTCACCCGGCTGCGCCTGGCTGAACGGCAGCACGTACCCGGTGCGGGCCTGGTCGGCCGCGACGCGCGGCATCCGGATCCCGGCCTTGTTGAAGGCGTAGAGCAGCAGGCCCGAGCAGTCGTAGCCGCCCTCCGACTCCGACTCGCCGCCCCACACGTACGGCCAGCCGATCCGGGACGCGGCGGCGCGGATCACGGTCTGCACCTGCGTCGCGGTCATCACCTTGCCGGGCGTGCCGGAGACCTTGCCGGGCGCCGGATAGTCGATCTTCGGGTCGACCTCGACGGCCCGCACGCCCTTCGGCAGCGCCTTGCGGACCGCCTTGAGCAGCTTGGCCGAGTCCATCTTCGGGGCGCTGACCAGCATCGCGTTGCCGGACGGCAGGCCGAGCGACATCGCGGTCTGGTGCGAGATGACCGCGTCCACGTCGCCGATGCCCATCGTCGCGTACGCGCCGACGCGCAGCTCGGACGGGTGGTCCCTGCCGCCGGCCGGGACGCGGCTGCCGAGCGCGACGCCGCCGTCGTTGCCCATGGTGAACGAGATCGCGACGTCGCCGCCCGCGATGTTGCGCCACAGCGCGTCCGACTTGGCGGTCGGCTCGGGCGTGTAGTCGCGGAAGGTCGAGACGTTGACGCCCAACAGCCCGACCCGCTTGCCGCCGATCTCGGCCTGGACGGCGTCCACGGTCTCGACGCCCTGGACGCCCTTCATGGCCCTGACCTTGGCGACGACGTCGGCGGGCAGCGTGGTGGCCCCGGCGACCAGCACCTGGGGCGCGAGCCGCTTGCCGAGCGGCGCGACGGCCCGCGGCGAGAGCGCCGAGTCGTTGGACGCGGCGACGAACCGTCCGCTCATCGTGCCGGGTGCGTGGTGCGCGCGGCCGTCGTAGGCGACCACGACGGCCGTGTTCACGGCCAGGGTGGTCACCACCGAAGCGCCGATGATCGTCGGCAGAACCCGGCGGCCCGGCTTGCGCACGGCATCGCTCCCTCGTCGATCGGTGGAACCACCGACTATGGCTCAGATTCGCGACCAGAGTCCAGATACCCGGCGTCACCGCCGGCACCCGGCTCCTTTGGGCCGCTTTGGGTCAGTCCCGTCTCCGCTACCAAGTGGTAACACCAACCACAGGAGAGATCAAGGTCACGCCCCGACAAAAGTGGACTCCGAGTCCAATTACTCCTGTAGTTCGCGGCTGAGCGCCGCGGTGGACGTGACCGGCAGCCGGCACACGAAACCCTGGCACACGTACGCCGTCGGCACGCCGTCCACCAGCGGACGGCCGTCCAGCAGGGGGATGTCCCTCGTCCCCGGCACGCCGATGCTCACGACCGCGCCGGGCGAGGTCGCCATGAGCGCCGTCCGGTGCAGCTCGTGCGTGCGCGGGTCGTCCGCCTCACCGAGGATCCCGATCTCCAGCGGACCCGCGAGATTCGCCTCGGCGACGGCGAGTCCCCACCCGGCGAACCGGGCCGCGCCCCGCTCGACGAGGACCTTGGCGGGAGCGAGCGCTCCCCCGGCCGCCTCGCGCGCCCACATGGAACCGCTGAGCGCGGCGTACGAGAGCAGCGCGCCGGCCGCCGCGAACTGCCCGGACGGCGACGCGTTGTCGGTCGGGTCCTTGGGCCGCTGGAACAGCCGCTCGGCGTCGTCGGACGTGTCGTAGAAACCGTCCTGGCCGTCGGAGAAGTGCTCGAGCACCGTCTCCAGCAGTTCACCGGCGAGCCGCAGGTGCGTCGGGTCGCCCGTGACGCCGTGCAGCGCGAGTAGCCCTTCCGCCACATTTCCGTAGTCATCGAGCACGCCCGCATTGGCCCCGGCGACACCATCCCGGGACGTCCTGGTCAGCCGCCCGTCCCGCAGGTGGACGTTCACCAGCAGCCCGGCCGTCTCCTCCGCCGCCCTGACCAGGTCAGGTCGCGCGAACAACGCCCCGCACTCCGCGAGCGCCGCCACCGCGAGCCCGTTCCACGACGCGACGACCTTGTCGTCCCGCGCGGGCGGGATCCTCAGCTCCCGCGCCGCCAGCAACGCCGCGCGGATCCGCTCGTAGCGCGCGCGATCGTCCGGGTCGTGCAGCAACTGCAGGACGGACGTCCCGTGCTCGAACGTCCCCGTGACATCGAAGAGCTCGACGGCGAACGCCGCGTCCTCGGCGCCGAGGACCTCCTCCAGCTGCGCGGGCGTCCAGACGTAGTACCGGCCCTCCTCGCCCTCGCTGTCGGCGTCCAGCGCCGAGGCGAACCCGCCCTCGGCCGTCCGCAGGTCGTGGAGCATCCAGTCGCAGGTCTCCAAGGCGATCCGGCGCGCGAACGGGCTGCCGGTGATGCGCCACCAGTGCGCGTAGACCCGGGCGAGGAGCGCGTTGTCGTACAGCATCTTCTCGAAGTGCGGAACGACCCACGACGCGTCCACGGAGTACCGCGCGAAGCCCCCGCCGAGCTGGTCGTACATCCCGCCCCGGGCCATCGCCTCCAGCGTGTTCCCGGCCATGGCGAGCGCCTGGTCGTCCCTCGTGCGCACGTGATGCCGGAGCAGGAACTCCAGGACCATCGACGGCGGGAACTTCGGCGCGCCCCCGAACCCGCCGCGCGCCGCGTCGTAGTCGTCGGCCATCGACCGGGCGGCGACGATCAGCACGTCCCCGTCCGGGGCGAACCCGCCCACGAGCCCGGCCCCGTCCTTGGACGCCAGCGCCTCGACGACATGCCGCCCCTGCCGCTCCACGTCGTCCCGCTGCTCCGTCCACGCCTTGTGGACGGCCCGCAGCAACGCCTGGAAATGCTCACGCGGAAAGTAGGTCCCGCAGTAGAACGGCTCCCCGTCCGGCGTCATGAACACCGTCATGGGCCATCCGCCCTGCCCGGTCATCGCCTGCGTGGCCTCCATGTAGACCGCGTCGATGTCCGGCCGTTCCTCGCGGTCGACCTTGATGTTGACGAACAGCTCGTTCATCAACGACGCCGTCGCCCCGTCCTCGAACGACTCATGTGCCATGACGTGGCACCAGTGGCAAGCCGCATATCCGACAGAAAGGAGAACAGGGACATCTCGCCGCCGCGCCTCCGCCAGGGCGTCCTCGCCCCACTCCCACCAGTCCACCGGATTCCCGGCGTGCTGCAGCAGATACGGGCTGGTCGCGTCCTTGAGACGGTTCATCCTCCGATCCTCCCCCGCCCGCCCCCAGAGAATGTCAGCAGGGGCGGGGATGATGGCGGGCGCGGCGTTCGGGGGGGCTCGGGGTCAGGTGAGGTCGGCCAGGGCGGACTCGATGGCGCGGTGGAAGGTGGGGTAGGCGTAGATCATCGTGCGGAGGGTGTCGGTGGGGACGCGGGCGTGGACGGCGGTGACGAGGGCTCCGAGGACCTCGCCGCCGTAGGGACCGGCGGCGGTGGCGCCGACGAGGATTCCCTTGTCGGCGTCCTCGACGAGCTTGATGTAGCCCTCGTTGCCGGGTGCGCCGTGGATCCAGCCGCGGGTGGAGTCGGCGATCTTCGTCGTGCCGACGCGGACGTTGAGGCCCTGGTCGCGGGCCTGGGCCTCGGTGAGGCCGACCGCGCCGATCTCCGGGTCGGTGAAGGTGACGCGCGGGACGGCGTGGTACATCGCGGGCGGGCCGTCCTGGCCGAGGATGGAGCGGACGGCGATCGCGGACTGGTACATCGACATGTGCGTGAAGGCGCCCTTGCCGGTGATGTCGCCGATCGCCCAGAGGCCGTCGGTGACGCGCAGGCCGTCGTCGACCGGGAGGGCGCGGACGGTCTCGTCCACGCCGTAGTGCTCGAGGCCGAGGTCGCGGATGTTGGGACGGCGTCCGGCGGCGACGAGCAGGCGCTCGGCGGTGAGGTCGCCGTCGGGGAGGGCCAGGGTGAACGTGACGCCGTCGTAGGACGCCGACGTCACCTTCGCGCCCGTCCGGACGACGATGCCCTCGTCGCTGAAGACGTCCTCGACCAGCGCGGACGACTCGGGCTCGTCGAGCGCGAGAAGCCGGTCGGCGACCTCCACGATCGTCACGCGGGTGCCGAACCGGGAGAAGATCTGCGCGAGTTCCGCGCCGACCACGCCGCCGCCGAGCACCAGCATCGAGGCGGGCGCGGTGGTGGCCTTCACGATGTCCCGGTTCGTCCAGTACGGGAGGTCGGCGAGGCCCTCGACCGGCGGCGCGGTGGGGCTGGTGCCGGTGTTCAGCAGGACGCCCCGGGACGCGCTGAACGTCTCGTCGCCGACGGCGACCTCGCCGCGCGCGGTGATCCGGCCGCGCCCCCTGACCACGCGGACGCCCCGGGACGTCAGGCGGTCGACGGCGGCCTGGTCGTTCCAGTGGCTGGTGGCCTCGTCGGCGATGCGCGCCTCGACCGGGGCCCAGTCGGGCGTCACGGTCGTCGTCCCGGCCCGTCCGGACGCGCGGCGGGCCTCGGCGAGCAGGTCGGACCCGCGCGCCATGATCTTGGTCGGGACGCAGGCGAAGTACGGGCACTCGCCCCCGACCAGGCGCGACTCGACGGCCACGACCGACAGGCCCGCGTCCGCGAGGAGCCCCGCGGCGTTCTCCCCGCCGGGGCCGGTTCCGATCACGACGACGTCCACCGATGTGCTCATGCGGCCTTCCTGCCCTGCCGGGGCCGGGTCAACCGGGCGCCCGGAAGATCTTGATCCAGTCGACGTACATTGTCACCCATTCCGGGGTGGAACGGTTGCGGCAGAAGGTCGGGCCGCGGTCGCAGACCTGGTCGTTCTGCAGGGCGAGCCCCATCTGGGAGCGTTCGGGGGTGAGGTCGCCGGTGTAGTCCCAGACCTTCCGGCCGTCCAGCCAGAACGTCAGGCGGTGCGGCAGCCAGTCGAGCGCGAAGACGTGCCACCGCGTGAAGTCGGCGCGCTGGACCTGGTGCCGCTGCGTGTCGTTCGGCCCGTAGTGGATGTACTGGTCGGCGCTCTGCCGGGTCGGGTCGATCATCTCGGCGAAGTCGATCTCGGCCTTCTCCGGGTCGCCGAACACCTTCGGCCACAGCAGCGCCACGGCCGAGTAGCCGACGCCCTTCTCCGCCCGCATCCGCACCTCCCAGCGTCCGTGCGTGAGCGTCAGCCTGGACGCGATGCCGCCGGAGAGGTCCTTGCCCCCGTAGACGCCGCCGGTCAGCCGCAACGTCCCGGCGTCCACCGTGGTCGCGGCTGGGGTGCGCGGGTTCACGCGGTCGTTCGGGCTGTTGTAGACGATCCACTTGGACGCGTCGACCGACGTGCCGTCGAACCCGTCCTGGACGACCGGACTGCCCCATTCGGACGGCGTCGGCGGGTCCGCCGTCCGGGCGGGCTCCGGCGCGGTCCCTCCCGCCGTGGGCGGCCGGGCGTGATCCGCCGGGCCGGAGTCCGAGCAGGCCGCGGCGAGCGCCGCCACGAGCAGGGCCGCCGCCCCGGCCCGGGCGGTCACGGAGATCCCCATGGGCCCATCAGATCGCCGTCCGGGCGGCAAGTCAGCAGAAATGCCGATTGTTGCCTTGTACTTGCTTTCGTCCGCCGAACGTCGTTCAATCCGCCCGCACGCGCGCTCAGAGGGCGGCGCGGCGCGGTGGCAGCGGGATGCGGTCCAGGTCGTGGACGAGCGTGATGTCGCCGTCGAAGACGCGGGCGGCCTGCTCGAGGAAGCGCGGCTCCTCCGACGGCCGGTACCGCTCGGAGAAGTGGGTCAGGACGAGCCGCCCGACCCCGGCGCGCTTGGCGACCTCGGCCGCCTGACCGGCCGTGAGGTGCCCGTAGTCGGCGGCGAGCGCGGCGTCCTCGTCCAGGAACGTCGACTCGATGACCAGCAGGTCCACGCCGTCCGCGAGCTCGTAGACGCCGTCGCAGAGCCGCGTGTCCATGACGAACGCGACCTTCTGCCCGGGACGGCGGACGGAGCACTCCTCCAGCGTGACCACCCGTCCGTCCGGGGTGGTGACCCGCCCCTCCACCTGGAGGCGGCCCACCAGCGGCCCCCGGACGCCCAGCCCGGCGAGCCGCTCGGGCAGCATCGTCATGCCGTCCGGCTCGGCCAGCCGGTACCCGTACGCCTCGACCGGGTGCGACAGGAGGCGGGCGGTGAGCGTGAACGGGTCGCCGGTCGCCAGCGTCGCCCGCTCCCCCGCGACGGGCCTCTCGACGATCACGTCGCTCTCGCGGTGCGGCGTCGCGTGCCGCAGCCGCTCCCAGTAGCGCGCGCCGCTCGCCGGGAACACCGCGTGGACGGGATGGGCGACGCCGTCCCGCGCGATCCGCTGGACCAGGCCGGGCACGCCTAGGCAGTGGTCGCCGTGGAAGTGCGTCACGCACATCCAGGTGATGTCGTTCGCGGCCAGCCCGGCCATGATCATCTGACGCTGCGTCCCCTCGCCGGGGTCGAACAGCACGCCCTGGCCGTCCCAGCGGAGCAGGTAGCCGTTGTGGTTGCGGTGCTTGGTGGGGACGGCGCTGGCCGAGCCGAGGACGACGAGTTCGCGTACGGACACCCGCCCATGATGCCGCCGATCGCAGGAAATAAGCGCTTGATTATCCTGGGCGGGTCGTCTCACCCCGAACCGGGAGGCCGCCGTGGCCGGCAGCAAGCGCGAGAAGATCAAGATGAGCCCCGACGAGATCGGTGCGTTCCTCGACCAGAGCCACAAGGTGCAGGTCGCGACGGTCGGCAAGGACGGCGCGCCGCACCTGGTCACCATGTTCTACGCGCTGCTGGACGGCAGGATCGCGTTCACCACCTACCGGTCGTCCCAGAAGGTGCTGAACCTGCGCCGCGACCCGGTCATGACGTGCCTGGTCGAGGACGGCGTCCAGTACGGCGAGCTGCGCGGCGTCGCCCTGTACGGACGCGGCCTGGTGATCGAGGACCGCGAGCCCCTGCTGAAGGTCGGCGCGGTCGTCGGGTCCCGGATGGCCGGACTGCCCGTCCCGAGGATCGGCGACCCGGTCGACCCCGCGTTCGCGGACGGGCTGGAGCAGGCGATGGCCAAGCGCGTCCTGATCGTCATGGAACCCGACCGCGTCGTCAGCTGGGACCACGGCAAGGCCTGACCCCTCGGCGGAGGCCGGCCCGCTCAGTCGGCCACGCGCGGCTCGCCGCCCAGCTCGGCCTCCGGGTACGCGCCTCCGCTCAGGTCGGCCTCCGGACGCGGAGCCGGAACGCGCACCGCGACCGCGTCCGGGGCGTGCACCGTGGCGTCCGGGGACGGGAGGCCGAGCGCGGCGGCGGCCTCCGCCTCGCGCCGCGTGCGGTGGTAGGCGCGGACGTCCCAGAGGGCCAGCGCGGCGATGATCAGCGTCGTCGCGAGGCTCAGGACGAGCGGCGTGAGGCGCCCCGCGACGAGGGCGAGCGCGGCCAGCCCGAGGATCGTGGCGACGCGGGCGACGGTGAAGTGGCCGAACACGACCCGCTTGAACAGCGCGTGCCCGGCGACGAACAGCATCGGCCCGCCGAGCGACGCCGCGATCATGCCGCCGGAGACGTGCCCGGACGGATGCGCGATGACCAGCTCGTCCGCGACCGCCCCGACGATGATCCCCGCCACCATCGGGATGTGCATGAACGTGTACGCCGAGCGGCCGAGCCGTCCGGGGTCGTCGGACGCGGCGATCCGCTCGGCCGCGACGTCGGCGGTGTGGTCGAAGTAGATCCACCACAGCGCGACGCTGCCGACGAACGCCGTGGCGAACGCGGCGACGTGCGCCGCGTCCACCGGCAGGCCGCTGATCGTCGCGCCGGTGACCAGCACCGACTCGCCCAGCGCGATGATCACGAAGAGCTGGCAGCGCTCGGCCATGTGCGCGCCGTCGATGTCCCAGTCCCGGGTGGACGAGCGGCCGAGGCCGGGCACGAGGAACCCGAACCACGGCGCGGCCTGCTCGACCGCGATCGCGGCGACCCACAGCAGGGCGCGCTGCCACGGGTCGTCCACGAGACCGCCGACGATCCACAGCGCGGACGCGGCCGACAGCCACGTCAGGACGCGCTGGAAGTTGTTGCCGAGCGCGTGCTTCCGTGTGACCCACGCCACGAACAGCGTCCGGCCGACCTGGATCGTGGCGTACGTCGCGGCGAACCAGAGGCCGCGCGAGCCGAACGCGCCGGGCAGCGTCGCCGCCATCAGCAGCCCGGCGACCATCACGCCGACCAGCATGATCCGGACGGCCGGATGGTCCGGATCGAACCAGTTGGTCGTCCAGCAGGTGTACATCCACGCCCACCAGACGGCCATCAGCAGGATCAGCGTCTCGAACGCCCCGCGCCAGGTGAGGTGCTCGAGCAGGCCGTGCGAGAGCTGGGTGATCGCGAAGACGAAGACCAGGTCGAAGAACAGCTCGAAGAAGGTGACCCTGCCGCCCTGGCCGTCGTCCCTGATCCGCATCAACGGCATCGCCGGTGACACGGACGGGACGTCGTCCTGGCGCGCCTGGGGGGTTGGCGCGTTCATCGGGACGGGGCGGTCAGGACTCGGAGTCGGACGACGACCCGGCGGCGGACTTCGCCTCGGCCCTGGCGGCCTCGCCGCGCTCCCACTCCTGCTGCTTCAGGTCGGCCTCCTTGGGCGCCTGGATCCGCCTCATCTGCTTGTTCATGGAGCGGATGAGGAAGACCAGCGCCACGCCGATGGCCAGGAACACGCCGAACCCGAGGAAACCCGGGGTGACCGTGTCGTTGTTCAGCGGCATGTTCGTGTCTGCGAGAACCGTGGCGGTGGTGGTGGCGAGGGCGAGCATCAGACGGACACCTTCTCCCGGATACCGGCGAACAGATCGTCCTCCGGCAACTCGGTGTCGACCAGGGACCTAGCCAGATGGTAGTCCTCGGTCGGCCAAGCCTCGCGCTGGACGTCCAGTGGGACGGCGAACCAGAAGCCGTCGGGGTCGATCTGGGTGGCGTGCGCCAGCAGGGCCCGGTCCCGGGTCTCGAAGTGCTCGCCGCACGGGACGCGGGTCGTGACCTCCCACTGCTCCGGGCGCTCCTCGGCGCGCTTGCGCCAGTCGCCGTAGGGGGACTCCAGGCCCGCGGCCTTCATCGCGTCGTCCAGCGCCTGGATCCGGGCCGTGTTGAAGGTCATGTGGTAGTAGAGCTTGAGCGGCTGCCACGGCTCGCCGCCGACGCCCGGGTAGCGGTCCGGGTCGCCCGCCGCCTCGAACGCCTCGACCGACACCTCGTGGGTCTTGACGTGGTCGGGGTGCGGGTAGCCGCCGTTCTCGTCGTAGGTGAGGATCACGTGCGGACGGAACTCGCGGACGGCCCTGACCAGCTCCGCGGCGGCGGTCTCCAGCGGTTCGAGGGCGAAGCAGCCCTCCGGCAGCGGGGGCAGCGGGTCGCCCTCGGGGAAGCCCGAGTCGACGAAGCCCAGCCAGCGCTGCTCGACCCCGAGGATCTCGCGGGCCCGCGCCATCTCCTCGTTGCGGACCTTGCCGATGTTCTCCTTGACCTCCGGACGGTCCATCGCCGGGTTCAGGATGGAGCCGCGCTCGCCACCGGTGCAGGTGACGACGAGCACGTCCACGCCGTCGGCGACGTAGCGGGCCATCGTGGCCGCGCCCTTGCTCGACTCGTCGTCCGGGTGGGCGTGCACGGCCATCAGGCGCAGCCGGGGCGCGCCGGGGCCCTCCTTCTCGGACGGGCCGGTGGTGAGCTCGGACACCTGGTCGGACACCTGGGGATCTCCCTCGCAACATGGTTCGACGGGACCCGGTGCGGAGCATCACCCGGGACCGAAGAGAATTGTCCCTGACAACACCGCCACCCCGCACGGAGATTCCCCGCCATGAGCGCCAGCGTCCCAGCAGGCTCCGCGCCCGAGCCGTCCGCCGACCCGGTCGTCGACCCGGCGACCGCGGACACGGCCGCCGTGACCGGCGCGAACGCCGTTCCGGCGGCGGAGTCGTCCGCGGCGGTGACGGAACACCATCCGGAGGTGGAGGACGAGGAGTCCTCCTCGCCGTTCCGGCGGCGGCGTGACCGTCCCGGCCTGGGCTGGCTCGGCTGGGTCGTGATCGGCGTCCCGACGGTCGTGATCGCCGTGGGCTGGGCGATCCTCATGGCGCATGTCGGGCAGACCCCGGGAATCTCCGTGGAGACCCGGACCGTTGACCTCCGGGAGAACGCCGCCGTCGTGACCTACGCCGTCGGCAAGCCCAAGGACAAGCAGGTGCGGTGCGTGGTGGACGCCTACGACGACAAGCTGAACGTGCTCGCCCAGCGTGAGATCACCGTTCCCGTGGGGACGGCCAAGGTCACCGCGCAGGAGACCCTGGAGACCCCACGGAAGGCGACCGGCGGACGCGTCCGCGACTGCCACACGGCCTGATCCGGCCGGTCCGATCGCCCTGACCGGCGAAAACACCCTCACGGGTCGGACATACCTGGATTAAAAAGACCCGGCGAAGCCGAAACCCGCGCGGCAGATTGCGGAGCCCGGCTTCAGGGAAGCTTTACCGCACACACCGGATAGGCTAGAGGTTTAACCCGGCCGCACTTCATGTCGATGTGTCGCACGCCCGCCGGGCGAGCGAGATCGCAACATGTGGATGAGGAGTACCCGTGACCGAGACCCGCGCTGACAACGTCACCTGGCTGACCCAGGAGGCGTACGACCGGCTCAAGGCTGAGCTGGACCACCTGTCGGGCCCGGGCCGCATCGAGATCGCGCAGAAGATCGAGGCGGCGCGGGAGGAGGGCGACCTGCGCGAGAACGGCGGCTACCACGCGGCCAAGGAGGAGCAGGGCAAGATCGAGGGCCGCATCCTGCAGCTGAAGCACATCCTCGAGAACGCCCAGGTCGGCGAGGCCCCGCGCTCGGAGGGCGTGGTCGGCCCCGGCATGACCGTCACGATCTCCTTCGAGGGCGACGACGAGGAGGTCACGTTCCTGCTCGCGTCCCGCGAGGAGAGCGGCGTGCCGATCGACGTGTACTCCCCCAACAGCCCCCTCGGCTCCGCGATCAACGGCAAGAAGGTCGGCGACAAGGCCACGTACTCGCTGCCGAACGGCCGCTCGATGAGCGTCGAGATCCTCGACGCCACCCCGTACGGCGCCGCCTGACCCGAGCCGGGCGAACAGACGCGCGAACGCCCCGTCCCCACCCGGGACGGGGCGTTCGCGCGTGGGTGGGTCAGGTTTCCTCGGTGACCTGGTCGCGGAACTCGCGGGCCGTCCGGTCGTCCGGGAGGCGGTCCAGGAGGAGGCGCAGCTCGTCTCCGACACGCCCGGAGTCCACGGACTTCAGCAGGCCCAGCGCCCGGCGGCCGGTGGCCACCGCGGCGTCCACCTCGCCCATCCGGATCTGCGCCGTCGCGACGACGGTGAGGGCGAGGGCGTGGTCGCGCGGGTACTCGTCCCGGTCGAGGTCGACCCAGCCGGACAGGTTCCGGGGCACCTCGGCGGGTTGCCCGAGCTCCAGCATGGCGAGGTTCGGCTCGATCGTGGTCGACGGGCGCCGCATCCAGTAGATCCAGGCGGGGTCGTCCTCGGGACGGCGACGCTCCCAGTGCGCCTCGGCCCGCGCGAGCGCCCGCGCCGCGTCGGCCCGCCGTCCGAGCTTCGCGTGCGCGCGGACCTGCCAGGTGTCGAGCATCGCCAGGACCGTCCGGCCGAGCCGTCCGCGGGACGCGCGGGACGCCTCCAGCAGCGCGAGGGACGCCGCCCCGTCGCCCGCGTAGAAGCGCTGCATGGCCATGTTGGACAGGATGTAGACGCCGCCGTCGATGTCCCGCGCCTCCTTGGCGGCGCGGAGCCCGGCGTGCCAGTAGCGTTCGGCCGCCGCGGGCCGTCCGCCGTCGAACGCGCCCCATCCGGCCTGGCGGCACAGGCCCCCGGCGACCCGGAACAGCCGCCGCTCCACGGCCTGGGAGTAGGAGCTGTTGTTCAGCAGGCCGGTGACCAGCTCCAGGTCGTTCACCGCGAGGCGGGCGGTGGTCTCGCCGCCGACCAGGTCGTCCAGGATCCACAGGTCGGCGAGGCGCTTCTCGATCGCCGCCACCAGCTCGTGGTCGGTGCGCCCGCCGCCGAGGGTCCGGACGACCTTCTCCTGCGGGACGAGCTTCCACGGCTCGCTCCAGCCCGCGGCGAGCGCGCCGATCGCGGCCCCGCTGAGGATGAGGAAGCCGCGCCGGTCGGTGAGCGCGGACACCGTCCCGGCCAGGGTCGTCCTCGCGTGGTGGGCCGACCAGGCGGCCGAGACGGGACCGCCGTCGGCGGCGACGGGCGGCCCGCCCGCGTCGGCCGCGTAGAGCAGCCACTCCGGCCAGGGGTGGGCGTCCACGAGCCGGGCGGGGACGCCGAGGGCCTCGGCGAGGGCGTGCTGGGCGGCGGGCTCCGGGCGGACACCGCGCCGTTCCCAGCGGTAGACCTTCTGTTTCCAGGTGGCCATGTTCCGGCCGCGCGCGACGACCGAGGCGACGTGCGCCTGCGTCCAGCCGCGCTGCTCGCGGACGTAGGCCAGGGGGTGGGTGACCAGGTCGAGACGGGTCATGGAGGACGTCCCTTCGGGACCACGGGAGGCTCCTTGAGGCTACTCTCGTCGCATTGCCCGTCACGGGCCGTCACGCTTTCCTGACAGAAGCGCGCACCGGCCCCGACATCCACGCAGACCGAGCGTCACCCGATCGAGTCCCACCCGCACGAGCCCCACCCGCTTCGAGCTTCACCGGACGCCGGGTTCCACCCCGCTTCGAGCATCACCCCGTTCCGAGAATCACCCGCATCGCGCCCGAGGACCAGGCGATGGCGACCATGACGATGAACGCGCGGCAGGTCCTGCTGTCGATGAACTACCCGGCGGTGCCGTCGGCCGTCGGAATCGCCCGCAAATCGACCGAGCACGTGCTCGGCTCCCGCGGCTTCCCGACCTCGCTGGTCGAGGACGCCGGTCTCGTCGTGTGCGAACTCGTGACCAACGCCGTGAAGGCGGTGGGCGGGACCATGATCGGCCTGACCGTCGCCGTGGACGCGCCCGGCTCGGTCACCGTGGAGGTCCACGACTCCTCGCTCACCGTGCCGCACCGCAGGTCACCGGAGCCGGACGACCCCGGCGGACGGGGGCTTGTGATCGTCGCCGCCCTGGCCGTCCGGTACGGCGTCCGGCCCGAGGCGGACGGCAAGACCGTGTTCGCCGTCCTCCGGACGTAGTTCGCCGTCCTCCGGACCCAGGCGGACGAAGAGCGGCGGTGGGGTCAGGCGCACGGGTCGGTGGGGCTGGCCCCACTCGGGGCCCGGATCGCTGGGATCCACGTTCGCCCAGGTGCAATGTGGTCACTCCAAGCCGTACTGTCCGATTCGCGGGCGGATGGGCCGTGGAGTGAGGGAAGAGTTATGCGTCGACTGGGATCGTGGGGACGGGACGCCTGCGTCGGGTTCGTCCGCGCGGGTGCGGTGGCGGTCGCCGGGCTGCTGGTTCCGGCGGTGTGGGTCGCGATAGCGGCCGGGATGTGGACGTTCGGCAACCCGTGGGCGTGGACGGCCCCGATCGTGCTGTCGGCCGTCGGGACGCTCCTGTTCTCCCGTCCGCTGTGCCGGATCTTCCGGACGCTCGTCGCGCGCTGGACGGGCGTCGACATTCCCGGCGGTCACTGGGAGGCCATGCCGCCGCTGCGGATGTCGACCGGCTACTGGTGGAACGGCTACTCCTACTCCAAGTCCAGCAAGGAGGCGGCCGAGGACCAGCGGCTGCGGATGCTCTGGTCCGACCCGGCTACATGGCGTGACCTGCGGTTCGTCGCGATCGCGCCGCTCGCCGGGCTCGTCGCGGCCGTCCCGCTCGCAGGGGTCGGCCTGGCGGTCGCCGGGTTCGCCGTGTCGCCGCTGCTCGAGGTGGGCGGGCTGGTCGTGGCGGTCGCGAGCGCGCCCTACGCGTGGCGGGCCGCGCCGCCGGTGGCCGTCCGGTTCCTGGGGCCCTCGCGGGCGATGCGGCTCGCGGGCCGGGTGGACGAGCTGACCGCCCAGCGCGCGGACACGACCGTCGCGCAGGCCGCCGAGATCCGCCGCATCGAACGGGACCTGCACGACGGCGCGCAGGCGCGGCTCGTCTCGCTCGGGCTCTCGCTGGCGACCGCCGAGAAGCTGATGGAGACCGACCCCGCGCGGGCCAGGGCGCTGATGCGGGAGGCGCGGACCGGGGCCGCGGCGTCCCTGTCGGAGATCCGCGACCTCGTCCACGGCATCAACCCGCCGCTGCTGAACGAGCGCGGTCTCGTCGACGCCGTCCGCGCGCTGGCCCTGGACACGCCGCTGGAGGTGACCGTGAGCGCGAACGTCCTGTCCCGGACGGACGCCCCGATCGAGTCCGCCGTGTACTTCGGGATCGCCGAGCTGCTGACCAACACCGTGAAGCACGCCGGGGCGAGGAGGGCGCGCGTCTCGATCGTCCGGGACGTCCCGAACCTGGTCGTCGACGTCGAGGACGACGGACGCGGCGGAGCCCACCCGGCCGAGAACGGCGGGCTCGCGGGGCTGCGCCGCCGCCTCGCGGTGTTCGACGGGACCCTGGAGATCACCAGTCCCGAGGGCGGCCCGACCCGCGCGAGAATGACGGTGCCATGCGCGTTCTGATCGCCGAAGACCTCTACCTCCTGCGGGACGGGATGGTCCGTCTCCTCGAGGCGTTCGGGCACGAGGTGGTCGCCACGGCGGCGACCGGCCCGGAGACCCTCCGGGCCCTGCTGGAACACCGTCCGGACGTGTCGGTCGTGGACGTCCGGATGCCGCCCGGCCAGTCCGACGAGGGGCTGCGGGCCGCGCTCGCCGCCCGCCGCGAGGTCCCCGGCCTGCCGGTCCTGATCCTCTCCCAGCACGTCGACCAGCTCTACGCGCGCGAACTCCTCGCGGACGGCGCGGGCGGCATCGGCTACTTCCTCAAGGAGAGCGTCTTCGACGCCGACCAGTTCGTCGAGTCGCTCGAACGCGTCGCGGCGGGCGGCACGGCCATGGACCCGGCCGTCATCGCGAAGATCCTGTCGTCCGGGCCGTCCGACCGGAGGCTGGACGGGCTTGCCGAACGCGAGCGCGAGGTCCTCGCGCTGATGGCCGAGGGGCTGTCCAACCAGGCGATCGGCCGCCGCCTGTTCCTCAGCGAGAGCGCGATCGGGAAGTACACGACGTCCATGTTCGGCAAGCTCGGCATCACCGACGACGACTCGGGGAACCGGCGCGTCCTGGCCGTCCTGGCGTATCTGAACCGCGCCTGACCCGGGTGCTCAGCCGCGGGTGATGGCCCTGACCAGGGGCAGCGTGCGGGTCCGGATCTGGTTGGCGAGGGAGATGACCGAGGAGGCGCGCTGGACGCCCTCGGTCGCGACGATCAGGTCGATGACGCGCTGGAGGTCGGCGTTCGAGCGGGCCACGACGCGGCAGAGCATGTCGCCGGGGCTGGTGATGGTGTGGGCCTCGATCACCTCGGGGATCATGGCCAGGCCCCGCGCGACCGGATCGTGGCCGCCCGCCTGGCGGAGCTGGAGGGTCACGAACGCCGTGACCGAGTAGCCGAGGGCGGCCGGGTCGATCTCCGGGCCGTAGCCGCGGATGACGCCGGTGCGGGCCATCCGGTCCAGGCGCGCCTGGACGGTCCCCCGCGCGACGCCGAGGCGGCGGGACGCCTCCAGGACGCCCACGCGCGGCTCGGTGGTGAACATCTCGATGATGCGGCCGTCTAGATCGTCGATCACTTCTGGCCTCGTCAGGTTGTTCGGTTTGTGAAGTGCTACCCCGGTCCCGCTGTGCAGATTGCACAGTGATCCGGACCACTCTTGCGCATTCTGCGGGGCCTGTCGAGATTGGTGGTATGGACGAGTTTCCGGTCAAGGGCATGGACGCGGTCGTCTTCGCCGTCGGCAACGCGAAGCAGGCCGCGCACTACTACTCCACCGCGTTCGGGATGCGCCGGGTCGCCTATCGGGGGCCGGAGACCGGGCATCCGGACGAGGCCGTCCACGTGCTCGAGTCGGGTTCGGCGCGGTTCGTGTTCCGCGGGCCGGTGCGCGCCGGCACCGGCATCGGACGGCACGTCGCCGAGCACGGCGACGGCGTGGTCGACCTGGCGATCGAGGTCCCGGACGCCGAGGACGCCTACCGCCACGCCCTCGAGAAGGGCGCGCGCGGGCTCGAGGAGCCGCACGTCCTGGAGGACGAGCACGGCAAGGTGACGATCGCGGCGATCGCGACGTACGGCCAGACACGGCACTCGCTGGTCGACCGGTCGAACTACCACGGCCCCTACCTGCCCGGCTTCGAGGCCGCCGCGCCGGTCGTCGCGCCGCCGGAGAAGCGGAACTTCCAGGCGATCGACCACTGCGTCGGCAACGTCGAGCGCATGGACGAGTGGGCCGACTTCTACCACCGCGTCATGGGCTTCACCGACATGGCCGAGTTCGTCGGCGACGACATCGCCACCGAGTACTCGGCGCTGATGTCCAAGGTCGTCGCGGACGGGTCGCGCAAGGTGAAGTTCCCGCTGAACGAGCCCGCCGAGAGCCGCCGCAAGTCGCAGATCGAGGAGTACCTGGAGTTCTACGGCGGTCCGGGCGTGCAGCACATCGCGCTCGCCACCGGCGACATCCTCGCCTCGGTGGACCGGATGGCCGCCGCGGGCCTGGAGTTCCTGGAGACCCCGGACTCCTACTACGAGGACCCGGAGCTGCGCGAGCGCATCGGCTCCGTCCGCGTCCCGGTCGAGGAGCTGCAGAAGCGGCGGATCCTGGTCGACCGCGACGAGGACGGCTACCTGCTGCAGATCTTCACCAAGCCCGTCCAGGACCGTCCGACGGTGTTCTTCGAACTCATCGAGCGGCACGGCTCGCTCGGCTTCGGCAAGGGCAACTTCAAGGCCCTGTTCGAGGCCATCGAGCGCGAGCAGGCCCGCCGCGGCAACCTCTGACCCGGCCGTCAGGGCGGCCTTCGTCGGCGCCCCCTTGTGCGGCCTCGCAGGCTCGCGCGGCGCGTCCCCTCCCGTCGCGCCGCGCACGCGGTGGGCCGTCCGCGTGGGACGGGCGTCCACCAGATCCGTCCCGTTCGCGGGCGGCCCGCCGCACCCCGCGGCCCGGCGGCCCGCCGACCCTCGTCCCCGGCGGGCCGCCGGGCCGTTCCCGCTGGTGGCCGGTCGGGGCGGCCCGTCCGGACAGGTTTGAGGAGGCGTCCGCGTGTCGAGATTGAGGGCATGACGCAACCGCCGCAACAACCGCCGGGCGGACCGCCCGAGGACAGGCCGTCCGGCCAGGGGCCCTATGGCGGCCCGGAGCCCGGCCATCGCCCGGACCAGGAGGCAGGGCCGAGTCAAGGGCAGCCAGGGCAGGGGCAGCCAGGGCAGCACTACGGCGAGGCGTACGGCGATCCGTACTCCTGGCAGAACCAGCCGCAGCAACAACCGCAGTACGGGTACGGGCAGCAGCAACAGCCGTACGGGCCCTACGGCGTCCCGCCCGGCGGCGGTCCGGGGACCACGAACGGCATGGCGATCGCCTCGCTCGTCACCGGCATCCTCGGGCTGTTCTGCGGCATCTCGGCGATCCTCGCGGTCGTGTTCGGGCACATCTCGCTCGGCCGCATCAAGCGGACCGGCGAGGGCGGGCGGGGGATGAGCGTCGCCGGGCTCGTCCTGGGCTACATCGGGCTGGTCGGGTGGATCCTCTACCTGATCGTCGTCATCGTCGTCGCCGCCAGGAACTCCGGGTCCGGGACCAACTACTGACTCCTGCAAGCGGGGGCAAAGATCGCTCCATGAGGCGGCGGGGTGGCGTTTGCCCCCGTCCCGTCCGGCACACCTTGACGGCATGACGCATCCGCCTTCCAACCCGCCGCCGGGCGACGACGACCAGCCCGGACAGCCGCCACAACAGCCACCGCCGCAACCGCCGCAGGAACCGCCGTCCCAGCCACAACAGCCGCAACAGCCGCCGCCGGGCGGAGGGGGCCAGCAGCCCTACGGCGGCGGCCCGGGCCAGCAGCCTTACGGAGGCGGCGCAGGACAGGAGCCCCACGGCGGTGGGGCAGGGCAGCAACAGCCCTACGGGGGCGCGGGACAGCAGCAGCCTCACGGGGGCGGCGCGGGGCAGGAGCCGTACGGGTCGCTGCCCGGCTACGGCGGGCCGCCCGGCGGCTACTCCGATCCGGCGGCCGGGCTCGCGAGCCCGTGGCGACGGCTCGGCGGCATCCTCATCGACTACGTCATCCTCGGGATCGTCGGCTGGCTGGTCACGCTGCCGTTCGGCTCGATCGTCGAGGTCACCGGGCCGGAGGGGAACCAGAAGCTCGTCTGGCACGCGGGCGGGTTCTTCGCGAACCTGCTGGTCACGGTCATCACGCTCGCCTACTTCACGATCCTGCACGGCAAGTTCGGGCAGTCGGTCGGGAAGATGGCCGTCGGCACCCGGGTCGTCCGCGCGGAGGACGGCGGGGCGATCGGTTACGGCGCGGCGCTGCTGCGCATCGTCGTCATGTACGTGCTGTGGGCGATCTGCTGCGTCGGCGGGATCGTCGACAGCGTCTGGCTGCTCGGCGACAAGCGCCGCCAGACCCTGCACGACAAGGCCGCCAAGACCGTCGTCATGCGGATCGACCCGGCGGGGTCCAACCCGTACCAGTACCGCTGACCGTTCGCCGCGCGCGGCTTCCGGCCGTCCCGCCGGTGAGTGGCCGGTCCGGGACGGGACGGATGTACGAGTTGCCCAGTCTGCCGCCGGACGGGCAGGCTGGGTCCCGTGCCCCAGGACGCCCGCTCCCCCCAATTCGTCCACTTCTCCCGTTCCGTCCGGCCTGGACGGTCCGCGCCGCTGCTGCGCGGCATCGCTGGACTGGCGGCATGCGCGCTGGTCGCGGGCTGCACGGTGTCGATCCGCAGCGGCGACAAGGGCTCCGGCCCGACGACCGGGAACGCCACGAACGCTCCGAGCGGCCTCGGCACGATCGGCGACCCGTACACGCCCGGTGACGGCAACGCCGGTTACGACGTCCAGCACTACGGGCTGAAGCTGACGATCGTCCCGGAGAACGAGGCCAGGCAGCTGGACGGCACGGCGGAGATCACGGCCCTCGCGACGCAGCGCCTCACCGAGTTCGACCTGGACCTGACCGGCCTCACGGTCGCCGAGGTCAGGGTGGACGGGCAGCCCGCCAAGTACCGCCGGGACGGCTCGGAGCTGGCCGTCCAGCCTCCCAAGGCCCTGGAGAAGGGCGCGAGGTTCGTCACGGCCGTCCGGTACTCGGGGACGCCGCAGCCCGTCCAGGACAAGGTGCTCGGCAAGTACGGCTGGATCCGCACCCGCGACGGGGTGTTCGTCGCGTGCCAGCCGAGCGGCGCGCACACCTGGTTCCCGAGCAACGACCACCCGAGCGACAAGGCCACGTTCGACATCCAGGTCAGCGTCCCGGAGGGACTGACCGCGATCTCGAACGGCGAGCCGACGTCAGGGACCGTCCCCCGTGGTGGGGGCGACGGGTCCGGCGGCGGGAAGCCGGGCGGACCGGACGCGCCGTCCGTCCCTGACGGGCCGCCACCCGGCGGTGGTCCCGGCGGTGGTCCGGGGAACGAGCCCGGCCCCGGCCGGCCGCCGACCTCGCCGGAGCCGACCGTCACGACGATCGCCTACAAGAACGGTTCTCACCAGCGGCGGGCGATGTCGACGACGTCCTGGCACGTGGCGCAGCCGATGGCGACCTACCTCGCCACCGTGGACGTCGGCCGCTTCGACGTGCGGCGCGGCCGGACGCCCGGCGGCATCCCGTACCTCACGGCCGTCGACCCGACCGTCCCCGGGCCGGGCGCGGACGCTATCGCCTCCAAGACCGCGCAGATCACCGACGCGTGGGCCAAGCTGTTCGGGCCGTACCCGTTCTCGTCCACGGGCTCGATCATCGACGACGCGGACGTGGACTTCGCGCTGGAGACCCAGACCCGGCCGGTGTACGGCTCGTTCGGCCCGGACGAGACGATCATGGCTCACGAGCTGGCGCACCAGTGGTTCGGCGACAGCGTCAGCGTGGCGCGCTGGAAGGACATCTGGCTCAACGAGGGCTTCGCCACCTACGCCGAGTGGATGTGGGGGCAGCGCGGCGGCGGGCCGTCGGTCCAGCAGCGGTTCGACCGGCTCTACGAGCAGGGCGGCGCCGAGCTGTGGGGCGTCCGGATCGGCGACCCGGGCCGCACCGACCTGTTCGGACGCGCCGTCTACGACCGGGGCGGGATGACCCTGCACGCGCTGCGCACGAAGGTCGGCGACACGACGTTCTTCAAGATCCTCCGCGCCTGGACGGCCGCCAAGCGCGGCTCGAACGGCACGACCCCGGAGTTCGTCGCGACCGCCGAGCGCGTCTCCGGCCAGAAGCTCGGCCCGTTCTTCGACGCCTGGCTGTACCAGCCGCACCGTCCGGCACGCTGACCCGGCCTGGCGGCGTCCGGCCTGGGAGGGCGGGCAGCGTCCGAGGGCGGTGAACGGGCGGCAAGGGCTGGTCAAAGACCCGGCCTAGCGGCGGGACGGGGATGCCCGCGCCGTCCACTCTGGGACGGGTGAACGGTCGACGAGCACGTGCGGCGCGGTGGCGGCTGGTCGCGGCGGTCACCGCCGCGACGTCGGCGGCGGCCCTGCTCGCGAGCGCCCCCGGCCCCGCGGACGCGACGCGCGCGGACACGGGGGTGAGCGGCACGTCCGGTTCGTCCGGACTCGGCGACTCCTACTTCCCCTCGGCGGGCAACGGCGGCTACGACGTCGAGCACTACGACGTGGCGCTGGCGTACGCGGGCCGCGCGTCCGGACGGGTCGACGCGACCGTCACCGTCACCGCGACCGCGACGCAGCCGCTCGCCCGCTTCGACCTCGACTTCCGGGGCCCGAAGGTCTCCGCGATCACCGTGGACGGCAAGCCCGCCACGTTCACCCGGAGCGGCCAGGAACTGGTGGTGACGCCGTCCGCCGCCCTCGCCAAGGACGCGCGGTTCACCACGGTCGTCCAGTACGCGGGACGTCCCAAGCCCCTCAAGGACGGCTCGCTCGGCACCTACGGGTGGATCCCGTCCAAGGACGGCGCGGTCGCGCTCGGCGAGCCGGACGGCACCCCGACCTGGCTCCCCGTCAACGACCATCCGCGCGACAAGGCCACCTACGACTTCCACATCACCGTCCCGTCCGGGCTGCGGGTCCTGGCGAACGGGACGCCCGGCCAGGTCGTGAAGAAGGGCGCGACGACCACCTACGACTGGTCCGAGACCTCCCCCATGTCCCCCTACCTGGCCATGATCGCGATCGGGAGGTTCACGGTCAGGAGGACGACCGCGGGCGGCATCCCGGTGATCACGGCCGTCGACCCGAGGTACGCGGGGAACGCGCGGAAACTGGAGCGGACGACCGTGGCGGCGATCCGGTGGGCCGTGAGGAAGTTCGGCCCCTACCCGTTCGCGACGGCGGGCGGCGTCATCGACGACCCCAGCCTCGACTACGCGCTGGAGACCCAGGAGCGCCCGGTCTACGGCGGTTTCGTCCCGGACGACATCTTCATCGTGCACGAGCTGGCGCACCAGTGGTTCGGCGACGCCGTCGGCCTGCACGACTGGAAGGACATCTGGCTCAACGAGGGCCTCGCCACCTACGCCGAGTGGATGTGGACCGCGCGCGGCGGCGGGGACTCCACGAGGAAGACCTTCAAGCGGTACTACTCCCAGCCCGGCGGCTCCCCGGTGTTCGCCCCTCCGCCCGGCTCCCCCGCCCGCCGCGACATGTTCGGTTTCTCGGTGTACGTCCGGGGCGCGATGACCCTGGAGGCGCTGCGCGAACGCATCGGCGGCGGGAACTTCGACCGGCTGGTGCGGACGTGGGCGGCGCGCGATCGCACCGTCCCGGTGACCACCGCCGACTTCGTCGCGCTGGCCGAGAAGATCTCCGGCCGGAAGCTGGACCGGCTGTTCAGGGTCTGGCTCTACCAGAAGGGCAAACCGAAGAAGTGGTGACCAAACGGGCGGCGACGGTGCTGCTGATGTCCCCGATCATGGCGTGCACTCCGGTCGCCGGCGCGGGTGCCGGTGCGGGCTCCGGTATCGGCGTGGGATTCCGGACGCCCGCGCCGAGTTCCCCCGCCGGACCGCAGTTCACGCCCGGAACGGCGGGCGCCGGGGACCCGTACTTCCCGGAGGCGGGGAACGGCGGCTTCGACGCCGCCCACTACGACATCGCCCTCGCCTACCGGCCGAAGGGCAGGCGGATCACCGCGACGACGACGGTCACCGCGACCGCGACGCAGAACCTGTCCCGGTTCGACCTCGACTTCGTCGGCAACACGATCTCCGACCTGCGCGTGGACGGCCGTCCCGCGACCTACACGCGGCAGGGCCAGGAGCTCGTGATCACGCCGCCCGCCGGGATCCCGAAGGGCGCCCGGTTCGCCGTCACGGTGCGGTACTCGGGCAGGCCGCGCGTCCTCCAGGACCCGATCCTCGGCAGGACGGGCTGGCTGCCCACCAAGGACGGCGTCATCACGCTGTCGCAGCCGACCGGGTCCGAGACGTGGTTCCCGCTGAACTCCCATCCGTCCGACAAGGCCACCTACGCGTTCCACGTGACGGTCCCGAAGGGGTTCGGCGCGGTCGCGAACGGCGAACCCCACGGGACGGTCCAGAAGGGCGCGAACAGCACGTTCACGTGGTCGTCGACGCGTCCGATGGCGAGCTATCTCGCCATGGTCGCGATCGGGAAGTACATCGTGCGGGACGGACGGACGCCGAAGGGCGTGCGCTCGATCAGCGCGGTCTCCACCACCCTCGACGGCGCGCCGGTGACCAAGATCAAGGGCAGGGCCGCGGCCGGAGGCAGGGCCAAGGGACGGCGCGGGGGCGGCGTCGCGGGCATGGCGGACCGGCTCCAGACCACCACCGCACGCGTCACCGACTGGGAGAGCTCCCTCTTCGGGCGGTTCCCGTTCGACTCGACCGGCGGCGTCGAGGGGGCCATCGATGTCGGCTACTCGCTGGAGACCCAGGACCGGCCCGTCTACCACGGGGACGCCGAGCAGCTGCTGGTCGTCCACGAGCTGGCGCACCAGTGGTTCGGCGACAGCGTCAGCCTCGCGCGCTGGAAGGACATCTGGCTGAACGAGGGCTTCGCGACCTACGCCGAGTGGCTCTGGCAGGAGCAGCACGGCGGCCCGACCGCCCAGCACTCCTTCGACGAGGCGTACAAGCGGCCCGCGTCCGACGCCGCCTGGAAGCGCGAGACCGGCGACCCCGGCCGCGACCAGCTGTTCGCGTTCTTCCCCGTCTACACACGCGGCGCGATGACGCTGCACATGCTGCGGAAGACCGTCGGCGACCGCACGTTCTTCAGGATCCTGCGGACGTGGGCGCACGACCGCGCGCACAGCACCGGCACCACGCAGCAGTTCGTCGCGGTCGCCGAGCGGGTCGGCCACCGGAACCTCGGCCCGATGTTCGACGCCTGGCTCCATACGTCGGGCAAGCCGCGAATTTGAGATCGTTTCGCGCTTGATCACACGGTGACGGCAGGGAAATTCTGGGGCGGACGATTTCCCTCGCAAGGATGAGGCGCATGAGCAGAGTCCCCAGAGCGCTCACGACCACCGCCGTCACCGCCGGCCTCGCGCTGGCCGCCACCCTGGCCGCGGCGCTGCCCTCGGACGCCGCGCCGCCCCGGTTCACGCCCGGCGCCGCCGGCGCGGGCGACCCCTACTTCCCCGAGATGGGCAACGGCGGGTACACGCCGATCCACTACGAGATCGGCCTGAAGTACGACCCGGCGACCAAGGGCATCGACGCCGTCACGTCCGTCCAGGCGCGCGCCACGCAGAACCTCTCCCGGTTCGACCTGGACTTCCAGGGCCTCACCATCAAGAACCTCACCGTGGACGGGCGCAGGGCGTCCTACACCCGGCAGGGCACCCAGGAGCTGGTGATCACACCGCCGAAGGGGCTGCGCAAGGGCAAGCGGTTCACGGTCACGGTCGCCTACTCGGGCGTCCCGCAGACCATCAACGACCCCGCGCTCGGCGTCTCCGGCTGGGCCCCGACGGCCGACGGCGGGCTCATGCTGAACCAGCCGATCGGCGCCGCCACGGTCTATCCCGTGGACGACCACCCGACCGAGAAGGCCACCTACGGCTTCACCCTCACCGCGCCCGCGGGCCTCACCTCCATCACGAACGGCGACCTGGTCGGCAAGCGCTCCCGCGGCGGCTGGACGACCACCCGCTGGGTCATGGACCAGCCCATGGCCAGCGAGCTCGCGATGATCGCGATCGGGAAGTACGACGAGGTCAGGGGCCGGACGGCGACCGGCCGCCCGAATCTGACCTACACCGACGTGAACTTGAGGATCCCGGCGGACAAGGCCCGCCAGTTCAACACCCAGACGGCGCAGATCGTCGACTGGGAGTCGTCCCTCTACGGCCGCTACCCCTGGTCGTCCACGGGCGGGATCACGGTCGCCGCGAAGGTCGGCTACGCGCTGGAGACGCAGGGCCGTCCGGTCTACGACCTGTACCGGCGCCCCGGGACCGTCCCGTCCGGCTCGCTGCTCGCGCACGAGCTCGGCCACCAGTGGTTCGGCGACAGCGTCGCGCCGTACCGCTGGTCCGACATCTGGCTGAACGAGGGCTTCGCCACCTACTCCGAGTGGCTCTGGCAGGAGAAGTTCACCAACACGCCAATCGAGAAGAACTTCCAGGACGTCTACTCCACGGCCGCCACCGACGACCTGTGGAAGGGCGTCGTCTCGAACCCGGGACGCGACCACATCTTCGACGCGCTGGTCTACGACCGCGCGGGCGCCGCGATCCACGTCCTGCGCAAGCAGATCGGCGACCGGGCGTTCTTCCGGCTCCTGCGCACGTGGCAGAGCGTCCACCGCGGCGGCACCGGCTCCACCGCCCAGTTCGTCCGGCTCGCCCAGCAGGTCTCCCACAAGGACGTCTCCAAGTGGGCCCACGACTGGATCTACAGCGAAGGAAAGCCGTCGCTGTAGGTGTGATCGGAGGGCGGCCCACGATGGTGGGCCGCCCTTTACATAACTCCTGGTAGGCGTACGGTCGCCCTATGATGTTGCCTCTAGGGGGCAACGTGAGCGAGAACGTGATCGTCGCCGAGGGGCTGGTCAAGCGGTTCGGGAAGGTCCACGCCGTGAGCGGGGTGGACCTCGCCGTCCCGGCGGGGACGGTGCTCGGCATGCTCGGGCCGAACGGCGCGGGCAAGACCACCATGGTGCGGATGCTGACCACGCTGCTGCGCCCGGACGGCGGTCGGGCCCTGGTCGGCGGGCACGACGTGGTGGCCGAGCCGAACGCCGTCCGCACCATCATGGGACTGTCCGGGCAGTACGCGGCCGTGGACGAGTACCTCACCGGACGCGAGAACCTGGACATGTTCGGCCGCCTCTACCACCTGCCGAAGCGGGAGGCGGCGGCGCGGGCGGACGAGCTGCTCGACCGGTTCCGGCTCACCGACGCCGCCGACCGGCCCGCCAAGACCTACTCCGGCGGGATGCGCCGCCGCCTCGACCTGGCCGCGGCGCTGGTCGTCCGGCCGAAGATCATCTTCCTGGACGAGCCGACCACCGGCCTCGACCCGCGCGGCCGGATGGGCATGTGGGAGATCATCCGCGCCCTGGTCCGGGACGGCGCGACGCTGCTGCTCACCACGCAGTACCTCGAGGAGGCCGACGAGCTCGCCGACGACATCGTCATCATCGACCACGGCACGGTGATCGCGCGCGGCACGTCCGACCAGCTCAAGGCGATGGTCGGCGGCGAGCGGGTGCAGTTCACCGTGCCGAGCCCGGCGGCGGTCAGCAGGGCCGCGGCGGCCGTCCTCGGGGTCACCGGCGAGGATCCCGAGGTCGACGAGGAGACCAGCACGGTGTCCGCGCCCGTCCGGGAGGGCACGCGCAGCCTGGTCGCCGTCGTGAACGCCCTGGACGGCCTCGGCATCGAGGCCCACGACGTCGGGCTGCGCCGTCCCACCCTGGACGAGGTGTTCCTCGCGCTCACCGGCCACAAGGCGGAGGAGGAGGCGGTCGAGGCGTGAGCTACGTGCTCTCCGACGGCTGGGAGATGACCAAGCGGCACCTGCGGCAGGTCCCGCGCATCCCGGAGCTGCTGTTCTTCTCGCTGATCCAGCCGGTCATGTTCGTGCTGCTGTTCCGGTACGTGTTCGGCGGCGCGCTCCGGATGCCGCCCGGCGTGGACGCCGTCCAGTACCTCATGGTCGGGATCTTCGCCCAGTCCATGACGTTCGCGACCGCCGGGATCTCCACCGGGCTCGCCGACGACATGCAGAAGGGCCTGATCGACCGGTTCCGCTCGCTGCCGATGGCGCGCTCGGCGGTCCTGGTCGGCCGGATGGGCTCGGACCTGGTCCGCAACATGTTCGTCGCGGTCGTCATGGTGCTCGTCGGGCTGCTGGTCGGATTCCGGTTCACCGGCGGGTTCTGGGGGGCGCTCGGCGGGTTCGGGATGTTCGCGGCGACCGTCCTGGCGTTCGGGTCGATCGGCGCGTGGATCGGGCTGTCGGTGCGCAACGCCGAGGCCGCCAACATCGCGGGGATCATCTGGCTGTTCCCGCTGACCTTCACCAGCAACGCGTTCGTCCCGCTGGAGACGATGCCGGACTGGCTGCGCGCGTGGGCCCAGGTCAACCCCATCACCAAGATCGTGAACGCCACGCGCGGGCTGTTCATCGGCCCGCCCGTCTTCCACCCCTTCCCCGCCGTGTGGCAGGCGCTGGCCTGGTGCGGGGGGCTGATGGTCGTGTTCGGGTTCCTGGCCGTCCGCCAGTACCAGCGCGCCAACTCCCGCTGACCGCCCCCGCCCCCGCCCGCGCCGGAGACCTTGCGGACGCTCGGTCAGCCGCCGATGGTGAGGGTGTAGCCGCGTTCGCGGAGGCGGCGGGTGACCTCTTCGCTGTGCTCGGTGCCGCGCGTCTCCAGCTGGAGCAGCACCTCGGCCTCCTCGACGGGGAGGCGGGCGGCGACGCGCTCGTGCACGACGTCCAGCACGTTCACGCCGAACCCGGCGAGCTCGCTGAGAAGCGTGACCAGCGCGCCCGGACGGTCCTTCAGGCGGCAGCGGACGACCAGGTACCGGCCCGCGCCCGCCAGGCCGTGCCGCAGGACCTTCGCCATGAGCAGCGGGTCGATGTTCCCACCGGACAGGATCGCCACGACCGGCGTCCGGACGGCGTAGGAGTGCTCCAGCAGCGCCGCGACGCCCGCCGCGCCCGCCGGTTCGACGACCTGCTTGGCACGCTCCAGGCAGAGCAGCAGGGCCTGCGAGATGGACTCCTCGGTCACCGTCACGACGGCGTCGAGCAGCTCGCTGACCAGCTCGTACGTCAGGTCGCCCGGGCGGCCGACGGAGATCCCGTCGGCCATCGTCGGCTGGAGGTCGATCCGCACCGGGTGCCCGGCGGCCAGCGACGCGGGGAACGCGGCGGCGCGCTTGGCCTGCGCCCCGACGATCTTGACCGGATGGTCGGCGGCCTGCTTGATCGCGGTCGCGACGCCCGACATCAGCCCGCCGCCGCCGACCGCGCCGACGACCGTCCGGACGTCCGGGCACTGCTCGAGGATCTCCAGGCCGATGGTCCCCTGCCCGGCGACCACGTCCTGGTGGTCGAACGGGTGGATGAACACCGCGCCGCGCTCCTCGGCGTACTCGGCGGCGGCCTCCAGGCAGTCGTCCACGGTCGGGCCGGGGAACACCACCTCGGCGCCGTAGCCACGGGTCGCGGCGACCTTCGGCAGTGGCGCGCCCACCGGCATGAACACCGTGGCCTTCGCGCCGAGCATGGACGCGGCGAGCGCGACGCCCTGCGCGTGGTTGCCGGCGCTGGCCGCGACGACGCCCCGCGCCCGTTCCTCCTCGGTGAGCCGGGCGATCCGCACGTACGCGCCGCGGATCTTGAACGATCCGGTGCGCTGGAGGTTCTCGCACTTGAGCAGGACCGGGCCGCCGATCGCCTCCGACAGCGCGCGGGAGGGGATCAGCGGCGTCGGCACGGCGACGGCGGAGAGCAGCTCACGCGCGTCCTGGACGTCTTTGAGCGGGACGGTGACCACCCCCGCATCCTGCCACGCGCCCCACCCCCAGCAGCACCCCGGATGATCGTTCTTCTTCGATCACCTCCGCACCGGGCCGCAAGGGAACGGTCGAGTCGCCCCGGGCGGGGCCTCGGGCACCCCCTGGCATCCCAGGGCCCTCGACGATCAGCCTTCAGCCTGGGGACCGCCTGCGGCGGTCAGCCGAGGGACCGCGCACCGACGATCAGCCGAGGGACCGTGCTCCGGCGGTCAGTCGGCGGACCGCGCACCGACGGTCAGTCGGCGGACCGCGCACCGACGGTCAGTCGGCGGACCAGTACTTGGTGGCTTCGAAGACGAGGGCCGCGGCGCCGACCAGGCCGGCGGTCTGGCCCAGGGCGGCGGGGACGACGCTGACCCTGCGGGCGTAGTCCATGCGGGCGTGGGTGCGGAGGGTCTCCTCCAGGGGGTCGAACACGAGGGCGCCCGCCTGGGAGATGCCGCCGCCGATCGACACGACCTCCAGGTCGCAGAGGTGGGTCGCGGACGCGATGGCGAGGCCGAGGGCCCGGCCCGCGCGGCGCATCGCGGCCTGGGCGACGGGGTGGCCCCGGCGGGCGTCGGCGGCGAGGGCGACGCCGGTGGTGCCGGGCCAGCCCTGTTCGCGGGCCCAGTCCACCAGGGCGGGGCCGCGGGCGACGGCCTCCAGGCAGCCGCGGCCGCCGCAGCCGCAGGGCGGGCCGTCGGGGTCGACGATGATGTGGCCGATGTGCCCGGCGTTGCCGCTCGCGCCGTCGATGAGGTGGCCGTTCAGGATGAGGCCGCCGCCGACGCCGGTCGACACGACCATGCCGAGCATGTTGTCGCGGCCCCGGCCCGCGCCGCGCCAGTGCTCCCCGATCGCCAGGCAGATCGCGTCGTTGTGGACGCGGACGGGCATCCCCGGGTAGGTCTCGCTCAGCCGGTCGCGGAGCGGGAAACCGCGCCAGGCGGGGATGTTCAGCGGGGAGACGTGCGCGTCCGGCCAGGTCATGGGGCCGCCGCAGCCGACGCCGACACCGGCGAGGTCGGGCCCGCCCGCCTCGGCGAGCAGCTTCTCCAGCAGCGCGGCGAGCGTGCGCCACAGGCCCTCGGCGTCCATCGCCGGGTTGTTCGGCGTCGGGACGCGGTCGTACACGGCGATCCGCCCGCCCGGCTCCACAACGGCGGCGGCGAGCTTGGTGCCGCCGATGTCGATCGCGAGGACGGGCGCGTCGGCGTCCCGGTCCGGGACGGCCTGGGGGGACGTCTCCGGGACGGGCGCGGGCACCGCCGCGAGGACCTCCCCGGTGGCCGTCTCCACCGACGGGCGCGGGACGAGCGTGCTGGTCACTGGTCGTCTCCCGTGGGTCCGAAGGCGAGGATGGACGCGGTGAAACCGTGGACGTGGTTGCGTCCGCCGACCGGCCCGATCTCGCCCGCGGCGAAGAACCCGCCGACGCCCGCCGCGCCGCCGAACGCGCGGTGCAGCAGCTTCGCGTCGTGGTCGGAGTCGGGGAACATGGCCTGGCCGCGCCCGTTGCAGGAGAACAGCAGCGCGCCCTCGACGTCCGCGAGGTCGAAGCGCTCGAGCAACGCGGCGAGGTCGGCGTCGGCCGCGTCGGCGTCGCGCACCTGGAACCGGACGGTGCGTCCGATGTCGACCACGTCGCCGATCGCGATGGCGCCGGTGTCCTCGTCGGCGCCGACGACGCCCCGGACGAGGAAGTCGCCCTGCTCGTGCTCGTCGGCGTACTCGTCCATCGCGACGCCGATCAGCAGGCCGCGGCCGGCGAGCTCCTGCTCGTCCGGCGGCAGGGCGAGGACGACCTCCTCCAGCTTCGACAGCGCGGGGGTGCCCGCCAGCTCGTAGAGGACGTTCTCGTCGGCCTTGGTCACGACCATGTCCGGGCCGATGGGACGGGCGCCCTGGCTGACCACGGTCGCCGCGCTCACCGCCCCGCCGAGGACGACCCCGACCGCGCCCTCGCCGAACGCCTCGCCGTTGACGAACACCCGGGCGGCGCCGCGTTCGGGACCGTCCGCCAGGCCGCCGACCAGCGGCAGCCCCGGCATCGCCTCGCCGGACCGCTCGACGAACGCGTCGACCGGGAAGCTGAAGGGGTCGGCGAGCAGCACGCCCACCACGTCGTCGTCGCCGCTCTCGGGCATGCCGACGACGATCAGCCGGTCCTCGGCCCTCAGGGTCTCCAGGCGGAACGGCGTCAGCCGCGCGTCCGGCAGCACCCCGGCCCAGGCGCTGACCGCGCCGCGCCCCTCGACGCCGCGGCCCCCGCCGATCACCCCCGCCGCCGAGCAGCCGAGGAACACCCGCGCCCCCGCCGTCTCGTGCGCCCGGCGGGCCGCGGACTCGACCTCGTCCGGATCTCCGCCGGAGACGAAGACGCAGACCAGGTCGGGTGCGGCGGACAGTTCCGCGCGGGCCTGCCGGACGGCGGTCTCGGCCGCCTCGGTCAGGTCCGGGCCGAACGCCAGCCCGTCACCGAATCGGGCCATCGGTCCCCCCAATCTCCTACGGTCACCTTCCAGTCTCCCCGTTCCACCGGGTGCGACGCGAACCCCGGGCCGCCTGTGGATAACCCGGGGGCCCCGGACGTGCTGCCACAAAGGGGTTCCGGACGGCCGAAGGCGACGTAGGGTCGGTCGCGTGCGTGCATCCACACCTCGCGAGAGCACCCTGGGCGAGCTGCGCACCAGCGGCCACCAGTACGAGACCGTGAAGGAAGAGATCCACCGGAACCTGCTGACCCGGCTGAGATCCGGGCAGCCGAGGTTCCCCGGCATCGTCGGCTTCGACGACACCGTCCTGCCCCACCTGGAACGGGCCCTGCTGGCCGGGCACGACCTGGTGCTGCTGGGCGAGCGGGGCCAGGGCAAGACCCGGCTGATCCGCACGATCGCCGGCCTCCTGGACGAATGGACCCCCGTCGTCGGCGGCTGCGAGATCAACGACCACCCGTACGCGCCCGTGTGCGTGCGCTGCCGCCGCCTGGCGGACGAGCTCGGCGACGCCCTCCCGGTCGCCTGGCTGCACCGGGACGACCGGTACGGCGAGAAGCTGGCCACCCCCGACACCTCCGTGGGCGACCTGATCGGCGACGTCGACCCGGTGAAGGTGGCCGAGGGGCGGACGCTGGGCGACCCCGAGACCGTCCACTTCGGCCTCGTCCCGCGCACCAACCGGGGCGTGTTCGCCGTGAACGAGCTGCCCGACCTGGCCGAACGCATCCAGGTGTCGCTCCTGAACGTCCTGGAGGAACGGGACGTCCAGATCCGCGGCTACGCGCTCCGGCTGCCCCTGGACGTGCTGCTCGTCGCGTCCGCCAACCCCGAGGACTACACCAACCGCGGCCGCATCATCACGCCGCTGAAGGACCGGTTCGGCGCGGAGATCCGCACCCACTACCCGATCGAGCTGTCCGACGAGCTGGACCTGGTGCGCCAGGAGGCCGAGCTCGGCGCGGGCGTCGAGGTCCCCGAGCACCTGCTCGAGGTCGTCGCCCGGTTCACCCGGCTCGTCCGGGAGTCGACGGCGGTGGACGCCCGGTCCGGCGTGTCGGCGCGGTTCGCGCTGGCCGGGGCCGAGACGGTCGCGGCCGGTGCGGTCCGGCGCGGCGCCCTCGCCGGGGAGGACCGCGCGGTCGCCCGCGTCTGCGACCTGCCCGCCGTCGTCCCGACGCTGATGGGCAAGGTCGAGTTCGAGGTCAGCGAGGAGGGCCGCGAGCAGGAGGTGCTGGAACACCTGCTGCGCCGCGCGACCGCCGAGACCTTCCGGCGGACGCTCGGCGGAGCCGACCTGGCCGGCCTCCTGGACAAGTTCGACTCGGGCGAGACGGTCGAGTCGGGCGAACTGGTGTCCGCCGAGGAACTGCTGCGCCGCACCGGCCCGGTGCCCGGCCTGGGGAAGATCGTCGAGCGGCTCGGCATGTCCGGGGAGTCCCCCGGCCAGGCCGCGGCCGCACTGGAGTTCGCGTTGGAGGGGCTGTTCCTGACCCGGCGCCTGTCGAAGGACGACACCGGCACCTATTCGTTGTGACACAGCCCGTGACCCTTTGAGGTTGGCATGAGCCGTTACCGGTACGGGGCGTACACCGAGGGCCCGGACCCGCTCGCCCCGCCCTACGACGTCCGGGAGGCGCTGGACGCGCTCGGCGACTCGGTGCTGGAGGGCACCCGGCCCGGCGACGCGCTGCGCGAGCTGCTCCGCCGCGGCCTGCCGAACGACGCCCGGAACCGGCGCGGGCTGGACGACCTGCTCCGCGAGGTCCGCCAGAGACGGCGTGAGCTGCGGCGACGCGGCCGGGTGGACGGCACGCTGGAGCAGGTCCGCGCGCTGCTCGACACCGCGATCGGGCAGGAGCGCGCCGAGCTGTTCCCCGATCCGTCCGACGACGCGCGCCTGCGTGAGGCCGAGCTGGACGCGCTGCCGTCCGACACCGCGCAGGCCGTCCGGCGGCTGTCGGACTACCGGTGGCGCTCGGACGCCGCCCGCGAGACGTTCGAGCGCCTCAAGGGCCTGCTGCGCAGCGAGATCCTGGATTCCCAGTTCGAGGGCATGCGGCAGGCCCTCGCGAACCAGGACCCGGCCGCCATGGAACGCGTCCGGGACATGATGGCCGCGCTCAACGACATGCTCGACAGGGACGCGCGCGGCGAGCACACCCAGGAGGACTTCGACCGGTTCATGCGGGAGTACGGCGAGTTCTTCCCGGAGAACCCGTCCGACCTGGAGGAGCTGGTCGACTCGCTGGCCCGCCGCGCCGCCGCGATGGACCGGCTCATGGCGTCCCTGACGCCCGAGCAGCGCGCCGAGCTGTCCGGGCTGATGGACCAGGTCATGCGGGACGCGGGCCTCTCCCTGGAGATGACCCGGCTGTCGGAGTCGCTGCGCGCCCGCCGTCCCGACCTGGCCTGGGGCACGCCCGAGCAGATGACCGGGGACGAGCCGCTCGGCATGGGCGACGCCACCGGCGCGCTCGCCGAGCTCGCCGACCTGGCCGAGCTGGAGACCTCGCTCGGCCAGGACTATCCGGGCGCCCGGCTGGACGACGTCGACGAGGAGGCCGTCCGGCGCGCCCTCGGCCGGTCCGCGGTCGACGATCTCGCGGCGCTGCGGCGGCTGGAGGCCGAGCTCGAGCGGCAGGGTTACCTGCAGCGGCGCCGGGGGGAGCTCGAACTGACCCCGAAGGCCGTCCGGCGGCTCGGCGAGACCGCGCTTCGGCGGGTGTTCTCGCAGCTCACGGCGGGACGGTCCGGCGACCACGACCGGCACGACGCGGGCCAGGCGGGCGAGCTGACCGGCTCGACGCGCGAGTGGCGGTTCGGCGACGAACAGCCCCTCGACGTCGTCCGGACGGTCTCCAACGCCGTCCGGCGCTCCGCCATGACACCCGCCGCGCCCGCCGGGTCCGCTGACTCCCCCGTGCCCGCCGGATCCGCGGCGGCCGGGTCGGGTGGCAGGCTGCGCGCGGTGAAGCTCAGCGTGGACGACTTCGAGGTCAAGGAGACCGAGCGGCGCAGCGCCGCCGCCGTCTGCCTGCTGGTCGACCTCTCCTACTCGATGGTGCTGCGCGGCACCTGGGCCGCCGCCAAGCAGACCACGCTGGCCCTGCACACCCTCGTGACCAGCAAGTTCCCGCAGGACGCCATCCAGATCATCGGGTTCTCCAACTACGCCCGCGTGCTGCACCCGACCGAGATGGCGGGCCTGGACTGGGACATGGTCCAGGGCACCAACCTGCACCACGCCCTGATGATCGCCGGACGGCACCTGGACCGGCATCCCGACTTCGAGCCGATCGTCCTGGTGGTCACCGACGGTGAGCCGACCGCCCACCTGCGCCCGGACGGCCGGTCCTGGTTCGACTACCCGCCGTCCGCCGACACCCTCGTCCTCACCACGGCCGAGGTGGACAAGATGACCCGGCGCGGCGCCGCGCTGAACTTCTTCATGCTCGCCGACGACCGCCGCCTGGTCGCGTTCGTGGACGAGGTGGCCCGCCGCAACGGCGGCCGGGTCTTCGCGCCCGACGCCGACCGGCTCGGCGAGTACGTCGTCAGCGACTACCTGCGCGTTCGCCGCGGCGGAGGCCGCTGAGCCCCGGGCCGTCGTTGGACGCGGCTTTGCCGAGGAACAGGATTACCCGCCGATCACACCGGGGAGTCAATACGCGGAGTGAACATTAGGGCACCCTGAGTGCCATCGGAGGGGAAATAGTGACGACGTACCGACGACCGCTCCTCGGCGTGATCGCCGCCGGATTCGGCGCTGCCGCCATGATCGCGCTCGGCTCAGGATCGGCGCTCGCCGACGAAACGCCCATGCCCATGGGACACCACCACATGCATCACCACATGCATCACCACATGCATCACCACATGCATCACCACATGCATCACCACGGCCACCATCACATGCACCACATGCACGGCATGCACGGCATGGGCCACTGGGGCTGCCCGCCCGGCCCGATGAAGGACGGGGGCCACTGCCAGCCTCCGCAGCCTGCGCCGCAGCCTGCGCCGCTGCCTTCCACGCGCTAACGGGGATGCCCCATTCGGCCGGTTCCGCCTAGCGCGCCCGGCCGGGCGGCCGCCCGGCGCTCCCGCGCCGGGCGGCCTCCACTGTTTCCGGCCCCGCATCCCCCGGCCCACTTCCCCGGGCCCACACTTTCTCCGGGCCGCCGTGCCGATCATGCCGTCCGCGGGTCCGGATGACTTCAGGGTCCCCGCCGTCCGGATCCCCGCAGGTTAGGGTCGGGGCATGTCGAGTTCCGACCGCCTGCTGCTGATCCTGCACATCGGTTCCGCGATCTTCACCCTCGGACCGCTCACGGCCGCGACCATGGCCACGCCGCGTTACATCCGCAAGCGGGACGTCGCGATCCTCCGGTACCTGAACCGGACGACGGCGATCTACGCCTTCGGGTCGCTGGCCGTCTTCCTGTTCGGGCTGATCCTCGCCAAGGGCGACTTCGCCAAGGTCTGGCTTTCGGCGTCCATGACGCTGTTCATCGTGGCGCTCGCCCTGCTGTTCCTGGTGGAGCGCGACCAGCGCAAGGCCGTCCGCCTCCTGCTGGAGGCCGCCGCCGAGGCGCCCGCCACGGCCGCGGCCGAGACCGCCGGGACCGCCTCCGAGGTCAAGGCCGACGAGAAGCCCAAGGACAAGGCCAAGCACAAGGGGAAGGGTGAGCCGACGGCCGTCCCGTCCGACGACGTCGCCGCCGTCGAGCGCGGACGCATCGCCGCGTTCTCCGGGGTGATCGCCCTCATCTGGATCGTCATCCTGATCATGATGGTGTGGCACTGACCCGCCCCACGGACGACGAAGGGCCGCGCTCGGATGCGCGGCCCTTCGTCGTCGGTGTTCGCGTCCGTCAGGCGGTGCGGGCCTTCAGCCAGGCCAGCAGCGTCGGGTAGACGGTCGGGTCGATCAGCAGGGCGCCGCCGTGCATGCGGCCCTGGACGGTCTTGACCGTGACCGGCACGCCCGCCGTGCGCAGCGCGCCCGCGAGGGCGGTGCTCTGCGTCGCCGGGACGAAGTCACGGGCGCTGTGGAAGAGCAGCATCGGGGCGTCCCCGCGCGAGACGTGGGAGGCGGCGTTCGCGTCGTCCAGCTTGTTCCAGCAGGAGGTGACGGCGCCGCCCGGCTCGCAGCCGACGAGCTTGTCGACCGCGCCGCGCAGCTTGCGCTGGGAGGCCGTCGCGTCCATGGCTCCGCCGTCCTGGAAGGCCAGGTAGGGCGTGTTCACCGGGGAGAGCGCGGCCACGCCGCGGACCCGCCTGGCGCCGTCGTCCAGGGTGCCGAGCTGGGTCGCGAGCAGCCCGCCCGCGGACGACCCGAGCACCGCGACGCGGCTCGGGTCGAGGTTGAAGGACGTGGCGTGCTTGCGCACGAAGGCGAGCGCCGCGAGCGAGTCGTCGCGCTGCGCGGGCCACTTCGCGGTGGTCGCCAGCCGGTAGTTCGCGGCGAACACGGTGAAGCCCTGCGCGGTGAGGCGGCGCGCGAGGTACTTCCAGGACCCCTTGTCGCCCTCCAGCCAGTAACCGCCGTGCAGCAGGAAGACGCCGGGACGGGCCTTGGCCTTCTTGTTCTTCTTGTCCTTGGGGTTCGCGGCCTGCCAGTAGACGTCCACGCGCTGCCGGGCGTTCTTGCCGTAGGCGAACGTCCTGAACTTCGGCAGCTTCGGCGTGACCATGACGGCCTTGCCGGTCACGGTGGCGCTCGGGTCGGCGCCGGGCGTGCCGGACGGCGTGGTCGTCGGCGAGGACGTCCCGGTGGACGGGGTCTCGGAGGGCGTGCCCGTCGGCGACGGGTTGCCGCCCGCGTCGTCGTTCTCCGGCCCGGACGGGGGCGGGAACGTGGGCGGGGAGACGGGCCCGAGGGTCGTCCCGGGGGTGGGGAGCGGGGACGCGTCCGCGTTCCCCGGCACCGACGCGGCGGACACGCACGCCGCGGCGAAGGCCGCGCCGCCGACCAGAACTCTGCGCACTCCAACCCCTTTCGGACACCCGCTTCCGGGCGATCCCGGGCACATCATACGACTTTGATCATCCGCGCGACCGGTCCCCGGCCCACCTTCACGGCGAGCCGGGGAACCACCTGCGCCTTCGCGCCGAAGAAGATCGGCGCGAAGGCGCGACGAAAGGCGCGGCGGCGTGGGGGTGATCAGCCGAGCGCGCGCTCCAGGTCGGCGAGCAGGTCGGCCGAGTCCTCGATGCCGACCGACAGCCGGACCAGGTCGGACGGGACCTCCAGCGGCGACCCGGCCGCGGACGCGTGCGTCATCCGGCCCGGGTGCTCGATCAGCGACTCGACGCCGCCGAGGGACTCGCCGAGCGTGAACAGCCTGGTCGCCTCGCAGATCCGGACGGCGTCCTCCTCCGACCACGTGCGGAACGAGATCATGCCGCCGAACCGCCGCATCTGCTTCACCGCGACGTCGTGGCCGGGGTGGTCCGGCAGGCCGGGGTAGAGCACCTGCTTGACGGCGCGGTGCGAGGTCAGCATCTCGACGACCTTCTCGGCGTTGTCGCAGTGCCGGTCCATCCGGACGCCGAGGGTCTTGATGCCGCGCAGCGTCAGCCAGGCGTCGAACGGCCCGGCGACCGCGCCCATCGAGTTCTGGTTGAACGCCAGCCGCTCGCCGAGCTCGGCGTCGCGGACGGCGAGCGCGCCGCCGACCACGTCCGAGTGCCCGCCCATGTACTTGGTCGTCGAGTGGACGACGATGTCGGCGCCCAGCGTCAGCGGCTGCTGCAGGTAGGACGACGCGAAGGTGTTGTCGACCACCAGCAGCGCGCCCGCCTCGTGCGCGACGGCCGCGAGCGCGGCGATGTCGGAGATGCCGAGCAGCGGGTTGGTCGGGGTCTCCACCCACACGATCTTGGTCTCCGGGCGCATCGCGGCCCGCACCGCCGTGACGTCCCCCAGCGGGACGGGGTCGTAGGAGACCCCCCACGGCGCCGCGACCTTCGCGAACAGCCGGTAGGTGCCGCCGTAGGCGTCGTTCGGGATGACCACGTGGTCACCGGGGCGCAGCAGCGTCCGCAGGATCGTGTCCTCGGCGGCCAGGCCCGACGCGAACGCCATGCCGCGCGTCCCCGCCTCGATCGCCGCGACGCACTCCTCCAGCGCCGTGCGGGTGGGGTTGGCGGAGCGCGAGTACTCGTACCCGCCGCGCAGCCCGCCGATGCCGTCCTGCTTGTAGGTGGAGACCTGGTAGATCGGCGGGACGACCGCGCCCGTCGTCGGGTCCGGCTCCTGTCCGGCGTGGATCGCCAGCGTCTCGAACCCCTGCTCAGGGATGTTGCCCTGGGGAACCTCGTTGTCCATAGGCACGAGGTTATCCACCCCGCCCCCCTCCCAGAGGATGAGGCCATCCCCCCCAGGTATGGGCCGCCATTTCGGCTCACCGGGTGACCAAACCGGCGCTCGCGATCTCTACCGTTGGAGAGGTAATCGCGACCCCCATCCCTCCCGTCTCGGCCCTACCTGAAGGACGCTTGCATGTTCGCACGGCTCGCGCGCTTCGTCGTGAGACATCCGTGGTACACGATCGTGGCCTGGTTGATCATCGGCGTTCTGGTCGTCTTCCTCGCGCCCGGCGCGAAGAAGAAGTCCGACCAGAAGGACTTCATGCCCTCCAAGTACGAATCGATCCAGGCCACGAAGGTGCTGTCGGAAGCCTTCCCGCAGCACGAGGACGCCACCGCGTTCGTGGTCGTGAAGCGCACCGACGGCGCGCCCATCACGCCCGCCGACTCGGCCAAGGTGACGGCCGCGGCCAAGGCGCTGACCGACAAGCACTACAAGTCCGTCCAGGGCTTCATGGCCGGTCCGCAGACCCTGGCGCCGAACAAGGCCGTGCAGATCATCAGCGTCCCGATGACCGGGACGGACAGCAAGGCGCAGAAGGCCCAGGGCCAGGCCATCAAGGACATGCGCAAGGACATCCCGTCCGTGCTCGGGTCCGGCCTGACGGCGAAGGTCGGCGGTGACACGGCCGCCTTCACCGACAACGAGAAGTCGTTCGCACAGTCGATGGCGATCGTGTCGGGCGCGACGTTCATCCTGATCATCGGCCTGATCCTGCTGATCTTCCGGGCGCCGTTGGCGGCACTGCTGCCGATCCTGGTGATCATGTTGACCGAGGTCGTCACGACCAAGCTGATCGGCCTGGCCTCGCACCTGCTGAACTTCTCGACCGACGACAGCCTCCAGATCATCCTGACGATCGTGTTGTTCGGAGTCGGCGCCGACTACTACCTGTTCGTCCTGTTCCGGTACAGGGAACGCCTGCGCGCCGGAGAGGACAAGAAGACCGCCCTGATCACCGCGGTCGAGCGGGTCGGCGAGGTCATCACCTCCGCCGCCGCGGCCATCGCCGCGACGTTCCTGGTGCTCATGCTCGCGTCGTTCGGCCTGTTCGCCGCCTGGGGTCCGTCGCTGGCCATCGCCGTCGTGGCCATGGGCATCACCTCGCTGACCCTCGTCCCGGCGCTGCTGTCGCTCCTCGGCACGGCGACGTTCTGGCCGTCCAAGTCCTGGAAGAAGCAGCCGAAGGCCCGCGCCTCGGTCAGCCTCGGCAAGTTCGTCGGCGGCCGTCCGCTGATCGTGGCCCTCGGCACCGGCGCGCTCATGATCGCGCTCGCGGCGGGCGCGTTCTCCTTCAAGGCCGACTACGACTTCCAGTCCGGCTTCCCGCAGAACACCGAGTCGGCGCAGGCCGCCAAGGACATGCAGAAGGGCTTCCCGCCCGGCCTGACCACCCCGGTCCAGGTGCTGCTGAAGTCCACCGACGGCGGGGCCGTCCCGAAGACCTCGGTCGCCGAGTTCCGTGAGAAGGCCAAGACGCTGCCGGGCGTCGGGACCGTCCAGCCCGGGGTGCCGAGCGCCAAGGGCGACGTCGTCCGGGTGGACCTCCTGTTGAAGCAGAACCCGAACGACAACGCCTCGATCACCCTGGTCAAGGACAAGCTCGGCCCCGCGGCGCACAAGATCACCCCGGCGGGCACCAAGCTGTACGTCGGCGGCGCGACCGCGATCTACAGCGACATGAACAAGGTGGTCAACCGCGACCTGTCGGTGATCCTCCCGGTCGCCGCCGCGCTGATCGCGCTGATCCTGCTGGCGCTGCTCCGCTCGATCGTCGCCCCGCTCTACCTGGTGCCTGCGGTGCTGCTCGGCTTCGCCGCCACCATGGGCGCCTCGGTGTTCGTCTTCCAGGGCATCCAGGGCACAGAGGGCGAGATCTTCCACCTGCCGATCATGCTGTACCTGTTCGTGCTGGCCATCGGCACGGACTACAACATCCTGATCACCGCACGGCTTCGTGAGGAGGCCAAGGAGGGCCACGAGCCCCGCCGCGCCGCCGCGCTGGCCGTCCAGCACAGCGGCCCGACGATCGCCGCCGCCGGTCTCATCCTGGCCGCGACCTTCTCGGTGATGCTGCTGGCCAAGGTGTCGATGCTCCAGCAGATGGGCTTCTCCATCGCGATGGGCATCGCCCTGTCGGCCTTCGTCATGGCGCTGTTCCTGGTGCCGAGCATCACGGCCCTGCTGGGCCGCGCGGCCTGGTGGCCGGGCCACGGCGGCACCGCCCGCCGCGCGCCCGTCCAGGCCGCGCCGCCGCAGGACCCGATGGCCGACAACCCGTACGCCCCGACGGGAAGCCGCTACTAGAAGACGTCGGGACGCGCGCCGGGACTATCCAAGCCGCCCACACCCCCCGGCGCGCGCCCCGACCCAGGGGAAGACCAAGGCCCCGGAAACCCCACGGTTTCCGGGGCCTTGTCGTGCCCGCCTCCCGGGGCCCTCTCCTCGGCAGGGTCTCCGTTCATGCGAACGGCCCTCCCTCTTTCGAGGGAGGGCCGTTCTACGTCGTGGGGGCCAGGGCGTCGGCGGAGGGCCGGACGTTCCGGATCCTCGATCAGTGGGCCGCCAGGAAGGCGATGAGGTCCTGCCGGGTGATGAGGCCCTTGGGCTTGCCGTCGACGAGGACGACGGCGGCGCCGGACTTCTCCAGGATGGGGACGGCCTTGGTCACCGGCTCGCCGGAGCCGATGGTCGGCAGGGGCGCGGCCATGTGCGACTCGACCGGCTCGGAGAGACGGCCGCGGTCGCGGATCAGCAGGTCGAGCAGGTCGGACTCGCTGACCGAGCCGATGACCTCGGCGGCCATGACCGGCGGCTCCTCCTTCATGACGGGGAGCTGCGACACCTCGTACTCGCGCATGATCGCGACGGCGGTCTGGACGGACTCGTGCGGGTGGGTGTGCACGAACTCGGGAAGCGCGCCGCCCTTGCGCATGAGCACCTCGCCGACCGTGGCCTCCTCGGTCGGGGCCGCCAGGAAGCCGTAGTTGCTCATCCAGTCGTCGTTGAAGATCTTGGAGAGGTAGCCACGGCCGCCGTCCGGGAGCAGGACGACGATGACCGCGTCGTCCGGGGCCTCCTCGGCGACGCGGAGGGCCGCGACGACCGCCATGCCGCAGGATCCGCCGACCAGCAGCGCGTCCTCGCGGGCGAGGCGGCGCGTCATGGTGAAGGAGTCCTTGTCGGACACGGCGATGACCCGGTCGCAGATGTCGCGGTCGTAGGTCTCGGGCCAGATGTCCTCGCCGACGCCCTCGGTGAGGTAGGGACGGCCCGTCCCGCCGGAGTAGACCGAGCCCTCGGGGTCGGCGCCGATGATCTGGACGCGCCCGCCGGAGATCTCCCTGAGGTAGCGGCCGGTGCCGCTGATCGTCCCGCCGGTGCCGATGCCCGCGACGAAGTGCGTGATGCGGCCCTCGGTCTGCTCCCAGATCTCCGGGCCGGTCGTCTCGTAGTGCGAGCGCGGGTTGTTCGGGTTGGTGTACTGGTTCGGCTTCCAGGCGCCCTCGATCTCGGCGGCGAGCCGGTCCGACACCGAGTAGTAGGAGTCGGGGTGCTCGGGCGAGACCGCGGTCGGGCAGACCACGACCTCGGCGCCGTAGGCGCGCAGGACGTCGATCTTGTCCTTGGCGACCTTGTCCGGGCAGACGAAGACGCACCGGTAGCCGCGCTCCTGCGCGACGATGGCGAGGCCGACGCCGGTGTTGCCGGAGGTCGGCTCCACGATCGTCCCGCCGGGCTTGAGCTGCCCGGACTTCTCCGCGGCGTCGATCATCCGGACCGCGATGCGGTCCTTCACCGAGCCGCCGGGGTTGAAGTACTCGACCTTGGCGAGCACCTGCGGCCCGGACGGCCGGGTGATGCCACGGGTCACGTTGCGCAGCCGGACCAGCGGCGTGTTGCCCATCAGTTCGACGAGCGAGTCATGCACCTGCATCGCGACATCCTTGTCGTGATCAACGAAGCGAAATCTGGATGACATCCCAGCACGGCAGTGTTTACCGAAGCAGGAGGGAATACGGTTCCGGATAGTTTCCGGTTCCCGACGGTAGCCCAGTTGGACGTGGCCGGGCATCTCCACCCTACGGGGGCGAGTGCCCTGCTCTGACGGAGGGTGACGACGATGGCGGGAGCGTTCACCGCGCGGCGTGTCGCGGCCGCGGCGGCCTACGGCGGCGGCGGGATCACCGCGTTGAGCGGGATCACGGTCGGCCTGGTGATGGTGGAGGTCCGGTTCGCCCGGCGGATCATCCAGGCCACGCCGAACGGCGATCCGCCGCGGGCGGACGGCGTGTACGGGGCCCGGCTGCCGGGCGAACCGCTGACGTTCGCGATGCTCGGCGACTCGACGGCCGCGGGCCTGGGCGTCCACTCCCCCGGCGAGACCCCGGCGGCGCTGCTGGCGGACGGGCTGTCCTCGATCGCGGGAAGTCCCGTCCTGCTGGTCAACGTCGCCAGGTCCGGCGCGCGCTCCGAGGCCCTGGAGGACCAGGTCGAGCGGGCGCTGGCCGCCTCACCGCAGATCGCGGTGATCATGGTCGGCGCGAACGACGTGACCTCGCGGGTGCGCTCCGCCGACGCCGTCCGGCACCTGGCGCGGGCGGTCGAGCGGCTGCGCGAGGCGGGCAGCGAGGTCGTGGTCGGCACCTGCCCCGACCTCGGCTCGGTCAAGCCGCTGATGCAGCCGCTGAAGTGGATCGCGCGGCGCGCCAGCCGGCAGCTCGCCGCCGCCCAGACGATCGCCGTCGTGGAGCGCGGCGGACGCTCGGTCTCCCTCGGCGACCTGCTCGGACGCGAGTTCGCCGCCGATCCCGCCGGGATGTTCAGCGCGGACCGCTACCACCCGTCCGCGCGGGGTTACGCGGCCGCCGCGATGGCCATGCTGCCGTCGATGGCCGCGGCCCTCACCCTCGAACCCGACCTGGATCCGCTGCCGGACGCGCGGCGCGGCGAAGGCGTCCTGCCGGTCTACCTGGCCGCCGCCGAGGCCGCCGAGAAGCCGGGGACCGAGGTCAGCGGCGCGCGCGTCGGCGGTCACGACCGGGGTCCGCGGGGCCGCTGGGCCACGCTTCTCCGTCGCGCCCGGCGCGTCCGCCGCTCGCCGTCGGAGTCCGCCGCCGAGTCCCACGCCGCCTGACCTCGCGCTGGGGGTCGGAGCCCGGCGATGCGCGCCGGGGGCGGGGTTCTCGGGGAGTTCGAGAAACCGCCTCCGGTGTGTGTTCGCACTGCTACGTTCCGCACTGATTCGGTCCGTCCGGTGTGGGAGTGAGGGTGCCGCCATGGGCTCGTGCGGGATGCGGAAGGCGCGTTGGGGCGGGGCGGCGGCGGTGTGCGCGGTGTGCGCGGCGCTCGCGGGGTGTTCCGGCGGCGCTCCCGACGCGATGGGGTCGCAGGGGTGGTCGGCGCCGGGGCTGGACGTGGTGAGCAAGGCCGAGGTCCGGGACGGGATCGCGGCGGTGACGGCGCTGCGTCCGGACGGCGCGCTGGAGACCGACACGTTCGACCTGGCCAGGGGCAAGCGGCTGTGGGCCAGGCCCGCGACGATGCTCGGCCGGACGCCGGGCCAGGGCGTCCAGCCCCCGGCGGTGTCCGGGCGCTTCGTCGCGGCGGTCGAGCCGCGGGGCCGGGGCGGGATCCTCGTCACGCGCGACGCCCGGACCGGCGTGCTGCTCTGGACCAGGGACGTCCGGACGACGTTCGGCCCGCAGGCGTGCGGTCCGATGCTGTGCCTCACCGAGCGGACGGCCGGGAACGACGCCCGTTTCGTGGCGCTCGATCCGTCCGCGAACGGCCGGGAGCTGTGGCGCATGGGCGGCGTCGCCGAGGCCGAGTGGGCGGACGCGTCGCGCGTGGTCGTCCTGCGCATGACGAGGCATCCGTCGCTGGAGGCGCACGACCTGCGCGGCGGCAGGACGCTCTGGACGTACCCGGTCGAGGAGGCCGTCGGGAACGGCGTGAACCTCTCGGGCGGCTGGGCGTTCGGGTCGCCCACGTCGTCTGCGGGGCCTGCGGCGTCCGGGGCCTCCGGGGCGTCTGGGGCGTCTGGGGCGTCTGGGGCGTCTGGGGGGACGCTCGTGGGCTACATCGGCCCCTACCAGGGTGGGCACGGCCAGGCGCCCACGCCGTTCGGGTTCTTCTCGGTGCGGCTCGCGGACGGCGGTCTCGTCTGGACGCGTCCGAGGCGGCTGCGCGTCTACCCAAGCGCCAGCCCCGCGATCTCCCTGATCACGCGCTCGGTCACGACGGACGGCGCGGACGGCGGGTTCGAACGGCTCGACCCCGCGACCGGCCGGACGACCGCGACCGTCCCGGCGGACCGCGCGCCGCGTTCGGCCTGGTCGCTGTCGCTGCCGTCCGACATGAGCCGGATCGGGTTCCTCACCCCGGACCGTCCGGGGCGCGCGGTCGCGCTGGACAACGCGGCGCCGGTCCAGGCGCGCGGGCTGCGCACGTGGTCGTTCTGCGCGGCCCGGCCGTCCCCCCTGAAGATCACCGGACTGCCCGGCTTCTACCCGATCGCCCCGCTCTGCGGCTACGACCTGGGCAGCGGTCGGCGGATCACCGGCCCCGGCGCGCCGCCCGGCTGGTACACCGGCTCGAACGACGGCTGGCGCGTCTGGCGGGACGAGTCCGGCACGCTGCACGCCCTCCACGACGCGAAGGGCAGCGCTCCCGGCATGTACGGTCCCTGACCCACACAGAAGCCGTCGGCCGGTTCGGGACGAAGCGGCGGACCCGGCGTGTGCCCACCCCGGCGGCAGCGGCTAGATTGCGGAGGTGACCGGCGAGTAACCAGACCGCCGGCCGGTACGAGACCGGACCGGAAGGTCCCGTAGAACAGGGAGTCACGCAATGCCCGAGGCAGTCATCGTCGCCACCGCGCGTTCCCCCATCGGACGGGCCTTCAAGGGGTCGCTGAAGGACCTGCGCCCCGACGACCTCACCGCGCGCATGGTCCAGGCGGCCATGGCCAAGGTCCCGCAGCTCGGCCCGGACCAGATCGACGACCTGCTGCTCGGCTGCGGCCTGCCCGGCGGCGAGCAGGGCTACAACATGGGCCGCGTGGTGTCGGTGCTGCTCGGCTGGGACAACGTGCCCGGCGCGACGATCACCCGGTACTGCTCGTCCTCGCTCCAGACCACCCGGATGGCGCTGCACGCGATCAAGGCGGGCGAGGCCGACGTGATCGTCTCGGCCGGCGTCGAGATGGTGTCGCGGTTCGCCAAGGGCAGCTCGGACGGCCTGCCCGACACCCAGAACCCGCTGTTCGCCGACGCCGAGGCGCGGACCGCCAAGCGCGCCGAGGGCGGCGCCGAGGTGTGGACCGACCCGCGCGAGAACGGCGCGCTGCCGGACGTCTACATCGCGATGGGCCAGACCGCCGAGAACGTCGCGCAGGCCTACGGCGTGACCCGGCAGGCGCAGGACGAGTTCGGCGTCCGCTCCCAGAACCTCGCCGAGAAGGGCTACGAGAACGGCTTCTGGCAGACCGACATCACCCCGGTCGAGCTGCCGGACGGCACGGTCGTCAGCAAGGACGACGGCCCGCGCGCCGGGACCACCTACGAGAAGGTGTCCCAGCTCCAGCCGGTGTTCCGGCCGGACGGCACGGTCACCGCGGGCAACTGCTGCCCGCTGAACGACGGCGCCGCCGCCGTGATCGTGATGAGCGACACCAAGGCCGCCGAGCTGGGCATCACCCCGCTCGCCCGGGTCGTGTCGACCGGCGTGTCCGGGCTGTCGCCGGAGATCATGGGCCTCGGCCCGGTCGAGGCGTCCACCCGGGCCCTCGCCAAGGCCGGGATGAGCATCGGCGACATCGACCTGGTCGAGATCAACGAGGCGTTCGCGGCGCAGGTGCTGCCGTCCGCCGAGCAGCTCGGCGTCGACATGGACAAGCTGAACGTCAACGGCGGCGCGATCGCGGTCGGCCACCCGTTCGGCATGACCGGCGCGCGGATCACCTCCACCCTGCTGAACAGCCTGAAGTTCCACGACAAGCAGTTCGGCCTGGAGACCATGTGCGTCGGCGGCGGCCAGGGCATGGCGATGGTCCTCGAGCGCCTGTCCTGACCGTCCGGCCGGACGCGCCGCTCCCCGCCCGCCCCGGCGTTCGCCGGGCCGGAGGGCTCCCCGTTTCGCGGTGGAGCGGGTGCGGCGTCCCGGCGGCGTGATCACTTAGTGTCGAACCAGCGTGGCCCGGGTTTTCGCGGAGAACCCGGGCCACCTGCGTGTTCGCCCACGTCCGCCACTTTACGAATGATCTACGTTACGTGATGGATAGGTCCGCGTTAGGGGGTTGTCACATTCGGGCAGGTGTTGCACAGTCGGCTGAAGAGCCCCGCGACATGGAGGTGCCTATGTCACTGAACCACTCGTCGGAGACGCACACCAAGCTCATCGCACGCATCCCGAAGGTCACAGGACGTGACATCCCCGAGTGGTTCACCACCATCGAGAACGGTCCCTCGTTCCTGCGCTGCGACGAACGGACGACGTGGCTCGCCGCGGAACACGGACTCTCTCACGGCTACGCCGCCGCCCTCGTGCGCGAGCACGAGCGGACCCGGCGCGAACGCCACTACTGAAGAGAACCCGCCACCGAGACAACCGAACGGCTTCGCGGGAACCCGCCACCGGACAGCCCCCGCCGTCGCGACGCTACGCGAGCGCGACCGTGGCGCCGAGTTCCCGCAGACGAGCAGCCCCTCGCCGGTCTCCGCTTCCGGCGAGGGGCTGCTCGTCCGCTTTTCCGCCGAGGTTCCGGAGATCGAGGGAAACCCCCGGCCGCCGAGGGGGGCCGGGGGCTCGCTGTGCCCCTGGTCGGATTCGAACCGACACAAAAGCTCTTTTAGGGAGCCTGCCTCTGCCGTTGGGCCACAGGGGCGCGCGCCAGCATACCGGCGGTACACGGAATTCACCGGAAGTAATTCACGACCGTGACCCGTTCCACGTCCAGAACCACCACCACTCCGGGCGAAATAACACGTTCACCCCCCGGTGACCGACTTCAACGCCACAAATCCCGGCCCGGTTCACCAAAGCCACCAACGCTTCGAGTCCGCGATTCGATGCGCCGGCTCGAGGCGCCGGCTCGGGAACGTGGACCGGGTCGGCGGTTCGAGATCGGGGACGTGGACCAGGGTTGGCGCCTTGAGGCCGGGGACGTGGCATGGGGAAGGGGTCAGCGGCGGAGGACGGCGCGGTCCTCGACGAGGGTGGTCCCGGCGCGGCCGTCGCGGTCGCGGCGGACGGCGGTGATCGCGTGAACGCCGACCCGGCCGCTCTCGCAGGCCAGCGCGGACGCGGCTAGGTAGAGGAGCCACACGCGGGCGCGTCCGACACCGGCACGCTCGACGGCGGTCGGCCAGTGCAGGCGCAGGGCCGCCGCCCAGGCCCGCAGCGTCCGGGCGTGGTGCTCGCGGAGGGCCGCCGTTCCGCGCACCTCGAGACCGGCTTCCTCAAGTCCGCCGACGATCGACCCCAACGTTCTGAGCTCGCCATCCGTTGGAAACATGTAGGAGGTGGTGAAGGTGCGACGGATCTGGTGCGGCCCGGGGCGGCGCGTCTGCTGCTGGAGGAGCAGCCGGCCACCGGGCGCCAGCAGCGCGTACAGGCGGTCGGACGGCGGGTCGAGCGCGTCCACACCGGCGAGCCCGGCGATCGCGTCGTACGGGCCGTCCCCGGCGATGCTCAGGTCGCCGACGCGCGGGTCCACGGGCAGGTCGGCGCAGCGCTCACGGATGTACTCGGCCTGTTCCGGGGTCCGGACGAGCGACACGACGCGCGCGCCGTGGTCGGCGGCGGCGTGGTGGGCGAACGCGCCCCAGCCGCCGGAGAGGTCCAGCACACGCGCGCCGGAGAAGAGGCCGAGCCTGTCGGCGACGGCCTCGAGCGCTGCGCGCTGGGCGTCCTCCAGGTCCACGGCCTGGTCCCACATCCCCGTGGAGGTCGCCAGCGACGGGCCGAGCATCTGGGTGAAGAAGTCGGCGGGCGCCTCCAGCGGTCCGGAGACATCGCGCGTGTCCCCGGCGGGGAACTCCTCGGCGGGCGGACGCGGCTCGGTGCCGACCGCGCCGAGCATGACCGCCGTCCGGACGATCTCGCGCTTGTCCTCGCCGCTCAGCCGGATCGGCTCGTCCCCGATCCGCATCACCTGCTGCACGGCCTCCAGCGCGTCGAAGACGTCGCCCTCGATGTCCAGCTCCCCCGCGACGTACGCGCGCACGAGCCCGATCTCGCCCGGCTTCCACAGCATCCTGCGCAGGGCCCTGCGGTGCCTCACGACGAAGGCGGGAGCCCCGTCCGGCCCGACCGAACTGCCGTCCCACGCCTTCACCCGGATCGGCAGCTCCGCGGCAGGCGCGTCCGCCTCCCCGAGCAGGATCCGCGCCAGCAACGGCCCCAGCCGCCCGGCCACGCCCTCACTCACCCGCGTTCTCCCTCACGTCCGTCTCCCCAACCACCCACACCGTCCCGACCAGCCTTCGCCGCCCAACCGCCCGGACCGCTCGGACCCACCCGACCAGCCCGGCCTCCCTGGTCGGCTCGGCCGATCCGACCAGCCCAGCCACCCGGCTGGCCCGGCCGATCCGTCAGCCGCCCCAGCCGGGCCCGGCCGACTTAGCCGCCCCGATCAACCCGACCGACTCGATCGGCCCGGCCAATCCGCCAGCCGAAGCGGCCCGCTCGGCCGATCCGGTCGGCTCGGCCGACCTGATCAGCCCAGCTGTCCCGGCTGGCCTGGCCGACCTAGGGCGTGTCTCAAAGCCACCTGCCCTACTGCGCAACGCCCAGGCACGCACCTCGCGGGGTTGTCGTCGGTCGACGGCCAAACCCGGGCCGACTCCCTCCTCCGCCCCCACGATGCACGCACCCGGACGCCGCTCGCCACGGCCGCCAACTTCGAGACACGCCCTAGTCGATCCGATCAACCCGACCGATCCGATCAGCCTTGCCGACTCGAACGGCCTGGCCGACCCGGTCGGCTCGGCCGGTCTGCCAGCCGACTCGGTTGGTTCGGCCGGGTCTGCTGGCCCGGCCGTCCCTCCGGTCGCCTGGGTCGGCTTCGCCTGCCAGGTCGAACGCGGCGGCCGAACCGGTGGTCAGCGGTCCTCCGGGCGGCGCTCGGTGGCGAGTTCGAACTGCGCGCGCGGGCTGGACAGTTCGCCCAGGGACACGATCTCGCGGCGGAAGAACAGGGCGAGCGTCCAGTCCAGAGTGACTCGGAACTTTCGGTTGACCGTCGGCATTCGAGACAGATGGTACGTGCGGTGCATGAACCAGGCGACCAGCCCGCGGAGTTTCACGCCGTAGACGTTCGCCACCCCCTTGTGCAGGCCGAGGCCCGCGACCGACCCGACGTAGGCGTGCTTGTACGGGGTCAGCGGCCTGCCGTGCAGGTCGGCGGCCAGATTGTCGCCGAGCGTGCGAGCCTGCCGGACGGCGTGCTGGGCGTTCGGCGCGGTGAACTCGCCGAATCCGCTCAGGTCCGGGACGCGCGCGTTGTCCCCGGCCGCGTAGATCTCGGGGTGGCCCTCGACGGTCAGCTCGGCGGTGGCCTTCACGCGGCCCTTGTCGTCCAGGGGGAGGTCGGTCTTCCGGAGCATCGGGTGGGCCTTCACTCCGGCCGTCCAGACCAGGGTCCCGGCGTCGAACCTCTCGCCGTCGCTGAGCACGATGTGACCGCCCTCGGCGGACTTCAGCAACGTCTCGAGCTTGACCTCGATGCCGCGCCCGCGCAGCGCCTCGACCGTCCACCGCCCCATCTCGGGCCCGACCTCCGGAAGGATCCGGTCGGCGGCCTCGACCATCATCCAGCGCATGTCCTCGCGCCGGACGGGCGGATACCAGCGGCAGGCGTCGCGCGCCATGTCCTCCAGCTCCGCCAGCGCCTCCACTCCGGCGAACCCGCCTCCGACGAAGACGAAGGTCAGCGCACGCCGCCGCACCTCCGGATCGTCGTTGGAGACGGCGATGTCCAGCTGGTGAAGCACGTGGTTGCGCAGGTAGATGGCCTCCTCGACGGTCTTGAACCCGATCCCGCACTCGGCCAGCCCGGGGATCGGCAACGTCCGCGAGATCGATCCGAGCGCCACCACCAGCCGGTCGTAGGGCACCTCCAGCGTCCCGTCCGCGCCCTGCTCCGATTCGGCGGCCCCGGCCGGACGGACCTGGACCACATGATGCTCGGCGGAGATGCCGACGACGTGTCCGTTCAACACCCGGCAGCGTTTCAGGACGCGGCGGAGCGGCGCGACGACGTGGCGCGGTTCGAGGTTGCCCGCGGCGGCCTCCGGCAGGAAGGGCTGGTAGGTCATGTACGACTGCGGGTCGACGACCGTCACCGCGACCTCTCCGCGCCGGAGTTCGCGGCGCAGCCTGCGCTGCAGCCGAAGCGCGGTGTACATGCCGACATATCCGCCCCCGACGATCACGATGTGCTTGGCGGACGGGGGAATCCTCTCGACAGACATACCGGTAGCGGTACCCGGGCGGAGGACGCGCTCACCCCATGCGCCACACATCCGAACATCTTGAGCAAGTCCGGCATCTCACCATGTGTATCGCGAAAACGGCGGGACAGGGCCAGACGGGGGCGCCAAGCGGCAGTTTCGGGGGGCCGCTTGGCCACGGCCCTGCCCCGCCACCACGGGATCACCACAGTCCAGGGGAGACGACATGTCACGCATCGTCCAGGCTTCGCTCGTCGCGGCCGCCGTCGCCGTCATGGCGACCGGTTGCACGTTCTCCCTCAACGGGAAGGGCAGCGACGGCAAGACCACGGGGTCCGCGGGAGGCACCGCCTCCAGCTCGTCCGCCCCGGGCAGCACCGGCGGTGGCGGTACGGGCGGCGGATCCGGTGGCGGTACGGGCGGTGGCACCGGCGGCGGTACGGGCCGTGGCGGCGTCGGGCGCTGTCCGGCGCCCGTCTGGAACGCCGGTGTCACGGGACTCGGCGCCGCTGCGGGCAACCGCTACGCCCGGCTGACTCTCACCAACGTCTCGGGCCACGCCTGCCGGGTGTACGGATTCCCGGGCCTGGGCCTCGCCAACCCGCAGAACCCGGCCATCCCGGCCTCCACGCGCCGCCAGGGCTCGCCCCAGGCCTTCACCGTGAATCCGGGCGGGCACGCCTACACGCTTCTGCACTGGGCGGCCGTCCCGGGCAACGGCGAGAGCGAGACCGGCCCGTGCGAGCCGACGCCGACCGCCCTCCACGTCATACCGCCGGACGAGCGCACCTGGGTCCGCGCGTCCTGGAACCTCGGCCCCGTCTGCCTCCACGGCCAGATCGACGTCAACCCGCTCACCCCGACCCCGCCGGCGCCTCACTAGGACGCGCCTCAAAGTCGGCACCCGTGGCGACCAGCATCCAGGTGCGTGCATCGCGGGGCGGAGGAGCACGTCGGCCCGGGTTCGGCCATCAACTGCCGACAACCTCGCGGGATGCGTGCCTGGGCGTCGAACAGTAAGCCAGGTGGCGTCCTGGATGTCGCGCAGTGCGGCAGGCGGCGCTCTGGGGGCGCGTGTTTGGGCGGTGCCATTCTGGCGGGCACGCAGTTGGGCAAGGCGGGCGCCCCGGGAACGCACAGTGCGGCAGGCGACCGTCCCGGGGACGCGCATTAGGGCAGGCGGCGTCCTGGCGGAGTCGCGTTAGGGCAGGCGGCGTCCTGGCGGAGTCGCGTTAGGGCAGGTGGCTTTCTGAGATTCGCCCGCCCCAGGCCGTGGCGGGCTGCCTCCCAGACCGCGTCCCGGCCCCCCGCGACATGAGAACCTGGCCAGGGGTGTCGTCCGCCAGCCCGGCCGTCCACCACCCCGCCAGTCGCCGCCCTGCCCCGAGGGACGACGAGGGGTGACCTGGCCCCTGCCCGGCACCTCCTACCTGCACGCCTATCGGGCTTGACCTGGGCATATTTGCCTCACGTCCGGGCTCGCCCCACACCTAGCGCGCATGTGAGAGCGGGCTACCCGGCCGTGAGACAGGCACATTCCATCCGCGACGGCCAGCCACGCGCCCCACGCCCTCGGCCTCACGCCCTCGGCCCCTGGCCCCCGGTTCCGGCCCCGCTCCGGCTCCGGCCTGGCCCCCTCCGGCCCGGCCCCGCTCCGGCCCGGCCCCGCTCCGGCCCGGCCCCGCTCCGGCCCGGCCCGACCCAGCCGCTGAGGGACAGTCACCAGCTGAGAGGTGGCAACGCTCGCTACCTCGCACGCGGGCGAACACAAGGGTCCGACTCGTCCGGGGATACCTGCGACCTGTCCTGCGTGGGCCGCACGTCCGCATCGCGTGGCCTCCGGTGGTCTGATGCACGGCGGGCTCGGCGCCAACCCACCAGAGCGATGGCGCATCCGTGGGGAGCGGGCTGGGCCGCAGCAGATCAGCGGCAACGTCTCTGGACATCACGACGTTCCAGCATTGGACGTGTGGAGCGGACCGTCCGACGAGACTCGGCGCGCATCGAAGGGCACCGTCTTCCGAGTGAGTGGCGGCGTCCCCTGGTGGGGCGAAGGCGTTGTCAGACAGGTCGAGGAAGGTCGCCTTGTGTGCGTGCCGGGGGTGGTGGGTGGCGTTTGTCAGGGCGTGGCGAGGGTTTTGGCGCGGGTGAAGAGGGTGTCGAGCATGTCCTCGGTGACGCGGCCGGTGAACGTGTTCTGCTGGCTCGGGTGGTAGCAGCCGAGGAGGGTGACGGGGGTTCCGCCGGGGCCGGTGATCTCGGCTTCCACGCCGTGGCCGAACTTGGGGCGTGGGCGGGGCAGGGTGTATCCGGCCTGGTCCAGGGCGGGCCAGACGGCCTGCCAGGCGAATCCGCCAAGGCAGACCACGCAGCGGACGAACGGGGCGACGTCGGCGATCTCACGGGCCATCCATGGGCGGCAGGTGTCGCGTTCGGCGGGGGTCGGCTTGTTGTCGGGCGGGGCGCAGCGGACGGTCGCGGCCATCCGTGCGCCGAGGAGGCGCAGGCCGTCGTCGGCGCGGACGCTGGTGGGCTGGTTCGCGAGGCCGACCCGGTAGAGGGACGCGAACAGCCAGTCGCCGGAGCGGTCGCCGGTGAAGATGCGTCCGGTGCGGTTGCCGCCGTGCGCGGCCGGGGCGAGGCCGACGATGAGGATCCCGGGTTCGGGATCGCCCCATCCGGGGACGGGACGTCCCCAGTACGGCTCGTCCGCGAACATGCGACGCCGTTCGACGGCGACCTTCTCTCGCCACGCGACGAGGCGGTCGCAGGCGCGGCAGACGGACTGGCGCGCGACGAGCTCGTGCAGCGAGGGCGCGGACGCGGCGAGCCCGGCGACCTCGGCGGCGTCGTGCGCCACGGGCGTGTCCGGCCCGGCGGGATCGTCCGGCCAGCCCGTTCCAGGCAGGACGTAAGGCGCGTTGGCGGCGTCGCTCATGTTGCGATCCTCGCACGTCGGACCGGCCGCATGCGGCCCGGACGCCGATCACGACACCTCGGGACGAAACGCACATCACGGACACGCCTCGTCGGTACGATGCCTCCCACGCTGGAGGGGAACTGTGAAGCCGCGGACGGACGTTGTGCGCGAAAAGCCAGTGCGAAGGCCCGTGGACGGAGGCGTATGCGGAACCCGCACACGAGCTCGCGCACGAACCACGCACACCGTGTCACACAGAACACCGCACACGGACGCACTGCTCGTCTCCCACGCGTGGATCTCACGCGGGCACGCGCAGGACGCCGCAGACGGACACTCTGGTTGGCCACGTGCGCGAGGCTCGCGCGGAAACTTGGTGGAGCCGCGCGCCACGCGCGCCCGGCCTGCGCCTCCCCGCATGGGCCTCAGCGATCTGGCGCATGTGGCGAGCAGACGCGCTGCGCGGGCACACGCATGGACCTCTCGGACGCACGCCTTGGGCAAGCACCCGCGCGCCGCCGCACCAGGCTCGCGTGGCCCCGCGTGGACCCGTGCATCGCAGGCGGGCGTACTTCGCGGACGTGCAGGACGTTGCAAGCAGGCGCGCTGCGCGGGTACGCGCGTGGACCCCGCGGGCGCGGCTCGGGCAAGCGCCTGCGCGCCGCGGCACCAAGCTTGCGTGGGCCCGTGCATCGCAGGCGAGGGTTCTTCGTGGACGCGCAGGATGTCGCGGGCGGGCGCGCTGCGCGGGCCCGTGCGTGGGTGTTGCGGGCGTGGCCTTGCGTGGGCGCGTGCGGGGGGCGGGGGCGTGGGTTGTTCGGGTGGGTGGGGTTGGGGATGGAGGGTGGGGGATGACGCGGCCTGGGTGGTATCCGGATCCGTTGGGTGAGAGCAAGTTGCGGTGGTGGGACGGGGAGGCTTGGACCGAGGCGCTCAATCCGCAGCCGGTGAGGCCGTCCCGGGTGGTGGCGCAGCGGTCGGCGGAGGGGGTCACCGCTGAGGTGCGCGGGCTGGTGCTCTCCGTGGACGATCAGGTCGTCTCCTTCGGGAGCAGCGCGATGGCCTGGGCGGACGTCGAGTGGGCGGCGTACTGGAAGACCGCCCTGCCGACGCAGTGGATCTTCCGGGTCGGCCGCCATCCGTTCCAGGCGGGGCGGCGCGTCGAGATCGTGCTCGACTCGTCAGGGAGCCATGACGCGCAGGGGATCTGGACGCGGCTGGTCGAGACGTGCCGTGAGCGGGCCGAGGCGCGGCTGGTCGCCGGGATCGCGGCCCGGGTTCGCGGGGGCGGGGCCGTGGAGGTGGCGCAGGGGCTGGTCGTCCATCCCGGAGGGCTGCGGAGTGGGCAGGCCTCGGTGTCGTGGGCGATGGTGGGGGACGCCGTCGTCGAGCAGGGACGGGTGTGGATCCGTCCGGTGGGGGGCGGGTCGGCCGTGATGTTCGTCCCGCAGCAGAGTCCCAACGCGGTGATCGTGCCGGCGGTGATCGCGGCGCTTCGGGGCGGGGGTTAGGGCACGCCCTAGCGGACCAGGCCGTCGAGCAGGCGGTCCAGGAGGCGGTCGAAGGTGCCGTCCGGGGGTGGGGGCGGGGTCGGGTCGGCGTCCAGCAGGGCGGACAGGGCGGTGAGGCCGCCCGCTTCGGCCGCCCTGCGGAGGTAGCGGAGCTGGGCGCCGGGGTCCTGCGCGGCGGCGTCGCGCTGGCCGAGTTCGTAGCCGACGTGGCTCGCGACGAAGCCCGTGATCAGGGAGAACACCTCCAGCGCCTCGCCCGGGGGGAGGCCGGTCGGCCCAAGGACGACCAGGGCGTGCTCCAGGACGCGCAGGGTGTTCGGGCCGAGGGTGCGGCGGGCGGAGAGCGCGGCGGGGAGCCAGGGGTGGGCGAGCATGCTCGCGCGCTGCGCGCCCGCGAGGGCCCTCATGTCGGCGCGCCAGTCGCCGGTGGCGGGCGGCGGGGCGTGCTCCCCCGCCGCGCGGTCGATCATCAGCTCCAGCAGCGTCTCCCGGTCGGGGACGTAGGTGTAGAGCGACATCACGCCCGCGCCGATGTGCGCGGCGACCTTGCGCATCGTCACGGCCGTCGCGCCGGACGGGCCCGCCGCGTCCGCGACCGCGACGGCGGCCTCGGTGATCTCCGCACGGGTATGGGCGGGCCCGTGGGCCGCGACGCTCGGCGTGGCGTTCGCCGAACAGGGCTTCCACGTCGTTCTGCAGAGCAGGCGCGGCACCGGCGGATCGGGCGGGACGTTCGACCCGTGGCGGGACGAGGCGGAGGACGGGCGCGCCGCCTTCGCCCCGGTACGCGAAGGGCGACGCCGCCACGCTCACCGTGGCCGCGCCGCCCGAGGTGCTGATCGGCGAGGGGTTCCAGGTCACGTCCCGAGGTCGCCGCCCGTGACGCAGGCGGGTCCTGGGACGTGCCTCAGCCCGCGAGGGACCAGGCGATGCCGTCCAGGATGTCGTGCTCGCTGACGACGACCGCGCCGAAGCCGTACTCGCGCATGATCCGGTCGATGATGAGGGAGCCGGCGCCGATGACGTCCACGCGGCCGGGGTGCATGACGCCGATCGCGGCGCGCTCGGCGCGGGTGGCGTGCAGGAGGGTGCGGGTCACGTCGTGGACCTGGGCGGCCATGATCCGGGACAGGTGGATCCGCGACGAGTCGTATTCGGGCAGGTCGAGCGCTATCCCGGCGACGGTGGTGACCGAGCCGGCGAGGCCGACCAGGGTGCGCGCCTCGTCCACCGGGACGGTCTCCCGGACGGTCGCGAGCGCGGCGTCGATGTCGGTGATCGTCGCGGCGATCTGCTCGGGGCTCGGCGGGTCGGCGTCCTTCAGGTGCCGCTCGGTGAGCCGGACGCAGCCGATGTCCATCGACACCGCCGCCTCCACGCCGGACGCGCCGAGCACGAACTCGGTCGAGCCGCCGCCGATGTCGACCACCAGGTAGGGACGGGCCGGACGCAGCGCCGCGAGCTCGCGGGTCGCGCCGGTGAAGGAGAGCCGGGCCTCCTCGTCCCCGGTGATCACCTCGGGGACGACGCCGAAGATGTCGACGACGCCGCCGACGAAGTCGGCCCGGTTCTCGGCGTCGCGGGTCGCGCTGGTCGCGACGACGCGGACCTTCTCCGCGCCGTGCGCGCGGATCATGTCGGCGTACTCGCGCATGGCGGTGAAGGTCCGCTCGAGGGCCTCGGGGGCGAGCCGTCCGGTCCGGTCGACGCCCTGGCCGAGCCGGACGATCCGCATCTCGCGCTCGACGTCGGTGAGCGTGTCGCCCTCCACGTCGGCGATGAGGAGCCGGACCGAGTTGGTACCGCAGTCGATGGCGGCGACGCGCGTCACCGTTCTCCCTCCTGATCTGGCCGTTCGTGTGTCGTCGTCTCGTCCTCGGCGGCCGGGCCGTCCGGGGACGGCGCGTCCCCCGGGCAGACGCAGGGGCCGTTGCGCCACCATTCGGGCAGCTCGGCGAGGCCCTCGCGGCCGAACGGGTTGACGCCGGGCACGGCGAGCTCGTGCGCGATCAGCGCGTGCAGGCACTTCACGCGTTCGGGCATGCCGCCCGCGCTCTGCATGCCCTCGGGCAGCGGCTCGACGCCCTCCTCCTTCGTCGCCTCGTCGCGGCGGCGCAGGTAGTCGGCGTGCGCGGCCTCGTAGGCGGCCCGGAGGTCCGGGTCGTCCGCCAGCCGGGCCTGCATGCCGCGCATCATCCCGCCGCCCTCGAGCGTCCCGATCGCGGACGCCAGTTTCGGGCAGGTCAGGTAGAACAGCGTCGGAAACGGCGTGCCGTCCGGCAGCCGGGGCGCCGTCTCGATCACGGCTGGATTGCCGCAGGGGCAGCGGTAGGCCACCCGGCGGACGCCGCGCGGCTCACGGCCGAGCTGCGCCGCGATGGCGGCGGTGTCGCGTTCGTCGATCATTTCCCGTCCCCACCCGCGGACCGCACCGGTCCGCGTCGTGCCGCCTCCCCGCGGCACTGGATGCTCCGGCGTCCCGCGTCGCGGAACACCGTCCTCCCCGGCGCCTCTCGGACGCCGTCCACCCCGCCGGGATCGGTCACCCGGCGAGGCCGTCACCCCACGAAGACCACACCTCCGCAGAGTTCACAACCCCCCGCGAGGACCGCGTCCCCGCGAAGGCCACGCCTCCGTGAAGGCCGCGTCCTCGCGAGAGCCACGCCCCTGCGGAGATCACGCCCCGCGAAAACCGCGTCCCTGCGAGGGCCGCGGCCTTGTGAAGGCCGCGTCCTCGCGGGGACCGCGTCCGGCGGAGATCATGTCTCCGCGCGGACGTCGTTCCCGTGTGGGCATCGTGCCCGTGGGGACGTCGTCCCGCACGGGATTCGGCCGACGAGGGGGTGGCTCAGCGGGTGCGGTCGGCGGTCTCCACCGACCGCCAGAGCGTCTCGTACCACGGGGAACGCTCGTTCGCGTCGCCCCGCTGGGCCTGTCCTTCGTCGCTCGCCCCGCCGTCCAGGACGATGTAGCACTTCTCGTGGGGCATGCAGTAGTGCAACCTGCGCTTCGCCTCACGTTCAATGTACGACTTGTCGGTCAGCCGTTGCTTGCGTTGCGCGAGTTCCGCGACCTGTTTCTGCGCCACGGACTGCTTGTGCTCCAGGTCGGCGATCTCCTGGCGCTGCGCGATGTACTCCCGGACGGGATAGGCGAGCGTCAGGGCGATGGCGCAGACCACGACCGCGAGGATGGCCGCGCGTCCGGTCAGGGCCGATCCGCCCTGCCTGCCGCGCTGCCTCCCCGAACCGGACCCGGAACCCCCGGAGCCGGAGCCCGGGGCCGTTCGTCCGCCGTCGTCGTCCGCCGCCATCACCGCTCCTCAGATCGGGGATCCGGCCGGGACGGGCTCCCGGCCGGTGCTCCGGACCGCGCTCAGGACCCCTGGGTGAAGCGCGGGAACGCCGCGGCGCCCGCGTACCGGGCGGCGTCGTCCAGGATGTCCTCGATGCGCAGCAGCTGGTTGTACTTGGCGACCCGGTCGGAGCGGGCGGGCGCGCCGGTCTTGATCTGGCCGCAGTTGGTCGCGACGGCGAGGTCGGCGATCGTGGTGTCCTCGGTCTCGCCGGACCGGTGACTCATCATGCAGCGGTAGCCGCTGGTCTGGGCGAGGGTGACCGCGTCCAGGGTCTCGGTGAGGGTGCCGATCTGGTTGACCTTGACCAGCAGCGAGTTCGCGACGCCCTCGCGGATGCCGCGCTCGAGGCGCTCGGGGTTGGTGACGAACAGGTCGTCGCCGACGAGCTGGACCTTCGCGCCGAGCGCGTCGGTGAGGGACTTCCAGCCGTCCCAGTCCTCCTCGTTCAGCGGGTCCTCGATGGAGACCAGCGGGTAGGCGTCGACGAGCTCGCCGTAGTAGGCGGCCATGTCGTCGGCGGTGCGCTTGGAGCCCTCGAACTCGTAGACGCCGTCGGTGTGGAACTCCGAGGCGGCGACGTCCAGGGCGAGCGCGATGTCGCGGCCCGGCTCGAACCCGGCCTTGCGGATCGCCTCGAGGATGAGGTCGAGCGCGGCTCGGTTGGACGACAGGTCCGGGGCGAAGCCGCCCTCGTCGCCGAGGCCGGTGTTCAGGCCCTGCTTCTTGAGGACGGACTTGAGCGCGTGGTAGGTCTCGGCGCCCCAGCGGACGGCCTCGGAGAACGTCGGCGCGCCGATCGGCGCGATCATGAACTCCTGGATGTCCACGTTGGTGTCGGCGTGCGCGCCGCCGTTCAGGATGTTCATCATCGGGACGGGCAGCACGTGCGCGTTCGGGCCGCCCACGTAGCGGAACAGCGGCAGCCCGGAGGAGTCGGCGGCGGCGCGGGCGACGGCCAGCGAGACGCCGAGGATGGCGTTCGCGCCGATCCCGGCCTTGTTCGGCGTGCCGTCCAGGTCGATCAGCGTCTGGTCGATCAGGCGCTGCTCGCTGGCCGGGTAGCCGACGAGCTTCTCGTCGACGGCCTCGTTGACGGCCTTGACGGCGCCGCGGACGCCCTTGCCGCCGTAGCGCTCGCCGCCGTCGCGCAGTTCGACGGCCTCGAACTGGCCGGTGGACGCTCCGCTCGGAACCATGGCACGGGACTCGGTCCCGTCCGCGAGCAGGACCTCGACCTCGACGGTCGGGTTGCCGCGGGAGTCCAGGACCTCACGGGCGAGGACGGCCTCGATCGACGACACGGGCATCTCCCCAGTTGCATCGGCATGCTCAGACAGCGCACCCGCGTGGGCGAATGCTCCCCGAGCCTATCCAGCGGCCCGAGCCGACGACCAACTGGCACGCCGGAACGGGCACGTCAGAAGCGACACACCGCCTTTACCGGGCGCGACACGACAAACCCGGTGCGCACTCGAACCCCTCGACGGGTTGACGCGGCCATTTCCCACATTGTCTACTAAGCAAGTCAATCCGACCTTCTTAGTAGGGAACAGTCCGATGCACCGAAGGATCCGCCTGCGCGCCGCCGCCGCGGCCCTGACCGTCCTGGCCGCCGCGGGGACGCTCAGCGCCTGTGGCGGCGACGACGACGGCGGGTCCGGCGGCTCGCCCGCCCCGCTGAAGCTGGGGTACTTCCCGAACATCACGCACGCGACCGCCCTGGTCGGCGTCCAGAAGGGCATCTTCGCCAAGCACCTCGGCGTCGCGCCGAAGACCGCGACGTTCAACGCGGGCCCGGCCGCCGTCGAGGCGCTGTTCTCCGGCGCGGTGGACGCCACGTTCGTCGGCCCGAACCCGACCGTGAACGCCTGGGCCAAGTCGCACGGCAAGGCGATCAAGGTGATCTCGGGCGCGGCGTCCGGCGGCGTCTCGTTCGTCGTCAAGCCCGGCATCAACGGCCCGCGGGACCTCAAGGGCAAGAAGATCTCCACGCCGCAGCTCGGCAACACCCAGGACGTCGCGCTGCGGTACTGGCTGAAGAAGAACGGCCTCACCGCCAACAAGGACGGCTCGGGCGACGTCAAGGTCGTCCCGCAGGAGAACGCGCAGATCCTCCAGACCTTCCAGCAGGGCTCGATCGACGGCGCGTGGGTGCCCGAGCCCTACGCGTCCCGGCTCGTGCTGGAGGGCAAGGGCAAGAAGCTGCTGGACGAGTCGTCCCTGTGGCCCGGCGGCAAGTTCGTCATCACCAACCTGATCGTCCGGCGCGACTTCGCCGACAAGCATCCGGACCAGGTCAAGAAGCTGGTCGAGGGCGTCGTCGAGGCGACGGACTACATCAACTCCGACAAGGCGGGCGCCGAGCAGGCCACGAACGAGGCGCTGACGAAGCTGTCCGGCAAGCCGATCAAGCAGAACGTGCTGGACGCCGCGTTCAAGAGCATCGCCTTCACCACCGACCCGGTCGCGTCGTCCCTGGTCAGCGGCGCGCAGCACGCCGAGGAGATCGGGCTGCTGGAGAAGGTCGACCTGACCGGGATCTACGACCTCAAGCCCCTCAACGACGTGCTCAAGGCACAGGGAAAGGCACAGGTCACCGACAAATGACACAGGCCGTCCAGGCCGCCGCGAGCCGGGCCGTGCCCTCCGGGGCAGCGGTCCGGCTCGACGGCGTCTCCAAAGCGTTCGGGCCCCTGCCGGCCCTCGACGACGTCTCCCTCACGGTCGAGCCGGGCGAGTTCGTGTGCCTGCTCGGCGCGTCCGGCTGCGGCAAGAGCACGCTGCTGAACCTGGCCGCGTCGCTGGACCGTCCGTCCGCCGGGACGATCGACACGGCCGGGCGGCGCGTCGCGCTGATGTTCCAGGAGCCCGCGTTGTTCCCGTGGCTGACGGTCACGGCGAACATCGAGCTGGCGCTGAAGACGCGCGGCGTCCCGCGCGCCGAGCGCCGCGCGCGGGCCGCAGAACTCCTCGCTTCGGTGCATCTGGCCGGGTTCGAGAGGAGGCGTCCGCACCAGCTGTCCGGCGGGATGCGGCAGCGCGTCGCCCTCGCCCGCGCGCTCGCGCTGACCACCGACACCGAACCCGCCGGGGAGCGGAACACCGGCACGCTCCTGCTCATGGACGAGCCGTTCGGCGCGCTCGACGCCATGACCCGCGACCTGCTGCACGACGAGATCGAGCGGATCTGGCGGGAGCGGAGCCTGAGCGTGCTGTTCGTCACGCACAACGTCCGCGAGGCCGTCCGGCTCGGCGACCGCGTGGTGCTGCTGTCGAGCCGTCCGGGACGGGTCGTCGAGGAGTTCCCCGTCCCCCTCCCCCGGCCGCGCCGCATCGACTCCCCGGAGGTCGCCGCGCTCGCCGGGACCATCACCGACCGGCTGCGCGAGGAGGTCGGACGCCATGGCGCCTGACGTGCGGACCACGAACGGCCCCACACCCCCGGAGGCTGTGGGGCGGCAGATCTCGGGGCTGGACGCGCTGGAGCTCGGCGGCGGGACGCGGCGCAATCCGGCCGCCCGCGCGTGGTCGGCGGTGTGGCCGATGGCGAGCGCCGTCGCGATCGCGCTGCTGGCGTGGCAGATCGTGGTGTGGTCGGGATGGAAGCCGTCGTACGTGCTGCCCGGGCCCGCCGACACGCTGCCCGAGCTGGGACGCCGGCTCACCACGGGGTCGTTCTGGGGCGCGGTCGGGCTGACGATGCAGCGCGCCGTGCTCGGGTTCGCGGTGTCGGCGCTGGTCGGGACGGTCGTGGGCGCGCTGGTGACGCAGTCGTCGGTGCTGCGCCGGGCGGTCGGGTCGCTGATCACCGGGTTGCAGACGATGCCGTCGATCGCGTGGTTCCCGCTCGCGATCCTGCTGTTCCAGCTGAGCGAGAAGGCGATCCTGTTCGTGGTGGTGCTGGGCGCGGCGCCGTCCATCGCGAACGGGCTGATCGCGGGCGTGGACTACACGCCGCCGATCCTGCTGCGCGCCGGGAAGGTCATGGGGTTGCGCGGCCTGAACCTGTACCGGCACCTCATCCTGCCCGCGTCGCTGCCGTCGTTCGTGGCCGGGCTCAAGCAGGGCTGGGCGTTCGCGTGGCGGTCGCTGATGGCGGGTGAGCTGCTGGTGGTGATCTCGTCGCACACCTCGCTCGGCGTGCTCCTGTCGCAGGCCCGGGAGTTCTCCCAGACGGACGCGATGATCTCCTACATGATCGTGATCCTGGTGATCGGGATCGTGATGGACCGGCTGTTCGGCCTGGTGGACGGGGCGATCCGGACCCGCTGGGGGCTCGCCGGGGACTGAGGCCGCCGGACGGGCCGTCCGGGGCCCGGGCCAGGGCTCGAAAGGGCCTCAGGAGGGCGAAAAGGCCGTCCGATAAGGGGTTTTGGGGCCGGTGTAACGGATCTTTGCCGGGTCCGGCGGCTCGCGTTTACCGTGGCCGGGGAACCCTCCGGGCGTGAGCGGTCCGTTGGCGCGGCTGTGGCAGCGGGTGTCGCGGGATCCGTCGATCCGCACCCGGGTGACCGTCCGGGCGGTGTTGATCACGCTCCTGCTGGTGATCCCGCTCTACCTGGTCGCGATGCTGCTGGTCACCGTCGAGGCACGGCACTCCGTGGAACAGAGGGTCGCCCGGCGGGCTCGCGTCGTGGCCGAACTCGTCCGGTACGGGCAGCTGGAGTCCCACATCGTCGCCTCCGGCCAGGACTCGCTCGCGCAGGTCGTGGACAGGAACCGGCGCGTGGTGGCGGCGACGACGGCGATGCGCGGCCGTCCGGCGGTGAACTTCCGGATGCCGACGGGCCTGGACAACCGCGAGGACGGCGTCGGCTGCCACATCGACGCGCCCGGCGGACGGTGCTTCGAGGTCGTGGCGCTGCGCGTCTTCAACGGGCGGACCGAACTGGTCGTCTTCGCGCTGGAGCCCGCGCGCCCGTGGCTGCCGAACCTGGGGCTGGCCGCGCTCGTGGCGCTGGTCATCCCGGCGGCGGCGGGCGTCGTCGGGCTCGGCGCGTGGCGGGCGGCCGGGCGGGCGCTGCGCCCGGTGGACGCGATCCGCCGCGACCTGAACGAGATCACCGCGACCGACCTGGAGCGGCGGGTGCCCGAGCCGTCCCGGCGGGACGAGATCCACGCGCTCGCCCGCAGCATCAACCAGACGCTCGACCGGCTGGAGGGGGCGGTGGCGCGGCAGCGCGCGTTCATCTCCGACCTGTCGCACGAGCTGCGCAGCCCGCTGACCGGCCTGCGCACCGAGCTGGAGCTCGCCCGCTCGGATCCGCACGCGTCCGACATGGCCGAGACGACCGAGGCGATGCTGCGCAACGCCGACCGGCTGGAGCAGGTGGTGAACGACCTGCTCGCGCTGGCCCGGCTCGACTCCGACAAGGGCCTCCAGAAGGAGCCGGTGGACCTGCACGAGATCGCCGACCAGGAGGTGCTGCGCCGCCCGCGCCGGACGAGGGTGTCGGTCGCCGGGGACTCCCCGGTGGTGGTGAGCGGCGGACGGCTGGAGCTGGCGCGCGTCCTGACCAACCTGATCGACAACGCCGACCGGCACGCGGCGACGGCGGTCACGGTGCACGTCGGCGAGGAGGGCGGCGACGCGGTCGTGGAGGTCGTGGACGACGGCGGCGGCATCCCGCCCAACGACCGCGAGCGGGTGTTCGACCGGTTCACCCGGCTCGCCGAGGCGCGGCACAGGGACGCCGGGGGCACCGGCCTCGGCCTCGCCATCTCCCGCGACATCGTCGAGGCGCACGGCGGGACGCTCGCCATCACCGACCGCCCCGACGGCTCGGAGGGCGCCCGGTTCATCCTCCGGCTTCCGAAGGACGGCGGGCGGGACCCGTCCCGGAGGCGGAACGACCGGCAGGGCGACGGGCCGCCCGGGCCAGGACCACGAGGCTGAGGACGAGTTCCTTGGCGGCGAGCGCGTACACCGCGCCCGCCGCGCCGAGCAGCGGGATCGCGACGGCGCCCGCGACGACGACCGCGAGGAGCCCGGTCGCCCCGGCCATCGCACTGGTGCGCAGGTGCCGTCCGCCCGAGTTCTCCAGCAGGTAGGACGCGTACGTCATCAGCATGTAGAGGGGTGCGCGCGACACCATCAGGACGGCCAGGACGGCGAGCGTCGGCAGGCCGGACAGGACGGTGAACTGGGCGGCGAGGGCGAGCGGCGGCCAGGCGAGGCTGCCCAGCAGGACGCCGCGCGCGAGCCGGTGGGCGCGGGACCGTCCGGCGGCGGCTCCGCGCCCGGTCAGCCGGACGGACGTGGCGGGCTGGAACACGCGCTGCGCGAAGTACCCGGCCCCGATCGCCAGCGACCAGGCCATCAGCACCAGGTAGAGGTCGCCACTCGCGCGGTGCCCCGCGGTGTCGTGTCCGGCGGAGTGGTGGCCGAGGGCCGTCAGGGACAGTTCGACGTACAGCAGGCTCGTGGCGAGGTTCGCGGTGACCTCGGGCGCGCCCATCAGGGCGACCGTCCCGGCGAGCAGCGCGCGCGTCTTCCGCACGCGCGGGGACGGTTCCGGGACGGGCATCAACCGCGCGAGCGCGAGGTTCAACGTCAGGGTCAGGACCAGCAGCCCGCAGAAGTACGCGACCGGGGGCGGTCCGGCCAGCAGCACCAGCCCGCACATCACGGCGAGCCCGACCGACAGGGCCGCGTAGGCGGCGACGTCCCGGTCGGCCCGTCCGAGCGCGCGATGGACGGCCGTCCCGAGCAGCGTGCATCCGAGCGAGACCTGGTACGACGCCGCAGCGATGTAGAGCGTGGCGGTCGCGTGCGGGTCGTACAGCAGCATGACGGCCGTGGCGGCGGCGAACGGCAGCGGCAGGAGCGCAACGGTCGCGCGCAGGGGTCCGAGAAGGTCGCCACGCGTGCGGGTCGCGCGCGGCAGCAGTTTGAGCGCGGCCTTCTCCGGACCGGCCTGGACGAGCGGCGTCAGCCACACGGCCGTCCCCGCCGCCGCCGCGTACCGGCTGAACTCGTCCCGTCCCCAGGCAAAAACCAGGATCATGCCCGCCGCATAGAGGAGAAGGCGCAGGACGACTCGTCCGACCAAGAGGAACAGGACGAGCCGTGCGCGCGGCGCGACCGTGGCGGTTTCGTGCTGTTCCTGGACGGTCACGGCCCCGCCGCCACCGCGTAGGACGGAACGAGCTCCGCGCCAAGGGCGGCCTTGAGGTCGCTCTTGCCCTTCCCCAGGATGACGCCGCGTTTCCCGTTGGTGATGGCCCATTCCAACAGGCGCGCGTACGAGTCGAAGTACAGGTGCCGCACGGGTTCCGCGCCCCAGCGCCAGTAGAGCGGCCAGGTGGGGTGGTCGAGCAGGAGCGCTATGCCGACCAGGTGTTCGGCCGCGTCCCGGTAGGCGACGGCCACGACGTCGGGGTGGGCGGTGAGGGCTTCCACGTAGGGCAGTGCCAGCGGGGTGGACGGCAGGTGCCCGCCCTCGTACTTCGCCTCGTTCCGCCAGAGGAGTTCGGCGACCTCGCGTCCTTCGACCAGGTCACGTGCGGGCCCGACGCGGCAGTCGAGGAACGAGAGCGCCCGCCGCTGCCTGCGCAGGTCCACACGGCGGGACTTGGAGAGCGACGCGAGCCATCCGTCCAGGTCGGACCAGGGGGTCGCGAGCTGCGCCAGCGGGTTCAGCGGGCGCGAGACGCGGACGACGCCGGGCACGTGGGCCCGGTCGTCCGCCTCGGCGCGCAGCCACAGCACGCCCGGGGCCGCCGCTCCGGCCGCGCGCCGAAGCCGCCGTGCGCAGCGCGCGAGCAGTGCGCGCTGGTCGGCGGCGTCCACGCCGGGCGCGAAGAACCAGCCACGCTCGGCACTGCTGCCCGGGACGGCCACCGTGGGCAACGCGAGCCGCGGCGCGCGGACCGACGCCGACGGCGCGTAGCTGCGGAGTCGTGGCCCGGCGAGGACGGCGCTGACGGCGGCGACCGGACGTCCGGCCTCGCGCGCGATCGCGAGCAGGACCGGATGCCGCGACGTCCACGCGGCGGTGCGCAGCAGGTCGTAGGACCAGACCGCGCGCCGCCGCGCCGAGGCGGCCAGGTCACGCCATCCGTCCGGTTCGGGGTCGTGGCGCGGATCCACGACCTCAACGGAGACGCTCCCGACAGACACCCTCCCGACGGACGCGCTCTCGGCGGACGCCCTCTCGGCGGACGCCCTCTCGGCGGACGCGCTCTCGGCGGACGCGCTCTCGGCGGACGCGCTCTCGGCGGACGCGCTCTCGGCGGACGGGCCCGTGGCGGACGCGCTCTTGGCTGCGCCCGTGGCGGAGGAGCCGGTCAGGACGCCCCGCCCCTCGCCGCCCCGGGCCGGACCTTCGCCCACGCCGCGCGGACCGTCCGCGCCGGGACGAACAGGACGGCGAGCGCGAGGATCACATGGACGGTGATGAACGCGTACGCCTCCCCCTTGGTCGGGTAGTGGCCGAGGAAGACCTTCATGTGGTCGGCCCACTTCCAGACCTTCGGGATCGGCGTCCAGGCCGGGTCGGTGTGGTGGTTGACGGTCAGGTACGCGAGGTCCTCCAGGCCGGAGAGCTGGAGCAGCATCATCGCCCCGCACAGCCGCAGCGTCGTGCCGCGCTTCCCGCCGCCGAGCCGGTAGGCCAGGGCCAGCGCCAGGATGATGAACGGCACCTCGGTCAGCACGGTGTAGTAGAGCTCGAAGCCCGGCTTCTTCGCCACGAAGAAGATGCGCGGCACGAAGAAGCAGAAGAAGACCAGGAAACACGCGGGGACGGCGATCTCGGGCAGCCGGAGCCGCCGGGCCCACGCCTGGTCGAGGTAGGCGACCGCGACCGACGCGGCCACGAACGGCGTGAGCTTGAACAGGAACATCCACAGGGACGTGATGTCGTGCTCGTGCGGCAGCGCGAACCACACGATGGCGCCGAGCACCGCCGCGACCACCCCGGCGACCAGCGTCACCCTGTTCGCCCGCAGGAACGGGCCCGGGGAATCGCCTCCCGGCACCGGCTTCGGGGGCGGCGGCGCGTCGCCGCCCGACGCGGGCTCGACGCGGGTCTTCTCAGCTGACGACATGCTGTTCTCCTGGTTGGGAAACGGGAGCGGGCCGTTGCGCGGACACCACCCGCGAGCCGGACACGGCCCCGGCGACAGGCGTGGGGAGGGGGCGGACGATCGGCTGGAGAGCGGCGCGGGCCTTCTCCAGAGCGGCGTCCGCGGCCTCGGCGGACGGGCCCGCGGCGACCAGGTGGCCGATCTTGTGCCCGGACTGGTCGAACGGCCGCACCCGGTCGCCCGGCCGGACGAACAGTTCGAGATCGGTGACCCCGGGGACGGCGCGGGCCTCGTCGAGGCCGCCGACCTCGACCAGCTCGCCGTCCGTGCCGAGCGGTGAGCCGATCAGCTCGAGCGTCGCGTGCCCGGCGCGGGCCGGGACGAGGTCGAACGGCTCGCCGAGCGCGAGCGCGACGAGGGCGCGGACGTTGTCCACGCCGTACGCGGCGGCGAGCAGGCGCGGGATGCCGTTGCCGCCGAGGCGGGCGTTGACCTCGATGACGCGTTCCCGGCCGTCCGGTCCGAGGACGACGTCGAAGTTGGCCGGGCCGTCGGCGATGCCGAGCGCTTCGCAGAGGCGCGCGGCGGTCGCCTCCAGCCGGGCGAGCGTCGCGGACGGCAGCCGCGCCGGGCAGCGCAGCCGTCCGACCATGAAGTCCGTGCCGGGCACGAACTCCTTCTCCAGGACGGCCGAGAAGTGCGGCCGGCCGTCCCGCATGAAGGTCTCGATGACGAGCTGGCGGCCCTCGACGACCTCCTCGGCGATCACCGCGCCGGACGCGGCGAACGCGCGGGCGTGGGCGACGGCCGCGTCCAGGTCGTCCGGGCCGGTGACGCGGACGACGCCCTTGCTGCCCGAGCCGTCCGCGGGCTTGACCACGAGCGGGAAGCGCAGCCGGGCCGCCTCGGCGACCACCTCGTCCGGGTCGTCCGATTCGACGAACCCGTATCCGGCGACGCCGACCGACTGGGCGACCTCGTGGAAGGCCGCCTTGTCGGTGGAGCCCGCGAGCGCGCCCTCCGGGTACACGTAGGCCGTGCCGAAGCGGAGGCACAGCGCGTGCCAGGCGGCGAGCCCGGCGTCGCTCGCGCACGTGACGATCCCCGCCGGACGCGCGTCGCCGAGCGCCGCCGCGATCGCGTCCGCGTCCCGCGTGGAGACCTGCACGAACGCGTCCGCGAACGGGATCGCCGGACGGTCGGCCCGCATGTCCACCGCGATGGTCGGGACACCCCGCCGCCGCGCCTCCCGGTAGAGCGGAATCTGCTCCTCCGCCGCGCCGAGCACCACCAGCGCCCCCCGCGGCAACGCACCTGACGACGACGCGTCCGTGGACGGTGGCTGGTCGGGGTGGAGGGTCATCGGAGGACCATCCGGCGTGTGGAGGGGGGCGCGACCTTCGTTTCGGTGACGAGCGCGTCCTCGGGGCGGATCTCCACGTTCGCCTCCCGGATGTAGTACGGCCGCACCTTCGCCATGTCGCGCAGCAGCCGGTGCAGGTAGCGGCCGACGAGCGCGGTGCAGGCCAGGGTCAGCGCGCCGAGGACGACGCCGAGCGCGGTCAGCGCGACGCCGCCGTCCGCGCCCAGCCCCCAGAGCGCCAGCGCCAGCGACGGGCCGAGGACGATCCCGAGCGCCGCGAGCAGGTACACGGCGTTGAGCGGACGCCACGAGAACCCGAAGAACAGCTCGAAGCTGTGCCCGGCGAGGCGGGTGAGCCGGAACTTGGAGCGGCCCGCCGTGCGCGGCCGGTGCCCGGTCGGGACGGTCGTGTACCGCGCCCCGACCAGCGGGACCGTCGCGAGGAAGTACGGCGAGCCGAGCCGCAGCCCGACGATCGTCCGCGCCACCTCGGTCCGGACGACCCGGAACGTGGACGCGCCCGGCGGCAGCTCGATGCCGAGCAGCCGTCGCGCGACCCACTGCTGCACGACCGCGCTGATCCGGCGTCCCCACGCGTCCTGGCGGTCGCGGCGGACGCCGAACACCACGTCGTAGCCCTCCGCCGCCTTCGCCAGCAGCAGCGGGATCTCCTCGGGCGGGGCCTGGAGGTCGCAGTCGATCTGCGCGCACCACGGCCGGGACGCGTAGCCGAACGCCGCCGCCTGCGCCGCCTCCAGCCCGAAGTTCCGGGTGAACGACAGGTAGCGGACGCGCGGGTCGGACGCGGCCAGCCCGCGCAGCCGCTCCAGGGTGTCGTCGGAGCTGCCGTCGTCCACGAACAGCAGCTCCAGCGACTCGACGTCCGCGAGCGCGGCGGTCAGCTCGCCGTACGCGGTCTCCACCTGGGCGCCCTCGTTGTAGCAGGGCACCACGACGGTCAGGCCGCTCATATGAGCTTCGCGGTCCAGGTCGAGGGCGTGAGGGCGGAGACGATCTCCAGGTCGATGTCGTACTCGAACGGACGCGGGCCGCGGTCCTTCAGCCAGGCGGCCATGTCCGCGATGCCGTCGCTCAGCGAGGTGCGGGTCTCGTAGCCGAGCAGCCGGCGGGCCTTGTCGGACGAGCAGGTGGCGTGGTGCACTTCCAGCGGACGCGCCGGGACGAACACCGGGTCGCACTTCATCCCGAGCGCGTCCGCGATGGTCTCGGCCAGGTGCAGGACGGTCACCGGGTTCTCGTCGGGGCCGACGTTCACCACCTCGCCCTGGACGGCCGGGTCCTCGCCCAGCGCGACCAGGCAGGACACCACGTCGCCGATGAAGCTGAAGCAGCGCACCTGGGAGCCGTCGCCGTAGATGACCGGCTGCTTGCCCTGCAGCATCCGGTTGATCATGATGGCGGCGACGTTGCGGTACGGGTCGTCGTAGCGCTGCCGCGGTCCGATGATGTTGTGCGGAACGGCGATGTTGTACTCCATGCCGTGCGTTCCGCAGATCGACCGGACCATCAGCTCGGCGGCGTACTTCGCGATTCCGTAGGGCGTCACCGGGTCCGGGGTCATGTCCTCGGTGAAGGGCGACGCGCCGTCTCCGTAACGGGACATCGACGAGCAGTGAACGAAACGCCGGACACCCGCCCGCGCGGAAGCGGAGAGTATGGCGACCGTCGCACTGCATGTGTGTTGGTGAACGTGGTACGGCGCGAATACGGAGAGTCCTTCATAGGCTGCTGCGGCACAGTTGTAAACCGTGTCCACGCCCTCGAGAAGGTCCGAATACTCACTGATGGAACGGCAGTCTACGTCGCGGAACTCCACGCCGTCGGGGACGTTGTCCTTGTAGCCGCCGCTGAGGTTGTCGATGCCGCGAACCGCCCTGCCCTGGGCGAGTAGCGCGTCCGCAAGATGGCTGCCGAGAAACCCGGCGACGCCCGTGATGAGTACCGAACCGGACACCGCTCGCACTCCTTTGTCCACTACGCTGAGTCAATGCGTCATTGCATTTCCATGCAGCGCGAACCCGCCTCCAGGATCACCGGAGACGGGCCGATGGGTGTGATTGTGGAGAACGTACCAAGGCCGATTCGGCCCGCGGAACGGCGTTCGCTGTCCTTTTCCTGCATGCCGGGCGGTATTGCCTTTCACGGTTCCGGCGGCTAAGGTTCGCCGCCCCCTTTGTTCACGGCCGATAATTCCGTTCTGGTGATCATCGCGTGACTCAATGCACTGGGAAACGGACGAACCCGGGCGTTTTCTCGCCCGGGTTCGTCGGTTACGGTCAGCGCGCGGCGGCGTCCAACCGTTCGGTGAGTGCGGCCAGGAGCGGACGGGAACCGTCCGACGCGTGGGCGCGCAGCGCCTCGCGCACCTTCTCCTCACCGAAATGCGCGACGACGTCGGCCAGCGCGGGCCCCTTCTGGACCCCGAAGAGCGCCCGGCGGAGCGTCCGGTCCCCACCCGCCCGGACGGCGTCGGTCAACTGAGGCAACGCGAGAATCCCCTCGATCTCCGACGCCTCGACCACGTCCGCGTCCACCCCGGAAGCGCCCGCCCCGGCGGCGCCCGCTCCGGCGGCGGCCGACCCGGCGGGGCTCGGCGCGGCGGGGCTCGGCGCGGCGGGGCTCGGCGCGGCAGTGGCCGTGGCGATCCAGGTGTCCGGGCGGCCTGGGCCCGCGACCCAGCGGAGCAGGTGTTCCGCCCGCTCCCGCGCGATCTCGCGGTCGGCGTCGCCGCCCTTGGGGACGAGCCGTCCGAGCGCGAGGTCCACGTCGAAGCAGGCGGCGTTCAGGGCGCCGACGACCTTGCCGAACTTGGGCGGACGCGGGTCGCCGTCCTCGGCCGTCCGCGCGGTGAACTCGTCGTAGGCGGTGTGCCAGGCGGTCATCACGGCCTTGTCCGGCGCGTCCGGAAGGTCGGGGCCGTGCTTGTCGCGCAGCCAGGCCAGCATGTCCGGCGGCAGGTACGCGGCGAGCGGTTCGTCCGTGGCGTCCGGCACGTCGGGAACGTTCTCGGCGGAGCGCAGCCGCCGCGACGTCGGGGAGGTCAGGACGGCCCCGCACACCCGGCACGACTGCCGGACCCGTTCGGCGTCGGCCGCCAGCAGATCGGTGCCGGGCCGTCCGCATTGCAGGCAGGTGTCGTCCACATCAGGGACCTCACGCGTGCGCCGCCGCCCGATGAGCCTCACCGGAACCTCCGCGCGCCCGCGACCGCGAACAGCGGCTCGTTCCTCGCCCCGAACCGCTCCTTGAGTTCCGTCATCGTCTTCCCCATGATCAGCCGGTCGCTGTCGCGCTCCACCGTGAACGCGATCTGCCGCAGGAAGTGGTCGAAGTACAGGTTGGAGCGACCGCCGTCCACGGCGTCCAGGCTGCCCCAGCCCATGCAGCGCTGCACCGGGCCGTCCTCCATGAGCAGGCCGTAGGCGAGCAGCGCGCCGCCCGGTTCGCGGTAGGTGAAGTAGCGGACGCCCGGCAGCCCGCCGAGCCGGTCGTTGTAGACCGACGGCAGCGGGTTCGGCCCGCGCCGCCCGTCCCCGGAGTACTTGAGCTGGACGGTGTGGGACAGGCGCGCGGCCTCCACGCCGTCCAGCCGGGGCTCGACGGCGGTGCGGACGCCGGGGTCCTCGTCCACCAGGCGCTGCACGCGGCGCAGGTTCTTGCGGTCGCGGCGCGGCAGGCTCGCGAGGTAACCGTCGAAGTCGTCCCACTCGTTGACGACCACGCTCTCCGCCAGCACCGGCCGGACGACCCGCCCGCGCCCCCGGAACGCGTCGAGGTCCGGCTCCGCGACCTGCCGGTGGACGATCCCCATGAGCGCCGGACCGAGGAAGCGCGATGCGGCCCGTTCGAACGCCGCGACCGCCGCGGCCCGTCCGGACGCGTCCAGATCGGGGTGGAACGCGTGCCCGGACGCGGTCACCGACGGCGGCAGGTGGCATTCCAGCATGCCGGGCACGAAACGCGTCCGTCCGGCGCGTTCCTCATACCGGTACGGACGGCCGAGCAGGACGTGCCGTCCGGCGAACAGCGCGCACGGCGTCCCTCCCGCGTCGGTCACCAGCGCCAGCACCATGCGGTGCCGCGTGCACCAGGCCAGCGCGCCGAGCACCGTCGCGCGCCAGGCCGCCGACAGCCCCTGATCCCCGACGAACGTGTCCCATTCGTCCGGGATCGGTTCGGCCAGCGGATCGATCACCCGCGCCCGCAGGCTCACCGCCCGGCCAGTGGACGCGGGACGACGAGCGTGTGCATCGGGACGGGCGTGAACCCGAGCGACTTCTTGATCTCCGCCATCCCCTGCCCGCCGGTCAGCGTCGGAACACCCCCACCGACCTCCCCCGGCCCATCCCCCGCCGATTCGAGCGCGAGGCCCATCAGCCGGACGTAGTGGTCGAAGTACAGGTGCTTGCGCCCGCCCTCCTCGGGATCGAGCGCCGCCCACGCGCCGAGCGACGGCGTCGTCCGGGCGAACAGCAGCGTCCCCCAGGCCAGCAGCCGCCCGGACGGCTTCTCCCGGTAGGACACGAGGGCCACGTCGTCGCGTCCGCACAGCGCGCGGAAGTACTCGACCGGCAGCGGCGCGCGGACGTCGAACCGGCGCGCGAGCCTGCCGGTGTGCGCGGCGTGCATCCGGGCCATCTCGCCGGTGTCGAGGTCGGTCCGGCGGACGCCGACCTCGACCTCCAGGTCCTCGGCGGCGTCGATCATCCGGACCTGGCGGCGCAGGTCGGTGCGGCGGCTCTTGCTGAGCGAACGCAGCCACTCGTCCACCGAGCCGAAGCCGAGCGGCATCTCCGCGCCCTCGGTGGACGCCAGGGTGAACGTCCCCCGCCGCGCGACGAGCCGCAGATGGTCGTCCGACATCGGACGGTAGACGACGCCCAGGCAGCCGGGTCCGAGCCGCCGCGTCGCGAGCCGCTCGACCCGCCGCAGCAGGGCGCGGCGCGCGTCCGCGGGAACCCGCTCGGCGAAGTGCCAGGGCGGGCCGCTCTGCCCGGGAAGCCGCAGGTCCAGGATCAGCGGCTCGAGCCAGGGACGCGGCCTGCCCTTCCGGAACCCCAGGTAGACGCCGCAGACCGCGCCCGCGACGCCCTGCTCGTCGGAGCAGACCGCGAGCAGCGGCGGCGTCCGCATGCCGTCGGCGAGGCCGCGAAGGACATCCTGCGACCAGACCGCGTTCAGTCCCTCCGCCGCGCGGAAGTCCGCCCAGCCAGGGGGGTGTTGGTCGCGCCGCGGATCGAAGAGCCCGATCCTGAAACCCTTGATCACCCGCGCAGTGTGGCATCTAATGTTCGGCGACGTCCACGGGTGAGAGCAGGGAACCGGAGCCGCCATGACGACCGTGCAGCGCTGGGAGGCGGCGCGCCGCCGCGCCGTCGCGCGCGCCTTCTCCGAGGTCCCGTACTACCGCGAGCAGTGGGCGGCGGCCGGGCGGCGGCTCGACGAACCGGCGCCCGCCGCGTCCGCCGGGCTCGCTGACCAGCTGTTCCGGCTCTGCCCGCTGGGCAGCCCGTTCCGTCCGACGCGCGAACCGTCCCTGTGGCTCGCCGAGACCGCGACGCTGCGCGCCGCACTGGCCGTGGCCGCGCCGTCACGCCTGCCCGTCATCGAGGCCGGGCCGTCCATGCTGGACCGCCGGACGCTCGATCGCGGTCGTCCGTATGCGGTCATCCTCCCCCCGGGCGCGGACGTCGTGGACGAGTCCCGCCGCCGCGCCCTCAACGAACGCGCGGTCGGGCTCGCCGCGGGGAGCGGCGCCGTCGTCGTCGGAGCGCGGGACGAGCTGGACGCCGTCCTGCCCGAGATCATCGCGCCCAGCCTGATCACGGTCGTCCGCGCCTCGGCGGCGGAGGCGATCACGACGTCCGGGCCGGTCGTCGCGCACGACCCAGCGCTCGGCTACCTCGCCGCCCGCCACCCGGCGTGCGGCGCCCTCCACCTGCTCTGGCGGCACCACCACGCCCGCGTCGTGGACGGCGTCCTCCAGGTGACCTCACTCAGGCGCCGCCGCCCGACGCTCTGCTCGGTCGTCCCCCACGACTCCGGCGGCGTCACCGTGGACCGGTGCCACGCCCACGACACCCCGACCCTCGCCTGACGGGAAGCGGTCAGCCTTCGAGGAACTCCACGATCGCCCCGGCCAGCTCCTTGCGCGTCACGGCGCTCATGTGGTTGCCCGGGATCTCGGCGTAACGGCCGTTCGGGAGTGCGGTGGCCAGGTCCTTCGCGGATCCGTTGTCGTGGTCGTCCGCTCCGGCGACGACCAGCGTCGGGAGCGTCATCGTCGCCAGATCCTCGCGCGGGGTGTTCACGAAGGTGTCCAGAACGCGGAGCAGAGCGGTCCGGTCGCCGCCGACGGTCTTCAGGAACGCCTCCGCGCGCCACTCGGCGGTGCCGCGCTCGAACGTCCCGGGGTTGCTCAGGACGTTCCGGAAGTGGTCGCCGCGCCCCTCGGTCGTGGTGATCCCGGCCAGGCCCATGCCGCCGAGGATCGCCCGCACCGGGGTCGCGCCGCGCGCCAGCATCCGGGTCGTCGTCCGCGCGCCGAGCGAGTAGCCGCCGAGCACGTAGTCGGTCAGGTCGAGGTGCTCCAGCAGGTCGAACCCGTCGTCGGCGAGGACGTCCGGCGGGTAGTTCGCCGGGTCGTGCGGCTTGCCGCTGTCCCCGTGCCCGCGCAGGTCGGGCATGATCACCCGGTAGCCGAGGTCGGCGAGCGCCTCGGCGTGCCCGTACCGGATCCAGTTCACGGTCGCGGTGGAGAAGTAGCCGTGGATCAGGACCAGCGGCCGTCCCTCCCCCAGCTCCCGGAAGGCCAGCCGCACGCCGTCGCGCGCCGGAAAGTACTGAACGGGCACGTCGATCATCCCCCCAAAATACCCGCCGTCCGCGCCTTCGAAGGACGGGTCAGGGCGTGAGCTGGGCCGCTACGAGGGCGTCGCCGGTGCGGGTGCGGTAGTAGAGGACGGAGCGGCCCGAGCGGCGGCGGTCGGCGAGGCGCGCCTCAAGGAGGATCTTGAGGTGGCGGCCGACGGAGCCGAGCGGGAGGCCGGTCAGCGCGACGAGCTGGGTGGTGCTCTTCGGGTCGTCCAGCAGGGTCAGGACGGCGGCGCGGCCCTCGCCGAGGAGGCGGGCGAGGGCCTGCGGGGCACGGACGCCGTCGGGGGCGGCCAGCTCGCCCGCGCAGGGGTAGAACTTGGCGTAGCGGACGCTGTCGTCCCAGCTCACCCAGCCCCTGGGCGAGGTGATCGGGACGAGGAACAGCTGCGCGCCGGCGACGTCGCGCGGCGGGTACTCCGCGGCGTTGATCCGCAGGCGGCCGTCGCCGAGCCAGCGGATGCCGGGACGCAGGCCCTCCAGCGCGGCGGCCCAGCCGTCCCGGCTGAGCTGGCCGGTGCGGGCGATGATGTCGGCTTCCAGGACGCGTCGGCGGCGCGGCCAGAACGGCTCGACGGCGTAGCGCCAGACCTCGGCGATGGCGTCGGCGGCGATCGCGGGCAGGTCGTCGCGGCACATGATGTCGGGCAGCGGGCCGCCGGACGAGACCTCCAGATCGGCGCGGGCCTGCGCGGGCGCGGTCCCCCGGATCGCCGCGAGCTCGTCCTCGAAGGACGGCTCGAAGGCGCCCATCGGCGGCGGCGTGAGGAAGTCGGCGTTCCACCTGGTCTTCAGGGTGATGAGACCCTCGCGGACGATATGGTGCGCGACCGGGTTCTCCCTCATGTGCGCGCGGTAGGCGGGCAGGACGGCGTCCATCCAGACCCGGCGTCCGGGATGCCCGGCCCGCTCCAGTTCGAGGTCGCGCAGGCAGCCGATGGTCTCGGCCAACGGCGACAGGACGAACCGACCGGACGCCAGGGTGTCCGCGTCGATCACCCACTCGCTCATGATGTTTCGCCTCCCCGCGAAACATTAACCGACTCGGGCCATACGCCGAACAATCCAGATCATGCGCACCTATCGGGATCTGTTCCGTTCGCCGGAGTACACGCCGCTGTTCGCGGTCGTCTCGGCGAACACGGCCGGGATGGCGATGAGCGGCCTCGCGCTCGGCACCCTGGTGTTCGAGGCGACACGGTCGCCGCTGCTGTCCTCGCTGGCGATGTTCGGCCCGTCGTTCGCCCAGCTCGTCGGCGCGACCACCCTGCTCTCGGCCGCCGACCGGCTCCCGCCGCGCGCCGCCCTCACCGTCACCGGCCTGGTGTTCGCCCTGACCACGGCGCTGGTCGCGCTCCCGGGGCTGCCGGTCGCGGCGCTGTTCGCGCTGCTGGCCGTCCAGGGGCTCGCCGGGTCGATCGGGGGCGGCGTCCGGTACGGGATGCTCACCGACATCCTCCCGAAGGACGGATACGTCCTCGGCCGGTCGGTCCTGAACATGTCGAGCGGACTCACGCAGATCGCCGGATTCGCGACCGGCGGCCTGCTGGTCGCGCTCCTGTCACCGCGTGGAACGGTCCTGGTCGGCGCGGGCCTGTACCTGGCGTCGGCGCTCGCGGCGCGGTTCGGGCTGTCGGTACGTCCGGCGCGCGCCGTGGGACGCCCGTCGATCGCCGCCACCTGGCAGGGGAACGCGCGGCTGCTGACGTCCCCGGCCCGGCGGTACGTGTACATCGCGATGTGGGTGCCGAACGGCCTGATCGTCGGCTGCGAGTCGCTGTTCGTGCCGTACTCGCCGTCCCACGCGGGCATCCTGCTCGCCGTCGCGGCCGTCGGGATGTTCGCCGGGGACGTGTTCGCCGGACGGTTCCTCCGGCCGGAGTGGCGCGAACGCCTCGGCCCGTACCTGCGGCTCCTGCTCGCCGCGCCCTACCTGGTCTTCGCCCTCGACCCGGCCCTGCCCGTCGCGGTCGCCGCGATCACCATCGCGTCCGTCGGCTACTGCGCGACGCTCCTCCTCCAGGAACGGCTCATGGCCCTCACCCCGGACGACCTGCACGGACAGGCGCTCGGCCTGTTCTCCTCGGGGATGCTGGCGATGCAGGGCGTCGGCGCGACGATCGCGGGCGCCGTCGCCCAGTTCACCGGCCCGTCCGCCGGGATGGCGGTGATGGCCGCCGCGTCCGTCGCGATCACCCTCGCCATCGCGCCGGGCCTGCGTCCGCCGGTGCCCGCCGAAGCCGTCTAGACCGTCCCGGGTTCTCCAAATCTCGGCCACGTTTCCGCAGGTCGGGCATTCCCCGCCCGGCTCGCGGAATCACCGAGGGGTGACCGAGCAGAGCAGCGGGCAGAACGGCGCCGAGTACGACGAGCGGCTGTGGAACCGGGGCGACGTCGTCCTGCGGTTCCCGGACGACCACTCGGTGGGCGAGATCCAGATCGTCGCCGTCGGCACCGAGGACGACGACATCACGCTCGTGGACGCGCGCGGCGAGGTGACCGTCCCCGCCGGGCACATGGCGTCCCTGGAGATGCCCGACGGCACCCCCGCCGGCGACCTGGCGTTCCTGGACGACCTGCCCGAGGACGCCCTCGCCGGTTTCGCCGCGTCCGGCGTCCTCGGCGCGGGCCTCGGCCGCCTGGCCCGCCAGAAGGAGTTGTTCCAGGTCGTCCTGGAGGAACCCGCCCCCGAGGACGCCGCCCTGGCCCGCCTCGCCGACCTCCCCGAACTCGAGATCCTCGGCATCGAGGACGACACCAGCCCCGGCCGCTGGTTCGAGCGCTTCGCCGGAACCGGCCTCATGAACCTGGAGGTCTCCCGCCGCAGCACCGACCAGGACGCCCTCGCCGGAATCGGCTCCATCGACGGCCTCTACTCCCTGCGCCTGCTCTCCGAGGAGCTGAACGCCGACGGCCTCGACAACCTCGGCTCCCTGGACGGCCTGGAGTCCCTCACCATCTGGACGGACACCCCACTCGAACCGTCCCACTTCATGTTCGTCACCCGCCTGCCGGAACTGGAGGTCCTGGAGGTCAAGGCGTCCGACGGCGGCGACCTGCTCAGGCCCGACCACCTCCTCGACCTGATCCGCACCCTCCCGGACGTCGAGATCAACGGCCTCTGGTACCCGGCGGAGAAACTCCCGTCCCTCACCCCCCGCGACATCGCCCACGTCGGCGACCAGAACGTCGTCGCCATCGAGAACGCCGACGACTTCGACCGCCTGGTCGCCCGCGCAGGGGAGAAACCCGTCCTGGCCTACTTCACCGCCAAGTGGTGCGTCCCCTGCAAACAGTTCGGCCCCATAGTCGAACGCTTCGCCGCCGACAACGCCGAACGCATCTCCACCGCCCGCATCGACATAGACGTCGCCCCCGAACTAGCCGACCGCTACGAAATCCAGGGCGTCCCCACCGTCCTCGTCATCCGCGCAGGCGAAGTAGTAGCAGGCCACGGCGGCTCCCTCCCCCGCCGAGACCTGGACCACTTCATCAAACACGCCCTAGAACACTGACCGGCCGAGTATTTCAGCGGCCCTCGGTCACGCGTCATCCCCCATCTCATCACTGCTGTCCAACCGCACCCATTCCACAGTGGAGTAGGCCGCCTGATAGGCGGACCGCAGACGATCGGGATCGTCTCCCAACTCCTGAAGAATCATGAACGCATAACCAGAGGCACCAGACGTAGCTCCGTTGAAGACCTCGGCATAGAGCATCCACCTCGCCTGCTCCACCACTTCTTTTATTTCCTGGATGAAATCACGACCCGCCGGAACATCCAGTCCCGGATCGCCGGACACAATCCAGTCCAGAAGCTTGATGAAGGTCATACGGGATTCGGCTGCCAGCCTCTGCGTGAGCGCGGCCATGCATATCTTGGCAACGGGAAGCGCGATCTTATACAGAAACTCGCCGTTGAAAACATGCCCCTCGAAGCCGTTGACGCGCGGCGATCCGTTCCCGGCTTCGGCCAGGTAGAGGAGGTCGTCCCCCAGGTGGGAGACCGACTCCCCGCACGGACACGCGACGCCCTCCGGCAGTTGACGCGCGATCTCGTCCCGCAGAAAGTCCTTCGCCCCCCATTGTTCCCCGACGGCGTCCAGCGACCCGCCAGCATGATCCGGAGGGGTGCTGCGCAACGCGGGTTGAGCAACCCGATAAGCGGCACCCAGCAAAGCCGGATCTTCGCCCAGCTTTTCAAGGATCATGAAGGACAAGGCCGAAGCACCCGGAGCGCGACAGTTGAACACTTCCGCATAGAACAGCCAGGTCCCCCGCCTCACAGCCTCCAGACACTCCTGAACGATGTTCCGCTCACCACCAACAGCCCCCACCCCCTGCCCCGAGGCCGAAACGATGCGGAGAAGTATGCGGGTGAACGCCTCACGGGAGGCCGCGGAAAGCTCCTGCGTCAGCGCGGCCAAGCAGATTTCCACCAGAGGAAGCGCCGGTTCGCACAACACCTCGCCCTCGAACACATGCCCTTCGAAGGCGTCCGCGTGCCGGGTAGAACCCTCCGCCCCAGCAAGACGAACGAGATCGTCAGACAGATGAGTAACCGGATAACCACACGGGCAGGCGATATCCGCCGTCAGCTGCCTGTAGATCACGTCCCGCAGAAATTCCATAACCAGAACACCCCATCAAGAGCACAGGCAGCATCCACGCCGCCTAACACAGACCTCAAGGCAAACCTCGCCAACAGGCCGAGATCCCCTGATGAATGACGCTCCAGATGAAACTTCGGTTGACCAGGAAAATGAACCGAAGCGGCCTAATTCACCGTCCGGCGCGGTCGAGCAGGCCCGTCCAGGCAGCGGCGCTCAGCAGCAACTTGGGCCCATCAGGATCCTTGGAGTCCCGCACCGCCACAACAGCCGCAGCGGCTCCCACCTCAACACAGTTGCCACCCGTGTTCGTGCTGCGGCTGCTCTTCCGCCAGGTCAGGTCCCCGACCTCGACGCAGTTTCCGCCGGTACCGCCACTGTAGGAACTCGTCCGCCACGCGATGTCAGCAACTTCGATGCAGGCACCACCGGTGTTGCCACTGAAGCTGCTCTTACGCCAGGAAGCAGTCGACCAGTCTGCGGTGTTCACAGCACCTCCGATGCTCGGGCAGCGGCTCGGGGAGACGATCGCGGACGTGCCGCCCTGATGAACTGGAAGCTCACTGGGTGGCGCATTCCACTCCGGCTGACGCACCCCATAGCAAACTGGCCCTGCCAATCGATGGCGCCGCGCCGCCGCACATTAAGAGCAGCATGAGCGCGGCAGCGCCCACCGAGAGATAAGCCGAGGGGTTACATCACCGTCCGGCGCGGGCGAGCAGCCCCTTCCAAGCGACAGCACTCAGGCGCAACTTGGGCCCATCAGGATCCTTGGAATCCCGCACCGCCACCACAGGCGCAACAACCCCAACCTCAACGCACGCACCGCCGGTGTCGCCGCTGTGGCTGCTCTTCTGCCAGGCCACGTCGCCCACCTCGATGCACTGACCACCGGTACTGCCGCTGTGGGAACTCGTTCGCCACGTGATGTCCGCGACTTCGATACACGCACCACCCGTATCAGTGCTACGACTGCTCTTGCGCCACCGAGCGACTGCCCAGTCTGGAGTGTTCACAGATTCTCCAATGCCGCATACAGGAGCTTCAGGGTCTCATCAGCGGACAACGCCGCACCCCTGATCAAGTCGTAGCGTACTTGGTACTCCTGTACAACGGGTCGGTGCTCGGTCATGTACCCGCCGACATGTCCTTCCGTGTAGACGACATCGGGCCCTTTTTCGAAGCCGAGGATGAAGAAAGCACCAGCAAGACCCGCATGTGCCCCCTTCTCCCTCGGGATGATATGGAGCGTGACGTTGGGCATCTTGGCAATCTCGATGAGACGTCTGTACTGCTGGCGCATCACCTCACGCCCCCCGACCATCCGCCTGATGGCTCCCTCATCAAAGACCACGACGATCCTTGGCGGACGATCGCGCGTGAGGAGCTGCTGCCGCGCCATCCGCTTGGCCACCAGCGGTTCCGCCTCCTCCTGCGTGCGGCCGATACTCAGGAGCGCCTGAGCATATTCGGGGGTCTGAAAGATCCCCGTGATGACATTCTGCTCGAAGAGGTAGAGCTTGGTCGCACTGGCCTCACGCTGCATGTAGTCCGTGAATCCAGGGGGCAACAGATGCAACGCACGCTCCTCCTCAATCTGGTCCCAGCGGCGGGCGAAGGACCCAGCGCACGAGAAGAAGGTGTCGCAGTCCTCCGCGAACTTCTGCGAGGGGATGTTCTTGCATGCCTCGATCTGGCCGATGAGTGAGGCGTCGTAGCCGAGCCGCTCGGCCAACTCCACTTTGTTTAGCCCGCGCTGCACCCTCCACGCGGTCAGATCTCCGGCGAAGGCCCGGATGGCTCGTCCCTCGTACGGCTCCTTGCTCGCAGTCATCGCGTCTCCCTCTGGGGGTCGGGTGCGCGGATCGCCACCGCTCCGAACTCGGTCCCATCGCGGTCCGTTGCGGTCTGTGGCTGAGAGTAGCTGAACACGGAAGGCTTTGTGATGCACATCACGCACGACAGACAAGGGCGATATGAACACCCGAACCGTCACCGACGAGCAGGCGTTGGACGCGCTGCGCCGCGAATACGCAGGTCACCGCATTTGGCGGGCCCGACGTGGGGACGGCGCGCCCGGCGACTGGTGCGCCACCCTCCATGACCCGGACGAAGGCATCGACCCGACCATCATCCGCAGCTCCGCCGACGATCTCTGGGACGAGCTGGCCCAGGAGCGCCGTCGCGCGCGGAGTCGGTGGTCGCTGTGATCGCCCGCCCCTTGCCGTCCCCCGGAAGGCTCCGCCGCCGGTGGATGAAGCACCGGCTGAACCGCATCCGCAGGCTTCTCCTCCAAGCGGGCTGGGTCGTAGACACCCGCTACGACGCGCGCATCCCGCTCCTGCACGTCCGCTCGGCGACGTCCCCGCAGCTCGGGGAGAGCGTCCTTCTCCTGAGGGGACGGCACGGCTGGTACTACCGCTCGTCCAGCGGCGACTGCCTCGCGTCCCACCGCCGCCCCGACCTGGCCGTCGACCAGCTCACCGCCATCCTCACCTACTGGATCGGCCCCAGCCATCCCGCACGGGCCACGCCCCCCGAACAGTGAACTGGAGACCCTCATGGCCCTCACCGACCAGTTCAAGGACGTGTTCGAGCCGCTGATCGCCGCGTCGGCCTCGGTGGACGAGATCTTCCAGGGCCTCCGCGAGCGGAGCAACCATGGCTGACGCGGCCCCTTACCGAACGAGGAGCACCTCAAGCGTCCAGGACCTCGTCCGGTCACACCACGACGGCTACTCGGCGGGCACGGCCATGGGAGGGGCCGAAAGCCTGCTCTTCATCTTGCGGGCGAGGCGCTTCGAGCTCCCGGAGGAGACCGTCACCAGGGTCATGGCCCAGGCGTTCTCCGAGTACTGGAGGAGCACGCGAGGATCGCCTCCCTCGGAGGCGATCACGGAAGACTGCGGTGTGAGCTTTCCTGGTGACGGCCATCCGGGCTACTCGCTCGGCCTCGCCGCCGGGTGGAGAGAGGCCATCGAGACCGTCCTCAACGAGCGCGAGGTAGCCACGCGACACCGCACGAACGCGCTGCAGAGCCTCCAGGCGACCACCGACGTGATCACCTTCAAGGTATGGATGGCGCGGGCGCTCGTGGCGACGGATCTGACGGACGTCTTCCGTGACGCTTGGCCGAAGGTCACGGAGGCGGACGACCTGCCCGGCAACCCCTTCAAGGTCGCTGGGAGGGTCGGCGGGCTCGCCGTGGTCATCCTCATGACGCTGGACAACCACGACGTCGAGGTCCCGGACGATGCGGTCGCGCGGATCGCCCAGTGCGACGATCCGGCCGTCCTGCGGAAATGGCTGGCACGAGCGGCGGAAGCCGTGGCCGTCGGTGATCTCTTCGGCGGCTGACGCCGGTCTGGGCAGGCTAAGGAACGCTCGCCCGAAGGTGTCGGGCGGGCGTTCCGTGGCCCAGGCACGGGGCTCCGCTCGTCAGGCGGTGCGACGGTGGTCAGTCTGTGGCCGCCGAGTCGGGGGCGGTGATCTCGTCGTAGGGTTCGAGCCGGTCGAAGGTTCTGCTGTAGAGGTCGGCGTCGCGAGAGAGGTCCTCATCGAGGACGGGAGCGATGTCGACGATGCGCTTGAGACTCCAGGTGATCTGCTCACCGACCGCGTTCCGATACTGGGCCTCCGGTTCCCGTCCGGCCCGCTCGACCGCCGACCGTGCGCCCTCCACCGAGGAGGCATAGATCAGGGCGAAGTCCTCGCTGAACATGCGGAAGGTAGAATCCACGTCCGACGTCGCCTCAAACAGCCGGACGACGACAAAAGGGCGATTGCCGGATGTACTCACCTAGGTCTCCTCAAGGGTTCAGCGGCTGAATCCCCGGCGGGCCGCTCGAAGCCTCACCACCCAAGCGGCCCGCCGCACGCGGTTGATTGACTACTTCTTGAAGCGGTTGTCGTTGAGCAGCTTCCAAGCGCGCTTTCCTGCAGCGGACTTGTCGCTGCGGATGTCTCCAATGGTCCAGGAGAGGAACTGCGAAGGGAAGACTCTCCGGATCGAGGCCTTGCGGTAGCACGAGATGAACTCGTCAGCGGTCAGAAAGTCACCTTCGGCCGCGTCCCAGCCGTTGCCAGCGCTGGTCCCACCGCAGCCCGCGACCCGCGTGGGCTGCTCGACGGCCACCGCGTGGGCCTGATCGATTCCGCCGAGCAGACCGCCGAGAGTCAGCAGGACCGCCATCGTACCCCGAACAGCGAAATCGGCAATTCTATGGACAGGAATCACCTTTTCACAAATTCTCCAGCAAACCCTCCACCTGTCCATTTATCCCCCTTTCTCCCAACCCCCTCCCGGGGGCGACTCTAAAATTGCGCCTATATTTCAACACGGGAATCATCCGGGCCGTGATCGGAATCAAATAACCTCTGCACCCGTCCCGGGAAGGTCACTCAGAGGAAGGGCACCCACGGAGATGGCCAGACCGTGCGACACAAGCGCCGCAGCAGCCAGGGACATGCTCGGCGGTTGCGGGCAATCCGAACGGGCAGGCATCCGGGGGTTCGCGTGATGGGCTGGTCGCGATGCTCTTTCGAGGTCTGGACGCTCCGGGGGAGCGACGGAAAGGGGTTGGGGATGGGCAAGGTTGTTGCGATGGAGCATTTGACGTTGGACGGGGTGATGCAGGCTCCGGGGCATGCGGATGAGGATCCTCGGGGTGGGTTTCGGCATGGGGGGTGGGCGGCTGAGCGGCAGGATCCGGCTATGCAGCGGGCCATGGGGGCGCGGATGTCGGACACTTGGTCGCTGCTCGTGGGGCGGGTGACCTACGCGCGGTTCTGGGACTACTGGCCCAAGCAGCCGCCGAACCCGGTCACGGACGCGTTCAACCGCGTCCAGAAGTACGTCGTGTCGACGACGATGACGGATCCGCTGCCGTGGGCCGGCTCGACGCTGCTCGACGGCGACGCGGGCGAGGCGGTCGCCGAGCTGAAGATGCAGCGGGACGAGAACCTGGTGATCTTCGGTAGCGGGGCGCTCGTCCGGTCGCTGCTGCGGGACAGGCTCGTGGACGAGATGGTGCTGATGATCCACCCGATCCTGCTGGGTTCGGGCGTGCGGCTGTTCGCGGAGGACGGGGACGAACTGACCGCGTTCGACCTCGTCGACTCGGTCACCACCGGGAACGGCGTCTTCGTGGGGACGTACGTGCTCGCGAAAAGCTGAAAAGGCCCGTCCCGGGCGGGACGGGCCTTCAGAGGGGGTTGTTCGTCAGTCAGCGAGGTTCGCGGCGGTCACCGAGACCTGGATCTCCTCGGACGGGGTGACGCCCATCGCGGTGGCCAGCTTGCGGTAGCGGGCCGCCTCGTCGGAGCGGTTGCGGCGCTCCAGCGTGCGGGCCATGGCCTCGTACGCCCAGCCGTTGCCCGGGGCGATCTCGAGCAGGCGGCGGAAGGCGTCCTCGGCGCGGCCGAGCTGGGCGCTGTGGAAGTACGCGCGGGCGAGCAGCTCGGCGACGGAGCCGTTGCCGGGCTCGGCCTCGGCGACCGGGGCCAGGATGCGCGACGCCGAGATGTAGTCCCGCGCGTCGAAGAACATCTGAGCGCGCTGGAACTCGTCGTAGGTGTTCATCTGTTCCCTCCCGGTCCCGCTGTTCGTTGAACCTTCAACCAAGAGGGTCCCGCTTTCATTCCACGGCGATGTCGCGGAAGGAGAGCTGCGGGCCGTCGTGTCCCGGCGGCTTGATCCGGCCCAGGTAAAGGTACTGGCCACGGTAGGACGTATCGGACACGGTCACGCCCCGCGAACCTTCGCGCCGGACGGTGATCGTCCACGGCGCGACGGTCACCGTCACGTTCGCCGTCGTCCCGGAACGGGTGATCGCCGGAGTCCGGACGGACGCCAGCAGCCGGTGATCCTTGTAGAGGTCGAGGCTGCCGTTCTGGCGGAGGGCCAGGTCGTAGCCGCCGGTCTGGGCGGCGTACGGGTCGTCCGTGGGGGACGAGAACTGGATCGCGGCGGCGTCGGCCCCTCGGGCGCTCAGCCGGTCGAAACGGACGGTCGCACGCAGGCTGTAGGAACGTCCCAGAGTCGCCCAGCCCTGCCGGGTGAAGAGGTCGGCGCGGCCGTACGGAATCGTCCACCAGCCGGGGGCGGTGAAACGGCCGCGTTGGTAGAGGCCCATGGCGGCGGCGGTCTGGGCCTGGCCCATGTGGCCCGGCCAGTAGGTGCCGGTGGCGAACGGGTCGGACGTGCGGCGGTAGCGGGATCCGTGCAGGTAGACGGGGTCGTCGGTGTCGATCCCGCGCACGCCGAGCCGGTACAGGCGGTCCCGGCGCGTCTGGGACTCGACGTTGAAGCACGCCACGACCAGCCCCTCGCGGACGTACCGGGCGATCAGGGCGTCCGAGAGCAGCGAGTTGACCGAGACGCGCTGGATCCCGGCCTTCCTGACCTGCGACGGCGAAGTCGCCCGGGCCTGGGCGTCGGTGCCGATGAGGAGTTGCGCGGTGATGCCCGCCTTCCGCGCGGCCACGGCGTCCGCGAGGTGATCCGTCTGCATCTGGACGCGCCCGGTGAGGTGACGGGCGACGACGTGCCTGATGACGAGGCGGGCCGCGCGGGAGTCCTTGGGGTGCGCGAGGAGTTGCTTGCGCGGCGCGTACTTCGCCAGCACCTCGTCCAGGAGGAGCGGATGGGTGTCCTTGGCCGTCCCGCCGAACCACGAGTGCGCGTCGATGCGCAGCTTCGTGAACTGCCTGCTCGTGCGCGCGTTGACGCGTCCGCGCTCGGAGCTGATGCGGTCGACGGTCAGGTCGTGCCAGACGCCGCCGACGCCGTCCTTGAGCACCTGGACGTCGAATTCGAGCAGGTCGGCGTCCGGATCGCGGATCCCGGCCTCGAACGCCGACGCCGTGTTCTCCGGCTCCAGGAACGACCCGGACGCCCGGTGCGCGATGAAGAACCGCTGCGGCAACCGGAACCCGGAACCCGTCTCCGCGCGGGTCGGGGATGTCCAGATGGGGACAAGGACGGCGGCGGTCACGGCGATGGCGAGAGGGCGACGCATGGCGAACCTCGCTGGTGGGGGGAGCGTGGCCCGGACGCTACTCACCCCGAGTGATCGCCCAGTGTCGTTGAGGTGAACTTGCCTCTTATATCCGGCTCTTCGTGTTCGCCCACGTAGGCATCGGATTTCAGTTAAATGTGCAGCACTTCGTTCACGTCACCTTCACCTCGGAAGGAGCTCGATGCTCAGGAAGCTGCTCGTCACCGCCGCCACCGGCGTCATGGCCACCGGCGTCGTCACCGGCGCCACCGTCCCGGCGAACGCCGCCCCGGCGACCGCGCCGACGGTGTCCGCCGCGCGCTGCCACTCCCACAAGGTCAACAAGCACTGGGAGTGCATCACGCCGGGCTCGTACTGCCCCAGGGCGGCGCGCCTGCACTACGGGTACGCGTACAAGACGGGCAAGCGGTACCGCTGCGTCCGGTACACGAACGGCCAGTGGCGCTGGAAGCGCGCCTGACCCTCCGCCTGGCGCTGACGGTCTGACGCCGCCCCGGCCCGCCCCGGGGCGGTTCTTTTGTTCCCACCCATTTATGCCCGTTCGTTCTGGGACACGGGCGTCGGGCGGTGGCCGGGGGACGGTGGAGAGCGATCGCGTCCGGCCGCCGGGCAGCAGGGTCCGGCGGGACGCCGGTATCCCGCCCCCGGGAGGAGCGTTGCGTACTCACCACTTCGCCGCCATCGCCGCCACCGCGGCCCTCGCGGGCGGTGTCTTCGGCTACCTCGTCCACCCCTCCGCGGGCTCGGCGTCGCCGGTCGTGCCCGTCGCGGCCCCGCGACATACGTCCGGGACGCTGCACGTCGCCCTCAACATGCCCGCCTCCGACCGGACGCGCGCCGCGGCGCTCGGCTTCAACCTCTTCGACGTCGGCCCGGACGAGATCGACGCGCTGCCCAAGGACGGCCGCGCGCTCGTCTGGGTCGGGAACACCACGTGCGGCGGCTTCGACCTGTCCGCGGACGACTTCGGCTCGACCGTCCGGCGCCTCGCCCGCGACCCGCGCGTCTACGGCTGGTACCTGTCGGACGAGCCGAACCCCGCCGAGTGCCCCGGCATCGTCGGGCAGATCCGCGAGCGCGCCGACCTGATCCACCGGTACGCGCCCGGCCAGAAGGCGTTCGCGTCGCTGACCGACTGGCCGATGGCCCCGCTGAAACCGTCCGCGACGCACCTGGACCTCATCGGCCTCGACCCGTATCCATGCAGGTCGGACGCATCGGGCTGCGACCCGAAGGCGATCGGGACGATGGTCGCGCAGGCGGGCCGCGCCGGATTCGCGCGGGCGATGATGGTGCCGGTGATCCAGACGTTCGGGCAGGCGTGCAGCGCGGGCGAGAAGAACTGGAAGCTGCCGACGTCCGCGCAGCTCACGACCATCCTGAGCCAGTGGGACGCGCTGCTGCCGCGGCCCGCGTTCGACATCAGCTACTCGTGGGGCCGCCAGTCCGACTGGGCCTGCCCGACGCTCGCCGACTCCCCCGGCCTCCAGCAGGTCATGAAGCTCCACAACACCCGTCCGGCGCGGAGGCCGTCCAGCCCCCCGACGACGCCGGACCCCGACCCGACCACGGGCGATCCGGGCACGCCGGGGCCGACGACGCCGAGCTGCCCGGCGACGCCCGACGGGCATGATGGGACGTGATCTCAGCCGAGGGGGCTCCCATGATCGAGAAGTCGGACGTCCGCGCCGCCGCCGCCCGGATCGCCGGGCATGTCCGCAGGACCCCGCTCCTCGAGAGCGACGCGTTCGGCGTCCCGGTGTGGCTGAAGCTGGAGCAGACGCAGCACGGCGGGTCGTTCAAGGCGCGCGGCGCGTTCAACCGGCTCCTCACCGCCGCCGAGCAGGGCGTTCTCCCGGCGACCGGGGTGGTCACGGCGTCCGGGGGGAACGCCGGGCTCGGGGTCGCGCACGCCGCCGCGACGCTCGGGGTGCCCGCGCGGGTGTTCCTGCCGCGCAACGCGCCCGCCGTGAAGGTCGAGAAGCTGCGGGCGCTCGGCGCGGACGTCCGTCCGGTCGGCGAGAAGTACGCGGACGCGCAGGAGGCCGCGCTCAAGGACGCCGCCGACACCGGCGCACTGCTCTGCCACGCCTACGACCAGCCGGAGGTCTGCGCCGGTCAGGGCACGATCGGCCTGGAGCTGCTGGAGCAGACCGGCGGCGCGTTCGACACCGCGCTGATCGTGGTCGGCGGCGGTGGCCTGATGGCCGGGATCGCGACCGCGCTGGACGGCGAGGCGCGGGTCGTCGCGGTCGAGCCCGAGCGGTGCCCGACCCTGCACACGGCACTCGACCAGGGAGAACGCGCGACCGTGGCGGTGTCGGGCGTGGCGTCGGACTCGCTCGGCGCGTCCCGGATCGGCGAGATCGCGTTCGACGTGGCGCGGCGGACGGGCGTCCGGTCCGTCCTGGTGCCGGACGAGGCGATCGTCGAGGCGCGGCGGACGCTGTGGGAACGGCACCGCCTCGTCGCCGAGCACGGCACCGCCGCCGCGCTCGCGGCCCTGCTCACCGGCGCGTACACGCCCGCGCCGGACGAGCGGACGGCGATCGTGGTCTGCGGGGCGAACACCGATCCGTCCGATCTGGTGACCCGGTAATCCGTCCGATGCCACTATGTCCGACATGAGCGAACTCACGTTGACTCCTGAACGGACGGCCCTGGTCGCGATCGACCTGATGGAGCGGATCGTCGCGCTGCCGACCGCGCCGCACAGCGGCCCGGACGTCCTCGCCCGCTCGGTGAGGCTGGCGGACGCCCTGCGCGACGCGGGCGGGACGGTCGCCTGGGTGCGCGTCGAGCGTCCGGGCGTGGACGAGCAGCCGCCCGGCAGCGGACTGTCCCCCGAGATCGAGGTGGCGGCGTCCGACCTGGAGGTCGTCAAGCGGACGTGGGGCGCGTTCCAGGGCACTGACCTTGAGGCTCAGCTACGGAAACGCGATATCGACACGATCATCCTGACCGGGCTGGTGACCAACTTCGGCGTCGAGTCCACCGGACGCGTCGCCGACGACGCCGGGTTCCGGATGATCTTCGTCGAGGACGCCATGAGCGGCCTGGACGCGCACGCGCACGAGTTCGCCGTCGACTACGTCCTCCGCAAGCTCGGCCCGGTGCCGTCCACCCGGGAGACCCTCGACGCCATTGCTTGCTCACTTGCGCGATAACTTTAGAGTGGTGGGTGGAAAAGTCCTGGAAGGAGTTGGGTCGTCATGGGTGAGCTGTCGCCGTCGCACTGGCTGATCGTGATCATCGTGGCTCTGCTGCTGTTCGGCTCGGCGAAGCTGCCCAAGATGGCACGCTCGCTCGGGCAGTCCGCGCGGATCCTCAAGGCCGAGATGAACGGCCTGCACGACAAGGAGAAGGACGAGGACGCCCCCGCGCCCTCGTCCCCACCCTCGGCCCCGGCCTCGCGCGAGGTCGCCGAGGCCGCTCCGCGCCTGGTCAGCCAGGACGGCCAGGCCGTCGACCACCGGCGCCCCTGACCGTCCACCCCCTGACCGAACGCCCCCGGCCCGCCGCCCTAGTGCGGGTCGGGACGGCTGCGGGTGATGATCCAGTCGACGGTGTGCTGGGTGCGGGCGATCCGGCGGCGGACGCGCGGCTTCGCCGACAGCGTGGACGGGTGGGCGACCACGACGCGTCCGGCCGGCGGGACGGTCATCCCGGCGGGCTCGCCCGCGCTCTCGGCCGCGACCTCGGCCAGCGCCGACAGCAGGCGCGCCGCGCGGGCCAGCTCGCGCAGCGCCTCCGCCTCGTCCGCGGCGGTCTCGGCGGTCAGCGCGCCCGAGTACAGCGCCTCGACCTCCGCCATCCGGACGCCGAGCGACAGCGTGGCGGCCTCCGCCGCCCTCTTCCCCCGCTTCATGCTCAGTGGTGCTCCCTCCGCGCTTCCCCGTACAGCCAGCAGTGTCTCCATGGTCATTTTATTTGCGCAATCACTTTAATGTTCTCCGTCGTCACCCTGTTTGATGCGCGCCGCAGCCGAGAGGTTGCCCTCCGGCGCCGATCCGGCCGCACGGATCTCCTCCCCGCCGGGACGGGCGTTTTGGATACCCTCGTACCGGAGCGGCGCCCGCGCGGCGACGGCTCCTGGACGGCCTCGCACGGGCGGGGCCACCGACGGCGGGAGGCGCACCGGTGAAGGAGCGGACGCGGGACACGGCGCGGCCCCCGGAGACGCTCTCGCCCGAGCTGCTCCAGGAGGCGGCGGGCCGTTTCGGCATGCTCGCCGCCACGATGCGCCTGCACATGGTGTGGGTGCTCGCGCAGGGCGAGCAGGACGTCAGCTCGCTGGCCGAGCGGGTCGGCGGCACGGTCCCCGCCGTGAGCCAGCACCTCGCCAAGCTCAAGCTGGCCGGGCTCGTCCGGTCCCGCCGGGAGGGCCGCCACCAGGTCTACGTGGTGGACGACCCGCACGTCGCGGCGATCGTCGCGCAGATGGTCGCCCACCTCCAGGGCGTCCCCGTGGAAGCGGTCCCCGTCCGTGGCCTCGGCGCCTGAGTCCGACCCGTTCGGCCTCGCGGCCCCGCCCTCCGAGGACCCCCTGTTCGTCCCGGCGCCCGCGGACGCGCCGGACGACCTGCCCGACCTGCCCCGCTCCCACGCCATGCTCGCCGGGTTCGCGGGGCGTCCGCCGCTGTCGGTGCTGCGGGGCCTGGAGACGTCCGCGCGCGGCCTGACCGAGACGGACGCCGAGGAGCGGCTCCTCCGCCAGGAGGCCGCCGCCCCGACCGCCTGCACCGGGCGCACCCTCCTGCTGCAGCACCTGGTCGTCGTCGTCAAGGACCCGTTCGTGCTGGTCCTGGTGCTGCTGAGCGCGGTCACCGCGGTCACCCGCGATCCCTGGGGCGCGGCCCTGATCGGCTCGCTGGCCGTGCTGAGCTCCCTGCTGCGACTGCGCCTGGAACGGCGCGGCGGACGGGCCGCCGCCGAGCTGCGCGCCCTCACCACGACGACCGCGACCGTGCTGCGCCGCGCGGACACCGGATCCCCCGGCGTCGAGCGGGAGGTGCCGGTCGAGCAGATCGTCCCCGGGGACGTGGTGCGGCTCGCGCCCGGCGACATGGTCCCGGCCGACCTGCGGCTGCTGAGCGCGACCGGGCTGCGCGTCGACCAGGCCGTCCTGACCGGCGAGTCGCTGCCCGCCGCCAAGCGCGCAGCGTGGACCGGACGCGCCGGACCCGAGCCCGATCCGGACACCCCGCTGTTCGACCGTCCCGAGCTGTGCCTCATGGGGACGAGCGTGGTCAGCGGCACCGGGACGGCCGTGACCGTCGCGACCGGCCCGCGCACCCACTTCGCCGCGCTCCAGCGGGACGTGCCGCGCGCCGCGCCGGAGACCGCGTTCGACCGCGGCGTCCGGACGGTGTCCTGGGCGCTGATCGCGATGGTCGCGGCGGCCGTCCCGATCGCGCTGCTGTTCACCGAGCCCGAGCACAGCCCGTGGTCGAGCGCGCTGCTGTTCGCGGTGTCGATCGCGGTCGCGCTCACCCCGGAGATGCTGCCGCTGGTCGTGACGGCCACGCTGGCGCGCGGCGCGTCGGCGCTGACCCGGGACGGCGTGATCGTCAAGCGGCTGCCCGCCGTCCACGACCTCGGCGCGATGGACACCCTGTGCGCCGACAAGACCGGCACGCTCACGCTCGACCGGCTGTCACTCACGTCCCATCTGGACGCGTCGGGCGAACCGGACGACCAGGTGCTGCACTGGGCGCGCCTGAACGCCTGGTTCGCGACCGAGCTCGTCCCCGAGGCCGCGGGCGACACCGTGGACGACGCGCTCCTGGACGGCGCGGACCCGCCGTCCGACGACGTCCACGCCGTCGACGCCGTCCCGTTCGACTCCGACCGCCGCCGCGCGACCGTGGTGCTGCGCCGCCCCGGCCGCCTGAGCCGCGACCTGCTGATCACCAAGGGCGCCGTCGAGGACGTCCTGCCGCTCTGCGTCCGCGTCCGGACCCCGGCGGGCGACGTGCCGTTCACCGCGGACGACCGGGACCGGCTCGCGGCCCTCGCCGACGAGCGGTCCGCGACCGGCGAGCGGCTGCTCGCGGTGGCCGTCGCCGACCGTCCGGCGGCCCGCCGCGACTACGCCCCGGGCGACGAGCACGGCCTCACGCTGGCCGGGTTCGTCGGCTTCCGGGACGAGCCGGACCCGTCCGCCCCCGCCGCGCTCGCACGGCTCGCCGGTCTCGGCGTCGCGCTCGTCGTGGTGACCGGCGACCACCCCCTCGTCGCCGTCCGGACCTGCCGGGACACCGGCCTCACCCCCGGCCGGGTCGTTCTCGGCGCCGAACTGGACGACCTGTCCGACGCCCAACTCGACGCCCTGCTCACCTCCCCCGACGGCCTCCTCACCCCGCCGGACGGCCCGGACGGCTCGTCGTGCGGGGTGACGCCGGTGTTCGCGCGGGTGGATCCGCGGCAGAAGGCGCGGATCGTCGGGGCGCTGCGCCGCACCGGGCGGACGGTCGGGTTCCTCGGCGACGGCATCAACGACGCGCCCGCGCTGCGCGCCGCCGACGTCGGGATCTCGGTCACCGGCGCGGTGGACCTGGCGCGCGAGTCGGCCGACGTGGTGCTCGCGGGCCGCGACCTGTCGGTCCTGGCGAACGGCATCACCGAGGGCCGCCGGACGTTCGGCAACGGCGTCAAGTACATCCGGATCGCGGTGACCTCGAACCTCGGGAACGTCGCGTCCATGCTGGCGGCGAGCGTGCTGCTGCCGTTCATGCCGCTGCTGCCGCTCCAGGTGCTCGCGCAGAACCTGCTGTTCGACGTCTCGCAGCTCTCACTCGCCCGGGACAGGGTCGACCCGGCCGACCTGCGCGGCCCGCGCACCTTCGACCCGCGCGTCCTGGCGCGGTTCGTGGCCGTGTTCGGGCCGCTCGGCGCGTTCTTCGACCTGGTCGCGTTCGGGCTGTTCTGGTGGCTGCTGGACGCCCGGACGGGATCGGGCGGCGAGGCGCTGTTCCACACCGGGTTCCTGGTGGAGAACCTGCTCGCGCAGGCCCTCACCCTGCTGGTCCTGCGCGGCCGTGGCCGCCGTCGCGGCTCGCCTCCCGCGTCCCGGACGGTCGTCGCGGCGGCCTGGCTGCTCTCGCTGACCGCGCTGCTCCTGCCGTTGTCGCCGCTGGCCGGGCCGCTCGGGCTGGTTCCGCTCCCGCTGAACGCGATCCCCGTGCTGGGGGCCGTCCTGGCGGGGTACGGGGCGTCGCTGGTGATCGTCCGGAACCGGTGTTTCAGGGCGGACGACGGCAGAACGGCCGGCGGGGCGGGAAACGCGTCAGTGGCGTGACCGGTCGGTCGTGTCGGGGCTGCCCTCCTCGCCCAGCTCGGCCTTGATCCGGTCGCGTTCGGCCTCCAGGTCGGCGATCTGCCCCTCGATCTCCTCGCGCATCTGGAGATCCTGCCCGGAATCGCCGAAATCTTGCGGGACTTCGCCGTACTCGGCGCCGAGCCCCGCGCCCTGTCCGCGCAGCCGACGCAGCGCCGCTTCTACGTTCTCCAGCCGTTTTCGCAGGTCAGAAGCGCTCATGCCGGATGATATTCCCGCACGTCAACGCACATAACGTACGCTGCACCGGGAATCACCCAGTTAAGGGCTATGCAGGGGGGACGTTATGGTCCGCCGACACGACAACGAGGAAGAGCAGCAGCGGTACGAGGTCGAGATGGGCGACGACGAGCAGGAATACACCACCCGCTCGACCGAGCGCTACATCGAGGATCCGCCCGACGACCTGGTGATCGAGGACGATCCCGACCCCGGGGACGGGCGGCTCGGCATCATGCGCGAGACCGGCGAGGAGTACCGGCGCGGCGACCGGCGGCGCGAGGAGACCGTGTGGGACGACCGTCCCGCCGAGGTCACCGCCATCCGGGGACCGGGCGGCGAGCCCCCGGACGAGGACGCGTTCGCCGACGACCTCCACTCCCAGACCCGCCCCGGCGGCTACTCCCCCGAACCCGACTGACCGCCCCGGCCTCCGCCCCCGCCAAGCCCGCCATCAGGGCGTCCCCGGATCGGTCAGAGGCGGATCACGGTCTTGCCGCGTGCCCCGCCGCGCCTGGCCTCGGCGATCGTCGCCGGCACCTCCGACAGGTCGACCTCGCGGCTGACGTGCACCGTGAACTTCCCGCGGTCGATCAGGTCGGCGAGAACCGTGAGCAGCTCCCCGGACGCCTTGTTCTGGAAGTTGTACGCCTTGATGCCGCGCTTCTTCAGGCCCGCCGTGTTCGCCTGCCCGATCGTGGACGCGACGACGCCGCCCTTCTTCAGCACCCCGGCCAGCATGTCGAGCCGCCGCTCGTCGTCGACCAGGTCGATCAGGACGTCCAGGCCGTCCGGATGGGCCTCGGTGACGGTCTCGAACAGGTCGCCCTCGCGGTAGTCGATGGTCTCGTCCGCTCCGAGGTGCAGCATCGTCTCGGCCATGTCGGGCGGCGCGGTGGCGATGACGTAGCCGCCCTTCAGCGCGGCGAACTGCACCGCCGCCTGCCCGACGCCGCCGGTCGCGCCGATGATCAGGACCCTCGTCCCGTCCGCGACCCCGACCTTCTCGACCAGGTTGTAGGCGGTCATGCTCGCGGTCGGGACGGCCGCGGCCTGGCTGTAGACCATCTTCTGCGGCATCGTCGCGACCGGGCCGTCCTGCGCGCCGACGGCGAACTCGGAGTAGCTGCCGAGGCCGCGCGGGATCCCGCCGAACGACCCGTACACCTGCTCGCCCTCCCGGAACCGGTCGACGCCCTCGCCGACCGCCTCGACCACGCCCGCGCCGTCCTGGCCGAGGATGAGCGGGAACCGCGCCTCGACGACGCCCTCCAGCGCCCCGTCCGCGACCTTCCAGTCGAACGGGTTCATCCCGGCGGCGACCAGCTTGACCAGGATCTCGCCCGGACCGGGTTCGGGCCGGTCGAGGTCCATGAGCGATGGCGTCGCGCCGTACTCCGACACGGCGATGGCACGCATGCGGCTTCCCCCGTTTCCCCCGTCGCAGATGATCTACCCAGGGTTCGGGAAACCACACGACCGCGCAGGTCAGAGGGTTGGACCTGCCGCCGGATCAGGGCCCGGGGCTCGGCGCGAGGGTCGGTGGCGTGGTCGGCGGGGTGTCGCCGCCGCCCTTCTTCTTGTCGCCCTTCTTGTCTTTCTTATCCTTCTTGTCCTTCTTGGACGGGTCGACCTCGCCGTCGCCCATGCTGAAGTAGTGCGACGGCGGGCCGTGGAAGTCGGTCTCGGACGTGCCGTCCAGCGCCTCCGACATCGTGTCCTGCCAGATCGGCGCCGGGATCGTCGCGCCGAACACCTCGCCGTAGCACTCCCCGTTCATGCACAGGTCGTCCATCGGGTACCTGTAGCCGCCGCGCGGGTCGCCGACCCACACCGCGGACGCCAGGTCCGGCGTGTACCCGGCGAACCAGGCGGCGGAGAAGTTGTCGACCGTGCCGGTCTTCCCGGCCGCCGGACGCCCGATCCCCGACCCGGCCGCGGTGCCCTTCGTCAGCACGCCGCGCAGGACGTAGTTCACCGCGTCCGCGACGCCCTTGTCGATCACCTGCTTGCAGCCCGCCGTCGGGACCTTCATCGGCTTGCCGTTCGTGTCGGTCACCGACGCGATCGCGACCGGACGGCAGTACCTCCCGCGCGCGGCGAACGTCGCGTACGCCGAGGCGAGCCGCAGCGGCGACACCGGGTTGAAGCCGAGCGTGAAGGACGGGTACTCCTCCAGCGGCTTCCCGTTGGCCTGGCGCATCCCGAGCTTCTCGGCCATCTGGACGGTCTCGCAGAGCCCGACCTCCTTCTCCAGCCCGAGGAAGAAGGTGTTCACCGAGTGCCAGGTGCCCGTGACCAGCGAGAACTGCTTGCCGCCCTCGCCGTCGGCCGAGTTGCGCAGCGAGGCGTTCGGGTCGCCGACCCGCTTGCCGTCGCAGTTGCGGTAGCCGGTCGGGGTGAACGAGGTCGGCGCGTTCATCATGGCGCCGAACGGCATGTCGAGTTCCAGCGCGGCGGCCAGCGTGAACACCTTGAACGTGGACCCCGACTGCATGCCGATGCTCGACCCGTGGTCGGCGTCGGCGGCGAAGTTGATCCAGGTCTTGCCGCGCTTGTTGTCCGGGCCGAGGTCGCGGTCGACCGCCATCCCGCGGATCGCGCCCGTGCCCGGCTCGACCAGCGCCTCGGCGGCGGCCTTGTGGGCGGAGTTCTTCGGCGGGACGTGCCGGTCCACCGCCCGCTGCGCCGCCTTCTGCACCTTCCAGTTCAGCGTCGTCCGGATGGTGAGGCCACCCTGCTTGAGCAGCTTCTCCCGGTCCGCCTTGGTCTTCCCGAACGCCGAGTTCGTCAGGATCTCCCGCTGCACGTAGTCGCAGAAGAAGGGAGCGCCGCTGCTCACGCAGCCGTTGCGCGCCTGGTGCACGTGGAGCTGGACGGGCTGCTTGGCGGCGGCGTCCGCGGTGGCCTGCGGAATCCACCCCAGCGCGGCCATCCGCGCGAGCACGACGTCGCGGCGCTGGCGCGCGACGTCCGGGTGGTTCACCGGGTCGTAGGCGTAGGGGTAGCGGACGACGCCCGCGAGCAGCGCCGCCTCCGGCAGCGTCAGCTTCGCCGCGGTCTTGGAGAAGTAGTGCCGGGCCGCCGCCTCGATGCCGTACGCGCCGTCCCCGAAGTAGGCGATGTTCAGGTAGCGGCGCAGGATCTCGTCCTTGGAGTACCGCTTCTCCAGCGCGACCGCGTACCGCAGCTCGCGCATCTTGCGTCCCGCCGACAGCTCCGTCGCGCCCTTGCGCTGGGTCGCGGTGGTGGCCTGCGTGAGCAGCAGGTTCTTGACGTACTGCTGGGTGATGCCCGACCCGCCCTGGGTGACCTCGCCATGTCCGAGGTTGCTGATCAGCGCGCGCAGCGTGCCCTTGGAGTCGAGCGCGCCGTGCTGGTAGAACCGGCTGTCCTCGATCGCCAGGACGGCCTGCCGAGCGACCGGCGCGATCTGGTCCATCCGGACGTCGATCCGGTTCTGGTAGTAGAACGTCGCGATCGAGCTGCCGTCCGCCGCGAGGATCGTGGACCGCTCCGGCACGCCGCTGGTGTCGACGCCGTCCGGGACGTCCTCGAACCAGCCCGCGGCGTCGCGCGTGGACACCCCCGCGGTGAACGCCGCCGGCAGCAGCAGGAGCGCGACCAGCACCCCGGCCAGGGCCGCGAAGCCGAACAGCCCGCGCACGGCCCGGATCTTGTCCGGTATGTCGTCGTCCCGCAGTCCAGGCAGCACCGCCCCAGGGTAAACGGCGGGCCAAGGCCGGACCAGACCTTCGCCGATCTTCGTCGGAACGGTCCGCATCCGGCCGTAAGCCCTGCGGCACCGCCCTTCCAGACCGTGCGATCACGCCCGTCCGAGCCCTGACCGTGGCCCTCCGGCCGGTGTCACCCGGACGTCGTGGGGTGCTCCCGCTCCCAGTCACGGACGCGGTCCGCGAACGCCCGGGCCGCGGCCCGCAGCTCGGCCTCGGCGTCCACACCCTCCGCCTGCGCCTGCCTGACCAGCGAGAACAGCCGCGCCCCGAGATCGGAGTCCGCGACCTCGTAGGCGTCCTCGGGCAGCTCGACCCGGGCCGCGCGGCGCTGCAGCTGCGCGGCGAGGCTCAGCGCGGGCTGGCCCATCGGGACGCCGTCCAGCACCGAGGCCGCCTCACCCTTCTTCTCCGCCCGCTCGGCCGCCTTGATCTGCTCCCAGTTCGCGTTCACCTCGTCGGCGTCCCGGACGGTCACGTCCGCGAACACGTGCGGGTGCCGCCGGACGAGCTTGTCGACGATCCCCGCCGCCACGTCGTCGACCGTGAACGCGGTCTCGTCGTCCCGCTCGGACGCCACGACCGCGTGGAACGCGACCTGCATCAGCACGTCTCCGAGCTCCTCGCGCAGCGCGCCGTAGTCGCCACCCGAGACCGCGTCGTCGACCTCGTACGCCTCCTCCAGGAGGTACTTCACCAGCGACTCGTGGGTCTGCTTACGGTCCCACGGGCACTCGCGGCGCAGCGTGTCCATGACCGTGACCAGGTCGAGCAGCCGCGCGCCCGGCAGGTCGTACGACCCGTGCAGCACCTCGACGTCCAGCGGGTCGTCCACGACCAGCCGCCCGATGTCGCGCATCAGCCGCTCGTCGCCGTCCTGCCCGGCGACGAAGACAACCCGCCCCTCGCGCGCCAGGTCGACCAGCGCGGACGGGTCGGGGTCGGTGACCTGCTCCGCGTGGACGCCGGCCTCGGCCAGGTAGGGCAGCAGCGGATGGTCGTTCCGCGCCAGCACGCGCGGGGCCGAGCGCAGCGCCTCCCAGGCGCGCCAGGTCAGAAGACCGGGCGCGACCCGGTGGGAGGTCGCCAGCAGGATGAGACTCATGGGTTAACGCACACCTGATTCGTAAGCGGACAGCCGGTACACCACCGGGTCGATCGTGATCCTCGTCGGGTCGTACACGCCGTACCGGGGGTTGAGCCGGATCTTCAGTTCCCTCGCCGCGTTCGTGAACGCGTCGGACAGCGATTTGATCGCCTGCTGCGTCGCGGGGGACCTGGTGCTCTGGTCCGCGCCGAACCGGTCGAGCAGCATGAGCTCGATCACCTTCGCCCGCGCCACGTCCCGCCCCCGGTCGGTCGGCAGCCCGTAGACGAGCGTCCGGGACGCCAAGTTCGTCGGATTCTGGTTCAGCAGGTCGATGACCTGGGAGACCTGCCCTTCGGACGGCTCGATCCCGTTGTCCTTCGCGGCCCGGTCGGCGAGCCTGAGGTAGATCATGCTGTTCAGGGTTCTTCTCGGAGACGCCGGCGAGCGGACGTCGAGCTCGCTCAGCTTGTCCGGATCCAGCAGAAGCTCCTTCTTGAGCTCGTCGTCCCAGGCGGCGTTGGCCTGGGGGTCCGCCAGGATCTGCGGCTGCCACTCGTTCACGGTCCGGTTCAGCGTGGACACGGTGATCCGGTCGTCCCCGACGAGCGCCGCGGCGCCCGCCCTCACCTGACCGCACCCCGAGAGCAGGACGGCCGACAGCGGCAGCACCGCGAGCGCGGTGATCCTCGACTTCTTCATGATCGGCACCCTAGGCCCGCGCGGGTTCGAGGAACAGGGCCTCGACGAGGTCGGTGGCCCATCTGAGCAGCTCCTGGTCGCGCAGCGGCGTCCCGCCGAGGGGCTTGGTCTTCGGCGCCGGGACGAGCAGCGTCCCCGTCGTCGGCTTCAGCAGGCTCTTGGGGTAGAGCCTCTGGAGCCGGACCTGCCGCGAGTCCGGCAGGTCGACCGGCGCGAACTTGACGAACGTGCCCTGGACGGTCACCTCGCTCAGCCCCGCCTTCCGCGCCTTGGCCCGGAACCGCGCGACCTCCAGCAGGTTCAGCACCGGGACGGGCAGCGGGCCGAACCGGTCCTTCAGCTCGTCCGCGACGGCCGCGATCTCCTCGTCGGAGGTGATCGCGGCGATCCGCCGGTAGGCGTCCAGGCGCAGCCGCTCGCCCGGGATGTACTCGTGCGGCAGGTGCGCGTCCACCGGCAGCTCGACCCTGGTCTCGGGCAGCGCCTCCGCCGGGGCGCCGCCCTCCTTCAGGTCCCGGACGGCCTCGCCGACCATCCGGACGTACAGGTCGAACCCGACGCCCGCGACGTGCCCGGACTGCTCCGCGCCGAGGATGTTGCCCGCGCCGCGGATCTCCAGGTCCTTCATCGCGACGTACATGCCCGCGCCGACCTCGGTGTGCTGCGCGAGCGTCGCGAGCCGCTCGTGCGCGGTCTCGGTCAGCGGCGACTCCGGCGGGTACAGGAAGTAGGAGTAGGCGCGCTCGCGTCCGCGTCCGACGCGTCCGCGGAGCTGGTGCAGCTGCGACAGGCCGTACATGTCGGCGCGGTCGACGATCAGGGTGTTGGCGTTCGGGACGTCCAGGCCGGACTCGACGATCGTGGTCGCCACGAGCACGTCGAAGTTCTTCTCCCAGAAGTCGACCATCACCTTCTCGAGCTCGTGCTCGTTCATCTGGCCGTGCGCGACCGCGACCCGCGCCTCCGGGACGAGCTGCTGGAGCTGCGCGGCGACCTTGTTGATCGACCGGACCCGGTTGTGCACGAAGAACACCTGGCCCTCGCGCAGCAGCTCGCGCCGGATCGCGGCGGCGATCTGCTTCTCCTCGTACGGCCCGACGAAGGTCAGCACGGGGTGCCGCTCCTCCGGCGGGGTGAGGATCGTGGACATCTCGCGGATGCCGGTCAGGCCCATCTCCAAGGTGCGCGGGATCGGCGTCGCCGACATGGCGAGCACGTCCACCTGGGTGCGCAGCCGCTTCAGCTCCTCCTTGTGCTCGACGCCGAACCGCTGCTCCTCGTCGATGATCACCAGGCCGAGGTTCTTGAACCGGGTCTGCGCCGACAGCAGCCGGTGCGTGCCGACCACGACGTCCACGGTGCCCTTGGCCAGGCCGTCCAGGGTCTCCTTGATCTCCGCCTCGGTCTGGAACCGGCTGATCGGCTTCACGCTGATCGGGAACGCCGAGAACCGCTCGGAGAACGTCGACAGGTGCTGCTGGACGAGCAGCGTCGTCGGCACGAGCACCGCGACCTGCCGCCCGTCCTGGACGGCCTTGAACGCCGCCCGGACCGCGATCTCGGTCTTGCCGTAGCCGACGTCGCCGCAGATCAGCCGGTCCATCGGGACGGCCTTCTCCATGTCGGACTTGACCTCGTCGATCGCGGCGAGCTGGTCGGGCGTCTCCACGTAGGGGAAGGCGTCCTCCAGCTCGCGCTGCCACGGGGTGTCCGCGCCGAACGCGTGGCCGGGACTCGCCATCCGCGCCGAGTACAGCCGGATCAGCTCGCCCGCGATCTGCTTGACCGCCTTGCGCGCCCGCGTCTTGGCCTTCTGCCAGTCGGCGCCGCCGAGCCGGTGCAGGCTCGGGGCCTCGCCGCCGACGTACCGGGTCAGCTCCTCCAGCTGGTCGGTCGGGACGAACAGCCGGTCGCTCTTGGCGTACTCCAGGATCAGGTACTCGCGCGTCGCGCCCTGCACGGTGCGGCTGACCATCTCGACGTACCGTCCGACGCCGTGCTGCTCGTGCACCACGTAGTCGCCGGGCCGCAGCTGCAGCGGGTCGATGCCGCCGCGCCGCCGGGACGGCATGCGCCGCATGTCCTTCGTGGACGCCTTCTGCCCGGACAGGTCGGTCTCGGTGAGGACGGCGAGCTTGATCTCGTCCCAGACGAACCCGTTCTCCAGCAGGCCCGTGGACACGTTCACCACGCCCGGCTTCGGCTCGTCCGACAGGTCGGTGAGCGCCGCGCCGAGGCCCTCCTCGCCGACGAGCTGGACGAGCCGCTCGGCGGGCCCGTGCCCGGCCGTGACCAGGGCGACCCGCCAGCCGCCGTCGATCCACGCCTTCAGGTCGGCCATCACCCGGGCGGTGTCGCCCCGGTACGCCTCGGCCGGATGGACGCGCAGGTCGAGCTCGCCCTCCTGGGTGAGGGCGGAGACCGTCCAGCGGTGCAGGCCGAGCGCGTCGTTGTGCTCGACGACCTCCTCCAGCGACCGGAACGCCGCCGCGCCGAGGTCGATCGGGGCCTCGCCGCCCGCCGCCGCGTTCACCCAGCTCGCGTCCAGGAACTCCTGGCTGGTGCGGACGAGCTCGACCGACCGCGTCCGGATCCGCTCCGGCTCGCACACCAGCAGCGCCGAGCCCTCCGGCAGCAGGTCGGTGACCAGCTCCATGCGCTCGGCGAGGACGGGCGAGAACGCCTCCATGCCCTCGACCGTGTCGCCGTCGGCGATCCGCAGCAGGATCTCCTCCAGCGCCGGGTGCCGTCCGGCGAGGTCGCGGGCGCGTTCCCGGACGGCGTCGGTCAGCGGCAACTCGCGGCACGGCGGGGCCCACAGGCCGTCCTGCGCGATCTCCAGGGAGCGCTGGTCGGCGGCCTTGAAGTAGCGGATCTCCTCGACCGTGTCGCCCCAGAACTCCACGCGGAGCGGGTGCTCCTCGGTCGGCGGGAACACGTCCAGGATGCCGCCGCGCACGGCGATCTCACCGCGCTTCTCGACCAGGTCGACGCGGTGGTACCCGGCGTCCACGAGCCTGCGGACGACGTCGTCGAGGTCGGCGTCCTCGCCGCCGCGCAGCCGGACCGGCTCGAGGTCGGCCAGCCCCGCCACGATCGGCTGGAGGACGGCCCGGACCGGCGTGACCACGACGTCCAGCCGTCCTGCTTTCGCCGCCCAGCCGGCGTCGTCCGACCTTCCGGCCGCCGCCTCGTCCGCGTCTGGGTGGACGAGCCGCCGCAGGACGGCGAGGCGCTGGCCGACGGTGTCGGAGCGGGGCGACAGCTTCTCGTGCGGGAGGGTCTCCCAGGCGGGGAAGTGCGCGACGCGGTCCGGTTCGAGGAGGCTGGTGAGCGCGGCGGCGAGGTCCTCGGCCTCGCGCGCGGTCGCGGTCACCGCCAGGACGACCCCCGTGCCCGCAGCGGAGCCGGAGGGGCCGCTGCGGTGGAGGGCGCGCGACAGGGCGGCCCCGAGGATCGGCCAGAGGGACGGCGGCGCGACGACGGCCCGGGGCTCGTCGGGGCTGGCCAGCGCGGCGGCGAGCACGTCATCGGTGTAAGCGAGGTCAACAAGTCCAGAAAGCGTCATCACAGCCTGCAACGTCATCGCCCCGCCGAACAATCCGCGACGTCGCCTGCCGCGACCCGATTCGGGGCAGCCCGAAAACCCGGAGAGTTCACCCACCACCCCGGTGTCATGCCCCACCCTACGCGGCGCCTGCGACAACCCGTGCGGACTCCTCCCCACTCGCCGCGTCGCGCCCCCGCCCGAAATTGCCTTGACATCATCGTCTAGAGTGAGACATCAATGTCGCAAACGAGACGCTGATGGGTAGCATGCGGAACACTGAAGAGATCCTCGGGGCCGCGACCCGGTACCTGAACGCGGACCCGACCGCCTCGATGGCCCAGCTGGCCGAGGCCGCCGGGGTGAGCCGCGCCACCCTGCACCGGCACTTCGCCTCCCGCGAGGACCTGCTGCGGGCCCTCGGCGAGCGCGCCACGCGCCGCTGGGAGGAGTCCCAGGACGCCGCGGGCATCGACGCCGCCGCCGCGTCCGGCGACCCCGGCCGCCTGACCGCGGCCCTGCGCACGATGCTGACCGCCTATGTCGCGGACGCCGACGACTACGGCTTCGCGCTCACCGACCACTTCGTGAACCAGGTCCCGGAACTGGTCACCTGGAACGAACGCCTGGAAGAGCGCGAGATCGTCTTCTACGCGGCCTGCCAGGACGCCGGGGTCCTGCGCGCCGACCTGCCCGTCCGCTGGGTGAGCAACACCGTCTACGGCCTGATGATCAGCGTCCGGGAGAGCCTGCGCCGCGGCGACGTGGCCCGCCGCGACGCCCCTGACCTGCTGCTCGGCACCTTCATGACCGGCGCGGGCCCGACCAAAACCACGGGCCCGACCAAGACCGCGGGTCCGACCAAGACCACGGGTCCGACCAAGACCGACGGAGGAAGACCATGACGGCCGCCAAGCCGGTCGAGAACGCGCCGCTAGCCGCGGAGCCGCGTCCGGGCGCGGAGGCCCGGGCGCGTGTGCCCGCGCCGCATCCGCGCCGGTGGGCGGGCCTGGCCGTGCTGTCGGCGAGCCTGCTGCTCGTCGTCATGGACATGACCGTCCTGAACGTGGCGCTGCCGGAGATCTCCGCCGACCTGCGGCCGGACTCGATCTCGCTGCTGTGGATGGTGGACGTCTACTCGCTCGTCGTGTCCGGGCTGCTGGTCACGTGGGCGGCGGTCGGCGACCGCTGGGGACGCAAGCGGACGCTGCTCGCCGGGTTCGCCCTGTTCGGGCTGGGCTCGCTGGCCGTCCTGTGGGCGAACTCGCCCGGCGCGGTCATCGCCGTCCGCGCGCTGCTCGGCGTCGGCGGCGCGATGATCATGCCGTCCACGCTGTCGATGATCCGGAACCTGTTCACCGACCCGCGCGAGCGCGCGACGGCGCTCGGGATCTGGGCGACCATGGCCGCGCTCGGCGGCGCGCTCGGCCCGATCCTCGGCGGCGGGCTGCTGGAGGCGTTCTCCTGGCACTCGGCGTTCCTCGTGAACGTCCCGGTCATGGCGGTCGCGCTGGTCGCGGGGTGGCTGCTGCTGCCCGAGTCGCGCAACCCGAACCCGGGCCCGTGGGACGCGCTCGGCGCGGTCCTGTCGGTCGTCGGCATGGTCGCGCTCGTCTACGCGATCAAGCACCTCGGCAAGGACGGCCTGACCGGCGAGGGGCTCGGCGCCGCCGCGATCGCGGCCGTCGCGCTGGGCGGGTTCGTCCGGCGCTGCCTGCGCCGCGAGCACCCGCTGCTGGACGTCCGGCTCCTGCGCGGACGGGCGTTCTCCGCCGGGATCGTCACCGCGCTGACCGTGAGCGTCGCCGCCGCCGCGACGATGCTGCTGCTCGCGCAGTGGATGCAGGTCGTCCAGGGGTACTCGCCGCTGGAGTCCGGGATCCGGCTGCTGCCGGAGGCGGTCGGCGCGGCGGTGTTCTCGCCGCTCGCCCCGGCCATCGCGAACCGGATCGGCGCGCGGGCCGTGCTGTCGGGCGGGCTGCTGCTGATCGGCGCCGGGTTCGCGGCGCTGTTCCTCGGGCCGCGGCCCCTCGGCTACCCGACCGTCGCGGTCTCCCTGCTGGTCGTCGGGATCGGGCTCGGCGCGCTGGCCGTGGCGTCCGCCGTGATCATGGCGGGCGCGCCCGCCGAGCGGTCCGGCAGCGCCGCCGCGTTCGAGGAGACCAGCTACGAACTGGGCGGCGCGCTCGGCGTCGCGGTGCTCGGCAGCGTCGCCGCCGTGGTGTTCCGGAACGGGCTGCCGGCGTCCGACCTGGCGTCCGCCGGGATCACCGGACGGGCCGCGGACCAGGCCCGCGAGTCCATCGCGGGCGCGGTCGAGGTCGCCGGCCCGGGCGGCGCGCACGTGGTCGAGCAGGCCAAGGCCGCGTTCACCACGTCCCTGGAATGGACGGGCATCGCGGGCGGCGCGCTGATGCTGGCCGCCGCCGTCGCGGTCTGGCTGCTGACCCCGCGCGACCTGGACCTGAGCGAGGTCGAGCACTGATCCCCAGCCGTTGCGGCCCGGTTTCGGCCGGGCCGCAACGGGCTCATGCGACTCCTTTGGAACCCGCCAAGAAAAGATAAATAGCGGACACTGTGCGATCTCCCGGCTACGCTGCGCACTTGTGACCGAACCGCGCACGACACCGGTCAACCCCGGCGTCCTGTTCTCCGAACGCGTCCGGCAGTACTCGGCCGAGCGTCCGCGGTACCGCCTGCAGCTGCTGGAGGCGGGCTGCGGATGGGGGCACCCGCTCGACCTCGGGCGGATCGACGTCCAGACCACCGGCGTGGACCTCGACCTGCCCGCGCTGCGCGCCCGGACCCGCGCCCGCCCCGACCTCGACGCCTGGCACCTGGGCGACCTGCGGGACGTCCCGATGCCGCCGCGCGCGTTCGACGTGGTCCACGCCCCCTACCTGATCGAGCGGCTGCGCAACGCCGAGCTGGTGCTCGACCGCATGGCCGCCGCGCTCAAGCCCGGCGGCCTGTTCCTGGTCCGGATGCGCGACCGCGACACCGCCTTCGGCTTCCTCGACCGCAACGTCCCCGACCTGCTACGCCGCTTCGCCGCCCGCGCCGCGTCGAGCCGCGTCCCCCGTCCACGTCTGGCCGCCTCCCGGCGCGTCGTACGCGAACCCGAACACGTCCCCGGGACACTCGGCCCCGGCCCGGGCGGAGGCGCCCGGCTCGACGACGCGACCCCGCCGGACGGTCTGCCGGTTCAGCATGCAGCGCCGGACGGCCAGGCTGTGAACGATCCGGCGTCGAGCGGCGCGATGGCGGGGGGCGCGTCGCTGGACGGGCGGTTCGCGGACGGCGCGCCGCCGGACCGTCGGCTGGACGGCCGGTACATGGTGGGCACGGGGGCGGGGAGCGTGCCCTCCGGGCGTGCCTCGGCTCGGCGCATGGTGTCCAAGAACGTGGAGGGGGACGGGGTCATCCTGCTGCCGCCGCCCGCGCCGACGGTGTACGACCGGGTCGCCTCGCGGGCCGGGATGGAGTGGTACTGCGGGATGCGCGGCCTCGTCGTGGCCGAGCAGTACCTCTCGCGGGACTGTATGACCGCCCTCGGGGCGGGGACCGGGCTGGTCGCCGCGGCGTGCCGCAGCGTGGCGACGGCGAGCCGGGGGCGGCTGACCGCCGCGCACTCCGAGGTGACGCTGGTGATCCGCAAGCCGGAGAACCGGTACGCCAGAGTGATCTGACGGAGCGCGGTGCGAGGTGCGCGGCGACCCGGAGGCTCGGTAAATTTCTGCGGTAAACCCCTAGTGACCTGGATCGGCCCGGCCGTCTGCGCCGGGCGGGATCGGAGACCGCGGTGACCGCCGAAGCCGGCCTTCCCGACATGCTGCGCGACCTGCCCACCTGGACGCCCGACCCGGTGGAGCTCGCGGATCTGGAGCTGCTGCTGTCGGGCGTGTTCCGGCCGCTTCCGGGCTTCCTCGGGTCGTTCGACACGGCGATGGTGATCGCGGGCGGGCGGCTCGCCGACGGAACGCCGTGGCCGGTCCCGGTCACGCTGACCGTCCCGAAGGAGCTGACCGCGCACGACCGGGTCGTCCTGCAGGACCCGGAGGGCGTGCCGCTGGCCGTCCTGACGGTCGGCGAGGCGTGGCAGGACCCGACCACCCAGAGCTGGCGGCTCGCCGGTCCGCTGGAGGCCCTGCGCGCGCCCGCGCATGGGCCGTTCCACAGGCTGCGCCGCCGTCCGGACGAGATCGAGCCTGCCGAGGGCCCGGTGTTGGCCGTCGCCACTCGCGAGCCGCTGCATCGGCGTGGCCTCGGGCAGGTCCGTCAGGTCGCGGAGAGGCTGGGCGCGCGCGTCCTGGTCCTGCCGCTGCTGAGCGGTGGGCATGACGAATCCCTCGTGCGCGCGCTTCTTGCCGTCCGGCGGGAACTGCCGGACGGCACTCAGGTGATCCCGGTGCCGCTGCCCGCCCGTCCCGCGGCCAACGGCCACGCGCCGGACGGCGCCAACGGACGCGACGCGGACGCCGAACGCGACACGCTCCTGCGCGCGCAGGTGGCCGCGGCCTACGGCGCGACGCATCTGCTGGCGTCCGCTGAGGTGGAGGGCACGGCGATCCCCGTGGTCGTCCCGGAACCGTGGGCCTACGACGCGGACGTGGAGGTCTGGCGGCCTCTCGCGCGCATCGAGCCCGACCACGTCAAGGCGGAGCTGACGGTCGAGCGGCTCGGCGAGTTGCTCGACCGCGGGGAGCCGATCCCCGACTGGTTCACCCCGCCCGCCGTCGCCGCCGAGCTGGCCGTGGCGCGCCCGCCGAAGCACGAGCGCGGCCTCACGGTGTTCTTCACCGGACTGTCCGGATCGGGCAAGTCGACCATCGCGCGCGGCGTCTACGACGCCGTCGTCGAGCGCGGCGGACGCACCGTCACCCTCCTGGACGGCGACGTCGTCCGCCGCCTGCTCTCGGCGGGCCTGACGTTCTCGCGCGGCGACCGCGACCTGAACATCCGCCGCATCGGCTTCGTCGCGGCCGAGATCACCCGGCACGGCGGCGTCGCGGTGTGCGCGCCGATCGCGCCGTACGCGGCCACGCGCGCCGAGGTCCGCCGGATGGTCGAGGCCGCGGGCGACTTCGTCCTCGTGCACGTCTCCACGCCGCTGGAGGAGTGCGAGCGCCGCGACCGCAAGGGCCTGTACGCCAAGGCGCGCGCGGGCCAGATCCCCGAGTTCACCGGCGTCTCCGACCCGTACGAGGAGCCCGAGGACGCCGACCTGGCCCTCGACACGTCCCAGATGACGCCGGACGAGGCCGTCGCGCGCGTCGTCGGGCTCCTCACCGAGGGCGGCTGGCTCCGCCCGGAGTAGACCTCCTTCCACGGCGAGGAGCCTCCTGGCCGGGGTTCGTCCGCCCGGGTTTCGTCTGGTCAGGGTTTCGTCCGCCCGGGGTTTTGTCGGGCGGCGAACCCTCGTACCCTGATACCGGGTTTCCCGATATGTCTGGTAGGTCATGCCGATGCACTTCGATTGGACGATGGCCGGCGGCTCGTTCCTCGTCGCCGTCGTGGTCGGGCTGACCGGCATGGGCGGCGGGGCGCTGATGACCCCGATGCTGGTGACGTTCTTCGGGGTCAGCCCGCTGGCCGCGGTCTCCAGCGACCTGGTCGCGGCGGCCGTGATGAAGCCGGTCGGGAGCGCCGTCCACCTGCGTCGCGGGACGGTGAACCTGCGCCTGGCCGGGTGGCTGTGCGTCGGCTCGGTGCCCGCCGCGTTCGCCGGGGTGCTCGTCGCGCGCGCCCTCGGGGACGGCGCGTCCGTGGAGAACGTGGTGCAGAAGGCGATGGGCGTGGCGTTGCTCGTCGCCGCCGCCGGGATCGTCCTCAAGGCGTGGCTGACGCGCGGGCGCGCGTCCGACGAGCAAGACGAAGGCACCGCGCCCGACATCGCCGTCCGGCCGGTGCCGACGGCCCTGGTGGGCCTGGTCGGCGGGCTGGTGGTCGGGATGACCTCGGTCGGGTCCGGGTCGCTCATCATCGTGGCGCTGCTGACGCTGTACCCGGCGCTGCGCGCGAACCAGCTCGTCGGGACGGACCTGCTCCAGGCCGTGCCGCTGGTCTTCTCGGCGGCCCTCGGGCACCTGCTGTTCGGCGACTTCCACATGCAGGTCACGGCGGCGCTGCTCGCCGGGTCGATCCCTGGCGTCTACCTGGGGTCGCGGATCTCGTCGCGCGCGCCGGGCGGGATCGTCCGGCGGATGCTGGCGTTCGTCCTAGTGGTGTCCGGCCTGAAGATGTTCGGCGTTCCGGCCGTCCCCCTCGCCTGGGTCATGGTCGGCATGGCCGTCGCGGGCGCGGCGTTCTGGGCTCTGTCCCGCGCGCGTGCGCGAGCCCGTGGCCCACGGCAGGACGGCTCCGGCGGCGAAGGCGAATCCGGACAGCAGCAGCCCGGAGACCAGCCAGCCACCGGCCACGTCAGTGATCCAGTGGCGACCTAGGTCGAGCCTTGTGTAGCCCTCGACCACCCCGGACAGCACGACGAGCGTGAACGCGGCGGTGATCCAGCGCGGGCTCGACGCCCAGCGCATTCCTCGTGCGCGCGCGTACTGGAAGATGAGGAAGACGCAGAAGCCACCCTGCGCGAGCAGCCGCATCGTCGCACCGGACGGGTACGTTCCCGGGTTGGTCGGCGGGTGCCCCCGGTCCACGAGCGCGGCGAGCGCGAGCTGGCCCCAGTACTGCGTCACGAACATCGCCGCGATGAGGACGACCGGAACCCATCGGCGTCGCCGTGCCAGAAGCAGCGTCACGACCATGGACGCGATCGCGAAGTACCGGGTCGCGGGACGGTCGCCGATCTGTGTGAGCTGCGCCATCAGGCTCGTCCAGCCGCCGTGCAGCCGGTGCGCGGCGATCCAGTCGTAGACCGGCCGGTCGATCGCGTGCTGTCCGAAACGGAAGGCGACCAGCCGTCCGAACGGCCACGCGACGACCAGCGTCGTCCCGATGACCGCCGTGCCGATCAGCGCGAACGCCGCCCAGGGGCCGAGCGTCCGGACGAGTTCCGCGCGCGCGTCGAGGAGCCTCCGCCGAACGCGTCCGACCGGGTTCGCGCCGTTCAGGGCGTCCGCGACCGTCCCCACCAGGCCGGGACGGACCAGGAAGACCGCCCCGGCCACAAGGACGGCGGCGAGCACGACCGCGCCGCAGAGCACAACTGGCATGCGGCAACGATAGCCACCCGGCAATCCGGAGCTATCCCGAAACCTCGTACACAGCGGCCCTTTCGGGCGTTTCCGCCGGGCGCGGATCTTCCCGGCGCAGCAGGAACCAGAGCAGCGCCGCCGAGACCAGCCCGCCGCCACCGAGGCAGTACGGCGCGAGCGCCGCGTGACCGGGCGCCGCCGCGAGCAGGACGAGCAGCACCAGCAGCCCGAACGCGCTCTCCACGCCGCGCACCGCGAACACCGTCCGGGACTTCTTGCGCGCGGTCGCGAGGCTCGCCAGCGGCAGCGTGCAGGCGAAACAGACCGCGTACAGGCCCCATCCGGCGAGCGCCGTCCGGTTCACGTCGAAGGAGCCCCCGGTCACGACCGGGCCGAGCCAGTCGACCAGGACGATCCCGCCGAGGCTCAGGACCAGCGCGATCCCGGCCATCAGCCCGCAGGCGCGCAGCGCGGCGCGCGCGGGCATCGGCCTGCCCTCCCGCTCGGCCTTCGCGAAGTCGCCGAGCAGGAACCAGCCCGCGCCGTTCACGAACGTCATCGCGGGCGCGAGCAGCAGCCGCGCCGCCTCCACCCCGGCCAGCGCCGCGGTCGACGCGAACGCGGCGATCATGATCCTGGCCAGCAGCAGCGCGCCCGGCCGGACCCCGGCCTGCACCGACCGCCACCAGGCGAACTCCAGGATCCCCCGCAGCGCCGTCCCGCGCAGCGGCGCGCCCGCGTACTCCTCGGCGGGCAGCCGGAGCCGGGCCAGCGCGATCGAGGCGACGCAGCCGACGCACATCGCGCCGAGCAGCAGCTCGACCGAGCCGTCCACGCCGGACCCGACCGCGATCCCGAGCGCGGCGAGCGTCACCACCAGGTAGGACGCGTCGTTGAGCGTGAGCCGCCAGAACTCCATCCGCGCGGTGAAGATCCGCCGTCCGGTCTCGTTCAGCAGCCACAACGCCACGAGCAGCGCGAACAGCGCCGTCCCGGCCGCCCCAGCGAGCCCCATCGCGACCGACACGACCGCTCCGACCAGCGCGCCCGCCGTGACCGTCCCGGCCACCGACCAGATCAGCGCGCCCCGGACCTTCGGGTCGAACCGGTCGAACACCGTGAGCGTGTCCCCGACGAAGCTGGTCTGCACGGACGTGATCATGACCAGCACGGCGAAGAACAGGGCGTACGCCCCGTACCCGGACGCCCCGAGCGTCCGCGCCGCGAGCGACTGCACCACCAGGCTGCCGCCCGCCGTGACGAACTGCACCGCCACCGCACCGCCCGCTGACGACAGCAGCTTGGCGGCCTTCCCCTTGAGACCCTTGCCCATCAGTCGAGGTCGTACCGCTTCGGCGGCGTCTCCCCGGACGCGTCCTTGGAAACGTCGCCGTCCTGAGTGTCCTTGGCGTTCTTAGCGTCGGCCGCCTTCCGGCCCGATTCGTCCTTGCCCGCCTTGGACGAGGCGTCTCCCTTAGCGGAACCGGACTTCCCCGGGTTCGAGCCCGACTTCCCTAGGCCGACCGCGGCGAGCATCTCGTCGTCCACAATCCGGAGGTCTTCCACCGTCCGTCCGGGGTCTCCCGCAGAATCGGAAGTGCCCTCACTCCAGAGGTCCACGGGGATGCGCGATCCGGCGTCCTTCCCGCTCGGCGTCCCCTCCGGGGCGCCCTCCCCCTCGTCCTTGCCCGCGGTCCGCGGCGGCGTGGAGGCCAGCCCGGTCTCCAGCGCCTTCGCCGGGTCGCGGAACGATCCGTCCTCCCGAGAGGAGCCACGCGAATGAGACCCACCGGAACGCGACCGTCCCCCGCTCCGCCGCGACCGGCCGGAAGCGGCAGGCGCCCCGTCATCCCCGGCCGAAGCACTCTTGCCCGACTCGGCCCCGGTGTTCGAGGCCCCGAGCTCAGGGGCCCTGCCGAAGCCACTCTCAGCCGCCGCATCCGCCCGCGAACCCCCGCTCAGCGGATCAACGCCGAGCGGATCCGCAGCGTCGGCCCCCCGTCCGGCGGAGTGCCGTCCTCCTCCGGACCGTGCACCGGCGACCCGCCGCCCGTCCGGATCCGAGGCCCCTCGCGTCCCGAACCCCGACCCGTCCCCCCGAGAGGAGCCCCCACCAGCCGAATCACCAGCCCAAGCCCCATTCCCCCCAGCCACATACGTGTCCCCGGCCACCGACTCCCGCCCACGCGCCCCAGACGCGCCCGCGCCCGACCCCGAACCCGCGCCACCAGCACGCGAGCCGCTGTCACCGGAGTAAGAGTCGGTACCCGCAGCATGCGAGGCAGCGCCATCCACAGACGCGCCGCTCCCACGCGCGCTGGTGCCATCCGCGGACGGGCTCGCGCCAGTCGAGCCGGACGCGTCCGCGCGCGAGGCGCTGTTGGTGCCGTAGGAGCTGGTCGCGTCCGCGCGCGAGCCGGGGGCCGCCGTGTACGCGTCAGCGCCCGCCGCACGCGTGCTGGTGCCGTCCACGGACGGGTCGGTGCCGCGCGAGGTGGTGCCGTTCGCGCGAGAGGCCGTGCCAGTACCGAAGGAGCTGGTCGCGTCCGCGCGCGAGCCGGGGGCCGCCGTGTACGCGTCAGCGCCCGCCGCACGCGTGCTGGTGGCGTCTGCGGACGGGTCGGTGCCGCGCGGGGTGGTGCCGTTCGCGCGGGAAGTGCTGCTGGTGCCGTAGGGGCTCGTTGGGTTCGTGTGCGAGCCGGTGGCCGCCGTGTAGGCGTCGGGGGTCGCTGCGCGGGGGTTGGGGGCGTCCAGGGACGGGGTGGTGCCGCGTGGGGTGGCGCCGTTCGCGCGTGAGGCGGTGGTGTCTGCGGGCGGCGCGCTGCCACGGGGGGTGGTGTCTGCGGGTGGGGTGGGGGGGTTGGTGCGGGGGGTGCCGTTGGTTCGGGGTGGGGTCGTGTAGGCGTTCGTCGGGTCTTGGCGTGAGGGGGTGGCGTTGGTGTAGGCGGTGCCGGGGCGGGGGGCGGCGGAGTCCGCGGAGGGCATGGGGGGGTTGCTGCGGCGGGGGGAGGTGTCGCCGTGCCGGGGGTAGGTGTCGGCGTGGCGGGGGGAGGTGTCGCCGCGGCGGGACGGAGGGGTGGCGTGCCGGGCCGAGTCGGTGCGGTGGTCGGGGTAGACGACCGGGTTCGGGGACGTGTGGCCCGCGGGAAGTGCGGGACGGGAGGTGGGGCCGTAGACCTCGTCGTCGGACCAGACGGCCTCGATGCGGCGCTCGGGGCCGCCGGGGCGGGAGCCCCGGGGGCCGCGCCGGAGCGGGCCGCCCGAGGTGGCGCGCAGGAAGGAGATGACACAGGCGAGGATCGCGCCGATGGCCAGGCCGATGACCGCGTTCTGCGGCAGCTGGTTCGGGGTGGACCCGCCGGGGTCGGCGCTGTCCACGAACTGCACGCCGTCGTTGGCGTTGGCGCGGGCGGACAGGACGCCGCTCTCCTGGGACTGGAGCTTGGCGAGGTTGGCGGCCAGCACCCGGCCCTCGCGGGTGGTCGAGGGGGTGCTCTCCAGGGAGCGGGTGATCTCGCGCTCGCTGTTCTGGATGTTCTTGAGCTGGGTGTCGAGCTTGGCGGTCGCGGTCGCGATCGTCTGCTCCTGGTACGCCTGGACGACCGCGTTGGCGATCAACGCGGCCTCGGGCACGTCACCGCCGGAGGCGCTCACGATCACCACGCCGCTGTCGGGCTTGGTGGAGGTCTTCACGCGTCCGCGCAGGGCGGCGGCGGTCAGGGCCGGGCCGTGCTTGGCCTTGATCAGCTCGGAGGCGCGGCCGAGCACCGGGGCGGAGCCCGCGAACGCGGCGCGCTGTGCGGTGTAGGCGGCGTAGCCGGGCCCGGACACCACGCCCTGCCGCAGGACGTTGTTGTTGTTCGTCGGGTCGGTGACGGCGAAGCGGGCGGTCGCCGTCGCGCCGCCGAGCAGGAACGCGGTCGCCGCGACCGAGGCGAGCACGCAGGCCACCACGATGAGGGACGACATCAGCCGGTAGCGCCACACGGCCTCGACGAGACTGATCTCGGAGGTCGCCGGAGGGGCGGGGTTCGGTGCGGTCATCGTGCTGCTTCTCATCCTCTGGGCGGTCGGGCAGATCCTTGCGGAGGGTGGACGAAACGGTCGGGGGGCGAGAAGGCAGGCTACGCGCTCGCCGCCGTCGCGTTCATCCCGGCTCGGTTCTCGGGAGCGGGTCGAGGCTCGGCATCGTGGATCGTCGTCGCTGGTCGGAGGCAGTGGCTCGGTCGCGGGGACGAAGTTCGCGGTTTGACGGGGGTCGCGGGGGCGAAGTTCGCGGGGACGGGGGACGTGGGGGCGAAGTTCGCGGGGACGGGGGACGTGGGGGCGAAGTTCGCGGGGACGGGGGACGTGGGGACGAAGTTCGCGGGGACGGGGGTCGCGGGGACGGGGGGCGCGGGGGAAACTCGCGGGGACGGAATCGGCTCGGGCTCCGGATCACGGTGTGGGGGCGGTGAGGGCGGTGACGGCCTCGCGGAGTTCGCGGTGGTAGCGGGCGGTGCCGAAGCGGGCGGCGGCGTCCGCGCGGGCTCGCTTGGCCATGGTCAGGGCGGAGTTCCAGTCGTCCAGCAGGCGGGTGATGGCGTCCGCCAGGGCCTCGGGATCGTCGGGGGCGACCCGGACGCCGGTCTCGCCGTCGACGACGATCTCGGTGAGGCCCTGGGTGGCGGAGACCACGACGGGCCGGCCGGCCAGCATCGCCTCCACGGCGACGTTACCGAACGGCTCGACCCTCGAGGGCACGATCGCGACGTCCGCTTCGGCGAAGGAGGCCCACACCAAGGGGCGGAAGCCCGCGAACTCGATCGCCGGGCTGCCCCCCGCGAGGGTGCGCAGCTCGTCCTCGAACCACTCGTAACCTGGGAAGACGTCCCCCACGAGGGTCAGGTGGACGGGGACGCCGCGGTCGTGCAGGAGCCGGACGGCCCGGACCGCCACATCTGTCCCCTTGCGGGGTGACAGCCGTCCGACCAGGACGATACGGGCCTCGCCGGACAGTTCGGCGCGGGGTTCGGCGACCGGCCCGGACGGCTCGTCCACGCCGTTGTAGATGATCTGGGCGCGGCGGCCGGCGGAGCCGAGGGCGGCGGCGCTGGCGCGGCTGTTGACGATCACCGAGCGGGCCAGGCGCAGCGGCGCGGCGAGGGCGGCGCGCACCGGGCCGGGCACGCCGTCCTCGGCCTCGTGCACGTGGCAGAGCGCGGGAACGCGCGCCAGCCGCGCCGCGACCAGCCACAACGGGATCGTCACGGTGTTGACGTAGAGGGCGGTCGCGCGTTCGCGGCGCAGCAGCCGCCACGCGGCGGGCAGCGTGCGGGCCGAGTCGAACGCGAGCCGCAGCATGCCCACCGGGGTCATGTACGCCTTGCGCAGGACGGGTACGGGAGTCACCTCGACGCGGGCGCCGGCGTCACGGAGCGCCTGCGCCAGGGGGCCGTCCGCCGGTAGCGTCACAAGGACGTCCTTGTCGCGGACCAGGCCGCGGACGGATTCGACGAGCATCCGGTCGGACCCGTAGAGATCCGGTGACGGATGCGCCAGCACCACGACGGGTCTGGTTCCTCGCTGGCCCACGCTTCCCCTTCCGCCGCGTCTGGCAGGCTTTGATACAACAGACTCCCGCAACCTTCAGATTAACTCCGCATTACCCCCTGGATGCGCGAGGCCCGTCCGGTCCTCCCCGCCGGTCCGGGCAGCCTCAGGGACCGCTATCGACGCATCGGAGGCTCCCCGTGCGCATCGCCATGATCGGCACCCGAGGTGTTCCGGCACGCTACGGCGGGTTCGAGACCGCCGTCGAGGAGATCGGACGCAGGCTCGCCGACGCCGGACACGAGGTCACCGTCTACTGCCGGGGCGAACGGCATCCGGACCGCACCTATCTGGGGATGCGGCTCGTCCACCTCCCGGCCGTGAAGAAGAAGGTCGCCGAGACGCTCAGCCACACCGCCCTGTCGGTCACGCACGCCGCGGGCCGCCGCGTCGCCGGGCGCGGCCCGGACGCGGCGCTGGTGTTCAACGCCGCGAACGCGCCGCTGCTGCCCGTCCTGCGCGCGATGCGCGTCCCGGTCGCCACGCACGTGGACGGCCTGGAGTGGAAGCGCACCAAGTGGAGCGGCTCGGGGCGGCGCTACTACCTGGCCGTCGAGCGGCTGGCCGTCCGCTGGTCGGACGCGCTGATCGCGGACGCGATCGGCATCCGCGACTACTACCGGGAGAAGTTCGGCGCGGAGTCGGTCTTCATCCCCTACGGCGCCACGATCCTGGACGGCGCCGACACCGGCAAGCTCGCCGAGGCGGGGTACGAGCCGGGAGGGTTCCACCTGGTCGTGGCCCGGTTCGAGCCGGAGAACCACGTCCACCTCGCGGTCGAGGGGTACCGGCGCAGCGCGGCGCGCAAGCCGCTGGTCGTGGTCGGATCGGCCCCGTACGCGGACGAGTACACCGCGCGCGTGCGCGAGCTCGCGGGCGACGACCCGCGCATCACCTTCCTCGGCGGCGTCTGGGACCAGGACCTCCTCGACTCCCTCTACGCGGGCGCGCTCACCTACGTCCACGGGCATTCGGTGGGCGGGACGAACCCGTCCCTCCTGCGCGCGATGGGCGCGGGCGCGTCCGTCCTCGCCTACGACGTGAACTTCAACCGCGAGGTCCTCGGCGAGGACGCGGGACGGTTCTTCGGCGATCCCGCGGCCCTCGCACGCGAGCTCGAGGCCGCCGAGGCCGACCCGGGCCACGCCGCCGACCGCGGCGAGGAGGCCCGCAAGCGCGCCGCCGAGCGCTACGTCTGGGACGACATCGCCCGCGACTACGAGCGCCTCTGCGAGGACCTCGCCGAACGCCGCCTGACCCGCCGCACCGTCCGCCCCAAGCCATGACCACCAACCGAACCCCAGCCCCCAAGCCTCCCGCCCAGCGACCAGAAGACCCACAGCCCACACCCCCGCAGGCCACCCCCGCACAAACCCCAGGCCCACAGGCCACAACCACGCACCCCCCGAGCACGCAGGCCACCCCCGCACAAGCCTCAAGCGCGCAGGCCAACCCCGCACAAGCCTCCGGCGCGCGGGGCGCGTCCACGCAGCCCCCAAGCGCGCAGGGCACTCCCGCACAGGCCTCGAGCGCGCAGGGCGCGTCCACGCAACCCCCGAGCGCGCAGGCCATCCCCGCGCCGGCCTCCGGCGCGCGGGGCGCGTCCGGGCAGGCCCGAGGCACGCGGGGGGCGTTCGTGCGGGTGCCGGGGGGTGGGAATGTGTTGGTTCCTGTTTCGTCGCGGCGGGCGGCGATGGCGGGGGTTTCGTTGTTGACGAAGTCGAAGCCGGTCGCGGTCGCGGCGCAGTGGGCCTTGTACGGGGCGGTGGCCGTCGTTGGGCCGCGCATGCTGCCCGGGGCGCGCACGTCGTGGGAGGCGCCAGGTGACGCGTCGCTGTGGCAGGACGTCGCGGACGGTGTCGGCGGCTTCGACGGCCTAGCGGTCTACGAGCGTCCGCAGGCATCGCGTACCGGCGTAGCGGCGGTACTACTGCGCGCAGGTCATCCTGTCGGTTTCCTGAAAGTTCGCGAGGACGCGGGCGAACTCGACCGGGAAGAGCGTGCACTGCGCGCGTTCGCGAACGGCTGCTCTCCCGCCTTCCGCGTCCCGCTGGTGCTGGGACGGGGCGAAGCGGCGGGCAGCCACTGGATGGTCATCGAGGCCATGCCGCCGCGTCCGGCGCGTCCCGTCCGGAAGCCCGATCTCGCGGGGGTCGTCGAGGCCGTCCAGGAGGCTCTCGGTTCCGTCCTGCCGCGCGGGGACGCTCCGGAAGGCTGGCGTCCCATGCACGGGGATCTCACCGCGTGGAACCTGCGGGTGTGCGGTCGCGGGCTGCCGTGGCTGATCGACTGGGAGGACGCGGCGTGGGCTCCCCCGCACGCCGACCTCGTCTACCACCGCGCGACCACGAGCGCCGCGCTCGGGGCTCCGCTGGGGACGCTGCCGCCCGACGTGTCCGAGGCCGCCGCCTTCTGGACGGAGCGCGTCGCGCGCCGCGCGGGCGGAGACCACGACGCGGCCCTCAACCAGCGTCTCCTCGACATCCTCCGCGCCCTCCGGCCGACGAACGCCTGACCTGACCCGACGCACCGCACCCACGTCCCCCGCACCGCGCTCGTCCCAGCGCCGCAGCATGCGGCGGCAGCCTGAGGCGGACCGACGCGCGTGGTGGCGGGCGACGCGCGTCGTGGCGGCCGACGCGAGGAAACCGCCGCCGTACCGAGGGGCGGCCGACGCGAGGAAACCGCCGCCGTACCGAGGGGCGGCCGACGCGAAGAAGCCGCCGCCGTACCGAGGGGCGGCCGACGCGAGGAAACCGCCGCCGTACCGAGGGGCGGCCGACGCGAAGAAGCCGCCGCCGTACCGAGGGGCGGCCGACTGGAGAAGCCGCCGCCCTAGCGGGGGGCGGTCGACGTGGAGAAGCCGCCGCCCCTTGGTAGGGGCGGCGGCTTCTTCGTGGTTCAGCGGGTGACGGTGTTGGAGGCCGGGGTGGTGTAGGTGTTGCCCAGGGCGTCCTTCACGCGGATCTTGTAGGTGTGCCTGCCCTTGGGGGCGGCCGTGTCGGTGAAGCTCAGCGACGGCGTCGTCCAGAAGGTGGACGCCTTGGTCACCGTGCCGATCGCCTTGGTGCCGCCGTCACGCAGCACCTCGTAGGTCAGGCTCGCGTTGTCCATGTCCCAGGTGGCCGTCCAGCGCAGCGCGACCTTGCCGGACGAGACGGACGCGCGCGGGGCGGCCATGGTGCGCGGGCCGGTCTTGTTCGGGGCCTTGGTGCGGACGCCGAACCGGACGAGGCCCTGCTGCGCCTTGCCGTTCACCGACGGGAACTCGCCGCCCAGGGCGATGATGTTCGCGTTGCCGGTGATCGCCCACGCGGCCTGGAACTGCTTGGTGAACGTGCCGGACGCCAGCGTCGGGAACCAGTGCAGCAGGCTCGGGATCGGCTGCTTGCTGTAGTTGCTGTTGCTGCCCGGCTCGCTCTTGTCGCGGCCGGTCGGGGCGGTCGTCTCGGCGAGCGTCCGGTGCCAGGAGGCCGGGATCGTCTCCTCGAACGCTCCGAGGGACGAGCAGTCGTGCGCGTGCGAGACGCTGTACACGGTCTTGCCGAGCGGCAGGATCGAGTAGGTCGCGCCGTAGCAGTTGTCCAGCCAGACCAGGTCGCCGCCGTTGGCCTTGGCGGCGAAGCGGCCGTCGTACCAGTGGTGGCCCTCGCCGTCCGCCGCGCCGAACACCGTGTCGCCCTGCACCTGCAGGTCGGTCACGTAGGAGAAGTTCAGGCCCTCCCGCGACGGGATCGGGCGGCTGCTCCACGGGGCCAGGGAGCCGTTGGAGGTGTAGACGGCGCCGACGCCCACCTTGGGCTGACCGTCCAGGTTCTGGAACCGTCCGCCGATCAGGACGGTCTTGCCGCCGGGGGCGAGCGCGAGCGCGAACACTTCGTCGTCGTCGGCGGTCGGGCGCCAGGTGTCGACGTTGGCGCCGTTGGACGCCTTCACCGCCGCGAGCCGGGTGCGGGCCTTGCCGTTCACGTTGAAGAAGTTGCCGCCGAAGTAGACGGTCGAGTCGGTCGCGGCGATGCCGCGGACCTTGTTGGACACGACCGGCTTGAACGTGTCGACGAGCTTGCCGGTCTTGGTGTCGAACGCGGCCAGGCGAGTGTGCGCCTTGCCGTCGACGGTCGTGAACTCGCCGCCGACGTAGACGCGCTTGCCGTCCGGCGAGGCCACGATCCGCAGGCCCTGGCCGTTCAGCTTGTGGTTGAACGTCGTGACGAGGTTGCCCGTGCTCAGGCTGAACGCGAGGAGGTTCTGCCGGGCGACCTCCTTGGCGTTGCCCGGCTTGGTGCCCGGCGGGCGCGCCTTGGTGAAGTTGCCGGTCGCGTAGACCGTGTCGCCGACCGTCACCATGCTCCAGACGACGCCGTTCACCTGCCAGGTGGGCAGCGGGTCGGCGGTCACCGTCGCGGGCGTCCCGGACGGCGGCGCGGTGTCGGCGGTCGCGGCTCCGACGGGGACGAACGCCGCGCCGAGCAGCGCGGCCCCTCCGGCGAGCGCGACGCCGGAGCGCCTGATCCGGCGGGTGGACGTTTCTGGTCGCGTGTGAGCCCTCACGAATCGCTTCCCTTGTGCCCCGGAGACTCGGTGGCCGCTCGGCCACCACGGTCAGGGGGTGATCGTAGTACTTGTCCGCATTCGCCTCAGTGCATCCCGGAGAATAGACAGCAAAGAGGGCGAGTCCCCTGTATGAGGGCCCGCCCTCGGACGCGGAGGGCGCCCGGCGGACCGCCGGACACCCCCGAAATGGCTCGCCGGAGCCGAAGGACTCGGAGCCGGACGACTCATCCGGGGCCGCGGCGACGCGCGACCCCGGATGCCCGGATCAGGGGGCCAGGCGGTCCGCCCGCAGGTCATCCAGCGAGAGACGCACCGGAACGGCCGTGTTCTTCGCGGTGTAGGCCCGCACGCCGACGCCGCCCGCGCGTTGCAGCGCGGCCGTGGTGTCGGTCATGGAGAGCGTCCAGGCGGCCGGCTCGGACTGCCCGGCGACCCAGACCTTGGCGCGCAGCGTCGTCGGGGCCGTCCCGACCGCCTGGACGCGGACGCGCAACCGCGTCCACGCCTTGAACGCGATGCCCGCGACGGCCTTCTCGCTGCCGATCGCGGTCTCCGCGCCGGCCGCGTTCGTCCGGCTCAGCCGCAGGTAGACCTTGCCCGCCGCCATCCGGACGCGGGCCCGGTACTCGCCCGTGGCGGCGATCGTCCGGGGCGTCCCGTAGGCGGCGACGCCCGCGCCGGACGGGTCGCGGTCGGACGAGACCTGGAAGGTCAGGTCGTTGCTGGCCGACGACACCGCCTTCAGCCCGGCGCCGCCGAGCGCGCCGGTCTTGGTCATCTTGATCCAGCCGACTCCGCCGCTGGTCGAGAACGTGCCGCCGTAGACCGTCCACGCGCCGCCCGGCGTGGTGGAGCCCCAACCGGACGCGACCGTCCGGGCGAACCCGTCGGTGACCAGGTTCTGCGGCTTGACCGCGACGGTCCCGGTGAACTCGGTCGCGACGTCCTTGTCGTCGGTGACCTTCAGCTTGACCGTGTAGCTCCCGGCGGCCTGGTACAGGTGCACGGGCTTCACGCCGGTACCGGTCGTCTTGTCGCCGAAGTCCCAGGTGTAGGACTTGATCGAACCGTCCGCGTCGGTGGACTTCGCCGCGTCGAACGTGCAGGACAGCTGCGCGCAGGACGGGTCGAACGCCGCGACCGGCGGCACGTTCGGCTTCTCCAGGCCGGTGCCGACCGCGAAGTGCCGGTGCAGGACGGCGCTGGTCAGCGCGGACGGGTAGTAGGCCACCTCGTCGATGTCGCCCTTGAAGTACGAACTGCCCGCCTGCGGCCAGCTGGCGAGGTTGTCGCCGCCGATCCGCCAGTAGCCGTCGTAGTTCTGCCCGAACGTGGTGTCGGCGTCGGCGGACTCCTGCTCGCCGTCCACGAACAGCTTCATGCCCGCGGACGAGCCGAGCGTCGCCGCGACGTGGTGCCACTTGCCGTCGTTCAGACCGGACTTGCTGCGCACCGTCTTGGTCTGACCGTCATAGACGCCGAACATCACGGAACCGTCGCCGGTCATGTACAGCTGACGGTCATAGGTCGAGCTGAGTCCCGACGCCTTGTCGCCGAACCCGACGATCTTCCCGCCGGACGTGGACGTGGTCCTGACCCAAGCCTCGAGGGTCAGGTCGTCCGGGGCGGGCGTGGGCGCTCCCCCGGCCGTCCCGGCGGACGAGCCGTCGAAGGTCCCGGCGTGGTCGTCGTCCTCGGCGATCGCGCCCTGCGCGTCGCGGCTGACGCCGGAGCCCGCGGTCAGGTCGCCCCCGCCCGCGTAGTCCATGACCTTGCCGGACGCCTCGCCCAGGCGCCAGTGGCCCGCCGCGCCGTCCGCGGCGACGATGTCGGTGTACCAGCCGACCTTGCCGTCACCCGGCCGCGCCGCGTTGGACACCGCGCTGCGCGTGGAGTTGCCCGAGGGGTCCTTCACCTTGACGGAGTAGGTGTGGTCGACGCCGGGCGCGGCCGTCTTGTCGACGAACGCGATGGTCGGACGCTTCCAGAACGTCGACGTCCGGGTGACCGACCCGACCGGCGTGGTGGCGTTGCCGTCCCGGTACACCTCGTAGGTGAGGGCCGGGTCGTCCATGTCCCAGGTGGTCTGCCAGTTGACGCGGACACGGCCGCCGGGCAGCGACGTCGCGGTCGGCGCGGCCGGGCTGGCGAAGCCGTCCGGACGCGGGCCGGTCTTGTTGGGGGCCTTCGCGCGGCTCGCGAACCGGACGAGGCCCTGCTGGGGGTTGCCGTTGACGCTCGGGAACTCGCCGCCGAGCGCGATGTAGTCATCGCTCCCGGTGATCGCCCAGGCGGCCTGGCCCTGGCCGGTGAACGTGCCCGCCAGCAGCGTCGGGAACCAGTGCATCAGGCTCGGGACGGGCTGCCGGTTGTAGTTGCTGTTGCTGCCCGGCACGGAGTGGTCGACGCCGGTGGGGTCGGCGGTCTCGGCGAGCGTCCGGTGCCAGGTGACGGGGCTCGTCTCGCGGAAGTCGCCCGTCGAGGAGCAGTCGTGCGCGTGCGAGACGCTGTAGACCGTCTTGCCGCGCGGCAGCATCGAGTACGTCGCGCCGTAGCAGTTGTCGAGCCAGACGAGCTTGCCGTCGTCGGCCTTCGCCGCGAACCGGCCGTCGTACCAGTGGTGGCCCTCGCCGTCCGCGGCGCCGAACACCGTGTCGCCCTGGACCTGCAGGTCGGTGACGTAGGAGAAGTTCGTGCCCTGCCTGGACGGGATGGGCCGCGCCTCGAACGGCAGCGTCGCGCCGCTGGACGGGTCGACCTGGCCGACGCCGACGTGCGGCTCGCCGTTGATCGTCTGGAACCGCCCGCCGACCAGGACGCCGCCCTTCGGTGCGATGGCCAGCGCGAACACCTCGTCGTCGTCCGCCTTCGGCGCCCACGGCAGGTTCGACCCGTCAGACGCCCTGACCGCCGCGAGGCGCGTCCGGCCCTGGCCGTTCACGTTGAAGAAGTTGCCGCCGAAGTAGACGGTCGAGTCGGTCGCGGCGATGCCGCGGACCTTGTTGGACACGTCCGGCTTGAAGGCGTCCACGAGGGCGCCGGACGCGGTGTCGAACGCGGCGAGGCGGGTGTGCGCCCTGCCGTCCACGGCGGTGAACTCGCCGCCGACGTACACGCGCTTGCCGTCCGGCGAGGCCACGACGCGCAGGCCCTGGCCGTCCAGCTTGTGGTCGAAGGACTTCACGAGCTCGCCGGTGCTCAGGCTGAACGCGAGGAGGTTCTGCCGGTCGACCTCCTGCGTCCCGGGGGCCGCGCCCGGCGGACGGGCCTTGGTGAACTTCCCGGCCGCGTACACCGTGTCGCCGACGGTCGCCATGCTCCAGACGACGCCGTTCACCTGCCAGGTGGGGAGCGGGTCCGCGCTGACCGTGGGCGGGGTGGCGGCCGAGTCGGCGGCCGTGCTCGACACGGTGGCGGAGTGCTGCGGGTCCACGAGGACGATCGCGCCCGCGACGGCGGTGGCCAGCGCGACGCCTCCGGCGAGCGCCGCGCTCCGCCGGGACGGGCGGGGGACGCCGGGGACGCGGCGCCGGGCGTGGTGTCCCGACGAGCCGGAGGTGAGTCGTCGATTCAGACGAACATTCACAAGCGGGGATCCTCCACAAGAAGGGAGCGGGGCGTGACAACAGCCCCCAGAAGTAAGCGTTAGGTTAACGATTACCGGTCGGTCGGCCCCCGGGGGTGCGGGCAATGCGCCTGAATCGTGACCAGGGGTCCCGTCCGTCCGCCTAGACTCGTACGACCTCCCCCAAGCCTGGCACGTCGGCCGGGCGCGCCCCCGACCCTCGAGGAGTTCTCCCCATGGCCGTTCCGCGTTCGCTCCGAGTCGCCCCGGTCGCGGTGCTGACCGTGGCGCTGGCGCTGACCGGCTGCTCGTCGGAGAAGAAGAAGGACGCCAAGCCCGGACCGCCTCCCCCCGCGCCCTCCGAGCAGCCCGAGGAGCAGGCCAACGCCGCGCCGGGCGCGAAGGCGGTGACGATGTCGGGCGGGCTGACGAAGCCGGTCACCTACAGCGACAAGGTCACGGTCGCGGTCAGCGGCGTCCGGTATGTGAAGAACCGAAAGCAGGGGCCGGGCGAGGTCACCGGGCGGACCCTCACCATCTTCACGCTGAAGTTCACCAACGGATCCGGGCAGGCGCTCGACCTGAACGGCGTGAAGGTCGTCGCGAAGTACGGCGCGGGAAAGCAGACCGCGAGCCCGACGTCCTACGCGAACCTGAACGACTTCTACGGGACGGTCAAGCCCGGCGCGAGCAAGTCCGCCTCGTACGCGTTCGACCTGCCCAGCCAGGGGTACAAGTCGGTTATGCTCGGCGTCTCGTTCGACGGCAAGCACAAGACGGCCCTTTTCACTGGCGCGATCCACCCCTAGCCCATGCGCATCAGCCGTACCGCCCGGGTGTGGATGGGCCTCGCGATCACCGTCCCGGTCGTCGCGGGCGGCGTCATCGGCTGGCAGCAGGCCTTCCAGGACGACCCGGAGAGCAGGCCCCGCGCGGTGAGGACCAGCCCCGCGCCGCAGGCCGAGGCGGGCGCGGGCTCGCTCCCCGTCGGACGCACCTCCTACAGGATCCCGCACGGCGCGGTGATCGTCGCGCCCAACGGGAGCGACGCCGCCTCCGGATCGCCGTCCGCGCCACTGCGCACCCTCGCCGCCGCGATCACGCGCGCGCCCGAAGGCGGCACGATCGTGCTGCGGCGCGGCGTCTACCACGAGTCCGTGACCGTCCCCCAAGGGCGACGGCTGACCATCCAGGCGCATCCAGGCGAGGCCGTGTGGCTGGACGGCAGCTCCCGCGTCACCGCGTGGAAACGGTCCGGATTGGTGTGGGCGGCGAGCGGCTGGACGTACCGCTTCGACGCCAGCCCCAGCTACACCAAGGGCGCCGGGGACGGCACCGACGAGGCATTCAAGTTCCTCGACCCCGCCTTCCCGATGGCCTCACACCCCGAGCAGGTCTGGGTGGACGGCGTCGCACAACGGCAGGTCGCGTCCGCGGCCAGGGTCGGGCCCGGCACGTTCTTCGCGGACCTGCGCGGACGGCGGCTACTGCTCGGGTCCGACCCGTCCGGGCACGAGGTGCGGGCGAGCACGCTCGAGGAGGCCGTCACGCTCGGCGGCGCGGGCTCGGTGCTGCGCGGCGTCGGCGTCCGCCGGTACGCCACGTCCATCCCGCAGCTCGGCACGGTCAAGGTGCTCGCCGCGAACGTCACGGTCGAGAACCTGACGGTCACCGACTCGGCGTCCACCGGCCTGTCGGTGGACGCGCCGCACGCCCGGCTGCGCGGGATCACCGCGCTGCGCTCGGGGATGCTCGGCATGCACGCCAACTACGCCGACGACCTGCGGATCGAGAACGTCCTGTCGCGCGGCAACAACACCGAGCACTTCCGTCCCGCGCCGGTCTCCGGCGGCATCAAGATCACCCGGACCCGGAAGGTCGCCGTCGTCGGCGGGGTCGTCGCCGACAACCGCGGCAAGGGCCTGTGGTTCGACGAGTCCGTCCAGGGGATCACGGTCACCGGGCTCCGCGTCGTCCGCAACACCGACCACGGCCTGGTGCTGGAGCTCTGCGCGCAGGCCGTGGTCGCCGACAACGTCGTGGGCGACAACGGCGAGGACGGCCTGAAGATCAACGACACCTCGTTCGTCCGGGTCTGGAACAACACCCTGACCCGCAACGGCCGCGACCTGCACCTCATCCAGGACCACCGCGCCGACGACCCGACCGCCCCGGCGCACGCCACCGGCAGCGACCCGCGGCGTCCGCCCGACCGCGCGATGACCTGGCGCATCGGCCAGATCACCATCGCGAACAACCTCATCGCGCTCGGCCGCGACGACTCGTCCTGCCTGCTGTGCGTCGAGGACACCACCCGCCGGCGCGACGCGTCCCAGATGGGCCTCACCGTCAACGGCAACGCCTACTCCCGCCGCGACGCCGACCACCCGCGCGCCCTGGTCGTCTGGCCCACCGGCAAGGGCGACCCGAAGAGCTTCGAGGACAAGGCCGCCTTCCGCGACGCCACCGGCCAGGAGCGGAGCAAGACCCCGCTCCCCCTCCCCGCCGACATCGCCACCCTCCTCAAGAAACCCACCGGCACCACCCACCAGGGCGCCTGGCGCACCTGACCCACCCCGCCCCCGTCCTTGCATGGGAGCGGGCCTCAGCACGCCGTGCGGCGCGAACGATGCACGACCTAGGGCTTGGTCCAGGGGAGGTCGCGTTCCAGGAGCTTCTCGAGGTCGGCGTTGAAGGGGGCGAAGTGCTCCGCGAGCGACCTGCGGGTGGTGTCCTTCAGGTCGGCGCTGGGGGCCGGGTTCCAGACCTTGGACGCGGCCTTCGGCAGGACGGCCGGGGGGAGGCCGAGGAAGGTCGCGACGCCGTCGATGGCGCGCTGCTGGTCGGCGTAGAACTCCTCGGCGACCAGGACGTGGACGCGTTCGGGCGGGAAGTGCAGGAGCCAGCGGCGCAGGTGCGGGGCGTACTCGCTCTGCGCCCGGTACGACTGCTGCTCGTGGGCGTAGCTGCGGTAGCCGGGGACGGTGCGGATCTTCTCCTCCTCGCCCGCGAGGCGGTCGCTCTCGGCGGCGAGGGCGTCCTCGAAGGTCTCCAGCTCCTCGGCGTGCTGGCGGCGGCGCTCGCGGTAGTGCGAGAAAGCGCGCTCGACCGGGTCGCGCAGGATGAGCAGGATCCGCGTGTCCGGGACGTCGCGTCCGGCGCGTTCGGCGGCGAGCGGGTGGAACAGGTAGTAGGGCGAGCCCTCCCCGACCACGACGGGCCCGCCCGCCCGCTTGGACGCGGCGCGCCGAGCGGCGATCGCCGGGAAGTGCGAGCGGTACCAGGCGTCGCCCTCGTCGTAGTGCGAGTCGAAGTAGTGGACGCCCTTGGTGTCGTTGCGCTTCGGCAGGATCCGCGCGCTCGGGAACAGCGGCATGATCCGCGGATGCTCGAGCAGCCCGTAGTACAGCGACGTCGATCCGCCCCGTTTCGCCCCGATCAGCAGGAAGTCGGGACCGGGCCGGAGCGCGGCGGTCGTCATTCCGTAGCGGCGGATCAGGGTGCGTCCGGCGCCGATGACCGGTTCGGGGAGGAGGTCGCGTTTCACGCTGACAGCGTAGTTGCGCCCGCGCCCCCGCCTATCCTGTGATGGCGATGCCTTCCCTTTTCCCCCGTCCCGCCGTGCCCCGCCCCGCCGTGGTCCTCGAACTGGGCCGCCGCTGGGCCGTGCTCCTGCCGATGGCGTTGATGCTGGCCAGCGACTACAAGCTGCGCAGCCGTCCGGTGGACGAGACGGTCGGCGGCAGCCCGGACCTGACGGTCTTCCTGGAGATCGCCGTCTACGGCCTCGCGGCCCTGTACCTGTACCTCCGGTTCGGCTTGCGCCCGCCGGTGCGCCGGACGACCGGCCTGCTGTTCGCGGCGTGGGCGTTCACCGGGTACGTGGCGATGTCGGCGCTGTGGTCGCCGTTCATGTCGCTCGGGGCGGTCCGCGGCGTCCAGCTGATGGTGACGATGGCGCTCGTCCAGGTGCTGGCGACGCGGGCGACGGTCGCCGACCTGCACCGGCTCGCGCACGCGTTCGTGATCGTGGTGCTGGCGTCCATCGCGATCGGCGTCGCGCACCCGTTCCCCCGGACGCCGCAGACCCTCACCCGGTTCAACTGGCTCTACGTCCACCCGGTGATCGCGGGCGTGTACCTCGGCATCGCGGTGCTGCTGGTGTTCGGGCTGCTGATCCGCAGCCGCGTGTACGGGGAGCGGGCGCGCGGCTGGCCGCCGCTCGTGTACGCGGGCGTCCTGCTGGTGCTGATGGGCGCGCTCGTCGCGACCGGGACGCGCGGCGCGGCGGCGGGCGCTGCGGCCGGGCTGGTCGTCCTGATGGCGACCTCGCGCGGCCCGCGCGGGCGGATCGACCTGGTCGTGCTCGGCGGGGCGGTCGGCGCGGTCGGCGTGCTGGCCTTCTCCGACAAGATCATGGGCTTCGTGGCGCGCGGCGAGACGGCCGACAAGCTCGCGTCGCTGAACTCGCGCACCGACCTGTGGACGCTCGCCATGCGCGCCTACAGCGAGAAGCCGATCTTCGGGCACGGGCTGGGCGCGTCCCGCGGGCTGTTCCTCCAGGACATCGGGCTCGGCGGCGGGCACAACGCGTTCATCAACGCGCTCGTCGACAACGGGACGGTCGGCACGGCGCTGTTCGTGGCGCTGCTGCTGACGCTCGGGACGGTGCTGCTCACCCTCGTCCGGCGCAGGGACCTGCGCGGCGACGCGGGCACGCTGCTCGGCATCCTGGCGTTCTTCCTGGTGGACGGCATCACCACCGAGGGCCTCGCGATGCCCGCGAACGTGTCGGGCATCTGGCTGCTGCTCCTGGTCGCGTGGACCGAGGCGCTCCGCCGTGGCCGTTACCGGACGGCCGAGACGCCTGAGACGCCCGGCACGGCCAGGACGACGGGCACGGCCAGGACGACCGACACCGGCGGGACGCGCATCATCGTGTCAGTCGCGGACGCGCCGACGGCGGCCCCGCAGATAGAGTCCCCCACCCAGCACCCCTAGCAGGGCGAGCCCGGCGAGCGACCCGGTCCCGAGCATGCCGCCCGGCACGGTCTCCTTCGCGGAGTGGTACTCCCCCACGGGATCGGACACGGCGCGTCCGGCGGGTGGGGTGGACTTCCCCGCCTTCGGCTGGGGGCCGTCCGTCAGGGGCAGGGCGACGACGCGCGGGCGCGCGCCCGCCTCGGCGATGAGGACGCGTCGTCCGTCCGGCGCGACGGCGATCGCGTCGCCCCTCGCGCTCGTCCTCAGCACCTGGGTGACCTTGTCGCGGATCCCGGCGAGGACGCGGACGTCGCCGGTGCCGCGCAGCATGACGCGTCCGTCCGGGGCGAACGCGCCGCCACGCACCCCGAACGGCAGCCGCCGCACCCCGGTCAGCCGGTTCACGACGCGCGAGCCGAGCGCGGCGGGCAGGGCGTACACCGACGCGGCGCCCGCCGCCCGGGTCACGACGTAGAGCCGTTGCTCGGCCGGGTCGCCGATGATCGTCCCCGCCTGGTGCGCGCCGTCCGGATAGGCGACCTGGTACTTGCGGGCGGCGAGCGCGGCGTCCACCAGCTTGGCCGGTTCCGGCACCCTGTACAGCGTGAGGGTGTCGTGCCTGGCGCCCGACGCGGTCAGGTCGGCGAGGTAGAGCGTGCCCGCGCCACCGTCGCCCTTGACGATCGCGAGCGTGTCCCACCCGCGCGCGCCCGGGACGGTGTACGACGCCTTCGTCCTCCCGTCGTCGCCGACGGCGAACAGGCGGTTCCGGCGGGCGTCGAGCGTCCACCAGACGTCGGGGTGGGCGATGCCCCTGGCCAGCGCGCCGGGGTCGGAGAGGCGCGGGTCGGAGGTGCGGAAGGCCACCGACGCCTGCGGCGAGGAGGTCGGGACGGGATCCGGAGCGGCGGTCGCCGCCGGGGCCTCGGCCGCCGCGACCAGTCCCGCGACCGACACCGCCACGGGGACCGCGAGGGCCCCCGAGCGCAGCGCGGCGGACGTGCCCGTCCGCGCTCCGGCGGAGGTGCTGGATCGCACGATGTGACCTGCCTCTCCTCGACCGACCGTGTGGCATTCTTGCGCATGTGGAACCACTTGGCATCAAAGGGGCGTTCGTCATTTCGCCCCGCGTGCACGGAGACGGCCGGGGCTCGTTTCACGAGTGGTTCCGGGCGGACGCCCTGCGCGATCGACTCGGTCACGACCTGAAGCTGGAGCAGGCGAACTGCTCGGTCTCGGCACGCGGCGTCCTGCGCGGCGTGCATTTCGCGGACGTCCCGCCGGGCCAGGCGAAGTACATCTGGTGCGTGCGCGGCGCCCTGCTGGACGTCGTGGTCGACCTCCGCGTCGGCTCCCCCACCTTCGGCCGGTCCGAGGCCGTCCGGCTGGACGAGGAGAACCGGCGCTGCATGTACCTCGCCGAGGGCCTCGGGCACGCCTTCCTCGCCCTCGAGGACGACACGACCGCGATCTACCTGTGCTCGGAGTCCTACAACCCGCCGCGCGAGCACGGCGTCCACCCGATGGACCCCGAGCTCGGCATCGCCTGGCCGGACGGCCTCGACATCGTCCTGTCGGACAAGGACGCCGCCGCGCCGTCCCTCGCCGAGGCCCTGGCCGCGGGGCTCCTCCCCGACTACCAGGACTGCCTCGCCTACTACGACAAGCTCGGCGCCGCGTTCCCCTGATCGCCGCCGCCCCGCGTCCCCGCCCCGTCTCGCGTTCTCGCGCCCTCCCGCGTTCGAGATGCACCTGCCGAACTTCATGATCGTCGCGGCGGAGAGGGGTTAGCCCTTGAGGTCCAGGCGCGGCCAGGCGTCGCGCAGCGCGTCACGCCAGTCGCGCATCGGCGGGAGACCCGCGCGGGCCCACCCGCCGTGCCGCAGGACGGAGTTGGCCGGACGCCGCGCCGGACGCGGGAACCGGTCGGTCGTCGTCGGCCGGACCCGCTCCGGATCGTGCCCGAGCAGCGTGAACACCTCCCGGGCGAGCCCGTACCAGCTGGTCTCGCCCGCGTTCGTCCCGTGGTAGGTCCCGTAGGGCGCGCCGGACGTGACCATCCGGACGATCCGGTCGGCGAGGTCGCCCGTCCAGGTGGGCTGGCCGAACTGGTCGTCGACGACGTCCACGGTGTCGCGCTCGGCGGCGAGCCGCGCCATCGTCGCGACGAAGTTCCCGCCGTGCGCGCCGTACAGCCAGGCCGTCCGGACGACGTAGGTGAGCTCGTGGTCGCGCGCGGCCTCCTCTCCCCACAGCTTCGAGAAGCCGTACTCGCTGATCGGCCCGGTCTCGTCGTCCTCGTCGTAGGGGCCGTGCCCCGGGAAGACGTAGTCGGACGAGATCTGCACCAGGCGCGCGCCCGTGGCCCGGCACGCGCCGGCGAGGTGGATGACGGCGAAGTGGTTCGCGTCGAAGACCCTTGAGTCCTTCTCCGCGCCGTCCACGTCCGTCCAGGCGGCGCAGTTGACCACCACGTCCGGACGGTGCGCCGCGACGGCGTCCTTCACGGCCACGCCGTCGGCGATGTCGAGGGACGCGCGGTCGAGCCCGACGGCGTCCGCGTCCGCCAGCCGCGCCATGAGGTCGGCGCCCAGCATCCCCCGGGCGCCGGTGACCAGCCACTTCACGAGCCGTCCCCGATCCGCTTCCTCAGCGGCTCCCACCAGTCGCGACGCTCGGCGTACCACCGGACGGTCTCGGCGAGCCCGTCCTCGAACGTGATCTCCGGCGCGTAGCCGAGGGCGCGGAGCCGGGTGTCGTCCAGCGAGTACCGGCGGTCGTGGCCCTTGCGGTCCGGGACGCGCTCGACCCGGTCCCAGCCGACGCCGAGCGCGTCCAGCAGGTGCTGGGTGAGCTGGAGGTTCGTCAGTTCGGCCGTCCCCGCGATGTGGTAGACCTCGCCGGGCTCGCCGCGCTCGGCCACGACCTGGATGCCCCGGCAGTGGTCGGCGGCGTGGATCCAGTCGCGGACGTTCCCGCCGTCCCCGTACAGCGGCACGGACAGTCCGTCCATCAGGTTCGTCACGAACAGCGGGATGACCTTCTCCGGGAACTGGTACGGCCCGTAGTTGTTCCCGCAGCGCGTGATCGACACCGGCAGGCCGTGCGTGACGGCGTACGCCCGCGCGATCATGTCGCCGCCCGCCTTGGCCGCCGAGTACGGCGACCGGGGAGCGAGCGGCGCGGACTCGTCCCACGAGCCCACCTCGACGCTGCCGTACACCTCGTCCGTCGACACCTGGACGACCCGGGGCACGCCCGCGTCCAGGCACGCCTGCATGAGCGCCTGCACGCCCAGCACGTTCGTCCGGACGAACTCCCCGGCGCTCGCGATCGAGCGGTCCACGTGCGACTCGGCCGCGAAGTTGACCACCACGTCGTGGCCGGGCACGAGGTCGGCGAGCAGCTCGCTGTCGCACACGTCCCCGAGGACGAACTCGTACCCGCCCTCCACCGGATCCAGGTTCGCGAGGTTGCCCGCGTACGTCAGCCGGTCAAGGACGGTCACCTCCGCTCCCGCGAAGGCCGGATAGACGCCCGACACGAGGTCGCGCACGTACTGGGACCCGATGAACCCGGCCCCGCCGGTCACCAGAATTCTCATGGTCTGATCTGCACCTTGCTGTGGTCGCCTAGGACGAGACGGTGGGCACGGGGCACATGCGGCGCGGGCGTCACCTCGGCCTCGCGGCCGATCAGCGAGCACTCGATCCGGCCCACACCGTCGATGGACGCGCCGCGCAGGACGATGGAGTACTCGATCTCACTGCCGATCACCCGGCAGTCGCGGTCGATCGAGGTGAACGGCCCGAGGTAGGAGTCGCGCACGACCGAGCCCGCGCCGACGATCACCGGCCCGACGATCCGCGACCCGGTCACCGTCGCGCCCGCCTCGACCACGACCCGCCCGATCAGCTCGGACGAGTCGTCCACGGCGCCCGCGACCGACGGCTCGACGGCCTCCAGGACCAGCCGGTTCACCTCGAGCATGTCGGTGACGTTCCCGGTGTCCTTCCAGTATCCCGAGATCACCGTGGACTCGACCCGGTGACCCGCGTCGATCAGCCCCTGGATCGCGTCGGTGATCTCCAGCTCGTCCCGCCAGGACGGCTTGAGCCGCGCGACCGCGTCGTGCACCCGGGGCCCGAAGATGTAGACGCCGACGAGCGCCAGGTCGCTCTTGGGCTCGCGCGGCTTCTCCTCGAGGCCGACGACGCGTCCGCCCGCGTCCAGCTCGGCGACGCCGAAGGCGCGCGGGTCGGACACCTGGGTGAGCATGATCTGCGCGTCCGGACGCTCGTCCCGGAACCGCTGGACGATCCCGTCGATGCCGCCGACGACGAAGTTGTCGCCGAGGTACATCACGAAGTCGTCGTCACCGAGGTACTCGCGCGCGATCAGGACGGCGTGGGCGAGCCCGCGCGGCGCGTCCTGGGGCAGGTAGGTGACCTCGAGGCCGAACCGCGAGCCGTCGCCGACGGCGCCCTCGATCTCGGCGGCCGTGTCGCCGACGACGATGCCGACCTCGCGGATCCCCGCGTCCCGGATCGCCTCCAGCCCGTAGAACAGCACCGGTTTGTTGGCCACGGGCACCAGCTGCTTGGCCGAGGTGTGCGTGATCGGCCGCAGCCGCGACCCCGACCCGCCCGCCAGCACGAGCGCCTTCACCTGACACCCCCGCCGGGCCAGGGGGGAACGAGACGGTTCAAAGTGGCTCCAGAGACCCCGAAGGAAACTCCTTCGACATTACCGGCCACCCGGACGCCCGATGCCCCGCTCACCCCTGGCCACAACCAGCCATCGCACAGTGAGGACGCGCCCCTCTCCCTACCGGGCCGAGATGATCATCCCTGCCGCGACGGTGTTGTTGGTGGCCTCGTCGATCAGGACGAAACCGCCGGTCAGCCGGTTGCGGGAGTAGTCGTCCACGAACAGCGGCTGGGTGACGCGCAGCCCGATCCGGCCGATCTCGTTCAGCCCGAGACCGGTCGCCTCCTCGTCGCGGTGCAGGGTGTTGACGTCCAGCCGGTAGTTCAGGTCCTTGACCATCGCGCGCGCGGTGCGGGTGGTGTGCTTGATGGTCAGCTTGGTGCGCGGGGTGAGCTGCCGGTCCGGGGTCATCCAGCAGACCATCGCCTCCAGGTCCTGCGCGACCTCGGGACGGTTGTTCGGACGGGCGATCATGTCGCCGCGGCTGATGTCGATGTCGTCGGCGAGCCGCAGCGTCACCGACATCGGCGCGTACGCCTCGTCCACCGGGCCGTTCGGGCCGTCGATGTGGGTGATCGTCGTGGTCAGCCCGGACGGCAGGTGCACGACCTCGTCGCCCGGCTTCAGCACGCCGCCCGCGACCTGCCCCGCGTACCCCCGGTAGTCGTGCAGGGCGGGGTCGGTGCTCTTGTGCGGCCGGATCACGTACTGCACCGGGAACCGCACGTCGATGAGGTTCCGGTCGGACGCGATGTGGACGTGCTCCAGGTGGTGCAGCAGCGAGCTGCCCTCGTACCAGGGGGTGTTCCCGGAGCGCTCCACCACGTTGTCGCCGTGCAGCGCCGAGATCGGGACGAAGGTCAGGTCGGTGATGTCGAGCTTGGCGGCGAACGCGGTGAACTCGTCCACGATCCGCTCGTAGACGGCCCGGTCGTAGTCGACCAGGTCCATCTTGTTCACCGCGACGACCAGGTGCGGCACCTTCAGCAGCGTCGCCAGGAACGCGTGCCGCCGGGACTGCTCCAGGATGCCCTTGCGCGCGTCCACCAGGATGATCGCCAGGTCGGCGGTGGACGCGCCGGTCACCATGTTCCGGGTGTACTGGATGTGCCCCGGGGTGTCGGCGATGATGAACTTGCGGCGCGGCGTCGCGAAGTACCGGTACGCCACGTCGATGGTGATGCCCTGCTCGCGCTCGGCCCGCAGGCCGTCGGTGAGCAGCGCGAGGTTGGTGTAGTCCTCGCCGCGGTCGGCGGAGGTCCGCTCGACCGCCTCCAGCTGGTCCTCGAAGATCGACTTGGAGTCGAACAGCAGCCGCCCGATGAGCGTGGACTTGCCGTCGTCCACCGAGCCCGCCGTCGCGAACCGCAGGATGTCCATGGGCTTCCCGGTCGCCCCCACTGCAGCGCTCACTAGAAGTACCCCTCCTTCTTGCGGTCCTCCATGGCGGCCTCGGACGCGCGGTCGTCGGCGCGGGTCTGCCCGCGCTCGGTGATCCGCGTCGCCGCGATCTCCTCGATGACCTCCTCCAGCGACGAGGCGGCCGACTTCACCGCGCCCGTGCAGGACGCGTCGCCGACCGTCCGGTACCGGACGGTCGCCTCGAACTCCGGCTCGTCGTCGCCGCGGTTGGCGAAGCCGGTCTGCGCGTCCAGCAGCATGCCGTCGCGCTCGAACACCCGGCGGGTGTGCGCGAAGTAGATGGGCGGCAGCTCCAGCTCCTCGCGCCGGACGTAGTCCCAGATGTCCAGCTCGGTCCAGTTCGAGAGCGGGAACACCCGGACGTGCTCGCCCTGCCGGATGCGCGTGTTGTACAGGTTCCACAGCTCGGGACGCTGGTTCTTCGGGTCCCACTGCCCGAACTCGTCGCGGAACGACACGACGCGCTCCTTGGCGCGGGCCTTCTCCTCGTCGCGGCGGGCCCCGCCGAACGCGGCGTCGAACCGGTGCTCCTCGATCGCGTCCAGCAGCGTGGTGGTCTGCAGCCGGTTGCGGGACGCGCGGCGTCCGGTCTCCTCCACGACGCGTCCGGCGTCGATGGACTCCTGCACCGACGCGACGACCAGGCGCAGGCCCAGCTCGTCCGCGCGCCGGTCGCGGTACTCGATGACCTCGGGGAAGTTGTGCCCGGTGTCGACGTGCATGACCGGGAACGGGATCGGAGCGGGCCGGAACGCCTTCTGCGCCAGGCGCAGCATCACGATGCTGTCCTTGCCGCCGGAGAAGAGCAGGACGGGCCGCTCGAACTCGGCGGCCACCTCCCGGATGATGTGGATCGACTCGGCTTCCAGCACGTCCAGCTGGGACAGCAGGTAATCGGAACGCTGCATGGGCACGGACTCCCTGACTTCGGGGCGACTCGGGTCGGGACTGGTCATGGGGCGGATTCCGACGGCTCCCGGATGCCGTCCAGCAGCGTCGACGCCGATCCGGGGTGGCACACCAGGATATCCGGCAGCCTCGGGTCGGCCCGGTTGTAGACCAGGGGGGACCCGTCCACGCGGGACGCGTGCGCGCCCGCCGCGAGCGCGACCGCGGCCGGGGCGGCCGAGTCCCACTCGTACTGGCCGCCCGCGTGGACGTAGCCGTCCACCTCGCCGAGCAGCACGGCCGAGATCTTCGCGCCCGCCGACCCGATCGGCACGAGGTCGAGCTCCACGGGCACACGCCCGGCGAGCGCTTCGAGGAACGCGGGCGGACGCGTCCGGCTCACGGCGATCCGCAGCCGTCCGGGCTCGGCGGGCTCCGGCACGACCAGACCGGCCGCCTCCGCGCGCGTGGAGCCGAGCGTGTCGGCCGTCCAGCCGGACGCGGCGGGCCCCGTCGGCAGGACGGCCGCGCCGGACGCCGTGGTGTGGAGGGTCACGCCGCGCGCGGGCAGCGCGACCGCGCCCGCCGCGAGGTGGTCGCCGGTCCAGAGCGCGACGTGGACGGCCCAGTCGAGCCGTCCCTCCTCGCTGAACTCGCGGGTGCCGTCGAGCGGGTCGACGATCCAGACGCGGGGAGCCGCCAGGCGCTCCTCGACCGCGGTGTTGGCGGTGGGCACGGCGGACGACCCGGCGGACCGCTTGCCCGCGACCGACGCCCGTCCCTCCTCGGAGAGCACGGCGTCACCCGGACAGCGTTCGGCCAGCCGCGCCATCAGGTACTCGTGCGCCCGCAGGTCACCGGTGTCCTTGAGCGTGCGCGCGTCGCCGAAGCCCAGCTCGTCGCGGACGGCCAGGAGAAGCCGTCCCGCCTCCGTCGCCAGCTCGGCCGCCAGCGCGTGGTCCGTCGTCCGGTCCGTCCCGAGGTCCGTCATCCCGTCCGCCACCGCCCATTCCCGACTCAGCCGATCAATTGGGTTAAGAATGCCATGACCCCCGGAACCGGACCCACATCGGGTCCCGTCCGAAGTCCGGAACGCCTCAGTAGGCGCCCGAGCCCCGGACCACCGCCGACCACGTCTTCCACATGATCTGAAGATCCATCGCCAGCGACCAGTTGTCCACGTACCGCAGATCGAGCCGGACCGACTCCTCCCAGTTCAGGTCGGAACGCCCGCTCACCTGCCACAACCCGGTCAGACCGGGCCGGACGACCAGCCGCCGGTACACGTCGCCACCGTACCTGGCGACCTCCTCCGGCAGCGGCGGACGCGGCCCCACCAGGGACATCTCACCGCGCAGCACGTTGAACAGCTGGGGCAGCTCGTCCATCGAGTAGCGCCGCAGCAGCCGTCCCACCCGGGTCACCCGCGGATCCGACCGGATCTTGAACAGGACGCCGTCGTGCTCGTTGTCGTCCATCAGCTCGGCCTTGCGGTGCTCGGCGTCCACGACCATCGTCCGGAACTTCAGGACGGTGAACTCGCGCCCGCCGCGCCCGACCCGGACCTGCCGGAACAGCACCGGCCCCCGGTCGGTCGCCCTGACCGCCACGGCGATGGTCAGCATCAGCGGGCTCAGCACGAGCAGGGCCAGGCCCGCGCCCACCCGGTCGAGCAGCGTCTTCAGCGCCTTGCGGACGCCGTCCAGTTCCGGATGCTCCACGTGCAGCAGCGGCAGCCCGGACACCGGGCGGATCGAGATGCGCGGGCCCGCCACGTCCATCAGCGCGGGCGCCACCGCGAGCTCCACGTCGTCGCGCTCGATCTGCCAGGCCAGCCGGCGCAGCGCGACGCCGTCCATCTCGGGACAGGCCAGGACGGCGACCGAGTCGGCGCCGACCCGGTCCACGACCTGGGCGACCTGGCCGAAGTCTCCCTCGACCGGCACCTTGCGGACCGGGCCGCCCCGGTCGCTCGGCGGCAGGCACACCGCCACGACGTCCATGCCGTGGTAGCGCTTCTGCCGCAGCAGGCGGATCAGGTCCGACAGCGCCGCGCGGTGCCCGACCGCGACGACCCGGCGCATGCAGGCGCCGTTCCAGCGCCGCCGGTGCAGACGCTTGCGCAGCCGGTACCGCGCGACCAGCGTCAGGAAGACGCCGAGCGGCAGCGCGATCGCCACGTAGCCGCGGGCGATCTCGATCTTGAACGCGTAGGACAGCATCGCGACGGACGCGACGAGCAGGAACCCCGCGCGCAGCACGCGGTGGAACTCCTCGTAGCCGACGCCGGTGTAGCGCGGCCGGTAGGCCCGGCACAGCGCGAGCGCGACCAGCCAGAACATCGGAAGGGCCAGGCTGAAGCCCAGATAGGGCACATCGTCATCGTGCGGAACTCCGGGGAACCGCACCGCGAACGCCGCACCGGCGCCCAGCAGCATGGCCGTCGCGTCGAGCGCCACCGCGGCCCGCTGGTAGGCCCGCATCCACTGCTGGACGCCCGACCGTGCCCGGGCCGCGCCGGAGGACTCGGCTTCCGACGATCGAAGCCCGTCCACCAGGGTCATGCTCGAATCACCGCCTTGCACGCCTGCCCCGGAAGGTGGTTCACATCTCGGTGACGGCCGAATACCGCACGAGGTTCACATGCGCCCACATGCATCACGTTGTGATGCATCTTACGGGCGTCAGGAGGCGTGGAACACGTTCTGGGCGGCGTCCAGGCCCTCGGTGAGCAAGGCCTCCACCGCGTCGCCTGCGCGTTCGGCGTTCAGATCGAGTTCCCTGCGCTCGGTCGACGAGAAGTCCCTGAGGACGAAGTCGGCGGCGTCCATCCGGCCGGGCGGACGGCCCACGCCGAAGCGGACCCGCAGGTAGTCCCGGTCGCCGAGGGACTTGGTGAGTGACCGCAGCCCGTTGTGCCCGTTGTCCCCGCCGCCCTTCTTGAGGCGGATCGCCCCGTAGGGGATGTCGAGCTCGTCGTGGACGACGATCGTGCGCTCGAGCGGGACCTTGTAGAAGTCGCGCAGCGCCTTCACCGGGCCGCCCGACTCGTTCATGTACGAGCGCGGCTTGGCGAGGACGACGCGCGTGCCCGCGAGCCGCCCCTCGAGGACGTCCGCGCGCGCCTTGTGCGACCTGAACCTGCCGCCGACGCGTCCGCCCAGGACGTCCAGCACCATGAACCCGGCGTTGTGCCGGTTGCCCGCGTAGGACGGCCCGGGGTTGCCCAGCCCGACGACCAGCCACAGATCAGTGCTCACCACGGTTCCTCGGAGAAACGGGCACGGCCCCCTCCGGTGCGGACGCACCGGAGGGGGCCGTGCTCAAGACTTGCTGAACGAGCGTCAGACCGGACCGGTCGTCACTCGGCGGCGGCCTCGGCGGCCTCGGCCTCGGTCGGAACCTCGGTCGTGGCCTCGGCGGCCTCGCCCTCGGTGTCGCCCGCGGAGACCGACGCGTCGTTGATCTGCAGGATCAGCGTCTCGGGGTCGGTGACCAGGGTGACGCCGGCCGGCAGCGCGAGGGAGGAGGCGTGCACCTGGGTGCCGATCTCCAGGCCGTCGATCGAGACGTCCACGGCGGTCGGGATGTGGGTGGCCTCGGCCTCGACCGACAGCTGGACGGTCTCCTGGGCCACCAGGCCGCCGGCGATGACGTCGCCGACCACGTTCACCGGGATCTCGACGGTGACCTTCTCGCCGCGCTTCACCGCGAGCAGGTCGACGTGCTCGATGAAGCCCTTGATCGGGTCGCGCTGGACGTCCTTCGGCAGGGCCAGCTCGGCGTCCTTGCCGTCGACCTCGATCGTCAGCAGCACGTTCTGGGTCTTCAGGGCGAGCATGAGCTCGTGGCCCGGCAGCGTGATGTGCACGGGGTCGGTGCCGTGGCCGTAGAGGACGGCGGGCACCTTGCCGGCCCGGCGGGTGCGCCGCGCGGCACCCTTACCGAACTCGGTGCGCGGCTCGGCGGCGATGCGTACCTCGGACACGGCGAAAACTCCTCGTTGTTGCGATCCACGGCCGACCACACGGTCGTCCGCTACGGACAGTGCGAAATCAGGCGTTGCTCGATGCGTCATGCGATGCGTCATGCGCCTCGAAGACTCGTTCGCGGTCCCCCGGGGAGTGCGGAACCTGTCCAGGTTCCACTGCCAGGGCCGCACTGAACCGACCCGGGGGCATACGCGGATTCACAGAGTCTAGCCGATGGCCGGAACGCCTCAGCCCACCGACCGCCGCTTTGCGTGAGCACGGAACGGGCTCATCGGGACGATCCACCCTTGATCGCCCAGGTCACGGGGCCGGGAAAGAGGCCGGGAACGCGCGAACGCCCGGCCCGCGAGGCGGACCGGGCGTTCGTCGGGGTCGATCAGCTGTGACCGCCGAACAGGCTGGTCACCGAGCCGTCGGAGAACACCTCGTGGATCGCGCGGGCGACCAGCGGTGCGATCGACAGGACGGTCAGCTTGTCGAACTGCTTGTCCTCCGGGATCGGCAGCGTGTTGGTCAGCACCACCTCGGAGATCCTGGAGTTCTTCATCCGGTCCACGGCCGGGCCGGACAGCACGCCGTGGGTGGCGGCGACGACGACCTTGGTCGCGCCGTGCTCGAACAGGGCGTCGGCGGCCTTCACGATCGTCCCGGCGGTGTCGATCATGTCGTCGACGACCACGCAGGTGCGGCCCTTGACGTCGCCGACCACGTCGAACACCTTGACCTCGTTGGCCACGTCCGGGTCGCGCTTCTTGTGGATGATCGCCATCGGCACGCCGCCGAGCCGGTCCGACCAGCGCTCGGTGACCCGCACCCGGCCGGCGTCCGGCGCGACCACGGTGACCTGGGACAGGTCGAGCTTGTCCTCGAAGTGGTCGGCCAGCAGGTCCAGCGCGAACAGGTGGTCGACCGGGCCGTCGAAGAAGCCCTGGATCTGCGCGGTGTGCAGGTCGACGGTGATCAGCCGGTCCGCGCCCGCGGTCTTGAACAGGTCGGCCATCAGCCGGGCCGAGATCGGCTCACGGCCGCGGTGCTTCTTGTCCTGCCGCGCGTAGCCGAAGAACGGCGCGACCACGGTGATCCGCTTGGCGGAGGCGCGCTTCAGCGCGTCCACCATGATCAGCTGCTCCATGATCCACTGGTTGATCGGCGCGGTGTGGCTCTGGATCACGAACGCGTCGCTGCCACGGACCGACTCCAGGAACCGGACGAAGGTCTCCCCGTTGGCGAAGTCGTAGGCGGAGGTCGGCGTCAGCTCGACGTCGAGGTTCGCCGCGACCTCTTTGGCCAGTTCCGGGTGGGCGCGGCCGGTGAAGAGCATCATCTTCTTCTGGCCGCTGGTCATGATCCCACTCACTTGGACGACTCCCCCTCAGAGTTCGTTGCGCCGTTCACTCGCCGGCCCTGTTCTCGTCCCGCTCCGGGATCTCTTCCCGCTCCGGGCCCTCGTTCTCGCGGGCCCGGCGCGCCGCCTCGGCGTAGGGGGTGCCGGCGCGCCTGCGCTCGACCCACCCCTCGATGTTGCGCTGCCGCCCTCGGGCGACGGCGATGGCGCCGTGCGGCACGTCATTGGTGATCGCCGACCCGGCGGCGGTCGTCGCGCCGTCGCCGACCTCGACCGGCGCGATCAGCACCGTGTTGCTGCCGACGAACGCGCGGGTCCCGATCACGGTCCGGGACTTGGTGACGCCGTCGTAGTTGGCGAAGATCGTGCCCGCGCCGATGTTGGCGCCCGGGCCGATCTCGGCGTCCCCGGCGTAGGTGAGGTGCGGGACCTTCGCCCCCTCGCCGACGTGCGAGTTCTTCATCTCGACGTACGTACCCGCCTTGGCCCTGCGGTCGAGCCGCGTGCCGGGGCGCAGGTAGGCGTAGGGGCCGACGTTGGCCTCCGGGCCGATCTCGGCCTCGACGCAGACCGCGTTGACGACGCGGGCGTCCTCGCCGACCGTGGTGTCGGTGAGGGTGCAGCCGGGGCCGACCTCGGCGCCGGCGGCGAGCCGGGTGGCGCCGTGGAGCTGGGTGTTCGGGTGGACGACCGCGTCCGGTTCGGCGGTGACCTGGACGTCCACCCAGACCGACGCGGGGTCGACGATGGTGACCCCCGCGCGCATGAGGGACTCCAGGAGGCGGTCGTTGAGCTGGCGGCGGGCCTGGGCGAGCTGGACCCGGTCGTTCACGCCCTGGGTCTCCACCCAGTCCGGGACCAGGTGGGCGCCGGCGCGGTGGCCGTCCCCGCGCAGGATCGCGACGACGTCGGTGAGATACTCCTCACCGCTGGCGTTGTCGGTGCTGACGCGCTTGAGGGCGCCCGCCAGCAGCGCGCCGTCGAAGGCGTACATGCCGACGTTGATCTCGCGGACGCCGCGCTGGGCCTCGGTGGCGTCCTTGTGCTCGACGATGCCCGCGACCGCGCCGTCCCCCTCCCGGAGGATGCGGCCGTAGCCGGTGGCGTCGGGCATCTCGGTGGTCAGGACGGTCACGGCGTTGCCCTCGTCCTCGTGCGTGCGCACGAGTTCGGCGAGGGTCTCGCCGCGCAGCAGCGGGTGGTCGCCGTTGGTGACGACCACGGTCCCGTGGAGCTCTCCGACCTGCTCCAGGGCGGTGCGGACGGCGTGACCGGTGCCGCCCTGACGCTCCTGGACGACCGGGACGGCGTGCGGCGCGGCCCCCTGGAGGTGCTCGATCACCTGCTCGCGCCGGTGGCCGACGACCACGAGCGTCCGCTCGGGGTCCAGGGCTCCGGCGGCGGCCAGCACGTGGCCCAGCATGGAGCGCCCGCACAGCTCGTGCAGGACCTTGGAGGTACGGGACTTCATCCGGGAGCCCTCACCTGCGGCGAGGACGATGACGGCAGCCGGGCGGCTGGCACTCACTAGGAGGCTCCTCGGCATCGCGGACGGGTGTTGTGACGAGATGCGCGCCTGCGATCGTTGCCTGCCGCCGACCGGTGCGCGGAAGGCGGCGGAGCAGGTCAGAGCGCACCCGACACCCGAAGGATACCGTCCGGCCCGGATCTGTCAGCCAGCACCCGAGGCGGGAGGAAGCCGGTCAGCTCCGGCGCAAGGATTCGAACCTTGTCTAAGGGCACCAAAAACCCTTGTGCTGCCAGTTACACCACGCCGGACCGCACGGCGGGACGAGCGCCCCGCCGATCACCGCAAGGATACCGAAGCCGGGCCCCGCCTCCGGTACCCCTTTTCAGGCCCCGAGCCATTCGGGCAGGGGCTCCCGGGCCTCCAGCCAGTCCGCGGGCGGGGACGTCCGGACGCCCAGGATCCCGCCCACGATGGCCGCCGTGGTGTCCATGTCGCCCCCGACGGACGCGCACGCGCGGACGGCCCGCTCGTAGTCGTCCAGGTGGGTGGCGACGGCCCACAGGCAGAACGGGACGGTGTCCTGCGCGGAGATCCGGGAGCCGTTCCCGAGCTCGTGCGCGGCCTCCTTGGGCGCGTGCCGGAGCAGGTTCAGGGCCCGGCGCAGCCCGCGCCGGACGTACTGCCCCGAAGCGGGCGTGTGGTCGAGGGCGATTTCGATCACATCGCGCGGGGACGGCTCGTCCGTGCGGGTGACGTAGGCCGCCGCGACCGCGACCGCCACCGCCCCGGCGACGCCCTCCGGGTGGACGTGGGTGACCTCGGCGGACAGCTCGGCCTCCTGCGCCGCACGGTCCGGATCGTCGGCGAAGTAGGCGCCGAGCGGGGCCACGCGCATCGCCGCGCCGTTGCCGTAGGAGCCCTTGCCGTCGAAGGAGTCGCAGGCGGCGACCCGCCAGTCGTGGCCGGAGCGGACGCGGGTCAGCAGCTCGGCCGCGCCGACGCCGTACCGGCGGCCGACGTCCATGCGCTCGGCGAAGCGGGCGGCGAGGTCGTCCTGCTCGATCCGGTCGTGCCGGGCGAGGACGTCCACGATCGTGCAGGCCATCTCGGTGTCGTCCGACCAGGCCCAGGGCGTGGGCGGCAGGTCGCGGTCGGGCGCGAGGTCACGGTTGTCGGGTTCGAAGAACCGGTTGCCGAAGGCGTCGCCGACCGAGAGTCCGTCCAGGGACGCGAGGGCGCGGGTGAGAGGTGCCATGCGGGCTCCGTCCGGGTGAGGGGTCCGAGCGTGCGGGCTGCCTGAGGGGTGGGGAGGTCTGGGGTCGTGAGGTCGGAGGTCGGGCGGATGCGGCGCGGGGTGACCGCATGGTGACCGTAACGCGACTTTCGGCCGCTGTGAGCGATTTTACTTTCGGCCGCTGTTTACTTACGGGAGCGTAGGTTACGGTGACGTAGGTATGCGCTTCGGGAGAGAGCGCCCTCTGAGCAGGAAGAAGTGGTGTCGCATGTCCTCAGCCCCCGTCGTCGACGCAACGGAGCGACGCAAGGCACAACCGGAGTTCGACGCCGAGCCCCAGGGGACGGCCGAGAAGGTCCTCGTCGCGGTGTTCACCGGTGTCCCGTTCCTCGCGCTCCTCGCCGCCGTCCCGATGCTCTGGGGCCGCTTCCTCGGCTGGACCGACGTCGTCCTCACCGCGGTCTTCTACGTGGTCTCCGCGGGCGGCATCACCGTCGGGTACCACCGCTACTTCACGCACGGGTCGTTCAAGGCCGGCCGCGGCCTGAAGATCTTCCTGGCGGTGGCGGGCAGCCTCGCCATGGAGGGCCCGGTCATCACCTGGGTCGCCGACCACCGGCGGCACCACAAGCACTCCGACATGGAGCTCGACCCGCACTCGCCGTGGCGGTTCGGCTCGGACTGGAAGGCCCTCACCAAGGGCCTCGCCTGGGCGCACTACGGCTGGCTGTTCGACGGCAACCGCACCAACAAGCGCCGCTACACCCCGGACCTGCTCAAGGACCGCGACATCGCGGCCCTGCACCGCTGGTTCCCGGGCCTGGTCGCGGTGACCCTGATCCTCCCGGGCGTGCTCGGCGGCCTGATCACCATGTCCTGGGCGGGCGCGCTGACCGCGTTCTTCTGGGCCGGGCTCGTCCGGGTCACCCTCGTCCACCACGTGACCTGGTCGATCAACTCGATCTGCCACACCTTCGGCGCCGAGCACTTCGAGGCGCGTGACAAGTCCCGCAACGTGTGGTGGCTCGCGATCCCGTCGCTGGGCGAGTCCTGGCACAACCTGCACCACTCCGACCCGACGTGCGCGCGGCACGGCGTCCTCAAGGGCCAGATCGACATCAGCGCCCGGATCATCTGGGCGTTCGAGAAGCTGGGGTGGGCGACGAGCGTCCGCTGGCCGAACACCGAGCGCCTCGCGGCCAAGCGCCTCTCCGGCGGACGGCCCGGCGGCCGCGCGGGCGTCGAAACGGTCGCGGATGCCGCCCCGGGCGGCGAGAAGGCCGCGTGACCGTCACAATTGACGACGTGACTGAACCCGCCCCAAGGTCGCGCAGAAAGCGCATGACCGGCAAGGAACGACGCGAGCAGCTCCTCACCATCGGCCGGACGCTCTTCGCCGAGCGGGGACTGGACGGCACCTCGGTGGAGGAGATCGCCAGCGCGGCGGGGGTCTCCAAGCCGGTGGTGTACGAGCACTTCGGCGGCAAGGAGGGCCTGTACGCGGTCGTGGTGGACCGCGAGTTCGAGCGGCTGCTCTCCCTGGTGACCGACGCCCTGAACTCGGCGATCCACTACCGGTCCAAGCTGGAGAAGGCCGCCCTCGGGCTGCTGGAGTACATCGAGGAGAGCCCGGACGGGTTCCGCATCCTGGTCCGGGACTCGCACGGCGGCACCGGCACCGGCTCCTACGCGAGCCTGCTGAGCGAGATCGCCGGTGAGGTCGAGCACATCCTCGCGCAGGAGTTCAAGCGCCACGGCTACGACGACAAGGCCGCGCCCATGTACGCGCAGTCGCTCGTCGGGATGGTCGCGCTGACCGGCCAGTGGTGGCTGGACGTGCGCAAACCCGGCCGCGAGGAGGTCGCCGCCCACATCGTCAACCTCGCCTGGAACGGCCTGTCCGGCCTCGAGCCCCGTCCCTACCTCGATCCGAAGCGGCGCCGCAAGGAGCTGGAGCGGATGGAGAAGCAGCGGGAGAAGGCCCAGGCCAGGGCCGACAAGGCCGAGGCGAAGGCCGAGCGCGCCGAGGAGAAGGCCGCCGCGAAGGCCGAGAAGGCCCAGCGCAAGGCCCGCCGTGAGGACGGCGCCGACGAGGAGGGCGTCCTGGCCGGGCAGCCGGACGCGCCCGAGACCGAGACCGGCGGCGCGGCCGAGACCGACCCGGTCCGCGACCCCGCCGAGATCGCCACCCGCTGAACTGCGTCCTCCGGACGCGTCCAGGCCAGGCGTCCGAGCAAAAAGGGCGGCCCCCGCACCACGCGGGAGCCGCCCTTCGCGTTTCCGCCGTCACGCGGGCTGGAGGAACTCCAGGCGGTTGCCCGCGGGGTCGGTGGCGTAGAAGCGCCGGTATCCGGGGAACAGGCCGTCCGGGATCACCTCGTGGCCGGCCGCGCGGAGGTCGCCCGCGAGCGCGTCCAGGCCGTCCACGAGGAAGGCGGGGTGGGCCTTCTTCGGGGCGCGGAACTCCGGGTCGACACCGACGTGCAGTTCGAGCCCGGGGCCGCGGAACCAGACGCCGCCGCGCTTGGCCAGCTCCGGGGGCTTCGGGATCTCGGTGAAGCCCAGCACCCCGGCGTAGAAGGCTCGCATGGCGTCCTCGGATCCGGCGGGAGCCGCGATCTGGACATGGTGGTAGCCCTTGATCGGCATGGGGTTCTCCTAGGAGGGTATGGGACGCCGTCCGCCGCGCGGGGTGACGCACCGCAGGGGAACGGAATCGCTTCCCCCGCGCGGCGGACGGCATCCTGCTCTAGGGGTCGGCGCGCTTGGCTGCGACCACGAAGATGCGCCGGAACGGGAACACCGTTCCGTAGGAACTAGGCGGGTAGGCCCCGCGGAGGCGCTCCCGGTACGCGCCGACGAACTCGGCGGCGTCGGACGGGTTCAGCGCGGTCAGGACGGGCCGCAGCGCCGTCCCCTTGACCCACTCCAGCACCGGGTCGTCGCCCTGGAGCACCTGCGCGTAGGTGGTCTCCCAGGCGTCCACGTGGCAGCCGAGCCGGGTCAGGACGTCGAGGTAGCCCGCCGGGCCGAGGACCGGGTCGGGCCGGACGATCCCGCCGAGCCGGTCGCGCCAGCGCGGCGACTCGCACAGGTCCCGCAGCAGCACATGGCTCGGCGCGTCGAAGTTGCCCGGCACCTGGAAGGCGAGGACGCCGCTGCCGGTCAGCGCGTCCAGCCAGCGCGGGAACAGCTCGACGTGCTCCGGGACCCAGTGCAGGACGGCGTTGGCGACGATCAGGTCGACCGGACGCTCCGGACGCCAGTCCGCGACGTCCCAGACGCCGAAGGCGAGCCGTCCGGGGATCTCGTGCGCGCGGGCGGCCTGGACCATCTCCAGGGAGCTGTCGTAGCCGTCGATCACGGCGTCCGGCCAGCGGGCCGCCAGCGCGGCGGTCAGCTCGCCCGAACCGCAGCCGAGATCGACCGCGTAGGCCGGGCGCTCCAGCCCGACGTGCGCGATCAGCTCGAAGAAGGCCCTGCCACGCTCGCCCCCGAAGGCCCCGTACTGCTCGGGGTCCCAGACGGCCGCGTGCGGACGCCGCACATCTCTCGACATCAAGACAGATGATGCCCGCCCGCTATCTTGATGTCAAGAAAGACGTCTCGATATCAAGACAGGTAGGGTGACCTCATGCGCGACGAGGTCGATCGGCTCGTCGAGTCCTGGCACACCGAGCGCCCGGACCTCGACGTCTCCCCCCTGCTGGTGCTGAGCCGGGTCTCCCGCCTCGCCCGCCACCTGGACCGGGCCCGGCGCGCCACGTTCGCCGAACACGACCTGGAGTCGTGGGAGTTCGACGTCCTCACCGCGCTCCGCCGCGCCGGGGCGCCCTACGAGCTCTCCCCCGGACGCCTGCTGCGCGCCACCCTGGTCACCTCGGGCACCATGACCAACCGGATCGACCGCCTCACGGCCGCGGGCCTGGTCGAACGCCATCCGGACCCGGCCGACAAGCGCGGCGTGCTCGTCCGGCTGACCGACGCGGGCCGCACCCGCGTGGACGCCGCCTTCTCGGCCCTGCTGGAACGCGAGCACGCCATCCTGGAGGCGCTCACCCCCGGCGACCGCGAGACCCTCGGCGGCCTCCTGCGCACCCTCCTGGTCCCCTTCGACACCGACCAGGACTGACCCCCGCGCCCGCCGTGACGTCCGGTTACTCGACGTCCTCGGCGAGCATGAGCCACTCCTCCTCGACCTCGGCGGCCTCGTTCTGGAGGGCCTTGAGCTCGGCGTCGAGCTCCTGGAGCCTGCCGTAGTCGGTGGCGTGCGCGGCGAGCTGCTCGTGCAGGGCGGCCTGCTGCTTGGCCAGCTTGTCGAGACGGCGCTCCAGGCGGTCGAGCTCCTTGCGGGCCTTCCAGTCCTGGCCACTGCTCTTGGGCTTGGCGGCGGGCTGGGGGGCCTGCGCCGCCGCGGCGCGGACGGCCTCGGCGGTCTTGGTCGTCGCCTGGCCGGACGCGCGGCGGCCGAGGTACTCGTCGATGCCACCGGGCAGGAACGAGACCCTGCCGTCGCCGAGGAGGGCGACCACGTGGTCGGTGACGCGCTCCAGGAAGTAGCGGTCGTGGCTGACGACGACGAGGGTGCCCGGCCAGCCGTCGAGGATGTCCTCGAGCTCGGTGAGGGTCTCGATGTCGAGGTCGTTGGTCGGCTCGTCCAGCAGCAGGACGTTCGGCTCGCCCATCAGCAGGCGCAGGACCTGGAGGCGGCGGCGCTCGCCGCCGGACAGGTCGCCGACCGGCGTCCACTGCCGGTCGCTGCGGAAGCCGAGGCGCTCCAGCAGCTGGGACGCCGTCCACTCGCGCTTGCCGACGGTGATCCGGCGCTTGATCTCCTCGACCGACTCCAGGACGCGCCGGGACGGGTCGAGCTCGTCCAGGTTCTGGGACAGGTGCGCCAGCTGGACGGTCTTGCCCCGGACGACCCTGCCGGACGCGGGCTGGACGTCGCCGTCCAGCAGGCGCAGCAGCGTGGACTTGCCGCTGCCGTTCACGCCGACCAGGCCGAGCCGGTCGCCCGGCCCGAGCTGCCAGGTCAGCCGCTCGAAGATGTCGTTGCCGCCGACCGTGACCGTCACGTCCTCCAGGTCGAAGACGGTCTTGCCGAGGCGGGCGGTCGCGAACTTGGTCAGCTCGACGGTGTCGCGCAGCGGCGGCTCGTCGGCGATCAGCGCCTGCGCGGCGTCCACCCGGAACTTGGGCTTGGACGTGCGGGCCTGCGGGCCGCGGCGCAGCCACGCGAGCTCCTTGCGCAGCAGGTTCTGCCGCTTGGCCTCGGTCGCGGCGGCGATCCGGGAGCGCTCGGCCTTGGCCAGGACGAAGGCCGAGTAGCCGCCCTCGTACCGCTCGACCTTGCCGTCCACGACCTCCCAGGTGCGGTCGGTGATCTCGTCCAGGAACCAGCGGTCGTGGGTGACGACCAGCAGCGCGACCCGGCGGGCCTTCAGGTGCCGGGCGAGCCAGTCGATCGCCTCGATGTCCAGGTGGTTGGTCGGCTCGTCCAGGACGAGCAGGTCGGACTCGGGCACCAGCAGGCGCGCGAGGGCCACCCGGCGGCGCTCGCCGCCGGACATCCCGGCGATCGGGGCGTCGAGCGGCAGGTCCGCCAGCAGGCCGGAGAGGATCTCCCGGACCCGGGTGTCGCCCGCCCACTCGTGCTCGGCGCGGTCGCCGAGCACGACCGAACTGACGGTCGCTCCGTCCGGGAACTCGTCGCGCTGGGTGAGGTAGCCCATGCGGAGCCCGCGGGTGTGGGTGACACGGCCGTCGTCCGGCTCCAGGAGGCGGGCGAGGATCGCGACCAGGGTGGACTTGCCGCCCCCGTTGCGTCCGACGACGCCGATGCGGTCGCCCTCGTCCAGGCCCAGGGACACCCCGCTCAGCAGCGGGGACGGTCCGTACGACTTGCTGATGTTCTCAACATTGATCAGATTCACGGCGGACTCAGACTACCGTCGCGCCGGGGACGGGACCGTGCGCGCGGACGACCTGCCGGGCCACGCCCGTCTGGGCGAGCGCGGCGGCGAGGTCGGCCGCGTGGTCGGGCGACTCGGCGAGGAACGCGGTGGTCGGCCCGGATCCGGAGACCAGCGAGCCGAGCGCGCCCAGCTCGCGGCCGGTGTCCAGGGTGCGGCGCAGCGACGGGCGCAGCATCACCGCGGCGGGCTGGAGGTCGTTGGTGAGGGCCGCGCCGAGCGCGTGGGCGTCCCCCGCGGCCAGGGCCTTCATCAGCGCCTCGGACGGCCGCGGCCACGGCACCGGCTCTCCCTGGGCCTCGCGCATCCGGTCGCACTCGGCGTACACGGCCGGGGTGGACAGGCCGCCGCCCGCCGTCGCGAACACCCAGTGGAACGTGCCGGACGTCTCGACCGGCGTCAGCCGCTCGCCCCGGCCGAGGCCGATCGCGGTGTCGCCGAGCAGCGCGAACGGCACGTCGCTGCCGATCCTCGCGGCCAGGTCGGGCAGGCTCGGGAGGGCGAGGTCGGCCCTCCAGAGGCGCGCGCAGGCGAGCAGGGCCGCGGCGGCGTCGGCGCTGCCTCCGGCCATGCCGCCCGCGACCGGGATCGCCTTGCGGATGCGCAGCTCCACGTTCGGCTCGACGCCGAGGCTCTCGGCCAGGAGCCGGGCGGCGCGCAGGGCCAGGTTGTCGCCGTCGACCGGGACGTCCTCGATCGCGACCTGCGCGTCCGGGGCGGCCTCGACGGTCACCACGGGGCCGTCCGCGGGGAGGGCCGTCACCTCGTCGAACAGCGACACGGCGTGGAACACGTTGACCAGGTCGTGGTAGCCGTCGTCACGGAGGGGCCCGACGCCGAGCTGGAGGTTCACCTTCGCGGGGACGCGTACCGTCACTGGATTCACGCTTACCGAGCGTACGGTAACCGCGCCCCGCCCCGGGCCGTCAGGCCCCGGAACGCCGGGGCCTGACGGGTGGTCAGGAGCCGGGGGTGACGGGGAGGTTGCGGGGGTTGAAGAACGGCATGGTCGCCAGCTCGCGCAGCGCCGAGACGGCCCGCTTGTCGCCGGAGACCGAGAACCGGTGCGCCTGGTCGCGCGGCTCCTCGGCGTCCTCGTCGGAGTCGAAGTACCCGACGGCCTTCACCTGCGGGTGCTCCTGGAGGTACTTGCTGGCGTTGCGCAGCCACTCGGCCCGCCGCGAGCCGTAGGACGCCGGGACGCCGAACTCGCCGATCATGACCGGGCGCGGGTGGTCCTGCGCCCACTCCAGGAACCTGCGGGCCACCTCGGACAGGTCGCGGTAGTCGTAGTCGGCGGTGGGGAAGACGTTCGCGCAGACCCAGTCCACCTCGCCGTCGCCGGGGTAGTAGTCGTCGGCGGCGTCGGGGAAGGCGCGCGCGGACGGGCACCAGACCCAGGCGACGTTGTCGACCTTCTCCTGGTGGAAGATCAGCCGCAGGTGCTTCCAGGCCGCGACGTAGTCCACGGGCGTGTGGATCTTGCCCGAGGCGACCCGGTCCATGTCCCGCTGCCAGCGCAGGAACACCGGCTTGCGGGTCGCCTTCAGGGCCCGGGCGCGCTGCCGGACCATGTCGTCGAACTTGCCCTCGAGGATCTGCTTGGTGTCCCCCGCCGACCAGCTGAGCATCAGGTACCGGTCGCTGGCGAGCACGGCCTTGTCGGAATCGTCCGGGAAGTCGGACTTCCAGCCGTGGTAGCTCTGCGCGATGTCCAGCTTGCGCCCGAGCTGCCGCTCGAAGCCCTCCACGGCGGTGAGCGACGCCGGGGACGAGGACGACTCGTCCGGGCTCGGCTTCGCCGACTTCGAGGGGCTCGGGCCGCCGCTGGGGAGCGCGGTCCGCTCGTCCGGGGAGACCCAGGCGCCGAAGTACGCGCCGCGCTGCGGCGGGGTGGGCGCGACGCCCTGCTTGACCGTGGTGGTGATCCGCGGCGTCGCGCGCGCGCCGTCCGAGCAGCCCGTCGCGGCCAGCGCGAGCGTCGCGGCCACCGCCGTCCCGGTCAGGAGGCGGTCACGTGCCCGCACCGTCCGGTAGGCCCCCGTCACCCGCGCGCTCAGCATGGTCCTCCGCCTCTTCCGGTTCCGGCGACCGTCCCCGGCCGCGGGTCTCGCCCACAGGACGATACTGGGCGATGCGGGCGAACGCGGCCACGTCGAGCTGCTCGCCCCGGGTCTTCGGGTCGACTCCGGCGGCGCGCAGGGCCTCCTCGGCGGCGGCGGCCGAGCCCGCCCAGCCCGCCAGCGCGGCCCGCAGCGTCTTGCGGCGCTGGGCGAACGCCGCGTCCACCACGGCGAACACCTCCTTGCGGGAGGCGGTGGTCTCCGGCGGGGCGGTGCGGGTGAAGGCGACCAGTCCCGAGTCCACGTTCGGGGCGGGCCAGAACACGGCGCGGCCGACGGGACCGGCCCTGCGGGCGTCCCCGTACCAGGCGAGCTTCACCGACGGCACGCCGTAGATCTTGCCGCCGGGCGCGGCGGTCATCCGGTCGGCGACCTCGGCCTGCACCATGACCAGCACCTTCGCCAGCGACGGCAGCCACTCCAGCAGGTGCAGGACGACCGGGACGGCCACGTTGTAGGGCAGGTTCGCGACCAGCGCGGTCGGCTCCGGCCCCGGCAGTTCTGTGATCTTCAACGCGTCCCGGTGGACGACCTCCAGCCGGTCGGCGAGATCGGGCTCACGCGCGCCGACCGTGATCGGCAGCGCGCGGGCGAGCGCCGCGTCGATCTCGACGGCCACGACCCGCCGGACCTCCGGCAGCAGCGCCAGCGTCAGCGAGCCGAGGCCCGGCCCGACCTCGAGCACCACGTCGTCCGGCGCCAGGTCGGCCGACCGGACGATCCGCCGGACGGTGTTGGCGTCGATGACGAAGTTCTGCCCGAGCGTCTTGGTCGGCCGGATGCCGAGCGCCCCGGCCAGCTCGCGGATGTCGGCCGGGCCGAGAAGTCCCTGAGAGTCCCCCACGTCCCCCAGTCTTCCAGGTGCCCGGGGATGCTCCGGATCGAAGGAGAGCCGTTCGCGGGAGAGCCGGATCCCGGGAGGGCCGATCTCAGGAGAACAGGAAGCGCCCGCAGTTCGGCCACTGGCCCTGCCAGCGCCCGCCCACCCGCTTGTAGAGCAGCTGCGCGCGGTAGGTCTGCTCGGCCGCCGGGGCGTCGCTCGGCTTGCCCGAGCCGCCCACCGACGCCCAGGACGAGAGGGAGAACTGGTAGAGCCCGTAGTACCCGGCCGGGTTGACCGAGCGCGGGTTGCCGCCGGACTCGCACTTGGCCAGCCCCGCCCAGTTCAGCTTGGCCACGTCCCCGCCCGCCGCGCTCTGCGGCCCGACGCCGAGGATCCGCGGCACGGCCTTCTGCTTCAGCTTCTGGAAGATGACGGCCTTGACCTTCTTGCCGCGCCGGTGCACCCACGCCGTCTGGACGATCTTGATCTCCGGCCTGCCCTTCCGCAGCTCCTTCTGGCTGAACGGCGGCAGCGAGGACATCTTCTTCTTCACCGTCGGCGGATCGGTCTTCACCGTCCTGGTCTGCGGCTTCGACAGCAGCCGCGTGACCTTGATCGTGTTCGCGGGCGTGGCCGTCTTCGCCGGATTCACCAGGTCGAACTTTCCGAGCTGGACATGCGCCTGATCCAGCACCTGCTGGACGGTCTGCCCGGTCGTCATGACCTCGGTGCGGGCCGTGTCGACCATGATCACGATTTTCCTGGCCGGCGGGCCGGACGGCGACGCGGCGTTGTCCCCGGCCGCCCCGGTCTTCCCGGGAGGAGCTCCCTTGGACCCGCCTCCCCCTCCGCCGCACGCGGCGGCGAGCAGGGTGACGGCGGCCAGGGGCACGACGAGACTCGAGGGACGGCGCACGAGGATCTCCTCCGGGGGGCGGGACGGTCGTTCGAGGGGTCGCCGCGTCCGGACGGCCCTGGAGGCGTCCGGCACGGCCGTTGGGGGGTGCCGTCCCGATGGGCGAGAACCTAGCGCCACCGCCGCCCCAGACGCCACTACTAGTCCGGAACATCCCCCTCACAATCTGGACCGAAATCGCCGAAACCGCCCCGCGGGCCTCCGCGTCTCACCACCGACGTTCCGATCGTCCGGGAGGGCCGATGCCGAAGTCGCCGGGCGTGGAGACCGTCCTCTTCGGGGCGTTCGCCGTCGCCCTCCTCGTCTGGCCGGCGAGCGTCGCCTACACCCTGCTGGCGGGCGATCGGGCGACCGCCCACGTCGTCGAATGCCATGACCGGCCGATCGGCCGGGGCACGAAGCTGGCCTGCACCGGCACGTGGCGGACCCGTGACGGCGTCGGAGGCCCCGACGATCTCTACAACCTGGACCGGCGCGACGTCGGACATGACGTCACCGTCCGGTCCGGGCCGTTCGGCCTCTACGGGCACGGCCTCGGGCGCGCCTGGCCGGGCCTCCTCGGAGCCATGCTCGGCCCGTTGCTCTTCGGCGCGCGCTTCGTCACCCAACTGGCCGTCATCCCCGTTCACCGCCGCCGCCGGGACGAGCACCGCGCAGCCCTGGCCGCCCTCGGAGCGATCACCGTCACCCGCGGCGAGGCATGGGCGCCGGACGGAACACCGCTGGTCACGACGATCCGCTCCGTCCGCGGACGGCTCCACGTCGAGGGCCCGGACGAAAGAACCCTCATCCAGATCGAGGCCCTTGGTCGCACCGGCCCTGAGGGTCAGGCCAGGGACGACGGCACGACCGGGCCTGAGGGTCAGGCCAGGGACGACGGCGCGACCGGGCCTGTGGGCCAGGCCGGGGCCGACAGCGGCGACGAGAGCGGCTGGGCGCTGTATGACGCGGACGGCGCTCCTCTGGGCCGCCTCGCCTCCACCCTCGACGTCGCCGACGGGTCCCTGCGGTTCGAGCTCCTCGGCCCGTCCGATGCCCCGGTCGTCGTGTTCGCGCTGGACACGTCGGCGGCCGGGCTTCGCTTCGCAATCACGGACGCGACGGGGCGGCAGGTGGGCTCGGCCTGGCCGAAGGACGACAAATGGCTCGTTCGGGTCGATCCCGGGGTGGATCCCTGGATGCGGAACGTGGCGGTAGCCTTCGCTCTCATTCGGTACCGGACGTCCTGAGGAGCCTCATGCGCGCGCTGCGTTCACGAGCCGCGGTGTTCCTCTACGTGGTCGCATTGGCGTTCGCCGTCTGGCCCGTCGCGATCGCATACACCGTGCTGGCGGGCGAGAAGGCCCACGCGCGCGTGCTGTCCTGCCACCGCTCGCACACCGGCCACGTGCGCACAACGACCTGCACCGGCACGTGGATCCGGACCGACGGCTCACCCGGCGACGGCAAGATCTACAACGTGGACGAGCGCGACTACGGCCGCGACATCACGATCCGCTTCGGCCCGTTCGGGCCCTACGGGCACGGGTGGGGACGGCACGTCCCGCCCGCGACCGGCGGCTTCGGCATCGGCGTCGCCGCCTGCCTCGGCGTCCTGGCCATGCTCGTCCTGGACCGCAGGAAGAAGGACGCCGCCGCCGCATGGCGCGCCTCCCAGAAACGCTGAGCGCCTGGGAGCCGCGCTCGATCGCGCAGCGCTCCCTGGCCACTGGGCGACGGCGAACCCCGGCGGCCGTGAGCAGTCGCCAGGGCTCGCGCGGCGCTCCTCGCCCCCAGGAGACGCCGGACCCCGGCGGCCGAGCGGTCGCCAGGGCTCTCGCGGCGCTCCTCAGCCCCAGGAGACGCCGAGCCCCGGCGGCCGGAGCGGTCGCCGGGGCGTCGGGCACGTTCAGCGGGCCGGGTGGGTCACCAGGGGCCGAAGACGCGTTCGCCGTTGGCGGCGATGGCGCGGCACAGGTCGTCCACGGAGACGCCCTTGTAGTCGGCCATGAAACGGACCGTGTGCGGGATGAGGTAGGACGCGTTCGGCTTGCCCCGGTTCGGGACCGGGGTGAGGAACGGCGCGTCGGTCTCGACCAGGATCAGGTCGAGGGGCGCGACCGTCAGGGCGTCCCGCAGGGGCTGGGCGTTCTTGAAGGTGATGTTGCCCGCGAAGCTCATCACGTAGCCGCGCTCGGCGCAGACCTCGGCCATCGCGGCGTCGCCGGAGAAGCAGTGGAACACCGTCTTCTCGGGCGCGCCCTCCTCCTCCAGGACGCGCAGGACGTCGTCGTGCGCGTCGCGATCGTGGATCACCAGGGCCTTGCCGCTGCGCTTGGCGATCTCGATGTGCGCGCGGAACGAGCGGTGCTGGTCCTCCTTGGGGGCCCAGTCGCGGTAGTAGTCGAGCCCGGTCTCGCCGATCGCGCGGACCTTGGGACGCCGTGCCAGGACGGCGATGTCGTTCAGGACGTCATCGGTGACACCGGTCGTGTCGTTGGGGTGGATCGCCACGCCCGCGTACACGTCGTCGAACTCGTCGGCGGTGTCGGCGCACAGCCGCGAGGACGCCAGGTCGACCCCGATCGTGACGATCCGGGTGATGCCCGCCGCCTTCGCGGCCGCTACCTGCTCCTGGACGGGCAGCCCGACCAGGTCGAGGTGGCAATGGCTGTCGAAGACGTCCACCGGCAGCCGGTCGGGCAGCGGCGGGAACGGGCGAGCGGCCTCGCCGTTGCCTCGCGCCTCCGCGGTCACTCGCCCTCCAGGCGGGCCAGCTCGTCGGTGATGACCGAGTCGTCCAGCTTGGTGAACAGCGGGGTCGGCTTGGTCAGCGGCACGCCCGGGGTGATCGGACGCGACTCCCAGACGGCCTTCTCGACGGTGTAGTCGCCGGTCAGGATCGGGTAGTCGGGGCCGCCCTCCTCCGAGACGGTCTCCAGCCGCGGCTGCGCGGCCCACACGCCCTCGCCGCCGAGCAGCTCGTGCACCTTCTGCGACGAGGACGGCAGGAACGGGGTGAGCAGCGACTTGGCGTCGTCGACGACCTGCAGCGCGGTGTGCAGGATCGACTGGACGCGGGCCGGGTCGTCCTTGAGCTTCCAGGGGGCCTGGTCGGACAGGTACCGGTTGGCGTCGCGGACGACCTCGAGCGCCTCGGTGATGCCGTTCTTGAACCGGGACCGCTCGAGCTCGGCGCCGACCCTGCCGAACGCCTCGCGGCTGCGCGCGAGCAGCGCCCGGTCGGTGTCGTTCAGGTCGCCCGCCCTGGGGATGGCGCCGTAGTTCTTGGCGGCCATGTTCACCGACCGGTTGACCAGGTTGCCCCAGGCCGCGACCAGCTCGTCGTTGTTGCGGCGGACGAACCCCGACCAGGTGAAGTCGGTGTCGTTGTTCTCTGGCCCGGCGACCGCGATGTAGTACCGCAGCGCGTCGACGTCGTACCGCTCGAGGAAGTCCTTCACGTAGATGACGACCTGGCGAGACGAGGAGAACTTGCGGCCCTCCATCGTCAGGAACTCCGACGACACGACCTCGGTGGGCACGTTCAGCGCGCCGAGCGAGCCGGCCGTGCCGCCCTTGTCGCCCTGGCCGTCGTAGCCCATCAGCATCGCCGGCCAGATCTCGGCGTGGAAGACGATGTTGTCCTTGCCCATGAAGTAGTACGACAGGGCGTTCGGGTCCTGCCACCAGGCGCGCCAGGCCTCGGGGTCGCCGGAGCGGCGGGCCCACTCGACCGAGGCCGAGAAGTAGCCGACGACGGCGTCGAACCAGACGTACAGCTTCTTGGCCGGGTTCTCGCGCCAGCCGTCGAGCGGGATCGGCACGCCCCAGTCGAGGTCACGGGAGATCGCGCGCGGCTGGAGGTCGTCCAGCAGGTTGAGGGCGAACTTCAGCACGTTCGGCCGCCACTGGCCCTGTTTGCCCTTCAGGTACCGGCCGAGGACCTCGGTGAACGCCGGGAGGTCGAGCATGAAGTGCTCGGTCTCGACGAACCTGGGCTTCTCCCCGTTGATCCGCGACACCGGGTTGATCAGGTCGATCGGGTCGAGCTGGTTGCCGCAGTTGTCGCACTGGTCGCCCCGCGCGCCGTCGTAGCCGCAGATCGGGCAGGTGCCCTCGATGTAGCGGTCGGGCAGGGTGCGGCCGGTGGACGGCGAGATCGCGCCCATCGTGGTCTTGGGGAAGATGTAGCCGTTGTCGTACAGACCCTTGAAGATCTCCTGGACGACCGCGTAGTGGTTGCGCGTGGTCGTCCGGGTGAACAGGTCGTAGCTCATGCCGAGGCCGCGCAGGTCCTCGGCGATGGCGAGGTTGTAGCGGTCGGCCAGCTCGCGGGCGCTCACGCCCTCCTTGTCGGCCTGGACCTGGATGGGCGTGCCGTGCTCGTCGGTGCCGCTCACCATGAGGACCTGGTTGCCCGCCATCCGCTGGTAGCGGCTGAACATGTCGGCGGGCAGCGCGAATCCGGAGACGTGCCCGAGGTGGCGGGGCCCGTTGGCGTACGGCCAGGCGGGCGCGGTGAGGATGTGTCGGCTCGACGAGGACATGGTCCAAGGGTAGAGGGCGAGCCCGGCCCGTCCGAACTGATATCCCCGCCTGTGGACAACCCGTCCCGAACGCCCGGTCACAGGCCGGTCACGGAAGGGGGGACGCTTCCTGAAAGGTCACTGACGGTTCGGCGTCGTCGCGGGCCCCGCCCCGGAACGTCCCGCTAGCCTGCAGAACTGGCCGATGACGTGCGGAGACGCTGGAGCGGAGCAGGGTTTTGGTTGACGCGGACACGGCCCCCACGGCCGTCTCTGAGACCTCGGCCGGCGCCCCGGGGGCGGGCGTGAGGGGCTGGGCGCGGCGGCATCGGCTGGTGCTGGCCCTGACCGCCCTGGTCGCCGCCTGCGGGGTCGGCCTCCAGTACGTCCTCATGGTCCCGCCGCTGTACTTCGACCCGTACTACGTCTGGCTCGCGGCGCGCGACTGGCCGGACGTCCCGCTCGAGCAGTGGCCGTTCTCCGAGGTCCCGCACCAGGTGACGCGGGTCGGGCTGGTGCTGCCCGCCCGGCTGGCGCAGGAGGTCCTCGGGCCGGGGCAGATCGCCTACTTCACGGTCACGGCGCTCGGCGTGACGCTGTTCCTCGTCGGGTGCTTCCTGGCCGTCCGGTCGCTGTTCGGGAACCTGGCCGGGCTGGCGTCCGTGCTGGTCATCGTCGTGAACCCGCTGTTCACGATGACCAACCCGTTCGGGCACGAGCTCGGCTGGTCGACCGGCGTGATGCTGCCGGACATGCCCGGCGCGGGCCTGTTCTCGCTCGGCATGGCCGCGCTGGTCACCTCGTCCCGCCGGACGGGACGCGACCGGACGCGCTGGCTCCTCACCGCCGGGACGTTCTACGGGCTGGCCTTCCTGAGCCGCGAGTTCGTGGCGTTCATGTTCGTCGCCATCCCGGTCTTCCTCGTCCTGCTGCGGATCCCGTGGCGGCGGAACGTCACGGTCGGGATCCCGATGGCCGTGATCCTCGTGGCCGACCTGGTGCACAACCAGATCGTCTGGGGGAACCCCCTCGCCGGGCTGATCTCGGCGGCCGAGCACGGCGGCCTGTCGCGCGACCACGTGACGCGGAAGCTGGCCGCCGAGTCGTTCACCCGGGCCTTCCACGACTGGAGCGCGCTCGGCTCGGTCTTCATCGCGGCCCTCGCGCTCGGCGTCGCCGGCTGGCTCGTCACGCGGGACCGGCGGCTGCTGCTCGCGCTCGTCTGGTTCCTGGCGCTCGCCGTCCCGATCACCCTGCTCTCCGGGGTCGTGGACCCGAAGTCGATCTCGCTGCGCGCCTGGCTGCCCCGCTACTGGGACGCGGTGCTCCCCGCGATCCTGGCCGCCGGTTTCGGCACGGTCGCCCTCCTCTGGCAACGCGTCCCGGACCGTTCCAGGCGGCGGCTCGGCCGTCCCGCAGCGGTGCTCGCGGTCGCGCTGGCCGCCTCGTACGTGGTCGTGTGCGTCCGGGCCGTCCCGGACCTGCCGCGCGACACCGCCTGGAACGAGCTGCGGACCTGGCTGCGCGGACGGAACGACATCACGACGATCTACTCCGACCGGCGGCTCGCGCAGACCCTGACCTTCTACGTCCGCGATCCCTGGGGGAACAGGACCTGGAACGGGCGGATCGAGTCGTGGCCGCACGACCACTACAGCCTGCCGGTCGAGGCGTTCAGCGCGCCCGTCCTGTGGACGCGCTGGCGCGGTCAGGAGTCGCAGATCCTCGGCGGCTGGCGGCCCAAGCGGCAGAAGGGCTGGCAGCGGCTCTGGAAGTCGTCCGACGGCGTCCTGCAGGTCTGGGACCACCCGTCCACACTGGGCCAGGCTCCGCCGACCACGACCCCGCCGGACCGCTCGGACCTCCACTGACCGGACGCGGTTCAGGGCTGACCGGACGCGCGCCGGTCGGTCGTGGCGGTCAGTCGTGGCGCCAGGCCACCCAGCCGCCCTCGGGGCTGGTCCGGGTCTCGACGACGTGCCAGCCCGCCGGGGGCTTCCCACGCCGCCAGGACTTGTCCGGCGAGCCCCTCCCCCGCCAGCCCATGATGATCAGGTCGGCGCGGTCCGCGGGCGGTTCGTGCCGCTTCCCGTCGAACTCGACGGTCTTGCTCCACCAGACGTCGTAGATCATCGGGAGGCGGAGCTTCCACGGGACCTGCCAGTCCACCGCGACCCGCTCGTGCGGCACGGCCAGGTCGTCCAGGCGGGCGATCGGGGTGAACCGGCGGACGAGCGGCCGGGAGATCTCCGCCGTGGCCGTCCCGGTCATGCCGAGCTCGACGACGACGAGCGTCCCGGCGAGGACGACCATGGCCTTGCGTCCGCGCAGCGCCCACACCACCAGGACGGCCAGCCCCAGCAGCGCCAGCCCGGCGGCCGTGGCCCGCCACAGATGGAACCTCTCCCAGTCCAGCGTCAGGAAGGACGACTCGGGGAAGTCGAACGGCGTGAAGACGTACCTGGTCAGGCGGTCGCCCGCGTACCAGTGGACGGCCGCGCCGGACGCCGCCGCGAACGCTGCCGTCCCGCCCACCGCGAACGCCAGCGTCCGCCGGGACGCCCGGACGAGCACCGCGATCCCGGCCCCGACCAGCAGCGGCGCGAAGCAGGCCAGGTAGCGGCCGTACACGTAGTTCCCCACGCGGACCTCGTCGGGCAGCGCCGCCGACGTGGCGACCGCGATCCCCCCGATGGACGCCAGGACGGCCAGCGCCAGCAGGCGCAGCCGCGGCTCGGTCCCGCGCCGGAAGGCCAGGGAACCGCAGCCGAGCAGCCCGATCCCGGCGAGCCCGCCCGTCCCGACGACCAGGTACCAGAGCTGCCCGACGGCGAGCGAGAACGTCCAGCCGAGCCCGTCCGCGCTGGTCAGCCTCTGGCGCAGGTTGTCCTCGAGGTTGTTGTCACCCATCGGGTAAAGGACGTGGAAAAGGTGGGAGTTCAGCTTCGTCCCGGCGAGGAAGAGCGCGCCCAGCGCCAGCGCCGCGAGCGCCGTCTGCCAGAACGGGCGCCACCGTCGGACGGCCGCCACCAGGAGCAGCACCGCGTGGACGGCGATGATCACGACTCCCCGCGAGTGCGTGACGCACGCGTACGCGGCCAGCAGCGCGGCCCCGACCGCGGCGGCGGCCTGGACGCGCGGGCTCCCGCTCGTGAACCACGTGTGCGCGAGCAGGAGCCAGCCCAGCACCACCGCGGGCAGGATGGCGTCGGTCAGCACGAACTCGCTGTAGAAGACCGTGGCGGGCAGCAGCGCGACGACGTTCGCGAAGAGGAACGCCCGTCCGGAGGTGAGCCCGAAGCGCCGCAGGAGCACGTACGCCAGCGGCAGGACCAGCGCCCCCACGAGCGCGTTGACCACCAGGCACAGGCGGTAGACGGTCTCCGGATCGTTCACGAACTCGAACACCGGCAGCAGGAGCATCGGATAGCCGCCCCGGTACACCGTGCCGTAGGACATGTCGGCGGGCGGCCCGCCGGTGAGGACCCGCGCGGCGAACAGGTAGCCGGTCTCGTCCGGGGTGGCGACCGGCATCGACTGACCGCTCGCGAACGCCAGGCGGATCCCGACCTGGGCGACCCACGCGACGACGAGGAGCAGGCCCCAGCGCCGTCCTCCGGGAAGCCCGGAATCCGCGGCGGACGTCCCCGACGCCTCCGGCCGCGCGCTCTTCGTGGTGGTCTCGGCCGAAGCGGCGGGGTCGGTCAGCATCGGACCCGCGGCCGGGCGCGGACGGTCGCAATCGGTTGATCCATTGCTCCCTCAGGCTGCCACATCACCGCGAATGCGACGTCTTCGGCCAGGAAACACTCAGCAACTTCTCGGCATAAGCGACGTTCGTCCACCCGCCCGTCACCCGCCCTTCACCCACGAGGACGCCGAGGACGCGAACGAGCCCCGGGCGGTGGGCCCGGGGCTCGTCAGGGGTGTGAGATCGCGCGGCGTCGAGAGCCGTGCGGTGCTGCGGCGCGGTGGTGCCGTGGTGCGGGAGGTCAGGCCCCGGACTTCTCCGGGTCGCCCTTCTCGGCGCCGTCGGCCTCGGCCTTGTCGGACACGGCCTTGGCCTTCGCAGACGCCGTCTTCGCAGACGCCGTCTTCGCGGACGCGGCCTTGGCCTTCGGCTTCGAGGCGGTCTTGGCGGCGGCCTTGGTCTCGGACCCGGCCTTCGCCGTGACGCCGACCTTCCCGGCCGCCTTCTCAGCGGCCTTCTCGGTGGTGGCCTCCGCGGCCTTAGCGGCGGCCTCGCGCTCGACGGCGACCTTCTCGACCGCCGCGTCCACGACGCCCGCGGCCTCGTCGGCGACGTCCACCAGCGGCGGCGCCTGGCGGCGGCGGATGCCGAGGATGGAGACGAACATCGCGCCGAAGATCGTCTGGAAGCTCATCACCAGCGCGGTCGCGGACGGCACGACGATGCGCAGCGAGTGCCGCGGGTCGAGCTCACCGAAGTTGTTGACCCGCCAGTGCATGACCGAGGCGACCAGGCCCGCCAGGCCCGCGGCGGCCAGCAGGCCGCCGATCACCAGGCCCTTCTCCATGCTCAGCCAGGAGGTCAGTTTGCGCACCCGGGTGTCGGTCGGCAGGAATCCCTCCTGCGCCGCGTACACCTTGGTGAGGATGGCGAAGATCACCGCCTGGAAGCCGATCACCATCGCCGCGCCCGCGCCCACGAGCGTGTCGACGTCGAACGCGATGTCGCCGATCCGGACCGGGCCGGACGCGAGCGCGATCCCCGCGACGAGCCCGAGCGTCATGAAGACCAGGCCCGGGATCAGGAACAGCCAGCGGGGGCTGTAGAGCATGAGGAAGCGGAGGTGGCGCCAGCCGTCGCGCCAGGTGTTCAGGTGCGGCGGACGCGACCGTCCGTCCTGCGAGAGCGTCGTCGGCCGCTCGCGGATGTCGAGCTTGGCGAGGGTGGCCTTGACGACCATCTCGCTGGCGAACTCCATGCCGCCGGTCTGCAGGCCGAGGCGCAGGATCGACTGCCGGTTGAAGGCGCGCAGCCCGCAGTGGAAGTCGCCGATCTTGCTGCCGAAGAACAGCCGTCCGACGAAGCTCAGCACCGGGTTGCCCAGGTAGCGGTGCAGCGGCGGCATGGCGCCCTCGGCGATCCCGCCCTGGAACCGGTTGCCCATGACCAGGTCGGCGCCGTCGCGCAGGTCCTCGAGGAAGGGCCCGAGGGTGGCGAAGTCGTAGGAGTCGTCGGCGTCGCCCATGGCCACGTACTTGCCGCGGGCGGCGCGGATGCCCCCCATCAGCGCGTTGCCGTAGCCCTTGTCGGCGACGGGCACCACGCGGGCCCCGGCCTCGCGGGCGATCTGCTGGCTGCCGTCGGTGCTGCCGTTGTCCGCGATGACGACCTCGCCATCGATGCCCTGCTCCTCGAAGAACGCCAGCGTCTTGCGGATGCAGGTTTCGAGGGTCTCGGCCTCGTTCAGACATGGCATCACTACGGAGAGTTCCACGCGATCTCCTTCGTTACCCCTGGTGACCGTCTGCGGCACTTTCAACTACTCTCGACGTGTTCCGCGGGACGGCGTGTCATCGTTCATGATGCCCGCCGGAGACGGATCAAGCGGGCCGCAAGGTCCGAGAGCGCCCGTATCGTGTTGCCTGTTCGCAACTCGAAGACCCTCTCCGCCGCGGCCGCCGGCGGCACTCTAGGGGCACAAGCATACGGGCACCACGGCCCGGGAGGGGTGGGGCCGCTGTGACGCAGGCGGGAGAACGGGGATCCGCCGGGTCCGGCCCGGGAGCGAAGGCAGGAGGCTCCGCGATGGCGAAACCCCCGGTGGAGGGCGCGCCGGAGGGTCCGGTTCTGGCGGGTGGGGACGCGCCGGCGGCGGGGACCGGGCAGGAGGTCAGCGAGACCGAGATCCAGGCGGTGATCGACGCCGCCGAGCAGGAGGCCGCGAACGCGGGCGGTCCGGGCGATGACCAGCGGGTCTCGCCGGCCGACCGGCTGCGTCGCGCGTGGGCGCGTTTCCACGGCCTGGTCCGCCGTAACCCACTGTTCACTGTGATCCTCGTCATAGCGGCGGCCCTGCGCGGGATCGCGATGGTCGGCTACCGGCCCGCGATGTTCTTCAACGACAGCTTCGACTACCTGCACGTCGCGATGAGCCCGTACCCGCACCAGCTGCGGCCCGACGGGTACTCCTTCTTCCTCTGGATCCTCAAGCCTTTCCATAGTTTCGCCCTGGTCGTCGGCGTCCAGCACCTCATGGGCCTCGGCATGGGCGTGATGGTCTACGCGCTGCTGCGGCACCGGTTCCGCCTGCCCGGCTGGGGCGCGACGCTCGCCGCCGTCCCGGTGCTGCTGGACGCCTACCAGATCCAGCTGGAGCAGCTCGTCCTGTCGGACGTGCAGTTCACCTTCCTGACCATGGCCGCGGTGACGCTGCTGCTGTGGAAGGACCGTCCGTCCTGGCGGGTCGCGGCGCTGATCGGCCTGGTGATCGGGATCTCCTGGCTGACCCGCTCGGTCGGCCTGCCGGTGCTGCTCGGCGTGCTCGGCTACATGGTCGTCCGGTGGATGAACTGGCGCGTGCTGGCCGCGACGATCGTCGCCTGCGCGCTCCCGGTCGTGGCGTACATGTCCTGGTACAAGGCCGAGGAGGGCAAGTTCGCGATCACCGACAGCAACGGGTTCTTCCTGTTCGCCCGGGTCTACAAGTTCGCCGACTGCCACAAGATCAAGAACCTGCCGGTGGAGGAGATGATCCTCTGCACCGAGAAGGACGGCACCCGCCTGCCGAACTCCCAGGACGGCATCTGGAACGAGGCGTCCCCGCTCAACCGCTACACCGGCACCCGCTGGGACCCCGAGAAGAACCGCCTGGGCAACGACTACGCCAAGCGCGTGATCCTGGCCCAGCCCGGTGACTACGCCCAGACGGTCTGGCACGACTTCTTCCGCGTCTTCGACTGGAAGCGGACGGTCTTCCCCGACAAGTCCACCTACTCCCAGTACGAGTTCGGCACCAAGGCCCGCCCCAACCCCACCTGGCCGATGGGCAGCGGCGCCAGCGCCGCCGAGGAGGCCGACGCCTACGAGCGCGGCTCGGCGAGCACCCGCCTCACCCACCCGTTCGCCGACGTCATCCGCGTCTACCAGGACCACGTCTACCTGCGCGGCACCCTGCTGGGCGTCCTGCTGGTGGTCAGCCTGGGCGGCATGGTCCCCCTCTGGCGCCGCTTCGGCGGCCCCGCCCTGCTCCCCTGGACCCTCGCGATCGGCCTGCTCCTGGCCCCGGCCGCCACCGCGGAGTTCGACTACCGCTACGTCCTCCCCGCCGTCCCCCTGGCCGGCCTGGCCACGGGCATCGCCTTCACCGCCGACGTCCGAGCCAAATACGCCCGCCTGTTCACCCGGCGCAAAAAGAAGCCCGAAACCCCCGCGCCCGCCTGACCCAGGGCGCACAAAAAGGGCCGAGCTAAATCTTCCTAAAAAAGAGCGAACGCAAAAATAACCCGACGAAAACCTACCCGCCGCGAGAACGCGAGAGGCGTCCGCAAGGACGCACACTCTGAGTCACGCCACCCGCAGGCGTCACAAGACCCGGGCGAGAGCGCGCACGCTCAGCCACAGGAACCACGCGACGACCGCAACCGGCGCGAGCGCGCTACCAACCGCGCGAGGCAAGGCCGAAGGCGAGCCCCGCGCGGTTGATCGCGAAGCGATGCCGCGCTCGCACGAGCATCCGGGCTGAGGGCGAGCCCCCAGGCGAGCTCTCAGAGCCGGAGGCTCAATTTAATACGCGTGCAGGCGGCGTAGCCGGAAGACGAGTTCGAGGTCGTCGCCCTTGCGCGTCGGGGGGACGGCGTGGTGGCGGCGCCACGGAGCCGGCCAGGCCCGGACGCGGGCGCGCTGGCAGTCGGGGCACAGATGCTCGGTCCAGGGTGTGGTGCAGGAGTGGCCGTCGTGCTCGTAGGCGACCGCCTCACCGCCGTGCCCGTCCGCCACGTGCCGGACCTCGAACTCCTCGTCCCAGGTGCGACCGCAGTTCTGGCACTCGTACACCCAGACCTCGTGGTTCGACCATGCCTCGTGAAGCACGATCCCCACCCCCTCGGTGAACGCTTTTCAGGCGGGTTCCATCCTTTTCCCGATCCGGAGCCCGAGGTGTTTATTACCCACAATTCTACTGTTGGATCGGTCCGGGGGCGGAGAACTATCGGGTGGAGTCGACGACGGCGTCGTAGACGACGCGCTTGGGGACTCCGTTCTCCTTCGCGATCTCCGCGATCGCCTCCTTGCGGGTCACTCCCGTCGCCTCCGTGCGGGCGGCGACGGCGGCGGCGAGGTCGGCGGGCTCGGTGAGGCCCGCGTGTTCGGGGGCGCCGCCGACGACGACGGTGATCTCGCCGAGGACGCCGTCCTCGGCCCATCGGGTGAGGTCGGCGAGGGTGCCTCGGCGCACCTCCTCATAGGTCTTGGTCAGCTCCCGGCACACGGCGGCCGGACGGTCGGCGCCGAACGCCTCGGCCATCGCGGCGAGGCTGTCGGCCAGGCGGCGGGGCGACTCGAAGAAGACCATCGTGCGCTGCTCGTGGGAGAGGGAGGCGAGGCGGCGGGCGCGCTCGCCCTGCTTGCGCGGCGGGAAGCCCTCGAAGCAGAACCGGTCGGTGGGCAGGCCGGAGACCACCAGGGCGGTCGTCACGGCGGACGGCCCGGGCAGCACGGTCACCGGGACGCCCTCGGCGACGGCGGCGCGGACGAGCCGGTAGCCCGGGTCCGACACTCCCGGCATCCCGGCGTCGGTGATCACCAGGACGTCGCGTCCGGCGAGGAGCTCGGCGATCAGGCCGTCCACGCTGGCCCGCTCGTTGTGCTCGTGGTGCGCGAGGACCCGTCCGGTGATCTCCACGCCGAGGTCGGCGGCGAGCCGGCGCAGCCGCCGGGTGTCCTCGGCCGCGACGACCGGGACGTCCGCGAGCGCGGTGAGCAGGCGGCGCGACGCGTCCTCGGGGCGGCCGATCGGCGCCGCCGCCAGCAGGAGGGTTCCGGTGTTGGTCAGGGCCTCGGTGGTCATGTCCCCATTCTCGTGGGTCGGCGGCGCGCCGGGACCGGGGCCCTCCGTCCGGGCGCGTCCGGGGGGCGCGCGACGGGCGGGTGAACTCTCGGTGCGGCCCGGAAGGTCCACGTTTGGGCTCGGTCGCTCACCTACGATGGGCGGATGGCGATGACGGACCTGACGCCCGCCGAGTCCCCGGCGGCGCCGCAGCCGGCGTACCCGTCGAGGCTGCGCGACTGGCTGGCCCCGCCGATCCCGGGCGGCGTCCTGGCCGGCTGGCTGGGCCCGCTGCTGGTGACCGCGCTCGCCGGGCTGCTCCGCTTCTACCGGCTCGGCTCGCCCAAGGCGGTGGTCTTCGACGAGACCTACTACGCCAAGGACGCGCTGTCGCTGCTGAGGTTCGGCTACGAGCACACGACGGTCAAGGACGCCGACAAGATGCTCATCGCCGACCCGCACGCCAACATCTGGACGGACGGCGGCAGTTTCGTCGTCCATCCCCCGGCGGGCAAGTGGATGATCGCCGTCGGCGAGTGGCTGTTCGGCGCGACGCCGTTCGGCTGGCGGTTCATGCCCGCGCTGTGCGGGACGCTCGCGGTGCTGATCCTGGCCCGGGTCGTCCGCCGGATGACCGGGTCGACGCTGCTCGGCTCCGCGGCGGGCCTGCTGCTCGCGCTGGACGGCCTGTCGTTCGTGACCGGACGCGCCGCGCTGCTCGACGTGTTCGTGATGTTCTGGATCCTGTCCGGATTCGGCTGCCTGGTCGTCGACCGGGACAAGTCGCGGCAGCGCCTCGCCGACATGGTCGAGCGCGGCGAGACGTCGGTGTACGGGCCGTTCGTCCTGCACGGGTGGCGGATCGCCGCCGGGATCTGCCTCGGCATGGCCGTCGCCACCAAGTGGACCGGCATCTTCTACATCGCGGCGTTCGGCCTGATGGTCGTCCTGTGGGACTACGGCGCGCGGCGCGCGGCCGGGGTGCGGGAGCCGCTGCTCGGCACCCTGATGCTGGACGCGGTCCCCGCGTTCTTCCAGCTCGTCGGGGCCGCCCTGGTCACCTACCTGGTCACCTGGTCGGGGTGGATCTTCAACGCGGGCGGCTGGGACCGGGGGACGCCGTCGTCGAACCCGCTGTGGCGGCCGTTCGAGGCGATGCCGAAGCTGTGGAAGTACCACAAGGAGATGCTGCACTTCCACAACGGCCTGCACGACCGCCACCCGTACCAGTCGTGGCCGTGGGACTGGCCGGTGCTGCGGCGTCCGGTGGCGTTCTACTACACCGAGCCGTCGGGCTGCGGGTCGTCCAAGTGCTCCAGCGAGATCCTGGGCATCGGCACCCCGGCGCTGTGGTGGGGCGCGATCGCCGCGCTGGTCGTCGTGCTGGGAATCTGGCTGGTGACCCGCGACTGGCGGGCGGGGGCGGCCATCCTCGGCTTCACCGCGGGGTGGCTGACCTGGTTCCCGTCGGCGTTCGACGACCGGACGATGTTCCTGTTCTACGCCACCCCGATGGTCCCGTTCATGATCATCGCGGTGGTGCTGGCGCTCGGGTACCTCATCGGGCCCGCCCGCCTGCCGGGGCCGCGCCGGGTGCTCGGCGCGGCCGCGGCGGGCGCGTTCCTGCTGGTGGTGCTGGCGAACTTCGCCTACTTCTACCCGATCCTGTCGGCGCAGGTGATCTCGTTCGACGCCTGGCACGACCGGATCTGGTTCAAGTCCTGGATCTAGCCGCCGGGAGGCGGGCGGGCCCGGCCGCCGGAAGGCGGCGGCCGGGAACCCGAGGCCGGACGCGGGAACGGCCGGGACGTCCGGTCAGGACTTGAGCAGGTCGCCCATCTCGGCGATCTCGGCCTGCTGCGCCTTGATGATCGCGCCGGCCAGGGCCTTCGCCTCGGGCGACGAGCCGTTCTGCTTCTCGTCCTCGGCCATCGTGATCGCGCCCTTGTGGTGGTCGACCATCAGGGTCAGGAACTGCTCGTCGAGCGCCTTGCCCGTCGCCTTGTTGTAGTCGGCCATCTGCTTCGGGGACATCATCCCGCCCAGGTCCTGGTCCACGCCCTCCATGGCGTGGTCGCCCACGGCCGGGACGGACTCCCCCCAGCCCTTCAGCCAGCCGGACATCTTCTCGATCTCCGGGGCCTGGGCCTTCTCGACCCGTCCGGCGAGACCCTTCACCTTCGGGTCGGCGCCCTTGGCGGCGACGGTCTTGGCCATGTCGACGGCCTGCCGGTGGTGCGGGATCATCATCTGCGCGAACATGACGTCCTGCTTGTTGTGCGGGCCCTTGGCCGCGGCGGCGCCCGACGCCTTGTCGTCCTTCTTCTTGTCGTCGCCGCCGCAGGCGGTGGCGCCAAGGCCGAGAACGACGGCCATGCCGGCGGCCACGATCCACTGCTTCTTCATCGGTCGATCTCCATGCGCTCTGTACGTGAGGGGACGTGCTGAGTTCGGGCCGGACCTTACAGGCGCATCACGCCGAACCGGTGGAGATCGAATGAAAGGGCCCATGACTCGCCGGTCCTGTGGGGTGGCCCAGGAGAGCAGGGCCGCCGGTCGGGGGACCGGCGGCCCGCGGGACGGGCGTCAGGACTTCAGGAGGCCGTTCATCTCGGTGATCTCGGCCTGCTGGGCCTTGATGATGGCGTCGGCCAGGGCCTTGGCCTCCGGCGAGGAGCCGGTCTTCTGCTCCGCCTGCGCCATGGTGACCGCGCCCCTGTGGTGCTCGATCATCATGGTCAGGAACATCCGGTCGAGGTCCTTGCCGGACGCCTTGTTGTAGTCGGCCATCTGCTTCTCGGTCATCATGCCGTCCATGCCGTGCCCCATCCCGGCCATGTCGCCACCGCCGCCCGCGGCCGGGACGGACTCGCCCCAGCCCTTCAGCCAGCCGGACATCTTCTCGATCTCCGGGGCCTGGGCCTTCTCGACCCGTCCGGCGAGGTTCTTCACCTTCGGGTCGCTGCCCTTGGCGAGGACGGTCTTGGCCATGTCCACCGCCTGACGGTGGTGCGGGATCATCATCTGCGCGAACATCACGTCCTGCGCGTTGTGGCCGCCCTGGGACGCGGGCGCGGACGCCGACGCCGACGAGCTCGGCATCGGCATGCCCTCGTGGCCGGACATCGTGCCGTCCTTCTTGTCGTCCCCGCCGCCGCAGGCCGCCGCGCCGAGGCCGAGCAGGACCGCCATGCCGACGGCCGCGATGTGCTGCTTCTTCATTTGTCGATCTCCCTGTGCTCTGGGTGTGTGGCTGTGCTGACGAGGTCGGACGGACCTCTCACAGCCGCATCACGCAGAGCTTGTGAAGATCGGGCGGACGGGCCCGCGGCGGGCCGCGACGACGCGTCCAGCGGACGCCGGTCGGGAGCCGCGCGGGTAGCAGGGCGACGGACCGTCCGGCGAGGGCCACGGCGATGACGCCGAACACCAGAAGGGCCAGGCAGACCGTCCCGCCGAGGCATCCGGTCATGTCGTGGGCCGTGCCCGCGTGGGCGACGACGGCGCGGACGGGGGGCGTCGCGTCCGGCGTGTGGTCGGCCCCCATGCCGGGGCCCGTCATGGCGGGTCCCGACACGTGGACGGGGTCGGAGAAGTGGATCGGGGACGGGGTCGCGGACAGCCCGTGCATCAGGAACAGGCCCGCGAGCAGGGCGCTCAGGAGCAGCGTCAGCGCCGCGCTCCTGGATACCCCCCGCCCGTTCATGCCCGCCACCCTACCGGCCCCCGGCCGGAGCGGCGCCTCCGTCCTCTGTGGCCCCGCCCACGTGCGCGACGGGCGGGAAAGGGCGCGGCGCGCCGGTCCTGAGGGGTGGCTCAGGAGACCGGCGCGCCGCGGGTCAGGGCGTCCGAGCGGACGGGCGGCGGACGGAGGGTGCGGTGGCCCGCGAGGCAGACGACCAGGGCGAGCACGCCGCCGACGCCCGCCCCGGCGAACGCGCCGGGCACGCCCGCCAGGTGCTCGCCGTATCCGGACACGAACGAGCCGAGGGCGCTGCCCGCCCCGATCGCGGCGACGATCCAGGCGAACGCCTCGGTGACCGTCCCGGCGGGGGCGAGCCGGTCGACCAGGGAGAACGAGCAGGCCAGCGTGGGGGCGAGGAACACGCCGCTGACGAACGCCAGGACGGTCATCAGCGGCAGGCCCGGCGCGAGGGCGAGCGGCGCGTACCCGGCGGCGAGCAGGACGAGGAGCCAGGGCAGCCGGGTGTGCAGCTCGCCCGGCCAGCTCCGGGCGCCGTAGACGAGGCCGCCGACCAGCGCGCCCGCCGACATCGAGGCCAGCAGCACCCCGGACGCCGTCGCCGAGTGGAGCCGTTCGGCGTAGGCGACGACGGCGACCGCGTACACGCCGAGCGCGATGCCCGCCATGCTCAGCGAGGTGAGCAGGACGCGCAGGCCGGACGAGCGCAGCGGCCCGGCCCAGTCCCCCGACCTCGGCTCGCCGCGCCAGCGGCGGGACGGCTCGGCGGTGATGACCACGAGCGTCCCGGCGATGCCGAGGGCGCCGGTGAGCAGCAGCGCGGTCGGGGTGTTGACCGCGGCGGCGGCCACGACCAGCAGCGGGCCGACGGTGAAGAGGATCTCCTGCGCGGCGGCGTCCAGCGCGTAGGCGGCGTGCACCTGGCCCGGGTCGGACAGGACGGACGGCCAGAGCGCGCGCAGACCGGCCTCCAGCGGCGGCGTCGCGAACCCGGCGAGCACCACGGCGAGGACGGTCACCGGGAGCGGGTCGGCCCCGAACGCGGCGAGCAGCGTGAACCCGGCGGCCGACGCGATCGCGGCCGGGAGCAGCACGGGGGCCTGCCCGAACCGGTCCATCGTGCGGCCGAGGACGGGCTGCCCGACCGCCGTGGCGAGGCCGAGCACCGCGCCGAGCGTCCCGGCGAGCGGATAGCCGCCGCCCGCCGCGCGCACGTGCAGCACGACCGCGAGCATCGCCATCCCGTTGGGCAGCCGCCCGAGCAGGGTTCCGCCGAGCAGCCGCGCCGCGAACGGGGCACGCAGGAACCGCACGTAGCCGAGCATCACACTCCGAGGGGAAGTCATACGTATTACTAGGACGATTCATCATACGTACCACGACGGGGTGGTCGGCGTCGAGACGGATACCGCTAGCCTGCAGGCATGTCGATGACCAGCCGCCCGACGAGCCGGGACGTGGCGAAGGCGGCCGGGGTGTCGCAGTCCACGGTCTCGCTGGTGCTGGGCGGGAAGTGGTCGGGACGGGTGTCGCCCGCGACGGCGGCGGCCGTCCAGGACGCGGCTGAGCGGCTCGGATACCGGCCGAACCGCGCCGCGCGCAGCCTGCGGCTCGGCTCCACCCGCACGGTGATGCTCGTCGTGCCGACCCTGACCGCGCCGTTCTTCGGAGCGGTCTACGAGGGCGCGGCGCGGGTCGCGGCGCAGCACGGGTTCGGGGTCGTCGCCTACCCCTGGCCGGAGCACGCGGGCCCGGCCGACAGCCCGTTCGCCGCGCCGCACGAGGCGATCGACGGGATCCTCGCGTCCTCGCTGGCCGAGGACGCGCTGAGCGGGTTCGCCGGGACGCCGGTCGTGATGCTCGACTCGGATCCGGCGGCCGAGGCCCCGACCGTGGTGTTCGGCGTCGAGGACGGGATGCGCGTGATCGTGGACCACCTGGCCGGGCTCGGCCACCGGCGGTTCGGGCACCTCGCGTCGTCCATCGACCAGTGGACGTTCCACGCGCGCGGGCGGGCCCTCGCGGACGCCGTGGCGGCCGTCCCGGGCGCGACCCTCGTCCGCGAGGACGCCGCGCTCGACGTCGCCGACGCCAAGGACGCGGCCCTGCGCCTGCTCGGCGGCCCGGGCCGTCCGACCGCGCTGGTCTGCGACGACGACGTGATGTCGGCCGGGGCTTACAAGGCGGCGCGGGCGCGCGGCCTGGAGATCCCGCGCGACCTGTCGGTGACGGGGTTCGACGACGTCCTGCTGGCGGCGGCGCTGGAACCGGAGCTGACGACCGTCCGGCTGCCCGCCGACGAGCTGGGCGCGGCGGGCATGGACGCGCTGCTGCGGCTTCTGGAGGGCGAGCGTCCCGGGTCGCTGTCGCTGCCGGGCGAGCTGGTCGTCCGGGGGTCGACCGGGCCCGCGGCGGTGGGGGCGGCGCCGGTACACGGGCCGCTCCATGGGTAGGGCGACGGCATGACCGCGCAGCCCCCGGAACCTGCCGCCGAGGACGAGATCTACGCCGAGCCGCCGCGCACCCGTGCCTGGCACGGCGGCACCATGAAGGCCGAGGGCTTCCCGGCCGACGACGTCAGCGAGTACCTGAAGCAGGACGACACCGTCGTCTGGCTCGACCTGTGCGGGCCGCAGCACACGGCGATGCGCGTGATCAGCCGCGAGCTGAACCTCGACCCGGTCGCGGTGGAGGACGCCGTCTCCCGGCACGAGCGCACCAAGCTGGACCGCTACGCCGACTACCTCTTCCTGAACCTCTACCTGCCGGTCGTCGACGGCGCGGACATGCGGCTCTTCGAGGTGTCGGCGTTCGTGACGGACACGGCGATCGTGACCGTCCGGCCGGAACCGGGGTTCCCGGTCGAGGACCTGGTGCGGCGCTGGGACCGCAGCCCCGACATCACCCAGGGCAGGTCGGCGTCCGACACGGTCGGGCTGCTGCTGTACGCGCTGCTCGACCTGGTCGTGGACCACCAGCTCGGCGCGGCGCAGGCGTTCGACGACGAGGCGGACGCGCTGGAGGAGCTGATCTTCGACGACGCGTTCCCGGTGCGGGAGATCCAGGAGCGCAGCTTCAGGCTGCGCAAGAACCTGTTCATGCTGCGCCGGGTGTCGCTGCCGATGCGCGAGATCCTCAACACCCTGCTCCGCCGGGACGTGCGGTTCGTCGCACAGCCGCTGATCCCCTACTACCAGGACGTCTACGACCACGCGCTGCGCGTCGGCGAGTACACCGACGGCCTGCGCGACCTGATCGCGAACCTCCTGGACACCCGGATCGCCCTCCAGGGCAACCGCCTGAACGAGGTGATGAAGAAGGTCACCAGCTGGGCCGCGATCATCGCCGTCCCGACCGCCATCACCGGGTTCTACGGACAGAACGTCCCGTACCCGGGCTACGGACACGGCTGGGGCTTCTGGTTCAGCTCACTGGCGATCATCGTGCTGAGCGCCTGGCTGTACGTCCTCTTCAAACGCCGCGACTGGCTCTAACCCTCACCGCTCGGGTCAGGGGGTGGCGTCTTTCCCGGCGCGGAGGGTGTTCAAGAGGGCGCGGGCCTCGGCGGACTCGGCGACATCGAGGCGGGTGAAGACGTCCAGGGCCTCGGTCCAGCAGGCGCGGGCGGCCGCGGTGTCGCCGAGCGCGGCGTGCGCACGGCCGAGCGCGACGCGGGCGCGGCCGACCTGGAACTCCTCGCCGATCTCGCGGCCGATCGTGAGGGACTGCCCGGCCGTGGCGAGCGCCTCCGCCGGACGGTCGCGGCGCAGCTGGGTCTCGGCCAGCCGCAGCAGGACGTAGGACTCGCGGGCGCGCAGCCCCTGCGACCAGCAGATCGCGAGCGCGTCGTCGTAGCGGGCGACGGCCTCGTCGAGGCGTCCGGTGCGGTCGAGGGCCATGCCGAGGGTGTAGAGCGCGTACGCCTCGCCCGCGCCGTAGCCGAGTTCGCGGGCGAGGGCGCGGGCGTCCTCGGCCCAGTCGATCGCCCGATCGGGCTCGTCCAGCTCGACGTGCGTGTAGGCCAGGCTGGCCAGGCGTTCCATCTCCCCGGCGCGGTCGCCCAGCTCGCGGCCGAGGCTGAGCGCGCGTTCGAGGTGCCCGGCGGCCTCGCGCGGGCGCAGCCGGTAGAACGCGACGTGCGCGAGCAGGTCGTGGGACGCGACGCGCAGCGCGGTGTCTCCGACGAGTCCGGCGAGTTCGGCGGCGCGTCCGGCGGCCTCCTCCGCTTCGTCCAGGCGGCTGGTGTGGACGGCGACCCGGCCGACGACGTAGCTGGCCCGGCCCTCCGCGTACGGTCCGGGGCCGCCGTCCGCGAGGGCGCGCGCGGCGGACTCGACCTCGCACCAGCGGTAGCCCTCCTCGACCAGCGGGTCGAGGGCGAACAGCAGGTCGGCGGCCGCGGCGGGCGCGGTCCCCTCGCGGGCGATCTGCCGGACGACCGTGAGCATCGTGTCGAGGTTGCCGAACGTCCAGGTCCGGGCCCGTGCGGCGGAGTCGAAACCGGGCGTGTACGAGGCTTCGAGGAGCGACGCGGTTTCGAGCGGCGACGCGGCCTCGGCGGTCGGCGCGGCTCCGGAGGGCGGGGTGGGGTTGGAGATTCCGGAGGTGAACAGGCCGGGGCGGACGAGGCCGGTCACCGCGCGCTGGACGGTCAGCAGGTGGGTCAGCAGGCGGACGGGGACGACGGTCCGCGCGGCCGTGTCGTCCAGGCGTCCGGAGGTCTGCCGCGCGAACAGCCAGAGCAGGTCGTGGTAGCGGTAGCGGCCGGGCGCGGTCGAGTCGAGCAGCCCGAGGTCGACCAGGGACTCCAGGACGTCCTCGACCGCGAGCACGTCGGTCTCGCCGAGGGTCGCGGCGGCGGCCTCCACCGACAGGCCGTTCGCGTCGGGGAGGGCGAGCAGGCGGAACGCGCGGGCCTGCGCGGGGTTCAGCTGGTCGTAGCCGAGCCGGAAGGTCGCCTCGACGGCGAGCGAGCCGATCCGCAGCTCGGCGAGGCGGCGGCGGCCGTCGGCGAGGCGCGCGGCGAGGGTGCCGACCGTCCAGGACGGCCGGGCGGCGAGGCGCGCGGCGACGATCCGGACGGCGAGCGGCAGCAGCCCGCAGAGCCCGACGACGTCGACGACGGCCGCGCGTTCGGCGGCGACGCGGTCGCGTCCCGCGATCGTGGCGAACATCTCGATCGCCTCGACGGGCTCGAGGACGTCCAGGTCGACGTGCCGGGCGCCGGGCAGGCCGCCCAGGCGGGCGCGGCCGGTGATCAGGACGGCGCAGCCCCCCTCGCCGGGCAGCAGCGGCCGGACCTGGGCGGCGTCGCGGGCGTTGTCGAGCAGGAGCAGGACGCGCCGGTCGGCGAGGTGGGAGCGCAGGAGCGCCGACCGGTCGGCCATGCCGTCCGGGATCGCGTCCTTCGGGACGCCGAGCGAGCGCAGGAATCCGGCGAGGACGACGCAGGGGTCGAGCGGGTGTTCCGAGACGCCCTGGAGGTCGATGTAGAGCTGCCCGTCGGGGTAGGCGTAGCGGACGGTGTGCGCGACGTGCACGGCCAGCGCGGTCTTCCCGACGCCGCCGACGCCGCACAGGCCCAGCACCGGCGGCGCGGCGCGTTCCTCGGCGGGGACGGTCAGGGCTCGGGCGAGCTCCTCGACGAGGGCGGTTCGTCCGGTGAAGTCGGGAAGGTCGGCGGGGAGCGCGGCAGGCTTGGGCAGGGAGGGCTGCTCCGGCTCGGGCGCGGGTTCCGGGGTGGGCAGCGGAGCGGCGTCGCGGTCGCCGATGTCCAGGGACGGGTCGTTGCGCAGGATCCGCTGGTGCAGGTCGGCGAGCTCAGGGCCGGGACGGACGCCAAGCTCTTCCTCGAGGACGCGCCGGGCGTCGGCGTAGGCGGCGAGCGCCTCGGCCTGGCGTCCGTGCCGGTACAGGGCCGTCATCAGCAGGCCGTGGACGCGTTCGTCCAGGGGGTTCTCCCCGGCGAGCAGGCCGAGTTCGGCGACGGCGGCGGCGTGCCGTCCGAGGGCGAGGTCGAGGTCGAGGCGGGTCAGCAGGACGTCGAGCCTGCGTTCGGCGAGCCGGGTGCGCCAGGCGTCGGCGTCCGGGCCGGGGACGCCGGTCAGCGGGACGCCGGTGAACGCGCGCAGCGCGGCGTCGAGCCTGTCGCGGCGGACCTCCGGGCACACCGACGCGTCGGCCCTGGCGACGTCCGCCTCGAAGGCGCGCGCGTCCACGGCCTCGTCCGGGACGACCAGGGCGTATCCGTCGCCGTCCGACAGCAGGATCTCGGGGCGGGACCGGTCACGCTCCAGCACCTGGCGGAGCCGGGAGGCGTAGGTGCGGACGGTCCCGACGGCGCGGGCGGGCGGGTCGTCGCCCCAGAGCGCCGCGACGATCCGGTCCATCGGCAGGCCGCGCCCTCCGACGGCGAGCAGCGCGGCGAGGAACGCGCGCTGCTGCGGGCCGCCGAGCGGCAGCTCCGCGCCGTCCCGGAAGGCGCGCACCGGGCCCAGCACGGCGAACCGGAGGCCCCGATCGCTGTCCATAAACGCCCATTCTGGCCTAAATGTGGTGATCGATAGGCCATGTCCGTTGATCCGGACGCGACAGGTTCCGAGACCGGCCCCGGGAACGTGCTCACGGCCCGGGTTCGGTCATGAGCTGCCGCGATCTACTCTTTCCCGATGGAGACGCCGACCGAGCCACTGCGGTTCCGCCTACTCGGCCCGCCGCTCGGACGGCGCGGGGACACCGACCTTGACCTCGGCTCGCCCCAGCAGCGCGCGCTGCTCGCCGTCCTGCTGCTCCGCGAGGGCGCGCCGGTGTCCGCGCCCGAGCTCGTCTCCGCCGTCTGGGACGGCGATCCCCCGCCGCGCGCGCTCGGCACGCTGCGTACCTATGCGTCCCGGCTGCGTCGCCTGTTCGAGCCCGGCCGAATCGCGGGCGGCGCGTCCGAGGTGCTGGTCACGGTCGGCAGCGGGTACGCGCTACGCGTCCCGTCCGAGGCGACCGACACGCTCCGCTTCACGCGCCTTGTCGCCGAGGCGGAGCGAGCGGAGGCGAACGGCGCCCACGCGCGCGCACGAGAACTGCTCATCGACGCGCTCGGACTCTGGCGAGGCGAAGCGTTCGCCGGGATCCCCGGACCGTTCGCCGAGGCACAACGCGTCCGGCTGACCGAGCGGCTCGTGGCCGCGCAGGTGGCCAAACTCGATCTGGACATCCGGCTCGGAAACCACGCCGAGGCCGTCGACGAGCTGAGACGGCTGATCGCCGCGTACCCGCTGCGCGAACGGCCGCGCGAGCTGCTGATGCTCGCCCTGTACCGGGCGGGCCGTCGGGCGGAGGCACTCGACGTCTACCTCGACACGCGCCGCGCCCTCGTGGACGAGCTGGGCATCGAACCCGGCCTCGCGCTGACGGCCCTCCACCAGCAGGTTCTCGCCGCGTCCTCGCCCACGCCCGCGACGAGCGCGCGGCCCGCGCAGCTCCCGGGCGCGGTCGCCGACTTCACCGGACGGGCCGTCCAGGTCGACGAGCTGCGCCGCGCCCTCGCCGAGACCGGCGTCGCGACCGTCGCCGGGGTCGCGGGCGTCGGGAAGTCGGCGCTCGCCCTGCGCGTCGCGCACCTCCTGCGCGCCGACCACCCGGACGGCCAGCTCTTCGCCGACCTGCACGGCGCCCACGAGCACCCCGCCGACCCGCACCTGGTCCTCGGCGCGTTCCTGAAGGCCCTCGGCGTCGCGACCGACGCCGTCCCGAACGACCTCGGCGACCGAACGGCCCTGCTCCGCCGCGTCCTCACCGGACGGCGCGTCCTGATGGTGCTGGACGACGCCCGCGACGCCGACCAGGTCCGTCCGCTCCTCCCGCGGACGTCCGGCAGCACCGTGATCGTCACCGGACGGGCCCGGCTGGACGCCCTTCCCGCGGCCCACCCCGTCGACCTGGACGTCTTCGCGCCGGACGAGTCCCGCGAGCTGCTCGTCCGGATCGTCGGACCCGACCGGATCGCCGCCGAGCCGGACGCCGCCCGCGACCTCCTGGAGGCGTGCGGGCACCTGCCGCTCGCCGTCCGCGTCGCCGCCGCGCGGCTCGCCGCCCGCCCGTGCTGGACCGTCCGGTCGCTGGTGGACCGGCTGGCCGACCGGCGCCGCCGCCTCGCCGAGCTCCGCGTCGCCGACCTCGCCGTCGAGCCGGTCTTCCAGCTCGGCTACAACCAGCTCCGCCCGGCGCTGCGGCGCGCGTTCCGGCTGCTCGCCCTGCCGGACGGGCCGTCGTTCTCGGTGGAGGCCGCCGCGGCCGTCCTCGCCGTCCCGGCCGTCCGGGCCGCCGAACTGTGCCGCGCCCTGGAACGGGTCAGCCTGCTCCGCTCGCCCGTTCCCGGCCAGTACCGCTACCACGACCTGCTCCGCCTGTACGCCCGGCAGCGCGCCGAAGCCGACGAACCGGCCGCCGAACGCGCCGCCGCCCTCCGCCGCCTCGTCGATTTCTGCCTGGCCACCACCCGCGCCGCCCACCTGGCCGTCAACCCCGGCGACGGCCGCGCGCACGCTTCGGGCTCGTCCGGCGCGTCCTTTCCCGACCCGGAAGCCGCGCGGGACTGGTTGTCCGCCGAAGCGCCAGGGCTGCTCGCGGTGATCGCACAGGCCGCGCGTGCCGGGCTGACGGGCCCCGCCGCCGACCTGCTGCTGCTCACCGACGCGCTGGTCGTCTCGGGATTCCACGCGCGCGCATGCGAGCAGGCGGCGCATGCGGTGATCGACGCTTCTTCACAGCGTCGGGACCGTCGCGCCGAAGGCCGCGCCCACCTGCTGCTCGGCTGGCTTCACTACTACGCCAACCGGATCGCGGACGCGGAGGCCGTCTGCCGGATCGCGCTCGACCGGGCGCGCGAGACCGGCGACACCTGGACCGCCGCGGACGCGCTCAGCCGCCTCGGCAACTGCGCCTACCTGCGCGGACGGCACGAGGAGGCGCTCGGGTTCGACCGCGAGGCGCTCGCCGCGTTCCGCGCGCACGGCGACCGGCACGGCGAGGGCGTCACGCTGGCCGCGATGGGCCGCGCCCTCCTCGACGTCGGACACGCCGACGAGGCCGTCGAGGCCGTGACCGCCGGACTCGCGCTGCATCGCGAACTCGGCGGCGTGTACGGCATCGGATACGCGCTCTACCAGGCGGGCGTCGTCCTGCGGGACGTCCGGGGGCACGCCGAGGTCCTGGCGATGCACGTCGAGGCGCTGGAGCGCTTCCGCTCCGGCGGATACCGCGTCTGGGAGGGCCTGTCGCTGTTCCGCGTCGCGCACGCGCGGCTGGATCTCGGCGACACCGAGGCCGCTGAGGAGGACGCCCGACGCGCGCTGACCGTCCTGCGTGAGGTCGGCGACCCGTGGGGGCAGGCCATGGCCCTGGACGCGCTCGCCCGCTCCCTCGCCGCGCGCGGCCACACCGCCGTCGCCCGGACGCACTGGACCGAGGCCCTGCGGATCTTCGAGGACCAGGCCCTCCCAGAAGCCGACGCCATCCGCGCCCACCTGGCACGCTGACCCGCCACACGCAGTGACCTGGGTTGTGGTCCCCTGTCGTGGCGGGTGCCGGCGGGTCGCCCGCAACGCCAGAAGGGACGTACCCGTCGGCACCCGACACTGGGGGGTCGGGCCGGGCGCGCCCGTAGCCGACGGAGATCCAGACCCCGCCCCCGCCAAGAAACGAGGTCGACCGTCATTCGCGCCCGGCCCGTCTGCGCCCAGCCTGCCGAACCCCGATCAACAACCGTTCAACGCCGCCGATCCCAGCTCAGCCGACCGAATCAGCCGACCGAGCCCAGGAAGGTCGCGGCGATCGGCGCGGCGGCCTCGGCGCCGGTGCCGCCGCCCTCGACGATCGCGGCGAAGGCCAGGTCACTGCGGTAGCCGATGAACCAGGCGTGCGTGGGCGGGTTGTCGCCGCCGCCGAACTCGGCCGTGCCGGTCTTGCCCGCCGTCCCGGACGGGAAGTTCACGACGCGCGCCGTGCCCTCGGAGACGACGGCGGGCATCAGCGAGTGCAGCGCCGTCTTGATGGCGGGGTCGAGCCGGTGCGGGGGCTCGGGCTTGCGTCCGCCCGCGTCGGCGGCCTGCGAGGCGAGGTCGGCCGGGACGATCCGGGGCGTCCGCCACGTGCCGTCCGCCGCCGCGCCCGCGACGCTCGCCATGTTCAGCGGGCTGGTCAGCACCTCGCCCTGGCCGAACGACTCGGCGGCGAACGCGGTGTCGTCCTTGGCCCCCGGGAACGCGGCCCGGACGGCGGGCAGCCCGCCCACGATCGGCGCGTTGAACCCGAACTGCTGCGCGACCGACGTCAGCTTCTTCTGCCCGAGCTTCTCCACAGCGAGCTGCGCGAACGTGGTGTTGCAGGAGTGCGCGAACGCGTCCCGCAGCGGGATCGTGCCGAAGCTCTCGTACTTGTAGTTCTTGAACTGCCGGCCGCCGACGTTGATCGTCGCCGGGCACGGCACCGGGGTCCCGGCGTCCATCCCGCCCGCGACGAGCGCCGCGGCGGTGACGACCTTGAACGTCGAGCCCGGCGGGTAGTGGCCGAGCAGCACCCGGTTCAGGCCGCCCGGCTTGTTCGCGATGGCCAGGATCTCCCCCGTGGACGGACGCAGCGCGACGAGCGAGGCGGGCTTGTCCACGCCGGACAGCGCCTGCCCGGCGGCCTTCTGCACCCTCGCGTCGATCGTCGTGCGCAGCGGCCGGCCGTCCTGGCCGCCGAACCGCTTGATCGTCGAGACCGTCCGCCCGGACGCGTCGACGACCTGGACGGTCATCGCGGGCGTCCCGGCGAGCCGCTTCTCGTACTGCTTGCTCAGGCCGTCCACGCCGACCGGGTCGCCCTTGCGGTAGGGCGCGCCGAGCTTCTTGGCCGCCTCGTCCGTCGCCGGGCCGACCGGCCCCACGATCTGCTGCACGGACCCCGACGGCGAGCCCTCCATGGACGAACCGTCCGCGTAGCTGATCTGCCCGCGGGTCGGCCAGGAGCGCGAGGCGGTGAGGCGCTGCCCCTCCTTCAGCGTCGGGTAGAGGACGGTCGGCGACCAGTCCACCTTCCACTCGCCGCCGGACTTGGTGAACCCGAGCGTCCCGTCGTAGCTCCAGGTGCGGCCCCCCGCGAGGGTGAGCTCCGCGGAGTACGCGCCGCCCGCCTCGCCGCCCTTCGGCTTGCCGACGGACGCGACCGTGTACTTCTGCGCCGTCGCGCCCAGGTCGTCGCGCTGCTTGGCGAGCCTCGTGGTGAGGTCGACGGGCGGGACCGCCGTGAGGTCGCGCATCGCGGCGTAGTCCCCCCGGCTCCACGCGGCGGTGAACTTCTCGGCGGTGCCCTTCGGCCCGTCGTCTCCCCTGAGCAGCCAGAACGCCCCGGCTCCGACGAGCACGACGGCCACCGCGGCTGCGGCGACCGCCATCCACCGGGATCGCGTCATGACATCCCCCTCTTGGTGCGGTGAGCTCACAGAACACCAGGTCATCGGGGGTATGTCCAAGAGTGGTATCGATCCCGCAGCGGTATGGGAATTGATATCGTTCCAGGTCATGGACATCGTTGGGCATCTCGCCCACTTCGTCGTCGTCGCCGAGGAACTGCACTTCGGCCACGCGGCGGAGCGGCTCGGCATGGCCCAGCCCCCGCTGAGCCAGCGCATCCGCAGGCTGGAGGACGAACTCGGGGTGCGGCTCTTCGACCGGACGAGCAGGAGGGTCGAGCTGACCGCCGCCGGGCGGCTGCTCCTGCCCGAGGCGCGCGACGTGCTCGGACGCGTCGACCGGATCCGCGAGCTCGCCGACCGCGCCCGCAGCGGCGAGGTCGGCCTCGTGCGCGCGGGACTGCCGTCCGACCTCGGCGGCGACGTCGTCGCGGCGCTGGTGTCGGCGTTCCGCGACCGGCGTCCCGACCTGCGGCTCACCCTGCGCGAGACGAGCACGGCCGAGCAGCTCCGCGCCCTCGCGGACGGCTCGCTCGACGTCGCCGTCCTGCGCCACCCCTGCGACACCCGCGGTCTGGCGCTCGGTCCGATGCTCGCGCAGCCCCTCGGCGTCCTGCTCGCGGCGGACGACCCGCTCGCCTCCGCGCCGGAGCCCCCGGTGGACTCGCTCGGGGGCCGTGACCTGGTGCTCTTCCCGCGCGACGAGGCCCCGGGGGTCCACGACGACCTGCTGGCAGCCTGCCGCCGGAACGGGTTCGAGCCGCCGGTCGTCCACGAGGCCCGGCACCCGCAGTTCGCGCTGGGGCTCGTCCTGTCCGGCACGGCGGTCGCGCTCGTCCCGCGCCCGGCCGACGTGACCGGCGCCACCGGCACCGGCGGCGGGGGCGGGGCGGTGTGGCGTCCGCTGGCCGGGGCGCCGCTGGCGCTGCGCACCTCGTGCGCCTGGCGGCGCGACGCGGAGGACCCGGCGGTGGCAGACTTCGCGGCCGTGACCACCGACGTCCTGCGCGAGGTCGCCGCGATGCGGCCGCTCGACGCCGTCCCGCCGCGGCGCGTCGTGCTGCGCCCGTCCTCCGGGTTCCTGGCATGACCGCCCGCGCCCCCAAGGCCGGTTCCGCAGCCGGATCGGTGTCCGTGGCCGCGCGCGAGACGCTGCGGACGATCGAGCGGGCGTTCGCCGAGGCGGGCGTCTCCGGACGCCTCCACGCGGTGGACATCGACACCGGCCGCGAGCTCGGCGTCGGCGCGGACGACCCGGTCGTCCTCGCCTCGGTCTACAAGGTCCCGCTTCTGGTCGCGTTCCTCCGGCTGGCCGCGCGCGGCGTCCTGGACCCGTCCGAGCAGGTCACCCTGCGGCCGGACGAGCGGACCGAGGGCGGCACCGGCCTCTCGGTCATGCTGGACGACGTGACGATGTCGCTGCGCGACCTGGCCTGCCTGATGATCACGGTCAGTGACAACGCCGCGGCGGACGCCCTCTACGCGCGCGTCGGACGGGACGAGATCAACGCGGCGCTGGAGGCGCTGGGCCTGCGCGGCGTCCACGTGACCGGCGACGGCCGGGACCTGTTCGGCGCGCTGCTCGCCGACTCCGGCGCGGCCGACCTCGGCGAGCTGTGGCAGCGCCTGGACGAGCCGGGGATGATCGACCGTCTGGGCTCGCTCGACCCGTCCCGCACCAGCGACGGGACCCCGCGCGAGCTGACCCGGCTGCTGTCGATGATCTGGCGGGACGAGGCCGCCCCCGCCGCCGAGTGCGCGCTGATGCGCCGCCTGCTCGGCCTCCAGGTGTGGCCGCACCGGCTGTCCTCGGGCTTCCCGCGCGACGACGTCCGGGTCAGCGGCAAGACCGGGACGCTACTCACCCTGCGTAACGAGATCGGGGTCGTCGAGTACCCCGACGGCGGACGCTACGCCGTGGCCGTCTTCACCCGCGCGTCCGAGCCTGTGGCCGTCGCGCCGCGCGCGGACGCCGTGATCGGAACCGCCGCCCGCATCGCCGTCGAGGCGCTGCGCCGGATGACCTGAGAACGGCCAGAGGAACACGAGGGGCCCGTCAGCGGCGGGATCCCGGACGGTTGGGGCCGTCCGGGATCCGCGCTGAGGGAGTGCCCGGCCAGAACGCAGCGGTCGTCATGAGGCCAGGCCAACGCTCGGCACGCCTGCCAACCCCCTGGAGGCGCGCCGACGTCAGCGACCCTGACACGAGTCGATCAACGCTGGATTACCGCGCAGGTCAGAGGCGGTTTCAGCCGGGGGTTCCCGGCCGCCAGGGCGTGATCCACGGCATGTCCGGCCAGTCCTCGGCGGCGGCCATGAGCGGGAAGGCGGTCGCGCCGTCGATCGACTCGCGGACGATGTCGGCGTGCCCGGCGTGCCGCGCGGTCTCCTGGATCAGGTGCAGCAGCACCCAGCGGAGCGACCAGGCGTCCACGTCCTGCGGGAACCAGGGCACGCCCTTCGGGATCGGGACGGGATACCCCAGGTCGGCGATCCCGCCGACGACCCTGTCGGTGCGTTCGGCGGCGCGCGCGTAGTCGGCGAGGACGCCTTCCAGGGTGTCGTCCGGGCCGAAGACGAAGGCCGCGGCGTGCGCCTCGGGGTCGTTGTCGCGCGGCAGGCGCTCCACCATGTTCATCCAGTTGCGCTCGGCGCGCGTGACGTGCTTGATCAGGCCGCCGACGCTCAGCGAGCTCGCGGACGGCGTGAGCCCCGCCTGCTCGTCGGTGAGCCCGTACGCGGCGATGCGCAAAACGTTCCGCTGCTGCGCGAGGAAGGCCGTCAGGCCGTCGCGCTCGTCCTCGACAGGACGCACGTTTCCCGGCATGCCGTCATCCTCGCATCCCTCCCGCTGCCCCTCCGCTCCGGCTCCGCGGGTTCCGGACGGCCGGTACCCGCCAACCGGGAATCTCACTCTCGACGGGACGGGCGGGGAGGCGGAGACTGGCGGGATCCGGCGGAGCACGGGCCCGGGCCGCGTCGTCCGGGCCGCGTCCTCCGGATCCCGGACGGGCGACACGTCCGGAAACGTAGGCTGTACCCCTGTTTTGGACGTCCCTGGGGAGAATGCGTTGCGGCTGCCGGAGCACCTGGAACTGCTGCTCACCGACGAGCCGGTCCTGGACGTGTACGCCCACGGCCCCTGGCGCGTCCCGGACGGCCTGTTCGACGAGGTCGCCGCCCGGATCGACGCGCTCGCCGCGGACCCGCGCGCGGCGGGCCTCACGACCGACGAGCACAAGCTGCTCACGCTGCCCGCGTCCCTGGTCACGGCCGAGATCTTCGCGATCCTGGCGTTCCTGCCGGGCGGCGGCGCGATCAAGGCCGGGTCGTGGTCGCAGCTCCCCGAACGCCTGCTGTACCGGCACCTGGCGAACCCCGCGCCGCTGAGCACCCGCATGACCCGCTGCGACGCGCCCGGCGGCCGGTGGCGTCCGCCGCTGGACTGGCTGGTGGAGGCCCCGGACCGGGAGCTCGCGATCGACCTGGCCCGCGAGTGCCTGGTCGCGCTGGAGGGCATCGAGCCGCTGGAGACCCGCCGCCGCGCGCTGATCGACCTGTACGACGCGCCGCCGCCCGGCGAGGTCAACCTGCCGAAGATGGAACTGCGCGAGCAGTGGCACGCGCACGCGCCCGAGAGCGTCCTCGCCGCCGTCCCGGAGCTGCTCGGGCCGGTCGGGTACCTGGAGTGGGTGTGCGAGGGGCTGCTCGCGGCGCGCGAGCACCTGATGGCCGTCGCGCCGCGCGAGGAGTCGGTCGAGACCCATCTCGTCCAGCTGCTGCTGCAGGGCAGCATGGAGCACGTACCGCCGGAGCTGGCGGTCGCGGTCGGCGAGGACCGGTACCGCGAGGTCCGCGCCCGGTTCCCGGTCGAGCGGCGCGGGTTCAAGGCCGCGGCGTGGCAGGAGCAGACGCGGTCGTGGCTGGTCGCGGCCCTGGTCTCGGGCGCGGCGGACGCCTGCCGCGCCTGGCTCGACATGTCGATGCGGTTCGTCGCGATCGTCCAGGGACTGCCCGGCGACCCGTGGTTCCCGCGCCCCGAGTGGATTCCGGTCGTCCAGTTCCAGACCGACCTGCGGCGCCTCTTCGCGCCGCGCCGCCGGGTGCCGAACCCGCTCGCCGACCGGCTGAGGCCCGCCCCGGGCGAGCCCGCCGCCGTGCCCGCCGCGCCGTCCACGGGCCTGGTGGACCAGCCGGAGCTGACCGCCGCGCTCGACCGCGTCCTCGCGGGCGCCACAGCGGGCGCGGGCGCGCCCCGTCCGGGCGTCCGGCTGCTGCTCGCCGGGCCGGACGGCACCGGCAAGCGGGACGCCGCGCAGGAGCTCAGCCGCGCCCTGTCCCTGAGCCGCGACCCGCTCTGGCTGACCGCGAACCTGCTGGTCGGGCAGCGTCTCCCGGACGCCGTCGCCAAGCTCCACGCCGACGTCCGCGACTGCGGCGCCGACCGCCTCCTGGTGTTCGAGGGCCTGGACGCCGTGGTCGCCGACCCGAGCCTCGGCGAGGCCGTCGCCGAGGAGCTGCACCGGCTGCTCGCCATCCATCCCGAACTGCACGTCGCCGCGCTCTGCGACGCCGAGGGCGACCACCGGATCGGCGAGGTCAACCCCGTCCTGCCACAGCGGTTCCGGATCGCGCGGACCCGCCCGTTCACCGCCGACGGGCACGCCGAACTGTTCCGCCGCGCGCTCGCCGTCCGCGGCGCCCGCGCGACCCGGCACGCCCTCGCCGCCGCCGGGACGCTGCTCGCCGCGACCCCGCCCGTCCAGACCCTCCGCAACGCCCGCCTCGCCCCCTACCTGGCCGACCTGGTCCTCTCCGGGCTGAGGACCGCCGAGGACGAGCAGCCGGTCGTCCGGAAGGGCGACGTCCCGGCGACGCTCGACACCGCGAAGGCCGCGGGCGACCCGATGGCCGAGCTCGCCGCGCTGACCGGGCTGGAGAACGTCAAGCACGAGATCGCGCTGCTCGCCGCGACCGCGCGCGTCGACCGGGCGCGCGTCCGCTCCGGCCTGCGGGTGAGCACGCCGACCCGGCACATGGTCTTCACCGGCAGCCCCGGAACCGGCAAGACGATGGTCGCCCGCCTGCTCGGACGGATCTACCGGCGGCTCGGCGTCCTGTCGTCCGGGCACCTGGTCGAGGCGTCCCGGACGCACCTGGTCGGCGAGTACATCGGCCAGACCGCGCCGCGCACCCGCCGCCTGGTCGAGCGCGCGGTCGGCGGCGTCCTGTTCATCGACGAGGCCTACACCCTCACGCAGTCGCCGCTGAAGGGCGACTACGGCCACGAGGCGATCGCCGAGCTGGTCAAGCTCATGGAGGACCACCGCGACGACCTCGTCGTGATCGTCGCCGGATACCAGCGCGAGATGGCCGAGTTCCTCGCCGCCAACCCCGGCCTCGACTCGCGCTTCCCCAAGCAGATCCACTTCCCCGACTACACCGACGAGGAACTGGTCGCGGTGTTCGCCGCGCTCGCCCAGGACGACGGCTTCCTCCTGGACGACGAGCTCCCCGGCGTCCTGTCGGCCATGCTGCGCCGCGTCCCGCGCGGAGCGGCCTTCGGCAACGGACGCCTCATGCGGAACCTTCTGGACATGGCCGTCGCCAACCAGGCCCAGCGCATCGCGTCCCTCCCCGACCGCCCGAGCCGCGACGCCCTGGTCACCCTCGTCGCCGACGACATGCCGCCGATCTGGGACCACCCCGAGGAGCTCTACGGCCTCTACCTGTAGGCCCGGTGGCGGTGGCCTGTCCTCCAGGTGAGAAGTCCACGCGCGCACGAGAAGTCCACGCGCCGCCCGTCCCCCGCACCGGACCGCTCACCGCAGGTGACCGACCGCTCACCGACGCGCTCCCGAAGCGAGTGAACCCGCGCGTCCGACCCCGCTAACTTCATGCGCACCGAAGTGGATGGCGATCGCGCCAGGCCCAAGGGGGCGGAACGGAAGCGCTCGGGAAGGCGCGTCCGTTCCGGGCCTGACGCGCCGGGTCCGCCTGCGGTGTGGGGGGACGGGGTCACGGCGGCACACCGCCGCCGTGACTCCCCACACCCCTTCCGACGGGGTCGGGACGGAGCACCACGAACCGTCCCGACCCGCCCCCGGGATCCCGATCAGCCGATCAGCGCCGCATGTCGCGGCGCTTCAGCTTCGCCATCCGCCCGTCCGGCGCGTGCCACACGATCCCCTCGTACGGGTGGGTGAGCAACCACTCGCGCAGCCCGTCGAAGTCGAGCGGAACGCCGACGAGGCGCTGGCCTCCGTGCGGAACGAGGGTGTGCTCGTCCACGCCCTCCGGGTTGCCGTTGACCTTCGGGCCGATCAGCTCGTACGTGCCCTCCTCCCAGACGGCGTCCCCCGCGGCGGCGCACAGGTACTTCCAGTACGCGGACGACTCGGCGGGCTCCCAGCCGACGGTTTTGCCGGTCGCCTCGTCCGTGCCGAGCGGGAGGAATCCGTCCGGGGCCGTCCGGCCGGAGCGGACCTCGCGGCGCGCCCACCACCGCGCGCCGTCGAACCGGACGCAGGTGCCGTCGAACTTGCGGGTCGGGACGCCGTCACCGGCGAGAACCCAGGCGCAGTCGGGGTGGGGAACGCGGGTCACATGCTTCGGATCGGTGTCCCGGTCACGGAGGAAAACGGTCGGAATCTTGCGCATGGAGTCGATTGTGCGACGGATCTGGGCCTTCCTCGACGGGTTTTCGCAGGGCTAGGGTGCGGGCCATGATCCAAGATCACAAAGGCCGGACGCGGCGGCTGACCGCGCTGGGGGCGGCGTCCGCGGCGGCGCTGTCCCTCCTCCTGGCCTCCCCCGCCTCAGCCTCCGCCGACACGGTGGGAGTCTCGATCCCGAAGGACGAGTCGCCGCACAACGCGACGCGCGAGTGGTACTACTACACCGGCCACCTGAGCGGTGTGGACAGCAAGGGCAAGCGCCACGACTACGGCTTCGAGCAGGTGTTCTTCCGCAACCAGATCCAGTACCCGAGCCTGTCGGGGTACGCGGGGAACCTCGCGGTCACCGACCTCACGGGCGACAATTTCAAGTGGGAGTCCAAGGCCGCCGGGATGCCCGACACGATCCCGGCGGACGGCGGGTACGACATCGCCGTCGACGACTGGAACATGTCCGGGAAGAACGGCTCCTACAAGCTGGGCGGCGGCTTCCAGGACGGCTCGTACAAGCTGGACCTGGCGCTCAGCCAGAGCACCCCGCCCGCTCTGCACGGGAACTACCAGGGCGTGCGCGGCCTCATCGACTACGCCCAGTGGGGCCAGTCGTACTACTACTCCTACACGAACCTGAAGACCTCGGGCACGGTCTACGACCACGGTGAGGCCATCAAGGTCACCGGCCAGTCGTGGTTCGACCACCAGTACGGGGACTTCAAGCCCGGCTACGGCCGCTGGGACTGGTTCAGCATCCAGCTGACCAACGGCAGCCAGTACATGGTGTACCTGATCAGCGACAAGTCCGGCCTGGTCCGGCGGGCCGGGACCCTGGTCCGGCCGGACGGCTCGACCACCGACCTCGACCCGTCCAAGCTGTCGATGACCCCCGTCAGCAGCTGGACCAGCCCCGTCACCAAGCTGACCTACAGCAGCGGCTGGAAGGTCAAGGTCCCGGGCGGCACGTTCACCGTCACGCCGCAGCGCAAGGACCAGGAGGTCGCCTGGGACCAGGCTCCCGGCGGCGGCTACTGGGAGGGCGCCTCGACGGTGACCGGCACGATCAACAACTGCAGGGTCTCCGGCCAGAGCTACGTCGAGATCACCAGCCCCGACACGGTTTTCTAGACCCGCGTCGCCGGTGATCCCGCTCCCGCCGCCCGGCTTCGTCCCGGGCGGCGGGATCCCCGATCGCGGACGGCGGGTCCGGAGCGGCTGTTCAGCCCGCCACGACGGGACGGGCCAGGGACGTGCGGCCCCACTCGCGGAGCTGGGCGCTGAAGCGGGCCGCGTGCGCCTCCTCCGCCCAGGGCGCGGCGGCGGCCTCCAGGTCGCGGGCGCGCTGCCACACCGGACGGATCGGAACCTGACGGGTCAGGTCGAGCGCCCGGCATCCGAGGCCCATGGCCCGCCGGACGTCCTCCTCCAGCAGCGCCGTCGCGACGTCGAGGCCGACGAGCGCCTCCGTCCAGCGGGATCCGGAGCTGCGGACCATGGGTTCGATGGCCGAGGCGTATTCGAGCGCCCGGCCCGTGTCGCCCGTCGCGACGTGGACGGTGACCGCACTGGCCAGCGTCCGGGCCGTGCTGTACGGGCCGAACGAGACGCACGGCGGGAATCCTGTAGGAAGCCGGTCGCGGCCACGCTCCGACAGTTCGATCGCTTCGTCGAGTAGGCGTTCCGCGTGTGCGCGCGCGGTGGCGTCGCCCAGGCGCGCGAGGGGCCGGGCGCGTCCGGTGGAGAGAAGGCGGATCGCCTGCGGCCCGGTCGGGTCCAGCCGGACGGCGGCCTCGGCGGCGGCGTCCGCTTCGCCGAAACGTCCCTGGTCGTAGAGCGCGAGCGAGCGCGTCCCCGCGGCCCACATGCGCATGTCGACGTCGTCGGCGTATCCAGCGAGCAGCTCGGCCTCGGCGAGGTATGCCTCCGCGACGACCGGACGTCCCAGGTGGACGGCCATGTAGCCGAGCAGTCCTCCCGCGCGCGCGGCGGCGGCGAACAGTTCGCGGCGCTGCTTGGGCGGTTGCTGTCCGCGCAGCAGCGCGTGCAGCGACCGGCGCAGCTCGCGCGCCTCGGGGGCGAGCGTCCAGGGGCCGAACTCCTCGTAGCGGTCCACGATGCGTCCGAGGGAGAGCCGGGCGATGCGCAGCACGTCCGGGTCGGCGTTGGACACGCCGAGCGCGCGGGCGTCGGCGAGGATCATGGTCGGGTCGCCCAGGTCGGGCAGCGTCCGGTCGTCCTCGGACGCGCCGCCCGGATCGTCCTCGGCGGACTCGGCGGGACCGGCGAACCAGGCCCGCGCCCGCGAGGCCGGGACGTCCAGGATCCGCGCGATCTCCGCGATGTGCTGCGTGCGGGGTGCGCGCTCGCCCCGCTCCCACCGGGCCCAGGTCGAGGTGGCGACGTGCACCAGGTCGGCCGCGTCCGCCTGGGTCAGCCCCTGGAGCTCCCGTGCCCGCACGAGTTCCCGTCGCTGGTCGCTCATAGGAACCGCATTCTCACGCACAAGTATGGTGGAATGCCCGGTAAGTGCCCACTTTGTAGGCAAAAGATCACCGAGTGCGCCCGAGCCGGGCAGCGGATGCTCTCGCGCCCCGCCCGCGCCCGCCGCCAGCATAAGACGCCGAGGAGCCGCCCTCACCCGCCCCCCGGGCCCGGCCGGCGACGCCCCCGCCCGCTCTACCCCGAAAGGGAACATGAGTCCTTCCGCGCCCGCGCCGGACCCGTCCCTCTCCTCCAGGCCGCTCTCGTACGCGCTCTGGACCTCGGCCGGCGCCACCCTCGCGCTCACCTCGGCAGGTCCCTGGCTGTTCACCGGCGGCGCCCGCTGGCCCGCCTGGGGCGTCGCCCTCGCCGCCGCGCTCGGCACCACCGTCCTCGCCGTCCTGACCGCGGTGCGCGCGAACGCCCGGCAGGCGCGGACGGCACGCCGGGTGGACGAGCTGACCGCCGAGCGGGCCGCCCTGCTCTCCGAGCGCGACGCGCTCACCACCGACCGGGCGCGCCTGCACGAGCAGTGGCGGCAGTACTCGGCGACGCTCACCGACGCCAACGGCCTGCTCCGCAAGGGCGTCGAGCAGCTGCTCAGCGACGCCCTGCCCGCCGTGCTCGCCGACCGCGACGCGCCGCTGCCGCCGCCCGAGCAGGACGAGGCGTTCGGCGCCGACCTCACCGAGCTGCGCGACCGCGCCCTCGAGGACCTGCGGGCCACCGCGCGCGACAACGACCTGTCCCGCCGCGTCGCCGAACGCGAGGCGCGGTACGCGCGAGAGGACGCGGCGGAGGCTGCCCAGGCAGCCGAAGCCGCCGCCGAGGAGGCCGCCCAGGCCGCGCAGCAAGCCCTCGACGAAGCCGCCGCGGCAGCGCAGAAGGCACTGGACGAGGCCGCCGACGCGACGCGCGCCGCGCTCGCGGAGGCCGCCGAGGACGCCGACGGACGCCTCGACTCCCAGCGCATGGTCCTCGTCGCGCTCGGACGACGGCAGCAGACGCTGATGCACCGCGTCCAGGCCGCCGCCGAACGGCTCGCCGAGTCCCGCCGCGACGACCCCGAGGTCTACGCCGCAGGGCAGGTCGTCGACCACCTCGCCGCGCAGGCCGCCCGCCTCGCGCAGAGCCTCGTCGTCGCCTGCGGGACCTGGGAGGGCCAGCACTGGCCCGAGCCGATGCGCCTCGCCGAGACCGTCCAGGCCGCGACGGCCCGCATCGAGGACTTCCGGCGCGTCCGGATCGAGGGCGACCCGCCGGTGGCCGTCCGCGCCGCCGTCCTGGAGCCGGTGATCCACCTGCTGGCCGAGCTGCTCGACAACGCGACCACGCTCTCCCCGAGCGCCACCGACGTCATCGTCGGGCTGTCGGCGGGGGCGTCGGGCGCGGTCGTCCGGATCGACGACCAGGGCACCGGACTGGAGGAACCGCGCCTGTCCGAGGCGCAGCGCATGGTCGTCGGAGAGCAGACGATCGACCTCGCCGAGCTGGGCGAGGTGCCGCGGCTCGGCCTGGTCGTCGTCGGACGTTACGCGAGCCGCCACGGCCTGCACCTGGCGCTGGAGCCGTCCCCGTACGGCGGGCTGCGCGTCGTCATCCGCGTCCCGGACGACCTCACCACGACCGTCCGTGCCCCAGGACTGGAACCGCGCCCCGCCGCCACGCCTGAACCCGCGCCCGCTTCCGTTCCGCCCGCGCCTGAACCCGCTTCCGCCGCCGCTCCGGCCGCGCCGACCGTCGTCGAGGCGGCTGCGGCGCGGGACGACGAGAGGCCCGACGAGATCCGCGGGCTGCCCAAGCGGACGTCGCGCCGCCGCTCGGGCGAGGCGCCGCGCCCGGCGTCCGAGCCGCTGGCCGAGCTCGCGCCCCCGCCGTCCAGCCCGGATGAGGCGGGCGCCTTCATCGCCTCGCTCTTCACCGAACCGGAGCCGGGAGGCGAGACCGTTCCCGAGGACTCCGAGTCCGAGGACTCCGCGCCCGCCGACACTGCGCCCGATCCATCCGAATCATCCGACCTGTCCGACTCGACACCGCACCCGACCGAGGCCGACACGTCGGCCGAGACCACCGAGCCGTCCCCAGGAGACGACCTTGACCGCTGACCAGGACTGGATGATCGACTCACTGGCCCGGGTCGCCGGCGTCCGCCATGTCGTGCTGTGCTCCCGGGACGGCCTCGTCATCGCGCGCTCGGCGTCCCTGGCCCGGGACGAGTCGGAGCGCCTGGCCGCGACCTGCACGAGCCTGCTGTCGGTGTCCCGGTCGGTGGCCGGGACGTACGGCACCGGCGGACGCGCGCTGTACCAGGTGATGGCCCAGTACGAGGGCGGCGTGCTGTTCCTGCGCGGCGCCGCCGAGGGCACCTGCCTCGGCGTCCTCACCCAGGGCGTGATCGACCCGGCGCTGATCGGCCAGGAGATGCAACGGCTCGTCCTGCGCTACGGCGAGACCGCGCTGCGGACGCCGCTCCGCGACGGCCCGGCGGGCGGCTTCGCCCCGGTCGGCGGCCCGGGCGCCGCGTCCGCCGGGCCGGGCGCGGGCGCGTGAGATGACCGAACCGGACGAGGCACGCGACACGCCGCTGCGCCCGTTCGTCCTCACCCGCGGGCGCGCCGCGACCCGCCGCGGGCTCACGGTCGACACGCTGCTCAGCACCGCCCCGGCCGACGCGCCGCTCCGCGTGGACGCGCCGCCGCAGGCCCGCGACCTGCTCACGCTCTGCCGCCGCGGCGTGCTGTCGGTCGCCGAGGCCGCCGCGCACCTGCGGCTCCCGGTGAGCGTGGTGCTCGTCCTCGCCGACGACCTCATCACCTCGCACCACCTGACCGCGCGCGCCGGCAGCACGTCCACCGCTCCCACCCCGTCCCTACTGCAGGAAGTCCTCGATGGCCTCCGTCAGCTCTGAACCCGCCGCCCAGGACTCGGCATCCCTGGACGCGGCAGCGCCGGACTCGGCAGCCCCGGACGACGAGGTCCGGTTCGTGCCGGGCACGGTCGAGCGCACCGCGAAGATCCTGGTCGTCGGGTCGTTCGGGGTGGGCAAGACGACCTTCGTCGGCTCGGTCAGCGAGATCGAGCCGCTGCGCACCGAGGAGCCGATCACCGCGGCCTCGGTCGGCGTGGACGACCTGCGCGGCCTGCCCGCCAAGACCACCACGACCGTCGCGCTCGACTTCGGCCGCGTGTCGCTGTCCGAGCGGCTCGTCCTGTACCTGTTCGGGACGCCCGGACAGCGCCGGTTCTGGGACATGTGGGCCGGGCTCGCCGAGGGCGCCACCGGCATCCTCGTGCTCGTGGACGTGCGGCGGCTCGCCGACAGCTTCGAGGTCATCGACCAGCTGGAGGACGCCGGCCTGGACGCGTTCGCGGTCGCCGTGAACCGCTTTCCCGACAGCCCCGACCACGACCCCGCCGCGCTGCGCGAGGCGCTCGACCTGCTCCCCCGGACGCCCGTGCTGACCTGCGACGCCCGCGACCGCGAGTCGGCCGTGGCGTCCCTGGTCCGGCTGGTCGAGCACGTCATCGACAGGAATGAGACCCGGTGACCGCCACCGATCTGTACGCCTTCCCCGAGGTCATGCCCCTCGCCGCGACCACCGCCGACCCGGACGCGGCGCTCGAGCGGCTGTGGCGCGAGCACGGCCCGGTCGCGCCGGTCGAGCTGATGCCCGGCGTCCGCGCCTGGCTGGTGATGGGCTACGCCGAGATCCGCCAGATCACCACGCAGGACCACCTGTTCAGCCGGAACGCCAACAGCTGGAGCCTCGTCCAGGACGGCACGGTCGGCCCGGACTCGCCGCTCGGCCCGATGATGTTCCACCGCGACAACGTGATCGGCGCGGACGGCGACGAGCACCGGCGGCTGCGCCGTCCGATCGAGCAGGCCATGGCCGGGCTGGACCACCGCGCGCTGCGCCGCACGGTCGAGCGCCTGTCGACCGAGCTGATCGACCGGATCGCCCCGGCCGGACGCGGCGACCTCATCGCCGACTACGCCGCGTCCATCCCGGTGCTGGCGATCGGGGAGCTCATCGGCCTCGACCCCGGGCGCGCGCGTGAGCTGCTCGAGGCGATGAACCTGCTGTTCTCCAGCGGCCCGCGCGCGCAGGAGGGCAACGCCAAGTTCGAGGCGCTGCTGAACGAACTCGTCACGTCCCGTATGGACGGCGGCTCTCCCGACCTCACCGGCTTCCTCGCCGCGCACGAGGACCTCGGGACGATGAGCGAGATCCTGCAGACGCTGGTCGTGGTCGTCTCCGCGTCCAACCACACGTCCATCTCGTGGATCGCCGAGACGCTGCGGCTCATGCTGGTCGACCCGCGGTTCGCCGGGCGGATCAACGGCGGTCGGCTGTCCATCGACGACGCGCTGGACGAGGTCCTCGCCCGCCAGCCACCGATGATCAACTTCCCGGCGCGCTACCCGCTGGCCGACACCGTCCTCGCGGACCGTCCGGTGCGCAGGGGGGACGCGCTGATCCTCGGCCTCGCCGCCAGCGCCCGCGACACCCGCGTCCACGCGTCCGACTGGTGGACGCGCGGCAGCCGCGCGCACCTGGCCTGGTCGGTCGGCCCGCACGCCTGCCCCGGCCGCGACCCGGCGCGCACGATCGCCCGGACCGCCGTCGCCACCGCCCAGCACCTGCTCGGCGACCTGCGGCTGGCCTGCGACCCCGGCGAGATCGACTACCAGCCGAGCCCCTGGATCCGCACCGCCGTCAGCCTCCCGGTGACCTTCACCCCGCGAACCCCCGCCAGCGCCCCGCTCCCGACCACCCCGCTCGCGACCACTTCGGAGACCACCCCGCTCCCGACCTCGTAGACCGCGCGGCTCCGGATCCCGGAGTCCGTGCGGCGGACGACCGCCTTGGAGACCCCATGACCGCAGTCCCGTCCCCCTCCGCCGAGATCCCCGTCATCGAACTCGACCCGACCGCGGCCGACCACCACGGCGAGGCCGCCCGGCTGCGCGCCGCCGGGCCGGTCGTCCGCGTCGTCCTGCCGGGCGGCGTCCGCGCCTGGGCCGTCACCACGCACGCCCTGGTCGAGGAGCTCGTCCGCCACCCGGACGTCAGCAAGGACTACCGGAACTGGACGGCGGTGAAGACCGGCGAGCTCGCCGACGACAACCCCATCATCGGGATGATCAAGGTGGACAACCTGGTCACCGCGGACGGAGCCGAGCACACCCGGCTACGCCGCCCGATCATCGGGCAGTTCACCCGCAAACGGGTGCAGGACATGGTCCCCGCGATCACCGCCGCCGCGACGACCCTGGTCGACGCCCTCCCGACCACCGAGGTCGTCGACCTGCGCGCCCACTTCGCCGCGCAGTTGCCGCTCCAGGTCATCTGCGAACTCCTCGGCGTCCCGGACGACCAGAAGGCCCGCCTGCGCCACCTCGTGGACGCCATCTTCCGCACCGACACGACCGCCGAGGAGGTCGTCCAGGTGCAGGCCGAGATCCCGCGCCTGCTCGGCGACCTGATCCGGGCCCGCGCGGACGCCCCCGGCGACGACCTGACCAGCGCCCTCATCGGCGTCCACGCCGCCGACCCGGCCGCCCTGTCCGCCGAGGAGCTCGCGGGGACGCTCTGGGTGCTGCTCACCGCCGGGCACGAGACGACCATCAGCCTCATCTCCAACGCCGTCCGCGCGATGCTCACCCACCCCGAGCAGCTCGACGCCGCCCTGGCCGCCGAGGACCCGTGGCCCGCCGTCGTCGCCGAGACCCTCCGCTGGGACGCCCCCATCGGCAACTTCCCGGCCCGCTACCCCCTCGAGGACCTCACGATCGGCGGCGTCACCATCCCCGCCGGGGACGCGGTCATCGCCCCCTACACGGCCGTCAACCGCGACCCCGCCCACCACGGCGCGGACGCCGACCGGTTCGACCACGCCCGCGAGCAGAGGGGCGACCTGGCCTTCGGCGCGGGCCGCCACAGCTGCCCCGGCTCGCACCTGGCCGAGGTCGAGGCCCGCATCGCCCTCGCCGTCCTCTTCGACCGCCACCCGAAGATGACCCTCGCCGTCCCCGCGGACGACCTCCCGCCCGTCCCCAGCCTGTTCACCAACAGCGTCGCCGCCCTCCCCGTCCGCCTCACCCCCTGACCCACCCGTCCGGGCGGGCTTCCTCGCGAGGCCCGCCCCTCCGGGGTGTTGAACCTCCCCATGGGGGAGGTGCCAGGGTGGTCCGCATGCAGGGCGAAGCGACCTACTCGATCGGCGAACTGGCCGACACGGCCGGCGTGACGGTGAAGGCCGTCCGCTTCTACACCAACCACGGGATCCTCCCCGAGTCCCACCGGACGGCCTCGGGCCACCGCCGGTACGGCCCGTCCGCGGTCGCCCGCCTCGCCCTCGTCCGCACGCTCCGCGACCTCGGCCTGGACCTCGCCACCGTCCGGCGGATCGTCGACCGCGAGACCACCCCCGCCGAGGCCGCCGCCGCCCACGCCGACGCCGTGGCCGTCCAGATGCGCGTGCTGCGCCTGCGCCACGCCGTCCTCACCACGGCCGCCCGCCGCGACAGCACCCCGGAGGAACTCGAACTCATGCACCGCCTCGCCCGCCTCTCCACCGCCGAACGCGACGAGCTCGTCACCGACTTCCTCGACCACGCCTTCGGCGCCCCCGACAGCCCCCTCCCGCGCGTCCTGCGCCGCTCCCTCACCCCCGAACTCCCGGACGACCCCACCTCCGAGCAGCTCGCCGCCTGGGTCGAACTCGCCGAGCTCACCCAGGACGACGCGTTCCGCGCCCTCATGCGGTCCCTCTTCAACGACCACATGGCCGACCATCCGACCAGCCCGCCCCGCAAGCACGCCGTCGGCCTGGTCACCGAGACCGTCCGCCCCCTCCTCGCCGCGGACGTTCCCCCCGGCTCCCCGCAGGCCACCGCCGCCGTCACCCACGTCGCGACCGCCTACGCCGCGTCCCTGGACGTCCCGGACGACCCGTCCCTGCGCACCCGCCTGGCCGCCTACCTCACCGCCGCCAACGACCCCCGCCGCGAGCGCTACCTGACCCTCCTGGCCACCGTGAACGGCTGGTCCCCACCCGACCACCCCCGCCAGGAACTCACCTGGTTCCTCACCGCCCTCAGGCGCGTCCCCCACGCCTGACCATCCGCCGCCCCAGACTGTGACCTGCATCGCGTCAACCCAGCCCAACGCGCCCCCGCGCGCCCGGACTGCGCCATCGAGCCCCATCCCCGATCGCCACCTGGCCCTGAAGGACAGGAGGCCCTCCGGAAAACGACAGAGGCCCTGCCTCCCTTTCGGGAGGCAGGGCCTCTGGTCTGCGGTGGAGCTGAGGGGATTTGAACCCCTGACCCCCTCGATGCGAACGAGGTGCGCTACCGGACTGCGCTACAGCCCCGCGGACGTGACTAGGTTAGCGCACTCTGGCAGTGGTTCGCGCGCCGGAAAACCGCCGCCCCTCCCGCCCTCTGGGTGCGCGGCCTTCAACTGCGGCACCCTTCGACGGCACATGCGGCTTCTCGCCTTCGAGGACTCCAAGGGTGTGGGAGGTCACTCGCCTGCGCGGGGCCTCAGGAGTGCGGGGTCACTCGCCGACGGCGCGGCGGTCTTCGACGGTGCGGCCGTCCTCGGCGTACTGGTCGAAGACCTCGTCCTCGGTGCGGCCGACGAACTCCAGGACCTCGGCGGACGGCTCGTGGGTCGCCGGTTCCGGGGTCACCGGCTCGGCGGCCTGCTCGGCCTCGGCGAGGACGCGGTCGGCCTCGGCGCGGGCGACCTCGGCCTCCTCGTGGGCGCGCGCCTGGTCCATCTGGACGGCGACGCGGAGCAGCGTGAGGTGGCCCGCCAGGAGCAGGACGGGCGGCGCGATGATCCACCAGGGCGCGAGGCCCAGGGCCGCGACAGAGACGGCCGTCAGGACGAGCAGGGTGAGCCCGACCGTCCGGCGGCGGCGGCGGGCGATCACCGCGGCGCGTCCGGGACGACGGGGGCCGCCCGGCTCGCCGGTCGCCCCCGCTTCGGCGTGCCCTTCGTCCTCGGCCGTGATCTCGGGCTCCTGCTCGGCCTCGGGACGGCCGGAACCGGCCGTCCCGGCGGCCTCGTGGGCGACGGCGTCGAGGTCGATCTCGGCGGTGTCGAAGTCGAGGTCGTGGTCGACGCCGCCGAGGTCCGCCCCGTCCTCGCGCTTGTGGAGGAGGCGGCGGGAGATGCCCGTCGTCGCCTCGGTGTCGCGGCGGAGCCACATGGGCACCAGCACCACGGCCCAGACCGCGACGATGGCGAGGTAAAGGAAGGCGCTGCTCATCCGATCACCGCCCGGCGGCGCCGTTCCCGGGCACGGCGGGACGACGAGCCGACTTTCGGCGCGCGCACGTGCATTGGGAACAGGGTCACGCCACGCACGGTACGAGTCGGTGTCAGAGGTTGACGAGTATTAGGGGCGGTGTGTCGCGAGATCGATCTCGCGGTTACTCTCTGTTTGCCAGACCTTCTCTTCCGGAGGATTCTTACGAGACGCCTCCGCCCGAATCCCTCCGCCCGGGACAGGGTCAGGAGGGAGAGCGGGGAAATGCCTGCTTGGCACTGGCCAGCCAGCGTGATCGCAGGCCGCCGGGCACGTCCTCGACGGTCAGCGCGTAGCAGATGTGATCACGCCAGGCGCCGTCGATGTGAAGTTGGCGGCGGCGAATTCCCTCTTCCCGGAATCCGAGCTTTTCGACGACGCGCCGGCTCGCGGTGTTCTCCGGCCGAATATTGGCCTCCACCCGGTGCAGCCCGACGGTGAAGAAACAGTGGTCGACGGCGAGCGCGACGGCGGTCGGAATGACGCCGCGTCCGGCGACCTGCTTGTCCACCCAGTAGCCGATCTGCGCGGAACGGGCCGAACCCCACACGATCGCGCCGATCGTGAGCTGCCCGGCGAAGTTGCCCTCATAGGTGACCACCCAGGGCAGCGCGAGCCCCTGCCGCGCCTCGCGCCGCATGGTGTGGACCATGCTGACGTAGGGCCCGAGCCCGGTGCGGAAAAGCGGCGTCTCCGGATTGGTCGGCTCCCACGGCCGCAGCCAGTCGGCATTACGAACCCGCAGGTCACGCCAGACGGCCGCGTCGCGATGCCTCAGCGGACGCAGCCCGACCGGGCCCTCGCTCAAGGTGACCGGCCATCCACGCATCCGTTCCACGGCTCCCATGATTCCCCGGACGACGGTTCGGACGCCATCAATTGTCCCCGACGATCCGATCCGCCCGGCGGCCCGGTCCGGCATGGCCACGGCCCGGCCGCCCAGAAACGTTGTGCGGGCGGTTCCGGAGGCCGATCCCGCCCACATACCGGTCCGCACCACCGGACGGGGGGTCAGTCCAGGGCACGCCCTCGGCGCGGAACTCGGCCCCGGTCACGACGACAAAACCCGTGCCCAAATCGGACGGGCCGTGGCCGGCCTACGCGTGGAGGACGGCGAGGAGGCGGGTGATCTCGGTCGCGACGGCGTCCCGGGCCGGGCCCGCGTACTTGCGGGGGTCGACCATGGCGGGGCTCGCGTCCAGGACGCGGCGCAATTCGCCGGTGTAGACCTTGTTGAGCTGCGTCGCGATATTGATCTTGGTCATGCCCCTTTCGACGGCGGCGGTGAGGGTGGCGTCCGGCACCCCGGACGATCCGTGCAGAACGAGCGGGACCGGCACCGCCTCGCGCAGCTCGCCGATCAGGTCGAGGTCGAGGACGGCGTCCCGGGTGAGCATGGCGTGCGAGCTCCCCACCGCGACCGCCAGGGCGTCCACGCCGGTCGCGGAGGTGTAGGCAACGGCCTCGGACGGCTTGGTCCGGGCCCCCGGCGCGTGCACGCCGTCCTTGCCCCCGACCTCGCCGAGCTCCGCCTCCACCCACACGCCGCGCTCGTGGCACCAGCCGACGACCCTCGCGGTCTCCGCCACGTTCTCCTCGTAAGGCAGCGTGGACGCGTCGTACATCACCGATCCGACGCCGAGCAGCACCGCCTCGCGCACAAGATCGACGGACGTCGCGTGATCAAGATGGACGGCGACGGGCACGTCAGCGCCGCGCGCGACCGCCAGCGTCCCGGCCAGGATCGGCTCCAGCGCGCCGTGATAGCGCACACAGTTCTCGCTGATCTGGAGGATCACCGGCGCGCCCGCGCTCTCCGCGCCGCGCGCGATCGCGGTGGCGTGCTCCAGATGAACGAGGTTGAACGCACCGACGCCGCGCCGCCCGGACACGGCCGTGGCGACGATCTCACCGGTTCCTACGAGGGGCATGAGAATCCTTCGATCGCGATTTCGGGGAGAAGACGGGCATACAGATCGGGGTCGAAATCCCCCGCGACGGGCGCGGCGACCGCCGCCGCGGACAGCGCGACCGCGTCCCGCAACAGCTCGTCCCAGGGCCGTCCGAGCATCAGCGCACGAGCCGTGGCGGCGACGGCCGCGTCCCCCGCCCCGGTCGGATTCCCGACCACGGCGCCAGGCGGCACGGCCCGCCACACCCCTTCCGAGGTGACCGCGACCATCCCGCCCGCCCCAAGCGAGACCAGCACCGCCCCACCCCCCGCAGCCCGCAACTCCTGAGCCCGCCCCACAACCCCCCGAACCTCGTCCCCCCACAACTCCTCAGCCCGCCCAACCCCGCCGCCCCGGTGTTCTCTGGCCCGCTCGGCTGGATGCCGCTCGCCGCCTGTCCCTGCGGTGGCGCGCGCCAGCTCGTCCGCGTTGGGTTTGACCACGTCGGGGCGGCCGCGAACGCCCTCCGCCAGCGCCGTCCCGTCGGCGTCCAGGACGACCTGACCGGGCGTCCGCCGCACCAGCTCGGCATAGGCGTCCGACGGAACCCCAGGCGGCAGACTCCCCGAAAGCACCACGATCGAGGCGGACGCGGCGAGCGCATCGAAATGCCGAAGAAACGCCTGCCACTCCTCTGGCCGCACGTGCGGCCCGGCCTCGTTCAGGACCGTCGCCTCGCCGCTCCCCGTCTCCACGACGGTGAGCGTCCGGCGGGACGTCCCGGAGACGCTCACAAGGTCATGATTGACCTCTGACCTGTGCAAATCGTCCCGGATGAGCTCGCCGACCGCCCCACCCGCCAGGCCGGTCGCCGTGACCTCACAGCCAAGGGCGTGGGCCACGCGCGCCACGTTGATCCCCTTGCCTCCGGCCCGTTCCCGAACGGTCTGGACCCGGTGCGAGCCGCCACGCTCCAATTCACCGATCTCGTACGTGACGTCCAGCGCCGCATTCAGCGTGACGGCCAGGATCATCGCCACCGCCCGTCCTTCATCACCCGGGCGACGGAGTATCCCTCTCCGAGAACCACCAGGTCGGCGCGCTTCCCGACGTCCAGCGACCCGATCTCGTCATCGAGCCCGAGCGCCTGGGCCGGGACCAGCGACGCGGCGCGCGAGGCGTCCGCCGGCGGGATCCCGACGACCTCGACCGCGCGCCGGAACGCGTCCGCCATGGTGATCGTGCTGCCCGCGATGGACGTCCCGTCCTCGAGCGTCGCCCGTCCATCGGCGACGGTGACCGTCATCACGCCGAGCCGGTACGAACCGTCGCCCATCCCGGCGGCGGACATCGCATCCGTGATCAACGCGACCCGTCCGGCCGCCGCGGCGAACACTAGCCGGACGACCTCGGGCTCCACGTGCACACCGTCGTTGATCAGCTCCACGATGACCCGTGCGTCATTGAGCGCGGCGCCGACCGGCCCGCCCTCCCGGTGATGCAAGGGCCGCATCCCGTTGAACAGATGCGTGGCGACACGCGCGCCCGCGTCGAACGCCTCCCGCACACACGCCCCGGTCGCGTCCGTGTGTCCCACGGCCGCGACGACCCCGGCCCGAACGGCGTCCCGGACGAGGTCGGCCGCTCCCGGCAACTCGGGCGCCAGCGTGACCATGCGGACATGGCCACGTCCCGCCTCGACCAGCCGCGCGAACTCGTCCCGATCGGGTGCCCGCAACAACGCCGGATCATGCGCACCACACCGGCTCTCCGCCAGGTAGGGCCCCTCCAGGTGAATCCCGGCGACCCACCCCTCGTCAGCCGCATCGGCAAGCCCGGCGACCCCGTCGGCCAACTCCCCCGGCGTCCCCGTCACCAGGCTCGCGACCGTCGTGGTCGTCCCACTCCCCAGGTGGAACTCGGCAACCCGCCGCGCCTCGTCCAGCCGCCCCGACTGATACGAAGCCCCCGCGCCACCATGAACATGCACGTCAACGAACCCGGGCACGACAAACCGCCCCCGAAGATCCTCAACGACCTCCCGTCCCACTCCCCGTGAGGCGCCGCCAGGCTCCCCGGCCCCTCCCGTCGGGATGCCACCCCCAACCCCGACAATGCGCCCGTCCTGAACCCGAACCCACCCGTCCACCACCCCGTCCCGGAGCACGAGACGAGCGTTGACCAACGTCAACACAACGCAACCCCCTCAAGCCCAACCCGCCCGAACACCAACACCAGCCCGCCAACCACCACCGCCCTCACCCCAAACACCCCCAGACGCCCCCGCCCCGCCCCCTGGACACCACCGCAAGACCCCCCCGAAACCACGTCCAACCACCGACTGCAAGCGCCCGAATGCAACCCGACATACGCGCGGAAGCGAGCACAACGCGAACGCGAACGCAAGCGCGAGCGCGAGCGCAGACGCAAGCGCGAGCGCAGACGCGGACACGGACGCAGACACGAACGCAGACGCAGACGCGAACGCAGACGCGGACGCAGACGCGGACGCAGACGCGGACGCAGACGCGGACGCAGACGCGGACGCGGACGCAGACGCAGACGCGGACGCGGACGCGGACGTGGACGTGGACGCAGACGCGGACGCAGACGCAGACGCAGACGCAGACGCGGACGCGGACGTGGACGCGAGCGCAGACGTGGACATGGGCGTGAGTGCAGACGCACGCGCGGACGCGAGCGTGAGCGTGGGGAGCGGGGGTGGTGTGATCGCGAGGGCTGGGGTGGGGCTTGGCGGGGGTGTGGGGGGCATCAGCTGAGGATCACGGAGCGGGTGAGGTTGCGGGGGGTGTCGGGGTCGTGGCCGGCCTGGCGGGAGAGATGCAGGGCGAGGCGTTGGACTCGGACGAGGTCGGCGAGGGGGTCGAGGGAGCTGGCGATCATGGTGCCGCCCACGCCGGCGACCTGGGCGGCGAGGCCGGACGGTGGTTCGCCGAACATCCAGGTCACGCGGCCGGGGCCCGTGATCGCGATGGGGCCGTGGCGGTGCTCCATGGCCGGGTAGGACTCGGTCCACGCCGTAGCGGCCTCGCGCATCTTCAGTGCGGCCTCGTGCGCGAGGCCGACCGTCCAGCCGCGTCCGAGGAACGTGAACTGGTCGGCTGTCAGCGCCGCCTCGGGAAGGGGGTCTGCCAGCGCCTGTTCCGCATCCGCGATGGCCGCGCCGAGGTCCTCCCCCAGATGCGCGCGAAGGAGCGCGAGTTGGCTCGTCGCGAACCGGGTCTGGACGACCGACCGCTCATCCGCGTAGTCGAGCACGATCACCTCGTCCGCCGCCGTCATCACCGGGGTGGACGGGTCGGCGGTGATCGCGACCGTCGGCAGGTCGGTGCGGTCGAGCAGGTCCAGGACCTCGGTCGTCGTCCCCGAGCGGGTGAGCGCGAGCACCCGGTCGTAGCGCCGCTCGGACGGAAACTCCGAGGCGGCGAAGGCGTCCGTCTCGCCGAGTCCGGCACCCTCGCGGAGCGCGGCGTACGACTGGGCGATGAACCAGGACGTGCCGCAGCCCACCACGGCCACCCGTTCGCCGGGACGCGGCAGCGCGGCGGCGACGGCGCCCGCCCCGTCCCGCGCGGCGCGCCGCCACAGGTCCGGCTGTGAGTCGATCTCGCTCTCGGTGTGCTTCCCCGTCACGACAACCCTCCAATGATGCTCATTAATGCTCGTTTCTTACCTCAAACAGACACAAAGAAACAAGGCCGTGCACGGCTAGACTCCCCTGCGTGACCCGTCACGAACGCTTGAACGCGCTGCTGGAACTGCTCGCCGACGCCGGGCAACTGAGCGTCGAGGAGGCCGCCGCACGCATGGCGGTGTCAGCCGCGACGATCCGTCGCGACTTCGACGAGCTCGCCCAGCAGCAGATGCTCACCCGGACCCGCGGCGGCGCGGTCGCCAACAGCGTCAGCTACGACCTGCCGCTGCGCTACAAGACCGCCCGGCACGCGTCCGAGAAGCAGCGCATCGCCGCCGCGACGGCCGGGATCGTCCTGCCCGGCGCGATCATCGGCCTGAACGGCGGGACGACCACGACCGAGGTCGCCCGCGTCCTCGCCACCCGCCCGGACCCGGGCGGCGGCCGCCCCGCGCTCACGATCGTGACGAACGCCCTCAACATCGCGAGCGAACTGGCCGTCCGCCCGCACGTGAAGATCGTCCTGACCGGCGGCGTGCCCCGACCCCAGTCCTACGAGCTGACCGGACCGCTGGCCGCCGGCATCTTCGACCACGTCACCCTCGACATCGCCGTCCTCGGCGTGACCGGCATCACCGCCGAGCACGGCGCGACCTGCCCCAACGAGGACGAGGCCGCCGTCAACCGCCTCCTCGCCGACCGCGCCGACCACGTCGTGGTCGTCGCCGACGGTTCAAAGATCGGCCGCCGCGACTTCGCCCGCATCTGCGACACCACCACCATCAACACCCTCGTCACCGACGAAACCCTCACCGACGAGGCCGCCGCCCCCTTCATCGAAGCCGGCGTGGAAGTCATCCGCGCCTGACCTCCGACCGCCCTCCCGGCCATCGGCGACGCGGGGCGGTGGGTGAGCCGTATGCCCTTCCCCCGGCCCACCACCGCCACCGCTACCGCCACCGGGAACTGGGAATCGGTCGGCCAACGTCGCCACCATCCGGCCCGCCAGCGGGCACCTGGCCGCCGAGCAGCAAGTCCGCCGGAACCCCGCCGATCCTCGGCGCAACACTCCTTCCGCCCGACGGCACCGCCCCGTCGGCATGCCTTCTCCACGGCCTGGAAGGCACCCGCTCACATTGCCTCAGGGCCCCATCGCCCCATCCCTCAATTCACCCCCGATTCGCCACCCCTCGATTCATCACCCCGGGCCGCCACTCCTCGCACCGTGCCTCCTCGAGCCATCACCGCTTGAGCCGTCGCCCCCGAGCCTTCACGGTCGGCGGGTCGATGGGTCGGCGGGTCGGCGGGTCGGCGGGTCGGCGGGTCGATGGGTCGGTTAGAGCTCGCGTTGGGGTGGTGGATGAGGGGGGAGTGGTCTGGGAGGGACTAGAGGTAGAAGATGCGGTCGGCGTTGGTCTCGAGGAGTTGTGTGTTGTGGTCGGCGCCTCCTGGGAGGTTGACGGAACGGAAGACGGGCGGGGTGAGGCCGCGGGCGAGGAGGCGCTCGATGATCGCGGCGGTCAGGGCCTGGAGCAGGGCGCTGACGATCACGCCGGACGTCGCGCAGAACGGCTCGGGGACGGACGGGTCGCTGAGGATCGCATCACCGACGGGGACATGGTTGTCCAGGACGACGTGTGCGACATCGGCAAGGCGGGTCTCGTACGCGCGGGACGTCACCGCGAGGACGGTCAGCCCGCGCGCAACCGCGAGCTCGGCGATTTCGACCGGGAGCGCGTTGCGGCCGGAGACCGACACGACAATCAGGACGTCGCCTTCCCGGACGGGCCCGTTGTCCAGGAGCGCCGACGCGAGCCCCGGAAGGCGTTCGAGCGCCGTGCCCAGCGTGGCGGGTCGGGTCTCGACCCCGGTGAGGCCCGGGGCGAGCAGCGGGTTGACCAGCATCAGGCCGCCCGCGCGATAGACGATGTCCTGCACCGGCAGGGCTGAGTGCGAACTGCCGAACGCGAACAGCCGGTGCCCCGCGGCCAGCGCCGCCGCGGTCGTCTCGGCCGCCGTGTCGATCCGTTCCCGCTCGGCGTCCCGGACGGTGCGCAGCAGCTCGGTCACCGCGTCGAAGTACGCGTCGCTCATCCGGCTCACACCGGCATGTTCCGCCGTTCCGGCCGACTCGTGAACCCTCTCTCACATCCATGTTCACGAGCCTAGAAAGCAGGTCCCACCTTCCGAAAGTCCACGGCCGAACTGTGGATAACTCACATCACCGCAGGTCAGACAGCCCGTGGATGGTCGCCACCAGCGATCTGGTCGACAGCATGGGCGAGGACGGGCACTAGAACCGCCATCCCGTCGCGGACGCCGCCGGTGGAGCCTGGCAGGTTGACGACCAGGGTACGTCCGGCCGTCCCGGCCAGGCCCCGCGAGAGGATCGACGTGGGCACGGAGTCCCTGCTCACGGCGCGGATGGCCTCGGCGATGCCGGGGATCTCCCGGTCCAGGACGCGCCTGGTCATCTCGGGAGTGAGGTCGGTCGGGGTGAGCCCCGTTCCGCCCGTGGTCACGACGACGTCGTACCCCTCGGACACGGCGGCGCGCAGGGCCTCCTCGACCGGTTCGCCGTCCGGGACGACGCGCGGCCCGTCCACCTCGCAGCCCGCTTCCGCGAGCAGTGTGACCAGCACCGGCCCGGATTTGTCCGCGTACACACCGGCCGAAGCGCGGTTCGAAACGGTCACCGCCAATGCGCGGATCATCGATGCCCTCCTCTGCGGACGTGCCCGCCTCCGCGAAGATCGCAGGGCGAGCAACGACCACTATCCCAAGCGATCGACGTCCGCACACAGACGCCCTCGTGCGCGCGTGTTAACGCGCCCTACCGGGGTTGCGCTGCCAGAGGCCGGTCTTGCCGCCGGTCTTCTCCTCCACGCGCACATCAGTGATGACGGCAGCAGGGTCGATGGCCTTCACCATGTCGATGAGCGCCAGCGCGGTGACCGTGACCGAGGTGAGCGCCTCCATTTCGACGCCCGTGCGGTCGGCCGTACGGACGAGCGCCTCGATCGCCACGCCATCGTCCTCGACGGAGAGGTCGACCTCGACGCCGTGGATGGCGATGGGGTGGCAGAGGGGCACGAGGTCAGGGGTGCGCTTCGCGGCCATGATGCCCGCGATCCGCGCGACGGACAGGGCGTCCCCCTTGGGCACCTCGCCCGCGCGCAAGGCCGACACGCACGCGGGCGAGAGCCGGACGAATCCGGTCGCGGTCGCCGTACGCGTCGAAACGGCCTTGGCCGAGACGTCCACCATCCGGGCCGCGCCCTTGTCGTTCAGGTGGGAGAACCCGGCGAACTCCGAACCCATGGTCATGACGGCAGCCTCATCACCTCGACGTGGGAACCCGCGGACGCCAGATCGACGGCCTCGGGCAGGACGATCAGCGCGTTGGCCGACGACAGTGAGCCCAGCTGGTGCGAACCCTGGCCTTCGGCCGGTGTCACCGTGTAGCCGTCGGGCCCGTAACGCAGGTTCGCGCGCAGGTAGTGCCGGATGCCCGCGGGCGACTTCAGGTCACCGTCCAGGACGGCCGAGACCGTCGGCAGCGGCTCGGGCGGCAGGCCCTGCATCGCGCGAAGGGCCGGGCGGACGAACACCTGGAACGACACATACGCGCTGACCGGGTTGCCGGGCAGAGTGAAAATCGGGGTGCCCTGCAGAAGGCCGAACCCCTGCGGCTTGCCGGGACGCATCGCGACTTTGTGGAATTCCACGGTTCCGGTGCCGGTCAGGACTTCCTTGACCACGTCCCTGGTGCCCATGGACACCCCGCCGGACGTGACGATCGCATCCGCGCGCATGAGCTGGTCCTCAAGTGTCTCCAGGACCTTGTCGGGCTCGTCCCCGACCGTGCTCTGCCGGTAGCCGACTCCACCCGCCTCGATGACCGCAGCGGTGAGCATGAAGCTGTTGGAGTCCCAGATCTGGCCGGGCGCGAGTGTCGAACCGGGCTCGCGCAACTCGTTCCCGGTGGACAGGACGACCACGCGCGGACGAGGCCGGACCACTGCACGCGGCCGTCCGACGGCGGCCATCATGCCGAGCTGGGTGGCGCCGAGGCGGGTCCCGACGGGGGCCACGACCTGCCCTTCGAGGACGTCCTCCCCAGCGCGCCGGATGTAGTTCCCTGACGGCGCCGAACGGCTGATCCGGACGGACGTGCCACCGCCGTCGGTCCATTCGACCGGGATGACCGCGTCGGCTCCGGCGGGCACAGGCGCGCCCGTCATGATGCGCGCGGTGAGCCCGGCGCGGATCGCCGCCACACCGTCGTCACCTGCCACGATGTCGCCGACGACGGGCAGCGTGACCGGGGTCTCCTCGGTCGCGCCCGCGATGTCGGACGCCACGACCGCGTAGCCGTCCATCGCCGAGTTGTCGAACGGCGGCAGCGGCATGGGCGCGGCGACCTCCTCGGCGAGCACGCCGCCGGCGGCCTCCAGCAATGCCAGGTCAAGCGGCGGCAGTACCGGCACGGAGGCCAGGATCCGCGCCAGATGCTCTTCGACCGTCCTCATCGTCCGTCCTTCCGGCGGGTCGTCACAGGTCGTCGGTGCGACCGCAGCGGGTCGTCACGCGTCCTTCACGGTGTCCTGCGCGCGCACGAAGTCACGCAGCCAGGCCATGAACTCGGCGGACAGGTCCTCGCGCTCGGAGGCGAACTGAACAACGGTCTTCAGGTACTCGAGCTTGTTGCCGGAGTCGTAGCGGCGGCCCCGGAACTTCACGCCGTACACGCCTCCGCCCTCGTGCGCGGGCATGTCGGCGAGGGTGCGCAGCGCGTCGGTGAGCTGGATCTCTCCCCCGCGCCCGGGCGGGGTCTTCTCCAGGACGTCGAACACCGCGGGGTCGCAGACGTAGCGTCCGATGATGATCCAGTTGCTCGGCGCCTCTTCGCGCGCGGGCTTCTCGACCAGGTCGGTGATGCGGACGACGTCGTCCTCGTCGGTCGCCTCGATCGCGGCGCAACCGTAGGCGGACACCTGGTCGGGCTCGACCTCCATCAGCGCCACGACGCTGCCGCCGTACTGGTTGCGGACCTCGATCATGCGCTTGAGCAGGGGATCCCGGGCGTCGATCATGTCGTCGCCGAGCAGGATCGCGAACGGCTCGGTCCCGACGTGCTGGCGGGCGCAGAACACCGCGTGCCCGAGGCCGCGCGGCTCGCCCTGCCGGACGTAGTGCATGATCGCCAGGTCGGCCGACTCGCGGACGGCCGCCAGGCGCTCGTCGTCGCCCTTGGCGTTCAGCGCCTCCTCGAGCTCGTACGCGCGATCGAAGTGGTCCTCGATGGAACGCTTGTTGCGTCCTGTCACCATCAACACGTCGGTGAGGCCCGCGTCCACCGCTTCCTCGACGACGTACTGGATCGCAGGTTTGTCGACGATGGGCAGCATTTCCTTGGGAGTCGCCTTGGTGGCGGGCAAGAATCGGGTCCCAAGCCCTGCCGCCGGAACGACGGCCTTGCGTACAGGTGCGAAGTCGGCCATGTAGAGACCCTAGTCATCGTGAAGGACCAGAGCGTGCACGACATCGGTTCCAAACCCGCGCTGCGGGCTGAACTTCTGGCCAACCGTGCGGAACTGTCTGCTGACGCCCGTTCGGCGGCGGGACGCTCCCTCCGGGACACCCTGCTGGGCGTCCCCCAACTGGAGATGGCCGGAGCGGTCGCCGCCTACGTCTCCCTCGGCACAGAGCCTGAGACGCACGGGCTGCTCTTCGCCTTGTGGAAGCGCGGCACGTACGTGATCCTCCCCCGGCTGCTCCCAGACGGCGAACTCGACTGGGCTTCTTATGAAGGGCCCGACTCCCTCGTCCCCGGCAGGTTCGGTCTTATGGAGCCGAGCGAGCCCGCGCGTGGCGTGGGAGCGATCGCGAGCGCGGACGTCGTCGTCGTACCGGCCCTGGCCGTGGACCGGACCGGTGTTCGGCTCGGGCGCGGCGGCGGATCTTATGACCGGGCCCTCGCGCGCGTGAGCCCGGCCGTCCTGACGGTGGCGCTGCTCTACGAGGGTGAGCTGGTGGACTCCCTCCCCAGAGAACCCCACGACCAGCGGGTCCGCGCGGTCGTGACGCCGGAGTCGGGGCTTCACCTGCTGGGAGGCGCCGATTAGGGTGGCCCCGCACACAGAGATCTGTCGGCCGCTTCGGGCCGTCGCGCTTTCCATCCTGGCGTGACGCTCATTTGAAGTGGTCCCGCCCACGCAGCCGCCATCCGGTGCGGCCGACGTGCGCACGCACGAGGCGGGCGTCAGATCCTCTGCGGCAGAACGGACGGCCGCCTGACCGGTACCGGCCGTCCACATGCGGATTTGGCCGCTGAGCCGGGGGACTCTCGCAGGGCCGTCCCGGCGGCGGATCCTCGTGCGCACGCGACCGGTCATCGGCGGGAGAAGGGACGGCGAGGACGGTATGACGACGACACCGTGGAATGTGCTGGCGCTGGCGCCTCTAGGCGAGGACATCGTCCGGGGGCTGTTCGCGCCGCTGGGGGACGCAGTCGAGGTGTCGTTCCCACCCTCGCGCGATCGCGCGGGGGTGCACGCCGCGATCGCCGAGGCGGACATCGTCGTCTCCGACTTCTCCGGTGACCTGACCCTGGACGCCGATGCCGTGGCCGCCGCCCCTCAGCTCGCGTTCGTGCAGTTGCCTCAAGTCGGTTCGGACAACGTCGACTTGGAGGCCCTCACCGCGGCGGGCGTTCCGGTCGCCAACACCGCGGGCGTCAACGCGCGCGCGGTAGCCGAGTGGGCCGTTGGGGCCGCATTCTCGCTTTGCCGTGGCCTGGCCTGGGCCGACCGTGCCGTCCGAGCCGGTGCCTGGCCCCAGATGGAAACGCTCGTGCGCGGGGGACGCGAGCTCCACACGCAGCGTGTCGGGATCGTCGGCTACGGCGCGATCGGCTCGGAAACGGCCCGCCTGTTCTCAGCGCTCGGTTGCCCGGTTTCCTACTGGACACGTCGCCGCCGTCCCGAAGCGCCCGCCACCTACCGTGAGCTGGACGATCTGCTGGCGCACTCCGACATCCTGGTGGTCGCCCTGCCGCTGACTGACGACACCCACGGCCTGCTGGACGAGGCCAAGCTGGCCCTCCTCCCGTCCAACGCGCTGCTGATCAATGTCGCGCGCGCGGGCATCGTCCCGGAGGACGGTCTTCTGGCGGTGCTCGATTCGGGCGATCTCGCGGGCGCGGCATTGGATGTCTTCGAAGTCGAGCCGCTCCCGGCCGACCATCCCCTGCGCACACACGAGAACGTCCTCCTGTCGCCTCATGCGGCGTGGGCGACCACACAGGCACAGATCAACAGCGCGGTAGTGATCCAGGACAACGTGAAGGCGGCCATCGAGGGACGCCCCGTGCGCAACGTCATCAACGGCCTGTCACCCAAGATCGATCGCCGCTGACCCTCGCCGTAGAGGCGCGGACCGGCCACGCAGCTCACCGCAGAAGCCCAGGTCACAGGGATTACTGAACGCCCGTTATGCGATTGATGGGCGGACTACATAGGATCTCTTAACGATCACCTAGGCGAAAGGTGGGATGTGCAGCTCGACCTCTGGCTACTCCTTGGAGCCTCGCTCATACTCTGTGCGATCGTCGCCGTGCGACTGTCCACGAGCGCGGGACTCCCGACCCTTCTCGCCTACCTGGGCCTCGGCCTGCTGATCGGCGAGTCCGGCTTCGGACTCCGCTTCGACAACGCCGAACTCGCCGAGGTCCTCGGCCTCGCGGCCCTGGTGCTCATCCTCGCCGAGGGTGGCATCACCACCGACTGGCAGAAAGTGCGCGCGTCGGTGCCCGCCGCGCTGTCGGTGTCGACGATCGGCACGCTCGTCAGCATCGGCGTCGTCGCCGTGGCCGCCGCATGGCTGCTGGGCATGGACTGGCGGCTCGCGTTCCTGCTGGCCGCGGTATTGGCCCCGACCGACGCCGCAGCGGTGTTCTCCGTTCTGCGGCGATTGCCGCTCCCCTCGCGCCTGACGGGCCTCCTCGAGGCCGAGTCCGGCTTCAACGACGCCCCCGTCGTGATCGTCGTCGTGACGCTGAGCGCGGCGAAGGCCGCGAGCGAGGCGCCGAACCTCGTCGAGCTGGCCGGGGTCATGCTCTACGAGCTGGCCGTCGGCGGCCTCATCGGCTTCGCCGTGGGCTGGGGCGGGGTGTACGCCCTGCGCCGGCTGGCGCTACCCGCGTCCGGCCTTTACCCCATCGCGGTGCTGTCCCTGTCAGTCGGCTCTTACGGCGCGGCGAACCTGCTCCACTCCAGCGGATTCCTGGCGGTCTACGTCAGCGCGCTGGTGCTGGGCAACGCGCGCCTTCCGCACCGCCCGGCCACGCGTGGTTTCGCTGAGGGAATCGCCTGGCTGGCCCAGATCGGCCTGTTCGTCATGCTCGGCCTACTGGCATCCCCCAGCGACCTGCCCGCGCAGATCGTCCCCGCACTGGTGATCGGTTTCGTTCTGCTTCTTGTGGCGCGGCCCTTGTCGATCCTGATCTCCACGGCCGGATTCAAGTTCTCCCTAGGGGAGAAGCTGTTCGCCTCCTGGGCGGGCCTACGCGGAGCGGTCCCGATCGTCCTCGCCACCATCCCCATGGTGAAGGACGTACCTGGCGCCAGCCGCCTGTTCGCGATCGTGTTCACCGTCGTGGTCCTGTTCACCCTTCTCCAGGGGCCGACCCTGCCCCTGGTGGCTCGCTGGTGCGGCCTCAAGGAGGACTCACGCGCACGCGAACTGGGCGTCGAAGCTGCTCCGCTCGAGGAACTTCATGCCGACCTCCTGGAAGTCCGCATCCCGGAGGACTCCAACCTGAACGGTGTCGAGATCTTCGAGCTGCGCCTCCCGCGTGGGGCGCAGATCACACTCGTCGTCAGGGACGGCGAGAGCTTCGTCCCGGAGCCCACCACGACCCTGCGCGCAGGAGACACCCTCCTGGTCGTGAGCACGGCGGAGGCGCGCGAAACCGCGGAACGCCGCCTGCGCGCGGTGAGCCGCCGCGGCAAACTCGCGGGCTGGTTCGGTGAGACGGGCGCTTAGGCAGGACGCCAGGGGCACCCTGACCTGGCCTGATCACTCCCCGCGTGCGGGCAGGAGGCCGAGCCGGGAACAGATCGGTTGCGAATCCTGTTCACTACATCGGTACCATTAGCAGTCATCTACGGTGAGTGCCAGTCCGGAACCCCCGGCCTGAGGCGACAAGGAGGGACCGTGCCGACGTATCAGTACGTTTGCACCGAGTGTGGCGAGCCTCTGGAGGTCGTGCAGAAGTTCAGCGACGACGCGCTGACCGAGTGCCCGGCGTGCGGTGGCAAGCTTCGCAAGGTCTTCTCGGCCGCCGGCATCATTTTCAAGGGCTCGGGCTTCTACCGCACCGACAGCCGGGGCGGTTCGTCCTCGACCGTCAGCACTCCGGCCTCCGCCAAGTCGTCCTCAGGGAACGGCTCGTCGGACAGCTCTTCTTCGGCGTCGTCCTCTTCGGACTCGTCGTCCTCTTCCTCGACGAGCACCGGCTCGGCATCGTCCGAGAAGGTCGCCTGACCGCTCAGCGGTTCGTTCGACTTCCCTACAGCCGGGGGCTCCCACACATGGAGCCCCCGGCTGTTGGCGTCTGCGTAGGCCCGCGGGCATGTCCGTGAACCGGGTGGCAGAGCCTCCCCACCGATCAGGGCCGGCACCTGCACCCGCGTGGGCTGGACCTCGGTTGTCAGCGAGTTATCCACAGTTGGCCGCCGAACTTCTGTGATCTCCGGCGGGCTGGCTAGGGTCGGCGGCATGTCCACTTCGACTTCCCCGTCCGCCGAGATCGGCGTCATCGGCGGCTCCGGCTTCTACTCGTTCCTCGACGACGTCACCGAGATCGAGGTCGAGACCCCCTACGGCCCGCCGAGCGACCCGATCGCCGTCGGCGACCTGGGCGGACGCCGCGTCGCCTTCGTCCCCCGGCACGGCCGCGACCACCGATTCCCGCCGCACCGCATCCCCTACCGGGCGAACCTGTGGGCCCTGCGTTCCCTCGGCGTCCGGCAGGTCCTGGCCCCGAGCGCGGTCGGCTCGCTCACCTCCGACCACGGCCCGGGAACCCTCGTCGTCCCCGACCAGCTCGTCGATCGGACGTCGGGCCGTCCGCAGACCTTCTACGACGACGCGGCGGCGGTCCACCTCTCCTTCTCCGACCCGTACTGCCCCACGGGCCGCCACACCGCCCTGTCCACCGCCCGCACGGCCGACTGGCCCCCGGTGGACGGCGGCACCCTCGTGGTCATCGAGGGCCCGCGCTTCTCCACGCGCGCCGAGTCCCAGTGGTTCGCGGCACAGGGGTGGACGCTGGTCGGCATGACCGGCCACCCCGAGGCCGTCCTCGCCCGCGAGCTCGCCCTCTGCTACACCCCGCTCTGCCTGGTCACCGACCTCGACGCCGGCATCGAGGAGGGCGAGGGCGTCACGATGGCCGAGGTTCTCCGCGTGTTCACCGAGAACATCGACCGCCTCCGCCCCCTGGTCGCCGACATCGTCGCCAGCCTCCCCACCGACCGCACCTGCCCCTGCCCGGCCGTCCTGGACGGCATGAAGCTCCCCATCAGCCTCCCGTAACCGAGAGCGCCGGACAGATCCTCATCTGGCGATCGCCCCCCTTCCCGGCCCGGCGTCCCCTCCCCGGCAGTCCGAAGTCAGCGTCCAGCCGCTAACGACATCGTTGTTGCGGCTCGATGCCCCACATCCGCAAGCCCATCCATTCCGCAACAAATCGACTACGGAACGCGCGGCTTTCCAGGGACGCTTCCGATCACCAGAGCCCATCGGTCGCTGCTGATGCCACCCCCGAGCCTGGCGAGGGCCTGCCTCCGCGGCGATCGACAGCAGCCCGCCTCAGCCCAACGTCCAGAGCACAGAAAGTGCAGATGACATGCCACAAGCATCAAGAGCCCCAGAACTCCGGCCTGGGCGGAGCCCACACCGGTTTGAGAACGCCGCGCAGGCCTTAGAGCACCCAGGAGGGTGGGATGAGTGACCGGTTCGGGCTTCGTCGACGACTCTTAGCCGCACTGTTCGCAGCGCTCGGAAGCGGGCTCGCCATATTGGCGATCCAGCCGCCCTCGCCCCAAGCCGTCCGGATCGTGGTCGCCGCGCGGGATCTCGCCGCCGGGGCCACTCTCCGGCCGGGTGACCTTCGGATCACCGCACTTCCCCCTGCGGTACGCCCGGACGGAGCAGTCCGGAATCCGCCGGTCGGCCGCGTCCTCGCCGGGGCCGTCCGGAGAGGCGAGGCTCTCACCGACGCCCGCTTCCTCGGGCCAGGACTGCTGGATGAGCAGCCACCGGGAACGGTGGCCACACCCATCCGAGTGGCGGACTCGGCAGCCGCGCGGCTCCTTCGCCCGGGTGACCGGATTGACGTCCTCGCGGCCACGCCTCCTGGGGCTGCGTCAGATCCTCCGCCGATACCTGACATGTCGGCTCCGCCCCCCAGCCCAGATGCGACCAAGACACCGGCGGTCGGTAAGCCGTCAGTCAGCGCGACCGCCACCCCCTTCGCCGACACGAGTGTCGCTCTACTGAAGCCACCCGCCCGCAGGGCCACCCGAACGGCCGATGAACCGGCGGCAGGTGGCCCTGCCCTCGGATCCAGGGGGTGCCGCGAGGCCCCCGACGCCCCGGATGCAGCAAGGACGCGGAGACCAAGGGCCTGCCAACGTCTGGAAGCCGTCTCGGTCGTTCCCCGCATGGCTCTGACTGCGCTTGGCGGCCGTGGGGATTCAGCGATCAGCGGTTACGGCTGCGCGGCAGTCACTACGGAGTCCGGCACGTCAGCCCCGCCAAGGAGTTTCGCCCCCGTCGCGGATCTCTCCCACTGCCAGCCGACCACACCTACGAGGGTCGGCGGAGGGCTGGGCTCACCCGGGCGGGCAGCAGCAGGACAGGGAGGGAGCAATGACCGGGCACTGAGGCCAGGAGCGACAGGCGTGACTCCAGCTTGGAGAGCGCTGCCACCCGCGCCATTCCCCGCCCCCATTCCCGTTCCTGCCCCCGTTCCCGTTCCTGCCCCCGTTCCCGTTCCCGCTCCCGCCCTCGTTCCCGCTCCTGCTCCTGCTCCTGCTCCCGCACGGGAGGTGGTTGCGGCTAACGCTGCGCGGGAGTTGATAGCACCGGGGCCCGCCTGCGAGGTGGTGGTGCGAGCCGAACCGGCTGGTGAACGTGGACTGTGGAGCGCCAAGCGAATGGCTGCTGTACGGCACATCGGCCTCCAGCCCATGAGCGTTGGTGACCGAAGGGCCGGATTGGTCGGCTGGTCACGGGTCCTGGTGGCGTCGGTCCTCGTTCTGGCAGTGCCTCGAGAGGAGGGCAGCCTCGGTGGTGGGGGGCAGGGGGCTCTGGTCGTGCTGGCGACCAGTCGTTCGCAGGCCACTGCATTGGCGGGAGCCGGAGGGCCGCTGGTGGTGGTGCTTGTGAAGGATTGATCGCTTCAATATGTTACGGCTTAGTAACAGTCAGCGACGAAAGGGCGCTCGTGTCGGGGTTCAAGAAGTTCTTGCTTCGGGGCAACCTGGTCGATCTCGCTGTCGCCGTCGTCATCGGCGCGGCGTTCAGCACCTTGGTCACAGCCTTCGTGAGCGCGTTCATCGGCCCACTGCTGGCGCTGCTCGGTGGCCAGCCGAATTTCGACAATCTCAGCTTCACGATCAGCGGGACGGTGTTCCCCTATGGGAAGTTCCTCACAGCGGCGATCTCCTTCCTGATCATCGCCGCTGTGGTCTACTTCTTCGTCGTCCTGCCGATGGCGAAGCTGCTGGAGAGGGCCATGCGCAAGGAGGAGGCGTCGGAGCACCCCTGCCCGCGCTGCCGCAGCGAGATCCCACTCGATGCGACCCGCTGCAAGTTCTGCACGTCAGAGGTCCAGCCCGCCTGAACCAGGCTCGGGCGGCCGTTGACAGCGGTTTCCTTTCGACGCCAACTCACCTCCATGTTCGTCGCACATCCGCGTCCGACGGCGTCGCACATCGGCGTCCGTCGCACGTCGGCGTCGATCGCACGTCGGCGTCGATCGCACGTCGCACGGCGCACATCCGCGCACGGCGCACATCCGCGCACGGCGCACATCCGCGCACGGCGCACGTCCGCGCACGTCCGCGCACGTCGGCGCACGTCGGCGTCCGTCGCGCGTCGGCGCACGTCGGCGTCCGTCGCGCGTCGGCGCACGTCGGCGCACGTCGCACGGCGGCGCACGGCGGCGCACGTCGCACGGCGGCGCACGGCGGCGTTTGGCGGCGTTTGGCGGCGTTCGGTGAGCGCTTCGGGCGTGAGTTTGATCGGGGTGGGGGTGGGGTTGCTGGGGGATGTCACAGGTTGGTGGGGCGGGTCGTCCTTGATGGCATGACGACCAAGGGCAGGACCATCACCATTGTCGGCGGCGGACTTGGGGGGCTGACGGCGGCCATCGCGTGTGCTGAGGGGGGCGCGTCCGTTGTCCTTCATGAGGCGCACAAGAGGGTCGGTGGGCGTGGGCGTGCGACGGCCTCGGCGCTTCACCTGGCGCATGACGGCGCGCACGTCTTCTACGCCGACGGGCCTCACTACCAGTGGTTGAAGAAGCGCGGCCTCGTGAAGGGGTTGGGGTGGCCCTCACCGCTGGCCTTCTCTCACGTGCGCTTTCGCGTGGACGGACAGTTGCGTACCGCTCCCCCGTCGGGGGTGCTGCGCGCACAGTCGCGAGGGTGGTTGAAGGCGCCGGTGGACGAGGACTTCCACAGCTGGGCGTCCAAGCGGTGGGGTGAGGAGACGGCGCGGCGGCTGGCCAGCATGATCGCCGTGACCACGTACGACGCCGACACGGGACGCCTGTCCGCCGCGTTCGTCTGGAACCTGATCCAGCGGGTTTACGGGCCGCGTGTCCCGGCCGTCCGGTGGGTGAAGGGAGGTTGGCAGACCGTCCTCGATCGGATGGAGCGGCGCGCCGCCGATCTCGGCGTGCGGATCGAGACCGGTTCGCGTGTGGACACGCTGCCCGAGGACGGTCCGCTGATCATCGCGACGCAGCTGGCGTCGGCGGGACGGCTGTTGGGTGAGGAGAGCCTGTCCTGGACGAGTGGGCACTGTGCCCTGCTCGATATAGCCGTCCGGACTGATCGGAAGGATCGGACGATCGTCTTCGACCTGGACGAGGGCGCGTTTCACGAGAGCTACACCATGCAGGACGACTCGATCGCGCCGCCGGGCGAGTCCCTGTTCCAGCTGCAGATGCCCGTCCGGCCCGGCGAGCGGAACCAGGAGACGCACGGGCGGCTGCGCGCGTTCGCGGATCAGGTCCTGCCGGGGTGGGCCGACCGGGTGACCTTCGAGCGGACCGCGACCGCCAAGGGACGCACCGGGGCGCTCGACCTGCCCGGCCAGACCTGGCGGGACCGTCCGGCCATCGACCGCGGTGACGGGGTCTACCTGGTCGGGGACATGGTGGCCGCGCCGGGGATGCGTGGCGAGATCGCCATCAACAGCGCCGTCGCCGCCGCCCACCTGGCCACGTCGGCCACGTCCCGGTCGCAGACCATCCGGACGAATCACTGACGAACGGACCCGGCGGACGAGTCCCGAAAGCCTCGTCCGCCACGTCCCCCACCTCCGCCACCTCCGCCACCTCCGGAAGTCTCGTCCCTCGTCCAGATACTCGGCGATCTGGACGAGGGTCTGGTACAAGCGCGAGCGAGCCTCGGTAACTGAGATCAGGTTGCCGCTCCGCTGCTGCACCGGGGGCAGCGGTCGGTGGACTGGTGGGACCCCTTGCGGTGGCGCAGGGCGGGGAGAGCCTGCATACGGCTTAGTCCAGCGCCTCCTCGGCAGCCATCGTCATCACCACCACCGAGGTGCCTTCGCGGTCTTGAGTGTCGTCACTGGTCGTTGTCAGTACCGTCGCATCGTCGCCGTCGCATCGTCGCCGTCGCATCGTCGCCGTCGCAGGTGTGGGGAGGGTCGCTGCTGATGGGGCGTCGCGCCGGTTCCTTCGTCGTGGTGGCGAATGTGCTGGACGGCGCGCTGGGTTTGGCCCGTGTCGGATGGCCGGTCTCAGGGGGAATGCTGGCTTCTCGGACGGGCCGGGGTGTCCGGCCGCTTGCCCCGGACGCTGGGGTGAGCCCGGGGCAAGGCAGGTCAGCGGCGGGATTGGCGGAGGACGCCTGCGAGGACCGCGATGACGGCGACCGCGAGGGTGAGGGTCAGCGAGCGGCGGGTGTCGGAGTGGGTGGCCAGGAAGATCAGCATCGCGCCCAGCAGGACGACGACCAGCCAGGACAGGTACGGGTGACCCCACATCCGGACGGTCGGGACGAAGCCCTCGCGGTCGGCTCGGGCCCGGGCGCGGAGTTGCGTTACGGCGATCGTCAGGTACAGCAGGACGATCACCGAGCCGCTGGAGTTCACCAGGAAGTCGAACACCGCCGTGGTGCTGACGAAGTAGTTCGCGCAGACCGTGACGAATCCGGCGATGGAAGCCAGCAGGACGCCCGCCACCGGCACGCCCTGCCGGTTGGTGCGGCCGAGGAACCGGGGCGCCTCGCCGTTCGCGGCCAGGGCGAACATCATCCGGGACGAGGTGTAGATCCCCGAGTTCAGGCAGGACAGGACGGCGACGAGGACGATCACGTCCATGGCCGTCCCGGCGTGCGGGATGCCGAGGGTGTCGAGAACCGCCGCGTACGGGCTGGAGGTGACGCTCGCCGAGTCGTGCGGCAGCAGCGTCACGATCACCGCGACCGAGCCGATGTAGAAGATCAGGATCCGGGTCACCGTGGACCGGACGGCCTTGCGCACCGCCTCGGCCGGGCGGACCGCCTCCCCGGCCGCGATCGTGACGACCTCGGCGCCGTTCAGCGCGAACATCACCACGAGCGCGGCGGGCACGACCGCGTACCAGCCGTGCGGCGCGAAGCCGCCGTGGTCGAGCAGGTTGGCCGTGCCCGGCGCGTCCACGCCCGGCATCAGGCCCGCGATCGCGAGCACGCCGAGCACGATGAACAGGACGATCGCGACGACCTTGACCAGCGCGAACCAGAACTCGGACTCGCCGTAGGCGCGCACCGCGACCAGGTTCGCGCCGGTCAGGACGACCATGAACAGCAGCGCCGCGGACCATCCGGGCACGTCCGGCAGCAGTTTGTGGACCAGGCCGCCGCCGACGACGGCCTCGACGCCGACGGTCACCGACCAGGAGTAGGCGTACATCCAGCCGATCGCGAGCCCGGCCCAGCTGCCGAGCTCGCGGGAGGCGTAGGCGGCGAACGAGCCGGTCGCGGGGGTGGTCACCGACAGCTCGGCGAGCATCCGCATCACCAGCACGACCAGCAGGCCGGACGCGGCGTAGGAGACCAGCGCGGCCGGTCCGGCGGACCTGATCACGCTGCCGCTGCCGACGAACAGCCCGGCGCCGATGACGCCGCCGATCGCGATCATGCTCATCTGGCGGTCCGCGAGGGCCGGCTTCAGCGCCGTGTCGTCCTGCGGGGCCGCGGTCTGGGTTCGGATGGTCATGGCGCCTCCAGGGGGGCGAGGTCGCGCATTCGCGGGGTCCAGGGGGTGGGACGGCCGGCCTGGTCGATCTTGACGATCGTCCGGGTGCCGGTCGCGCTGGGCGCCGCACCAGGCTCGGTGCGGCAGGCGAACGCCCACTCGGCGCTGGTGCGGCCGAGGCGTCGCAGGGTGAGCTCGACGAGCAGCGGTCCCGGGCGGGACACGGGCGCGGCGAACTCGATCGTGAACGCGGCGACGGCGTAACGCAGGTCGTCGTCGCGGTCGTGGGTGGCGGTGGTGTCGAATCCGGATCGGGCGAACAGCGCGGTCGTGGCACGTTCCACGTGCAGCGCGAAGCGCGCGTTGTGCAGGTGGCCGTTCACGTCGAACTCGTCGAAGTGGACGGTCGTGGGGATCTCCCACGTGGGCGCGGACGTCACGTCCATGTGCCGGACGTTCCGTCGTAGGTGGGGGTCGTGGAGAGCAGGTTTCGGACGGCCGCTTTGGAGACCCGCTCGGACGCCGTGCGCGGGAGTTCATCCACGTATGTCCAGTAGCGCGGGACCTTGAAATAGGCCAGCTGGGCCCGTCCGTGGGCGATCAGCTCCTCGGGCGGGACGGCGTCAGCGCCGCCCTCGACCACGACGACGGCGTGCACCTCCTCGCCGCGCAGCTCGTCCGGCTCGGGCAGGACGGCGGCCAGCGCGACCCGCGGGTGCAACTGCAGGACGGTCTCGACCTCCTGCGCGGAGACGTTCTCGCCGCTGCGGCGGATCATGTCCTTGGTGCGGCCGATGTAGTGGACGCGGCCCTCGGCGTCCATTCTGGCCAGGTCACCGGTGTGGAACCAGCCGCCCGCGAACGCCCGCGCGGTGGCTTCGGGGTCGCGGAAGTAGCCGTGCATCATGCCGGTCCCGCGCAAGACCAGCTCGCCGGTCTCGCCGCGCGGCACGGGCGTCGTGCCGTCCGGTCCGACGATCATCGCCTCGCGTCCGGGGACGGGACGGCCTAGGCATCCGGTGCCGACGGCCGCGTCGTGGTCGTCCGGGCCGAGCCGGATGTCACTGCCGGTTTCGGTCATTCCGAAAGCCTCGAACCACGGGACGCCCCAGCGCTCCTCCAGCGCTGCGTGCAGCGCGGGCGGGATCGCGGACGCGCAGACCGCCCGAACCCGGTGGTTCCGGTCGTCCTGCGTGGGCGGCATGTCGAGCAGCAGCTTCGGCATGAGGCCGAGGCAGTAGAACCAGGTCACGTCGTGTTCGCGGACCTTGTCCCAGAACGTCGTGGGATGGAACCGGTCGAGCACGACCAGCGACGCCCCGGCCATCAGCCCGACCGCGACGTTCCACTGCGGGTCCATGTAGTGGAACGGCTGCGCGGTGAGGATGACGTCGTCCTCGCCCAGGTTCGGCCACCCGTCGACGAGCCCGGCGGCCAGGGTCGTCCAGTATCGGTGCGGCAGCACACATCCCTTAGGCGCACCCGTCGTGCCGGACGTGTACTGGACGTTCGCCACACTCTCCGCAACCGAAACCGGTTCCGTGGACGACGGCGGGCTGTTGAGAACGTTCCCCTCGGAAAGCGCACTGCCGGGTGGCGCGTCGTGCGAGAGCGTGCTGACCGGACGGTTCCCAGCGGAAAACGCTCCACTGGGTGACGCCTCGTGCGAGGACGCGCTGACCGGAAGGTTTCCCTGGGGAGACGCTTCGGTCAGGGGCGCGACGTGGTCGAGGTCGATGACGTGGGTGAGGTCGGTCGCGGGCCGGATCTCTTCGATCAGCGGGACGAACTCGCCGGTCGTGAGGATCACGCGGCAACCCGCGTGCGCGATCACGTGCGTCGCGTCGTACTGCCGGTAGCCGGTGTTGACCGGCACCATCGCCGCGCCGATCTTCGCCGCCGCGAGCCAGCTCAGCGGGAACGCGGGCCGGTTGCGGACCATCACGGCGATCCGGTCCCCCGGCCTCACGCCGTGCGCTGCCAGGAGGGCGGCGAGGGTGTCCGTCCGCCGGTCGACCTCGGCGAACGTCAGCCGCTCCCCCGTCTCGTCGAACGTCCAGGCGACCCGCTCCGGCCACAGCGCCGCAGCCCGCCGAACCAGCCCGTCCAACGTCTCCCCCCGCCCCAACGCCCCTCCCTGCACCTCGGTGCGGGGTTGGGTGGTTGTGGGTGGCTTTGTTCCGCTTTGGAGGGACGGCGAGGTCGGTGGTGGGGCGAGGGGGCCTGGGGACGTGGACATCAGGTGTTCCTCGCCCGGCTGCCGTTCAGGGCGGCGTGCGCGGAGTACTCGTCGGCGATCGCGGCGTCCGTGACCAGGGCGTGCGCGATCTCCAGGGCGAGCGCGCCCTGGAGCGTCCCGTCCGTGCCCTCGTCCAGCGCGGTCTTGGCCAGGGACGTCGCGAGGGGCGGCTGGGACGCGAGGCGGCGGGCCCACTCGAGGGCGGCGTCGAGCTGCGCGCCCGCCGGGACGACCCGGTTGACCAGGCCGATCCGCTCGGCCTCGCGCGCCGGGACGGGCTCGCCGAGCAGCACCAGTTCCTTGGCCTTCGCCGGGCCGACCAGCGCGGGCAGCAGGTGGCTGACCCCGCCCGTGACGCTCAGCCCGATCCCGACCTCGGGGAAGCGGAACACCGCGTCCTCGGCGGCGACGACCAGGTCGCAGCCGAGTGCGAACTCCGCACCGGCGCCGACCGCGTGCCCGTGGACGGCCGCGATCACCGGGACGGCCAGCGCGCGGATCCGCCGGGTGACCTCCTGCAGCCGGTCGAGGCGTTCGACCAGCGGGGTCGGCTGCTCACGCGGCTCCTTCAGGTCGTGTCCGGCGCAGAAGGCGCGGCCGTTCCCGGTGAGCACCACCGCGCCGATCTCCCGCCCGGCGGCGTCCGCGCAGCGGGCGAGCGCGCCGAGCAGGCCGTCCACCAGCGCGGGGTCGACGGCGTTCAGCCGGTGCGGACGGTTGAGGCGGACGACGGCCACCGCGCCGTCGAAGGTCACCTCCACCGGCCGCGTCCCGGACGCGGCGAGAGGGTCGTTCACCTGGGCCATCCTGCCTCCATGGTCGCGATGCCCGATCCCCGATCGATCGATCGATTGGGCTGGACGCTAAACCGGGCACGGCCGCTCCGTCAAGAGTCCGGACGACACCGCGCGACCCGCCTATACGCTGGGGACCCGCGGCCCGGACCCGTCCGGAACGCCCCGGGGCGGCCGGAATCCGCCCCGTCCCCCGCCCCGCCGAGCCCGGGCCGGGGCCCGACCCGGCGGAACAGAAAGCGACGGCATTCCATGGCACGAGCGAGCGGCCCGAGGACGCGCGGGGGCGGGGTCGCGACCGGCGGCACCGAGGAGCAGATCCGGCGCGCGGCGGTCCACCTGTTCGCCACCCGCGGGTTCCACGCGACCGGAATCCGCCAGCTCGCCGAGGCCGTCGGCATCAACTCCTCCACGCTGTACCACTACATGGGCACCAAGGAGGACCTGCTCTTCGAGATCACGCAGGACAGCTCGCGCCGGCTCATCGACGCCGCCAGCCGGCTCTCCCCCGACCTGAACCCGCAGGCCCGCCTGTGCGGCCTGGTCTACCTGCACGTCTGGTCGCACGCGACGCATCCCGAGGAGACCGCGGTCGTCGACAACGAGCTGCGCAGCCTGGACGGCGAGCGGCTCGCCCGGGCCGTCGAGCTCCGCGACCGCTACGAGGACTTCTGGGCGGACGCGATCGCGGACGGCTGCACGTCCGGAACCTTCGCCGTCCAGGACCGGCGCATCGCCCGGATCGCCCTCCTCCAGATGTGCTCGGGCGTCGCCGGCTGGTACTCGACGTCCGGCGAGACGTCCCTGCGCGACCTCACCACCACCTACGCGCAGATGGCGCTGAGCCTGCTGTCCTGCAGCCGCGACCATCGAACGATCGAACGGCTCCTGGACGACCTCGACCTCCAACCCGTCGTGGCCGCCGCCTGGCCGGAGACCACCCCGTCCCCCCGCTGACCCGGGCTTGGGGGGTCAGGCGAAGGTTGTGCCGGGGACTTGGGGGTCAGGCGAAGGTCGTGCCGGGGGCTTGGTGGGCGAAATCGCCGTCGATCATGGTGGCCAGCACGCGGATGTCCCTGATCCGGGTGGGGTCGATGGCGGTGAGGTCGTTGTCGAGGACGGTCAGGTCGGCGAGGCGGCCGGGGGTGATCGCGCCCATGTCGTGCTCGTCGAATCCGGCGTGGGCGGAGCCCGCCGTGTAGGACGCGAGGGCCTCGAGCGGGCTGACCGCCTCGCCCGGGGTGAGTGGTTCGCCGCTCTGCGTCCGGCGGTTGACCATGTCGTGGATGCCGAGCAGCGGATTCCCCCGGACGACCGGACGGTCCGAACTGCCCGGGACGACCAGGCCCGCGTCCAGGAACGAGCGCTGCCGGTAGCACCACGGCTCGCGCGACTCGCCCAGCGCGGCCCGCATGCCGTCGCCGATCTGCCCGACGAACGTCGCCTGCGGCACCGGGACGACACCGAGTTCGGCCAGCCGTCCGACCTGGTCGGGACGGGTGACGGCGCAGTGTTCGATCCGGTGCCGCGGGTCGGGGCGCGGCTGGACGGCCTGCGCCTCGGCGTACGCGTCCAGGACGAGATCGATCGCTCGATCGCCGATCGCGTGGGTCGCGACCTGCCATCCGCCCGCGTGCGCCCTCATGATCCGCTCGCGCAGCGCCTCGGCGTCCATCTGCAGGTAGCCGCTGTTGCCCGCCTCGCCCTCGAAGTCGCAGCACATCGCCGCCGTCCTCCCGATCAGCGACCCGTCCGCGAAGATCTTCATGGCCCCGAGGCGCAGCCACGCGTCCCCGAACCCGGTGCGGAGCCCGAGGTCGAGGCCGTTCGCCGGGGCCAGTCCCGGCTCGCGTTCGAGTTCTCGCGCCGAGTCGGACGCGACCATCAGCCGCACGCGCACGCCGAGGAGCCCGCGTTCCCGCGCGACCTGGTACGCGGCGCCCTCGACCGGTGAGTGCCCGATCCAGCCGCGCCCGATCCCGGCTTCGGTGCAGGTCGTGATGCCCTCGCTCAGGTACTGCTCGCTCGCCGCCCCGATCGCCCGGACGATCTGCTCCTCCGGGAACGGGTACCGCAGGCGGCGCAGCAGCATCTGCGCCTGCTCCTCGAGCAGGCCGTTCGGCCGCCCGTCCGGGTCGGTCGCGACCCTGCCGCCCTCCGGGACGGCGGCCCCGTCCAGCGCCGCCGACAGCGCCCGCGAGTTGGCGACCGACATGTGCGCCGACGTGTGCCGCAGCCACACCGGGTGATCGGGCGCGACGGCGTCCAGCCCGTCCCGGTGCGGATGCCCGCCGATCTTGTTCTGGTCGTATCCGGACCCGATGATCCACGTCCCGGCGGGCTGTGTCCGGGCCCGCTCGGCGACCGCCGCGTACACGTCCTCGACCGTCCGCACGGGCGGGCTCGCGAGATCGATCTCCGTCCGGGACATCCCGAAGAGCACCATGTGGTTGTGCGCGTCGTTGAACCCGGGCACCACGCACGCGCCGTCCAGCGAGACCACCCGCCGGGCCCGGACGCCGTCCAGTTCCTCGTCCACCCCGACGATCCGCCCGTGGTGCACCCCGATCCGGCGCACCACGGGACGCCCCGGATCCACGCTCAGCCCGACCAGATCCGTCAGAACCGTATCGATACGCACCCGAACAACTCCCATCGATCGATTGATCGGGATGGTACGCAACCGACCCCGCGGCCGTCACGTGCGGCGGCCCGGCGGCTCCACGGTCCCCCGGACGGGCACCGCACGTCGTCACACCTCAGCGGTTGCCCAAAATCCGCGCCGAATTTGTGCGTGATCTCCAATGAACATGATCTTCAGCGACCTTCACCCGCCGTTGCCTTGACGGGGCGGATGGCCGGAGCGATCTTGACGAGAGCGGGTGGACGCCACGTCGGAGACGGGAGTGGGCGGATGGGCGAGGAGGACCAGATGCGGATTCTCCTGCTTGGACCGATCGAAGCGTGGCGAGGCGGGGACCGGCTGCAGGTCGGCGGGGTCAAGCAGCGGACGCTCCTCGCCGGACTGGCGCTGCGCGCGGGCAAGCCGGTCTCGGCCGACCGGATCATCGCCTGGCTCTGGGGCGAGGAGCCCCCGACGACCGCCGTCCAGCAGCTCCACAAGCAGATCTCGCAGCTGCGCGCGCTGCTGGGTCCGGGCACGGTCGAGCGGCACGCGCAGGGCTACGCGCTGCGCGTCGAACGGGACCAGATCGACCTGACCGGGATGGAGGCCGCGGCCGAGGCCGCCCGGACCCACCTGGCCGAGGGCCGGTTCCAGGAGGCGGCCGAACGGTTCCGCGCGGCGTTGTGGACCTGGCGGGGACGGTCGATCTCCGACGCGGCTCCCGGGCTGAGCACCGACGGGCATTTCCTGGAGGAACGGAGGCTGGCCGCGGCGCTCGAGTGGGCCGACGCCGAGCTGAGGTTCGGTGGAAGCCCCGAGCTGGTGGCCGGACTCCGGATCCTGGTGGCCGAGCACCCCTACCAGGAACGGCTCTGGGCTCAGCTGATCCTCGCCCTCCACCGCGCCGGACGGGTCGCGGACGCGCTGAGCTCCTACGAGCAGTGCCGTAGCGTCCTCGCGGACGGCCTCGGCCTGGACCCGGGGACTGAGCTGCGCAGACTCCACCAGGCCGTGCTCACGGGCGACCCGGGTCTCGAGGTCGCGCCGCCGCCCGGACCGGAAGCGGGACCGGACCCCGGGCCGAAGCCGGAACCGATCCCGGAGCCTGTTCCGAAGCCGAGCCCGGAACCGGGATCGGGATCGGGATCGGGATCGGCGGCGCTGCGGCCGGTCAACCTCCCGGCGGCGGTCGGTGACTTCGCCGGCCGGGAGACGCAGATGGGCTGGGTCCGCGTGTGGTTCGCCGCCGACGCGGTGGAACGCCTGGCCGTGCCGGTGCTCGTCATCTCCGGGAAGGGCGGGGTCGGGAAGACCGCCCTCGCCCTCCAGGTCGCCCACGACATGGGCCCGGACTTCCCGGACGGCCGCCTCTACGTGAACCTCCGCGGCCACGACCCGCGTCCGACCGACCCGCACGACGTCCTGCGCCGGTTCCTGCGGGCGGTCGGCGTCGACGACGGCGCGATGCCCCAGGACCACGACGAGGCCGGTGAGCTCTTCCGGTCGCGGACGGCCGGCCGCCGGATGCTGTTCCTGCTCGACAACGCGGCGAACGAGGCCCAGGTGCGTCCGCTGCTGCCCGGCTCCCCGACCTGCTCGGTGCTGATCACCAGCCGGTCCCGCCTGTCCGGGCTGGACGGCGCGCACCCGCTCAACCTGGAGGTCTTCGAGCCCGAGCAGGCGGTGGGGCTCATCGAGGCCATCGTCGGACGGGAGCGGGTGGCCGCCGAGCCGGAGAAGGCCCGCGAGATCGCCCGGCTGTGCGGTCACCTGCCGCTGGCGGTGCGCGTCGCCTCGGCGCGCCTGGCCAGCCGTCCGCACTGGTCCCTCGCCCGCCTGGTGGACCGGCTCCGGGACGAGCGCCGCCGCCTGGACGAGCTCGCGTTCGGCGACCTGGAGGTGCGGGCGAGCGTCGCCCTCGGTTACAACGGGCTGAGCGCCTCGCAGCGCCGGGCCTTCCGCGTGCTCGGCCTGGTCCAGGTCCCCGAGTTCCCCGCCTGGGTCCTCGGCCCGCTGCTGGCGGTCCCGGTCGGCGAGGCCGAGGACCTCGTCGAGGCGCTCGTCGACGCCCAGCTGCTGGAGGTCGTCCGGAGCGGGCAGGGCGGACGGCTGCGCCTCCGCTTCCACGACCTGGTGCTGCTGTACGCCAGGGAGTGCCTGTCGGAGGAGCCTCCCCGGCTCAGGCACGCGGCGTTGGCCCGGGTCAGCGACGCCTGGCTGCGGCTCGCGGGCGTGGCCGAGTCCCGCGCCCACTCCGGAGCGCACCGCGCCTGGGGCCCCGCCCCTGTGTCCCCCGCTGCGGACGCGACATCGCCCTCCGCCCCAGGCGTGACCTCCACCCCAGGCGTGACCTCCGCCCCGGGCGGGACGTCGGCCCCGGGCGGGACGTCGGCCCCGGCTCCGGGCGCGGCATCGGCCTCCGCTCTGGGCACGGTCGCTAGTCCCGCCCCGGGGGCGTCCGCGTCGGACTACGCGGGCCTGTCGGACGTCGAGTTGGACGAGATCATCTCGGATCCGCTGCACTGGTACGACGAGGAGCGCCTGGCGCTGAGCACCGCCGTCTCGCAGGCGTGCGAGGCGGGCCTGTCGGCGGCGGCCTGGGGCATCTGCCACCACCTGGTGGAGTTCTTCGAGGTCAGGGGCCAGTACGGCGACTGGGAACGGACGCACGGCAAGGCGTTGCGGCTCTGCCTGGAGACCGGTGACGCGATGGGCGAGGCCACGACACGTCTCGGCCTGGCCCGCTGCCTGCTGTACCGGGACTTCGACAGCGCGCTGATCGAGGCCGAACTCGCCCTGACGGCCTTCCGGGAACTCGGATGTCAGGCGGCGGAGGCCGAGGCCCTCACCACGCGGGCCTCCGCCCTCCGGGCCCTCGGACGGCACCGGGAGGCGAACGCCGCCCTGAGCCGCGCGCGCGACGTCGCCCGTCAGGCCGGAAACGACATCGCCGCCGTCCGGACCGAGCGGGGGTTAGCCCTCACCAGGCACGACCACGAGCACGCGTCCGGCCAGGGCCGGGACGCCGAGTCCGTCGCGGCGGTGTGGCGGACCCTGGACGGCCAGGCGTTCACCCTCCTCACACTCGGCCTGTCGGCGCTGTCGCGGGGGACGCCCGGGGCCGCCGCGCTCGTCCGGTCCGGCCTGGGGCTGCTGACCCAGCTCACCATGGAGATCGGAGGAGCCCAGACCTACTACGTCATGGCCCGGACGGACCTGGCCGAGGGCCGGGTGGCGCAGGCGATCGGCCACCTGGACAGCGCCAGGGAGCTCGGGCGGTCGTCGACCTCACCGCACTTCCTCGCCCAGGTGCACTCGTGGCTCGCGGAGGCGTTCCGGATGTGCGGACGGGAACGGGAGGCCCACGCCTCCTACCTCGCGGCCAGCGCCATCTACCGCGAACTTGGGAACGGTCCGGCCGCCGACGACCTGGACCGGCTGATGGCCGCGCTGGAACCGGTAGCCGAACGGTAGGAAGCCGGAAGTATCCCTCCGTAACCTCCCGGGCACCTCCGGTCCGAGAGTGGGGAAGGGTGCGGCGATGAAGAAGACCGTGATCTCCGATGACGTCCGGTCCGCCGGGCGGGGCACGCGCATCGTGGCCGCCGAGGCGGTGACCTGCTGAGGCCCGCGCGCCATGCGAATCGTGCTGGCGAACCTCTCCCGGGCCCCGGTGGACGCCCCGTCCCCGGCCCTCGGCGTCCTCACGTCCGCGGCGGGTGGCCGGTACCCGCCGGACGACGTGGAGGTGCTCCACGCCAACGTCGACTTCCGTCACTGGGTCGCCGGGCAGCGGTCCCTCACCGCCCTTCACGCCCTGACCCCCGCGTTCGTCCACCGGCTGGCCCGCCGCATCGTGGCCGCCGCCCCCGACCTGGTCGGGTTCGCCTCGACGTACCGGCAGAACACCGCGTCGCTGGCCACCGCGCGGCGGGTGAAGGAGCTGAACCCCGCGATCCGCACGGTCCTCGGCGGGACCGGTTGCGACGGCGTCGAGGGGGCCCGGATGCACCGCGACCACCCCGCCCTCGACTTCGTCGTCCGCGACGTGGACGAGACGGTGTTCGCGCGTTTACTGACGGCGCTCGACGACGGCGGCGACCTCGCTTCGATTCCCGGCCTGTGCTGGCGCGACCGGGACGGAATCCCGCACGCGAACCCGCCGTCCATGGCGCCTTTGGATATCCGGACGCTTCGGGACGCCGTGTCGGCGGGGATCCGGCCCAACTGGAACTACCTTTACGGCTTTCCCGGTGAGAACGACACCGACTGCCTGGCGATCCTCGAGCAGTTCCCCGCACTGCACCATCTGACCCCGCCGATGGGCACCTCCGCCCATCTCCACTCGGCCGCGGAAGGCGGAAGGGGAATCGGTCAGGACGTCGCCGCCCGAATCGAATCGGCCGTCGGCAGGTGGCGTTCCGAGCACCGGAACTGCCGGTTCGTCCACTGGGACACGGACGACGTCGTGCGCCTTTCCAACAGCAGGAAGCGCTACGCCTGGCGCGAGTTCACCATCGACGACCCCTTCGGCGTGGCGATGTTCCACCTGCTCAGCGCCCCGCGAGGACTGCCCTCGCTGGTGAGGCGCCTCACGGCCGAACTCGGGGTCAACGTGACGCACGACCAGGTCCGGCGGATCCTCGGCCATTGGAAGACGCTGGGGCTGGTCTTCCACGACGGCGTCCGGTACGTCCACGTCGCCACCCTTCCGGGGCCTTCTCCTTTTCGCGCGCAGCGGTAGCCGAGGGGAAGCGCGATGGAAGGTTTTCGGAACCCCTCTCCAGGACTCTTGGAGAGCCCGGCCTCCGAAAGGGAGAGCGCGCTGCCCGATGGCCGAACCGGCCGCTGCGCGACTGCCCCTCACCCGAAGGGAACCCCGTCATGAAACTGCTCACCCGCGCGGCACTGGGCGCCGCGACGGCACCTCTGGCGCTCGGCTTCTTCAGCCCGGCGGCGCACGCCGAGCAGGCGCCCGGATGCTCGAGCACCGTCCAGATCGGCTCGACCGCCTACGTGTACCTGGACGGCCAGACCTTCGCGTCGGTCAAGCAGTTCAAGGGCTGCGGAAAGAACTACGCCTACATGTACGTGTGGGAGGGCTACCGCTCCTCGCACAGCACCTGGGACGTCTGCGTCTCCATCGCGACCGTCGACTCGGCGGGCCGTCACCTCATCGACCTCAGGTGCCCGGGCAAGGTCGTCGAGGCCTGGTCGTCCGGCGCGGACACGCTCAGCCAGTGCACCGTCGCCGTCGGCTGGTACCCCGACCGGGCCAACGCCGCCACCGACGTCCGCTGCTGACGTGCCGGTCACGGCACATTCTCGCCCCAACGGAAGGAATCACCCCGCAATGAAGATGATCAGGACCCGGACCGCCCTCACGGCGCTGCTCGCGACCGTCGCGGTCTCGGGCGGTCTCGCGACGAGCGCCGTGCAGGCGTCGGCCGCGTCCCCGAAGCCGACGGCCCCCCAGGCCACCGTGCTGCCGGTCGTCGACATGGAGGCCACCGTCCTGGCCGCCCAGATCGACCCCCGGCGCGCCGACAGCACGCTCACCCCGGGCGCGAAGGACTCCGTCCTCGCCGTCGAGAAGGCGCTCCAGGCCAAGGGCCTGCTGGCCGCCCAGTGGGTCGACGGCTACTTCGGGACCTCGACCACCTCGGCGTACGCGGCCTACCAGCGCTCGCTCGGGTACAGCGGCCTGGACGCCAACGGGCTGCCCGGCAAGACGTCGCTGACCACGCTCGGGCAGAACCAGTTCACCGTCACGCGCGTGCTCACCGTGGGCGCGAAGGTCCAGCGCGACGGGTACACCGTCAACTCGCGCACCCAGGCGATGCTCACCGAGGCCGAGCGCCTGCTCGGGTTCACCCTCAAGCTGGACCAGGGCTCCTACAACCCCGGCGGCGACCCGACGTCCGCCGGGACCCACGACGGCGGCGGCGTCGTCGACATCAACGTGGACGGCATGACCGCCACCACCCGCACCAACGTCGCCCGCGTCCTGCGCCAGGTCGGCTTCGCCGCCTGGGTCCGCAACCCCACCCAGGGGAACTGGCCCTGGCACATCCACGCCGCGGCGATCAGCGACACCGACCTGTCCAGCGCGGCCCAGCACCAGATCGGCGACTACTACCTCGGCATGAACGGCCTCGCGAACCGCGGCCCGGACGACGGGCCCCGGATCAGCCCGATCCAACCCTGGGAGGAGTACCTGCGCACGCACTGACCCCGGCCGGGCGTCCGATCCCCACGCCCTGACCAGGCGCCGAGAGCGCCACCGCCCCTCCGAGACCGTCCCCCTTCGAGACCGTCCCTTCGACACCAACCCCCCGATCGTCGATCGCCCCCGCGAGAGATCGATCACTCCGCGAAAGAGGGAAAAATGTCCTTCGTCCGCAGGACGCTCGCCGTCGCCGGCGCCGCGCTCTCACTCACCGTCCCCCTTGTGGCCACCGCCTCGCACGCCTCCGCGACGGGCCGGAACGGGGTCTGCGAAAGCGGTGAGTTCTGCTACTACTACAACAGCAACCTCGCCGGTTCGCTCTCCGACTTCACCGGATCGCTCGGCGACTACGGGACGACCCAGCCGACCTGCTACGACTTCAAGAGCGCCGGCGCCGGTCAGGGAATCTGCATCAAGAACAACGCGGCATCGGTCTGGAACCGCACGGGATCGACCGTCCGGGTCTACTACAACAGCAACTACGGCGGCGCGAGCCAGGACTTCGGGCCCGGCACGAGCGGCAATCTCAACACCACGCTGAAGAACAACAACGCCTCGCACCAGTTCCTCGGCGGATCGGGCGGAGAGACCCCGCGCAACGACTACGACGGAAACGCGCGCGGCTTCGCGCAGAACAACTGCACGGCGTTCGCCGCCTACCGGATCGCGAGCCGCCTCGGCGTCCCGAGCTTCAACAACTTCTGGGGCGGGACGACCTGGGGTAACGCCGGCACCTGGGACGACGCGGCGCGCCGGGTCGGCGTGACGGTCAACACGACGCCGTCGGTCGGCGCGATCGCCGTCAACGACGTCCACAAGGTCGGCCACGTCGCCTACGTGAACCGGGTCTACTCCGACGGATCGTTCGACGTCGAGGAATACAACTGGAACAACCCCCTCGCGTACGGCACGCGCTCACACATGCACGTGAGCTCCGCCGACAACGAGTTCCAGTGGATGATCCACTTCTAAGGCGGCCTGTGATGACCTTCCTCAAGAAAGCCCTCGCCATTCTCGCCGTCGCCGGATCGACGCTCACGGGAATCGTCGCGGTGTCCGCCCCGGCTTCCGCGGCGGCCCGGGACGGGGTCTGCGACAGCGGAGAATTCTGCTACTACTACAACAGCGACGAGGCAGGTTCGCTCTCCGACTTCAGCGGATCGCTTGCCGACTACGGGACGACCCAGCCGACCTGCTACGACTTCAAGAGCGCGGGCGCCGGTCAGGGCGTCTGCGTGAAGAACAACGCGGCGTCGGTGTGGAACCGCACGGGATCGACCGTCCGGGTCTACTACAACAGCAACTACGGCGGGTCGAGCCAGGACTTCGCGTCCGGGGCGAAGGGCAACCTGAACCCCACGCTGAAGAACAACAACGCCTCGCACCAGCTGCTGTCGGGCGGGCCGACGGGATGCCAGACCGACGGCAGCAACACCACGCTGCCCAGCACGATCCTGGTGTACCGCGTCGGTCTGGGGCGGGTCGACCGGGTCGGTTTCCAGACCTATGTCGAGAACGTCCTCCCGAACGAGTGGATCTCGAGCTGGCCGAGCGCCTCGCTGGACGCCGGGGCGATGGCTGTCAAGACCTACGCCTGGTACTGGGCGCTGCACTCGACCCGGAAGACCCCGAGCGGGGCGTGCTACGACGTCCGGGACGACACCGGCGACCAGGTCTACCGGCCGGGCTCGGCCCTGTCCTCGACGACCTCCGCCGTCCAGCGGACGTGGTCGACGCGGATGAGCCGCAGCGGCAGCATCTTCGCGGCCCACTACTGCTCGACGTCGACCGCCTGCGGCGCCTGGGTGGACGGCGACTGGATGTCCCAGTACGGCTCGCGTGACTACGCGAACTCGGGCTGGAGCTACCAGTCCATCCTCACCCACTACTACAGCGGCATCACCATCTCCTGACACCCCTCCCCAGCGGCCCGCGCCGCGGAACCGGTAGCCCACACCGGCCCCGCGACGCGGGCCATCCGCGTCCTCGCCCCGCCATCGCGCAGCCGCTCCTGACGGATCACCTGGTCGGGCGGGGTGTCTCCCCCCAGCAAGCGGCGACTGCCCCCAACTCGGACGGCCTGGCGGTCACGCGCCCTACGTTCAGGCCATGGGCGAGCTGCGCAACGGCACCGTCGGACTTCTTCCGATGACTACAGGGCCACAAACGCGTCTTCTCCGGAGCGGGCCCTTCACGCGCTCAACACAATGGAACAGCCTGCGCCAGTTGCGACAAGCGCCGACCGCGGCCTCACATTCCCCTGGGAAGGCTCGCCAACGGCAGTCCGCCCTACGTGTGCACGGACTACTCCGGGGCCCTCCCGAAAGAGCGGACACCCAGCCCTACCCCTGCTGTGACCCCGATCACCACACCCGCCCAGCCACTCCGCGCCACCGGCACGGCCCACCCCCTGCCCGCCGCCTCCCACCGACACAGCAAGGCCAGCTGGCTCGTCCTCCTGACCACCTTGCTGTTCACCATCCCACTGATCGCCTCGCTCACCCTCCTACGCCTCGGCAGCCGAGCCAGCCTGAACCCACGGTTGGGCAGCACTTCGCCCTGAGCGAGTCAGAATTCGCTCCCCAGTGCCGACCACGTTGCTGACGGCAGCGACCCGGCCGATGAGCGTCCACTCCAGGCGGGCAGTGGCGTTCCTCTTCGCGGGCCGACATGGGCGGTCGCCATACTTGGGGATCAGGTTCGGGAGGGGACCGCCTACGAGGAGCTCTCAACGCGCACACGTTGGGGCGTGGGCGGGTCGGTACGCAGGATGCTGAACTGGGCGCTGTCGTGCCAGGCGCCGTCGCGCCAGATGAAGCCGCGGAGTGTGCCTTCCCGGGTGTATCCGGCGTTGGTCAGGGATTTTTGCGCGGCGAGGTTGCCGATCTCGGTGGTCGCCTCGATGCGGTTCAGCTGTGTGTGGGCGAACAGGTACGCCGCGATCAGGCGGGCGGCCTGGGTGCCGTACCCCCGACCGCGTGCCTCCGGCAGCATGGTTCGCCCCAGTCGCCAGCAGGAGGAGAACGGGGTGATGGGGCGCCGCCCCCAGTTCAGGGCTCCGACCGTCTGGTCGCCGACGACGGCCATCAGCACTCCGCCGTCTTTGCCGAGGAGACGGTCGTCTTCCCAGCGCCGGGGGAACACTCGCGGGTCGCTCCAACCGCACCAGGCGTACTCCCCGGCCATCTCAGCGTCCTGGGTGAGCTGCACGATCGTCGCCAGATCCGCTTCCTGCACCGGCCGCAGCGACACGCGGTCGTTCATGCCTTCGCGAAGGGGGCCGGAACGTGAACGCTGCGAGTGCTGGTTGTGGTGAGGGTGGCGCGGTGGGTGCGGAAGGTGTCGAGATCGGCAGGTGGTGGGGCGTTGCCGGGTTCGGGGTGGGGGTGACCGGCGGCCAGCACGTACACGGGAATCCGGGCGGTGTTGTCGATGCCGAGGCGTCGCGCGATGGCGGTGTCGCCGAACGCGCCGGTCTGTGCGGGGCCCAGGCCGAGGGCGGTGGCGGTCAGGGCGAAGGTCTGGCCCAGGTGTCCGGCGTTGAGGAGGCTGACCCGGTAGCAGCGCGGCATGCGGTACTTGACGCGCATGCGTTCGACGACCGCGACCAGGACGACCAGGAACGCGGCGCCTTCGGCCCAGTCCTGCCCGGCGCACAGGTAGGCGGCCTCTTCACCGGTGAAGCCTTCGGCCAGCGACTCCAGGCTGTGTTCGCGGCTGTTGTAGTGGTAGATCCCCGCGGGGACGCCCTTGACGTTGGTGATGGCGAGGTAGGCGTCGAGTTCCTGTCGTGCGCCGCCGGCCGGGCTGGTGCGGCGGATCAGGGCGCCCAAGGGTCCGGCGTCGATGTAGTCGACGGGCGCGAAGCAGGTGGCCAGCAGCGTGGCAAGGGTGGGCAGGTCCACCGGTTCGGTGGTGAAGTCGCGATGGGTGCGCCGTCCGTAGAGCGCATTGCCGAGCCCGGTGTTCAGGCGGGGATCGGGGCGGCGGGGCAACATGATCCGGTCGACGTCGGGGTAGGCGGTGAAGATCGCTGGGAGGGGGCCGTCCAGGACCACCGGGACCTCGTCCGAGCCGTGGGGTTCGCGCGCGGCCTGGGCGCGTGTTTCGGCGGTCACGGTGTCCTGGGTGGCGTAGTGGAAGAACGGCGCTTCCGGTTCCCAGGAACGCCAGGCGTGGGCGATCTGGGCGTCGAGATCGGCTTCGTGAGTGTCCTCGGCGATCAGCAACCGGTGTTCACGCAGGACGGAGGCTGCTTCCCCGACGGTGGCCTCGGTGAGATGGTCGAGCGCGGCGGTCGCCTGCTTCAGCGTGGTCCAGTCCTCGAAGGCGGTCAGGACCTCGGCGGTCGCCGGATGCAGCGCAACGGGAGCACCGTCGGGGTAGGGGTGGGCGACGAACTCTCCCTCATGCCAGTAACAGACTAGGCAGCGGCGACGGCGAAGACGCACGAAACACCCTCTCCCTCATCACGGAACGACGGTGACGCAGAGACGTGCGGACGGGAGCCGAGCACGCAGGACGCATCGGCTCTCGCCCGATCACGAGTGGCCTTCCGGACCCGTCAGCGCCTCGGTTGGAGTCGCCCGGAGTTGTAGACCTCTGCCCAATGTGCACTGTTGCGGTCACAACGAGTAATGCGCCTAGCGGCGACCTTGATCGTACGCATCGCGCACGAACCTCCTTCTCCTTCTGCCTCTGCATGTCAAGCGACGGACAGTGGGTATCTGTCACCAGTCACCCTTCCCTCCCTCGCACGCACTAATGGACACTCAGCGTAGGCACCCGGGTGGCAGACCTCTTACTGATCGGCCGCGCGCCCTTGCCAGCCACGCCACATGCGTCCCGCCCTGATCAGCCATCCGGAACAGCACGAAACGCCACTGCCGTCACACAGAGCTACAGACCTCTGGTCACCAAGGCTCGGCGGTGTGGGTGGCAGCTCCGCCGCGGCCCCCACCCAGCGCCAGGTGGATGCCGGTCCTGCGCGAGCAGGACCCGCCCTATTCACAGGCCCCGGTCATCACGATCCGCACCTACGACGACGCTCTCGGCCCCGGTCCTGAAAGCGTGGTCGAACTCAGCAGCTCCAGACGCTCAGCAGCCCGCCGCGCCCGCGCCCCAAGCGCCCCGACACGAATCCGAGCAATATCGCCGCCGCGCCGGCGCCCCCACCAAGGCAATCCTCCCGGGCACACCACGCAGCGACGAGCACTCTCCCTGCCTGATCGCCAACATAATCAAACAGAACCCGACGCCCAACCCATCTCCGCCTCAAATCACTGCCCGCGACAGCGGAGCCAGAAGAAGCGGGACGACCACCCCAAACTCCAACGCCCCGCGCTGCCGCCCTCAACGATCACAGCGGACAGCGGCTCATTTCAGTGACGCACTCACAGCCCAATATTGTGACCACTGACCCTTTGAGGGCGGCGCGAAGCCCGGCAAAAGGCTACGACTGGGTTCCGAGGGGCGAGAACAACAGTCAAGGTGCCAAACTGAAGAACTTCTATTACCAGTACCGGGTGCTGGACGCCACGTCGGCCAAGACCAAGGGATATGCCTTCAGAGTCGCCGTCTGAGGGCGGGGCTCCAGCGAAGCGGTGGCCCGCCGGGCAGGGCCACCGCATCGCCGTCGCCCTTTGTTCCATCGTCTCTCTTGGAGGTTCACCCATGGGCTCATCCAGCGACCACCCCGAGGACGCATCCGACTACAGCGGGGTAGTGAAGATCGGACATCATCAGTACTGGCTGCGTGACGAGGTCGAGCCCAACGTCGACACGCTCGGCGAAAACAGCGACCCCGGCCCGTCCCCACTCGTGGCGATCGACGAGAGCCGCCGCATGGCGAGCATCTACACCGGGATGTACGGCTTCGACCTGCCCCTGACCATCCAAGTCCGCAAGAGCCGCCCCGAACCGGTCCTGGACGACTGGGACGAAGCGATCGAGTTCAGTCTGCTGCTCAAGCCGGGCGCTCACGTCGAATCCATCCTCAACGAGGACGGCCTGGACTTCGACCTGCCCGCCCCGGGCAGCTACCGGATCCGCCTGCACGCCGTGGGCCGCCAGCAGGGAGAAGAGCGACAGCACATCTCGATCGACCACGGGGACGACCCCGTCGAGAAACACATGCTCCAGATCTGGCCCGCGCCCTCAGCCCCGCTGCAATGGCTCAAAGAACACCCCCGGCCGACCTGGGAACCAGACCCCGACCAACCCAGAACCGACTTCTACGTCGAGACCTCCAACAGCCAGTACTGGATCAGCGACCACACCACCGGCCGGCAAGCCGCCAACGTCACCGGCCGCGGGAACGGCGTCATCCTCCCCGAACCAGACGGCCACATGGCAGCGATCTTCACCGGAGAACCCGCCAGCATCGTCGAGGTCCAGAAGGACATCCTCGCCGCAGCACCCGACCTCGAACTCGACGACTGGGAGGAGGTCGCCGAGGTGAGCATGGTCTTCACCGGCCCCGACTTCGGCTGCAACTTCCTGAACGAGTCCGCTCCCCCGGGATACGAATACCTCCCGGCAGAGGACGGGCAGTCGCGGACCTACCGTGTCCGAGTCTCAGTGAAGGGCCGCCACACCCCTCACGAACTCGCGGACCGGCCCCCCAACACCCCTCGCCATGCCGAACGGCACCTGATTCAGATCTGGCCAGCGCCTCAAGCGCCCGAGAAGATCTGGAAAGCGCCGAGCGCTGAGACCCGCTGAACTGGACTATGCCACCGGGTGTGACACCCCAGCGGATCTGATCCGCACCGTCGAAGTCACCCGCTGGGCTGGCAACTCCTACTACGAGCGCCAATACGCCGGAGCCGTCGCCCAGCGCGTGAGGCCAGGTAGCGGCTATCACAGCACTCCAGGCTCGCCGAGTCCTGCACAAGCGCGAACCCCTCGGCTTCCCGCACGAACGTTGCGACGAGTCCGGCGTCGCCGACCGCCTGCCCGCCTCGGGAGGTGCTGTCATCGGCTTCCCTTCGGATAGCGGTCACCCAGCGGCCTGCCTACCTTGAGGACTCCCGGGCCAGGCGCTCGGCCGGGGCCCGGTTCGGCGTGGACTCGCCGCGCTCGCGCGGCTCGGACCGCCGCGCCGCCCTGGCCCCCTGGTGTTGCTCGGTCCGCAGCACGGGCGGGCTCACGTCCAGGCGTCTGGCCGGAGCCGGTCATGTTAACCGGGCGTTAATCATCCGATTACCGGTTTACGGTCGTGTTCTTGGGCGGCGCGAGGTTCGGAGGGGAATGACCGGCACCGGGTTCGAGATCTTCACCAGGGCCGCCGGCGCCGACCGGACCGACACCGGCATCTCGCTGCGGGTGGTCGTGGTCGTGTTCGACGGTGTCTCCCTGGGGAGCATGTCGTTCGCGTTCGGGGTGTTCGACGTCGCGGCGGCCTACGGGTGGCTGCCCGGACTGGCGCCGACGCTCGTCGCCGGTGCGCCGGGCACCTCGATCGGCGGCGGCGGGCTGACCCTGGACGTGCCCTATGACCTGGACGCGATCCGCGGCGGCGACCTGGTCATCGTCCCGACGCTGCCGCAGACGACGGCCGAGGCGCCGCCGGAGCCGGTGCTGGCGGCGCTGCGCGACGCGCACGCGCGCGGCGCCCGGCTGGCGGGGTTGTGCAACGGGGCGTTCGTGCTGGCGGCCACCGGGCTGCTGGACGGTCGTCCCGCGACGACGCACTGGGCGGTGGCGGCGCGGCTCCGCGAGCTGTACCCGCGGGTGGAGGTCGACGCCAGCGTGCTGTACATCGACGACGGGGACGTCCTCACCGCGGGCGGCGCCGCTGCCGGGATGGACCTCGGCCTGCACATCCTGCGCGCGACGGTCGGCGCCGCGACCGCGAACCTGCTGGCCAAGGCCATGGTCCTGCCGCCGCACCGGCCAGGTGGGCAGGCGCAGTTCATCGAGTCGCCGATGCCCGAGGTGGACGCCGCCGACCCGGTGGCCGAATCCATCGAGTGGGCGTGCGCGCGGCTGGACACCGCGCTGCCGGTGGGCGTCCTGGCGCGGCGAGCCCACATGAGCAGGCGCAACTACGACCGCAGGTTCCGGGAGATCACCGGGTCGGCGCCCGCCGCCTGGCTGACCCACCAGCGGGTCATCCGCGCCCAGCAGCTGCTGGAGTCGGGGGACCTGCCGGTGGACGAGATCGCCCGCCGCTGCGGCTTCTCCTCGGCGGCGGCGCTGCGGCCGCATTTCCGTCGCGTGGTCGGGGTCGCGCCGAACGCCTACCGTCAGATGTTCGGACGGCGTTGCCCAGAGAGCTGACCTGCAGGTTGTCCGAAAACCGGCTGTGGATGGCGCAATCGGCACTCGTGCCCGGCATGTTCGTCCGCTGAGACTGCAGTGTCGGCGGCGTCCGATGCGCTTGGCGGGAACGAGGGCCCGCAGGCGCACGGCCCCCGGTCGGACGTACGGGGACACGACCGGGGCGGAGTCGCGGACACGCGCGTTCGACAACGGGGACGGGGGCCGCGATTCATGCTGCGCATCCACTTCACGCCGGAGGACCTGCGCCGGACGAGGCTGGCCGAGGGGCCGGAACCACTGTGGGAGATCCTGCTCAGCCTGCACAAGCTCACCGACGGTCAAGGGCGGCCGGTCTTCGACGGGTGGCGACGCCGCGTCCGCTCCCGGCCGTCCGCCTGGTCACGTGACCTACCGCTACTCGCACCGCCTTCGGGTTACTCCCCCGACTTCCTCACACCGGGCGCCGAGGCGGGTTGCCTGGACGCGGGCCTGGACCAGGTGCTGTCCACCCCGCGCGAACACCTCCGGCGCGACCTCGCACGGCTCGCGCCGGGGCGCCGTCCGGGCGGTCCGGCCGCCGAACTCGCGGGCGGGCAGCTCGGCGGGCTCAGGTGGCTGGGACAGGCGTTGCGCGACTACCACGCCGTCGCCCTGGCCCCGTACTGGGACCACGTCCGCAGCCATGTGCTGACCGACCTCGCCGTCCGCCGGGACGAACTGCGCCGCGGCGGGACGGCCCGGGTCCTGGCCTCCCTGCATCCACGGGCCCGCTGGTCGGCTCCCGTGCTCGAGCTGCCCTACCCCGCCGACCGGGACCTCCGGCTGGACGGCCGGGGCCTGCGGCTCATCCCGTCCTTCTTCTGCTGGGGAACCCCGTTCGCGCTGTGCGATCTCGATCCGTTCCCCGCGCTGGCCTATCCCATCGAGCACGAACTGGGCTGGCTCGGCGAACACCGGCCCTCGGAACAGTCACTGCACGCCCTGCTCGGCCGGACGCGCGCGAAGGTGCTGGCCGCCATCGCGGCCGAGGGCGGCTGCACCACCAGCCGCCTGGCCCAGCACGCCGGCGTGTCCCTGGCCTCGGCCAGCCAGCACGCCACAGTCCTTCGGGAGGCCGGCCTGATCGCCTCGATCCGTCGCGGCGGCAGCGTCATCCACACCCTCCGCCATCCGGGCCACGCCGTACTGCGCACGTCCTGAGACAGGACGCCGCGCCACCGGATCCCAACGGAAGGGCACCTCGCCGGCGCGGCGAGGTGCCCGCTCACGAACGTGCCCGGATCAGATGTTGGCGGTCCCCATCCGGGACACCGGCCGGATGTACCGGTGCGTGTTCCCGTCGTAGCGCAGCGCCTGCCAGTGGATCCTCCTGCCCTCCTTCATGTTGTAGTCGCAGACCGCCCACTTGCCGTAGCCGAGCGCGTTGCGGCACCCGCCCTTACGGCCGTAACTGGTCTTCCAGATGGCGACGGCGGAGTAGTGGTCCTTCTTGGTGTCCTTGACGTAGACCTTGTCGCCGCTCGGCTCGAAGCAGGCGATGGATCCGGTCGTGGAGACGCACCGGAGCGCCTTCGCACCGACGGTGCGGGCGTCGGCCCCGGCCAGGGCCGTGCCGTCGGCGACGGACGCGGCGCTCACGCGCGGCTGCGGAACGGGCGCGCTCTCCGCGTGGGCGGAGGCGACCGCCAGCAGCGGCGTGATCGTCCCGGCCGCCATCGCACCGGTGACCGCCATCATGCGCAGTGTGCTCGACATGGGAGCTCCCTTCTCTGCGGGGTGACGTCACGACTCCGGTCGAAGCCGTGTCCCACGATGGTCGGTGGCGGACCGTCCGGGGTTCCACGCCCTTTCAGCCCTGCCCGAAACCCCGGGGGATGACGATGAACGGGCGGGGTGTCAGCGAGGATCGTTCCGTGCCCCCCGCACACCCTTGGATCGTTTTGCCTGGAGTGAGTCGCTCTTGTGCTCAGGACGGCGGGGTGTGGCAGATTCCGTTGTCAGAGCAGGAGTCCAAGATCGCGCAAACCCGCCCAAGACGTCATTCAGGCTGCTCATCAGTGAGCATCCTGAGCATCGTGAACCCGATGGCGAACTCGGCGGGGCGGAGAGCAACGGTGGCGATCTCTGGGTCGCCGAAGACGGGGGTGCCGTCGGGGCGGCGAGTGTAGGGAACTCGGCCGTAGTCGACGCCTTCGGACAGGTCGCCGGTAGTCCAGGCGATGACTTCCTGTTCGCCTTCGCGCAGCGCGTGGTTGGAGACCTGGCGGGTGGCGATGGAGTGTTCAGCGATGAGCCAAACCATGGGAACGGCCAGGGCCCAGCGGGTGGCGCCGGTTTGTTTGGCCTTGGCGGCGGCGCGGAGTTCGAAGGCGCGGGCGGTGGCGTCGTCGCGGGGGTAGTCGTAGTCGCTGAGGACCAGCCGGGGTGACCCGTCCAAGACGACGAGGGTGAGCCCGTCGTAGATCTTCCAGTTGCGATCCTCGCCTGCCCCGGGGGGCGGGCGCCACTACTGACGCGCGGACGCGTGCAGCACGCCGCGCGGGTTGCGATCCTCGCCCGTCCCGGAGGGCGGGCGCCACC
>NZ_KI912412.1:287179-356736 GCF_000518265.1 Actinomadura oligospora ATCC 43269 | reverse complement strand
TAACGTGTGGAGTCGACCGGTACTAATAGGCCGAGTGGCTTGAACACACTGAACGTTCAAACCAATCGCTGCAAGAAACACGAGATGATTCGCGTCCCTGTGTGGTTCCCAGAAAACAACTGGGTACCGCTATAAAGTGAATATCCGAGCTTGACGGCTCGAACGAGACTTGCCAACCCGGTGTTTCAGGGTTGTGCGTTGATCGTTCGGTGGTTATGGCGAGGGGGAAACACCCGGTCCCATCCCGAACCCGGTAGTTAAGCCCCTCAGCGCCGATGGTACTGCATGGGAGACTGTGTGGGAGAGTAGGACGCCGCCGGACATCTATTGGGTGAGGCCCCGCCGGAAATGGCGGGGCCTCACTACTTTTTTTGTGGGCCCCGCCACGGTAGTGGCGGGGCCCTTTTCGTTTGGGTTCGTTTCTCAGGTGGTGAGGGCGTTGAAGATGGTTTCGGCGCGGTTGCGTTTGAGGGCTATGGACCAGCCCTCGTGGGGCGAACGCCCTGCGGGGGCACGGTGCCCAGGGCCCAGCCTGGGAACGTCGTCCCCCCCCGGAGGCGTGGGTCGGCAGGTTGATGGTGTTCTCGTCCAGGGCGGCGATGTCGGTGAGGCGGCCGCAGCATTTGCGTATGACTCGTGGACGGGGGCCTTGGCAGCCTGTGGAGCCCGGTGAGCAGAGCGGCTCGCGCCCGGATGAGGGAAGGTCGGGCTCGGCGGGTTACGGGGCGAGGTTCGGCTCGCGGGTGCTGGTCGTGCGCTCCGTGTGAGGTGTCGGCGGCTGTGGGTGGGCGTATGGGGGCGTGACGGCTTGCTCTCGAACGAAGCGCTGCTCTCGGAGGGACGGAACGAATACTGTTCCTTGCATGACGGAGGAGAACCTGCCGGAGCGACGTCCTGAACTAAGGGTTTCGCATGAGGACCGGGATCGGGTCGCCGAGCAGTTGAGGGTCGCCGCCGGAGACGGGCGCCTGACCATCGAGGAGCTGGACGAGCGGCTCGACAAGGCGCTCACGGCGCGCACCGAGTCCGATCTGGCGGCTTTGGTGACGGACCTTCCCGCGCCCCGCGGCGAGGTTGGTCCTGTCAAAGCTGCGAAGGCCAAGGATCTCGTGCGGATCGATGTCGGCAGTAGCAGCGTGTCGCGTGAAGGTGAGTGGGTGGTGCCGCGGGCGATGGACGTTTCCATCCGTAGCGGCAGTGTGAAGCTGGATCTGACGTCCGCCGTCATCAGCCACGGGATCCTCCGGATCGCCACTGAGGTCAAGAGCGGCAGCCTGACGATCGTGACCCGTCCCGGCATCGTGGTGGACACCGACGAGATCGGCGTGAAGAGCGGTTCGGTGAAGGTGCGCGTCCCGCGAGGGGGCAAGGGCACGAACCCGGAGACGTTCCTCCGGGTGGAGATCGTTGGATCCGTGCGAAGCGGGAGCATCCTGGCGAGGCCACCTCGGCGCGGGTTCTTCAAGTGGTTGCTCCGACGTCCGCCCAAGTACTGATGCGGGACGGGGAGCTGTCGGCGCATCCCGACCGGATGCGCTGGAACGCCAAGTACGAGGCTGCCGGCCAACCTGAGTTCATGCCCCACCCGCTTGTGGAGTGGGCGCTCTCGGAGGAGCTTCCGGACGGGCCTGTGCTGGATCTGGCATGCGGCCCTTCGGGGAGCGCGCTGCGGTTCGCGGCGGAGGGGCGGGCGGTGACGGCCGTCGACGTGTCCGAGGTCGCGTTGAGGCTGCTGCGCCATGAGGCCCGTCGGCGTGGTCTGAGTGGGCGGATCGCGATCGTCCAGGCGGATCTTGCGACGTGGCGGCCGTCCGTCGGCGATGAGTACGCCGTCGTACTCTGTGCCGGATTCTGGGATGTGCGTGTCTTCGGACCGGCGATCGAAGCCGTCCGGCCGGGTGGGCTCGTCCTTTGGGAGGCGTTCACCGGCGAGGCCCGACGTCGTCGGCCCAGCCTGCCGGCCGAGTGGTGCCTCGGCGAGGATGAACCGGCGTCTCTTCTGCCCGAGAGATTTTCGACCGTCCTGCAGCAGGATCTCTCTGACCAGGGGAAACGAAGGTTCGCCGCGCGCTCCGCGTGATCGGGGAGAACAAATTCGCCGATGCACCCCAACGTTCCGGGCCTGTCAGCCGTTTTTCAGGGTGACGACGTTGAGGCGGAGGGTGCATGGCTGTCTGGGCTCAGACCATGGCCGCGCTCGCGGATCGGCGGGGCGCGGCGTTGAAACGGTATGCGTTCCTCTTGTGCGGTGACGATGCCGAGGCGGACGACCTGGTGCAGGAGGCACTGGTGCGTGCGTTCGCCCGGCCTGGTCACCGGACGGAGGACGAGGCCGAGGGATATGTCCGGCGCATCATGCTCAACCGGTTCCTGGACGCGAAACGCAGCGGACGGGTTTGGAGACGGGTGAGCCCCTTGCTGCACCGTCGGGACTACGTGCCCGACGCGTCCGGCCAGGTCGTGGTGAACGCCGACGTGCGCGCGGCCCTGGCGCGCCTGTCGCCGAGACAGCGTGCTTGTGCGGTGCTGCGCTACTACGAGGATCTGACCGTCGCCCAGATCGCGACCGAGTTGGGGTGCCGTGAAGGCTCCGTCAAGCGCTATCTGAGCGAGGCGCACCAGCGCCTGGCCGAACTACTGGGCGACGGCGAGGCCGCAAACGAGGGACGGACGGCGGCGACCGCGCGCGAGACGGACGCGCGGCCCCGTTCGGCGGCGAGGAAGTAGGAGAGGGAAATGGAGTCGAAGCTCGAAGACATGCTGGCCCGCCGCATCGCGGATCTGGCAGGTGAGGCGCACCCCCTGTCGGTCGGTTCGGAAGAGCTGACCAGGCGGGTCCGGCGGCGCAGGCGCGCGCGGAACACGACGCTCGTCGTGGTGGCCGGTGCGGCGGCAGCGACCGCCGTGGGGATCCCGCAGATCTGGGCGGCGACCCGTCCGGCCGGGCACCCCGGTGCGACGACGGGATCCACCTCCCCGGACACCATGATCGCCGCCGCGCCACCGTCCTGGATCAACGCGCCCGCCAAGTACTGCGGCACACCACGGAAGACCACTCCGTCCACTCCCCAGCCCGGCAGTTCCGGCCCGCCAGGACAGGCCGCCCTCGACCGTGCTGCACGCGCCATCGAGAACGCGGTCGGCGGAGGCAAGGAGGTCACCAAGGGCGGACGCCAACCCGGCCCGCTTGAGCGCTGGTACGCCGGCCTCGCCATCGACAACACCTGGCACAAGGTCACCGTCTACCGGCTCCCGAGCGACCGCCTGGACACCGCCGTCTGCGGTGCCGTACACGACGTGACCGTGGAGATCCGCGGCGCCTACCGCAACGAGACCGACGCTGGCCGGCTCGTCACGCAGATCATGGCGCAACCGAAACAGCCCACCTTCGAGATCTTCGGAGGCGGGCCCCTCCCGGACGGCCGGATCGACATCAACACCGATCACCCCGCCGAAGCCGCCAAGGCACTGGCCCGCTACGGCCCCGGCATCATCACCCACCAGTCGAGCCGTCCCGAGCCCCTCCAAGGAGGCAACCTCGGCCCGGCCGAACCCAGCCTCCCCGGCGGTACGGCTCCTGTGCCCCCGCAGACCACACCGAGATGACCGTCCACCATGCCCAACGACCATGTCCAACAACCAGGGCCGATCGCCGTTGCCGCTGCCCTCCGGACCAGCACCCGGACGTTGGACGCAGACGTTGCGGAGACCCCGTTCGGCTGCTTCCCGTTATGGAGGCGGGGAGCGCCGACGGCGTCCGGACCAACTCGTCCGGACCAACTCGTCCGAATCAAATCGTCTGGACCACGACGTCCGCTGCACTGTCCACTCGGGCCTGCCGGACCGGGGGTTCATCGGCTTCCCGCATGGTGGCCAGAAGGGCTCTGTTGGGCTCCGTTCGGCCTCACCCGTGCTTCTCTGGTGTTTGAGCCGACGGGCTGAGGTGCTGGCAAGCCGCAGCGGGCCGGGGCGCTCCTGGCTGCGGCCGCGAGGGGAGTCTGGCTGCGTGGCGGGAGCGTCCCGGGGCGGGAGGGGCGTGGGTCAGGAGACGGGGGAGGGGAGGAGCGCGTTCCAGTAGCGCTGGGCCACCGGGGGGAGGTCGGTTTGGCGGCCGCTTTGGAAGACGGTGAGGGTGCCGGTGGGGGCGGCCTTGGGGGTGGGCACCTCGTCGAGGCGGCGGAGGGTCTGGGCGGCCAGGGCGGGTGCGGAGCTGAAGAGGCCGGGAGAGGGGGAGAAGGCGGCGGAAATCTGGGGGGCGATCAGTTCGTAATGGGTGCAGCCCAGGACGACGTGCTTGATGTCGTCGGGGGTGGCGCGGACGGCGGTGTTGATCGCGGTTCGCAGGCGGTGCGGGTCGCCGGAGTCGACGGCGTCGGCGAGGCCGGGGCAGGCGACGCGGTGGACGGGGACGTCCGGGGCGAAGCGGCGGATCAGGTCGGCCTGGTAGGCGCTGTGCGTGGTCGCGACGGTGGCCCAGATCGCCACCGGGACACCCGCCACGGCGGCCGGCTTGATTGCCGGGACGGTGCCGATCACGGGGATGGCGGGTTCGAACGCCAGACGCAGAGTGGGGAGGGCGTGCACGGTGGCGGTGTTGCAGGCGACGATCAGCGCGTCCGGCTCGGTGGCCGCGGCAGCACCGGCGCAGGCCAGCGCCCGCTCGGTGATCTCCTCCGGAGGGCGCGGGCCCCAGGGGGCGCCGTCCGGGTCCCAGGAGAGGACGAGGTCGGCGTCCGGGCGGACGCGGCGGACGGCGGCGGCAGCAGCGAGCAAGCCGAAGCCAGAGTCGACGAGAGCGATGCGCATGCGGGCCTCAGGATTCGAGTTCGGCCAGGTAGGCGGCGGCTTCAGGAATTTGGTCCTCGCTGAACACCCGGATTCCGGCCGAGGTCAGCAGTGCCGCCGTGATGCCCATCCCGGGGATCCGGGTGCCGGTGAAGGTGCCGTCGTAGACGTGGTGACTGCCGCAGGACGGGCTCGACTCCTTCAGGATCGCAATCCTGATCCCGGCGCGGCGTGCGGTTTCCAGGGCGATCTGGGCTCCCCGCGCGAACTCCTCCGTGACGTCCTCCCCGGACGCAGTCACGATCCTCGCCTTCAAATCAGGAACCAAGGGCTCCTGACCGGAGGTTGCGCCGTCGGGTGCGTCGGGTGCGTCGGGTGCGTCGGGTGCGTCGGGTGCGTCGGGTGCGTCGGGTGCGGGTGCGTCGGAGGTGGGGGGCGCGGATGTGCTGGGTGTGTCGGTCGCGGGTGGGGGCGAGGTGGTCGGGTCGATCACGCTGGACGTGGGTGTGTTGGGGGTGGTGCCAGTGGGGGCTGGGGGGTGAGGGGTGAGGGGGAGGAGTTCGGCGGGGGGACGGGGGATGGGGAGGCCGCCGGAGATCTCGGGGCAGACGGGCACGAGGCGGCCCTCGGCGCGCCAGCGCTCGAAAAGGTCGTCCGTTATGGGCTTGGCCGTGGCGTCGTAACGCACGGGCCGACCCATCAGGCAGGAACTCACCAGTATCCGCTCCACACATAACAGCCTAGGAGGTCGGGTTGAACCAGTGTGTCTTGCGTCTCACGGGAGACCGGCGAATAGTTGAGGACACCCCCCGTCCCAAGGGAGCACGGCATGGTCCTACTCGGCCGCCCCCTTCCCGAGGCGCCCGCGCGGCGGCGGCGCACCCGGGGATCGGTCCTGGTGTCCTGGATCACGACCACCGACCACAAGGTGATCGGGCACCTCTACCTCATCACCTCGTTCGTGTTCTTCCTCCTCGCCGGGGTGATGGCGATGGTGATCCGGGCGGAGCTGTTCTCGCCCGGGAAGCAGGTCGTCAGCAACGAGCAGTACAACCAGCTGTTCACGATGCACGGAACGGTCATGCTGCTGCTGTTCGCGACCCCGCTGTTCGTGGGGTTCGCGAACGAGATCATGCCGTTGCAGATCGGCGCGCCGGACGTGGCGTTCCCGCGGATGAACATGCTGAGCTACTGGTTCTTCCTGTTCGGCGGGATCATCGTGATGCTGTCGTTCGTGACGCCGGGCGGGTCGGCCGCGTTCGGCTGGACCGCGTACTCGCCGCTGACCAGCTCGATCCGGTCGCCGGGCCTCGGCGGCGACATGTGGATCATGGGGCTGGCGCTGTCCGGGTTCGGCACGATCCTGGGCGCGGTCAACTTCATCACGACGATCATCGGGATGCGCGCGCCCGGGATGACCATGTTCCGGCTGCCGATCTTCACCTGGAACATCCTGCTGACCAGCGTGCTGGTCCTGCTGGCGTTCCCGGTGCTGGCGGCGGCGCTGCTGGTGCTGGAGGCCGACCGGCGGTTCGGCGCGCACGTGTTCGACGCGGACTCGGGCGGGGCGCTGACCTGGCAGCACCTGTTCTGGTTCTTCGGCCATCCCGAGGTGTACATCATCGCGCTGCCGTTCTTCGGGATCATCACCGAGATCATCCCGGTGTTCAGTCGCAAGCCGTTGTTCGGTTACTTCGGCATGGTCGGCGCGACGATCGGCATCGCGGGCCTGTCGATGGCGGTGTGGGCGCACCACATGTTCACCACGGGACAGATCCTGCTGCCGTTCTTCTCGTTCATGACGTACCTGATCGCGGTCCCGACGGGGGTGAAGTTCTTCAACTGGGTCGGGACGATGTGGCGGGGCAACCTCAGCTTCGAGACGCCCATGCTCTGGTCGATCGGGTTCCTGGTGACGTTCCTGTTCGGCGGGCTGACCGGGATCATCCTGGCCTCGCCGCCGCTGGACTTCCAGCTCCAGGACTCCTACTTCGTTGTCGCGCACTTCCACTACGTGGTGTTCGGGACGGTCGTGTTCGCGATGTTCGCCGGCTTCTACTACTGGTGGCCGAAGTTCACCGGGACGATGCTGAACGAGACCCTGGGCAAGATCCACTTCTGGACGCTGTTCGTCGGGTTCCACACCACCTTCCTCATCCAGCACTGGCTGGGCGCCGAGGGCATGCCCCGCCGGTACGCGGACTACCCCAAGGAGTTCACCGCGCTGAACCGCATCTCGAGCGTCGGCGCGTTCCTGCTGGGGGCGTCCACCCTGATCTTCCTCTACAACGTCTACGTCACCTGGAGGCATGGAAAACGTGTCGAGGCGGACGACCCTTGGGGGTACGGCAATTCCCTCGAATGGGCCACGTCCTCACCTCCGCCGCGGCACAACTTCACGGCGATCCCGCGGATCCGCTCGGAGCGTCCCGCGTTCGACCTGCACTATCCGAAACTGGCGCCGGAGTCCGCGCCGGAGCACGTTCCGGATCCGGAGGGATAGCGGAAGTCCGGGACCGGCCACCCGGCTCCGTTCCGCGTTCCTCAGATCACGCTCCGTCTACATTGCTCCCCATGGAGCAATGCAATCAGCCGGTCGGGCGTGACTGGGCGGCCTGGCATGACGCTTACGACGAGCCCGCGTCGGCGCTGTCGCGGCGGCTGTGGACCGTCCAGCAGCGCCTTCGCGAGGCCGTGGACGCCGCGCCGCCGGGACGGATCAGGGCGGTCAGCTTATGCGCGGGCCAGGGCCGCGATCTGATCGGCGCCCTGCGTGACCATCCGCGTCGCGACGACCTGGCCGGACGGCTGGTCGAGCTGGATCCGGCCAACGTCCGCCAGGCCGGGGCGGCGGCCCGCGACGCCGGGCTCAAGCGGGTGTCGGCGGTCGTGGGCGACGCGTCCTGTACCGACGCCTACGCGGGGGCCGTCCCGGCGAACGTGGTGCTGGTGTGCGGCGTGTTCGGCAACATCGCCGACGTCGACATCGAGCGCACCATCGGCCTGCTGCCGCAGCTGTGCGCCCCCGGCGCGTTCGTCGTCTGGACCCGCAACCGCCAGCCGCCGGACGTCACCCCGCAGATCAGGAAGTGGTTCGCCGAACACGACTTCGAGGAACGCTGGGTCTCACCGCCGGAGGAGCGCTCCTACGGCGTCGGCGTGCACCGCTTCGCCGGGGCTCCCCAGCCCCTGCGGCGCGGCGTCCAGATGTTCACGTTCGTCGGATACGACGTGCTTCGCAAGGGGCGTCCCTGGCCGACCTGACCGACCATCTCGCTGAGAACGGCCCTGGTTCGGCCGCTGGCTCACTTGTCCGTATTTCCTTGCGCGCATCCGTTGACCGGCCCCGTTCCGCAGGCTCCCGCTTGCGGGATGGGGCCTTGCCTGTAGGTACGCCCGAGCTCGGCCTGGGCGTGCCAACAGGCAAGGTCGAGCTCGGCTTGGGCGTGTCTCCCGATGACCGTTGGCCTGAGGCGCGCGGCGACCGGAGACGTGGAGACCTGGCTGTGCGGAGAGCCGAGGTATCTGGAGACCTGAGCTGTGCGGTGGCGCGAGTGGCGCGGGGTGGCAGTAGCGAGAGGTATGCGGTGGTGGCGTGGGGCGTGGGGCGTGGGGCGTGGGGCGTGGGGCGTGGGGCGTGGGGCGTGGGGCGTGTGCAGCGGCTGCAACGGCCTGCGGCGTGCGTCCTGTGGTGAGCGTCCTGCGGTGAGCGGAGGGCTGCGGTGCCCGGTGGGCCTGGGGTGCGCGGTGCGCTGAGGTGGGCTGAGGTGTGCAGGGGGGCCTGAGGTGTGCAGGGGGCTGAGGTGCACGGTGCTCTTGGGGTGCCTGGGGTGTGGTGGTGCGTTGTGGGGGTGGTTGGCGGGCGGTGTGTTGGTGGGGGCGGCTGCCTAGTGATCTGCCTTCGTTTCCGCGAAAAGGATCCGGTTCGTGTTCGTCGGGCTACAATCGGCGACTGACAGCGGTTCGTGAGCACCGTTTGGCTCGCGGATGACGTCCACGACGAACGGCGTCCCTCCCCATGGCCTGGATTCGTCACTCCCTCCATGTCGATCCCGCCGCGTGCCTTCCGCTCGCCGCGTTGCTGGTCGTCGCGACGGCCGACCTGTGCCTGCAGGACGGCGGCTCCCTGATCGGCCTGCTCATCGCCGTGCCGGTGCTGGCCGGGCTGCGGCCGTCCTCGGCACGGTACGTCGCCGTGACCGGCGCGGCCACGCTCGCGACCCTCGGCGTCGTCGAGACGTCGATGATCTCCGATGACCTGCGGCGCTTCGCCGCGGTGATCGGCGGCGTGCTCGGCACGACCGTGATGATGGCGGTCGCGACCCGCCGCCGCGAGCGCAGCGACCACGCGCAGGCCGACCTGCGCGCGATCACCGACACCATGCGCCGGGCGGTGCTGCGTCCCGCGCCGTACCGGACCGGCGGGGTGCGCACTCGCGTCCGCTACCTCGCGGACGCGGCGGAGGCGGGCCTCGGCGGCGACCTGTACGCGGTGATGGAGACGGCGCACGGCGTCCGGATCATCATCGGTGATGTGCGCGGCAAGGGCCTGGCCGCGGTCGAGCAGGCCGCCGACGTGCTCGGCGCGTTCCGAGAACTGGCGCACAACGAGCCGACGCTCACCGGCGTGGCGCTGCGGCTCGACGGGTTCCTCGCCCGCCGCAGCGGCGCGGAGGACTTCGTCACCGCCCTGCTCGTCCAGATTCCGGAGGACGGCGAAACGGCGGAACTGGTCAACTGCGGGCATCCGCCGCCGCTGCTCCTGTCCCTCGACGGGGCCTCGACGTTCGTGGACGCGCTGCCGCCCGCGCCGCCGCTCGGTCTGATCGCGCTGGCGGGCGACGCCTGCCCATCAGGTCCGCTTCCGCTGCCGTCCCGTGGGGGGCATCTGCTGCTCTACACGGACGGTGTGACCGAATCCCGCGATGCCGCAGGCCGTTTCTACCCGCTCGCGGAACGCGCCGCCGTGCTCGTCCACCCTGATCCGGACGTCCTGCTGGACGCGCTGGAGGCGGACCTACAAGCGCACGTGGGCGGCCGTCTCCAGGACGACGCCGCGCTGCTCGCCCTCGACATCGACCCCGTCCCGCCGCCGCTACCGGGTGGCGGTGACGATTCGGCCCGACCGCTACCCGCCCACCACAGGACAGGCGACCTGACCCATGAACCTGTGGACGGCTGCTGATCCCCTGCATCACGTCCGCGCCGTCCCTGGTGGCCAGGTGAAACGTGCGGCGGGGCGGACGGCTTGGTGCGCGGTATTGCGGCGGGGTGTCTCCCGGAAAGCGCGACCCGTTGGGGCGGCCTCGTGCGGGGTGGGCTGCGGCAGGGTGTTTCTCGGATGGCGCGACGCGTTGAGGCGGTCTCGTTCGTGGCGGTGCTTGGCGGTTCGGGATGGTGGCCTCCGCGGATGTGCGGGGTTGTGCAGGGCGCGGTGGGAGATCGGGTAGCCGAGGGGCGGCTTGTAGGGCTGTTGGGGCCGCGTTTCGGAGGGGAACCGGGGGATAACGGGTGGGGGGTTCGTTGGCGGGGTCGCGTCGTGGGAGGTGACGGTGTTCCAGGATGACCGGTCGTCGCTGGTGCGGGTCGGGTTGGTGGACCGGGTGCGGGAGCTCGCCACCGTGAGGGAACAGATCGGGCACGGACGGGCGGTGACGCTCACCGGGGTCGGCGGCGTGGGGAAGACGCGGCTGGCGCTGCGGGCGGCGCAGGAACTGCGGGTGTCGTTCCCGGACGGCACGTGGTTCGTCCGGATCGACGAGATCAGGCATCCGGCGCTCCTGGCGCATGGGGTGACGGCGGCCATGGGCGTCGTCGACCAGCCCGGGCGTTCGCAGGCGGACGTCCTGCTCGACTTCCTCGCCGGGCGGAAGGCGCTGCTGGTGCTCGACGGGTGTGAGCATCTGCGCGAGGCGGTCGGTGACCTGATCGGGACGCTGCGGGAGGGCGCGCCCGCCGTCCGGTTCATCGCGACGGCGCGGCAGGCGCTCGCGTTGCCCAGCGAGTACCGGCTGGTCGTCCGGCCGCTGCCGGTGCCGCCCGAGGCGGACTGTGAACGCATGCCGTTCCATCCCGCTGACCTGCGCAGACTCGCGGAGATCGAGTCGGTCCGGCTGTTCGCGATGCGGGCCGCAGAGGCCGCGCCCGGGTTCACGCTGACCGCCGGGAACGCGCGGCAGGTGGCGCGGCTGTGCCGGAGGCTGGACGGGATCCCGTTCGCGATCGAACTCGCCGCCGTCCGCATGCGGGAGATGCCCCTGGACGAGGTCCTCGGACGGCTGCGTGACCGGTTCGCGGTGCTCGGTGCGGCACGTCCTGGTCTGCCCCGTCATCAGACGCTGCGCACCGCGATCGGGTGGAGCCACGAGCTGTGCACCCCGACCGAACGGCTGCTGTGGGCGCGTCTCTCGGTCTTCGAGGGCGGATTCGACGCCGACGCCGTGCGCGCGGTGTGCGCGGACGAGCGGCTACCCGCGCGTGACGTGTCCGGGCTGCTCGCGGGGCTGGTGGACAAGTCCATCCTGTACCTGGGCGATCACGACGACGGGATGCGGTACCGGCTGCTGGACACCGTCCGGGAGTACGGACTCGGCTGGCTGCGGCTGCTCGGCGAGGAGCAGCGGATGCGGCGCCGTCACCGCGACCACTTCCTGGAGGTCGCGCGACGGATCGACCGCGACTGGTTCGGTGCGCACCAGTTCGTCCTGTATCGGGGGCTGCTCGCTGACCTGGGGAACTTTCGTGCGGCGCTCGCGTTCGAGGGGGTCGGGGAGGCGGATCGGCGGGCGGCGCTGGAGCTCGCCGCCGCGCTGTGGCCGCTCTGGATCGTCCGCGGGTTGACGCGTGAGGGGCGGTATCACCTGGAACGTCTCCTCGCGGACGAGCCGCCGCCCGGTCCGGAACGTGCTCGCGCCCGTTGCCACCTGGCCTGGGTCGCGTTCGCCCGCGCGGACGTCGAGGTCGCGTCCGAGACCGCCGAGGCCGCGCGCGTGGAGGCCCTCGACCACGGCGACCACCTGCTGGCGCTGCGGGCCCGGGTGATCGCCTGCGTCTCGGTCGGGACGGGCGGAAACCTGCCGTCCTCGCTGGTCGCGCCACGCCCCGCGCCAGATGACGCGCGCGGTGCGGACGACGCAGATGAGGCATGCGGCGCGGGCGATGTACGCGGTGCGGGTGGCGCGGAGGGGGTGTGTTGTGGGGATGTTGCGGGAGGGGAAGGGCGTGGTGCGGGGGATGGAGGGAAGAGGGGTTCGCGGGATGTGGCTCGGGAGGCGGCGCTTGTTCTGAGTGGTGCGCTGGACGATGTCCTCGCGGCGCGGGCGGGGCGTCCGGACGATCTGGATCCGCTGCTCGCGCTCGGTGTGATCGGGTTGCTGCTCGACCGCTGCGGTGAGCTCGACCGGGCCGCCGACCTGCTCGTCCGGGCGGTGGAGCTGTGCGCGGGGCACGGTGACCTGTGGTGGTGGTCGCACCTGGACTGGATCCTGGCGCGGGTGGAGCTCCGGCGGGACCGTCCGGAGGAGGCGTCCGGACGGGCGCGCGCCGCGCTCGCGGTCAAGCTGGAGTTCCAGGACACGATGGGCGCGGCGCTGCAACTGGAGGTGCTCGCGGCGGCGGCCGTCGCGCTCGGTGGGCCGGTCCGCGCGGCCCGTCTGCACGGCGTCGCCGCGGCGGTGCTGCACACCGCTACCACACCCGGCTTGTCCATCCTTGCGCTCGGCGACATCCATGACGAGGCCGAACGCGCCGCCCGCGCCCGGCTCGGCGACGTCGCCTACGAACGCGAACGTGACGCCGGGGCCGTCCTCGACCAGGAGGCGGCCGTCGCCTACGCGCTGGCCCCCGACATGCCTGAAAGCTGACCCCGCGCGCACGAGCGGTGCGTGATACCCGGGCCCGCTGCGGCTGCAAGGTCTACCTAACCCCCCCCGTGCGCACGAGCAGCGTGTGCGCGCGGCGGTTCGGGGAGCAGATCCAGTCCTCGTGACCGGCTGCGGGGCGTGCCCGTGTGCGCGGGGGTTGGGCAGGAGCGTCCGTCGGGGACGGATTAGTGCTTTCGGTCGGCGCGGACGCGGCTGACGGCGATCTGGGCGACGCGGACGGCGGCGGCGGGGTTGAGGCGGGCGCCGCGCCAGGCGGCCCGGCCGGACGCGGGGGCGACGATGAGGGCCTGGTTCCGCTGGACGCCGCGGATGATGTCGCGGGCCAGCTTCTCGGCGGTGTAGAGGCGGGGGGACGCCTTCTGGATATCGGCCTTGGCGTCACCGGACATGGGCGTCGCGGGGAGGTCGGGGTTGACGTTGGTGAGCAGCGGGGTGTCGACGAAGGACGGGCAGACGACGCTGACCCTGACGCCGCGGGTGGCGGCCTCGGCGCGCAGGCCGAGGGAGAGGCCGACGACGGCGTGCTTGGTCGCGGTGTAGGGGATGCCGATGGGCATCGGGACGAGTCCGGCGAGCGAGGCGGTGTTGACGATGTGGCCGGAGCCCTGCTCGAGCATGATCGGGTAGGCCGCGTGGACGCCGTGCACGACGCCCTTGAGGTTGATGTCGATCGCCCGGTTCCAGTGGTCGAGGGTCAGCTCCTCGGCGAGGCCGCCGATGGCGATGCCCGCGTTGTTGAAGACCAGGTCGAGCCTGCCGTGCTCGGCCCTGACGCCCTGGTAGAGCTCGGTGACGGCGGCGGCGTCGGTGACGTCGAGGCGGGCGGCCGTGGCCTTGCCCCGGCCGAGGGTGTTCAGCCGTCCGGCGACGTGCTCGGCGCCCTCGGTGTTGATGTCGGTGACCACGACGGTGTCGCCGCGGGCCACCAGGGCGGTGGCGATCGCCCGTCCGATGCCGGACGCGCCGCCGGTCACGATCGCAATGCTCATCGTCGCTGCTCCGCTCGATGTCTGGGGCTCGGGGGCCGGGGGTGCGCGGGCCGCGGGACCGGCCTGAGGGGGAGTGCGGCCGGTCCCGCGGTGGCTAATTGGATGGATGGTTCAATAGTGTGTCCGGGCAGTCTAGCCAGCCGCCGCGGACCGCCGCGCGCGGCCCCGGCATGACCGTCCGGCGGGGGAGGCCGGGGTCCGGGTCAGGACGCCTTGGCGGTGCGGCCGGACGGCTTCTCGTCCGGGAGCGGACGGCGGTGTCCCGGCTCGTCCCAGATGCCGAACGCCTTCCAGATCAGCTTGTTCACCGGGGTGACGACGTCCAGCTCGGCCATCAGGTCGCGGATCTTGCCGACCGAGTTGGCGATCTCCGCCTTCGCGACCGGGCTCCGGTACGCCTCGCGGACGACGTCCTTCGGGATGTCGAAGTGCCGCACCATCGGGCCGGGCGGGGACAGCATGATCCGCGCCATCACGCCCAGCACGATCGGGGTCGCGACACCGAGGACGCGGCGGCGCGCCTTCGGCATCGACGGGATCCGGTGCTTGAGGTAGTGCCGGGCGAACGAGATGTGCCGGGCCTCCTCGGCGATGTGGATCCGCATGATCGTCTCTTCGAGCGGGTGCTTGATGTGCCCGCCCTTGAGTGACTTGCGCTGCACGTAGTCGATCGGGTCCTCGCCGCCGAGGACGAAGATGAAGAACATCTCGGTGCTGATCAGCGGGATCCAGGGGGCCGCCTGCGCGACGACCGTGAGCGACTTCGGCATGCCCTTGATCGGGAGCTTCGTCCGGTTCACGAACTCCTGGAACATCATCCCGTGATGACATTCCTCGGTCGTCTCGTGGTAGACGTACCGGAACTCCGGACGGCCGTTCGGGAGCCAGTAGGCGAAGTTCAGCAGGCCGCGCTTCAGCAGGTTCTCGAACTGCAGGCCGATCTTCATGGCCGTCGCGACCCGCCAGAGCCCGATCTGCGCCTGGACCTCCGGCGGCTGCGACCGGTACCACTGCGTCCGGCCGAGGCGGTCGAAGTCCGGCAGCACGAACCGGGGGTCGTTCCGGTCGACCTGGAAGTCCGGGTCGTCCCAGGGGATGTCCCGGTACGCCTCCCAGTGCTTGTCCACCGACGCCCTGTTCAGGCGGTCGATGACGCCCAGGTAGGACCTGCGGTCCTTGACCTGCTCGCGGACTTCCTCGGCCAGGTCGGTGGGGGCCTTGGTCATGGTCGTGCTCCCTCGGGGGTCAGGGGGACGGTGCTTCCCGAGTCGGGGTCGGGCGGGGCGTCCGCCGTGGCGGAGGCGTCCGGAGCGGCGGCGGCGCCCGCGGTGGGCGGGGCGGGGATGATCAGGGTGGCGATGCTCTTGACCTGCGCGAGGACGGCCTTCTGGTGGCCCTCGGCGTCGCCGTCCAGCGCGTGCTGGACCGACAGGCCGACGAACATCGCGAACACGCCGCGCAGCATGGTCGGTACGGCGTCGTCCGGCATGTTGGTCGTCGGGAAGAGGCGTCCGAACGTCTCCAGGATGACCTGCAGGATGCGCTCGTTCAGGTCGCGGCAGATCGGGCGCAGCTCGTCGTCGGTGCGCGCGGCGACCGTGAGCTCCAGCAGCGCCCGGGCCGGACGGCCCCGGAACACCTCCCAGAGCAGGTCGAGCGCGCCCTCCACGTTGCGCCGCTCGGGCGGCAGCACCGCGAACGCGGTCTCGTAGGCGAGCCGCTGCCGTTCCAGGAGGTGCTCGAGCGCGGCCGCCACCAGGACCATCTTGGTCGGGTAGTGGTGCTGCTGGGCGCCCCGGGACACGCCCGCCCGGCGCGCCACCTCGGTCGTGGACGTGCCCGACCAGCCGAGGTCGGCCAGGCACTCCATGGTGGCGTCGAGCAGGCGCGCCTGCGTCCGGGAGCGGCGCTCCTCCTGGGTCCGGCGATCCCCGGACCTGCGGCGCGAGTGGCGTCGGCGAGTACTTACTGACACGTCCTCGACGGTACGGACGCACTTACAAGCAATCAAGCCTGCTTGTATGTTGCCCGCATCACAATTGGACATCGCGTTCAATTGATCATGTACGCCGGGCGCGGTAGGCGGAGACGTACGCCCTGCGCGGTACGCGGACGCCCGGCCTGCTGCGCTGGGTGCATGTCGAAAGCCGCTCCCAGCCGGACGACGCGGGGGGGCGTCCGCGCGGAGCATCGACGCCATGACGAACAGAGGGAAGCACACGGACGCGCCGGGCGGTGGCGCGGTGACCGGGAGGACCGGCGAGGAGGGTGCGCGGACCGGTGCGGGTGGTACGCGGAGCGGGGATGGCGGGGCGCTGAGCAGGGAGGGCGGTGTGCGGAGCGGGGTCGGCGGGGCGCCGGGCGGGGTGTCTGGCGGGGACGGTGGGGCGCGGACCGAGCGGCTGACCAAGGTGTACGGGACGGGCTCGACCGCCGTCCGGGCGCTGGACGAGGTGAGCGTGACGCTGCCCGGCGGCCGGTTCACGGCGATCATGGGGCCGTCCGGCGCGGGCAAGTCGACGCTGATGCACTGCGTGGCGGGCCTGGACGCGCCGACGTCCGGGCGGGTGTTCGTCGGCGGGGTCGACCTCGGCGCGCTGCCGGACGCGAAGCTGACCCGGATGCGCCGGGAACGCGTCGGCTTCGTGTTCCAGGCGTTCAACCTGCTGCCGACGCTGACCGCGCGGGACAACATCCTGCTGCCGACCACGCTCGCCGGGACGAAACCGGACGGGGAGTGGTTCGACACCGTCGTCCGGACGCTCGGCCTCGGTGAACGGCTCGGACACCGTCCCTCGCAGCTGTCCGGCGGGCAGCAGCAGCGGGTCGCGCTGGCCCGGGCGCTGATCACCCGTCCCGAGATCGTGTTCGCCGACGAGCCGACGGGCAACCTCGACTCGCGCACCGGCACGGAGGTCCTCGGGCTGCTCCGCCGGTCCGTGGACGACCTCGGGCAGACCGTCGCGATGGTCACCCACGACCCGGCCGCCGCCGCGCACGCCGACTCGGTGGTCTACCTCGCCGACGGGCGGATCGTCGACGTGATGGACGCCCCGACCCCCGCCCGCGTCCTGGACCGCATGCGCGACCTGGGCGGTGCGGCATGATCGGGATGGCCGTCCGGGAGCTGTGGGGACGGCGGCGCCGCCTCGCGTCGTCCCTGGTCGCGGTGTTCCTCGGCGTCGCCTTCCTCACCGGGACGCTCGCGCTCGGCGACACCCTCTCGCGCTCGATCGACCGGTACTTCGCGAACGCCTACGGCGAGACCGACGTGATGGTCCGGAACGGGACGCAGGTCAGCGATTCGCCGGGAGAGCTGCCGGGCGAGATCGACGGGTCCGTCCTGGTCAGGGTGAAGGGCGTGCCGGGCGTCGCGGACGCGCAGCCGGTGATCCAGGGATCCGGACAGACGCTCGGCCGCGACGGGAAGGTCATCGCCGCGCGCGGGCCGCGCGTCGCGGGGAACTGGATCGAGGACCCGAAGCTCAACGCCTACCGGATCGGGCAGGGGCGTGCGCCGCGCGCGCCCGACGAGGTCGTGATCAACAAGCGGGCCGCGGACGACGGGGAACTGCGCGTCGGCGACCGGACCTTCGTCCTCACGCCCGAACGGGTGCCGGTGACCGTCGTCGGGATCAGCATGTTCGGCAAGGACCCGGCCTTCGGCGAGACCGCGTTCACCGCGTTCAGCCTGGAGGGCGCGCAGCGGCACGTGGCGCACGGCACCGGTCGCCTGACCGGGGTGGCCCTGGGTGCGGCCCCCGGCGTCGGGCAGGGGGAACTCGCCGCGCGCGTCTCCCGCGCGCTGCCCGCCGGGACCGAGGCGATCACCGGGAAGGCGCTGGTCGAGGAGGGGATCGGGGAGGTCCGCGACGGATTCCTGAAGGTGTTCCAGACGGCGCTCGGCGGGTTCGGGGCGGTCGCGCTGCTGGTCGCCGCGTTCTCCATCCACAACACGTTCGCGATCACGCTGGCCCAGCGGACGCGCGAGTCGGCGCTGCTGCGCGCGGTCGGCGCGAGCCGCCGCCAGCTCGCCGGGCTCGTCGGCGCGGAGGCCCTGGTCGTCGGCGGGCTCGCCACCGCCGCCGGGCTCGCGGGCGGCATCGGCTGCGCGGCCCTGCTGAAACTGCTGTTCAGCGGGTTCGGCATGGGCCTGGACGCGCAGGGCGTCGTGGTCACCGCGCGGACGCTGCTGATCGCCGCGCCGGTCGGGCTGGCCGTCACGCTGGCGGCGGTGCTCGGGCCGGCCGTCCGGGCCGCGCGGATCCCGCCGATCGCCGCGATGCGGGAGTCGGCGGCCGAGCCCGCGGGAATGTCGGAGGCGCGTGTCATCGTGGGCTCGGTGGTGATGGCCGTCGGGATCGGGGCCGCGGTCTTCGGCTCGGTCGTCGGGCGCGGGGCGTGGGGTGGCGTCGGCGCGCTGATGACGATGGCCGCGATGGTGGCGCTGGGCCCGGTCGTGGCCCGTCCGGCCGCGGCTCTCATCGGCATGCCCGCGGCCAGGCTTCGCGGCGTGCCCGGACGGCTCGCCCGCGAGAACGCCGTCCGCTCCCCGCGCCGCACCGCGGGCGCCGCGACCGCGCTGATGATCGGCGTCGGCGTGGTGACGCTGCTGACCGTCTTCGCCGGGTCGCTCCGCGCGTCCCTGGCCGACGGAGTGGCGGGCTCGTTCCGCTCCGGCCTGGTCGTGAACGGCGGAGGCAACGCGACCGGCGGGTTCGAGCCGTCCCTGGCGCCGCGCGCCGCGTCCTTGCCCCAGATCTCGGCCGCCGTGGGCCTCGGGAAGGGCGCCGCCCGCGTGGACGGGCACGCCGCCACGCTCGGCGTCACCGATCCGGCGGCACTCGCGCGCGTCCTGCGCCTGGACGTGACGTCCGGCACCCTCCCCGCCGATCCCGCAGGTGGAAGCACGTCCAGCGGTGGTGTGTCTGGGCCGGCGGGCGGGGCGTCGGGGCGGGGGCCGGCGGTGCTGGCAGTGGGGAAGAAGGTGGCTGACCAGCGGAAATGGCGTGTCGGGGCGACGGTCCCGGTGACGTTCTCGGACGGGTCGCGTGTGCCGATGACGGTCGGGGCGATCTTCAAGCGGACCGACCTGGCCGGGGACTACCTCGTCCCGCGGACGGTCTGGGCGGAGCACAACCGGCGTCCGCTCGACGTCGCGGCGTTCGCCCTGCCGAAGCAGGGCGTGTCCGAGGGCGACGCGCGGGCGGCGCTGACCTCGCTCGCCCGGCCGTACGGCGCGCCGGATGTCCAGAACCGGTCGGAGTACGTCGCTGCCCAGACCGAGCAGATGAACGCGTTCCTCGGGATCGTGTACGTGATGCTGGCCCTCGCGATCGTGATCGCCCTGCTCGGGATCGCGAACACGCTCGCCCTGTCGGTCCATGAGCGGACGCGTGAGCTGGGGCTGCTCCGCGCGGTCGGCGCGACCCGGCGGCAGGTGCGGGCGATGATCCGCTGGGAGTCGCTGATCGTGTCGCTGTTCGGCACGGTGGGCGGCGCGGGACTCGGCCTCTTCCTTGGATGGGCCCTGGTCAGCGCGCTGTCGAACCCGTTCTCCGTCCCGGCCGTCCCGCTGGTGGTGATCTTGCTGGTCGGTGCGGTCGCGGGCGTCTTGGCGGCGCTGCGACCGGCCCGGCGCGCGGCGAAACTGCCCGCGCTCACCGCTGTGGCCTCATCCTGAAGGCTGGACGCGTCGTCCGTCCTGGCCCGTCCGGGGCGGACGACGCTATGCCCTCGTGCGCGCGGGAGACGTGCGGCCCGCGCCGGGGCGGCCGTCCGCGCTGGGGAGGTGGATCGCGTTAGGGGCCGGTGCGGCGTAGGATGCGCGATTTGCCTGGATAGGCTGTGGCAATGCAGGTCAACCAGTCGGCCAAGCTCGCGAACGTCTGTTACGACATCCGGGGTCCGGTTCTGAAGCGCGCCAAGGAACTCGAGGCGCAGGGGAACCGGATCCTCAAGCTGCACATCGGCAACCCCGCCCCGTTCGGCTTCGAGGCTCCGCCCGAGCTGCTGCAGGACATGATCCGCAACCTGCCGGAGGCGCACGGGTACAGCGACTCCAAGGGCATCCTGCCCGCCCGCCGCGCCGTGGTCCAGCGGTGCGAGGAGGCCGGCATCGAGGGCGTGGACGTCGAGGACGTCTACCTGGGCAACGGCGTCTCCGAGCTGATCGTGATGACGCTCCAGGCGCTGCTCGACGACGGTGACCAGGTGCTCATCCCCACCCCCGACTACCCCCTGTGGACGGCCGCGACCTCGCTGTCCGGCGGCGTCCCGGTGCACTACCGGTGCGACGAGGCGGCGGGCTGGGCGCCGGACCTGGCCGACATGGAGGCCAAGATCACCGACCGCACCCGCGCGATCGTGATCATCAACCCGAACAACCCGACCGGCGCGGTCTACCCGCGCGAGGTGCTGCTCGAGATCACCGAGCTGGCCCGCCGGCACGGCCTGCTGATCTTCGCCGACGAGATCTACGACCGGATCCTGTACGACGGCGCGAAGCACACCTCGATCGCCTCGCTGGCCCCCGACCTGCTGTGCCTGACCTTCGGCGGGCTGTCGAAGAACTACCGGGTGGCCGGGTTCCGGTCCGGCTGGCTGATCCTTTCCGGTCCGAAGGAGCACGCCGAGTCCTACATCGAGGGCCTCGACATCCTCGCGAACATGCGGCTGTGCCCGAACGTCCCGGCGCAGTACGCCGTGCAGGCGGCGCTCGGCGGGTACCAGAGCATCGACGAGCTCGTCCTGCCGACCGGCCGCCTCGGCGAGCAGCGCGAGCGGGCCGCGGCGATGCTGAACCAGATCCCGGGCGTGAGCTGCGTCCGGCCCGAGGGGGCGCTCTACGTGTTCCCGCGGCTCGACCCCGAGATGTACCCGGTCAAGGACGACGTGCGGTTCGCGTTCGACCTGCTGGAGCAGCAGAACATCCTGGTCGTGCAGGGGACTGGCTTCAACTGGCCGACGCCCGACCACTTCCGGATCGTCACGCTTCAGTACGCGGACGACCTGGAAGAGGCGATCGGGCGGATCGGTGACTTCCTCACGACCTACCGTCCCTGACCTTCAGGTGCGACTTCCGTGGCGGGCGGGAGGCTGAGAACTCACTCGGCTTCCTGCCCGCTCTCCTTTGCGGCCTCTGCCGTCCCTGCGGCTTCGGCCGCCTCTGCCGTCTTGGAGGCCCCTGCGGCCTCGTCGAGGCGGCGGAGCGCGCCCCGGACGGTCTCCGGATCGGTCGTGGCCCAGAACGGCGGCAGAGACGTCTTCAGGAAGCCGCCGTAGCGCGCGGTCGCGAGCCGCGGGTCGAGGACGGCCACGACGCCCCGGTCGTCCATCGCGCGCAGGAGGCGGCCCGCGCCCTGCGCCAGCAGGAGGGCGGCGTGCGTCGCCGCGACCGCCATGAAGCCGTTGCCGCCGCGCGCCGCGACCGCGCGCTGCCTGGCCGACGCCACCGGGTCGTCCGGACGCGGGAAGGGGATGCGGTCCATGATGACGAGCTGGAGCGACGGCCCCGGCACGTCCACGCCCTGCCAGAGCGACAGGGTGCCGAACAGGCAGGTCCGCTCGTCCTCGGCGAACTGCTTGACCAGCAGGGACGTGGAGTCCTCGCCCTGGCAGAGCAGCGGGTGCGACAGGTGGTCCTTCAGCTCGTCGGCGGCCTGGCGGGCGGCCCGCATCGACGAGAACAGGCCGAGCGTGCGGCCTCCGGCGGCCTCGATGAGCTCGGTGATCTCGGTCAGGTAGGCGTCGGGGAGGCCGTCGCGTCCGGGCTGCGGCAAGTGGCGCGCAACGTAGAGGATGCCCGAACGCGGGTGGTCGAAGGGCGAGCCCACGTCGATGCCCGACCAGGGCAGTTCCTTCTTGTCCTTGGTCTTCGCCTTGTCCTCGGCCGGGTCGGCTTTGGCGTCGCGCGCGGGCGGGACGTCAAGCGGAGGCAAACCCCATTGCCGCGCCAGCGGTTCGAACGATCCGCCCAGGGTGAGCGTGGCGGACGTGAGGACGGCCGTGCGCTGCTCGAAAAGGGTTGTGCGCAGGAGCCCGCCCACACCGATCGGCGCCACGTGCAGTGTCGGCGGACGCTTCGGACGTCCGTCCTGGACGAACGGCTTCTCCAGCCAGACGACCTCGTTCCGCGAGGCGATCTCGACCTGGTAGGACTCCAACAGCCGGACGGACGTGTCGTGCAGATCCTCGAGCGCCGAGCGTGCCGCCTTACGCGCGCCCGCGTCGGCAGGGTCCAGTTCCTTCTTCTCCGGGCCGATCGCTGTGAGGCAGGCGTGAGCGGCGTCCCGGACAACGGCCAGCGCATTGCCGAGGGCATCGGGCAGGACGTCCAGGCGTCCTGCGGGGAATTCCTCTAGGAGGAGGGTCAAGTCTTCGGCCGAACCCTTGAGACGGTCGGCGACGCCCTCTTCGATGAGGCGTCCACAGCGCCGCGCGGCGGTGTCCACAGCCGCCGCCGAGATGTCGCCGGTCGCCACCGCCGTGACGCGGTCGACCAGTTCGTGGGCCTCGTCCACGATCACGACGTCGTGCTCGGGAAGGACCTGGAACTCCTCCAGGGCGTCGATCGCGAGCAGCGCGTGGTTGGTGACGACGATGTGTGCCTCGCCCGCCTGCGCGCGCGCGAGCTCAGCGAAGCATTCGGTTCCCTGCGGGCAGCGCGTGGCTCCCAGGCACTCCTTCGCCGTGACCGCGACCTGCCGCCACGCCTGCTCGGTCACGCCGGGGACGAGCTCGTCGCGGTCGCCCGTCCGGGTCTCGTCCGCCCACTCGTTCAGGCGTTTGACCTGGCGGCCGAGGACCGACAGCTGCTGCGGGTCGAAGAGGCTGTGGTCCTCCTCCTGCTCGTCCGGGACGCCGGTCTGGACGCGGTGCAGGCACAGGTAGTTGCGGCGGCCCTTGAGGATCGCGAACTTCAGCTCGGTGCCGAGATGCGGGCGGAGGGCCTCGGCGAGGCGCGGGAGGTCGCGGTCGACGAGCTGCCGCTGGAGCGCGATCGTCGCGGTCGAGACCACCACGGTCCGGCCCTTGGTGACCGCGTGCCGGATCGCCGGGATCAGGTACGCCAGTGACTTTCCGGTGCCCGTGCCGGCCTGAGCGGCCAGATGCTCGCCGCCGTCGAGCGCCTGCTCGACGGCCTCCGCCATGGTGACCTGACCGGGCCGCTCGGCCCCGCCGATGGCCTGGACGGCGGCGGCGAGCAGCGTCGCCGTGTCGGGCACGCGTCCGGTCGATGCGGGACGCGCGGAACCGGCCAAAGACTCGGCGTCGGTGTCGGCGGAGGCGGAGAGGAGATCAGGGGCGGGCACGTCGCCCAACGCTACCCCTCCGTCCGGCGTGCTCGCGGCCAAGCCGGCGTGCTCAGCCACCTCATGGAGAGTGCGTGACCTGGATCACTTTTGTTGGCGCGCATGCTGTCGGGACTTGCGCCCATCACACGCCTCGGTCGGTCATGGGCGTGTCGGAAGCCGTGTGACATGGACTTTCGCCCCTCTGGCGCCCCCTGGGACGGAGCGGTCCGGTGCGTCCGCGAAGATACATCTGTGTCTGAAGCTGAAAGAGAAGTCCTGACCTGGGAACTGTTCGGCACCGCCAGCCGTGACCTGGCCACCATGGTCGCCGAGAGCGGATACCGGCCGGACCTGATCCTGTCGATCGCGCGCGGGGGCCTGTTCGTGGCCGGAGCCCTCGGCTACGCCCTGGACGTCAAGAACCTGCACGTCATGAACGTCGAGTTCTACACCGGCGTGGACCAGCGCCTCGACATGCCGGTCATGCTCCCGCCCGTGCCCGCCCCGGTGGACCTCTCGGGCGCGCGCGTGCTGGTGGCCGACGACGTCGCCGACACCGGCGCGACCCTCAAGCTCGTCCGGGACTTCTGTGCCGACCACGTCGCCGACGTCCGCTGCGCCGTCGTCTACGAGAAGCCGCACTCGACCGTGAAGTGCGAGTACGTGTGGCGGCACACCGACCGCTGGATCAACTTCCCCTGGTCCACTCTGCCTCCCGTCGTGCAACGGGACGATCAGGTCTTGGACGCCTGACGGCAAGGTCCGGCACGATCCGGAACGGTCCTTGGTTGGCTGGATCCCTCTGCTGGATCCGGCCCGCCAGGAGCGTCCTTGAAGTCCCGCCGCCCGTTGCTGATCGTCCTGGCGTACCTGGTCGCGGCGATTCCGGCCACCCTGGCCTCGACGGAGCCGCACATCGGCATGAGCGCTGTTGGGGGCGGCGTCGGCGAACGGCGTCCGAACATCATCCTGGTGCTCGCGGATGACCTGGCCACAGCGGACATGGGCAATTTCCCGAATCTCGCCAGGCTGGCCCGAGAAGGCGCCACGCTTCGCAACTTCATCGTTTCGGACTCTTGGTGCTGCCCATCACGGGCGACGATTCTGCGCTCGCAGTACGTGCACAGCCACGACATCCGTACCAACACCCCGCCGGACGGCGGTTACGGCCGTTTCCACTCCAACGGCGAAGACGGGGAGACACTTGGTACCTGGATGCATGGCGCCGGTTACCGGACGTCCCTCATAGGCAAGTACCTGAACGGCTACCCAGCCAAGGGGCCCAAGGGTTACGTGCCTCCGGGCTGGGACGACTGGCACGTCCCTGCACCGCACCACATGTACCAGCAGCACGACTTTCGTCTGGTCGAGAACGGCCGCGTCAACGCCTACCACCAAGGCCATCTGGACGACGTCCTCGCGGACAAGGGAGCGTCCTTCATCAGGACGGCTCCGCGTAACAAACCGTTCTTCCTTTACCTGGCGCCCATCGCGCCGCACATGCCGGCCGCGTTCACCGCACGCCACGCATCGGCCTTTCCGAACGCGAAGGCTCCTCGACCTCCGTCCTTCGACCGCGTGGGCAGCGGGCCCCAACCTCGATGGCTGCGCCAGTTGGGCCCTGTTGGCAATGCCGCAGTCAACCGGGGGGACCGCATCCACCGGAACCGCCTCCGCTCCATGCTTTCTGTGGATGACATGGTCGGCACCCTGATGCGCACCCTCCGCGAGACTGGGCGCCTGGACGACACCTACCTGTTCTTCACGTCCGACAACGGCTTCCACATGGGACAGCACCGGCTTTGGCCGGGCAAGACAACGCCCTATGAGGAAGACATCCGCGTGCCTGCTCTGGTGCGTGGCCCAGGGGTCCGGCCCGGGACGAGCACATCCGCATTGGCCGGGACGGTCGACTTGGCCCCGACGTTCACGAACCTTGCCGGATCCACTCTTCCCTCGTGCGCGGAGGGACGCTCGCTACTCCCGATCCTTAAAGGACGCCGTCCCTCGGACTGGCGAAAGGCGCTCTTGGTCGAGTTCTTTGCCGGACACCCCAGCACACACCCCGAAGGCCCGGACTGCGACAGCCGACCGTCCCATATTCGTGCGTGCCCACTACCGCCCAGCTACGCCGCCCTACGCACCGAACGCAACACCTACGTCGAGTACAAGGCGGGGGAACGCCAGCTTTTCGACCTGGCGAAGGACCCGTACGAACTCCACAACGCGATAGGGGACGCCCAACCGGCCTTCGTCCACCGGATGTCGTCCTGGCTGATGCGATTCCGGGCTTGCAGAGGCGCGACCTGCCGGTTCGTGGACCGCGGCTAACGAACCCCACGGGTTTTCCACAGTTGTTCGGGTGGCTGGAGGACTGCGGGTTCGGTCGGCGAAGGTCGAACCATGACCAACGAAACCACCCGTCTGGTGATCCGGACCCCCGACGACGCCCTCGCCGCCGTCCCGTACCTGCTCGGATTCCACCCGGCCGACAGCCTCGTCGTGCTGGGCTTCGACGGCCCTGAGAACACCTGCGCCGTCCGGGTCGACTTACCGCCCGACCCGTCCTGCGTCCCACGGATGGCCGAGCAGATCACGATGGTGGTCGGCCGCAACGGCTTCCGCAGCGCCCTCATCGTCGGCTACGGCCCGCGCGCCCCGGTGACCGTCGCCGCGTCCGCCGTCTGGGAGGCACTGGCGGCCTCTGGTGTCCGCATCATCGAGGCCATGCGCGTGGCGGGTGATCGCTGGTGGTCCCTCACCTGCCTGGACAAGTGCTGCCCGCCTGAGGGCCGCGCCTTCGACACGTCCACCACCCAGCTCGCGGCCACCGCGGCCTACGCCGGGCACACCGCCCTCACCGACCGCGAAGAGTTGCGCCGCTCGGTGGCGGCGCCGAAGGGCAACGCCCAGTCCGCCGTCCGCCGAGCGACCCTCCAGGCCGAGGCCCGCGTCCACCGGTGGGCCCAGGAGGAGCCGAGCTCCGAGGCCCTGACCGTCCGCATGACCAAGGAGGCCATCGAACTCCTGGAGGCCCTCCGCGCGTCCGAGAACCCACCCACCAACGCCGACGCCGCCCTGCTGTCCGTCCTGATGACCGACCTCCGCGTCCGCGACGAGATCTGGGTCCGCCTCACCCAGTACACCCCTCGTCAGGACCTCGAACTCTGGAGCGCCGTCCTCCGCCGGACCGACCCTCGCCACGCCGCCGCCCCGGCCTCCCTGCTGGCCTTCCTCGCCTACACGACCGGCGAGGGCGGCCTCGCCAACGTGGCCCTCGACCGAGCCGATGAAGCCGACCCCACCTACTCCATGGCCGCCCTCATCCGCACGATCATCGCCCTGGGCGTCCCACCCAAGAAGGCCCGCCTCAAACTGACCCCCGAAGACCTGGCCAGCCTCTACAACGCCCGCACCCCGCCCCACGACACGCCCCCGCAGCCACCCTCACCCACCCGCGCCCCGCCCCCGTAACCACCCACGCCCCAAGATCGGCTTTCTCCGAACCCACCCACCACCACCCCCCTTGGACGGCGAGCACCCAAGCTCGCGTCCACCACCCACGTCAGAGAGGAGCAGAACCAGACCACCCACCACAGCACGAAGCTCGAGCAGCCCCGGCACCCGCCGCGCCCCCGCCCCTCGGCCCACGAAGGCATCCCGAAGCCGTCCTCCCACGAGATGCCCACCCTTCAACGGGACTGTCGCCAGGGGGCAAAAACGGGTGTAGAGGCATCAAATCGCCCGCGGGTCGGCGGGGTGGGTGTTACGGAAATGGCCGTACGTGGCCAGAACGCATCAAGGGACGGGGGTGCCGCCTCCTTTTCACATCAGCGATTTCTTGCGGGAGGCAGACATGGGTGGACGCGACGTCCGGTGCGGCAAGAACGGGGCTTCGGCCACGGCGGGGAACCTGGCGTTGGACGTGGTGGCGGCACCGAGCCGGGTGCCGCTGCGGGTCCTGCCCGGGGGCGGCGAGCCGTCCGCGGTCGGGGCACGGCAGGTGGCGGCCCAGGTCGTCCACCTGCTGCTCGAGGCCCTGGCCGGGAAGGAGGTGCTCGGACACCAGGAGGCGGCTGTGTCGGGGCCGGTGGCGGTGCCGCAGGTCCTGTCGTGCTGGGTGCAGCAGCCGGGCGAGCGCGCGGCCGAGGGCGGCGCTGTGGTTCTGTTCCGGGGCCGGGTGCATGCCCTCGCCATCCGCATGGAGCTCCGTCACGGCCGCTGGCGCTGTACCGAGCTCGAGACCACCGCACTCGACCCCAACGCGGTCCCGGACCGTCCTCGCACCAGCCACAAGCCGACCAACGCACGTGAGCATCGGAGGTGATCCCACAGCCACCCACCAGAAGCATCCAAGAAGGGCGACCGTCACCGGGGTAGCCCAAGGCTATGAGTGAAGCTGGCACTGACCCCGCCCAGCTCCACCCAAAGGCCCCAACCAGAAGCGCCATCGGCCCCGCGCTCTGGATGCGTGTCCTAGTCTCCGCCTCGCGCTGCATCCCCCTCCACAGCGCCCCTGCACTCCATGCCGCGCTCTACGCCCGCACCATCCTGGATCCGCGCCGCGGGCCGACTCCGTGCCCTGTGTCCTGTGCCGACCCAGCACCGCGCAGACCCATCCCGTGCCGGGTTCGCGTCGTCTCGTGCCGGGTTCGCGCTGGGCAGGGCGCGTGTTCTGTGCCGATTCGTACCCCGCGCCGTCTCCGCCTCATATCGGCTGCGGAGAGTCGTCCCGCTCCGTATCGGGCGCGTAGCCCGTGCCCCTGCCTCGCATGCCGGATCTGCGCTCCGTCGTGCTGACTGCCGCGCCCCCTGCCGCATGCCGACCGCTCGGTGGGCGACTCCTCTTCGTGCGCCCGACTGCCCGCCGCGTGGGGTTGCGCCGCACGGGTCGCGCCGCGTGGGGCGTGGCTGGCAGGTCATGCCGCGCGGGGTCGCACCTGCATGGGGCGTGAGGCGCGGGATCGCGCTGTGCGGGTCGTGACGGGCGGGGTCGCGCTGTGTCGGGCAAGCTGTGCGAGGTCGTGCCGCTGGAATCACGCCGCGTAAGGTCGCGCCGCGCGTCCGGAGGACAGCGCCAGGTTCGCGCCGGGCGGGTCGCGCCTCGTGGGGCGTGGCGGGCGGCTCATACCGCGTGGGGTTACGCCGCGGGAGTCGTGCCGCGTGGGGCGTGGGGCGTGGGGCGTGGGGCGTGGGGCGTGGAGCGTGGAGCGTGGAGCGTGGGGCGCGGCGGGCGGGTCATGGCGCGTGGCGTTATGCGGCGGGGGTCGTGTCGCGCGGGTTACGTCGCGCGGGCGACTTCGCGCCGTGCGGCAGGCATCAGGTGGTGTGGACAACCTCATGCCGTGCATGGGCTTCACGTGGTGCGGGGGAGGTCGCGTCGTGGGGCTTCGCGTCGTGTGGGGGCTATGCGTTGGGTGGCTTGGTGTCGTGTTGAGCGGCTGTGTGCCGATCCTGGCTGCCTGTCGCCCCGCGCTGCGTGCTGACCCTGTGCCCTGTGCTTTTTCGGGGGGCGGGTTAGGGGCGGCGGACGGCTTCCCCGGGGGCGCCGGGGTCGATTCGGCGGTTGCGGTTGCGTTCGTTCCAGGCGCGCATGCGGGGCGGGTAGCCGACGATCTGGACGTCGTAGATGGGAAGGCCGAGGTCGCGGGCCACCTTGCCGATGACCTTGGGGGAGCCCACGCGGCGGCGGGTCCATTCGCCGTCGGTGGCGACGGCCACGGCGGTGGTGTCGGTGGCGAAGGTCTCGGGTTCCACGTAGAACTCGACGCCCTGGCGTGAGCGGGCGAAGGCGATCAGTGCCTCGATGTCGGCGTCGGTGGCCTCGCGGTCCAGCTTGGCGACCGTTGTTCCGCGATTTCTGCGGATTCCGAAACGGTCTCGGAATCTCATCGTGTCCCGTCCGTTCCTTCTTGTGCGTGGGTGATTACGGGGTCAACGATCGCCGGGGGGATAACCGTTCCCCGACATTCGGCGCGTCCCGGGCGGACGGCGTCAGGTGGGCCTAGACTGGCGGACTCCGATGATCAATGCAACGGGCACGCCGGGAGGCGTCATGATGGGGCAGGCGTTGGTCCGACGGGGAGCCGCGGCGATGGCCGTCGCGGCGGCCTGCGGGTGGGCGAGTTCACTCGCCCCCGGAGTCGCGGCCGGAAACGTCGGTCTGGCCGCTTCGCGGCAGACGGTGAACCAGGCACAGCTGGTGAGCGCGCAGCGGGGGCCGGTGGCCGCACCCCCGCGGAAGATCGATTGCCGCAAGGTCAAGTGCATCGCGCTCACGTTCGACGACGGGCCGGTGTCGGGGACCGGCAAGCTTTTGAAGTATCTGGCCGCCCGGCACGTCCGGGCGACGTTCTTCCCGGTGGGAAGGAACGTCAAGGCCCATCCGGAGATGGTGCGGAAGGAGCTCGCGGCCGGGCACGAGGTCGGCAACCACAGTTACACGCACGCCGATCTGTCGCGGCTCTCCACCGCGCGGATCACGAGTGAGATCACCAAGACGCAGAAGGCGGTCCGGGCGGCGACCGGGTTCACGCCGAAGCTGATGCGTCCGCCCTACGGGGCGACCAACTCGCGGGTGGCGGCGGTGACCAAGCGGCTCGGGATGCCGCAGGTCATCTGGGCGGTCGACCCCCTCGACTGGCGCGACCGGAACAGCAAGACGGTCGAGAGTCGCGTCGTGGGCCACGCGCGGCCGGGATACATCGTGCTCATGCACGACATCCATCCGACGACGGTCGCCGCCGTTCCGAGGATCATCAGCCGGCTCGCCGCGAAGGGGTATGTCTTCGTGACCGTTTCCGAGCTGTTCGCCAATCACCTCACCCCCGGGAAGAAGTACGCGAGGCGGTAGTCCTCCGTCCGGTGTCTGAGCGTCATCGCTCCGATGTCCGGTTCCGGTCTCCGGCGGCTGTCCACGACCCGAAGTCAGGGTCGTGGGCAGCCGTTCTGTATTGGCCGATTTCGATCCCGAATTCTGTGAGGAACGGTTCGGACGGGCCTGACCTGGTGCCCGGGACGGGCGGGACACGTCGGGCGGACGGAGTGGTCCATGCGGACGGGGGCGACTCAGGGGTGGCTCAGGGACTTCCCTGATGGTGGCCGGACGACCCGGGGGCGCACCATGGGGATATGGACAGCGGGTATGCGGATCTGAGGGTTTCGAACGCGGAGCGCGAGCAGGTCGTCGAGCGGCTTCAGGATGCCTACGCCGAGGGGCGCCTCGACCATGACGAGTTCGACATGCGGACGCATCTGGCGATGACGTCCAAGACCCGGCGGGACCTGGACGCGGTGCTGCTCGACCTCCAGCCCGTCGCGCCGGCGGGGCGGACGCCGGCGGCGGTCACCGGGCCGTCGACGTCCGAGGAGCGGATGCTGGCGGCGGTGGCGCACGGGCTCGGGTACTTCACCGTGTTCGTCGGGCCGCTGGTCATGATGCTGACGGCGGGGAAGCGGTCGGCGTACGTGCGGGAGCACGCGGTCGAGGCGCTGAACTTCCAGCTGACCATCCTGCTGGTGACGATCGTGACGTTCGGGCTCGGGGCCGTCCTCTACGCGGTGACCTGGCTCGTCGCGGCGGTCGCGGCAGTGTTCGCGCTCACCGGGCAGCCGTTCCGCACGCCGTTCATCCTCCGCCTCGTCAAGTAGGACGCCCCCGCACGGCGAAAGTCCCACCGCGCACGCCACCAGGCCGCCCGGCTGCCCGATCCGGGTGGCCCTTCGGGGTGGGCGGTGGCCTGTCTTGGCCACGAGTGAAACGATCGTCTCTGATGGCGGCGAGGGCCGTATCGCCTGCGGAAACGTGGGTGTGCCGGTGGGCGGGATGGGGTGGTTTATTCCCGTCCGGCCCTGTGATGACCCTCTCGCCAAATTTGTGTGGAACATACATGGGATGATCTGTTTACTGTGTGCGGGAGGGGCTAGATGACGGAGCTTGCGGTCAACGACGATCATCAGCGCGCGGTCGAGGCGCTGCGCCGGTCCTATGACGCGATCCCCAAGGGGTCGCCGGTGCGGCTGGCGAAGAGGACCTCGAACCTGTTCCGCTGGCGGGACCCGGCGCAGGGGCCGGGCCTGGACGTCTCGGGCTTCGGCCGGGTGCTGAGCGTCGACCCGGAGAGCCGGACCGCGCAGGTCCAGGGCATGACCACCTACGAGGACCTGGTGGACGCGACCCTGCCGCACGGCCTGATGCCGACGGTCGTCCCCCAGCTCAAGACGATCACGCTCGGCGGCGCGGTGACCGGGCTCGGCGTCGAGTCGACCTCGTTCCGCCAGGGGCTGCCGCACGAGGCCGTCCGGGAGCTGGACATCCTCACCGGCGGCGGTGAGATCGTCACCGCGACCCGCGACAACGAGCACTCCGACCTGTTCTACGGGTTCCCGAACTCCTACGGGACGCTCGGCTACTCGCTCCGCATCGTGATCGACCTGATCCCGGTCAAGCGGTTCGTCCGGCTGCGGCACCTGCGCTTCGACAGCGCCGGGGAGCTCGCCCGCGCGATGGGCACGATCACCGAGTCCGGCGAGTACGAGGGCGAGACCGTCGACTTCATGGACGGCACGGTCTTCTCGGCGGCCGAGCAGTACATCACGCTCGGGTTCTTCACCGACGAGGCGCCCTACACCTCCGACTACACGGGCCAGCGGATCTACTACCGCAGCATCCAGCAGCGGTCGGTCGACTTCCTGACCGTCCGCGACTACATCTGGCGCTGGGACACCGACTGGTTCTGGTGCTCGGGCGCGTTCGGCGTCCAGAACCCGACCGTCCGGCGGGTGTGGCCGGACAAGTACAAGCGCTCGGACGTGTACCGCAAGCTCGTCGCCTACGACCGCCGCTACCAGCTCGTCGCGCGCGTGGACCGGTGGAGTGGCAAGCGTCCGCGCGAGGACGTCATCCAGGACATCGAGGTGCCGGTCGAGAACCTCCCGGCGTTCCTCGACTTCTTCCACGAGAAGGTCGGGATGAAGCCGGTCTGGCTGTGCCCGATCAAGGCCCGCGAGAACTGGCCGCTGTACCCGCTCGAGGCGGGCCGCGCCTACGTCAACGCCGGCTTCTGGGGGACGGTCCGGATTCCGCCGGGCCAGATCCCCGAGTACCACAACCGGATGATCGAGCGCGAGGTCGCGCGGCTTGACGGTCACAAGTCCCTCTATTCGACGGCTTTTTACAGCCGGGACGAGTTCTGGAAGCACTACGACGGGCAGACCTACCGGCGGTTGAAGGGGACCTACGACCCGGACGCCAGGCTGCTGGATCTCTACGACAAGTGCGTGCGCGGACGCTGATCGTCCGCGGCATCGGGGGGAGGCCCCGGGCCCGGGGCCGGTGGTGAGTGACACCGTCGTCCCGTCGGGCGCGGGGCGAGGAGACAGGAGGGATCACAATGACGCTGGCCAGGGTCTTCGAGGAACTGATCGGGCCTGACGCGCCAGTGGAGTTCGTCGCCTACGACGGGTCGCGCGCGGGGCGCCCCGGATCCGACATCCGGATCGAGGTGACCTCGCCGTACGCGCTGTCGCACATGGTGCACGCGCCGGGGTCGCTGGGGATCGCGCGTGCCTACGTCAGCGGCTTTCTCGACGTGCACGGGGACATGTACGAGACGCTGTCGACGCTGCAGCGGGTCATGGGGGACCTGAGCGGGCGGGACAAGGCGAGGCTGATGCGCGCGGTGCTGCGGGATCCGCTGCTCCGCGCCGCCGTCTCACGCCGTCTCGACCCGCCGCCGCAGGAGGCGCCGTTCAGCCGCGTGCCCTCGTGGCTGCGACACTCCAAGAAGCGGGACGCCAAGGCCATCTCGCACCACTACGACGTGTCCAACACGTTCTATGAATGGGTGCTCGGGCCGTCCATGGCGTACACCTGCGCGTGTTACCCGACGGAGACGGCCACGCTTGAGGAGGCGCAGTTCTTCAAGCACGACCTGGTCGCCAAGAAGCTCGGACTCCAGCCCGGGATGCGGCTGCTGGACGTGGGCTGCGGCTGGGGCGGCATGGTCATGCACGCCGCCAAGGAGTACGGCGTCAAGGCGCTGGGCGTGACGTTGTCCAAGGAACAGGCCGAGTGGGCGCAGAAGGCGATCGCCGAGCGCGGCCTGTCCGACCTGGCCGAGGTCCGGCACCTGGACTACCGGGACGTGACCGAGACCGGGTTCGACGCGGTGAGCTCGATCGGCCTGACCGAGCACATCGGCAAGGACAACCTCCCGGCGTACTTCGCCTTCCTGCACGGCAAGCTCAAGCCGTACGGCCGGATGCTGAACCACACCATCACCCGTCCGGACAACCTCGCGCCCGCGATGAGGCCCGGCGGGTTCATCAACCGCTACGTCTTCCCGGACGGCGAGCTGGAGGGCCCCGGCTTCGTCCAGCAGCGGATGAACGACGCGGGCTTCGAGATCCGGCACCAGGAGAACCTGCGCGAGCACTACGCGCGGACCCTCCAGGGCTGGGGCCGCAACCTCGACGCCCACTGGGACGAGGCCGTCGCCGAGGTCGGCGAGGGCACGGCCCGGGTCTGGCGCGTCTACATGGCGGGCTGCGTCGTCGGGTTCGACCAGAACTGGATCCAGCTGCACCAGACGCTCGGAGTGAAGCTGGACGAGAAGGGCGCGGCGCACATGCCGCTGCGTCCGACCTGGGCCTCCTGACCAGGAGCCTCCTGACCAGGCCAGGCGTCCGAAACCAGTTATCGGACAGCTGACGAAAAGGGGCGAAGCCCGGCGTGCGGTCGTACCGCGCGCCGGGCTTCGCCGCGTCTTCGGGGGAGGGCGTCAGGTGAAGCGGAGGGTGGACGCGATGGCGTCGGCCTCGCTCGGCATGCGGCCCTCGCGGGCGGTGACGGTGACGACGCAGAGCCGGTCCTGGCCGATGACCTCGTACTGGCGTCCCTCGAGGACGCCGGCGCCGGTGCGCAGCTTGTAGTCGGCGCGGACGCCCTGCTGCCCGGCCATCGGCATGTCGGTGGTGGTCACGTCGGTCGCGCCGACGCGGGTGAGGCCGCTGTTGACGGCGCTCTTGAGCAGGTCGGGGGTGATCCCGCCGGTGGTCTGGCAGAGTCCGTTGACGTTGGTGGCGTAGCCGTCCACGACCGATTTGGGGTCGAGGGCGTAGATCGCCTTCCGCGCCTGGAGGGTGGCGAGGCCCTGCTTGATCGTGGCCTGGTCGGCGCCCTGGATGCCGACCTGGTCGAGCCGGTCGGCCAGGTCGCCCGGGGTGAGCGAGATCGGCGTCCAGTTCGGCGGGACGGCCAGGGCGAGCTGGTTCTCGGGGCCGCCGACGGTCTTCCAGCCGTTCGGGGTCGGCGCGGCGCCGCCCCCGGGCGAGGACGAGTCGGCCGGACTCGCGGTGTCGGTGGGTGTGCCCGCGCCGGACGGGGAGGACGCGGCGGGCGACGCGGTGCCCGGGGTGACCGGGTCCGAGCCCGCGTCGGACTTGGAGTCGCCGAGGCAGCCGGACAGGGTCAGTGCCGCTCCCAGGGCGACGGCTACGGATGCGATCGCGCGACGTGCCATCGGGCAGATCCTCTCGCCGGAAAGGGGGTGCTTTGTCCCAGACGTGATCGTGGCGCGAACGGTTCGTGGCGAGCACTGTGGCATGCATCACAGCGCCGCAATCGGTCAGACCGAAACGCGGTTATCTCGAGTCAACAGAGCGAGCAGGTGATATCTCTAAGGTGTGGATTACGACTACGTCATCGTCGGCGCGGGGTCCGCCGGAGCGGCGCTGGCCGCCCGGTTGTCCGAGGACCCCTCGGTCAGGGTCGCTCTGCTGGAGGCCGGGGGAACCGACCGGAAGCAGGAGATCCACATCCCCGCGGCCTTCACCAGGCTCTTCAAGACCACGCTCGACTGGGACTTCCAGACCGCCCGGCAGCCGGGGCTGGACGGCCGCGAGATCTACTGGCCGCGCGGCCGGATGCTCGGCGGGTCGTCCTCGATGAACGCCATGATGTGGGCGCGCGGCACCCGCGCCGACTACGACGGCTGGGACGTGCCAGGCTGGACCTACGACGACGTCCTGCCGTACTTCCGCCGCGCCGAGGGCCGCGTCGGCAGCAACACCGGCGACGTGTACGGGACGGACGGACCGGTCACGATCTCCGAGCAACGCGACCCGAACGTCACGACCCGCGCGTTCCTGCAGACGTGCGAGAACGCCGGCCTGACCCGGCTGGACGAGCTGAACGGCCCGGACAACGAGGGCTACTCGATCGTCCCGGTGAGCCAGCGGCGAGGCCGCCGCTGGTCGACCGCCGACGCGTACCTGCGTCCGGCCCGGCGGCGGCGCAACCTGCGGATCCTGACGAATGCGCAGGTCGCGCGCATCATGGTCGAGGACGGACGGGCCGTCGGCGTCCGGCTCGCGCGCGGCGGCGGCGTCAACGCGCGTCGCGAGGTCGTGCTCAGCGCGGGCGCGGTCGGCTCCCCGCACCTGCTCATGCTGTCCGGCATCGGCGACGCGGGCCACCTGCGTGAACACGGCGTCGAGCCGGTCGTCGAGCGATCCGAGGTCGGACGGCACCTCCAGGACCATTTAGCGATCATGCTGCTCCGGCACTGTCCGGAACCGGTCACGCTGGTCGGCGCGGGGAGCCGTGGCGACATCGCGCGCTACCTGCTGCTGAGGCGCGGGCCGTTCACCTCGAACGTCGGGGAGGGCGTGGTGTACGCCCGCAGCGGTCCCGAGCAGCCCGCGCCCGACCTGGAGCTGGTGTTCGCGCCCGTCCCGCTCATCCGCGCCGGGCTCGACGAGCCGACCGAGCACGGCGTGACGCTGGGAGTGGTGCTGCTGCGGCCCGAGTCGTCCGGGCGGATCGCCCTCGCGTCGGACGATCCGTACGCCAAACCGCTGATCGACCCCGGGTACCTGTCCGCGCCCGGCGACCTTCCGCGCCTGGTCACCGGGCTGCGGATGGGGGAGAAGCTGCTCGACGGCGAGCCCGTGTCCCAGTACGCGACGCGTCCGATGACGCCGCACCGGGAGGGCGACGACGACGCGGCGCTGAGGGCGTACGTCCGGGCGCACGCCGAGACCCTCTTCCACCCGACCGGAACCTGCCGGATGGGCACCGACGAAGACTCCGTCGTGGATCCTGACCTGCGCGTTCGCGGCGTCGACGGGCTGCGGGTCGCGGACGCGTCGATCCTGCCGGAGATCATCCGAGGCCATACCAACGCGCCGTCCGTCATGATCGGCGAGTACGCCGCCGACATCATCCGGCGGACATAGGAACGGGCATGGGAGAAGGGGCGGGCCGCGCGGCCCGCCCCTTCCCGCGTGCGGCTACAGCTTCGCCCACGCCTCCGTCAGGACGGACCGGAGGATCTGCTCGATCTCGTCGAACTGCGCCTGGTCGCTGACCAGCGGCGGCGCGAGCTGGACGACCGGGTCGCCGCGGTCGTCGGCGCGGCAGTACAGGCCGTTCTCGAACAGGGCCTTGTCGAGGAAGCCGCGCAGCAGCCGCTCGGTCTCCTCGCCGTCGAAGGTCTCCTTGGTGGCCTTGTCCTTGACCAGCTCGATGCCGTAGAAGTAGCCGTCGCCGCGGACATCGCCGACGATCGGCAGGTCGAGCAGCTTCTCCAGGGTCGCGCGGAACGCCGACTCCTGGCGGGACACGTGGCCGAGCAGGTCCTCGCGCTCGAACAGGTCGAGGTTGGCGAGCGCGACGGCCGACGACACCGGGTGTCCGCCGAAGGTGTAGCCGTGCGCGAACATGGTCGTCCCCTGCGCGAACGGCTCGAACAGCCGGTCCGCGACGAGCATGCCGCCGAGCGGGGAGTATCCCGAGGTCACGCCCTTGGCGAAGGTGATGATGTCCGGCTCGTAGCCGAACTTCTGCGAGCCGAACATCGTGCCGAGGCGGCCGAACGCGCAGATCACCTCGTCCGAGACGAGCAGCACGTCGTGCTTGTCGCAGATCTCGCGGACGCGCTGGAAGTACCCGGGCGGCGGCGGGAAGCAGCCGCCCGCGTTCTGCACCGGCTCGAGGAAGACCGCGGCGACGGTGTCGGGGCCCTCGAACTCGATGACCTCCTCGATGCGGTCGGCGGCCCAGCGGCCGAACGCCTCGGGGTCGTCGCCGTGCGCGGGCGCCCGGTAGATGTTGGTGTTCGGGACGCGGAACCCGGACGGCACGAGCGGCTCGTACGGCGCCTTGATCCCGGGGAGGCCGGTCAGCGTCAGCGCGCCGTGCGGGGTGCCGTGGTAGGCGACCGCGCGGCTGATCACCTTGTGCTTGGTGGGCTTGCCGACCAGCTTGTAGTAGTGCTTGGCGAGCTTCCAGGCGCTCTCCACCGCCTCGCCGCCGCCGGTGGTGAAGAAGACGCGGTTGAGGTCGCCGGGGGCGAGGTCGGCGAGCCGCGCGGCGAGCTCGACGGCCTTCGGGTGGCCGTAGGACCAGATCGGGAAGTAGGCGAGCTCGGCGGCCTGCTTGGCGGCGGCCTGGGCGAGCTCCTCGCGGCCGTGCCCGGCCTGCACGGTGAACAGCCCGGCGAGGCCGTCCAGGTAGCGCCGGCCCTTGTCGTCGAAGACGTACGCGCCCTCGCCCCGGACGATCATCGGGACCTCGGCCCCGGCCGCGACCGGGGAGTGCCGGGCGAAGTGCATCCACAGGTGGTCGCGGGCGGCCGACTGAAGCGACTCGGACGGGTGTGTCATCACTCTTCCTCGCAAAGCCGAGTATCCCTCGCTGTCTGCGAGCGATCCAGTTGTCTAGATGCTAACCAAGTACGGATTCCGATGTAAACAGGCCGAGATAATAACGAGATCCGCACATCTCGTGAGTCTTCTCACGGTTCGATAGGCTCACGGGCGAAGCGAGCGCTTGGGAGGTTCCCGATGACGGACCCCGCGATCGGGTCGGGTGTGGTCGAGGCGAACGGGCTGGAGTTCGCGTACAGGACGGCCGGGCCCGCGTCCGGGCCGCTGGCGTTGTGCCTCCACGGCTTCCCCGACTCGGCGCACACGTGGCGGCATTTGCTGCCCGAGCTGGCCGACGCCGGGTACCGCGCGGTCGCGCCGTTCATGCGCGGGTACGCGCCCACCGCGATCCCGAAGGACGGCGCGTACCAGACGGGCGCGCTCGCCGCCGACGCGAACGCGCTGCACGAGGTGCTCGGCGGGGACGGCGACGCCGTCCTGATCGGGCACGACTGGGGAGCGTCGGCCGCCTACGCCGCGGCGGCGTCCGCGCCGGAACGCTGGCGGCGCGTCGTCACGCTGGCCGTCCCGCCGATGGGCGCGATCCTCCAGTCGTTCTTCTCATATGAGCAGCTCAAGCGCTCGTTCTACGTCTTCCTCATGCAGACGCCGCTCGCCGCGATGGCGATGACCGAGGACTTCGTCGCAGGGCTCTGGCGCGACTGGTCGCCTGGCTACGGCACGGCGGCGAGCGACGGCGCCGACGGCACGACGGGCGTCGGCGGCATGGCGGACGAGGTGGCGCGCTTCATGCGGTGCATGGCCACGCCCGCCCACATGGAAGCCGCGATCGGCTACTACCGGGCGATGCTCGACGCGTCCCTGCACCTGCCGCGCTATGCCGCCGAACAGGACGCGTCGTCGCGTCCGGGGAAGCGGCCCACGCTCTACCTGCACGGAGCGTCCGACGGATGCTTCGGCGCGGACGGAGTGTTCGCCGACCGGGCCGCGCTCCTGGGTGCCCTCCCGCTGGACTCGCGGGCCGAACTCGTCCCGGACGCCGGTCACTTCCTGCATCTGGAGCGTCCGGACGAGGTGAACCGCCGGATCCTGCGCTGGATCGACGCCCGCTGAACTCCAGGGTTGACGCAAGCGCTTGCTTTGCCACGATGGAGGGACGTGCGCGAGAGGCGGTGACCATGTCCGGCCCGGACGATCTCCACCATCACACCAGCCCAGACGGACCGGCGGACGATGACCCGGCGAGCGTCAACCCGGCGAGCGTCAATCCGGGTGACCTGGCGTTCTGGGCGAAGCCCTGGGAGGAGCGGGTCGCGGTGTTCGCGGAGCTGCGGCGGGCGGACCGCCCGGTGCTGTTCCCCGAGCCCGAGATGCCGTGGATGGAGGCGTTCGGGTTCCAGCGAGGGAACGGGCACTACGCGCTGGTCAGGCACGCGGACGTGGCCGAGGCGAGCCGCCGTCCGGAGGTGTTCTGCTCCTCGCGCGGGACGATCGCCGGGACGCTCGACCCGCCGCCGGAGTTCATGGAGTACTTCGGCTCCATGATCACGATGGACGATCCGCGGCACGCCCGCCTGCGCCGGATCGTGTCGCGCGCCTTCACGGCCCGCGTGGTCGCCCGCATCACCGACGCGATCGACGCAGCGGCCGTCCGGATCATCGAGGACTTCCGGCCCAAGGGCGGCGGAGACTTCGTCGCCGAGGTCGCCGGACGGCTCCCACTGAAGATCATCTGTGACCTGATGGGCGTCCCGCCGGAGCGGCACGACCGCGTCTTCGAGCTGTCCAACCTGATCGTCGGCTCGTTCGACCCCGAGTACATGCCCGACCTCGCCGAGCTCGGGCCGAGCGTGATCGCGGCGGGCGAGGAGCTGCGGCAGATGGTCCACGAGATCGCCGCGCAGCGCGCGGAGCGTCCCGCCGACGACCTGACCTCGGTCCTCACCCACGCGAACGTCGAAGGCGAGTCGCTCACGGACGCGGAGATCGGCTCGTTCTTCATCCTGCTGATCGTCGCGGGCAACGAGACGACGCGGAACGCGATCGCGCACGGCCTCGACCTCCTCACCCGGCACCCCGGCCAGCGCGCGCTCTGGACGTCGGACTTCGAACGGCTCGCGCCGACGGCCGTCGAGGAGATCGTCCGGTACGCGAGCCCGGTGAACCTCATGCGACGGACGGTCACGCGCGACTACGAGCTGGGCGGACAGTGGTTCAAGGACGGCGACAAGGTCCTGATGTACTACTGCTCCGCCAACCGCGACGAGACCGTGTTCGACGACCCCGACACGTTCGACATCACCCGTGACCCGAACCCGCACCTGGGCTTCGGCGCGCCCGGCCCGCACTTCTGCCTCGGCGCGCACCTCGCCCGGCAGGAGATCACCGTGATGTTCCGCGAGTTGTTCCGCCGCCTGCCGGACATCCGGACCACGGCGCCTCCCGAACGCCTGGAATCCAACTTCATCAACGGCATCAAGCACCTGGAGTGCGCGTTCTGACGCCCACCGGCGTCACCAGGGGAGCGGCTCGGTCCCGGTGAAGAAGCCGCCGGACGGGCCGTCCTCGGGCAGGAGCGCGAGCGGCACGACGAAGCCCGCGCCCTGCTCGACCGTCTGGAAACCGGTGTGCGCGTTCAGGTCGGTGGCCGTGTAACCGGGATTGGCGGCGTTCACCTTGATGCCGGTGTCGGCCAGCTCCTTCGCGTACGACAGCGTGATCCCGTTCAGCGCCGTCTTGGACGAGTTGTAGGCCAGCAGGTTGAAGGGATAGTAGACGCCGTCCGGGTCGCTGAGCAGGGTGATCGAGCCCAGTTCGCTCGACACGTTCACGATGCGCGCGGCGTCGGCGCGGCGCAGGAGCGGCAGCATGGCGTTCGTGACGGCGACGACGCCGAACACGTTCGTCTCGTACGTCATGCGCAGCGCCGCCACGGCCAGCTCGCTCGGCGAGACGCTCGCCTCGGCCGGGGCGATCCCGGCGTTGTTGACGAGGACGTCGAGCCGTCCGAACTCGGTCTCGATCCACTTCGCGGCGGCCTCGATGGTCTCGTCGTCGGTGACGTCCAGCCGGACGAACCGCGCGTCGAGCCCGTCGCCGGTGAGTTCGGCCGCCGCCTTCTCGCCGCGCTCCTCCGAGCGTGCCCCGACGAGGACGGTCATCCCCTCGCGGCCCAGCATCCGCGCGACCTCGAACCCGATTCCCTTGTTGGCCCCGGTGACCAGGGCGATGCGCTTCTCGTTCATGCAGGTCAGCTTGGCCGCATCCGTCCGCGCGAAGGAGAGACTCCGCGAAGCTGGGATCAGCGGTACCACCCTTGGGCTCTGAAACCGCCGCAGAATGGACGCGTGGAGAAGGCCGAGCTCGCACAGTTCCTACGCGTCCGCCGCGCCCGCATCAGCCCGGGAGACGTCGGGCTGCCATCCGGATCGCGCCGCCGCACGCCCGGCCTGCGCCGCGAGGAGGTCGCGCGCCTGGCGGACATGTCGGTCGATTACTACGTCCGGCTGGAGCAGGCGCGCGGACCCAACCCGTCCAGGCAGATCCTCGGCGCGCTGGCGCGTGCCCTGCGGCTCAGCGACGACGAGCGCACCCACCTGTTCCACCTGGCGGGCGAGCCTCCGGCCCCGCCGCAAGGGCCGCCGCAGGACGTCCCGCCCGGCATCGTCCACCTGCTGGAGCGCCTGGACGACACCCCCGCCTACGTGCTGGACGCGGCCTACAACGTCCTCGCCTGGAACGCGATGGCCTCGGCGCTCCTCGCCGACTTCTCGGCGCTGCCGCCCCGCGACCGCAACCCGCTCCGCTGGTTCTTCCTGGTCGCGGAGTCGGCGCAGATCACCGAGGAGGACGAGTACTTCCAGTTCGCCAGGGCCTCGGCCGCCGACCTTCGCGCGGCTCGCGGTCGCTACCCGAACGACCCGGGCATCAAGGCTTTGCTAGAGGAGTTGCTGGAGGGGAGCGAGTTGTTCCGTCGCGTGTGGGCGGAGCACGACGTGGAGATCCGGCGTAGCAACACCAAGACGATGGTGCATCCGGTGGTCGGCCCTATGGAGTTGCACTGCGATGTGCTCGTCGTGCCGGAAAGGGACCAGAAGGTCATCCTCTACACGGCGACGCCCGGAACGGACTCGCACGAGGCGCTGAAGTTGCTCCGCGTCATCGGTACTCAGAAGCTGGCGACTGCACAGTCTCAGCTCCCGTGACGGATTCCCGTCCGTTCCCATAGGCGATGGGCGCGGACAGCGTGGCCCAGACGATTTTGATCCGGCCGGACGTGAACCGGTGGCCGTACTGGTTTGCCAGGGCCCGCACCATGAAAAGGCCGCGTCCGGATTCGGCGAGGAGGTCGAGCTCCTGCGCGGGCGCGGGCCAACGCGGCTCGTCCGGCGAATGGTCGTGGATCTCGATGACGACCTGCGTCCGATCGAGGATGAGCCGCAACCCGAAAACGGTCCCCTGCGGCTGGACGGCCGCCACGTTCGCGACGAACTCGCCCACGATCGTCTCCGCCTCGTCCCGCAACTCGACCAGCCCCCACTTCTCGAGAACCTGCCTGGTCAGGAGCCGTGCCGTGTCCGACGCGTCCGCGTTGACGAACAACGCCCGCCGGAACATCGACCCGCCGTCCCCCACCTGATCGCCCACCCTCGCCACCCGCCTTCCGAGAATCCTGTGCCGTGAGTCACACAGTTCTCCTGACGCGGCGTGATGTCGCGTGTACCGTCAGCATCCGGGAAAGGTTGGGAAAGAGGGAGGGTGTCATGGCCACGCGTGAGTCGCTTCTTCAGCTTCCGGACCCCAAGAGCAACCTGTGGAACTTCAGTGCTCACTACCTGCGGCAATCGCGGAAACGGAAGGGTTTGTCCGGGGAGGCGCTCGGGCGTGCTCTCCAGATCAGCAAGTCGAAGGTTTCCCGGATTGAGCGTGGGGAGGAGCGACTCGACCTGGCTCTTGCGGAGAAGGCCGACCTGGCGCTGGGGACGGTCGATCTCTTCGCGCTGCTCGTGTGGTATGCGAGCTTTGGGCACGATCCCGAATGGTTCCCCCAGTACGTCAAGTTCGAGCAGCAGGCGACGTGGCTTCGTCTCTACGAGGCGCAGGTCATCTCGGGGCTCTTCCAGACCGAGGACTACGCGCGCGCTTTGGTCGCCTCATCCATCGAGACTGATGTCGAGGGCATCGTGATGAGGCGCTTGCAGCGTCAGGAGATGCTCGCGCGTGAGCAGGCGCCGCCCAACGTCTCGTTGCTGTTGAGCCAGAACGCCCTGGACTGGCCGGTCGGGTCCCCGCGCATCATGCGGGAGCAGCTCGAATATCTGCTGAACGCGGCCGAGCAGGCTCACATCATGATTCGGGTCGTGCCCCGCTCGTGGGAGTGCGGTGCGCATGCGGGCCTCGCGGGCTCGTTTCAGCTCCTCACAGGAGATCCCTGGGGAGAGGCCGCTTACACGGACGCCCCCGGGACGGGGCGGCTGGTAGCGTCGCCGGCCGATGTCCTGAAGTACGCTCTGAGGTACGAGCGGATCAGTGGATCGGCCTTGAGCGTGGAGCGCTCGATCGAGCTGATCCGGCGAGTTATGGAGGCGTTCCGTGACTGATCAGCTTGTGTGGCGCAAGGCCAAAGCCAGTGGCCCCGAAGAGAGCGCGTGCGTCGAACTGGCCGACCTGGTGGATGTCGTCGGTGTTCGCGACAGCAAGGCTCCGGAATTGGGGCACCTCACTCTGTCTCGCTCGGCGTTCGCCGAGCTTCTCGGGAGCTTGGGCAGGTCTTCTCATGAATGACGAGGCCGTGTGGCGCAAGTCGAGCTACAGCGGTACTGAGCAGGGCGAGTGCGTCGAGTTGGCTGGCCTGGCTGGTGTGGTCGGCGTCCGCGACAGCAAGGCTCCGCATGCAGGTCACCTGAGCCTGTCCTGTTCTGCGCTCGCCGAACTCTTCGGGCGTGTGCGCGAGGCGTCCAATGAATGAAGAGGCCGTGTGGCGGAAGGCGAGTCGCAGTGGCCCTGAACAGGGAGCCTGCGTCGAGTTGGCTGGCCTGGTCGGTGCTGTTGGGGTTCGGGACAGCAAGAATCCTGGTGCGGGGCATCTGAGGTTGTCGCGGGAGGCACTGGCCCTGTTGTTCGGGAAGGTCCGGGCCGGGATCGGCTGACCGGATGTAGTCATTCGCTGGAGTGCGCCCCTTGGTGGGCGCACTTTGGTGTTGTGGTGGTGCGCTCTTCTGGTGGTTTTGCGCGGGGGTTAGGTTCGGCTGCGGGAGTGGTTCTCCTCGCTGTGAGTTCCCTCGCTGGGTGCAGTCAGGCGCACAGCACTCATGCCGTCCTGAATGTGGACGCCCAGACGGGTCTTGCTGATCGGGCCGTCCACATCTCCGTCAGTGGGTTGCGGGCGGGGGATCGGGTCAGCGTGACCGCTACCGCGTCCGACTATCAAAGGAAGTCCTGGCGCGGGGAGGTGACGTTCCGCGCGGACGCTCACGGGGCCGTTGACCTGGGGCGCGATCGTCCGACATCTGGGACCTACACCGGCGTGGACGGTATGGGGTTGTTCTGGTCGATGAACCCGCCCAGCGGCGATCCCGACCAGCAGGGCTTCTATGCGCCGGAGCCGTCCTTCCAGGTGACGATCGGTGTGACCGCGCACGGGAAACGGCTGGCTCAGCGGACGCTGACGCGCCAGTGGCTGGCGTCCGGTGTCACCCAGAAGACGTTCACGCTCGCTGCCGACAAGGTTTCCGGACGCCTGTTCCTGCCGCCGCGTGGGACGCCGCGCCATCCGGCCGTCCTGCTGATCGGCGGGTCCGAGGGCGGAAACACCGGGCTGCCAGAGGCCGCACTCCTCGCCTCGCACGGCTTTCCGACTCTCAGCGTCGCCTACTTCGCCGAACCCGGGCTGCCCCAGACCCTCCAGAACATCCCCATCGAGTACTTCGCGCGCGCCGCTCGTCTGCTGGCCGCTCAGCCGGGCGTCGATCCGGCCCACCTGATCGTCCAGGGATACTCCCGAGGCAGTGAGGCGGCGCTCCTGGTCGCTCAGCTCTACCCCGGCATCGTTCACGGCGTCATCGACTACGCGCCCGCATCCACCATCCACGGGGGCTACCCCAGCGGCGTCGCATGGACCCGTGGGGGAGAGCAGATCCCGCTGGCGCCTCTTGCGGTTGATCACATCAACGGGCCCGTCCTGGCCGTCGCCGGAACCCAGGACAAGCTGTGGGCCTCGGAGGCGTCGGCTCAACAGATCATGAGCGAACTCGACGACGCCCACGATCGGTTTCCTCACCGGACGCTGGTGTATCCGGGGGCCGGGCACGGGGTCGGCACATTTCCCTACCTCGCTGGGGGCACGAAGCTCCGGCATCCGGTCACTGGCCTCTTGAGCGACCTGGGCGGTAGCCGTCCTGCGAACGCCGTTGCCAAGCGGCAGGGCTGGGATCAGGTGCTCGGCTTTCTCTCAGGGCTCGGTCGTTGAGCGTCAGCCGAGGATGAGGGGGAGCTTCGGCGGGAAGTCGGCGAGTGCGGCTTCTTCTTCGGTGGTGGGGACGCGGCGGCCGGTGCCGATGAGGAGAGCGGCCCTGTCGGAGAGGGACGCCGGGAACGGGGCCCCGGCGATCCGTTCCAGGAGGGCGCGGGCGGCGGACGTTGACTCGGCCGGAGGGGCGGCGGCGTCGGGGAAATCGGCGATCAGGTCGAGGTGGTGCAGCGTCCATTCGAGGACGTACGCCGTGAGGTAGTCGGCGACCGTGAGGACCTTGTCCTGCGTGCTGACGCGGGCGGCCGGGTCGGCGAGGGTGGCGGCGCGTCCGGCTGCGGTGCCTACGTCGTCCAGGTGGAACTTGAGCCAGCGCGGCTCGCCGTAGGCGGCGGCTAGGCGGGGGATCAGGGCGTCCAAGGGATCGTCGCCGGTCGGGGGCTCGTCCTGGACGTCCCAGTAGGTGGCCGCGTCGGCCGTTGGTGCGCCGTCGGCGGGCGTGACCAGGGTGATCAGGACGTCCTGAGCGTCGATGACCAGGTGGCAGGCCAGGTCGCGGACCGACCATCCGGCGCATCCGGACGGACGCTCGAAGTCCTCGTCCGGGGTCTCGGCCACGGCCGCCAGCAACGCCGTCCAGGAACGCGAGAAGTGGTCCACCTGCCGCACGCTAGCCGCGCCCCTGCGGGAGCGACAACAACATTCCGGCGGCACCGGCGCGGTCGCGCGGCGCGTGGTCAGGCGGTCAGGCCCAGGGAGGCGACCAGGGCGCGCATTTCGTCGCGGTGGACGGTCGCCGGGTCGTGGATCAGCGGGCGGAGGTGGCCGTAGATCTCGAGGGCGACGAGGCCGTGCATGCGGCCCCAGACGCGCAGCGTGAGGGCGATGGCCTCCGGCGGCAGGTCGGGGAAGTCCTCGCGGACGTGGGCGACGAGGCCGGGGTCGAAGTCGTCCCAGCTGTAGGAGCGTCCGTCCTGCTGGAGGGGGGCGGCGGTCGGCCAGGCGGCGGCGACGAGGTCGGTGAGGGCCGTGCAGGCGCGCAGCTCGGCGGCCTGGCCGGGACCGTCGACGGGCTCCTGGTAGCCGGGGACGGGGTCGCCGTAGATCAGGCGGAAGCCCGCGGGCTCGGCGATCGCCCACTCGCGCATGGCCTGCGCCCAGGCCATGATCCGGCCGCCCGGATCGGACTCGGGGACGGCGTCGCGGGCGGCCGAGGCGGCCTCCACCAGGGCGGTGTAGACGTCGCCGATCAGCGTCGTGACCAGGTCGTCCCGGGTGCGGAAGTAGCTGTAGATCGCGCCCGCCGTCATGCCCATCTCGCGGGCGATGGCGCGCAGCGAGATGGCGTCCGGACCGCCCTCGGCCATGAGCCGGAGCGCGATCTCCTTGATCTCGTCGCTGGTCTGGGCGCGGAGCCGGGCGCGGCGGTTCGGCGTCCGGGTCGTCGGAGTCGTCGTCTGCTCGGTCACGCTTGACACTCTACAGTGTTGGGCTACTGTACGCCGTGTAGAACTTTGAACGGCGTGTAGTAAATCAACGGCATATAGGGTGGGAGATGGAACAGCATCGGCTGCGCCTGGGGCTGCTGGCGTTGACGCAGCTCATCGTGGCTTTGGACTACAACATCGTGTACGTCGCGCTGCCCGACATCGGGAAGGCGCTGGGATTCGGCCCGTCGTCCGTGCAGTGGGTGGTCAGTGCCTACGCGGTCGGGCTCGGCGGGTTGCTGCTGTTCGGCGGACGGGCCGTGGACCGGCTCGGACCGCGCCGCATGTTCATGACCGGCCTGGCGCTGTACGGCGTGGCGTCGCTCGCGGGCGGGCTGGCAGCCGAGGCGGGGACGCTCATCGCGGCCCGCGCCGTCCAGGGAGTGGGCGGGGCGCTGCTGACCCCCGCGACGCTCACGCTCATCTATCGGGGCTTCGCCGAGGGTCCCGAGCGGAACCGGGCGCTCGGCGCGTGGGGCATGGCGGGCTGCGCGGGCCTCGCCGCCGGATCGCTGCTCGGCGGGGTGCTGACGAACTACCTGGGCTGGGAGTGGGTGTTCTACGTGAACGTCCCGCTGGCGCTCGGCTGCGCCCTGGCCGCGCCGCGGCTGCTGCCCGCCGACCCGGCCCGCACGTCCGGTTCGTTCGACGTGCCGGGCGCGGTGCTCGCGACCGCGGGCTCGGCGCTGCTGGTGTTCGGGCTGGCCAGCGGCTCGGACGCCGGATGGGTCTCGGTGCGCGCCCTCGGCGCGCTGGCGGCGGGCGTCGTGCTGCTCGCGGTGCTGCTGGTCGTGGAGTCGCGCACCCGGGATCCGCTGATCCCGCTGCGGCTGGCGCGGAGCCGCGGCCTGGCGACCACCATGATCGTGATCGCCCTCTTCCAGAGCACGCTCGGCGGCGGCTACTACATCCTGGTCTCCTACCTGCAGCCCGTCCGCGGCTACAGCTCGCTGGAGGCGGGGCTGACGTTCCTGCCGCTGACGCTGGTCAGCATGTACGGAGCCCTGAAGGCCGCGCCGAGGGCGATCGGCCGCTGGGGCGTCCGCACCACGCTCGCCGTCTCGATGGTCGGCGCCGGTGTGGGCATCGCGATGACGGTCGCGGGCGCCACGTCCGGCGGCGGCTTCTGGACGCTGCTCCCCGGCAGCGTCGTGTGGGGGCTGTTCGGCGGCCTCGGCTTCGTCACCCTGTTCGCCTCCGCGGGGGCGGGCGTCGCACCGGACGAGCAGGGCGTCGCGTCCGGCCTGGCCAGCACCGCCAAGGAGGTCGGCGGCGCGATGGGCCTCGCGGTCTTCGTCGCGATCGCCACCTCCTCGTCCCAGAGTCTCCCCGGCTTGCACGCCGCGGGATGGACGGCCGCGGCCGTCACCGTCGTCGGGGGGCTGATCGCCCTCGCGCTCAAGTCCCCCCGATCTGTTTCCAGCTCAGAACAGTCACCCTCGCTCGAAGGAGCCGTCCGATGAACAACGACCAGCTGATCCGCGACTACATCGAGGTCTGGAACGAGCGGGACGCCGCCGCCCGCATGGAACTGATCAAGTCCGTCCTGACCGAGGACTCGGTCTACTCCGACCCCGACTATGCGGGCCTGCGCGGGCACGAGGCGCTGTCGGACGCGATCGGCGTCGCCCACGGAAAGTTCGGCGACCTGAGGTTCAGGCTCGGTGAGGTCATCGGCGAGCACCACGGCAAGGCGTTGTTCACCTGGAAGCTCGGCGAGGTCGCCACCGGCTACGACGCGGTCGAGTTCGAGGACGGACGCATCCGGAGCGTCATCGGGTTCTTCGTCTGAAACGACGCATCGGCCGGGGCCTCCGGCTGAGACAGGGAACGGCGTCCTGGCCTCCGAGTGAGGCCAGGACGCCGTTCGCGTTCGGTCAGCGGACGCCGTAGGCGCGGATCACGGTCTGGTCGACGACGCCGCCGACCTGGGTGCGGAGCGAGACGAAGCCCGCCCGCGCCGGGTTGCGGAAGGCGGCCTTCCAGCCGGTGCCGTCCTTGAAGACCGGGACGGACTGCCAGGTCGTGCCGTTGTCGGTGGACGTCCAGAGCTTCGGGGCCGTGTTCGTGGTCAGGCCGTCCGGGGTGAGGGAGAGCGTCTGGAACGAGCTCACGGCGGCGCGGTTCGAGGCGTCCAGGCCGTGGGCCTTGTAGCGGACGACGCCGAGCGGGAGCGTGGCCTTCGGGTCGGTGACCTTCACGTTCCAGGCGATGTGCTGTTGGGGCGAGAGGTCCGTCCAGGGGGCCGAGCGCTTCGCGTCGACCGTGAGCGTGTACGAGCCGGGCGCGGCCGGTGGCGAGCCGTTGAGGTAGCCGGGGACGCTGCTGCTCGCGACGACCGTGCCCGAGGCGTCGATCAGGTAGGTCGTCCCTTGGGTGAACGAGAGGCCACCCGCGACGGTGTCGGCGTCGGCGCTGCTGACCATGGGCACTTCGACGAGGTTCGCGCCGTCGCTGTCGGGAGTGAGCCCGCCCTGGCCCGGCCCGAACGGCGCCTGTCCCCAGGTGCGCGCGTGGCGACCGGGGCCGGGGAACCACTCGTGGCGTAGGAGGAGGTCGTAGTCGTTGTAGGAACAGGACTCGTCGGTGACCGCCTGGCTCAGGTACCAGTCGACGCCGGGGGTGAAGTACTCGATGCGCTCGGCGGGCAGGGAGCCCACATCGTTGTGGAGCGCGTACTCGATGTCGGTCGTCCAGGAGGGGGAGGCGTAGCCGCTGGAGCAGTTCGGACCGCCGGGACTCGCGTACCCGGTGCGGACCTCGGCGAGGTCGGCGGTGCGGACGCGGACGCTCGGGTCGGCCGGGATGCCCTTGACCGACGAGCTGATGTTGTAGGCGTACGGGCTGCCCTTCTGCGCCCCGTCCTTCGTCAGCCGCGCGGCGACGTCGAGCTGCAGGTCGTCGCCGGGCGCGGCGGGCGTCACGTAGACGTCGTCGGCCCGCAGCGTCGTGACCGCCCGGTACTTGGTGCCGAGCCGCTGGGAGATGACCGAGGCGGAGTCGGCGGTCTTGGCGTCCGGCCGGTCGGCCGTCACGCGGAGGGGACGGGCCGCGCGTCCGTCCAGCGTCACGGTGGTGTCGGCCTTGACCTCGACCTTCGGGTCGTACAGCTGGACGACGCTGGTCCGGCCGTCCGGCGCGGTGTCGCGGATCTTGATGGCGAGGACGTAGCCGCCGTCCGGGACGGGCGCCTCTCCGTGACCGTCCGCCACGTCGATGCCGATCGGGTCGTCACCGTTCAGCGGCCAGACGTAGAGCTGGCTGGCGCGCTGGGTGGACGGGGCCTTGCCGTCGCGGTCCAGGACGTCCGCCTTGAGGACGTGCTCGCCGGCGGCCGGGGTCGCGTGCGGACGCCGCGCCTTCGCCTCGCGGTCCGGGCCGCTCCTGACCAGGCCGTCCTTGAAGTTCCCGTGCAGGTAGGGCGGCCTTGGGGCCGGGTGGGACGGGGCCGCGGGGGCCCGGGACGGCGCGGGGGCCGCCAGGGCCGCGCTCGCGGGGAGGGCGGTCCCCGCGAGCAGGGTCGCCGTGGAGAGCGCCACGGTCGCCTTGAACGCCGGTTTCGCCCTGAAGGTCCGTGTCGTCTTGAACGCCATGCGATTCCTCCCGTGGTGACGGCGGCGCTCGGTGCGCCGCCGTCACGAGAGGTTCGCCGGACCGTCCGGCCGCTTTCCCGGACGGACCGCGGGGTCCGCTAGCGGAGTTCGCGCTTGAGGATCTTGCCGGTCGCGGTCATCGGGAGCTCCTCGCGGAACTCGACGACGCGCGGGTACTTGTAGTTCGCGAACTGCTCCTTGCCCCACGCGATCAGCTCGTCCTCGGTGAGGGACGAGCCGGGCGTGCGGATCACGTACGCCTTGATCTCCTCGCCGTGCGAGTCGTGCGGGATGCCGACGACGGCCACCAGGGAGACGTCCGGGTGGCTCATCAGGACCTCTTCGAGCTCCCGCGGGTACACGTTGTACCCGCCACGGATGATCATGTCCTTGGAGCGGTCGACGATGTAGTAGTAGCCCTCGTCGTCGCGGCGGGCGATGTCGCCGGTGCGGAACCAGCCGTCCCTGATCGCGGTCTCGGTCGCCTCGGGCCGCCCGTAGTAGCCCTTCATGACGTTGTGCCCACGGACGGCCAGCTCGCCGGGGCCCTCGCCCTCGACGTCCTTCCAGTCGTCGGTGATCAGCTTCATCTCGACGCCCCAGATGGGCAGGCCGATCGAGCCGGGCTTGGTCGGACGGTCCGGACGGTTGAACGACGCGACCGGCGAGGTCTCCGACAGCCCGTAGCCCTCGAGGATCTGGATGCCGAACTTCTCCCCGAAGCCCTTCAGCACCTCCATCGGCAGGGCCGCGCCGCCGGAGACCGAGACGTTCAGGTTCTCCTTGATCGTCGCGATGTCCTCGGCGGACGTCTCGTGCGTGAGCAGCCCCCAGTACATCGTCGGGACGCCCGCGAAGAAGTTCACCTTCTCCTTGACCATCAGCCTGATCGCCTCGTCGGCGTCGAACCGGGCCTGCATGACCATGGTCGCGCGGCGGTAGAGGCTGACGTTCATCACGCAGCTCTGCCCGAAGATGTGGAACAGCGGCAGCGTGACGAGCGTGACGTCGTGCGGGGACCGGGCGAACAGCGTGTCGTCGATCATCGCGTTGGTCAGCAGGTTGCTGTGCGACAGCTCGGCGCCCTTGGGCTGGCCGGTCGTCCCGCTGGTGTAGATGATCACGGCGGTGTCGGTCGGCTCGGTCGGGGCCGGCTCGAACTCGCCGGACCTGCCCGCGAGCGCCGCCCAGAACAGCTCGGCGCCGTCGATCGGGGACTCGGTCGCGGCCGGGTTCGCGGGCAGCAGGAAGAAGTGCTCGCAGTTCTCGGCCCGCTCGAACCCGGCGTGCCCGGTCTCGCCGAGCGGCAGCTGCGGGGTGCCCTCGAAGCAGAAGAACGCCTTGGCGTCGGAGTCGGCGAGGTGGTAGGCGATCTCGCGCGGCTTGAGCAGCACGTTCAGCGGGACGACGACCGCTCCGGCCTTGAGCGCCCCGAAGTACACCATCGGGAAGTACGGCAGGTTCGGCGAGGAGAGCGCGATCTTGTCGCCCGGTCCGATCCCGCGTTCGCGCAGCAGGTTGGCGACCTGGTTCGCGACCGTGTTCAGGAACGTGTAGGACAGCCGCAGATCACCGAAGACCAGGGCGTCGCGGTCCGGGGTCTCGCGGGCGGCGTCCTCCAGCAGGACGGACAGGTTGTACATGGCACTCCTCGCGCTGAGTCACCAGGCAGTTATTACTGACGAGTTTATGCAGTTTTGCCGACATCCTTGCCCATGGGTGGGCGGGCGCGCCAGCCCCTGACATGGGCTTTCTTGCTGCAGGAATGCTGAACGCCCGGTTTTACCGGATGTGTCGTGGTTCATCGCTAGCATGGCGGCGACCCCGTCCCGAGGACCGTCCCGAAGGCGCGGCCGGGGGCGGGGACGCGGCCGAAGGGCCGCCGCGAGGCGGCCGCCGGGGCCGCGACAGAGGGGAACCTGCCACGTGCTGATCATCTTTGGCTTCCGGGTCGTGTACTTCACGCTCGACCGGGGCGTGTTCCACTGCCCGAACTGCGGCGGCGACCGCGAGTACCGCCGCCGCCAGGGGCGCAACTTCTTCACCCTGTTCTTCATCCCGGTCCTTCCGCTCAACAAGACCGGGCCCGAGATCGTCCAGTGCGACACCTGCCACGGCCGTTGGACGACCGGCGTCCTGGCCGTCCCGACCAGCGCCCAGCTCTCCACGATGCCGGGCACGCTGCTGCGGATGGCCGTCGTCCAGGTGCTCCGGTCCGGGGACGTCACCTACCCCGGGGCCCGGGAGCGCGCGGTCGAGATCGTCCGGCAGGCGGGCGTCGGGTACGACACCGCCGCCCTGGACGCCGACCTCGGCCGGTCCTTCGACGACATCCGGGTCGAGATGGCCCGCTCCGCGGACACCCTCGCCCCCGAGGCCCGCGAGAACATCCTCCGCGCCGCCGCCGAGATCGCCCTCCTGGACGGCCCGCTCACCTTCTCCGAGGAGGAGACCCTGAACGCCGTCGGCGCCGACCTGGCCCTCACGCGCGTCCAGATCACCGGCGTCCTCTCCCTCGCGCGCGACTCCTCCGGCAACTGACCCTCACCCGCCCCGGTTTCGCGCCCGAAGGTCCGCCCGCCGTCCCTCCCCGGGGCGGCGGGCGGACCTGTCGGCGCGGTGATCAGCCGAAGTCGACGTCCGAGCACTGGTAGAAGGCGTTGGCGGTGTCGGCGATGGTCCAGACGGCGAGGATCATGTGGCGGCCGTGCTTCACCGGCAGCGTTCCGGTGTGGGTGACGCTGTAGGGCGGGATCCTGCCGCCGTAGTCGACCTGGAGGAACGGCGTCGGGTCGAGCTGGGCGCGGGTGAGCGGCTGCGCCGGGTTCCAGCCGTCCCTGGTGACGAAGTAGCGGAACGAGGTCGTGGCGTGCGCGGCGGTCAGCGTCCAGGTGAAGGAGAAGGACGCGCCGGACGTGAGGGACCTGGCGGGCCAGGCGCCGCCGCGCGGGTCGTCCAGCGGGGCCCAGCGGGAGTCACCCGCCGCGCAGAGCGTCCCGTCGGCGGGCCCGGCGGACGGGAATCCCTTCGGGCCCTCGGTGCTCTGCGGCTCCCACTGGATCGGGCCGCAGTTCCTCACGACGCCCTGCTTGCAGAGCAGCGCCCGGCTGGGCGGCGACGTGGTGTAGCCGTGCGCGAGGGCAGGGGCCGCGCTGAGCAGCGGCAGGCCGAGTCCGGCGACGGCGGCGAGCAGGAGCGTGGTCTTGCGTGGAGTGAACGTGCGCGTTCCGGGCATGCGCGTCTCCTTGGCGGGGGGAGCCTTCGGGCAGGGCTCCGGAGGGGGCGTGGCCGGGACCGGAGGAACCGGGGACCGGCCCTTACTGACAAGAAACCTTCCTGTCGGATTCTCGTCAACCCCCCATCCGCCCGGACGGCCCGGACCGCGCGGAGCGCGCCGGGCCCGCCACCGCCGCGGTATCGGGGAGGCCGGTGGCCTTGCCTCTGCGCTACTCTTGGGGTATGCGAGCCAGGCTGCTCCTTGGACCGCCGCGTTGACGCGATAGAGACGCGTCGGCGCGGCGACCCCTCCTGTGTGAGGGGTCTTCGCATGTTCCGGGGCCCTTTTTCGGCACGGCCCAGGGCGCGGAACTCCACCCAGAGCAGTCGGACCATCCCGTTTCAGAAGGACCGGAGTAGCGACCGTGAGCAGCGACGAGCAGTACGACCCCCGGGCGGTTCAGGACACGTGGCAGGCCCGGTGGGCCGAACTCCTGCCGTTCGCCGCCGCGGAGGAGGACGACGGCCGCGAGCGTCGCTACGCGCTGGACATGTTCGCCTACCCGTCCGGCGACCTGCACATGGGGCACGCCGAGGCGTTCGCCATCGGGGACGTCCCGGCGCGCTTCTGGTTCCAGCGGGGCTTCAACGTCCTGCACCCGGTCGGCTGGGACTCCTTCGGCCTGCCCGCCGAGAACGCCGCGATCAAGCGTGACGCGCACCCCGCCGAGTGGACCTACGCCAACATCGAGACCCAGGCCGGATCGTTCCGCCGGTACGCGCCGTCCTTCGACTGGTCGCGCCGCCTGCACACCTCCGACCCCGAGTACTACCGCTGGACGCAGTGGCTGTTCCTGCGCCTGTTCGAGCGCGGCCTGGCCTACCGCAAGGGCGGCCAGGTCAACTGGTGCCCGAACGACCAGACCGTGCTGGCCAACGAGCAGGTCGTCGGCGGGCACTGCGAGCGCTGCGGCGCGCTGGTCGAGAAGCGCGTCCTGACCCAGTGGTACTTCAAGATCACCGACTACGCCGACCGGCTGCTGGACGACATGGAGCAGCTGGAGGGCAAGTGGCCCGAGCGCGTCCTGCTGATGCAGCGCAACTGGATCGGCCGCTCCACCGGCGCCGACGTCGACTTCGTCATCGAGGGCCGGGACGAGCCGGTCACCGTCTACACCACCCGTCCCGACACGCTGTACGGCGCGACGTTCATGGTCGTCGCCGCCGACGCCGCGCTGGCCGAGGAGATCGTCGCGCCCGAGCAGCGCGCCGCGTTCGAGGCCTACCGCGACGAGGTCTCGCGGGAGAGCGAGATCGAGCGGCTGTCCACCGAGCGCGAGAAGACCGGCGTGTTCCTGGGCCGCTACGCGGTCAACCCGGTGAACGGCGAGCGCATCCCGGTGTGGGCCGCCGACTACGTCCTGGCCGAGTACGGGCACGGCGCGATCATGGCCGTCCCGGCGCACGACCAGCGCGACCTGGACTTCGCGCTGAAGTTCGGCCTGCCCGTGCGCGTCGTGCTCGAGACCGGCGAGGCCGACCCGGCCGAGACCGGCGTCGCCACCGCGGGCGACGGCCGCATCGTCAACTCCGGCCCGATCGACGGCCTGGCCAAGGCCGAGGGCATCGCCAAGATCATCGAGGTGCTGGCCGAGCGCGGCACCGGCAAGGCGTCGGTGAACTTCCGGCTGCGCGACTGGCTGGTGTCCCGGCAGCGGTTCTGGGGCTGCCCGATCCCGATCATCCACTGCGAGGAGTGCGGCGAGGTCCCCGTCCCGGACGACCAGCTGCCCGTCGTCCTGCCGGACAACCTGCGCGGCGCCGACCTGGCGCCCAAGGGCGAGTCCCCGCTGGCGTCCGCGCACGACTGGGTGAACGTGTCCTGCCCCAAGTGCGGCGGCGCGGCCCGGCGCGACACCGACACCATGGACACCTTCGTCGACTCGTCCTGGTACTACTTCCGCTACTGCTCGCCGCGGTACACCGAGGGCCCGTTCGACGTCGAGGCCGTCCGGAAGTGGATGCCGGTCGACCAGTACACCGGCGGCGTCGAGCACGCCATCCTGCACCTGCTGTACAGCCGGTTCTTCACCAAGGTCCTGTACGACATGGGCATGGTCGACTTCACCGAGCCGTTCCGCCGCCTGATGAACCAGGGCCAGGTCATCCTGAACGGCGCGGGCATGTCCAAGTCCACCGGCAACCTGGTCGACCTGGGCGAGCAGATCGACGAGTTCGGCGTGGACGTCGTCCGGCTGGCGATGCTGTTCTCCGGCCCGCCGGAGGACGACATCGACTGGGCGGACGTCTCCCAGCACGGCATGCTGAAGTTCCTGGGCCGCGTCCACCGGATCGCGACCGAGGTCGCCTCCGAGCCGGGCGTCGAGCCGTCGGACGGCGACGTCGCGCTGCGCCGCGTCACCCACCGCACCATCGACGAGGTCACCTCGCTGGTCGAGTCGGGCCGGTTCAACGTCGCGATCGCCCGGGTCATGGAGCTGGTGTCGGCCACGCGGCGCGCCATCGACTCCGGCCCCGGCGCCGCCGACCCGGCCGTCCGGGAGGCCGCCGAGACCATCGCGATCGCGCTGTCGCTGTTCGCGCCCTACACCTCCGAGGAGGCGTGGGCGCTGCTGCGCCGCCAGGCCCCGGTGATCAGGGCGGGCTGGCCGCAGGCCGACCCGGCGCTGCTGGTCGAGGAGTCGGTGACCTGCGTCGTCCAGGTCGCGGGCAAGGTCCGCGACCGGCTGGACGTCCCGCCCGCCATCACCGCCGGCGACCTGGAGCGCCTGGCCCTGGCCTCGCCGAAGGTGCAGGACGCCCTGGGCGGCGCCGACATCGCGAAGATCATCGTCCGCGCCCCCAAGATCGTCAACATCGTCCCGAAGCGCTGACCTTCTCGCGGGACGGACGACCCGCACCATCCGAGCCGCCGGGACGCCAACGGGCGTTCCGGCGGCTCGGGCGAGTCCGCCGCTGCCGTTCGCGGCGGGACTCCGAGAGACGCGTCTGACGCGCACGTGAAAAGGGCCGTCCCGCTCCTTCGAGCGGGACGGCCCTTTTCAGCGTGCGCGGAACGCCGGAGGAGCGAGCGTCACATCTTGCGGAGGACGGCGACGACCCGGCCGAGGACGCTGGCCTCGTCGCCCGGGATCGGCTCGTAGGCCGAGTTCGCGGGCATCAGCCAGATGTGCCCGTCGCGGCGCTTGAAGGTCTTCACCGTGGCCTCGCCGTCGATCATGGCGGCGACGATGTCGCCCTGCTCGGCGACCGGCTGCTGCCGGACGACGACCCAGTCGCCGTCGGCGATCGCGGCCTCGATCATCGAGTCGCCGGAGACCTTCAGCAGGAAGTGGGTGCCCTCGCCGACGAGCTGCTTGGGCAGCGCGAAGACGTCCTCGACGGCCTCCTCGGCGAGGATCGGGCCACCGGCGGCGATCCGCCCGACGAGCGGGACGTAGGCGGGCGCGGTGCGGCCGTGCGAGTCGACGACGCCGTTCGGGGCCTCGAAGTTCTCGTCCTCGGTGCGGACCGGCGTGGTGCCCGGCACCCGGACCTCGACGGCGCGCGGACGGTTCGGGTCGCGGCGCAGGTAGCCCTTGCGCTGCAGCGCGCGGAGCTGGTGCGACACGCTGGAGGTGCTGGTCAGCCCGACCGCCTCGCCGATCTCGCGCATCGAGGGCGGATAGCCGCGCCTGGTCACCGAGTCTCGGATGACCTCCAGCACCATGCGCTGGCGCTGGGTCAGGCCGCTCTCGTCGCTGGGACCGTCGGGCAGCTCCCGGACCTTGCTGCTCATCGCTCGTTCGCCTCCCGGCGCGTCGCTCCGTCACTCCTCGTCACGGCACGATATCGCGGATCCGCTTAATGATCAAACAATTGTTCGAAGATGGTTCTCGATTTTCACCCTCGCGTGCGCTACAACATCGTACATGCGTTCGATCGAAAACATTTTCGATCACGAACGGCGGGTACGCGCGGTGAAGGGGGCCGACATGGCGGTGCAAATGCCCCGCGAGGGACGTGTGACGGCGAACGAACCGGCCGCCCGACCTCCGCGGCAATCCGACCGACGCCGAGGTCATCTCCATCTCGTCCCGCCCCTACAGGAGCCCGATATCCCGGACGATCCGGGCACTTTGGATTCCCGCCCACGCCCCGACGCGCCATCTCCCACGACGGCCCGCCGCCCGCGTCCCGCCGCTCCAACACGCTCGGCGACTCCGGCGGGGGCAAAGCGGCCGACACGCCCGGTGCGTTCGCCGGACGCGATGCGTTCGGTGGGGGCGGCGCGCGGGGCACGTCCGGTGCGGCGGCGGGTTGGGGGCGAGCGTCTGGGGCGTCCTGGTGGAGGGGTGGTGCGAGGGTCTGGGGGAGTGGGGTCTGGCGGGCGGTCGGGGCGTCCGATGCCTCGCGCGGGCGCGCGGGAGGACAGTCGTGCCGGTGGGGTGCGGCTGACGCGGCGGGGGCGGGTCGTGGTGGTCGTGTTCGGGGCGGTGATCGTGCTGCTGGCGCTGTGGATGGCGGGGGCGTTGTCGGCGTCGGCGGGTGGACAAGATCATCGGGATCTTCCGGTGCCGGACGGACGTAGGGTGGTCCCGGTCGTGGTGCGGCCGGGGGACACGCTGTGGGGGATCGCCGGGCGTGCCGAGCCCGGAACGGACCCGCGGCCGACCGTGCGGAGGATCCTGGAACTGAACGGGCTGCCGGACGACGCGATCGTCCAGCCCGGGCAGCGCCTGCGCGTGCCCGCGCCCTGACGCCCGAGCCGGACGCCCGAGCCGGACGCCCGAGCCGGGCGCTCGTGTCGGACGCAGCGGCCCTGCGGAACCCGGGCCGCGCGGACGCCTTGTGGCGGTGCGGAGACGTGGTCGCAGGGGCCCGCGGCAGGGGGCGGTGACCGCCCGCCGGGGACGTCTCGCGGAGGCGTCCGGCGGGATGACGCCGTGACCTCGGGGGATCGGTGTTCGCGCAGGTCATGGTGGGTTTTCGTGGTGACGGACGGTGGTCGGGCGGACGCGACACGCCGAGGGCGACGCCGGGACGCTCGGTGTGACCAGGGTCTACGCGTGGGGCCTCCGTTCCAGGTTGCGAAGGCGTCCCCCGCGCTCTACGGTTGACCACAACATCTAGTAGTTACACGGACGTCATTAACCACAAGTTGTGTCTTGTGCGGGCGGTTCCGTGGACATGGCTTGACCGTCGGGAGAGGGAGGGACGCGCGTGCACTGCCCGTTCTGCCGCAACCCCGACACCAAGGTGATCGACAGCCGCTCCACCGACGACGGGGCCGCCATCCGGCGCCGCCGGTCGTGCCCGGAGTGCGGCAAGCGGTTCACCACCCAGGAGAACGTCCTGCTCATGGTGGCCAAGCGCAGCGGGGTCACCGAGCCGTTCTCCCGTGACAAGATCGTCGCCGGGGTGCGCCGGGCCTGCCAGGGCCGCCCGGTCGACGAGGACGCGCTGGCCAAGCTCGGCCAGCGGGTCGAGGAGGCGCTGCGCGCGACCGGATCGGCCGAGGTTCCCTCGCATGAGGTGGGCCTGGCGATCCTGGGGCCGCTCGGCGAGCTCGACGAGGTCGCCTACCTGCGATTCGCCTCGGTGTACCGGGGTTTCGAGTCGCTGGACGACTTCGCGCGCGAGATCGAGGTGCTGCGCCGGGTGGCCGGCGGGACGGAGACCGGCGAGGCCGGGCCGGGTGAACCCGGCGGACCGGACGGGCCGGGCGGCGCCGCGGGGGGACGTTCCCCCGGTGGCGGAGCGGCGGCGGACGCGTCCGCCCCGCAGGACGTGGGGGTACGACCTCCCACGGGCGCCGACGCGTCCAGCTAGCACGGCGCACGGCGGATTCGAGCGTGACGTTTCAGCGGTTCAAAAGACTTCCAGCAGTACGTTTTTCAGCGCCCGGGGCGGGATGAGGCGGCCCCTGGGCGGGGTTTTACCTGGACAGGGCCCTTGCGGGAGGGCCCGAGAGGGGGAAGTGGTCATGACGGAGACGGTGAGCAGCGGCTCGGCGGCCCGGCGCGGCAAGGGGGGCCGCAAGGGGCTGAAGGTCGAGCGGATCTTCACCACGCCCGGTGTGCACCCGTACGACGAGATCACCTGGGAACGCCGTGACGTCGTCATGACCAACTGGCGCGACGGCTCGGTGAACTTCGAGCAGCGCGGCGTCGAGTTCCCCGACTTCTGGTCGGTGAACGCCGTCAACATCGTGACGTCCAAGTACTTCCGCGGCGCCGTCGGCACGCCGCAGCGCGAGCACAGCCTGAAGCAGCTGATCGACCGGGTCGTCCGGATGTACGTGACGACCGGCGTCGAGCAGGGCTACTTCGCGTCGGACGCCGACGCCGAGATCTTCGAGCACGAGCTCACCCACGCGCTCGCGCACCAGATGTTCAGCTTCAACTCGCCGGTCTGGTTCAACGTCGGGACCAAGTCGCCGCAGCAGGTCTCGGCGTGCTTCATCCTCTCGGTGGACGACACGATGGAGTCGATCCTCGACTGGTACAAGGAAGAGGGGATCATCTTCAAGGGCGGTTCGGGCGCGGGCCTGAACCTGTCCCGGATCCGCTCGTCCAAGGAGCTGCTGTCGTCCGGCGGCACCGCGTCCGGCCCGGTGTCGTTCATGCGCGGCGCGGACGCGTCGGCGGGGACGATCAAGTCCGGCGGCGCGACCCGCCGGGCCGCCAAGATGGTCGTGCTCGACGTCGACCACCCGGACATCGCCGAGTTCATCGACACCAAGGCGCGTGAGGAGGACAAGATCCGCGCGCTGCGGGATGCCGGGTTCGACATGGACCTCGGCGGCAGGGACATCAACTCCGTCCAGTACCAGAACGCCAACAACTCGGTCCGCGTGTCGGACGAGTTCATGCGCGCGGTCGAGGGCGACGGCGAGTTCGGCCTGCGCGGACGCCTGTCCGGCGAGGTCATCGAGACCATCAGGGCCAAGGACCTGTTCCGCCGGATGGCCAAGGCCGCCTGGGAGTGCGCCGACCCGGGCATCCAGTACGACGACACGATCAACGACTGGCACACCAACCCCGAGACCGGCCGCATCACCGCGTCCAACCCGTGCTCGGAGTACATGTCGCTGGACAACTCGTCCTGCAACCTGGCGTCGATCAACCTGCTGAAGTTCCTGCGCGCCGACGACACCTTCGACGTCGCGAACTTCGTGAAGATGACCGAGCTGATCATCACCGCGATGGACATCTCGATCACCTTCGCCGACTTCCCGACCGAGAAGATCGGCGAGACGACGCGGGACTACCGCCAGCTCGGCATCGGCTACGCCAACCTCGGCGCGCTGCTGATGGCGACCGGCCACGCCTACGACTCCGAGGGCGGACGGTCGCTCGCCGCGACCATCACGTCCCTGATGACCGGCGTCGCCTACCGCCGCTCCGCCGAGATCGCCGGGGTCGTCGGCCCGTACGCCGGGTACGCCCGCAACGCCGACGCGCACAAGCGCGTCATGCGCAAGCACGCCGCGGCGAACGACGAGATCCGCACCCTGGACGACATCGACAAGGCCATCCACACCGCCGCGACCAAGCAGTGGCAGGAGTGCCTCAGGACCGGCGAGAAGAACGGGTACCGCAACGCGCAGGCGTCGCTGCTCGCGCCGACCGGCACCATCGGCCTGATGATGGACTGCGACACCACCGGCATCGAGCCGGACCTCGCGCTGATGAAGTTCAAGAAGCTCGTCGGCGGCGGGTCCATGCAGATCGTCAACCTGACGGTGCCGCGCGCCCTGACCCGGCTCGGCTACCAGCAGGAGCAGATCGAGGCGATCGTCGAGTACATCGCCGAGCACGGCCACGTCGTGGACGCTCCGGGCCTGCGCCCCGAGCACTACGAGGTGTTCGACTGCGCGATGGGCGAGCGCGCGATCTCCCCGATGGGGCACGTCCGGATGATGGCGGCCGTCCAGCCGTTCCTGTCCGGCGCGATCTCCAAGACGGTCAACATGCCCGAGCAGGCCGCCATCGAGGACATCGAGAAGGTGTACTTCGAGGGCTGGAAGCTCGGCCTGAAGGCCCTGGCGATCTACCGCGACAACTGCAAGGTCGGCCAGCCGCTGTCGGCGGCCGGCAAGAAGGAGGAGCCGAAGGCCGAGCCCGCCGCCGTCGCGGCGCCGGTCGAGGTGCGGCCCGTCCGCAAGCGGCTGCCGAAGCAGCGTCCGGCGATGGTCACCCGGTTCTCCGTCGCGGGCGCCGAGGGCTACATGACCGCCTCGTCCTACCCGGACGACGGTCTCGGCGAGGTCTTCCTGAAGCTCGGCAAGCAGGGGTCCACCCTGGCCGGCGTGATGGACGCCTTCTCCATGGCGATCTCCATCAGCCTCCAGTACGGCGTGCCGCTGGAGACCTGGGTCGAGAAGTTCACCAACATGCGGTTCGAGCCGGCGGGCATGACCGACGACCCGGACATCCGCATGGCGACCTCGGTGATGGACTACATCTTCCGCCGCCTCGCCCTGGACCACCTCGACTACGAGACCCGCTCCGAGCTCGGCATCCTGTCCGCCGCCGAGCGCGCGATGCAGGCCAACGGCGAGGACCCGGCGTCCCTGCACTCCTCGGACGCCGAGACCGAGCGGGAGATCCTGGCCCAGTCCGCCGAGATCACCCGGGCCCCGGCCGCCCCGGCCCCGGCTCCGACCGCCGCCTCGAACCCGGAGCCCGCTCCGGCCCCGGCCGCGCCGCACTCGTCGGTCGAGGTCATCGAGAGCCGCCAGGGCCGCACGGCCGACGCGCCGCTCTGCCTGACCTGCGGCACGAAGATGCGCCCGGCCGGTAGCTGCTACGTCTGCGAGGGCTGCGGCTCCACCAGCGGCTGCAGCTGACCCACCGCGCCTCCACGGCGCTGAACCACCGACGGCGGGAGCCGGCGCATCGCGTCGGCTCCCGCCGCCGTTTTCACGGGTGGCCGAAGGCCTTGACGTTCCGCCGCTGCTTCCGCGTATCCGACGGCGCCTTCAGTCTCGGGGTGGCCTGGGGCGTCGTCCTGGGCGGCCGATGGTGGTCAGTGGTGGATCGGCCGGAGCGAGAGGGCGCGGGCCTAAGATCATCCTCCCCTTCCCCCTGGTCCGAGTGGAGTCGATCTTGCTCGTGTTCCGTTCTCTCGCGCTCGCGACGGCCACGTGCTCGGCCGTGGGAGCGGCGTTGACCGTTCCCGGCGTGGCGACCGCGTCGACGACGCCCTTCGGCGCCACGCGGGTGGTGTCCCTGAAGATGCCGCGTTCGGGTGAGGTCCACTCCATGTCGGTGTCGGGCCGCTTCCCGATCACGGGCATGGTCCAGCAGTGGGACGGCGCCCGGTGGACGCCCCTGCCCTTCGCGCATCTCCGGTTCTTCTGGCGGACGAAGGGCTCGACCGTGTGGCACGACGACGGCCAGGACGTCTTCACCCGCAAGGACGGGACGATCCGCGCGTCGACGGGCGTGATCCCGGGGACGTGGTCGCTGCGGGCCCATGTTCTGGCCGAGCCTTCCGGAACCCTCGCGAGCACCAGCGCCGCCGTGACCACCACGCTCACGGACAAGGTCCGGTTCTCGGAGGCCCGTGCGTGGCGCTCGCACGTCAATCAGCCCACCCAGGTCACGGGCGAGATGACCGACTACATCGCCGGTCTGACGTTCGCCTCCCTGCGTGGTCGCGAGGTCAGGTTGTACTACCGCCGCAAGGGCACCAAGACCTGGCATTTCTACAAGACGACCACCTTGAGGGCGGCGAAGGTCGGGAATGAGTGGTTCGCCTTCAACAACCTGAAGCGCGGCAAGGGCTACTACTTCCGGGTGGTCTTCCCGGCTCAGGGCTTCTTCCTGGGGGCCACGAGCCGCACTCTGCCGGTGAGGGCCTACTAGTCGCTGCCACTGGAGAGTCGCTCACCCGCATTCGCCGAAACCGCGTGCTTCATTCGGGGCAGAGGCGGCCGGTCGGACGGACGTGGCGAAACGCGTGCGGGGGGCGGTTCGGCTTGGTTTACTGATCCCCAGGTGTGTTTGGCGGCACATTTGGTGGAACGAGGAGAACATGGCGGAACCGACCGAGCTGCCCTCCGCGCGGCCGGAGAAGTGGCGTCCGTCGGAGGTCGAGGAGCGGACGCCGTCGGTGGCCCGGATGTACGACTTCCTGCTCGGCGGGAAGGAGAACCTCGGGGTGGACCGGGAGCGTGCCCGGGAGGCCGTGGGCGCCGATCCGCTGTTCCCGCGGGTCGTCCGTGAGAACCGGGCCTTCCTGGGACGCGTCGCGCGGTTCCTCGCCGAGGAGCACGGGATCGATCAGTTCCTCGACATCGGCACCGGGCTGCCGACGCAGGACAACGTGCACCAGATCGTCCAGCGGATCAACCCGGACGCGAGCGTGGTGTACGTCGACAACGACCCGGTGGTGCTGGCGCACGGACGGGCCCTGCTCGCCGACAACAACCGGACCACGGTCATCCAGGCCGACCTGCGGGACCCGAGCGCGATCCTCGCGCACCCGGACGTCCGGCGGCTTCTCGACCTGGACCGTCCGGTGGCGCTGCTGCTGCTCGCGATACTGCACTTCGTGCCGGACGCCGCGGAACCGCACGCCATCCTGTCCGAACTCCGCGACGCCCTGCCGAGCGGCAGCTACCTTGCGATCACGCACGGCTCGCCCGACCTGCGCCCCGACGTGGTGCACCGCCTCGAGGAGATCTACTCCCGGACGGCCTCACCGGCGCTGGCCCGGTCGCGCGAGGACGTCCAGCGCTTCTTCGGCGACTTCGAGATGATCGACCCGGGCCTGGTCTGGGTCCCCTGGTGGCGTCCCGAAGAGGTCCCCGCCGACGACTCCGACCTCGTCTGGTTCCTGGGCGGAGTAGCCCGCAAGCCGTGACGTCGGGCGTCGAACGAAGGGCCGGGACTCGTCCCGGCCCTTACTCATGCGCGTCGCGCTACGCGTCTGACGTGGGTGGTGCGTCCAGGAGGGCGGTGACCATGGTGCGGAGGGCGATCTTGAGGCGGTCGGGGCCCTCGGCGGTGAGCTGGACGAGGACCGGGTCGCTGTGCAGGGAGCCGAGGAGGACGTGGGCGACGGTGTCGGCGTCCACGGCGGGGTTCTCGGCGCGGAGCAGGGCGCCGATGTGGCCGTGCCAGAACGTGTAGACGGCGTGCGGGTTCTCCTGTTCCGCGTGGTACTCGTCGCTGGACGGCATGGTGACGCCGGAGCGGGAGAGCTCGGCGAGCAGGCTCTTGTTGCGGCTGACGACGTCCACGATCGCGTCCACGAAGGCGAGCAGGCGGTCGCGGTCCGGGGCGCCCTCGCCGAGGGGCGGCGGGCCGGTGCGGACGGCGTCCTCCAGCGCGTGCGCGCGCTCGACCATGAGCGCCAGCATCAGGCCGGAGCGGTTCCCGAAGCGGTGGAACACCGTGCCCTTCGCGACGCCGGACTCGGCCGCGACCTGCTCCATCGAGATGTCCTGCGGACGGTGCGCGGCGAGCAGCCGCTCGGTCGCGGCCAGGATGGCGCGCCGGTTGCGGGCCGCGTCGGCACGTTCCTTCGCCATGTGGCGGGCCTCCTCCCGTAGACAAGTTGACCGGCGGTCAATATGGTGAATCTTGACCGATGGTCCAGTTTATCGGGCGGCCCTGCGCGGCCGTCCATGGGGAGACATCATGCGACACGTGCGTTTCCACGCCCACGGCGGCCCCGAGGTCCTGGCGGTGGAGGAGTCCGAGGTCCCCGAGCCCGGTCCCGGCCAGGTGCTCGTCCGGCCGGAGGTGATCGGCACCAACTACGTGGACGTCCAGCTCAGGCGCGAGACCGACCCGGCGTCTATCTGGTACCGGGACGTGCCGGGCACCCTCACCGGCGACGTCGTCGGGACGATCGAGCGGACGGGCCCGGACGTCGATTCCGCCCTGACCGGAACCCGGGTCGCCGGGCTGTCGGTGGACGCGTGGGCCGACCGGGTGATCCTGGACGCCGGATGGCTCGTCCCGGTTCCGGACGGCCTGGACGCCGCGACCGCCAGCCTGGTCCCTCTCGCCGGCGCGGTCGCGCTCGGCTGCCTCACCGTCGGACGGGTCGCCGCGGGGGAGACCGTGCTGGTCACGGCCGGTGCGGGCACGATCGGACACCTCGCCGTCCAGCTCGCGCGCCTGCGCGGGGCCGGGACGGTCATCGCGACGGCCGGGTCGGACGCGAAGCGGAAACTGCTGTCCGAGCTGGGCGCGGACGTCGTGATCGACCACACCGCGCCGGACTGGGCCGAGCAGGTCAAGGCCGCCGCGCCCGAGGGTGTCCAGCTGGCCCTGGACGCGATCGGCGGGGACACACTGCACCGCACGCTCGGCCTGCTCGCGCCCTTCGGACGGGCCGTCGTCTACGGCGCGTCCGCCGGGGACCTGACGAGCGTGCCCGTGACCAGCGTCTTCGGGCTGACCAGCCTCATCGGCTTCGCGATCATGCCGTACCGCCTCGCCGCCCCCGACCAGGCGCGCGCCGACCTGGACGAACTCGCCGAGCTGTTGCGTTCCGGCAAGCTGCGCGGCGTCATCGGCGAGCGGGTTCCGCTGGACGAGCCCGTGCGCGCGCACCAGTTGCTGGAGGACCGCGCCGTCCTGGGGCGCCTGGTCCTGGAGCCGTAGAGGCGGCCTCTGCGGGACGTCAGTCGGCGTCCGCGAGGAGTGTCCGGGTCAGCGGGACCGCCAGGGGCTCTCCCGCCAGCTCGGCGCAGACGTCGGTGACTCTCCTGGCGAATCGGGCGCGGTCGGCCGTCGCCGCGTCGACGGCTCGGCGAAGCGCCGTCCGCCCGACGGTCAGCAGGTGGTCCGCTGGGCCTCGGCTGCTTTCGGTCGGCCCCGAAAGGGACAGCCGGTCGTCCGGTCCCGTGGCGACCAGCAGCCAGGGATGCCCGACCCAGAGCATTGCCGGGGTGGTCGAGCGCTGCCCCACCGCCTCCCGCCAATCCGACAGGACGCCCAGGTCGGAGCAGCATCCGGGCGGCATGAGGCAGCGTCCGTCCAGGTCGAGCGAGAACCCGGCGGACAGCGCGGGGACCTCGTCCAGGACGTCCGAGCAGGACCCCTGCCCGCTCTCGCCACGAAGCCGGGGGAGGACGTCCGCGTCGTCCAGATGCGACCGGATGTGCTCGGTGAGGCCGTCATCGTCGAGCTCATCCGCGTTCGTGAACTCCACGATGCCGGTCTCCAACACCATCCGAAGTACCACCACCCCGTCCACGTCGCCGACCCGCCGACCCGATCCCGCAGCGCCCATAGCCCCTCCCGCCCCCACTTGATACCCACAACCCCCACCCCCGGACGCACCCCCAAAACCCACCCGGCGGCGTCCCCTCGCTGCCCACAGCAAGCGCCCGCCGCTGATTGCAGCAGGCATTCTTGCCCCGGCAGGTGTCCGCCGATTGGGGCAGGCGCCCGCCGCTGCCCCTGATAGGTGTCCGCCTTGACGCAGCCGGTGGTTCGCAGTGACTGGGAAGGGACGCTGCAGTGCGCGACGGGAACATCGCGATCGGGAGGAGGTGACCACGTGTGCAGCCTGGTGGTGTCCGGGTTCCTTGATCAACGGGATTTCCCCTGGAGGAGGCGGGTGCACTCAGCTGCGGCTGAGCATGGCGACCATGAGTTCGAGACGCGAATCGGCGTGGTCGGGCCGTAGCCGCTCTCCTTTGGTCAGCGTCGCCAGCCCGTGCATCCAGCTCCAGCCGAGCTCGGTGAAGGTCTCCAGGTCGCGCTCTCCGGCGAACGGCTCCAGCACGGTCGCTAGCTCGTGGAAGGCGTCCCGCAGCGCCCGCGGTGACTCGCCCGTTCCGAACGTGACGTCGATGGGCTGGACGAACATCGCGTCATAGGCGGCCGGATGCTTGGCCGCGAAGTCCATGTACGCGTGTGTGATGGCGCGCAGCGCGCCGACGTCGTCCGTCGCCTTCTCGCGCGCGGCGCGCAGGGTGGCCGCGAGGTCGGCGAGCCCCTCGACGGCCACCGCCGCCACGATCGCGGCCTTCCCCTTGAAGTGGCTGTACAAGACGGGCTGGCTGTACTGGACGAGCTCGGACAGCCGACGGGTGGTGACGGCGTCCCACCCCTCGGCCTCGGCCAGTTCCCGCGCCGTCTGGACGATCAGTCGCCGACGGTCGGCTCGTTCGCGTTCGCGACGCTGCTGTACGGACATGACCGAATTCTAGCACTGCTAGACATTCGAGCACAGCTAGTGTTAGCGTCGCTCTTGTTCCTGGCAACGCTAGATCGCCACGAAGGAGCCCCCCGTGAACGTCACCGCCACCACCCCTCCCCAGGCCGCCGTCCTCGCCCAAACCGCCGCTGCCACCACCGACGGCGCTACCGCTGCCGCCACCGCTCCCGCCACCGACGGCGCCACTGACTGTGGGACCTCCGGCTCGACCTCCGGCCCGGTTGCCGGACCGCTCGTCGCCGAGTTCCCGCCCGCCGCGACTGCTGAGGTCGCTGTCCCGGCTCCTGCCGGACGTCTGCTGAGCCGCACTGCCACCGGTATCGCCATCGTGACCGGTCTGCTGGTCACCTACTTCGGGCTCGGATTCCTGCTCAACCCGCACGCCGCGGACGGTTTCGGCATCAAGCCCTGGCCGACCGGCAACGCCACCGGCTACTTCGACGTGAAGGGCTTCCGCGACCTGGCCATCGGCGGAGCCGTCTTCACCCTCCTCGCCCTCCGCCAGCACCGGGCCCTCGCCTGGATCATGCTGTTCGACCTGCTCCTTCCTGTGGGTGACATGCTGACCGTCATGACCCACGGCGGCACCGTGGCCTTCGCACTCGCCGTCCACGGATCCGCCGCCGCGCTCCTGGCCCTGGGCGTCGTCCTCCAGTTCATCCGCGTCGCTCGAGACGCCCGGGCCGCGGCACCCGCCGCCTGACGACTCCCGCCCGCCCGCGCCCCGCAGTTCGCACGCCGCCACGTGCGAGTTGCGGGCCGCAGGCGAGGCCCCGCCGTATGCCGGGATTAGGGGTCCTCGTGAAGGTGTTCAGCGAGGCGGATGGCAAGGTTGTCGGTGGGAAAGGGGAACTGGTGAGTGATCTTCAGACGCGGCCGGAGGCCGTGGCGTGCGGGGGACGGGACGACGTGAAGGGTGAGCCGGTGCGGGAGCTGTTGAAGCCCCGGATCGTCTCGCTCGGCGAGGGGACGGAGGTGCGGCGGCTGCTGCCCACGCTCGGGCGGCGGATGGTCGGCGCGTGGTGCTTCGTGGACAACTACGGGCCGGACGACATCGCACGGCAGCCGGGCATGCAGGTGCCGCCGCATCCGCACATGGGGTTGCAGACCGTGAGCTGGCTGCACGCGGGGGAGGTGCTGCACCGCGACAGCCTGGGCAGCCTGCAGACCATCAGGCCGCGCCAACTCGGCCTGATGACCTCGGGACGGGCCATCTCCCACTCGGAGGAGTCGCCGCGCGAGCACAGCCGGATGCTGCACGGCGCGCAGCTGTGGGTGGCACTGCCGGACGGCGCGCGCCACACCGACCCGACCTGGGAGTTCCACGCCGAGCTGCCTGTGGCGACCGGGCCCGGGTTCCAGGCGACCGTGCTGCTGGGAGATGTGGACGGCGCCTCCTCGCCGGGACGCGCATTCACCCCGATCGTCGGCGCGGACATCGAGGTCGCGGACGGCGCGGACCTGCGCCTCCCGCTGGAGCCCGACTTCGAGTACGCCGTCCTCACCATGGCGGGACACACCGTCGTCGACGGGGTGCCGCTCGACCCCGGGTCGATGCTCTACCTCGGTTGCGGACGCCGCGAACTGCCCATCCGCTCGGACGTCGGCGGCTCCCTGATGCTGCTCGGCGGCGAACCCTTCGAGGAGCGCCTCGTCATGTGGTGGAACTTCGTCGGGCGGACCAGCGAGGAGATCACCCAGGCGCGCGCCGACTGGATGGACAGCGACCGCTTCGGCCTCGTCCACGGCTACGACGGCGACCGCACCCCCGCACCGGCCATCCCCAACCTCCCCCTCAAGCCCCGAGGCCGCACCCGCTAACCCACCGCACCCGCCCCCCCACCGCACCAGCCTCACCGCACCCGCCCCCCGCACGGCGCGCCGTCCACGCACCGCGTGCGCCCCCCGCACCCGCCCCCCCCCCTGGCTGTGCCCCCCCCCCGGTGGGGAGGGGGTGGGGTCAGGTGAGGGTGAGGC
>NZ_KI912412.1:0-287164 GCF_000518265.1 Actinomadura oligospora ATCC 43269 | reverse complement strand
GCCCCGAGGCCGCACCCGCTAACCCACCGCACCCCCCCCCCCCGCACCCGCCCCCCCCCGCACCCGCCCCCCGCACGGCGCGCCGTCCACGCACCGCGCGCGCTGCCCGTATGTGGTGCGCGCACTGGCTGTGGGGTTTGTGTGGTGGGGAGGGGGTGGGGTCAGGTGAGGGTGAGGCGGGTGCCGGAGGTGGCGGAGTGGCGGATGGTGTCGAGGAGTTTGTGTAGGGCCAGGGCCTCTTCGAAGGTGGGGATGGTTTCGGGGGCGTTGGCGAATGCCTGGTAGAGGCTGGCCACGTTGGCGGCTTCGGTGGCGTTCAGGGACGCGGGGAGGGTGTTCAGGGGGTCCGGGATGGCGATCTTCTGGGGGGCTGCGCCGGGTTCGCGGTTGCCCAGGAGGGTGAGTTCGTCGATCTGGACGCCCCAGCCGCCGGTGGTCAGCAGGGTCAGGTCGCCCTCGGTGCCCGCGATCTCGATGCGGGTGTGGGGCGAGGTGAGCTTGGCGTAGTGGATGTGCGCGGCGAGGGTCGCGCCGGACGTGAAGGTGCCGTTCAGGGCGACCTGGTCCGGGCTGTCGGCCGTCACCGGCTCGCCGGTCTCGGCGACCGTGTAGTGGACGCGCTGGACGGCCGTGGTCGCCGACAGCTCGGCGATCGGGCCGAAGAGGTGCCGGACGAGGTCGAGGTGGTGGCCGCCGGCGACCTCCAGGGTGCCCGCGGCGTTGCGGACGTCGGCGGTGTAGGACGACCAGCCCGGCACCGTGCCGTCCGCGCCCTTGGCGAGTGCGCCGTGGACGTTCACCGAGGTCACGCGGCCGACGTAGCCGTCCGCGAGCAGTCGGCGGGCGTGCAGGACGGCGGGGGCGAAGCGGGCCTGGAGGCCGACCGCGGTACGGACCCCGGCGTCCCGTGCCAGCTTGACCACCGCCTCGGCCTCCTCGGTGGTGCGGGTGAGCGGCCACTCGGAGAGGACGTGCTTGCCCGCGTCCAGGGCGGCGCGGATCAGCGTGTCGTGCGCGGGGACCTTCACCGTGACGGCGACCAGGTCGACGTCCGGGTGGGCGGCGAGCTCGTGCGGGTCGGTGAAGTGGTGGGGGACGCCGAACCGGCGGGCGGCCTCGCGGGCGCTCTCCTCGCGCCGGGTCCCGACGGCGGTGATCTCGAAGCCGGGCAGCGCGCGCAGGGCGGGGATGTGGGCGCGGGACGCCCAGCCCTGGTCGGGGTTGGCCCCGATGATGCCGACGCGGATCACGGACATGATGATCTCCCTTCGAGAAGCGGACGCGTGCCGTCCGGATATCGAGGGACTCTAGGCCAAGCGGACGCGAGCTGTCCACTTAATCCGGACGCGTGTCGTCCGTTTGCTACGATCGAGGGCATGGAGACCGTGAGTGCCGTGGACCGCCTGCTGGACGACGGTTCCGGGCGTGTCCCGCGCGCCGACGCCCGCCGCAACGTCGAGCGGCTGGTCGAGGCCACGCGCGGTGCGGCGGCCGAGGGAGGCGAGATCACCGCGCACGACATCGCGCGGCGCGCGGGTGTGGGCGTGGGCACGTTCTACCGGCGTGTCGGCACGCTCGAGCGGCTGCTCCAGGCCGTCCTGGAGGAGATCATCGGCGAGATCCTGGAGCGCGGCGACCGGGGCCTCGCCGATTCCGACCCGTGGACGGGCTTCCGCGACTTCGCGGCGTCCTACCTGCGGCTTCGCAACGAGCTGTGTGACGTGAACCAGGCCATCGGCGGCGTCCTCGACCATGAGCGCGCCGAGCTGCGCGACCGCGTCCGGCAGTTGGTCGAGCGTGCCCAGGACGCCGGGGCGATCCGCGCCGACGTGTCCTGGACGGACGTGTCGTTCCTGCTGGTGGGCGCGTCCACGGGCGCGCACACCATGGGCATCCACGCCGGGCCCGACCAGTGGGAGCGCAACCTCTCGATCGTCCTGGACGGCCTGCGCACGCCCGTCCCCACTCCGCCCCCAGGCGACGCCCCCAAGGCCCCCGAGACGCCGGCGCCGACCAGATCATCCGCGGCGGAATCCCCGGCGGGCGGAGGCCGTTGACTGACGTGTGATGCATGGCGAATACAAGGTGCCCGGCGGGAAGCTCGTCGTGGCCGACGTGGACGTGGTCGACGGGCTGCTGCGCGCCCCCCGGATCAGCGGTGACTTCTTCCTCGAGCCGGACGAGGCGCTCGACGCGATGAACCGCGCGCTCGACGGGCTGTCCGCGGGCCTCGAGGCGCGCGACATCGCCGCGCGCGTGCAGGCGGAGCTGCCGCGAGGCACGGTGATGCTCGGGCTGACCGCGGAGGCGGTCGGGATCGCGGTGCGGCGGGCCGTCGCGCGCGCGTCCGACTGGCGCGACCACGACTGGCGGCTCGTCCACGAGGGTCCGCAGCCGCCCGCGCTGCACATGGCGATCGACCAGGTGCTCGCCGAGGAGGTCGGCGCGGGCCGCCGTCCGCCGACGCTGCGCATCTGGGAATGGGGCGCGTCCGCCGTGGTCATCGGCAGTTTCCAGTCGCTGCGCAACGAGGTGGACGGGAACGCCGCGACCGGCCTGGACGTCGAGGTCGTCCGCCGGATCAGCGGCGGCGGCGCGATGTTCGTCGAGCCCGGCAACACCATCACCTACTCGCTGTACGCGCCGGAGTCGCTGGTCGCGGGCATGTCGTTCGCCGAGAGCTACGCCTTCCTGGACGACTGGGTGCTCGGCGCCCTGGCCGAGCTGGGCATCCGCGCCTGGTACCAGCCGCTGAACGACATCACCTCCGACCACGGCAAGATCGCGGGGGCCGCGCAGAAGCGGCTCGCGAACGGGGCCGTCCTGCACCACGTGACCATGTCGTACGACATCGACGTGGACAAGATGCTGCGGGTGCTGCGGATCGGCCGGGAGAAGCTGTCCGACAAGGGCACCACCAGCGCGAAGAAGCGCGTCGACCCGCTGCGCAGGCAGACCGGCCTGGCCCGCGACGAGATCATCGGCCGCATGGTCGGGCACTTCCGCACCCGCTACGGCCTCACTCCCGACACCCTCACCGACGACGAGCGCGTCCTCGCCGACAAGTACGTCGCCGAGAAGTTCGCCACCCCGGAGTGGACCGCCCGCGTCCCGTGACGGCCCGCGTTCCGGGTGGCAGATCTTGCCGTTGTGGACGGGACGGGCCGCCGGTTAGAACGAGGGCATGAGCCAGTACCCGTATCCGGTCGTGCCCGCGCCCCGGTTCGACGTGCCCGCCGGGCACGCGGTCGAGCGCGCGCGGGCGTTCGCCGACACCATGACGCTGCGCCGGACGGTTCGCGACTTCGGGCCCCGCCCGGTGCCGCCGGAGGTGGTCGAGCACGCCCTGCGCGCCGCGGCGACCGCGCCGAGCGGCGCGAACGTGCAGCCGTGGCGGTTCGTCGTCATCACCGATCCGGAGCGCAAGCGCAGGCTGCGCGAGGCGGCTGAGGCGGAGGAGCGCGAGTTCTACAAGCACCGGGCGTCGCCGGAGTGGCTGGAGGCGCTGGCCCCGCTCGGCACCGACTGGCGTAAGCCGTTCCTCGAGGACGCCCCGGCCGTCATCGTCGTGTTCGAGGTGCACAAGGGCCCTCACTCGCCGCGACCGTACTACGTAAAGGAGTCCGTCGGGATCGCCGTGGGCTTCCTGCTCGCGGCCCTCCACCAGGCCGGTCTGGCGACGCTCACCCACACGCCGAGCCCGATGAAGTTCCTGAACGAGGTCTGCGAGCGTCCCCGGGAGGAACGGGCGTACGTGGTCATTCCGGTCGGCTACCCGGCGGACGGCGCGATGGTTCCGGACATCACCAAAAAGCCCCTGGACGACATCGTCGTCCACCTCTGACGCTAGCCCGGAATTCGGCCCTGAGCAGCGGAAACAGCGACTTCGGCATCACAGGAAACGGCCGGGACGCGTGACGAAGAGTCCCGGCCGCATTCCGAAATCGGTCAGCCCTTCAGGACGGATTCGGCCAGCTTCTTGTCGCGGGCGACGCGCACGAGCGCGGAGGCGAAGCGCGCGAGGTCCTTGTCGGGCACCTCGTCCGCGAGGCGCTTCGGGTCGGCGGGGAGGCCGAGGCGTTCGGCGCCCTTGAGCGCCTGCGCGTCCATGTACGGACGCAGCCACGGCCACATGTGCTGGGCCTCGCGGCAGAAGATGTCGACGCCGACCGGCCCGATGCCGGGGAACTCGCGCAGCAGCTCGCCCGCGCGGGCGGCGTCGCGCTCGGCCTCGATGGGCAGTCGCCGCAGGTCGCCGCCGTACTTGTCCTGGACGATGTCGGCCATGTCGCCGAGGCGCGTCGCGGTGCTCTCGTCGTAGCGGACGTAGTGGCCGCGGCCCAGCGCGTCCACCCTCTGCTGCCAGGTCATCCGCGCGAGCCCCCGCGCGGTGCCGCCGCTCGCCTCGAACACCTCGCGTGCCGCAGCCATCGCGATGTCCGACCCGATCCGGGCGCTGAGCAGGTTGGCCAGGACCAGCAGCCGGAACAGCGGACCCGGCTGGTCCTTGAGCGGGATGCCCACCTCCTCGGCATAGGTCTGACCCGCCTCACGCAACAGCCTCTTCACGACAGCGTCCATCTACGCACCTCCCGTCAATCGCGCTTTACCCACGCGTGCGCGATTGACGCCTGCCGGGGGCGAATCAGAGCAGGCTGAGCTGGCCCTCGCCGGCGAGCGGATCGCGGTGGCGCTTCAGGTGCCGCCAGCGGGGCAGGTCGTCCAGGTACGACCAGGACATCCTGTGGTGTGGGGTCGGGCCGTGCTCCTCCAACGCCTTCTGGTGGACCGGGGACGGGTAACCGGCGGCGTCGGCGAACCCGTACCCGGGAAAACCGGTGTCAAGCGCGGCCATCAGGCCGTCCCGGTGGACCTTGGCCAGCACGGACGCGGCGGCGACCGTGATCGAGCGCTGGTCGGCCTTGACCTCGCAGCGGACGCGCCAGCGCGGGTCCCGCAGGTAGTCGACGTCGCCGTCCAGCAGGACCAGGTCGGGCGGCTCGGGCAGTGCCGACAGGGCCCGGACGGCCGCGCGCCGCAGCGCCGCCGTCATGCCGAGCTCGTCGATCTCCTCGGGGGACGCCGCGCCGATCGCGTGACCGTCCAGCCAGTCCGGCAGGACCTCGGCGAACGCCTCCCGGTGCGCCTTCGTCAGGAGCTTCGAGTCGGTGAGCCTGACCACCTTCTTGCCGCGTCCGGGGAGTTCCGGCGGGGCCGAAAGGTCGGTGACGGCCGCGCACACGACGACCGGGCCCGCCCAGGCGCCGCGTCCGACCTCGTCCACCCCGGCGATCCGCAGCGGACGCCCGGTCAGCGCGCGCAGTTCGTCCTCGATCTCGTATCCGGCTACCCGGGACAGGCGCGCCCCGGACTCCCCGGACGCGTCCGGCTCGAAGCCCGGCAGGGCGAGGTCGGCGGAGGTGGACTCGGCAGCGGACAAGGGTTCTCCCGGACCTAGGAGGCGTGGCGGCGACTCCCGATCGTACGACCCCTCCGACCCCCGATCGCGCGGACGCGCGGCGCACCCCCGGCGGCGCCGCCCACACGCCCCCGCAGCGGGTTCGTGCGTGGTGCGGACATCGCGTCGGCGAATCGCCTCCCGTGGCGCGGCCGGACGGAGGCGTCCGGTCAGAGCCAGCCGTTCTGGCGGGCCGCGCCCACGGCCTCGATGCGGTTGCGCGAGCCGGTCTTCCCGATCGCGGACGACAGGTAGTTGCGGACGGTGCTCTCCGACAGGTGCAGCCGTCCCGCGATGTCGGCCACGGTCGCGCCGTCCGCCGCGGCCGTCAGGACGTCCCGTTCCCGGTCGGTGAGCGGGTTCGGGCCGACGGAGAGGGCGGCGGTGGCGAGCGCCGGGTCCACGACCTGCTCGCCCGCCAGGACGCGGCGGATCGCGGAGACGAGGTCCTCGATCGGGCCGTCCTTGACCAGGAAGCCGCGCGCGCCCGCCTCCATGGCCCGGCGCAGGTGGCCGGGCCGCCCGAACGTGGTGACGATCAGGACGCGGCAGGACGGCAGGTCGCGGCGCAGGTCGGCGGCGACGTCCAGGCCGGTGCGGTTCGGCATCTCGATGTCGAGGACGGCCACGTCCGGACGGGTCTCGAGGGCCGCGGGCAGCGCCTCGGCGCCGTCGGCGACCTGCGCGACGACCTCGATGTCGTCCTCGAGGTCGAGCAGCAGCGCGAGTGCGCCCCGCATCATGCCCTGGTCTTCGGCGAGCAGCACTCGGATCACCGCATCATTCTCCACCCGCCGCGACCGGCACCGTCGCGGCCAGGACGAACCCGGACGAGGACGGCGTCGTCCGGAGCGTCCCGCCCGCCGACCCGACCCGCTCGCCGAGCCCGGACAGCCCGTTCCCGGCGGACGCCTCCGCGCCGGAACGGCCGTCGTCGGTGATCTCCACGGACGCCTCGGACCCGTCGTTCCGGACGGTGATCACGCACCGTCCGGCGCCGCTGTGCCGGATGACGTTCGTGACGCCCTCCCGGACGACCCAGCCGAGCAGCGCGTCCGGATCGGGCGGCAGCGGCCCGCCGGAGCGCCGTACCACGGCCCGGACACCCGCGTCGGCGAGCGCGGTGCGGGCGTGGTCGAGTTCGGCGGCGAGGCCCCGCCCCCGGTATCCGCTGACGGCCTGCCGGACCTCGGTGAGGGCCTGCCGTCCGACCTGCTCGATGTCGGCGGCCTGCTCGGCGGCGCGCGCCGGGTCGAGTTCGGCGAGCCGCCGGGCGGCCTGCGCCTTCACCACCATCAGCGACAGCGTGTGCCCGAGCAGGTCGTGCAGGTCGCGGGAGAACCGCAACCGCTCCTCGGCGACGGCGGCGTGCGCCAGTTCCTCGCGCGCCTCACGCAGCAGCGCGATCACCGAGAACAGCCGGATGACGATGGCGGTCACGGTGCCCGCCGAGACCGTCCCCCACCAGATGCTTCCTGCGCCGCCGCCCTTCACGCCGCCGAGCCAGATCGTCAGCCCCACGGCCCCGGAGACCCCGCCGACCAGCGCCAGCAGTCCCCATTCGGGACGCGGCGACCGGTTCGGCAGGTGTCCCGCGACCGACCCGGCGGCGAGGCCGGCGAGCGGGAAGAACACATACCAGCGCGAGCCGAGTTCCGCCGACGCGAGGGCCGCGGCGCCGGTCAGCGCGACCACGCCCACGATCGGCGGCCACAGCGGAACGCGGCCGTCGAACGCCGCCACGACCGTCCCGGCGTACACGGCCAGGAACCCCACCAGCAGGGGCACGGCCAGCCACAACGGACGCGCCGAACCCCGCAGGACGTCCTGGAACGGCCACCAGGCGAGGATGACCCAGAACACGAACGCCCACGGCGTGGGGCCCTTCTCGTCCATCTTGTTCAGGTCCATGGCGGGCCGCCGGGGGACGTGGTCCTGGACGATCCGAGGGGCCCGCGCCCCGACGAGACGTCGCATCAGCACCTCACTCTTCGCACGTCGACACCGTAGGGCCTGAGCTGCGCGGACGGTACGTCCCGGTCTGCACGGACGCGTCACACCGCCTGCGCCGAGCGGCGGTAGCCGATCACCGCGAGCACCGTGAACGCCGTTGCCCAGGCGGCCAGCACCAGCGTGCCCGCGAGCGTCGGGGCGTGCCCGCCCGCCACCTGCCACGACAGCTCGCCGTACCGGTTGACCGGGGTGACGCGTGAGACGTCCGCCAGCCAGGACGGCATCCTCGCGATCGGGAACCACAGCCCGCCCAGCAGGGACAGGCCCATGTAGACCGTGAGCCCGGCCATCTGCGCCTTCTGCGCGGTCAGCAGGTACCCGAACCCGACGCCGAGGACGGCGAGCGGCGCGATCCCCAGCCAGAGCAGCAGGACCACCGCGAGCCAGCGTCCGGGGGACAGCGAGGCGCCGTTCACCAGGCCGCCCGCCAGGCAGACCGCCGCGATCGGGGGCAGCGCCGCGACCATCGCGCACAGGGCCCGTCCGACCACCACCTGGGACGGCGCGAGGGGCAGCAGCCGCAGCTGCCGGATCCAGCCGAGCGGCTTGTCCTCGGCGATCGAGACGCCGCTGGTCATGACCGCGCCGATCGCCCCGAACCCGGCCATCCCGACCATCGAGTAGGCCGCGCCGTCGGACCCCGTCCCGCCGCCGAGGTCCAGGTTGGTGAAGACCAGGTACATCGTCAGCGGCGACACCAGGGTCATGATCAGGTAGCCGGGGTCGCGCAGCAGCCGCAGCAGCTCGAGCCGGACATAGTGGACGAGCATCATCGGACGATCTCCTCGGCGACGGTGTGGGTTCCCGCGTGGGTTCCGCTGGGATCCTCGGTGTGGGTCAGGGTCAGGAACGCCTGTTCGAGGCTCGCCCCGGTGACCTCCAGGTCCCGGACGGCCCCGGCGGCGGCGAGCGCGAGCACGGTCGCGTCCGCGTCGGTGGTGTGCAGCCGGACGCGCCGTCCGTCCACCTCGCTGCTCACCACCCCGGGCAGGCCCGCCGGATCCGGCAGGACGGACGCGTCGACGCTCACGGTCCGGCCGGGGACGCGGCGCTTGATCTCGTCGCTGGTGCCGTCCGCGACGATTCGTCCGCGGTCGACCACGACGATCCGGTCGGCCTCGGCGTCCGCCTCCTCCAGGTAGTGCGTGGAGAACAGGACCGTCGCTCCGCGTTCGGCGCACGCCCGGATCGCGGTCCACAGCTCGCGCCGGGACTCGATGTCCAGCGCCGCGGTCGGCTCGTCCAGCACGATCAGGTCGGGCGCGCCCGCCACCGCGAGAGCGAACCGGACCCGCTGCGCCTGCCCGCCCGACAGCGCGTCCGCGCGGCGCCCGGCCAGGTCGGAGACGCGCGCGACGGCCATCAGCTCGTCCAGCGAGGGCATCGGGCCGCGCGCGACCGCCGCGTGCGCCCGCTGGACGAACCCGACCAGCTCCCGCACCGTGACCCCGCCGATCAGCCGTCCGGTCTGCGGCATCGCGCCGACCCGCCCGGCCCGGACGGCCCGCTCCGGCGTCCCGCCGAGCACCCGGACCGTCCCGGCGTCCGGGGCCCGCAGGCCGAGGATCATCGAGATCAGCGTCGACTTGCCCGCTCCGTTGGGGCCGAGCAGCGCGACCGTCCGTCCCCGCTCCAGTCGCAGGTCCAGGTCGTTCACCGCCCGGACGTCCCCGAACCCCTTGCTCACACCGCGCACGTCCACCGCATTCATGCGGAGAACACTAGAAATCCGCAGGGGCCGGGTGGCAGGGCCGGAGATCCGCGATCCCGCAGTACAAATGTCCCAGTTGACACAGAGTGATGTGGCTATGCGGGTCGAAGCTCGGAATGGAGGGGTGCCGCTGGGGCATCTCCTACGCTTTACTCGGACTTGATGACGTTGTTCGGTGGCTCCGGCTCCCGCCCGGCGGCAGGGACCGCGGCGCGGGACCTCTTCGAGCGTCTGCGCTGCCGGTACTTCCATGTGCTGCCAGGGCTCCGGTTCCTGGGTGGCCTCGTCCTGCTGGCCGGTGTCGTCGCGGTCGCGGCGGTGGTGAACCTGCCGGTCCCGACGGCCGCGGCGTTCACGGTGATCCTGCTGGTGGTAGCGCACCTGACGCTCAGGTCCCCGGTGGGGATGGCGGTCGTCGCGGTGGTCGTCGCGTGGCTGGCGTGCTCGGTGGGCCTCGGGGGCCTGTACTCGGGCCATCCGCATGCCTACCTGAACCCTGGCCTGTTGCTGGCGCTGCTCGCGCTGCCGATCGCCGTCGTCGCATTGCGGCTGCGCGGATACGCGCCCTGGCGGACGGCCCTGGTGGCGCTCGTCCCCGCCGGTGTGGTCGCGGCCGGATCGGCGTTGTCGGTTCCGGAGTTCTCCGCAGGCCCTGCATGGGTCGCAGGGCTGGCCGTCCTGGCGTACCGGTGGGATCAGGCACGGCGGACGTCCTCGGCGGAGGCTTACGAGACCGGCTGGGTGCAGGAGCAGTCCAGCGAACGCACCGAAGCGAAAAGCGCGAACGGCAAGAGGCCGCGGGAGCCGCGGGAGTCCAAGCCGTCCGACAGGAAGCCTCCGGCCACCCAGGGCAGGCGTCCCGACGATCAGGCCGAGAACGCCGGAGTGCCGGAGGCGACGCGGGCCGCCTACGAGGAACGAGCGGCGGCGGAGGCGCGCCCACCGGACGAACCGGACGCCCCCACGGCCCGCGAGGCCCTCGCCGAACTCGAGGCGATGATCGGCCTCGAACCGGTGAAACGGCAGGTCAGGTCCATAGCGGCGTCCATCGAGGCGGCGCATCTGCGGGCGGCTGCCGGGGTGCCGACCGAGAAGCCGATGCGGCACCTGGTGTTCGTCGGGCCGTCCGGGACGGGCAAGACGACCGTCGCCCGCGTCCTCGCGCGGATCTTCCACGCGTTCGGCCTGCTCCCGGCCGCGACCGTCGTGGAGGCGACCCGCGCGGACCTGGTCGGCGAGTACCTGGGCGCGACGGCGATCAAGGCGAACGCGCTGGTCGACTCGGCGCTCGGCGGCGTCCTGTTCGTGGACGAGGCGTACTCCCTGGTCAACGCGTCCGAGGGGCAGCCGGACCGGTTCGGTGACGAGGCCGTCCAGACCCTCCTCAAACGGGCCGAGGACGACCGCGACAACCTCGTCGTGATCCTCGCCGGATACGAGGACCGCATGGGCGCGTTCCTCGACTCCAACCCCGGCCTGGCCTCCCGCTTCGGGACGCGCGTCCACTTCCCGTCCTACAGTCCGGACGAACTGCTGGAGATCGCCGAGCTGCACGCGGGCCGACGCGACGACCGCTTCGACGACGCCGCGCGCGGCCGTCTCCACGACAGGTTCGTCGAGATCCATAGGCGCGGCATCGTGGACGAGCTCGGCAACGGCCGTTTCGTCCGGTCACTGACCGAGGCGGCCGCGCGCGCACGAGACGTGCGGGTCGTGGCCGCCGACCGGGACCGCGACCGTGCGCCGACCGCCGACGAACTCGTCACCCTCACCGCGTGCGACGTGGACGCCGCGTTCGCCGAGCTGACCGAGCGGTACCGCGGCTACGCCGAGACGCCGACGCTGGAGGAGGCGCTCGGCGACCTGGACGCGATGATCGGCCTGGCCCCGGTGAAACGGCAGGTCCACCAGATCGCCGCGCAGCTGAAGGTCGCCCGGATGCGGCAGGAGCAGGGCCTGGTCACCCGCCCGCCGACCAGGCATTTCGTGTTCACGGGCCCGCCCGGCACCGGCAAGACGACGGTGGCGCGCGTGCTCGGCCGGATCTTCGCCGCGCTCGGCCTGCTCACCCGCCCGGACGTCGTGGAGGTCCAGCGCGCGGACCTGGTCGGCGAGCACCTCGGCGCGACCGCGCTCAAGACCAACCGGGTGGTCGACTCGGCGCTCGGCGGCGTCCTGTTCGTGGACGAGGCGTACTCCCTGGTCAACTCCGGTTACTCGGGCGGGGACGCGTTCGGCGCCGAGGCCGTCCAGACCCTCCTCAAGCGGGCCGAGGACGACCGTGACCGCCTGGTCGTCATCCTGGCCGGGTACCCCGGTGACATGGACCGCTTCCTCGCGTCCAACCCGGGCCTCGCCTCCCGATTCGACGAGCGCGTGGACTTCCCGTCCTACGGCCCGGACGAGCTGCTCCGGATCGCGCAGCTCATCGCCCGCCAGGGCGGCGACGCGTGGGCCGAGACCGCCCTGGACGACCTGGCCCGGGTCTTCCAGCGCGCCGTCGGCCTCGGCCGCGTCGACGAACTCGGCAACGGACGTTTCGCCCGCACCCTCTACGAGAAGGCGTCCGCCGTCCGCGCCCTGCGCGCCGCCGCGCTGGGCGACTCCGCGACCCCGACCGACCTCACCACCCTCACCGCGGACGACGTCCACGACGCGCTCTCCGAGCTGACCCACCGCCTGTCCCGAACGTGGTGAGATCGTCCGTATGGAGACCGTGACCTGGGCGCAAGCCCTCGCCTGGCGCATGCGCCGCCAGCACATCGAGACCGTGGCGGACGCGTCCGCCGTCGAGATCGCCCGCCGGCTGGCGGGCGTCCAGGCCCAGGTGATGTCGGCGGCCGACCTCGCCGTCCGCGTCCGCCAGAAGAGCCCGCGAGGCGTCGCCGCCGCGGTCGCCGACGGCTCCCTGGTCAAGACCTGGGCGATGCGCGGCACCCTGCACCTGCTGCCCGCCGACGACGCCCCCGCCCACCTCGCCCTCTGCGCCGCGGCCCGCAGCTGGGAGAAGAAGAGCTGGCAGAAGAACTTCGGCGCCACCCCGGGCGACGTCGAGGCGCTCGCCGAGGCCGCCCGGACCGCCCTCGCCGACGGCACGCCCCTCACCCGCGAGGAACTCACGACCGCGATCGTCGAGGAGACCGGCTCCACCCACCTCGCCGAGCTCCTCGGCTCAGGCTGGGGCATGCTGCTCAAACCGCTCGCCTGGCAGGGCGTCCTCTGCCACGGCCCGTCCCGGGGCGCCCGCGTCACCTTCACCCGCCCGCCCTGGACGTCCCTCCCGCCCGTCGAGGACGCCGCCCGGACCGTCCTGCGGGCCTTCCTGGGCGCCCACGGCCCCGCCACCCCCGACACCTTCGACAACTGGCTCCTGCGCAAGGCCAGCCGCAAGAAGGACGTCCGCGCCTGGTTCGACGCCGCCGACCTCGCCCAGGTCGACGTCGAGGGCACCCCGATGTCCGTCCTCCCCGAACACCTGGACGACCTCATCGCCACCCCGCCGTCCACGTCCGTCCGCCTGCTCGGCCCCTTCGACCAGTACATCCTCGCGGGCGGCACCGGCTCTCCCCACCTCGTCCCACCCGCCCACCGCCCCGACGTCAGCCGCACCGCAGGCTGGATCTCCTCCGTCGTCCTCCACAAGGGACACGTCGCCGGAACCTGGGACCCCACGACCCCCGACTCCACCCCCACCCTCTTCGAACCCCTCCCACCCACCACCCTCACCCCCGAACTCACCCGCATCCGCGCCCTGCTCAGCTGAGGTGGAAGCGGAGGTTGTCGCCGGGGCGGAGTTGGGCGGCCAGGGGGAGGTCCTGGTGGCGGACGACGGCGATGACCGGGTAGCCGCCTGTCGTGGGGTGGTCGGTGAGGAAGAGGATCGGGTTGCCGTTCGGGGGCACTTGGAGGGCGCCGGTGACCATGCCCTCGCTCGCCAATTCGCCTTCGCGTGCGCGCACGAGGGCGGGGCCTTCGAGGCGGACGCCGACGCGGTTTCCGGTCGGAGTGACCGTGTACGGGTTCGACGTGAGGACGGTCAGGGCGTCCCGGGCGAACCAGTCGTCGCGCGGCCCAGGGAGGACGCGGAGGACCGGGGCGCCCGGCAGGGGGGCGACGGGCGCGAGGTCCACGCTCATCGGGCCGTCGGCTCGTCCGAAGGGGAGGCGCGTACCGGGAGCGAGGGCGGGCGGGCCCAGATGGGAGAGCAGGTCGGTGGACCGGCTTCCCAGGGTCTTCTCGCAGGTCAACCCCCCTCGGACGGCCAGGTAGCTGCGCAGGCCGCGAGGCGGGACGCCCAGGTGGAGGGTGCCGCCCTCCGGGACGCGGACGGGGGCGTTCATCCCCTGGGGACGGTCGTCCAGACGGAGGTCCAGGGGAGCGCCCGTGACCGAGATCCAGGCGGGGGAGTGGAAGAGCAGGGACGCGCCGCCCAGCGTGAACTCGACGCCCGCAGCGCCCTCGGGGTTGCCGACGAGGCGGTTCGCCAGGCGCAGCGACGGCGCGTCGGCCGCGCCCGAACGCGGGACGCCGAGGTGCGCGTATCCGGGACGGCCCAGGTCCTGGACGGTCGCCAGAGGCCCCGGGCGGACGACCTCGATCACCGCGTCCACTCCGGGACGAACCGGACGCGCAGCCCCGGACGCAGCAAAGACGGCGGATCGCGCTGGACGTCCCACATCGTGAGATCCGTGTGCCCGAGCAGACGCCACCCACCCGGCGACGGCGACGGATACACCGCCGTGTACGGACCGGCGATCGCCACCGATCCTGTGGGGACGGACGTCCGCGGGGACGCCCGCCGCGAAACCCGCAACGCCTCGTCCAGACCGGTCAGGTACCCGAAACCGGGGGAGAAGCCCAGGTAGGCCACCGAATACTCGGTGGCGGCGTGCCGCTCGACCACCTCCCGGACGGACAGCCCGGTCAGCTCCGCGACCTCGCCCAGGTCCTCGCCGTCGTACCGCACCGGGATCTCGACCGGCGGCGCGTCCTCGGCCTCGGCCGCGGTCGCCTCCAGCGTCGCGACGCGCGCGGCGAGCCGGTCCAGGTCGCAGGCGTCCGGCTCGGCGACCAGCAGAACCGTCCGCTCACCAGGGACGATGTCGGTGACACCGGGGAACGCCGCGTCCCGCAGCGCCCGGTGCAGCCGGTGCGCGTCGTCCAGGTCCGCCGTCTCGACGAGCAGCCCACCGTCCCCGGCCCGCCTGACCGTCCTCACACCACCACCTCCGTCCTCACGCGAACGGCTCCAGGCGCACTTCGGCGTCCTTCAGCGCGCCCCGGACGGCCCGTGCCAGCTCCACGGCGCCGGGTGTGTCGCCGTGCACGCACATCGAGCGCGGCGCGAGGGACACCTCCGACCCGTCCACGGCCGTGACGCGCCCCTCCGTCGCCATCCGGACGGCCCGTCCGGCCACCTGTTCCGGATCGTGGACGACCGCGCCCGGCTCCCGCCGCGACACGAGCCGCCCCTCCGGCGTGTACGCGCGGTCGGCGAAACACTCCTCGACGACCGTCAAACCGTCCGCGACCTCGTACAACGCCGAGCCCGGCAGCGTGAGGAGCGGCAATGTCGTGTCGTACGCGCGCACCGCGTCGGCGACCGCGCGCGCCTGCGCGGGATCGCGGGCCAGCCGGTTGTAGAGCGCGCCGTGCGGCTTCACATACCGGACCCGTCCGCCCTCCGCGCGCGCGATCCCGTCCAGCGCGGCGACCTGGTACAGCACCTCGGCGGTCAGCTCCTCGGGCGCGACGTCCATCTCGCGCCGCCCGAACCCCGCGAGATCGCGGTACGAGACCTGGGCCCCGATCGCGACCCCGCGCCCGACCGCCGCCGCGCACACCCGCCGCATGATCAGCGGATCGCCCGCGTGGAACCCGCAGGCCACGTTCGCGCTCGTGATCACGTCCAGCAGGGCGAGGTCGTCGCCGAGCTCCCAGACGCCGAACCCCTCACCGAGGTCGGCGTTGATGTCCATCACCGGCATGGCAAGAGATGTACCACCGCGGGACGCGGTTCAGACCGCCTTCTCGGCGAGCCCGGTCACCTCGCCGCGCGGCGCCCACGCCTGGTACACGCCCCGGTCGAAGAACTCCAGCCCGAGCCGCTCCGCGACGGGCGCGCGGTCGCCGGCGTACTCCACCCGCAACCAGCCCTCATGTTCGCCCAGCACCGCGAACGGCTCCCCGCGCCACGTGCAGCGCGTGCTCACGTACGCGAGCCGGGTCACCTCGTCCGCGGGAACGACCCGGACGTACCGGTCCGACGTGATCTCCTCGAACCCCTCGGCCGGACGCGCCCGGTACAGCCGGACGTCGTCCCCGTCCGGGCTCGCCTCGTACTCCTCGCCCCGCCAGTCCGCGACATATCCGTGCCGGACGCTCATTCCCAACCCCCACCGCGCGCGTGCCGTCCCCGAGGCGCGTCGGGCCGGGTCTCGGACGGTCGAGTCCCTGACTCCACGCCCGCCTGGCCACCCGATGCCGCACCCCGAGGACCGGACTCACCCACTCCGTCCGAAGCCTCCGCAGCCCCGCGCCCAGTCGACCCACCCGAGGCGGACGGCGCGAGCCCACGCCGCGCGCCGGACGAGGCGTCCGAGGACGTCGCGGGACCCGCGAACATCGTCGTCGGCGTCCGGCTCTTCCGCGCGCCCGAGGAGTCGGCGCGGCGCGCGGACCGGGGCGTGCGGGGCTTGTCGGCGCCGCGCGCGGTCGCCAGGCGGATCCGCCAGCGACGCAGGTCGGCGTCATACACGGCGACGAGCGTCGGACGGCCTTCGCGCGCGAGCCGGTGCATCTCCGCGCCATGCGGCAGGCGCTGGCTCTCCACCTTGAACCCGGGCACGGACGAACCCTCGCCCGGCGCGCTCCGGAACAGCGCGGGCTTCACCGCGGGCCAGCGGATCACGTGCATCTCGTCCATGCCCGCCTCGAACGGCGATCCGGGTTGGTCCAGCCCGAGGGCCCGGACGATCCCCTCCGGCCGGGTCAGGTCGGCCACGTCCTGAAGCTTGTGCACATACCCGGCGACCAGGTCGTATCCGCCGTCGAGGTAGTGGGTGACGTGCTCGGGCCGCACCACCTTCTGCACCATGAACACCGTCGGCGCCGGAACGGAATCGGGCCGCGTCGCCTGCGGACCGGCGTCCGGACGCGTCGTCTGCGGAAGGCGCTCCAGCCGCGTCACCTGAGGCGCGGACGCCGCCGCACGCGACCGTCCGGCCACATGCTTGTCGGACGGATCAGGCGGCATCACCCCACCGGCAGACCCCGCACGACCCGACGCGGGCGGAACAGGACCAGACGGAACAGGACCAGGCGGGACGAGACCAGGAGGGACGGGCGAGGGCGCGAGGGGCTGGTTCGGCGCGCTGGAGAGCATGTGCGTGTCCAGGTAGGACGCGCTGGGCAGACCGGGATTCACCGCGAGCCGCCAGTCGGGATGCGGCCAGTCCCGCACCAGATCGCCCACCGTCGAGGTCTGGTGGTGGACGGCCTGTCCGCGCAGGGAGCGGTCCATCGCCTCGGGGGAGGTGAAGGCCAGCACGAACGTCCCGCCGCCGAACTGCGCGGTCGCGAAGTGCCGTCCCCCCTCGCCGTCCGAACCGGGAGTGGGCAGGTACAGGGTCGTGCGGGCGAGCAGCTCCAGGTACCCCTCCTGGTCACCGCGCTCGCGGGCGACCGTCAGGGCGCGCTCCGCCTCGGCCTCGCCGCTCAGCGCGCCCGTCGTCGGGGCGTACTCGGCGTCCGGAACGGCGGACGGGATCCCGAGTGCGGGCAGCGCCAGCGGCGTCCCGCCGTCCGGACCCGTCATCCCGGCCTGGTACACCAGCTCGCGCGGCGACCGCACGCCGTACGCCTCCCGCAGCGCCCCGGTCATCCGCTTCGCGAGATCACCGCACGGACGCGGACGCGTCGCCTCGGGGGCCTCCACCTGGATCCACCAGTTGAGCCGTTCCTCGTCGTCGGGCTCGTTCCACCCGTGCCCGGACAGCTTCCGCTCCTGCCGGGCCGTCAACGGCACGGGCAGGAACGCGTCACCGACCGCCTCCGCGTGCAGGGCACGGTCCGCGCGCAGCACCTGCGTGTAGGGCAGCCCGGTCGGCCCCTGCACGATCAGGAACGCGCGGTCCGGCAGCCGCACCAGCTCGGCGGCCAGCCGGTCGGCGAAGTCGCTCCAGTCCACTCGGTCCAGCCTTCACGTCCGCGGGTCGGGAGACGACCGTAGCGCCCCCTCCCCACCAGTGCCTATTCGCCCCGCTGCCCCGGCAGCGCGTCCGCCCGCACCGGAGTCCAGACGCTTCCGATGGCGTCGTAGACCGCCACGGGCGTCCCCTCCCCGGTCCCGTCCACCTCCAGGAGCGCCGTCCCGTGCGGAACCCGCAGGACGGTCGCGTGCGCAGCCGGTGCCGCCGTCGCGTACCCGCCGTCCGGCACCGGCACCGGGGCCGCCGCGGGCATCGCCGCCGTCCCGTGCGCCTCGAGCCCCGGCAGGATCGGCATCCCGGACGTGTCGAACTCCCGGAGCCCTCCCGCCGTCGCCGAGTCGCGCCGTCCGGCTCCCGCCCCGGCGAACGCGTCCCGCAGATCCGCGACCCGCGACCTCACGAACGCCCTCTGCTCCGGGTCCACGGAGACCCCGAACGCGTTCTCCTGCTCAGGAACGCGAGCGTCCGCCGGCTCGAGCGCGTCGTTCTGTGCAGGGACACCCGCCGCGCCGACCGAGTCAGGCTGCCCAGGCGCAGCGGGCGCGGCAAGCCCGTCGCCCTGTGCCGGACGGCCGGTCACGTCCACATCCTGCTGCCCGGGAACATCCGCCGCCGCGAACGGGTCACCCGATGTGGGAACACCCGTCGCGTCCGGAGCACCGAACGAGTCCTGCTGCTCAGGGACACCGGGCACCCCGAGCGGGCCACCGTACGCCGGAAGGCCCGCCCCATCCGGCGCGCCGAGCGAGCCCGGCTGTCCTGGCCCCCCGGCCGTCGCGAACGCGTCACCCTGCGAAGGAGCACCCGCCAGGTCCGGCCCGCCCAGCGCACCCTGCTGGCCGGGAACACCGGACGCCGCGTGCGCGTCCCCCTGCCCCGGGAAGCCCGCCACGTCCGGCCCGCCCTGCCGGTCAGGCCGCGCAGGCGCGCCGAACGCGTCGGCCTGGGCGGGGAGTCCCGGCATGTCCGGCGCGCCGACCGAGTCCTGCCGGTCAGGGAAGCCAGGCAGCGCGTGCGGGTCGCCGAACGCGGGAACACCCGGCGCGTCCAGCGTGGCGAACGAGTCGTCCTGCCTGGGCATGCCCGGTGTGCCCACGCCAGGCAGTTCGTCGTGCTGTGTCATCTCCAGCGGCGAGGACGTGCCCTCCGGCACATCACCAGCGCCGGTCGCGAACGCCCCAGGCGCTCCGAGCTCGTCACGCTGAGCGCCGCTCTCCGGCCGCGCACCGCCCGAGCCGAACCCGTCACGCGGCGCGGGCAGGCCAGGCACACCGCGTTCGTCGCGCTGCGCCGGGTTTCCGTAGGAAATCGCCTGTGGCTGCCCGTCAGGCGAACCGAGCTGGTCGTGCCGCACAGGCAGGCCCGGCATCTGCGGCGTCGCGGACGGGTCCTGCCCCGCGTACGCGCCCTGCGAGCCATGCGCGCCGAACTCGTCATACTGCGCCGGGACGCCCAGGGACGCGTCCTGACCCGGCGCGAGCGGGGCGCCCGGCGCACGGAGTCGATCGTGGGGCCCGACCGCCTGGAGGTCGTGCCGGGTGTGCGCGTCGTCCTGATCCGCCAGCCCTCCCGGCACGGCCGGGGACGTGCCCATCGGCGGAGGGACGCTCACACCGCCGGACGGCGGCGGCACCGGCGTGCTGGACCCGGGCGGGACGGCGCCCAGCCGGGCGACGGCCGTGATGTCCAGGTGGATCTCGCTCGCGAGACCGGGGTTGATGGCGAGCTGCCAAGCCGGGTCGGGCCAGTTGGCCGACAGGTCGGCGAACGACGTCCGGCGGAACGGCGTCGGCTGGGACGACACCCGCGCGAGCGCGCCCGGAGAGGTGAAGACCGTGATGTAGGTGCCCGTCCCCAGGCTGATGGTCGGCGGCGTGCTCTCGCCGGGCGCGTCGGGAAAGACCAGGTCAGCGGTAGGAAGCAGATCGAAGTAGGTCGTGTGGTCGCCGCGCTCCTTGGCCTCGGCGAGACGCGGCTCGATCTCGTCCATCACACCCGAAGGCGCGCCCTCCGCACCAGACAGCATGTCCTGTATGGACGGCCCCGGAAGGTCGCCCCCGGGAGGCATCTGCCCTCCAGAAGCCTGCGGCTGCGACGGATGACCCGGGAATCCGTTCGGAACCGGCCCGCTCAGACCCTTCGCGTCGGGAAGCGCGGGCGGCAGCGCGCCGGGCTCGGCCGCCAGGACGTTCGGCTCCGGAAAGGCCGCCTGGCCGGATCCGGCCAGGGGGTCGGCGGCGCGCGTCCGGGTGATGCGGGACGGGTCGGCGCAGTCGAGGCCGAGGTCCGGGAGCCCGACCAGGCCGGTGCCGTGCCGGTGGAACGACTCGTACACCAGGTCGGACGGCCGCCGGACGGCCTGGACGTCGCGCAGCGCGGTGACCATGACCTCGGCGAGCCGGGCGTAGTCGGCCGCGGTCGCGAACGCGGGCAGCTCCGTCCACCAGTTGCGCGGCCCGGCCATGCCGGGATCCGCCGGCGGACGCCAGCCCGCGTCGCTCATGACCTCTTCGTCCGCGAGGGTGAGAAGCAGGGGACCGTCGAGGAAGTTGTTGCTGACCGCCTCGGCGTAGAGCCGGTCCGGCTCCCGCATGGCCTGGACGTAGTGGCGGCTCTCCTCACGCTCCCGGACGATCAGGATCGTGTCCCGTTCCAGGGCCGTCAGCTCACGCCCCAGGCGCCGAGCGAACTCGGACCACTCCAACAAGATCACTCCCTACGGCCCGGGGTGCCCCCCGGTTCCCCCCGTCGATCACTGCCCGGTTCGATGATTGTCGGCCGGGACGCTTTCTGGCAAACCGGGGCGCTCCCCCCATCCGCCGAAACCCGCCCACACCACGTCCCGCGCCACCCGTCCACAGCGCGTCCCGAAGGGTCCACAGCGCGCGCCGACGCGACCAGCCCTCCCGGACACCGCGCTCCTCAACCCTCCGCGAGAATCCACCACGCCCCCGCACCCGGCCGCCGCCGCCCAGCCCGCACGCCACACCAAGGCGAGCCACCCCGAACCCGGATCGCACCCACGAGCACGCCGACACCCACAGCACCGCGCCACCCGCGAAACCACCTCTGCACCCGGCCCTCACGAGCACGGCCGCTGCGCCCGGCGTTCACGACAGCCGTGGACGGCAGCCGCCCCCACTCTGCACCGGACCGGCCCACCTCAGCGCCTCATTCACCCCAAGCTCCGACCACGACACGACCCGCGCCGGACACACTCGCCTCACACCCAGGACACACGCGCCTCGCGTCGGGAACAGCGCTGACCCGAAGTTGGGCAGACGCCCCAGACGCCCCCCGCGAACCCGGCCGGATCATCCTCAACCCGGAGGGGGCTCGTGCCGTAGCACTCGCAGCGACGCCCGTAGCGCGCGTGGATCGTGACCGCTTCGGTTCATCACCGCGATGAGCCGGTGCAGCACCTCGTGGCGCTCGTAGCCGACGTCCAGCAGCGCCTGCGCGGTCTCCCACAGTTGTGGAGGGTCGCCGCGCCACAGCCGCTCAGCGAGCCGCTCGTGGGCCTCCAGGTGCTCCTCAGGCGCCCCCGGATGCTCCAGCTCCAGCAGGACGCGCCGGTCCGCCGGATCGGACGGGTCGAGCACCGACAGGTCGATCGTGCCGTGCCGCCCCGACACCCGGTGCCGTCCGGACAGGAACGGCAGCGCGAACGCGCGCCGCGGCAGCGCCTCGAGGTCGCCGTCCGGGAGCAGCCGGTCCACGATCTCGCGGTCGAGCCCGAACGAGGACGGGTCGCGGTAGGCGTCGGCGAACTTCACCGTCGCGTCCCACACCGCGTCCAGCGTCGCGCGGACCGCCCCCTCCGGCAGCCCGGTGCGGCGGCCCGCCCACCGAACCCACGCGGCCAGCACGTGCGGGACGGCCTCCTGCTCCGCCAGCGACAGCAGCACCTTGCGCGGCAGCCAGTCCAGCAGGAACATCTCGCACTTGACCGGGCTCACCCGGAGCGGACGTCCGAAGTCGTGCGTGCAGCCGTAGTCGATGATCCGGTCCACGCAGCGGCTCGCCGCGGCCGTGTCGGACAGCTCTCCGGCCTCGTCCGACGCCAGGAACCGGACGGCCAGGTCCGCCCGCCGGTCGGCGCCGTGGACGGCGGGCTGCGGCACCCGCCCGCCGGTCGGCAGCGCCCGCACCCGGTGCCGGACGAACGCGTGGTAGGACCCGAAGTTCTCGTCGACCGGCGCGTCCGGCTCCTCGTTGGTGTGGTCGAGGCAACGCTGGAGCAGCGCCCGCGCGTCCCGGGGCTCGATCTCCTCGAACCGCATCAGCGGGTTCGTGGCGGCCTCGTGCCGGCAGTGGTCGAGCAGCCGGTCGATCCGGGACGACACCCACGCGTCCCGGACGGTCCCGCACGCGGGCGGACGCTCGCCCGGCAGCCGCGGCCCGACCACGCCCGGCTTCGTCCGGTCCACGAGCACCACGAGCGCGTGCCGGTCGGACGCGCCGCCGTCGCCGCCCGGGTACTCGAAGACGCAGATCACCGACTCCTGGTCGCCGTACACGTCCCGGGACACGTAGCACTCGCGCGGCTCGACCATCCCGACCCGGTCGGACCAGATCGGGCGCGCGACGCCCCGGTCCATCAGCTCGAGCGCGGCGCGCTCCGCCCGCGCCGCCTGCCCGCGCGTGCCGATGCAGGTCACGCCGGTGAGCAGCGCGAGCGCCGCCGGACTGCCGACCCGTCCGGCGTGCGCGACCAGCGCCTCGCCGACGACCTCCTCGACGTCGCCGTCCGCCGCGCGCTGCCCCCACCACGAACCGAGGATCTCGCTCACGATCAACTCGGCGTCCAGGGGACTGCGCACGGCCAGCAGCTCACGCGCGTGCCGCAGCATCCCGTCGAAGATCGCGGCGATCTCGTCGCCCGGCACCGGCGGCTCGGCCGCGGGCTCCCCGGCGGACGGCGGGCGGCTACGGGGACTCACGCCCCCTAGCTTCTCAGATCCCGCCACCCGGAACGCGGCACTTCCCCACCCGGCGGGCCCCGAACACGGCCTTGAGCAGGTGAGGTCCGGCACAACACCGACCCGCCCGCCCCGGAATCCGGACGCCGAAGGGCGTGAGGGAACGCGAGTCCGCCGGTCAGCCTTCGCAGGCCCACGGGGTGACGCTGCCGGACGGCGGGGCCGACTTGACGCGGCAGGTCAGCTGCTCGCGCGCCATGCGCTCGACCAGGTCGAGGCTGGGGGACAGGCCCAGATGGGTCATGCGCGCCTGGACGTCGGCGACGCACCGCGCCACGTCCGCCACGGCGAAGATCACGAATTCGGCGGACAGCCGGCTCGTGAGCAGGTCACGGGTCTCGCTCCGGTGATCGGCAAGTGCAGGCATCGCACGCCTCCGCGCCCGAAGGGCCGGCGGGCCGGGGTGAACCGCCGGGTGCAGGCGCGGCCGGACGCGCACCACCCGACGGACCGCCGCGACCTCGCCTCGATGTCTCATTTCAGCGCGTTCCCGCCGCCTGTCAAGACCCTTGTCGACCCCGGCCCTCGGCCGCCGCTCCCACACCCACCGCGCCCCCCACCGGCCCCGACCAGCACTCCGGCACCCCTCAGGCAGGCGGTCCGTCCCCCCGCGCCTCCGCCGACACATCAACCGCCCCGCCCACACCCGACACCCCTTCCGACGCGCCGCCGGACGCATCGAACCAGGCGGCATGGTGACGCGCGGCCCAGTCACCGGTGACGCGCCCGGTGGCCATCCCGCGAAGCGCCCCGGGATCGCGGAACGCCTCCCACAGATGCCCCAGTGTGACGACCGCGATGACCAGGAACAGCCAGTCATGGACGAAGGTCGCGCCGGTGCGCCAGCGGTCGGGCCAGGGATCCGGCCACGTGAGCATGGCGCCCGTGCCGAGCATGATCAGCGCCGCTCCCGCGGTGAACGCCGCGTTCAGCTTCTGTCCCGCGTTGAACTTCCCGACCGGCACGACCCCGCGCCCGTCCACGACCGCGCGCCGCCGCCCGCTGCGCAGCCATGGCCCGTCGTGCGGCCCGAACCGGTCCAGCCTGCCCAGGTCGAGCCGGAACGCGCGCGACGCCAGCCCCAGCAGCGTCGGAACCGGCAGCAGCAACCCGCAGTAGATGTGGACGGGCTTGACGATCTCGCGGTGCCCGACCATCGTCGCGAACGCCGGTATGTACAGCATGAACGCCGTGACCAGGCAGGCCAGCATCAGCAGCGCTGTCAGGTGATGCACCCAGCGCTCCGCCAGGGTGAACCGCACCAACAGGCCGCGCGCGTGCCCCTCGCGTCGGTCGTGCCCCTCGCGCCCGTTGTGCCCGTCACGTCCGTCAGGTCGGCGCATCGTCACGTCCGTTCGAGCGGCCCACCCACGCGTCCACGTCGTAACCCCGGTTCTCCCAGTAGCCGGGGTGGACGGTCTCGGTCAGCTCGATGCGCCCCAGCCACTTGAGCGACTTGTAGCCGTACATCGGCGCCACGAACAGCCGGACCGGCCCGCCGTGGTCGTGACTGACAGGCTTGCCCTGCATCGAGGTCGCGACCAGGACGTCCCGGCGCCGTGCCTGCTCCAGCGTCAGCGACTCCGTGTACGTGCCGTCGAACGAGTGGAACCGCACCGCGCGCGCACGAGAGGAGACGCCCGCCGCGTCCAGCAGATCGGGCAAGGCCACTCCCGCCCACTCCACATGCGGGACCCTCCACCCGGTGACGCACTGGAAATCCCGCCGAACCCGCGTCTGCGGCAGCGCGGCGAGCTCCGCCAGCGAGTACCCGCGCGGGTGATCCACCAGACCGTCCACCCGAACCCGCAGGTCACGCGGCGTGCGGACCGTGCCCACGACCGAGTAGAACCGGAAGCCGCCGACCGCGGGCAGGACGTCGCCGATCCCGCTCACCGGCGAGAACGCCCGCGTCACCTCCCGCTGGACGGACGCGCCGACGGCGACCCCGGCCGCGCCGAGGCCCAGCATCCCCAGCACGATCCGGCGGCCGACGGGTGTGCCGCGCTGCTCGTCCACACCCTCATTCGACCACCGCCTCGCCGCCCCCGCCACGGTGCACGGCCGCCCGTAAGACTTCCGCAAGAATTGGCCGGACGCACCGCCGCCGGGAGGAACGACATGCCGATCACCCTGCCGATCGAGGACGAGGCGAACGACCTGCTCAACCGGGACCCGTTCGCCCTCCTGACCGCCATGCTGCTGGACCAGCAGGTCCCGCTGGAGCGCGCCTTCGCCGCTCCGCGGGAGCTCGCCGTCCGCCTCGGCCACGACCCGGACCCCGGGGAGATCGCCGCCTACAACCCCGACGAGCTCGTCGAGATCTTCAGCCGCAAGCCAGCCCTCCACCGCTACCCCAAGGCGATGGCGGCCCGCGTCCAGTCCCTCGCCCGCGCGATCGTCGACGACCACGACGGCGACGCCACCCGCATCTGGAAGGACGCCGCGACCGGCAAGGACCTCTACAAGCGCGTCAACGCCCTCCCCGGCTACGGCGAGCAGAAGGCGAAGATCTTCGTCGCCCTGCTCGGCAAGCGCCTGGACGTCCGCCCGGACGGCTGGCGCGAGGCCGCCGGCTCCTACGGAGACGAGGGCTCCTTCCGCTCCGTCGCCGACATCGTGGACGAGGAGTCCCTCGGCAGGGTCCGCTCCTTCAAGCAGGAGATGAAGGCCGCCGCCAAGGCCGCCAAACCCGCGAAGTGACCGCCGACCACGGCGGCCGCTGGGCCCGCCAGGTATCGGATCGCCGCTTGACCCTGTCCAGCCCGTCCGAAACCGGCGTCGCGAGTGCCGTCACAGGGGCCTCAACAGCCTCCCCCTAATAAAGAGGACAACCTTCTACAGCGATGTACAAGGTCACGCCCCGGTTCCGGGTGCCTCCAGAGGGCCGTCCGCCCCACCCGCCACCCCGGTGGCTTTACCTTCTTTTTGCATCCTGACAGGGCGGCAGGTCAGCGTCGTTTCGGTGTGTCCGGAAAGAGGGCCGGGCTGGACGGACGGCGCGTCCGCCCCGCGCCGGGCCCCCGATCCGGCGTAGCATCGTCCACTCGCCGTCCGGAAGAACACCTTTCCGGCGGGTGTCCTCGTGTGCGTGCGATCCACCGTCCGAATCGCGTGCCGGACGCCGTATCCGTCATAGGCGGATCGGTGACAGGGGCTTCCGTCCGGGGCAAAGCGTCGAGATGATGAGAACCTCACTTCGACGGGTGTTGTGATGGAGGCGGGAGCGTTAGCCTGCTCCCATTCACACATAGTGATGAGAACTTGCCGCGCGGTACGGGACCCCCTGGGGCGGAGGTGTTGCCTGTGAGCACCGAGACGTCCGTTCCGCGTCCCCGGCTCTCCCGGCTGAAGGGTCAGCCCATGGATGCGTCCGACGCCGCCCTGTACGCCACCCTCCTGAAGGAGGCCCCCGCCGGGATCGCGCTCTTCGACACCGGGCTGCGGTGCCGGCGCGTGAACGACGCGCTCGCGGCCATGCTCGGAGTGTCGGCGGCCGACCTGACCGGACGCCGCCCGGGCGAGGTGCTCGCCGAGGAGACCGCCGCCGCCTTCGCGGCCGCGCTCGGCGCGGTCCTCGCCGACGACCGGCCCATCACCGACGCCGAGCTCGCCGTGGGCGGCCGGATCCTGTCGTGCAGCTGGATCCCGGCCCGCGGCGGGGCCCAGCAGGACGCCAAGGGCGCCGCCGCCAAGGACAAGGGCAAGGGCAAGGCGCGCCCGCCCAAGCAGGCCGCCTGGGACGACAAGCCGGTCGGCGTCGTCCTCACCGCCCTGGACGTCACCGAGCGGCGCCGGGCCGAGGAGGTCATCCGCCGCAAGGAGCAGCGCTACCGCTCCCTCGTCGAGGCCAGCTCCCAGGTCGTGTGGGTGGCCGCGGCGGACGGCGCCGCCATCGACGACGCCCCCGAGTGGCGCGAGATCACCGGCCAGACCCCGGACGACTACGCGGGCGGCGGCTGGCTGGCCGTCGTCCACCCCGAGGACCGGCCGCGGATCGAGGAGATCTGGAGCGAGGCCGTCGCGGGCGACCGGGTCTTCGAGACCGGCTACCGGATCCGCACCCGCAGCGGCGCCTACCGGCACTTCGACGTGCGGGCGGTGCCGATCTGGCAGGGCGACCGGGTGATCGAGTGGGTCGGCGCGAACACCGACGTCACCGGCCAGAAGGAGGCCGAGGAGATGCGCGGCCGCCTCACCGAGCAGCTCTCGGCGGCGGCGCTGCGCACGGCCCGGCTCCAGCAGGCCACCTCGATGCTGGCCGAGGCCCTGACCGTCGCCCAGGTCGTCCAGGTGATCACCGAGGTCGGCCGGTCGGCGATCGGCGCGGACTACTCGGCCGTCGCGCTGCTGGACGACGACAAGCTGCGGCTGTCGATCGTCACCCCGGCCCCGCCCGGCGGCGGCGAGCCCGCGGCCGACCAGGCCCGTCCGGTCCGCGACGACATCCGGGTCAGCGACCAGACGGTCATGTCGGTGGCCGTCCGGGAGGGCCGCCCGTTCCTCGCCCAGAGCCCCACCGACCTGCGGCTCCAGCTCGGCGGGGACGAGGCGGAGCTGTTCACCCAGCACGCCGAGGAGCGGGCCTGGGTCGGCCTGCCGCTGCTGGCCGCGGGCGCGCCGATCGGGGCCCTGCGGTTCTCGTTCAAGCGGCCCCGGGAGATCACCGAGGAGGAGAAGGTCTTCCTCGAGGCCCTCGCCGGCCAGTGCGCCCTGGCCGTCGAGCGGGCGCTGCTGTTCGAGCGGGAGCACAAGACCGCCGAGGAGCTCCAGCTCAGCCTGCTGCCGAGCGACCTGCCGCAGCTGCCGGGCATGGTGCTGGCCGCCCGGTACAACCCGGCCACCCGGCACGTCCAGGTCGGCGGCGACTGGTACGACGTGTTCCGGCTGCCGGACGACCGGCTCGCCGTGGCCGTCGGGGACGTCATGGGCAAGGGCGTCCGGGCCGCCGCCGGGATGGGCCGCGTCCGCAACGCCCTGCGGGCCCTCGCCCTGAACGACCCGCGCCCGGCCGCGGTCCTGTCCGGTCTGGACCGGTTGTTCTCCGCCACCGAGGACGAGGAGCAGTTCACCACCGTCGCCTACGCGGTCATCGACCCCGAGACCGGGCGCGGCGCCTTCAGCAACGCCGGGCACCCGCCGCCCCTCCTGATCTCCCCGGACGCCGACGCCCGCGTCTCCACCCGGGAGCCCGGAACCCCGCTCGGCTGGCCCTCGCAGCGCCAGCAGACAAGTTTTTCCATCGAAACCGGCAACACTGTGGTCTTCTATTCCGATGGACTTGTGGAGAACCGTAGGCGTGGGGTGGACGCCGGGCTCGAGGAACTGGCCACGGTCGCGACGGACGCCCCACCTGAAGTGGTAGGAGATCCAGAGAGACTCGTCGACTTCCTGGTCGATCGGATGCTTGCCGGGTATGAGCAGGTGGATGATGTGACCGTACTTGCCCTGCATGTCCCGCCGAAGTCCCCGTGATGCCCGTGTAGAAGTTCCGCCGAAGGCGGCGAGAAGACGGCGTAGTCCGTACGAAGGACCGCCGTGCGCCCTCTAAGGTGGTGTGTTACCGGGCAGCACACCCAAGCGGAATGCGCAGCCGTGCCAGAGTGCTTGACCCTAGTAAGAGCGGGTACGCTGCGGTCCCGCACAGGGTGCCCGCCCGGTGCACGTGGTCCCACTCCTAGTGAGGCCCGTCCCGTCAGGGCGCTTGGGTCAGCCAACCCACACGTTCGTTCGAGAGGTATTTGTGTCGCCTGCTAGCTCGACCTCGAAGGCATCAGACCTGCACGAGACCGTCATCGCGCAGCTGATCGAGCGTGGGAAGTCCCAGGGCAATCACCTCGACGCCGACGACCTCCGCCGTACGTTCGAGGAGGCCGAGATCCCCATGTCGATGGCCCCCAAGATTCTGCGTGCCCTGAGCAAGGAGGGTGTGATCGTCGTCGTGAGCGCCGCCGACTCAGCGGCGCCGAAGCGGACGCGCAAGCGTGCGGCCGCGCCGGCGCGCAAGCCCAAGACCGCCGCTGCCGCCAAGGAGCAGCAGCCCGACACCGTGACCGCCGTCGTCGGCGACGACGAGGACGAGGCCGCCCCGGCCCCGGCGGCGAAGAAGGCCCCGGCCAAGAAGGCCGCGCCTGCCAAGCCGAAGAAGGCCGCCGCCGCCAAGAAGGCCGCGCCGAAGAAGGGCGAGACCGGCCCCGCCGCGAAGGGCTCGGCGAAGAAGGCCGGCGACGACCCCGAGATGGACGACGACGTCGACGTCGAGGACCTCGACGAGGACCTGAGCGACCTCGAGGCCGACCTGGGCGACGACTCCGAGCTGGAGACGCCCGAGCAGGCCGAGCAGGACGGCGACGACGAGGAGGAGCGCGCTCCCGCTCCCGCGGCCGCCAAGCCCGGCGCGACCCCGGTCAAGACCGAGGAGGAGTCGTTCACCCTCGGTGACGACGACGAGGACGCCCCGGCCCAGCAGATCGCCGCCGCCGGTGCGACCGCCGACCCGGTCAAGGACTACCTCAAGCAGATCGGCAAGGTCCCCCTGCTGAACGCCGAGCAGGAGGTCGAGCTCGCCAAGCGGATCGAGGCCGGCCTGTTCGCCGAGGAGCGGCTCGCCACCGAGGCGGGCACCCTCTCCGAGGAGGACCAGGAAGACCTCGAGTGGATCGCCGAGGACGGCCGCCGCGCCAAGAACCACCTGCTGGAGGCCAACCTCCGCCTGGTGGTCTCGCTGGCCAAGCGGTACACCGGCCGCGGCATGCTGTTCCTGGACCTGATCCAGGAGGGCAACCTCGGTCTGATCCGCGCCGTTGAGAAGTTCGACTACACCAAGGGCTACAAGTTCTCCACGTACGCCACCTGGTGGATCCGGCAGGCGATCACCCGCGCGATGGCCGACCAGGCCCGCACCATCCGCATCCCGGTGCACATGGTCGAGGTCATCAACAAGCTCGCCCGCGTCCAGCGCCAGATGCTCCAGGACCTCGGCCGCGAGCCGACCCCGGAGGAGCTGGCCAAGGAACTCGACATGACCCCGGAGAAGGTCGTCGAGGTGCAGAAGTACGGCCGTGAGCCGATCTCCCTGCACACCCCGCTGGGCGAGGACGGCGACAGCGAGTTCGGCGACCTGATCGAGGACTCCGAGGCCATCGTCCCGGCGGACGCGGTCAGCTTCACGCTCCTCCAGGAGCAGCTGCACTCCGTCCTGGACACCCTGTCCGAGCGTGAGGCGGGCGTGGTCTCCATGCGGTTCGGCCTCACCGACGGCCAGCCGAAGACCCTGGACGAGATCGGCAAGGTCTACGGCGTGACGCGCGAGCGCATCCGCCAGATCGAGTCCAAGACCATGTCCAAGCTGCGTCACCCGTCCCGCAGCCAGGTCCTCCGCGACTACCTGGACTGATCAGCATGTGAGAAACGCCCCCGCCACGCGGCGGGGGCGTTCTTGCTGCCCAGGGGTGGGCACGTTGTGTGCGCGAACATGCGCGGGGCGTGCTCGGGTGGTCAGGCCTGGAGGATGACGTCCAGGTTGGGGCCGTTGAGCTCGGCGGCGTGGCCGAGGTCGGTGACGGCCTTGAGGAGTTCCTCCGGGGTGGCCGGGTCGGCGCCCGCCTCGAGCAGGTCGTGGGCGATCCTGCCGCGGGTGGCCTTCGCCATGTGGCTGACGACCGTCCGCTTCGGGACGCCTCCGAGGAAGAACTCGCGGAACACGCGGACGGCGACGGCGGGCCGGCGGGCCTTCCAGGCGGCCGCGTAGGGGCCGGAGCGCATGTCCACGACGAGACCGTCGGGGAGATCGGCGAGGGCCTCGGCCATCGCGGGACGCCAGAGGGACGCCAGCCGCCCCTCCGGCGGGAGGGAAACGCCCATGGCGAGCCGGTATGGGGGGATCCGGTCCGTGAGCCGCAGCGCGCCCCACAGGCCCGAGAAGACGATGATCTGCTCGGCGGCCGGACCCGCGGGAAGCTCGTGCAGGGCCAGGTTGTCGTACAGGACGCCCTGGTAGAGCTCGGCGACCCGGAGCGTCGGGGCCTCGCGCAGCGCCCGGTTGCGGGTCAGCGCCTCGTCGGTCTGGCCGGACGGCAGGCCGAGCACGTCGGCCGCGTCCTCGCGCAGGCACGCCTCGCCGAGGGCGCCCAGGACCCGCTCGCGGACGGGGTTCAGGGCGGGGAAGCTGAGGGATGCCAGATCCAGCGGCGGGCCGTCCCCGGTGCGGGACTTCTTTTCGGACGGCGGCAGCAGAATCAGCACGGATCCCTCCGATGGCGTAGCGAACGTTCCATTTCCCGCCGTTCCGGGCCGTTTCCCGGGCATGATGAGCCGGTGGCTCCAGACGGCGGTGTCCCCAGGATATGGGCCGTTCGAGGGTTTTCCCAGGTCGCCGCTTCGAAAATGGACGGCGTGTGAGGAAACGAACACGTTGGGTGTTCTGTTCGTCACAGCAGAACGGCGGTCATCGGCGTGCGATGACCGCCGTACGGCGATTCACTTATTTCGAGGGCTATCGCTCGTCTTCCGGAGCGGTTGCCGGGGTGGTCAGCCTGTCTGTCTCATCCTGGATGTCGGCCCCGTTCGAGCGGAGCGCCTCCGAGTACTTGCGTCCGTGGTGGGCGCAGAACAGAAGGTCGCCGCCGCCTACAAGGACCGCACGGACGTAGGCCTGAGCGCCACAGCGGTCGCACCGGTCGGCGGCCGTCAGCGGCTTGGTCGGGGCAAGGGCTCCAGTCACGGCACCTTCCTCATGAAGTCGGGGTCGGTACTTAGGACAACATCTAACCCGACGCTGACGTTCCCAACCTGCTTCTCAGTACGCCCACAGCAGAATGGCGGCTTTAGTGACCGAGGTCACATCAGGTCGATCATGTGGCGTCCCAGCGGAACAGCCGCGCCGCGATGCCGCCGGCGACCACCGCGATGCCCAGCAGGATCGCCATCTGCGGAAGCGCCGACGTGGGCCCGAGTCCGCGCGCCATCACGTTCAGCATCCCCTCGTTCAGATAGCGCAGGGGGAAGACGTACGACAGGACCTGCATCCACTTCGGCGCGTAGTCCAGCGGGAAGAACGACCCGCCGAGGAACGCCATCGGCAGGACGATCAGCTGCGTCACCGTCTGCGCGGTCTCCTGGGTCTTGGCCCACGCCCCGACCAGCATCCCGAGCGACAGGAACGTCAGCACGCCGCAGATCACCAGCGGGATCGACATCCACCACGCGTTCTGCAGCTTCAGGCCGAAGAACGGGAGCTGCGCCACCAGCAGGAACACCGCGAGCTGGAAGAGCGCGATGCCGAGGCTCACCACGACCCGCGCGCCGAACACCGTCGGGATCGGCACCGGCGCCAGGCGCAGCCTGCGCAGCAGCCCCTTGGTCCGCCACAGGACGAGCGTCTGCGACGCGCCGAACATGCCCGCGGACGCGAGCGCCCAGCCCAGCAGGGACGGCGTGAAGAAGTTGATGCCCTTGATCGACTTGTCCTCGACCCGCTGCCCGTCGACCGTGTACGTCGGCGGACGGCCGGTCGCGGCGAGGTTCGCCGAGTTCGCCACCTGCTGCACCACCGCCTGGACCACGCCGGACTTCACCTGGTCGGCGCCGGAGTAGTGGACGACGATCTTCCCGCCGCTCTGCTCGACGGCCGCGTCCGCGTCACCCTTGCCGACCTTCTTCAGGGCGGCCGCGCGGTCGTCGTTCCGGCTGAGCTTCACGGTCTTGCGCAGATCGCCGGACGCGTCGTGCGCCACGGCCTGGTCGAGCACCGGCACCGCGCCGATCTCCACGACCTCGACCTTGCCGGTGGACTGCTTGCCGAACACCCCGCCGAAGATCACCAGGAACAGCAGGGGGAACAGGATCGTGAAGAACAGCGCCCCGCGGTCCCGGCGGAAGCCGAGGAACAGCGCCCGTGACAGCGACTTGAAACTCGCAAAGTTGCTCATGTCGCGTCTCCCGCATGCCTCCGGTGCGCCGGAAGGCGGCGCCTTCCCTCGCTCGTTCCTCGCTCAGTCCAGGCGCCGCCGCGCCCCTCCGGCACGCTCATGCCGTGTCCCCCCGCATGCCTCCGGTGCGCTGAAAGGCGGCGCCTTCCCTCGCTCGTTCCTCGCTCAGTCCAGGCGCCGCCGCGCCCCTCCGGCACGCTCATGCCCTGTATTCCCGTCCCGTGAGTTCCAGGAAGACGTCCTCGAGCGTGGCGCCGCGGATCTGGACGCCGTCCAGGGCGTCCTTGGCGGACAGCGCCGCGACGACCGAGGACGGGTCGCGGGTCTCGACGATCAGGGACACGCCGTCGTCGGTCACCTCGTCCACGCCGGGCAGGCGGCGGGCGTCCTCGGCGGCCAGGACACCGCTGGCCACGCTGACACGGGTCGGCGCGTCCAGGCCGCGGACGAGCGCCGCGGGCGGGCCGAGCCGGAGGATCTGCCCGCGGTCCATGATCGCGACGCGGTCGCAGAGCACCTCGGCCTCGTCCATGTAGTGCGTGGTCAGCACGATCGTGCGGCCCTCGGTGTTGATCGCGCGCAGCACGTCCCACAGGTTGCGCCGGGCCTGCGGGTCCAGCGCGGCGGTGGGCTCGTCCAGGAAGACCAGCTCGGGGTCGTGGACGAGCGCGCACGCGATGGACAGCCGCTGCGCCTGCCCGCCGGAGAGCTTCTCGACGCGTTCGTCGGCCTTCTCGGTGAGGCCGACCGTCTCGAGCATCTCGTCGGCCTTGCGCGCGGACACGCCGTAGAGCGAACCGAACGTCCGCAGCTGCTCGCGCGCGGTGAGCCGCTCGAAGAAGGACGTCGCCTGGAGCTGGACGCCGATCCGCGGCAGCAGCCTGGAGTTGCGCGGCCACGGCTTCAGGCCGAGCAGCTCGACCTCACCCTCGTCGGCCTCCCGCAGCCCCTCGACGATCTCCAGGGTGGTCGTCTTCCCCGCGCCGTTCGGGCCGAGGATGCCGAAGAACTCGCCCTCGGCCACCTCGAAGGAGACCCCGTCCACGGCCTGCACGTCTCCGTAACGTTTGCGCAGGCCGTGCACGCTGATGGTGTTTGTCATGGAAAAACCCTAGAACGCCGTGACCTGCGCCTCCAATCATCCTGGGGGTGGATTCCGGCGTCTCCACCCCTGGTCCGGAATGTGTGGAGCGGCGTGGTGTCGGTGGAGTGTCGGTCCCCGGGGGTACCCTCATGCCGACCGTCCATCCCCCGAGGAGCACAGCAGTTGACCGCCGTCACCGCCGAAGCGACCGCAGACGACCAGCAGGGCTACTCCGCCCGGCACCTCTCGGTGCTGGAAGGGCTGGAGGCCGTCCGCAAGCGACCCGGCATGTACATCGGGTCCACCGACTCCCGGGGCCTCGCGCACTGTCTCTGGGAGATCGTCGACAACTGCGTCGACGAGGCCCTGGCCGGGTACTGCACGCACATCGACGTCGTGCTGCGCGCCGACGGATCCTTCGAGGTCGGTGACAACGGCCGCGGCATCCCCGTCGACATCGAGCCGAAGACCGGGCTGCCCGGCATCGAGCTGGTGATGACCCGGCTGCACGCGGGCGGCAAGTTCGGCGGCGTCTCCTACACCGCGTCCGGCGGCCTGCACGGCGTCGGCGCTTCGGTGGTGAACGCGCTGTCGGCCCGCCTCGACGTCGAGGTCGACCGCTACGGCCAGACCCACGCCATCAGCTTCCGCCGCGGGCTGCCCGGCGAGTTCGCCGACGAGGGACGGCCCAACGCCCGGTTCAAGAAGAAGTCCGGGCTGCGCCAGATCCGCAAGGTCGCCAAGAAGGCCACCGGGACCCGCGTCCGGTTCTGGCCGGACATGCAGATCTTCCTCAAGGGCGCGACGGTCGACACCCAGCTCGTCCTCGACCGGATGCGGCAGACCGCCTTCCTCATCCCGGGCCTCACCATCGACGTCCGGGACGAGCGCGGCGAGGAGGTCGTCTCCGAGACCTTCCGGTTCGACGGCGGCATCTCGGAGTTCTGCACCTACCTGGCCAAGGACCAGCCGATCGTCGACGTGCTGCGGCTGCAGGGGCGCGGTCACTTCACCGAGACCGTCCCGGTGCTGGACGACCAGGGCCACCTGGTCCCGACCGACGTCGAGCGCGACCTCGAGGTGGACATCGCGCTGCGCTGGGGCACCGGCTACGACACGATCACGCGCTCCTTCGTGAACGTCATCGCCACCCCCAAGCACGGCACCCACGTCCGCGGCTTCGACCGCGCGCTGCTCAAGGTGGTCAACGAGCAGCTGCGCGCGACCAAGCTGCTGAAGGTCAACGACGACGACGTCATCAAGGACGACGTGCTCGAGGGCCTCACCGCCGTCATCACCGTCCGGCTGCCCGAGCCGCAGTTCGAGGGCCAGACCAAGGAGATCCTCGGCACCTCGGCCGCCACCCGCATCGTCTCGCAGGTCGTGAGCCGGGAGCTCAAGGAGGTCTTCGAGAACCCGGGGCGCGGCATGAAGCAGCCGCTGCGCACCGTCCTGGAGAAGGTCGCGGGGGCGGCCAAGACCCGCATCGCGGCCCGCACCCAGCGCGACAACCAGCGCCGCAAGAACGCGCTGGAGAGCTCGGCGCTCCCCGCCAAGCTGGTCGACTGCCGCACCACCGACGACCGCAGCGAGCTGTTCATCGTCGAGGGCGACTCGGCCCTCGGCACCGCCAAGCTCGCCCGCGACTCGGAGTTCCAGGCGCTCCTGCCGATCCGCGGCAAGATCCTGAACGTGCAGAAGGCGTCGGTCGCCGACGTGCTGAAGAACGCCGAGTGCGCCGCGATCATCCAGGTGATCGGGGCCGGCTCGGGCCGCTCGTTCGACCTGGAGAACGCCCGGTACGGCCGCGCGATCCTGATGGCGGACGCCGACGTCGACGGCAGCCACATCCGCACCCTGCTGCTGACCCTCTTCTACCGCTACATGCGGCCGATGCTGGAGGCCGGGCGCGTCTTCGCCGCCGTCCCGCCGCTGCACCGGATCGAGCTGATCAAGCCGAAGAAGGGCCAGGACAAGTACATCTACACCTACACCGACGCCGAGCTGCGGCAGCGCCTGGTGGAGCTGGAGCGCAAGGGCCAGCGCTGGAAGGAGCCCATCCAGCGCTACAAGGGCCTCGGTGAGATGGACGCCGACCAGCTGGCCGAGACCACGATGGACCCGCGGCACCGCATGCTGCGCCGCATCCGCGTCGAGGACGCCGAGGCGGCGGCGCAGGTGTTCTCGCTGCTCATGGGCAGCGACGTCGCGCCGCGCCGCGAGTTCATCATCGGCGGCGCCGCCGAGCTCGACATGAACCGCATCGACACCTGATCGAGCGGTGACGACGAAGGCCGCGCCCCTCGGGGACGCGGCCTTCCGCGTGTCCGCGTGTCCGCGTGTCCGCGGGGGGGGGGGGCGGGTCTGGGGTGGGTGTCAGGTGGGGGAGGGGGCTTCGTAGCGGGCGAGGGAGCCGGTGAGGTCGTCTAGGAGGCGGGTGACCAGGCGGTACAGGTCGTCGCGGTCGGACGGCGTCCATGCGTCGAGCGCGGAGTCGAACCAGCCGAGGATGACGCCGAGGTAGCGGTCGATGACCCGCTTGCCGTCGGGGGTGAGTTCGACGAGGCGGGCGCGGCGGTCGTCGGGGTCGGTGACCGCGCGGACCAGGCCGCGCTGCTCGAGCCGCTTGACGTGCCGGGTGACGTGCGGGCCCTCGACCTGCATGCGGTGCGCGATCTCGCCGATGCGGCATGGCGCGTCCGCCGCGTTGAGCACGCCGAGGATGGTGATGGCCGGACGCTCCAGATGGGCGCCGGTGGCCTCGACGGCGGTCTCGTAGAGCCGCCCTCGGCTCACGGCGGCGGACAGCGCGCCGAGGCGGGCGATCAGGTCGGCGGGGCTCGGTTCGGGCATGTCGGAATGCTACCTAACTTAGGTAAGTGTCGTGTGATGCGGGTCACCTAGATAGATACCTAACTTAGGTATATTTTCTGATTCGTTCCCTTCGTGCCGCCCCGGGGTGGCGGGCGGGCGTGAAATAGATACCTAAGTTAGGTAAGGAGTGGCGCGATGGCGCTGACGAGACAGAGGACGGAACGGGCGACGGCCGCCGGTGGGACCGGCGGGGCCGAGGCGGGGCGGGGGCCGTGGCCGGTCGTGGTGGTGCTCGCGGTGGCGGCGTCGGTGACGTCCGTCCAGCAGACGGCGGTGCTGCCGCTGCTCGGACGGCTCACGGCCGCGCTGGACGCCCCGCTGACCTCGGTGGCCTGGGCGTTCACGGTGAGCCTGCTGGTCGGGGCGGTCGCCACGCCGCTGCTCGGGAGGATGGGGGACCTGTACGGGCGGCGGCGGATGCTGCTCGTCGCGATGGGCGCGCTCGTCGCGGGGTCGGTGCTCGGCGCGCTGTCCACGTCGCTCGTGGTGCTGGTCGTCGCGCGCGTCCTGCAGGGGGTGTCGATGGCGGCGCTGCCGCTCACGGTCGGGATCGTCCGGGGCGTGCTGCCGCGCGAGAAGCTGCCGACCGGGCTCGGCGTGGTGTCGGCGACCATGGGTGTCGGCGTCGGCGGCGGGCTCGTCCTGGCGGGGGTCGTCGCGCGTTACACCGACGGGTACCGGCCGGTGTTCTGGGTGATCGCGGGGCTCGCGGCCGTCGCGACGGCCGTCGTCGCCCTGGTCGTGCGTGACGGCGCGCCGCCCGTTCAGGGGCGACTCGACCTGCCCGGGGCCGCGCTGCTCGGCGGCCTGCTGGTCAGCCTGCTCCTGGGGATCAGCCAGGGGCGCGCCTGGGGGTGGACGTCCGGGCGCGTCCTCGGGCTGTTCGCGGCGACGGTGGTGCTCGGCGTGCTCTGGGTCGTGGTGGAGCGGCGCGCGGCCGAGCCGCTCGTGGACATCGCGATGCTCACCCACCGCGGCACGATCGGCGCGAGCGTCGCGTCGATGCTGCTCGGGTTCGCGCTGTACGGGGGGTTCACGCTGATCCCCAACTTCGTGCAGACGCCGGCGCGGGCGGGATACGGGTTCGGAGCGTCCGTGCTCGAGGCCGGGTTGTTCCTGCTGCCGACCACGCTGGTGATGATCGTGGTGTCCACGCGGGCGGGGTGGTTGATGCGGCGGGTCCCGGCGGCCGTTCTCGTCGCCGCTGGGTCGGCGTTGACGGCGCTCTCGATCGGGTGGCTCGCGGTCTTCCACGGCCATCGGTGGGACGTTTATGGCGCGACGGTCCTGCTGGGGGCCGGGGTCGGGCTGGCGTTCGCGGCGCTCGGGACGATGGCGGTCGAGCACGTCCGGCCGGAGCAGACGGCTGTGGCCAGTGCGGTGAACAGCCTGGTCAGGCTGGTCGGCGGGGCCGTGGCCGGGGCGGTCACCACGGCGCTGCTGGCGCGGGACACGCTGCCGCACACGACCGTCCCGACCGAGCACGCCTACGCGTCCGGGTTCGCGCTCGGCGGTGGCGTCGCATTGCTGGCCTCCGTCGCGGCGCTCGCCTTCTACGTGCTCACGCGGGAGAAGGCTTGATCGGCGTGGAGTGACCTTCGGCCCATGTGACGGATGGGGTGTGAGGCCGTCGGTTCGCTGGGTGACGGGGTGGGGCGGATCTTGTCGGTGGGTGCGTCGATGATGGTCGAGACGGAGCCGTATCGGTCGCGCCATCGTCCGATCCTTGTGGAAGTGGTCAAGTGTGCAGGGGGCTCGTCGCCGAGGCGTGGCGGGATTGTCCTAGGCGGTGCTTATTCTGCCGCCATGTCGTCCGGTCCTCATCAGGTCGTCGCGCTCGCGGTGCCGCCGCAGTCGCCGTTCGAGCTGGCCAGCATCGCGCAGGTCTTCGGCGTCGTGCACCCGGACGTCCCGGCGCGCTACTCGTTCGCGGTGTGCGCCGAGACGCCCGGGGCCGTGCCCGCCGTCGCGGGCTGCCCGCTGTTCGTCGAGGACGGCCTCGACGCGATGGACGGCGCCGACACGGTGATCATCGCCGGGTGGCCCGACCACGCGGCACGTCCGTCCGACGGGCTGGTCGCGGCGCTGTGCCGCGCGCACGCGCGGGGGGCGCGGATCGTCGGGCTCTGCTCGGGGGCGTTCGCGCTGGCGGCGACGGGCCTGCTCGACGGACGGTCGGCCACGACGCACTGGCGGATGGCGGACGAGCTCGCCGACCTGTACCCGCAGGTGACGGTCTGCCCGGACGAGCTGTACATCGACCACGGTGACGTGGCGACCAGCGCCGGGACGGGCGCGGCCGTCGATCTGGCGCTGGCGCTCGTCCGGCGGGACCTCGGCGCGGCGCACGCGGCCGAGATCGCCCGGCACATGGTGGTTCCGCCGCATCGGGACGGCGGCCAGCGGCAGTACTCGCGGCTCGCGCCGCAGCCGAGCCGGGCGGCGGAGGAGACCCTCGGCGCGGTGGTGGCGTGGGCGGAGGCGAACCTGCACCGGCCGATCGGCGTCGCGGAGCTGGCGGCCCACGGCGCGGTCTCGCCCCGGACGCTGGCCCGGCTGTTCGAGCGGGAGCTCGGCGTCGCGCCCGGCCGGTGGCTGCTGCGGCGGCGCATCGAGACGGCCCGCACCCTGCTGGAACGCACCGATGCGACCGTCGAGGCCGTCGCCGCCGCCTGCGGTTTCGTCGACCTGTCCAACTTCCGGCGCAGGTTCGCCGCCGAGACCGGCACGACCCCCGGACGGTACCGGCGGGTGTTCTCCGCCCCGGCCGGTTCTCCACCCCGGGGTGGAGGGGCCGATCTCGGGCCCCGCTCCGATGCTCCGGGCCACCCCGCTCCGTAGCTTCGAGGTATGAGCACTCCGGCGAACGTCCTGATCGTCCTCCTCGTCCTGGGGCTGGTCCTGCGGCGGCAGCTCACGGCCCGGCGGATCGACGAGGCGAGGATGTACACGCTTCCGGTGGTCCTCGTCATCGTCGGCGTCGCGCAGGGCGGTCTGATCGACCGCGCGCACGTGGTCCTGAGCGTCGGGCTCTTGGGGGTGGAGGCGCTCGTCGCGCTGCTGCTGGGGGCCATGCGCGCCGCGACGATGCGGCTCTGGCGCGAGCCCGACGGCTCGCTGTGGCGGCGCGGCGGCGGCCTGACGGTCGTCGCGTGGATCGTCTCGATCACCGTCCGGGCCGGGCTGCTCGGCATCGCGTACCTGGTCGGCGTCCGGACCGGATCCGGGAACCTGATCGCCTTCCTCGGCGTGTCCCTGCTCGCCCAGTACGCGATCCTGGACGTCCGGTCCCGTTCGCTGCCCGCGCGCCGCACCGGCGTTAACGTCGCGGCATGAGCGAACGTCCGGTGGCGCGTCCGGCCCGCGATTCGTCCACGGACGCGCCCTCCGAACTGTCCGGCCGGGCCGGAGTCCCGCGTCCGGACGCTGACCCCGATGGTCCTCGTCCGGCGAGGAAGGGGCCGTTGCGGTGGATGGGGCAGTACGTGGCGTTCCAGGGGTGGTGGGACGCCTGTGACATCGAACGGACGCCCGGCCGGGACGGGCCGCCGGGCGACCGGCTGGGACGGATCGTGGCCCGGAGCGGCCTGCTGATCTGGGGATCCGGGTTCTACCTGCTGGCGGTGGTGAGGTCCGGGCCGCATGCGACGGCCGCCTGGGCGGGGCTGGCCGTCCTGAACGCGCTGGTCATCGGCGGGCTGGCCTGGGGCCTGCTCGGCTTCGCCCGCGACTCCGCGTCGCGGTGGGTGCTGCTGCCGCTGGGGATCACCGTCCTGTCCGCGTTCGGCGCGAACCTGATCGAGTCGCACGTCGGGGCGCAGACGTTCGCCTACATCGCGGCCGGGATCGCCGCGGCCCGCCGCCCCGGAGGGGACGGGGCGCTGTTCACGATCGGGGCCGCCGGGACGCTCACGGGCGTCCAGGCCGTCCACGCCCACTCGGTGGACATCTGGTCGGTCATGGCGTTCCTCGGCGTCTACGCGGCGGCGCTCGCGCTGCGCGAACGCCGCTGGCGGCGTCGGTCGGAGGCGAACGAGGCGACGCTCGCCGAGCGGTCCCGGATGGCGCGGGAGATCCACGACATCCTGGCGCACTCGCTGTCGGCGCAGATCGTCCACCTGGAGGGGGCGCGGCTGCTGCTCTCCCGGGACGACGACCGCGAGCGGGCGCTGGAGCGGGTCGAGCGGGCGCAGCGGCTCGCCCGGACGGGCCTGGAGGAGACCCGGCGGGCCCTGGCCGCGCTGCGCGGCGAGGCCCGGGAACTGGACGAGGCGCTTGCCGAGCTCGCCGACGAGTTCCACGCCGCGACGGGCCGTCCGGCCGACCTGGAGATCACCGGGACGCCGCACGACCTCACCTCGGCGCGGGCCCTCGCGCTGGTCCGGACGGCGCAGGAGGCGCTGACGAACGTCCGCAAGCACGCGCCCGGCGCGTCCGTGCGGATCCGGCTCGACCACCTGCCCGGCGCCGTCGAGCTCACCGTCGCCGACACCGGCGGCACGGAGGAGCCCGTCGTCACGGCCGTCGGCGGGTACGGGCTGGTGGGCATGCGGGAGCGCGCCGAGCTGGTAGGTGGGACCCTTGAGGCCGGACCGGACGGCGAGGGCTTCCGGGTGGCGCTTCGGATACGGGTGTGACGGACGAACGAGTGACGCGGGTCGTCGTGGTCGACGACCAGACGGTGGTGCGCGAGGGGCTCGTCCTGCTGCTGGAGCTGCTGCCGGGCCTGGAGGTCGCGGGCTCGGCGGGCGACGGCGAGCAGGCGCTGGAACTGGTCGCGCGGGTGGCGCCCGACGTGGTCCTCATGGACCTGCGGATGCCCCGCATGGACGGGGTGGAGGCGACCGCGAGGATGCGCGAGCTGCACCCGGAGGTCGAGGTGGTCGTGCTGACCACCTACGCCGACGACGAGTCGATCTTCGCGGCGCTCCGCGCGGGCGCGCGGGGCTACCTCACCAAGGACGCCGGGGCGGACGAGATCGCGCGCGCGATCGAGGCGGTGCGGGGCGGGCACGCGCAGCTCGACCCGGCCGTCCAGCGCCGCCTGGTCGAGGCGGTCACGGCGGGGGAGCAGCGGCCGAGGTCCCGTGGCAGCGGCCTCCCGGACGGCCTGACCCGCCGCGAGGCCGAGGTGCTGACGCTGATCGCGCGCGGACGGTCCAACGCCGAGATCGCGCGCGAGCTGTTCATCAGCGAGGCCACGGTCAAGACCCACATCAACAACCTGTTCGCGAAGGCGAACCTCCGCGACCGGGCCCAGGCCGTCACGTACGCGTTCCGCAACGGCCTGGTCGGCGAGGACGACTGACCCGGCGAGGGCGTGTCTCGAAGTCGGCGTCGCGCAGTAGGGCAGGTGGCTTTGAGACACGCCCTAGGCGGCCGTCAGGCGCCGCGCCGCCGGAGCCGGTGGACGGCGAGCGCCAGCAGGACGAGCGCCAGCCCCGCGAACACCGAGAACTCGATGAATTGGAACGTCCAGAACCGGTCGGCCGGCTGGTACACGGTCCTGAGGTGCAGGCCGAGGCCGCGCAGGTAGGCGTCGGGGTCGTGCGCCGCCTGCGCCTGGGTCTGCAGGCGCGCCTCTTCGGCGGTCGTGAGGGTGCGCCCGGAGCCGTCCACCAGGTGGTAGCCGAGCGTCCAGCCGGGCTTCCCGGGGACGACCGGCACCGACGACGGCCCGAAGGTGTGCTGGAGCGTCGGCGCGGACAGCCTGCTCGCGGGGGTCTGGAAGCGCTGCCGGACCCAGAACTCGACCGGCATCCGGACGGCCATGAACCCCGCGAACGCCACCACGATCGCCGGGACCGTCCGCCGCAGCACCAGTCCGGCCAGCACGCCCAGCGCGAACGCGAACAGCGTGTACCCGGTGAGCGACAGCCCCTCGAGGTCGAACGCGCCGGGCGCGAACCGTCCCGACACCTCGTCCACGGGTGAGCGGAACCAGGTGAAGACCTGGGAGAGCGTCAGGCTGATCGCGGTGATCCCGGCGGCGACCAGGAGGATCCGCTGCGTGAGCCACCGTCCGCGCGGGACGGACTGCGTCCACGCCAGCCGCCACGTGCCCTGCTCGTATTCGCGTCCGAGCACTCCTGCGCCGATGATGGCGCCGATCAGGCCCGGGATCGGGCTGAACCAGGTGGACAGGTGGTTCGCGATCCCGTTGAACTCCTGGATGAACGCGCGCATCGCCGTCTGGCACGGCTCGCCGCCGGTGTCGCGCGCCAGGCACGCCCCGACCCCGTGCGACGCGAACGACGCGCGGGCCGCCTCGCCGTACGGCAGGAAGACCGCCGCGACCAGCGCCACGAGCGCCAGCCCCGCGTACACCTGCGTCCGGTGCAGCCGCCACGTGAACCAGATCATCGCGTCACCACCGGGTTCTCGAGGTAGGCGAGGATCAGTTCCTCCAGGCCCACGTGATGCTCCTGCCAGACCGGATGCAACTCCGCCTCCGCCCCCGCCCGGACGAGCAGGTCGCTGTGCCGCCCGCTGTGCACGGCCCGGACCACGCCCGGCATGTCGGCCGCGGCCTCCCTCGGACCGCTGATCATCCGGTGCGCGGCGAGGACGTCCTCGATCGCCCCGTCCAGCCGGACGGCCCCGTGGTCGAGCAGCACCAGCCGGTCGCAGACCGCCTCGAGGTCGGCGATGACGTGCGACGACAGCAGGACGGTCACGCCGTCCTCGGCGACGGCCGACATGAGCGTCCGGGTGAAGTCCCGGCGCGCGACGGGATCGAGGTTCGCGAGCGGCTCGTCCAGGACCAGCAGCATCGGACGCTTCGCCAGCGCGAGCGCCAGCGACACCTGCGCCTGCTGCCCGCCCGACAGCGCCCCCGCCCGCCGGTTCAGCGGGATCCCCAGCCCGTCGAGCCGCAGCTCGGCGAGGCCGCGGTCGAACCGGGGGTTCAGCGCCCGTCCCATCCGCAGCAGCTCCGCGACCGTCATCCCCCGGTACAGCGGGTGCTCCTGCGCGACGAACCCGACCCGCGCCAGGGCCTCGGACGACCCGCTGTCCGCGTCCTCGCCGAACACCCGGACACGTCCCTCGGACGGACGCAGCAGACCGCACACCAGGTGCATCAGCGTGGTCTTCCCGGCCCCGTTCGGGCCGACCAGCGCGACGACCGCACCGGCGGGCAGGCTCACCGAGCAGTCCCGCAGCGCCCAGGACCGTCCGAACCGCATTCCGAGACCGTCGGCCTCCAGCGCGGGTTCCGGACTGGGCGCCGTCATGCCACGCCCTCCGCCCGGACGTCGTTCCAGACCGCCGTGATCAACGCCGTGACCGTCTCCTCGTCCAGCCCCGCCCCGCGCGCGTCCCGCACCCACCGCTCCAGCGACCGCCGCAGCCGCGCGTGGTCCCCGGGCGCCACCGCCTCCACCTCGGCCGTGACGAACGTCCCCTGCCCGGGCTTCGCCGCGACGATCCCCTCGTTCTCCAGCTGCCGGTACGCCTTCACGACCGTGTTCGGATTGATCGTCAGCCCTCCGACCACCTCCTTCACGGTCGGCAGCTGATCCCCGTTCCGCAGATACCCGAGCAGCAGCGCCTGCCGCACCTGCTGCACCAGCTGCAGATACGGCGGCACCCCGCTCCGCCCGTCCAACCGGAACCGAAACACTCCGAAACTCCGTTCTACTATGATGTTAGTAAAACGGTAGATCTCGGATCCGAGGCCCGTCAACCCCCGGCGGCCAGGTTCAGAGGGACGCCATGAGGCGGGTTCGGTGGACGGCGGGGGAGCCCCAGGCGGTGTGGAGGGCCCGGGCCTTGCGGATCCAGAGGGACGGCGCGTACTCGGCGGTGTAGCCGATCGCGCCGTGGACCTGGAGGGCGGTCTTCGCGGTGGCGTAGGCGGCCTCGGCGGCGGCGATCTTGGCCGCGGAGGTGTCGCGGCGGAAGTCGGCGGCGCCGTGCGAGAGGGCGGCGGCGTGGATCAGGGGACGGGCGAACTCGAGGTCGACGAGGGCGTCGGCCAGGTGGTGCTTGACCGCCTGGTACTCGCCGATGGGGTGGCCGAACTGGTTCCTGGTCTTCGCGTAGTCGACGGAGACGTCCAGGAGGTGGCGGCCCAGGCCCAGGTGCTGTGCGGCGCAGGCGAGGGTGGCGAGGTCGAGGGCCGATTCGTCCGCCGTGCCGAGCGCGCGGGACGGGGTGACCTCGAAGAGACGGCGGGACGGATCGATCGACGGGCGGAGCGCCCTCGCAGGTTCGGCCTCGTAGAGGACGTCCCCCCTGACGGCGAGGACGAGGTCGGCGACGTCGGCGTCGAGCGCGTAGGGCGCATGGGGAGCGGCCACCGAGACCATGGCTTCACCTGCGGCGATGCGAGGGAGCCAGTGGGTGTCGCCGGTCGCGGTCAGGAGGGCCGCAGCGGCGGCGGTCTCGACCAGGGGACCCGGGACGGCGTGGCGCCCCAGCTCGTGCATGGCCGTGACGAGTTCGACGGGGAGCAGGCCCACGCCGTCGTGTTCCTCGGGGACGGCCAGCGCGAACACGCCCGCTTCGGCCAGGGACGTCCAGATCCGGCGTCCGGGGACGTGGTCGCCGGACGCCCAGGCGCGGATCGCGGACGGGGTGTCGGCCTGGTCGAGGAGCTTGTCCAGGCTGCTCGCGAAGAGGCGGTGTTCCTCGGACGGGACGAACCTCATCGCGCCCCCCTGGGCAGGCCGAGCAGGCGCTCGGCGATCACGTTCCGCTGGACCTCGTTGGTGCCCGCGTAGATCGGGCCCGCGAGGGAGAAGACGTAGCCCTCCAGCCAGTCGCCGTCCAGCTCGCCGTCCGGGCCGAGGATGTCGAGGGCGGTCTCGTGCAGGGCGATGTCGAACTCGGACCAGAACACCTTGTTCAGGCTCGACTCCGCGCCGATGTCGTCGGTGCGGGAGATCGTCTCGAAACCCTTGAGGCGGTAGGCGCGGGCCTTCAGCCAGGCGTCCGCGACGCGGTCGCGCAGGGCCGTGTCGGACGGGTCGGCGCGTTCGCGCCAGAGGGCGAGGAGCCGGTCGGCCGCGGCGGTGTACCGGCCCGGGGAGCGCAGGGTGAGGCCGCGCTCGTTCCCCGCCGTGCTCATCGCGACCTTCCAGCCGTTGCCGGGGTCGCCGATGACGTCCTCGTCCGGGACGAACACACCGTCCAGGAAGAGCTCGGCGAACGCGGGTTTGCCGTCGAGGCGTCCAATCGGGCGGACCGTCACCCCGGGCGCGTCCAGCGGGAACATCAGGTACGTCAGGCCGCGGTGCCGTTCCGACCCGGGATCGGACCGGAACAGGCCGAAGGCGCGGTCCGCGAACGCGGCGCGTGAGCTCCAGGTCTTCTGGCCGTCCAGCAGCCAGCCCCCGTCCGCGCGGGTGGCGGTGGAGCGCAGCGCCGCGAGGTCGCTGCCCGCGCCCGGCTCCGACCACGCCTGCGCCCAGATCGCCTCGCCACGCGCCATCGGCGGCAGGACGCGCCGCAGCTGCTCGGGCGTGCCGTGCTCGAACAGCGTCGGCGCGAGCAGGTTCACGCCGTTCTGCGAGACCCGGCCGGGCGCGCCCGCCGCGTAGTACTCCTCCTCGAAGATCAGCCATTCGAGCGGGGTGGCGTCGCGTCCGCCGAATTCCGCGGGCCAGTTGACCGTCGCGTAGCGGTCCGCGCCGAGCGTCCGCTCCCACGCGCGGTGGGCGGCGAAACCCTCGGCGGTCTCCAGCGACGGCGGCGGCTCGGCGGGGACGTGCGCGCGCAGCCAGTCGCGGACCTCCGCGCGGAACGCCTCGTGGGCGGGGGAGAAGTCGAGATCCATCAGCGGCGGCCTCCACCTTCCGGGGTCCATGCCGACGATTCATCTAACAACTGTTTGGTAGATTAAAGCACGCCCGCCGGGCCCGGCCCTCCCGGGGCGCATACGACGCCGGCCGGCGGTCCGGAAAGAGCGTGCGGCCCAAAGCTCGGCAATGATCGAGTCAAGTCGCTCGGCCCCGCCTGACCTGCGGCGCAGCATGGGAACGGCCTCCTATGCCCGTGCGACCGAGAGGACCGGTCAGGTGCCCAAGAGCTGGATGATCGCCGACTTCCTGCGCCCGTACGCGCAGTGGCGGATCGAACGGGCCGAGGAACGCGACGACGGACGCAACGCGCGCGCCGCCATCGGCCTCATCGACGCCGCCGCGTACGCCATGCAGATGGACGACAGCGACCGGCTCATCGCCCAGATGGCGACCGCGGGCTGTTTCGCCTTCGAGCGGTTCAACCCGGGCACGGAAGGCGAACGCCTCATCCGCCGCTGGCACTACGACGACACCGACGGCGCTCCGCGCGACCTGTTCGCCGCCCTCGCCGACGCCGCCGAACGCGGGGTCGGGCCGTCCCCGGCGCCCCCGGCGTCCCGCGCGGCCGGCCGCTGGCGCCATCTCGACCGTGGGGATGCGCCGAGTCGGCGTTCCGCGGGTGCGCCGGATCCGCGACTTGGGGATGCGCCCACTTCGCGTCCTGCGGGTGCGCCGGATCCGCGGCTTGGGGATGCGCCGAGTCCGCGTCCTGCGGGTGCGTCTTCGGTGAGGTTGTCCGACTCCCGGCCGGGGAAGGGCTTTCCGGCCTGAGCGAGCGGGGCTGGGTACGCTGGCGCGGCGGGGGATGACCGTTCCGACGGAAGGACGACCATGCCTGACGCCAAGCGCACGCCGGACACCGCGCACATGAAGGCCACGATGCGGCGCTACGTGGACCTGTTCAACGCGGGCGAGCACACCGCCGTCGCCGATCTCTATGCGGACGAAGCGATGATCGAGGACCCGGTCGGCAAGCGTCCGGTCACGGGTCGCGCCGCGATTGAGAAGTTCTACGCCGATTCGATTGCGGCGGGTGCGAAGCTCACCGCGCACGAAGTCACCGGTTCCTACGGAAACCGCAGCGCCATGCGCTTCTCCGCCGACCTCCCCGGTCTGCACATCGACGGCATTGAGGTCATGACGTTCGGCGAGGACGGCAAGGTCGTCCGCATGGAAGCCTTCTGGGGGCCCGATGACTTCCAAGCGGTCTGAGCCTTCCGGGATGTTGTTCCGCTGTTTGTGATCCGGTGAGCGGTTCGGCATCCGCGTGCTTCTGAGGGCGGCCTCACGCGGGGTGGCTCTGCGTCCGGATGCGGTCACTGTGATGCGGTCCGCCGCTGACCAGGGCGTTTGCCCGCAGTCAGGACGATCGCGGTGGTCAGCGCGTTCGAGGGGACGCTCCGTGAAGCGGGCGTGGACGGCTCGGATTTGAGCGGGGAGCGCCGGTCGCGGGCATCCTCGAGAGGAGCCGATTGTGCGCTCTGCCTGCGGATTCGAGGGTGTGGACGCCTTGTGTGGCGGGACCTATCCGGCGCCGGAGAACTGCGGGGCCGGGCCCGCGCGCAAAACAATCCAAACGAAGATCGCCGAATACGCGCATTCCATGACCGGACGGGCTATGCTACAAATGTCTCGAAGGTCATCTTATTGCGAGTGAGCTGACCTACGCGCAGAACACCGGTCACCCATCTGCGGGGTGGCCGGTGTTTCGCATTCTGGACGGTTCGGATGGTTCCCGGGGCCGTTTCCCCCGGCATGGCCAGGGGTAGATCGCCTTCGAGTCGTCCCCCCCGGAACGGTACGAGTCCGGGGGTGGGTTGTGCGGGACGTCGGGAACGACTGGGACCCCCAGAGCATCGCGGCCAGAGCGCGGGCCCTCACGCCGGACCTCGTCGGCGAGCTGGAGCGGCTCGCGGCCATCCCGTCGATCGCGTTCCCCGGATACCCGCCCAGCGAGGTCGCCCGGGCCCACGACCACGTCGTCCGGATGCTGACGGAGGCGGGCGTCCGGGACGTCGGCGCGATCCGGCTGCCGGACACGCCGCCGGTCATCACGGGCGCGATCCCCGCTCCCGAAGGCGCGCCGACCGTCCTGCTGTACGCGCACCACGACGTCCAGCCTCCGGGGGACGAGTCGCTGTGGGCGTCGCCGCCGTTCACGCCGACGGCCTTCGACGACGAGCGCGGCGGCGGGACGGCGATCAGGGCGCGAGGCATCGCCGACGACAAGTCCAACATCGTTGCTCACATCGGGGCGATCCGGGCGTGGAACGGCCGTCCGCCGGTGGGGATCAGGATCGTGTTCGAGGGCGCGGAGGAGTGGGGCAGCCCGCTGGACGAGTATCCGGTCATGCATCCCGATGAGTTCCGGTCCGACGCGATGGCCGTCGCGGACATGGGGAACATCCACGCCGGACAGCCGACCCTGACGGTCGCGCTTCGCGGTGTCGCCGACGTCGTCGTGGAGGTGCGGACGCTCGAAGGGGCCAAGCACAGCGGGAACTTCGGCGGCCCGGCCCCGGACGCGATGCTCGCGCTCGTCCGGGCGCTGGCCAGCCTGCACGACGACAACGGGGACGTCGCGGTCGAGGGCCTGCGGCGCGAGCCGTGGACCGGCGCGTCCTACACCGACGTCGAGTTCAGCGAGGCCGCGGGGGTCGAGCCGGGGATGCCGCTCCTCGGCACCGGGACGCTGGGCGAACGGCTCTGGTCGGGGCCCGCGATCACCGTCACGGGCATCGACGCGATCCCGGTGGACAAGGCGGCCGGAGCCTGCGTCCCGTACGCGCGGGCCAAGATCAACCTGCGGATCCATCCCGAGCAGCCCGCCCAGGAGGCACGGACCGCGTTGATCCGGCACCTGGAGGCGCAGCGGCCGTTCGGCATCCCGCTGACCGTGTCGCTCGCGGGCGAGGCCGGGGACGGGTACCGCGCCGGAACGGGCGGACCGGCGATGGAGGCGATGACCGCGGCCATGCGCGCCGCCTACGGGAGCGACCCGGTGCAGATGGCGGCGGGCGGAGCGATTCCGCTGGTCAGCTCGCTGCACAAGGCCGTCCCGGACGCCGAGATGCTGCTCTTCGGCGCGCAGGACGGCAGGTGCAACCTGCATGCGCCGAACGAACGCGTCCTGGTGTCCGAGCTGGAGAACACGGTCGTCACGGAGGCCCTGTTCTTCGCCGAGTTCGCCGCGCGCTGGGGGAAATGACCGTGGAGCGGGGCGTGGTGGGGGTGGTGTCGTGAGCCGGGGGCCGGTCGCGTCGGTGCTGGTGGTCTACGGGATCACGGGGGATCTGGCGCGAAGGTCGTTGCTGCCCGCGCTGTACCGGCTGGCCGAGCGCGGGCGGCTGCACGTCCCGGTGATCGGGGTGACGCGCCGGTCCTGGACGGACGAGGACCTGCGCGCCCACGCCCGCGCCGCGATCGGGGACGATCTGGACGAGTCGGCCTTCGCGCGGTTCGCGTCCCGGCTGCGGGTCGTGGACGGCGACCTCACCGACCCGGAGACCTTCCGCCGCATCTGCGACGCCGTCGCGGACGCGCCGTTCGTCACGCACTACATGGCGACCCCGCCGACGCAGTTCATGATCATCGCCGAGCAGCTCGCCAAGGCCGGGCTCAACCGCGACGCCCGGCTCGTCGTCGAGAAGCCGTACGGCCACGACCAGGCGTCGGCTCGTGCGCTGGACGACGACCTGCACCGCACGTTCGGCGACGAGAACCTGTACCGCGTCGACCACTACCTCGGGTCCGAGGCCGTCCGGGGCGTGCCCGTCGCGCGGTTCGCGAACCCGGTTCTCGAAACGGTGATGAACCGCGACCACGTGGCGTCGATCCAGCTCACGATGGCCGAGGACCTCGACGTCGCCGACCGGGGCGCGTTCTACGACCCGACGGGCGCGGTCCGTGACGTGGTGCAGAACCACCTGCTGCAGATCCTCGCGCTGCTCACCATGGACCCGCCGTCCTGCCGGGACGCGCTGTCCGAGAACGTCGCGAAGTGGGAGCTGCTGCGGGCCGTCCGCACGATCGAGCCGTCCGACGCGGTGCGCGGGCAGTATGACGGCTACCTGCACGTTCCCGGTGTCCATCCCGACTCGACGACCGAGACCTTCGTCGCCGCGGGCCTCTGGATCGACAACTGGCGCTGGAAGGGCGTCCCGATCCACGTCCGCGCCGGAAAGTGCCTGCCGGTGACGGCGGCCGAGGCGATCGTCCAGCTGCGTGATCCGCCGGTGTCCCTGTACGGGCATCCGGAACCCAACCTGATCCGGCTTCACCTGCACAAGCGGCACGGCCTCGCGCTGGACCTCTCCCTGAACCGGGCCGAGGGGCAGCCGGTGCAGGCCGCAGCCGTGCCGGTCCACGTGCCGCCCGTGGGGATCGCCGAACCGCCGTACGAGTACGTCCTGGAGGCGGCGATCGTCGGGGACGCGGCGGCCTTCGCGTCGTTCCCGTTCATCGAGGAGTCGTGGCGGATCGTCTCGAAGATCCTCGACGTGGAGGAGGCCCCGCTCCACTACATCCCCGGGACCTGGGGGCCGGGACCGGCCGAGGCGCTTCCCGGGCCGTCCGGCTGGCACCGCATCGCCGACGAGTGAACCGCGTCCCCGCTCGTCGTGCGGTTGTCTGGGGATGGACTCGGGCGGCGCGCATGGACGTCGCCGCGCCGGCGGGGTGCCGTCGCGGCGACGAGCCCGTCAGTTCGGGCTGTGACCTCGGCTTTCAGACTGCGAGAAGGCCGTCAGTACCACCAGATCCGCCGGCAGTCGTGGCCGCGGACCCACAGCGAGCCCTCGGCCCAGCCGCGCTCGCAGAAGTACCTCACGTACGTTCCGGCGCGGACGAGGACGAAGTGGTGGAGCGGGCCCCAGTGCCAGGTGGCGCACTCCCGCCCGATCAGGTCGTCGTAGCCCGACCTGTACACGTGCTCGCAGTAGATGACTCTGCCGTGGCGTGTGTCGGCGGCCTGGGCCGGCTGGGCGACGGTGATCGCGGTGAAGGCCGCGGCCGAGACGGCGCCGAGCAGGGCGATGGAACGACGTGCCATGCGTATCACTCCTTGTGTTGTGATGGCTACTCAAAGTTAGCATGTCGGAGTTGCCCGGCATAGCGCCCCTGGATCCTTCGCGTCCCTCCCGTCACCGGGGCTAGATCCCCCTGGACGCAGGGCTTCCAGGGGCCCTGGCGGAGGTGGCCGCCTAGTCTTCTGCGGATGAAGGAGATCGTGACGTACGTCGAGATGACGTCCCGAGACCAGCTCGATCCGGCGGCCCCTGTTCCCGGCCTGGTCCTGGAGGAGCTGGACGGGGAGTCGCCGCTGCTGGTCGACCTGCACGCCAGGATCGGCGCCCCTTACGGCTGGAGGAGCGCGACACGTACCCGGCAGGAATGGAAGGAGGGGTATGCGGCCCGGAGGTTCTTTCTTCTGGCCCTCGGCGGCGAGCCCGCGGGGATCGTCTCCTACGACCTCCACTCCGGCGGCGACGTGGAGATCGCGGCGTTCGGCCTGCTACCGGAATTCGTCGGCAAGGGCATCGGCGGATACGCGTTGACGCTCGGGATCCGCCAAGGCTGGGAAGTCGTTCCGGAGGTTTCCCGGGTCTGGTTGCACACCTCGACCCTGGACCATCCGCACGCGCTCCCGAATTACCATCGCCGCGGCTTCCGCACGTTCAAAAAGGAGCAACGCGACCGTTCGTGATCGGTCTGGGAGCGGAAACGCCCGGCCTTTCCGCTACCTTCTCGGCTCGTATCGCATCGCCACCGCTCCCGAGTCGTACTTGAGGCGGCTCACGAGCTTCAGGTCGAGGGGTTTCGTCAGCCCGGCGAACAGCGTCGGCCCGTGGCCCACCACCCGGGGATGCACGACGAACTCGTACTCGTCGATCAGCCCCAGCTCGGCCAGCGCCATCGGGAGCTTCACGCCCCCGGTGAGCAGGCCGTTCCCCGGCTCCTCCTTGAGCCGCTGAACGGCCTCGCCCAGGTCCCCCCGCAGGAGTTCCGCGTTCCAGTCGACCTCGTCCAGAGTGCTCGACACGACGTATTTCTTCGCGGCGTCGATGGTTTGGGCGAAGGGTTCCGTCCAGGCGGGCATGGTCGCGGCCTCCGCGCGTGGACGCCACGCCTCTTCCATCATCTGGTAAATCACCCGGCCGAAGAGGAGCGCGTCGGCCTGGGCGAGCGTCTCGGTCGCGTGGCGATGCAACTCTTCGTCCGCGATGGCCGCACGATGGTCGCAACAACCGTCCAACGTGACGTTGATGGAATACCGAAGTGGCCGCATTACGTAGGAGTACCACAATCACAGGGCGGCCTAACCATGAATGACCGAGCCTGGCGTTCTGCGGGGCGGGATCAGTCGACCGGGCCGCCCGCCACGTAGACGACCTGGCCCGAGACGAAGCCCGCGTGGGGGCTGACCAGGTAGGACGCGGTGTGGGCGATGTCCTCCGGCCGGCCGACGCGTCCCACCGGGACGGACTCGGCCGCCTGGCGCGCGAACTCCTCGAACTCCAGGCCGAGGCGGCGGGCGGAGGTCCGGGTCATGTCACTGACGACGAAGCCGGGGGCGATGGCGTTGGCGGTGATGCCGTGGCGGCCGAGCTGGAGGGCCAGGGACTTGGTGAAGCCGATCAGCCCGGCCTTCGCGCTGCCGTAGTCGACGCGGGCGGCGTCGCCGGTCGCCGAGATGCTCGACATGGTGACGACGCGGCCCCATCCCGCCTCGATCATGTGCGGGACGGCCGCGCGGGTGACCAGGAACGGGCCGCGCAGGTTGACGCCGAGGACGGTGTCCCACTGCTCGGTCGTCATGTCCACGAGGTCGGCGCGCGGGCCCACCCCGGCGTTGTTGACCAGGACCGCCGGTGGTCCCAGTTCGGCGTTCGTCCGGGCGACGGCCTCGGTGACCTGCTCTTCGGAGGCGATGTCGGCCGCGATCGCCACGGCCTTCCCGCCCTCGCGGGAGATGCTCTCGACGGTGTCGGCGCAGTCGGCTTCGTCCAGGTCGACGACCGCCACCGCCAGGCCGTCCTGGGCGAGGCGGCGGGCCACCGCGGCTCCGATGCCGCGGGCCGCGCCGGTCACGATCGCTACGGAGGTTTCGGGCTTCATGCGGACGAGTTCACGCCATCCGGACGCGGAGGCCAATCGATTTAGCGCAGGGCTTCATCCGACAGCATGGCCTCGATGGCGGTCTGCCACGAGCGCAGGAAGGACGGGTACTCGGCGGCGAAGTCCTCGAGGGCGGCGACGGCCTCCGGGCGCAGGGCGGTGAGGTCGTACGTCACCTGGACGCGGCTGCCTCCGTCCGCCTCGGACACCTCGACGGTGACGGTTCCGGCGCGGTCGCCCGGAGTCGTGCGGACATAGGAGATGGACGACGGGACGTGACGTTCGACCACGACCCATGTCGTCCGATGGCCGTGCGCGGACGTTTCGAAGACGACGCCCGGTTCGGTGTCGTCGCCGGACGCGCCGTCCGGGAAGACCGGGTCCCAGCCGTCCACCCAGGCGCGCTCGCCATGCGGCGTGAACAGCGGAAACGCCTCGGCGGGCGGCAGCGGGACGTCGATGGACCCGGTGAGGCGGACGCGGGTTCCGGTCACTTCTCCTCCAGCAGGTGGGAGACGGAACAAGCTAACAAATCGGCCTGTCGCACGAAAAGCCTCGGCCGGGCGCCCCCAGCGGGGACGCCCGGCCGACAGGATCAGACGGCGTCGGGAACGCGGGTCAGTCGACCTCGCCGCCCTGCTCGCCCGCCAGTTCCGCGGCCGCGGCGGCGGCCTCGGACGGCTCGTCCGGCAGCGGGCCGAGCGGGCCGCCGAACGCGGTGATCGGAGCGGACAGCGGGGTGCCCGAGCCGTCGCGGCGGCCGATCTCCTCGTCGATCGTGATCGGCCTGCCGTTCTCGGCGCACGCGCGCAGCGGGGCCACGCCCGCCCACGCCTGGATCAGGGTGTCCTCGCCCTTCAGGAACCGGTGCGACCGGACGCCGCCGGTCGCGCGGCCCTTGGACGGGAAGTCGGCGAAATCGGCGATCTTGATCGCGCCGTTCTGGGTGCCGGGCAGCGCCGTGGACGACCCGGACACCGTCACGACCATCGCCTCCCAGTCGGGCGAGAACGCGCCGAACCAGATGACCTTCGCGTCGGGGCCGAGCTTGATGCCCGCCATGCCGCCCGCCGGACGGCCCTGCGGCCGGACCAGCGAGGCGCCGAAGTGCAGCAGCTGCGCGTCGTTCGTCATGAACACCAGGTGCTGGTCTTCGGACAGGAGCTGGACGGCGCCGACCACGCGGTCGCCGTCCTTCAGGCCGATGACCTCGAACTCGTCGCGGTTGGCCGGGAAGTCGGGCACGACGCGCTTGACCACGCCCTGCTCGGTGCCGAGCGCGAGGCCGCCGCCCGAGTCGTCCAGCGCGGCGAGGCCGACGACCGTCTCGTCCGGTTCGAGGTCGACGTACTCGGTGATCGGCGCGCCACCCGCCAGGGACGGCGGCGCGGACGTCGGCGGCAGCGTCGGCAGGTCGAGCACGTCGACCTTGATGAGGCGTCCGGCGGAGGTGACCGCGCCGATCTCGCTGCGCGCGGTCGTCCGGACCACCGAGAGCAGCACGTCGTGCGGGGACCGGGCGCCGCCGGTGGGCAGCGGGTCGGCCGTGGAGGTGCGCGCGAGCAGCCCGGTGGACGACATCAGCACGAGGACGGGGTCGTCGGCGATCTCCAGCGGGACCGCGGCGGCCTCGACCGCGCCGGACGACTCCAGCAGGACGGTGCGGCGCGGCGTGGCGTACTCGGCGGCGACCTCGCCCAGCTCCTTCGAGACGAGCTGGCGCAGCTTCCGCTCCGACTCCAGGATCGCGGTCAGCGCCGCGATCTCCTTCGTGAGCTGCTCCTTCTCCTTCTCCAGCTCGAGCCGGTCGTAGCGGGTGAGGCGGCGCAGCGGGGTGTCGAGGATGTACTGGGCCTGGATCTCCGACAGCTCGAAGATCTGCATCAGCCGCTGCCTGGCCTGCGACGAGTCGTCCGACTGGCGGATGACCTGGATGACCTCGTCGATGTTCAGCAGGGCGACCATCAGGCCGTCCACCAGGTGGAGGCGGTCCTCGCGCTTCTTGCGGCGGAACTGCGACCGGCGCCGGACGACCTCGATGCGGTGGTCGACGTACACCTGGAGCAGCTCGCGCAGCCCGAGCGTGCGGGGCTGGCCGTCGACCAGGCAGACGTTGTTGATGCCGAAGGTCTCCTCCATCGGCGTCAGCCGGTAGAGGTCGGCGAGCACGGCCTCGGGGTTGAACCCGTTCTTGATCTCGATGACCAGGCGGAGCCCGACGTTGCGGTCGGTGAGGTCCTTCAGGTCGGCGACGCCGTTGAGCTTCTTCGCCTGGACGAGCTCCTTGATCTTCGCCTTGACCCGCTCCGGGCCGACCGAGTACGGCAGCTCGGTGACGACGATGCCCTTGCGCCGGGCCGTGACGCTCTCGATCTGGACGGTGGCGCGGGTCTTGAACGTGCCGCGCCCCTTCGCGTAGGCGTCGCGGATGCCGGACAGGTCGATGATGCGCCCGCCGGTCGGCAGGTCGGGGCCGGGGACGAACCGCATCAGGTCGTCGAGCGTGGCGTCCGGGTGGGCGAGCAGGTGCCGGGCCGCCGCGACGACCTCGCCGAGGTTGTGCGGGGCCATGTTGGTGGCCATCCCGACCGCGATCCCGGCCGCGCCGTTGACCAGCAGGTTCGGGAACGCCGAGGGCAGCACCTCGGGCTCGGTCTCCTGGCCGTCGTAGTTCGGCTTGAAGTCGACGGTGTCCTCGTCGATGGAGGAGACCATCGCCATGGCGGCCTTCGACAGCCGCGCCTCGGTGTACCGCATGGCCGCGGGCATGTCGTCGCCGCCGAGCGAGCCGAAGTTGCCGTGCCCGTCCACCAGCGGGATGCGCATCGCCCACGGCTGCGCCAGGCGGACCATCGCGTCGTAGATCGCGCTGTCGCCGTGCGGGTGCAGCTTGCCCATGACCTCGCCGACGACGCGGGCGCACTTGACGTGCCCGCGGTCCGGGCGCAGGCCCATCTCGTTCATCGAGTACAGGATGCGGCGCTGCACGGGCTTGAGCCCGTCGCGCGCGTCCGGAAGCGCCCGCTGGTAGATCACCGAGTAGGCGTACTCCAGGTACGAGCCGCGCATCTCCTCGGAGACGTCGACGTCGACGATGTTCTCCTCGAAGTCGGGCGGCGGGGGAGGGGCTTGGGATCCACGACGTGCCATGTGAAACATTGTGGACGGTCCCAGGGACAGATTCGCCCGCGACGCGTCAGGACGCGCCGGATCGAGGAGGTTTCCGCTTGAGTCAGCTCGCCGACTTCCAGAACGAGATCTACCTGAACGGCCTGGCTGACGTGCTGCCCGGCCTGCCCGCGGACCTCACGAGGCTGGAGGGGCTGGCGCAGGCGAAACTGTCCGACACCTCGTTCGGATACCTGGCGGGCTCGGCGGGGAGCGAGGCGACGGCGCGGGCCAACCGCGACGCCTTCGACCGCTGGCGGATCGTCCCGCGGATGCTGCGTGACGTGGCCGAACGCGACCTGTCGGTGACCGTCCTCGGCACGCCGATGCCCGCGCCGGTGCTGCTCGCGCCCATCGGCGTCCAGTCGATCCTGCACCCGGACGGCGAGCTGGCGACCGCGCGGGCCGCGGCCGCGACCGGGCTGACGATGATCCTGAGCACGGCCGCGTCCTGCGCGATGGAGGACGTCGCGGCGGCCAACGACGCCGCGGCCGACGACGCGGAAGGCGGTGGCGCGGAAGCCGGTGGCGGCGGGGCGCGGTGGTACCAGTTGTACTGGCCCAAGGACCGGGATCTCGCGGTCAGCTTCCTGGAGCGCGCCAAGGCCGCCGGGTACACCGCGCTCGTGGTCACGGTCGACACGTTCACGCTGGCGTGGCGGCCCCGCGACCTGGACCGGGCGTACCTGCCGTTCCTGCGGGGGATCGGGGTGGCGAACTACTTCAGCGACCCGGTCTTCCAGCGGGCCGTGGGCGGGCCGGTCACCGGCGAGAACCGGCAGGCGGCGCTGCTGCACTGGGTCGGCCAGTTCGGGAACCCGTCTCTGACCTGGGACGATCTGGCGTTCCTGCGTGAGCACTGGGACGGGCCGATCGCGCTCAAGGGCATCCAGCATCCGGACGACGCGCGGCGTGCCGTGGACACCGGGACGGACGGCGTGATCGTCTCCAACCACGGCGGGCGTCAGGTGGACGGCGCCGTCGCCTCGCTCGACGCGCTGCCCGCGGTCGCGGACGCGGTGGGCGGGCAGATCAGCGTCCTGTTCGACAGCGGGGTCCGGACGGGCGCGGACGTGGCGAAGGCTCTGGCGCTGGGAGCCGAGGCGGTTCTGCTGGGACGTCCCTACGCGTTCGGGCTCGCGCTGGACGGCGAGGCCGGAGTGCGGCACGTGGTGCGGTGCGTCCTGGCCGAACTGGAGCTGACCCTGGCGTTGTCGGGGCATCGGACGGTCTCCGAGCTCTCGCTGGACCTCCTCGTGCGCGCCTGACATTTGTCATGGGTGACCGGTGAGAACCTCACCGGTCCTTGCTGACGGCCGTGACTGCCCGAGGGGTGTCGAGGCGCGCAGCATGGACGGTATGGGGACGTCGGTGATCGAGATTCGAGATCTGCGGGTCGTGGCCGGTCGGGACGGCGGGCGGTGGGGTCCGGTCTCGCTGAGTGTGGGGCGGGGCGAGGTGCACGCGGTCCTCGGGGGCCACGGGACGGGCAAGACGACCCTGCTGGAGACCGTCGCCGGGCAGCGGCGGGCCGTCTCGGGATCGGTGCGTGTCAGCGGAGGTGGGCCGGGGGTCGTCTGGCGCGAGGGCGGGCTGTTCCCCGGCCTGACGGTCGCGGAAGTCGTGGACGCCTGGCGTCGCTGGACCCTCGATCCGCTCACGCGCGCGCAGGCGCTCCGCCTGACCGGGCTCGCCGGGCTCGCCTCGGTCACGTTCGAGCGCCTGGACGCCGCTGAACGCCGCCTCCTGGACCTGGCGTTGGCCCTGGTCGGACGTTCCGACATCCTGCTGCTGGACGAGCCGTTCGCGGGGTTGGAGGCGTCGGCCGCGTCCCGGGTCCGGGGGGTTCTGCGGTCGCTCGCCGGTGACGGGACCACCATCCTGTTCACCACGCGCGACATCGGCGAAGCCTGCCGGGCCGACCATGTGACCGTCCTGGACGGCGACCTCCCGTTTCTCGGAATCACCGTTCCCGCAGTGCACGCGGCCTGAGGGGGAGGCGGGTGCGATGGGCGGCGGCCTGGGGCGGCCGCCGGGGTGAGGGGGCGGCGGCACGGGGTGGGGGACCGTACGCTGAGCGCGTGGTGCAGCCGCGGATCCCTCGTGCGCCGGTCATCGCCGCGATCATCGTGGCGCTGACCTCGGTGTCGCTCGCGGGTCTGCTGCTCCCGGCGCTGCTGGACGAGGCGTTCGGGCGCCGCGATCTCGTGCGGTTCGTCCCGGCGCTCGCCGCCGTGGCGGGTGTGTGCGGGCTCTACGGATGGCTTCTGTGGCTGAACCTCGTCCGCCGCACCGGGCCCGTCCATCGGCTCGGGCTTGCCGTGATCACGGCCGTGAGCTGGGCGTTGCCCGCGTTCCTCGGCGTCGGCACCGGATGGGGGAACGCGCTGCTCGTCCCGGCCGGGCTGATCGCGGTCGTGCTGCCGGCGCGGCGGGCGGCGGTCGTCGCGGCGGCCGGGACGGTCGTGGGGGCGGGCTACGGGCTCGTGCTCGGGATGCGGCCCCTCGCCGTCCTGTACCAGCTCGTGGCGTTCCCCATGGTCACGTTCTCCGGGTTCATCACGGTCTGGCTGTTCCACGTCGTCCAGGAGCTCCGGGAGGCGCGGGCCGAGCTGGCCCGGTCGGCGGTGGGCGAGGAGCGGCTGCGCTTCGCGCGCGACCTGCACGACGTGCTCGGGCACAGCCTTCAGGCCGTCGCGCTGAGGGCCGAGGTCGCCGAACGGTTCGCCGACCGCGACCCCGCGCGGGTGCGCAAGGAGCTGGCCGAGATCCAGACGATGGCGCGGGACGCGGTCCGGGACGTCCGGGAGGTCGTCCGGGGGTACCGGGCCACCTCGCTTCGGACGGAGCTGGACGGCATGTCCGCCGTGCTCCGCGCGGCCGGGATCGCCTGCGACCGTCCCGAGGTGCCCGTCGAACTGCCCGCTGACGTGCACGAACCGCTGGGCTGGGTCGTCCGTGAGGCGGCCACGAACATCCTTCGCCACTCGTCCGCCACATGGTGCCGCATCGAGGTGGACGCGACGGACGGCACGCGGGTGCGGCTGGAGATCGTCAACGACGGGGCCTCGCGGCGCGCCGGGATCTCCGGCGGCGGCGCGCTCGCGGCCGGGACCACCACGGACGGGGCGGCCGGGAGCGGGCTGGCCGGGCTGGCGGAGCGGCTCGCCGCCGCGGGCGGGGAGTTCACCGCCGCGACCACCGGGGACGGGACGTTCCGGCTGGTCGCGGCCCTTCCGACGGGAGGATCATGATCCGGGTGCTGCTGGCGGACGACCACCTCCTCATCCGCGAGGCGCTCGTCCTGCTCCTGTCGGCCGAGGACGGGATCGAGGTCGTCGCGGACGTCGGACGCGGCGACGACGCGGTCGCGCGGGCCGTCGCCCTGAAGCCGGACGTGGCCGTCCTCGACATCGACATGCCCGGGATGTCCGGCCTGGACGCGGCGGAGCGGCTGGCCCGCGACCTGCCGTCCTGCCGCCTGGTGATCGTCACCGCGCACGGCCGTCCCGGCAACCTGCGCCGCGCGATGGCCGCCGGGGTGCGCGGATTCCTCGGCAAGGACGCGCCGGGCGCGCGGCTCGCCGAGGTCGTCCGGCAGGTCGCCGGGGGCGCCCGGTACATCGACCCGCAGCTCGCCGCCGACGCGCTCGCCGCCGAGGAGTGCCCGCTCACCCCGCGCGAGCTCGACGCCCTCCGCGCCGCCGCCGGGGGTGAGCCGGTCTCGCGCATCGCCCGCACGCTCGGCCTGTCCGAGGGGACCGTCCGGAACTACCTCTCCGCGGCCGTCACCAAGCTCGGCACCGACAACCGGCACGCCGCCGCCCAGATCGCCCGCGACCGGGGCTGGCTCTGACCGCCTTCACCGTCAGCCGAGCATGACGCCCTGAAGAGGGCGAGCAGCGCGGAGAGGCCGCCGACCGCGCCGGTGACGGGGGAGCATCGGGGCCTCCGGTCGGGGGTCAGAGCGGTGGTCCGATTCTCCCAGCGGGGTCCGGAAGGGCCGATCCGGGGCGTTCCTTCCGCCGGGCGACCAGTGCCGAGGCGGCCACGACGGTCAGGAACAGCGCGCATGACCAGGCGAACCAGTCGCCGAAGCGCGCGTACAGCGTGGTGACGGGGGTGGTCGGGACCCGGGCCGAGACCGTGACGAAACCGGGCCGCCCGGTCGAGCGGGCGGCCTGGACGCGCCCGTACGCGTCGCTGATCATCAGGTCTCCGGCGCGGCCGGTCCGGGCGATGCCGAGGCCGCTCTCCACGCCGCGCACCAGTGCCATGCGGCCGTGCAGCCAGGCGTCGGAGTGGAAGTCCCAGGCGGGTGCGAGCAGCGCCGCCGCGCCGTCCGACCGGTAGCCCCGGACGAGGCCGGGGAAGTCCAGGTCCTTGCAGATGAGGACGCCCCAGCGAGGACGTCCGGGGACGGTCACACGCGTGGTCCCGGGCGTGAAGTCCGACTCCAGGCCGGGGATCAGGTGGTGCTTGACGTACTCGGCGGGACGTCCGCCGTCCGCCGGGAAGACGAGCGCGGAGTTCCGGACCGTCCCGGCCGTCCTGCGGGTCACTCCGGCGACGATGACCGTGCGCCGCTCGCCGGCGAGGCGTGCCAGCGGGCGGGACAGCAGCGGCAGCGTCCGGTCGTCGGCGACGAAGTTCTTCTCGGGCAGGACGATCGCGGCGGCCGTGATCGTCCTGGCCTGGGCGACGTACCCGGCGAGCAGTGCCCGACCTGCGGGGGAGGCCACGTCGATCTCGTCGTTCGGATGCTCGGTCGCGAGCAGCGCGATCGACTCGCCGCGCGGTTCCGTCGCGGTCGCCGTCCGGATCGTCCCGAAACCGAGGACGACCGCGAGGAGCGTCCCGGCCGCGCCCGCCGCCCGCGGACGCATCGTCGCGGCGGCGGCCGGGACGCCCATCAGCAGGAACGTCACGCCCCAGACCCCGGTCACCGACGCCAGCTGGACGACCGGCAGCGCGTCCGACTGCGTGTAGGCGATGCTCCACCAGGCGCCGTGGGGCAGGGCCAGCGACAGGACGTACTCCAGCGTCGTCCACCCGGCCGCGAACACCGCCGCCGCCCGCAGCGGGCGATCGGCCAGGACCAGCCGCCGGTAGACGACCGCGAGCCCGCCGAACACCAGCGCGGGGCCCACAAGGAGTGCGGCGACCACCGGGATCGGCATCTCCAGCGTGCCGCTGAAGTACGGCGTCATCCGCGCCTGCCCGGCGATCCAGGCGAGGGCGGAGGCCGCGAACGCCGCGCGCCCGCCCATCCGCGCCACCGCCCACAGCAGGGGCAGCGGCGCGAGCCACGTCAGGACGAAGACGGGATGAAGCCCCGTGCCGAAGGCGAACAGCACGCCCGACAACACGACCAGTGCGATTCTCATGCCGCAGATCGTCGGCTGGACGGCCGTCCGTGCGCGTCGGGCGCACGCTCGATCTCGCGCGTACTCCGCCCGGACGACCCTTTCGGCTAGGCGACGGCCTCAGGAGTCGCCGGGGACGGCGAGGCCGGACTCGTAGGCGAACACCACCGCCTGGACGCGGTCGCGCAGGCCGAGCTTGGTCAGGATGCGGCTGACGTGGGTCTTCACGGTGTACTCGCTGACCACGAGGGCCTCGGCGATCTCGGCGTTGGACAGTCCGCGGGCGACCAGGCGGAGCGTCTCGGCCTCGCGTCCGGTCAGGCCGTCCAGGCGGGCGGCGAGGACGGGCGCGACGCCGTGCCCGGGGCGGCGGACGAGGTCCTCGACGAGGCGGCGCGTGACCGTGGGGGCGAGGAGCGCGTCACCCCTGGCCACCACGCGCACGGCGTCCGCCAGCTCGTCCCGCCGGATGTCCTTCAGGAGGAACCCGCCCGCCCCGGCGCGGAGCGCCTCGTACACGTACTCGTCGAGATCGAACATCGTCAGGACCAGGACGTGGACGTCCGGCAGTTCGGCGCGGATCCGGCGGGTCGCGGCCACACCGTCCAGGACGGGCATCCGGACGTCCATCACCACGACGTCCGGACGCAGTTCGGCGGCCCGCGCGACGGCTTCGGCGCCGTCGGCCGCCTCACCGACCACGTTGATGTCCGGCTGCGCGTCGAGGATCATCGCGAACGCGGCCCGGAACAGGTCCTGGTCGTCCGCCACGAGCACGCGAAGCCCGGCGTCCGCCGGACCGGAGGCGGACGCGGTCTGGGCACGCGGTGCGGCGTCGGCCGGGCCGGAGGCCCCGTGCGGCGCGGAGTCGGAGGGCATGGGGTCATCCGACCGGAAGGACGGCCGCGACCGCGAATCCCGGGCCGTCCGGCGTGACGCGGAGGGTTCCTCCGCAGGCGGCGGCCCGCTCGCGCATGCCGATCAGGCCGTGGCCCCCGCCGTCCGTCGTGGCCGCGCCACGGCCGTCGTCCCCGACCTCCACCTCCAGGGCCGAAGCGATCACGCGGAGGCGGACCTCCACGCGTGTCGCGTCCGCGTGGCGAAGGGTGTTCGTCAGGGCCTCCTGGACGATCCGGTAGGCCGCGACGGCGACGGCGGGCGGGACGTCCGGGAGCGGATCGGGAGCGTCGAGGATCACGTCCAGACCGGTGCGGCGCGCGTGTTCGAGCAGGTCGGGCAGGGTGTCCAGGCCGGGCGCCGGGCCCGGACGCCCGTCCGCCCGCAGCGTGCCGAGCACGGATCTGAGCTGGGTCAGGGCCTCCCTCCCGGTGTCGGCGATCGTGTCGAAGACCGCCCCGGCGCGGTCGGGGGAGGCCGCGAGGACGACCGGGCCCGTCTCCGCCTGGACGACCATGAGCCCGACCGAATGGGTGACGATGTCGTGCATGTCGCGGGCGATGCGGGCGCGTTCGCGGTCGGCCGCCGCCGCGCGCTCACCGGCCAGGCGGCGCTCGCGCTCGGCGAGTTCGGCGGCCCGCGCGCGGCGGGCGCGGCTCCCGGTGCCGAGCGCGTAGGCGGCGACGAACAGGGCCGCCAGCGAGCGGTACACCTCGGTGTCCTCGTGCGGGAGCGCGAGGGACACGTAGACGCCGACGCCGATCAGCGGGATCGAGGCGATCCGGGTGCGGGCGTCGGACCGCTCGGCGATCGTGTAGACCGCGACGAGCGGCCCGTACGGCAGGAACGGCTTCTCCCACAGGACGAGCCCGGTCATCGCCGTCCCGACGACGAGCCCGACGATGAGCGGGGCGCGCCGCCGCCACAGCACCGGGACGGACGCCGCCAGCGCGAGCAGCGCCACGAGCCAGCCCCGGGGGAGGGCCGGGACGACCGTCGCCGCCGTGACCACGGCCGCGACCACGCCGTCCACACGGCTCACACCCGGTCTCGCCACCCGACGAGTATCGGTGGGCGCGCGCCCGCGCGGCATCCGCCGGGAGAGTGACCCGGCACGTCATCCCCGCGACGGGCACGCGTCCCGTCGTGGCTAGGCGGTGACGCCGCCGTCGATGACCATGTCGTGGCCGACGACGAAGCCCGCCTCGTCGGACGCCAGCCAGAGGACGGCGGCGGCGATCTCGTCGGCCCCGCCGATGCGTCCGGCGGGGATGAGGCCGGACACGCGGGCGTGCCGGTCCTCGCGGGACTCGCCGGGGAGGAAGGACATCGGGCCGTCGGACGCGCCGGGGCTCACGGCGTTGATCCGGACGCCGTCGCCGATGTGGTCGAGCGCGGCGGCCCTGGTCAGCGCGCTGACGGCGGCCTTCGCGACCGTGTACCCGGCGAGGCCGGGACGGCGGCCGTGGACACCGATGTTGGCCGCCATGTTCACGATCGCGCCGCCGCCGTGCGCGCGCATGTGGGCGATCTCGTGCTTCATGGACAGGAACGTGCCGGTCGCGTTGATCGTCAGCCCGGCCGTCCAGGCGTCCTCGTCCAGGTCGGCGACCGGGGCGGGCGGGACGAAGGCGCCCGCGTTGTTGAACGCCACGTGCAGCCCGCCGAACCGCTCGACGGTCTCGGTGACCATGCGCGCGGTGTCCGCGGAGCCGGTCACGTCCGCGATGGTGAAGGCGGCCGTCCCGCCGCCCGCCTCGACCAGGCGGACGGTCTCCTTCAGCGCCTCCCCGGTGCGTCCGGCGACCATGACGGACGCGCCCTCGGACGCGAAGGCGAGCGCGGTGGCGCGGCCGAGGCCGGATCCGCCGCCGGTGACGAGGACGACGCGGTCACTGAAACGCATGGGGGGCTCCTTTAATGAGAATGATCGGTCTTGAATTAGCGCGTAAAAAGGCCCGGAACCGGGTGGGGACGATCAGGCGAGAAGGGTCAGGGCCTGGTCGGCGGCGTCGCGCAGGCGCTCTTCGCCGCCGGGGGCGCGCCCGAGGACCCGCATGCCCTGGAACAGCACCAGCAGGAGCCGGGCCAGGGCGCGCGGATCACGGCCGAAGGCCAGTTCGCCCTGCGCGCGGGCGCGGATGAGCGCCGAGGTCAGGGCGGTCTCGAGCTCGGTCCAGCTCGCCTCGACCTGGCGTGCCGTGGTGGCGTCGTGGCCCGCCAGCTCGACGGCCGCGTTCACCACCATGCACCCCAGCAGGGACGCGTCGCACGACTCGGTCGCGTACCGCTCGACGAGCGCGCGCAGCGCGGGCAGGACCGGACCCGGGCGCGACAGCTCGTCCACGATCGGCGGACGGGTCCGCTGGTACAGGTCGAGCGCCTTCGCGTACAGCTCGCGCTTGCCGCCGAACGTCGAGTAGAGGCTGGCCCGCGCCACCCCGGTGTGCTCCACCAGGTCGGCCATGGACGTGCCCTCGTACCCGCGCTCCCAGAACAGCTCCAGGGCGCGGCCCAGCGCGGCTTCGGGATCGAACTCCTTGGTTCGGGCCATGGCTGAACGCTACGCGTATCGAGAATGATCGGTCAAGTTTGGAGCGGTCCCGGCGTCGGTCAGGCGTGCGCGGGGACGGTCCCGTGTTCGAGGTCCAGCACGCCCTTGACGCCGCCCTCGGCGTCCAGGGCCTCCAGCACGGGCGCGCGGCGGCTGCCCCAGACGATCGCGACGTGCCCGTGCTCGGGCACGCCCAGCAGCCGGGACCCGATCCGAATCGACGCGACACCGGCGGCGGCCCGCAGCCGCGCCTGGTTCACCCACTTGGCGCCCCACGGCAGCAGCCGGTCGGCGTTGCGGACCGTCCGGCCGGAGGCGTACACGCGCAGCGGGCCGCCCAGCTCGTCCTCGGTGCGCCGGTCGAGCGGACGGTCCGGGGCCGAGCCGGCGCCGCCGCCGAGCTCCATCCACTCGCCGCCGCGGAACTGGAACGTCAGGCCCTCGATCATGACCTCGTCCGCCCGGAACGCGTCGCTTCCGTGCCGCAGCACGCTCACCACCGCGATGTCGCCGTCGATGTCGTGGGACAGCAGGGCGTCACCGCCGGCGTCGGAGAGGGCGGCGGGCCCGGCCGCCGGGGCGCCGGCGGCCTCCGCCGGGTCCACCGCGGCGCCGGGGGCGGCGGGGGACTCGGGCGCGCCGTCGCGCAGGAGGCGGAGGCAGTGCTCGCGCACTTCGCGGTCGTTCATGATGCGGACCTCAGATCGTGCCTTCAGGGCAAAGGGCCGAGCCCTCGGGAGCGGGGGACCGGCCCTGCGTTCCCGCCATGCTAGAGGCCCGGACGGGATGTCATCACCGATCTTGCCCGAATGTGGCGAACGAGTCGTTTCCCCGCAGGTAGGACCCCTGAAACCGCCCCTGGCCGAGTGCGCCCGGACGGTGGTCAGGCGCGGTCGGCGGCGGGCCCGGGGAAGGCGCGGTAAGCCATCACGGCGCACACGACCGCGAGCGGGAGTTCGACGCCCGCGGCCAGCAGCGTGGCGCAGGCGCGGTCGGCCCCCGGCGCGGCCGTCAGGACGTCGAACCAGGCGTCCATGAACAGCAGCGCGGACGTCGCGACGGCGGGCAGCGCCATCCGGGGATCGCGGCGCACCGCCAGCAGGCCCGTGCCGACCAGGCCGAGGGCGAGCATCGCGTCCAGCCCGACCCAGGCGGCCGACCAGTTGGTCACGTGCGCCTCGGACGGCATCCGGAACGCCAGGAACGCCATCCACGGAAGCAGCGCCAGCCCGGACGCCGCCAGCACGTGCCCCAGCCGGACCCGCCGCAGAGCGCTCGGGCGGGCGGCGGGGAAGGCGTGGAGGGAGGCCGGTCGCGGGGTGAACGCGGTCCGACGGCCACGGGGGCGGGCGATCGGGCTGACGCTGGCGACCATGCTGGGTTCCTCCTTGGAGCGGCGGTCTTCTCGACCTGGGTCCAGCCTGGTCGAACGCGCTTCGAAGATCAGTAACGGCGACATCCGAACCGGGGTGGTGTTAACACCACCCCGAGCCCGGAACACCGCTGCATGGCGGGCGGAACGCCGTCGGCCTTACGGTCTGGGGCATGGTGTCCAGTTCCGCAGCACGGCGTGGCCTCACCCACGCGCCGTGGTCACGGGCGACCTGGCGGGATTCCGTCTTCGTCGCCTCAGGGGTGCCCCTCCAGCTCGCCGGGTGGGCGGCGGTGACGCTGCCCTGGCTGGTGTGGGCCGCGAGCGAGGTGACGATCATCCTGCTCTGGCTGGCCCTCCCGGTGGTCGGCGTGGCGCTCCTGGCGCGTCCGCTCGCCGCCGCGCACCGCGAGCGCTGTTGGGCGGTGCTCGGCGTGGACGTCCCCCCGCTGCCGCGCGACAAGGACGCCTCCCCGTGGGACGTGCTCCGCGACCTGCGCTCACGCGAGCTGTGGCGGCTGATCCGCTACCACCTGGTGGTCGGTCCGCTGATCGCGGTCGCCGGCCTCGCGATGGTCGCGTCCTGGCTCATGGGCGTCGCCCTGACGACCGTGGGCCTCTACGCCTGGGCCCTGCCCGCGGACAGCCCGCTGTCGCTGGTCGGGCACGCCGTCCGCGTCGGGCTGCTCACCGGGGCCGGGGTGGTCGTGCTGGTCGCGACGCCCTTCCTGGCGGCGGGCGTCGCGCGATGGGACGTCGCGGCCGTCCGGTCCCTGCTCGGCCCGGACGTGACGCAGGAGCTGCGCAAGCGCGTCGAGGACCTGGCCGAGAAGCGCGCCGAGGTCGTGGACGCCGCCGACCTCGAACGCCGCCGCATCGAGCGCGACCTGCACGACGGCGTCCAGCAGCGGCTCGTGTCGATGGCGATGAACCTCGGCCTGGCCCGGGAGACCCTCAAGGACCTGCCGCCCGAGGCGCTGCAGGTGATCGTCGAGGCGCACGAGGAGTCCAAGGAGATCCTCACCGACCTGCGGAACTTCATCCGCGGCCTGCATCCCGCCGTCCTGGAGGACCGGGGCCTGGACGCGGCGCTGTCCGGCATCGCGGCGCGCGTCCCCCTCCCGGTCCGGCTCGAGGTGGACGTCGCGCGCCGCGCGTCCTCCACGGTCGAGGCCGTCGCGTACTTCGTGGTGTCCGAGGCGCTCACGAACGTGGTCAAGCACGCGAACGCGACCTCGGTGGACGTCGCGGTGCTGCGCCGCGGCGACGTGCTGCGCGTGACCATCACCGACGACGGACGGGGCGGCGCGTCCTTCGAGGCCGGGACCGGACTGCGCGGGCTGGCCCGCCGCGTGAACTCGGTGGACGGTACCTTCCGCATCACCAGCCCCCGAGGGGGCCCCACCACCATCACCGTGGAGTTGCCGTGCGCATTGTGATCGCCGAGGACTCGGTCCTGCTGCGGGCCGGGCTGATCAAGCTGCTGGAGACCTCGGGCTTCGAGGTCGCGGCCGCGGTCGGCGAGGCGGACGGCCTGCTCGCCGCCGTCGCCGAGCACCGCCCGGACGCCGCGATCGTGGACGTCCGGATGCCGCCCGGCTTCACCGACGAGGGCGTCCGCGCCGCGCTCGTGCTCCGCAAGGAGCATCCGGAGGTGTCGGTCCTGCTGCTGTCGCAGTACGTCGAGGAGCGGTACGCGGCGGATCTGCTCGCCACCAACACCAGCGGTGTCGGCTACCTGCTGAAGGACCGCGTCGCGGACGTCTCGGGCTTCCTGGACGCGCTGCGCCGGGTCGCCGCGGGCGGCACCGCCCTGGACCCCGAGGTCGTCTCCCAGCTCCTGCTGCGCCGCAACAGCGACCCGCTCGAACGGCTCACCCCGCGCGAACGCGAGGTGCTCGCGCTGATGGCCGAGGGCCGCTCCAACTCGGGCATCGCCGCCGCCCTGGTCGTGAGCGAGAGCGCGATCGCCAAGCACATCAACAACATCTTCGCCAAGCTCGACCTCCCGCACGCCGAGGGCGACCACCGCCGGGTGCTCGCCGTCCTGCGCTTCCTGGACGGAGACTCCACATGACCGTCACCGACGCCCCCCGGACCGAGACGCCGGACGGAGCGGTTCCCCCGGCGCGTCCGCGCAGGCGGCGGCCGTGGCTCGCGCTGGCCGCGCTCACCACGCTGTTCGTCGCCGTCCCGGCCGGTCTGGAGATCGCGGGGGTGCAGCTGGCGCATGACTCGGAGACCTCCGAGGCGCTGCCGTCGCGTCCCCTGCGGACGGTCGAGATCGACGCGACCTCCGCGGCGGTCACCGTCCAGGCGGGGACGTCGTCCGGACCGGCCCGGCTCCGCAAGGACCTGCACTGGATGATGGCGAAGCCGCGCGTCCGGACCGAGTGGGACGGCGACACGCTGACCCTCAGGGTGGTCTGCGGGAACGGCGGCGTCGTCGCGCTGGACCTCTGCGACGCGGACGTGACGCTGAGCGTCCCGAGCGGTGTCGCCGTCCGCGGCCGGATGACGTCCGGCACCCTCGCCGTGCGCGGTGTGACGGGCCCCGTGGACGTCCACAACAACTCCGGGACGCTGCAGTTCGCCGACCTGACCGGCCCCCTGCGCGCGCAGGTCTCCAGCGGCTCGATCCAGGGCGAGCGCGTCTCCTCCGCCATGGTGGAGGCCAGGTCCGGGTCCGGCGCGATCGACCTGGCCTTCGCCAAGGCCCCCGCCCGCGTCATCGCGAGGACGGGTTCCGGCTCCATCGAGGTCGGCGTTCCGGTCGGGTCGCACTACCGGATCACCGGCGACACCAACTCGGGGTCGCGCGATGTCGCGCAGGGCATTCGCGACGATTCCGTCCTGAACGTGCTGGACCTGTCGTCCGGCTCCGGCTCGGTCACCGTCCACTACTGACGCCGCCGAAACCGCTTCGCAGGGCCCTTTCGCGCGCGTGCGGCGACCGTCCCGACGGCGGTCGCCGGGGCGTCCGGCACAGGGGTGTTCATGTGACCTGGCGCACGTTTGTGCAGGTAGTCGGGCTATTCCGATTTGCGTCGGCGGCGTTCGCCGGGTTTACTACGGGCCATGACCGCCGTACGCCCGTGCCAGCCGCGCCGCCCGCAGACCATGCGGGTCATGGGGTGTATGTCCGCGCGTCGAATGTGTGACCGCTGAGGGCCCCCGCCGACCCCTGTCTCGCGCCCCGAAGCGAGCGACCTCCGACGATCTTCGTGACCGGAAGCCGCATCTGCACATGATCTTCCAACGCCATCTGCTGAGCCACGCGCCGTACCCGCCCGGCCTCGCCTGAGCCGCCGCGCCGCGCGCACCCTCAGCGGAACGCCTCCCCGGAGCCCCGCCCTGACCCGCGGCGCATCTGTCACCGCGACATCGCACCCGCCACCCTCGATGCACCCGCGTAGGCGCAGCCGCGCCCGCGCTTCGCGTTCCCGAACGTCCCTGTCCCGTTTCGCCGACGCCCGCACCGGGCGCGGTCGCCTGCACGGATGATTCCTGATGATCCAGATCGAGAAACTTCGGAAAACCTACCGGTCCCGTGGCCGCGAGCTGACCGCCGTCGACGGCGTCGACATCAGCGTCCGCGAGGGCGAGATCTTCGGCGTCCTCGGCCGGTCCGGCGCGGGCAAGAGCACCCTGCTGCGCTGCGTCAACCTGCTGGAACGTCCCGACTCGGGACGCGTCCAGGTGGACGGCCGCGACCTGCTCGGCCTCTCCGGCGGCGAGCTGCGCGCGGCCCGCCAGGGCATCGGCATGATCCACCAGCACTTCGGCCTGCTGTCCAGCCGGACGGTCGCCGGGAACGTCGCGTTCCCGCTGGAGGTCATGGGCGTGCCGCGCGCCGAACGTGCCGCCCGCGTGGACGAGCTGCTCGAGCTCGTCGGCCTCACCGAGCACGCGAAGGCGCACCCGGCGCAGATCTCCGGCGGGCAGAAGCAGCGCGTCGGGATCGCCCGCGCCCTCGCGGGCCGTCCCAAGGTGCTGCTGTCGGACGAGGCGACCTCCGCGCTCGACCCCGAGACGACCGCGTCGATCCTCGCGCTGCTGCGCGACCTTCGCGACCGGCTCGGGCTGACCGTCCTGCTCATCACCCACGAGATGGACGTGGTGAAGCGGATCTGCGACTCGGCCGCGATCATGCGCGACGGCCGGGTGGTGGAGTCCGGGACGCTCCGCGACCTGCTGCTGCGGCCCGGCTCGGAGCTGGCCCGGGACCTGTTCCCGCTGCCCGCCTCCGAGGTCCGGCCCGGCACCACCGTCGTGGACGTGACGTTCGAGGGCGACGCGGCCGACCGGCCGTTCGTGTCGTCCCTCGCCCGCACCTACGCGATCGACGTGAACATCCTCGGCGGCGCGGTCGAGGAGGTCGGCGGCACCCGGATCGGACGGCTGCGCATCGGGCTGCCCGGCGACCCCGACCTCAACGCCGCCCAGCTCGCGCACCTGCGCGACGCGGGCCTGACCGTCGAGGTCCACCCCACGCCCGGCACGGAGGTGGCGGCATGACCTGGGACGAGATCTGGCCGCTGCTGCGGCAGGGCACCGTCGAGACCCTCCAGATGACGCTCTGGTCCACCGTGATCACCGCCGTGTTCGGGGTGCTGCTCGGCCTCGCGCTGGTCGTCACCGACCGGCGCGGGCTGGCCCCGGTCCCGGCCGTCCACCACCTGCTCGGGCTGGTCGTGAACGTCGGCCGGTCCATCCCGTTCATCATCCTGCTGGTGGCGCTGCTGCCGCTCACCCGGGCGCTCGTCGGCACCACCATCGGCACCACCGCCGCGATCGTCCCGCTCGCGATCTCGGCCATCCCGTTCTACGCCCGGCTCGTGGAGACCTCGCTGCGCGAGGTGGACCCGGGTGTCGTCGACGCCGCCCGCGCGATGGGCGCCTCCCGCGTCCAGATCGCCGGGAAGGTCCTGCTGCGCGAGGCCCGTCCGGGCCTGCTCGCGGGCCTCACCGTCACCTTCGTCGCGCTGATCGGCTACTCGGCGATGGCCGGGGCGATCGGCGGCGGCGGCCTCGGCGACATCGCCATCCGCTACGGCTACCAGCGCTTCGAGAACACGGTGATGATCGCGGTCGTCGCGGTGATCGTCGTGCTGGTGCAAGTCGTCCAGCTGCTCGGCGACCGGCTCGTCCGGCGCCTCTCCCACCGCTAGCCCACAGGGCTGGTCCACCACCGCAAGTTCACACCAGAAGGGGGCACTCTTCGTGCTTCGCAAGATCACCGCCACCGTGGCCGCCGCAGGACTGCTGTTCGGCCTCGCCGCCTGCGGCTCCGGCAAGGACAAGGACACCCTCGTCGTCGGCGCGACCTCCGTGCCGCACGCCGAGATCCTCAACTACGTCAAGAAGAACCTGGCCGACAAGGCGGGCCTCAAGCTCGAGGTCAAGGAGTTCAGCAACTACGAGCAGCTGAACCCCGCGCTGAAGGACGGCCAGCTCGACGCCAACTACTTCCAGCACAAGCCGTACCTGGACGAGTCGAACCAGAAGCTCGGCTCCAAGCTGGTGTTCGTCGCGGGCGTCCACCTGGAGCCGCTGGCCCTCTACTCCAAGAAGGTCAAGCAGCTCTCCGAGCTGAAGCAGGGCGCGACCGTGGCCGTGCCGTCCGACCCGTCCAACGAGGCACGGGCGCTGAAGCTGCTGGCCGCCAACCAGCTCATCACGCTGAAGCCCGGCACGGAGGAGAAGGCCACGCCGAAGGACGTCGCGTCCAACCCGAAGGGCATCAAGTTCAAGGAGACCGACGCCGCCGCGCTGCCGCGCCAGCTCGGTGACGTGGACGCCTCGGTGATCAACGGGAACTACGCGCTCGAGGCCAGGCTCGACCCGTCCAAGGACGCGCTCGCGACCGAGTCGGCGCAGGGCAACCCGTACGTGAACGGCCTGGTGACCACCCCCGAGAAGAGGGACGACGAGAAGATCAAGAAGCTCGTCGACCTGCTCCGCGGCCCGGAGGTCAAGAAGTTCATCCAGGACGAGTACCACGGCTCGGTGCTCCCCGCCTGACCCCGGCCCTTCCCTCGGCGGCCCCCGGACGATCGCCTCGTCCGGGGGCCGCCGCGTTCTCCCGGTGCCACGGTCCGGGAGGTTCGCCCAAGCGGCCGGTGCGCGCCGCGCGGTCCTGGTAGGACGGGAGTTTCTGACCTTGACCAGGAGGAACACATGGGCGTCTATCAGCATCTGACCGAGTTCGCCGGACTTCCGGTGGCGGAGTTCGGCGTGTCCGGCCCGCCCTCCGAGGAGGCCCTGGCGTCGCCGTCGTCCTACGCGTGGGCCGTCCGCTCCGGATACGACGAGGAGTCGTTCGCCGACCTCTGGCCGAAGTTCCTGGAGGCCGTCGACACCAGCGGGATCACGGCGCTGGTCATCGGCTACTGGGGCATCTACGACGACAAGGTCGACGTTCCGAAGCTGCTCTCCGGCTCGGCGTCCGCGCTCCCCGCGCTGCGGTCCCTGTTCCTCGGCGACATCGTCCAGGAGGAGGCGGAGATCTCCTGGATCCAGCACAGCGACACGACGCCGGTCTTCACCGCGTTCCCCGCGCTGGAACGCGTCGAGGTCCGGGGCGCGGCGGGCCTGTCCTTCGAGCCGGTCGAGAGCGAGGCCCTCCGGACACTGCGGTTCGAGTCCGGCGGGCTGCCCGCCTCGGTCGTCCGGACCGTCGGGCGGAGCACGCTGCCCCACCTGGAGCACCTCGACCTGTGGCTCGGCGCGTCCGAGTACCAGGGCGACGCGACGGTGAAGGACCTCGAGCCGTTCCTCACCGGCGCGAACCTGCCCCGGCTGCGCCACCTGGGCCTCGAGGACGCCGAGATCCAGGACGAGATCGCCGCGGCCGTCGCGGGCGCCCCGGTCGTGGCCCGGCTGGAGTCGCTGAGCCTGGCCATGGGCATGCTGACCGACACCGGCGCGGAGGCGCTGCTGTCCGGGCAGCCGCTGACCCACCTGAAGCGGCTCGACCTGCACTACCACTTCCTCGAGGAGCCGATGGTCGAGCGCGTCCGGGCCGCCCTCCCCGGCGTCGAGGTGAACCTGGACGACCGGCACGTGTTCGACCCCGACGACGGGTTCTACGTCGAGGTGTCGGAGTGACGGCCTCTCCGGACGGTCTCGCCTGATCGGACGGCATTTGTCGGGCGTCCCTGGTAGGACATGTCCCGACAGTGATCCGGAAAGGGACCCGATGACCATCCACGAACACCTCATCCACTACGCCGGCCTGCCCGTGGAGGGGTTCGGCCCGGACGACGAACTCCGCGCCGAGGCGCTCGCCTCGCCGGCGTCGTACGCCTGGAGCGTCCGGACCACGTTCGACGAGGAGTCCTTCGAGGACGTCTGGGCCCGGTTCCGCGCGCAGGTGGACACCAGCGAGATCACGGCACTGGTCATCGGGTACTGGGGCGCGTCCTACGACGACGGCAGCCCCGACGTGGGCGCGCTGCTCGCCGAGGCCGCGCCCGCGTTCCCGGCGCTGCGCTCGCTGTTCGTCGGCGACATCGTGATGGAGGAGTCGGAGATCTCGTGGATCGAGCACGGGGACATCACGCCCGTGCTCAGGGCCTTCCCCCACCTGGAGCGCTTCGAGGTCCGCGGGGCGCAGGGGCTCGTCCTCGAACCGTTCGAGCACACCGCGCTGCGGACCCTCCGGTTCGAGTCCGGCGGGCTTCCCGCCGAGGTCGTCCGGGCCGTCGGGGCCAGCGACCTGCCGAACCTCACCCGCCTGGACCTCTGGCTCGGCACCCCGAACTACGGTGGCGACGCGTCCATCGGGGACCTCACGCCCCTGTTGTCCGGCGAACGTTTCCCGGCCCTGCGCCACCTCGCCCTGGAGAACTCCGAAGTCCAGGACGAGGTCGCCGCCGCCGTCGCGGGCGCGTCGGTCGTCGCCCAGCTGGAGACGCTCTGCCTCGGCATGGGGACCCTCACCGACACGGGGGCCGAGTCCCTGCTCTCGGGCCAGCCGCTGACCCATCTGAAGACGCTCGACCTGCGTCACCACTTCCTCTCGGACGCCATGATGGAACGCGTCCGGGCCGCGCTCCCCGGTGTCGAGGTCCTGCTACAGGTCCAGAACAAGCCGCACGACGGCGACTTCTTCTTCATCGAGATCTCGGAGTGACGCGGTGACCATCCACGAGAACCTGGAAGAGTTCGCCGGCCTGCCCGTCCACGACTTCGACGAGCCCGACGGCGGGACGCCCGAGCCGGAGGCCGTCGCGTGGCGGGTCAGGGAAGGCGGCCACGACACGTGGCGCGACGCGTTCCTCGCCTTCCTCGACTCCGTCGCCACGGACCGCGTCGAGGCGCTCGTCGTCGGCTGGTTCATGGCCCGGGCCGACGGGGAGGACTACCCGGGCAACGTCCTGGCCGAGTTCGCCGACCGCCTGCCCGCGCTGCGTTCGCTGTTCGTCGGCGACATGACGATGGAGGAGTCGGAGATCTCGTGGATCGTCCACGAGGACGCCACCCCGCTGATCAAGGCGTTCCCGAGACTCGAACGCCTGGAGTTCCGGGGCCACCTGGAGCTGAGGTTCGAGCCGTTCGCGAGCGAGTCGCTCCGGACGCTGCGGTTCGAGTCCGGCGGCCTGCCGTCCGGGATCGTCAAGGCGGTCGCGGCGAGCGACCTGCCGAACCTGGAGCACCTGGCCTTCTGGTTGGGCGACGAGGGCTACGGCGGCGACGTGGCCATGGACGACCTCACCCCGTTCCTCACCGGCGAACGCCTTCCCGCGCTCCGCCACCTCGGCCTGGAGAACTCCGATTTCCAGGACGAGATCGCCGCCGCCCTGGCCGGAGCCCCGGTCGTCGCGCGCCTGGAGTCCCTGGGTCTCGCCATGGGCGTCCTCACCGACACGGGGGCCGAGGCCCTGCTGTCCGGCCAGCCCCTCACCCACCTGAAGTCCTTGGACCTGCACTACAACTTCCTCTCGGACGAGATGGCCCGGCAGATGCGAGCCTCTCTCCCGGGCGTCCAGATCAACCTGGACGAGCGCAGGGACCCCGAAGACGACGGCTTCTACATCGCCGTCTCGGAGTAGGAACGTGTCGTTCGTCGTCATCGGCTACCCGGGGGACCGGCGGGTCACGTTGTTCGCGGACGCCTGCCGGGCCGCCGGGATCGCGGAACCGCGGGTCATCGCCTGGACGGAGGTGTTGCGCGGTGCGTTCGCGCTGCCCGCCGGGGTTCCCGTCCGGATCGACTCGCCCGGCGAGGACCCGGAGGCCGACGCCCTGCTCCGAGGCGACGTCGCCCCGACCCGCACCGGCGGGGGAGCCCGCTGGTACGCGGGTTTCGTCGCCGGGCTGGGCCGGATCGCGGACGCCGCGCGCGCCGCGAACGCCCCGCTCCTGAACGACCCGGACGAGATCGCCGTCATGTTCGACAAGCGGCTCTGCCACGCCCGTCTCTCCGCCGCCGGAGTCCCCGTGCCTCCCGCACTGACCGGAATCGACGGTTATGCCGCGCTGCGCGCCCGCATGACGGAGGCGGACGAACGCCGCGTCTTCGTGAAACCCGCGCACGGCTCGTCCGCCTCCGGCGTCATCGCCCTCGAGGTGGCGCCACCGGCACGGGCCGGGACCGCCGGGACCGAAGGACGGATCAAGGCGGTGACCTCGGCGGTGCGGCGCGCGGACGGGTTCCACAACTCGCTGCGCGTCCAGACGTATCGGACGGAGGAGGAGGTCGCGGAGCTGGTCGATGCGCTCGCCCCGGACGGCCTGCACGTCGAACGCTGGATGCCGAAGGCGGCGCTGGACGGGCGCGTCCTCGACCTGCGGGTCGTGGTGGTCGGGGGCGTCCCGACGCACGCGGTCGTCCGCACCAGCACCGTCCCGATGACGAACCTGCACCTGGGCGGGCGGCGCGGGGACCTCGACGCCGTCCGGGCCGCCCTGGGCGAGGACGGCTGGCGAGAGGCGATGGACGTGTGCGCGCGGGCCGCCGCCTGCTTCCCGCGCAGCCTCATGGTCGGCGTCGACCTGCTCGTCGGCCTCGGCTGGCGGCGGTTCGCGATCGGCGAGGTGAACGCGTTCGGCGACCTGCTGCCGAACCTCCCCGGCCTCCCGGACGGACCGGCGGCGGGCGTCGACGCCTACACTGCCCAGGTCAGAGCCGTAATGTCTGCCTTGTCGGGATCCCCATGCGCGACATGAACGAGGTCGTCGGCACCCACGACGTGGTGCTGGTGACGCTCGACACCCTCCGCTTCGACGTCGCCCAAGAGCTGCTCGACGCGGGGGAGACGCCGAACCTCGCCGCCGTCCTGCCCGGTGGACGCTGGGAGCGGCGGCACACGCCCGGCAGTTTCACCTACGCCGCGCACACCGCGATGCTCGCCGGGTTCCTGCCGACGCCCGCCGCGCCCGGCCCGCATCCGCGGCTGTTCGCCGCCGCGTTCCCCGGCAGTGAGACCACCGCCCCCCACACCTGGACGTTCGACGCCGCCGACCTCCCGACCGGCCTCGCGCGAGCCGGGTACCACACGGTCTGCGTGGGCGGCGTCGGCTTCTTCAGCAAGAGCACGGCCCTCGGTTCGGCGCTGCCGTCGCTGTTCGCCGAGAGCCACTGGGAACGGTCCTTCGGCGTCACCGACCCGTCCAGCCTGGACCACCAGATCGCCCGCGTCGGGACGTCGATCAGCGCCCTCGACGCGGAGAAGCGGCTGTTCCTGCTGCTCAACGTGTCCGCGCTGCACCAGCCCAACTGGTTCTACCTGGACGGCGCGACCCGCGAATCCGGTGACACCCGGGCCAGCCACGCCGCCGCGCTGCGGTACGTGGACGCCCGCCTGCCCCGGCTGCTCGCCGCGCTCCGCCGCCCCACCCTCGTGATCATCTGCTCCGACCACGGCACCGCCTACGGCGAGGACGGCCACGTCGGGCACCGCATCGGCCACGAGGTCGTGTGGACCGTCCCTTATGGAGAGTTCGTCCTTTGATGACCAGCCCCTACCAGGGTCCCTACCAGGGTTACGTGTACGCCTACCCCCACAAGACCGCCTACCGGCCGCTCGACCCCGAGCCGTCGCTGCGGTCGGTGTGGGAGGGGGAGGACAAGAGCGCGCTCTTCCTCTACCTGCACATTCCGTTCTGCGAGATGCGCTGCGGCTTCTGCAACCTGTTCACGCGGACGGGCGCGTCCGAGGACCTGACGGACGCCTACCTCTCGGCCCTCGAGCGCCAGGCGTCCGCCGCCCTGGACGCGCTGGGCGACGCGTCCTTCGTCACGGCGGCGTTCGGCGGCGGCACCCCGACCTACCTGACCGCCGTCGAGCTCGACCGGCTGTGCGACATCGCGTCCCGTTTCGCCCCGCTCGGATCGGTGCCGCTGGGCGTCGAGACATCCCCGGCGACCGCGACCCCCGACCGGTTGCGCGTCCTGCGCGACCGCGGGACGACCCGGATCTCGATCGGCGTCCAGAGCTTCGTCGACGCCGAGGCGCGCGCCGCCGTCCGGCCGCAGAAGCGCGCCGAGGTCGACGCGGCGCTCGACGCGATCCGGGACGCCGCGATCCCCGTCCTCAACATCGACCTGATCTACGGAATCGCCGGTCAGACGGCCGAAAGCTGGCGTTACTCGCTCGACACGGCGCTGCGCTGGAAGCCCGAGGAGATCTACCTCTACCCGCTGTACAAGCGTCCCCTGACCGGCCTGTTCCGCCTCGGCCGCGAGTGGGACGACCACCGGCTCGCGCTCTACCGGCAGGGCCGTGACCACCTGCTCGCCGCCGGATACGAGCAGGTCTCCATGCGCATGTTCCGCCTTCCGGGGACGTCCGCCGGGGGCACCGAGTACTGCTGCCAGACCGACGGCATGGTCGGCCTCGGCTGCGGAGCCCGCTCCTACACCTCCGACCTGCACTACTCGTTCGAGTACGCGGTCGGCGCGACCGAGGTCCGCACGATCATCGACGACTACGTCCGCGCCGACTCCTTCGGGACGGCCCGCGTCGGCTTCCGCCTGGACGACGCCGAACGACGCCGCAGGCACCTCGTCCAGTCGCTGCTCCAGGCGTCCGGACTCGACCGCGCCGCCTACCGCGCCCGCTTCGGAACCGACGCGATGGACGACTTCCCGGACGACCTCAAGGGCTTCGCAGACCAGGACTGGCTCGACGTCCGCCCCGGCCTGCTGCGCCTCACGCCCGAGGGCCTCGCCCACTCGGACGCCGTCGGCCCCGCCCTGTTCTCCGCCGACGTGCGCACCCTCATGAACGCCTACGAAGCCCGCTGATGCCCGCCGCCTCCCAAAACCCGCTGATGCCCGTCGCCTCTCACAAACCGTCGCTGTCTGCCGCCCCTCCCCACGGGACCCGCTGATGCCCGCCGTGTTCCTCCCCGATCCGACCGTCCCGGCGGAGCCCGCGCCCGGCGGCCACCTGACGATCCTCTATCGCGGACCGCTCGCGAGCTGCGACTACGACTGCCCCTACTGCCCGTTCGCCAAGCGCCGCGACAGCGTCGAGCAGCTCCGCGCCGACCGTGCCGCCCTGGAACGCTTCGCCGCGTGGGTCGCGGCGCGGGACCATCCGGTGTCGGTGCTGTTCACGCCGTGGGGGGAGGGCCTCGTCCGGTCCTGGTACCGGCGGGCGCTGGTCGAACTGAGCCACCTGCCGCACGTCCGGCGCGTCGCGATCCAGACCAACCTCAGCCACCGGACGAGCTGGACGGCCGACGCCGACCCGTCCCGGCTGGCGCTCTGGGCCACCTTCCACCCCGGCCAGGTCCCCTACGAGCGGTTCCTCGGCAAGGCCCGTGACCTGGCCGAACGCGGCATCCGCTACTCGGTCGGCATCGTCGGCCAGCCCGAGCACCTCGCGGACGCCCGCCGCCTGCGCGCCGACCTTCCGGACCACGTCTACCTGTGGGTGAACGCCGCCGAAGGACGCGCCTACACCGACGCCGAGGCCGCCGACTGGACGGCGATCGACCCCCTGTTCGGCCACAGCCGAGACCCGCACCCCAGCCTCGGCCGCGCCTGCCGCACCGGTGACGACGTCATATCCGTGGACGGCGACGGGACCGTCCGGCGCTGCCACTTCGTCCCGGCCGTCCTGGGCAATCTCTACGACGGAACGTTCCGCGCCAACCTCCGTCCGCGCCCTTGCCCGCTCGACGTCTGCGACTGTCACATCGGGTACGTCCACCTGGAGCCGCTCGGCCTCTACGACGTGTTCGCCGGGGGAATCCTGGAACGCATCCCCCACCTGGCGTAAAGGACCGGCCCACGCGGACGCCTCCTGCCGGGGGAGGTCGGCGTGAACCCGTTCGGACGGTTGTGGCAAGACACTCCCGGAAAGATCGTCTTCTGGGAGGCCCCATGACCGTCCTGCGCACCCTCGCCGTGCTCTCCATCATCGGCGCGGCGCTCATGGTGTCCGGGAGCCTGGGCGCGTACGGGTACTACTACGACCTGCAGTCGAGCATCCATCACGAGGACACCGACGCGATGCTCGGCAAGGACCGGCCGAAGAAGCTGAACAAGTCGGTCAACGTCCTGCTCATCGGCTCGGACTCGCGCTCCGGCGCCAACGCCAAGTACGGTCGCGGCCACAAGGACGAGGCGCCGAAGGCGGACACCGTGATCCTCGTGCACCTCGCCGCGGGCGGCGGGCGCGCCTACGGCGTCAGCCTCCCGCGCGACCTGATGGTGCCGATCCCGTCCTGCCCGAAGAAGAAGGGCCCGCCGACACCGCCGCTCAGCCTCGCGATGTTCAACTCGGCGTTCGCCCGGGGTGGCCCGACCTGCACGATCAGGACGGTCGAGAAGTTCACCGGCGTCCATGTCGACCATTTCGTCGAGGTGAACTTCACCGGCTTCAAGGGCCTCACCGAGGCGGTCGGCGGCGTCCCGGTGTGCCTGCCCGAGGCCGTCCACGACCGCCGCTCCGGCCTGAACCTGCCCAAGGGGACGAGCGTCGTGAAGGGCGAGACGGCGCTGGGCTTCGTCCGTGCCCGCTACTCCCTCGGGGACGGCACCGACACCCAGCGCATGAAGCGGCAGCAGCAGTTCATGGCCTCGTTCGCGCACCAGGCCATGACCGCGGGCGTGCTGGCCAACCCGTCCCGGCTGAACAAGCTGCTGACCTCGGGCGCCCGGTCGATGACCACCGACCGGGCCCTCAGCCTGTCGGAGATGCTGCGGCTCGCCCAGGGCATGCGCGGCATGTCCGCGGGCTCCCTGAAGTTCGCGACCCTGCCCTCGGGGCCCTGGGTCCAGAACCGGAACCGTGTCGCCATGACCCCGGCCGCCGCACCCTTCCTCGCCGCCATCCGCGAGGACCGCGACCCCATGACGACGCTCGGGAGCCGTCCGTCCACGCACCGCACGAAGCGTCCGGCAACGGGCACGACGGCCGGCGCTCAGCGACCCCCGCAGGGCGACGAGATCCGCGCGAGCGACGACATCTGCCGCAAATCCTGGGGCTGATCTCCGCGGACGGCCTGCCGGTCAGGTCTGCTTGAGGGGGTTGTAGTCGGCGGCGTCCACACCGAACGTCCAGGCCACGCCCTCACGCGCGGTGCGGGTGGACGGCGGGACACGCAGGTAGTACTGGCGGTACGTGCCGTCCGGCTCGGGCGTCGAGTTGATCACTTCGACCATCACGACGTCCTCGTCGCCCCACAGGCGGATGCACCAGAGCACGCCCGTCTCGTCCCTGTGGACGGGCTTGGCGCCGGTCTCGGCGAGGTAGCGGTCGTAACCGAAGATCTCCAGCATGACCCGCCGCAGCTCGGCGTTGCTCTCGCCGCCGATGCGCTCGACGGTCAGATCGGTCAGCGACGCGACGAAGTCGGGAGGAATCGGCATGCCGCGCCAGGCGTGCAGCGCGAGACCGTCGGGGAAGGCCAGCGCCGGGCCGTCGCCCCGGTGCAGCCGGCCGGGCTCGTCGCGGTGCAGCTCCGACGGCCGCGCGGAGATGATCACCAGCCGCTCGTACGGCCACCACCAGCCCGCGTTCCGCGCCACGTCGGCGAGTCCGGGCGGCAGCGTGCCGAGCGCGTCGAACTGGGCCAGCCACGCCGCGTCGTGCTGGCCCAGGCCCGCGTCGAGGGTGGCCGCCCGCAGCACCGACTCGGCGCGCGAGCCCTCCTCACCGGCGAGGTCGCCGATCGCCTGCCGGATCCGGATCACCAGCTGCTGCACCCGGTCCCACATCGGCGCGGCCGTGCGCGCCCAGGACCGCGCCCACTCCTGAGGCCCGAGTCGCTCGTACGCGGTGGTGCGCGCCGTCTCCCACGGACGCGTCCGGACGGTCTCCCGCACGCTCGCGCCCGCGTCGGACGGCACGTCCGGCACGTCCAGCCCGGCCTCGCGCAGGACGTCGGCGTGCCCGGCGAGAACGGCGGCGGCGAGGGCGCCCTGCGCGGGGGACTCCACCCACAGGAACCGCTCCGGCGCGTCCAGCCCGGCGGCGGTGTAGGCGGCGGTGACACCCGCCTCGGCCTGCGCCCGGTCTCCCGGGCCGGTGGCGAACGCCGTCGCCTCCCAGGACAGCATCAGGTTCGCGTGGTCCAACTCGTTCACGGTCGGTTCTCCAAGAATGAGGGGTGGGGGAAGAAGGAAGCGCGGAGGCGCACGAGACCCGCAGGACGCACGAGACGTCCGGAACACGCGGGGACGCACGAGAGGTCTGGGACGTGCGAGCCGTGCAGGACTGCCGTGACCTGCAGAACTGCTGTGACCTGCGGGGCTGCCAAGACGCACAGGACCGCCGGACACGCGGGACCGCTGGACACGCGGACCGCCGGACGCGCGGGGACGAGCGATGACGCGAAGGGCCGAGCCGAGGATGCGCCAAGAGGACCTGCGCGGGGACGCGCTGCGCAGCCGGATCAGCGCCGAGGGCAGGTACAGGTATCGGCTGAGGCGGGTCGGGGCGGCGGGCGCGTCAGGGGGAAACGGGCTGGACGGTCAGTCGGCGACGACGCGGACCGCGCCCGGTATGTACTCGCGCTGCCGGATCACGCGGTACCAGCCCTTGGGCAGCGAGATCGCCGCGTGCTCCTCGTGCCCGAGACGACCGCCGGAGGGCAGGTGCAGGTAGTCCGGCGCGAGGGGGTTCGGATCGTGCAGCAGCTTCCCCTCGCAGGTCAGAGCGTGCGCGTGGCCGGTGGCCTCGCCGAGCGCGAGGACCATGCGGCCCCGCCCGTCACGCGGCGCGGGCGGCAGCTCCCGGAGAGCCTGGGGCACCGCGTCCTCGGCCACCGGGACGATGAGGATGTCTCCCTGTCGGTACATGCCAAGGACGCTAGACCGGGCCTCCGACATTTTCCGCACACCCCATCTGACCAGCAAAAACACCAAGCGCGCCGATGGACTGCACCGGTCAGAAACCGCGGGTCCGCCGGGCCGCCGGACGGGCCCAGCGCCCCGAAGCGCTCAACCCCACGCTCTGGAACGCCCGGACGAGTTCGCCGCCGAGGTTGACGCCCGCGCCGAGGGCGAGCGCGACCGACAGCGCCGCCACCAGGCTCATCGCGCCCTGCTGCGGCGATCCCGTGTTGAGCTCGACCATCCCCCGGTACAGGAGCGTTCCAGGCAGCAGCGGCGAGATCGCCGGGACGATGTACGGCAGCGAGGGCCCGTTCCTCCTGCGCGCGAGCATGCTCCCCAGGACGCCGATGACGACGGCGGAGACCGCCGACGCCAACACGGGCGTGACCTGCCAGTTCAGCAGCAGCACGTACAGGACCCAGATCAGCCCGCCGCCCAGCGCCGCCGGGATGAGCACGTCGCGCGGGACCGCGAGGAACACCGCGAACGTGAGCGCGACGACCGCCGCCGCAATGATCGGGATGGGCTTCATCAGGGCGGGCGCGGCCGTCATGTGGCCGACGTTGATGTCCACGTTCATCCGGACGGCCACGTACACCACGACGCCCAGCCCGGCGACGATCGCGGCGATGATGAAGAACACCTCCAGCAGCCGCGCGCCCGCGCTGACCAGGTCGCCGGTGATGCCGTCCTGGACGGACGCGACGAGCGGACGGCCCGGCAGCAGCGCCAGGATCGCCCCGGTCACGATCGTGGACGCGTGCGCCTCGTGGCCCGCCGCGATGACCAGCGCGGCGGCCGTCGCGGCGATCCCTGCGGCCACGGTGAGCTGGAAGAACTCGGCGATGCCCCGGCGGGCGAGCAACGCGGCGGTGCGGTCGCTGATCAGCGTCGCGACGAACGCGGTCGCGGCGACCAGCGGCCCGCCGCCGACCAGCATCGACGCGGCCGCCGCGATCAGCCCGAGGCAGACCACCATCAGCCACGCCGGGTAGGGCGCGCGTCCGCGCTTGATCTCGTTGAGCCGCGTGCGCGCGTCGTCCAGGTCCAGCATCCCGATGGACGCCTCCTGGACGAGCTTGTGCAGGGCGTCGAGCCGCCAGTAGGCCGGAGTCCGGCGCCGGATGGCGCGCGAGCCGGTCACCGGGGGCGCGCCACTGCCCGGGTGCGCCGACACCAGGATGCTGGTGAAGGTGACCTGGACCTCGGGGCGCGGGACCTCGTAGCCGATCGCGAGGCTCAGGACCGCCTCGTTCACGCGCTCGGTGGACTCGCCGCTGGCCAGCATCAGCTCGCCGACCCGCAGCGCCAGCTCGATCGCCCTGGGGTCGAAGCTCTCTCCGGGCTCGTCCTCGGGAGGTTCGGGCGGGTTCGCGTCCATCAGGACCGACCAGCTCCGCCGCAAGCGTTCTACGGTCCGACCCATGCCCGAGAAAACCCTCCCGCCCGGCTTACACCATCTTGCTCGCAGGCTACCCATGCCTCACCGGTGCTATACCGCCCCGCCCCCGCCGGACCCCTGTGCGCAGGGCGCCGGTGACATGATCGCTACGCTGGGTGATGAAAATCTCGCGGGGTTCGTCGGCGGCCCCGCGTGCCCACGGGACCGGAGGTGATCCGAGCGTGCGCGTCGCGCTGTTCGTGACCTGCGTCAACGACACGCTGTTCCCGGGGACGGGGCGGGCGACCGTGCGGTTGCTGGAGCGGCTGGGTTGTCGGGTGGAGTTCCCTGAGGCTCAGACGTGTTGTGGCCAGATGCACTTCAACACCGGCTACCGCGAGGACGCGATGCCGCTGGCGCTGCGGGTGGGGGAGGTGTTCTCCGGCTACGACGCGGTGGTCATGCCGTCCGGCTCATGCGCCGCGATGGTCCGCGACTGGTACCCGACCCTCGGCGTGGAGCCGCCTTCGGGTGTGTACGAGCTGTCGGAGTTCCTCGTGGACGTCCTGAAGGTGGAGGACGTTGGGGCCTATTTCCCGCATTCGGTCACCTACCACCCGACCTGCCATTCGCTGCGCTCCCTGCGCGTGGGAGACCGTCCCCATGCGCTCCTCTCCTCCGTGCGCGGCCTGACCTTGCTGCCACTGGGCGGAGCCGACGAATGCTGCGGATTCGGCGGGACGTTCTCGCTGAAGAACCCTGCTGTGTCCGCGGCCATGTGCACTGACAAGGTCCGCCATGTGCTCGATACCGGCGCTGAAGTCCTGTGCGCTGTCGACAATTCCTGTCTGATGCATATCGGCGGGACGATGCGCCGCGAACGCGCGGGCGTACGAGTGATGCATCTGGCACAGATCCTGGCGTCCACGGAGGGGAACCCGGCATGAGCTCTACTTTTGTCGGGATGCCGTCGTTCCCGAAGGCGGCGTCCAGGGCCGTGGGCAACGCGCAGTTGCGGCATAACCTGCACAAGGCGACGCACACGATCCGCGACAAGCGCGCGGCCGCAGTGGCCGAGCAACCCGACTGGGCCTCGTTGCGTGTCGCGGGTGCCGCGCTGAAGAACCGTGTCCTGCGCCACCTGGACCTGTACCTGGAGCAGCTGGAGGAGGCCGTCCAGCGAGCGGGTGGACACGTTCACTGGGCCGCCGACGCCGCCGAGGCCAACCGCATCGTCCTCAGCCTCGTGCGCGCGACGGGGGAGACCGAGGTCGTCAAGGTCAAGTCCATGGCCACGCAGGAGATCGGCCTGAACGAGGCCCTGGCCGAGGAAGGGATCACCGCCTACGAGACCGACCTGGCGGAGCTGATCGTCCAGTTGGGTGACGATCTCCCGTCGCACATTCTGGTCCCGGCGATTCACCGGAACCGGGCGGAGATCCGTGAGATCTTCCAGCGCGCGATGGCCTCGTGGGGCCGCCCAGCCCCCGCTGACCTGACCGATGACCCGCGCGCGTTGGCCGAGGCGGCGCGCCTGCACCTGCGCGAACGGTTCCTGTCGGCGAAGGTCGGCATCTCGGGCGCGAACTTCGCCGTCGCTGAGACCGGCACTCTGGTGGTGCTGGAATCTGAAGGCAACGGCCGGATGTGCCTGACTCTCCCGGAGACCCTGATCTCGGTCGTCGGGATCGAGAAGCTCGTGCCGACCTGGCAGGACCTGGAAGTGTTCATGCAACTCCTCCCGCGCTCGTCCACGGGCGAGCGCATGAACCCCTACACCTCCATGTGGACCGGTGCCACCGAAGGCCAGGACTTCCACCTGATCCTGTTGGACAACGGCCGCACCAAGGCCCTGGCCGACACGGTCGGACGCCAAGCACTGCGCTGCATCCGCTGTTCGGCCTGCTTGAACGTCTGCCCGGTGTATGAGCGCGCGGGGGGCCATGCCTACGGTTCGGTCTACCCGGGCCCGATCGGCGCGATCCTGACGCCTCAACTTCGCGGCTTCGGCTCCGAACTGGACGAATCGCTCCCGTACGCCTCCACCCTGTGCGGGGCCTGCTACGACGTCTGCCCAGTCGCGATCAACATCCCCGAGGTACTGCTTCACCTGCGCGCGAAGATCGGCGCATCGGGCGTGCACAGGGCCGAGAAGCTGGCCATGGGCGCGGCCCGGCGGGTGCTCTCGTCCCCCGGGCTCCTGGCCGCTTCCCAACGAACGGCAGGACGATTCCGAAGACTCACCCCGCGCCGTCTGCCCGGCCCTTTGTCGGCCTGGACGGACACCAGGGACATTCCAGCGCCCCCACCCCAGTCGTTCCGCGACTGGTGGGCTTCGCGAGAGGAGCGGTGATGGGTTCGCGAGAAACGATCCTCGTGCGCGTGCGTTCGGCGCTCGCCGACGTCCCTCGGGCCGAGACGCCCGACAGCGTGCGGGTCCCACGCGACTACCAGAGGAGCAGATCCGGCCCTGACCTGGTCGAACTGTTCCTGGATCGACTCATGGACTACCGCGCCCTCGTCCACCTCGACACCCCGGTCGCCGAGCTCGCGCGCGGACGAGGACGCCTCATGGTCCCGCCCGGCACCCCGGGGGAATGGCTGTCGGGCGTGGACGTCGTCCGCGACGACCCGCCCCTCACCGCCACCGAGCTTGATCGACTCGACGGCGTCCTCACCGGCTGCGCCGTCGCCATCGCCGAAACAGGCACGATCATCCTCGACGGCGGCCCCGCCCAAGGCCGCCGAGCCCTCACCCTCGTCCCCGACCACCACCTCTGCGTCGTCAACCGAGAACAGATCGTCCGAACCGTCCCCGAAGCCCTCCAACGCCTCGACCCCACACGCCCCCTCACCTGGATCAGCGGCCCCTCCGCCACCAGCGACATCGAACCCGACCGCATCGAAGGCGTCCACGGCCCCCGCACCCTCGAAGTCGCCATCCTCTGACCCGAGGACGGTGGCGCGCGAGTTTTCCACAGAACGCCGTTCTATTGGGGGGACGTCGGCGACGGCTGGTACCAAGGAGGCATGACTGACGCCACGACGACCGACGCCCTCCGCGACGAGGCGGAGAGCTGCCTGCGCGGCCTGGCCGGGCCCGCCGCCCGCCTCCGCGACGACCAGTGGACCGCCATCCGCGCCCTGGTCGTCGAACGCCGCCGCGCCCTGGTCGTCCAGCGCACCGGCTGGGGCAAATCCGCGGTCTACTTCGTCGCCACCCGGCTCCTCCGCGACCGTGGCGCCGGCCCCACCGTGATCGTCTCCCCGCTGCTCGCCCTGATGCGCAACCAGATCGAGGCCGCCGAGCGCGCCGGCATCCGTGCCCGCACGGTCAACTCCGCCAACACCGACGCCTGGGACGCGGTCTTCGCCGAGGTCGAGGCGGGCGAGGTCGACGTCCTGCTGGTCAGTCCCGAACGCCTCAACAACCCCGACTTCCGCGACCAGGTCCTCCCCAAGCTCGCCGCCGGGGCCGGCCTGGTCGTGGTCGACGAGGCGCACTGCATCTCCGACTGGGGCCACGACTTCCGCCCCGACTACCGCCGTCTCCGCACCCTCCTCGCCGACCTCCCGCCCGGCATCCCCGTCCTCGCCACCACCGCCACCGCCAACGCCCGCGTCACCCAGGACGTGGCCGAACAACTCGCCGGAGCCCACCCCGCCACCCCGGCCGGCGACTCCACGCTCAACGCCCCCTCGCCCACCCCCCTCCCGGCCGACCCGCCCCCGACCGAAACGTCCCCGACCGGTGTGCCGTCCACCGGGACGGGCGCCGCCGCGTCGGCCCTGACCTCCGAGGGAGCGCTGGCCTCCGAGGGGGCCCTGGTCCTGCGTGGGTCGCTGCAGCGCGACTCGCTGCATCTCTCCGTGGTCGAGCTGCCCTCGGCCGACCAGCGGGTGGCCTGGCTCGGCGAGCGGCTCGACCAGCTGCCCGGCTCCGGCATCGTCTACACCCTGACCGTCGCGGCCGCCCACGAGATCGCCGGCTACCTGCGCGACCGCGGCTACGCCGTCGCCGCCTACTCCGGCCAGACCGACCCCGACGAGCGCCTCCAGGCCGAACGCGACCTGCTCGACAACAAGCTCAAGGCCCTGATCGCCACCAGCGCGCTCGGCATGGGCTTCGACAAGCCCGACCTCGGCTTCATCGTGCACGTCGGCGCGCCGCAGTCGCCCGTGGCCTACTACCAGCAGATCGGCCGCGCCGGCCGCGGCGTCGACCGAGCCGAGGTGATCCTCCTCCCCGGCCGGGAGGACCGTGACATCTGGGCCTACTTCGCCGGCCTCGCCTTCCCACCTGAGCCGCTCGTCCGCACCACCCTCGACGTCCTGTCCGCCGCGGGCAGGGCGCTGTCCACCTCCGCGCTCGAGCCGATGGTCGACCTCGGCCGCTCCCGCCTGGAGATGATGCTCAAGGTCCTGGACGTGGACGGCGCGGTCCGCCGCGTCAAGGGCGGCTGGGAGGCCACCGGCCGCCCCTGGGCCTACGACCGCGCCCGCTACCAGCGCGTCGCCGCCGAGCGCGAGCGCGAACAGCGCGCGATGCTCGACTACATCGCCACCGCCGACTGCCGCGAGGAGTTCCTCCGCCGCCAGCTCGACGACCCGTCCGCCGCCCCCTGCGGCCGCTGCGACAACTGCACCGGCGTCCACCGTCCCGCCGAGGTCTCCGCCGAGGGGGCCGCGAGCGCCCGCGACCGCCTCCACCGCCCCGGGGTGGACGTCCAGCCCCGCCGCATGTGGCCCACCGGCGTCAAGGACGACCTGGGCGTCTCCGGCCGCATCCCCGCCACCGACCAGGCCGAGGAGGGCCGCGTCCTCGGCCGCCTCACCGACATCGGCTGGGGCAACCGCCTGCGTGCCCTGTTCGCCGACCAGGCCCCCGACACCGACCTCCCACCCGACATGTTCGACGCCGTGGTGAAGGTCCTCGCCGCCTGGGACTGGAACGTCCGCCCCGCCGCCGTGGTCTCCGTGGGCTCCCGAAGCCGCCCCCGCCTCGTCACCAGTCTCGCCACCCGCCTCTCCGAGATCGGCCGCCTGCCCTACCTCGGCGAACTCACCCCGGTCGGCGACCCGACCCCAAGACGCCACAACAGCGCCCAACGCCTCCGCTCCGTCTGGGCGGGTCTCACCGTCTCCGACGACCTCGCCACCGCCGTCGCCAAGGCCGGGGGCCCGATCCTCCTGGTGGACGACCGCATCGACACCGGCTGGACCATGACCGTCGCCACCCGCCTCCTCCGCCAGGCCGGAGCCCCGGCCGTCCTCCCCCTGGCCCTGGCCGTCCCGTCCTGACCCGCCCCGTTAACCCCGCCACTCAGGGACAACCCCAGACAACCCGTGGGCAACCAGCAAGCTGACATCCGCCGCACCCCGCACACGCCCGGCCGGGACGATCCCCTCGCCACCGAGCGGCGGGCGGTCCAGCCCGACGCTCCCCGGGCCCACCGGGGCGGGTGGTCTGGCGCGGATGATCCCCAGCTCAGCGGGGTGAGCGTCCCGGCGCGGGTGATCCCCAGGCCCACCGGGGCGGGCGGCCCGGCCCGACGCTCCCCAGTCTCGCCGGGCGGGCGGTCCGGCGCGCAGGATCCTCAGGCACACCCGGGTTTGGACGGCCTGGCGCGGAGGATCTTCAGCCCGGTCAGCGGCGGTGAGGAACGGTTGGCAAGGAAGGCGATGGGCGGCTGGCGGGCGGGCGGCGTCAACGCGAAATCGGGCGTGGCTGTAGCTTGCCGCTGTGGCAAATGATGTTGAACTGGTGATTTTCGACTGCGACGGCGTGCTGGTGGACAGTGAGCCCATCGCGGTTCGGGTGCATTCGGCGGTGCTGACCGAGCTGGGCTGGCCCATGAGCCCGCAGGACGTGATGGAGCGGTTCGTCGGACGCTCCACCGCGTCCATCAACGAGATGGTCGAGGCGGAGCTCGGACCGGAGCTGACCGTCGAGGCGGAGCGCCGCTTCAAGCGGCTCCACGCCGAGGCGGTGGACGCCGAGCTGGTCACCGTCGAGGGCATCGAGGAGGCGCTGGACGGGATCGGCCTCCCGTTCTGCGTGGCGTCCAGCGGCAGTCACGACAAGATGCGGCACACGCTGGGCCGCACCGGCCTGTACCCACGCTTCGAGGGCCGGATCTTCAGCGCGACGCAGGTCGAGCGGGGCAAGCCGGAACCCGATCTGTTCCTTTTCGCCGCCGCGCAGATGGGCGTGAAGCCGGAGGCGTGCGTGGTGATCGAGGACAGCAGGTTCGGGGTCCAGGCCGCGCGCGCCGCCGGAATGCGGTCGTTCGGCTTCGCAGGCGGCCTCACCCCCGCCGACTGGCTCGAGGGGCCCGGCACGGTCGTTTTCGAGGACATGCGCAAGCTGCCGGAACTCCTCGACCAGCTACCCCTGACCAACTGACGTCGCTCAGTCCTGGACTGCCCTCATCCAGTCCAGGACTGCCATCACTTGGTCCAGGCCCCGACCCCGATCCGTCCACGATTGCCGTCGATCTGCCCAGGACGGCCGTCCGACGCCCCTTGGGTCGACGACGACCTCCCCGGCTCCCGCCCACCCCGCAGCAGCCGCTGACGCGCCCGCCGCCCACGCGCCCTGCCATCCGCGTCCGTAGCCGTCCGTCGCCATGTAACCGCAGGGGCTTCCTTTGAGGGGCGGACGGGTCAGATGGTGCGGGGGGTGAGGAGTTCGGCCAGGTGGTCGACGGCGGCGATGATGGCGTCGAGGCCCGGGCCGGTGCGGGCGGCGGTGAAACCGTGGCGGCGGGCCCAGAAGGCGGCTTGGACGGCGTGGAGCTGGGCCCAGCGGTGGACGCGGTCGCGGTCCAGTTCGGCCGACTCGGCGAAGACGTCCAGAGCGCGGTCGAAGGCTCTGACGTGGTCGTCCGCCTGAAGGAGGGAGAGGGCCCGCGACTTGAGGAGCGCGCCCACGTCGTAGGCGGGGTCTCCCGCGAGGCCCTTGGGGTCGATGGCCAGCCAGGGTTCGCGGTCGGCCCGCAGGACGTTCCCCGAGTGCAGATCGCCGTGCACGAGGGTGTCCGGCTGGGCGCGGCCAAGCTCCTCCGCCGCCGAGATCGCGGCGTCCACGACACGGCCGGGGAGGGTGTGCGACAGCTGTTCCGCGTCCTTGCGCAGCTGATCGGCCCAGGCGGGGGCCCGGTCACGCAGCCGGGGGACGTGTGGGGGAGCGGGGACGGCGAGGCGGCGGCTGATCCGTCCCGCGATCCGGATGATCTGCTCGTCGTCCCCCAGAGCGGCCAACGTGGACGAAGAGGCCCGTTCCACGAGCAGTCCGAAGTGTTCGTCGTCCCGTCCGTGGAGCCGGACGGCCCCCTGGCCCGCCCAGGCGGCGTAGGCGTCCGGTTCGTGCACGTTCCCGGGATGCGGGAACGACACCTTCAGGACGGACGGCCCGTCCGGCGCGAGCACCGGGACGACGACCCCCACGGCGCCGTGCGTGACCTCGCCATCCGGGACGCAGTTCCAGCGGCCGAGCAGTTCGTCCACGATCAGGGGCAGCTCGGCGAGCCAGCGGGAACCCGGCTCGCCCTCCCGCGCGACGGTGGCGTCCGCGAACGCCTGGGGCACTCCGATCATCTGGGCACCCTAGGCGGACGGCCGCGAGGGGTCAGCGAATCGGGTTGTCCTGGACGTCCAGGGACGGACGGGCTCCGAGGTGCTGGAGGGCCTGGGCGGCGAGGCGGTTGCCCGCCGACAGGGCCTCGGCCGGGGGCTTGCCGTCCAGCCACGCGGGGAGGAACCCGGCCACGAAGGCGTCGCCCGCGCCGGTGCCGTCCACGATCTTCTCGACCGGGTCGGCGGCGACCGTGATCGCGTCCGGGCGGCCGTTGGTGTACCAGAGCGAGCCGTCCGCGCCGTTCTTGATCACGACCTGGGGGTACCAGGCGGTCAGCACCTTGGCGGCGGCCTCGGGGTTGTCGCGGCCGGTGAGGACCTCGGCCTCGGCGGCGTTGACGACCAGCAGGCGCGCGCCCTGCGTCCACTCCAGGAACGGCTCGGCGCCCATCCGCTTGAGCGGCGAGGACGACGCGCCGTCCACCGACACCGACATCTGCGCCTGACGGGCGAGGTCGAGCGCGTGGATCGCGGCCTTCCGGGAGCCCTCGTTGATCAGCGAGTAGCCGGACAGGTGGAAATGAACGCCCTGGACGAACAGGTCCTTGCAGCGCTCGACGTCCTCGGGGAGCAGCGCGCTGTTGGCCCCGGGGTCGGACAGCATGGTGCGGTCGCCCTTGTGCGTGACGAGGACGACACAGGTGCCGGTCGGACGCTCGGAGTCCATCACCAGGCGGGCGTCGACGCCCGAGCCCATCAGCTCCATGTCGCGGTTGCGGCCCGCGATGTCGGATCCACGGCGGCCGACGAACGCGACCTCGGCGCCTTCCATCGCGAGCCAGGCGGCGACGTTGGCGCCGGACCCGCCACCATGACTGGTGACGGCCGCGGGTGTGTCGCTGCCCTTGGCGAGGGGGAAGGCGGCACGTGCCACGGTGTCGGTCATCAGGTCGCCAACCACGACTACCCGGGTCATGGGGTCATCACCTCGATCAACACGGCCCGCAGAGCGGTGGAGTGGGCGTATGCAGGGCGTAGGGCGGAGTTCGCGCGGGCAGGGTAGGACCGACCGTAACAGCTCTCGACCTCCGATGAGGTCTCGAACGCGCTGCGATGCCCCGGGCGCGCGGCTTCACACCTCCCGGACCGGTGCATTCACGGTCGAGGCGGGCACGTGTCACGCGGACTCGTGGCCTAGTCTCGGGTGCGTGAGCGGGGAGAGCAAGCGGGAGCACCCGGACCAGCGGGAGCTTCCCGACGGTCGGGACTATCCCGACCAGTGGGAGGCGGACGTCGTCCTCGCGGACGGCGGGACGGCGCACCTGCGTCCGATCCGGCCGGAGGACGCCGCTCTTCTGCGGTCCTTCTACGCGCGGCTGTCGGCCGAGACGATCTACTACCGGTTCTTCTCGCCCCGTCCCCATCTGTCCGATCGTGAGATCCGGCACTTCACCACCGTCGATCATGATCGCCGGGTCGGGCTGATCGCCACGATCGGCGGCGACATGGTGGCGGTCGTCCGGTATGACCGGCTCAACGACCGCCCCGGGACGGCCGAGGTCGCCTTCCTGGTCGAGGACGCGCACCAGGGCCGGGGCCTCGGGGCCGTCCTGCTGGAGCACATCGCCGCCGCCGCGCGCGAGCGTGGCGTGCACCGGTTCGTGGCCAGCGTGCTGCCTGACAACCGGCGGATGACGCGGGTCTTCCGTGAGGCCGGCTACCGGGCCGAGCAGCGGTTCGAGGACGGGGTGATCGAGCTCGTCCTCGACCTGGAGCCCACGGAGACCTCGGTGGAGGTCACATCCGCGCGCGAGCATCGGGCCGAGGCGCGGTCCATTCAGCGGCTCATGACGCCTCGTTCGGTTGCGGTCGTGGGCGCGAGCCGGGCTGAGCACAGCGTGGGGCAGACCGTCCTGCGGAACCTGCTGGGCGGGGATTTCTGTGGGCCCGTCTACCCGGTGCACCCGACCGCCAAGGCCGTCGCAGGCGTGCGCGCGTACGAGTCCGTACTGGACATCCCTGACGAGGTCGACCTTGCTGTGGTGGCCGTCCGGGCCAATGCCGTGCACGAGGTCGTGGAACAGTGCGCGAACAAGGGTGTCCACGGGCTGGTCGTGGTTTCGTCGGGATTCGGCGAGGCCGGACCCGAAGGACGTGCACGGCAGGAGGAACTCGTCCGGCTGGCTCGCGCCTGGGGCATGCGTGTAGTCGGGCCCAACTGCCTTGGCATCGCCAATACCGATCCGGACTATCGCCTGAACGCGACCCTCGCGCCGACCCTGCCCGGACGCGGTCCAGTCGGCTTCTTCTCGCAGTCCGGTGCTCTGGGCACGGCGATCCTTCAGCGGACGGCCGAACGCGGCCTCGGCCTCTCTACGTTCGTTTCGGCGGGAAACCGTGCGGACGTCTCGGGCAACGACCTCATGCAGTACTGGGAGGAGGATCCGGCCACCAAGGCCGTCCTGCTCTACCTGGAATCCCTGGGAAACCCGCGTAAGTTCGCGCGCCTGGCCAGGCGTCTGTCCCGGCGCAAGCCGATCGTCGCGGTCAAGAGCGGACGCAGCACACAGGGCGTCCCACTGGGTCACGCCGCGCGCGCGTTGAGCCTGCCCGACCACGCTGTCAGCGCTCTGTTCGCACAGGCGGGCGTGATCCGGGTCGAAGACCTGTCCGAGCTTTTCGACGTCGCCCAACTGCTGGCCTATCAGCCCCTGCCTGCCGGGGACCGCATCGCCATCATCGACAACAGCGACTCGCTCGGCCTGCTCGCACAGGACGCGGCCGTCGCCCACGGCCTCCGCGTCCGTCCCCCGGTGGACCTGGGGCCCCTCGCCGACGCGGACGCGTACGAGGCGGCCCTTGCTGCCGCGCTGCGCGACGAGAATGTGGACGCCGTCGTCGCGCTGTTCACCCCGCCCACCATCGGCGGCTACGACGTGCGCGTTCCGGAGAAGATCCTCAGGCTCGCGGCCGGATCGTCCAAGCCGATCGTGGCGACCTACCTGGGATCCAAGGGCATGCCCTCCGACCTGCGGATCAACGCTCCGGACGGAAGCGCGGCGGCCGGGTCCGTCCCGTCCTACCCGGCCCCGGAGGACGCCGTCCGGGCGCTGGCCTACGTGATCCGGTACGCCCAATGGCGGCAGCGCCCGCACGGCCGGGTCTCCGACCTGGTCACCGCGGAAGACCGCCGCCGCGCCCGCACGCTGATCAGCGGTTGGCTGGAGGACGTGCCCAGCGACGCCGCTCCGGTCACAGCCACGCGCGCACAGATAGCCGAACTGCTGGCCTGCTACGGGATCCACTTGGCGGACGCGGAGGCGCCTCGTGAGCCCATGGGGCGGGAGGAGGGCCCACGCGGGGCTGAGGTGGATCGTGACGGCCCGGGAGTGCCCGTCCGGATCGTGACCTCGGAGGACGCGTCGTTCGGCGCCCTGGTGTCCTTCGGGCTCGCGGACGAGACCGCCGCGCTGTTGGACGACCGCGCCTACCGGCTCGCGCCGCTCACCGACGCCGAGTCCGCCGAGATGATCCGGGCCATCCGGACCGCGCCCCTGCTGCTCGGTCACCGGGGCGCGGAGCCGGTGGCCGTCTCCGCCCTGGAGGACCTGCTGCAGCGGGTCGCCAAGCTCGGCGACGACCTGCCGGAGGTCGCCCGGCTGGAGCTGAACCCCGTGATCGCGGACGCCTCCGGAGTGTCGGTGCGAGGCGTCCGCCTCCTGCTTCAGCAACCCATGGGCGCGCGCCCCGAACTCGGCCCCCGCCGCCTGGGCTAGGCGCGCCGGGCCCTCCGGGGTCGGCCGTCAGGACGGCGGCCCTGGCGCGGGGCCGGGCTCTGGAGGGACCGGGTCCGGCGGCGGGCCGGGCGGGATCGGGTCCGGTGCGGGGCCGGGCGGGACGGGCCCCGGGGGCGGCGGCGGGGGTCCCGGGGCGGGCTCGGGAGGCGGGACGGGTGGGGGAGGCATGGGCGCCGGCTCCGGACCGGGCCGCGGGATCGGCTGCGGTGAAGGAAGTGGATCTCTGTCGGTCATGTCCACATCCGTACCCAGGACCGAGCGTGCAGGACCCTGCCAAGCCGTCCGTCAGGCCCGGGACAAGGGCGTTCAGGCAGCGGACGGGTGCCGTACGGGCAGTGAAACGGGGTCGCGGAGCGGGCCGTCCGGGCTCGGAAGGGCCGAACGGCGGGTTTTCCGGGGCCCGGAACGCCCCCGCGCGTGTGCGGGCACCGGCCCGGACAGGGCAGGATGGATACATGAGGGAAACCCGAGCGACGGCTCACGGGTTGCGCACCGCCATCGAGCGCAGCGGCTACTACCCGGGCCTGGTCGCGGACGCGGTCGAGTCCGCCATCGGCGACGAGCGCGTCAGCGCGTACGTGGTCCACCACGAGGCGGCGTTCGACCCCGCCATGGAGGTCCGCCGCCACGTCACCGTGCTGGCGCTGACCGCGACCCGCCTGCTGCTCTGCCACACCGACGAGCACCCGCCCGGCGACGGGATGACCCGTCCGCACGCGTCCACCACCACCGAGGCCGTCAAGCTGGACCGGGTCCAGTCGGTCGCGCTGACCCGGGTCGTGCCGGACCCGGAGACCTACGTGCCGGGCATGCCGCCCAGCGAGGTCGTGCTGACCATCGGCTGGGGCGCGATCGCCCACATCGATCTCGAGCCCGCCACCTGCGGGGACGAGAACTGCGAGGCCGACCACGGCTACACCGGCAGCGTCACCGCCGACGATCTCTCGCTGCGCGTGAGCGAGGCCGCCGACGGCGGGGACGCCGTCACCCAGGTCCTGGCCTTCGCCGAGGCCCTGTCGTCCGCCACAGCCCGGTGACCCGCGCGCCCGCCCCGTGGCCGGGCGCGACGCCGGCGCCGCCCGCGCCGCGTTACGGGTCGGGGGCACTGGCGGATCTCACCGCGTCCGTCCTGTCGACGCTCGGAGTTCCAGGGACGGCGAACACCCTCGGGCTCGCCTCTGTTTCGCGCGCGTGCGTGTTGGTCATCGACGGTCTGGGCTGGGACCTCCTGCGCGCGCATCCGGCCGAGGCGCCCTTCTTGAACTCCATGGCCGATCGGCCACTCACCGCGGGCCTGCCCGCGACGACCGCCACCAGCCTCGGATCACTTGCCACTGGGCTGCCACCAGGAGGGCACGGTCTCCTCGGTTTCCAGGTTGCCGTGCCCGGCACCGGTCGCCTACTCAACTGTCTCAGATGGCAAGATGACCTAGTGGAGCCCACCGAATTCCAGCCCGCGCCCACTGTTTACGAGCGGGCGGCTGCGAACGGTGTGGCCACGTCCTACGTCGCGCTCGGCCTGTACAAGGAGACCGGCCTCAGCCGAGCCACCACGCGCGGTGCGAACCACATCTCCGCGAACAGCCTGGGGCAGCTCGTCGCACAAGTCGAACACGCCCTGAGACAAGGTGACCGCGCCTATGTGACCGCCTATCACGCTGACCTGGATTCGACCGGCCACAGGTTCGGCTGTGGCTCATCCCATTGGCGGCACCAACTCCGTTTCATGGACCTGCTCGCCGAGCGGATCGCGGAGGTTCTGCCGTCCGGCGCGGCGCTCTATGTGACGGGCGACCATGGAATGACCGATCCGGGTGACCGGGTGGACGTCGACACCGTTCCCGAGCTGGCTGCCGGGATCGCGCTGCTGGGCGGCGACGCTCGCTGCCGCTACGTCTACGCCGAGCCTGGTGCGGAGGCCGATGTGCTCGCCGCCTGGCGGGCGACGATCGGCGACCGGGCGTGGGTCGCGTCCCGTGAGGAGGCCGTCGCGGCGGGCTGGTTCGGACCGGTCGTCCCGGCGTTGCTGCCGCGCATCGGCGATGTCGTGGCGGTCCCGTTCACCGACCTCGCGATCGTCGCGAGCACCCGCGAACCGTGGCTCGACCGCATGATCGGCATGCACGGGTCGCTGGTCGCGGCCGAGCAGCTCGTCCCCTTGGTCACCTCCGTCCGTGAGTAGCTCGTACGCGCAGGTGGGTGGGCTCGTGCGCACGCGCGTCGGCCCTCCTGCCCGTGCCGGGCAGCGCTCAATACACTCGATGGTGTGACGAACCTGCCTTCGGCCCTCCCTAATTCGGGCAAACGCGTTCAGACTGGCGATGTGCGCCCTCTCATCGACGTGTCCACGCTGGAACGGCTGCTGAAGCGCGGGGGCCCCACGCCCGTGCTGCTCGATGTGCGCTGGCATCTGGGCGGTCCGCCCGGCGTCGAGTCCTACAGGAAGGGGCATCTGCCGGGCGCGGTCTTCGTGGACCTGGACCAGGACGTCGCCGGTCCGCCCGGCCCGGAAGGGCGTCACCCCCTGCCGGAACCGGCCGCGTTCGAAGCCGCGATGCGCCGCGCGGGGGTTTCCGGCGATCGTCCGGTCGTCGTGTACGACGACGCTGATTCGACGGCTGCCGCGCGCCTCTGGTGGACGCTGCGCTACTTCGGCCATGAGAACGTGCGTGTCCTGGACGGCGGCTACCACGCCTGGACGACTGCAGGGCATCCGGTCGAGACCGATGGGATGGCAGGCCAAGAGAACGTGGCGGCCGAGCCGGGTGACTACAGGGCGTACCCGGGGAGCCTTCCGGTGCTGGACGCGGAGGGTGCCGCGGCCCTGGCGAAGGCAGGCGTTCTCCTGGACGCGCGCGCGTCCGCGCGCTACCGGGGCGAGGTCGAGCCGATCGACCCCGTAGCGGGACACATCCCAGGTGCTGTGAACGCCCCGACCCTTGGGAATGTGGGTGTGGACGGCCGGTTCCTGCCGTCCGAGCTGCTTCGTGAGCGGTTCGCCGGACTCGGCGCGACGGACGCGCTGGACGTCGGTGCGTACTGCGGCTCCGGAGTCACCGCCGCCCACGAGATTCTGGCCCTGCACCTTGCGGGTATTCCGGCCGCCCTCTATGTCGGGTCATGGTCCGCGTGGGTCGCGGACCCGACCCATCCGGTCGCCACCGGCGAAGCCTGATCGGGCCGCTGATCATCCTGCGCCGTAGCAGGTGAGGCCGAGGAGCCCGGGGGAGCGGTGCAGCTTCGCCAGGGCTCTGGCCGGTCCCACCCCGGACGCCATGAGGGCGTGCAGGTCGGCCATGAAGCGCGGGGACGCGGCGTCGCGCACGGGCGCCGCGCTGGCCACGACCGTGCGGGTGCCCAGCGCCAGCAGCACGCCGACCATGCCGATCACCGCGTCGCCCGCTCCGGCGCGTCCGACGTCGCATGCGGAGAGGACGACCGTACTGGGCGGTGCGGCCAAGTCCTCTAGGTCGTGCACGGTCAGCGGGCCGTCCGCTAGTAGGAGCCGCGAGAACATGGGGTTGTCGGCCCGGAATTCACCATGAGTGGCCATATGGACGAGCCCTGCGCCGTCCATGGCGCGCTGCACCGCCTCGGCACGTGCTTCGGGGCCGTCCAATGTGAGCGCCCTTGGGTGAACGCGGCGCAGCATCCGCGTTTCGCGTTCCGCATGCTCGAGACCGGGGCCGGCGACAAGCGCCACGCGCGAAGAACCGTGCTCCGGGATCGTGCGTGCGCGTAGCCAGGCCGTCGCCGACGGCACCACCGTGCAGGGACGTCCCTGCAGAGACGGAAGGACGTGCCAGGGCAGGGCGTGAAGGCCGCCTGTGGGCGCGATGACCAACTCGGGCGCATCGACGGCAAGTGGCGCGACAACCTGGCTGTCGAGGGCCCGCGCCGCCTTGCTGAGCATCTGAAGAGCGTGCGGATCCTGCTCGTCCTCGATGAGGTCTCGAAGGGCCGCGTGGACGAGCTCGACCTGGCGGGCCGCGTGCGTGTACGAGCCCAGCTCATGACGCTGTGGACGTCCGTCCACGAGCGTCACGGCCCATAGCGCATCGTTGATTCGGACGAACTGAAGCAGTCCACGCGTCCCAAGGGCGCTGCTCAGTTCATGCACCCCAACAGGGCTCGCCACTGTGCTTCGCGTGGAGGGCGAGAGGCTGTGCGCGCCCGCGCGTATGGACGATTCCAACTCGGCCATGCGCTCGGTCAATGCGCTGGCCGGTTCGCCGCGGGAGGTCGCGCGCGCATGAGCGCCGCTGAGCATCCGAAGTTCAGAAAGGGCAGCGGCCCGCCGCCGATCTCTGGGCGGACGCACCGCGACAGGACGGCGAGCTAACGCGCGGCGGCGTTCGTCAGCCTGCAGTAGCTCCCGCGCAGAGCGAGACAGCCGCAGCGCAAGGCAAGTGAGATCTTCCCCGACCCCTGCGGCCCTCGCCCGCAGATCATGCGCCGCGAACGCGTCCGCGTGATCCGCCAGGATCGAGAGGCCCGACCACACGGCGGCCAACGCGCCTCTGAGGTCGCCACGGGACTGCCGTTCCAAAGCCGTTGCGTGCCAGGCGAACACGCGAAGTGCGGCCGGGCCATGCGCGCGCGTACGAGCCAAGGGCGCGAGCAGGTGCTCAGCTGGGCGTCCCAGTTGGATGGCAAGACGAGCGGCGATGATCCGGGCCTCGGCGGCGGCCTCCGACCAACCGGAATTCGTGAGCCGATCGGAGGTGGCCACTGCTGTGCCGAGCAGCATGGCCGACCGCTCACCCGTCTCCCATCGCGCGCGTAGGAGCAGGTGCTCTGTGAGGGGAAGCCAGCCGATGCGTTCCTGTCGAGAGAACACATCGGCGGCTTCTCCAGCCCTGATGACGGCGGCCTCTGCGTGGTTGCATGCCAGTTCCGCGTGCGCCAGGAGAAGCAGGCCATCGCCCAGGTCACAGTTGTAGTCGCTGGTCCTGGTCTCGTTCACGACCGCCCTGAGCAGCTTGCGAGCTTCGCCTGGAAGCCCGGCCTGGATGAGCGTCTCAGCGCGGTCCAACCGGCACTGGGCAGCCTTCTCACCGGTCAGGCCAGGCTCAGCCTCCTCGTACAGCCGTAGGGCTTTCGGGACATCGCCACGCCGGGACGCCACGAACGCCAGATTCGCGCGTGCCATCGCCGTCTGCTGCCCGAGCCGATGTTTTCGGCTGGTCTCCTTGGCCTCTTCAAGGAGACGTTCGGCCTCGTTCAGTTCCCCGCGCAGGGCTCTGGCAAGGCCGAGATTGGAGAGCAACCCGACCAGGGGCACCGGATCGGTACCAGCGCGCAGGCTGGGGAGGGCGGACGCGGCGAGCGTGTGCGCGTCGGTGATTCTCCCTGCGCGCGCGAGGGCGCAGACGGTGTTGGCGGCGAGTCTGTGGGCGTCCGAGCCCTGCAGGGTTCCCTCGGCCTTGGCCGCCTCGGCGAGCGCGCGGCTGGTGTCGCCACGTGCCGTGAGCAGCCCGACCAGATTCATCCGCACCTGTGCCACGGCATACGTGGACGGGCCGGCAAGGGCCAAGGCTCGTTCCATGCAGGCGATGCCGTTATCCAGGTGCCCGAGTTCCTTGGCGGCAAGCCCAGCAGCCCTCAACGCCACCACCAGGTCCGCCGTGTCGCCCGAGTGCTCGGCCTTGGCGACACGCTCAGCCGCGTTGCGATAGGCCGTGGCCGGTTCGGTTGTCGCCAATCGCAGTAACTCCCGTCCCGAAACGTCATCAGAGAGATTCCGGGGCATACGGCTCCTTCTCAAGGGTGTCGATGGGGTTTGGAGGGTTTTGGAGGGGCTGCTTCGGCGGTGGCGGGTTCAGAGACGAATCCAGCTCGTGACCACACAGGAGGCATCAGGCAGGTGGAAAACCAGGCTGACCAGCCCCTCCGGGACAGCGGTCAGTACGAAACGTCCGGTCTCGTCCGCGCGCGCGGACTGCTCGGCCGCGTTCGGATGGCGGAGCCGGACGTCCGCCACAGTCGCGGGGGCGAGCCGTCCGGTGAGCGCCACATCCTGCCCGGCACCGGAGATCTCGACCTCGACCGTACGACCGGGAGCGTTGAACGTGAGGACCCTCAGGCCGCTCGTGCTGCGCGCCCCGGCCAGCTGCCGTTCCTTCTCGTCCGTGAGTTCCGCCAGGTCGGCGTCCGGTTCGCGCCACGAGAGCGCGGACCGTCCTGCCGCAAGGACTTCCTTCGGAACAGGATCGATGTGGTCGAAGGCCGCGCGCAGCTCGTCCAGGAACTCCTCGCTCATGTCGCGAGCCTCCGGCGCAGTTGGGCGAGGCAACGGGTCCGCGCGGATCCGATGCTCCCGACCGGGATGTCCAGAGCAGCAGCCAACTCGCTGTAGCTGTGGGCAAGCGCCAGCATCCGCAGGAGGTCCTGGCAACGGCGAGGCAACGTCCGCAGCGCGTCACCGACCCGTCCGATCTGCTCGCGCGCGAGCGCAATGTCCTCCGGTCCGGAAATGAGTTTCTGAGTGCCTGCCGCGTCGACTCCTGGGGCGGGCCGCCGCGAACGCGGCCTGGGGACCTCGGGGAAGCACAGCGGATCCGCCGGAGCCTCACGTCCACGACGCCTTGCCAACAGCACCGCCTCGCGGCGCGCGGTGACGGCCAACCAATGCGGCACGGCCTGCGGATCACGGACGGCATCGATCCGCTCGACCAGCCTCAACCACGTCGTCTGGACGACATCACCACAGTCGGCATCGTCCAGACCGCATGAACGTGCGATCGCCCAGAGGAGCGGCGCATGCCGATCCACCAAGAGTCCCCAAGCGCCCGCGTCGCCGAGCCGCGCCCGCACCACCAACTCGCCCGACTCGACCTTCGTCTCGTCGGAGATAGGCGGAAGGTGGACGCTCCGGCGCGACACATTCCGATTCTCGTCCGCGCGCGGTTGCGGCACCACTCCCTTCTCCGGCTCGCCAGCCATCACTCCAGGAAGAACACGTCCCCTTGCCGTCCCTTCGGACCGAGCAGGACGATCGTTCAGGACCACCAGCACCCCTCCCAAGCGGCCCTCCGCTGAGCGACGACACTAGAGTCGCGCGCCGACACGCAGAGTGCACGGGGCGTCACGGTTACCGCATTGCCACCGTGCTGTGCTCAAGCCCTGATGATTACCCCAAGGTCTGGACGGGTAGGCGACGTCGCCGGATCGAGGACGTGGTCGGCAGCCGCTACAGCAGGCAGGTTTTCGGCCGCTGCCAACGCCGCGATGCGCCCCGCCACGGCGGGCGCCGCGAACGACGTTCCGCTCCACGTCGCATAGCCGTTGAACTGATCCGGATCGATTCCGTTGACACGTCCACGCGGCCCGTCGAACCGGACGAAACAGCTCGCCACGTCTACGCCTGGCGTGCTGGCGTCCACCCACCAGCCGTAGTTGGAGAACCAGGCCCGATCCTCCGCGTGCGCGTCGAGGGCCGCCACACCGATCACCGACTTGAGCGCGGCCGGCCAGAACGGCCGGTCGCCCGCTGCGTTCCCCGCGCACGCGACCACGACCGTCCGCCTGCCCAGCATCGCCACCGCGCGCGACAGGACCGGCGACGGCCGATCGTCGAACGTGTGGCAGCCGAGCGACAGGTTCACCACGTCCGCGCCGCCCCACACCGACAGCCAGTACAGGGCCCGGATCACGTCCAGTTCGTCCCCGACGCCGTCGCCGCCGATGACCCGTCGCGCCCGAATCCGGGCGGACGGCGCGTACCGCAGGACGACACCGGCGACGAACGTGCCATGCCCGGCCTGCGCGTCGAGCTCGAAATCCAGGTCGGCGTCCAGGACCTCCGCGACCTCGGTCCGCTGGTCGGCGAACCACTCGGCGCCCTCGTACCAGGGATGCGGATCCAGCCCCGTGTCCAGGATGGCGACCGTCACCTCGCGGCGGGCCTCGGTCGCTACAGGCATGGGCACGGCCGCCGCCGCGCGCGGAAGATCGGCGGGCCCGCTCCACCACAGCGGCTGCCCATGGACCAGATGATTGGGGGAGACGCTCAGCCGGCGGTGCCGCCCGTCCCCGGAGAGCTGCGCGGCGAGCTCGCAGACGTCCACCTTCGCGGGCGCGCGTAGTCGCAGCCGCGTCACGCCCTGCTCGTCATGGCGAGACTCGTACCAGCGCCGCACCAGGTCCTCGGCAGCCGCCGCGTCGTCCTCGGCCACGAGCACCTGGTCGCGCCGCACCAGCGCGGGACGCCCCGCGACCGGCTCCACCACCACGGCGTCCCGGTGCCGCGCGAGCAGCCGCTCCAGACGCGCCTGCTGATCGAACATCCACCCTCACTTCCGTCGACCCGATCAATCCCCGCGCTCATCGTGCCCGATAGGTAGCTCTGGGTAGTCGTTGTTCCAGTTATCCACAAGCGAGCCCCGGGTTGGCGAAGCCTGGATTCCGAATGCCTTACTGGAGACATGAACGAGACGACTCAGCCGCCCTACCAGCACAATCCGGGCATCCTGGTCACCTGGCCGGTGATCCCGGCCGACCGCCGCCTCAGACCATCCCCGTGCCGCGAACGTTCGCCGTCGCCATCGGCCGACCCGCGCTCCGGCGCCGCACCTCGCCGGCGGACGGCCTCGCGTCCCCCGGCGCCGGCGGGAGGGCCCTGATGCGGTCCTCTGCCTGGCTGGCACGTGCCCTCGCCCTGCTCGCCGGCGCGTTCCCCATCCTCGCCTTCCCGCGGGCCGACCTGGGTTGGCTGGCCTGGATGGCCCTCGTCCCGGGAACGCTGCTGCTCGCGAGAGGCCGCACTGCCCGCGAGGCCGCCCTCCGAGGCTGGGCCTTCGGCGCGGGCTACCTCCTGGCCGCCCTCTACTGGACGCTGCCGTACATCGGCCCGGCCCTACCCCTGATCGCCCTGGTCTTCGGCGCCCTGTGGGCCCCATGGGGCATGGCGGCCCGGGCCCTCATCCCTCGCCGCCCGCTCTTCGCGCTCATCGTCCTGCCCAGCGCCTGGCTGACCATCGAACTCGCCCGCTCCCGCCCATCCCTCGGCGGCCCCTGGGCCGTCTACGGCGCCAGCCAATGGCACCACCCGACAGAGCTCTCCCTGGCCGCCCTCGGAGGCATCTGGCTCATCTCCTTCGCCCTGGTGGCCGCCAACACGGCCCTGACACTCGCCCTGTTCGCCCTCCTGCGCCCCCAGCCACTCCCGACACCCCGAACCGAACCGGTCGCCAGCACCCCACCCGGGCCCCACCCCGCCAGCACGTCACCCACTCCCGACCCACCACCTTCTTTCGACACCCCAACGCACCCCACCCGGTCACCCCCTCCACACACCGGCGCAGCAAGTAAGGACGGCCCGGGACGCGGCACCGGCGCAGCAAGTGCAGGCGGTGCAGGGCGCGTCACCAGCGTTGCCTCAGACGGGCCTGCCGGAGCCGTTGGCGATGGCCGAGCCGCAGGCCGAAGACTGGGTGCGGGGCGCCGAAGACGGAATGGTGGTCGGCGAGGCTTCCTGGCAGGGATGGTCGGGCTGGCCGTGGCGATCGCTGGGATCGGGCCGCTGGTCTTCTCGATGCGCCGAGAACCGGGAGTGGCGCGAACGATGCGCGTGAACCTCGTCCAACCCGGAGTCGAGGACGGTGCCCGGGTGCGGCTGGCGGCGGCGTTCCGGATGACGACGTCAGCCCCTCGCGCCGACCTCACCGTGTGGGGTGAGAGCAGCGTCGGCGTGGACCTGGCCCGCGATCCGGTACTCGTCCGACGGCTTCGGGAACTCGCCGCCGCCCGCGGTCCCCTCCTGATCAACGAGGACGCGGCGGACGCGCGCGGACGCATCAGCAAGTCCGCCGTCCTGGTGGAGCCGGAGGGGCTTCGGGGCCGGTACATCAAGACGCGGCTCGTGCCGTTCGGTGAGTACATCCCCTTCCGCCCCGTGTTCGGTTGGCTCAGCGTGGTCAGCAAGGCCGCCGGGCAGGACCGCATCCCGGGGACGGGGCCGACCGTCATGACGGCGAGCGGCACGGCCTTCGGACCGCTGATCTGCTTCGAGTCGGCCTTCCCCGACCTCGCCCGCACGCTCACCCGACGCGGCGCGGAGTTGATCGTCTACCAGTCGGCGACGTCCAGCTTCCAGAACACCTGGGCGCCCGCGCAGCACGCGTCGCTCGCCGCCGTCCGCGCCGCGGAGACCGGACGGCCCACCGTCCAGGCGGCGCTGACCGGAGTGTCGGCCGCGTTCGACGCTCGCGGCCGGCCGATCGCCTGGTTCGACACCGACCGCCGGGGCGTCGTCACCGTGACGCTGAAGATCTCGCCTGTGGCGAGCCGGACGCCGTACGACCGCGTCGGCGACGTCGTCCCGCTCGTCTGCCTGCTCGTCACCGCAGGAGTGATCGTCATCGCGGTGTGGAAGCGCCGTGAGGAGGTAGAAGGGGCTGGAGCGACCAAACGACGGTGACGCAAATCGCCATCCGCACCGGATCGTGGCCGCACTTGGGGTTGGGTTGGAGTGGAGCGTCGCCGGGTGATGGCGGCGGCGACACCGTGGGACGGGAGTTGTGTTGGGGAGCTGCGAGGCGCACGAAAGTGACGGGACCGCCGATGGTCAAGTGACAGACAAACAATGGTCGCGTGGTGGTGCGTCGGGTGTCCATGATGCAGAATGAGGGACGCGGAATCCGTCTCGGGAGCGTGCGAGGCCGTAGGGGAAGACGAGCCTCGGTACAGATCCAGGAGGTCCGGTGACCGCACGTGGCGTTTTCTACGTCCACTCCGCGCCACCTGCGCTGAGCCCGCACATCGAGTGGGCCGCCGCAGGTGTTGTCGGCGTACCCGTTTCACTCGAGTGGGCCGACCAGCCCGCCGCGCCGGGCACGCTCCGCGCCGAACTCCATTGGGAGGGCAGGCCCGGAACCGCCGCAGGGATCACGTCCGCCCTGCGGAACTGGAAGCTGCTCCGCTTCGAGGCCACCGAAGACCCGACCCCGGGCTGCGACGGCGTGCGCTACAGCTTCACGCCGTCCCTCGGCGTCTTCACGGGCATCATCGGCGCCAACGGCGACATCATGGTCCCTGAAGACCGGCTGCGCACCGTCATGGCCAACGCCGCCGTCGGCAAGACCACCCTCGAGCACGAACTCGACCGCCTCCTGGGCACCCCCTGGGACAACGAGCTCGAGCCCTTCCGTCGCGCCGGCGACGGAGCCCCCGTCCGATGGCTCCACGCCGCCGTCTGACACCAACTGAAGACCGAACCCGAGCCCCCGACCCGCGAACGCCCCCCGCGCCCCGCGGCCAGCTCCCCATGCCCCGCCACGACAGCCGGCCCCGCCCCCAGCCAGCCCTCTGAACGCGACGCCGCCGCGCTAGCCCCCCGACCGCCGCAACCACTCGTCCACGCACCAGCGTCCCGCCGCCGACACACTTCCGCCCCACTCCCAAACGGCCCGCCTGAACGCAAGGCCGCCGCGTTGGCTCCTGACGGCGGCTACGACTCGTCCACGCAGCAGCGTTCCGCCGCCGGCGCAGTTCCGACTCCGCTCCCAGACGGCCTGCCTGAGCGCGAGGCCGCCGCGTTGGTCCGACCGTGGCAATGGGTTCCGTCCGCGTAGCGACGTTCTGTGGCTGACGAGGGTCTGGCTCCGCGCCCGAGCGGCATGGCTGAGCGCGAGGTTGTCGCGTTTGCTCCTGACGGCGGCAACGGTTCCGTCCGCGCAGCGGCGTTCCGCCGCCTACGCGGGTCTGGCCCTGTGCCCGAGTGGTCTGGCTGAGTGTGCGGCTGCTGCGTTGGCCTCGGACCGTGGTGAGGGCTTCGTGTGCGCAGTGGTGTTTCGCTGAGCATTGGGTTGGCGTCCACCCAGCCGGGGATGGTGGGCCGTCGCTGCGCGGTGGCGTGAACGTGCATTCTGCGCGCCGCGTATCACGCTGAGCGGGAAGCCCTGCATGCGCTGCCGTGCGTTGGGGCTCGTCCGCAGTGCGGTGAGGGCTCGTCTAGCGCACAGCAGGTCATGCCAAGCGTGACGTTGATTCGTGTGTGTCGTTGCTGATCTGGCGAGTGTGGTTAGTGGCGTGTTGACGGCAGCGTGGTGACCGTGATGGGGCGTGGCTGGTTGGGGGTTGGGTGTGTGTTGTTGGTGGTTAGGGCTGGGGGTGTGGGGGTGTCGGAGGGGTTTGGGAAGGTGGGGCATCGTGTGGTGGCTTGAGGGTGGAGGAGTCGATGGGTGTTCGTCGGGTTGTGCCGAACTTTCGCTCGGGGAGTGTGGAGGTGAGTCGGGAGTTCTATGGGCTGCTGGGGTTGGAGGAGGTGATGAACCACGGGTGGATCGTGACGGTGGCCTCGCCGTCCGTGCCCAGTGCGCAGGTCAGCTTCTATGCGGGGGACGACAGGACCGCGCCGGTTCCGCCTGACGTGAGTGTTGAGGTGGATGACGTGGACGCGGTCTATGTGGCCGTGCGGGAGAGCGGGGCGGAGATCGTGTATCCGCTGCAGGACGAGGAGTGGGGTGTGCGGCGGTTCTTCGTCCGAGATCCCGATGGGCGGGTGATCAACGTGCTTTCTCACCGTTGAGTTCGCCCTGTGGTCCTGGAAAGCGCGCGGCCCGGCTCGTCCGGGTGGGACGGGCCGGGCCGGGTGCGGCGTGGTCAGAGAGCTCGCTTGAAGGCGACGGAGACGTTGTGGCCGCCGAAGCCGAAAGAGTTGTTGAGGGCGGCCGCCGGGCCGTCCGGGATCTTGCGCGGCTCGCCGTGGACGATGTCCAGGTCGACCTCGTCGTCGATGTCCTCGAGGTTGGCGGTGGGCGGGACGATGCCCTCGCGCAGGGTCAGGATGGTGATCACCGACTCCAGGGCGCCCGCGCCGCCGAGAATGTGGCCGGTCATCGACTTGGTGCCGGTGACGGTGATGTTCTTGGCCGCGTCGCCCAGCGCCACCTTGATGGAGTTGAGCTCGGCGACGTCGCCGGACGGCGTGGACGTGGCGTGCGCGTTGACGTGCACGATGTCCTCGGGCGCCAGGTCGGCGTTGTCCAGGGCCCGGCGCATCGCCTTGGCCTGGCCGGAGCCGCTCGGGTCCGGCAGGACGATGTCGTAGGCGTCGCCGGAGTAGCCGCAGCCGGCCGCGATCGCGTGGATCGTCGCGCCGCGCTTGCGCGCGTGCTCCTCCGACTCGAGGATCATCACGGCCGCGCCCTCGCCGAGCACGAAGCCGTCGCGGTTCTTGTCGTAGGGACGGGACGCCCGCTCGGGCTCCTCGTTACGGGTGGACATCGCCCGCATCACGCCGAACGAGGCCATCTGCAGCGGGTGGATGCACGCCTCGGTGCCGCCGCAGATCACCATGTCGGCGCGGCCCGTCCGGATCATGTCGATCGCGTACCCGACCGCCTCGGCGGACGAGGCGCACGCGCTGACCAGGGCGTGCGAGCCCGCGGTCGCGCCGTACTCGATGCCGACGTGGCCGGACGCCCCGTTCGGCATCAGCATCGGGACGGTGAAGGGTGAGACGCGCGTCCAGCCCTTCTCCAGGTAGGTGGCGTAGCTGCCGAGTGCCGAGTGCAGGCCGCCGATGCCGGTCGACAGCACGACGCCGAGGCGCTCGCCGTCCATCTCGAAGCCCTCGGCGTCCGCCTCGTAGCCCTTCTTGGTGCGGTTCTTCAGGCCCGCGTGCAGCCAGGCCTCCTTCGCCGCGATCAGCGCGATGGCCTGGCAGCGGTCGAGCCGCCGCAGCGTCTGCTTCGGCATGACCTCGGACGGATCGACGGCGAGCTGCGCGGCGAACCGCACGGGCAGCTCCTCGACGCCCTCCCAGTCAAGCTTCCGCACCCCGGACCGACCGGCGAGCAGCGCGGACCAGGTCGACGGCACGTCCCCGCCGAGCGGGGTCGTGGCACCGAGGCCGGTCACGACGACGGTGGTCTTGTTGCTCATGGTGTGAGTGCTCCTTGTGTGACTGGGGGGTGGCGACGGCGCGCCGACGGAACCTCGCGGTCCGTCCGGGTGTCGGCGCGCCGTGGCCGTGCGGCGACGGCGTGCCGTCATCGCGTGGACGACGGTTCGCCCCGCCCGCGAGGCGAACGGATCGCGCCGCGGGCTGGGCGGAACCGGTCGTCCCTCGGGCGGGACGGCTGGTCGCCCGGCGGACGGGTCAGACGCTGAGCTTCTGGACGAAGTTGATGACGTCCTGCACGGTCTTCAGGTTGCGCAGCTCGTCGTCGGGGATCTCGACGTCGAACTTGTCCTGGGCGGCCACCGCGATCTCTACCATCGACAGGGAGTCGATGTCGAGGTCGTCGATGAAGTTCTTCTCCGGGGTGACCTCGGACTTGTCGATGCCGACGATCTCGTCGATGATCTCGGCGAGTCCGGCCAGAATCTCCTGCTCGGTGGCAACTGCCATGGTGTCGGTGTCTCCTTTATGGGTTGTCCAGAACGCGGGCGGTTGTCCGCGTACTACGGGATCTGGATGACTTGGGCAGCGTAGGACAGTCCGGCGCCGAACCCGACCAGCAGGGCCGGGGCGCCGGACGGCACGTCGCCGCGTTCGATCATGTGGGCGAGGGCCAGCGGGATCGAGGCCCCCGACGTGTTTCCGGAGTGGGTGATGTCGTTGGCCACGACCGCGTTGGACGCCTGGATCCGGCGCGCGATGTGGTCGATGATGCGCAGGTTGGCCTGGTGCGGGACGATCGCGGCCAGGTCGTCCGGGACGAGTCCGGCCCGCTCGATCGCCGCCAGGGCGACCGGCGCGACGGCGGTGGTGGCCCAGCGGAACACCGCCTGCCCCTCCTGGGAGATGTACGCCGTGCGGTTCTCGATCTGGATCCGGTCCGGCTGGCTGCCATCGCTGCCCCAGACGACCGGGCCGATGCCGGGCGTCTCGGACGGTCCGACGACGGCGGCGCCCGCGCCGTCCGCGAAGATGATCGAGGTCGAGCGGTCCGTCCAGTCGAGCCACTGGGACATCTTCTCCGCGCCGATGACCAGCACGTTCCGTGCGGCGCCGGTGCGGACGGCGGCGTCCGCGGCGGCGAGCGCGTAGCAGAAGCCGGAGCAGGCCGAGTTCATGTCGTAGGCGCCGGGCGACACGATGCCGAGGCGGTGCGCGACGGTCGGCGCGTGGCTCGGCATCGGCGACTCGGCCGAGCAGGTCGCCACGATCACCAGGTCGATCTCGGACGGCGCGAGGCCGCTCGCGGCCAGGGCCTTGCCGCCCGCCTGGACGGCCATGTCGACGATCGTCTCGTCGTCCTCGGCGATCCGGCGCTCGACGATGCCGACGCGGCTGCGGATCCACTCGTCGCTGGTGTCCATGACGGCGGCGAGATCGTGGTTGGTGACGATCTTCGCGGGCTGGTGGTCGCCGAACGCCAGGACCCGGGAACCGGGGCGGGGCGGCTCGGTGCGCAGCGTGACGCCGGTCATGAGGTGTGGGCCTTGATCAGCTCGCGGGCCTTGTCCAGGTCGTCCGGGGTCTTCAGGGCGAGCAGCTCGACGCCCTTCAGCTCGCGCCGGGCGAGGCCGGTCAGGGTGCCCGCGGGCGGCAGCTCGATGATCGCGGTGACGCCGAGCCCGCGCATGGTCTCCATGCACGCGTCCCAGCGGACGGGCGCGCTGACCTGCGCGACCAGCCGGTCCAGGTACTCGCGTCCGGACGCCACGACCGCGCCGTCCCGGTTGGACAGCAGCGTCGACTCCGGGTCCCGGACGGACGCGCCGGGCGCGAGCCGGGAGAGGGTCTCGACGGCGGGCAGCATGTGCTCGGTGTGGAACGCGCCGGCGACCGCGAGCGGCCGCAGCCGCGCCCTGGCGGGCGGCTCGTTCGCGAGGTCCTCGAGCTGCGACATCGTCCCGGCGGCGACGACCTGGCCCGCTCCGTTGACGTTCGCGGGGGTGAGGCCGTGCTTGTCGATCACGGTGAGCACCTCGTCGGGGTCACCGCCGAGCAGCGCGGTCATGCCGGTCTCGGTGACGGCGGCGGCCTCGGCCATGGCCCGGCCGCGCTCGCGCACCAGGACCAGCGCGGTCTCGGGGCTCAGCACGCCGGAGATCGCGGCGGCGGCCAGCTCGCCCACGCTGTGCCCGGCGACGGCGTCCGGCCGTCCGCCCTCGGGGAACAGCTGCTCGTAGGCGGCCAGCGCGGCGGCGACCAGCAGCGGCTGCGCCACCGCGGTGTCGCGGATCTCCTCGGCGTCCGCGGTCGTCCCGAAGCGCACCAGGTCCAGTCCGGTCACGGCGGACCACCAGGTCAACCGGTCCGCGACGCCGGGCACCTCCAGCCACGGCTCTAGGAAACCGGGGGTCTGGGCGCCCTGCCCGGGCGATGCGAGGAGAATCACGCGATCCAGCGTGCCCGGTGCGCGGTCTCCCTGCCGATGCGGAAGCACACGAACTTTGGTCCGGACGCTTTGTACGACCCCTACAACCCCCGAACCCGGACACACCGCCCGCCGGGCCGTCGTGCGGTCAGGAACGGGCGGGGCGGCGGGAGAACCGGCCGAGGGCGAGGGCGATGCGGAGCGTGAAGGCGTTGCGCCCGTCGGTCGGCGCCAGGCCGGTCAGCTCGGTGACGCGGCGCAGCCGGTACCGGACGGTGTTCGGGTGGACGAAGAGGAGCCGGGCGGTCGCCTCCAGCGAGGATCCCTGCTCCAGGTACGTCGTCAGGGTGTCGAGGAGCGGCGCGCCCGCGTCGCACATCGGGTCGTAGACATGATCGACCAGGTGGCGGCGGGCGACGTCGTCGCCGTCGAGGGCGCGCTCGGCGAGCAGCTCGTCCGACGGGACGGGGCGGGGCGCGTCCGGCCAGCCGGCGGCGGCGCGCAGCCCCGCGAGCGCGGACCGGGCGGACAGCGGCGAGTCGTAGAGATCACCGACGGTCGGGCCGACGACGACCGGGCCGGGACCGCACTTGGCGGCGATGTGCCGGGCCGCGGCGAGGGCGTCCTCGGTGCCGCCGACGACCACGACCACCCGGGTGCCCTGGACGCCCGCCAGCGCGTCCACCCGGGCGCGGCGCGCGGCCAGCTGCATCTGGTCGATGGTGACCTCGGGCTCCTCGTCCTCCGGGGTGAAGCCCGCGATCACCGTGACCGGCTTGGCCGTCCAGCCGAGCGCGGCGGCCCACGAGTGCATCCCGTCGTCCACCTCGCCGCGCAGGACGGCGTTGACGACCAGGGCCTCCAGCCGGGCGTCCCACGCCGCGCGCGTCTCGGCGGCCTGCGCGTACACCTGCGCGGCGCCGAACGCCACGTCCCGCGTGTAGCGCAGGATCGCCTCGCGGAGCTGCGCCTCCCCGCCGGGCGCGGCCAGCTCCTCCAGCCGGGTCTCCACCACGTCGATGATCACCCGGACCATGTCGATGGTGTGCCGCAGCTTGATCGACCGCATCAGCTCCCGGGGCGCGGTGCCGAACACCTCCGCGGCGATGGCGGGCTTGGCCGACTCGCCGCTGCCGAACCACTCCACGAACGCCGCGATCCCGGCCTGCGCGACCAGCCCGATCCACGACCGCTGGTCGGCCGGCATCCGCCGGAACCAGGGAAGCTGCTCCTCCATACTGGCGAGCGCCGCCGTGCCGAACGTCCCCATCGCCTTCTCCAGGCGCTTGGTGGTCTGCTCGCGGAGCGCCGCGTCGCTGGTGCTGTCCACGTGTCCAGAGTGCCACCTCGAACGTGATGAATCGGCCTCGCCACCCACACCCGAACCTCCCGGCAACCCCCCTACTGCCGAGTAACCCTCTGGGGCCAGCCCGAATCCCAGTCGTCCGGACGGTCTTCCTCCGCCGCTTCGCGGGAGTCCGGGAGCGCGGTGAGGTGGTTCTGCTCGAGCGGAGGTGGGTGAGGGAGGACGGTCAACCGGCCCAAGCGAAGTCCGTTTGGTGGGCACGGTCAGCGTGGCATGGCTGGGCGAGGTCAGCGTGGCATGGCCGGGCATGCCTGGCGTGGCATGGCTGGGCGAGGCTGGCGTAGCAGGCAGCTGATCCAGGCGGTCCGGGACGGTCCCCGGCGGTTTTCGCGCGGTCCCCAGCTATTTCAGGGGCGGTTCTTCAGCCTGTTCACGCGGTCCCAGCAGCCTGTTTCAGGGCGGTCCCCAGGCGGTTCAGGGCGGTCCCCTGGCTGCTTGATCGGCCGGAACAAACTGATTGGGCAGATTGTGGAGGGGCTGGAACTCGTTGGGAAGGCGGGGGCCGGGTGCGGAGGGGGAGCGGTGGAGGGCAGGGAGGCTTGAGGGCGGAGCCGGGCCGGGCTGCTCGGGGGCTTGGTGGAGTGGCGGGCGGCCGGGTCAGGTTCGGGTGACGTCCGCGGGGCGGCCCAGGGCTATGTAGGTCAGGTTGCGCAGGGACGGGGAGTTCGGGGCCAGGTAGTCGCTGTGGCCGGCGCGGCCGGCCTGGAAGACGCGGGCGCCGAAGTTGCGGGAGACCGGGTCGGGGCCGAGGCCGAGGCCGAAGATGCGGACGTGGGGGACGTCCTCCATCCAGTCGGTGGCGCCGCGTCCGGCCCAGACGCGGGCGGTGGTGCCGAGGGCGGCGGCGGTCCAGGCGGTGGTGCCGGGGCTGCCGAACAGGGCGATGTCGGAGACCTTCCGCCAGGCGGGGCCGCCGGGGCCCTTGCCCTCCATGGCGGCGCGCCCGCAGACGACCGAGCCGTAGCTGTGGCAGAGCAGGCTCACCTGGGCGGACGGGTTGGCCCGGTGCATGCCGACGAGGAACTGGCGCAGTTCGCGCGCGCCGCGCTCGGCGCGCGTGTCGGTGAGGATGTCGCTGCTGAACGTCCTGGGAGCGGCGTAGCCGAGCCAGGCGACGACCGCGAGATCCCCGCCGGGGGAGACGCGGCGTGCCTCGTCGTAGACGGCGCGGGCGCCGCCGCCGGGGGACGCCCAGGCGCGTCCGGCGCGGACGTCGAAGCCCGAGATCGTGGAGTCGGCGCCGGGGACCAGGAGCGCGACGCGGCGGGCGTGCGCGAGATCTCCGACGACCTCGACGGCCTGGCCGCGACCGCGCGGATCCACCGAGAGGAAGCGCCGGTCGGGGCGGAGGAAGGCCGTGAGGGCGCGGGCCCGGTCGGTGTCGCCGACGTCGCGCGCCGTCTTCAGGGCCTTCTCGATCGTCAGCCGTTCGGCCGCGTAGCGGGCGTCGAGCGTGCCCGGCGACAGCATCGGGACGGGACCCGGCTTGGCGTAGGGATCGGCGTGTCCGGTTCCGGCCGTGGTGAGCAGGACGCCGGCCGCGAGGACGGCGCAGGCGGCCAGCCGCCGCAGTGGGTGCCTGCGGCGGTGGGGGCGTCCGGCCGTGGTGCCGCCGGCGGACTGCTCATGGGAAGAGTGCGGCGTCTCGGAAGACTGCGGCATGGCGGCCTTTCTACCGGATGCCGGTCAATGCTCGGCGCATCCGGTGGTCGTCCTGCGTGTTCCGAACGCCCCCTCCGGGTCGTCCGCTTTCTTGGTGAGATGTGCCGGACGGCTCATCGGTTGGGCTCGGATGCGCCGTTCGAGCCGGTGTGCCAGAGACCACAGCCCCGCCAGGACGGCGGCGAACACGGGGATCCAGGTCAGCCGGTGGGCGACCCACCCGGGACGGTCAGGTGCGTCGAGCAACCCTGGAACCGTACCCGTGATCCTGGTCACAAGAGCTGAAACGCCCATCAGCGCCGATTGGTGCCAGAGGAAGACGGTCATCGCCGAGAGATTCAGCAGGGCGGTCCCCGCCCACAGCACCGGACGCCGCATCAGGCGGGTCAGCGGCCCGCGCAGGAGAAGCGCTCCGCCACATTGAGCGAGCCCGAACGCCACGGAGGCGAGCGTCGGCGGCGACAGGTTCGAGACCGCCTGCCCCGGCACCCCGACCATGCTCGCCGGATATCCGCCGAACACGATGAGTGCGACTGTCGCCACACCTCCGCCGATCAGCAACCCCAACGCCGCCCGATGTTCGCGGAGCCAACCCGTCGGCCTTCGCCGCTCAGGGGCAAGGACCGGACGACGATGCGATCGCTCCTCGGCGTGGCGGCCGGACGCGACACGCCCGCCCTCGAGCCGGGTATCGGGGTGAGACCTGAAGGCTCGGGGCGTGAGGCGGTGGCGGTGGTGGTGGGTGGAGGACGGAGCGGAACCCGTGTGGCGGGAGCCGAAGGAGCCCTGCGCCCAAGCCGCTCCCAGCGTGAAGGGGACGAGCCACGCGGACGCGACGGTGATCCAGGCGATCCATTGGGGCGCGTCCAGGGCGAACCGGGCCAGATCGACCGTCGCCGTGATCGCGACCGGAACCGCCGCGCTCCACGCGCCCCACCGGCCGACGGCCCTCACGATGACCGGGGTGAGCGCGGTGAGCCCGATGAACACCAGCAGGAACCACAGCGGGTCCAGGACGAGATTGATCAGCGCGAAGATCGTCTCGCGCGGGTACCCGGCCAGGATCATCAGGGGCACCGCCGCCGCCCACACCGCCAGCAGCACGGGCACGGGCATCACCAGCCGGACGAGCCGCCGGCCGAACCACGCCCGGTACACGCCGCTCCTTCGCCCGCGGGCTTCATATCCGTCGACGGTGCGGGTGAGGGAGCCGGTGTAGCTGCGGGCGGCGGTGTGGCCTCCGACGAGGAAGAAGATCGCGAGGGTCTGGAAGAGCCAGGTGATCGGGGTGAGGGCCGGCATGGAGGCCAGGGGGCTGGCCGTGTGGAGGGTGCCGCCGGTGTCGACCAGGGCGGTGACCAGCCAGTGACCGAGGACGACGCCGAGGATGGCGAGGGCGCGGAGGGCGTCCACGGCGCGGTCGCGGGAGTCGGGGGTGGTCGCCTCGATCAGCGTGACCAGGCCCGGCCTGTCCTCGGACAGGCGGCGGTAGCGCTCGGCGTGCCAGGCGGGGAGCGCGGGCTGTTCAGCCACGGGTCACCTCCGCCTCCCTGCGCAGGGCGATGCGGGTGAGGTTGGCCAGCGGGGTCGAACCGGGCTTGAGGTAGGCGCTGTGCGGGCCGCCCCCTGCGGCGAAGCGGCGGGCGCCGAACGCGGACGACAGGGGGTCGCGGCCGAAGCCGATCCCGAGCAGCCGGACGTGGGGGACGAACCGCATCCAGTCACCCGAGGAGCGGCCCGCCCACACCCGGGCCGACGGGAAGATCCGCCGCGCGGAGTTCGCCGTGGTGCCGGGGCTGCCGAAGAGCGCGACCTCGTCCACCGGCAGCGGCCCGGCCTCGCCCGCCCGGCCGCAGACGACCGAGCCGTAGCTGTGGCAGAGCAGGGCCATCCCGGCGCGGCCGTTGAGGCGGTGGACGTCCGTGACCAGGGTGCGCAGGGCGGTGGCGGCCGTGCGGGCGCCGTCGTCGGTGAGGACGCCGGTGCTGAGCGTGGAGGGTGAGGCGTAGCCGAGCCAGGCGATCACCGCCAGCCGGGTGCCGGGGGCCTCCCGGCGCGCCTGGTCGGCCAGGGACCGTGCGCCACCGCCCGCCCACTTCCAGGAGTCGAAGTTGGTCAGCCGCCCGTCCGCGCCGGGCACGACGATCGCGACCCGGTCGGCGTGCGCCAGGTCGCCGGTCACCTCGACGGCCCGGCCCGACCCGCGCGCGTCGAAGGACAGGAACGCGCGGCCTGGCGACAGGAAGCCCGCCAGCGCCTGCTCGCGGCCCCCGTCATGCGTGCGCTGGGCGGTGGCGTGGGCGGTCTCGATCTCGTCGTGCACGGCCGCGTACCGCGCGGACAGCGTTCCGGCAGACAGAACCGGCAGCGGCCCGGGCGCGGCGTACGGATCGGGGACGCGTCCGGCCGCCGCGGTCGAGCCCGCCACGGCCAGCACGGCGACGGCCGCGGCGCTCCGGCGTCCGATGATCCGCATCCTCGAGATCCCTCCTGATCAGTGCTTCACCACTGATCAGGAAGGTAGGAACCGGCGCCGGTAACGGGGATCAACCGGCGGTGCCGTCTTCCCGCGTACCACCGGGGTACTACGCGTCGTACTCGGTCGACCGAAACTCAGGCACGGGTGAACGGGGTGAGCCGGTTCCCGTCCGCGGGCGCGGTGCCGTTTCGCCGCTCAGCCGGTGGCGGAGTCACTCGCCCGGGCGGACCAGGCCGACCTCGTAGGCGTAGACGATCGCCTGGGCGCGGTCGCGCAGGCCGAGTTTGGCGAGGATGCGGCCGAAGTGCGTCTTCACGGTCTGCTCGGCGACGACCAGTTCGGCGGCGATCTCGGCGTTGGACAGGCCCCGGGCGACCAGGGCCAGCACCTCGGTCTCGCGGTCGGTCAGCTCGTCCAGGCGGGACCTGGACGGTCCGCGCGGGGCGCCGAGCCGGGCGAACTCCGAGATCAGCCGCCTGGTGATGGACGGCGACAGCAGGGCGTCGCCCGCCGCGACGACCCGGACCGCCTCGGCCAGCTCGTTCGCCGAGGCGTCCTTCAGCAGGAAGCCGGAGGCGCCCGCCCGCAGCGCCTCGTAGACGTAGTCGTCCAGGTCGAAGGTGGTGAGCATGAGCACCTTCGGCACGCCGTCAGGGCCGGACGCGAGCATCCGGCGGGTCGCCTCCAGACCGTCCATCACCGGCATCCGGACGTCCATCAGCACCACGTCGGGGCGGAGCGACTCGGCCACCAGCAGGGCCCGCTCGCCGTTCTCCGCCTCGCCGACGACCTCGATGTCGGGCTGGGCGTTGAGCAGCACGCCGAAGCCGGTCCGCACCATGCCCTGGTCGTCGGCGATCATCACCCGGATCGTCATGGGGCGGACGTCCCCCGGCGCCCGCCGCCCGACGGGAGGCCGTCCGACGGGTGTCTCTCCGGCGGAGAGCCGTACGCGGACGGGGTGTCCGGCGGCGCGGTCTCGGGCAGCGTGGCGGTCACGGCGAATCCTCCCTGGGCGATGGGCACGGCGGACAGCTCGCCGCCGAGCATCGCCACCCGCTCGCGCATGCCGACCAGGCCGTGGCCCGCCCCCGGCGGCGACGGCGTGGGGGAGTGGCCGGGCGCGGCGGGGCCGTTGACGACGCTCAGCCGTAGTATCCCGCCCGCGCGGGCGACCTCGACCCCGACGGCCGACCCGGGCGCGTGCCGCATCGCGTTGCTCAGCGCCTCCTGGACGATCCTGTACGCCGTCAGGCCCACGCCGGGCGGCAGGCCGGAGACGTCGCCGGTGACCTTCGCGGACACCTCCAGCCCGGTGCCGCGCGCGCCCGTGAGCAACTCGTCCAGGCGTTCGAGGCTCGGCTGCGGTGCGGTCACCGCGCCGTCCTCCTGGCGGAGGACGCCCAGGATGCGGCGCATCTCCCTCAGCGCGTCGAGCGCGGTCGCGCGGATCTCGGCCAGGTCTTCGCGGGTCTCCTGGGGGACGTCCTGGGTCTTGTAGGGGGCGGCCTCCGCCTGGATGGCGATCATGGACATGTGGTGGGCGACCACGTCGTGCAGCTCCCGCGCGATGCGCTGCCGCTCGAGCAGGACGGCCTCGGCGTCGCGGTGCCGCCGCTCCTGCTGCTCCAGCTCGCGCCGGGACGTCCATCGCATGCGCACGAGGAAGCCCACCAGCAGCGGCACCGCGATCAGGACCGCCGCTCCCGCCGCCGAGCGGGGCTGGAGAAGGGCGGCCCCGAGGACGGTCACCAGCGCGACCCCGATGGTGGTCTCGCGCGAGCACCGCACCGCCACCAGGTAGAGGACGAACAGGATCGCGATGACACCGGACGGGACGAGCCGGTCGCCGCTACGCACCAGCATGCCCATCACGAGCAGGCCGGAGGCGGCCAGCCGCCACGCCCCCAGCGGATGTCTTCGGCGCAGCGCCAGCGGCGCGGCGAGCCACACCCCGAGGACGACGGCCGGGAAGGTCGGCGACGGCGCCGGGGGCTGTCTTCCGTCGATCAGGAGCGGGAGGTGCTCCGACATCCGCTCCGAGATCACCGGGATGCCGCTGAACATCAGGATCAGGGCGACGAACAGATCGAATCCCTGGGCGACGAGGCCGAACGGCAGCCGCCCGACCCCGATGAACCGCGTCCAGCGCAGCATGAACGGCCAGGGCGGGTCGGCGGCGGCCGGTTCGGCCCGGCCTCGCCACAGCGCGGCGGCGAGCGGACGCGTCAGCAGACCGGCGGTCGCCGCCGGTCCGGGCCCCTCCCGCTCCCCTGCATCGTTCACACCCCCAGGTTAGAGAAGCCGAGGCCAGGCCCGGATGCCACCGAAGTGCCAGCCTCACGTCATACCCAGGTCCTACGCCAAGCCAGCCCCGGCCGCCCCACCCGGACAAGGCCGCCCATCCGGCCTCGTCCCCACCCACCGTCGAAGGTGACGTCCGGCCCAATGTGGGCGCGGTCGATCACGCCCTCGCGTAGGCGGGCGGCTCCTCGATGTGGGGGCGAGTTCCGGGTCGTCCCAAACTGCGGCGGCCAGCGCCGGCTGAGCGGCCTCGCCGACTCCACCCGGTCGCCAGCGCCGCCGCCCTCTGACTGTGCCCCGCGGTCCGTCCTCTGTGGGGCTGGAGCCAGTGCGTGCGGCGTCCCGTACCTGCGACCAGGCGCGCAGAGACCTCAGGGCGCGCCGAGTGGGATTCGGGGGTGCGTGCGGGGGCTAGATTCCAGGTATGGAGCCTGCTGAGGCATTGCGGCGGATCGCTTTCCTGCTGGAGCGTGCGCAGGAGCCGACGTTTCGGGTGCGCGCGTTCCGCAAGGCCGCCGACCTCGTGGACGGGATCCCGCCGGACGAGCTGGAGAGCCGTGCTGAGCAGGGAACGCTCGGCGATCTGCCCGGCATCGGCAAGGTGACGGCCCTGGTGATCAGCGAGGCGCTGCACGGCGAGACGCCGGTCTACCTGCGGCGGCTGGAGGCGACCGAGGGCGAGCCCGTGGACGAGGCCGCCGGACGGCTGCGGGCCGCGCTGAAGGGCGACCTGCACCTGCATTCGGACTGGTCGGACGGTGGTTCCCCGATCCGCGAGATGGCCGAGGCCGCGATCTCGATCGGCCACGAGTACATGGCGCTGACCGACCACTCGCCTCGGCTGAGCGTCGCGAACGGCCTGTCGGCGGAGCGGCTGCGCCGCCAGCTCGACGTGGTCGCGGAGCTGAACGCCGAGCTCGCGCCGTTCCGGATCCTCACCGGCATCGAGGTGGACATCCTGGAGGACGGCTCCCTCGATCAGGAGCCCGACCTGCTCGAACGCCTGGACGTGGTGGTCGCCAGCGTCCACTCGAAGCTGCGCATGGAGCGGGTCGCGATGACCGAGCGCATGGTCAAGGCCATCGCGAACCCGCAGGTCAACGTGCTCGGTCACGCCACCGGACGGATCGTCAAGGCGGGCGGACGACGCGGCGGCCTGCGTCCGGAGTCGGAGTTCGACGCGGGGCTGGTCTTCGACGCCTGCGCCGCCTATGACGTCGCGGTCGAGATCAACAGCCGTCCGGAGCGGCTCGACCCGCCCAAACGCCTCCTCCGCCTCGCGGTCGAGGCGGGCTGCACGTTCTCGATCGACTCCGACGCCCACGCCCCCGGACAGCTCGACTGGCTGCCCAACGGCTGCGACCGCGCCGCCCGCTGCGGCATCCCCGCCGACCGCGTCGTCAACGCCCTCCCCGTCGAGGACCTCCTGGCCTGGTCCCACCCCGACCGCTGACCCACCCCGACCGCTGACCCGCCCCGACCGCTGACCCGCCCCGACCGCTGACCCACCCCGACCGCTGACCCACCCCGACCGCTGACCCGCCCCGGGCGCTGACGCGCCGCGCTGGGGTCGGTTTTGTCGGTGGGGGTGCGTACGGTCGGAGGGGTGAACCGCACTGACCGGTTGTATGCGCTGGTGGAGGAACTGCGGGCGAGCGCGCCGCGCCGCCGCAGCGCCCGGGAGCTGGCAGGACTCTACGAGGTGAGCGTCCGGACGATCGAGCGTGACATCGGCGCGCTGCAGCAGGCGGGGGTGCCGATCTACGCGGACGTCGGACGTGGCGGCGGGTACACGCTCGACAAGGAGCGGACGCTGCCGCCGGTCAACTTCACCGCGAGCGAGGCCGTGGCGCTGGCGATCTGCCTGGGCCGCGCGGGCGACAGCCTGTACGCGAAGGCCGCGCGGACGGCGCTGAACAAGATCCTCTCGGTGATGCCCGAGGCGGACAACGACGCCGCCCGCGACCTGGCGTCGCGCATCCGGTTCCACGTCCCCAAGGAGGAGTCCGCCGTATCGCGGCCCGCGCGGGACGCGGTGCTGGAGGAGGCGATGCTCGCGCGGCGGGTCGTCCGGATCACCTACGTCGACCGGTTCGGCAGCGAGACCGAGCGGGACGTCGAGCCGCAGGCGTTCACGGTCGCCGATCGCGGCTGGTACCTGCTGGCATGGTGCCGGTTGCGCGGTGAGTGCCGGGTGTTCCGCCTCGACCGGCTCCTGCGCGCCGTCCCGCTGGACGAGATCGCGCCCGAGCGGTCGTGGGACTCGCTCGGCGAGCCGCCGAAGGAGATCCGCACGAGGACGCTCGAACTCGCCTGAGAACCTCGGCGACTCGTCCGCAAACACCGACAGGGGGTTGTCGCGGGGCCGCGCGAACCTCTCTCCGAAGCACGGAAGAGCGAAGGAGAGACCCATGGCCGATGTGCCGTTCAACTCTGTGGGCTGGTTCGAGATCGGTACGGGGCGGCCGGACGAGACCAAGCGCTTCTACGGCGAGCTGTTCGACTGGTCCTTCAAGATCGACGAGTCCGGCGAGATGAAGTACCACGAGGTCACCGCGCCGGAGGCGGAGGGGCCGTCCGGCGGGATCCTGGAGTCGGACGGCCACTTCCCCGACTACGCGATCTTCTATGTGGTGGTCCGGGACGTGGCCGAGACGGTCGCGCGCGCCGAGGAGCTCGGCGGCCAGGTGGTCGTCCCGCCGAGGAAGAACGCCGGCGGTCTGACCATCGCCCAGCTCCAGGACAGCGCCGGGCACCACTTCGGCGTCTTCTCACCCCCGACCGTCTGACCCCTCCAGCCGTCCGACGTCCGATGTGCGCACGTCAGACGGTGCGCACCGTCTGACGGCTGCGCCGTTCGAACCACGGGCTCGGTGCTCGTGGGGCCGCTGTTCCGCCGGTGGTCGTCCCGCCTCGCCACGTCGTCTCTGGACGGACGTGCCGTGCCGGGCCGTCCGGCCGGGGACGCGGAAAGGCCCCGAGGTCGCGACCAAGCACGGTCGCGCCCCCGGGGCCTTCGCGTGTCCAACGTCGATCATGGACGCGGGACATCGCGCGACGCCAGGCGACGTCAGGCTTCGCCGCCCGTTTTGCTCTCGGCGGTCTGGACGCCGCCCGCGAACGCCTCGTCCACCGGGGAGTTCAGCCGGTAGTGCTCGATCGCCCGCTGCAGCACCTCGTGCTTGACCTCGCCCGCGCGCGCGAGCCGGGTCAGGACGGCGAGGACGATCGACGCCGCGTCCACGTGGAACACGCGGCGCGCCGCCGCGCGCGTGTCGGAGAAGCCGAAGCCGTCGGTGCCGAGCGCGGTGAAGTCGCCGGGCACCCACGGGGCGATCTGGTCCGGGACGGCGCGCATGAAGTCCGACACCGCCACGGACGGCCCGGACGCCTCGCCGAGCCGCCGCGTGACGTACGGGACGCGCTGCTCCTCGTCCGGGTGCAGCATGTTCCACTCGTCGCACGCGGCGGCCTCGCGGGCCAGCTCGTTCCACGAGGTCGCCGACCAGACGTCCGCCGAGACGCCCCACTTCTCGGCGAGCTGGCGCTGCGCCTCCAGCGCCCAGCGCCCCGCGACGCCGGACGCGAGGATCCGCGCCCTCGGCGCCTGCCCGCCCGGCTCGGACGGCCGCTGCAGGTAAAGCCCCTTGAGCAGGCCCGCGACGTCGAGGTTCTCGGGCTCGGCGGGCTGCTGGTACGGCTCGTTGTAGATGGTCAGGTAATAGAAGACGTCCTCGCCGTGCGGATGCCCCTCGGACGCCCCGTACATGCGGCGCAGCGCGTCCTGCACGATGTAGGCCAGCTCGTACGCCCACGCGGGGTCGTAGTGGACGCAGGCGGGGTTGGTCGCGGCGAGCAGCGGCGAGTGGCCGTCGGCGTGCTGGAGGCCCTCGCCGGTCAGCGTGGTACGGCCCGCGGTCGCGCCGAGCAGGAAGCCCCGGCCCATCTGGTCGCCGAACGCCCACGCCTGGTCGCCGGTCCGCTGGAACCCGAACATCGAGTAGAAGATGTAGACGGGGATCATGAACTCGCCGTGCGTGGCGTAGGACGTCCCGGCCGCGATCGCCGACGCCATCGAGCCCGCCTCGCTGATGCCCTCGTGCAGCATCTGGCCCTGCTCGGACTCCTTGTACGACAGCAGCAGCCTCCGGTCGACCGCCTCGTAGGTCTGGCCGTGCGGCGAGTAGATCTTGGACGTCGGGAACAGCGAGTCCATGCCGAACGTGCGGTACTCGTCCGGGGCGATCGGGACGAACCGGGCGCCGATGTTCTCGTCCTTGATCAGGTCCTTCAGCAGCCGGACGAACGCCATCGTGGTCGCGACGCTCTGCTTGCCCGACCCCTTGCGCAGCTCGCCGTACACCGGGTCGCCGGGCAGTTTCAGCGCCTTCGACCGGACGACCCGCCGCGGCAGGAAACCGCCGAGCGCGGCGCGCCGCTCCCGCATGTACTCGATCTCGTCGGAGCCCTCGCCCGGGTGGTAGTAGGGCGGCAGCTCGCCCTCCAGGGCCGAGTCGGGGATGTCCAGGTAGAGCCGGTCGCGGAACAGCTTCAGCTCGGCCTTGGTGAGCTTCTTCATCTGGTGGGTGGCGTTGCGGGCCTCGAAGTCGGGCCCGAGCGTCCAGCCCTTGATCGTGTGCGCGAGGATCACGGTCGGCTGGCCGACGTGCTCGCGCGCGGCCTTGAACGCCGCGTAGACCTTGCGGTAGTCGTGGCCGCCGCGCGACAGCCGCCGCAGGTCGTCGTCGGTCAGGTGCTCGACCATCTTGCGCAGCCGCGGGTCGTCGCCGAAGAAGTGGTCGCGGATGTAGGCGCCGGACTCGACGGTGTAGGTCTGGAACTGGCCGTCCGGGGTGGTGTTCATCCTGTTGACCAGCACGCCGTCGACGTCCTGGGCGAGCAGCGGGTCCCAGTCGCGGCCCCAGATGACCTTCAGCACGTTCCAGCCCGCGCCGCGGAAGAACGACTCCAGCTCCTGGATGATCTTGCCGTTGCCGCGGACCGGACCGTCCAGCTGCTGCAGGTTGCAGTTGACGACGAAGGTGAGGTTGTCCAGCTCCTCGCGGGCGGCCAGGCCGATCGCGCCGAGCGACTCGGGCTCGCCCATCTCGCCGTCGCCGAGGAACGCCCACACGTGCGAGCGCGAGGTGTCCTTGATCTTGCGGTTGTACAGGTAGCGGTTGAACCGGGCCTGGTAGACAGCGTCGATCGCGGTGAGTCCCATCGAGACGGTGGGGAACTCCCAGAAGTCGGGCATCAGGCGCGGGTGTGGATAGGACGAGAGCCCGCCGCCCGGGTGGCTGAACTCCTGCCGGAAGCCGTCGAGTTTGTCCTGCGGGAGACGCCCTTCGAGATAGGCGCGCGCGTAAATGCCGGGCGCGGCGTGCCCCTGGATGAACACCTGGTCGCCCGACTCGCCGTGGTCCTTGCCCCGGAAGAAGTGGTTGAAACCGACCTCGTACAGCGAGGCCGCCGACGCATAGGTCGCGATATGCCCGCCGACCCCGAGTCCGGGGCGATTGGCGCGCGAAACCATGATCGCCGCATTCCAGCGGATGTACGCGCGGATTCGGCGCTCTATGTGCTCGTCGCCCGGGAACCAGGGCTCGTGCTCGGGCGGGATCGAGTTGATGAAGTCGGTGCTGCGCAGGCCGGGGACTCCGACCTGGAGCTCCCTGGCACGCTCCAGCAGGCGCAGCATCACGTACCGCGCCCTGCCCCGCCCCTCGGTCTTGATGACCGTGTCCAGCGACTCCAGCCACTCCCGGGTCTCGTCCGGGTCGATGTCCGGCAGCTGGCTCGGCAGGCCGTCACTGATGATCGAGAATTGCCGTCCGGAAGCCACGGGATCCCCTCTGCGCTCGGCGTCTCTGTGCTCGGAGTCTGTCCGTGAAGCGGGGTGAACGCGTGCGGGACGACGTTCCTCCGCCTGGTCGTTCGAGTCGTGTCGTCGATCCATCGTCGCCGTTCCGCGCGACCAACGCATCTCTACCGGCCGGTAATCATTCTGGCCGCCGGAACGCCCTACGTAACCTCCGAGAATCCTCCTTTCCACGCTTTTTGGTCTACTGAATGCTTGCCGATCGTAAAAAGACCGCGAAGCGGTCACCCCGGCCCCTTGGCGGAGGGCCCGTCCCGTACCAGGGTGGAAGGGAGACACCGAGGAACCCCGGTGCCCGCGGGGAGGAATCCGGTGTCAGTACGGAGGTACCGATGAAGGCCATGGTCGGAGACCGCCTGCACATCCACCGCAACCACGTCGGCGTGACCGACACCATGGCGGAGATCGTCGAGGTGCACGGCGAGGACGGCGCCCCGCCGTACGTCTGCCGTTTCCCCGACGGCCATGTCGCCACGGTCTACCCGGGCCCGGACGCCGTCGTCGAGCAAGCGGTCCTGCGCCCCGTCCCGCACTGAGCGGCGGGGCCCGGCGTCGCGGAGGTGATTGATCGACGGCAGATCCTGGTAGACAGGGGCTATGGAGAGCACCGTGGTCCAGGTGACCACCGGGAACGGCGAGGTGGTGCGGGACATCACACCGGAATGCGCGCGGTTCGCCGCCGAACGGGGCGGCGACGGGCTGCTCCACGTCTTCGTGCCGCACGCGACGGCCGGGGTGGCCGTCCTGGAACTTGGCGCGGGGAGCGACGACGACCTGCTCGCCGCGCTCGCCGATCTTCTGCCCGCCGACGACCGCTGGCGGCACGCGCACGGATCGCGCGGGCACGGCCGGTCGCACGTGATGCCGGCGCTGATCCCGCCCTTCGCGACGCTGCCCGTCCTGGGCGGACGGCTGCAACTGGGCACCTGGCAGTCGGTGGCCCTTGTCGACCTCAACGTGGACAACCCGGACCGGCAGGTACGGTTGTCCTTCCTTGCGGGATGAGCGTGGGTTGTTACGCTCGGTGGGTGTTCCGTCACGACGTCCGGCGCGAATCGGCCAATGAGGCCACCAAATGCCGGGAAGACACTTGCGCGAGGGGGCTCCACTTGTGTGGACTGTCCCGCAAAACCCGCGCGGGGCGGGAACGGACCGCCACGGGGGCGGCCCGGATCGCCCGGTTCGGACTATCGACCATGGGAGGACTTTCGTGAGCGCGACCGCGGGTCAGGCGCAGTCTGAGCGCAGCCTGGCCGAACGGCTCGGATTCAAGCCGGACCAGGTGGTGCAGGAGATCGGCTACGACGACGACGTCGACGAGGGGCTCCGCGACAGCATCGAGGCCGTCACCGGCGTCGAACTCGTCGACGAGGACTACGAGGAAGTCGCCGACGCCGTCCTGCTGTGGTGGCGCGAAGAGGACGGCGACCTGTTCGACGCCCTCTCCGACACCCTGGCCCTGCTGGCCGACGGCGGCGTGGTGTGGCTGCTCACCCCCAAGGCGGGGCGGGACGGCCATGTCGAGCCGAGCGACATCGACGAAGCAGCCTCCTCGGCCGGGATGACGCAGTCCAAGAGCGTCTCGGCGGCGGGCGACTGGTCCGGCACCAAGCTCGTCCCCCCGAAGGGCCGCTGACGCCTTTGATCCTGTCCCGCACGTGACACGGGCCCGTGTCCGCCTCCGGTCCTCTCGGGACCGGGTGGCGGCGCGGGCCCGTGGCAGACTGTGCGGGACGGGTCCTCGCATGGGCGGGGACGAGTAACCCGCCCCCCGGGCGGGTCGATCCTCGGGAGAGGCATTGGCGGTCGAGGTAGACGGCGTCGCACCGGACTTCGAGCTGAAGGACCAGCACGGGACCCCGGTGAAGCTGTCGGACTTCCGCGGTAAGAAGAACGTCGTCCTGGTGTTCTTCCCGCTGGCCTTCAGCGGCGTGTGCACGGGCGAGCTGTGCGAGATCCGGGACGAGCTGCCCACGCTCGTCGGGGACGACGAGACCCAGGTCATCGCGGTCTCGGTCGACTCGATGTTCGCCCAGCGCGCCTGGGCCGAGAAGGAGGGCTACGAGTTCCCCCTCCTCGCCGACTTCTGGCCACACGGCGGCGTCGCCCAGGCATACGGGGTGTTCGACGAGGAGCGCGGCCTCGCCCGGCGCGGCACGTTCGTCATCGACAAGGAGGGCGTCGTCCGCTGGACGGTCGTCAACGCCATCCCGGACGCGCGCGACCTGAACGAGTACCGCAAGGCCCTGGCCGCTCTGTGATCCTGTGTTGAACGGAGCCTCCGGTTCCGCATCCTCGCCTGGAGGCTCGGACGCGGCCCGGAAGCTCGTGCGAGCGCGGCATCGCTTCGCGATCAACCGCTCGGGGGCTCGCCTTCGGCGTCGTCCCCGAGCGGTTGGTAACGCGCTCGCGCCGGTTGCGGTGGTCGCGTGGGACTCCGCACACTTGACGCATCGGCCGGGCGTCCGCCCGGCCTCCCGCACCCGTTGGAGGTGTGATGCCCTGCTTCCGCTGCGGGGCGCGGCAGACCGATCCGGCGCGGGGCGCGAGCCCCTGGCGGCGCGGGGTCCTCGCCGACCAGCAGGTCCTCGTCTGCCCGTCCTGCCAGGCCGCGGACGGCTGGTCCGACGCCCTCGACCACTGCTCGTCCTGCGGCTCGGCCGCGCTCGTCTGCCGCCTCGGGGACGTGGAGTGCCGTGACTGCGGCCACACCCGTGAGGCCGTCCGCGATACGGCTGACCGGCCGCCCGAACCCGTCTCGTCCGAACCCGCGGCGGCCGCCGACCTTTCGCAGGAGGTCGCGGCGGCTCTCGGTCGCGTGCTCGGACGTCCGCTGACCTAGGGGAACGCGTTCGTCAGGACGTCCTCAGGACGTTTCCAGGACGCGGAAGGACAGGCCGGCCTTGACCAGGCGGTCGATGAGGGCGTCGCCCATGGCCTGGGCGGTGGTGACCTGCCCGGCGGTGTCCGGGAGATCGTCCATGGCGAGGCACAGCGCGGATTCGGCCAGCATTTTGGACGTCTCGCCATAGCCGGGATCGCCGCCCGAAACCTCGGTCACGACGCGCCGTCCGCCGCCCTCGCCGACGAACGTGAGGCTGAACCAGTGCCCGGCGCGCTGCTCGGCGGACGGGCCCTCGCCCGGCGTGCCGAGCTTCAGCAGCAGCGCGCGGGTCGGCGGGAGCTGGGCGGCGGCGATGACGCAGGCCGAGCCGAGGGCCAGGCCGACGGCGCTCGGCAGGCGCTTCACGGCGAGGAAGTGGCCGAAGGTGAAGTCCGGGCCGTAGCGGTCGAGCGCAGTGGCCGAGCGGGCGACGATCTGGGAGTCGATGACCGGAAGTGGCAACGTCCATCCGGCGCGGGCGTGCGGGACCGGGCCGCGCGCGAGGCCGACCTTCCGTCCGGACATGGGGGCGGGCTCGGCGCGGCGGCGGTCGCGTTCGGCGCGGATCATGCCGGGAACGTCCGCGAAGATGCCGACGGAGGAGTGCAGCGTCCCGCCCGAGAACCTCGCGTTGACCCGCAGGAACGCCTCCACGCGGAGCGGCGCGTCCTCGGGCAGCCGCTGGACGGTGAAGTAGGCGCCGAGGTCGGACGGGATGGAGTCGAACCCGCACGCGTGCACGAGCCGCGCGCCGGACCGGACGGCCTGCTCGTGGTACTTCACGTACATCCGGTCGACGAAGGTCGGCTCGCCGGTGAGGTCGACGTAGTCGGTGCCGAGGCGGGCGCAGGCGGCGACGAGCGGCTCGCCGAGCCGGACGTACGGGCCGACCGTGGAGATCACGACCCGGGTGGATCCGGCGACGCGCTCGATCGACGCCTCGTCGGCGGTGTCGGCGCGCAGCAGGGGCAGCACGGCGAGCGTGGGGTCGATCGCGGCGAGCCGGTCGCGGACGTCCTCGAGCCTGGCGGTGTCGCGCCCGGCGAGGGCCCAGCGGACGCCGGGCTCGGCCCGCCTGGCCAGGTACTCGGCGGTCAGGCCGCCGGTGAAGCCGGTCGCGCCGAACAGGACGAGGTCGTACGGACGGTCGGTCATGGCTGCGGTCACGGCTGCGTCCCCTCCACGAGTCTGGCCTCGATTGTGTCGGATGCGGCGAATCGCCGTGCGCGCGGGAGCCCCCGCGCCCGCGAGGTGGTCGGCCGGGCGCCTCCGGGAGGACGTTCACGAACCGTCGTCCCGACTTTCGTGACAGTTGATACGAATGTTCCTTCTGTGGGGATTGATCGGTCGGAAGATCGTCATCCCCCCACAGGAGGTGGGCCCATGCGGGCTCGGCTCGCCGGCGCGCTGTGCGCCGTACTGCTCGTGGTGACCGGGACGACCGCGGCCGGTGTGTCCGGCCACGGACGGCTCCGGTTCGCCGTCACCCTCTCCCCGTCCGCCGCCCGGCAGGCCGGCAGGGCCGCCGTGGACGGCCGCGCCTACGTGATCGTCTCCCGGAAGGGGGACTCCGAGCCGCGCGACCAGATCGACATCACGGGCGGAGTCCCGTTCTGGGGACGGAACGTCGACGGCGTCCGGCCCGGCGGGACCGTCGTCCTGGACGCGGGCGGCGGGACGTACGGGTACCCGCTCAAGAGCATCGCGTCGCTGCCCGCCGGGCGGTACTCGGTGCAGGCGTTCTTCAACACCTACGACACGTTCAGGCGCGGCGACGGCTCGACGGTCAAGATGCACATGCCCTGCGGGGACGGCATGGACCTGTTCGACTCGCCCGGCAACTTCTCCAGCAGCCCGCGCTGGGTGGACATCGACCCGGCGCACGGCGGGACGGTCGATCTGACCCTCGACCACCTGATCACGCCGTCCCAGCCGGTCCCGGCGGGCGGCACCTGCCAGCAGGGGAATCCGGCCGACTCGGCGCACGTGAAGCACGTCAAGATCCAGAGCCCGGCGCTGTCCAGGTTCTGGGGGCGGCCGATCTACATCGGCGCGAACATCCTGCTCCCGGCCGGATACGACCCGGACGGGTCCGTCCGCTACCCCGTCGAATACCACTTCGGGCACTTCACCACGAACGCTCCGCGCGGCTTCCGCGAGGACGGCGGCAACGCGTTCTCGAAGTGGTGGCTCTCGGACGCGGCGCCGCGCTTCATCGTCGTCGAGCTCCGCGAGGAGAACCCGTTCTACGACACGTCCTACGCCGTGGACACCCCGAACCTCGGGCCCTACGGGCAGGCCACGACGCGTGAGCTGATCCCGGCGATCGACGCCCGGTTCCGCACGATCGCCGAGCCGTACGGACGCCTCACCAGCGGCGGTTCGACCGGCGGCTGGATGGCGCTGGCCGGGCAGGTCTTCTACCCGGACGTCTACGGCGGCGCGTTCGCGGGCTACCCCGACCCCGTCGACCTGCGCCGGGAGCAGATCGTCAATGTGTACGGCGACGGGAACGCCTACGAGACCGTCCGCGAATGGGACCGGACGCCGCGTCCGGACAGCCGGAACGTCGCGGGCGACACCAACTACGTCAACGCGCAGGAGAACCTCTGGGAGCTGGCCCGCGGCGACAAGGACCGCTCGGGCGGCTCCTGGGCCATGTGGGAGGCCCTGTTCAGCCCCCGGGGCAAGGACGGCTACCCGGCTCTGGCCTGGGACAAGGCGTCAGGGACGATCGATCACTCGGTGAGCGCGGGCTGGACGGCGATGGACCTGTCCGCCAAGGTCGCCGCCGAGTGGCCGACGCTCGGGCCCAAACTCCAGGGGAAGGTCTTTGTGTACGTCGGGGATACCGACACCTACTTCCTGAACACGGCCGTCGAGCTGTTCCAGCAGCGCACGGACGCCCTGGCGAACCCGTCCTCGGGGTTCGCCTTCGTGTACGGACGCGCCAAGCAGCACGGCTGGTCGCCCTACACGGCGCAGGAGTGGTTCCAGATCTACGCCGACCACGTCGCGCGGCACGCGCCCAAGGGAACGGACGTGGCCGCGTGGCGCGGACCGCGCGCCACGCCGCGCCTGAGCGCCTCGGGAGGGGTGATCGTCCCGCCGGAGAAGCACGTGGGCCTGCCGCGCTGAGGCGGGGGACGCCGCTGTTGATCAACCGTTCGCCGCGCCGGACGGACCGCTCCCCGCAGGAGTGGTGCCGTCCGGCGCGGCGGGCCGTCCGCCCGGCGCGGGAGGCCGTCGATCGGGTAACGCTGTCGTGCGGAGATGCGACGACGATCACATCGCGAGGCGGGATGGGAGTCCCCATGTCCTAGTGTTGGCACGACCGACAGGAAGATGTGGGGGAGACGTTGCTGAACCCTGAGGACCTGTACGAGCTGGACGCGGACCTGCCCGAGATGACCGGGCCGGTGCTGCTGCACAGCCTCGACGGCTTCGTGGACGCCGGGCAGGCCGGACAGCTCGTCCGCGAGCACCTCCTCGACTCCCTGGACGGCCGGGTCGTCGCCCGGTTCGACGTGGACGCGCTGCTCGACTACCGGGCCCGCCGCCCGCTGATGACCTTCGACCGCGACCACTGGTCCGCGTACGAGGCTCCCGAGCTGGTCGTCCGGCTGCTGGGGGACGAGGTGGGCACGCCGTTCCTGATGCTCACCGGCCCCGAGCCGGACCGGCAGTGGGAGGGCTTCGCCGAGGCCGTCCGGTCGCTGGTGGAGCGGCTCGGCGTGGCGCTGACCGTGGGCTTCCAGGGCATCCCGATGGGCGTGCCGCACACCCGCCCGGTCGGGCTGACCGCGCACGCGACCCGTCCCGACCTGATCACGCGGACGTCCTGGTTCGACAAGGTGCAGGTGCCGGGCAGCGCCGCCGCGCTGCTGGAGTACCGGCTCGGCGAGCACGACCACGACGCGGTCGGGTTCGCCGTGCACGTCCCGCACTACCTCGCCCAGTCCGCCTACCCGGCGGCGGCCGTCGCCGCGCTGGAGGCGGTGGTCGCGGCCACCGGCCTGGTGCTGCCGTCCGACGGGCTGCGCGAGGCCGCCGTCCACACCGACGCCGAGATCGCCGAGCAGGTCGCGGGCAACGCCGAGGTCGAGAAGGTCGTGACCGCGCTGGAGCAGCAGTACGACGCGTTCGCGGGCGCCGCCGAGCGCGAGTCGCTGCTCGCCGAGCGGCAGGACATGCCGACCGCGGACGAGCTCGGCGCGCAGTTCGAGCGCTTCCTCGCCGAGCAGGACCGTCCCGACACCCCGTGACCGCCCGCCCGGACCCGCCGGTCGCTCCGGTGGAGCGGCCGGCCGGTTCCGGGGAGCCGCGGGTCAGCGCTCGCGCGGGGTGACGTCGTGCCAGCCGTCCGGGCCGGGGAGCGTGGCGGCGGCGTCCGGGCCCCACGAGCCCGGCTCGTACGGCAGGGGCACGTCGGTGGCGTTCAGGACGGGCTCGACGATCCGCCAGCACTCCTCCACGACGGGCAGGGACGCGAAGTACGTCTGGTCCCCGGTGATCGCGCCCTCGATGATGTTCTCGTAGGGCATCTCGACGCGTCCGTACACGTCGGCGAAGTCCACGCGCAGCGGCACCGGCTCGGACGGCTCGCCGCTCTCGGGCTGCTTGACCACCATCTCCACCGTCATGGCCGCCTCGGGGACCATGTGGAACCTGATCAGGTTCGGCGCGGGCCTGCCCTCGCGGTCCGGGTAGAGCGTGACGGGCGGGGTCTTCATCTCCACGACCACCTCGGTCGAGGTCGTCCTGAGGGCCTTCCCGCTGCGCAGCAGGAACGGGACGCCCTGCCAGCGCCAGTTGTCCACCCATACCCGGGTCGCGAAGTAGGTCTCGGTCCGGGAGTCGGGCTTGACGCCCTCGACGTCCAGGTAACCGCGGTACTGGCCGCGCACGGTGTCGGCGGGGTCCATCTCGCGCGTCGCCTGGAGCACCCGGTGCTTCTCCTCCTGCTCCGCCTCGGGGTCGGACGAGGCGGGCGGCTCCATCGCCAGGAACATGAACACCTGGAGCATGTGGTTCTGGACGACGTCCTTCACGCAGCCGACCGCGTCGTAGAACGAGCCGCGGTCGGCGACGTCGAAGTCCTCGAGCAGGTCGATCTGGACGTTGGCGATGTGGTCCCGGTTCCACAGCGGCGCGAGCAGCTCGTTGGCGAACCGGGCCGCCTTCATGCCCTCGACCGCGACGTCCCCGAGGAAGTGGTCGACGCGCAGCAGGTGGTCCTCGTCGAAGAACCGGGTCAGCTCGGCGTTCAGGGCGTCGGCGCTGGCCAGGTCGTGGCCGAACGGCTTCTCGACGACGAGCCGGGCGTTCTCGTTCAGCCCCTCGGCGGCCAGCGACTCGGCGACCCGGGTGAACAGCGAGGGCGGGACGGCGAGGTAGTGGCTGACGAACCCGCCGCCGCGCGTCGCCTCGCGCAGCCGGTCGTGCAGCCGGGAGTAGGTCGCGCCGTCCTTGAAGTCGCCCGTGACGAGGCTGAGGCGCTCGGCCAGCCTCGCGAAGACCCGCTCGTCGAAGTCCGGGACGGCCGCCTGGATCCAGGTCCGGGCGTGGGAGCGCAGCCCCTCGTCGTCCCAGTCGGAGTAGGCGGCGCCGACGACCGGGACGTCCAGCAGGCCGCGCTCGGTCAGCCGGTACAGCGCAGGGAAGATCATCTTCTGGCACAGGTCGCCGGTGATGCCGAACAGGGCGAGCGCGTCCGCGCGCTTCGGGGTCTTCATAACGGTGCGTCCTCCTTCGTCCTTCCTGGTCGTCCTTCGTCGTCGCGGGCGGTTCCGGCGCGTCAGCCCGCGAGGATGCCCCACGAGCCGGTGTGCGACGCCCCGGGCTCCAGCCGGACGAGGTCGACGCCGTTCACGAACGCGTTCGGCGGGCAGGTCATCGGCTCGACGCCGAGACCCTTCCGCCGCAGCTCGGGCGGCACGTTGTCCGCGGTGTAGACCTCCAGCCAGGGATGCGTCCGGTCGAGCCAGAACGAGGTCCGGCGGTTCACCCCGGACAGGTGCACCCAGGCGCGCCCGGTGTCGTCGCGGTGCAGGTCGGTGAAGGCGCGGTCGATCTCCAGCGGGCCGAGTTTCCGCCCCCGGCGCAGGTCGTACCCCGTCCCCTCGACCGGACGCGGCGGACCCGGCGGGATCATCCGGTCGTTCACCGGCAGGTACCGGTCGCCCGGGATCTGGACCACGCACTCGTCGATCGGCTCGCCCACCGACAGGTACGGGTGCGCGCCGTGCCCGTACGGCGCGGCGGCGCGGCCGTGGTTCCCGGCGGTCACCGTGACCGTCAGGCCGTGCGTCTCGTGGACGGCGTACTCGGCCGTGACGTCCAGGCGGAACGGGTAGCCGGGGGAGCCGAGCAGCCGGGTCGCGAGCGAGACCCGGTCGGGCGCGCGCTCGACCTCGCGCCAGGTGGCCCAGCGGACCAGGCCGTGGATGGCGCAGTCGAACTCCGGCTCGTTGACGTCCAGGACGTGCTCCTCGCCGTCCCAGGTGTAGCGGCCCTGGTCGACCCGGTTCGGCCAGGGGATCAGCAGCTGGCCGAACGCGGCGGGCGCGACCTCGTCCTCGCCGTGGCTGAGGACGAGCGGCTCGTCGTCGTGGGTGAGCTCGCGCAGGCCCGCGCCGACCTCGGTCACGACCGCCCGGTAGGGCCCGGCGGAGATCGTGTACTGCTCGCCGGTCACGGCCAGCCCGCCCCGGCTGGTCTCGACTGCTGATGTGCTCATCGCGGGACGTTCCTCCTCTGGACGTGACCGCTCGGATGTGGTCGCTCGGGTGTGGTCGCCGAGGCGCTGGGCCGGGCCCTCCGGCCGGTGTTCCGGTCAGGCGCTCTGCCCGACGCGCTCGGTGGGGCGGTGCATACCCCGGATCTCGGTGTCGATCTGCTGGAAGGTGCGGTCCTTGGTCTCCGGGACGCGCGCGACGATGTAGGCGAGGGCGATCACGCAGACCACGCCGAACACCCAGAACGTCGGGCCCTGGCCGAGGGCGTCCGACAGCGGCAGGAACGCCTGGCTGACGACGAAGTTGGCCAGCCAGTTGACCATGGTGGCCAGCCCGGCCGCCTCGGCGCGCGCCTCCGGCGGGTAGATCTCGGAGTTGAGCAGCCAGAACACCGGCCCGAGGCCGATCGCGAACGCCATGATGTAGACGAGCGTGGAGGTGAGCGCGGTGACGCTGGAGGCGTTCCCGGACAGGGTCGTGAAGGCGAGCCCCATCGGGACGGTCGCCAGCGCCATCAGGCTCACCGAGACGATCAGCAGCCGCCGCCGTCCGAGGGTGTCGGTGAGGCGCATCGCGACCAGCGTGACCAGCACGTTGATCGCGCCGATGATGATCGAGTAGACGAGGGCGTTGGACGCGTTCAGCCCGGTCTTCTGCATGATCGTCGGCGCGTAGTACATGATCGTGTTGATCCCGCAGAGCTGCTGCAGCGCGCCCAGCGTCAGGCCGATCATCAGCGCCGGGCGGATGGCCGGGGAGGCGAACAGCTCCCGGATCGACAGCGTCTTCCCGGACTCCTCGCGGGCCCCGCCGTAGCCCTGGATGACCTTGTCCACATGCTCCGCGGGGATGTACTCGCCGACCACCCGGCGGGCCTGCTCGTCCCGGCCGTGCCGTTCCAGCCAGGCCGGGGTCTCGGGCGCGACGCTCATCCCGGCCAGCATCAGGACGGCGCCGATGATGCCGAACGCGAACATCCCGCGCCAGTTCTGGGAGTCGGAGAGCAGCAGGTCCACGATGTAGGACGACAGCAGCCCCAGCGTCACCATGAGCTGGTTGGTCGAGACCATCCTCCCGCGGACCTTGGTCGGGGCCAGCTCGGACAGGTACACCGGCACCAGCGCGGACGCCCCGCCGACGCCGAAGCCCAGGATGAACCGGGCCAGCAGCAGCGTCCCGACGTTCGGCGCGAGCGACGCGAGCCCGAGCCCCACGATGAAGATCACCGCGATCAGCAGCAGGGACCGCCGGCGTCCGATCCGGTCGGCCAGCCGGCCCGCGAACGGCGCGGTGATCGCCGCGCTCAGCAGCAGGACGCTGACGACCGCGCCCTGCATGAACGGGCCGAGGTGGAACTCGTGCCGGATGAACAGCATCGCGCCGGACACGACGCCGGTGTCGTAGCCGAACAGCCAGCCGCCGAGCGCCGCGCAGAACGTCCAGAAGGCCACCCTGCGCTTGGCGTGCAGCGGCAGCCGCTCGATCTCCGGCCCGTGCGTGACCGGCGCGCTCGCGAATCCGGCGGTCATGGCTCACCTCGCGGAGGAGAAGGACGCGCGGGCGCCCGTGGACGTCGGGAATCCTCCGGACGGAGGTGAAACCGATGGATCGCCCTCTTGATGGCGATCTTCCCCTTCCGGCCCTGTGCGGACGCCCCAGAGCCGGTCAAGGAATCCCAGCGAGAACACCGCCCGGGACGCTCCGGCGGGGTCCTGAGCTGAGGGAAACCGTTTCGCGTTAGTCCCCGCGAACCGGGTACGCTTGCCCGGTCGCCAGGGCGTCCGTCCTCGGCCGGGGCGCGTAGCTCAGGGGTAGAGCACCCGCCTTACAAGCGGGTGGCCGCAGGTTCGAAACCTGCCGCGCCCACCTCCACGTTCGGGCCCCGTCTTCCCTCCGAAGGCGGGGCCTTCGGCGTCCTCGGCGGGGGTCCCGGGCCGGGTGTGACCGGGCTCTCAGGGGTGTTTGCGCAGGTCAGGTGCGTTTTAACATGCCGTTCACAAATGGGCAACAGGTCCGAAATGCCCTGTTGCGATGTTCTTCTCGTCCGGACGAACCGGGCCGGCGGATGGAGGAGACGTTGAGCTACAAGGCCGAATACATCTGGGTCGACGGCACCGAGCCCACCGCGAGGCTCCGGTCCAAGACGCGGATCCTCGCCGACGGCGCCGAGCTTCCGGACTGGGGCTTCGACGGCTCCAGCACCAACCAGGCCCCCGGTGACAACTCCGACTGCGTGCTCAAGCCGGTCCTGTGCGTGCCCGACCCGATCCGCGGCGGCGAGAACAAGCTGGTGCTGTGCGAGGTGTACCTCGTGGACGGCACGCCGCACCCGACCAACAACCGGGCCAGGCTTCGTCCGGTCGCCGAGCGGTACGCCGAGCAGGACTCCTGGTTCGGCATCGAGCAGGAGTACACCTTCTTCCAGGCGGGCCGCCCGCTCGGCTTCCCCGAGACCGGCTTCCCCGCCCCGCAGGGCCCGTACTACTGCGGCGTCGGCGCGGACGAGGTCTTCGGCCGCGACATCGTCGAGGCCCACCTGGACGCCTGCCTCGAGGCCGGGATCAAGGTCTCCGGCATCAACGCCGAGGTCATGCCCGGCCAGTGGGAGTTCCAGATCGGCCCGGCCGGCCCGCTGGAGGTCTCCGACCACCTGTGGCTCGCCCGCTGGCTGCTGTACCGCATCGCCGAGGACTTCGACGTCGCCGCGACGCTCGACCCCAAGCCCGCCAAGGGCGACTGGAACGGCGCCGGCGCGCACACCAACTTCTCCACCAGGGCGATGCGCGAGTCCTACGACGCGATCATCACCGCCTGCGAGTCGATGGGCGCCGAGGGCAAGATCGAGGAGCACATCGCCGGGTACGGCCCGGGTATCCAGGAGCGGCTGACCGGCCTGCACGAGACCGCCCCCTGGAACGTCTACTCCTACGGCGTCTCCGACCGCGGCGCGTCCGTCCGGATCCCGTGGCAGGTCCAGGTGGACAAGAAGGGCTACATCGAGGACCGGCGTCCGAACGCCAACATCGACCCCTACAACGTCACCCGCCTGCTCGTGAACACCTGCTGCGAGGCGCTGGAGAAGGCCGGCCAGGTCTGATCCGGCCGATCTGAGCCGGTCGATCTGAGCCTTCTGCGGCCGATCTTCCCGATCCTCCCGGCCGAGGGCCCCGCGATCCGTCGCGCGGGGCCCTCGGCCGTTCCTTATGTCCGTCCCCGGGCGCGTCGCCCCACGGTTGCCAAATGACCGCAAAGTGTTACTCGGCCGGGAGTCCGCGCAGGTCGCCCCGGGTAGCACTCAGGCATCCGCAGCGGGGGGAGGGGACATGGCGGAGACGCCGAGCGGGCCGTCCGCCGCGGGCGGCGGACGGCCGGGACGGGGCGGCGCGCGTCCGGGGGGACCTCCCCCGCCGCAGGCGTGGCGGAGGTCCTTCCGCTGCCGCGAGACGGTGCGTCCCGCGAGGAGGCCGCCCGCCCGGTACGCCGACTTCGCCGCGCTGCACGACTCCTTCGACGACGCGGACGTCGCGACCCGCAGGATCTGGCTGGTCGGGCTCGGCTCGGCCCTGGTGACCGGGATCCTGGCGTTCGGCTCGGCCTACGTGATCCGGATGATGTCCGGTGTGCCCGTCCCGTCCTTCGTGGACCGGACGCTCGGCCCGGGCGGCGCGGGCACCGCCTACGCCATCTGCTCCGCCGCCGTGACGCTCCAGCTCACCGCGCTCGTGCAGATCCTGCTGGCGACCGCGCGGCGGCCCGTCCGAGCCTTCCTCTGGTCGGGCGGCCTGCTGGTGCTGCTGGTCACGGCCCTGCCGCCGCTGGTGGGCGGCCCGATCCAGGCGACCGCGACGACCGCGGCGCTCAACCTGTGCGGCGGCGTCGCCGTCGTCGCGGTGATCTCCGCGGCGGCGTCCATGATCGGCCCGCCGCCGCTCTTCGACCCCTGACCGGACGGCCCGCGAGGGCGGAGGTCAGGACGGGGAGGTTCAGCGGCCGACGGTGATCACGAGGGGGTCGGGGGCGAGGGTCGTCGACACGCGGGTCGGGACCAGCCGCCGCCGGACCTGGTGCTGGAACGGCTCGGCCGGGGCCAGCACCCGGAACTCGCGGTGGATCCCGGACACGCCCATGACCAGGTGCACGCCCCAGCGTCCGCGCGGCAGCGGGTCGTCGATGAACGAGCGGGTCAGCGGGACGGCGGCCGTGTAGGTGAACAGGCCGTCCACCTGGCCGATCCGGACGAACGCGTCGTACTCGCGGGCGGTGTGCGGGTCGCGCAGCGACAGCCACGCGGTCACCAGGGTCGTGCCCGGCAGGACGAGGTGGCCGCTGATCATCAGCTCCTCGTCCCGGTCGTTCCAGGTCAGCGTGTCGGCCTGGCAGTCCCCGGCGGTGCGGGGCTCGCCGCCGACGTCCAGGGCGAGCTGGCCGTGCCGGTCGAAGTACACCGTGACCGGGGTGGAGCCGGGGAGGAACCGCCGCTGCGGGACGCCGTCCAGCGGGACGGCCGTGCCCGGACGCAGCGGGGTGACGCGCGCGCCGTCCGGGGACTCGACGGCGAGGTCCAGGTCCCACACGCCGTGGGGGAGCGTCGCGCCGGCCAGGGCCGTGGCGAGGTCGACGCCCGCGTCGAACGCCGTCCCCTCGTCGTCGTGCGCGGGTTCGACGGTGACCGGCAGCACCCGCTCGCCGTCCCGCTCGCGGACCAGGACCACCAGGTCGGAGGCGGCGACCCGGACGCCGGGCACCCGCCCGCGCAGCCGGAGGACGCCGTTCGTCCAGCCCACCTCGGTCAGGTACGGCTCGTCCATCCCGTCCCCTCGCGTCAGGTCCGCCACTTGGAGATCATCTACCCGGACGGCGGGCCGCGCACCCGGGATCGCGTCGCTCACGGGACGACCGTCACGGGCCAGCGTCCGGCGCGGACCAGCCGGACCGCGACCGACCCGATCAGCCTGTGACCGGCCTGCGCGGAGGCGCCGACGATCACGGCGTCCGCGCGCACCTCGTCGGCGATCCTGGTGAGCACCGAGGCGGGGTCGCCGGGCTCCCGGCGGAACTCGTAGGAGACGCGCGCCCGCTCGGCCGCCTTCTCCAGCTCGGCCCGCATCTCCTCGGCGACCTGCTCGGACGCCTCGCGCACGACGGCCGCGCCGCCGGGCGTCAGCGTGGACATCGCGGCGACCGCCACCGCGTACACGAGCACCAGGTGGGCGTCCGACCTGCGGGCCAGCCCCCAGGCGTACGCCGCCGCGTGCAGGGAGGGGTCGGAGCCGTCCACACCGCACACGATGACCTTCGGCCCGTCCGTGGCCAGTTCGAACACGCCTCCCAGGCTATCGGGGGACGAGCCGTGCCAGAAGGTGAGGGAGACGGAGGGATCCGGAGTCCAGCGCGGCATACATCTCTTCCAGCTCCGCATACCCCAGGTCGCGGGCGACCGCGAGGGCGTCGCCGCTGGCCTCGGCCGCGAGCAGGTCCACGCGCCGTCCGGCGAGGGCCTCGGCGAGGAGCCGCCGACCCGCGTCGGCGGACCGTTCGGCGTGGTGCCGGGCGAGCCATTCGGTGATTCCTACGCGCGCGTGAGCGGTCACCGCGAAGTCCAGCCAGTCGGCGGACGGCGAGGCTCCCGGCTCGGTCAGCACCTCGACCACGTTCCCGCTGCGCAGCTCGACCGACAGCGGCGCGAGACGGCCGTTGACCAGCGCGCCGATGGAACGTTCCCCCGAACCGCCGTCCAGGGCGTAGGCGAAGTCCAGGGCGGTCGCGCCCTCGGGCAGCGTGACCATCCGGCCCTCGGCGGTGAACGCGGCGACCGTGCCGGGCGCGAGGTCGGCGCGCAGGCCGTCCAGGAACCGGTCGGACGGGGCGGCGGACTGCCAGGCCAGCAGCCGGCTCAGCCAGACCAGGTCGCGGCGGCCCGCGACCTCCCGCTCGGCCGCGTGGTCGCCCGCCTCCCGGACGCTCGCGACGATCCCGTACTCGGCGAGCGGGTGCATCGCCCGGCTCCGGATGATCACTTCGAGGGGGTCGCCGTCCGGGCTGACGACGCGGGTGTGCAGCGACCGGTACAGGTTGTCCTTCGGCGTCGCGATGTGGTCGCGGAGCCGTCCCGGGATCGGGTGCAGGACGGAGTGGACCGCTCCGAGCGCGATGTAGCAGTCGGTGTCCGGGCCGTCCACGAGGATCAGGAGCCGGGCCGCCTCGCCCGGACGCAGCCCGTCGACGTCCCCGCCGCGCGCCTTGTGCACCGCGTACAGGTGCCGCGGCCGGACGCACGTCTCGCCCGTCACCTGGTGCCCGCGCAGGGCGGGGCCGATCCGTCCGATCGCCGGGCCGAACACGGCGGGGCCGCGCGCGAGGGCGGCGGCGACCGCGTGGGCCGCGGCGGCGTGCCCGTCGGGGTCGCGGGCGGCGAACGCCAGGTCGTCCATCTCCCGTTGCAGCACGCGGATGCCGAGCCGCTCGGCGAACGGGACGAGCAGCTCGTGCGAGGCCGTGGCGATCCGGATCCGCTTCTCCGGCGACTGGAAGCCGAGCGTGCGCAGGTTGTGCAGCCGGTCCGCCAGCTTGATCACCAGGACCCGCAGGTCCGCCGCGGCGGCCAGCACGATCTTGCGGAAGGTCTCGGCCTCGGCCCGCGCGCCCCAGCGCTCGCCGTCCAGCTTGGTCACCCCGTCCACCAGGACGGCCACCTCGTCGCCGAAGTCGGCGCGCAGCTCGCCCAGCGTGTACGGGGTGTCCTCGACGGTGTCGTGCAGCAGGGCGGCGACGAGCGTCGCGGTGTCCATGCCCATCCCGGCGAGGATGGTCGCGACCGCGAGCGGATGGGTGATGAAGGGCGCGCCCGACTTGCGCAGCTGCCCCCGGTGCAGGCGCTCGGCGACCCGGTAGCCGCGGACGATCTCGCGCTCGTCCCGGCCGGGGCAGACCGCCCGGTACTGCGCCAGCAGCGGCGCGAGCGCCGGGTCGCAGGGGCGGCCGGTCGTTCCGCCGGGCGCGTGCGGTTCCGCGGCGCGCGGCGGACGTCTGCGCGCGCCGGATGTGTGCTGGTGGGGCGTGCGTTCCCGCACGCCGCGGACTCTCATCGTCCACCCGCCTGACACCGGCCCGTGGCGTGGATGCTACGGGGTGTAACTGGCATTATGCGCGAAGTGTCGGCTCGGGCGCGAGAGGCCCCCGGGCGTGGGACGGCGGGGCGGGCCGGACTCGCGCGCGGACGCCATTCGGCCGTCCTCGACGGTAAATCATTGTCGAATGGGCGCGTGCCGTCAGGAATAATTCACGCCCTCCCCGCGATGATGGGCGCCGGTCCCGTGGCCGTCCGCTGTCAACGACGCCTGCCGGGGGTGGAGCGGGTTGGTCAATATTTTCCTGTTCGCCACTCTTGGGTGGATGGTGGTGTCGCGCTCGCGGAGTCGATGCGGGGCCGCTGCTCGCCGGGCCGCCGGGCCGTTCACCGGCTGATCGACGGCGGTGAGGGCGCGTCCCGTCCCTGCGGGGCCCTCGGCGATATGGACGGCCGTGAATTTTTGACCGGATGGCAATTCATAAGCCCTATGTGAGCCTTCCCGTCATGTGTCGCCCGCGATGAATGCCGGTGGTGCCGAGAGGTGGCGCGCGCTTCGGCGGAAGCGTCCTGAAGAGGATTTCCCGACGGCGGGAAGGTGCCCGCATCCGGCCACCGGCGGACGTGGCGCCGCCGAGTGCGCGTCCGTCCCGCGGGCCCCGGGTCTGGTTTCCGTCAAGGGAGGGTCCAGAGACCCTCCGGACTGCGCGTGAGGGGCGGCCGGGGTGTGTCGCCCACGGCGGTCGCGCGTTCACCGACCGTAGTGTTGCGGCTCATCGCGGTCCCCTCCTGCGGAAGGGCGCGCCGCGGTGCGCAACGTGTGACGGGCCAGGGTTGTTCGAGCCGTGCCGGCCTCCAGGGTCGGGCCGGGCACGGAACGGCGGGGGGCAGTGCATGACGGCTGAGGTGGATCCGGGCGGCGTGATCGGGCGGGGGCCGGGAGACCGGCCCCTCCGGCCGGAGGTGGAGGTCGTCGGGGTCGGCCCGTTCGGCCGGCCCGCGCCCCACCTGGCCGCCGCGGTCTGCCGGGCCGGCGGCCTCGGCGTGCTCGACCTCGGCACCGACCGGGCCGCCGCGCTGGCCGCGCTCGCCGACCTCACCCGCTGGTGGCGGGGCGCGTTCGGGGTGCGGGTCCCGGCCGGGTGCGGGGTGCGCCCGGACGAGCTGCCCGCGAACGTCCGGACCGTCCTGCTGGACGCCGCTTCCCTCGACGACACCATCGCCTACGCGCGCGGACGCAGGCTCCTCGTGGAGGTCGTGTCCGGCGCCGAGGCGCACGCCGCGCGCGCGACCGCGGGCGCCGACGGGCTGATCGCGCGCGGCAGCGAGGCGGGCGGACGGATCGGTGAACTGACCACGTTCGTGCTGCTCCAGCAGCTGCTGGGGGATCCGGAGGTCACCGTCCCGGTGCTCGCGGCGGGCGGCATCGGCCCGAACACGGCCGCCGCCGCGGTCGCGGGCGGCGCGGCGGGGGTCGTCCTGGACGTCCAGCTCGCGCTGGTCCGCGAGTGCGAGCTGCCGCGCGACGTCGCGGACGCGCTGCGCGCCATGGACGGCAGCGAGACGCGCGTCAGCGGCGGCCACCGGATCTTCACCCGCCCGGACCTGCCCGACTTCGACCTGGCCGGGCTCGACCCGGCGGAGGCGAACGCGCTGCTCGGCGCGTCCGGGCTGCACGTCAAGGCGCTGCCGGTCGGCCAGGACGGGTTCCTCGCCGCCGCGCTCGGCGACCGGTACCGGACCGCCGGGGGCGTGGTCCAGGCCGTCCGGGAGCAGGTCGGGGAGCACCTGCGCGCCGCGCTCAGGGCCCGTCCGCTCGCGCCCCGCGACAACCCGCCGGGCACGCCGATCAGCCGCGACTACCCGGTCGTGCAGGGGCCGATGACGCGGGTCAGCGACCGGTCGGCGTTCGCCGCGGCCATCGCGCAGGACGGCGGCCTGCCGTTCCTGGCGCTCGCGCTGATGGGCGCCGACGAGGTGCGCGACCTGCTGGCCGACACCGCCGACCGGCTCGCCGGACGGCCGTGGGGCGTCGGCGTCCTCGGGTTCGCGCCGCCGGAGCTGCGCGAGGCCCAGATCGAGGCCGTGCTCGCCGCGCGCCCGCCGTACGCGCTGATCGCGGGCGGGCGTCCGGCCCAGGCGGCGCCGCTGGAGGACGCCGGGATCTCCACCTACCTGCACGTCCCGTCGCCCGGACTGCTGGAGCGGTTCCTCGGCGAGGGCGCGCGCAAGTTCGTGTTCGAGGGCCTGGAGTGCGGCGGGCACGTCGGACCGCGCGCGAGCTTCCCGCTGTGGGAGGCGCAGGTCCAGCGGCTCGTCGACTTCGCCGACCGCCACCCCGGCGCGGCGGACGAGATGTCGGTGCTGTTCGCGGGCGGGATCCACGACGAGCGGTCCGGCGCGATGGTCGCCGCGCTCGCCGCTCCGCTCGCGGAACGCGGCGCGGACGTCCGCGTCCTGATGGGCACCGCGTACCTGTTCACCTACGAGGCCGTCGCGGCCGGGGCGATCATGCCCGGCTTCCAGAGGACCGCCGTCGAGTGCGCCGGGACGACCCTCCTGGAGACCTCGCCGGGCCACGCCACGCGCTGTGCCCGCACCCCCTACGTCGAGGCGTTCGACCAGGCCAGGCAGGGACTGGAGGCGTCCGGGACGACCCGCAGGCGGATGTGGGAGCAACTGGAGGAGCTGAACCTCGGACGGCTCCGGATCGCGGCCAAGGGCCTGCGCCGCGGGCCCGGCGGGGGCCCGCTGGAGACCGTCGGCGGGGACGAGCAGGCCCGCGAGGGCATGTACATGATCGGGCAGGCCGCGGCGCTGCGGTCGGCCACCACGAGCATCACCGGGCTGCACGAGCAGGTCACCTCGGGCGCGCTGCGGTTCCTGGAGTCCCGTGCCGCCGCGCTCGGGGTGACCGCCCCCGCCGAGGACGCGCCCGGGACCGGCGCCGCGCCGCTGGACGTCGCGATCGTCGGCATCGGCTGCGTGTTCCCCGGGGCGCCGGACGCCGCCCGGTACTGGGCGAACATCGTGCATGGCGTGGACGCCGTCACCGAGGTCCCGGCCGAGCGCTGGGACCCGGAGATCTTCTTCGACCCGGACAGCCGCGACGGCGAGAAGAGCCCGTCCAAGTGGGGCGGGTTCGTGCCGGACATCCCGTTCGACGCGTTCGCCTACGGCATTCCGCCGAACTCGCTGGGCAGCGTCGAGCCGGTGCAGCTGCTCGCCCTGGAGGTCGCGGCGCGCGCGCTGCGTGACGCGGGCTACGACGAGCGCCCCTTCGACCGTTCGCGCACCTCGGTCGTCTTCGGCTCGGAGGCCGGGACGGAGCTCGGCGCCGCCTACTCGACCCGCGCGATCCTGCCGATGTTCTACGGGCGGGTCCCCGCGGGCCTGGACGAGCAGCTCCCGAGGCTCACCGAGGACTCGGTGCCCGGCGTGCTCACCAACGTGATCGCCGGGCGGATCGCCAACCGGCTCGACCTCGGCGGCGCGAACCTCACCGTGGACGCCGCGTGCGCCGCGTCCCTCGCCGCGCTCGACCTCGCCTGCAAGGACCTGGCGTCCGGGACGTCCGACATGGTGCTGTGCGGCGGCGCCGACCTGCACAACGGCATCAACAACTACCTGCTGTTCTCGTCGGTCCACGCGCTCTCCCGGAAGGGCCGCTGCGCCACCTTCGACGCGTCCGCCGACGGGATCACCCTCGGCGAGGGCGTCGCGTGCGTGGTGCTGAAGCGGCTCGCGGACGCCGAGCGCGACGGCGACCGGATCTACGCGGTGGTCAAGTCCGTGGCCGGGTCGTCCGACGGGCGCTCGCTCGGCCTCACCGCGCCGAGCGGGAAGGGCCAGCGGCTCGCGCTGGACCGCGCCTACGAACGCGCGGGGATCGACCCCGCGCGGGTCGGGCTGATCGAGGCGCACGGCACCGGGACCGAGGTCGGCGACCGGACGGAGCTCACCACCCTCACCGGGGCGTTCACCGAGGCCGGGGCCGCGCCGGGCGCCGTCACGCTCGGCTCGGTCAAGTCCCAGATCGGGCACACCAAGTGCGCCGCCGGGCTCGCCGGGCTGATCAAGGCCGCGTACGCGCTGCACTCCGGCGTCCTGCCCGGCACCCTGCACCTCACCGAGCCGAACCGGGCGTGGGACGGGCCGTCCAGCCCGCTCGCGTTCGGCCGGACGGCCCGTCCGTGGGCCGCCGCGCCGGGCGAGCGGTTCGCGGGCCTGTCCGGGTTCGGGTTCGGCGGGTCCAACTTCCACGCCGTCCTCGCCGGGTACGACGGCGCGCCCGAGCCGGTCTCCGGCCTGGCCGCCTGGCGCGCCGAGCTGCTGCTCGTCCGCGGCGCGGACCGGGACGCCGCGCGCGCCGAGATCGACCGGCTCGCCGCCCTCGCGGACGTCCCGGGCGCGCGCCTGCGCGACCTGGCCCGCACCTTCGCCGAGCCGAACCCGGCCCGCGTCCAGGTCGCGATCGTCGCGTCCGGCCTGGACGACCTGCGCGCCAAGCTCGACGCGGCGCGCGAGTTCCGGGCGGCGCCGGGCGTGGCCGTCGCGCCCGCGAAGGCGGGGGAGACCGGCAAGGTCGCGTTTCTCTACCCGGGGCAGGGCAGCCAGCGGCCGAACATGCTCGCCGACCTGTTCGTCGCGTTCCCGAGGCTCCAGCGCCTGCTCCGGCTCGCGGACGGACGGTACGCCCCCGCGATGTTCCCGCCCGCCGCGTTCACCGAGGACGACGAGCGCGCGCAGTTCGAGGCGATCACCGAGACCCGCGTCGCGCAGCCCGCGCTCGGCATCGCGGGCCTCGCCGCGCACCGGCTGCTGACCGAGCTGGGCGTCCGGCCCGACCTCGCCGCCGGGCACAGCTACGGCGAACTCGTCGCGCTGGCCGCAGCGGGCGTCTTCGGCGAGGACGACCTCGTCGAGCTGTCGGCGGCCCGCGCCGAGGCGATCCTCGCCGCCGCCGTCACGCACGGCGACGACCCCGGCTCGATGGTCGCCTGCACCGGGCCCCTGGACGAGGTCCGGGCGGCGATGGCGGGCATCTCCGAGCTGGTCATCGCCAACCACAACGCGCCCCGCCAGGTCGTGATCTCCGGATCGACGCCCGCGCTCGACCAGGCCCTCCGGGCGCTGTCCGCGCGCCGCATCGCGGCGCGGCGGATCCCGGTCGCGGCGGCCTTCCACAGCCCGCTCGTCGGCGGTGCGGCGGCGGCCCTGCGCGCCGAACTGTCCCGGCGGGACCTGCGCTCGCCCGCGTTCCCGGTCTGGTCCAACACCACCGCCGCGCCCTACGCGTCCGAGCCCGCCGAACTGCGCGCGACGCTCGCCGGGCAGGTCTCGGCGCCGGTCCGGTTCGTCGAGCAGGTCGAGGCGATGTACGAGGCGGGCGCGCGGGTGTTCGTCGAGGCCGGTCCCGGACGGGTGCTGACCCATCTGGTCGGCGAGATCCTCGGCGACCGCCCGCACACCGCCGTGGCCTGCGACGCGCCCGGCGAGGACGGCGTCGTACGGCTGCTGCGCGCGCTCGCCGACCTGGCCGTCGCGGGCGTCCCCGTGGACGCCGGGGCGCTGTTCTCCGGGCGCGACGCCCGCGTCCTGTCGGCCGCCCATCCGCCCGCCGTGCCCGGCTGGATCGTCAACGGCCACCTCGTCCGGACCGCCGACGGCTCCCATCTCACGAACTCGCTGCGCCCCGCCGAGCGGATCGCGCTCCCCTCCTCGGGAGGCCCCATGCCCACGTCCGACCGTCCGGACGCCCTGAGCGCCGCGGAGACCGCCGACGAAGGCGCTCCCGTCCAGGATCCGCTCCACACGGCCGTCCTGGAGTACCTGCGCACGAGCCGCGAGCTCGTCGCCGCGCAGCGGGACGTCGTCCTCGGCCTGCTCAACAAGAACGCGCCGTCGTCGGCGGCGCGGGGCGGCCTGCCGCCTGTGCCCTCGGTGCCCGCGCCCCGGTCGGTGGTCTCCGGGCACGTCGTCCCGCAGCCGTTGTCCGCGACCCCGCCGCCGCCCGTTCCGGATCCGGGGACGGTTCCGGCCGTCCGGACACCCCCGGACGAGCCGCCGGAGGAGCGGACCGGCGCGCCCGGCCCGGACGGGATCCGCGCCGCCGTGCTGGCGGTGATCGGCGCGCGGACGGGCTACCCCGAGGCGATGCTCGGCTCCGATCTGGACCTCGAGGCGGACCTGTCGATCGACTCCATCAAGCGCACCGAGATCATCGGCGAGCTGGCCGACCGGGTCGGCCTCACCGCGGGGGGCGCGCGCCTGGACGAGACGGTCGTCGAGCAGCTCACCGGGATCAAGACCATCGGCGAGATCGTCGCCTGGATCGGCGCGCGGCTCGTCCCGTCCGCGAACGGCCCGGCTCCGGAGGCCGCCGTCGAGAACACCGCCCCGCAGCCCCCCGAGCCCGCCGAAACACCTGCGGAAACGCCCACCGGAGCGCTCGCCGGAGCGTCGCCGGACTGTCCGCCGAAACGCCCGCCGAAACGCCCGCCGAAGCGGCCACCGGAAGGTCCGCCGGAACGCTCGCGGAAGCGCCCGCCGGAACGTCCGCCGAAGCGGCCACCGAAAGGTCCGCCGGAACGCTCGCGGAAGCGCCCGCCGGAACGCTCGTGGAAACGTCCGCCGGAGCGTCCGCTGGAAGGTCTGCGGAAACGCCCGCCGGAAGATCCGCTGGAACGCTCGCGGAAGCGTCCGCCGGACCGCCCGCCGAAACGTCTGCGGAAACGCCTGCGGAAACGCCTGCGGTGGCGCCCGTGCGGCAGGTCGTCCGGCTGGAGGGGCTGCCCGCGCTGCCCGTCCCCGAGATCGTGCCCGGACGGTTCGACGGCCTCACGTTCGTGATCGTGGACGACGGCTGCGGCGTCGCGCTGGAGCTCGCCGACCTGCTCGAACAGCAGGGCGCGCAGGTGCGGACGCCGCTGGACGCGGGTGACCCGTGCGACGGCCTGATCCACCTCGCCGCGCTGCGCCCGGGCGGCGGGCCGGTGCTGCCGGGCGCGTACGCCGGGATCCGGGAGACGCTGCTGGCCGGGCCGGGCTGGCTGATCCTCGGGACCGGCGCGGGCGGCGCGTTCGGCCGCGGCTTCGACGGCGGCGTCGGCGACCCGACGCCGGGCGCGGGCCTGCGCGGCCTCGCCCGGACGCTGGCGAAGGAGTTCCCCGAGACGCTCGTCCGGGCCGTGGACGTCGACACCAAGGACAGCCCGCGCACGATCGCGCTGCGCCTGCTGGCCGAGCTGCTCGCGCCCGGAGGTCCGGTCGAGGTCGGGTACGAGGGCGACGTCCGGCAGACGCTGGTGCTCGTCCGGGAGGAGCTCGCGCGGGGGCCGGGCGAGGCGGCCGGGCCGGAGCTCGGGCCGGACGGCGTCGTCCTGCTGACCGGCGGCGCGCGCGGCATCACCGCGCGGGTCGCGCTGGAGCTGGCGCGGACGACCGGCTGCCGGATCGGGCTGCTGGGCCGGACGCCGGAGCCGGGCCCCGAGGAACCCGAGCTCTCGGACGCGCCGGACGAGGCCGCACTGCGCCGCGTCCTGGTCGCCCAGGGCGGACGCGCGCCCGCGGAGATCGAGGCGCGGATCCGTGGCATCCTCGCGGCGCGGGAGATCCGCGCGACCCTCGCGGCGCTGCGCGAGCACGCGGCCGAGGTGCGCTACCACCCCGTGGACGTGCGGGACGCGCAGGCCGTCCGGTCCGTCGTCGACGACGCCTACCGCCGCCACGGACGGCTCGACGGCGTCGTCCACGGCGCGGGCGTGGTGGACGACCGGCTCGTCCGCGACAAGACGCCCGAGTCGTTCGACGCGGTGTACCGGACGAAGCTGTCCGGCGCGTCCGCGCTCGCCGCCGCCGCCCGCTCCGACCTGCGGTTCTTCGTGGTGTTCGGCAGCGTCTCGGGCGTGTACGGGAACCCGGGGCAGGCCGACTACTCCGCCGCGAACGACGCCTGCGACACCCTCGCCCGCGTGTGGCGGACGCGGCTGCGCGGCCGGGTCCTGGTCGCCGACTGGGGGCCGTGGGCCGGGGGCGGGATGGTGTCGCCGGAGATCGCCCGCGAGTACGCCCGGCGCGGCGTCGCGCTCGTCGACCCGGACGCCGCCGTCGCCGCGCTCCTGCGCGAGATCGCCACCGGGGACGAGTCACAGGTCGTCCTCGCGGCCACCCTCGCGGACCCCGCCGGAGCCACCGAAGCCACCGAAGCCACCGAAGCCACCGGAGTGGACGGAGCCACCGGGGCCACCGGGGCCACCGGGGCCACCGGGGCAGCCGGGGCAGCCGGGGCAGCCGGCTCGTCCGGTGGCGAGGATGACGAGAGCGGTCACGAAATCGGCCACGAGCGCGGTCCCGAGATCGGCCGCGTTCAGGAGCGCGACGCCGGGGCGACCTCGTGACGAGCCGCGTGCCGGACGTCCCCACCGGCCTCGCGGCCGGCCTCACCACCGACCGGGCGGCCGGGCACGCTCCCGTTCCCTCCACCGGCACGGCGACGGGACGCGTGCACGGCGGACGGCCGGAGGGCGGCGAGCCGATCGCCGTCGTCGGGCTCGGGGCGGTCTTCCCCGGCGCGGGCTCGGCGGCGGAGCTGTGGGCGAACATCCGGGCGGGCGTGGATGCGATCACCGACGTCCCGCCCCACCGCTGGGACCCCGCGCTCTACCACGACCCGTCCGCCTACGACGGGCCCCCGCGCGCCGACCGGTTCTACTGCCGGCGTGGCGGGTTCGTGGACGACCTCGCCACCGCCGACCCGGCGCGGTTCGGGATCACCCCGGCCGACGTGCCCGGGATCGAACCGGACCAGCTGCTCGCGCTGCGCACCGCCGCCGAGGCGATCGCGGACGCGGGCGGCGACGAGCGGCTGCCCGACCGGACCCGGGTCGGCGTCGTGCTCGGCCGGGGCAGCCACATCGGTCCCGGACTGGCCCGGCTGGACCAGCGGGTCACGGTGTTCCACCAGGTCGCGGCCATCCTGACCGAGCTGCTTCCCGACCTGCCCGCGGGCCGGCTGGAGCAGATCAGGGAGGCGTTCCACTCCCGGCTCGGCCCCGAGTGCCCGGACGCCCCGGACGGCGTCATCCCGAGCCTCGCGGCCTCCCGCGTCGCGAACCGGTTCGACCTGCGCGGACCGGCCTACACGGTCGACGCGGCGTGCGCGTCGTCGCTGATCGCGGTCGAGCACGCGGTGCGGGCGCTGCGCTCGGGGCAGTGCGACGCGATGCTCGCCGGGGCCGTCCACCACTCGCACCACGCCACGCTCTGGAGCGTGTTCAGCCGCCTCAGGGCGCTGTCGCCGACCGGGATGATCCGTCCGCTGGACCGCGCCGCCGACGGCACCCTGCTGTCGGAGGGCACCGGCATGGCGCTGCTGAAGCGGCTGCCGGACGCGCTGCGGGCGGGCGACAAGATCTACGCCGTGATCCGCGGGGCCGGGTCGTCCGGCGACGGCCGCGCGTCCGGCCTGCTGACCCCGCGGGTGGACGGCCGGGTCCTCGCCCTCGAACGAGCCTGGGCGGACGCCGGGCTCGACCCGTCCGCGCCGGACGCCGCCGGGCTGGTCGAGGCGCACGGCACCGGAGCCCCGGCCGGGGACGCGGCCGAGCTGGCCGCGCTGCTCCGCGTGTTCGGCGAGCGGGGGAGTCCGCTGCACGTCGGGACGGTCAAGTCGATGATCGGGCACGCGATGCCCGCCGCCGGGATGGCGGGCCTGATCAAGGCCGCGTGCGCGCTGCGCGACGCCGTCCTGCCGCCGACGCTGCACGTCACCGAGCCGCACCAGGCCATGACCGGGACGCGGCTGGCGCCCGTCCGCGAGACCGCCGGGTGGGAGCGTCCGGCGCGCGGACCGCGCCGCGCGGTCGTCAACGCCTTCGGGTTCGGCGGGACGAACGCCCACCTCGTCCTGGAGGAGGCCCCGGCGGTGTCGAAGGCGCACCTCGGGCCGCTGCGGCTGCGCGGCGGCGGCGACGGGAGCGGTGAGCGGGTGCTGCGCCTGGCCGCCCGCACGGCCGCCGACCTCGCCGACCTGCTGCGCGCCCCCAACGACGAGCTGCTCGAACGCTGCGACCGGGACCCCGCCGACCTGCCCTGCCGCCTCGCGATCGTCGCCCCGGACACCCGCAAGCTCACGCTCGCCCGCGCCGTCGCCGACCGCGGCACCCCCTGGCGCGGACGCGGCGACATCTGGTTCACCCCGAGGCCGCTGCTCGCCGCCGGGGGACGCCTGGCGTTCCTGTTCCCCGGGTTCGAGCCGTCCTTCGAGCCGCGCGTGGACGACGTCGCCGACCACTTCGGCCTCGAACGCCCCGCCATGACCGGACGCACCGACCTGCTCGGCCACGCCGCCGACGTGATGGCGGTCGGACGGCTGCTGGCGGGCGCCCTCGCCGAGACCGGCGTCCGCCCGGACGTCGCCGCGGGTCACAGCCTCGGCGAGTGGACCGCGATGCTCGTCTCCGGGATGTACCGCCCGGACGCCATGGCCACCTTCATCGACGCCCTCGCCCCCGGCGCCCTCGGACCCGGCGGCCTGCGCGTCCCGGACGTCGCCTACGGCGCGCTCGGCTGCGGCGCGGACCGCGTCCTGGAGGTCCTCGGCACCCGCGCGGACGTGGTGGTCAGCCACGACAACTGCCCGCACCAGTCGGTCGTCTGCGGCGATCCCGGGGCCGTCCGGGAGATCCTGCGGCGGCTCGGCTCCGAGGGCGTGCTGGGCCAGGAGCTGCCGTTCCGCACCGGTTTCCACACGCCGATGGCCGCGTCCCTGCTGGAGCAGCTGCGGCCCGCCTTCGCGGCGCTGACCCTCCACCCGCCGGACATCCCGCTCTGGTCGGCGACGACCGTCGCGCCGTTCCCGCAGGACGAGGCGGACATCCGCGACCTCGTCCTGCGGCACCTGCTGGAACCGGTCCGGTTCAGCGAACTCGTGGAGGAGCTGTACGGCGCGGGCGTGCGCGCCTTCGTCCAGGTCGGGCCGGGCAGCATCACCGGTTTCGTGGGCGACCGGCTCGGCGACCGCGAGCACCTGGCCATGGCCGTGAACGTGCCGCAGCGATCCGGCATGGCGCAGCTCCGCCGCGTCGCCGCCGCGCTGTGGACGGAGGGGCACGGCGCGGGCCCGGCCGCCGCCCCGCCGGTCGTGCCGTCCGGGCCGGGCGCGGTGAGGCTCGATCTCGGCGTTCAGGTCGTCCGGCTGGACGGTCTCGTTCCGCCCCTGACGGGTTCGGGGGAGCTGACGCGTCCGGGGGAGCGGCCGTCGCTGCCCGCCACCGACCCGGTGACGGCCGAGCTGGACGCGTTCCTGCGCGAGGCCGTCGACAGCGCCCACCACGTCATGGACGCGCTGCAGAACACCGCCCCGATGCCGTCCCCGGTCGCCCCGCAGCCGTCCCAGGCCGCGACACCCCCGGTTCCGCCGGTTCCGCCGCTGGTCCCGGCGCAGCCGAGGCCGACCGAGTCGACCGTCCGGCGGGTGTTCTCGCTGGACACGATGCCCTACGTCCGGGACCACTGCCTGTTCCGGCAGCCGGCCGGCTGGCCCGAGGCGTCCGACGGGTTCCCGGTGGTGCCGCTGACGACCCTGCTGGAGACCATGGCGGACGCGGCGCGCGAGCTGTTCCCCGGCCTGGTCTGCACCGGGCTGGAGCGGGTCCGGGCGTTGCGCTGGGTCACCGCCGACCCGCCGACCGAGACCGAGGTCTCGGCGCGGCTGCTGGATCCCGCCCGGGTGGCCGCCGCCGACGGCCTGCACCGGGTCGAGGTCGTCGTCAAGGGGCACACCGACGGGATCGTCCTGCTCGCGCCCCGGTACCCCGAGCCGCCCGCGCCGGACCGGACACCGCTCACCGGCGAGGGCCCGCCGCCCGTCGCCGCCGAGCGGTTCTACGCCGAGCGCTGGATGTTCCACGGCCCGGTCTACCAGGGCGTCCGCGAGATCGGCGCGCTCGGCTCGGACGGCATCCGGGGCGTCCTGGCCGCCCTGCCGACGCCCGGCGCCCTGTTGGACAACCTCGGCCAGCTCGCCGGTCACTGGATCCAGGTGCACGGCGAGAAGGACCAGACGGTGTTCCCGACCGGCATCGAGCGCGTCACCTGGTACGGGCCGCCGCCACCGCCCGGCACGCTGCTCCCCGCGACCGTCCGGAGCCGCGCCCTGACCTCGACCACGTTCCGCTGCGACGGCGAGCTGACCGGCCCGGACGGCCGGGTCTGGTGCCGCGTCGAGGGCTGGACGACGCACCGCTTCTACACCGACGAGCAGACCTGGCGGATGAAGTTCACCCCCGAGGTGTCCGGCACCGCCGAACCGCAGCCCGGCGGCTGGGTCCTGGCCCGGAAGCGCTGGAACAACGGGTCCTCGCGCGAGCTGCTCATGCGGCAGTACCTCAACGCCGCCGAGCGCCCCGGGTACGAGGCCCTCGCCCCGCGCGAGCAGGGCCCCTGGCTGCTCGGCCGGATCGCCGCCAAGGACGCCGTCCGGCACTGGCTCTGGGAGCACGGCCACGGCCCGCTGTTCCCCGCCGAGGTCACCATCACCGACGACGCGTCCGGACGGCCCCGGGCGACCGGCGCGTTCGACTCGCCGCTCGCGCTGTCGGTCGCGCAGACCGGCGAGCTGGGCGTCGCGCTCGTCCGTCCGGCCGGGCGGACGTGCCGCATCGAGATCAGGCCCGCGGACGCGCCGCCCGGCGACCGTCCCGGGGGGTTCGCGGGTTCCGCGGGCTCCGCGGGGACGACCTCGCGCGAGTTCGACGGCCACGTCGTGACCTGGACGCTTCCGGAGCCCGGCGCGGGCGACGGCGGCGAGGGCGGGGACGGCCACCAAACCAAGGGAGAGAACAGCACATGACCAGCGAAAACGATGTCCTGTCCGAGGTCGTGGCCATGCTGGCCGAGGTCGTCGGGGAGGACTTCCTGCTCGAGCAGACGGTCGGCCCGGACACCACGTTCAACGCCGACCTCGCGCTGGAGAGCATCGAGTTCGTCGCGCTCGCCGAGAAGCTGCAGCGGCACTACGGCACGCGGATCGAGTTCGCCGCGTTCATCGCCGGGCTGGACCTGGACCAGATCATGGCCATGACGGTCGGCGACCTCACCTCCTACATCGAGGGACGCCTCGCCGCGTCCCGGGAAGGCGCCGCCGACGCCGCCGCCGCCCCGGACACGGCCGACACCTCCGCGGCCTACGCCTAGGAGACGGCACAGTGGCCTACGTCCGCGCCCGAGGCGTCCGGTTCCACGTGGTGGACCTCGGGCGGGACACGGGCCGGTCGCCGGTGGTGATGCTGCACGGGCTGTTCACCGGCTCGGCGGCGTCCTGGTTCTTCACCGCCGCGCCCGCGCTCGCCCGCACCCGCCGCGTCCGGCTGCCGGACTGGCGCGGGCACGGCCTGACCGAGCGCACCCCGACCGGATACGACACCACGACGATGGCCGACGACCTGGCCGCGCTCACCGCCGACCTGCCGCCGTTCGCGATCGCCGGGCACAGCTACGGCGCGACCGTCGCGGTCCGGTTCGCCCGCGCGCACCCCGGCCGGGTGACGGCGCTCGCGCTGGTCGACCCGCCGTTCTCCGGCGTCGTCGCCGAGATCGACCCGGGCCGGTGCGCCGTCCCGGACGCCGCCAGGGACTCGGTCGCCGACCTGCTGAGACGAACCTCGCTGGTGTACGACCTCGCGGCCGACCCGCCGGTCACGGCCGCCGAGCTGGCCGAGCTGGCCGGGCTCCCGCTGCTCGCCGTCGTCGGGTCCGGGTCGCCGTTCCGGTCCGCCGCCGACCTGGTGGGGCAGGCGCTGCCCGCCGCCCGGCGGCACGTCCTGAACGGCGGCCACGACCTGCACATCACCGCGCGGGCGCGGCTCACCCCGCTGCTCGGCGCGTTCCTGGAGGAGTCCCATGCCTGAGATCACCGCGCGCGGCGTGCGGTTCCACGTCCAGACGCTCGACCCGGTGGGCGGCCCGTCCCCGTCCGAGCCCGGCGGGACGGACGCGCCGGTGGTGGTGTTCGTCCACGGCCTCGTCGTCGACAACCTGGCGAGCTTCTACTACCGGCTGGCCGGGCCGGTCGCGGCGGCCGGGGCGCGGGCCGTCCTGTACGACCAGCGCGGGCACGGCCTGTCCGAGCGGCCCCCGACCGGGTACGGCACCGACGACGCGGTCGCCGACCTGTTCGGCGTCCTGGACGGCCTGGGCGTCGAGCGTCCGGTGCACCTGGTGTCCAACAGCTTCGGCGGGGTCGTGGCGCTGAACGCGGCGCTCGCCCGTCCGGACCGTGTGGCCGGGCTGGTGATGGTCGAGTCGTACGGGCCCGCCGAGCGCGCGGACGTGTGGTCGGAGGCCATGCTCAACTCGCTGGCCAGGGCGGCTCTCGTCCTTGAGTACGAGCGGCTCGCCGCCCAGTTCGCCGCGATCGGATGGCGCAAGCGCAGCCGCCAGATGGCCGTCGCGGACGCGCTGGTCAACCGCACCAGCCTCCTGGCGGACATCGCCGCCGCCCAGCCCGTCCGGCCGGGCGACCTCGCCAGGGTGCGCTGCCCGGTGCTGGCCGTCTACGGCGAGCACTCCGACATCCGCGCCGCCGGACGGCTCCTCGCCACGCACGTCCCGGACTGCGAGCTGCACGTCCTCCCCGGCCACGCGCACACCGTGCTCAGCGACGGCACCGCCGACCTGCTCGCGCTCATGCTCCCCTGGCTGTCGCTCGGCACCTCCGCTCCTGAGGAGGCCTCTGACTCCGGCCCGCGCCCCGACGCGCGTGGGGCGGCCCCCGAGACCGGTTCGCGCGCGCAGGCGCGCGGGGCGGAACCCGATCCCGGTTCGCGTGCGGGGGCGCGTGAGCCGATCTACGCCGGAAGTGCGCGATGAGCTCGAAAACGTCCAAAGCCCGCAGGGTCGCCGTCCCGTCGCTGCTCGGCGACGCCGTCCCGCCGGGCCGGACGGCCGAGCGCGACCGCCGCAGGTTCCTGTTCGCGGTGCCGCCGCTGACCGGCCACGTCAACCCGACCGTCGCGGTCGCCGCCGAGCTGACCGCGCGCGGCCACCGGGTCGCGTGGGTGGGACGGCGGAGCTTCCTGGAGCCGCTGCTGCCGTCCGGCGCGCGGATCTACGCCGCTGAGGACCCCGCCTTCACGGCGAAGCTGGAGGCCGCCCGGGACCACTGGACGGCGCTGCGCGGCCCGGCGGCTCTGAAGTTCCTCTGGGAGGAGTTCATCGTCCCGCTCGGGCACGCGATGACGCCCGGCGTCGAGCGCGCCATGGACCGGTTCCACCCGGACGTGGTGGTCGCCGACCAGCAGGTCCTCGCCGCGCCGGTCGCCGCGCGGCTGCACGGCGTGCCGTGGGCGACGTCCGCGACGACCTCCGCCGAGTTCACCCGGCCGCTCGCCGGGATGCCGCTGGTGGAGGAGTGGGTCCGCGACCACATAGGCCGGTTCCAGTCCGAGCACGGCATCGAGGACCTGATCGACCTGCGGTTCTCCGACCACCTCACGCTGGTGTTCTCCACCGGCGCGCTCGTCGGGGACGTGTCGTTCTTCCCCGACCACATCGCGTTCGTCGGCCCCGCCCTCGGCGGACGACCCGAACACGACGCGTTCCCCTTCGAGCTGCTCGACCCCGAGGGCGAGGACGCGCGTCCGGCCGTCCTGGTGTCGCTCGGCACCGTCTCCGGCCCGGCCGGGGCGCGGTTCTTCCGCGTCGCCGCCGAGGCCGTCGCGGACCTGGACGTCCAGGCGGTGTTCGTCATGCCGTCCGGGAAGGGCAGGGCCCAGGGGGCCGCTCTTCCGGACAACGTGATCGCCCGGGAGAGCGTCCCGCAGCTGGCGCTGCTGCCGCGGATGTCGGCGGTCCTCACGCACGGCGGCCACAACACCGTCTGCGAGGCGCTGGCGCACGGCCTGCCCCTGGTCGTCGCCCCGATCCGGGACGACCAGCCCATCATCGCCCGCCAGGTCGAGGCGTCCGGCGCGGGCCGCGTGGTCCGGTTCGCCCGCGCGGGCGCGGACGAGATCCGCACGGCGCTGACCGGCGTGCTCGGCGACCCGGCGCACCGCGAGGCCGCCGCGCGGATCCGCGACTCCTTCGACGCCGCCGGGGGAGCCGCCCGCGCCGCCGACCTCCTGGAGAAACTCGCGTGACCACGCTCGCCGCCACGTCCCCCGCAGCGCTCACCGCGTTCCCCGCGGTGCTGTCGCCGGTCGCGCCGGACACCGGTTCGCCCGCGGTGTTCTCCGCGCTTCCCGACGTGTTCCCGGCGGGCGCCGCCGTGTTTCCCGCGCTCGTGTCGGTGCTGGTGGCGGGCGTGATCACAGGGCGTGCGCTGGTGTTGCGGCGGCGGGTGCTCCAGCTCGCGCCGCTCCCCGGGACCGGGCCCGGTCCCGCGCCCAGAGGCGGCTCGGCCGCCCTCTCGTCCGGCACGGATGCGGCGCTGCCAGGCATGGGCCCGGCGCTGCCTGGCGTGGGCGTGGTGCTGCCTGGCGTGGGTGCGGCGTCCGGCGCGGGCGCCGACAGCGGATACGAGTTCGTGACGGGCGAGCGGGTCATGCTGTCGGGGCCCGTCCGGCGGGCGGCGGTCGAGCACGCGCGCGTGCACCGGCTCGACGTCCTCGACCTGGTGCCCGCCGACCTTCCGGTCGAGCGCGCCCTCGACCTCGCCCGCACCCTCGATCCCCGGCGGTACCGGTCCGACCCCCTCGCCGTCGGACGTGGCGCCGGGTTCGCCACCCTCGCCGCCGGGGAGCTGCTGGACCGCGCCGGGCAGGCCCGCGCCGCCCTCGACCCCGGCGCGTTCGGCGCCGCGACCGCCCGGCTGCGGCAGTTCACCACCTCCGCCGACCTGGCCGTCGTGCCGTCCGCGTGCCCGCGCGGGCCCCTCGGACGAGGCCGCCGCGCCTGGCTGAGCGGGCTCGGCGTGCCGGTGTCCCGGGTGGTCGCCACGTCCGTCCTCGGCTACCTCGCGATGCTGGTCGCGCTCGCCATCGCCCCGCTGTGGGGCCTGCTCGCGGTCGTCGCGTACTGCGCCGTCCCGTACCTGGTGTTCGCCGGGACGGCCCTCGCCCCCTACGACCTGCACGTCGCGGCGCTGCTCCGGCTCGTCCGGGAGCCGTACGGGTGGTGGCGGACGCTGACCAGCCCGCCGAGCACGTGGGAGCGCGAACGCGCCGACCGCGCGAACGCCGCCCGCTCTTACTACCGCGCCGAGATCGACCGCGGCGTCGAGCGCTTCCTGGGCCCGCGCCGCGAGGACTGCCCGTGGTGCGCGTCCCGGTCCCTGGTCGTCCACGTCCGGACGGGCGACATGGTGCACGGCAAACCGGGACGGTTCACCCTGGAGCGCTGCCGCGACTGCGGGCACGTCTTCCAGAACCCGCGCCTCGGCGACGAGGGCCGCTCCTTCTACGCCCGCGAGCACCACGACCACCACGTCCCCGGAGTCCTGGAACCGCGCGTGCGGGGCGACGTCCTGCACGCCCGCGCCCGGTTCGCCGCCGCGCACGTCGGCAGCCCCCGCGCCTGGCTGGACGTCGGGACCGGGCACGGCCACTTCTGCCGCGTCGCCGCGCGGCTGTTCCCCGGCACCGCCTTCGACGGGCTCGACGCGGACGCGCGAGTCGAGGAGGGCGTCCTGCGCGGCTGGCTGCGCGCCGCGCACCGCTGCGCCTTCCGCGACCTCCCCGAGGAGCTCACCGGACGGTACGACGTGATCAGCATGCACCACCACCTGGAGCACAGCGGCGACCCGGCCGCCGAGCTGGACGCGGCCGTGAAGGCGCTGCCCGCCGGGGGCCACCTGCTGATCGAGCAGCACGACCCCGAGTGCCGGTTCGGCCGCCTGGGCCGGGTCGGGCTCCCCTGGCTGCAACCCCGGCACCTCGACCTGGTCACCGCCGACAACCTCGTGCGGGCGCTCGGCTCGCGCGGGATGCGGGTCCTGGCCGTCCAGCGGCGCGCGGCGCACCACCGCCACGACGCGACGGCGGCCGTCCACCTCGGGCTGACCGCGTTCGCTCCCGACCCGTCCCGGCCCTGGGCGCCGGGCCCGCCGACGCGCGCGGCCCGGCTGCGCCACGTGGCCGCCCAGGCCGCGACGCCGCCGCTCCTGGGCGCCGCCGCGCTGGCGGACCGGCTCGTCCTGCCGCTGGTCCCCGGGCCCGGCAACGCCTACCGGGTCCTGGCACGGAAGGACGAGGGGTGACCGTGAACCCGACGACCGCAACCCGGACGGCGACGCCGACCGCGACCTCGAAGGACGCCTTGGTGGGACTCGCCGACGACCCGGAGATCCGGATCACCGCCCACATGTACGAACGCGTCTTCGGCGTCCCGCCCGCCACCCTGCGCCGGGCCCCGGGCGGCCTCACCCTCCTGGGCGGCCCCTCGCCGGTGCCGAGGCGGGACGCGCCGCCGCCCGCCCGGACCGCGGCGGATCCGGCGCTGGCCGTCGCGCTCGCCTGGGGCGCGATCGTCGCCGCGGGCCCCAACCCGGACGGCGGCGTGGACCTCTACTCGATGAACCGGCACACCGACCGGTGCACCTCGCTCGACCACGTCCCGGAGTGGGCGGTGCACGCGGTCGAGGCGCTGCGCGCGCACGCCGACCCGCCGCCCCCGGCCCGGATGGTCGTGGACAGCGAGCTGCCCGCCGAGACCGGCCTGCTGTCCGGCGCGGAGACGGTGTGCGCGGCGGCGATGGCGCTCGGCGACCTGCACGGCCCGCCGGTCGCGTCCGCCCCGTCCGCCGTGACGCCCGAGTACCTCGCCGCGCTGCACTCCCGCGCGCGCCACGCCCTGCTGATCACTCCGGGCGGTCCGGAGCAGATCCCGTTCGACCTGGCCGCCGCCGGGCTGCGCCTGCTGGTCATCGACGTGGGCGCGGCGGAGGAGGCGCTCACTGGAGGGACGGCCAAGCCGTTCGACCAGGGCCCGGACATCGTGGAACGCGCCGCCGAGGCGCTGCGCGCGGGCTACCCGGCGGGTCTCGGCCCGCTGCTCACCGAGGCGCACGTCCTCGGCCGTCCGACGCTCGACCTGGCCCTCTCGGCGGCCCGTGACGCGGGAGCCCTGGGCGGACGCGCCCTTGGACGCTGCGCCGTGGCGCTCGTCCCGCTGGCGGCCGTCCCGCGCGTGCGCGCGGAGGTCATCGCCCGGCTGGAGGGCCGCATCACCCGTCCGCCGCGCTTCCTCACAGCCGTGGCCTCCGGCCGCGCCTAGGACGTGGTGGGAGGGGTCTGCGCGTGGCGCTCGCGGAGCGCCTGTTCGACCAGGGCGACGGCGTGGACGAGCTGGACGAGCCGGGCGCCCTCGCGGCGGTAGGTGTCCAGGACGGCCTCGATGCCGTGCGGCGGGACGGCTCCGGCGAGCTCGACGCGCGCGGAGCGGAAGCCCTCGCGCGCGGCCTCGACGGAGGCGGTGACGTGGTGCCGCGCCATCCGGGCGAGCGCGACCGGGTAGCGGCGCAGGACGCCGTAGCGGCGGTACTCGGAGGGGACGAGGTCCAGCAGCCAGGCGAGCGCGGTCTCCTCGAACCGGTCGGTGCCCGGCGGGTGCACCTGCGGCGGCCAGCCGGGCGGGACGAAGCTGCTCACCTGCCCAGAATACCCCAATTTCGAAACTTTGTTCGATCGAGCGCCCGTTGTCCGGTTCTCGCCCGGGCGGGCGCTCGCGACGCCGGTGCGGACGGCGCGGGGTGCTACTCCTGCGGTGCGGGGGAGCCGCCCTGGCCGGGGCGGCGGATGCGGATGCGGCCGGACATCAGGTCGTCCCGGCCCGAGTCGCCCGCCTGGAGCATGTCGTCGTGCTTCATCGTGCGCTGACGCTCCTGCTCCTCCTGCTTGACCTTCTTGGAGCCCTCGAAGGCGGAGGCCAGGTCCTCGAACAGGCCGCCGCCCATGCCCGCGCCGGTCTCGCCGTCCCCGCGGATGGCGCCCATCAGCGACGACCTCCCGGTGCCCTCCTGAGGCCACTCGATGACCTCGGGCTCGGCCTGCTTGGCCGTCGTGCCCATGGGACGGCCCTTGACGCGCTTACGGCGACGGAACGGTGACTTCACACTCAACTCCAACGCGACGAGCTTCCAGAAAGATCCCCGCCGTCCGGCCGATGGCGCCGGCCGCCCGCCGGGGAGGGAGCCGGTGTGCCTCCCGTCCTCCGGAGACCTGCCCACCGTGATCGTCCGGCTACCGTCCGGGTGGGCGGGCCCGGGATCAGCACACGATAGCCGTTCGCCGGCGCGCGCCGGCGACTCCCGCAGGGCGTCGCTGGCTCGGTTGGGGGCCTCCGGGGCGGTAGCCTGCGGGGCGTGCGTCTCTCCCAAGTCATCGCCGTCCTGGACGATCTGTACCCGCCCGCCTGGGCGGAGTCCTGGGACGCCGTCGGGCTCGTCTGCGGTGACCCGGACCAGGAGGTCCGCCGCGTCCTGCTCGCCGTCGACCCGGTGGCCGCCGTCGTGGACGAGGCCCTGGAGTGGGACGCCGACCTGATCGTCACCCACCATCCGCTGCTGCTGCGCGGGGTGCACGGCGTCCCGGCGAACACGCCCAAGGGCCGCCTGGTGCACCGGTTGATCAAGAACGACGTCGCGCTGTTCACCGCGCACACCAACGCCGACGTCGCCGTCCCGGGCGTGTCGGACGCGCTCGCCCGCGCCGTCGGCGTGACCGGGGAGCTGCGCCCGATCGTCCCGTCCGCCGAGGACCCGCGCCGCGGCCTCGGCCGGATCGGCGAGCTGCTGGAGGCGATCACCCTGGAGGAGTTCACCGCCAGGGTCGCCGCCGGGCTGCCCGCCACCGTCTGGGGCGTCCGCGCCGCGGGCGACCCCGGACGCCCCGTCCGCACCGTCGCGGTCTGCGGCGGCGCGGGCGACTCGCTGCTGACCGACGTCCGCGCGGCGGACGTCGACGTGTACCTCACCGCCGACCTGCGGCACCATCCCGCGTCGGAGTTCGTCGAGGCCGGGGGCCCGGCGCTGCTGGACGCGGCGCACTGGGCCACCGAGCACCCGTGGCTGGCCGGCGCCGCCGCGGCGCTGACCGGCGAGCTCGGCGTGACGACCCGCGTGTCCATGGCGGTCACCGACGCTTGGCGCCTGCACGGTGCCAACAACGAAGGAGTGAAGTGAAAGCCGCACCGCAAGCCCAGCAGCGCCTGATCGACCTGCAGGAGCTCGACACCTCGCTCGACCGGCTGGCGCACCGCCGCCGCACGCTGCCGGAGCTCGCCGAGATCGAGCGGCTGGACGGCCGCCGCACCGAGCTGCGCGACCAGATCGTCGCCGCCGAGACCGAACTCGGCGACCTGGAGCGCGAGCAGAAGAAGGCCGAGCAGGACGTCGAGCAGGTCCGCACCCGCGCCGACCGCGACCAGAAGCGCCTCGACTCCGGCATGGTCACCTCCGCCAAGGACCTGGCGTCCCTGCAGGCCGAGATCGAGTCCCTGGGCCGCCGCCAGTCCGCCCTGGAGGACATCGTCCTGGAGGTCATGGAGCGCCGCGAGGAGGCCGAGGCCAAGGTCAACGACCTGCGCGCCGAGGCCGAGAAGTCCGCCTCCGACCTCGCCACCCTGAACGAGCGCCTCGGCGCCGAGCAGGCCAGGATCGACGAGGAGGCCGGGCTCACCACCACGGCCCGCGCGGGCGTGGCGAGCGACGTCCCGGACGAGCTGGTCGCCCTCTACGAGAAGCTGCGCGGCCAGTTCGGCGGCGTCGGCGCGGCCGTCCTGTACCGGGGCTCCTGCCAGGGCTGCCACCTCGCGCTCAACACCGTCGACCTGAACCGCATCCGCGCCGCGGCCGACGACGACGTCCTGCGCTGCGAGGAGTGCCGCCGCATCCTCGTCCGCACCGCCGAGTCCGGCCTGTGACGCGGGACGCCCGGTGACGGCCGGACGCAGGCTCGTCGTCGAGGCGGACGGCGGGTCACGGGGCAACCCGGGGCCCGCCGGCTACGGCGCGGTCGTCAAGGACGCCCTGACCGGCGAGGTGCTCGCCGAGGCCGCCGAGGCCATCGGCCTGGCCACCAACAACGTCGCCGAGTACCGGGGCCTGATCGCCGGGCTCACCGCCGCCGCCGACCTCGACCCGGACGCCCGGGTCGAGGTCCGGATGGACTCCAAGCTGGTCGTCGAGCAGATGTCCGGCCGCTGGAAGATCAAGCACCCGGACATGCGCCCGCTGGCCGAGCGCGCCCGCGAGGTCGCCTCCGGCCTCGGCTCGGTCTTCTACGAGTGGATCCCGCGCGCCCGGAACTCCCACGCCGACCGCCTCGCGAACGAGGCGATGGACGCCGCCGCGCGCGGCGAGGTGTGGCGGCCCCACGCCGAGGAGGAGCCCGCCCCCGCGGCCACCCCGGGCTGGTCGGCCCCCACGACCGCCCCGACCGGCACCCTCCTGCTCCGGCACGGCGAGACGGCGCTGTCCATCGACAAGCGGTTCGCCGGGGTCTCCGACGTCCCGCTGACCGAGCGCGGCCTCGCGCAGGCGCGCGCCGCCGCCCGGGCCGTGGGGGACGTCGAGGCGATCGTGACCTCGCCGCTCGACCGCTGCCGCGCCACGGCCGCCGAGGTCGCCGCCGTCACCGGCCTGGAGATCCGGGTCGAGGACGGCTTCCGCGAGACCGACTTCGGCGCCTGGGAGGGCCTCACCTTCCGCGAGGCGTCCGAAAGCGACCCCGACGCCCTCACCGCCTGGCTGGCCGACCCGTCCGTGGCCCCGCCCGGCGGCGAGAGCTTCGAGGCCGTCGCCCGGCGCGTCCGGACGGCCCTGGACAAGCTGAAGGTCCGCTACCGGCACCAGCGCGTCCTGGTGGTCTCGCACGTCACGCCGATCAAGCTGCTCGTCGCGGACGCCCTGGGCGCCCCGCTCTCGTCCCTGTACCGGATGCACCTGGACACCGCGTCCCTGAGCCGCGTCGACTGGTACGACGACGGCCCGGCGACCCTGCGCGCCTTCAACGACGTCCACCACCTCGACGCCTGACCCGTCCGGCGCGCTGAGCCGCCCTCCGAAACCGGTACCCTTGACCCACGGCGGACGAGCCGGCCGGACGGCCGCGTCGGGGCATCGCCCCGTCGAGGAAAGTCCGGGCTCCACAGGGCAGGGTGGTCGGTAACACCGACCCGGGGCGACCCGCGGGACAGTGCCACAGAAAGCAGACCGCCACCGCGAGGTGGTAAGGGTGAAACGGTGAGGTAAGAGCTCACCGGCGCCCACGGTGACGTGGGCGGCCAGGTAAACCCCACCCGGAGCAAGGTCAAGAAGGGAAGCGACGCTTCCCGCGCAGGCGTTCGAGGGCGGCCCGCCCGAGGCCTGCGGGTAGACCGCTGGAGGCCGCCGGCAACGGCGGCCCGAGATGGATGGCCGTCACCGCCCCGCAAGGGACGGCACAGAACCCGGCTTACAGGCCGACTCGTCCGCCCCACCCCCTCCCACCTGCGGCGTGTCCGCGCTTTGGGTGTTGCGCGTCCATCACGGTCATGCTACCTACAGTGAATGATCAAGCACCGTCGGTGATGTCGATCTGGGTGGAGCTCCTGCGATGACCCAACGATGGCTCGTTCATCTCCTGGTGGGGGCGCTCTGCGGAGTGGTCCCGGTGGTGGCGGCCGCGTCCCCGGCCGCCGCCGCGACCGTGATCAACGTCGCGACCACCGGGAACGACGCGTCGGGATGCGGCTCCACGGCCGCGCCGTGCGCGTCGGTCCCGTTCGCCTACGGCGAGGCGGCCTCCGGGGACACCATCAGGGTGCGGGCGGGCACCTACGTCATGACCACCCCGTTGATCATCCGGAAGGCCGACCTGCGCTTCGAGGGCGCCCAGGCCGGTGTGGACGCCCGCACCCGCGCGTCCGGTGGCGCGGACGAGACGGTCATCACGACCCTGCCCACCACCCCGATCCGGTACGACCTGTGGGTCGCGCAGGCCAACGGGATCTCGGTCGACGGGTTCACCTTCACCGGCAACGCCGACGGCGCGGGACTGACCACCGGCGAGGGCTTCAGCGGCTACCGGGTCGAGAACGACGTCTTCTCGAACAACCTCAAGGGGTTCGCCCCGTCCTCCAACGGCGCGACGGCCTCGGTCTTCCGGCGGAACCTGTTCGTCGACAACAACAACGTCACGCTCCATCCCGGACAGGAGGGGAACGGCGTCTTCACCTACCGGCCGCTGAGGAACGCGACGTTCACGGACAGCACGTTCCACGGCAACGGCAACTCGCCGATCAACATCTCCGGGGGCGAGGTCGCCGGGGGGACCGGTGACATCACCATCGCCGACAACGACATGGACGGCGAGTTCCCGGTCACGTTGGTCGCCCTCTCGGACGTCGTCGTCACCCGGAACAGCATGGTCGGCGGCTGGAGCGGCGTCCAGGTGTCCGGCGCCTGCCACCGCGTCTCGATCACGCACAACACGATCGCCGACAAGACCCGCGGCGGCGTCCTGCTCTTCACCGGGTTCGCCGCGTTCACCAACACCGGCATCAGCATCGAGGACAACACGATCGAGCGGACCGCGACGGTCCCCGGCCGCTACGGCGTGGAGATCTCCAACTCCAGCGGCGTCACCGTGCGGAACAACCTCATCACCGACTCCGGCTACGGGGCCATCGGCTTCACCCCGCGCGGGCAGGCGACGCGCAGCACCGACGCCACGATCACGCAGAACACCATCGCCGGGTCCGGGAGCGCCGGAATCCTCGTCGCGGACGGCACCTACAGCGGGCCGATGACGGTCCGGTACAACCGGATCGTCGACAACGGCGACCGGCAGGGCCTGGTCAACGACGCCGCCGCCGCGAACATCGACGCGCGGCTCAACTGGTGGGCCTGCAACCACATGCCGGACGGCTCGGGCTGCGATCACGTGTCCGGGTCGGCGGGCGGCCAGGCCGACTACCGGCCCTGGCTGGTCCTGACGATCCGCTCCGTGCCCGCCGACATCGCCGCCGGTCAGCAGGCCCAGATCACCGCCAGCCTCCGGAACGACTCCGACGGCGGCGCACCGGGTGGCCCGTTCTTCCGGCCGGTGACGACCCACTTCGCCGCCGATCCGGGCAGCGTCGATCCCGGTCAGGTGTTCACCGACGCGTCGCTGCACGCTACCACCACCTGGCCCGGCGGCCAGCCGCGGCCCGAGGCGATCTGCGCCACGATCGACCACCAGACCGTCTGCCTGGACTTCGAGCCCGTGCCGGAGGAGGGCTCGATCACCTTGGGCAAGCGCGTCGAGACGGCCGGCCCGTACAAGCCCGGGATGGACGTGCGGTACTCCTACACCGTCACCAACACCGGCAACACCGAGCTTCACGACGTGCGGGTCAGGGACGACCGGATCAGAGACGTCACCTGCGAGGAGACCACGCTGGCGCCCGGGGCCGACACCACCTGCCAGGGCACGTACAGGATCACCGCCTGGTGCCAGACCGCCTGGGCGGACGATGACGCCAAGGGCTGGACGGGCGGTACAGGAAAAGGACGGGCGGTCGGCGGTGGCCGGGGCTGGGTGGACGGCGACGGCAAGGGCTGCGTGGTCACCAACGTGGCCGTGGCGTCGGGAACCGACGCGCAGGGCCGCCAGGTGGCCAGCGACCCCGCTCGCGTGACCATTCACGTCAGCAAGCCTCCGCACAAGCTGCCTCCGCACCACAAGCGGCCTCCGTGGAGGCACAGGTGCAAGCCGTGCAACTGGACGCCTCGCAAGTGTGCGCCGCGCAACTGCCCGTCCCATGCGAGGGCGTCGCACACATGGGCGTCGCGCAGAGGGGTGTCGAACGCGCGGCCGGGGCGCAACGAGCCGCCGCGCGAGGAGGCGCCCCATGAGGCGGCTAGTCGCGAGGAGTCGCCCGACGGCCAGGAAGGGTTCTGACGCCGGGCAGGGAACCTGGCGACCCGGAATGACCGGCAAGTCCTGGAGCCCTGTTCGGTAGGCCGTTCTCACGCGCCCCGCTCCGAAGGTCGGAGTGGGGCGCGAGCGCGTGCGGCGGCCCGCCTAGTCGGGGTCGCCGTCCCAGGTCCAGTGGGGGACCTCGCGGAGGGGGTGGAGGTCGGCGTCGGTCTCGGCGTGGGAGTTCTGCTGGGCGACCCGGGTGCCGAAGTCGACGTGTTCGCGGAAGGCCCGCCGGAAGGGTTCGTCCTTGGGGAGGCCGGCCTCGTCGAGGGCCTCCAGGTACAGGTCGGCGAAGCGCTGCCGCTGCTCGTCGGTGATGCGCAGGCCGCGGTGGACGCGGATCATGTAGTCGAAGCCGAGCTCACGGGTGAAACGGTCCGGGCCGCCGAAGCTCTCGGCGGTGAACAGGGTCAGGTTGGGCACGTGGGTCGGGACGCGCTCGGGGAACAGCGGGCGCAGGACGGGGTCGGCGAGGGCCTTGGTGTAGAAGGCCTCTTCCAGGCGATGCAGGGCCTCGTCGCCGCCCGCGTGCTCATAGAGGCTGGTCACGGGCATGGACCTCCGGATCTCGAGGACGTCGGCAGTGCCGAGGGTAGGCCTGCGCGGGAGTGCTGGGAAGGCCCGTTCCGCGTGGGTTCCGTGACTCAGGAGGATCGGGTCATGCGACACAGAGCGGGACGGACGGGCCGCTTACCGTCCGAAGTACGCAGCCGGATCTGTTGGGAGATCGGCGAGGCGGCGGGACCCGGAGGACGGGACCCGCGGAGAGGGGCGCTGATGATCATCGTGCTGGTGGCCTTGGTCGCGCTTTTCCCGCTGCTGATGGCGCTGCTCTACCTGGTGGAGTTCGCCCGCGAGAGCCGGCGGGACGCGCTGTTCGGCCCGGCGGACAGCCGGAGCGCCCGGCGGGCCCGCCGGGTGACCGGAATGTACGTCCGGGGCGCCGTGGACCCGTACGCCCAGGAATCCGGAACCCCGTACGCCCGCGGTGGCGATGAGGAGTTGGTGGGTCGCTGACCGACGGGGGGCCGGGCCGCCCCTCTCGCCCGGGGGCGGCCCACGGCCCGTCTCAGACGGACGTGCGGTCGTCCGGCCCGTCTCAGACCGGCGTGCGGTCGTCGCGGACCGGGCCGAACGTTCCGGACGCGCGGTCCAGGACGTGCACGTCGGCCGTCTCGAGGTCGAGGTACAGGCCGACCAGGGTGAGCTCGCCCGAGTCGACCAGGGCCCGCAGCCAGGGATAGCTCTCCAGGTTCTCCAGCTGCTGGACGACGTTGAGCTGGCACAGCCGGGTCATCGGGGACTGGTCCGGGACGGGTTCGGACGCGACGAACCGGGCGAGGCTGGGCTTGGCGTGCTGGATCCACCGGGTGAGGGAGGGCAGGTGCTCGATCTCCTCGCCACCGGCCAGCAGCGCCGCCATCGCGCCGCAGTTGGAATGGCCGCAGACGGTGATCGTCCGGATGCCGAGGACGTTCAGGGCGTACTCGACGGTCGCGGCGACCGAGTCGTCCGGGGGGACGGAGCCGTGCCGCGGCACCATGTTCCCGACGTTCCGGTTGATGAACAGGTCGCCGGGGCCGGACGCGGTGATGATGTTCGGCACCACGCGCGAGTCCACGCAGGTGATGAACAGGTGCTCGGGCTTCTGCTCGAAGGCGAGCTCGGACATGATCGGACGGACCAGGCGGGCGGTCCGCCCCTGGTACTCGCGGATCCCGGACAGCAGAAGGTCGCTGGGCGTCCTCCCGGACGCCTCCGGGACGCTCCCCGGACGGCGTCGGCGGTTCGCCCAGGGGGCCCACCAGCGGGAACCCGGGGGAGACTTGCGCTGACCAGACAAATCACCTGTCACGGCTCTTTCATACCAAGACTCATGAATCTCGTCGATGTCGACCCTGCCCCCGAGCCGTTCGTGGGCCTGCCGCCAGTGGTGGACGGTCTCGAACGCCGCATGGTCCATGAAGTCGACGTTCAGGTCCAGGTCGACCCCCGCGCCCGGCGGGACGGCCGCCAGCGCCCGGGACAGTCGCGGCACCCCGAGGAACGTGAGTGTCCCCTCCACGACGACGTGCCAGGTGGGCTCGCCGGGCCGGTCGTCCGCGCTCGGCACCGCCTCCTCGACCCGGACGGTCAGCCGCGTGAGCCGCCGCAGCGCCAGCACCCCCGCCACCGCCATCCCGATCAGGACGCCCTCGCCCAGCCCCAGCAGGAGCACGCCCGCCGCCGTCGCCAGGTGGACGGGGACCTCCCGGTGGTCCCGCAGGTCGTGCAGCCTGGTCCGGTCCACCAGCCGGAACCCGAGCACCACCAGCAGCCCCGCCAGCGCCGACAGAGGGATCCGCTCGATCAGCGCCGCGCAGGTCACCGCCCCGGCCAGGATCCAGACCCCCTGCAGGACGGTCGACGCCCGCGTCCGCGCGCCCGCCTCGACGTTGAGGACGCTCCGGCCGATCACCCCCGTGACCGGCAGCCCGCCGAGCAGCCCCGACACCGCGTTCGCCGCGCCCTGCCCGAGCAGCTCCCGGTCCAGGTCGGCGCGCGGCGTCCCATCGGGTCGCCGCCGCTCCAGGGCGACCGCGCACAGCAGTGACTCGACGGCCGCGACCATCGCGACGGCCGCGACCGCGCCGACGATCTCGTGCACCGGCGCGTCCGGCAGGACCGGCGGACGCCACCCGCCGAACAGCCGGTCCGGCATGTCCACGTGCGGAACGTTCCAGCCGAGCGCCCACGTCCCGGCCGAGGCGAGCACCACCGCGGGAACCGCCGCGGGCGCCCGCAACACCGCCGTGAACCCCCGCAGGACGGCCGCGGGCACTCGCGGGACGCTCGCGGGCACCCGCGACGGCGCCGCCGCAGGCCCCCGCAGAAGGGCCACGAGCGCCTCCAGTGGCAGCGTGGACCTCCGGTCTCGGGTCCGGCGCTGACGACCCGCGTACGTCCACAGGAGCAGGACGGCGATCGTTCCCAGCGCCACCGCCGTCGAGGGGCCGTGCGCGCGCGTGAGCTGGCCTGGCAGCTCGATCAGGTTCTCGGTCGCCGACGCCTGCGGCCGTCCGCCGAGCATGATGTGCAGCTGGGACAGGACGAGGGTCAGCCCGACCCCCGCGAGCATCCCGTGGACGACCGCGGGGGAGACGGCCAGCGCCGCGCGCGCGACCCGCGCCGCGCCCAGCGCGATCTGGAGCAGGCCCGCGAGCAGGGTGACGCCGCAGGCCGCCCGCCACCCGTACGCGTGGGCGGTCTCGGCGACGATCACCGCGAGCCCGGCGGCGGGCCCGCTGACCCGCAGCGGCGACCCGCCCGCCAGCCCACCGACGACGCCACCGACGACCGCGGCGATCAGGCCCGCCGCCACCGGGGCCCCGGACGCGACCGCGATGCCCAGCGACAGGGGGACGGCGACCAGGAACACCACGAACGACGCGGCCACGTCATGACGGAGAAGGGAAACGGTACGTGAAGAATCAGTCACGCTCCGCATTCAAACAGTCGGGGTCCGGTCACGCTCCAGAATCCATGAACCCCTCCCACAGACGACCTGGCAGACGAACCGGCAGGTGAGCCGCAAAGCGAACGAGCCGCACAAGTGGCAAGCCGCACGGCAACGGGCCGCACAAGCGAAGTGGCCGCCCCCGGGGAACCGGGGACGGCCACTTCGGCGGAACGGATCAGCGACGGTAGTCGCGGTGGTTCTGCCAGTCGTCCTGCTGCTGGGGCGGCTGCTGGTCCTGGTTGTTGCCGCCGTAGGACGGGTTGCCGTAGGAGCCGTTGCCGCCACCGGACTCGTTGCCGGGGAAGTAGCCCGACCCGTACGCCTGGGTGGCGTTCGGGTCGAAGGACCCGGCCGGACGCGGCCCCGTGTCGTGCGACGGGAGCGGGTCGCTGCCGCCGTAGCCGTTGCCGCCGAAGTCGCCGTACCGGCCCGGTTCCCCGGTCGAGCCGGTCGCGGACTGGCCGCCGGGCGCGCCCAGGCCGCCGCCGAACGAGTCGCGGCTCGAGGCCAGCGGGTCGTCGTAGCGCGCGGACGAGTCGTTGTACGCGGAGTCGTTGTAGGTCGGCGCGGCCTGGTAGCCGCCGGTCGACTGGCCGCCCGAGGACGAGCCCGACGGGCCGTTCGAGCCGCTGAACGGCGGCGCGCCGAGCGGGTCGCTCAGCGGGTCGCCCATCGAGTTGCCGAACGGCTTGTCCGCGCCGATCCCCGACCCGGACGGGTCCGGGGTCGTGCGCTGCCGGTCGCTCTGGATGCGCTGGAGCAGCTCGTCCACGGTCGGGAGCTTGCCCTCGCCGGTGTCGTCGCCGGACGCGCCCGAGGCGGCGGGCTGCGGGGCCGCGGGCGGCGGGGGAGCGGCCGGAGTGCTCCAGCCGCCGGTGCCCGAGTCGGCCGCGGGCGACCGGTACCCGGAGGTGTCCTCGCCGAGGCCGCCGCCGAGCGGAAGGCCCAGCGGGTCCGCGCCGGACGCCGCCGCCGGACGGTCGTAGCCGTCCCCGGACGATCCTCCGCGCGTGTTCAGCGGGTCGTTCCCGTACGGCTCGTTCCCATAGGACTCGTTCCCGTACGACGACGGAAGCTCGCCCGTGTTGCCGTACGCGGGCTGCTGGGGCTCGGCGGAGGTGCCGTACGACGGGTCGCCGGACGTGCCGAACTGCCCGAAACCGGAACCGTCGTTCTGCCCGAAGCCGCCGCCGTCGCCTTGCCCGAAACCGGATCCGTCGCCGAAGCCGGAGCCGGACGACGACGCCTCACCGTAAACGTGCTGGTCGGGCGGCACGGAGCCGCCGGAGCCGAACGCGGGGTGCTCGCCCGTCGGCCCGTACGGGGACTGCGGCCCGCCCTGGTCGATCACCGGCAGCGGGTCGTGCGCGGTGGCGGACGGGTCGGCGCCGAACGGGCCGGACTGCGGGTCGTTCGACAGCCCGTTGCCGCCCTGGGCGAACGGCGACGGGATCCCCTGCGGGCCGGTGCCCGCCGGACCGCCGCCGAATCCGGCGTCCCCGCCGAGCGTGGCGGTCATCGCCGGGTCGCCGACCATGCCCGGGTCGCCGTACTGCTGGTCACCGAACTGATCACCGGGACCACCGGGACCGCCGGGTCCGCCCGGACCACCGGGACCGCCCGGGGCGCCGCCCGGGTGCTGTCCGCCGGTGGCGTGCAGCGGGTCGCCGGACGGGTCGGAGCCGTCCATGTCGTCCCGCTTGTCGTGCTGCCAGGGGAACTTCGGCTTGTCGAAGGTGATGGTCGCCCAGTAGTCGTCGTCGCCCATCTCGTCGCCGTGCCCGGACGGCGGCGGAGGGGGCGGGGAGGGCGCGGCCACCGGTTGCGGCGGCGGGGCCTGCTGCGTCTGGGAGGCGGGCCCGCCGAGCCCGCCCGGAGCGCCGGGGCCGCCGAACTGGTCGCCGGGGCCGCCCGGCCCTCCCGGGCCGCTGGGAACGGCGAACGGGTCGGGGACGGCGTTCGGCCCGCCGACGAATCCCTGACCCGCGGAACCCGGGCCACCCGGACCGGCGAGAGCGCCGGGGGCCGGGGGCATCTGCCCGCCGGTGGGGGCGGCCATCGGGGACGGACCCGCGACCGGGACGTCTCCGCCGGGACCGGCCACACGGCGGTCGAAGCCGGGCTCGAAGCCCTGCTCGAACCCCTGGTCGGCGCCGTCGAAGCCCTGGTCGTATCCGTCGTCGTAACCGCCGGGCTGGGGCTCGGGCGCACGCCGGCGACCCCGTCCGCGGTCGCGCGGCCGCTCGTCCTCGGCCGTCCAGTTGTCGTCGGCGTCCCCGCCGTCGCCCCGGGCCCGCAGGCCCAGGACCACCAGGACGACCACCAGGACCACGACCAGCACGAGGCCGAAGACCACGATTGTAGAAGTCATGCCACCACCCATTGTCTTGGCCCGGCGAGAGTCGCCAGCGCGGACCGCGGGTCGGTCCCGATCATCGTGCGCGGTCGGTACCCGGCGGACCTCAACCGATTCTGTCCGACCGCTATGACCGTTGTCACACCTTTCGCGCACATAATCCCTCACCCGATGCGTTCCGAACGGCCGATTCGGGCCGTCCGGTACGCCCCTGTCCTCCGGTCCCCTCGGGGTCCGTACTCCTCAGTACGGTTCCGGCGACCCGAAGGTCTCCGGGGGAACGCGTCTACTTGTCGCCGAAGTTCCCGGTGATCCTGCCCCGCCCGACGGTGTGCTTGGCGATGTCGCCCAGCGCGTCCTTCAGCGTGGCCCCGTTCGTGAAGGGAACCCTGGTGTCCAGCGCGTAGACGGTGAACCGGTACCGGTGCCGCTCGCCCTTCGGCGGACACGGCGCGGTGTAGCCCACCTTCTTCGCGGTGTTGCGCGCCTCGACCATCGTGCCGAGCCGTCCTCCTTCGACGAGCTCGTGCTGCGCCTGGTCGATCCCGGCGACCACCCAGTGCACGTACGTGCCGCCGGTGGCGTCCGGGTCGTCCACCACGATCGCATAGGACTGGGCGTTCCGGACGCCGCCCGCCGACCAGCGCAGTGGCGGGGTCCTGCCCAGCGCGGCGGAACCAGAGTACGTCGCGCAGGCGTACCGCGCGGGCAAGTCGCCGCCATCCCGGAACACGGGGCTGGTCACGGTGAACCACTCCGCGAGCTCGGCGCTCTTGTTCTGGGGCTGCCCGATGAGCCCGCACCCCGACAGGCCGGCGGCCAGCGCCGTCACCGCCGCGGCGACGGCCGCGGCACGCCGTCCACGCCGGTGGCCCGCGGCGCGTGATCCGGCTCTCATGTCCGGACGGACCGGCGCGTTCGCGTGGGGCCGTGCGTTGTCGCTCATGTGGCTGCGTCGGTTCGGAGAGATGCTGTTCATCGTCGATACGCTCCCGGGCGAGATGCTACGCCGCGCTCCACCGTTGTCCCCTCGTCTCGGCGGTGCGCGAGCCCAGGCCGCGCCCCCTTCCAGGTCCGCCCCAACCCTAGGGGTTCCGGCGGGGTGGATCGGGTCTTTCGACGCTCACGGGGACGGCGGCGCCCACGGCGGTCGCTGTGATCTCGCTCATGTGAGTTGAGTCCCATCGGTGCCCTAGAATGGTAAAGACGTGACGTGTTTCACGGCGTTACAACGCTCCAAGTTTCCCACTCCGGAAACAACTGACCTTCTTCAGCTTGTTAGCTCATCAAGGCAGGGCAAATCCGGAGGTAGCTTGTGAATACCTTCACAAGCACCAGTGAAACGAGGAGGCCGCGATGGCCAGGACCGCCGAGGGCACCCCTGGCGCTCCCCACATCCTGATCGTGGGCGGCGGCTACGTGGGCATGTACACCGCGCTGCGGCTTCAGAAGAAGCTCAAGCGCGAGCTCAAGCGGGGCGAGGTCAAGGTCACGATCGTCGACCCCAACTCGTACATGACCTACCAGCCGTTCCTTCCCGAGGCCGCGGCGGGGAACATCTCCCCGCGGCACGTCGTCGTCCCGCTGCGCCGGGTGCTCCCCAGGTGCACCGTGCGCAAGGCGCGGGTGACCGAGCTGAACCACGACGAGGGCTGGGCCATCGTGCAGCCGCTCGCCGGACCCCCGGAGCGGATCAACTACGACTACCTGGTGATGGCCGCCGGCGCCGTCCCCCGGATCCTGCCCATCCCCGGCCTGGCCGAGGAGGGCTTCAGCCTCAAGACCGTCGGTGAGGCCATCCACCTGCGCAACCACGTGCTGGAGCAGCTCGAGGTCGCCGAGTCGACCGACGAGGTGGAGATCCGCCGCAAGGCGCTGACCTTCGTGTTCGTCGGCGGCGGGTTCGCCGGTGTCGAGGCGATCGCCGAGGTCGAGGACATGGTCCGCGACGCGACCAGGTACATGCGGAAGATCACTCCGCAGGACCTCCGGTTCGTGCTGGTGGAGGCGTCCGACCGGATCCTTCCCGAGGTCGGGCCGGACATGGGCAAGTGGACGGCCGAGCAGCTGCGCGGCCGCGGCATCGACGTGAAGCTGAAGACCTTCCTCCAGTCGGCGGTCGGCGGCGAGATCGAGCTGTCGGACGGCAGCCGCTTCCCGTCCGGGACGCTGGTCTGGAACGCGGGCGTGAAGCCGTCGCCGGTCGTCAGGCATACCGACCTGCCGCTGGACGAGCGGGGCCGCATCAAGGGCACCGAGTACCTCACCATCGAGGGCATGGTGCGCGCGTTCACCGCGGGCGACAACGCCGCCATCCCGGACCTCACCCAGGAGGGCATGTTCTGCCCGCCGAACGCCCAGCACGCGCTGCGGCAGTCCAAGGTCCTGGCCGCGAACATCGTCCGCTCGCTGCGCGGCAAGTCGCTCAAGCCGTACGTCCACGGCAACCTCGGCGCCGTGGCCGGACTCGGCCTGCACAAGGGCGTCGCGAACCCGCTCGGGTTCAAGCTCAAGGGCTGGCCGGCCTGGTTCTTCCACCGGACCTACCACGGCCTGATGGTCCCGACCTTCAACCGGAAGATCCGCGTCCTGGCCGACTGGACGCTCGCGCTGTTCCTCAAGCGTGAGACCGTCTCGCTGGCCACCGTCGAGCAGCCGCGCGCCGACTTCGAACTGGCCGCGCTGGACGACGCCAAGCCCAAGCAGAAGGCCTCCTGACCGAGATCGTCACCGGTGACGGCGGACCCGTCCGCCTCCGGTGACGACGTCCCACGACACCCCCGGCACGCCGTACCGCGCCGGGGGTGTCGTCGTTTCAGGGACAATCGGGACGTGCGGATAGCGATTCTGGGGCCGGTCGAGGTCCGGCGCGGGGACGACCGGTCCGGGGGTGAGATCGTCGAGCTCGGCGGGGCGCGGCTGCGCGTCCTGCTGACCCGGCTCGCCCTGGAACCCGGTCGGACGATCCCGGCCGAGCGGCTGATCGGCGACCTCTGGGAGGACGATCCGCCCGCCGGGGCCCCCAACGCGCTCCAGTCCCTCGTCTCGCGGCTGCGCGCGGCGATCGGCCGGGAGGCGATCGAGTCGCGTCCGGGCGGCTACCGGCTCGCCGTCCCGCTCGAGGCCGTGGACGCGCACGAGTTCGAGGCCCGCGTCGCCGCCGCGCGCGATGTCCCGGACGCCCGGGCCCGCGCGTCCGCGCTTCGTGAGGCCCTGGCGCTCTGGCGCGGTTCCGCGCTCGAGGACGCCGCGCACCTGCCGTTCGCGTCCGCGCCGTCCGCCCGCCTGGACGAGCGGCGCCGCGCGGCCGTCGAGGATCGCGTCGAGGCCGATCTCGAGGCCGGACGCCACGGTGATCTCGTCCCTGAGCTGCAGGCGCTCGCCTCCGCCGATCCGCTTCGCGAGCCGCTGCGGGCGCTGCTGATCCGCGTGCTCTACGCGTCCGGGCGGCAGGCGGACGCGCTCGCCGAGTACGAGTCGCTGCGGACGGCCCTGGCGGACGGACTGGGCGTGGATCCGTCGCCGTCCCTGGAAGATCTCCACGTGGCCGTCCTGCGGCAGGATCCGTCCCTCCTCGCCGCCCGCGCCGCCGCGGCGTCCCCCGAGCGCGCGGTCGCCGCGTCCCCCGAGGAGGGGAGCGCGAGGTCCGAGACGCCTCCGGGGAACCTGCCTGCGCAGCTGACCAGCTTCATCGGACGCGACGAGGACCTGCGGCACGTCGGCGCGATGCTCTCCGGAGGACGGTTCGTCACGCTGACCGGTCCCGGCGGCGCGGGCAAGACGCGGCTGTCGCTGGAGGCGGGACGGCACGCGGCGCGCCTCGCGCCGGACGGGGTGTGGTTCGTGCCGCTCGCGTCCGTCACCGATCCGGGCGAGGTGCCGTCCGCCGTGCTCACGGCGATGGGGCTGCGCGAGGTGGCGCTGCTGTCGACCAAGTCCGGCTGGCTGACCGCGCCTGAGGGCACCGACCCCCTGGACCGGCTGGCCGGGGCGCTCGCGGGACGGCGCCCGCTGATCATCCTGGACAACTGCGAGCACCTGCTCGACGCGGCGGCGCGGCTCGCCGACCGGGTGCTGGCCGACTGTCCCGGCGCGCGGATCCTCGCGACCAGCCGCGAGCCGCTCGGCGTCACCGGCGAGGCCCTCTGGCCGGTCGAGCCGCTCGAACGGCCGCCGGTGAACGCGGACGCCGACCGCGCGGCCGGGTACCCCGCCGTCCGGCTGCTCACCGACCGCGCCGCGGCCGTCTCCCCGGGCTTCGCGGTGACCGGGGAGAACGTCGCCGACGCCGTCCGGATCTGCCGTGCCCTGGACGGCATGCCGCTCGCGATCGAACTCGCCGCGGCGCGGCTCCGCGCGCTCACCCTCGCGCAGGTCGCCGACCGCCTGGACGACCGTTTCCGGCTGCTGCGCGAGGGTAGCCGCACCGCCCTGCCCCGGCACCGGACGCTCCGCGCCGTCGTCGAGTGGAGCTGGGACCTCCTGGACACCCGCGAACGCGTGATCTGGCGCCGCCTCGCCGCCTTCCCCGGCGGCGCGGACCTGGACGCCGCCGAGGCCGTCTGCGCCGCCACGCCCGATACGTTCGCCACGCCCGGCGGGTCTGCCGCGTCCGGCGGGTCCAACGCGTCCGCTGCGTCAGCCGCGTCCGGCGGGTCTGCCGCGTCCGGCGGGTCTGCGGCGTCCGGCGGGGACGTGCTCGCCGGGGAAGTGCTCGTGGGGGACGTCCTGGACGTGTTGGCCGCGCTCGTGGACAAGTCGCTGGTCACGGTCGTCACCGGCGGGGCGGACGGCGTGCCGAGGTACCGGATGCTGGAGACGATCCGCGCGTACGGGCTGGAGCGGCTGGCCGAGGCGGGCGAGGAGGAGCGGGTCCGGCGCGCGCACGCCGAGTACTTCGCGGGACTCGCCGAGACCGCCGAGCCGCACCTCACCCGGGACGAGCAGGTCGTCTGGATCGCCCGGCTCAACGCCGAGCAGGACAACCTGCACGCCGCGCTGCGCTGGGCGCTCGACCGCGGGGACGCGCCGCTCGCGATCCGGTTCACCGCCGCGCTCGGCTGGTACTGGTTCCTGGGCGGACGGGTCAACGAGGCGATCGACAGCGTGGCCGCGCTCGCCGCCATGCCGGGCCTGCCGTCCGGGGAGGCGACGGCGCGCACGTTCGCGCTCGGCGCGATGGTCGTGTTCGACGGCTCGGCCCGCGAGGAAGCCGACGCGAACGGGTGGCTGCTGCGCGCCAAGGAGCTCGCGGAGCAGATCCCCGACGGCGAGGCGGTGCACCCGGTGCTGCGGATCATGACCGTCACGATGGGGATGTACGCGGAGGGCCTCAGCACGCGCGTGCTCGACGGGCTCACCCCGCTCGTGGACGACCCCGACCCGTGGGTCCGCGGCCTCGGCCGGTTCATCGCCGGTCACGTCGAGCTGAACTTCGGCCGGACCGACTCCGGGGAGCGGTACTTCGCCGCGGCGCAGGAGGCCTTCCGGGAGGCGGGCGACCGGTGGGGCCTGTCGTTCACCCTCACCGGGCAGGCCGAGCTGCTCGGACGGCGCGGCGAGCACCGCGAGGCGGTCCGGCTGTACGAGGAGGCCGTCCGGCTGAACGGGCGCCTCGGCGGCGGCCCGATGATCATGTTGCAGACCGAGATGCAGCTGGCCGTCCAGCACACGCTGCTCGGAGAGCTGGACCGGGCGGAGCGCATCCTGGCGGCGGCGCTGCGGGAGGTCGAGCGGACCGGGTCGATCGAGGGGACGGCCGCGATATACCACGCGTCCGCGCTGATAGCCCGTCGGCGCGGCGACCTCGCCGGGGCCGCCCGCCTGCTGGACCACGCGATCGAGACGACCGGGGGCTTCGCCGGGTCGCCGCAGTTCCAGGCGATGGTGCTGGTGGCCCGGGCCTTCTGCGACCTGGAGGTGGACGACCCGGACGCCGCCCGCCCTCGTCTGGACGACGCCCTGAGGCGGGCGTCCTCGGCCCCCGACTTCCCGATCGTCGCGACCGTCCTGTGCGGGCTGGCCGCCATGGCCCACCACGACGGCGACCCGGCCCGCGCCGCCGAGCTCCTCGGCCACGCGGAGGCGCTGCGCGGCGGGCCCGACCTCTCCCAGCCCGACGCGGTCGCCCTCGCCGGGACGCTGCGCGCCGAACTGGGCGACGCGTCCTTCGAGACGTCCTTCGCCCGTGGCCGCGCCCGCACCTTCGACGACCTCCTCGAAACCTACGACCTACCCGGGCCCAAGCCGTACGGCCCACTGGTTTCGAGCGGCCCACAACCGGCGTCCGGAGGCGGCTCACGACCGGCGTCCGGCTAGCCGGTGCGGCGCGAGAATCAGCCGCGGAGGGTCAGGCGCGCTGTTTGAAGGCGCGGAGCGACAGCGGGGCGAAGATCAGCGTGATGCCGAGGCCCCAGGCCAGCGCCACCACGGCGTGGTCCAGGACGGGGCCGCCGAGGAGCAGGCCGCGCATCGCCTCGACCAGCTGGGTGACCGGGTTGTTGCGGATCACCCAGGCGAGCCAGTCCGGGATGCCGTGGGTCGACTTGATGAAGGCGGTGCTGAGGAAGCTCAGCGGAAAGATCACCACGAACCCGAAGATCTGCACCTTCTCGGGCTCGTTCACCTTCATCGCGATGAACACCGACGTCCAGGAGAACAGGATCGCGAAGGCGAGCAGCAGCAGGAACGCGCCGACCACGGCGAGGGGGTTGGTGTGGATCCGGAAGCCGATGATGAACCCGACCGTGAGCAGGATGAACATCGACCACGCCTGCTTGACGGTGTCGGCGATGATCCGTCCGGCGAGCGGGGCGGAGCGGGCGATCGGCAGGCTGCGGAACCGGTCGTAGACGCCCTTGGTGAGGTCGCTGTTCAGGCCGAACCCCGTGCTCATCCCGGCGAACAGGGCGTTCTGGGCGATGATGCCGGGGATCACGACCGGCAGGTACGCCTGGACGCTCCCGGTCATGGACGGGCCGAACACGTACGCGAACAGCAGCACGAACATGATCGGCTGGATGGACAGGTCGACCAGTTCCATCGGGTTGTGCTTGATCTGCACCAGGTTGCGCCAGGCCAGGGTGGCGGTGTGGCGCACGGCGGCGGCGGGGGAGACCCGCCGGGTGAGGGGATGCTCGGGGGCGAGCGCGGCGGTGGTCACGCGCGGGCTCCTTCCGTCTCGGCGCGGACGAGCTCGTCCGCCTCGGCGTCGACGTCGTCGGTGTGGTGGCCGGTGAGGGCGAAGAAGACCTCGTCCAGGCTGGACTTGCGCAGCGACAGCTCGCCGACCGGCACGTTCGCGTCGTCCAGGCGGCGGACCACGGCGGGCATCAGCGCGGGATCGGTGATCGGGACGCTGACCAGGCCGTCCACCGTCTCGGGGGTGGCGCCGGAGAGGTCGGCGACGATGGCCGTGACGGTCTCGGCGTCGGACGCCTGGACCGGACGGACCTCGAGCACCTGCCCACCGACCTGCGCCTTCAGCGCGTCGGAGGTGCCGTGCGCGATGACCTGGCCGCGGTCGATGACGACGATGTCGTCGGCGAGCTGGTCGGCCTCCTCCAGGTACTGCGTGGTCAGCAGGACGGTCACGCCGTCGGCGGTGAGACCGCGGACGATGTTCCACAGGCCGCCGCGGGAGCGCGGGTCGAGGCCGGTGGTCGGCTCGTCCAGGAACAGGATCTGCGGGCGGCCGACCAGGCTGGCGGCCAGGTCGAGACGGCGTCGCATGCCGCCCGAGTAGGTCTTGGCCGGGCGCCCGGCGGCCTCGACGAGGTCGAACCGCTCGAGCAGTTCGGCCGCCCGCGCCTTGGACGCGCGCCGGGACTGGCCGAGCAGCCGGCCGATCATGACCAGGTTCTCGGTGCCGGTGAGCATCTCGTCCACCCCGGCGTACTGGCCGGTCAGCCCGACGAGCTGGCGCACCTGGTGCGCCTGCTTCACGACGTCGTAGCCGCCGACCGTGGCGTGCCCGGACGTCGGCTCGATCAGGGTCGCGAGGATGCGGGTCGTGGTGGTCTTCCCGGCTCCGTTCGGGCCGAGGACGCCGAGCACGGTGCCGGGTTCGGCGGTCAGCGACACCCCGGACAGGGCGCGCGTCTCACCGAACCGTTTCTCCAGACCTTCGGCCTGGATCGCGTAGGACATGGGGCCTCCTTCGTCGTCGCATTCCGGACCCGCCGGGCTCACAGGAGGAGCGGCGGACAAACCTAGGCAATGTCCGGGTCGATGCGCATCCAGTTTTCCCGCGCCCGCTGTCAGGACGCTGATCTCCCGCTGACAGCGGTGCGGGCCTTCGCCGGGCCACCGGGTGTACGCCCGGGTCCTCACCGAATCGACCAGTGTCACCGTCGCACCCGGGTCTGACAAAATCGGCCGCCGACTCTGGCCTGGCGGACCGCCGATCCGGCGGACCGGTCCGGGGACGGGCGCCGTCCGGGCAATAGACTGCGAGACGTGACGGCGCGGAGCACCCACGCGGTGAGGCTGAGGGAGCCCGCGAACAGGGTCTCGCCACGCGCCATCGCGCACTGGGCCATCGAGTACCTGCTGTTCTGGGGCCTCGGCTTCGGCCTGTCCTGGGGCGTCGCCGCCTGGCTCGGGAGCCGGCCCCGCGACGGCGTGCCACGCTGGGTGACCGCGCACGTCGGCTGGCTGCCCGTCGTGGTCGGGGTCATCGGCGTCCTGTCGGTCACCGTCGCGCCCGTCTGGCGCTACCGCGTGCACCGCTGGGAGGTCAGCGCGGACGTCGTCTACACCCGGACGGGCTGGTTCACCCGCGACTGGCTCCTCGTCCCCGTGAGCCGCATCCAGAACGTCCACACCGAGCAGGGATGGCTCGAACGGCTGCTCGGCCTCGCGCGCCTGCGCGTCCACACGGCGTCGCACACGGGCTCGTCCGAGGTGTCCGGCCTTCCCGTGGCGGTCGCCACCCGCCTCGCCGAAGACCTCGCGCACCGCGCACACGACCTGAGCGACGACGCCACGTGACCACGCCGCAGGACGCTTCGGCTCCCGTCCCGCCCGCCGAAACCCCGCGGGCACGGTCCCCCCTGGACGCGCCCATCCGGCGTCTGCACCCTTTGACGTTCGTAGTCGGCGCCGCCCGCGAGATGGCCGCGCTCGTGGGCGCGGGCGCTACGGGACTCCTCGTCGGCGGCATGTCCACGGCGTTCTATTTCGCGCTCATAGGGCTCGCCTTCGGGCTGGCGTGGCACGTGGGCACGTGGGCCACGTTCACCTACCACGTTCACGAGGACCGCTTCCAGACGCGCAGGGCCCTGGTGGGACGGACGGTCAAAAGCGTCCCCCGCGAGCGGATCCGGGGTGTGGACATCTCCTCCACCCTCGGCCACCGGCTCCTGGGCCTCGCGATCGTCCACGTGGACGCGGGCGCGGACGGCGGCGAGATCGTGCTCAACGCGGTGGCGCAGCGCGAGGCCGAACGGCTCCGGCGGGTCCTCCTCGCGCGCGCCCGCGGAGCCGAGGCCCCGCAGCCGGTGAAACGGCGTCGTGAACTCGCGCACATCCGTCCGCGCTGGTTCCTTTACGCGCCGCTGAGCGGTGCGTACCTGCTGACCCCGTTCGCGGTGGCGGGAAGCCTCCTCGGCACGCTCTACAACCTCGGCGACGACCTCGGACTGATCACCCGCGACCGCGTCGAGCGCCTCGGCCGGGACGCGGCGGGCCTGCCCACCGGCGTCGTCGTCCTGGTCATCATGCTGTTCCTGGTCGCGATGCCGGTCGCCTCGGTCATCGCGTTCACCCTGTTCAACTGGGACTTCACCGTCTACGAGCGGGACGGCTCGATCGTCGCCGAACGCGGCCTGGTCACCCGCCGCAGCGTCGCGCTGGAACGCCGCCGGGTGCGCGGCGTCGAACTGTCCGACAACCCCTTCGAACGCCTCGCGGGCGTCGTCCGGCTCGGCGCCCTGGTCACGGGCCTGGGGGACGCCGCCCACCGGGGCCGCCTCCTGCCCGCGGCCCCCCGCTCCGTCGCGGTCACGCTCGCCTCCCGCGTCCTCGGACCCGTTCCGGCGCCCCTGATCCCGCATCCGCACGCGGCCCGAGGCCGCCGCCTCGTGCGCGCCACGTTCCCGGCCCTGGGGGCTGCGGCGCTGTGCGCCCTCGCCGGGAACCTGTGGCTCGCCGTCGTCTGCCTGGTCGCCGCCCTCATGGCCGTCCCGCTGGGCCTGGACCGCTACCGCCAGCTCGGCCACGCCGACGACGGCGTCCGCCTGACCGTCCGGTCCGGTTCCCTGCGCCGCCGCCAGTACATCGTGGAACACGACGCGATCGTCGGCTGGCGCGTCCGCCGCACGCTCTTCCAGCGCCGCGCGGGCCTGGCCACCCTCCACGCCGCCGTCGGCGCCGGTGAAGGCGGCTGCGCCGCCGTGGACATGTCCGAATCCGACGCCCTGGCCATGGCCTGGACGATCACCCCCGACTGGATCACCCCCTTCCTGGCCCCGCCCCGCGCCCCGAAGCCCTCGCGCGGTCGTCGACCGAAGCGCACCTGACACGCACAGAACGACCCCACGCGAAACGGTGTTCGCGCGGGGCCGGAAACGCGAGCGCCCGGCCCCCTCGGGGAGCCGGGCGCTGAGGCGGGCGGGCTTATTCGGGGCGGCGGGCCCCGAACATGATCTCGTCCCAGGACGGGACGGACGCGCGCTTGCCCTTCGCCTTGCGGCGGGCGCGCGCGGGGCGCTGCGTGGCCGGAGTGTCGGCGGGCTTCTCGGTCGCCGCGGCGGGCATCGACGGACGCGTGGACTTCTTCGCCGCCGGACGGTGCGAGCGCGGCACCGGACGTTCGGCGTCCGCGTCGTCCTCGACGTCGTCCCGGCCGCTCGCGGACGCCGCGTTGCGCGTCGCGGCAGCAGCCGCCTTGCGCGTGGCCTCCTCGTCCTGCAGCTTGGCCGCGGCCTCGCGCTCCGCCGCTTCCTCGGCGTCGCGCACGTCGTCGTCCGCCGCGGCCTTCCGCCTGGAGGCCGCGACCTTGCCACCGCGCGTCCTCTCAGCGTCGCGCGCGGGCGCGTCGTCGTCCTCCCCGCCAAGGCCCGTGCCCTCGGCCGCCACGTCCTCTGCATCGTCGTATGCGGACGCGCTGGTCAGCTCGTCCTCGGCCCGCGCGTCCGAGCCCTCACGCGCGCGCAGATTCTCGTCCGCCCGCGCACTCTCGGCGTCGCGCGAATCCTCGGCGTCCCGCATGTCCCGAGCGGTGCGCGAACCTTCGCCCGCGCGAATGTCCTCAGCGTCCCGCACGCCCTGCGCACCACGTGACCGCTCACCCACACGCGCGTCCTGCACATCGCGCGATTCCTCGGCAGCCCGCAGGTCCCGAGCGCTGCGCGAGCCTTCGCCCGCGCGAATGTCTTCAGCGTCGCGCGCGTCCTGCGCACTGCGCGACCGCTCACCTGCGCGCGCGTCCTGCGCATCGCGTGAACGCTCACCCGCACGCGCGTCCTGAGCGTCGGAGAAGTCGTCAGCGTCGCGCGAGCCCTCAACGGCGCGTCCGTCGGACGCGCGGGTGCCTGCGGTGTCGCGCCGGTCCCCGGCCGTGCGGGCGTCCTCGGCGTCGCGCGCGTCTTCGGGCGTCTGGGCGCGCTGGATGGAGCGGTTGTCTGCGGCGTCGCGCGGGCCACCGGTCGTGCGGGCGTCTTCAGCGTCGCGCGCGTCTTCGGACGTCCGTGCGCCCTGGGCGGCACGGGTGCCTGCGGCGTCGCGCCGGTCCCCGGCCATGTGGGCGTCTTCGGTGTCGCGCGCGTCTTCGGTCGTCCGCGTGCGCTGGGCGAAGCGGTTGTCTGCGGCGTCGCGCGGGTCTCCGGGCGTGCGGGCGTCCTCGGCGTCGCGGGCGTCTTCGGTCGTCCGTGCGCGTTGGGTCGTGCGGGTGTCTCCGGCGTCGTGCGGGCCCTCAGCCGTCAGCATGTCCTCAACGGCGCGGGTGTCTTCGACCGCGTCCAGCCTCCGGCCTGCGCGCGGGTCCTCGGACGCGGAGGCCGTGCCGGACGTGCGCGTGTTCTGGGCTCTGCGCGTGCCCTCGTCTGCGTAGTCGTCGTCAGAAGCGCGCTCGGTCCGGGCCCTGCGTGCGCCCTGCTCTGCGTAGTCGTCGTCAGCCGCGCGGGACGCTTCGCTTGCACTGGACCTTTCGGTGGTGCGTGCGTTCTGCGTCGTCCGTGCGCCCTCGGTAGCGCGCGGGTCGTCCGAGTTGCGCGTGTTCTGAGGCGTGCGGGACGCCTCGGTCGCGTACTCGCCTTCGTGTGTGCGCGAGTCGCGGGTCGTGCGCGTGCTCTCGGAGCCACGCGCAGCCTCGGGCCCGTACTCGTCCTCGTAGGCGCGTGCGGACGTGCGTGGGTGGTCGTCCTCGGCGGCGCGCTGGGACTGGGTGGTGCGTGAGCCTTCGGAACGGTAGGGGCCGTCGGCGGGACGGATCGGCTGGGACCGGCGCGGCGGGTCGTCCGCGTACGCGCCCTCGGCGGTGCGGAGGGACTCGGTGTCGCGCGGGTCGTCGGCGAAGGAGCGGGTGGACGCGGCGCGGCGCGGGGCGAGGGAGTCGGTGTCCTGGGAGATGGCGGTGTCGCGGAGGATGGCGGCCTCACGGGCCACGGCCTCGCGGGCGGCGATGTCACGGGACGCGGAGTCCAGGTCGGGACGGGCGGCGGGGAGGTCCTCGCGGCGGAGCGCGGCGGGGGCGTCGGGACGGACCGGGAACTCGCGCGGGACGCCGTCCAGCGTGCGCGGGGCGTCGTCGGAGAACGGGTCGAAGGCGCGGCGCGAGTCGCCGTGGTCGTCGGCGGGCAGGCCGCGGGCGCGGGCGGACGCGGTGGAGTCGGAGACGACCTTCATCGCGGGACGGCGCGGGACGAGCGGCGTGACGGTGTCGGACAGGGCTTCGTCGTCCCACTCGACGGAGGTCAGCCGCGCGGCGACCTCGTCCAGCGGGGTGGCGAACCGGCGGCGCGGGTCGAAGGACCACTCGGCGGCGTGCGGACGTCCGCCCTCGAAGAACGACAGCCGGATCCGCCAGGTGCCGTCCTCGCACTTCCAGGAGTCCCACTCGACCTCCTCGAGGTCGACGCCGCCGCGGCCGAGCCGCTCCTCGACGGTCTCGCCGAGCGGCGGGCCGGGCTGGGTCTCGCCCGGACGGCGCACCGCGACCCGCTGCGCCTGCTGGGCCATGTACTCGCGTTCCTGCAGGACCGGACCCTCGAACCAGCGGACGCGTTCGACGGGGATGCCCGCCGACTCGGCGATCTCCTCCGCGGTCTCGCCGGACCGGATGCGAGCCTGGATCTCCTTGGGTCGCAAGGGACTCTCCACTTCGATCTCGAACTGGCCGAGGCGGGAGAAGTGCCCTCGCACGGCTGCGCGCAGCCGGTCGTCGACGGGCAGGGTGAACCGGGTGCCTCGGCCCGCGGTGGCCAGGACGAGGTACGTACCGTCCTCGCTGACCGCGACGAGGCGCAGCTCCTGCATGCGTGTCCTTCCTGCCCTGTCCCAACGGCACCGGAGGGGTGCCGAACCACACGCCCGTTCGCGAGTCCGCCTCCCCGCGCTCGCATCGGCCGGTCGTTCGGTCCCCACCAGGGGCGCATGCGTGCCCTTCCCCCGGATTCCCGAGTCTCTCTTTCGGACACACCTGCTGCCAGCACCGTACCCGGCATGTCCGAACATCGCCGCTCTCAAAGCCCTCATCACGGCGGTGAAGAGGGCCGTCCGACCAAGCTTGCCCGTCCGGCGCGTCCCCGGGGGGCCGACTCCCCGATTCTTGCGGATCCTTTTCCACACCGTGCCTGACCGGGGCGCGCGGCTCCTCACACCGGGCGTTGCGATCGTCACGTCCCGCGCCGGAACAACGCCGGAGTTACGGTGAGTTCCTGTTGTGGGGACTTTGAGACGGTTTCGGGTGGAGAGGGAAGATTCGATGGCGCAGCGGAAGCTGCCGGACCTGAGTGCCACGCAGTTGATCGCGAGCGGGGCGGCGACGATGGTCGCCGCCTACGGGGCGTCCTACCTGGGGGTGTACGGGACGATCCTCGGCGCGGCCTTCATGAGCGTGGTGTCGACGGCGGCCTCCGTGGTCGGCAAGCACTACCTCGACCAGGGCAAGGAGCAGATCAGGGAGCGCACCCATCCCGGGCTGGCCGACGAGGACGGGCGGGACCCGGGCGAGGCCGCGCGCACCGTGACCGGCGCGGACGCGACACGCGCGGCGGGCTCCCCGCTGACGGCGAACCGCCCGGGGATCACCAGGGTCGCGGACACGCGCGTCGGCGGAGCCGCCGCCCGGGCCCGGGCGGGAAGTCCGGCGGGCTGGGCCTCGGCACCTGGCCGTCGTGCCGGGAGTGATCCGGATAACACCCGCGTGGACGACGTGCCGGGCCGTGATCCGAACGCGACCCGGATCGATCTGCCCACGCTGGGCGATCCCAACGCGACCCGGTTCGACGGGTCCGTGCTCGACGCCGCGCGCTTCGGCCAGAGTCCCGCCGAGACCGTCTCGGACGAGCTGGTGGCCGAGACCCCCGCGCATGGCGACGGGCCGGTGCCCAAGGCGTCCTGGCAGGCCGCGATGGACGACGCGCTCCACTGGGCCAAGCAGCGTTGGCGGCTGCTGACGGCCTCGGCGGTCGTGGTGTTCGTCGTGGTGATCGGCGGCATCACGCTGTACGAGTCGGTCACCGACCGGACGTTCGGCGGGGTCAACGGCACGGGCGGGACGATCGGCAACGTCATCCGCGGCCAGAACGAGGGAACGGCCGAGACCCCCGCGCACGAGCCGTCCCAGAAGCCGACGGACGAGCCGACCACTCCCGGGACGTCCAACCCGGACGGCGGTACCGGGGTCACGAACGAGCCGACGAACACGCCCAGCGGCGGCCCGTCCGAGCAGCCTTCCCAGACGCCGACCGTGCCGGAGACGCCCACGCAGGAGCCGTCCGGCACGCCCACGCAGGAGCCGTCGTCCCAGCCGAGCGGCGGCCAGGGCACCGGCGGCGGCGCGACCGGCAAGCCGGGCGTCCAGGCGCCCGTTCCCGGCGCCAACTGATCCGTAACCGACAAACGCAAAAAGGGCCGCGCTCCCCAGGGGAGTGCGGCCCTTCGTGCGTGCGGGGGAGGGTTAGTCGCCGAAGACCTGGCGGGTGTAGGGGTTGGCGAAACGGCGGTCCGGGTCGAGTTCGTTCCGGAGCGCCTGGAAGTCCTTGAAGCGCGGGTAGACCGTCTCCAGGTAGGCGGCGTCGCGGGTGTGCATCTTGCCCCAGTGCGGGCGTCCGCCGAGCCCGGTCAGGACCTCCTCGACGCCGCGGAAGTAGTCGGCGTGGTCGTCGCGGTGGTAGACGTGCACGGCGATGAACGCGCTGCGGCGGCCGTGGGCCATCGACAGCCAGGCGTCCTCCTCCGGCAGCAGCCGGACCTCGATCGGGAAGCTGATCTTCCAGCCCCGCCGGTCGAACAGCCCCCGCACCTCGCGCAGCGCGTCCACCAGGTGCTCGCGCGGGATCGCGTACTCCTGCTCCTTGAACCGGACGGTCCGGGGGCTGGTGAACACCTTGTAGGACGTGTCGGTGAAGGTCCGCGCGCCCAGCGCCCGCGCCGAGATCTGGTTGACCGACGGGGTGATCATCGGGGCCGCGTGCGTGACCTTGTTGATCATGTCGAACAGCGAGTTCGACATGAACTCGTCGTCCAGCCAGCCCTTGAACCTCGACAGCGGTTGCCGCGGGCCGTCGACGCGGTTGTTCCGCTTGGTGAGGCAGCCCTCGGTGTGCGGGAACCAGTAGAACTCGAAGTGCTCGTTCGCGGCGTCGAACTCGTCGACGCGGGAGAGCACCTCGTCCCACTTCATCGGCTGTTCCTGCGCGCGCAGGAGGAAGGCCGGGACGGTCTTCCAGGTGATCGCGGTGATGATGCCGAGCGCGCCCACGCTCGCGCGCGCGGCGTCGAACAGGTCGGGACGCTCGTCGCGCGAGCAGGTGACGACCGAGCCGTCGGCGAGGACGAGCTCCAGCGCGTGCACCTGGGACGCGAGCCCGGCGGCGTCGCGTCCGGTGCCGTGGGTGGCGGTCTGGAGGGCGCCCGCGACGGTCTGCTCCTGGATGTCGCCCATGTTGGCCAGGGCGCGGCCGTGCTCGGCCAGCATCCGGTTGAGCGCGTGCAGGGGCAGGCCCGCCTCGACGGTGACCAGGCCGCTCCCGGTGTCGACCGAGCGGACGGCGGTCATCCCGGTCGGGCGGAGCAGGAGGTCCTCGGCGACGGCCGCGCCGGTGAAGGAGTGGCCGGTGCCGGTCATCCGGACGGTGTGCCCGTCGGCCGCCGCGGCGCGCACGGCCGCGGAGACCTCGTCGGTGCTGGTCGGGGTGGTGACGCGGCGGGGGGAGGCCGTCTGGTTCCCGGCCCAGTTTCGCCACGTCCGGGTGCTCACGGGGGACATGGCCGAACTCTACTCGGCGATCGTTTGTGAGGAAAGTTCACGTTTACTGATCGCCCGGATTCCGGCCACGGCGACCAGCGCGGCCAGGATCGCCGAGGTCAGCGGGACGCCGAAGGACGCCATCGCGCCGTAGCCGTCGGCGACCCGTCCGGCGAGGGACGCGCCCGCCGCCGCGCCGATGCTCAGCGACGTCGACACCAGGGCCAGGCCCTCGGTGAGCTGCCCGGGCGGGACCAGCCGTTCGACCAGCCCGAACGCCGGGATGATCGTCGGCGAGATCGCCAGCCCTGCCACGAACGCCACCGGCAGCATCAGCCAGAAGTTCCTGATCAGCGGCAGCGGCACGAGCAGCACCGCCTGGAGCGCCAGGCCGATCAGGAAGCGGTGGTCCAGTGAGGATCCCCAGGTGCGCGCGCCGTACCAGAACGCGGCGGTCGCGCTGCCGCCCGCGTAGCAGGCGAGCAGCACCCCGGCCAGCGGCTTGTTCCCCTGCTCGGCGGCGAACGCGACCCCGGCGACGTCCATCGCGCCGAACACGATCCCGATGAACAGGAAGATCGACGTCATGATCCGGACGGCCGGGTTGGCGAACACCCCGCCGCGCGGGGAGAGCCCGGGGGTGCGCGGACGCGGCGGCGGCTCCGTCCCGCGCAGGCGCGCGAAGGACAGGCCGCCGACGAGCGTGCAGGACGCGGCGACCGCGAGCCCCGCCGCCGGATGCACCCCGGTCGCCAGCGAGGTGACGAGGATCGGCCCGGCGACGAAGATCAGCTCGTCCATCACCGACTCGAACGAGTACGCCGTGCCCATCGGGATCGCCGTCCCGGTCAGCACGTGCGACCAGCGCGAACGCACCCACGCGCCCAGCGAGACCTGCGTCATCCCGGCCAGGGCACTCGCTGGGTACAACGTCCAGAGCGGGGCCTCGAACAGGGAGAAGGAGATCAGCAGCGAGAAGGCGGCCGCGTTGGCCGAGACCAGCGGGACGAGCACTCGGCGCTGTCCGTAGCGGTCGGCGAATCGCGCGCTGAGCGGCGCCGCGACCGCGTAGGCGACCGCCATGGTCGCGGAGACCGTCCCGGCGATACCGTACGATCCGGTCACCGCGGAAACAAGGAGGACGATTCCGATCCCGACCATGGACATCGACATGCGTCCCACGAACCCCGCGGTGACGAACGCCCTGGCCCCGGGAACGGCCAGCAGCGCCCGGTACGGACTGGCCAACGTGCTCCTTCCGTCCGTATCTGGATAACTTGATCACGTTACCCGGGCTCATCAAGTGATTTTCCCCGGGTAACCGCCCTTTGGTGACGTTCGTTGGGAATGGTTGTGGTTCCTCCTACACCTGAGCCGGAGTCGGCCGCCGAACCGGCGTCCGGGGCGGCCCCTGAACCGGCTTCCGCACCGGCTTCCGCCTCCGAACCGGCTTCCGAATCGGCCTCCGCGCCCGCCCGGCCGAGCGTCGAGGCGAAGGGACGACGACGGCCGCGCCTCGCCGTGGCCGGGGTCGGCGTGCTGGTCGCCGGGAGCATCGCGGGTGGCGTGTACGGCGTCCTGACCGTGAAGTCCCCCGAGCCCGCCCGCAAGGACGCCGCCGCCTCGACCCCCGGCCCGGACCCGCTGCGCAACGGCCCGGTGACCAGCCTCGACACCGCGCGCGGGCAGGTCGCGCCGCTGCGCCGGGTCGTCCCGCCGGACGTGCTCGCCGTCGGGGGCACGACGATCACCCGGGCGCAGGTCGCCAAGATCGCCAGGGTCGGGCACGTCAAGGACGTGATCGCGGTCGCCGGGGGCGCGGTCCAGCTGCAGGGGCGGCAGGTCAACGCGTTCGCCGTCGACCCCTCGGTCTTCCGGTCCTGGACGCCGCCCGGCACCGCCAAGCGGAGCGAGCTCTGGAACGCCCTGGCCGCCGACCAGTTCGTGGTGTCGGCGAACGCCGCCGACCAGCTCCAGCTCAGCCGCGGCTTCCAGTACCCGGTCGTCGGCCGGACGGTCCCGAACCTGGTGCTCGGCGGGTCCGGAACCCTCGGCCTGCCCGGCATCGACATGCTGGTCAGCGCGAAGTCCGGCACGGCCATGGGCCTGGTGGACGACATCGCCGTCCTGGTCAACGCGCCCGGCGCGAACCCCGGCAAGGTCGCGCGCCAGGTGAAGAGGATCCTCGGGGCGGGCGCCAGCGCCGTGAACCTGCACGAGACCAAGTACCAGCCGTCCGGCCAGGGTGGGAAGCCGGGCGGCTACCTCGACCTCTACCGGCAGGCCGCCACCACCTGCCCCGGCCTGTCCTGGACGGTCCTCGCCGCGATCGGACAGGTTGAGAGCGACCACGGCCGCAACCCCGGTCGCTCCAGCGCGGGCGCGCTCGGGCCGATGCAGTTCATGCCCGCCACGTGGGCGATCTACGGCGTGGACGGGGACGGCGACGGCAAGGCCGACATCATGAACCCCTACGACGCGATCCCGGCTGCCGCCAAGTACCTGTGCGCGAGCGGCGGGGGCAAGGGCGGCCAGTCGCTCTACAAAGCGATCTTCGCCTACAACCACGCCGACTGGTACGTCCAGAAGGTGCTCGGCCTCGCGCGCGCGTACGCGGCCCAGTACAGATAGCCGGGGGTCAGCGCATTTGCCGTCGCCTGGTTGGATTGGAGGCATGAGCCAGGCGACGACGGCGGGCTATGACGCGCTGCTGCTGATCTCGTTCGGTGGGCCAGAGGGCCCGGACGACGTGATCCCCTTCTTGGAGAACGTCACGCGAGGGCGGGGCATCCCGCGCGAGCGTCTCGCCAAGGTAGGCGAGCACTACCACCTGTTCGGCGGCGTCAGCCCTATCAACGCCCAGTGCCGGGCCCTGAAGGCCGCGATCGAGGCGGACTTCGCCGCGCACGGCCTCGCGGACGTCCCGGTCTACTGGGGCAACCGCAACTGGGACCCGTACCTCACCGACACCGTCCGGCAGATGAAGGCGGACGGTATCCGGCGGGCCGCCGCCTTCGTCACGTCCGCCTACGACGGGTACTCCTGCTGCGGCCAGTACGTGCAGGACATCGAGCGCGCACGAGCCGAGGTCCCCGGTGCGCCCGAGATCGACAAACTGCGCGTCTACTACAACCACCCGGGTTTCGTGGAGCCGTTCGTCGAGGCCACCCGCGCCGCCCTGGACGATCTCCCCGCGGACCTCAGGGACGGCGCGCACCTGGTGTTCAGCGCGCACAGCGTCCCGCTGTCCCAGCCGGGCCGCGAGCTGTACCAGGCCCAGCTGGAGGACGTCTCCGCCTACGTCGCCGAGCACGCCGCCCCCGGACGGCCCTGGAAGCTCGTCTACCAGAGCCGCAGCGGCCGTCCGACCCAACCTTGGCTCGAACCCGACATCGGCGATCACCTGAAGGACCTGGACGCCGCCGGGGTCCGGGCCGTCGTGAACGTCCCGATCGGGTTCGTCTCCGACCACATGGAGGTCAAGTACGACCTCGACGTGGAGGCCACCGAACTCGCCGAGAAGCTCGGCCTGGCCTTCCGGCGCGCCGCCACCCCCGGCACCCACCCCCGCTTCGTCGCCATGGTCCGCGAGCTCATGCTGGAACGCGCCGGGACGGACCGTCCCGCGCTCGGCTCGCTCGGCCCCCGTCCCGACACCTGTGGAGAATGCCGATGACCGACCCGTCCGCCCTGCTGGAACTGGCGCTGGACATCGCCCGCGAGGCCGCCCGGATGTTGGTGGACAAGCGGCCCGCCGACCTCGGCGTCGCCGCCACCAAGTCCAGCCCGACCGACGTGGTCACCGAGATGGACCGGGCGTCCGAGCGGCTGATCACCGAGCGGATCCTCGCCGCCCGGCCGCGCGACGCGTTCCTCGGCGAGGAGGGCGGATCGACCGGCGGCGACAGCGGCGTCCGCTGGGTCGTCGACCCGATCGACGGCACCGTGAACTACCTGTACGACCTGCCCGACTGGGCGGTCAGCATCGCCGCCGAGGTGGACGGCGTGGCCGTCGCCGGGGTCGTGGAGATCCCGCGCCGGGGCGAGACCTACACCGCCGTCCGGGGCGGGGGAGCGCTGCTGCGCACCGCGTCCGGCGTCCGCGAGCTGAAGGTCAACACCGGCGTCCCGCTGGACCGGGCCCTGGTCGCCACCGGCTTCGGCTACTTCCCCGAGCGCCGCGCCCACCAGGGCGAGGTGCTGGCGGGCGTCCTCCCGCGCGTGCGCGACATCCGGCGCGGCGGCTCCTGCTGTGTGGACCTCTGCTCCCTGGCCGCCGGACGCGTCGACGCCTACTACGAGCGTGGCGTCCAGGCCTGGGACGTCGCGGCGGGGGCGCTGATCGTCGAGGAGGCGGGCGGACGCGTCCAGGGGCTCGCTGGGGCGCCCGTCAGCCCGGAGCTGTGCATCGCCGCGGCCCCGGACCTGTTCGACGCCCTGCACGCCGTTCTGGAGCCCCTGAACCCGGCCAGGGACTGACCCGGCCAGGGACTGACCCGGGCCCGAGAACGAGGCAGGCCCCGGACGCTATGGGTCGTCCGGGGCCTTCGTGCTTTCTCGCAGCGGGGTCGAGCGCGCCGGTGCGACTAGTCGCACCGGGGCGCGTCTATGCCGATGTCGTTGTTCGCTGCGATCCGGCGCAGTTCCTTGATCTCCTCCTGGCGGATGTCCACCAGGTAGACGTCACCTTCTGCGTGGGCGTGGCGCAGCGACTCGTAAGCGTTGTCGAGACGCTGCTGGATCTGGCGTGACAGCTCGCCCATGGGCCTCCTCCCGGATCTGACCGTGCCTACCCACGCCTACGCTGGACTCAAACCTGTTTCCAGGCGCGAGTTCGCCGTGTGGCGAGGACGTGACGGCGCCGGTCCCCGCGACCCCTTACGAGGCTCTTACGGGCCCTGTGGCATACCGGAGGGGTTAGGCGAGGGCGCACAAGCCGAGGGGGAGTTCGTGAGGGTTCTGGTCGTCGAGGACGAGCGTCTGCTCGCCGACGCCATCGCCACGGGCCTGCGCAGAGAGGCGCTGGCCGTGGACGTGGCCTATGACGGGGCGGGCGCGCTGGAACGCACCGGCGTCAACGAGTACGACGTCGTCGTCCTCGACCGCGACCTGCCGAAGGTGCACGGCGACGACGTGTGCCGGCAGCTGGTCGCCGACCGGTATCCGGCCCGCATCCTGATGCTGACCGCGTCGGGCGAGCTCGACCAGCGCGTCGAGGGCCTGTCCATCGGGGCCGACGACTACCTGCCGAAGCCGTTCGCGTTCACCGAGCTGGTCGCCCGGGTCCGGGCGCTCGGCCGGCGGGCGTCGGCGCCGCTGCCGCCCGTCCTGGAGCGCTCGGGGATCACGCTCGACCCGTCCCGGCGCGAGGTCACCCGCGACGGCCGTCCGATCGAGCTGACCCGCAAGGAGTTCGCCGTCCTGGAGGTGCTGATGGGCGCCGAGGGCGCGGTGGTCAGCTCCGAGCAGCTGCTCGAGAAGGCGTGGGACGAGCACATCGACCCGTTCACCAACGTGGTCCGGGTCACGATGATGACCCTGCGCAAGAAGCTCGGCGACCCGCCCGTCATCGAGACCGTCCCGGGTGTGGGGTACCGGCTGTGAGCGCGCCCGAACCCACCTCGAACGACCTGCCCGGCTCCGACTCCGGTTCCGGTTCCGGTTCCGGCGAAGGGAAGAAGAAGATCACGGGCAAGGCTTCTGACAAGGGTCGGGACAAGGCGATGGACGGCTCGCCCGTCGGCCCGGAGCGGAACGGCGAGTCGCCGCCCGTGCGGCCCTCGGTGACGCCGCCCGGCGCGTCCGCCGGACGTCCCCCGGGGCAGAACGGCGGGCCGTCCGGGGCGTCCGACACCGGGCCCGCAGGGCAGGTCGGCGTGGTCACCACCGGCTCGTTCGCCCTGCCGGGGGAGCGGAACGGGGAGCAGAAGAACAGCGACGGGCCGTCCCTGCTGTCCGACCTGCGGTCGCTGCCGAACCGGATCAGCGTCCGGTTGCGGCTGACCGTCCTGTACGGCGCGCTGTTCTTCCTGGCCGGGGTGCTGCTGCTGTTCGTCACCTACCTGCTGCTGCGGTCGGTGCTCGACTCGGTGTTCCCGGCCGGCACCGGCATCCGCTACCCGGACGGCAGCTACATCTCGTCCGAGGCGATCCGCGACCTGGCCATGCGGCGGATGCTGACGCGCTCGCTGCTGGCGCTGCTCGGCGTCGGGATCATCGCCGTCGTCATGGGCTACTTCGTCGCCGACCGGGCGCTGTCCCCGCTGCAGCGGGTCACCGCGACCGCCCGCCGCCTCTCCGAGTCCACCCTGCACGAGCGGATCGCGCTGGACGGCCCGGAGGACGAGATCAAGGAGCTCGCCGACACCTTCGACGCCATGCTGGAACGGCTCAGCGAGGCGTTCGACGCGCAACGGCGGTTCGTCGGCAACGCCTCGCACGAGCTGCGCACGCCCCTGGCGATCAACCGGACGCTGCTGGAGGTCGCGCTCACCGATCCGGAGGCGTCCGACGACCTGAAGACGGTCGGGAAGACGCTGCTGGCCAACAACGCCCGGCACGAGCGGCTGATCGAGGGCCTGCTGCTGCTAGCCCGCAGCGAGCGCGAGCTGACCACGCGCACCCCGACCGACCTGTCGGAGGTCGCGGCGACCGTGCTGACGAACGTGTCGCGCCGCGAGCAGCCCAACGAGGTCACCGTGCACCGCGAGCTGACCCCGGGCAGCACGCTCGGCGACCCGGTGCTGCTGGAGCACCTGGTGAGCAACCTGGTGGACAACGCGATCAAGCACAACTCCGACGGCGGCGAGGTCTGGGTCCGCGCCGGGGTGCTGTCGGGGTACGCGACCGTCCAGGTCGAGAACACCGGCCCGCTCGTGCCCGCGTACGAGATCGAGCGGCTGTTCGAGCCGTTCCGGCGGCTGAACGCCGACCGTCTGGAGTCCGCCAAGGGCGCGGGCCTGGGGCTGTCGATCGTCCGCTCGGTGGTGCTGGCCCACCGTGGACGCGTGTACGCCGCGCCCCGGCAGGGCGGCGGCCTGGTGATCACCGTCCGGCTGCCGCTCGCCTGAGTCGCGCGAGGCGGAAGCGGGAAACGGCGAGGGGCGGTGGTCCGGCGTGCTGCCGGACCACCGCCCCTCGTTCGCGGACGGTGTCGATCAGCCGGTCAACGGCCGATCACCCGCTGACGGCGCAGGTCACTTGCTGACGGTGCCGAACGCCGCCGGGCTGCTGTCGGAGAGGGACTGCCGCCAGTCCCAGCGCATCGTCTTGAGCGACAGGATGTCGGAGCTGCTCGGGTAGAACGTCACGTACCCGGCCGCGCACTTGCTCGTGTCGCTGCCGGTCATCGGGGTCTCCCGGAAGACCGCCTTGCCGCTGGAGGCCGAGCCGGAGATCGCCGACAGCCGCGTGTAGCAGGTGTCCTTGCCGTCCGGGTAGGTGTAGGTGGCCGTCCCGGACGAGTAGATGATCGCGAACTTCGCGGTGAAGTTCCTCCGGTTGGAGGCCGACGTCCCCGGCTGCTGCGCCGGGCCCGACCACACGCCGACGATGCCGGTGTTGGTCGACCCGCCGGACGAGGACGGCGGGGTGTACGGCGAGTACGTCGGGGCGCTGAACGTCGGACGCGGCGTCGGGTCGCCGCTGGACGCGAGCGCGGCGATCACGATGACGATGATCGCGACCAGGACGAGCGCGCCGCAGCCGATGCCGATCGCGAGCGGCGCGTTGGACCCGCCGGACTTCGGCGGCGGGGCGTACACCGGCGGGCCGGGGGGACCGGGCGGCCCGTAGGCCGGACGCTGCCCCTGCTGCGGCGGCGCGTTCTGGTACATCGGCATCGGCGGGGGCGTGATCGGCTGCGGCGGCGGGGTGACCGGCCCCGCGCCGCCCTGCCCCTGGTAGCCGCCCTGGCCTTGGTAACCGCCCTGGCCTTGGTAACCGCCCTGGCCCTGGTAACCGCCCTGCTGCATCGGCATGGGCGGCGGGGTGATCTGGTGCCCGCCGCCGTACGGCGACGCGGGCGGGACCGGCGGCGCGGACGGGGCGTCCAGCCGCGCGGCGATCCGGGTGCCCTGGTCGAGCAGCGCGCCCCCGGCCGCCGCGCCCGCCGCCGGGGTCGCGTTGACCGACTGGAGCAGCTGGAGCAGCAGCTGCGGCGCGGGCGGGCGCAGCCCGGCGTCCTTGGACAGGGCGCGCTGCACCATGTCGCGGACGGGCCCGGCGGGCACGCCGGACAGGTCCGGCTCCTCGTTCAGGATCCGGTTGATGATCACCGGCAGGGTCTCGGCCTCGAACGGGGACTGCCCCGTCGCGGTGAACACCATGGTCGCGCCCCAGGCGAAGATGTCCACCGCGGGCGTGAGCGGCGCGCCGGTGAGCTGCTCGGGCGCCAGGTAACCGGGGGTGCCCACGACCATGCCGGTCGCGGTGACCGCGCTCTCCTGGGAGTTCACGGTGCGGGCGATGCCGAAGTCGACCACGCGCGGGCCGTCGCTCGCCAGCATGACGTTGTTCGGCTTGAAGTCGCGGTGGACGATCCCGGCCTCGTGGATCGCGGCGAGCGCGGTCGCGGTGCCGATCGCGAGGAGCAGCAGGTCCTCGGCGTTCATCGGCCCGCGGTGCGCGACCACGTCGTGCAGCGACATGCCGTCGATGTACTCGCTGATCACATAGGGCTGCTCGCCCTCGACGTCGAAGTCGATGACGCGGGCGGTGCACTGCGGGTCGACCTTGCTGGCCGCGGTGACCTCGCGGGCGAACCGCGCCCGCGCCGCCTTGTCGCTCGCCATCTGCGTGTGCAGCAGCTTGACGGCGACGTACTCTCCCCCCGGGGTGCGGCCCAGGAAGACCGCGCCCTGCCCGCCTGCCCCGAGCCGCCCGACGACCTCGTACTGTCCCAGTGCCCGCGGATCGCCCGGCTCCAGCGGAGCGGCTTCCGGCATCAGACCCTCCCGTGACCCGCCGTGTGGTGTGGCGCTTGTGTGGTGTGGCGCTGCACGATATCGCGTTAGTTCAGACGTTTCATCGACACGATGGGTTCAATGCCCGATCACGGCTTTCCTGGCGATATGCGGGATGGGTGGGGGTGTTCGGGGCCCGGTGTGTGAACGGTCGCGCGACCGGGTACCCGAACGGTCCCGGGGGCCTTCGGGGGACGCGCCGGGCTCGCGCGGGGGCGGTCGGTGCGCGAGTGGGCGCGGAGAAGGATATGATCCGGCCGCCGTTGTTGCGCCCCGGGCGTCACGGCTCTGTTTCGCAGCGTGGCACCCGGCGGGTGGGTGACGTGCGCCACATCTTCGCGTTCGGGACGGGTGATCGGTGTCACTCGTGGGAACGGTCGCGCCTTGTGTGGCACAGCTCACCGCCCGTGACAGAATTTCCCGCCCGGATCGGGCACAAGAACGGCCCCCCGAGCGTTAGATCCGCGCGACGGGGCGCATAAAGCATCGAGGGGGATGGAGACGAAGATGGCGACCGATTACGACAGCCCACGCAAGACCGACGACGACCTGAACGAGGACAGCCTCCAGGAACTCCAGGCTCGCCGCGCCGACAAGGCCGCGAGCATCATCGACGAGGACCTGGACGCCGGCGAGGTCGCCGAGCTGCCCGGCGCCGACCTGTCCAACGAGGAGTTGACCTTCCGGGTCGTTCCCCGGCAGGCCGACGAGTTCACGTGCAGCCGGTGCTTCCTGGTGCACCACCGCAGCCAGCTGGCCACAGAGAAGAACGGCCAGCCGATCTGCCGCGAGTGCGCGGCCTGACGGAAGGCCCGCCCTCGACGGTCCGTGCCTTGACGGTCCGTCCCATGGCCCGATCCATGGCTTGGTCCAGGCCCGGTCCAGGCCCGGTCCTCGGGCCGGGCGGCAGGACAGTTCCGACCCACGGGAGCCGATGGTGAACGAGGTTCCGGAAGTCAACGAGCGGCGCGGTCCCTCCGGGGACCCCGCCGTCACACCCGTGCCGGGCGCGGCCTCCGCCGCGCCGGGAGCACACCCGTCCTCTTCAGCGTCGGCGCGCGTGCCGGGCCCCACGCCCGGTCGCGAGCGCGACGCGACGCCGGGTGGGACGTCCGACGCGACGTCCCCCGCCACGCCCGGCGGCATGCCCGAGGGCACACCAGGTGCCGCCTCCGCCGACGCGTCCGATGCCGTGTCCGGCGGAGCTCCCGGCGGCGCCCCCGGCTCCACCCCGGGCGGGGAGCCCGGGCCGGTCGGCCCGGGGACCGACCGGGAGATCGGCGAACTGGTCGGACGGCTCGCCGCCGACGAGGGGATGGACCGCGAGACCCGCGGCCGCCTGCTCGCGCGGCTCACCAGGCTTCTGGCCGCCAGCGCCCGCACCGCCGGTGCCAAGGGCATCGCGCGGGGCCGCTGGCTGGCCGACGTGTTCACCGCCGTCGTCCCGCACGTGCCGATCCGCGACCGCGCGACCCTGTCGGCCCACCACCACGGCCTCACCGGCGAGGCCCTGGCCGACAACATGGTGAAGGTCGCCGCGAACGCCACCACCGCCGTGGGCGCGGCGGGCGGCGCGCTGGCGGCCGTCGAGTTCGCCGCGCCTCCGCTGCTGCTGTCGGCCCCCGCGCAGCTGGCCGCCGAGACGCTGGTGGTCGCGGCGATCGAGGTGAAGATGATCGCCGAGCTGCACGAGGTCTACGACGTCCGGGTGCAGGGGTCCGGCACGCTCCGGGCCGCGATGTTCGGGACGGCGTGGGCGCGCCAGCGCGGCCTGAACCCGCTGGAGGGCGGCTCGCTCACCGGCGCGCTCGGCGCGGCGTCCAAGGCGGCGCTGCGCAAGCGGCTGCTGCGCACCCTCGGACGCAGCCTGACCACGATGGGCCCGTTCCTCACCGGCGCGGCCGCCGGGGCCGCGCTGAACCGCACCGCCACCAGGAAGCTCGCCGCGTCCGTCCGCGCCGACCTGCGCGAGATCGGGGGCCCCGCCCCCGAGCTCCCCGGTGAACGCCTCGGCCTCCCGAACTGATCAGCCGTCCCCCGGTCAAGGATGCACAAAGAAGTAAGAAAGAACGGCCCGCCCGGCTCACCAGGCGGGCCGTTCTCCTTCGTTCGCGTTCTGGATGGTCCGGGCCTTCCGGGGTTGGATTCTCGTGGTTCGGAAGGGCGGGGGCCGGTCAGTCGAACTCGAGTTCGGGGGTGACGGAGTCGCGGCCGCAGAGCCACATGCCCAGGGCCTCGCGGGTGCCGCGGACCGTGGGGCCGTTCTTCGCGCCGGGCAGGGCGACCGGACGGTGGCCGTCGGTCGGTTCGAGGCGGTGCCGCAGCACGCGCCGGTTCAGCCACACGCTGAGCTGGAGGCCCTCACGGAAGATCGCGGTGGCGGTGCCGTCCGGGACGCGCCGGGTGAGGCCGAGGCCGCGCACCACGTCCTGGTGGTGGACGCCGAGGTCGCCGAGCAGGATCCCCGCGCCGACGCGGCTGGTGGTGCTGGGGTGGTCGGCCCAGTGCCGGGCCCACCGCATCAGCCGCTCCCGGGGCATCGCGCGCGCCCGGTCGGCCTGCGCGCGGTTGGCATCGTTGATCTTCGGCCCGAAGGGCAGGTAGGAGCTGACGAAGTAGTCGAGCCCGATCACGTGCCCGAGGACGTCGCGCGGGGCCCATTCGGTGCACAGGGTCGTCCCGGCGTCGAAGTCGTCGTCGGACAGGCCGTCCAGGGTCTCGATGAGCCGGAAGCGCTCGGCGCGCAGTTCGTCCTCGAAGGGCAGGCGGATCCGGTCCAGCAGCATCGTGGTCGATCCCTTCGTCGCCGGGGGACCGACCACGATACTGGACGAGGCGTCCAATGCCCCCGCCGGGGCCCGCGTCAGGCGTCGGCGCGCAGCTGGGCGGGCAGCTCGCCGGTGCCCTTGGACCACTGCTTGGCCGCCGCGCGGGTGGCGAGCAGCCGCGCGACCTCCACGCCCACGCCCATGACGACGGCCCAGGCGACGGCCTCGGTGAGCGCGACGTCCGGCGACTCGGGGTTGGCCGGCGGCTCCTTGCCCGTGCTCTTCTTCCACGCCATCGTGATGGCCTTCTTGGCGGCGAAGCCGCCCGCGAAGGCCGCGGCCCCGGCCAGCACCCGCCAGCCGATGTCGCCCTTGTCCGCCATCGAAACCTCCCAGTTCCTCTTCTCGCCCGACGCTATCGGACGGCCCGCCGCCCGAGAGCGCCGCAGGCCGCGGTGCGGGGGCGCGGCGGCCGGAAAACCGGACCGATCCGTTCGCCTCGGTCAATAGCATTGGTCCATGAGCCTTCAGCCACGTACGCCGGACTTCCCCTCCAAGCCCTCCCTGGACGGCCTGGAGGAGAAGTGGGTACGCCGCTGGGAGGACGACCGGACCTACCGGTTCGACCGGTCCCGTCCGGCGGACGAGATCTACTCGATCGACACGCCGCCGCCCACGGTCAGCGGGTCGCTGCACGTCGGCCACGTCTTCTCCTACACCCACACCGACACGATCGCCCGGTACCGCCGCATGCGCGGCCAGGAGGTCTTCTACCCGATCGGGTGGGACGACAACGGCCTGCCGACCGAGCGGCGCGTCCAGAACTACTTCGGCGTCCGGGGCGACGCGTCCCTGCCGTACGACCCGGCGTTCGAGCCGCCGGAGAAGCCGGACGCCAAACGCCAGGTCGCGATCTCGCGCCGGAACTTCATCGAGCTGTGCGACCGGCTCACCCAGATCGACGAGAAGGCGTTCGAGGACACCTGGCGCCGCGTCGGCCTGTCGGTCGACTGGAGCCTGCTCTACACGACCATCGGCGAGGCCGCGCGGGCCGCGTCGCAGAGGGCGTTCCTGCGCAACCTGCGGCGGGGCGAGGCGTACCTGTCGGAGGCCCCGACCCTGTGGGACGTGACGTTCCGCACGGCCGTCGCGCAGGCCGAGCTGGAGGACCGCGAGCAGCCCGGCGCGTTCTACCGGCTGCGGTTCCACTCCGGCGACCGGCCGGTGTACATCGAGACGACGCGTCCGGAACTGCTGCCCGCGTGCGTCGCGCTCGTCGCGCACCCTGACGACGAGCGGTACCAGGAACTGTTCGGGACGACCGTCCGCACGCCGGTCTTCGGTGTCGAGGTCCCGGTGGTCGCGCACCGGCTGGCCGAGCCTGACAAGGGGTCGGGCATCGCGATGATCTGCACGTTCGGCGACGTCACCGACGTCACCTGGTGGCGCGAGCTCGACCTGCCGACCCGCGCGGTCGTCGGGTGGGACGGCCGTTTCGTCGCCGATCCGCCCGCCGGGGTCCCGGCGGGGACCTACGCCGAGCTGGCCGGGAAGACCGTCCACTCGGCGCGCGAGCGGATGCTGGAGCTGCTCGGCGGGTCCGGCGACCTGGACGGCGAGCCCCGCAAGATCGTCCGGGCGGTGAAGTTCTTCGAGAAGGGCTCCAAGCCGCTGGAGATCGTCACGACCCGGCAGTGGTACATCCGCAACGGCGGGCGCGGGCCGGAGCTGCGCGCCGAGCTGCTGGGACGGGGCCGCGAGCTGGAGTGGTACCCGGCGTACATGCGCGCGCGGTACGAGAACTGGGTCGAGGGCCTGAACGGCGACTGGCTGATCTCGCGGCAGCGGTTCTACGGCGTCCCGATCCCGGTCTGGTACCGCCTGGACGCGTCGGGCGAGCCGGTCCACGGCGAGCCGATCGTCCCGTCCGAGGACGCGCTGCCGATCGACCCGGCGTCCGACGCCCCGCCCGGTTTCGCCGAGGACCAGCGCGGCAAGCCGAACGGCTTCACCGGGGACCCGGACGTGATGGACACCTGGGCGACGTCCTCGCTGACCCCGCAGATCGCGGGCGGCTGGGAGCGGGACCCGGACCTGTTCTCCCGCGTCTTCCCCTACAGCCTGCGGCCCCAGGGGCACGACATCATCCGGACGTGGCTGTTCGCGACGGTCGTCCGCGCGCACCTGGAGAACGGGTCGCTGCCGTGGAGGGCCGCCGCGCTGGCCGGATGGATCCTGGACCCGGACCGCAAGAAGATGTCCAAGTCCAAGGGCAACGTCGTCACGCCGATCGGGCTCCTGGAGGAGTTCGGCTCGGACGCGGTCCGGTACTGGGCGGCGAGCGGCCGTCCGGGCACCGACACCGCGTTCGACACCGGGCAGATCAAGGTCGGGCGGCGGCTCGCGATCAAGATCCTGAACGCGTCGAAGTTCGTCCTGGGCTTCGCCGAGCAGCCGCTCGACGAGGGTGTCGACACCGAGGCGATCTGGTACCCGGGCGACCTGGCGATGCTGGCGGCGCTGCGCGGGCTGGTCGCCGAGGCGACCGAGGCGTTCGAGTCCTACGACTACGCGCGGGCGCTGGAGCGCACCGAGCGGTTCTTCTGGCAGTTCTGCGACGACTACCTGGAGCTGGTCAAGCAGCGCGCGTACGGGTCGGGCGCGAAGGCGGCGTCCGCGCGGGCGGCGCTGAACAGGGCGCTGTCGGTGCTGCTGCGGCTGTTCGCGCCGTTCCTGCCGTTCGTGACCGAGGAGGTCTGGTCGTGGTGGCAGGACGGTTCGGTCCACCGCGCCGCCTGGCCGACGCGGGACGAGCTGCCGGACGGCGGCGACGCGTCCCTGCTGGACGTCGAGGCCGAGGCGCTGCGGCAGGTCCGCAAGGCCAAGTCGGACGCGAAGGTCTCGATGCGCACCGAGCTGTCGCGGGCGTCGGTCACGGGCGAGCGCGCCGGTGACCTCCTCGAGGTCTCCGAGGACCTCCAGGCGGCGGGCCGCATCGCGGAGCTGGACCTGGACGGCCGGTCGGGCGAGCCGCTCACGGTCGCGGTGACCTTCGCCGAGTAGCGACGGTTTCGAGGGCCTTCCGGGGGGTTTCCCGGGAGGCCCTTTTCGCTGTCCCCGTCCGGAGGCGGGCGTCGTCGCGGGGTGACCGAACGGGGTTCGGGGCGCTAGCGTAAGCGCGTACTGACACGCGTGGCGGCGGCCCGGCGCGGGCCGTGCGCCGCGCGGGTCGCGTCGTCCCCCGGGAGGAGCCGCCCCGTGACGGATCTCGACGAGTACCGGAGCCGCGCCCGCGCGTGGCTCGCGGAACGCACGGCCGATCTGCCGCCCGATCCGGGCCTGGCGGAGTCGCGCGCGTTCATGGCCGACCTGTACGACGCGGGGTACGTGGGGATCACCTGGCCCGCCGAGTACGGCGGCCGGGGCCTGTCGGCGGCCGAGGAGCGCGCGTTCCAGCAGGCCGCGGCCGACGTCCCGCTGCCGGTCGGCGTGTTCGGGATCGGCCTCGGGATGTGCGGGCCGACGCTGCTGTCGCTCGGCACCGAGGAGCAGAAGCGCCGGTACGTCCGGCCGCTGCTGCGCGGCGAGGAGATCTGGTGCCAGATGTTCTCCGAGCCGGGCGCGGGCTCGGACGTGGCGTCCCTGCAGACCCGCGCGGTGCGGGACGGCGGCCACTGGGTCGTGGACGGCCAGAAGGTGTGGACGTCGGCCGCCCGGCAGGCCGACCTCGGGCTGCTGATCGCGCGCACCGACCCGGACGTCCCCAAGCACCAGGGCATCACGATGTTCGTGGTCGACATGCACGACCCGGGCGTGGACGTCCGGGCGCTGCGGGACATGACGGGCGAGTCGCACTTCAACGAGATCTTCTTCACCGGCGTCCGCGTCCCGGCGGAGAACGTGGTCGGCGAGGTGGACGGCGGCTGGGCGGCGGCCGTGACGACGCTGCTGCACGAGCGGGTGTCGATCGGGATGGGCGCGACCCGCACCGAGCGCCCGGCGTCGTTCGCGGCGCTGCGGACCGCCGCCCGCGAGCGCGGCCTGCTCGGCGAGCCGGGCGTCCGCGACCTGCTGCTGGACCTCTACCTGCGGGAACGCGCCTTCGACCTGCTCAACGCGCGGATGTCGCAGGAGGTCAAGGCCGGGATCCAGCCGGGCGCGCGCGGCTCGGTGAGCAAGCTGCTGCTCGCCGACCTGACCCTCGCGAGCGCCGACCTGGCGAGCGAGATCCTCGGCCCGGAGTGCCTGGTCGGGGACGGCCCGATCGCGCGGGCGCTCGCCTGGGGGCCCGGCATGGCGCTCGGCGGCGGCACCAACGAGATCATGCGGAACATCATCGGCGACCGGGTGCTCGGCCTGCCGCGCGAGCCGCAGGTGGACCGGACCATCCCGTTCAAGGCGCTGAAGGTCGGCACGCAGGCGAAGGAGGACGGCGAGTGAGGCTCATCCCGACCGAGGAGCAGCGGGAGCTGGCCGCGACCGTGCGGTCCTTCCTGGCGGACCGGGCGCCGATGGCGCGCGTCCGGGAGATCGCCGAGTCGGACGAGCCGTACGACCGGACGGCGTGGACGCGGCTGTCGTCCGAGCTGGGGCTGGCCGGGCTCGCGGTGCCGGAGGCGCACGGCGGCTCGGGAGCCGGGTTCGGCGAGGTCGCAGTCGTCCTGGAGGAGCTGGGCGCGGCGCTGACTCCCGTTCCGTACCTCTCGGCGGCCGTCGCGGCGTCGCTGCTGGTCGCGCTCGACGCCAAGGACCTGCTGCCCGGCGTCGCGTCCGGCGAGACGGTCGCGGTCGTCGCGCTGCCCGACGGCGAGCCGCCGGTGGGGCGGATCGTCGACCGGGGCGAGTGGGTGCTGGAGGGCGTGGTCGAGCGGGTGCCGGACGGGCCGTCCGCCGACCTGCTGCTCGTCGTCGCCTCGACCGGGGAGGGCCGCCGGGGCGTCTTCGCCGTCGCGGCGGACGCGCCCGGTCTCGTCCTCACGCCGCTGACCACGTTCGACCTGACCCGTCCGCAGGCGCGGGCCGAGCTGGGCGGGGTCCCGGCGCGGCTGCTCGGGGCGTCCGACGCGGGCGCGGTGATCGACCGGACCGTGGACGTCGCGTCCGTGCTCCTGGCCGCCGAGCAGCTCGGCGGGATGCGGCGCTGCCTGGACGTGATCGTCGAGTACGCCAAGCTGCGCGTCCAGTTCGGGCGTTTCGTCGGGTCGTTCCAGGGGGTGAAGCACAAGCTGGCGGACATGCACTGCGTCCTCGAACAGGCCGAGTCGGTCGTCCGGTACGCGGTGTGGGCGGCGGACGAGGCGCCGGACGAACTCCCGGAGGCCGCCGCGTTCGCCGCGTCCTTCATGGGCCGCGCCTACTTCCAGGTCGCCAAGGACCACCTGCTCCTGCACGGCGGCATCGGCTTCACCTGGGAACACGACGCGCACCTGTACTACAAACGCGCCAAGGCCGACGAGGTCATGCTCGGCCCGCCGCGCGCGCACCGGGCGCGTCTCGCCGAAGCGCTCGGACTGACCTAGGCGCTCGGCCTTTCAGCTGCTCAGGCGGTGTTGGCGCTCTGCCGCTCAGGCGTTCTGGCGCTCTGCCGCTCAGGCGGTGTCTGCGCTCTGCCGCTCAGGCGGTGTCTGCGCTCTGCCGCTCAGGCGAGGACGCAGCGGGTGCCGGTGAAGATCGTCGGCATGCACTTGTTGCAGTGGACGCAGAGCGACGGCGTCGCGGGCTCGGCCTTGATCCGGTTGATCAGGTCGGGCTCGCGCAGCAGCGCCCGCGCCATCGCGACGAACGGGAAGCCCTCGGCCATGGCCAGGTCCATCGTGGCGCGCTCGGTGATGCCGCCGAGCAGGACGAGCGGCAGGTCCAGGGCCTCCCGGAAGCGCCGCGCCGTGTCCAGCAGGAACGCCTCCTCGTACGGGTAGGCGCGGATGAACCGCTTCCCCACCAGCTGGACGCCGAGCCGCTGCGGCTGCGGGAACGTCGCGGCGAACTCCTTGATGGGCGCGTCCCCGCGGAACAGGTACATCGGGTTGAGCAGGGAGCTGCCCGCGGTGAGTTCGAGCGCGTCGACCGAACCGTCCTGTTCCAGCCATTCCGCGACCCGGACGCTCTCGTCCGGGCGGAGGCCGCCGCGGACGCCGTCGTCCATGTTGAGCTTGGCGAGGACGGCGACGCGGTCGCCCACCTCGTCCCGGACGGCCCGCGCCACCGCCCGCGCGACCTTCGCCCGGTTCTCCAGCGACCCGCCGTAGCCGTCCCTGCGCCGGTTGATCCGCGGGCTGAGGAACGAGCTGGCGAAGTAGTTGTGGCCGAGGTGGATCTCCACGGCGTCGAAGCCCGCCTCGATCGCGAGCCGCGCGGCCGTCGCGTGCGCGTCCGTGACGCGCTGGATGTCCTCCTCGGTGGCGCGCCTGGTCATCTGCAGGCTCTGCGGGTTGAACATGCCGACCGGCGCGAGCGACGGCACGCGGTTGGAGCGGCTGTTGGCGACCGGTCCCGCGTGCCCGATCTGCGCCGACACCGCCGCGCCCTCCGCGTGGACGGCCTCGGCGAGCCGCCGCAGCCCGGGGACGGCCTCGGGACGCATCCAGATCTGGTTCCGCTCGGTCCGTCCCTCGGGCTGGACGGCGCAGTACGCGACCGTCGTCATCCCGACGCCGCCCGCGGCGTGCCGCCGGTGGAACTCGACCAGGTCGTCCGAGACCAGCGCGCCCCGGCTCATCCCCTCGAACGTGGCGGCCTTGATGATCCGGTTGCGCAGGGTCAGCGGCCCCAGCCTCGCGGGCTCGAACACCTCGGGCACGGTCGTCGTCTCCTCAGAACGTCATCGCGGACGGGTGGCCGTCCGGGCGCATGGCCGCGTCGGTGCCGCCGTCCACGTACAGGACGGCGCCGGTGGTGAACCGCGCCTCGGGCCGGAGGAACTGGTGCACCCAGAACGCGATGTCCTCGGCCTCGCCGAAGATCCCGAGCGGCATCGGGGTGGGGAACTCGTCGGGGTCGCGGTCCGCCGCGCCGCCCGTGGAGCCCGTCATCAGCGGCGTCAGCACCGCGCCGGGCGCGATCGCGTTGAGCAGGACGCCCTGCCGCGCCCATTCGGGGGTCACGGCCGTCCGCCGCACCCAGTGCGCGATGGCCAGCTTGGACGTGGCGTACGCGGGGATGCTCGGCGCGAACTCCAGGATCCCGGCGGGCGTGGCGGCCTGACCCGCGCGGGCCCGGTCGCGCGCGCCGTCCTCGTCGCCCGCGAGGGCCAGGGCGGCCAGCTCGTCGTCCACAAGCGGGACGGTGCTGGCCGAGTTGGAGCTGATCACGACCGCGCGTCCCGCGCCGGACGCGGCGAGCGCCTCGCGCAGCCCGGTCAGCAGCGCGACCGGGCCGAAGTAGTTGATCGACATGACGGCGGCGGCGTCCGGGACGTTCGGGCCGACCCCGGCGATCGCGGCGACGCCGTCGAGCCGCCCGCCGCTGAGGGCCAGGACCTCCTTGACCGCGTGGGCGCGTCCGTCCGGGGTGCCGAGGTCGGCGATCACGACCGCGTCGCGCAGGTCGACGCCGATGACGGTGTGACCGGCCCGTTCCAGCAGGGCGGCGCTGGCCGCGCCCATGCCGGACGCCGACCCGGTGACCGCGAACGTGCCCATGGCGCCGCCTTTCCGTGCCGATGCGTTCAGTACGTGCCGATGCGTTCAGTACGTGAAGGACAGGTGCTTGATGCCGTTGATGAAGTTCGAGTAGAGCCGGTCGGGTTCGCCCTCGGCGCGGATCGTCGGGACGCGTTCGAACAGCTCGCGGAACATGACGGTGATCTCGCGCCGGGCCAGGTTCGCGCCCAGGCAGAAGTGCGGGCCGGGGCCGCCGAACCCGACGTGCGGGTTGGGGGAGCGCAGGATGTCGAAGCGGTCCGGCCGCTCGAAGACCGTCTCGTCCCGGTTCGCCGAGTTGTAGAAGAGCAGCGCCTTGTCCCCGGCGCGGTACCGGTTGCCGTTCATCTCGTGGTCGCGGGTCACCGTCCGGCGGAACTGGATCACCGGTGTCGCCATCCGGACGATCTCCTCGACCGCGCCCGCGATCCGCCCGTCGAAGTCGGCCAGCAGCAGCGCCCGCTGCCCGGGGTTGTCGGTGAGCAGCTTCAGGCCGTGCGCCATGGCGTTCCGGGTCGTCTCGTTGCCCGCGACCACCAGCAGGATGAAGAACGAGCCGATCTCCTGGTCGGTCAGCGACTCGCCGTCCACGTTCGCGGTGACCAGCGCGGAGACCAGGTCGTCGCCGGGCGCGCGGCGACGCCGTCTGGCGAGCTTCATCGCCATGTGGTTCAGCTCGTACCCGGCCGCCAGCCCGGAGGCGAGCCCGTACAGGACGCCGGTGCGGGTGATCCCGCTCCGGACGAACTCGCGTCCGCCGGTGTACTCGGGGTCGCCGATGCCGAGGATCACGTTCGTCCGGTCGTAGACCTTCGCCCGGTCGGCCTCGGGGATACCCATCATGTCGCAGATGACCTGAACCGGAAGGCGCGCGGCGACGTCGGTGACGAAGTCCCCCGGCCCGGCCGCGAGCAGGTCGTCCACGATGCGGCGGGCGCTCGCGTGCAGGTCGGTCTCGGTCCGGGCGAGCACGCGCGGGGTGAACGCCCGGGACACGATCCGGCGCAGGCGGGCGTGCCGCGGGTCGTCCATGTTGATCATCGAGCCGAAGTAGCGGGCCATGTAGCCGGGCAGGTCCGCGATGCTGTTCGAGCACGGCTCGCTGCTGAAGACCTCCGGCGTGCGGCTCGCCTCCACCACGTCCGCGTGCCGGACGAGCGCGTGGTAGCCCGCTCCGCTCCGGATGAACGGCAGTTTCAGCTCACGGTAGAACCTCGGCTTGTCCAGCCGCCTGAGCTCGGCGAACGCCGCCTCGCGGGCGGCCGGGGGCCGGGCCCAGAAGGCGAGGTCGGACAGGTCGGCGTCGTGCGCGGTGGCCGTCGTCATCCAGCAGCACCCCCGGGAACCCGAGTCGCGTTCGGTTCCCTCTATCGAACTCGGGTCCCGGGGGTTCCGTCAACAGGTCGGTGTCACCCGGCGGCCGTCTTCACGGGGCGGGGGCGAGGATCGTGCGGCGCAGGACCGTCCGCTCCACGGCCGTCCACGACGCCGACGTCAGCAGGTACACGCCCGCCGCGAGCGGCGCGAACACCGCGACCAGCACGGTCCCGAGCGACAGGAGCCGCACCCACGTGCCGGACGCGTGCCGCGACGACCACCAGGCCACCGCCGCCAGCGCCAGTAGCAGGCCCGCGAAGACCAGCCCGGCGGGCGTGAACAGGCCCGCCCCGGCGACCGCGACGACGTTCTGCCCGAGCGGCGCCGAGAACAGCGTGTGCGCGAGCAGGACGTTCTGGTGCCCGGCGATCACCGCCGACCGGAACAGCGTGTACATGACCACGAAGAACGGGAACTGGAGCACCATCGGGCCGAGGCCGGTCAGCGGCGACGCGCCCTCCCGCTCGTACAGCGCGGCCGTCTCCCGACGCAGCCGTTCGGGATCGCGCCGGTGCCGTTCGCGCAGGCGCGTCAGCTCCGGGACGAGCGCGGCGCGGGCCCGCTCACCACGGGCCGCCCGCACCGCGAGCGGCAGCAGCAGGGCCCGGACGGCCAGCGTGAACACGATGATCGCGAGGACGGCGGCGAGCCCGCCCGCGATCGGTTCCAGGGTCAGGGTCAGCCCTTTGACCAGCGCGTACGCGCCTGCCACGGGCATGTCGAACAGGGACAAGACGTTCCTCCAGGGCTTGACGGGACGATCAGTGCGAGAACCTGATCGCCCGTCCCGGGGCCCTGGGACGAGGCCGTCCGGCCGCGTCGGGATCGCGCTGGGGGAGGAACGCCGTCCGCGAGGTCCGGTCGCGCAGGGTCGTCCGGACGCGTCCGACCACCGGCAGGGCGTCGGCCCGGACGGCGCGGGTCGCCGCGAGCACCACGAGCCCGGCGACGGCCGCGAGCGACGCCACGACCACCAGCCGCGGCAGATCGCCGCCCGAAGCGCCCGCGAGCAGGACGATCAGCCACACCAGAAGATGCGGCAGCCGCTCGCCCATGTCCCGCCTCACACCGGAATGGACGCTCCGCCCGCTTCGCCGGTTCCCGCCTCGGCCCGCCCGAAGAATCAGGACGCCAGCAGCAGAAGCGACGCGGTGGCGAGGACGGACAGGGCCGTGACGTTCTTGACCCACGTCATGCGCGCGGCGATCAGGGCGTCCCGTTCGCGGGAGCGGGCCCAGTAGGTGAGGGCCGCGCTCAGGGCCCGGCCGGCGCCGAACGCCACGCCCGCCAGCAGCGTCGCCGGAGCGCTCAGGTGCGCGAGCAGCAGCCCCAGCGCCAGGACGTACGGGGACGAGGCCGACACGTACGTCCGGACGCCCGTGCCCATCTCGAAGCCGAACCGGAGCGATCCCGTCCGCAGCCGGTGCATCAGCACCTCCTGCGGGATCTGCCGCGCGTTCTGCGGCAGCGGAAGGCGGGCCAGCCCGGCCTCGCGCGCCGCCGCGACCGCCGCGACCAGGACGGTCAGCGCCGCGCGTGCCGTCGCGGGAACGGGCGCGACCAGCCCGGACGCCAGCCAGACCACTCCGGCGCTCAGCGTGCCCCCGAGCACCAGCCCGAGAGAGAAGACGGCCAGGACCTCGCCCTGCCGTATCGGGGCCCGCCAACCTGGCGAGAACAGCACGGATTCGCTGTTACGCGTTCAAACCGATCCGGACAGCGCGAACCCGGCCAAAGCCCCGACCGCCGCCCAGCACAGCACCGTGGCGTCCAGCGCCGCGGCGGCGACCGCCAGGAGCGCCAGGGCCGCGACCGGCAGCAGCGGCTCGGTCAGGGCCCGGCGCAGCCGTCCCGCCGGGAGGGCGGTCAGTTGTAGCACGCGACCGCCTTGCGGCAGATCGTCTTGTACCAGTTCCCGCGCTTGGACTTCTTCCAGCCGTCGTGGCACCGCCAGGTGACGCCCTTGCGGCAGTTCCCGCAGCTCTTGGAGACCTTCCAGAGCCAGCCGTCCCACTTGCCGCCGTAGCACTGGTTCGGCCGCAGCTTGTAGCGGTGCGGGTCGGACACGCCGGACCGGTGGTAGCCCTTGTACTTGCCGCTCGTCCGGCAGCACACCGAGCACACCAGGCTCGGCCCGCACCCCGGCGAGCACCCGACGCTCGGCTCGCCGGGTGGGCAGTGCGGGTAGATGTCGTAGTAACCGCTGGTCAGGCTGAAGCCCTCGGCGAGCGCCTGCCGCGCGGGCGGCAGCACCCCGATCGCGTTCAGCCCGGCCGTGGCCCCGGCCGCCGCGAGGCCCGCCAGCAGCCCGCGCCGGGCGGGCCGGAACCGCGGCCCCTCGTCCTCGGGCGCCCGGCGGCGCACCCGCTCGGTTCCGGGCGGCCGTGGCCCGCGCAGCGGCGGGATGTCCTCAAGCTCGATCATCGCGCACCTCCGACTCCCTCGGGTTGCAGCAGTTCACGCAGCGAGTCGGGCGACCCGACCGGGGCCGCCCGGCCCACCCGCCCGTCCTCCGTCAGCACCACCGCGAACGGGGTGGCGGGGACGCGGTAGTCGTCGAACAGCCCGTCGCCCTCGTTCGCCAGGACGGTCACGCCGGGCGCGACCGCGACCGGCGCGGGCCCCGCGAAGACCGCCCGCAGCGGCGGCTCGGCCAGCGACAGGACCTCGTCGCACACGCCGCAGTCGCGGTCGAGGAAGAGCACCAGGCCGGGGCCGAGCCGCTCGAAGCCGGGCGCCGCGGCGCCGGTCTCGGGGCCCGCCGCGAGCCGCGCGGGGGCGGTGCGGCCCGTCCCGGCGAGCGCGTGCACCTGCCGGATCAGGCCCGCCACCACCAGGGCCAGCAGCAGGATCGCCACCCACGACAGCAGCAGCGCACTGGTCTGAAAACTCACCCCAGGCTCCTTTCCGAGGCGTCCATGGCACGGGGGAGGGTCCACAGGAGGACGCCGAGCGCGGCTCCCGCGACGATTCCGGTGGCGGTCGTGGCGTCCGGCGCGGGGGGCGGCGTCACGGCTCCGCCGAGGGCGAGGACGGCCAGCCCGGCGGCCCGCGCGACGACCCACACCGACATCGGCGTCGAGAGATCGCCGCCGCAGCCGCACGGCACCCGGCGGCCGGACCCCGCTCGGTCCGGACGGGCCGTCCGGGCCGTTCGGGTCACATACGCCGCGTAGGCCGCGTAGACGGCGAAGAGGACGGTCGCGGCGGCCAGGGCGCCGTGGGTCAGGTCCGTCCGGCGGAGGGCCAGGCCCGCGAGGAGCGCTCCCAGCGCTCCGGCCTCGGCGATCACCGCCAGGGACGCCACGCCCGGCGCCAGCCGGGACGGGACCGTCCCCTGCGCCCGCAGCGCCGCCGCCAGCGAGCGCCCGCGAAGGTGGCCGTACAGGGAGAGGACCAGGACGAGCGGGACGGCGACGGCCCCGGTCAGGGCGGCGAGTCCGGCCATCAGCGGACCGCTTCGACCGACAGCGACGCGAGCCGCCCCGGGACGCGCCGGACCTGGTCCTCCTCCGGCAGGACGGTCACCAGCAGGCGGCTCAGCGCGAGCAGGAAGTAGGGCCCCTGGCCGTCCACGGTGTCCTGGAAGAGCTCGCCGCCCGCCACGGACGCGCCGCGCCAGCCCGGCAGCCGCTTGCGCGTCTCGGCGGTCAGCGCGGTGATCTCCAGCAGGCCGAGGCCGGGGACCTCCTTGACCAGCTCGGCGGGCTCGGGGATGGCGACGTGCCGCGCGGCGGGCGCGACGCTGATCCCGTCGTCGTGCTCGGTCAGCCGCAGCCCGGACAGGAACGCCACGGCGTCCGCCGGACGGCCGCCGTGGATGTGGGTGAAGACCGCGAAGCGGCGGCCCTCCCACACCGCGGCGAGGGCCACGTCGCGCTGCCCGGTGTCGGGGTCGCGGACCGGCGCCGCGTGCCCGATCCGCAGCCGTCCGCCCTGGACGCGGAACTCCTGCTCGAACCGGGCGACGCCGATGTCCTCGGCCCAGGCCATCGCGCCCGGGCGGGTTCCGCCGGACATCTCGTGGAGGCGCCCGCCCGCGGTGACCCGGGTGACCGAGGTGAACGGCCTGCCGAGGTCGTGGTCGCCGCTGAGCCGGACGCGGGTGCCGTCAAGGGATCGGTGGATGACCTGATGTCCCACGGTTCGTCACCTTTCGCCGTAAAGCCCGCCTTTGGGACGTAATGAGAGCGCCGTGACGGAGATCACAATACGTGCGCCTTCCGGCTCGGAGAGGTAAACGTGCCGGAAGTGGTCATAAGGAAGAGCCGGTAAATTGAGGTCGTGAACCGCTCCCACCTGACCGTCCCGCCCGCGGGCACGCCCGTGCCCCGGCCCCACCCCGACGCGCCCCTCGGGGAGCCGCTGGGCCCGCACTACGAACAGTGCTTCGGCTGCGGCCCCGGCCACCCGACCGGGCTGCACCTGGAGGCCGTGAGCGACGACGGGCTCGGCGTGTCGGCCAAGTTCACGGTCGGCGACGTCCACCAGGGCGCCGCCGGTCTCGCGCACGGCGGCGTTTTGGCCACGGCGATGGACGAGGCGCTCGGTATGGTCGTGTGGCTGCTCCGCAAGCCCTATGTCACCGGCCGCCTGGAGACCGACTACGTGCTCCCGGTGCCGGTGGGCACCACCCTGTACATCCGGACGCGCTGCACCGGCGTCGTCGGGCGCAAGGCGTACCTGGAGGCCGAGGCCCGCATGGACGCCCTGGACGGCCCGGTCGCGGTGCGCGCGGCGGCGTTGTTCGTCGAGGTCCCGGTGGCCCATTTCGAGGTCCACGGGGACGGCGTGGGCGGCATGGAGGGCACCGACGTCGGCGGCCGGGTCAATCCCTGACAAGACGGGTCAATCCCTGATCAGAAGGGGTCGCGCCGACGGCGGCCCCGACCGGAGCGGGCGCCGGAGAGCGGCCCCGACCAGAACGGAGCGTGCGGTGAGCGTGGACGTCCTGTTGAAGCGGCTCGATCCCGGGCTGCCCGCGCCCTCGTACGCGCACGCGGGCGACGCGGGCGCCGATCTGTTCGCCGCCGAGGACGTCGACCTCGCGCCGGGCGAGCGGCGGGTCGTCCCGACGGGGGTGGCGATCGCCCTTCCCGACGGTTACGCGGCCTTCGTCCACCCAAGGTCTGGTTTGGGCGCTAAGTTTGGGGTGACCATCGTTAACGCACCCGGTACGGTCGACGCCGGCTATCGGGGTGAGATCAAGGTGACCCTGCTGAACACCGACCAGCGTGCCGCCGTCCGGCTGCGGCGCGGGGACCGCATCGCCCAGCTGGTCGTCCAGCGGGTGGAGCACGCGGTCTTCCACGAGGTCGCAGAACTTCCCGGATCGTCACGCGGAGCGAACGGTTTCGGCTCCACGGGCGGATTCGCGGACAACCAGCACAGTCGAGAAGGAGTGTGAGTCGTGGCTTTTGGACGTCGCCGGCGGGACGACGAGCCCGCGAAGGGCGCGGAGAACGCCGCCGAGGAGGCCGTCGAAGCCGCTGAGGCCGAGGCCGAGGAGGCGACCTCCGACGAGGAGGGCGCCAAGGGCGGCCCGTGGGACTCCGAGGACTCCCACCCCGAACTGCAGCGCCTGGACTTCGGCGCCATGCAGATCCCGGTCGCGCCGGGCCTGGGGTTCCAGGTGAACTTCGAGGCCACCCAGGTGGACGAGGAGGGCAACCCGCTGGACGGGCGGCCCGTCGCCGTCCTCGTCCAGTACGAGGAGAGCGCGATGCAGCTCCAGGTGTTCGCGGCGCCCAAGCGCAGCGGCATCTGGGCCGAGGTGCGGCGCGAGACCGCCCAGGACATCACCGAGAACGCCGGTGGCCAGGTCCAGGAGGTCGAGGGTCCCTTCGGCGACGAGCTGCTGGCCATGGTGCCCGCCGCCCTGACCGAAGAGGTCCTGGCCGAGATGCCGGACGAGGTCAAGGAGCAGATCCCGGCCGAGTTCATCGAGCAGGGCTGGGCCCCGCAGATCATCCGGTTCGTCGGCGTGGACGGCCCGCGCTGGTTCCTCCAGGCCGTGGTGCAGGGCGCCGCGATCGAGGACGAGGAGCAGTGGCAGGTCCTCGAGGACGTGCTGAGCGGCGTGGTCGTCGTCCGCGGCGAGTCCCCGATGCCCCCGCGCGAACTGCTGGAGCTCCAGATCCCGAAGGAGTTCCAGGAGGCCGCCGAGGACGAGGGCGAGGAGAACGGGGAGACGTTCGACCCGTTCGAGCGCGGCCCGGAGATCACCGAGGTCCGCTGACCCGGAACGGTCGCAGGGAAGGCCCGTCGCGCGTGCGCGGCGGGCCTTCCGCATGTCACGCCCCCTCACCCCCGTCCTGACACACCCCTCGCCCCGACCTCACCAGGGCGTGAGGCTCGTCTGGCCGTCCGCGGCCGTCACCTCCGAGGGCCTTGCCCGGACGGCCGTTCCGAGGGTCAATCGGGTCATGTCCAAGCGCACACGCAAGCGTCGCGGCCGGAAGCGGAACAAGTCGAACAAGGGACGGCGGCCCTGCGCGCGCCACTGACCCTGCCGACCAGAGGGGCTCCGGCGGCGAGCGCGACCGCGGCGAGACCCGCGCTCACCCAGACGGGCGCGCGGTAGCCGAGGCCGCCGTCCACCGCCAGCCCGCCGAGGACGGGACCGACGACCGCGCCCACGTTGAGCGCGGCCGTCGCGAACGCGCCGCCCATGGTCGGCGCGTCCGCCGCCGCGTAGAGCGCGCGGGCGATCAGCGTCGAGCCGACGCCGAACCCCAGCGCGCCCTGCGCGAACACCAGCGGGACGACGGCCGCCGGGACGTCCGCGAACGCCGCGAGCGCGACCCACCCGGCGGTCAGCGCGCCGCCGCCGACCGCCAGGACCGTCCGGGGCCGGGTGTCGGCGAGCCGTCCGGACGCGGTGACCCCGGCGAACGACCCGAGCCCGAACACCGCCAGCAGCGCGGGCACCCAGCCGTCCCCGAACCCCGCGACCCGGGTGACCAGCGGCGCGAGGTAGGTGAAGGCGCAGAACGTCGCGCCGTTGACCAGCGCGCCCACGCCGAGGACGAGCAGCACGTCCCGGCGTCCCAGCACCCGCAGCTCCCGCCGCAGGCCCGCCCGCGCATCCGAAGGCGTGGCCGTCCGCGCGGACGCGTCGTCCGGGACGGACGTCATGATCGCGACGAGGGCGGGGGCGGAGACCAGGGCCACGGCCCAGAACGCCGCGCGCCACCCCCACAGGTGGCCGAGCAGCGCCCCGGCCGGGACGCCCGCGACGCACGCGAGGGTGACGCCGCCGAGGAGCGTCGCGGTGGCGCGGCCCTTGGCGTCGGGCCGGACCATGGCGACCGCCGCCGCGACGGCGACCGCGAGGAACCCGGCGTTCGCGAGCGCGGCGACCACGCGGGTCACCAGCAGCACCGCGAAGCTGGAGGACAGCGCCCCGGCCACGTGGACGGCCAGGAAGGCGGCGAGGAACAGCAGCAGCGCCCGGCGGCGCGGCCAGCGCCGGGCGAGGGCCGCCATCAGCGGCGCGCCGACGATCATCCCGGCGGCGAACGCCGAGGTGAGGGTCCCGGCGGTCCCGACCGGGACGCCGGTGTCGTGGGCGAGGTCCGGAAGCAGCCCGGACAGCATGAATTCCGATGTCCCCTGCGCGAACACGGCCAGCGCGAGGACGTAAAGGGCGAACGGCACGACGACTCCGTCATGAAGGCATGCAGAAACGGAAGCGGAGGGGCCGTGGGAGACGGCCACCGCGAGGGAGCCCGCGTGGAGGGGCCGGTGAGTTCACGGGAAGGTGAACAGGCCGCCGGAACGCGGGCGAGCGGAGCGCTCTACGCGATGGTCAGGATGACGGCGTCGCTCAGGAGGGAGCCGGGCCGGTCAACGAGAGATGGCCACCGCGTGGGGTGGCCGGCGTCTGGATGCCTCGGGAGACGACACGCGCCTCACCCTACGCGAGGCGTTCGAGCAGTGTCATGTCGGTTTCGTCCAGCTTGAGGCGGACGGCCGCCATGTTCTGCTCCAGGTGGGTGAGCGACGCGGTGCCGGGGATCTGCACGAGCGTGGGGGAGCGCATGAGGCCCCACGCGAGGGCGACCTGGTAGACCGTCGCGCCGTGCCGCAGCGCGACCTTCCGGAGGCCGCCGTCGGTGAAGCGCACGCGTCCGCCGCCGAGGGCCGAGTGGGCGACGTACGTCACGTCCGCCTCGGCGCACTCGTCCACCAGGGCCCCGTCGCTCTGGTCGAGCACGCCGAACCGGTTCTGGACGGCCGCGACCGGCGCGACCGCCCGCGCCTCGGCGAACTGCGCGCGCGTGACGTCCGCGACGCCGAGGCCCCTGACGAGGCCCTGCTCGCCGAGCTCCGCCAGCTGCGCGAAGCGGCCCGCGAGGGGCTCGTCCGGGCGTCCGGACTGCAGGTACACCAGGTCCAGGACGTCCAGGCCCAGCTCGTCGAGGTTCTGCCGGACGACCGCGCGGACGTCCTGGCCCGGCCCGATCTTCGTCGCGAGCGTGAGGCCGTCCGGGTAGGGGCGCAGCGCGCGGCGCAGGATCTCGTTCGCCCGGCTCGTCCCGCGCGTGTAGAAGGCGGCGGTGTCGATGTGCGTCACGCCGAGCTGGACGGCCCGCCGCGCCACCGCGACGGCCGTCGTGTGGTCCACCGGCAGCCGCCCCGGCATCCCGGGCAGCCGCATGGCGCCGAGTCCCAGCCGCCCGGCGCCCCCGCGCCGGAATCCGCCCCCCATGGCAGACATTCTCCCAGCATGCTGGGCCGTCCGCCGCTCCGTCCACCCGTAAGGGCATCGGAGAGGGCGCGTCTCAGCCGACCGTCTGGCCGGTCGCGGCGGCGCGGTCGATGTCCTCGGTGCGGTAGCTCAGCTCGGGGATCTCGGCGAGCCGGGACGGGTGGACCTGGTCGCCGAGGCCGTAGAACTGCTGGAAGCTCATGATCAGGGGACGCCAGAGGTCGGGGTCGATGCGGTTCTCGTGGCCCTCCATGGTGATGGACGGGTGCACGTGGACGCGCTGCACGCGGACCTCGAAGACCATGCCCCAGCCGCCGAGGTCCTCGGCGAGCGGACGGGCCTTCTCGACGACCGCCTCCATGGTCACCGGGCATTCGGCGACGCGCGGCGGCCGGACGGTCTCGGAGTCGACCGGCGTCAGTCCCGCGACGCCGAACTTGTCGCGGACGTGCCGGTAGCCGCGTTCGACCCGGGCCTCCGACATCGGGTCCGAGCCGGTCGTCTTGGCGATGCGGTCCACGGCGCCGACCTGCGCGGTGGACGGGAGGTTGATCGTGACCTCGCCGGTCGCGAGGAGGTTCTGGGTCGTCTTGGACGAGGTGCTCATGCCCAGCACGCACCGCCACCCCAGCCAGAACGCCGAGGACATCGGCGCCAGGTTCGGGTGGCCGTCGTGGTCGGTGGTGCCGAGGAGGACCACCGGGGTTCCGAGGTACAGGATGGACGGTTCGATGCCGATGTGCTCCATCCGTCCAGGATCGGGGGAGGCCCCGCGCCGTCGCTGGCGGTAATCCGACGTCGCGTTCCGCCGCGGAGGCGCGGTGGGCGGGAGCCGCACGCGGGCGTCAGTTCAGGCGGAAGACGGGGACGCCGGGGGCGATGGCCATGATCTGCTCGTCGGTGGCGTGCTTGGTCAGGCCGTCCATGAGGGCGGAGACCTCCCAGGCCCACTTGTTCATGTAGACGCGGATGATCGGGAGCTTGACCGTGTCGTCCAGCTCGGTGACGGTGAACTCCTCGACCTTGCGGCCCAGGCGCAGCTCACCGCCGCCCGCGGCCCGCATGTTGCGCACCCAGTGGGTCTGCCCGCGCGGCGCGATCAGGTACCGCTCACCGTCGATGACCAGCAGGTTCACCGGGTTGGTGCGCCACTCGCCGCTCTTGCGCCCCCGGACGGCCAGCTCGCGGGTGCCCATGATGCTGACGCCGTGCCGGGCCAGGAGGCCGACGAACCGGTTGACCCCGATGAGGAACCGGTTCCCGGCGGGGACGAGGCGGTTCCGCACGTCGTCCCGCGCCACGGTCCGGGCGGCGGTGTCGTTCTGGATCTTGGTGGTGGTGGTCATCGTGGCTCCTCTGCTTCGGGAGAGCGGTGCTCTCGAACAAGAGCATTGTGCACACCACGTCGCCACGAAGTCAAGAGCAGTGCTCTCGAAATTGTCTGCCGCTCTGTCCCGTGCCACACTCGGGGCATGAACGCGAGCCGCACAGCCAGGGAACGTGCCCGTGCCGAACTGACCCGGGAGATCAAGGAGGAGGCGCGGCGGCAGCTGGCCGCGTCGGGCGCGCAGGGGCTGTCCCTGCGCGCGGTCTCCCGCGAGCTGGGCATGGTCTCGTCCGCGCTGTACCGCTACTTCCCCAGCCGGGACGAGCTGCTCACCGCGCTGATCGTGGACGCCTACGACGCCGTCGGCGAGCGCGCCGAGAAGGCCGACCGGGAGGCCGCCGGGGACGGCCTCCGGGCGCGCTGGCGGGCCGTCTGCCACGCGCTGCGCGACTGGGCGGTCGAGCATCCGCACGAGTACGCGCTGATCTACGGCTCGCCGGTGCCCGGCTACGCCGCCCCCGAGGACACCATCGCCCCCGCGACGCGCTACCCGTTCGTCCTGATCGGCATCGCGCAGGACGCCGCGACCGCCGGACACCTCGCCGCGGACGCCCCCGCCCCCGCGGGACGGCTCGCCGGGCAGCTCCAGGGCATCTCCGACGCCATGGCGCCGGACGTCCCGCCCGCCGCGATGGCCCGTCTCGCCGCCCACTGGTCGCAGCTCACCGGCATGATCGGCTTCGAGCTGTTCGGCCAGTTCGCCAACACCCTCGACCCGGCCGACGACTTCTTCGCCTACAGCGTCGACCGCATGGCCGACGACCTCGGCTTCCCCGCCTAGAACGGGAAGGACGCCCGCCGTCCGCGACGTCGGCTAGCGGACGCCGCGGGGGCGGTACTGGACGCTGACGCGCGGGCCCAGGGGGCGGGACGACTTCGGGACGGCGTGCTCCCACGTCCGCTGGCAGCTGCCGCCCATGACGATCAGGTCGCCGTGCCCGATGTCGTAGCGCAGCGTCGGCCCGCCCCCGCCCGCCGGGCGCAGCAGCAGCGGACGCGGCGTGCCGAGCGACACGATCGCGACCATCGTGTCCTCGGTGCGCCCGCGCCCGATCCGGTCGCCGTGCCAGGCCACGCTGTCGTTCTCGTCCCGGTACAGGCACAGGCCCGCCGTCCGGAACGGCTCCCCGAGCTCCTCCCGGTAGTGCGCGCTGAGCAGGTCGCGCGCCTCGTCCAGGACGGGATCGGGCAGCGGATCCTTCTCGCCGTAGTACGCCAGGAGGCGCGGGACGTCCACGACCCGCTCGTACATCCGCCGCCGCTCGGCCCGCCACGGCACGTCCGCCATCAGGCGCCCGAACAGCGCGTCGGCCCCCGCCAGCCAGCCTGGCCGCAGGTCGACCCAGGCGCCGCGCGCGAGCGGCGTCCGCCGCACGTGCGCGCCCAGCTCACGCGGCCCGACCTCGGTCCCGACGTCCAGCAGCGACCCCTGGAACACACCGTTCATGTCCGCAGCTTATCGAACTCATGTTCGATCATGTCGTCGGGAGCGTGCCTTGTGCCTCGTCAGCGGCTCCCTCGTCGCCTGAGAGGCGGGCGGCGAGCCGGGCTCGGAGGCCGGTGAGGCGGGCGATCTCCGCGTCCAGCGCCGCGAGCCGCGCGCTGGCTACCCCGCCACCGCCCGGTGCACGGCCGTCGGCCGCCTGAGTGACCGTGCAGGTGTTGCCGTCGACCAGGGCGTCGAGGCGGTGGGCGACGCGGGCCAGGTCCTCGATGGTCAGGCCGAGGGACAGCAGCTCCCGGACGGCCCGGACGCGTTCCACGTGCCGTGCGGTGTACTCGCGCTGCCCGGACGCCGTGCGGTCCGGTGGCGGCGGCAGCAGGCCGCGCTCCTCGTAGAAACGCAGGGCGCGCGGGGTGGTGCCCGCCGCCGCTGCCGCGTCACCGATCCGCATCGGCGCACCATGGGCCGCCGCATCGGGCAGCTCGTCGTCCAGCCGGACGCACCGGTCCTCGGGCAGCAGCGCGTACTCGCGCCACCCGGGCCAGTGCGACACCAGGTCGCCCGGACGGACGGACGCGTCGTCCGGCGCGGACACGACCTCGCCCACGGCCGCGCCGACCAGGGTGTCGCCGGGCCGCAGCCGGGGCATCGGCGTCTCGCCGCCGCCCGCGCCGACGAGCATCCGCAGGCCCGGGAAGACATGGAAGACCAGGTTCCGGACGAGCACCCCCTCGCCGTCCGGGACGGGCGTCTCGACGATCTCGAAGTTCTCCGGCCGGGGCAGCCCGGCCGCCCGCGAAACAAGGCGGATCTCACGCATCACACGCGCTCCAGAAGGGGTCGGGAACCGGGCGACGCTAACCCCTGACGCGCGCGTCAGGGGCAAGTCGTCAGGGATGCGTTAAGCGCCCGCGGGGCCGCGCTAAGGAACCGTCAATGCCCAACAAACAGGGACGTACCAGGCGCTTTACTCCTCGTGGGCCCCCGGAAGGAGGGGGCTCCCGGACACCGAGGAGGACAGCGATGGAGCGCCTGGAGGAGGCCGCCTGGCCGATGGCCGGCGGCGTTCTGACCGTCTTCGTCCTCGCCGTGGTGCTGAAGTCCGCGCCGTGGCCCTGGGGGTACGCCGCCGTCGCGGCGGCCGTCGTGGCGTTCGCGGCCCGCGTCCCGTTCCCGGCCGCCGCCGGGCTCGGCGTCGTGGGCTGGGCGTTCGTCACCGGCTTCGACGTGCGGGGGAGCGGGGACCTCGGCGTCTCCGGCTCCGCCGACGCGTGGCGCCTGGCCGCCCTCGTGGCGGTCGGCCTGGCGGCGGCGCTCCTCACGGGGCTCTTCACGGCGCTCCTCACGGCGGCCCGATCCTGGGCCCAGGTGCCGGGACCGGCCGGACGGATCGTCCCGGCCGCCCGTTCGGGGACGGCCCCGCGCCGCCCGGGAACGGACGCGCCGGTGATCATCGCTGTTCCGGCCGAAGGGGCGCTGAACTGCGACGATGTCCTCCGGCAAGCGCCGGCCGGGCACGCGTCCGACGTCCCGCCCACTCCGGGATCTTCGACAAAGGAAATCGAAAGCGATGAGTGACGTCGAGTTCGTCCTGCTGACACTGGTGGTCTTCGCCGTGCTCGGCCTGCTGGTGAAGGGCGTGGAGAAGCTGTGACCGCCGAGAACGTGGTCGGGCTCGTCCTGGCCGCCGTGCTGTTCGTCTTCCTGATCGCGGCCCTGCTGTTCCCGGAGAGGTTCTGATGAGCACGACCGTCGCGGGAGCGCTGTTCGCGCTCTCCCTGGTGGTCGCGATCGCGGTCGTCTACCGGCCGCTCGGCGACCACATGCACCGGGTGTACGCGGGGACGCGGCACTCGCGGTTCGAGAAGGTCCTGTACCGGCTGATCGGGGTCCGTCCCGACGCCGAGCAGAGCTGGGGCGTGTACGCGCGCAGCGTCCTCGCCTTCTCCGTGGTGAGCGTCCTGTTCGTGTACCTGCTCCAGCGGGTGCAGAACCACCTGATGCTGTCGCTCGGGTTCAAGCCCGTGGCGTCCGACCAGGCGTGGAACACCGCGATCAGCTTCGTCACCAACACCAACTGGCAGTCCTACTCGGGCGAGACCACCATGGGCTACATCGTCCAGATGTCCGGGCTCGCCGTGCAGAACTTCGTCTCGGCCGCCGTCGGCATGGCCGTCGCGATCGCGCTCGTCCGCGGCTTCGCCCGCACGAAGACCGACCGGCTCGGCAACTTCTGGGTGGACCTCACGCGCGGGACGATCCGGATCCTGCTGCCGATCGCGTTCGTGGGCGCGCTCGTCCTCGTCGCGGGCGGCCTGATCCAGAACTTCGGGTCGGGGCACGACGTGACGACCCTCGCGGGCCAGGCCCAGCACATCACCGGCGGGCCGGTGGCGTCGCAGGAGGTCATCAAGGAACTCGGCACCAACGGCGGCGGCTTCTACAACGCCAACTCCGCGCACCCGTTCGAGAACGCTGCGACCTGGACGAACTGGTTCGAGATCTTCCTCATCCTGTGCATCCCGTTCTCGCTGTGCCGGACCTTCGGACGGATCGTCGGGCAGAACCGGCAGGGCTACGCGATCGTCTCGGTGATGGCGACCCTGGCGGTCATCAGCCTCGTCCTGACCAACGTGTTCCAGCTGATGCACCACGGGACGGTCCCGATGGCCGCCGGCGGGGCGATGGAGGGCGTGGAGACCCGCTTCGGGGTGTCGAACTCGGCGACGTTCGCCACGGCGACCACGCTGACCTCGACCGGCGCCGTGGACTCCTTCCACGACTCCTACACCAGCCTCGGCGGCATGATGACGATGTTCAACATGATGCTCGGCGAGGTCGCGCCCGGCGGCACCGGTTCCGGCCTCTACGGGATGCTCGTCCTCGCCGTCATCACGGTGTTCGTCGCGGGCCTGATGGTCGGCCGCACCCCCGAGTACCTCGGGAAGAAGATCGGCGCGCGCGAGATGAAGTTCGCGTCGATGTACTTCCTCACCACGCCCATGCTGGTGCTGTTCGCGACCGGGCTCGGCCTCGCGCTGAACGCGGGCCGGGAGGGGATGCTGAACGGCGGGGCGCACGGCCTCAGCGAGGTCCTGTACGCGTTCACCTCGGCGTCCAACAACAACGGCTCGGCGTTCGCCGGCCTCTCGGCGAACACGACCTTCTACAACACGGCCACCGGCCTGTGCATGGCGTTCGGGCGGTTCGTCCCGATCGTGTTCGTCCTGGCGCTCGCCGGGTCGCTCGCCAAGCAGGGGAGCACCCCCGAGTCGGACGGCACGCTGCCCACCCACCGGCCGCAGTTCGTCGGCCTGGTCGCGGGCGTCACCCTCGTCCTCGTCGCTCTCACCTTCCTCCCCGCGCTCGCGCTGGGGCCGCTGGCCGAAGGAATGCACTGATGACCACACAGACTCTCGAGGCGCCCAGCCCGGCTCCGCAGCCGCCGCGGCCCCCGGCCAAGGTGAAGGGCGGGCTCCTCGACCCGAAGCAGCTGCTGAAGTCGCTTCCGGACGCCGTCCGGAAGCTCGACCCCCGCACGCTGTGGCGCAACCCGGTCATGCTGATCGTCGAGATCGGCGCGGTCTGGACGACCGTCCTCGCCTTCCTGCACCCGAGCGTGTTCGCCTGGGCGATCGTCGTCTGGCTCTGGCTGACCGTCGTCTTCGCCAACCTCGCCGAGGCCGTCGCCGAGGGGCGCGGCAAGGCGCAGGCGGACGCGCTCCGCAAGGCCAAGACCGACGCCAAGGCGCGCCGCGTCCTGGACTGGAAGCCCGGCGCGACCACCCTCCGCGAGGAGGAGGTCGGCGCGCCGGACCTGCGGCAGGGCGACGTCGTGGTGGTCGAGGCCGGGCAGATCATCCCCGGGGACGGCGACGTCGTCGAGGGCATCGCCTCGGTGGACGAGTCGGCGATCACCGGCGAGTCCGCCCCGGTCATCCGCGAGTCCGGCGGCGACCGGTCCGCGGTCACCGGCGGCACCAAGGTGCTGTCGGACAAGATCATCGTGAGGATCACCCAGAAGCCGGGCGAGTCGTTCATCGACAAGATGATCGCCCTGGTGGAGGGCGCGAACCGGCAGAAGACGCCGAACGAGATCGCGCTGAACATCCTGCTGGGCGCGCTGACCATCATCTTCGTGATGGCCGTCGCGACCCTCCAGCCGATGGCGATCTTCTCCAAGGGCAACAACCCGGGCGTGGCCGACTCGCTCTCGCTGGACTCCAATGGCGTCACGGGCGTCGTCCTGGTGTCCCTGCTGGTCTGCCTCATCCCGACGACGATCGGCGCGCTGCTCAGCGCGATCGGCATCGCGGGCATGGACCGGCTCGTCCAGCGCAACGTCCTGGCGATGAGCGGACGCGCCGTCGAGGCGGCGGGTGACGTCAACACGCTGCTGCTCGACAAGACCGGCACGATCACGCTGGGCAACCGGCAGGCGTCGGACTTCGTCCCCGTCGACGGCGTCCCCGAGGACGAGCTGGCCGACGCGGCGCAGCTGTCCAGCCTCGCGGACGAGACGCCCGAGGGCCGCTCGGTCGTCGTGTTCGCCAAGGAGCGCTACGGCCTGCGCGAACGCCAGGCGGGCGAGCTCGCGCACGCCGAGTGGGTGCCCTTCACGGCACAAACCAGGATGTCCGGGGTAAATGTGGACGACCGTGAGCTGCGCAAGGGCGCGGCGAGCGCGGTCGCCGACTGGGTGCGCGAGCGGGGCGGGACGGTCCCCGAGCAGCTCGGCCGGATCGTGGACGGCATCTCGGCGTCCGGCGGGACCCCGCTGGTCGTCGGCGAGTCGGTGGACGGCGGGACCCGCGTCCTCGGCGTCATCCACCTCAAGGACGTCGTCAAGGCCGGGATGCGCGAGCGGTTCGACGAGATGCGCCGGATGGGCATCCGGACCGTCATGATCACCGGCGACAACCCGCTGACCGCCAAGGCGATCGCGGAGGAGGCGGGCGTCGACGACTTCCTCGCCGAGGCCAAGCCGGAGGACAAGCTCGCCCTGATCAGGAAGGAGCAGGACGGCGGACGCCTCGTCGCGATGACCGGCGACGGCACCAACGACGCCCCCGCGCTCGCCCAGGCCGACGTCGGCGTGGCCATGAACACCGGGACCTCGGCCGCCAAGGAGGCCGGGAACATGGTGGACCTGGACTCCGACCCGACCAAGCTCATCGAGATCGTCCAGATCGGCAAGCAGCTGCTCATCACCCGCGGCGCGCTGACCACGTTCTCCATCGCCAACGACATCGCCAAGTACTTCGCCATCATCCCGGCGATGTTCGTGGCGCTGTTCCCCGGCCTGGACGCGCTGAACATCATGCGGCTGCACAGCCCGCAGAGCGCGATCCTGTCCGCGGTGATCTTCAACGCGCTGATCATCATCGCGCTGATCCCGCTCGCCCTGCGGGGCGTGGTGTACCGGCCGTCCAGCGCGTCGAAGCTGCTGAGCCGGAACCTGTACGTCTACGGCGTCGGCGGGATCGTCGCCCCGTTCCTCGGCATCAAGATCATCGACCTGCTCATCCAGTTCCTCCCGGGGATGTCCTGACATGCGTATTCCAAGCTGGATCCGGCAGCACCTCGCCGCCGTCCGCGCCCTGCTCGTCCTGACCGTCGTGCTCGGCGTCGCCTACCCGCTCGCGGTGTGGGGCGTCGCCCAGGTCCCGGGGCTGCGCTCGCACGCCCAGGGCTCCCTGGTCTCGGCCGACGGCCGGACGGCCGGCAGCTCGCTGATCGGCCAGTCCTACACCGACAAGCTCGGCAACCCGATCAAGAAGTACTTCCAGAGCCGCCCGTCCGCGGCGGGCGACGGGTACGACCCGACCGCCACGAGCGCGAGCAACCTCGGCCCGGAGGACATCGTCGACACCCTGCCCGACCCGAAGCTCGTCGCGGCGGACAAGACCGACGAGAACGCCAAGACGAGCCTGCTGACCACCGTCTGCACGCGCAGCAAGGCGGTCGGCGAGCTGGAGGGTGTGGACGGGAGCCGTCCGTTCTGCGCCAAGGACAGCGGCGTCGGCGCGGTGCTCGCCGTGTTCGGCGACCGCGACCGGCGGGGCGGGGTCCCGCACCCGACCCGCGTCGTCAGCGTGAACGAGGAGGAAGGCGTGGTCAGGGCGCCGTTCGTGGCGTCCTACGACGGCGTGAAGGTCGAGCTGGCGAAGTACGGCGAGGACTACTCCAAGGGCCTGATCGTCCCGGTCAAGGGCGACGCCCCGAACAAGCCCGCCGTCCCGGCCGACGCGGTCACCGCGTCCGGTTCCGGTCTCGACCCGCACATCTCCCCGGCCTACGCGAAGATCCAGGTCAAGCGGGTCGCCGAGGCCCGGCACGCGGACGTCGCGGCGGTCCGGAAGGTGCTCGACGAGCACACCGGCGGACGCGACCTCGGGTTCATGGGCGAGCCACGGGTGAACGTGCTCGAGCTGAACCTCGCCCTGGACCGCAAGTTCCCGGTGCAGTAGGCCGGGAACAGGGAGGAGCCGGGGAGGTTCGATGGGGCGGGGTCGGCTGCGGGTCTACCTGGGGGCGGCGCCGGGCGTCGGGAAGACGTTCGCGATGCTGTCGGAGGGACGACGCAGGCTGGAACGCGGCACGGACGTGGTCGTGGGGTACGTCGAGACGCACGGCAGGCCCCGCACCGCGGAGCTCCTGGACGGGATGGAGGTCGTGCCCCGCAGGACGGTGGAGTACCGGGGCACGGCCTTCGGCGAGCTCGACGTGGACGCGGTCATCGCCCGCCGTCCGCGGGTCGCGCTGGTGGACGAGCTGGCGCACACCAACGTGCCGGGCTCGCGGAACGCCAAGCGCTGGCAGGACGTCAGGGAGATCCTGGACGCGGGGATCGACGTCGTCTCCACCGTGAACATCCAGCACCTGGACTCGGTCAACGACGTGGTCGAGCGGATCACCGGCGTCCCGCAGCGGGAGACCGTGCCGGACGAGGTGGTCCGCCGCGCCGACCAGGTCGAGCTGATCGACATGACGCCGGACGCGCTGCGCCGCCGGATGGCGCACGGCAACGTCTACGCGCCGGAGAAGATCGACGCGGCGCTCGGCAACTACTTCCGGATCGGGAACCTGACCGCGCTGCGCGAGCTGGCGCTGCTGTGGCTGGCCGACAAGGTGGACGACCAGCTCGACCGGTACCGGGCCGACCACGAGATCCGGCGGACGTGGGAGGCCCGGGAGCGGGTGGTCGTCGCCCTCACCGGCGGACCGGAGGGCGACACCCTGATCCGCCGGGCCGCGCGGATCGCCGCGCGGACCAAGGGCTCGGACCTGCTGGCCGTGCACGTCGCGCGCAGCGACGGCCTCACGGGCGCCGACCCCGCCACGCTCGCCCGCCAGCGCACCCTGGTGGAGAGCCTCGGCGGCAGCTACCACCAGGTCGTCGGCCCGAACGTCCCGGACGCGCTGCTCGACTTCGCGCGCGGCGTGAACGCGACGCAGCTGGTGCTCGGCGCGTCCCGGCGCGGACGCGTCGCGCAGCTGTTCTCGCGCGGCGTCGGCGTCACCACGACCGCGCAGTCCGGGGCGATCGACGTCCACCTGGTCACGCACGAGGAGGTCAACCAGGGCCGCCGGTGGAAGGCGCTGCGCGCCTCGTGGGGCGTCCCGGCGAAGCGGCGGCGCTCCGGTTTCGCGCTCACCGCCGTCCTGTTCCCGCTGCTCACGCTCGTCCTGGACCGGACGCGGAGCGAGTTCTCGCTCGCCAGCGACATCCTGCTGTTCCAGGCGGCGGTGGTGGGGGTGGCGCTGTTCGGCGGGCTCTGGCCCGCGCTGTTCGCGGCGGTCGGCGGGTCGCTGTTGCTGAACTACTACTTCACACCGCCGCTCCACGAGTTCACTATCAACGAGCCGGAGAACATCCTGCAGCTGGTGGTGTACGTGATCGTCGGGCTGACCGTGTCGACCGTCGTCGACGTCACCGCGCGCCGGGGTCGTGAGGCCGCCGCCGCGCGCGCGGACGCCGAGGTGCTGTCCACGCTGGCGGGCGACATCCTGCGCGGCGGGGACGACCGTCCGCTCGTCGCGATCCTGGAACGGCTGCGCGAGACGTACGGGCTCACCGCCGTCACGCTGCTGGAACGCACCGCCGAGGACGGCCCGGACGACAACCGCGACCCGTCCAGCTGGACGATCGTGGCGACCACCGGCGGCACGCCGTGCACGACGCCCGACGAGGGCGAGTCGGACGTCCTGCTGGACGACGGCGCGCTCGCGCTGGTGCTGCGCGGCCGGACGCTGCCCGCCGAGGACCGCCGGATCGTCGAGGCGTTCGCGGCGCAGGCGGCGGTCGCGCTGCGGCAGCAGCGGCTCGCCGAGACCGCCGGGCAGGTCCGTCCGCTGGAGGCCGCCGACCGGATGCGGACGGCGCTGCTGAACGCGGTCAGCCACGACCTGCGCACCCCCCTCGCCTCGGCGAAGGCGGCCGTCGAGTCGCTCCGCAGCCCGGACGTGACCTGGTCGATCGAGGACCAGGACGAGCTGGCCGCGACCGCCGCCGAGTCGCTGGACCGGCTGGACCGCCTGGTCGCCAACCTGCTCGACATGAGCCGCCTGCAGGCCGGGTCGCTCGGCATGTCCCTGAGCCCGATCGCCGCCGAGGACGCCGTCCCGCGCGCCCTGGCCGACCTCGGCGACGACGCGCCGGTCGACATCCGCGTCCCGGCCGGGCTGCCCGAGCTGCTCGCCGACCCGGCGCTGCTGGAGCGGGTGCTGGTCAACCTGATCTCCAACGCCGTCCGGCACAGCCCGCCGGACGCGAGGGTGCTGGTCACCGCCAGCGCCCTCGCGGGCCGCCTCGAACTGCGCGTGATCGACCGGGGCCCCGGCATCCCGGCCGGTGACCGCGACCGCGTCTTCGAGCCGTTCCAGCGGCTCGGCGACCGCGACAACCACACCGGCGTCGGGCTCGGCCTCGCGCTGTCCCGCGGCCTCGCCGAGGCGATGGACGGCTCGATCGCCATCGAGGAGACCCCCGGCGGCGGCCTCACCATGGTCCTCACCCTGCCCACCGCGCGGGCGCACACCGACGCTCCCGCCGACCCCTCGGTCACCGACCTGACCGCCGCGGACCCGCTGATGCTGGACCGCGTGGCCGTCTTCCGGCACCGCCGGGAGGACGACAGGGAATCATCGAACGAACGGGGGCAATGATGACGCGCGTCCTTGTGGTGGACGATTCACCGCAGATTCTGGCGACGCTCCGGCTCAACCTGCGCGCCAGGCACTACGACGTGACCGTGGCGACCGGCGGCGGGCAGGCGCTGTCCAGGGCCGCCGACTGGAATCCCGACCTGATCATCCTCGACCTCGGCCTGCCCGACCTGGACGGCGTGGAGGTGATCCGGGGGCTGCGCGGCTGGAGTCGCGTCCCGATCATCGTGCTGTCCGGGCGCGCCGGGTCCAAGGACAAGGTCGACGCCCTCGACGCGGGCGCCGACGACTACGTCACCAAGCCGTTCGGCGTGGACGAGCTGCTCGCCCGCATCCGCGCCATCACCCGCCGCGCCCCGCTCGACGAGGACCACCCGTCCGTCCTGCTGGGCCGTCACACGGTCGACCTGGCCCGCAAGACCGTCACGGCGGGCGACGAGGCCAGGACGCACCTCACGCCGACCGAGTGGGGGATCCTGGAGCTGCTGGTCAGGAACCCGGGCAAGCTCATCCCGCAGCGGCAGCTGCTCACCGAGGTGTGGGGCCCGAACCACGTCAAGGAGACCCACTACCTCCGCGTCTACCTGGCGTCCCTGCGCCGCAAGCTCGAGGACGACCCGTCCCGCCCGCGCCACCTCATCACCGAGCCGGGCATGGGCTACCGCTTCGAGCCCTGACCGTCCGGGCCGGTCGAAGTGCCGTGCATCGCGGTCGCGTCGCCGTCCCGTTTCCAACGCGTCAGGAGTGCGGGGCGGGTCGTTCGGAACGCGTTAAGGCCCACCCCACAAAGCGGCCACAAGGTGCACGATCTCCACGTAACCGGCAAAACGTGCCGGTAAGGGAGAGTGCACGGTGGAGCTCGTGGGTGACGGTGCCCGTGTCGATGGTGAGGAACGGCATCGGCTCGGTGTGATCGGCGGCCTGGCCGCCCTGTCGCTGGACGCGATGGCGTCGGTGGCGTACGGCCCGGAGGCGATCGTCCTGGTCCTGGCGCTGGCCGGGGGAGCGGGGATGGGGTTCACCCTCCCGGTGACGCTCACCATCGCCGGGCTGCTGGCGGTCCTGACGGTCTCCTACCGCCAGGTGATCGCGACCTTCCCCGAGGGCGGCGGCGCGTACGGGGTCGCCAAGCGGTACCTCGGCCGCCGGTCGTCCCTGGTCGCGGCCGCGTCCCTCGTGGTGGACTACGTGCTCAACGTCGCGGTGTCGGTCGCGGCCGGTGTGGCGGCGCTGACCTCGGCCGTCCCGGAGCTGCTGCCCTACACGCCGTGGCTCTGCCTGGGCGTGCTGGCCCTGATCACGGCGGTCAACTACCGGGGCATCGCCAACAGCGCCCGGCTGTTCGTCGCGCCGACCGTGATCTACGTGGGCGCGATCCTGGCCGTGGTCGTCGCGGGCCTGTTCCGCGACCACGCGGTGGTGTCCGAGCACGCCGTCCAGGCGCAGGCGGACGGCCTGAAGACGGTCGGCGTCCTGCTGCTGCTCAAGGCGTTCGCGAACGGCTGCGCGGCCCTGACGGGCGTCGAGGCGATCGCCAACGCCGTCCCGTCCTTCAGGAGGCCGCGCGTGCGGCGGGCGCAGCACGCCGAGGTCGCGCTCGGCGGCCTGCTCGCGGTCATGCTGATCGGCATCGCCGTGCTCATCGAGCGGTTCTCCATCCGGCCCGTCGAGGGCGTGACCGTGCTGTCGCAGGTCACCGAGGCGTCCCTCGGGCACGGCGCGATGTTCTACGTGGTGCAGTTCGCGACCGTGGTGCTGCTGGCGCTCGCCGCGAACACCTCGTTCGGCGGGCTGCCCGTCCTCGCCCGGCTGCTCGCCGCCGACAACAACCTGCCGCACCTGTTCGCGCTGCGCGCGCGGCGGCAGGTGCACCGGTACGGCATCGGCTTCCTCGCGCTCACCTCGGCCGCGCTGCTCGTCGCCGCGAACGGCGACATGAACACGCTCGTCCCGCTGTTCGCGATCGGGGTGTTCGTCGGGTTCACCCTGTCCCAGGCCGGGATGGTGCGGCACTGGTGGACCGACCGTCCGCGCGGCTGGCAGGGCAGGCTCGCCCTGAACGGGTTCGGCGCGCTGCTCACCGGCGTCGCCGCCGTGATCGTCACCGCCACCAAGTTCCTGGAGGGCGGCTGGCTCATCCTGCTCATGCTCCCGGTGCTCGTGCTGGTCATGGAGCGCGTCCACCACGCCTACGACCGGATCGGCGAGCGCCTCGGCCTCGGCGAGGTCCCGGCCCCGCCGCGGCCCGGCCGCGCCCTGGTCGTCGTGCCGGTCGGCGGGGTCAGCACGCTCACCCGGCAGGCGCTCGCCGCCGCGCTCAGCCTGGGCGACCGGGTGGTGGCGGTCCGCGTCGTCCACCCGGACGAGGAGGGGGAGCGTGTCCGCTTTGTGGAAGAGTGGGAGCGCTGGAACCCGGACGTGGAGCTGGTGGTGATCTCCGATGCGCGGCGTCGCCTCGTCGAGCCGATCGTCGAGTACGTCCGGGGCGTCCGCGAGAAGCAGGTGTTCGTCCTGATCCCCGAGGTCGAGCCCGAGCACGTCTGGGAACGCGTCCTCCAGAACCAGCGCGGCGCCGTCCTGGCCCACGCCCTGCGCCGCGACACCGACAGCGTCATCTGCCGCATGCGCTTCCGCGTCGCCCCGCTGCCCGGACAGCGCCGTCGCCCGCAGCCCGTCCACTGATCCGCAGCCAGGGGAACCGGAGGAAGAGGAACCATGGTCGAGGGAATCGTGCTCGCCGTCGCCGGTCTGGCGGTCGTGGTCAGCGGCCTGGCGGCGGGCGCCGGACGGTTGCGCCGCAACGCCTTCGTGGGCATCCGCACCCGGACGTCCATGTCCAGCGACGAGGCGTGGGACATCGTGCACCGGGCGGGCGGGCCGTGGCTCACCGCGGGCGGCCTGGCGCTGCTGATCGGAGGGACCGTCACGGCGACCGCCGGGTCGGAGACGGTACGGATGACCGCCACGCTCGTGGGCGCGGTCCTCTGCGTGGTGCTGGCCGTGGTCGCCGTTTACATGGGCCACACGGCGTTCCGCGACCGCGTCCGCTGACGCGGCCACCGGCCGCGTGTCCGCTTTGATGGTGTCCTGGCCTTTGTGTCGCTGATACGGTCCCTTTCTGGTGTGCCGGGAAGTCTGGTCGGCGTTCTTTCGTCGTACTCCCGCGAGGGGGACCGGACCGGAGGCCACCGCCGAGATGCGCAGCGTCGAGATCGTCCTGGGGCTGGTCGTGCTCGCCACCGTGGTGGCGGTGGGAGCCCGGCGGCTGCGCGTCCCCGCGCCGTCCCTGCTGGTCGTGGCCGGTCTCCTGGTCGGCCTCGTGCCGGGGCTGCCCGCCGTCCGGGTGCCGCCCGAGGTCGTCAGCCTCGTCGTCCTGCCGCCGCTGGTGTACGCGGCGGGCGAGGAGATGTCCTGGCGGATGCTGCGCGCGGTGTGGCGTCCGGTCACGCTGCTCGCCGTGGGCCTGGTGCTCGCGTCGGCCGCCGCCGTCGGCGCGGTCGCCGCGTCGGTCACCGGGATGTCCTGGACGATGGGACTGCTGCTCGGAACCGTCCTGGCCAGCACCGACCCGGTGGCGGTCGCGGCGCTCGGACGGCGGCTGTCGCTGCCGTCCCGGGTGCAGACGCTCGTCCAGGCCGAGAGCCTGTTCAACGACGCGACCTCGCTGCTGCTCTACAAGCTGGCCGTCGCGGCGGCGGTCGCCGGGTCGTTCTCGGCCGGGGGCGCGATGGGCGAGTTCGCGCTGCTCGCGGGCGGCGGCGCGGCGGCCGGGGCGGTCACCGCGCTCGTGGTCGGGCTGATCCGCAGCCGCACCGAGGACCCGGTGCTGGAGACCGTCATCGCGCTCCTCACGCCGTACCTCGCGTACGTCCTCGCCGAGTCCGCGCACGCCTCGGGCGTCACGGCCGTCGTGGTCGCCGCCGTGATGCTCGGACGCAAGGCCCCCGCGCTGACCAACGCCGGGATCCGCCTCCAGCTCGGCGCGGTCTGGGGGACGGTCATCTTCCTCCTCGAATCGGTCGTCTTCAGCCTCATCGGGCTGGAGCTGCCGACGCTGATCCGCGAGCTGCACCGGTCCGCGACGTCCTACCTGGTGCCCGCCGTGTTGCTCGCGGCGACGCTGGTGGCCGTCCGGGTCGCGTGGGTGTTCCCGCTGTCGGCGCTCCAGGCGTGGCGCGGCGGACGGCGGCCGTCGTGGGAGGTGCCCGCCGTGGTGTCGTGGGCGGGCGCGCGCGGGGTGGTGCCGCTCGCCGCCGCTCTCGCGATCCCGCTGACCACCGACTCGGACGCGCCGCTCGGCAGCCGCGACCTGGTCGTCGTCCTGGCCACCTGCGTCATCGCGATCTCGCTGGTCGTGCAGGGGTTCACGCTCGCCCCGCTGGTGCGGGCGGCGCGGCTGGTCGTCCCGGAGGAGCAGGGACGGCGCGAGTTCGCGCTCGCCCGGCTGCGGCTCGCGCTGGCCGCCCGCGCCCGGCTCGAGGAGCTCGCCGACCTGGAGGCCGCGCCCGCGGTGGTGATCGAACGGCTGAGGGTCGGCGTCCAGGACCGGATCGAACGCGGCGAACTCCGCCTGGACGGCCAGGACGGCATCGACGGCATCCTCGCCGACTACCGGCGGCTGCGCCGCGACCTGATCGCCGCCGAGACCGCCGAACTGCACCGGCTGCACGACGACGGCGAGATCGGCGAGACCACGGTCCGCGAGGTCCAGCGCCTGCTCGACCTGGAGGACACCTCCCTCGACCGCTCCCCCTGACCCACCGCCCCCGACGCACTCTTTCTGTTGGGTTCGCCCCGATCCGTCCGGCGGTGGCCGGTATCGCGCCCCGATCGATGGCGGCGGGCGCGCGTAAGGGGCCCGCCCGCTGGAAACGTCCCCGGTACCGATCGTGTTACGGAGGCGGCGATGGCCGGGGCGGACGTCGGGGGCGGTGGGGCCGGAGGCGGAGCCGTGCCCTCACCGCGTTGGCGCGCCTGGCTGCTGGAGGGCCTGACCGAGCGGAGCGGCATCCACCCCGGCCCGCACGGCAAGCTCCCGGAGGAGCACGAGGGCCACCGGTGGTGGCGCGTCATGTGCCTGACCGGCGTCGACTACTTCTCCACGCTCGGCTACCAGCCCGGCATCGCGGCGCTCGCCGCCGGGCTGCTGTCCCCGATGGCGACGATCGTGCTGGTCGCGCTGACCCTGTTCGGGGCGCTGCCGGTGTACCGGCGGGTGGCGTCGGAGTCCCCGCACGGCTCGGGCTCGATCGCCATGCTGGAGCGGCTGCTGCCCTGGTGGGCCGGGAAGGTCTTCGTTCTGGTGCTGCTCGGCTTCGCCTGCACCGACTTCATGATCACCATGACCCTGTCCGCGGCGGACGCGTCGGCGCACTTCGTCGCCAACCCGCTCGCCCCGTCCGCGACGCACGGCCAGACGATGGCCATCACACTGGTGCTGCTGGCCGCGCTCGGTGGGGTGTTCCTCATCGGGTTCCGCGAGGCGATCGGGATCGCCGTGGTGCTGGTCGTGATTTACCTCGGGCTCAACCTGGTCGTGGTGGCGACGGCAGTCGAGCACGTCGTGACGCACCCGGTGCGGATCGGCGACTGGTGGGACGCGGCCCGCGCCGCGCACTCCTCGCCGTTCGCGATGATCGGCGTGGCGCTGCTGGTGTTCCCGAAGCTGGCGCTCGGCATGTCCGGGTTCGAGACCGGCGTCGCGGTGATGCCCCAGGTCCGCGGGGACGCGTCGGACACCTACGCCAGGCCCGCCGGACGCATCCGGGAGACCCGCAAACTCCTCACGACGGCCGCGCTGATCATGAGCGGCTTCCTCATCCTGTCCAGCTTCGCGACGACCGTCCTGATCCCGGCGGACGCGTTCAAGCCGGGCGGCGGCGCGAACGGCCGCGCGCTCGCCTACATCGCGCACGAGTACCTGGGCGGCGGCTTCGGGACGGTCTACGACGTCTCCACGATCGCGATCCTGTGGTTCGCGGGCGCGTCCGCGATGGCCGGGCTGCTCAACCTCGTCCCCCGCTTCCTGCCCCGGTACGGCATGGCCCCGGACTGGGCGGTCGCCGTCCGGCCGCTGGCGCTGGTGTTCATGGCCATCGCGTTCCTGGTGACCTGGCTGTTCGACGCGGACGTGGACCGGCAGGGCGGCGCGTACGCGACCGGCGTCCTGATGGTGATGCTGTCGGCCGCGTTCGCCTCGTGCGTCGCGACCTGGCGGCGCGGGCACCACGGCGCGTCCACCGGGTTCGGGCTGATCACGGCCGTGTTCCTCTACACCGTCGGCGCCAACGTGGTGGAGCGGCCGGACGGGATCAAGATCGCCTCGATGTTCATCGCGGGCATCCTCGTCACCTCGTTCGCGTCCCGGGTGCACCGCGCGTTCGAGCTGCGCACCGGCACGGTCACCCTCGACCCGGAGGCCGAGCGCCTGGTGGACGCCGCCGCCGTGTTCGGCCCGCTGCGGATCATCGCCAACGAGCCGCAGGCCCGCGACCGCGAGGAGTACGCGCTCAAGGAGCGCGCGCAGCGCGACGACATCCCGATGCCGGAGGACCAGCACATCCTGTTCCTCGAGGTCACCGTGTCCGACTCGTCCGACTTCCGGGCGGATCTGGACGTCTGTGGCGAGGTGCTGCACGAGTTCCGGGTGCTCCGGGTCACCGGTCCCGTCGTGCCGAACACGATCGCCGCGGTCCTGATGGCGCTGCGGGAGCGGACCGGGGAACAGCCGAACGTCTACTTCGACTGGACGGAGGGGCACCCGCTCGGCCACCTGCTGAAGTTCCTGGTCTTCGGGGACGGCGAGGTCCCGCCGGTGACGCGCGAGGTGCTGCGCCGCGCCGAACCCGACCCGTCCCGCCGCCCCCGCGTCCACGTCTCCTAGCCCCGGCCCCGAGGCCCCCGGCTCTACCGGACGGCCGAACCGGCCTTCCAGCGCTTCCAGGGCATCTGCCAGTAGCCGTACCCGTTCGTCCAGGCCAGTGGACGGTTCGTCCCGGTCACGATGACGACGTCGCCGCGCTGCGACCGGCCGTAGTACCAGGCCGCGAAGGACGGGCCCGCGTTGACGCAGCCGTGGCTGACGTTCGCCCTGCCCTGCGAGCCGACCGACCAGGGCGCGGAGTGGACGTACTCGCCGCTCGACGAGATCTGCACCGCGTACCGCACCTTGAGCTTGTAGTAGCGCGGGTTCTTCGGGTCGGTCACGCCCATCCACGCGGACGTCATGACCACCGGATCGCTCTTGCCCATGACCAGGTGGATGCCGTTGGTCGTGGTGTAGGCGAGCTTGCCGCCGCGTCCGGCGCTGATCGGGGTCGTCCGCACGACGCGGCCGTTCTCGCTCACGCGCATGCGGTGGGTGCGGGTGTTGACGACACTGATCCGGGCCCGTCCGACCCGGAAGCTGCGCGTCACGTTCTTCGCGCCCGCCATCCCGGACGCGTCCTTCACATCCTTCAGCCGCGCGTCCAGCGTGATCCGCTCGCCGCCCGGCCAGTAGCGGCGCGGCCGGTAGACCGCCTGGCGTGACGACAGCCAGTACCAGCCGCCCCGCACGGGCCGCGACATCCGCACCCGCAGGACGCGCTCCACGGCCGCGCGGGACGGCACCGGACGGCTGAACGTCACGATGATCGGCATCCCGATCCCGACGACCTCGCCCTCGCGCGGCGTCACGGCCGAGACCCGGAACGTCCGGGCGCGCATCTCCTTCAGTCTCGGCGGGGCCGGGGTCGAGCCGTCGTCGGTGGGGGCGGCGGCGGGCGCCGCGAGCGCGTCCGCGCGGTCGAGCCCGCCGGACCCCTCTCCGCACCCGGCGAGCACGGGCGCGAGGAGGACGAGCGCGACGGCCGTCCGCGGCCGGACGCCCAGGGCCGGAACTGCCAGGACACGGTGGAGCATGCGTACCTCGGGACGGTGTGGGGACCATCGGTGATCATACGGTCACCGAAAGCGATGACACTCGGCAAAATAGACGCTGATCGGAATCGGGACGCGCCGGGCCGCCGAAGTCCCGTGTCTCGATTGGGTGACGACGCCGCCGGACCGGGCGAAAGCGCACGTGTCGCCCGACCCGCCCCTCAGGCGCAGGTCGGAGGCGGTGAGGCACATCCCGGCCGAATCGGAGCGTGGGGCACCCCTTTGGTAGATTTCGCCTGGGGGAGGCCATCATGGGGACGCGGGGCGAGCTCCGCATCTACCTCGGTGCGGCGCCCGGAGTCGGCAAGACGTACGCGATGCTCGGCGAGGCCCACCGCCGCGCGTCGCGCGGCACCGACGTGGTCGTCGGCTTCGTGGAGACCCACGGCCGCGCGCGCACCGCCGAGCAGATCGACGGCCTGGAGGTCGTGCCGCGCCACGCGCTGGCCTACCGCGGCGGCCACTTCTCCGAGCTGGACGTCGACGCCGTCATCGCCCGCCGGCCACGGCTCGTCCTGGTGGACGAGCTGGCCCACACCAACGTGCCGGGTTCGCGGAACGCCAAGCGCTGGCAGGACGTCGAGGAGATCCTGGACGCCGGGATCGACGTCATCTCCACGGTGAACATCCAGCACCTGGAGTCGATGAACGACGTCGTCGAGCGGATCACCGGGGTCCGGCAGCGGGAGACCGTCCCGGACGAGGTCGTGCGACGCGCGGCCCAGGTCGAGCTGATCGACATGACCCCCGAGGCGCTGCGCCGCCGGATGGCGCACGGCAACGTCTACGCGCCGGAGAAGATCGACGCGGCGCTCGCCAACTACTTCCGCACGGGCAACCTGACCGCGCTGCGCGAGCTGGCGCTGCTGTGGCTGGCCGACAAGGTGGACGAGGCGCTCGAGCGCTACCGCGACCAGCACGGCATCACCGAGCCGTGGGAGGCGCGCGAGCGGATCGTGGTCGGCCTGACCGGCGGCCCGGAGGGCGACACGCTGGTCCGCCGCGCGGCCCGGATCGCCGCCCGCGCCGGACGCGCCGACCTGCTGGCCGTCCACGTGTCCCGGGCGGACGGGCTGGCGTCCGGCGCGTCCGCGCGGAACCTGGACCGGCAGCGCGCTCTGGTGGAGGGCCTCGGCGGCAGTTACCACCAGGTCCTCGGCGACGACCCGGCCAAGGCGCTGCTGGAGTTCACCCGGGGGGTGAACGGGACGCAGCTCGTGCTGGGGTCGAGCCGCCGCCGGGGCTGGCAGTTCGTGTTCGGGCCGGGTGTGGGCGTGACGGTCGCGCGCGAGTCGTCCGAGATCGACGTCCACCTGGTCACGCACGAGCACGTCGGGAAGGGGCGGGGACTGGTCAGCCTCGCGGGCAGCCCGCTCAGCGTCCGCCGCCGCGTCGCCGGGTGGGCGCTGGCGCTGATCGGCCCGCCCGCCCTGGTCGCCGTCCTGGACGCCGGGGACCGGCCGGGCCTGACCACCGACCTGATGCTGTTCCTGGCGCTGACCGTCCTGGTCGCGCTGGCCGGGGGACTGTGGCCCGCGATCCTCGCGGCCGTCCTCGGGTTCCTGGCCGTGAACTGGTACTTCACCCCGCCGCTGCACACCCTGACCATCGCCGAGCCGCGCAACGCGCTCGGCCTGCTGGTGTTCGTCGCCGTCGCGGTGGCGGTCTCCTCGGTGGTCGACCTCGCCGCCCGCCGCACCCGGCAGGCCGCGCGCAGCGGCGCGGAGGCCGAGACGCTCAGCATGCTCGCGACGTCGGTGCTGCGCGGCGAGAACGCGCTGCCCGCGCTGCTCGACCGCGTCCGCGAGACGTTCGGGGTGCGCGCGGTCGCGCTGCTGGAGCACACCGGCGACGGCTGGCGGACGCGCGGCGCGGTCGGCGCGGACCCCGCCGCCGACCCCGACGACGCCGAGGCGACCGCCGAGGTCGGCGGCGCCGCCGATGGCGCGGCGGCGGGCGAGCCGGGCGAGGAGACGGTGCTGGCGCTGTCCGGGCGGGTGCTGCCCGCGTCCGACCGGCGGGTGCTGTCGGCGTTCGCCTCGCAGGCCGGGGCCGTCCTCGCGTGGCGGCGGATGGCCGAGGAGGCGGCCCGCGCGCGGCGGCTGGAGGAGGGCGACAAGATCCGCACCGCGCTGCTCGCGGCGGTCTCGCACGACCTGCGCACGCCACTCGCGTCGATCAAGGCCGGGGTCAGCAGCCTGCGCGCCACCGACGTCCAGTGGGACCCCGAGGACGAGGCCGAGCTGCTGGCGTCGGTGGAGGAGTCCGCCGACCGGCTGGACGGCCTGATCGGCAACCTGCTCGACATGAGCCGCCTCCAGACCGGCGTGGTCACCCCGCTGATCCGCCCGGTCGCGCTGGACGAGGTGCTCCCGCGCGCCCTGCTGAACGTCCCGGAGGACCGCGTCCGGCTCGACGTGCCCGAGACGTTGCCGCCGGTCGCCGCCGACGCCGGGCTGCTGGAGCGGGCGCTCGCCAACGTGGTCGAGAACGCCGTCCGGCACAGCGCCGGGCCCGTCCTCGTCACGGCCGGGGAGCTGCGCTTCGGCCGCGAGCCGGACCGCGTCGAGCTGCGCGTCGTCGACCGCGGCCCCGGCGTCCCGGACGTGGTGAAGGAGCGGATGTTCGCGCCGTTCCAGCGGCTCGGGGACGCGCCGAAGGGCACCGGCGTCGGGCTCGGCCTCGCCGTCGCGCGCGGCTTCGTCTCGGCGATGGACGGCACCCTCACCCCCGAGGACACCCCCGGCGGCGGCCTCACCATGGTCTTCGGCCTGCCCCTTGCCCCAGGCGGTGGAGCCCCGGGCGGCGTCCCGGCCGCCCCGCCGGGCGTCCGCGAGGACCCCACCCGTGACAATGGCAGCCGGGACGAGCGAGAGGACAGGACGTGACACGCGTTCTCGTCGTGGACGACGAGCCGCAGATCGTGCGCGCGCTGCGGATCAACCTGAAGGCGCGCGGCTACGAGGTGGACGCCGCGCCGGACGGCCGGACCGCGCTCGACCTCGCCGCGCGCCGCCACCCGGACGTCATCCTGCTCGACCTCGGCCTGCCCGACATGGACGGCACGGAGGTGATCCGGGGCCTGCGCGGCTGGCTCACCGTGCCGATCATCGTGCTGTCGGCCCGGCAGGAGTCCGACGACAAGGTGGAGGCCCTGGACGTCGGGGCCGACGACTACGTCACCAAGCCGTTCGGTATGGCCGAGCTGCTGGCCCGGCTGCGCGCCGCCGTCCGCCGCTCCGCGCCGGTCGAGGAGGCCGCGGTCGTCCGGACCGACGCGTTCAGCGTGGACCTGGCCGCCAAGCGGGTCGAGCGGAACGGCGCGGACGTCCGGCTCACCCCGACCGAGTGGCACATCCTGGAGCTGCTCGTCCGCAACGCCGGACGGCTCGTCAGCCAGCAGCAGCTCCTCCAGGAGGTGTGGGGCCCGTCGTACGCCAAGGAGACCAACTACCTGCGCGTCTACATGGCCCAGCTGCGCCGCAAGCTCGAGGACGACCCGTCCCACCCGAGGTACCTGATCACCGCCCCCGGCATCGGCTACCGCTTCGAGGCGTGACCCGCGTCCCGGGAGAGCGCTCGGGCGTCCGGCGGGACGTCAGGCGCGCGTTAAGAAGGCGTTAAGACGCATCGAGGCGGCGTCAAGACGGCGTTAGCACGCCCGGAATGGCCTGATTTTGACGGAACCGTTCTGGTGTGCGAATTCCCCTGCTCAGGGCGCCCAAGCGCCTCCTGGTCGGCCGTCCGCTGCGCACCGAGCAGCTCGGCGACACGCTGCTGCCGAAGAAGCTCGCGTTGCCGATCTTCTGCAGCGACGCCCTGTCGTCCAACGCCTACGCCACCGAGGAGATCCTGCTCGGGCTCGGGCTCGGCGGCGTCGCGCTGCTGCGCCTCGCGCCCTGGGTGGCCCTCGCCGTCATCGTCCTGCTCGCCGTGGTCGTGCTGTCCTACCGGCAGACCTGCCACGCCTACCCCGGGGGCGGCGGCGCGTACGCGGTGAGCCGCGCCAACCTCGGCGAGACGGCCTCGCTGGCCGCCGCCAGCGCGCTGCTGGTCGACTACGTGCTGACCGTCGCGGTGTCGGTCGCGGCGGGCGTCGCCAACGTGACCTCGGCGTTCCCGGCGCTGGTCCCGTACGCGGTGCCGATCTCGCTGGCGCTGGTCGCCGTGCTCGCGGTGATGAACCTGCGCGGCGTCAAGGAGTCCGGGACGGTCTTCGCGATCCCGACGTACGGCTTCGTCGCGGTCGTCTACTTCATGATCCTCTGGGGCGCGCTGCGGGTGGCGTTCGGCGGGAGCCTGCACGCCGAGTCCGCGGGCATCGGGATCCACGCCGAGCACGGCTCGACCGGGCTGCTCGCGGTCGCGCTCGTCCTGCGCGCGTTCTCCCAGGGATGCACCGCGCTGACGGGCGTCGAGGCGGTGTCCAACGGCGTGCCGAACTTCAAGCGGCCGAAGAGCGCGAACGCCTCCCGGACCCTGGCGATCATGGGTGTCCTGACGATCGTGATGCTCGCCGGGATCTCCCTGCTCGCCCTGGTCAGCAAGGTGCACATCAGCGACGACCCGGCCCGGCTGGTCGGCGCGCCCGCCGGGTACGAGCAGAAGACCGTGATCACGCAGGTCGCGGCGGCCGTCTCCGGCGGCGACCACTCCCTGCTGTTCTTCCTGGTCGCGGGGTTCACCGCGGCGATCCTGGTGCTGGCCGCCAACACCGCCTTCAACGGCTTCCCGATCCTCGGGTCCATCCTCGGCGCGGACGGCTTCCTGCCCCGGCAGTTCTCCCGGCGCGGCGACCGGCTCGTCTTCAGCAACGGCGTCGTCATCCTCGCGCTGCTCGCCGGGCTGCTGATCTGGGCCTTCGACGCCAGCACCACCCGGCTCATCCAGCTGTACATCATCGGCGTGTTCGTCTCGTTCACCCTGTCCCAGGCGGGCATGGTCAAGCACTGGACGGACGAGCTGCGCACCTGCCCGCCCGGACGGCGCGGGCGGGTCCGCCGCGCCCGCGTGATCAACGCGTTCGGCGCGCTGCTCACCGGCCTCGTCCTGGTCGTGGTGCTGATCACCAAGTTCACCCACGGCGCGTGGATCGTGGTGATCGCGATGCCGGTGGTCTTCCTGATGATGAAGGCCATCCACCGGCACTACGAGCGGGTCGCCGCCGAGCTGACCCCCGGGGACGACGCCGTGGCGCTGCCCAGCCGGATCCACGCCGTCGTGCTGGTCTCCCGGCTGCACACCCCGGCGCTGCGGGCCCTGGCGTTCGCGCGCGCGACCCGGCCGTCCACGCTGACCGCGCTGACGGTCAAGACGTCCGACGCCGAGGTGGACACCCTGCGCACCGAATGGGCCGAGCGCGACATCCCCGTCCCGCTGGTCGTCCTGGACTCGCCCTACCGGGACATCACCGGGCCCGTCCTGGACCACGTGGCGCGGCTCCGCCGCCGGTCCCCGCGCGACGTCGTGGCGATCTTCATCCCCGAGTACGTCGTCGGACGCTGGTGGGAGCAGCTGCTGCACAACCAGAGCGCGCTGCGGCTGAAGGCCCGGCTGCTGTTCCGGCCGGGCGTCATGGTCATCAGCGTCCCGTGGCAGCTCGGTTCGGCGCGCGCCGAACCCGATTCCGTCCCGCCGGGCCCGGGGGAGACCGTGTCGTCCGGGTCCGGCGGGTGATGGGGGTGACGGTGCCGTATCAGCGGTCCTGGACCGGTTCTTTCACGGACCGGATGCTTTAGGCTTCGAATCATGGACGAGCGAGCGGCCGGTACGACCTCCACCGACGGAGGCGGGGCACGGCCCGGTGGCCTGCGGCGATTCCTGCGGCGCATGGCGTCGAGCAAGGAGGAGCTGGAGGCCGAGGAGCTCCAGCGGTCCACCGGCGAGGAGGGGGCGACCCCCATCACCGCGTGCACGGCTCGGCAGCGCGCCTGCGTGGCCGGTACGCTACGGACCGTGACTTTGCGACCCCGAGGCGGAGCCCCGGCCCTGGAGGCCGAGCTCTACGACGGCACCGACGTTGTCAACCTGGTCTGGCTGGGCCGGCGCAAGATCGCCGGGATCGACCCCGGCCGTCGGCTGCGCGCCGAGGGCTTCGTCAGCGTCCAGGACGGCCGCAAGGTGATGTTCAACCCCCGCTACGAACTGCGGGGCGCGTGACATGGCGGCCGGTGACACCGCCTCGTCCGGCGACGTCCCGTCCCCTGACGCCTCCTCAAGCCCCGCGGCCCCGGGCCATGCGGGGTTCGAGACCGTCGAGGAGGTCATCCGCGCCCAGCTGACCAAGGTCTTCGGCGGACGGCGCGGCGTGGTCGAGGGCGCGGTGCCCACGATCGCGTTCACCGGGGGCTGGGTCATCACCCATGACCTGCGGCTGTCGCTGTACGTCGGCGGCGGCTCGGCGCTGCTGCTGCTCGCCGCCCGGATCGTCCAGCGGACGACGCCGCAGTTCGTCCTCAACAGCCTGCTCGGCATCGCCATCGCGGCCTTCTTCGCGCTGCGCTCGGGCAAAGCGCAGGACGCGTTCCTGCCAGGCATGCTCTACTCCGGCGCCGTCAGCCTGCTCATGCTGCTGTCGATCGTGACCCGCTGGCCGTTCGTCGGTTTCATGATCGGCGCGGCGAACCCCGACGACCCGTTCGGCTGGCGCAAGGACCCGGCCATGGTGCGGGTGTGCACGCGGCTGTCCTGGCTGCTCATGCTGCCCAGCGTGCTGAAGCTGGCCTTCCAGATCCCGCTGTACCTCGCGGGCCAGGTCGCCGCGCTCGGCGTCGCGAAGGTCGTGCTCGGCTGGCCCGCGTACGTGGGCGCCCTCGGCCTGGCGCTGCTGATGCTCATGCGCACCAGCACCCCGCTGCAGACCGCCCCGGTCCCGGGCTCCTCACTCCCGAGCACGGGGGCCACGGCCGAATCCGCTGCCGGAAAGGCGTCCGGGCAGGTCCCGGACGCGACGCCCGCCGGGGCCGTCGAACCCCGCGAGAGCTGACCGGATCCTGCCGTCAGGATCGCGTTAAGACGCCACGAAACGGGACGTTCGCGGACCTACGATCTTGACTGATCCCGGGGCCAGGGAGGCTCCGGTGGAGTCGAGGTCGGTGACGGCGCGAAGATGCGGTGCCTGCGCTCCGGTTGTTCCGGGAGCATCGAGGACGGCTACTGCGACGTGTGCGGATTCCCGCCGGACGGGACGGCCCTGACGCCGTCCGCGGCGAAGGCCGGAGCACTCGCGAACCACGGAAACGGAAGCCCGGACGGGCGTGCCGGAGCGGTCACGGGAGCCGCGACCGCCAGCACCCGCCCCAGCCGCCCGACGATCGGCGGCGGTGTCCGGCAGGGCTCGCCGCCGGGCGCGTCCGGCCCAGGATCGGGCGGGGACGGCCGGGCCGGTTCGGCGAGCGGCGTTCCGACCCCGTTCGGCGTCATCGGCACGTCCGCGCGCGTCCCGGACGAGGTCCTGGCGCGCACCCTGAGCGGACGCGTCGCCTCCCGCCGCGCCAACGGCGGCGGATCCGGCAAGGCGGGCACGCACGGCGGACGCGCGGAGTCCGGCGTGTCCGGATCGGGCCCCGCGAACGGGACACGCGGCACGCAGGGGTCCCGCGGATCCCGGGGCTCGCGCGGGTCGCGCGGGTCGCGGGGGAGCAGGGGGTCGTCCGGGGCGTCCCGGCGCGGCCAGCTCGGCGCGGGCCTGGTCGAGATGCCCGCGGTGCCGGAGCGTGACCCGTCCACCGCGATCATGAAGGACCCGAAGGTCCCCGAGCACAAGCGCCGCTGCGGGCACTGCGACGCCCCGGTCGGGCGGGGCCGGGACGGGAATCCCGGCCGGTCCGAGGGCTACTGCCCCAAGTGCGGGACGCACTTCTCGTTCACCCCGAAACTGGGACAGGGCGAGCTGGTCGGCGGGCAGTACGAGGTGCTGGGCTGCCTCGCGCACGGCGGCCTCGGCTGGATCTACCTGGCCAAGGACCGCAACGTCTCGGACCGCTGGGTCGTCCTGAAGGGCCTGCTCGACACCGGCGACGCGGACGCGATGGAGGCCGCGGTCGCCGAGCGGCGGTTCCTCGCCGAGGTCGAGCACCCCAACGTCGTCAAGATCTACAACTTCGTCCAGCACGGCGACGCGGGCTACATCGTCATGGAGTACGTCGGCGGGCGGTCGCTCAAGGAGCTGGTGCTGGAGCGGCGGACCGCCGGGGAGCCGCTGACGCCCGCGCAGGTGATGGCCTACGGCCTGGAGGTGCTGCGCGCCCTCGGCCACCTGCACGAACGGGGCCTGGTCTACTGCGACTTCAAGCCCGACAACGCGATCCAGGCCGAGGAGCAGCTGAAGCTGGTCGACCTCGGCGGCGTCCGGCGGCTGGACGACGACGAGGGCGCGGTCTACGGGACGGTCGGCTACCAGGCGCCCGAGATCGCGGGCGAGGGCCCGTCGGTCTCGTCCGACCTGTACACGGTCGCGCGGGCGATGGCCGTGATGAGCTTCGAGTTCACCGGCTACACCGGCGTCCACCGGGTCGGCCTCCCGGACGCCGCGGACGTGCCGGTCCTCGCCGCCAACCCGTCCTTCGACCGGCTGCTCCGCCGTGCCGCGCACCCCAACCCGGACGAGCGGTTCTGGTCGGCGCAGGAGATGACCGAGCAGCTCACCGGGGTGCTGCGGGAGACGCTCGCCGCGCGCGACGGGGAGCCGCGGCCCGCCGCGTCCACGCTGTTCGGGCCGGAGACGCGGGTGGTGGGGGCCAGGCTGGGACGTCCGCCGACGTTCCGGGAGGCCGCCTCGGCGCTGCCGGTGCCGCTGGTGGACCCGGACGACCCCGGCGCGCGGAACGTCGCGGCGCTCGCCGCGTCCGCGCCCGAACAGGTCGCCGTGGCGCTGGGCGGCGACCGCCCGCGCTCGGCGGAGGAGACGTTCCGGCTGGTCAGAGCGCTGATCGAGCTGCGCTGTCAGGAACGCGCCCGGGAGCTGATCATTGCCCTGGACGAGGCGGACTGGCGCGCGCACTGGTTCTGGGGCCTCGCCGCGCTGGCCGACGGTGACGGAGCCGCCGCGGCCCCCGAGTTCGGCCGCGTCTACGACGTGCTGCCCGGCGAGGCGGCGGTGAAGCTGGCCCTGGCGTTCGCCGCCGAGGCGGTCGGCGACACCGCGGGCGCCGTCCACTTCCACCGGGCGGTCTGGCGCACCGACCGCTCCTACGAGAACGCGGCGTTCGGGCTGGCCCGGGCGCTGATCGCCGAGCAGGACGACCAGGCCGCGGTGCGGGTGCTCACCGAGGTGCCCGCCTCGTCCGGGCGGCACCTGGACGCGCAGGTCGCCGCCGTCGTCGTGACGATCCGGGGCTGGGCCCCCGGAGCCGACCCGGTCCGCTGGCGCGCGACCCGCGAGGACCTGCTGGCCGCCCTCGACCGGGTCGAGGCGCTGGACCTTCCCGAGGAGCGCGGAGCCCGCGTGATCGCCCTCCTCCTGGAGGCCCTGGTCGCCGAGCTGGAACGGAACGGCGGCCCGCCGCCGGACCGGCGCGTCCTCGGCGTCGCCTATGAGGAGAAGGCGCTACGCGGGGCGCTGGACGGCGTCTACCGCGACCTCGCACGGCTCTCCACCTCGCGGGGCCGCCGCCGCGGCTTCGTGGATCGTGCCAACTCGATTCGACCGAGGACGGTGTTCTGATGGCCCGCACGCCCGCCGCGCTGCCGCCCGCGGACGAGGACGGCATCCGGCTGCCCGTCCGGACCGCCCCGTCCGGCCACATGGTGATCGACCCACGCGGCTGGCTCACCCCCGACCGGTTCCGCAACCTCGCGGCCCTGATCGGGCTGCTGACGGTCGTCCTGGCGGTGCTGACCTCCGTCCGGGCGTCCAGCGGCGAGGAGGGCTTCAGGGAGATCGGCCACGAGGCGGGCCCGCAGGTCGTCGCGTCGTCCGATCTGTACCTGGCGCTGAACGACATGGACGCCCAGTTCGCCAACGTCCTGCTCATCGGGAACGCCCAGGGGCTCGGCGTCACGCGCGAGCGGGTCCTCAGCGACTTCGACCAGCGCCGCCGGCAGGCGGACGCGGACCTCCAGAAGGCGTCCGCGCTCGCCGGGGACGACCAGCGCGCCGCCCTCGCGCTGCGCCGGGCCCTGGACGGTTTCGGCCGCTACCAGGCGCTCGCCGCTCAGGCGATCCTGCTGGACGGCCAGCGCCCGCACCCCGCCGCCAGGCCGCCGACCGCCGCGCTCACCCTGTACAGGCAGGCGAACGTCGAGCTGAAGCAGGTCGTCCTGCCCGCCGCCGACACGCTCCGCAGCGCCAACGCCGACCGCGTCGAGAGCGCCTACCAGAGCAGGCACCGCGCGCTGAGCTCCGGCGCGGACGCCGCCCTGGCGCTCGGCGCCGGCACGGTCGCGGCCCTGGCGCTGCTCCAGTTCTCCCTGGCCCGCCGCACCCGCCGCCTGGTCAACCCGGCGCTCGTCCTGGCCACCCTGGCCGCCCTCGGCGGGACGATCACGGCCACGTCGACCCTCGGGTCGGCCGCCGACCACCTGCGCGTCGCCAAGAAGGACGCCTTCGACTCGGTGCTCGCACTCACCCGGGCCCGCGCGATCGCCTGGGACGCCAACGCCGACGAGTCCCGCTACATCGTCGACCCGCAGCGCTCGGTCGTCTACCAGGCCGACTTCTACGCCAAGGCGAACAGACTCGTCGACACCCGCAGCGGCCTCCCCGGCGACTACCAGCACGGTCTCGGCAAGATCGTGGAGACGTACGAGGCGGGCGCGTCGCGCCATGCGTACCCCACGTTCTCCACCTTCCCCGGCCTGATCATGGACGAGTTCCGCAACATCACCTTCCCGGGGGAGCGGACGGCGGCGGAGGACGTCCTGAAGGGCTGGCAGACCTATCAGGGCAACGACGTCCGGTTGCGCGACATGGTGGCCCGCGGGCGGACGCAGGAGGCGGCGGGCTTCGACACCTCGCCGAGCCCCAGCGCCTCCAACGGCTCGTTCACCGCATTCGACGCGGCCATGGCCCGGGTGATCGGCATCAACGACGCGCAGTTCGCCTCGAACATCAGGAGCGGCGGGGACGTCCTGTCCGGCTGGACGGTCGTCCCGCCCGTCGCCGCGGTCGTGATCATCGGCCTGGTCCTCGTGGGCGTCCGCCCCCGCCTGGCCGAGTACCGGTAGAGGGGCGGAACACACCGGTGGCGGGGCAGAACACAAGGTCCCGCCGCACCCGGGAGGGCGCGGCGGGACCTTGTGGGGCGGCGGGCGTCAGTTGGCGTTGAGCAGCTCGGCGAGCTCGTCCTCGACGTCCTGGGACGCGACGAACATCAGCTCGTCGCCGGGCTCCAGGGTGTCGTCCGGGGTCGGGACGAGCACCCGGCCCTCGCGCAGGATCGCGACCAGGGCGGTGTCGCGCGGCCAGGTGACCGACCCGACCCGCTCGCCGCCGAGCGGCGCGTCCTCGGGCAGGGTCAGCTCGACCAGGTTCGCCTCGCCCTGCCGGAAGGTCATCAGCCGGACCAGGTCGCCGACGCTGACGGCCTCCTCGACCAGGGCCGACAGCAGGCGCGGCGTGGACACCGCGACGTCCACGCCCCACGACTCGTTGAACAGCCACTCGTTCTTCGGGTGGTTGATCCGGGCGACGACCCGGGGCACGCCGTACTCGGTCTTGGCGAGCAGCGACACCACCAGGTTGACCTTGTCGTCACCGGACGAGGCGACCACGACCTGGCAGCGCTCCAGCGCCGCGTCGTCCAGGGCGGCGATCTCGCACGCGTCGGCGAGCAGCCACTCGGCCCGCGGCACCATCTCGACCTTGATCGCGCGGGGGTTCTTGTCGATCAGCAGGACCTCGTGCCCGTTCTCCAGCAGCTCCTGCGCGATGGACCGGCCGACGGCGCCGGCCCCGGCGATGGCGACCCGCATCAGTGCTCTCCCTCGGTGCGCACCGCGACGGCGGCGTTGATCCGTTCCAGGTCCTCGGCACGGCAGATGGCGTGCACGATGTCGCCGTCCTGGACGACGGTGTCGGCCTCGGGCACCAGGGCCTCGCCCATCCGGGTGAGGAAGGCCACCCGGGTGCCCGCGGCGGCCTCCAGCGTGGCGACCTTCTCACCGACCCAGGACGCGCCCGAGTCCAGCTCCGCGAGCACGACGGTGCCGGTCGGGTCGCGCCAGAGCGGCTCGGCGCCCTCCGGCAGCAGGCGGCGCAGGATCTGGTCGGCCGTCCACCGGACGGTCGCGACCGTCGGGATGCCCAGGCGCTGGTACACCTCGGCCCGGCGCGGGTCGTAGATCCGCGCGACCACGTTGTCCACGCCGAAGGTCTCGCGCGCCACCCGCGCGGAGATGATGTTGGAGTTGTCGCCGCTGGAGACCGCGACGAACGCGGACGCCTGGTCGATGCCCGCCTCGGTCAGGGTGTCCCGGTCGAAGCCCACGCCGGTGACCCGGCGGCCGCGGAAGCCGCCGCGCAGCCGCCGGAACGCCTCGGGGTTCTGGTCGATGATGGCCACCGAGTGGCCCTTGTCCTCCAGGATGTGGGCGAGGGTCGATCCGACCCGTCCGCACCCCATGATCACGATATGCACGGCCGTTCCTTCTCCGGAGCCCGAGGTTTCCGATGATCCTTGCCGGGCTGCAAAACTACACAGCCGCCTGACCCCTTACTACCCGACCCCACGTCACACCCCTGTGGTGGACGGCCCGCGCGGGCCTCGGAGGCGGTCGTCGCGGGCGTGTTGAGAAGTCGTAAAGAGGGCAGGCTAGAGTCTGCTCTCGTGTCGAAGGCTCCGGACCTTGTGAAGCGCCTGCTGCTGGGACGCGCCCTGCGCAGCGCTCAGCAGCACGAGCAGCTACTTCCCAAACGGATCGCGCTCCCGGTGTTCGCGAGCGACGCCCTGTCGTCGGTGGCCTACGCGCCGCAGGAGATCCTGCTCGCGCTGGGGGTCGGCGGCCTGGCGATGTACCAGTACACCCCGTGGGTGGCCGCGGCCGTCGTGGTGATTCTACTCACCGTGGTCGCGTCCTACCGCCAGAACGTCCGGGCGTACCAGAGCGGCGGCGGCGACTTCGAGGTCGCCACCACCAACCTGGGCGACAACTGGGGCGTGGTCGTGGCCGCCGCCCTGCTGGTCGACTACGTCCTGACGGTCGCGGTGTCGGTGTCGTCCGGCGTGGAGAATCTCGGCGCGCTGCTGAAGTTCCTGCAGCCGCACGAGGTGCTGGTCGCGATCGGCATCGTCGTCCTGGTGACGATCGCGAACCTGCGCGGGCTGAAGGAGGCGGGCGTCGCGTTCGCGATCCCGACCTACCTGTTCATGTTCTCGATCATCGCGATGCTGCTCTACGGGATGGTCCGGCTCGGCCTCGGCACGGACCTGAAGGCGGAGACCGCCGACTACGAGATCGTCGGCAAGGAGGCCGGGCTCGGCGGGGCCGCGCTGATCTTCCTGCTGCTGCGGGCCTTCTCGTCCGGCTGTGCGGCCCTGACGGGCGTGGAGGCGATCTCCAACGGCGTCCCGGCGTTCCGCAAGCCCAAGGGCGAGAACGCCGCCAAGACGCTGCTGATGCTCGGCCTGGTCGCGATGACGATGTTCGGCGGCGTCACCGCGTTCGCCTACTACACCAAGGCCAAGTTCGCCGAGCCGAGCCAGGGCAGCCAGCTGATCGACCCGGCCACCGGCAAGGCCGTCCACGACGCCGACCCGGTGATCGCGCAGGTCGCGCACACCGTGTTCTCCAACTTCACGCCGGGCTTCGCGCTGGTCACCACGATGACCGCGCTGATCCTGTTCCTGGCCGCCAACACCGCCTTCAACGGCTTCCCGGTGCTCGGCTCGGTGCTCGCGCAGAACCGCTACCTGCCGCGCCAGTTCCACACCCGCGGCGACCGGCTGGCGTTCTCCAACGGCATCATCATCCTCGCGACCATGGCGGGCCTGCTGATCTACGCCTACGACGCGTCGGTGAGCAAGCTGATCCCGCTGTACACCGTCGGCGTGTTCGTGTCGTTCACGGTCAGCCAGGTCGGCATGGTCCGGCACTGGAACCGCCTGCTGCGCACCGAGCAGGACGGGCAGCAGCGCCGCCGCATGCGGACGTCCCGGGCGATCAACGCGTTCGGCGCCACGCTCACCGGGATCGTCCTGGTGGTCGTGCTGGTCACCAAGTTCATGCTCGGCGCCTACATCGTCTGCATCGCGATGCCGGTGCTGTTCCTGCTCATGAAGGCGATCCGCAAGCACTACGACCGGGTCTCCGCCGAGCTGGAGCCGACCGGCGAGGACGTGGCGCTGCCCGCCCGCAACCACGCGATCGTCCTGGTCTCCAAGATCCACAAGCCGACGCTGCGGGCGCTGGCCTACGCCCGGGCGACCCGTCCGTCCACGCTGGAGGCGGTCACGGTCTCGGTCGACGCCGAGGAGGCGCACCGGCTCCAGGAGGAGTGGGACGCCCTCGACGTGCCCGTCCCGCTGAAGATCCTCGACTCGCCGTACCGGGAGATCACCCGGCCCGTCCTGGACTACGTCAAGAGCGTCCGCCGCAAGTCCCCCCGGGACGTGGTGACCGTGTTCATCCCCGAGTACGTCGTCGGCCACTGGTGGGAGCACCTGCTCCACAACCAGAGCGCGCTGCGGCTCAAGGGGCGGCTGCTGTTCCAGCCGGGCGTCATGGTCACCAGCGTCGCCTGGCAGCTCCAGTCGTCCGACCGGCTGAAGGGACGCGCCGAACCGGCGTTCGGGTCGTCCTACCGCATGCCGACCGGCTCCGGCGGGACTGGCGCGGGGGACGGGCGGCGGGATGAGGCGTCCGCTGGTGGCGGTATCGTTTCGGAACGTGACAGCTGATCTCGGACCCCACGAAGGCGACCTCCTCGAACTGGAGGTCGGCAACGTCGCCAACGGCGGCTTCTGCGTGGCCCGGCACGAGGGCCGCGTGGTCTTCGTCCGGCACGCGCTCCCCGGCGAGCGGGTCCGGGCTCGGGTCACCGAGGCCACCAAGCGGTTCCTGCGCGCGGACGCGGTGGAGATCATCACCGCGTCCGACGACCGCGTCGAGGCGCCGTGCCCGTTCGCCGGTCCCGGACGCTGCGGCGGCTGCGACTGGCAGCACGTGTCGCTGCCCGCCCAGCGCCGCCTGAAGGCCGCGGTCGTCGAGGAGCAGCTCGCCCGCGTCGCCGGGATCACCCGCACCGTCACGGTCGAGGAGGTCCCGTACCCGTTCGCGGGCGAGGACATGACGCCCCCGCCCGGCCTCGGCTGGCGCACCCGCGTCCAGTTCGCGGTCGAGAACGGCACGCCCGGCCTGCGCAGGCACCGCTCGCACGACATCGAGCCGATCGACGAGTGCCTGATCGCCCACCCGGGCGTCGAGATCATGGGCATCGAGACCAAGCGCTGGCAGGGCGCCAACAGCGTCGAGGGCATCACGTCCGCGGCGACCGGCGACCGCCTGGTGTCGGTCCGCGGCCCGAACCCGCGCAAGATCCGCGTCCCGCGCCTGGACGTCCCGGTCCGGCTCATGCGCGGCAAGCCCGAGCAGGGCACCACGCCGCCGTACGTCCGCGAAGAGGTCCAGGGACGCATGTTCCAGGTCTCCGGATCCGGCTTCTGGCAGGTGCACCCGGGCGCGGCGCAGACCCTCGCCGCCGCCGTCATCGACGCCCTGGAGCCCAAGCCCGGCGAGATCGCCCTCGACCTGTACTGCGGGGTCGGCCTGTTCGCCGCGTTCATCGGCGAGCGCGTCGGCCGCGACGGCCTCGTCGTCGGCATCGAGTCGGACGGCCAGGCCGTCCGGGACGCCAAGTTCAACCTCCGCGACCTGCCGCAGGTCTCGTTCGAGCGCGGCCCGGTCGAGGAGGTCATCGCCGACCTGGAGTTCGGCCGCTCCGACGACTCGTCCGCCCGGACGCAGAACAAGCGCGCCTCCGGCCACCGCCGCGGCTCCCGCATGCGCGGCGCCGACATCGTCGTCCTCGACCCGCCCCGCCAGGGCGCGGGCCGCGAGGTCGTCGACCGTGTCGCCGCCCTCGCGGGCCGCAAGATCGCCTACGTCTCCTGCGACCCGGCCACCCTGGCCCGCGACCTCGGCTACTTCTCCGAGCGCGGCTGGACCCTCGAGTCCCTCCGCGCCTTCGACGCCTTCCCCATGACCCAGCACGTGGAGTGCCTGGCCACGCTCGTCCGCGGCTAGCCGCAGGTCAGACGGCTGTTCCCCGCGGATCCATCCGCGGGGAACAGCCGTTTTTTCAAGATCCTCACGCATGAGTGACGCACGATCTTGAAGCGTCGGCGGCCCCGCGCGGACGGTCAGCCGTGCCGCGAGTAGAAGGCGGTCGCTCCGCCGTAGGTGAGGGCGAAGACGGCGGCGAGCCACGTCCACGGCCGCCCGTCGTGGCCACGCGCGAGTTCGAAGATCATGGCGCCGACCATCACCACGACCAGGACGTTCAGTGTGAACGACGAGACCCGCAGGTTGATCTGCCGGTGCCGCTCGTCCTTCACCTCGCCCCGCATCAGCGCCACGGTCTCCGAACGCCGCGACCCGAGGACGAGCAGCGCGGAGTAGACCCACATCACCGCGAGCCCGAACACGGCCATCCAGACCTCGCCCCAGGCCATGAAGATCACGAAGTAGACGACTCCGGCGACCGCCCCGAGCGCCGGGGCGCCCCACCGCTGGGCGCGCTCAGTCGACATGAAAGATCCCCTCCACCGTCGTCCCGAAGTACCGCGCGATGCCGATGGCGAGCGGCAGCGACGGGTCGTACCGCCCCTGCTCGATCGCGTTCACCGTCTGCCGCGACACCCCGAGTTCCCGTCCGAGCTCGGCCTGCGACAACCCCTTGCCCGTCCGCAGCTCACGCACGTCATTACGCACACATGGAAAGTAAGCTTTACACCCCGAGATGTCAAGTGTCCTTTACATCACCCTCGCCGCCGAGCGTGGCGGAGCGGCGGCGCCCTCCTTGAGCTCGCGCGGGGCGTGCTGCGGGGTTGACCTCAATTTTGGTTGAGGTTTTACGGTGGTGATCATCTGAGAGTTCGAGGAGGTCATCATGCGGGTTGCGGGATTCAGTGAGCCGGGCGGGCCGGACGTTCTGCGCATCTTGGACGTGCCGACGCCGGGGGCCGGGCCGGGGGAGGTCCGGGTGCGGGTGCGGGCGGCGGGGGTGCAGCCGTTCGACCTCGCCGTCCGGGAGGGGTGGACGCCTCCCTACATGGAGACGCCGCCGCCGTTCCCGCGCGTGCCGGGCAACGAGTGGGCCGGTGTCGTGGACCAGGTCGGGGACGGCGTGACGGAGTTCGCGGACGGGGACGAGGTGATGGGGAACTCCGTCCTCGGCTCGTACGCCGAGTTCGTCGTCGTGCCGGTCGCGAACGTCGTGCGCAAACCCGCCGGGATGCCGTGGGAGGTCGCCGGGGCGTTTCCCGCCGCCGTCATGACCCCGCACATCGCGCTGGACGACCTGCGCGTGGGGGAGGGCGACACCCTGTTGATCCACGCGGCGGCGGGTGGCGTGGGCGCGGTCGCCGTCCAGATGGCGGTGAACGCGGGGGCCACCGTCATCGGGACGGCCAGCGAGGAGAACCACGAGTACCTGCGTTCGCTCGGCGCGATCCCGGTGACGTACGGCGAGGGCCTGGCCGACCGCGTGCGCGCCGCCGCGCCGGACGGCGTCGACGCCGCGTTGGACGGAGCGGGTGGCCACGCCCTCGAGGTCTCGCTCGAGCTGGTCAAGGACCGCGACCGCATCCTCACGCTGGTCGAGCACGGCCGCGCCGAGGAGCTGGGCATCCGGACGACCACGTTCTCGAAGCGCTCGATGGCGCGGGTCGCCGACTCCGCCAGCCTCTTCGAGGACGGACGGCTGTCCCTCAACATCAGGGACGCCTACTCGTGGACGCGGGCGGCCGACGCGCACCAGCGGGTCGCGACCGGCCACGGCCGGGGCAAGGTCGTCCTGGTCATGGACTGACCTCGGGGAAGAACGCGGCGGGCCCGGCGGACGGCCCGCCGCGTCCCTGACTCGCGGCCTCCATGACCGCCGCGATCAGGCCGGTGTTCTCCGGTGCGCCGCCTCCGCCGCCGGTCGAGAACCGCCGCCGGACGTAGCTGTAGGCGATCCCGGACGCGGGGTCGGCGAACGACTGGGTCCCGGTCGCGCCGGCGTGACCGAACGAGTCCGTCCCCAGCTCGGGGTAGGCATGGGAGGTCACCTCGAAGCCGAGCGCGAAGTGGTTCCGTTCGTGCGTGACGAGGTCGATGCCCGCGTCCTGGGGCGTCGTGAACTCGGCGATCGTGTCGCCGGTGAGCAGCGGCGGCGTCGTCCCGTCGCCGATCGCCGCCGCGTACACGCCCGCGACGCCGCGCGCGTTCCCGACCCCGCCGGACGACGCCGGGCCGAGCGCCCGCGTGTTCCGCGTGTTCGCGAACCCGACGAGGAACTCGCCCATGTCGTCCACCTGCGGCGCGTTCGCGTTGAACGCGACGCCGATGAGGGTGTCGCCGCGCATCCGCCCCTTGCGCCTGGTCGGCGGAAGGACCGGGAGGAAACGGGACTCTTCCGACTCGGGAAGTCCGAGGAAGAAGTCGAGTCCGCGCGGCGCGCGAATCCGCTCCTCGAAGTGCTCCTGGATCGACCGTCCCGTGGCGCGCCGGACGACCTCGCCGGTCAGGGCGCCGATCACGAACGCGTGGTACCCGTAGGCCGTCCAGGGCTCCCAGAACGGCCGCTGCCCGGCGAGCCGCGCCGCGAGCAGCCGGTCGTCCGCCAGCTCCTCGTTCGTGAACCCGCCGTCGACCCCGATCACCCCGGACCGGTGTCCGAGCAGCTCACGCAGGGTCAGGTGTTCCTTCCCGAACCCGCTGAACTCGGGCCAGACCTCGGAGACCGGCTGGTCCAGCTTGAGCGTCCCGTCCTGGACGAGCATCGCCACGACCAGGTGCGCGGCGCCCTTGGCGGTCGAGAACAGCGCGGTGATCGCGTTCTCGCCGTCCGGTGAGGCCCACAGGTCGACGACCTTCCGGCCCTGCTGGAACACGGCGAGCTGAGCGTCCGGATCGCCGTCCGGACCGTCCACGGCCGCCGCGAACGCCGCGCGGACCCCGTCGAACCCGTCCGCCGCGAACCCGTGCACGTCCCTCATCGCAGCTCTCCCCGCTCGTCGCTCACCAGACCGTCGATCGCCGCGAAGAACTCCGCGATCCCCGGACGGTTCGGACCCTTCTCCCGCGAGATCCGGAAGTCCTCGGCGCTCCGCCACTCGACGATGTCCAGCCACTCGCCGCCGGGCAGCTCGACCAGCCGCGCGCCGAGGAACCCCGCGCGGTCGGCCTCGAAGTCGGCCACCATCGCGGGACGGGCCGCGAGCAGCCGCTCCCTGTCGTGCGCCGTGAACCGGGTCAGTTCGATCACCGTGTCTCGCCTCCTTCAACGAGACGGGACGGTATAGTCACCTCCAGATAAAGTCAACAGAGGTGATAATCACCTGGAGGTGACTATGCGCCGCGGCGAGCGCAAGCGCGCGGATCCGGACCTCGGCATCCTCACGACCCGGCTCTTCTTCGGCATCCAGCGCGAACTGTTCGGCGCCCTCGCCGAGCAGGGCTACGACGACCTGCGCGCCCAGCACGGCGCCGTCCTCGCCTACCTGGACGAGGACGGCACCCGGGCCACCGACCTCGCGCAACGCTCCGGCCAGCACAAACAGGTCACCGGCAAGCTCGTCGACGAGCTCGAGGCCCTCGGCTACGTCGAACGCCGCCCCGACCCGTCCGACCGCCGCGCCAAGCTCGTCGTCCCGACCGGGCGCGGCCTGGCCCAGATGCGCGACTCGGACGCGATCCTCGCCGCCATCGAGGCCCGCCATGCCGAGACCTTCGGCCCCGACGCGTATGCCGAGTTCAAGCGCCTCTACCGCCTCATCGCCGAGTCACGCCCCCCTGCCCGATGACGCCCCCGTCCGGCCGGGGGCGTCCTCGTCCGTCGCCGGGCGGGGCGGCGGCCTCGTCCGCTACTCGATGACGATCTCGAACGGGATGTTGCCGCGCGTGGCCTTGGAGTACGGGCAGGCCGCGTGCGTCGCCTCGACGAGCTTCTCGCCCACCTCGCCCTCGAGGTGCTCGGGAAGCTCCACCCGCATGACGACGCCGATCGCGAACCCGCCGTCCGACGCGTCCTTGCCGATGCCGACCTCGGCCGTGACCGAGACGTCCTTGACGTCCAGCTTCATCTCCCGCGCCACGGCGCCCATCGCGCTCGCGAAACAGGCCGCGTAGCCCGCGGCGAACAGCTGCTCGGGGTTGGTGCCCTTCCCGCTCCCGCCCAGCACGGTCGGGAAGGCGAGCGCCAGGTCGAGCTGGCCGTCCGAACTGACGGCCCGCCCGTCCCGTCCGTTGGCGGTGGCGACGGCGGTGTACAGCGCGTCCATGATCGGACTCCTCTCGAGAAGATCTCTCTGATGCGATTGACTGTACACAACTAAGTTGGGCGCAATCTAATTGCTCGAGAGATATCCTGGTCACATGACGACCGAGATTCGCGCCGACGACCTGCTCCGGCTGGACCGCCAGCTCTGCTTCTCCCTGCACGCCGCGTCCCGCGCGTTCACCGGCGTCTACCGGACCGTCCTGGCGGACCTCGGCCTCACCTACCCGCAGTACCTGGTCATGCTCACCCTCTGGGAGCACGACGAGCTGCCGGTCAAGGAGATCGGCGACCTGCTCCGCCTGGACTCGGGCACCCTGTCGCCCCTGCTCAAGCGCCTGGAGACCGCGGGCCACGTCCACCGCCGCCGCAGTGAGGAGGACGAGCGCTCGGTGGTCGTCACCCTCACCCCGGAAGGCGAGGCCCTCCGTGCCCGGGCCGCCGACGTCCCCCGCCGCATGGCCGAGGCGTCCGGCCTGACCCGGGACGAGTTCCAGACCCTCCGGGCCCTCCTCGCCACGGTCACCACCAACCTCGACCGGGCGAACCTCTGACTCAGCCGGTCCAACCTCGACCAGGCGGGCCTCTGAGTCAGCCCGTCGTCCAGGCCCGGAGCTTCTCGGGGTTGCGAAGCACCCAGATGTGCTTGATCCGGTCGTCCGCGATCTCGAACGCGAACACCGTCACGACGACGCCGTCCTGCTGGGCCACCAGGCCGGGCTGGCCGTTGACCGTCCGCTCCAGGAACGTCTGGTCGGCGGGCACCCGGCCCGCGAGCTCGACCCAGGCGCGCGCGATCCGGTCGCGCCCCTCGATCGGCTCCAGGAAGGTGAGGGCGAGGCCGCCGCCGTCCGCGACCGCCGTGGCCTCGGGGTCGAGCAGGCCGATCAGGGCCTCGATGTCCTTGGCCTCCCACGCCTGCTTGAAGTCCCGGACGATCCCCGCCTGCCGGGCCGTCGGACTCACGGGGGCCTGCGACTCGCGGATCCGCCGGCGGGCCGAGGAGGCCAGCTGCCGGCACGCCCCCGGCGTCCGCCCGACGATCTCGGCCACCTCGGCGAAGGAGTGGCAGAAGACGTCGTGCAGGACGAACGCGACGCGCTCGGCCGGGGTCATCGACTCGAGCACGACCAGGAAGGCCAGGTTGACCGACTCGTCGAGGGTGACCCGGTCGGCCGGATCGACGGGGGCGCCGCCCGTCCGCACGCCGCCCCACTCCGCGCGGTCGGGCAGCGGCTCGGGCAGCCACTCGCCCACATAGGTCTCCCGCCGCGCCCGCGCGGACCTGAGCACGTTGAAGCACACCCGGCTGGCGACCGTCGTCAGCCACGCGCCGGGCGACGCGATGGCGTCCTGCTCCTCCCGGGACATGGCGTACCAGCGGGCGTAGGTCTCCTGGACGGCGTCCTCGGCCTCCGCCAGGGAGCCCAGCAGCCGGTACGCGAGATTGATCAGCTGACGCCGCTCGCTCATGATCGCGTCCAGGCCCGGCAGGCCCGGGTCGACGGTTTCCGCCCCAGATCCGGTGGTCATGGTGCCCGTTGCTCCCTAGGTCGCGTCTGTCCTCACCCCGTCCGACACCACAGCGCACCGGAACGTCAGGCCGGTGCCCCGCCAGACATTCCGCCGGGCTGCCGTGTCGAACGCTGCGACGAACCCATCATCGAGCGAACGGAAGACCCATGACCACCGAGACGTTCACCGCCCCGGCCTCCGCGCAGAGCATCGAGCGGGCCGCCAAGGCCCTCGCCGAGAACGGCTTCACCGTGGAGATCCTTGACGACGCCGCCGCGGCCCGCGCCCGCGTCGCCGACCTGATCCCGGACGGCGCCAGCGTCTTCACCGGGGCCAGCGAGACCCTCCGTCTCTCCGGCATCGACGAGGACATCAACGCCGGCGGACGCTACGACGCCCTCCGCCCGCGCGGCCTCACCATGGACCGCGAGACCCAGCTCGCCGAGATCTGGAGGATGATGTCCACCCCCGATGTCATCCTGGCCAGCGTCCACGCGGTCACCGAGACCGGCTCCCTCGTGATCGCCTCCGCCAGCGGAAGCCAGCTCCCCGCCATGGCCGGCGCGGCGGCCCGCGCCATCTGGATCGTCGGCGCGCAGAAGATCGTCCCCGACCTCCCCACCGCCCTGCGCCGAGTCGAGGACCACTGCCTCCCCCTGGAGAACGACCGCGCCATGACCACCTACGGCAAGCCCAGCGCCCTCAACCGCCTCCTCATCCTCAACGCCGAACCCACCCCCAACCGAGGCACCGTCCTCCTCCTCCGCGAAGCCATCGGCTTCTGACCCCACCGGGAGCCGTCCCCACCCCGGACGGCTCCCACCCAACGGCCGCCTCACCCAGCCGGTGCGCTCACCCGCGCACTCAGCCGCCCGGACGATCCCGCAAAAGGTGTCCGGAATCATGACTGCGGCCTCGGAGCGGTTTCGGAGTCCCCTGAACCCCACAGTTCGATCCCCTCGACCCAATCCAGATTCGCGAAGGCTCGCTCGAACAGGGACCTCGCCACGCTGGCTCCGCGGCAGAACCCGAAGAGGCGGTCGAACATCACGCGCTGCGCAGGCTCCGGCAGGCGTTCGATGTCCACGATCAGGTGACGCAGGATGACAACCGCCCACTCGGTCTGGCCTGTGCGCTCCAGAAAACCGAGGCAATCCGAATAGCGGACGATCAGGTCACCCACGTCGGTCGCCGGGCCCGCCCAGCACAGCCTCAGATAGGCGTTGGCGCCTGAGACGATCCCCGTCCCCGTCCCCGTCGACGTCTCGGCGAGGAAGGTGATGAGTGGCTCTTCGACCTCCGGGTCATTCCAGAGTGGCGAGTCGAGCGCGTGGATCAGAAGATCGGTCTCGGGGTCGCAGGTGAAGTGCGCTGAGGCGAGGAGTTTGCCGGCGGTGAGGTTCTTGAACCTCTCACTTGAAAGGAGCCAGTCCACCGTGGGAGTCGGCCCGACGAGCGCGGCGTCGTTCACCAGAAGGATCTCTGGTCGGTCGTTCGCCCAGGTGCGTTCGAGGCGTAGGGAGGCGGCCAGCCCCAGCCAGCCGTCGGCCTCGAGTTGCGAACGCCACAGGCCGGTGCAGCGTAGCCACGATTCGAGTGGTTCGAGGGAGTCGGGGAAGAGTTCACGTCCGGTGATCTGCTTCCTTGCCGCGACGAGCAGGAGAAGCAGGTTGGCCGAATGGACGGCCACGCGTGCGGGGCTGGACGACCGGAGGGGTTGGTACTCGCTGAGCGTTCGGCCGACGCGGGGTGCGAACGCCTCGTGGAACAAGTCATGCAGGAGCGGGCTCAGGGCATCGCGGTCCGGCGAGCGGGCGATCAGCGTCCGGAGGAAGTGGACGACGGGCAGGCGGCCGGTGAGCGGGACGAACGACAGCAGTGCGTGCAGGAAGGCGTCGTCCAGACGCTGGTGATGGCTTCGCGAGATCCTCGCGATGGACGTCAGGGCCGACAGTTCACGGACGACCAGTCGCGCGACCAGGTACTCGCCGAACGTCGCGTGCAGGAACTCGTAGGTGCCGCTTATCTCACCGTCCTGCATGGCCTGCGAGCGGTGGACGAAGAAGAAGCGGCCGACGACCACCTGCCCAGGCGTCAGTGCCGCGCGGACGGACCCTTGGTGCGTGGCGGGGGGCTCGGGGAGCAGCGTGGCCAGGTCGCGGGTGAGTTCGTCCTCGCTGACCCACTGGCGGCCTCGGTTGAACATCGCGAACGCCGTGATCGAGAGGCGCTGCAGCTCGTCCTCGACGGCGTCTGCGAAGGGCGCGCCGTCCAGTTCGGGGTGGAGTTTGCGGACCTCGCGTTCGGCGAAGCGGGTCAACAGCCGTTCGTACAGGTCCGCTGAGTCGAGAGCGTGGTCGTCCTTCTGGAGGGCGTTGTCGTCCGAGTCGTACAGCGCGAGCATCAGTAGGAGCAACGGCTGGGACGCCAGGTCGGGGTGGCGGAGCGCGGTCGCAGCGGGGAGCGGCGTCAGGCCGCGGGCGGTGAGGGCTGAGGCGTTCGCGCTGTTCCAGATGTCCAGCCAGCGGGCGGTCTGGGATTCGGAGAAGGGCTCCAGCCGGACGGCCACGATGCCGCCCGCCGGGATGCGCATGCGGTCGGCCACCGACGTCCGGCTGGTGACCAGCACCGCGACCGGACGGCCCTGCGCGGCCTCGCGTTCCTGGAAGCGGACGACCTGCTCCAGGTAGTCCGACTGGCTGACGCCCGTCGCCTGAAGGAGTTCGTCGAAGCCGTCCAGCAGGACGACCGGCAAAGCGTCCCGGGCGCTGCGTGCGAGGTCGGGCCAGCTCATGGTCTCGCCCGTGGCGGCGCGGATACCGGCCTCGATCTGGGTCTGGAGATCGGCGTCCGCCGGGACCTCGCGCAACGCCACCCGCACGGCGAGGAAGTCCTCGGGCGGCAGTGACGCCGCCAGCATCTCCGTGAACTTCGACTTGCCCGACCCCGGTTGCCCGAGCAGCAGAAGCGGCTCGCTGACGGTGGCGAACGACGTCAGGTATCCGACCAGGAACGCCTGCAGATCGTCGTGGACGCCGCCGACGTCCCAGGTCTCCTCCTCGTTGAGCCTCACGATGGTGGGATGCGCCTGCGCGACCCGGTATCGGGGGTTGACGTAGATCTCGGCGAGGCTCGGGAAGACCAGGGACTCCGGCGATTCGGCGCTCAACGCCACCGGACGGTCCAGCCGCGCGCGATGCGCCCGGGCCAGCGCGGCCCGCCGGTCGTCGGGCGCGGCCCCGGACGAGAGTCGTTCGAGGACGGCCCGCAACCCCTCCAAACCCGTCCGCAGCGATGCCAGTTCGGCGCGCATCGCTTGGTGGTCCGTCTGGTTGGTCCAGAACGCGAGTTCGGGAAAGTCCGTGGCCAGGCGCAGATACAGCTCCTGGTACCGGCGCAGCGCGGCGGCGGGCAGGGTCACGGTGAGCGTGATCCGCGCCTGCCGGGCCTGCCCTTTCATTTCAGGGGCGACCGACGCCAGGTCGGAGATGGCCATACCGAGCCCCTGAAAGAATTGGAGGCAATCCTGGTGAGGCGCATCCTGGTAGCGGACGAAGGCGTCCTGCCGGACGTCGTTCTGCGTCAGGTACGAGACCACCCGCTTCAGCCGCCGGGACGGCTCGGCCCCCACAAGACTCAGCTGGTCAGCGCGTGTGAAGGAGCGCAGACCCGAAGGGAGGTCGGCGGCGGCGAGGGCGTCGAAGAAGGCGGCCAGCATGATGACCTTGCGGGCCGCCTCCAGGCGTTCGGTGCGGGAGAAACGGGACAGGCCGCGCATGCGGTCGCTCAACCCCGAGACCAGTTCGCGGCTCAGCTTCCCCAGCTCGCCCTTCGCGTCGAACAGGCTGAGGGCGAGTTCGCCGCCACCTGCCGTCGCCGTGAGAAGCACCCCGCCCATCAGGCGGTCGAGGGCTTCCACGACAGGGCTTCTGCCACCGAGGATCTTGACGGCGTCCTTGTAACTGAGTCCGCGGGCCATACCGGTGAGACGCTCGGGGTGGCCGAAGTGTTGCGGCGGCGGGGCCGGAGGGGCGGGCGAAGGAGGTCGCCCCTCCGGCCCCGCCTCCGCCCGGAGGGACGGGCGAGGAGGACGGTCCCTCCGGTTCCTCGGAGGCCTGAGCGCGGGGGAGGTGGTGCCTCCGGTCGGCGCGGGGGTGGGGTGCGCCGGGCTACGGGGCCCGGGGACCCGCGCCGACCGGAGGGGCCGCGGGAGGGCGGTTGGTTCAGCGGGCCAGGAAGGCCGTGACGACGGTGGCGAGGACGGCCGCCGCCGCGGTGATCAGCGACAGCAGGGCGACGGTGTGACGGAAGCGGGTGTCGAGCGTGCCCCGGGTGACCTGTTCGCGTTCGGTCGCGGTGAGCCGGTCGTCCAGGTCCTGGAGCTGGCGGGTCAGGTCGTCGGCACGCCGGTCGTGCAGGTCGTCGCGCTGGAGCAGCAGGGCGAGCCTGCCCTCCAGCCCGGCCATCCGGACATCGGTGCCGCGGCGCAGCTCCGCCAGGGCCAGCTCGACGGTGAGGGGTCCTTCCTCGGTCAACGGCTTCAGCCTCTCGTCGTTCGCGGGCCGCGCCGGTGACCGGGGAGGTCCGTCCCACGGACCCGTGTTTCCACCATAGGAATGTTCCGGCAAGGTGACAAGGGTATGTCTGGTAATAACCGGAAACTCTGATGTGGGAAATTTTCCGCTTCCGATTGCTGGATGTTCCTTACTGTTTCCGCCATGCTGGGGGCATGGGAAACGGTCCCGACCGGGAGCGGGTCGCCAAGTACGTGGTGGCGCGGCGCGGAGCGCTCGGCCTCACGCAGGAGCAACTCGCCGAACACGCGGGGGTCACGGTCAAGACCGTCTACAACCTCGAGGCGGGCGGACGCTGGCCGCAGGCGCGCACGCGCGGCGCGATCGAGGCGGCGCTGCGGTGGCGGTCCGGCGACCTCGTCCTGGTCGGGGACGGGGGCGAGCCGGACGAGGCCGAGCGGCGCGAGGCGCGCGGCGACGAGGCGGTCCGCGAACTCGCCGAACTGGACGCCTACTTCGCCGACCTCCGCACCGCCGACGCCGACAAGCGCCGGATGGCGCTGGCCTTCCTCCGCGCCCTCTACAACGAGCCCGACGGACGTTGACCTGGCCCGACCCGTGACCGCTTCCGGCATTTGAGATTTTCTCGTACTGACCGGTTGTTGCGGACTTGACTCGGGGGCACACTAGGGGAGCCGGACCGGGTCAGCGCGGCCCGGCGGGCGTCGCCGATCCCGGTGCGCCCCGGGGTCCCGCTCCCATCGGATGAGGAGTGGTCGAAGCGATGCTCGCCCTCGCTATCGCGACCGGCGCCGGGTTGCTCGGCGCCCTGGCACTGGTGCTCGCGGCGGCGGCCGTCCGGCAGGGCCGTGAGATCCGTGCCGGGCAGCGCCGCATCACCCGCGAGGTGGAACTCCAGACCCGCGTCATGGCCGCCGCGGCCCGCCTCGCCGCGACGTCCGACGAAATCCCAGGTGAGCGGCCGGACGGCGCTCCGGTGCGTCCGCCGTCCGAGACCGACGGACGCCCGGACGGTTCCCCGGCGCTCTGACCGACGCGTGGCGTCACCTGATGTGACGACACGCGGACGCGGCGCTAGGGCATTCCCCCCGGCCGGGTTACAACGGACCCGATCATGTCGGTGTCCGGGCAGGTCACGGGGGAGCGGGAATGGTCCAGAAGGGAACGGGGCGGATCGGTGCCCGGGGCCTCGCTGCGCTTTCGGCGGTCCCGCTGCTGGGCGTCGCCCCCGTGGTCGGTTACCAGGTGTCCGCGGAGGCCGACGGACTGTCTGCCGGGGCGGACAAGACCGGCAGGTCAGCGAAGCTCGTGGTCCAGACGTCCGGCCCGACCGGACGGCTCATGCCCGGCCGCACCTACAGCTGGCCGTTCGCGGTGACCAACAACGGCAAGGCCAAGGCCGGGTCCGCGGCCCTGAAGGCACCGCTCCCGGCCTCGCTGGAGTACGTGTCGGGCTCGGAGAACTGCTCGTTCGCCTTGACCTCCGGAGCCGGGACCACCGCCGCGCCCGGCGGCGGGGGCAGCGCGGTCTGCGCGATCGGCGCGCTGAAGCCGGGGCAGACGGTCGTGGGCGTGCTCAGCGCGAAAGTGTCCATGAAGGCCAGACCGGGCGAGCGGGTGACGAGCACGGCCACCGTGTCGTGGGGGTCGTCGACGGCGTCGAAGCCGTTCCCGGCGACGAGCGTCGCCGAGACCGCGGACATCTCGGTCGTCAGGAAGGGGCCTGAGGCGACCTCCCCCGGACAGTCGATCGCGTACGTGACCACGGTCGGCAACGCCGGTCCCGCAGCCGCGCAGAACGTGGTGGTCAGCGGGCAGCTCCCGGCCGGGGCCACTCTGAAGAGCTCGTCCTGTTCCCTCAGCTCTGCGGGTGGCGCGACCAAGGCCGTCCAGGGCTATACGTGCAACCTCGGGACGCTTTCGGTCGGCGCGAAGAAGGAGATCCGCACCTCGATCACACCGCGTGGCCTGAAGCGCGGGCAGGTGCTGGAGGCCCCGGTCCGTGTGAGCACGTCCACGCCGGAGGTGAACCTCGCCAACAACAACACGACCTTCAAGACCCGGGTCCTGAACGGTTCCGCGATCGCGCCGCACGGGCCCGTCCACCAGCGTCCCGCCACCTCGGGACAAAAGCCCCGCAACTCTGCCGTATCGGGACGCCGCGCCGACAAGCCCGTCGCGTCGGAGCGCCAGAATCGCAAGGTGTCCGCGGTGGGGCGTCTGAGTCGGCTGTTCCCACTGCTCGAACGGACGAGTAGCGAGCGCCTGGCGCCAGCACCGCAAATCCACCGGCTCCCCGCGTCACGCGGATCGAAGCGCCCGACCGCGCCGTCCGGCGGGCGGGGCCGCACGGCTTCCGCGTCGAGAGTGCGGACCCGCGTGCTGTCTGGGATGAGCGGACAGGTCCACACGGTCAGCCTCACCAACTGGCAGGGCAACGGACTTCCCGTGCCGGGACGGACGGGGCACGCAGTCGCCCCGGCAGGCCAGCTGGGCCAGGAGCAGCCCACGCCAGGCCCCGGGCAGCTTCAGCCTCCCACGGGGCAGATGCTGCGTCTTCGTCACGCCGTCGACCAGCATTCCCACTGGGATATCCCGCGTGGCCTGCGCCGCCTGCACTTCCTTCCGCATACGGGCGACGAGAGCGGCCTCATCGTGGACGCGTCGCTCGGCCTGCTCGGCGGCGGCCTGATCCTGATGTACGTCGGACGGCGCCGTCGCGTGATCCGCTCAAGCGAGTAGGCGTTCCGCACCGTCCCGTGCCGTCCCGTCCCGTGCCATCGCGTGCGCGCAGGGTCACCCCCGCGCGTGCGCACGAGATCAAGACGTATGAGGATGGTGGGTATGCGTCTTCGAATCTTCACTGAGCCCCAGCAGGGGGCGAGCTACGAGACATTGCTGGCCGTGGCCAAGGCCACCGAGGACCTCGGGTTCGACGCCTTCTTCCGCTCCGACCACTACGTGAAAATGGGGGACGTGTCGGGACTGCCCGGACCGTCCGACGCGTGGATCACCCTCGCGGCGCTGGCCCGCGAGACGAGCCGGATCCGGCTCGGCACGCTGATGACCGCCGCGACGTTCCGGTACCCGGGCCCGCTCGCGATCTCGGTCGCGCAGGTGGACCAGATGAGCGGCGGACGCGTCGACTTCGGCATCGGCACCGGCTGGTTCGAGGAGGAGCACACCGCGTACGGCATCCCGTTCCCGAGCCTCGGCGAGCGGTTCGAGCGGCTCGAGGAGCAGCTCCAGATCCTCACCGGCCTCTGGCGGACGCCCGACGGCGAGACCTTCGACTTCGAGGGCAGGCACTACTCCCTCAAGGACTCGCCCGCGCTGCCCAAGCCCGCCCGTCCGGACGGCCCGCCGATCCTGATCGGCGGTTTCGGGGCCAAGCGGACGCCGCGCATCGCCGCGGAGTACGCCGACGAGTACAACGTCCCGTTCGCCCAGATCGGCGACACCGCCGCCGCGTTCGGACGGGTCCGGGACGCCGTCCAGGCGCGGAACCGGACGCGTCCGATGGTCTACTCCGCAGCGCAGGTCGTCTGCTGCGGCCGGGACGAGGCGGAGATCGGCCGCCGCGCGGCCGCGATCGGCCGCGAGGTGGACGAGCTGCGCGAGAACGGCCTGTGTGGGACGCCCGCCGAGATCCTCGAGAAGATCGGGAATTTCGGCGACGCCGGCGCGGAGTGCCTCTACCTGCAGATTCTCGACCTGTCCGACCTCAACCACCTTGAGCTGATCGCCTTCGAGGTCCTGAACAAGCTCTGACCGTCCCCGAACCACGGACACGGCCGACTCCCCTGTTCCGCGTACCGCACGCGACACAGCACGCGCGGTACGCGGAACAGGGGAGGGGGCGAGGTCAGGCGGTCGCGGGCGCGGTCTCATCGACGGGCGCCGTCTCGTCCTCCTCGCGGGCGCGCGGCGGGAGCAGGAAGGCGATCAGGAAGGTCAGGCCGAGCAGCCCCGCCACGATCCACAGCGTGATCTTCATGGCCGCGCCGAAGCCGGTCTTCGCCGAGTGCTGCGCGGACGACCGGACGATCGTGGCGACGCGTCCGGCCGACTGCGGGTTCGCGGCGGCCGCCGTCCGGACGTCGGACTCCAGCCGGACGCACGTCTCCGGGGTCTTCGCCTGGTCTTTCGCGGTGGCGCGGTCGTGGCCGCAGGCGCGCAGCCCGGCGACGATGAGGTCCTGCCCGGACGGCGCGACCCCCGCGGACGCGAGGTTCGCGCGCAGCGCGGGCGCGTCCCGGTCGGCGGACGTCGCGACGTGCCCGCCGAGCAGCCCGAAGAACACGGTGCCGAGGACGGCCGCGCCGAGCGCCGCGCCGAGCTGCTGCACCGCCGACAGCGTGCCGCCCGCCGACCCGGTCTCGTGCGGTTCGACCGAGGCGAGCACGATGTCGAAGAACGGCGCCATCAGCAGGCCCATGCCGAAGCCGGTGACGACCAGCGCGGGGGCGAGCTGCCACGGGTCGACGCCGGTCCCGGCGATCTGGAGCGTGAGCACCAGGGCGGCCACACCGGACGCCATGACCAGCGCGCCGGCCTGGAGCGCCGTCCGGCCGTGCTTCTGCATCGCCATCGCGACCGGGAACCCGAACACCGTCCCGACCGACCAGGGGATCTGTGACAGGCCCGCCTTGAGCGGCGAGTAGCCGAGCCCGATCTGCAGGTAGAGGGAGTAGGTCAGCGAGAATCCGACCATCCCGGCGAAGAACACGATCCCGACGGCGAGGCCGCCGGAGAAGCCGCGCTTGGCGAACACCGAAGGCGTGATCAGCGGGTCGCCGCCGCGCCGCTGCCGCCGCAGCTCGTGCCAGGCGAACACGAGGAACACCACGCCGGACGCCGCCATCAGCGCGAACATCCAGGCGGGCCAGTCCAGCTCGCGGCCCTGGACGAGCGGGTAGACGATCAGCCCGGCGCCGAGCGCGGCGAGCAGCGCGCCGACCATGTCGAGCCGGGACCCGTGCGCGTCCCGTCCGGGCGGCAGGAAGACCGCGCCGAGGACGACCGCGGCCAGGCCGAGCGGCAGGTTGATCAGGAAGATCATCCGCCAGCCGGTGCCGAAGAGGTCGGCGTCGATCAGCCAGCCCGCGAGCACCGGCCCGGCGACCGAGGACAGGCCCATGACCGGCCCGAACGCGCCGAACGCCTTGTTCATCTCGCTGGGCGCGAACATCCGGCGCATCATGCCGAGGCCCTGCGGGATCATCATCGCGCCCGCGAGGCCCTGGAGCAGCCGCGCGCCGACGAGCATGCCGGGGGAGACGGCGGTCCCGCACAGCAGCGACCCGATCGTGAACCCGGCGGCGCCGATCAGGAACATCCGCCTGCGTCCGTAGAGGTCGCCGAGGCGTCCGCCGGTGAGCAGGCCGATCGCCATCGCCAGGGTGTACCCGGCGGCGAGCCACTGGATGGTGGCGGCGGATCCGCCCAGGTCGGCGCGGATGGTGGGGGCGGCGATCGTGGTGACCAGCGAGTCCAGCATGTCCATGATCTCGCCGAGCAGGATCACCGCGAGCGCGACCCAGCGCCAGCGGAAGGGCGGTGGCTCGGTCGCCGCGGGCGCCTCACCGGTGGTGTCGATCATCATGGCTCCCGAAGGAAGAGGAACAATGTTCGTGTCCGCAAACGCAGTTCTCTAAAAGAACACCGTTCGTGTCAAGTACGATGTTCGTACCGTGGAGCGGCGGACCCGGCCGGGATAACCTCTCTCGTGTAGAGACGATATATCTCGTTCGTGGCAAGTCAAGATGTATCGCGAAATTCGCCCGCCGCGACCCGCGCTCACACCGCCGCCCTCGCGGGGCCGGAGACGCCGGAGCGCCGCCGCCCGCGAACTCGCGGGACAGGCGGCGCTCCGTGACGGCGTAGGGCTGTTGCCCCTTTCGACCTGCTAGAAGCCTTCGAAGGCGCGCTCGAAGGGCGCGAGGCGCGGCGCGCCCGGCGAGGTGTCGTAGATGGCGAGGACGACCGTCTCGAAGCGGCCCGCGAACGGTCCGCCGTCCGGACGGAGCGCGTCCGCGAACGCCTCGGCCACCTCGGACGGGTCGTTGCGGAACACCCCGCAACCCCACGCGCCCAGGACGATCCGCCGGTGTCCGTGTGCGACCGCCGCCGCCAGCACCTTCAGCGCGCGTCGGCGCAACACGTCCGGAAGGCGGGCGAGCCTGTCGTCGTCGCGTGTCGCTCCGCGGTTGGGCGCGGGCGAGGTGAGGAACGCGACGCTGTACGGCTTGTCCAGCAACGCCCCGGAATCGGTGCGGAACACCGGCACGGCGGGGGAGTAGATCACGTGGTCGGTGTACAGCGGGTCGCGGAGCTCGCGATGGACGTCGTAGTACTCGGGCGCGGCCCGCAGCGTCGCGTACAGACCGGACGCGCGCGCGAGTCCTTCCTCCTGCACGTGCGCGCCGTTGAGGAAACCGCCGCCCGGGTTCTTCGCGGACGCGAAGTTCAACGCCAACGGATCCGCCGTTCCGTCACCCTCGCCAAGGCGGCGCGCCGCCTCCAACGTGGTCTCGGTCGTCACCTCGACGCGCGTGCGCGGGGCGTCGTCCGCGACCGGCGGCAGGAGGTCCAGAAGCGCGGCGAGTTCCTTGGGACGATGCAGGATCGTCCCGTCCACGGACGCCCGCAGCGTGGCGCTCAGATCGACCTCACGGCCGGACGGCGCGCGATAACTTCCGCGCTCGAGGATCTCGAGGGTCTGGCGAGCCTGCGCCCGCTTCCGTTCTCTGCTCATCGCACGGATGATTTCGGACATACACCATGGCCTGCCAGCCATTATCGCCTTCCGGCGACCCGCCGATCAGGCCAAAAGGATCGAATCCGGTCGGGTTTCTGGCATGCTTGCTCCGTCATGGAGCCCCCTCGCCCCCGCCGGGGACGGCGCGATCCGTACCCGCAGCAGAACCCGTACGGCCAGCAGCCCTACGAGCAGTCGCCGTATGGTCCGCGGTACGACGAGCAACCGCAACAGCCGCAGGCCCCACAGCAGCCGCAGTCTCCACAGCAGCCGCGCCAACCCCAGCCGCAGCCCCAGCGCCCGCCGCAGCAACAGCCACCGCCACATCAGCAGCAACCGCCGCAACAGCAACAGCCGCAGTACCACCCGGCGCCGCTCCCGCAACAGCACGCTCCCGCTCCCACCCCGGCGCCCGACGACATGCCCGGCGGCGGGTTCTTCGACGACGACCCGCCCCAGGGCGGATACACCGCGGACGGCATGTTCGACCCGGCCGGACGCGTCGGCAGCCCGGTTCTGGACGAGCGTCTCTCCAAGGATTTGGACCGTGACTTCGCCGGAGCCGACCGCGGCCGGACGTTCACCTACGTCCTCGGCATCGGCGCGCTCGTGCTGATCGCCGGGACGGGCATCAGCGCGATGGTCGCCGCGACGATGGTGTCCGGCGGAAAGCCGCCCAAACCGCAGCTCGAACCGCAGGTCGTCCCGACGATGGGCGCGCACGCGGGGGACGTCCCGCCCGACCCGCCGACCGTTCCCATGGCGCACGAGCCGTTCATCCCCGACCACGGCACCGGCAGGTTCACGCGCGCGTCGGGTGAGACCCTGACGGCCGGCCATGGCAAGGTGCGCCGTTACGCGGTCGAGGTCGAGGGCGGGACGAAGCAGAGCAGCGCGTCCTTCACGCGCCTCGTCGACCGGATCCTCACCGACCGGCGAGGCTGGACGGCCGGAGGAAAGTACGGCTTCAGGCGCGTCGGCCCTGGTCAGCAGGTTGATTTCGTGGTCAGGCTCGCGTCCCCGGAGACCACCGACAAGCTGTGCGCCCCCACCGGGATCATGACGGCCGGACGCGGCAACTGCGCCTCGGACAAGGAGGTCGTGATGAACCTCCGGCGCTGGCTGCTGACCACCACCTACTACCAGGGACAGACCGGCTCGTACCGGGCGCAGATGCTGAACTTCGAGGTCGGGCGGATGCTGCACCAGAAGCGGGTGTCCTGCCCGGGGGCGAACAAGCCCGCGCCGGTGATGATGCAGCAGCTCGGCGGACTCGGCGGATGCCGTCCGAACGCCTGGCCCTACGACCGCAGGGGCAAGGTCGTGACAGGCCCGGAGGTTCCGTGACGGGAACAGCGGCTCCGTGACGGGCCCGGAGATCCCGTGACGGGCCCGGAGATCCCGTGACGGGCTGAGGCCCCCTGGCCCGAGTCCGTCCCTCGGCCCTTCCACCAGCCCGGACGCCCGCTAAACCGGTGGTCGGCACCGGACGACTCGGGCATCCTGGGCGGGTGTTGCTGACGATCACGACCACCCGCGCGCCCGCGACCGACCTGGGCTTCCTGCTGCACAAGCATCCCGACAAGGTGCAGCGGTTCGAGCAGGCGTCCGGCGTCGCGCACGTCTTCTATCCAGAGGCCGACGACACGCGCTGCACCGCCGCGCTGCTGTTGGAGGTCGACCCGGTCAAGCTCGTGCGCACGCGCGGGAAGAACAGCCCCGATTTCGCCCTCGGCCAGTACGTGAACGACCGCCCGTACGCGGCGTCTTCTCTGCTGGCGTCCGCGATGGCGGGCGTGTTCCGCACCGCGATGCGCGGACGCTGCGAGGCGCGCCCCGAGCTTCCGGACGTTCCGCTCCCGCTGGAGATCTCGCTGCCCGCGCTACCGTGCCGCGGCGGGCCCGAACGCGCCGAGCGCTACTTCGCGCCTCTCGGCTGGCGCGTCGAGGCCGTTCCGGTGCCGCTCGACCCCGCCTTCCCCAGCTGGGGCGACTCGCGTTACGTGAGCCTGACCCTGACCGGCGAGGTCCGGCTGTCCGACGCGCTCAACCAGCTGTACGTCCTGCTGCCGGTGCTGGACGAGGCGAAGCACTACTGGATCGCACCGGACGAGGTGGACAAGCTCATCCGCGCGGGGGAGGGGTGGCTGGCGGCGCACCCGGACCGCTCCGGAATCACCCGCCGCTACCTCGCCAACCGCCGTCCCCTCGTGCGCGCGGCCCTGGGCCGCCTGGCCGACTCCGACGACGCCCCCGAGGACGCTCTCGACCAGGCGCCGCTCGACGAGGAGACCACGTCGGCGACTCCGGAAGAGGAGCCGAAGGTCTCGCTTGCGGAGCAGCGCGCCGAGGCCGTCCTCGCCGCGTTGCGCGAACAGGACGCGCGCACGGTGCTCGACCTCGGCTGCGGCACCGGCAAGCTGCTCGCGCGCCTCAAGGACGACCGGACGTTCGAGCAGGTCACCGGCGTGGACGTGTCGTACCGCGCGATCGAGATGATGCGTCGTCGCGGCCTGCCGGACGACCCGTCCGACCCGCGCCGTCCCGCCCGCGTGCGCGTGTTCCAGTCCGCGCTGACCTACGCCGACCGCCGGTTCGAGGGCTACGACGCCGCCGTCCTGATGGAGGTCGTCGAGCACATCGACCCGCCGCGCCTGGCGGCCGTCGAGGGCGTGGTGTTCGGCGCGGCGCGCCCGGCGTCCGTCGTGGTCACGACGCCGAACGCCGAGTACAACGTCCGCTACGACGGCCTCGCGGACGGCGCGATGCGGCACCCCGACCACCGCTTCGAGTGGACGCGCGCCGAGTTCGCCGCGTGGGCCGACCGGGTGGCCGCCGGGAACGGCTACCGCGTCCGGTACGTCCCGGTCGGTGACCACGACGCGGACGTGGGCGCGCCGACCCAGATGGCCGTCTTCACCCGAGAGGAGAGCACCCGATGACCGAGATCCGGCTGCCCGAAATGGGGCTGGTCGTGCTCGTCGGCGTGTCCGGATCGGGCAAGTCGCACTTCGCGCGCCGCCACTTCAAGCCCACGCAGGTCGTCTCGTCCGACCACTGCCGTGGCATGGTCTCGGACGACGAGAACGACCAGTCGGCCAGCGGCGACGCGTTCGCGCTGCTGCACCACATCGTCCGGACGCGGCTGCGGCGCGGCCTGCTGACCGTCGTGGACGCCACGAACGTGCAGGTCGGGTCGCGCCAGCAGCTCATCCAGATCGCCAAGGACTGCGACGTGATGTCCGCGGCGATCGTGCTGGACGTCCCACAGAGCCTCGCCGCCGCGCGCAACAAGGAGCGGCCCGACCGCGACTTCGGGGACCACGTGATCCCGCGGCAGGGACGCGAGCTGCGGCGCGGCCTGCGCTCGCTCCAGGGGCGCGAGTTCAAGCGCTCCTACGTCCTGCACGGCGTTGAGGAGATCGACGCGGCCACGGTCGTGTACGAGAAGGCGTGGAACGACAAGCGCGAGCTGACCGGCCCGTTCGACATTGTCGGTGACATCCACGGCTGCCGCGCCGAGCTGGAGGACCTGCTCGGCGAGCTCGGCTACGCCGTCGACCGCGACGATCAGGGACGTCCCGTGGGCGCGAGCCACCCCGAAGGCCGCACCGCCGTCTTCGTCGGTGACCTCGTCGACCGCGGTCCGGACACCCCGGGTGTCCTGCGCCTGGTCATGGGCATGGTCGAGGCCGGGACCGCCCTCTGCGTCTCCGGCAACCACGAACAGAAGCTCGTGCGCGCGCTCAACGGCCGTAAGGTGCGGGTCGCGCACGGCCTGGCAGAGTCCTTGGAGCAGCTCGCACGCGAGCCGGACGAGTTCCGCGAACGCGCGCGCACGTTCATGGACGGCCTGATCAGCCACTACGTCCTGGACGGCGGGAAGCTCGTCGTCGCGCACGCCGGACTCAAGGAGGAGTACCACGGCCGCGCGTCCGGACGCGTCCGCTCGTTCGCGCTCTACGGCGACACCACCGGGGAGACCGACGAGTACGGGCTGCCCGTCCGCTACCCGTGGGCGCGCGACTACCGGGGCAAGGCGATGGTCGTCTACGGCCACACGCCCGTCCCGAACGCCGAGTGGCTCAACAACACGATCTGCCTGGACACCGGCGCGGTGTTCGGCGGCAAGCTGACCGCGCTTCGCTACCCGGAGAAGCAGCTCGTCCAGACGCCCGCGCACGAGGTCTGGTACGAGCCCGCGCGTCCGCTGAAGGACGAGTCCCGCGACCACGACCTGCTGAAGATCGAGGACGTGATGGACGCGCACGGCGTGGAGACCACGCTGATGGGACGCGTCTCCGTCCGCCAGGAGAACGCCCTCGCCGCGCTGGAGGTGATGAGCCGGTTCGCGGTCGACCCGCGCTGGCTGGTGTACCTGCCGCCGACGATGGCACCAGCGGACGCGTCGTCCCTGCCCGGCTACCTGGAACACCCCGCGCAGGCCTTCGCCGCGTACCGTGACCTCGGGCTGACCCAGGCGATCTGCGAGGAGAAGCACATGGGCTCCCGCGCGATCGCCATGGTCGCGCGCGACAAGGAGACGGCCGAGACGCGCTTCCGCATGGACGACGGTACGACGGGCGCGCTCTACACCCGCACCGGACGGTCCTTCTTCAAGGACGCGGCCCGCACCGACGCCGTCCTCGCGCGCGTGCGCGACGCGATCGGCAAGGCGGGCCTCTGGGACGAGCTGAACACCAACTGGCTCGTCCTGGACTGCGAGCTGCTGCCCTGGTCGGCGAAGGCGATGGAGCTGATCCGCACGCAGTACGCCGCGACCGCCGCCGCCGCGCGGGCCGCGCTCCCGGCCGCGTCCACGGCCCTCGCCCAAGCGCACGCGCGCGGGCTAGACATCGCGGACCTGCGGGAACGCACCGAACACCGCGCCGCCAACGCGGCCCGCTTCCGCGACGCGTTCGCGCGTTACTGCTGGGACGTGGACGGTGTCGGCGACCTGCGGATCGCGCCGTTCCAGCTCCTCGCCGCCGAGGGGGAGACGCTCGCGACGACCCGCGCGCACGACTGGCACATGTCCATGGCCGACCGCCTCGCCGCAGCCGACGAGTCGGGACTCGTGCGGAGCACCGCGACGCGGATCGTGGACCTCGCCGACCCCGCGTCCGAGGCGGACGCGACGTCCTGGTGGGAGCGGCTCACGGCGGACGGCGGCGAAGGGATGGTCGTGAAGCCGCTCGGCCCGCTCCCGCCGGAGCGCAAGGTGCAGCCGGGGCTGAAGGTACGCGGGCGCGAGTACCTGCGGATCATCTACGGCCCCGACTACACCGACCACCTGGACCGGCTCCGTGCCCGCTCGATGGGGCGCAAGCGGTCGCTCGCGATGCGCGAGCACGCGCTCGGGCTCGCCGCCCTCGACCGGCTCACCGCCGGCGAGCCGCTGTGGCGCGTCCACCAGGCCGTGTTCGCCGTCCTGGCCCTCGAGTCCGAGCCGGTGGACCCGAGGCTCTGAGAAGCGCTCTCAGCCGCGCCTGGGCTCAAGCGGGCGGTGGGCCCGCGACGACCGGGCGATCGAACGGGAACGGCCCGCACCGGACAGGTGCGGGCCGTCTCGCGTTCGGCGCGTGCGAGGCGCCGATCAGGTCGGTCAGGTCGTGAAGAGCGCGTGGAACAGGCCGCCGTGGTGACCGTGGTGGCCGTGGTGCCCGCCGTGGTGTCCCCAGCCCGGGGCGGGCGGCGGCGCGGCGTGGTAGCCGGACTCCATACGGCCGAGGGCCTCCAGCTCGCCGTAGTCGAGGAAGACGCCACGGCAGTTGTCGCACTGCTCGATCTGGACGCCGCTGCGGTTGTACGTGCGCATGAAGCCGTGACACTTGGGGCAGTGCATCGCCTATGTCGTCCTTCCGGTCCAGCTGTTCAACGTAATCAAAGGGTAAATCTAAGGCAGAGCGGGCAGCTCTGCGATTCTGACGCACGCACCCACGAGCCCGGTTTCCTCCGGAGCCAGATCCCTGTCCTGCTCAGCCGCCAGCCGGAGCGACGTCGCCGCGATCTGCACCACCAGGGCGCGCGACGGCATGTCCAGCACCGTCCACTCCGACCCCTCATCAGGGGGGACGGCCACTCCACCCGCTATCCGGTACGCGCGCAGGAAGCGTCCCCAGGCGTCCGGCGCCAGGATCCCCACCGCGAACAGCGCGGCCAGGCGTGCGAGGTCCCACACCGGGTCGCCGCGTCCGATGTCCTCCACGTCGATGAACCGCCACGTGCCACCTTCGCCCGCGCGCACGAGCTGGCCCAGGTGAAAGTCGCCGTGCAGCAGCCGCTCGTCCTTCACCCCAGGGACGGGCGCGTCCCCGCGCACCCACGCGGGCAGCCCGGTGAACGCGCGCCGAACCGCGTCGGCCGCCTCGCCGTCCCCCAGGCGAGACACGGCACGAGCCACCCGCGTAGGACGGCCGAACGACGGCGTATCAGCAGGCACAGGGACGGCATGCAGCGCAGCCAACAAGCGCCCGGCGTCCTCCCAGGGCGGATCGAACGGATCGACGGGCGTCCCGTAGCGCTCTAGCGTGACCGTCCGGCCCTCAACGTCGAGCGGCGGTCCCAACGGCGCGTTGAACAGTTCGGGCAGGGACGCGGCGATCTCGACGCGGCGGGCGAACTCGGGCCCGACGGCCCGTCCGGGACGGTGCGCCTTGGCGACCACGTCCCGGGCCCGGACCACCAGAACATCATTCCGGTCATAGATGACTTGCGCGGACACCACGCAAGTATCACCTGTTGAAGACCTCCATCTCCCACAGCGAGTACCCGTACTTGGTCGCCCGCTTCGTCCCGACCGTCCGGACGTAGCGCGCCTGCACGGGTGTGAACGGAACGAAGTCCACGCCACCGTTCCCGTTCGTGCGCGCGTGGACGGTCGTCCACGCCCGCCCGTCCTTGGACACCTGGATCTGGAACGCCGTCGCGTACGCCGACTCCCAGCGCAGCAACACGTACCCGACCTGCCGCACCGAGCCCAGGTCCACCCGGAACCACTGCGGGTCGGTCCGCTTGCTCGACCACCGCGTCTTCCGGTTGCCGTCCACTCCGCTCCGCGCCGGGTACCCGGACTGCTCGACACTGGACGCCGTCACCGGACGCTTCAGCGCGAGGTTCGCCTTGAGCCGGTACGTGGCGGTCAGCGTCATGTCCTGCCCGACGGTCACGTTGTGCGCGGACCCGCCCTTGTCGGACCACCCCACGAACTCGTACGCGTTCCCGCCGACGATCTGCGTCGCCGTCGGCGCCGCGACCGAGACCACCGAGCCCTTGATCACCGTCCCGCTGAACGGCGCGTTCCCGGTGCGCTGCCCCTGGGTCAGCGGGATGCCCGCCGGACTGCTCGCCAGCGTCAGTTTCGCCGTCCTCGGATGCAGCTCCACGCTCCGGGTGTCGGTCAGCCCGGACGCGTCGGTCGCGGTCAGCCGCAGCTCGATCCAGGACGGGTACTCGTGATCGGGCGCGACGAACGACCCGGACGTCCCGTCCTGCGCGGTGATCTCGTGGGTGTGGCAGTTGCTCGGGCAGTGATGAATGATGATCTGCCAGTTCAGCGCCCTGCCGGTCAGCGTCCCGTCCTCCGCGTCGGCCGCCGTCCCGGTGAACGGGACGCGGGTGCCGACCTGCCACGTCAGCCCGGACGCGGGCGTCGTGATCTTCGCGACCGGCGGCGTGGACCCGGCCGTGATCCGCAGGATCGCCGTGTCGGTCGCACCGCGTGAGTCGGTCACTTTCAACCCGACGTCGTACGCGCGCGCCTGCTCGTAGACGAAGGACGGCTGGGCGTCGTGCGAGTCCCCGTAAACACCGTCGCCGTCGAGGTCCCAGTCGTACGCGAACGGCAGGTCGCCGTCCACGTCGGACGAGGACGACGCGTCGAACCGCACGTTCAGGGGCAGCTTCCCACTCACCACGTTGGATTTGATCGTGGCGACCGGCGGGTTGTTGGCCCCCTCGTACACCCACCGGACGACCCGTCCGGCGAGCACGTCCACGCCGAACAGGTCGCCGTTCGGCCCCGCCTCCAGATCGACGATGCCGCCAGGGGACGCGTCGAACGTCTCAACACTCTTCGGATCCGGCAGGCCGTTCGCGCCCGCGCGCATGGCCCACACGCACTCGCGCGCGTAGTCGGCGAAGAACAGCGCTCCCTGGTACCGCTGCGGGTACGCGCTCCCCGTGTAGAACGCCGTCCCGCTGAGGGCCGAACTGCCCGTCCCGCACGTCTCGTTGGGCACGACCTTGGCGGAGTGCTTGTAGGTGAAATACGGCGTGACCACAGCGGACGCACCGGCCGCATAGAGCTTCTGACACATGGTGAGGCCGATGGCTTCGTAACCGGCGTAATGCCCCGCCCCCTCGTAGCAGGGCCATCCGAAGTTGGCGGCCTTCGCGGGCAAGGCCGGGATCCGGTCGATCTCCTCCCACGTGCTGAGCCCGACGTCGCCCGCCCACACCTCGCTCGTCCCCGGACGGATCGTGAAGCGGTAAGGATTCCGGAACCCGTGCGCGATGATCCGCCTGGCGTTCTCGTCCCCGGTCGTCGCGGGGTTTCCGGGCGCGGGCCTCCCCGTGTCCGGATCGATGCGGATGATCGAACCGTCCAGGGTCGTCGGGTCGGCCGGAGTGTTCACATCCTGCGCACGCAGAGACCCGCCCTCCGCCGTCGGCGCCTTCAGGTTCTCGCCCCGCTTTCCAGGAGCGTCACCACAGGGATTCTTGGTCTGCCCGTAGTCGGCATACGTGTAGGACGCGGCATCTCCCGCACCCGCGTAGAGCATGCCGTCCGCACCGAACTGGAGCGTCCCGACCGTGTGGCTCGGGAACTGCTGGCACCAGTCCTCAAGCAGCACCGTCTCGGTGGCCGGGCCCTTGTCCGCGCGCGGCGCGAGCGCGCCCGCGGCCTGAACGGGCGGCGTCAGCACCGAGATCCGGCCCGCAGCCACGCAGCCGTCCTTGTTCGCACCCGGCGGGTCCGGACACTGGTCGTCGCTACCGTTCGCGGACGGCCACCTCGGATACGCCCCGCCCAACTCGCCGTTGTACGTGTACATCACGTACACCCGCGGATCCGTAGGGAAGTTCGGGTGCAGCGCGAGCCCGAGCAACCCGCGGTCCCACCCGTTGAACACCTGCTGCCGCAGGTCCGCGTACACGACCGGGTTCGTGTCGGTGAGCGACTGGAACATCTTCACGATGCCGCTCTTCTCCGCCACGAACACCCGCCCGTCCGGTGAGAACCGCACCGCCGTCGGCGCCGTCAGCCCTGACAGGACGGTCTGCTGCCGGAACCCGCCCGGCAACGCCGCCCGCGCCGCGCCCGCGCGCATCAACGAAGCCCCCGTCAGCAGGGCCGCCCCCAGGACCACCGCCACCAGCAAGGCCACCGGACGCCGCCGCGTCCGCCGGGCCCCAGCCCCTTCGCTCACGGCCGCACCCCTCCCGAGCCCAGGTGCGGAACCGCATGATCCGCAGCTGTAGCAGGGAACGATGAACGAAAACCGCATTCATGTGGAGACCGGGACCGAACGTGGCCAGAGTGGGCAAACCGTCAACCACCGCGTGCCTTCACACGACAACGCCACCCGCATGGCGTCGCCCGAGGTCGGCCGTCAGCTGCTGGCCGTCCACACGTCCGGGACGGCGGCGCCAAGCCCGACCGCCAAGGTCCGAAGCAGCGGAACGAAGACCGTCTCCTCGTCCGCGGGCGTGAAGTGTCCGCCCAGTTCGAGCATCACGTACCCGTGCAGGGCGCTCCAGAGCTGCGCGGACACGTCGGCCGGATCGGCGGTGCCCGCCCCCGGAAGCCGTCCGGCCAGCATCGCCCGCCCTGTCGTCTCCACTAGGACGCCGAACGTGCCCGCCCCCTCCGTGAACCGTCCGCTACGGATCTCCTCGTCGTCCTCGCAGAGCGTGCCGAGCACGACGCCCCCGAACATCACCGAGTAGAGATGCGGGTTCGCCAACGCGTTCGCGCGGTAGGCGACGGCCAGGCGCGCGAGGTCGGCGAGCGGGTCATCGCTGGGCGGCACCTCCGCCAGCATCGCCGCCAGCCGCTCGAACCCCTCGTCCACGACGGCCCGCACCAGGTCCGGCATCCCGCCGAAGTGCGTGTACACGACCATCGTGGACGCCCCGACCTCGGCGGCCAGGCGGCGTGCCGTCAGCGCCTTGGGCCCCTCCTCGGCCAGCAGCCGCGCCGCCGCCTCCAGCAACCGCGTCCGCACATCCGCCGCCGCACCGGCCGGGCCCACGCCCGCGCTCGCTCCGCCGCCCTTCGTCGATGCCGGTTTCGCCGCAGCCGTTGACGCCTCGCTCATAACAGCGTTATATCCCATATAACAGCGTTATTTCGCAGCGGAGGGCAGACAAGATGACGAACGGAATCCTGGACGGCCAGTACGCGCCCGTGCACGAGGAGCTGACGGTCACCGAACTGCAGACCACCGGCGAGATCCCCGCCCACCTCGACGGCCGGTACGCGCGCATCGGCCCCAACCCCTTCGCCGCGCCCGATCCGGCGACGTACCACCTGTTCACCGGCGACGGCATGGTCCACGGCGTCCGCCTACGCGACGGCCGCGCCGAGTGGTACCGCAACCGCTGGGTCCGTCACGCCGACCTGGCCCGCCAGATGGGGGAGCGCCCCCGCCCCGGACGCGCGCACGCGGGCATGGACTACGCGGTCAACACCAACGTCCTCGCCCACGCCGGACGCACCTTCGCGCTCGTCGAGGCCGGTTGCCGCCCCTACGAACTCACCGACGAACTGGAGACCGTCGGCCCCTGCGACTTCGACGGCACGCTCCCCGGCGGGTACACCGCCCACCCGCACCGCGACCCCGCCACCGGCGAACTGCACGCCGTCTCGTACTTCTTCGGCTGGGGCGACAAGGTCCGGTACACCGTCCTCGGCACGTCCGGGCGCATCCGCAAGGTCGTGGACGTCCAGGTCAACGGCAGCCCGATGATGCACGACTTCTCCCTGACCGAGCACTACGTCGTCCTGTACGACCTGCCGGTCACCTTCGACCCCCGCCAGGCCGCCGCCGGGGTGCCGTCCGCCCTCGCCGGACCCGTGACGTCCCTGCTGTCCCGTGTCATCGGCCGCCGCACCCTGCCCGAGCCGGTCGTCGCCGCCGCCATCCGCTCCCGCCGCGGCGGCCCCCCTGGCCTCCCGTACTCCTGGAACCCCGCCTACCCCGCCCGCGTCGGCCTGCTCCCGCGCGAAGGACGCGCCAGTGACATCCGCTGGTTCGACATCGACCCGTGCTACGTCTTCCACCCGCTCAACGCCTACGAGGACGGCGAAACGGTCGTCCTGGACGTCATCCGCCACCCGCGCATGTTCGCCACCGGCAGCATCCCCGGCGAAGGCGCCCCCAGCCTGGACCGCTGGACCCTCGACCGGACGACCGGGCGCGTCAGCACCGAACGCCTCGACGACCGTCCCCAGGAGTTCCCCCGCCACGACGAACGCCTCGTGGGACGCCCCTACCGCTACGGCTATGGCGTGGGCATCGACATCGCCGGATCCGACTTCGGCGAAGGCGAACGCGTCGACCTCGCCGTCTTCGAGCCGGACGCCGTCCTCAAGCACGACCTCCTGAACCGCAAGACCGAGGTCCACCGTCTCGGCCCGAACCGGATCGCGAGCGAGTTCTCCTTCGTCCCGTCCTCCGACGCGTCCGCCGAGGACGACGGCGTCCTCATGGGCTACGTCCTCGACACCACCACCGACCGCAGCGACCTGGTCTTCCTGGACGCCGCGACCCTGGAACAGACCGGCGCCGTCCACCTCCCCGCCCGCATCCCCAGCGGCTTCCACGGCAACTGGATGCCCGCAACCCCCTGACACCGCCGGGCCCCGAGGTCGGACGGCCCGTCAGTCACCCCGCGCCGGGCCGCCCGCCACTACAAGATCATTTGGGGTTCACCCGCAGGTCGGCGGGCGCAGATGAAGATCATTTCGGACGTCGGCAGGGGCCGGTGTCCGGAAGGAGTGATCGTGAAGCGCATCGCCGTCCTATCCCTCACCGCCGCGGCCGCCACCACAGGCCTCGGCGCCCTCGCCGCCGCGCCGGCCTCGGCGGCCTCCGCATCCGCCATCTGCGGATCCGGGTACTCCGTCGTCGACTCCAAGGCCCTGAACGGCTCGACCGTCTACCTGGCCTACAGCTCGGGCTCGGGCAAGAACTGCGTCGTCACCATCAAGACCAAGGACGTCGGCAGTTCCACGCGCACCGGGACCTACCTGCAGGTCCAGGGTGCCAACGCGATCACCGACATCGACAACTACACGACCTACGCCGGACCCACCTACGCCAGCGCCGCCGGCAAGTGCGTCATCTGGGGCGGCGGCACGAACTACCAGTACTGGTACAGCGGCTGGTCGCACTGCGGCTGAGCCCGCTGACCCCCGGACCATCCAGGGGAAACACCAGGGCCCCGAGGCGGACTCCACCCGCCTCGGGGCCCTCGGCGCGACCCGCCTCCGACGACTTGGGTCTGTACCTCGGCCCGCGCATGTACTACAACAGGTAGTACTACTCATCGTCGGAGGTGCAACGGTGCACGCTCTTGTCATCGGGGCCGGACTCGTCGGCCTCGCGACCGCGCGCGGACTCCTCGCCGCGGGTCACGAGGTCACCGTCCTGGAACAGGCCCCCGCCCTGCGCACGCGCGGGGGCGCCGTCACCGTGTGGCCGTTCGGCAACGCCGTCCTGTCCGTCCTGGGCGTCCACCCCGAAACCGCCGGACAGCCCATCACCGGGGTCGACCTCCGCACCCCCACCGGCAGGACGGTCCTGAACTGCGACCTCACCGGCATCGCCCACGAAGCCGGAGCCCCCGCCGTCGTCATTCCACGCCGCGCCCTCCTACGCCAGCTCGCGTCCGGCATCCCCATCGAATTCAACGCGAACTTCGCCGGCCTCACCCACACACCGCACGGCGTCACCGTCACCACCACGGACGGCGCCCAGCACAGCGCCGACCTCCTCATAGGCGCGGACGGCGTCCACTCACGCGTGCGCGCGCGCCTGGTCGACGCCACCCCCGCACGTCCGACCGGCATGGCGACCTGGCAGGGCCTCATCCCCGCCCCCTTCGCCCCCGGGACGCGCATGACGATGATGCTCGACCGCACCCGCGACTGCGGCTTGATGGGCGCGGGCGACGGCATGCTCGCCTTCTTCTTCAACGTCCCCTGGGCATCCGGCGCCACCACTCCCGCCAACCCCCTCGCCGAACTCCGCAAGCACCACAGGGGCTTCGCCGCCCCGATCTCGGACCTCCTCGAAGCCCTGACCGACGACGACCTGGAACTCTTCCCCCACACCAGGCACCACATCCCGCGCGTGTGGGGCCGAGGACCCTGCACCCTCGTCGGCGACGCCGCACACGGCATGCCCCCGGTCATGGCCCACGGCCTCAACCAGGGCCTGGAGGACGTGGCCGTCCTGATGACCGAGCTCGCAGGACGATCCGACCTGAGCAAGGCCCTACGCACCTACGAGCGGAACCGCCGTCGCCGAGCCGTCCTGGCCGGAGCCCTGGCCCGCGACGCCATCCGCCTCACCGGACCGGCCGCCCTCGGACACAGCCTCCCGATGCTCAACCTGACGTCCCTGGCCCCCGCCAACACCGGAAACGCCGTGCTGGGAACACTGCTTCGAAGCCTCAGCCACCGCCGCCACGACGAGCTGAGCGCCCTGGCCGTCTCCCGGCCCCCAGCCGCCCTCCATGTCGTCCGCGCGTCCGCGACTTGACTCCTGCGGAACAAGTAGGTAACGTACTTCCTCGCGCCTTGAGGGATGCAGGACGCCGCTGAGCGGTGGCCGGCCCGGTGTGCGCGACCATCAACGATTATGCGGATCCGATCCGTCGTGTCCGCGTGTCCTGATGGCTCCGGAAAAGCTCGATTTTGCGAATCGGCGCGGATCTGGTGAAATAGAAGTGCTGCAGGGAACGGCCGCGAAAGCGGGCGGGAACTGCGGAATCAGAATCGGCCGGGAATTGACAAGCCGGACGGAACTGATAAAGTAAGCGAGTCGCCACGGAGCGAAAGCCGCGGAAAACGCGGACGGAGCGCGTGGGTGTCCGTTTCTTGAGAACTCAACAGCGTGTTAAAAGCCAGTGCCTTTATAGATCAGGCCA
>NZ_JADG01000013.1:339729-387927 GCF_000518265.1 Actinomadura oligospora ATCC 43269 | reverse complement strand
CCGGTGCCCTGCAGGATCGCCAGACCCACCGTCAGGTACCGCGTGTACTGCGTGATCTTCGTCGTCCCCGCCTGGCCCTCCTTCTTCAGGGCCTCCAGCCGGGGAATCACCACCGTCAACAACTGCAGAATGATCGACGCGGTGATGTAGGGCATGATGCCCAGCGCGAACACCGACAGCTTCAGCAACGCGCCGCCGGAGAACAGATCCACCAGACCGTAGAGCTGGTTGGACTTCTTGGCCGCGTCGGCCGTCTGCTTGAGCACCTCCACGTTCACGTTCGGAGTCGGCAGATTCTGGCCGATCCGGAACACCACGATCATCAGAAGCGTGAAGAACAGCTTCTTACGCAGATCGGGCGTTCTGAAGGCCCGAGCGAACGCGGTCAGCACCATTCCTCCTGCGGAGCTTGCGGAAAATCAGCCCATGGGCAACAACGGCGGGGGGCCTGACGCGCGAACGTCGGCCACCACCGCCGGGGAGACTCTAACAGCAGATGAGACCGGGGCCGGTCCCCACGCGGCGGGCCCACCGGCCCGGACACGTGGTGGACTCTGGCCCCGGTCTCACGGGTGTCGATCTCAGAGCTGCTCGGCGGTACCGCCGGCGGCCGCGATCTTCTCCTTGGCCGCACCGGAGAAGGCGTGCACCTTCACCTGGACGGCGACGGAGATCTCACCGGTGCCGAGGATCTTCACCGGACGGCCGGAGCGCACCGCGCCCTTGGCCGCCAGGTCCTCGGCGGTCACCTCTCCACCCTCGGGGTAGAGGGCGGTGAGCTTGTCCAGGTTCACGACCTGGAACTCGACCCGGTTGGGGTTCTTGAAGCCCTTGAGCTTCGGAATCCGGCGGATCAGGGGCATCTGACCGCCCTCGAACCCGACCGGAACGGTGTTACGGGCCTTGGTGCCCTTGGTGCCGCGGCCTGCGGTCTTGCCCTTGGACGCCTCGCCGCGACCCTTGCGGGTCTTCGCGCGGTTGGCGCCGGGGGCCGGACGCAGGTCGTGCACCTTGAGCGGGGTGCCCTCGGTGGCGTCGGCCATGTCAGTCGACCTCCTCGACGGAGACCAGGTGGTCAACCGTCCGGATCATGCCACGAACCTGCTGGGAGTCCTCACGGACGACCGACTGGCCGATCTTCTTGAGGCCCAGCGTCCGCAGCGTGTCACGCTGGTTCTGCTTCTCGCTGATCACAGACTTGGTCTGCGTGATCTTCAGCTGGCTCATGACGCGGTGGCCTCCGTCCGGGCCTCGGACCCGGCGGCCCGAGCCCGCAGCATGGCGGCCGGCGCCACGTCCTCGATCGGCAGGCCGCGCTTGGCCGCGATCTCCTCGGGACGCTTGAGCTGCTTCAGACCGTCCACGGTGGCGTGAACGATGTTGATCGCGTTGTCGGTGCCGAGCGACTTGCTCAGCACGTCGTGGATGCCGGCGCACTCCAGGACGGCGCGCACCGGGCCACCCGCGATCACACCGGTACCGGGGGACGCGGGACGCAGCAGGACGACACCCGCGGCGGCCTCACCCTGGACGGTGTGAGGGATGGTGCCCTGGATCCGCGGCACCTTGAAGAAGTGCTTCTTGGCCTCTTCGACGCCCTTGGCGATCGCCGCGGGCACCTCCTTGGCCTTGCCGTACCCGACGCCGACGGTGCCGTTGCCGTCACCGACGATCACCAGGGCGGTGAAGCTGAAGCGCCGTCCACCCTTGACGACCTTGGCGACACGGTTGATCGCCACGACCTTCTCGATGTACGACTGGCCCTTGTCGGCGCCACCGCGACGGTCATCGCGGCGGCCGTCGCGACGGTCGCCACCCTGACCGCCACCACGCCTCTGCGCTGCCATCAGTGGTTCCTCTTCTCGTTGGTCGTGAGAGCCATCAGAGCTTCAGGCCCCCCTCACGAGCGCCGTCCGCGACGGCGGCGACGCGACCGTGGTACTTGTTGCCGCCACGGTCGAAGACCACAGCGGTCACTCCGGCGGCCTGCGCGCGCTCGGCGAGCAGCTCGCCGACCTTGCGGGACTTCGCCGTCTTGTCGCCGTCGGAGGCGCGCAGGTCGGCCTCCATCGTCGACGCCCAGGCCACGGTGTGGCCCTTGGAGTCGTCGATGACCTGAGCGAACATGTGCTGGTTGGAGCGCGTCACGACAAGGCGGGGACGCTCGGCGGTGCCGAGGACCTTCTTGCGGACCCGCAGGTGCCGCCGCTTGCGGGCCAGCGCACGCTTCGACGTGGCCTTGCCGGCCAGGTGCTTCGTGCCTGCCATGACTACTTACCAGCCTTTCCGACCTTGCGGCGGATCTGCTCGCCTTCGTACCGCACACCCTTGCCCTTGTACGGGTCGGGCTTGCGCAGCTTACGAATGTTGGCGGCGACCTCGCCGACCTTCTGCTTGTCGATGCCCTCGACGACCAGCTGGGTCGGCTTCTCCACCGTGAAGGTGATGCCTTCCGGCGGCTCGACCGTGATCGGGTGGCTGTACCCGAGCGAGAACTCCAGGTTCTTGCCCTTGGCCACCACGCGGTAACCGACGCCCTGGATGACCAGGGTCTTCTTGTACCCCTCGGTGACGCCGACCACCATGTTGTTGATCAGCGACCGCGTCAGGCCGTGCAGCGCGCGAACAGTGTTGATGTCGTTCGGCCGGGACACGGTCAGCTGACCGTCCTCCAGCGCGACCTCGATCGGCTCCGCGACGGTCAGCGACAGGGCACCCTTCGGGCCCTTGACCGAGACATCACGACCGTCGACGTTCACCTCGACGCCACCGGGCACGGTGATGGGGAGACGTCCAATGCGAGACATTCTTCGAATCCTCCCCTCTACCAGACGTAGGCGAGGACTTCGCCGCCCACGCCGCGCTTGCCCGCCTGCCGGTCGGTCATGAGGCCGGAGGACGTCGAGATGATCGCGACGCCCAGGCCGCCCAGGACCTTGGGCAGGTTGTCCTTCTTCGCGTACACCCGGAGACCGGGCTTGGAAACGCGCTTGATGCCGGCGATCGAACGCTCACGGGTCGGACCGAACTTCAGCTCGACCAGGAGCTTCTTGCCCACCTCGGCGTCCTCGACGCTCCAGCCGGAGATGTAGCCCTCCTGCTGGAGGATCTCGGCGATGTGGGCCTTGATCTTCGAGTACGGCATCGACACCGAGTCGTGGTACGCCGAGTTAGCGTTCCGCAGACGCGTCAGCATGTCTGCGATCGGGTCGGTCATCGTCATGGCCTACTGGCCCTCCCTCGCCACGGTTTCCATCCGCCCGGCCCGCTCGCGGGCGGGACGGATGGACCTTTGGCGCGGTCATGGGCACCTTCGTCAGATGCCCGGTGGTTATTACAGGCTGGGCTGTTTACCAGCTCGACTTCGTGATGCCCGGCAGCTCGCCCCGGTGCGCCATCTCGCGGAAGCAGACGCGGCACAGGCCGAACTTGCGGTACACGGAACGCGGACGGCCGCAGCGCGAGCAGCGGGTGTACGCGCGCACGCCGAACTTGGGCTTCCGAGCCGCCTTGGCGATCAGGCTCTTCTTCGCCATGCTCAGTTCTCCTTGAACGGGAAGCCCAGGAGCTTCAGCAGCGCCCGGCCCTCGTCATCGGTCTTGGCGGTGGTCACCACGGTGATGTCCATGCCGCGGACGCGGTCGATCTTGTCCGGGTCCACCTCGTGGAACATGACCTGCTCGGTCAGACCGAAGGTGTAGTTCCCGTTGCCGTCGAACTGCTTCGGCGACAGGCCGCGGAAGTCGCGGATACGGGGCAGCGCGGTGGCGAGCAGCCGGTCCAGGAACTCCCACATGCGGTCGCCGCGCATCGTGACGTGCGCGCCGATCGGCATGCCCTCACGCAGCTTGAACTGCGCGATGGACTTCTTGGCCCGGTTGACGGCCGGCTTCTGGCCGGTGATCGCGGCCAGGTCGCGGACGGCGCCCTCGATCAGCTTGGCGTCCTTGGCGGCGTCGCCGACACCCATGTTGACGACGATCTTCGTCAGGCCCGGCACCAGCATGATGTTGCTGTAGCCGAACTGCTCCTGCATGCCCTTGACGATCTCGTCGCGGTAGCGGAGCTTCAGACGCGGCTGCGGGACGGGACGCTCGGTAACGGTCTCGGTCATCTCAGATCTCCTTGCCGCTACGGCGCGAGATCCGGACCTTGGTGCCGTCCTCGTTGACGCGGTAGCCCACCCGGACGGGCTTGCCGTCCTCGGCCAGGGCCACGTTGCTCACGTGGAGCGGCGCCTCGACGGTCACGCGGCCGCTTTCCTTGCCAGCTCGCTGCGCGTCGGCCTTGATGTTCTTCGTGATGAGGTTGACGCCCTCGACGACGACGCGCTCCTCACGCGGAATGACACGGATGACCTTGCCGGTCGCACCCTTGTCCTTGCCGGCGATGACGACGACCTCGTCGCCCTTCCTGATCTTCATCACAGCACCTCCGGCGCGAGCGAGATGATGCGCATGAACTTCTTCTCGCGCAGTTCACGGCCGACCGGGCCGAAGATGCGGGTGCCACGGGGGTCGCCGCCGTCCTTGATCAGGACGGCCGCGTTCTCGTCGAAGCGGATGTAGGAGCCGTCCGGGCGCCGGCGCTCCTTGCGGGTGCGCACGACGACCGCCTTGACGACGTCACCCTTCTTCACGCCCGCGCCGGGAAGGGCGTCCTTCACCGTCGCGACAATGACGTCGCCGACTCCCGCGTAGCGCCGACCCGAGCCACCGAGAACGCGGATGCAAAGGATCTCCTTCGCACCCGTGTTGTCGGCGACCTTGAGTCGCGACTCCTGCTGGATCACGTCAACTCCATTTCGTCACACCGGTTCTCCACAGAGCCTCGCTCGTGGAGCCTGGCGGAACCTTCACTGGTCTCCCCCCGAACGCGGGCCCTCTCGGGGAGGGCCCGCCCACGGGGAGTCTGTCGGGAGGCGCCCCGGATGGGGCGGAGCTCCCTGGTTACTTGGCCTTCTCGAGGATCTCCACCACGCGCCAGCGCTTGGTCGCCGACAGCGGGCGGGTCTCCATCAGGCGGACGCGGTCGCCGATGCCACACTCGTTGGCCTCGTCGTGCGCCTTGTAGTTCTTCGTGCGGCGGATGACCTTGTGGTACTTCGCGTGCTTGACGCGGTCCTCGACGGACACGACCACGGTCTTGTCCATCTTGTCGGAGACCACGAGGCCCTCGAGCACCTTGCGGGTGGTGCCGCGCGCTTCGGTCTGCTCAGCCATTACTTCTCGCCCTCCGCGGCGTCGTCGGCAACCGTGACGATGCCGAGCTCGCGCTCGCGCATGACGGTGTAGATGCGGGCGATCTCCTGCTTCACCGTACGCAGACGCCCGTGGCTCTCAAGCTGGCCGGTCGCGGCCTGGAAGCGGAGGTTGAAGAGCTCCTCCTTCGCCTCCTTCAGCTTGGTGACCAGCACGTCCTCAGGCTCGGTCCGCAGGTCGTCGGCGGTAAGACCCTTGGCCATCAGGACTCACCACCCTCTCGCTTCACGATCTTGCACTTCATGGGCAGCTTGTGGATCGCGCGGGTGAGCGCCTCCCGAGCGATCTGCTCGTTCGGGTAGGAGAGCTCGAACATCACGCGGCCCGGCTTGATGTTGGCCACCCACCACTCGACCGAGCCCTTACCGGAACCCATGCGGGTCTCGGCGGGCTTCTTGGTCAGCGGGCGGTCCGGGAAGATGTTGATCCAGACCTTGCCGCCACGCTTGATGTGACGGGTCATGGCGATACGCGCGGCCTCGATCTGCCGGTTGGTCACGTACGCGCTCTCGACGGCCTGGATGCCGTACTCACCGAAGGTGACCTTGGTGCCGCCCTTGGCCATGCCCCGGCGCTTCGGGTGGTGCTGCTTGCGGTGCTTGACCTTACGAGGGATCAGCATCGGTCGGTTCAGCTCCCCTCACCAGTCGGAGCAGCCTCAGAGGCGGGGGCCTGCTGCTCGGTGTTCTGCTGCTGACGCGGCGCGCGGTCTCCGCCGCCGCCCTGGCCGCCACGGCCGCCACGACCGCCACGGCCGCCACCGCCGCCGCCGCCGCGACGCTCACGGCGCTCGCCGCCACGACCGCCGCCGCCGCCCGCGGCGCGCTGCTGCGCGGCCTGGGCCTCGCGCTCGGCGCGGGTCTGGGCGGCCTCGCCCTTGTAGATCCACACCTTGACGCCGATGCGGCCGAAGGTCGTCCGGGCCTCGTAGAAGCCGTAGTCGATGTCGGCGCGCAGCGTGTGCAGCGGGACCTGGCCCTCGCGGTAGAACTCCGACCGCGACATCTCGGCGCCGCCGAGACGACCGGAGCACTGCACCTTGATGCCCTTGGCGCCGGACTTCATGGCCGACTGGATCGCCTTGCGCATCGCGCGGCGGAACGCCACGCGGGAGCTCAGCTGCTCGGCCACGCCCTGCGCGACGAGCTGGGCGTCGATCTCGGGGTTCTTGACCTCGAGGATGTTCAGCCGGACCTGCTTGCCGGTGAGCTTCTCCAGGTCGCCACGGAGACGCTCGGCCTCGGCGCCACGCCGGCCGATCACGATGCCCGGACGCGCGGTGTGAATGTTCACCTCGACGCGGTCACGGGTGCGCTCGATCTCGACCTTGGAGATGCCCGCCCGGTCCATGCCCTTGGAGAGCATGCGCCGGATCTGGACGTCCTCCTTGACGTAGTCCTTGTAGAGCTTGTCGGCGAACCACACGGACTTGTGGTCGGTGGTGATGCCGAGCCGGAACCCGTGCGGGTTGATCTTCTGACCCACTACCGGGCCCTCCTCGTCTTCTTACCGCCGGCCGCAGCGACCTCGTCACGCGGGGCGACGACCACCGTGATGTGGCTCGTGCGCTTGTTGATGCGGTAAGCCCGACCCTGGGCGCGGGGGCGGAAACGCTTGAGCGTCGGCCCCTCGTCCACGTACGCGTGGCTCACGACCAGCGTCTCGGTGTCGAGCTTGAAGTTGTGCTCGGCGTTGGCGATGGCACTCGCGAGCACCTTGCCCACGGGCTCACTCGCCGCCTGAGGGGCGAACCGCAGCACCTGCTGCGCCTCCGCGGCAGGCAGGCCGCGGATGAGGTCCACCACGCGCCGAGCCTTCATGGGCGTGACACGGATGAACCGTGCCTGGGCCCTGGCTTCCATCGCTGTTCCTCTCTCCTACAGATTCCTGCTCAGCCGCGACGGCTGCGGCGGTCTTCCTTGACGTGGCTGCGGAACGTGCGCGTCGGCGAGAACTCGCCGAGCTTGTGTCCCACCATGGCGTCCGTGATGAACACCGGGACGTGCTTGCGGCCGTCGTGCACGGCGATCGTGTGACCGATCATGTCCGGCACGATCATGGAGCGCCGCGACCACGTCTTGATGACGTTCTTCGTCCCCTTCTCGTTCTGGGCGTCCACCTTCTTGATCAGGTGGTCGTCCACGAAGGGGCCCTTCTTAAGGCTACGTGGCATTGCGAGCGACTCCTACCGCTTCTTCTTGCTGCGACGACGGACGATAAGACGGTCGCTGGACTTGTTCGCCTTGCGAGTCCGGCCTTCCTTCTTACCGTTCGGGTTGACCGGGTGGCGGCCACCGGAGGTCTTACCCTCACCACCACCGTGCGGGTGGTCGATCGGGTTCATGGCGACACCGCGGACGGTCGGGCGCTTGCCCTTCCACCGCATACGGCCGGCCTTACCCCAGTTGATGTTGGACTGTTCGGCGTTGCCGACCTCGCCCACCGTGGCGCGGCAGCGGACGTCCACCATGCGCATTTCGCCGGACGGCATACGCAGCGTGGCGTACCTGCCCTCCTTGGCGAGCAGCTGGACGCCGGCACCCGCGGACCGGGCGATCTTCGCGCCGCCACCGGGCTTCAGCTCGATGGCGTGGATGACCGTACCGGTCGGGATGTTGCGAAGCGGCAGGCAGTTGCCGGGCTTGATGTCCGACCCGGGGCCGTTCTCGACCCGGTCGCCCTGCTTGAGCCCCTGCGGCGCGAGGATGTAACGCTTCTCACCGTCGGCGTAGTGCAGCAGCGCGATACGAGCGGTGCGGTTCGGGTCGTACTCGATGTGAGCGACCTTCGCCGGGACGCCGTCCTTGTCGTGCCGGCGGAAGTCGATCAGCCGGTACGCGCGCTTGTGGCCGCCGCCCTGGTGCCGGGTGGTGATGCGGCCGTGGTTGTTACGGCCGCCCTTCTTCGGGAGAGGACGCAGCAGCGACTTCTCCGGCTCGGTGCGCGTGATCTCGACGAAGTCGGCCACGCTGGAGCCGCGACGACCCGGGGTCGTCGGCTTGTATTTACGGATGCCCATCTTTTTCGTGCAATCCCTTAGTTCACGCTTCGGGGCTCGGACCTCGTCAGGAGGTCTGTCCGCCGAAGATGTCGATCGGCTGCTCGCCCTCGGCCAGGCTCACGATCGCGCGCTTGGTGCCCTTGCGCTGGCCGTAGCCGAAGCGGGTCCGCTTGCGCTTCCCCGGACGGTTGATCGTGTTGACGCCGGCCACCTTGCGGTCGAAGATCGCCTCGACGGCCTGCTTGATCTGCGTCTTGTTGGCGTCCGGGCGGACGATGAAGGTGTACTTACCCTCGTCGAGCAGCCCGTAGCTCTTCTCCGAGACGACCGGCGCGAGGATGATGTCGCGGGGGTCAGAGATCTTGTTCATGTCTGCCCTCGTTACTTCGCGGCGCGCGCAAGGAACGACTCGTACGCCTTCTGGGTGAAGACCACGTCGTCGTTCACGAGCACGTCGTAGGTGTTGAGCTGGTCGTCGACGATGACGTGCACGCTCGGCTCGTTGCGCAGCGACTTCCAGGTGATCTCGTCCTCACGGTCGAGAACCAGGAGCACGCGCTTGGCCTCGGTCACGCCGCGCAGGGCGGCGAGCGCCGTCTTCGTCTTCGGGGCGTCGCCCTCGATGAGGCTGTCGACGACGTGCACCCGGCCGAAGCGGGCGCGGTCCGACAGCGCGCCGCGGAGCGCGGCGGCCTTCATCTTCTTGGGCGTCTTCTGCGAGTAGTCGCGCGGCTGCGGGCCGTGGACGATGCCACCACCGGCGAACTGCGGCGCACGGGTCGAACCCTGGCGCGCGCGGCCGGTGCCCTTCTGCCGGTACGGCTTCTTGCCACCGCCGGAGACGTCGCCCCGGGTCTTGGTGGCGTGCGTGCCCTGCCGAGCCGCCGCGAGCTGCGCGACGACGACCTGGTGGATCAGCGGAACGCTGGTCTTCCGGTCGAAGATCTCGGCGGGCAGGTCGATGTCGAGCTTGGAGGTCACTTGCCCGTCCCCTTCACTGCGTCGCGGACCAGGACCACGCCGCCGTTGGGACCGGGGACCGCGCCCTTGATGAGGAGCAGGCCCTTCTCCGCGTCGATCGCGTGGACGGTCAGGTTCTGGACGGTGGTACGGGCGTTGCCGTGCCGTCCCGCCATGCGGAGGCCCTTGAAGACACGACCAGGGGTCGCGCAGCCACCGATCGAACCCGGCGAGCGGTGCTTGCGCTGGGTACCGTGCGAGGCGCCGAGGCCCTTGAAGCCGTGGCGCTTCATGACACCCGCGGTGCCCTTGCCCTTGCTCGTGCCGGTCACGTCGATCTTCTGGCCGGCCTCGAAGACGCTGGCGGTGATCTCCTGGCCGAGTTCGTACTCGGCGGCGTCGTCCACGCGCAGCTCGACCAGGTAGCGGCGCGGCGTGACGCCGGCCTTCTCGAAGTGGCCCGTGCGCGGCTTGTTGACCTTGCGCGGGTCGATCTGGCCGAAGCCGATCTGAACGGCGGTGTAGCCGTCCTTCTCCTGGTCCTTGAGCTGGGTGACCACGCACGGCCCGGCCTGGACGACGGTCACCGGAACGATCCGGCCCTCATCGTCGAAGACCTGGGTCATGCCGAGCTTCTCGCCCAGGACGCCCTTCCTCTGCGTACTCATTTTGGTGCGTCCCTCAGAGCTTGATCTCGATGTCAACGCCGGCCGGGAGGTCGAGTCGCATCAGCGAGTCGACCGTCTTGGGCGTCGGGTCGATGATGTCGATCAACCGCTTGTGCGTGCGCATCTCGAAGTGCTCGCGGCTGTCCTTGTACTTGTGCGGCGAGCGGATGACGCAGTACACGTTCTTCTCGGTCGGCAGCGGCACCGGGCCCGCGACCTTGGCGCCCGTCCGCGTCACCGTCTCAACGATCTTCTTCGCGGAGGTGTCGATGACCTCGTGGTCGTAGGCCTTGAGCCGGATGCGGATCTTCTGTCCCGCCATGGTGGCCTCGGTGTCCTTTGCTGGTAGTGCCGCTGTTGCTTCGTCAGTCGTGGAACGGCGGGCCGACATGGCGTTCCAGGCCAGTGGTCAGCCCGCCGAACTACGAGAGTGTTACTTGAGAACCTTGGTGACGCGACCCGCGCCGACCGTCCGGCCACCCTCACGGATGGCGAACTTCAGGCCCTCCTCCATGGCGACGGGCTGGATCAGCTCGACGCGCATCTCGGTGTTGTCGCCCGGCATGACCATCTCGGTGCCCTCGGGGAGGTACACGACGCCGGTCACGTCCGTGGTACGGAAGTAGAACTGCGGGCGGTAGTTGTTGAAGAACGGCGTGTGGCGGCCGCCCTCGTCCTTGGACAGGATGTAGACCTGAGCCTCGAACTCGGTGTGCGGGGTGTTGGTGCCCGGCTTGATGACACACTGGCCGCGCTCGACGTCCTCGCGCTTGATGCCACGGAGCAGGAGGCCGACGTTGTCGCCCGCCTGGCCCTGGTCGAGCAGCTTGCGGAACATCTCGACACCGGTGACCGTCGTCTTGGACGAGGTCTCCTTGATGCCGATGATCTCGACTTCCTCGTTCACGTTGACCACACCGCGCTCGATGCGGCCGGTGACGACGGTGCCACGGCCGGTGATCGAGAAGACGTCCTCGATCGGCATCAGGAACGGCTTCTCGGTGTCACGCACGGGCTCGGGAACGTTCTCGTCCACCGCGGTCATGAGCTCGAGGATGGACTCGGCCCACTTCTCGTCGCCCTGCAGCGCCTGGAAGGCGGAGACGCGGACCACCGGGACGTCGTCGCCCGGGAACTCGTACTCCGACAGCAGCTCGCGGACCTCGAGCTCGACGAGCTCCAGGATCTCCTCGTCGTCCACCATGTCGCACTTGTTCAGCGCGACGACGATGTAGGGAACGCCGACCTGGCGGGCCAGGAGCACGTGCTCCTTGGTCTGCGGCATCGGGCCGTCGGTGGCGGCGACCACCAGGATGGCGCCGTCCATCTGCGCCGCACCGGTGATCATGTTCTTGATGTAGTCGGCGTGACCCGGGCAGTCGACGTGCGCGTAGTGGCGCGACTCGGTCTGGTACTCGACGTGCGCGATCGAGATGGTGATACCGCGCTCGCGCTCCTCCGGCGCCTTGTCGATGTCCTCGAACGGCGTGAAGGGGTTGATGTCCGGGTACTTGTCGTGGAGCACCTTGGTGATCGCCGCGGTAAGCGTGGTCTTACCGTGGTCGATGTGCCCAATGGTGCCGATGTTCACGTGCGGCTTGGTCCGCTCGAACTTGGCCTTCGCCACTGGTTGCTCCTTGTTGCGATCCTCGGCCTGCTGGAGGCCGCTTCGTGTGCTGGCTGGGTGACTGTGCTGGCTCGACGACCGTCGCCGGGCCGGGGGCTACTGCTACTCGCCCCGGGCCTTGGCGATGATCTCCTCCGCGACGTTCTTGGGAACCTCGGCGTAGGAGTCGAACTGCATGGTGAAAACAGCCCGGCCCTGGGTCTTGCTGCGCAGATCACCCACGTAGCCGAACATCTCCGAGAGGGGCACGAGCGCCTTGATGACCCGCAGCCCCGCGCGCTCGTCCATGGACTGGACCTGACCGCGCCGGGAGTTGATGTCGCCGATGACGTCGCCCATGTTGTCCTCGGGCGTGCTGACCTCGACGGCCATCAGCGGCTCGAGGATGGTCGCCCCGGCCTTGCGGGCGGCCTCCTTGAACGCCATGGATCCGGCGATCTTGAACGCCATTTCCGAGGAGTCCACCTCGTGGTAGGCACCGTCGAGAAGGGTGACCTTCACGCCCACCATCGGGTAGCCGGCGAGAACACCGAACTCGGCGGCCTCCTGGCAGCCCGCGTCGACCGACGGGATGTACTCCCGCGGGATGCGGCCACCGGTGACCTTGTTCTCGAACTCGTAGCCGTCGTTGCCCTCGCCCGCCGGCTCCAGGTTGATGATCACGCGACCGAACTGACCGGAACCACCGGTCTGCTTCTTGTGCGTGTACTCGACCTTCTCGACCTTCCGCGTGATGGTCTCGCGGTAGGCGACCTGGGGCTTGCCGACGTTGGCGTCGACCTTGAACTCCCGCTTCATGCGGTCGACCAGGATCTCCAGGTGGAGCTCGCCCATGCCGGAGATGACCGTCTGGCCGGTCTCCTCGTCCGTGCGGACCTGGAAGGAGGGGTCCTCCTCCGCGAGCCGCTGGATGGCGGTGCCGAGCTTCTGCTGGTCGGCCTTGGTCTTCGGCTCGATCGCCACGTGGATGACCGGCGCCGGGAAGTTCATCGACTCGAGGACGACGGGGTCCTTCTCGTCGCAGAGGGTCTCGCCGGTGGTGGTCTGCTTCAGACCCATGACGGCGACGATGTCGCCGGCGCCCACCTGGCTGATCTCCTCACGCTTGTTGGCGTGCATCCGGTAGATCTTGCCGATCCGCTCCTTGCGCTCCTTGACGGAGTTCAGGACCGAGGAACCGGCCTCCAGCACGCCCGAGTAGACGCGGATGAAGGTCAGCTTGCCCAGGTGCGGGTCGGACGCGATCTTGAACGCCAGAGCGGAGAAGGGCTCCTCCTCGTCGGCGTTCCGGTGGATCACCTTCTCCTCGTCGCGCACGCCGTGGCCGTCCACGCCGCCGTCGTCCAGCGGCGAGGGCAGGTAGCGCACGATGGCGTCGAGCAGCGGCTGCACGCCCTTGTTCTTGAAGGCGGTTCCGGTCAGGACCGGGAACAGGTTGCCCGCGATCGTGGCGCGGCGGACGCCGGCGTGGATCTGCTCCACGGTGGGCTCGACGCCCTCCAGGTAGAGCTCCATGATCTCGTCGTCGCCCTCGGCGAGGGTCTCGATCAGCTTGTCGTGCCACTCCTGGGCGGCCTCGGCATGCGTGTCGGGAATCTCGACGGTGTCGTACATCTCGCCGAGCTTGGCGTCCTCGTTCCAGACCAGGGCCTTCATCGTGACCAGGTCGACGACGCCCTTGAAGTCCGCCTCGGCGCCGATCGGGAGCTGCATGACCAGCGGGGTCGCGTTCAGGCGGTCCGTGATCATGTCGACGCAGCGGTGGAACTCCGCGCCGACCCGGTCGAGCTTGTTGACGAAGCAGATGCGCGGGACGCCGTAGCGGTCCGCCTGGCGCCACACGGTCTCGGACTGCGGCTCGACACCGGCGACACCGTCGAACACCGCGACGGCACCGTCCAGGACGCGCAGCGACCTCTCCACCTCGATGGTGAAGTCGACGTGCCCCGGAGTGTCGATGATGTTGATGGTGTGCTTGACGTCCTCGACCGGCCAGGTGCAGGTGGTGGCCGCGGAGGTGATGGTGATGCCCCGCTCCTGCTCCTGCTCCATCCAGTCCATCGTGGCCGCGCCGTCGTGGACCTCACCGATCTTGTAGCTGATGCCCGTGTAGTACAGGATCCGCTCGGTGGTGGTGGTCTTGCCGGCGTCGATGTGGGCCATGATGCCGATGTTGCGGACCTTGGAGAGGTCTACACCGGTTTTGGTAGCCACTTTCGTCCTCGCTGCGTCTCGTCGTAAACCTGGATCCGCCGGATTACCAGCGGTAGTGGGCGAAGGCCTTGTTGGACTCCGCCATCTTGTGCGTGTCCTCGCGCTTCTTGACGGACGCGCCGAGGCCGTTGGAGGCGTCGAGCAGCTCGTTCATCAGGCGCTCGGTCATGGTGGTCTCGCGACGCTGCCGGGAGTAGAGCACCAGCCAGCGCAGCGCGAGGGTCGTGGAGCGGGCGGGCCGGACCTCGACCGGGACCTGGTAGGTCGCGCCACCGACACGGCGGGAGCGGACCTCCAGGGTCGGCTTGACGTTGTCCAGCGCGCGCTTGAGCGTGACGACCGGGTCGTTGCCGGTCTTCTCGCGCGCACCCTCCAGGGCGTCGTAGACGATGCTCTGCGCGATGGAGCGCTTGCCGTCCAGCAGAACCTTGTTGATCAGCGCGGTGACCAGCGGCGAGTTGTACACCGGGTCGGCGATGAGCTGGCGCTTGCCAGCAGGGCCCTTGCGCGGCATTAGCTCTTCTCCTTCTTGGCGCCGTAGCGGCTGCGCGCCTGCTTGCGGTTGCGGACGCCCTGGGTGTCCAGCGAACCGCGAATGATCTTGTACCGAACGCCCGGGAGGTCCTTCACTCGGCCGCCGCGCACGAGCACGATCGAGTGCTCCTGCAGGTTGTGACCGACACCGGGGATGTAGGCCGTGACCTCAATCCCGCTGGTCAGCCGGACACGGGCGACCTTGCGAAGCGCAGAGTTCGGCTTCTTTGGCGTCGTCGTGTAGACGCGCGTGCAGACACCCCTGCGCTGGGGGCTGCCCTTCAGCGCCGGCGTCTTGTTCTTGGTCACCTTGTCCTGGCGGCCCTTTCGGACCAGCTGCTGGATCGTGGGCACCGCGTCTCCGTCTTCCTCGTACCGAGCCGGTAAGTCTTGTTCTGCCTGAGTCCCGTATGGACGAGACCCGTCATCACCACCTCGTTGGAGGCTGTGACCTGCCGGTTTCCCGACCTCTCCGACCCACGCGGTCGGGCGTGTCGCATCCTGCTCACCCAAAGATGACCGTGATCCGACACGAGACCGCCCGGCCCACTACATGGGCCGAAACAAGCCGGGGAGTTTGCTGCGGCACTGGGCCGCCCTGTCAAATCGCAGGGACCTGCCGACGCGCACGCAGATTGGCCCGCACACAGCGGGCACAAGCCAAGAGGTTACCGACCACTACGCGAAAGGTCAAAGCGAACGGTCCACTATCGCGAGCGACCCCTCCGGCGCAAGCTCGCGAGGCCCCTACAGGCCATCTTCCCGTAGTCACAACGGTCGAACGCCGACGGGATGTTCCGGTCATGTGACGCAAATCCCGTCGGCGTTCCGGTCTCACCGTCCCCGGTGGCCGGGCCCGGGTCAAGGAACCCAGTCCGGACCTTTGCGTGTTGCAGCCGCGCGACCCGCTCCGGCCCCCCGGCCCGGCTCCGGCCCCTGACCCGGCTCCGGTTCGGGCTCTGGTCAGAGGACGAACGCCACGACCAGGGCGACGATGACGATCACCGCGACGGCCGCGCCACCGACGATGAGCCAGAGCTGCTTGTTGCCCTTCTCGCCGCCCTGCTGAGCGGACGCCTGCTGGTAGCCGGGGTACGCCTCGCCGCCCTGGGCGGGCTGACCGTACTGCTGCTGGCCACCGAACTGGCCACCGCCCTGGGCCTGGCCGTACGCCGCCGTGGGCTGACCGAACTGGCCCTGCTCGCCGTACTGGTTCTGCTGCCCCTGACCCGGCTGGGCCTGGCCGAACTGCCCCTGGTCCTGCTGGCCGTACGGCTGCTGGCCGCCCTGACCGAACTGCCCCTGCTCGCCGTACTGGCTCTGCTGACCGTACTGGCCCTGCTGGGCGCCCTGACCGTACTGACCCTGGCCTTGGCCCTGGTCCTGCTGGCCGTAGGGCTGCTGGCCGTACTGCCCCTGCTGAGCGGGCGCGCCCCACTGCTGACGTCCGACGTCCATGCGGGTCGCGTCGCCCAGGCCCTCGCCCTGCTGGCCGGGCTGCCCCTGCGGCTGGCCCTGCGCGGACGGGTCGAACGCCTGGGTGGGCAGACCGTCCTCGGCCTGCGGGCGGTCGCCGCCGAACCCGGACGGTCCGGACGGCGAGGAGGCCTCGTAGCCCGCGACGGGCGTGCCGAGGCCCTTGTCCGGCGGCGGGACCATCATGGTGCGCTCGTGGTCGCCGCCCTGCTGACCACCCTGCTGACCGGGCTGCGGGGTGGCCCACGGCTCCGGGCCGTCGGGCGCGGCCGGGGCCTGCCACGGCTCGGCGGGACGCCGCTCCGGACCCGAGGCCACCGGGACGTCCGGCCCGGGCGACCACGCGACGGTCGCCTGGTCGTCCACCTTCGGGGTCTTGCGGTCGGGCTCGGCGGACACCGGGGACGTCACGGCGGGGCCGGGGACGATGAGCGTCCGGTCCTCGCCCTGGGGCGTGGCGGGCGGCTCGGCGGCCGGGGCCTTCGGCTCCGCGGGGGGCGCGAACGGCTCACCGGCGGGCGGGTAGGCGGAGCCCTGCGGCGGGGCGTACGGGTCCGGCGCGCCGAACGGCTGCTGGCCGGGCTGTCCGTACTGACCGGCGTCGGGCTGCTGGCCGTAGGGCTGCTGCGGGTAGCCGGGCTCCCCCGCCTGCGACGGCCCCGGCTGCGGCTGGCCGCCGAAGCCCTGCGGAGGGGCCGGGGGCTGGCCATAAGGATCCTGCGGGGCGCCGTAGCCCTGCTGCTCGTGCGGCTGCTGCCCGAAGGGCGGCGGGCCGGGCTGGTTGCCGTAGGGCTGCTGGTCACCCGGCTGGGCGGGCGGTGCGCCGAAGCCGCCCTGGGGGGCCGCGGGCGGAGCGCCGTACCCGCCGGGCGCGCCCTGCGGCTCGTGCGGCGGGGTGGGGGGCTGCTGGCCGAGGGCCGGCATCGGCTCGATCATCGTCGGCGGAGCGGCCGGCGGCGCGGGCCGTTCGGGCTGGGCCGGTGCGGGGGGCTGCGGAGCGGACGGCCGACCGCCGCCGGCACCGCCGAGCTGCGGCGCTCCGAACACGACCGTGCGGTCGCCCATCGGGCGCGCGGGCGGCTCGGCGCCCTTGCCGTCCTCACTGGAACCGGCCGCCCGGCTCTCCGCGCCCCCGGACTTCTCGTCGTCCCGGGGCGACGGCCACTGCGGTCCCTGCGCGCCGTCGTTATCGGTCATCGTCAGGCTCCTTCGGGCGGATATTCCCACGTGAGGGGGGTCCCCACGATGTGACGCATCGGCTCAAGCCTGCCCCGATCTCCGGGGGAATCGCAAATCATCACCCGGTTCGACGCCCCTGTCCGCCCGCCCGTTCCAGCCCGCGACGTCCCGTCCGGCCCGAAACCGACGCCGATGGCGTGGCCGTTATGGAACGTCCGGGTACGTGTGGGACGGCCGGGCGGGAGGCGCATCCAGGAGCTGTGACGTGAAAGAACGGGCAAGCGGCCGGGACGGGGAGGTGCGAGAACGGGAAAGGGCCCCCGCCGGAGCGGGGGCCCTTCACCTGCTGGCTACGGTCAGCGGTTGTACTGACCGAAGTCGTACTCCTCCAGCGGGACGGCCTCGCCGGAACCCTGCCCGAACGAGTAGTCCGCACCGTCGTCGTAGGACCCGACGGAGTAGACCGCGGCCTTCGCCTCCTCGGTCGGCTCGACCCGGACGTTGCGGTACTGCGGCATGCCGGTACCGGCCGGGATGAGCTTGCCGATGATGACGTTCTCCTTGAGGCCGAGCAGCGGGTCGCTCTTGGCGTGCATGGCAGCCTCGGTGAGAACCCGGGTCGTCTCCTGGAAGGACGCCGCCGACAGCCACGACTCGGTCGCGAGCGACGCCTTGGTGATGCCCATGAGGACCGGACGGCCCGCCGCGGGCTTGCCGCCCTCGGCGACCACCGAACGGTTGGTCTCCTCGAACATCGGCCGCTCGACCAGGTCGCCCGGCAGCAGGTCGGTGTCACCCGACTCGAGGATGTTCACCCGCTTGAGCATCTGGCGGACGATGATCTCGATGTGCTTGTCGTGGATCGACACACCCTGCGACCGGTACACCTCCTGGACCTCGTGGACCAGGTGGAGCTGCACCGCGCGCGGGCCGAGGATGCGCAGCACCTCGTGCGGGTTCTGCGCACCGACGATGAGCTGCTGGCCGACGACCACGTGGGCGCCCTCGAAGACGCCGTCCGACAGCCGGGCCCGCATCGGGACCTGGTAGGCGATCTCGTCGGTGCCGTCGTCCGGCACCACGACGATCTTCCGGGTCTTCTCGGTCTCGTCGATCTTGATCCGGCCGGCGACCTCGGAGATCGGGGCCACACCCTTGGGGATGCGGGCCTCGAAGAGCTCCTGGACACGCGGCAGACCGTGGGTGATGTCACCACCCGCGACACCACCGGTGTGGAAGGTGCGCATGGTCAGCTGCGTACCGGGCTCACCGATGGACTGGGCGGCGATGATGCCGACGGCCTCGCCGACGTCCACCCGCTTGCCGGTGGCGAGCGAGCGGCCGTAGCACGCGGCGCAGACACCGATCTTGGCCTCGCAGACGAGCGCGGAACGGGTCCGCACCTCCTCCACGCCGGCCTCGACCAGGCGGGTGATCACCGTGTCGGACAGGTCGGTGTCGGCCGGGAAGATGACCGTCCCGTCCACCGTCACGTCCTCGGCGATCGTCCGGCCGACCAGGCTGGTCTCGGACTGCACCGGCTTGCTCAGGGTGCCGTCCGCGGCGCGGTCGGCGACCCGGAACGCGATCGTGCGGTCGGTGCCGCAGTCGATCTCGCGGACGATCACGTCCTGCGCGACGTCCACCAGACGACGGGTCAGGTAACCCGAGTCGGCGGTCCGCAGCGCGGTGTCGGCCAGACCCTTGCGGGCGCCGTGCGTCGAGATGAAGTACTCGACGACCGACAGGCCCTCACGGAAGGACGACTTGATCGGACGCGGGATCGTCTCACCCTTCGGGTTCGACACCAGACCACGCATGCCGGCGATCTGCCGCAGCTGGAGCGGGTTACCGCGGGCGCCCGACTGGATCATCATCCAGATCGGGTTGTCCTTCGGGAACGCCTTCTCCATGTCGGCGGCGACCTCGGCCGTGGCCTTGTTCCAGATCCCGATGAGCTCCTGCTTGCGCTCCTCGTCGGTGATCAGGCCGCGGTTGTACTCGCGCTGGACCTTGGCGTCGTCGCGCTCGTGCTGGGTCAGGATCTCCGCCTTGTTCGGCGGCGTGATGACGTCCTCGATCGAGATGGTCACACCGGACCGGGTGGCCCAGTGGAACCCGGTGCTCTTGAGGGCGTCCAGAGCGTCGGCGACCTCGACCTTGGGGTAGGTCTCGGCCAGCTCGTTCACGATCGCGGAGAGCTGCTTCTTGCCGATCTCGGCGTCGACGAACGGGAAGTCCGACGGCAGCGTCTCGTTGAACAGCGCACGGCCGAGCGTGGTCTCCAGCCGGTAGGCCTGACCGGGCTCGTACCCCTCGGGGGCGACCCACTCGCGCGGCGGCGGGACGTCCTTGAAGCGCAGCTGGACACGGGCCTGCAGGTCCAGCTCACGCCGGTCGTAGGCCATGATCGCCTCGGCGATCGAGCCGAACGCCCGGCCCTCGCCGGCCGCGCCGTCCTTCTGCGTCGTCAGCCAGTACAGGCCGATGACCATGTCCTGGGTGGGCATGGTGACGGGCTTGCCGTCCGACGGCTTCAGGATGTTGTTGGTCGACAGCATCAGGATCCGCGCCTCGGCCTGCGCCTCGGCGGACAGCGGCAGGTGCACCGCCATCTGGTCGCCGTCGAAGTCGGCGTTGAACGCCGTGCAGACGAGCGGGTGGATCTGGATGGCCTTGCCCTCGACCAGCTGCGGCTCGAACGCCTGGATGCCGAGGCGGTGCAGCGTCGGCGCGCGGTTCAGCAGCACCGGGTGCTCGGTGATGACCTCTTCGAGGACGTCCCACACGACCGACTTGGCGCGCTCGACCATCCGCTTGGCGGACTTGATGTTCTGCGCGTGGTTGAGGTCGACCAGCCGCTTCATGACGAACGGCTTGAACAGCTCCAGCGCCATCTGCTTGGGCAGACCGCACTGGTGCAGGCGCAGCTGCGGGCCGACGACGATGACCGAACGGCCCGAGTAGTCGACGCGCTTGCCCAGCAGGTTCTGGCGGAACCGGCCCTGCTTGCCCTTCAGCATGTCGCTGAGGGACTTCAGGGGACGGTTGCCCGGACCCGTGACCGGACGGCCGCGGCGGCCGTTGTCGAACAGCGCGTCGACGGCCTCCTGCAGCATCCGCTTCTCGTTGTTCACGATGATCTCGGGCGCGCCGAGGTCGAGCAGACGCTTGAGCCGGTTGTTCCGGTTGATCACGCGGCGGTACAGGTCGTTCAGGTCGGAGGTCGCGAAGCGGCCACCGTCCAGCTGGACCATCGGACGCAGGTCCGGCGGGATCACCGGGATGCAGTCCAGCACCATGCCGAGCGGGCTGTTGCGGGTGTTCAGGAACGCCGAGACGACCTTCAGCCGCTTCAGCGCGCGGGCCTTCTTCTGGCCCTTGCCGGTGCGGATGATCTCGCGCAGCTTCTCGGCCTCGGCGTCGAGGTCGAAGTTCTGGAGCCGGGCCTGGATGGCCGCGGCGCCCATGCCGCCCTCGAAGTACTTGCCGAACCGGTCGCGCATCTCGCGGTAGAGCATCTCGTCGCCCTCGAGGTCCTGGACCTTGAGGTTCTTGAAGCGGCTCCACACCTCGTCGAGGCGGTCCAGCTCACGCTGGGCGCGGTCGCGCAGCTGCTTCATCTCGCGCTCGGCGCTGTCACGCACCTTGCGCTTCTGGTCGGCCTTGGCCCCGGCCCCCTCCAGCTCCGCCAGGTCGGCCTCCAGCTTCTGCTGGCGGGCCTCCACCTGGGCGTCGCGGGCCTGCTCGACCTGCTGGCGCTCGACCGAGATGTGGGCCTCGAGCGTGGGCAGGTCGCGGTCACGCCGCTCCGCGTCCACGCTGGTGATCATGTAGGCCGCGAAGTAGATGATCTTCTCGAGGTCCTTGGGCGCCAGGTCCAGCAGGTAGCCCAGCCGGGACGGCACGCCCTTGAAGTACCAGATGTGCGTGACGGGCGCGGCCAGCTCGATGTGGCCCATCCGCTCACGGCGCACCTTGGCACGGGTCACCTCGACGCCGCAGCGCTCACAGATGATGCCCTTGAACCGGACGCGCTTGTACTTGCCGCAGTAGCACTCCCAGTCGCGGGTAGGACCGAAGATCTTCTCGCAGAAGAGCCCGTCCTTCTCCGGCTTCAGGGTCCGGTAGTTGATGGTCTCCGGCTTCTTCACCTCGCCGTGCGACCACTGGCGGATGTCGTCGGCGGTCGCGAGGCCGATGCGAAGCTCGTCGAAGAAGTTGACGTCAAGCAACTTGATTCCCCTTGAGTTTGATCAGACCTCGTCGACGCTCATCGCGCCCTCATTGGGGCGACGGGAGAGGTCGATGCCGAGCTCTTCCGCGGCGCGGAAGACGTCCTCGTCCGTGTCCCGCATCTCGATGGACATGCCGTCGCTCGAAAGCACCTCGACGTTGAGGCAGAGCGACTGCATCTCCTTGATGAGGACCTTGAAGGACTCGGGGATGCCGGGCTCGGGGATGTTCTCGCCCTTGACGATGGCCTCGTACACCTTCACGCGGCCGAGGACGTCGTCGGACTTGATGGTGAGCAGCTCCTGCAGGGCGTAGGCGGCGCCGTACGCCTCCAGGGCCCACACCTCCATCTCACCGAAGCGCTGGCCACCGAACTGCGCCTTACCACCCAGCGGCTGCTGGGTGATCATCGAGTACGGGCCGGTGGAACGCGCGTGGATCTTGTCGTCCACCAGGTGCAGCAGCTTCAGGATGTAGGTGTAGCCGACCGCGATCGGGTCGCGGTACGGCTCGCCGGTGCGGCCGTCGAAGAGCTTCGCCTTGCCGCCCGGGCCGACCATGCGGTTGCCGTCCCGGTTGGGCAGGGTCGAGGAGATCAGGCCGGTGACGTCGTCCTCGCGGGCGCCGTCGAACACCGGGGTGGCCGCGCGGGTCCAGGGCTCGGCCTCGTCCGCGCCGATCTCCCTGAGCTCGCGCTTCCACTCGGCGTCGTCGCCCTCGACCTTCCAGCCCTGGCTGGCGACCCAGCCGAGGTGGGACTCGAGGACCTGGCCGACGTTCATACGGCCGGGGACGCCCAGCGGGTTCAGCACGATGTCGACGGGCGTGCCGTCCTCCAGGAACGGCATGTCCTCGACGGGCAGCACCTTGGAGATGACGCCCTTGTTCCCGTGCCGGCCGGCCAGCTTGTCGCCGTCGGTGATCTTGCGCTTCTGGGCCACGTAGACGCGGACCAGCTCGTTCACGCCCGGCGGGAGCTCGTCGCCCTCGTCGCGGGAGAACACCCGGACGCCGATGACCTTGCCCTGCTCGCCGTGCGGCACCTTCAGCGAGGTGTCGCGGACCTCGCGCGCCTTCTCACCGAAGATCGCGCGCAGCAGCCGCTCCTCCGGGGTCAGCTCGGTCTCGCCCTTCGGCGTGACCTTGCCGACCAGGATGTCGCCGGGGACGACGTCCGCGCCGATGCGGATGATCCCGCGCTCGTCCAGGTCCGCCAGGACCTCCTCGGAGACGTTCGGGATGTCCCGGGTGATCTCCTCGGGGCCGAGCTTGGTGTCCCGGGCGTCGACCTCGTGCTCCTCGATGTGGATCGAGGACAGGACGTCGTCCTGCACGAGGCGCTGCGACAGGATGATCGCGTCCTCGTAGTTGTGGCCCTCCCACGGCATGTACGCCACGAGGAGGTTCTTGCCGAGCGCCATCTCACCGGTGTCGGTGCAGGGGCCGTCGGCGACGACCTGACCGACCTCGACGCGCTGGCCCTCGAGCACGATCGGCTTCTGGTTGAAGCAGGTGCCCTGGTTGGACCGCTTGAACTTGGACACCCGGTAGGTGTTGCGGGTGCCGTCGTCGTTCATGACGGTCACGTAGTCGGCGGAGACCTCCTCGACCACGCCGGCCTTGTCGGCGACGATGACGTCGCCGGCGTCCACGGCCGCGCGGTACTCCATGCCCGTGCCGACCAGCGGGGCCTCGCTGCGGAGCAGCGGCACCGACTGGCGCTGCATGTTGGAGCCCATGAGCGCGCGGTTGGCGTCGTCGTGCTCCAGGAACGGGATCATCGCGGTCGCGACCGAGGTCATCTGGCGCGCCGAGACGTCCATGTACTGGACGTCCTGCGGCGGGATCAGCTCGATCTCGCCGCCCTTCTTGCGAATCAGGACCTGGTTCTCGGTGAACCGGCCGTCATCGTCCAGCAGCGAGTTCGCCTGGGCGACGACGAAGCGGTCCTCCTCGTCGGCGGTGAGGTAGTCGATCTGCTCGGTGACCTGGCCGTCGACGACCTTGCGGTACGGCGTCTCGACGAACCCGAACGGGTTCACCCGGCCGTAGGCGGCGAGCGAGCCGATCAGGCCGATGTTCGGGCCTTCCGGCGTCTCGATCGGGCAGGCGCGGCCGTAGTGCGACGGGTGGACGTCGCGGACCTCCATGCCCGCGCGCTCACGGGACAGACCGCCCGGACCCAGCGCGTTCAGGCGGCGCTTGTGGGTCAGGCCCGCGAGCGGGTTGGTCTGGTCCATGAACTGCGAGAGCTGGCTGGTGCCGAAGAACTCCTTGATGGAGGCGACGACCGGCCGGATGTTGATCAGGGTCTGCGGCGTGATCGCCTCGACGTCCTGGGTGGTCATCCGCTCGCGGACGACCCGCTCCATGCGCGCCAGGCCCAGGCGGACCTGGTTCTGGATCAGCTCGCCGACGGTGCGCAGGCGACGGTTGCCGAAGTGGTCGATGTCGTCGACCTCGATCGGCACGGACGCGCCGCCGAGCGACGCCTCCTCCTCACCCGCGTGCAGGCGGACGAGGTACTCGATCGTCCCGACGATGTCGTCCTCGGTCAGCGTGCCCTGGTTGGTCTCCAGCTCCAGCCCGAGCTTCTTGTTGACCTTGTAGCGGCCCACCTTGGCCAGGTCGTAGCGCTTCGGGTTGAAGTACAGGTTCTCCAGCAGGGTCTGCGCCGACTCCTTCGTCGGCGGCTCGCCCGGACGCAGCTTGCGGTAGATGTCCAGCAGCGCGTCGTCCTGGCCGGAGGTGTGGTCCTTCTCCAGGGTGATGTTGATCGACTCGTAGGAGCCGAAGCGCTCGCGGATGCGGGCCTCGTCCCAGCCGAGCGCCTTCAGCAGCACCGTGACGGGCTGCTTGCGCTTGCGGTCGATGCGCACGCCGACGTTGTCGCGCTTGTCGATCTCGAACTCGAGCCAGGCGCCGCGGCTGGGGATGACCCGGCAGCCGTAGATGTCCTTGTCGCTGGCCTTGTCGAGCGCGCGGTCGAAGTAGACGCCGGGCGAGCGGACGAGCTGGGACACGACGACCCGCTCGGTGCCGTTGATGATGAAGGTGCCCTTGGAGGTCATGAGCGGGAAGTCGCCCATGAACACCGTCTGGCTCTTGATCTCACCGGTGGTGTTGTTGATGAACTCCGCCGTGACGAACATGGGGGCGGAGTAGGTCATGTCCTTGTCCTTGCACTCCTCGGCGGAGTACTTGGGCGGCTCGAACCGGTGGTCGCGGAACGAGAGTGACATGGTCCCGGAGAAGTCCTCGATGGGACTGATCTCTTCAAAGATCTCTTCGAGGCCCGACTGCGTCGGGACGCTCTTACTACCGGCCTTCTGGGCCGCCTCGACCCGGGCCTTCCACCTCTCATTACCCAGCAGCCAGTCAAAGGAGTTGGTCTGAAGGGCAAGGAGGTCCGGGACTTCGAGCGGCTCCTTGATGCGCGCGAAGGAGACGCGGTTCGGACCGGTTGCGGTATTCGAGGCGTTGCGCGAGGCTGCCAAGAGGTGGTCCTTCCGAGGGCTCGCGGCGTAACTGACGACACGCACGCCAGACGATCCAGATGCGAGACCGGCACGATGAGGTCCAAAACGGACCGTGGCAGGAGTGCTCTCGCACTGGAAAAGTCAGAGGGCAGCGCAAAGGGGCAGTGTAGTCGACAACCACACCGCTCGCAACTCCAGCGCCGCAGTATGCATCACAGTCGCCTGCGAGCATCGCTCTTCCCGCCCGACTAGTCAAGAGCGCACTTGGACTTTTCGGGCTCTGACCTGCAGTGAGGAAGGCCATAGTTTAGAGCCCTCCCGGCGGCCTCCCGGCAGGCGCGGCGCGACGGCGTGCCGAAACGCGTCGAGCGACCGTCCCGGGAGGGGAGGTCGCTCGACATGACGGGCGGTCGCGGGGCCAGGTTCCGGGCGGGTCGCGGAGCAATTTCGGGACTGCTCGCAGGCCCGCCCCCGACCCCGAGCTCCGGCGCCCCGGGCCCCTTGGGAGGCCAACCCGGGGGGCGGCCGAGGCCGGTCCGGAGGTCGGCTGGCGCCGGGTCCGGCTGTCGATCCGGGCGTCGGTCCCTGGGACGGGGTGCCGGGGCGGGCGGCTCAGAGCATCTGGAGGTCCGAGACCAGCCACTGGCCCTTGGTCCTCTTCATGACCATGCGCAGCGTGTACTGGTTCGGGGTGCGGGACGCGGTGGCCTGCTTGGCGGTCGTCTGGTCCAGGTAGACCAGGGCGATCGCCCTGTCGCCGTCCACGCTCTCCACGGCGGTCTTCACTGCCTGCCCCTGGACCACCGCCTGCTGCTGCTGGGCGCTGCTCTTGACCTGCGCGATCTGCTGGTCGAACTGGGTCTTGAAGTTGCCGGTGGTGTGGCCCGCGGCGCGCTTCAGGTCCGAGTCGATCGTCCGGTAGTCGTAGGACGAGATGTCCTCGGCCGCCTGGGTCGCGGCGAACTGGACCTGCTTGGTCTGCTTGTCGCCGCCGCCGGGGACCTTGGACGCCCCGTACAGGAAGCCGCAGAGGGCGGCCACGAGTGCGATGTTCACCGCGATCAGGGCCCAGACCGTCCCGCTGACCGAGGCGAGGAAGCCCCCCGTCCGGCGGGACTTCTCGGCCTTCGTCCTCTCGACCTTCGCCTTCTTGGGCTCGGCCTGGGGGACGTCGTCGGTCTCGTCGTCCACGGCGATGATCTCGGCTCGGGAGGCGCGCTTCCGCTTCCTCTTGCCGTCCGGCATCTCACCGTCCGCCTTCTCGGCGTCCGCGTTGTCGGTGCCGGACTCCTCGTCCGACGCCGGGGCGTCCTCGTTCTCGTCCTTGGGCGCTTCGGCCTTCTCGGCGTCCGCGTTCTCGGCGGGCTCGCCCTTGGCGGGTGAGGGCGTGTCGGCGATCGTCTTGGACGCGTCGGACGTCTCGCCGTCCTCGTCCGGAGTGTCGTCGATCTCCGTGTCGTCGGCTTCGCCGGTCTCCAGGGCGGTTTCCGCGACGGTTTCCGCGTCCTCATCCGCACCGTCGGCGTCCTTGGCCGGCTTGGTGTCCGTGCGGGCCTCAGCGGGCTTCTCCGGCGTTTCCGGGGCGTCCCCGGCATTTGCGGCCTGCTCCGCCTCCCGTTCGGCCTCCTCGGCCTCTCGGGCGGCCTCCTCGGCCATCCGGCGGGCGATCTCGGCCTTGAGCTTGGCCTCCTGCGCCCGGCGGGCCCTCTCCTCGGCGTTGATGTCGGTCGTCACGGGACCATCCCCATCTTCGACACGAGCCACTTGCCCTTGACCTTGGTCATGTCCATCGCGAACCGGTAGTACCGCGGCTGGCCGTTCGGCACCTTCGGGCTGGTCGTCGTCGCGGAGATCGAGACCAGCACCTCGGCCGAGTCCCCGTCCAGGGACACGACGCCCGCGCGGACCTGCTGGACCGACGAGGTGGACTGGGACTTGGTCGCGATGTCGGCGATCTGCTTGGCCTGCGTGGCCCACTGGGCCTTGATGTCGCCGGTCATCCCGCTGGTGACCCGCTGGACGCCCTGCTGGACGGTCCGGTAGTCGATGCTCGCGAGGTTCACCCCCGTCTGCCGCGCCGACTGCAGGACGTCCTTGCGGTCGCCCGAGTCGCCGTCCGCCGACCAGTACCGGACGCCCGCGAACGCCGTCGCCACAGCGAGGGCGGCGGCGAGCACACCCAGGACGATCGCGGCGATCGGAACGCCGCCACCGCCCCTCGACGCCGCGGCGTCGACCGCGTCGGTCGCGCCGTACTTCATCGCGTCGTCTCCTTCATCGCGTTGTGAGGGGTTCGCTCCGGGGCCCGGGCCGTGACGGTCACTTCCCGCCCATGAGGGGGCCGAGCAGGAGCATCTTCCAGGAGGCGTCCCCGAGGAGGCGCTGCTGTCCTCCGGTGTTCCCGAGGCCGTAGCGGCGGCCGTCCGGTCCGTAGACCACACCGGTCGAAGGATCGTACCCGGCCAGTTCCACGGTGCCGTTGGCGACCGGGACGTTGATGCCGGTCAGCTGCCCCATCGGGCCCGGCGCCGCGTCGGAGCCCGCCGCGGTGGACTTCCCGTCCTTGCCCTTCTTCCCGGACGCGTCGCCCGCCGGGAAGCCCGCGCCGGACGTCGCGCCCGGCGGGACCTTCGGCGTCGGCTCGAGGGCGTCCTTCGGGAAGTTCCGCGCGCCGCGCACGTCGGTGGGGGCGTTGTGCGCCGCCTTGCACCCGGTGTTCAGGTCGGGCATGCGGTCCCGGGTGTCCTGGGGCCAGCGGTGCGGGGTCTTCTCGTAGCCCGTGGTGCAGGGCGGCGGCGAGTCGATGTTGAGGGCGAGGCCGAGGTGCTGGGTGCCGTCGCCCGGCATGACGGTGAACACGCCCGCCAGCGTGACCGGGTAGAGGATCATCAGGGACCGCAGCCCGGCCTTCCGGGAGGCGATGATCTGCCCGGTGGTGGTCAGGTTGGCCAGCACCACCGGCAGGGTGGGGGCCAGGTCCTTGATGGTGCCGTCCGCCTGGGTGATCGCGCCGGGGGCGGCGGCGATGTCGTCCCGGATCGCGCCGTCGTTGTCCCGGAGCGCGGCGCTCAGGCTGTTGAGGTTCCGGGCGAAGCCGCGGATGTTGGCGCCCTCGGCGGCCTGCGTGTCGAGGACGACCCGGCTGTTGTCGAGCAGGGCCTTGGTGTCCGGGTAGGCCTTGTTCGCCGTCTTCAGGATCCGGTCGGTGTCGTCGAGGATCTTCTGGAGGTCGGTGGAGGTCCCGGAGAACGCCTTGTCCAGTTCGTCCACGATCGTGCCGAGGTTCTTCGGGTCGACCGAGCCGACGAGCTGGTCGACGTTGCGGAGCAGCTCCTCGGTCGACACCGGCAGCTTGGTCAGCTGGCGCGGGATCGTGTACGGGCTGCCCTGGTCGAGGTAGGGGCCGCCCTCGCGGCTCGGCTCCAGGTCGATGTACTGCTCGCCGACGGCCGACCGGTTCGCGACGACGGCGGACGTGCCCTCGCGCGGGATCCGGTGGCCCTTGTCGAGCAGCAGCTTGACCTTGATGCCGTCCTGGGTGAGCTGGATCGGCCCGACGCGTCCGACCGGGACGCCTCGGTAGGTGACCTCGGCGTTGGTGAACACGCCGCCGGAGTCGCTCAGGTCGACGTAGGCGAAATACTGGCGGCCGAGCGCCTTCTTCCCGATCCCGATGTAGTTCACCGACACGATCGTGATGCCGATGACCGTGATCAGGGCGAAGGCGATGAGCTGGATCTTGACGCCGCGTTTGAGGATCACGACAGCCCCCCGGTCATCAGCGTGTGCAGGTCGCTCGGTCCCTGGAGCGCCTTGGGCTTCGGCTTTCCGGTCTGCCCGGTCTTGCCACCGTTCTGGCCGGTCCTGCCGGGGTTCCCGCCGTTCTGGCCCGTCTGCCCGCCGAGGCCGGGCAGGCCGCCGGTGGACGGCAGCTGCGGCAGGATGCCGAGCGGCGTCCGCGGCAGCGTCACGTTCGGGACCTTCAGCATCGACCGCATCTGCTGGCCGCCCGCCAGGCCCTCCAGGTCGGTGCCGCCCAGCAGGTTGTGGGCGATGGACTGGAAGTCCAGGTCGAGCGTCAGGCGGATGTTGCCGTAGTCGCCCCGGATGACGTTGCCGAACGTCGGCGGGAACGGGTAGCTCAGCAGCATCTCCAGGTTGCGCGGCAGGTTGCTTCCCGCCTTGTTGAGATTGCGCAGCAGCGGGTCGAGCGTCTTCAGGTTGGCGAGCAGGTCGTCCCGCGACCGGTTCACCACGCTGGTGGTCGTCCGGCTGAGCTTGTCCAGCGCGACCAGCATCTCGGTGAGGTCGGCCCGGTTGTCCTTCAGGACGGTGATCGCCGGGCCGGTGGTGTCGATCGTGGTCCTGATCGTCTTGCGCTCGGCGGCCAGCTTGGTGGTCAGCCGGTCGAGCGAGTCCAGGGCCTTGGTGATCGCCGAACGGTTCCGGTCGAGGGTCCCGACGAAGGTGTCGATCCGTCCCAGCACCGACCGGATGGTGGCCTCGCGGCCGCTCATCGCGGCGTTCAGCTCCCGGGTGATCGTGGTGACCTGCTCCAGTCCGCCGCCGTTGAGCAGCAGCGACATGGCCGACAGGACCTCCTCGATCTCGGTGGACCGGGTGGTGCGCGACAGCGGGATCACCGCGCCCGCGCTCAGCTGCCCGCGGGCCGGCTCGCCGACCGGCGGCGGGTCCAGCTCGACGAATTTCTCGCCGAGCAGGGACGTCTGGCCGATCCGGGCGTAGGCGTTCTCGGGCAGCCTCACGTCCGAGCGGATCTTGAGGGTGACGACGGCGTGCCAGCCCTGCTGCCCGCCGCCGAGCTTGATGTCGTCGACCTTGCCGACCGACACGTCGTTGACCTTGACCACCGACTGCGGGACGAGGTCGAGCACGTTGCCGAACTCGGCCTTGATCGTCCGCGGGTGGGGGCCGAGGTCGGGACCGCCGGGCAGCGGGATCGAGTCGACGCCGCGGAACGAGCAGCCCGACAGGGCCGTCGCGCCGGCGAGGGCCACCACGCCCACGCGGACGGGCGTCCGGGCGAGGGACGCCGATCCGGCGGCGCGGAGCGTCCCGCGGCCGAGGGGGAACCGGAACGACCGGCGGGTCATCGGGTACCTCCCGGCAGCAGGGCGGTGAAGTCGCGCTTGGTCGTGGACGGCTTGGCGGTCTTGCCGTTCTTGCTCGTCCTGCCCTTGGTCGCCGGGCGCTCCTCACCGGGGCCGTAGGCGTCCGGCGGGATCGGGACCGGGTCGTAGTGCGTGGTCAGCGCGGTGATCCAGGACAGGTCGAGGCTGAGGCCGGTGAGGGCCTTGCCGATGCCGTTGTAGGGCCGGACGAAGTCCAGGCACTGCTTGGGCGGCGTGCCGACCGAGTAGGCCAGCGAGCACACCCAGTCGGCCAGGTCGTGGAACTGGCGCAGGTCGGCCCGGTTGTGGATGGTGCCGCTGATCGGGTCGTACGCGCGCGCCAGGTTGTTGATGGCCAGCGACGCGGTCGTCAGCAGCTCGGCCAGGGAGTCCTTGTCCTTGACCAGGGTGCCGGTGACCTGGGCGAGCTGCCGGACGTTGGTCGACAGCCCGTCCCGGTTCTCCTTCAGGAACTGCTGGACGTTCCGCAGCGTCGGCCCGAGCGTGCGCAGCGCGGCGGTGAGTTCGTCCTTCTCCCCCGCGAGCTGCCCGGACACCGAGTTCAGGTGCCCGGTCAGGGACCGCACCTGGTCGTCGTTCTGGCGCAGCGTGTCGGTGATCACCCTGAGGTTGGCGATCGTCTTGGCCACGTCCTCGCGGTCCTGGCTGAGCGTGCTCAGCGCCTTGGACGAGTCGTGAATGGTCGCGTTGACGTCGTCGCCGGTGCCCCGGAGGGTGTCGGCGCCGACCTGGAGCAGCCGGGACAGCGCGCCGTCCTTGTTCGCCCCCTGCGGCCCGAGCGCCTTGCTGAGGTCGCTCAGGCTGGAGCCGACCTCGTCCACCTCGACCGGCACCTGGGTGCGGGCGGTGGTGAGGGTCGTCCGGTCCGGCAGCGTGGCGCCGCCCTTGTAGACGGGGGTGAGCTGGACGTACCGGTCGGCGACGAGGGTCTGGTTGACGATGACCGCGAAGGCGTCGTTCGGCACCTTGTACTTGGCGTCGTAGGTCATCTCGACCTTCACCGCCGGGCCGACGGGCTGGACCTTGGTCACCTTGCCGACCGGGATGCCGAGGATCCGCACGTCCGCGCCCTTGTACAGGCCGACGCTGCGGGTGAAGTACGCCGTCACGTGCTTCTGCTTCGGCTCGCGCAGCAGCAGCACGACCGCGGCCGCCACGACGGCGAGGGCGAGCACCGCCCCGCCGATGCGGAGGATCAGTCCTGAGTTACGCACGGTGGTGTACCTGCCTGATCGCGATCACGGGAGGAACGGCAGCGGGTTGTTCTTGCCGCCGCCCGACTGGCCGTTGCCCTGCTGTCCGGTCCCCTGCCGTCCGGTGTTGCCGGTGCCGGACGGTGGGTTCTGGATGGAGGCCGGGATCGGGAGCAGGTTCTGGATGTAGCTGTCGAACCAGCGCCCGGTGCCCGTGACGTCGGTGAACTGCCGCGCGTACGGGGTGAACAACTTGATGATCTTGTCCAGGTTGTCCTGGTTCCGGACGAGTAGCGCCGTGACGTTCCTCAAGTTGTCCAGCATCGGCCTGAGCTGCGCCCGGTTCTCCCGGATCAGGGCGTTGACCTGCTCCGAGAGCGCCACGGTGTTCACCAGCAGCTGGTGGATCACCGCCCGCCGCGCCTGCACCGCCGCCAGCACCTTGTCGCCGTCCTGGACGAGCTTGGCGAAGTCCTGGTTGCGGTCGGCGAGGATCTGGGAGACGTTCTTGGCCTTGCCCGCCAGCTCGTGCAGCTGGTCGTCGCGCGAGGCGACGGTCTTGGACAGCCGCTGGAGTCCCTGGAGCGACGCGCGCACCTCGGGCCCGGAGTTCTTGAACGTGTCGGCCAGGACGTTGAACGACTTGGCGACCTGCGCGTGGTCGATCTGGCTGATCTGCTGGCTGAGCTGGCTGATCGCCGGGACGACCTCGAACGGCGTCGCCGTCCGCTCGACCGGGATGTTCTTCCCGAGCCGGCCCGACCCGCGCGGGTCCAGGGCCAGGAAGTGCGAGCCGAGCAGCGTCTTGATCTTGATCTCGGCGCGCGTCTGGTCGCCCAGCCGGACCCCGTCGTTCACCCGGAAGGTGACCTTGACGTGGTCGCCCTGCAGCGACAGCGACTCGACCTTGCCGACCTTGACGCCCGCGATCCGCACCTCCTCGCCCGACTTGAGGCCGGCGGCCTCGGCGAACGAGGCGGTGTGGGTCTTGCCGCCCACGACGAACGGGATGCTGTCCAGGTTCATCGCGACGACCAGCGCGGTGATGATCACGGCGAACGCGGTGAGCCCGATGGGGACCGGATTGCGCTCCCGGAAGGGGATCCTCATCTACTTGCACCTCGCGTTCTCGTTCACGATCGCCGGGGTCTGGTAGACCGGACCGCCCGGCAGCCGCACCCGCGCGTCGAGGCCGCAGATGTACATGTTGAACCACGAGCCGTAGGACGAGATGTTCACCAGCCGCTGCAGCCGCAGCGGGCTGCGCTGGAACAGCGTGTTCAGCGCGTCCTGGTTCTGGTCGAACGTGGACGCGAGCTGACGCAGCCCGGCGATGTCGTTCCTCAGGTCCGGCCGCGCGTCCTTCAGCAGGTCGGCGGTGGTGCCGGTGAGGCCGTTGATGGCGTCCACCGACTGGAAGATCGCCTCCCGGTCGTTCGACAGGCCGCTGACCAGCGAGCGCAGGTCGCCGACGACCTGCTCCACCTGCCGGTGCCGGTCGTCGATCGTCCCGAGGACGCCGTTCAGGTTGGTGATCACGTCACCGATGACGCGGTCCCGGTCGGCGATCGTGTTGGTCAGCGACGCGACATGGGTGAGCAGGCTGTTCACCGTGCCGCCCTCACCCTGGAGGGTCTGCACGATCTCGAACGACAGCTTGTTGACCTCCTGCGGCTCCAGCGCCTTGAACAGCGGCCGGAACCCGTTGAACAGGACGGTCAGGTCGAGGGCCGGGTGGGTCTGCGCCACCGGGATCGTCCCGCCCGGACGCAGCGTCTGCCCGACCGTGCCCGGCCCCTCGGTCAGCGACAGGTACCGCTGCCCCATGAGGTTCCGGTACCGGACGTTGACCTGCGTGGACGACGGCAGTCCGGCGGCGAACACGCCGCCCTTCTCGACCGAGAAGGTGACCTCGGCCTGGTTGGCCCTGGTCAGCCTGATCTTCTCGACCTGGCCGACCCGGACGCCCGCGACCCGGACGTCGTCCTTGTCGAGCAGGCCGGTGACGTCGGTGAACAGCGCCTTGTAGCTGCGCTTGTCGGCGAACCGCAGGTTGCTGATCGTCATCGCCAGCACGCCGGTGGCCAGCGAGGTGAGCACCACGAAGATCACCAGCTTGATGCCGGCGGAGAGCGTCCTGCCTCTCATCGGACGTTCACCACCGATCCCTGCATGAGCGGGCCCCACCACAGCTGAACGGCGTCGGTGACCTGGTCCGCGGGGGTGCGGGTGGCCGGGCCGACGATGCTCTTGATCTTGTCCTTCTCACTCATGGCGCCCGGGTCCACGAAGACGTCCGACACGGCCCGGCCGCGCCCGCCGGCGTTCGCCGGATCGGGGTTCTTCCACCACAGGTCGTCCTCTGTGCCGTCCCGCGCGAGGTAGTCCGGGAACGGGACCTTCGGGTTCGGCAGGTTGTAGCAGCGGGGGCCGCGCCGGTCCTTGGCCTCGGGGAGGTCCAGCGGGTACTTGTACGCCGGGCGCGGCTTCACGATCTCGATCGTGAGGTTGAAGGTCGTGCCGCCGTTGCCGCCGGCGACCCGCTCCATCTCGGGCTTGATCTTCTCGAAGGTGTTGAACACGCACGGCAGCGACGGCGAGTAGTACGACAGCAGCTCGAGGCCGGGACGGTTCGCCACGTTGAAGCCGATGATCTTCGGGCCGTTGTCCCGCATGAACCGGTCGCCGTCGCGGGCGAACCCGGTGACCATCGGGATCAGGTCCTCGATCTGCCGCTTCTTGTCGGTGATCGTCTTGCTGGTGACGTTGATGTTGCGCAGCGCCTGCATGAGGTCGGGCGTGGCGTCCGCGTAGATCTCCGACGTCGCCGACAGCGCGTTCAGGTCGTGCACGAGGGTGCCGAGCTGCGGGTTCACCTTCGCCAGCAGCGAGTCGGCCTGCTCCAGGTCGCGGCCGATCTGGTCGCCGCGGCCCTGGAGCGCCGTCGCCAGCGCGTTCAGCGTCGTGTTCAGCTTCTCCGGACGGACGGCCTGGAGCAGTGGAAGCAGCTTGTCGAGCACCTGGTCGATCTCGACCGCGGCCTGCGACCGGTCCTGCTGGATGACCTGGCCGTGCTTCAGCCCGAGCGGGCCCGCCTGCGCCGGGATCTCCAGGTCGACGTACTTCTCGCCGAACAGCGTCTTCGGCAGCAGCCGCGCCTGAACGTTGGCCGGGACGAGCTTGGCCTTGTCGGGGTCGAGCGCCAGGTCGAGGGTCGCGCCGTTCTCGGTGGCGCGGGTGCCGCGCACCTCGCCGACGATCAGGCCGCGAACCTTCACGTCCGAGTGCGGCAGCAGCTGCAGCCCGGCGCGCGCGCCCTCGACCTTCACCTTCAGGACGGGGGTGAACGCCTTCTCGTAGAAGCCGATGGTGAGCGCGACCAGCATGACGATCACGACGATCATCGAGAGGCCGAGCAGCCGGTACTGCGTGCGCTGGCTCAGTCCGGTGCGGCGCGGCGGCCCGACGGCGGGGGCGGGGGCGGGGGGTGGGGGGGTGGTCATCGCCCTGTCACCCCGCGATCCGGACGTTCATGCTGGAACCCCAGATGGCCATGCCGAGCATCAGGTCGGCCACGTTGATCACGACGATGCTGGTGCGGACCGCGCGGCCGACCGCGACGCCGACGCCCGCGGGACCGCCGCTGGCGTTGTAGCCGTAGTAGCAGTGGATCAGCATCACCAGGACCGAGAAGATGATGACCTTGCCGAACGACCACAAGATGTCGTTCGGTGGTAGGAACAGATGGAAGTAGTGGTCGTAGGTGCCGGTCGACTGCCCGTAGAACAGCGTGACCACGATCCGGGTCGCGCCGTAGGACGCCAGCAGGCCCACCACGTACAGCGGGATCACCGCGACCATCCCCGCGATCATGCGGGTGGTCACCAGGAACGGCATCGACGGGACGGCCATGACCTCCAGCGCGTCGATCTCGTCCGAGATCCGCATCGCGCCGAGCTGCGCGGTGAACCCGCAGCCGACCGTCGCCGACAACGCCAGCGCCGACACCAGCGGCGCGATCTCACGGGTGTTGAAGTAGGACGCGACGAAACCGGTGAAGGCCGAGACGCCGATCGTGTTCAGCGAGTTGAAGCCCTGCAGGCCGACCTGCGAACCGGTGAAGAACGTCATGAACCCGACGATCACCACCGAGCCGCCGATCACCGCGAGCCCGCCGGTGCCGAGCGACACCTCGGCGAGCAGCCGCAGCACCTCGGTGCGGTAGCGGCGCAGCACCCGGAACGTCCAGGCGAACGCCCGGACATAGAACGACATCTGGTGACCGAAGTCGTCCAGCCGCGACAGCGGCGCGTTGACGGCGGTCCTGACGGCCCTTCCCGTCCTTCCTTGGGCGGCCATGCTCACATGCCCTTCGACGGGACGAACTGGAAGTACAGCGTGGAGATGATGAAGTTCTCCACGAAGAGCAGCATGAAGGTGATGACGACGGTCTGGTTGACCGCGTCGCCCACGCCCTTCGGGCCGCCCTTGGCGTTCAGGCCCTTGTATGCCGCGACGAGCCCGGCGGTGATGCCGAACACGAACGCCTTGAACTCGGCCTGCAGCAGGTCGGGCAGCTGCGCGATGGCGTTGAACGACGCCAGGTACGCGCCCGGCGTGCCGTTCTGCAGCATCACGTTGAACACGTAGCCGCCGATGAGGCCGACGACCGACACCAGGCCGTTGAGGAACAGCGCGATGAACGCGCAGGCGAACATGCGCGGGACGACCAGGCGGTGCAGGGGGTTGATGCCCAGCACCTCCATCGCGTCGATCTCCTCACGGATCTTCCGCGAGCCGATGTCGGCGCACATCGCCGACCCGGCCGCGCCCGCGACCAGCAGCGAGGTCACCAGCGGGCTGGCCTCGCGGACGATCGCGACCACCGCGGTCGCGCCCGTGTAGGACTGCGCGCCCAGCTGCCGGATCAGCCCGCCGACCTGCAGCGACAGGATGCCGCCGAACGGGATCGCGACCAGCATCGTCGGGATGACGGTCACGCTGACGATGAACCAGGACTGCTCGATGAACTCGCGCCACTGGAACGGCCACTTGAAGATCGCCCGGAACGTGTCGAGACACAGGGCGAAGAAGCGGCCGGGTTCCTTGACGGCGACGTTCACCGCGCCGTCGGAGACCTTGCGGAGCGCGGCGGCGCCGCCTCCTCCTCCCCCGGCGCGGCGCGCGCGCCGGGAGGTCGAACGACCCGAGGGGGACGATCCCCCGATGCCCCCCGGGGTGATGCTCTCGTTCGTCATCAGTACGCGGCACCGCCCGGTCCGGGCGCGGGCGGCGGGAAGCCGGGGCCGCCGGGCGGAGTGACGCCCGCCCCGCCCGCGGCCTGCCCGGCCTGCATCGACGCGACGTACCGCGGCCACTCGTCCACCCAGTTGCGGCCGAGCTCGTCGATGAACGAGCCGGGCGGCGGGGTGACGCCGTGCGCCGCGCACCACGCCCCGGGCGCGTGCTGGCCGCGCCGGACCAGGCCGTTGCTCGGCATCTGCTGCGGCGGGATCGGCGGCAGCTTGCCGGAGTCGAGGCCCATCTTGGCCTCGGCCTCCAGCTCGGAGGCGTCCTTCTCCTCCGACATGCCGATCGGGCCGACCTTGCTGGCGTTGAGGAACTGCCGGACGACCGGCTCCTCGCTGGACAGCAGCATCTCGCGCGGCCCGAACATCGCCAGGTGCCGCTGGTACAGCAGGCCGATGTTGTCCGGGACGGTGCGCGCGGTGTTGATGTCGTGGGTGACGATCAGGAAGGTGCAGTCGAGCTGCGCGCTCAGGTCGATGAACACCTGGTTCAGGAACGCGGTGCGGACCGGGTCGAGGCCGGAGTCGGGCTCGTCCACCAGGAGGATCTCGGGGTCGAGCACCAGCGCGCGGGCGAGCCCGGCGCGCTTCTTCATGCCGCCGGAGATCTCGCCGGGCAGCTTGCCCTCGGCGCCCATCAGGCCGACCAGGTCCATCTTCTCAAGGACGATCCGCCTGACCTCGGCCTCGGTCTTGCGGGTGTGCTCGCGCAGCGGGAAGGCGATGTTGTCGAACAGGTTCATCGACCCGAACAGGGCGCCGTCCTGGAACAGCACGCCGAACAGCTTGCGGGTCTCGTAGAGCTGGTGCTCGGGGAGGTAGGGCAGGTCGCGGTCGCCGATGTAGATGTGGCCGCGGTCGGGTTTCAACAGCCCCACCAGCGACTTCAGGAAGACCGACTTGCCCGTGCCGGAGGGGCCCAGCAGGACGGAGATCTCTCCTGCGGGGATGCTCAGCGACACGTCCTGCCAGATGACCTGGCGGCCGAAGGACTTGGTCAGCCCCTCGACTCTGATTTCGACGCCCACTCGTCACCTTTCGTCCAGGCCGGGGGAATCCGGAACCAATGAGCGAGTAGCACTCAGGCGGGGTGCGGTCCCGTGCCGCCGCGCCGCGGACGGGATCGCCGTGCAGTTGTCGTTGTCCGTTTGCCGCCGGCTCACCGGGGTCGCCGCCCTGACATCCGCCGTGACATCAGGTGCCGGACCGGTTACTACCGTCCGGTAGCTGTGGCGGGTGCCACTACCGTAGCGGTCCGCGCCCGAAATGGAAGGGGCACGAGCCCGCAACTGCAACGAAAGGCGACGTCGTAAGACAATCGTTACTTACATCGCGGGTGACACTACTGCTCCAAGAACCAGCACTTCAAGGCGGGTATCAGAGGAATCTTCGGGAAACTTTCGTCCCCCCTGACCCTCGAGACGCTACGCGGCGTGCGAGAGCCCGCACAACCGGTGCGCTCACCTGTGGACAACTTCGTCCCCCCTGGCCACTCACATCGTGCGCACACGAGCCAAGCCCCCTGTCCGGGCTGTCCCCGGGCCGAAAAGCGGCGAGGCGGCCGTCCCACCGATGTGGGACGACCGCCTCGCGCGGCAAGACGCTCTGAGATGAGAGTCTTGAAGGGTCTTACTTGACCGAGACCGTGGCGCCGGCCTTCTCGAGGGCCTCCTTGGCCTTCTCGGCGGTCTCCTTGTTGACCTTCTCCAGCAGCGGCTTCGGCGCGCCGTCGACCAGGTCCTTGGCCTCCTTGAGGCCGAGCGAGGTCAGGCCGCGCACCTCCTTGATGACCTGGATCTTCTTGTCGCCGGCAGCCTCGAGGATGACGTCGAACTCGTCCTGCTCCTCGGCCTCGGCGGCACCGCCGGTGGCGGCCGGGGCGGCGACGGCGACGGCGGCCGGGGCGGCGGCCTTGACGTCGAAGGTCTCCTCGAACAGCTTCACGAAGCCGGAGAGCTCGAGCAGGGTCATTTCCTTGAAAGCGTCGAGCAGCTCTTCGGTGCTGAGCTTCGCCATGATGTTTCCTCCGCTATGGCTTGGTACGGGTGTGGTCAGTGATGACCGCGGGTCTCAGTCCGGACGGACCGTTACTCGGCGGACGCCTCGTCGGCAGCAGCCTCGGCCGGAGCCTCGGCGGCGGCGTCGGCGGCCGGAACCTCGGCCGTCTCGCCGGCCTGCTCGCGCTTGGCGCGCAGCGCCTCCGCGAGCTGTGCCGTCTTGGTCGGCAGCGCGTTGAACAGGGCCGCGGCGTTGGCCATGGACGCCTGCATCGCGCCAGCGAGCTTGGCGAGGAGAACCTCGCGGGACTCCAGGTCCGCGAGCTGGGCGATCTCGGAGGCGTCCATCGACTTGCCGTCGACGAAGCCACCCTTGATCACCAGCAGCGGGTTCGCCTTGGCGAAGTCACGCAGGCCCTTGGCGGCCTGGACCACGTCGCCCTGGACGAACGCGATGGCGGACGGGCCCTCAAGAAGCTTCTTGAAGTCCTCGTCCACACCGGCGTCGCCAGCGGCGATCTTGGTCAGCGTGTTCTTCACCACGGAGAACTTCGCGTTCTCTCCGAGGTTGGTGCGCAGCTCCTTGAGCTGGGCGACCGTGAGCCCGCGGTACTCGGTCAGCACGGCGCCGTTCGAGCTCTCGAAGTCGTTCTTGAGCTCGGCGATCGCCGTGGCCTTCTCGGCCTTAGCCATGTGGCCTCCTTCCGATTACCTTGGGTGGGAAGCCGCCGGGGCGAAGAAAGCAGAAACGCCCCGGCGTAGGCGCACGGGGCGTCGGGCACGACCACGGGAAAGTCATGCGGGAAGCTCTCGTTTCACCTACGCGGGCCGCTCGTCCTCCGACGGATCGGAGGCCGAGTCCTTCGGCCGTTCGCTGTGCGGACACAGGAACGGCGACCGGCGGTCTTCGGCAGAGCACACGATACGTGCCGAAGACCGCCGGTGCCAAATCGCGCGGGTGACCGCCCCGGCGGCCCGGAAGGCCGCGGGGCCGGCGGGTCAGGCCCCGGGGGTGCCGCCGAGGCCGGGCAGCTTCGGCATCCTGCCGACCTGGGAGGCGGGCGGCGCGGTGACCGTGACGGGGGCGTTCCAGTCGGAGTAGGTGACCGTGGTGTTCATCTTCGTGGACGCGCCCTCCGGCGACCTGACCACGACCTTCGCCGGAAGCTGCTTCCCGTCCACCCACAGTTCGAACGCGAGCGACTGGACGCCGAGCTTCTGGAAGCTCTTCATCTGCTGCTGCCGCGTCGCGGCGGGCAGCTTCGCGGACATCTCCTGGACCGAGACCGTGCCCTGGTAGTGCGTGGTCTGGACGCCGTTCACCGTCTCCTTGCCGACCTCCCGGACGTCCTTGGAGGCGGTGAACATCCTGGTCTGGTCGGCCGGGTCGGCCTGCTTCTGCTGCTCGATCAGCTGGTCGAAGCTCTGCCCGGCCGCGGCGCCCATATCGGAGGAGGACAGCTTCAGCCACGGCTTGCCGTGCGACAGCTGCGCGAACGCCGCCGACTTCATGTACATGGTCCGGCCGACCATGATCATCTCCATGCCGCCCTGGCCGGCCATGCTCCTGCCGCCCATGCTCATCGAGTCGATGGTCATCCGGAACGCCGGCTCGGGGCGCATCTTCGACGCCATCCGCATGTGCATGGTGACCGGCTTGCCCACGCTGGGCACCGTGACCTCGGTCTGGACCTCGGCCTTGACGGTCTCCACCTTCGCGGTCTTCTCGGACGACTTGCGCACCATGTCCGCCGCGGCGAGCACCACGCCCTTGCCACCGCCGGACGCGCCCGTGCCCTTGTCGCCTCCGGAGTCACCGAGGCACCCGGTCAGAGAGAGGACCAGTCCCGCCGAGACGGCGGATCCGGCGACGACACGACGCTTCATGACCAAGCTCCCTTTCGATGATCCCCACCAGCCGCGGGGATCGCGCACTATACGGGAGATCACCGACAGCGGCGTCATCGGCCCGACGTGCGCACACCCGCCCAGGCCCGGGCCGGAACGCTCACACACCCGGCCGGGCCCACGCCCCGGACGCACCCGACCCACCGATCACGGAGGAGCTATCTGGCACGCTCGACACAGTGCCTTCGAGAGCCTGCTGCGGACATGAACAAGCGGCCGCGCGCAAGTGATCATGCGTGCGGCCGCCTCCGATCACGCGGACCGGCTCGGTACGGGTCAGTTGTGCTTGCCGAACAGGCCCTGCAGCGAGAAGTCGCCCACCTGGTCCGACGGCGGCGGGCTGACCTTGAAGGACTTGCCGTAGTCGCGGTACAGGACGGTCACCGTGCCACCGTCACCGCCCGGCGTGGAGCCCTTGGTGACCATCTTGCGCGGCAGGTTGGACGAGTCGACCCACAGGTCGAAGTTCATCTTCTGGTTGGAGTTCGCGGCCCGGGACAGCCACTTCTGGGCGTCCGCGCGCTGCTCGGCGGTCAGCTGCTGCAGCGCCTCCTTCACCGTCACGGTGCCCTGGTAGTGCGTGGTCTGCACGCCGTCCACGGACTCGCCGCCGACCTTGCGCACGTCCTTGGACGCGGTGAACATCTTGGTCTGCTCGGCCGGGTCGACCTGCTGGATCTGGTCGATGACGCCGCGCAGGTCCATCCCGGACTGCTGCTGGGCCTGGGCCACGCCGATCTTCACCCACGGCTTGCCGCCGACGAACTGGCTGAACTGCTGCGGCACCTTGGCGTACAGGGTCTCCCCGGTGAAGATCGCCTGCCCGCTCAGCCCGGACAGGCCCTGCCCGCCCTTGGAGACGTTGTCGAGGGTGGCGTTGAACTGGAGCGTCGGGCGGAGCCGGAACTGCCCGGTCGCGTGCACCGAGCCGCCCTTGGCGGAGTCGGTGACGGTGAGGTCGGCCTTGAACGTGTCGGCCTTCCCCGTCTTCTCGGACGCCTTGATCACGGCGTCGGCCGCGGTGAGCTTGATGTCACCGGTGGTTCCGCCCTTGGTTCCCGTCCCGCCACACCCCGACAGGAGAAGGACGGCACCGACGGAGGTCGCGCCGGCGGCCACGGCGATTCGGCGCTTCATGAAAGGTGCCTCCTAGGTCTCACTGCTTGATGACCTTCAGTCTGCGCGGGCGCACGGCGCTCCGCATCCCCCGGTGGTACGAACACCTGACCCTCCGGTACGACCATGGGCGTACCCCGGGAGGACATGAGGCGTCACTTCCGTCCCACAAAGCGAAAAGGACGCCCCCGGTGTCCGGGGACGTCCAATTCGGCACGCTGGGCGCGCCGGGCGGTCCGTCAGGCGGTTCCGCCCGGCGTCTCCGCCGTGCGGTTCCGTCAGGCGGCGGAACCCTCGAGCTCGGCGGTGAGGTTGCGGACCACGTTCGGGTCGACCTGGATGGCCGGGCCCATCGAGGTGGTCAGCGCGGCCTTCTTCACGTACCGGCCCTTGGCGGCGGACGGCTTGAGCCGCATGATCTCCTCGATCGCGGCGGCGTAGTTCTCCACCAGCTGGGTCTCGGAGAAGGAGGCCTTGCCGATGATGAAGTGCAGGTTCGCGTGCCGGTCGACACGGAACTCGATCTTGCCGCCCTTGATGTCGGTCACGGCCTTCGCCACGTCCATGGTGACGGTGCCGGTCTTCGGGTTCGGCATCAGGCCACGCGGGCCGAGCACGCGGCCCAGGCGGCCGACCTTGCCCATCTGGTCCGGGGTCGCGACGACCGCGTCGAAGTCCAGGAAGCCGCCCTGGATCCGCTCGATCAGGTCGTCCGAGCCGACGATGTCGGCGCCGGCCTCGCGGGCCTCGTCCGCCTTGGCGCCACCGGCGAAGACCAGCACGCGGGCGGTCTTACCGGTGCCGTGCGGCAGGTTGACGGTGCCGCGGACCATCTGGTCGGCCTTGCGCGGGTCGACGCCCAGGCGCAGGGCGACCTCGACGGTCGCGTCGAACTTGGTGGCCGTGGTCTCCTTGGCCAGCTTCACAGCGGCGGCCGGGGAGTAGAGACGGTCCTTCTCGATCTTCTCCAGAGCGGCGCGGTACGCCTTGCTGCGCTTCATGTTCCCTCCTCAGGGGATCGTGGTGCGGGCCTCGCAGCGGCCCTTCCACTGTCTTCCGTGACGTCCGCGCGAGGCGGACGGTCGGCCGCCCACCGGGAAGGTGGACGGCCGGAACCCGCGGTCGGCGGGCGGTGGCGCCCGCGCGGGGCGGGCGCCGGGGCGTTACTCGACCTCGATGCCCATGGAGCGGGCGGTGCCGGCGACGATCTTCTCGGCGGCGTCCAGGTCGTTGGCGTTCAGGTCGGGCATCTTGGTGGTCGCGATCTCGCGGATCTGGTCGCGGGTCACCTTGCCGACCTTGGTCTTGTGCGGCTCGCCCGAGCCCTTCTCGATGCCCGCGGCCTTCAGGATCAGCTGCGCGGCCGGCGGGGTCTTGGTGACGAAGGTGAACGAGCGGTCCTCGTAGATCGTGATCTCGACCGGGATCACGTTGCCGCGCTGGGCCTCCGTGGCAGCGTTGTACTGCTTGCAGAAGTCCATGATGTTGACGCCGTGCGGACCGAGCGCGGTACCGACGGGCGGCGCGGGGGTCGCGGCGCCGGCCTGCAGCTGGACCTTGACGATCGCGGCGATCTTCTTCTTGGGAGGCATGTGCCCTCCTCTGTCCCGTTTCGCGGTGGCTTCGACTCCCGTGGGCACGGGCAACACGACGGCCGGGACGAGCCCGCCGTGTAGAAGCCGGGAAAGGCGGCTCCGGCATCCCGCGGAACCGCGGGGCCGGCGCGGAGGTCGTGCGACCCGTCCGCGTCGTTCGGAGCCTTCCCCGCCGAGGCGGGGCCGACCAGCAAGTCTAGGCGATCCGGCGGAGCGGCTCGTCCAGCGGGACGCGAATCCACCGCCCGGCGCGCGACCACCACGTCCGAATCCGGACGAACGCCACGCCCGAGGCGACGCCCACCCCACGAGGACGAGCGGCCGACGCCCCTCAGATCAGCCCTGAGCGGTCGCCGGACGACGCGTCCGCGCAGGGAGAACACAACGCGTCCGCGCAGGGAGAACAGGGCGGAAAACGCGGAACGCCCCCGCGCCGGACGGCGGCGGGAGCGTTCGCGGCGAACCTCGTCAGATCTTGGAGACCTGGTTGAAGGAGAGCTCCACCGGGGTCTCGCGACCGAAGATCGAGACCAGCACCTTGAGCTTCTGCTGCTCGATGTTGATCTCGTTGACCGTGGCCGGGAGGGTGGCGAACGGGCCGTCCATGACGGTGACCGACTCGCCGACCGAGAAGTCCACGGTGCTGGCGATCTTGGCGGTCTCCTTGGCCTTGGTCTCCGGGGTCTCCTCCGGCTCCGGGGCCAGCAGCTTGGCGACCTCGTCCAGGCTCAGCGGGGACGGCTTGTTCGACAGGCCGACGAACCCGGTCACGCCCGGCGTGTTGCGGACCGCGGCCCACGACTCGTCGGTCAGCTCCATCCGGACCAGGATGTAGCCCGGCAGGACCTTCTCGTTGACCTTCTGCCGCTTGCCGCTCTTGATCTCGGTGACCTCGTGCTGAGGAACCTCGATCTGGAAGATGTAGTCCTCCATGTTGAGCGTCTGGGTGCGGGTCTCGATGTTGGTCTTGACCCGGTTCTCGTACCCCGCGTAGGAGTGCACGACGTACCAGTCGCCCGGCTGGAGCCGGAGCTGCATCTTGAAGTCGGCGTACGGGTCGGCCGGCGGCTCGACCGGAGCCTCGTCGGCGTCCTCGCCGTCCTCGTCGCCGCCCTGCTCGGCCTCGGCCTGCTCGGCGCCCGCCTCGGCGGCCTCGTTCCCGGCCTCCGTGACGTCGCCCTCCGCGGCGGCGTCCTCGGCCGCCGGGACGTCCGCGGCGCCGTCGGCGGGCGCGGCGGCCGCGTCTTCCGTCGGCTCGGCCGCGTCAGCCGCAGCGGACTGGGCCTCTTCGATGGCCTCGTCGTTGGGCTGTGAGGACTCGGACACGGTGCTGATCCTTCTTCTCTCGGTCTGGCTTGGCTGGAGTTTTCCGGCGGTGTACCGGACGCGGGGGGCTGGTCGACTCTGTTCTGCTGACGCGGACCGCGGAGGCGGTGCCGGAGGTCACGCCTCCGGCGGAGGGGGCACGCGGCGGGCGTGCGCCCCGCGGTCGGCGCGGATCAGCCGAAGAGCCAGAACACGCCCTTCTGCAGACCCCAGTCGATGCCCGCGACGAGCGCGACCATGACCAGAACGAAGACCAGGGAGACCGTGGTGTAGGTGATCAGCTCACGGCGCGTCGGCCAGATGACCTTGCGCAGCTCGGCGATCACTTGGCGTACGAAGAGCGGGGGCGTCGTCCGCTTCGGCGCGGAGTTCGACTTGCCCTCGTCCTTGGCCGCGGCCTCGCCGCGCGTCTCAGTCGCCATTGTGCCGCCGTTCACCTCATAGGTCGTGTTCAACCACGTCGTGGTTGTTCGCGCGGACCCCGGCAGCCCGTGGCCGCGCGGGGAAGCGCGCACCGCACCTCGCAGGGCAGGAGGGACTCGAACCCCCAACCGCCGGTTTTGGAGACCGGAGCTCTACCAATTGAGCCACTGCCCTTCAACGCCTCCCAGGGGAGACACCGTTCCTCGCGGATCGGTTCGTGCCGGTCCCAAGCTTACGGCTTGTGCGGACAGGGCCGTATCCCGGTGACGCGTCACTAGGCTGTGGAGTCTACGGCCCCGAACGCCCTCCCGTCGAACCGGAAACGGAAAACCGCCCCCGGCATGTCTCTCCGACCAGCCACAACGGCTGCGGATATCTCGCTGAAGTCATGGCCGGGCCTCGGTAACGTTACGGACATGAGCACTGAGCGTCCCCGCATCTCCAGGCGCATCGCCGCCATCTCCGAGTCCGCCACGCTGGCCGTCGACGCCAAGGCCAAGGCGCTGAAGGCGGCGGGCCGTCCGGTCATCGGGTTCGGCGCCGGCGAGCCCGACTTCCCGACGCCCGACTACATCGTCGAGGCGGCCGTGACCGCGTGCCGCGTCCCGCGGTTCCACAAGTACACCCCCGCCGGCGGCCTGCCGGAGCTGCGCGAGGCGATCGCCGAGAAGACGCTGCGCGACTCCGGCCTCCAGGTGGACGCCGCCCAGGTGCTCGTGACCAACGGCGGCAAGCAGGCCGTCTACGAGGCGTTCGCGACGCTGCTCGACCCGGGCGACGAGGTCATCGTCCCGACCCCCTACTGGACGACCTACCCCGAGTCGATCAAGCTCGCCGGCGGCGTCCCGGTGGACGTGGTGGCGGACGAGACCACCGGCTACCGGGTCAGCGTGGAGCAGCTCGAGGCCGCCCGCACCGAGCGGACCAAGGTGCTGCTGTTCGTCTCGCCGTCCAACCCGACCGGCGCGGTCTACTCGCGGGACGAGATCGAGGCGATCGGCCGCTGGGCGGCCGAGCACGGGCTCTGGGTCATCACCGACGAGATCTACGAGCACCTGGTGTACGGGGACGCCGAGTTCCACTCGATGCCGGTGGTCGTGCCCGAGCTCGCCGACCGGACGCTGGTGCTCAACGGCGTCGCCAAGACCTACGCGATGACCGGCTGGCGGGTGGGCTGGATGATCGGCCCGAAGGACGTGGTGAAGGCCGCCGCGAACCTGCAGTCGCACGCCACGTCCAACGTCGCGAACGTCTCGCAGGCCGCCGCGCTCGCCGCCGTGACCGGCGACCTGTCGGCCGTCGCGGAGATGCGCAGGGCGTTCGACCGCCGCCGCCAGACCATGGGCCGGATGCTCAACGAGATCCCCGGGGTCGTCTGCCCCGAGCCCGAGGGCGCGTTCTACGCCTACCCGTCGGTCAAGGAGCTGATCGGCAAGGAGATCCGCGGCAAGCGCCCGCAGTCCTCGGTCGAGCTGGCCGCCCTGATCCTGGAGGAGGCCGAGGTCGCGCTCGTCCCCGGTGAGGCTTTCGGCACACCCGGCTACTTCCGTCTCTCCTACGCCCTCGGCGACGACGACCTCGTCGAAGGCGTCTCCCGGGTCGCCAAGCTCCTCAACGAGGCCCACTGACCCGATTCACCGAGCCCCGGCCCCGCTTTTCGGGCCGGGGCTTTCCCCTTCCCCGAGCACGACCGTCCAAGGTGATTTTCCACACACCGCGACCGCGCTCGGGCACTTGGTTCCGCTTCTTCCGCCGACACTCCGAATCTCCGCTTGACCCTGTCCTGTGGGGATATCGGCACCCGTGGGCGTCGCCGCGCACCGACAAAAGGATCATGTGGCGGATGGCCGCAACGGGTCATGACGGGTAGTCCGGACTGATGGTCCTGGTGAGCCGCGGGTTCCACATCGGCTCGGATCCGGCAACATTGGCACATGGAGGCCCCTACCACGTCCGTCGCGTCCCCACTGCTCGAGACCCCGCGCCCGCGCCCGGTGGCGACGCTCCCCAAGGCCCACCTGCATCTGCACTTCACCGGCTCGATGCGTCACTCGACCCTGGTGGAGCTCGCCGCCAAGTACGGCGTGCACCTGCCGGACGCCCTCGTGGAGGACTGGCCGCCCCGGCTCCGCGCCACCGACGAGCGCGGCTGGTTCCGGTTCCAGCGCCTCTACGACATCGCCCGGTCCGTCCTGCAGTCCCCGGACGACCTGCGTCGACTGCTCCGCGAGACCGCCGAGGACGAGGCCGCCGAGGGATCGGGCTGGCTGGAGATCCAGGTCGACCCGAGCGGCTACGCGGCCCGCTTCGGCGGTCTCACCCCCACCGTCGAACTGGTCCTGTCGGCCGCCCGCGAGGCGGAGAAGGCCACGGGCGTCGGCATCGGCGTGATCATCGCCGCGAACCGCACCCGACACCCCCTGGACGCCAAGACCCTCGCCCGTCTGGCGGCCCGCTACGTCGGTCAGGGCGTCGTCGGCTTCGGCCTCTCCAACGACGAACGCCGAGGCCGCGCCTACGACTTCGACGGCGCCTTCCGCATCGCCAAGCGCGCGGGCCTCCTGTCCGTCCCGCACGGCGGCGAGCTCCTCGGCCCGACCAGCATCCGCGAATGCCTGGACACCCTCGAAGCCGACCGCATCGGCCACGGCGTCCGCGCCGTCGAGGACCCCCGCCTCCTCGCCCGCATCGCCGACCGCGGCGTCGCCCTCGAGGTCTGCCCCGCCTCCAACGTGAGCCTCGGCGTCGCGTCCACCCCGTCCGACGTCCCCCTCCGCACCCTCTACGAGGCGGGCGCCCACCTCGCCCTCGGCGCCGACGACCCCCTCCTCTTCGGCTCCCGCCTGGCCCGCCAGTACGAGCTCGCCCGCGAAGTCCACGCCTTCACCGACCCCGAACTCGCCGACCTGGCCCGCCACTCCATCCAGGCCTCCGCCGCCCCCACCCCCCTCCGCACCCGCCTCCTGAACCAAATCGACACCTGGCTGGCCACCACCCCCGAATAACCCCCCAACCCACCAGCGCCTCCTTCCCCCAACACAACGCCCGTCCAACCGACCAACACCCCCACCCGCCCCCTCCCCAGAAGGCGCCCCCGCTCCCGGCACCGTCCCTCCTGCCGCAAGCGGTCCAGAATGACCCGCCAGTCCCAGGGTTCAAACCCGCCACCACAAGCCACCCCGTGCGCATCGCCTGCCCTCACGCATAGACACACCCGCGCAGTACCTGAGCGAAATCACCCACCACGCACGCCGAGCCCACCACCAAGCCCAGATCCCCCGAAGGCCGAGCCGCACGAGGAGGCCCAAACCGCCGAGGGTCCGAGGCCCGCAGGGCCGCAGGGGCCGCAGGGGCCGCACCGATGTTGAGCCGCACGCGGTCGAACCACGCGGAGGGGACCACGCGGAGGGGACCACGCGGAGGGGACCACGCGGAGGGGACCACAGGGGAACCACGTGGAGGGTGAACCACGTGGAGGGTGAACCACGTGGAGGGTGAACCACGTGGAGGGTGAACCACGTGGAGGGTGAACCACGTGGAGGG
>NZ_JADG01000013.1:0-339719 GCF_000518265.1 Actinomadura oligospora ATCC 43269 | reverse complement strand
GAACCACGTGGAGGGTGAACCACGTGGAGGGTGAACCACGCGGAGGGTGAACCACGCGGAGGGTGAACCACGCGGAGGGGACCGCGTGGGGACCGCGTGGGGGCCACGGGGGGACCGCGGGGGGCCACATGAAGGGTGGGACCGGACGTGAGTTGGACCGAACGTGGATGGGACCGAACGCGTGGTTGAGCCGAACACGTGGTTGAGCCGCGCGGAGGGCGAGGCCCGTGCGGGTCGGCCCTGCGGGCTTTGGGCCCGGCGGGGGCCAAACCCCGCAGGGGCTCGGGCCGCGTGGGTGTTGAGCCGCGCGGGGGGGGGCGGGCCCACCCAACGCTTGGGCCTCGCATGACCACCCCCGCCGAGAGGGGCCGCATTGGGCATTGGGCCGCGTGGAGAGGCCCATGCCTACGGGGTTAACCCCTGCGGACGTTGGGCCCCCTTGGGCCCAACGTCCGCAGGGGTTGGGCCGCGCGCGGGGTTGAGCCGCGCGGGGGCGGGCCCCACACGACGCTTGGGCCGCACGGCGTTGAGTCCCGTGGGGGTGGTTCACACAGGGGGCCATACGGGGCTTGGGCGCACGCGAGACGAGCCGAACGGGGTTTGGCCGCGCGCATCGGGTTGAGCCGCGCGGGGGCGGGTCCCATCACGGCGCTTGCCCACACGGCGCTTGCCACAAGGGACTTGGGCCACACGGGCGTGAGCCATGCGGGGGTGGTTCACACAAGGTTGGGCCATTCGGGGCTTGGACCGAACGCGAAACGCGCCAAACGGGGTTGAGCCGCATGGCGAGGTCAATCCCTGGGGGTTGACCTCGCGCATGGGGGTTAAGCCGCGCGCATGGGTTGGGCCGCGCATGGGTTGCGCCGCGCATGGGATTCAGCCGGGCACGGGGGCGAGGCCCACTGGAGGGCGGCCCAATGCCTTGGGCCTCGCGTGACCACCCCGCCGGGAGGGGGCTGCATCGGCATTGGGCCGCGTGGAGAGGCCCATGCCCGCGGGGATTACCCCTGCGGGCGTTGAGCGCCGTTGGGCCCAACCTCCACCGGGGTTGGGCCACGCACGAGGGATTGCGCCGCGCACGGGGGCGAGGCTCACCGGAGGGCGGGCCCGAGGCCTTGGGCCCCGCGTGACCACCCCCGCCAGGATGCGGCCGCATCGGCATTGGGCCGCATGGAGAGGCCCATGCCCGCGGGGATTACCCCTGCGGGCGTTGAGCGCCGTTGGGCCCAACCTCCACCGGGGTTGGGCCACGCGTGGGCTTGAGCTGCACGTGGGGTTAAGCCACCCGTGGGGTTGAGCCACGCCATGGGGTTGGGCCGTGCGCGGAGGGGAGGGCGCGCGGCCGGGTGGGGACTTGGGTGGGGTCAGGTTGTGGGGGTTGGGGTGGATTGGGGGGTGGACTGGGGCTTGGGGGTGGTGGGGGCGGGGGTGGGGGGTGTGGTGAAGCGGGGGACGGCGAGGGTGGTCAGGGCGGCGGCGGCGAGGACTGCTGAGGCGGTCCAGAGGGCGGCGGTGACGCCGGTGGCGAAGTTGTGGGGGGTGGTCATGTCGCCGGTGGCGGTGAACACGGCGCCCAGGACCGCCACCCCGAGGACGGTGCCTAGTTGGCGGCTGACGTTGCTGATGCCGGACGCCACTCCGGTCTGGGTGGCCGGAGCGAAGGCCAGGACGAGACGGGTGACCGGCGCGAAGAACAGGCCCATGCCGATGCCCGCCAGGACGAAGCCCGGGACGAGGGCGCCATAGCCGAAGGTGGGGGCGAGGCGGACGGCCAGCCAGGCCAGGCCCGCGGACTGGAAGAGCAGGGCCAGGACGAGCACCGTGCGAGTGCCCAGGCGGGATGCCAGCGGGGCGGTGAGGGGGGCCACCAGGAGCGGCATGGCCGTCCAGGGCAGGGTGCGGACGCCGGCCTCGAGCGGGGACATGTGGCCGATCAGCTGCAGGAACTGGACCAGCAGGAACGTCACGCCGAACATGCCGAAGCACATGGCGAGGCTGATCAGGTTCACGAGGGTGAAGCCGCGGGAGCGGAACAGGCTCAGCGGGAGCATCGGGTGCGGTGTGCGGGCCTCGTGGACGAGGAACGCGGCGAGGAAGGCGGCGCCCGCGATGACGGAGCCGAGGACCTGGGGGCTCGTCCAGCCGTGCTCGTTGCCGCGGACCAGGCCGAGGACGACGCCGAGCAGGCCGAGGGTGACCAGGACGGTGCCGAGCGGGTCGAGGCGCTGCGCGGAGCCGTGGCTCTCGGTCAGGAATCGCGGGGAGAGTGCGAGCACGAGCAGTCCGGCGGGGACGTTGATCCAGAAGATCCACTCCCAGGTGGCGTACTCGGTGACGGCGCCGCCGACGATCGGGCCCAGGGCGACGCCGAGGCCGCTCATCACGCTCCATGCCGCCAGGGCGACGGCCCGGCGGGCGGGCGGAACGGCGTGCGCGAGCAGGGTGAGGGTCAGCGGGGCGACGATCGCGCTGCCGATGCCCTGGACGGCCCGGGCCGCGATGAGGACGCCGATGCCGGGGGCGAGCGCCGCGGCGGCCGAGGCGAGCGTGAACAGGGCCATGCCGAGCATGAACAGGCGTCGCCGGCCGTGCCGGTCGGCGACGGCCGCCGCGGGCAGCAGCAGGACGGCGAAGGTGAGTGTGTAGGCGTTGACCGTCCACTGCAGCCCCTCGAGGCCGGTGCCGAGGTCTGCGCTGATGGCGGGCAGGGCGTTCGTGACGATGAGGTTGTCGAGGGTGACCATGAACAACGCGATGCCGGTCACCACGAAGGTGCGGAGTGCGTGAGGTCTCATGAGGCTTCCTTGATTAGTTATCAGTCACTAACTTGCTCGGGCAAAAGAAGGCGCGTCGGTGGACGCGCTCGGTCGAACGGCTTTTGCGGCTCCGCTTACCCCTCTTCAGCGGCCGCCGAGGAGGCCGGCACCGGTGGCGAGTGATCGGCGGCGCGACTTCCCACCGGGGCCTCGTAGGGGTGCTGCGACCACTCCACCAGGACGTGGGGCAGCCGCTCACCGCGGTCGAACGGGATGTTGAAGGCGGTCAGGACGTTCAGGAGCATGCCGACGGAGACGAACCGCAACACCTCTTCGGGCGTCTCGCCGGAGAGCTCGCCGATCGTTCGCCACAGCCGGGCCCACTTGGCGTTGCCGAGGTCGCGGAGTTCCGGGTCGTCGACGGCGGCGGCGTAGATGTGCAGCTGGAAGCGGAGCAGAGTCGGGTCGCCCGCCAGGATCTCGCGGTAGCGATGGCCCATGGCGGTGATCGCCTCGCCGCCGTACAGGCCGCCCGCCGCCTCGCGCATTGCCAGCTCTATCTCGTCGAAGCAGCGTTCGGCGGCGGCGAGGAAGAGCGCCCGCTTGGACGGGAACAGCCGGAACAGGTAGGGCTGCGAAACCCCCACCCGCTCGGCGATCGCCGCGGTGGAGGTGCCGTCGAAGCCGCTGCGGGCGAACTCGGCCATCGCGGCCCTGATCGTCTGCTCGCGGCGCTCGTCGGCGCTCATCCGTGGACTCATGGATCCGAAGTTATTGGTCGATCACTAACTTCGTCAAGCCGACCCCCGCCACAGTCCTCTTCCGTTTCGGTAAGCGACCGCGGGGCGAGGACTGTGATCTTGAGGGTCAGAGCGTCACGCCGACGAAGACCGGCTCGTTGACCAGCGCAACGCCGAAAGCGGCGTGGACGCCGTCTCGAACCTCGCGCGCGAGCGCGAGCAGGTCCTCGGTGTTGCCGCTGGCCGGATTGGTGAGGGCGAGTGTGTGCTTGGTAGAGATGCGCGCGCGCCCGCGAGCATGGCCCTTGGTGAAGCCGGCTCGGTCGATGAGCCATGCGGCGGATGTCTTGGTGCGGCCGCCATTCTCGGGGAAGCGCGGGAAGGTCACGTCCGGGCCAAGGCGCTCAGCGACGCGTCGTTCGAGACCGGCAAGGGACGCCGCGTCCAGGATCGGGTTGGTAAAGAACGATCCGGCACTGCGCGTGTCCGGGTCAGAGGGGTCGAGCACCATGCCCTTGCCCCGCCGCAGTTCGAGGACGGCGTCGCGCGCCTCCTTTAGCGGGACGCACGCACCCGGCTCAGCGCCCACGCGGCGGGCGAGCTCCGCATAGGCGATCGGCTGAGAGTCCTCGGACTCGCGAAGGGCGTAGGTGACCCCCAGGACGACATACCGGTCCGGCGTCCGCTTGAAGAGGCTGTTGCGGTAGGTGAAGCGACAGTCCTCACGGGAGAGCGTGATGATCGTCCCTGACCGGCGGTCGTAGGCGCGGACCTCGACGATGGTCTCCGACACGTCCTGCCCGTAGGCCCCGACGTTCTGGATCGGGGTCGCGCCCACGCGTCCGGGAATGCCCGACAGGCACTCCACTCCGGAGAGGCCGTCGGAGACGCAGCGCGCCACGAACGGCTCCCACTCCTCGCCCGCCTGCACGCGCATGAGGACGCGCCCCTGACCGTCCGTCAGCTGCTCCGCGCCACGGGTTCCGACGTGGACGACGGTTCCGGGGAATCCCTCATCCGACACCACGAGGTTGCTGCCACCGCCGAGCACCAGGACGGGTTCGCCGTCGGCGTCGGCCTCCTGGACGGCGTCCACGACTTCGGCCTCGGTGGTGGCCTCGACGAACCGCCGGGCCGGGCCGCCGAGACGGAGCGTCGTGTATCCGGCCAGGTTCACCTCTTCAGCGAACACCGCCACGTGGTGTCTCCCCTCCCCTACGCGCGCATGAGCCGGGGGCGACTGGCCGCCCCCGGCTCATGTGTACCGTACTCGCGGACCTCGACCGGACTCAGGCGAGCCGGACGACGGCCTTGGCGCGGGTCAGGACCTTCTGCCCCACCGACCTGGCCGTGAGGGCCACGACGACCGTGTTGTCGTCGCGCTTCTCCTCGATCTTCCCGGTGATCTCCAGGTCGGCCCCGCCCTCGTCGGGCACGACGACGGGCGCGGAGAAGCGCACGCCGTAGTCGACGACGGCACCGGGGTCACCCGCCCAGTCGGTCACGTAACGGCCGCCCTGGGCCATCGTGTACATGCCATGGGCGATGACGTCCGGCAGGCCGACCTGCTTGGCGAAGCTCTCCCGCCAGTGGATCGGGTTGAAGTCGCCGGACGCGCCCGCGTACATGACGAGGTTCGCCCGGTCGACGTGGTAGGTCTGGGCGGGCAGCTCGTCGCCGACGTTGACCTCGTCGAACTTCACCTTGGCGGTCATCAGGCCCCCCGCTCCACGATCGTGTTGTACGACTTGCAGACGAGTTCGCCCTCGGCCGTCCGGACCTCGGTGACGATGTCGACCTTCTCGTTGTTGCCGATCGCCTTGATCTCGGTGATCGTCGAGGTGCAGGTGACGACGTCCCCCGCGCGCACGGGGCGGACGTACTCGAAGCGCTGCTCGCCGTGGACGACCATGGCGAAGTTGATGCCCAGCTCGGGATCGCCGAGCGCGCCCCCTCCGAGGGAGACCACGATCGGGAAGGTGGGCGGCGCGATGACATCGGGGTGGCCGGCGGCGCGGGCGGCCTCGGGGTCGCGGTAGACGGGGTTGGCGTCGCCGATGGCGTCCGCGAACTCCCGGATCTTCACCCGGCTGACCTCGTAGGGCTCGCTGGGCGGGAACGTCCGCCCGATGAATTCACGGTTGATCGCCATGCACTCCGTCCCTCTCGCTCACGTGCGGACTCCCCTGCGGAGTCCGCGGGCTCGCGCGTGGAGTTCCCGTCCGGGCTCGTGCGCGCGGAGGCCGGCGGACGCCCGCGCCGAAGCGCCGTTACCGGTCTCGCTACGGGACGGTAACAGAACGACGTTCAGCCCGCCCTCGCGGGTATGGCGAGGACGGGCTGAGGCGCGTCTGCGTCTGGGGCAAGCGCGAAGCTGCCCGCGCGGACCGCTGTGCTCGAACGGCTACTAGCGGGTCTCGCGGTGCGGCCGGTGGGTCCGGCAGTTGGGGCAGTACTTCTTGATCTCCAGGCGGTCCGGGTCGTTCCGCCGGTTCTTCCGCGTGATGTAGTTGCGGTGCTTGCACTCCTGGCAGGCCAGCGTGATCTTTGGCCGGACGTCGGTGGCAGCCACGTTGGAGTGCCTTTCTGGGCTAGGGACATGGACGTTCTCGGTCGGCCGTCCAGGAGTGGAAGGCCGGCTGTTTCAACCCAGCCCTCTCGCCCCCGTGGGGGCCGAGAGGTTCGGGTAGTAGCGAGGGCCGGACTTGAACCGGCGACACAGCGATTATGAGCCGCTTGCTCTGCCTGACTGAGCTACCCCGCCGTGATGGTCGGTGACGACCGGATTGCAAGGATACCGGAAGTTCACCACACCAGGGAAACGCGAGCTCCCGGGGCTTGCAGGGGGACTCGGTTCCTCGTGGTCCGCAGCGGACCGGACCCCAGGTTACCCGCTGATGCGGTGACCTGCGAATCATCCCGCTGGGACCGGATGGACGGTACCACAACGCCCGCGCACGAGCGAATCCCGCGCCCACCTGACCAGCGCCTTCCGCACACAATCCGCACCACCGCCACCGTGGATCACATACGTGAGCCCAGTAGTCACCAGATCCCCACGCGCACGAGGCGCGCATGAAGCACACACAAAAAGAGCCGCCCTCCGTGATCGGAGTGCGGCTCTTCCTTCTGAGCCCCTTTACGGAATCGAACCGTAGACCTTCTCCTTACCATGGAGACGCTCTGCCGACTGAGCTAAAGGGGCTTGTCATCCGCGTTCTTCCGTTCGCGGCGACAGGAAGAACAGTACACGGTCCGGCGGCGTAGTGCGAAATCAATCCGCCGGGGCCGCAGACCCGCTCGGCAGGGGGTGTCACCAGGTGATCAGCGAGGCGAGCGGGCCCGTGGCGCAGGGCTCCCAGACGCTCAGCGAAGGAGGTGCCGGGCGATGACGAGCTGCTGGATCTGGCTCGTCCCCTCGTAGATCCGGAACAGCCGGGCGTCCCGGTAGAACCGCTCCACGGGGACCCCGTGCATGTAGCCCATGCCACCGAACACCTGGACGGCCCTGTCGGCGACGCGTCCGACCATCTCCGAGCAGAAGTACTTGGTGCAGGACGGTCCGAGCTTGGTGTCCTCCCCGGCATCGAACGCGCGGGCGGCTTCCAGGACCATGGCCCGTCCCGCGTACAGCTCCGCTTGGGAATCGGCGATGAGGCCCTGGATCAGCTGGTACTCGCCGATGACGTGGCCACCTTGGGTGCGCCCGCGCGCGTACGCGACGGTCTCGTCCACGATCCGCTGGGCCAGGCCGACACAGACGGCGGAGATGCTGACGCGCCCCTGCGCGAGGGAGGCCATCGCCGTGCGGAAGCCCGTTCCTTCCTGGCCGACCATCGCGGACGCAGGGACCCGGACGCCTTCGAAGAAGACCTCGGCTGTGTGCGCTCCGCGCTGGCCCATCTTGGCGTCGGGCGTCCCGATCTTCAGCCCAGGGGCGTCTCCAGGGACAAGGAAGGTGGAGATCCCGCGCGAGCCCGGTCCTCCTGTGCGCGCGAAGACCATGAACACGTCGGCCTCAGTGGCGTTGGTGATGAACCGCTTGGCGCCGTCGATGACGTAGTGGTCCTCGTCACGCCGGGCGGTCGTGGTGAGGGTGCTGGGGTCGGAGCCGGCCTCCGCCTCGGTCAGCGCGAACGCGCCCACGACCTCACCCGACGCCAGGCGCGGGAGCCAGGACGCCCGCTGCTCCGGCGAGCCGGACTTCACGAGGACCTGCCCGGCGATGCCGTTGCTGGTGCCGAACATGGAGCGGAAGGCGGGGCTGGCGTAGCCGAGTTCGAAGACCAGCCTGACCTCCTCGCTCAGCGACAGGCCGAGGCCGCCGTACTCCTCGGGGAGCGCGTATCCGAACAGGCCCATCTCGCGCGCGCCCTGACGGATCGGCTCCGGAATGGAATCGGACTCTTCGATCTCGTCCTCGCGGGGAATGACTTGCTCGCGCACGAAGGCGCGCACGGCCGAAACGACGTCGGCGAAGTCCTGAGCGTCCATGGAGCCGATTCTAGAATTCGACTCTAGAATCCGGTGTGCCAGGGTGATCCACATGGGTTCCGAGGATTTCCACCGGGCCTGCGATGCCCTCGTCCAGGCCGCGATCGACGACAACCCCGCGTTCGGTGAGTTGTTGCCGCAGGTCATGAACATGAGCCAGCAGGTCTCCCCCGCCGATCTGTCCGCGGCCCTGCCGCGCGTCGCGGACGGCCTGGGCAAGGCGCAGCCCTCCATCGGCGGGTGGCTTGCCGTCCTGTCCGGTTCCTGGGTGGAGAACGGCGCGGCTCCGGAAAGCATCGGCCTGACACTGGTCGAGCGCGCGACCGAGGTGTTCGTCGAAGCGGTCGCTTTCGCGCGCGCGTGGAGCGAGGCGACGCACAGCACGCCGCCCGACATGGAGGATGACGGCCCGTCCCAGGAGATCGTGGACGTTCTCGTCCCGAAGCTCGGGGAAGCCTCCGTCAGCGCGATGCTGGCCTGGTTCTCGGTCCCCCAGTTCGCCCTGGCGATGACCACGGTCCTGCAGAACTCCGCGATGGTGCGTGGAGCCATCCAGGAACGCGAGGGCCGCGCCCGCCTTGCCGGCGAGCTTGTCGAGTACCACTCGCACATGGGCTACGTGCAGGGCGTCCTGCAAGTGCTCGAGGGCGAGCGGCTCCTGGTGTTGGATCGTGCCAGCAAGCAGGGCTGGACGGTTCAGATCGCGGGCATCGGCGACAACTTCCAGTTGCACGTCCTTCTGGGCGGCGCGCTTCTGGGTCGTCCGGGATGCATGCCCGGCGAGCCGCTTCCGCCTGAGTGGGTCGCGTGGTTCACCGACCAGGATCCCGAGGGCCGTCCCATCGTCACCAGTCCGTGGAACCTTGTGGACGGCCACGGCGCATGGATCTACAACGAGGGCGTCCCCGCGGACATCCCCGCCATCAACGGCACTCGCGTGGTGGTCCTGGACCCGCCCTCGTACACGCGGCAGTTCCCGGCCGGACGACGCTTCCCGATGATGAACGCGACTCTCACGGTCGAGGGCGTCCATCACCCTGAGGACCTCGCCGCCTGGTGGCCGCACATCGCTCCGGACCAGGGACGCTAGGACCGGCTCGCGCGCGTCGCGCACGCGGGCCGGAGGTCGTTAGAGGCGGACCATGACGGCAGTCGCGTCGTCGTAGCGCTTCCCGCGACGCGCGCCGTCCGGCTCTGCGGACTCGGCGGCGCGCGTCCGCTCGATCACCCCGCGCGGCCCCTCGCGGTCGGTGAGGTCGAGGAGGCCGGGCCAGTCGAGCGTCCCGAAGCGTTCCACGAGCCGCGAGGCGCCGTCGGTGAACATCGCCGCCCGCCGGACCGAAGCCGCCTCGACACGGCAGCTGAGAGCCTCGTAGGCGGCCTCGGGACGGGTGCTCGCGACCCAGAACCCGTCGGACGCGTTCCGCGCCGCACGGACGGCCTCAAGCGTGTAACTGGTCAGGTGGTCAACGCGGTCATCACGGACGGCACGCACCTCATCATCCACATCGAGCAGAACCGGCGAATCGGCAAGAACCAGCCACTCCAGCGCGTCGGACCGGTGTCGCAGCATCGCGACCGTCGCGGACGGACTGTCCGGGTTGGTCAGGTCGCACCGGTCGGCATGGAGTTCGCACACCGTCTTGATGGCCTCGGCGAGCAGGTCGTCCAGCGGACGGTCTTCCTCTGCCGCGAGCCTCAGCGCAAGCGCTCCGCCTAGACGTCGCGCGAGCCAGGCGGGGTTGTGCACACATCCGCTATCCACACCCGGGGGCGCGGTGGCCCCATCTAGGACGACGGCCCAGTCCGGGCCCGCAACCACGAAATCCTCATTCGGACGTCCGGGCGTCGGTTCGCTCGCGAAGCTCACATGCACGAGCCTGGTCTACACGTCCGTTCGTCCTGGGAACAACAACGGCGTCCTGGGAACAACGGTGACCGGTGGCACGTCCACGACTTGGGGCCGATCCACAGGCGCGCTGAGGCATCGGACACCATAAGCTGGCAAGCCTGTCCCCGGGGAGGTTCTCGAACGTGCGACCTGACGCTGAACACCAGCACTCAGAACCCTCTCAGGAGGGCTCCGACCAGGAGAAGACCGAGGACGAGGGTAAGAAGAAGGGGTCGTTCTGGAAAGAACTGCCCATCCTCATCGCCGTCGCCGTGATCCTCGCCCTGGTCATCAAGACGTTCGCGGTGCAGGCCTTCTACATCCCGTCCGGCTCGATGGAGAACACGCTCCTGGTCGGCGACCGCGTCCTGGTGAACAAGATCGTGTTCCACACCCGGGACATCACGCGGGGCGACGTCATCGTCTTCAAGGGCCCGCCCTCGTGGCAGCCCGAGGTGCAGGTGTCCAAGCCGAGCAACCCGTTCTCGAAGGCGGTGCGCTGGATCGGGACGGCCTTCGGCGTCGCGCCCACCGAGAAGGACTACATCAAGCGCGTCATCGGCATCCCCGGCGACCACGTGAAGTGCTGTGACGCGCAGGGGCGCATCACGGTGAACGGCGTCGCGCTCGACGAGAAGGCCTACATCTACGTCGACCCGATCGACCACCAGCAGGACAAGCCGTCCGAGAGCCCGTTCGACATCACGCTCCAGGACGGCCAGCTCTGGGTCATGGGCGACCACCGCTCCAACTCGCTCGACTCGCGCGCGCACCAGGACGGCCCCGAGAACGGCGCGATCCCGACCAAGGACGTCATCGGACGCGCGTTCGTCAAGGTCTGGCCGCTCAACCGGATGGGCACGATCCCGATCCCGGAGACGTTCAAGCAGCCCGCCCTGAAGAAGAGCAAGGCCTTCGCCCCGCTGCCGGCCCCCGACCCGGGTCCCGTCCCGGCCTTCGCCGCGGTGATCCTGCCCCTGGCCCTGCGCGTCCGGTTCCGTCGCTAACGGACCTGTTCGGGACGGCCGCTCATGCCTGCGCGGCCGTCCCGACCACTTTCCGGGGCGAGATCCGCATCACGACACGGACCATCTCGGGCGGCAGCTCCAGGTACTCCTCGCCCGCGCCCGTCCCCTCGTACTTCTCCGCCAGCGCCACGGCGAGCGCGCGCCCCTCGTCCTCGGCGACGACGCACTCGCCGCGCACCTCCAGGTACCAGAGCGGGTCGTTCCGGTCGTACACGCTCAACGAGACCCGCGGATCCCGCAGCACGTTCAGGACCTTCCGCCGCCCCTCCTGGCTGGAGATGAGCAGATCGTCCCCGTCCCGCCCGACCCACACCACGGACGTCTGAGGGCTGCCATCGGGATTCACCGTCGCCAGCACCGCGGGGTTGTCCTCGTCCACCAGCCGCCGCACCGCGTCGTTCAACACATTCGCCACCCGCCGAACCTACTGGCACCCCGGCCCCTGTGGACGAATCCGTCCGGCCGATGTTCCGGTCGGCCCTGAAACACGGAACGGCCCTGACCGTTGCGCCTGGTCAGGGCCGTCCGCCTTGCGGTGGCCCCCGCTCAGCCCAGCAGGAAGCCGGTCACGGCGTCGCGTCCGGCGTGGCCGGGTTCGCGGTTCTGGATGGAGTGCGCTGCGCCCTTGACGACCACCAGGTCGGTGCCGGGCGGGCTGACGGCGAGCTCCTGCCGGGCCCACTCCAGTGGGGTGCTGAGATCGCGGTCGCCGCCGAGGATCAGCGTGGGCAGGCCGGGCAGCCTGCCGGACGGGTTGGAGTTCGGGGGCTCGGCCGGCCAGCGCAGGCAGGTCTGGACGCTGCTCTGGGCGAGCGCGACCGCCGAGGTGTACGGCCAGGTGGCGGACGAGGGCAGGGTCCGCGCGGTGAGGTCGACGAACGGCTGGCGAAGCTCCTTCGGAGTGGCCGAGGTGCCCCACGGGAAGCGCAGGTCGTCGCAGATGGTGGCGGCGTGCAGACCGGCGCTCAGCCGGCTCGCGGGCGTTCCGTCGGCCGGGCTCATCATGGCCTCGATGGCGTCGAGCCTCCGGGTGTCGCCGGCGACGGCCTGGTGCATCGCGCCGATGATGTCGCCCGGCAGGCCACTGCCTGGGAAGGGGTCGGGATTGCGGTAGGTCGGGTCGATGAACTCGTAGCCCGCGACCGCGCCGAACAGGCTCGACCCGCCGTTCGCGGTGCGCCGCCGGACGAGCGCGGCGAGGTCCTGCGCCGGGTCGAACCCGCAGGCGGGCGCGGCCTTGCAGGCGTCCCGGAGGACTCGGGGCTGGGCGGTCAGCCCGACCAGGTTCAGGTCCCCGGCGACCGTCCAGCGGTGCGGGACGACCGAGTCCATGATCAGCTTGGCCACGTGCCCGGGATGGGCGATGGCGTACCGGGCGGCGACGAAGCTGCCGTACGACACGCCGTCCACGGTCATCGTGTCCACGCCGAGCGCGCGCCGGACGTCCTCGATGTCGCCGACGCTCTGGTCGGTGCCGTAGAACGGGGCCCGGTCGCCGAGGAGCCGGACGCATTCGTCGACCGCGTCCGGGGTGGCCGGGGCGCTGTCCGAGCCGCCGATCTGGGCCTGCATCGCCGGGCAGTCGACGGCGCCGAGCGGTCCGGTGCCGCGCTGGTCGATCATGACGAGGCGATACTGCTCGAACACCTCGGGCAGACGTCCGGTGATGCGCTGGAGCAGGGCGACACCCTCCTGGCCTGGGCCGCCAGCGAGGAACAGCAGCGTGCCCTTGGGGTGGGCCGGGCCGTCCGCGGCGCCGACCTGGAGGTCGAGCGTGCCGGGCGTCCGGCCGGAATGGTCGAGCGGGACGGTCAGCTTCCAGCAGGTGAAGCCCGGCTGGACGGCGCCGTCGTCGTCCAGGCAAGGGCGCGGGTCACCGAGCCCCTGAGCCGTGGCGTGCGCGGTGGACGCCGGTGCCACGACGGCGAAGCCGCAGGCGAGAGCGGCGAGGGTACGACGGATCTTCTTCATCGCGAACTCCCCACGTGGGGTGGATGGACCGGCACTCGCGCCCCTGAGCGGATGCCGGCCCCGGCCCTGCCGGGGTGACGGGCTGCGGCCACCCTAGGAGCGGCCCCAAGGCGGTGAACGGGGCCGTGCGGCGAACGGGAGCGGGCGGCCGGTGAACGGGAGCGGCGGTCAGGTCGGCAGGCCGAGCGCAGCTGTCAGGTCGGCAGGCCGAGCACAGCCGTCAGGTCGGCAGGCCGAGCGTGGCCCGCACCTGGTCCCGGTAGGCGCGGCCGGAGATGAGGACGTCGCCGGAGCGGAGGATCAGCCGCATCTCCCCATGGCCGAGGATCTCGAGCTCGCGGATCCGGTCGACCCGGACGATGACCGAGCGGTGGATCCGCAGGAACTCCGCGGAACCGAGCCGCTCCTGAAGCTTGGCCAGGGTGCCGCGGACCAGGTGCGAGCGGGTGCCGGTGTGGATGCGCAGGTAGCCGTCCTCGGCCCGGACGTAGTCGATCGCGTCCAGGTCCAGCAGCCGGATCCGGCCGCCGATCTCGACGGGCAGCCGGTTCAGCGCGGGGACGGCGGCCCGCCGGGCCAGATGGTCGCGGACCCGGGTGAGCGCCAGGTCGAGCCGGTCCTGGTCGTAGGGCTTGAGCAGGTAGTCGACCGCGTCGATCTCGAAGGCGCGGACGGCGTGCCGGCTGAAGGCCGTCACGAACACGACGGCCGGGTCGTGCCGTCCCCAGATCGCCTCGAGGATGTCGAACCCGTCGCCCTCGGGCAGCTGGATGTCGAGGAAGACCAGGTCGGGCCGGTGCCGGTCGAGGGCGGCGAGCGCCGTCGCGGCCGACCCGCAACCGTCGAGCAGCTGGACGTCCTCGTGCGGGGTCAACATGCGCTGCAGCCGCCGCCGGGCCGGTGGCTCGTCGTCCACGATCAGGGTCTTGATCACGCCCGTGCCGTCCGCAGCGGGAGCCGGACGGTCGCCGCGACGCCTCCGTCGGGGCGCGGTTCGACGCTGAACCGGTGCTCCGTGCCGTACATCTGGGCGAGCCGGGCACGGGCGTTGGCCAGTCCGATCCCGGAGCGCGGACGGTCGGGCGGCAACCCGACGCCGTCGTCGGCGACGATCAGCTGCAGCCAGGAGCCGTCCGGCCGGGCCGAGATCGTCACCGTGCCCGGCGCGTCGCGGGGTGAGATCCCGTGCCGTACCGCGTTCTCCACCAGGGGCTGAAGCAGCAGCGGCGGGACCAGCGCGTCCAGCGTCCCGGGATGGAGCCGCCATTCCACCTCGAGCCGGTCCTCGAACCGGGCCTGCTCGATGTCCACGTAGGCGGACAGGACCTCCAGCTCCTCGCGCAACGTCACCTCCAGCGAGCCGTCGTGCTCCAGTGACTGCCGCAGCAGGGTGCTCAGCCGCACGACCATCTGCTCCGCGCGCGGCGGGTCGTCATGGACGAACGAGGCGATGGTGTTCATCGCGTTGAACAGGAAGTGCGGCCGCACCTGCGCCCGCAGGGCCTGCAGTCTGGCCCCGGCCAGCTGCTCGCGGGCCTGCGCCAGCTGTTCACGCCGCCGCCGGTACTGGGTGAAGTAGTAGACGCCGTGGGCCACGCCGACCCACTCGAAGTACATCGCCAGGTAGGCCCCGAGGTTGCGGAGGTACTCCGCGCCGAACCCCCGCGCGGGCGGCAGCCAGTGCAGCACCGGATCGAACAGGAACATCCGTCCGCTGAGCCAGCAGAGCGCGACCAGGTATCCGGCCAGGTGAACCAGCACCGCCCGCACCACATGGGGACGTCCGATCGGAGACCAGGCGGTGAGCAGGTACACGCCGATGTTCACCGGTATCCACGTCAGCGACGACGCCATCGTCTGCGCGAGCCCCAGCCCGGCACTGTGCGCCCCGTCCGCGTAGTCCTTCCACCACCCCAGCGCGTCCACGAGCGCGAGCAGCGACACGACCGCGGTCCAGACGCCAAACACCCGCCGATCCACGCCTGTACCGTAACGATCCCCCACACCCCGCCGCCAAGCCCACTACCGGCCACGGCCCCCAACGCCGACGGGCGAACCGGGCACTCGCCGAAGGTGCTCCCCCTCGGCCCGCCGGGCCGAATACGGGCCGAACCATCTCCGACGCCGCGGCCCCCCGCTCACGCAGATGATCTTCCAACGTCCTGGGCCCGACCTGCGGAACGTGCCCCGCTGGATTCCGCCCATATTCCGCAACCACCGGCGGCGTCCCGCCGCCTGGCCAAGATCCTGGACATGCGAACGGCCCCTGACCGTTCTTGCTGGTCAGGGGCCGTTCCACGTGGTGTGGCGGGTGCAGGGTTCGAACCTGCGTAGGCTAAGCCGACGGATTTACAGTCCGCTCCCATTGGCCACTCGGGCAACCCGCCGTGGTCGCCGCTGTCGCGGCGGCACTGGAAAGAATAGCGGACCTTGGGAGTGGGTGTGACATCCCTCCGGGTCGCTACGCTGGCGGGGCGCGCCGGGGTGGGCCCAGGGTCGCCCGCCTGGTGCTCGGGGCGGACGAATTCGCAGCCTAGAAGGGGTGAGGTGTCCGGTGGCGGACTCTTCCTTTGACATCGTCAGCAAGCTGGACCGGCAGGAGGTCGACAACGCGCTGAACCAGGCGGCCAAGGAGGTCGCCAACCGGTTCGACTTCCGGAACGTGGACGCCGGGATCAAGTGGTCCGGGGAGACGATCGAGATCCAGGCCAACACCGAGGAGCGCGCCAACGCGGTCCTGGACGTCCTGCGGGACAAGCTGGTGAAGCGCGGGATCTCGCTGAAGTCGATCGACCCGTCGGAGCCGAAGGCGTCCGGCAAGGTGCACAAGCTGAGCGTCGCGCTCAAGGAGGGCATCTCGCAGGAGAACGCCAAGAAGATCGGCAAGATCATCCGCGAGGAGGGGCCGAAGGGGGTCAAGGCCCAGATCCAGGGTGAGGAGCTGCGCGTCAGCTCCAAGAAGAAGGACGACCTGCAGGCCGTCATGGCGCTGCTGAAGGGGCAGGACCTCGACGTCGCCCTCCAGTTCGTGAACTACCGCTAGGGCGGGTGACAAAAGGGCACAACTCAGGCTGCGGCCCGTGTTGTGCCCTTTGTCTGTCCGGGCCCCCTGGTGATGTCGGTGACGGGAGTGCCCCGCCTCTAGGATCCGGTACATCGGAACAAGGGGAGCAGACATGGACGAACCGGCGGCCCTCGCCCTGCAGCAGGAGATCGCCCGCGAGCTCGAGGTCGCCGGGACCTTCGACGCCGGGCACGAGATCGAGCGCCGGGTGGGCTTCCTCACCGAGCGGCTGACGTCGACGGGCCTGTCCTCCCTGGTGCTCGGCATCAGCGGCGGCGTCGACTCCACGACCGCCGGACGGCTGTGCCAGCTCGCCGTCGAGCGGGCGCGGGACGCCGGGCACGAGGCGCGGTTCTACGCGATGCGGCTGCCCTACGGCGTCCAGGCGGACGAGGGGGACGCGCAGCTGGCGCTCTCCTTCATCCGCGCCGACCACGTGCTGACCGTGGACGTGAAGCCCGCGAGCGACGCCGCGCTCGATGCCGCGCAGACCGCCGGTGTGACCTTCCGCGACGTCCACCATGAGGACTTCGTGCACGGCAACATCAAGGCCCGGCAGCGCATGATCGCCCAGTACGCGGTGGCCGGCGCGCACAACGGGCTGGTCGTCGGCACCGACCACGCGGCCGAGGCGGTCTCGGGGTTCTTCACCAAGTTCGGTGACGGCGCGGCCGACCTCGTCCCGCTGACCGGGCTGACCAAGCGGCGGGTGCGCGCCGTGGCGGACGCGCTGGGCGCGCCGTCCGAGCTGGTGTGGAAGACGCCGACGGCGGACCTGGAGACGCTGGATCCGGGCAAGGCCGACGAGGACGCGCTCGGGGTCACCTACGACGACATCGACGACTTCCTCGAAGGCAAGCCCGTGGACGAGCGGGTCTTCGAGACGATCGTCCGGCGCTACCGGCTCACCGACCACAAACGGCGGCTGCCCCTCGCGCCGTAGTCGGCGAGGCGGGGAGCGCCTGAAAACGGCGGTCACGCGGCCGGGGCGCCGGGGGGATGGCGTCCCGACCGCGTGAGCCGAGGCAGAGCGCGCCCCGCGTCCCTTCCCCCGCTGAAGGGCGCGGACGGCGCGCTCCTGTGTTCTTTGACGAGGGCCGCGGCCGAGAGGTTCGGTCTTTTTTCGAGAGATCTCAGATGCGGCGATTTCGGCCTCACAGGGCCTGAGCCGGGTCCTTCACGCGCTCCAGGGGCGGAACGATCAGCGCTCGATGCCCGCCATGCGCTCGAGGCGGGCGACGCGCTCGGCGGTCGGGGGGTGGGTGGAGAACAGCTTGCCGATGCCGCCGCCGCGGAACGGGTTGGCGATCATGAGCGAGCTGGTCGTGGCGAGCTCGGCGTCCTGCGGGAGGGGCAGGGCCTGGGCGCCGGCCTCGATCTTGCGCAGCGCCGAGGCGAGGGCGAGCGGGTCGCCGGTGAGTTGCGCGCCCGACGCGTCCGCCTGGTACTCGCGGGTGCGGCTGATCGCCATCTGCACGACGGCGGCGCCGATCGGGCCGAGGATCATCATGAGCAGCGCGCCGACGATGCCCGGGCCGTCGTCGTCGTCCGAGCGGCCGATGGGCAGGAAGATCGCGAGGTGCGCCAGGTAGGTGATGACCGTCGCGATCGCGGCGGCCACCGACGAGATGAGGATGTCGCGGTTGTAGACGTGGGACAGCTCGTGGCCGAGGACGGCCCGCAGCTCCCGCTCGTCCAGGACGCGCAGGATGCCGCGCGTCACGCAGACCGCGGCGTTGCGCGGGTTGCGGCCGGTCGCGAACGCGTTGGGCTGCATGGTCTCCGAGACGTACAGCCGGGGCATCGGCTGGCGCGCGGACGTCGACAGCTCCCGGACGGTCCGGTACAGCACCGGCGCCTCGACCTCGCTGATCGGGTGGGCGCGCATGGAGCGCAACGCGATCCGGTCGCTGAAGAAGAAGGCGATCCCGTTGGTGCCGAGCGCGATCACCAAGGCGATGGCCAGGCCGGCGCTGCCGCCGAGGGCCCAGCCCGCCGCCAGCATCAACGCCGACAGCGCAGCGATGAGGGCCGCCGTCTTGATGCCGTTGAACTGCACGTGTTCCCTGCCTCCCGTTGACGGTTCGTACATTAGCGACAACGGCGTGACCTGGAAAAACGTTCCCTTCCGTCCGGAATGCCCCTGTGGGCGGGCGGCACCTCAGGCTGTCGCGCCTGGGCGCGTCAGGCAGTCGCGGAAGCTACGGCTGAGAGGACTAGTTGGGGTGCGATCGACAGGACCAGGGCGCCTGCGGTGGTCGCGACGATGGCTGCGCGGAGTGCGAGGCCGGGGCGGGGCGTCTCCTCCGCGGACGGGCCGGGCGGGCCGAAGACGCGGACGGCCCAGGCGAGGTAGTAGTACAGGCCGATGACGGTGTTCACGGCCATGACGACCGCGAGCCAGGTCACATCGCCCGCGACCGTCGCGCGGAAGACGACGACCTTCGCGAACAGGCCCATGACGCCCGGAGGCAGTCCGGCCAGGCAGATGAGGAAGAACGCGAGGGCCGTCCCGGAGACGGGGTCGCGGCGGGCGAGGCCTCGGAACCGGTCGATGGCGACGGGCGCGTCCCCGGCCCGCTGGACGGCGACGACGACCGCGAACGCGCCCAGGTTCATCACCGCGTAGAGCGCGACGTAGGCGGTGGTCGCGGCGACGGCCTCGGTGAGGCGGCGTTCGCCGACCGCGAGCGGCGCGAGCATGTAGCCGGACTGCGCGACCGACGACCAGGCCAGCAGCCGGATCGCGGTGCCCTGCCGCAGCGCCATCAGGTTCCCGAGCGTCATCGTGACGGCGGCCAGGACGGCGATGACCGGCCCCCACACGTGCCCGTAGGACGGCATGCCGAGCCCGACGACGATCGCCAGCCCGGCGAATCCGGCGGCCTTCGACACGACCGACAGGAACGCCGCGACCGGCAGCGGGGCGCCCTGGTAGACGTCCGGGGCCCAGAAGTGGAACGGAACGGCCGCGACCTTGAACGCGAATCCGGCCAGCACCAGCACCGCGCCGGCGGACGCGACCGGCTTCAGGTCGGCGGGCAGGCCGTGCAGCCCACCGGACAGCCGGTCGAGGTGCATCGCGCCGGTCACGCCGTACAGGAGGGAGATCCCGAACAGCATGACGGCGGTCGAGACGACCGAGACGAGGAACAGTTTCAGGGCGGCCTCGGCGGCGACGCCGTCCTGCCGGCGCAGGCCCACCAGCGCGAACACCGGGAGGGAGAGCGTCTCCAGGGCCACGACCAGGGTCACCAGGTCGCGGGCGGCGACCAGCGCGAGGGCGCCGACGATCGCCGAGAGCATCAGGAAGTGGTACTCGCCCGCGGGCAGGCCGTCCACGTCGATCGCGCGCAGCGACAGCAGGACGACGATGACGGCGGCGACGAGCACCAGCCCTTGGAACAGCAGCGTGAAGTCGTCGGTCACGTAGGAGCACGAGCGCGGGCCGGCGCCGCGAAGCCCGGACGGCACGCAGAACGTCCTGCGCCGCTCCCCCGCCGCGAGGACGATCACCGCGGCCAGGGCCGCGACGAGGAAGCCGCAGGTCAGGACGCCGAGCCAGCGGCGCGGGACGTCGAAGGCGTCGGCGAGGAGCACGACGACCGCCGCCACCGCGCAGAGCACCGGCGGCAGGATCGCGACGTAGTCGATCCCCTGGATCATCCAAGGCCTCCGAACAGGGCGCGGACGGGGTCGGACGTCACGGCAAGCAGGGTCTTCGGCCACACGCCGACCAGCAGGGTCAGCGCGACCAGCGGGACCCAGGCGGCGTACTCGTACACGCTCGGCGCCACGACAGCGGCGGCGCCCTCACGTGGGCGGCCGTGGGTGATCTTCGACAGGAGCCGCAGGAAGTAGGCGGCGGTCAGGACCGCGCCGAGGCCGCCGACCGCCATGAACGTCACGAACGCCGGACGGGACAGGCCCGCGTCCGGACGGTACGCGCCGAGCAGCGCGAGCATCTCGCCCCAGAACCCGGCGAGGCCGGGCAGCCCGAGGGACGCCACCGACGCGAAGGTGAGGAACGAGGCGAGCCGGGGCGCGGCGCCGAGCATGCCACCGCCGATCCGCTCGAGGTCGCCGGTGCCGTACCGGTCCTTGACGGACCCGGCGAGGAAGAACAGCAGGCCGGTGATCAGGCCGTGCGCGATGTTGCCGAACAGCGCCGCGTTGACGCCGACCGGGGTGAGCGTCGCGATGCCGAGCAGGACGAAGCCCATGTGCCCGACGGACGAGTAGGCGATCATCCGCTTGAGGTCGGTCTGCGCGAGGCAGGCGAGCGCGCCGTAGACGATCCCGATCACCGCGAGCAGGCCGAGCGCCAGGGCGCAGGAGCGGGCGCCGTCCGGCGCGGACGGGACGGCGATCCGCACGAGCCCGTAGGTGCCCATCTTCAGCAGCACCCCGGCGAGCAGGACGGACCCGGCCGTCGGTGCCTCGGTGTGCGCGTCCGGCAGCCAGGTGTGCAGCGGCCACATCGGGGCCTTCACCCCGAAACCCAGCATCATCAGCAGGAACCCGGTGACCTGGACGCCGTGCGAGACGCCCGCGCCGTGCCGCCGTGCGAGCTCGGTCATGTCGAGCGTCCCGGCGTTCACCGCGATGAGCAGCATCCCTGCGAGCAGAAGCCCGGACCCGAGCAGCGTGTACAGGATGAACTTGGTCGCCGCCGCGCGCCGTCCGGGGCCGCCCCACAGCAGGATCACCGCGAACATCGGGATCAGGACGACCTCGAAGAACACGAAGAACAGGATCAGGTCGAGCGCGACGAACGTGCCGAGCATCCCGATCTCCAGGACGAGCAGCAGCGCCGTGAACAGCCGCAGCCGTCCGCCCGCCGGGGGATGCCGGTGCGTGTAGAGGAGGCAGAGGAACGTCAGCAGCGCGGTCAGCACGACCAGCGGCAGCGAGATCCCGTCCACGCCGAGGTGGAACCGCAGCCCGATGGACGGCTCCCAGGTCCGGTTCACCGCGAGTTGCGCCCGGGACGCGTCCGAGAAGTCGAACGCCGTCACCGCCGACAGTCCGACCAGCAGCGTCGCGCCCGACACGAGGATCCCGAACCGGCCGAGCGACGCGTCGTCCGGCAGGAAGCGCCGCTTCGGGACGAGCAGCGCGAGCGCCGCGCACGCCGGGATCGCCATCATCAGCAGGAAGATCACTTGAAGATCACCACCAGGGCCGTGATGACGACCACGCCGCCGAGCAGCGCGGTCAGGTAGGACTGGGCGTTGCCGTTCTGCGGGATCCGCAGCGCGCCGCCGAGCCTGCGCGCGGCGCGGGCCGTCCCGACGACGGCCGCGTCGATCCCGACCCGGTCGATGACGGCGACTCCGCGCGCCAGCGCCAGGACGGGCCGGACGATCACCAGCGCGTACAGCTCGTCCAGGTAGAACGCCTTCGCGAACACCGGACGCACCGGGCCGAGCATCCGCGCGGGATCCCGTGCCGGATCGCGGTTCCAGATCATCCACACCCCGCCGAACCCGGCCGCCACGAGGACGACCCCCAGCAGGGACGACACCAGCTCGGGACGTAGCTCGGACGCGCCGAGCCCGAAGAACCCCAGGATCGCGGCGGGCACGGCCAGCGCCATCACAGGCCACGTCATCAGCTTCGGCGGCTCGTGCGTGCGCGCGACGCCAGGCGGCTCGTCCGCAGGCGCGTCGCCGCCCGCCTCGTGCGCAGGCGCGCTGCCGGGCGGCTCGGGCGCGTGTGCATCGCCAGGCGGCTCGTGCGCAGGCGCGGTGGCAGGCGGCTCGTTGGCGAGCGCGGTGGGAGGCGGCTCGTGGGCGTGGGCTTTGGTGCGTGGCTCACCGAAGAAGGTCATCAGCCATGCGCGGGCGGAGTAAGCCGCTGTGAGCGCGACCGTGAGGAGGAGCCCGAGGTAGATCGTCCAGGCCACCCACCCCGGCAGGTGGTGGGTGACGCTGACGTACTCGAAAGTGACGGTCGGGGCCCCTGACACCGTCGGCGGGCTGGGCGGCACGACCGGCTGAACCGTTTGGTCGATCAACGAGGCGGCGGTCTGGCTGGCGAGGGCGTAGTCGCCGTGGTGGAGGGCGCCGTGCTGGGCGGCGGCGATGACGGCGTCCTTGCTGAACCAGCCGCTGAAGGCCGGGACGCCGACGAGAGCGGCGAAGCCGATAGACATCGTCCAGAAGGTGATCGGCATCGTGCGGCGGAGGCCGCCGTAGCGGGCGAGCAGGTTCGTGGCGGTCGCGTGGATGACACAGCCCGCCGCCAGGAACAACAGCGCCTTGAAGGCGGCGTGCGTGACCAGGTGGAAGATCGCCGCCGAGCGCGCTCCGACCGCGAGCGCGGCGGCCATCACGGCGAGCTGGCTGATCGTCGAGTAGGCGAGGACGCGTTTCAGGTCGTCCTGGGCGAGGGCGGCCAGCGCGGAGCCGACCATCGACACGACCGCGACGAGGCCGAGCACGGTCAGCGCGGACGGGACGAGCCAGAACACGGGGTAGACGCGCGCGACGAAGTAGATCCCGGCCGCGACCATCGTCGCCGCGTGGATGAGGGCGCTGATCGGAGTCGGGCCCACCATCGCGTCCGGGAGCCAGGTGTGCAGCGGGAACTGCGCCGACTTGCCGACGACTCCGCACAGCAGCAGGAGCGCCGCGGCGGTGAGCGTCGTGTGGGACATGCTCCCTGCGCGTGCGAGGACGTCCGAGATGGTGAAGGACTTGGCGGCGACGCCGAGGACGAAGATGCCGAACAGGAACCCGACGTCGCCGAGCCGTGTCACCAGGAAGGCCTTGACGGCGGCGCGGGAGTTCGCGCGGTCCTCCCAGTGGTGGCCGATCAGGAAGTACGAGCAGACGCCCATGACCTCCCAGCCGACGTACAGCAACAGGAGGTCGCCCGCGAAGACGACCAGCAGCATCGCGGCGGTGAACAGCGAGATGAACGCCGCGTAGGACGGGTAGCGCGGGTCGTCCGCCATGTAGGCGACCGAGTACACCTGGACGGCGAGCGCGACGCAGCACACCATGATCCCGACGAGCCCGGACAGGCCGTCCACCTGGAGTCCGACGCGGATCGGCAGCGAGCCGGTCTGGATCAGGGTGAGCGTGCCGGCGCGCTCGCCGGGCGACCGCCACACGGCGAACGCGACGATCGCTGCCAGGACGGTCGAGACCGCGACCGGGACGCACGCGACCCACGGCTGCGGCAGGCGGCGTCCGCCGAGCATCCCGGCGAACGCGCCGGCGAACGGGAGCAGGACGACCAGCGCCGCCAGCGTGATCACTTGACCGCCTCCCGCTCCGCGGCCGTGGCCCGCCCGGGCTCGGCGAGGGACCGGAGCCGGTCGACGTCGATCATCCGGCGGTTCCGGAACACCAGCAGGACGATGGCGAGGCCGAGCCCCACCTCGGCGGCGGCGATCACGATGGTGAACAGGGTGAGGACCTGGCCGCCGTGCAGGCGGTCGCGCAGGTGCACGTCGAACGCGACGAGGTTGAGGTTCACCGCGTTCAGCATCAGCTCGACCGACATCAGCACGAGGATCGCGTTGCGCCGCGCGAGCACCCCGTAGACCCCGGCGGAGAACAGCAGCGCGGCCGTGACGAGCGGGAAGGCGAGATGCATCAGCGGTCCCTCCGGTCCATCAGCGGTCCCTCCGGTCCATCTGCGGGTTCCTGCCGGGCATCAGCGGTCCTTCCGGGACGCGAGGTCCGTCCTGGACAGGACGATCGCGCCGACGAGCGCGGCGAGCAGGAGCACCGACAGGACCTCGAACGGCAGCACCCAGGTGCGGAACACGGCTTCGCCGAGGTGTTCGGCACTGCCGTTCGCCTGGGCCGGGCAGGACGCGGCGTCCGGGCACTGCGGGGCGTCGTTCAGCTTCGTCCCACGAAAGCCCATGACCAGCACGGTGACCAGCAGCGCGGCCGTGCCGAGGGCGACGGCGAGCGCGGCCCAGCGGTTGCCGGAGTCCAGGTTCTCGGACGGCCCGACCGGCGCTCGCGTCAGCATGATTCCGAACAGCAGCAGCACGACGACCGCGCCGACGTAGATGAGCACCTGCACCCAGGCGACGAACTCGGCGGTCAGCACCAGGTAGCAGCCCGCGAGCGCGCCGAACGACACGACCAGCCACAGCGCCGCGTGGACGAGCTGACGCGTCGTCACGACCAGCAGGCCCGCGCCCACCGCGACCACTCCGAGCAGCGCGAACACCACGTCCCGGCCGGTCATCGGCGGTCTCCGCGTTCGGCGGCCTTCTGCGCCGCCTGGACTTCCTTGGTCGGCTCGGCGCGCTCGTCCGGGGCCTGCGGCGGCGGGACGGTCCACATCCACTCGCGCAGGCGGTCGCGTTCGTGGGTGAGTTCGGCGATGTCGTACTCGGCGTACTCGAACTCCGGCGACCAGAACAGCGCGTCGAACGGGCACGCCTCGATGCAGATGCCGCAGTACATGCACAGCGCGAAGTCGATGGCGAACCGGTCGAGGACGTTGCGGGTGCGCGGGCGTCCGCCGCCCTCGGCGGGCAGCGTCTCCTTGTGCGAGTCGATGTAGATGCACCAGTCCGGGCACTCGCGCGCGCAGAGCATGCAGACGGTGCAGTTCTCCTCGAAGAGCGCGATCACCCCCCGGCTGCGCGGCGGGAGGTCCGGTTCGGCCTCCGGGTACTGCCGCGTGATAGAACGCCTGGTCATCGTCCGCAACGTGACGGCGAGCCCCTTGGCAAGCCCGCCTCCTGGCAACCGTCCCACGGGCCCATGATTGCGTAACCGGCCTCGATGGGGAACGCGCCGGGCGCCACGTTCGTCTGTTCGGGTGTGGGCGGGGAAGGAGGAGGCGCAGCGTGACACCGGGTTCCGATCGTCGATTCCCGGACGGGCCATTGCCGTCCGGCCGCCATCCCCTGCCGTCCGTCCCGTCGCCGAAGCCGCTCCTCGCGCCCGGCCTCGGCTGGGCGGTCATCCCCTTCGTGACGCTCGGCTGGGGCACTCCTCTCTCGTTCCTGTACGCGTCGGTGCGGAGGCGGTCGGCCGGGCTCGCGCTCGGCGCGGCGGCCTACACGTTCGGGATCGGGCTCTCGATGCTCCTGTGGAGCGTCGGCGACATCTTCATGTTCCTGCTCGGCAGCTTCCTGATGACGACGGTGTGGATCGCCGGAACGGCCAACGCGTTCGCCGTCCGGTCCTCGGTTTTCACGCCCACCGCGACGCACGACCGGGCGAACGAGTACGCCGTCCGCGCCGTGCAGTACCGGCGCGAGCTGCGCGCGGAGGCCCGCCGCCTCTGCGCCGACGATCCCGCGCTCGCGCACGAACTCCGGATCGGGCGTCCCGACCTGCAGGGCACCTACGACGACGGCGGCCTGGTCGATGTGAACCACGCCCCGGCCACCGTCCTCGGCACCCTGCCCGGGCTGACGTCCGAGCTGGTCGACCGGATCGTCGCGCACCGCGCCGAGCACGGCGGGTTCACCTCGGTCGAGGAGCTCTCCGTGGACGTCGACCTCCCGCCCTCGCTGGGCCCGAAGCTCAAGGAGTACGTGGTCTTCCTCGACTGAGGCGGGAGCCGCGGGGGGAGGCGAGGTTCAGCGGGGCGCGGTCAGGCCGAGGGCTTGGTCGGCGTGGGCGCGGTCAGGCGGGCCCGGTCAGGCGGGCGAGGTCAGGCGGGCGGGGTCAGGCGAGGGCGATCGTGAGGACGCCGGTCAGGGCGAGCTGCGCGAGGGAGAGCGGGACGAGCCAGGCCCACGCGAGTTTCTGCAGCTGGTCCTCGCGCAGGCGCGGGTAGCTGACGCGGAACCAGATGACGACGAAGGCCAGCGCGAACACCTTGGCGAGCGTCCAGAGCCAGCCGAGCTGACCGTCCAGGAAGGGGCCCTTCCAGCCGCCGAGGAACAGGACGGTCGTCAGCGCGCACAGCACGACGATGCCCGCGTACTCGGCGAGCAGGAACAGCGCGAACCGCAGCCCGCCGTACTCGGTGTACGGACCGAAGATGATCTCGGAGTCGGCGACCGGCATGTCGAACGGCGGACGGCGCAGCTCGGCGAGGCCCGCGACGAAGAACACCACGCCGCCGACCAGCTGCCACGGCAGCCAGTACCAGCGCCACTGCTCGACGATCCCGGACAGCGACAGCGTCCCGGCGGCCATCGCGACCGAGGCCGCGGTGAACACCATCGGCAGCTCGTAGGACATCAGCTGCGCCGCGACCCGCATCCCGCCGAGCAGGGAGTACTTGTTCGCGCTCGCCCAGCCCGCCATGATCGCGCCGATCACGCCGACGCCCATCACGGCGAGCGCGAAGAACACGCCGGGGCCGAGGTCCAGCGCGACCTGACCGTGCGGTCCGACCGGGACGACCAGCAGCACCAGCAGGTACGGGACGAGCGCGACCGCCGGGGCCAGCTTGAAGATCCGCCGGTCCGCGGCGGCGGGGACGACGTCCTCCTTCTGGACGAACTTGACCCCGTCGGCGACCAGCTGCGCCCAGCCGTGGAACGCCCCGGCGTACATCGGGCCGAGCCGTCCCTGCATGTGCGCCATGACCTTGTGCTCGGCCTGCCCGACCAGCAGCGGCAGCACCGCGAACGCGGCGGCGACCAGCACCAGCTTGACGACGACCTCAAGCATGCGAGGGCCCCCAGTCGTCCGGGACGCCCGGCGGGCGGACGCGGCGGCGCGACGGCGCGCCGTGCCCCGACTCGCCCGGTTCCTTCGCACCCGGCCACGGCTTGGCGACGCGCGAGGCGAGGACGAAGTCCTTGCGCAGCGGATGGCCCTCGAACCCGTCCGGGAGCAGCAGCGGGACGAGGTTCGGGTGGCCGTCGAAGACGATCCCGAACATCTCGAACGTCTCGCGCTCGTGCCAGTTCGCGCCGCGGAACACGCCGGTCGCCGTCGGGAGCGCCGGGTTCTCACGCGGGACGCGCGTGCGCACGAGCAGGTGGTGTTTGCCCTCGAGCGAGTACAGGTGGACAACGATGGCGAAGCCGTCTTCGAGCTCGTCCACGGCGGTGAGCCAGTCGAAGAAGGCGCAGCCGAGGTCGTCGCGGGCGAACGTCAGGGCGTCCAGCCAGGATTCGACGGGGACGTCCGCGGTGACCTCGCCGTGGCTCTCCGACGTGGCGGCCTCGTCGGCGAAGCGGGTCGTCCACGCCTCGGACAGCTCGGCGGGCGTCACCGCGTCCTGCCCATCTGGTCGTCGCCACCGTCGTCGTCCATGAGGCCGGGGATGATCGACGGGTCGTGGTCCTCGAGGCGTGACCTGCGCTTACGCCCGTTGCCGTTGCCGTTCTCGGCGGATGGCGGCGTCTCCAGGGGACGCGTCGCGTCCGGGTGCCCCACGGTTCTGGTGGGGATGGTCGGGGCATCCGGCTCAACGGCGGCGGGCTCGGCGGTCGGCTCGGTCACTGGTGGGACGGGCCTCGTCGCGGCCGTGTCCGGGGACTCGGGTTGGGGCACGGGCTGCGTGATCGCGTCCGACGCGGGCGGCTCGGGCTCGGGCCGGGGTTCCGGCGCGGGCTCGGGCTCGGGTTCGGGCGGCGGCGGGGCGGGTTGGATCGGGCGGCGCAGCACCGTGGCCGGAAGTGGACGCGGCGGAGGCGGCGGCAGGACGGTCTCGGCGCCGGACCCGCCCTGGTACCGGTCGCCGAGCGACTCGGCGGCGATCTTCTCCTGGAGGCGGATGATGCCGTGCAGCAGCGCCTCGGGACGCGGCGGGCAGCCGGGCACGTACACGTCCACCGGGATGATCTGGTCGACGCCCTTGGTGACGCAGTACGAGTCCCAGTAGGGGCCGCCGCAGTTGGAGCACGCGCCGAACGAGATGACGTACTTCGGCTCGGGCATCTGCTCGTACAGGCGGCGGACGGCCGGGGCCATCTTGTCGCTGACCGTCCCGGACACCACCATCAGGTCGGCCTGGCGGGGGCCGGGCGCGAACGGGATCACGCCGAGCCGGATGAAGTCGTGGCGGCTCATCGACGTCGCGATGAACTCGATGGCGCAGCAGGCGAGCCCGAAGTTGAAGACCCACAGCGAGTAGCGGCGCCCCCAGTTGAGGACGAACCGCACCGGCTTGGGCGCGAGCCGGGACAGGGGACCGACGGTGGGCGACGGAAGATCCACGGCGCTCATGCCGCCATTGTGACCCACGCCCTTCGCCGCGCCGCCCACACCGCCGCGCGCGCCGGAGACCTGGTCGCCCACACCGTCGCGCGCGCCGCTCATACCCATGACAGGACGCCCTTCTTGCCCGCGTAGGCGAGGCCGACGGCGAGGAAGGCCAGGAAGACGAACATCTCCCCCAGCGTCGTCATGCCGTAGCCCGGCGCGGAGAACACCGTCGCCCAGGGGAAGAGGAACACCGCGTCCACGGCGAACACGACGTACAGGTACGCGAAGACGTAGTAGCGGACGTAGGACTGCGCCCACCCGTCGCCGACCGGGTCGACGCCGCACTCGTAGGTGGTGAGCTTCTCTCCGGTCGGACGGTTCGGACGCAGCAGCCGGTTCGCGGCGAGGCCGCCGCCGACGATGCCGCCGCCGACCGCGAGCAGCGCGGCGACGACGCCGTACGTGTGGAAATAGTCCTGCACGGGCTCCTCCGTGGCCGGGTCCCGTCAAGTATCCCCGACCGGCTCCGGCGTGAGGCGTAGCGCGGCCCACGCATCTGACGGGTTCACAAACCGGATTCTTCGCCTCACGTTGGTGGGAGGAAACACCTCGTTCAGGTGGATTCCGACGGCAGGCGCGGCGACCGGAGAGGACGTGATCACCATGGGCACACCGCCGTCCGGCTGGGAGCCTCCGTCCGGACGTCCCGAATGGTGGGAGATGCCAGGGCCCGCCACGCCCCCGCCGTCCCCTCCTCCACCGGGGCCGCAGTACGGGCCGCACGGGGGTTCGGAGGAGGGCGCGAGCACGCCGCCGCCGTTCTATCCCGCGCGTCCGGGCGAGGTTCCCGCGCCGACGGGCGGGTCTCCGCCGACGGGCGCGCGCCGACGGACGGGACTCGTCGTCGGAGTGGCGTTCGGGACGCTCCTGCTCCTCGGGCTCGTGAGCGTGGCGGTCGTCCTGACCGTCCGGGAGAACACGAAGGAGAAGCCGCGCGACACGTTGCTCAAGGCGGCCTCCGCGCTCGCGAACGTCCGCACGCTCACCTACTCCGGGACCATCAGTTCCACGTCGCAGACGCTGACCGGGAAGCTGAAAGTGACCAAAGGTGGCCGCGCGTACGGACCGGTGACCTGGGGTGGCACCGCCGCGACGCTGCTCGCCGCAGACGGGCGTGTCTTTCTGAAGGAACCGAAGTCGGCGTGGACGAGTCGGATGCAGGTGTACACAACGGACGCCGCGCTCCTCCCGGACGGCGACTACTGGGGAGCCATCGCCCCGGACGAGCTCGGCCTGGACTTCAAGGGCGCGCTGTCGCCGCCCGCGATGGCCGCGCTGATGCGCCGGTACGCGGGGCTGCGCACGACCCGGTCCGAGACGACGGCGCGCGGCCGCAAGGCGATCAAGATCAGCACGAGTGACGTCGCGTTCTACATTTCCCGGACGGGCGGGCACGAACTGCTGCGGTACGAGTTGTCCTATCCGAAGATCGCGGCGGATGTGACGGCTCAGCCGGTGTCGGCGGGGCCCGCTACGGTCGCGGACGTGATGACCGACATGGGACGGCTCGGCGACGCGTTCGACGCGTCCCGGCGCGCGAAGGTGGCCGCGAAGCCGGAGTTCACCGGCTGCGGCACGTTCGGCCGTCCCTGCACGGTCAGCGTGAAGGTCCAGCCGGATCCGGGCACGTCCGGACCGGCCCGGATCAGGGCGTACTTCCGCCTGGCGTCGGAGCGGAACGGAGGGGGCAAGGTGTTCGGCGACTGCCGGGCGGACGGCGTCGTCCCGGCGGGGCAGTCGCAACCGGTCCAGTGCACGGTCTCCGGCGGCGAGTGGGCGAAGCACGGTAGCGAGTACAAGACGGTGTGGGTCTACACCGCCGCGTTCCAACTGGCGATGGGCCTTCAGGACGTTCCCCGCATGCAACGCGCACTGGCCGACGAATAACTCAAAGCTCACAATTAACCGTCAATTGGGGGCTCAGGGATCAAGGACCCCCACCTTTGCTGCACACTGGACAGGCATTTGAGGTCATATGACCTGGAAGGATGTGACCGGATGAGCAGTCCTCCGCCGCCACCGCCCGGATGGGACCCCCCGGCCGGTCCCTCCTGGCCGCCTCCGCCGCCCGAGGGCCCCGGAGGTCCCGGTGGGGCGGGCGGGCCCGGGTATCCCGGCGCGCCCGGAGCGCCCGGCGCTCCCGGATACGGGCCGCCCGGCGTGCCTGGAGCGCCCGGCTACGGCACGCCCGAAACGCCGCCGCCGTTCTACAGCCCGCCGCCGCCCGGCCCCGGCATGCCGCCCGGACCGGGGATGCCCCCGCCGATGGCGCCCCCCAAGTCGGGAGGCAACGGCGGCCTGATCGCCGCGATCATCGGCGGCGCGGTGCTGCTCGTCGCGATCATCGTGGTCGTGGTCGTCGTCGTGGTCGTCAACAACGGCGGCCAGAAGCCGGCCGACCGCCTCACCAAGGCCGCCGACGCCGTCGCCGCCGCGCGCGTGCTCAGCTACAAGGGCACGATCGGCTCGTCGTCGGACTCGCTGAACGGCGAGATCAAGGTGACCAAGGGCGGTCGCGCCTACGGGCCCGTCCAGTGGAGCGGCCAGAACGTCACGTTCCTGTCGGCCGACGACAAGCTGTTCGTGAAGGCGCCCAAGTCGTACTGGTCGGGCAAGTTCACCTCCACGGTCAACTCCGGGATGCTCAAGGACGGCGACCAGTGGGGCGCGCTGAGCTCCAGCGACCTCTCGGTCGACTTCAAGGAGGACCTCACTCCGACCGCGGTCGCCGACGAGATGCGCAAGTACAGCAAGTACCGCCTCACGACGACCAAGACGACGGCGCAGGGCAAGAAGGCCATCAAGATCACCGCGATCGGGACGAGCTTCTACGTCACGGCCGACGGCGACCCGCAGCTGCTGCGCTACGAGAGCAGCTACCCGACGGTCAGCGCGGACGTCACCCCGCTGTCCGGCGGCGCGGCGGCCCCGGCGCTCGGCGACATGCGGTCCCAGATGGGACAGCTGTCGGACGCGGTCGACTCCGACCACACCGCCCGCATCCAGGGCAAGGCGCAGTTCGTCAGCTGCAAGTCCTTCGGCAACCCGTGCACGGTGAAGGCCGAGGTCTGGAGCATCCGCGGCTCGCTGTCGTCCATCACGGTCAAGGTCACCTTCAAGCTGACCGAGAAGCAGGACGGCGGGAAGTACTTCGGCGACTGCACCAGCTCCGGCACGGTCACGTCCTACGACGACGTCCCGGTGCAGTGCACGATCTCCGGCGGCGAGTGGGCCCGGACGGGCAAGAACTACAACCGGGTGTGGGTGACGCCGTACGCGGTGTCGCTCGCCATGTCGTCCGCCGACGTCCAGACGCTCCAGCGGAACCTGGACTCCGAGTGACGGCCTCGGGGTAAGAGCGGGAGACCCGGCATGCGGAGTGCCGGACGGGCTGCACCAGTGCGTCCCGTCCGGCACTCTTTGTTCTTGATCCGGTCGTCGGCAGGAAGAGCGCTGCGTGAGTTCCAATCAGGAGGGGACGTCCCCCGCACCCCCTTCTCCCCCCGTCGGGAACCTTCCACCTGAGACGCCCGGCCTGCCCGGGGCGCCCGTCCCACCTGAGGCACCCGTCCCGGGCGGGGTGGCGGGGGCGCCTGGGAAGAAGGCGCTCGGGCGGGTGCTCGGAGTGCCGTCGCCGGTGCTCATCGCGGGTGCGGCGGTGGTCGCGATCGCGCTGGGGGCCGCGGCGTTCATGCTGACCGGCGGTGACTCGGGGAAGAAGCGGCGGGGCGGCGCGAAGCCGCAGGCCACCGCGCCCTGGGCGTCGGCCGCGCGGCAGCGGCTGCTGGCGGCGACGGGCGTCCGCTACGACGGGACGGTCCGCAGCGACGGAAAGCCCGTCCGCCTGACGCTGACCGTGTTCGCGGGCGGCGCGGCGTCCGGGACGCTCACCGCGGGTCCCGAGCACGCGGACGTCGTCGCGGCGGGCGGCGACACCTACATTCGCGCCGCCGCGTCCTTCTGGAAGACCTACGGCGGCGAGGCCGAGCACGCCGCCGACTACGCGGGACGCTGGACGAAGGCCCCCGCGAACCTGCCCGGCCTGGACGTCAGGGCCGTGTTCGCGCCGGACACGATCGCCAAGCGGCTCGCGTCCGCGCCGGACAAGCCGTCCACCGAGAACGTCGGGAACGTCCGCGCGTACCGGGTGAAGACGCCGCGCGCCGACTACCTCGTCGGGGCGGACGCGCCGAACCCGCTCCTGAAGGTGCAGGCGGCGGCCGGCGACGAGCCGGTGTTCACGGTCGGTGCCGTCCCCGACGCGAAGAAGGCGTTCGCCGAGGTGCGCGGACGCGTCGCCGCGCTCGCGGGGGCCGCCGACCCGGCGCTCCGGTTCCGTCCGGGCAAGCTGAGCTTCGTCAACTGCGACCAGAACACCGAGGCGTGCACGGTCAGCGTCCCGGCCACCCTCGTCCGCCCGGACGGCGCCCCGCCGCAGGGCGCGCGGGCGACGCTGCGCGTGACGATCCTGGCGGAACACCGCGCTCTCGGCTCCTGCACGGGTTCGGGGGCCGTCCCGTCGAACGGCTCGCTCGTGCTGCGGTGCACAGTGGCGAGCAAGGGCTGGCGGTCCTGGATGCGGTCGGCGCTGGACGATCCGGGCGCGCACGCGTACGAGGCTCAGGCAAGGGTGCTGGGCGAGGCCGTCTCGTCGTCCCGCGTCCCGCAGCTGCTCGCCCAGCTCGACCGGCGCCGTCCGACCGGCACCCCCTGACCAGCCGTGGCGCGACAGGGGACCATGAGAACCGTGACCTGGGACACAGGGGAGATTCGGGACAGGGGGCGGTGCACACCGGGGCGCAAGCCGCTGCTTATAGTGCGTGGCGTGAAACCCGTGCCCCCGGGGAGCCTCCGACGTGCCGTGCTCGTCCGGCGACTCCACGTCGACTACTGCCGACTGACCAGCTGCCTGTGTCGACGTCGTGCCTGACGCCCTGACCCGCGATCGCCCCTGAGCCGGGGACGCCGGGTCGGCCCCGGTACGGGATCCCGGCGGACGCCTTGGACGTCCGGGCGTCCCGGCAGCCGATCCCGCCGGTTTCGGAGCCGCCCCGGACGGTGCGTCCTCCGGTCCGGAACGGCCTGATTCCCGTACCGCGCAAGGACGGAGATACGACGGCCCCGCACGGGTGCTACCCCTGAGATTGCGGGGCCTGGGCTCGACGGTATGCCGACCGAGGCACCGCGGCCCGGACATACGATGAAGGTAAGCCTAAGTAGCGCCATGATCCCGGTTTCCTCCTCCGGGACGGACGCTGCGCGTCGAGGAGGTCTTCCTCTGTGACCAAACAGGTCCAGCAACTCGACCGCGTCATCATCCGCTTCGCCGGTGACTCCGGTGACGGTATGCAGTTGACCGGTGACCGCTTCACCCAGGAGACGGCGGCGTTCGGCAACGACTTGTCGACCCTGCCGAACTTCCCGGCCGAGATCCGCGCCCCGGCCGGCACCCTCCCCGGCGTGTCCAGCTTCCAGTTGCACTTCGCCGACCACGACATCCTGACCCCCGGCGACGCGCCGAACGTGCTCGTCGCGATGAACCCGGCGGCGCTCAAGGCCAACCTCGGCGACCTGCCGCGCGGCGCCGACCTGATCGTCAACACCGACGAGTTCACCAAGCGGAACCTGGCCAAGGTCGGGTACGCGGCGAGCCCGGTCGAGGACGAGTCGCTCAGCGAGTTTCGGGTGCACGCGCTGCCGCTCACCTCGATGACGGTCAAGGCGCTCGCGGACTTCGACATCTCCAAGAAGGACGCCGAGCGGGCCAAGAACATGTTCGCCCTCGGGCTTCTGTGCTGGCTCTACCACCGTCCCACCGAGGGCACGGTCTCCTTTCTGGAACGTAAGTTCGCCAAGAAGCCCGAGATCATGAAGGCCAACATCGCGGCCTTCCAGGCGGGCTGGTCGTTCGGCGAGACCACCGAGGCGTTCTCCGTCCAGTACGAGATCAAGCCCGCCGAGCACGCGCCCGGCCTGTACCGCAACATCACCGGCAACACCGCGCTGGCCTACGGGCTGGTCGCGGCCGGCGAGCGCAGCGGCCTGCCGGTGTTCCTCGGCTCCTACCCGATCACCCCGGCCTCCGACATCCTGCACGAGCTGTCCCGGCACAAGCGGTTCGGCGTCCGGACGTTCCAGGCCGAGGACGAGATCGCGGCGGTCGGAGCGGCGCTCGGCGCGTCCTTCGGCGGCTCGCTCGGCGTCACCACCACCTCCGGGCCGGGCATCGCGCTGAAGTCGGAGACGATCGGCCTCGCGGTCGCGACCGAGCTTCCGCTGCTGGTCATCGACGTGCAGCGGGCCGGGCCGTCCACGGGTCTGCCGACCAAGACCGAGCAGGCCGACCTCATGCAGGCCATGTACGGCCGCAACGGCGAGGCCCCCGTCCCGGTTGTCGCGCCGCGCTCCCCGTCGGACTGCTTCGACGCCGCGCTGGAGGCCGCCCGGATCGCGGTCAAGTACCGCACCCCGGTGATCGTCCTGTCGGACGGCTACCTCGCCAACGGCTCCGAGCCCTGGAAGATCCCCGCGGTCGACTCCCTGCCGATGATCGAGCCGGGCTTCGCCGAGGCGGACCAGGACGACTTCCAGCCCTTCAGGCGCGACCCCGAGACGCTCGCGCGTCCGTGGGCCGTGCCCGGCACCCCCGGCCTGGAGCACCGGATCGGCGGCCTGGAGAAGGCCGACGGGTCCGGCAACATCTCCTACGACGGGGCGAACCACGACAAGATGGTCCGCCTGCGGCAGGCCAAGGTCGACGGCATCGCGAACGACGTCGAGCCGCTCGAGGTGGACGACCCGTCCGGCGAGGCCCGGGTGCTGGTGCTCGGCTGGGGCGGCACGTACGGCGCGATCTCCGCGGCCGTCCGGCGCGTACGCAAGTCCGGTGGCACGATCGCCCAGGCGCACCTGCGGCACCTCAACCCGTTCCCGGCCAACACCGAGGCCGTCCTCCGTTCCTACGACAAGGTCGTGGTGCCGGAGATCAACCTCGGGCAGCTCGCGATGCTGCTGCGCGGCCGGTTCCTCATCGACGTCGTCAGCTACAACCGCGTGCGCGGCCTGCCCTTCAAGGCCGAGGAGCTCGCGGGCGTGATCCGGGATGTGATCGACAGTGAGTGAGATCAACGGCCACGGCGTCAACGGTGGCGGCGTCGACGGCGGCGGCCCCCTCGCGCTGTCGCTGGTGCCGAAGACCGACGCCAAGCAGACCATGAAGGACTTCAAGACCGACCAGGAGGTCCGCTGGTGCCCCGGCTGCGGGGACTACGCGATCCTGGCGGCCGTCCAGTCCTTCCTGCCCGAGCTCGGGCTGCGCCGGGAGAACATCACCTTCGTCTCCGGCATCGGCTGCTCGTCCCGGTTCCCGTACTACATGAACACCTACGGGTTCCACTCGATCCACGGCCGCGCCCCGGCGATCGCCACCGGCCTCGCCACCTCCCGGCCCGACCTGTCGGTGTGGGTCGTCACCGGTGACGGCGACGCGCTGTCGATCGGCGGCAACCACCTGATCCACGCGCTGCGCCGCAACGTCAACCTGAAGATCCTGCTGTTCAACAACCGGATCTACGGGCTGACCAAGGGCCAGTACTCGCCCACCTCCGAGACCGGGAAGATCACCAAGTCCACCCCGATGGGCTCGCTGGACGCCCCGTTCAACCCGCTCTCGCTGGCGATCGGCGCGGAGGGCACCTTCGTCGCCCGGACGATCGACTCCGACCGCAAGCACCTCCACTCGGTGCTGCGCGCGGCGGCCGAGCACCGCGGCACCGCCCTCGTCGAGATCTACCAGAACTGCAACATCTTCAACGACGGCGCGTTCGACCCGCTCAAGGACGCCTCGGTGCGGGACGACATCACCGTCCGCCTCGAGGACAAGCAGCCGATCGTGTTCGGCGCCGAGGGCCAGAAGGCCCTGCGCCGCACCCGGACCGGCTCGTTCGAGGTCGTGAACACCGCGGACGTCGACCCGTCCGAGATCGCCGTCCACGACGCGTCCAACCCCGACCCGTCCCAGGCGTTCGCCCTGTCCCGCCTCGACTCCCCCGCCTTCGAGCACACCCCGATCGGCATCTTCCGCAACGTGGACCGCCCGTCCTACGACGAACTGATGCGCGACCAGCTCGACGAGGCCGCCGAATCCCAGGGCAAGGGCGACCTGGCCGCCCTCCTGGCCAGCGGCGACACCTGGCGAGTCGACTGACCCACCCCCCGAAGGGCCGGGCGGCCCCACCCCCCGCCCGGCCCCTCACCCCCTCCCGGACGGGCCCCTCACAACCCCTCCTGGCCCCTTCGCCCCTCCCGGACGGCCTTCTTCGCTGCGGGCCGTGGCCCCTTCTCCATCCCTCCCGAACGGCCACTCGCCGCCTCCCCCGCCCCTGGACGCCCCCTCGGCCACCTGAAGCCCCCTTTCCTGCGGCATTCGCTCGCCAGCGGTCGCGCCGCCCGGTTCTCAGCAGGGCCTCGGCGCCAGCTAGGGCCCGGAGGTCGGGGGCCATCTGATGGCCTACGCGGCCGGGAGAACCGCGTGGCGACGTCCGCCTTCGGGACGTCGCCACGCGGCGGCTCCGTGTGCGGTTCGTTGGCGCGTGTCGGAACACGCGGCACGCGCTTTGTCCGTCGGAGCGAATTTCGCCCGCACCCAAAGCCCGGTTTTACTCACTTGTTCATGGCCGGTTTTGCCTGTGTCGCGACCTCCGCTCCCTCAAGGGATGCGTCGGCGGGCCCCTTCCTGCAAGACTTGGAGATCAACTGTCGGGGAGGTGACGATGCGGGTCGTTCCGCGCCGCAGCAAGGATCGTCAGGACACGTCCGCCGATCCCACGCCCGAGCACGCCCTCAAGGGCCGCCGCCAGGGCGACACCCCCGACACCCCCACGTCCGACGACCACCCCCAAGCCCCGGACGAGCAGCGTGACCAGGGGCGCGGAACCGAAGGCGCCCACGCGGCTGGACATTCCTCCCCCGCACCGACCTCGGCACCGAAGCAATCCTCCTCCGCCACGGCACCGAAGCTGGGCCGCCGCGAACGCAAGCGCCTCGAACGCCTCCAGGCCGCCACCGCCGCACAGCAACAAAGGCTGACCTCCGCCCAAACGGAGACCACCGAGCCTCGTCCCGCGACGCCGTCGGCAACCTCCCCCCTTGACGAGCCTGCAAGCCAGACGCGAGCAACAGGCGACTCCCCTCGTCACAGCGCGAAGAGCCGCCAAAAGGCGAAGCACGGCAAGGCACCCCGGTCCGCCAACGACGCCGAAGCGTCCACGAACCCGGCCACCTCCTCTGAGGCGGGCGCCACACCACCCGCCACGAGAACGGCCCCGGGCGCAGCGACACCCGCTTCGTCCGCTGGCGAGGCAGCAACACCCTCCAGCGCCCTGTCCTCAGACGCGCCCGCACCAACCGCACCGGCATCAACCGACTCCACAGCCACCAGCGTCCCCGCCAACCCCAGCGCGCCTGCATCGGCCGCAACGCTGCCCACCGAACCTTCGAGCCTTGGCTCATCCGAACGCCGCAAGGCGGCATCCCCTAGCGCCGCAGCGGACGACGCAGCCCAGGCCAACACGGACCAAGCCAACGCAGACCGAGACGACGCAGACCCAAGCGACACGGGCCAAGGCAACGCGAACCTAAGCGGCACGGGCCCCCGAGGCGGCGCCAACCAAAGCGACGCAGGCCGTAGTAAAGCTGGTCGCCGTAAAGCTGGTCGTCGTAAGGCGGCCAACCGAGGCAACGCTGACCGAGCCGACATGGAGAGCCGCAGCAACACCGGCCGAGGCAACGCGGCCCAAGACGACACGGGCCAAGCCGCGGGGGGCCACCGCAACGCGGACCGAGCCAACGCGGACCGAGCCAACGTCGGCCGAGCCAACGCGGCCCAAGGCGACACAGGCCGAGGCGGCACGGGCCAGGACGACGCGGGCCATGGCCGCGCGGGCCGAGGTGACGTGGGCCAGGACGACGTGGGCCACGGCCGCGCGGGCCGGGGTGGCTTGGGGCAGGGTGGGGCGGGGGTTGCCGGCCCTGGGGTGGGGGGTGCTTCGGCGATCGTTCTGGGGGCGGACGTTGACGAGGACGGGGATGTCGCGCGGCGGCGGGCGCGGGCGAAGGCGCGGCAGCGGGAGGCGGCCGAGGTCAAGCGGAGTCGTGCCGAGCTGCGCGGCGGGCATGCCAAGCAGGACGGACGGGACCAGGCGGCTCGCGAGCATCGCGCGGCTCTCGTCACGATGGTGCTGACGCTGGGCATCCTGATCGCCGCCGTCGCCGTGACGGGTGGGCTGATCGCGAACTCGATGCGAAACCGTCCCGTCGCACTGGCCTCGCCGCTGCAGATCTTCCCGGTGGCACAGACGAGCCCGGGCCAGTGTCAGGCGGGGACGCAGGGCGTGACCGGGCAGACCACCACGGGTCTGGTCTGCTACCAGCTCACCCAGGGCATGGCCATCCGCAAGGTCACCGACCTGCGCGTCCAGCGCGGACGCACCGGCGGCGCCTACGACGTCGCGGTCACGCTGCGTCCCTCCGACCGGAAGGCGTTCGCCCAGCTCACCCGCTCGACCGTCGGGCGGGACGTCGCGTTCGTCATCGGTAATCGCCTGATCACCGCGCCGCGCGTCGAGATGGCCATCACCGACGGCAAGGTCGTGATCACCGGCACGCCGGACCACGCCTCCGCCACCCGGCTGGTGCGCGACCTCAAGGGCCACTGACCCCGGACCTCCGACCGGCGTCCCGAAAACGCCCGCTTGTACCGAAAGCTCATCGAGAGCTCCTTCCCCTGTGCGCGGATCGACGACTTCGCTTCCATCGTCGCCGCAGGGGACGCGCACCCTCAAGGCAATCCACAAGCTGTGGATAACTCCGGGTCAGCTGGGGAGAGAAGTGCCCTGAGCTGCCTGGATCTCCAGTTCGATCTTGATGCTGTCGCCGACGGCCGCGATGCCCGCCTCGAGGACCTGGTTGAAGCGGATGCCGAAGTCGACGCGGCGGAGCCGGGTGGTGGCGCGAAAGGCGGCCCGGACACCGCCCCACGGGTCGGGCCCGGTGCCGAGGTAGGTGAGGTCCAGGTCGACCGGGCGGGTGTGGCCGTTGAGGGCGAGGTGGCCGTGGACGGTCCAGCGGTCGGTGCCTCGCGGGGTGAGACCGTCGCCGCGGTATTCGATGACCGGGTGGTCGGCCACGTTGAGGAAGTCGGCCGAGCGCAGGTGCTCGTCGCGCGTCCTGGTGCCGGTGTCGATGGACGCGGCGTCGATGCGGGCGATGACCTGCGAATTCTCGACCGGCTCGGCGATGTCGACGCGTCCTTCGAAGGAGGCGAATCGGCCTCGGACGCTGGACAGGCCGAGGTGCTGGGCGATCGCGGCGACGGACGAGTGCGCCGGATCGATCGTCCACGGACCGGGCGGCGGGAGTTCGACGCCGCCCGTGCGCGCGAGGACGATCGTGCCGAGGTCGGCGCGTCCGGACGCGGTGACGATCAGAGTGGACGCGGACGGCGCGTAGCCCACGGCCGTCACGATCGCCGTGTAGGTCCCCGGCGGTGGTGCGGACGCTGCGAGGTCGCCGTTCTCCTCCGCCTGCTCCCGCGCGACCTGTGCGCCCGTCATGTCGGTGACGGTCACGACGGCATGCGGAACGGCCCATCCGTCCCTGGTCCGCACCGCAGCGCGCAGCCCCTGGCTGTCATCCATGCCGAAACGCCCGCATTCCGTAATCGCCTTTCCTCGTGACTTGTGAACGTTCAAAACAAGCCCGGAGCGGCGGACTGAAAGGTGCGGACAGTCCGCCGCTCCGGGGGTTTCGCGACGCCCCTGAGCGGCTCCTCATCACGCATCGGGGCAGTCTCAGTACGCCTCAGGAGCGGCGTTCGCCCTTGAGGCAGTGGGCCCGGGGCCGCCCCGCACGAACGGCCCTGGGGGCTCACTGCTCGGGGTGGCCGAGGTGGAGGTCGTGGCCGTCCAGGCTGCCGCCGGACAGGTTGAGCCCGGTGGCGACCGGCGGATACCCGGACGCGATCACCGTGTACTGGCCGCCGGTCAGGTCGGTGAAGGCGTACTCGCCGTCCGGCCCGGTGGTGCTGAGCGCGGCGACGTTGCCCGCGGCGTCCACCAGGGTGACGCGGGCCCTGCCGACCGGGAGCCCGGCCTCGTCGCGGACGACGCCGCGCACGTGCACACCCGCCGGAAGCCGGACGTCCTGCCTGGTCAGGCCGTTCCCCGACACCTCGACCTGGAGCGCTGCGGGACGGTGCCCGGCGGCGCTGACCGCGATCGTGTAGGAACCGGCGGCGACGTCCTGGAACTGGTATTCGCCGTTCGTGCCGGTTCGTCCGGTGCCGACGACCTCGCCCCGGACGTCCGTGACGACGACGGTCGCGGCGTCGAGCGGAGTGCCGTCCGCGCCGGACACGGTCCCGGCGAGCCCGCCGTTCCCGGCCAGGACCAGGTCGAACTCCACCGGACGGTCTCCGACGACCAGGGTCGCGGCCTGCGGCTCGTGCCCGCCGGTCGCGGCGATCAGCACGTACGTGCCGGGGCCGGGGGTGTCGAGCGCGTACCCGCCGTCCGCCCCGGTGAGGGCGCGGCCGAGCTGGCGTCCGCTCACGTCGATGAGGGTCAGCGCGGCGGACTCGACGGGCGATCCATCCCCGCCGCGAACGACGCCCTTGACCGTCACACCACCACCGGCGCCCACCTCTGTGGACGACGGGACGACCTCGGCCACCGACGCGCCGCTCGCGGACGCGCCGCCCGCCGAGGCACCGTCCACAGACGAGCCATTCGAGGACGATCCGTTCACGGACGCGCCGTTCGCGCTGGTCAGGGCAGTCGCGGACGGCGTGGAAGCGCCGACGGCCGCGAGTTCCTGCCCGGTCCGTGCGTGCCGCCCGTTGGGGGACGTGGAGGCCGGGGCGTCCGCCGGAGCGGGGGCGGCGGCGGACGCGCCCGGGGCCTTGTCGGCGCTGATCGCGGACGAGCCGCGCAGCGGCAGCTCCTTCAGGAAGAGGACCACGACGAATCCGACCGCCGCGACCGGGACGCCCACCAGGAACACCGTCTGCAGCGACTGGGTGAACGCCTCCAGGACGATGCCCTTGAACGGTTCGGGCAGGTGCTGGACGGCGTCCGGCGTGCCGAGCGAGGTGCCGCCCGCCGGAGGACGGACGTGCGCGGCGGTCAGGCCCTCCGCGAGGTGGTGCGTGAGCCGGTTGTTGAGGATCGCGCCGAACGCGGCGGTGCCGATCGCGCCGCCGAGGTTCCGGAAGAAGGAGACGCCGGAAGTGGTGGCGGCGAGGTCGGTGACCGCTGCGGCGTTCTGCGCGGCCAGGATCATGATCTGCAGGGTGAGGCCGAGGCCCGCGCCGAGGACCGCGATGTCCGCGCCGATGACCAGCTTGCTGGAGTCGACGTGCAGACGCGACAGCAGGAACATCGAGCTGGCGACCAGCGCGAGGCCGACGACCGGGAACCACTTGTAGCGGCCGAGACGGGTGACGATCTGGCCGGATCCGGTCGAGGTGACGAACATGGCCGCCACCATCGGCAGGGTCATCAGGCCGGACCCCGTGGGCGACATGCCCTTGACGATCTGCAGGTACTGCGGCAGGTAGATCATCGCGCCGAACATCGCGACGCCGACGGCCAGCGAGGCGATCGAGCAGAGCACGAAGGTCGGGTTGCGGAACAGCCGCGGCGGCAGGATCGGCTCACGCGCCGCGCGCTCGGCGACCACCGCGCCGATCAGCAGGACGACCGCGACGGCCGCGAGGACGTAGGTCCACGTGGAGTTCCAGTCGAACTCCTTGCCGCCCATGGTGAGGATCAGCATGACGACGGTCGCCGCGCCGGTGATGGTGAAGGCGCCGAAGATGTCGATGCGGGTGTCCCGCTTGACCTTCGGGAGCTTCAGCACCTTCTGCATGACCGCGAGCGCGATGATCGCCAGCGGGACGCAGACGTAGAAGCACCAGCGCCAGCCGAGTCCGTCGGCGTCCACGATGAAGCCGCCGAGCATCGGCCCGGCGACGGTCGCGACGCCGAACACCGCGCCCATGTAGCCGGAGTAGCGGCCGCGCTCGCGAGGCGGGACGACGTCGCCGAGGATGACCTGCGCCAGCGCGGACACGCCGCCGACGCCGAGGCCCTGGAGCGCACGGGCCCCGATGAGCTGGCCGATGTTCTGCGACAGTCCGGCGCCGACCGACGCCAGGACGAAGATGACCAGCGCCGACTGGAACATCAGCTTGCGGCCGAGGATGTCCGACAGCTTGCCCCACAGCGGGGTCGAGGCGGTCATCGTCAGCAGCGACGCGCTCGCCACCCAGGACAGCTGGTCCTGGCCGCCGAGGTCCCCGACGATCGTCGGCAGCGCGGTGCCGACCACCGATGTCGAGATCATCGTGGTCAGCATCGCGATCATCAACCCGGAGAGGATCTCCAGGATCTGCCGGTGCGAGTACCGCGCCGGCGCCGCCGCGTGCCCGGCCGTCGCCGCACCTGGACTCCGCGGCACCATGCCGGTCTGAGCCACTCCGTCTCCTGTCCATCGATTACCTGTGTTTTGCATATATCTTATGTAGACGTCCGTTTACTTGCAACGCGGGGATACTGGAAGCGATCAGGATCACGTTGGAGCCGGGAGCGATGACCGACCTCATGAGCAACCCGCCGGGCGGCGCCCGCCACGAGCCCACCCCCACGGCTGATGCGGCCGGTGTGGCCGGCGAGGAGCACGTCACCCGGAAGCGGAACCGCGAGGCGACCGAGCGGCGGCTGCTGGACGCGGCGCGCGACCTGTTCGGGGAGCACGGCTACGACGGGGTGACCGTCCGGATGATCGCCGCCGCGGCGGGCGCGAACGTCGCGCTGGTCAACCGCTACTTCGGGTCGAAGTCCGGGCTGTTCGGACGGGTCCTGAGGGGCGAGTCGGCACTGCGCGAGGTGATCACCGGGACGCCGGACGCCGCGGACCTCCCCCGGCGGCTGGCCGAGCACGTCGCCCGGCAGACGCACCGGGCCCCGCCGAGCCCGCTCGTCCGGATGCTGGACCGCTCGGTCGGCAACCCCGAGGTCCAGGCGATCCTGCGCGAGCACATGAACGACGTGCTGGTCGAGCCGCTGGTCGCCAAGCTCACCGGCCCGGACCGGCGCGCCCGCGCGACCGTGGCCGCCCTGGTCATCATGGGCGGCGGCCCGGTCCGGCGGATGCTCGTCATCGACGACCTGCGCTCCATCGACCGCGCCGACCTCACCGAACGCCTGACCCTGATGTTCGCCGCCGCCCTCGCCGTCCACGCGGACGACCCCGGTTCCGGCAACCGCGCGGACGACCCCGGTTCGGGCAACCACGCGGACGACCCTGGTTCCGGCGACCGCGCGGACGACTCCGGTTCCGGCGGCTGCGCGGACGGTCTCGGCTCCGGCGACCGGACGGACGGCCAGGTGGCCGCGCCGGGTCCTGCCTGAGGAGGACGGCCGGGCCGCCGGTACGCCACCGGGCGCATGATCGACCTGGACCAGCGGCCGAGCGGCCGGCGCGGACGGCCGCGTAGTCTTCCGGATATGCGGCTGGGCGGGGGATTCGTACGACGCTGGGCGGCCATCGGAGGCCGGGGACGGCGCTGGACGGCCGCCGGAGGCGCCGTGGCCCTGGCCGCCGCGGGCGGCCTGGCCTACGGGGTCGCCGCGTCGGACGGGCGCGCGGTCGCCTCGTCCGAGCAGTGGATCTCCGTGGTGGACGGGCCGCGCGACGACCAGCAGGTCCGGCTGGACACGGCGTTCTACCGTCCGGCCGGGAGCGGACGCTCCCCGGCGATCCTGCTCGGGCACGGGTTCGGCGGCACCAAGGACGACATGCGCGCCGAGGCGCGGCGGCTGGCCCGCGACGGCTACGCGGTGCTGACCTGGTCGGCGCGCGGTTTCGGCCGCTCGACCGGGCAGATCGCGCTGAACTCCCCCGACTACGAGGTCAAGGACGTCCGGCAGCTGGTCGACTGGCTGGCGCGCCGTCCCGAGGTCCGGCTGGACGGCCCGGGCGACCCGCGCGTGGGCATGACCGGCGAGTCCTACGGCGGCGCGATCGCGCTGATGACCGCGGGCTTCGACCGCCGCGTGGACGCCATCGCCCCGCGCATCACCTGGTACAGCCTGCCCGACGTCTTCTTCCCCAACGCGACCGGCCGGGGCCCGGGCGCCGGCGTCTTCAAGAAGCTGTGGGCCGGGCTCTTCTTCACCAGCGGCGCGGACGGTTCCGCCTGCGGCCGCTTCCTGCCCGCGCTGTGCACGATGTACCAGCAGGTCGCCGAGTCCGGACGTCCGACGCCGGAGGCGTTGAGCCTTCTGGCCAGGTCCAGTCCGATGGTTGTGGCCACCCGAATCCGGGTCCCCTCGCTGCTCATCCAGGGACAATCCGACTCATTGTTCCCCTTGGACCAGGCGGATGCGAACGCGCGCGCGATCGCCCACAACGATTCGCCCGTCCGAACCGTTTGGTATCAGGGGGGACATGATGGCGGCGATCCCGAGACGAGCCGACTGGAGGGCTATGTACGCACCTGGTTCGACACCTACCTGAAGAGCAACACGCCAACGGCCACCGCGAAAGGCCCGAAGCCACCTCCCACCCAAGGCGGCGGCGCGACGGGCGACGGATTCACTGTGACGCGTGCGGGCGGTATCGACTCGTCCAGCCAGCGTGTGGTCGTGCGCGCCGCGTCCACCGGGACGTATCCGGGGCTGTCGGCGAACCCGCGGACGCTGCCGTTGAGGGGAGCGGCACAGACCGTCCAGAACCCGGCGGGCGGCACCCCGGCGTCGATCTCCGCGCTGCCCGGCCTCGGCGGCCTGGACGCGCTGGGCTCGCTCGGCGGCCAGGTCATGGGCGGCGGCAGCGGTGACGACGGCGCCGGTGGCGGCAACGACGGTGGCCGTGGCGGCACGGGCAGCAGGGGCGGTTCCGGCGGTGGGGGCGGCTTCACGCTGGACGTCCCAGGCCAGTCGGCCGTGTTCGACACGCCTGCGCTCACCGGGGCGGTCCAGCTCACGGGGGCCGCGTCCCTGCGCCTCAAGGTCACGAACGTCCCGTCGGACGGCGCGTCGCTGTTCGCCAAGCTCTACGACGTCGCACCGGGCGGGGGCGCCACCCCGGCCCGGCGGCTCGCCGCGCCCTTCCACGTGTCCTCATCGGACGACGTGACCGTCACGCTGCCCGCACTCGACTACCGCTTCGAGGCGGGCCACCGGATCCGTGTCGTCGTCTCGACGACCGACATGGGCTTCGCGACGCCACCCAAGCCCGCGTCGTACACGGTCGCGGCCACGTCGGGCATCACCGTCCCGTCCGTCCCGTCGCTGCGCACCCCGGCCGCCCCGCTCCCCGCCTGGGTCTGGGCCCTTCCTGTGGCCGCCGCCGCGATCGCCGCCGGAATCCTCCTCACCGGCCGCCGAAAGCCGATCCTCCCGGCCCCCGCCACAGGCTCCGAGCCGCGCACAGCCAAACCCGCCAAGGCGCAGGCCAAAGCAACCGCCACGATCACGGCTCCACAGCCCGACGAAACCACCAAACCCACCAAGACCCCCAGCGCCACAAGCACAGGCAATGGCTCGCACCCGAACGAGGGCAACCCAGCCCCCGATGCACAGGCGGACGGCAACAGCCCGGCCCGTCGTGGCGCCCAAACCGACAAGGTCGGTGCGGGCAGCGGCGCGTCGGCAGGCGCCAACGGTTCGAAGGCGCTCACGGACGGTCCGGAGCGTCGACCGGCCAAGGCCGCCTTCGATCCCGGCCTGGCCGACGTGCCGTTGGAGATCAGTGGGCTGACCAAGGCCTACTCGAACGGCTACCGCGCCGTGTCGGAGTTGTCGTTCCGGGTCGAGCGCGGGCAGGTGCTCGGGCTGCTGGGTCCGAACGGCGCGGGGAAGACGACGACGCTGCGCATGCTGATGGGGCTGATCCATCCGGACGAGGGCGAGATCCGGATCTTCGGGCACCGGGTGACTCCGGGCGCGCCGGTGCTGTCGCGGCTCGGGTCGTTCGTCGAGGGCCCGGGGTTCCTGCCGCACCTGTCCGGGCGCGACAACCTCGACCTGTACTGGCGGGCGACGGGCCGTCCGGCCGGATCCGCGCACCTCGAGGAGGCCCTGGAGATCGCGGACCTCGGCGCCGCGCTCGACCGGGCCGTCCGCACCTACTCGCAGGGCATGCGGCAGCGCCTCGCCATCGCGCAGGCCATGCTCGGGCTGCCCGACCTGCTCGTCCTGGACGAGCCGACCAACGGCCTGGACCCGCCGCAGATCCGCGAGATGCGCGAGGTGCTGGTGCGGTACGCCGCGTCCGGCCGGACCGTGATCGTGTCCAGCCACCTGCTCGCCGAGGTCGAGCAGAGCTGCACGCACGCGGTGGTCATGGCCGGCGGACGGCGCGTCGCGGCGGGCCCGGTCAGCGAGATCACCGGCACCGGACGCCGCCTGGAGGACGCGTTCCTGGAGATCATCGGAGAGGGATCATGACCGGAACCGCGCCTCTCAACGGCAGCGCCCCCCCGTCCGGAACCGTCGTCCCGGGCCCGTCCGAAACCCCGGGCACCCCGCACGCGGCGGACGGTTCGTCCACCGGGTACGCGGTCGGGCGGACGCTGCCGCTGCGCGTGGAGGCGATACGACAGTTCCGGCGACGCCGGACATTGCTGGCGTTCGCGATCCTGCTGATCCTCCCCTGGGTGCTGGTCGCCGCGTTCGAGATCGGCGGCGACTCGTCCCGGCAGGGCGCGCCCGCACTGGTGGACGTCGCGACCTCCGGCGCGCTGAACTTCGCCCTCTTCGCCCTGTTCGTGTCGGCGGGCTTCCTGCTCGTCGTCGCGGTGGCCCTGTTCTGCGGCGACACCGTCGCGAGCGAGGCGAGCTGGTCGTCCCTGCGCTACCTGCTCGCCGCGCCCGTCCCGCGCGCCCGGCTGCTCCGCCAGAAGCTGATCGTCGGGCTCGCGTACGCGACCGTCGCGGTCGTCAGCCTGCCGCTGATGTCGCTGGTCGCGGGAACCGTCGCGTTCGGCTGGCACGACGTGCGGCTGCCGACCGGCGGCACCGTCCCGGTCGGCACCGCGCTCGGCCGGATGGGGATCGTCATCGCCTATGCCCTGGTCAGCGAGCTGGTGGTGGCGGCGCTGGCGTTCCTGCTGTCGGTCCTGACCGACTCGCCGCTCGGCGCGGTCGGCGGCGCGGTCGGCCTGGTGATCGTCAGCAACATCCTGGACGCGGTGACCGCGCTCGGCGGCTGGCGCGACTTCCTGCCCACCCACTGGATGTACGCGTGGACGGACGCGCTCCAGCCGCAGATCCAGTGGACCGGCATGATCAAGGGCGCCACGATCTCGGTCGCCTACGCCCTCGTCCTGCTGGCGCTGGCGTTCCGCCGCTTCCGCAACCGCGACATCGTCTCCTGACACCCCCGAAACGATCTCCGATCCCCTCACTCCGGGCGACCCACCCGCCACGCGGAGCATGACCGGCTTCCGGAAAATCGGTCGAACGGGCAGAAGGACGTCGCATAAGCTCGTCGAACCTGACGCTCGGCGGCCACGTCGAACGAGGTGAGCGCGACATCGGCTCGATCGAACGGGTTAAACCCGGCCCGACGGGGGAGATGATCACCATGGCACGGCAGCAGCTCGTCAAACGCCCGCGACCCCCACGTCAACCGAGCCCGCTCGACCTCAGGACGCCCTCGGGCCGCCTCCTGCCGTACTGACATCACCCTTCCGCCGCCGGCGGAACCACCGGGCCGAGCGCCGGATCCCCTTCTCCTGAAGGGCTCGGCGCTCCGCCACCCTTTGTTCGCTATGCGCGAACACGCGCGAGAAACCGCTCCCGGTCCACCACAACGCGCTGCACTCGCCCGGTGGCCAGCACCGTCCCGTCCTCCCCCACGGCCCGGACGTCGAACACCACGCGCCGCCCGTCCCGCTCGATCAGCTCGGCGATGATCGCCACGCGCGCTCCCACCGGACTCGCCACCAGGTGATCGACCTCCACCCGCGTCCCGACCGACGTCTCCGCCACATCAAGCCGTCCTTCGAGCGCCCGAACCGTGGCCGCCTCGAACAGCGCCACCACCCTGGGCGTCGCCAGGACCGGAACGTCCCCGGACCCCACGGCGATGGCCGTGTCCCCCAGCGCCACCTCCAGGCGCATTTCAACCCGCAGATCTGCATCCGTCATGGTCACAATGTGCCCGAACCCTGGGCTCGGCCACCCCGATCATCGCCACTTTGCGCGCCCGTGGGATTACCCGCCCCACCTTCGCCGCATCTTCCCCATGAAGGAAGCGAGGCGCCCATGGTCCGCCGCCGAACCGGCAGGAAAGCGGCTCTCACCTGGCCAATCCTCGCCGGAACCGCAACCGCCGCCGCAGTGGCCACATTCCTGGTCTCACGCCGCAAAAAGCGCTCACGCAAACCCGTCCCTGCCCACCCGACCGAAGGAACACCCATGCCCCGCACCCGAACCGCCAGAAAGGCCGGCTTCAACTGGCCACTGCTCCTGGGCGTCCTCACCACCCTGTTCCTACTCTGGCTCTGGTGGTGGTCCGCCACCCAAGGCGGCCCCGGCTAACCCCAACAGCCGAAACGGGCGATCACCCTAGAGCTCTCCGGGACCCGGAATACCAACCAGGTAAGCAAGGCAATCTCGTCAAGCGCACGGTCAGCCCTCCGCCGAACCTCCGCCCATCAAGCCCACAAAGCCCGCTCCGCTGCCTCCTCGACCCCAATCCCGGGCAACCGGCAGGCCGTTCATCCTCCGATGTGTGCCAGGAGGTCGTCCCCGGAGGGGTACGGACGCTCCTTCGGCAGTAGTCGAGTCGCGGAATCCTGATCACGCCCCTGAACGAGCGCGTGGATCTCATGGACAAGCGGTGTCACGTCGTCGATGGAGACGATCCACTCGTCCGCGTAACGTCGTGCGGCCTCACCGGAGAGCCCGAGTTGCAGGGAGCGGTGAGGCAGGGGCCGCAGGTGCAGGTCACGCTCGGGATCCCACTGGACGCGCGCCGGTGCGCGCTTGACCTGCCGCTGCCAAGCATCGCGATCCGGGTGCGGTCCGGGCACGTAATGCGACAGACACGAGTGCTGCAGCGCCCACTCGAACCCCCCGCGAGTGATCTCGACCGCGAGGACGGTCTCCTGCCCAGCCTTCGTACCCCAGCCACAGCGGTACATCATCCACAGGAAGGACGGCTTGATCCACGTCATCCGATCCCGCTTCCAAGCCGAAGGAAACCGGCCCTCGCGCGCTGCAGGCACCCCGATCTCAGGACCGTACGCCTGATAGACGGTGATCGTGGACGCCGTGTAAAGAGCACGAACCCTGTGCTGTGGTTCTCCCATGCCGTCGATAGTGAGGCCGACCGATTCCCTTCGGCCAGTCATTATCAACCCCAGCAGCCACCCTCCCCGAGCAAGCTCCCGCCCACCTGCCGGAACCTGCCTCTACGCCCCCGCCAAGCGTGCTCCCGCACCATGCCTTACTCCTCCGGGGGGGGGGGGGGGCGACGCCTACGGGGCAGGTGAGCCGGTGCCTCCTGTCCTCCCTGCCAAGTGCCCCGTCCCGGCGAACGCAGGGACGCCAGTAAAGGTCGCAACGCCGGGCACATGGCCCCGGAGGCTGAGCTGCTCACGAGTCGGTCGACGCGGTCTCGCCCTGGCGTTCGTCTCCCGTGTCGAAGAACCGCGTGAGGTAGGCGTCCGGCTCGAAGGCACTCTCACGTATAAGCGAGAAGACTTCGGCCCCATCGCCTGGCGGCTCATCCCCGATGAGATACGCCTGCGCCAGTCCTAGATACTCTCCGCCAAGCAGGGCGGCACGCTCACACGCCTCAGACTCCGCCTTCGCGATCGCGTCATCGAAGGAAGCCGCCCGCCAAACGGTGATGCTCTCCTCGTAAGGCCGCCCCACCTCCTGCGACCAGCGGAACAAGCAACGCACTCCGTACCAACCGGCCTTGTCCACAGGCACTCGGCTCCCTTTGCATTGCCCGGCGGGGCATGTCCACGGGCACGACAGGCCAATCCCCTCAGGCCCTCAGTGCCAAGTGACGATACTCGGTGAGCCTCAGAGGATCACCAGGCTGGGAAGTGACCGGGGTCAAACGAGCCCGGCGCCCCCTCGACCGAGGCCGAGTAGAAGCCGACCCTTGGGAGCCTCGCGCAGGCCAGGAACGTCATTCACCATCCGGGCGGCAACTCGGTGGGGCATCGCGTCCACCACCAGCGGACTTCGCTGCCCTCAGCCAGAGGAAGCCAGTACTTCGACAACTCTGCCCCGTTGTCTTCGCGGGTGACGGCTCGGAAACGTGTGTCGAGTCGCTCCACGCAACGACCGACCTTGGTACGCAGGGACGACGGCATGTCGCTGAGGAAGCTCTCAATGCGATCTCGAACACCAAGATCAAGCAGGTACTCGTCCACCATGTAGTAGTCCTGGCGAGGCCATCCGTCCTCCATCCGGGAGATCAGGATCTCCCAGCAGCGCAGGCAGGCGAGGACGCCGTAGGTCGGCTCACTGTCCTTGAAGCCCCGCCCGGCGTTCTCCCGCGCCAGGACTTGCAGATCAAGGAGTGCGATCACCTCCCTGTCCTCTACCACGAGCGCGCGAACCAGGCGGCCCGTCTCGTTTGCGCTCACTCGGCGGGGGCGACGCCTACGGGGCAGGTGAGGCCGGTGCCGCCTAGGCCGCAGTAGCCGTTGGGGTTCTTGGTGTCGGAGAGGTACTGCTGGTGGTAGGGCTCGGCGAAGTAGAAGGGTGGGGCCTTCGTCAGCTCGGTGGTGATCTCGGGGTAGCCGGCGGCGGTGAGGGTCTGCTGGTAGGCGGCCCTGGAGGCTTCGGCCTGGGCCTGCTGGGCCTCGGAGTGGGTGAAGATCGCCGAGCGGTACTGGGTGCCGACGTCGTTGCCCTGGCGCATGCCCTGGGTGGGGTCGTGGGACTCCCAGAAGACCTTGAGGAGGGTCTCGTAGGAGACCCTGGCGGGGTCGTAGACGACGCGGACGGCCTCGGTGTGGCCGGTCTGGCCGGAGCAGACCTCTTCGTAGGTGGGGTTGGGGGTGTGGCCGCCCTGGTAGCCCGCGGCGGTGGTGATCACGCCGTCGGTCTGCCAGAACTTGCGCTCGGCGCCCCAGAAGCAGCCGAGCGCGAAGTCCGCGATCTCGGCGTGGTCGGGGTACGGCGGGGTGAGGGGGGTGCCCAGGACCTCGTGGCGGGACGGGACGGGCATCGGCTCGTCCCGGCCGGGCAGGGCCTTCTCAGGGGCGACCATCTGGGTCTTCGCGAAGCCGAACATGTCTCTCAGACTACGTCCGCGACGCCCGGATCGTCCGCCGTGAAGGGGGCCGTCGTCCGTTCCGTGGCAGTCATCAGCGTCACATGGATTGACTGCTTACGTCCTGATAACGTGCCTTTTGTGGTCAACCGTCGCGGAATGGTGTTCGGTGTCGCTGCGTACGTTCTCTGGGGACTGTTCCCGCTCTACTGGCCTCTGCTGAAGCCCGCCAACGCGGTGGAGATCGTTTCGCACCGCATCATGTGGTCGCTCGTCGCGATCGTGGTGATCCTCGCCTTCGGGCGCAACTGGTCCTGGATCCGGACGCTGGACCGCAGGAAACTCTGGATGCTGGCGCTCGCGTCGGTGCTCATCTCGGTCAACTGGTGCGTCTACATCTACGCGGTGAACACCGGGAAGACGATCGAGGGGTCCCTCGGCTACTTCATCAACCCGCTGATCAGCATCCTGTTCGGGGTGCTCATCTTCCGGGAGCGGCTGCGCCGGTGGCAGTGGGCCGCGGTCGGCCTCGGGACGGCGGCGGTCGCGGTCCTCTCGGTGGACTACGGACGGCTCCCCTACATCGCCCTGGTCCTCGCCTGCTCGTTCGGCGTCTACGGGCTGCTGAAGAAGTTCGCCTCCATGCCGTCCGCGGAGGGGCTGGCGGTGGAGACGACCGTCATGTTCGTCCCGGCGGCGGCGGTGTCGATCGTGATGCAGGCGAACGGAACGGCGGCGTTCGGCCACCACGGCGCCGGGAACATGGCGCTGCTCGCCGCGGCGGGCGTCGTGACCGCGGTCCCGCTGCTGCTGTTCAACGCCTCGGCGGTTCGGGTGCCGATGAGCACGCTGGGGCTGCTCCAGTACCTCGCGCCCATCCTGCAGTTCCTCATCGGCCTGCTCGTGCAGCACGAGGAGATGCCCGCGAGCCGCTGGGCCGGGTTCCTCCTCGTCTGGGCCGCGCTGATCGTCCTCACGGTGGACGGTCTGCTCACCGGACGCCGCACCCGCCGCCTCGCCCGCCAGACGCCGGCGCCCGCGCTGGCCGACCCGATCGCCGAGCCCGCCACCTGACGCCACCCGGCGCTGACCTCGGACGATGCGGACGTCCTCCGGCAGACAGGGAAAACCCTGAAAGTTTCCTGAGGAATCCGACAACCATCGGCGGTTTAAACCTGTCTATAGAGTGAGATGCCCGCACCCGCTAGAGTGCGGGAGATCACACTCCCAGACATCCACTCGAACCCCCCGAGGAGCCCCGGTTGCGTCTGCTCAGCACGGCCGTCGTCGGAGCGGCCATCGTCGGAGCCGGCCTGCTCGCCCCCGCCACCGACGAGGCCACCGCGGCGTCCCGCGACGTCAGCTTCAGCCCCTCCGTCGCCCAGCCCGGGCAGCACGTCCAGATCGACGTCCTGAAGTGCTCGGTCGGCAAGAAGCGTCACTGGGTGCACTCGAAGGCGTTCACCAAGGACGTCCCCGTCTTCGGCAAGGGCGCGAACGGCGAGGCCAAGGTCGTCGTGAAGCACGGCGTGAAGTCCGGCAGCTACAAGGTGACGGTCCACTGCGGGAGCCGCACCCTGGTCACCAAACTCCGCGTCTCGAACAAGCCGTGGCCCTCGGTCATCCCCTCGGCGCTGCCGGGCGTCCGCTGAACCCACGCCCGCGCCCCCGCTCGAGCTCGAGTTCCGCGCGTGAACCGAGCCCCCGAGCATGAGAAAAGGCCCTCCTCGGAGGGCCTTTCCTGTTCTGAGCGTGAGCGTCAGCCGGTGCGGGAGACGACGTAGTCGCAGAGGCCGATGAAGGCGTCCCGCGCCGGGATGTCCGGGAGCGTGAGCAGGTCGGCGCGCGCGTCCTCGGCCCAGGAGCGCATGTCGGCGCGCGCACGCTCCATCGCCGGGTGGGCGCGGAGCAGCGCGAGCGCCTCGGCGTGCAGGGCGTCGTCGGTGAGGTCGGCGACCAGCAGCTCGCGGAGCCGCTCGTCGTCCGGGCCGGAGCCGACGCCTTCAAGGACCAGGTGCATCGGTAGCGTGCGGATGCCCTCGCGCAGGTCGGTGCCCGGCGTCTTGCCCGACTCCTCGGTCTCGGACGCGATGTCGAGGATGTCGTCGGAGAGCTGGAAGGCGATGCCGATCTTCTCGCACGCGGACGTGATGGTGTCCACGACCGCGGGCGAGGCGCCGGCGAGCAGCGCGCCGAACTGGCCGGAGACCGCGATCAGCGAGCCGGTCTTGTCGGCCATGACCGACAGGTAGTGCTTGAGCGGGTCCACGCCCTCGGCGGGGCCCACGGTCTCCTGGATCTGGCCGCGGACGAGCCGGGCGAACGCGCGCGCCTGGATGCGGACGGCCTCGGGACCGAGGTCGGCCAGCAGGTCCGAGGCCCGCGCGAACAGGTAGTCGCCGGTGAGGATCGCGACGGTGTTGTTCCACCGCGAGTTCGCCGACTCCTGCCCGCGACGGACGGTCGCCTCGTCCATCACGTCGTCGTGGTAGAGCGTCGCCAGGTGGGTCAGCTCGACGACGACGGCCGCCGGGACCACGCCCGGCGCGTCCGGGGAGCCGAAGTGGGAGGCGAGCAGCACCAGCATCGGCCGGAACCGCTTGCCCCCCGCGTCGACGAGGTGCTTGGAGGCCTCGGAGAGCAACGGATCCTCGCCCCGCACGGAGGAGAGCAGCATCTCCTCCACCGCGGCGAGCCGCTCCCGCACATCTGAGGTCAGCCCTTCGGGCAGACCGAACGGAACGGCGCTACTCACCCAAACCCCCTACGGAGCACTACCGGACGAACATCTGTGTCGCGGCGTGTCCCGCCAGATCCAGCATGGGCTGGGGCAGGACGCCGAGTACCACAGTAGCCGCCACGCCGAGCGTCACGGCAGCCGCGGTCATCGGGCCCGCGACCACGGTCGGACCGTCCGCCTCGGGCTCGCTGAAGAACATCACCACGATGACCCGGACGTAGAAGAACGCGGCGACCGCCGACGACAGGACGCCGACGACCACCAGCGGGGTCGCGTGTCCCTCGACCGCCGCCTTGAACACCGCGAACTTCCCCGTGAAGCCGGACGTCAACGGAATTCCGGCGAAGGCTAGCAGGAAGAAGGAGAAAACGCCCGCCACCACCGGAGACCTCCGGCCCAGGCCGGCCCACCGGGACAGGTGCGCCGCCTCCCCGCCGCCGTCCCGCACCATCGTGATCACCGCGAACGCGCCGATCGTGGTGAAGCCGTAGGCGACCAGGTAGAACAGCGCGCCCGCAAGGCCGTCCCGCGTCACCGCGATGATCCCGGTGAGCAGGAATCCGGCGTGCGCGATGGACGAGTAGGCCAGCAGACGCTTCAGGTCGGTCTGGGTGATCGCGATGATCGCGCCGGCGATCATCGTGAGAATCGCCACACCCCACGTGAACGGCCGCCAGTCCCACCGGAGCGTCTCGAACCCGACATAGTAGACGCGCATCAGCGCGCCGAACGCCGAGACGAGCGTGCAGGACGCCATCAGCGCGGTGATCGGGGTCGGGGCGCCCTGGTAGACGTCCGGCTTCCACATGTGGAACGGCACCGCGCCGATCTTGAACAGCAGGCCGACCGACAGGAGCGCCACGCCCGCGAGCATCAGCGTCTCGCTGCCCGCGTCCCTGCCGAGCTGCGCGGAGATGACCGCCAGCCGGACCGAGCCGGCGTAGCCGTACAGCAGCGCCGTCCCGTACAGGAAGAACGCCGAGGAGAACGCGCCGAGCAGGAAGTACTTGACCGCGGCCTCCTGCGACAGCAGGCGGCGGCGCCGGGCCAGGCCGCACAGCAGGTACAGCGGCAGCGACATGATCTCCAGCGCGGCGAACATCGTCAGCAGGTCGTTCGAGGCGGGGAACATCAGCATGCCCCCGACCGCGAACATCATCAGCGGGAACACCTCGGTCTGGGTGAACCCGGACGCCATCGTCTCCTGCTCGGCCTCGGTGCCCGGCAGCGCCGCCGCCTGCGCGGCGAAGCTGCTGTGCCGCCGCTCGGCGATGAGCAGCAGCGACAGGCAGGCGAGCACGAGGATGGTGCCCTGGATCAGCAGGGTCGGGCCGTCCACGCCGATGGCGCCCATCGCCGCGGCGTGGAACGCCTTCTCGTCCGGGTCCAGGAACCCGATGCCGGTCCAGGCGAGCCCACCGGCCAGGTAGACCGTCCAGAGGAACGCGATGACCAGGCCGGCCGCGGCGAGCGGGGCCTGCACCCGGTAGCGGTGGCTCCGGCCGACGAACGCCTCGACGAGCACCCCGACGATCGCCGCGCCGAAGACGAGCAGCATCGGAGCGACCAGGTGGTACTCGACGATCGGCGCGGGGAACTTCTCCACGCCGGACGGGGCTGCCGCGAGTCCCGCGGCGACCATTGACACACTCACGGCCGGGCTCCGTTCTCGGCGACGTTACCGGTGATCTTCGGGGCCGGGTCGTGGACCTCCACCCGGGCCAGCCCCTCCTTGACGGAGGGGTTGATGGCCTTGAGCACCGGCTGGGGGAACAGGCCCATCGCCACGATGATCGCGATGATCGGGGCGACCGCGACCTTCTCCCGCAGGGAGAGGTCGGGCATGCCCTTGACCTCCTCGCGGGCGGGGCCGCCCATGGTCCGCTGGTAGGTCCACAGGATGTAGATCGCGGCGAGCACGATCCCGGACGCGGCGAGCACGGCCGGGAGCCGGTGCCTGCTGAACGTGCCGATGAGCACCATCAGCTCGGACACGAAGGTCGACAGACCCGGCAGCGACAGCCCGGACAGGCCCGCCACCAGGAACGTCCCGGCGAGCACCGGGGCGACCTTCTGCACACCGCCGAACGCGTCGATCCGCGCCGAGTTCCGCCGCGAGATCATGAAGCCGACCAGCAGGAACAGCGCGCCGGTGGAGAACCCGTGGTTCACCATGTACAGCGTCGCGCCGGACTGGCCCTGCGAGGTCATGGCGAAGATGCCGAGCACGATGAACCCGAAGTGCGACACCGAGGTGTAGGCCACCAGCCGCTTCAGGTCGACCTGCCCGATCGCCAGGACCGCGCCGTACACGATGCTGACCACCGCGAACGCGAGGACGACCGGGGTCGCCCACTTGGCCGCGCCGGGGAACAGCTCCAGGCAGAACCGGAGCATCCCGTAGGTGCCGACCTTGTCGAGCACGCCCACGACGAGCACCAGCGCGCCCGCCGGGGACTGCGCCGCGGCGTCCGGCAGCCAGGTGTGGACGGGCACCATCGGCGCCTTGATCGCGAACGCGACGAAGAAGCCGAGGAACAGCCACTTGGCCGTCATGCCGTCCACGTGCATCTTGTTCAGCTCTTCGAACATGAACGTGCCGTGGCCGAGCTTCTCCTGCGACAGCGGGTAGAGCCAGACGACGGCGACGAGCATGAGCAGCCCGCCGAACAGCGAGTACAGCAGGAACTTCACGGCCGCGTAGGACCGCTGCGGACCGCCGTAGGACCCGATGATGAAGTACACCGGGATGAGCATCGCCTCGAAGAAGACGTAGAAGAGGAAGACGTCGGTCGCCGCGAAGACGCCGACCATCATCGCCTCGAGCGCCAGGATCAGCGCGAAGTAGATCTTCGCCGAGCGCTTCGGCGGAGCGGCGTCGGTGCCGCCGGAGCGGCCCGCCTCGTCCCAGGACGCGATGATCACGAGCGGGACGAGGATCACCGACAGCAGGACGAGCACGAGCGCGACGCCGTCGACGCCGACCGCCCAGTGCACGCCGAACTGCTTGATCCACCAGTACTTCTCGGTGAACTGGAACCGGTCGCCGCCGACCTTGAACGCGGTCGTCATCACGATCGCCAGGACGGCCTCGACCAGCGAGATCCCGAGCGCGGCCCGCTTGGCCAGCGACTCGTTCTCGCGCGGCAGCAGCCCCACCAGCAGCGCGCCGACGGCGGGCAGCGCGATGAGGACGGTCAGCCAGGGGAAGTCGGTCATGAGACGTTCACCACCAGGAGGGCGGCGACCACGATCGCCGCGCCGAGGTACATCGAGAGGGCGTAGGAGCGGGCGAACCCGGTCTGGACCCTGCGGATCCGTCCGGACGTTCCGCCGACGCCGGCGGCGATGCCGTTCACCGCTCCGTCCACGCCGCGGTTGTCGAACCAGACGGCGAGCCGGGTCAGCCACTGGCCGGGCCGCATCAGCAGCGACTCGTTGATGGCGTCACCGTAGAGGTCGCGGCGAGCGGCCCGGGTGAGGAACGACCCGGCGGGGGCCTCGACCGGAACCGGCCGCGCCCCGTACTGCCGCCACGCGATCGCGACACCGGCGAGCATCAGGACGAAGGTCGCGATGCCCGGGGCGGTGAACGGGTTGAAGCCGTGCTCCTCCGACTCGCCGACCACGGGGGCCAGGAAGTCGGAGAACCCGCCGAGGACGAGGAACCCGCCCGCGAACACCGACCCGAAGGCCAGCAGGATCAGCGGGATCGTCATCACCTTGGGCGACTCGTGCGGGTGGACGTCCTCCTGCCAGCGCTTCTCGCCGAAGAACGTCATGAACATCACGCGCGACATGTAGTAGGCCGTGACGCCCGCGCCCACCAGGGCGCAGGTGCCGAGGATCGCCCCCGACGTCCCGCCCTTGTTGTAGGCCGCCTCGATGATCCCGTCCTTGGTGAAGAAGCCGGAGAACGGCGGGCACCCGATGATCGCGAGGTACCCGAGCCCGAACGTCCCGTAGGTGACGTACATGAGCTTGCGCAGGGCGCCGTAGTGCCGCATGTTCACGTCGTCGCCGGTCGCGTGCATGACCGATCCGGCGCCGAGGAACAGGCCCGCCTTGAAGAAGCCGTGCGCGATGAGGTGCGCGATGGCGAGGGCGTAGCCCGCCTTGCCGAGCCCGGCGGCGAGGGTCATGTAGCCGATCTGCGACATCGTCGAGCCGGCCAGCGCCTTCTTGATGTCGTCCTTGCCGCACCCGATGATCGCACCGGCGATCAGCGTGGCCGCGCCGACGATGGTCACGACGAGCTGGGCGTCCGGCGACATCTCGAAGATCGGGGCCGACCGGACGATCAGGTAGACGCCCGCGGTGACCATGGTCGCCGCGTGGATCAGCGCCGACACCGGGGTCGGGCCCTCCATCGCGTCCAGCAGCCACGACTGCAGCGGGAGCTGCGCCGACTTGCCGCACGCGCCGAGCAGGAGCAGGAGCCCGAGCGCGGTCGCGACGCCGGACGACAGCTTCGCCGCCAGGCCCAGGTGCTCGGTGCCGGTGCCGAGGATCGTGGTGAAGTCGACCGAGTTGAACGTGGCGAACATCAGCATGATCGCGGTGACCAGGCCGAGGTCGCCGACGCGGTTCACCACGAACGCCTTCTTCGCGGCGACCGCGGCGGTCGGCTTGAACTGCCAGAACCCGATCAGCAGGTAGGACGCGAGACCCACGCCCTCCCAGCCGAGGAACAGCACGACGTAGTTCGCGCCGAGCACCAGCAGGAGCATCGCCGCGACGAACAGGTTGAGGTAGGCGAAGAACCTCCGCCGGTCCTCGTCATGGGCCATGTAGCCGATGGAGTAGATGTGGATCAGCGAGCCGACGCCCGTGATCAGCAGCACGAAGCTGATCGACAGCGGGTCGACCAGCAGGTCCATCCCGACGTGCAGCGAGCCGACGTCGAAGAAGTTCCACAGGTGCAGCGTGCGGCGCCGCTCGGCGTCGTCGTAGCCGAGCATCTGGACGAACATCCCGGCGCCGACGACGAACGACGCGAGCGACATCGCGACGCCGAGGAGATGTCCCCACCTGTCGGTGCGGCGTCCTCCGAGCAGGAGGACCGCCGCCCCGAGCAGCGGGAACGCGATGAGCAACCAGGCCGCGGCCTGGATCCCTTCCGCTTTCACTGGCCGCGGCCCCCTAGTACTTCAGCAGGTTCGCGTCGTCGACCGACGAGGACCTGCGGGTCCGGAAGATGGTCATGATGATGGCGAGGCCGACCACGACCTCGGCCGCCGCCACGACCATCACGAAGAACGCGATGATCTGGCCGTCGAGGTTCCCGTGCATCCGGGAGAACGACACGAACGTCAGGTTGCAGGCGTTGAGCATGAGCTCCACGCACATGAACACCACGATCGCGTTGCGGCGCACGAGCACGCCGATCGCGCCGATGGTGAACAGGATCGCCGACAGCGCCAGGTAGTGTCCCGGGCTCACTTCTCACCCTCCTCGGTCTCGGCGACGGCGCCGGCCTCGGAGTCGGCGGTCTCGGTCACCGTGCGGACGGCCCGGACGTCCTTGTCCAGGGCCTGCCGCTCGGTCTGCCCGTGCAGGTCGGTGTGCCGGTGCGCGGTGTCGGTCCGGGCCGAGATGACCGGGTTGACCGACAGCTCGGACGGCGTGCCGTCCGGCAGGAGCGCGGGCATGTCGACCGCGTTGTGGCGGGCGTAGGTGCCGGGTCCGGGCAGCGGGCCCGGGTGGGCGCCGGTCTGGCCGCCCCGGCGGAACCGCTCGACCGACAGCGACCGCTGGGTCGGCTTCGGCGTGGTGCGCTCGCGGTGCGCCAGCACCATCGCGCCGAGCGCCGCCGTGATGAGCAGGGCGCTGGTCGCCTCGAACGCGAACACGTACTTGCCGAACAGCAGGTACGCCAGGCCGCGGATGTTGCCGCCGTGCTCGGCGTTGGCCGCCTTGAGCCCGGTCGAGTCGCCGAGCGCGGCGTTGGCGAAGCCGGTGCCGAGCAGGGCGAGGAACCCGACGCCGCTGATCGCGGCCCAGAGCCGCTGCCCGCGTAGCGTCTCCACCAGCGAGTCGGTGGACGAGACGCCGACCAGCATCAGGACGAACAGGAACAGCATCAGCACCGCGCCGGTGTAGACGATGACCTGCACGAACGCCAGGAACGGCGCGTCCTGGATCGCGTAGAGCGCGGCCAGCGACAGCATCACGGTCGCCAGCAGCATCGCCGAGTGCACCGCCTTCCGCATGAAGATCATGCCGAGCGCCGCGGCGACCGACACGATCGCCAGGAGCCAGAAGAAGAACGGCTCGCCCGACTGCTTGTCGGCGACGGTGCCCGCGAGCACGTGCGCCGTGCCCGCGTGCCCCGCCAGGGCGTGGCCCGCGAGGGCGTGGGCGGTGGTCATTTCCTCTCACCGCCTTCCTCGGGCTGTAGGCCGAGGCGGTAGTAGTCCTCCTCGGAGTCGCCCAGCCGCATCGCGTGCGGCGGGCTCTCCATGCCCTCGCGCAGCGGCGCGAGCAGCATGTCCTTGGTGTAGATGAGCGACTCGCGGCTGTCGTCGGCGAGCTCGTACTCGTTGGTCATCGTGAGCGCCCGGGTCGGGCACGCCTCGATGCAGAGCCCGCACAGGATGCAGCGCAGATAGTTGATCTGGTAGATCCGGCCGTACCGCTCACCGGGCGAGTAGCGCTCGTCCTCGGTGTTGTCGGCGCCCTCCACGAAGATGGCGTCGGCGGGACACGCCCAGGCGCACAGCTCGCACCCGATGCACTTCTCCAGGCCGTCCGGCCAGCGGTTCAGCTGGTGGCGTCCGTGGAAGCGCGGGGCCGTCGGCTTCTTCACCTCGGGGTACTGGACGGTCTCGCTCTTGGTGAACATCTGGTGGAACGAGACCCCGAACCCCTTCACCGGGTTCAGGAAGTCAGTGAGTCCCACTGCTGACCTCCTCACGAGAGGTTTCGGTGATGCGCGGCCGCGGCACGTCGCGGTGGCCGTGGTAGTGCGGGGCGTCCATCGGCGGGACGGGATAGCCGCCCGCGTCCGGATGGTCGGGTGCGGGCGGGGGCTGGGCCACGTCCGCGGCGCCGCCGCCGTTCCGGGTGAACTCCCAGACGAAGGTCAGCAGGATCACGACGATCGCGATCCCGGCGATCGTCGCCATCACGCCCGTGGCGTTGTGGCCCTCGTTCTTCCACACCCGGATGGTCGCGACCAGCAGGATCCAGCCGATCGAGAAGGGCATCAGCACCTTCCACCCGAGCTTCATCAGCTGGTCGTAGCGGACGCGGGGCAGCGAGCCGCGCAGCCAGATGAAGAAGAAGATGAACAGCCAGAGCTTGACCATGAACCACAGCACCGGCCACCAGCCGGAGTTCGCGCCGGCCCACACGGTGGAGATCGGCGCGGGGGCGCGCCAGCCGCCGAGGAACAGGGTCGTGCACAGCGCCGACAGCGTCGCCAGGTTGATGTACTCGGCGAGGAAGAACATCGCGAACTTCAGCGACGAGTACTCGGTGTGGAAGCCGCCGACCAGCTCGCCCTCGCCCTCGGGCAGGTCGAACGGGATGCGGTTCGACTCGCCCATCATCGTGATCACGTAGACCACGAAGGACGGGAAGAGCAGCACCGCGTACCAGGTGTTGGCCTGCGCGTTGACGATCTCGGTCGTGGACATCGACCCGGCGAACAGGAACACCGCGACGAACGACAGCCCCATCGCGATCTCGTAGGAGATCACCTGCGCGGACGAGCGGAGCCCGCCGAGCAGCGAGTAGGGCGACATCGACGACCAGCCCGCCAGGACGATGCCGTAGACGCCCATCGAGGACATCGCGAGCACCAGCAGCACCGCGACCGGCAGGTCGGTGCCCTGCAGCGCGGTGTGGTGCCCGAAGATCGACACGGTCGGGCCGAACGGGATGATGGCGAACGAGATGAACGCGGGCACCGCCGACATGACCGGCGCGAGGACGAAGACGACCTTGTCCACGTTCCGGGGGACGATGTCCTCCTTCAGCGCCAGCTTCACGCCGTCCGCGAGGCCCTGGAGCAGGCCGAACGGGCCGGTCCGGTTCGGGCCGACGCGCAGCTGCATGCGGCCGATGACGCGCCGCTCGACCCACATCGACATCAGGACGGTCAGGACCAGGAAGACGAAGATCGCGAGGACCTTGCCCCCGATCAGCCACCACGGGTCCTTGCCGAAGGTGGACAGGGTCGGGTCGGCGGGCGCCGGACCCGCCAGCACCGCCGCTCCCGCCGAACTCACCAGACTCATCGGGAGCCTCCGATCGAGACGATGTCCCCGGCCGCCGCGCCCAGGTCGGCGTGCAGCGCGACCGGGGCGGAGTTGGCCGGGAGCCACACGACCCGGTCGGGCATGCCGGGCGTGATCAGCAGCGGCAGCGTGACCTCGCCGCGCGGGCCGCGCACCGTGAGCTCGCCGTCCGCGCCGGCCTCCTCGGCCGTCGCCGGGGACACCCGGGCGACGGCGTCGCGGGCCGTGCCGGCGAGGTAGGGCTCGCCGTCCTGCAGCGTGCCGCGGTCGAGCAGCAGCCGCCAGCTGGCCACGATCGCCTCGCCCGGACCGGGCTGCGGCAGGACGCCGATCGCGACCGACGGCGCGGGCTGCCGCTCGCCGCGGAACGCGCCGAGCCCGGTCAGCTCGCGGCGCGCCGCGTCCGAGTCGGGCAGGCCGAGGTGGACGTCCATCTCGTTCGCCAGCGCGTCGATGACCCGCAGGTCGGACATCTTCCCGGCGGTCTTCAGGACGGTCTCGAACGGACGGCCGCGGCCCTCCCAGTCGACGAACGTCCCGGACTTCTCGGCGACCGCGGCGACTGGGAGCACGACGTCCGCGCGGTCGGTGACCGCGCTGACCCGCTGCTCCAGGCTCACCACGAACGGCGTGCGGTCGAGCGCCGCGAGCGCCGCCTCGGGGTCGGGCAGGTCGTACGGGTCGAACCCGCCGACCAGCAGCGCCCCGCGCTCACCCGCCGCCGCGGACGCCAGGATCCCGGCGGTGTCGCGGCCCGGCGTCGCGGGCAGGTCCGCGACGCCCCAGGCGCGGGCGGTCTCGGCGCGGGCGTCCGGATCGAACACCGGACGGCCGATCGGCAGCAGCCCGGGCAGCGCCCCGGCCTCCACCGCGCCCCGCTCGCCCGCGCGGCGCGGCACCCAGGCCAGGCCCGCGCCGGTGGCGTGCGCCAGCCGGACGGCCGCGGACAGCGCGCCCGGGCTCGTCGCCAGCCGCTCGCCGACCAGGATCACCGCGCCCGGCTTCTCCAGCAGCTCGCGGACCTCGGCGTTCTCGCCCGCGACCAGGCCGCCGAGCACCTCCGCCTCAGCGCCGGGAACGGCCGGAAGCAGCGTCCCGCCGGTCTTCTTCAGGCCGCGGGTCTCGAACGGCGCGACCGCGACGACCTTCTGGCCCTTCTTGCGGAACGCCTTGCGCAGCCGCAGGAAGACGATCGGGGACTCCTCCTCGGGCTCGAACCCGGCCAGGAGCACCGCCGGGGCGTTCTCCAGGGCGGAGTACGACACCTCGATCGGACGGCCCGCGACGCCGAAGGCCAGGAACTCGGCCTCCTCGGCGCTGTGCGGACGGGCCCGGAAGTCGATGTCGTTCGTGCCGAGCGCGATCCGGGCGAACTTGCTGTAGGCGTAGGAGTCCTCCAGCGTGAGCCGTCCGCCCGTCAGGACACCGGCGTTGCCTCGTGCGCGCGCGAGGCCGCGAGCGGCCACCGTCAGCGCCTCGGGCCAGGACGCGACCTCCAGCTCACCCTTCTCGTTCCGGACGAGCGGGTGCGTGAGCCGGTCGGGCTGGGTGGCGTAGGTGAACGCCCACCGGCCCTTGTCGCAGTTCCACTCCTCGTTCACCTGCGGGTCGTCCCCGGCGAGGCGGCGGGTGACCTTGCCGCGCCGGTGGTCGGTGCGCAGCGCGCAGCCGGACGCGCAGTGCTCGCACGCGGACGGCGTGGACACCAGGTCGAACGGCCGCGACCGGAACCGGTAGGCCGCGCCGGTCAGCGCGCCGACCGGGCAGATCTGCACGGTGTTGCCCGAGAAGTAGGACTGGAACGGGTTGTCGGTGGCCGTTCCGACCTGCTCCTTCGCGCCGCGCTCGAACAGGTCGATGAACGCGTCCCCGGCGATCTGGTCGGAGAACCGCGTGCAGCGCGCGCACTGGATGCAGCGCTCGCGGTCGAGCAGCACCTCGGTCGACAGCGGGATCGGCTTGGGGAAGGTCCGCTTGGCCTCGGTGAACCGGGTCTCGCCGCGCCCGTTGGACATCGCCTGGTTCTGCAGGGGGCACTCGCCGCCCTTGTCGCAGATCGGGCAGTCCAGCGGGTGGTTGATCAGCAGCAGCTCCATCACGCCGTGCTGCGCCTTGTCGGCGACCGGCGAGGTCAGCTGCGTCTTGACGACCATCCCCGGCATGACCGTGGTGGTGCAGGACGCCTGCGGCTTCGGCATGCCGCGCCCGTTGCCCGCGTCCGGGATCTCCACCAGGCACTGGCGGCAGGCCCCGATCGGGTCGAGCAGCGGATGGTCGCAGAACCGCGGGATCTGGATGCCGAGCAGCTCCGCCGCCCGGATGATCAGCGTGCCCTTGGGGACGCTGATCTCGAAACCGTCGATGGTGCAGGTCACCATCTCGACCTGCTGCCGCTCGACGGTGCTCTTCTCGTCGGCGACGGTCATACCGCAGCACCTCCCCACAGGGTGGACTTGGCCGGGTCGAACGGGCAGCCGCCCTGCTCGAAGTGGCGGATGTACTCGTCCCGGAAGAGCTTGATCGAGGACACGACCGGGCTGGTCGCGCCGTCGCCGAGCGCGCAGAACGAGCGGCCGAGGATGTTGTCGGACAGGTCCAGCAGGGTGTCCAGGTCCTCCTCGGAGCCCTGGCCCGCCTCCAGCCGCTTGAGCAGCTGCTTGTACCAGTACGTCCCCTCGCGGCACGGGGTGCACTTGCCGCACGACTCATGCGCGTAGAACTCCGACCACCGCAGGACGGCCCGCACCACGCAGACCGTGTCGTCGAAGATCTGCAGCGCCCGGGTGCCGAGCATCGACCCGGCCGCGCCGACCGACTCGAAGTCGAGCGGGACGTCCAGGTGCTCGTCGGTGAACAGGGGCGTGGACGAACCGCCCGGCGTCCAGAACTTCAGCCGCCGGCCGCCGCGCATGCCGCCCGCCATGTCGAGCAGCTCGCGCAGGGTGATCCCGAGCGGGGCCTCGTACTGTCCCGGCCTGGTCACGTGCCCGGACAGCGAGAAGATGCCGAACCCGGCGGACTTCTCGGTGCCCATCGAGGTGAACCAGTCGGCGCCGTTCGCCACGATCGAGGGAACGGACGCGATGGACTCGACGTTGTTGATGACGGTGGGACCGCCGTAGAGTCCCGCGACCGCCGGGAAGGGGGGCTTGAGCCTGGGCTGACCCCGGTATCCCTCCAGGGAGTCGAGAAGGGCCGTCTCCTCGCCGCAGATGTACGCCCCGGCGCCGGTGTGCACGACCAGTTCCAGGTCGTAGCCCGAGCCGAGGATGTTCTCGCCCAGGTACCCGGCGGCGTAGGCGTCCCGTACCGCCTGCTGCAGACGCCTGATGACGTGCAGCACCTCACCGCGCACGTAGATGAACGCGTGGTTGGACTTGATCGCGTACGAGCTGATGATGACGCCCTCGACGAGGACGTGCGGGTTCGCCATCATCAACGGGATGTCCTTGCACGTGCCCGGCTCGGACTCGTCCGCGTTCACCACCAGGTAGCGCGGGTTCGGGCTGTCCGCGGGCAGGAAGCCCCACTTCATGCCGGTGGGGAAGCCCGCGCCGCCGCGTCCGCGGAGGCCGGAGTCCTTCACCGTCTGCACGATCGCGTCCGGTTCCATGGCGAGGGCCGTGCGCAGCGCGGAGTAGCCGCCGTCGCGCTCGTACCCGGCCAGCGTGAACGAGTCGGGCTGGTCCCAGTTCTTGGTGAGGATGGGAGTCAGCGTGGTCATTTCTCTCCCCCCTCGGCGGCGTCGTCCGGCCCCGCGGCAGGCTTGGCACCCGGCTCCGGGGCCGTCCAGCCGCGCTCGCGCGCGAGGTCGAGCCCGCGCAGCGACTCGGTCCCAGCCTGGACGCCCTCGTGGGCCAGACCGTCGTCGAAACCGGCCAGCACGCGGCTGGCCTCCTTCCACGTGGCGAGCCGGTTCGGCCCGCGCGAAGGAAGCACTTCCTTACCGGCGCGGAGGTCGTCGACCAGACGCTTGGCCCTCTCGGGCGTCATGTTGTCGAAGAACTCCCAGTTCACCGTCATGACGGGCGCGAAGTCACAGGCCGCGTTGCACTCGATGCGCTCGAGCGAGACCTTGCCGTCCTCGGTCGCCTGGTCGTGCCCGACGCCCACGTGGTCGCTCAGCTCGGACCAGATCTGGTCGCCGCCCATCACCGCGCACAGCGTGTTGATGCAGACGCCGACGTGGTACTCGCCGACCGGCTCGCGCTTGTACTGGGTGTAGAACGTCGCGACCCCGGTGACCTGCGCCGGCGTGATGCCGAGCGTGTCCGCGCAGAACGCGATCCCGCGCCCGGTGACGTGGCCGTCCACCGACTGCACCAGGTGCAGCATCGGCAGCAGCGCGGAGCGGGGCTGGGGATAGCGCGCCAGGATGTCCTTGGCGTCCCGGTCCAGCCGCTCCCGGGTCTCCGGGTCGTACGGCTCGGTGTTGCGGAACGGCGGCTCCAGCTTGAGCAGCTGCTCGCTCAACGGTCCACACCTCCCATCACGGGGTCGATCGAGGCGACCGCGGCGATGACGTCGGCGATCATGCCGCCCTCGGCCATCGCGGGCGCCGCCTGCAGGTTGGTGAACGACGGGTCGCGGAAGTGCACCCGGTAGGGACGCGTCCCGCCGTCGCTGACCAGGTGCGCGCCGAGCTCGCCGCGCGGCGACTCGACCGGCGCGTAGACCTGCCCGGCCGGGACGCGGAAGCCCTCGGTCACCAGCTTGAAGTGGTGGATCAGCGCCTCCATGGAGGTGCCCATGATGTGCGCGATGTGCCGGGGCGAGTTGCCCATGCCGTCCGCGCCGATCGCGAGCTGCGCCGGCCAGCCGATCTTCTTGTCCTCGACCATCACCGGGCCCTTGACCGTCTGGAGCCGCTCGACGCACTGCTCCACGATCTTCAGCGACTCCTCCATCTCCCTCATCCGGACCAGGTAGCGGCCGTAGACGTCGCAGGTGGTCTCGGTGGCCACCTCGAAGTCGTAGGTCTCGTAACCGCAGTACGGCTGGGACTTGCGCAGGTCCCAGGGGATGCCGGTGGAGCGCAGCATCGGGCCGGTGATGCCGAGCGCGGTGCAGCCCGTCAGGTCCAGGTACGCGATGTCCTTGGTGCGCGCCTTGTAGACGGGGTTGTCGTCCATCAGCTTGCGCATCGCCTTCAGCCGCTTCGGCATCCGGTCGAGGTAGTCGCGCAGCTTGCTCATCGCGCCGGACGGCAGGTCCTGCGCGACGCCGCCCGGACGGACGTAGGCCATGTTCATCCGCAGGCCGCTGATCTCCTCGAACAGGTCGAGGGTGTACTCACGCTCGATGAAGCCGTTCAGCATGACGGTCGTCGCGCCGAGCTCCAGGCCGAACGTGGCGATCGCGACCAGGTGCGAGGAGATCCGGTTGAGCTCCATCATCATCACGCGGATGATCGAGGCCCGCTCGGGGATCTGGTCGGTGATGCCGAGCAGCTTCTCCACGCCGAGGCTGTACGCCGTCTCGTTGAAGATCGGCGCGAGGTAGTCCATCCGGGTGACGAACGTGGTGCCCTGCGTCCAGGTGCGGAACTCCATGTTCTTCTCGATGCCGGTGTGCAGGTAGCCGATGCCCAGGCGGCACTCGTCGACCGTCTCACCGTCGAGCGTCAGGATCAGCCGGAGCACGCCGTGCGTGGACGGGTGCTGCGGGCCCATGTTCACCACGAGCCGCTCGTCGCCGGCGTCCCGGGCGTCGGAGACCACCTGGTCCCAGTCCTGCCCGTTGACGTCGTAGACGCGGCCCTCGGCGGCCTCCTCGGCGGCGGCCGTGTACGCGTCGTACTCGGTGTACTTGGTGGAGGGGCTCATGTGTACGACCTCCGCTGGTCGGGCGGCGGGATCTCGGCGCCGCGGTACTCGACGGGGATGCCGCCGAGCGGGTAGTCCTTGCGCTGCGGGTGCCCGACCCAGTCGTCCGGCATCATGATCCGGGTCAGCGCCGGATGGCCGTCGAACACGATCCCGAAGAAGTCGAAGGTCTCGCGCTCGTGCCAGTCGTTGGTCGGGTACAGCCGGACCAGCGACGGGATGTGGGGGTCGGCGTCCGGGCACGACACGTCCAGCCGGACGCGCCGGTTGTGCGTGATCGACAGCATCGGGTAGACCGCGTGCAGCTCGGCGCCCTCGTCTTTCGGGTAGTGCACGCCGCTCACGCCCATGCACATCTCGAACCGCAGGTCCGGCGCGTCCCGGAGGGTGGTCGCGACCTCGACCAGGTGCTCGCGCCGCACGTGCAGGGTCAGCTCGCCGCGGTGGACGACGATCCGCTCGACCGCGTCGCCGAAGGTCGGCAGCAGCCGCTCCAGCGTGTCGGCGACCTCGTCGAACTCGCCGGGGTCGGCGGCGCCCTCGGGCCCGCCGAACGGACGCGGCGAGGACACCTTCGGCGCCTGCCGGACGACGAGTCCGCCGTACCCGGAGGTGTCGCCGCTGCCCTGGATGCCGAACATGCCCATCCGGGCGACGGGCTGCTCGACCCGCTCCTCCTCGCGGTGCGCGGGAAGGCGGTCGGCGGCCTGCTCGGCCTGCTGCTCGGGGTTCTGGCTGCTCATCAGGCCCCCTGTCCCAGCAGCGGAAGCTGACGACGCTTGATCTCTTCCAGCTCGGCGATCTGCTTGGCGCGCTGCGGCCCGAGCTTGGTGTTCTGGATCTTGTCGTGCAGCTTCAGGATCGCGTCCAGCAGCATCTCCGGCCGCGGCGGGCAGCCGGGCAGGTAGATGTCCACCGGGACGATGTGGTCCACGCCCTGGATGATCGCGTAGTTGTTGAACATGCCGCCGGACGAGGCGCACACGCCCATCGCGATGACCCACTTGGGCTCGGTCATCTGGTCGTAGATCTGGCGCAGCACCGGCGCCATCTTCTGGCTCACCCGGCCCGCGACGATCATCAGGTCGGCCTGCCGCGGCGTCGCCGAGGCGCGCTCCATCCCCCACCGGGAGAAGTCGTGCCGGGGGTCGCCGGCCGCCATCATCTCGATCGCGCAGCAGGCGAGACCGAAGGTGGCGGGCCACACCGAACTCTTGCGCGCCCAGCCGGCGACCTGTTCGACGGTCGTCAGCAGGAAGCCGCTGGGGAGCTTCTCTTCAAGACCCATTTAGTCCCACTCCAGACCACCGCGCCGCCAGATGTAGGCGTACGCCACCAGCACGGTGAGGATGAAAAGGACCATCTCCACAAGACCGAAAACCCCCAGGCTGTCGAAGGTGACGGCCCAGGGGTAAAGGAAGATGATCTCAATGTCGAAGACGATGAACAGCATCGCCGTCAGGTAGTACTTGACGGGGAAACGGCCCCCGCCGACCGGCTGCGGGGTCGGCTCGATCCCGCACTCGTAGGCGTCCAGGCGCGCCCGGTTCCAACGCTTCGGCCCCGTCATCGAGGCCATCAACACCGAACCCGCGGCGAACGCGAACGCCAGAACCCCCAACACGATGATCGGGATATAGAGGTCCACGGAGTCCTACTTCCTCTCCTCGGGGCGTACGACGCTGTACGGGCGGGGTCTCCGCGCACGCGGAGCCCACGCCTCGACGACGCCCCGCCTGTGACTGCGGTCACAAGGCCGGGTCGTCGTCCTGTCCAAGGTGATCAATAGCACTCCCCTCCGGGGGTCGGGGTTAAGCGGCGGGCGCCACCCTCTGCATGGCGTTGATGATCCGGTCGAACGCGTCGCCGCCCTTGGGGTCGGTGAGGTTCGCCAGAAGCTTGAGGGTGAAGCGCATCAGCGTCGGATGCGGCAGGCCGTGCGCGGTGAGGAACTTCATCACCCGCGGGTCACCGATGGCCTGCACGAACACCCGCGCGAGCGTGAAGTAGCCGCCGTGCTCGTCCTTGAGGACGCGTGGGTACTCGTAGAGGGTCCGCTCGCGCTGCGCCGGGGTTCGCCGGGCGAGCGCCTGGACCATGATCTCGGCGGCCAGCCGGCCGGACTCCAGGGCGTAGTCGATGCCCTCGCCGTTGAACGGGTTGATCATCCCGCCGGCGTCGCCGACCAGCAGCATGCCGCGCGCGTAGTGCGGCTGCCGGTTGAAGCCCATGGGGAGCGCCGCGCCGCGGATCGGGCCGGTCGCGTGCTCCTCGTCGAACTGCCACTCGGGCGGCATCTGGGACGTCCAGCCCTTGAGCATGCCGCGGTAGTCGACGTTCTGGAACGACTTGGAGGTGTTGAGCAGGCCGAGGCCGACGTTGGCCGTGCCGTCGGCGAGGGGGAAGACCCAGCCGTAGCCGGGGAGCAGGCGCTGCCCGTCCCACAGCTCGAGCCATGCCTCCATGTACTCGTCGGTGGACCGGGGCGACTCGTAGTAGCGCCGGACGGCCACGCCCATCGGGCGGTCGCTGCGGCGCTCGAGGCCCATGGCCACGCTGAGCCGGGTCGAGTTGCCGTCGGCGGCGACCACGAGCGGGGCGTGGAAGGTGATCTCCTCGCCCTTGTGCTTGGCGGTCACGCCGGTGATGCGGTCGGTGCGCTCGTCGATGATGGGGCCGGTGACGTTGCAGCCCTCGATCAGCTCGGCTCCCGCGGACGCGGCGTGCCGGGCGAGCAGCTCGTCCAGGTCCATGCGGGAGCGGACGAGGCCGAAGTCGGGGAAGCTGGCCAGCTCGGGCCAGGGGAGCTCGATGCGGGTGCCGCCGCCGTAGATGCGCAGGCCCTTGTTGCGGCTCCAGCCGGGGGCGTCGATGTCGACGCCCATCGAGATCAGGGCCCTGACCGCGCGCGGGGTCAGCCCGTCGCCGCAGATCTTGTCGCGCGGGAACGTCGCCTTCTCCAGCAGGAACACGGACAGGCCGGCGCGCGCCAGCCAGTAGGCGGTGGACGACCCGGCGGGTCCGGCCCCGACGACGATGACGTCCGCGTGTCGGGTGGAGTCGGTCACAGCGTTCCTCTTACTTCGTTCGCTTGTGAAGTACTTCACAAGAATCCGATGGGGAGTCTATTCCTTTGGAGCCGCTTGTGGCTAACTCTGCGCCTACCTGGTTTTGGACCGGTGCAAACCGCCACGAGCGGACGGGTCAGCCCGGGTTGACGGCGTGGTGCATCGCCGCGACCCCGAAGGTCAGGTTCTTCCACCGGACCTTCGTCCACCCGGCGGACTGCACGATCCCCGCCAGGGCAGCCTGATCCGGCCACGCCAGCGTGGAATCGGCGAGATAGGTGTAGCTGTCCGGATTCGAGGACACCCGGGCCAGGAGGGGCAGCCCGATCTTGAGGTGCGCCTTGTGCCCGGCGTCCAGCAGCCGGTTCGGAGGGTGACTGACCTCACACACCAGAAGCCGTCCGCCCGGCTTGGCGACCCGCCGCATCTCGCGCAGCGCCGCCTCGGTGTCCTGGACGTTCCGGAGGCCGAACGAGATCGTCACGACGTCGAACGAGCCGTCCTCGAAGGGCAGCCTCATCGCGTCGCCCGCCACGAAGGCGAGGTTGGCGACCCCGGCCTGCCGCTCGCGTCCGACGCGGAGCATGCCGAGCGAGAAGTCGCAGGCGACGGTCTCGGCCCCGCCGTCGGCGAACGGCACCGAGGACGTGCCCGTCCCGGCGGCCAGGTCGAGCACCCGCTCCCCCGGCCGGGCGGCCACGGCACGCACGACCTCCCGCCGCCACCACCGTTCCATTCCGCCGGTCATCAGCGTGTTGAGCAGGTCGTACCGGTCGGCGGTCCGGTCGAACATGGCCGCCACGTCGGCGGGCTTCTTGTCGAGATTGGCGCGGGTCATACCTCCAGCCTAGGAGGCCGCCCGGGAACGCATGCGAACGGTCCACGGCCACCGCGGTGGAACCGCCGTCCGAGGCCCACCGAACACGCCTCCAGACGAGCTTCCCGAGCGGCGTCCAGACATGCGAAAGCCCCCACGAACGAGCGTGGGGGCCGGGGTTCCGCGGGCCGGAAAGACCAATCCGCTGCGCCTCAGGAGGCCGATCAGCCGCGGTTCAGGAGGCCGATCCGCCGCGGTTCAGGAGGTCGCCCCTCCGCGCCGCACCCCCGGGAAGTCAGCGCCTCCGGCAGCGAGTGGGAGGTCAGCGCCTTCGCGCCGCACGCTCGGAAGGTCGGTGCCTCCGGCAGTGAGCGGGAAGACTGTGCGCCCCTCCGCAGGGCGGAACAACGGCGCGTACCGCCGCGGGGGCGGGAAGGAGAGCGCGTCCCATGGCAGGGCAGGAAGGACAGCGGGTCCTGCCGCGGGCCGGGGTGGGAGCGCCGCGCGGTACGAGCTGGAGGTCAGTCCTCCTTGACGCGGGACTCCTCGAGCTTGGTCTTCTTGTCGCGGACGCTGTTGGCGATCGTCGCCGACATCGCGTCCCGCTGGGTCGACAGCAGCACGTAGCTGATGACGCCGCTGAGGACGAGGGCGCCGAGCAGCAGGAACAGCGGCGCCTTGCGCATGGGCGTCAGCCAGAGGACGGCGGTCGTGGCGACGAAGATCCCCAGGCGGGCGGAGGTGTAGAACAGAACGGAACGCATGGCGGTTCCAGGCTACTCCCGCTCTCCCGATGACCTGGTCCGCCCCTCCCGGACGGTCCTGTCCGGTCTCTCTCGTGGCGCGGTCAGGCCTGGCGGAGGACGTCCAGGAAGAGGGCCGGATCGACGTTCCCGCCGCTCAGCACGGCCACGGCCGTCCGCGTGGGCGGCAGGAACGGGCGGCGGTACAGGTAGGCGGCAGCCGCGACCGCGCCACCGGGCTCGGCGATGAGACGGGACTCACGCGCGATCCGGCGCATGGTCAGCCTGATCTGGTCCTCCGAGACGGTCACGATGTCGTCCACCAGCTCGTGGATGTGCGCGTAGGTGAGGTCGCCGAGCCGCTGGACACGCAGCGCGTCGGCGATGGTGCGCCCGGTGTCCTCGGCGGCCCACTGGACGGGATGCCCGGTGCGCAGCGACTCGCGGGCGTCGGCGGCGAGCTCCGGCTCGACGCCGATGACCTTGGCGTCCGGGTGGAGCGCCTTGACCGCGACCGCGACGCCGGAGACCAGTCCGCCGCCCGAGACGGGCACGAGGACGAGGTCGACGTCCGGCTCGTCCCGGACGATCTCCAGCCCGACCGTGCCCTGCCCGGCGATCACGCGCGGGTCGTCGAACGGCGGGACGAGCGTGAAGCCGTGGGCGGCGGCGAGCTTGTCGGCAGTCTCGACGCGGGCCTCGATCGTCGGCTCGACGTACACGATCTCCGCGCCGAGCGCCATGCAGGCGTCCACCTTCACGCCCGGCGTCGTGTGCGGGATGACCAGCACGCAGCGGATGCCGAGGGCGCGGGCCGTCCACGCGACGGCCTGGGCGTGGTTGCCGCTGGAGTGCGCGACGACGCCCCTGGCGCGTTCGTCCTCGGGAAGTCCGGCGATGGTCGCGTAGGCGCCGCGCAGTTTGAACGCGCCGACGGGCTGGAGCGATTCGGCCTTCAGCAGCAGCCGTTCTCCGTCGGGCGTCGGGAACGGCACGAGCGGGGTGCGGACGGCGGTTCCGGCGAGCAGTCCGGCCGCGTGCTCGACGTCCGCGAGGGTCACCAGTGCGGGCATGGAAGCGAGGTTATTCGCTCACGATCGGCGCGCGATAACGGACCGCCCGGCGCCGGTCACGGCCGGGGCACGAGGGACCGATGGTGGGCACGGTGTCCGTTGTGTCCAAAACCATGTTTACGGTCGGTGATCTGGGCAGCTCGCCAAACTACGCAGCGTGATGTTTTGCGAAAACAAGGGAGAAATCGGTCTTGCTCCGCCACACTAGGAAACAGTCCACCCGCGCCGAGAGCGGGACAAAGGGGGAGAGAGAACGTGGAGAGCACCAGCGAGCGCCTGCTGACCCCCGGAGAGGTCGCCGCGCTCTTCAGGGTTGATCCCAAGACGGTCACCCGATGGGCCGCTGCGGGCCGCATCAGCAGCATTCGGACGCCGGGAGGCCACCGCCGCTTCCGCGAGTCCGAGGTGCACGCGCTGCTTCGCGGAGACGAACCGGTCGCAGAGCACTCGGTCGTCCGCTGACGGGACCCGCCCGCGCCCTTCCGGCGCGGTCGGCCCCGCCGCCGCCTTTCCGGCACCGCCGCCCCGGCACACCCCGCCGGTAGCAGGCGGTTTCCTGTTTTGCGCACCCGTTCGCGGGTGCCGGAACGAACACGTTGACGACGCGCGGGCGTCCCGCCGAGTCCGCGCGTCGTCGACCTTCCGGCTCACGCCCGCCGCCTCCGTCCGAGGTCCGAGGTCCCGCGTCAGTGCCGACGCCCGTGGCCCTCACCATTCCCACATCTCACGGTTTGTACCGTTCCCGCGGCCACGGATCACACGGATCTCGCGTCGCTAGCATTTCCCGCGCCCCACCGATTTCACCACCCTTAACACACGACATCAACGGATTTCGCGTTCTCCGTCCACACGGCTCCCTCTTTCCGCGCTACCCCTTCTCCCCTCTCGGACTCCCGCCTCGGGCTCGCGGAAATCGCACAGCTCCCGACCGCCGCCGTTCAAGTGCGGAATGCACGCAGATGGCCGTGCTCACACCAGGACGGTCCTCACGCGCCGACGGCACTCGCGCGGCCCGTCGCGGAATGGGGCCCAGTGCAGGGCGGTGGCCTGTCGCGGAACGGGGCCCGGCGCAGGGCGGGGACCTGTCGCGGAGCGGAGGCCCGGCGCAGGGCGTGGCCTGTCGCGGGCGCGCCTGTCGCGGGCGTGCCTGTCGCGGGGCGGGGGCCTGTCGCGGGGCGGGGCCAGGCGCGGGGCGGGGGCCTGTCGCGGGGCGGGGGCCTGTCGCGGGGCGGGGCCAGGCGCGGGGCGGGGCCTGTCGCGGGGCGGTGGCCTGTCGCGGGGCGGTGGCCTGTTGCGGGGCGGTGGCCTGTTGCGGAACGAGGGTCTGTCGCAAGGCGGGGACCTGTCGCAAGGCGGGGACCTGTCGCGGAACGGGGGCCCGGAGCAGGCTAGGAGCCTGTCGCGAGGCGGGGCCAGGCGCGAGGCGGGGCCAGGCGCGGGGCGGTGGCCTGTCACGGGCGGGCCTGTCGCGAGGCGGGGGCTGGCGCGGAGCGGGGGTCTGTCGAGAGGCGGGGGTCTGTCTAGAGGCGGGGCCCGGCGGGTGAGGCGGGGTCAGGAGTCCTGTTCGTGTTTCCAGGCTTCGAAGGCGGCCTGGAGGTCGGCGTCGCCTTCGCGCCAGGAGCGGCGGCGGTCCTCGAGTTCGTCCTCGGTGAGGGACTGGGCGCGGAGGCGGTCGTAGTCGGGGTCGTCCGGGCCGATCTCCACGTACGCGTCGGCGATGACCCGTCCGTCGTCACCGCCGTCGAGCAGGACGCCGTGCGGCACCCTGAGCGTGCCGTCGGGGAGCCGGATCACGTACATCGGGAATCACCTTCGCTGGCTTGTCTTCCGTTGGCGGAGGGTCAGATCAGATTCCGTATCGGCGGTTGAAGAAGAGCATGACCTCGAGGGCGGCGCGGATGTTGCCGGAGAGCATATCCACCAATGCCGGACGCTGCCGGGCCGAAATCGCGGCGAACGCGTCGGCGAAGAACTCCCGGCGGCCGAGAGCGTCGGGCTGTTGGTGGAAGTCGCTCATCAGGTACGGCCTGCACATGTCGTAGAGCTCGAGGAACGCGGGCGTGTCGGACTGCCAGCCGGTGTCCCCGCCGTCGATGTCGTCGAGCGCGTGCCCGACCTCGTGCATCATCACGTCCGGCGTCGGGGAGGGACGGTCGCCGACGACGACCTTCCGGTCGCCGTACGCGCCCGCGCAGATGTCCCAGGTCGCCCGTCCGGACGGCAGCGGACGGCCGCGCAGGTGCCCCATGTCGTCCAGGTGCGGGACGCCGCCCGGGCCGACGTAGATCCCGGTGAGCCCGTCCGCGAGCTTGCGCTTCAGCGCGTCCGGCAGCGACGCCAGGCTCTCGACGGCGCGGACGACCTCGGGCGACGGCGGGCCCTGGCGCGCGTCCCACTGACGGTGCAGGACGTTCTCCAGGACACCGCAGTGGCGCAGTCCGTCCAGCATGGGAGGGCTGTCCGGCGAACGCGGAGCGGCGCGCGGCGGGCCCGGCTCGTCGTCCAGTTCGAAGTCGCTCCACGAGTAGACCTTCGCGGGCTGCTCGGCGCGTATCCGGTGGCGTCCGACCGCGGTCGCCGGGTCCGGGCTCGGAGCGTCGCCCTCGGGACGGGCCGCGTACGCGTCGTCCCGGCCACCCTTGCGGAACCTGCCGAACCGGTCGCGCGGCTGCGCGCCCCTCGGGCGGATCTGCGTCGGCTCGGGACTCTGCCAGGAACCGGAGTCCCGTGACCGTCCGGGGTCGGGCGGCGAGGGCGAGTACCGGGCGTCGCCGGGGCGCGACGCGCCTCCGGGGGACCGGCGGTGGATGCCTTTGAACCGCATCGGGCTCCTCGCGTTCTCGCGGGGCCCCGTGCGGGGCCTCCGGGAAGCGTAAGCCGAACGCCGACACGCCGTCATCCCCCCAAGTCGAGGACTAACGTTGACCCATGGCCTACGCGCTCATCGCCGTCGTCCTCGTCGCGGGCTGGCTCTTCTGCCTGCTGGATGTCCTCACCAGCGACGAGCGCGAGGTACGCCTCCTCCCGAAGTCCGTCTGGCTGCTCATCGCCCTCCTCGGATTCGTTCTCGGCGCCGTCCTGTGGCTGCTGGCGGGACGTCCGCGCGGCCGCTCCATGGAGTCGGTGCTGTGGCCCCCCGGCGCGCAATCCGACCGCCACCCGGACGCCCCCAAGGGCCCTGACGACGACCCCGCCTTCCTCAACGCCCTAACCCGCCGAATCCGCGGCGACAACTGACCCCGCCCGCCCGTCCTCGACACCAAGGCCCTCGCCTCGCCCGGACAGCCCCCCTTGGGCTCGCACCGAGCAGGGTGGTCAGCCGGGGTTGTGGTGGGTTTTCAGGTGGTCTCGGGAGTCCTGGTCCAGGCGTTCGATCGTGGTGGCCATGGGCTTGAGGGCCGTCAGGATCTCGTTGCGGAGGCCGTCGAACTTGGCGCTCATCTCGGCGCGAAGGCCGTCGATACGGGAGTTGGTGCCCTCGATCCTGGCGTCCAGTTCCGAACGCGCGCCGTCGATCTTGGTGTCGAGTCTGGTGGCAACGCCGTCGATGCGGGTGGTGAGTCCGGTGGCGACGCCGTCGATGCGGGTGGTGAGTTCGGAACGGATGAGGCCGATCTGGCGGAAGATGACGCCGATGATGGCCACGGCCGCGGCGATGAGCGGCCAAATCTGAGCGAGATGCATAACGGTGATCCCTTCGTCACGGACTGTTCTCAAGCGATCATCCGGGACGGCGACAACTGATCACAAGGCGATGGGTCGGCTGTGGACAACTCGCTGTCGCTCCGGTTTCGGAGGTCTGGGGGCGGGCACGCGAAAGGGCGTCCTCCCCGGAGGGAGGACGCCCTTGGCGAAGGTTGTCAGGCGTAGGAGTGGAGGCCGGAGAACATGTAGTTGACACCGAAGAAGTTGAAGATCAGGCACGCGAAGGCGACCAGGGAGAGGACGGCGGCCTTGCGGCCCTTCCAGCCGGCGGTGGCGCGGGCGTGGAGGAAGGCGGCGTAGGCGATCCAGGTGACGAAGGACCAGGTCTCCTTGGGGTCCCAGCCCCAGTAGCGGCCCCACGCCTCGTCGGCCCAGATGGCGCCCATGACGATGGCGGCCGTCCAGATCGGGAAGGCGAAGGTGGTGACGCGGAGGGCCAGGCGGTCGAGGGCCTCGACGCCGGGGACGCGGGACCAGACCGACTGCTCGGGGATCGGCCCGGCGGCCTCGCGGCGGGACTTCAGCAGGTACATGATCGTCGCGGCGCCGGCGACGGTGAACGAGCCGGTCGCGATGATCGCGGCGGTGACGTGGATGGCGATCCAGTAGGAGTTCAGCGCCGGGGTGACGGGGCCGACCGAGTCGTACAGCCAGATGTTGGCGACGCCGAGCGCGATCACGGCGGCGACCATGACGAACGCGCCGAGGAAGCGGGCCTTGTACCGGGCCAGGACGACCAGGTACGCGGTGACCGCGGCGAACGCGATGGCGGTGAGGAACTCGTACATGTTGCCCCACGGCCAGCGGTGCGCCGCGAGGCCGCGGGACAGGATGACGCCCAGGTGGGCCGCCCAGCCGAGGACGTTCAGCACCACGGCGAGGCGCGCCCAGTCGATGCGGCGGCGGTCGTCCTCCGCGGGCGGCGCGGCGACGACCTCGGTGACGGTCTCGTCGGGGCCGTCGGCCCCGACGAGGACCTTGGCCTCGGTGCGGACCACGGCGGCGGGCTGTCTCCTGCGGCCGAAGCCCAGGTCGGCCGCGTAGGCCACCACGGCGACGATGTACAGCACCACGGTGCTGAGCATCAGCTTGTCGCTCATGTTGGCGAGGTCGGCGGTTTGCACCCTCGTCACTCCTTGTCAGAAGGGTCGTCCGCCGCCGACGTGGACGTCTCGGCTCCGGACTGTTCGGACTTGTCGCCGGGGGACGCGTCCCCCGGCGTTCCGGTCTCCTCGGACACCGGGGTCGTCGGCTCCGAGGCGTCGGAGCCCTGTGAATCGCCGCGCAGCGCGGTCACCACGTCGTCGAACTCCGGGGTCGGGTTCCCGAGCGTGAGCCCGCCGACATGCACCACGGTACGCCCGTCCTCCGCGGCGCTCGCACGGACCCACACCCTGCGCCGCCGGACGGTGAACGAGGTGATCACGCCGAGGATGGCGAGGACGGCCGCGATCAGGGCGGGCATGCGGCCCGGGTCGTGGTTGACCGAGAGGCTCGTCCACTCCTTCAAGCCGTCGAAGGTGATGGAGCCGGAGCCGTCCGGGAGCTTGAAGGTCTCCCCCGGCTCCATGAGCTTCTCGCCGCCCTTGATCGGGATCAGCGTCTTGCCGATGCCCTCCAGCTGGTACACCGACTGGGCGTTTCCGCTGTCCAGGCCGAGGTCGCCCTTGAACCCGACGATCGAGACCACCGGACGGAGCGCCCCGGGGAACTCCGAGATGATCTGCTTGCCGTCGGTGGTGGCGGTCGCGGTCGGCCAGAGGATGGCGTAGAAGGCGAGCTGGTCCGGCTGCGCGTCCGGGACCTTGATCACGCCCTCGGACTGCAGGGTCCGCGAGTTCTGCGGGAGGAACGGGACGGCGCCGCGGTAGGCGACCTGGCCCTTGCCGTCCCGGACGGTGAACTGGGGCGCGTAGCCGTGTCCGAGCAGGTAGAGCTTGGTGCCGCCGATCTCCAGCGGGTGGTTGACCTTCAGGTTGTAGTGCTTCGAAGCGGAGGTCGGGGTGTCCCGGTAGGTGATCGAGGCGTGGAAGTCGGTGGCCTGGCCGCGCTTGTCGCCCTTGAGCTCGTACTTGGCCTGGAAGTCGTCCAGGGTGATCGAGAACGGCGCGAGTTCGTTGGTCGAGAACGCGCGGCCGGGCTTGAACTGGTCGTACTGGGCGAGCGTGTTCGCGAAGGACGAGCCCTCGCGGAGCAGCACGTCCCCCCGGTAGCCGAACAGGTTGCCGACGCCGAGGGAGAACAGCAGGCCGAGCAGCGCCAGGTGGAACAGCAGGTTGCCGAGCTCGCCCGCGTAGCCCTTCTCGGACGCCACGGCCCCCTTGCCCTCGGCGACCCGGAACCGGCGCTTCCTGAGCAGGGCCTTCGCCTCGGCGAGCACCTCGTCCGGGGTGCGGGACGTCTCGAACGTGGCCGACTGGGGCAGCCGGGTCAGGTTGCGGGGCGCGGCGGGCGGCTGGGCGCGCATCGCCTGGAAGTGCTTGACCAGGCGCGGGACGACGCAGCCCGCGAGCGACACGAACAGCAGGATGTAGATCGCCGCGAACCAGGGCGCGGCGAAGACGTCGAAGAGCGAGAACCGGTCGAGCCACGGCGCGAGCGCCTTGTGCTGCTGGAAGTAGACGTCGACCTTCTCCGGGGCCTGCGCGCGCTGCGGCAGGAAGGAGCTCGGGATCGCGCCGAGCGCCACCATGAACAGCAGGATCAGCGCCGTCCGCATGGTGGTGAGCTGCCGCCACGCCCAGCGCAGCCAGCCGATCGGGCCGATGCCCCTCGGACGCGGGCCCTCCTCGGCGGGCCTCCGGCCCGCCGGGGTGGCGGTCGCCGCCTCCTCGACCCGGTCCGGCCCGGCCTGGTCCGGCGTGGGCTCGTCCGGTGTGGTCTTCTCCGCCTTCGCGCGCTCAGTGTCTGTCTCGGCCATGGCTCAAATCGGGGTCTCGAAGCCGACGATGAACGACTTCATCTGGATGGTCAGTTCGTTCCAGAGCCCGGTCACCAGCGCGAGCCCGATGAGCACCAGCATCCCGCCGCCGATCCGCATGACCAGCGCGTAGTGCCGCTTGACGGCGGCGAACGCGCCGAGCGCGCGGCGGTAGGCGAGCGCGGTGAGCAGGAAGGGCAGCCCGAGACCGACGCAGTAGGCGACCGACAGCAGCGCGCCGCGGGTCGAACTGGCCTCGGTGATCGCCAGGGACTGGACGGCGGCCAGCGTCGGGCCGATGCAGGGCGTCCAGCCCAGGCCGAAGATCACGCCGAGCAGCGGGGCCCCGGCGATGCCGGCGCTCGGCATCCGTCCCGACTTCAGCGTCCGCTGCAGGCCCGGGATCATGCCCATGAAGGCCAGCCCGAACACGATCGTCATGACGCCGAGGACGCGCTGGATCGTGGTCTGGTACTCCAGCATCCAGCGGCCGAGGCCGCCCGCGACCGCGCCCATGCTGACGAACACGAAGGTGAACCCGCCGACGAACAGCGCGACGCCGCCGAGCAGCCGGCCGCGCCGCTGCTCGGCGAGGTCCGCGCCGGTCATCCCGGTCACGTACGACAGGTAGCCGGGGACGAGCGGCAGGACGCACGGCGACACGAACGACACCAGCCCCGCGAGCGCCGCCAGCGGGGCCGCCGCCAGCAGCGAGCCGCTGGTGACGGTCGTCTCGGTGTTCACCGCCGCGAGGATCACTTTTCCGCGAGGACCTTGGTCACGATGGGGTTCAGCGAGGAGAAGGTCGTCGCGCCGAGCAGCCGCGCCGCGATCCGGCCCTGCCGGTCGAGGACGAGGGTGGTCGGGATGGCGTTCGGCGGGACGTCCTTGAACGCCAGGCCGATGCGGCCGTCGCCGTCGAACACGCTCGGGAAGGACACCTTGAGCTTGCGCTCGAAGGCGATGGCGTTGTCCTTGTCGTCCTTGAAGTTGACGCCGAGGAACGCCACGCCGTTGTTCTTGTTCTGCTGGTAGACCTGCTCCAGCGAGGCCGCCTCGCCACGGCAGGGCGCGCACCAGGACGCCCAGAAGTTGACCACCGCGACCTTGCCGCGCAGGTCCGACAGCTTCACCGGCCTGCCGTCGAGCGTGCTGCCGTCCGCCTGCGGCGCGGCGTGCCGGCTCGACGCCGACACCTCCTGCACCTTGCCGTTGCCGGCGATGAACCGGTTGTCGCCGGCGGCGGGACCGCCGGTGCCGCCGCCCGCGCAGCCCGCGAGCAGCACGGCAGCGGACGCCGCGGCGGCGCTCACAAGGGTGATCCGGGGGCTCAACGCACCCTCCTACTACAAGACGTAGTACTCAATGTATCGGCAGGGTCAGGCGCCGGCGACACCGGTCCCCCCGCCGATGCCCGCGGCGGGCTCGGCGTAGGAGACCCCGACCAGGCGGCTGCCCTCGAACTCCAGGCTGGTGACGCTGGCGAGGTTGCACTCGCGGCGGCCCGGGTGGTGCCAGAGGCGGCGGTGCTCGGCGTGCAGGCGCAGGATCCAGATCGGCAGCTGGTGGCTGACCAGGACGGCCTCGTGGCCGGTCGCGGCGTCCCGGGCGGCGATCACGGCGGACCGCATCCGGCGCGCGATCTGGATGTGGGGCTCGCCCCAGGACGGCCGGAACGGGTTCCACAGGTAGCGCCAGTGCTCGGGCCGCTTCAGGCTGCCCGCGCCCACGCCGAACGTCAGGCCCTCGAAGTGGTTGTCCGCCTCGATCAGGCGATCGTCCACCGTGACCGGCAGCTCGAACGTGTCGACCAGCGGGGCCGCGGTCTCCAGGGCGCGCTGCATGGGCGAGGAGAACAGCGCGGTCACGTCGCGCCCCTCGAACCACTTGGCCGCGGCCCTGGCCATCTCGTTTCCGTCCTCGCTCAGGCGGAAACCGGGCAGCCGGCCGTACAGGACGCCGTCGGGATTGTGCACCTCACCGTGCCGCAGCAGGTGAACGATCGTCTTCTCAGTCATCGCGTCGCCAGGCTACCCGCCCCCGGAACGTCGCCCGCCCCGCCCCCACGCCCGCGGGAGAAGCCGGTGTGATCAGGCGGCCGGGCCCAGCTCGAACCAGGTGTGGAGGCGGCCCGAGGCGCCGGAGGAGAAGCCGAACCGGTCGGACAGGGACTCGATGAGGACGATCCCGTACCCGTTGTCGCGGGGCTCGTCGCCGACACGCCGGGTCGGGACGGTCTCGGCGCCCGCGTCCACGACCTCGCAGCGCAGGACGCCGCCCCGGTCGTGCAGGGCCAGGACGAAGCTGCCGCCGTCGCCCGAGCGGGAGTGCTGGACGCTGTTGGTGCATGCCTCCGAGACGAGCAGTTCGGCGGTGTCGCGGCGCGGATCCCCGGCCAGCTCGTCCCGGACGAACCGGCGCGCGAGCGCCACGCTGGCCGCGACGGCGGCCAGCTCGACCTCCCCGATGAGCTCTCCGACCTCGGCTCCGTACACGGCGCACCCCCGCCCCGATGACGCGCTGAACCCACACCGGACCAGCGCCGACTCCTGACCCTCCGCCACACAAGATAGGACGAACCGGACACCGGTCGCGCCGTCGGGTACGGCCGGGGGGTGTGTCAACCGGGAGATCAACACGGGCGTCCCACTGGCGAGATCAAGAGAAAGGGCACCATGCGCCGTTCACTGACGCTTGTCACCGCCGGGGTCGTCCTCGGTGGCATCCTCGTCCCGGCCGCGGACGCCGCCGCGCCGGCCTGGCGTACCGCCCGCACGGACGCCAAGGCCGACTACTACGCGGTCGCCGCGGTCAACAGCAAGAACGTGTGGGTCGCGGGCCGCGTCGGCGGAGCCCCCCACGCGTGGCGTTTCGACGGGAAGCGCTGGTCCGACACCAGGCTCCCCCAGGCGCTCCAGAAGCGCGGATTCCTCTCCAGCGTCGCCGGATCGGCGGCCAACAACGTCTGGGCCTTCGGGGTCGGGCCGTCCGGCCAGTACGCGCTGCGCTGGAACGGCAGCAAGTGGACGATCGCCCACACCTGGAAGACGACGTCGTCGATCGGCGGCGCGGTCGTCAACGGCCCGAAGGACGTGTGGGTCCACGGCACCGACAACGACGGGTTCAAGTTCGGCGCCTGGCACTACGACGGACGTACCTGGAGCCGCCCGAAGACCGGGTTCAGGATGGCCGCCGGAACCTCGGCCTCCAGCAAGAACATGTGGGTGGTCGGCGACGACGGCCGCGCGAACCCGTACCCGGTCGTCCGGCACTGGAACGGCAAGGCGTGGACCGCGGTCAAGCAGCCCGCGCTTCCGGTCGCCGGTGGCCGCACACCGGAGCTGAGGGCGGTCGCGGCGCGCTCGTCCTCGGACGTGTGGGTCGCGGGCACGCGGATCGAGACCCAGGGCGGCCCCGCGCTCCGGCCGCTCGCGCTGCACTGGGACGGGAAGTCCTGGCGCCGCTCCGACCCGCCGACCAAGAACTACGTGGTCGCGCTGGCCCAGGACGGCACGGGCGGCGTCTGGGCGGCCACCTACAGCGAGATGTTCCACTTCAGCAAGGGCCGCTGGGCCAAGGCGACCCTGCCGGGGATCAAGGGCAGGGCGACGCGGGTCGGCCAGCTGTCCCACGTCCCGGGCGGCACGTCCGTCTGGGGGACGGGCGCCTACGTCTGGGACGGCGTCGACACCTCGACCGGCGCGATCTTCCGGTACTGACGTCCGGCCGTCGGCGATGATCGGACGTTGGCGATGATCAGCCGGTCGTGACGTCAACCGGTCGTGACGATCGGCCGGTCGTGACGGTCAGCCGGTGCTGACGTTCGCCCAGGTGTGGCGGTCGAGGAAGCCGCGGTCGTCGTTGGCGTACTCGGTGAAGGCCAGCTGCACCTCGGCCAGCTCGAGGACGCGCGCGCGGTGGAGCTCGCCGCGCGCGCCGTCCTTGTACTCGAGCTCGTAGCCGCCGTCCTCCGGGGACACCTGGATGAAGTGGTGGCCGAACACGACCAGCGCGGCGAACGGGTTCTCCCCGCCGAGGCGGGTCAGGACGTCCCGGACGAGCCCGAGGTCCGGGTCGATGACGACCATGCCGTCGCCGGTGTGGAGCTGCATGCCCTGGTAGACGCCGACCGGGGCGATGTTGTGGACGAGCTCCCGGACCGGGTCCCAGACGATCAGCCCGAGGCCCTGGGCGATCGCGTAGACGTCCGTGGACACCTGGTCGGCGCGGTCGTCGGCCATCTCGACGCGCGCGAACCGTCCGCGGCCGGTCTCGGCGACCTGGACGTCGGAGTGCAGGCGGCGCAGTTCGACGACGAACTCCCCGATCGCCGGGGTCGGCTCGGCGCCGGTCTCACCGGCCTTCGCCGCCTCCTCCCGGGTCAGGGGCCGGTCGGATCGCCAGAGCAGCAGCTCGTACGTCATGTCCTCATCATCCCAGCTCAGCGCTTGGACGCGGCGACCGCGTCCGCGATCTGGCGCTGGACCCTCACCAGCGCCGCGGGCGGAAGGGGCTTCTTGGCGGTGGCCCGCTCGACGCCGAACGTCAGCGCGGCGACGCAGACCTCCGCCTGGGCCTGGGGCAGGCGGCAGGTGAGCGAGCCGCCGTTCATGATCCCGAGGACGACCGACACGTACGGCGAGGGCGGCGCGGCCTCGGTCGTGCCCGGGTTCAGCCCGACGACCATCTTCGGGGACGGCCGCCCGAGGTCGAGCGGGCGGCGGACGCGCAGGTCGGACGTGCACTCCCCGGACCTGCGGATCTTCGCGGCCTCGGGCGAGTCCGGGAAGTACAGGCAGGTGGAGATGTTGAACGAGCCGATCGAGAACGGCGAGTAGGTGGAGACGCCCCCGGCCGCCGCGCCGCGTCCGATCGTCGTGCTCGCGCTGCTGTTCCCGATCGAGCGCGAGCAGTCCTGCCCGGCGGGCCCGACGACGTACTCGCCCTGGGCGAAGCGGTAGACGGTGGCCCCGGCCGGGAGGCGCACGCCCGTCCGGACCTTCGGGGGCGCGCCCTTCGGGGTCTGGTCGCCGCCGAACGGGTCGGTGACCTTGCACTGGTGGGACGCGATGAGCTGGACGGTCGCCGTCGGGCTCGGTGCCGCGCTCGACTTGGCGCGCGGCTTCGGCGACGGCGAGGCCACGTAGTGCCGGGCCGTCGCGGCACCGCCCGCGACCAGCGCCGTCGCGACGACGCCCACGGCGACCTTCGCCGTCGTGGACGCCAGCAGCCCCTGGGACGCCGTCGCCGCAGCGGACGTCCCAGCGGCGGACGTCCCGGCGGCGGACGTCCCGGCGGCGGACGTCCCAGCGGCAGACGTCCCAGCGGCAGACGTCCCGGCGGCGGACGTCCCGGCGGCGGACGTCCCGGCCGCCGTGGAAGCCGCGCCGCCCGCCCCGGCCCCTGCCCCGGCGCCGACACCCGCTCCCGCGCCCGCCGCGCCGCCGCTGGAGCCGACCAGCGCGGCGATCGGGAACAGGGACGCCAGGGCCGCGGCGGACGCGGCCAGGGCGCGGACGCCCCGGCGCTCCCAGTCCGGCCCGTAGGCGGCGGACGCGACGGCCTCCAGCTCGGTCACGAAGTCCGCGGCGCTCGGCGGACGCAGCGCCGGGTCCTTGGCCATCCCGTGCCCGACGAGCGGACGCAGGGCCTCCGGGACGGCCTCGACCGGCGGCGGCTCGTTCAGGTGGGCGTTCTCCAGCACGGGCAGCGACCCCGAGAACGGGCGGCGGCCCGCGACGCATTCGAAGAACACGCAGGTGGCGGCGTACACGTCGGTCGCGGGGGTGGCCACTCCGCGCCGCCACTGCTCGGGAGCCATGTACGCGGGCGTGCCCGCGCCGCCGCTCTCCCGTCCGGCGGTGACGGCGATGCCGAAGTCGATCAGCTTGCTGCGTCCGTCCGGCGGGACGACCACGTTGGCGGGCTTGTAGTCGCGGTGGACGACCCCGAGCTCGTGCGCCGCGGCGAGGCCCAGCAGCGATCCCTTCAGGATCGCCAGGGCCGCCTCGGGGGCGAGTGCGCCCTCCCGCTGGAGGACGGTCCGCAGCGGCACCCCGTCCACGGCCTCCATGACGATCGCGGCGCCCTCGTCGGTCTCCACCAGCTGGAAGAGCCGCGCGACGTGCGGGCTGCCCGTGCGGCCGAGCATGGCGGCCTCGTGCCGGAGCACGGCCCGGTCCGCGTCGGACGCGACGTACTTGATCGCGACCAGCGTCCCGGCGGTGTCGTGCCGCGCGAGCACCACCGCGCCCTGCCCGCCCTCGCCGAGCTCCCGGACGGTCGTGAACCCCGGGACCCGCCACCCGTTCATCTCGCCTGCACCCCTCGGACCAAGATCGGTCCGGGCGAATGTAGCGGATCACGACGGCCGACCGGGAACGGCCGCACCCGCCGAACGCGGAGGCCCGAACGCGGGAGCCCGGACGCGGCGGGTCGGACGCGGGAGCCCGGACGCGGCGGGTCGGACGCGGGAGCCCGGACGCGGCGGGTCGGACGCGGGAGCCCGGACGCGGCGGGTCGGACGCGGCGGGTCGGACGCGGCGGGTCGGGGCAGGCGCGGAGGGTCAGGTGGGGACGGGGACGTCGGCGGGGACGGCCGTCCGGAAGGACTCCAGGGCGGCGCGGATGGCGGGACGGCGGGCGGCCTCCTCGCGCCAGACCGCGTAGACGCGGCGGGTGAGCGGGGCCTTCAGGGTGACGATCTCGACCTCGGAGGGGACGTCGCAGCGCCCGAGCCGGGGCAGTATCGCGATGCCCAGCCCGGCCGCGACCAGGGCGAGCTGGGTCGCGAACTCGTAGGCGTGGTGGTCGATGCGCGGCTCGCAGTCGATCGAGCGGAGAGTCCGGTGCAGCCAGTCGCAGCAGATCGAGCCGGGGGTGGAGCTGATCCAGGTCTCGCCCGCCAGCTCCTCCAGGTGGATCCCGGAGCGCCCGGCGAAGCGGTGGCCGGGCGGCAGCGCGACGTCCGCGACGTCCGCGCAGATGGGGCCCTTGACCAGGCCCTCGGCGAGCGGCAGCGGCTCGTTGCTCCAGTCCTGGACGACGGCCATGTCGAGGTCGCCGCGCAGGACCAGCGGCATGCTCTCCAGCGGGTCCAGCTCGCTCAGCAGGACGCGCAGGTCGGGGTGGTCGGCGCGCAGGGCGCGCAGGGCGGCCGGGAACAGGCCGCGGATCGCGGTCGGGAACGCGCCGACCGCCAGCTGCCCGACGACCGCGCCCCGGTGGGCCTCCAGGTCGGACTGGGCCTGCTCGACCAGCGACAGGATGCGTCCGGCGTGCCCGACGAGCAGCTGCGCGGCGTCGGTGAGCCGGACGCCGCGCCCGTTGCGTTCGAGCAGCTTCTGGCCGGTCTCACGCTCCAGCTTGGCCAGCTGTTGGGAGACGGCGGAGGTGGTGACGTGGAGCACGTCGGCGGCCGCGCTGACCGACCCGTAGGTCGCCACCGAGTGCAGGGCGCGCAGCCGTTCCAGATCGAGCATGAAGCAATGCTAAATCCATCTGTCAAGAAGTTCTAGCTTGTCCTAAACACACCAATTCAGGACGATCGGGGCATGCGTGCCCGCCATGTCCTGCTCGCCGTGCTGATCGCGGCGGTGTGGGGGTTCAACTTCGTGCCGATCAAGATCGGCCTGGAACACTACCCGCCGCTGTTCTTCGCCGCCCTGCGCTTCACCGTGGCCGCGCTGCCCGCCGCGTTCTTCGTCCGGCGCCCGCCCGTCCCGGCGCGCTGGCTGCTGCTGGTCGGGCTGCCCCTCGGCGTCGGGCAGTTCGGGCTGCTGTTCATCGCGATGCGGGTCGGCATGCCCGCCGGGCTGTCGTCGGTCGTCCTCCAGCTGGCGGCGCTGTTCACGGCGCTGATCGCGTGGGTGACCCTCCGGGAGCGCCTCAGGGCCGGGCAGGTCGCCGGGATGGCGGTCGCGCTCGGCGGGGTCGCGTGGCTCGGCGTCCTGCAGTCCGGCGGGACGAGCGGACCGCTCGGCGCGTTCCTGCTGTGCGTCGTGGCGGCGTTCATGTGGGGCCTGGCGAACGTCGCGATGCGCCGGATGAACGCGCACGCCACCGGCCCGGTCGACTCGTTCGGGTTCATGGTGTGGATGTCGCTGGTACCGCCGCTGCCGCTGCTCGCCCTGTCGCTGGCCTTCGAGGGGCCGGGCGAGATCGGGCGCTCGCTGGCGCACACGTCCCTGGAGGGCCTGGGCGCGCTGGCCTACATCGCCTACCTGTCCACGCTGGTCGGCTACGGCCTGTGGGGCTTCCTCATGCGCACGTACGAGGCCAGCACGGTCAGCTTGTACGCCCTGCTCGTCCCGCCGTTCGGGCTGGCCGGGGCCATGGTCGCCCTGCACGAGGACGTGAGCCCGGCGCGACTCTGCGCCGCCGCGCTGATCGTCGGCGGGGTCGCGCTCAGCGCAGTCCGCATCCGTACACGCCGGACGCCCCTGGTCGTCGATCCGGCGCCCGAACCCGTCCACACGAGGTGACTCCGATGACTGGAACGCCCATGCAGGGAACTCACGTCCCCCTGGTCACGCCCTTCACACCCGAGGGCGAGGTGGACGTCGCGTCGCTCGAACGGCTCGCCCGGCACGTCCTGGACGGCGGGGTCGACGGCCTCGTCGCGCTCGGCACGACCGGTGAGGCCGCGACCCTGACCCCGGACGAGCAGGAGACCGTCCTGCGCGTCTCACGGGGCGTCTGCGACGCGTACGGGGTGCCGCTGACCGTCGGCGCGGGAACGATGGGCACGGACGCCACCATCGCGCAGGCGCGCGATCGCGCCCCCTACGCGGACACCTTGCTGGTCGTCGCCCCCTACTACCTGCGCCCGACCGAGGACGGCGTCGTCGCGCACTATGCGGCCGTCGCGTCCGCCGTGGACGTGCCCGTCCTCATGTACAACATCCCGTACCGGACGGGCCGGACCCTCTCCGCCGAGGCCATCCTGCGCATCCTGGACCTGGACGGCGTCGTCGGCATGAAGCACTGTCCAGGCGGCATCGACGGGGACAGCCTCGTCCTGCTGGCCGAGGCGGGCGAAAAGGTCCTGTGCGGGGACGACGCGTACGCGTTCCCCATGCGCGCGCTAGGCGCGGCGGGCGTGATCGCCGCGACGGCCAATCTCGTGCCGTCCGCCTACGCGAACCTCGATCTCGCCACGCACGACCGGCTCGTCCCGCTGGTGGACGCCCTGTTCTCGGAGCCGTCGCCGACCGTCCTCAAAGCGTGCCTGGCGGCCCGGGGGCTGATCGACGACCCGTCCGTCCGGGCGCCGTTCCAGCCGCCGCACCCGGAGACCGTGGAACGCGCCCTCAAGGCTGCGTTCTAAGGCGGCGTTCTGAAGAAAAGCGAGGGCGGGGGCGCCCCAGCGGTGCGCCCCCGACCCCGGACACGGACTAGGCCGACGCCTGAGCGGCGGCCTTGGCGGCGTGCGGAAGCGCATCGACGATCTTCGAGAGCGCGGTGTCGTCGTGCGCGGCCGACAGGAACCACACCTCGTACGCCGACGGCGGCAGGTAGACGCCGCGGTCGAGCATCGCGTGGAAGAACGCGGCGAACGCGGCGGTGTCCTGCTTCTGCGCCTGGTCGAAGTTCTGCACGACCGGGACGTCGGTGAAGAAGACCGAGAACAGGTTGCTCGCGCGCTGCACCCGGTGCGGCACGCCCTCCTTGGCGAGCGCCTCGGACGCCGCCTCGGAGACGATCTTCGCGTTCCGGTCGATCGCCGCGTACACCTCGTCGGTCGCGTTCCGCAGCGTGGCGAGCCCGGCGGCGGTGGCGAGCGGGTTCCCCGACAGCGTCCCGGCCTGGTAGACGGGACCGGCCGGGGCGAGGCGGGCCATCACGTCGGCGCGTCCGCCGAACGCCGCGGCGGGCAGGCCGCCGCCCATGACCTTGCCGAACGTCATCAGGTCGCCCGCGACGCCCTCGACGCCGTACCAGCCGGACCGGGACGCGCGGAACCCGGTGAGCACCTCGTCCACGATCAGCAGCGCGCCGAACCGCTCGCACAGCTGCTTCAGCAGCAGGTTGAAGCCCTTGGTCGGGGGGACGACGCCCATGTTGCAGGGCACCGCCTCGGTGATCACACAGGCGATCTCGTCGCCGTGGACGGCGAACGCCCGCTCGATCCCGATCACGTCGTTGTAGGGCAGCACGAGGGTGTCGGCGGTGGTCGCGCCGGTCACGCCGGGGGTGTCGGGGAGGGCGAGGGTCGCCGCGCCGGACCCGGCGGCGGCGAGCAGCGCGTCCACGTGCCCGTGGTAGCACCCGGCGAACTTGACGACCTTGGAGCGCCCGGTGAACCCGCGCGCCAGCCGGATCGCCGACATGGTCGCCTCGGTGCCGGAGTTCACCAGCCGGACGGCCTCCACCGGCGTCCGCGCGACGATCTCCTCGGCCAGCTCGACCTCGCCCTGCGACGGCGCGCCGTACGACGTGCCGCGCCCGGCCGCCCGCGTGACGGCCTCCACGACCGCCGGATGCGCGTGCCCGAGGATCATCGGTCCCCACGAGCAGACGAGATCGACGTACTCGTTGCCGTCGGCGTCGGTGAGGTGGGGTCCACGCGCGGACGCGATGAACCGGGGGGTGCCGCCCACGGCCCGGAACGCTCTCACCGGCGAGTTCACGCCGCCGGGGATCACCCGTCCGGCCCGTTCGAACAACTCCTGGGACTTGTCTGCTTCGGTCACACCACCAGTCAACCAGTTGCAGTTCGGTGACGCGTCTTGACCTCGCCTGGTACCGGCCGATATTCCAGCAAAGGCGTCGTCTGCCCCTTCGGGACAGGCGAGAATGCTTCAGGCGGGATGTCGGTGTCGCGAGCGGCGACGCCCCCGGGGTCTCTTCCCGGCGCCGCCGGATCGGAGGGATGGCTCACACCGTGGTCGACGGCTGGACGGTTCCGGGATTCACCCACGAGCGGGACCTTGGCGGTGGTTCCGCGGGGCGCGTTGTGCTCGCGGTGGACGACATGACCCAGACCAAGGTCGCCATCCGCTATCTCGACAAGCGCCTCGAAGCGGACGAGGCGCTGCTGTCGCGGTACCGGATGGTGGCGCGCAGGCTGTCCCAACTGGAGGATCCGAACGTCGTCGACGTGTTCGACTTCGTGGAGAACCCGTCGCCGAGCGGCGGGACGGCGATCGTGATGCAGCGCGCCGAGGGCGTGTCGCTCCGGCGCATCCTCGCCTCGCGCGGCCCCGGCGGGCCCCTGGCGGCCCTGTCGGCGCTCGGAGGCGTCCTCCTGGGGCTGGCGGCGGGAGAGGGACGGGAGGTCGTCCACGGGGCGCTCCGGCCCTCCAACGTGATGGTCGCGCCGGACGGCGAGGCCCGCCTCACCGACTTCGGGCTCGGTTTCGGCCCGGCCGCGGGGCCCGCCTACGCCGCCCCCGAACTCTGGGACGACGCGGCCCCGTCGATCGCGTCCGACCTGTACGCCGCCGCCGCGATCTTCTTCGAGTGCCTGACCGGGCGGCCCCCGTTCAGCGCCCGCAGCAACTCCGGCTGGGCCAAGGCGCACCGCGAGACCCCCGTCCCGGTCGACCAGGTCCCGGGGCCGCTGCGCGACGTCCTCGCCCACGGCCTGGCCAAGGAGCCGGAGAAGCGGCCCGCCTCGGCCGCCGACTTCGCCGCCGAGCTCGAGGAGGCGGCGGTCGCGGCGTACGGGCCGTCCTGGGAGGCGCAGGGCCGGGGACGGCTCGCCGAGCTGGTCAAGGAGGCCGCCGCCTCCCCCGAGCCCGCGCCGTCCCGGATCCGCATCACCGGCCAGAACCGCGTGGCCGCCCCGTCCGGAGGGCGGAGCGGCGGCGGACGCCGCTGGGCCCTCGTCGGCCTGGCCGCCGTGGTCGTCGCGGGCGGCGGGGCCGGGGCCTACTTCACGATGGGCGGCAAGAAGGACACCGCCGACCCGCCGCACCCGTCCCAGGAGGCCAGCACCGCGGCCCCCACGCCGACCGCCCCGGCGGGCCCGGGCGCCGCGCTGGCCGCCCAGATCCGGGAGGCCACGACCCGCACGCCCTCCGCGTCCTTCTCGTTCCGGCGGACGGGCCCGGGGATCAAGGCCAACGCGCACGGCTCGTTCACGCTGGTCAACGGCGCCGAGCCGTCCTACACGATGCAGCTGGCCGGCGGTGGTGAGACCAAGCGCCCCGGCCAGACGGTCGTGATCGGCGAGAACGCCTACGTGCGCGCGGGCAAGGCCTGGCGGATGACCCCGGTGTCGTCCAAGGGCTACCCGTCGCTGGCCGCGCAGGTCCGCTCGGCCGGGTCCGTCCCGGCCCTGACGGCGCTGCTGGAGAACTCCACCAAGTTCCAGCACAACGGCACCCTGTACCAGGGGACGGCCGCGCTCGGCGCCCTCGGCCAGCAACCCGGGTTCGGCGGCCTGTACGCGGAGCTGGCGCGGGCCACGGGCGCGCAGGAGGTCACGTTCTTCCTGCGGGTGGACAAGGCCAACCGGCCCGTCCAGCTCAAGCTGCGCGCGGGGGCCAAGCCGCACTGGCTCCTGACGAACTACACCGGCTGGGCCCGCAAGCCCCCGATCGCCGCGCCCAAGACGGGCGCCTGACCGGACGATGCGGCAGCGCTCCACGGCGGGTTCACGGGCGCCGGGCCCACGGACGTCAGGCTCCCTGACGGCGGCCACGTGGGCGCTCGCCACCGTCGCCCTCGGCGCCGGGACCACCCTCTGGGCCTGGCGCCACCTGGTCGTCGTCACCGTCGAGGGCCACAGCATGGCCCCGACGTTCCAGGACGGCGACCGCGTCCTCGTCCGCCGACGCGGTCTGGCGGACGTCCGGGTCGGCGACATCGTCGTCCTCGAGCCCCCGAACACCCCCGATTTCCTCACCGCACCCCCGCCCGTGGCGGGCGGGACCGCGCAGGCGCCTGCGCGGCCGAAGACGCCGGGGGCTGCGGCACAGGTGTGGAACGTGAAGCGAGTGGCCGCAGTGCCGGGTGATCCGGTGCCGTCCGGGGTGCCCGGGGAGGGCGGGACGGTGCCGTCCGGGCGGCTCGCCGTCCTCGGGGACAACCCGGACAGCGTGGACTCCCGGCAGCGCGGGCTCTACCCCGGCGACGGGCTGCTGGGGGTCGTCCTGCGGCGGCTGGGCCGCTCCGCGGGCCCCATCGGGAACGCCGCCGCGGACGTTTCGGGGGACGGGCCAAACCGGCAACAGTCACCAAGATCGACTCTCCGCTGATCGCAGAAGTCACAACGCGGAACCGGCCTCTTGAGAGCTTGATCGCCGCCGGTTAGCTTCTGGGCAAGCGAGCGCCGGGCGGGTTCCGGAACCGGCACGGCGCCCGACCAGCCCTGCGACCGGAGCGATCCGGCGTGTCTGGAGGTGGTTCCCATGGTTCGTACCCTGACCAGGCTCAGCGACCGCATGCTCGACAGGATCCTCCCGTCCACCAAGGCCAAGGCCGAGGCGTGCTGGTGGACGTCGACCGGCATGCACTGCTGCATCTACGCCGGCCACACCTACTGCACCTGATCGGCGGCCGGGCGTGCGGATCGTCGCGTTGACCTCCCCTGTTGCGGTGGGAACGGCCATCGCCACGCGCCGCGCGTCCGGACGGACGGCACCGGCCGGGCTCGTCCCGGCCGGTGCCTCTCCGCTTTCCGCGGGCGGGCCCCGATGACCCCGCCGGAGGCGGCGGCCCCGTCGGAGGTTCCGCTGAGGCGGCGGCTGGCGAGCGTCGCGTCCCTGACCTGGCGGGCGCACCGGCGCGCCGCGCTGGCGGCGGTCGCGCTCGCCGCCCTGGCCGGGCTCGTGCCCGTCGCGACGGCCTGGCTCACCAAACTCGTCCTGGACGGCCTGGCCTCGGGCGAGGACCGGTCCGTCCTGCTCCTCCTCGCCGCCGGGCTCGCCGTCTGCGGCCTGTCGCTCACGGTCATCCCGCACGTGTCCACGTACGCGCAGCGGCAGCTGCGGCGCGCGGTGCGAGCCCTGGCCGCCGACCGGCTGTTCCGCGCGGTGAACTCCGACGCCGGGCTGCGCCGGTTCGAGAGCCCCCGCTTCCAGGACACCCTGCGGCTCGCCCGCGAGTCCAGCGAGAACGCGCCGGACCGCCTGGTCACCGGGGCGCTCACGATCGGCCAGTCGGCCCTGCTGCTCTCCGGGTTCGTCGTCACCCTCGTCGTGATCAACCCGGTCCTGGTCGCGGTGATCTTCCTGGCCGCGCTGCCCGCCGCGTGGATCCAGCTCGGGCTGAGCCGCGAGCGCGCCCGGACGATGTGGGGCATCAGCCCGGGCCTGCGCCGCCAGATCTTCTACGGCGAGCTGCTGACCAGGCCGGAGGCCGCCAAGGAGGTGCGGCTGTTCGGCCTCGGCGACTTCTTCCGCCGCCGGATGCTGGCCGAGCTGCGCGCGACCGACGCGGCCGAACGCCGCGTCGACCTGGCCACGGTCCGCCGCCAGGGCCTCCTCGCCCTGCTCGGTGGCGCGGTCGCGGCGGGCGGCCTGTTCTGGGCGGTGTGGGCGGCCACGGCGGGCGACATCTCGCCCGGGGACGTGACGATGTTCGTCGCGGCCGTCGCCGGGGTGCAGTCCGCGCTGAGCCAGATCGTCGACCGCTGGGCGGACGCGCACCAGGCGCTGCTGCTGTTCGGCCACTACGTCACGATCACCGAGGCCGGGCCGGACCTTCCGGTGCGCGCGGACCCGCGTCCCGTGCCCGAGCTGCGCCGGGGCGTCGAGCTGCGGGACGTGTGGTTCCGCTACGGCCCCGACCATCCGTGGGTGCTGCGTGGGGTCGACCTGGTCGTCCCGCACGGCCGGAGCGTCGCGCTCGTCGGGGTGAACGGCGCGGGCAAGAGCACCCTGGTCAAGCTGCTGTGCCGCCTCTACGACCCCGAGCGCGGCTCGGTCACCTGGGACGGCCTGGACCTCCGCGACCTCTCCCCGGCGGAGCTGCGGAGCCGCGTCGGCGTCGTCTTCCAGGACTTCATGGAGTACGACCTGTCCGCCTCCGAGAACATCCTGCTCGGCGACCTCACCGCCGCGGACGCCCCCGAGCGGATCCGCGCCGCCGCCCGCCGCGCCGGGATCCACGACGCCCTGGAGGCCCTCCCGGACGGCTACGACACGATGCTGAGCCGGATCTTCGCGGGCCCCGGGGACGAGGCCGGGGTCGCGCTGTCGGGCGGCCAGTGGCAGCGGCTCGCGCTGGCCCGCGCGCTGCTGCGCGACGACCGTGACCTGCTGCTTCTCGACGAGCCCAGCTCCGGCCTGGACGCGGAGGCCGAGCACGCCGTGCACGCCTCGCTCCGCGCGCATCGCGCGGGCCGGACCAGCGTGCTGATCTCGCACCGCCTCGGCGCGGTGCGGGAGGCGGACCACATCGTCGTCCTCGCGGACGGGAGGATCGTCGAGCAGGGCGGCCATGACGAGCTGATGGCCCGGGACGGCGAGTACGCGCGCCTGTTCACCCTCCAGGCGAGCGGCTACACGTCCGAGAGCCCCGCAGACGACCCGGCCACGGACACCCAGACCCGCGACGTCCCAGCGGACGATCGCGCACCCGAGGCCGCAGCCGACGGACGGGTTCCTGAGGCCGTGGCGGAGCGCTGAGCGGCGGCTAGAGGGCTTCGCAGGCGTCCGAGAGGACGGCGAGCAGGCGCAGGGGGTCGGGGAGGGGGGTGTTCTCCGGCGGACGGATCCAGCTGACCGTCCGGCCATAGGTCAGTAGCGACGGCGGGGCCACGACGTAGCTGTCGCGGCAGTGCCAGCGCATGCCGGGCGTCTCGGCGACGGTCTCGGGCGAGCAGTCGAGGTGGCAGGACCACCACTCGTCCTCGTCCACGGGCGTCCGCGTGGCGACGAAGAACAGGTACCGCTCGTCGGCGACGTTCGCGACCGGGCCGATGGGGAGGCTCTCGGCGTCGATGCGGGCCAGGGCCTCGACCCCGGCCTCGGCGGGGATGTCGAAGACGTCGAAGACGCGCCCGGTCGGGAGGATGACGTTGGCGTCGGGGCGCTCGGTCCACCAGCGGTCGATCACGGCGGGGTCGACGCTGGCCTGGATCGCCCAGGCGGCGGAGACGGGATGCGCGGCGGGGTCGGGACAGCCCACCCGGTCGCAGGAGCAGGCGCGGTCGCCGCCGACGGAAGCGTGCGCGCCGGGTACGCAGGGCCAGCCGAGGGCGGCGTAGGCGGCAGCGGCGGCGGCGTTGGCGGGGGGCCGGGGGCGCTCGCGGTTCCGATCGCGCCGTTCGCGGGCCCGACGGTTGTTCCTGTTGCCCGAGACCGCAAGCACGATGACGCCCCCCATTCACGCCGGGCCTGGGATCACCGGCCCCGTCCGGCTCCTTGTTAGTCGATGATGCCGGGCGGGAGGCCGCCCGGACACGGCAACCCCCCGGAAACGGTTCCAATTGACTAGGAGGAAGTGATCCCCGGCAAACGATCACCTACCTCGCGGCGGGGTCATCCCAGCGTGCGGGCGACCTCGGTGGCGTAGTAGGTCAGGATGATGTCGGCGCCGGCGCGACGGATCGCCATCAGGGACTCCATGACGGTGCGGTCGCGGTCCAGCCAGCCGTTGGCGGCGGCGGCCTCGATCATCGCGTACTCGCCGCTGACCTGGTACGCGGCGACCGGGACGTCCACGGCGTCGCGAACCTGGCGGAGCACGTCCAGGTAGGCCCCGGCGGGCTTGACCATGACCATGTCGGCGCCCTCGTCCAGGTCGAGGAAGACCTCGCGCAGGGACTCGGCGGCGTTGGCCGGGTCCTGCTGGTAGGAGGAGCGGTCGCCGAAGCTCGGGGCGCACTCGGCGGCCTCGCGGAACGGGCCGTAGAAGGCGGAGGCGTACTTGACCGAGTAGCCCAGGATCGACACGTTCTGGTGGCCGGCCGAGTCCAGCGCGGAGCGGATCGCCCCGACCTGGCCGTCCATCATCCCGGACGGCGCGACGACGGCGGCGCCCGCGGCGGCCTGCGCGACCGCGATCGACGCGTACCGCTCGAGGGTCGCGTCGTTGTCGACCTCCCCGGACGGGGTGAGGATGCCGCAGTGGCCGTGGTCGGTGAACTCGTCCAGGCACAGGTCGGAGATGAGGACGGTCGAGTCGCCGAGGTCGGACGCCAGGTCGCGCAGCGCGACCTGGACGACCCCGTCGGCCGCGTCGCCCGCCGAGCCCACGGCGTCCTTCACGGCCGGGACGCCGAACAGGATGATCCCGCCGACGCCCGCCTCGACGGCCTCGTGCGCGGCCTTGCGGAGCGACTCGCGGGTGTGCTGGACGACGCCGGGCATGGACTGGATCGGCTGCGGCTCGTCCAGGCCCTCCTTGACGAACATCGGCAGCACCAGGTCGGCCGGGGCCAGCCGGTTCTCGGCGGTCAGCCTCCGCAGCGCGGGGGTACGGCGGAGGCGACGTGGCCGGGCGACGGGAAACTGGGCGGACATCTCAGGCATCTCCAGGAAAAGGCGACGGCGGGCGCGCCGGGGTGTCCGGGCGCCCGCCGTGGGGTTCTACTTGCGGCGGCGCGCGCCCCGGCGCATCTGGCTGGGCTTGCGCAGCGGGTCGCCGTTCTCGATCTGGGCGGCCCTCCTCTTGGCACCGTACTCCGCGAGGGCCTCAGCCAGCGCCTGGACCGACGGCGTGGGCGACATCACGTCCACGCGCAGGCCGTACTCCTCGGCGGTCTTGGCGGTCTGCGGGCCGATGCAGGCGATCACGGTCACGTTGTGCGGCTTGCCCGCGATGCCGATGAGGTTCTTCACGGTGGACGACGAGGTGAACAGCACCGCGTCGAAACCGCCGCCCTTGATGGCCTCGCGGATCGGCGCGGGCGGCGGCGCGGCCCGGACCGTCCGGTAGGCGGTCACGTCCTCGCACTCCCAGCCGAGGTCGGTCAGGCCCGCGATGAGCGTGTCGGTGGCGATGTCGGCGCGCGGGAGCAGGACCCGGTTGATGGGGTCGAGGTCCTCGTCGTAGGGCGGCCAGACCTCGACCAGGCCCTCCGAGGACTGCTGCCCGGACGGCGTCAGGTCGGGGTGGACGCCGAACTCGACCAGCGCCTGCGCGGTCGCCTCGCCGACGGCCGCGACCTTCAGCCCGGCGAACGCGCGCGCGTCGAGGCCGTAGTCCTGGAACTTCTCGCGCACCGCGCGGACGGCGTTGGTGGAGGTGAACACCACCCACTCGTACCGTCCGGTGACCAGGCCCTTGACCGCGCGCTCCATCTGCTGCGGCGTGCGCGGCGGCTCGACCGAGATCGTCGGCACCTCGTCCGGGACGGCCCCGTACGAGCGCAGCTGCTCCGACAGCGACGCGGCCTGCTCCTTGGTGCGCGGCACCAGGACCCGCCAGCCGAACAGCGGCTTGGCCTCGAACCAGCCGAGCCGGTCCCGCCACTTCACCACGTCCCCGACGATGATCATCGCCGGGGTCTCCATGCCCTTGGCCTCGGCGGCCAGGCGCTTGAGGTCGGAGACCACGGTCTCCTGCTCGGTGGTGGTGCCGAGCATGGTCATCGCGGCGGGCGTGGAGTCCGGGCGCCCGACGGCGATCAGCGACTTGCAGACCTCGGCGACCGAGTGCTCGGCGCCGATGATCACCAGCGTGGCGGCCGGGTCGGAGAACGCGGCCCAGTCGACCCCGCCCTCGGACGCGTCGATGAACCGCACCTCGCGGTGCTTGTCGTCGGTCAGCGGGATGCCCGCGTACCCGGGCACACCGGTCAGCGCGGACACACCGGACGCGACCTCGAACGAGACGCCCGCCTTGTACAGGGCCTCGCCCCAGGACGCCATCCCGCAGGCCAGCGCCGGGTCGCCCTGGAACAGCCGGGCGACGCGGCGGCCCGCGCGGGCGTGCTTCACGGCGAGCTTCACCGGGTCGGCGACCTCGGCGGAGTCGACCAGCTCGGCGTCCGCGCGGCGGTGCGTCAGCACCTCGGGGTGGACGTGCGCGATCGGCGCGATCACCACGTCCGCGCCCGCCAGCACCTCCACGGCGCGCAGGGTCAGCAGCTTCGGGTCGCCGGGACCGGTCCCGACGAGGAAGACCCGGCCGGCGTCCGGGTCGGTGACCGGGTTGCCGGGACCGTTCACGGGGCTCACGCTCCCTCCCCCATCAGGTCGGCGGCGCCGCGGTCGAGCAGCGCCTCGGCGAGCGCGCGGCCCGTCTCGGCGGCCTCGTCCGGACGGCCGCTCGCGGACAGCCGCACCTGGCGGGACCCGTCGTGCGCGATGACGGCGGCGGTCAGGTGCAGCGTGTTCTCGGTGACGGCGGCGAACGCGCCCACGGGGGCCGAGCAGCCGCCCTCCAGCACCGCGAGCACCGTGCGCTCGGCGAGCACCGCGGCGCGGGTCTCCGGGTCGTCCACGGTGGCGAGCAGCGCGACCAGCTCCGGGTCGTCGCCGCGGCACTCCAGCGCGAGCGCGCCCTGGCCGGGCGCGGGCAGCATGGCGTCCGGCTCGAAGACCTCGGCGACGTCGTCCAGGCGGCCGATGCGCTTCAGCCCGGCGTGCGCGAGGACGACCGCGTCCAGCTCGCCGTCGGCGACCTTGCGGAGCCGGGTGTCGGCGTTGCCGCGGATCGGCACGATCTCCAGGTCGGGGCGGAGCGCGCGCAGCTGCGCGACCCGGCGCGGCGAGCCCGTCCCGACGCGGGCGCCCGCGGGCAGGTCGGCGAGCTTGTGCGGGCCGCACAGCGCGTCGCGCGGGTCGTCGCGCCGCGGGACGGCGGCGAGCGCGATCCCGTCGGCGGGCCCGGTGGGCAGGTCCTTCAGGCTGTGCACCGCGAAGTCCACCCCACCGGCGAGCAGCCGGTCCCGGAGCGCGTTGACGAAGACCCCGGTCCCCCCGATCTGCGCGAGCAGTGCCTTGGATACATCACCCTCGGTCGTTACCCCGACCAGCTCGACGCCATGCCCCGTGGCCTGCGTCAATGCGTCGGCGACCAGACCGGACTGGGTGGTGGCCATGAGGCTCCTGCGGGTGCCGAGCCGCAGTCGCCGGTCCGATTCCGTCACGTCTGGCTTCCTTCGATGTTGTCGGCGCGCGCCACGGCCTCGGGCCTGCTCGGGTCCAGCCCGAACAGCTCGCGCAGCGCGTCGGCGTAGGCGTCCCCCCCGGGCGCCGCCGCCAGCTCCTTGACCCGGACGGTCGGGGCGTGCAGCAGCTTGTCCGCCACACGCCGGACGGTCTGGGCGATCTCCTTGTAGGCCCGCTCGTCGATGTCGGGCAACCGGCCCGCGAGCCGGGACAGCTCCGCGTCCACCACCTCGGCGGCCTTGGACCGCAGCGCCACGACGGTCGGCGCGACCGCCGCCGCCCGGGCCGCGGACAGGTACGCCGAGACCTCGTCGCAGACGATCCGCTTGACCTGCTCGACCGCCTCCGGCCCGACCGCCCGCGCCGCCTCCTGCGCGACCCGCAGGTCGTCCAGGCCCGCGAGCGCCACGCCGGGCACCTCCCGGACGGCCGGGTCCACGTCGTGCGGCAGCGCCAGGTCCAGGAAGAACCGGCGGCGCTCCGGGGACGCGTCCGGAGCCTGCGTGTCGGCGCCGAGCATGTCGGCGGTGATCACGCGGCCGGTGGCGCCGGTGCACGAGACGATCAGGTCGGCCTCGGCGAGGGCGGTGGTCAGCTCGTCCATCCGGATCGCGCGGGCCGGGGACTCCAGGGACGCGGCGAGCCGGACGGCGTTGTCGAAGGTGCGGTTGGCGATCACGACCTCGCCCGCGCCGGCGCGGCTCAGCGTGGCCGCGGCCAGCGAGCTCATCGATCCGGCGCCGACGACCAGGGCGCGCCGGCCCGCGATCGGGCCGAGGTGCTTCTCCGCGACCTCCAGGCCGACGCTGACCAGGGACGCCCCGGCCTGGTCGATCCCGGTCTCGTGGTGCGCGCGCTTGCCGACCCGCAACGCCCGCTGCAGCAGGTCGTGCAGGTCACGGCCGATGGTGTGCTCGTCCTGGGCGAGCTTGAACGCCGTGCGGATCTGGCCGAGGATCTGCCCCTCGCCGACGACCATCGACTCCAGGCCGCTCGCCACGGCGAACACGTGCTGGACGGCCCGCTCCTCGTAGTGCACGTACAGGTGCCGGGACAGCTCCTCCAGCGGGACGCCGCTGTGCAGGGCGAGCAGCTCGGACACCGACGTGACGCCGCCGTGGAAGCGGTCCACGACCGCGTAGACCTCGACGCGGTTGCACGTCGAGACGATCGCCGTCTCCGACACGTGGCCGCAGTCGCGCACCGCGTGCAGCAGTTTCAGCAGGTCGTCGCCCGACACCGCGGCCCGCTCCAGCAGCGCCACCGGTGCACTGCGGTGGCTCAGTCCCACCACCAGCACGCTCATCGGCCGGTTCTCCGCTCTCGTTCGCTCATCGCCCGCTCGTCCGTCGCGCTCCCGGCCGTTCGCCCGTCGGCCGCCGTCTTCCCGTCCCTGCTCGCCTGTCCGTCCGTCCGCCCGCTCATCCGCGTCGCGCGCGCGTGGACGGCCCGGGGGGCCGTCCGCGTGCGCTTCACCGGTCCGCTCACTCGGCCGCCTCCACGTACTGCACTGGCTCCGGGGGCGCGCCGCCCAGCGCGGCCGGAGTCGCGTCCAGGCGGGGGGCGCCGTCCGGGCCGCCAGCCTTGCGCTGCTCGTGGAACGCCAGTATCTGCAGCTCGATGGACAGGTCCACCTTGCGGACGTCGACCCACTCGGGGACCGTGAGCACCACCGGCGCGAAGTTCAGCACGCTGGTCACGCCCGCGGCCACCACCCGGTCGCAGACGCCCTGCGCCGCCGCCGCGGGCGTGGCGATCACGGCGATGGACACGCCGTGCTCACCGATGACGTCCTCCAGCCGGTCGATGTGCCGCACGGTCAGGCCGGAGATCTCCTGCCCGACGATCTGCTCGTCGGCGTCCAGCAGGCCCGCCACGCGGAAGCCGCGGGAGGCGAAGCCGCCGTAGCCGGCGAGGGCGCGCCCCAGGTTACCCACGCCGATGATTGCCACGACCCAATCCTGGGTCAGGCCCAGTTCACGAGAGATCTGGTAGACGAGGTACTCGACCTCGTACCCGACCCCCCGGGTTCCGTACGACCCGAGGTGGGACAGGTCCTTGCGCAGCTTGGCGGAGTTCACCCCGGCGGCGGACGCCAGTTCCTCGGAGGACACGGTGGCGACGCCCCGGTCCTGCAGGGCGTGCAGCGCCCGCAGGTAGACCGGCAGCCGTGCCACAGTGGCCTCCGGGATCCCCCGGGGTCGGGCGGCGTCCACGCGTTCGCGGTGGCGGGTCTGTCGAGATGTCACGGCCTGCTCTTCGGGGGCTCGACGCTGAGTCCGGTCCGGGCACGGGCGAGGTGGTCCGGCCGGAAGCGACGGGAACCGTGCCCGGGACCCGAGGCTGCCCTCCAGATTAAGCCTTTGTGAATACACGCACAAAGTCGCCCCCGCCTTACCGAACGCGGCGTTCCCCGGCTTCCCGCAACGTCATCGCACGTCAGGGGCGCACGAATGGGCATTTCCGCCCGATCGTCCCCCGACTTTCCGCGCACTTGAGTGTGACTGACGGAACATTCGGCATTCGGCCGTTTTCCGGCTTGACGTCCGCCGTTCAGCAGGTCGGCCGAGGCTGGGGCAGGGGCAGAGGCGGGCGGGGTCAGGGGCGGCGCTTGGCGATGGCGGCGCGGAGCCGGGCCTCGTTGACGCGCCAGTAGTCCACCTGAACGCCGTCGACCAGCGTGACCGGGATCTGCTCCCAGTACTCGGCGTGCAGCGCCTCGTCGGTGGTGATGTCGCGCTCCTCGAAGCGGACGCCCTCGTCCGCCGCGACGCGCGTGATCACCTCGCGCGCCACGTCGCAGAGGTGGCAGCCGGGCCGGCCCAGCATCGTGACGACGATCCCGCCGGTCTCGGGGACGCCCGCGACCCGCCCGGCGTCCGCCGGCCCTGTGGTCATCGGTGAGGCCGCTGGTGGGGCGCGGTCCCCGGGTGCTGGCCGGGGCCGGGGTGGGGGCCGGTCCCCTGACGGGAGGCGGTGCCCGGGTGGGACGTGGGGCCCTGGTGGGGTCCGGTGCCCTGATGCGGCCCGGTGCCCTGGTGGGGCGCGGCCCCCTGGGACGGGTTCTCCCCGGGCATCTTCGCCGCGCCGAGCCGGATCTCGATCACGTTCGTCGCGAGGACGTGCGGGCGCGACTCGGCCTGGAAGCGGAGGAAGTGCGGGAGGCGCTGGTGCGCGGCGAACGCGGCCTCGTTCCGGAACAGCTGGTAGAAGATCCGCTGGGTGGGCGCGTTCACCACCTGGTGGGAGGCGAAGACCAGCGTGTCCGGCTCGGACGAGCGGGCGGCGGCGGCGAGGTCGGCGACGAGCCGGTCGAACGCCCCCTCCCGGCCTTCCAGCAGCGTGTAGACGGTGATCTGGCCACAGATCTGCGACATGTCGATCGATCCTCCGGCGGCGGCCGCGGCGGCGACGGCCATCAACTCGGCCAGCGCGTCCGGCCCGCTCAGCGCGGGCTGCGGCGGCAGCGGCTCTTCGGCGGGCGGGGGGAAGGTCAGCTCTTCTCGACGGCGGCGTCCGGCCGGACGGTCCGGAGCGGCGGCCATCGCGTTCGCCGCCGGGACCTGGCGGGGCGGAGGCTCGTCGTAGCCGGTCGCGGGGCCGTCGAGGTCGTCCTCGCCGTCCTCGAAGATCGGCAGGGTGCGCGTCGCGCCGTACCAGACCAGCCCGGCGGCGGCGCCGAGCGCGACCACCGCGGCGGGCGCGGGCAGCAGCCCGCGGGTGCCGCTGACGACCAGGACCCCGGCGAGCGCGACCAGCGCGATCGGGATCATCAGCTCCTGCGCCTCGGCGTCCCGCCGGGAGGCCAGCCAGGCGGTGAAGCCCGCGCAGCCGACCAGCGCCAGCACCGACACCACGTGCGCGCCGTCGATCAGCAGCAGCGGCAGGGCGTCGTAGGTCTTGGACGGGTTGGGCAGGCTCTTGGTGAGCTCGCTGGTCTTCAGCGGGTCCACCAGCAGGATGACCACGGCCACCAGCGTGTAGGAGACCGCGAAGAGCCAGGCCACGAAGCGCACCTGGACGAGGCGGGCGATCAGCTCCACCATGCCGAGGGCGAGCCAGACGGGGGCGAGCAGCGCCGCGCCCAGCTCGACGCCCCGGAAGACGGGCGCGTTGAACTTCATCAGGAAGCCCGCCGTCATGGCCAGCAGCGCCAGGGACAGTCCGATCTGCGTGACCGACCAGGCGATCAGGAACAGCATCCGGTCCGTGGAGGCGCGCTTGACCAGCAACCCTGTGGCGATTAGGGCACCCAGGGTCGCCAGCAGGGCGAGGAGAGCGTTGACCATCGCGCCCCATGGTGCCCGATGCGGAGGGATGAGAGGTAACCCGGGCGCGTTTTACACCTCATTGATGCCCTTTAGGACACGTCCTCCGAGGCGATGGGCACCGGACCGACCGGGCATCGCCCCGCATACCTTCCCGTATCCACAGTGGCCTCTCACGCCTCGGGCCACCTGCGGGGCGGGACGGGCGACGGGTTGAATACGCTCGGGTCATGCGGCGAATCTGGCAGCGCGATTTCTGGCAGCGCGACGACGAGGACCACGTGAGCGCGGGCGAGGCGGCGGCAGCGGCGGCGGAACGCCGCCCGCCGGTCCCCGAGGCCGACCGCCGCGCGGCCGCGTTCTTCGACGTGGACAACACGATGATGCGCGGCGCGTCCATCTACTACTTCGCCCGCGGCCTCGCCGCCCGCAAGCTGTTCACCCTGCGCGACCTGGCCCAGTTCGCGATGGGCCAGGCGATGTTCCGCGTCCGGGGCACCGAGAACGCCGAGCACATCTCCACCGCCCGCGAGGCCGCCCTGGCGTTCGTCGCGGGCCAGAAGGTCAGCGACATCGTCCGGCTCAGCGACGAGATCTACGACGAGGTCATGGCCGACCGGATCTGGAGCGGCACCCGGTCCCTGGCCCTCCAGCACCTGGACGCGGGCCAGCAGGTGTGGCTCGTCACCGCCACCCCGGTCGAGGTGGCCCGCACCATCTCCCACCGCCTCGGCCTGACCGGCGCCCTCGGCACCGTCGCCGAGACCGAGGCGGGCGTCTACACCGGACGCCTGGTCGGCAACCTGCTGCACGGCAACGCCAAGGCCGAGGCCATCCGCGCCCTGGCCCAGCGCGAGGGCCTCGACCTCGCGCACTGCTCGGCCTACAGCGACTCGGTCAACGACCTCCCGATGCTGAGCGCCGTCGGCCACCCCCACGCCGTCAACCCGGATCCGGCCCTCCGCGACCACGCCAGGGAGCACGGCTGGCCGATCCACGACTTCCGCACCGGCCGCAAGGTCACCATGGTCGCCCTTCCCGCCGCCGCGGGCCTGGGCGCGCTGGCGGGCGGCGTGGCCGCGGGCATCGCTCTCCGGAACCACTACAAGTCGTCGTCCTGACGTCCCGGCTCAGCGCTTGAGGAGGCCGCGGGCCTCGAGGACGGCCAGGGTCGCGTCCGGGAGGGCGGGGCACCAGCCGACCTCGACCTCCTCGAGCGCCGGGAGGGCCAGGAGCGCGTCAACGTCCACCAGCGAGCGGCAGTAGTCGAGCCGGACGCTGCGCAGGGACGGCAGGTCCGCGAGGCCGTCGAGGGTCCGCAGGTCCTCCATGGAGCCGATCTCCAGGCGCTCCAGGGCGCGCAGCCCCGCGAACGGGCTGAGGTCGTCGAGCTGGGAGAGGCCCCGGACGTTCAGCTCGCGCAGCGCGGCCATGGCGAACAGGGCGGAGAAGTCCTCGATGGTCCTCGCGTACGCCATCTCGACCCGGGAGATCGACGGGTGCCCTTCGAGCCCGTCGAGCGACGTGAGGTACTGGTACCCGGAGATCTCGATCTTGGTGAGGGCCGGGAGCCCCGAGAGCGGACGCAGGTCGGGGAGGGCGGTCTTCGGCAGGGCCAGCTCGATGAGGCGGGGATGGTGTCCGAGGCCGTCCAGGCTGGTCAGGCCGTCGGACGCGGTGAGCCACAGGCTCCGCAGCGCGGGCAGCCCGGCGAGGCCGTCCAGGGTCTTCAGGCGCGCGCAGTGCAGGCCCAGCTCGGCGAGCGAGTCGAGATCGCGCAGCCCGGCGACCGAGTCGACCTCCTTGCAGTACACCCTCAGCGTGACCAGCTCGCGCAGCCCCGACAGCGGGGAGAGGTCGTCGAGACGGGCGCACCAGGTCAGGTCGAGGCTCCTGAGCTCGGGGAACGCCGTGCCGAACCCGGCGACGCTCCGCACGCCGGTGCTCATCAGGTTCAGGATCCGCAGGTTCCGCATGCCGAGCAGCGGGGAGACGTCCGTGACGGCGTGGCAGTCCCGGAGGTTCAGGCTCCTCATGGCCGTCAGGCCCGCGAGCGGGGAGAGGTCGGTGACGGCCTTGGCGCCCTGCATGTCGAGCTCCTCCAGGCCGGTCAGCGTCGCCAGCCCGGAGAGGTCCCTCAGCTTCTTGCACTCGTCCAGCTTCAGCGTCCGCAGGCTCGTCAGGTGCCGGACGCCCTCCAGCGACTCGCGTTTCCGCAGTTCCAGCCCCGTGCGCCCCTCCCGGACGAAGGCGTCCGCGAGGACCAGCCTCGCGAACGCGTCGGGGTCGGGCGCCTTCTTCCAGAGCTTGAGCAGCTTCTCGGTGGGGACGTCGGTGGCGGCGGCGAACTCGTCCGCCAGCTCGAGGGCGTCGTCACCGCCGTACAGGACGAGCTCCCTGATCGCCTTCCAGGCCACCGCGGGCGACGCGGTCGTCACCTTGGCGCGCAGAGCGGTCAGATCGGGAGCGAGGGGAGGCGAGGTCATGAGCCTGGACGATAGTGATCACAGCCGACACCCGTCGGACGACCGTCCACACCCTCAGGCTTTCAGGAGGCCACTGGCCTTGAGTTCGTCCGGCGTCACGGTCCACTGGTCCACCTGGATCGTTTCGAGCGCCGGGAGGGCGAGGAGCGTCCCGAGGTCGGCGAGCGAAGGGCACTCGCTGATGTGCACCGACCGCAGGGACGGCAGGTCCGAGAGATCGCCGAGGGTGCGCAACCCGCCGTTGTCCACGAGTTCGAGGTACTCCAGGTCGCGCAGGCCCGAGAAGCCGCCGAGGTCGCTGAGTCCGTCAAGGCCACGAAGCACCAGCCGCCGGAGCCTCGGCATGGTGAACAGGGCGGAGAAGTCCGTCACCTCGGTCGTCGCGGTCAGGACGACGCTGGAGATGGACGGATGCCCTTCGAGCCCGTCCAGCGAGGTGAGCCTCTGGTCGTGCTGGATCTGGATCTCGGTGAGGGCCGGAAGCCGGGACAGCGGACGCAGGTCGGGAAGCGCGGTGAACGGCAGGTCCAGCCTGGTCAGGTGGGGGTGGTGCCCGAGACCGTCCAGGCTCTTCAGCCGTGTGGCGTCGGACAGCCGCAGCTCGCGCAGCGCGGGCATCGACTCGACGCCGTCCAGGCTGGTCAGGCGTGGACAGTCCAGCCCCAGAACGGCCAGGGAGTCGAGGCCGCGCAGCCCGGCGACCGACTCGATCCCGGTGCCGGACAGGTTGAGTTCGACCAGCTCACGAAGCCCGGCCAGCGGACTGACGTCGTCCAAGGAAGGGCAGTAGCTCGCGTCCAGGTACGCGAGCGACCGGAGCGCCCCGACCCCGGCGAGGCCGCGCACCCCGGACCTTCGCACGTTGAGCCACCGAAGGCTTCGCAGGCCGAGCAGGGCGGAGAGGTCCGTGACGGCGAAGTCGCCCTCCAGGTTGAGCTTCTCCAGGCCGGTCAGGCCCGCGAGCTCGGAGAGGTCCGTGAGCGCCTCGCACTCGTCCAGCCTCAGCGTCCGCAGGCTCGTCAGGTGCCGGAGGCCCGTCAGCGACGTGCGCCTCCGCAGCTCCAGCCCGGTCCGTCCCTCCCGGACGAACGCGGGCGCGAGGAGGAACTTCGCGAACGCGTCCGGGTCGGGGGTCTTCGGCCAGAACCTGAGGAGTTTGTCGGTCGTGACGTCCGTGGCGGCGGCGAACTCGTCGGCGAGCTCGAGGGCTTCGTCGCTGCCGTCCCGGAGGACGAGATCCCGGACGAACGTCCAGGCGCGGGCGGGGGACGCGGTCGTGACCTTGGCGCGCAGAGCGGTCAGATCAGGGGCGAGGGAGGCCATGCGCCGCACGCTAGTGATCATGACCGACATCCGCCGGAGAAAGCCGCCGCGCCCGCTCAGTCCTCCAGGAGGCCGCGGGCCCTGAGGTCGGCCAGCGTCCTCCGCGGGAGCCCGGTCCCCCAGTCCACCCGGACCTTCTCGAGCGCCGGGAGGGTGAGGAGCGTCCCCAGGTCGGCGAGCGAGTTGCAGCCGAGGAACTCCAGGGAACGCAGGGACGGAAGGTCCGTGAGGTCGCCGAGGGTGCGCAGTGTGTCGAAGAACGCGAGGTCGAGGGACACGAGGTCGCCCAGGCCCGAGAACACGCTGAGATCGGTGAGCTGGTCGAGGCCCTGAAGACCCAGCTCGCGGAGCGCCGGCATGCTGGACAGAGCCGAGAAGTCCCTGATGTCGGTCGTGTAGGTCAGGCGGACCGTGGAGATGGACGGGTGTCCTTCGAGGCCGTCGAGCGATGTGAGCCGGTGCTCGTTGCTGATCTGGATCTCGGTGAGGGACGGAAGCCGCGAGAGCGGGCGCAGGTCGGGAAGCGCGGTGCTCGGCAGCTCCAGCTCGGTCAGGTGAGGGAGGTGGCCGAGGCCGTCGAGGCTCTTCAGCCGCGTCGCGCCGTAGAGCCACAGTTTCCGCAGCGCGGGCAGCGCCTCGATGCCGTCCAGGCTGGTCAGGCGGGGGCAGCTCAGCCGGAGAACCTCGAGGGAGTCGAGGCCGCGCAGCCCCGCGACCGACTCGATCCTGGTGTGGGACAGGTCCAGTTCGACCAGTTCACGGAGCCCGGTCAGCGGACTGACGTCCTGGATGGCCCGGCACCCGCTCACGTCGAGGTGCCGGAGCGACGGGAACGCCTGCCCGAACCCGGCAAGTCCAGTCACACCGGTCTGACTCAGGTCGAGCCGGTGAAGGCTCCGGAGGCCGAGCAGCGCGGAGACATCGGTGACCCCACGGCAGGACCGCAGGTTCAGGCGCTTCAGCGAGGCCAGGCCGGACAGCGGGGAGAGATCGGTGACGGCCTTGGCGCCCGCCAGGTCGAGCTCCTCCAGGCCGGTCAGGCTCGCCAGCTCGGACAGGTCGGTCAGCGTCTTGCACCTGTCCAGCTTCAGCGTCCGCAGGTCCGTCAGGTGCCGGACGCCCGTCAGTGAGTCACATTTCCGCAGTTCCAGCGTGGTCCGTCCCTCCCGGACGAAGGCGGGCGCGAGAAGGAGCCTCGCGAACGCGTCTGGATCGGGGGTCTTCGGCCAGAACCTGAGCAGTTTGTCCGTCGGAACGTCCGTGGCGGCGGCGAACTCGTCGGCCAGTTCGAGGGCGTCGTCACCGCCCCAGTTCACGAGGTCCCGGACGAACGTCCAGGCGCGGGCGGGGGACGCGGTCGTGATCTTGGCGCGCAGAGCGGTCAGATCAGGGGCAAGGGGATGGGAGGTCATGCGCCCGCACGCTAGTGATCACGACCGACATCCACCGGAGAACCGTCCACGGCGGACGGCCCTCCGGCGGACGGGTCAGACCGTCTTGAGCAGGCCCCGCGCCTCGAGGTCCGCCAGGGTCGCGCGCGGAAGCGCGGTGTCCCCGTGGACGAGGATCTCTTCGAGGGCGGGAAGGGCGAGGAGCGTCCCGAGGTCGACGAGCGAGGGACAGTTGTAGAGCATCACGGCGCGCAGGGACGGCAGGTCCGCCAGGTGGCCGAGGCCGCGCAGCGAGTGGGCGAAGGAGAGGTCGAGGCGCTCGAGACCGTGCAGCCCGGAGAGGGCGCTGAGATCGCTGAGCTGCTCCATGCCCTGAAGGCCGAGCTCGCGCAGCACCGGCATCGCGTGCAGGACCGAGAAGTCCGTGATGTCGGTCGCGTACACCAGGTCGAGCTCCGAGAGGGACGGGTGCCCTTCGAGTCCGTCGAGCGTCGTGAGCCTGGTGTGGTTGTCGATCGTGAGGTTGGTGAGGGCAGGGAGCCGGGAGATCGGACGCAGGTCCGGAATCGCGGCGCTCGGCAGGCCCAGGCTGGTCAGCCGGGGGTGGTGTCCTAGTCCGTCCAGGCTCGTCAGCTTCGTCGCGCCGGAGAGCCACAGCCGCCGCAGCGCGGGCATCGAGTCGATGCCGTCCAGGCTGGTCAGGCGGGGGCAGTGCAGGGAGAGCTCGGCGACGGAGTCCATGTCGCGCAGCCCGGCGAGCGAGGCGACCTTGGTGTGGGACAGGTCCAGCTCGACCAGGTCACGGAGTCCGGAGAGCGGGCCGACGTCGTCGATGAAGCGGCAGTTGCTCAGGTCGAGGTACTGGAGGGACGGAAACGCCTCGCCGAACCCGGCGACGCTCCTCACCCCGGAACTCGCCAGGTCGAGCCGCCGGAGGCGCCGCAGGCCGAGCAGGACGGAGAGGTCCGAGACCCCACGGCAGCTGTGCAGGTTCAGGAACTTCAGCGTCTTCAGGTCCGCGAGGGGCGAGAGGTCGGTGACGGCAGCCGCGCCCTCCATGTGAAGCGACGCCAGCTTGGTGAGCGCCGCCAGCTCGGAGAGGTCGGTCAGCTTCCCGCACTGCACCAACCGCAGCTTCAGCAGGTTCGTCAGGTGCCGGACGCCCGTCAGGGACGTGCGCTTCCGCAGTTCCAGCTCGCGGCGGCCCTCCCGGGCGAACGCGGGCGCGAGCAGGAACTTCGCGAAGGCGTCCTCGTCCGGGGCCTTCGGCCAGAGCTTGAGCAGTTTGTCGCTGTGGACGTCCTTGGCGGCGGCGAACTCGCCCGCCAGCTCAAGGGCGTCGTCGCCGCCCCAGGAGACGAGCTTCCGGATGAACGTCCAGGCGCTGGCGGGGGACGCGGACTTCAGCTTGCCGCGCAGCTTGGCCAGATCAGGGGCGAGGGGATGGGAGGTCATGCGCCCGCACGCTAGTGATCGGGCCCGACATCCGCCGGAGAACCGCTCCGCCTCAGCGAAGTCTGAGCAGGCCGCGCGCTTCGAGGACGTCCAAGGACGCCTGCGGGATCGACGGGCAGAGGCCGACCTTGATCTCCTTGAGCACAGGCAGTTCGAGGACGTTCCCGACGTCGACGAGCGAGGCGCAGTCGAACAGGTCCAGCTGGTGGAGGGACGGCAGGTCCCCGAGATCGCCCAGGCCGCGGACGGCGTCGTTGTGCGTGATCTGAAGCCTCTCCAGGCCGCGGAGGCCGGAGAAGGAGCTCAGGTCGGTGACATGGTGGAGCGAGTTGAGGGTCAGCCGCCGAAGCGCCGGCATGGCGACCAGGGCACTGAAGTCGGTCATGTCGGTCGTTTTGTAGAGGTAGACCTCCTCCAGGGACGGATGCCCTTCGAGCCCGTCGAGCGACGTGAGCCCGCTGGCTCCGAAGATCGTGATCTTGGTCAGCGCGGGAAGCCCCGAGAGGGGCCGCAGGTCGGGGATCGGCGCGAACGGCAGGTCCAGCTCGGTCAGGTGGGGGTGATGACCGAGCCCGGCCAGGCTCTTCAGCCCCCTGGCGCCGCCGAGCGACAGCTTCCGCAGCGCGGGGAGCGCGTCGATGCCGTCCAGGCCGGTCAGGCGCGGGCAGTGCAGCCCGAACTCGACGAGGGAGTCGAGATCGCGCAGTCCCGCGAGCGAGTCGACCTCGGTTCCGGACAGGTTCAGTTCGGCCAGCTCGCGATGCCCGGACAGCGGGCTGAGATCCCGGACGGACCGGCAGTCGTACAGGTTGAGGGCCCGGAGCGAGGGAAACCCGGTCACGAACCCGGCGAGGCTGCTCACCCCGGTGTAGGACAGGTCGAGTCGCCGGAGGCTCCGCAGGCCGAACAGGACCGAGACGTCCGTGACGGCACGGCAGTGGCTGAGGTCCAGTTGCTCCAGCGCCCTCAGCCCGGCGAGCGGGGAGAGGTCGGATACCGTGCGGCAGTCGCTCAGATCCAGGCTCGTCAACGACGTCAGGCGGGCGAGCGGCGAGAGGTCGGTGAGGGCCGCGCCCTTCACGATGGTGAGTTCCTCGAGCCCGGCCAGTGCCGCCAGATCGGCGAGGTCCGTCAGCCTCTTGCTCTCGGTCAGCGTGAGCGACCGCAGGCTGGTCAGGTGCCGGACGCCCGCGAGGGACTCCGGTTTCCCCAGCTGCAGCGCGGTCCGTCCCTCCCGGACGAAGGCGGGCGCGAGAAGGAACTTCGCGAACGCGTCCGGATCGGGAGTCTTCAGCCAGAACCTGAGCAGCTTCTCGGACGGGACACGCGTGGCGGCGACGAACTCGCCCGCCAGCTCGAGCGCGTCGTCACCGCCCCAGTTGACGAGGTCCCGGATGAACTTCCAGGCCCGGGCGGGCGAAGCGGTCGTGACCTTGGCGCGCAGCGCGGTCAGATCGGGGGCGAGGGGATGGGATGCCATGCGCCCGCACGCTAGTGATCAGGCCCGACATCCGCCGGAGAACCAGCCGAACCGGGGTCAGAGGAAGGGGTGGCCCCGGCGGAGGAGGGTCTCGTAGAGCATCTGCTGGACGACCTCGCGAACGTGGTCGGTGAGGTTGAAGACCGTCATGGGGTCGTCGGCGGCCTCGGGGCCGTAGTCGGCGAGGGGCATGGGCTCGCCGAAACGGATCAGCCACTTGGACGGCAGGGGCACCAGGCCCGCGGCGCCCAGGAGGGGGAAGGTCGGGGTGATCGGGAAGTACGGGAGGCCGAGGAGGCGGGCGAGCGGCTTCAGGTCGGCGATCTTCGGATAGATCTCCTCGGCGCCGACGATGGCGCAGGGGATGATCGGGACGTCGGCGCGCAGGGCGGTCTCGACGAAGCCGCCGCGGCCGAAGCGCTGCAGCTTGTAGCGGTCGCCGTAGGGCTTGCCGATGCCCTTGAACCCCTCGGGGAAGACGCCGACCAGCTCGTCCTTGGCGAGGAGGCGGGCCGCGTCGGACGGGCAGGCGAGGGTGTGGCCCGCCTTGCGGGCCAGGTGGGCGAGCACCGGGACCTGGTAGACCAGGTCGGCTCCGAGGAGGCGGAGCGGGCGGTCCAGGTGGTCGTGGGTCGCGACCGACAGCATGATGCCGTCCAGTGGGACGGTGCCCGAGTGGTTGGCGACGATCAGCGCGCCGCCCTTGGCGGGGACGTTCTCCAGCCCCAGCAGCTCGACGCGGAACCAGTGCTCGTACAGGGCGCGGAAGGCCGGGAGCAGGACGGACGCGTTGAGGTCGGGGTCGAAGCCGAACTCGTCGACCTCGTAGTCGCCGGTCAGGCGGCGGCGCAGGAAGGACAGGCCGGACGCGAGGGCGTGTTCCACCGGGTTCCGGTCACGCGGCGAAGGCGGAGGCGGCGAGGGATCGGCGGCGTCCGGACGGATCGGGATGACGCGCGCGCCGTCCACCTCGTCGAAGGGCTCCTGGTGGTGGGCGTCCATGCCGCGTCACTCCTCCCTCGCCGAACGGTCAGTCGCGTCCGATCACCGATGCCAGCCGGTCGAGCAGGACGCCGCGTCCGCGCCCGGAGACGTGGTCGGCGAACGCCTCCTCCGAACCGTACTTGGGACGCCAGGACAGCTCGGCGGCGAGCCTGGAGGTGTCGAGGACGCGCCCGTGCATGAGCCAGCGCAGCAGCTCGGGGGAGAACGCGGGCATGCCGCCGAAGCGGCGGCCGAGCTCGCCGAAGGCGGCGATGGACTGGGCCGGGACGGGGACGTACGGACGGCCCGCGCGGCGGAGCGCCTGCGACAGCAGCAGGACGCCGTCGCCCGCGACGTTGAAGCGGCCGGGATGGTCCTCCACGGTCATCCGGCGCAGCACCTCGACCCCGTCGTCGGTGTGCAGGAACTGGAGCCGGGGGTCGAACCCCAGCACCGTCGGGACGACGGGCATGGCGAGGTACCGGGTGAGCGGGGAGTCGACTCCCGGGCCCAGGAAGTTGGCGAAGCGCAGCACCGACACCGTCAGGTCGGAGCGCCGCCGGGTCAGCCCCCGGACGTAGCCCTCCACCTCGGCGGTGTCCTTGGCGAACCCGTGCGCGGGCGCCTCGACCGCCTCGTCCTCCTCGGTGAAGACCGCCGGGTCCCGTGGTGAGGAGCCGTACACCGCCGCCGACGACCGCACGACGAGCTTGCGCATGTCGGGCGAGCGCTGGCAGGCCGCCAGCAGCTGCATCGTCCCGATGACGTTCAGCTCCTTGGCCTTCGCCCGCGGCCCGGCCTGGCCGGTGACCAGGCTGAGATGGACCACCGTGTCCACCCCGGCGGACGAGATGACCCTGGCGATGCCGGGCGTGCGGATGTCCACCCGCACGAACTCGGTGCGACCCAGCGACGTCGTCGGCGGAACCGTGTCCACGCCGATGACGCGCTCGATGCCCGGGTCTGCCTGGAGGGTGTTCGCGACCCGCGCCCCCAGGAAACGGGAGACGCCCGTCACGAGGACGACACGGGCCGCGGTGGAGGGCATGGAGGACACTGTGCGCCCCACCCCTTACGGCTGTGTGGCCGGCGTCTTTACTTCTTGTTACGACGCTGGATGCGCGTCTTCTTGAGCAGCTTGCGGTGCTTCTTCTTAGCCATCCGCTTGCGGCGCTTCTTGATGACAGAGCCCACGGGACCTCGCTCGGCGTATCGGGTGCGGTACAGGGAACGGGCCATGTCACGAGGTGGGTCGCGACCGGCGAGCCACCTTGTGCGCATGGTCCGTCGCCCAAGGGTACCGCTGAGCCGAAGCCGGTCCGTCCAGGGACCGCCCGCTCCCCGGTCGCCGCCCGTCCGCGGCCCGGTCGTCACGCCTTCGCAGGTCCGGACGCGTGACCGGCGCGTCACCCGCCGGCGGCGCGCACGGGACGAGGGCGGAACGAGGACAGGACGAGGGCAGGACGGCCGGGGCCCGCGGGGCTCCGGCCGTCCTTGTCGTCGTCTTCCCCGATCGGTGCCCCGCTATCCGGCTTCGATGAACGCGTCGCGCAGATAGTCGTGTACAGCCTGTTCGGGAACACGGAACGAACGTCCCACGCGGATCGCGGGGAGTTCGCCCGAGTGGACGAGGCGGTAGACGGTCATCTTGGACACCCGCATCACCGCCGCCACTTCGGCGACGGTCAGGAACCTGACCTCGCTGAGAGGTCGCTCGCCTGAGCTCATCGGACGCCCTCTTCCACACGTGCCGCGCACCGGCCCTTTGGGTGACTTTGATCACGCACGTGTACTTCCCCCAGCGTAAATCGTGTACCGACAGTCGCAAGAGGGGAGTTCCACCCATTTGCACCACCCGACCTGACGCCGGGGCCACAGTGCTGTTCCGGACGGAGCGCCATCAGGATGGCACCGAGCGTGCAACGATCACGGCCGGAATCGGCGAACCATGCATTGACCTGCGACTCCGCCGAACGACGAGGTCCCGGCCGTCCCATCGGTCCCAGGAGTCCCCCGCGTCACACGGGGTGACTCTCGGTCATCACGAAATCCGCGATCCGGGCCTCACGCCAGCCCCGCGCGCTCCAGCAGATAGGCGGTCATCGGGGCATAGTGGTGCGGCGATACGCCGTCGTCGAGCGGCACGACGACCTGGATCTTTCCTTCGGCGGCCCCGGCGAAGAGCGCGGGATCGTTACAGTCAGCGAATCCGACGGTGTCGACGCCCGCCTGGCCCGCCGCGCCCGCCCATCCGTGGTCGGCGATGGCCAGATCCGGCCAAAGAGAAGGTTTAGCCCCCACGAAACCGTCCGAAGCGATATCGGTGCCTCCCCCGGCGGTGCCGATCAGCCCGCCATCGGGCCCGGCGTGGTCGGCGGACCCGCCCCGGAGTTCGGCGAGCATCGCCTCCATGGGGGCGGCGTCGTGGGTGTGCTGGGTGCTCCCGGCGTCGTCCTGCACCGATGCGACGCCTTCCGGCGTGTAGACGATGGCGCGGGTCTCGGTGACGCCGTATCGCTCGATCTCGTACGTCCAGCCCCGTGCGGGGGTCAGGACGCGGCAGCCCCGGTCGGCCAGGGCCTGCGCGACGGCCTGGTAGACCGGCGTGAGCGTGGCCGGGTGCCCGGTCGCCAGCAGGACGGTCTCGCGGCGGCGCGCGGCGAGACCGATCCGGTCGCCCATCGCCTCCAGCGCGTCGAGGGTCAGCTCGGGGTCGATGGTGTCGTCCCCGTAGATGTGCAGCGGGTTCGGGTCGACGCCGCAGAGCTCCACCATCGTGGCCAGGACGTCCCGCTCGCTCCAGCGCTTGGACAGCCGCAGCCCGAAGAGGTAGTAGGGGTTGCGCGCGGCCATCCGCCGGTAGTGCAGCAGGTTGTTCTGGCGGGGCGTCGCGACGTCCCCGGCGATCATGGTCTGGAGGAGGTGGGCGCGCAGTTCGGCGCGGGTGGGGGCGTCCGCCATCAGTGGTCCAGTTCCGCCATCAGAGGTCCAGCATGGGGTCGAGGCCGTGTTCGGGGAAGACCGCGCGGCGGGTGGCCATGATCGCCTGGTCGACAGGGTTGGCCGGGTCCATGCCGTCCGACCAGGGGCGGAACTCGACGGTCTGGTGGCCGTCGGTCATCCTGCGGGGCGCGATCTCGTCGGTGCGGAGCCGGACGAGCTCGCGCCAGGCGTCGGGGGTCGCGGTGTCCGGCGGGACGGGGCGTCCGGCGGCCTCGGCGATCAGGTGCGTCCAGGCGCGCGGGACGACCTGGACGAGTTCGTAGCCGCCTCCGCCGGTCGCGAGCCAGCGTCCGTCCGCGACCTCGTGGGCGAGCCGGTGCAGCATGGCGTACGCGGTGCGCTGGCCGTCCACGGTGAGGATCAGGTGGGCGAGCGGGTCGAGGGCGTGGGTGTCCGCGCCGTGCTGGGTGACCAGGACCTGCGGCCGGAACGCGCGCAGCAGGGACGGGACGGTCGCGTCGAAGGCCCGCAGCCAGAGCGCGTCGCCGGTGCCGGGCGGCAGGGCCACGTTCACGGCCGTGCCCGCCGCGCCGCCTCCGCCGGTCTCGTTCGGGAAGCCGGTGCCGGGGAACAGCGTGCGCGGCGTCTCGTGGAGGCTGATCGTCAGGACGCGCGGGTCGTCGTAGAACGCGGCCTGGACGCCGTCGCCGTGGTGGACGTCGACGTCCACGTAGGCGACGCGCTCGGCGCCGTTCTCCAGCAGCCACGCGATCGCGATCGCCGGGTCGTTGTAGACGCAGAAGCCGCTCGCGGCCCCCGCGAGCGCGTGATGCAGCCCGCCGGACACGTTCACCGCGTGCCCGGTCTCACCGCGCCAGACCGCCCGGGCCCCCGCCACCGACGCGCCCGCGACCAGCGCGGACGCCTCGTGCATGCCGAGGAAGACGGGGTTGTCGTCGGTGCCGAGGCCGTGCCGGGGGTCCGGAAGGCCGGTCTCGCCCGCGTGCCGGACGGCCGCGACGTACGCCTCCTCGTGGACCAGGCGGAGCACCTTGTCGTCCGCCGCCTCGAACCCGGCGACCCGCACACCCGCGCCGGACAGGACGCCGAGCTCGCGGGCCAGCGCGATCGTCAGCTCGACCCGGACGGGGTTCATGGGGTGCCCGGGGCCGAAGTCATAGGAGGTGAGGCGTTCGTCCCAGAAGACCGTGAGGTCGCACTCGCCGGAGGCCGAGGGGCTGGTCATGGGCCCCACGGTAGCGCCACGCCGACCCGCCGGAACCATCCGGGACGGAGGCCGGTGATCGACCCTCCGCGTCCGGACGACTCCGGAAACATGACCCGACCTCCGCGAATGTCCCCTGGCCGCGACAAAGTTGTGGCGTGAACTACCCCACATTTCGGGCATTGAGGTAACACAGCCGAAACATGACGAGCGGGGTGCTCATGGACCCGATGCCACCCTCCCCGCGTCCGGCAGAGGAGACCCCTCTGCCGACGCCGACTCCCCTGCCCACCCCCGCGCCCGCGCCCCTGGCTCCTTCAGCGGCCGTGCCCGCGCCCGACGATCCGGAGCGCTGGACGCACGACCGCGGCCCCAGCATCCGCAGCCGGGCCATCTCGCGAGCCCTCTACCTCGGGCTGCGGCCGTTCATCCACCGCGTCCCGGGCCATGCCGTGAGCCTCCGCGCGGCCCGGTCGACCGTGGACGCGGCGTCCCTCCTCATGCGCGCGGGACAGCGCGCCCGCGTGCTCCCCCTGGTCGACCCGCGCGTCGAGACCGGCGAGGACGCGCCGCCCATCGTCGGCGAATGGGTCGTCAGCCGCGACTCCGAGACGGCGCGGGGCGCATCCGGGCCGTCCGCACAGGGCGCGGGCGGGCCATCGGCGCAGAGTGTGCGTGGGCCGGCGCAGGGTGCGGGCGGGCTGGCGCAGGGTGCGGGCGGGCCGCTGGCGCAGGGTGTGCGTGGGGCGATCCTCTATCTGCACGGGGGCGGGTATGTGGTGTGTTCGCCTCGGACGCACCGTCCGATCACCTCGCGGCTCGCCGTCGAGACCGGGTTGCCCGTGCTCGCCCCGCACTACCGGATGGCCCCCGAGCACCCGTTCCCCGCGCCGCTCGAGGACGCCGTCGCCGCGTACCGGTGGCTGCTGGACCGGGGCGTGCCCGCGTCCGGGATCGTCCTCGCCGGGGACTCGGCGGGCGGCCACCTGGCCGCGTCGCTGACCGGCGAGATCCTGCGGACCGGGCTGCCGCGCCCGGCCGGGACCCTCCTCTTCTCCCCCTGGGTGGATCTGACCTGCGAGTTGTCCACACGGGAACAGCGGGTCGCGCGCGACCCGTACATCAGCGCGTCCACGGCCCACCGGATCGCGCGCCTGGTGGTGGGGCCCGGCGGGTTCGACGATCCGCGGCTCGCGCTGCTCGGCCGCACGTGGCGGGACGCGCCGCCGTTCCTCGTCCAGGTCGGCGGCGCGGAGGTGCTGCGTCCCGAGGCCGAGGCGCTCGCGGACGTCCTGACCGGCGCGGGCGTGGACTGCGAGCTCCAGGTCTGGACGGGCCAGATGCACGTCTTCCAGATCCTCAACCGGATGCTGCCCGAGGCCGGAGCCGCGATGAGCGAGGCCGCGAGGTTCGTGGCCCGCGTGACGGCGTCCGCCCCCGTCCCGGCGTCGGCCGTGGCCTGACGCCGGGACGTCCCCCCAACGGGCGGGCCCTCCCCGGGTGTGCCGGGTGCCCGAGGCGCCCCCGGGGTCAGCGGACGCGCTCGGGCACGCGGCGTTCCACGGCCGGGCGCTCCCGCCGGCCGACGGTCAGCAGCCCGGCCAGCGCGGCGAGCGCGGCCACGCCCTCGCCGGCGACCGACTGCGTCTTCTGGGCGTACCAGACCGGATCGTGCATGTTCGGGATCGGTCCGAGCGTGCCGACGTCCACGGAGAAATAGAGGAGGAGCGCGCCGATCGCGCTCGCCGCGACGAACAGGGCGAGGGCGTACGTCCAGCGACGCGCGTGCGCCAGGACGAGCAGTCCGGCGGTCCCGGCCACGACGGCCTGGACGTAGAAGATCGTGTCGGCGTGGATCGTTCCGCCCGGCACGTATTTCATCTGCGGCGCGAACCGCCAGTGCACCACCGCGTCCACGGCGAGCCCGGCGGCCACGAGTACGCGAAGCACAAGTCCCATGCCCTTTACACGGAAGAAGAGGTCGTTCGGCTCAATCCCGCGAGAACGACAAAGGAACCCGTGGACCGGCGGTCAGCCCGCGGCCAGCTCGCGACCGCGGTTGCGGGCCGCCTCGATCGCCTCGAGGACGGCCGCCCGGACGCCGTGCTTCTCCAGTTCCCGGATCGCGGCGATGGTCGTCCCGCCCGGCGAGGTCACGGCCTCACGCAGCAGGACGGGGTGCTCGCCGGAGTCGCGCAGCATGATCGCCGCGCCGACGGCCGACTGGATCACCATCTCCAGCGCCGCGGCGCGCGGCATGCCGAGCAGGATGCCCGCGTCCACCATGGCCTCGACCAGGTAGTAGAAGTAGGCCGGGCCGCTGCCGGACAGGGCGGTCGCGCCGTCCTGGAGGGACTCGGGGATGCGCAGCACCTTGCCGACCGGGCTGAGCAGCTCCTCGGCGAGCTTGAGGTGGGTCTCCCCCGCGTGCGAGCCGGGCGAGATCACGCTCATCGCCTCGTCCACGTGGACGGGGGTGTTCGACATGACCCGGACGACCGGGACGCCCTCGCCCAGCCGCTCCTCGACGTACCCCGACGTGATGCCCGCCGCCATCGAGATCACCAGCGTCCCGGCCGGGACGTGCGGCCCGATCTCGTCCAGCAGGGCGCCCATGTCCTGCGGCTTCACCGCGAGGACGAGCACGTCCGCGGTCTTGGCGGCCTCCCGGTTGGAGACCGTCTCGACGCCGTACCGCTCGCGCAGCAGCGCGGCGCGCTCCTCGCGGCGGGCGGTGGCCCTCAGCTCGGACGGCCGGCGCCCGGCCCGCAGGACGCCGGACAGCAGCGCCTCGCCCATCTTGCCCGCACCGAGAATCGCGATCATTGTGCACACCTAGCCATGGGACGTCGGGGAACGCGTCCCAGCGTAGCGAGCGCCGTCAGGCCCCCGACGGCCGCCGGTCGGGACCGGGGACGGGCACAGGTCGAACCCTGGGCGGGGCGCCGGGCGGGCCGCCGGTCAGGATCGTCCGGCCATGGACCGGAAGAGGAAGCCCAGGTTGGCGGGCTTCTCGGCGAGGCGGCGCATGAAGTAGGCGTACCACTCGCGGCCGAATGCCGTGTAGACGCGGACCCGCGCGCCCTCGTCCGCCAGCCGCCGCTGCTCCTGCGGCCGGATCCCGTAGAGCATCTGGTACTCGAAGCCGGACTCGTCCCGGTCGTGCAGCGCGGCGAGCGCGCCCGCGATCTCGATCAGCCGCGGGTCGTGGGTGGCGAGCATCGGGTAGCCCTGGCCCGCCATCAGCACCCGCATGCACCGGACGAACGACTTGTCGATCTCGACCGTGTCGGTGAACGCCACCGACTCCGGCGCGCTGTAGGCCCCCTTGCACAGCCGGACGCGCGAGCCCTCGTGGGCCAGCTCGGCGCAGTGCTCCTCGGCGCGCCGCAGGTAGGACTGGATCGCGACGCCCGTCTCCGGGTACTCGCGCCGCAGCTCGGCGAGGATGCGCAGGGTCACGTCGACCGTCTCGTACTCCTCCATGTCGAGCGTGACGGTCGTGCCCGCGTCGCTGGCGGCGGCGCAGACCCGGCGGGCGTTGGCCAGGGCGAGCGACTCGTCCAGGGCCAGGCCGACGGCGCTGAGCTTGAGGGACACCTCGGCGCTGTCGGCGAGCCCCTCCTGGCCGATCCGGACGAGCAGCTCGGCGTAGTCGTCGACGTTCGCGTCGGCCCGGTCGGTGTCGAGGGTGTCCTCGCCCAGCGCGTCCAGGCTGACCAGAAGGCCCTCCTCGGCGAGTTCGGCGGTGACGCGCAGCGCGTCGTCGGTCGTCTCGCCCGCGACGAAGCGCCGCACGACGCGGCGGCTGCCGGGCGCGGTCTCCATGAGCTTGCGCGCGGCGCGGCTGCGCGAGGCGGCCAGCAGAGCCTGACGGAGCACGGGTCTGTCCTTCCGGATGAGCGGGACGGCGTCTTCCACGTCCCGCGTCGTCCAAGGTCATACCCACCATCGCGGAACGATCACGACCCCGTTCCGCGAGTCTCGCAGGTCAGCCGGTGCGGCGGCGCAGGGTGGCCGCGCCGAGCGCCAGGGAACCGAGGGTGAAGGCGGCGATCACCAGGACGTCCCGGAGGAGCGCGCCGGAGAAGGACGGCTCGCGCGACACCCGCTGCATGGCGTCCACCGCGTAGGACAGCGGCAGGACGTCCGAGATCACCCGCAGCCAGGTCGCCATGCTGTCGCGCGGGATCAGCAACCCGCACAGCAGCACCTGCGGCAGGACGAACGCGGGCATGAACTGGACGGCCTGGAACTCGGTCCGCGCGAAGGCGCTGGCGAACAGGCCGGTGGCCATGCCGAGCAGCGCGTCCAGGACGGCGACCAGCACCAGCGACCAGACCGAGCCCTGGAGGTCGAGACCGAGCCAGGACAGCGAGATCACCAGGACGACGCCGACCTGCGCCAGCGACAGCAGGCCGAACGCGAGGGCGTAGCCGAGCAGGAAGTCCAGCTTGCCGGTGGGCGTGGTCATCAGGCGTTCGAGCGTGCCGCCGGTGCGCTCGCGCAGGGTGCCGACCGAGGTCACCACGAACATGATGATGAACGGGAACAGGCCGAGCAGCATCGGCCCGATCCGGTCGAAGAGCGCCGGTTCGTCGAACACGTACCGGAGCAGGATCATCAGCACGCTGGGCACGCCGATCAGCAGGCCGAGGGTGCGGTGGTCGTGCCTGAGCTGGGCGAGGATGCGCCGGGTGGTGGCCACGGTGATCGCCGGGCTCAGGACGGGACTCATGCCGGAACTCATGCCGGGCTCTCCGCTCGCTCGTGGATCAGGTGCAGGAACGCGGCGTCCAGGTCGGCCGCCCCGGTGCGCTCGGTCAGCTCGCGGGGCGTGGCGTCCGCGAGGATCTCGCCCTCGCGCATGAGCAGGAGCCGGTCGGTGCGGCCCGCCTCGTCCATGACGTGGCTGGACACCACCAGCGTCGTCCCGCGCCCGGAGAGCTCGCGGAACAGCGCCCACAGCTCCTCGCGCAGGACGGGGTCGAGGCCGACGGTCGGCTCGTCCAGGACCAGGAGCTCGGGGTCGCCGAGCAGCGCGGCGGCCAGGTTCGCGCGGTTCAGCTGGCCTCCGGACAGCGTCCCGACCACCTGGTCACGGCTCCCGCCGAGGCCGACCTCCTCGATGACGCGGTCGGCGTCGGTGCGCGGCGCGCCGAGCACCGCGCCGAAGTACCGCATGTTCTCCCGGACGGACAGGTCGGCGTAGACGGCCGGGATCTGCGTCGAGTACCCGACCCGCCGCCGCAGTCCCCGGGACCCGGCGGGCTCGCCGAGCACCCTGACCGTCCCCGCCTGGACGATCTGGACGCCGACCAGGCAGCGCATCAGCGTGGTCTTGCCGCATCCGCTCGGCCCGACGAGGCCGAGGACCGATCCGCGCGGCGCCTCGAACGACAGGTCGCGGAGCACGGTCTTGCCGCCGCGGACGACCCGGAGGCCCGCGACCTCGACGGCCGGCACAGAACTCATCATGTGTTGAATTTACGTCCGCGCCGCGCCGAGGTCAAGAACCACGGGGGGACGCCCGCCGGAATCCGGACGGGCGTCGGGGGGCCGGTTGCCAGGCATCGGGGGCCGGGCGTCGGACGTCGGCGAGGAGAGGGCGGGCCGGGAGGTCAGCCGTCGAGGTAGCGCTGGAGGGTCGGGGCGACCAGGTCGACCAGCTCCTCCGGGGAGGCGGAGGCCAGCGGCTCCACCCGGATCACGTGCCGGACGATCATCACGCCGACCAGCTGGCCGACCGCGGCCTGCAGCCGCAGCAGGGGGACCTCGCGGGCGGCGGCGACCCGGTCCAGCAGCGCCGAGGTGACGAACTCGCGCATCAGCGTGGCGGCCCGCTCGTTGGTCATCGCGCTGCGGAGCATCGCCACGATCGGGGCGCGCTTGTCCGGGTCCTCCCAGATCGCTATGAATTCGCGGGCGAACTGCTCGCCGAGCCGGTCCGGATCACCGGCCATGACCTTCGGGAGCAGCTCGGCCGGGTTCACCGGGAAGCGCATCGCCGCGACGAACACGCCCTCCTTGCTGCCGAAATAGTGGTGGACGAGCGCCGGGTCGACCCCCGCCGCACGCGCGATGGCGCGCAGCGACGCGCCGTCGAACCCCTTCTCGGCGAACATGTCGCGGGCGGCGGCGAGGATCTGCTCGCGCGTGTCGGTCCGTCCGGTGGGACGCCCCGGCGCGCGCCGCCCCGCCCCGGACGCCTCGACCGACGAGGCCGAGGAGGTCGGGGAGGCCGAGGAGCCGTCGGTCATCGGCCGCCCGCCCGGCGGGAGACCTCGCCGCTGGCGCTGACCTCCCAGGTGCGGTGGGCGGCGGCGAGGTGCAGGCGGGCGAAGGCGAGCGCCTCGGCCAGGTCCTCCATGCGCTCGGCGCGGCTGGACGCGCGGCGCGTGTTGACCTCCAGGACGATCTGACCGCCGAAGCCGTCCTCGGCCAGCTTCTCCAGGACCGGGCCGCAGGGCTGGTTGCCGCGTCCCGGGACGAGGTGCTCGTCCTTGTTGGTGACGCCGAGGCCGTCGGCCAGGTGGACGTGCCGGAGCCGGTCGCCGAGCTGGACGGCCATGTCGAGCGCGTCCGACTTGGACACCGCCGTGTGCGAGAGATCGAGCGTGACGTGCGGGTACGGCTGGTCGACGGGGTTCCAGTCGGGCGCGTACAGGCCCGCCTCGGCGCCCCGCGCCTTCAGCGGGAACATGTTCTCGACCGCGAAGTGGACGTCCGTCTCGTCCTGCATGCGGGTGATTCCGTCGATGAAGTCGCGCGCGTACTCGCGCTGCCAGCGGAACGGCGGGTGGACGACCACGACGTCGGCCCCGAGCTGCTCGGCGACCTCCTTGGACCGGACGAGCTTGCCCCACGGCTCACGGCCCCAGACCCGCTGGGTGAGCAGCAGGCAGGGCGCGTGGATCGACCTGATCGGCACCTGGTGGTACTCCGACAGGCGGCGCAGGACGTTGAGATCCTGCGAGGACGCGTCGGTGGAGACCATGACCTCCACGCCGTCGTACCCGAGCAGGGCGGCGATCTCGAAGGCGCTCGGCGCCTTCTCCGGATACACCGACGCGGTGGACAGCGTGATCGGCGCGTCCGGCACGCGGATCGCCGGAGCTGCGGTGCCGTTGTGCTGCGGGGTCAAGGCTCCCTCGCCGTCTCGGTTCGCACGGTCTCCCGGCCGGCGGGCGACGTCGGCGCCGCCGGGTGCGTTCGTCGCAAGCCTATGCGCCAGCGCCCCGCCCTCAACCCCCCGGTGCCGCGCGCCCGGCGTTTCCCGACCTCAGCGCCCGACTACCCTCTGCTGCGTGGTCGAGATCGCACCGGGCGCCGTGCCCAGTCCCAACATCTGGAACTCCCCCTCGGTCTACGAGATCGAGAACCGCGCCGTCGACCCGGACGGCCTGATCGAGGCGTCGATGCGGAAGATCGCCCCGTGGGCGGGCCGCACCGTCCTCGATCTCGGCTGCGGCACCGGCTTCCACCTGCCCCGGTTCGCCGTCGAGGCGTCCCGGGTGGTGGGCGTCGAGCCGCACGCGGGTCTCGCCGCCGCGGCCCGCCGCCGCGTCCAGGACCTCGCCAACGTGACCGTCCGGGTGGGCGCGGCCCAGGCCCTGCCCCTGCCGGACGCGTCGGTCGACGTCGTCCACGTCCGCTGGGCCTACTTCTTCGGGCCGGGCTGCGAACCGGGCCTGGCGGAGCTGGAGCGGGTCGTCCGGCGCGGCGGGACGATCTTCATCGTGGACAACGACGCCACCCGCTCCACCTTCGGCGGCTGGTTCCGGCGCGGGCTGCCGTCGTACGACCCGTCCGGCGTCGAGCGCTTCTGGACGCGCCGGGGATTCCAGCGGGAGCCGCTCATGATCCGCTGGGAGTTCCAGAGCCGCGCCGACCTCGCGGCCGTCCTGCGGATCGAGTTCCCCGAGAGGCTCGCCGCCGCCTTCGAGCGCGAGCACGAGGGCCTCACGGTGGACTACGCCGTCAACCTCTGGTGGCGCACAACTGACTGGTAGGTCACAACCCCTTCCGTCTACTGGACGGCCTGTACAACAATTGCTCCCGCCCGCCGCCCCTCCGGCCCCAGGGAGACCGATGCGCAGCGCCGTCAGCACCACCCTCACCGCGACCGCCGTCGGCGCGGGCTCGGCCGTGCTCCTCGGCGGAGCCGGGATCGCCGCGCAGCGCCGCGCCGTCCGCCGCCTCCGCGACCGTCCCGACCCGCACGCCGCCGAGCCGTTCGGCTCCCTGCGCGGCCGTCCCACCCCGGTCCGCGCGTCCGACGGCACCCGCCTGTACGCCGAGGTGGACGGCGAGGACCGCACGGACCTCGCGATCGTCTTCTCGCACGGCTGGACCCTCTCCCAGGACTCCTGGCACTTCCAGCGCCGCGCCCTGCGCGGCCTCGGCCGCCTGGTGTTCTGGGACCAGCGCGGGCACGGCCGCTCCGACGGCGGCGCCCGCGACGACTACGGCCTGCCCCGCCTCGCCCACGACCTCGCCGACGTGATCGAGCAGACCGTCCCGGCGGGCACCCCGGTCGTCCTCGTCGGCCACTCCATGGGCGGCATGACCATCCAGCGCCTCGCCGACGAGTACCCCCACCTGCTCGGCGACCGCGTCGTCGCCGCCGCCCTCTGCAACACCTCGTCCGGCGGCCTCGGCGAGATCACCCTGGGCCTGCCCGCCCTGGCGGCCCGCCTGACCCGGCGGACCCTCCCCCGCACCCTGCGCCTGGCCGGCGTGGGCTCGTCCCTCATCGAGAAGGTCCGCCACCTCGGCCGCGACGGCGTCCTGCTCTTCGAGGACCACGCCGCCTTCGGCCCGGACGCCAGCCCCTCCGCCGTCGCGTTCGCCGAGCAGATGGCCGCCGACACCCGCATGGAGGCCGTCCTCGACTTCCTGCACTCGATGATCACCCACGACGTCATCTCCGACTGCGCCCACCTCGGCCGGATCGAGACCCTCGTCCTCGGCGCCGAACACGACCTCCTCACCCCGGTCGGCCACACCCTCCGCCTCGCGGCCCGCATCCCCACCGCCCGCCTCGAAGTCCTCGCCGACGCCGGCCACATGGCCATGCTCGAACGCCCCGCCACCGTCTCCGACCACCTGGGCGACCTCATAGCCCGAACCCACAAGAACCTCGGTCTCTAGGGCGTGTCTCGAAGTCGGCGTCCGTGGCGAGCGGCGTCCGGGTGCGTGCATCGTGGGGGCGGAGGAGGGAGTCGGCCCGGGTTTGGCCGTCGACCGACGACAACCCCACGAGGTGCGCGCCTGGGCGTCGCGCAGTAGGGCAGGTGGCTTCGAGACACGCCCTGAGTCCCGGCGACGCCGCTCAGGTGTTGATGGTGGCGTCGAGGGTTGAGCGGATGCGGGTGGCGATGTGTCGCATGCCCGCCTTGTTGGGGTGGGCCGGGGCGGCCTTGTGGGACGGGAGGAGGCCCTCCACCCAGCGGGAGCGGGACGGCGCGCAGGCGTCGTGGCCCTCGGTGCCCTTGTAGGTGTCGACGAAGGTGGCGTTGTTGGCGGCGGCCGCGGCGGCGAGCATGGCGTTCAGGTGGCGCTCGGCCGTGTTCAGGTAGGGGACGTCGCCGGTGGACAGCGGGACCTTGGGCCAGCAGCCGACGCCGTCGGGCAGAAGGCGCATGTAGCCGACCACCAGGACGCGCGCGTGCGGGGCGCGCGCGTGGATCCGCCGGAGAACGTCCCCGATCTTCGGCGCGGTGTCCTTGATGCGTTTGTCGAGGGTCGCGCCGTAGTGGGTGGAGCAGGGCGCGCCCATCGGGGACAGGAGGCTGTCGGCGGCGCAGGCGACGAGGACCTTGGTGAAGCCCACGTCGTTGCCGCCGATGCCGAGGGTCACCAGGTCGGTGTCGCGGGTGACCGAGTCGATCTGGGGCGGGTTGACGCCGGTCGTGGTCGGCTGCCGGTGGGTCATGTCGACGGTCTCGGCGCCGGTGCAGCTCACGTCCGTGAGGGTCGCCTTCAGGGACGCGGCGACCAGGGACGGATAGTTGTGGTCCGAGCGCAGGCAGCCGAGCAGGCCGTGCGCCCTCGGGATCAGCGGGCCGGCGGTGAAGGAGTCGCCGAGCGCCGCGTACCGGAGGCCGGTCGACCGTCCGGCGGCGACGGCGGGCAGGGGCGTGGCGGCGGTCATCGTCAGCGCGAGTGTGGTCGCGAGTCTGCGCATGTCCCCGGGTCCTTTCGCGGCGGATCCGTGAGCCGGCGCTCGCGGCCGGGCTCCCGGACGTCACGGTAGGGGCTCGCGAGCGGAAGGTCATCGGCCGGACACGCGAGGTGACCGAAATCTGACCTGGTCGGGACGGGGGCCGGGGCTTTCTGTCGGTGGCGGGCCGTACGCTTCGGCGCATGGCGAAGGCGAAGACCGCGCGGGCGGCCTACCACTGCGGCGAGTGCGGGTGGCAGACGTCCAAGTGGGTGGGACGGTGCGGTGAGTGCCAGGCGTGGGGCACGATCGTCGAGGCGGCGTCCGCCACACCCGCGCGGGTCGTCGCGGCCGGGCCGGTGTCGGCTCCGGCGCGTCCGATCGGGCAGGTGGACGTGCGGTCCGCGCGCACCCGTCCCACCGGGCTGGACGAGCTCGACCGGGTGCTCGGCGGCGGCATCGTGCCGGGGGCCGTGCTGCTGCTGGCGGGCGAGCCCGGCATCGGCAAGTCCACGCTGCTGCTGGAGGTCGCGGCGCTCGCGTCCGCTCCGGCGCTCGCGAACGTCCCGCCGCAGGCCCGCACGGGGCAGGGGTCCGCGCAGGATCCGCTGGCCCCCGTCCGAGCCGGAGCCACAGGCGGCGCGGACGACGGGGCGGGCGATGGGAAGCGTGAGCGGACGCCCGTCCTGTACGTGACCGGGGAGGAGTCGGCCGAGCAGGTGCGGCTGCGGGCCGACCGGGTCGGCGCGATCACCGACGACCTGTACCTGGCCGCCGAGACCGAGCTGTCGGCGATCCTCGGGCACATCGACGCGGTCGAGCCGGTCCTGCTGGTCGTCGACTCGATCCAGACGATCGGGACGTCCGAGGTGGACGGCGCCCCCGGCGGCGTCACCCAGATCCGCGAGGTCGCCGCCAACCTGATCCGGGTCGCCAAGGAGCGCGGCATCACGGTCGTGCTGGTCGGGCACGTCACCAAGGAGGGCGCGATCGCCGGGCCCCGGCTGCTCGAGCACCTCGTCGACGTCGTCCTGTACTTCGAGGGCGACCGGCACAGCCGCCTGCGCATGATCCGCGCCGTCAAGAACCGGTACGGCCCGACCGACGAGCTGGGCTGCTTCGACCTGTCCGAAGTCGGCCTCGTCGGCCTGCCCGACCCGTCCGGGCTGTTCCTCACCCGCCGCGAGGAGCCGGTGCCCGGCACCTGCGTCACGGTCACGCTCGAGGGACGGCGTCCGCTGGTCGCCGAGGTGCAGGCGCTGGTCGCCAAGTCGCACCTGCCGTCCCCGCGCCGCGCGCACTCCGGGCTGGACGCCTCGCGCGTCGCGATGGTGCTGGCCGTCCTCGCGCAGCGCTGCAAGATCTCCATGCACGAGCAGGACGTGTACGTCTCCACGGTCGGCGGGGTGCGGCTGTCCGAGACGTCCGTCGACCTCGCGATGGCCCTCGCCGTCGCCGGGTCGACCGTCGAGCAGTCGCTGTCGTCCACGCTGGTCGCGCTCGGCGAGGTCGGGCTCGCGGGCGAGGTGCGGGTGGTGCCGGGCGTCCAGCGGCGGCTGGCCGAGGCCGCGCGGCTCGGGTTCAAGCACGCGGTGGTGCCGCGCGGGTCGCTGGAGCTCGGCGACGGCTCCCCGCTCAGGCGCGCCGACCCCCTGCTCAGCGATTTCGAGGGTATGAAGGTGATGGAGGTGGACAGCCTGACCCAGGCGCTCCAGGTGTCCTTCACGGCCCCCTGACCCGTCCGCCCCGCCGACCAGTTCCGTGCGCGTCACGCTTGCGACCAGGGGAGGAGCCGTCCGCCCGGCCCTCTCGGTAAACTGACGCCGGTAAGCGACCTCCGGGGGCCAGGTGCCAGCAATCGACAAGGGTCATGACGAACGACGCCGCGCGACGCTCGCCGCGGTGGCCCCGGGCACCCAGATCCGGGACGGTCTGGAGCGCATCCTGCGCGGCCACACCGGCGGGCTGATCGTGCTCGGCTACGACGCGCAGGTCAGTGAGATCTGCACCGGCGGCTTCGAGCTGGACGTGGAGTTCTCCGCGACCCGGCTGCGCGAGCTCGCCAAGATGGACGGTGCGATCGTCATCGACGACAGCCGCGGCCGGATCGTCCGCGCCGCCGTTCACCTCGTGCCCGACTCCACGATCCCGACCGAGGAGTCCGGCACCCGGCACCGCACGGCCGAACGGGTCGCGCGGCAGACCGGCCGTCCGGTGATCTCGGTGAGCCAGTCGATGAACATCATCGCGCTCTACCTGGACGGCGTCCGCTACGTCCTGGAGGACTCGGCGGCCATCCTGTCCAAGGCGAACCAGGCGCTCGCCACACTCGAACGCTACAAGCTGCGCCTGGACGAGGTGTCCGGCACGCTCTCCGCGCTCGAGATCGAGGACCTGGTCACCGTCCGGGACGTGTCCGCGGTGGTGCAGCGGCTGGAGATGGTCCGCCGGATCGCCGACGAGATCGAGGGCTACGTCGTCGAGCTCGGCACCGACGGGCGGCTGCTGTCGCTCCAGCTCGACGAGCTGGTCTCCGGCGTGGACGTCGACCGCGAGCTGATCGTCCGCGACTACCCGTCCGCCACGGCCCGCGCGGTCGGGGTCGAGACGGTGCTCGCGAACCTCGACGTGCTCTCGGCGAACGAGTTGCTCGACCTGACCACGGTCGCCGAGGTGATGGGCTTCGCCGGGCCGGACGCACTCGACCTGCCCGTCTCCCCGAAGGGCTACCGGCTGCTGGCGAAGGTGCCGCGGCTGCCGAGCCTGGTCGTGGAGCGCCTGGTCGAGCACTTCGGCGGCCTGCAGAAGCTGCTCGCCGCGTCCATCGACGACCTGCAGGCCGTCGGCGGCGTCGGCGAGTCCCGCGCCCGCAGCGTCCGCGAGGGCCTGTCCCGCCTCGCCGAGTCCTCCATCCTCGAACGCTACGTCTGACCACCCGCCCCGGCCGCCTCCCAAACGGCCGGGGCGAACGGTCACGGCCCGGGCCCTGGCGGTGGCCGCCCAGGCGACCCGACCGGATCAGTGGTCGACGCTCGGGCCAAGAGGCCGAGGCATGGGTCAGAAGTCGAGGCGCGGGCTGGAGGCGGTGACGCGGGCGGTCGCCGGGCGCACCGGCCAGAGGCCGGCGATCTCGTCGGCGAGCGTCGCGACCAGTTTCGGCACGTCCGACACCGCCGTCTCGTGCATGGCCTCGGCGACGATCAGGACCGAACGCGTCCCGGGGCGGACGGCCGAAAGACCGCTCTGGCGGTTCGTCCAGCGACGGGCGTGCGCACGGCCCGCCTCGTCGGCGTAGGTGACCTCGCCCGGCGCGGGGTGCTCGATCGTGCCGCCGAAGGTCTCGTACTCCTCCGTGCCGTCCGCCGGACGGACCGTGAGTCCACCGGTCACGGTCGCCAGGTCGAGCGCGGCGACCGGGATCGCGAACGCCGCCGACACCGCGTTGCACAGGTCCACCAGCGGGTGGACGACGGGCAGCGAACCCTCTTTCCGGACGCGCCGCAGCAGCGCCTCGGACGCGCACCGGTACTGCGTCGGCTTGAGGCCCATCGCGGCGAACGTCCGCCGCCAGGCTCTGATCTCGGGGAGTTCGGCCTCCTGGCCCGCTTCGGCGAGCCGGGCCAGGGCGACGGCGGTGTGGTCCGCGACGCGGGCGTTCACGTCGGTGTCCGGCGTGATGCCGTCCGCGACGACGACGGTCCCGGCGACCAGGTCAGGGTGGTCGGCCCAGAGGTTCGGCGAGTGCTGGAAGTACATGGTCCCCCGTCCGGTGTGATGGTCGGGGGACCACCCTGCCGTCGCGACGGTCCTCTGGACAGGGCCAACCGCGTCCCGTTCCAGAGGACCAATCCGGCAGGCGTCAGCGGAGGTGGAAGACCTGCTTCTGGGGTTTGACCTGGTCGGCCTTCAGGGCCGCGACGTAGGTGCCGGGCAGGGCCTTGTCGCGCCTGCCCGAGCAGTCGGCCCCGGAGCGCCTGCGGTCCCAGGTCACCGTGGTCACGTACGGAATGCCGCGCCGCAGCGTCTGCACGGACGCCCCGGACCCGCCGTCGCACACCGACGCCGACCACACCCTGTCCGAGCCGGACGTGATGCGGACGTCCAGGCTGCGCGTCCCGACGTCGTAGCGGCAGGTGCGCTGCCCCGTGTTGACCACGGTGAGGCGGAACGACGGCCGCGCGTCACCGGTGAAGCTGTCACCGCTGGAGGCGAAGTTCACCACCACGTCGCGCGGCGCGCACGCGTCGCCGTCCTTCGGGGCGGGCTTCTTGGGGGGCAGGGTGACCTTGGAGGTCGTGGTGACGGTGACCGTGGGCGCCGGGACGGGCACGCCGGGCGTGGCGGACGGCGAGGGCGTCGCCGATCCGACCCCGGCGACGCTCTGCAGCGGCGGCTTCTTCGTGTCGCCGCCGCCCACGCCGCCGAACGCGCCGCAGGCCCAGGCGGTCAGGCCGACCATGCCCAGCACGCCGGCGAGCGCGATCGCCCGCCGCCGCCAGTACTGGTCGATCCCCCACTCTTCCTCTGGATCACGTTCAGTATCCGCGTCCATGCGGACAGTATGCATATGGGGATCGTCCGGGACGTGGCGACCCGCCGTGCCACAATGCACCTCGTCATGCGGAAGTTCACCGACCCGATCCTGGCCTGGTACGACGCGAACGCCCGGGACCTGCCCTGGCGGGCGCCGGGCGCGACCCCCTGGGGCGTCCTGGTCAGCGAGATCATGTTGCAGCAGACGCCGGTGGTCCGGGTCCTCCCGGTCTGGCACACCTGGCTGGAGCGCTGGCCGACGCCCGCCGCGCTCGCGGCCGAGCCGTCCGGGGAGGCCGTGCGCGCCTGGGGACGGCTCGGCTACCCGCGCCGCGCGCTGCGGCTGCACGCGGCGGCGCAGGCGATCGTGGACCGGCACGGCGGCGTGGTCCCGGACTCCCACGAGGCCCTCCTCGACCTGCCCGGAATCGGCTCCTACACGGCGGCGGCCGTCGCGAGCTTCGCCTTCGGGCAGCGGCACGCGGTGCTGGACACCAACGTCCGGCGCGTCCTGGCGCGGATGGTCGACGGCGTCGAGTACCCGCCCAAGTCGCAGACCCGAGCCGAGGTCACGACGGCCGAGTCGCTGCTCCCCCTGGACCCGCCGACCGCCGCGCGCTGGTCGGTGGCGGTCATGGAGCTGGGCGCGCTGGTCTGCACGGCCCGCTCGCCGCGCTGCGTGGACTGCCCGGTCCTCGACCGGTGCGAGTGGCAGGCGCGGGGCCGTCCCGCCTACGACGGACCGCCGCGTCGCGGCCAGTCCTATGCGGGCACCGACCGGCAGTGCCGTGGCCGCCTGCTCGCCGTCCTGCGCGACGCGCACGGCCCGGTCGGCAAGCCCGCCCTGGACGTGGTGTGGTCGGACGCCATCCAGCGCGAACGCGCCCTCGACGGCCTGATCTCGGACGGCCTCGTCGACCCCCTCGACGACGGCCGCTACGCCCTCCCCGGCTGATCCCCCGACACCCCGGCCGATCCGGCAGGCCCGCTCCAGCTGATCCGGGGCGCGTGCGGCCGGAATGTCAGAGCGCGGATTTAGGATGCACGCAGATCATCTTCGCGCAGGCATAGAGAGGGCGTCATGACCACGTTCACGTTTCCGGCCGTCCCGCCGTTCGACTTCGCGCCGCAGCTGCGCTTCCTGTCCGGGTTCCGGCCGGCCGCCGGGCAGCAGCGGGTGGACGGCGGGACGCTCACCCGGGCCCTGCGCGCGGGCGGGCGCACGTTCGCCGTCCGGCTGACGGCGCTGCCGGACGGCGAAGGCCTGCGCTGCGACCTGCGGTTCGACGGGCCGCCGCCTTCGAACGAGGAGGTCGCGGAGGTGCGACGGCAGATCACGTCCTGGCTCAGCCTGGACGACGACCTCAGCGGCTTCTACGAGATCGGCCGCCGCGACCCCGGCTTCGCGCCGGTGATCGACCGGCTGCACGGCTATCACCAGGTCAAGTTCCCGACGCCGCTGGAGAACGCCGTCTGGGCGATCCTGTCGCAGCGCACGGCGCTGCCCGTCGCCGCGAAGGAGAAGCAGGCCCTCGCCGAGGCCTTCGACAACGTCCTGACCGTCGACGACGTCCCGTACCGGGCGTTTCCGGACGTCGAGCAGCTGGCCTCCCTTCCCGCCGGACGCATCGCCGAGCTCGTCGGCAACCTCCGCAAGGGCCAGTACCTGGACGGCACCGTCCGCGCGTGGCTCGACCTCGACGAGGACCACCTGCGCACGGCCCCCTTCGAGGAGGCCAAGGACGTCCTGCTGAACCTCCCCGGCATCGGCCCCTGGTCGGCCGCCTTCATCCTGATCAGGGGCTTCGGCCGGATGGACGAGGTGCCGGACGAGAAGCAGTTCGTCACGGCCGCGTCCCGCGTCTACGGCCGTCCGCTCACCGCCGCCGACGTACGGAAACTCGGCGAGCCGTACGGTCCGTGGGCCGGGTACTGGGCCCACTACCTCCGCATCGCCGCCTGACACGGCACGCCGCTCGACGCGGGCGCCCTGGCTAGGACTTCGTCGCCGTTCAGGAGGAGTGGCCGCGGAGGCCGTCGAAGACCACGTCGAGGACGCGCCCGCGCATGAGGACGTCCAGGTTCCCGGTGGCCTGGGACGTCCCGGCGAGGAGGGCCATCACCTCGCCGAGGCCGACGTCCGCGCGCACGGCCCCGGCCTCCTGTGCGCGCGCGAGCAGAACACCCAGCGCCCCCCGCAGCTCTTGCCTCACCTCGTCGCCACTGGCGTGAAGGTCGATGCCCGCGCCGGTCAGCTCGGCGGAGACGGCGTTCTTGGTGGCCGATTCGCCCACGACGAGCTGGAAGAAGTCGAAGAACGCGCCGCCGGGGTCGGGCGACTCCGTCCGGAGCCTCGCCTGCTCGGCGAACCCGGCCAGGATCTCGCCGAGGACGGCCTCCAGCAGCGACTCCTTGGTCGGGAAGTGCCGGAACACCGTGCCGATGCCGACCCCGGCACGCCGGGCGACCTCCTCGGTGGACGCCCCGGTACCGCGCTCGGCGAAGACCTCCCTGGCCGCGACCAGCACTTTCGCCCGGTTGCGCGCGGCGTCCGCACGCAGCGGCTTCACGGGGACAGCGGGCTTTTCGGGCGTGGGCTCGGCACCCATCGCACCTCCTGGATTGACAAGCGGAGTGATGACTCCATATTTTGAAATCGGAGTGAGCACTCCGATTCTACGACGGGAGCGCAGCATGCCCAGCCCGAAAGAGGTCTTCCTGCGGGTGGTCGAGAGCCTGGCCGCCAAGAAGGTCGATGACCTGCACCTCCTCTACGCCGAGGACGCGGTCGTCAGCCACCCGTTCACCCATCCGGAGTCCCGGTTCGAGGGCCGCGAGGCCCTGCGCGAGCACTTCGCCCAGGTGCCGGGCATGCCGTTCGAGATGACGGTCCGCGACGTCGTCGTCCACGAGACGTCCGATCCCGAGGTGATCGTCGCCGAGTTCGCCTACGACGGCCGCAACACCGGCACCGGAGCCCGCTTCACCGTCCCGAACATCTTCGTGATGCGCATCCGGGACGGCCTGATCGTCGAGGCGCGCGACTACGCCCACCACCGGGCGTTCAGCGCGGCGATGGAAGCCCGCTCATGACCCCGCGCGAGACCTTCGACCGCCTGTCCCAGGGCATTTCCGACGGCCGGTGGGGCGAGCTGGCCGCCCTCTACGCCGAGGACGCGGTGGTCGAGCAGCCGTTCGTCATGCCCCTGGCCCCGTCGCGCATCGAGGGCCGGGCCGCCCTCGCCGCGCACTTCGCGAAGGCCGCCCAGGGGCCGTTCCGGCTCCGTGTGGAGAACGTGGTCGTCCACGAGACGTCCGACCCCGAGGTGATCGCCGCCGAGTTCGGCTACGCCGGTGAGCTGACCGCCACGGGCGCCGGGTTCGCGATGGGCAACATCCAGGTGCTGCGGGTCCGGGACGGGCTGATCGTCTACAGCCGCGACTACCACGACCACGCCGCGCTGGAGCGGGCCTTGGGGGCCTCATGATCCGACCGCCCGTCCGACCGGCGGAAATGCCGCGCGGTGAGGAGGTGTTGCCCTTGGAGTAAGTCTCCTCTCCCAAGCTGAAGGGCCCCTCCGTGCGCGTCGACATCTGGACCGACATCGTCTGCCCCTGGTGCTACATCGGACAGGCGCGCTTCGACGCGGCGCTGGCCGGGTTCGAACACCGTGACGAGATCGAGGTCGTCCAGCACTCCTACGAGCTCGCCCCGGACCTCTCCCCCGCCGAGTCCGGGCGCGTGCTGGAGATGCTGATGGACAAGTACGGCATGTCGCGCGAGCAGGCCGAGGAGGCCGAGGCGCGGGTCTCGGGACTCGCCGAGGCCGAGGGCCTGCCCTACACGTCGGACCGCGCGAACGGCAACACCTTCGACGCGCACCGCCTGCTGCACCTCGCCGCCGAGCGCGGGCTCGGCGACGAGCTCCGGCACGCGCTGTACCGGGCGAACTTCGGCGGCGAGGGTTCCGTCTTCGGCGCGGACGCGCTGACCGAGGTCGCCACCGGCGTCGGGCTGGACGCCGCCGAGGTCCGTTCCGTCCTCGCGGGCGACGCCTACGCCGACGCCGTCCGCGAGGACGAGCAGACCGCGGCCCGCATCGGCGTCCGCGGCGTGCCCTTCTTCGTCCTGGACGGCAAGTACGGCATCAGCGGCGCCCAGGAGACCTCCACCTTCACCGAGGCCCTCACCCAGGTCTGGCAGGGGCTCCACCCGCAGGCGAGGAAGACGGCCGGGGACGCCCAGGCATGAGTGAGGGGGCGTGGCCCGCGCACCTGGACGTCGGGGCGGTGCGGTTCGCACGCCCGACCGCGCGCTATGACGAGGTCCTGGCGTTCTACCGGGACGACCTGGAGCTGCCCGTCCTGGCGGCCTGGCGCGATCACGACGGGTACGACGGCGTGGTCTTCGGCCTGCCCGGGACGCCCGTCCAGATGGAGATCACGCAGCACGGCACCCCGCCGGTGATCCCGGAGCCGCATCCGGAGAACCAACTCGTGCTGTACCTGCGCGGCCCCGAGGCACGAGACGCGGCCGTCGCCCGTCTGACGGCCCGCGGCCACCAGCCCGTCGCACCCGCGAACCCTTACTGGGAACGCCACGGAGCAGCCGTCTTCACCGACCCGGACGGCTGGATCCTCATCCTCGCCCCCTGGATCTTCGGCACAACTCCCCCACCCACCCCCGCCTGACGCCACCCAATCCGGCATCCCTCCCCCAAGCCCCCCGCCCGACACCTTGCCTGTCTGACGGCCTGCGCCTGCCCGCCTGACGCCGCCTTGAGGTCCTCTCTGCCCGCCCCTCCCTGAGGGGGCCTTGGACGGCCCCTTGAGCACCGCGCGTCCGGTAGGCGGCATCTGAACCCCCCACGCCTCCTGAACCCTCACCGGCTCGGCAGGCGCGCGCCCGCCCCGCCGTCCGCCCCGCCTGACGACGCCCTCTCCGCCCTGCCGGGCCTCGCCCGACGCGACACCCGGGCCCGCTGGGCTTGGGGGACGGGCTGGTCGGGCACGCGGGCCTGGCTGGTGCGGTGTGTCGTCCCGGGCCTGGTGGGGGCCGGGGAGCGGATGTCAATGGGGGGCGGTGGGGGCGTCATGGCATTCGTCGGGCTTGCCCCATCCCGTTGACCAGGCACAACGTAACGTCGCGGACATAGGTAGATCGATTGTGGGGCGGCATTCAGGAAAGTGTCAGGAGCGTCCCAGGACCTCTCAAGAAGCCGATAGGCACAATCAGCGGGCGGGCACGAGCTGAGATGAACGGGCGGACGATCGTTACGGGAGGGCGGGATGGGGTCGTTCAGGCGGACACGCGGTAGACAAGTGACGCGTCGGACCTTCCCTGTGCTGACCGCCGCGGCGGTCATGGCCGGCCTGGCGATCGTGTCGTGGCCGCCGTCCGCCGGTGGCGGGGCCGCCGAGGCCGCGCGGGAGGTGCGGCCTCCCGTCAGCGACGGCGCCGCCGGTTCGGTGAAGCCGCCCGAGTCGTCCAGCAGGACGTTCGACGGCCTTCCCGCGGTCGGGGCCCTGTTCGCCACGGACAGCGCGGGCAAGCTGACCGACCACACCTGCACCGCCAGCGTCGTGGACAGTCCCGGCCGGAACCTGCTGGTCACCGCCGCGCACTGCGTGGGCGGCGGCTCCCGGCGCGGCGACCTCGGGGTGGCGTTCGCGCCCGGCTACCGCAACGGCCAGACGCCCTACGGGGTCTGGCGCGCGGTCGCGTTCTACGACCCGCCCGAGTGGGCATCGTCCGGTGACGAGGACTCCGACGTCGCGTTCCTCCAGGTCAAGGACGCCAGCGGCGGTGACAAGCGGGTCCAGGACGTCGCGGGCGCGATGACCCTGGAGGCGGACGGCCCGGTGAGCGGCCGGGCGCGTGTCGTGGGCTACCCGTCCTCGGTCGAGCGCCCGGTGGCGTGCCGGAACCGGGTCGAGCCGTACAGCGCGACCCAGCTCCGCTTCACCTGCGCCGGATTCCCTAACGGCACCAGCGGCGGCCCGTTCCTCGCCGGTGACGACGAGAAGACCCTCGTCGGCGTGATCGGCGGGCACGAGGAGGGGGGCAGCACCCCGGACGTGTCCTACTCGGTCACCTTCGGTTCCAAGGTCAAGGACCTGTATCAGACGGCGAGCGCCTCTTCCGCCGCCGACGCCGACTCCTGATCCGAGACGCCGACGGCCGCGCTCCGGCGCGTCCCTGCGAGCCCCACACCGGACGCCACCAGCACCGGCACCGCCGCGAACACGAAGCACAGCGGCAGCGACACCAGGTCGGTGAGCGCCCCGACACCCGCCGCCCCGAGGGACGCCCCGGCGTTGAACGCGGTGTTCACCCAGGACGCGACGGCCGTCCGGCGCTGCGGCGGCGCCGCGTTCTCGACCACCAGGTACCCCGTCGTCAGGGTCGGCGCGATGAACAGCCCGAAAACCGCGACGATCGCGATCAACGCCGGGACGCCGGGGGCCAGCCCCGCCGCCGCGAGCGTCAGCGCGATCGGGACGGACAGCAGCGGCAGCCGCGTCCCGGGAGCCATCCGCCAGGTCACGACGCCATAGACGAGCCCACCGGCGACCCCGGCCACCGACATCGCCGCCTCGGCCCAGGCCGCACCGGCGGCCCCGGCGAACGCGACGTTCAGCAGCGCGAGCCCGCTCTCGGCCGCCCCGAGCGCCGCCATGGCGAGCAACGTCGGCCAGAGCCGTCCGAACACGCTCCAGGCACCGGGAACAGGGGCCTCAGGCCGTCCCGCAGCGCTTTCCGAACCCTCCGGCGACACCGCCTCGGCGGGACGCGTGATCGTGTTTCGGACGGTGGTCAGGCCGAACGTCCCGACGATCACGAGTCCGGCGCTCACCAGCAGGCCGACGGTCGCGCTGGACAGGACGGCGAACAGCCCGGCCAGCAGCGGTCCCACCGTGAAGATGATCTGCTCGCAGACCGTGTCCAGGCTGTAGGCGCTCTGGAGCAGGCTCCGGTCGGGCACCAGCTCGGGCCACAGCGCCCGCATCACCGGGCCCAGCGGCGGCGTGCAGGCCCCCGCCAGAACCGCGACCACGCCCGAGAGGGGCACCGAGCCCATGTGGGCGGCGACCGCGAGCCCGACCAGCCCGAGCCCGTACAGAACGGCCATGGGACGGAGCGCGGCACGCGGACCGAACCGGTCCACCAGGCTGGCACGCCAAGGCGTCAACAGGGAGCTGGTGCCGCCGAACAACGCGACCATCGCACCCGCGCGTGCGTACGAGCCGGTGGTCTGGACGAAGGTCAGGGTCAGGGACAGTCCGACCGTCCCGTAGGAAAGGCGTCCCAGCAGGGCCGCGCCGAAGACTCGGGCGGCACGAGGGGAACGCAGAACAACGCCATATGAGGCGAACATGGAAATGTTCCTTCTGCGAACGACGCGTCAGAGCGCGCGCCGTGAATGTGCGAGGGCACCGTCCGCCGCCTCGTTCACCCGGGGACGGGCGCGGCGGCAAGGCGCTCTCTACGCACAAAGAAGGAACATGCAGACATCTTCACATCGCTCCCAGTTTTGGGCAAGCGATCCGTCACACTCGCGCGTTCCCGCGTGTCAGCAGGGTGAGAGGGAAGGGAGAACACCATGACAGGCGTCAAAACGATCATCTACTCGGTCTCGGACGTCCCCGCGGCGAAGGCCCGGCTGGACCTGCTGCTCGGCGTCGAGCCCTACTCCGACGAGCCCTACTACGTGGGCTACAAGGTCGGCGGCCAGGACATCGGCGTGACCCCGAAGCGCGGGGACGCCGCGGTCAGCGGCCCGGTCTGCTTCTTCGAGGTCGACGACATCACCAAGGCCGTCCAGGAGCTCACCGACTCCGGCGCGTCCGTCGTCGAGGACATCCGCGACGTCGGCAACGGCCGCCGGATCGCCACCCTGAAGGACCCGGACGGCAACCCGATCGGCGTCCTCCAGGACCCGCCCGCCTGATCCGGGCCGCGCCCGGTCCACGCGAGGAACATGGTCGAGGCCCCGCTCGCCCGCGGGGCCTCGACCATGTCACGCGTCCTCACGCGCCGTTCAGCACCAGACGACCGGATTGCCCGTCCGGACGGACGCCTCGCAGACCCGTCTCAGCGGCTCCACCGCGTAGTCGAAGTAGGTTCCGCTCAGCGGACGCTCCACGACGTTCAGCCGCTGCGGGTACGCGCCGTCCTGCTCGCCGATGGTGGACGTCAGATCGAGCGTCGTCTCCTCGCCGTCCGCCGTGCGGAACCGGACACGCCCCGCGCGGACGCGCCGCTGCGTGCAGCGCAGGGCCCGGAACAGCTCGCGGTCGGAGTCGTCGACGACGAACAGCCCGCGCTCGTCCACGCCGACGCGGCGCTTGGCGATGCCGTCCCACACGAACACGCCCCCGTACGCGCGGATGTTCGTGGCCAGCACGTTCCCGGTGTCCTCGTCCAGCAGGACGGTCTCGCGCCCGACGTCGTCGCACCCGCGAAAGGCCGCCAGCTCGCCGAGGGCCTCCCGGGCGCGCTCGGTGGGCAGCTCACCGCCGTTCGCGTCGGGCAGGTATTCGCGCAGGACAGGAAACCGTTCCCATCCGGCGACCTCCATCGCCTCTTTCAGGTACCGGTAACCGCCCCAGTTGGAGATCCGCTCGCGGGCGACCTCCATGTCCTCGTGGGCGCACGCGGCGTGGGTCCTCCACTCCCAGAACGCCGCGTTCAGCGACGCGCCGAGCGCCCCCTCGGCCGACCCGTCGTCCAGGTAGGGGCCGTACTCGTCCGCCTTGACCAGATGCCTCGGGACGGGCGGCTCGGTGGTGTGGCCGTCCTGCCAGCAACGGCACAGCACGAAGGCGTCGAGTCCCATACAGGCAATGCTTCCGATATGAGAAGTACCCGGTCAACGCATTAAACGCCGCAGGGCTCGGACCCGGCTCACGGCAGCGGCAGCCGGAGGACGGAGCCGGAGCGGATCTCGCGCAGGAAGGGGTCGTCGTCCTCACGCCAGCAGGCGCGTGAGCGGACGACGGCGTGGACGGGGAGGCCGAGCCGGGCAGCGCAGTCCTGGGCGGCGTCGAAGGCGGCCTCACGCGAGACGTCGCCGACGACCAGGACCTCGACGTCGCCCACGAGCTCGTCGTCGCCGAACGGATACGCCTCGTCCGCGTAGTGGGCGGCCCACACCCCGAACAGGTGCAGCTCGGCGACGCCGGGCATCCGCGCGAAGTGCTCGGTGACGACCGCGGACGGCCCGAACCCGAGCATCACCAGGCGGGCCAGCGGCGCGAACATCGGCGAGGACGCGTCGCGCGAGACGAGCCGCCCGGCCGGGGTGCGGCGCAGCCGCAGGATGCCCGCGCGGGCCAGCCGCTCCACCTCCCGGACGACCGTGCCGAGGTCGGTGCGCAGCATGACGGCGAGGTCGAGCATGGTCATCTCGCGCTCGGGCCCGATCAGCAGCCGGGCGAGCAGCTCGCCCTGCCGTCGCGAGCGGAAGATCGGCAACTGCTGCGGCGCGGGCGAGCGCAGGTCGCGCATGAACACCTGAGCGAGGTGGGAGTCCACGGGCGGGCGCACCCGCCGCGCGGGCCGCCGCCGGAACTCCGCCGCCGAACCCAGCACATTCGATCGCATGTTCGAAATACTACGAACGGGGTCCGACAGAATCCGTCCCAGGAGGGGCGTCCCGTCCCACAGGACCACAGAACCATAGGAGAGACGAAGAAAGGCCCGCACCTTCCGGTGCGGGCCTTTCTCACGCCTCGCTCTCGCGATCGCCTTCACTCACCTCACAGAGGCGGAGGAGCTCACTCCTTGTTGAAGTTGACCGCGCCCTCGATCGGCGGCGGGCTGTCCGGCACGCCGTTCGGCTTCGGGACGCCCTTGAAGGTGAACTTCGCGTTCTCGCCGGTGCCCTCGGTGCCGACGATGATGATCTGCCCCGCCGTCAGCTCGCCGTAGAGGATCTTCTCGGAGAGGTTGTCCTCGATCTCGCGCTGGATCGTGCGGCGCAGCGGCCGGGCCCCCAGGACGGGGTCGTAGCCACGCTCGGCGAGCAGGTCCTTGGCCTCGGGCTTGAGCTCGATGCCCATGTCGCGGTCCTTGAGGCGCTCGTCCACCTTGGCGATCATCAGGTCGACGATCTGGATGATCTCCTTCGGCGTGAGCTGGTGGAACACCACGATGTCGTCGACGCGGTTGAGGAACTCGGGGCGGAAGTGCTGCTTGAGCTCCTCCGACACCTTCGACTTCATCCGGTCGTAGTCCCCCTGGGTGTCGTCCTGCCGGGAGAACCCGAGGGACTGGCCCTTGGAGATGTCCCGGGTGCCCAGGTTGGTGGTCATGATGATCACGGTGTTCTTGAAGTCGACCACACGCCCCTGCGCGTCGGTGAGGCGGCCGTCCTCCAGGATCTGCAGCAGGCTGTTGAAGATGTCCGGGTGGGCCTTCTCGATCTCGTCGAACAGGACCACCGAGAACGGCTTGCGCCGCACCTTCTCGGTCAGCTGGCCACCCTCTTCGTACCCGACGTATCCGGGCGGGGACCCGAACAGCCGCGAGACGGTGTGCTTCTCCATGAACTCCGACATGTCCAGCTGGATGAGCGCGTCCTCGTCCCCGAACAGGAACTCGGCCAGCGTCTTGGACAGCTCGGTCTTACCCACACCCGACGGGCCCGCGAAGATGAACGAGCCACCCGGACGCTTCGGGTCCTTCAGGCCCGCGCGCGTACGGCGGATGGACTGCGACAGCGCCTTGATCGCGTCTTCCTGACCGATCACGCGGCGGTGCAGCTCGTCCTCCATCCGCAGCAGCCGCGCCGACTCCTCCTCGGTCAGCTTGAAGACCGGGATGCCGGTGGCGGTGGCCAGGACCTCGGCGATGAGCTCCTCGGTCACCTCGGCCACGACGTCCATGTCGCCGGCCTTCCACTCCTTCTCCCGCTGCGCCTTCTTCGCCAGCAGCTGCTTCTCCGAGTCGCGGAGCGCGGCGGCCTTCTCGAAGTCCTGCGCGTCGATCGCCGATTCCTTCTCCCGGCGGACGTCGGCGATCTTCTCGTCGTACTCGCGCAGGTCCGGCGGCGCGGTCATCCGGCGGATGCGCATCCGCGACCCCGCCTCGTCGATCAGGTCGATCGCCTTGTCCGGCAGGAACCGGTCGGAGATGTAGCGGTCGGCCAGCTGCGCGGCGGCGACCAGCGCGGCGTCGGTGATCGACACGCGGTGGTGCGCCTCGTACCGGTCGCGCAGGCCCTTGAGGATCTCGATGGTGTGCGACAGGGACGGCTCGGCGACCTGGATCGGCTGGAAGCGCCGCTCCAGCGCCGCGTCCTTCTCCAGGTGCTTGCGGTACTCGTCCAGCGTCGTCGCGCCGATCGTCTGCAGCTCGCCACGGGCCAGCATCGGCTTCAGGATCGACGCCGCGTCGATCGCGCCCTCGGCGGCGCCCGCGCCCACCAGGGTGTGGAGCTCGTCGATGAACAGGATGATGTCGCCGCGGGTCCGGATCTCCTTCAGGACCTTCTTCAGCCGCTCCTCGAAGTCACCCCGGTAACGCGACCCGGCGACCAGGGCGCCGAGGTCCAGGGTGTAGAGCTGCTTGTCCTTCAGCGTCTCGGGGACCTCGCCCTTGACGATCTTCTGCGCCAGACCCTCGACGACCGCCGTCTTACCGACGCCCGGCTCGCCCACCAGCACCGGATTGTTCTTCGTGCGACGCGACAGCACCTGCATCACACGCTCGATCTCGGTGTCCCGGCCGATGACCGGGTCGAGCTTGCCCTCGCGGGCCGCCTGCGTCAGGTTCCGGCCGAACTGGTCCAGCACAAGGGAGGTGGAGGGGGCCGCCTCCGACGGGCCGCCCGCCGACGCGGGCTCCTTGCCACCGGAGTAGCCGTGGAGCAGCTGGATCACCTGCTGCCGCACCCGGTTCAAATCCGCACCCAGCTTCACCAGAACCTGGGCCGCGACACCCTCGCCCTCCCGGATCAAGCCCAGGAGGATGTGCTCGGTGCCGATGTAGTTGTGCCCCAGCTGCAACGCCTCGCGCAGCGACAGCTCCAGCACCTTCTTGGCCCGCGGAGTGAACGGGATATGCCCCGACGGCGCCTGCTGGCCCTGGCCGATGATCTCCTCGACCTGCTGCCGCACCGCCTCGAGACTGATCCCGAGCGACTCCAGCGCCTTGGCGGCCACACCCTCACCCTCGTGGATCAGACCCAGGAGGATGTGCTCGGTGCCGATGTAGTTGTGGTTGAGCATCCTGGCCTCTTCCTGAGCCAGAACGACAACCCGCCGCGCGCGGTCGGTGAACCTCTCGAACATCTCGTCGCTCCTCACAGAGCGGTTGGGCAGAGTCCGGAACGTCCGAACCTGTCCTTCCGCATGCTAGCCCGCCCCGAGGAGGCCGCCCGGTGCACTCCCACCAGAAGACGTTCCCCAGCTAAGCGCTGTTCATCCTCATCCAACTACCGTACTGATGCGGCATGTTCCCTCTACGCCGCGAGCGAACGGGCCTTTGCCCGGGCCGTTCACGAGCGCCTCACCAGCACCATTGCGAAGGCCCCAGGTGGTCACGGGACGTGCGTTCCGCTCCGGCGGCCGATGAATCGCGGCCCGTGTACGCCACAAGCGAACGGCCGCGGGGCCCGAACGGCCGGCCCCAAAGCGAACGTTCGTCCTTCTTGGCCCGCTTCCGGGCCCTCTGAAGATCAATCCGTCCGGCCTGTTCGCGCAATGCGAACGGCCCGCCTCGCGCTCGCCGCGCGCGCGGCGGACGATGGAAGCGGGCCGGTCGGTCCGGACGAAGCCGGTGCAGGCCGTGACGGTCCGGTCGGCGGGCCCCGGTCACCCCCGCGGGGAGGACCTCCCCGCTCCCGCCGACCCGGTTCCGGTCGGCCTCGACGGCCGACCGGCGCCTCTAGTTGGCGGCCTCGTACTGCTCGATCACATTGGCCGGGATACGGCCGCGCTCGTTGACCTTGATGCCGCGGGCCTTGGCCCAGGCACGGATCTCGGCGCTGCGCTCACGGCTGGACGCGCCGCGCTGGCGCCGGCGGCGCTGGGTTCCCGCCTTGCGGGACACCTCCACGAACGGCTGAAGAGAATCCCGCAGCTTCTTCGCATTGGCGCTACTGAGGTCGATCTCGTAGGAGGCGCCGTCGATCGAGAACGCTACGGTCTCGTCCGCCTCGCCACCGTCGAGGTCGTCGACGAGAAGCACCTGAACCTTCTGTGCCATGAGGACAGACCTTTCAGACTGGAGCAAACTGCATTCGGCTGCAAACATATACCTCGAAGCGCGTCGATGACAATTCGACACCCGCGATGAAGTTTGCTTCCTCCACGGTAACTCATCGTAATCGGACACCATCCGAATCGGACATGATCCGGTGCATCCGGGCGGGACGTGGCGGCCGATCGGGAAAAAATCCTGGGCGCGCCGCTTAACGGTCCGGGCCCGATCGTCCCACGAGCCGCCGATTAACCCCGACGTAACGCCCCTAACCGCCCCCTGCCAGGACGGGGGAAGCCCGGTCGAAGACGGTCCAAAGTCGCTCGGAACGGCGGTTCGGCGGGCGGCGCGGAAGAGATGGCGTCGCGGAAGTGATACGGAAGGCGGCCGGAAGTCCGACGCAAGACCGGCGTGAAGGTCGCACGAAGGTGGCGCGAACCCGGCGGGCCGTACGCGCCGGGCAAACTCTGCCCTCGAGTCCCCGGCGGGCGAAACTCTCCAACGGCTCCAAGGGGACGTCACGGCCGGTGGCCCGGATCACAACTCCCCCATGTAAGGGGATTTGCGCGCATTATGTCAATCGATGGTGTTCTTCACCACGCCGGTTCCCGCCGTCCGGTCGTGGACGGCCCTCCGCTCGGGTCCGCGGAACGCCGTCGCCACGTTCACGACCCAGAAAATTCCGGCCAGCACGCCGAGCACGGGGACCGGCCGCAGCGCGATCGGAACGGCGTACACGGCGGCCCGCAGGGCGGCGCGCGCCGGGTCCGGGCGGGAGCCGTCCGCGGTGACGACACGGACGCCCGCGAGCCGCTTGCCGAGCGTCCGTCCCCACAGCGCGATCTGGACGGTGTCGTACGCGAGCAGGGCGGACGCGACCGCCGTCGGGGACCAGTGGTCCGCGGTGTCGTGCGGAAGGACCGCCCTCAGCACCAGGACCACGGGCAGCCCGACGGCCAGCGTGTCGACGATGCGGGCGAGCAGACGCTGCCCCGGCTCGGCGAGGATCCCGTCCCCGCCGGACACCGCCTCGGACGCCGCCTCGGACACCGCGCCCGGCTCGACGGCCGCCTCGCCCGCCGGATCGGCCGCGACGCCCTCGGCCGCGGCCGTTCCGGGAGGCGGCCGTTCCCCGGCGCGTTCGTCCCGCTGTTCCCCCGAGGCGGTCATCGCCTAACCCTCGTAACCACCACGGCCTGACTGGCCGCTTTCGTAGGACGATCCATATCCCTGGTCGTAGCCCTGGCCATAACCCGAGTCCTCGTATCCCGCGCGTTCGTCGATGACGACGGTTCCGGCGAGCCGGTCGTGCAGGGCCTGGTGCAGCGGCTCGTCCCAGATGGCCCACAGATACGCCATCAGCATGCCGCCCACGACGAGCAGTTCGCCGGTGAACGCGTAGTTCCAGACCTTCACCGCGAGGATGAGAAAGAAGAACACGCCGATCTGGTAGCCGATGTTGTTGACGGCCGCGCGCCAGACCGCGTGAGCGCCGCTGAGCGGTTCGCCCAAGGGTTGCGCGCGGACGACGCCGATCCCGAGCCAGCGCTTCCCGAGCGTCCGGCCCCACATCGACAACTGGACGGCCTCGTAGAGGAACGGAAGGACGGCCATCACCGCGAAGAGGGTGATGATGATCGGCCAATTCCAGATCGCGCCCTCGTTCGCGGCCTTCTTGCTCGACCCGCCCGCGCCCGTGACGGCGAGGGTGACCGGCAGGACGAGCGCGAAACCGAATGCCGACACGAGGATGCCGTCGATGATTCGCGCGCCCGCGCGGCGCAGGATCGGCGCGTGGACGAGTGCGGGAGGGCCCGCGTCCGCGTATTCATAGCCGGACGACTCGTACCCGGCGGTGTGCTCGCCGGTCGCATACTCGGTGGCGGCGTAGTCGGTCGTCGCGTTCGCGTCGCTCTCGTTCCAGGACGGCTGCCCGCCCCGTTCCCATTGCTGGGTCTTCGGCTGCCGCCGCTCGTCCCGTTGCTCGGGCTGCTGCTGCCACTGCTGCTGCACGGGCTGCCGGGACGGCTGCTGCCACTGCTGTTGCGGGGGCGGCGCACCGTACGAGGGGTCACCGTGGGACGGCTGGTCGTGCCGTCCCCGGCGGGGGAAGTCACTCATGGGTCAATCCTCCAGGCGGAGCAGCATCCGGGTGTTTCCCAACGTATTGGGCTTCACCCGGTCGAGGTCCAAGAACTCGGCCACGCCTTCGTCGTAGGAGCGCAGAAGTTCCTCGTACACCTCGTGGGACACGGGCGTTCCGAGAAGCGGACGGAATCCGTGGCGGGCGAAGAACTCCACCTCGAACGTCAGGCAGAAGACGCGCCGGACGCCGAGCTCGCGCGCGGTCTCCAGCAGGCGGGTCACGATCCGGTGCCCGACGCCGCGTCCGCCGTGCCCCTCGGCGACCGCGACCGAGCGGACCTCCGCGAGGTCCTCCCACATCACGTGCAGGCCGCCGCAGCCGATGATCGGCGCGTGCCCGTCCGGCCCGGCGGCCTGGAGGTCCTCGGCCACCCAGAACTCCTGGACGTCCTCGTACAGCGAGACCGTCGTCTTGCGCAGCATGCGCGGCCCGGGACCGGCGTGACTGCCGATCAGCCGGGCGATCTCCTGAACGTCGGGCGTGCGGGCCCGCCTGATCACCACTTCCACAAGCAGGCGACGCTATCGGACTCCGCGGGGTGGGCGCGGTCCGGGCGGCGGCGAGGGCGGACACATGCCCTCAGAAGGGTCCCGACGCGGCCCGGCAGGGGGATGTACCAGGCACTTCACCAGAAGGACGGCGGCCTCCCCGGCTTTTCGCATGTTCTGGTTGGCATCCCCTTCCGGCTCCGTTAGTGTCCGGCTCGGAATCGGGTTTCGGACCGTGACCGACCCGATCCGCCGAGTAGCCGGACCGCAGCCCGCGGTCCGGGAGCCGGGGACCCGCCTTCGACGACACCGCGGCACGGGCCGCGCCGGTCGCCGGCCGGGGTGAATCCGCCGAACGTCCGCGATCACCGCGTCAGCGGCGACCGCGCGCACGCGAGGCGACCGCGCGCACGCGACAGGCCGACGGGCCGCTCCTGCCCGAACCCGGCAGCCGACCCGGCAGGCGGACGAGGAGAGGGGATTTCGTGGAGCCATCGCGCCCTGCTTCATTTCCGCACGCGCACCAGACCGGCACCCGCCGTGTCGCGCTCCGGCGTTCAGTGTCCGCACGTGACGCTGCTCGTCGCGCGGCTGCGGTGACGGGGCTGGCCCTGGCGTTGGCGGGCGGGGTGCCGGGGCTCGCCGCGCACGCCTCTCCGAAGCCGTCCGGTGACAAGGAACTGTCCGCGCAGGCGCTCAGGCTCGCCGACCAGTTAGAGCGGCTCACCGAGCAGTACAACGGGCTCAGGGTGAAGCTGCGGGAGGCGCAGACGGCCGCCAGGGCCGCGACGGCGACCTCGCGGCAGCAGAACGCGGCCCTCGAGACCCTCCGCACCCGCATCAGCCGCCTGGCCGCGACCACCTACATGCAGGGCGGCGGGACCGACGCGGCCGTGTCGTTCGTCGCCTCGAAGGACCCGCAGCAGGTCCTCGACCGGGCCGCCACACTGCGGTTCTTCGCCAACCAGAACAGCACGCAGTTCGTCAGCCTCCTCCAGACGATGCAGGCGGCCGACCGCGCGTTCAAGGCCGCGCGGCAGCGCGAGCAGGACGTGGCCGCCCTGCGCGGACAGGTGGACGCGCAGCGCACGAAGGTCTCCGACGCCTACGAGAAGATCCGCGGACGGCTCGTGAAGCACGACCCGGCGTCGGTCGCGAAGCTGCCGGTCGTCGGCGACGACGTCGGCGCCCGGGCGCTCCGGCTCGCGATGACCAAGATCGGCGACCCCTACGTGTGGGGCGCGTCGGGACCGTCCACCTTCGACTGCTCCGGCCTGGTCATGTGGGCCTTCCAGCAGCTCGGCGTCAACCTGCCGCACTACACCGGCGACCAGTGGAACGCGGGCCCGCACGTCTCCCGCGGCCAGCTCCGTCCCGGCGACCTGGTCTTCTTCTATCCCGACCTGCACCACATCGCGATGTACGTCGGAGCCGGGAAGATCCTGCACGCTCCGCACACCGGCGACGTCGTCAGGGTCGACGACCTGTCCGGACGCCCCTTCGCGGGAGCCGTCCGCATCGGCCGCTGACGGACCGGTCGACCGGCATCGCAAATGACGGCTGCGGGCGTCGTTCACCGGCCGCGTTCAGGTGGTGTGCGAGCCAACGGCGGGGGTTCGCTCACATGTGATCGGGTCGTGCCGGACGCGGCGCGCGTTCGAGACGCCTCGGTCTGAACAGACTGCCGATCGCGTTCGCGGCGCGCGCGGTCATGCCGTGTGCCGCGCGCGTTCGCGGGCACGAGTCCGTCCGGCGAGCCGCGTCCTGCGGCGACGCCCGGGGCAGGGGAGCATCACTGCCTCGGCGGGACGTCGCCGCCACGGGGTCGGACGGGGCGCTCGTCGGGTCGGCCGGGACGCCATCGGTGCGGCGTCGCCCCTCGTTCGCGGGACGGGCCGTACCTCCCGGCCGGGTAGGTACCGGTCAGATCAGCTGCCTTCGGGCCGCCCACACCACGGCCTCGATAGGGGTGTTGACCTCCAGCCGGTCGCAGATGGTCCGCAGCCGGCGGCGCAGGGTCCGGGCGCTCAGTTCCAGTTTGCGTGCCGCCACATCAGCGGTGACACCACTGGCGATCTGGGCGAGAAGCTTGATCTCCTCCTCGTTCAGCCGCAGTTCGTCGGTGCCACGACGTGCGAGTGTGGCCTGTTCCACTCCGTCCTCCCTCGTTCGAGGTGATGACCGCGGGGATGCAGCCGCCTGCTGCACAGGCACGGGTAGGCCGATGTCTACGCGTCGGGTTGCCGGGGTCCGGATCGCTCCGGACCAGATCATCGATTCGTGGTTCGGCGTGCTTGGCCGGAGGTGGCCGCCTGCGAGAACGGGTCGCGTGACGGGGGAACTCCGGGTCACGATTCAGTCGTTGAGCGTCCGAACACCGGCGCGCCGACCGGCGCGGAGGGGCCGACCGCACGACCGCGGACGGGGCCGACGCGGCGGAGCGCGCCATGTCCGGGACGGGTCACGATCGCCAGCCATCCAACCCACCCTTTCTCGCCCGATCCGACGACCCCCGTTAGGGTGAAGATCGTGAATCGTTTCAAGCTACGCTTCGGCTCGGAACGCTAGGCGGCCGGATCCGGCCCGTCAAGCGCCGATTGCGCACTCTGTGTGCTTGTATGGACTCTGCGAGTGACGGCCCGTTCGGAAATGATCCGCGACATGCCTCATGACCTGCGGAAACAGTTCCGGGGCGGACGAGGAGTGAGTTGCCACAGACCAGTATCCGGGAGGTTGCGAGGCGTGCCGGGGTCTCAGTTGGGACCGTTTCGAATGTCCTAAACCGGCCAGACTTGGTGGCCGAAGCTACCCGTGATCGCGTTCGCGCGGCGATCAAGGAGCTCGGCTTCGTCCGCAACGAGTCCGCGCGGCGGCTCCGCCAGGGGCCCGCGGCGCATCCGGAGCCCCCCGCCGAACCCCCGCCCTCCCGCGCTCCCGCCTACGGGGTCCTCGTCGAGGATCTCGCCAACCCGTACGCCTCCGATGTCGCGCGCGGCGCCGAGCGCGCGCTGAACAAGGCCGGCCGCGACGTCCTGTGGCTGTCCAGCGACCACGACCCCGCCAAGGAACGGCGCGGCCTCGACCTGCTCGCGGCGCAGCGCACCGAGGGCGTCCTGGTGATCCCGGTCGGGATGGACGACGCCGACGTCGAGCGGCTGCGCGCCGCCGGGATGTCGGTCGTCCTGCTCGACCACACCCGTCCCGGCGTCTGCTCCGCGCGCGTGGACCATGTCGCGGGCGGGGCCGTCGCGGCCGACCGGCTGCTCGCGCTCGGCCGCCGCAGGATCGCGTTCGTCAGCGGACGCCCGGAGCCCCTTCCGGTGGTCGCCCGCCGTGAGGGCGCGGCGAGCACGCTCGCGGGCGCGCGCGCGGGAACGCTCCCGGTGTTCACGATGGAGGCCCTGACCCCGACCGAGGGGCAGGCCGCCGCGCGCCGGCTGCTCGCGCTGCCCGAGGTGCCGGACGCCGTGTTCTGCGCCAACGACCTGCTCGCCATCGGCCTGACCAACGAGCTGGTGCGGCTCGGCGTCCGGATCCCGGACGACATCGCCGTGATCGGCTACGACGACATCGAGCTCGCCGCGTCCGCCGCGGTGCCGCTCACGACCGTCCGGCAGCCGCGCCGCGAGCTCGGCCGCGCCGCCGCCGAACTGGCGCTCGCCGAGACCTCGGAGGGCGCCGCCCACACCCACCGCCAGCTGATCCTGACTCCCGAACTCGTCCTCCGCGACTCCGCCTGACCCCGCCACCCGCCTGCCCCCGTCTCCCCGCCTTCCCCCCGCTCCCCCTCCCTCTCGGTGCGCCGCCGTGCGCCGGCCATTGACAGAATGCTGTTCGGTCTGCGTGGCTGGACGCATGGCGACGACCGGTGTGCCCGGGGCGCGGGCGATCCTGGGGTTCGATCCGTCCGATCCGGCGTTCCGCGCCGATCCGTACGCCGAGTACCGGCGGACGGCGGAGGCGGGGACGCTGACGCGCACGGAGGCCGGTTTGTGGGTCACGGCGTCCTACGGGCTGTGCGAGAGCGTCCTGCGGGACCAGCGCTTCGGGCATCGTCCGGACGGCTCGGGCGCCGGGTGGCGGCGCTCGGCCGGGGCACGGCGCTCGTTCCTGACCATGGACCCGCCCGACCACACCCGGCTCCGGCGGCTCGTCGGCCGCGCGTTCACCCCACGCCTGGTCGAGCGCCTCCGCCCGCGCGTCGAGCAGGTCGTGCACGACCTGCTCGCGGACACCGCCGACCACTCCTTCGATGTGATCGCGGATCTCGCGCATCCGCTGCCGGTGATCATCATCAGTGAGTTGCTGGGCGTTCCGGCGGAGGACCGGGAGCGGTTCCGTGGCTGGTCGGACGCGCTGGCGCGCGGGCTCGACCCCGACTTCCTGCTCCCGCCGGACGATCTGGCCAGGCGGGATGAGGCGCGCGCGGAGTTCGGCGTGTACTTCCGGGAGCTGGCGGCGCGCCGCCGGGCCGAGCCGCGCGACGACCTGCTGAGCGCGCTGACGGCGTCCCACGACGGGGAGGCGCTGACCGAGGCGGAGCTGCTGGCCACGTGCGTCCTGCTGCTGGTCGCGGGCCACGAGACGACGGTGAACCTGATCGGGAACGGCGCGCTCGCGCTGCTGCGGCACCCGGAGCAGCTCGCGTGGTTCCGCGATCATCCGGGCGACACGGCCGTGGCGATCGAGGAGCTGCTCAGGTACGACCCGCCCGTCCAGTTCACCGTCCGGGCGGCGCTGGAGGACGTCGTACTGGCCGGGACGCCGATCCGCGCCGGCGAGCTCGTCCTGTTGCTGACCGGCGCGGCGAACCGGGACCCGGCGGCGTTCCCGGAGCGCCCGGACGAACTGGACCTCGGCCGGTACGCGAATGCCGAGACCGCCCGCCATCTGGCGTTCGGCCTCGGCATCCACTACTGCCTCGGCGCTCCCCTCGCCCGGCTGGAGGGCGGGGTCGCGCTGCGCGAGCTGTTCGCGCGGGACGTCGTCCCGGCGGACGGCGGCCTCGACGAGCCGTCCTACCGGGACAACATCGTGCTGCGCGGGCTCGCCGGGCTGCCGCTCGCTATTCGGGCTTGACCAGGGGGAACAGGATGGTGTCCCGGATCCCCCTGCCGGTGAAGGCCATGATCATCCGGTCGATGCCGGCGCCCATCCCGCCGGTCGGCGGCATGGCGTACTCCAGCGCGCGCAGGAAGTCCTCGTCGAGCTGCATCGCCTCGGCGTCGCCACCGGCGGCCAGCATGGACTGCTCGGTGAGGCGGCGGCGCTGCTCGACCGGGTCGACCAGCTCGGAGTAGGCGGTGCCGAGCTCGGTGCCGAACCCGATGAGGTCCCACTTCTCGGTGAGCAGCGGCTCGTCCCGGTGCTGCCGGGTGAGCGGCGAGGTCTCCACCGGGTAGTCCATGACGAACGTCGGCTGGACCAGGGTGTGCTCGATGAGCTCCTCGAAGATCTCCTGGACGAGCCTGCCCTGGCCCCACTTGGCGTCCGGCTTGACGCCGTGCGCCTCGGCGATCTTGCGGACGGCCTCGATCGGGGTGTGCGGCGTGATCTCCTCGCCGACCTTCTCCGACACCGAGCCGTACAGCGTGATCCGCGGCCACTTCGCGAGGCCGAGGTCGACCTCGACGTCGCCGTGCCTCACCACGGTCGTGCCGAGGGCCGCGACGACGGCCTTCTGGTACATCCGCTGGGTGAGGTCGGCCATGTCGTTGTAGTCGAGGTAGGTGCCGTACGCCTCGAGCATCGTGAACTCGGGGTTGTGCGTGGAGTCGGCGCCCTCGTTCCGGAAGTTCCGGCTGACCTCGAAGACCTTCTCGATGCCGCCGACGACGAGCCGCTTGAGGTACAGCTCGATCGCGATCCGGAGGTACAGCTCCATGTCGTAGGCGTTGATGTGGGTCTCGAACGGCCGCGCCGCCGCCCCGCCGTGGATCGGCTGGAGCATCGGCGTCTCGACCTCGAGGTAGCCCTCGTCGTGCCAGAAGTCCCGGACGGCGCGGACGGTGCGGCTGCGCAGCCGGGCCATCTCGCGGGCCTCGTCGTTGACGATCAGGTCGACGTACCGCATCCGGACCCGCGCCTCGGGGTCGGTGAGCCCGGCGTGCTTCTCCGGCAGCGGGCGCAGGCACTTGGCGGTGATCTGGAACGAGTCCGCCATGATCGACAGCTCGCCGCGCCGGGACGTGATGACCTCGCCGGTCACCCCGACGTGGTCGCCGAGGTCGACCTCGCGCTTCCAGAACTCCAGCTGCTCCTCGCCGACCTTGGCGAGCGACAGCATCACCTGGATGTCGCCCGAGCCGTCCCGGATGGTGGCGAAGCAGAGCTTGCCGGTGTTGCGGACCAGCATGACGCGGCCGGCGACGCCGACCGTCTCGCCGGTCTCGGTGCCGGGCTCCAGGTCGGGGTGTTTCGCGCGGACCTCGGCGATGGTCGCCGTGCGGGGGTAGGTCACCGGGTACGGATCGACGCCGGACTCGCGGAGCCGGTCGAGCTTCTCCCGGCGCACCCGCATCTGCTCGGGCAGATCGTCGTAGGTCTCGTCACTCACGGCCCAAGGCTACCGACCCGCCGCCATGCGACGGGAATCGTTATCCCCCGTCCAGGGATTCAGGGGCGTGGGAGGGCGGGTGAGGGGACCAGGGCGGGGCCCAGGTCGCGGGCCAGGGCGACCGCGAGGGAGCGGAACGCGCGGACCTCAAGGCGCGTGTCGTCCCGGCGGGCGGCGAGGACGCTGTGCTCCCACGGCGCGTCCAGGAGCGGGACGAACCGGACGCCCGGCCAACTGTAGAAGCGGACGAAGGAGTAGAGGCCGGAGCTGAGACCGCGTCCGGCGGCGGTGCCGGTCAGGACGTCCTGCGGGGTGCGGACGCCCTCCGGGTTGAGCCGCGGCGGCTCCCCGTTGCGTCCGGCGGAGAAGTACAGGTAGTCGGCGAAGGCGCGCGCGGGACGGCCTCGCGGGGTGAGTTCTGGCGGTGGTGGCGCCGGTGGCGATCTGGTCGTTCGCCGCGCCGGTGAACGCGTTCACGCTGTTGCCGACCGAGGTGCCCGTCCATCACCTGCGGATCGCGTACGCGGGCCTGGTGACGGCGCTCACGCTCGGGTCGGGCATGGCGGCGCAGCCGTTCGCGCGGCGGCTGGAGGCCCGGCATTCGCGGCTGGTCGCGCGGGTCGGACTCGGGCTGACGACCGTGGGACTGGTCGTGGCCGCGCTGACCGTCGCGTCCGGGATGCCCGTTCTGAACGTCGCCGTGGCCGTCCTGCTGGGGTCGGCGTACGGGTTCGTCCTGACCTACAGCCTGGGTGAGGCGGCGCGGATCGCGGCTCCGGGCGAGCTCGCCCGGCTGACCGCGATCGTCTACGCCCTCGTCTACGCGGGCATGTTCACGCCGCTGGTCATCACCGCGCTGACCGTCCTGGTTCCGATGACGGCCCTGCTCGGGGCGGGCGCGGCGCTCGCCGCGCTCTGCCTGACGTGGATCTGGATCCGGGTCTGAACCGAGGCGCTAGCCGACCGTGCCGACGTTGCGCTCGTAGATGAGGCGGAGGCCGACCAGGGTCAGCCACGGCTCGTGGTGGTCGATCGTGCGGGCCTCGTCCAGGACGAGCGGGGCGAGGCCGCCGGTGGCGATGACGGTGACCTCGTCCGGGTCGTCGGCCAGCTCCTCCGACATCCGGTCGACGATGCCGTCCACCTGGCCGGCGAAGCCGTAGATCAGCCCGGACTGGAGCGCCTCGACGGTGTTCTTGGCGATCACGTTGCGCGGACGCTGCAGCTCGATCTTGTGGAGCTGCGCGCCGCGCACCGAGAGCGCGTCGATGGAGATCTCGATGCCGGGGGCGATCGCGCCGCCGACGTACTCGCCCTTCGCCGACACCGCGTCGAACGTCGTGGCCGTCCCGAAGTCGACCACGACCGCCGGGCCGCCGTGCAGGTGCACGGCGGCCAGCGAGTTCACGATGCGGTCGGCCCCGACCTCCTTCGGGTTGTCCATCCGGACCGGGACGCCGGTCTTCACGCCGGGCTCCACGATCACCGCGGGGACGTCGCCGTAGTACCGGCGGCACATCTCGCGCATCTCGTGCAGGACCGACGGCACCGTGGAGCACAGGGCGATGCCGCTGATGTCGGTTTCGGCGAGCAGCGGGCTCTGCTGGACGAGCCCCTGGAGCACCACGGCGATCTCGTCCGCGGTGCGGCGCGGGTCGGTGTTGATCCGCCAGTGCTCGATGACCTCCTCGCCCTCGAACAGGCCGAGGACGGTCTGGGTGTTACCGACGTCGATGGTGAGCAGCATCAGGTCCCCGCTGATCAGGAGAAGTCAAGGCCGATGTCGAACACGCGCGCCGAATGGGTCAGCGCACCCACCGCAAGGTAGTCGACACCGGTCACGGCGGCATCTCGGGCCCCGTCCAGGGTCAGCCCGCCGGACGCCTCCAGCTCGGCCCGGCCGTCCACCAGCCGGACGGCCTCGAACATCGTGTCCTGGTCCATGTTGTCCAGCAGCAGGGACGTCGCGCCGGCCTCGACGGCCTCGCGGACCTGGTCCAGCGTGTCACACTCCACCTGGACGTGGAGGGCGGGGTAGGCCGCGCGGATCGCCTGGTACGCCTTGGTCACCGAGCCCGCGGCGGCGATGTGGTTGTCCTTGACCAGCGCCGAGTCGGACAGGCCCATCCGGTGGTTCACGCCGCCGCCGCAGCGCACCGCGTACTTCTGGACGGCCCGCAGGCCCGGCAGCGTCTTGCGGGTGTCGCGGACGCGCGCGCCGGTGCCCTCGACGGCGTCCGCCCAGGCGCGCGTCGCGGTCGCGATGCCGGACAGGTGGGTGAGCAGGTTCAGCGCGATCCGCTCGGCGCGCAGGACGGCCCTGGTCGGCCCGGAGACCGAGATCAGCACCTGGCCCCTCGTCACCCGGTCGCCGTCGGCGGCCTTGGCCTCGGCGTCGACGCCGAGCAGGTCGAACACGACCTCGGCGACCGGGATCCCGGCGACCACGCCGTCCTCGCGGGCGGTGAAGTCGCCGGTGGACCGCTCGTCCGGGCCGAAGATCGGCGTGCTCGTGACGTCGACCGGGCCGTCCTCGTCCAGGGCCGTCCGCACCAGCCGCTCGACGGCCTCGGGGGCCAGCCCGGCCGTCCGCAGGCGGTCGGCGAGTTCCGCTTCCATCCTCGGTTCCTCCTCAGCGCTCGAACTCGGTCTGCAGCGTCCCATCCCAGGTCAGCCGGGTCACCAGCCGCCCCCGCCAGTGCGCGTCGTCGCGGTCCGGGAAGTCGTCGCGCCAGTGGCTGCCGCGGGTCTCCTCGCGGAGCCGCCCGGCGGCGACGATCGCGCTCGCGACCGTGTGCAGGTTGGACGCCTCCCAGCCCACGACGCCGGGCTCGCCGAGCGCCCCGGCCAGGGCGGCGAGTTCCCGGTCCGCCGTGGCGAGGCCGTCGGCGGTGCGCAGGACTCCGGCGTGGGTCGTCATGATCTGCTGGATCTCGCTCCGGACGTCCCGTCCCGTGCTCGCAGGCGGCTCCGCGCCGGACGGCTCGGGTGTGACCGGCTCGCCGGGCTCGGGCGCGTCGTCGCTGATGGCGACGGCGATGCGCTCGGCGTAGACCAGGCCCTCCAGCAGGGAGTTGGACGCCAGGCGGTTCGCGCCGTGGACGCCCGTCCGGGCGACCTCGCCGCACGCGTACAGGCCGGGGACGGTCGTCCGGCCGAACAGATCGGTGCGGACGCCGCCGCTCGCGTAGTGCGCGGACGGCGCGATCGGGATCGGCTCGGTCACCGGGTCGATCCCGTGGTGGCGGCAGACCGCGAGGATCGTCGGGAAGCGGCGCTCCCACATCTCGGCGCCGAAGTGCCGGCCGTCCAGCAGCATGTGGGACGCGCCGGTCTCGTGCATCCGGTTCATGATCCCCTTGGCGACGACGTCGCGCGGGGCGAGCTCGGCGAGCTCGTGCCGTCCGACCATGAAGCGGACGCCGTCGTGGTCGATCAGGTGCGCGCCCTCGCCCCGGACGGCCTCGGAGATCAGCGGCAACCGCCCGCGCGCGTCCTCTCCCAGCCACAGCGGCGTCGGGTGGAACTGGACGAACTCCAGGTCGGCGACCTCGGCCCCGGCGCGCAGCGCCAGCGCCACGCCGTCGCCCGTGGACACCTCGGGGTTGGTCGTGGCCGAGTACACCTGCCCGAGCCCGCCCGTCGCGAGCACGACCGCCCGCGCCCGGACGGCCCCGACGCCGCTCGGCGAGCCCTCGCCCATGACGTGCAGGGTGACCCCGGCGGCGCGTCCCTCCGCGTCCTTGATCAGGTCGAGGACCAGGGCGTTCTCGATCGCCTCGATCTGGTGCTCCTTGAGCGCGGCGCGCAGCGCGCGGCTGATCTCCGCGCCGGTCGCGTCGCCGCCCGCGTGCGCGATGCGCCGCCGGTGGTGGCCGCCCTCGCGGCCGAGTTCGAGCTCCCCGGAGGCGTCCCGGTCGAACGCCGCGCCCAGGTCGGCCAGCCGCCGGACGGCCGCGGGCCCCTCGGTGACCAGCACCCGGACGGCGTCCTCGTCGCACACCCCGGCCCCGGCGGTGAGCGTGTCGGCCAGGTGCTCGCCGGGGGTGTCGGCGGGGTCGAGCGCGGCGGCGATCCCGCCCTGCGCCCAGCGGGTGGAGCCCGCGTCCAGCAGCGCCTTGGTGACGAGCAGGACGCGCTGCCCGCGCTCGTGGCAGCGCAGCGCGGCCACGAGCCCGGCGATGCCGGAGCCGATGACGACCGTGTCGGCGGACCGGGTCCAGCCGGGCGCGGGGGCGGTGAGCGGTCGGGGGATCATGCGCCCTCCTCGGGGAGGCAAGTTTTCGTCATTCTGACACTAACCCCGGGGATCGGCGCTGTGAGACCGCCCACACAAGCGCCGGACGCCGCCACCCGAGCGGGTGACGGCGTCCGTGAAAGTCCAGGTCCGAGCCGATTCAGGGCCGGTTCAGGGGGCTCAGAGGGAGTGTGCGGGACGGAGCTGGTCGGTTCCGGGGACCGGCTCGGCCGGGTCGTCGCCGAGCGCCACGATCCGGTTCTCGGTGTCCACGTGCACCACGGTCGGGGTGAACGCGCGCGCCTCGGCGTCGGTCAGCTGCGCGTAGCTGATGATGATCACCAGGTCGCCCGTCTGGACGAGCCGGGCCGCCGCGCCGTTGATCCCGATCACCCCGGAGCCGCGCTCGCCCGCGATCAGGTACGTGGACAGCCGCGCGCCGTTGTCGATGTCCACCACGTCCACCTTCTCGCCCGGGAGCAGGTCGGCGGCGTCCAGCAGGTCGGCGTCCACGGTCAGGGAGCCGACGTAGTGCAGGTCGGCCTGGGTCACCGTGGCACGGTGGATCTTGCTCTTGAACATCGTCCGGATCATCGCGACTCCTTGCCGAACTCCAGGGGGACGTTGTCGATCAGGTGGGTGGCCCCCACCCGGCCCGCCACGGCGAGCACCGCCGGGCCGTCGTGGCCGCCCGCCACCTCGGTGAACGTCGCGGGATCGACGAGCACCAGGTAGTCGAGCTCCAGTGGGGGCTCGGCCGCCCCCGCCGCTTCCAGGACCGCGCGCGCCGCGCGGCGCACCGCGGACGGCCCGTCCGCGACCGCGTCCTCGCCCGCCCGGAGGGCCCGGGACAGCGCGAGCGCCGTGCTCCGCTCGTCCTCGCCGAGGTAGCGGTTGCGGCTGGACAGCGCCAGCCCGTCCGGCTCCCGGACGGTCGGCGCGCCGATGATCTCGACCGGAAGATCCAGGTCGGCGACCATCCGGCGGATCATCGCGAGCTGCTGGGCGTCCTTCTCCCCGAAGACCGCGACGTCCGGACGCGTCAGGTTCAACAACTTCGCGACGACCGTGAGCATTCCGGCGAAGTGCCCGGGACGGGTCTCGCCCTCCACGATCCGGCCCATCGCGCCGGGGTCGATCGTCACCATCGGCTCGCCCGGGTACATGACCTCGGGGGTCGGCGCGAACACCACGTCCACGCCCTCGTCCGCGCACGCCTCGAGGTCGGCGGCGAAGGTGCGCGGGTAGCGGTCCAGGTCCTCGCCCGGCCCGAACTGCAGGGGGTTCACGAAGATCGACACCGCCACGGCGTCGGCCTCCCGGCGGGCCCGCCGGATCAGCGAGCGATGCCCCTCGTGCAGCGCGCCCATCGTCGGCACCAGCGCCAGCGTCCCCCGGACGCCGGACCGCACGGCCGCCAGTTCCTCGCGGGTCTTCGCGATCACCGGTGTCAAGATTCCTCCACAGGTCGGCCGCCGCCCTCGGGCGGTCGGCACGCCGTTCTCCCAGTACTGCGCCCTCGGCGGGTCGCTCGGGGTCCGGTCCAGGGGACCGGCTCCGTCAGTCGGCGAGGGCTTCGAGCAGGCGCTCGGCGTCCTCGGGCTTGAGCCGTCCGGCGCCGAGCGCCCGGTCGGCGGTGAGGCGGGCCAGCGCCACGTAGGCGTTGCGGCTCTCCGGAGAGATCCGGCCCAGCTCGGCGACGTGGTCGGCCACCGTCCCGGCGTCGCCGCGCGCGACCGGGCCGGACAGCCCGTCGATGCCGAGCCGCAGGCCGTTGTCCAGGGCGGCTCCGAGCAGCGGGCCGAGCATCCGGCCCGGCTCGTCCACACCGGCCCGGCGCAGCAGGTCCATCGCCTCCACGACCAGCGTGACCAGGTGGTTCGCGCCTCCCGCGAGCGCCGCGTGGTAGAGCGGGCGGCGTTCCTCGGCGATCCACGCGGGCTCGCCGCCCATCTCCAGCACCAGCGCCTCGGCGACCGGGCGCAGCGGCTCCGGCGCGGTCACGCCGAACGAGATGCCGCTGAGCCGGTTCACGTCGTCGGGACGTCCGGTGAAGGTCATCACGGGGTGCAGGGCCAGTGGCAGCGCGCCCGCCTCGGTGAGCGGGTTCAGGACGGCCGCGCCGTACCGTCCGCTGGTGTGCGCGACGAGGCGTCCCTCAACGGACGTCCCGGTCGCGGCCAGCCCGGCGGCGAGTTCGGGGAGCGCGTCGTCCGGGACGGTCAGCAGGACGAGCTCGGAGGCGGCGACCACGTCCCGGGGGTCGACGACCTCGGCGCCGGGCAGCCGCTCCTCGGCCCGCAGGCGGGACGCCTCGGACACCGCCGACACCGCGACCACGCGGTGCCCGGCGTGGCCGAGCGCGACGCCGAGGGCCGTGCCGACCCGTCCGGCGCCGACGACGCCGACCGAGAGCCGGGCCGGACGGTCCGCCGGATCGGGCAGCCCGGAGGCGGGCAGGGCAGATGCGTTCATGGGTTTCGTTCCAGTCCTCAAGGTAGGTACCGGACGTGCGCGACCCAGCGTACCCGTGGGTCGCGGGACGTCCGGAACCGCCGCACCATCGCAATGTGGTGACCATACGGCTACCCATGGTGATGGCGAACCCCGCACACCCGCCACAGTTGCCCCGGCCGCAACGGCGACCCCTTGCCACCGCAAGCAAACGCAGAGTAACTCTGAAGGCGTGACGGCCGTCATGAACAGGTCAAGCAAATCCCACCGGATGCCCAAGGACGCTCTGGTCGACACCAGGTCCGAGGGCATGTGCCCCCCGAAGAGACGGAGACCACCGTGATCAAGACCGCCCTCAAGACCGCCACCGTCACCGCGACCATCGCCGGGGCCACCTTCCTGGCCGCGCCCGCCCACGCCGACACGCACACGCACAACACCAACAAGGGCAGGGCCACCGGCAACACCGTGAACTTCATGGTCGTCGGCGGGTACGGCGTGACCTGCGGAACGGTGTCGGTCGCGGGCCAGGCGGGCACGTCCTGCGACGGCGACGCCGTGCACAACGACGGCAACCGCAGCCTCGCCGGCGGCGAGTACGGCGAGGGCTACGGCGGCCTGCGCGGCGAGCGCTGACCGGGTCGCCGGTACGGCCGGTGAGCCGCGTCGGTCCGGGCTGACGAGGGACGCGGCCGGGGTCCCTTCCCCCTGCCGCGTCCCGGACACGCCGCCGCCCCACCGCATCGACGGATGCGGTGGGGCGGTCGGCTCTCCGCCACTGCCGGGCGGGACGGGCGGGACGGGCTCAGCCCGCCGAGAGGGACTCGACGACCGACGCCTTGGCGGCGCGGCGGGCGGGCATGACGGCCGCGAGGACGCCCGCGACCCCGGCCAGCACGACGAACCCGATGATCTGCGCGTACGGGACGGAGAACACCGCGCTCTCGGACATCGCGCTCGTCGCGGCCCAGCCGAACCCGACCCCGAGGAAGACCCCGGTCAGCGCGCCGATCACCGACATCACCAGGGCCTCCACCGACAGCATCCGGCGCAGCTGCCGCCGGGTGAGGCCGAGGGCGCGCAGCAGCGCGGACTCGCGGGTGCGCTCCACCACCGACAGCGACAGCGTGTTGGCGATGCCGAACAGCGCGATCACGATCGCGAGCCCGAGCAGCCCGCCGAACACCATCAGCAGCACGTTCACGGCCTTGGTGAACTGGTCGCGCAGCTCCGCCATGGACCCGACCCGGATCGTCGGGTACGCCCTGGCGGCGTCGTCGACGGCGCGGCGCGCGTCGTCCACCTGGACGCCCGGCTTCACCTTCGCCCACACCACCGCCGCGTCCCGGACGGCCGAGACCCGCTGGAAGTCGGCCTCGTTCACCAGCACGCCGTGCAGCGGGACGTCCCCGCGGAAGATCCCGGCGACCCGGATCGGCGCGCTCCCGCGGTCCCCCCGGACCTGGACGGTCTGCCCGACCTTGTAGCCCTTGGACCTCGCGGTCTCCCTGTCCACGATCAGCGTGCCGGGCTCCGGCGCGGACACCGTGCCCGCGTCCGCGGTCACCTTGATCAGCGAGCCGAACGAGGACGCGGTGACGGTCTGGACCGTCGTGTCCCGTCCGCCCTTCTTCGGCCGTCCGGCCTCGCGGGACTCGGTCACCTGGCCGAGCTGCGGCAGCGCCCGCAGGTTCGCGACCAGGCCCGCGGGGACCCGGTGGGTCGCGTCGTCGGCGGGCTTGCCGCCGCCGAACTGCGACTCGATCTGGAAGTCCACCGGGAAGTGCTCGTCCAGCTGCGCGTTCGCGGTGGCGGTGCCGCTGGCGGCGACGACCGAGAACAGGCTCATCAGCCCGATCCCGATGGTCAGCGCGATCGTGGTGGTCGCCGTCCGGCGCGGCGAGCGCTGCGCGTTCTCGACGGCGAGCCGCGCGGGCACCCCGCCGGTCCTCGCCGGGACGGCCCCGACCAGGCGTCCGAGCGGACGCACCAGCGCGGGCATCGCGGCGACGACGCCGACGAAGAACAGCATCCCGCCGACCGCGACCATGTACATCGGGCTCTCGCCCTTGTCCGAGCCGAACCCGCCGAGCCCGGCCAGGCCGAGCCCGCCGAGGCAGAACAGCGCGGTCAGGATCGTCCGGACCCAGCCGAGCCGGAACCGTCCGCTGCCCGGCTCCAGGTCGGCGCGCAGCGCGGCGATCGGCGCGACGCGGGTGGCGGCGCGGGCGGGCAGCAGCGCGGAGGCGACGGTCACGAGGACGCCGACGAGCAGCGCGACCAGGACGGTCCGGCCGGTCAGCCCCGGCCCGCCGAGCTTGAGGCCGGTGTCGAACGAGCCGATCACGCCGAGCGCGCCCGCGCCCAGCCCGAGCCCGGCCACCAGGCCTAGCAGCGACCCGACCAGGCCGACCACGACCGCCTCGACCAGCACCCCGCCGAACACCTGGCGGCGGGTCGCGCCGACGCAGCGCAGCAGCGCCATCTCGCGCGTCCGCTGGGCGATGAGGATCGCGAACGTGTTGTAGATGACCAGCGCCGACACCAGCATCGCGACCAGGCCGAAGAGCAGCAGGCCGGTCTGGATGATCGCGGTGTCCGCGCCGTTGGCCTTGGACAGCCGCTGCGCGAGGCCCTTGCCGGTCAGCGCGTCGTGGTCCGGCCCGACGGCCTTCTGGACCGCGTCCCGGCCGCCGCCGAGCACGTCGATCTCGGTGAACGTCCTCACGCCGGTCATCGTGGCGGCGGTCGCGGCGTCGAAGCCGACCGCGCCCTGCATGCTCGCGTCCCGGTCCATGCCCATGTCGACGAGGCCGACGACGGTGAACCGGTGCGGCCCGTTCTTGTGGTCGAGGACGGTCACCGCGTCGCCGACCTTGAACTTCTCCCGCTTGGCGAGGTGGGTGTCGAGGACGGTCTCGGACGGCCCCTTCGGCGCACGGCCGCCGTCCAGCTCGTAGCGGAGCAGGCGTCCGGCCGGCACCGACATGCCCACGGTCGGCATGTCCCCGACCGCCTTGCCGTCCCGTCCGATCAGCGCGGCGTCGCCCTTGACCAGGCCCTCCGCCGCCGTGACGCCGGACACGTCCTTCACGCGGGCGAGCATCGACGCGGGGATCTCCCCGCCGTCGCGCTTCGGCAGGACGGCCACGTCCACCTTGCCCGCGGACGTGGCGAACGTCTTGTCCACCCCGGACCGCATCGCGTCGGTCAGCACGAACGTGCCGCTGATGAACCCGACGCCGAGGGTGATCGCGAGCGCGGTGAGCAGCAGCCGGAGCTTGTGCGCGGCGAGCCCGGCCAGTGTCGTCTTGAACATCGCGCTCAGGCCCCCAGGCTCTTGAGGCGGTCGAGGACGGTGTCCGGCGTCGGCTGGAACAGCTCGGTGACGATCTGGCCGTCCCGCAGGAACACCACGCGGTCGGCGTAGGACGCGGCGACCGGGTCGTGCGTGACCATGACGATCGTCTGGCCCATCTCGCGGACGGACGCGCGCAGGAAGCCGAGCACCTCCGCGCCGGACCGCGAGTCGAGGTTGCCGGTCGGCTCGTCCGCGAAGATCACTTCGGGACGGGCGACCAGCGCCCGGGCGCACGCGACCCGCTGCTGCTGCCCGCCGGACAGCTCGTTCGGCCGGTGCCCGAGCCGCTCGCGCAGCCCGACCACGTCGATGACCTGGTCGAACCAGGCCCGGTCGAGCTTGCGCCCGGCGAGCTCGAGCGGCAGCAGGATGTTCTGCTCGGCGGTGAGCGTCGGCAGCAGGTTGAACGCCTGGAAGATGAAGCCGATGCGGTCGCGGCGCAGCAGTGTGAGCTGCTTGTCGTTCATCGCGGTCAGCTCGGCGTCGCCCAGCGTGACGCGTCCGCCCGAGACCGTGTCGAGCCCGGCCAGGCAGTGCATCAGCGTGGACTTGCCGGACCCGGACGGCCCCATGATCGCGGTGAACGCGCCGCGCGCGAACCCGACGCTGACACCGCGCAGGGCGTGCACGGCCGCGTCCCCGGAGCCGTAGACCTTGCTCACCTCGGCGGCGACCACCGCCGACGGCTCGGCGGCCCGCCCGTGCGTCGCGGGCGGGTTGGTGAACGTGCTGGTCACTGGGGCTCCTTCGGTGGTCTCCAACGTCGGGGTCCACGCTAGAAAGCCGCGAGCGGCGTGCCATCGACCACGCGTCCACGGTTCGGATCAGCACTTCGGCTGGCTCACGGCCGGGCCTACGACCTGAGTCGTACATTCCGATCAACCCCACCGCTGACCCGGAATCCACCACCTCGCACGAACCCGCAGGTGCGGCCTGCGACAGGGCGGGCATGCGGAAGCGCCGGAACCCGGGGGGGGTTCCGGCGCTCGTACGCGCATCGACCGGGGCCGTCCGGAGACTCACGGGAAGGTCACCGGACGGGCCCGTCAGCCGATGGCGTTGCCGACGGCCGCTCCGCCCTTGCAACCGCCGCCCGCGGTCCCGAGGATGCCGACGGCGTTGCCGCAGACGTCGATCGGGATCGAGATCGGCGCGATGATCTGGTTGCCGGACAGGACGCCGCCGGAGCCGTTGGTGTGGATGTCGGCGTTCGCGGGAGCGGCCAGGACCGAGCCGGTGACTGCGGCGCTGAGAGCGCAGGTGAGCGCGAGCTTCTTGAGCACGTGGAACCTCCCGTACGTGGGGCCGCCGGGGCGACCCGACCAACACGACCGCGCCGCCGCGCCATCCGGCGACGCTCACGTCGGGTAGTTATTCAGCTACCAATGCGTAATGGAACCGCCAACTCCCGCTTGAGAACGAAAAGTCACCATAGAGTGATCGCTTCGTGACGGTCAGTTGCCGCTTTGGCCGCTCTTGACCAGACCTGTCTCATACGCGAAGACCACGGCCTGGACGCGGTCGCGCAGCCCCAGCTTCATCAGGATCCGGCCCATGTGGGTCTTCACGGTGGCCTCGGAGACGTAGAGCCGCTCGGCGATCTCGGCGTTCGACATCCCGCGCGCGACCAGGTGCAGCACCTCGGTCTCGCGCTCGGTCAGCGCGGCGAGGGCCTCGGCCGCCCTGTCCCGGCCGCCGTCCGGCAGATGCAGGGCGAACCGGTCCAGAAGGCGCTTGGTCGTGCTCGGCGCGACCACCGCGTCCCCGGACCGGACGGCCCGGATCGCCTCCACGAGCTGCGCCGGGCCCGCGTCCTTGAGCATGAACCCGCTCGCGCCCGCCTTGATCGCGGCGAACGCGTACTCGTCCAGGTCGAAGGTGGTCAGGATGATCACCTTCGGGCCCCCGGCCGCCACGATCCGCCGGGTCGCCTCGATGCCGTCCATGCGCGGCATCCGGACGTCCATCAGGACGACCTCGACCGGGCTGTCCGCCGGGGCCGCCCGCACCGCCTCCACGGCCGTCGCGCCGTCCCCGGCCTCCCCGACGACCTCGATGTCGGGCTGGGCGTCCAGCACCATCGTGAAGCCCGCCCGCACCAGCTCCTGGTCGTCGACCAGAAGCACCCGGATCGGCTCGTCCACCCGTTTCTCCTCACTCACGTCCAACCGTCACGCCCCCACCGAGCGCCTCCATCGCGCGTTGGCCACCCGCATCAGGTTCGCGCTTCCTCGCGGACGGGGATGCGCGCCCGCACCGCGAACCCGCCACCCGGACGCGGCGCCGCGTCCACCTCGCCCCCGTAGACGGCGGCGCGTTCGCGCATGCCGACCAGGCCGTGACCGTGCCCGTCGTCCGGGGCGGCGGCTCCGCGCCCGTCGTCCACGACCTCGACGGTCACCTCGTCGTCACCGTAATGCAGGGTGACCGTCGCCGAGGTGCGCGGACCGCCGTGTTTCAGGGCGTTCGTCAGTGCCTCCTGGACGATCCGGTAGATCGTCAGCGCACGCCCCTCGGACACCTCCGACTGCGTTCCGGTGCGTTCCAGGGTGACCGGGAGACCGGCCGTCCGGACCTGTTCGACGAGGTCCTCCAGCTGGCCGAGGCCGGGCTGCGGCGCGTACGCCTCGCTCGCGGCCTCCTCGCGCAGCACGCCGAGCAGCCGCCGCATCTCCGCGAGCGCCGTGCGCCCGGTCGAGGAGATCGCCTCCAGGGCCTGCCGGGCGCGGCCGGGGTCGGTGTCGATCGCGTAGGCCGCGCCGTCCGCCTGGACGACGATGACGCTGACGTTGTGCGCGACGACGTCGTGCATCTCGCGGGCGATCCGGGCGCGCTCGGCGTTGCGGGCCATCTGGATCTCGGTGTCCCGCTCGTGCTCCAGCCGCTCCGCGCGTTCCTCCAGCTCACGCAGGTAGGCGCGGCGCGTCCGCATGTGCAGGCCGAGCACCCACACGGCGAGGGCCACCACGACGTACGGGAACAGCGACGAGCGCAGGATGTCCCAGTTCCCGGACGACTGCTGGTAGGACTCCAGGGCCGAACCGACCACCGTGACGCCCAACGCCGCGAGCCCCCAGCGGAACGAGCAGTACGCCGTGACGGCGTAGAGGCCCATCAGGACCGTCCCGTTCGCGACGACCACCTGCGTGCCGTTCAGCCACTGGGCGAAGCTGACCAGCGAGACCACCGCGAACGTCGCCCGGGGCCAGCGCCTCCGCCACACCATCGGCAGCAGGAGCACCACCGAGAGCAGCAGGTACTGGACGGTGGAGAGGTCGTAGCGGTGCACCGGGTCGTGCAGGACGGACGGCGCCGAGAGGAACTGCAGCATCGCCAGCGGCAGGACGAACGCGGCGTCCACCAGCGTCCGCCTGCCGCGCCACCACTCCCACAGCCTGCCGACCATGCCGCAAGCGTACGTATGAGCTGGTCAGCCTGGGATCAGCCGCAGGTCGGACACGCCGTCCGCCGCAGGTAGCGCGGCCCGGCCCACCGGCGGCGGACGGCGCAGCCCACCGACCTCGGCAGGCGTGGGCCACGCGCCCCGGGCGGCGCCTGACGTCCGGCGGAGCGCGGTAACGTCGACAGAATGGTGGCGTTGACCTGGGCTCCCTGGCGGCCCGCTATGGAGCTGGCCCTCTACGGAGCGGACGGCTTCTACCGGCGGGGCGAGCGGCCCGCCGAGCACTTCCGGACCTCGGTGAGCGCCTCGTCCCGGTTCGCCGCCGCCCTGGCCCGGCTGCTCGGCGAGGTGGACGCGGCGCTCGGCCGTCCGCAGCGGCTGGACGTGGTGGACATCGGCGCGGGCTGCGCCGGAATCCTGCGGCACCTGCTCGCGCACGCGGCCCCCGACCTGGCCGGACGGATCCATCCGGTCGCGGTCGAGGTCGCACCGCGTCCGGACGGCCTGCCCGACGCGATCACCTGGCGCGACGCCCCGCCCGACTCGATCACCGGCCTGGTGATCGCGAACGAGTGGCTCGACAACATCCCCCTGGACATCGTGGAGCAGACCGACGACGGCCCCCGCCTCGTCGAGGTCTGCCGGACGACCGGGACGGAACGCCTCGGCCCGGTGCCGTCCCCCGAGGACCTCGACTGGATCGCGTCCTGGTGGCCGCTCGCCGAACCCGGCGACCGCGCCGAGATCGGACATCCGCGCTGCGCCGCCTGGGCCTCGGTCATCGGACGCCTGGACGCGGGCCTCGCAGTCGCCGTCGACTACGCGCACGCACGTGCTGACCGTCCGCCCTACGGAACGCTCACCGGATACCGCGACGGCGCCACGGTCGCCCCCGTCCCGGACGGCTCATGCGACATCACCGCCCACGTGGCGCTGGACGCCTGCACAGCCTCCGGGCAACGCGCGGGCGCGAGCGCGACCCTGCTGACCACTCAGCGGAACGCGCTGCGCGCCCTCGGCCTCACGGGCGCGCGTCCGCCGCTGGACCTTGCCCACCGCGACCCGCGCGCCTACCTCGTCGGCCTCCGCACCGCCGGTGAGGAGGCCGAACTCCTGGACGCGTCGGGCCTCGGCGGCTTCGGCTGGCTCGCCCAGACCGTCGGAACGCCCCTACCGCCGTCCCTGGCCGACCTCGCGTCCCAGGCGGGTGGCCAGGGTCAGAGTTCGACCTTGAGCGACTCGAGCCCGCGCAGGATGTAGCCGGGCTTCCAGCGCGGCTCCTCGGTCAGCCTCAGCGTCGGCGCCGCGCGCAGGATCGCGCCGAGCGACTCGGCCATCTCGATGCGCGCGAGCGGCGCGCCCAGGCAGTAGTGGATGCCCAGGCCGAAGCTGATGTGCGGGTTCGGGTCGCGGCCCAGGTCGAGGGTGTCCGGGTCGTCGAAGACCTCGGGGTCGCGGTTCGCCGACGCGAACTGGAGGGCGACCTCCTGCCCACGCGGGATGGTCACACCGCCGACCTCGACGTCCTCGAGCACCCAGCGCTCGAACATCGGCGCGGGACCGTCGAAGCGCATCAGCTCCTCGACCGCGGTCGGGATGAGCGCGTGGTCGGCGCGCAGCCGCGCCAGCTCTCCGGGGTTGCGGAACAGCGACCACCAGCCGTTGCCGGTCGCGTTCACGGTCGCCTCGTGCCCGGCATTCAGCAGCAGGACGCAGGTGCCGATCAGCTCGTCCTCGGTGAGCCGGTCCCCTTCGTCGGCGACGCGCGCGAGCGCCGAGATCAGGTCGTCGCGCGGCTCCGCTGCGCGCGCACGCGCGAGCTCACGCAGATAGTCGGAGAAGTCGTTCGCGGCCTGGACGGCTTTCCGCTGCACCTCGTCCGGCGGGTTGAGCTCGTACATCCCGCAGATGTCCGCCGACCAGGGACGCAGCAGACCGCGGTCCTCCTCAGGGACGCCCAGCATCTCGGCGATCACGGTCACCGGCAGCGGCTCGGCCAGGTCGGCGAGCAGGTCGCCGCCGCCGCGCGCGACCAGATCGGCGGCCAGCTCCTCGGCCAGGCGGCGGATCGTCGGCCGCAGGCCCTCGACCATCCGGGCCGTGAACGCCTTGGACACCAGGCGGCGCAGCCGGGTGTGCGTGGGCGGCTCGACATCCAGCATCCCGGCGCGGACCAGGTCCCAGAACGGCTTCAGGAAGTCCGGCTCAGGCTGCTGCCCGAACTCCTCGTGCGTTCCGGTGTGCAGGTAGGAGCGGCCGAGACGGCGGTCCCGCAGCAGCGCGTCCACGTCGGCGTAGCGGCTGACCAGCCACTGGTCGGTCGCCGCGTCGAAGAACACGGGATGCTCCGCCCGCAACCGCTCGTACACCGGGTACGGGTTCGCGACGAACTCCACCGACCACGGGTCATAGAACATCTCACTCACGCTGGAACAATACGTCCACTTCAGCGGTGCTGGTCGGCGCGTCAGGCGCGCTGGTTCCGGCGGGTGGCCCAGTGGGTCGTGTCGCCGGACGCCGCGCGGGCGCTCCGGGCGCGCAGCGCCGTCGACTCGACGATCGCGCGCGCCTCCCCCAGGTCGCGGTCGGCCGCGGCCACCTGGACGAGTCCGGGCGGCGCGTCCACGTGGACGGTGCCGAGCTTCAGCAGCCGCTGGACCGGGTTCACCGTGAGCCGGACGCTCTGCGCGCGCGCATGAGCGATGATGTCCGTCCGGCGGCAGAGCCAGCCGTGCCTGGCGACGAAGATGACGTCGTCGGTTCCGGCGCCGTCCGCCCGGTCGACGGTCATTCCCCGCTGGGACGCGGGCAGCAGCGGGACGGCGTCGAAGTTCGTCCCCGGGAAGACCAGCGCGACCAGTTGCGCAACGACCGCCCTGGGCGCCGCGGGGAGCAGCGTGGACGACAGCGCCTGCCGCTCGCCCGCGTAACCCGCGACCGTGACGTCCAGCCGCGCCCAGCCCAGCCCGCGCCACACCGACGGCTCGACCACGCTGACCGCCTGCACGCGCCCCGGCGGGACGGTCTGCATCCGCGTCTCCAGCAACCCGTACCGGAGCCGCACGCCGTCCGGGGACACCGCGACCGTGAAGTTCGCGTACATCACCATCGGCGCGATCACCGCGCGGATCAGGCCGAGCAGCGCCGGAAGCGCCACCGCCAGCATCGCCGCCTCCTGGAAGGCGATCAGGAACACCAGCGAGGCGATCATCAGCAGGAACGTCGCGATCACCGGCAGCCGCAGCATCAGCCCGGCCAGCAGCGTCCCGAACGGCATCCGGTAGACGGGGCGCTCGGGCGCCTCCGGCGTCTGGCCCGGCAGCCCGGCTGCGCGCGCGAGCAGCTCGGCGCGCAGGTCGCCCGCGGCGCGGCGGCCGAGGTAGCGGAACGCGATCTCGCTCTGCCCGCCGCCCGCCAGCTCGACCCGGACCTCGGCGAGCGAGAACACCCGCGTGACCAGCGGACGGACGACGTCGATCGCCTGGATCCGGGACACCGGGATCCGCCGGACGCGCCGCCGCAGCAGCCCGTTCTCGACGACCAGGTCGTCCTCGTCGATCCGGAAGCGCAGCCCCAGCCAGCTCCACAGGCCCGTGCCCACCGCGCCCACGCCGACGACCAGCGAGACGATCAGGAACCGGAGCAGCACGACCGGGCTGAGCGACAGGGCCGCCCCGTCCTCCGTCCGCGTCATCAGCAGCGGGAACCCGAGCAGGACGAAGTAGACGATCATGATGGTGAAGGCGCGCAGCGGCGCGGTCGCCCAGTGCACCCGGTGCGTCCCCACCGAGAACCGGACGGGCGGCGGAGGCGGAGGCGGCGCGTACCCGTAGGGCGCCATCGGGTATCCCGGATACGCGTGCGGCGGCCCGTAGGGCGGACGCGGCGCATACCCCGGCCGAGGCGGATACCCGGCGGCCGGATAGACCGGCGGCATCCCGTACCCGGGACGCGGCGGCCCGTAGGGTATGGGCCCGGCAGGTGGCTGCATCCCGTACGGAGGCATGAACGTGGGCCGTGCCCGCGGCCCACCGGGCGGCGCGAACCCCGCCTGAGGCGTCCCCTGTGGCCCAGGAACCGCGAACCCAGGCGCCTGAGGCCCAGAGCCATAAGCCGCAGGAGGAGCTTGAGCCGCAGAAACCTGAGGCGCATGAGCTTGAGGGGCTGAAGCTTGGGGGCCCAGCCCCTGAGGGCCTGGAGCCTGCGAGCCGGGGGTTCGAGCCTCGGGCTGAGGCCCGGCGGCCTGCGCGCCCGGTCCCTGGGGACCGGAGGCGGGAGGCGCGTCCTGGGGGGTTCTGTCGGCGGGCGGCTCCTGGGGCGCGGTCACAGGCCCATGCTCCGTTCCTCGCCCTTGCGGGCGAGCCGGTCGCGGAGCAGGGCGGCCTCGGCGGCCGGGAGGCCCGGGATCACGGCGTCGGTCGCGGCGGCGGCCGTGTGCAGCCGGACGGTCGCAACGCCCATCCAGCGCTCCAGCAGGCCCGCCGTGACGTCCACGAACTGCATCCGCCCGTACGGGACGACGATCAGGCGGCGCACGAACACCCCGCTCGTCACGATCAGGTCGTCGCCACGTTCGGCGTACCCGTGCGCCCGGTACGCCACCTCGACGACGATCCAGGACACCACGAGGACGGCCAGCACGCCCGCGACCCACAGCAGCGCCGCGACCGTCCCGCCGCCGCGCCAGAGCAGGAACGCGCCGATCGCGGCGATCGGGATCGCTCTGACGAGCGCGGCGATCCGCCGATGCCACGGGTAGCGCGGCGAGATCCGGGACCACGCGAGCCCCGCGCCGGGCTCGAAGGCGTCCGCCGCCGGATACCCGGCCGCGCCCTCCTGCTGTTCAGCCACCGGATACAACGCGGCACCTCCGGCACCATTCGAAGGCGTCCCACCCTGGGGAGGCCGTCCGCCGTACGCGCCCTCACCGGCCTGCCCGAACGGCGCGGACGGGCCGGGCGGAGCGCCCTGCACCTGCTGCGCGGACGGCACGGGCGGCGCGCCCTGCGAACCGGGCGGCACACCGTGCGCATTCTGCGCGGGCAACACATTGTGCCCGTTCCTCGCACCTGCCGCGTCCGGGACAAGCGGGTCGGGACCGGGCGGCGGAACATCCCGCGGGCCGGACGGTTCGCCGGATGTCGGCTCTTCGTGGTGGCTTGGGTTCATTGCCCCCTAGTCAACCGGAAAGCGCACCCCCACCGCGAGCCACGCACCCCCAACACCCCGCACCACCACAAGCCACGCGCACCCACGCCACCGAGAGCCACGAACGCCCGCCGCCACGCCCCTTGCGAGCCGCTGCCCCCGCGCCACCGGGAGCCACGCACGCTCGTCGCCACACCCCTCACAAGCCAACGGCTCCCGCCCTCCCGCGTCTCATCCCCGCGTCCGGATTCGGCGCGTTCGGGTCCGGCGCGAAGGCGGCAGCCGTGGCACGATGAGGACCGTGACCACGCAGAGGACCGTCGGGATCGGGGCGGGCGCCAAGGAGCTGGCCACCGAGGACATGATCCTCAACATCGGCCCGCAGCATCCCTCCACGCACGGGGTGCTGCGCCTGCGCCTCACCCTGGACGGCGAGCGGATCGTCGCGGCCGAGCCGATCATCGGCTACATGCACCGCGGCGCGGAGAAGCTGTTCGAGGTCCGCGACTTCCGGCAGATCATCGTGCTGGCGAACCGGCACGACTGGCTCTCGGCGTTCTCGTCCGAGCTCGGCGTCGTGCTCGCCGTCGAGCGGATGCTCGGCATGGAGGTCCCGCGGCGCGCGGTCTGGGCGCGGACGCTGCTCGCCGAGCTGAACCGCGTCCTCAACCACCTGATGTTCCTCGGCTCCTACCCCCTCGAGGTGGGCGCGATCACGCCGATCTTCTACGCGTTCCGCGAGCGCGAGACGCTGCAGCACGTGATGGAGGAGATCTCCGGCGGGCGCATGCACTACATGTTCAACCGCGTCGGCGGCCTGAAGGAGGAGCTGCCCGCGGGCTGGACGACCCGGGCCCGCACCGCCGTCGCGGACGTCCGGACACGGATGTCCGACCTCTCCGACCTGATCCTGGGCAACGAGATCTTCCGCGCCCGCACCCGCGGCGTCGGGACGATCACCCGCGAGCAGGTCCTCCAGTTCGGCCTGTCCGGCCCGATCGCGCGCGCCGCGGGCGTGGACTTCGACCTGCGCCGGGACGAGCCGTACCTCGCCTACGACGAGCTGCCCGTCCGCGTCGTGACCCGCTCCGAGGGCGACTGCCTGGCCCGCTTCGAGTGCCTGCTCGACCAGGTGCACGCCTCGCTCGACCTCGCCGACGCCTGCCTGGACCGGCTCACCGACCTCCCCCCGGGCCCGATCAACCAGCGCCTCCCGAAGGTCCTGAAGGTCCCCGAGGGCCACACCTACGCCTGGACGGAGAACCCGCTCGGCCTCAACGGCTACTTCCTCGTCTCGCACGGCGAGAAGACGCCGTGGCGGCTGAAACTGCGCTCCGCCTCGTTCAACAACATCCAGGTGCTCGCCGAACTCCTGCCCGGCTGCCTGGTCGCGGACATGATCGCGATCCTCGGCTCAATGTTCTTCGTCGTCGGCGACATCGACAAGTAACCCGCCAACACCACACACCGCAGCTCAACCTCGACACCCCGCAACGCCCACCACGCTAATCCTCGTCACCCCGCCGGTGCCCCCTCCCCGCCCGCTTCCGAACCTGGCGAACGCGGATCGGCAACGACGCCGACGACCAGCGCGCCAACCCTCGCCCTCCATCGGTGCGGCCTTTCCAGCCGCTGCCAGACTGCGGAAAGCGGGTTGGGGACGGCCGCCCGCTGTCGACCGGTGGAACTCGGGGTTGGCGACGGCCGGGGGGGGACGACGGGGGTCAGGCGCGGGAGACGCCGTGGTCGCGGTGCTCCTCGTCCGGGTCCTTGGGGACGCGACAGGCGTACTCAAGGAAGAAGGCCGCGCCGACCAGGACCAGCGCGGCGAGGAAGGTGCCGATGCTGACGAAGAAGTCGTGGCGCGGGGTGGCCTTGTCGAGGTTGTCGCCGAGGCTGAGCGTGAAGCCGCCGAAGATGCCCGCGAGGACGGCGGCGGCATGGGCGCTGGCCTTGCCGAGCGCGGCCATCCGGGCAGCGACGATCGGCTCGACCGGCTTCAGGTTGCTGCCCGGTTTGCGGCGGATGCGGCGCAGCAGGTTCACGCCGGTGAACGCCTCACCGAGGGCGAGGAGCAGCAGCGTCGGGACGGCCGTCCACGGCAGCACCGGCAGCGAAACGTAGGCGGCGCGCAGCACCACCCAGGTGATCGCCGCAGGGACGACCACGAGGATGGCGAGCACAGCGGGACGGGACGGTCTCATGCAGGCGGCTGCAGGCTCAGATCGTCCCGGCGGCGCGCCGCGTCCGGGCCCCCCGTGCGCATCGCCTCCGCGGCGAGGTCGCCCACCCGGCCGTGGCCCGGCAGCAGCACGTCCGGCTCGATGTCGGCCCACGGCACCAGCACGAACGCCCGCTGGTGGGCGCGCGGGTGCGGGAGCGTGAGGTTCGGGTCGTCCATCTCGACGTCCCCGAAAATCACGATGTCGATGTCCAGGGTGCGCGGCCCCCACCGGACCTCGCGGACGCGGCGCATCGAGTTCTCGATGTTGAGGACCCGCTCGAGCAGGTTCTCCGGAGGCAGCCGGGTGTCGGCCACCAGCACGATGTTCAGGTAGTCGCCCTGCTCGGGGATCTCCTCACCGGGCGGGGCGTACGGCGCGGTCTCGTAGACCGGGGACAGGGCGACGAAGTCGAGTCCGGGCGCGTCGAACAGCGTGTCGACGGCCTCCTGGAGGTTGTCCAGGCGGTCGCCGAGGTTGCTGCCCAGCGAGAGGACGACGCGGTGCGTCACGAGCATGTGGCCGCCCGTGGCGGTCCGGTCGGGCATCTGGTCCGGTCGGTGGTCGGACGCTGTCATGGGCGACTCCTCCTGATCCTCACGGCGACGTCCGCGAAGGGGTGCGGCACCGGAGCGGCGGGTTTGTGCACGGTGACGTCGGCCTCGGCGACGTGCGGGTCCTCCAGACAGATCTTCGCGAGACGGTCGGCGAGCGTTTCGATCAGGTTGACGGGCTCCCCCTCGACCACGGCCACCAGCCTGCTCGCGAGTGATCCGTAGTCGACGGTACGCGAGAGGTCGTCGCCCTCTGCGGCCGGGCGGGTGTCCAGCCCCAGGGAGACGTCCACCACGAACTCCTGCCCCAGCTCACGCTCGGCGGGAAGGCATCCGTGACGGCCGCGGGCACGCAGCCCGCGCAGTTCGATCCGGTCCAGGCTCATTCTTCCTCTGCGGTGCTCAGGATGGGTGAACCGTGGTGGAGCAGCAGACGCCATCGCTCCCCGTCACGGACGAACACCTTGCTGGCGACGATGCTTCCTCCGGCGAGGAATCCCGCCTCGGTGTCCTCGTCCGCGGTGAGCACGTTCTCCTTGCACGTCACCACGGCCTGGTCGCCGTAAACGTCGATCTCCACGTCCGTCAGGACGAACTGGATGTAGGAGGTGTTCGCCATGATCAGCGCCCAGGAGCGCAGCACCTCGTCCCGGCCGCGCAGCATCGGCCAGCCCGGATGCACGCACACCAGAGCCCCGGCATGCTCGCCGTCCGCCCACACCTGCGACATCTGGTCGAAATCGCCGACCTCGAACGCGGTGTAGAACTCGGCGTTCGCCTCTTCGACCGCCTTGACGGCCCGCGTGTCCCCGCTCACCCGCGCCCCAAGCCGTCCACCCGCCCAAACCCGCCGCCGGAGAAGCGCCCGCCCCCAGCCCCACGGCCTCCTCCGAACCCGCCGCCGCCTCCGGAGACGGCCGATGCCTCGGGGCCGCCGCCTCCGAAAGCTCCGCCGGCCCCGCGCCGACTGTCGCCCCCGGAATCGCCGCGCCCTTCGGCAACGCCACCAGAGCCACGGCTGCCTTCGGAAGCCCCGCCCCTCTTGGAGCCGCCGCTCCCGGAAGCGCCGCTGCTCCCAGCGCCGCCACTTCCAGGAAGGCCGCTGCTCCTGGAGACGCCGCCGTCTCCAGGAAGGTCGCCGCCTTCCCAAGCGCGGTCGCCGCCTACGGAGAAGCTGCGCCCACCGCCTTCGTGACCGTCATCCACGCCACCATCGGGAACGGCATGCCCGCCTCTGCTCCGAGCGTCCTGCCCGTCGCCGGGAGCGGCCTGGCCGCCTCCTGCCGGGGCATCCTGCGCGGCAGCCGCGTGCCCACCACCCGACGGCGCGGAAGGGGCGGCGTGGGCGGTGATCGCGGCGGCCATGCGGACGGCGTCGGCGTTCGCGCGGACGCGGTGCACGCGGATGCACCAGGCGCCCGCCGCCGCGGCGAGCGCGGTGATCGCGACCGTGGCGTCGTCACGCTCGCGGACGGGACGGGGCGTGCCGTCCGGCGCGGCGAGGGCGCGGCCCACGAAACGTTTGCGGGACGCCCCGAACAGCACCGGGTAGCCGGTGCCGACGAGCGCGTCCATGTGCGCGAGCAGCGCCCAGTCGTGCTCGGCGTTCTTGGCGAAGCCCAACCCCGGGTCAAGGACGATCATGGACGGGTCGACGCCCTCGGCGAGCACCGCGTCCACCCGGCGCAGCAGCTCCTCGCGGACCTCGGTGACCACGTCGTCGTAGACGGCCCGGTCGTTCATCTCGGCGCTGTGACCGCGCCAGTGCATCACCACGTACGGCACCCGCGCCTGCGCGACCAGCCGGGTCATCGCCGGGTCGGCGAGCCCGCCGCTGACGTCGTTGACCAGCCGCGCCCCGGCCTCGACGGCGGCCTCGGCGACCTCGGCGCGCATGGTGTCGACGCTGACCGGGACGCCCGCCTCCGACAGCGCCGCGATCACCGGGACGACCCGGCGCAACTCCTCCTCGCGGGAGACGCGCTGCGCGCCCGGCCGGGTGGACTCACCGCCCACGTCCACCACGTCGGCGCCCTCGGCGACCAGCTCGAGCCCGTGCCGGATCGCCTTGTCGGCGTCAAACCAGTCGCCACCGTCCGAGAACGAGTCGGGTGTGACGTTCACCACACCCATGACGAGGCATCGCCCTGGCGCGGGCAGCCCCGGAACGACGGCACTGGTCATGTCCCCAACCCTATGCCCTCTTCCGGACACCCCCCGACCCCCGCCCCAACCTGTGGACAACCCGAAAGCGCCCGGCCTCCCAAGGGAAACCGGGCGCTCACAACGCGGGTTACGGCCCACGAAAAAAGCCTCGGCCGACATGGTCGAAAATCATGTCGGCCGAGGCGAACACTCAAGCCGATCCACCCGGCCCGAAGGCCGAGCCGCCCCGGCCGCGAGCCGGGACCATGGCCCGCGGACAGGCGGAAGGAGATCAGGTCAGGCCGGACGGCCCAGGATGAGGCTCATCGCCTCGGAGCGGGTCTGCGCGTACTCGCGGAAGTCGCCGCGGACGGCCGAGGTGACCGTCTTCGCACCGGGCTTGCGCACCCCGCGCATGGTCATGCACAGGTGCTCGGCCTCGATCACCACGATGACCCCGCGCGGCTCCAGGATCTCCATGATCGCGTCCGCGACCTGGCTGGTCAGCCGCTCCTGCACCTGCGGACGCCGGGCGTACACGTCCACCAGGCGCGCGAGCTTCGAGAGCCCCGTGATCTGGCCGGACTTGTTCGGCGTGTACCCCACGTGCGCGAGCCCGTGGAAGGGCACCAGGTGGTGCTCGCAGGTCGAGTAGACCTCGATGTCCTTGACCAGGACCATCTCGTCGTGGTCGGCCTCGAAGATCTTGTTCAGCGCGTCCTCCGGCTTCTGCCGGAGGCCCGCGAACTGCTCGGCGTACGCGCGCGCGACGCGGGCCGGGGTGTCACGGAGGCCGTCGCGGTCCGGGTCCTCCCCGATCGCGAACAGGATCTCGCGGACGGCCCGCTCGATACGCGCGTTGTCGAAACCGGTCGCGCGGTCGGCCAAGCCCTCCTCCAACGGCGACTCGGCGTCGCCGTTGGAGGAGAACCCGGTCGGGAACTGCTTGTCGGACAAGGCGATCAGCTCTCGCCCTGGTTCGGGTCGGACGGCTGCGCGACGGTGTCGCCCGCGCCGGAGCCCTGCCCGTTGTTCTGCGCCAGGTCGGCCGGAATGTCCTGCGGACCCATGAGCGCGAGCTCCTTGGGCGTCAGCACGGGCGGACGGTCCGACGGGAGGCGCTTGCCGTATCCGGTGTAGGAGTTCTGGTGCGGACGCTTCTGGATCGGGGCGAAGATGCGCAGCACCTCCTCCTTGGAGAGCGTCTCCTTCTCCATGAGGTTGACGACCAGGTCGTCCAGGACCTCCCGGTACTCGACCAGGATCTCCCAGGCGGTGTCGTGCGCGGTCTCGATGTACCGGCGCACCTCGTCGTCGATCGCGGACGCGATGTCCTCGGAGTAGTCGCGCTCGTGGCCCACGTCGCGGCCGAGGAAGACCTCGCCCTGACCGGTGCCGAACTTGCGCGCGCCGAGGCGCTCGCTCATGCCGTACTCGGTCACCATGTTGCGCGCGATCGAGGTGGCCTTCTCGATGTCGTTGGCCGCGCCCGTGGTCGGCTCGTGGAACACCAGCTCCTCGGCCGTCCGGCCGCCCAGCAGCATCGCCAGCTGGTCGGTCATCTCGGACCGGGTGCTGAGGAACTTGTCCTCCATCGGGAGGGTCATCGTGTAGCCGAGGGCCCGGCCGCGCGGCAGGATCGTCACCTTGTGCACGGGGTCGGCGTTCGGCAACGCGTGCGCCACGAGCGCGTGACCGCCCTCGTGGTAGGCGATGACCTTCTTCTCCTTCTCCGACATGACCCGGGTCTTGCGCTCCGGCCCGGCCATCACGCGGTCGATCGACTCCTCGAGGGTCTCCATGTCGATCAGCTTGCGGTCGAAGCGCGCGGTGAGCAGCGCGCCCTCGTTGATGACGTTGGCCAGGTCGGCGCCGGTGAAGCCCGGGGTGCGGCGCGCGATGACGTCGAGGTCGACGTCCGGGGCGAACGGCTTGCCCCGCCCGTGCACGCGCAGGATCCCCTTGCGGCCCTCGAGGTCGGGACGGTCGACGGTGACCTGCCGGTCGAACCGGCCCGGACGCAGGAGCGCCGGGTCCAGGATGTCCGGACGGTTGGTCGCGGCGATCAGGATGACGCCGCCCTTGACGTCGAAGCCGTCCATCTCGACGAGCAGCTGGTTCAGCGTCTGCTCGCGCTCGTCGTGGCCGCCGCCCAGGCCCGCACCACGGTGCCGGCCGACGGCGTCGATCTCGTCGATGAAGATGATGGACGGGGCGTTGGCCTTCGCCTGCTCGAACAGGTCGCGCACACGCGAGGCGCCGACACCGACGAACATCTCGACGAAGTCCGAACCGGAGATCGAGTAGAACGGCACGCCCGCCTCGCCCGCGACCGCGCGCGCGAGGAGCGTCTTGCCGGTTCCGGGCGGGCCGAACAGCAGCACGCCCTTGGGGATCTTGGCGCCGATGGCCTGGAACTTGGCCGGGTTCTGCAGGAAGTCCTTGATCTCGGTGAGCTCCTCCAGGGCCTCATCGGCCCCGGCGACGTCCGAGAAGGTGGTCTTCGGCGTGTCCTTGGTGATCAGCTTCGCCTTGGACTTGCCGAAGTTCATGACCCGGCTGCCGCCGCCCTGCATCTGGTTCATGATGAACAGGAAGATCAGCACGATGACCACGATGGGCAGCAGGCTGAACAACAGGTTCAGGATGAAGCTCTGCTTGGGGACGTCGACGGTGTAGCCGCCGTTCAGCGACCCGGAGTCGACCTGCTTCTGCAGCATGTTCTGGAGCTGGAGGCCCTGGCCGTCCACCCAGGACGCCTGCTGCCGCTTGTCACCGTCCTTGAGGGTGACCTCGATCCGCTGGTCCTTGTCGATGATCTTGGCGGACTTCACCTGCCCCGCGTTGATCTCCTGGACCACCTTGGAGGTGTCGACCTTCTCGAACGAGCGGCCGGGGTTGACGCCCCACATGACCAGGGCGACCAAGAGGCAGAACAGCAGGATCCACAGCAGCGGCCCGCGAAAATAGCGCTTCACGTCCATTTATCCGGTAACCCCTCCGGGCCCCGTCCCTCCTGACATTGCGATCCTCACCCGTTCCCGCGGGGACGGGCGCCCTCGCGAACCGGCTCCGAGCCGGGCGGGCGCTCACCATCGGCGAAACCCGCCGGTGCGGTCACCCTCACACACTCCCACGCCCGAAGGCTCGGGACACTGACGGTACACCGCGGAACACAGGGGACGCAGCCAGCGCCGATCCCCTGATCCCTTCGATATACCCGTCAACAAAGTCCACAACGTCCCGGGCGGCCCGCTTGTTCCAGACCGCTCGTCCGGCGGGTCAGTCCCCCGTGCCTCCATAGACATGCGGGGCCAGGGTGCCGACAAACGGCAGGTTCCGATACTTCTCCGAATAGTCCAGCCCGTAACCGACGACGAACTCGTTCGGGATGTCGAAGCCGAGGTAGCGGCAGTCGATCTCGGTGCGGACGGCCTCCGGCTTGCGCAGCAGCGCGCAGATCTCCAGCGACGCGGGCCCGCGTGAACGCAGGTTGCTGATCAGCCAGGACAGCGTCAGCCCCGAGTCGATGATGTCCTCGACGATCAGCACGTGCCGGTCGAGGATGTCGGTGTCGAGGTCCTTGAGGATCCGCACCACGCCGGACGACTTGGTGCCCGATCCGTAGGACGAGACCGCCATCCAGTCCATCGACGCGGGCGTGTGCAGGGCGCGCGCCAGGTCGGCCATGATCATCACAGCGCCCTTGAGCACGCCCACGAGCAGCAGGTCCTTGCCCGCGTAGTCGCCGTCGATCTGCGCGGCCAGCTCCCTGACCTTGGCCTGGAGGTCGTCCTCCGGGATCAGCACCTTGGAAAGGTCGGCGCCCAGGTCCTTCTCGTCCACAACCCCACCCTCATCGAGACGGTCACCCACGCGCACACGGAACGTGCGCGCACGTGTACGGCGCGGCGTCACGCCCGGCCGAACAGCAGCCTCCCATACCGCCGGTACGCGCGGATCCCCCCGGGGAGATCGACGTGCCGCTGCCCGCGCCAGCCCGTGACCAGCCGGTCCACATCATCAACGTGGACGGCCGCGAGCGTACCCGCTGGGCTGCCCGCCTCGATCGCCGCCGCCCGCAGGACGCGCGTGCGCACCGCCCGGTTCAGCCCTTCGAGAACCTCGACCGAAAGACCGTCCTCCCCGGGGACACATGCGCGCGCGAGAGCCTCGGCGGCGAGATCGTCCAGAGCGTCGGCGTCATCGCGCAGGAGCCGGGCCGTCCGCGCGAGCGCCTCGGCGACACCGGGCCCGAGAGTCCGCTCCAGGACGGGCAGCGCCTCCCGCCGGACGCGCACGCGCGCGTAGGACGGATCGTCGTTGTGCGGGTCGTCCCAGGGCTCCAGGCCGAGGGCCTCGCACGCGCGGCGCGTGGTGGCACGGTCCAGCTCGAGCAGTGGCCGTTCGTAACGAACCTCACACTGGCCGTAATGATCCCGTTCGTGTGACCCCTGACCGTTGTGGGCCTGCTTGTCGCGATCCAGGTGTCGCACGAAGGACGACGGCATTCCGGCCAGGGACCGCGCCCCTGACCCGCGCGCGAGCCCGAGCAGGACGGTCTCGGCCTGATCGTCACGCGTGTGACCGAGGAACACCGCGCCCGCGCGCAGCCGCCGCGCCGCCTGGTCGAGCGCCTCGTACCGGGCGACACGTGCCGCGTTCTCAGGCCCGCCCTCGGTGCCGACCGTGACCGCCACCGCGCCCGCGGGGTCGAGCCCCAGCGACGCCATGGCCAGGACGACCCGCTCGGATCGCTCAGCCGAGCCGTCCTGCAGGCCGTGGTCGACCGTCACGCCACCCGCCGGACGGCCCGAACGCGGCGCCTCGAACGCGAGCGCGGCGGCGAGCGCCAGCGAATCGGCTCCACCACTGCACGCGACCAGCGTCATCACACCCGGCGGCAGGCCGGCGAGCGCGCGCCGCACCGCCAGCCGCACCGCCGCCACCGCAGGATCAGGCCCCATGCGCCAACCAGTACCACGAGCCTCCGACGTTTCCGCGCGGACGGCCCACGCGGTGGCGGGTCAGGCCTCGTTCGCCTCGGGCGGCGGCGCGTCCAGCACGGGCGGGTCGAGGACGCGCCGCATCCACAGCGCGGGCTCCTTGATCTCCGCGTGCGTGGGAAGCGTCTCGGGCGACTCCCAGACCCGGTTGAACTGGGCCATTCCGACCTCGGTCACGACCCGCCGGACGAACCGGGAGCCCTCCGCGTACTGCTTCATCTTCAGGTCGATCCCGAGCAGCCGCCGGATCGTCCGGTCCAGCCGCGAGCTGCCCTCACGCCGCCCCTGGAACCGCTCGCGGATCTGCCGGACGGACGGCACGACCTCGGGCCCGACCGCGTCCATCACGTAGTCGCCGTGCCCCTCGACCAGCGTCATCACGGCCGTGAGGCGGTCGAGGATCTCGCGCTGCCCGGGCGTCTGGATCGCGTCGATGAGGTTGCCCTCGCCGCCGCGCACCGCGTCCGCCACCGCCTCGGCGGCGTCGCGCAGGCGGTCGAGCATCGCGCCGGGGTCGAGGTCGGACGCCAGCAGGAACTCGGTCATCTGGTCCTGGACGTACGAGCGCAGCCAGGGGACGCCGGTGAACTGCGCGCGGTGCGTCTCCTCGTGGAGGCACACCCACAGGCGGAAGTCACGCGTGTCCACCTCGAGCTCCTGCTCGACATAGACGATGTTGGGCGCGACCAGGGTGAGCCGTCCGGCGGGCGCCGCTCCGGACGGGTCCGGCGGCAGGAACAGCTCGTACTGCCCGAGCACGCGTCCGGCCATGTAGGCCAGGATCGCTCCGACCTGCATCCCTGTGACGCGCGAGCCGACGGCCTGCACGACGGTCCCGCCGGGGCCGCCGCTCAACAGGCCCGGACCGCGCTGCTCGGCCATGCGCTCCATCAGCGGCTCAAGGACGACCCGGAAACCGTCGACGTTCGCCCTGATCCAGCCCGGACGGTCGACGATCGTCGCGGGCGCGGGATCGGCCTCGATCGGAAGCCCGGTGAAGTCGCGCACGTGCCCGTGCGCGATGCGGGACAGCTCGCGCAGCTGCGCCACCACCTCGCGGGCCTCGGCGGGCTCGACCTGCGGTCCGGGCCGGACGAGCCGGGTCCCGGTCTGCACCGCGACGTTCCAGTCAATCATTGAGGCGCTCATGTCCACCCACCGTACGTTCGCGATCCGGCGCCGGAGCGCCCTGCACGTCCCGTTCAACGAACAGCCGTTCCGGTTTATCTCCCCCACCCCGCAAACGCTAAGCGCACGCGCCCCCGCGCAGGCATGAGGCGGATTCCACGCGTGCACGAGACCACATGCACGGGGGTCGGACATGCGAGGTTGAGCACGCCCAGTCAGTCATGCGGAGCTCCACGCGCACATGAAGACACGCAGAGATCTACGCGCACGAGGGCGCGTGAAGGTCACACGCATGGAGGCGCGTTCAGGTCCACGCCCATGGGAAGCAGGTGGAGATCTACCGCATAGGACGCACGTGGAGATCTGCGCGGATGAGGGTCAGCAGCCGCAGCCGGCCAGAATCGTGGCGAGTTGGTCGAGCTTGCCCGGATCCACGGAGGTCTTGCCGTCACCGGCCATGAAGGCGAACGCGAGCAGGCGCCCGTCGGCGTCGGTGGCGAGACCCGCGAGCGTGTTGACTCCCGACAGCGTTCCGGTCTTGGCCCTGATCACGCCCGCGCCCCCTGTGCTGCCCGGGGTCGTGTAGCGCGGCGGGGAGAGCGTCCCGGTGAACCCGGCGACCGGCATCCCGGTGATGGCCGCGCGCAGATCAGGGCGCTGCGGCGACGCGGCGAGGGCCGCGATACGCGCGAGCGCGAGAGGCGTGATCCGGTTCCGGGTGGACAGGCCGCTGCCGTCCGAGACGTCCACGCCGTCCGTAATGCCGAGACCGGCCAGAGTCTCGCGGACGGCGCGCGCGCCGCCTTCGAACGACGCGGGCAGCCCCTTCTTCATGGCGACCTGCCGCGCCATGGCCTCGGCCACGTCATTGTCGCTCTCGGTCATGGCGTGCTCGATGAGCGCGGAGATCGGAGGCGACTGCACCGCCCCGAGCTTCTGCGCACCTGCAGCGGCCGTGGCACGCCGTCCCGCCTTGGCCGACACTCCGAAACGCTTAAGCAACCGCGCGAACGTCTGAACGGCAGCGACCGGCGGATCCGGGACGCGGGGCTGCGCGTGCGCGCCAGGCCCGCCAACCCGCCCTTCGTCGACCGTCAAGGCCGTCATAGGAGCGACCTCGCCGTCCGGGATGTAGTTGCGCTTCCAACCTGGCGCTACACGCGAGCCCTGGTAGGCGGACGCGTCGTAGTCGACCCGGACCTGCCGCACCCCCGCGCGCGTGAGAGCCCCGGCGGTCTGCTTGGCCAGGTCCGCAAGCGACGCATACGTTGGACGGCCCGTCCCTGGCTTCTGCGGCTGCGCCGTCAGCGTGGTGTCGCCACCTCCCACGAGCACCACGCCGCCGTCCGCGCCACGAACCGTCCGGGTGGTGATCCTGTGCTGCGGCCCCAGCGCGGCGAGCGCCGCGACGGACGTGGCCAGCTTCGTCGTGGACGCGGGCGTGGCGGCCCGGTCGGCGCGCTGCGCGAACAGCGGCTGGCGCGTCGCCGCGTCGATCACGGCGGCGTTGATCCTCGGGCCGGGCTGATTCAGCACCGCCGACAGCCGCGCCGCCAGCGTGGAGGGGCTCGGAGACCGCGCCGCCAGTGGGTCGGCCGCCTTCAGGCCGCCCGACGTGGGCACCGCGTCGTGCGCCGCGACCGACGGCGGCTGCGGCGAGAGATGCCTGGCAGGTGTGAGTTTCACCACTGCGAGGGCGGCGACCACCGCGAAAACATTGAGCAGGGCCAGTGTGCCCACGGCGAGCGTCCGGGCACGTGTCACCACCGGGACGCCCCTCCCCAACTCAGCACTCACCAACGTGCGACATCCTTATAGTTGCGTCCTCGCCCGCGCGTGAGGACGCGCGCCACGATATAAGGGGCTGCGATCCTCGCCGCCCTCCCGCCAGGGATCGGGCGTGAGAACCAGGGGAGACCCTGCCGTACGGCCTTCGCCGCCACGGCACGTACAGACTAAGACCGCGACCACGCGGGAAGCGGAGGACATCTTGGAATTCGACGTCACCATCGAGATTCCGCGGGGCAGCCGGAACAAGTACGAGGTGGACCACGAGTCCGGCCGCATCCGGCTCGACCGCATGCTGTTCACCTCGACGCAGTACCCGGCCGACTACGGCTTCATCGAGGACACCCTCGGCGAGGACGGCGACCCGTTGGACGCCCTGGTCATCCTGCAGGAGCCGACCTTCCCCGGCTGCCTGATCAAGTGCCGCGCGGTCGGCATGTTCCGGATGACGGACGAGGCCGGCGGCGACGACAAGGTCCTGTGCGTCCCGTCGACCGACCCCCGCATGGAGCACCTGCGCGACATCCACCACGTGCCGGAGTTCGACCGCCTGGAGATCCAGCACTTCTTCGAGGTCTACAAGGACCTCGAGCCCGGCAAGTCCGTCGAGGGCGCGAACTGGGTCGGCCGGGTCGAGGCCGAGGTCGAGGTCGAGCGCTCCCGCAAGCGGTTCGCCGACCTGGGTCACTGACCGCCGGGGACGGCGGCCGCCGTCCCCGTTCCGCGTGGTCACGGCGTCATCCGGAGGGCCGGGTGGCGCCGATGAGGTCTCCGCGGTAGATGGAGGAGACCCGGACGCTGGCCCCGGTGTAGGGAGCCTCCACCATCCGCCCCCTCCCGATGAAGATCCCGACGTGGTGGATCGTGTCCGGATCCGACTTGTCCTTGGCGAAGAAGACCAGGTCCCCTGGCCTGAGCCTCCCGAGCGGCACGTGCGGGCCGGACGTCCACTGCGTGCCCGTCCAGTGGTCGAGCCGCACGCCCGCCTTGTTCCACGCGTACAGCGCGAGGCCCGAGCAGTCGAATCCGTGGATGCCGGAGCCCTGCTCGATGCCGTAGCTGGGCCCGCCCGCGGTGCCTCCACCCCACGAGTACGGCGTTCCCAGCCATTTGAGTGCCGCGCGCGCGGCGACGGCCCCCGTGCCGGACCCGACGGACGCCCCGACCTCCGCGCCCGCGCCTGAGGCGGCCCGTCGGGCCCTGGCCGCCTCGGCCGCCTCAAGTGCGGCCGCACGCTGTCGTGCGAGGTCGGCCGCGCGCGCACGAGCCGTCCCAAGGCTCTGCTCCAGAACCTTCTTCTGCTCGCCGATGCGCGCCACAACGGCCTTCTGCTGCTCCAGGATCTTCTGGGCGGCGGTCTTGGCGTCGACGGCCTGCCTGGTGGCGGTCTGCTGGTCCCGGTACGCCTGCGCGGCCTGACGCCGGAACACGTTCGCGACGATGCGGGACGCCTCGACCTGCTTGATGACCTCGGTACGCCTGCGCGCGAGGACCTCGACCATCCCCGCCCGGTCCATGAAGCCCTGCGGTCCGCCCTCGCCCGCGATGACCGCGGCCCAGGGGTTGACGCCGGTGTTCTGCCGGTAGGCGTCAGCGGCGAAGGACGCCAGCTGCCGCTGAGTTTCGTCATAGCGCTGCTGGGCGTCGGCGACCCGCCGTTGTGCCGCCTGAAACGCCTGCTGAGAACGCTCCAGCTTCACCTGTTCGCCGTTGTACCGCTCTACGGCGGCCTCGGCGGCGATGGCGAAGCGCTCCTGCTCACCATCCGCCTGGGCGAGCTGCGCCTTCGCGCGCCCGACCGCCTCGGCCTTCTTGCGCACGTCGTTCTTGCTCTTGGCGACGTCGTCGGCGCTGGGCGACGGCTTGTGGACGGCCCGCCCGACCGTGACCGCCGCCTGGGCTGACGTAGGGACGGCGGTCAGGCCGACCGCGATTCCGGTGGAGACGGCGACCAGCCGTACGGCGACATCACGAGAAGCCGTGGCGGTGACTGCGGCGTAGACGGCGGCATAGGCGGTCGCGCGTCGACGGGGTATCGGGGTGCACATTGACTGAAACACGGTCCTCCCCTGCCGATATTCACACTAAGCAAGCAGGAACTACTCACAGTAATTCTCTTGCGGCTCGATATGAACTTCCGCCACGGCTCCATCGGCGTTCCCTTGCGACGCGACAGGATCAGGAACCGGGGCAGGTTTCCCGCCCGAACGGTCGAGCGCCCCATGGGCGGATGGACGACGCGGAATCTGAAACCGGCGCGTCTCGGAGGTTCGCGGCGCATTCCCAACAGATCCGCATTCTTCCGGCCCGCTACGACGCCGTCGGCCGCGTCACGACGTTCTCGCCGCATCACGCGCCCGCGCCCGCGGCTGCGGCTGCGGCTGCGGCTGCGGCTGCGGCTGCGGCTGCGGCTGCGGCTGCGGCACGCGTTCGTGACCACATCACACGTTCGGCCGCATCACACGTTCTCTGCTGCATCACGACGCTGTGGGCCTCGGGGACGGTTCACTTCCCGTGGGTGAAGGCGACGAGGGCGGCGGCGACTCGGAGGCCGGTGGCGAGGTCGGCACTGTGGACGTTGACTGAGGCGGTGTCGGCGATGACTGTGGCGCGGATGGGCTGCTTCCCTCCGTGGGTGGCGCGCCAGGCGGGATGCCGGGCAACGGCCTCTGTCCGGGCGGCGCCGGAACGCGCCCGTATGGACCATTGGAGTCTGGGGCGCCGCCGAACTGGAACTGCCTCGCGCGTGCGGGCACAACGGGCGAAGGCCCCAAACCCGCTACACCGAGCGGATATGTGACCGACACCGGGATCGCATCATTGCTCCCGGACGAATCCCGCCCGCTTCGACCGTTGGCCTTAAGGTCGCGGGGGGCCAGCACTGTGGGATGGGGCACTACCCCGTCCGCTATGGCGTGCACTCCGCGTCCCACCTGCCCGGTCAGCGCCATGAAGGCCGCCAGAGTCCCTCCGGCAAGCACCATCAGGGCGGCAACAGCGGCTGCGGCGAGCCTCCCCGCGCGCGTGTGGGACCGACTCTCGGTCAGCGCGGACGCCGTGGAATCGGACGTGCCGCGACGCCTCGCCAATCGCCGCGCGAACACAGAACGGTGCGGCCAAATGGGAAATCCCTCAGCCGTGTAGTCCGTGACCCGCGTGGCGATGAACAGGCGATAGCCGACGAGTTCGGCATCGAGGAAACTGCCGAGCACTCGCTCGCGCAGGTCGTCCGGCAGAGGCGCCCAGGGCAGCAGCCGGAAGACCTTCGCCGCGGAGACGGCGCGCGGCTTGAAGGCCGCACAGCCCTCGCACTCATCTGCGTGCAGGACAAGCTGTTCTCGAAGCACCGGTGTGAGCTCGCCACGTCGCGCGCGCAGGAGCCAACCACGTTCAGCACACGCGAAGGGGCCTTGGTCGACCAGGATCTCCGCGACCAGCGCGGTCTCCAAATCGATGGCCGCGAGGTCGAGTTCCTCCTCGATCCGCTTTGCCGGCGTCCTCGTCACGCGCGCGATGCCTTCGACCGCCAGGCCATGCCGGACGTGCAGGTCAAGCAACTCGCGCTGCCTCCGCGTCAGGGCGAGGACGGCACGCCAGGCCAGAAGCCGCTGGTCTACGTCGTCCTGGTCATGGCTGGCGACGGGCAGATCCGGCGCGCGTTCCTGGTCCGGCTCACGGCGGTCGCACTCCAGCCTCGTGATGGCGTAGAGCCAGGGCCCGAAGAGCTCGGGATCGCTCAGCCGCTCGATCTGCGCCTCAGCCACGACGAACGCATCCCTGGCGGCGACTCGCGCCGCGTCCCGTTCACGCAGGCGCATCCAGCAGTAGGCGAAGAGCCGTTCGGCATAGGCGTCGTACACCGCGGCGGGTGCACCCAGGTCCCGCGCGCGCAGCGCCTCGACCAGGAGACGGTCATTCATAGAGAGAAAGCTAAAGGCTCCACCGGGCCATTAGCGTCAAATTCGCGAGTTCAGACACGTTCAGCAATCATCATCGGATGTAATTGTTCGCCGATTTGCGATTTGCCCACTATGGACTCTTTGTCGATGTTCGCCGACAGAAGGAGCACCCAAGATCGGAATCCACACTCTCAGGGTGGCGGATTTGACACTGTCATGATGACAGTGTCATCATCAGAGGGTGGACGAGACCTGGACCATCACCGAACTGGCGGAGCACGCGGCGGCCGCCCTGGCCGCCGACGGCGTCCCGCGGGTCAACGGACGCGTCCGCGATCTTCCCAACGAGCGGTTGATCCGCTGGTACACCAGCATCGGCCTGCTCGACCCGCCGCTCGGCCGCCGGGGCCGCACCGCCCTGTACGGCCCCCGGCACCTGCTCCAGCTCCTCGCCGTCAAGCGGCGCCAGGCCCTCGGCCGCTCGATCGCCGAGATCCAGGTCGAGCTGGCCGGGGCGCCCGACGCCCTGCTTCGCGGCATCGCGGCTCCCGACATCGAACCCGGCACCACCTCCCAAGCGGAGCACGGGCCGGCCGCAGCGGGCGGTGGCGCGGGGAACCGCACCGACGGCCACACCGGCACTGACGCCGGTCTTTCCGACGACACTGTCGAAATCGACATCGCCCGACCGCGTGACTCCTTCTGGACCGTGCAGCCCAGTGTCCGGTTCCACCGCGAACCGGCACTGGACACACCTCCGGCCGACGAACCCGTCCTCGTACAGGGAGTGCGGATCGCGCCCGGCGTCACCGTCATGGTCGAGACGCGACACCTGGACGAGGACGACCTCGCCGCCATCGCGGAATCGGCCGCACCACTGCTCGACACCCTCCGGCGTCGCGGCCTGCTCGGACCGGCCGGCCGCGACGACTCCCCCCAACGGCACTCTCCCGGGAGGCACCAGTGACCGTGCGCATCACCCAGCTCCCCGAACCCGCCGCCCCTCCGTCCCCGGACGGGGGGCTGGGCGCGCTCCGCACCGACAAGGGCAACCTGCCGCTCGACTCGGTCGACGTCCACGCGACCGTGCGCGGCCTCGCCGCATCGGTCACCGTGGAACAGGGGTTCCGTAACCCCTTCGACGTTCCGCTGGAAGCGACGTACGTCTTCCCGCTGCCCGACCGGGCCGCGGTCACCTCGCTGCGCATGGAGGCGGCCGACCGCGTGGTCGACGGCGTCCTCAAGGAGCGTGGCCAGGCCCGGCAGGAGTACGACGCCGCCATCGCCTCGGGCCGCCGCGCGGCCATCGCCGAAGAAGACCGTCCCGACGTGTTCACGATGCGCGTCGGCAACATCCTCCCCGGCGAACGCGTGACGGTCAGGATCGTCCTCACCCAGCCGCTCCCCTTCGAGACCGTCTCCGGCGGCTCGGGCGGAGAGGCGACCTTCCGCTTCCCGCTGGTGGTCGCGCCGCGCTACATCCCCGGCACGCCCCTCGACGACGAGGCCGCCGGGACGGGCGTCACCCCTGACACCGACGCCGTGCCCGACGCGTCCCGCATCACCCCGCCCGTCCTGCTGCCCGGCTTCCCGAACCCGGTCGCGCTCTCCCTCGCGGTCGACATCGACCCGGGCACCCTGCCCCTCAGCGAGATCCGCTCAGCACTGCACGTCGTCGCTGAAGACGCCGCCGAAGGGCAGACCGTCGTACGTCTGCACCCCGGCGAACGGCTGAACCGCGACTTCATCCTGCGCCTGGTGTTCGACACGCCCGCCACGGGCACCGCGTCGCTGACACTGACGCCGGACGTGGAGGGCGACGAGGGCACCTTCAGCCTGACCGTGCTGCCGCCCGCCGAGGACGGCCACACGCGCCCGCGCGACGTGGTGCTGGTACTCGACCGCTCGTACAGCATGCAGGGCTGGAAGATGGTCGCCGCCCGCCGCGCCGCGGCCCGCATCGTCGACACGTTCACGCCCGCCGACAACTTCGCGGTGCTGTCGTTCGACAACGTCGTGGAGTCCCCACCCGACCTCGGCCCTGGCCTCTCCCCCGGCACCGACCGCAACCGCTTCCGCGCCGTGGAGCACCTGGCGGTGCTGAACGCCCGCGGCGGCACCGAGATGCTCGCCCCGCTCGAGCAGGCGTGCCAGCTGCTGTCGCAGTCGGGTTCCGAGCGCGACCGCGTCCTGGTGCTGGTGACGGACGGCCAGATCGGCAACGAGGACCAGATCCTCAACCGGCTCCAGCGCGGCCTCCGCGGCGTGCGGGTGCACACCGTCGGCATCGACCGCGCCGTGAACGCCGGCTTCCTCAACCGGCTCGCGTCCGCCGGTGGCGGCCGATGCGAACTGGTCGAGTCCGAAGACCGGCTGGACGAGGCGATGGAGCGCGTCCACCAACAGGTGGGCGCACCCCTGATGACCGACCTGTCGCTGCGGCCGGACGGCCTCGACCTACTCAGCGACACGATCGCCCCGCACCGGTTGGGCGCGATCTTCCCCGGCGTCCCCTTGGTCGTGACTGGACGCTTCCGGGGCGCCCCCACCGGATCCGTCGTCCTGCATGGCAAGTCCCCGGATGGCTCGCCACGTGAACACCACGCGTCCGGCGTGAAGTCCGATGCCCCGATGGCATCGGCCCTGTGGGCGCGCGCGCACCTGCGCGACCTGGAAGACCGCTACGCAGTGACCGGCTCGACCGCGCTGGAAGACCGCATCCTCGAGACATCCCTCCGGTTCGGCGTACTGTGCCGCTTCACCGCGTTCGTCGCGGTCGACAGCCGCGTCGTCGCCGAAGGCCAGACCCCGCACCAGGTGACGCAGCCCGTCGAACTCCCCGATGGTTGGGCCGACTCCCCGCGCCTCGAGCCCCCCGAGACCTTCGTCGTCACGTCTGCTCCCGCCCCCGGAGGCTACGGCGCCATCCCCGCGTCCGCCGCCCTGCCCGATCCCAGCGGCCCTCCGCCGGCGCCGGCCGCCCCACGCGGCATGCCCGCCTCCCCTCTCAGGGGCAGCAGCCGCAGCGGCCGCCCCAGAGCGGGAGGCGGCCGCCTGATCGGGGGGACGGCACAAGGAGCCAGCCCCTCGGACAGTGACGAGGTCGACGTGCCCGACTTCCTGAAGGCCGAATCCGCGCCGCGTCCGCCGTTCCCCCCAGTCCCCCCGCCCCCTCCCCACCCTGGCCAGACAACGAGTGGGCCCGGCTCGGCCCCCGGTTCAGCACAGCCCGCGTCCGAGGACGGGCAACCCATGAAGCGCCGGTCGCGCTCACGTCAGCGGCGCGGGTCGGACCCCGCCGAACACACCCCCGGCACAACGTCCGCCGAGGTCGCCGGTCATCTGAAGGTCGAGCTCGACCGGATGCGCACGGTCCCCGAGGCCGACCGTCCGTCCCACCTCGACACCCGGCTCCTGCCCTTCCTGACCTGGCTGCTGTCCAGCGGCCTGGTCCTGACCCCACCCGTCCGCACGTCCCTGGACGACATCGCACAGAAGATTCGCGACCTCCGTGAACCGGCCAAGGAAGTCGCCCCGTCCCGAACCACCGAAGTCTGGCAACAGGCCCTGAGCACCCTGGAGGACCTCACGTCCAACACCCCAACCCCCCGCACCCCCTTCTGGAAGCGCCCGCAGTAACCCAACCGCCCGAACACAGGCCGAACTGGTGCAACGCGGGGCCGCGCCCGATGCCCCGCAAACCCCCAGCCCCGGCACCACCCAATGTCACTCGGCATGCGGCACCCGGCACCCGGCACCCGGCACCCGGCACCCGGCACCCGGCACCCGGCACCACGAGAGCACACCCGTACCGGTCCGCGCGTGCCCTCGCTCGCTCCCCGCAGCTCCTGCAGGGAGCGAGCGAGGTAGGCCACCCATGCGAGCCGACTACGGCCCGCCCCGAGGGCCGCCAGCGTCGCGGGTGTGCAGTGGCGGCGCGGGCGGCGTCGGCACAGGTCGACCGCACTGCATCGGGAGTCACTGCAGGTGGAGCGCCTCTGCCCGCGCAGCCTTGGGTGGTACGTGCGAAAAGGGCTGCGGGCCGTCGGTGCGTCCTCCCGTCCCTGGGCCCGGAAGGTCCGGCCAGAGTCGATGCAGACCGCCCCGGGCGGCATGCGTAAGCCCCGTCCTCGCACGCAAGCGCCGCTCAGCCCCCGCGGCGTCCTTGAGCTCACGAGCTGAGGAGGGAGGCACAAGGCTGGCGACTCGGATTGTCGCCAAGCCCATAAGAGCGCATCAGGGCCAACGCACGGACAGCCGGAGCGGCAGGGTGAACGGGCTACGCGCTTGAGCGCCAACAGCCCACACGGCCTCTTGAGAGCGCGCGGACGGGCGGCATGTGTGACGTGTGCGCTTGAGCGCCACAGTCCACGCGGCCTCTTGAGCACGTGGACGGGCGGCATGCGTGAGCGCGTGCGCGTGGTTGAGGCCTCAGCCCGTGCGCTGGGCGCGCACGGGCTGAGGTGGGTGGGGCTTTGTTCGGGGTGGCGTTGTGGGCGGGTTTGGGAGGGGTGGGGTGGGCGGTTAGGGCTTGGTGGGGGTAGGGGTGGTGGCTCGGGAGCGGGTGAGGTTGAGGAGGGGGATGAGGTTGAAGGCGAGGCCGACGAGGGCGACGCCGGTGACCAGGTTGAGGCCCGGGTGGAAGGGGGCGAAGCCCGCGGCGGGGTGGGAGTCGCTCGCGACCAGGGCGGTGACGCCGGCGAGGACGAGGGCGGCGCCCACCTGGCCGGAGGTCTGGACGAGGCCGGAGGCGAGGCCCTGTTCGGAGTCGTCGATGCCGTCGGTGGCCTGGGCCATGATCGAGGAGAAGCCGAAGGCGAAGCCGCCGCCGAGCAGGATCATCGTCGGGAGGATGGTGAACGCGTAGTGCGGCGTGTTCCCGGCGGTGGCGAGGAACCAGACGTAGCCGAGGGCGAGCGAGACCATCGAGCTGATGATCAGGCGTGAGGTGCCCCAGCGGTCGATCATGCGGCCGACGAACGGCGAGCCGAACGCGACGATGAGGCCGGCGGGCAGCAGGGCGAGCGCCATCTTCAGCGGCGACCAGTGCAGGACGTCCTGCAGGTACAGGGTCATCATGAACTGGAAGCTCATGTAGGACCCGAACAGGGCGATGACGCTGACGTTCGCGCGGACGATCGTGCCGACGCGCAGGATGCCGAGCCGGATCAGCGGGTGCGCGACGCGCTGCTCGGTGATCACGAAGCCGACCAGGAGCGCGGCCGCGACGACGATCGAGCCGACGGTCAGCGGGTCCAGCCAGCCGCGTTCGGGCGCGGTGACGACGGTGTAGACGGCCAGCAGCATCCCGGTGGTCAGGGTGACCGCGCCGACCAGGTCGTGGCCGCCCTCGGCGGCGGGCTTGTCCCGCGGGATGAGCGCGACGCCCACGGCCAGGGCGACGAGTGCCAGCGGGACGGGGGTCAGGAACGTCCAGCGCCAGCCGACGCTGGTGAGCAGCCCGCCCAGGATCAGGCCGGACGAGTAGCCGCTCGCGCCGAACACCGAGAAGACCGAGAGCGCCCGGTTGCGGGCGGGGCCCTCGTGGAAGGTGGTGGTCAGGATGGACAGGGCGGTCGGGGCGGTGAACGCGGCGGCCAGTCCCTTGACGAAGCGGGTCGCGATCAGCAGCGTCCCGTCGTTCACCAGGCCGCCGATCAGGGACGCGACGGCGAACACGCCGAGGGCGATGAGGAACACGCGGCGGCGTCCCAGCAGGTCGGCCGTGCGGCCGCCGAGCAGCAGGAGCCCGCCGTAGCCGAGGACGTAGCCGTTGACGATCCACTGGAGCGAGGTCGTGGAGAGCCCGAGCTCGGTGCCGATGGACGGCAGCGCCACGCCCACCATCGACACGTCCAGCCCGTCGAGGAACAGCACGGCGCACAGCACCGCGAGCACCCCCCACAGCCTGGGGGTCCAGCTCTGCTCGGCCGGGGTGTCCGGGGACGCCGGCGCTCCGGTCGCGGACGAAGAGGAGGTTTCGGTGATGGTCACGCCGGAGGACGATACATGCACGCGCATTCAATGTCCAAGCATTAATTTCCAACGAAATTAATTCGCGTGCATCAGATGCGCGCGACGGGTAGGATGCGCCGCATGGCACCCCACCCCGGCCTGGTCGACCAGTGGCGTTCCCTGGTGACCTGCTACAACACGGTCGCCTGTGCGCTCGACCGCGCGCTCCACGACGCCCACGGCCTGACCATGAGCGAGTTCGAGACCCTGGAACGCCTCGTGGAGGCCGGCTGCGAACAGCGGCGCGTCCAGGAGATCGCGGCGGAGATGTACCTCAGCCAGAGCGCCCTCTCCCGCACGATCGCCCGGCTGGAGAAGAACGGCCTGGTCGTCCGCGGGATGTGCGAGTCCGACCGGCGCGGCGTCTTCGTCACGCTCACCGACGAGGGCCGCAGCCGCCACGCCGCGGCCTCCGTCACCCACCGCGCGATCCTCGCCGAACACCTGACCCCGGCGGACGAACCGTCCGCCGCACTCGTCACCTAGGCGGACACATGGCGGACGGGACGACCCGGCTCGACATCGGCGTCACCAGATCCATGAAGATTCAGGCGGTGGCACTGGCCGCCGTCCTTTTCCCGGCGTTCGGCGGGCTGGCGTCCGGGCTGGGGCGGGGTTTCGGCCCTGCCGGATGGACGATCGGGCTGGTCATGTTCGCCGCGGTGGCCGTCCTGGTGATCACGGTCGCCATCAGGATGTTCCGCTACCGGGTCTGGCTGGAGGACGGCACGCTCGCCGTCCAGCAGGCGTTTCGGGTGCGCCGATTCGACCTCGCGGAGGCGGACGTCCTGCTGCAGTGGGCCGAGGCGCAGGAGCATCCGTCCGGCCCGCAGACCGGCGTGGTCGCGATGGACGTCCGGGAGCGGGGGCGCCAGCGCGGCCTGCGGGTGCGCCTGCTCGACTCACGCAACCGGCGGATCCCACCCGTCCAGTTCCTCGCCCTCGCGGACGCGATCGACGCCCGGGACGGATCGCCGCACGTCAGCGCGCTCAGTCTTCGTGAGGCGGCGTCCGCTGAGCCTTCCGGCGCGGCCTGACCGTCCGGCGGACGGCGACCGCCACCATCGCGACGAGGGCGATCGGCGTCAGCCAGAACGCCCACCGCTGGTCCAGGCTCATCAGCGCGCAGCCGGACAGCGCCACGGCGACGCCGATCCCGACGACGCGGCTCTCGAGCAGGTCGCCTTTCCGGAACGTCCAGAGTCCGGTGCCCAGCACGACCAGAACACCGATCGCGAGCGCGGCGAAGGCCGCTGCCAGAACCTGGTTCACCGGTCACCGCCGCCGATCGCGGGCCCGCCAGGCCAGAGGACGGCCAGGTCGGCGGGCGTGAGCGGATCCCGGTAGGCGGCACGGAGGACCGTCCGGGCCAACTCCGGATCATCCGCCTCGGCGAGATTCACGAACCAGTCGACACCCGCCGGATACGCCCACAGATACGACCGCAGCTGCGGATCCGCTCCCCGGTCGCTCAGCAGGTCGGAGATCGCCGCGTCCGACGTCCAGGGCAGGTCGCGCCGCGCCTGAGCGGCCAGTTCCCCGATCGACGCGCCATCGTTCAGCGCCAGGTGCAACCCGGCCCGGACGAGCTGGTTGTAATGATCGAACCGGACCCGCGTCCGCAGCATCGGATCGTCCGGCGCGACGAACAGCGGCAGCGCCTGGGCCAGCCCCTCCAGAAGGACCTGGTGCGGAGCGTGCACGGACATGAGCCGCACCCACGGCACGTCCTCCGCCGCGCACCGCGCCGACCAGCTGGCGCTCTGCAGGCCGTGCCCGAGCACCTCGTGCAGCGCGAACTGCCTGGCCGCGACCTCGCTGAACGTGATGTTGCGCAGGTTCAGCCGCAGTCGGACGCGGCTCCCCGCGCCGTCCAGCCAGTACGCCCAGTAGGCGTCCGCGTCGGCGTTCTCGATGGTCAGCTCGAACGGCGCGTCGCTCCCGGTGAGCTCGCGCACGACGTCCTCGAAGTCGTCGGCCGCGGCCCTGATCGCGTCCGGCGCGTCCGCGTTCGGGACGTGCCCCTCGACGGACCGCAGCTCACGCGCCGCGTCCGGCCCCCACGTCACGCCGATCCCGGCGAGCGCCTCGCGCGCGAGATCACGCCGATGCGCGACGTACTCGTCCGTCCAGCCGAGCGCCTCGCACCCCTGCGTCGCCCGGACGTACTCCCGCAGCGGCAGCCGCTCCCCCAGCAACGCGCCGAGGTAGGCGACATCGGCGTCCAGCCGGGAGGCCGTCCATCCGGACGCCCGTTCCCGCAGCTCGACCAGCCCGCGCCGCGCCGTGAGCCGATCCGCGACCAGCTCGCCCTCACCACCGGACGGCGCGCAGTCGAAATCGATGATCTCCGGCGCCCCACGCGACACCTCGTACGCATGCCAGCCCCGAAGCAGCGCCTCGGCCTCGTCCCGCAACCCGTCCACCGAACGAGGCTATCGACAACCCGGTCCCCTCCTGGCCACCTCCCGCCGCCTCCCCCTCCGATCACCGCACCCACTCGCTCAGAGGTCCACGCCGACGCAGTCCGAGTCGGGCGGCTTTTCGCCGGACCAGGCGAAGCGAAATCCGCCAAAGCCCGTACACCAAATAGTTCTTCCCCCTCGATGCCCGCCAAAGATGCGACGGCATCGGATAGCGCGAAACGCCAGGCGAAATCCCGACTCACAAGAGTCGACGGATCTGCACAGAAAAGTGGGAGCATGGCATTCAACCACCAGAGGAATTACTGGCTGACCAATGGCGGCAGCATGTGGGTGGCGGTGAAATTCGGTACAGCAGGAGGAGACGCCGGAGCCCAATGGATACAGGCGAGCGCCCTCCCGTACAACGCCTTCCCCACGTCTGGCGGCGTCGCCCAGCTTGAAACAGGCAGGTCCCAGAAGAGGTTGACCCACGCGAACAGCGGGGCGGAGTGGATCTATCTCGCCTTCGTCGAGATCACCTTCAGCCCAGGGTGAAACGCGACATGGTACGACCTTGACGGCGGAGGGAATTCGTAGCCATGATCAACAGGAACGTGCTCGTCATCAAGGACGCCGACGGGCACGATCACTGGCGCCCAGATCGACATCGTGACCTACACCATTCCCGCCGATCCACGCGTCAGTCGTCGGCCGGGCGAGAGCCCTGGCACCAAGCCACACGCCTCGCGCACCCGAGCCGGTCCGGCAGCCCGAACTGATCGCCTTGAGGGCCCGGAGCGTGCGTCACAGCCGTCATGCGGACAGGAGCCAACAGGGCCCACCAACCAGGCGCATCCGGGCCTGCACAGGCCAGAGGACGGGCCCGTCCGGCCGAACCGCTCTCCACGCCCGCAGCCGCCCAGGAGGCACTGTTAGCAGGGGAAGACAGCAAGAGGCCCCTCGCGATGATCGCGAGGGGCCTCTGAGCTGGAGCCGCCTATCGGAATCGAACCGATGACCTATTCATTACGAGTGAATCGCTCTGCCGACTGAGCTAAGGCGGCGTGCCGTAGAGGAGTCTAGCGCCTTCTCGGGGGTGTGTGGGAATCAGCGGCAGACGGTGCCCTTCTTGGGCGGGGTTCCGGTGACCAGGTAGTCGTCGGTGGCCGCGGTGATGCACTGGTTGCCCTGGAGGTAGGCGGTGTGGCCGTCGCCGTCGAGGGTGAGGAGGGTGCCGGAGGAGAGCTGGGAGGCCAGGCCCTGGGCCCACTTGTAGGGGGTGGCCGGGTCGCGGAGGGTGCCGATGACCAGGATCGGAGGGGCTCCCTTGGCGGTGATGGCCTGGGGCTTCTGCTTGGTCTGGACGGGCCAGTAAACGCAGGGGAGGCCGCCCCAGACGACGAAGGAGCCGAAGCGGGGGGCCGCCTGGGCTGCCTGGTCGGCGGCCTTCTTGTAGGTCGCGACGTCCGGCGGGTTCGGCTTGTCGACGCAGTTGACGGCCATGTTGGCGTCGGTCTGGTTGCTGTAGGTGCCGTCCGGCTTGCGTTCGACCATCTGGTCGGCGAGCGTCATCAGGAGGGTGCCGTCGCCGCGGGTCAGGGCGGCGGAGAGGGCCTGACGGAGGAAGGGCCAGGTCTCCTTGGCGTAGAGGGCGGTCGCGACGCCCATGGTCGCCCAGGACTCGGTGACCTGGCGGGCGTCGCGGGTGTTGCGGAGCGGGCTCTTGTCGACCTTGCGGAGGAGGTCGCCGATCTTGGCGACGGCGGCGTCCTTGGTGGTGCCGACCGGGCAGTCGCCCTGCCGGACGCAGTCGGCGGCGAACGCGTCGAGGGCCGTCTCGAAGCCCTTGGCCTGCTCGACCAGCAGGTCGGTGGACGAGGTGCGCGGGTCGATCGCGCCGTCCAGGACGAAGGCGCGGATCCTGGTGGGGAACTGCGCGGCGTAGGCGGCGCCGAGGTAGGTGCCGTAGGACGCGCCGTAGTAGGAGATCTTCTGGTCGCCCAGGGCGGCGCGGATGACGTCCATGTCGTGGGCGGCGTCGACGGTGCCGACGTGGGGCAGCTCGCCGCCCGCCCTGGTCCGGCAGGCGTCGGCGTACCGCTTGCTCTCGGACGCGAAGGCGTCCATTTCGCGCTGGTCGTCCGGGGAGGTGTCGGCGGCGAAGAAGCGGTCGAGGTCGGGGCCGCTCATGCAGCGGACGGGCGCGCTCTGGCCGACGCCGCGCGGGTCGAAGCCGACGATGTCGAAGCGCCTGCGCAGCTTGTCGCCGAAGGCGCGTCCGGTCTGCTTGACGAAGTCCACGCCCGAACCGCCGGGACCGCCCGGGTTGGTGAGCAACGAGCCGATCCGGTGGGACCTGTCCTCGGCGGGCAGCCTGACCAGGGCGAGCTTGATCTCCTTCTGGGACGGCTTGGCGTAGTCGAGCGGCACGCGGACGTTCGCGCACTCCATGCCGCCACCACAGGACGTCCAGCTCGCCTTCTGGCCGTAGAAGGCCTCCAGGCCGGGCGGGGCCTCCTGCTGGGACGCGGAGGCGCCGCCACCGCCACCGCCGCCGTCGCATCCGGTCGCGACCGTCAGCGTCAGCGCGGCGATCGCGCTCGTCCACCTCGCTGCCCGCACGTGATCTCCCCGTCGTCGCGGTTCGTACACCGCCGCCCACGCTACGGGCACGGGCACCGGTTGGGCCAGCGACGTCCCGACGAAATAGTCGGGGGTGTGACGCTGTTGCCCCGAACATGAGTGCAGAAGGCACGCAACGGACGCGGGTCCGCGTCGAGCAGAGCAACCGGCGGGTGCGGGCGTTCCTGGACGGGCACGTCGTGGCGGACACGGTCCGCCCGGTGCTGGTCTGGGAGGGCACCCACTTCCTGGCCTACTACGTCCCGGTCGAGGACGTCCGGGCCGAACTCGTGGAGAACGGCCCGGGACGGCGGTCGCCGAGCCGGGGCGAATCCACGTCCTACACGGTCAAGGTCGGCGACATCGAGGTCAAGGACGCGGCGCTCCGCTACCCGGACTCGCCCGTCGAGGAGCTGCGCGGCCTCGTCCGGCTGGACTGGGACGCCATGGACGCGTGGTTCGAGGAGGACGAGGAGATCTTCGTCCATCCGCGCAGCCCGCATCACCGGGTGGACGTCCTGCCGAGCTCGCGGCGGGTCCGGGTGGAGGTGGACGGGGTGACCGTCGCCGAGTCCGGCAGCCCGCGGATGCTGTTCGAGACCGGACTTCCGGTCCGGTACTACCTGCCGAAGACGCATGTCCGGATGGACCTGCTCGAGCACACCGACACCGCGACCGGCTGCCCGTACAAGGGCACGGCCGAGTACTGGTCGGTGCGCGTCGGCGACGCCGTCCACAAGGATTTCGCCTGGTCGTACCCGACGCCGCTGCCCGAGAGCCGCGACATCGCAGGGCTCGTCAGCTTCTACAACGAGAAGGTCGACATCTACGTGGACGGTGTTCTCCAGGAACGTCCGTAAACCCTCGCGTCAGGACGAGCGCGCGGACGTCCAGCGGGGATGTCGGCGTCCCGCCGAACACCGCGCCGAATGCGTGCGCGGTGTTCGGCGGGACGACGACAGTGTCGCCTTCCTCCGCGGTGAGGATCTCCTTATTCGCCGGGCTTGTCGCCGCCGCCTTCCGCGCTTCGGCCTTCGTCTGCAGGGCCTTGACGGTCGACGCCGTCCGCTAGACGGTCGGTGTCGATGCCGGTGCCGTACGCCTCGTCGTGCTGACGTCGCGGGGAGCAGACCGAGGCGGACGGGCAGGAACAGCGTCCGCCGCTCGTCAGCCGTACCGTGACCGTGTCGGACGGGACGTTCCGTCCGACGACCTGACCGTTGCCCTCAGGGGTCTCGACGCGCGAGCCGAGCCTGGGCATGCGCTCGTGCGCCTGCACGTAGAGCGGATGCTCGTACTTCAGGCAGCACATGAGGCGTCCACAGGCCCCGGCTATGCGAAGCGGGTTGACGGGGAGGTCCTGCTCCTTCGCCATACGGACGGAGACGGGTTCGAAGTCCTTGAGGAAGGTCGCACAGCACAGGTCGCGTCCACACGGGCCGATCCCGCCCTGTAGGCGCGCCTCGTCGCGCGGCCCGACCTGGCGTAGTTCCACGCGCGCGCGGATGTTGCGGGCCAGATCGCGGACGAGCGCCCGGAAGTCCACCCGGTGCGGCGCGGAGAAGTAGATCTTGAAGACGTTCTCGGTGTCGAGGAAGTCCACCCCGATCACCTTCATCGGCAGCTCGTGCTTGCGGATCAGCCGCTTGGCGATCGCGCGTCCCTCCGCCCGGCGGCGGCGGTTCGCGTCGTCCCTGGCCAGGTGCTCGTCGCCCGCGATCCCCGCGCAGACGGGCAGCCCGCCGATGTCCTCCGACACCCACTGCGGGGCCCAGACGCACTCGGCGACCTCGGGCTCGGTGTCGGTCGGCACGAGCACCCGGTCCCCCACCTTGGGCTCGTACGGACCAGGGTCGAGGTAGTAGAGCCGTCCGTATCTGGTGAAACTGACGGCCATCACCATGCCCACGGTTTCGCTCCGTTCGCCCGGTTCCGTGACCCACACCCTATGCGGTCCGAACTCCATCCGGTGTGAGCGGAATCACCCCCTGTGCAGGGGTTACCAGGCGACGTCGGAAAGATCGTCCCCGGGGACCGGGGTGCGCTCGTCGGGGCCGTAGAGGCTGCCGTCGTCGCCCGCGAGGAGGAGGTGGCCGCCGGAGCTGTCGGAGTCGAGGCGGCTGACCCCGCCCTTGCCCTGGTGCTCCCAGAGGACGCGTCCGGGGCGTCCGGTCGCGGTGGAGAACTGCTGGAGGGCCACGCGGGACGGCGACCCGACGCCGGCCACGATCGTCCGGCCGTCCGGGGTGAGGACGGCGGCCTCGGTGCCCGCGGGCAGCCGCAGCACGGGCTTGCTGAGCTTCAGGTCACCGGCCGGACCGGCCGTGTTCAGCGTCCTGACCTGCGGCGGAGCCGGGGCGGGCGGGGCGCCGCGGACACCCGCGCGCGGTTGCGGGCTCCACAGGAAGGACAGCGTGGGGCCCGCCCACGACAGGCTGCCGATCCGGGCCCCCGGCTTCGCCTTCCAGGTCTTGCGCGTCCCGGAGCGGGTGGACAGGACGTCCAGGGTGCCCGCGCCGCCCTTCCGGTAGGTGACGTAGGCGATGGTCGTGCCGTCCGGGGTGACCGCCATGTCCGAGGACGGGTTGGAAACGCCGGGAACGACCGCGCGAGGGATGTCGCTGAGCGTCGAGGGACGGCCGTCCTTGCCGAGGACGAGCCGGTGGAACATGACCTTGCGGGTCCCGTAGGACGCGACGACATAGGAGTCGCCCGGGCCCGCCGCGATGCGCTGGAAGCTGCGTCCCGCCGGGGCCGCCACGGGAAGGCCGACGTCACCCCCGGTCTTCACGTCCCGGACGACCACCGCGTCGCCGTCCCTCCGGACGCCGACGACGAACCGCGGTCTGCCGCCGCTGTTCTGGGTCGCGGCCGTCGACTTGGCGTTCGTCGCCGCCTTCTTCTTCGGCGACCACGGGTGCCGGTGGATGGTGTCGACGCCCGCTCCGATCACGAGCGCACCGACCACGGCCACGCCGATCGGGACCGCGTTCCGCCAGGTCGTGCCCACCCGCGCCTCCGTCTTCCCGTCAGCCATGCGCACTCCGCCCGCCGCCTTCCGCGGCCTCGTCGACGACACTGCTCTCCTGCGACAAACGGACATGATTACGGATTTGACGGCATCACGCGACACTGAAGGCTTCCTGAACGTCCACCCTGCTCACCGGGCGGGTCAGCGCAGGGCGAGGGCGGCCCGCGCGGCCTCGGCCGCGGAGGCGCTGTACGAACCCCCGAACAGGGCGACGTGGACGAGCAGGGGGTGGAGCTGATGGAGCGGCACGCGCTCGTGGCGGCCGTCCGCGAGCGGGAAAACCTCGTCGTAGGCGGCGAGGACGCGCTCCAGGGCGGGGCATCCGAACAGCGCGAGCATCGCGAGATCGGTCTCCCGGTGGCCGCCGTGCGCGGCCGGGTCGATCAGCGTCGCGCCGCCGCCCGTCCAGTGGACGTTCCCGGACCAGAGGTCCCCATGGATCCGCGCGGGCGGCTCGGGCGGCCCTGCCAGCTCCTCGATGTCCTCGATGACCTTCTCGATCAGCCGGATCTCGGTCCCGCTCAGGTGCCGGGCGCCCAGCCGCAGGAACGGCTCCAGCCGCCGCTGCGCGTACCAGCGGGGCCAGGATCGCCCGTCCGCGGTCTCGTCCGGGGTGTTGTCGAGCGGAAGATCGGCGATGTAGCCGTCCCAGGGCGCGCCGAACGCGCCGGGCGCGCCCGCGTGCATCGCGGCGAGCGCCCGCCCGAACCGCTCCGCCGCGTCCGCCGTCGGCGGCTCGGACGGCAGCCACGGCAGGACCAGCGTCCGCTCGTCCGCCGCCACGACCTCGGGCACGGGCACCCCGCTCCCGGCCTCCCCGAGCCAGCGCAGGCCCGCCGCCTCCGCCGCGAACACTCCCTCGGGGCCGCCCGTGTCGCCCTCGAGCGCTTTGACGAACACCTCGCGTCCCTCGCCGAGGACGACCCGGTGCAGCGACCACGCATGCCTCGTCCCGAGGTCGTGGACGTCCGCGACGCGCTCCCCGAGCAACTCCTCCAGCCGCTCACGCATCCCGCCGGGCCGCCCGCCGCGCACGAAACTCTCAGCGATCTTTCAGCGCGGCGCGGACCTCGTCGAGCAGACCGGGCATCGCCGCCTCGACCAGCCCCAAGACGTGATCGAAGTCGGCCCGCCCGCCGTAGTACGGGTCCGGAACATCGGCTCCGGTGGACGGGTCGGCCCCGGTGGACGGGTCGAACTCGCGCAGCAGGCGGATCTTCGCGGCGGACGCGGCGTCCGGGGCCATGCCGCGCAGGTCGGCCAGATGCCCGCCGTCCAGGGCGATGATCAGGTCGTACCGGCCGAACCAGTGCGGCTCGAACCGCCGCGCGACGTGCGCGGACGGGTATCCGGACCGGCGCAGCGCCGCCACCGTGCGCGAGTCGGCGCGATCGCCCGCGTGCCAGCCGTCCGTCCCGGAGCTGTCGACCTCGACGTCCAGGCCCTCCTCGCCCGCGTGGTGGCGGAACACCGCCTCGGCCATCGGGGAGCGGCAGATGTTCCCGGTGCAGACGAACGTGACGCGATACGGCATCCCCCCATCCTGCCCGTCCAGCGCGCCCCGTTCGCACCGGGTCCGTCCGCCCTGGGAAAACTCCTTGATCACCGGAGGGCCGCTGCGTCTACGCTGCGGGAACCACATCCAGGTCATGGAGGTCGACCAGCTCATGGAGTTCTTCTGCTACCACCGCGACCGGGTCGGCTCACTGCCGTTGCGCAAGGCGCTCCTCGAGGCGCACTGGTCCTACATGGACCGCTTCGGCGAGCAGATGATCGCGCGCGGGCCGGTGTTCGGCACCGAGGACGAGGACACGCTCTTCGGCAGCGTCCACATCGTGGACCTGCCCGACGCGGTCACCGCCCGCGCGTTCGCCTTCGACGAGCCCTGCTACCAGGCCGGCGCCTACCGTGACGTCCTGCTGCGCCGCTGGCACAACCGCCTGGGCCGCACCATGTGGGAGTTCCCCGGCGACCGCGACACCGGCGCCTACTTCTTCGTGCTCGGCCTCGGCGAGGGCGAACCCGTCGACGCCGACGTCCCGGCCGACCAGGACGACCTGGTCGCCTACGGCCCCCTCTACTCCGACGACGGGACCACCTGGGTGGGCACCGCCGCCCTCGTCCGGGCCACCGACGAGGCCGCCGCCCGCGCCGTCCTCACCACCGACCGCTACGCCGACATCGAAGTCCACGCCTGGACCTTCGGCGGCCGCCGCTGACCACGCCACACCCCTCCCGTCCCGTCCCACTGAACCCACGCCGCGCCGACCGTCACCGCGCACAGCGACGATGATCAACTGGCCGCCCGAGACCGGGCATCAGCTGCAGGTCCTGAGACCGAGGATCAACTGTCGCTCCTGACGCCGAGGAGCAGACGCTGGCCTGAGGCCGGAGATCAGTTGCCGGTGCGGAGGGCGAGGGTGAGGGACTCGACGGCGAGGAGGGGGTTGACGTTGGCGTCCAGGCGCTCGCGGCAGGCCATGATCGCGTCGAGGCGGCGGAGGGTGGACTCGGGGGTGCCGTTGCCCGCGGTGGCGCGGAGTTCCGGGTCGAGTTCGGTGTTGACGAGGTCGCTGGACGCGCCCATCTGGAGGGTCAGGACGTCGCGGTAGTAGGAGGCCAGGTCGAGGAGGGCGCGGTCGAGGGAGTCGCGCTTGACGCGGGTCGCGCGGGACTTCTGCTTGTCCTCCAGTTCCTTCAGCGCTCCGGCGGTGCCGCGGGGCATGCGGCCCTTGACGCTCTCGCCCAGGGCTTGGCGGAGCGCGGCGGTCTCGGCCTCGTTGAGCTCCTCGGTGGTCGCCTTCGCCTCGGCCTCGGCGGCTTTGACGAGGGCCTCGGCGGCCATCACCGCGGGGCCCACGCCGGTCAGGCGGCGCGGGATCGCCATGACCTCCGCGCGGCGCCTGCGGGCGTCGGCGTCGGTGGCGAGCCGCCGGGCCCGGCTGATGTGCCCCTGCGCGGCGCGCGCGGCGATCTCGGCCGTCACGGGGTCGACGCCGTCCCGCAGCACCAGGACGTCCGTCACGGCGGCGACCGGGGGCGTGCGGAGGGTGACCACGCGGCAGCGTGACCGGATGGTCATGAGCATGTCCTCCGGGGACGGCGTGCACAGCAGCCACACCGTCCGCGGCGGGGGTTCCTCGATCGCCTTCAGCAGCGCGTTGGCGGCGGCCTCGGTGGCGCGGTCGGCGTCCTCGAACAGGACGACCTGCCAGCGCCCCACGCTCGGCGACGACGAGGCCCGCAGCACCAGCTCGCGGGTCTCCTTCACGCCGTAGGAGAGCCCGGACGGCCGGATGATCTCGACGTCCGCGTGCGTGCCCTGCAGCACCTGGTGGCAGGACGCGCAGTGCCCGCACCCGCGCGGCGTCTCGGCGCACTGCAGCGCTGCCGCGAAGGCCCGCGCAGCCGCCGATCGTCCCGAGCCGGGCGGGCCCGTGAACAGCCACGCGTGCGCCATCTTGCCGCCGCCCGCAGCCCGGCCCCCGCCCGCCGCCCGTCCGCCTCCGGACGACGACCCATCGGACGCCGCCACGGCCGACCGCAGCTGCGCGATCACCGGATCCTGCCCCACCAGGTCGTCCCACACGCTCATGCACAGAAGGCTACGGCCTCACCTCCCCTCACGGCGCCGTCCCGCCCCATGCCTCACATCCACCCTGCCCCGGTGGCCAGGTCATCGCGAAGTTACCCACAGGTTGTGGATAACCATCGGCAAGTGGACGCCCCGGTCCCAAGGGACGACGCGAAAGCCCAATCGGACGCTCCGTGCGGCCATCCGATCAGGCGAGGCGAGGGCCAGGGCGAGGCGGGTGACGACCGGGCCGGTCGGTGGGAGCCGATGCCTGCTGAGGTCGACCGGGCGAGCCGGTGCGAGCCGGGTCAAGCCGATGCGAGCTGAGGCTCGACCGGCGCGAGCCAGACTCGGCCGTGCGAACCAGACTCGGCCGGGGCGGGCCGGACTCAGTCGGCGCGGGCCGGGCTCGGGCGGGCGGGACGGGTCAGTCGGTGATGGCGGGGAACGTGCTGGTGGCGTCTTCGGTGGAGGCGGGGATGGGGTCGGGGAGGATGTCGCGGATGCGGTCCTGGATCTCGCGGCGGATCTCGGACTCGGGACGGCTCGCGTCGAGGACGAGGTAGCGGTCCGGCTCGGCCTCGGCGAGGGCGCGGAAGCCGGACAGGACGCGCTCGTGGAACTCGTGGGGCTCGGACTCGATGCGGTCGGCCGGGCTGGAGAGGCGGTTCAGGCCCGTCTCCGGGGGGAGTTCGAGCAGGACGGTCAGGTCCGGGACGAGGCCGCCGGTGCCCCAGGAGTTCACGGCGGCGATCTCCTCGACCGGCTGCTGACGGCCGAACCCCTGGTAGGCCAGGGTCGAGTCGACGTAGCGGTCGCTGACGACGATCGCGCCCCGGTCCAGGGCGGGACGGATGACGTTGGCCACGTGGTCGGCGCGGTCGGCGGCGTAGAGGAGGGTCTCGGCGCGGGACGACAGGCCGGTGGTCTCGCGGTCCAGGAGGAGGGCGCGCAGGCGCATGCCGGTCTTGGTGGCGCCGGGCTCGCGGGTGGTGACGACCTCGTAGCCGTGGTCGCGGAGCCAGATCGCGGCGAGCCGGGACTGGGTGGTCTTGCCCGCGCCCTCGCCGCCCTCGAAGACGATGAAGACGCCGCGCTCGTGGGCGCGACGCGGGGTCGCGGCGGTCGCGGCGGCGGCGGACGGCGGGACGTACACCTCGCCGCGCAGGGCCGCCGCCAGGTCCGGGACGAGCGGGATGCCGGTCCGCTCGTCCAGCAGGCGGTAGGCGATCAGGCCCGCGACCAGCGCGATCACGGCGGTGGCCAGCAGCGCGGCGGACGATCCGGGGAAGTCGCGCCCGACGTGCCGCGTCCCGATCGCGCCCGCGCCGAGCGGGACGGCGATCGCCGCGATGACCAGCGTCAGGACGGTTCCGGTGCGGACGCGCAGCGGGTTGTCGGTGACGACGGCCTCGGCGGACGCCCAGGCGACACCGGCGGCGACGCCGAGGAACCCGGCGACGAACACGACGACGACCAGGTTCAGCCCGACCGCGATCACGGCCAGGAGCAGCGCGGACGCGATCGAGGAGAGTCCGAGGAGGCGGCGGCGGCTGAACGGGCGCAGCACGCGCGGCCCCGCGACCAGTCCGGACGCCAGGCCGACGGCGAGCGCGCAGAGGATCATCCCGTAGCCGGGGTCGCCGCCGCGCAGGGCGTGCGTGTGGACGCGGGCGACGGCCAGCACGGCTCCGACCGGGAGCGCGGACGCGGCGACGGCGAACCGCAGCCCCCGGATTCCGGACGGACCGAGCCGCCGGAACAGTGCGACCGGGGCGTCCGGAACCGGGCCGTCCGCACCCGGAAGCCCGCCGACGACGGACGTCACGATCGCCGACAGCGCGAAGACGACGGCGGCGACGTACAGCGCGAGGTGCACGCGGTCGTCGGAATTCAGCAGTTCGTCAGCGACCAGCGAGGTCAGGACGAACACGAGCGCGGCGACCGGCGCGACGCCGAAGACCGTCCGGGCCATGCGGCGCGCCGCGTGCCCCGTGGACGGCGCGTCGGCGACGGGCAGATCCGCGCGCGTCCTGCCGTCCCCGGTCTCGAACGCCCGCGTCCGGTCGTCTGTCGCACCCGCCCCGGCCGTACGCGTCCCGGCCTCGTGCGCGCGCGGGTCGGAGTCGCCCTCGGGCCACGCCAGCGCCCGAGCGGACGACGAGGCGGCGGCGGCCCACAGGACGCCCAGGAACGAGACCAGGACGGTCGCCACGGACGTCCAGATCAGCGGACGCAGCGACGAGATCAGCAGATCGGCCATCGGGACCGACAGGACCAGGACGGCCCGCAGCGCGTCGGTGAACAACAGCGTCGAACGGCGGTCGAGACGCGCGGCGAGGGCCGCCGCGGCGCCCGGCAGGAGCAGCACCGGCAGCAGCCAGAGCAACAAAACGATCTCGACTGCGCGAGCACGCCCGGCGAACGAGGCATCGGTCGCCGCCGCGTATCCCATCGCGGTGAGCGCGGGCAGGGTCAGCCAGTGACCGAGCCCCGACACGCCGAGGGCCGTCCGGAGCCGCCGGAAGGCCGCAGGCGGGGCGCCGGCCGCGAAAGCGCTGGTCGGAGGCCCCGCCGGACGAGCTGACGTGGCGGCCCCCGACCGCGGCGACGAGGCGGCGTCCGACGGGCCGGGAACACGCGAACTGGTCATAGCGGTCAGGGTATCGGCGCGCCCACCCCTAGGAGCTCGACTTGGCCGACGAACGCTTGCGCGGCGTCGTGGTCTTCTTGGTCGTGGTGGTCTTCTTCTTGCCGCCACCCGCCGCGACCTTCTCGCGGCGCTCCGCGAGCAGCTCGGCCGCCCGCTGGATGGTGATCGACTCGACCTCGTCGCCCTTGCGCAGGGACGCGTTGGTCTCGCCGTCGGTCACGTACGGGCCGAACCGGCCCTCCTTGACCACCACCGGCTTGCCGCTGGCCGGGTCGTCGCCGAGCTCGCGCAGCGGCGCCGCGGCGGCGGCACGTCCGCGTCCACGCGCCTTGGGCTGGGCGAACAGCTCCTTGGCCTGCTCGAGGGTGACCGTGAACAGGTCGTCCTCCGAGCCGAGCGAGCGGCTGTCGGTGCCCTTCTTGATGTAGGGCCCGAACCGTCCGTTCTGCGCGGTGACGGGCTCGCCGTCCAGCTCGCCGAGGGTGCGCGGCAGCGAGAGCAGCTTCAGCGCGTCCTCGAGCGTGATCGTGTCGAGCGACATCGACTTGAACAGCGACGACGTGCGCGGCTTCGGCGCCTCCGCGGCCTTCTTGGTGCGCTTCTTCTTCTCGCCCTCCGCCGCGGGGGCCGGGGCCGGGGGCTCCGGGACGATCTCGGTGACGTACGGCCCGAACCGTCCCGACTTGGCGACGATCATGTTGCCGGTCGCCGGGTCGGGGCCGAGCTCGCGGTCGCCGGACGGCTGGGCGAACAGCTCCTCGGCCTTCTCCGCGGTGAGCTCGTCGGGCGCGATGTCCTCGGGGATGTTGACGCGGGCGCCGTCGCGGTCGAGGTACGGCCCGTACCGGCCGACCCGGATCATGATGTCGGTGCCCTTGATCGGGAACGACGAGATGCCCTTGGCGTCGATGTCGCCGATGTCGCCGACCAGGTCCTTCAGGCCCTCGTTGCCCTGCTCGCCGTCCCCGAAGTAGAACCGGGTGAGCCAGCGGACGCGCTCGGCCTCGCCGCGCGCGATCTCGTCGAGACCGTCCTCCATGTGCGCGGTGAAGTCGTAGTCGACCAGGTTGCCGAAGTGCTGCTCCAGCAGGTTGACCACGGCGAACGCCAGGAAGGACGGCACCAGCGCGGTGCCCTTCTTGAACACGTAGCCGCGGTCGAGGATCGTCCCGATGATCGAGGCGTAGGTGGACGGCCGCCCGATCTCGCGGTCCTCCAGCTCCTTGACCAGCGACGCCTCGGTGTACCGGGCGGGCGGACGGGTCGAGTGGCCCTCGGCGTCCATCGCCGTCGCCGACAGCGGGTCGCCCTGCGTCAGCGTCGGAAGGCGGCGCTCCTGGTCGTCGCGGTCGGTGGACGGGTCGTCCGCGCCCTCGACGTAGGCCTTGAGGAAACCGTGGAACGTGATCGTCTTGCCGGTCGCGCCGAACTCGGCGACCTCGTTCGCGGTGGACGCGCCGGTGACGCGGATCGACACCGACTGGCCCGCCGCGTCCTTCATCTGGGACGCGATCGTGCGCTTCCAGATCAGCTCGTACAGCCGGAACTGATCACCGGACAGGCGAGTCTCACCGGGCGTACGGAAACTCTCACCGGCCGGGCGGACCGCCTCGTGCGCCTCCTGCGCGTTCTTGACCTTGGAGGTGTAGACGCGCGGACGGTCCGGGACGTACTCGCCGCCGAACAACGTCGCGGCCTGCCGCCGGGCGGCGCCGATCGCGGTCTCCGACAGCGTGATCGAGTCGGTTCGCATGTAGGTGATGAAGCCGTTCTCGTACAGCTTCTGGGCGACCGACATCGTGTACTTGGCGGAGAAGCCCAGCTTGCGGCTGGCCTCCTGCTGCAGCGTCGTCGTCCGGAACGGCGGGTACGGCTTGCGCGTGTACGGCTTGGACTCGACGGACTTGACCTCGAAGGGCCGTCCGGCGAGCCGTCCCGCCAGGCCGCGCGCGTTCTCCTCGTCCAGGTGCAGGACGTCGCGGGTCTTCAGCGTCCCCTCGGACGTGAAGTCGCGGCCCTGCGCGACGCGCTTGCCGTCGACGGCGACCAGCCCGGCCTTGAACAGGTGCGGGTCGACGCCCTTGCCGGTGTCGAACTCGGCCTGGATGTCCCAGTAGTGCGCGGAGACGAACGCGATGCGCTCCCGCTCCCGCTCCACGACCAGCCGCGTCGCCACGGACTGCACCCGGCCCGCCGACAGCTTCGGCATGACCTTCTTCCACAGGACCGGGCTGACCTCGTAGCCGTACAGCCGGTCGAGGATGCGCCGGGTCTCCTGGGCGTCCACCAGGCGCAGGTTCAGCTCGCGCGGATTCGCCGCGGCCTGCCGGATCGCGTCCTTGGTGATCTCGTTGAAGGTCATCCGGTGCACCGGGACCTTCGGCTTGAGGACCTCCTGGAGGTGCCAGGCGATCGCCTCGCCCTCCCGGTCCTCGTCTGTCGCGAGGAAGAGCTCGTCGGCCTCTTCCAGAAGCTTCTTGAGCTTGGCGACCTGTGTCCGCTTGTCGGCGTTGACCACGTACAACGGCTCGAAGCCGTGCTCGACGTTCACGCCGAGCTTGGCCCACGACTCGCCCTTGTACCGGGCCGGCACCTCGGCGGCGCTCCCGGGAAGATCCCGGATATGGCCGATACTGGACTCCACGACGTAGCCACGGCCCAGGTACCCGGCGATCGTCTTCGCCTTCGCAGGCGACTCGACGATCACCAGGCGGGTGCCACCATCGGCCCCGGACCGGCCACCCCTCGCAGTGCCGTTCTTGGCTGGCACAGTCGCTCCAACCTCGCTGTCTGGTCTCTACTCACCGCCGTTGTGACGACTTCGCCACAACGCTTCCCGACGACGCTTCCATGCCCGGGGGACCCCGCCGCGCCTTCCCGTCCGGGGAACCCCCGCCACCCCACGGCCGCCGTGAAACTCCCACAGGATGACACGTCGCCGCCGGGGCTGCGGACAGGGACGCCACCCGAGCCGCTTCCGGACCCGTCTCCCACGCCACCGCCGAAGCCGTCGCCGGCCGGACGTCCGCAGGACACCGCCGGGTCATAATGAGGGGCAATGGTGGAGTACACCTACCTCGTTCTCCGACTGCCGCGCGGCACCACACGTGACACCGCCCGGCAGATCCTCACCGAGCACGCCGAACACGGCGGCTGGGAGCTCGACCGGCTGCGCCTCTACCCCGACGGTAGCCGCCGGATCCAACTGCGTCGCAAGATCATTCGCCAGGTGCGCACCTTCTAGGCGTCCGGCCCGGCGCTGTTTCCGCAGGCCAGGCGGGTCGCCCTCCGGCGTCACACCCTTTGACTCCCTCTGCGCACTCCGTCCGGAGCGTAGCACTAAGTACGAATCCTTTGACGCCCGGTAATCATAATCGCGTCCGCCCCCGTTCATCGCGTCTCCCGCGTCCCCTCCGCCGCGCGCCACGCCGTCCGGCGCGTCACGCCCCTCGATCCCGCCCTCGAACACGTCCCTCGGACGCGCCCCCGGTCGCATCGCTCCCCCACGTCCTCGGTCGCGTCCCTCGGTCACGTCCCCTACCCGGACGAGTCTCTCCGCGTACCACGACGACAAAACCGCCCGTGTGAGACCTCACTCCCCATTCCGGGATAACGACCCCGCCTCGCGGCAAGCCCTTCCGGACCCCGGCGACACCACCGGGAACGGGAACCTTTCTTGAACAGGGCTTTGCCCGCCCCAGACCGCGCCTCCGGGACGGGCAAAGCGTCTGTGCGGTCCGGAGGCGGGCGGCTCGTCCGAGGGCGAAACCTCGGAAACTGCCCGTCCGGACGCGGACGCGCTTGTGGACGGGAGCCGGAGCCCCCGTCCACGAGCGGTCAGGCCCGCCGGAAGAGGCGGACGCGGCGGCCCAGCGACAGCACGCCGGACAGCGCCGTCAGCACCGCGGCGGCGCCCAGGACCCAGGTGGAGTCCGCGTGGGTGCCGCTGGTGACCGACTCCTCGGCGGCCGTCTTCCGGACGTGCGTCAGGTCCGTGGCCTGCGTGAGGTCCTTCACCTGGGTGAGGCCCTTCAGCTGGGTGAGGTCCTTGACCGGGGCCTTGTCCGTCACGCCGCCGATCTGCGGGGTGTTGAGGTCGCCGGACACGGGCAGCGCGTCCGCGACGGGCAGCTTGACGCCGGTCAGCCGGGACACGGCGTCACCCGACACGTGGGTGCTGCGCCGGGCGGACGGGACGGGCAGGCCCGGCAGCGCCACCGGAGCGGCGGGCAGGCCGCGGGTCAGCGCGCCGACCTGCGGGACGGCCGACCCGGACGGGGCGAACGGCGTCCGCGCGGCCCCCAGCGGCAGCCGCACGGGCAGCTGGCCGGTCTGGACGGGCAGCTGCGACAGGCCGGGGACCGTCGGAACCGGCCCGCCCCGGGTGCGGCTGCGCGACAGCGGCGTCCCCAGCGAGGCCGGGGCGGCGGGCAGCTGCGACAGGCCCGGAAGCGCCGTCAGCTTGGACGCGCCCGGAACGGACGGAACCCCCGACGGCACCGGCAGCCCGGCCGTGGAAGGCAGCGCCTTCCGAAGCGGAAGCCCGGACCCCAGCGGCAGGTTGGACGCCACGGGCAGGCCCGAGACGACCGGCAGGCCAGACTTGCCCGCCGCCCCGGCCTTGGTCAGCGAACCCGGCTTGGTCAGCGAACCCGGCTTGCTCGGCGAGACCGGCTTGCTCGGCGAGACCGGCTTCGCCGGCAGGCCGGACGTCAGCGGAAGGCTGGAGACCAGCGGCAGCTTGGACGTCGACGGCAGGCTCGACACCAGCGGAAGCCCGGATGTGGACGGCAGGCCCGACATGACCGGCAGACCCGACTTGCCCGGGAGCGTGGACGCCAACGGGAGACCCGACTTCGCCGGGAGCGTGGACGCCAGCGGCAGGCCCGAGCGGGAGCGGAGGGCGGACCCGACCGGCAGTCCGGCCTTGCCGGAGCCGGGGCGGAGCCCGGAGACCAGCGGAAGGCTGGACAGGTTGCCCGCGACCGGGAGCTTCGGCAGGGCGGGCAGGGCCGAACCGGGGTTGACCGGCAGCGAGCCCGCGCCGAGACCGGATCCGGGGCCCGTGCGCGGGAGGCCCGGCATCGGCGCGGGGACAGGACGCCGCGCGTCGGTGTTCGCCCGGCTGTACGGGGTGTAGCCGCCGCCGGGGCCGTCCGTGTGCGTGTGCGCGCCCGAGCCCTTCGGGCCGAACACCGTGGCGGTGCCGTCACATGCGGCGTTCGCCTCGCCGAGGATGGCGACGGCGTTGCCGCAGACGCTCACGGGTGCGGAGATCGGCAGGTTCACCTGGTCGCCCGCGAGCACGCCGCCCTCCCCGGACGTGTGCTGGCCGCCGCCCGAGCTGCTGCGCACGTGGGCGCCGCCCGCGCAGTGCGCGCCCGCCTCGCCGAGCACGCCGACCGCGTTGCCGCAGACGCTCACCGGCGCGGAGACCGGCGCGTTGATCTGGTTCCCGCCGAGGACGCTGCCGTCGCCGTTGGTCGTCTGCCGCCCCGACCCGTGGCCGCCGTTCCGGACGGACGCACCGCCGTGGCAGGAGGCGTGCGCGTTGCCGACGCTGTTGCCGCAGGCGCTGATCGGAAGGCTGATCGGGGCGTCCACCTGGTTGCCGCCGCCGACGCTGCCGTTGCCGGACGTCCGCTGCCCGGCGCCGGTGTGGCCACCGTTCTTGACGGCCGCGCCGCCCCTGCATCCGGCGTGGGCCTCGCCGAGCACGCCCGCCGCGTTGCCGCAGACGTCGATCGGCGCGGACACCGGCGCGTGGGCCTGGTTGCCCGCGAGCACGCCGCCCTTGCCGCGGGTCTTCTGCCCGTCCGCGCCGCTGTTGTGGACGGACGCGCCGCCCACGCAACGCGCCTCGGACACGCCGAGGATCGCGATCGCGTTCCCGCACGCGTCCACCGGGAGGGAGATCGGCGCGTCCACCTGGTCGCCGGAGCCGACGCCGCCCTCGCCGGACGTGGTCTGTCCGCCGCCGTTCGGGCCGTGTCCGGAGCGTCCGCTGCCGCCCGTCCTGTCGTGACCGCCCTTGCCGCTGTCCTTCTTGCCGTGTCCGCGACCGGGCTTGTGGTGCTTGCCACCCGGACGGCCGTGGTGGTGGCCGCCGGGGGCGCCGTCCGGCCCGTTGTGGACGGTCGCGCCGCCCTTGCAGCCCGCGTCGGCCTCGCCGAGGATCGCGACGGCGTTGCCGCAGGCGTTGACGGGCGCGGAGACGGGGGCGTGCACCTGGTTCCCGGACAGCACTCCGCCGCGTCCGGAGGTCTTCTGCCCGCCGCCGTCCGGGCCGTTGTGGACGGTCGCGCCGCCCCTCTCACGGCCCTTCGCGTGGCCCGCGACGGCGACCGCGTTGCCGCCGATGTCGACCGGCGCGGAGACCGGCGCGTTGATCTGGTTGCCGCCGAGCACGCTGCCGGTGCCGTCGGTGGTGTCGGCCAGCGCAGCGGTGGGGATGACGCTGGCGCCCAGTGCCACAAAGCTCGCGGTGAGAGCGGCGGCACGAGCGGTACCCATGGCCCACGTTCGCATGATGCTCCGTTCGAGGATCTTCGTTGGTGAAGGTCGGACTGCTTGCCGCGGCGCGCGGACCGTGCCGCGCCTGCCGCGTCTCCCTGCGGAACCGTCCGCCCCGTCCGCCGGCCGGTGTCCGGTCCGCGGGTTCGGACCGGCGGACGGCGCGTCCACGGCCGCTGGGAGGGCAGGCGTGCGGAACGCTCGTCCGGGCCGGACGGTCGGTGTCGGTTTCGCCGGGGTTCTGTCGAGCTCGGCGGCCGCCTGGGCGGGCTCACGCCCGCGCCGGGGACGCGTCGCTCGATCGGGGGGTGACGTGCCGCTCGCGGCGGCCACGTCCCGGCGCGACCCGAGCCGCTCGGGCCGGGCGCCGGAGATCAGTGATCAGTCAGGGGCGAACGAGGGCTCGTCCGCCGCGCCGCGCACGGCCGGCGGGACCTCGTTCAGGGCCCGGAGAAGCACCGCGCCCGGACGGCGGGGCGTCCAGGAGCGGCGGAGAAGCGTCCCGCCGAACCCGCCGAACAGGACGGGACCGGCCGCGGGGGCCGAGGCCCCGGTGGCCTGCGCCGGAGCGGGGGCGGGAACCGGTGCGACCGGCTTGTCCGGGCCGCGCCAGACCGTCCGCGAGGCACTCCTGCGGACGTGGGCGCGGGCGGCCTTGGCGAAGCCCGTGCCGTTCGCCGCGATGCGCCGCGTGATGGCGCTGGGGCGGGCCGGGGCCGTCCGGCCGGGACGTTCCGCGGGCGTGACGACGATCTCGCCTTCCGCCCCCGGACGGTCACCGTTCGTCGCCCGCCCCGGGATGTTCTGAGCGGGCGGCACGGACGGACGCGGCGTCGGCGTGATGTTCGGCACCGGGTGGCCGGGCAGCGGAACGACCGTCCGGCCGTGGGGCACAGCGGCGAGCGCTGCGGGAACCGGAGCCCGGCCCCTGAGCACCGCCGACGCGCCCTGGACGATTCCGCCGGGCGCACGCAGCAGCCCGGCGGCACTCGCCGGGACGACCGCCGCCCCCTGCGGAGACGCGGTCGCCATGCCCTGGTGGGACGCGGTGTCAGCGAACGCCTGGGCGGCCCCGCCGATCAGCCAGCCCGCGACGACGAGCCCGGCCAGCAGGAGGAGCCGGTGGACCGCCCGGACGGCGACCACGCGACGCAGCACGGCGGTGACCGCCGATGTCCGCGCCGCGCTGTGGTCCACGAGCTCCTCCTGCCAGGGTCACCCCGTCCAGACACGACTTCCGGACGACGCAAAGAGCGGGTCAAGCCGCTCTCTACGAATGGTGACCGTAGCACCACGGAGCGCACGGACGTCCCCCATTCCGCGCACTTCCGCGGGAATTCTCAGGAGCGATCAAGGAAGTCGTCGAGAACGCGCACGCCGAAGCGCAGTCCGTCCACCGGAACGCGCTCGTCGACGCCATGGAACATTCCGGAAAAATCCAATTCCGGGGGGAGTCGAAGGGGCGCGAAGCCGAAGCAGCGCATGCCGAGGCGGGCGAACGCCTTGGCGTCCGTCCCGCCGCTCAGGCAGTACGGGACGGGCAGCGCGCCCGAGTCCTCCGAGATCAGGGCCGCCTCCATGGCCGCGACCAGCGCGCCGTCGTACTCGGTCTCGACGGCCTGGTCGTGATGCACGAATTCACGGCGGACGTCCGGTCCGAGCAATTCGTCCACGGTCGAGAAGAAATCATCCTCGTAACCGGGCAGGAAACGTCCGTCCACCTGGGCGGTCGCGCTCTGCGGAATGACATTCGTCTTGTATCCGGCGTCGAGCCGGGTGGGATTCAGCGTGTGCCGCAGCGTCGCGCCGATCATCCGCGCCAGCGGGCCGATCTCCGCGAGGCACCGCTCAGGGTTCTCCGGGTCGAACTCCACCCCGTACGCCAGGCACGCCCGCTCCAGGAACGCCCGGACGGTCTTGGTGAGCCGGATCGGGAACTCGTGCCGTCCGAGCCGTCCGACGGCCTCCGCGACGGCCGTCACCGCGTTGTCCGGATGCACCATGGACCCGTGGCCGGCCGTCCCGTCGGCGGTCAGCCGCATCCACGCGAGGCCCTTCTCCGCCGTCTCGATCAGGTACATCCGCTTGTCGCCGGGCACGGTCAGGCTGAACCCGCCGACCTCCCCGACGGCCTCACTGCACCCGGCGAACAGCTCCGGATGCTCCTTGACGAGCCACTGGGCTCCCCACGTCCCGCCGGCCTCCTCGTCCGCGAGGAAGGCCAGCACCACGTCCCGCGGAGGCCGCCGCCCCTCCCGCAGCCGCTGCCGGACGACGGCGAGCATCATCGCGTCCATGTCCTTCATGTCCACGGCCCCGCGGCCCCAGACGCACCCGTCGGCGATCTCCCCGCCGAACGGGTCGTGCGTCCAGTCCTCCGCCTGGGCCGGGACGACGTCCAGATGCCCGTGGAGCAGCAGCGCGTCCCGCGTGGGGTCCTCCCCCTCGATCCTCGCCACGACGCTCGCCCGTCCGGGATGCGACTCGAAGACCCGGGGCCGCAGCCCGACCTCCTCGAGCTGCCCGACGACGTACTCCGCCGCCTCCCGCTCCCCCGGCCCCGAGTGATCACCCGGGTTGCTCGTATCGATCCGGATCAGCTCCTGGCAGATCCGGACGACCTCGTCCTCGGCACCCGGCAGACCCACGACAACCACCCTCATCCGTGCTCGCGCCTACCCGACCATGGTGCCCCCACGATCGACTTCGCCGCGACTCCCGACCTTTGGTACAGTGAAGCCCGCCGCTGCAGCCGAGAGCTGCGGCGCCACACCGGTCCGGGTGGCGGAATAGGCAGACGCGCTAGCTTGAGGTGCTAGTGCCCTTTACGGGGCATGGGGGTTCAAGTCCCCCCTCGGACACCGAATTACCCCATGAAGGGGTGTGGGCCCGGTTCGAACTGGTCGAGGAGATCGGTTTGGATCGGGCCTTGTGCGTTGTCGGCGTGGGCGAGCGTCCAGGTGGCGGTGTCGCAGACGATGGTCAGGAGTTCGTCGCGCAGGTGATCGGCGATCTCGGGCGGGCGTCCGGGGAGGTGCTCACCGAGGGCGGTGAGCATGCGGTCCTCGCGTATGTAGAGATTCCTCGGCCGGTGTGATGGTCGGGGCTTGGCGCTGTTGTGGCCGTGGCGGCAGCGGTAGCCGGGGTGGTCGTTGACCCAGTGCGCGTCCATGCGCCGCCCACGGACGCGACAGCGCATCAGGCCTGCGAGCAGGTACTCACGCACGGTGCCGTCCTTGGCCGGACGAGCAGTGCGGATGGCCTGGGCGGCGACGAAGTCCTCCTCGCTGACCAGAGGCGCATGCGCGATCTTCTGGGATGTCGGGCGGTGAGCAGGTCGGCGGCCCGAGGGCGCTTCGCCCACGGAATTCGCCCACGGAAGCCGTCGCGAACATCCCACGTCGAAGAAGTCCGCCACGATCGTTCCGTGTCCGATGATCAGCGTCTCGGCCATCTCTCGTTGCCAGCTGTGAGACGTCTGTTGGTCCTGGAAGTCCGCCGTGGTGGTCGCCCGTCGCCGCCGTGGAGCCGTCATCGTTCAGCGGGTGGCGAAGCGGGCCTTGACCCAGGCGAGGATGTCGGGCATCGCGCCGTCGTCGATGCCGGTCGCGGTTCCGTAGGTGTCGTGCTCCAGGCCGTCGTAGGCGCGGTAGGTGACCTGGGAGCCCGCTCTGCGGAGTCCGGCGGCGACCTTGGCGTTGACCGATGCGGGGGTGACGGTGTCCGCGCCGCCCTGTAGGAACAGCACCGGGCCGGCGACTCGCTCGTGGCCGAGGCTGTTGTCGCGCAGATATCGGGTGAAGCGCGGGTCGCCGGAGTAGTCCGGTTGGACCAGCGCCGCCCCGGTCAGATCCGTGTACACCGCGGTGGTCACGCCCAGGCAGCCCGTCCGGGCGGCGTCCAGGCGACTCAGGGCGGCCGGGGTCAGCAGTCGTCCGACGTCGATCTTCGGGTTGCCGTAGGCGGCACCCTGGGCCAGCAGCGGAGCGAATCCGCCGTACGGGACGGTCGTGGCGACATGGGCGGCGAGCGTGGGCAGATCGGCGGCGGGCGAGGTGACGACGGCCCCCCGGTAGCCCGGCTCTGGGCGCTTCAGCTGGCGTTCGGCGAAGCCCAAGGCCGCGCCGCCGCCTTGGGAGTGCCCCCACAGCACCCAGCCACGTGCCAGACCTGGCACGGCCTGGCGCGCGGACCGCACCGCCCCGGCGATGTCCTCGGCCTCAGCGGTCTTGTTCACCAGTTCCGGATGACCGGTCGTCCCCAGACCCGCGTAGTCCGGGGCGACGACGACGTACCCCTGCTCCAGGAAGCGGACCATCTGGTCGCCGTGGTAGAGGTCGCGCATCAGCGACGGCGCACAGTCGACCCCGATGCCGCTGGCTCCGTGTGCGTCGACCACGACACGCCAGCCGCCCACCGGGCGCGGCCGGTCATGCGGCACCAGGACGACGCCGGAGACCGCCACGTCGCGGCCCCGGGAGTCACGGGAGTGGTACAGCACCCGGACGGCCTTGACCGGCTTGTTCTCCACCACGTAGTCGGAGGTGGTCTCCGCGCGGATCAGGGTCCCGCTCGGTGCCCACGGCAGTGGGCGGGGTGCATCGTAGAAGGCGGTGCGCGGCAGGGTGTTCTGCCGCTGGGCCGCCCAGGCCCAGCCGATCTGGCAGGCCTGATCGCAGCCGTCGGCATACCCGCCCGTGGCGGGCACGGTGGCCAGGACGGCACCGACCGCGGTGGCTGCGGAGAGCAGGCGGCCTCTGGTCCGGAAGGCACGACGGGCAGATTTCACAGGAGGCTCCTGCCATCGACCAGCTTTCCGCTGGGCCCGTAGACGAAATCGGCGGTGTCCGCGATGAACTCCACCGGGAAGCCCAGTTCGATCGTGCTGGCCTCGTCCAACCGGGTCACCGCCTCTTCGGGCAGTTCCAGATCGACCGCCGCGAGATTGTCGGTCAACTGCTCCAGGTTGCGGGCGCCGAGGATCGGGTGGACCCAGGGCCGGTGCGCTCGCGTCCACGCGATGGCGACCTGCGATGAGGACACACCGAGTTCGTCGGCCACGGCGTCCACCGTCCGCGCGATGGCCAGGTCCCGTTCGGAGACGGCGGCCCGGTCGACTCGGGAGGGACCGTCGGCGCCGGTCCGGGTGAACTTGCCCGCCAGGACGCCGGCGGCCAGCGGCGACCACGCGGCCACCGACAGTTCCAGAGCCGCGGCCATCGGCAGCAGCTCCCGCTCGATGTCGCGCTTGAGGAGGCTGTAGGGCAACTGGAGCCCCGCGAACGGCGTCCACCCGCGGAACTCCGCGATGGTGTTCGCACGGGCGACGAGCCAGGCAGGCGCATCGGAGATCCCGGTGTACAGCACCTTGCCCGCCCGTACGAGATCGTCGAGAGCCCGCATAGTCTCCTCGATCGGCGTGTTGGGGTCCCAGATGTGCGCCCACAGCAGGTCGATGTAGTCGGTGCCGAGCCGTTGCAGGCTGGCCTCGACCGAACGGACCAGGTTCTTGCGGTGGTTGCCGCCGGCGTTGGGGTCGGTGCCGTCCATGGTCACGGTGTATTTGGTGGACAGCACGAAGCGGTCGCGGTCGGTGCCGAGCAGCTCCCCGACGATCTGTTCGCTGCTGCCCTCGGTGTACCGATTGGCGGTGTCGATCACATTCCCGCCCGCTTCGGCGTAGGCGGTGAACATCTTCCGGCACTCCTCGACGGAGGCGCCCCATCCCCAGTCCTGTCCGAAGGTCATCGCGCCCAGGAACGCTTCGGAGACTCGTAGCCCGGTGCGGCCCAGCAGTCGGTAACGCATCACATGCTCTTTTCGAAGAAGGACACGGCCCGGTCGATGGCCGGCAGTACGTAACGGTCGTCGTCGTACAACTCGATGTGGTTGCTGGTGTCGAGCAGCAGCAGCTCCTTGGGTTCGGGCGCCGTCGCGAAGGCGGCCTCGGCGTCGGCCACGGGAATGGCCTGGTCGCCGCGGCCGTGCACAATCACCAAGGGAGCGGTGACCAGCGGAAGGTAGGAGTCGACGTCCAGCGTCAGCTCCTGCAGCACCGACAGCGCGGTGCAGCGGTTCTCCCACCCGGGCCAGGCCCCGCGCCCGGTCCCGTAGTACTCGAACGGCTCCGGGCCGGGGTTCCCGGCGGGCATGCCTTCGGGGTTGACCGCGGGCCAGTACTCGATCTCCCCGGTGTCGGACTGCCGCTGCGCTATCTGTGCGAACTGGGCCATCAGAACCGCGAAGTTCTCCGCGCCGAAGCGGTCATGGATCAGCTTGGGGCTGTTGTAGGCGGCCGCGATCAGCGCGACGGCCTTGACCCGGGGGTCGAATGCGGCGAGCTGGATCGCGTAGATCCCGCCCAGGCACACCCCGCACAGCGCGATCCTCTCCGAGTCGACCTCCGGCCGGGCGGCCAGGAAGCCGATCGCGTTCCGCAGGTCGGACACCTTCGCGGAGGCGTCTTCGTGCTGGCGCGGTTCACCTTCGCTGCCGCCCCAGTTGCGGTGGTCGAAGGCCAGGGCCACGTATCCGCGCCGCGCGAACCAATCCGCGTAGTAGCCGGTGACCTGTTCCTTCACCCCGGAGAACGGCCCGGTCAGCACCACCGCCCCCCGCTCGGCCCCAGGCTCGGGCAGGTAGAGGTCACCGGCCAGCCGGTAGCCGTCGCTGCTGAACTCGACCTTCTCTATCGGCATCACGAATCCCCTTACGCTCGGGCGTGCACAAATGGTGTTTTTGTGCCGCGGCTTACTGCGGAGAAGATTCACAGATCCGGCAGGTGGCTCGATAGCGTGTGCGTCATCTGTCGGGGTGTGAATTTTTCATGGGGATCCCGGACGGGCGGCCTCCCGCCACTTCCTGCCGGCGGTGGCCTCCGGCCTCAGATCCAGCCCGCCTCGGTGGCGATCCTGATGGCGTCGACGCGGTTCCGGGCGTCCAGTTTCGCCATGCCCGACGTGAGGTAGTTACGGACGGTCCCCGGGGTGAGAAAGAGCTGTTCGGCGATCTCCCCGGGGGAGGCGCCCGTGGCCGACATGCGCAGGACCATCGTCTCCCGTTGCGACAGGGGGCTTGCCGGCGCTTCCAGCGCGGCGGCCGTGAGCGCCGGGTCCAGCACCCGGCCGCCTGAGGCGACGGTCCTGATCGCACCCGCCAGCTCGGCGGGCCGTACGTCCTTGGGCAGGAACCCCGCGACCTGAGCGGCGAGTGCCCGCCGGAGCTGGCCCGGCCGGTTGAGACCGGTGAGGATCAGCACGCGGCAGCCGGGCAGCCGCCCGCGGAGCCGTTCGGCGGCGGCCAGGCCGTCCACCTCGGGCAGGTCGATGTCGAGCACGGCCACGTCAGGCCGAACATCCAACGCAGTGGGCACGATGAGCGCGCCAGAGGCGAGCTCCGCGACCACCTGGAGGTCGTCTTCCATGGACAGCAGTTCCACCAGCGCCGAACGCAGCAGCGCCACGTCCTCGGCGAGCAGAATCCTGATCACGCCGAACAGTATCTCGGCAGCAGGAGCCCGGCGACGCCAGGGGAGGTGGCGAAGAGCAGGTGGTACGGGGAGGTCAGAGCCATTAATGTGAACTTGCCGACATTCTGTGATGTCAGTGGCCATAGAGGACGCGGGTGCTGGGGATGTCGGTTGCTGCGACGATGGAAGACGACCCGGTAGTCGACGGTTCCGGCGGCACCGGGGATTCGCAGTTGCGGTTGGTGCGGCTGATGATGTGGACCGCGCTCGGCCTGATCATGGCCATCCGGCTGCTGTCGGCGTTGGATGAAGGGCTGGCGTGGTCGGTCGCGTTCGTCACGATGGCTCCCTATCCGCCGCTGGTGGCGCTGCTGGCCGGGCCGCATCGCCGCCGGGTCCGGGACGCCCTGCTGGCGGTCCTGATGATGCTGTACGCGGTGCCGTTCGCCGTCGCGGGCACGCACTGGGACTGGATGCCCTGGCCGCTGGCGGTCGCGGCGCTGTGCTCCTTCCGGGGAAGAGTGGCCTGGCCGCTGTTCGGGCTCATCCTGGTCGCCACGGACGTGGCCGGACTGTGGACCGACGACGCGCTGTCGGCGAGCATGAGGATGCTGCAGACCGCCGATGACGGTCTGATCATCTTCGGGCTGTACGCCCTGGTGGTGATGGTGGCCAGGCTCGACGCGGCCCGCGGGCATCTGGCACGCCTGGAACTGCTGCGCGAACGGCTACGGGTCGACGGTGAACTGCGCACGGTGGCCGGCGCTCACCTGCGGGCCGTCCTGGCGCAGCTGACACAAGCCGTCGACGCCGAACCGGAGATCGCGCGGGACCGGCTCGGCGCGGCCGTCGAGACCGTCCGGCAGGCGCTGACCGACATCCGTGCGACGGCCGCCGACTACCGCCTCCCGCCCGCCCGGCCGGCGCCGATCGAGTCGCCGAAGGTGGCGCGCCTCACGCTGGCCGCAGTGTTCGCCTGTGATGCGTCGCTCCAATGGGTCGGCGCGGCCATGATCCGGCCATGGACACTGCTGCTGCTGGTGCCGCTGAGCTGCGCGGCCGGGGTGGTTCTGCTGTTGATGAAGCCGTCACGCAAGCAGATGATCCTCCTCGGTGTGCTGGTGGGTCTCCCGGCCATGCCGTTCAGCTACCTGGTGATGGAACTCAGCGGCATCGCCAACCTGTGGGCCTTCTTCCTGGGCCTGGTGCTCATCCGCATGCGGCCACCACGCTCTCTGATGATCACTGGTGTGGTGGTGGCGCTGTACGTCGCGCTCAACTTCTCCTTGTCGCCGGCGCCCAACCTGGCGGGGGTGGCGGGGTTCCTGGTGAGCCTGGCCATCCTCACCTGGGTCTCCTACGGCCTGATCCGGCTGTCGAACCTCGTGGTCCTACTGCGCCAGGCCGAGCGGGACCTGACCCGCGAAGCCCTCATCCGCGAGCGCACCCGCATCGCCCGCGACCTGCACGACCTGCTGTCCTTCAGCCTGTCGGCAGTGGTGCTCCGGGGAGAGCTGTGCGACCGGCTGATGGAGGCCGACCCGGTCCGCGCCCGCACCGAGCTGGCCGCGCTGCCCGACCTGGTCGAGCGCGCACTGACCGAACTCGAGTCAGTGGCCCACGCGGCGGTGGGGCTGCGCCTGGCCCAGGAGCTGTCCGCGGCGCACGCCGTCCTGAAGGCCGCCGGGATACAGGCCGCCGCCACCGTCGAGACCGGCACCCTGCCGCCCGAGGTGGAGGCCGCGGTCGCCGCGGTGTTGCGCGAGGCGGTCACCAACGTCGTACGACACAGCACCGCTCGCACCTGCCGCATCACCGTCACCCCGGAAGGCGACACGGTCCGGCTCCGCGTCGTCAACGACGGAGCCGCCGAACCCCCACCCGCGACTCCGAGCCCGGGTCCCGGCGGATCGGGGTTGAGGGGCTTGGCCGAACGCACCGGGGGGCGGCTCACCGCCGGAGCACGAGCGGGTGGTCGTTTCGAGCTGGTCGCCGAGTTCGACTCCTAGAAGTGCTTTGTTAGGTGGTGTCATATCTGGTCGGGCAGGCGCATGTGGTCGGCGCGGAAGATCTGACGCAACCGTTCGACGTCCTGCTCGACCTGGCGGGCTCGGCCCGCGCGTTCGAGTGCCGCGCGGATCTGGCCGCGGGTGAGGGACGCGGCGCGCGTTGGGGTGAGCGCCAGGGCCAGTGGGACGCGGGCCTCGGCCTTGGTGATGCCGCCGTTGCGCAGGTGGGCGAACCCGCGGCCTCGCCCCCCCATAGCAAAGTGGGAGAAGTTTCGACTTCTCCCGCTTTGTTGCGTTTTCGGTGGCGGACGCCCTGTAATTCAATCTGCCCGGGAGCGGAACGACAAGGCCGACCCGACCTGCGCCACGCTTGCCCGCTGCAACTCGTTCCGGGCGGGGTCGCCGAGACCCCCGCGAAAGCCCGCATCTTGCGCGCCGCGGTTGGCGTGGCCCCTGTCACACGCAGATTCGTTGTTGGCGTCGCCAACAGGGGACTATCGCCCCTTGCGGCACCCGCTATCCCGCCTGAGCCTGGAGGTAAGGGGGGAGAAACATGGTGTTCACTGATCGAATTGACGCGGGCCGGCGCTTGGCGGCCCGGCTTCGCCATCTGAGAGGCCAGGACCTGGTGGTCGTGGGGCTTCCGCGAGGAGGGGTTCCCGTCGCCGCGGAGGTGGCCCGCGCGTTGGACGCGCCCCTGGATGTCATCGTGGTCCGGAAGCTGGGGGCGCCGTTCCAGCCGGAGCTGGGCATGGGGGCGATCGGCCAGGACGGCGTACGGATCATCAACGAAGAGATCGTCCGTCTCGTGGACGCGTCGGCCGATGACCTGGCCGTGGTCGAGGCGCGTGAACGCGCCGAGCTTGAACGTCGCCAACGGCGGTACCGCGGCGACCGGGCCCGGGTGCCGTTGGCGAGGCGAACGGTGATCGTGGTCGACGACGGTATCGCCACCGGTTCGACGGCCCGAGCCGCGTGCCAGGTGGCGCGCGCCCAGGGGGCGGCACAGGTGGTGCTCGCCGTCCCGGTCGCGCCTCCTGGCTGGACCGCCGGGCTGGAGGGCGAGGCCGACGAGCTGATCTGCCTGGAGACACCTGCGGGATTCGCGGCGATCGGGCAGTGGTACGCCGACTTCTCCCAGACCAGCGACGAGCAGGTCGCGGCCTGTCTGCGGCAGGCGGGCGGCCCCGCACCCGCGCCGGGCGCCGGCACATCGCCGAACGGCGACCCCGCGGTGGATGAGGAGGTCGAGATACAGGCCGGGCCGGTGCGGCTGGCCGGGCGCCTGACCGTGCCCGAATCCCCGCGCGGGTTCGTCATGTTCGCCCACGGCAGCGGCAGCAGCCGCCACAGTCCGCGCAACCGCTTCGTGGCCACCGTGCTGAACCAGGCGGGGCTCGGAACTTTGTTGTTCGACCTGCTGACGAAGCAGGAAGAGGCCGACCGGGCCAACGTGTTCGACATCGAGCTGCTCGCCCGCCGCCTGGTCGACACCACCATCTGGCTGCGCGACCGCCCGGAGATGAGGGGGCTGCGCGTCGGCTACTTCGGCGCCAGCACCGGGGCCGCGGCCGCGCTGTGGGCCGCCGCCGAACCCGATGCGGGCATCACCGCCGTCGTTTCCCGTGGCGGCCGGCCCGACCTCGCAACCGCGCGGCTGCCCCAGGTGACAGCGCCCACGCTGCTCATCGTCGGCGGATGGGACGAGGTCGTCCTCGAGCTCAACCAACAGGCCCAGTCCCAGTTGCGCTGCGAGAACCGGCTCGCCGTCGTTCCTGACGCGACGCACTTGTTCGAAGAACCCGGAGCCCTCGAAACGGTCGCGGGACTCGCGCGAGAGTGGTTCATCGATCATCTCGCGCCGGTATCGCACCCCTAGACCATCGAGGACATCCGCCAAATGATCTCCCACTTCGCGAGCGGTGCCTGAGAAGGGCCTCCGCTCACCCGGCGTATGCGGTGATCACGCCGTCACGGTCAAGGTCGACCCGGGTCCCGAAGGGATGGCTGATTCGGTCGAGGAGCGCCAGAATCCACCGGGAATCGGCTCCAGAGGCGTGCTCCAGACGTATCTTCCGGGCCTGCATGGGCACGATGCGCAGGTCGGCGAGCACGCCTGTTCCCGACTCCACGGAAGCGAAGTACATCAGGCGCAGGTCGTCCCGGAACTCCTCGTAGCCCCTGATGCCCTCGTAGTCGTCGACGAAGTCGCCGCAGCCGTACAGGATGGCTTTGCCCCGGTAGATCTCGATCGGGCGGGGGTGATGCGAGGAATGCCCGTGCACGATGTCCACGCCGGCGTCGATCAGCCGGTGCGCGAAGCGCTCTTGGCCCGGAAGGACGTCATATCCCCAGTTGGAGCCCCAGTGGACGGAGGCGATCACGATGTCACCCGGGCGTTTGGCCTCCTGGACCCGGTCGGCGATGTCGGCGGCGCCTGCTTCTGACGGGCCGGGCAGGAAATCCACACCGGCGCGATCCGGAGCCGCGGCCCAGTCCGCGGGGATGCCGCTCGAGGCCATCCCGAACGAATAGACCAAGACGCGCCCCGACCCGTCAACGGGGCATGCCGCGGGCCGCCGCGCCTCGACGACGTCCCGGCCCGCCCCCACCGCCCGCAATCCCGCCCTGGTGAGGGCGGTCAGCGTCTCCTCCAGACCTGGGCGGCCGAAGTCGAGGACATGGTTGTTGGCCACGGCGCAGGCGTCGGGCCGAAGTGCGGTCAGGCATGGAATGTTGTCGGGGTTCATTCGGTAGTTCACGCCCTTGTCCGGCGCGAAGGCGTCGCTTCTCGTGATGCTCGTTTCAAGGTTGATCAGTCGGATGTCCGGCTCGAGATCGTCGAGTACCGGCAGCGCCTCTCCCCAGGGCCAGGAGAAATCGACCGGCCGAGGAATCGGGCCGTTCACGGCCTCGGCGAGTTCAACGTAGGTTCTGGCATTGCGCACGCATGCCTCTCGCAGCGCGGGATCTCCGGGGTGCGGAAGGATCTGGTCGACCCCGCGGCCGAGCATCACATCACCGCAGAGGAACATCGTCACCCGACGATTCACCATACTTCCACTATGCACCCCTGCAATTTCGTGTGGTGCTCCGGGATCACCGCGGCCACGGAAGGCCCGGAAGACAACCCCACCCAACGCCACCACCGACCGTGATCGCCCCTCGGACACCATGTGGGCCGCCCGGGTTGCCTGTGAGGCTGGGAAATGGGACGGGCGGGCACTTTACGCCCTTGAGGGGTGTCAGGTGAGGTGGGGCGGGGGCCGGCCGGATCGGCTTACAGGCTGACAACACCGAACTTCTTGTGGACAGGTCGGACAATCGGCGAACATGATCCCCGCCTCGGGCGAAACGTCTGCCCGGCGGCCGGCGGGAGGGCCGGTGGCCTTCCGCGTCGTCGCTCCGGCTGCAGACCTCCGTGTTGGAGGCCGTCGCCGCCCAAGGCCGTCGCCCGCACCGCGCGTCGTTGGGTTCGCGGCCTGAACGACAGGCCGAAGTCCGATCCACTCATGGGTCTCCGACCCTGGTTCCACAGAAGTGAAAGGGACAAGCATGAAGTTGCTCGGCAAGACTCTGACCGCGGCTGCCGCCGTGGCCGCGCTTGGTGGGAGCGTTATCGCTACCGCGGGGACCGCCGAGGCGGCCGGACGCAACGGGAAGTGCGACACCGGCGAGTTCTGCCTGTACTACAACAGCGGCCAGAAGGGGTCCCTCTCGGACTTCACGGGGTCGGTCAGCAACTACGGCGCCAAGCAGCCGGGTTGCTACGACTTCAAGAGCGCCGGCGCGGGCAAGGGCAAGTGCGTCAAGAACGCGGCGGCTTCGGTGTGGAACCGCAGCAGCAAGACCGTTCGGATCTACTTCAACAGCAACTACGGCGGCCGTTACCAGGACTTCAAGGCCGGGGCGAAGGGCAACCTCAACTCCGGGCTGAAGAACCAGAACGCCTCGCACTCGTTCGGCATCCCGAAGCCGGGCACCGGGCAGACGCCGCGTAACGACTACGACCACAACGCGCGCGGCTTCGCGCAGAACAACTGCACGGCGTTCGCCGCCTACCGGATCGCGAGCCGGCTCGGCGTCCGCAACTTCAGCAACCACTGGAAGACCACCTGGGGCAACGCCGGCATGTGGGACAACGCCGCGCGCCGGGTCGGCGTGAGGGTCGACAAGACGCCGAAGGTCGGCGCGATCGCCGTCAACGACGTCCACAAGGTCGGCCACGTCGCCTACGTGAACAAGGTCTACTCCGACGGCTCGTTCGACGTCGAGGAGTACAACTGGAACACCCCGCTGCACTACGGCACGCGTCACCACATCCGGGTGAGCAACGCCCAGTCGGCCTTCCAGTGGATGCTCCACTTCTGATCGCCTGACTCCGGATCCCCGTCGTGGCGCGAGCGTCACGGCGGGGATTTCGTTTGCCCGTAAGAGATCCGGTCGTGAGTGTTCAGCCGCAGTACCTGGGTTGTTCTGGTTCGGCCGTCAGGGTCGCCGACGGGCGTCGTGGGGCGTCCGGTGATCGCGTGGCGGGCCCCGGGGTTCGCGCGCCGGGTGCGAGGAGCTGGTCGATGCGGGTCGGAGGGCTTTCGCTGCGCGTTGCGATCGCCGGGGCGGCGCTGGCGGCCGGGGGCGGGCTCGCGGTGGCGGCGCCCGCGCAGGCCGAGCCGTCGTTCTGCGGGCACGACCAGCGCGCGACGCCTTACGCGCGGTACCTGTGCGCCAGGACCGGCGAGCTGCTGGACGTGCGGATCGGGGACGTCAAGCCGACGCAGCCGTCGCTCGGATACGGCGAGGTCTACTACAAGCTCGGGCGCTACACGCTGGGCAAGGACGCGGTCAACAAGAAGTTCGACGACTGGTGCGAGGCGGACGGACGGGTCTCGGCGGCGAGCGTGAAGCCGGGGGCCCGGCTGGACGATCCGTCCTCGTTCACCTGCGAGCTGCCGGTCGGGGGTGAGACGGCCGACAGCGTCGCGGAGATGAAGACGGTCGTCATCGGTCCTGGAGGACGTCCGTACCTGACGGACGGGCACCACACGCTCACGTCGTTCGCCGAGACGCCGGACGGCGGGCTCGACACGCATGTGCGGCTGCGCGTCCTGGCCAATCTCAGCGCTCTGACCCCGAAGACGTTCTGGGCCAGGATGGCCGCGAACAAGTGGGACTACCTGCGTGACCCCGAGGGCAGGCCCGTCAAGGTGAACAAGCTGCCGGACAGCGTCGGCCTCGCGAACTTCCAGGACGACAAGTACCGCAGCCTCCTCTATTTCAGCCGCGACATCGGTTACACGCAGAACAGCGTGCCGTTCCAGGAGTTCTACTGGGGCAGCTGGGTTCGGGACGCCAGGCCGGTCGACCTCTCCTCGTGGGACGAGAACGACCTGGCCGGCTACCTGAGCACCGTCAAGGCGCTGACGCAGAAGATGACGGCGCTGTCCAAGAGCTCCGTGGTCGACAGCGGGTTCACGGCCGGGCAGCTCGGCGCGCTCGACCAGTGGAACGCCGGGGCGCCTGCCGACAAGGGCGAGTTCGCCAAGCTCAGCAAGCCCTACGACGTGTCCAAGCCCGGCAAGCTCGCTTACGCGCTGGAGTACAAGCGGGTGCACGGACTGAGCTGACGCTTTGCGCGGTGTCCGGATCGGCGTGGTCGGCCGGGCCGGGCGTCGTTTGGACCACCGACGAGGTGCGGGTCGAGGTGAGCCTCGGCCCGCACTTCGCATTTCCAGGAGTTGTCCCCGGGGGCGGCGTTCACTTGGAGTCATGGTCCGTGACCTTGTGTGACGACGGATGTACTCTCGCGTTCGATCATGCGGGCCTGGCCGTTGGGGCCATCGGCACGCGGGAATGGAGGGGGCATGCCGTCCACGGAGGCCGGTGGCGGGCGACCCGGCGACGGAGAGGTCGACGAGCTTCGGCAGCGGGTGGCCGAGTTGGAGAAGCAGGGGACCCGGCCGCCACGGCACCGCGTCCGCTCCTTCGGTTCCGGGCTGCTCGTCGTCTGCGCCTGCGTGCTCGCGATGCTGTCGGTGGTCTCGGTCTGGGCGAGCGACCAGGTCACCGATACAGGACGGTTCGTGGCCGCGATGGGGCCGCTCGCCAAGAACTCCGACGTGCAGACTGCCGTCACCAACCGGGTGACGAAGGCGGTGGAGCAGCAGGTCGACGTGAACTCGCTGGTGAAGGAGCTGTCCGCCGCCGCGACCGAACGCGGCGTGCCGCCGAGGACCGCCACCCTGATCAACAAGCTCAGCGGGCCGATCGGCAACGGCCTGAACAGCCTGATCAGCACCGTGACCGGCCGCGTCGTGGCCAGCGACGCGTTCGCGACCATCTGGACCAAGGTGATCACCGCCGCGCACGCCGCCGTGGACAAGGTCCTCACCGGTCAGGGCGGCGGCACCGTCAAGCTGACCGGCGACAAGGTCACCGTCGACGTCGGACCCGCGGTGGACAAGGTCAAGACCCAGCTGGTGGACTCCGGGTTCGGTCTGGCCTCCAACATCCCGGCCGTCCACACCGACTTCACGCTCTTCGAGTCCTCGGCCCTGGCGAAGGCGAAGTCGGGGTTCCGGCTGCTCCAGATCCTGGGCGTCTGGCTCCCGATCGCCGCCCTGCTCGTCGCCGCCTGCGGCGTCTACCTGGCCAAGGACCGGCGGAGGGCACTGATCGGCACGGCGATCGGCTTCGCGGCGGCGATGCTGGTGCTCGGCCTCGCCCTCGCCGTCTTCCGCACCTACTTCCTCGACCGGCTGCCCGCAGACGCCGACCCCGGCGCGGCCGGGGCCGTCTACGACGCCCTGGTGCTGTTCCTGCGGCAGGCCGTGCGGTCCGTGGCGGCGGTGGCGGTGCTGGTCGCCCTGGCCGCGTTCTTCAGCGGGCCGTCCCGTGTGGCCACGACCGTGCGGACGGCGTGCAGCACCGGCATCGGCGGCGTCCGCTCGGCGGCGGAGTCGGCGGGGTTCCGGGCCGGTCCGGTCGAGGGCTTCGTGCGTCGTCACAAGCGGTGGATCGGCGTCGGGATCCTGGTCGTCGCGGCGGTCGTCTTCGTGCTGTGGAACCATCCGACCGGCCTGGTGGTCTTCTGGTTCGCGGTCGCCATCGGGCTCGCGTTCGCCGTCCGCGAGTTCCTGGCGCCGTCCCCGGGCGTGGACGCTCCACGGCCCGGGGCGGCGGCACAGGCGGGTGCGAGCCCTTCCAGTTAGCGGGTGCCCGCGAACTCCAGCTAGCGGGTGCCCGCGAAGGAGCGGCCGAAGAACTCGATCTCGGAGATGCCCACCTGGACGTTCGGACCGGCGCCGTAGGCGGCCTGGATCGTCAGGCGGATCCTGGTGACCTTGTGGGCCCGCAGGGGGAGCTTCTGCGGGCCCGCGGCGTCGTCCAGGCGGAGCGTCTTGGTGGTCGTCCCGCCGTCGGACGTCGTGATCAGGGCGGCGAGGATCTGGGGACGGCCCTGGCGGGCGTACTGGTCGGGCTGCTTGGAGACGCCCGGGGTGATGATGACGTTCAGGAGGTCGGTGGGCTGGCCGAAGGTCGACTCCAGGAACTGGCCCGCGCCGCTGCCCCCGTACCCGTCGCCCCACCAGGTGTCGGCCAGGCCGTCGAAGGCCATGCGGGGGCCGTGGCTGGGGTCGGAGTGGGACGCCTTGGAGTCGCTCACCGAGACCGGGACGCGTTTGGCGAAGTGGTCGTAGACGCCGTTCACGGCGTTGTCGGCGTAGGCCACGCCGACGCCCACGGCGGTGAGGCCCAGGGCTGCGGCGATCGTGGTGGCGAGGGCCCGGTTCAGGCCGCGGCGCAGGCGGGGCCGTTCGCCCGCCCAGGGGGCCTCGGAGTCGTCCGGGCGGAGGATGCGGCGCCACCAGGAGCGGGTGCGGGGGCCGGACGGGTCGGCGGAGACCAGGCTCATCGCGCACTTGCGGCAGAAGTGCCGTTCGCGGGGGTTGGCGGTGTCGCACCAGGGGCAGATCACCCCGCCGACGACGGCCATCTCCTCGGCTTGCCTGATGTGGGGACGGGCCTGTTCGGGACGGCCGGGGAGGACCGGCGCGACGTGCGGGTTGGCGGGGGCGGGGGGTTGCTGGTCCGCCACCGGGACGAGGAGGCGGCGGGCTCGTTCGGCCGCGTCCTCGGGCGGGGTGGAGTGGGTCGCCGCCGGGGGTGAAGCGGCGTCCGGCTTCGGAGGGGACGGTTCGGTGGAGTCCGCGCGGTCGGGCTCGGGTTCGGGGGCGAAGCGTCGTCCGGTGGGGGCGTTCGGAGGTGCGGACTCGGGGTGGACGTTCGGCGGTTCCGGCAGGGTCGGCGTGGCCGGTGGCGGCGTCCGGGGCGGGGCGGGCGGAGGTGTCGCGGCGGGCGGGGGTGTCTTGGCCGCCGGGGGTGTCGCGGGTCGGGCGGGCGGGGGCGTCTTGGCCGGGGCGGGGTTCGACCAGTCGAGGACGGCGCCGCAGATGTCGCAGAAGGAGCCGGACTGGCCGGGGGCTCCGCAGTCGGGGCAGGCGTCCTTGGTCGTCATGGGGCTTCCTTGGTCGGGGCGGTCCACATGCCGGTGGGCGCGGCCGTGGCCGGGAGGACGTGGACCTCGTAGGGCATGTGGGCGGGACGGGCGGCGGCGACCAGGTCGTCCAGGCGCTGGGCGTCGATGGCGGACGGGTCCGGGACGCGCAGGGTGACGTCCAGGTGGGGGGTCCGGCTGCCGGGGAAGTCGCCGAGGGGACGGGGCGACCAGGTCGCGCCGCCGCTCTCGGTGATCTCGGGTTCGACGCCGAAGGCGAGGCGGACGGCGGCGGCGAGTCCCCGCCGGGTGCCGCGCAGGCGGTGGAGCCCGGCGGCGGTGGCGACGGTGTCCCGGGCCTGGTGGTCGGGTTCGTCGCCCCGGAGCTCGGCGCCGACCCAGCCGGCGAGCCAGGTGACGAAGTCCGGCGGGGCGAGGGACGGGGAGAGGTAGGCGTCCAGGCAGTCCAGGACGGACAGGACGGGGGCGAAGACCTCGTCCAGGCCCGCGGTGAAGCGCTGGGCGAGGTCGTCCTCGGCGAAGACGGCCGGAAGGTGGTCGCCGAGCGGGTAGGGGGTGCCGAGGCCGTCGACGCCGCCCCTCACCGCCTGCCTCCGAGGACGCGGACCTTGTGGTCGTGGGAGAAGAGGAGGGCGGCGGCCGACAGGTCGATGCGGTCGACGGCGTCGCCGCGCTTGCCGGTGAGGGGGTCGGCGGCGTGGAGGCGGACCTCGTCGACCAGTTCCACGCCGGGGACGCGTTGCAGGACGGCGAACACCTCGCCGGACTGGAGCGGGCGGCCGAAGGGCCAGCCGCGGCCGTCCGCGCCGCCGGTGAGCGGGTCCAGGTGGCCGTAGAGGGCCTCGAGGGCGGCGGTGCGGACCTTCTCGGCGTCGGCCGCGCCGAAGGCGTGCAGGGTCGCGACGACGGTGACGCCCTGGTAGAACGGCGGGCCGACGCTGAGCCGGATGCCGATCGGGCGGCGGTCGTCCAGGTAGCGGGTGATGCGGCCGAGGAGGTCGTCGCCGGGGACGAGCTGCTCGAAGCGGAGCCGTCCGCCGGGGTCGGGGACGGCCTGCGGGACGACCAGGACGCGCACCGCTCCGACGCCCGCGTCGTCCACGGGGAGGCAGCGCAGGCGGGCCGCCTCGGGGGCGGCGCGGCGGGCCAGCTCCTCGTAGTCGCGCGGGGTGACGGCGCGGTCCTGGGCGCGGAGGGTGATGGGGGCGCGGCGGCGGGCCTCGTCCAGGGTCTCGGGGTCGACGCCGCCGCGCGCGGCCTCCCTGTTGGTGACGCGGGCGACGTACGGGATCGAGCTGCGCAGGACGCGGAGCGCGCCGCGGGCGACGTTGCCGGACTGCCCGCCGCCGGTGCGGTAGGAGCGGGCGCGCAGGGTCGCGCCCTTGTCGGGGACGGCTCCGTACTGGCGCAGGCCGCCGTCCGCGAGCCGGACGGCCGGGCCGAAGTCGACCTCGCCGGTGGCGGGGTCGAGCCGCGCGTGCCGGTCGGACGGCCCGGACGCGGCGAAGTCCTCGACGATGTCCCAGGTGTCCCAGCCGTCGCCCGAGGAGGTTTCGAGGACGAGGGGCGGGTCGCCGTTCACGACCGGGGTGCGGGCCAGCTGGAAGCGCTGTCCGGGGACGCCCGCCGACTCGCCGAGCACCTCGTCGGTGACCAGTTCGGCGTGGATCGCCCGGGTCGTCCCGCCCAGGGTTGCGGCCTCGGCGGCGCGGACGGTCGGGGACACCGAGTAGAACGGCTGCCCGGGTTCGGGGTCGAGGATGCGGCAGCGCAGCCAGCCCGCCTCGTGCGCGCCCGCGCGTGACATGACGTGGCCGTCCGGGACGTGCAGGACGATCTCGCCCGGACGGTTCAGGCCGCCCGTCCCGTCGCTGTCGAGTTCGCAGGCCCGCCACCCGGCGGCCGTCCACGCCTCCCAGACGAGGGGCGGCTGGCGGGGGTCGACGCCGATGCCGTCCACGCGGCTGTCCAGGCGGAGGAGGACGGCGCAGGACGGGACGGCGGCGGAGAGGCCGAAGGCCAGGACGTCGCCGGGACGGGGCGCGGCGGAGAAGCAGTCGATGTCCCGGCCTTCGAGCAGGTCGGCGGTGCGGTCGGTCAGGGGGCCGCCCTCGTGCTGGACGCCGAGCCGGTCGAGTTCGCAGGAGACCAGGTCGAGGGCGTCCTCGGTGGCGAAGACGGTCGCCTCCTCGGTCTCGGTGCGCTGGGTGGCGACCTCGGTGGACGCCGGGATCGTGACCGTCCGGTCCTGCGGGGCCGACAGCCAGAACGTCATGTCGGTGCGGGCCGTGGACGGCGGCAGGAGGGTGATGCCGAGCAGGTCCAGGAACGCGAGGTAGTTCTTGTCCGGGACGCGGTTGAGCCGGTAGACGAGCTGGTCGGCCATGTGCGCGACGGCCTCGATCAGCGTCACGCCGGGGTCGGAGACGTTGTGGTCGGTCCATTCGGGGGCGCGCCGCTGGATGTACCGCTTGGCGTCGTCCACGAACTGCTGGAAGCGGCGGTCGTCGAGGTTCGGGGAGGGGAGGGCCATCAGCTCGCCGCCGTTTCTGCCTCGTCCGCGGCCTCTTCGTCGTGGCGGGGGATCACGTAGAAGGGGAAGACCAGGTTGCGCGGGTTGTTGGTGCCGCGAATCTTGTAGCGGACGTCGATGTACAGGACGCCGACGTCCTCGGCGTCGGCGGTGACCTCGACGTCCTCGACGTCCACGCGGGGCTCCCAGCGGTCCAGGCTGGTGCGCACCTCGTAGGCGATGCGGCCCGCGGTCTCCTCGTTGACCGGGGCGAACACCATGTCGTGCACGGCGCACCCGAACTCCGGACGGGTCGGGCGCTCGCCGGGGGCGGTGGCCAGCACCAGGCGCATCGCCTCCTCGATCTCCCGCTCCCCGGTCACCAGCGCGATGCCGCCCGAGGCGTTGACGCGCATCGGGAATCCCCAGCCCGCGCCGACGAACTGCTCCCCCATCGTTTCCTTCCTTGCCGTTGTGGCGTTCTCAGGCGGGGATGACCATGACGGGCATCTCGTTCTGCTGGATCACGCCCATGACGTTGAGCTTGCCCTGGACCTCGACCATCCCGGTGATCTTGAAGAGGGCGGCCTCCATGCTCACCTCGGCGCCCTTGATGTCCACCGTCCCGCCGCTGATCACGACCTGCGCGCCGCCCTTGATGTCGACCCGGGCCGCGCCGTCGATGTTCACGTCCGTGCCGCCCTTGACGCTCACGCCGCGCGCGCCGCTCACCTCGACCGTCCCGTCGCTGTGGACGGTCACCCTCGTGCCGCGCTCGTTCAGCTCGACCTTCATGCTGTCGTCGCCGCTCGACACGGTGACGCCGCGCTTGGTGGGGGCGTCCAGCAGTTCGATCCGCTGGCCGGTGCGCGAGGCGAACGCGCGCCAGTTGACCTTGCCGCCGGTGCCGACCAGCGGCGTCCGCTCGTACTTGGGCAGCCGGTCCACGCCGTTGTAGAGGCCGCCGACGACGTACGGGTGGTCGAGCGCGCCGCGGTCGAACGCGACGAGCACCTCGTCGTCCACCTCGGGCATGATCAGGGACCCGCCGCGCCGTCCGCCGTACTGGACGACGCGGGCCCAGTCGCTCACGTACTTGTCGTCCAGCCAGGGGAAACGGAGCCGGACGCGGCCCTGCTTCAGCGGGTCCTGGACGTCGGTGACGATCGCGATCGCGACGCCGGGCAGGCGCGGCGCGGACGGGACACCGCCCGACGCGAGCCCGAACAGCGAGCGGTGCTGGCGTCCGGTGACCGTCACCTGCGTCTCGTACCGCTCGCCCGTGGAGAACACGTGCCGGACGGTGCTGACGGTGTACTTGCCCTCGAACGGCTTGCCGATCCCGTTCAGCGCGACCGGCAGCCCCGGACGCAGCTTGGGATCGCCGCGGACGACGGCCTCCACCTCGGCGAACGCGGAGCTGACGTCGGCGGCGAGCGCGTCCGCGGCCCCACGGACCTCCGCCTGCCGGTCGTACGGGACGCTCGTCTCGACCAGCCGCGCCTGGCCGAACGGCCCGATCGCCTGACCTCCGGTGACGCCGATCTTCAGCTCGGGGTTGGTCGTCGCCGGGGCGCGCGAGGTGAGCTTCTGCTTCCCCGCGACGTCCCAGCCCCGGACCTCGACCTCCTTGACCTGGTCGGACGCCGTGACACCGGTGCGGACGCTCAGCAGGTTCACGCCGAACTCCAGCACGTGGTGGCTCTGCTTCGCGTGCGTGCCCGCCCCCGGCGCGCCGGACGCGTCGGAGGGCTTCACGAACCGGAACTTGCCCTTGTCGTCGAAGGACATCTCGACGTCGTTCTCCTGCGCGAGCCGCGTCAGGAAGTCCCAGTCGGTCACGTTCGGCTGCGTGATCAGCTCGTAGACCGTGCTCGTCGAGTCGACCTTGCCGACGGCCAGGCCGTTCCGGGACGCCAGCCTGCGCGCGATGTCGGAGGCCGTCATGTTGACGTAGCCCTCGACGCGGCGGTTGCGCAGCAGCCGGTGGCCGGGGTCGTGGCCGCGGATGACGCTGTACTTCCCCGTCCCGTCGCAGTCGGCCTCCAGGGCCGTGACCTCGCCGGTGAACAGGGGCGTGCCGCCGTCCCGGCCGACCGCGAGCGCGCGCAGCACGACCTTCGAGCCGATCTTGACGCCGAGGCGTCCGAGCACCTTCTGGTGCGGGTCGCGGAAGGTGAGCTGGAACGCGGCGGGCACGTTCACCGACGCGTCCACCCAGCCGTCCACCAGCAGCGGCTTCACGGTCGCGGGCAGCGGCGCGCCGTCGATGGCGACGGCCAGCAGGTTGGTGTAGGTCCCCTCGGACACGTTTCTCAGCCCTCCCTCAGAGTCAGACGTGGAGTTCGTCGGCGGCGGGCAGGAGCAGCTCGCGGCCGGGCGGCAGCCGCATCGGGTCGTCCAGGTCGTTGGCCTCGGCGATGATCCGCCAGGCGGTCGCGTCGCCGTACTCGCGCCAGGCGAGCGAGGCGAGGCTGTCGCCCGCGACGACCCGGTGCACCCGGCGGGCCGACAGCGCGCCGGACGTCGGGTTCTGCCCGGCGGTCGCGTGCGGGATCTCCTCCAGCGAGATCCGGCAGGTCGCCCGGATCGGCTCGCCGGTCGCGTCGAACAGCGTGTAGGACGCCGCCGCCTGCCGGACGTAGGCGACGAACCGGACGGTGCTGAACTTGCCCCACTCGAGGATCACCCACGGCGGGGACGGACGGTCCGGCAGGCTCGACGGGACGACCTTCAGGCAGGAGAACAGCGCCTCCACGGCCGTCCGGACCCGCGAGTCGCCCGGTTTGTCGGAGCAGTCCAGGAACATCTCGAGGTCCAGGCTCTGCTGGTCGGTCCCGAGGAACTCGGGGCGGCCCGCCTCCCGGGACGCGACCGTCGGCGTGTACGTCCACTGCGCCGACCGCGAGATCTCCAGCTGCGCCGGGTTGAACTGGAACGCGATCTTCCTGATCGTCCCGCCCGGGGTGGTGGAGTCCCCGGCGGGCGGCTCGTGGATGCTGAGCGTCGCCTTGACGTGGCTGGTCCGGCCCCCTCCGCCCGCCATCACGCGCCCCCGGACCCGGTGAAGCCGTGGTGGGCGAGCTCCAGGACCTCGGTCGCGACGGTGTTGGAAGCCGGGTCGAGGGTCGGGCCGGTCCAGTTCACGGGCAGGACGTCCAGGAGGCCCCAGCGCGCGACCAGCTCGCCGTTCGCGCGGAGCGCCTCGATCTGCGCGGTGGGCCGCCGGATCCCCGTCGAGACCGAGGAGATCCAGGTCATGACCTTGACCGTCTCCTCGTTGATCGGCCGGGTGAGCCGGATGTTGGAGTGCCGCACCCGGGTCGGCAGCTGCCACACGTGCCCGTTGTTGCCACCCTCCTCGCGCAGCTCCACGTCCACCTGCGCGGCGAGGCCGTCGCAGCCGTTCCAGTCGCCGAGGGACTCCCCGTCGATGGTGAGCCGGAAGAACAGGCTCGACCCCGGATCCTTCGTGTTGCTCATCCGGCTCTCCTTTCTGCTTCGTCGGTGCGCGTCTGTTCGTCGGTGCGCGTCTGTTTGGCGGTGTGTGTGGTCGTGTCGGCGGGGGGCGTGTCGTCAGCGGCGGGGGTCACGCAGTCTCCCCACGCGCTCGCGGTCCAGCCGCAGTTCGGTCCTGAGCAGCCTGGACAGCGGGCCGACCAGTCGTCGGGCGAGTTCGTCCAGGTCGGGCTCGGTGGCCGCCTTCCGGTTCCGGTCGGCGGCCTTGTGCGTCCGGCGCTGTGGTGGGGGCGGGGGCGACGGTGGGGGTGACGCGACGTGCCGTCCTCCTCCGGACGCCCCGTCCGAGGGTGCTCGCTGCACGACCGGAGCGGACGGCGGGGGCTGGGATGGCCGCTGCTGCTGTGTTGCTGGTGGCGGGGCGGCTGGGGTCGTCCGCTGCACCGGCGCCGCTGGGGCGGGCTGGGGCGTCCGGACGACGGGCATGGCCGGAGGCGGCGACACCTGGGGATTCGGTGCGTCTGCCCGGCTGGTTCTGTCCATGGCCTGACCAGGCGTTATGTGACCGGTTTCCAGCGCCGCCATCGACGTTGCGGCGGCTGTCGTCCCCAGGATCGGGGCTTTCCGCTGCAGCGCGACGACCTTCCTGGACGGTGGACGCCGTCCAGGAGCCGCGTTGCTGGACGCTGTGTGGGCAGCAAGGGGTTCGGCGGGCATCCGCTGGATCGGCCGACGCACCGCGACGATGGGCAGCGCGACCGCCGGGCCGTCCGGACCGGTCGCAGCCGTTGTTGCTGCCGGTGCGGGTGCGGGTGCGGGTGTCGCTGGGGTGCTGCGCTGGACGGGATGCGCGGTATCGCCGACCGGACCCACGGACGATGTCGTGTCCTTGCCCCCCGTCTCGCCGCCGTCCGTGCCTGATGGCTTGGCAATGCGTTGCACCGGAGCCGCAGCGGCGGGCGCGGGCCGTCCGCCGATCGGCAGGACGGTGGGCGGAGTGCCTCGCAGGGGAGCACCCAACCCCGACCGGACGCGCGAAGTCCGCGCCGGTCCGCCGGGGGGTGTGGAGGCGGATGGCGGCACTGCGCTTCGTGGCGTTTCGCGCAAGGGAGCGCCCAACCCGGACCGTCCGCGCGAACTCCGTCCAGCCCCGTCCGGGGACGACGTCTCGGAGGAGGGGGTGGACCTCGACGCGTCCTGGGATGGGGAGGGGACCGCGGACCTCTGCACAGGCGCGAACGCGGACCCGGGGGAAGTCGCGGACGAAGGACGGATCACTGGCCTTGACGTGAGCGGTGACAGAGGTGCGCGCGCTGGCCCGGACGCAGAACCTGACGGCGACGCGGACTCAACACGAGGCGCGGACGCGGGCGGGGTGGGCGTCCCTGAGGTGGAGCGGGACGGAGCGGAAGCGGGTTCACCGGAGGACGCCGAGGCGGGCCTCAGCCCGGGGGCGGACACCACCGGAAGGGGAATCATGGGCCGTGGGGTGGACCTTCGCGATGCCCCTGGCCTGCTCCCGGATGTGGGTGCGGATTTCGTCGTGGTTGTGGGCGCTGGCAGGCGTGGAGGTGACGTGAGCGGCGCGGAGGAAGATCCAGCAGGGGACGCCGATGCGGACCCCGGCGCAGGCGAATGTGGAACCACGGGCCGTGGCGCGTCCCCACGCGCGGGCGCGGGCGTGGAGGCGGATGACGACGTGTGCGCGGTTCCAGGCGCGGGCGCGGCCTGAGGCGGGGACGTGCGCGCTGCCGCGGTCCGCTGCACTGGCGCAGACGCGGGCCCAGACGCCGATGCTCCCCCAGGCGCGGACGGAGACGTGGACGCGGATGCTGACCGAGGCGTGGACATAGGCGCGGGCGCAGCTCCAGACGTAATCGCGGCCCCAGACGTCGGCGCGCCCCCACGCGCGGACGCGGACGCGGGCGCAGACCCACTCGCGGAGGCGATCCCAGGCGTGGACGCGGGCCGAGGCGTGGACGCGGGCCGAGGCGTGGACGCGGGCCGAGGCGTGGCGCGGGCCGAGGCGTGGACGCGGACGCGGGTCCAGGCGCGGGCCGAGGTGCGGACGCGGGTCCAGGCGCGGGCCGAGGTGCGGACGCGGGTCCAGGCGCGGACGCGGGCCGGGATGGGAGCGATGTCGTGGACATCGGCCCACCCGCGGGCGCGGGTCCAGACCTTGGCGCGGTCCCCGGCGTGGGCGCGGACGGAGGCGTGGGTGGGAGCGACGTCGTGGACGTAGACCCAGCTGCGGGCGCGGGGCCAGACGTTGGCGCGCGCACCGGCGCGGACGCGGGCCGAGGCGCGGGTGCGGGCTGGGACGCGGGCGTGGAGGCGGATGACGACGTGTGCGCGGTTCCAGGCGCGGGCGCGGTTCCAGGCGCGGGCGCGGCCTGAGGCGGGGACGTGCGCACTGCCGCGGTCCGCTGCACTGGTGCAGACGCGCCCCTGGGCGCAGACGCGGGCCCAGACGCCGACGCTCCCCCACGCGCGGACGCGGACGCGGGCGCAGTTCGAGGCCCAGGCGTAGGCGCGGACCCACTCGCGGGCGCAGGCCGAGGCGTGGACGCGGGCCGAGGCGTGGACGCGGGTCCAGGTGCGGACGCGGGCCGGGATGGGAGCGATGTCGTGGACGTCGGCCCACCCGCGGGCGCGGGCCCAGGCGTGGGCGCGGGGCCCGGCGTGGGCGCGGACGCGGGTCCAGGCGCGGGCGTGGGTGCGGACCGAGGTGCGGAGGCGGCCCCAGGTGCGGACGCGGGCCCAAGCACGGACGCGGGCCCTGGCGTGGGGGTGGGGCCAGGCGTGGACGTGGGGGCGGGTGGGACCGGCTTTGGGGCTGCGGGTTCGGGAGGTGACTTTGGCGCTGTGCCGGTGGGTGACGTGCGCGGCTGGGCGTCAGGGGAGGGTGTGGCGCTTTTCGGCGCTTGTCGCATGGGGGCGCCGAGGCCGGGACGGCGGCTACCAGCGGGTTTGCGGACGGGCGGGGTCGGGCTCGGCGAGGCGGGCTTGGGTGTCGCGCTCGTGGCCGGAGCGTCCGAGGTCGCCGTTCGCTGCACTGGTTCGGCGGACGTGGGGGCCGGGGCAGGTTCCGGGGTGTCCGGAGAGGTCGAAGGCCGTCCGGGGGTGGTTTGGCCGGACGGCGCTGACGCTTCGCCGCTGCGTCCGGGGGTCCTCGCGGCTGCGATGGGGCGGACCCGGCGGGGTGGGAGCGGGCTCACCCGCGCGGCGGTCAGCGGTGAGCGCCCTGACGCCGCCCGCTGGACGGGACGAGCCGCCACGACCGGCAACGTGGTCGATGACGGTCCCGAAGCACCGGCGTTCCGTCCGGCATCGGAGCCGGACGCGGTCGAGGGGGACCGGGATTCGGGCGCGGCGCCGGGGGCGGAGGACGCCGACGTGGGCCTCGGCGCGGGCGTGGAGGAGCGCGGGGCCGCGAGCCTTTGCACGGGCGCGGATGGCGCGGCTGCGGCGGAGGTTGTCCGGCGGAGGGGGACGGCGGGGCCCTGCGGCGTGGGCGGGCGCGTGGGAGCAGGGGGTTCGGGTGGATCGGTGGGGCGGAGGGTCGGGCGGACGACAGGGAGGGCCGCCGTCCGGACGCCGAGGGCCTGGGGAACTCCGGCGGGGCGCAGCATGCCATCGGCCAGGCCGGACGGGGCCTGGGGGCGGACGAGCTTGGGGACGTCGCCGGAGACCGACGGGCGCTGCCACGTCGGCAGGGTCGGACCGAACCCCGGGTTGGCGACGGTCTGGATCGGACGGGCCGGAGCGGGAGCGGCCAGGCCCGTCCAGCCCGGCTCGGATGCCCCCGGCCCCGGCCCCGGAGCAACCGACCGCGCGGACGCAGGCGCTGGCGCAGGTGCAGGCGCGGGCGCAGGGGTGGGCGCGGGCGCAGGGGTGGGCGCGGGCGCAGGGGTGGGCGCGGGCGTGGAGCCAACCGACGGTGCGGAGCCGTTCGACGGCGCGGAGCCGTTCGACGGCGCGGAGCCGTTCGACGGCGCGGAGCCGTTCGACGGTGCGGAGGTGTCCGGTTGGGTGGGTGGGGTTGGGGGGCGGGGGGTTCGGCGGAAGGGGTTGGGAAGGGGCATGGGTCAGCCCTCCGTCCCGGACGTGGCGTTGGCGCGGTTCACGAAGGTGGCGATGTTCGTGATGTAGCGGCGGCGGTCCGGGTGTTCCAGGTCGAGGATCTCGGCCCGGGGCCAGTGGAAGTGGTAGGCGATGTACGCGACCTCCTCGTGCAGCCGGTCGGGCGCGTACGTCACGATTCCCCCAGGCGGCTCCCGCCGAGTTCCACCTCGAAGGGCTCGTCGCAGGACGGGCAGGTGACCTCGGCGCGGGTGTGCCCCTCGGCGTTGATCTGCCGGTAGAAGTCCTGGAGGAACGCCAGGTCGGAGGCGAACATGTTCTCCACGGTCCCGTCGTGGACCATCGGGAGCGTGCCCAGCCGGGTGATGACCCGGCCGAGCAGCACGACCGACAGGTACGGCGGGTTCTCTCGGACCCGGACGTCCTGGAGCGGGACCAGCTCGTCGCGGGCGGTGGCGAGCCGCATCGCGCCGTGCCGGTGGACGGTGCCGTTCTCGTCCACGTAGCCGCGCGGGAGCTCGAACTCGAACTCGGTGCGCAGCGGGGCCTCGGCGGGAGCGGACGCGGGCGCGACCGCCGCCGGAGCGTCGGCGGCGGACGGTGACGGCGACTGCGGCGACCCGGGGACGACGGGGGCGGAGCGGCGCATTATTCGATCGTCAGTTCTTCGAAGGTGATGGTGACGGACTCGGTGAGCGCCGCGTTGCCGCCCGCCTCCAGCTGGCTGGCCTCGATCTTGCTGCACCAGGCGTTGCGCATGTGGTACCGCTTGACCGGATTGTTCTGGTAGTCCATCACGATGATGCTGGCGTTCTTGCGCGCCGAGCCCATGTTGCCCTTGATGGAGTCCTTGATCCAGGTCGTGAACGCCTGGCTCTCGGTCTGGCCGCGCACGACCGTGGCCTCGCCCGCCTGCGCGACGCCGGGCATCTTCTTGGTGATCGGCTTGCCCTGCGCCGAGTTCTGCTTGAACTCGATGACGTCCTGCGCGTAGGTGAGTCCGGTGACGCTCTGGAGGTACTCCACCATCACGCCGTCGATCTGGAGGCCGAAGTTGTGCGACGCAACGGCGTCGCCGCCCTGGAAGCCCATGGTTCCTCTTTCGGGTCAAACGGGTCGGGAAGGGATTGGCGCGACCGCGCGGTCACGGCCTGAGGCGACCGCGCGGAGGTCGCGACTTGACGCGACCACGCGGAGGTCGCGGCCTGGCGTAACCGCGCGGACGTCGCGGCCTGGCGTAACCGCGCGGACGTCGCGGCCTGGCGTGACCGCGCGGTGGTCGCGGCCTACTCCTCGAGGTCGCCGCCGCCGGAGATCTGCGCGAGCCGGAACACCACGAACTCGGCGGGCTTGACCGGGGCGACGCCGATCTCGCAGACGACGCGTCCGAGGTCGACCGACTCGGGCGGGTTGGTCTCGGCGTCGCACTTGACGTAGAACGCCTCCTCGGGGCTGGACCCGAACAGCGCGCCGTCCCGCCACTCGGTGACCAGGAACGCGGAGATGTTGCGCCGGATCCGCGCCCACAGCGCCTCGTCGTTCGGCTCGAACACCACCCACTGGGTGCCGATGAGGATGGACTCCTCGAGGTAGTTGAAGTACCGGCGGACGTTCAGGTACCGCCAGGCCGGGTCGGACGCGAGCGTCCGCGCGCCCCACACCCGGACGCCGCGTCCGGGGAAGGCGCGGATGCAGTTCACGCCGATCGGGTTGAGCAGGTCCTGCTCGCCCTTGGTGATCTGGAGGCCGAGGTCCACCGCGCCGCGCACGACCTCGTTCGCGGGGGCCTTGTGGACGCCGCGCTCGGCGTCGCTGCGCGCCCAGATCCCGGCCATGTGCCCCGACGGCGGGACCATCGAGGCCTTCCCGGTGGACGGGTCGAACGCCTTGATCCACGGGTAGTACAGGGTGGCGTAGCGCGAGTCGTACCCGGCGGTCTCCATCCGCCACTCGCGGATCTGCCGGGCGTTCAGGCCGGGCGGCGGGTCGATGATCGCGACCCGGTCGCCCATCAGCTCGCAGTGCGCGATCATGCCGAGCTGGACGGCCTTGACGCTCTCCATGTCCAGCGCGCCGCGCTCGTAGGCGCTCATCAGGTCGGGGCAGGAGACCATGGTGACCGCGTCGAGGGCCTCCAGGCCGCCGAAGCCGGTGCGGTCGGCGGTGTCGCCGAGGTAGTGCTCGGGGGTGACGGTCCCGTTCTCGCCGACCGGCGCGGCGGGCGCGGCCGGACGGGCGAGCTCGACCGACTGGTTCTCGGGCCGCGCGAGCTGGCCGGCGCCGACGGCCTCGGTCACCGTGATGAGCTTCGACCGCTCCTTGACCTGCGTCACGATGTAGGCGCGGGTGTTCTTCCGGGTCGAGACGTGGAAGTTCTCGACCGTGTTGCCGTCCAGCTTGACGATCAGCCGGAACCGCTCGTCGGAGCCGCCGGGCTTGTCGGCGTCCTTGGCGTCGCCCTTCGCGTCGGCCTTGCCGTCGGCGCCCTTGGCGTCGGCGGTGCTCTCGACGTCGGCTATCTCGACGGTGATCCGGCCGGCGGACGCCGCCGCGGGCAGCGCGTTGACGTGGAACCCGCCGAGCCGCGTGGGCTCGGCCGCGGCGATCGCCCTCGGCCCGCCCTGCGCGACGCTCTCCCCGGCGGCGGGAGCGCCGCCGACCCGGATGACGTAGCAGGTGGTGCCGCCGTTGTTGAAGAACCCGTACACCGAGTGCGCGAGGTAGTAACCGTCGGTGAAGTCACCGAACGCGGCGACGTACTGGGACCAGTTGGTGACCAGCACCGGCTCGTTCAGCGGCCCTTCGGGCGCGAACCCGACGAAGGCCGCCACCGAGGTCCCGACCCCCTCGATCGGCCGTGACCCGCTGGCCACTTCCTCGACGTAGACGCCCGGCGACAGGTACGAAGGCATGCTCGGCTACTCCCCCAACAGGACGGTCTGCTGACCACTCGACCCTGCCGTTCCGCCCCGCTGTCCGAAACGTCCGGACGGCTTACCTCCGGGGCAATCCTCCCTGCCCGTTCGGCCACCACCCCGACCACCGCGCTGGCCGCCGTCCGGGCCCGCCGTCCGGGCCCGCCGTCCGGGCGCGCCGCGCCAGCCGCCGCGTCGGCCACGTCGGCCACCGCCCAAGCGGTCGCGTCAGTCGCTGTGGGGGGCGTGGGCGCAGGTGCCGGTGGGTGGGGCGGTGGACGCGGCCGTCTCGGCGTCGCGTTCGCCGAGTTCGGTCGCGAACCAGCGGCGGACCTCGTTGGACAGGCGGGCGCGGCTCGTCCCCTTGGGGTCGTAGTAGGCCGCGTACGCCTCGGCGAACCATTCGTCCGGGGTCGAGAACTGGTAGTTCGACACGGCGTTGCCGCGCGCGGCGGCCTCGTAGGAGACCCATGCGTCGTAGTGGTCCACGTGGTAGATGCGCCCGCCGACCTCCAGGTGCGCGCGTCCTCCGTCGTTGAGCATCCACGGCTGCGCGAGGGCCTTGCGGACGAAGCCGACGACCTGCCCGCGCCGCTCGTCGTCCAGGCCGCACCCGGCGAAGTGCCCGTCCAGGTTCGCGGCGTGTTCGCGCAGGGCGTCCGGTTCGAGCGAGGTTCCGGCGGCGAACGCCTCGGGGGCGAACCCGAACCGGGTGGCGAGGGCCTCGACGATGCCCGCCCGGTGCTCCCTGCGCCATCCGCCGAACTCGGGACGGGAGCTGAGGTGCAGCGCCCAGCCGACCTTCCGGTCGACCGAGTGGCCGATCTCGTGGCGCAGCGTCCACTTGACGAGGTTGCCGTTGGCCAGCACGTCGGACACGCCGCCCATCACGTGGCGGTCCGTGCCGGGCACCATGACGCCGAGCTGCTCACCCGTGGTCAGGCCGTCGTAGCCGAGGGCCGCGCCCATGTCCATCAGGCCGCGTTGCGCGCGGGACCCGCGGTTGAGCGAGGTGTACATGAACGCGGGCATGCCGAAGGGGTTCACCATCCCGATCCGCTGCGTGCGCGAGTCGTACGCGCTGGCCTGCCCGAGCCCGTCGCCCATCTGGATCGAGCGGAGGAACGGGTTGCCGCGGACGTGGTCCTCCGGCAGCTCGCCCAGCACCTTGTCGATCTCGTACAGCATCGAGTGGCTCATCCGGGGACCGCCCGCCACCGAGCCGATGTCGATGCCGTGCTTCTCGGTCAGCTCGCGTTCGCGCTCCTCCGCGCCCTCGTTGGCGACCCAGCCCGCGACGCCGCGTCCGCCGGTCCCCGGGGAGAACTTCATGCGCTGGACGCTTCCGCCCCCGCGTCGGGGCCCGGTCGCGGAGCCCTCGTCCTCCAGGCGCTGGACGGGCTCCCCGCTCATCGCGCGGACGGCGTTGGCCTCGGCTTCGCGCTCGAACCGGTCGGACGGGTCGCTGACCTTGAGGCCGTCGCCCGCGTCCGTCCCGGCGACCGGGCCCGAACGCTGCTGGATGACATGGGTCAGCTCGTGCGCGAGCATCCGCTTCCCGGACGCCGATCCAGCGTCGTAACGGCCGCGCTGGAACACGATGTGCGAGCCCGAGGTGAACGCGTGCGCGTTGACCGATTCGGCCGCCGTGTGGCCCGTCGAATCGGTGTGCACGCGGACGTCGGAGAAGTCGGCTCCGAGACGTCCCTCCATCTCCTGCCGGACGTCCGCGGCGAGCGGACGTCCGGGGGAACTCAACGCCTGGTGCACCGCCGTCCGCTGCACGGCGTGCCCGCACGACGCGTCGTGGACGTGCCGTTCCTCCTCGGCCGAGCGGGAGATCGCCGCGTTGCCGACCAGGCGTTGCAGCTGGCTCAGCTGCGGAGCGGACACCCCGGCCAGGCCACGCGCGCGGATCAGGGCCGCCGCCACGGGACCGTCCGGTACGGGATGCCGCCGGGACGTCCCCGGACGGTGCGCGGGCGGGGTCCCGGCGTGCCGGTGGGCTTCGTCGGTACGGCCACGGTCCTGCACGGCGCGGGCTCCTCCGAGACAAGGGACGGGTGATCCTTCCAGCCTGCCGGACCCGTCACGGTGGACGGCAGGTCCGCGCGGCCCGCCGGACGGGCAGCCGCACTGCCCTTCCGGACATCGGCCCGGACGGGCGGCCGTCCTTCCGGACCTCGGGCCCGGCAGGGTGGGTGTCCTTCCGAGGTCGGGTCACGAGCCGAGTTTGCGCGCGATCTCCTTCTTCGCCGTCGCCGGATCCATGCCCGCCAGGAGGGACCAGTCGAGCCCGAGGTCGGCGACGAGCTTGCGCGCCTCCCCCGATCGCCACTCGTCCAGCGCGGCGATGAGCTCCCGCGTGCTCACCGCGTGCTCGTGCTCACCCGCGTCGACGCCGTCCCACTCGGTGTTGTCGAAGAGCTCCGCGATGCCGAAGGTCTCCTCGGCGGGGTTCAGGGCCAGCTGGTACAGGGCCTCGGCGCGGGAGTCGCGCTTGGTCGGGCCGGACTTGCGCCAGAACGCGGCCGTCTGGAGGAGCCGTTCGAAACGCTTCCGCTTGCGGACGTTCCCCTCGTCGTCCTTGACGTACTCCTCGCGGGCCCAGCGCTTGCTGAAGAACTGCCAGCCCTTCCACGCCGCCACCCCGATGGACGCGGCGGCAGCGGCGGCGGCCAGGCCCCATCCGACCGGGGTTCCCGCGAGGGCGGCACCGCCGAGCGCGGCGGCGATCGCGACGACCAGGCCCGCGACGCCGCTGCCGACCGACAGCAGGCCGCCGACGGTCGAGATCGCCTTCCGGGACAGGCCGCGCGTGTTCTTCTTGTCGGCGTAGCGGCGCAGTTCGTCCAGGGTGACGGCGTCGGTGCGCTTGCCCGCGGCGTCGCGTTCGACCTCGACCGTGTAGCGCTTCAGCGCGTCCGAGAGCTCGTCGAACAGGACCCGGCGCCGCTTCACGCCGTCCTCGGCCGTCCGGTGTTCGGCTTCGAGCCGGGTGAGCGCCTCCCGCGCCTGCGCGAGCTCCTGTTCGGCCTGCGCCTTGGCCTGCTGGGCCGTCCGCAGGCGGGCCGCCGCGTCGGTCCGTCCGCGCGCCGCCGCCTGGGCCGTGCCCTGGTCCCGCGTGCCGAACGCCCCGCGCGTGCGCTTGGCCTGCTTCTTCGCGTTCCGGCGGCCGGACGCGGCGGCCTCCTCGGCGCGCTCCCGCTCGGCGACGGCGGCCTGCGCCCGGGTGATCTCCTGTTGCTGCCGCGCGACCTCGGCCTGCTTGCCCCGGACGCCTTCGGCCAGCTCGGCGAGCAGCGCGGCGATGTCGTTGGCCTCGTTCAGCGCGGCCGTGTACGCGCCGCGCGCATCACTCTCGTCCGTCATGTTGGCGCGCAGCCTCTTGACGCGGTCGAGGGCCTTGAGCGTCTTGCGGCCGTTGCGGAGCGTCCCGACGATCCCGGTGATCAGGCCGAGTGCGCCGCCGGAGAGGTTGAGGCCCTGGTTCGCCGCCGCGCCGCTGATCGACATGCCCTGCTGGGCCATGCCCATGGCGTTGCGGACCGTCTTCGCGCCGCCGACCGTCCCCTCGTACGCGGCGGTCCCGATCTTCCGGTCCGCGACGCCGCGCTCGGGGCTGTCGGGGTCGAGCTTCGAGCGGTCCTGGACCGCGTCGTAGCCCTCCATCACGGCCTTGACCGTCTCGACGCCCGTGGCGAGCAGGCCCAGGTCGGACGAGACCTCGCCCGCGACCTTCGCGCCGTCCGCGGTGACGCCCTCCCGCCAGTGCGCTGCGCTGAGCGGCCCGCCGACCGTGCTGACGATCGTCCCGGCGTTGTCGGCGGTCTTGTTGACGCCCCGGTCGACGGTCTTGATCACGTCCTCGTGCTCGACCGTGGTCGTCGCCCGCTGAACGGCGGTCCCGGCCTGGACGGTGCCCGCGGTCCCGGCCTGGACGGTGCCCGCGGTCTCGGCTTGGACGCGGAGGACGTCGGCGGTCGCGCCGTTTCCGGCGGCGCGCTGGAGCTGGTGCAGCATCTCCGGGGACGCGCCGGATCCCGCGCGCACCAGCGCGGCGGCGAGTGTCGCGCCGTCCTGGACGCGTGGTCCCGGCGGACGGGCAGGGCCGCGCCCGGGCTCCGCGTCCCGCTGCTGGGGTCGCCGCGTTCCTTGGCCTCGCACCCGGATCCTCCCGCCGTCCGCTGTCGGCTGTCCGCCGTCCGGTCCCGGAAACATGTCATGGACGGGCATGACCGCAGGGGCACAACCTCGGGCAACCCGCCGCGTCCCGGAGGACGGGCCGTCCGGGCAACGCACGCCTCCCGCGCGTCTGCCCGTCCGGACGTTTCGGGGGGACGGACCCGCGCATAGCGTGCGGGCAGTGAGTATCTGGACTTCCCTCGAACCCGGCTCGGTCACCGTCGACCCCGGCAGCACCGGTTCGCTGACGTTGCGGCTGCGCAACACCACCGACCTGGTCGAGGAGTACCGGATCGCGGTCGCGGGCGACGCCGGGCGCTGGGCGCAGGTCGAACCGCAGGTCCTCCGGCTGTACCCGGGCACCACCGGGGCCGTCCAGATCACCTTCGCGCCGCCCCGGTCCCCGGACGCCGCCGCCGGGTCGCACCCGTTCGCCGTCGAGGTCGCGCCCACCGAGCAGCCGCAGCTCAAGACGGTCGTCGAGGGGAACCTGACCCTCACGCCGTTCAGCGAGCTGCGCGCGGAGCTGCTGCCGCCGACCGTCCGCGGACGGTTCGGCGCGCGCCCGAGGTTCGCGCTCGACAACTTCGGCAACACCAAGGTCACCGCGTCGCTGGTCGGCAAGGACACCGGCGGGCAGCTCCGGTTCGAGCTGATCCCGGCGAACGTGCAGATCGAGCCGGGCCGCGCCGCGTGGGTGAAGGGACGCGTCCGGCCGCCGCGCGTCGCCTGGTTCGGGTCCCGCGAGTCCCATCCGTACAGCGTGGACGTGCAGCGCTCGGGCGCCGAGCCGATGACGGTGAACGGCACGTACGTCCAGCTCGCGCTGCTGCCACGCTGGCTGCTGGGGTTCTTCTCGATCCTGGTCGCGGCGGCCGTCGCCTTCGCCGTCGCGTGGTTCGTGTTCATCCCGCAGTACGCCTCCCGCGCGCGGGACGGCATCACGCCGCTCAACCCGACCGGCAACCAGGTCACGATGCCGACGCCCACACCGGACGTCCCGAAGGACCAGAAGTCGCCGGAGGACAAGGGCCCCAAGCCGTCCGACTCGCCGGGCGACCAGAACAAGGCCGGGGGCGGCGGAGGCGGGCACACCAAGCCCAAGAAGAAGGCCGTGACGTGGGTGACGCTGGTGAACGGCAAGAACCACGGCTGCCTGGACAACGCCAGCGACGGATCCAGCGTGTACGTCATGCAGTGCAACGACGGCGACAACCAGGCCTGGGCGTGGATCAAGGTCGGCCAGAACTGGAAGCTGAGGAACAAGAAGAACGGGATGTGCCTGAGCGAGAGGGGCGAGCAGGGCTACCTGGTCAGCTCGGTCAACACGGCCATGGCCGACTGCGGCGAGGCGGACGTGTGGGGCCGGGAGAGCGACTGCGTCCGCAACCGGAAGACCGACTCCTGCCTGGACACCGCCGAGGACGGCCACGCCGTCTACCTCTTCAACCGGAACGAGGGCGACAACCAGCGCTGGCGCACCGTCCGCTGAACGCGGTCCGGCGCCGCCGGGGAAGGGCGGCGCCGGACGGGTGCGGGTCAGAACTCGGTGCCGGGGAGCAGGCGGCCCATCTTGCGGTACTCGCGCCTGGCTCCGGCGAGGACGTCCGCCATGGCGACGGGACGTCCGGCGCCCGCGGCGAGGTAGGCCGCCGTCGTCGCGGCGCTGCGGATCGCGCCGCCCGACAGCTCGAACTCGGCGGCGCACCGCGCGAGGTCGATGTCGTCCCCGCACGGGACCGGCGGCGCGAGCGCGTGCTCCCACAGCGCGCGGCGCCGGCGCGGGTCGGGGAAGGGGAAGTCCACGACGAGGTCGAGCCTGCGCGTGAACGCGTCGTCGATGTTGGCCCGCAGGTTGGTGGTCAGGATCGCGATCCCGTCGAACGACTCCAGCCGTTGCAGCAGGTAGGCGCTCTCCAGGTTGGCGTACCGGTCGTGGGAGTCCTTGACCTCCGAGCGCTTGCCGAAGACCGCGTCCGCCTCGTCGAACAGCAGGACGGCGTCCAGGCGGTCGGCCTCGGTGAAGATCCTCTCGAGGTTCTTCTCGGTCTCGCCGACGTACTTGTCCACGACGGCGGACAGCTCCACGACGTACAGGTCGAGGCCGAGCTCGGCGGCGACGACCTCGCTGGACATCGTCTTGCCGGTGCCGGACTCGCCCGCGAACATCGCCACCACGCCCCGGCCGCGTCCGCCGCCCGAGCGCAGCCGCCACTCGCCGAGGACCCGGTCGCGGTGGCGGGCGCGCGTGACCAGCTCGCCGAGTTGGTCACGCTGCTCGTCCGGCAGGACGAGGTCGTCCCAGCCGACCGCCGGGCTGATCCGGCGCGCGTGCTTCTGGAGGCCGGTCGCGTTCTGCAGCCGCGCGCCGCGATGCAGGTGGACGGCCGCGAGCGGGACGTCCTCCAGCGCCGCGTGGTCGAGCGCCGCCCGCACCGCGCGGCGGATCTGCGGCGCGTCGAACCGGAAGGTCGCGGTCGCGGCGGCCAGGTCGAAGCCGAGCTCGGCGGCGTCCACGCCCAGCCGGGCCAGCTCCGCCCGCCACACCCCGGCCGCGGGCCGCGCCGCGACCTCCAGGACGAGCGGCTGGACGTCCGACCAGGCCGGATCGTACGGCCGGTCCCCGGACAGCAGCACCGGCACGGGACGCGCCCCGGCGGCGGCCGTCGCGAACGCCCGCACGAGCGACCCGTCCGGCACGGGCCCGACGACGATCCCGGCCCCCCGCAGCCGCGCCTCCCGCACCAGCGCCGGGACGAGCCCGGCCTCGAGCCGCGCGGGATCGGCGCGCAACACCGGAAGCCCCGCGAGCCCGAGCGCCCGGCACCCCGCCGCCACCCCCACCCCAGGCCGCGCCTCCCGCAGATACACCGACGCCGGCGAAGCCCCGCTCGCCAGCAACCGCGCCAGACTCAGCGCCTCACCGTCCGGCGAAGCGCCGTCCGGCGGAGCACCGTCCAGCGGAGCACCGTCCAGCGGAGCACCGTCCAGCGGAGCACCGTCCAGCAGGTCGCCGTCCAGCAGGTCGCTGTCCGGCGGAACGCGATGCAGCGGGTCGCCTGGCGTCGTGTCCAGGAGCCGGGCGTCCCGTTGCGTCGCCACGCGTGGGGTGCCCGGCCGGGTGTCGTCGGCGGGTGGGGGGCCGAGGGTGACGGCGTGGAGGAGGGCGGAGTCGAGCGCGTCGCCGCCCAGGAGGTGGTCGACGATGCGGTCGGGGACGCGCAGGGAGCGTCCGAGGAAGGGACGGTCGTCCTCGTCCAGGACGATCAGACCCTGCGCGACCAGCGGCGACGCGGCGGCGAAGCGGGCGCGGGCCGGGGCCGAGGCGGCGGGCAGGCCGCACAGGTCGAGGGTGAGGCCGACGGTGGCGCGGCGGCGGCTGACGTCGTCGTTGAGGTAGCCGTACAGCTGCTCGAAGGAGCGGTCGATGTCCGGAGCGGCGGCGATGAGCAGGATCTCCAGGTCGAGACCGTCCAGCGCGAACAGCTCGGCGAGCCGGTGCAGGACGGTGTCGCCCGCGGAGAAGTCCAGGATGTGGACGGCGCGGTCGTACTCGCCGTCGCGGGCGGACGCGGGCGGCGGGCCCCCGGCCAGCCGCAACGCGGTCTCCGGGGCGAGGTACAGCCCCCGGAACGGGTCGGACGCCGTCGGGTCGTCCGAGCCGCGGTCCTCGACCAGCATCCGGACCCGCTCCCGCAGCAGTTCGAGCCGTCCCGCCAGGTGGTCGGCCCCGGGCGGGACGGCGGTGTGGGGTTCGATCACTTCTGGAGCCTGCGCGTCCGGACGGGCGGGTCGGGCAGCTTGGCCTCGACGTCGCCGACGGTGACCACGACGCTGTCGGTGACGGCCGGGCCGACCGGGTACTCCGGCGAGACCGGCATCGGCGCGGTGACCACGACGTCGAGGGACGGCTTCAGCTCGCCGCCCAGCGCGGACCAGATGTCGGCGATCGACCGGGACTCCGGCGGCGGGACGGCCGCGGTGACCGGGACGGCCATGCCGAGTTCGGCCAGCACCCCTCCCGGCGGCAGCGCCCCGTCCGGGAGGATCTCGTTCCGCAGCAGGCAGGCGAGCACGGCCGACAGCAGCCGGTGCTCGTCCTCGGGACGCTTGGTCCACGCGGTGACCAGGTACGACAGCCGGAAGTGGCGCGGCGGCTGGCGGCGCGCGACGACCCGGCCGTCCGGTCCGTGGACGGCGAGCGGCCCGCGTTCGCGGCGGCCGAGGTCCTCGCGGATGTCGTACAGGTAGGCGTTGACGGTGGGCGTGTTGCGCTGCGCGGCCCACTCGCGGTTGGGGGCCTCGAACGAGACCCGCACCTCGCCGGACGGCACGGCGCGCTCGGTGATCAGCGCGCGCAGCGCCTCGTCGACCTCGTGAATCATTTAGATGTATCCCTCGCGGATGGCGTAGGCGACGGCGTGCGCGCGGTTGCGCAGGTGCAGGCGGCTCATCACGCCGTGCAGGACGTTCTTGACGGTGCGTTCGGAGTAGGAGAGCTTCGCGGCGATCTCGGCGGTGTCCATGCCGTCCGCGACCAGCCCGAGCACGTCCAGCTCGCGCTGCGCGAGCCCGATGGCCCCGCCGCCCGGCGCCTGCGCGGCGCCGCGTTGGATCCGCCCGACCTGTTTCAGGAGGCGTCCCAGCAGGTCGGGGGGTAGGTCCGCGCCGCCGCGCGCCGCCGCCAGGACGGCCCGGGTGAGGGTGTCCGCGCTGGCCTCGTGCCGCCACAGGATCGCCACCACGCCCGCCTCGACCGCGTCCAGGAGCTGGGCCTCCTTGAGGTGCGCGGCGACCAGGACGGTGCGGGTCCGGGAGACGCGCGCGTAGCGTCGCAGCGCGCCGCGGGTCGATTCGTCCACGGTGTCGGCCACCACGACGGCGACCTCGGCGTCCGCGTCGTCCACGAGCCGGAGTTCGGACCTGCCGCGCAGTCCGGAGGTGACTCCGGCGAGCGTGATGGGGTCCGGGGCGTGCACCACGACGGGAATGCCGGACAGGGTCATGGTCATTTCGCGCTCTCTCCCTCGGACATCGGGGATCCGGCGGCGGAATCGGCCGCGGTCGGCCCGGTCGGGGCCGCCGGCGCCGGCCGCGCCTGATCCTTAAGAGTCGGCTCGGCGGGGATCTGTTCGGGGACGCGCAGGGTTCCGTCCGCCCGGACGGGCCAGCGCGTCCCGGCCCCGACGACCTTGCCGAGGGCGATGACCACGCCGCCGGGCGGGGCCGTCCGGGGCACCTTCATGTCGTCGGCGACGAAGACGACGCGTCCGCGCTCCTCGCCCTCGTCGGCCTCCGGGACGGGCCCGACGTCGGCGGATCCGACCGTCCGGATCCGCACGCCCCGGGTCCAGGGGCTCGCGCGCAGTCCGTCGGCGAGCGTCCGCGTGGCCCTGCGGACGGCCGAGCGCGATCCGGACAGCGAGATCGGCCCGGGGACCGATCGCAGGTCGACCCACATCCCGGGTCCGACCGGCGCGAGCAGCGGAAGCGGCGCGGGCGCGTCCCGCACGTCGTCGGTCAGCTCGGTGATCTCACTGCTGGCGAGCCGCCAGCACGTGCCGCCCGGGTCGGCCTTCCAGGGTTCGGGCGCGCCCGTGTCGGGCGTGGTCAGCAGGACGGTGAGCCTGCCGTCCGCCAGGCCGACGGCGCGGATCCCGGGCATCGCCCGTCCCGCCTCCTCGCAGTCGACGGCCAGCAGCCGCAGCCCGCGGTCGACGGTCCGCGCGGCCTCCGGCCCGGTCTCGGGACGTCCCGCCGGAACGCCCTCCTTCCGGCGTCGCGCGAACAGGACCCCGGCGACCAGCAGCCCGGCCATCAGGAGCCCGCCCGCCGCCGCGCCGACGATCGCGATCACGTCGCCGCCGCCGCTCTTGCCGTTCCCGGCGGCCGAGGTCGCCGCCACGTTGACGCCCGCGCCGGGCGAACCCTGCGCGACCTGCGGCAACTGCGCGCTGGAGGTCGGCTGTGGCAGGGGCAGCGAGCTGGGCGCGTCCGACGGCGTCGGAACCGCCTTCACCTTGTCCTTCGCCTTGTCCGGCGACGCGGTGTCGGTCTTCGGCGTGTGCTTGGCGGTCGTGGGCGGCTTCGCCGGGGAGTGCTTGGCGGACGGCTTGCGCGCGGACGCCCCGCACGCCGCCGTCCGGCTCGGGTGATACCTGATCCCCGTGACCGTCCCGGCCGGTATGTGGTAGTTGCGCGTCTTCGGCCCGAGGCACGCCACGAGCCCCTGGTAGGGCGAGTCCCGGTAGAGGCCCATGTAGCCGCCGCCCATGTTGACCGCCGACCGCGTCCGGTCGTTGACCTGGTCACCGGCGAAGTCGTGGTCGTAGGACGGGTTGTTGGTGGCCCACAGGCCGTCCTGCTCGCCGTTGTCCCCGAACACGCAGGACCACCCCGGCGAGCACACCGAGAACGCCCGCGCGGGGACGGCCGGAATCCCCACCGCCAGGACCGTGACCACGGCGATCACCGTCCCGGTCCGCCCGGCCGGAATCCTCCTGGGCATTCGACGCCCCTTCTTCTGCTGTGTCACCCGGGCAGTCTCGGGGGCGTCGATCATCATCCGATGAACGCGCGGCGGTTGCCCTTTCGGACAGTCCGAACGGGCAACCGCTGTCAAGTCGCGAAGGCGCCGAGACGTCGGGAGCTGTCGTCTTTTTCGACTCATGGTGTTTGGTTGTGTCGTCCGCTGTTGAAGTGGAGGGTCTTCTGAGGTGAAGGGAGGGTGTCAGCCGGATTCACGGTCGATTTCTCACCGTCCCTGAGGGGAGGGGACACTGAACGGGACCCGGCGTCGCGTTTCACCGCCTCGCCCGGCACTCCGAACACATAGGACTCCCCCGAAGCGCGCGGAGTTCGGAGAAACCTCCGCCGCGACTCCCGAGGCCACGCGCCCGCAGCCCGTCGGCGGGAGGCCCCGGAGCTCCTGGGGAGGCGGTCGTGGTCGCCGCCGCCGCCCGCGCCGACGTCCCGTCCGACGGCGCCGCGGAACGCTTTCTCCGCGGCGAAGCGCACCCCCGCCGCCTTCCGGAACCCCCAGGCGTTCGGACGCTCTCAGCGACATGGAAGTCAGCCGGTCATGAGGTGAACCGGAGGTGTGAGCCACGGAGTCCCAGTGCTCACGAAGCCCACCTCTTTAGTCAGGCGAACGGTCGTTGAGCACGCTAGCAGGACGAAGTGAACCACCGAACGCGCCCTCTCCCTGAAGAGGAATGCGCCATCGGGCACTGGCGAAAAGTAAACCCTTGGGGCCCGATTGCGGCGAAGCCGGAACAGGCCGATGTCCGGCCATTGACCTGGGGTGGTTCGTCATTCCTGGATGATCTCCGCTCGACTCCGATGCGGCGCTCGTCGCTTTCCGCGTCGCGTCGGCGCCTCACGTTGGCGCTTCCCCCGGCGGACCGGAACACCGTCCCGAACGGCACGCTCCGGCGGAGCCGGGCGGGCCGGACGTCCCCTTGCGTTTCCCGGTGCGGGTGGCCGACTCTTGAGCCTCATTCGATCCTGGGGGACATCGATGATCCGGATACTGCTGGCCGAGGACGTCCGCATCCTGCGCGAGGCGCTGGCCGGGCTGCTGTCGCTGGAGGACGGCATCGAGGTCGTCGCCGAGGTCGAGCGCGGCGACGCGGTCGTGGCGGCGGCGCTGGACGCGCGCCCCGACGTCGCGGTGCTCGACATCGAGCTGCCCGGCCGGGACGGGATCGACGCGGCGGCGGAGCTGAAGGAGCGGCTGCCGGAGTGCCGCACCCTGATCCTCACCGGTGTCGGACGGCCCGGCACGCTGCGCCGCGCGCTGTCCGCGCAGGTCGCCGGGTTCATGGTCAAGGAGGCCGCGCCCGCCGAGCTGGCCGCCGCGATCCGCAAGGTCGCCGCGGGCGGACGCGTGATGGACCCCCAGCTCGCGTTCGCGGCGCTGGCCGTCCAGGACTGCCCGCTCACCGAACGCGAGGTCGAGGTGCTCCGCCTGACCGCCGAGGGCGACGAGCCCACCGAGGTCGCCGCGCGCGCCGGACTGGCCTACGGGACCGTCCGCAACTACCTGGCGTCCGCGGTGACGAAACTGAACGCCCGCAACCGCGTGGACGCCATCCGCATCGCCACCGACGCAGGCTGGATCTGACCCCTCCCCCTGGACGCCCGTTATGCGGCGGACAGGGCGGTCGCGGGACGTGCGGGGTGTGCGGGGAAGTCTGCGACCAGCGTGAAGCGGTCTCCTTCGCGCCGCACATGCAGCGTGCCACCGGCCTCGGCGCTCCGCGCCCGCAGGTTGGCGAGCCCGGAACCGCCGCCCAGGCCAGGCGCGGAACCGCCGCCCAGGCCAGGCGCGGAACCGCCGCCCAGGCCGGGCGCGGAACCGCCGCCCGGGGCGGGCGCGATGCCATCGGGTTCGGGTGCGCCGTCGTTGGAGACGGTGAGCCGCAGGCCGTCCTCGCCGACGGAGATCCCGATCTCGCATTCGCGGGCGCGGCTGTGCCGGACGATGTTGGTCGCCGCCTCCCGCAGGACGACCGCCACCGCCGAGCCGTCCACGCCGGGCGGCACCTCGTCCGCGTCCACGCGCACCTCGATCCCGGCGGCGGCCAGCATCGAGCGCGCCGTCTCGATCTCCGCGGGCAGGGACAGCGAGGCGCGGACGCGGGCGATCGACCGCACCGACGCCAGCGCCTCCTCGGCGAGCGTGACCAGTTCGTCCAGCTGGGCACGCGCGGCGGCGGGGTCGCGGTCCGCGAGCCGTCCGGCCAGTTCGCCCTTGACGACGAGGGCGGACAGCTGGAAGCCCATCAGGTCGTGGACGTCGCGGGCGATCCGCAGCCGCTCCTCGACCACGGCCATGCGCGCGACCTCCTGGCGGGCCTCGGCCAGCGCGGCGATGGCGACGGGCAGGCGGCACAGCACATAGACCAGGATCGTGAACTGGACGACGGCGACGAGGTTGCTCAGCACCCACGCCCAGCCCGCGCCCAGCAGGTACCCCTGCAGCGCGGGGAAGCCGAGGAGCACCACGGCCGTTCCCCAGGACCACGGCGGACGTCCGTGGAACAGCACGACGCCGGTGACCAGCGCCGCGTAGCTGGGCGTCATCTTCGGGCCGATGACCAGGAACGCGCTGACGAGCAGGACGGTCTGGAAGGCCACGGACGCCCACAGGGCGCGGGGCGGCGCACCGTTCTCACGCGGGAAGACGTGCCGAACCTGGAGCAGGCCGATCAGCGGCAGCACGGTGAAGGCCACCGGATACTTGGCCCAGGCGATGCCGTCCGGGTCGGGCCCGCCGTCGTACAGGCCGAGCAGCGTGGTCCCGACGTGGTCGATCTCGAAGAGCAGCAGGACGACCCAGGCCAGCCACGGGGCCGTGCCGGACACCCGCGCGCCCTTCGGACGACGGGCCGGGACGCTCGCCCGCACCGACGACGCGCTGGTCTCGAGCCGTCCGCCGAGTTCGGCGAGCCGCGCCGCCGGGCCCCGGAGCGCCTCGTCCAGGTCAGCGGACGAACCGGCGAAGGTCACCGCCAACCCGGCCGGGGCGGTCAGCTCGATCGAGCACCGTTCCGGCGAACCCTGCCGCAGGACGGCGACGACCGTCCGCCGCAGGAGCGCGGCCAGCGCGGCGTCCTCGGCGGCGGGCAGGCGCAGCGGCGGACCGTCGACGACCACCTCGACACCCGCCGCCTCCAGAACCGAACGCGCCGCCTCGACCTCATCGTCCAGCGACCGTTCCCGGTGATCGGCGGAAACCGTCCTGACCTCGTCCAACGCCGCCCGCGCAACCTCCACGATCCGCCCCGCTCCACCAACCGCCACGGACGCGGCAGCCGGTGCAGGCGCGACGGCCGGGGCGGGCGCGGCGGCCGATGCGGGCGCGGCGGCCGATGCGGCCGCGGGGCCGGTGACGCCGACGGTGGGCGGGGTGGAGCGGGCTTCGCGCGCCAGGGACAGGACGAGGGCCAGTCGTTCACCCAGTGCCGCGTCCAGGCCGCGCGCGATCCGCAGTCGTTCGCGCGCGACTTCCAGCGGGGCGAGGTCCGCGCGGGTCGCGCGTAGCTCCTCCGCGTACCGGGTGAGGCGCGCCATCGCGAAGAACGCCATCCCGATCGTCAGGGTCACCATCGCGCTGTAGGCGGCGAAGGCGGGGCTCCGGTCGTGTCCCCAGGTCGTCCGGGCGAGGAACTCGGCGGCCACGACGAGCCCTGTCGGCAGCCATGACCACCGGCGGCCGACGGTCAGCAGCAGCGACGTCACGACCAGCGCGGACGCCGACCACCACGCCGCGCCGACGAAGGGGTACGGCCCGAAGGCCAGTGCCGTCTGGAGCACCAGCGCCGCCGGGATCCAGCGGCGCGGGAGGACACCGAACGCGATCGCGGCCGGAAGCCCCGCCAGGACGGCGAGCCCGGCGGACGCGAGCAGCCCGGTCCCCGTCCCGGCGGGCGCGAGGAAGTCGCTGCCGATCAGCACGTTCCACGACCGGTAGCCCCACCACAGGACGAGGCTGGCGAGGAACAGGGCCGCGGGAGACCAGGGCCGCCGCAGGGGATCACGGGTCCGGATCACACACCCCCCACCACGATGACGACCACCACTTCCCCGTGCATTCTGCACGGCCGAGCATGCACCCCCTCATCCCGGACGCTGCGAGCCGCAGCCGAACCGGTGCGCCCGGCACTACCCGCCCGACGCGCCGCCCGCGAGGCTTCTGCAGGTCAGACCACCTATGAAGGGACATCCCGTGAGCAACGAGATCACACCTTTCCGCATCGACGTCCCGCCGTCGGAGCTGGACGACCTGAGGGACCGCCTGGCCCGCACCCGCTGGGCGGACGAGCTTCCGGAGGCGGAGGTCACCGACGGCGTCCAGAAGGGCGTGGCGCAGCCGGGCTGGGAGTACGGCGTGCCCGGCTCCTACGTGCGTCCGCTGGTGAACCGCTGGCTGGAGAAGTACGACTGGCGGAAGTGGGAGGCCAAGATCAACGCCTTCCCGCAGTTCACGACCGAGATCGACGGCCAGCTCGTCCACTTCCTGCACGTCCGCTCACCCGAGCCGGACGCGACCCCGCTGATCCTCACCCACGGCTGGCCGAACACCTTCCTCGAGTACGTGGACATGATCGGCCCGCTCACCGACCCGCGCGCGCACGGCGGCGACCCGTCCGACGCGTTCCACGTGGTCATCCCGTCCATCCCCGGCTTCGGGTTCTCCGGGCCGACCAGGACGCGCGGCTGGAACGCGGCCCGGGTCGCCTCCGCGTGGGCCGAGCTGATGGCGCGCCTCGGCTACGACCGGTACGGCGCCCACGGCAACGACGCGGGCGCGATCGTGTCGCCGATCCTGGGCGAGATGCACAAGGACCGCGTGGTCGGCGTCCACGTCAACCAGATCTTCTCCTTCCCGAAGGGCGAGCCCGGCGAGTTCGACGGCCTCACCCCCGAGGAGATCGGCTCCCTGCAGTTCGGGCAGGCGTTCGTCGAGCACGCCATCCACGACCGCTCCCAGGCCGCCCAGCCGCAGACGCTCGCGCACGCGCTGTCGGACTCCCCGGCCGGGCAGCTCGCCTGGATCGGCCAGCTGTTCGGCGACGCCCTGACCCCCGACGAGGTCCTGACCAACGCCACGATCTACTGGCTGACCAACACCTCGGCGTCCTCGGCCCGCTTCTACTACGAGAACCGCGACTGGTTCGCGACGCACGCGGGCGAGAGCCAGGGCGAGCGGACGACGATCCCCCTCGGCCTGGCGTCCTTCGCCTACGACTTCCGCCCCGTCCGCAAGTTCGCCGAGCGCGACAACGCCAACATCGTCCACTGGAACACCTACGACAAGGGCGGCCACTGGGCCGCCCACGACGCCACCGACCTCCTCACCGACGACATCCGCCAGTTCTTCCGCACCCTCCCCTGACCCACGCACCCCCCTGAGGCCCCAGGTCCACCGACCTGGGGCCCACGCGTCACCCAGCGAACGCCCCACCCAGGCGGATCTCCACCCAGACGAGGTGGCCGGTCCTCTGACAGCCCTGAACACCAAGCCCGGCCGCGAGCTGCGACAACGACCACAGCCCCCGCCCGGACTCGGCCCAGACATCAGGTTCCTCGACGGCAGGCACACTCGTGCCGCCGTTGTCGGTCACCGCGACGTAGACCGGGTCGTCGTACACCAGCTCGACGCCGAACCACCCGCCGTCCTCGCTGGACCGGGTGTGCCGCAGGGTGTTCGCGGCGAGCTCACCGACCGCGAACTCGACCAGGTCCAGGCACTCCGCACCCGCGAACAACGTCCGAGCGAACCCGCGCGCCTCCGCCACCTGCTCAGGACGTCCGCAGAACGCGCGACGCCACCGCATCTCGTCCGGCGCCCACAGGAAGTCCGCCGCCGAGCCGGGCGGACACGTCAACCGCACCATCCCGTCCCCTCCTCCGATCCGTGTGACCACGTCGCGTCCTCGCCCGTCACGCGGACGCCCGATTCCGGCGCACCACCGCTCATCGCCTCACCCTCCGTCCACGCCGATGCCGTCCCACGCACTTCGGACCAGGGCCCCGGACAGCCCAGAGCAGCAGCGTCACCGCGCAGGCAAGCGCGACCACCAGAAGCCCCACCGCCACGGCCAATCCGCTCACCCAGGCCACCCCGAAAGGAGAACGACAGCGTTCTCAATTGCGAGCTGCTCAGATATCTCGACGACCATTCGACCGTGTCGACGCCGATTGACACGATCAGGAACGGACATTGTTCGCCATTGCGTCGAAGCCGTCACCGCCAGCCCCTTCCACTTGCCTGAGCAGCGCGAATGCATACGCTGCCCGGTTCTCCGAACACGCTCCGCACTCACCATTAAGCTCTGAGTGTGTGCTTCGCAGTACGCACTGGCAAGCGATTCAATTGAGAACCTCTCAAAAAATCACGTCCCTCAGAGCACATTTCCCCCAGGGAGGTACCAAAGGTGCGGAAGATCAGCAGTACCGTCGCCCGACGACGCCTGGCGCGTGAAATGAAGCGCCTCAGAGAACAGGCGGGCAAGAAGCGGGAGGAATCCGCCGCCGCGGCCGAGATCGCCCCGGCGACGCTCAGCCGGATCGAGGCGGGAACCCATTCCCCCAAGTACGCCTCGATCCTGGCGCTCTGCCTGTACTACGGCCTCGACCTCACCGACGCGCAGGCGTACGCCGAACTCGCCCGTCAGAGCAAGGGCGGCCCAGGCTGGTGGCACCGCTACAGCGACGTCCTACCCAAGGGCTTCGAGATCCTGGTCGGACTGGAGGACGAGGCCAGGGGCGCACGCAGCTACAACGGCGAGTTCCTCGACGGCCTCCTGCAGACCGAGCGCTACATGCGCGCCCTGCTGCGCTCCGAACCCGAGACTCCGACCGAGGAACAGATCGAGCAGCGCGTGGCCGTCCGGCTCAGACGCCAGGAGCGAATGTTGCGCGCACCCGACGCTCCGCAGCTCTGGATCGTCCAGAGCGAGGCGAGCATCCGCCGCCTGGTCGGCGGCCCGGCCGTCATGAAAGAGCAGCTCGACCACCTGCGCGAGCTCTCCCTGCTGAACAACGTGACCATCCAGGTACTTCCGTTCATCAGCGGAGCCCACCCCGCCGGACACGGCGATTTCCGACTTCTCGATTTCTCTGGCTCCAAAGACCCCGAAGCCGCTTATGTCGAGTACCGTCTGGGCAACATCATCCTCGAGGAGCCCGAGGAGGTGGCCACCTACGCCAAGGTCTTTGATCTGCTGCGCGCCGACGCGCTGGGGCCGGACGCCACGCGCGCGCTCCTCGGGGAAGTCGCGGCCCACCTGTAGTGCCCCTACGAAGAAGGGCTGGTGCCCGAAGATGCTTCCCATTCGCAACGATCTGACGTGGCGAAAAGCCACCCGCAGTCAGAGCGACGGCGGCGCTTGCGTAGAAGTCGCCGCCCACCAGGGCACGGCCGTCCGCGACAGCAAGAACCCCAAGGGCCCGCACCTGACATTCTCCCCCGACGAGTGGCGCGCCTTCACCGCACGAGTGCGCTCCGGCGACTTCGACCTCTGAGCAAGACGGACGCGACGTGAACGGGTTCGCCGGGCCGGTGGCGCGCCCTGTCACCGGCTGGCGCAAGAGCAGCTACAGCGGCACCGGTAATGCGGACTGCGTCGAACTGGCCGCACTAAGCGACAACCGGGTGAGGACGTCGCCGTTGAACGCCAGCCAGCGTTCACCGGTGAACGGGAGGCGGCTCGCGGCGAAGCGGAGACCTCCGCCGCGTCCCCTGGCCGCCCGCGAGGATGATCGCCTGCCTGACCTGCGTATTCGTCCCTCGAGCCATGCCCGAACCCTAGCCCCTGGCTGAGGCGGCGACATCAGCAGGGCAAGTACTCGGTGAAATTGCCTGACTGCACTGTGCGATGTGACGGTCCGGAGGTAGGCCCCAGGCGTCGTTAGGGCTCGCGGACGACCTCGACCGCTTCCCGGACGTCCGGGTGTGGGTCGTTGGCGAGGGTGTCGAGTAGTTCGGCGACGCCGGGGGTGGACCAGCGGGCGATCGCCCACACCAGGTCCTCGCGGACGCCCGGGTCGGGGTGCGCGGCGAGGCGGGCCAGCTCGGGGAGCGGGCCTCGCCGACGCATGCCGAACCAGTGCAGCGCCTCCCGCAGCGTCGCCGGGTCTCCCGGGTCACCGGCCGCCGCGATCCTGGCGAGCAGCACCCGGGCCGGTGGCGGCGGGCCGTCCAGGGGGTGGGGCAGGCGCTCGCGCAGGCGGCGTGAGCCGTACTCTCCCCTCACCCGGCATCCGAAGCAGGTGCAGGGACGGGTGCCATGCGCGTCCGGGCGGTACCGCCAGCCCGCGACCTGCGGCACAGTGCGGATCCGGTGCAGTTCGCGCGGCCGGATCGCCCGGGGGACGAACACCTCCCACCCGCGTGGGTCGTCCAGCGCCGCGACCCGCCGGACGGCCTCGGCCGCGGTGACGGCGGACTGGGCGTCCCGCCACCGGTCCGAGTAGCGCCCGACCAGCACGTCCCGGTCGTCGTCCAGGCGCACGTGGACGGCCACCATCCTGCCTTGGCCACCGAAACGGGCCAGTTCGCGCAGCCACTGGTGGGTGAGGGTGTACGACGGCAGGACCGGGAAGCAGTACACCCCGCGCGCGCCGCCCTGCCCGTGGGCGACCGCCTTGATGCCGGACCGCCGGACGGACCGCGCGTTCCCCGCCGCCGTCAGGTGCACGAACATCGCCATGACCGGGCATGCTACTTGCCCGATATCAACGGATCCTCCGAAATACGCGACGAAGCCCCAGGCCGGGAGGGCCGGGGCTTCGCGGCGGGGATCAGAACTGGTGTTCGCCGTCCGGGTCGCAGTACTCGACGTCGTTGGTGGGGGCGAAGGAGCCGACGATCAGGCGGCGGATGAAGGCGCCGCCCTTGGGCACGTCGTCGGCGTCGACCTCGTAGGTGAACTGCTGGCCCTGGCGCAGGCGGCGGCCGTTGATCGTCACGGCCCGCCGGACGACGTAGATCGCGCCCCAGGGGCAGCAGAAGTAGCTGCCGAGCGTGGAGCCGGAGCCCGTCTTGGCGTAGTCGATCGCCCCGGTGTCCTTGGCCGCGTCGATCTCGTCCTGGATCCGCAGGGTGGCCGCGGGGGCGGTGTCGAACTCCCACAGCTCCTTGATCGACTGGTGGGCGCGGGGGTCCTTGCGCCACTTGGTGCGTTCGAGCGGCGAGGTGAGGCACCACGGGTCGAACGCGGACGAGTCGGGCGTCGCGAGCTTCTTCGTCGCCGTGGTGACCGGGACCTCGCCGGTGTCGTAGCGGGCGATGAGCGACGGCATGGCCGTGAGCTGCCCGAGGTGGTAGAACGCCTCCAGCGCGCGCTGGAGGCGCTCCTCGATCGCCTCGTGCAGGCCCGGGTCGGGGTCGGCCTCGAGCAGGCCCTCGGCGTAGTCCGACGCGGTGCTGCCCTCGGCCGCGAGCTGCCGGAGGCGCTGCAGGTCACGGGCGTGCTTCTCGGCGTCCTGGACGGACGCCTCGAACACCCCGAGCGCCACCTCGGCGTGCGACCGGACGGCCCGCGCCGCGGCGAGCATGCCCCGCAGATGCGGCAGCGGGCAGGGCGCGGCCTCCGCCCATTCGGGCAGGTCGGCGGGGAGCGCGACGGTCGCGGAGACGTCGAGCGCGGGGTTGCCCGCGGCCTGCCGCGCCCGCGACGACCACGACTCGACCTGGCCGAAGCAGTCGGTCACCTGCGTGTGCGTGACCGGCGGGACGTACCCGACCGTCCGCGGGTCGGCGCTGTAGTCGGCGTCCAGCAGGTTCTCGCCGATGGACTGCAGGACGAACGCGTTCCACGAGCACAGCAGCTGGCTGGACACCCCCGGCTCCACGTGCCAGAGGTTCGCGCCCTCTTCGGCGAGTCTCTGGCGCAGGGTCTCCGCCTTCTGCATCTCCGCGTAGGCGACCCCGCCCGCACGCCGGAACGACTCGAGCGTGTCCGACCGGACCTCCCCCTTGAGCTTGGCCGCCATCCTGACCATCAGGGTCGGTTTCGCGGACTCGTCCGGCATTCCCATCACTTCTCCCTCGTCAAGAACGCGGCCACTCGAGCGGCAGTCTAAACACCCACAATCAGACGTATTCGGAACATGACTTGGCTCCCTCACTTTTCGTCAGGCCGGGCCGTCCACCGGTCGGTGTCCACCGGCCGTGTCCACCGGTCGGTGGACACGAGGTTCAGCCGGTCGAGGCTGTCGAGGGAAATGGGCTCCCGGCCAGGCTTTTCCTCATGAAGAACCCCTCAGTGCGAGTGGCGCGGTGGAGCGCCCATCACCCGTGGCGCGCGATCGCCGGGTGGCTTCTGTTCGTGGTGGTCTGCCTCGGCGCCGGGATCTCGCTCGGCGGCAAGGCGGCCACGTCCGAGGACTACCGCGTCGGCGAGGCGGGACGCGCCGAGGCGTACGCGGCGGAGGGCGGGCTCCAGCAGCGGGCGCTGGAGCGCGTCCTCATCGCGGCCAGGGGGACGGCGCCGCTCGACAAGGCGAGGGGGACGGCCGTCGCCCAGGACGTCCGGACGCGGATGGGACGGCTGCCGGAGGTCGAGTCGGTCGGCGCTCCGGTCTGGTCGGACGACGGACGGGCCGTCCGGGTCGACGTGACCTTGAAGGGCCCCGAACTGGACGGCAGGAAGCACGTCGATCCGGTGCTCGCGCAGACCGCCGAGGTGCGCAAGGCGAACCCCGACCTGGCCGTGGACGAGGCGGGCAGCCCGTCCATCAGCAAGGACGTCCAGGGGCAGCGCGGGTCGGACCTGTCGCGGACCGAGGTGTTCGCGCTGCCGGTGACGCTGATCGTGCTGCTGCTCGTGTTCCGGTCGCTGGTGATGGCGGTGGTGCCGCTGCTGCTGGCCGTGTCGTCGATCGCCGCGGGCGTCGGGCTGTCGATGGTCGCCTCGCACGTCTTCCCCGACGCGGGCGTCGGGACGAACGTCATCCTGCTCATCGGCATGGCCGTCGGGGTCGACTACACGCTCTTCTACCTCAAGCGCGACCGGGAGGAACGGGCGAGGTCGGGCGGGGCGCTCTCGTCGGCGGCCGTGGTGGAGCTGGCGGCGGCGACGTCCGGACGCGCGGTCGTCGTGTCCGGGCTGGCGGTCGCGGTGACGTCCGCGACGCTGTTCCTGGCGGACGACGTGATCTTCTCGTCGCTGGCGACCGGCGCGATCGTGGTGACGATGGCGGCCGTGGTCAGCTCGCTGACCGTCCTGCCCGCGCTCCTCGCCAAGCTCGGCGGACGCTCCGCCCGCCGCGCGAACCGGAACTCGCGCAGCGCGGGCCGGAACGCGGAGCACGCGAGCGAGAGCACCGGGCGGGCGAGCGGGAAGGCGGAGGGTGCGCGGACGGCGGGGCGTGTCACCGGGGCGGTGCTTGCCGCGGTCGCCCGGCGGCCCGCGGCGATGCTGGGGGTCGCGATCGCGGCGCTGCTGGTCCTCGCGGCTCCGATGAGCTCCATGAAGCTGACGGACGTGGGCCGCGAGACCTACTCGCGGGAGCTGCCCGCGATGCGGTCGTTCGACAGGGTGAACGCGGCGTTCCCGGACCTGAAGGCGGTCGACCAGGTCGTCGTCCGCGCGGACGCGTCCCGGCAGGGGGACGTGGCGTCGGCGCTGGACGCGCTCGCCGGACGGGTGAGGGCCGACCCGCTGTTCGACGGCCGGACGCGCGTCCGGGTCTCGGCCGACCGCCGGATCACGATGCTGGAGGTCCCCGTCCCGGCGTACCCGAGCCAGAAGCGGGCGCAGGACTCGCTCAGGCGGCTGCGCGCGGCGCACGTCCCGGCGACCGTCGGGAAGGTCGGCGCCGACGTCGCGGTGACCGGGGACGTCGCGCGGTACGCCGACTATCCCGAGCACCAGAAGCAGCGCCTGCCGCTGATCCTCGGGGCCCTGCTGCTGGTCACGTTCGCGATCACGGTGCTGGCGTTCCGGTCGGTCGTGATGGGGCTGGTCGGGGTCGTCCTGAACCTGCTGTCGGCGGCGGCGTCGCTCGGCGTGCTCGCGGCGGTGTTCCAGCACCGGTGGGCCGAGGGGCTGCTCGGGTTCACCTCGATGGGGTCGGTCGGGTCGCGGGTGCCGCTGTTCCTGTTCGTGATCCTGTTCGGGCTGTCGATGGACTACCAGGTGTTCACGCTGAGCCGGGTCCAGGAGCTGGTCCGGAGCGGGGTTCCGGCGCGGCGGGCCGTCCTTGAGGGGATCGGGGCGTCGGCGGGCGTGGTGACCAGCGCGGCCGTGGTGATGGTGACGGTGTTCGCCAGCTTCGTCCCGCTGCACCTGATCGAGATGAAGCAGTTCGGGTTCAGTCTCGGGTTCGCGGTGCTGCTGGACGCGTTCGTGATCCGGCTCGTGGTGCTGCCCGCGATGATGCTGCTGCTCGGCGACGCCGCGTGGTGGCCGTCCCGGCGGCGGCCCGGGCGCGACGCGGACGAGATGAACCGGGCGATGCGGCCCGTAGGGTGACCAACGTGCCTCTTCCCGACGACCGGCCGCGCGTCCTGCGCTGGAACGCCGTCCTGTGGGTGCTGGTCGGCCTCGCTCCCGAGGCCGTCGCGTCCCACGACGACGTCCCCGGGACGCGTGGCTGGTCGTTCGGTGTGCCGGTCGCGCTCGGCGTCGCCTACGCGCTGTTCCACCGCTTCCCCGGACGCGTCGCCTGGTTCCCGTGGGTGCTCGCGGTCGGCATCGGGGCGGTCGCCTACCTGCGGGACGGGGCGGCCACCCTGTTCATCGCCTCGCTCCCCCTGTTCTGGCTGCACGCGCGGACCGTCCGGGAGCCGATCCGGACGAGCGGCCTCGCGGCGCTCGCCGCCCTGGTCGGCGACGGCCTGCGGGGCGGCGGGCTCCAGGGGAACGCGATCGTCACGCTGGTCGGCTTCGCGGCGGGGACGGTCCTCGCGCTCACCGTGCAGCGGATGCTCGACCGGGCCGACCGGCGCGCGGAGCGGCTCGGCGAGGAGCTCGCCGACGCGCGGTCCGCGCTGGCCGAGGCCCTCCGGAAGGAGGGCGCGGCGGCCGAGCGCGAGCGGATGGCGCGGGACATCCACGACACGCTCGCGCAGGGGTTCGCGTCGATCGTCGTGCTCGCCGAGGCCGCGCGCTCAGGCGTCCGGGTCGCGCCGGACGACGCGTCCCGGCAGCTGACGTCGATCGAGCGGATCGCGCGCGACAACCTGTCCGAGGCGCGGGTGCTGGTCGGGGCGTCCCCGAGCGAGACGATCGCGTCCGGTTCGGTCACCGGGACGCTGCGCCGCACCCTGGACCGCTTCGCCGAGGACACCGGCCTCGCCGTGCACGCCGAGCTGGACGAGGTGGACGGCGACCAGACCACCCGGATCGCGCTGCTGCGCTGCACGCAGGAGTCGCTGGCGAACGTCCGGAAACACGCGGGCGCGTCGACCGTCGGGGTCGTCCTGACCCGGTGCCCGGGCCACGTCGAGCTGGAGGTCACCGACGACGGGCGCGGGTTCTCGGTCGAGGACGCCCAGGGTTTCGGCCTCGCCGGAATGCGCCGCAGGCTCGCCGAGCTCGGCGGCGGCCTCACCGTGACCAGCTCGCTCGGAGACGGCACGCGGATCCTCGCCGTCCTGCCCCTGGAGGATTGAGACATGCTTTCGGTGATCGTGGCGGACGACCATCCCGCGATGCGCGCGGGCGTCATCGCCCTGCTCGCCGCCGACGACGGCATCGCGGTCGTCGGCGAGGCGGGCGGCGGACGGGAGGCGGTCGCGCTGGCCGCGGAGCTGCGCCCGGACGTGGCGCTGCTCGACCTGCGCATGCCCGACCTGGACGGCGTCGCCGCGACGGCGGAGATCGTCGCGTCCGGTCCGGGCACCCGCGTCCTCATCCTCACCACCTACGACACCGACTCCGACATCGAGCGGGCCGTGGAGGCCGGGGCGGTCGGCTACCTGCTGAAGGACACCACGCGCGAGCAGCTCGTGGACGCCGTCCGGGCCGCGTCCCGGGGCGAGACCGTGCTCGCCCCGAAGATCGCGCAGAAGCTCGTCGCGCGGATGCGGCGGCCCGCCCCGGCGGCGCTCACCGCCCGCGAGGTCGACGTCCTGCGGGCGGTGGCGGACGGCCTGTCCAACCCCGAGATCGGCCGGCGGCTCGTCATCGCCGAGGCGACCGTGAAGACCCACCTGCTGCGGATCTTCGCCAAGCTCGACGTGAGCGACCGCACCCACGCCGTCGTCAAGGCGCTCGAACTCGGGCTGCTCCCCCGCTCCTGAGCGTTCAGCGGTAGCCGCGGAAGAAGGCGCGCAGGTCGTCCACGAGCAGGTCGGGCGCGTCGTGCGCGGACCAGTGGCCGCCGCGGTCGTGCTCGGTCCAGGCGACGATGTTCTTGTGGTCGCGGTCGGCGAACCGGCGCAGCGGCCGGAAGTCGAACGCGAACGAGGACAGCCCGATCGGGAACGTCGTGGGCGTCGTGTCCTTCTCGGCGTGGTGGCATTCGTAATAGAAGCGCGCCGAGGACGCGGCGGTGTTGGTCAGCCAGTAGATCGTGGCGTTGGTCAGGATGAGGTCCGGGTCGGGGACGCCCGCGAGGAGCTGGCCGATCCAGGCGAGCTGCCCGGCGGGCGAGTCGGCGAGGGCGTGCGCGAGGGTCTGCGGCTGCGCCTGCTGGATCTTGTCGTGGACGGCGTGCTCGACGAAGCTTCCAAGGAAGCCCAGGTAGTTCTGCTCGTCCTCGGTGAGATCGGTCAGCTCGGCCGGGTCGCCGGTCGGGAACGAGAAGATCTGCGTCACGTGGACGGCGAGGACGCGGTCCGGGTGGCGGCGGCCGATCTCGGGGCTGACGATCGCGCCGCCGTCGTTGCCGTGCGCGGCGAACCGGTCGTAGCCGAGGCGGGTCATCAGCTCGGCCCACGCGTCGGCGACGCGGGCCGCGTTCCAGCCCCTGGTCTTCGGGCGGCTGGAGAAGCCGAAGCCGGGCAGGGACGGGATGACGACGTCGAAGGCGTCGGCCGGGTCGTCCGGGTTCGTGAGCGGCTCGACGAGGCCGAGGTACTCGACGAAGGTGTTCGGCCAGCCGTGCGTGAGGATCAGCGGCGTCGCGTCCGGGTGCGGCGAGCGGACGTGCACGAAGTGGATCGTCTCGCCGTCGATCTCGGTCGTGAACTGCGGGAACGCGTTCAGCCGGGCCTCCTGGGCGCGCCAGTCGAAGTCGCGCCAGCGGGCGAGCGTCTCGCGGACGAACGATCCCGGGACGCCGTACTCCCAGCCGGGCGGCACCGGGCCGCGCTGGACGCCGTCGGTGACCTCCTCGTAGGGCAGCTCGTCCGCGAAGCGGGTGCGGGAGAGGCGGTCGGCCAGGTCGTCCAGGTCGGCCTGCGGGACGGTGATCCGGAACTCGTTGATCTCGCTCATGTGAAAGAGTCTGTCGTGGCATTAGGCAGGATTCGTTCCTAATGGGTCGGCAGGGTGAAGAACATGTTGGAAACCTCGGCACGGCTGCTGAAACTGCTGGCTCTCTTGCAGACCCCCCGCGACTGGACCGGCACTGAGCTGGCCGAACGCCTGGACGTGAGCGGACGGACCGTCCGCGCCGACGTCGAGCGCCTGCGCACGCTCGGGTATCCGGTGCGCGCCACGCGCGGCTCGGCGGGCGGCTACCGGCTGGAGGCGGGAGCCGCCCTGCCGCCGCTCCTGCTGGAGGACGACGAGGCCGTGGCCGTCGCGGTCGGTCTGCGGACGGCGACCAGCGGCGCGATCGCGGGCAACGAGGAGGCGTCGCTGCGGGCGCTGGCCAAGCTGGAGCAGGTCATGCCGTCCCGGCTGCGGCACCGGGTCGGGACGCTCCAGGCGTACACCGTTCCGGTGCCGAGCGACCGTCCGGGCCCTTCGGTCGATCCGGACGTCCTGACGGCGATCGCGAGCGTGTGCCGGACGCGCGAGCGGCTGCGGTTCGACTACACCTCCCATCGCGACGCGCCGTCCCGGCGGGAGGTCGAGCCGTACCGCCTGGTCACCTGGGGACGCCGGTGGTACCTGCTGGCCTGGGACGTCGAGCGCGAGGACTGGCGGACGTTCCGGGTGGACCGGATGCGTCCGAAGACCCCGACCGGCCCGCGCTTCACGCCCCGTCCGCTCCCGGACGAGGACGTCGCCGCCTACGTCTCACAGCGCGTGTCGTCCGCCGCGTGGCGGTACCGGGCGCGGGTCCTCGTGCACGCCTCGGCCGAGGCCGTCTCCGCGCGCATCTCCCCTGCTGTGGGCGTTGTGGAGGCTGTGGACGACGCGTCGTGCGTCCTGCACACGGGTGCGGACACGGTCGAGTCGCTGGCCGTCCACCTGGGGCTGCTCGACGCCGACTTCGAGGTGAACGACCCTCCTGAGCTGGTCGAATACCTGGAGCGTTTGTCCCGGCGCTACGGACGTGCCGTCAGCGACGGCGGACGCAGGTCGTAGTGGCGTCGCAGGGCCGACGCGGCGGCCAGGTAACCGGCCATGCCATGGACGCCCGGACCCGGCGGTGTGGACGCCGAGCACAGGTACACGCCGTGCAGCGGCGTCGTGTACGGATCCCAGCGCAGCGTGGGGCGCGCGGCGATCTGCCGAAGGGACATCGCGCCCGCGCCGATGTCGCCGCCCACGTAGTTCGGGTTGTGGATCTCGTATTGGGCGGCCGTGATGCCCCGCGCTTCCAGGACGGTGTCGCCGAAGCCCGGCGCGAAGCGCTCAATACGCGCGCGCACGAGGTCGATCGGCGGGGTGTCGTCGCCGTTCGGGACGTGCGCGTACGCCCAGACCGGACGCTTGCCATCGACGACCCGGCTCGGATCGACCACACCGGGGTCCACGACGAGGACGAACGGGGATTCGCTCAGGTGACCTCGGGACGCGAGGCGTTCGCTGCGCAGTATCTCGGCGCGCGTTCCGCCTAGGTGGACGGTTCCGGCGCGTCCGACTTCGGGGTTGGCCCAAGGGATCGGCTCGGAAACGAGGAAATCGACCTTCGCGGCACCCGGCGCGTAGCGGAAGCGGGACAGCGCACGGGCGTACCGGGCGGGCAACTGGCGGCGGGCAACGGAGAGGAACTCGCGGGGGCTCGTGTCGAAGAAGACGAGGGGGAATCCGGCGAGTTCTCCCAGGTCCGTGACGCGGTGGCCGACCTGGAAGGTTCCGCCGTGCGCGGTGATGTCGTCCGCCAGGGCCTGGGCGATGGCGGCGCTGCCGCCGCGCGGGAGGGGCCATCCGGAGGTGTGGGCGAGGTGGCCGAGCATCAGGGCGACGGCGTTCCCGACGAGCCCCGAAACCTCGCCGACCGCGTGGCCCGCGACGCCGGTGAACAGCGCGGACGCCTCCTCACCGCGGAACGGTTCGCCGCGCAGCGCGCCCAACCCGAACCGCAGCGCGCCCACGACGTCCGCGGGGGACGTCGGCGGGTGGCGGAGATCGGAGAGGAAGAGCCTGGTCAGGCCGTCGCTGTGGCGCGTCAGCGGTGCGAAGAGGCGACGCCAGGCGGGACCGTCCGCGCCGAGCGCGTCGCAGGTGGCGTCCAGGGAGCGGTGGGCGAGCGCCGCGCGTCCGCCGTCCAGGGGGTGGGCGTAGCCGACCTCCGGCCGGACCAGCTCGACGCCGCGTCCGGGCAGGTCGAACTCGCGGAAGAACGGCGAGGCCGCCGCCATCGGGTGGACGGCCGAGCAGACGTCGTGGACGATCCGCGGGTCGAACGGGGACTCGCCGCGCAGGCCGCCGCCGATCTCGGACGCGGCCTCGAAGAGCACGACGTCGAGCCCGGCGCGGGCGAGCGTGACGGCGGCGGCGAGCCCGTTGGGGCCGGTGCCGACGACGGCGGCGTGTCCCTGTGACATCGCCACACCGTACCCAGGCCGGGCGGACGGGCAGGACGCCGGGACGGCGGGACGGCGGTCAGCTGGGCAGGGTGGACGGCTCGGTGGGCAGCGGGCTGGTCAGGTGGCCCGCGACCGCGTTCGCGACCATCGCGGCGAGGGTGTCGACGTCCATCGAGGCGAGGGGTTCGATGCCGAGCAGGTAGCGGCAGTAGACGACGCCGAGGCTCTGGCTCAGCAGCAGCGCGGCGCGCTCGCGCACGTGCGGGTCGTCCGGGCGGGCGGCCCGCACCGCCGGGACGATCTCGCGGTCGAAGATCTCCTGCACCTGGCCGGCGGCGTCCGGACGGGTCGGGGCGGCGCGCAGCAGGACGGCCTCGGCGGCGTTGTCGCCGCTCTCCCAGCGGGCCAGCATCGCGCGCACGTACGAGGCGGCGGCCTCCGCGGGGTCGTCGGTCAGGGCGGGGACGGCCAGGTCGATCGTGGACGCGGCGGTGTACAGGGCGGCCTTGCTGCCGAAGTAGCGGATCACCATGGACGGGTCGATGCCCGCGTCCGCCGCGATCGAGCGGATGGTGGCCCGGTCGTAGCCGTCCGCGGCGAAGGCTCGCTGTGCCGCCGCGAGGATCGCGGCCCGGGTCTGCGCCGAGCGCTCGGTGAATGCCATGCCAACAAGTGTAGGCCAACACCTGTTGGCAAAGTCGGATTTGTTTGCCACCATGTGTTGGCAATCAGGCATTGGCAAACAACGGGAGCCCCCCATGAACGCTCTTCCCGCCACCGCCGAGGTGCTCGTCGCCGGAGCCGGGCCCGCCGGGCTCGCGCTGACCGCGACGCTGCGCGCCAAGGGAGTGGACGCCCTCCTCGTCGACCGCCTCGCGGAGGGCCAGAACACCTCGCGGGCCGCCGTCGTGCACGCCCGCACGCTGGAGGTCCTACGCGAACTGGAGGTCACCGACGAGCTGGTCGCGGCCGGGATCATCGCGCCCCGGTTCACCGTGCGCGAGCGGGACCGCGTGCTGCTGACCCTCGACTTCGACGACCTGCCGACCGACTTCCCCTACGCGCTGATGGTCCCGCAGAACATCACCGAGGCCGTCCTGCTGCGGAAGCTGGAGGCGCTCGGCGGAGCCGTCCGGCGGCCGCACGAGCTGACCGCGATCAGCCAGGACGCGGACGGCGTCACCGGCGTCCTCTCCGACGGCCATGAGGTCCGCGCGCAGTACGCGGTCGGGACGGACGGCATGCACAGCGTCGTCCGCGAGCAGACCGGCATCCCCTTCGAGGGCGACACCTACGCCGAGTCGTTCGTCCTCGCCGACGTCCGGCTGGACTGGGCGGCCTCCGACCACGAGGTCATGCTGTACTTCTCGCGCGAGGGCGTGACGGTCGTCGCGCCGCTCCCGGGCGGACGGCACCGCATCGTCGCGACCGTCGCCGAGGCCCCCGAGCACCCGACCGTCGAGGACGTCCAGGCGCTCCTCGACGCGCGCGGCCCGCGCAAGGACCCGGCCCGCGTGTCCGACCTGGTGTGGAGCAGCCGGTTCCGCGTCCACCACCGGCTCGCGGCCCGGTACCGCGAGGGCCGCGTGTTCCTCGCCGGGGACGCCGCGCACGTGCACAGCCCGGCGGGCGGCCAGGGCATGAACACCGGCATCCAGGACGCCGTGGACCTCGGGCACCGCCTCGCCGCCGTCCTCCGCGACGGCGCGTCCCCGGACACCCTGGACGCCTACGAGACCGTCCGGCGTCCGATCGCCGAGGAGGTCGTGTCGCTCACCGACCGGATGACGCGCGTCGCGACCGTCGGCAACCCGGCGCTGCGGAACCTGCGCAACACCTTCCTGCGCACGCTCGACTGGCTGCCGCCCGTCCACCGCGCGATGGCGATGCGCATCTCGGAGCTCTCCAACCCCGAGTGACCGCCGGATCGCCCGGAATACCGGGCTGATCACGCGGATGGTCCCGTGAGAGGATCTGCCTCCTCACACCCCTTTCGCCCCGTCCGGGGCCATCCGCAGGAGCACCACGTGCCCAACCCCCTGAAGGCGACCCTGGTCGCCGCGGCGGCCCTCGCGGCCGTCGTCGCGGTACCGGCGTCCGCCGACGCCGCCACCCACGCCTGGCGCGTGACCCTCAACGTCCACCCCACCTCGCGCACGCAGATGAGCGCGGTGACCATCGCGTCCAAGAAGGACGGCTGGGCATTCGGCTGGGCTTATCAAGGGAACAAGCGTCCGGCTATCGTGCCGTTCTCCTACCACTGGAACGGCAAGACCTGGAAGTACGTCGCCCTGCCGAAGGGCCTGGACGGCATCATCCGGGGCGCTTCCATCCGTTCGGCCTCGGACGCGTGGGCGGTCAGCACGCCCGGCGAGACCCCGGGCAAGGGCCCGAACGCGATCCTGCACTGGAACGGGAAGCGCTGGTCGGTCGTGAAGCGCCTGCCGGGACGGCCGAGCTCCGTCAAGGCGTTCAGCGCGAAGAACGTCTGGGTGTTCGGGGCCGACATGGCCGCCGCGGGCTCGGGGACGTGGCATTACAACGGCCGCACGTGGACGCGCGTGAAGACCGGCACGTTCGCTCCCAACAAGGTCAGCGCCACGTCGTCCACGAACATGTGGACGTTCGGACGCGACGCCGCGCCCGGCAGGGACGGCAAGACCGTCGGACGGTTCGACGGCCGCAGGTGGACGACCACCAACGCGGGCGTGACCATCAACGGGATCCTCGCCGTCTCGTCCCGCAGCGTGTGGGCGACCGGCTGCAACTACGGGGCCAAGAACCCGAACTACCTGCTGCACTGGAACGGCAAGACCTGGAAGCGGGCCGCCGCCCCCGGAACGTCGTGCTTGCAGGACATCACGTACGACGGGTACGGCGGCTTCTGGTTCGTCTCCCAGGACGCCAAGGGCAACGGAGTGATCGCGCACCGCTCGAAGGCGGGCAGGTGGAGCACGGTCCGGCCCCCGCACCCGAAGGGGACGCCGTTCCCGAGTGGGCTGGCGCGCGTTCCGGGGACGGGCGTCACCTTCGCCACCTCGACCACGGTCGTGATCGGCAAATCCGGTGGCTGGAACAGCTCGTCCGGTCAGCTGCTGAAGTTCTCCTGACCGATGGGACCAAGGGCCGCCCGGATCGTCGCCGGTGCGCTGCTGGCCTGCCTGTGCGGGCTCTACGCGTCGACGGCGGTCGGGCGTTCCGCCGTGGTCCTCGCAGCCTCGTGCGTGCTGTGCGCCGGGGTCCTGGCCGTCTGGCTGCGTTCGCTTCGACGTGGCTGGACGGCCTGGGACCTCGGCGTTCTCGCGCTGTGCGGGTACGCGTGCGTGATCCCCGGCTGGGTCTCGATCGGGCTGGTCGGGATGGTCGGCGGGGCGCTGCTCGTCGCGGGATGGACGCGGACGGCCGGGGCCGTCGCGCTGAGCGCGTTCGCGCTGGCCGCGCTGCGTGGCGGGTCGCCCGCGCATGTCGTGGACGTGGCGCTGACGGCCGTCCTGAGCGCGGTCCTCGTCGTCGGGCTCGCGCGGCTGGTCGCGCGGATCGAGGGACGCGCGGCGGCGCGGATGACGCTGGCGCTCGCGGCCGTCGAGGAGGAGCGGCTGCGCGTGGCGGCCGAGCTGAACGCGGGGCTCGGCAAGGGCCTGGACGCGGTCGCGGACGCCCGTCCGGACGATCTGGAGGCGGTGCTCGCGACCGCGCGCGAGGCCCTGGCGACGGCGCGCGCCGCGTCCGTGGAGCTGCGCAGCCTGTCGCTCGCGCCGGAGATCGCGGCGGCGCGCGGGCTGCTGGCGTCCGGCGGCATTGAGGCGGACGTGACGACCGGCCACCGCGAACCTCTCGGACGCGCCGGGGCGCTGCTCGCGGTCGTCCTGCGGGAGGCGGTCACCGACGTCGTCCGGCGCGGGACGGCCCGCCACTGCGAGATCACGACGGCCGAGCGGGACGGTCTGCTCACGCTGCGGGTCGTCAACGACGGCGTCCGGACGTCCGAGCAGGGCACCCGCGCGCTCGAAGGGCTGGAGGCGCGGATCGCGGAGGCGGGCGGACGGCTCCGCGCCGGGCTGGACCCGGACGGCCGGTTCGCGGTCGAGGCGTCCGTGCGGGTTCCGGCGGACCGTCCGGTCGCGGAGGCGACGGCGGAGCGGCGGCTCGCGGTCGCGCTGCTGGCGGCGACGACCGTCGTCCTGACGGTGAAGGGCCTGCTCCAGGTGCCGCCGCGCGAGCTGCCGATCGCGGTGCCGTCCATGCTCGCGATGGCGATCCTGCTGCGCTGGACGCGTCCGCGCGGACGCTGGTGGGGCGTGCTGCTGGCCGTCCAGGCGGTGGCGGGCTTCGTGCCCCTGTTCGTGCTGCACGAGCCCTGGGGGACGCTGCCCGGGTTCCTCGTCGGGTCGCTGTTCGTGCTGCTGCCCGCACGGGTCGCGGCGGTGCTCGGCGTGCTGGCGGTCGTCCTGACCGGCGCGGCCGTGTGGGGGCACGGGATGGTCGTGAACACGCTGGTCAGCGTGCCTCTGTCGGCGCTGGTGGTCTACGGGCTGCTGCGCCTGGCGCGGCTCGCGGACGAGCTGCGGGACGCGGCGGCGGCCCAGGCCCGCGCGGCGGTCGTCCAGGAGCGGCTGCGCGCCGCGCGCGACCTGCACGACCTGCTGGGGCACGGGCTCGCGGCGGTCCTGATCAAGGGCGAGCTGGCGCGCCGCCTCGCGGCCCGCGACCCGGACCGCGCCGCGCGCGAGTTCGCCGACATGATCGCGATGGCCGAGCGGGCGCGCGCCGACATGGCCGCCGTGACCGGCGCCGCGCCGCGCCTCGCGTTCGGGCCCGAGCTGGAGTCGGCGCTCGGCGTGCTGGACGCGGCGGGCATCGAGACGACCGTCCGGCACGAGGGCGATCCACCTGAGGACGCCGAACCGGTGCTGGCGATCATCCTCCGCGAGGCCGTCACGAACGTCCTACGCCACAGCACCGCGCAAAACGTGGAGATCACGGTCACCACAGACAGCCTCACCATCGCGAACGACGGCGTGCCCGGCGACGTCACCCCGCCCGGCTCCGGCCTCGGCAACCTCGCCACCCGCCTGGCCGCCATCGACGCCACCCTGGAAACCACCCGCCCCCCAAACGGCTTCCGCCTGACAGCACGCCTCCCCGGCTGACCTCAGCCCCGCGCAGCGAGCGCGTTACCAATCGCGCGGGGCGACGCCGAAGGCGAGCCCCGCGCGATTGATCGCGAAGCGATGCCGCGCTCGCACGAGCCTCCGGGCCGCGCCCGAGCCGCTAGGCGAGGGTGCGGAGCCGGAGGCTCAATTAACAGAGCCAGCCGGACTCCCTGGCGATGCGGACGGCGTCGGGGCGGCCTCGGGCGTTGAGCTTCGCGACGATCGCGGTGAGGTTGTTGCGGACGGTTCCGGCGGACAGGTGCAGGCGGGACGCGATCTCGGACGGTTCGGCGCCGTCGGCGAGCAGGCGCAGGACGTCCTTCTCGCGCGGGGTGAGGGGGTCGGCGGCCAGGTCCCAGGCGGTGACCGCGAGGCTCGGGTCGAGGACACGCTGACCGGCGTGGACGGTGCGGATCGCGGCGACCAGGTCGTCCGGCGGGGCGGTCTTCAGCAGGAAGCCGCCGACGCCGGAGTCGAGCGCCCGGCGGAGCTGGCCGGGCGCGCCGTTGGCGGTGAGGATCAGCGTGCGGCAGGACGGCAGCTTCTCGCGCAGCCGCGCGGCGGCGGTGAGGCCGTCCGTGCCGGGCATGTCGATGTCGAGGACGGCGACGTCCGGGCGGTGGACGAGCGCGGCGGACACCGCGGCGTCGCCGTCGCCGACGTCGGCGACGACCTCCAGGTCGTCCTCGAGTCCGAGCAGGGCGACGAGCCCGCTCCGGATGACGTGCTGGTCCTCGGCGAGCAACACCCTGATCACCTCACGAGCGTACCCATGACGATGTCACGGGTGGTCGATGACGAGCGCTCTTAAGAACGAACGCGCAGGTCAGCAGAGTAGAAGACATGAGCGAAGCGGTGGTCATGTCCGAGGTCTGCAAGGTCTACGGCAGGAACGGGAGCGCGGTGGCGGCGCTCCGGGAGGTGTCGGTGACGCTGCCGTCGGGCGCGTTCACCGCGGTGATGGGGCCGTCCGGGTCGGGGAAGAGCACGTTCCTGCACTGCGCGGCGGGGCTCGACAGGCCGACCTCGGGCGAGGTGCGGCTCGGCGGGACGGCGCTGTCGGGGATGTCGGAGACGAAGCTGACCGAGCTGCGGCGCGAGCGCGTCGGGTTCGTGTTCCAGGCGTTCAACCTCGTCCCGTCGCTGACGGTCGAGCAGAACGTGACGCTGCCGCTGAAGCTGGCCCGCCGCAGGCCGGACCGGGCGTACCTCACCGAGGTGCTCGGCCGGGTGGGGCTGAGCGACCGGGCGACGCACCGTCCGGGGGAGCTGTCCGGCGGGCAGCAGCAGCGGGTGGCGCTCGCGCGGGCCCTGGTCACCCGCCCGGACGTGGTGTTCGGCGACGAGCCGACCGGCGCGCTCGACACGATGACCGCCCAGGACGTCCTGCGGCTGCTCCGGCAGACCGTGGACGAGCTGGGCCAGACCGTCGTGATGGTGACGCACGACCCGGTGGCGGCGTCGTTCGCCGACACCGTCCTGTTCCTCGCGGACGGCCGGATCGTGGACGCGCTCGACGCGCCGTCCGCGTCCGCCGTCGCCGACCGCATGACCCGTCTGGGGGCGTACGCGCGATGATCCTGAGCACTCTGAGGTACCGCAAGGCCGCGTTCGCGGGCGCGTTCGTCGCGCTGTTCTTCGCCGCCGCGCTGGTCACGGCCTGCGCGACGCTGATGGACACCGGGCTGCGCGGGACGGTCGAGCCCGTCCGGTACGCGGGCGCGCCGGTCGTGGTCGCCGGTGACCCGCAGACGCACTTCCAGAAGCATAAGAAGGGCAAGACGAAGAACAAGTCGAAGCCGAACGCCGCGCGCGCCTGGATCCCGGCCGACCTGGCCGACAGGGTGAGGACGGTCCCGGGGGTGCGGCGGGTCGTGTCCGAGGTGACGTTCTCGCTGGTCATGCCCGGTGTCGGGCCGACCGAGGGGTACAGCTGGGAGCCGCTGACGCCGGTGCGGCTGCGCTCCGGACGGGCCCCGCAGGCCGCCGACGAGATCGTCCTGGACGGCAGGGCGGCGAAGGTGACCGTCCTGACGGCGGGCGGGCCGCGCACGTACCGGGTCGTCGGGGTCGCCGACCGGCCGTACGTCACGCCGGACGAGGCGCGCCGCCTCGCCGGGCATCCCGGGCAGGTGACCGCGATCGGCGTCTGGGGCGGCGACCCGAAGGCGATCGAGCGGGCCGTCCAGGGGACGGGCGCGACCGTGAGCACGGGCGACGCGCGTGGACGCGTCGAGTTCGCGGGCGTCGGAGCGGCCCGGACGAAGCTGCTCAGCATGGGCGGCGCGCTCGGCGGGACGTCGCTGATCGTGGCGCTGCTGGCCGTCGTAGGGACGTTCGGCCTGGCGATCCAGCAGCGCGAGCGGGAGCTGGCGATGCTGCGCGCGGTCGCCGCCACGCCCCGGCAGTTGCGCCGGATGCTCGGCCGCGAGGCGCTGCTCGTCGGGGCGCTCGCGACCGTCCCGGGCGCGCTCGCCGGACTGCCGCTGGGCGGCTGGCTGCACGGGCGGATGGTCGCCGGGGACGTGATCCCCGCGAACCTTCCGCTGGTCACCGGGCCTTTCCCGCCGCTGGCCGCCGCGGCGGCGACCCTCCTCGCGGCGTGGCTCGCGGCGCGCGTCTCGGCGCGGCGGATCACCCGGCTGCGTCCGGTGGAGGCGCTCGGCGAGGCCGCGCTGACGCCGCCGCGCGTCCCGGTGGTCCGGCTGGTCGCGGGCGTCGCGGCGGTCGCGGGCGGGGTCGTGCTGAGCTTCGTCCTGCGGTCGGTGCACACCGACGCGGCGGCCGGTCCGCTGACCCCGCTGACGGCGCTGCTGTTCACCACGGCGGTCGCGCTGCTCGGGCCGCCGCTGGCGCGGGCCGCGATCGCGGTCGTGGGCCTGCCGCTGCGGGCGTCCGGCGGGACGGGCGAGCTCGCCGCCGCGAACCTGGCCACGTCCGCCCGGCGGCTCGCCTCGGTGATCACTCCGCTCACGCTGATGATCGCGATGTCGGGGACGCTGCTGTTCGCGCAGTCCACGCTGACCGGCGCGGCCAAGGCGCAGGCCCGGACCGGCACGATCGCCGACTACCGCCTCGGCCCGGCCGTCCCCGCCCCGACGGCGGACGCGCTGCGCCGCGTCCCGGGCGTGAAGGCGGTCACCGAGGTCGTCCACAGCCGCGTCCGCGCCGTGAACAGCCCGTACAGCGTGCAGGGCGTCACCCCGGCGGGCCTGTCCGCGACCATGGACCTGGACGTCCGGGACGGCTCGCTCGACCGCCTCGGCCCCGGCACGATGGCCGTCCGCGACGGGATCGGCATGAAGGTCGGCGACAGCGTCGCGTTCGCGCTCGCGGACGGCACGCGCGTCACGCGGAAGGTCGTCGCCGTGTACGGGCGCGGCCTCGGCTTCGGCGACCTGACGCTGCCGTACGACCTGGTCGCGGCGCATTCCGACTCCCCGATGGGGACGGTGCTGGTGTCCGCGCCCGGCGTCCGGGCGGACGCGCTGCGCCACGTCCTGCCTGCGGGGATCTCCCTGGCGGGCACGGCCGAGGCGAACAAGGGGACGGACAACGCGTCCGCCGTGAACTACCTGGCGCTCGGGCTGATCGTCGCCTTCGCCGGGATCGCGATGGTCAACACCCTCGCGATGGCCGTCGCGGGCCGGTCCCGCGAGCTGGCGCTGCTGCGGATGGCGGGCGCGACCCGCCGCCAGGTGCTGCGGATGCTGCGCTGGGAGACCCTGGCCGTCGCGCTGATCGCGACCGTCCTCGGCACGGTGATCACGCTCTGGACGCTGACCTCCTACAGCGCGGGCATGACCGGCGACGCGACGCCTCGTGTCCCGGCGCTGGGCGCTCTCGGGATCATCGCCACGGCGACCCTGCTGGCGCTCGCCGCGACCGCGCTGCCCGCCCGCGCCGCCCTCCGCGCCGACCCGACGCGAACCCTCGCCGCCCGCGACTAGACGGACGCCGTCGCCAGGAGCCCCTCGCAGGCCGCCAGAAGGCGGCGGCGCAGGGGCTCGGCGCGTTCGGTGAAGCCCCGCTGGAGGACCGCGTACTCGGCGCGGCCCTCCGCCGTCTCGATCCGGACGGGCGGGTAACCCAGGTCGGCCAGGTCGTACGGGCTGGCCCGCATGTCCACGGCGCGGATGTCGCGGGCGAGCGCGAAGCAGTCGGCGACCAGCTCGGACGGCACGAGCGGCGACAGCTTGTACGCCCACTTGTAGAGGTCCATGTTGGCGTGCAGGCAGCCGGGCTGCTCCAGCTCGTGCTGCGTCTCGCGGCTCGGCTGGAGCACGTTCAGCGGACGCGCCGCCTCGGTGAAGAACCGGAACGCGTCGAAGTGGCTGCACCGGACGCCGCGCGCCTCGACGATCCCCGCGACCTCGTCCGGGGGCAGCCGCATCGGCCACGCCTCGTGCCGCACCTCGGGCGTCCGGTAGACCATGGCCCACTCGTGCAGGCCGAAGCAGCCGAACTGGGCCGGACGGGACGCCGTCCGCGCCAGCAGTTCGGCCGTCCAGGCGATCGAGGACCGCCGCCGTCCGACGAGGCCGTCCACGTCCAGGGTCGCGCCGCGCTCGGTGTCCACGTAGTCGCGACCATGGTCACGGGCGCCTTCGAGCTCCACGAACGCGCCGGGATGCCACTGCTGGAGCCGGTTCGGCCGGAAGCTGTAGTAGGTGAAGAGGAAGTCCTCGACGGGGTGCTTCTCCCCGCGCCGACGCCGCTCGAGGTGCGGCCCGAGCCAGGCGTCGACGCGTCGGCGGTGCGCTTCCGCGCGCGCCCGCCACTCGTCCGCCCCGAGGATTTCCACCCATTCATGCTAGGCGGGACGGGGCCCTGACCGGGTCATTCGCGGGCGGCGGCGAGGGTGACGGGGGCGGGGCGGGTCGCGGACCGGGTGGTGAGGACGCTGGTCAGGCTCGAGATCCCGAACGCCCCGAGGACGATCAGGACGATCAGCGTCCACGGGACGGCGAGGATCTCGGTCCCGGACGGCCCGAACAGGAACCCGCCGAGCGCGGCGAACGCGACGACCAGGCCGAGGCCGACCCCGATCAGCGTCACCCCGGACGCCTCCAGCAGCGCGGCCTGGACGACCTGGCGGCGGGACAGCCCGGTCAGCCGCGCGACGGCGAACTCGCGGCGGCGCTCGGTCCCGGCGATGACCATGGCGTTGACGATCGCGACGATCGCGTAGACCGCGGACAGGCCCATCAGGACCATCATCACGCTGTTGTTCTCCTTCATCTGGCGGCCGACCCGCGCGTCCGCCCACGCCGAGACGGTCTCGACCTTGCCGATCCGCAGGTCCCGCAGCCGGTTCGCGACGTCCGCCGGGTTCGTCCCCGCCGCGACCTTGACGGTCGTCTCGGACTCGGCCTTGGCGAGCATGTCCGGCGGCAGCAGCGAGCGCGGGACGAAGAACGCGTCGGCGTTGTTCTCCAGGGTGGCGGGCATCCGCGCGACGACCTTGAGCCTCACCTTCCGGCCGCCGATCTCGGCGACGGCGGTGGTGCCCGTCCGGATGCCGTCCTCGGCCGAGCCGGGCCCGGCCATGGCGGCCCTGCCGCGCAGCTCGCCGAACGTCCCGGAGACCGGCTTCAGCGTGTGCGTGGCCTGGTAGGCGGCCGGGTCGATGGCGAAGATCCCGGACCTGACCTTCTTCTTCTGGCGTCGTCCGTCCTCGGTGCGGGACACCGTGAGCACGATGTCGGCGACCGTGGACGTCGACGCCGCCTGGACGCCCGGCACCGACGCGATCCTCGCGGCGTCCGCGCCGGTGGACGTGACCACGTACTCGCCGACGATCCTGCGCTTGACGTCCGCGCCGCCCGCCTTGGCCTGCGTGCCGAGCATCGCCATGAGCCCGACGACCAGCGCGGTCAGCACGATCATCGGGGCGGCGGTCGCGGCGGCGCGGCGCCTGCCGTCCCGCAGGTTGGCCTGGGCGAGCTCGGCGAGCGGCCCGAACCGGGTGAACGGCCGCAGCAGGTGTCCCGCCAGCGGGACGACCAGGGGACTCAGCGAGCTCAGCCCGATCGCCCCGGCGAAGGACACGCCCATCGCGATCAGCATCGCGCCGAGGAAGTCGGCCTTCCCCTCGCCCGACACCATGAGGGCGGTCAGCGCGAGCATGGTCACGCCCCAGATCCAGCGGCCGAGCGTCATGACCCGCGCGGCGCCCCCGATCTCGCGCAGCGCCTCCAGCGGGCGGACCCGCGCCGCCCGGACGGTCGCGGCGACCGAGCCCGTCAGGGCCATCCCGACGCCCGCGCACACCGACGCGATGAGCACGCCGTTGTCCCACTGCGGCGCGAACGAGCCGGGCAGGATCCCGGTCGAGGTCAGCAGGTACGCCTGGATCCACATCAGCGGGATCCCGAACAGGATCCCGCCCGCCGAGCCGAGCAGCCCGAGCAGCACCGCCTCGCCGAACAGCAGCGTCATCACCTGGGGACGGCTGCCGCCGAGCGTGCGCAGCAGCGCGAGGTCGGCGCGGCGCTGCGCGACGGTGAACGCGAACGTCGAGCCGACGATGAACACCGCGAGGAAGCAGGCCAGCATGGCCGTCATCCCGAGCAGCGACCCGGCCCCCTCGTAGGCGTCCCTGAGCCGCTCGGCCTCGCGCGGCGAGGTCCCGGCCGGGATCGCCGGGTCCTCCGCCCCGAGCGACACCATGATCGACGCCTGGACGAGCCCGACCCCGAACACCACGGTCAGCAGCGCCCCCGCGAACAGCGTCCAGCGCTCGCGGAAGGTGCTCCACGACATCCGCCACACGGGTCAGTCCTCCAGGGTCGCGAGCCGGTCGGCGACGTCGCGGGCGGACGCCCCGACGAGCCGGTCCACCAGGCGGCCGTCGCGCAGGAACACCACCGCGTCGGCGGCAGCGGCGGCGACCGGGTCGTGCGTGACCATGACGACGCACTGCGCCGGGCTTCCGTCCTGCGGGCCGGGCGAGTCCACGACCCGGCGCATCAGGTCCAGGACGGTGCGGGCGGAGCGGGAGTCGAGCGCGCCGGTCGGCTCGTCCGCGAACAGGACGTCCGGACGGGTCGCCATCGCGCGCGCGATGGCCACGCGCTGCTGCTGGCCGCCGGACAGCTCGCGCGGACGGTGCTTCCCGCGATCGGCGAGGCCGACGTCGGCGAGCGCCGCCCTGACCGTGCGGCGGTCCAGGCGCGCCCGGGCCAGGCGCATCGGCAGGGCGACGTTCTGCTCGGCGGTCAGCGCGCCGACGAGGTTGAAGTTCTGGAAGACGAACCCGAGCGAGCGCCGCCGCAGGTCGGTGAGGACGGCCTCGGGCGCGCGGGTGATGTCGCGTCCTGCGACGACGACGCGTCCCTCGTCGGCCCGGTCGAGCCCGGCGGCGCAGTGCAGCAGCGTGGACTTGCCGGAGCCGGACGGGCCCATCACGGCCGTCCAGGTGCCGGACGGGAACGCGATGCTGACCCCGTCGAGGGCCGTGACGGTCGTGTCGCCGGACCCGTAGCGGCGCACGACGGACTGGAGCTCGACGGCGGGCGGGGCCAGCGGCGAAGGCCCCTGCGGGATCGGTGGCATCCCGTACGGGGCGGCGGGGCGGGGGGCTGGGAACGTCATACTCCGATCCCATCCGTTCCGTCCCTCCGCCGGAACGGGGGCATCCACCGGATCGGCCTTCGGGTTCTCCCCACCCCTCCCGAACCCTCCCGGGGCCCTTCACATACAGGCAGCCTGTATGTATGGTCGGCGCATGACCCGACGACTCGACCGCGACACGACGGTCTCCGGCCTGATGGCCGAGTTCCGCGCCTTCGCCGACCTGGTGGAGGGCCTGACCGAGGACGAATGGAACACCCCGACGCGATGCGACGGATGGCTCGTCCGGGACGTCGCCGCGCACGTGCTGGGCAACATCGTGGACGTCATCGCCGGGGAGGCGGGCCACCGCTCCCCCGACGACCAGGCGCACGCGCTGCGCGAGGACTCCCCCGCCGACTACGCGACGACGCTGCGCGCGGCGGTCGACGCCCTGGAACCCCGGTTCGCCCGGCTGACCGACGAGCTGTGGGCCGCCCCCGGCCCCCTCGACCGGACGATCGGCAACGGCGTCACGATGCTCTGGTACGACGCCTACGTCCACACCGACGACGTCCGCGACGCGCTCGGCCGCCCGGCCGCGTCCGGCCCCGGCCTCGGCGCGGCGCTGTCCTGGCTCCGCGACGAACTGGAGGACCGCGTCGCCGTCACGCTCCGCCTGGACGGCTACCCCGAGGCCGAGGTCGGCGGCGGCGGGACGGTCGTGACCGGCGACCCGCACCGCTTCGTCCTCGTCGCGACCGGACGGCTCGACGCGTCCACGCTGGGCCTCCCCCCTCAGGTGAACGTCCACGGCGCGCATTGACCGCGGGCCCGTGGGCAGGGACCGCGCGCCCGTGGGCAGGGACCGCGCGCCCGTGGGCGGTGATCGTGCGTGGCGGGCGGGGGTCGCACGGCGGGCGATGACCGGGCAGCGCGCTCAGGTCCCTACCATGTGCGCATGAGCAGGAAGGTCGAGCAGGGCGACGCGACACGGCAGCGGCTCGTGGACACGGCCGTCGCCCTGTTCACCGAACACGGCTTCGCCGGGACGTCCACGACGGCGGTGGTGAAGGCGGCGGGCGTCACGAGGGGCGCGCTCTACCACCACTTCGCCGACAAGGAGGCCCTCTTCGAGGCCGCCTACCAGCAGGTCCAGCGGGAGGTCGCGGACCGTTGCGCCGCCGCCGCGCAGGCGGTCGCGCCCACCCCGAAGGACCGGCTGTGCGCGGGCATGGCCGCCTACCTGGACGCCTGCCTGGAGCCGCACGTCCAGCGCGTCCTGCTGAGGGAGGGACCGCTCGTCCTCGGCTGGGAGCGGTCGGTCACCTACGACGACCCGTACTGCGCCCGCAGGCCGATGCGCACGGGGCTGCGCGAGGCCGAGCGGCTCGGGCTCGTCCCGGCCGGACGGGCCGACGCCCTCGCCCACCTGCTGTTCGGCGCCGCCAACCAGGCCGGGGCGGCGATCGCCGTGGCGTCCGACCCGGCCGCCGCCCGCGCGGAGATCGGCGCGGCCATGGACGACCTGATCACCCGCCTCCTCACCCCCTGACCGGACATGTACGGGTAGGTGACCACCGGCGGAACTTTCGCCTTTCGGGTGGCCGACCCTATGCTCCTGCCCGTTCGTGTGCTTCTGTGATCTGTTTCCGGACACACCGGGACGGCCTACGGGGAGGCCACAAATGGAACCACGACGGAGGACGCGCGGAATCGGGGCCGCGCCCACCACCAAGCTCACCGCCACGCTCGCCGGCGTCGCGCTCGTGGCGTCGACTGCCGCCGCGTGCGGTTCGAGCGGCGCGAAGGCCGCGCCGCCACCGTCCACGAAGCCCGCGCCGGCGACGCCCGCCGGACGCGCCGCGCCGCCCGTCGAGATGCCGACCGGCCCGAAGGCCCACTTCACCTTCTCGCACAGGACGTCCGGCGGCCCGATCATGGTCACCACGCTCAAGGGCGCGAAGTCCGGCGTCACGGGCAAGGTGTGGGTCTGGCTGCCGCCGGAGTACAAGGACCCGCGCTACGCGCGGAGCGGCTTCCCGGTGCTGATGCTCTACACCGGCAACACCGGCGTGAACTACAACTTCTGGGCTCACGAAGAGGTCGAGCCGATGCAGAAGACCGCCGTCCAGATGGAGAAGCGCCACAAGGCGCACCCGTTCATCATGGTCATGCCGGTGCTCCAGATGTCCACGGGCCAGGACACCGAGTGCAGCGACATCCCGGGCATGCCGAAGATGGGCACGTTCCTGGGCGACGACGTCTACAGGATGGTCAAGGCCAACTTCCGGACGCTCCCCGGACGCGACGGCTGGGGCCTCGGCGGCGCGTCGTCCGGCGCGTTCTGCGCGGTGAAGCTGGCGCTCCAGCATCCCGGCCGGTACCGGTCGGCGATGTCGTGGGCCGGGTACTTCGAGCCCGAGCCCCAGGCCGGGCCGCACTGGACGCCGCAGCAGATGCGCGCGAACAGCCCGGTCGAGATGGTCAAAAAGCATCCGGACGTCCGGCTTTACCTCCTCGCGGGCGACCGCAAGCTGTTCCGGTCCGACAAGGAACGGATCGTGGCGTTCCAGCGGCTCGTCCGGCCGCCCACGACCGTCCAGGTGAGGATCCAGAAGAACGGCGGGCACTACACCGCCGATCTCCAGAAGCTGCTGCCGGACATCCTCGGCTGGTTCACCAGGAACCTGGAGGCCCCGGTCCCTGCCGGGTAGTGGCCGCCTAGGCCAGGGCGTCCAGGTTCGCGGTGAGCTCGCGCATCGCGCGGACGCCCAGGTCGGCGGGGGAACCGGGCCCCGAGTCGGGCTCGTCGCCGAGCGCCCAGGTCTCGACGGCGACGCGGATCGCCGCGCTCGCCGCGGCGGCGGCCAGACGCGTGTCGAACCCGGCAGGACGTCCGGTCAGGTCGGCGAGGATCGGGACGAGCCGCTCCTCGGTGTCGTGGTTGACGCGCAGCCACACCGCGCGCAGCGCCGGATCGGCGTGCGCGGCGCGAAGCAGGCCGCGGGTCCAGGTGAAGGACGCGCGGCCCTCGTCGTCGGCGGGAGCGAGCGCTTGTCCGGCCGCCGAGACCAGCGCGTCCCTGAGGGGCTGGTCGCGGGCGGTCTCGGCGAGCAGCCGCAGCCAGCGTTCCGCGCCCTGCGCGAGCAGCGGCGCGATCGCGTCCTCCTTGGTGCGGAAGTACCGGTAGAAGGTGCGCAGCCCGACCCCGGCGCGCCGCGCGACGGCCTCCGCCGTCACGTCGGCCGACGCCGCGCCCGCCTTGCCCCCCGCGCCGGATCCGGCGAACAGTTCGGCCGCCGCCAGGGCGATCTCCATCTGGGTCGCGGCGCGGCGGCGCTCGGTCAGGGTCGTCCCGCGGTCCGTCATGGCTCCATCGTAGGCATAAAGTGCAGGAGTGGCACGTTGTGCCATATAGACACAATCTGCCAATGGAGGTAGGGATCATGGACCGCTTCGAGGGACGCCGCGTCATCGTCACCGGGGCCGGGTCGGGCATCGGCCGCGCCACCGTCCACCGCCTGCTGAGCGAGGGCGCCCGGGTCACCGGCTTCGACGTGAACGCCGCGGGGCTCGAGGAGACCGCCGGGCTGGCCGCCGCGAACGGCTCCGCCGACCGGCTGACCACCACGGCCCTGGACATCTCGGACGAGGCCGCCGTGAAGTCCGGCGTGTCCGCGGCCGTCGCGGACATGGGCGGGCTGGACGTGCTGGTCAACGCGGCGGGCATCCTCCGCTCCGCGCACACGCACGAGACCACGCTGGACTTCTGGAACACCGTCCTGAAGATCAACCTGACCGGGACGTTCCTGGTGACGCGCGAGGCTCTGCCCGCGCTGCTCGCCACCGGCCGGGGCGTCGTCGTGAACTTCTCGTCCACCTCGGCGAGCTTCGCGCACCCCTACATGGCCGCGTACGCCGCGTCCAAGGGCGGGATCCAGTCGTTCACGCACGTCCTGGCCGGCGAGTACGCCAAGCAGGGCCTGCGCGCGGTGTCGGTCGCGCCCGGCTCGATCGAGAGCGGCATGACGACCGGACGCGGCCCCGGCCTGCCCGAGGACGCCGACATGAGCCTGTTCGTCAAGCTCGCCCCGGCCCTCGGCCAGGGCTTCGCGGGCCCGGAGACCGTCGCGGGCGTCGTCGCGATGCTCGCCTCGGACGACGGCGCGTTCGTCACCGGCACCGAGGTCCGCATCGACGGCGGCACCCACTTCTGATCACGCGAGATCCCCCATCACGCCGGGCCCGGGCGGAGCGTCCGGGCCCCGCGCGTTGGTCAGAGGTCCCTGGTGGCGGTCTCGTAGCGGCGGATCGTGTCGATGAAGACGCGGCGCTCGGACGGGGTGAGGGGTTCGAGGGCGGTGCGCCAGGCGTCGGCGCCGCGGGCCAGCCAGCCGTGGATGCCGTCGACGTGGTCCGGCGCGATCGCGACGATCGTGCGGCGGCGGTCGGCGTCGTCCGCGCGGCGCTCCAGGATGCCCTGGCGGGCGAGGTCGCCGACCATGAGGCTGACCGTCGTCGGGGCCACCTCCAGGCGCTCGGCCAGGGCGTTCACCGGCATCGGGCCGTCGAAGACCAGGTAGCCGAGCAGGGAGAGGTGGCGCGGCGCGAGCGCGAACCCCGAGAGCGACGCGGGCGGCGGCAGCTTCTTCGTCCGGCCGACCAGACGCGGCATGAGCAGCAGCATCGCGCGGATGCCCGTCTCGACGTCCGCGCCCTCGACGTCCGCGCCCTCGCCCTCCGGCCCCGTTGACATACAGATACCTTTGCATCCAAAGTAGATTTGCTTGCAAAGCAAACATGATTCGGCGGGTTCAGCTTAAGCGGAGGCCAGGGGCATGACCTATACCGAGTTCAACCGTCCGGTCGTCGAGGAGTTCCGGGGCAACGGCGGGAAGGTCGGCGGGTACTTCGCCGGGACGCCGCTGCTGCTTCTCACCACCACGGGCTCCCGGTCCGGGGAGCCCCGGACCACGCCGCTCGCCTACCAGGAGGACGACCACGGACGGCCCGTCGTCTTCGCCACCAACGCGGGCAGCGACGACGACCCGCTCTGGTTCCGCAACCTGGTCGAGGACCCGCGCGTCACCGTCGAGATCGGGACGTCCACGTACGCGGCGACCGCGATCCCGGCGCACGGCGACGAGCGCGACCGGCTGTTCGCGCGGATGGTCGAGTCGTCCGAGGCGTTCGGCGAGTACCAGAAGCGGACGACCCGGACGTTCCCGGTCGTCGTCCTGTACGAGGTCGACCCGGAGCGCGAGAACGCGATCGGCGCCCAGCTCGCCCTCGTCCACGAGGACCTCCGGACCGCCCTCGGCGACCTGCTCGAGGTCGCCGCCTTCGGCACAGCCCCCACGCCCAGGCTGCTGGAGCAACTGCGCACGCACTGCCTCACCTTCTGCGGCGACCTGGAGTCGCACCACGGCAAGGAGGAGGGCGTCTTCCCGCGCATCGAGCGGCTGTACCCGAGCCTCACCCCGACGCTGGACGAACTGCGCCGCCAGCACGTCGTCCTCGCGGAGAAGCGCGCCGAGCTGGAGGCCCTCTGCGCTCGGGCCGACCTCGACCCGGAGGAGCGCCGCGAGGAGATCGAGCGGCTGTCGATCGAGATCGACGCCCACTTCGCCGACGAGGAACGCCGCCTGATCCCCGTCCTGGACGTCGTCGACCCCGCCGCGCTCCGCGGCCCGGCTTAGCCGCCGCGCACACCGCGGGGCCCGGAAAATAAGGCTATTGCCCGATCCCCGGATCCTCCGGGCGGCAGACGATGGGGATTCCCATCCTCTGTCCCCCGCGAGGAGCGTGACCCGTGAGCGTCCAGGATGTCCCGGTCAGGGCCCCCGCAACCGTCCGGCCGCCGATCCTCACCAAGGCGTACGTGACGCTGGGCGGGCTCTCGTTCGGCGGGATGGCCAGCTGCTACCTGCTGATGTCGACGATGCCGCTGTTCGCGGCGCGGAACGGCGGAGGCGGCTTCGGGGCGGGGCTGACGACGGGCGCGATGATGCTCGCGACGATCCTGCTGGAGCCGGTGACGCCCAGGATGGCGAGCCGGTACGGATACCGCGTGACGCTCGCGGCCGCGCTCCTGCTCTTGGGGCTGCCATCGCTGCTGCCGCTCGCGTCGGGCACGCTGCCCGTCGTGCTGCTGGCCTGCGCGCTGCGCGGCGCGGGGCTCGGGATCCTGGTCGTCGCGGGCACGGCGCTGATCGCCGAGACCGTCGCGCCCGAGCGGCGGAGCGAGGCGCTCGGGATCTACGGGGTCGCGGTCGGGATCCCCGCGCTGTCCTGCCTGCCGCTCGGGCTCTGGCTCAGCGAGCACGCCGGGTTCGGCGTGCTGTTCGTGGCGGCGGCGGTGGTCGCGGTCGCCCCGCTGGTCGCCCTGGGCGGACTGCCCGGTCTGCGCCACGCCCGCGACGGGAGCGAGGACGCGCCGCCCGAGCACGGCGGGCTGATCGCCGCCGCCCTGCGGCCGGAGCTGGCCCGTCCCGCGATCATGTTCGCGGCGATCACGTTCACCACCGGCGTGCTCCAGACGTTCCTGCCGCTCGCGGTGCACGGCGCGACGGCCGGGCTCGCGGCCGGGTCGCTGTTCGCCATGTCCCTCGCGACGCCGTTCACGCGCTGGCTGTCCGGCCGGTTCGCCGACCGGTACGGGTCGCGGGCGCTGCTCGTCCCGATGGTGGTGCTGACCACGGCCGGGGCCGCCACGCTCGTCTGGACGGGCAGCCCGGTCGCGGTGATCGTCGGGCCGGGGCTGTTCGGGGCCGGGTTCGGCATCGCGCAGACGGCCACGCTGGCGCTGATGCTCGGACGCGTGACCCGGACCGAGTACGGCCGGGTCAGCGCGCTGTGGAACATCGCGTACGACGCGGGGATCGGCGTCGGCGCGGTCGGGTTCGGCATCGTGGTGTCCGTCGCGTCCTACGCGGGCGGGTTCGCGATCACGGCCGGGCTGCTCGCGCTCACGATCGTCCCGGTCTGGCTGGACCGGCGCACGAGGTAGTCCTTCAGCGCGATGTTCTCGGCCGTCTTCCGGACGCTGTTCGCGATCATCTTCTTGCCCGGCAGGTACGGCATGAGCTTGTAGTTCTGCCGCAGCAGCCACGCGATCACGCGGTTCTCCGGCACCATCAGCCTCGCGACGCCCTGCCCCTGCTTCTGGCAGCCCGCGACGTACTCGCGCATCGCCTCCTCGTAGCGGGCGAACGCGACGACGTGGTCGCCACCGGCCTCGGCCAGCTCGCCCGCGAGGACGTACGCGGCGACCATGGCGAGGCCGGTGCCCATCCCGGACAGCGAGGACGGGCAGTACGCGGCGTCCCCGAGGAGGGCGACGCGACCGCGCGTCCAGCCGTCCATGCGGACCTGGCTGACCGAGTCGAAGTAGAAGTCGGGGGCGTCCGCCATCATGCCGAGCAGCCGGTCGGACTCCCAGCCGTTGCCCGCGAACGTCTCGGCGAGCAGCCGCTGCTGCGCGGCGACGTCCCTGCGGTCGATGTCGGTGAGCGGCGCGCCGAAGTAGAACACGGCCTTGGCCTCGGTGTTCTCCCGCGCGCTGTACATCGTGACGACCTTGCCGGGCGTGGTGTACGCGAGGCCCGCGTGGTCGATGCCGAGGTGGTTCGGGACGGTGAAGATCGCGCAGTAGAGGCCGAGGTGGGACACGTGGTCCTCCTCCGGCCCGAACGCGAGCCGCCGGACGCCCGAGTGCAGGCCGTCCGCGCCGATGACCAGGTCGTAGCGTCCGACCGCGCCGCTGTCGAAGGTGACGGTCACGCCTGTGCTCTCTCCAGCGACGCGCTCCTCGTCCATGCGGGCGATCGAGTCGCCGAAGACGTACCGGGTGTACGGCGCGGTCTTCTCGAACAGGATGCGGGCCAGGTCGCCGCGCAGGATCTCCACGTCGCCCGCGAACAGGTCGGCGGGCATGGACGCCAGCTTCTTGCCGTTCGCGTTCACGTAGACCATGGCGCCCGTGTGGGTCTGCTCGCGGCGGATGTCGTCCAGGACGCCCATCTCCCGGAGGATCCGCAGGTGCGCCTCACCCCGGAAGTCGACGGCGTAGCCGCCGTCGCGGAGTCCGGTGGCCTTCTCGACGATCGTGACCGAGTGGCCGTGGCGGTGGAGCCAGTAGGCGAGGGCGGGACCGGCGACCGAGGCGCCCGAGATCAGGATGTTCTTCGTCATGGCCATGACTCTGCGGGAGGCCGCTCACCGCGACCTCACCGCAGGCTCACCGCCGCTGTTCAGAACTCCGGGAGGACATTCAGAGGCGTCTTCTGGACGGTCTCCTCGGACAGGCCCGCCAAGAGCAGAACCTCATCGTGGCTGAGCCGGAGGCCCTCGCGGTACGCGGCCGTATAGGCGTCGTCCCCGAGCTGTTCGCGCACCGTCTCCTCGATCTCCGTGACGTCGGGATCGGCCACCGCGTCCATGCCGCGTAGGACGGTCGCCGCGCCGAGCATGCGCGCGGCCTCCTTCCCTTCGTGCACGTGCGCGAGCGCGACGACGGCGCGTGCCGCCTCCGATAGCGCTCCGATGACGGCGGCCACTTCGACGGCCTGACGGTAGAGGTCGGCTGCCTTCGGGGCGGGTTCGGCGATGCGTCCTAGGCCGATGAGGGTGCGGACGCGGTTTCCGACGCTCTTCACCCAGGTCGCGTCGAAGCGGTCGAGCGCCTCTTCGTAGAGGCGTTGCGCTTCGTCCTTGTCACCCTTGGCCAGGGCCATATCGGCCTGACCGCGCAGGGCGGCTGCGAGGCAGGTGGCGTTCCCGGCGCGGCGGGCCACGGCGGCGGCCTCGGCGTAGTCGGCGCGGGCGGCCTCCGGGTCGTCCGCCGCGCGGAGGTCGCCGCGGTTGCAGAGCAGGTCGGCGAGGTCGTCGGCCGCGCCGAGCTCCCCGGCGAGCGTCAGGGCCTCGTCGGTGAGGGCGACCGCGCGGGCGGTGTCGCCGGTCGTCGCGGCGAGCCCGGCCAGGGCGTCCAGCGCGAGCGCCGTCCCCCAACGTTCGCCCAGCTGGCGGAAGCCGTCGGCGGCCGTCTGGTACTCCTGTTCGGCCTGCGCGAGGTCACCCTGCGCGAGCTGCGGGTAGCCGGACATCAGGTGCGCCGCCGCCCGCGCCCACCGGTCCGGGCTCTCGCGCTCGGCCATCAGCGTCCTGTACTGGACGCTCACGTCGCCGCCGCCGACCGAGTTCATGAGCCACTGCAACGCGGTCATGGAGTTCCTGAGCGGACGGTCCGCCTCGGCGAGCGCGGACGCGGCGCGCTCGCGCTGCCGGTCGGTCGCGTGCGTCCCGGCGATCGTGACGCAGACGGCGTACTCCTCGGGCGGGAGGTCGACGGACGGATCGGACGCCTCCAGGTCCAGGATCGCGGCGGCGAGAGGGGCGGCCGAGCCCGCCAGGCCCCGGATCCAGAGGTAGATCGACATGGCCGTGAGCAGGCGGGACGCGGTGCCGACGCGCCCCGCCCCGATGGCTCGGCGGAGGGCGGCGAACAGGTCGTCGTGCTCGGCGGCGAGCCGGTCGAGGGCCGCGAGCTGGCCGGATCCGAGCAGGTCGGCATCGGCGGTGAGGGCAAGGAGATGGGCGGTGTGCGCGGCGTGGAACTCGTCCGTCTCGCCCGCTTCGTCCAGCTTCTCGGTGCCGTAGGCGCGGATCGTCTCCAGCATCCGGTAGCGGCCTTGGGAGAAGTCGAGAAGCGAGCGGTCGGCGAGCGCCGTCAGGGTCTCCTCGTCCGCGCGCGCGACCTTCAGCGCGGTGGCGGCGGTGGCTCCTCCGGCGAACACGGTGAAACGGCGTGCCGCCGCGCGTTCGTCCTCGGTGAGCAGCTCCCAGCTCCAGTCGACGACGGCGCGGAGCGTCCGGTGCCGGGCGTCGGCGGTGCGGCTGCCGCGCGCGAGCAGCGCGAACCGGTCGTCCAGGCGTTCGGCCACGTCGGGCAGCTCGTGCGTGCGCAGCCGGGCCGCCGCCAGCTCGATCGCGAGCGGCAGGTCGTCCAGCGCGGCGCAGACCTTCCGGACGAGCGGCCCGTCCAGGACGACGTCGCGGCGCGCGGCCCTCGCCCGCTCCTCGAACAGGCGCGCGGCGTCGTCCTGCGGGAGCGGGCGGACCTGCCACAGCCGCTCCCCCGCCACGTCCAGCGGCTCCCGGCTCGTCGCGAGGATCCGCAGGTCAGGGCACTCGGAGAGGAGCCGCCAGGCCAGGTTCGCCGCGTCCCCGACCACATGCTCGCAGTTGTCCAGGACGAGCAGCAGACGGCGTTCGGCGAGCGCGGCGACCAGGCGCTCCTCGGGGTCCGGGTCGCCGCCGCCGCCGCTCAGCAGGCCGCGTTCGCGCAGGCCGAGGGCCTGGAGCACCGCCTGCGCGGGGTCGGCGACGGGCGCGAGCGGCGCGAACGCGACCTCGCCGTCCCAGCGCCGCGCGACCTCCCCGGACAGCCGCGTCTTGCCGACGCCGCCCGGCCCGAAGAGGGTGACGAGGCGTCCGCTCGCGAGGCCGTCCAGGACTCCGGCGAGGTCGTCGTCCCGTCCGACGAAACCACTGATGGGAGTGCCGGGACGGGCCGTCCGGGGGCGCGGCCTCGCCGCCGGGGGCGGCGCGGCGGCCGTGCCCTGGAGGAGGGCCCGGTGAAGAGCGGTCAGCTCGGGTGAGGGGTCGGCGCCCAGTTCGTCCGCCAGCAGGACGCGCGTCTCCTCGAAGAAGGTGAGCGCCTCGGCCTGCCGTCCGCCCGCCGCGAGCGCCCGCATGAGCAGGGCGCGCAGGTCCTCGCGCAGTGGATGCCGGGCGACCAGGTCGCGCAGTTCGGCGACGGCGGCGTCGTGGCGGCCCAGCGCGAGGTCCGCCTCGGCGCGGGCGACGAGCGCGGCGAACCGCAGCTCGTCCAGCCGGGTGGCCGCCGCGCCGCCGGACGCCGTCTCCGCCGCGTCCGCGAAGGCCGGGCCGCGCCACAGGCCGAGCGCCTCGGCGAGCAGGTCGGCGGCGCGGGACGCGTCCCCGGCCGCGAGCGCCGCCCGGCCGTCCTCCGCCAGGGCCTCGAACCGGGCCGCGTCGGTGTCCGTGCGGGTCAGCCGGTATCCGGCGGGGGTGCTCTCGATGTCGGCGTCCGGGCGCAGGACGCCCCGCAGCCGCGACACCTGCGACTGGAGCGCGTGCGCCGGGCCGCCCCGGCCCGCCTGCCCGCCGCCGGTGTAAAGCTCGTCCGCAAGGCCCTCGGCGGACACCGCCTCTCCCGGCCTGACCAGCAACAACGCCAGCAGAGCGCGGCGTGCCGGGCCACCGAGCGGGACCGGGGTCCCGTCCGTCCGCCACGCCGCCGTCGCTCCGAGAACCCCGAACCGCATGAACGTGATTATCGTCCCGAACCACTCTTTGCGCAGGCCCGACCGTCGGCTGACTACCATGCAGGCCATGACGAGCGGACAGGCACGACCGATCACCGTGGTGGGGGAGCCGATCCTCCACCGCTCCCTGCGTCCGGTGGAGAGCTACGACGCCGACCTCGCGGCCCTGGTGGACGACATGTTCGCCAGCATGTACGAGGCCGACGGCGTCGGGCTCGCCGCGAACCAGATCGGCGTCGACCTGCGCGTCTTCGTCTACGACTGCCCGGACGGCGACGACGTCCACCAGAAGGGCGTGGTCTGCAACCCCACGGTCGTCCTGCCCGAGGGCCCGGACCGCCACCTCGACGACGGTGACGAGGGCTGCCTGTCGGTGCCCGGCCCGCACGCGCCGCTCGCCCGGCCCGACCGCGCCACCTGCCACGGCTTCGACGTGGACGGCAACCCCGTCACCGTCGAGGGGACGGGGCTGCTCGCCCGCTGCCTCCAGCACGAGACCGACCACCTGAACGGCAAGCTCTACATCGACCGCCTCTCCACCCGCGCCCGCAAGAAGGTGCTGCGCGAGATGGAGGAGATCCGCGCCGAGGTCGAGGCCAACGCCCAGGCCGACGCCGAGCAGCCTCTGTAGCGGCCCGCGGTTCAGCCGGCGTAGGGCGGCTCGGGGAAGTACTGCACGTACTTCTGGACGCCGCGCGCGTGGTCGACGCCGTGCAGCCGGCCGACCAGCCACAGGGCCATGTCGATGCCCGCCGACACGCCCTGGCTGGTGACCACGTTGCCGTCCACGACGAAGCGCTCGCCCCGGACGAGCGTGACGTCCTCGCGCGCGTCCAGCTCGTCCTCGGCGGCCCAGTGCGTCGCGGCGCGCCTGCCGTTCAGCAGGCCCGCGTCGTGCAGCAGCAGCGAACCGGTGCACACGCTGGTCACCCATCGCGCCTTCGGCGCGGTCGCCGCGAGCCAGCCGGTGATCGCGGGGTCCTTCCCGGCCTGGACGCGCCCGTTCCCTCCCGGGACGAGCAGGACGTCCAGGTCGGGGTGGTCGTCGATGGTGTGGTCCGGCAGCACCCGCATGCCCTTGTTGCACCGGACGGGCCCGTCCGTCGCGGCGATCAGCACCGCGGTGTCCGCGCCCTCCCGGGTCATCGAGGAGGCCGTGAAGATCTCCCAGGGCCCCGCGAAGTCGAGCTCCTCAGCGCCCTCGAACAGCAGCAGTCCGTAGGTGAGCCCCTGCCTGGATCCGTCGGTCGTCATCGGACGTCCCTTCCCGTCGATCGGAATCGTTCGCGATAGTCGGACGGCGCGACCCCGACCGTCCGGTGGAAAGCGCGGCGCAGCGTCTCGCCGGTGCCGAAGCCGAGCCGCCGGGCGAGTGTCTCGACCGGTTCGGCGGTCTCGGCGAGCGCGCGCCGCGCCGCCTCGATCCGGACCCGCTCGACGTATCCGCCGGGCGGGACGCCCATCTCCGCGGTGAACCGGCGCTGCAGCTGCCTCGGGCTGAGCCCGGCGCGTTCGGCCAGGTCGCCGATGCCGTGCCGGTCGCCGGGGCGGGCGTTGACCGCGTCCACGGCCGTCCGGATGGGGTCGCTCCCCGGACGGGCCGTCCACAGCGGGACGCTGAACTGCGACTGGCTGCCGGGGCGGCGCAGGAACAGCACCAGCTCGCGGGCGACCGTGTGCGCGACGTCCCGGCCGAGGTCGTCCTCGACCAGGGCGAGCGCGAGGTCCATCCCGGCGGTCACGCCCGCCGAGGTCCAGACCCGGCCGTCCCGGACGTAGATGGGGTCGCAGTCGACCACGGCCTCCGGATGCGCCCGGCGGACCTGCTCCGCGCGCTCCCAGTGCGTCGTGACGCGCCTGCCGCCGAGCAGGTCCGCCGCGCCGAGCAGCAGCACGCCGCTGCACACCGACGCCACCCGCCGCGCGCCCCGCGCCGCGTCCCGGATCCAGCCGACCAGCGCCTCGTCCTCGACGGCCGCGTCCACCCCGGCCCCGCCCACGACCACGACCGTGTCGACGCCCTCGGACGGGTCCAGGTCGCGGACGCCGTGCCGGGCGACGACCGGCAGCCCGCTGAAGGCCCGGACCTCCCCGGCCTCGGGCGCGACGACCAGGCACTCGTACCGCCCGGTGAACGAGAACACCTCGAACGGACCGGACAGGTCGAGCGACTGGAACCCGTCGAAGACGACGAACACGACACGCTTCACGCCTCCGAGCGTGCCGCCCGGCGGGCGATGGCGTCAACGACGCCTACCCCACAGATCGCGCCAAACGGCGCGCGGCGCATTATTCCGCGAATTATCAGTTGACAACGGACCCGGGTTTCCCACTAATATCGCTGCCATGGAGCTGTGAAACATCTTCCGGGTTGAGCCGCCCGCCACGTGCCCGTCCTGAACGACGGCCCGCACGTCCGCGGCCCGCTCCCCGTCTCCCCCACCGGCCGTCCTTCGGTCTCGTCGTGCACGCCTGTCACGCCGTCACACGCGCGTCCAGCCATGCCCGACGCCTGCCCGCGGACCGCCGACCCTTCTTATCGCGGCCTTTCACAGGCCGAATTCGAGCATGCCCGGAGGTGTCTCTTTATGCGATTCCAAAACAACGACGAAACGCCCTTCGCCAAGGCCATCGCGAAGAAGAAGTCCAAGAACGACTTCAAGAATCCGCGCGCGGCCTCCCTGGCGGACCACGGGCGCAGGAACGCCGGGCGCACGCCCACCCGGCAGTTCAACCGAGGCCGCTAGTCCCCCGTCCGGCCGCCCCGCCCGGGGCGGCCGGACTCTGCTGCCGGGTAGCCCTCACTCCTGCGCGCGGACGAGCTGGTAGAGCGCGTGGTCCTGCCAGCGTCCCGCGATCTTGCAGTAGTCCGGAGCGACCCCGTACCGGACGAAGCCGTTGCGCCCCAGCACCCGCTGCGAGCGCTCGTTGTGCACGAGCGTCGCGGCCTGCACGCGGTGCAGGTCGAGGCTCTCGAACGCGATCCGCACGATCTCCGCGACCGCGCGCGTGGCCAGGCCGCGCCCGTTCGCCGCGCCGCTCACCCAGTACCCGAGGTGCGCGTTCTGGAAGGCCCCGCGGACGATGTCGACCAGGTTGACGCGTCCGGCGATCGCGCCGTCGTCGTCCAGGATCACGCGCGGCACCGCCCTCCCGCGCGCGTGGTCGTCCAGCATCACGGCCAGCACGTCCCCCTGCCCGGCCTCGGTGAAGAACCGCTCCTCGCGGACGGGCTCCCAGGGCGCGAGGAACTCCCGGTTCGCGCGGTACAGGTCGGCGAGCTCGGCCGCGTCCGCAAGGGTGACAAGTCGGGTGATGCTCATCCGCCCATGATCGCCGAATCGGGACGCCCCTGACGAACCGGGCTCAGCCCCCGTCCGCGCGGTCAGTCGGCGGGCATGACGCTTCCGGAGTCGTGGTGCTCGGGCGCGGGGCCCTCCTGCGCGGGCTGCTGCTCGAGGGCCTCGCGGAGCTGCTCCTCCTGCTCCTCCGACAGCGAGGTCTGGATGACCTGGCCGCCGAACTGCGCGAGTTCGGGCAGCACCTTGTCCGGCGTGCTCTTGGTGATGAGCAGGAAGACCGCCGCCGCGCCCGGACGCAGGCCCTCGCCGAGGCGGCGCATGAACGCGTCGTCGATGCCGAGGTCGGTGACCGCGCCCATCGCGGCACCGGTCGCGCCGCCGATGGCCGCGCCGATCAGCGGCTGGAGGAAGATCAGCCCGATCAGCCCGCCCCAGAGCGCGCCGCCCGCCGCGCCCCCACGGACCGTGTGCACCGCCTGGTGCAGCTTGATCTTCCCGTCCTCGCGGCGCTCGACCACCACCGCGTCCTGGACCTCGATGATGTGCTGCGTCTGGAGCTCCCGGACCTTCTCCCGGACCCGCTTGGCGGTCTCCACGTCGTTGTAGGCGATCGCCACGAGATCACTCATCGTCGGTTCCCCCCGATCCTTCCGGACGGCCGTTCCACCGCCCCCCGGAGGGACCCATACCCACGCTTAATGAGCTTCCACCGGCCTGACCTGCGCGTTCACCCCCGGCCGTGCAGGGCGCGGTGCAGCTCCCGGATCTCCTCGGCGAACTCCTCCACCGGCCCGTCCACCGGGACGCCCGGCGCGACCGCGTTCACGGCGAGCGGACGGACGGGCGCGGGCGCCACGCCCAGCTCGTCCAGCCAGACGACGAGCTGCATCGTCGAGGACGCGTAGACGATGCGCCCGAGGCCGACCCAGGCGTGCGCGGCCGAGCACATCGCGCAGTGCTCGCCGGAGGTGTACACGGTCGCCTGCTCGCGCTTGGACGCCGGGACGTTCTCAGCCGCCCAGCGCGCGATCTCGAACTCGGGATGCCGGGTCCGGTCGCCGCCCTTGACGCGGTTGCGGTCCTCGAACAGCACCTCGCCGGACGCCGACACCAGCACCGAGCCGAACGGCTCGTCGCCGTCCGCGAGGGCCTCGGCGGCCAGGTCCACGCAGCGGCGCAGGTGCGCGCGCTCGGTCTCGGTCGGCTCGTACCAGGTCATCGGTCCCCCTCGGTCTGTCCCCAAGCCGAGGTTAGGCGATCGTCACCTGCTGATCGTCGGGCAGGTGGTCGCGGCCGTCGCCGCTGTTGCGGACGGGCGGCAGGCCGCGCTCGGCGAACACCCGCTTGGCGACGAGCGTCGCGTTGATCGCGCGCGGCATCCCGGCGTAGACGGCCGCGTGCAGCAGCGCCTCGGAGATCTCCGTGGCGGTCAGCCCGACGTTCAGCGCCGCGTTGATGTGCACGTCCAGCTCGATCTCGCAGCCGCCGAGCGCGGTCAGGATGCCGAGGGTGACCAGCTGGCGGTCGCGCGGCGGCAGCTCGGGCCGCGCGTACATGTCGCCGAAGGCCCAGGCCACGACCTGGTGGCCGAGCTCGGGCGACACGTCGCCGAGCGACGCGACGACGCGGCGCCCGCCCTCGCCGTCCACCCGCTCCAGGATCTCCATGCCGTGCTCGAAACGCTCGTTCCGGTTCATCGCGTGCTCCCTTGTCGCATCCGTTCAGGCGATGTCCCGATCCTGTCCCGGCGCGGCCGGGCAGCTGCCCTGGAGGCATGTGACTCTATGCTTGCTATGCCTGGGAGGTATGGATGGAGATTCGGCTGCTCGGCTACGTCGTCGCGATCGCCGAGGAGGGGTCGGTCAGCGCGGCGGCGCGGCGGATGCACCTCACGCAGCCGACGCTGAGCCGTCAGCTGCGCGACCTGGAGCGGGAGCTCGGCACACGGCTGTTCGAGCGGGAGGGCCGCGGGCTCGTGCCGACCGAGGCCGGGCGGGCGCTGCTGCGCCGGGCCCGGGTGATCCTCGCCGAGGCGGACGCGGCGTTGGAGGACGTCCGGCTCGCCGCGCGCGGGCTGTCCGGACGGCTCACCGTCGCGTTCGGGCCGTCCGGGATCAACGGGCCGCTCGGCGGCGCGCTCGGCAGGCTGCGCCGCGAGCTGCCGGGCGTCGACCTGCGGCTGGAGGAGAGCTTCAGCGACGCCGACATGTCCGACGGCGTCCTGTCCGGCCGGTACGACCTGTCCGTCCACCGCCTGCCCGGACGGGACGCGCGGCTCGCGGCCCAGGTGTGGTGGCGGGAGCCGATGACGCTGTTCGTCCCGGAGAACCACGCGCTCGCGGCCGGGACGGGCCCGCTGGCGCTGAGCGCGCTCGGCCGGATCCCGCTGGTGCTGTGGCCGCGCGAGGCGTCGGCGCGCTCGCACGACGAGATCATCGCGCTGTGCGACCGGGCCGGGGTCGTGCCCGTGATCGCGGCCGAGGGACGCACCGTCCCGACGCTGCTCGCGCTGGTCGCGGCCGGGTTCGGCGGCGCGGTGCTGCCCGACGCGATGCGCTCGCTGCGCCGGGTCGGGGTGGCCGCGCGCCCGCTGGCCGGGACGTCCACGGCGCAGCACCTGGTGTGGCGCGCGGACGATCCGAACCCGCTGGTCGGACGCGCCCGCGCCGCGCTCGCCGAGCTCGGGCGGGGCGGGGTGCCCGGCCGGCCGCCCGCGGGGTGACGGCGGCCGGCCGGGGAGCGGGGGGCCGGTCACCTGGCCGGGGCGACGGCCAGGCGACCGGCCGGAGGTCAGCCGACGTCGACGCCGTAGGCGCCGAGGACGGGTCCGACCGGCTGGAAGAAGGTCTCGCCGCCGGACGAGCAGTCGCCGCTGCCGCCGGAGGTGAGGCCGAGGGCGGAGGTCCCGTCGAACAGCGAGCCGCCGCTGTCGCCGGGCTCGGCGCAGACGTCGGTGTCGATCAGTCCGTAGACGGTGCCCTCCTGGTAGTTGACCGTCGCGTCCAGGCCCTGGACGGTGCCGCCGTGCACGCCGGACGTGCTGCCGCTGCGCTGCACGGACTCGCCGACGTAGGCGTCCGCGGCCTGCGTGATCGGCTGCGTGGTGCCGTCGTACAGGTCCACGTCGCTCGGGTGGTCGACGTTCCCGGTGTACTGGACGATCGCGTAGTCGGTGCCCGGGAAGCGGCTGTCGTAGGTCTGGCCGAGCACGTTCCCGGACTCGTCGGTCCAGGTCGCCGCCTCGTTCCCGCAGTGACCCGCGGTGATGAAGTAGTCCGTGCCGCCCGGGTCGTGCACGTTGAAGCCGAGCGAGCAGCGGATGTTCCCGCCGTAGATCGCGTCGCCGCCGCTGATCAGCGGCCTGAAAGCGCCACGGACGTGCTTGATCCGCACCGCGGGGCCGAGTTCGGCCGCCGCGGCCTTGACCTTGGCGAGCCTCGCGCCGGTGACCGTCCGGTCCACCGACAGGACGACCTGGTCGGTGCGCGGATCGATGGACCACGCGGTGCCGGGCACCTTCGCGGTCCTGCCGAGCCGGGCGGTCGCGGCGCGCAGCGCGGAGCCGTCGCGGCCGACCGTGCGGGCCTCGACTCCGGCGGCGCGGACCGTCCGCGCGTCGGCGTCATTGGTGACCGTGACGACCAGCTTGTGGCTCGCCCGGTCGACGTAGGCGCCCGCCGAACGTCCGCCGAGCTGCTTGGCCAACTCTCGGGCGGTCGTCGCGGGGTCGTGCGGCTTGGGCTGGGCCGCGTGCGCGCCGGGTGCGGCGGCAGCGGTCAGCGCCACGGCGGCGAGGACGGTCAGTCCGGCACGCCTGGGCAGGTGGTGGGAGCTCACGGGGCCTATCCCTCCGTGGGACGAGGGCGCGTACCTTGGCGACGCGCCCGCGGGCGACCGGTCGCTCCTGAGCACACCCCAACCGTCGGCCTCGCGCGGGTCCCAGTCGCGCGTGGCCGCTTGAGCGGCCCCCTCGGCTATGGCGGCACCGAGGGGACCGCACCGTCGCGGTCGGCTCCGGACGCGACGCGCCCTTGGCGGTGGAGCACACCCGACGGCGGGGTGGGAGCCCCGGTCTCCATGCAGCCTGAACGTCCCCCCATAGCAGGACAATGGTTGCGGATGCCGCATAGGGCAATCCCTATGCCGCGCGAGTCGTCGGGGAGGCGCCGGAAGACGTCGTTGCGCCCGGGAACCTGGATATGTAAGGTCCTGATTGTGCGAATGAACGAGGGCGTCGAGTGGGCGGTGCACGTCTGCCTCCTGCTCGACTGGATGGGGACGGGCGAGCCGGTGTCGACGACGCGGCTCGCGGCGGGCTACGAGCTGCCGCCCCCGTACCTCAACAAGCAGCTCCAGGCGCTCGCCCGCGCCGGGATCCTCGCCTCCACGCCGGGCGCGCGCGGCGGGTTCCGGCTGGTCAGGCCGCTGGAGAAGATCACCCTGATGGACGTGGTGACCGCGATCGAGGGCCCGGACGAGGCGTTCCAGTGCACCGAGATCCGGCGACAGGGCATGGGCGCGAACCATCCGGAGAGCAGCTTCGAGCTGCCCTGCACCGTCCGCACCGCGATGCGCGACGCCGAGTTCGCCTGGCGGCGCGCGCTGGCCGCGCAGACCCTCGCCGACCTCAAGGCCAAGACCGAGCGCATGTCACCGGCGCTGGGTGACCGCATCCGCGCCTGGTACGAGCTCAACTGATTCCCCCCGGCAGGCCCGCCCTCCGCGCGGGCCACGAATCTGGATATAAAGTATCCAGGAAGGAACCGTCATGCAGGCCCGACTGAGCACCATCCGGACCACGACCGCCGACGCCTACAAGGCGATGCTCTCCCTGGAGGCGGCGCTCGGCCGCGGCACCGTCCCCCGGGTCACGCTCGACCTGCTCCGGCTGCGCGTCAGCCAGATCAACGGCTGCTCGTTCTGCGTCGACATGCACTCCGCCGAGCTGAAGGAGCAGGGCCAGAGCGACCGGCGCGTCTGGTCGCTGGCGGCCTGGCGCGAGTCCACCGTCTACACGGCCGAGGAGCGCGCCGCGCTGAACCTGGCCGAGTACGCCACCCGCATCGCCGACACCCCCGACGCCGTCCCGGACGCGGTCTGGGACGAGGCCGCCGCCCACTACTCCGAGGACGACCTGGCCTACCTCGTCATGACGATCGCGTCCATCAACGCCTGGAACCGCATCAACGTCACCATCCGCAACACCTCTACCTACGAGGCGCACCGGCCCCCTTCTCACCAAGGGTGACCGCCTCTTTACGCGACGCCGAGGCTGGCTTATGGTGAACGCGAAGGGTCCGAACGCATGGCATTCCTCGTCGGCCGAGTCCGCGATGGGGCGTCATGCACGGGCCTTTCGCCATTCCAGGAGAAAGCCCCCGGTCAGTCGCGGTCGTCGTGGTCGCCGCCGGTGTGGACGGCGATGACGCCGGACATCTCCGAGAGCGCGGCGGTGAGGTCGGGGATGTCGCCCGAACCGTCCAGGACGAGGGTGACGGCGGCCGTGCGGTAGTGGTCGGCCTCGTCCCGGCCGTGCCGCTCGTCGCGTCCGACGTCCGGCTCGTCGTCGAGGTACTCGCGGTCGACGGAGGCCTCCTCGACGGCGAAGCCGCGGCCGGTGCACTCCATGAGGACGCGCCGCAGGACGCCGCGTCCGTCCTTGTAGGTCAGGCGCACGCGGACGCGTCCGGGGTGCCGGGCGAAACGTTCCAGCGGCAGCCAGCCGGCGACCGTGTTCAGCCCGAGCACCACCGCGAAGTGCGCGACGGTGACCGAGACCGCGAGCAGCCAGAGGCCGCCGCCCGCGGCCATGCCGACGGCGGCGGTCACCCAGACCACGGCGGCGGTGGTCAGCCCGCGCACCGCGTCCCGCCGGACGAAGATCAGCCCGCCGCCGATGAACCCGATGCCGGACACGATCTGCGCCGCCACCCGGGACGGGTCGAACGACACGTGCGCGCCCGGCACGTGCTGGAAGCCGTACTTGCTGACCAGCATGAACAGCGCCGCGCCGACGCCGACGAGGGTGTGGGTGCGCAGGCCCGCGCTCTTGTTGCGCAGGCCGCGCTCGACCCCGATGGCCGCCGACAGCACCATCGCCAGCAGCAGCTCCCCGAGCTGCACCCACCCCTGCCCCTGCACGCCCGATCGTCACCTCCGTCCGGTGGATTCCCTTTCCCCGGTGACGGCGGAACGGAAACTCCGGACGGAATCGGTCAGACACGGCGTCCCCGGCTCAGGCCGGGATGTGGGCCGGGTCAGGCGGGTGGGCGGACGTAGTCCTCCAGGCGGGCGACGGTGTAGCCCTGCTTGGTGATGTGCTTCAGGAGGGCCGCGAACATCTGCGTCATGGTCGAGCCCTTGAGCTCCTTCGGGCCCCGGAAGTGGGCGAGGATGATGTCGCCCGGGTGCAGCTTCCTCATCCCGTCGTCGTACTGCATGTCGTGGATCTGCATGGACTCGCGCCACAGCGCGATGCCGTGGATCCCGCAGGACGCCGCCGCCTCCTGGGTGGCCATGTTGTACATGCCGTAGGGCGGGCGGAACAGGTACGGCCTGGTCGTGTACTGCTTCACCAGGATCGTCTGGTCGCCGCAGATCTGCGCCTTCTGGGCCTCCGGGCCGAGGTTGCGCATGACCGGGTGGTTCAGCGTGTGGTTCTGGACGTGGTTCCCGAGCGCCTGCAGCGGCTTGAAGTAGCCGTAGTTCGCCAGGATCGCGTCGTTCATCAGGAACATCGTGAACGGGACGCGCAGCTCGCGGGCCATCTCGACGAACCTCGGGTCCTTCTCCGCGCCGTCGTCGATCGTGACGAACACGATCTTCTCCTTGGTCGGCACGGTGCTGAAGACCTTCGCCGGGCCCTTCTTCGAGAGCCTGATCGGCTTGTCGGCGTCGGCGGGCGGCGCGGGCGCGGGCCGCATGGGCTTCAGCCCCCACTTCCGCCACGTGGACGGATCGACCTGCTCGACGCCGCTCCCGCCCTTGATGTTCTCCGGCGCGTTGGCCTTCCCCTTGTGTTCGGACGCGCTGGACGCCTTGCATCCGGCCAGTCCCGCCAGCAGAAACGCCGCGCAGCCGACGCCCGCGACAAGCCGCCCGGAGGCAGCAGAAATACCGGTCCCCACCCGGCAACCTCCCCGTCAAAGATCCCCGATGGGCACAACCTAGCGGCGTTTCACACCTGTTTGTCACCCGCCCCGCCGGACCGTCCGGCCAAACGTCCGGGCACGGAGGATCAGCGCGGGGTGAGGCGGTCCAGGACGTCGGCGGCGGGGCTCTCGGTGGCGCCGCGGAAGCCGGTTCCGGCCCAGAGGTTGACGGCCTCCGCGTCGCCGCGCGCGGCGGCGGCCCTGCGGAGCGGGGAGGTGACGTAGTGGACGTCCGGGTAGGCGGCCGGGGCCTCGTCCGAGTGTTCGAGCAGGAACCGGTTGACCAGGCCGCGCGCGGGGCGTCCGCTGAACGCCCTGGTCACGGCCGTCTCGGTGAAGCGGGGGTCGGCGAGGGCGGCCTTCGCGACGGGCGTCGCGCCGCTCTCCGGGCAGCGCAGGAACAGCGTTCCGACCTGCGCGGCGACCGCTCCGAGTTCCAGGAGTTCGGCGACGTCCCCGGCGGTGGCGACGCCTCCGGCGGCCATCAGCGGAAGGCCGGTGATCGCGTGGACGGCGGGCAGCAGCTCGCGCAGCGGCAGCGCGCCCTCGGTCGTGTTGGTGAACGAGCCCCGGTGCGCGCCCGCCTCGGCGCCCTGGACGCAGAGCGCGTCGACGCCCGCGTCCACGGCCTCGCGCGCCTCGTCCACGGTCGTCACGGTGACCACGGTGATGACGTCCTCGCGGCGGAACGCCCGGACGACGTCCCGTCCGGGGCAGCCGAAGGTGAAGCTCACGAACTCCGGCGGGTCGGCGAGGAGGTCGGCGACCTTGGCGTCGTAGTCGTCGTCGCGGGCCTTCGGCACGCCGGGCTCGACGCCCAGGCGGGACGCCTCGTCCGCGAGCCGGTCACGGTAGGCGGCGACGGCCGCGTCGTCGACCTCGTCCCGGGACGGCATGAACAGGTTCACGCCGATCGGGCCGCCGGTCAGCGCCCGGGTCGCGTCGAGATCGGCGCGCATCTGCGCGGCCGTCTTGTACCCGGCCGGAAGAAAGCCCAGGCCACCGGCCTCGATCACGGCGGCGACGAGCTCCGGGCGGCCCGCGCCGCCCGCCATCGGCGCCAGCGCGACGGGCCGAAGCCCGGCCCATGCCGCACCGCCCATACGAACCTCCCGAGCTCCACCGGGCCCCCCGACCGGCGGGGACGTCCCTCCTCTCGGCAAGATAGCCGTCGGACGGCGCGGAGCGATCGGGAGGGGGCCGGGGTGCGGATCCTGCTGCACTACGACAGGGAGTTCGACCGGCCCGGGTGGGACGTGGTGACCTGCTCGGAGCAGGACGAGGCGAGGTTCGCCGAGCTGCTCCCGGACGCCGAGGTCATCTGGCACGTCCTGCGTCCGCTGACCGGCGCGGACTTCGACCGCGCGCCGAAGCTCCGGCTCGTCCAGAAGCTCGGCACGGGCGTCAACACCATCGACCTGGACGCGGCGGAGGAGCGCGGCATCGCCGTCGCGAACATGCCCGGACGCAACGCGCCCGCCGTCGCCGAGACCGCCCTGCTGCTGATGCTCGCCGCGCTCCGCAAGGTCGTCCCGTTCGACGCGCACACCCGCGCGGGCCGGGGCTGGCCCGCCGACCCCGCGCTGACCGGCGGCGAGATCCGCGGACGCACCGTCGGCCTGCTCGGCGGCGGCGAGATCGCGGTGCTGCTGCGCTGGATGCTCAGCGCGATGGGCGCGCACGTCCTGTACACGTCGCGGACGCCGCGTCCGACCGACCCGAACTGGCGTCCGCTGGACGAGATGCTGCGGGCCAGCGACATCGTGTCCGTGCACGTCCCGCTCACCGACGAGACGCACCACCTGCTGAACCGCGAACGGCTCGCGATGCTCCGTCCCGGCGCGATCGTCGTGAACACCGCGCGCGGGGCGGTCATCGACGAGCGCGCCCTCGTGGACGCGCTCGACTCCGGCCACCTCGCGGGCGCGGGCCTCGACGTCTTCGAGCAGGAGCCCGTCGCCCCGGACAATCCGCTGCTGGGGCGCGAGGACGTCGTGGTGATGCCGCACGTCGCGTGGCTCACGCACGAGACGTGGGACCGCTACTTCGAGGTCGCGACGGAGAACGTCCGCCGCCTCACGGCGGGCGAGGACCTCCTCTATCGCGTCCGCTGAGCGGGCCTCACCGCTCCCCGGGGTCGCGCGTGAGGTGGAAGTAGAGCGTGGACGCCTCGCCCTTGGCGTCCATCGCGCCCATGAGGACGTCGCCGCTGATCCGGCGGAAGTGGTCGATGATCGGCCGTCCGTCGTAGATCATCGCGGCGGACGCGACGCCGTCGCGCACGACCTCGCGCAGCCGCGCCGAGCCCATCCCGTCGTAGGTGTAGAGGGCGCCGTCGTCGGTGCGGCAGACCAGAGGGTCCACGTTCTCGGGGTCGGTGAACCGCTTGCCGTACCAGCGCAACCGGGTGAGCAGGCGGGCCATCCGGTCCTCCGGGTCGAACACGCCGCCGCGCCACAGCCCGGTCAGGCCGCCGGGCTCGACGGGCGGCAGCGCCCGGAACAGGGTCGCGAGCTCGCCCGGGTCCGGGCGGGCCTCTCCGAGAACGAGGGCGAGGGCGCGGTCTTCGGTGCTCATGTCCACCTCAGGGGGTTCACGAACGTCGCGGAAGAGCGGGGCGGCTGTGCAGGTACTCGCGGGGGGGTGGTCCTCAGGGGAGAAGGACGGGCTTCACGGTCGTGCCGGACGTCGCGTCCGCCTCGGCGCGGGCGATGTCGGCGAGCGGATAGGTCTGGATCAGGCGGTCGAACGGCAGCAGCCCCCGCCGCCACAGGTCGAGCATCCGGGGGACGAAGGTCTGGGGAACGGCATCGCCCTCGATGATGCCCCGAACCGTCCGGCCCATCAGCATGAGGGTGGAATCGAGTCGATAATCCTCACCTCCCACCCCCACGAGACCGCAGGTCCCGGTGGTGCGGAGCGCGGCGACGGCGGTCGCGACCACGTCCGGCCGCGCGGTCGTGTCGAGCGCGTGGTGGAAGCCGTCCGGGACCAGGGCCCGGAGGCGTCCGGCGAGGTCGGGGTCCGCGCCGTCCAGGGCGTGCGTCGCGCCGAGTTCCAGGGCCAGGTCGCGACGGGAGGGGTGCAGGTCGACGGCCACGATCGGGTCCGCGCCGACGAGCCGCGCGGCCATCACGGCCGACAGCCCGACCGCGCCCGCGCCGAACACCGCGAGCGCCTCTCCCGGACGGACCGAAAGCGCCAGCAGCACCGATCCCGCGCCGGTCTGGACCCCGCAGCCGAGCGGCCCGAGCAGTTCGATCGGCGCTTCAGGATCGACCTTCACGGCGTTCCGGACGGTCGCGATCGCGTGCGTCGCGAAGGACGACTGTCCGAACCACCGGTTGTGGACGGGCGATCCGGCCTGGTCGAAAGCACGCGGACGGCCGTCCGGAACCACGGCGGCCATGTTGAGGCGCGCCATCCGGGCGCAGTAGCCGGGCCGTCCGTCGCGGCAGTTCGCGCACAGCCCGCACGAGTCGTACGACAGGACGACGTGGTCGCCGACCGCGAGCCCGCCGCCCTCCCCCGGCCCGACCGCCTCGACCACGCCCGCCCCCTCGTGCCCGAGGACGACCGGCTTCGGGACGCGATCGCCGGGGACGCGTCCGAGCAGGTCGGTGTGGCACAGGCCCACGCCCGCGATCCGGACGAGCACCTCACCCGGCCCCGGCTCGGACAACTCCACCGGCTCCACCACGAACGGCGCGTCATGCGCCCGCAACACCGCCGCGCGGGCGCGCGCCGTCGCGCTGGGCTCTGCCAGGGGCGGCACGGGCGGGTCAGCCCTTCAGGGTGTAGCGGATGGGGAGGCGCTTGAGGCCGCCGACGAAGGTGGTCGCGGTGCCGGTGGGCTCGCCGTCCAGTTCGAGCGTCTCCAGCCGGGGCAGCAGTTCCTCGAAGAACGCGCGGACCTCGATCCGGGCGAGCGCCGCGCCCAGGCAGTAGTGGACGCCGAACCCGAACGCGAGGTGCTTGTTCGGATCGCGTCCGACGTCGAAGCGGAACGGGTCGTCGAAGACGTCCTCGTCGCGGTTCGCGCTCGGGTAGGAGAGCAGGAGCGAGTCGCCCTTGCGGATCGTCACGCCGCGCAGCGCGTAGTCGGTCGCAGCCGTCCGCATGAACTCCTTGACCGGCGTGACCCAGCGGATCATCTCGTCCACGGCGAAGGGCATGAGGGACAGGTCGCCGCGCAGCCGGTCCAGCTGGTCGGGGTGGGTGACCAGGGCGTGCAGGCCGCCCGCGATCGTGGACGAGGTGGTGTCGTGCCCCGCCGTCGCGATGATCACGTAGTAGGACGCGGTGTCCATGTCGTTCAGCGGCTCGCCGTTCACGCGCGCGTTCGCGATGGCCGAGGCGAGGTCGTCGGTGGGGTGCGCGCGGCGCGCGGCGGTGAGCTCCTGGAAGTAGGCGAAGAAGTCGAGCAGGACGGCGAGCTTCTCCTCCGGCGTCCGGCCGCGCTGCATCTCCTCGTCGTCGCCGCCGAACAGCTCCTGGGTGAGCTTCAGCATCCGGTCGAAGTCCGACTCGGGCAGGCCGAGCAGCGACAGGATCACGTACAGCGGGAAGTGGACGGCCACCTCCCGCGCGAAGTCGCAGCGTCCGCCCAGGTCGGCGAGCCGGTCGACGTAGCGTCGGGCCAGCTCCCGGACGCGCGGTTCGAGCGCGCGCATCGCCTTCGGCCGGAACCAGTCCGCGCCGATCGCCCGGACGACCCGGTGGTCGGGGTCGTCCATGTGGATGAGGGTGCGCAGCGCGATGCCCTGGTCGACGCGGGCCTGGTTCATCCGGTCGAACTCGGCGGTGCCGAGGATCGGGCGCGGCGCGCTGAGGAACAGGTCGTTGCGGCGCTCGACCTCCAGGATGTCGGCGTGCCTGGTGATCGCCCAGAACGGGTTGTAGCCGTCCGCCTCGACGCGGTGCACGGGCGACTCGCGGCGCAGCAGCGTGAGCGCCTCGTGGAGCCGTGCGTCGTCGGCGTAGGCGGACGGGGTCGCGAGGGCCCGTCCCGCCTCGCCTGCCGTCAGTGTCATCTCGGCTCCTCAGGGGGTGGTCCGTTACGGAACCTAGAAGCCGGATAACGCTCGGTCAAGCCTTGTCGATCTTGTCGTTAGATGTCGCTGAAATCCCCATGCCGTCCGTGTCCGGCGGCGAACCGCGCGGCGCCGGTCAGCGCCGCGTCCAGCGAGCCCAGACCGTGCCGGTACTCGACCGCGATCGCGTCCTCCACGGGCCTGCCCTCGCCCTCCAGCACCGCGAGGCGGTCGCTGCGCAGCGTCGACTGCGGGAAGCACGCGAGCGACGCCGCGAGCTCCTCGGCCGCCTCCCGCGACGTCCCGTTCGGGACGACCCGGTTCGCGAGGCCGATGTCGAGCGCCTCCTCCGCGTCCACGGGACGTCCGGTGAGGATCATGTCCATCGCGCGGGACGTCCCGACCAGGCGCGGCAGCCGGACCGTGCCGCCGTCGATCAGCGGGACGCCCCAGCGGCGGCAGAAGACGCCGAACACCGCGTCCTCCTCGACGACCCGCAGGTCGCACCAGAGCGCCAGCTCCAGCCCGCCCGCGACGGCGTGCCCGGCGACGGCCGCGATGACCGGCTTGGACAGCCGCATCCGCGTCGGGCCCATCGGGCCGTCCCCGTCCGGGGCGACGCGGTTCGCGCGCCCTTCGCCCAGGCCCTTGAGGTCCGCGCCCGCGCAGAACGTCCCGCCCTCGCCCCACAGGACGGCCACCGACGCGTCGTCGTCGGCGTCGAACTCCCGGAACGCCTCGGCGAGCTGCTCGGCGGTCGGCCCGTCCACCGCGTTCCGCACCTCGGGCCGGGACAGGATCACGGTGGTGACGGTCCCGTCGCGTTCGACGCGAACACCCATGACGATCAGCTCCTCTTGTGGCCGTCCTGTCCTTTGCCCGCCGCCCGCGCGGGCCCGCCCGTGGCTCGTCCGCCCCGGGCCCGCCGCCGCTCGCCGTGCTTGCCTGTAGCTTGCCCGTCAGCCCTCCGGAACGAAGTGCTCTCCCGGAACCTCGATGAAGACGGCGGCGGCCCGGACGGCGATCGTCCCCTCCGGCCCGCCCACGCGCGCCTCACCCTCCAGGTAGGCCTTGCGCCCGTCGACGCCGGTGCACCATGCCCGCACGAACACGTCCGAGTCGACCGGGACCGGCGCGAGGTAGTCGGTTTCCAGCCGTCCGGTGACATAACGGTTACCGAGCAGCCAGGCGGCTCCGCCGAGCGCCTCGTCCATCGCGGTGGCGAGCACCCCGCCGTGGCACAGGCCGGGCGCGCCCTGATGCTCCTTCCGGACGGTGAACTCGCAGGTCACGACGCCGTCCTCGGCGCCGGTGTGACGGATCCGCAGGCCGCTCTCGGCCTCGCTGCCGCAGCCGAAGCACCCGTCGAACCCGGCCAGCGAGGCGAGCGCGACGGCGAGGTCACCCGAGGGCGCGGGCGTCGCCGCTCCGGGCGGCGGGGTCGTCCGGGACGAGGCGGGACCGGGCCTCGCGGGCCTCGGGACGGACGGGGAAGCGGACGGGGAGGACGTCATGCGCACCACACTCCGAGCATCGTTCGGTGAACCACGCGCAGCGTACGAGGCCGCCGTCCGGCGTCCCGCACCCGGGCCGGGCCTTACAGACCAGCCACACGCAACATAAGCATGTAATCACGGTAAGGTCCGCACAGGATGTCGAACCATCTGGGACTGCGCCCGCTCACCGCCCGGTCGGTCGTGCTCAGCACGCTTCTCGGCGTGCACCCGCCCCGGCTCCCGGCGCGCTACCTCGTGCGCGTGGGCGAACGCTTCGGCATCGCCGAGGGCACCGTCCGGGTCGCCATCTCGCGCATGGTCGCGTCCGGCGACCTCGTCCAGCGGGACGGCGCGTACGCCCTGTCCGAGCGCCTGATCTCGCGCCAGCGCCGCCAGGACGAGTCCCGCGACCCGCGCACCCTCCCCTGGGACGGCTCGTGGGAGATCGCCGTCGTCACCGCCGAGCGCCGTCCCGCCGCCGCCCGTGCCGAGTTCCGCCAGGCCATGTCCGAACTACGGCTGGCCGAACTCCGCGAGGGCACCTGGCTGCGCCCGGCGAACCTCGCCCGCCCACGCCCGGACATCGTCGAGGACCAGTGCGTCTTCCTCACCGGCCACCCCGAGCAGCCCCCGGCCGACCTCGCCGCGACGCTCTGGGACCTCCCGGCCTGGGCCGCCACCGCCCGCGCGCTCCACGAGGCGCTCGGCACGTCCGACACGTTCGCCGAGCAGTTCACGATCTCGGCCGCCGTCCTGCGCCACCTGCTGAAGGACCCGCTCCTCCCGGACGACCTCCTCCCGCCGGACTGGCCGGGCGCGGCCCTCCGCGAGCGCTACCGCTCCCTCGCCGCGGCCCTCGACCGCCTCATCCTCGAACACGTCACCACCCCCTGACGGGCGGCGACCCCCGCCCGCGACTCCCCGGCGGGCTGCCCTGTGAGGGACGACGGCCTGGCGCCTACGTCCTCCTGCGGGCGCGCCTGGACTTGCCGGTGGCCAGCAGACCCGCCCCGACCAGCAGCATCAGGAACCCTGTCGCGACGAGGGAAGCGATCAGCGTGGGCGCGCCCGTGCGAGGGAGCAGGCCACCGCCGTGGACGGGGTGCGGATGCGGGCGCGGATGCGGATGCGGCTTCACGGTCGGCGTCGGCTTCGGCGTCGGTTTCGGTGTGGGGGGCGTCGGGGTGGGCGTGGGGGTCGGGGGCCCGCCCGGCTTCCACACCGCGTAGAGGTCGGTGTCGCCGGTGATCGTGAAGGTGTCGCCCGGCTGGTACTGCGCGGTGGTGGCGTTCGGGTCCGTCGACCAGCCCGCGAACGTGTGTCCGGTCTTGACCAGGTCGCCGGGTTCGAGCACCGTGACGACGCCCCCCAGGGAGTAGGCGAAGGCGTCGACCGGGGCGGTGCCGCCCGTGTTGCCGTTGCCGTGGTAGGTCACGGTGTAGGCGATGGGCTCGAGGAACCGGTGGTTGATGTCCCAGTTGTTGTAGCCCTGGGTCAGCGGGCTGGTCCAGTCGGTTCCGTGGATGTTGGCCGCGTAGACGGCGTCCTGCGCGGGGTTGCGGGCGAAGGGACCGACCGCGGAGTTGTCCGAGAACACGACCCCGGCGGCCACGGTCAGATTCTCGTAGTCCTGGGTGAACACCCCTCCGCCGTCGTTGGTCGCGGTGTTCTCGGAGACCGTGCCGGCGGTGATGTCCACCGTGGCGTTCGACGTCGTGTAGATGCCGCCGCCATCGTGGGCCGCGCGGTTCTGGGTGACCGTTCCGCCGTCGATGGTCACCCTTCCCTGCCGGAAGACGGCACCGGCGGAGGTCAGGAGGGCGTCGTTGTAGACGCCGCCGCCGTCCTCGCTCGCGGCGTTGTCCTGGATCGTTCCACCGGTCATGGTGAGGTCCGACCCGACGTTGAGGACGCCGCCGCCGCGAACCGCGCGGTCGCCCGGATCGGTGTCGGCGCCGTTGTCGGCGATGGTGCCGCCCGTCATGGTGAACCGCGCCGGGGCGAGGAGCGGGTCGAGGACGTTGAGCCAGTTCATGACACCGGCGCCGTCCGGGGCGGTGTTGCCGGTGATGGATCCGCCGTTGACGAAGAGGTTGGAGCTGGCGTTGCTGATGCCCCCACCGCCGAACACCAGGGAGGTGTTGCCGGTGATCTCGCCGCGGTTCAGGACGAACGTCGCGCCGCGGATGCCGATGAACACCCCGCCGCCGGATCCCTCCTGCCCGCCGATGGTTCCCGCCGTGTTGCCGGAGATGACGCCGCCGTTCATCTCGAAGCGTCCCGCCGCGCCGTTGACCCGCACGCCGCCGCCTGATCCGGCCGCGCGGTTGTCACTGATCGTCCCGCCGTCCATCACGGCCTGGCCGCCGTTGACGTAGACGCCCGCGCCGTCGCCGTGCCCGGAGGTGTTGACGGCCTCGTTCCCGGTGATGAGCCCGCCGTGGATCTCCAGGGCTCCGTTGATGGTGGTGACGGCGCCCGCCCGGGAGGTGTTCCCCGAGATGGTGGCCTGGTTGATGACGATGAGGGAGGTCCTGTTCACCCCCAGGAGGGCGGCGCCGCTGCCCGCGGCGTCCGCGTTGGCGGTGTTGTCGGTGAACCGGCCGCCGTTGATGACCGCCTTCACCACGCCGTCACCGGACGTCGCCCCCAGGACGGTGACGCCGGAGCCGTTGCCCTGGGTGGCGGTGTTGCCGGTGATCTGGCCGCCGTTCACGGTGATGGTGCCCGACGTGCCCGCGGTGCCGCCCGCCATCATGACGATGCCGGTGTTGGCGGCGTTCGTCGCCGTGTTGCCGGTGATGACGCCGCCGTTGATGGTGATGCTGGTCGGGGTCGCGCCCGCCCCGGCGGCGATGCCGTGGATGGCCGCGCCGCTCGCGCCGGTGTTCGTGAACCCTTCGATCGTGCCGCCGTCCATGGTGACCGCGGAGCCCGCGTTGACGTAGACGCCGTTGGACGACGCGCCGTCGTCCGGCTTGGTGATCGTCCCCGACTCGAACACGAACTCGCCGGGGTCTGCGGCGCTGCCGACGTTCACCGCGTACCGCGCGACCGCTCCGGGGGCCTTGGTCAGCGTGGGACCGTCCAGCGTCAGCCTCCCCAGGACGGTGAAGGTGTGCGAGGCCGTGCTCCCGGTCAGCGAGTGGACCCCGCCGACGGTGCCGAGCGTGACGTCCGCGCCGTCCGGGACGGTGATGGTGGCCGCGTTGGACGCCAGGACGATGTCGGCGCCGAGGTCGACCGCCGTCGGCCCGCTCGCGCCCTGGACGGCCGCCCGCAGCTCCGCCTCGGTCGTCACGGTCGTCGCCGCCCGGGCGGCCGTGGGCGTGAGGACCACCGAACCGGCCAGCACGACGAGCGCTCCGACGGCCGACGCGAGACGCGTCACAGGCGTGGTGGTCCTGGTGCTGCTGCGCATCATGCCCCCGTGCTGACCTGGGCGTCCATCCCGGTGAGTCATCGATATCTAGCGGATGGGTGACAGGCAGTGCGGGCGGCACGCGCCCGCCTTTCCTCATTTTTTCCTCTTTCATATGCGTGCGGCGTGCTCTCGTTCAGCGTCAGCGCACGCATTGCGCACCACCCTCACACCCGCCTCCGGCACTCCCGCCGGTCACGGGAGCCGGAAAGCCTTTTCTGGACGCCCGACTCCTGTAAGGAGCGGATTCAAGGGTCACGGAAAGTCACTCAGCGTCCTTAATCGGGTGCTTGTTGTCACCGGTCGAGCCGCCGTCGTAGAGATGTGAGGCATCAGCCCCTGGATCGCGGAGGTGGTCAGTGGACGCACGGATCGACGTCAAGGCAGGTAGCAGGCCCTCAGGGGACGAGGCGCTCCCCGCCGAACAGATGGCCCAGGTCGCGGCGGCGCTTCCCGGGGGAGTCCTGTTCTCGCCGCCCTTCCCGAACACCACGGCGGCGCACCGTCCGCCGGACGAGGAGTGGCCCCTGGTCGGGGCCTGGAGCTACAAGGGCCTGCCCGCCACCGGCACCGCCCACGTCTACCGGGCGAGGGGGCGCTCCGAGCTGCAGCGTCCGCTGATCTTCGCGGACGGCTTCCGCTACGGCCCGAGCGACATGCCCGGACTGTACGACTACCTCAACACGCGGTACGCGGACGGACGGTCCGGACTGCTGGACGAACTCCAGGAGCAGGGCTACGACGTCATCCTGCTGGGCTTCGGCGAGCGGCACACCTACATCCAGGCGAACGCCGGGGTGGCGGCGTCCTGCATCTTCCGGGCCAACGCGCAGAAGATCGGCGGCGAGCCGATGGCGGTCGGCGGGATCAGCATGGGCGGCCTGGTCACCCGCTACGCCCTGGCCCGGCTCGAGTACAACCGCATGGACCACAACACCGGCGTCTACTTCTCGCTGGACTCGCCGCACAACGGCGCGTGGATCCCGCTGATCCTGCAGCAGCTCGCGTACTTCTCCGAGAAGTACGGCGAGAAGCCGCCGCCCGGCCAGCCGTCCCAGGCGGACCTGATCAAGAGCCCGGCCGCGCAGCAGCTGCTGTGGGCGTGGGTGCCGTCCGAGGACTACTCCGGCCCGGTCGCCACGGCCAGCCCGCTGCGCGGCGAGTTCCTGCAGGACCTGCGCGACGTCGGCTGGTTCCCGCAGCGTCCGATCAAGCTCGGCATGGCCAGCGGGCGCGGCGACGGCACCGGCAACGGCGTCCCCGCCGGGGCGCAGGTCTTCGACTGGAACGGCCCGCTCGGCGTCAACGCCACCGCGCTCACCCAGCCGGACGGCGGCGTCGACCAGTACGTCGGCGGCAAGAAGCTGCTGTGGCGGACGAACTCCACCACCACGGCCGTCCCCGCCCACGACGGGGCCCCGGGCGGCACGCTCGACTCGTTCAAGCTGGTCGCCGAGGGGCTCGGGGTCGAGATCGACCCGGTCTTCGAGAACACCTGCTTCGTGCCGACGATCAGCGCGGTCGCCGCCTCCTACGACCCGGTCACGTGGCCGATGGACCTGTCCACGGCCGCCAACGACCTCAACCCCGACCAGTACGACCTCGACGCGTTCGTCTGCGACGAGACCAACTCCCCGCACGGCCAGGTCACCGAGCCGCTCGCCAGCTGGCTCCTCGACCAGCTCGGCAAGTGATCCCAGGACGGCAGTCCACCAGGTGACTCCCGGTGCCGCCGGCCTCCGCCGCCGCTCCACGGCGGGGGTCGGCATCGGGCACCCCAAAGTTGATCTTAGGCTTGGGCGGGTGACCACTCCGGGAGCGGCGGCGCCGCGGTGCGCGCGGGGACTGTTCCTCGCCGCGGCCTGCACCGCGCTCTCGCTCGCCGGACACACGCTCGGCGGACGCGGTGCGTGCTGCGTCCCGCCCCTCCCGGCGGTGGTCGGGGCCGGCGCCGTGGTCGGCCTGCTGTGCGTGGCGGTCGCGGGCCGGATGATGTCGTTCTGGAAGATCCTGGTCGTCGTGGGCTGGGCGCAGGTGGCCTTCCACGTCGCGTTCACCGCGTTCGCGCCCGGCGGGCCGGGCATGCATCACGGGACGATGCCGCCGCCCGGGATGGCGGCGGGCGGTCTGACCTGGTCGATGCTGGGCGGTCACGCGCTCGCGGCGGTCGCCGCGTCGGTGCTGCTGGCCGGGGCCGAGCGCGCGCTGTGGTGGCTGTGGGACGCGGTGTTCGCCGCCGCCGTGGTCGTCCTGCTGGTGCTCGGCCGTCCGGTCGTCCTCGCGCGGACGCCTCGGATCGCGGCCGTCGACGTCCCCGCTCCCCGGCTCGGCGTGCTGCTCGCCCGGGCGGTGCTGCGGCGCGGTCCGCCGGTGGTGTCGCCGCACGCCGCCTGAGCCCCCCTCGTTGGTCGGTGGGCCGGTCAGGTGTGCCTCGCATGCCCCCACACCACCGGATCACAGGGAACGAATCCCCATGTTCAACCGCAGAACACTCGCGGCCGTCACGGCCGCCGTACTGACCGCGTCCGGATGCGCGGGCACGGGCTCCGGCTCCGGCTCGTCCGGCGCGCTGGACGGCATCCTGTCCTCGCCCGGAAGGACGACCTATCCGTTCAGTGTCGACAACTGTGGACGGAAGGTCACGTTCACGCGTCCGCCGGAGCGGGTGCTGATCCTCAACGGGACGTCCGTGGCCGAGGCGGAGAGCTTCGTCATGCTCGGCCTGCAAGGACGCGTCCTCGCCAACGCCCAGTCGTACGGGGTCTCGGACGACCCGACGATGACCGCGCGCGTCGCGTCCCTGCCGCGGCGCAACCTCACGATGAACCGCAACTTCGAGGTGCCCGCCGAGCAGGCCCTCGCCCTCAAGCCCGACCTGGTCATCTCCACCTGGACGGGCGGCTTCGACCCCAAGCGCGGCCTCGCCACGCGCGAGCAGTTCGCCGCGGCGGGGGCGAACACGCTGGTCAACCCGGTCAACTGCGCGCTCGGCAAGCCGGAGGCCACTCCGCCCGAGAAGAAGGCGTACGCCGGGGTGTCGATCGACTCGTCCCGGACGTTCCTGCTGCTGCTCGGCCGGATCTTCGACGTCCAGTACAAGGCCGTGGACGTGGCACATGACCTGCGGAAACGCGTGGACGCCGTGCGTCGCGCGGTCGCGGGGAAGCCCGCCCGGAAGGTCCTGCTGGCCTATCCCGGCATGGCGATGATGAACGCGAACGGGCTGCCCGCCGTCATGACCGGCCGCATCACCGACGACGTGATCCGCGCGGCGGGCGGCGTCAACGCCTTCGCGGGCCGCGACCGCGACACCACGAGCACCCTGAACAAGGAGCAGCTCGCGTCCGCCCAGGTGGACGTCCTGGTCGTCGGCGTCTTCTCCGCGAAGGAGGACCCGGCCGCCGAGGCCCGCGCCCTGTTCGACGCGTATCCGCAGTGGTCGGCGTCCCGCACCCGGACCTACACGACGGTGTCGGACGGCGCGTTCCTCGGCCCGCTCAACGCCTGGGCCGTCGAGCGCATCGCGAAGGCGGTGCACGGCGTTGGCTGACACCCTCAGAACGAACGCCGCGACCAGGCCGCGCGACGGCGTCCGGCGTCCGCACCTCGTGTCCGGGGCGTGGACGGGCGTGCTCGTCGCCGGGCTCGCGGTCGCGCTCTGCGTCGTGTGCGTGGTCGCGATCTCGCTGGGTTCCGTGAACGTCCCGGTCGGGGCGACGTGGCGGGTGATCGTCGCGCACCTGACCGGGGGCGGCGGCACGGACCCGCTGCACGACCAGGTCATCTGGGACATCCGCACCCCGCGCGTCCTCGTCGCGGCGCTCGTCGGGGCCGGGCTGAGCGCGGCGGGCGTCGCGCTTCAGGCGCTCGTCCGCAACCCGCTCGCCGATCCGTACGTGCTCGGGGTCTCGTCCGGGGCGTCGCTCGGCGCGGTGCTGGTCGCGGCGGTCGGCGCGCCCGCGCTCGGCGGGCTCGGCGTGACGGGCGCGGCGTTCGTCACGGCGCTGGCCAGCGTCCTGCTCGTGTACGTGCTGGCGCAGCGCGGCGGGCGGCTGCTCGACTCGCGGCTCGTCCTGGCCGGGGTCGCCGTCGGCTACCTGTGCCAGGCGGCGACCAGTTACGTCCAGTTGCAGCTGGACCCGTCGGAGTTGCAGAAGCTGATGTTCTGGCTGATGGGGAGCATCGCGGGCGCGACGTGGAACGACCTGCGGCTGCCCGCCGCCGTCATCGCCGCCTGCACCCTCTTCCTGCTCTCGCAGGCCCGGCGGCTGAACGCGCTGCTGGCCGGGGACGACGCCGCGACCTCGCTCGGCGTCCCCGTCCGGACGCTGCGGATCGTCCTGCTCGCGGTCGCGTCGCTGCTCACGGCCACGGCGGTCAGCGTCGTCGGCGGTATCGGGTTCATCGGGCTGATGGTGCCGCACGCGGCCCGGTTCGCCGTCGGGGCCGACCACCGCCGCGTCCTGCCGGTCGCGACGCTGCTCGGCGCGGTGTTCCTGGTCGTGGTGGACCTCGCGACGCGCACCGTGGACCGTCCGAACGAGCTGCCCGTCGGGGTGTTCACGACGGCGATCGGCGTGCCGTTCTTCCTGTGGCTGCTGCGCCGCCGGACGGGAGGGACGGCCTGATGCGCCTCGACCTCTCCGACGTCACCGCCACCGTCGACGGCGCCGACATCGTCACCGGCGTCCGGCTGACCGCCGAGCCCGGCCAGTTCGTCGGCCTCATCGGGCCCAATGGCAGCGGCAAGTCGACGCTGCTGCGCACGGTGTACCGGACGCTCCGTCCGACCACGGGTGTCGTCTCACTCGACGGCGACGACCTGTGGCGGATGCGCCCCCGCACGGCCGCGCTCCGCCGCGCCGCCGTCACCCAGCACGGCGACCCGGGCGGCGAGTTCACCGTGGCCGAGGTCGTCGCCATGGGACGCGGACCGCACCAGGGCCTGCTCGACCGCGAGTCCGAGGCGGACCGCGCCGTCATCGCCGAATCCCTGGAACGGGTCGGCATGGACGGCCGGGCCGACCGCCTGTTCGCGACCCTGTCCGGCGGCGAACGCCAACGCGTCCTTCTGGCCCGCGCGCTGGCCCAGCGCGCGCCGCTGCTCGTCCTGGACGAGCCGACCAACCACCTGGACGTCGGCGCGCAACTCGGCCTGCTCGACCTGGTCCGCTCGCTCGGGCTGACCGTCCTCGCCGCCCTGCACGACCTCGACCACGCCGCCGCCTACTGCGACCACGTCGTCGTCCTGCGCGACGGGCGCGTCCAGGCGTCCGGCCCACCCCTGGAGGTGCTCACACCCGAGTTCATCGGCGAGGTGTTCGGCGTCCGCGCCCACATCGGCCCCCACCCCCTCACCGGCCGTCCGCACATCTCCGTCGCGTCCCCCGCCTGACGGGAGCACGTGGCCTCCGGCTGGACCGGAGGCCACGTGCTCCTTGCGCGCGGTCTCGCGCGAGACTTCGGTGAGCCGGTCACTGCGGCTCCTGGTCTACCCCTGCTTGGACACCATCTTGGCGAGTGGTTTGAGCTCGGGGCAGGCGCTGGCGAGCCCCTCGAAGGCGGCCTTTGCCACCGCCTTCTCGTCGCCGCCCCTCGCGGCGGCGTCGTCGATGATCCGCGCGATCTCCGGTTTCTTGGACTGGTCCTGGACGAGGTCCAGCAGGACCTTCTTGACGTTGGACGGGGTCTTCTCCTTCAACCCCGTCATCGCCTTGACCAATTTTCCGACGTCGTAGCACTTGCGGGCGGTGGTCGGGGACGACGCGGACGCCGACGCGGGCATCAGGAGCGTGCCCGCGCACAGCGCCGCCGCGACCGCGCCGCCGCAGGCGCGAGAGAGTTTCGTGATCATGGCCGCACTCCACCGGACCGGTGGCCCCCCGCTTCGGCGCACCGCCGACGTTGACCATGTCTTGCCCCGGTCCGCGCCGGGACGGTCAGGTCCAGGTCGTTCGCCTGGCGTAGTCCTCGAAGCCGCGGGGTTCCCGGCCCAGCGCGCGCTGGACGCCGTCGCTGAGGTGGGCGCCCTCGTTCTCCGAGATCCAGCCCATGAGCTTGGCCTGGAGGTTCGCGAAGCGGTCGGTCTCGCCGTCGGCGACGAGGCGGCGCACGTACTCGTCCGGCGTGGTCTCCCGGTACCGGACCGGACGTCCCGAAACTTCCGCGATCACCCGCGTGGCCTCCTCGAACGACAGGGCGCGCGGCCCGGAAAGCGCGTAGATCCGCTCGTCGTGCCCGGGTTCGGTCAGCGCCGCGACCGCGACGTCGGCGATGTCCTCGGTATCGACGAACGCCTCCCGTCCGTCGCCCGCCGGAAGGCGCAGTTCACCCGCGCGTATGTCGGCGCGGAACTGGCCCTCGCTGAAGTTCTGGAAGTACCAGGTGGGCCGCAGGATCGTCCATGCGGCTCCGGAGTCCTGGATGACGCGCTCGCGCGGACGGTCCATACCCTCCCCGCCCGCGCGGGCCGAAAGGAACACCAGCCGCCCGGCACCCCGGGACACCGCACGCTGGACGAAGCCCTCCAGCACGTCGATCGGCTGCAACTCCGGCCGGACGACATAGACCGCGCCCATTCCGTCCAGGGCCTCGTCCCAGGTCGCCGGAACGTTCCAGTCGAACGCCGGCGTCCCTCTCCGCGACGCCGCCCGAACACGGACGCCCCGCTCCTCAAGGCGGGCGACCACGCGCCGCCCCGTCTTCCCACCGGCGCCCAGCACCAGAACCTCATCCATGCCGAGGACAACCCGTCCCGCCCCCGGCTCTCTTCCCACGCAACCGGACGAAGTCCGGCGCGATCAGTTCCGGTGCAGGCCGCGAAGCGGTTTCGAGGCCAGGCCCAGGACCCCCGCGCCGCAGACGGCGAGCGCGCACACGCCCGCGGCGATCACGGCGGTCCCGGCGTCCGCGAGGACGCCCAACGCGTTGTTGGCCACCAGCAGGGCCAGGCTCTGAACGAGTGTCAGCAGGGCCTGCACCCTGGACAGATGCGTCGCGGGGACACTCGTCAGCACCAGCGGACCGATATGGCAGGCGAACAGTCCCGAGCCCCCGCCGACCACGACGCCTCCGGCCACGGCCACGCCGGTCACCGGAGCCACGGCCACCACCGCGATCCCCAGCGCCGCGACGCACAGGCCCACCGCCGCGCCGACGCCGATGCGGCTCATCGCTCCCCGCCGCGTGACCGCCAGCGACACCGCGATCATTCCCACGCCCTGACCGGCCGCCACCAGACCGGCCGCGCCCGCGCCCCAGCCGTGCTCCCTGGCGAGCAGCGGGTTCAGCAGCGACACCACCGGCAGGAGGAATCCCGCGGCGGCGGCCGTCAGCAGCAGCGCGGGACGCAGCACGGGATCCTTCACGGCCAGCCGCACGCCGTCGGCCGCCCCCGCCAGGAGGCTCTCGTCGCGTGAGGACCGCTCGACGTCGAAGGCCGGTTTCACGCAGAGGAGCACCACCAGGACGACCGCGAAGGTGCCCGCGTCCACCAGGGCCGCGCCGGGCAGTCCGGCGGACGCGACGAGCACGCCGCCGAGCGGCGCGCCGAGGAGCGTGGCGATCTGGCTGCCCGCCTGTTGCATGCCCAGCGCCCGGGGCAGCTGCTCCTCACCCACCAGGCGGCGGGGCATCGACCCCGTCGCGGGCAGGTAGAACGCGTCGACCACGCCGATCACCGCGGCGACCACGACGAGCAGCCAGGGCCGCGTCCCCCAGTGGGAACTCGCCGCCGCGAGCACGAGCGCGGCCGTGAGCATCACGGCGTCCCCGGCGATCATCACCCGGCGGGCGCCGAACCGGTCGCCGACGGCGCCGCCCAGCAGCAACAAGACGGTGCGCGGAAGGTTGATCGCGGTGAGGACCAGGGCGGCCATCGTCCCGCCGTGGGCGCTGGCGGCCCAGCCGAGCGCGAAGTACATGGCCGCGTCGCCGAGGACGGAGGCCCGGGTTCCGGCGAGCCAGGCGAGATACGGCCGCGGGAGCGCCGCCCGGGCCGAGGTCGCCGCCCGGGCCGAGGTCGCCGCTCTGCCGATGTCGAGTTGGGAAGCCACGCGGGCCGACCCTAGAGGCCGCCTCCGACATCGCCCCCGCCGCGGACGGCCGAAGCGGCGACCGAGGAGTCCTCGATCGCCGCCGGCCGGGCCGGACCGTCCTCACGCGCACCCTCAGAGGCTGCGGGCGGTGATGTCGCCGTTGGGCGTGGTCGCGTGGATCTCCAGGGTGGCGTCGCCGTCGTTCTTGAGGGAGTTGGTGACGCGGCCGTTGGAGGTGCCCGCGTCCAGCGAGGCGGAGACGCCCTTGGCGGCGCCGATCGAGATGTCACCGGTCTGGGTGCTGAGGACGACCTTGCCGCCCGCCGCCTCGGCGATCTTGATGTCGCCCCGGCTGGTGCTGATCTCGGCGGGGCCGCCGAGGCGTCCGACCTCGACGTCGCCGTCCACGGCCGTGAGGCGCAGGGCCGCCACCTCGTCCAGCCTGATCTCGTTGTAGGCGCCGTCGAAGGAGACGTCGCCGAGGCGTCCGGTGGTGGTCAGCCCGGCGCTGGCCGCCTTCGCCTCGACCGTGGACCCGGCGGGCAGCTGGACGGTCACCTCGATGGAGCCGGACGCCCCGAAGTGCTGGTTCCTCACCGGGTTCTCGATCCGCAGGACACCGTCGGCGAACTCGACCGTGGTCTGCTCGGCGGCCTTCACGTCCCGGCCCTTGGAGTCGTTCGCGGGCAGGACCACCACGGTCGTCTCGGCCTGCTCGGCGGCGACGATCCGGATGCGCCCGGCGGGGACAGCGAGAACGGCGGCGATCGGGGCGGTGGTGTCGAACTTCTGCATCGTGCGCTCCTGGGGGATGAGGGCGGCTCCGCACCGCCCGTCGTTTCGAACAATGGAAACGCTACGTTGCTTTCCAAATTTCTGCAAGTCTCTCGTTGCACAAATCAAGCATCTCGGCAGCTCACAGCCTCGAAATCGTTGCAACACTATCGAAAGTAATGCAACGAGCCGTTGCATTGAAATGAGCGTGAACGCTACCCGCCCCGTCCACCTCGCCGCGGTTGCGATAGTCAGATCATCGATATATAAAGATCACATGAGCAAGGCCATGCAAGAGCCGACCTTCCTGATCCTCACCGCACTGGCCGAGGGGGCCCGGCACGGCTACGGGATCATCTCCGACATCGAGCGCATCTCCGCCGGACGGACGCGCATGCGCCCCGGCACCCTGTACGCCGCTCTCGACCGGCTGCAGGCCGAGAAGCTGATCACCTCCGACCGCGAGGAGGTCGTCGACGGCCGGCTGCGCCGCTACTACCGCCTCACCGAGGACGGCGCCGCCGCGCTCGCCGCCGAGGTCGAGGCGCTGCGCCGCCGGACCGAGGTCGCGGCCCGCCGACTGGCCGCCCGTCCGAGCCTCGGCGCCACCGCCTCCGCACTCTTCGCCCCGGTGCTGACCGGGCGTCTTTCAGGGGAACTCCGTTGAGCACACTCGAAGCCCGCTACCGCCGGTTGCTGGCCTGGTACCCGGCCGCCCACCGCGCCACCCACGAGCGGGAGATGCTGGACCTCCTGCTGTCGGCCGCGCGTCCCGGCCAGACCCGTCCGTCCCCGGCCGAGATCGCCGACCTGCTGGCGGGCGCGATCCGGATCAGGCTGCGGCCCGCCGTCAGCGGCGACGGCCCGTCCGCCTGGCCCGCGGCCCTCGCCCTCACCGGGTTCCTCGCGCTGCTCCAGCTCCTGGCCAACGGCGTGCGGTTCGTCATCAACATCCCGACCACGACGTCCCTCGCCAACCAGATGATCGTCCCCTGGTCGACGGCGCACCAGATGACCGTCCTCTACGGCATGGGGCCGTACTGGCTGGCCTGGGCGGGCATCGCCGTCCTGGCCTGGCGCGGCCGGCGCGCCGCCGCCGCCCGCGCCGCCTGCGCGGTCACCGGCGTCCAGATCGTCCTGGCCGCCTACGGGCAGCTCTTCGCGACGCACGCCTTCGGCCCCTTGGCAGCCACCTTGACGGGGCAGTCGCTTCCCCTCGCGCTGCTGGCCACCGCGTCCCTGGTCGCCTCCCCCGGGCCCTTCCACGCCGCTCGCCTGGCCGGACGCGTCCGCGTCACGATCGCGGCGGCGACGGCGGCGGCCCTCGCCGCGGGCTTCTCCTCCGAGGGCTTCGCCCTGCTGTTCGGGTACGCGCCCGTCCCCGGCCACGACCAGCCCACCAGGGTGTTCCTCGACGACTTCACCGCCTGGGAGCAGATGCAGCTGGCGGGGATGTCGGTGGCCGCCGTCCTGGTCTTCGCGGTGCTGGCGCGGACCCGCGAAGGCCGCCGCGCCTGCGCCCTGCTGGCGATCGCCGCCGTGCCCGCCTTGGGCCTCCAGGCCAACGCGTCCTTCGAGACCACGCTGAGCGGCCTGGTCAACGGCAACGGCCACGCCGACCCCTCACTCGCGATCGCCTACGGCCTGATCGGCTTCGCCCTCGCCATGCTCTGCGTCCGCCTCGTAGAACTCCCCACCCAAACCCGAACCACCCGCCAGGAGCACATCCCCGGCTGACCGAACCGGAGATCGAGACCTCAGCGACGGGCCCCGCACACAAAGAGCGGAGCCCGTCGCGCCTGTTCAGAGGCCGAGCTGGCGCGCAGACCGCGAGACGGTCACCCGCCTGTACGGCGGTCCGTCGTCCGGCACCCGGACCGGAATTCCGGACATGGAACCCTGTTGACCAGCGCATCCGTCGCGGCGGGCCTTGTTGGCATGGCGGGCGCTTCTTAGACTCAGGACGAAGCCGGTGTGCTGATCTGCTGAAGGTGGTTGGCCGTGAAGCTTGTCTTGCTGAGTAAGGACAAGGGATCGGGCGGCAACGGCTGTCCCTCGGTCTACCTGGCGGAGTCGGGTGAGCTCGTCGTCCAGGGCGGTGAGGTGGACACCGCCACGCATGCGGAGTTGGACAACGTCCTGCCCGGCGAGACGGCGGTGCGGATCGCGCCGGAGGTGTTGCTCGAGGCGGTCGAGCGGCTGCGGGCCATGGGAGGGACCGGTTAGGTGGGGCGGATCTTCCACTCGCTCGCGGACCCGGAGTTCAACCGGCTGTTCGCCGACTTCCGGTTCACCGCGTACCGGCTGGAGTCGTTGCAGCGGTACGGCGTCTTCTACGAAGAGGACGAGTTCGCGCTGTTCATGGACGGGCAGGAGCGGGGCGAGTTCCCGGGCATCGCGGACTGGATCGAGGGGACGGTGCGTCCCGCCGTCCGCGCGGGCAAGCGCATGCACCGCGTTCATGTGGTGGAGGAACCGCTGTCGGACTACGTCCGGTTCGAATGCGCCTGGTCGTATGAGCACACGGTGGCCGCCGGCGAGGACGTGCGGATCGCCCCGGTCTATCAGGGCGAGTGGCTGGACGGGCTGCCGCACTACGACTACTGGCTGTTCGACTCGCGTCAGCTGGTCACGATGCACTACGAGGACGACGGAACGTTCACCGCCGCCGAGATCGTCGAGGATCCCGAGCAGCTCGTCCTCGCCAACCACTGGCGTGACATGGCCGTCGCGTCGTCCATGCCGTACCGGGAGTTCGCGGCACGGCACGGTGGCCGATTCTCCCCTGGCCGTGCCTGAGAACACCGGCGGCGGGCCGGGCCTGACGGGCAACCGGTACCGCGGGGACGCCAGGACGGCCGTCCAGGTCCACAACCTCCACGGGGACATCCGCCTGGGCCGGGCGTCCTCTGAGCCACCGGCGCCCCGGCAGTTGCCGTTGGACGTCTCGGGGTTCGTCGATCGGGAGGACGACCAGCGAGTACTGGACGAGCTTCTCGCCGCCGGTTCTTCGGGCGGCTCGACCGTCGTGGTGTCCGCGATCGCCGGAGCGCCGGGCGTGGGCAAGACGGCTCTGGCGATCCACTGGGCGCGCCGAAGGCGGGACCGCTTCCCCGACGGTGACCTGTACGTCGACATGCGCGGGTACGGACCGGGCCTGCCGCTGACGGCCGACGACGCGTTAGGCGGGTTCCTGCGGGCGTTGGGCGTTCCCGCAGAGGCCATCCCTGAGGACGTCGGCCAGCGCGCCGCGCTGTACCGGTCGATACTCGATGGCAGAAGCCTGCTGGTCGTCATCGACAACGCGGCGTCCACGGCGGCGGTGCGGCCGTTGCTGCCCGCGTCACCTGGATGCTTCGCGGTGATCACGAGCCGCAGCAGGCTCGCGGGGCTGGCCACCAGGGAGGGAGCGACACGAGTGACACTCGACATCCTGTCTCCCGAGGGAGCGGTGGAGCTGCTCGGCCAGGTGATCGGGCACGACCGTGTGGCCGCGGAACCGGAGGCCGCCCTTCGGCTGGCCGAACTGTGCGGCCACCTCCCGCTCGCGCTCCGCGTCGTCGCGGAACACGCCGCCTCCCGTCCATGCCTGCCGCTGAGCGGCCTGCTCGACGCGCTGAGCGCCGAACTGCACAGACTCGATGCGCTGGCCGACCGCGAGGACGAGCTGAGCGACGTCCGCACGGTGTTCTCCTGGTCCTACCGCACGCTCGATCCGGATCTGCGGCGGACGTTCCGGCTGCTCGGACTGCATCCGGCCCCCGAGTTCGGCATCGGCGCGGCGGCGGCGCTCACGGGCACCGACGAACGCACCACCGCGCGACGGCTGCGGGACCTGACCAGCGCGCACCTACTCCAGGAACCGAAGGACGGCCGCTTCCGCCTGCATGACCTGCTTCGGGCGTACGCCCTCGAACGCACCACGGCGGAGGACGCCCAGCACGTGCGGACCCAGGCCGTCCGGCAGCTCCTGAGCTGGTACCTACACACGACCGACAACGGCCGCAAGGTGATCCTTCCGTACTCGCACGAGATTCCCCTCGTCCCCGCCGAGCAGCTGAGCCTGCCCCGGTTCCCGGACGCGACCCACGCCATGGAGTGGTTCGAGCGAGAGCGTCCGAACCTGCTCGCCGCGATACGCCAAGCGCTTGAGTTCGGGCAGTACGACATCGCCTGGAAGCTGCCGGTCGTCGCGGACGGCTTCTTCGAACTCGGATCCCACCGGGCCGACTGGACGAGGATCCACCAACACGGCCTGGAGGCGGCACAAGCCCTGGGTGACGCGCTCGGCGAGGCGTCCAACCTGATCTGCCTCGGCGACGCCGCGTGGTGCGGAGGCCGGCACGAGGAAGCCGTCGAGTACTACCACCGCACCCTCGACATCGCGCGCGACCTCGGCGACACCTGGCTGGAAGGTTTCACCCTGCGCGGACTCGGCCTCATCCACGAGGAACGAGACGAACGCGAGGGCGCGAACACCCTGTTCCGCAGCGCCCTGGACGTCTTCCGAGAAGCCGGATGGCGTCGGGGAGAAGGGATGGCCCTGCTCAGCCTCAGCAGGAGCGCACTCGCCCAAGGCGGCATCGAGCACGCCGTCACCCTGGGCGAACAAGCCACAGGAATCTTCGAAGCGCTGCCGGACGAGTGGAGCACGGCCTGGACCGCCCTCACCCTCGGACCGGCACTGCGGCGACTGGGCCACACCGCCGAGGCGGAGGCCCGCCTCAACCGGGCCATCGACACCTTCGTCCGCTTCAGCGACCAGCAGAGCCAGGCGATGGCGTGGGAAGCACATGCCGAGGTGCTCGAAGCGGTGGGCAACCACTCAGACGCGCGACAAAGCTGGGCCAAAGCCGCTGAGCTGTACGAGCTCCTACGAAACGACAAAGCAACCGAACTATACGAACGCGCCGCCCATCCGCCATTGCCGCCTGAACATTGACGCCAGCGCCACAGAAGGACCAGCAAAACGCGCGACGGGGTCAGTGGCAGTCTTGTTCGGCGACCACCAGGTACAGGCCGATGTAGTGGGACGCGTCGAGCGTCCAGAAGCCCCAGGTCACGCCCTGTCCGAGGCGGAGTTCGTAGAGTGCCCTTCCTAGGCGGGTCTCGTCCGGAGGGTCCTGCGCGCCGGAGACCTTCGTCTTCAGGCCGTCCCACTGCCGAGACAGCCAGGCGACACCGTCGTCCGGCGTCCGCGCCACGTGGTCGATGAGCCGCGCGGGCTTCCGAAGCCATTCCTGGACGACCAGCGGCGCAAGCTGAGAGGCCGGATCCCGCCGCTCGGCATCATTCCGATACTGCTCAGCACTCGCCCTCCACAGATGGCAATGCCAGTGGACGCCCCTGGCCGACCACGCCGTCGGCTCGCCCTTCCAGTAGTCATAGTCAAACGCCCCCGCCTCCACACCCACCCCCTCCGTAGTGCCGGGCCCCAGTGGGGGCCCGGCACCCCAGTGCGGTCAGACGGCGCAGCTCACCGCCGTGACGGACTCGCCCGGAACGTCGAACTCGCCCTTCTTCACGCCCGAGACGAAGTCCGCCCACTCCCGATGGTCGAAGATGGACGTCCCGCCCTTCTCGTCGGTGACCACGACCGCCTCGCGCACAATGGCGACGTTCACACACCCGTCACTGCACGGACCGCCACACAGACTGGACTTGATGAACACCCGCGTCTCCCTTCACCGAAGGCACCGGAAACTCACGGTGGAAACGCTATTGTCAGCCACTCGGCCCGAGCCAGATGTTTTCATCATTTTTCAGCGACGCGGGCACGCGCCAGCTCGATCTGGCGACGGACGGCGGCCCCGTAGACGGCAGATGCGCGGAGCAGCTCAAAAATGCGAACATATTCCGCTATCTCATGAGGACGATCCGTCCGATATTCGACCGTCCACATCTCAGAGCGAACGAGCCTGTCGTCGAAGATGTAAAATCCCTCACCGGCCCAGATCCGTCGAGGTGCGCCCGCTGGGATGACGCCGAACGAGACGTGCGGAAGCCGGGTGACCTCAGCGAGGAAGTCGAACTGGCGCGTCATGACCGTCTCATCGGCTATCGCGAGCTGGAGGGCCGAGCCTTCGAGGACGATGGAGAAGGTGTTCTTGCCGTTGGGGCGCGTGAGCAGTCCTTGACGGCGAAGGCGCGTCTCGGCCGCCTCCTCCGCGTCCTCGCCTCCGGAGAGGTCATGGACCTCGGAGACCAGGTCCATGAGAGCGTGAACGTACCCGGAACACTGCAGGATGCCGGGCAGGCGTGACGCCTCATAGATCCGGACGAGCCGCGTCCGCTCGTACAGGTCCCCCTCCCCTTGGACATGCTTGAGCCCTGCTTTCAGCGCCTCGCGGTGTTCCTGCCACATCTGGAGGACCTCGCGCCGGATCGCGATCATCTCGGGGATGTGGCGGGCCACTCCGCACGCGGTCATCCAGCTCCGGATCTCGGCCTCGTTCGGGTCCAGATGGCCGTGCTCGATACGCGAGATCTTGGTGTTGTGGATTCCTGTGACCTCGGAGAGCCCGCGACCGGAGAACCCGGCGTCGAGGCGGAAGCCCCTGAGGCGGATACCGAACGCCTTGCGCGTGTTCTTCGCTTCCTCGGACAACGGCGCTCTAGACGGGCCGATAGTCCTGGTGCGGGATCGCGCGCGCCCAGGCGGCTTCGAAGGCCCCGAGGCAGGACTTCACCTGGCCGGGATCGTCGGCGAACTGGATCTCGGCGCACTGGTTCGCCCCGTCCAGGACGTTGAACATGAGCGTGGCCTCGTCCAGGACGAACATGTCGTTCCCGGGCAGCAGGAGTGTCGAGGCGAAGCGGCGGGGAAGCCATCGAATGTCCTCACCAGCGTCCACGGCCGCATCCTGGATGTCGAAGATGAAGCGCTGGTACTCGGACAGGGGTTCGGACACCACCCTGATCCGGCGAGTGCGCTGGCCGCGCGCGAAGTCCACGCGCACGTCGTCCGCCCACTGGTCGATGAACGATGCGACGGCCGCGCTGCCCGACCCGCGCCAGGCGGCGAGCAGCGCCTGGTCGACACCGTAGTCATCCCGAAGTTCGAGCTTGAGAACCCGAACTGCGGCGTCAATCAGCTCGTTGCGCCGCTCCATCGAGATCGAGTCCATATCTCTCCTTCACGTATCGGCGCACCAGATGGTCCAACAGCCGTTCCGGAATCTCCACGTAGGACTCGGAGGGCTTGAGGCCGACGAGCTGTTCCTCCACCTCGGGCCTCATGCGATCACCCTGAACCACCCAGGACGCGCGATCCGTGCGGTAGAAGATCGCGCAATCCTGCTTGGTGACGCTCGTTGACACCCGCACACCCGGCTTCTTTCACAGAAGGAGCCAGCACGGATTGTGCTGGCTCCTTCCTTCGGTCAGAGGCCGGATCGGGTGTGGAGGTGGGTGAGGCGGTGGGCGAGGGCGTCGGGGGTGGGGGCTTCGATGAGGCGGCCCAGGCCGGGGGCGGGCACGTAGGCCCACCAGCTGAACGTGAAGACGCCCCACCAGAAGTGGACGCCCGGGAAGCGCGTGCGCAGACGCTCGACGGGGCTGGGGAGCCGCCCGTCCGGGACGTCCCTCCTCGGGATGTGCGGGACGTCGCCGGACGGGCGGGGTGGAACGGGGGGCGGGGGCGCGGACGGTGCGAGTGGGGGCACGCCCACCGGCCACACCCCCTCCCCCCAGCGGGCCGCGCTGTGGCTGTGGGGCGGGGTCACCAGGAGCCTCCCAACTTCCTGTTCCCCCACCCGTGCGCGCGCAGCGCGGCCCGCAGCTCGGTGGCGGTATCGGCGTCGAACGCGTCCTTCTCGTGCAGTTCGTCCATGGCCAGCGGTCCCCTTAGTGCCCACCAACGTCCCTTATCGCTGACGATGAATCGCCACGCCGGGAAATCCTCTTCAAGGGCGGCAAGAGCCACACAGTCGGGGATGCGCCGCATGTCCATATCGGGAGAACCTTCGCGTTTGAGAGCCGATTTGAATTTCGTGTGAACACCATCACAGTCACGGGGTTACTCTCGGAAGGGCATGAGCAAGACCGTCGCCTGACCAGCCCCCGGTGCAGGCGAGATCCAAGGTGACCGGCGCGTCCGGTCACGCTCCCCGGGAGGGTCGAATGTCGGACGTCCTCAACCCCGCCTGCGTGTTCTTCGGCCGCGAACTTCAGCGCAAGCGCGCCGCTCTCGAGCTCACCCAGGAAGAGCTCGCGTCGAAACTCGGATGCACCCCTGGCTGGGTCTCAAAAATGGAGAGCGGAAAGAAGATCTCGAAGGACAGCGCCGACGACCTCGACACGTTCTTCAAGACGGACGGCATCTTCTTCCGGATGTGGGAGCTCTCGAAGGAGATCGAGCTCCACGCCGCCGTCCCCCCGGGCTACCCCGAGTACCTGACCCGCGAGAAGGCGGCGACGTCCGTCCGGAAATTCGACGGATACCTCGTTCCCGGGCTCCTGCAGACGGAGGCCTACGCAAGCGCCGTTCTGAGCGCGAACGAGTTCCCTGACATGGCCGATCGCCTGCTGGCCGAGCGTCTTACGCGGCAGGAGATCTTCACCAAGCCGAACGCTCCCCACTGCTTCTTCGCCATCGACGAAGTGGCGCTGAGGAGGCGCGTGGGGAACGCGGAGATCATGCGTGCGCAGTACGAGGCTTTGCTGCGCGCCAGCGAACTCCCGAACGTCACCATCGTGGTCATTCCCGAGAACACGGGCTACTACCCGGGTCTCGCGGGCAGCTTCACCGTCCTCGGCATGGAGGACGGCTCCCACATGGCCTACACGGAGTCGGCTGGAGCTGGCATGCTGATCGGTGAGCGTGCGCGCGTCGCCAAGTACCTGCTGAGGTACGAGACGCTCGTGGGTTACGCCCTTCCGGTTACGGAGTCCCTGGCTCTGATCAGGAAACTCATGGAGGAACTGTGAACCTGCCGGATCTGACCATGACGCAATGGCGCAAGAGCAGTCACAGCGCGCACGAAGGCGGCGATTGCATCGAGGTCGCGGCCACGACGGATGTCGTCGGCGTGCGCGACTCCAAGGATGCCGACGGCCCCCGGCTCGTCCTTACCACTGCGAACTGGCAGGCCCTCACACGCCAGATCAAGAACATCGCATGACCGCCCAAGCGCACTGGCGCAAGAGCAGCCACAGTGGTCACGAAGGCGGCGACTGTGTGGAAGTGGCGGACCTGACGAAGGTCGCAGGAGTACGCGACTCCAAGGGCTCGGGGCACTGGCGCAAGTCAAGCCATAGCGCGCACGAGGGCGGCCAGTGCGTGGAGGTCGCTGGCCTAGGGCCTGTCCGGTGGATCATGTGTTGATCCAGAGGAGTGTGCTGACCAGGGTGAGTGCTGCCTGGTAGTTGCGGGCGAGTTTGTCGTAGCGGGTGGCGATGCCTCGCCATTGCTTGAGTCGGCCGATGCAGCGTTCGACGACGTTGCGGCGCCGGTAGAGGGCCGGGTCGAAGGTGGGTGGGCGTCCGCCGCGGGTGCCTTGCCGGGCCCGTCCGGCCTGTTGGTCGGCGCGCTCAGGAATCGTGGCGGCGATCCCCCGGCCGCGCAGGTGGCGGCGGATCGCGCGCGAGGAGTACGCCTTGTCACCGGT
>NZ_JADG01000012.1 GCF_000518265.1 Actinomadura oligospora ATCC 43269 | reverse complement strand
AGCGCTCCGGGTAGCACCTGTCGTGACTGGTGATGTCTTCGCTGACCTCGTAGCTCGAATGAAGGCGGTGCGTGATGGTTCTGACCTGGCGGAAGAGCAGCCACTCGTCCGGTGGGACGTCGGGAGAGTGTGTGGAGGTGGCCGCTCTCGGGCTCGCAGTGGCGGTCCGCGACAGCAAGGCGTTTGGAGGAGGAAGCCTCGTGCTCCCTGTTGGGGATTTCACCGAGTTGGTCGGGCGCGTGAAGCGGGGCGTGTCGTCCAACTGAGGCGGGGTGTGTGAGTCTCGGCGGGAGGTGCGGGTGGCGATCACGGTTGGGTGCGGGCGGCGAGAAGGGCTTGCGGCGGGGCGTGAATAGGGTTTGGTGGTGATTTGGGACAGGTTTCGGCGGGGGGCTCGGGGGCGTGGGCTTGCCGGGGGCGTTGAGGGCGCGGGGACGTCGGGGCCTGCGCGGGCGGCGCTGGTGGGGCGTGAGGACGAGTCGGAGGTGAGTTCTCGGCCTGCGGTCGCGCGACTCGTTCGGACGCGGCGCGAGGAGCAGTGGAAGGCGCCTGGTCCGGTGGCCGTCGAGGGTGGGGTGTTCGCCAGTCACGAGGGACGGGGCGACTTCGAGATCACCTTTGCGCAGCCGCTGGAGGGGGTCGCGTAGCTGCACGTCGATTCGCCGGACGGGCCGATCGTGGTGGGGCCTCGCAGCATCCTCACGGACAAGGGGACGGCCCTGTACGCGGCGACGAAGGCCAGGCGGGGCAGGGTGCCGGTCCCAGAGAGCTGGCGCGGCCGGACGGAAATGCACGTGGCGGCGTCCGGGCGCTGGCGCATCGTCGTTGAGGACGTCGCGCCCCGCGAGTTCGCCGATCGGGTGGGCGGCTATGGAATGGACGTTGTCGCCTACATCGGACCCGCCGGGGCACCTGCCCGTTTCGTGCATCGTGGGCGCGGCCCAGCGCAGGTGCACGCACTCACGCCCGGATTCGAAACGGAGGCCGTCCTCGCTTCGGTGAAGGGCGACGCCACCACAGAGTTCATGTTCCACTGCCCGGCGATCCTCGCCATCCGCGCCCAGGGTCCCTGGTCGATCACCGTCCTGTAGGACCTTGCCCGCGAACAGCACGCAAGGCCCCGCCCTGGTGGGCGGGGCCTCTTGCGTCGTGGTTAGTGGGTGGTCGACCAGACGGTGCACTTGTGGGCGGTGGCGTTGTTGGTGAGGGGCATGCGTGCTGCGCCGTTGGTCGTGAGGTTCTGGACTCGGGGGGTCTTGGCGCTGTAGCGGGGCCAGGTGGGGGCGGCGGTGGTCTTGGGAGCGCTCGTGTGGGCGAAGCTCGTCCAGTAGGCGATCATCTGGGCGGACAGGTGCTGCTGGGCCGGGGTGAGCTTGGCGGGGCCGGACGGCGCGGGGCGGGTCGTGGCGAACAGGTAGGGCAGGTCGGTCAGGTGGGCCGCGCCGCCTGGGAAGGTCGCCGGGACGGGGATCCAGGTCGGGGCGGTGCGGTCGGCGAACTCGTAGACGTAGGTCGGGACGCGGCGGGACAGGGCGTTCGCATCGCCCAGGATCGGGCAGACGGAGGCGCGGTCGGTTTCGATCGCGGCCCAGGCCAGGGCGCCTTCGACGTTCGGACGGTCGGTCGGGGGAGTGTTGGGCAGCAGGTCCTTCTCGTAGGTGGACGGCCGGTAGGCGCGGCGGACGGCAGGGGCGTCGGGGCCGTAGGCGGCGTCGGTGAGCTTCGTGAAGACGTCCGGGGTGAAGGTGACCTTGCCGATCGCCGGGTTCACGATGGACGCGGTGACGAACCGTCCTTCGTCGCGGGTGCTGCCGATCATGGCGGGGACCTTGGCGAACCGTCCCCGCTTGATGGCCTGCTCGGGGTTGGTGGGCAAGGTCGGGGTGCCGTAGGCGGGCGATCCGAACGACGGGAACGTGGGGTCGGTCATCGTGCCCGGCCCGGCGAGGGCGTCCACTGGGGCCTTGCGCAGGCAGGCCATCGCGTCCGTGGTGCAGCCGAGCTTGGACGCGAGGGTGGCGCCTCGTGCGGTCACGGTCTTCAGGGGAGCCCACGGGGAGACGTTCTGCGGGGTCGGTGCGGGTGCTCCCGGGTAGAGACGCGGCTGGAGGGTGCCGCAGCTGGCGCTTTGCAGGATCACCTTGCTGAACGTGCCGCGCGCTGCCGGTGAGGTGAGTTGCGCGCAGACGCCCGCGGATCCGGCGGACTGTCCGAACAGCGTCACGTTCGCCTTGTCGCCGCCGAACGCGTGGGCGTTGCGCTGCACCCAGCGCAGCGCGGCCTGCTGGTCCTGCAAGCCGAAGTCACCTGAACCCGGGAGCCCGGGGAAACCGAAGAATCCGAAGATGCCGAGCCGGTAGTTGAGGGTGACCACCACGACGTCGCCGCGCGTCGCCATTTCGCTCGGGTCGAACGCGCTGCCCGTCCCGGACGTGAAGTCGCCTCCGTGCACGAACACCATCACCGGCCGAGGACGCGCAGGAGCCGACGCGGGGGTCGTGACGTTCACAGTCAGGCAGTCTTCGCTGACGCTCGTCCCGGCCGGAAGGTTGTAGGACGGGCCGACGCACGCCGGGCCGGAAGCTGTCGCGTTCCGAACGCCCTTCCAAGGACGCGAGGGCTGCGGCGACTTCCACCGCAGCGCACCCACCGGCGGCGCGGCGTACGGGACGCCGAGGTACTGGCGGGTCTGCCCGTGGGTGATGCCGCGCACCGTCCCGGCATCGGTCTTGGCGAGGACGTCCTGCTGTGCGGCGGGCATCGCGGAGGCGGTTCCGCAGGCGGTCGCCAGGACCAGGCCGAGGACGGCGGGGGCGAGCGTGACCTTCAGGCGCTTCTTCATCGGGGGCTCCGAATCTTCGTCCGTCGTTCGATGAAGGAAGACTCGCGGCCTCGGCGCACCGCCTGCGCACCGTCCGCTGACCGCCACGTTTCCGCAGGCCAGAGCCCTACGGACGCAGCAGGGCCTTGACGGCGGTGCGCGCGTCCATCGCCTGGTATGCCTCGGCGGCCCGCTCCAGCGGCAGTTCGAGGTCGAAGACCCTGCCGGGGTCGATCTCGCGGTCGACGATCAGCCGGACCAGCTCGGGCAGGAACCTGCGCACCGGCGCGGGCCCTCCGTGCAGGTGGACGCCGGAGGCGAACAGCTCGTCCCCCGGAAGCCGGACGCCGTGCGAGACCCCGACGAACCCGACATGCCCGCCGGGACGCGTCGAACGGATCGCCTGCGTCATCGCCTCCTGCGTCCCGACCGCCTCGATGACGCTGTGCGCGCCCAGGCCGCCGGTGAGCTCCCTGACCCGCGCCACGCCCTCGTCCCCGCGCTCGGCGATGACGTCGGTCGCGCCGAACTCGATGGCCAGCCGCCGCCGGGAGACGTGCCTGCTCATGGCGATGATCCGCTCGGCCCCCAGCCGCCGGGCCGCCAGGACGCCGAGCAGCCCGACCGCGCCGTCCCCGACGACCACGACCGTCGTGCCCGGTCCGGCCTGCGCCGCGACCGCCGCGAACCACCCCGTCCCGAGGACGTCCGACGCGGCCAGCAGGCCGGGCACCAGGTCCGCGTCCGGCGGGCCGCCCGAGACCGCGACCAGCGTGCCGTCCGCCAGCGGGACGCGCGCGTACTCGGCCTGCGTCCCGATCGAGCCCATGGCCACCCGGCGCACGCAGAAGCTCTGGTATCCCGCCTCGCACAGCTCGCACGTGTCGTCGGACGCCACGAACGACCCGACCACGAACTCGCCCGGCCTGACCGTCCAGACGTCGTCGCCGACCTCCTCGACGATCCCGACGTACTCGTGTCCCATCGGCCTCGGGGCGTCGAAGTCCGCGACGCCCCGGTACGGCCACAGGTCCGACCCGCACACGCAGGTCGCCGTCACGCGGACGACCGCGTCCGTCGGCTCGACGATCCGCGGATCGGGGCGCGCCTCGACGCGCACATCCCCGGGCGCGTACAGCAGGGCTCCACGCATGATGCCTCGCCCCCCTCTCCGTCGGCGTCGTGTGGTCAGGCGCGGGTGCTGCGACGCGGCCCGCCGTACTCCTCGTCGGTGACCTTGGCGCCCCAGTCCGTCTCGGGGACGCGCGGGTCGCCGGTGCCCTCCCACAGCGCCAGGTGCTCCATGAACGTGTCGGGCGCGGCGCCGTGCCAGTGCTCCTCGCCGGGGGGCGTGTGGATGGTGTCCCCCGGATGCGCCTCGACGATCTCGCCGCCCCGCGACTGGATCAGCGCGACCCCCGACACGATGTGCAGGGTCTGCCCGAGGGTGTGGGTGTGCCAGTCGCTGCGCGCGGACGGCGCGAACCGCACCCGGTTCAGCCTGGCCTGGGACGGCTCGCTCCCGGCGTAGATCACGTCCCACCAGGCGTCCCCGGTGAACCGGTCGGACGGCGCCTTGTCGGTCGGCGTCCGCTTGTAGACCTCCATGGATGCCCCTTCTCTCACGTCATCCGCTCAGGTACCGGTCTGCCCGCGGCGAGAAAAGCGCAGGTCACGGGGGTGCGTCGGGGGATCTTGTTCCAGGTAAATGCCCCGGGAGCCCAGGCCCGGGCGAGCGCCGGGACCAGAAGCGCGGACAGCCCCCGGCCGTCACCGGGGGCTGCCCCGCGTCGGTCCCGCCTCAGCGTCGGTCCCGCCTCAGCGTCGGTCGCGCTTCCGAGGCGGGCACGCATCGCAGGCGGGCGCGTGTCACCACCAGGGCTCGTGGTAGCAGCGGCTGGCGAAGACCCGGTCCGGGAGGTTCTCAAGGTCGATGTAGCGGCAGTGCAGCCTCTCGCCGTTGACCGACTTCAGGGTCACCCCGTGGTCGATGATGCCCGTCGTGGGAGACCCGGCCGAGGCGACGCAGCGCTCGCCGATGGCGTTCGGCGGGTAGTTGCGCGTGGTGTAGACGGACTGGCAGTCATAGATCGCGCGGTGCTCCTGGTGCTCCCACCCGGACGTGGACGCCTGGGCGGGGGCCGTGAAGAGCGGGGCCGCGGCGATGCCCGCCGCGAGGGCGAGGTAGGTCAGCTTCAATGGAACTCCTCCCATGGTGCCCACGTTGGGCACACGATCGCTACTCTCTGTAGCTGAAATGGGGATTTCCCGCTCTCTGACCAGGGAAAACTCCCACCCGCCTAACGAGATCATCCGCGCTCGGAGCGGCCCGGCAGCGGCCCGGCAGCGGCCCGGCAGCGGCCCGGCAGCGGCTCGGCAGTGGCCCGGTCAGCGTCCGCGGGCGAGGCGCAGCCGCATGGACGCGTAGTCGAACGTCACCGCGTACGGCTTGAAGAACTCGTGCGAGAAGTTGGCCATCAGGTCGAAGCCGACCATGGACGACAGTCCGGGGCCGGGCAGGCCCGGGAAGACCTTCTCGACGGCGTACCCGAGGACGTTCCGTCCGACCGCGCGGCCGAGGCTCATCCGGTCCGGACGGCACGGGTACACCTTGGCCCCGTTGGGGGACGGGATCGGGTGGTCGCGGTCGACGGCGATGCCCGCGCGCTCGGCGATCTCCACCGTGGTGTCCAGGCCGTGGCCGATCCCGCCGGTGTCGAGCGTGACCATCCGGGGGCCGTAGTCGCGCAGGCTGCCCACCGAGCACGGGTAGTGGTCCCCGGCCAGCCACAGCGGCAGCCCGTCCGACCGGTTCGCGTGCCCGCGCCGCCGCAGGACCAGGGCCCGCCGCGCGTAGTCCATCGTGGTCAGGAAGTGGTACATGATCGTCGTTCCGAACGCGCCCGCGGGCCTCGTGCCGTCCGGGAGCGTCGGCCGGGGCGCTCCGTCCGACCACTGGACGGGCAGGTTCCGGATCTCGATGCCGCCGATCCGGAGTGAGTTCAACACCCCGAGGTAGATGGTGACCGGCGTGTTGCTCGCCACGCCCGTCACGGTCGCGACCGCGGTCAGCCCCAGCTCCTTCGCGGCCTCCGGGGACAGGTCGAACGTCGCGTAGGTGTCCACCAGGAACCGCTTCGGCGCCGAGCCGTTCACCGACGCCTCCACCACCGGCAGCGGGTCGATGAACGTGAACGGCACGCGCGTCCCGGACGGTCCCGAGATCCGGTACGGCGTCCCGTCCAGGTGGCCGTACTGCGTGGCGGACCCCTTGGCGAGCGGCGTCCCGACCTCGTTGAGGATCGGGATCGCGCGGGCGTGCCGATCCTGCCGGACGAAGCACTCGGCGAGCCGCCGCCTGGATTCGTTGTCGCCCGGGTTCAACCCGACGGCGTCGGACAGGTGCCGCTCGGCCGCCCCGAACCGGTTCGAGAGCAGGGCGATGTAGCCGAGTTGTGCGGCGGCGTGCGCGTCCTTCGGGTCGACCTGCAGCGACCGCCGGTATCCGCGCTCGGCTTCGGCGAACCGGCCGTCCCGGAAGAGCCGGTCAGGGCCGTCGTCGGACGTGGCGGCGACGTTGCGCGCCGAGCCCGTGGCGGCACGGTCCGTCCCGCAGCCGGTCAGGGGAAGGGCCGCCGCGGCGGTCGCGGCCAGGCCCGCGCGGTGCAGGAACCGGCGGCGTGAGTGGTCGGCCGAAAGGGACATCCGGGGCTCCTCGGAGGCGTCGTGTTCTGGGTGGTGCGACGCCATGCAATCGGGGAGGCCGTTACCTCGGCATAACCAACAAATCCGCGACCCGATCCTTGTCGGTCGCTCACGGTGTCCGGGCGAGAACCCTGGGTAGTTGTAGGGCGTTGCCGAGTCTCCCGAGTGAAGGAGTTCGTAGATGAACGTCCGTGCCGTGGTCACCGTGACGGCCTGCGCGCTGGCGCTGGGCACCGCGACGGTCCCCGCCCACGCGGTGTCCGCCCATGCCGTGCCCGCCCGCGCCGCGTCCACCCACGCGGTGTCCGCCCACGCCGCCCCGTCGTGCGACTTCGGTCAGCGTGGCCTCACCATCGAGCAGGCGGTCGCGAAGCTCAGCCGGGACGTCCAGCAGAGGTTCAAGACCCACCCGCTCTTCAACTCCTTCAAGCACAAGAAGCTGAGCAGCCTTCCGGCGGGCGTCCGGAAGGATTTCGAGACCGCGTGCAAGAAGAAGAAGTGAGTTCGCCGCCCCGATGAGGGGCGCTGTGCGGAGGGCGGGCGCCGACGGCGTCCGCCCTCCGTGTGTTCGGGGCGCCGGTCGCTCCTCACCCGGACTGGCCGTGAGGTGACAGTGAGGGGTGGGGCGTCGCGCTCGACCGCGACTCCAGGTAGTTGATCTGTTTCTGTGGGTAGTTGTGGGACGTTGTCTGTCTTCCGAGTCGAGGAGTACGGAGATGAACGTCCGTGCCGCGGTCTTCGCGACGGCCTGCGCGCTCGCGCTGGGCGCCGCCGCGACGCCCGCTCAGGCGGAGACCGCCCCCGCAGCGTCGTGCGACTTCAACAGCATCAAGGACAAGACCGTCGAGCAGGTCACGGAGATGATGCCGCCCAGCCTGCGGGATCAGACCCGCAACGACGTGATCTATTCGATCCTCAAGAACCAGCAGATCAAGGAGCTCCCGCTCTACTACCGGGACAAGATCCAGGAAGCGTGCCACTAGCGCGTCATCGCCTCGCCGCCTGGGGGCGCGGAGGGCCTTGCGCGTTCCGGGTGTGGCGTGCGCCGCGCACGCCACGCCCCACCGGCGCATAATTCGTCGATATGTCCCGAATCTCGCCGTTAAGATCCGCCGCATGTCTTGGATGCGACCTCGCAGGGGCGGCGCCGACCCGTCCGGGGAGCGCCTGCCCGACCTGGAGTTCCTCGCGCTGGTGAGGGCGAGCCGCTGAGGTCGTCCTGGGCGACCGCGACCCCCGCCTCCGCCTCCGCTTCCGCTTCCGCTTCCGCTTCCGCCAAGCCTGACCTGCCTCCAGGCATGGCCGATGGCAGGAACAGTCGCCTGGCGGGTGGTGCCGACCTGCGGAAAAGGAGGGGCCCGGCGTGATGCGCCGGGCCCCTCGGCGGTCTCCGGGTCAGACCGCCGAGTCGAAGTTGATCGCGCTGTAGGCGCGCAGCTTGCTCAGCTGGTGCTCGCTGTGGATCGTCCGGATCGTGCCGCTGCGGGAGCGCATCACGAGCGAGCTCGTGCGGGCGCGGCCCTTGCCGAACCGGACGCCGTCGACGAGCTCGCCGTCGGTGATGCCGGTCGCGGCGAAGAAGACGTCGTCGGACGAGACCAGGTCGTCGGTCGTCAGGACGCGGGTGAGGTCGTGCCCGGCCTCGAGGGCCTTCTGCCGCTCGGCCTCGTCCTTCGGCCACAACCGGCCCTGGATCACGCCGCCGAGGGCCTTGATCGCGCAGGCGGCGATGATGCCCTCGGGCGTGCCGCCGATGCCGAGCAGCAGGTCCACGCCGGTGCCGTCGCGGGCGGCCATGATCGCGCCGGCGACGTCGCCGTCCAGGATGAACTTGATCCGCGCGCCGGTCTCCCGGATCTCCTTGACGATGCCCTCGTGCCGCGGACGGTCCAGGATGCAGACCGTCACGTCGTCCACGGCGGAGCCCTTGGCGCGGGCCACGGCGCGGATGTTGTCGGCGATCGGGCGCTCGATGTCCACCGCGTCCGCCGCCTCGGGGCCGGTGACCAGCTTCTCCATGTAGAACACCGCGGACGGGTCGTACATCGAGCCGCGCGGCGCGACGGCGAGGACGGCGATGGCGTTGTTCATGCCGAGCGCGGTCAGGCGGGTGCCGTCCACCGGGTCGACGGCGACGTCGCACTCGGCGCCCGAGCCGTCCCCGACCGCCTCGCCGTTGTAGAGCATCGGGGCGTTGTCCTTCTCGCCCTCGCCGATCACGACGACGCCGCTCATGGACACGGTGTTGATCAGCTGGCGCATGGCGTTCACGGCCGCGCCGTCGGCGCCGTTCTTGTCCCCTCGGCCGACCCAGCGCGCGGCGGCCATCGCCGCCGCCTCGGTCACCCGCGCCAACTCCAGCGCCAGGTTCCGGTCCGGAGCGGCGGGCTCGGTGACGAGGGGAGAGGAGACGATGGTGTCGTCGGACATGGCGAGACGCCCTTTCGGTCGATGGCTCACCCGGATTCTCCGTGGCTACCGCACCGGCGGCCAAATTGGACCAGACCAGAGCGCGGGACGCCCTTGGTCGGGAAGGCCCCTGGTTGGGATCGTCTCCCGCGATCGTCCGGCGTAATCTCTATGCACATGAGCAGCGACATCGACACGACCCCGCCGCGCACCTCGGACCGGGGCGCGGCGACGCGCGGAGCCCTGCTGGCGGCGGCGCGGGACGTGTTCTGTGAGGCGGGCTTCGCCCAGGCCGCGGTCACCGACATCGTCGCCAAGGCGGGGGCCAGCGTCGGCAGCCTCTACCACCACTTCAACGGCAAGGCCGACCTGTACCTCACGCTGTTCGAGGAGTTCCAGGCCCGGCAGCAGGAGCGCACCCGCAAGGCGATCAACGCCGTGCGGGAGGCGGGCGAGGCCGACCCGATGCGGCAGTTCATCGCGGGCGCGGGCGCCTACCTGGACGGCTGCATCGAGGAGCGGGACGTCTCCCGGCTGTTCATCTCCGGCGACGGCCCGCCCGGGTTCGACCGGGTGATGCGGCAGCGGCTCAACAAGTGGGCCCGCCGCAACGCCGCGCTGTTCCACACCGAGGGCGGAGGCGTGGACGAGGCGCTGGTCGTCGTCCTGACCGGGGCCATGGCGGGCGCGGTGTCGGAGGTCTCGCTGAGCGACGACGCCGAGGGATCGCGGCGGCTCGCCGACGACATCATGGCGATCGTGGGCACTATCAGGAACCCCCGTACCGAGCAGCGCCGGCCGTAGGGGATCCTGGTGGGGTGAGCGACGAGAGCCCCGCCCCGACGACGACGTCCGAGCAGCCGCGCCCGTCCGGGGCCCACCCCGAAGGCGACGCGGCCGTGTCCGCGCGCCCGGAGGGAACCGGTCCGGACGCCGCCGCGGCGGGCGCTCAGGGCGCCGGGCAGCCCGCGTCGGTGCAGGTCTCGCCCGGCCTGTACAAGCGGCTGACCACCGGGCTCGCCGGGTTCGCCTCGGCGATCGTGGCGTGCCTGCTGCTGGTCGGGGTGATCTACCTGATCACGCCGCGGTCGAACAAGGAGCTGCTCCCGACGGTCGACTACGGCTCCCAGGCGTGGGCGCTCGCGCACAACGGCCCCTACCAGGCGTGGGGCCCGCAGGGGCTCCCCGCGGGCTGGCGGGCCACCAGCGCGCGGCTGACCGGGCTCGGCGAGAAGGGCCAGCCCGTCCAGTGGCACCTCGGCTTCCTCACGCCGTCCGGGCAGTACGCGGCGCTCGAGGAGAGCAACGAGAAGGCCAAGGACTACGTCCCCCGGATGACCAACAGCAAGGCCGCGACCGGCACCAGGGCCGTGTCCGGGATCACCTGGGACACCTACTTCCGCCGCGACAAGAAGGCCAACTCGCTCGCCCGCACCCTGCCGGACGGCGTGAGCATCGTGGTCGTCGGCACCGCGAGCTACGACGAGCTGGCCGTCCTGGCCGCCGCCCTGAAGCCGCTGGACAAGAACGGCACCAGCGTCGTGACGCCCGCCCCCACGCAACGCTCCTGAGCGGTCGCCGGAACCGGCTCCTGAGCGACCGCCGGGACGGGCTCCTGAGCGAGCGTCAGAACGGGGCCGCCGCGTCGGACGCGTCGCCGGTGTCGGCGGCCTCGGCGTTCATGGCGGCGGTCAGGCGGGCGCGCGCGCCCTCCAGCCACTCCTCGCAGACGGCGGCCAGTTTCTCGCCGCGTTCCCAGAGGTTCAGCGACTCCTCCAGGGTGAGGCCGCCGGCCTCCAGCTTCCGGACGACCTCGGTCAGCTCGTCCCGGGCCTGCTCATAGCTCTGTTCCGTCTTCGCTTCCGCCACGCGTCCAGCCTAGGGGCAGCCGGGGACGGCTCGGCGGATTCAGTTGCGGGGTCCCCAGCCCCAGGTGTCGGAGAGCAGGTCGTGGACGTAGACGGCCTCGCTGTGGCCGGGGCCGTCGTAGATGCCGGGCGCGGGGGTCTCCGCGGGGCCGTTCGTGGGGTAGTCCGCCCCGTTCGAGAAGTCGTGGATCCCGAACTGGCACACCCCGTTCCAGTCGACGATGGGGTTGGCGCGCATGTAGTCGTGGCCGCCGTGCAGCTCGGTGAACTCCACCGCGGCGCAGCGCCCGGTCGGCCCCACGGTCGTGGGGGAGACGCTCGCGTGGGCGGGCGCGACCAGGGCCAGGGACGCCACGGCGCAGGTTCCGGCCGCCAGGGCCGTCCGGCGAGTCCAGCGCAGTACGGACATTCCGTCCTCCTCGGAGCAGAAGGTGATCTGTGGTCCGTGACCACATTCGCCTACTTGCGCAAACGTTCCAAGATCTCGAGAAGGCCGGAAGTGGCTACGGCCAGGCCGGAGGCGGCCAGTGGTGCCCGTGCCCGCCGGGGTTTCGGACTCAGGACAGGTCGCGTTCGGTGACGGTCACGCCCAGGCGTCCCTCGGCCAGCCGGACGACGAGGGCCTCGCCGTCCTCGACGGACTTGGCGTCCCGGACGACCCCGTCGTCCTCGCGCTGGACGATCGCGTAGCCGCGCGCCAGGGTCGCGGCGGGGGACAGGGCCAGCAACCGCGCGCGCGTGTGGGAGAGCTGGTCGGACGAGCGGTCCAGCGCGGACGCGAGGCACCGGCGGGTGCGGTCGCGCAGCGCCTCGACGCGCTCGGCCTGCCGCTCGATCTCGCGGACCGGGTCGGCCAGCGCCGGACGGGAGCGCATCGCCGACAGCCAGTGCAGCTCGCGTTCGACCCCGCCGACCAGGACGCGCCGCCCCCGGTCCCGCAGCTGGCGGACGAGCTGGAGCTGCTCGCGGACGTCCGGGACGACCCGCTTGGCGGCGTCGGTCGGGGTGGAGGCGCGCAGATCGGCGACCAGGTCGAGGAGCGGGCTGTCCTGCTCGTGGCCGATCGCGCTGACGACCGGGGTGCGGGCTGCGGCGACGGCCCGGATCAGCGCCTCGTCCGAGAAGGGGAGGAGGTCCTCCATGGAGCCGCCGCCGCGCGTGATGACGATCACGTCGACGTGCGGGTCGGCGTCGAGCTCGCGCAGCGCGTCCATGACCTGCGGGACGGCGTTGCTCCCCTGCACGGCGGTGTTCCGGACGGTGAACTCGACGGCGGGCCAGCGCCGCCGGGCGTTCTGGAGGACGTCGTGCTCGGCGTCGGAGTCGCGTCCGCAGATCAGTCCGACGCGTCCGGGCAGGAAGGGCAACGGGCGCTTGCGCTCGGGCCGGAACAGGCCCTCGGACGCCAGCAGCTGCTTGAGCCGCTCCAGCCGGGCTAGCAGCTCGCCGACGCCGACGGGCCGGACCTCGATCGCGCTCAGCGAGAAGCGTCCGCGGTTGACCCAGAAGTCCGGTTTGCAGTGGATCACCACGCGGGCTCCGTCGGTGACGGCGGGCCCGGCGGCGGCGAAGGTCTCGCGGCGGCCGACGACCGGGACCGACATGTTCGCCACCGGATCGCGAAGCGTGACGTAAACCGTGCCGCCTCGCGCGTTGAGTTCGGTGATCTGCCCCTCGACCCAGATCCTTCCGAGCCGTCCGATCCAGCCGCCGACCGCTGAAAGCACCGTCCGGACCGGTACGGGGGACTCCGCCGAGGTCTCCATCGCCATGTCGGCAGCCTAGGCGGTTCCGAGGCGGCACGATGCAGGTCACCACCGGGTTGAAAAGTTAGCCATACTAACTTAGTATGGCTAAGTAATAGAGGAGAGACCGATGCAGTCCGACCGCGAGCTCGCCGAGGAGCTGAACACCCGGCTCCGCGAGATGGTGCTGATGATGCGCCGCGTCAACGCCGACCAGGCCGTCACCAGCCAGCAGGCGTCGGTGCTCGGCTCGCTGGAGGGCGGGCCTCGCCGGATGACCGAGCTGGCCGCCGAGCACGGCGTGAAACTGCCGACCATGACCGCGCTGGTCAACCGGCTGGAGCGGGACGGCCTGGTCGTCCGCGGCCGGGACGCCTCCGACGCGCGCGTCGTCACCGCCGGGATCACCCCGGAGGGGTGCGTCCAGCTCCACCGCGTCCGGGAGCGCCGCATCGGGATCCTCGTCCAGCGGTTCGCTGAACTGTCCGAGCAGGAGCGGCGGACCCTGACCGCCGCCCTTCCCCTGCTCGGACGGCTGTTCGCCGATCCCGACCGTCCGGCGCCCGCCGCCTGAGCCCGGCGCGTCCGGCGCGCGAGGCGGGGAGGGGCCGTCCCCCGAAAGGTAGGTTCCATGAACGCAGAGCCAGCGGAGACCGCGCACCGGCGCCCCGAACGGGCCGGTCTCCTCCGGCAGCCGATGTCGGTCTGGGCCACGGCCTTCGCCGCCGTGGTCGCCTTCATGGGCATCGGCCTGGTCGACCCGATCCTCCCCGCCATCGCCGAGAACCTGCGCGCGACGCCCAGCCAGGTGTCGCTGCTGTTCACCAGCTACTTCCTGATCACCGCCGTCGCGATGCTCGTCACCGGCTGGGTGTCCAGCCGGATCGGCGGGAAGCGGACGCTGATGATCGGGCTCGTCCTGGTCGTGGTGTTCGCCGCGCTCGCCGGGACGTCCGACACCGTCGGTCAGCTCGTCGGGTTCCGCGCGGGCTGGGGGCTCGGCAACGCGCTGTTCGTCGCGACCGCCCTCGCCGTGATCGTCGGCGCCGCGTCCGGCGGGGCCGAGTCGGCGATCATCCTCTACGAGGCCGCGCTCGGCATCGGCATCTCGCTCGGCCCGCTCCTCGGCGCGCTGCTCGGCGACATGAACTGGCGCTTCCCGTTCTTCGGGACGGCCCTGCTGATGGCCGTCGGGTTCCTGCTGATCACGACCCTGCTGAAGCCGACGCCGAAGCCCGCCGTCCCGACCCCGCTGTCCGCGCCGATCCGCGCGCTCGGCCACGGCGGCCTGTCGACCACGGCGTTCACCGCGCTGTTCTACAACTACGCGTTCTTCACCGTCCTGGCCTGGACGCCGTTCGTCCTGCACATGGACGCGCACGGCATCGGCCTGGTGTTCTTCGGCTGGGGCGTGATGGTCGCGCTGTCGTCGGTGTTCGCCGCACCCGCCCTGCAGCGCCGGATCGGGACCGTCCGGGTCATGCACCTGGCACTGGCCCTGCTCATCGTGTTCCAGCTCGGCCTGGCCACCCTCGGGCACAACGGGATCATCGTCAGCACGATCCTGTCCGGCATCCCGATCGGGCTGAACAACACCGCCTTCACCGAGGCGGCGATGGAGGTCTCCGACAGTCCCCGTCCGGTCGCGTCCGCGGGGTACAACTTCGTCCGGTGGCTCGGCGGCGCGCTCGCGCCCTACTTCGGCAGCAGGCTCGCCGAGCGGTTCAGCGCCTCGACCCCGTACTACGTGGGCGCGCTGTGCTGCGCGGTCGCGATCGGGATCCTGGTCGTCCGGAGGCGGCACCTGGCGTCGCTGGAGCGCGTCGACATCGACCACGCCTTCCAGGACGAGCCCCTCCCCGCCGAGGCGTGAGGACCGGCCCCCCTCCGGCCCTCGCATATGGAAGGACGGCCCCGGAACCTCCGGGGCCGTCCTCCGTCAGGCCGGGGCCTCGCGCCAGGCTGGACGGTTCGCCGCGGCCCAGCGGGTCGCGGGGACGAACGCGACGGCCGTCACCAGGAAGATCCCGCCGAAGACGAGCCAGCCGTCCATGCCGTGGCGCAGCGCGGTCTGCGTGACGACCAGCGGCCCGAGCAGCGCCCCGGCCGCGAAGCCGCTGTTGAAGACGCCCTGGTAGACGCCGTGCGCGTGCTCGTCCGCCAGTTCGTAGCTGAGCGCCCAGCTCCCCGCCGCGTAGAGCACCTCGCCGACCGTCTGGAGGGCGAGCGCGCCCAGGATCAGGAGCGACGCCGTCCACGGGTCCGGGCCTTTGGACAGGCCGAACAGCAGGCAGCCGACCGCCATGAGCGTCCCGGCGCGCAGGCACGCGCGGGCCGCGACGCGCGGGTCCTCGGCGCCACGGCTCATCCGCACCTGCAACGCGATGACCAGGGCCGTGTTCAGCACCAGGCAGGCCGAGACGAGCAGGCGCGGCGCGTGCGTCTCGCGCGTCACCCACAGCGGGACGCCGACCTCGAGGATGCCCTGCTGCAGCACCAGCACCCCGCTCAGGACCGTGATGACCAGGTACGGGACGTCGGTCAGCGCGCGGAAGCCGCCCCCGCCGGACGTCGCGTCCCGCGCCGGACGCTCCGCCGGGACCCGCGTCAGCAGCAGCGCCGCCCCGAGGAACGTCACCGCGTTGAGCACCACGATCGTCCGGTAGGCGGCCGGGGTGTCCACGACCAGCGCGACGGACGCCAGCGCCGCCCCGATGCCGACGCCGCCGTTGGTCGCCATCCGCAGGAACGCCCGGCCGGGCATCCGCAGCTCGGCGGGCAGCGCCTGCCCGACCAGCGCGTTCCGCACGGCCGTCGCGCCCCGGTCCAGGAAGGTGACGCCGCAGATCAGCGGCACCGCGGCCCAGAACGAATGGACCTGCGTGTACCCGAGGACCAGCACCCCCTCCGCGCCCAGGAGCGCCACCACCGTCGGACGCGCCCCGAGCCGGTCGGCGACGCGTCCCATCGGCACCCCGGACGCGATGCCGAACACCCCGCCCAACGCCAGCGCGAAGCCGACCTGGGACGGCGACATCCCGACCACGCGGGTGAAAAGCAGGGCGCTGATGGTCATGAACAGGCCGTTGCCGAGCGTGTTGACCAGCATCGCCGCGAACAGCACCCGGAGGACCGGGTTGCGCGCCAGGCTCGCCATGCTCGTGGACGGGGGACCGGCGGACGGAGGGGCCGGGGACGGCGGGCCAGGGGACCCGGGGGAGGGCGTCGTCATGCGTCCCATCCCAGCCGTGCGGCCCGGCGACGCGGAATGGATTTAGGCTTTTCCTCAATGTATGAGTTCAGGCTCGGCGTCCAGGACCTCGCCGAGACGTCCTTCGCGATGTCGCCGTTGTACGAGCTGACCTTCAGCCTCCGTCCGCGCACGTTCCCCTCGTGGCATCCCGAGCACCTGTCGTGGGTGCGGGAGACGGCCGCCGCCTACGCCCGTCTCGACACCGAGCTGCTGGACGTCCTGAACGCGCCGCACGGCTGGATCCCCGACTTCCTCACCCCGCGCCCGACCGGCATCGTCACCGAGATCGCCGACGACCTCGCCGTGCTGCGGAGGACGCCGCCGGACGTCGTCCGGCGCGACATCGTCGTGGCGTACCGGCACGTCCCGGTCCCGCCGGTGCTGGGCGGCGACCCGGCCGCCGTCCTCGACCGGATCTGCAGGGCGTACGAGGCGTACTGGGAGGCCTGCGTCGAGCCCTACTGGGCGCGGATGCGGGCCGTCCTGGAGGCCGATCTCGTGCACCGCGCGCGACGCCTGGCCTTCGGCGGCGCCGCCGCCCTGTTCGCCGAGCTGGACGACCGGGTCAGCTGGGAGCCGGGCCTCGTCCGGCTCGTCATCCGGGCCGGGCTCGCGCCCGAACGCGTCGTGGACGTCGCCGGACGCGGGCTCGTCCTCGTGCCCTGCCTGTTCCTGCGCGGCGCGCTCACCATGATCGACGAGGACCTCCCGCCGCTGATCTCCTACCCCGCGCGCGGACGCGGCGCCGTCTGGGACGACACCGTCCCCGCGGGCCCGGCCGCGCTCGTCGGGCTCGTCGGCGCGCGCCGCGCGAAACTGCTGGTCATGCTGGCCTCCCCGGCGTCCACGACCGACCTGGCCCGGCGGCTCGGCGTCACGCCGGGCGCGGTCAGCCACCACCTGACCGCCCTGCGCGCGAGCGGCCTCCTGAACCGCACCCGCGAGGGACGGTCCGTCCTCTACATGCGCAGCCCCCTCGGCGACCAACTCGTCCGCTGACCCCGCCCGGCGGCCAGCGAGCCCGCCCCGGCGGCCAATGAACGCGCTCGCGGCCGACGAATCCGTCAGGCGGTCAATGCCCACGCCCAGCGGTCAATGAACCCGTCAGGCGGCCGGGCCGGTCGCCGTGGACGGGCGGCCCATGACGGACGGGCGCGTCGCGACGGCCCAGCGGGTCGCCGGGACGAACGCGACGGCCGTCGCCAGGAAGATCCCGCCGAGGACCAGCCACCCGGTCAGGCCGAACCGCAGGCCCGTCTGGGTCACGGCGAGCGGGCCCAGCACCAGCCCGGCGGCGAAGCCGGTGTTGAAAACGCCCTGGTAGACGCCCTGCGCCCGCTCGTCCGCCAGGTCGAAACCGAGCGCCCAGCTACCGGCCGCCCCCAGCATCTCGCCGACCGTCATGACCGCGACCGCGGCCAGCACGAGCAGCGTCGCGGTCCACGCGGGAAGGCCCTTGGACAGGCCCAGCAGGACGCAGCCGACCGCGATCAGCGTCCCGGCGCGCAGCGCCATGCGGGCCGCCCTACCCGGATCGTCGGATCCCTTGCTCAGCCTGACCTGCAACAGGACGACCATGACCGTGTTCAGCAGCATGGCGGCCGAGATCAGCGCCCGGGGCGCGTGCGTCTGGTGCGTCACCCACAGCGGGAGGCCGATCTCCAGGACGCCCTGCAGCATGACCAGCGCGCCCGCCAGCGCGGTGATCACCACGTAGGGGACGTCGGTGAGCGCGCCGAAGCCCCGGCCGTCGGCCCGCTCGCCGCCCGGCGCGGGCTCCAGCGCGGGCACCCTGAGCAGCAGGAGCGCCGCGATCACGAAGGTCACGGCGTCCGCCACCACGACCGTCCGGTACGCGGCGGGCGTGTCGGCGACGAGCGCGAGGGAGGCGAGGACGGCGCCCAGCGAGATGCCGACGTTGGTCACCGACCGCAGGAACGCCCGTCCCTTCACCCGCTGGTCCGGCGGCAGGGCCTTGGCGATCAGCGCGCCGCGCACCGCGCTCTCGCCCCGGTCCACGAACATGACGGCGCAGATCAGCGGAAGGGCCGTCCAGAACGAGTGGACCTGGGTGTAGCCGAGGACGAGCACCGCCTCGACGGCCAGGAGCGCCACCACGGTCGGACGCGCCCCGAATCGGTCGGCGACCCGGCCCAGCGGGATGCCCGCCAGGATGCCGCACACGCCGCCCAGCGCGAGCGCGAGGCCGACCTGGGACGCCGTCATGCCGACGACCCGGGTGAACAGCAGCGCGCCGGTCGTCATGAGCAGGCCGTTGCCGAGCGTGTTGACCAGCGTCACGGCCGAGAGCGCGCGGATCACGGGATGCCCGGCGGCGTCCGCCAGGCTGCGAGGGAGGGTGATCGTCATGCGGCCCATCCCAGCTCCGCGGAGTGCCCCGGGTGAAAGGATTTACCCTGGGGGGCAATGTACGAGTTCAGGTTGGGCGTCCAGGACCTCGCCGAGACGTCCTTCGGGATGTCGCCGCTGCTCGAGCTGGTGTTCAGCCTGCGGCCCCGGATTTTTCCCGCGCGGCACCCCGAGCACCTGCCATGGGTCCGGGAGACCGCCGCCGCCTACTCCGCCCTCGACACCGAGGTGCTGAACGCGCTGTTCGCCCCGCACGGCTGGAACCCGGACTTCCTCGGCCCGCGCCCGGACGGCATCGTCACCGATCTCGCGTCCGACCTCGCCCTCCTGCGGACGACGCCCCCGGACGTCGTCCGGCGGGACATCGCCGCCGCGTACCGGCACGACGTGGACGCCGCGTACCGGGGAGTCCCCATCCCGCCCGCCCTGACCGGCGACCCCTCGGCCGTCCTCGAACGGATCTGCGCCGCGCTCGAGGCGTACTGGGACGCCTGCATCGAGCCCTACTGGCCGCGTATGCGCGCCGTCCTGGAGGCCGACCTTGCCCACCGTGCCCGCCGCCTCACGCTCGGCGGCGCGGCGGCCCTGTTCGCCGAGTTGGACGACCGGGTCACCTGGACGCCCGGCCGCGTCCGGGTGGTGATCCCAGGCGACACCGCGCGCAAAGTCGTCGTGGACGTCGCCGGGCGCGGGCTCGTCCTCGTCCCGGGCCTGTTCCTGCGCGGCGCGATCACCATGATCGACGAGGACCTCCCGCCGCTGATCTCCTATCCCGCGCGCGGACGCGGCGCCGTCTGGGACCAGGCGGTCCCCGAAGGCGCCGCCGCGCTCACCGAACTGCTCGGCGCGCCCCGCACGCGTCTCCTGATCATGCTGGCGTCCCCGGCGTCCACCACGGAGCTCGCGCGGCGGCTCGGCGTCACGCCGGGCGGGATCAGCCGCCACCTCACGGCCCTGCACGCCTGCGGCCTGCTGAACCGCACCCGCGCCGGACGGTCCGTCCTCTACATGCGCAGCCCGGTGGGCGATCAACTCGTCCGCTGAACGCGCCGGAACGCCACCGCCGCGACCCCGAACACCACACCCCCGACGGCGAACATCACGTCCGTGGCCGAGGCGGCGAACCGCGCCCAGGCCGTCGGATGCGGGCTCCCGTAGACCTCTTCCGTCGTCAGCCCGGTCAGCCCGTCAGGCAGGACGCCCACCGCGCGGACGACCGTGTCGGCGACCCCGCTGATCCCGCGCGCGCTGAGCAGCACGCACCCGATCCACGCGCCCGTCGCCAGCATCCACCAGGGCACCTTGCGTCCCCACGACTGGACGAGCGCCAGCGGCAGGACGACCCCGACCGCGACCATGACGAACACGATCACCTCGAACGCCGTCGCCACCACCCGCGCGGCCCCGTGATGGTCGGACGGATCGGGCGAGTTGAGCCCCGTGACGGCCCAGACCACATGCCAGGCCAGGAAGACCAGCACCCACCCGAACGCCGTGTACCCCGTCACGCGGTTGACCCGGACGGCGGCGGGACCGCCGGACGGCGCGGCGCGAAAGACCCTCATGCCGCCCACGATCACAGCGGCCCGGGCCGTCCGCCTCCCCCCGGCGGGTGATCATCATCCCCCGTGGGAGGGAACCCGCGGAGACCCACGTCGGGGGCCCGAACACGCGTCGAGGCCCGTCCGAATCCAGGTTCGGACGGGCCTCGAGAGCGTTTCGGTCAGTGCGAGCCGTTGAGCTTGGAGATCCGGTTCTCGTACATGCGGACGATCTCCGGACGCGCCTTGTGCGCGCGCTCGTACTCGCGCAGCAGCCTGACCTGGTCGGCCGTCAGGCCGCGCAGGCGGGCGCGGAGCTGCGGAAGCGTCGCCGAGTCGTAGTCCGGCACCGGCAACTCCTCGGCCTTCGCCCCCTCGGCCTCAGCAGCGGGCTTGGCCGCAGGCTTCGCCTCAGCCTTGGGCGCGGGCTTCGTCTCCGCCTTGGGCTCCGGCGTCGCCTCGGCCTTCGGCTTCGGTGCGGCGGCCTTGGGCTCCGGCTTCGGCGTCGCCTCGGTGCGGTCGGCGGCCGGAGTGGCGGGCTTGGCGTCGGCGGGCTCCGGCGCGGGACGGGGAGCGGCGGCGGGCTTGCCCACCGAGATCTCCTTGTCACGCGGCGCCGGACGCTCGGCCGGGCGCTCGGCGGTCCGCGCCGCCGGACGCGCTGCCGGACGGGGCGTCGTGCGGGTGCGGGCCGTGCGTGGGGCGGGCTCGGGCTCCTCGTCCGCTCCGCGGACCCGCTCGACCACTGTGCCGACCACGGACACCGCCGTGTGCTGGACGTCGTGGCGGAGCCGTCCGAGCACCGGCTTCACCCCGGCGCCCTCGGTGATCTCCTTGTAGTCCCGGGTCACCCGGTCGCTCAGCAGCAGGGCCCGGCCGACGCCGAACATGGCCAGCCGGACGGCGTGCAGCGGAAGGTCGCGGACCTGCTCGCCGACGGTCTCCCGGACCTGCTCCCTGAGGCGGCGCGGTGATCTCGTCATCGTTGTCACTCCTCCTGCCGCCCCCGCCGGCCAGGCCGGGGGCCGGTGGCCGGTCGGGCGCGCACGTGCGGGGCGTCGGCTGGGGCACGCCGTCTGTCCATCCCAACTCTGCCCCATTACCGCGATAACGGTCACCCGGCTACTGGAATTCCGTCCAAGAAAGCCCGTGGGGTGGGTCACAGTGCGGGCTTCACCGGGGCCTCTCCCGCACCGGGTCCGCCGGGCGGGGCAGGTCGGCCCGGTCCCGCGGTGAGGGTTCGGTGCCGGGGCCGTGCGGGTCCCGTGGAGCCGGTCCGGGGCGCGTGGGACGGCTCGTACGATAGGGGCATGACCTCCACCAGTCAGCGCCGTGTCCTGCTCGCCAAGCCGCGCGGCTACTGCGCCGGCGTCGACCGGGCCGTCCAGGCGGTCGAGATCGCCCTGGAGAAGTACGGGGCGCCGGTCTACGTGCGCAAGCAGATCGTCCACAACGTGCACGTCGTCCGGACGCTCGAGGAGCGCGGCGCGATCTTCGTGGACGAGACCGAGGAGGTCCCCGAGGGCGCGATCGTGGTGTTCTCCGCGCACGGCGTCGCCCCCGTGGTGCACGACGAGGCGGCCGGCCGGAACCTGCGCACCATCGACGCGACGTGCCCGCTGGTGACCAAGGTCCACAAGGAGGCCGTCCGGTTCGCCAAGGACGACTACGACATCCTCCTGATCGGCCACGAGGGCCACGAGGAGGTCATCGGCACCACCGGCGAGGCCCCCGACCACATCCACCTCGTGGACGGCCCGGACGACGTCGCCAACGTGACCGTCCGCGACCCGGAGAAGGTCGCCTGGCTGTCCCAGACCACCCTGTCGGTGGACGAGACGATCGCGACGGTCGACAAGCTGCGCGAGCGCTTCCCCAAGCTGATGGACCCGCCGTCCGACGACATCTGCTACGCCACCCAGAACCGCCAGGTCGCGGTGAAGCAGATGGCCGCGCGGTCCCAGCTGGTGATCGTCGTCGGCTCGACCAACTCGTCCAACTCGGTGCGGCTGGTCGAGGTCGCCAAGGAGCACGGCGCCGACGACGCCCACCTGGTCGACTACCCCGAGCAGATCGACGAGTCCTGGCTGGAGGGCGTCGACACGGTCGGCGTCACCTCCGGCGCGTCGGTGCCCGACGAGCTGGTGCAGGGCGTCCTCGCCTGGCTGGCCGAGCGCGGCTACGGCGAGGTCGAGGAGATCGAGTCCGTCCCGGAGAGCATGCGCTTCGCCCTCCCGCACGAGCTCCGCAAGGACCTCCGCCTCCCCGTGGAAGCGATCTGACCGACCCGCGAGAGCGCCCTCTCGCCCCGCGAACGGGCGCTCGGCCGGGAAGCACCCGCCCGCCCCTCCGGAACCGGCCTGGTCGAACTGGCCAAGCGGGAACGGGCCGGTCGAACCGGCCTGGCGGGGACGGTTTGGCTGAAGTGGCCTAGCTAGTCGACGTCGCCGTGGGGGAGGGGACGGTTCGCCGGTTCCTCCCAGCGGACGGGGTCGACGTCGTCGTCCTCGGCGAGGGTGCGTCCCCGGGCCAGGCGAACGCGCATGTCGCGCAGGGCCCCGGGCAGGCCGCGCGGGATCGCGATGCCGAGCGCCAGCAGGGTGCCGAGGAACAGCCACGGCGCGATCCCGGCCAGCGCGCTCAGCATGCCCAGGGACATCGTCCGGCTGAGCGGACCGCTGTCGGCGGCCAGCTCGGCGACCACGGTCGCGGCGAAGCACGCCAGCGGCGGGCTCACCACCAGCGTCGGCAGATCGGCCGCGCGGGTCAGCAGCGCGGCGAGCACGCAGCCCGCGACGAACAGGCCCCCGGCCAGCAGCGAGACGTCGACCCAGCGCGCCAGCAGCGCCCCGAGCAGGGCGGCGGCGAGGATGAGCGCCACGCCGCCGCGTCCGGTGAGGGTGACTGGGCCGGAGGGCCCGGCGGACCGGGACGACCGGGACGACCGGCGCGAGGAGGCGTTCTGCCGCACTGGACCCCCAGGCCCCGGTGAGACGCCGTCCGGCGCCTCACGAACCGTCGAAGTACTCATTGCCACCTCTCTCGCCGATCGTGTTGATCAGGGATGGCCCGTCCGCCGAAACCTACCGCTTCCGCGGCCGGGGCGGGGTGCGCGCGCACTTCGGCGCCCTCGCCGGAACCGGCCCCGTCGCCGTTTTCGGGACCGTTCCGAGGGCCCTGTCCAGGGCCGTTCGCGGGTTCGGTGAACTCGGCGGCGGACAGGGGGCGCGGAGCGTCCTCGACGGGCGCCGGGGCCTCCAGGCGGTCCTCCACGACGCCCAGCTCGTTCAGCCGCCGCGCGGACACCAGGACGCGGGTCTCCAGCGAGCCGACCGTCCGGTTGTAGGCGCGGACGGCCCCGGTGAGGGACCGGCCCAGCTCGTCCACGTGGCGGCCCATGGTGCCGAGCCGTTCGTACAGCTCCTTGCCGAGGTCGAACACCGCGCGCGCGTTGCGCGAGAGGGCCTCCTGCTGCCACGCGTACGACGCCGTGCGCAGCATGGTGATGAGCGTGGTCGGCGTGGCGATGTGGACGCGCCGCCGCATCGCGTACTCCAGCAGCGCGGGATCGCGGTCGAGCGCGGGCGCGAGGAACGCCTCGCCGGGGACGAACAGCACGACGAACTCGGGCGCCGGGCTGAACGCCTGCCAGTAGGTCTTCGCGGCGAGCCGGTCCACGTGGTCGCGGATGTGCCGCGCGTGCGCGTCGAGCCGGTCGCGCTCGTCGGACGCGTCGCCGGTCGAGGCGGCCTCCAGGTAGGCGGCGAGGGAGACCTTGCTGTCCACGATGATGTTCTTGCCGCCCGCCAGCCGGACGACCAGATCCGGCCGCACGGTGCCGTCCTCGGTGGTCGCGGACGCCTGCTCGTCGAAGTCGCAGTGGTGGGTCATCCCGGCCAGCTCGACCACGCGGCGGAGCTGCAGCTCGCCCCAGCGTCCGCGCGCCTCGGGCCGCTGGAGCGCGCGCACGAGGGCGCGCGTCTCGGTGCGCAGCTGGTCGCCGCTCTGCCGGACGAACTCGACCTGCTTGGCGAGCATCGCGTGCGACTCGCGGCGTCCGGTCTCGACCTCGCGGAGCTGCTCCTCGACCTTGGCGAGGGTCTCGCGCAGCGGCGCGACCAGGTGCTCGACGGCCTGCTTGCGGCGGTCCAGCTCGCCCGCGGCCTCGGCCCCGGCGACCTTGAGCCGGGCGTCCGCCAGCTCCAGGAACCGCTGGTTGGACGCGTCCAGGGCCTTGGCGGAGAGGTTCTCGAAGTGCTCGGCCATGCGCTCCTCGGCGTAGGCGAGCTTCTCCTCGGCCGCCTTCGCGCGTGCGATCAGGGCCCCCTGCCGGCCGGTGGCGAGGGCGTATCCGACCACCACGCCGAGGACGGCCCCGAGGAGCAGACCGGTGAGCAGGGCGAGATCCATCCGTCAATCGTGACAGCGGAGCCGGGACGCGCGAGCGCGACGCGCCGGGCCGCGGGCGAGCGGGGTCCGGGATGTCCGGACTATTAGACTCATTGTGTACTTAGGTCTGTGACGTCCCCGCGAGGAGTGGCCATGCCGCCCGCCCCCGACTCCGCCCCGGCCCCCTCCCCTTCCTCGGCCCGGCGGACCGTCCGGCCCGTCGCGTCCACCAGGGCCCAGCGGAGCGTCGCCCGCTCCCTCTCGCTGGAGCCCGGCGGGCCGCCGAGCCTCCAGGCGCGCGTGGCGAACAAGGTCATCCGCATGGTCCTCCGGTCGTTCTGGGAGGGCAGCCCGCAGACCGACGCCGGTCTGCTGCGGGTGCAGCGGGCCACCGCCCTGCTGGCCTACGCCCAGAGCAACCCGCGAGCCGTCTCGTTCGTACCGCAGGACCTGGGGACGTGCACGGCCGAGTGGACGCGCGCGGGAGCCCCCGACGAGGACAAGGTCTTCCTCTACCTGCACGGCGGCGGCTACTTCTTCGGTGGGCCGCGCCTGTACAGGCCGTTCAGCTGGCGCCTGTCGGCCGCCACCGGACGGGTCGCCCTGACCCTGGACTATCGGCTCGTCCCTCAGCACACCCCTGCGGACGCCCTGGAGGACGCGGTCACGGCCTACGAGTTCCTGCTGGCGCGCGGTTACAGACCCGAGAACATCGCGGTCGGGGGCGATTCGGCCGGTGGCCACCTCGCCATGGCCCTGCTGCTCGCGCTGAAGCAGCGGGAACTGCCGCTCCCCGAGGCCGCGGTGTGCCTGTCCCCATGGGTCGACCTCCTGTGCGGTGCCGAATCGCACCGGACGAACGAACGCACCGACTGCCTCATCCCGGCCAAGCACCTCGCCTGGCTCGGACGCGCCTACTGCGACGGCAAACTGGACGACGACCCGCTCCACGCTCCTGCGCGCGCGGACCTGACGGGCCTGCCGCCCATGCTGTTCGTGGCGTCCAGCACAGAGATCCTCCGGGACGACACACGCGACGCGCATGAGCGAGCCCTCGCCGCCGGTGTGAAAAGCGTCTACCAGGAATGGGACGGCCTCGCGCACGTCTTCCCGGTGTTCTCCGAGTACGTCCCCGAGGGCAGGGCCGCCTTCCGCCACATCGCCGAGTTCCTCGCCAACGCGGGCGCGTGACCGAGCGTCCGCGCGGGCCCATAAACTTGCGGCCGTGAGCCTCTCCATCGGAATCGTGGGACTGCCCAACGTCGGCAAGTCCACCCTGTTCAACGCGCTGACCAAGAACGACGCGCTGGCCGCGAACTACCCCTTCGCGACCATCGAGCCCAACGTCGGCGTGGTCGGGGTGCCGGACCCCCGGCTGGAGAGGCTGGCGGAGATCTACGGGTCCGCCAAGATCCTCCCGGCCACGATGGAGTTCGTGGACATCGCGGGCATCGTCAAGGGCGCGTCCGAGGGCCAGGGCCTGGGCAACAAGTTCCTCGCCAACATCCGCGAGACGAGCGCGATCTGCCAGGTCATCCGCGCCTTCGAGGACCCGGACGTCACGCACGTCGACGGCGACGTCGCCCCCTCCCGGGACATCGAGACGATCAACACCGAGCTGATCCTCGCCGACCTCCAGACGATCGAGAAGGCCCTGCCGCGCCTGGAGAAGGAGGCGCGCACCAAGAAGGACAAGGACCAGCTCGCCGTCGTGGACGCCGTCCAGAACGCGCAGAAGATCCTGAACGAGGGCGTCACCCTGTTCGCCGGCGCGGACAAGGCGGGCATCGAGCTGGGCCTGCTGCGCGAGCTGCACCTGCTCACCGCCAAGCCGTTCCTCTACGTCTTCAACCTGGACGAGGAGGAGCTCGCCGACGAGGCCCTGCGGACCCGGCTGCGCGAGCTGGTCGCGCCCGCCGAGGCGATCTTCCTGGACGCCAAGATCGAGGCCGAGCTGATCGAGCTGCCCGACGACGAGGCGCTGGAGCTGCTGCAGGGCATGGGCCAGGAGGAGTCCGGCCTGTCGCAGCTGGTCCGGATCGGCTTCGACACCCTCGGCCTGCAGACCTACCTGACCGCCGGTCCCAAGGAGACCCGCGCCTGGACGATCCCCAAGGGCGCGACCGCTCCGGAGGCCGCCGGCGTCATCCACACCGACTTCCAGCGCGGCTTCATCAAGGCCGAGATCGTCTCCTTCGACGACCTCGCCGCCGCCGGAACCATGGCGACGGCCCGCACCCAGGGCAAGGTGCGCATGGAGGGCAAGGAGTACGTCATGCAGGACGGCGACGTCGTGGAGTTCCGCTTCAACGTCTGACCGTCCCCTGGGCGCGCCGTGGGCGCGTCGTGGGCACGCGGTGGGGCTGCCTTGGGGGTGGCCTCAGGGGTGGATTGACCTTGCCGGGGCGTCCGGGTTCCCGTGGTGTGGCGGGATGGCCATCTCGGACATATTGGTACAAAAACGGAAGTCCGTCATCGGGATCGGTCCCGGCGGCGGACGGTGGCGCACGGGAGTGGACGGACCCCTTCGGGTGGTTCCGTCCACTCCCGTTCGTGTTCGGGTCGTCCCTCCTGCGTGCACGGGGTATCCCGTAGAACGCCCAGGTGATGCGCTCTGTCGTGAACCGGACACGATGACGGGTTTCCCGTCAGGAGATTTCGGTAGTCGATCTTCAGACGTCACCAAGCACCTCCCGTACCGGGGTGCTTGTCCGAAACGGGGTGTCGCGCGCCGTTCGGAGTCGGCGATACGGGATCGTCACCGTTTGGCAATCTTCCCCGTTCCTGCTGAGGTGGATTGCATTATCCACAACCGCGCGCCGGGACTGTGCTTCCCCGCGATGCGCTGGAACAATTGACGCTCGTGGTTACGCTGGGCCCGAGGTGGGTTCGGAATGGCCCACATCGGCAGGGATCAGGCACACACAGAGCGCGCCGACCGACGGACGGCGCGAGCGGAGGCAGGATGGCTCGCAGGTCGGCCGTGGCAGACGGCCACCAGCCCGCCGGCGTCGACGGCGCCGGACCGTCCGAGCACGCCCTCGGGCCGGCCGACGACCCCTGGGAGGCGGCGTCCGGCCGCCGGTCCCGGCGCGGCGGCGGCTCCGCGCGCGGCGGCCGCTGGGGCGGTTCCGGGGGCCGCTGGTGGGTGTGGCTCGGCCGCGCCGTGCTCTGGGCCCTGATCATCGTGATCCTGGTGAACGGCGTGCGCGCGCCGTTCGAGCGGTTCACCGCGAAGGGCACCCCGTCCGCTGGCGGGTCCGGCTCGTCCGCCCACGGCTTCCCCACGACCGCGGCCGGGGCGTTCGCGCTCCAGTTCGCGCACGTGTACCTGAACTACGATCCGCGCACCGCCGAGGCGCGCGCCCAGCAATTGAAGGCGTTCGTTCCGGAGGGCGCGTCCGCGCAATTCGGCTGGAACAATGTCGGCCAGTTGCAGCTCACCTCCGCCCAGGTCGCGGGAGTGGACGTCCGCGACGCCGACAATGCCATCGTCACCGTTGTCGCCGGCACGCAGGGCAAGTGGTTCCGGCTCGCCGTCCCGGTCTACTCCAAGAACGGTGCGATGGTCGTCTCCGCGCGGCCGGCGCTGCTTCCCCCGCCCGCGAAGGCCGGCCTCCCCGCCGCCGGCGTCCGCGACCGCGACGGCGCCCTCGAATCCGAGCTCACCTCGGTCATGGCCGCGTTCTTCTCCGCATACGCGCGCAGCGACCAGACGGCGCTGCAGCGCTTCTCGGACGGCCCCCCGATCCGAGGGCTCGCCGATTCGGTCACCTTCGTGCAGGTCAGGGAGATCATCGCACCCCAGGGCGCGGTCGACGCCCGCACCGTCACCGTCACCGTCGGCTGGCAGATGCCCGCCGCGGGCGGCGCCGTCGGCGGCGAGCTCGACCAGACCTACGACCTGTCCATGGTGAAGAAGAACGGCACCTGGTACGTGCACGACATTCGTGGCACGGCCCAACCGAACGCATCATGAAAGTCCCCGACGTGACCCTCGTAAAAGAACCGACCTCAGCCGAACCAGGAAGGTAAGCAGTCGATGCTGCACCACCTCATGGCGTCGATTCCCGACCAGATTCTGGCGGCGCCCGCGAACAACGACCAACTCCGGACGGACCAGCTCGCGGACTGGCTGCGCCAGATCTTCGGGCCGCTCTTCCTGGTGATCGTCTCCATTGTCGCCATCTTCTTTCTGTTCACCCGGGAGATCACCCGCTTCGTCCAGTTCATCGTGCTGGCCGTCGCGATCGGCGTCGTCTTCTACGTCCCGAACATCATCGAGACCACCGCGAAGGCGATCGCCAAGGCGCTGGGGGTGAACCTGACCTAGTCCCGCCAGGACGGTCCCGGGCCCGCGCGGTCCGGGGCCCGGGAGGCGACACCGTGCCCAGCGCAGTCAAAGGGGAGTAGGGGCGTGGATCTACCCACGTACACGAACATCTGGCGCATCGAGAAGCGGCTGTACAAGCTGTACGACCTGCGGCTGCCCATGCCGCTGCCGCTGGTCCAGATCGGTGTGTTCGCCGGGGTGTTCATCCCGTGGATCCTGATGCTGCGGCTGGTCGGCATCCCGTTCAAGACCCCCTGGCACGTCCTCTACATCGTCCCCCCGGGGCTGCTGACCTGGCTCGCGACGCGTCCGGTCATCGAGGGCAAGCGGCTCACCGAGCTGCTGCTCTCGCACTCGCGCTACCTCTCCGAGCCCCGCACCTGGTGCCGCCTGACCCCGATCCGCGAGCCCCGCGAGGTCGTCGTCGTCGGACGCGTCTGGCGCCGCGCCGACCACGCCGCCGAACGCGCCGCCATCAAGGCCGCCCGCCGGTCGCGCAAGTCCCGTCCCCAGGTCGAAGAGGCCGCGCCCGCGGCGCCGCCGGTCAGCGTCCCCGCCGGCCTGACCCGACGCCTTCCGTCCCACGCCCCGTCCCTCAACGAGGCGCCAAGGGAACCCGCGTTCGCCGAACCCGCCTTCCCCCAGACCTCGTCCGTGCCCGTGGCCGAGGCGAGTCCGCGCTCGTCCGCGGACGCCGATGTCCGTGTCGCAGGCGTCGCGCCGCACTTCGACCACCCGCCCGCAACCCCCCGGCTGGAATCACCAACTGCCCAGAACTCCGGCAAGCGCGCCCTGGCCTCCGGCATCCGCCGCCCAGGCGCCCCCGCCGACTTCTGGGACACCGTCACCCAGAACCTCCCGCAACACCCGTCCGAGCCGACCGCCGAGGTCGACGCGTCCGGGCCTGACCAGGCTCCGGGCATCCCGCCCCAGGTCGCCGACGGCCCTCCGTCCATGTTCGGCCAGGCCCGCCGCCGCGCCACCCCGACCCGTCCCGACGTCCCGGGCACCCCCAGCCCGAACGCACCAGCACGCGGCCTCGAGCGCGGCCCCCGCCCGAACACCCCAGCGGAAGCACCCGAGACCACGGCACCCGCACGTCCGCAAGCTGCGGCACCGGGTGGACTCACACACGCACCTCGCACGAACACTCCGGCGGACACGTCCGCTCAGGGAGCGCCCGAGCCCACGCGTGCGCCTGCAACCGACGCGACGGAGAACGCAAGCGCCCCGCAGCGCGAGCACGCTCAAGCGCCGACGCCGCCCGCGCGCCCGCGCACAACGCAACCAGGCCCAGGCGCCCTCCAACGCGCCCCCCGTCCGAACACGCCCGGTCCCCAGCGCGAGGCGAGCACGGAAACCCCGGCGTTGCCCGTCCCTCCCCCCGCTGCGCAAACCCAGCCCAGCGCCCCCGGCCCCAACACGGGAACGGACACGTCCGCGCGCCGGGGGACACGCGAGCCGGAGCACACACCAGCAACCAACGAACTCGCACCGCCAGTGCCCCCGCAGGCTGCCGAGGCCCCCACCTCCTCCACGAACGCGCCCGAAGCTGCAACCGCTCCGGAGCCTTCGCACGAATCCCAGCGTCGGGCTGGCGCGGACGTGCCTTCTCCAGGCCCTCGCACCGCGCAACCGGGAGCCCGTGGCCCCGAACAAGACCCGCACACGACTCACGAAGCCGACACGTCCTTGCCGCAGAGTCCGCGCGGGCACGACCGATCGGCGGGTTCGGACCTGCCTTCCGGTTCACGTACCGCGCAAGTCGGGGCGAGTGGCACCGAGGAGCGCGCGAACGCGGAAGCGGACACGTCCGCTACTCAGGGCGCGCCCAAGCATGAGCTCTCCGCCAGCGCCGATGCGGTTGCTCCGCCAGCGGCGGCCGACCTGGACCGCGAGTCTGGTGCGAGCGCGCCGGAAGGCGCGTCCGCGCACGAGGAGCCCCAAGAGTCCGGCCGCCTGGCGGGTGCAGACGTGCCTGCGGGCTCTGGCACCAGGCAACCGGAGGCTGGTGGCCTGGAGCCGGGCTCACGCGTGACTGCGGAAGCAAACACGGCACAGGAACCACGCGAGGCAGAACGCGTGCCGGATGCGCTGGCACCGCAGGGAGCGCGCGAGGACGAGCGTCCGGCGGGTTCACAGGTTCCTGCGGGCACTGGGCGATCGGCGGGTGATGGCCTGGGGCGGGGCTCGCGCGGGAGTGCGGAGGCTGACGCGGGGCAGGAGGTGGAGGCCGAACGGTCGGCGGAGGCGTTCCCGTCACAGGGCGTTGAGGACGCTCCGCGTGGGCCTCGGGTTGGGCAGGCTGCGGGTGAGGTTGCGGTGCCTGCGCGGCCGGTGGTGCGGCGGGATGTTGCGGCGGCGGGACGTGGGCCCGCCGAATCGGCGCGGCACGGTGGTGAGTCGGGGCCCGAGCGCGTGGCTCAGGGGGATGGCTCGTCGGACTCGTCCGCAGCGCGGGACATGGGTGCGCCTGAGCGGCGTTTGGGAGTGCCTGCGTCGTTCGCGCGTCCTGAGGACACGGACGCTGGTGAGGCCGCTTGGGCGGAGGCCCTGCGGGACGGGGCGGAGGCGTCTTCGGTGCGAGGGCGTGAGGGGGAGCGTTCGGAGCAGGTGTCTGGCACCCGCCCGGATGTTCCTCGGCAGCCGGCGCCCACCCGGCCCGATATTTCGCTGCAGCCTGCGGCGGACGATGAGGCCTCGAAGCCGCGCGCGGTCCCCGAGGAAGGGGACAAGCTCGTCGCTCGCGGGAACGTCGTCCGGCGGACGGAGCCTGTCGTGCCCGGCGCGTTCGGGCAGGTGAGCTCTGGCGAAGCGGAGCGTCCGGCAGCCGATGGCGCGGATGAACGTCCGGCGCGGACGGGCGAGCGGCCTGCTGGTGTGGGGGAGTGGCGGCCGGTTCGGGGGCGGGAGCCCCGGCCCTGGTCGGAGGAGTTGTCGCGGCCCGCGCCGTGGCCGCCCGTGCAGCGGCAGGACGTGCCGCCGCCCGCGCCGCCGCCGAGCGCACAACCGGCAGCGACCGCGCAACCGGCAGGGCCTGCACAACCGGCAGGGCCTGCACAACCGGCAGGGCCTGCACAACCGGCAGGGCCTGCGCAGCACGCAGCGTCCGCACAACCCGTTCCGTCCGCGCAGGCTGGTCCGTCCGCGCAGGCTGGTCCGTCTGGGCAGGGCGGTCCGTCTGGGCTGGACGTTCCGCCTGCGGGGGCGGAGGCGCAGGTGGTGCGGGATGCGCCGCCGCCTCGGCCTGTGCGGTCGGGGCCGACGTCGCCGGTGCGGCCCCGGCCGTTGCCGCCGCCGCCCGAGGCGCCGCGCGCTCCGGAGCCCGCGATCACGCCGCCGGATCCGGAGCACGAGGTCACCAGCGGCGGGCTGCGCCGGTTGTTCCACGCGGTCGGCGGCGGGCACGGTGACGCGGACGCCGAGTACGAGCAGCGGCTCCAGCAGCCGTTCCAGGGGTCGCGGCACATCGTCGTCCTCGGGTGCACGGGTGGGGCCGGGCAGACGGTGACCGCGCTCATGCTCGGGCACACGTTCGCGCAGCACAACGGCGAGCCGATCGTGGCCGTGGACGTGAACCCCGGGCCGGGCGCGCTCGCGCGGCGGACGCGCAGCGAGACCAACGAGACGCTGACCGGGCTCATCACGCGCGCCGACCAGATCGGCAGCCTGACCGCGATGCGCCGGTACACCTCGCAGGCCAAATCCGGGCTGGACGTCATCGCGGCCGGGAAGAACCCGCTCCAGGCGCTGGACGACCGCGACTACGCCCTCGCGATCCGGACGATCGACAAGTTCTACTCGGTGACCCTGCTGGACGCCGCCGCCGCCGTCGTCGCGCGCGTGCTGCCGTACGCCGACCAGGTCGTCCTCGTGGCGCCGGCCAGCGCGGACGCCCCGCGCGCGGTCGCGATGACCTACGAGTGGCTGGACGGCCACGGGTACGCCGACCTGCGGCACCGGGCCGTCACGGTGATCAACGGGGTGAGCCGCCGCAGCATGGACGATGTTGAACAAGCCGAGGCGGTGGCGCGGGGCCGGTGCCGAGCGCTGGTCCGCATCCCGTGGGACGATCACCTCAGCATGGACCGTGCGCCGCGCAACGAGCTGAAGGCGCTGCGCGCGCCGACGCGGCGTGCCTATCTCGCCCTCGCCGGTGTGGTCGCCGGCGGGTTCGCCGACGTGCCCGAGCGATACACCGAGCAGCAGCAGGAGGCCGCCCGATGAGCCCCGAGCCAGGTTCGGCCGGACGACCGCGACCGGACCGGAGGCAGGAGCGATGAGCCGGATGACGAAGGCGCGGTCGAGCCGGCTGCCCGTCCGCTACTTCGACGACCGGGTGTTGCTGACCGACACCGCCGCGTGGGCCTACTTCCGGCTGCCGACGGTGTCGTACGAGTTCACCACCGGTGAGGAGCGCGAGGCGCTCGCCACGAACATCACCATCGCGCTCGCGGGCATCCGCATGCAGGACGCGGAGATCCACCTGCGGATCGCGCACCGCACCTATCCGGCGGCGGAGTGGGCGCGCGCGCTGGACCGGACGTCCGACGGCGGCCCCGGCTGGGCGGACTACCTGGAGGAGACCTACCGGCACGTCTGGGCGAAGGTCTTCTGGACCAAGGAGATCTACCTCGGCGTGCGGCTCGGTCCGCGCGGCATGGGCGCGCAACTGTCCGGCGGCGCGATCGCGCAACTGCTGAACTTCTACAAGCGCAGCGAGTCGGTGCTCGGCATCGAGGACGACGCGATCGACGGCAAGGAGATCGCGCGCTGGACCGAGCAGGCCGAGCGGATCGGGCGCGCGCTCGGCGGTTCCGCGCTGTTCGCGCGGCACGCCACCTCGACCGAGGTCGCGTGGCTGTTCCAGCACGCGGTGACCGGGTCGCTGACCGATCCGCCGCCGTCCGCCGTCCCGCGCCGGACGTGGGGGCGCGGCGAGGTCGAGGCGCTGGTCGAGGGCGCGATCCACAACGGCCGCTCGTTCCTGCGGATGGAGCAGCCGAACTTCAACGGCGCGGGCGTCGGAGCGACGGCCGAGTCGTTCGTGGCGTACCTGTCGTTCGCGCGGTTCCCCGACCTGATGCCGTTCCCGGACGGCGAGCCGTGGTTCCACTACGCGGACGCGCTGTCGTTCCCGGTCGAGATCAGCGCGCGCATGAAGCTGATCCCGCCGGCCAAGGCGTCCAAGGACGTCTCGCGGAAGCTCGCGCACGCGCGCGATATGGACCAGCACATCCGCGAGGCCGGGGCCGAGGCGCCGATCGCGCTCGCCGAGCAGATCGACGCGGCGCGGATGCTGGAGCACGGCATCACCAAGGAGCGCCTGCCGTTCGTGTACGGCTGGCACCGGCTCATCGTGTCCGCGCCCAGCGCCGAGCTCCTGGCGCAGCGCGTGGACACCGTCGTCGAGCACTACCGCGACATCGGCATCGACGTGGTGAACTCGACCGGCGACCAGTTCAGCCTGTTCAGCGAGTCGCTGCCCGGCGACCGCATCCGGCTGAACGCGTACGCGCAGCGGCAGCCGCTCCGCACGATCGCGGGCGGCATGCCGACCGCGACGGTCGACCTCGGCGACCGTCCGGACGACGCGAACGAGGGCTGGATCGGCCCGTACGTCGGCGAGACGCTCGGCCGCGCCCGCTCGATCGTGCACTTCGACCCGCTGGTCGCGGCGGCCCGGAACCGTCCGACGGCGGTCGCGATCACCGGCGAGCCCGGCGGCGGCAAGACCACCCTCGCGCTGCTGCTGATCTACCAGATGGCGCTGCGCGGGGTGACGGTCGCCGCGATCGACCCGAAGGGCGACGCCGAGTCGCTCGTCGAGCTGCTCAAGGCGCGCGGCCGCAAGGCCCGCACCCTGCCGCTCGGGTCCGCCGCGCCCGGCCTGCTCGACCCGTTCTCGTTCGGGGACGACCTGGCCGCGAAGAAGACGATGGCGACCGAGACGCTCCGGCTGCTGCTGCCGCGCATGTCGGAGGAGCGCGAGTCCGCCATGATCCAGGCGGTCGGCGCGGTCGCGAACGCGGACCGTCCGTCCCTCGGGAAGGTCGTGGACCACCTGGAGTCCGCGCCCGACCCCGCGTCCAAGAACCTCGGCGCCGTGCTCCGGTCGATGTCGGAGATGCGGCTCGCGCGGCTGTGCTTCGACCCGTCCGGCGGCGACCGGATCGACACCGAGGGCTGGACGACCGTGTTCACCCTCGGCGGCCTCACCCTCCCGGACGTGTCGATCAGCCGCGAGGACTACTCGTACGAACAGCGCCTCTCGGTGGCGCTGATGTACCTGGTGTCGCAGTTCGCGCGGCGCCTCATGCACGGCCTCGACCGCCGCCTCCCGAAGGCCATCTTCCTGGACGAGGCGTGGGCCATCACATCGACACCCGAGGGCGCCAAGCTGGTGCCGGAAGTGTCGCGCATGGGCCGTTCTCGCAACACTGCGTTGATCCTGGTCTCACAGAACGCCGGGGACCTCTTGAATGAGCAGGTGACCAACTGCCTGTCCTCGGTGTTCTCGTTCCGCTCGACCGAGCGGGTCGAGGTCGAGAACGTGATGGCGCTGCTCGGCGTGGAGGCGTCCGACGAGCACAAGGCCGTCCTTCGCAACCTCGGCAACGGTGAGTGCGTCTTCCGCGACCTCGACGGCCGGGCGGGCCGCATCGGCGTCGACCTGGTCTCCCCCGAGCTGCGCGCCTGGCTCGACACGAACCCGACCCGGCAACACCCCGGTACGTCCGACCTGTCCGCCGCGGGGGCCCACACCGAGGAGGCCGCCCCATGAAAGCCCGCCGACCCCCCGCATATCCGGGCCGCCGCGCCCCCCGCATCCAGCGGCGTCCGGGTGAAGGGCTCGACCTGACCCGGAAAGACGGCAGGCGCAGGCGGGGTCCCCGCCGCTCGGCCCTGCTGACCCTCATCCTGGCCCTGTTCATGTTCGGCCTGACGCCGATCGCGAGCGCGGGTCCGTTCGGCGGGGACCCCTGTCGTCCGGCGGACAGTCCGGCGCCGGAGCAGTACGGGGCCGGGGCGGACGGGATGATCAAGCCTCCCGACTACCCGAGCGCCAAGCTGAGGACGACGCCGCCGGCGCAGCTGACGTACTACGACCGGTACGGGACGGCGGGGCAGTCCTGGTACGCGGTCGACATGGGCTGTTCGGACGCGATGGCGATGATGGGGAACGCCCTCGCGAACACGACGTTCACGCTGGTGCGGGCGATCGACCGGACGACGATCAGCGTCTACCAGGCGGCGGCGAGCGAGTCGCTGCTCGGCTGGCTGAAGGGCACCGTGGACGGTGTGATCAGCCAGATGGGCAAGACGTTCAACGCCCGGTACTGGTCCTGGGTGGTCATCCTCGGGGCGATCACGCTGGCCTGGTGGGGGCTGGTGCGCAAGCGGGCCAGCAAGGTCACCGAGGGCGTGATCTGGATGGTCGCGGCGATGGTGGCGCTGATCTGGCTGATCGCGCGGCCCGCGGACTTCACGACCCTCGGGACGAAGGTTTCGGAGGCGACGAGCGCGGCGTTCAACGCGGCGTTGCCACAGAGCGACACCAAGGGGTCGACGTGTGTCCCGGCGCCCGCGCCACCGGCGGGTCAGCCCGCGCAACCGGCCCCGGCGCAGCCGGACGCGACGACCCGGAACGCGAACGGGCTGTGGGTCGCGCTCGTGTGCAAGCCGTGGCTGATGGGCGAGTTCGGGACGACCGACCCCAACGCCAAGATCGTCAAGGACAACGCGGACAAGCTGCTGTACGCGCAGGCGGTCGACCTGCCCGAGACGTACGGGCAGCAGAAGGTCGACCTGGCGAAGAAGGCCGACGCCTACAAGGAAGTCTCGAAGAACGTCAAGGAGAACTACTCCGGCACCTACGCCTTGTTCCAGGGGAAGAACTGGACGAGTCGCCTGGCGGTGGCGTTCGGCGGCCTGTTCGCGGCGCTGGTCGCGGGACTGCTCATCCTGGTGATCGCGATCGCGTTGATCGTCGTGAAGATCGCGTTCCTGCTCCTGCTCGTGGCGGGGCCCATCTTCCTGGGGATCGGCATCCATCCGGGGATCGGACGTGTGATCGCGATCCGGTGGCTTGAGCTGTTGTTGTCGATGCTGCTGAAACAGGCGGCGCTGATCGGCGTCCTCTCGCTGCTGCTGTGGGCGTACGGGCTGATCCTCGGCGAGACGCTTCCGTGGGGTCTGCAGATCCTGCTGATCGCGTTGGTGACGTGCGCGGCGTTCGTGTACCGCAAGCCGTTCCAGCACCTGTTCTCGGCGGTCGGGTATTCGGCGGTCGGGTCGCGGGAGAAGAGCCAGGCGCATCTGGACAAGTCGATCGCCGAGGCGCGCAAGAACACCGTGGGCGTCGCGGGCGCCGTGGTGCCCGGCGCGGCCGGGTACCGGCTCGGCCGGTGGACCAAGCGGGACGCGGCGGCCGACGCCGCCGCCGAGGGCGGTGCCGCGGCGGGTGTCACAGCCGCCGATCGGCGCGCCGGTGCCGTCGGTGTCGCGGACGCCCCCTCGCCGGACTCGGCCCCTGTCCTGGCGGCCAAGCCACGCGGCGGCACGACCTCCGCGGGGGCCGCGGGCGCCGGACGGTCGCGGCGCGACGCTCCGCCGCTCAACCTCCCGACGCGCGCCGGTTCGCTGAGCGGGGTCGGGCGGCCGGACGGTGACGGCGGCGGCGCGTCCGATGCTGTTTCGGGTGCGGCGTCCGGGACGGGGACCGGTTCGCCGCGTCCGACGGCCTGGTCGGCACGTCCGTCCGCCGGTGGCGGTGGCGGTGGCGGTGGCGCTGCTGCTGCTGGTGCTGTTGTGGGTGGACGTTCGTCTGGTTCCGGCGGCGGTAATGGCGCCGGGCGCGGCGGCGGGGCCGGTTCGGGTGCCGGTGCCGGGAGTGGCGCCGGAGCCGGGGCCGGTTCGCGGGCGCGCGGTGGCGGGTCCGGGCCTGCGTCGTGGACGGCTCGTCCAGGGTCCGGTGCGGGTGCTTCGGCGGGTGGCGGTAACGGCTCGTTCGGCGGTGTTCGCGGTTCTGGAGCCGGTGACTCGGGTGGTTCTGGTGGGTCCGGCGGCGGAGCCGGGGCCGGAGCCGGAGCGGGCCGGGCTCGCGGTGCTGGGACGGCCGGTGGCGGCTCGCGTCGGGCCGCTGGAAACGGTGGCGGCGCGGGGGCAGCAGGCGGCTCCGGCGGGTCGTCCGGAGGCGACGGCGGTTCCGGTGGACGCGGCTGGTTCGGCGGCGGAGACTCCAGCGGCGGCGGAGGCGGTGCCTCCGGCGGCGGTGCGGCTGCTGGCGGCGGCGGTGCGGCCGGTGGTGGCGCGTCCGGCGGCGGTGCCTCTGGTGGTGGGGCGTCGGGTGGCGGCTCGTCGTCCGGTGGCGGACGTGGTTGGTTCGGTGGCGGACGCCGCAACTCCGACGGAAACGGGAACGGAAGCGGGAGCGGAAACGGCGGTGGCGGCGGCGGACGGCGCGGATCCGGGACGTCCGGTGGGTCCGGTGGCGGCTCGTCGTCTGGTGGGTCCGGGGATTCCGGCGTGCCGCAGCAGCGCGGTGGTTCGGGCGGTGGTGACGGCGACGGTGGAGGTTCGGCCCAGCAGGCGCCTCCGCTGTGGGGCGGACGGCGGTCCGGTGACGGCGGCGAGCCGCCGATCCCGTTCTGGCTGCGTCCGGTCGATCGGGACGAGTGATGAACCTGTCTGACCGGCAACGGAAGATCCTCTTCGGTGTGCTGGTGGTGGCGCTCGCCGCCGTCGGGGTGTACCTGACGGCGGCCACGCCGGACCAGCACAAGCCCTCCCACCGCACGACGCGTCCGGCGCCCGTGACCGGGGGCGGGGGCGGACCGGCCGCTCCGGCGTCGCCGCCCCCCGGCATCACCTCCGAGGTCAACGCCGGGAACTTCGACATCTACCGGCTGCTGCCGTTCGGCCGGCAGGAGTTCGCGACCGCGGCCGACACCGCGCAGAAGTTCGTCGCCCAGTACGGGACGTACCGGTTCGACGAACAGCCGCAGGCGTACGCGGCGCGGCTGCAGCCGCTGGTGAACGACCAGGTCGCGCAGCAGATCGCGCAGGGGTTCGCGGCCCCCGGCATCCGGCAGCAGCGGCAGCAGGACAAGACCGTCGCGACCTGCACGGCCTCGCTCGACCAGGTGCGCGACATCGGCAACAACTCGATCATCTTCCTGGTCACCGGGAAGCAGCGGATCGACAAGGCGGGGGGCGGGAGCGACGACAGCAAGCAGTGGGCGGTGACGGTCGCGCGTGACGGCAACGCGCTGAAGGTCGCCGCGTTCGAACCCGCCGACGTCGGGCAGGCCGGCGACACCGGAGGGGGCGGACGCGGATGACCCGCGCTCGGGTGCTGGCCGTCACGGCCCTGGCCGCCGTGGCGGCGCTGTTCGCCTCGCTGATGGTGATCCCCGTGCTGTTCGGGGCGAGCCAGTTCATGTTCGGCGGGGGCGGCGCGGGCAGCGCGGGCTGCGTCGACACCGCCGGCGCGTCCTCGCAGCCGGGCACGTCCGACGACGCCCGCGGGATCCCGGCGAACTACCTGTCGCTGTACCAGGCGGCCGGCAAGCAGTACGGCATCCCGTGGAACGTCCTCGCCGGGGTCGGACGGGTCGAGACCGTGCACGGGACGTCCGGGGAACAGGGCGTGTCGAGCGGGACGAACTACGCGGGCGCGGGCGGTCCGATGCAGTTCCTGAAGCCCACGTTCGACTCGTTCGCCGTGGACGGCGACCACGACGGCAAGAAGAACCTGTACGACCCCGCGGACGCGATCTACACCGCCGCCGCGTACCTCAAGCACAACGGCGCCCCGGACCGGATGAAGACCGCCATCTTCATGTACAACCACTCCTGGGACTACGTGAACCTCGTCCTCGACTGGGCGGGCAGGTACGCGAACGGCGACTTCAAGGTCGTCCAGTCGAACGGCGTGGACTGCAAGGACGACGAGCTGCCCGCGGGAGCGTCCGGGATGATCCAGCAGATCATCTCGTTCGCGCTGGCGCAGCGCGGCAAGCGGTACATCTTCGGCGCGGCCGGGCCGGACGCCTGGGACTGCTCCAGCCTGCTCCAGGCGGCCTACAAGTCGGTGGGCCTGAGCATCCCGCGCACGACGTTCGAGCAGTGGCCGTTCGGCCAGAAGATCGCCAAGGGGCAGGAGCAGCCGGGCGACTTCGTCTTCTTCAACTCCGGGCCGGGAACCTCGTCGGACAGCCCCGGGCACGTCGGCATGGTCATCGGGAAGAACCGGATGATCGTCGCGCGCTGCTCCGCCTGCGTCCCGAACATCGGCGTCACCCCGTACAACCGTCCGGACTGGATCGGGGTCACGCGTCCGCTCGCGACCAAGCAGCTGAAGTCGCAGCTCGCGCACCTGACGGCCGCCGGCCAGCCCGGCGGCTGAGTCCCCGGCGGGCGCGGGCGGGTGCCGTCAGGCGCGCGCGGGGGCAGCCCGGCCGAGAGCTCGGCGGCCAGGAGTGGACGGGCGGGGCTCGGCTGCCAGGGCGGACGGGCTCGACGGCCGGGGTGGATGGGCGAGGGCCGGGCCAGCGAGGTCGTGCGGTCCGGGGCCGGGAGCTGAGGACTCGTGCCGGTGAGTCGTGTGGCCTGGGGCGGGTGCCGGGGGTGTCGTGACGGTGGGGGTCAGCGGCGTGGGGTGATGGGGGCGAGGACGTCGCGGAGGGCGTCGGCCGCCGCGCGCAGCTTCTCGGGCGGGACGGACCCGAGGACGTCGTCGTGCGCCGTGCCGCTGGCGACCAGGGCGTCCTCGGTGACGCGCAGGCCCTCGCCGGTGAGCCGGACCCAGCGGCCCCGGCCGTCGCCCTCGTCGCTGCCGCGTTCGACGTATCCGGCCTTCTCCAGGCGCTGCAGGACGTTGCTCGTGCCGCCGGACGTGAGGAGCGCGGAGCGGGTGAGGTCGGTCGGGCGCAGCCGGTAGGGGCTGCCCGCGCGCCGCAGGACGGTGAGGACCTCGAACTCGGCGTAGGTGAGGCCGTGGTCGGCGAGCTCGGCGCGGACGGCCTGCTGGACGAGGTTGTGGAGGCGTCCGGCGCGCTTGCCCAGCTCGAGCATGGCGATGAGCGCGTCGTCGAGCCCGTCGGCGCGCCAGGCGTCCACCAGGGGGTCGATCTCGTCGCGGCGGCGGTCGCGGTCCCGGTCGTGCTGCACGCAGCCGAGGGTACCCATCCCATGTTGCTTTTAGAAAAGCTTCTCTCTAAGCTTTCGCGCATGACATCCCCCCTTCTGATCCGGGGCGGGCTCGTGCTGAGCCCGCGCGTCCTCGGTGTCGCCGACGTCCTCGTCCGGGACGGGGTCATCGCCGCCGTCGGTCCCGGCCTGCCCGTGCCGGACGACGCGGAGGTGGTCGACGCGTCCGGACGGATCGTCCTGCCGGGCTTCGTGGACACCCACCGGCACATGTGGCAGGGCGCGATCCGCGGCGTCCTGCCGGACACGACGCTGCCCGCCTACCTCGGCCGCGTGCTCGGCGGGTACGCGCCCGCGTTCCGGCCCGAGGACCTCTACGCCGGTGCGCTCGGCTCGGCGCTGGAGGCGCTCGACTCGGGCGTCACGACCGTCGTGGACTGGGCGCACGGCCCGGACACCCCCGAGCACGCCGACGCGAACGTCCAGGCGCTCAAGGACGCCGGGATCCGCGCGGTCTACGGGTACCGGCACGCGGCGGGCGAGGCGACGCGGGCGACCGAGGCCGGACGCGTCCGGGAGGCGTGCGGGGACGGCCTGGTCAGCATGGCCGTGGCCGCGCTCGGCCCGGACTTCGGCGACCTGGACCTCGCGCGCGAGGAGTGGCTGTCGGCCCGCGAGCTGGACGTCATGATCACCACGCACATGGGCGGCCACGGGCGGGAGAACGCGACCGCCGGGCTCGCGTTCCTCGACGACCAGGACCTGTGGACGCCCGGCACGATGTACGTCCACGCCAACGACTACACCGACGAGCAGTTCAAGCGGATCGCCGACCACGGCGGGACGGTCGCGGTCTCACCCGCGATCGAGACGGCGATGGGGTTCAGCCTGCCCGCAACCGGGCGCGCACGAGCCGCAGGCATCCCGACCGGTCTCAGCGCCGATGCGGTGACGAGCGCCGGGGGCGACATGTTCAGCCTTATGCGCGCCGCCTACTTCACTGAGCGCGGCCGTCCGGACGGTGTGGGCCTCGGCTTCACAGCAGCGGACGCCTTGCGCATGGCGACGACCGAAGGCGCACAGGCCGCCGGCCTAGGCGACATCACTGGGGAGATCGCGCCCGGACGGCAGGCGGACCTCGTCCTGCTGCGCACCGACCTGCCGGGGATCGCGCCCGCGCCCGTCCACGACCCGGTCGCGGCCGTCGTCCTGTACGCGGACACGCGCGCGGTGGACACCGTCCTGGTCGCCGGACGTATCGTCAAGCGTGACGGACGCCTGGTCGCGAACGTCGCCGGAGCGCTGGACCGCCTCGCCGCGTCCGCCGCCCACCTGGCCGAGGCGGTGTCCCGCGACGCGGAGCCCGAAGCCGCGGCATGAGGCGGCGCGGGTGAGGCGACGCGGGCCGAGACGGCACGGGTGAGGCGGTGCGGGCCGAGACGGCACGGGTGAGGTGACGCGGGCCGAGGCGGCGCGGGTGAGGCGACGCGGGCCAAGACGGCAGGGGCCGAGACGGCAGGGGCCGAGACGGCGCGGGTGGAGGCGGCGCGGTGTGAGGCGACGCGATGTCCGGCGCGCGGAAATAGGGGGGTGGCGGGTGGGGGTGGCGTGGCATGCTGGCCGCGTGGACGAGCCGGACATGACACTGGAAATCGCGCCCGAACTCCTCTTCTTCCTGCCCGCCGCGCGCCGTCGTGAGCGCCAGCGGGTCGCGTGGGACGGGACGTCGAGCCTGGGACACGTCATCGAGTCCCTCGGCGTCCCGCTGCCCGAGGTCGGGACCCTGACCGCGGACGGCGCGCCCGTCGAGCCGGCGCACCGCCCGGCCTCCGGCGCGGTCGTGCGGGTCGGGCCGGTCGCGCGCCCGCAGGAGGTCCCCCTGGACGCCGGGCAGGCCGCGCCGCGCTTCCTGCTGGACGTGCACCTCGGCACCCTCGCCCGCCGGATGCGGCTGATCGGCCTCGACACCGCCTACCACAACGACATGGACGACCCGGAGCTGGTCGTCCAGGCGAACGAGGAGCGGCGCGTCCTGCTCACCCAGGACCGGGGACTGCTGATGCGGCGCGCGCTGTGGTTCGGCGCGTACGTCCGGAGCCCCCGCCCGGACGACCAGCTCCACGACCTGCTCGAGCGGTTCGCGCCGGAGCTGGCCCCCTGGACGCGCTGCACGGCCTGCAACGGCACGCTCGTCCCGGTGGACAAGGCGGAGATCGAACGGGAGCTCGCGGAGGGGACGCGCCGCAGCTACGACGCCTACGGCCGCTGCGCCGACTGCGGACGCGTCTACTGGCGCGGAGCGCACGGCGACCACCTCCAGGAGATCGTGGAGACCGCCCGCCGAACCGTCGCCCAGGCGCGCGCCGACGCAGCCCCCTCCCGCTGAGGGGTCGCCCCCGGCCCACGGGACGGTCATGGAGACGGCATGATGACGGTCCATGAGCGTGAGCGTGGTGGTGGGAGCGGCGATCATCTCCGGCGGGCGGCTGCTGGCCGCGCAGCGGGCCGAGCCGGCGGAACTCGCGGGCGGCTGGGAGTTCCCGGGCGGCAAGGTGGACCCGGGGGAGAGCGACGAGCAGGCGCTCGTCCGCGAGTGCGAGGAGGAGCTCGGCGTCGGGGTCGTCCTGGGCGAGCGGGTCGGCGGCGACTGGCCGCTGGTGCTCGGCGGGTCCGTCCTGCGGGTGTGGACGGCGACCGTCGTGGCGGGCGAGCCGGAGGCCCTGGAACACCTCGCGCTGCGCTGGCTCGCGGCGGACGAGCTCTACGAGGTCGAGTGGCTCCCCGGCGACCTCCCGGTCGTCGAGGCGATCACCCCCTACCTCGCCCCCTGACCGCCCCGCCCGCCCGGGCACCGTCCCGCTCCCGCGGGCCCCTGGAGGCGAGTTCCCGGTTGGCGGGGGTGGACGGGTCTGGAAATGCCGCGACCGGCGTCCGTGGGGTGCGGGCGCCGGTCGCGGTGGGGTGCGGGGAGGGCTACTCGATGCGGTTCGCGCCTGCGTAGTCCGGGCGGTCCATTTTGGAGATCTTCACCACATCGCCGGTCTGCGGGGCGTGGAGGTACATGCCGTCGCCGGCGTAGATGCCCATGTGGTGCAGGTTGCCGCCGAAGTAGACCAGGTCGCCCTGGCGCAGCGAGCCACGGTCGATCTTGGTGCCCAGCTGGAACAGGTCGCCGGTGTAGTGCGGCAGGCCCGGCTTGCCGACCTGCGCGTACGCCCAGATGACCAGGCCGGAGCAGTCGAAGGTGGTCGGCCCGGCGGCCGCCCACACATACGGCGAGCCCAGCTTGCCCAGGGCCTTGCGCAGCATCTTCTGCGGCAGGCCGCTGCCCCGGACGGTCACCGTGTACCCGGACGTCGGGTCCTTGGTCCGGGTGATGCCGAGCTTGTCCAGGAGCTTCTGGACCTGGTCGATCTTGCCCTTGGTGGTCTTGCGGGCAGCGTCGGCCTGGTCGGCCGCCTGCTTCACCTTCGCGGTCTGCGCCTGCGCGTCCGACTTGGCCTTGTTGGCCTGGTCGATCAGCGTCTGGAGGCGCTGGACCGCGCCCGCGCGGTTCTGCGCGAGGTAGGCGGTGTCGGACAGGCCGCCGCCGTCGGTGCCGCCGCCCGCGAAGATCATGTCGGGGCCGCCGCCGCTCATGTACTGGTTCGCGGCGACCTGGCCGAGCGCGGCCCGGGCGGGCGCGGCCTGCGCCTCGAGGGCGTCGGCCCGGCGGGTGGCGTCCCGCTCGGCCTTCTGCGCCTTGCCGAGGTCCACGCGGGACTTGTTGTACTGCTCGGTGAGCTTCTCCGCCTCGTCCTGAAGCTGCTTGAGCTGCTTCTTCAGGTCGGCTTCGTTGGGCTTCCCGGACGGGGAGGGGGGAGTCTGGGGTGCCTGGGGGGCCGTCGGCGCGGCGTGGGCGAGGCCGGGTGCGGCCATCCCGAGTCCGAGCGCGAGGACGGTGGCGGCCGCGAGTGTCACGCGGCGGCGCTGGGGGTCCTTGGCCAAGGCCGGTGTTCTCCTCTTCGTGTGCCGCCTACCGGGTTAGCTGACGGGTTCGGGCCAGGAGTCGCCCTACGCCGCACGGCACGACGCCGTCCCGGTCAGAGGACGCCCCGTGACGTGCGCCGATTCACCCCGGGAGTGTGGGTCCCCGGTTCCCTCGCGGGATTCGGCGGTCCGGTCGCTGCCCCACGGACGGGGCTTCGGTACGGCCGGATCTGCGGGGCAGACTACAAAGGAAGTTCAAAAATGGCCAAACAGTCACACAAAGTGTGCATCTGTGTGCAAGTGGTGCCGGTGTGGCGGACGAGATGCGCGGGGCCCGTGTGACGGAGGAGGCGCTGGTCAGGCGCCCGGAGGCCGTGGGCGAAGGGCCTTCTTCACCTGCCGGACGCCTCGCGGACGGTCGGGCTCCCGGGACGGCCGAGTAAACTGTCAGGGTCGCACGTCTGCGGCCGATCCTCCGAACTCTCACCCAAGGCGAAACCGCATGCCCTTCTCCACGCGCGATGACCTCCGTAACGTCGCCATCGTCGCCCATGTCGACCACGGCAAGACCACGCTGGTCGACGCCATGCTCTGGCAGTCCGGCGCCTTCCGTGAGAACCAGGACGTGAACGACCGCGTCATGGACTCCAACGACCTGGAGCGTGAGAAGGGCATCACGATCCTGGCGAAGAACACCGCCGTCCGGCACGCCGGGATGACGATCAACATCATCGACACCCCCGGCCACGCCGACTTCGGCGGCGAGGTCGAGCGCGGCCTGTCCATGGTCGACGGCGTCGTCCTGCTGGTGGACGCCAGCGAGGGCCCGCTCCCGCAGACCCGGTTCGTCCTGCGCAAGGCCCTCGAGGCGCGGCTCCCGGTCATCCTGGTCGTGAACAAGACCGACCGGCCGGACGCCCGCATCGACGAGGTCGTCGACGAGACCTACGAGCTGTTCATGGACCTCGACGCCGAAGAGGGCCAGATCGACTTCCCGATCGTCTACGCGTCGGGCCGCGCGGGCCGCGCCTCGCTGAACAAGCCGGGCGACGGCGAGCTGCCCGACAGCGAGGACCTCGAGCCCCTGTTCACGGTGATCAAGGAGACCATCCCGGCGCCGTCCTACGACCCGGACGCCCCGCTCCAGGCGCACGTCACCAACCTGGACGCCTCCAGCTACCTCGGCCGGATCGCGCTGTGCCGCGTGCACAACGGCGTGATCAAGAAGGGCCAGCAGGTCGCGTGGTGCCGGCACGACGGCAGCGTCGAGCGCGTCAAGATCACCGAGCTGCTGATGACCGAGGCGCTCACCCGCAAGCCCGCCGACGAGGCCGGGCCGGGCGACATCATCGCGATCGCCGGCATCCCGGAGATCATGATCGGCGACACCATCGCCGACCCCGACGACCCGCGCCCGCTGCCGCTGATCACGGTGGACGAGCCCGCGATCTCCATGACCCTCGGCACCAACACCTCGCCGCTGGCCGGCCGGGAGAAGGGCACCAAGGTCACCGCCCGCCTGGTCAAGGACCGCCTCGACCGCGAGCTGGTCGGCAACGTGTCGCTGAAGATCCTGCCGACCGAGCGCCCGGACGCCTGGGAGGTGCAGGGCCGTGGTGAGCTGGCCCTCGCCATCCTGGTCGAGAACATGCGCCGCGAGGGCTACGAGCTGACCGTCGGCAAGCCGCAGGTGGTCGCCCGCGAGATCGACGGCAAGAAGCACGAGCCGGTCGAGCGGCTCACCGTCGACATCCCCGAGGAGCACCTCGGCGCCGTCACCCAGCTCATGGCCGTCCGCAAGGGCCGCATGGAGCACATGACCAACCACGGCACCGGCTGGATCCGGATGGAGTTCCTGGTCCCGGCGCGCGGCCTGATCGGGTTCCGCACCGAGTTCATGACCGAGACCCGCGGAACCGGCATGGCGCACCACGTGTTCGAGAGCTACGAGCCCTGGTTCGGCGAGCTGCGCACCCGCCCGAGCGGCTCCCTGGTCTCCGACCGCACGGGCGCCGCGACGGGCTACGCCATCCTGAACCTGCAGGAGCGCGGCACCTTCTTCGTCGGCCCGACCACCGAGGTGTACGAGGGCATGATCGTCGGCGAGAACTCGCGCGCCGACGACATGGACGTCAACATCACCAAGGAGAAGCAGAAGACCAACGTCCGCTCCTCCACGGCCGAGACGACCGAGACGCTGACCCCGCCGAAGATCCTCACCCTCGAGGAGAGCCTGGAGTTCATCCGGGACGACGAGTGCGTCGAGGTCACGCCCGCCTTCGTCCGGATCCGCAAGATCGTCCTGGACGCCAAGGAGCGCGAGCGGACCCGCGCCCGCGCCAAGCGCAACTCCGGCTGACCGGTCCCGCGAACCGCCTGACCGAGTCCTGACGAGAACGGCCCCCGCCACGAGGCGGGGGCCGTTCTCGTTGGCGCGGGCGGCGCGCGACACGTTCTCAGCCGGTGCGTCCAGAGCCTGACCGGTGTGCGGCTGGGGTCAGCCGGTGCGGGTCCAGTCGGTGAAGGACGTCGCGGTGTCCGGGGCCGTCGAACGCATCGTGTACAGGTGCGCGTCGCCGCCGAACGCCAGGACGACCAGGTGGCCCTCCGCGTCGTAGGCGAGGGCGGGGGACCCCATGACGTCCGCCTTGCGCGTGGACCACGCGTACGGGCCGTACGGGGCGTTCTGGACGCCCAGGGCGAGCGCGCCGTCGTTCGTCCGGGCCGCGAGGACGGTCCGCTGCCCGCGGGGCGCCGCGGCCGTGCCCTCGAAGGTCATCGGCCCGCCCAGCGGGTCCGGGCGCATCCCGTTGTCGGACTGCGTCACCGTCGACGCCGCCCCGGACGCGGGGTAGTAGATCCGGGGCGCGCCGGTCGCGTCCACGACCGCGGTCACCGGACCGGCGGGCGGGCCGCCGGAGCCGCCGAGCACCGGGACGAACGGCTCGCCCGGCTGCTGCTGCCGCCACCGCGCCACGCCCGTGTCGGTCGGCGCGAAGACCTCCACCCGGCCGGACGCGTCGGCGACGGCGGCGACGCCGTCCCGCACGCCCTTGGCGGACAGGCCGGTCCAGTCGTCCGCCCAGACGCCGCCGCGCCGCGTCTTCACGCTCACGCCGCCTGCCAGGTTCCGCACCGCGACGGTCATGTCGCCGCCCGGCGTGACCGCGACGGCGGGAGCCCCGACGGTCAGCCCCGCGCCCGGGTCGGGGTTGCCGAGCGACCACCAGGCCGTCCAGTCGCCGGACGGCTTCTGCGACGCCGTCACGATCGCGTCGTCGGACATCCGCAGGGCGAACAGGTGCAGCATGCCGCGCTGGTCCCGGACGGCCGTCACGTTGGGCGCGAGGCCGCCGCCGGGGCCGTACTTCGGACCGGTCCAGGGGCCGCCGGGCCGGGCCTGCTGCCACTGCGCGATCCTGCCGTTCAGGACGGCGAACGCGTTCAGCCGCTTCGCGCCGTCCAGGACGGCCCAGTTCGTCCCGTTCGTCCAGCGGGTGTACTGGCGCGCGTAGAACAGGGTGTAGAAGGTCGGGTTGTTCGGGTTCGGCCCGGGGTCGTTGGCGCCGTGCGCGCCGAGGTAGGTGAGGAACAGCTGCTTCTTGCCCGGGGCGATCGTCCCCAGGTTCGGCGGCGAGCTCCGGATGTTGTAGTCGCGGTAGTAGCGGACGAGGACGCTCCCGTCGCCTCCCGGCCCGGCGTACCGCGCGGCGGCGTCGGAGACCAGGCGTCCGGCGCCCCGGTGGTCGGTGTGGTCGCCCATCGTCGTCACGACGTGCGTGAACCGGTTCTGGACCGGCGGCGACTTCGGGTCCTGCGCCAGCACGACGGTCGGGCCGAAGCGCTGCATCAGCCAGGTCAGCCCGGCCTCGAACTGCTGCCTGGTGTACCGCTGGTGGACGTACTGGGGGTCGCAGTTCGGCCCGTCGGAGGGCTCGGAGCCCAGCGTCGTCGCCGCGCCGACCCCGTGGGACAGCTTCTCCAGCGACGAGGTGTGCTTCATCGCCGGCCTGTCCCCGGCCTCGTGCAGCTTGAAGAAGACGAGCCGGATGTTGGACGCGCCGTTCAGCGTGTCCAGCTCGACCGTCTGGCCGCCCGGCAGGCGCAGCGGCGTCCGCGTCCAGCGGTCCGGCAGCCCGGCGTTGCGCGCCCACGCCGCCCGCGCGCCGTCCTCCCGGTGCTGCCCGTAGAGGCAGCGGTTCTTGAACTGGCGTCCGGTGGCCTCGCCGCTGGTCAGGTAGACGGTGGTCGAGTCCGCCGCCCGGGACCGGATCATGTCCGGGTAGTAGAACAGCGAGTCGTCGTCCTGGTGCGCGACGAACTGCATGAACCGTCCGCCGGGCCCGGGCCAGTGCCCGGTCGCCGTGCCCGTGGGAGTGGGCGCGGACGTCTCCTTGCCACCCGGCGGGCGGACGCCGTCGACGAACGCCCGTCCGGCCCTGTCCGCGACCTTCCCGCGCGCGCCGGTGTGCGTGCTGCGGCCCTCAGGGAACGTCACCACCAGCGACGACATCGCGCCGACCGCGCCCAAGGCGAGAATCGCCTCGGCCGCACGGATCCCCCGCTTCAAGCGACCTCCCGGCCGTCCTGCGGCGCACCGGAACGGACCGTGCCGATCGTGGAACGCCGAGTTATGAAATTTGCGGCAAACGCGCACAAGAGATGATGCACGGGTTCTCCGTCAGGTTGCGCTTCTCAGGTCACGAAAAGACAACGGCGGCCCGGAAACTCCGGACCGCCGCCGTTCCGCTACGGAACGCGCCCTGACTCGCCTCTATCGCTCGCCCTATCGGACGTTCACGAACGTCGCCTTCACCGGCGCGTCGTAGTAGTGGGTCTTGTCACCGAAGTACTCGTAGCTGAAGGAGGCGTCCTTCGGAATGCGGAAGCGACCGCTGAAGTGTCCCTTCGAATCGGTCTTGGGACGCGCGAACCACGACCACTTCTTCTCGCCCTTGAGCTTCACGTACAGGTAGACGCGCTGGCCCTTGAACGGCACGTAGTGGCCCGGCTTCGGGTCGTGCTTGAGGGTTCCGCTGAGGTACACGTAGCCGTTCTTGCGGATCGTGCGCGGCGTGACCTTCCAGCCGTAGGTCAGCGCGTTGACGCGCTTGTCGAGGACGTTCGGGCTGGTGGACGGCGCGAACGTCGGGTCCCCGGGGAAGCGGACGCGGTAGTTGCCGTGCGAGCAGTAGACGGTCAGCTTGCCGGAGAACGCCCCGCCGGCCTGGGTGATCAGAGGCTTCTGGCCCGCGCCGGGCTTGACCGTCTGCCACTTGTGGTGCTGGTAGGAGTAGCACTCGGCGACCAGCCACTTCCCGGCCGGGAAGGTCGCGCCGTTCGTCGCCGTGACCTTGCCCCAGATGCTCAGCTTGGCGTCCCACGTGGTGGACATGCCGAAGGTGACCTTGGTCGGGGTCTTGGCGGCGGCGGCGTTCGCGGTCGCGGGGGCGGCCGCCAGGGTGGCCGCCACGGCGGCCGTGCTCGCGACGAGCAGGGACTTGCGCATGGACGTCACTTTCATCGAGGGGAAATGAGGGTCGGCTTGACGAGCCAGGTCACGTAGTGGGTCGAGTCGCCGTAGAACGTGTAGACGACATAGATCGGCCTGGCCTTCGCGCCGACGTGGATTCGGGTCGTGAAGTAGCCCTTCGTGCCCGATTTATAGTTCGAGATCTGATGCCAGAGCGACAGATTGTTCAGGCAGTCGCCGCCCTTGACGCAATATTCGACGGAGACGCGGCGGCCCTTCAGGCCCTTCCACGCGGTGCCGGGCTTCTCCTGGAGATAGCCGCGCACGGTGAACGTCGAGCCGCGGCGCGGACGGGTCGTGGAGACCTTCCAGCCGGTCACGCGGGTGGCGACACGGCGGTCGCGGACGTCCCCGGAGAGCGTCGCCGCGAATCCCGGCGCGCCCGCGAAACGGACGCGGTAATAGCCGTGCGTGTAGTGGACGCTCGTGTGCCGCGCGTCGGTCTGGAACGTTCCGTCAGCCCGGGTGACCAGCGGCTTCGCGTAGGCGAACCAGCGCCTGTGGGCGTCGTCGGCGGTCTCGACGATCACCCTGCGACCCGCGCCCACCGTCGTCCCGGCCTTCGTGGTCAGGCGTCCGGAGAGGGTGAGGTGGTGGGTGACGTCGGTGCCGACCCGCAGGCCGGTGATCTTCGTGGCGGCCGGAGCCGGGGCTGCGTGGGCGGCGGCGGGGACGGTCAGGGTGAGGGCCGTGACCGTGGCCGCGCCCAGCGCGAGGGGGGTGGTGCGCATGGGCCTCTTTTCCGTGAACACGCGCGCGGTGCGTGGCGCGCATTCACAGGACGTCCCCGCTCAGGACGGGGTTGGCCCGAAAACGATCACGAAACGGCAACGGCGGCCCGGACGAATCGGGGCCGCCGTCGGCGGTCCTTCGCGACACCCACGTCCCGGCTGGGCCGGGTGTGCCGTGGGCTGTGTCCCCCTGGCTCGGGCGGGTGGGCTCAGCCGGGGATGACGGTGCCCGCCATGCTCAGCCGAGGGTGACGGTGCCCGCCACGTCGGCGGCGAGGCGGAGCTGGTCGCCGTCGCGGAGCGGAGCGTCCACCCGCGGAGGGAGGCGCTCGCCGTTGACGAACGTGCCGTTCGTGGAGCCCTCGTCGCGGACCCACGCGGTGCCCTGCTGGTCGAGCCAGACCGTCGAGTGCCGTCGCGAGACGTTGTCGTAGGGCGTGAACGTCGCCGCGACGGGGGACTGGCCCGCGTCCCGGCCGAGCACCAGGCTCTGCCCGGCCGCGAGCTTCAGCTCGCCGGTCGGGAACTGCACCCGCAGCGTCGGCGCGCCCTGGCCGGGCAGCGGACGCAGGCACGAGTCGCACTGCACGGCGGACGGGTTGGTCAGCACCGCCTCGCAGTACGGGCACATCATGCCCGTGGCGTCGGAGCGGCGTCCGCCCTGGTTCTCCGGCGGCAGGAGCGTCTGCTCGCGGCCGTGCGGATGCATCGGCTGGCCGCCGGGGCCGTTCGGCTGGCCGTAGCCGGGCTGCGGCGCGCCCCACGGGTCCTGCGGAGCAGGCGGCGGGGGAGCGCCCCACGGATCCTGCTGCGGCGCCGGAGGCTGCCCGTAGTCGGGCTGCCCGCCGTACTGAGGCTGGCCGTAGTCGGGCTGACCACCATGCTGCGGGGGCTGCCCGAAACCGGGCTGGCCGCCGTGCTGGGGCGGCTGACCGAAGTCCGCCTGGCCGCCGTGCTGTGGAGGCTGGCCGTAATCCGCCTGGCCGCCGTGCTGCGGAGGCTGGCCGTAATCCGGCTGACCACCGTTCTGCGCGGGCTGGCCGTAGTCGGGCTGTCCGCCGTGCTGGGGCGGCTGGCCGTAGTCAGGCTGTCCACCGCGGCCGTAGTCGGGCTGGCCTCCCTGCTGGGGAGGTTGCCCGTAGTCGGACTGCCCGCCGCCGTGCTGCTGCGGGGGCTGGCCGAAACCGCCCTGCGGCTGCTGCGGGGGACCCCACGGGTCGGCCCCCTGCTGGGGCGGGCCCCACGGGTCCGACTGCTGTTGCTGCTGCGGAGGCTGGCCGTAGTCGGGCTGCTGCTGCCCGTAGTCCGGCTGGCCGCCCTGCTGCTGGTACGGGGGTTGCCCGCCCTGCTGCGGGGGCTGGCCGAAGCCGCCCTGCTGGCCGTACGGCGGAGGACCGCCGTGCTGGCCGCCGCCGTGCTGGCCGTGCTGGCCGGGCGGCGGGGACGATCGGGGCGGGGCCTGGTCGCCGTAGCCGGGGGCGCCGGCGGGCTGGTGCTGGTGCGGCTGCTGGGCGCCCGGACGGGCCAGGTTCGCACCGCAGCTCAGGCAGAGCAGATCGCCAGGCTGAACGGATTCATTGCAGTATGGGCAGTTCATGGTCTCCATGACACATCCCCCGCGCGCACTCCGGCCTGTTCCAGCGTCGATGTGAGGTGATCGAGGTCACCTCGTCGCGGGATCCCGATGTAGTACACCCGCCTTCCCTCCGGCCCCTCGTCCACGGACACCTGCATGCGGGGCGTGTCGTCCCGGTTCGTTACCTTCCCGGCCGCCTCGGCGTAGCGCTGCCGTCCGAGATCGGACAGCGGCACGACACGTTGGTTGGCCGACCCCCTCCAGAGTAGGGACCCTCCCGAGGAGTGTCGCCCCTCCGGATTGAGCCGGTCGACGTACGGCCCCGTGATGACGGCGTCGCACCTGTTCAGGATCTCGCGGGCCGCGGGGGAGCGCGAGAGCCGTGTGTAGACATATCCGCTGTAGATGAGAATGTCCAACGGAATGCTCTCATGGCCGAGCTCGGCCTGCCAGGCACGGACCCCGGAGACCAACTCCAGCACGGCCTCCGGCTGTTGGAACGGTTCACCGCCGGAGATCGTGATCCCGTCCAGCGGCGCGGGCAGCGACCGCAGCCACCCGAGCAGCGCCTCCACCGGGACGGCCTTCGCCGGGTCGGCCTCCCAGGTGTCGCGGGACAGGCAGCCGTTGCAGTGCAGCGTGCAGCCCTGCGTCCAGACGCCCGCCCGGGTCCCCGGACCGAGCGTCGTCACCGGATAGTGCGCCTTGGCCAGCAGGAGATCGCTCACACCCGCCCCCGCTCCCGGCACGTCACGCGACGATCCCCACTCGCCCACGCCCAAGGAGTCACGAGCGCACGGCGGGTCACGCGATGTCCACGTGGACGATGCTGCCCTCGCGCCGGACGGCGGTCACCGTGATCTTGTCGTCCGGGACGAGGTCGCGGTCGAACAGCGCGCGGGCCAGCGGGTTCACGAAGTGGGACTCCAGCGCCATGCCGATGCCGCGGCCGCCCTTGTCCAGCTCGGCGGTGCACCATTCCCGCAGCGTGCCGAGCGGCTCGCCCTTCACCGACAGGACGAGCCGGTGCTCGTCGGTCACCCGGCGGCAGATGTTGGCGAACTGCAGGTCGAAGATCCGGTCCGCGGCCTCCGCGCCGATGAAGTCGAACACCACGATGTTGTCGCCGAACCGGTTGAGCAGCTCCGGCCGGTTCAGCACCTCGGTGAAGTGGTCGGCGACGGCGCCCTTGATGCGCTGCTCGACGTCCTCGTACGGCATGCCGGGGATCACGTTGCGGACCCGCGCGGACGAGCCGCTCCCCGTGGGGTCGTGCGCCGGGACGAACATCCCGAGGTTCGAGGTGAAGATCAGGATCGCCTCGGAGAAGTGGACGGTGTTGCCGCGCCCGTCGGTGAGCCGGCCGTCCTCGAGGATCTGGAGGAACTTGTCCAGGATCCGGGGGTGCGCCTTCTCGATCTCGTCGAAGAGGATCACCCGGAACGGGTCCTCCCGGACGGCGTTGGTCAGCTCGCCGCCCGCCTCGTGCCCGACGTAGCCGGGCGGCGCGCCGATCAGGCGGTCCCCGGAGCCCTCGCCGGAGAACTCGCTCATGTCGAACCGCAGGTAGGCCGACTCGTCCCCGAACACCAGCTCGGTGATCGACTTGGCCAGCTCGGTCTTCCCGACGCCGGTCGGCCCGGCGAAGAACAGCACGCCGCGCGGGCGCGACCCGGACCGGGTCGCCTGCGCGCCGGACAGCCCGAGCACGGCCCGCTTCAGGATGTCCAGGGTCTTGGTGACCGCCTGCGGCTGCCCGATCACCCGCTCCGGGACGCGCTTCTCGCCCTCCAGGACGCGGCGGCGCAGGTGCCCGCGGCTCCACGGGTTGTCGAGCACGCCGAGCTTGTAGGTGCGGACGGCGTCCGGCAGGTCGGTGAGCGAGACGTTGCGCTCCTTGGCCAGCCGGGTCACCTCGATCATCGACTGCAGGGTCAGCCCGTCCGCCTGCTCGGCGAACGCGTCGCACGCCTGCGCCGCCGCCTCGTCCGCGCCGACGTCAGTCACACCGAACGCGCGGGCCAGCAGCCGCGCGGTCTCCTGCCGGTCGCCGAGGTGCGGGCGCGGGATGGTGATCTCGCGCACGTTCTCGTTCTCGGCGGTCAGCCACGGGGGAAGGTCGCCGGGCCGGTCCACCAGCCACAGCACCGGGTTGTACAGCGGCTTCGGCCGCTGGCCGCCCGCGACCCGCACCGGACGAGCCGTCCGGGACAGCTTGGCGCAGAACCGGAAGAAGTCGCGCTCGGCGGGCTCCAGGTCGGTCGGCGTCCGCGCGATCCGGGACGCCGAGTCGATCACGAACGCGGCCCGGACGTCCTCGGCCGGACGCGCGACCGCGGCCAGGTGCCGGGTCAGCGCCTCCAGGGACGGCTTGTCGTCCTGCTTGACCTTGCCGAGCAGCCGCTGCGCCTCGTCCGCCGCCGTCGGCGGATGGATCTGGATGCCGTCCACGGCGTCGTAGACGACCATGAACGAGTAGCCGCTCGACCGCATCGACTCCCACAGCAGGTCGCGCAGCGGCAGGAGACGCGCCGGGGCGGTGCCGTCCCCCGGGGCGAGGAAGCTGTCGTACAGGTTCCCCGACAGCACGTACTGGGAGTGGACCGCCAGCGTCGCGTCCAGCTCGCGGATGAACGGCGGCCATCCGGGCAGCCGACCGCCGAGGGTGGGGGACTCGATACTCACGCGTACTTCTTCCGGTAGACGTCGTCGGGGCTGTGGTTCCGGCTCGCTCGCCGGGGCCCTCGCAGGCCCCGGGTCGCTCTCCGGGTCCGGGTCATTCTCCAGGGCTTCGCTCCCGCGCCCTGGCCCGGGCGGCCCGCGTCCCAGTCTGCCGCGCCTCGGACCGGACGGGGAGCCGCTCCACGCCCGGGGCGAGCCGCCAGGTCACGTCCGAGCCGATCCCGGCGTCCTGGAGCCGCTCGCGCGCCGCCTCGAACGCGTCGCACCACTCCTGCTCGCGCTCGACGTCCACGCGCCGGTCGTTCTCGCTCAGGACGGGCGTGGCGCGCATCATCTTCGCGCGCAGCTTCGCGTCGCCGTCCAGCCGCATGCGGACGCTGTGGTCCGTCCAGTCGCCCTTGGACAGCACGAGCGAGCCGCTGTCGGCGGTGAGCGTCTCGAAGCTCTGCTGGACCTCGTAGCCCAGGTCCTCGAACGCCTTGGTGACCTCGGTCAGGACGTACTGCCGCTCGGCCTCGGCCTGCTCACGTGCGTCCTGCTCCGCGCGCGCGCGTCTCACCTGCTCGCGACGCGTCCGGGCGTTGTTGTTCGCGCCCTGGACGCGCAGCCTGACCTCGGACAGGACGGTCTCGGCGTCCTGCGCGGAACCGGTCTCGGACAGCAGTTTCGCCGCGTCGATGACGTTCCGGCGGTCCTCGTCCGTGGCGTCCGGCAGCAGCCGCGACAGGACGCGTTCGAGCGCCTCGTCCACGCGCGCGGGCGTCGGTGCCGGGGGCTTCGAGGTGTCGGTGGTGAGGGATTCCGTGGCGAAGATCTGTGTGCCGAGGTCGGCGGCGATCCTCCTGGACAGGGCGGTCTCCGCCTCGTCCAGCAGGGCGTCGGCGCGCGCGCACCACGCGGTCAGGTCGTCGGACGCGTCGTCCTCGCCCGGCGCGAGCGGCGCCGGGAGGTCCTCCGCGCCCAGCTCACGGAGCGCCTGGATGCGCGCGTTGCGCTCGACGACCTCGCGGAGCGCGCGCTCCAGGTCCCGCACCTCGGCGAGGCGGCGTCCGCGCGCCTCGGCACGGCCCGCGGCGCGGTCCGCGAGCGCCTGCGCGCCGCGTCCCGCCAGCCCCGTCGCGCGGCCCAGCGCGCGGTTCATCCCCAGGGTGAGGACGACCGCCGCGTCCAGGACGATGTCGGCCTCGACGCCGCTGCTCATGATGTCCCTCTCTCGGAATTCCGGGTGGTGCGCCAGCGGTGCAGCCGGACGCCCGCGGCGACCGCGTGCGCGACGGCCGCGGACGGCATCGCCAGCATCCACAGCAGGCCGCCCGCCGGGGTCACGGCGGCCAGCGCGATCAGCAGCAGGGCGAACATGATCCCGAACACGAGCGCGAACGGCACGAGACCGCGCTTGCCCGGCGTCCCGCGCATGGCCTGACCGACCTTGTTCATGCCGCGTCCGCTCGCCGACAGCGCGCTCGACGCCAACGCCCACGGACCGTGCGGCAAGTACTCGCCTCCCTGCGCGCGCGCGACGAACACCTCGGCCACGCACTGCACGGCCCATGCGAGGACGGCCACGAAGCCGAGCATCACGAACCAACCGGCCGGGCCGGTCTTGGTGCCGCCCCCCGCCAGCTGGGCGATGAGCCCGCTTCCGGCCAGCCAGAACAGCAGGATCGGCAGCGACCAGCCGATCGCGCGCGTGACGGCCGCGTTCTTCTTCTCCAAGCGCCGCTGCTCTTGCTCATCCCGGTGGCGGCGAAGCTCCTCCGCCTTGATCTCCTCGGCCCGCCGGTCCCGCTGCCGCGCCGCGGCCTCGGCGGCGGCCTCCGGCTGCGTCCGGGCGACCGCGAGCAGGCGCAGCGGATCGTCGTCCGCCGCGCCGTCCACCAGCCACGCGAACCACGGCACGTCCTCGCCGTGCCGCTTCGCGACGGCCTGCCTCAGCGCGTTCGCCGTCTCCGCCGGACGCGCCGCCAGCGCGAGCAGCGTCAGCAGGACGACGGGCGGCTCGTCCGGCGGGACCTCGCCCGCGACCGGCGCGTCCGCCGCCCCGGTCCCGGGGAGCCGCGCCTTCGCCGCGAGCGGCAGCGCGTCCTGTGAGCGCAGCCAGCGCGCCAGGTCGTTCCACGCCGCGACGTGCGCCCGCCACTGGACGTCGACGCGCGCCAGCTCGTGCGCCCCCTCGAAACCGGCCAGGACGTCCAGGAGCCGCCCGTCCCACAGGCCCTTGCCGAGCAGGCACGCCGTCCGGTGGTCCGGATGCCCCGGCTCGCTCGCGAGGGCGGCCAGGCCGGGCAGGTCGTCCGGGGTGACGCGGCGGCCCAGGTAGTGCGGCGGGAGCTGCGGATCGAGCCAGCGGACGAGGTGCAGCAGCTTGCCGTCCGCGCTCAGGGTGTCCGAGGTCAGGTGGCGGTCGACCAGCTCGATCCGGCTGTCGTCGGGGACCTCCGCGAGCCAGTCGCGCAGCGTCCGCCACGCCTCCCCGGCCTCGCCGCGTCCGAACAGGTACACGGCCGCGTGGTCCCAGCGCTCCACCAGCGCCCGCGCCAGCTCGCGCCGGTCGGTGAACCGCCGCCCGTCGAACGGCAGCCCCGGCCCGGACGGCGGCCCATGGACGGGCGCCGAGCGCTCCCGCTCGTCCGCCACGTCCGGCGACTCACCCGCCAGCCACGCGCTGACCTGCGCGGACGACCACCGGCGTCGCGGATCACGCGTCAGCAGCCCCCGCACCAGGAGCCGCACCCGAGGATCCTCGACGTCCTCCACCGGCATCGGACGCGTCGCCAGATGGTCGACGACCACCGTCTCGCTCAGCCCGCCGAACGGCGGACGCCCGGTCGCCATCTCCCGGACGACCATCCCCAGCGACCACCAGTCCCGCGCCGGCGACACCTGCCCCGACAGCGACTCCGGCGCCGCGTACGCGAGCGTCCGCGACGACGACGCGAACACCACGCTCTGCTCCAGCACCCGGCTCAAGCCGAAGTCGGTGATCGCCGTCCGCACCGGGTCCAGCGCCGTGACCAGGACGTTCTCGGGCTTCAGGTCTCGGTGCACGATCCCCGCGTCGTGCAGCGCCCGGATCCCTTCCGCGAGCTGCTCCACGATCCGGGCGATGTCCGGGGTGTCCAGCGGGCCCCGGTCCATGACCGTCCGCAGGTTCCCGTGCTCGGCGTACTCGGCGACCTCGTAGTCGCGCCCGCCCGCGTTCCCCGTCTCCAGGATCCGCACCACATGCGGCGACCCCAGCGCGGGCAGCTTCGCCCACACGTCCCGGTCCGCGTGGAACCCGCGCCGGAACACCTTCATCACCAGCTCGCGCCCGCCGCCGTCCCGCACCAGCAGCAGATCCGACTCCGCCCCCTGCACCGGCAACTCCGCGACCACCGCGAACCGCCCCGCCAACTCCTCCGGCAACCGCACCAACGGCACCCCACCGCCGCGCGTATCCGGCCCCTCGCCGCCGCGTGCCTCCGGCACGTCCCGCCGGGTCAATCCCGGGTCGCGTCGCGTCTCCCCGAACTCGGCCACCTGACGTCCGTCCCTCGCCCTCAGTGCCTGCGGTCCTCGGCGTCCGCCGGGACCGTCAGATCTTGTCCTTGATGACGTGCAGGTACTCCACGCCCTTGAACCGCACCATCACGGCCTCCATCAGGATCCGCACCATCAGCAGCTCGAAGAGCCACACGAACGGCGACGAGACGGCCATGATGACGCCCCACGCCCAGAAGTCGTCCCACGTCGCGATCTTCAACCCCAGCAGCAGGAACGCCAGGCACTGCACGCTGATCAGCAGGATCGCCAGGACGTACCAGAACTTGATCAGCTTCGGCGTGACCAGCGTGTCGAAGTTCGCGTCGAGCAGCCCGCCGAGCAGGCCCTTCTCGCGCGGAATCGGCACCCATGCCTGCTGCGGGCCGGTGGCGTGGCCGGGGGTGGAGGCGCGGGGGCCGGGGAGCGGGCCAGGCTGGTGGTAGGACGGCGGGGGCTGCTGTGTGCCGGACGGGGGTGGCGGCGGAGGGCCGTAGGGATGGCCCGGCGGCTGGGACTGACCGGGGTCGGATGGGTGCGTCATCGCCGTCTCCTGGAGGTGTTCCTGACCGTTGGAACGACTCTAGAGCGCGCGGGCGCGGACGGCCCGCCGACAGTGCGCCGGGTCTGTCGGCGGGGCAAGGGAAACCGCAGGCCCGTTCTTCCTGGGGCCGGGGAGAACGGCCTAGTTCCGCGCGCAGATGTTCTGGTCGGGCTGCACACCGCCGGTGATGGAGTCGAGGGCCTTCGGCGGGAGGAGCTGGAGTCCGTCCGTCCCGAGGACGAGGCGGATCGTCCCGTTCGGGGTGTTCGGATCCGGGGTGAGGACGGCCGTCGGGGCGATGCGGGCCAGGCGCGTGGCCTGACCGTCCGCGCCCGGGGAGAAGGACAGGCTGGTCTGCTTCGTCGTCGTGGCCTTCTCGACCTTCTTCTCGACGTCGAATCCACGCCGGTTCAACTGCTCGACGACGCGCGTGACGTTCTGCGGCCTGGCCCCGGCGCTCACGACCGTGACCCGCACCTTCGCGGACGGCCTGGGCTGCGCGGTCGGCCCCGCCGGCTTGGCGGTGTCCACCTTCGCCGGACGCCCGGACGTCTCGGCCGACGGCGCCGCCGCGGGCAGGTCGTTGTCGTGCTGGATCGCCTGGAACAACGCCTTGGCCTGTGTCTGGTCCCACTGGACGCGGTTGGGGTCGGGCGCGTACGGCTCCACGGGAACCGTGACGAACCGGACCTGTCCGGCGCTCATGTCCTTCAGGCCGTCCGCGATCTTCTTCATCCCGCCGAGGTCGAGCTCGTCGTCGGTCGTGACCGACTTCGTCGCCGCCTTGAGGAACCGGTAGGTCTTGGCCGGATCGGTCAGCATGGACGAGCCGGTCGCCTTGCTCACCACCGACGCCATGAACTTCTGCTGCCGCTGGATCCGCTCGAGGTCGGAGCCGTCCCCGAGCGAGTAGCGGGCGCGGACGTAGCCGAGCGCGTCGTCGCCCTTCACGACCTGCCGTCCCGCCTTCAGGTGCAGCTCGGCGCGCGGGTCGTCCACCGGCTTGTCGAGGCAGATCTCCACGCCGCCGAGCGCGTCCACCATCCGCTTGAACCCGACGAAGTCCACCTGGACGAAGTGGTCGATATGGATCCCGGTCAGCGACTCGAGCGTCTTCCACGTGCAGGTCGGCCCCGCGTACGCGAACGCCTCGTTGATCATCCCGAAGTGCGCCGGGACGTCCGCGCCCTCGTCCCGCTTGCACGTGGGCATCTTCACCATCGAGTCGCGCGGGAAGCTGATCCCCACGGCCTGGTCGCGGTTCGGCGACAGGTGCAGCAGGATCGTCGTGTCGGACCGCGCGCCGGAGATCTCCGCCGCCGAGCCGTACTTCCCGTTCTCGCCCTCGCGCGTGTCCGACCCGACCAGCAGGATGTTCAGCGACTTGTTGAGCTTCGCCGGACGGTTCTCCCCGAGCCGTCCCTTGACGTGCTCCTGCCGGATGTTCCCCCGCAGATCCTGGTAGAGCCACGCGGCCACGCCCCCGGCGACCAGCACGACCCCGGCCATCCCGCCGGCGACCCAGCGCAGCGCCCGCCGCCGGGCCCTCTTCCTCGCCGGCCGCCCGCCCCGGTTCTCCGCCGAATCCAACCCCGGAATCTCAGCAGCAGCAGCCGCCGACCCGTCCGCGTCCGAAGCATCGCCGGACGCGTCCGTGTCCGAAGCCGCCGATCCGCCGTTCTCGCAGAGACGTCCCGCCTCGGCGTTCCGGTCCGCCTCCACCCCGGCCTCGGGGGCGGACGACTCGGTGTCCTTCGGGAGGCCCTCGCGGGGATGCTCGCGTTCAGGGTCTCTGTCGCTCATTCGGTTCCATCTCAGGTCAGCACTGGTGAGGCGCGGGGTCGCCCCGCCAAATTATGGTGCTAAAAGCGGCAAAGCTCGCCAGTCGGGCCCATGCCGTCAGGGAGGGATCAGCCGGGACTCTGCCAGTTGGGCGGCGTGGACGGCGGCGCCTCACCCGCTCCAGGCGGCACCTGCCCGGGATACGGCGGCTGTCCGGGATACGGCGGCTGCCCCTCGAACGGCGGAGCCTGACCGCCCTGCGGATACATGGCCTGCCCCTGGACGACCGGACCCGGCTGCTCGGCATACGGGTGGTACCCGACCGGAGCCTGCCCGTAGGGAACCGGCGGCGGCCCGTAGACCGGCCGGAAAAACGGACCGGAAGCCCTGTTCCACAACAGCAGGATGATGGCCAGCCCGATCAGCCAGGTCACCGCGCTGACGGCGAAGGTCGCCGGGGTGTTGCCCCCGAGGTTGTACTCGCTGGTCCTCCCGGACGTGAGCACGATCGTGCCGGACCCGGTGCTCAGCGTGTACAGGCCGAAGAACACCGTCCCGGTGATGCGCGCCCAGGGACGGCCCGCCCGGTTCATGAACGCCATCCAGACCCACAACGCGACCCCGAGCAGCGCGAACACGCTCGCGAACACGATGACTATCGCGACCATCGCGTCCAGCGACGATTCGGTCGGAGTCGACCCGCTCTCCGCGAGCTGCGTCCGGAACTCGTCGCGCAGCGCACTGATGCGCACCACCGTGATGATGAGGCCCAGCACCTGCATCGCCGCCCCGACCAGCATCAGGTAGAACGCGATCTGCACCGTCTGCGGACGCGGCGGACGAACCGGGGCCTCGGCATACCGGGGCCCCGGATAAGGGGGAGGGCCAAAGGACATCGCTCGCTCCTCGCCACGAAGGACGCCACCAGACGTCCGCCTGCCTACCTCTTACTGACTTCCAGCTCCCCGCCCCGGTTCACGCCGTCCCCCAGAACAAGCCCCGACCGGCGACCCGAGCCCGGCGGGCGGGCGTCGCTCAGGGGGTGAGCAGCGTCTCGACGCCGGACGGCAGGCTGCCCGCGAGCCCCGCCTCGACCAGGAAGTTCTCCAGGGTCTCCTGGAAGGCGCGGGCGGCGTGGGTGAGGTCGACGTCCTTGCGGTGCGCCAGCGCGATGGTGCGGCGCAGGCCGTGGCCGGGCTGGTTCCGCCGTCCGCCGCGGGACGGGTCGTCCTCGTCGGTGATGACCAGCGGGGTGCCGTGCAGCCCGGGCCGTCCGGCGAGGACCATGCTCGGCACGACCGCGATGCCCAGCCCGGCCTCGACGAACCGGAGCACCGCGTCCATCTCGCCGCCCTCGACGGCGAAGCGCGGCTCGAAACCCGCCGCGCGGCACGCGCCGATCGTGGCCTCCCGCAGGTCGTAGCCCGGGCGGAACATCACCAGCGGACGGTCCCGGAGGTCGGAGATGTGCAGGTAGGGACGGCGCGGCAGCTGGCAGCCGCGACCGGCGAGCCGTCCGCCCACGCCCGCCTCGGCGGGACGGCCCGCGGCCTCGGCGGCGGGGGAGGCCGGAAGGGCGGGGGAGGCGGCCACCAGGTCCTCGCGCAGGATCGGCGTCGTGGACAGCGGCGGGTCGCCGTGCAGCGGCAGGATGACCAGCGCGAGGTCGAGCGAGCCGCGGGTCAGGTCCCGCACCAGGTCGCGCGAGCCGCCCTCCTCGACCAGCAGCTCGATGCCGGGATAGGCGTCGTGGAAGCGGCGCAGCACGTCCCCGAGCAGGCCCGCGCACAGCGACGGCGTCGCGCCGAGCCGGACCCGCCCGCGGCGCAGCCCGGCGAGCTCCTGCACCTCGAGCCGGGCGGTGTCGACGTCGGCGAGGATCCGCTTGGCCAGCGGCAGCAGCGCCTCGCCCGCCGGTGTCAGGGTGATGTTGCCGCGCGCCCGGCTGAACAGCGACGCGCCGAGCTCGGTCTCCAGGGCGCGGATCTGCTTGGACAGCGACGGCTGGGCGACGCGCAGCAGCTCGGCCGCCTGCGTGAAGTGCCTGACCTCCGCGACCGCGACGAAGTAGGCGAGCTGCTGCAACTGCACGCTCACAGGGTAGGGGCAGCCCGTCCACGACCCGCCGCCCGACCCGACCCGACACGCCCCACCCCCCCGGCCCGGCCTCCCCGAGGGGGATGATCACTTCGGGAAAGCGGGTCCCCCGGACGCGGCGTCCTGCATTCCCGCCCGGACGGCGGTTCGTGTCAGCGGGCGTGGCGGCGGAGGGCCTGGATGTCGTGGACGATGACGCTGCGCCGTCCCGTCTCGATCCATCCGTGGCGGCGCAGGGTGCGCAGCGCCTTGCTGACCGCCTCGCGGGACGCGCCGACCCATCCGGCCAGCTCCTCCTGCGTCAGGCTCAACGTGATCTGGACGCTCGCGCCGTTCACGCCCGTGTACGGGACGCCGAACCGTTCGGCCAGCTCGACCAGCCGCTGCGCGACGCGTCCGGTCGCGTCGAACATGCCGAACTCGACCCGGCCGCGGTCCGCCTCGCGCCATCGCTGGCACAGCATCTTCATGATGATGAACGAGACGCGCGGGTTCGAGGCCAGGTAGGCGCGGAAGTCCGCGGTGGTGACCGCCAGCGCCCGCGCGGGCTCCAGCGTCTTCACCGACGCCGACCGCGGCAGCTCGTCGATCGCCGCGACCTCGCCGAGCAGCGAACCCGGCCCCCGGACGCCGAGGACCGCCTCGCCGCCCTGCTCACGCGTGGAGTACGCCTTGACGCGTCCGGCCAGCAGCACCGCCACCCACACGCCGTCCTCACCCTCGTGGAACAGCATCTCTCCACGGTCGAAGGTCCGCACGCCCCCGCGGGACTCGAGGTCGGTCCGCTCGGCGGGGGTGAGTTCGGCGAGGAAGGAGCCCGGCTCCAAGGCGGTCATGCCTCCACGCTAAGTCGCGGACGCCCTCGGGGGACCCACGACGGTAGAACAAATCAAGTGCCCGTTCTGTGTACTTCTACCTATTCACCGCGCTTTGTTCGAGCGAGGGTGGAGCGCGGCACGGTGGCCCAGTTGTCACGGTGGCCGACGGCGTTCGCGGGGAACGGCGGTGGCGACGGGCGGCGGTGACGGGGGCACGCCGCCCGCCGTCATCGCCGCCCCCGTCCGCCGGACCCCCCGCCACGCAGCTCACCGGACGGTGACATTCGCGTGACGCCACCCCGCCCCGCGCCCCCTCGAACGCCCCTCCTGCGGCCTGGTCCAACAAGAAACGGCCGCCGGTGAGTGCACCGGCGGCCGTTCCCACGACGAGGTCACGCGGACGGCGTGTCCTGGCCCTTCTTCACGATGCCGAGCTTCGAGCCGAGCCAGACGACCGGGTCGTAGCGGCGGCCGACGACGCGCTCCTTCATCGGGATCAGCGCGTTGTCAGTGATCTTGATGTGCTCGGGACAGACCTCGGTGCAGCACTTGGTGATGTTGCAGAAACCGAGGCCGTGGTCGTCCTGGGCGATGTTCCGGCGGTCCGCCTCGTCCGCCGGGTGCATCTCCAGCTCGGCGATCCGCATCAGGAACCGCGGCCCGGCGAACTCCGGCTTGTTCTCCTCGTGGTCGCGGATCACGTGGCAGACGTTGTTGCACAGGAAGCACTCGATGCACTTGCGGAACTCCTGCGAGCGCTCCACGTCCATCTGCTGCATCCGGAACTCGCCCGGCTTGGTCTCGCCCGGGTCGAACGCCGGGATCTGCCGCGCCTTCTCGTAGTTGAACGACACGTCCGTCACCAGGTCCCGGATGACCGGGAAGGTGCGGACGGGCGTGACCGTGACGACCTCGTCCGGCTCGAAGGTGGACATCCGGGTCATGCACAGCAGCCGCGGCATGCCGTTGACCTCCGCCGAGCACGAGCCGCACTTGCCCGCCTTGCAGTTCCACCGGACGGCGAGGTCGGGGGCCTGCGTCGCCTGCAGCCGGTGGATGATGTCGAGGACGACCTCGCCCTCGTTCACCTCGACCGTGTAGTCGGTCAGCTCGCCGCGGCCCTCGTCGCCGCGCCACACCCGGAACTTGGCCTGGTAGCTCACTGCTCGCCCTCCTCGCCTGCCGCCTCGCCCGCCGCCGGGTCCGACGCGGCCGCCTCCGGGTCGCCGCCGGGCAGCTCGGCCGCGGTGAGGTACTTCTTCAGCTCGTCGGTCTCGAACAGGCCGATCAGATCGGTCCGCATCGGATCCATCGGCTGGCGGCGCAGGTCCACGCGCGCCCCCGTCACCGGGTCGGACGCGTCGCCGGACAACCGGCACACCAGGTTCACCTTGCGCCAGTCGGCCGACATGACCGGGTAGTCGTCCCGGGTGTGCCCGCCTCGGCTCTCCTGCCGTTCGAGCGCCGCCCGCGCGACCGCCTCCGAGACCAGCAGCATGTTCCGCAGGTCGAGGGACAGGTGCCAGCCCGGGTGGTAGCCGCGGCCGTCGCCCGCGCCGACCCCGACCGGCGTGACGCCGACCTTCGCGACCCGCGGGCGCAGCGCGTCGAGCCTCTCCAGCGCCTCCGCCAGCTCCGACTCGGTGCGGATGATGCCGACCAGGTCGTTCATCGTCATCTGCAACTCGGAGTGGACCGCGTACGGGTTCTCGCCGTCCGGACGGCCGAACGGGGCGAGCGCCTCCGCCGACGCCGCCGCGACCTCCGCGTCCGGGACGGCGGGACGCGCCGCCAGCCCGTCGATGTACTCGACGGCCCCGAGCCCGGCCCGCCGTCCGAAGACCAGCAGGTCCGACAGCGAGTTGCCGCCGAGCCGGTTCGAGCCGTGCATGCCGCCCGAGCACTCGCCCGCCGCGAACAGGCCCGGCACGAGCGCCGCGCCCGTGTCCGGGTCGACCTCGATGCCGCCCATGACGTAGTGGCAGGTCGGCCCGACCTCCATCGGCTCGGCCGTGATATCGACGTCCGCCAGCTCCTTGAACTGGTGGTACATCGACGGCAGCCGCCGCCGGATCTCCTCCGCGCCGCCGGGCATCCGGTCGACGACCGTGAGGAACACGCCGCCGTGCGGCGACCCGCGCCCCGCCTTCACCTCGGAGTTGATCGCCCGCGCGACCTCGTCACGCGGCAGCAGCTCCGGCGGACGGCGGTTGTTGTCCGGGTCGTCGTACCAGCGGTCGCCCTCCTCCTCGGTCGTCGCGTACTTGTCGCGGAAGACCTCGGGGATGTAGTCGAACATGAACCGCTTGCCGTCGGAGTTGCGCAGCACGCCCCGGTCGCCGCGCACCGACTCGGTGACCAGCAGGCCCTTCACCGACGGCGGCCAGACCATCCCGGTCGGGTGGAACTGGACGAACTCCATGTTCAGCAGCGACGCCCCGGCGAGCAGCGCCAGCGCGTGCCCGTCGCCGGTGTACTCCCACGAGTTGGACGTCACCTTGAACGCCTTGCCGATGCCGCCGGTGGCCAGCACGACGGCCGGGGCCTCGAACACCACGAACGTCCCGGTCTCGCGGACGTAGGCGAACACGCCGCAGATCCGCCCGTCGCCGTCCTTCAGCAGGCGGGTCACGGTGGTCTCGGCCCAGACCTTGATCCGCGCCTCGTAGTCGCCGTGCTCGCGGTGGTCGTCCTGCTGCATCGCGACGACCTTCTGCTGCAGCGTCCGGATCATCTCCAGGCCGGTGCGGTCGCCGACGTGCGCGAGCCGGGGGTACTCGTGCCCGCCGAAGTTGCGCTGCGAGATCCTGCCGTCCTTGGTGCGGTCGAACAGCGCGCCCCACGCCTCGAGCTCCCAGACCCGGTCCGGGGCCTCCTTGGCGTGCAGCTCGGCCATCCGCCAGTTGTTCAGGAACTTCCCGCCGCGCATGGTGTCGCGGAAGTGCACCTGCCAGTTGTCGTTCGGGTTCACGTTGCCCATGGCGGCCGCCGCGCCGCCCTCGGCCATCACCGTGTGCGCCTTGCCGAACAGCGACTTGGAGATGACGGCGACCTTCTTGCCCTGGAGCCGCGCCTCGATCGCCGCGCGCAGTCCCGCACCGCCCGCGCCGATCACGACGACGTCGCAGGCGTGCCTCTCGATTTCGGTCATCAGGGGTTACCTCAGTTGAAGAATCGCAGGTCGGAGATGGTTCCGCTGGAGACCAGCGCCACGTAGAGATCCGCCGCGACCAGCGATCCGAGCGTGATCAGCGCGTACCTGCCGTGGTTCTGGTTGATCTTCGAGACCTGCCCCCACATCCAGTACCGGACGGGGTGCTTGGAGAAGTTCTTCAACCGTCCGCCGACGATGTGTCGGCAGGAGTGGCACGACAGGGTGTACATCCACAGCAGGACGACGTTGGCGAGCAGGACCAGGGTGCCGAGCCCGATGCCGAACCCGCCGTCCTTGCCGTGGAAGGCGCGGACCGCGTCCCAGGTGTTGACCAGGGAGATCAGGAACGCGGCCATCCAGAAGTAGCGGTGCAGGTTCTGGCCGACCAGCGGGAACCGCCGCTCACCGGTGTACTTGCCGTGCGGCTCGCTGACGCCGCACGCGGGCGGGGACGCCCAGAACGACCGGTAGTACGCCTTGCGGTAGTAGTAGCAGGTCAGCCGGAACAGCAGCAGGAACGGCAGCGAGATCGCGGCGAACGGGATCCAGCCGCGCGTCGAGGCCGGCAGGAACGTGCCGAACTCCGCGGCGTCCCCGGTGTGCCCGTTCGCGCTGACGTTGCTGCAGATCTCGTTGAGGCAGGGCGAGTAGAACGGCGTCAGGTAGTGGTACTGGGGGACGTAGAACGCGGCCCCCCAGAACGCGCGGATGGTCGCGTACACCACCCAGGCCGTGAAGATCACCAGCGTGGTGATCGGATAGACGCGCCAGTCGTCCCGCCTGAGCGTGCGCTCCCTGATCTGGGCGCGCGTCTTGCCCGGCGCCTCCACTGTGCTCATCGATCGCTCTCCTGAGCTCGGGTCGGGGGTCTGGTCGCCCCCCGCTGGGTGGGTTCCCCGATCTCGCGCCTTCGGGGGATGTGACCCTACGCCACGGTCGCGCGACTGTGACACACATAACAATCACCGCAGCGTGTGACCCTGCACACATGCGCGCCGACGCCACATCCAAGATCACCCCGCCCCCGACCCATAACCAGCATTTATGGCCAAAGAGAATCGAGACGAGTGCCGAGAGGCATGATCATCTCACCGGGGACGCTGCGCTATAGAGCTCCGAAAAACAACGAGACCCCGCGACCGAAACGGTCGCGGGGTCTCGTGGTGCTCGCGCGGTTACTTCTTCTTGCCGCCGACGGTGGCCTTGAGGAAGTCGCGGTTGAGGTTCGAGATCACGTCGAGGGGGATGCCCTTGGGGCAGGCGACGGTGCACTCACCGGTGTTGGTGCAGCCGCCGAAGCCCGCCTCGTCGTGGGTCTCGAGCATGGAGACCACGCGGTCCCAGCGCTCGGGCTGGCCCTGGGGCATCAGGCCCAGGTGCGTGACCTTCGCGCCGAGGAACAGCGCGGCCGAGCCGTTCGGGCAGGCCGCGACGCAGGCGCCGCAGCCGATGCACTCGGCGGCCTCGAAGGCGTGGTCCGCGTCCGCCTTGGGCACCGGGACGGAGTGGGCCTCGGGCGCGGTGCCGGTCGGGGCGGTGATGTAGCCGCCGGACTGGATCATGCGGTCGAACGACGACCGGTCCACCACCAGGTCCTTGACGACCGGGAAGGCGCGGGCCCGCCACGGCTCGACGTCGATGACCTCGCCGTCCTTGAACTTGCGCATGTGGAGCTGGCAGGTGGTGGTCATCCGCTCGGGACCGTGCGGGGTGCCGTTGATCACCAGCGAGCACATGCCGCAGATGCCCTCGCGGCAGTCGTGGTCGAACGCGACGGGCTCCTCGCCCTCGGTGATCAGCCGCTCGTTGAGGACGTCGAGCATCTCCAGGAACGAGGCGTCCGGGGAGATGTCGTCGAGCTCGTACTCGACCATCCGGCCCTCGTCCTGGGGGCCCTTCTGGCGCCAGATGCGCAGCGTGAGCTTCATTACTTGTACGACCTCTGCGTCGGGTGAACGTATTCGAACTCGAGGGCTTCCTTGTGCAGGACGGGCTTGGTCTCGCCGCCGCCCCACTCCCAGGCCGCCACGTAGGAGAAGTGCTCGTCGTCGCGCTTGGCCTCGCCGTCCTCGTCCTGGGACTCGGCGCGGAAGTGGCCGCCGCAGGACTCGGTGCGGTGCAGCGCGTCGATCACCATGAGCTCGCCGAGCTCGAGGAAGTCGGCCACCCGGCCGGCCTTCTCCAGCTCCTTGTTGAGCTCCTCGCCCTTGCCGGTGACCTTGACGTTCTCCCAGAACTCCTTGCGCAGCGCCGGGATCAGCTCCAGGGCCTTGCGCAGGCCCTCGTCGGAGCGCTCCATGCCGCAGTACTCCCACATGATGTGGCCGAGCTCGCGGTGGAAGGAGTCGACGGTGCGGGTGCCGTTGATCGAGAGCAGCTTGTCGACCTGGGAGCGGACCCGCTCCTCGGCGTCGGAGACGGAAGCCTCGGAGACCTCGTCCAGGCCGGTGGTGCGGGCGAGGTAGTCGCCGAGGCCGGTCGGGAGGACGAAGTAGCCGTCGGCGAGGCCCTGCATGAGGGCGGACGCGCCGAGGCGGTTGGCGCCGTGGTCGGAGAAGTTGGCCTCGCCGACGACGAACAGGCCGGGGATGTTGGACTGCAGGTCGTAGTCGACCCAGAGGCCGCCCATCGTGTAGTGCACGGCGGGGTAGATGCGCATCGGCACCTCGTACGGGTTCTCGCCCGTGATCCGCTCGTACATCTCGAAGAGGTTGCCGTACTTGGCCTCGACGGTCTTGCGGCCGAGCCGCGCGATCGCGTCGGCGAAGTCCAGGTAGACGCCCTGGCCGCCGGGGCCGACGCCGCGTCCCTCGTCGCAGACGTTCTTGGCGGCGCGGGAGGCGATGTCACGCGGCACCAGGTTGCCGAAGGACGGGTAGATGCGCTCGAGGTAGTAGTCGCGCTCGTCCTCGGGGATGGCGCCGGGGGCGCGGTCGTCGCCGCCCTTCTTCGGCACCCAGACGCGGCCGTCGTTGCGCAGCGACTCCGACATGAGCGTCAGCTTGGACTGGTGCTCGCCGGAGTAGGGGATGCAGGTCGGGTGGATCTGCGTGTAGCAGGGGTTGGCGAAGTAGGCCCCGTGCTTGTGCGCGCGCCAGGACGCGGTGACGTTGGAGCCCATGGCGTTGGTGGACAGGAAGAAGACGTTCCCGTAGCCGCCGGAGGCCAGGACGACCGCGTCGGCCGTGTAGTTCTTGATCTCGCCGGTGATCAGGTCGCGGACGACGACGCCGCGGGCGCGTCCGTCCTGCATGATCAGGTCGAGCATCTCGTGCCGCGCGTGCAGTTCGACGTTGCCGGCGTCGACCTGCCGCATGAGCGCCTGGTAGGCGCCGAGCAGCAGCTGCTGGCCCGTCTGGCCGCGGGCGTAGAAGGTGCGGGAGACCTGGGTGCCGCCGAAGGAGCGGTTGTCGAGCAGGCCGCCGTACTCGCGGGCGAACGGGACGCCCTGCGCGACGCACTGGTCGATGATCTGGGTGGAGATCTCGGCGAGGCGGTGGACGTTCGACTCGCGGGAGCGGAAGTCGCCGCCCTTCACGGTGTCGTAGAAGAGGCGGTGCACCGAGTCGCCGTCGTTGCGGTAGTTCTTGGCGGCGTTGATGCCGCCCTGCGCGGCGATGGAGTGGGCGCGGCGGGGCGAGTCCTGGAAGCAGAACTGGATGACGTGGTAGCCGGCCTCGCCGAGGGTCGCGCCGGCGGAGCCGCCCGCCAGGCCCGTCCCGATGACGATGATCTTCTTCTTGCGCTTGTTGGCCGGGTTGACCAGCTTGGCCTCGAACTTGCGGGTGGTCCAGCGGTTCTCGACCGGGCCCGCGGGGGCCTGGGTGTCGACGACCGGGTCGCCGGCCTCGTAGAAGGTGTCGGTCATGGTCAGCTCACCCATCCGAAGGTGACGGAGATCGGCACGGCGATGAAGCCGATCGTGACGACGGCGGCGAGGCCGCCGGCGAGGCCGCGCAGGGCGTTGTTGTTGCGCGGCGAGCGCAGGCCGAGGGTCTGGAAGGCGCTCCAGATGCCGTGGCGCAGGTGCAGGCCGACGAGCAGCACGGCGAGCACGTACCAGACGGTGATGTACCAGCGGGACGCGTCGAAGTCGGCGACGACCCGGTCGTACGGCGTGGCGTCCGAGCCCTTGGGGTTGACGGCGTAGAAGGTCAGGTCCAGCAGGTGCCAGATGACGAACAGCAGGATGACGACGCCGCCGTACCGCATGGTGTGCGTGGCGTAGCCCTGCGCGTTCGACTTCTTCTTGCCCTGGTACTTCACGGGGCGGGCCGCGCGGGCGCGCCGTGCCAGGGAGATCGCCGACCACATGTGCAGGAGCACGGACACGCCGAGCACGATCTCCAGGATCGTCAGCACGGTGCGCCGGGGGACGGCGGGCTCGCCCATCGTGCGCAGCCACTCCGCGTAGTGGTCGAAGTCGCTCGCGCCGAGGAAGATCTTGAGGTTCCCGATCATGTGCGCGATCAGGAAGCCGACGAGGATCGCCCCTGTCACCGCCATGACCGCCTTTTTGCCGACGGTCGATCTGTAGATCGCAGTACTCGCTATAGCCACAGCTCCGAACCGTACGGCTGCCTGGGGAAAGAGGGCCAAGTCATGGTGGCACTCGTTTCGATAGCCGCTGGCTATGGGGCGTGTCCGACCTGGGGTTCGTGACCGTTCGGTGACAACGCGGAGTGTCGGACTTCACACCACAAAAGGGAACTACGGGTCGTAGTACATCATGCTCTACGCGCTGTAGTAGATAAAACCGCTGGTGACGTGGGTCACACGCCCCGGCATCGGTGTCAGCGGTGGGAGAGGAGGAGGACGGCGAGGTCGTCGGTGAGGGTGTCACCGTTGAGGCGCTCGACGCCCGCGACCAGGTCGTCCAGCAGGGCGCGGCCGACCAGGCCGCGGCCGGACGCCTCGCCCGCCAGCCCCACCAGGCCGTCGGTGCCGAGGCGGTCGGACGAGCCGTCCCCGGTGTGGCCCTCGATCAGGCCGTCGGTGTAGAGCATCAGGCTCCACGCGTCGCCGAGCTCGACCTCGGTCATCGGCCAGTCCGCGTCCGGGACGAGGCCGAGCGCCGGGCCGTGCGCGTAGTCGGGCAGCGCGGCGACCCGGGTGGACGGGCCGGTGCCGGTGAACAGCAGCGGCGCGGGGTGCCCGGCCAGGTACATGCGGGCCGTCCGGCGGGACGGGGCGACCGTGACCATGCACAGGGTCGTGAACGTCTCGTCGCTGCGCCGCTCGTGCCCGAGGACGGTGTCGAGCGTGCCGAGCAGCTGCTCGCCGGTGTGCCCGGACAGGACGAGCGTCCGCCACGCCATCCGCAGCTGGACGCCGAGCGCGGCCTCGTCCGGGCCGTGCCCGGAGACATCCGCGATCATGAGGTGGACGGCGCCGCCCTCGGTCTGCACGGTGTCGTAGAAGTCCCCGCCCAGCAGCGCCCGGGACCGTCCGGGCCGGTAGCGGGTGTGGTGCGTCAGGGACGGGTCGTCGATCAGCGGGACGGGCAGCAGGCCGCGCTCCAGCCGGGCGTTCTCGGCGGCCATCAGCCGCGCCTCGACCAGCCGCCGCTCGCTCTCGTCCGCGCGCCGCCGCTCGATCCCGTACCGGACGGCGCGGGCCAGCAGCGGGCCGTCGATCTCCTGTTTGACCAGGTAGTCCTCGGCTCCGGCGGCGAGCGCGCGGATGCCCAGGGTCACGTCGTCCACGCCGGTCAGCACGATCACCGCGGCCGTCCCGGACATCGCGAGCGTCCGGCGCAGGCCGGTCAGCCGGTCGTCCTCGGGGCCGGACAGGTCCACCAGGATGCACTGGGTGCGGCGGGTCACGCGGTGCCGCGCCTCGTCCACCGAGGAGGCGACGGTCATCGCGACGTCCAGCCCGGCCTCGGTCAGCATCTTCTCGACCATCAGCACGTCGGCGGGGTCGCCGAGGACGGCCAGCAGCTCGACGGTCTCGGGCTGGCCGGACGGGGACGGGACGGCACGGCGGGAATGGCTCACGACCCGACGGAGGCTAGCCGGTCGGCGGAGTGCGGCGCACCTCGGACGCGCCACGAGCCGTCCCCGGACACATCCCGGTCGCCCTCCGGGCCGGGCCCGGCGCCGACGGCCGGAGGATCGCCTCGCGGGGCGGCCGGTGGCGGAAAAAATGAGTCGAGGAGCCGCCGGGTCGCCGCATACCTTCGCAGAGTGAAGGACCTACCCGTACCCGATCCGGGCATTCCCGACCACACTTCCCCCACGCGCTACCTACTGTGGCTGATGCGCGTCCAGCGCCGCAGCGTGATCGCCGTGGCCGTGCTGGGGACGGTGTTCTTCCTCTCCCAGGCGCTCATGCCCGCCGCGATCGGACGCGCCATCGACGCGGGCGTGGCCGGTGGGGACACCGGCGCGCTGCTGGGCTGGGCGGGCGCGCTGTTCGCGCTCGGCGTCGTCCAGATGGCGTCGAGCGTGACCCGGCACCGGATGGCCGTGTTCAACTGGCTGTCGGCCTGCTACCGGACGATCCAGCTGGTCACCCGGCAGACGACGCGGCTCGGCGCGACGCTGCCCAAGCGGCTCACCGCGGGCGAGGTGGTCAGCGTCGGCATCTCCGACTGTGCGCGGATCGGCGACGTGCTGGACATCCTCGGCCGCGGGACCGGCTCGGTCGTCGCGATCGTCGTGGTCGCGGCGCTGCTGCTGGTGACGTCCTGGCCGCTCGGGCTGGTCGTGCTGATCGGCGTCCCGGTGATCCTCGCGCTCGCCGCGCCGCTGCTGCGCCCCTACGAGCGCCGCGAGGACGCGCACCGCGAGCTGGTCAGCGAGCTGAACTCGACGGCGACGGACCTGGTCGCGGGCCTGCGGGTGCTGCGCGGCGTCGGCGGCGAGGGGCTGTTCGCGGGCCGGTACCGGAGCCGGTCCCAGGACGTCCGGCGGGCCGGGGTCCGGGTCGCCTGGGCCGAGTCGCGGATCAGCGGCGCCGAGGTGCTCCTGCCCGGCCTGCTCGTCGCGCTGGTCACCTGGCTCGGCGCGCGCTTCGCCGCCGACGGGAGGATCACGATCGGCCAGCTCGTCGCGTTCTACGGCTACGCGGTCTTCCTGGTCGAGCCGCTGCGGACGCTCGGCGAGATGGCCCAGAAGTTCACCAAGGGCCGGGTCGCCGCCGGGCGCGTCTGCCGCCTGCTCGACGTCGAGCCGGAGATCACGCACACCGGCACCCGCCGCGTGGACGGCCCGGCCGAGCTGGTGGACGCCGCGTCCGGGCTGGTCGTCCGGCCGGGACGGGTCACCGCCGTCGCCGCCTCCGACCCGCGCGACGCCGCCGCCGTGGCCGACCGTCTCGGCCGCTACACCGAGGGGGATGTCACCTACGGCGGCGTTCCCCTCGCCGAGGTCGCGGACGTCCGGTCGCGCGTCCTGGTCGCCGTCAACGAGGACCGCCTCTTCTCCGGCCCCCTCCACGAGACCCTCGCCCCGCCGTCCGGCGACCGCAACGTTCCACCGGACGTCCGTGACCGGAACGACGTACTGGACGGTGACCGGAACGCCGCGCTGGACGGGCACCGGGATGCCGTGCTGGACGGTGACCGGAACGTCCGGGTGGACGGTCTGGCCGCGGCGGTCGAGGCCGCCGCGGCGGAGGACGTGGTGGACGCGACCGGACTCGACGGCCATGTCGCCGAGGCGGGACGGGAGTTCTCCGGCGGGCAGCGGCAGCGGCTGCGGCTCGTCCGGGCGCTCGCCGCCGACCCCGAGGTGCTCGTCCTGGTCGAGCCGACCAGCGCCGTGGACGCGCACACCGAGGCCGCGATCGCCGAGCGCCTCGGCCGCGTCCGGGCCGGGCGGACGACCGTGATCGCCACCACCAGCCCCCTCGTCCTCGACCGCGCCGACCACGTCGCGTTCGTCGAGCACGGCGCGGTCGTCGCCGAGGGCACGCACCGCGAACTGCTGGACGCCGAACCCCGCTACGCCGCCGTCGTCACCCGTGGAGCGTCATGAGCACCGCCATCCTGCCCGTCGCCACGCCCGCGCAGGTGCGGGCGTACGCCGTCGAGCTCGTCCGGCGGCATCCGCGCGCCCTGGTCGGGGCGCTCGCCCTGCACGCCCTCGCGGCGGTGTCCGGGCTGGTCACGCCCCGGCTGCTGGGCGGCCTGGTCGACGGCGTCCGCTCCGGGACGGCGCACATCGACACCGTTGGCGCGGCGATCGCCGGATTCGTCATCGTCCAGGGCGTCCTGACCCGGTACGCCTACTTCGCGTCCGCGCGGCTGGGCGAGCGGGTCATGGCCGAGCTGCGCGAGGAGTTCGTCGGGCGCGTCCTCGGCCTGCCGCTGTCCCGCGTCGAGCGCGCCGGGACGGGCGACCTGGTCAGCCGCACCTCGCGGGACGTGGGGGAGCTGTCGGGGGTGGTGCGGGAGGCCGTCCCGGAGATGGTCATCGGCGGCGTCACGATCGTCCTCACGCTGGTCGCGCTCGTGCTGACCGGCCCGCTGGTCACGCTGCCCGTCCTGCTCGGCCTGCCGTCGATCCTCTTCGGCATGCGCTGGTACCTGAAGCGCGCCCGCGACGGCTACCTGCGCGAGGAGGCGGCCTGGGCGGAGCTCACCGACGGCCTCGCCGAGACCGTCCAGGGAGCCCGGACGGTCGAGGCGTTCGGCCTCGAGGCGCGGCGGCGCGCCCGCGGCGACGCCGACATCGCCCGCTCCTACTCGCGCGAGCGGTACACGCTCGGCCTGCGGACGGTCCTGTTCCCCGTGGTCGAGAGCGGCTACCTGTTCCCGATCGTCGGGACGCTGGTCGTCGGCGGCCTGCTGCACCAGCACGGGCTCGCGTCGCTCGGGCAGGTGACCGCCGCGACCCTGTACGTCCAGCAGCTCGTCGGCCCGGTCGACATGCTCCTCTACCGCCTGGACGAGGTGCAGATCGGCGGCGCGTCCCTGGCGCGGCTGCTCGGCGTCGGGAACGTCCCGGCCGACCGCGTCCCGACGTCCGCGCGACCGGACGGCGAGCGGATCAACGTCCGGGACGTCCGGTACGCCTACCGGCCCGGCCACGACGTCCTGCACGGCGTGGACCTGGCGCTGCGTCCGGGCGAACGCCTGGCGATGGTCGGGCCGTCCGGCGCGGGCAAGTCCACCCTCGGCCGCCTGGTCGCCGGGATCGACGCCCCCGGCTCCGGCGCGGTCGAGGTCGGCGACGCCGCGCCCGTCCCGCTCGTCGAACTCCCGCTGGACGACCTGCGCGGCCACGTCGCGCTCGTCACCCAGGAGCACCACGTGTTCCGCGGCAGCCTCCGCGACAACCTGGTGATGGCGAGGCCGGACGCGTCCGACGACCAGATCCGCGCCGCGCTCGAGGCCGTCGACTGGGACGGCCCCGACCTGTCCGCGCAGGTGGGAGCCGCGGGCGAGGACCTCTCCCCGGCCCAGGCGCAGCAACTGGCGCTGGCCCGCCTCGTCCTCGCCGACCCGCACACCCTCGTCCTGGACGAGGCGACGTCCCTCCTCGACCCGAGGGCCGCCCGCCGCCTGGAAAGCTCGCTCGCCGCCGTCCTGTCCGGCCGGACGGTCGTGGCCATCGCCCACCGTCTCCACACCGCCCACGACGCCGACCGCGTGGCCGTCGTCGAGGACGGGCGCATCGCCGAACTCGGCACCCACGACGAGCTCCTGGCCGCCAAGGGCTCCTACGCGGCCCTGTGGTCGTCCTGGCATGGCGACCGCCAACCGGCCGCCGACCGCAACCCCTGAGAACGAAGAGGGGGCGTGCACGGCGCACGCCCCCTCTCGTCTCGCCCGGTCTCAGGCGAGGGAGTTCTTCAGCCAGTCGACCTGGAGGTGGAGGAGGTTCTCGGCGACGACCTCCTGCGGGGTCATGTGGGTGACGCCCGACAGGGGGAGGACGGTGTGGGGGCGGCCCGCGGCCAGGAGGGCCGAGGAGAGGCGCAGGGTGTGCGCGGCCACCACGTTGTCGTCCGCCAGGCCGTGGATGAGCAGGAGCGGGCGGGTGAGCTTGTCGGCCAGCCCGATGAGGGAGTTGGCGGCGTAGGTCTCCGGCTCCTCCTCGGGAAGGCCGAGGTAGCGCTCGGTGTAGTGGGTGTCGTAGAGCGTCCAGTCGGTGACCGGGGCGCCCGCGACGGCGGCGTGGAAGACGTCCGGGCGGGCCAGGACGCAGAGGGCGGCGAGCCAGCCGCCGAAGGACCAGCCGCGGACGGCGACCCGGTCGAGGTCGAGCGCGGCCGGGTGGCGGCGGGCGGCCTCCTCCAGGGCGGCGATCTGGTCGTCCAGGACGGGGGTGACGAAGTCGCCGCGGACGGCGCGCTCCCAGGCGATCCCGCGGCCGGGGGTGCCGCGGCCGTCGGCGATGACGACGGCGAAGCCCTGGTCGGCGAGCCACTGCGGTTCGCAGTAGGCGCGCTGGACGGCCATGACGCGCTGGGCGTGCGGGCCGCCGTAGGGGTCCATGAGGACGGGCAGGCGGCCCTGGTCGGGCGTCCAGCCCGTGGGCAGCAGCACGGCCGTGCGGACCTCCCGGGGCCCGGCGCTCAGCAGCTCGACCCGCGGCGTGATCACCGGGGTCTCGGCGCGGGACTCGACCGGGAACGTGCCGTGCGGGCCGCGCAGCTCGGTGACGGTGCCGAGGACGTCCAGCCGCGAGCCGGTGATCACGGTCAGATCGCCGGACGCGACCGCGGAGTAGACGCCCTGCCCCGAGGTGATCTGGGTCACCTCGCCGTCCGCGTACCGGTGGACGTGCACCTCGGTCGGCTCGGTGGACGCGGTGAACAGCACCGTCCCGCCCTCGACGCCGAGGACCGAGCGGACCTGGAGGCCGGGCGGCGTGACCGGCTCGCCGCCGATCGTCAGGCGGCGGGTGCCGACGAGGTCGGGGGACGCGACGCCGGGCGCGGTGGCCTGGTGGTCCTCGACCGTCCAGACCAGGTCGCCCGTGCCGGTGCGCGCCGGGACGCCGGGGACGATCTCGGTCCAGACCGGGTCGTGGCCGGTGTGCAGCAGGGTGGTCTCGCCGTTCAGCGGGTCGACGGTGAGCACGCGCTGGGCGCGCTGGTCGCGGGTCTGGACGACGATCAGCGGGCCGCGCGCGTCCCAGCCCGCGGTGGTCAGGTAGGGGTACTGGCCGCGGTCCCAGGACACCGAGGCGCGGCCGCCGTCGGCGGCGAGGCCGTCGACCTTCAGCAGGACGAGCGAGACGATCGCGTTGGGCGTCCCGGCGGCCGGGTAGGCGATCTCGGTGGCGGGGCTCTCGGGGTTGGCCGGGTCGGCGATCGTCCAGCGCTGGACGGGCGTCTCGTCCACCCGCGCGGCGAGCAGGGTCGAGCCGTCCGGCGACCACCAGTGGCCACGCATGCGGCTCATCTCCTCGGCGGCGATGAACTCGGCCAGCCCGTAGGAGATCTGGTCGCTCTCGGGCGTGATCAGGGCGCGGTCGTCCGAGCCGTCCGTGCCGATCACGCGGACGGTGCGGCCCGAGACGTAGGCGACGCGGCGGCCCGCGGGGTCGAGGCGCGGGTCGAACACCGGGGTCTGGGCGGGCAGCTCCCGGGTCTCCCCGGACGCCAGGTCGGTGAGGAACAGCTGTCCGCCGAGGCTGAACACCGCCTGCCGGACGGCCGAGTCGGTCGCGAAGCCGACGATGCCGCCCGCGCCCTCGCGGGCCCGCTCGCGGCGGGCGCGCTCCTCGGCGGGGAGGTTCGCCTCACCCGCGACGGCGAGCGAGGCCGGGTCGGCGACGAGCGTCTCAGCACCGGACGCCGGGTCCAGCGTCCACAGGCAGGTGACGGGGTCGTCGCCCGCCTTGGTGCGCAGGAACGCCACCCGGGACCCGTCGGGCGCGATCTGGAAGGCGCGGGGGACGCCGAGGGTGAACCGGCGGGTGCGGGCCGTCTGCCGCGGATAGCTGATGCTCATGATGTGAGTCTGCCAGCCGTCTCCGACCGATCCGGGCGGCAGCCCGCCACCACGCTGCTTTGTGGGGATTCAATGGGTATGGTCCCGCAGGGTGAACGCGCGGTGGGCGCGCCCCCGCTCGCGTAAGCTCGGAGCCCGCCCAGTGCCGCAGCGTCGTCAGAACCGCCCCCGAAGGAGTTGTTCCATGTCGGACTTGCAGCCGGGAGACCCCCGGCGGCTTGGGTCCTACGACCTGACCGAACGTCTTGGAGAGGGCGGTCAGGGCGTCGTCTACCTGGGCGTGGACCCGTCCGGGGCGAAGGCGGCGATCAAGCTCCTGCGCGCCGACGCCGCCGCCGACGACATGGCCCGCCACCGCTTCGTCCGCGAGTCGCAGGCGGCCATGCAGGTCGCCCGGTTCTGCACCGCCCAGGTGCTCGAGGCCGACGTCGCGGGCGACCAGCCGTGGATCGCCAGCGAGTACGTCCCCGGCCCGGCGCTCTACAAGCAGATCACCGAGCAGGGGCCGATCACCGGCGCGGCCCTGGAACGCCTCGCGATCGGCACCGCGACCGCCCTGGTGGCGATCCACCAGGCGGGCATCGTGCACCGCGACTTCAAGCCGCACAACGTGATCATGGCCCCGGACGGCCCGCGCGTGATCGACTTCGGCATCGCGCGGGCCCTGGACGCGGGCCAGACCAACGCCACCAAGGCGATCGGCACCCCGTCCTACATGGCCCCCGAGCAGGTCGCCGGGCAGCGCCTCACCGAGGCCGTGGACGTCTGGGCCTGGGGTTCGACGATGGTGTTCGCCGCGACCGGCCGTCCGCCGTTCGGCGACGACACCGTGGTCGCGGTGATCAACCGGGTGATGAACGAGCCGCCCTCGCTGGACGGCCTGCCGCCCGAGCTGTACGACCTGATCGCCGCCTGCCTGGCCAAGGACCCGGCCCGGCGGCCGACCGCGCAGCAGCTGATGATGGCGCTGATCGGCAGCGGTCCCGGAGGCACCGGCGGAATCCCCGGCGGCGGCGGCGTCCCGGGCGCGACCGCGCTGGACGACCCGGCGCAGGCGACCGCGCTGCTGGCCGGGGGAGCCGCGGCTGCCGCAGGCGGCGCCGCCGCGACCCGCATGGCCCCGGCGGGCGCCTATGACCAGGGCTACGGTGGCGCCACGCAGGGCGTGGGCGGCGGGGCGACCCTGCCGCCGGTCGCCGGTTACGAGGAGGCCTACCGGGGTGGCGGGGGCCGTCCCTCCCGGCGCGACTGGGAGCCCGAGAAGAAGTCCAGGGGGCCGGTGATCGCGGCGGTCATCGCCATCCTGGTCCTGGCGGCCGTGGTCGGCGTCGCGGTGGCGAACATGGGCGGTGGCGACGGGAGCAAGGGCAACACGCCGGGCAGCGACCAGCAGACCTCGCAGTCCGAGAACCCGACCGACTCCGAGTCGCCCACCGACACCGACTCGAGCGAGCCGGAGCCGACCCACACCCGGAAGCACCGTCCGACGCAGCGTCCGACGGAGTCGACCGAGCCGACGGAGCCGTCCACTCCGCCGGACACCTCGACCGGCGAGCCGACCGGGAAGCCGACCGACACGGCGCCCCCCGAGGGCGGCGGCGGCAAGACCACCAAGCCGCCCGCGGGCGGCGGCGGTGGCGGCACCGGCGGCGGTGGCGGCACCGGTGGCGGAACCGGTGGCGGCGGCACGGGCGGCGCCGCGGCGGGCGGCCTGACCGGCGACTGACCGCCCCTGGCCCCGGAGCCGGGCGACCGGCTCCGGTCCGGCGGCCTCGGGCGAACGGAACGACCACGCTCCGGACGTGACGACGGTCACGTCCGGAACGTGACGTTTCGCGCACCGGGTGGGAAGGGTGACAGCCGAGAGCGGTCCCGCGCGTTAGTAGGCTCACTGGTCATGAAGGAGCCGCGGATCCTGTTCGTGCACGCCCATCCCGATGACGAGTCCATCGGGACCGGCGCGACCATGGCCAAGTACGCGGCCGAGGGCGCCCACGTCACGCTCGTCACCTGCACGCTCGGCGAGGAGGGCGAGGTCATCCCGGACGACCTGCGCCACCTGGCCGCCGACAAGGACGACCGGCTCGGCGCCTTCCGGATCGGCGAGCTCGACGCGGCCTGCGCGGCGCTCGGCGTCGCCGAGCACCGGTTCCTCGGCGGAGCGGGCCGCTGGCGCGACTCCGGCATGATGGGCGCCGCCACCAACGACGACCCGCGCTGCTTCTGGCGCGCCGACCTCGACGAGGCCGCCGGGGCGCTCGCCGAGATCGTCCGGGAGGTCCGGCCGCAGGTGGTCGTCAGCTACGACGACCGCGGCAACTACGGCCATCCCGACCACATCCAGGCGCACCGCGTGACGCGCCGCGCGTTCGAGCTGGCCGCCGACCCGTCCTTCGAGGGCGGGGGCCGGGAGCCGTGGCGGGTCGCGAAGCTGTACGCGTACGCGACGCCGCGCACCGTGCTCGTCCGGGCGATCGCGGTGATGCGGGAGGCGCGGCTGCCGTTCCCGCGCGTCGCCACCCTGGACGAGCTGGGCTCCGGCGTCCCGGACGACCTGATCACCACGGTCGTGGACGCCCGTCCGTACCTGCCGTCCAAGCTCGACGCGCTGCGCGCGCACCGCACCCAGATCATCGTGGCCCCCGCCGAGACCGGGCCGTTCTTCGCGCTGTCGAACAACCTCGGCCAGCAGGCGTTCGGCACCGAGTACTTCGTCCTGCTGGACGGCGAGCGGGGCCCGGCCGCGGCGGGCGGACGCGAGACCGACCTGTTCGCGGGCCTGTCCTGACCGCCACCCTGGCTAGGCTGTCGCCGTGAACGAGGATCACGCCACCCCGCAGCGGACGGACGGCCCCGAGAGCCCCGCGCCCGCCTCCGACGCCGAGCCCACGGCCGAGACCGCGCCCGCGCCCGTCTCGCCCGGGCTGGCCGCCCTGGTGTCCGGGGCGGCCTACGTGGTGCTGGCCCTGCTCGGGTTCGCGTACGGGATCTTCGGCGGCTTCCACCAGGACTGGACGGTCGGCTCGTGGCCGCTGCCGTCGCTCGGCCTGTGCGTGGTGCTGTTCGGCCTCGTCCTCGGCGCGGGGTTCGGCATGGGGACGAAACTGGGCGCGGTGGTCCCGGCGGCGGCGTGGATGATCGTGACGTTCGTCATGTCGTCCAAGCAGTCCGAGGGCGATCTGGTGATCCCCGGGACGACCCCCGGCTACGTCTACATCATCGGCGGCATGGTCGCCGCGCTGCTCGCGATCGTGCTCGTCCCGTCCCGCGGCGCGCCGGGACAGTGGCTGACCGGACAGTGGCTCACCGGAGGCGGTGGCGATACCCGCGGGTAGTGTTGGGGCGTTGTGAGCATCGAGCCCCCCTGCCCCGAAGCCCACGCCCTCGGCACCGCGCCCGACCCCCGGCTGTTCCGCCGGGTCGTCGGACGGTTCGCCACCGGCGTGGCGGTCGTGACCACCGTCGCCGACGGCGTCGACCACGCGATGACGGTCAACGCCTTCACCTCGGTGTCCCTCGATCCCCTGCTGGTCATGTTCTGCGCCGACCGGACGGCCCGGTTCCACGACACCGTCCTCGCCGCCGGGACCTGGGCGGTCTCGGTCCTGCCGGACGGCCTGCGCGCGGCGTCGGAGCACCTGGCCACCCGCGGCCGTCCGATCGCCGGGCAGCTCGACGGCTACCGGGTCCACCGCGGCGCCGCGACCGGCGCGCCGGTCCTGTCCGACGCGCTCGCCGCCGTCGAGTGCCGCACCCACGCCGTCCACGAGGGCGGCGACCACAGCATCGTGGTCGGCGAGGTCCTGTCGCTCGACCTGCCCGACCCCGACGCCGAGCCCCTGATCTTCCACGACGGCCGCTACCGCCGCATCGCCCGGTAGACGGCGGGGGCGAAGCGAGAAAGCCCGGCACGACGAGTCGTCGTGCCGGGCTTCACCGTTCAGCGGACGCCGTTCGGCGGGCGCGGATCAGGTCGCGGCGGGCGCGGCCTCCGGCTGAGGGGCGTCGGACGGAGCGGTCGCACGGTAGCGCTTCACGCCGAGGCAGGCGAGGGCGCCGACCATGACCACCACGACCGGCATGATCATCGTGGGCTTCATCGCGTGGACGAAGCCGTGGCCGAACACCTGGCCCGAGAGGGCCTGGATCTGGTGGACGACGTTCTGCGGCGTCCCGGGCGGGAACTTCTGGGCCCCGCTGTGCTGGGACGCGCCGACCTCCATGCCGCCCTTCGCCGCCGACGAGAAGCCCGCGACGAACCTGTCGTGGTACGGCTGCGGCAGGCCCTGCGCCCGCGTGACGGCCTCGCTCCTGAGGGACGACGCGAGCTGGTTCTGCAGGATCGCGCCGACCGCCGCCGAGCCGACGACCGAGCCGATCTGCCGGATCGTGTTGCTCACGCCGGACGCGGCCCCGGCCAGGCGCGGCGGGACGTTGCGGGTGGCCTCGGTCGCCATCGGCGCGAACACGCCGCCGACGCCGATCCCGGTGACGATCAGCGGGCCGAGGAAAGCCGTCCAGCCGGTGGCGGTGCCCGCGACGAGGATCATCCAGAGCATGCCCGCGCTGTACAGCAGCAGGCCGGACATCAGGATGAACCGGCCGCCGATCTTGTCGGTGAGCTTGCCCGCGATCGGCGCGAGGAACATCGACACGACCGAGGACGGCGCCATGACCAGGCCCGCCTTCAGCGCGCTGAACCCGAGCACCGACTGCAGGTAGATGTTCATCGGCAGGAACATGCCGACCATGCCGACCGAGACGGCCGCGCCGACGAACGCCAGGATCGTGAAGTTGCGGTCGCGGAACAGCCCGAACGGCACCAGCGGCTCGCGGTCCTGCCGGGACTTCTGCTGGAACAGGAAGACCACGAACAGCACGGCCGCGCCGCCGATGAGCGCCCAGATCCAGGCGTTCCAGTCGTACTTCTGGCCCTCGGTGAGCGCGAACACCAGGGCGAACAGCGCGACCGTGGCGAGCACGACGCCCGTCACGTCGAACTTGTGCCGGACGCCCGGGGTGTGGCCGGGCAGGATCGGCACCGCCATGGACAGCACGATGATCCCGATCGGCAGGTTGACGAAGAAGATCCACCGCCAGTCGAAGCTGGTCACCAGCACGCCGCCGACGGTCGGCCCGGCGATCGTGGAGACGCCCGCCACCGCGCCCCACACGCCGAGCGCCGCGCCGCGCTTCTCCGGCGGGAACGTCGCGATGATGATCGACATGGTCTGCGGCATCAGCAGCGCGGCCCCGAGGCCCTGGATCGCGCGGGCCGCGATCAGCTGGGTCGGGTCCTGCGCGATGCCGCACGCGAGGCTGGCCAGGGTGAACAGCACGACCCCGGCGATGAACAGGTTCTTCTTGCCCCACAGGTCGCCGAGGCGGCCCGCGGTGATGAGCAGGACGGCCAGCACCAGGATGTAGGCGTTGGTGATCCACAGCACCTCGTCCAGCGAGGCGTGCAGCTTGTCGATCATGCTCGGGATCGCGACGTTCACGATCGTGAGGTCGAGCAGCGTCATGAAGAACCCGAGGGAGAGCGTCAGCAGCACCGCCCAGGGGTTTCCGCGCCACTTGCTCATGAATTCTCCTCTGCGCGCGCCCTGTGGCCGGGCGCGTCGTCGTGGTTGGGCCGTTGGGGGCAGGCCGACTTCGACTCCTCGTCGTCCTCGAAGGTGAGGCGGCCCGCGTCGAGGTCGTCCACCAGGGACTGGGCGAAGTCGAGTTCGGCCCGCTGCCGCGCGATGCTGAGCTCGAGGTCCAGCAGCTTGTAGCGGGCCAGGCCGCGTTTGCGCAGCGACTCGTAGGACGCCTGATGCCCGGCGGTCAGCGCCTCCAGCATCACCACGCGGCTGCGCAGGTGCCGTGCGACCTCGTCCGCGGGCAGCAGGTTGACGAACGCGAGCGCCGCGCCGAAGAGCGGGAACTCCTCGCCCGGAGCGGCGAGCAGCTCGGCCAGCCGGTCGCACGCGGCGTCCCGGCCGGAGGGCGTCACCGCGTACACGGTGCGTTCGGGCCGGCGGCCCTCGCGATTGGTCTCCACGGGCTCGATCAGGCCGGACGAGGCCAGCCGGTCGACCGTGTGGTACAGCGACCCGTGCGTCACCTTGACCGCATGGTCGTAGGCATGCCAGCGGATGCGCTGCTGCATCTCATAAGGATGCATCGGGCCGTCGCACAGCATGCGGAGCACGGTCAGCGCCAGGGGGGTCAGGTTTCTGGACATCAGCTGTCTTTGGTTGACATGGATTAGTCCACTTAGACTAATCCGGTGAGACCGATCTGTCAGTGCGGTTCCCTCGTCCCCGGGACGTGATGGTCGTCTCACTCGGCGGGGGCTGGGCAGGCGGGCATCAGCCGGTCATCAGGCGGTCGCCAACGGTGGTCCAAGACAGGCCAACGGCGCGCGAGCCGTCCGTCCCCGGCGAGGCCGCGTCTATAGCGTCCGGGGGTTATGCGGGTCGGGGTTTCGGGACGGGCGCTGGAGCGCCACATCGGCGGCAACAGCACCTATGCCCGCGCGCTGTACGGACGGCTCCGGCGCATGGGCGTCCACGCGGGGATGCTGGTTCCGAGGGGCGCGCATGGTCCGGTGCGTCCGGTCGCGTACGCCTTGGCGGACGGGCTTGTGTGGCCGAAGCGTAAGAAGTTCGACCTGTTGCACTATCCCGATGACACGGGCGCCCTCGTGCGCGCGCGAGTGCCGGTTGTGGCGACGATCCACGGGCTTCCGCCGCGACGTCCGGCGGGGACACGGCACTCGGTGTCCGAACGCCTCTGGGACCGGCGTGTGGCCGCCACGGCGGCGCTCGCCGACGCGATCGTGACGGTCTCGGAGTTCTCCGCGCGGGAGATCCTGGAGCGCTTCCACATCCCGGCAAGGCGGATCCACGTCATTCCCCACGGTGTGGACGACAGGCGCTTCCACACCAGCTCCATAGGCGACGGCGAGGCGCTGGGCACGCTCCGGCTGCCGGAGCGGTTCGTCCTGTGCCTGGGGGCGCTCACGCCGCGCCGGAACGTCCCGACGCTCGCCGAGGCGACCGCGCGGCTCCAGGTGCCGCTGGTGCTCGCGGGCGTGCCGCGCGCGGGCGACCACCACGTCCTGCGCGAGATCGAGCGGTACTCGCACGTCCGTCCCCTGGGAACGGTGCCCGGCGCGCTGGTCGCGCCGCTGCTGCGCGCCGCGTCCGTGCTGGCGCTGCCGTCCGAGCACGAGGGGTTCGGCATGCCGGTCGTGGAGGCGATGGCCTGCGGGACCCCGGTCGTGATCTCCGACCGGGGCGCGCTGCCCGAGGTCGCCGGGGGAGCCGCGCGGGTGCTGCCGGAGCTGTCGGCGGACGGCCTGGCCTGCGCGCTGGCCGAGGTCCTGGACGACCCGTCCCGCGCCGCCGGGCTGCGCGCGCTCGGCCTCGCCCGCGCCGCGTCCCTCACCTGGGACGCCGCCGCCCGCGCGCACCTCGCCGTCTTCCACGAGGTGGCGCACTGACCTCCGCGAGGCCCGGGGATGAACAAGGGGCCCCGCCGGACGTCGTTGTCCGGCGGGGCCCCTGGCTCGGTGCGATCAGCCCTTGAGGGCGATCTCGAACTGGTCGAGCGCCCAGTCGAGGTCCTCCTGGGAGATCATCAGGGGCGGGGCGAGGCGGATCGTGGTGTCGTGCGTCTCCTTGGCGAGGACGCCCAGCTCCATCAGCCGCTCGCTCACCGGACGGGCCGGGCCGCTCAGCTCGATCCCGGCCCACAGGCCGCGCCCGCGGACCTCGCGGACCCGGTCGGACGGCAGCTTGCGCAGCCGCGCGTGCATGTGCTCCCCGAGTGCGCGCGAGCGCTCCTGGAACTCCCCGGTCTTCAGCATGGCGATCACCTCCCGGCCGATCGCGCAGGCCATCGGGTTGCCGCCGAAGGTGGAGCCGTGCTGGCCGGGCTTGAACACGCCCAGCACGTCGCTGTTGGCGACGACCGCCGACACCGGCATGATGCCGCCGCCGAGGGCCTTGCCGAGGAGGTACAGGTCCGGGACGACGTTCTCGATCTCGCAGGCGAACGTCGTGCCCGCGCGGCCGAGGCCCGACTGGATCTCGTCCGCGATCATCAGCGCGTTGTGCTCGGTGCACAGGTCGCGGACGGCCGTCAGGAAGCCCCCCGGCGGGACGACCACGCCGGCCTCGCCCTGGATCGGCTCGACCAGGACGCCGACCGTGTTGGCGTTCATCGCGTCCTTCAGCGCGGCCACGTCGCCGTAGGGGACGACCTTGAACCCGGGCGTGTACGGGCCGTAGGAGTCCCGCGCGACCGAGTCGGTGGAGAAGCTGACGATCGTGGTCGTCCGGCCGTGGAAGTTGCCCTCGAAGGTGACGATCTCGGCCTTCCCGGCCGGGACGCCCTTGACCTCGTAGCCCCACTTGCGGGCCGTTTTCAGCGCGGTCTCGACGGCCTCGGCGCCGCTGTTCATGGGCAGGACCATGTCCTTGCCGCACAGCTCGGCGAGCTCGCTCACGTACGACCCGAACTGGTCGTGGTCGAACGCCCGGCTGACCAGGGTGACCCGGTCGAGCTGGCGCTTGGCGGCCGAGGTCAGGCGGGGGTTGCGGTGGCCGAAGTTGACCGCGGAGTACGCGGAGAGCATGTCGAGGTAGCGGTTCCCGTCGACATCGGTGACCCAGGCCCCGTCGGCCTCGGCGATGACGATCGGGAGAGGGTGGTAGTTGTGCGCGCTGTGCTCCTCGGACAAGGCCCTCAGCTGCTCGGATCGCGTCACGAACGCTCCTTCACCCGTGTCGGCCCGGACTCGTCGCCGGGATCGGTGGCCACACCGGCGGCGGCCGGTGCCGGATGGGGGGTGGGACCTCGCGCGAAGGGTTGTGCGGGGGCCCTTCGACCAGCGTATGTTCGGGATCTACCTGCACACAGTGCCGAATGAGGTCTCGGGGGGAGATATTTGTTGCGTCTTGACGACTTGGACCGTCGAATCGTTGCGCAGCTCCTGGAGAACGGTCGCGCCTCCTACGCGCAGATCGGTGACCGGATCGGACTTTCGGCCCCCGCGGTGAAGCGCCGCGTCGACCGGCTCCGCGCCGAACGCGTCATCACGGGCTTCGCCGCCGTGGTCGACCCGGCCGCCCTCGGCTGGACGACCGAGGCGTTCATCGAGGTCTTCTGCACGGGCGCGACGTCCCCGGAGGAGATCTACGACAGCGTCCACAAACACCCCGAGGTCGTCGCCGCCTACACCGTCAGCGGCGACGCCAGCGCCCTGGTGCACGTCCGGTCCCGCGACATCCAGCACCTCGAGCAGGCCCTCGAACGGCTGCGCCGCGAGCCCAACATCACCGCGACCAAGACCGCGATCGTCCTGTCCCGGCTGATCGGCCGTCCCACCGACACCGGGGCCACCACCCCGGTGACCACGGCCGACATCGGACGCGCCTAGCGGCCCGAAACGGGAGGGGCGTAGTTTCTTCCCGCCCCTCCCTCCGGACGAAGGACGGACGCCCGCATGTCCAGCCCCGCCACCGCCCCACTCCGCGCTCGGTGCGCCGGAGGCTGAAGGCGCTCGACGGGCGCGAGCGCGCCAGGCTGGTCGAGCACGGGTTCGGGCCGCTGCTCGCCCTCCAGCACATCGCGTCCGAGGAGGACGGCGCGGTCCTCGTGGACAGCGTCCTCGCGCTGCACACGCGGACGGGCCGCCGTCCGCCGCGTCCGGAGGACGAGGCCAACGCGGCCGAGGTCAGACGTCGCGCGCGCAGGTTCGGGGACGACCTGGCCAAGGGGAAGGTGTCCCTCGTCGACCGGCCCCACCCGGGGTTGCCCATGGTGCTGTGGACCTGGGCGGCGCTCTGGGGCATCGCGGCGGTGTTCATCCCGGCCGGGATGTACGCGACGACTCTCACGGCGGAGTGGGCCACGGTGCTCGTCTGGATCGGGACGTTCGCCCTCACCGTCTTCACCTGCGCGCTCTTCGCCACCCGCGGCCACCTCCAGGCGTGGCTCGCCATCCTTCCGATCCTCCTGGTGCTGGTCGGCGTCGCGAGCGCCACCTCGCCGCTCTACCTCAGGGCGAAGGGGAGGGACGTCCAGGGCGAGCTCGTCCGGGCGTGGACGACCAACAAGGGCAAGAAGAGCCAGCAGCGGCACTGCCTGGTCGCCTTCGACGACGCCGGGACCCGGCGCGAGGTCAGGGTCGGCGGCTGCCCGGACCGCTTCTCCACGATCGGCGTCCCCGGCCGGGGCGAGCGTGTCCCCGTCTCGTTCGTCCTGTCGCCGGGCCCGGTGACGAGCCACGTCGGCAGGAAGGCGGACCTGTCGGTGACCTGGCAGGCGTCCACCGCCGGGACCGGCCTCGTCCTCCTCGCGGGCCTGACCGCCTGGGGCGTCACCGGAGCCGCGCGGGCACGACGCCGGGACGCCTCCGAGGCGGTCTCCGGAGCGGTGTGAGGCTCATTCGCCCGGGGTCGGCGGGACGCCCTGCCACACGGTCAGATCGAGCGTGAGGTAGTCGGACGGTTTGTCGCCGGTCCCGGTGATCTGCACGAGCCCGACGAAGCCGCTGTCGGTGTAGACGCAGATCATCTTGCCCTTGACCATGTACTCGCCGCCGAGGTTCCCGGTGTACCGGGTGTTGTCCCGGCACGCCTCGTAGGTTCCGGCCTGGCCCGGGTCGAGGACGGAGAACCTGGCCCCGTTCATGCCGTTGCCGAGGTCCCAGAAGGTGAAGTCGCCGGAGTCCCGCTTGGGGTGCTTCGGATCGTCGGTCAGGCTCAGCTTGTACATCGCCGCCAGGTTGATGCCGGTGTAGTGGCCGAGCTGCCCGCCGACCGGTTTCGACGTCCCGACCGGGCCCGACGACGCCCCGTCCGACGGGGAGACCGCCTCGCTGGACGGAACCTCGCTCGTCGGTTCCTGTGCGATCGGGGAGGGGCTCCCGGTGTTGCCGTCGAGCTTCTTGCCGTTGCCGCCGGAGGACGAGGCGACGGCCACCAGCACGAGGGCGAGCACCAGGATCGCGCCGACGGCGACCGCGCCGATGAGGAACGGCGTGGTGCCGCGTCCGGCCCCGGGCACGGGACGCGGCGGGACGCCTGGCGGATGCGGCATTCCCCCGCCCGGGGGCGGCGGCATCGGGACGGCTCCCCGCGGCTGTGTCGCATCCCCTCCGGGAGGCCGCGTCCCGAGCGCGTGCGCGCCCAGCGGCGCGGGCGCGCCCGCGCCCGGCGGGGGCGTGCCCAGGCCGGGCGGGGGCGTGCCCTGGGCGTTGGGCGGCAGGGCGTCAGGCGGCTGGGCGCGGGGCGGAGGGGGTGTGGCGCCTGCGGGCATGTAGCTCGTGTACGGGGTGGTCGGGGTCTGGCCGTCCGGCGGGACGGGGCGGGGCGGTTCCCCGGCGTAGGACGGCAGGACGCGCGTGACGTCCGCCGGGAGCCAGTCCGGGTCCGGGACGCCCTCGTCCGGTTCGAGGGCGGTGAGGACCTGGCGGGGCGTCGGACGGTCGGACGGGTCCTTGGCGAGGCACTGCTCGACGAGCGGACGCAGGTCGTCCGGGCAGTCGTCGAGGTTCGGCTCCTCGTGCGCGATGCGGAACAGGACGGCGGGGTCGGGGCCCTCGCCGAACGGGGTCCGGCCGGTCGCGGCGAAGTGCATGACCGAGCCGAGCGCGAACACGTCCAGCGCGGGCGTCGGGTCCTGGCCGAGGGCCTGCTCGGGGGCCATGAACTGCGGCGATCCGATCCGCATGCCGGTGCGGGTGAGCGGCGTGGAGTCGGTGGCGCGGGAGATGCCGAAGTCGATCACGCGCGGGCCGTCCGCCGCGAGCAGCACGTTCGACGGCTTGAGGTCGCGGTGGATCACCCCGGCCGCGTGCACGGCGGCGAGCGCCTCGGCGATCCCGGCGAACAGCACCCGCAGCGTCGGGCCGGGCATCGGCCCGTGCTCGGCGACGGCCTGCGCGAGCGACGGCCCGGGGACGTGCGCGGTCGCCATCCACGGCATCGGGCCGTCCGGGTGCGCGTCGATGACCGGCGCGGTGTAGAGGCTCTGCACCCGCTGAGCGGCGGCGATCTCCTGCTGGAACCGGCGGCGGAACTCCGGGTCGTCGGCGAACTCGGGCCGGACGACCTTGACCGCGAGCCGCCGTCCGCTCTGCGTGGTGGCGAGGAAGACGCGGCCCATGCCGCCCGCGCCGAGGCGGGCGAGCACTCGGTAGCCGCCGACGAGCGGCGGGTCGCCCGCCTGGAGGGGCTCGAAGACCTGTGGGGGGTGCATGATCGGTTTCTAGCCCAAGGCGTCGCGCGCTGTCACCGGGATGGGCGGATCCGGCCATCCGAATACCGCTCAGTAAGCTGCCGCGCATGGATTTCGCCACGGCTGACCTCATCGACGACTTCGGGGACGAGCTGCGTTCCTGCGAGACCCAGTTCCGGACGTTCGGCGGGCGTTCGGCGTTCGCCGGGCCGGTCGTGACGGTCCGCTGCTACCGCGACAACGGCCTGGTCAAGCAGGTGCTGAACACGCCCGGCGAGGGCCGCGTGCTGGTCGTGGACGGCGCGGGCTCGCTCGCGTCCGCGCTGATGGGCGACATGATCGCGGCGTCCGCGGTGGCGAACGGCTGGTCCGGCGTCGTGATCAACGGGGCCGTCCGGGACGTGGTGGCGCTGCGCGGGCTCGACCTCGGCGTCAAGGCGCTCGGTTCCAACCCGCGCAAGTCCGCCAAGGACGGCGTCGGCGCGCGGGACGTCCCGGTGGAGTTCGGCGGCGTCCGCTTCGCGCCCGGCGACTGGCTCTACAGCGACGAGGACGGCATCGTCGTCGCGACCCGAGACCTCCTCGCCTGAGACGCGCCGGGGGCGGCGGCCCGGCGTGTTCTTTCCGATCTTCTCCGGGGTAAACGGGCGTGGCTTGCCAGGGAACGGCGGTCCGGTTCGTCCGATGCGGACATTGCTCCAGGTGGGGGTTCGTTCCTAGCGTCGCAGGCGACCCCGGAGACAAGAGGAAGCATGCGCGCGCACAGGATTCTCCTGGTGCCCGCGGCGCTCGCGTTGGCCGCCCTTGGGCTGACCACCGTGCCCGCCGCCGCCCAGGCGTCGCCGTCCGTACCCAAGCCGACCCCGAACCCCTGGCAGATGCGGCAGTGGCCGCGGACGCAGCCGTGGCAGGAGGGCCAGCAGGTCCGCGCGGCGAAGGCCGGCGCGCCAGCGCCGATCGACCCGCAGAACTACGAGCTGCCCGACACCATGACCTGGGACGACTACAAGGCCGTCCCGGGCACGACCTGGGCCGACCCGGCCAGCAAGGGGTCGGTGAAGACGTTCAGGGGCGCGGTCGTCCTCGTCGACTACCCGGACGAGGACTTCGTCATCACCAAGCCGAAGAATTCCACGATCTTCGGCAACCCGACGTCCGTCGGCGACGTCCCGAGGTCCGACGTGGCGCGGTTCTACCAGGACTTCCTGAACAAGCCGCAGGAGCTCAACCACGGCCACACCCTCCACGAGTACTGGATGGAGGACTCCGGCGGACGGTTCGGCGTCGACCTCACCGGCTTCGGCGCGTACCGGCTCCAGCACAAGAGCCACGAGTACGGCGTGGACGGCATGCAGGGCGGCACCGGCTGCCCGGCGGGCGACACCTGCCAGCGCGACCTGCGGGCGGACGCGACCGCCGCGTGGGTCGCCGACGTCGGCGAGGAGAAGGCCAAGCAGTACGACATGGTCTTCTTCCTCTCCGCCGGGCAGGACGAGAGCTCCACCTGGCAGGAGTTCGGCCAGATGAAGTTCCAGACCAAGGAGGACGTGCCCCGCGAGTGGGGTTCGCCCGACCCGGCCCTGCCGAACTGGGTGAAGACCCGGTACGTGCCCTGGACGTCCTGGAAGGCCGGGGCGAGCCTGTGGCCGAACGCGATCCCGGGCAACTCCATCCAGGCGGAGAGCTCCGGGATGGCCGTGTTCGCGCACGAGTTCAGCCACATCCTCGGGATCGGCGACAACTACAACAACCCCTACTCGATCCCGGCGCGCCGCGACTACTCGGGGCCGTGGGAGATGCTGAGCCGCGGCAGCTTCAACGGGCCGGGCGGCCCGCACAGCCGGTGGCTGATCCCGGCGGCGGCGGGCGCGTCCATGGGCGCGCAGCACATGCTCCGCAACAAGATGAAGCTGAACATGGTGGACCCGAAGAACGTCCTCCAGGTGGACCGGGACACCCTCGCCTCCGGCGGGCTCGTCGTCGCGAACGTGACCGCGCGCGAGGTGACGCCGGGGTCCGGCGGGCTGACCGGCGTGAACGTCAAGCTGGGCGCGGGCGGGGACAGGAGCCCCAGATGCGACACGTCCACGGACCCGATGTGCGACGGCGGCGGCTACGACAACTACACGGTCGAGGTCGTCGACCGGATGGGCTTCGACTCGTTCACCACGGACTCCGGCGTCCTGCTGGCCAAGACCAAGGACAAGGACAGCGCGCCGTTCATCTGGGTGAAGGACGCCCACCCCGAGGACATCGACAAGACCGACTTCGTCCTGCCGGACGGCACGCCGCAGAAGATGACCATCGGTGACTACCGGCAGCTGTCGGACGCCCTGTTCCACGCGGGCAACGACTCCGGCAGCCAGTACGAGTACGTCGACCAGGCCAACCAGCTGCACTTCTACGTGCTGAACCTCAAGCGCGACAAGACGGGCGTCCTGTCGTACACGGTCGCGGTCCGGGCGCTGGACGGCTCGGGCCCGCAGGCGCGCGGCGTCCGGCTCGCCACCGACAGCGAGGGCCCGGCGGCAGGCGGCTGGCGGAAGTGCACGGCCGTCCTGCGCAACACCGGGACGGGCGGCACCGGGTACACCGCGTCCGACGTGTTCCGGCTGAAGGCCGCGACGTCCGCCAAGGGCTGGACGACCTGGCTGCCGAACTCGATCGCCGCCGCGTCCAACGGCCGGACGACGAAGGTCGAGGTCTGGGCGAAGCCGGGCGCGGGCGCGGACAAGAACGCGCAGGTCTCGTTCTCGGCCGCGTCCGAGTCCGACCCGTCCAAGGCCGGTACCGCCACCTGCCACGTCTCCTAGTCGAGCGCGGCCGACGTCGTCGCCGCCGGTTCCAGGGCAGCCCCTGCGACCGGCGGCGACGCCGCGTTCCGGCGGCGGTCGAGGGCGGACGCCCACACGACCGTCCCCAGCGCGCCGACCGCCATCGCGACGCCGACCCACGGGACGGACGCGTACCCGAGCCCGGCGCTGACGACCAGCCCGCCGAGCCAGGGCGCGAGGGTGTTCCCGACGTTGAACGCCGAGGTCACCGAGGCCCCGGCCAGCGTCCGGGTCTCTCCGGCCGTGGCCTGCACGCGGACGTTCACCGCCGGGTTCGTCGCCATCCCCGCGACGCCCATCAGGAACACCAGGACGATCACCACGACCGGATGCGACGCGGTCAGCGCGATCCCCGCGGAGGTCAGCACGACCCCGGCCATCCCCGCGTACAGCGTCGCGAACGGACGCGCGTCGGCGACGCGCCCGCCGATCGTGATGCCGATCAGCGACCCCACCCCGAACAGGGCGAGCACCATCGGCACCCAGCGTTCGCCGAGTCCGCCGGGCCCGGTCAGCAGCGGCCCGAGGTACCCGAACGTCGCCATCATCGAGCTGAACGACAGGGCCGTCGTCCCGTACGCGACCCACAGCGCGGGGCGGGCCATCGATCGCAGCTCGTCCCGCACCCGCGGCACGGCCCTCGTGTCGGCGCGCGCGTTGTCGAGGGTGAGGGCCACTCCGGCGAACGCCGGGACGGTCAGGGCCGCGACCGCCCAGAAGGCCGCCCGCCACCCGAGGTACTGCCCGACGAACGTCCCCGCTGGGACGCCGAAGACCGTCGCGACCGTGATCCCGCCGATAACGATGGCGAGCGCCCGCGCCCGCTTGTCCGCCGGGACGAGTTCCATCGCCGTCACCGCCGCGACCCCGAAGAACCCGGCGCACGCCACCGCTCCGACCAGCCGCGACGCGAACAGCACCCCGTATCCCGGCGTCAGCGCCCCGACGACGTGCGCCACCGCGAACACGGCCAGGAACAGCAGCAGGGCCCGTCGCCGGGGCCAGCGCAGTGTCGCCATCGCCAGGACGGGCGCGCCGACCACCATCCCCACCGCGTACGCCGAGATCAGCAGCCCTGCCGTCGGGACCGTGACGTGCAGGTCCCGCGCCATCGGCTCCAGCAGCCCGGCGAGCAGGAACTCCGACGTCCCCTGCGCGAAGATCGCGAAGCCGAGCACCCAGATGGCCAGCGGCATCGTCACATCACCCCTATTTTGTATTTCGAATTCCAAAATAAACGCATGGCAAGCCTGTTCAGGGCTCGTGCGGTGATCAGAGAGCGGTGAGGGCCGTGGCCGCGATGCTTTCCAGCGCGGCGCGTCCGGCGCCGTAGCGGGCGGCGATGCGCAGCCCGCTGACCTGGGCGAGGACGAAGTGGGCGAGGGCGTCCGGATCGCGGTCCGCAGCGAGTTCGCCGTCCCGGATCGCGCGTTCGCAGGCCGCCCTGGCGGTCTCGAAACGCCGCCGGTAGTCGCGCTCCAGCAGCCGCGCGATCTCCGGGTCGCGCGGCGCGAGCTCGACGCTGGTGTTCACCACCAGGCAGGCGAGCCCGTCCTCGTACTCCTCGGTGACGACGCTGCCGAGCAGGGCCGCGACCTTCTCCCGGAACGGCGCCGCGCTCTCCAGCAACTCGGCGCTCTGGGCCGTCCTGGCCTCGACGTACTGCGTCAGGGCCCGGACGAACAGGTCGTGCTTGCTGGTGAACGCGTTGTAGATGCTGCCGCGTCCCAGCCCGGTCGCCGCGCACAGGTCGTCGGTCGACGTGCCCTCGTATCCCTTGCGGCGGAACGCGTCCACCGCCGCCTCGACCGCGCGGGTCTCGTCGAACGTCCTCGGTCGTGCCATGCGGACGACGTTAACACGTTTTGGAACCAAGATTCCATAACGCCATAATGGGCGGATGGTGACGGTTGACGACGTCCGGCGCGTGGCCCTGCCCCTCCCGCGAACCTCGGAGCACCTGATCAGGGACCGCGTGAAGTTCCGCGTGGGCGCGATCGTCTACGTGGGCTTCTCCAGGGACGAGACCGTCATGGGCTTCGCCTTCCCGAAGGAGGAACGCGACGGGCTCATCGCGTCCGATCCGTCCAAGTTCCTCATGCCGAGCGTGTCCGACCAGCGCTTCAACTGGGTCGAGGCCCACACCGCCGCCCTGGACGAGGCCGAGATGCGCGAACTCGTCGTCGACGCGTGGCGCATGGTCGTCCCGAAACGCGTGGCCGCCGCCTACCTCGGCCTCTGAGCCCCCTGGTCTAGGGGCGCTCGGCGTCCTCCCACTCGGGGCCGTTGACGCCGGGGAAGTAGGTCATGGAGTCGGCGCGCACCGGCCTGTGCGGCGACAGTCGAGGGGCGAGCGGGCCGGGGAGGGGGAGCGCCGACCAGTCGAGAGAGACCGTCCCGTTGGGTGCTCGTCGGAGCGCGTGGTACACGTCGATGGTCGCCTCGGGCTCTCCAGGCTGGTGGACGATCAGGTGGAGGCTGTTATCCGGTGATGGGTCGAAGGCACCGGACGCCGGGTCCCACCGGTCGTCGTCGCCGTCCTCGAACGAGCCCTCCCAGTGGTGGTCGCTCACGATCTCGTCGGCCATCGGCCTGATCCGGGTGTGGTCGGCGAACAGCCAGACCCAGTCGCCCCAGTCGCTGTTGGACACGCGGGCGTTCACCTTCAGGAGGAAGAAGCCCTGAGGGTGGCGGCACACCTTGTCAGGTGCGGGTGGCGCCTCGACGCCGAGCGCCCTGAGGCGGAGTTCGACGTCGAGGTCGCCGGGGTCCGTCCGGAGCGCGCGGCGGTAGGCGTCGATCGCCGCGCCGGTCTCGTCGAGCGTTTCCAGGGCGAGGCCGAGCGTGAGCGCGGAGAGGTTGTCGTCCGGGTCGGCGTCGAGCGCGCGCCGGGCCGTCTGGATCGCTTCCTTGGCCAGCAGGCGGCCCGTCTCGTCGTCCTCGTCCAGGACGGCCAGCGGCGCGCCCTCGTCGTACGACTCGCCCCAGGCCATGGGCATGAGGACTTCGCCCTGCGTGTGGGCCTGGAGCCGGGTGAACGCCAGAGCGGCGAGCCCGGTCGTGACCGCGAGGTCGTCCGGACGCCGGGCCGCCTCGTACAGCCAGCGGGTCTCGGTGAAGGCGTTGCCGAGCTCCTCGGTGTCGCGCTCGTCGTTGACCACGGCCCGCCAGCAGTACCGGAGCATGGCGCACGCGCGTTCGAGTTCGTCCATTTCGGGATGGTCGCAGACGAACGGTTCACCCCATGAGGAGTTGGTGCATCGCCTTGCGGAGGTCGGTGGACGGGTCGGACGTGCGGAGCGCGACGAAGCCGTCCGGGCGGACGAGGAGGAGGCCGTCCTCGGGGATCCAGTCGACGTTGAGATGCGCGGCGTCGACGAGGTGGGCGGGGAGGCCCGCGGCCTCGGCGGACGCCACCCAGGACGGGCTGCGGGTGAACACCGTGAAGCGGGACGCGACGAGGTCGAGCGTCGAGACGCCGTCCGCGACCCACGCGTGCGGGACGCGGGAGCCGGGCGCGCCGTCCAGGACGAGGTCCTCGGCGGACGGCAGGCCCGGCCGCGCGTCGATGATCGCGGACGAGTCGTACCGGTACCCCAGGTGCACGACCGGGGCGTGGACGGCTCCGGCGGCGGCCCGCGCGGCGGCGGCCTCCGGGCCCGTGCCCCAGTGCAGGCGCGGGTCGGCCAGGCGCAGGAGCGCCTGCTCCAGCGTGAGCGCGGCGACGGGACGGCGTTCCGCCTCGTAGGTGTCGAGCAGGTCCGGGGCGGCGGTGCCGTCCAGGACGGCGGCCAGCTTCCAGGCGAGGTTGTGCGCGTCGGCGACGCCGGTGTTCATGCCGAACGCGCCGACCGGCGGGACGGTGTGGGCCGCGTCCCCCACCAGGAACACCCGGCCGTCCTGGAAGCGGTCCGCGAGCTGTCCGCGCACCCGCCACCGCGCCGCGCCGCGGACGGTGACGTCGAGGCCGGGGTCGCCGACGGCGGATCGCACCAGGTCACGGCATCGGGCTTCGGTCATGCCGTCCTCGTGCCGGACGTGCAGGACCCACGTCCGCGTGCCGTCGATCGTCACCAGCATCCCGGTGTCGGTGTTGCAGGTGACGAAAGAGTGGCCACGCGTATACGGGGTCAGATCGGCCTCGAACAGGATGTTCGTCAGCGCGTCGCCGAGGGCGCCGGGCCCGGACACGCCGATCCCGAGCGCGTCCCGGACGCCGCTACGAGCCCCGTCCGCCGCGACCAGGTAGTCGGCCCGGACGGTCTGACCAGGGAGAACGGCGGTCACGCCCGTCGCGTCCTGGGTGAAGGAGATCAGCGGCGTCGAGTAGGAGACGGTGACGCCGCGCTGCCGGAGGGCGTCCAGGAGGACGCGGTCAAGGCGGTCCTGGGGGCAGGTCCCGCGAAGGGCGGCGGGGGAGAAGTCCCCGAACCGTTCCGTCATCTGGACGGGACGAGGCGGGGCCGCGGCGGCGAGGGCGTCCATGTCGGCGGCGGCGAGGTTTGTGGTGGTGATCTTGCCGAGTCCGCTGGTCATGGGGATGGCGGCGGCGTTCACGGCGTCCTCGATGCCGACCTCGCGGAAGAGTTCGAGCGTGCGCGGGCCGACGCCGGTGGCGCGCGGGTGGACGTCCGGGCCCTCGCGGCGTTCGACGACCATGACGTCCGCTCCGTGGTGGGCGAGGAACAACGCGGTCGACAGCCCGACCGTTCCGGCTCCGGCGACGAGGATCATGACGGCTCCTTGTGGATACGGCGTTTCCGTTGTGGCTACACCGTAGCCACAACGGTACGATGTCCGCAATGGACGGACTGGTGTGGACGAAGGAACGGCGCGAGCCGCGCCGGCGGGCCCCGAGCGTGGAGCGGTTCGTGACGCGGGCCGTCGCGATCGCGGACGCCGAGGGCGTGGACGCGGTGTCGATGCGCCGCGTCGCCAAGGACCTCGGCTCCGGCACGGCGTCGCTGTACCGGTACATCGCGGGCCGGGACGAGCTGCTCGACCTCATGATCGACGCCGTCCAGGGTGAGGACGCGCTCCCGGCGCCGTCCGGCGACTGGCGTGCCGACCTGCGCGAATGCGCGCTGCGCCTGCGGACCCTCCTGTTGCGGCACCCGTGGCTCGGCGCGGAGCTGACCGGGCGTCCGGCGCTCGGCCCGAACTCACTGCGGTGGTACGACACCGTCCTCGCGGTGGCCGGGACGCTGACGTCCGACGCCACGCTCGCCGCGCTGGCCGTGGACACGGTGACCGCCTACGTCCTCGGCGCGGTCGGCGGCGAGATCGCCGAGCTCCAGGCGTCCCGGCGCACGGGCATGACCGAGGACGAGTGGCGCGCGAGCGTCGGCCCGTACATCCGCGAGGTGGTCGGCGGCGGCGAGTACCCGCACTTCGCGCGGCGGGTCGCCGAGGCGGGCGACGTCCCCGCCGAGCGCTCCTTCGAGCTCGGGCTGGCCTGCGTCCTGGACGGCCTGGCCGCCCGCATCCCCAGAACATGAAGATTTCTAGCGTTCGGGGATAGAGTGCGCGCGTGAGCGGCTTTTCTCCGGACTTTCTGTGGGGAGTGTCCACCTCGGCGCTCCAGATCGAGGGCGCGTTCGACGCCGACGGACGCGGGCCGTCCGTCTGGGACGCCCACACCGCCAAGGACGGCTCGGACGCCCGCGTCGCGACCGGTCACCACGACCGCTACCGCGAGGACGTCGCGCTCCTCGCCGACCTTGGCGTGGACGCCTACCGCTTCTCGATCGCGTGGCCGCGCGTCCAGCCGTCCGGGGCGTCGGGCGAGGTCAACCAGCGCGGCCTCGACTTCTACGACCGCCTCGTGGACGAACTCGTCGGACGCGGCATCACCCCCGTCCCGACCCTGTTCCACTGGGACACCCCGAGCACCCTGACCTGGCAGGACCGCGACACCGCCGACCGCTTCGCCGAGTACGCCGCCCTCGTCGCCGAACGCCTCGGCGACCGCGTCCCGCGCTGGATCACGATCAACGAGCCCGCCGAGGTCACCCTGCTCGGCCACGCCATCGGCGAGCACGCGCCCGGCCTCAAGCTCGTCTTCGACGCCCTGCCCGTCGCCCACCACCTGCTGCTCGGCCACGGCAGGGCGGTGCAGGCCCTGCGCGCGGCGGGCGCGCGGCAGATCGGCGTCGCGATGTCCCACACACCGGTCTGGACGGCGAGCAACAGCGACGAGGACCGCTTCGCCGCCGAGCTCTACGACGGCATCATGAACCGGCTCTTCGCCGACCCCGTCCTGACCGGCCGCTACCCCGAGACCTTCGCCGAGGCCATGCCCGGCCCGGTCGAGGACGACCTCGCCGTCATCTCGTCCCCGATCGACTGGTACGGGATCAACTACTACAACCCGTCCCTCGTCGGAGCCCCGACACCGGGCGAGTCGAGCTACGCGGGCATCGACCTGCCCCCTGACCTGCCGTTCGAGCTGCACGACATCCCCGGCTACCCGCACACCGCGTTCGACTGGCCCGTCGTCCCGGACGGCCTGCGCGAACTCCTCGTCTCCCTGCGCGACCGCTACGGCGACCGCCTCCCGCCCGTCCTCATCACCGAGAACGGCTGCTCCTACGACGAGCCTTTCGAGGACACCCGCCGCATCGAGTACCTGGACGGCCACATCCGCGCCGTCGAGGCGGCGATGTCCGAGGGCGTGGACGTCCGCGGCTACTTCGTCTGGTCGCTGCTGGACAACTGGGAGTGGGCCGAGGGCTTCCGGCAGCGCTTCGGGCTCGTCCACGTCGACTACGAGACGCTGAAGCGCACCCCGAAGGCGTCCTTCGGCTGGTACCGCGACCACATCCGGGCCACCCGAGCCTGACGCCCGGGTCCCGCGCTACCGTCGCCACCATGGCGAACACATCCCTCGAACGCGTCGCCGCCGCCACGACCTCGCACTCCGAGCGCGACGTCCTCGAAGCCTTCCTGGACCGCTACCGGGACGTCATCGCCGCGAGCCTGGACGGCCTGGACGACAGGCAGGCGCGGACCCGGCTCGTCCCATCGCTGACCACACCGATCGGCCTGGTCAGCCACTGCACGGCCGACGAGCGCAGTTGGTTCCAGCTCGTCATGGGCGGCCGTCCGGAGGCCGAACTCGCGGGCCCACGCGCCGGCCAGGACGCCAGCTGGTTCGTCCCGGACGACACCTCCGCCGCCGACGTCCTCGCCCTGTACCGGACGACCTGCGCCGAGTCCCGCGAGATCGCCGCCCGCCTTGCGCTGGACGACGAGTTCGCCCACGAGGACCGCCGCTTCACCCTCCGCTGGATCTACGTCCACATGATCGAGGAACTCGCCAGGCACGCCGGCCACGCCGACATCCTCCGCGAACAGATCACCTCCGCCTGATGGACGCCTCCGCCCCGTCCCTACGCGATCTGATCCGCGACGACGGCCCCCTGTCGTCCGCGACCGTCCGAACCCTGGCCGCAGACTTGGCCCGCCTCCTCGCGACGTCCACCGCTGCACACGGCGGTCTGAGCCCGGACACGATCCTCCTGACCCGGGACGGCCCACGCCTGGCAGCGGCTGTTACGCCAGATCCGGCCTACACGCCACCCGAGCAGACCCGCGACCACGACCTCATCCCACCAACGGACATCTTCGCCTTGGGCGCTGTCCTCGCCTACGCCGCAACCGGCCGCGCCCCCTTCGGCGAGGGCCCACCCGAGTTGCTCGCCTACCGAATCGCCTACCACGCCCCCGACCTGAACGGCCTCCCGGACGACCTGCGCGAACTCATCGCATCGTGCCTGGACAAGTCCCCATCCGCCCGCCCCACCGCAACCGAAATCACCCTCCAGGCCCGTCCGACCTCCGCGCTCGACCCGCTCTCGGATGCCTTCCCGGAGCCTGCATGGCCCGAGAACGAAGCGGAGACCCGCGCCGCTCTCCTGTCCCAAGCCGCCGGATCCATGCGAGCCGTCCTGACGAACAGCGCCGCAATGTTCGCCGCCCTCCACCACCGCCAAGCCACCCCACCGAGGCCCTGGCCCGCCGTCCGTCCCCAGGCCCTCAGTCTCACTGCCGAAGCGCCGAATCCGGCCGAGTACCGCTGCGTCCCGTCCCCACACCGGAACCACCCGTACTCGATGACGATCACCACCAGCACCACCGGTAAGCAGCTGCTCTACACAGCACTCGGCGTCGTGGTCGGCTGGAAACTGGCCCCTGAACGGGACGTCCTCACGGTGGGCCCCGAGGGCCTGCAAGTCCGCCAACGCGGCAGAACGCGGACTCGCCGCAGGCCAACGACTTTCCACATCGACTGGGACGACCTGAAGACCATCCGCGTCATCACCGAGAACGACGCCGTCCGAGTCGTCGCCACCTTCACAAGCCCAGGCCAACCCAACTGGTTCCGCGACAACAACATCCGCCACTTCGACGGCGGCTACGAGCTCTACAAGACCCCCAGCGCCAACCACCAAGAAACAACAGCCCTGGCCACCCAAATCCGCCAGGCCCTAACCCCCTTCACCGAGCCAACCGACTGACCGACCCCGGCCACCCCGCCTCGAAGGTTTACTGGCCTGTCGCCGTCGTGGCTCATCGGGCCATGTGACGCCGTTGCGCCATCTCTCGGACGGGTGAGGTGGCTGCTTGGTGAGCGCCCGAATCGCCTCCCCCTGCGGTGACTCTTGAAGAGCGAGAGCGGAAGCGGCACCTCCCTTTTCGCTGACGCCACATTTACAGGAAGAAATATCCGCCTGAAAATCGCGTCCTCCAGGTGACTAAGGGTGGAGGAGCGATGGCGGGAAGGCCGCGGCACAACTCGAACTGTGAGAACGCAGGGCGTCCGGCGTGTGCGTGTGGCGGGTGTGGCGGGACGGAGCACGGTTGGCAGGGAGCGATCACGATCGCATCCGACCCGTCCGGGGCGGCGTCGGCTAAGTACGTGCGCGAAGCCAAGCAGGAGTGGATCAACGCACTGCGGCCACTCGAGAAGCGCACCTACCGTGACGGTCGCGCGAAGCCTTCGACGAGGGACGAGCAGCGAGCCGCAGTTCAGGGAGCCCGCGCGGCCATCGTGGAATGGATGTCTCGTTCTCCTGACATCCGCGAGGGGCTGGAACAGGTCGGTGAGCCCTTCCGCCGAAACAGGAACGAGGGTGGAAAGCGAGCAGTCCAGGAGACTCCGGAGTTCATCAAGACGCATGTGGTGCCTGCTCTCAAGAAGAAGTTCGGCCCTGATCGGCTCGAGCAGTTCCAACGCCGCGCGGTCGAGACGCACTTCTGGTGTGAGCTGCTCGCACAGACGGCTCGCGTACTCTGCGAGTTCAAAGAGGGGTACACGGAGGCGAAGGATGCGGTGACAACCGCGCTCACGACGGCGAGCGAGACGCTCCCAGACTGGGCGCTGATCCTGCCCTTCAAGGACATGATCGAAGCATCGGTGGGTCTGGTCTGGGACCAGCTGCCGAGAGCGGTGACAGGGCTTGCGCCAAAGGACATCTTTCAGTTGATCTGGCCCGTCCGGATCCTGGCACTGTTCATGTGCAAGGACCCATCCGCACATCGCGCCGTTCGCCTGTACTGCCTGAACCCGGCCGTCCGCTGGGGAAAGGCCGCCGTAAGTGAGGAGATCAAAAACCGTCTGCGCTTGGCCTTCCCTGAGGAGTGGCCCCTGCCTGGGGACACCGTCTGACGATGCCTGCCTCGCGCCGCTCCCACTGAAGTCGCAGACCGACCTGCCGCGTCGATGATGGAGCAGGTCGGTCACACACCTGCGAACGATTCGTCGGAGTGGTCGAGGCGTCAGAGCGGCTCGGGAGCGCTGAGGTCCTTGGTGATCGCCTCGATCGCATCCTGCAGATCGGCCAGCGGGTAGCAGCCCCTACCTCCGTTGACGTTGCGCCAGCTCACCTCGGTACGCGTGATCTCGACGCGCAACCCGTCCACAAGCAGGACGGACCGTCCGCCGATGTCCCCAGCGAACGAGGCGAACAACCCCCGCCTGCACAGCTCAAGCACCAACTGACGCCCAACCCGCGCCGGGGTGAGCACAGGCACAGGAACCGCGAACCCCTCCGGCAGCGGAAACGCGCACCAGACGGCCTTCCCACGCACCGGAACCAGCCGCAACCGCGACCGACTGAGCCGAGCCCCGCACGTCTCCGCGAGCGCAGCGACGATGGCCAGCCCCTTCCCATGGACGTCCAGCAGGTCACCGTGGACGGCATGGGGGAGCGGCCCAGGCCCAGTGTCGAAAACGCTGAGGACCAGCGCGGGCGCAGGACGAGACCGGAGCCAGATCCACAGCTCAGCATCACTGCCGTCGCCGTAGAGAAGCGCGTTCGTGGCCAGCTCCGAAACCGCGACCGAAGCGTCGTCGATCAGCTCGTCCGGAAGCCCAAGCTCGCCCATCACAACCGCCACAGTCGACCGCGCGATCGAAGCGCAGGTCCGATCGGGCGGCAGCAAGAGCACCTGCGCCTGCCCGGCCTGAAGCACGGGCCTGTCACCGTTCACCACGAGGCGTCCCAAAGGTCCACCCGCTTCCCACGGCCGTTGCTCCTGTCCTGGCGCGTCGCGGCCTGCCGCCCGGCCATCCAGCCAAACAGCCGCCGCAGCAGCCCGCTCCGCCCAGCCGGTTCCGGCAAGGTCATGCGGACGGCCATCTCCGCCCCCTCCGCCGCCGCTGCCCGCCGACTGGCCCGCTGCACGCGAACGGCCCGCCGCTGCAGAGGACGAGCGCCGACCCCGCTCTGCTGAGGACGCGCACTGGGCGGAAAACAGACGCCCAACAGCCGGACGAGCTCGTTCGCGTCACTGGCCCCGACCAGGACCCGGTACGGGGACAGGAACCAGTAGCGACCGGTGAAGTCGCCGTACCAGCAGACCGCTTCCGGATACCGCCACCGCAGAAGCGTGAGCACCGCGTCCGGATCCACGTCCCGCACCTTCCACGGGACGTGAGCCCTGGACGGCGCCGCCGCAAACCGCACGCCAACCGGCGGCCGAGTCGCAGCGACGTCAAGCGCCTGTGCCGTTGCCGAGTTCGTGGGATGGCCGGGCATGGCCAACGTCGCCCTGACGCTGGCCATGCCCGTGAGACGCTGTCTCACAGTCGGACCTCCGTTGTCCGATAGGTCCCGGCCGGTGGTTGCGTCACCGTGTCCGGGACCGCTTGTTTTCGCAGGCGAGAACACGCCCGGAGCGAGCCACCAGGTGTCTGCGAATCCTCAGACCCGCGCACACTCTGTGTCGGGCATCACTACGCTGAGTGTCATTGAGGCTCGTCGGCCTGTAAAGCCCTTCTTTGAGAAATCTCAAAGATTGTTTTCGCAAGATATGTCGAGCCAGCAGGAAGGTGGATGTAATTGGCATCTCGGACAAGCCCGACGGTTCGGCGTCGTAGGCTCGCGCGTGAAATGCGACAGCTCCGTTCTCGGAGCGGCAAGGCGCCCAAGGAAGCCGCCCAATATGCGGGGATCGCACTGGCCACGCTGTACCGCATCGAGAACGCCAGCCATGCTCCAAAACCCGCCGACATCATCGCGCTGTGCAGGTTCTACGGGCTGGGTGAGCACGAGACCGACGCCATGGCCCTTCTGGCTCGTCAAGGGCGCCAGCGCGGTTGGTGGCACAAGTACGGGGACGTGCTGAAGCCCGGCTTCGACGTCTACGTCGGGCTGGAAGAGGAGGCCTCGACGATCAAGTCGTACCACCAGGAGATCATCGGCGGTCTGATGCAGACACCGGACTACACCCGCGCCGTCCTCAGGGCCGACCTCGACGTCCAGGACGAGGACGAGATCGAGCGCACGATCGCAGTCCGTGCCGAGCGTCAGCGCCGGGCGTTCGCGGAGGACGGGCACCTGGAGATCTGGGCGATCGTTCAAGAGGCCGCCCTTCGCCTCCAGGTCGGCGGACCAGCGGTGATGCGGGCCCAACTAGAACACCTGCATGAGTTGTCGCGGCGCCAGGTCTTCCTTCAGGTGTTGCCATTCAGCGCAGGCGCTCATCCGAGTATGTCCACGGGCTTCTACATCCTGGGCTTCCCTCACCCATCCGACACGGACGTCGCCTACATCGAGCACAAGACGGGTGGCCTCTATCTCGAGCAGGTGGACGAGGTGTCGACCTATGCGAGAGTCTTGGACCAGTTGAAAGCCAGAGCTCTGGGCCCGGACGAGTCGCGCGCCTTGATCAAAGACGTGCGCAACGAGATGAGGTAGATCCGTGAAGGATCGCTCCACAAGGTCTTGGCGTAAGTCAACTCGCAGTGCGGGCCAGGAAGCCTGCGTCGAAGTCAGGGGATCTGACGGCAGTGGAACGCAGGTCCGCGACAGCAAAGACCCGGACGGACCGAAACTTGCATTCAGTTCCGGTGCATGGCGCGCCTTCCACGCCAAGATGCTCACCGCCCGATGCGATCTCCCCTAAACAGCCGTTCCGAGCTTCGGAAAGGCCAGCGCATGCGTGATGACTCTCTGAGAGGACTCCCCGCCATTGTCTGGCGGAAGAGTTCGTACAGCACCGCGACAGGCGAGGACTGCGTCGAGGTCGCGGCCCTGCCTGACCACCAGGCCGGCCTCCGCGACAGCAAAGACCCTGAAGGCCCCCGTCTCTCCCTGACCCCCGCCGACTGGCAAGCCCTCACCCACCGGACGAAGTGCATCTGACGCGACGCTCGTCCGGCTCGGACGCTTCGTAAACAAGAACGCGCGTGACGAACGGGGTACGGAATGGCTGACCGTCAGGCCCTCACTCACGCCCGGTGGCGGAAGAGCAGCCACTCCGGCGACGGTGGCCCCGGAGGAGGTGACTGCGTCGAGGTCACAGATCTGGGTGGTATCTGTTTCGTCCGCGACTCCAAGGACCCCAACGGACCGGTGGTCGGTGTGAGTCCTGAAACCTGGTCTCAGCTCGTCCGCAGCATCAAGTACGGAGAGACGGCGAATGCTCAGCACTGACAGGAGCTGGTGATGCCCACGTCGGACGGCCGCTCCAGATGGCGAAGGAGTTCCTACAGCGGTAACGGTGGAAACCGCGTTGAGGTGGCCAGTCTGGGCGGTAATGGAACGCAGGTCCGTGACAGTAAAGACTGCAGGGGACTGGCACTGACGTTCAGCCCCGAGGCGTGGCGCGTCCTCGTTCAAGTCGTCCGCTCGACATGATCTGCCCAGAGCCGCTGCCGAGGCTCTGGCAAGGGAGCCTACGCATGCATGACGCCCGCTTCACACAGCTCGATGCGATCGCCTGGCGGAAGAGCTCTCAGAGCACCGCTCATGGCGAGGACTGCGTCGAAGTCGCGGCCCTGTCTCACCAACTGGTCGGCGTCCGCGACAGCAAGGACCCTGAAGGCTCCCGTCTCTCCCTGACCCCCGCCGACTGGCAAGCCCTCACCCACCGGACGAAGATCATCTGACCCCTGGACCGTCCCGGCACATACGAGGAAGTTGTCCAACATGCCTCCGCCCCATCACGTGTTTCTCGACCCGGACGGTTCCATCGGTAGCTGGGTCTTCGCAGTGGTCGAAGCGCCCACGGGGGTCGTCTACCAGCAGCAGTACGGCGGCACCGCCTGTCGCCAAGGCGAGGTCGAAGGCTTCCTGGTCCCGCTCCACGCCTCGGACGCCCTGGCCGGACTCCGTGACCTGTTTGAGAAACACTTCCGCGGCTCGGGCACCTGGAACTACACCTGGCCCGACGAGCAGGAGCGCGCGAGACTACGCGACCTCGTCGAGCAAATCAGGTACTGGACCAGCGACGGCCAGACCGACGAACCGCACCCCCTGAAACTGGACGCCGCCAGAATCCACGAAGCCGACGAAGCCTGGATCCCCGTCCTCACCCCAGACGGCCCCGGCCTACTCCTCTGGCCCAACTCCGACTGAAGCGATCCGTCGCGGGTGATTCGCTCGAGCAACGCTTCTGAGCACTGCTGAGTGCGTCCTCGGTTGTCCAGACGCCTCGTGACGCCGCAGCCGCCTGATGCGGGCGCACCCACGAAACGGTCCAGGCGTCTGCGGTGGTTGGCGTTGATGTGCAAGGGCGCTGGCGCCTTGATGCCCTAGATCCTGTCGGGCGTGACTTCCCGCGGGATGTGAGCAATCCGTAACTTCATGGGGCCGAGGCTTTGGCCACTCTGCGCAACCTCGTCCGCACGCGGCTCTGTGGTGTCAGATACCGCATTGCCGCTGCACAGTGCCAGAGCCCGACGATGTCCGGGCTGTCCTGCTCGAACCTTCTGGCAACCCTGCGTGATCAACATGAATGGCGCTCCTCCCGCCGACTCTGAGCCGAAATTGGCAATATGTGCAGGTCAGGAGATGTCGTGCGGCCAAGAACCAGCGCAGCAACTAGCAGTCTTGCTGGTGGCATGACGTGGGTTGACCGGATTTGCGAAGTTGGGGCAGGATCATCTGTCGAGTCCCCGCTCCCCTCGTCCGTTCTGCTCCCCCGGAGGAGTCGATGGCCCACGATGGCCCCAATACCAATCCGCAGGACAACTGGAAGGGACTCGCCAGCAGCGGCGCCGATGTTGTCCATGCCGACCTGCGACCACTCGCCCGGAAGCTCGAGGGCTACCTGGAGACCATGATTGATTCGGCGACCGCGCACCTGACCGCCGCCGCCTCGGTTCCGGCATCCGCCTACGGCCAATGGGACGCAGCCGCCGGCCTCGCGAGCTCTGTCGCCACCGCGCATCGCGGAATCACCGCTCAGCACGTCGCCTTCGTTCATTCGCTGCGGGACGTGGTTCACAAGCTGAACACCACGATGCAGGTCTACGACGAGCACGAGGAGGTCATCGACGCCAAGATCCAGAAACTTGACCAGCTGCTCAAGGCCAGCCCCCCGCCTAGCCACGCGCCGAGTCCGCTGTCCACGCCGCCCAAGGCCACCGGCCCGTCCTGGTAACACGGAGTCCACGCGATGAGCAACGTCAATAACGTGCCACTGAAGGGCTCGGCCCCTGCGGGTTCACCGAGCTCTTACACCTCAAAAGAGCAGATCGTCGCGCTGTTGAAGGGGACTAACCCGCCCGCCGTCAGCCACGCCGGGCAGTCGTATGTCAGCTTTGCTGGCGCATACGAGCAGATGGTGGCGAATCTCAAGGCATTTTCCAATGAATTGGCGGAGGCGTGGACGGGGCCGGCTTCTAACGCGGCTCAAGCGCAGCTGCTGGACATGCATGAAGCGGCGATGCAGATCTACCAGCAGTCGGACATCTCCGGCCGGGCTGTCCAAGCCCACGGCGACAGCTACTTGGCCTGGTACCAGTCCAGCATGCCAACTCCAAAAACTACTCAAGAAGCTCAGCAATGGATGCAAGGCGCCAACAGCCGAATCACCCAGACCTGGCAAGCGATGCCGGACAACCTGACCACTAAGCTCCCTCGGGCAACAACCGGAGACAAGAGCGGCTGGGCTCCGCTTGGTGGATCCGGAGGTGGCACGGCCCCCGGCGGGGGAACTGGGCCTGTGTCCGGGGGCGGGGGCTCGGCACATCATTCTGGCTCCCCTTCGGCAGGCGGTGGCCAATCGCATCACCCCAGTGGCACCGGGAGTTGGCATCCGTCCGGCAGGGGTTCGGGTAGCGGCCCATCACATGGGGATGGAAGCGGCAACGGCCTGCCGAAACAGTGGTGGCCTGAAGGCAAGAACGGAAGCCATCGAACCGAACTCTCCGATTTCAACCCCTCCAGTAACGGAATGAACGGCCCAGGGACAGGTTCAGGGCCAGGGAATTCAGGCATGGGGGGCGGGCCGGGCATCGGAGGTTCGCCAGGCTCGCTCCCCTTCGGGGGAGGCGGCGGCTCCGGCGCTGGTGGTGGCCTTGGTTCCTCTGGAGTCGGACTGGTTCCCGGCCTGGGCACCGGATCTGGAATCGGAGGACGGTCCGGTGGGAGTTTGCCCGGCTCCAGAAACCCTGGAGCAGGGGCTGCGGGGCGTTCCGGGTCACCAGGTCTTGCAGGGGCTGCCGGCCAAGGAGCAGGGGAGGACAGAACGCGCGAGCGCAACCGTGGTGCCTGGTTGGCCGAGGAGCGAAGCCTATGGGACGGCGATGTGGAGTCTGTCCCCGGCATTATCGGCGAGCCCGCACCACAAGCATCTGACGCAGCTGAAGATACGGAAACGGCGGATCCGGACACCATGGCGCTGTTGCAGGCAGCCCTGGCACGCATCATTGAGCTCGAAGCACGCAACGCTGAGCAACGTCCCACGTCCGAACCTCCGTTCGGAAGCTGAGCATGGCCGCCGTTCGTCTCAGACGCCGACTGATAGCAGCGGTGGTCGCCAGTGCTGCCGTCTTCAACATGCCGATGCCCGCCGATGCCGAGGGTCTGTCACCGCGTGCGGATGAGTGGTGGTTTCGGACCTGGTCGATTCAGGACAAGGTTTGGCCGTTGACTCGGGGGGCCGGTGTCACGATCGCGGTCCTCGACTACGGTGTGAATGCCAAGCTGCCCGAGCTCTCCGGTGCGATCGTTCCCGGTGTCGATCTGTTCGATCACAGCACTGACGGACGTGTCGACTTGGATACAGACTCACCTGGCCACGGAACCGCGACCAGCGTTCAGATGGTAGGCCAGGGCGGGGGAACCACCGGCTATGTGGGCATCGCGCCCGATGCCAAAGTGCTGCCTATCAGGATCCCGGTCTCCTCGCTGGGCGGTGACGTGCTGGCCAATGCGATTACGACCGCAGTCGATCGGGGGGCCAAAGTCGTCAACATGTCCTTTGGCCAGGATTCCACCACCTTCACACCTGTGCACTGCGATCCGCAGTTGGCGCCAGCGATCAGCTACGCGCTCAAGCATGATGTGGTCCTGGTGGCGGCAGCTGGAAACACTGGGGATACCGAAAACGAGCCGGATCTTCCTGCATCCTGCCCTGGAGTTCTCGGCGTCGGCGGTGTCACCAAGGAGCTGCGCCCCTGGAAGGGCACTCAACGGCAGAACTATGTCACCATCGCCGCTCCCGGCGCGGATATGTCCTTGGTGGACAAGCATGGCAGACTCCACGGTGGATTCGGAACCAGTTCAGCTTCCGCTTTGACATCGGCGGCCATCGCACTGATCCGCGCAAAGAACCCCGGGATGCCTGCGCGAACTATAGTCCAGCGTCTTTTCGCCACAGCACGTCCGATCGGTGCTCCCGGCTGGAATGACCGGACCGGGTTCGGACTTTTGAACATCGCCGCTGCCATCGACCCTGTAAAGCATCCGGTTCCTGCGACGGCACGGAATCCGCTCTACGAAGCCTTTGGACGCTGGCAGCGGGAAGCCCCCTCCGTGACGTCTTCCCCGAAATCTTCATTTTCTTCGGCTCTGCCGAACTCCGCATCACAGCCCCGGAAGTCGTCCTCAGAGATGTCGTCGAACTTCTGGGAGATCACGGTGGCTGTGGTTGCAGTGTTGGCCATCTTGCTTACTGCGGGATTTGGGTTCCTGCGAATCCGTGGCTCTGGCAGGAGAGCATGAGTGCGATCGGGTTCGGGGCGTTTCGAACTGAAGCCTGTGCACTGCTTCAGTGAAGAAATTCAGGCCAACTTGGCACCGGTATCCGAGGAATCCATGACTGAAATCCGCGCAGAATTCAGCAGGTTCACAGATGCGGAGACGGATTTTAAAGCTGTCCTCAAAGCTCTGGAGGAGGAACTGGACTCTCTAGAGCAGGATCTCCTGAAGACGCTCAGTTGCTGGGAAGGTGATGCGCAAGAAGCGTTCGTATCAGCGCGCAATGAGTGGAATCGACAAGCCAGGGACATGCATGCGTGGCTGGACCGGCTTCATGCTTCGATTCTGCGTGCCCACAAAAACTACCGAACCTCCAGTGAAACGAACATCAGGATGTGGATGTCTTGACGAGAGTCTGGGTTGATACGTCCCTCATGGAGAGTTCGGCCCTGGATGCCGGTTCGGCGCAGACCGAAATCGGCAGCCTTTGGGGCAGGCTCGGTTCCAGTCTGGGTACTTCCAAGGGGATGGGGGGAAACCCGGACACTGACAGATCTGCGGCAGCCTTCGTTCCAGTTTATGATCGAGCGGTCCAAGCCGCCTGGCAGGGATTTGGCGCACTTCATCGTACGGTCGGCGATATGGCCAAGGGCCTCACACAGACGGCTAATAACCATCTGTCTGCGGATCGCCACTCCACGGTGGGTAATAGTTTTTCGCTTGTTCCCTCCAGTCCGGCGATGGGGCTGTTGACAGGGCCGAAGGTCGCTGGGCCTCTGAACGTCGGTCCGCCCCCGTCTGCTGGAGACCCGAGCAAGAGCCCGCCGAAGTCGCCAATTGACTCGATTTTTGGGACGGACCTCTTCGGCATTGCGCAATACATGCCTACGGCTGATGAGGTCGCCCTTCTCAGGGTGGCATCGTACTGGAACTCTGCGGCTGATTATCTACAGCGGACCCGCGGGGACCTGCACGTAACAGTTCTGAAGGTCGTCCATCACAGCGATGCTCCTGATGTCGATGCCTTCGGCTATTTTTGGAAGAAAGTAAACAATGATGGTAATTCTGGGACCATCTTCGTAGGACTTCCGCAACTCTGTCTTGCCTTGTCCAAAGCATGTCAGCAGTACGCAGTTGGCGTACGCGATGCGAAGATGCAGATCAACGATGCGACCGCGAACCCCGTCGCTCTGGTAGCTGAAGCAGCGGCCGTACGCGCAATGTTGGCTAAAGTTGCGGGTCAACTATTGAATTCGGTCAGTGGAATCACTGCCGGAGTGCTCTCGGACCAGATAATCACCATAGTTTCGACGGGTGCCGCCAACGCCCCGAGTGTCAGGATTCTTCAGGCAGAGTTGGACGACAGCGTCCTCCGCGAATGGGTGGATCATTCGGCAAATCCGCCAAATCGCGACGAGCTTACGCAAGACATCAACGAATTGGCAAGGAAGTACAATCGAACTCCTCAGGAGATTGCAGACGCTATTCATGCCGTTAAAGGTAAAAAGGGATGGCGGGGGTATGGGAAGAACAAGAATCCTGATATGTGGATAGATCCCGAAACTGGAGAAGTGTATCCCGAGACTCCCGATGGAGGGGTGGGGGAAGATAGTATCGGGAACTTCGTGGACAGGCTTCCCAAGCAAGAAGTGACCGAGCCGCCAGAAGAGAGTGGAGATTAGGCCCCGTGAGTGAGTTCTATGAAACATGGGAAGATCGAAAGATCTTGCAGTTCAGAGATCTTCAGGTGACTCACATTGCACTCCATCCAAAGCTTGTGATGAAACTCACTGGTGGGGTCTCATTTGAATCCACGGCCCTGCCGTTGAAAAAAGCTAGTCCGGCATACGGAGCCCCTGTGACGTCCTTTGCCGAACTGTCACAGCGGGAAGTGGAAGGGCTGATCGGGGCGAGGCCGTTGTCCTGGGCGATCTTCGACGACGGCGATCACCGGATGGTGTTCTCGAATAAATGGCATGTCCTCCTTGCGCCTGGGGCGGATGATTCGTGGGAACTTCAGGTGCCTGGTGAACCTCCACTCACGTTTCCATAAATCTGCACCCTCTCGATATGCTTTGACAGGTTGTAAACCGCGAAATTTTCGCAGCATTTGACACGAGATGATGCCCGGATGGCGCGTTAACCAGCGTCTTGAGTGCGTCGCCGTGGTCTACATCGGTGTTGTGTGGCAGCGCGCTTCTGCGTTCAGCCGAGCAGAGTCAATGATGCGGAAGTGGTGAACTGGGTGGTGCCGCTGATGTCGCGCTGCCGTTCGGGCGACAACGCTGGGCGGGCAGTCAGGGCGTGGTCAGGCGGTGGCGGCGAAGGTGAGGGTGGCGATTACGGGGGCTAGGTAGAGGACGGGGTAGGGGAGGGTCTTGTAGGAGTGGGCGCGGAGGACGGTGGCGATGGCGCCCAGGAAGTAGAGGGCCAGACCGATGGCGGCGGCGATGCCGATGGCAGGGGCGGCGAGGCCGGCTAGGAGGCCGAGGGAACCGAGTGCCTTGGCGGTGCCGAGGGCCGTCCAGTAGGCGCGGGGGACGCCGTACTCGATGAGGGGCTGGGTGACGAAGTCGGCCCGGCGGAGCAGGGAGACGGCGGAGAATCCGATCCAGGCGGCGGTCAGGACGGTGACGACGGTGTAGGCGGTGGACATGGCGTGTGCTCCTTGTTCGCTCGGTGCTTTCGTCCCACTGACGGAGCTCACGCCGTGTGTGTGACAGAAGAGCGAACAGAGATTTTTGAGGTGCTTGTGCGCGGCCACGAGGGCATGCCTGTGCTGCGCGAAGGGTCAGCCGTCCACCTGCTGGCCTCTGGCCTCGTTAGTACCGACCTTGCTTGGCTGGAGCTTTCGCGAGGTGCGTGGCTCGTCGGCGCGGGGCGCATGTTGGAGTGGTCGGGCGGGACGTCCGGCTGGAGCGGTGGGGGCGTTGCCCCTGGCGGGTGGTGGGATCACGCTGGTGGGGGTTGGTGAGTGAGGAACAGGTAGCCGTTCCGATGACGTCAACTCAGGCGGTGGCGCCACATCGCTGGTTGGTGGCTGGCGGGTTGCTCAGCGGGGGTCTTTCGCTGGCGGGCGGTTCAAGATGACGATCAGAAATGTTGCCACCGGGCCCAGGAACAACGACAGGATCCACCAGATGAGGCCGCTACGCCCCTTGGCCTGGGCGAGACCTGCGTTGATCAGGCTCAGCGTGCCCCAGCCGACCACGTAATCGTGCATTCCATGCCCTTTGTCCTGGTTTTGGGTCGGCTGATGTTATCCGAGGGCTTGTCATTCCTGGAGCACGGTGAAGATGGGGAGGGTTCCGGTCGCCGTCGCACCGGCGGAGGACGGAGGGATGTCCACCTTGTCGCGTGAGGTCCGGGTGATGCGCGGGCTGTTGCTCTGGGACAGCAGGTACCTGCCCGGCTTCACCGTCTTCGAGGACGGCAGGATGAAGGTGTCCGTCATCACGAACGTGCTGAGGTAGGCGCACTCGCTCTGAACATAGGGCTGGTGGTCGTTGCTCACCTGGTGCACGGTCTTGATGACCTGGCCGATCGTCGTGGGGATCGTCCCTGGCCGGTTGGGCGGGATGGGGAAGAGCGCTGTGGTGCCCTCGTTCTTGCCGACTTTGATCCCGTCGTCCCGGCCGATCCCGAAGTTGTAGTTCTTGATGAGTCCGGCGGGGTGGTTCTTCTCGCCGTAGCATCGCCGCTGCCCGCCGGCTGAATAGGCGACGCCGAACGGGCTCCTGGCGTTGAATCTGGTGACGACGCTGACCTGGGTGCCGGGACGAGCCCGCGCCGGACTGACGGTGATCTGAAACCGCATGAACGGGGTCTCGGAAGCGGGCATGTTCGGTTGGCCGAGCAGGACGCCGGGCTTGGTGAACGAGAGGACGTACGTGCCGCTCGCCTGTCCCCCCACCTTCGGACCGGACGGCCAGAGGAGGACGGCGGCCGCTGTGGCCGCGGCCCCCGCTCCGCAGATCGCAACCGCTCCCTTGGAGCCGCCGACCTTCGACAGCACACCCTTCGTGCCGGTGGCACCGAGCTGCGCCGCAGCCTGCGTAGCGGCACCTGCTTGTGCAGAGCTTCCGGCCGCTGACACTCCTGCACCGGACACTCCGGTCGACAGTGCGCCGGTCGCGGTAGCGGCTGAGGCGCCTCCGGACGCGATGAACGCTCCGCTCAGGAGCGCGGCGGGGATCGCTGCGGTGATGAGCCCGGCGACTGAGGCGAGGGCGATGAGGCCGCGGCGCTCCCAGTCGTGGCCGTATGAGCTGACCGCCTGCGCTTCAAGCTCACCGACGAACGTGTTTGCGTCCCACAAGCGTTGTGCCGGGCCCTTCGCCAGTCCGTGCATGACCAGCGGATGAAGCTGCTCGGGAATCCCGTCCAAACGGGGTGCTTGGCGCAGATGAAGCGCTCGCAGGTCGTCCAGAGTCTGAGCCTGGAAGGGTTTGCGGCCGGACGCGCATTCGACGAAAACGCATGTGGCGGCATAGATATCGGTGGCGGGAGACGCAGGCTGACCGCTCCACTGTTCGGGGGCCATGTACGCGGGTGTCCCCGCGATTCCAGCTTGGCCCGTTAGGACGGCCACTCCGAAATCGATGAGCTTGCTTCTGCCATCGTCCTGGACGAGGACGTTGCCGGGCTTGTAGTCCCGGTGAATGACACCCACCGCGTGAGCGGCGGCGAGCCCGAGCAACGAGCCTTTGAGCGTGAGCAGTGCGGCTTCTGGGGCGAGCGGACCCTTGTGGCCGTCGAGTACCGCGCGCAGCGATCGGCCGGACACCGCCTCCATGAGGATCGCAGACCCGTCAGGCCCTTCGACGTAGCCGAGCAGCCTGGCGACGTGCGGGTCCACCACCCGTTGCAGGAGCGCCGCCTCCTGCCGGAACATCGCCTGTAAGCGTGGGTCGGCTCGCTGATCCGGCGCGAGGTACTTGATCGCCACGGGCAGACCGCCACCGTCCGGGCGAGCGAGGACGACGCGTCCTTGCGTCCCCGAACCCAGTTCCTTGAGCTCGGTGTAACCAGGAAGCCGCCATGGGCCCCGGCTCATCCGAACTTGCCGAGTTGCTTCTGGATCACGGTGGAGGCTTGTTGGGCGATGGGCGCGGCCGAAGCCTTCGGAGCGGTACGTTGTGCATACATGGTCGCTATGACGACATTGCCGCGTGAGGCGTAGTCATAGAAGACGTTGTACACGTTGAACTTCGTGGCATCCGGCGGATACACCTGCTGCTCGGTTCCCTGCAGGTGAGTCCAGGACTGAATGGTGCTGTCAGCGACTTTCCACGTGTCGTTGTGGGAGAAGATGGTGAAGTTCTCGGTCACCTTCTTGGGCGGGATGTGACGGCGCTTCGGGCACTTGCTGGCAGCGCTGTTCAGCGCGGAGTATGCCGAGGTCGCGCTGGCGGTGTCGTCGTAGCGTGCGATCAGCTGGGCGTACTGGAACTGCTCGGCCCCGAGGGTGTCATTGACGAACTGGCGAGTCGTCAGCTGCGGCGACCCCGGCATTTTGAAGCCAGTCAGAGAGCAGATGGGCACCTTGTCGAACTTGAGCGGGTCCAGAACCACCTTGATCTGATGGATGCCCTTCTTGATGTCGGCCGGAGCTAGAAGAGCGGCCTTGACCTGGTCTGCGGAATAGGTCGGAGGCGGGCTCGAGGGCGTCGTGGTCGGAGTGGACGGACTTGGAGCCGCCTTCTTCTTGTGGGAGCCGCCGCATCCGGTCAGCGCGAGCGCCATGGCCACCGTCAGGCAAGCAGCGGTCGCTGCGCCACTGCGCCCGAAGCTCCTCGCTCCAGTCATTGGCGATTGCCGGTCTGGATTTCGGCCACGATCAGGGGATTTTGTACGGATGTCATGGTCATGGCCGGGAGGTCCCCTCCGGGCTGGTCGCAGTCGGCTCCGACACACGTCCAGTGGATGTTCCAGCTGATCGTCGCGGTGACTTGGTACGCACCGCTGCCGCTGTTGCCGGTGGAGGAGCGCTGATAGGTGTGGCTGCAGGTCGTGCCGCTGTTACTGCCCGCGTCGTTGCAGATCATCTGGGGGGTGGTGGGATCTCCGAGCTGCCAGGTGACCTGGGTCGGAGTCGCGGTCGCCTGCACGGTCTGCCCTGGAACCGTCACCGGGGCTGTCTGAACGGTGACGAACCCGTCCACCCAGAAGGCGGTCTTGACACCGACATAGGTCTTTCCTGATGGTGCTGTGTGGACGACTGGCACAGGGAGCTGCGCTCCGGCCGCCGCCTGCTGAGCGAGAGTCGTGGTGTTGATGTGGGCCGGGGGCGGAGCGCCGCCCCCGCCTCCGTTGTTCGCGCCGGGGCCCAGGTTTCCGTTGGTTCCGGGAGCAACCGGGATGTCACCTGTGGCGCCGCCACCTCCGCCACCACCGCCGGTGCCGCCACCGCCGCCGCCTCCACCGCCGCCCCCGGGGGAGTTGTTGTTGCAGCCGAAGCCGCCGCCGCTTCCCGTGTTACAGGGGTCGGCCAGTGCCTGGGCGGGCACAAGGAGGGCGGCTGTCAGTGCGGCGGCGCACAAGCCTGCTGTGCGGAGGGCCGGTCTGGCTGGTCCTGGCATGGGGGTTCCTTCCCTGCCCAACGCCCGGCGGGGGCGGCGCGGTGCGGCGTCAGCATTGTTTGTCCTGGACGCTGTCGTAGACCTTCCAGGCGCCGTCGACGTACTTGAGGCCCGTCCGGTAGACGTATGCGCTTCCGGTTCGTCCGCCCAGGCGTTTGCCGGTTTTGGTGGAGAAGCGGTAGCCGGCGAGGGTGCGCATGCAGTCGATGACGAAGATCTTCGCGCCGTCTTTGGAGCGGGCGTAGACGCGGGGGTTGGAGATGTTGACGAAGCGCCAGATCTCGCCCTTGGCCTTCGTGGCCTCGACGTCGTTGGTGACCTTGGCGAGGAGGGGGTCGGCGGCGACCTGCGTCAGGGGAGCCGGGTCGTTGTTCGTGTAGACCTGCTGGTAGGTCTGCTGGAAGCGGCGGTAGGCCTGGATGACGGCCTCGTCCACCTGCTTGGGCGTCATGGTGCTCGGCAGGCCGGGGCCGGTGGGGGACGGCGGGAGGCCCGGCGAGCCGTTGCTCGCGTTGTCGAACTTGCCGTCCGGGTCGAAGCCGCCCTTGGAGTGGGATCCGCCGCACGCGGCTGCGGACGTGAGGGTCAGGAGGGCCGCGAGGGCTGTCCGTCCGGCTCGCTCACGGACGGCATGACCGGTCCCCGTGGGGGACGAAGGTACCGACCGGCTGTGCATCGCTATCCCTGGCCGCATTGCTGACAACGGGGCGGAGTACGCGCGAAAGCTTACAGAGGTGCATGTTGCGAGTGAAGAGTTCCGTTGCCGAAAGGTTTCGCCGAGATGGTCGGACGGACGTGTCGGGCGTGCCGTTCCGGGGCCGGACGGCACGCCCGATATGTCACTTGCGGAAGCGGTCCGTAGCGCGGACGAGCAGTTGGGCGGTGCCGGGCTCGGATCCGCCGTGACCGGCGTCCTCGACGATGTGGTACTCGGCCTCCGGCCAGGCGCGATGGAGGGCGAACGCGCCGTCGGGCGGGGTCTTCATGTCGTAGCGGCCGTTCACGATGACGGCCGGGATGTGGCGGATCTTGTCGACGCCGTCGAGAAGCTCGTCCCTGGACAGGAAGCACTGGCGGCTGAAGTAGTGCTGCAGGATGCGCCCGAACGCGATGTACGTCGCGTCGTCCAGCTCAGGCGGCGGGACGGGCAGGAGGGTGTTCGCGGCGATCTCCCATGCGCCCCACGCGCGCGCGGCGGCGACGTGGACGGACGGGTCGGGGTCGTTCAACCGGCGTCCGTAGGCGGACGTGAGGTCGTCGCGTTCGGCGTGCGGGATGAATTCGCGGAGGCGCGCGTAGTCCTCGGGGAAGAGGCGGGCCGCGCCGTGCGGGCCGGTCGCCCAGGCGGTGTCGGCTTCCAGGTCGGGCAGCCACACCCCGCGTAGCACGATTTCGCTGACCGAATCCGGGTGCCGCTGGGCGTAGGCGAGCGTGAGGGTGCTGCCCCAGGATCCGCCGAACAGCAGCCACCGCTCGACGCCGAGGTGCGCGCGGAGCCGCTCCATGTCGGCGATCAGGTGCTCGGTGGTGTTGGCCGCGAGGTCGACGTGGACGTCACCGGCGTGCGGACGGCTCTTCCCGCATCCGCGCTGGTCGAACAGGATGATCCGGTACGCGTCGGGGTCGAACCAGCGGCGCATGCCCGGCAGCACGCCGCCTCCCGGCCCGCCGTGGACGAACAGCGCGGGCTTGCCGTCCGGATTGCCGCACTCCTCCCAGTAGAGCTCCTGGCCGTCGCCGACCGGCAGCATGCCGTGGGTGTGCGGTTCGATGGGGGGATACATCGCGCGTCCTAACGTTTGCGGGCCACCTGAGGTTCGAAGGGACAACGCTTGGTGACGCGTCCAGAGTGCCGATCTTCGACGGGTCGCTCGACGCGGCCTACGCCGAGGGGGGACGGTCGAGGAGGAGGTCGGCGGCGCGGGCCAGGACCTCGGCGCGGGTTCGGCCGGGGTGGTCGGCGGTGAGGAAGGGGCTGGCGATGGCCACACAGAAGGCCAGGAGGCTGCGGGCCTCGATCTCGTCGGGGTCGACGCAGAAGGTGCCGATCACTTCGCGCAGCAGGTCCATGCGCGTGTTGTCCACGCGGCGGAGGCGCTCGGCGACGGCCTGGTCGCGGCGGGCCCAGTCGCGGATCGCCAGGTCGATGGGGCGCAGGCGTTCGGAGAAGGTGAGCTTTCCGGCGAGCTGGGCCCTGTCCTTGACGTCCTTGGCCTCGCGCTCGCTCTGGGCGAGGGTGTCGTCGGTGGCCTCGCGCTCCCAGGCGTCCAGCATCTCGGTCAGCAGCGCGTCGCGGTCGGCGAAGTAGCCGTAGAACCCGCCCTTGGTCACGCCGAGGGACTTGGCCAGGGCCTCGACCCGGACGGCGTCCACACCTCCCTCGGCCAGCGTCCGCAGGCCCTGCTCGACCCATTTCTCGCGCGGTGTGCGCAGCGTTCCCATGGTGTGGCCCACCTCACCGTCCGGCCCGTTGTACGCTTCCGTATAACGGGTCTAGCCTCCACTTATACGTGATCGTATAACGCAGGAGGAGGACCGTCATGTCGCTGGGTTTCGTCGCGTTCCACTACCCCGCACCCGAGTACGTCGAGGAGTTCGTCGGGCGCACACGCCAGGTTCGCGGGGTGCTGGCGTCGCAGCCGGGGTTCGTCCGCGCCGAGACGTGGGTCACCCCCGAAGGGGACGCCGTCGTCACGACCGGCGAGTTCGAGTCCCCGGAGGCGTTCCAGGGGGCGTTCGCCGCCGTGGCCGGGGAGCTGGGAGAGGCCGTCGCCTTCGACGAGCGCGAGGTCAGGCCGCGTCAGGTCCACACCCTGCTGTCGCGGTGACGGGCGGGGGCGGGGGCGGGGTCCGGCGGTCGTCCGCTCGGACGGCGATCTCCGGCGCGGGGCGTTAGACGCGGAGGCGGGCCGCCCGGTTCGGCGCTCTTCGTGTGGGGATCGACACGGCCGCGGACGATCAGAAGAACGTTATCGTCTGCATGACTCGCCCATCCCCCCACGCGAGGAGAGATGCAGATGCGAAGGTTCGCCGCAGTGGCGATCACGTCCGGGGCCCTCGTGGCCGGAGTCGCCGGGACGGCCCTCCCGGCAGGCGCGACCACCCGGACGGACGGGTTCGGCGTCGAGGCCACGACCGTCCAGCGGGGCTCGGTGACCGGGGCCGCCGCGCAGAAGATGGCGCGCGGCTCGGGGCAGCAGCTCGTCCTGCCGCAGATGACCAACGCGGCGGGCGGGACGGTCCACGCCACGTCCTGCCGCTACGTCGAGCGGACGCGGGGCCGCAAGACCTCCAGGCACGGACGCTGGATCATCTACGTGAAGACCCGCCTGACCTGGTGCTATGACGGGCTGCACGTCAACTCGGCGCGGGTCAACCGCTCCGCGTACACCTACAACAAGCGGACCTGGCGGATGAAGGGCTGGCGGCAGCGCTCGCTGACGCACGGCAGCACCTGGGCGTCCGTGCTGGCCAAGAGCCAGTACACCTTCTACTACACGGGCAACCGGCACTACTACCGTCCGTACGCCGACGTCATGGGCGCCTTCAACGGCAGCTACCGCACCTGGGTGGGCGGCTGATCCGTCCAGGAACGAAGGCGGCCGTAACAGGTCGACCGGCGAGCGTCCTGTCCGCGCACCCGGGCAGGGCGCTCGCGCTCGTCCAGGCCCGGGAGCCTAGGCTCAGGAGCGGGGGGCGTACATGATGACGGCGACCCCGGCCAGGCAGACCAGAGCGCCGAGGACGTCGTAGCGGTCGGGGCGGAAGCCGTCCACGAGCATGCCCCACGCGAGCGAGCCCGCCACGAAGACGCCACCGTACGCGGCGAGGATGCGGCCGAAGTGGGCGTCCGGCTGGAGGGTGGCGACGAAGCCGTACAGGCCGAGCGCGATCACGCCCGCGCCGATCCAGGCGACGCCGCGGTGTTCGCGGACGCCCTGCCAGACCAGCCACGCGCCGCCGATCTCGGCGACCGCGGCCAGCGCGAACAGCGCCAGGGAGCGCAGGACGGTCACGAAGCGATCTTCCCGAGGAAGCCCGACAGGGCGCGCTCGTACGCGGCCGAGTCGACGTTCCACGCCTCGGTGTGGTCGGCGTTCGCCTCGGAGACGTGCGTGACCAGCCCGGCGGGGGCCTTCCGCGCGAACTCCAGGGACGGGCCGTTGTCGACCATGCCGTCCTGCCCGGCCGTGAAGAGCAGCACCGGGGCCTTCAGCTTCGACGCGAACGGGCGCATGTCCAGGGCGCCGAGGTCGATGTCGTAACGCCAGTTCAGCATCCGCATCGCGACGCCGGTCTCGGCGCCCGGGAGGCCGCGCGACGCGCCCTGCTTGCGGAGCGTGGCCTTCCAGTCCAGGACGGGCGAGTCCAGGACGACGCCGTGGACGAACGAGGGGTCCGGCGCGTGCCGCAGCGCGGACATCACCATCGACCCGCCCATCGACCATCCGTACAGGACGACGCCGGTCGCGCCCTGCGAGCGGGCGTAGGCGATCGCGGACGCGACGTCGTTCCACTCCTTCGAGCCGAGCAGGTTCCGGCCGTGCGGCGGGGACGGGGCGTGCTCGTCGTTCCGGTACGCGATCGACAGCATCGGCATGCCGCTGTCGTGGACGGTCCTCATCACCCGGAACGTCTCGGCGCGGTCGGCGTTGCGGCCGTGGACGGCGATCACCCACGTGGAGTTCTTCGTCCGGCCGGGCAGCAGCCACGCGGGCATCGCGCCCAGCTGCGAGGGATAGGTGACGTCCTGGAAGTCCAGGCCGAGCGCCTTCTTCGGGTCGCCCGCGTAGACCCAGTGGTCGATCGCGGCCTCGACCCTCGGCACCAGCTTCCCGGACTGGACCGACACCACCTTGCGGACGACCGTCCCGGTGTCCACCCCGGCGATCTTCTCGCCGTTCTTGATCACGTCGCCGAGGATCGCCCGGCCGGGCGTGCCGTGCCACGTCCATTCCAGGGCGAAGACGCCGGGCCGTTCGGTCTCGTCCGTCCGGGGGAGGGTGACCGTCCCGTCACCGACGGCACGGACCAGCAGGTCGTGGGCGCGCCCGTGCTCGACCTGGGTGGCCACGCCCGAGAAGTACCAGCCGACCGTGATCGACGCCGCGAACGTCAGGAGCAGGACGGCGGCCATCCCCGACACCACGAGCCGTCCCGGGCTGAGCCGGGGGCGGGCCGGTTTGGCGGGCTTGGCGGCGGTCAGGACGCTTCGGAGTGGCACGCCCCTGACGGTAACGGAGGCCGTCCGATGCTGCGTCCCTCCGCGACCGTTCCTCCGTGGCCGTTCCTTCCGCTCCCGAGATCAGGAGGGGCGGTCGAGCTGGGTGCGGCGGAGTTCGTCGCGGGCGTCCATGAGGGCGAAGCCCAGCAGGTTCAGGCCGCGCCACTGGGACGGGCGCACCGCCTGCGGGGCGAACTCGTCGTAGCCGATGCCCCAGACGCGGTCCTGCGGGCTGGCCTCGACCAGCACCTTCCCGCCCGTGGACATCAGGTAGCCGCGCAGGTCCGGGTCGGCCGCGAACTTGGCGACGCTGCCGCGCCGGACGATGTCGTAGCGGTTCTCGAGCCAGGCGTCCTCGTCGAACCCGCGGACCTTCCGTCCGAACGCCTTGGCGCGGCCCGGGTCCGGGGACGCGAGGATCTCGCGGACGGACGCCTCGTCGCCGAAGAGCCGCGCCTTCTCGCACATCATGAAGTGCTCGGCGGTCGGGTACTCCACGCCGTCCACGGTGAACGGCGACGGGTACCACTGGCTCAGGCAGCCCTTCGGCTGCGTCCCGCCCCAGAACAGCACGAATTTCGGGAGTTCGCCGCGTAGCTCCAGTTCGAGAAGCTCTTCCATGGTCATCCCACGAGCCTGGCGGATGCCGCGTGACGGGCGCAATCGGATATAGGTGCAAATGGACGCATATGGACAAGGAGAGCCCCCGGCCGAAGGATCCGGCCGGGGGCTCAGGGAGCGCCGGGACCCGCCTGGAGGCGGCTTCCGCAAGTGGCGCGGCTAGTAGCGCAGCGGCTCCCGCGAGTCACGCGGGACGCGGCGCTGGTTCTGCGCGTTGTAGTCCGGCATGACGGCCGGGCAGCGCGCACCGGAGGCCGGACGCTTCCCGGACAGCACGAACGCGTCCACCGACGTGCGGACGCACTTGCTCAGCCCGTACACGCCGTGGCCCGTGCCCTGGTAGGTCAGCAGGGACGCGGTCCGGACCTGCCGGGTCACGCTCTGCGCCCAGGGATAGACGGTCGCCGGGTCACCGACGCCACCGATCACCATGACGGGCACAGAAGGCGCGATCCGGGCCGGACGCTGCCGGTCGGCCCCGCGCGGACGGCCCAGGCACGCGACGACCGCCTCATACCCGAGCGGGCTCGTCCCGAGGTGCGGGGCGGCCTTCCGGTTCGCCTTCCACAGGGCCGAGAGGTCTGTGAAGTCGCGGACCGGGAACGTCCAGTCGGAGCACATGATCCCGGCGAACCGGCCGTCCGGGGACGCCTTGGCCCGCGCGCTGGAGACCTTGCGGACCTTCTGCTTGGACAGGTAGGCGAACTCCTCGCTCAGCTCGTTCCACGCGATCGGGTCGTACATGGTCTGGCGGACCATCTGCGTGATCCCGGCCGGGGTGAGCCTGATCCTGGACGAGTCGATGTCGTGCAGCGTGCCCGCCGAGGCCCGCTTCATCAGCCCGTCCAGCACCTTCCACGGGTTCTTGCCGCGGAGGGCGCAGTACTTCGAGGTCGGGCACCAGCGCGCGAACTGCCCGTAGGCCGCTTCGAGGCCGCGGGACTCGTCCATGGTGAACCGCGTCGCTCCCGCGACGGTGTGGTCCATCGTGCCGTCCACGACCAGGGACCTGACGCGGCCCGGGAACAGCTCGGCGTACCGCTGCCCGAGCCAGGTGCCGTACGAGACGCCGTAGTAACCGATCTTCTTCTCGCCGAGCGCCGCGCGGACGGCGTCCATGTCCCGCGCGAAGTCGGTGGCGCCCATGTGGTCGTACATGGGGCCGGTGTTCTTGCGGCACGCCTTGTACAGCGCGCGCTGGTAGGCCGTGAGCTTGCCGAACTCGGACTGGTTCTTCGGGTACAGCGCGGGGGCCTTGCCGAGCTTCCCGCACTTGACGGGATGGCTCCCGCCGACGCCGCGCGGGTCGAACCCGACGATGTCGTACTGCTTGCGGATCTGGCCGGACAGCCCGGCGCGGTCGAGCACGAAGTCGATGCCCGACCCGCCCGGCCCGCCCGGGTTCACAAAGATCGTTCCGAGCCGGTGCCTGGGGTCGGTGGCCTTCGCCCGTGCCACGGCGAGCTTGATCCTGCCGAGCTTGGGGTGGGCCCTGTCGATGAGGACGGAGAGGGTGCCGCACTGCGCGGAGCGGTCGTCCGCGCACGGCTTCCAGGTGATCTTGGCGGGGGACGCGGCCTGCGCCGGCGTGGAGACCAGCGGCACCGCCGCCACCAGGGCGGCGGCCGCGGCGAATCCCGCCGTGCGGCCCAAACGGGTCACGGTGAGGGGACTCCTGAGGATGGGGGGTCTGCGGGGACACGGAGATGATCTCCGGGAGAGATCACGATTGGGTCATTTTCCGAACGCGGAATGCCGGAACGCGAGGCCCCCGCCGACCGTCCGGACGGCGAGGGCCTCCTTGCCCGAGCGTCAGCCCTGGGTGGCGCTCCGGGCCACCCGGGACGGTCAGCCCTGGGTGGCCTTGTAGAGCTTGATCGCGGCGGATCCGAGGTACGGCGAGTTCATCTGCCGCGTCGCGGTCATGTGCGTGCTGTTGATGCCCGCGACGCGTCCGACGCCGTTGCTCTTCATCCCGTACAGCCAGGGGCCGCCGCTCGCGCCGTTGCCCATGGTGCAGAGGATGCCGAGCCCGCCGGTCGGGTACCGGGAGGCGAAGCTGGTCCCCGAGCAGTAGTAGAGCCGGTTCGGCGGGCTGTGCAGCTTCTTGCCGGACGGCAGGAGGACGCCCGGGTAGCCGAACGTCCGGAACGGGTACTTGCGGTGCTTGTAGCCGAAGCTCACGCCCTGCGCGCCGGTCACCGACTGGATCGCGGTCCGGCCGTGCTTCTGGACGGTGAAGGCGGCGAAGTCGTACCGCTGGTCTCCGCCGTTGGCCCAGGGCGACATGACCCGGAGGGTGGACAGGTACCAGGTGCCGAGGCTCTTGGTCCCGTTGAGGTCGGGCTGGAACGCGTAGTACCGGTAGAAGCCGTTCGTGCCGCCCCTGCCCTTGTGGACGCAGTGCCCGGCCGTCCAGAGGGTGGACTTGTTGTGCGAGGTGATGACCGTCGCCGTGCAGAAGTGGCCCGTCACGCGGTCGTCGGTGGCGACGAGGCGTCCGATGGTGCGCGCGGGGGCCTTGCCGTGCCGCGTCCAGATCTTCGCGCTGGAGCTGGCGGCGTTGACCGTTCCCTTGGCGTTGAACGCGTCGGGCGTGTTCTCCGGCAGGGCGCCGTCGAGGCTGAGCGACCGCGTGTCCGCCGCGTCCGCCTGGACGCCGGACTGAGCGGCCGGGGCGGGCTCGGGCATCGGGCTCAGCTTCAGCTTGGACGGGTCGAAGGACGCCTGCGCGGACATGCCGGAGCCGAAGTCCTTGGAGACGATGTCCGGTCCGGCCGGGGTCCGCGCCGCGACCTTCCCGGCGTCGTGGGTGGAGGAGCCGATGGCGGCGTAGGCCACCCCGCCGCCGAGGGCGAGCACGCCTGCGGCGCCGCCCGCGAGGAGGAGCCGGATCTGGGAGGGACGCACCAACGGGCCTTCCGTCGAGGGAATCGGTAACAGCCGTGATGAAAGCCCCAAGACAAGCGACTTGGGGCCTGTGCGTCAACCTACGCCAAGCGCTACAGGTGCGATGAAATACAGCGAAAGTGGAGTGATTCGGACTCTCGGCGGGGTCAGGGGCGGGGAATCCCGAAGGCGTCCCGGTCGGCGGTGATGAGGTCGCTGAGCAGGCCGATCATGGCGGCGGCGACCTGCTCGGCGGTGCCGTCGGGGACGCCGGTGTCGCTCTCGAAGGCGCGCTGGACGGTCCGGGCGAGAAGGTCCGCCTGCTGCTCGGGGGACGGCGCGGCGGGGGTGGACCCGGCGCGGAGGAAGCCCTCGAACGTCGCCTGGTAGGCGTGGCCGGTCTCGGCGGCGGACAGGTCGTCCCGCAGCATGCCGTGCTCGGTGAGGAGGGCGAAGTAGCCCCGCGCGACCTCGCCGTGCCGGGCGTCGCGGTCGCCGTCGGGGGAGCTGGTCAGCTTGCCGAGCAGGTCCGGGTCGCCGAGCAGGAACCGGCGGAGCAGCGGACGGCCCGCGATGGCCAGGTAGTACGTGGACGCGAAGCGGTGCAGGAGGCAGGTGCGCGCGTCGTCCTCGATGGCCTGGCGCAGCTCGTCCATCGCGAACAGGACCTCGCGGGCGAAGACCGCGCGGAACAGCTGCTCGCGGGTCTTCCAGTGCAGGTAGACGGTGCCCTTGCCGATGGCCGCCTCGGCGGCGACGTCGTCGATCGTCACCCGCCGGTAGCCGTGCCGGAGCAGCAGCTCGCCCGCGACGTCGAGGATCCGCGTGGCCCGTTCCGCCCGCTGCCGCGGGTCGCGGAGCCGCTCACCGTTCGCGCTCATGCGCCGCACCGTATGACCAGATGTCGGTTCTGGTCAACTCGCGACTGTCTGTTGACGAATTTTCAAATTCAGTCATATGGTCGGTGGCATCGGCCACAAGGCGATGAGGCGACGACGGCGGGAGCGCACGATGAGCAACGGCACCAGCAACGTCAAGGGCGGCGGCGGGAAGAGGACGGTCCTGATCTCCGGGGCCGGGATCGCGGGGACGACGCTGGCGTACTGGCTGGCCAGGCGGGGTTTCGAGCCGACCGTCGTCGAGCGCGCGACGGGCCCGCGGTCCAGCGGGAACCCGGTGGACGTGCGCGGACCGGCGGTCGGGGTCGCCGAGGCGATGGGCGTGATGCCACGGCTGCGCGAGGCGTCCACGAAGGTGACCGGGATGAGCTTCGTCAACCGGTCCGGACGCCGGGTCGGACGGGTGAACATGGCGGCGCTGCGGACGGCGTCCGCGAGCCGCGAGGTCGAGGTGACCCGCAGCGACCTCGCGGCGATCCTCCACGACGCGAGCCGCGACGCGGCCGAGACCCTGTTCGGCGACACCATCACCGAGCTCCACCAGGACGAGGGCGGTGTCGACGTCACGTTCGCCCACGCCGCGCCCCGCCGCTTCGACCTGGTCGTCGGCGCGGACGGCCTGCACTCGACGACCCGCCGGATCGCCTTCGGCCCTGAGTCCGAATTCGTCCGCCACATGGGCCTGTACGTCGCGACGATGCAGCTGGACGGCCCGTCCGACGACCCCGACCACGTCGTCATCCACAACGCGCCGGGCCGGATGGCGTCCGTCCATCCCGTCCACGGCCGCGGCCTGGCGGCGTTCATCTTCCGCCACGCGGAGGTGGAGGGCTTCGACCACCGCGACCTCGCGCAGCACAAGCGGATCCTGGCCGACGCCTACGCCGGGGACGGATGGCGCGTCCCCGAGCTCCTGGAGCAGGCGCGCGCGTCCGACGACCTGTGGTTCGACTCGGTCAGCCAGGTCCGGCTGGACTCCTGGGCCAACGGACGCGTCGCGCTGCTCGGCGACGCCGCCTCGTCCGTCTCGCTCTTCGGGGACGGTTCGACGCTGGCCATGGCGGGCGCCCACACCCTCGCCGAGGAACTCGCCGCCACCCCGGACGACCCGCACGCGGCCTTCGCGCGCTACGAGACCCGGCACCGCGTCCTGGTCGACCCGCGGCAGAACAACGTCGCGATGGCCAGTGCGCTCATGGTCCCGGCGACCCGCACCGGCGTCGCGACGCGCAACCTGGCGTCCCGCCTCTGGCCGACCGTGGCGGCGGCGTCCTGGCTCCGCAACCAGGTCACGCCGTCCCCGAAGCCCGTCGCCGAGGCCGCCTGACCTGGGAGGGTGAGGTCAGTCGCCCGTCAGGGTCTGGATCTCCCGGACGGTCAGGCGGGTCGATCCGGAGGCCGGGAAGGTGCCGTAGGAACCGCCCCGGGAGTCGCAGGAACCCGCGCAGGTCCAGTTCACCGCGTAGAGGGCGGTGGCGGTCACCGTGTGGGAGCCGGAACGACGGAACTCATGGGCGCAGCTGGACGGCGGAGCGCCCCGGCGGTACGGGGTGCCAGGCCCCTCGCAGGTGACCGTCGCGTCGCCCAGCGACCACTCGACGCGCTGCGGCGCGCCGGTCATGGTGACGGTCTGGCCGTCCACGGTGGCCTGGGCCCTCTGCGGCCTCCACCCGGACGCGTCGACCCACAGGTACGTCGGCAGCGACACCCACGAACGGCCGGACGGGCTGGTGTGCGGCACCGGCCGCGGGAGCGAGAACGAGGCCCACGCCATCGCCACCACGTCCGCGGTCGGCGTCCTCGCCGGTTCGTCGGGAAGCGTGATGCAGTGGTCCGCGCCGCCGGTCACCCGGCACATCGGCGTGATCTCAAGCCGCGGCGGAGAGGCCGAACCGCGAGCGTGCCCCGGACCGCCGCCCGCGTGGGCCGGAGAGCCTGCGTGGGCCGTGGACCCGTCGACCGTGGACGCGCCGATCGTGCAGACCCAGCCCGCCGACCGGGCGCAGCCGCCGGTCACCAGCGTCCAGGTCAGCAGGGACGCGGTCAGCACCGGGAGTCCTTGGGCGTCGCGAGGGCCGTGACCTTCCAGGAGCCGCCCGCGTGGCTGAGGGTGGCGTACAGCAGGGAACGGCGGGGAGCGGACTCGCCGCCCACGCGCGACCCGGTGTCGCGGCGGAACGTGAACGGGCCCGCCGCGACCAGGCAGTCGACGATCTGCGCCTCGTCCGGCCGGACGGACGCCAGGTGTGGATGCGGGACGGCATGCCCCCGGCGGACGATCCCGGCGCGCTGGTCCGCGGCGATCTCGTCCCGGAGGCGGGCGGCCTCCGCGCCGGTCGCGACGTCCGGGATCTGGGACGCGTCGCCCGTCGCCAGCGCCCGCTCGACGACCTGGTGGAAGCGGCGGTAGCGGAGCAGGACGTCCGTCCGGGCCGCCGCGACCGGGGCGGCGGCGACCCCGCTCTGGAACACGCCGGACGGGTTGAGCGTCCCGTCCACGATCCTCGGCGCGTCGGTGCAGGCGGTGGCGCACAGGCACAGCGCGAGCGCGCCGGTGACCCCGCCTCTCGTCGAGCCCAGCCCCCTCATCGAGCCCTCCTCAGGTGTCGGGCTCGCAGGTTAACGGCATGATCGGGCGGGGCGTCGGAGCTCCGGAGAACGTCCCGAAGGGCCCCTGTCGCGGTGGGATCAGGCGGTTCGGCCGATGTCGGCGACGACGTTGAGGCCGAGCAGGAGGTCCAGGTGGATGAAGGTCTCCAGCTTCGCGCCCGGCGCGATCGACTCGTCCGACGCGACCCGGTCGAGGACGTCCAGCGCGGCGGGCGTGTCCAGGTCGTCCGCGAGGGCCGTCTCCGCCTCGGTGACCGACGGGCGGTGCATCGGACGGCCCGGCGCGCTCGCCCAGCCCGCCACGTCCGCGCGCCACGCCCGCAGGCGGGACGCGGCGGCGTCGGCGGTCTCGGTCTCCAGGGCCAGCGGCTCGCGGTAGGGCACCGCCAGGAACGCCAGCCGCAGAGCCAGCGGATCGACGTCGGACGCCCCGGACGCGGGCGGCACGACAAGAGTCAGCTCGTTCGCCTCGTGCGCGCGCGGGGAGACATAGATGTCGGCCCTGTCCGGGGCTTCCGGGTAGAGGGGAGCGACGCCGTAGTCCGAGGCGTCCTCGTGCGCGCCCGATAGCAGGACGCTTCGTCGGCCGCGTTCGGCGACACGGCGGAGGAGGTCGGCGACGACGAGGGCCCGGACGTCGGTGCCGTCCAGGAGATGGACGCGCAGGACCTCCGCCCTGGGCAGACCTTCGAGCCGTCCGGTGCGAGGGTCGTGCAGGCGCAGCATGCTTCGGAGCCTAAGCGATCCAGGCCCGACGCCAAGCGACCGGCCGTCGCGACTAGGGGAGCGGGGTGGAGCCGTCGGGCTTCCGGACCGCCGCGAACCGCAGCCGGACGTAGTCGGCGACCCAGCCCGACTCGCGGCGCAGCGCGGGGGCGGCCAGCTCGTTCACGCGCGCCAGCAGCTGTTCGACCAGCTCGGGCGGGACGTCCAGGAGGGCGCTCGGGGCGTAGATGCGGATCCAGTCGGCCGCGCCGTCCGGGCACTCGGTCATCCGGGACGGACGGTCCGCGTGCTCCAGCAGCCGGATCGTGAACCCGCCGTCCTCCAGCCGCGCCGCGTACTCGGCGGGCGTCGGGAAGTACCAGGGCAGTTCGGGCTCGCCGAGGCCGAACACGCGCCACGCGGTCTGCATCGCGGCGATCAGCTCGGCGCAGTTCCCGGCGCCGCCGAGCTCGCCGACGAACCGTCCGCCGGGACGCAGGGCCGCGTGCACGCGGGCGATCACGGCGTCCGGGTCGCGGGTCATCCAGTGCAGGGCGGCGTTGGAGGCGACCGCGTCGAACGGCTCGCTGGTGGTGAAGTCGTGCGCGTCGCCGATCGTGAACGACAGGCCCGGGTTCAGCGCGGACGCCCGCGCGACCATCTCCGGCGCGCCGTCGATGCCCAGCACCTCGGCGCCCCGCTCGGCGATGTCCGCGCTGAACGTGCCGGTCCCGCAGCCCAGGTCGATGATCTTCTCGCCGGGTTGCGGGTCGAGCAGGTCGACCAGCGGGGCACCGTGCGCGGAGACGTACCCGAAGGCTGAGTCGTACGTCGACACGGACCAGTTCACTGTCGCAATTTATCGGACTTGCCACTCCGCCCGAGCGCACGACCCCGCCCGCGCCGCCATATCGTGACGTCGAGCGAGCGAGAAGGGACGGATCGGTGGAGCAGCAGCGGACACGGGGAGAGGTCCGGATCGTCGGGGCCGAGCGGCCGGGCGGACTGGAACTGCGCACGGCGGGCCTGGCGGCGCGCGGGCTGACGGAACTGCGGGTGACCGGGCTGGCCTGGTACCTCGGGTCCGGCTGGTCCCAGGTGCTGGGGGAGCTGGCGCGGCGGATCGCCGCCGCCGGGCCGGGCCATCCGGCCACCTTCGACCTCGGCTCGGAGGACGGCGGGGAGGGGAGCGTGGTGATCAACCTGGTGCCGGACGGCGACTTCCTCGCCCCGCACCCGCCGCCGGGCGTGTCGCTGAGCGTGGCCGACTGGCGGCGGGACGTCGTCGAGCGCCTGTTCCCCTCGGCCTCGTCCTGACCCCGTCCAGAGCCGCGTTCTAGAATCGGCTTCGAATTTCTTCTTCGAGGAAGGAACGGCCGGGTGACGTACACCGAGATCGAGTACGAGGTGCGGGACGGGATCGCCACGATCACCCTGAACCGTCCGCACAAGATGAACGCCTACACGTACACGATGCGCGCCGAGATGCTCGACGCGTTCGACCGGATCGACGCCGACGACGACGTGCGCGTGGTCGTCGTGACCGGCGCGGGCCGGGCGTTCTGCGCGGGCGCGGATCTCGGCGGCGGGGGCGACACCTTCAACAAGGACAAGTCCCAGGACATGTTCGCGGGCGAGGACGACGTCCTCGAGGACGGCACACCCCGCGACGGCGGCGGCACGGTCGCGCTGCGCATCGCGCGCTGCCTCAAGCCCGTGATCGGCGCGTTCAACGGCGCGGCCGTGGGCGTCGGGGTGACCGTGACGCTGCCGATGGACGTCCGGCTGGCCAGCGAGAAGGCGAAGTTCGGGTTCGTGTTCGCGCGGCGCGGGATCGTCACCGAGGCCGCCTCGTCCTGGTTCCTGCCGCGCCTGGTCGGGATCGCGCAGGCCATGGAGTGGGCCGCGACCGGACGCGTGTTCGACGCCCGGGAAGCCCTGGCCGGAGGGCTGGTCTCCCGGGTCCACCCGCCGGACGAGCTGCTGCCCGCCGCGTACGCGCTCGCCCGCGAGATCGCCGACAACACCTCGGCGGTGTCGGTCGCGGCGATCCGGCGGCTGATGTGGTCGGGGCTGTCCGCGCCGTCCCCGTGGGACGCGCACGTCAACGACTCGCGCCTGATGGCCGCGCTCGGCGCCGCCCCGGACGCGGCCGAGGGCATCAGGTCGTTCCTGGAGAAGCGGCCCGCCGAGTTCCCGATGCGGGTCACCGAGGACCTGCCCGCCGAGGTCCCCGACTGGCCGCTCCGCTGACCGCCCGTCCGGCGGGACGCCTGGGCGATCTGGGGGTTTTGCCGATTCTGGACGGGTTCCTCGACGGCGCGTGAGCCGTTCCGGGGCACGCCTGAGAAGGCAGGCCCCAGGGACGGAGGTGCGCAGGATGAGGGTCACACCGATGGCGGGCGTCGCCATGGCCGGGCTCACGGCCGGGCTCATGACGGCGGCGACCGCCTGCGGGTCCGTCCCGTCCGCCGACCTGAAGCAGCAGGCCGCGGTCAGGAGGCACGCGCCCGCGCCGAGCCCGAAGCCCACGGCGCCGCCGCCACGGACCATCGACTGCGCGCACCTGAAGTGCGTGGCGCTGACGTTCGACGACGGCCCCGGCCCGTACACCGCGCACCTCCTGGACGTCCTGAGGGGCGCCGGGGCGCGCGCGACGTTCTTCATGCTCGGCGAGAACGTGGGCGCGCACCGGGCCGAGGTGCGGCGGATGGTCCTCGAAGGGCACCAGCTCGGCAACCACACCTGGTCGCATCCGGTGCTGACCGAGCTGTCGAGCGGGGCCGTCCGGTCGGAGGTGCGGCGGACGCAGAAGGCGATCCGGGACGCGTCCGGCGGGGTGACGCCGACGCTGTTCCGGCCGCCCTACGGCGCGACGAACGCGCGCGTCGGCAGGGCCGTCGGCATGCCGGAGATCGTCTGGGACGTCGACAGCCTCGACTGGCGGTACCACGACGTCGCCCGGAACGTCCGGGTCGGGACGCGGGAGCCGGGGAAGGGCAGCGTCGTGCTGTTCCACGACATCCACAGGACGACCGTCCAGGCCATCCCGCGCGTCCTCGCCGGGCTGAAGAAGCGCGGGTTCACCTTCGTCACGGTCGGCGAGCTGACCGCGGGACGGCGGCTCGCCGCGGGCCGCACCTTCCCCGCCTGGTCCTAGCCACCACGGGGGCTCGGCTGGGGCTCAGACCTCCAGATCCGGTTTGAGCTGGGACATCCGCCAGCGGCGGCGCAGCGCGACCGCCCCGGCGAGGAGGCCGAGCGCGGCGACCAGGTAGATCCCGAGGACGCCGGCGTCGCGCAGCGCGCGGCTCGCCAGGCCGCCGGAGATCGTCGTCCGCAGCGGCTCGACCAGGTACGTCATCGGGATGATCTCGTGGATCGCCCGGAACGGCTGCGGGAGCGTCTCGACCGGATACAGGCCGCCGCACGACACCAGCTGCGTGATCAGCAGGACGAGCGCCACCGCGTCGGCGACCGCGCCGAACGCGACCCGCAGGACCTGCACGATCGCGGTGAACGCGGCGACGCCGAGGGCCATCAGGCCGAGCGTCCCGGCCGTGGAGACGGGATCGAGGCCGAGCCCGACGTCCAGGACGAGGAACAGCACCAGCGCCGCGACGAGCCCGACCGCCAGCACCGGCAGGAAGGCGGCGAACGCGACAGTCCCGGCCCCGAGACGCGAGACCAGCAGCCGCCCGGAGACCGGCCGCATCAGCAGGAACGCGACGATGCCGAACACCCACAGGCCGATCGCGATGAAGAACGGCGCGAGCCCGCGCCCGTACACGCGGGCCGGATGCGCGTTGGACGTGCCCACATTGACCGGGTTCGCGAAATTCTGGGCGGCGTTGTGCAGGGCGCCGTTCTGGATCAGCGGGATCTGGTCCCGGGCGGACGCCAGCCCGGACGCGAGCTTGTCCGCACCCGCCTTGAGCCGCGCGTTCCCCTGGTCCAGCCGCCGGGCCCCGTCCAGCAGCCGCCCGTTGCCGTCGTCGAGCCGCCGGGCCCCCGCCAGCAGCGCGCCCGAGCCGGACTGGAGCTGCCGCGCGCCCGCGAGCAGCGGCGTCACGCCGTCGTCGAGCTGCCGCGCGCCGGTCGCGACGGCCGCCGCGCCCTGGTCCAGGGACCGGAGCCCGGACGCGCCCTCCAGCAGCCTCGACCGCAGCGCCGGAGCGACCCGCTGGAGCGTGCGCGCGTCGGCGGCCAGGCCCGCCGCGGCGACGTTCACCCGCGCGGTCGAACTGGCGAGGGCGGCGGTCCGCTCGGAGAGCAGGTCGGCCTCCTCGGCCAGCGGACGGAAGACCGGGTCGTTCGCGGAGATCCGGTAACGGGCCGCGAGTCGGTGGAGCCTGCCGGGCAGCGTCGCGTCGAGAGCGCGGGCGAGCGCGAGGGCCGTCCCGTAACCGCGGGAGCGGGAGACGGCCGGGAAGCGCGCGGCGAGGCGGCGGAGGCGTTGCTCGGCCGTCCCGTCGACCGTCCTGAACGAGGCGAGGAGTCTCCGATACTGCGGGCTTCTCGCAATCCGGCGATTCTGGGCGGCCCGCGAGCGCAGCCACTCCGAGATTGCTCTGCCGTCCTTCGCGAGCCGCTGGGTGAGGACGGCGGCCGTCGAGGTGAGCCGGGCGGCCTCTCCGGTCACCGAGGCCGCCCTGTCCGCCAGGGGCGGCAGGCCCGCGGCGGCGAACTCGGCGAGCGGGACGGCCGTCACCGCCAGGCCGTGCACGCCCGCGGCCACCCGCTCGGCGCCCGGCGCGAGCCTCGCGGAACCGGCCTTGAGCTGGGCCAGCCCGTCCGCGAGGCGTGCCGTTCCGGTGCTCGCCTCGCCGAGGCCGGAGACCAGCCGCGCGCTGCCCTCCTTGGCCTCGCCCAGACCGCTCACGAGCTGCGCCGATCCGTTCTTGGCCGTGGCCAGGCCGGAGCCGAGCTCGGACGCGCCCTTCGCCGCGTCCGAGATGCCGCCGTGCAGCTGCGCGAGCCTGCCGAACGCCGCCTCGAAGTACGCGCTGATCGCCGCCGCCGAGATCTTCCGCTCCAGCTCGGACTGGACGGTCTTGGCCATGACGCCGACCAGGTAGTTGTTCGCGTCGTCCAGCCGGATCGACATCGCCGCCTTCTCCGGCGTGCCGGTCGCGCCGCTGGTCAGCCGGGAGCTGAAGTCCGGCGGGACGGTGATCACGGCGTAGTAGCGGCCGTGCTCCAGGCCGTGCGCGGCGTCCCGTGCGTCCACGAAGTGCCAGCCCAGCAGCCGATCCTTCTGCAGCTCGGACACGAAGTCGGCGCCCGCGTCGATCGTCCGCCCCTGCGCCTGGACGGCCCGGTCCTCGTTCACCACCGCGACCGGGACCCGCCCGAGCCGGTCGTAGGGGTTCCAGTTGGACCACAGGTAGATCCCGCCGTAGATGGTCGGGACGATCACCACGAACGCCAGGCCGAGCCGCTGCAGCAGCGTCCGGAAGCGCAGCAGCTCGAACGGCGCGAGGCGGAACGCGCGCATCACGCACCACCCCCAGAGTCGTCCGCGCGCATCAGGAACCGCCTCTGAGGTGGGTGAACACGTCGGCGAGGCCGTGCGCCGGGGACGGCTCGACGGCCGTCGCGACGACCGCGGGCCCGGTTCGGGCCGCCCGCCGCGCCGCCGACCACAGCGCGACCTGCCCGGCCGTGTCCGCGCCCCGGTCCAGGTCGTCCAGGACGATCACCGGCGCCTTCTCCAGAAGTGCGAGGGCGAGCGCGAGCCGTGTGACCTGGGCGTCCGGCAGGTCCCTGACGAGCTCCTGGTCGTCCGCCCGCAGCCCCACCAGGTCACCGGCCGCGTCGAAGTCGGGATCGTCCGCACGCAGGCTGAGCAGGCGTTCCGTGACGAGCTGGCCGACGCGCAGCTCGGGCTCCGGCTCGGCCGCCCCGGTCGCCCGCGCGACCACGACCCGGTCGCGGATCCGGGCGGCGTCCGAGGTGCCCGCGACCACCAGCGCGCCCTCCGCCGGACGCATGCGTCCGGCCAGCGTGAGCAGCAGGGACGTCCGTCCGCTGCCGCCGGGGCCGCAGACCGCGACCACCTCGCCCGGCCCGGCCCTGACCGTCACCCCGGAGAAGACCGGGCCCCGGCGCGTCCGCGCGCCGAGCCCCTCGGCCGCGAGCACAGCTTCCATATGGTCCCCCCGGAGACACCCTCCGGAGGCGTGCCCGCCCCGATCACCGAACCGGTGGGACGGCCGCGATCTTCACCGAACCTTTGCCCAGGTCAGGGGCTTGGGTGGGCTACTCGGCGCGGGGACGGCGCTTGGGCGGCGGGGTGGGCGGGACGACCTTGCCCGCGACGACGATCCCCTCGGGGACGTCCACCAGCTCGCCGCCCCGGCGGCGCACCTTCAGCACACCGCCGGACCAGGATTCGAGCACCCCGACCACGTCGCTGTACTCTCCCGTTGGCAGACGGCGGCGCAGCGACACCCGCTGGCCGACGTCGGCCTGTGTGACCGAGACCACCAGACGCGCGCCGATACGCCCTGGCATGTGCGACCCCCATGTCGAATCGACCGTGCGGTGATGGCCATACTATTCACAGCGAGCTTGCGGTGAGCCGTGACGTGCGGCGGGGCCGGTAACCCGAGAGGAGTCACTCACGTGACCTACGTCATTGCGCAGCCCTGCGTGGACCTGCTCGACAAGGCATGCATCGAGGAGTGCCCGGTCGACTGCATCTACGAGGGCCAGCGGATGCTCTACATCCACCCCGACGAGTGCGTTGACTGCGGCGCCTGCGAGCCGGTCTGCCCGGTGGAGGCCATCTACTACGAGGATGACACCCCTGAGCAGTGGAAGGACTTCTACAAGGTGAACGTGGAGTTCTTCGACGACCTCGGCTCGCCTGGCGGCGCCTCGAAGGTCGGCAAGATCACCAAGGACCACCCGATCGTCGCCGCGCTTCCTCCGCAGTCGACGGAGGAGTGACGGCGGCCGGGATGCCCCCCGGTCGGATTTGAGCCGTCGGGCCGTGGCCTCGCACGAGGTCGCGGCCCTTTTCACTTACTCGTGTGACAGGAGGGGTGGGTTTTGCTCCCGCTGCCGGAGTTCCCGTGGGATCGGCTGACGCCGTTCAAGGAGCGCGCCGCCGCGCACCCGGACGGGATCGTGGACCTCTCGGTCGGCACGCCGGTCGACCCCACCCCCGAACCGGTCCGTGAGGCGCTGCGCGCCGCGGCCGACGCGCCCGGCTACCCGCAGACGTACGGGACGCCGGTGCTGCGCGAGTCCGTCGCGCGCTGGATGCGCCGCCGCCTCGGCGTCCTGGACGCCAACCCCGACGCCGTCCTGCCGGTCGTCGGCACCAAGGAGCTCGTCGCCTGGCTGCCGACGCTGCTCGGCCTCGGCCCCGGCGACAAGGTCGCCTTCCCGGCGCTCGCGTACCCGACCTACGACGTCGGCGCGCGCCTGGCGGGCGCGGAGTCCGTCGCCTCCGACTCGCTGCTGGCGCTCGGCCCGGAGACGCCCAAACTGGTCTGGGTGAACTCGCCGTCCAACCCGACCGGCAAGGTGCTGCCCGTCGACCACCTGCGCAAGGTCGTCGCGTGGGCGCGCGAGCGCGGCGCGGTCGTGGCGAGCGACGAGTGCTACGTCGAGTTCGGCTGGGACGAGGAGAGGCCGCCCGTCTCGATCCTCCACCCGGACGTCTGCGAGGGCTCCCACAAGGGCCTGCTCGTGGTGAACTCGCTGTCCAAGCGGTCCAACATGGCCGGGTACCGCGCCGGGTTCGTCAGCGGCGACCTCGACCTGGTCCGGCGGCTGCTGGAGGTCCGCAAGCACGCGGGGATGATCGTCCCGGCGCCCGTCCAGGCCGCGATGCGCGCCGCGTTCGACGACGACGAGCACGCCCGCGAGCAGCACGCCCGCTACGCCCGCCGCCGGACGGCCCTGCGCGCGGCGTTCGAGCGGCACGGCTTCCGCATCGACCACTCCGAGGCGTCCCTGTACCTGTGGGCGACCCGGGACGAGTCGTGCTGGGACACCGTCGCCCATCTCGCCGACCTCGGCGTCCTGGTCGGTCCCGGCGACTTCTACGGCCGGGCGGGCGCGAACCACGTCCGGATCGCCTTCACCGCCACCGACGAGCGCGTCGAGGCCGCCGCCGCCCGCCTCTGAACGTCCCCAAGGCCCGTCACCCCGGAACCGGGGGGCGGGCCTTTGGCGTACGTCACAGGCGCACTGCCTGGGAGGACGAGCGGGCGCTGCGCTACATTGAGGGCGAGGTCAGTACGCACTTACACGGCGACGCACTGACACGGCAACGCACTCACACGCGAGGAGCCCCGGCGCATGGCACGCGACGTCTTCACCGAGGAGCACGAGTCCTTCCGGGACATGGTGCGGTCCTTCATCGCGAAGGAGATCGAGCCGCACCACGCCCAGTGGGAGAAGGACGAGATCGTCTCCCGGGACGTGTGGCGCGCCGCCGGACGGCAGGGCCTGCTCGGCATCGAGATGCCCGAGGAGTACGGCGGCGGGGGCGAGTCCGACTACCGCTACTACGCCGTCCTCAACGAGGAGCTGGCGCGCGCGGGCGCGTCCGGGCCGGGCTTCGCGGTGCACAACGACGTCGTCGGCGGCTACCTGGTGCAGCTGCTGAACGACGAGCAGAAGGCGCGCTGGCTGCCCGGCTACTGCTCCGGCGAGCTGATCACGGCCATCGCGATGACCGAGCCCGCCGCCGGATCCGACCTCCAGGGCATGAGGACCACCGCCGTCCGGGACGGTGACGACTACGTCCTGAACGGGCAGAAGACCTTCATCACCAACGGCATCCTGTCCGACCTGGTGATCGTCGCGGCGAAGACCGACCCGTCCGCCGGGGCGCACGGCGTTTCCCTGCTGATGGTCGAGCGCGGCATGGACGGCTTCGGACGCGGACGCAACCTCGACAAGATCGGCATGCACGCCCAGGACACCGCCGAGCTGTTCTTCGAGGACGTCCGCGTGCCGAAGGCGAACCTCCTCGGCGAGGAGGGCATGGGCTTCGTCTACCTCATGCAGAACCTGGCCCGCGAGCGCCTCTGCATCGCCGTCTCCGCCGTCGCGGGGGCCCAGGCCGCCTTCGACATGACCCTGGAGTACTGCAAGAACCGCGAGGCGTTCGGCCGTCCGATCGGCAGGTTCCAGCACAACCGCTTCACGCTCGCCGAGATGAAGACCGAGATCACCGTCAGCCGCGCCTTCCTCGACCAGTGCATCACCAAGGAGGTCCGCGGCGAGCTGGACGCCGAGGAGGCGTCCATGGCCAAGTACTGGACGACCGAGATGCTCAAGACCGTCGTCGACCGCTGCCTCCAGCTCCACGGCGGCTACGGCTACATGAGCGAGTACCCCATCGCCAAGGCCTACCAGGACGTCCGCATCCAGACCATCTTCGGCGGCACCACCGAGATCATGAAGGAGATCATCGGCCGCGGCCTCGGCATCTGAGCGGCCCTCCGCGCGTCCGCTCAGCGCTTGGGCAGCGGCGTCGCGGTGAAGACTCCGTCGGGGTCGTAGTGCGCCTTGATCTCCAGTAGGCGGCCGGTGTTGGCGGCGTAGGCGTCCGGGGCGTGCGGGTCGTCGCGGGCCATGAGGTTGGCCCAGCCGCCGGGCAGGGCGTGCGGCTCGAGCCGGTTCTCGGTGTCGTGGACCCAGGCCGACTCGGCGGCGCCGTCACCGCCCGCCCAGGACGCGATGATCTCCACGACGAGGTGCTCGTCGCGGTGCGGGTAGGCGGTGTCGGCGGCCTTCACGCGGGTCGCCGCGCCGTGCGCGTGGTGGACGTTCAACGCGCAGGTGCCGGGCATCGCCTCGCCCGCCTGGACGAAGGCCTCGATGGCGTCGTCGGTCAGGCCCGGCATCATCCGCGCGCCGAGGTGGTAGTCGCCGCCGTGCGGGAACGCCTCGTCCAGGCCGTGCACGGCGTCGGCCAGCGCCCGCCGGTCCACGTCGTCGAGCACCGGGTCGCCGAACGCCCGGACCCGGTCGATCTGCCCGGCGGCCTGGCCGGGGTCCCCGGCCCAGGTCGGGAGGGTGAAGATGATCCTGCCGTCCGGGGTGGACATCGCGCCGAACATCACGTCGAGCGCGTCGTCGGCCGTCGCCATCAGCGTCCGCCAGGCGCGCAGCACCGGACGGGCCTGGTCCCAGGGGAACGCGAGCATGCCCGTGGTGACCTCGGCGAACGGGTGCAGGCGGGTGCGCAGCTCGGTCACGATCCCGAAGTTGCCGCCGCCGCCCCGCAGGGCCCAGAACAGGTCGGCCTCGTGGCGCGGGTCGGCCGTCACGATCCGGCCGTCGGCCAGGACCACCTCGGCCGACAGCATGTTGTCGACGCCGAGCCCGACCACGCCGATCAGGGTTCCGTAGCCGCCGCCCAGCGTGAGCCCGGCGAAGCCGACCGATCCGACGGTGCCGACCGCCGCCGCGAGGCCGTGCGGCCGGGCGGCGTCCAGGACGTCGCTGACGGTCGCGCCGCCCGCGACCCGGGCCTCGTCGCCCTCGATGGCGACCTGACGCATGCCGCTCAGGTCCACCAGCAGGCCGCCGTCGGAGATGGCGCTCCCGGCCCAGTCGTGGCCGCCGCCCCGCACCGACAGCGGCACACCGGCCGAGCGGGCGGCGCGCACCACGGCCTGGACGTCGTCCGCCGTGCGGCACCGGGCCACCACCGCGGGACGTGCGGTCACCTGCGCGTTCCAGAGCCGGACCGCCTTGCTGATCGCCGAAGGCTCGGTGATCACGGCGTCGTCCGGAAGGCGTTCACGCAGCAGGTCGGCGAAGGTGTCGATGGACGGGTTCGAGGATGACATGGCCCGTGGTTCTCCCTTCGGCAGGTGCCGGAAGCCGCGGGGTGAGTGTCACAGGACGAATTCTAGGCTGCGGCATTTTGGCCAGGAATGGCCGGTAAGTGCCGCTTTTGGTTCAGCCGCGGCGGCGGGTGAGGCGGACGGCGGCGGTGACCAGGACGACGGCCAGGGGCAGTTCCAGGAACGCGGCCATCGAGACCGCCGCCGGGAGGTAGCCCGAGCGGGCCGTCATGACGTCGAACCAGGCGTCCGCGACCATGAGCGTGGCCAGGGCGGACAGCGCCATCGGGGCGAGGGCGTCGCGGCGGCGGACGAGCCACGCGGCGGACGCCATCACCGCGATCTCGATCGCGTCGAAGCCGCACCACAGCAGCGCCCAGTTCACGGTCCGGGGTTCGGCGGGCGGGATCGAGAAGGCCATGCCGACCGTCCACACCAGCAGGACGGCGGCGCCCACCGCGAGCACCGCGGAGAGGATCCGGTCGGGCGACCGATGGGGGCCACGAGCCCACCGGCCGCGTGGCCGCGGGATGTTGGTCGTCGTCATGGTGCTCAGCCTCGTGCGCGCGGGGAGGGGGCGCCTCCCACGGACGGGCCGTTCGCGCGGCCATTCGTACGACCGCGGATCCTCCTCACGGATGATTCAGCCGAAGTCAGCCGAAGTCAGCCGAAGTCAGTCGGACTCAGGTGAAGCGGGCGTCGACCTGGGCCGGGGTCAGGCCGAAGTCGGCGAGGGTGTAGCGGTGGGACGGGCGGCCACGGCCCTCGCCGGACGCCGTGTGCAGGCGTTTCATCGCGTCGCGCGCGTCGTCCGTCAGGGGCAGGGCGAAGTGCGCGTAGATCGACTCGACCGTCCCGAGCGGGTCGCGGACGAAGTCCTCGTACCGGACGTCGAAGAAGCGGGACGGGGCGTGCCGCAGGCGCTCGGCCTGGAACGCCTCCAGGCCGCGGCCCCACAGGTCGAGCTGGTCACGGCCGATGACCTCGCCGCGGAACAGCTCGGACCAGCCGTCGGTCGCCTGCGCGGCGAGGCTGCACATCGACGCCACCGCCGTGCGCGGGTCGCGGTGCGTCTGGACGACCAGCGCGTCCGGGTAGACGGCGAACAGGGCGTCCAGCGCGAACAGGTGGCTCGGGTTCTTCAGCACCCAGCGCCGTCCGGGGTCGTTCAGGCCGATCAGCTGGAGCATGCGGCGGTGGCGGCGGTACGCGGGCGTCCAGTCCTGGCCCGCGAGCCACGCCGAGTAGGACGGCAGGTGCGCGAGGCACTCGAACGAGATCGACCGCATCGACTGGCGCAGCAGCTGCCAGCACTCCTCGACCATGTCCGCCGACATGTAGTGGACGCCCATGAACTCCGGATGTTCGACGTGGTGCCGCTCGTACGCCGCCTGGACGGCCTGGAAGACCGGGTCGTCCGCCCACGTGTCGCGCGGCGGGCGCGGCTGCGGGACCTCGGTCAGCCACAGTTCGAGGCCCTGGTGGGCGGGATCGGCGGTGAGCAGCCGGTGCAGCGCGGTCGTCCCGGTGCGGGGGAGCCCGGTGACGAAGATCGGGCGCTCGACCGGGACGCCCGCGTACCCGGGGTGCCGTTTCCACGCGGCCTCGGCGAACAGGCGGGCGGTGAGCGCGCCGCGCAGGAACACGCGCTGCCTCTTGCTGCCGAGCGGTGTCAGCCGTTCGTCCCCCTGGAAGGACGCGAGGAGCGCTCCGAGGCCGTCGGTGAAGTCGTCCTCGCCGAAATCGGTCAGGCCGGTCGCGCGGGTGGCCGAGGCTTGCAGGTCCTCGACCGTGCCGATGGTCGTCCGCATCGCGATCTCCTCAGTGGTGGAACTCGCCGCCGTTGACGTCCAGGCACTGCCCGGTGATCGCGCGCGCGTACGAGGACAGCAGGAAGACGGCCGCGTCGGCGATCTCGTCCGGTTCCGGGAGCTTCCGCAGGTCGATGTCCGCGGCGGTCTCGTCGTAGACCTGCCGGGACGTCGTGCCGCGCTCGGTCGCGAGCAGGTCGAAGTACCACTTCAGGTTGTCCGCCCAGATCCAGCCGGGCGCGATCGTGTTCACCCGGACGCCGCGCGGCCCGAGCTCGGTGGACAGGCCCTGCGCGAGCGCGAGCAGCGCCGACTTCGCCATCTTGTACGCGCCGAACGTCGCCTTCGAGTGCCGCAGGACGGCCGAGTTCACCATCACGACCGAGCCCTTGGACGCGACGAGCGACGGGACGAACAGCCTGGTCAGCGACAGTGCGGCGAGCACGTTGGTCTCGAACCCGCGCCGGACGGCGGCGATGTCGACGTCCAGCAGGTCCTGCAGCGGCGGGATCGCGAACGCGTTGTTGACCAGGCCGTCGACGTGCCCGTGCGCGTCCAGCGTCTCCCGGACGAGCCGCTCGCAGGACGCCTGGTCGCGGATGTCGGTGCGGACGACGGTCGCGCGCCTGCCCAGCGCCCGCACGTCCTTGGCCACCTCCGTCAGCCGCTCCTCGGTCCGGGCGGCGAGGACGACGTCCGCGCCCGCCTTCGCGCACTGGAGCGCCAGCCCGCGCCCGAGGCCGGGGCCGACCCCGGAGATGACGATCACACGGCCGTCCAGCATCATCAGCCCAGCATCCTTCGCGCGGTCGAGACCTGGCGGGCGGCGATGCGCTCGGCCCACCGGGAACGGGTGACGCGCTGCCGGTCGTGGAACGGCAGGCGCGCCGGAAGGTCCGCGAACGGGACGACCTCGACGCGCGGCCCGTCCTCCGGGGTGAGCGCGCGCGAGAGCCGCTGCCAGCGGATCTGGAGGAAGCCGCGGTCGTGCCCGGTGAGCTCGATCCAGTTCGCGAGGCCCGGATCGCGCTCGGCGACGACCATGCGGATCATGCCGTCCGGGTCGGGGACGGCCTGGTCGGCGGTGAGGCTCGTCTGGTGGTTGACGTAGTCGAGCGAGACGTACCAGCGGCTGCCGAGCTGGAAGCCCTGGTAGGGCGCGTCCGAGCGCGGGACGGTCACGACCAGCGCCTCGCCCGGGCCGAGGTCGAAGTGCCCGGCGGACGAGTACTGCGTGGCGAGGCCGCCGGGCGTGGGACGCGGCTCGGTCATCGTGTTCACCGGCAGCTTCAGGTAGTGCCACTCGGGGAAGGCGAGGAACGTCCGCAGCCGCGAGACCAGCATCTTCCCGGCGACGTCGAACCGCTTCGCCTCGCGACGCGCGGTCGGCGCGTCCGGAGCCGATCCGAGACGGTCGGCGCGGTGGATCCGGATCTCGCCGGGACGCTCGTCCGCCCAGTCGCTGAACACCTCGCGGACGAGCAGCATGGCCGCGCCCGTGCCGAGCGTGACGTAGTTCGGGTCGTCCTTGCGCTGCGGATCCTCCGGGCCGAAACGCAGCTCGTACGAGCCGTCCGGGGCGATGTCGAACGCGCGGTCGTCGAACGCGTTGAGACTGTGCGGGGACGAGGACGGGGTGTAGTCGCCGTTCAGCACCTGGAAGCTCAGGTCGGCCGTGGTGCCCCGGCGTCCGGTGACCACGTACTCGGCGTCGTCGCGCAGGTAGGCGTTGAAGTACAGGGTGTCGGGGTTGTCGAGGCCGAGCTTGGAGTGCGGCCCGGTCGAACGCGCGAAGAACGGGAAGTCGCGCTCGTACGCCCACGCCATGTGCAGCGACGCCTTGACGCTCCCCGCCAGGTACTCCAGCCCCTCGGCCAGGTCGAGCTCCGACCGGACGTGCGGCGCGGACCGCACGATCCGCTCCGCCTCGGCCACCGCCCGCGCGAACCCCCCGGACGCGGGCGCGTCCAGGCCCTCGGACCCTTCGGGTTCTGCGGCCATCGGACCTCCCGCATGCATCGGTCAAGCGTTAGCTTGGTTCCGCGCCGAGAGTAGAACCGGTTCAACCGCCGGGTCAACGTCCGGACGATTCGTCCCTTGCCAGCGGGATCGCCGGTTTCCGCCCGGCCTGGGGACGACTCTAGGGTGGGGCCATGGTGGTCGGGTGGCCTCGCGGGCGGACGGCGGACGTCGTGATCGCCGGCGGCGTCCTGGCGGTCGTCTCGGCCGGAAGCGCGCAGTCGCTGTACGCGCCGCGCGAGGAGCCCTGGTCGGTCACGGCCGTGGGCTGGGTGTTCATCCTCGCCGTCTGCGGCGCGCTCGTGGCCCGCCGCGTCCACCCCGTGGCCGTCGCCGCGTTCTCGCTGGCCGTCACGATCGTCTACTACGTGATGAGCGCCTACGACGGGCCCCTGCTGATCGCGTTCATCCTCGCGCTGTACACGGTCGCGGAGGCTGGCCGCCCGCGCGTGGCAGCCGGGCTCGCCGTCCTCGCCATCTGCCTCGTCGGCGCGGGGACCATGGCGGGCAACGGCTCGATCAACGGCATCGCGCTGTTCATGCTCGCGGGCTGGCTGACTGCGGTCGTCCTGGTCGGGTGGCTGCGGAACACCAACGCCGCGCACGCGCGCGAGGTCGAGCAACGCGCCGCGACCGAGGAGCGGCTGCGCATCGCGCGCGAACTGCACGACGTCGTCGGCCACCACCTTTCGCTTATCAGCGTCCAGTCGGCGGCGGCGTTGCGCCGTTACGGCAAAAACCGGCGGCGCGGCGGGGAACTGGCTGAGGAGTCGCTGACCGCCATCCGCGAGACCAGCACCGAGGCCCTGCGCGAGCTGCGCACGATGCTCGGCATCCTCCGCCAGGACGGAGAGGACGCCCCGACCGCGCCCGCGCGCGGGCTCGACCGCGTCGGCGAACTCGTCGACCGCGCCCGCTCCGCCGGGCTGGAGGTGCGCGCGGACGTGTCGGGCCCGGGACGTCCGCCCACCGAGGTCGAACTCGCCGCGTTCCGGATCGTCCAGGAGGCGCTGACCAACGTGGTCAAGCACGCCCGCGCGAACCGCGTCGCCGTCCGCGTCGACCGCGCCCCCGACGCGGTCACCATCGAGGTGACCGACGACGGCCGCAGCACGCCGCCCGGACAGGGCGCGGGCGGCGCGTCCGGACAGGGCGTGAGCGGTGCGCCTGGCCGGGGCGCGGGTGGGATGTCGGGGAGTGGGATCGGCGGGATGCGTGAGCGTGCCCGCGCGCTCGGCGGCGAGCTGGAGGCGGGCCCCGGCCCGGACGGCGGTTTCCGCGTCCGCGCCCGCCTGCCCCACGAGAAGAGGACGGCATGATCAAGGTTCTGCTGGCCGACGACCAGCGGCTGGTGCGCGCGGGCTTCCGCTCGATCCTCGCCGACGAGGACGACATCGAGGTCGTCGGCGAGGCGGGGGACGGCGCGCAGGCGGTCGAGCGGGTCCGCGAGCTGCGTCCCGACGTCGTGCTGATGGACATCCGCATGCCCGGCACCGACGGCCTGGAGGCGGCCCGGACGATCACCGCCGACGCGCGCATGTCCGGCGTCCGCGTGGTCATCCTGACCACCTTCGACCTGGACGAGTACGTCTACGGCGCGCTGCGCGCCGGGGCGAGCGGGTTCCTGCTGAAGGACACCGAGCCAGAGGAGCTGATCCAGGCCGTCCGGGTCGTGCACCGCGGCGACGCGCTCATCGCCCCGCGCATCACGCGCCGCCTGATCGGCGAGTTCGCCGGACGCGTCCGCGCGCCCGATCCAGGGCCGCGGCTGGCCGCGCTCACCGACCGCGAACGCGAGGTGCTGCGGCTGGCCGCCGCCGGGCTGAGCAACGACGAGATCGCCGCCCACCTCGTCCTGAGCCCGGCCACCGCCAAGACGCACATCAGCCGCATCATGACCAAGCTCGCCGCCCGCGACCGCGCGCAGCTCGTCGTCCTCGCCTACGAGTCCGGCCTGGTCAGCCCGGGCTGGCTTACCGACTGACCCTGGGGAACCACGCGGGCTCGTGAACCTAGGCGGGCTCGGCGTCGAACATGCCCTTGTCCCAGAGCCGGCCGATGTGCGCCATGAGCGGCGCGCCGAGTGCGCGCAGCGCGTCCGGGTCGCCCTCGGCGACGGCGGGCGTGACCATCGCGCTCGTCGCGGCGACGATCATCTGGCAGGTGTAGCGGCCCGCGTCGTCCCTCGCCCCGATCAGGTCGGCGAACACCCCGGCGAGGCTGGCCTGCATCGCCGTCCGCTGCCGGACGGCCTCGGGCCCCGCGGCGAACACCTCGACCAGGAACAGCCGCGCGTACGGCAGCTCCCGGGCGAGGACGTCCAGGTACGCGGTGAGGGCGTGCTCGACCGCCGACAGCGGATCCGCCGGACCGCCGCCCCCGTTCGGGGTTCCGTCTCCGGCAGGCGCGACCTGATAGCGCTCGAGGGCCTGCAGGACGTGCGCCACAAGGATCTCGCCCGCGCGCCCGAACGCCCCCATGAAGCAGTCGAGCTTGGAGTCGAACAGCCGGTAGAAGCTCTGCCGGGACACGACGGCCCGCTTGAGAACGTCCTCCACGGACGTCCGGACGTAGCCGCGCTCGGCCATCGCCTCGGCCATCGCCGCGTACAGCCGGTCGCGGTGGATGCGCTCGACCTCCTCCGGCGCGAGCGCGTGGCGTCCCCGGGGCAGCCGACGCGGCGTCGAGCGAGCCGTCCGATCCTCCGCTGACTGGGACATCTGTTCACGATAAGGCACCACTGACCCAGGTCCGAGCACCCCCGGCCCGGCCCGGCCCGGACGGCCGCGCCGGGCCGGGCCACCGGGGCAGGGGGCGCCGGACGGTGGGTCGGCGGTGTCAAACAGTGATCGGGACGCTCGCGGGACCCCGGAGGTTGATGCGTCCGTTCCAGGTCACCTCGCCGTCCAGGGCCAGGTCGCCGAAGCGGCCGGTGAGGCGCTCGAACGCGACGCGCGCCTCCAGGCGGGCCAGCGCCGCGCCCAGGCAGTGGTGCGGGCCGCCGCCGAACCCGACGTGCTGGCGGGCGTTCGGACGGTCCAGGCGGAGCTCCTCGGCGTCCGGGCCCCAGAACTCCGGGTCGCGGTTGGCGGCGGCGAGCCCCGCCACGACGAACGTGTTCGGCGGGATCTCCTTGTCGCGCACCTTGTACGGGGCGACGGTCACGCGGCGGCTCTGCTGGACGGGGCTGACGAACCGCAGCAGTTCCTCGACCGCGTTCCCGGCGAGCCCCGGCTCCGCGCGCAGCCGCGCGAGCTCGCCCGGGTTCTCCAGGAGCGCGACCGTCCCGCCGCCGATCAGGCTCACGGTCGTCTCGTGTCCCGCCACGTACAGCAGGACGACCTGGTCGACCAGCTCGTCGTCGGTGAGCCGGTCGCCCTCCGCCTCGGCGGCGATGAGCGCGCTCAGCAGGTCCTCGCCGGGGTGCGCGCGCTTGTCCGCGATCAGGTCCTTGACCAGGTCGAACAGCTCGACGCCCGCCTCGCCGACACGCTTGACGGTCGCCTCGTCCGGCAGCGGCTCCAGGGACCGGACGACCCAGCCGCTCAGCTCCCGGACGCGCGCGTGGTCGGTCGGCGGCATGCCGAGCATCGAGGAGATCACCGCGAACGGCAGGGGGAACGCGAGCGTCTCGACCAGGTCGGCGGTCCCGGCGTCCTCGATCCGGTCGAGCGCCTCGTCCACCAGGGCGGTGATCTCGGGTTCGAGCGCGGCGACGCGGCGTGGCGTGAACACCCTGGAGACCAGGCTCCGCAGCCGCGTGTGGTCGGGCGGGTCGCGGTCGAGCATCGAACGGCCGCGGCCGTCCATGGCGTCCTCGAACGCGCGCATCTGCTCGACGAACAGGCCCTCGGAGACCCGCCGCTCGTCCACCGACTGGTCGGACCGCAGCAGGTCGCCGACGTCCTTGTGGGTGGTCAGGATCCAGATGCCGATCGGGCTCGCGTGGACGGGGTCGGCCTCGCGCAGCCGCCGGTAGGCGGGGAACGGGTCGTCGGTGAAGCCGGGCTCGAAGGGGTTGAACAGCAGTTCCGGTTCGGACATCGGGGGCCTCCCGGTCGCGGACTCGCGGACCTACGCCGCGTCGGTCACATACGCTGTGTATGTAGTATGCTCCGTGCATGTCGGACGTCAAGAGCCGCCGGGCGAAGTACTCGGAGGAGACCCGCGCGGCCCTGCTGGAAGCGGCGACCCGCCGGTTCGCCGAGCACGGGTTCGCGGGCACGTCCCTGGAGGACGTCGCCGCCGACATCCAGGCCACCCGCGGCGCGGTCTACCACCACTTCGCCAGCAAGTCCGCGCTGTTCCAGGCCGTGTTCGAACGCCTGGAGGAGATCTCGACCGAGGGCATCCTGCGCGCCGCCGCGGACGCGCCGGACGCCTGGTCGGCGGCCGTCGTCGCGCAGAACACCTTCCTCGACCACTGCTGCGACCCCGTCCACGGCCGCATCATCTGGCAGGAGGGCCCGCTCGCGCTCGGCTGGCAGCGGTGGCGCGAGTGCGAGGAGAAGTACGGCTACGGCCTGGTCGAGCGGCTCGTCGAGTCCCTCCAGGAGGCCGGGCTGCTGCCGCCGCTGCCCCGGCAGCCGCTCGCGCGCGTCGCCTTCCACGTCCTCGGCGCGGCGGGCACCGCCATCGCCGAGGCCCCCGAGCAGGACAAGCAGCGCCTCCGCTCCGAGTACGCCACCGTCCTGACGAGCCTGCTGGGCGGCATCCGCACCGACCCGCCCGCCTGACCGCCCGGCTCAGCCCTCCTCTTCGTCCTCCGACGCGTCGACGAGGTGCCCGAGTTTGTCGGGGTTGCTGACGGCGTAGATGCCCTCGACGCGCTCGCCGTCGGCGGCCATGTCGAGCACCATGACGGCGAACGGCGCGTCGCCGTCGAAGAGCACCGCGGACGGGTCGCCGTTGACGGTCCGGTAGCGGATGTCCAGCTCGTCCGGACGCTGGTAGACGCCGCTCGTGATGAGCCGGGCGACCTTGTCGCGGCCCTCGATCGGACGCAGCGCCGCCCGTCGGACGCCGCCGCCGTCGGTCCACATGGTCACGTCCGGCGCGAGGATCTTCATCAGCTCGGCCAGGTCCCCGCCGAGCGCGGCGGCGAGGAACCGCTCGGTCGCCGCGCGCTGCGTGCGGCGGTCGATGCTGCGCCGCCTCCGGCGTGCCCGGACGTGCAGCTTCGCGCGGTGCGCCACCTGCCGGACGGACGCGGGGGAGCGGCCCAGGATCTCGGCGATCTCGGTGTGCGGATAGCCGAACACCTCGTGCAGGATGAACACCGCCCGGCTCAGCGGCGTCAGCGTCTCCAGCACGACCAGCATCGCCAGCGACACGGCCTCGCCGCGCGCCACGTCGTCGGCCGCGTCGTCCCCGGGCCCGGTCCCGGTTCCGGCCGCTCCGACCAGCGGCTCCGGCAACCACGGCCCGGGATACGACTCGCGCCGCCGCGCGACCGCCGCCTGCCGGGCGAGCGCGGTGTTGACCGCGATCCGCACCAGGTACGCGCGCGGCTTCTCCACGTCGTCCATGCCGCGCGCGGCCCACGCCAGCCAGGTGTCCTGGAGGACGTCCTCGGTGTCGGAGACGCTTCCGAGCAGGTTGTAGACGATCGAGAACAGCAGCTCGCGGTGCTCGGCGTAGACCTCCGTGGCCTCGTCCGGGGTGACCGCCGTCGGTAGGTGGTGGGGCATGGGTCCTCCTGTTCGCCGACACCCTGAGGTGCGACGACCCCCGAAGTGTGACATCCAGGGCGAAATTGAGATTCGTCTCTCACCGCCGTCACGTTCGCCGCGTCCGGCCGCCTCTCAGGAGGCGAAACCCATCCGAACGCGGAGGCGAACTCCCAGATGTCCGACAGTTCGTTCCTGGCGACGCGCCGGGGAAAGCTCACGCTCGCGCTGCTGTGCGGCGTCGCCTTCCTCGACTTCATCGACGCGTCCATCGTCAACATCGCGTTGCCCGCGATGCAGCGCGCCCTCGGCTTCTCGGTCGCGGGCCTGCAGTGGGTGCCGAGCGGCTACCTGCTCACCTACGGCGGCTTCATGCTGCTCGGCGGACGCGTCGCCGACCTGCTCGGCCGCCGCCGCGTCCTCGTCGGCGGGACGGTCCTGTTCGGCGCGGCGTCCGCGGCGGGCGGGTTCGCGCAGGACGCGTCCGTCATGGTCGCCGCGCGCATGGTCCAGGGCCTCGGCGCGGCCACGATGCTCCCCGCCGCGCTGTCGCTGCTCACCACGTCCTTCCGGGAGGGGCCGGAGCGCAACCGCGCCCTCGCCCTCTGGGGCGGCATGGCGGGCGCGGCGTCCGGCGCGGGCGTGCTGCTCGGCGGCGTCCTCACCGAGGGCCTCGGCTGGCGCTGGGTGATGCTGGTGAACGTGCCGGTCGTCGTCACCATCCTGATCGTCGTCCCGATGCTGCTTCCCGACGACCGCCGGACGGCGCGGATCCGCGAGTTCGACCTCCCCGGCGCGCTCCTGGTCACCGGCGCGATGCTGCTGCTGGTGTTCACGCTGGTCAAGGCGCCGGACGTCGGCTGGGGAACCACCCGGACGGCCGGCGGCCTCGCCGGTTCGGCCGTCCTGCTGGCGCTGTTCGTCCTCAACGAGACGCGGTCGGCGCATCCCCTGCTGCCGCTCGACACCTTCCGCATCCGCGGTCTCGCGGCGGCCAACGTCACCCAGCTGCTGATCCTCGCGGGCGGAGCGGCGATGTTCTTCTTCCTCAGCCTCTACATGGAGAGCGTCCTCGGGTACTCGCCGTTGCAGACCGGCTCGGCCTACCTGCCGCTGTGCGCGGCGGTCGGCGTGGCGGCGGGCATCACGTCCAAACTGCTGCCCCGGTTCGGGACGCGTCCGCTCATCGTGGTCGGCGGCCTGATCGGCACGGGCGGCCTGTACATGCTCTCCCGCGTCCCGGTCGACGGCTCGTACGCGCGCGACCTGCTGCCCGGCCTGATCGTGTTCGCGCTCGGCCTCGGCGTCGCGTTCGTGTCCGTCACCGCCGCCGCGAACGCGGGCGTCCCGGCGGACCGTGCGGGCATGGCGGCGGCGTTGCTCCAGTCGTCCCAGCAGCTCGGCACCGCGCTCGGCCTCGCCATCATGGCCGTCATCGCCGCCGACCGCACCGGCGACCTCCTCCGCCTCGGCACGGACCCGCGGCAGGCCAGCACGTCCGGCTTCCAGGACGCCCTGTTCGCGGGCTCCATGTTCACCCTCGCGGCGGCGATCGTCGGCCTCGGCGTCCGCAACACGCGCGGCGAGGAGCCCACCCCCACGCCTGCCGCGACGGACACGGAACCGGCCACAACACCCGACGCGGTGGTGGACGCGCGCTGAACCCGGGCATGGCGGGCCCATGCGAAGTCTGTCAGCATGCCGGACGATCGAACACATGCGCCGCGGGCGGCGTCCAACGTTGTGATCACCCGACGACCCGACAGACATCGGAGTACTCATGCCGAACGTGGACCGCCGCCGTGCCCTCGGGCTGCTGGCCGCCGGGGCGGCGGGCATCGCCGCCGCGGCGGCCCCGGAGCTGTGGCACGCAGGCCCGTCGCGCTCGGCCCGCGCGGACGGCAGGCACGGCGGGACGCACGGGAAGGGGCCCGTCCAGCCGCCGGACCCGGGCTACGCCCACGGCCAGCCGATGCAGGCCCTCCACAAGCCCGTCCGCAGCCTGTACGACCTGGCCCCGGCCGCGCCGCAGAACGCGATCGCCCTGACGATCGACGACGGCCCGCATCCGACCTACACCCCGATGATGCTCGACCTGCTCGCCGCGCACGGCGTGAAGGCCACCTTCAACATGATCGGCGAGCAGGTGGTGGAGCAGCCGAAGATCGTCCAGCGGATCGTCAACGACGGCCACCAGATCGCCGACCACACCGTCACCCACCCGCTCAACCTGCCCGCCCTGTCGACCGCGAAGATCTCCAAGGAGATCGGCGAGGCGCACGACCAGATCGCGCAGACCGGCGGCGTCGCGCCGCGGTTCTTCCGGTCGCCCGGCGGCAACTGGTCGCAGGCGGTGTTCGACGTCGCCGACCAGCACAAGCTCATCTGCGTGGACTGGAAGATCGACCCGCGCGACTGGGCCCGCCCCGGCATCGCCAAGATCACCAGCGCGATGCTGCGCGCCCAGCCCGGCGACATCCTGCTCTGCCACGACGGCGGCGGCGACCGCGTCCAGACGATCGACGCCCTCAAGACCGTCATCCCGAAGCTCAAGCAGCGCGGCCTCCAGTTCGTCGCCCTCTGACCCCCGGCCGCTCGTCGCGCTCTGACCTCCGCCGGGCTTAGCGGATGATGACGGTCGTGGTGGGGGCCTTGGCGTCGTGCGTCCAGCCGTCGTGGCCGTCCGTCGCGCGCCAGTGGCGTCCGGCGAAGCGGACCTCGCTCAGGCCGTAGGTCTGGGCGTGGGTGACGGCCCAGGACGCCACGGCCCAGCCCGTCCGCTCGTTGGGCGCGCGCACCGCGTCGTAGTCGGGCGCGGCGGGCGCGACGACCTGGAGGCGGCTGCCGAAGGCGCGGCGCATCTCCCGGACGGCGTCGGCGCGGCGCGCGTCGGTGCGCTTGTTCGGCGGGTACCAGCAGCGGACGGCCGAGGCGGACCGTCCGCCGAACGCCTGCGCCAGCACCTTCGCGTCGCCCTCGTGCTGCGCGTAGGCGTTGCCGTCGGCGCTGCGCTGGACGCGCTGCGCGGCGTCGTGGAGGTCGAGGTCCAGGTAGTCCTTGACCTTGACCAGGGCGTCGAGGAACTTGCTGGTGGACTGGACGGGGTCGCGCAGCTTGTCCGGCGAGCCCCAGCCCTGCGAGGGCCGCTGCTGGAACATGCCGACCGAGTCGCGGTCGCCGCCCGCCAGGTTCCGCATGTGCGACTCCTGGATCGCGGTCGCGTAGGCGATCACCGAGGCCCGCTCGGGCAGCCCCTTGCGGGCGGCCACGGCGGCGATGGTCGAGCCGTTCGCGGCCTGGTCCAGGTCGAGCGGCATCTTGCCCAGGGACGTCCGCACCTCGCAGCCGGATCCGTGGAGGTAGGGCCGGGCGCGCGTGTACAGCACCCAGCCGCCCGCGGACAGCGCGACGACCGCGACGAGCGCCACGATCCACCAGCGCCGCCGCCGTCCGCCCCGTCCGCCGTCCGATTCCTCCCGGGGACCGGATCCCAGCTTCGCCCACACTGCCACGCCCTGACCGTACCGGGCTCCGGCCGTCGGTAAGCTCAATGTCCATGACCGAGACGTTCACCAGCCCGATCTCCACCGCCGTCGACGAGCTCTGGGAGCGCCGCGCCGACCTCGGGCCGGACGACACCGAGGCCCGCGCGGCGATCGTCGCCGCCGTGGACCAGATCGACGCCGGCGAGGCCCGGGTCGCCTTCGTCGACCCGGCGACCGACGAGGTCGTCGTGGACGAGCGCGCCAAGCGCGCGATCCTGCTGAGCTTCAAGGTGCTCGGCATGGTGCGGTCCCAGGTGGGCGACTTCCAGTACCACGACCGCATCCCGCTGAAGAGCCGCCTGGACGGCGTCCGCGTGGTGCCGGGCGCGATCGCCCGCTGGGGCTCCTACCTGGCCCCCGGCGTCGTCCTGATGCCGTCGTTCACCAACATCGGCGCCTACGTCGACTCCGGGACGATGGTCGACACGTGGGCGACCGTGGGCTCCTGCGCCCAGGTCGGCAAGAACGTGCACCTGTCCGGCGGCGTCGGCATCGGCGGCGTCCTCGAGCCGCCGAACGCCAAGCCGGTGATCATCGAGGACGAGGCCATGATCGGCTCCCGCTCGATGATCGTCGAGGGCGCGCGGGTCGGGAAGGGCGCGGTCGTCGGCTCCGGGACGAACCTGTCGGCGTCCATGCCGGTGATCGACGTCGAGACCGGCGAGGAGATCAGCCGGGGCCGCATCCCCGACTGGTGCGTCGCCGTCGGCGGCACCCGCACCAAGGAGTTCAAGGGCGGCAGCTTCGGCCTGCCCGCCGTCCTGGTGCTCAAGCGGCTCGAGCCCGGCCAGCGGCACAACAAGGCCGAGCTGAACGACATCCTGCGCGACCACGGCATCAACACCTGACGGCAAGCGCCCGACGGAGGGCGCGCGCACGGGGGGACGGTCCACACGGCCGTCCCCTTTGCATAGGGTTTCGGCATGACCACTCTCGATCTCCAGATGGACGTGACGGACCTGACGGCGGCGATCGTCGATGTCGAGTCGGTGAGCGGGAACGAGAAGGCCCTCGCCGACGCCGTCGAGGCCGCGCTGCGGGCCCTCCCGCACCTGGAGGTCGTCCGGGACGGCGACTCGGTCATCGCGCGGACGGATCTGGGCCGGGCCGAGCGCGTCCTGCTCGCCGGGCACCTGGACACCGTCCCCCTGAACGGGAACCTGCCGTCCCGCCGCGACGGCGACCGCCTCTACGGCTGCGGCACGACCGACATGAAGGCCGGGGTCGCCGTCCAGCTCAAGCTGGCCGCCGCGCTGACCGAGCCCTCCCGGGACGTGACGTACGTCTTCTACGAGTGCGAGGAGGTCGAGGCCGCCCGCAACGGACTGAAGCGGATCGCCGAGACCCGTCCCGAGCTCCTCACCGCCGACTTCGCCGTCCTGATGGAGCCCACCGGAGGGCTCATCGAGGGCGGCTGCCAGGGCACGCTGCGCGTCGAGGTCCGCGCGCGCGGGGAACGGGCGCACAGCGCGCGCGCCTGGATGGGCTCCAACGCCATCCACGCCGCCGGTGCGATCCTTGACCGCCTGCGCGCGTACGAGCCCGCCAAGCCGGTCGTGGACGGCCTGGAGTACCACGAGGGCCTGAACGCGGTCTTCATCAGCGGCGGCGTCGCGGGCAACGTCATCCCGGACGAGTGCGTCGTCACCGTGAACCACCGCTTCGCGCCAGACAAGTCCGTCGCCGAAGCGGAAGAGTACGTCCGGACATTTTTCGATGGCTTCGAGGTGAAGCTCGTGGACGCGGCCCCCGGCGCCCGGCCGGGTCTGGACCGTCCGGCCGCGCGCGCGTTCGTGGCCGAGACCGGCGCGGACGTGCGCGCCAAGCTCGGCTGGACCGACGTCGCGCGGTTCGACTCCCTGGGCGTCCCGGCCGTCAACTACGGCCCGGGGCATCCGACCCTCGCCCACACCAGGGACGAGTACGTCGAGCTCCCCTTGATCACCGACGCCGAGAACCGCCTGCTGGCCTGGCTAAGGTGAGTTCATGAAGCGCGAGATCCGCACCAGGCGGCAGGGCCCGGCGACCCTGCGAGGCAAGGCCATCCCCCCGACGACCACCGACCAGCGGCTGCTGGACCGGCGGGGCCCCACCGACTGGGTGCACGCCGACCCGTGGCGGGTGCTGCGCATCCAGGCCGAGTTCGTGGAGGGGTTCGGGCTGCTCGCCGAGCTGCCCAAGGCCGTGTCGGTGTTCGGCAGCGCGCGGACCAGGCCGGACACCGCCGAGTACAAGCTCGGCACCGAGATCGGCGCGAAGCTGAACGAGGCCGGCTACGCGGTGATCACCGGCGGCGGCCCCGGCATCATGGAGGCCGCGAACAAGGGCTGCCACGAGGCGGGCGGCCTGTCGGTCGGGCTCGGCATCGAGCTGCCGTTCGAGCAGTCGCTGAACGACCACATCGACATCGGCGTCCAGTTCCGGTACTTCTTCGTCCGCAAGACGGTCTTCGTGAAGTACTCCCAGGCGTTCGTCGTGCTGCCCGGCGGCTACGGCACCCTGGACGAGCTGTTCGAGGCGATCACCCTCGTCCAGACGGGCAAGATCACCCGGTTCCCGATCGTGCTGGTCGGCACGGACTACTGGGGCGGGCTGCTCGACTGGATCAGGAAGTCGGTGCTCCCCGCGGGCAACATCTCCGCCGACGACCTCGACCTCATCCACCTCACCGACGACCCGGACGAGGCCGTCCGGGTGATCGTGGAGGCGCACGACGCGGAGCAGCGCAAGCGCGAGGAGATCGAGGCCGTGGCCGAGGTCGCGCGCCGCGCCGGGGACCCGTCCTGATGGGCATCGCGGTCTGCGTGTTCTGCGCCTCGTCCACCCGCATCGACCCGGTGCACGTCGAGTTCGCCGAGCGGGTCGGGCTGGAGCTGGCCCGCCGGGGCCACACCCTGGTCAGCGGCGGCGGCCGGATCTCCTCGATGGGCGCCGTCGCGCGCGGGGCCCGCGCCGGGGGAGCCCGCACGATCGGCGTCGTCCCCGAGGCGCTGCGCCACGTCGAGGTCTCCGACGAGGACAGCGACGAGCTGATCATCACCCCCGACATGCGCTCCCGCAAGGGCGAGATGGACCGGCGCAGCGACGCCTTCCTGGTGCTGCCAGGTGGCATCGGCACGCTGGAGGAGCTGTTCGAGATCTGGACGTCCCGGACGCTCGGCATGCACGACAAGCCCCTGGTCGTCCTCGACCCGCTCGGCGTCTACGCCCCGCTGCGCGAGCTGGCCGACAACCTGACCGAGCTGGGCTTCGCCCGGCCGAAGATCTTCGACGCGATCGGCTGGACGGCCGATCTCGACGAGGCCCTCGACCTGCTCGAACGTTCCCGCCCCCGGATCGAGGCCACCCCGGAGGACTTCACCGAGGCGCAGCCGTAGGGCTCGGGAGCCACCCTGCCGGAAGGGGCTCGCGGGGGCGCGGGACGGGCCGGGACCGCCGGGCGGCCCTCACGGGGGCGTCCGGCATGGCACGATCGTCCTGCGGGACAAGGAGACAGACGGGAGCAAGACCGTGGTGATGGTGGTCCTCGTGCTGGCTGGCGTCGCCGTGCTGGCCGCCGTCGTCGTGCTCGCGATGGGGCACGGCGGCGAGCTGGGCCGCACGCATCCCGACGTCCCGCCCATGCCGCTGCTGGACGGGGCCCGCGTGACCGGCCCCGAGGTCGCGATGCTGCGGCTCCCGCGCGCGCTGTGGGGCTACCAGATGAACGTCACCGACGAGGCGCTGCACCGGCTCGCCTACGCCCTGACCGAGCGCGACACGCGCGTGGCGGCGATGGAGCAGCAGATCGCCGACCTGCGCCGCCGCCTCACGGACGCGGAGGGTCCCGGGTCCGGGCCGTCCGAGGCGTCCGGAGGCTGGGCGACGCCGGGCGAGCCCCCCGCGACGGCCACCGACATCCCGACGGCCGCCGAGCCCTACGAGGACGGTCCCGACCGTCCCGAGGGCGGGTCCGACCGGTATCGGAACGGCGGCGACCGCTTCGACGGCGACGAGGGACCGGAGGCGTTCGGCGGCGGCCTGTTCGAAGGCCGCCGCGAGCTCCTGGAGAACGAGAAACCGCACCAGTACTGACGGCTCCCGTCCGTCGCGGAGCTCCGGAATCGGTTCTGTCGGTGGCATGAGGTAGAACGGGCGGGTGAATACCGCGGTCATCGGCGAGGACGGTCTGGCTCGCTGCCCCTGGGGCCTGTCGGCGCCCGAGTACGTCGCCTACCACGACGAGGAGTGGGGGCGTCCCGTCCGGGACGACCAGGGCCTCTACGAGCGGCTCTGCCTGGAGGCGTTCCAGTCGGGGCTGAGCTGGCTGACCATCCTGCGCAAGCGCGAGGGGTTCCGGGCCGCGTTCGCGGGCTTCGACATGGAGAAGGTCGCCGCGTTCGACGAGCACGACGTCGAGCGGCTGCTGGCGGACGCCGCGATCGTCCGCAACCGCATGAAGATCGACGCCGCGGTCGGCAACGCCCGGGCCGCGCTCGACCTCCCGGGCGGCCTGGCCCAGCTCATCTGGCGATACGCCGACCCCGGCGCGCCCGTCCCGGAGTCGACGGACGACGTCCCGGCGACCACCCCCGGTTCCAAGGCCCTGTCGAAGGAGCTGAAGCGGCACGGTTTCCGCTTCGTGGGCCCCACCACGGCCTACGCCCTCATGCAGGCCTGCGGCCTGGTCGACGACCATCTGGCCGCCTGCCACCGCCGAGGCGCCTACAGCTGATCCCAGCGCCCCGCAGACCCCTTGGAGGCCGCGCCCGGAACCCCGGGCGCGGCCTCCGTCGCTTCGTGCGGGGTCAGCGGCCCTCGAAGGTCGGCTGCTCCTTCTTGAGGAACGCCTCGGTGGCGTTCCTGTGGTCGGCGGTCTCGGCGAGGGCGTCCTGGAGCTCGGCCTCGCGTTCGAGGGCGGACGGCAGGTCGTGCGAGGCCGCGTGGACGAGCGCGGTCTTGATCGCGGCGAACGCGACCGTCGGGCCGGACGCGAGGGTCCGGGCCAGCTCGGCCGCCGCCGGGAGGACCTCCTCCGACGGGACGACCCGGTTCACCAGGCCGAGGGTGAGCGCGTCCGACGCGCGCAGGGGCTCGGCGAGCATGATCAGCTCGGTGGCCCTCGCGCGGCCCACCAGGCGCTGCAGGGTCCAGGACAGCCCGCTGTCCGGGCCGAGGCCGATCTTGCTGAACGCGGTGGCGAAGGACGCCCTCTCCGAGGCCACCACCAGGTCGCAGGCCAGGACGAGGGACATCCCGGCCCCGACCGCCATGCCGTTCACGGCCGCGACGACCGGCTTGGGCATGCCGGTGATCGCCTCGACGATGGGGTTGTAGTGCCGCCGCAGGGTGTTGTCGAGGCCGCGCCCGGCGGCGAGGTTGTCGGCGTGTTCGCGCAGGTCCTGCCCGGCGCTGAAGGCCCGTCCGGAGCCGGTGAGCACGACGGCGCGCACCGCGGCGTCGTCGGCGGCGCGCTCGACGGCCGCCCGCAGCGCCTCCTTGGTCGCCTCCGTCAGCGCGTTCATCCCCTCGGGTCGGTCGAGTGTGATCGTCGCCACACCGCCGTCCGTCTCGTACCGCACCGGTTCCGTCGTCGCGTCGGACATCCTCGTCCTCACAATCTGCTCACGGTCTCGCTCCCGCCACCCTTGACGACCACTGCCCCGGAGGGCAAGCCCCCAACCGGTTCCGGCGAGGTCGGCGTCCCCCGTGGCGGGGGGCCGTTCGGGGGTCGTTCCGGCCCCCTCCGGACGCCCTTCGGGGACCCTCCGGACGAGGCCCCGAATCCCGGACGAATGGGTTGGTAGGTAGCGCCCCAAAAGGGGATTTTTTGGGGCGAGTCCCGCGATCTGGAGGCTGATCGTTACCACTTCGCGCTCGGAAGGCGAGATAATGGACCACTACCACTGATGACGCGGATGCACAGGCGGCCAGGCGGCCAACGGTGCCCGAGAGGCCCCACGCGGTCCTGGGCAGGAAGGGGATGCACGCATGGCGGCGATGAAGCCGCGGACGGGAGACGGTCCGCTCGAAGTGACCAAGGAGGGACGCGGCATCGTCATGCGGGTCCCGCTCGAAGGCGGCGGCCGCCTCGTGGTCGAGCTCTCCGCCGACGAGGCGAAGGAACTCGGCGAAGCCCTGAAGCAGGTCGTGGGCTGACCTCCTGCTCGCTCGGCGTTGACGGCGGGCCCCGGTGGTGACGCCGGGGCCTTCGCCGTCCCCGGGCCCGCACAGCTCGACCAGCGGGACAGCAGAACAGCAGAACAGCAGCACACAGCTCAGCACCGCGGGCTCCGGCCCCGCGGACTCCAGCACAGGGGGAAGCGTTCAGCATGCCCATCCAGACCCGCGTCGCGCCCGCCGGCGGGACCGTCACGCAGGCCGTGACCGAACTCGACGCCGAACTGGCCGCGATCCCCGTCCGGCAGGGCCCGGTCGCGCCCGCGGCCGAGATCGCCGCCGCGCTCCCGTTCTCGCTGGACGAGGTGCTCTCCCTGCACGGCGCCAAGGGCGAGCCCGGTGAGATCGTCGCGACGCCCATCCGCGTCGGCGACAAGATCCGCGAGCTGCTGCTCTACGGCGTCGGCGAGGCGACCCCCGCCGACCTGCGCAGGGCCGGCGCGGCCCTCGCCCGCCGCGCCCGCGGGCGGGCGAACCTCGTCGTCGGCGTCCCCGAGGGCGACCTGTCCGCGTTCGTGGTCGGCGCGCTGCTGGCGTCCTACGACTTCCGCGTCGGGGAGGCTCCGAAGAAGGGCCCGCTGGGCGCCCTGACCATCCTCACCGAGTCCGGCCCCGAGGCCGCCGCGCCGCGGATCGAGCGGGGCGTCGCGCTCGCCCAGGCCACCGGGCTCGCCCGCGACCTCGCCAACACGCCGTCCTCGGAGAAGACCCCGGCGTGGCTGGCCGACCGGGCCCGCGGGCTCGCCGCCGACAACGGCCTGACCGTCCGCGTCCGGGACGAGGGCGACCTCGCCGAGGGCGGCTTCGGCGGCCTCCTCGCGGTCGGCGCGGGCTCGCCGCTGCACCCGCCGCGGCTGATCGAGCTCACCTACGAGCCGGACGGCGCCGACCGGCACATCGTCCTGGTCGGCAAGGGCATCACGTTCGACTCCGGCGGCCTGTCGCTGAAGCCGAACGACAACATGAAGCTCATGAAGACCGACATGCAGGGCGGCGGCATCGTCATGGCCGTCATGGCGGCCCTGCGCGGCCTCGGCGTCCGCGCCAAGGTCACCGGGCTGGTCGCGGCGGCCGAGAACATGCCGTCCGGGTCGTCCATGCGGCCGGGCGACGTGATCACCCACTTCGGCGGCCGGACGTCGGAGGTGCTGAACACCGACGCCGAGGGGCGGCTCGTCCTCGCCGACGCGCTCGCCTACGCCGACGCCGAGCTGGACCCCGACCTGGTCGTGGACGTGGCGACCCTCACCGGCGCGGCCAAGGTCGCCCTCGGCCTCCGCCACGGCGCCCTGTTCTCCGGCGACGACGCCCTCGCCGAGGCCCTCACCGAGGCGGGTCAGACGGCCGGGGAGCCGCTCTGGCGCCTCCCGCTCATCGAGGACTACCGCAAGGGCATCGAGTCCGACGTCGCCGACGTCGCCAACATCGAGCGCGGCGGCTTCGGCGGCGGCTCCATCATGGCCGCCCTGTTCCTCCGCGAGTTCGTCGGCGACCGCGCCTGGGCCCACCTCGACATCGCCGGTCCCGCCCGCGCCACCGGCGACGACTTCGAGATCACCAAGGGCGCCACGGGCTTCTCCGCCCGCCTGCTCCTGGAGTGGCTGTCCGCCTGACCTGACGCGGTGCCGCCGCCCCCGCGTCCGTCAGCGGGTGCGGCGGTCAGCGGGTGCGGCGGTCCACCACGGGGACCTTGTGGCGCCGGCGGATCTCCCTGACCAGGACGGGCAGGGTGGTGTCCCAGCCGGGCTCGACGCCGAAGCACCAGCGGGTGGCCTCGGGCATGCCGGGCGTCGTCGCGGGGACGTCCGCGAGGGTGAAGGCGATCAGCGCGGGACGCTCGGCGGTGCGGGCCAGCTCGACCAGCGCGTCGGTGCCGAGGAAGACCAGGTAGTCCTGCTCGCCGCGCTTGGTGCCCGACACGCCGCGGCGCAGCGCGGCGAGGGCCGTCACGTCCGTCCAGGGCAGGACGCGGTCGCGCGAGCGGGGCAGCGGCCAGCTCGCCGGACGGCGCACGCCCTCAGGCGACAGCTCCAGGACGGGACGCCGCGCCAGCGGCCCCCCGACCGCGGCCAGGAAGCCGCCGCCGAACGCCACGAGCCCGACCGCGCCGAGCACGATGAAAGCGAAGCTCCCCACGCCGAACCCGCCGCGCATCAGGCCACCGGCCACGAACCCGGCCGACGCCAGCATCAGGATCCCGAACGCCACGCCGCGCCAGACCGTCCGCCACGTCATGCCCATCCGGACCGCGAACGGCTCCGGGGAGGTGGCCGAGGCGGCGTCCGGGGCGTCCTCGTCCGGGACGAGGGGTTCGGGCGCGGGCGCAGGCTCGGGCGGCGGTGGTTCGACGTCGTGGGCGGTGTCCACCCACCTGGTCCGGGGACGGGCCGGACCGTCCCCGCTCGTCGGCGTGTCCCGGGGGGCGCGCACGGGGTCAGTCGCGCTTGACGGCGCAGAGCAGGCCGTCGCCGACCGGGATCAGGAGCGGGACGAGGCGCTCGTCCTCGCGGATCATGTGGTGCACCTCGCGGATCGCCTCGGTGGCCGCGTCGCCGCGGTAGGCGGGGTCGGCGACGCGCTGGTGCCAGAGGGCGTTGTCGAACGCCACGACGCCGCCCGGCCGGAGCAGCCGCAGGGCGGCGCTGAAGTACTCGGGGTACTCGGTCTTGACCGCGTCGCAGAAGACCATGTCGTAGCCGCCGTCGGTGAGGCGGGGGAGCACCTCGAGCGCGCGCCCGACGATCATGCGGGTGCGGAACGAGCCGAGGCCCGCCTCGCGGTAGGCGAGCTTGGCCAGCCGCTGGTTCTCGTGGTCGACGTCGACACTGGTGAGGACGCCGTCCTTCGGCATCCCGCGCATCAGGGAGATACCGGACACGCCGCAGCCGGTGCCGATCTCGACGACGTTGCGCGCGCCGATCAGCGTGGCGAGGAAGCGCAGCGCGGCGCCGCCGGCGGCGCCGATCGGCACGGCGCCGACCTCGTGCCCCCGCCGGCGGGCGTCGGCGGTCGCCTCGTCCTCGGGAAGGAATTCCTCCACGTAGGTCAGGGTGGCCTCAATGGCGTCGATGGCTGCCTCCTCGCGGGACCCCCGCCTGGCTCATGCTGGAAAGACAATATCGCTGACGGGGAACCAACTGGCGTTTCAGCACGTTCTAACTCACGATGGCGCCCGCCCCAGCCGGGGGCGGGTGTGGATCGCACGTACGGCAACCGCCCCAGCCCAGGCGCGACCGTGTCGTTCCACCTTTTCCAGAGAGGAACAGCCCGGCACCATGGGAGTGGCAGCACTGACGTTCAAGGGCGCCGTCGGGGTCGGCTCCGGGAGAAGCCGGGCCGACGCGGCGGCGCGTACGCGCGACAACGCACCCGAGGCCGAGTGGGCGCCGCCGTCCTGGGAGGACGTCGTCCGGGAGCACTCGGGCCGGGTCTACCGGCTCGCCTACCGCCTGACCGGCAACCAGCACGACGCGGAAGACCTCACCCAGGAGGTCTTCGTCCGGGTGTTCCGTTCCTTGTCGAACTACACGCCCGGCACGTTCGAGGGCTGGCTGCACCGCATCACCACGAACCTGTTCCTCGACCAGGCGCGGCGCAAGCAGCGCATCCGGTTCGAGGGGCTGGCGGACGACGCCGCCGAGCGCCTCCAGGGCCGCGAGCCCACCCCGGCGCAGGCGTACGACGACCGCAACTTCGACTCCGACGTCCAGGCCGCGCTCGACGCCCTGGCCCCCGAGTACCGGGCGGCCGTGGTGCTGTGCGACATCGAGGGGCTCTCCTACGAGGAGATCTCCGCGACCCTGGATGTCAAACTGGGAACCGTGCGCAGCCGCATCCACCGGGGAAGGGCGCAGCTGCGCGCCGCGTTGGAACACCGGGCGCCCCGTCGCGGGGACGCCGGGTCCACCGCGGCCGGGCCCGCCGCCGCGAACACGGCGGTGGCGGCGGTCGCGGAGGGCCGCTGACGGGTGTTCCGGCGCGCCGGGGCGCCACACCTGAACTGATCGACGAGGGAGCCGCGTGAGTTGTCTGGGGGAGCGTCTGACCGCTCTGGTCGACGGCGAGCTGGGGCATGAGGAGCGCGAACGCGCCCTGCGCCATCTCGCGGGCTGCGCGTCGTGCCGCGCCGAGGCCGACGCGCTGCGACGCCTGAAGGCCCGGCTCCGCGGCCTGGCCACACCGCCCGACACGTCCGCCCCCGACCGCGGACTACCCGGCCTGCCCGACCTCTCCGCGCCCGACCTTCCCGGCCTGTCCGCTCCGGGTCTGGCTGATCTGTCCGCATCCGGCCTGTCCGACCTCTCCGGGCCCGGCCTGCCGGGTGGCCGTGGCGCGTCCGGTGTGCCCGGCCTCGGGGACGGCTCGCGTGACGCGGGCGCGGGCCGTGCCGCCGCCTCGTCCGCCGAGGTGCCGGACGACATGCCGACCCCCGACTTCCTCGCCCGCCTGCGAGGCCTGGGCGAGTCCCTCGCCGCCGCCGACGGCCCGTCCGCCGCCGACCCCGCCCGCCGTGGTGAACGTTCTGATCACGAAGGGGCGGGAGAGGGGAGCGGGAGCGGGGCGCGGGAGGACGCCGTCCGTCCCGCCGATGTGACCCGTCCGGACGAGCTGCCCGACCTCGGCGGGTCGTGGGTCGTTCCGCCCGCGCGGAGCCGCCAGCCGTGGGCCTCGCCGTCCGGGGGCACGACCCGGCCGGGCAGGCCGCGTGACAACCGTCCGCCGGTCTCCGCCGGACGGTCCCGGGCCCGCCACGCGCCCGTGGCCTCCGGGGCGATGGCCGGCGCCGCGGCGTTCGGGCCGATGCCGGGCGGGTCCGTGGGCCCTGGGGCCGTGCGGGCCGGGCGCACGCATCGCAAGCGCTATCTGGCCGTCGGCGCGGCGTCGCTGTTCCTCGGGCTCGGCGTCGCGTCCTACGCGGCCGGCGGCAACCAGGACGCGCCCACCGTCACGCCCGCGTTCGACCGGTTCGCCGTCCAGCACGCGCTGACCTCGGGCGACACGCCCATCACCGACCCGCTGACCGATCCGGGCACGCTCCGGACCGCCGTCCCCTCCGCCCCGGAGCCGTGATCGGGATCGTCCGCCCGCGTCCGCGCCGCCCGCACCAGGGCGGCGGGAGGCGGGGGCGTCGTGTGCTCGCGGCGCTGGGTCTCGCCGGCGCGGTGTGCGCCGGGGCGGTGCTGACCGGCGACGCGCACGCGAGCCGTCCCGCGCCGAGCGACCCCGACGCGCTGCGCCTGCTGCGCGCCGCCGCCGACGCCGCGGGCACCGTGTCCTACGAGGGCGAGCGGGTGCTCACCACCTGGGGACGGCACGGCACGCACACCTCGACCGCGCCGGTCCGGCACACGGCGGACGGCGTCGTCCCGGTCGGCGTGTCGCAGGCCACGCTCGCGCTGCTCGTCCGCAACTACTCGCTGGTGCGCCGCGCGGACGGCACGATGTGCGGCCGCCGCGCCGCCGTCGTCGAGGCCCGCCGCGCCGACGGCTCGACCGCCGGACGCTTCTGGCTCGACGCCGAGACCGGCCTCATGCTCCACCGCGAGCTGCTCGACGCGGCGGGCCGCGCGGTCGTCGTGGGCGGTTTCAACCGGTTCCAGGTGATCAAGTCCGCGGCGCTGCGGCGCGCGCCGATCCGCGGGGCGTCCGCTCGCGCGGACGAGCCGGGCGACGCGGCCCCGGAGCCGTACCAGACCACGTCCGGCCGGGTGACGCCCGTCCCGACCGAGGTTCAGCTCACGTCCGCGCAGGTCAAAGAGCTGCGGCAGGACGGCTGGCCCGTGCCGCGCAACCTGCCCGGCCGGCTCGCGCTGTACGACGTGCGCCGCTCGACCGTCCCGTCCGGCGGGGAGGCGCTGCACCTCAGCTACTCCGACGGCCTGGCCGTCGTGTCGGTGTTCGTCCAGCACGGCGGGCTGGACAAGCGCGGGATGACCGGCTGGACCCGGGACGAACTGGACGGTCGTCCCGCCTACCGCCGCGACACCGTCCGCAACTGGGTGGTCGAGCAGCGCGGCGACTACGTCTACACGGTCCTCACGGACGCGCCGGAGAGCACGGCGGCGGCCGTCGCCGAGGCCTTCCCGGTGGTCCAGGCCTCCGCCTGGACCCGCATACGCCGCGGCCTCGGCCGCCTGACCTCCTGGGCCAACCCCTTCAACTGACCCCCGGGGGGCGTGCCGGGCGACACGCTCGCCGCGCGCCATTGGCCGTGCCCGCTGGGCACGGCGGAGCCCGTGCGGTCGGCGGGCCTGAGGCCGTGCCGGTCAGCGTGCTCGCGCCATTGGCTGTGCCGGTCGGGCACGGCTGGGGCCGTGCCGGGTGGCGTGGCGGTGGGTGAGGTGAGGTGCGCTGTGCGTGGGGGTTCGCTGATCCAGGACAATGGGGCGGTGCGGCGGGCGGGGGCCCGGGGGCCGTTGCCCAGAGTTTTACGCTCATCACATGCCGAGTCGGCGACGATGAGCCCGGATCAGTGAGATTCATGCCCGGTAGGAGAGTGGGGATGACCGAAGACAGCCGCGGACCGGTCGAGGGGACGGAGCGGGACGAGCTCGCCCCCGGCCAGGGCGACGGGCGGCCGGACGCCTCCGGATCCGGGAGCGCCGCGGGTGCCGCGGCCGAGCGGGTGAACGGCCGCGGGGCCGTCGGGGTGGACGACTCCCCGTCGCCCGGCGACCGTCCGGTGGCCGGGCGGGCCGCGCGGTCCGCGAGCGCGCCGCCGGAGACCCTGACCGACCACGACCCGGAGCGCCCGGCGGACGCCGAGACCGACACCCCGCCGAGCGGGGACGCCGGATCCGAGCCGTTCGCTGCCGGATCCGAGACGGGACGCGCCGACGCCCCGGCCGGTCCGCTTCCGACGATGACCGACAGTGACCAGGCCGCCGGGTTCGCCGCACCGGACTCCGTCGGCGGCGCGTCTGACGAGCCGTCCTACGGCGGTCCGGCGCAGCCCGCCCCCGGCGGCGTCCAGCAGGACGCCTACGCGGCCTCGAACCAGGAGCCCTACGGCCCGCCCGCCGCGGGAGGCCAGGAGCCCTACGGAACGCCCGGTATGGGTGGCCAGGAGCCTTACAGGACGCCCGGTGCGGGCGGCCAGGACCCGTACGCCGCGGCGCACGACGCGTCGCTGGAGGACGGCCGGGCCCGTCCGGCGTTCGCACCGCACGACCAGGACCCGCGTTCCGCCGGAGTGGCGGGTCAGTACGGCTGGGGCGGGCAGGCGTCGCCCCAGCCGCCTCCGCCGGGGGCGCGTCCGCCGATGGGCGGCCCGCCGCCGGCTCCGGGAGCGCCCCGGCCGCTGCCGCACGCCCCGGGTGCCCCGGGCGGCCCGGCTCCGGCCGCGGGCGGCCCCGGTGGCACGGTTCCGGGCGCGCCGGGTGGCCCCGGCGCGTTCGGTCAGCCCCCGGGCGGTCCGAACTGGGCGCCGGTGCCAGCCCCGCCGTCGGCGGGACGCGGCGGCCCCGGGCTCGGTGTCCTGGCGCTCATCGGGCTGCTGATCGCGCTGGTCGCGGGCGGTTTCGGCGCGGGCATCGTGGCGCTCGGCACGAGCGACGACAACGGTGGCGGCAGCTCGGTGAACCTCGGCAGCGGCAACGACAACGCGCCCGTCCAGAACCGTCCGCCGGACTCGGTCGCGGGCGTCGCGCAGCGCGTCCTGCCGAGCGTCGTCATGATCCGCGTGTCCGGCCCGAACGGCGAGGACGCCGCGGGCACCGGGTTCATCGTCAACGACGGCTACATCATCACCAACAACCACGTGGTGTCCGGGCTGGGCGCGGGCGCGTCCATCCGGGTGGTGTTCAACGACAAGTCGTCGCTGCCCGCCACGGTCAAGGGCACCGACCCGTCCTCGGACGTGGCCGTGATCAAGCCGTCCGGCAGCCACGCGCTGCCGCCGCTGGCGCTCGGCGACTCCGACAAGCTCGCCGTCGGCGACCCGGTGATCGCGATCGGCTCGCCGCTCGGCCTGCAGGGCTCGGTGACGACCGGCATCGTGTCCTCGCTGAACCGCGCCGTCCCGACCCGGGGCGAGGGCGGCGGCGACTCCACGGTGATGAACGCGATCCAGACGGACGCGGCGATCAACCCCGGCAACTCGGGCGGCCCGCTGGTGGACGCCAAGGGCCGCGTGATCGGGATGAACACCGCGATCCTCACCGGCGGCGCCGACCAGCAGGGTTCGATCGGGCTCGGCTTCGCCATCCCGGTCAACCAGGCCAAGCGGGTCGCCGAGGACATCATCAACACCGGGACGGTCAAGCAGGCCAAGCTCGGCGTGCTGCCCGACCCGCAGTGGCAGGGCGGCGGCGCCAAGATCATGGCCCAGCCCGTCCAGGGCACCGCCCCGATCACCAAGGGCGGCCCGGCCGACCGCGCCGGGATCAAGGCCGGCGACGTGATCACCAAGGTCGACGGCCGTCCGATCGAGAACGCGTCCGACCTGATCGCGACCATCCGGAGCAAGGCCCCGGGCAACGTGATCAAGGTGACCTACCTGCCCGGCGGCAAGGGGCAGGAGAAGACCGTGGACGTCACCCTCGCCGCGGGCTGACACCCACCGCGACGACCGTCGGCCGGCGTCCCCGCCCAGGGGACGCCGGCCGCGGCCGTTCCACCCCGAGGCCCAGGGCGTCGGGAGGCCGAGGTGCCCGTGAGGTGAAGTCCGGGCGTCGGGGTGGGGAAGGGCGGTCGCCGGGGCGGGGAACGCCGGTGGCGGCGGCCCTGTGGACGGGACCGCGGGGGCCGTGCTCGGCCGAGTGCGGATACGCTGGGGCATCGGGCGCGGCAAAGGCGTCCGGTCCCCTTGGCACGTGTGGAGGACGGGTTGTTCGACGTAGGACTCGGCGAGATGGTCGTGCTCGTCGTACTCGCCCTGCTGATCTTCGGGGACAAGCTGCCGACCGTCGCGGGCCAGGCGGGCCGCGCGCTCCGCCAGCTCCGCCAGATGGCCGACAGCGCCAAGGCCGACCTCCAGGACGGGCTCGGGCCGGAGTTCAAGGACTTCGACATCGCAGACCTGCACCCGAAGACGTTCGTCCGCAAGCACCTGCTCGACGACCTCGACTCCGAGCCGGAGTACCGCAACGGCTCCGTCGCCCGCGACACCTCGTACGCCGCGTCCACCGCGGGCCAGCTCGAGTACGGCGAGCGCCCGCCGTTCGACACCGAGGCCACCTGAGCCTCCCTTGACAACGAGGAAAGGCCCGGCCGAAACGGCCGGGCCTTTCCTCGTGGAGCGTCAGCGGCCCTTGGGGGAGATGCCCAGGGACATCCCGGCCAGGCCGCGGGAGCGGGAGCCGAGTTTGTCGGCGATGGACCGCAGCTCCTTGGCGGCCTCGGCGTCCGGGTCGGACAGGACGAGCGGCCTGCCCTCGTCGCCGCCCTCGCGCAGCCGGACGTCGATCGGGACCTGGCCGAGCACCGGCACCTGGGTGCCGAGGGTGCGGGTCAGGGCGTCCGCGACGGCCGCGCCGCCGCCGGAGCCGAAGATCTCCTGGCGCTCGCCGCAGTGCGCGCAGGTCAGGTAGGACATGTTCTCGATCACGCCGGCGACCTGCTGGTGGGTCTGCGCGGCGATCGCGCCGGCGCGCTCGGCGACCTCGGCGGCGGCCTGCTGCGGCGTGGTCACGACCAGGATCTCCGCGGACGGCAGCAGCTGCGCGACCGAGATCGCGATGTCGCCGGTGCCGGGCGGCAGGTCCATCAGCAGGACGTCCAGGTCGCCCCAGTACACGTCCGCGAGGAACTGCTGGAGGGCCCGGTGCAGCATCGGCCCGCGCCACACGACCGGCTGGTTCCCGGCGGTGAACATGCCGACCGAGATGACCTTCACGTCGTGCGCGGTCGGGGGCATGATCATGTCCTCGACCTTGGTGGGCGAGTGCTCGACGCCGAGCATGCGCGGCACCGAGTGGCCGTAGATGTCGGCGTCGACGACGCCGACCTTGCGGCCCTGGGCGGCGAGCGCCGCCGCCAGGTTCACCGTGACCGAGGACTTGCCGACGCCGCCCTTGCCGGACGCGACCGCGTACACCTTGGTCAGCGAGTTCGGCTTGGCGAAGGGGATCTCCTTCGCCTGCTCGTCCGGGCGGAGCTTGCTGCGCAGGGCCTTGCGCTGCTCGTCGCTCATGACGTCCAGCTCGACCTGGACGGACGTGACCCCGTCGAGTTTCGAGACGGCCTCGGTGACGCCCTTGGTGAGGGTGTCCTTCATGGGACAGCCGGCAACGGTCAGGAAGATGCCGACGCGCACGGAGCCGTCCGCGGCGATGTCGACGCTCTTGACCATGTCGAGCTCGGTGATGGGTTTGCGGATCTCAGGGTCGTTCACCGTGGCGAGAGCCGCGGTCACCTGCTCGGTCGTCAATGGGGAGGCCATACCCACCATGCTACGAAGTCCCCACCACCCCTCGCGAATCCCGGGGTGTGACTCGTGTCGCCGCAGGTCAAGGCCGTGAAAGTTGGCTAGGTCACAGGGGGTGCCGGGCGTACGCTGGGGTGCGTGACAATGCCGTCCGCCGCTCCTGCGGCCCCGCAGCAGCCCGTCCCGCCGTCCGCCGGCCCTCCGGACGGGCCCTTCGAGGGGCCGTCGGGCGGGCCGATGAGCCCCGCCGAGCTGACCGTGTGGCGGACGATGCTGCGCGCGCAGGCGAAGATCTCCCGGCGGCTGCAGGCGGACCTGCTCGCCGACCACGATCTCGCGCTCGGCTCGTACGACGTGCTCCTGCACCTCGGCGAGGCCGAGGACGGACGCCTCCGCATGAACGACCTCGCCGACCGCGTCCTGCTGTCCCGCAGCGGCCTGACCCGCCTGGTCGACCGGCTCCAGCGGGAGGGCCTGGTCTGCCGCGAGTCGTGCAGCAGCGACGCCCGCGGCCTCTTCGCCGTCCTCACCCCGTCCGGCCGGGCCCGCCTCTCCGAGGCCACCCCGACCTACCAGCGCGGCGTCCGCGAGTACGTGCTGAGCCGCCTGGACGAGCACGACCTGCGCGTCTTCGGCGCCATCCTCAACCGCCTCACCGCCGACTGACCACTGCCGCCCCGCCCCGAAGCCCGTCCGACCAGCTTGCGAGGGCGGTGCCGTACGGACGCTGCCGGGGTGAGGCGACGGCAGCGTCCGCGGACGGCGTCGGGCGCTACTGGGGTTGCGCCGCCTTGTCGGCGGCGTTGAGTAGCTGGAGGTCGTCCTCGGTGAGCCGGATGTCTCCGGCCGCGATGTTCTCCTCCAGGTGCCGGAGGTCGCCGGTGCCCGGAATCGTGAGGACGTGAGCACCCTGGTGGAGCGTCCAGGCGAGCCGGACCTGCGCGGGGGTCACCTCGTGGGCGCGCGCGACCGCCAGCACCTCCGGACCGTCCTCGCTCCCGGACGCTCCGGCCTCCCGCCGCGTCCCGGCGAGTGAGTAGAACGGCACGAACGCGATCCCCAGCTCACCGCACAGCCGCAGCATCTCCCGCTGCTCGGCGAACGCGCCGAACCCGAACGGGTTCTGGACGCAGACGACCGGCGCGATCGCCCGCGCCGTCTCCAGGTGCTCAGGCCGCACGTTGGAGAGCCCCAGATGCCGGATGAGCCCGGCGTCCCGCATCTCCGCCAGCGCCCCGAACCGCTCGGCGAACTGGTCATCCCGGACAATGCGGAGGTTTACAACATCAAGGTGGTCGGTCCCCAGCTGCCGCAGGTTCTCCTCCACCTGGCCGCGCAGCGTCCCGGGCGTCATGGCATGCGTCCCCCACTCCCCGGACGCGTCGCGCGTGGGTCCGACCTTGGTCGCGATGACCAGTTCGTCCCGGTAGGGCGACAGCGCAGAGTTGATCAGCTCGTTCGCCGACAGCAGCGGCGAGAAGTAGAACGCCGCCGTGTCGATGTGATTCACCCCCAGCTCCATGGCCCGCCGCAACACCGCGACGGCCTGTCCCCGATCCCGTGGCATCGCGTCCGCCACCAGCGCCCGCCCTGTCTGCGGCAGCCGCATGGCCCCGAACCCGACCCGCCGAACCTCCACGTCCCCCAGCGTCCAGACCCCGGCACCCGTCGCACTGATCACGTCTTCAGTCATGCCGGAACCCTCCCGCCCCACCCCGCCACTCCACCAACCCTTCGCCCCCACGCGAAACCACGCCCCTCAAGGCCAGCTCGGCGGCCACGTGTCGGGATCATCGATGTCGGGCAGGATCGCGCCCTCGGCGACGCACGGAAAGGCGATCGCCGCGTCCCCCCAGCGCAATGCCGTAGGGCGGGCGTCGTAGGCGTAGTCGGTGAGGTCGTCGTAGTGCGCGTGGGGATTCTCTCCGCCGGATGTGTGGCAGACCAGGAGGGAGGGGCCGAGGTGAGGCTCGGGGCTGGTGGGTTGAGGGGGGATTGGTGTGGGCGGGGCGCGGGAGGGGTTCTCGGCTGAGGAGCGGGCTGCGATGAAGGAGCACGCCGCCGAGTTGAGGAAGGAGGCGCGGCGGAGCGCGCGGCGGTTGAAGGAGGAGGAGAAGGCGGCCGAGGCGGAGCGGGACGTCCTCGAGAAGATCGCCGAGATGCCGGACGAGGACCGGGTCGTCGCCGAGCGGCTGCATCAGATCATCAAGGACGTCGCGCCGTCGCTCGCGCCGCGGACCTGGTACGGGATGCCCGCGTACGCCAAGGACGGCAAGGTGCTGTGCTTCTTCCAGAGCGCCGACAAGTTCAAGGCGCGGTACGCGACGTTGGGGTTCAGCGACGTGGCGTCCCTGGACGACGGTGAGATGTGGCCGACCGCCTTCGCGCTGACCGGTCTGACGCCCGAGACCGAGGCGCGGATCGTCGAGCTCGTCACACGAGCCGCGGGCTGACCCCGGCTCGGACGAGTCGCAGGCCCTCCCCCGGGCCCGCGAGGTGCGCCTTCGTGGATTCGCCCGTGCGCGCGGTGGACGGGGCGGGCGTGGTTTGCCCCACCTTGGGGTTTTGCCTGATCAAGGGTCGGGAAGTACGCCATCGTCCAGATAGTCACTGAGTGTGACGAAGAATGCCTGTAGGTGAACCGCGGCGCGCCGCGAAACCGCCACTGCATGCGCCAAGAACGGAGAATCCTCATGCCGAGAACGCGTTGTCGCGCCGCCGTCGCCTGGACGGCCCTCGGGGCCGCCGCGGCTCTGGTCGGCGCCCGTCCGGCGTTCGCGGAGATATCGCCGCCGACCGTCATCGAGGGGCCCTGGAGCGGTGCTCCGACCTACGAGTGCGACAGGATTTATCAGAAGGGTGACATCCTCACCACCATTCCCGCCAAGGGCCTGAGGAACTGCAAGGCCTTCAACGGCGCTCCGGAGAAGGGCCCCATCAATGGCGCCTTCTTCATCCACTGGCGGCCGGACGAAGTGCAACCCGACAACAACGACAACATCTACGACGTGCGCTGCGTGCCCGGAAAGCGCGGCGAGCACTCGGGTACCGCTCACGTGCCCAAGGGCGTCACCGCCACCGCGTGCGACATGTCCGACGTGACCAGGCCATGGGAGAAGCGGCCCGCCTACGAGTGCGATACCGCGACCGCCGGCGAATCAGGTTCGCCGCTGAAGGTCGTCGGGGCCGGTAACTGCCGCAGCCTCAACGGTGCGCCCACCGACGGGGGGACCGGGCGCTTCATCGTCGTCTCTCGCGATCGTTCCCACGATCCGAACAATGACCTGGAGTGCAACGACGGCAAAGTGGACCTGCCCGGCACGGTCAACGGCACGGGCTGCGTGTACTTCCACTGACCGACGGCTCCCGGACGCGTCGCCGCACTCCAGCGCCACGCGTCCGGGAGCCGGTCCGGGCCGGAGGTATCGCGCAGCAACGGGAACACTCGTTTATGTGCGATGACGCGACGTGAGAGCGCGGCTCGGCCACCGCCGCCGGACGGACGGACGCTGGCGGCGGTGGCCGTTCTTTCGGGACGTGGCGGGTCAGGCCGGGTCGAGCGTGACGTTGAAGGCGGTGTTGTGGCCGTCCCGGTTGACGACGACGGAGACCGGGTTCCCGGCCCGCTTGTCCGACAGCGCGGCGTCCATCTCGGCCTTGGTCTTACACGGCCGGCCGTCGATCTTCATGATGATGTCGTTGACCCTCAGGCCGGACCTGGCGGTCTTGCTGCCCTTCTCGACCGACATCACGCGGGGCCCCTTGCCCCAGTCATTGTGGTACTTGGCCGCGATCCGTCCGTGGGTGGCGGGCGCCTTCATGGTGGGCATGGCGAACATCCCTTCATGTCGCAGAAGGTAGTCTATTGCTACTTTGTGTAACGGTTGTGGCGATGTCCGTCCTACCCGGCCTCTGGGGCGTCACGCCGGACGCGTCGCATCCGTACCGCTCCCATGCCGGAGATCGAGGAGCGGATTACCGAGGGCGGGCCGCCGTCACGAAGGACTGGAGGGCGGTGGCCGTCCGCGACGGATCCTCGAGCATCGGGGAGTGGCCGACGCCGGGGATCACGTCGATCCGGACGCCCGGGACGGCGCGGTAGGCGGCGGTGGACTCCGTCGCGCGCCAGCGGCGGTCCTCCGCCCCGAAGATCACCAGGAGCGGCTTGCCCAGGGGCTTCAGCCGGTCGGGGAGCGGACGCCGGTTCATGTAGTCGTCGCTGGCCCGGGACGTCGTCGTGAGCGAGTGGTAGGTCGTCCTGCGCACGTCGTCCACGAGCGGTTCCGGGATCGTGAAACCGGGGCGGCTGAACGCGGTGCCCAGGCTCTTGCGGACGAGCCGGTCGGTCCGCAGCCGCCAGAGCAGCTGTCCGACGACCGGGACGAACAGGAGCTTTCCGACGAAGCCGTCCGAGATGAAGGCGTCCATGCGGGGGCCGGTGTCGACGAGCGCGAGCCCGGTGACCAGGTCCGGGCGCTGTTCGGTGAGCGCGGTGGCGACCGAGCCCCCGGTGGAGTGGCCGACGATGACGGCGCGCTTCACGCCGAGCCGGTCCAGGGCCTGGGCGACGCGCCGTCCCTGCTCCGGAATCGAATAGCCGCCGCCGGACGGCTTGGCCGACAGGCCGTGTCCGAGCAGGTCGATCCGGATGACGCGATGGGCCTGCGCGAGTGAGGGGACCAGCGGGTCCCACCAGCGGGCCGACCCGGCGAGGCCATGGATGAGGACGACGGCGGGGGCGTCGGCCGGGCCGTCCTGGACGACATGGATTCGCTTGCCGTCGAGAGTCAGAAGCCGGTCGCCCTCGGCGTCGGCGCTCTGCCGTGACACCACGGCCGCGTTCCCCAGCAGCAGCCCGACCACCACGAGCAGGGAGGTCGAGGCGATGAGGAGGCGCTTCCGCTTGGGCCTGCGCTCCCTGCGGTGCCCTGTGTGGCTCGCGTCCTTCGTGTCGTCGTTCTGGCGGACGCTGTCCGACTCCGGTGAAACGGTCATACGACCACTGTCGTTCGCCCTGGTCCGGCGGGTATTGGACGAATGTTCCCCGCCTAGCATGGGGGTGTGCGGGGCCCTGTTCATGACGGTTTGTGGGATGTCGCGCGTCCGGCGCGTCCCTCCCGGACGGCCGGTGTCGCCATGGCCGGGTTCCGCGACCGTGGCCTGGGGACGTCCGGTCAGCGTGCGATCCCGCATCCGGCCGTGACGCTGGTCGTGGAGTTCGGCGCCGGACCGCTCGTCGTGGAGAACGCGGCCGGACTCCAACGCGGAAGCCTCGTCGCCGGGCTCGGCCTCGGATCGAGCCGTTTCAGCGTGCGGGGCGAACACTTCGAGGTCGTCCAGGTGCGCCTGTCCCCGCTGGTCGCGCACGCTGTTCTGGGCAGTGGCGGCGAGGTGGTGCCCCTTGAGGACGTGTGGGGCGTCGGGGAGGTGTCCCGGATCCGCGAACGCCTGGCCGACGCGACGTCGTGGGACGACCGCTTCACACTGATGGACGCGTTGCTCGCCCGCCGGATCGAGGCGAGCCGTCCGGTGGACGCCGAGGTCGCGTGGGCGTGGAACCGGATCGTCCGGGGAAGGGGCCGGGTGCGGGTCGAGAGCTTGGCGGACGAGGTCGGCTGGAGCCGCAAACGCCTGTGGGCCCGTTTCGTCCGCCAGGTCGGGCTGCCGCCCAAACGTGCCGCGAAGCTCGTCCGCTTCGACCAGGCCGTCCACCGCCTGGTCGCGGGCACGAGCCCAGCGCGGGTCGCGGCGGAAGGCGGCTACGCCGACCAGTCCCACCTGCACCGGGACGTCATGGCGTTCACCGGCCTCACCCCCGCGACCGTGGCAGCCGAACCCTTCCTCACGGTCGACGACCTCGCATGGCCGACCCAAAGGCCCTGTTCGTGAAGTCCAGATCGGAAGAGGATCACCATGGCCGACATGTCCCTGACGGACCTCGCCTCCGGTTTCCGGGACGAGGAGCAACTCACCCGTGTGAGAGCGGTCATTGAATGGCGTCTCGCCGACGACCGGCGGCAACAGGAGTGTCGCTACCTCATGCGTTTCTGGTGGCAGTTGTCGATGCCGTATCGCGAGGTTTCGCTGGAGGAGCTCCGCGCGCATCTCGGCGAGCGGAAGCTGGCAGCGGTCGAGGCGCTGATCGCGGCGATCAGGACGTCCCCCGAGCGCATCGACGCATGGGCGGACGTCGTCGAGCCGGAGTTCCCCGTCGTCCACGACCGTGGCCACGAGACCGCGCGCGAGTAAGGCCCGAGCACTCGCTCGTGGAACGACGTCCACCAGCGCGGCGGCTCCTACGCTCCGGTGACGGGCGCGTCGAGCAGCGTGTCGGGACGTCCGGGCGACGACGCGAGCGCCGCCAGGATCTCCGCGTGCCGCATCTCGGCCTTGGCACTGAGCGCCGCGTCGAGCGTCGCGAACCCGGCCCGCGTCTCGGAGCGGAGGACATCGAGCTGGATCTCGACGCACCGGACCCTGACGTCGTCCTGGGGGACGCGCTTCCGCCCGACGACGTCGCCGAGGACGGCCATGCCGACCAGCGCGGCGAAGGCCAGCGTCCAGAAGAGTGCGAGGTTCATGCGGTCCTTTCGTGGGCCCGGTCAGGTGTGGTCGTGGCGAGGACGTGGACGATCCGTCCAGCGGCGATGGACGGCGAGATGGCAGGCGCGATCACGTCACCCCAGGACCAGAGGTAGTGCCGCACGTCCCGCACGCTGACGTCCTCGCAGAACCGTCCGCCGACGTCGGGATTGTTGACGTGCAGGAGAAGCCGTCCGTCCGGCCCGGTGCGAACGCTGCTCTTGACGCGCGGCGCTACACTCGCGATCGCCTCGCGCAGCCCTTCCAGGTCACGAAGGTCAGCCTCATGCCCAGGCGCGTCGTCCAGTGCGCCGAGGTTCTTATGCGCAGAGGACGAAACAAGCGCGACGGTGCTGCCCAACACCCCGTGCTGCCGCATGGCCTCCTCGTAAGCGACCTGGACGACCTCGACGGCGAGCCGCAGCGCCACCCGCTCAACTCGTGCGCCCGTCATCGCCGCCCCCACCCCGACGTCCGGGCGGACACCTCGGCGGCGACGGCGTGGACGTCCTGGACGCGGCCGAGCACGCTCCCGTCCGCAACCCACGTGAAGGTCCAGCCGGAAGCCCGGTCGAAGTCACACCCGACCTCCCCGTTCCGCACGGGTTCGGCGGCGTCGAACACAAACAAAACCTGACATCCCGCCCGCAAAACCAACGTGGATTTCACCCCGGGCCGCGTCTCCTTGATCACCTGATGCAACACCTCCAAAAAGGCCCGCCGCTGATTCGACGGCAACGGATGATCAATGGCGACCTCCGCGTGCCGCCCATGCTCGATTCCCATGCGCACTCCTTTCTCTCGTTCCTGAGACAAGAATGCGCTCACCGGGTTAGCTTGTCGCGTATCAGTGAAACCCTCGATACCCGGAGTGTGGTGCATGGCCCCGGTGGACTCGCTGAACCCGGACACGTCTTTCAAGGACTGGATCGCCTCTGACCTGCGCTTCTATCGTGAGCGCGAGGGGTTGTCCCTGCCTCAACTGGGCGAGGTCATGGGAGCCGCGAAGGCGACCGTATCGAACCTGGAACATGCCCGCGATGGATGGAACCTGAATGAGGATCAGGCGGAAAAGCTTGATGCCTTTCTGGGACTCAACCATCATTTCCGGCGCCTGGTCCGGTATGCCCGCACTGCCCATGATCCGGACTGGTTCGCGGAGTACGCCATGCACGAGGCCAAGGCGCTCGTCATCCGCTCCTTCCGGTTGTCTTACTGCCCTGGGATCTTCCAGACGCCCGAGTATGCGCGCGCGCTCCTGCGTGAGGCGGGGCTGGAGAAGGATGTTGAGGCCGCGGTCGAGAGTCGCCTGAAGCGGCAGGAGGTCCTGACTCGCGAGAATCCGCCGTACGTGTGGGTCGTCATGGACGAGGACGTGCTTCACCGTCAGGTCGGCGATCGGGAGGTCTTCCGGGCACAGTTGGCCAAGCTTCATGAGGTGGCCACGCTGCCGAACGTGACCATTCGCATTGTGCCGAAGAGCGCTGGTTTCTACCTCGGGCTGGATGGCTCCTTCAACACCCTGGCCATGCCAAAGGGGGAGCTGGTGTTCGTGGAAGCGCCCGGGGGAGGGAGGTTGATTCAGGACAGTGCGGAGGTTCGTGACTTCGGAGTACGTTGGGATCTGATCGGAGCGTGCGCCCTTCCTTGGGACGTCACGCTCGCCCTCTTGGCGCAGGCGATGGAGCGGTTCTCATGATCAACTGGCGTAAGTCCAGCTACAGCGGCGGTGGCGGCTCGGGTGGCCAGGAATGCGTGGAGGTCGCGCGGATTTCTCGGACGGTCGGGATGCGGGACTCCAAGTCCCCAACGACCGGCCACCTTTCGCTCGAGACCGCGAGCTTCGCCGTGCTCCTGTCGTGCCTGAAGCGGGAAGACGTGACGGGCTGAGCTTCCGCCAACTCGTCAAGTGAGCCCCGGCCCATGGTCGGGGCTCACTTGTGTTCGGCGTCCATGGGGCGTGCGTACCGGGGCGTGTCATGCAGTCGGAGGACGGCGGTGGGTGGCCACTGGTCTGGCCACCCCCTTGGCCACTGGGCAAGAGGCAGGATTGCGGTATGACGCTTGGACCGCTCGTCCGCGATCTTCGTGAGTCCCTCGGGTACTCGCAGGGCCGTCTCGCCGACCTGCTGTGTGAGTCGGCGGGCCGGGCCACCGTCTCCCGCGAGGACGTGTCGCGGTGGGAGAACGGCAAGCGCACACCCGGTCCCTTCTGGCTGCGCCACCTCGCGACAGTGTTGGACGTCGCCCTGGAAGTGCTCGAGGACGCCAAGATGCAGAGACGTCGGTTCCTGACCAACGCGGCGGCCACCGCCATCGCTCCAGTGGTCGCCTCTGACCTGATTCGTTCGGGATTCATCGGCGCCCTTGCTGCGGATCATCCGTCAGCGGACTACTGGCAGGACAAGTTGATCACCTACGGGCGTGACTACATGTCGCTCGGGGCAGCGGAGATTCAGCGGCGTCTTTCTCTGGACTTGCTCGTCCTTCAGCAACAGTTGGAGGAGCCTTCCCTGTGGGGCATCGCGTCAAAGCTGATGACCTTGTACGGCAAGACGTTTCCGGGCTCGGACGGGGCCAAGGCTGCGAACTGGTACCGGATCGCCGCACAGGCCGCCGACAGGTCCGGGGACGCGGACGCCCGCGTCTGGGTTCGCGGTCGCGCTGCCATCGCGCTCGGCTACGAGGGGGCGTCACTCGGACTGGCGGACATGTTCGCAGACCAGGCCATGCAGATCAGCGACAAGCCGAGCCTCGGCCGCCTCAACGCCATCATGGGGAAGGCGCACGTCGCCGCGCTCCGGGGCGACGATCGTTCGGCGCGTGAGCTGGTGGAGAGCGGCAGGCGTGTCTTCGACCGCTCCGGGTCCGAGGAGCAGACATCGGACTACGCGGTTCCGTGGTGGCGGATGAACGTCTTTCTCTCCCTCCTGGCCGCGAGACTCGGGGACGAGGATCGGGCAGTCCACGCACAGGAACAGGCGACGTCCGAACTTCCGTCCAGCTTGCCCAGGTTCGCCACGCATCTTGAGATGCACCGTGGTCTGATGCTGGCCAGAGCCGGGGATCAGACGGGCGGTGTGGCCTACGCCGAGTCGGCTTTGGGGGAATTGCCCCCCGAAAAGCATTCTCTGACGCTTCGCCTCTTGTTGCAGGAGATCAAGGGAAGTAATGGCCACTAGTCCGGCTACTTCCTTCTTCAATTGGCGGTCCTAGCCTGCTCATATGAGCTTCGTCGGGCCACGACGCGAAGCGGGCACAGCGGAGGAGGACGGCAATGGGCAAGCACGGCGACAAGGACAATCCCAAGGACGACCCCAAGGGCGGCGACGGGAGCAGTCCCCAGGGCGGCAGGCGTGGCAGCGGTGGCGACGGCGGGGGCAACAAGGGAGACGGGAAAGATCCGAAGTGATCGAAGCTGTTCCTCGGCACCTGTTCGTCCCCGATCGCGCATTGGCGATGCCGGACAGCGACGAGCCGAACTACCCGATCGATCGGGAGGCGCGGCCGGAGGAATGGCGGGCCGCGGTGGACTCCAACACCGCGATCATCACTCAGCTCGATGACGGGGCTGAGGGCGGCGTCGGCCTGTTCACCTCGTCCTGCTCGGCTCCGGCCACCGTGCGGGACTTCCTGTCCGCGCTGGACCTTCGAGACCGCGACCGGGTGCTGGAGATCGGGACCGGAACGGGATGGACGGCCGCGCTGCTCTCGCATCGGGTCGGCCCAGAGAACGTGACCAGCGTCGAGATCGACTCGGAGGTACTGGCTCAGGCGGAAAAGAACCTGACACGGGCCGGATACTCTCCCCGTCTGGTCCAAGGGGACGGGACGGTCGGCCAACCTGACGGCGCTCCATACGACCGTGTTCATGCCGCCTGCGGAGTCTCCGAAGTCCCCTATGCATGGGTGGAGCAGACACGGCCGGGCGGGGTGATCGTGCTCCCCTGGAACCCTCTGTACGGCAACGGTCACCTGGCACGCCTGACCGTGGCGGGAAACGGCACGGCCCTGGGCCGGTTCCCCGAGTTCGCCAACTACATGATGGCCAGGGGGCAGAGGATCGCCGGACGATCCATCTCTTCCTACACGGCGGATGCCGAGCCGACCCGCTCCCTGACCAGGCTCGATCCTCGTACCGTCGCCTGGGACTCCTACGGTGCGGACATCACCGTCGGGGCTCTGGTCCCCGGTGTGGAGAAGCGGATGTGCGCTGCGGACGACGGCTCCGGAGAGTGGACGTTGTGGCTCCTGGAACCCGAGGACGGTGCCTGGGCGTCCGTGGACTACGAACCAGGCCGCGCCGAGTTCACCGTGGAGCAGTGGGGAGACCGCCGCCTGTGGGATGAGGCGGCGGCGGCCTACCTGCGATGGGTCGGCCGGGGCAGCCCCTCCCAGCACCGTTTCGGCATGACCGTGGCCCCCGAAGGCCAAACGATCTGGCTCGACTCCCCAGCCAACCCGATAACCCCCTGAGAAAGACCTCAGCCCCCGTCGCTTCGCGCGGCGGGGGCTCTGTACATCACACCCCCACGCACCGGCACTCAGGCCGGTTCGTATTCCTGGTGCGGGGTGGCTATATTCCAAGCCGCTTCGAAGGAGTCTCGGCAGAACTGGACCACGTTCGGGTCTCGGTGGAGCTGGATCTCGACGCGCTCGTCCGAACCTCCGAGGACGTTGAAGATGACCAGGTCTTCGAGGACGAAGCAGTCGTTGCCCGGGAGTGGGAGCGCGGAGACGAGCCGACGGGGAAGCCAGCGCAACTCTTCCCCCGCTTCGACCGCAGACCCGCTGATGTCCACGGCCATGCGCTGGTACTCCGAGAGTGGTTCGGAGACCACGCGAACCCTTCGAAGTCGCCTGCCTGCGGCGACTTCGGAAGCGACCTTGTCACGCCACCCGTCGACCACACGGGCGATGACCTCTTGGTCTCCGCGCCTCCACGCCTCGAACAGGTCGGCGTCGAAGGCGTAGCTGTCGCGGAGCTCAAGCTTCAGGAAGGGGCGACCGGCCCAGATCAGTGCCGCCCGCTGTTCCGCCGAGATCAATTCCATAGCTCTCCTGACGTACTTGCGGACGACTCTTCGTGATCGGCCGGTCGGTCCTCGTCCACTCGGTTCTCGGGGGTCTGGGGGCGGAGCCCCCAGCTTGGGGTTTGGGGCGGGAGCCCCAATGAGGCTGCCCGAGCGGAGCGAGGACCTTTAGCCGTGTCCGCGCGGAGCGAGGACCTTTGGGGGTGTCCGCGCGGAGCTTGGACCTTGACTATGCCGGGGCGGGAGGGCCGGGGACGGCCGTTAGGACGTCTTGCCGAGGCCGCGGAGGAGGATGGTGGTGGTCTGGGCGAGGATGCGGTTGTCGATCGGGGTGCCCTTGACGTTGCGGTGGGTGTAGACGGCGATGATCACCGGGGCGCCGGACGGGGGGTAGGCGATCGCGATGTCGTCGGCGGCGGCGTACCAGTCGTTCGAGGTGCCGGTCTTGTCGCCGACGGTCCAGCCCTTGGGGACGCCCGCGCGGATGCGCGCGTCACCGGTGACGGTGGCCTTCATCCAGGTGATCAGCTGCTGCCTGTCCTCGGGGGCCAGGGAGTTGCCGACCGTGAGCCTCTGCAGGTCGCGGGCCATGAACGCGGGCATGATGGTGTCGCGCTTCTCGCCGGGGCTCCAGATGTTGAGCTCGGTCTCGTACCGGTCCAGCCGTCCGGTCGGGTCGCCCAGGGACCGGTAGTAGCGCGTCATGGCGGCGGGTCCGCCGAGGACCTGCTTGAGCAGCACGTTCGCCGCCGTGTTGTCGCTGGTGGTGATGGTCGCCTCGCACAGCTGCGCCGCGGTGAGGCCGTTCTTGATGTTCTCCTCCTTCTCGGTGACCGGGGACGCCTCGACGACGTCCGCCTTGGTCCAGTGGAACGTGCGGTTCATCAGGCCCGGGTCCGTGGTGCGGGCCTTGTTGAGGACCGCGCCGCACAGGATCGCCTTGAACGTGGAGTTGCTGGGCATGCGCTCGTGCGTGCGGTAGCCGACCGTCTTGCCGGTCCCGGTGTCGATCGCGTACGCGCCGATCCGTCCGTCATAGGACGTCTCCAGCTTGCGCAGCTGCTGCTGGACGTCGCCGGGCGCGATCGCCTTCGCCGCGGTGCCGGTGTGCGCCACGCGCTCGCCGGTCGCCGTCTGCCCCGCGCCGCAGGCCGTCCCCGCGAACACCGTGGAGATCGCCAGTACGGAGATTCCGACCTTCATCCGGCCCTTCGACTGGACACGTCGCATTCTCGGCCCCCTGCTCTCGTTGTCGATCTTGAACAAGGCATGAGCACACCAGACGCCTTCGCATCGTGTCCAATATTGGTATGGGTTGCCGATTGATATGGATTTCCATATCAGCGCAGGTGGCAGCGGTCGCTGTTGACGTGATCCCGAGAGGGGCATTCGGGGCTGAAGGGCGTCCTGTGCGACGGACTAGCCGGGGGAGTGGTGGGTCTTGAGGTGGTCGCGGGAGTCCTGGTCGAGACGTTCGAGGAGGCGGGCCATGGGCTGCATCGTCGCCAGGAGTTCGTTGCGAAGGCCGTCGAACCTGGAGTCCATGCCGCTGAACCTGGCGCTCATCTCGGCGCGCAGGCCGTCAATGTGGGTGGTGGTGCGCTCGATCTTGGCGTTGACCTCCTTCGAGACGCCCTCGATCTTGGCGTCGAGTTCCGTGCGGGTTCCGTTGATCTCCTTGCCCACGCTCTCGATCTTCGCGTTGAGCTCGGCACGGACCATGTTCATGTGGCGGAAGATGAAGCCCATGAAGGGGAGGGCGATCGCGATGAGGGTCGCGACCTGGGCGAGCAGCATCTCTGTGGTCCCTTCGTCACTGTGTGTTGATGTGACGATCATCTGGGACCGTGGGGATTGATCACAAGGCGATGCGCTGGTTGTGGATAACTCCTGGTGCCCCCCTTGTTGTCGGGGTTTCTGGGGTGGAAGCCGCGATGAGGACGCTCTCGCGGTGCGAGGGCCTTGGGGGCGGGGGTCAGGCGGTGTCGCGGTGGCCGTTCTTGGTTTCGAGTTCCCGCAGCATGTGCTCCAGTTCGGAGCGGAGGAAGTCGCGGGTGGCGACCTCGGAGATGGCCATGCGGAGCCCGGCGATCTCGCGGGTCAGGTACTCGGTGTCGGCGATGTTGCGCTCGTTGCGGGAGCGGTCCTGCTCGTACTGGACGCGGTCGCGGTCGTCCTGGCGGTTCTGGGCGAGCAGGATCAGGGGGGCCGCGTAGGACGCCTGGAGGGACAGGACGAGGGTCAGGAAGATGAACGGGTACGGGTCGAAGCGCCAGGACACCGGGGCCAGGGCGTTCCACGCGATCCACGTGATGATCACGGCCGTCATGTAGACGAGGAAGCGGGCCGTCCCCATGAATCGGGCGATGCGCTCGGAGAGCCGTCCGAACGACTCGGGGTCGTAGTGGACCTGGGGGATGACGGTGCGGCGGAGCTCGCGGGGCTGGTCGAGCCGTGGGGTCATGCGGTGCCTCCCGCGCGCAGGGCTTCCTCTTCGGGGTCGGCGGCCTGCTCGGCGGCGGCGTCCATGACGGTCTCGCGCCAGTCCTCGGGCAGCAGGTGGTCGAGGACGTCGTCGATGGTGACCGCGCCGAGCAGATGGCCCGTCTCGTCCACCACGGCGCCCGCGACCAGGTTGTAGGTGGCCAGGAAGGTCGCCACGGCCTCCAGCGACATGGTCGGGCGCAGCGGGTCCAGCTCGGTGTCCACGATGCCGCTGACCAGGGTCGGGGGCGGTTCGCGCAGCAGCCGCTGGAAGTGGACGGTGCCCAGGTAGCGGCCCGTCGGGGTCGCCGTCGGCGGACGGCACACGTACACCTGGGCGGCGAGGGCCGGGTTCAGGTCGGGGTTGCGGATCTTGGCGAGGGCCTCGGCGACGGTCGCGTCCGGCGGGACGACGACGGGGTCGGTGGTCATCAGGCCGCCGGCCGAGTCGTCGGCGTAGGTCAGCAGGCGGCGGACGGGCGCGGCCTCGTGCGGCTCCATCCGGGTCAGCAGGCGCTCGCGCTGGTCGGTGGGGAGTTCGCCGAGCAGGTCGGCGGCGTCGTCGGGGTCCATCGACTCCAGGACGTCGGCGGCGCGCTCCACCTCCAGCTTGCCGAGGATCTCGACCTGGTCGTCCTCGGGCAGCTCCTCCAGGACGTCCGCCAGCCGCTCGTCGTCGAGCGCGACGGCGACCTCGGTGCGGCGCTTCTCCGGCAGGTCGTGGACGAAGTTGGCGAGGTCGGCGGGCTTCATGTTCTCGAACGCCGCGATCAGCCCGGCCGCGCCCTGCCCGTGCTCGATCGTCGCGAAGCCCTCCACGGCCCCCCAGTCGACCACCGACGTCCCACCGCGGCGGGACGTCCGGCCGCGGCTGGTCGCGCGGCGCACCGCGACCTTGCCGACCAGCCAGTCCCGGGTGCGGGTCGGCTCCATCGCGACGTCCACCACCGAGACGGGGTCGCCGGACTCGCGCAGCCGGACGGTCCGGTCGAGCATCTCGGCGAGGACGAGGGTCTCGGACGCGCGCTGCTGGAACCGGCGGACGTTCAGCCGCCCGTCGAAGATGATCGCGTCCGCCTCGATCGTGGTGACCCGGGTGATCGGCAGGAACACGGTGCGGCGGGGCGCGACGTCGACGGTCAGGCCGAGCACGCGGGGAGCGCGTTCGTCCGGGCGCAGCGCGACGACCACGTCCCGCGCCCGGCCGATCTGGTCACCGGCCGGGTCGAACACCGCGATACCGGCCAGCCGCGCGATGAAGACCCTGCTGGGAGCTCCGCTCATGCCCGGAGCCTACCCATGATCTTCGGGGTCATCCGGCCGCCCTAACCAACGTTAACCACGCGTTTTCCGTCAGATGTCACACTTGGAGACGTCCGGTCGTCCACCAGGTGAAGGGTAAGGAGGACCGACATGGCACGCATCTCGCTCAACCCGCCGCGGACGCTCCGCTACCGCGCGGCCACGTGGATCGTCCGCCGGATGTACGGCAAGGAGCTCGACCCCGTGCGCGCGATGGGACACCACATGGGCGTCTCGACCGCGTACTCGCTGTTCGAGACCCAGGCCGGGCGGTGGAAGGCGCTGCCGTACAGGTACAAGGACCTCGCCGAGATGGCGGCCTCGGTGCGGATCGGCTGCTCCTGGTGCGTCGACTTCGGCACCTGGGCGGCGACGACGCACGGGATCCCGCTGGAGAAGCTGGAGGCCGTCCCGAACTGGCGCGAGTCCGACCTGTTCAGCCGCGAGGAACGCCTGGTCATGGAGTACGCCGAGGCCATGTGCGCCGACCCGCCCGAGGTCACGGACGAGATGACCGCGCGGCTCCGGACGTTCCTGAGTGAGAAGCAGATCGTCGAACTGACCATGATGGTGGCCGTGGAGAACCTGCGCTCGCGCTTCAACGCCGCCGCCGGACTCACCGGCCAGGGCTTCAAGGACCGCTGCGACGTCCCGGCAGACCGTGGCTGACCGCGTCCGCCCGCCCTCCGCTGCGACTTCGAGGTCGTTCACGCTCTCGGAGCGGTCCGGGGCGCCCGAGGCGGAAGGGGCCCGGCTCGGGGCGCAGGAAGGGATCGCGGGGCGGTTCGAGGCGCATCGGGACCGGCTGTTCGGGGTCGCCTACCGGATGCTCGGGACGGTCACCGACGCCGAGGACGTCGTCCAGGACGCGTGGCTGCGCTGGTCGGCGGACGACCGGGACGCGGTCGCCGACGACGAGGCGTTCCTCGTGCGCGTCGCGACGAACCTCGCGCTGGACCGCCTCCGGTCCGTCCGGGTGAAGCGCGAGCAGTACATCGGGCCGTGGCTGCCGGAACCGGTGATCACCGCGCCGGACGTGGCGGAGCACGCCGAGGTGGCCGAGTCGGTGTCCACGGCCCTGCTGGTGGTGCTGGAGACGCTGACGCCGCTGGAACGGGCCGTTTTCGTGCTGCGCGAGGCGTTCGGGTTCCCCTACACCGAGATCGCGACGGCGCTCGGCCGGTCCGAGGCGTCCGTGCGGCAGGTCGGGACGCGCGCCCGCAAGCACGTGGACGCGCGGCGGCCCCGCTTCGACGCGCGCGCGGACGAGCAGCGCGCCGCGGTCGAACGGTTCCTGGCGGCGGCGGTCGGCGGCGACATCAACGAGCTGATGGCCGTCCTCGCCCCGGACGTCGCGCTCTGGACGGACGGCGGCGGCAGGGTCCGCGCCGCGCTGCGCGTCATCCACGGCCCGGAGAAGATCGTCCGGTTCTTCATCGGCGTCACCAGCCGGCCCTGGCAGGGCGTCCCGGTGGAGGAGTGGCGGTTGAGCTGGGCCGAGATCAACGGCGCGCCCGGCCTGATCCTCGAGGGCGGCGGCCGGCTGCTCGGCACGATCGGCGTCACGACGAACGAGGACGGCCTGATCACGACCGTCCACATGGTCGGCAACCCGGACAAGCTCCACGCCGTCCGCGAGGGCCGCACCTTCGGCGGATAGCCCCCGGGAGGCGGTCAGCGGTCGGCTTGGCGGCGGCGCGCGCCGAACATGCGAGGCGGGGCGCCCGCCGTCGTCGCCGGGGTCGGCACCGGGCGGACGACGGAGTAGGAATCGTCGTAATCGCCTGGTTCCTCCTCGACCTCCTCGGTCGGGGTGAGCCGGACGATCCAGGACTCGGTGGCCCAGGTCTCGGCCTGGCCCTCGTGCGTGCGCGCGTTGAGCCGTTCCTTCGCCATGACCGGGGTGATCTCGTCCCAGAGCTCGGTGCCCGGTTCGACGATCTCGACGGCGGCGGTGAACGTGATCAGGCGTCCGCCCTTGTCCTTGCTGCGGACCATCACCGTGGCGCGGGTCGCGTCCGGCAGGCCGGGCAGGGGCTGCTCGCCCTCGCCGCCCGTGAGCACGTACGCGGACCCGTCATGCCAGATGTGCCAGGCCGCGCGCGGTTGGGGGAGCCCCGAGAGGACCAGCCACAACATGCCGGACTTCTTGAGGGCCTCCTCGATCAGGGCCGAACGCGTGTCACCCATGCCGCCAGCGTCTCACACGCCGCGCGTGGGTAGCATCCGCGCCATGCGATCGCGACGTACCACGCTGGCCGTTCCCGGCAGCAATCCCCGGTTCATCGAGAAGGCCCAGGGGCTCCCGGCGGACGAGATCTTCCTCGACCTCGAGGACGCCGTCGCGCCCTCGGCCAAGGCCGACGCGCGCAGGAACGTCGTCGCGGCGCTGAACGAGGGCGACTGGACGGGCAAGGTCCGGGTCGTCCGGATCAACGACCTCGACACCCCGTTCGCCTACCGGGACGTGATCGAGGTCGTCGAGGGCGCGGGCGCGAACCTCGACTGCCTGATGCTGCCGAAGGTCCAGGACGCGTCGCACGTCCAGTGGCTCGACCGGCTGCTCACCCAGATCGAGCGCGCCGTGGGCCTGCCCGCCGGGCGGATCGGCGTCGAGGCCCAGATCGAGGACGCGCGCGGGATGACGAACATCGACGCGATCGCCGCGTCCTCGCCCCGCCTGGAGACGCTGGTGTTCGGGCCGGGCGACTTCATGGCGTCGATCAACATGAAGACGCTGGTCGTGGGGGAGCAGCCGCCCGGATACACCGAGGGCGACGCCTACCACTACATCCTCATGCGCATCCTGCTCGCCGCGCGCGCGCACGATCTGCAGGCCGTCGACGGGCCGTACTTCAACGTCCGGGACGTGGACGCCTTCCGCCGCGTGGCGCAGCGTTCGGCGGCGCTCGGCTTCGACGGCAAGTGGGTGCTGCACCCGTCCCAGGTGGACGCGGGGAACGAGGTGTTCTCCCCGTCCCAGGACGACTACGACCACGCCGAGCTCATCCTGGACGCCTACGAACACGCGACGTCCGTGGAGGGACGCGGCGCGGCCATGCTCGGCGACGAGATGATCGACGAGGCGTCCCGGAAGATGGCGCTCGTGATCGCCGCCAAGGGACGCGCCGCCGGGCTCCCCCGGACGAGGTCCTTCGAGCCTCCCGAGAGCTGAGCCGTAGCTGCGAACCTCCTGAAAGGTCGGTGCTCGTCCGGGGCGTCCGCCGCGCCGCGAACGTACTATCGTCCGGGGACCTTTTCTTGCCGCTGACCAGGGGAGACGCAGGTGTCGCAGCATCCAGGGCCGCCGGATCCGTCCGACTCGCCGCAGCCTCCGGACCCTGACGGCTGGGCCCGGCCGGACGCTTCGCCGCCATCGCACGACGCCCCGCCCCCGCAGTCGCATCAGCCCCAAGAGCCTCAGCCGCAATGGCAGTGGCCACAGGCCGATGGGCCACAGGGGCCACAGCCCGGATGGCCGCAGGGCCACACGCCGACGCCGCAGCCGCAGCCGCAGCCGCAAGGCCAGTACCCTCCCGGGCCCGGACCGTACGCGCCTGGGCCGTACCCCCACGGGTACGGATACGGCGCGCAGAGCCCGTACCCGTACGGATACGGGTACCAGCAGGTCAAACAGCCCTGGGCGGACGATCCGCCGCCCGGACGGTCGTTCCACCAGCTCGCCCGGACGGAGCGGAACCGGTGGTGGCGTCCGCTGGTCGGGTCGCTGTTCGTGCTGGCCGGGGCGTTCGTTGCGATGTTCGTCCTGCTGGTCCCGATGATGATCGTCTGGCGCGCGTCCGGGCACAGCCTGGACGAGACGGGCAAGGACGGCTCGATCTTCGGGAACACCAACGCCGACCTGGTGTTCAACCTGCTCGGGCTGGCGCTGCTGATCCCGGTCGCGGCCTTCGGGGCGTGGTGGATCCAGCGCCGCCGCCCCGGGACGCTGCTGTCGGTCACGGGCCGGATCCGGTGGCGCTGGCTGCTGGCCTGCTGCGGGCTGTCGCTGGCGTTCCTGGTCGTGTCGTTCGGCCTGTCGGTCGCCGCCGGGGCGCTCGGCGGCGGCGATGACGGCGGGGACGGCGGCCACTGGGTCGGCTGGGGGAAGTTCCTGGTCCCGGCCGTGGCCGTGCTGCTCCTGGTGCCGTTCCAGGCGTCCGCCGAGGAGATCGTGTTCCGCGGCTGGCTGGTCCAGGCGGTCGGCGCGTACACGCTGGAGGGACGCGCCGCGCCGGTCGCGCGCGCCCTGAGCCGCGTCCTGCGGACCCCGTGGCCGGGCATCGTCGTCGCGGGCGTGGCGTTCGCCTTCGGGCACGACTACACCGGCTGGGGCCCGGTCGACATCTTCATGTTCGGCGCGATCCTCGGCTGGCTGGCCGTCCGGACGGGCGGCCTGGAGTCCGGCATGGCCGTGCACATCTTCAACAACGTGATGTCGTTCCTCTTCCCGGCCGCGCTCGGGACGCTCGACCTCGACCAGGGCAGCGTGGGCTTCCTGCCCGTCCTCGCGGACGTGACGGCCCTCGCGCTCTACGCCCTGGCCGTCACCTGGCTGGCCCGCCGCATGGGCATCACGAACCGGACCCCGTCCCCGGAGCACGACCGTCCCCAGGCGTCTCAGGAGACCCAGGCGTCCCTGGTGTCCCAGGACGACGATCCGGAGCCGCAGAACCTCCCGCAGGGGCCGGGGGTAGCGTTCCCCACTCCCGCAGAGCCTCCAGCAACCCCGGCGTGAGGGGCAGGTCGTCCAGGTCCGGGACGGCCACCCAGCGGGCGTCGGCGGCGTCGTCGCCCGCACGCAGGACGCCCCCGACGGCCGTGGCGGCGTAGTCGTGGATCACGAAGGTGACGCCGTCCGGCCCGGGACGCTCCACGACGCCCGCGAGGTCGCCGACGGAAACGATCAGGCCCGTCTCCTCGAGCAGCTCGCGGGCCACGGCCTCGGCGTCGGACTCGCCGGGTTCGACGCGTCCGCCCGGGACGGACCACAATCCCTCGCCCGGCGGGCGCCCGCGCCGCACCATCAGCAGTCTGCCCTGGTCGTCCCACACGATTCCGCCCACGCAAAGAACACGCATAGACACATTTGACCAGCACCACCTTGACGATCGCGAGGGGCACGAACCACCGTGGGTACTTATGAGGGCCGATACAGCGTGCCCGCGCTGCGCCGGACGTCTTCGTGCGCCTAACGCCTGGTCGAGCGACTGGTGGTGTCAGACGCACGGTGCCGTCCTGCCCCGTCAGCCCGCGAAACGGCCGAACCGGGACGGCATGTGCGCGGTCGTGCGGGACGCGCGGGTGCCGGTGTGGCTGCCGTGGCCGCTGCCGAAAGGCTGGCTGGTCACCGGGTTCACCACCGTCGGGGACGATCGGACCGGAGCGCGTGCCGTCGCGGTGGCGCTGGCCGGGCCGGGGCTGCTGCACGGGCCCGCGGACCTGCTTCTGGTCGCCGAGGAGCCGGGCGTGGGGCTCGGGGCGCACTTCGCGGGCCTGCCGGGGCCGGATCCGGGCCTCGGCTTCGACACCGATCCGCCGCATGTGAAGCTCGAGGCGGGCGGAGCGTCCGGGCATGGCGTGTCGATGTGGGCGGTGCCGTCCGGGGCGGACCGGGCCGCCTACGTAGGCGAGGCGAAGGGCCTGTGGCTGTGGACGGTCCTGTGGCCCGCCGAGGCCGGGGCGCTGATGCTGGAGCGTCCGCCGCTGCTGGACCTGCGCGAGCCCGGCATGGAGATCAGCGTCCCCTTCGGCGCCCCCTCACCCCTCCTGGACACCTGACCGCCCAAAGCCGCCCACTCCGGTCGACCAACACTCTCTCCCGGCCGCGAACCGGCCAGGCCGCGAATCGGCCAGGCGTCGCGCAGGCGTCCGCTCCTGGACGGCTGACGGGGGGGCCTTCCGAGCGCGGCAGCCAATAGCCTCGGGGGATGCGGATCGACCTGCACACCCACAGCAGCGTGTCCGATGGGACGCGTCCCCCCGCCGAGGTGATGCGCCGGGCCGCGGCGGCCGGGCTGGACGTGGTGGCGCTGACCGACCACGACACCACGCGCGGCTGGGACGAGGCGCGCGCCGCGCTCCCGGACGGCCTGACGTTCGTCCCCGGCATGGAACTCTCGTGCGCGCTCGACGGGCGAAGCCTGCACATGCTCGCCTACCTCTTCGACCCGGACGACCCGGAACTGAAGGCCGAGCTCGTGCGCATCCAGGAGGCCCGCGATACGCGCGGGCGCGCGATGGTGGAGCGGCTGCGCGAACTCGGCTCGTCCGTGACCATGGAGCAGGTCGAGCGGATCGCGGGCGGCGCGCGGATCGGCCGGCCCCATATCGCGCGCGCGATGGTCGAGGCGGGCACGGTGGAAGCCCCCGAGGACGCCTTCACCAAGGACTGGATCGGCGCGGAAGGCCGCGCCCACGTCATCCGCTACGCGCTCGACCCGGTGCGGGCCGTCCGGCTGGTGCGGGACGCGGGCGGTGTGTCGGTCCTCGCGCACCCGCGCGTCCGGCGCGGCGACGAGATCTTCGACGACGCGGTGATCCGGAGGCTGGCCGAGGCGGGCCTGGACGGTGTGGAGATCGACCATCCCGACCAGGAGCCGGACGACCGGGAGGCCCTGCGCTTCCTCGCCGCGGAACTCGGCCTGGTCGGGACGGGCGCCAGCGACGATCACGGCGAGGCCAGCGGCGACCGGATCGGCTGCGAGACGACCGATCCGGAGGCGTTCGAACGGCTCGTCGCCCGCGCGGGCGGGGCGCGGTAGGGTGCGGGGCGTGGACGCGCGCATCGAACAGGTGGTGACGTCGGGTCAGGTGACCCTGGACGACACCGAGTACGAGGTCGAGACCAACACCTACATCGTCGGCGACGACGACGAGGTCATCGTGATCGACCCGGCGAACGACGCCGAGGCCATCCTCAAGGAGGTCGGCGACCGCGAGGTCATGGCCGTCCTGCTGACCGACGGCAACGAGCACCGCCTCAGCGTGGTGCTCGAGGTCGCCGCGGCCGGCGAGGAGGACGAGGAGAACTGGGCCCCGATCGCCCTGCACCGCGCCGACCGGCTGCTCTGGCGCGACTTCTTCGGCCGCCTCGCCCGCGAGGAGGACGACGAGGACGACGCCAAGGCGCTGCGCGCGCTGGAGCCTGACATCTGGCTGGAGGACGGCGGGATCTTCGAGATCGCCGAGGCCCAGCTGGAGATCATGCACACCCCCGGGCACACCCCGGGCAGCGTGAGCGTGATCAGCGAGCAGCTCGGCGTGCTCTTCTCCGGCGACACCCTGCACCGCGGGCGGCCGGGCTCGATCGGCGGCGTCTACGACGACCTGCGCAAGCAGCTGAACTCGATCGGCGCCCTGCTCACCCCGCTGCCCAAGGACCTGCGGGTCCTGCCGGGCCAGGGCGAGGAGACCACCGTCGGCGACGAGGACGCCCGCTGGGAGAGCTGGGGCGCGCTCGCCAACGAGGGCGACGACGAGTAGTCGTCCGGCCTTGGCACAGGAGCAGGAGCAACTCGGCTTCGAGGGCATGCCGCGACGGCTGTACACCTGTACGCCGTCGCGGCTGAACGCCTGGCTGGACTGCCCCCGCCGGTACCGGATGACCTACCTGGACCGTCCGGCCCCGCCGAAGGGCCCGCCGTGGGCGCACAACAGCGTGGGCGCGAGCGTCCACAACGCCCTGGCGAACTGGTGGAAGCTCCCCCTGGAGGAGCGCACGCCCGAGGCCGCGGGCACGCTGCTGCTGCGCGGCTGGCTCACCGACGGGTTCCGCGACGGCGAGCAGTCCGCGCGCTGGCGCGTCCGGGCGCGCGAGATGGTCGAGCGGTACGTCGCGAGGATCGACCCGGCGGACGAGCCGGTCGGCGTCGAGCGGACGGTCGCGACCCGCACGTCCCGGATCGCGGTGTCCGGACGCATCGACCGCCTCGACGAGCGCGACGGCGAACTGGTCGTCGTCGACTACAAGACCGGGCGTCACGTCCTGACCCCGGACGACGCGCGCGGCTCGCTGGCCCTGGCCATCTACGCGGTCGCCGCGTCCCGCGTCCTGCACAAGCCGTGCACCCGGGTCGAGCTGCACCACATGCCGTCCGGCGGCGTCGCGGCCTGGGAGCACACCGAGGAGTCCCTCGGCCGCCACATCACCCGCGCCGAGCAGATCGCGGACGAGGCGTCCGCCGCCGATGAGGCCTACAAGGCGGCCCGGGTGCCGCGTCCGCGCACCGGCGAGGCCCCGCCGCCCGTCGCGCACGACCGGTGGGACGAGCTGTTCCCGCCGCGTCCGAGCAACCTGTGCTCGTGGTGCGACTTCGCGCGCCACTGCCCCGAGGGCCTGCGCGCCGCGCCGCGCAAGGACCCCTGGGCCTCCCTCGACGCCGCCGAGGCCGCGTCGCAGGCCGCGTCCGAGGGCGAGTCCGCGTCGCAAGCCGCGACGGACGCCGAGTCCTAAGGCCCGTCGGCGGTCGAGTCCTGGCGTGGGCGCTCGTCAGGGCCCGGCTCCGTCCAGCGTCAGGATGCCCGCAGGGGGACGTCTCTGAGCCGCGCAAAGTGCCCCTGGGAACGGCGTGTGCGCCTGAGCCCCACCGTTCCCGAGGGGGCGTCAGGCGTTCGCCGGGGTGCGGGTGGGCCAGCGGCGGGGGTCGCGGAGGCCGTAGAGGCCGTGGCGCGTGTCGTAGCCCTCGGCCGCCAGACGCCGCCGGGCGCGCTCCAGCATGTCGCGGGTGGGCTTGGCGAAGGCGAAGTCGTGCAGGCGCTCAGGAACGGTGCTCAGGGCCGTCCGGAAGGAACGCAGGGCGGCCGTCACGGCGGGTTGCGGCACATCGGGCAGGACACCGTACATCTGGCGGGCCCAGGCGGGCAGCGAGTAGTAGCAGAGCGCGCCGAACGGGAAGTAGCCCGGCTTGCCCGGTGACAGGAACCGCAGGTTCTCCGGCAGGGGCGGCCACAGCAGGAACCGGACGGTCGCGGCGGCCTCCTCCGTCACCCGAAGCTGCCCGCGCATGTCGTTGAGGTACTCGTCCAGCTCCCGGACGGTCCCGGGGACGTCCTCGGCGTGCAGGCCGACGAACGTGGCCGTGTGGCGCTGCTCGTCCAGATAGCGGTCGGCCATGGCGCCCGTGAGGGGCAGGCCGGAGCGGCGCGCGACGTCCAGGTAGGAGGAGACCTCGGCGCAGTGCACCCAGCGCAGCAGCTCGGGCTGGTCGAGGCGCTCCTTCCGGCCGGTGTCGTGGTTGAGGATGCGCAGGCTGCGGTGGATGCCCCGGACGCGCGCCGCCAGCTCCTCGATCTCGGCCGGGCTGCCGAACGTCGCCATGCCGACGAAGTCGGCGGTGCGCTGGAGCCGCCCGAACGGGTCCTCCTGGAAGGTGGAGTTCTGCCAGACGCCCCACATGGCGACGGGGTGCAGGGCCTGGAGCATGAGCCCGCGGACGCCTCCGACCCACATGGACCGGTCGATGTGCACGCGCCAGGTGACGCTTTCGGGGGGAACGACCGTTGCCGCCATCACGCACCTCCGGTGAGACAAACTCAGGTAAGTGTGTCATTACCGAATCGAGTTCGGCCAGCGGGGGTGAGCGAAACGGCCCGCGCCCGGCGAAACGGCCGGTCAGCGGTCGGCGGCGTCCCGGGCCGACGGTCGGTCAGCGGTCGGGCGGCGGCCCGGAGCGACGATCGGTCAGCGGTCGGGCGGCGGCGTCCCGGGGTGGCGGGCGGTCAGCGGAGGGCGCGTTCGGCGGCGGCCCAGAAGTCGGTGAGGGCGGCGGCGGTGGTCTCCGGGGCGTCCACGGAGGGGGAGTGCGCGGCGCTCGGGATGACGACCTTCTCCGCGCCGAGGGACTCGGCCATGGCCGCCTGGACGCGCGGGTCCCAGACGTCGTCGTCCTCGCCGTAGAGGACGAGCGTGCGCAGGCCCTCGTCGGCCATGAACTTCGCCAGCTCGTCCACCCGGTCGGGGCAGGAGGTGAGCTCGGTCGCCATGATCATCAGGCCGGTCTCGCAGTTGCCGAGCGTCCGCGCCCGCAGGAACGCGACGATCTCCGGCGGGACGCCGCGTCCGACCGCGTCCGGCTCCAGCGCGAGCGACCAGATCTGCTCCATGCCGAGCTGCGGGATCGAGTCGCGCAGCAGCAGGGCCTTGTCGGCGGACGGCCCGGTCAGCGCGCCCGGACCCGAGCTCATCAAGGTGAACGACGCCACCCGCGTCGCCCGGGCGAGGACGGTCTCCCGCGTCACCAGGCCGCCGAAGGAGTGCCCGACCAGGTGGACGGGCACACCCGCGCCCGCGCCGAGGGCCGCCGCGCCGTCCGCGCCGAGGGAGGCGGCGCCCTCCACGCCGAGGGACGCCGCGCCCTCCGCGCCGAGAGAGGCGGCGACGGCCGCCACGTCCTCGCCGAGCGCGGCGCGCGTGTAGGCCTCGGGGCCCGTCCCGGCGGGGGTCTCGTACTGGCCGCGCAGGTCGATCGCGACGACGCGCCGTCCGGACGCGGCGAGCGTCTGCAGGACGGACAGGAAGTCCTCCTTGCTCCCGGTGAAGCCCGGCACCAGGAGCGCGGGCCAGCGTTCGGGAACACCCGAGCCGGGAAGCGCCTCCAGGGCCGCGAACCTCCCTCGGGAGGTCTCGACGAACGTCCGGCGCACTCCGGAGGGCAGGGTCAGGAACCGGGGCGTACTCACGGGCCGTCAGCATACTGAACGCGCCGGTCAGAACACCTCCGAAGACGCTTCGGTGGTAGCGTTCGGGCCGTGGCCCCGCACCCGGCGGTCTCCGCCCACCGCCGTGACGCGGCGGGCCTGACCGGACTCCACGACGCCGCCCGCTCGGGCGCCGACTACGTCGAGATCGACGTCCGCCGCACCGGCGACGGCGCGCTGGTCGTCCACCACGATCCCACGGTCGGCGGACTGCCGCTCGCGCGGCTCGCCCGCGACCGCGCCGCCGAGCTGTCCGACCATCCGATCCCGCTGGTCAGCGAGGCGATGGAGATCATCGCCGGAAGCGCCCTCGGCCACCTGGACCTCAAGGAGCGCGGCTGCGAGACCGAACTGGTCGAGCTGGCGGAGGCGGCGCTCGGCCCGGACGGCTTCGTCGTCACCACCCGTGACGTCGCCAGCATCCGGCAGATCAAGCGCGACTTCCCGCACGTCCGGGTCGCGATGTCGGTGGGACGCAGCCTCTGGGAACGCGGCGCGCACCGGGATTTCCTCCCCGTGCGCGCGATCCGTGAGTCCGGCGCCGACCTGGTCGCGCTGAACCACCGTCTGGCGCGCGTCGGCGTCCTCGCCCAGATCGCGCGGGCCGGATTCCCGGCGATGATCTGGACGGTCAACGCCGAGCCCCAGATGCGCCGCTTCCTCACCGACCCACGCGTCGAGGTCCTCATCACCGACCACCCCCGCCAGGCCCTCGACCTCCGCGACGGCACCGCCTGACCCGTCCCCCGAGCGGGTCGGACGGCGAGGGGCCGGACGTCCGGATGCGAGGCCAGCGCGTCCGGGACCTCGTAGGTGATCCCCGCGCCCTGGATCGGGCTGCCCGAGCCCAGGTGCCCGGACTCGGCCGCGGACGCCACGATGGACGACATCTGCGGCGGGTTCCCCGCACGTCCTCGACGTCCTCATCTGACGCGCCACCGGTGTGACCAGGGCGGGCGCGTTGCCGCCCAAGATCGTTTGTGTTTGGATGAGCCGCACCGCGCGCCGAGGGCCCACCGGCCACGGCGGCGATCCCCTCACCCCACAGACGAAAGCGAGTGCAGCATGCGCCTGCGCAGCAGGTCCACGGCCGCCGCCGTGGCCTTCTCCACCGTCCTGGTCGCCAGCCCCGCCCTCACGGCCGCCCCGGCGCACGCCGACGGGCCCTGTGGGGCCGGTTACAGCCGGGTGGGCGTCTACGCCGTCCCCGCCTCAGGGACCCGGGTCGGGACCCTGGAGGTCTACTGGAACGCCACCGCGAAGAAGAACTGCGCCCTCATGTACAACGCCTTCAGTCCGGGCACCTTCACCTACACGCAGGTCAGCATCGGCCGTTACCCGGGCGCCTACGCCGACGACGAACACGGCCCCTTCGGCTACTACGCGGGCCCGGTCTACGTCTACGCCCCCGTCGACTGCATCAACGTCAGGGGTGGCATCACCGGCCCCAACGGCTACGTGGAGCGCGTCCTGCAGCGGGTCCACTGCGGCTGACCCTCCGCCGCCACGCACACGGACGGCGGGAGCAGGGACGCGACCGTCGCGCCCCGGCGCCGGATGCGAGGAACCGGCGGTGAGAGGGACCGGGGTTCATGCCGAGAACGCTGATCTCGTCCGGTGACGTGAGAACGGCGGGCCTGTATCACCCCGGCAGCGGACGTGAAATTTCTTCAGTTACGCGGAAACGAAAACGCCGGTCCCGAATGTCCCGGGACCGGCGTTTCTGTGTTCTCACTCCGTGGGTCAGACGCCCTGCGGCTCCTCGACCGGAGCACCCGCCGGACGGCGTGCCCGGCGCGGCTTGGCCTCGGCCTCCGCCGCGTCCGCGGTCGCCTTCCGGGCCCGCGTCCGCTTGGGCGCCTCGGCCGCGGCGTCCGCCTCGGCCGAGGCCTCGGTCCCGGCCGCCGGAGCGGCCGCCTTCCGAGTGCGCTTCGGCTTGACCTCGGCACCGTCGGCCTCGGCGGCCTTGCGGGTCCGCGTGCGCTTCGGCGCCGCCTCGGCGGTGGCCTGCGCGCCCGTGGCCTCGGCGGATGCCGTGGCCTCACCTGCGGTGCCCTTCCGAGCCCGCGTGCGCTTGGGCGCGACCTCAGCCGTCGCGGCGGCGTCGTCCGACGCGTCCGCAGCGGCCTTGCGCGTCCGCGTGGTCTTGACCTCGGCCGGAGCCTCGGCCACGACCTCGTCGGCCGCGACGGTCTTCCGAGCCCGCGTGCGCTTGGGCGCGGCGTCCACCTCAGCGGTGACCGCGTCGCCGGCGGCCCCGGCCGGAGCGGCCGTGGTCTCGGCGGCACTCACCGCGGCCTTGCGCGTCCGCGTCCGCTTCGGCGTGGCCTCGGCCGTCGCGCTCACGTCGACGGACACGTCCGCCGCAGCGGTGGCCGTGGCCTTCCGGGCCCGCGTCCGCTTGGGCGCGGCCTCAGCGGTCGCGGCGGCGCCGGCACCCGCCTGCGCGGCCGTGACCTCGGCAGACGCCTCGGTCGCGACCTCACCTGCGGTCACCTTGCGAGCCCGCGTCCGCTTCGGCGCGGCCTCGGCGGTCGCGTCCGCGGTGGCCGTGACCTCGGGGGCGCTGGCCTTGCGGGTGCGCGTGCGCCTGGGCGCGGCTTCGGCCGTAGCGGCGGCGTCCGTCTCAGGCGCGGCCGTGGCTTCGGCGGCACTCGCCGTGGTCTTGCGCGTCCGCGTGCGCTTCGGTGCGGCCTCGGCGGTCGCGTCCGTGGCGGTCGTGGCCTCGGCCGTGGCGGGGGCGTCGATGGGCGCCTCCGTCGTGGTCGGAGCCTCGGCGGACTTGCGGGTGCGCGTGCGCTTCGGTGCGGCCTCGGCGGTCGCGTCCGCAGGGGTCGTGGCCTCGGCGGGAGCCTCGGTCACGACGGTCTTGCGGGCGCGGGTGCGCTTCGGCGCGGTGTCCGCCTCAGGCGCGGCCGTGGCTTCGGCGGCACTCGCCGTGGTCTTGCGCGTCCGCGTGCGCTTCGGTGCGGCCTCGGCGGTCGCGTCCGTGGCGGTCGTGGCCTCGGCCGTGGCGGGGGCGTCGATGGGCGCCTCCGTCGTGGTCGGAGCCTCGGCCGACTTGCGGGTGCGGGTGCGCTTGGGCGCGGCTTCGGCCGTAGCGGCGGTGTCCGCCTCAGGGGCGGCCGTGACCTCGGCGGGAGCCTCGGTCGCGACGCTCTTGCGCGTGCGCTTCGGTGCGGCCTCCGCGGTCGCGGCGGCGTCCACCCCTGCGGGCTTGCGCGTCCGTGTCCGTCGCGGCGTGGCCTCGGCGGTCGCGTCCGCGGCGGTCGTGGCCTCGGCCGACCTGCGGGCGCGGGTGCGCTTCGGTGCGGCTTCGGCCGTGGCGGCGGCGTTCGGCGTGTTCGCGGGCTTGACCTCGGCGGACGCCTCGGTCGTGGGGTCACCTGCGGTGGCCCGTCCCGGAAGGGTGCGCTCGGTGCCGTTCACCTCGGCCTGGCGGGCCGGGGTCTCGGAGCCGGGGGCCCTGCGGGTGCGCTTGCGCTTCGGCTCGGCGTCCGCGGCCTGCTTGGCCCTGCGGATGGCCTCGCGCTCGGCGGCCAGGGCTTCGTCCTGGGACGTCGTGACGCGACGGCGGGGACGCCTCGGGGCGTCCTCGACGAGGGCCTCCGCCGGGGGCGCGGTCTCCGGGGTGGAGACGACGGCCGGGGCGGACGCGGCGGGCTGCCGGTCCTTGCGGCCGCGGCTGCGCTTGCGGCGACGCGGGGTCTCGGCGGGCTCGTCCTGCGCTGCGGGACGCGCCGCGGGCTCCACGACGGGCTGCGGAGCGGGCTCCGCGACCGGCTGCGCCGTGAACTCCTCGACGGGCTGCGACGGGGGCAGCACGTCGGGCCGCTCGGAGAGCGGACGGCCGCTGCGGGTGCGCGTGCGGGAACGGGAGCGGCGGTTGCGGCGCGGACGGTCCTCGTCCCGCTCGCGGTCCTGGCCACGGTCCCGGTCCTGGCCACGGTCGCGATCCCGGTCACGATCCCGATCCCGGTCGCGGTCGCGGTCGCGGGAGCGGGTCTTGCCGGTCTCGCCGATGTCCTCCAGCTCCTCGGCCTCCAGACCGGCGCGGCCGTGGCGGCGGTCCTTCGGGAGGGTGCCCCGGGTGCCCTTGGGGATGCCGAGGGCCTCGAAGAAGTGGGGGCTGCTGGAGTAGGTCTCCTCGGGCTGGGCGAAGTCCAGGTCGAGGGTGGTGTTGATCAGCTTCCAGCGTGGGATGTCCGACCAGTCGACCAGGGTGACGGCGGTGCCCTCGCGCCCCGCGCGGCCGGTGCGGCCGATGCGGTGGACGTAGGTCTCCGCGCTGTCGGGGCACTCGAAGTTGACCACGTGCGTGACGTCGTCCACGTCGAGGCCGCGCGCGGCGACGTCGGTGGCGACCAGCACCTCGATCTTGCCGCTGCGGAACGCGCGGAGCGCGCGCTCGCGCTGCGACTGGCCGAGGTCGCCGTGGACGGCGGCGGCGTCGAAGCCGCGCTGGACCAGGTCGGCGGCGACACGGTCGCAGGCCCGCTTGGTCTGGCAGAACACCATGGTCAGGCCGCGGCCCTCCGCCTGGAGCAGGCGGGCGACCATCTCGGGCTTGTCCATCTGGTGGGCCTGCCACACGAACTGCTGGACCTGCGGCGTGGCCTCGGACTCCGAGTGCGCCTCGGCGCGGACGTTGGTGGGACGGGTCAGGTAGCGGCGGGACAGCGCGGCGATCTCGCCCGGCATGGTCGCCGAGAACAGCATCGTCTGGCGCTTCTCCGGGACGCGCTTGATGATCCGCTCGATGTCGGGCAGGAACCCGAGGTCGAGCATGCGGTCGGCCTCGTCCAGTACGAGCACCTTGACCTCGGACAGGTCGAGGTACTTCTGCTTGGCGAGGTCGAGCAGCCGGCCCGGGGTGCCGACGACGACGTCCACGCCGGTGCGCAGCGCCTCGATCTGGGGCTCGTACGCGCGGCCGCCGTACACCGACAGCACGCGGGTGCCGAGCTTGCCGCCCGCGACCAGCAGGTCGTCGGTGACCTGGAGGGCCAGTTCACGGGTCGGGGCGATGACCAGGGCCTGCGGCTTGATGTGCCCGTGCTCGATGCGCTGCAGCGCGGCGATGCCGAACGCGAGCGTCTTGCCGGTGCCGGTGCGGGCCTGGCCGATGATGTCGTGGCCGCCCAGCGCGATCGGCAGGGCGAGCTCCTGGATGGGGAACGCGTCGACGATGCCCTCGGCTTTCAGGGCATCGGCTATCTCGGGTACGACCCCGAGGTCAGCAAAGGTAGTCAGGGCTTCCAGCCTCCAATATGCGGGGTCCTCGCTCCCGTTCGCGGCGCAGCGCCGTCGGCTCCGCCGGAGCCCGTTCGCCGGTGCTCCGGGCCGACCTCGCACGGCTGCGATCCCGGCAGGCCGCTTGCCCGCCGGTCGCTTTCCGTGGCCGCGCGCTCGCGCGGGAGGGACCAGCCGTCGATCAATTCCTTACGGCGACCGCAGTCAGGGGTTGAAAGCAGTCACTCACTGTGGCTGCGTGCGGTCACACTCCGCGACGCAGTGTACCGGCGGTGGTGTTCCTACACCAATAGCCGATCACCTGTCCCAACGTTTCCCCGATCTGGGGTATTCCCCCTGCCCTGCGGGACCGGGGTTTTCCGTGTTCCGGGTGGCCGGGACTGGCCGCCGTTCCGGCGGGATCCTGACATTCTGTGATGCGCCCAGGTTCGCGGACGAGGGAGGCGGAACGCATGCGGACGGTCGTGCGGAATGTGGCGAGAGTCACGGTGGCGGTGGCGGTGGCGGTGACCGGGACGGCGCTGGCCGGGTGCTCGTCCGGAGGGGACGGAGGCGGAGGGGGCCCGGCCGCGGCGGACGTCCCGGCGAAGGGGACGGTCGTCCTCCAGGACAACAGCGACCACCCCCAGCAGCTGGTCAAGTTCAAGGACGCCGAGTACGTCAAGGTCGGCGGGCTGGCCGACAAGGCCGTCGAGCAGCGCATCGGGCAGGAGTTCCACGCCCCGCTGGACTGGGCCGTCAAGTGGTTCGGCGCGACCCTGGACGCCGAGCGGCGCAAGCAGTGCAAGGGGAAGCCGAGCATCGTGCAGACCAAGGTGCGGTTCGGCCTCGGCGGCCCGGACATCGTGTCCGCGACCAGCGCGTTCACCATGATCCCCTGCTACGAGAGCGAGGAGGCGCTGCCGACCGTCCCGGTCACCGTGGACGTCAAGGCGGGCAAGGCCCTCGGCCCGGAGGACGTGCTGACCGGCAAGACCCTCGACGACACCAAGGACCTGTGGGACACGCTGTCCGGCCCGAAGGACGACTGGAAGCAGTGTGACCTGTCCGACATCCAGCGCAAGGACTTCCTGCCCGGCAAGCAGGACGGCCCGGTCGAGACGCCGCCGAGCGCCGGGCTGTACTTCGACCGGAACGGCATGAACCTGGTCTGGTCGACGATCGGCACCGACTGCTCCAGCTTCACCTTCAGCGCGCCGTACTCCAAGCTCAAGGACATCGTGAAGCCGGACGTCCTGTCCCGGCTCCAGGCCGCAGCCTCGAAGAAATGACCCCGGCCCGCGGGAGCGCCGGACGGCGGTGGCGGGTCGCGGGGTTCGAGGAGCTGCGCGAACTCGGGGCGGGGGCGCAGGGACGGGTCGTCCTCGCGCGGCACGAGGACGCCGGGACGCCGGTCGCGATCAAGTACCTCGACCTCCCCGCGGACGACCCGGAGGAGCGCGCGCGGCGGCTCGCCCGGCTGCGGGACGAGGCGGTCATGCTCGGCCGGGTCGTCGACCCGCACGTGGTCCGGCTGTTCCGGTTCGTGATCGCGCCGGAGGGGTCGGCGGGTGGTGCGGCGCTGGTGATGGAGGCGGTCGACGGCGTCCCGCTGGCGCGCGTCCTCGCCGAGAACGGCGTGCTCGCGCCAGAGGCGGCGCTGACCGTCCTCAAGGGCTCGCTGCGCGGGCTCGCCGCCGCCCACGCCGCCGGGATCGTCCACCGCGACTACAAGCCGGGCAACGTGGTCGTCCGGCCGGACGGGCTGAGCAAGCTGGTCGACTTCGGGATCGCGGTCCCGGTCGGCGAGGCGTCCGTGGTGGGGACGCCCGCGTACATGGCCCCCGAGCAGTGGCGCGGCGGACCCGCCTCGCCCGCCACCGACGTGTACGCCGCGACCTGCGTGTTCGTGGAGGCCGTCACGGGCGGACGTCCCTTCGCCGCCGAGAGCCGGGCCGCGCTCGCGAACCTGCACCTCACCGCCCCGCCGCCGCTCGAGCGGCTCCCCGAGGCCCTGCGTCCCCTCGTCGGACGCGGCCTCGCCAAGGACGCGGCGGACCGTCCTGCGTCCGCCGCCGACTTCGCCGCCGAGCTGGAGACCGTCGCGTCCGCCGCCTACGGCCCCGAATGGGAGACCCGGGGCGTCCGCGCCCTGGCCGGGCTCGCCATGGCCCTGGCCGCCGCCTTCCCCCTCGCCGCCCTCAGCGCGGGAGGAGCCGCCACCGCGGCGGGCGCGGCGGGCACGGCAGGCGCGGCGGGCACGGCGGGCGCGGCCGGTGTCGCCGGGGGTGGCGGGTTGCTGGCCGCCACCGGGGCGAAGGTCGCCGCGGCGGCGCTCGCGACGACCGTCATCGCAGGTGGAGCGGGCACCTACGTCGCCACGCAGAACGGTGGGCATCCTGCGGCGAGTCCGTCCCCGAAGGCGATCCGGGTCACGCTGCTCAGCGAGACCAAGACCTTCACCAGGCCGGACGCCACCGCGACCGTCGGCTACCCGCACGTGACCGGGCTCGCGTCGGCGGCGATCGAGAACCGCGTCAACAAGCTCCTCCGCGACCCGGCGGAGCTGTGGGCCGAGAACGCCCACACCGACTTCGCCGCCTTCGTCGGTCCGACGCGTCCGGCCGGAGACTCCTTCCAGCCCGCGTCCACGGTCGACGTCGGCGTGAAGGGGCCGCGCTACCTGTCCGTCCGGTACCGCCCGACGTCCGGGTACCGGAACACCGTCTTCAAGACGACGCTGACGGTGGACCTGACGACCGGGACCAAGCTGGCGACCCGGGACCTCCTGCTCCCCGCCGTGGACACCGTGGCGGGAGCACGCGACCTGACCCTCCTCTTCGAACGGCACACGCCCCACGGCATCTTCTGCGGCCGGGACACCCGCCCGACCGGCACCCGGTACCTGACCCCCGAGTCCATCGACAAGGAGGGGCTCCGGGCGCTGCTCACGCCGACGGGGGTGGAGTTCCACGTCCCGGTGACCCAGATCGGCTACGACATGGCGTGCGGACGGGAGGACGCGGCGACCAGGATCCCCTACGGGGAACTGCGCGGCACGCTGCGTCCGGAGGTGCTGAAGGCCGTGGCCGGGAGCTGAACGCGCCGGAGCCCCCGTGTGCGGGCACGGGGGCTCCGAACGAGCGGGGCGGACGGCGCCGGGCCGCCGGTCCGGCGGCGGCGCGGGCCGTCCCGGGCCTCAGGACGGACGCCGCGTTGGGGCGGTCGTCCGGCCGGGGGCGGGGTCAGAAGTAGGAGCGGCGGCGCCTGCCGAGGCGGCCCGAACCCGAGCCCCAGCGGCCGGTGCCGTGCGAGGTCAGGGCGACCACGCCGACCGCCGCGATGATCACGCTGAAGATGAAGGCGATCACCGATCCGGCGCCGAGCGCGGCGGCGAGCAGCCCGCCGAGGATGGCGCCGACGATCCCGACGCCGATGGTCAGCAGGACTCCGATCGGGTTGCGGCCGGGGACCAGCAGGCGCGCCAGCGCGCCGATCACCGCTCCCACGATGATGAACCAGAGGACCGTGAGCATGACTTTCGATCACCGTTCCGTGGTTGGGACGCCCCGCCGGTGCGGGGGCGGCCTGTCCGTGGACGGTATGCCCGCGGTCCCGGGTTCAAACATGCCCGCCCGCCGGAGCGGACGGGAGCCGGGCCGGGGCCCGGAGCCCGGCTGTGACCCGGGCCGGGGCCCGGAGCCCGGCTGTGACCCGGGCCGGGGCCCGGAGCCCGGCTGTGACCCGGGCCGGGGCCCGGAGCCGGGCTGTGACCCGGGCCGGGCCGGGGCCGGGGGCGGGATCAGGTGTAGGTGCCGCCGAAGCCGACCGAGTGGCCCTCGTCCTCGCCGATCTCCAGGTAGCCGACGTGGGCGGCCGGGACCACCACGCGGCCGCCCTTGCGGTCCTCCAGCACGAACACGCCGCCGCTCTCGGCGAGCGCGTCGGCGAGGAGGCGCTGGACCTCGTCCGCGGCCAGCCCCGTCTCGACCACCAGCTCCTTGGGGACGAACTGCACCCCGATGCGTACCTGCACGCGACGCTCCTTCTGTCCGGAACCCACCGCCTGTCCGGGACCCCGGCCGTCCGGGGCCCGTCAGGCGTTCTCGTCCGAGTGTGCCCGGTCGGGGCGTCCGCCGGAACGAGCGATCAGGAGGAACTGCGCGGGAACCCGGAGATGCCGCGCCACGCGAGGCGGGCGATCATCTTCTCGGCGGTGTCCTTGGGGATCTTGCCGTGCTGGCCGAGCCAGTAGCGGGCGCTCACCTCGGCCATGCCGACCAGGCCCATGCCGAGCAGGTGCGCCTCGTCGCTGTCGGCGCCGGTGTCCTCGGCGATGACCTGGGCGACCATCTCGGCGCACTGCAGGTTGGCGCGCTCGACCCGGGCCCGGACGGGCGCCACGTTGCGCAGGTCGGACTCGAAGACCAGCCGGTACGCCTCGCCGTCGCCGGCCACGAAGTCGTAGAAGGCGGCCATGGCCGCCTGGACGCGCAGCTTGTTGTCGTTCGTGGACGCCAGCGCCTCGCGGACGGTCCGGACCAGCGCCTCGGCGTGCTCGTCGAGCAGCGCCAGGTACAGCTCCAGCTTGCCCGGGAAGTGCTGGTAGAGCACGGGCTTGCTGACGCCCGCCCGTTCGGCGATCTCGTCCATCGCCGCGGCGTGGTAGCCCTGGGCGACGAACACCTCCTGCGCAGCGCCGAGCAACTGCCTGCGCCGCGCCAGACGCGGCAGGCGCGTGCCACGGGGGCGGGCGTCCGGGGTCGCGGTCACCACACTCTCCGATCACCGGTCGGTGCGGCGGTCCGGGGGATCGTCCGCCGCGCGAATCAATCCCACCATCCTACGCGCCGGTAACCTCAAAGGTCACCCACGGGCGGGTTCGGGTCGCTGCGCGTGTCCCGTCCGTCACACCCGTCCTACCCGTGTCCGGGCAGGTCAGGGGTGATACGGGGTGGTCAGCGGTAGTCCTCCTCGTCCTCTCGGACGACGCGTCCCTGCTCGACGAAGTCGGCCTCGTTCACGTCCATCGGCGGCTGGCCCTGCGGGCCGTCCTCGTCGGAGCGCACGTCGGCCATCTGCTCGGCGGTGTCGGCGTCGTTCCGGTCGTAGGACGGGGCGGGCGGCTCGGCCTCGGGCCGCCGGTCCTCGGTCTCGCTCATCGCTTGTTCATCCCCCTCGTTCGGGCGGGAGTGCGGGCGGGGTGCCCCGGAGCGTCCCCGGACGCGCGGGGCGGTTCGGGCGTCAGAGCCGTCCGGCCAGCTCGCGGAGCGGCGCCTCCACGGCCTCCCCGAACGTGGGGAAGGCGTGGACGACGTCGGTGAGCAGGCTCAGCGGCGTCTCCGCCCGGATCGCCAGCGCGATCTCACTCATCCACTCCTCAGCGTAGGCCCCGACGGCGGCGGCCCCCACGAGCAGCCCGCGTTCGGCGTCCGCGTACAGCTCGACGCGGCCCCGGTCCTCGGCCTCCACGGACGCGCGGGCCGTCGCGGACAGGTCGCCGCCCGCCATGATCAGATGCATCCCGGCCCGCTCGGCGAGGACGGGGCTGACCCCCACCGCGTACACGGTCGGGGCCGTGTAGACCACGCGCGGGATCGCCCGGTAGTCGGCCTCGCGGCGCTTGCCGAGGACGTTCGAGACGACCACGCGGGCCTGGTAGCGGGCCGCGTGCGTGGTGCGGGCGACGCCGGTGACGTCCCCGGCCGCCCAGACGCCGCCGCCCGGTTCCGGCATCAGCGCCTCGCCGCACGTCGCCTCGCGGGGGCCGGTGTTCGCGGCCTGCTGCTGGGCCCAGGCCCCGTCGTCCCCCGCCTCGCTCTCCGCCCCGGCCCCGGCGGCTCCGGCTCCGGCTTCGGCCGCTGCGGTTCCGGCCGTCGCGTCTCGGGCGGCGCCGGAGGCCCCCGAGGCCCCGGCACCGCCGTTCAGCCGGACGCGGCAGGTCTCGTCCACCGTGAGCGGGCGCCCGCTCTGGACGGCGACGCCGAGCGTCTCCAGGCCGAGGCCCTCGACGCGGGGACGGCGCCCGGCGGCGACGAGGATCCGGTCGGCCTCGACGACCCCGCCGTCCGACAGCCAGAGCCGCAGCCCGACGGGGCCGCGCTCGGCCCGCGCGGGCTCCGCGCCGAGCCGCAGGTCGACGCCCCTGCGGCGGAGCGCGTCGGCGAGGATCTCCCCGGCGAACGGGGCCTCGTCCGTCAGCAGCCGCCCTGACGCCTCGACCACCGTGACCGCCGACCCGAACGCCGCGTACACCTGGGCCATCTCGCAGCCGACCGGCCCGCCGCCGAGGACGACCAGGCGGCGCGGCAGGTCCGGGACGGTCAGCGCCTCGTCGCTCGTCCAGACCGGGACGTCCGCGAGGCCCTCGACGGCCGGGACGGCCGGTTCGCTGCCGGTGCTGACGACCAGGTCGGTGAAGCGGAACCGGGCGCCGTCCACGTCGAGGACGCCGGGGCCGGTGACGCGGCCCCAGCCCCGCAGCACGGTCACCCCGGCCTCGGCCATCCGGGCGACGGCGCGGTCGTCGTCGAGGTTGCCGGTGACCTCGTCGCGGCGCGCGATGGCCAGCTCCCAGGTCTCGCCGCGCCGCGCGGACAGCAGCAGCGACTTGGACGGGACGCACGCGAAGTACGGCGACTCGCCGCCGACCAGGCGGTTCTCCACGAGGGCGACGAACCGCCCGGCCTGGGCGAGGTCGGCCGCGACGCGCTCCCCGGCCGTCCCGCCGCCCAGCACGATCACGTCGAAGTGGTCGCGCCCCTCCACGTGGTCCCGCGCCCCGGCAGGGTTCCGCGCCTCGACGTGGTTCTGTGACATGGACAACTCCGCCTCCGGCACCGCTCGTCAGGTCCCCGTACCTCATGGTGACGGACTCCGACATCGGAGAGTGCCGGTTCGAACACATACGGCGGCGGATTCTCGTCCCGGTCGTCCCAGCTGTCCCGGGCGGCCCAGGCGTCCCGGGCGGTCAGGGGAGCCGGTGGTGCTCGTCGGCGGGTCCGCCGCCGAGGAGGGGCTTGAGGAGATCGCCGTCCCGCTCGACGCGGGCCAGCACGTCGGCGGGGCCGAACACCAGGTCCTCGGCGCTTCCGGCCGCCTCCAGCTCGTCCCAGGTGACGGGGGTGGACACCGACGGGCGGGGCGCGGCGCGCAGCGAGTAGGGCGCGACGGTCGTCTTGGACGGGCTGTTCTGGCTCCAGTCCACGAAGACCTTGCCCTTGCGCAGGTCGCGGCCCATCTTCGCGACGACCAGGTCCGGATGGTCGGCGGCGAGGCGCTGCGCGGCCCGCTTGGCGTACTCCGACGTCCGGTCGGTCTCCTCGACCGGGACGTACAGGTGCAGGCCCTTCTTCCCGCTGGTCTTGGCGTGGCAGGCCAGGCCGTCCTCGTCGAGGAGGTCCCGGAGCAGGACGGCGACCTTCCGCGCGTCCATGATCGTCGCGGGCGGGCCCGGGTCCAGGTCGAAGACGATCAGGTCGGGCGGGTGCAGCGCGCCCCGCGGGCCGACCTTCCACTGCGGGACGTGCAGCTCCAGCGCCGCCAGGTTCGCGCACCAGACCAGCGTCGCCAGGTCGTCGATCACGACGAAGTCGAGGCTGTCGCGCCCGCGCGAGCTGCCCGGCGTCGGGACGGTCGCGCGCCGCACCCACTCCGGGGTGTGCGAGGGGGCGTTCTTCTCGAAGAACGAGCCGCCGTCGACGCCGTCCGGGAACCGCTTGCGGGTGGCCGGACGGTCCCGCAGATGCGGGAGCAGCGCGGGCGCGATCCGGACGTAGTAGTCGATCACCTCGCCCTTGGCGAACCCCGGGTACAGCTCCTTGCGCAGGTTGGACAGGGACAGGGCGTGCCCGTCCACGTGGACGGTCTGCTTCTGCGGCTCAGGGCTCACGGGTCACCTCCTGCGGGTCCTTGTCGTCGCGCAGCCCGCGCCAGGACGGGAACCGCAGCCGGTCGTCCCGGGTCCGGACGGCGTAGGAGACCTCTCCGACCAGCTCCGGCTCGACCCACTGGACGTCGCGGGCCACGTCGCGCGGCACCTCGTCGTCGAACGGGCTGGACGGGCGGCGCAGCGGCCACAGCCGCTCGTACAGCTCGTCCAGCATGCGGTCGGTGAAGCCGGTGCCGACGTGCCCGACGAAGCAGAGGCGTCCCTTCGCGTCGTACTCGCCGAGCAGCAGCGAGCCGACGCCGCCCTCGCGCCGTCCGCGGCCCGGCTTCCAGCCGCAGACGACGACCTCCTGGGTGTGGAAGTTCTTGATCTTCCGCCAGAAGTCGACCCGGCGGCCGGGCCGGTAGGGCGAGTCGAGCCGCTTGGCCATCAGGCCCTCGAGGCGCTGCTCGCGGGTGAAGGCGAGCAGCTCGGTGACCTGGGCGGTGTCCGAGCCGTCCAGGTAGGGCGGGGCCTCGACCGGGCCGGTCGCGGCCAGTTCGAGCTCGCCGAGCATCGCGCGCCGCTCGGCGTAGGGGACGTCGAAGAGCGTCCGGCCGTCCAGGAAGAGCAGGTCGAACACGACGTACCGGACGGGCACTTCGCGGATCAGCCGGGCGCCGGGGCGGGCCACGTGCATCCGCCGCTGCAGCCGTCCGAAGCTCGGGCGGCCCTGCTCGAACGCGACGACCTCGCCGTCCAGGACCACGTCGTGATGGGGGAGGAGGTCGGCCAGCCCGGACAGCTCGGGGTAGTGGGACAGGACGTCCGCGCCGCGCCGGGACACCGCCCGCACGCCGTCCGCGGACACGCCGGTCAGGATGCGCACGCCGTCCCACTTGAGCTCCAGGCCCCAGCGCGCGGTGTCGTCGGGAAGCTCGCCGGTGACGGCCGTCATCGGCTCCACGGGCCACGGCATGGTCATAACGCCGTTTCTACCCCCGGCCCGCGTCCCGGAAAAGGATCTCCCGCCGACCTGCGGACGAAACGAACCCGTTCGCCACACCGATGTGATCTGCACGCAGATATGGCCATTTGGGATGGAATTGCCGTGCGAGGCCGGTGGGCCCGGCCGGGGGCGGGGCGCCTGCTTGTGGACGGCTCAGGCGGGTAAGCACCGTTGTATGCGCAGCATCTGGAAGGGCGCGATCTCGTTCGGCCTGGTCACGATACCGATCAAGCTGTACTCGGCGACCGAGCAGCGGGACGTGTCCTTCCACCAGGTCCACCGCGAGGACGGTGGACGCATCCGGTACAAGCGGGTCTGCACGGTCGACGGCGAGGAGGTCGCGTACTCCGACATCGCCAAGGGGTACGAGCTGCCGTCCGGCGAGATCGTCGTGCTCACCGACGACGACTTCTCCGACCTGCCCCTGACCAGCAGCCGCCGGGTGGACGTCCTGCAGTTCGTCGACGCCGGGGAAGTGGACCCGATCTACTTCAACAAGACCTACTACCTCGAACCGGACTCCCAGGGCGTCAAGCCGTACGTCCTGCTGCGGGACGCGCTGGAGGAGTCCGGCAGGGTCGCGGTCGTGAAGGTCGCGCTGCGGCAGCGCGAGTCGCTGGCGACGCTGCGCGTCCGGGACGGCGTGTTCGTCCTGGAGACGATGCTCTGGCCGGACGAGGTCCGCGCCCCCGACTTCCCCTTCCTGGACGAGGACGTCGAGGTCCGCCGCCAGGAGCTGTCGATGGCGACCTCGCTCATCGACAGCATGACCGGCGACTTCGACCCCGACGAGTACAAGGACGCCTACCGCGAGGCCCTCGAAGCCGTCATCGAGGCCAAGGTCGAGGGGCGCGAGGTCGTCCAGCCCGCCGAGGAGCCGAGCGCGGAGCCCGCCGCCGACCTGCTGAGCGCCCTGCGCGCCAGCGTCGAGGCCGCCAAGAAGGACCGCGGCTCGGCCGGGTCCGCCGGGAAGGAGCGCGCCCCGGCGAAGAAGGCCGCCGCCAAGAAGTCGGCTTCTTCGAAGAAGGCCGCGTCGGCGAAGAAGGCCGCGTCGGCGAAGAAGACCGCTCCGGCGAAGAAGACCGCTCCGGCGAAGAAGACCGCATCGTCCGGCGGCGGGACGTCAGGACGGGGCGGTACGTCCGCGCGTGGTGGGACGACCCGCAAGGGCGCGGCCAAGGCCGCGTCCAAGGGCGCCGCGAAGGGCGCGAAGAAGAGCGCCTCGCCCAGGTCGCGCTCCCGCAAGTCCGCCTAGCCGCCGGGGTCGGCGTCCAGGCGGACGGGAGTGTCGTCGCAGGTCAGGGCTGGAGTTCGACCGGCTGCAGGGTGGGGCGCTTGGGCTCGACGGTGTCGCCGGACGAGTGGCCGCGCAGACGGCGGCCGACCCACGGCAGCAGGTGGGCGCGGGCCCACCGGACGTCGAAGAGGAGCCGCGCGCCCCGGCTGAGCTCGGGCAGCGGGGTCAGCTCCGGCTCGCGCCAGTCGGCCGCGTCCGGGACCTTCAGGGCCTCCAGGACGGCCAGCGCGAGGCGGCGGTGCCCCTCCGGCGACATGTGCAGGCGGTCGATGCCCCACATGCGCCAGTCGCGCAGGATGTCCATGGCCCACTGGTCCACGACGAACGCGCCGTGCCGGGCGGCGATGTCGCGGAGGTGGTCGTTGTAGCGGGCGACCCGGTCGCGGGTCAGCCGGATCACGGCCGAGTCGGCCGGGTCGACCCCGGTGAACAGGACGACGTCCGCGCCGGACGCCCGCAGGCGCGCGACGGCGGCGTCCATGGAGACGGCGAGGTCGGCCACGTCCGTCCCGGGACGGAGCAGGTCGTTGCCGCCGCCGGACACGGTCACCAGGTCGGGGCCGAGCTCCAGCGCGGCGGGCACCTGCGTCTCGATGATCTGGCCGAGCAGCTTCCCGCGGACGGCGAGGTTGGCGTAGGCGACGCCGTCCTCCCGCTCGGAGAGGGCCTCGGCGAGCCGGTCGGCCCACCCGCGCGGACGGCCGTCCGGGTACGGGTCCCCGATGCCCTCGCTGAAGGAGTCGCCGATCGCAACATAACGCGTCCAAGCCATGGCCCCATCGTATTTGGCCAGCTCAAGCGCCACGTCCATGGCCGGACGGGTGGCGCGGACGCCGCCGGTCGGAGAGCCGCCGGTCGGAGAGCCGCCGGTCAGAGATCGGTGTGGACGGCGAGGACGCGGGCCAGCGTGGCGAGGGCGCGGTCGGGCTCGGCGCACGGCGAGATGCGCTCCCCCCAGCCGAAGTAGTAGAACCAGTCGCCGCCGGAGTGGTCCGGGGCGGCGATCACGCTCTCGTTCAGGCCGGGCAGTTCGCCGTTGCTCACCAGGGCCGTCGGCCACCGGTCGCCCGGGGCCGCGACCTCCACCAGCCAGCCGCGCGAGCGCAGCCGGTCGACGAGGTGCTCCAGGTGGCCGAGCGCCCGTTCGGCGTCGGTCGTCACCCGAGTGGACATCGTTCCTCCAAGTGCGGTGCGGGACGCGGCGGGCGGCCACGGCCGAGACGCCGGCCTCCTGCGGGAGCAGGAGCCCGGCGTGCGGGGCGCTGAGGAATGTGGTCGCCGGTCACGGCGCGGTGTGCGCGGCCCGGCCAGCACGGCGGGTCGCGGCGTTGGCGGCCCGCGCTCGTGCGGGCGGCGGGACCGGAAACGCGTTCAGTCTGACCAGCGGTGACCCAGATCACAAGCGGTTTCGGGTCACAGAAACCTGATGGGACGCCTCTGCCCTCCCGTTGATCATCCGAAACCTCGCAGGTCACATGAGGTATGGCGTCGTCTTGGGCGCGGGTCTCGGGAACGCGGGTCCTCGGGCCTCGGAAGTCGGGCGCTTGGGAACGCGGAAGGCCCCTGGGGGCGCCCAGGGGCCTTCGGGGTCGTTCGGTGGCCGGAACCGGCCAGCGTGCCGGGATCAGTAGGACGGCAGGCTCGGGTCGATCTGGTTGACCCACGCCACGATGCCGCCGCCGACGTGGACCGCGTCGCCGAAGCCCGCGTTCTTCACGACGGCGAGGGCCTCGGCCGACCGCACGCCGGACTTGCAGTGCAGCACGATCTGCTTGTCCTGCGGCAGCTTCTCCAGGGCGGACCCGTTGAGGAACTCGCCCTTCGGGATCAGCGTCGCGCCGGGGATCGAGACGATCTCGTACTCGTTCGGCTCGCGGACGTCCACGAGGAAGATGTCCTCGCCCCGGTCCTGCATGGACTTGAGGTCGTGGACGGAGATGGTGGACTCCTTGGCGGCCAGGGTGGCCTCCTCGGAGACCGCGCCGCAGAACGCCTCGTAGTCCTCCATCAGCTCGGTGATGGTGGGGTTCTCGCCGCAGAGCGGGCAGTCCGGGTCCTTGCGGACCTTGACCGTCCGGTAGCTCATCTCCAGGGCGTCGTAGATCATCAGCCGTCCGACCAGCGGCTCGCCGATGCCGGTCAGCAGCTTGATGGCCTCGTTCACCTGGATCGAGCCGATGGACGCGCACAGCACGCCGAGAACGCCGCCCTCGGCGCAGGACGGGACCATGCCGGGCGGCGGGGGCTCGGGGTAGAGGCAGCGGTAGCAGGGGCCGTGCTCGGACCAGAACACCGACGCCTGGCCGTCGAACCGGTAGATCGAGCCCCAGACGTAGGGCTTGCCGAGCAGGACGGCCGCGTCGTTCACCATGTAGCGGGTGGCGAAGTTGTCGGTGCCGTCCACGATCAGGTCGTACTGACCGAAGATCTCGAGGATGTTGTCGCGGTCGAGCGCGGTGTTGTGCACCACCACGTCGATCAGGGGGTTGATCTCGCGGACGGTCGCGGCGGCGGACTCGGCCTTCGGCAGGCCGAGCGTGGACTGCCGGTGGATGACCTGGCGCTGCAGGTTCGACTCGTCCACGACGTCGAAGTCGATGACGCCGAGGGTGCCGACCCCGGCCGCGGCCAGGTACATCAGGGCGGGCGAGCCGAGGCCGCCCGCGCCGACGCACAGCACGCGGGAGTTCTTCAGGCGCTTCTGCCCGGCCATCCCGACGTCGGGGATGATCAGGTGCCGCGAGTAGCGGTTGACCTCGTCACGGGTGAGCTCCGGAGCGGGCTCGACCAGCGGTGGCAACGACACGGTGGGTGCTCCTGTGCTGACGCGGTGCGGTTAACGGGGGCGGACGCCGTCGTCCTTTCACGGACAACCTTGCCATGTCCCACCGCATTCCCGGCGGCGAGTCCCCAGGTGGGACGGCTCACACGGCATTCTGGAGGTTGCCCGGACATCTGAGGGTTCCCTGCGGGATGGGACGGATCGGCGCTTTGCCGGGTTAGCCTTTCCGGTTGTGGCGTTCCAGCCCCCCATGCAGCAGCCTCCGCCCTTCCACGGCCTCCCGGCGGAGCCGCCGGGACCTCCGCGGCCGACCGTCCTCGGGCTGCGCGCGCGGCAGTGGATGCTCGTCGCCGCCGCCCTCGCCTGCGTCTTCGCGCTCGTCGGCGGGACCGCGCTGGTCTCGGCGTGGACGTCGCTGACCCGCGACCCGACCAACGCCGAGCTCCAGACGGCCGCCCGCGCCGAGGTCGCCCGCCGCTGGGAGGCCTGGCCCGCCGAGCGGATCTTCCCGGACCGGATCGCCTACGAGGTGCGGCGCGGCCGGACCGAGTACGCGAACCGCGCCGGGATCGCGCCCGAGAGCGACTGCGCGGCGTCCGTCGACCCGTCCGTCGCGGCCGTCCTCACCCGCGGCGGGTGCCGGGCCGTGCTCCGCGCGACCTACGTCGACCAGATCCAGGGCGTCGCGGTGACCGTCGGCGTCGCGGCCTTCGCGGACGCCACGACCGCCGACCGCGTCCTGCGGCAGACGCCGACCGACCAGGACGGGACGCCGGTGCGCAACAGCGTCCGGGCCGTGGCGTTCCCCGGGACGGCCGCGGCGAGGTTCACCGACCCCGTCCGGCAGGACTCCACGGCCGACCGCGGCGGCCCCTACCTGGTGCTGACCTCGTCCGGCGAGACCGACGGACGGCCCGCCGCGGCCGTCGCCGAGCGCCGTCCCAACTTCCCGTTCGCGGTCGCCCCGCAGCTCGCCCGCCAGATCGCGCGCACCCTCGGCGTCCAGGCCATGCCCGACTGCTCCCGCCCCGAATGGAAGTGCTGATCTTGATTCGTTCGGTGAGGCGGGCCGGGGCGGTCGCGGCGGCGCTCGCGCTGGCCTGGCCGCTCGCCGGGGTCGGCGCGTTCGCGGGCGCCGGGGCGGACGTCGCGCTGGCCGATCCCGTCCGGGATGCGCAGGAGCCCGCGTTCACCGCGATGGACGTGCCGTCCGCGTGGAAGGTCACGCGCGGGGCGGGGGTCACCGTCGGGATCGTCGACTCCGGCGTCCAGACCGGGCAGCCCGAGCTCGCGGGCCAGGTCACGACCGGGCCGGACATGCTCGCCGCCATCGACGGCCGGACCAGGCCCGCCCGCCTGCACGGCACGAGCATGGCGATGCTCATCGCCGGGAAGGGCCGCGGGCCGGGTGGCGGGGGCGGCGTGATCGGCGTCGCGCCGCAGTCCCGGATCCTCGCGGTGCGGGCCATCGCCGAGCCCGAGGACCCGTCCTTCCGGGCCTACAAGACGACCAAGAAGGCCGAGGGCGCGACCGCGCGCGGCATCCGCTACGTCGTGGACCACGGCGCCGACGTGATCAACCTGTCCATCGGACGCTACGACGAGCAGCCGGACGAGCGCGACGCGATCGGCTACGCCGTCTCCAAGGGCGTCGTGGTGATCGCGGCCGTCGGCAACGACGGCGACAAGCGCCGGGGCTTCGACGAGAAGGGCTACGCGCCCTACTCCTACCCGGCGTCCTACCCGGGAGTGATCGCCGTCGCCGCGACGAACCGGAAGCACGTCCGCGCGGGCTTCTCGAACCGGAACTTCTCGGTGCTCGTCGCCGCGCCCGGCGTGAACCTGCCCGGCGTCGGCCCCGAGCACGGCGCGTACTACGTCACCGACGGCACCAGCGACTCGACCGCGCTGGTCTCGGGGATCGCGGCGCTGATCCGGTCCAAGCACCCCAAGCTCGCGCCCGCGCTGGTCGCGCAGGCGCTCGTCGCGAGCACGCCGTCCGGCGGGGCCTCGTACGACGCGTCCCTGGGGCACGGCGAGGTGAACGCGGCGAAGGCGCTGAACGCCGCCGACCGGCTCGCCACGATCCCGAAGGGCGTCCAGGGCAAGCCCGGCGGCACCCGGTTCGGCGCGGGCGGCGAGCCCGGCCCCGTGACCGTGATCGCCCGTCCGACCTGGGCGAAGGTCGTGGTCGTGGTGGTGATCCTGGGCGGCGTCGCGGGCGCGGTCGCCGCCGTCGCGATCGCCGTGACCCTGGCCCGCCGCCACCCGAACCCCGACACCCCGCCGCAAGGCATGCCCCCGCAGGCGATGCCTCCACAGGCGATGCCTCCGCAGTTCGTAACACCGCAACCCCCACCCTCACACTTCGCACCGCCCCCGCCCGCCGCCCCCCAGTTCGCGCCGCAGGGCACGCCTCCGCAGGACGTGCACCAGCAAGCCATACCGCCGCAGGACGCGCCCCCGCAGTTCGGATCTCCGCAGTTCGCGCCTGCGGAGGACGCACGCCAGCAGGCGACGCCGCCGCAGTTCGCGCCCCCGCAGGCCCCGCCTGCGCAGGACGGGCGCCAGCAGGCGATGCCTGCACAGGACGCGTCTCCGCAGGACGCGCGCCAGCAGGCGACGTCTCCGCAGGATGCGGGTTCGGGGTTTGGGTCGTTGGGGGACGCGTCCTCGCGGGATGCGGATCAGGAGGCGAGGCCGTCTCAGGGGACGCCGCCGATCTGGGGGGCGCCGCCTCAGGCGTGAGGCGGGCGGGGGCGTTTCAAGATCGTCCGATCGGCTACGCTCCGGCTCGTGGCCCGTGCCGAGATCACGACGGCCGGGCACGGAACCCGGCGGATGCTGCTGGCGGCGGCCGTCGTGTGCCTGGCCGTCCTCGTCGCGGCCGGGGCCCGGCTCGCGCGGGAGCTGCTGCGCGGGCCGACGGCGGCCGAGCGGTCCGCCGCGTCCGCGGTCGAGATCGCCGGACGCTGGCGCGCCTGGCCCGCCGGACGGCTCTTCCCCGGCGCGCTCCGCTACAGCCTCGACCAGGGCGGCCCCGAGTACGCCCGACGCGTCGGCGTCTCCCCGTCCACGACCTGCCAGGACGCCGTGGACGCGCCGCTCGGCCCGTCCCTGGCCGTGCGCGGCTGCCGGGGCGCGCTGCGCGCCACCTACCTCGACCAGCTCCAGGGCATCGCGGTCACGCTCGGCGTCGTCGCCTTCCCGGACGAGCCGTCCGCGCGCGCCGCCGCCCCCTGGTTCCCGCGCCGGGGCGCGGTCGCGCCCGGGCTGCGCGCGCTCGGCTTCCCCGGCTCGGTCGTCGGACGGTTCGGCGACGCGTCCCGGCAGTCCGCGGCGCTCGCCCAGCGGGGTCCGTACCTGGTCGCCGCCACGGTCGGTTACGCCGACGGACGCCCGACCCTGCGCGCCGGGCAGCGGCAGGACGATCTCGCCGAGCTCGCCCCGCAGCTGGTCGAGGGGGTGCTGCGGCCCCTCGCCGCGCCCGCCGCCGTCCGCTGCGGCGAGCGGGAGTGGGTGTGCTGAGGGCCTTCCCCGCCGTCCTGCTCGCGGCGGCGCTGACCTGCGTGCCGTCCGCCGGGCGCGCCCACGCCGACCAGGTTCGGGACGAGATGGAGCCCGTCCTCGCGTCGCTGGACGTGCCGCGCGCCTGGGCCGCCTCACGCGGACGCGGCGTGACCGTCGCGGTCCTGGACTCCGGCGTGGACGCGTCTCAGGCCGACCTCGCCGGGAGCGTCGTCACCGGCCCCGACTACGCCGCCGGGGCCGCGCCTGATGGGACCGTTCCAAAGCGGCTGCACGGCACCAACATGGCGTCCATCATCGCAGGTCACGGCCACGGTCCCGGAGGTGCGGACGGCATGGTCGGCGTCGCGCCCGAGGCCCGCGTCCTGGCGCTGCGGGTCATCCTCGAACGGGACGAACCGGGCTACGAGACGTTCGGCGGGGACAAGCGCTACGAGGGGACGATCGCGCGCGGCATCCGCTACGCCGCCGACCATGGCGCGGACGTCATCAACCTGTCCCTCGGCCGCGCGTACCCCCTGCCCGCCGAGCGGGACGCCGTCGCCCACGCGGTCAGCAAGGGCGTCGTGGTGGTCGCGGCGGCGGGCAACGGCGGAGCCGGACGCCCGGCGAGGACGGACGGGCACCCGCCGTACACCTATCCCGCGTCCTTCCCGGGCGTGATCTCGGTCGCCGCCGTCGACGCGGACGGACGCCACGCCGGTTTCTCCAACCGCAACTCGGCCGTCGTCGTCTCCGCGCCCGGCGTCCGGATCGTCGGCGCGGGGCCGGACGGCCGGTACTGGGTCGGGGACGGGACGAGCCCCGCGACCGCCTTCGTGTCCGGAATCGCGGCGCTCATCCGGTCGCGGCACCCGGGAATGGCGCCCGCGCTGGTCGCGCAGGCGCTGGTGGAGAGCGCCCGGAGCCGCCCGTCCGGGGGCTATGACCTGGGCATCGGGTTCGGCCGCGTCAACGCCGCCGCCGCGCTCGACGCGTCCGACAGGCTCGCGGGAGCCCGGACGAGCGGCCTCGGCGTCGACCCGGCGCGCGCGGTCGGCGTCCGGCCGCCGGTCCGGGTCGTCCGGCACCCGACGTCGCTGGTGGTGGGGGGCGCGGTCGCGGGCCTCCTCGCGCTGGTCGGGTTGATCTTGTCCGTCATCACCCTTCGGCGCCGTCCCAATCCGGAATTCGATCACTCTGTTGATTGACTTCCTGTTAGATCCCCGTTCGTGTCAGAAATCCCCTCAGCGGAGGAGTCCACCGAGACCTCCCACGACCTGGACGGGCCCTCACCCACTCCCGCGCCCGTCCAGCCCCCGTCCACCCGCCGCCGTCCCCGCGCGGCCATCGCCCTCCTGCTCCTGTTGGCCTGCTGGCCGTCGCGGGCGGCGGCACGGCGATCGTCGTCCGGCTCGTCCGCAAGCCCACCACGGCCGAGGTCGGCAAGGCCGGGGCCCGGGAGCTCGCCACCCGCTGGCAACGCCTCCCCGCCACCGACCTCTTCCCCAAGCAGAAGTCCTTCAGCAAGCAGGACGACCCGTCCGGCGGCGGAGACCAGCCAGAGCGCCGCTGAAGGTACCTCTGTCAGGTGCAGGCTCGTCGCGTGGGTCGCGGTCGCGGGTCGCGGCGGGACGTCCGGACGCGGGAGAATCCCCGGGTGATCTCGGAACCTGACGAGTACGCCGAGCTCGTGCTCGACACCGTGGAACGCATCCCGCCCGGCCGGGTGCTCGCCTACGGGGACATCGCCGAGCTGCTCGGCGTGGGCGGGCCGCGCCAGGTCGGACGGGTGATGTCGCTGTTCGGCGGCGGCGTCCCGTGGTGGCGGGTGGTGCGCGCCGACGGCAGCCCGGCGTCCGGGCACGAGGTGCGCGCGATGGAGGAGTACCGCGTCGAGGGCACCCCGCTCCGTCCGGACGGCCGCCGCGTCGACATGCGCCGCGCCCGCTGGGACGGCCCGGGCGACGCCGGGGGCTGAAGCCCGCGAGGGGCAGAGGCCCGCGAAGGCCGGAGGGCCGCGAGGGGGGGAAGGCCGCGCGGGTCAGAGGGCCGCGAGGGTCAGAGGGCCACGAAGGTCAGGCCGCGCTTCTTCAGGGCGGGCAGGACGGTCCGGAGCGCCTCGATGGTCTGGCGCCGGTCGCCGCCGCCGTCGTGGCAGAGCAGGACGTCCCCGGCCTTCGCGGCGAGCATCGCGCGGCGGATGTGCGGCGTCCCCGGGCGGGACCAGTCGCGCGGGTCGATGTTCCACGCGATCGGCATCATGCCCTCGCTCCGGCACAGCTCGAAGATGTACCGGTTCCAGTCGCCGCCCGGCGAGCGAAAGAACCTCGGGGAGTACCCGGCCGCGTTCTCGATCCGCTCCTTCGCCTCGATGATCTCGCGGCGGATGCGGTCGCGCCCGATCGCCGCGAACGGGCTCGGATGCGTCTGCGAGTGGTTGGAGATCTGGTGCCCGCCCGCCGCGATCCGCGCGACGAGCTTCGGGTACGTCCGCACCTGCGAGCCGATCACCGAGAACGTCGCCTTGACGCCGTTCTCGGCGAGCAGGTCGAGCATCATCGGCGTGTAGACGGGGTGCGGGCCGTCGTCGATGGTCAGCGCGACGGCGGCCGGCGGCGCCGGGGGCGCGAGCTCGCGCAGGTCGAACAGGGGCGTCCGACTGGACCGCAGCGGCGCCTCCGTCCAGCTCGCGGGCGGCGCCGTGCGCCGCGGCGGGACGCTCGGGCGCGGCCCCGCCATCCCGGCGGCGTGCCCCGCGTCGTGCCGGACGGTCCCGCCGGTCAGCAACTCGTCGGCGGCGAACGCGGTCGCGGCCGTCAGCCCGGCCGCCGCGAGACCGCCGAACACCACCGCCCGCCGGTTGACGCGCCGCCCGGCCGGGGGGACGGCGGGGGGCGGGTCGCCGCGGGTCGCGTCCGGATCGGGGGACTGGCCGTGGTCGCGCGGGTCCGTCGTTCCCACCCCTTCGAGCGTGGTCGTCGGCCCGCGGGCGTCGGCCTGCGGGCGGTCGATGTGCGGGCACCGTACCGCCAACGTGCCCGCGTGGCCTCGGTGAAACTCCTGAATCAACGGAAAAGATGCTGAATGCCAGCTGAACTCATGCCGAAGATCGACTCTCCCGTCCGTCCCGCGCGCGGACGCGTGACGATCCGGCGACGCTGCGTCGTCCCTCCGCAGGTGGGAGGCGTGTGTTCGGGTGTTCACCCTGCGGGACATGGGCGACATGCGGCGGATGTGGTCGGGGGAGTCGTGATGATCTGCTGCAATGAAGGGTCGTGTCAGCAGCCTCGTATCGTCTCGTGCGTCGCGCGGGTCCCGCGCGTACCGTCGCGCCCGCTCTGGACGAGCGGCAGCGCGCGGTCGTCGAGCATGCCGGAGGGCCGCTGCTGGTGCTGGCCGGGCCGGGCACCGGGAAGACCACCACGATCGTCGAGGCGGTCGTCGACCGCATCGAGAACCGGGGCGTCGACCCCGAGCGGGTGCTCGTCCTGACGTTCAGCCGCAAGGCCGCCGGGGAGCTGCGCGAGCGGATCACCGGCCGGATGCGCCGCACCACCCGCACGCCCCTCGCGCTCACCTTCCACAGCTACGCCTACGCGCTGCTGCGCCGCGACGCCGTCCTGAACGACGAGCCCGCGCCCCGGCTGCTGACCGGCCCCGAGCAGCTCCTGGAGGTGCGGCGGCTGCTCCAGGGCGAGCTGATGGACGGCGCGCGCGGCTGGCCCCAGCGGCTCCACGAGACCCTCGCGACCCGCGGGTTCGCCGAGGAGCTGCGCGACTTCATGCTCCGCGCGGGCGAGCGCGGCGTCCTCCCCGAGGACCTGGAGGGCCTCGGGCGGCTGCGCGGACGCGACGACTGGCCCGCCGTCGCCGGGTTCGTCGACCGGTACGGCGACCGGTTCGCGCTCGACCCGACGCCGACGTTCGACTACGGCGAGCTGATCCACATCGCGGCCGGGACGCTGGCCGACGAGGAGGTCCGGCTCCGCGAGCGGGACGCCTACGACGTCGTGTTCGTCGACGAGTACCAGGACACCGACCCCGCCCAGGAGGACCTGCTCCGGCACCTGGCGGGCGACGGCCGCGACCTCGTCGTCGTCGGCGACCCGGACCAGTCGATCTACGGCTTCCGGGGCGCGGACGTCCGGGGCATCCTGGAGTTTCCCCAGCGCTTCCGCACGCTGACGGGCGACCCCGCGCCCGTCGTCGCGCTGCGCACCTGCCGCCGCATGGCCCCCGAGCTGCTCGTCGCGTCCCGCCGCATCGCCCGCCGCCTCCCCGCCGGGACGGCCCTCGCCGCCGAGCACCGGGCCCTCCGCCACCCCTCCGACCTCCCGGACGCCCCCGCCGAGGCGGACGCCCCCGCTGAGGCGGGGACCTCACGCACGCCGGGCGCACCGCACACACCGGACGCCCCCGCCGGGTCCGGTTCGTCCGCCGTGCGCGGCGAGGCGGACGAGGGGATCGCGGGAGAGGTCCGGGCCGTCATCGCCGACTCGGAGTCCCAGGAGGCGGCGCTCGTCGCGGACGAGCTGCGCCGCGCGCACCTGCTGGACGGGGTGCCCTGGTCGCGGATGGCGGTGCTCGTCCGCAGCGCGGTGCGGCAGGTGCCGACGCTGCGCCGCGCCCTGTCGCAGGCGGGCGTGCCCGTCGTCGTCGCCGGGGACGAGGTTCCGCTGGTCGGGGAGCCCGCCGTCCGGCCGTTCCTGGTCCTGCTGCGCGCCGCGCTCAAGAAGGACTTCCTCGACGAGGTCATCGCCGAGGACCTGCTGACCAGCGCGCTCGGCGGCGCCGACGCCCTCGCGATGCGGCGGCTCAAGCGGGCGCTGCGCGACCTGGAGGAGATCTCCGGCGGACGCCGCGACCTGGCCGAGCTGCTCGTCGCGGCCGTGGACGACCCGCGCGAGCTGGTGCTGGTCCACGAGAAGGTGCGGGCGCCCGCCGAGCGGATCGCGCGGCTGATCGAGGTGGCGCGGCGGCGCGCGGCCGAGGGCGGCAGCGCCGAGGACGTGCTGTGGGAGGTGTGGAACGAGTCCGGGCAGGCGGACGTCCTGCTGGAGCAGAGCGTCCGCGGCGGCATGCGCGGCGCGTCCGCCGACCGCGACCTGGACGCCGTCGTCGCGCTGTTCGACGCCGCCGCGCGGTTCGTCGACCGGCTGCCGCAGGCGGGCCCCGAGCTGTTCGTCGACACGATCTCCGCGCAGGAGATCGCCGGGGACACGCTCGCCGAGAGCGCGCCCGAGGGCGAGGCCGTCCGGATCCTGACCGCGCACCGCGCGAAGGGCCTGGAGTGGGACGTGGTGGTCGTCGCGGGCGTCCAGGAGGGCGTCTGGCCGGACGTCCGGCTGCGCGGCTCGCTGCTCGGCGTCGAGGAGCTCGTGGAGCACGCCGCCGGGTCGCAGGTGCCGGACGAGGGCGCGGCGGCCGGGGCGTCCCTGTCGGCGAAGATGCTGGACGAGGAGCGCCGCCTGTTCTACGTCGCCGTCACACGCGCGCGCAGGAGGCTCGTCGTGACGGCCGTCGGCGGGGACGACACCGAGGAGCGGCCGTCCCGGTTCCTGAACGAGCTGCTGCCCGGCGCGATCGAGCAGTCCCAGCTGGACGAGCGGACGCGCTGGCTGTCGCTGTCCGCGCTGGTCGCCGACCTGCGTTCGGCGGTCGCCGATCCGAGCCGTCCGGCGCCGATGCGGAGGGCGGCGGCCGGGCACCTGGCGCGGCTCGCGCGCGCGGGGGTGCGCGGCGCGCGTCCGGAGAACTGGTACGCGATCACGGCCCTGTCGGACGCGGGCCCGGCGTTCGCCGAGGACGAGCAGATCACCATCTCGCCGTCCCAGGTCGAGACGTTCACGACCTGCGGCCTGCGCTGGCTGCTGACCTCGGCGGTCGGCGCGCAGGAGGGCGGGCCGAACGAGTACTCGACGATGGGCAAGGTCGTGCACGCGGTCGCCGAGATGGCGGGCGCGGACGAGGGCGTCACCGAGGTGGACGTCGCGCGCCGCCTGGACGACATCTGGAACGACCTGGACTTCCGGTCGTCGTGGTACTCCGAGAAGCAGCGCGAGCAGGCCGCGACGATGGTCGACAGGTTCCTCACCTGGAACCGGGAGAACCCGAACGAGGTCGTCGCGCTGGAGGAGTCGTTCAAGGTCGACCTCGGCCGCGTCGTCATCAAGGGACGCATCGACCGCGCCGAGCGGGACGCCGAGGGCCGCGCGGTGATCATCGACATCAAGACGTCCACGACGGCGGTCGGGAAGAACGACCTGGCCCGGCATCCGCAGCTCGGCGTGTACCAGTACGCGGTGATGCTCGGCGCGTTCCAGCGGCACGGGCTGGTCGAGCCGGGTGGCGCGAAGCTGGTCCAGGTGGGGAAGGCGGCGTTCGCGAACCGCGTCCGCGAGCAGGAGCAGCCGCCGCCCTCCGACGACCCTGATCCCGAGTGGCCGAAGAAGCTGGTCGAGATCGTCGCGACCGGGATGGCCAGCGAGGTCTTCCAGGCGCGCGCGAACGACAAGTGTCGGACCTGCCCGGTACGGTCCTGCTGCCCAGTGCACGAGACGGGGGGACAGGTCGGTCCATGATCACTCCGGCGGAGCTGGCGCGGCTGCTCGGGGTGCCGGAGCCGACCGAGGAGCAGGCGCGGGTCATCGAGGCCCCGCTCGCGCCGATGGCGGTGATCGCGGGCGCCGGGTCCGGCAAGAGCGAGACGATGGCGGCGCGGGTCGTCTGGCTGGTCGCGAACGGGTTCGTCCGGCCTGAGCGCGTCCTCGGGCTGACCTTCACCCGGAAGGCGGCGGCCGAGCTCGGCGTCCGCGTCCGGAAACGGCTCGACACGCTGCGCGAGCAGCTTCCCGCGCACGAGCTGGAGCGGCTCGGCGGCGAGCAGATCTTCGACGGCGAGCCGATGGTCTCGACCTACCACGCGTACGCGGCGCGGCTGTTCGGCGACCACGCCCTGCGCGAGGCGCTCGAGCCGACGATGCGGCTGATCTCCCCGGCCGTCGCCTGGCAGCTGTGCTCGCGCGTGGTGGACGCCTACGCCGGTCCGATGGACAAGATCGAGTGGTCGCCGGACACGGTCACCAAGGCCGTCATGGAGCTCGGCGGAGACCTCTCCGAGCACCTGCGCACCCCGGACGACATCCGGCGGATCGGCGAGCGCCTCGACACGATGTTCGCCGCGCTGAAGAAGCCGCTGAAGGCGCAGAAGGACATCCTCGCCAAGCACGAGGTGCGCGAGCAGCTCATGCCGCTGATCGAGCGCTACCAGCAGGCCAAGCGCGAACGCGAGGTCATCGACCACGGCGACCAGATGGCCCTCGCCGCGCGGATCGCGCGCAACCACCCCGAGGTCGGGATGATCGAGAAGTCGCGGTTCTCGGTCGTCCTGCTGGACGAGTACCAGGACACCAGCCAGGCCCAGCTCGTCCTGCTGACCTCGCTGTTCGGCGGCGGGCACGCGGTGACGGCGGTCGGCGACCCGTGCCAGTCGATCTACGGGTGGCGCGGCGCGAGCGCGGGCAACCTGCTGCGGTTCGCGCACGACTTCCCGCGCCGTCCGGCGGTCGGGACCGTCCCGGCCGAGCTCGCGCCGATCAACAAGCTCAGCCGCAGCTTCCGCAACGGCGAGCGCATCCTGGACGCCGCCGCGCGCGTCCAGGCCGAGCTGCGCGAGGACGCCCGCGACGTGCCCGTCCTCGTCCCCGGCGCCGGGCGCGACGGGCGCGGCCGGGTCGAGTGCGCGCTGTTCGGCACGGTCGAGGACGAGGCCGACCGGATCGCCGAGCGGATCGTCCAGCTGATGGGCCCGACCGAGTACGCCCCGGACGGCGGCCCGGCCGGGGACGAGCCGCTGAAGTGGTCCGACATCGCCGTCCTGGCGCGCAAGCGGTCGCAGTTCCCGCTGCTCAGGCGTGCCCTCGAACTGCGGGACGTGCCGGTCGAGGTGGTCGGGCTCGGCGGCCTGCTGACCGTCCCGGAGGTGCAGGACGTCGTCGCGACGCTCCGCGTCATGCACGACCCGACCGCCGGGGCGTCGCTCGCGCGGCTGCTCACCGGCCCGCGCTGGCGGCTCGGCCCGCGCGACCTGGTGGCGCTCGGACGCCGCGCCCGCGCGCTCGCCAACGAGCAGGCCCGCGACGTCACCCCGCCGGAGCCCTCGCCCGAGGACGCGCCCGCCGAACCGTCCGAGGCCGAGGGCGAGGCCGGGGTCGCGGAGAGCGACCCGCTGCGGCAGCTCGTGTCCGAGCTGAACCAGGAGACCGGCAGCCTGGTCGACGCCCTGGACGACCTCGGCGACCCGTCCGCGTACTCGCCGGAGGGCTTCGGACGGCTCCGGCGCCTGCGCGACGAGCTGCGCCACCTGCGGTCCCAGGCCGGGCTGCCGCTGCCCGACCTGGTCGCCGAGGTCGAGCGGACGCTCGGCCTCGACATCGAGGTGGCCGCGCGGTCCGGACTCGACCCGGTCACCGCCCGCGCCGACCTGGACGCCTTCGTCGGCGCCGCCGCCGACTTCGCCGGGGACGCCGAGGACCCGACGCTCGGCGCGTTCCTCGCCTACCTGACCGCCGCCGAGTCCGAGGAGTTCGGCCTGGAGGCGGGCCGGGTCGGCGAGACCAACAGCGTGAAGCTGCTGACCGTCCACGCGTCCAAGGGGCTGGAGTGGCCGGTCGTCGTCGTGCCGGGGCTGACCTCGGTGCCGCAGAAGAACGGCGCCCCGGCGAAGGGCTCGATCTTCCCGTCCCCGCCCCAGAACACCACCCGCTGGACGGCCAACCCCCGCGTCCTGCCGTTCCCGCTGCGCGGCGACTACGCCGACCTGCCGAAACTCGGCGGACTGGAGAAGGACGACCTCGCCCGCTTCGACGAGCAGTCGATCCGGCGTGACCTGCTGGAGGAGCGGCGGCTCGCCTACGTCGCGCTGACCCGGGCGTCCGCGCTGCTCATCGCGACGGGCTACTGGTGGGGCGGGTCGAGCCGTCCGGTCGGGCCGTCCCCGTACCTGGAGGAGGTCCGCGAGGTGTGCGTCGCGGGCGCGGGCACGGTCGCCGTCTGGACCGACCCGCCCGGCGAGGACGACACGAACCCGCTGCTCACCGAGGACCAGGAGGCCGAGTGGCCGGTCGCGCCCGGCGACCTCGGCAACTCCGACTCGTCCGCGCGCGCCCGGTACGACGCGATCGTCGAGGCCGCCGGGATGGTCCGGGACGCGATGCAGGGCAGCACCGGCCTGTGGGCGGGCACCGACGGCCTCTCGGACGACGAGCGGGGCCGCATGACCGCGTGGGCGCGCGACGTCGAACTGCTGCTGGCCGAGCGCGACCGGGGCCGGTCCGGCGACGGCCTGCTGGTCGAGCTTCCCGCGAACCTGACCGTGTCGTCCCTGGTCACGCTCGCGGGGGACCCGGGAGCGCTGGCCCGGCAGATCCGCCGTCCGATGCCGCGCCAGCCCGCTCCCTACGCCCGCCGGGGCACCGCGTTCCACGCGTGGCTGGAGAGCCGGTGGGGGCAGCAGCGCCTCATGGACATGGGCGAGCTGCCCGGATCCGCCGACGACGACGCGTCCGACGACTCCCAGCTCGACCGGCTCCAGGAGATGTTCGAGCGGTCCGAGTGGGCGAACCGCGAGCCGCTGGACGTCGAGGTCCCGTTCGAGACGATCATCGGCGACCGGCTCGTCCGGGGCCGCATGGACGCGGTGTTCCGCAACGCCGACGGCACCTACGAGGTCGTCGACTGGAAGACCGGCCTGCCCCCGGACGGCGCGAAGGCCGACGCCGCCGCCGTCCAGCTCGCCGCCTACCGGGTCGCCTGGGCCGAGCTCGCGGGCGTCCCGTTGGACCAGGTCAGCGCGGCCTTCCACTACGTGAAGGCGAACCACACGATCCGTCCGGCCGACCTGCTCGACGGGGCGGGCCTCGCGGCCCTGCTGGACAAGGTCCCCGCCGCCTGACCCGCGGCCTGACCCACCGCCTGATCCGCGGCCCGACCGGCCGCCCTGCCTGCCGCCGGAACAGGTGGCCGCCGCGCCGTTCAGAGCCGGAGGAAACGGGGAAGATCCCGGGGAACCCTAGGAGGCGGCGTGGCGGTGTCCCCTGTCGAAAAGCACGGCGACAAGATCGTGCGCGAGTTCACGAGGCAGGCGGAGGGCTTCGCCGACCCGCGCCGCAACTCCGCCTTCACCGCCCAGCTCGGACGGCTCGTCCGGTTCATGGAGCCCGAACTCGACCTCGACGACGTCGTCCTCGAGGTCGCGGCGGGGACGGCCCTGGTCTCGCGCGCCATCGCCGCGCGCGTCCGCCACGTGACCGCGCTCGACCTGACCCCCGCGATGCTCGCCGAGGGCAAGCGCGCCGCCGACGCGTCCGGTGTCACGAACATGACGTTCACCAGGGGAGACGCGAACGGCCTGCCCTACCTCGACCGCTCCTTCACGCTCGTCCTCACCCGGTTCTCGATGCACCAGGTGGACGACCCGGAGGCGGTCGTCCGCGAGATGGTCCGCGTCGCCCGGCCGGGCGCGGCGATCGTCGTCGCCGACATCGTCCGTCCGGGCCCTGCCGAGACCGTCCGTCCGGACGGCGCGACCGGCGACCCCGACAGGATCGAGCGGCTGCGCGACCCGTCCCACGCGACCCTGCGCACCGAGGCCGAGATCGCCGCGATGCTCACCGCCGCCGGGGCCGAGGTCCGCCGCGTCGAACGCTTCGACGTCGTCCGCCCGCTCGACCCGTGGCTGGCGTTCACCCGGACACCGGACGAGACGTCCGCCGCGATCCGCAAGGAGCTGGAGGCCGAGCTCGCCGGGGGCGCGCCGACCGGCATGCGGCCCGCCTTCATGGACGGCAACCTCCACTTCACTCACGCGCACGCCTTCATTCAGGCGATAGCGGGCTGAACCGGTCGGGTTTCTCGACCAAACGTTCGACGATCTTCGCTCAGGTGTTCTATGTTGTCCGCCATGGCATCCAGCACCGCTCTTCCCCTGGAGCGCGAACCGGCCGCGCTCGCGATGCGGATCGGGATCGTCGCCGCCGAGGCCGCGCTCGCCACCTTCGCGCGCAACCTCGACCTCGACGACCTCGCGGACGGCGAGATCGACTTCCGCGGCGCCATCGGCCCCGCCGAGTGGCCCGTCTTCTCCCTGGTCATCGACACCCTCGCCGAGTCGGCCCCCGGCGACGGCCGCTCGCTGGACGAACGCCGCGCCGAGGCCCTCAACGACCTCGCCCGCATCTGCATGGCCGCCCGAACGGGCGCCGCCGCCTGACCCGCGCCCCTACCCCGGCAGTGCGCGCCGCCTGATTTGGCCGGTGCCGGTCCGGGGGGTTCCTTCACGAAGCGGAAGTCGCGCGGGCCCCTGCGGCAGGCCAGTACTCCTCGATCACGGGTGTTCCGCGCGGAGGGGGTTGGCGACCGGGACGTATTCGGCCGACCGGTCGGCGGAGCGGGACCAGCGCGTCCGCAGGTTCGCCTTCGCGGGGACCGGGACGCCCGCGAGCACAGCGCGCAGGAGGGGATGGTCGCCCGTGAAGTGCGTCCGGGCCGTCCGCCACAGGTCGGGTTCGAGATCGGGGTGCAGGTCGGCGAGAGCGGCGGCGACCTCGGTCAGGTGGTTGATGAGAAGGCAGTAGATGACGCGGTCCCAGCCCTGGTGCGCGTCGTAGGTGACGGCCTCGCGCACGCGCGCGGGGAGGTGAGTGAGGTCCCAGCGTCCGGTGACGACTTTTGTGCCTTCGAGGTCGCGGAACGCCGCCTGGACGGGCATCCCGTTGTCGTCCACGCAGACGAGCACGTTCTGTAGGTGCGGCTCCAGGACGACGCCGTGTTCCAGATAAGCGCGCAGGACGGGTGGCGCGACGTGCGAGACATAGGCGTCCCACCAGGCCAGGGGGGCGGTGTGGACGGCGGGCAGGGCGGCCAAGCCGTCCGGGGTGGCGAGTGCGGCGGCGAGCCGTGGATGCCCGGGAAGGCCGCGCACACCCTGCCGGACGATCACGCCGAGCCCTTCGTGGAGACGGCGACCGGCCAGCGCGAGCGTCCGATACGCCGGTTCCGCCAGGAGCGTCGCGCCGAGCGCGGCGAACACCGGGCGCAGGAGCCGGTCGAGCGCGACCGCACCCGCCAGCTCGTACCAGGCGTTCTTCCGGACGCAGTTGGTGATCCGCACGTCCAGGCTGAACTTGAGGAACGCGTCGGTGTCCGGCAGGTACGCCGTGCGGACGGACGACGTCGGGTAGGCGTCCGACGGCCCGGGACCGAGGTCGCGGACGAGACCGTCCGCGAACGCCCGGCGCAGGAGCGGATCGTCCCGCAGCAGGTCGAGCTGCCACGGATGCGCGGGCAGGAGGCGGCACCCGGCCGGCGCGGCGAACGGTTCGAGCGCCGCGAACGCCCCCGGGTCACCCTCCTCCACCAGCAACGACTCCGGGACGGCCAGCCATCGCGGCCGGAACCGCGCCCGGACCTCCGGCGCGTACCCGAGCCACTGCTCGGGTACGCCCTGCCGGGCCTTCGGCGACGGATGGAACCGGTGCCCGAGCACCAGCGACTGCTCGGACTCGACGTAGGCGTCGGCACTGTCGTCGGTCCGCGACCGCGCGGCCAGGATGGCGGTGAGCGCGCCGTGACTGTCCTCGACCTGGGACATGAACTCGGGGTTCGCGTGACCGGTTGACAGCTCCAGCTCACCGGCGATCAGGGACGCGAGCCGCGCCCAGTCCGCCGCGATCCAGCCGCCGTCGCGCCCCTCCTCGAACGGCGGGACGAGCCGGAACGTCGGCCCGTGCGGCGGACGGGCGAGCCCGGCGCGCAGCAGCACCCCGACGCGCGGCAGCCGCATGACCAGGCGGTCGTCCCGAGGGAAGAGCTGCCGTTCCGGCCCGCACACCTCGCGGACGAGGCAGTTCAGGAGCGCGGCCGAGGTGCCGTCCGCGGCGGAGGCCACGGCGGCGGGGTGGGTCAGCGTCACGTGAGGTCCCGTAGGTAGTTCGGCCCGTCGGGGCCGTAGTGCTTGTTGATGTCGGCGGCGCCGGTGCGGCCCTTGTCGACGAGGGTTCCGGCGGTGACCATCGCCTTGCCCGGCAGGGTCGGCGCGTCCAGCACGCGCGCGCGAAGGAACGCGTCGGACCGCCGTCCGAGCAGCGCGTCGAGCCGGTCGCGGATCATCGCGAGGCCGTCCGCGCGGGGCAGCAGGCCGTGCTCGGCCAGCGCGAACGCGGGCGCGGCGGCGCACAGGTGGAGGGTGATCGTGATGAACACGCGGGCGAGGGCCTCGCGGTCGGCGGTGCGCATCCGGTGGTCCTCGAACCGGCAGGGCGCGCCGAGGACGTCGGGGTCCACGAGCATCCCGTCGTTGTCCTTCAGCAGCAGCCGCAGCGGCGCGCCGGGCGCGAGGACGAGCGCGACGTTCTGCTGGTGCGCCTCCAGCGCGATCCCGCGCCGGAACAGCGCGACGTTCCAGGCCAGCAGGACGTCCAGGTACCGGCCGAACAGGTCGCGGACGTCCCAGCGCTCGATCACCAGGCCGCCGCCCGGGTGCGGCGCGGTGAGCGCGGCGACCGGCACGATGTGCGCGTTCGCCGTCTCGTCCGGGAAACGCCGCACGAGGTAGCCGAGCAGCGGCGTCCCCGCGTGCGCGTACGTCTGCTCGTCGGCCAGCAGGACGGGGTGGTCCTCCTCGGCGAGGACGAGGCGCAGCAGCCGTTCGGCGAGCGCGCCGTCGTGCAGCGTGCCCGGGACGATCGTCCGCCGGTTCCGCAGCCCGAGCGTGCTCGTCGGCAGCGGCACCTTCACGTGGACGCTTGGGGCGGCGGCGAGCGTCCGCATGGACAACGTCGGACGCACCAGACGAAACGCCTTCGGCAGCACCTCCGCGTGTTTCCGCACGGCCGAAACCGCCAGCGGATGCACCGGGAACAGCTCCGGATCGGGCCACCAGGAGGGCGGCTCACCGATGGCCATGATCTTGTGCCGAGGCGCCCGCGCCCAGCGCAGCGGGAACTCCGGGGCGCACTCGGGCGCGTATCGTCGCAGGTCAGTCGGGGTGAGCCCGGCGCGGGCGAGCGAACACGGGTACACCGGATGCTCGGTGTGCGCGGCGAGCGTCTCGTAGAACACGCCCGGCCCGAGCGGATCGGCCTCCGCGAGCCGCCGCATGATCTCCGGACGCGTCCCCTCGCCGAGCAGCGTCGCGGTCAGCGCCTCCCGGCACTCGCGGACGAACGCCGGAACGTCGTCCTGAGGGTCGGCGACCCGGCGCGCGATCGCGAGCACATCGGCGAGGCGAAGCTCCTGATCGACGTCCACGACCGCGCGCGCTAAGAAACCCGGATGCAGCCCGCCCGCCGATCCGTCCGCGCGCAGCTTGATAGGCGCGGAACCCGGCGGGGTGAGAACGCCGTCGCGCGCGTACGAGCGCAGGCCGCCGTAGTCCTCGCGCAGCAGGGCGTCCATGGCGCGCGCCGCGAGAACCCCCTCGGCCGACGGACGGGGGACGCGGCGGGCCCGGCCTCTGGAAGGCGAATCCTCAAGGCCAGGCCGCCGCGCGCCGGGAACGGGGGCCGAAGCGCACTCGGTACCGGGGCCTGGGCCGGAACTGGGCGCAGAGCCGGAGCCGGGAGCGGAGCTAGAGCCGGGCTCGGAGCCAGAATCGGAAGCGGAGCCGGAACCTGGAGCGGAGCCGGAGCCATGGGCGGGGGTGGGGCTGTGGGTGGGGTCGGGGGTCACGCGATGGTCCAGGTGTGGGCGGCGCGGAAGCGGGCGACGGTGGCCTCGACCGCGTCGCGGGACGGTCCGATCGCGCGGATCGTCCCGAGGTAGTCGCGGTTGGTGCGGGTCAGCGGCGCGTCCACGCCGACCGGACGCGTCGGACGGTACGTCAACCGCACAGGGCCCTCCCGCAGCTCGACGGCGTCCGGCGCCGAGGACAACGTGCCCGCGCGATCCGCGAGCACCCAGTCCGCGACCGCGTACCGGTCCGGTCGCGCCGGGGCCGCGGGGAGGCGTTCGCCCAGGTGGACGCGGAGGATCCACTCGAACAGCGGCACCCCGAGCAGGTCGGCGAGCAGGAAGTCGCAGTGGTCGCCGATGGCCCGGTAGTTGACCTCGATGATCCGCGCCCGCCCCTCGTGGACGACGAACTCGGTGTGGCACGCCCCGAACCCGACGCCCAGCGCGTCCAGCTGCGCGAGGACCTGCGGCGTCTCGGGCGGCGGCGGGGCCCACTCCAGCCGCTCCTCGACGAAGTGCGGGGGAGGGGACAGCCGCGTCCGGAACGAGCCGAGGACGCGCAGCTCATGCCCGTCCCCGAGCGTCTCGAGCGTGTGCAGGGCGCCCGGCAGGTACTCCTCGACGATCAGCGGACGGCCTGTGCCGATCCGCGCGAGCCGGGTCGCGAGCTCGTCGGCGTCCGCGACGAGGAAGACGTCCTCGCTGGCCACGCCCTCGCGCGGTTTGAGGACGAGTGGGTACGGCGCGTCCGGCGGGACGCGGTCGGCGGGCGCGGCGAACACCGGATCGAGGTCCGCCAGGCCGCGCCGCGTCTCGTGCTTGTTCTTCGCGCGGACGGCGGCTCGCCAGTCCTTGCCCGGCAGCCCGAGGTAGGCGGCGGCGAGCGCGGCCGGGGCCTGGAGGAAGTCGGAGTTGGTGAACACCGCGTCCGGCCGTCCCACGGCGACGATCTCGCGGAAGTCGGAGACGTCGCACCGGACGACCGGGCCGTCGAAGACCTCGGCGTGCGCGTCCGGACGGTCCGTCAGCACGGTCACGTCCAGGCCGAGCGCGGCGGCGGCGGGCAGGAACCCGTGCGCGACCGAGGCGGTGAGCTTCCCGGAGACGAGGTGGAGCGCGGCGGCCACGGCACCCTTCCCAACGACAAGTGAGGTTAGCCTTGCCTAATTCGAATCGCCACCATAGTCGCGGGGCCCCGTCCGGTGTGCAAGAACGGCGCCATCGCGTGTTGGATGGAGCCATGCCGGACGGAACCGAGAGGGGATGGGACGCAGCCATGGACCCCGTCGACCGATGGGTCGCGCTCGCCGGACCGGCCACCCGGCACATCGGCGAGGCGCTGGCCGCCCGTTACGCCGAACCGCACCGCAGGCACCACGACCTCGCGCACCTCACGTCCGTCCTCGACCTCGTGGACGAGCTGGCCGCGCACGCGGGCGACCCCGACGCCGTCCGCGTCGCCGCCTGGTTCCACGACGCCGTCTACGACCCGCAGCGCGCCGACAACGAGGTGCGCAGCGCCCGCCTCGCCGAACGCATGCTCGCCGACACCGACCTCGGGCCCGCGCGCGTCGCCGAGGTCGCCCGCCTGGTCGAGCTGACCGAGACGCACGCCCCGGACGACGACGACCGCAATGGCCAGGTGCTCTGCGACGCCGATCTGGCGATCCTCGGCGCGGACCCGGAGCGCTACGCCGTCTACGCCGCCGCCGTCCGCGACGAGTACGCCTTCGTCCCCGAGGAGATCTTCCGGACCGGCCGCGCCGAGATCCTGGGCGGCCTCCTCGACCTCCCGAACCTCTTCCACACCCCGGAGGGCCACGCCCGCTTCGAGGCGGCCGCCCGCCGCAACCTCACCACCGAACTGATGCTCCTCAACGTCTGAGGGCTGTCACCAGCGCTTCGACGCCGCCACCGCCTGATGGCGGCAACAGTCCGGACACCCCGGGCGTCAATGCCCGTTCTCCAGCGCAACGCCCGGCTCTGACGTCCCCTAGAGTTCGGGGGCAAAGCATCTGCAAGGGAGCATTGTCAGTGGACGTTGTGGAGTTCATCCAGGCCAACAAGGCCCAGTTCTTCGCGGATCTCAAGGAGTGGCTGGCGATCCCGTCCATCTCCGGGGACCCGGCCCACCACGACGACGTGCGCCGCTCGGCCGACTGGCTCGCGGACTACCTGCGGGGCCTCGGTTTCCCGACGGTGGAGGTGTGGCCGACCGCCGGGCTGCCCGCCGTGTACGCCGAGTGGCCCGCCGCCGACCCGGACGCCCCGGCCGTCGTGGTCTACGGTCACCACGACGTCCAGCCGGTGACGCCGCTGGAGGAGTGGGACACCGACCCGTTCACGCCGGTCGAGCGCGGCGAGCAGCTGGTCGGGCGCGGCACGTCCGACGACAAGGGCCAGATCTTCTTCCACACGCTGGGCCTGCGCGCGAACCTCGCCGCGAACGGGGCCGGCGCCCCGCCCGTCACCATCAAGCTGCTGGTCGAGGGCGAGGAGGAGTCCGGCTCGGTGCACTTCGCCGAGTTGCTCGCCGAGCACCGCGCGCGGCTCGCCGCCGACGCCGTGATCATCTCCGACACGACCATGTGGGCCGCGGACGTCCCGTCCATGTGCACCGGCATGCGCGGCCTGACCGAGGCGGAGATCACGCTGCGCGGCGCCGAGGTCGACCTGCACTCCGGATCGTTCGGCGGGGCCGTCCCGAACACGCTGCACGCCATGGTCGAGCTGCTCGGCAAGCTGCACGACGCGGACGGCAGGGTCACGATCCCGGGCTTCTACGAGGACGTCATCCCGCTGACCGACGAGGAGCGGGAGCTGTTCGCGCGGCTGCCGTTCGACGAGGCCGCCTGGCTGGAGACCGCCGGGAACAGCCGCGCCGCCTACGGCGAGGCGGGCTTCACCACCCTGGAGCGGATCTGGGCGCGTCCGACCGCCGAGATCAACGGCATGTGGGGCGGGCACACCGGCCCCGGCGGCAAGACCATCGTGCCGCGCGAGGCGCACGCCAAGATCTCCTTCCGGCTGGTCGCCGGGCAGGAGCCGGTCAAGATCCGGGACGCGTTCGTCGCGTGGGTCGAGGCGAACACCCCGGCGGGCGTCGAGGTCGAGGTGCACGCCCCGGGCGGCGGCGTCCGGCCGTGCTTCTCGCCGATCGACTCGGCGGGCGTCGAGGCCGCGCGGCGCGCGATGGAGAAGGCGTTCGGCACGCAGGTGCTGTTCACCCGCGAGGGCGGCTCCGGCCCGGAGGCCGACCTGGCCGACATCCTCGAGGCGCCGCTGGTGTTCGTCGCGGTCGGCCTGAACGACGACCGCATCCACGCGCCGAACGAGAAGGTCGAGATGCCGCTGCTGCTCAAGGGCGCCGAGGCCGCCGCCTACCTCTGGGACGAGCTGGCGACGGCCCTGCGCTAGCGTGACCGGGTGAGCGAAACCCCCCGGAACGGCAGAGAGAACGGCACGGTGGACGGCATGACGGACGGTATGGGCGGCGGTTCGGCGCAGGGCCCGCTCGAGTGGCTGGCGCTGGCGCGCGGCACCCTCGACCGGGCCGGCGACCGCCGTTCCGACGACGTGTTCCTGGACGCCGCGTGGAGCGATCCGCGCACCCGCGTCCTGGTCGTCTGGCGCGGCGAGGTCAACGCCGTCGTCGGCGACGAGCCGACCGTCGTGCTGCTGGCTCCGGGGGACGCGCCGTCCGGGGACCGGTACTTCCTCGGCGTGGACGGCGACGGCACCGCGTACTTCGCCGTCGCCGCCCCGCTCCCGTCGATCGAGGGCGCCGACCCGGTCGGCCTCCGCCGCGTCGGCGTGCTGCTGCCGGACCGCGACTCCGGCCTGATGACGCACGCCGTCTCGCTGGAGCACTGGCACGACACGCACACGTACTGCCCGCGCTGCGGGACGAAGACCGAGATCCGGCAGGCCGGGCACGTCCGGCACTGCCCGAGCGACGACAGCGACCACTTCCCGCGGCTCGACCCGGCCGTGATCATGCTGGTCACCGACCAGGACGACCGGGTCCTGCTGGCCCGCGGCCCGCAGTGGCCGGACGACCGCCGGTCCGTCCTGGCCGGGTTCGTCGAGCCGGGCGAGTCTCTGGAGCAGGCCGTCGCCCGCGAGGTGCGGGAGGAGGTCGGGCTGGACGTCCGGGACGTCCGCTACCTGGGCAGCCAGCCGTGGCCGCTGCCGCAGAGCCTGATGATCGGCTTCAGCGCGGTCGCGGACGGCACCGTCCCGCTCGTCCCGGACCTGGTCGAGATCCGCGACGCCGCCTGGTACACCCGGGATGAGCTGACCGAGGCGATCGCGGCCGGACGGATCGTCGCGCCCGGCCCGCTGTCGATCGCCGCGCAGCTCATCATGCGCTGGTACGGCGGCCCGCTCCCCAAGATGCCCGCCTTCTGACGTCTTGTCGGACGGTCACACGGGTTCGGGGACGCGGTTGAGGCGGAGCGGCGCGGACGCCGAGCCGCCCGCCTCGCGCCGCGCGACCGCGTAGACCGCGACGAGGTAGGCGAGGTCGAGGACGGCCGTCGTGATCATCAGGTAGGGGAGCAGCGAGCCGTGCCGCCACGGCTCGTCCTGCGCCCAGATCCAGGACGCGCCGGACGCCAGGGCCGTCCCGACGCCCTTGGTGAGCGCGATCCAGACCGACTGCCCGCGCGTCGAGCCGCGCGCGATCAGCATCGACAGGAACAGCCCGGACATCATCAGGTTCTGCCCGAACGCGGCGAACGTGGCGAGCCCGTGGTCGAACTGGCGGCTGACGAGGTCCACGCCGAGATAGCCCATGACCAGCACGGACGCCAGCATCGCGAGGAATCCCCAGCGCGGCAGGAAGCGGAACTCGCGCGGGCCGTAGGCGACGACGAGGGCCAGGATGGCCACGTCGAACCCGAACCACACGTAGTTGACCACCAGCTGCATCCCGTCGCCCGGACGGACGAACGAGAACAGGAACTCCCAGCCGAGGTTGGCGCCGAGCGCGGCGATCGGCATGCCGTAGGTCTTCTCGCGCCAGTTCGTCCAGATGATCAGCAGGTAGGTCGCCGTCCAGGCCAGCCCCGAACCGAGCGACAGCACGTCCGCCACGTCCAACGTGAATCCCCTTCGCGTCACCGCAGGGGGCCAGGCTAGCCATAACGGACATCTCCCCGGAATGCCGAAGGCCCTTCCGTTATCCGAACGGAAGGGCCTCGCGGGAGTGCTGTGCGCGGTCAGACCCGGGACGGGCGGCCGACCTGGTGCGGGGTCAGGCGCCGATGAGGCGCTTGACCTCCTTGGCGCTGGGGTTGGTCAGCACGACCTCGCCCGCGTCCTTGGTCCTGATCACGAGGGTGGGGACGGTCTGGTTGCCGCCGTTCACGCTCATCACGAACTCGGCGGCCTTCGGGTCGCGCTCGATGTCCACCTCGACCATCTCGATGCCGTCCCGGCCCAGCTGGGTCTTGAGGCGGCGGCAGAAACCACACCACGTGGTGGTGTACATGGTGATCCGGCCCTGCTGGTCGGACTTCTCGGCGGCCTGCGTCGTCATCGCTCTCGTCGGCTCCTCACCTGGACGGACTGGGATCGTGCCGGGTCGTGCACGCGATCGTTCTCCGGGCTCAACACGCGGGCGTCCCCGAGCATTCCGTCCGGCCTGACACCATGGGGGCATGCAGGCGGAGGCGGTGCTGGCGGGGCTGGACCCCGAGCAGCGGGCGGTGGCGGAGGCGACGCGCGGGCCGGTGTGCGTGCTGGCGGGCGCGGGCACGGGCAAGACCCGCGCGATCACGCACCGGATCGCGTACGCGACGCTGACCGGGGTCGTCACCCCGCAGCGGGTGCTCGCGGTGACGTTCACCACACGCGCCGCGGGCGAGCTGCGGTCCCGGCTGCGCGCGCTCGGCGCGCCCGGCGTGCAGGCCCGCACCTTCCACGCCGCCGCGCTGCGGCAGCTGTCCTACTTCTGGCCGAAGGTGGTCGGCGGCGACCCGCCGAAGATCATCGAGTCCAAGCTCGGGCTGGTCCGGGACGCGGCGCGCGAGTGCGGCATCCGCGAGTCCGACCCGTCCCGGCTGCGCGACATCGCGTCGGAGATCGAGTGGGCCAAGGTCACCCAGCACCGGCCCGAGGACTACATGGACGCCGCGTCCCGCGCGGGCCGCAAGCCGTCCACCGACGTGGTCGAGGTCGCCCGCGTCTACGCCGAGTACGACCGGCTGCGCCGCGAGCGCAACCTGCTCGACTTCGAGGGCATGCTCGAGCTGACCGTCGCCGTCCTGCACGACGAGCCGCAGGTGCTCCGGCAGGTCCGCGACCAGTACCGGTTCTTCGTGGTGGACGAGTTCCAGGACGTCAACCCCCTCCAGAAGATGCTCCTCGACACCTGGCTCGGCGACCGCGACGACCTCTGCGTCGTCGGCGACCCCAACCAGACGATCTACTCCTTCACCGGCGCGACCTCGTCCTACCTGCTCGACTTCACCAAGGAGCACGACGCGGCGAAGGTCGTCCGGCTCGTCCGCGACTACCGCTCGACGCCGCAGGTGGTGAAGCTCGCCAACGATGTCATCGGACGGGCCCGAGGCGACGCCGCGAAACGCCACAAACTCGAACTCGTCGCCCAGCGCGAGGACGGCCCGGACCCGGTCTTCAGCGAGTACGGGGACGACACGTCCGAGGTCGCCGACGTCGCGCGGCGCTGCCGCAAGCTCATCGAGGAGGGCGTCCCGGCGCGCGAGATCGCGATCCTGTTCCGGATCAACGCGCAGTCGGCCCGCGTCGAGGAGGCGCTGAGCGACGCGGGCGTCCCGTACGTCGTGCGCGGCGCGGAGCGGTTCTTCGAACGTCCCGAGGTGCGCGAGGCCGTCGTCCGCCTGCGCGGCGCGGCCCGCGCCGGGGGAGACGCCGAGCTGGACGGCCTCGGGCTCATCCAGACCGTCCGGCACGTCCTGATGGGTGCCGGCCTCACCGACGCCCCGCCGGACGGCGCGGGCGCGGCCCGGTCCCGCTGGGAGTCCCTCGCCGCCCTCGCCCAGCTCGCCGAGGACATGGCCGTCGACAACCCGTCCGCCGGGCTGGACGCCTTCGTCGCCGAGCTCGAGGAACGCGCCGCCGCGCAGCACGCGCCGACCCTGGAGGGCGTCACCCTCGCGTCCCTGCACGCCACCAAGGGCCTGGAGTGGGACGCGGTCTTCCTCATCGGCCTCACCGACGGCATGATGCCGATCAAGTACGCCGAGACGCCCGAGCAGATCGAGGAGGAACGCCGCCTCCTCTACGTCGGCGTCACGCGCGCTCGCGCGCACCTGCACCTGTCGTGGGCGCTGTCCCGCGACCCCGGCGGCGAGCGCTACCGGCAGCCGTCCCGCTTCCTGGACGGCCTGACCGGCAAGGCCGGCACTCCGACGCCCGCCCGCGTCGACCGCGCCGCGTCCCGCCGCACCCGCCGTTCGGGCCCGCAGCCGTGCCGGGTCTGCGGCCGTCCGCTCACCGCCGCGATCGAGCAGAAGCTCGGACGCTGCGAGGACTGCCCCGCCGAGCTGAACGAGGAGATCCTCCTCGCGCTCAAGGACTGGCGCGCCCGCACCGCCGAGGAGCGCCGCGAACCCGCCTTCGTGATCTTCACCGACTCCACCCTCCAGGCGATCGCCGAGCGCGCCCCGTCCACCCTGGACGAGCTGGCCCAGATCCCCGGCGTCGGCCGGGTCAAGCTCGACCGCTTCGGCCGGGACGTGCTGTCGCTGCTCACCGGCCGCTGACCGGGAAATCGCCGGTCGGCGGGGGTGAGAGCCCGCTCACACGCCCCCGTTTGGGACACTGATCCGCGTGAAGGAATCAGTGAAGGCGCTGCTGGACATCCTCGACCTCGAGCAGATCGAGAACGACATCTTCCGGGGCCGCAGCCCCGAGGACCGGCAGCAGCGGGTGTTCGGCGGCCAGGTCGCCGGGCAGGCCCTGGTCGCCGCCGGACGCACCGTCCCGCCGACCCGCGCCGTCCACTCCCTGCACGCCTACTTCATCCGCCCGGGCGACCCGTCCGTGCCGATCGTCTACCAGGTCGACCGCGTCCGCGACGGCCGCTCCTTCACCACCCGCCGCGTCCTCGCCATCCAGCACGGCAAGGCGATCTTCAGCCTCTCGGCGTCCTTCCAGATCACCGAGCCCGGCCCGACCCACCACGCCCCCATGCCGGACGCCCCGGACCCCGAGTCCCTCCCCACCGCCCTCGACCGCCTCATCCCGGTCTTCGGCGAGCGCGCCGCCACCGAGTTCGTCAACCGCCGCCCCTTCGACGTCCGCCACGCGACCCCCCTCACCTGGGAGGCCGCCAAGGACACCACCCTCGCCACCCCCGAGTCCAAGGTCTGGCTCAAGGTCGACGACGACCTCCCCGAGGACCCCCTCCTCCACGTCTGCCTCATGACCTACGCCTCGGACATGACCCTCCTGGACACCGTCCTCCTCAACCACGGCCTGGCCTGGGGCGACAAACGCACCATGGGCGCCTCCCTGGACCACGCCATGTGGTTCCACAAGCCCTTCCGAACCGACGACTGGCTCCTCTACTACCAGGACACCCCCTTCGCCGGCGGCGCCCGCGGCCTGGCCCGAGGCCAGATCTTCACCCGCGAAGGCGACCTGGTCGCCTCCGTAATGCAAGAGGGCCTAATCCGCGTAACCGACGCCTGACCAGCGAGAACACGCTTCTTGATGTGAGTTCGGCGCGTCGGCCGAAGTCGCCACCCGGCCGCCGACCGCTGGACTCAGGCGGGCGCGCACAGCACCGCGCACCCGCCACCGTCCGACGGCGTCCCCCACCGTCCTTGCGCATCCCTCATCAAGATTGTGTGCCGGTAGTGCGCCGACCTTGGTCATGGTCTAGACCAATCGAGGACCGGTCACGGGTCAGCGGTAGGACAGCACCCCGCCGGTCGCGGTGGTGCGGGTGTCCCAGCCGGCCGAGCCGAGCAGGCCGCCGTCCGGGGCGGGCGCGAGGTCGCCCAGGTCGACGTACCGGAGGCCCGGCGCCTTCACCAGGGAACTGCTCCAGGAGCCCGAGGCCGTGCGGCGGAACAGGAACGACCGCTGGTCGCCGGTGTAGGCGAACATCCAGAGTCCGCCCTTGCCGTCCGGGACGAACGAGCCGCTCTGGTGCCACGCCACGGTCTTGGGCAGCCGCTCCGAGCGCCAGCGCTTGCCGTCGAAGCGCAGCAGGTAGGCGTCGGTGCGCCACTCGGACCACAGGTTGGCGTTCACGGCCAGCCACAGCGTGCCCTTCGCGGCCATGAGCCTGCCGTAGGCGAGCTGGGCCTTGGCGGGGTCGCGCAGCGCGGCGGGGAGAGAGCCGCGCGGGTCGGGGACCGAGCGCCAGCGCTTGCCGTCGAAGCGTCCGGCGGCCTGCCCGCCGCCGCTCCGCCAGCCCACGGCCCACAGGTCCCTGGCCGAGCGCAGGTCGGCGCTCCAGACGACGAACGGCGTGGTCGTCCTCTTCCAGCCGCGCGGGGTGCCGTGCCAGGCGACGGGGCGGCGGTCCGTCGGCCCGTCGGTCCCGAAGATCCACACGTCCCGGGGGCCCACGACCGTCACGGCGGTCACGACCGTGTTCCCGAGCGCCTGAACGGCCTTCCACCGTTTGCCGTCGAAGCGCATCGCGACGGGCTGCCCGTTCTTGGTGCGGAGCGTGGCGGCCCACACGTCGTGGGCCGAACTCGCGTCGGCGGCGACGATCTCACCGCGTGCCTGCGACGGCAGCGCGACCTGCCGCCAGGCGGATCCGTCGCGTCGGAACGCGGTGGCGCGGCCGTCCTGGTAGCTGCGGCCGCCGAAGGCCCAGGTGGTCTTGCCCACCGTCAGCAGCCGGGACCCGTTGCGCAGTGACGCGTGCTGGACGGAGGCCCGCCAGGCAGGGCTCGTCGCGGCCTGCGCGGCCGGGACGGTCGGCAACGTGGCGGTGACGGCTCCCGCCGTCGCCAGGGCCAGAGCAGTCGTTCTCAAAGGGGTTCTCCGATCTTGGTGCTCGCCCCTCACCCTGGCTGAAACGATCTTTGCGCGCCTGAGTACGAATACTCATATCCAGCGGAAACGGGATGCCACCACGGACTGCCCTGCTACGTCCGCACGCCGGGAGAGCAACTGGTCAACGCAGCCAGGGCCGAAGACGCCCCCTGGCAGAGGCGTGATGACTTCGATTTGCAGGTGCCCTCGGAGCACGAGTGGGACCCGGCTCTATGGAACGCCCTGGTGACCGAGGAACGACGACTACGGGATCGCCGCCGCTGCCCCTGAAGCCGTGTCGATCGCGGCACGTTGAGGGCAGGGTGACAACTGATGTGCAGGTCATGAGGGGGATTGGTGATCAAGTAGGTGATCGCGCCACGTGGTTCCACAAGCCCTTCAGGGCCGACGACGGGCTCATGTACTACCAAGACACCCCCTTCGCTGGCCGCGCCCGTGGTCTGGCGCGCGGCCAGGTCTTCACCCGCGAAGGCGACCTGTTGTCTCGGTGATGCAGGAGGGCCTCATTCGCGTCACTGACGCCTGAGGTGTCGTACGTGGATGGTCTGGGACGGGGGCACGTGCGGTGGTCAGGTTAGGGCGGGGGGCAGGCGACCCAGCCCAGCCGGACGGTCGGGCCCGGGGTCTTGCTGGTGGAGCTGACGTGGACCGTGCGGGACGGACGCCGTGACTGGAGCGCTCCAATGGGACGCCGGTCGTAGCGGAACTCCCCGTCGTGGTCGTCCTCGACGATCCAGCCCAGGGTCTCGTCCGCTTAGGCCAGTTCGGCCCGGCGCGACGACGACATGCTCGTTCCGAGGGGAACTGGTGCGCGGGGGTGCACACGGCGACCTTGGCGTCCAGCGTGGTGTGGGAGAGGCCCTTCGCGTCGACCGGAATGTCGGCGACCTGGAGCTTCGCGGCCGTGATCGTGACGTGGTCGCCGATGGCGGGCGTCTCCATGCCGACCGTGCGGACGCCGAGCTCGGCGAACACGTCCGCCAGCAGGTGGAGCGCCTGCGTGTACCCGGAGCAGATCAGCAGGTGGGCCGGGGAGCGACGCGGACGCCCCGAACCCGGGCGAGGTAGGCGGCCAGTGTCGTCCTCAACCTGGGTTTCGCCGAAGCCGAACGCGTCCGCCGGGGCCTCTCGCAGGACGTGCCGGACGGCGCCGGACCAGGCGGCGCGCGGAACGGCCCGGGTGTCGGGACGTCCCGGGACCAGGTCGTGGCGGACGGAAGTGGGGCGCGGCACGATTCCGGACCAGCGGGGCCGGGGCGGCGGCGCCCGCGGCGACGCGTGTGCCGGAACCGGACCGCGCCGTCAGCCAGCCTTCGGCGACGAGCCGTCTCGTCAGAGCTTGTCGAACAAGGGGGCGTAGGTGGCTTCGTAGGGGCCTGCGGGGTCGTCGTGGCGGGTCTTCGGCTGGAAGTCGGGGACGGTGCGTCGCACGGCGGTGCGGAAGCGTTCGATGAGCCGCTCGTTCGGCGGCGGGGTGATGTCCAGGAGGACGAGGAGTTCGGCGCGGTGTTCGGGGAAGTCCGGCTGGTCCTCGAGGAGGTCGTTTTCGGACTCCTCGACCGTCCAGCCGTATCCGAGGTCGCGCCAGTAGGGCAGGACGGCGATGAGCGTGACGGCCTCGGTGAGGTCGGCGGCGATGAGGGACGCCCCGCCCTCGGAGTCGGCGTAGAGGACGGGACCGTCCACGCCGCCGCAGAGGAAGAACGAGCCGCCCGCGCCGTCCCCCGCGATCGGGGTCAGGGACGTTCCGGACGCGAGGAAGAGGTCCTCGACCGGATCGCGGCGCTCGATGTCGAAGTCGCCGGGCCAGGTGAGCAGGTCGGCGAGGTCGCGGTCACCCTCGATGCGCCGGAGCAGGGCCTCGTTGTCGGACATGTCGCACATCCTGCCCTGCCCCACCGACATCCGGGGGAAGGGTGGGCGAACTCTTCCGGCGGCCTGTTCCGGTCGGGGACATGATCATTGTCGGTGGGGGCCGGTAGGCTGTTCGCAGCGTTGGGCGTTCGCGCGACGCGCGGGACGGGGTTGGGGTTCCGGTGAGACGGGCCACAAAACCGCAGGTCAAAAATATCTTGCTGATTTCCCGCGGAGCGCCGTACGCTCGCTGTGAACATTCGGCAGTCGAACGACTGGATCTTGGTCCGGCGGTCGGCACGAGAACCAGGAAGGTGGTGTGTGGTCCGGTGAAGAACACGATCTCGATGAGCATGTGGCAGAGCGGGATCGCTCCCTGCCCGGCGTTCTCGGCCGCCTATGCCGGCGCCACCGCCCTCTCCGTCCCCACCGGGATTCTCGGTGACATGGCGAAACTCGGCGGCGGTGTCAAGCGGACGATCAGCAGGATCGCGACCGATCTCGAGGGCTTCGGCCTGTTCGGGTTCGGGCTGCGACTGCGCGGTCTGATGCAGCAGGTGTCCCGTGATGAGCAGGGGCGCAGTGTCCTCGCAGCCGAACCCGCGGGAAGCGCTCAGCGCACCGCTCCGGCCACGACCCACGTGAACGTCACCTCCCCGGAGGGCGACGAGTCGGGTCCGTACCCCCGGAGGCTACGACCGGTCTAGAACCAGACCGGCGAGCCCCCGGGCCGCGGATTCCGACACCGGAATCCGCGGCCTTTCTCTTTGTCCAGACAGACCCGACGACACGAACCCGTTGAGATCCAACGAGAGGAAACAGGGTGACCGTGATGCAGGGGGCCCTCGCGATGAGCGAAGAGGACCTCACTCTGCCCTGCCGGACCGACCCGGAGCTCTTCTTCGCCGAGGCACCCGCCGACGTCGAGCTCGCCAAGGCGCTCTGCCTGGAGTGCCCGCTCCGCCGCGAGTGCCTCGCCGGAGCGCTCGAGCGCAAGGAGCCCTGGGGTGTGTGGGGAGGCGAGCTGTTCGTCCGCGGCGTCGTCGTCCCGCGCAAGCGGCCGCGCGGCCGTCCCCGGAAGCACCCGCTTCCCGACCAGGTGACCGCGTGACCCGGCGATGACCACGATCCCGACCGTTCACATCGAGGCACAGGGCGGCGCGACCCTCGCGTCGCGCCGCCCCGTCCCCCAGGAGACCGAGATGAACTTGCTCAGCCAGGACCTTTCGCGCGAGCGAATACCCGCCGGGGTGGACGCGGCCGACGCCGCCGAACTCCGGGCGGCCCGGGTGCGGGCGATGCGCCGGGCCAAGCGTCAGGCGCAGTTCCGCGCCGCGCGCGTGAGCCGGGCCCTGCTGGCCCCGGCCCCGCGCCGTCCGCTCGACTGACCGAAACGGCCGCCGTCCCCGTCGGGGGCGGCGGCCCGGATGCCCAGCCGTCTCGGTGGTAGGCCCGATCCGTTCTTTCTTGGATGGTTTGGCGGGTTTGTGTGCCTCCCGATACGGCCGCCGCGCGCCCGGCTCTCCCTCTCGTTGGCCGGACGCGAAAAGGCGGGGCCGCGCACTACATCGGTGCGCGGCCCCGCTCTGCTTTCCCGATCCGCGCAGGCGACAGCCTCGCGCAGACGACGGGCTCGCGCAGGCGACGGGCTCGCGCAGGCGACGGGCACGCTCGGGCGACGGGCTCGCTCGGGCGACTGGTACGCGCAGACGACAGGCTCGCGTAGGTGACGGGCACGGTCGGGCGACGGGTTCGGTCAGGCGACGGGTTCGGCTTCCTCTTCCTCGTCGGCGAACCCGGCGACCCAGCGGAGGGACTCGGCGCGGGCGGGGATCTCGCATTCGAGCTGGCAGAGGACGCCCGTCCCGGCCGACAGGACGCGGTGGACGATCACGTACTCCGGCGGCAGGTTGAGCTGCCGGACGACGTTGGTCGGACGCAGGTCGGTGACGCGGGCCGCCATGTCGCGCAGCCACTCGCGGCTGAACCTGAAGGTCTCGGTGACGAACGGCTCGGTGATCGGGGCGAGGAACGCCTCAAGGCCCTCGATGTCGACATCGACGCCCTCGCGGATGAACTCCTCGTCGCGGAGCGCGGCCTCGATCTCGTCGATGTCGTCCAGGGTGCCGATGCGCAGCAGCCGGCCCATCCGGTACTGGAACTCCTCGGGGATGCGGTCCACCGCGCCGAAGTCGAGGACGCCGAGCCGGCCGTCCGGGAGCAGCCGGAAGTTGCCCGGGTGCGGGTCGCCGTGCAGCAGCCCGCACCGGCTCGGCCCGGACAGCAGGAACCGGCAGTACAGCAGCGCCGCGTGGTCCCGGGTGTCCTGGTCGCCGTCGCTGATGATCTTCGAGAGCGGGGTGCCGTCGATCCACTCGGTGACCAGGACGTCGCCCGCCTGCGCGACGACCTCGGGGATGTAGAAGTCGGGGTCGTCCGCCGGGAAGCCCTCGCGCATGAGCGTCTGCGACTCGGCCTCGATGGTGTAGTCGAGCTCCTCGACCACCCGCTCCTTGAGCTCGGTGAGCATCGACTTGACGTCCAGGCCGGGCATGAGCACGCCGAACAGCCGGCCGAGCCGGGCCAGCTGGTTGAAGTCGCTGATCAGCGCCTTGCCCGCGCCGGGGTACTGGACCTTGACGGCGACGTCCCGGCCGTCCTCCCAGATCGCGCGGTGCACTTGCCCGATGGACGCGGCGGCGGCCGGTTCGTCGTCGAACTCCTGGAAGCGGTCCCGCCAGTCCTCGCCGAGCCCCTCCGCCAGGACCCGGTGGACGGCCGAGGCGGGCAGCGGCGGCGCGGCCTCCTGGAGCCGGGTGAGAGTGGCCCGGTACGGCCCGGCGATCTCCGGCGGCAGCGCCGCCTCGAAGATCGAGAGCATCTGGCCCAGCTTCATCGCGCCGCCCTTGAGCTCCCCGAGCACCTTGAACAGCTGCTCGGCGGTGCGCTGCTGGATCTCCACGGCGACCGCCTCGGCGGACTTGCCGAAAGTGCGTTTCCCGACGCCCAGAGCGGTGCGCCCGGCGAAACCGAGCGGGAGGGACGCCAGCTTTGCGGACCGCGTCACCGCGCGGCGGGGAAGATCGCTCACGGCGACCATTGTCGGGGACGGCGGTCGTTCCCGCCACAACGATCCAGGACAAAGGGGGCGGCCGGATCCTGCCGCACCTCGACTACCTGCGAAGACGCTGTAAGTGTGCGCTTTCTCACGCGCGATGCCGCTATGCTGCCCGGCCCCTCACGGCCTCAGTGCCGCCCTCGCGGCGCCGGTGGGGGAGCGCGCGGTACGGTTCGGCCATGGCTGAAGATCGCGTCCTGCTGGTGGACCGCCGTCCGGACGGTGTCGCCGTCCTCACGCTGAACGACCCGTCCCGGCGCAACGCCATGTCGGACGAGATGACCGTCGCCTGGAGGGACGCGCTCACCGAACTGCGCGCCGACACCGGCCTGCGCTGCGTCGTCGTGACCGGCGCCGGAACCGCGTTCACCTCGGGCGGCGTGCTGTCCTGGCTCGCCGACACCAACGCGGCGGCGCTGCCCGAGCTGCGCGCCCGGATGACCGACTACTACCGGACCTGGCTGATGATCCGGGACCTGGAGGTCCCGACGATCGCCGCGGTCAACGGCCACGCGGTCGGCGCCGGACTCTGCCTCGCGCTCGCCTGCGACCTGCGCTACGCCGCCGCCGACGCCAAGCTCCTCGCGCCCTTCACCGCCCTCGGCCTGCACCCCGGCATGGCCGCGACCTGGCTCCTCCCGGAGGTCGCGGGCCTGCCGCTCGCGCGCGAGATGCTGCTCACCGGACGCGTCCTCACCGGGACCGAGGCCGCGGCGAACGGCCTGGTCAACCGGGCCGTCCCGCGCGAGGACGTCCTGGCCGAGGCCCTCGCCGTCGCGGACCGCGTCGCCGCGCAGGCCCCGATCGCCACCCGCCTCACCAAGGCCGCCCTCGCGAACGGCGGCCACCCCGACATGGCGACCGCCCTCCGCTGGGAGGCCCTCGCCCAGCCCCTCACGATGACCACCGACGACATGGTCGAGGGCCTCACCGCCCAGCGCGAGAAGCGGACCCCGAAGTTCACCGGCCGCTGATCGATCACCCGCGCCCGTCGCGGCGCGGGGGGACGGTCAGCGGGAGGCGGGCTCGGGCCTGCGGTCCGCCGCGACGTGCTCGGCGAGGTAGTCCTCCCAGGTGCGGGTGCCGCGGAGTGCGCCCTCGCGGGCGAGGTTGAGACCGGACCGGTAGGCGCGGCCGATCTTGCCCGGCATCGGGACGGGCAGCCGCGGCCGGCGCTTCCCCGCGGCGGCGAGGTAGCCGGTGAGCAGCTCGGGCAGGGTGAGGTCGGCCGGTCCGGCGAGGTCGGGGACCAGGCCGGACGGCTCGCCGAGGGCGAGTTCGGCCAGCCGGGCGGCGACGTCCCGCTCGTCCACGGGCTGGAAGCGCAGCGCGCCCGGGGCCGGGACGACCGGCATCTTCGCCATCTTCTCCACGATGCCGAGGACCAGGCTGTGGAACTGGGCGGGACGCAGCGTCGTCCAGGGCACGCCCGAACCGGCGACGGCCCGCTCGGACGCGAGTTTCGTGCGCAGCCACGCGACCGGGACGTCCTCGACCCCGGTGACCGAGACGTACACCAGGTGCCGGGCGCCCGCCCGCTTCGCGGCCCCGGCGAGGTTGCCGGTCGCGACGTCGTCGCCCTTCGGGCCGCCCGCCAGGTGGACGATGATCTCCGCTCCGGCGACGGCCTCGTCGATCCCGTCGCCCTGGAGCAGGTCGCATGCCACGTACTCGACGCCGTCCGCGGCCGGGCGGGCGTGCCGGGTGAGCACCCGCACCGGGTGTCCCGCGTCCCGCAGCCGGGGGACGAGCAGGGAGCCGAGCGTCCCGGTGCCGCCGGTGACCAGAATCGGTGCCGTCATGACTTTTCTCCGTTCCGAGGGGACGGTGGCGGTTTCGCCCCGTCTACCCGGATGACGGATCGAACGGAATCGGTGTGACAGGGCGGTCCCGCGAGGACGGTCATCCGACTCCCACCTGGCCACACGTCCGGAGGCCCGCCCAGACGTCCGCCAGGGGCCTCCAGCGGTGTGCGGCAGGGGCCCGGCGGGTGCGATCTCTCGTCACGCTCCGTACGTATTTCGGTCAGACCGAATTCCCGGAAAATCCTTCCGGCGTGTTGTCCAGGGTGCCGGGAAGGGGGTGGCAGACGGCTCCCGGGCGGGGAAAACATCGGTTCTGAGCTGGGAAAACGGCCAACCCCCCCTGTGGCGGGCGCAAAGTTTTGGGTACGGTTCTTGCGTGCCCCCAAACGTTGAGGTCCGCCGGAGCAGCAGACGTCGGCGGACGGTGTCCGCATATCGGGACGGGGACAAGGTCGTGGTCATGCTGCCGTCCCGGCTCAGCAAGGCGGAAGAGGAGCAGTGGATCGCGACCATCCTCCAGCGGCTCGCTGATCGTGAGCGCCGCCGCCGTCCCAGCGACTCCGATCTGGAGACGCGCGCGCACGAGCTGTCCCGGCGCTACCTGGACGGCCGGGCCGTCCCGGCGAGCGTCCGGTGGGTGGAGAACCAGCGCACCCGCTGGGGATCCTGCACCCCGGACGACGGGACGATCCGCCTCTCCACCCGGCTCCGCGGGATGCCGTCCTGGGTCGTGGACTACGTCCTGGTCCACGAACTGGCCCACCTTCTCGTCCCCGGGCACGGCGCCGACTTCTGGGAACTCGTCGCCCACTACCCCAAGGCCGACCGCGCCCGCGGCTACCTGGAGGGCGTCGCCGCCGCGGCCCACCTCCCCATGGAGTCCGGCGCGTCCGACGAGGACGATCTCCGCCACGGGGTGGCCGGTTGACCGGCAGCCCGCAGGCCGAGCCGTTTCCGCAGGTCGAGACCGCCGCCCAGGCCGAGGCGCACGAGCAGAACGTGCCGTTCGCACGGGGTGAGCCGCGCGAGCAGGCCGAGGCGTTCGCGCGGGACGAGGAAGATGAGCGGGAGTACTCGCCGGTGCGGGCCGTCCGGTATGCGGGGGTTCTGGCGGTGCGGTCGTCCGGTGGGGACGCGCAGCCGCCGCCCGGCGTGGACGCCGAGGAGTACCGGCTCGCCCTGCTCGAGGACACCTACGAGGTCGTCGCGGGCCTGGAACTGGTGACCGCCGCGCTCGTCCTCGATCCGCCGGACCAGCCCGACGTCGAGGCGCTGACCTGGCCCGGGACCCCGATCGTCCGCGAGCCGACCCTGCCCGGCGCGTTCGCCGCGCTGCACGCGCTCGGCGCGACCGAGGCCGCGCTGCTCTCCCCGGACGCTCCTGATCTTCCGCCGCTGCTGCTCGGCAAGCTGTTCCGCGCCCTCGGGCAGGCCCCGGCCGCCGCCTGCCAGTCCGCGGGGGGAGGGATCGTCGCGCTGGCGGCCCGGCTGCCCCTGCCGTCCTGGCTCGCGGACGCCCTGACCAGCACGGATCTGGACGTCCCGGACGCGCTGTCCCGGCTCCGCGCCGCCGCTCCGCGGCACGGCCGGATCCCGCAGGGCCCGAGCTGGCACCGCCTGCGCACCCCCGCGGACGTCGCGCTCCTCGATCCCCGCCTGGAGGGCTGGGAGTCGACCCGCGCCCTCCTGGAAGGCCGCCCCGTCGCCTGACACCCGGCCCCGGCCGGGTGCGCGCTGATCAGCTCGACGCCCAAGCCTCCGACCACGCCGACGCTCAGCCGTCCCGAACCCCGGCCGCCCGCGTGCCGGGCGGCTCGTTGGCGGACGCTAGCGTCTAGGACTCGGTCGCGGGCTTGGGCGCTTGGGCGAGGGCGTCCGGCGGCTAGTGGGTGGTGCGGGCGGCGGTGACCAGGGCGCGGACGACATCGTCGGTCGGTTCGGGGAGGGCGTCCACGGAGAACCAGCGGAGATCGTCCGACTCGTCGCTTCGCTCGGCGCGCGCGCCGGACGGCGCGACCGCCACGTACTGGACGTCCAGGTGCCAGGAGCCCTCGGGGTGGCAGCGCACCAGGTGCCGGTCGAGCCGCAGCGGGCCCGGCGACAGGACGAGGCCGGGGATCCCGGACTCCTCGGTGGCCTCGCGCAGCGCCGCGTCCGCGAGCGTGGCGTCGCCCGGCTCGCAGTGCCCGCCGAGCTGGAGCCACCGCTTGACCTTCGCGTGCAGGGTCAGCAGCACGTGGGAGCGCGACGCGTCCAGGACGAGGGTGCTCGCCGTGATGTGACCAGGAACACACTCGCGCCACGTGCCGTCCGGGTGGGCGGCCAGGTGATCGAGGAACGCGTCGCGGACGCGGCCTTGCCCGGCGTCCGGCGCCGTCCACGCCGACAGGACGCGGACGGCGTCGGCGTGCACCGACGGCGTCGGGGGAGCGGTCACACCCGCCCCACCCGCGGGTAGCGGGAGTCGGTGCGCTGGTGGCGGCGGCGTTCCTGGTCGCTGGGGCGCTGCCAGCACAGGGCCGTGCGGGACGTCCGGCGGCGGATCACGGCGGCCCGGGACGGGGTCAGCGAGCAGCCGTGGACGTGGGAGGCGGGACGGCCCGTGTTCATGCGCCCGGCTCCGCGTCGCCCTTGCCCTGGTCCTTGCCGTTCTCGCCCTCGCCGTCCTCGTCGGACGGCTTCTCGGACGGCCGCTGCTCGGTGAGCGCGGACAGGTCGGCGTCCGACAGGCCCGGCGCATCGGGGTCGCCGTGGACGTAGGAGTCGGGGTCGGTGAGATCGTCGGCGGTGGGCAGCAGGTCGGGGTGCTCCCAGATCGCGTCCCGGCCGTCCGCGCCGCGGACGTCGGTGAGCGTGCGCCACAGCGCCCCGGCCTCGCGCAGCCGCCGGGGCCGCAGCTCCAGGCCGACGAGGGTGGCGAAGGTGCGCTCGGCGGGGCCGCCGGTCGCGCGCCGCCGCCGGACGGCCTCGGCGAGCTTGACCGCCTCGGGCAGCCGGCCGTCGGCGACCCGGTTGACGACCGTGTCGACCCAGCCCTCGACCAGCGCGAGCGTGGTCTCCAGGCGGGCGAGCGCGGCCTTCTGCTGCGGGGTCTCGGCGGGCGTCAGGGAGATCCCGTCGCCGAGCGCCTCCTGGAGGGCCTCGGGGTTGGACAGGTCCAGCCCGGAGACGGCCTGCTCGATCCCGGACAGGTCGACGGTGATGCCGCGCGCGTAGTCCTCGACGGCGCCGAGCAGGTGCGTCCGCAGCCACGGGACGTGCGCGAACAGCCGCTGGTGGGCGGCCTCGCGCAGCGCCAGGTACAGCCGGACCTCGTCCTCGGAGACCTCGAGGCCGTCGCCGAACGCGGTGACGGCGGCGGGCAGCAGCGCGCCGACCCCGGCGGGGGCGAGCGGCAGGCCCACGTCGCTGGAGGAGGTGACCTCCTTGGCGAGCGCGCCGAGCGCCTGCCCGGTCTGGCCGCCGACCATGGCCCCGGCCATCTGCCGGACCATCCCGATCAGCGGGCCGGCCATCGCCTGCATCTCGGCCGGGACGTCCTCGCCGAGGCCGCCGCCGAGGGCGCCGCCCATCGACTCGACCATCCGGGACGCGATCGGGTCGCAGACCTTCTCCCAGACGGGGAGGGTGTTCTCGATCCACTCGGACCGGCTCCACGCCTGCGGGGAGCGGATCCCGGCGGGCAGCGTGGTGCCCTCGTCCAGCCACAGGTCGGCCAGGCGGAGCGCCTCGACGACCTTGGTGCGCTCGGAGTCCAGGACGGACGGGTCGCCGCCGTCCTCGACCACGGTGTGGCGTGCGATGTTCTTGGCAAGGTCCCAGTTCAGGGGGCCGCCGGAACCGGCCCCCGGCGCGCCCTGGGTGCCGATCATGTCGGCGAAGCGGTGCAGCATGTCGGCGAACTGCCGCATGTCGCCCATGTCGCCGCCCATGTCGCCGCCCATGCCGCCGCCCATCCCGCCGAACGGGTCCCGGGGCTTGTCGTCGTCGCCGTCGCCGGGACGGTTGAAGCCGAACGGAGTGTCATTCATCGGTTTGCCCCCGGCATGCATGATGGGCTCATATCCGCAACGTTAGCCGGTCCCGGCGAGGTCGCGTACACAGAGAAGGGGGCGCTCCCGTGGCAACGGGCAAGGTTCGCCCTCGGCGTAGCAAGGGCCCGGTCGTCGCCGTCACCGGCGCGGCGTCGGGCGCGGGGCGGCTGCTGGCCGCCCGGCTCGCCGAGCGTGAGGAGATCCGCAAGGTCGTGGCCGTCGACGGCCACCGCGGCGACGTGCCGGGGGCGACCTGGCGGGTCGTGGACATCCGTGACCCGCTGCTGTCGAACCGGCTCTCGGACGTGGACGTGATCGTCAACCTCGACATCGAGCGCTCGCCCGACCTGGACGCCAAGGAGCGCCGCACCCACAACGTCCGGGGCGCCCAGACCGTGGTGACGGCCGCGGCGGCGGCCCGGGTCCGCCGGGTGGTGCTGGTCACGAGCGCGATGGTCTACGGCGCGCTGGCCGACAACGAGGTCCCGCTGCGCGAGGACGCGCCGCTGCTCGCCGAGGCCACCGAGTCCATCGCGGGCGACTACCTGGAGATCGAGGACCTCGCCGCGTCCTCCGCCGCGAGCCATCCGGGGCTGGCGGTCACGGTCGTTCGTCCGGCCGCGCTGGTCGGCCCGGGCGTCGACACGGTCGTGACCAGGCATTTCGAGGCCCCGCGGCTGCTGACGGTCAAGGGCAGCGAGCCCGCCTGGCAGTTCTGCCACGTCGAGGACCTGGCGTCCGCGCTGGAGACGGTCGTGGTGGAGGACCTGCCCGGCCCGATCGCGGTCGGCTGCGACGGCTGGCTCGGCATGGACGAGGTCGCCGAGATCACCGGCAAGCGCGGCTTCGAGCTGCCCGCCGCGGTGACCTTCGGCATGGCGCAGCGCCTGCACCGCCTGGGCATGACCCCGGCGCCCGCCACCGACCTGCACTACGTCGCCTACCCCTGGGTCGTGGACGCCGCGCGCCTGCGCGCCGCCGGGTGGAAGCCCGCCTACGACAACGCGACGGCCCTGCGCGTCCTGATGGAGGAGACCGCCGGGCGCCACGCCGTCGTCGGACGCCGCGTGGGCGGCAAGGAGGCCACGATGGCCACCGCGGCCGGAGCAACGGTCGCCGCCATCGGCGCCGCCGCCGCGATCCGCCGCGCACGCCGCCGTCGTCGCGTCTGACCAGCGGTTTCTGGGGCGACATGCGGGTTCGGTCGTGCTTCCGGCAGGGGGCGGGGCCGGTGAGAATGCCGGTATGGACGCGGGTGGGGGCCGGCTGCGGCTGATCGGGGATTCGGCGGACGTCGCGGACGCCGCGTCCTGGGTCGTGGACGGGATGGGGGAGTTCGCGGCCGGGGTCCGGGGGCTCGTTCCGGCGGGCTTCGAGGCTTATGTGCGGATCCTGCATCCGGCCTGGTCGGCGGCGGAGCGGGCCGTCCGGTGGTCGGAGATCGCGCACGGGGCGGGGACGGGCGTCTCCTCCGCGACGCGCTTCGAGGAGCTGGCCGCGAGGACGTCCCGGGACATCTGGGACGAGGAGCCCCGGATGGGGGAGCTGCCCGCGTCCGAGCTGGCGGCGCTCGTGCCGGTTCTGGCGGCGCACACCGGCACGCCCGGATCCTGCTGGTTCTGCTTGTGGGACGGCTGGGGCTGGATTCCCGGCGAGGTCTTCGCGTCCGCCCCGCGGGTGCGCCTGCCCCACCGCGACTACCTGCTCTTCGCGGGCCCCCTGGACGCGGCCACCGAGCTGGGGCAGCGCGGGGACGGCTACTTCCTCCCGCAGTCGCCGAACCTCTTTTGGCCGGACGATCACAGCTGGTGCGCGGCGACCGAGGTCGATCTCGACTCGACGTATGTGGGCGGCTCGTCCGGGCTCATCGGCGCGCTCCTGAGCGACGACCGGATCGAGGGCGTCCCGGTGACCCCCGACGACCGCGTCGGCTGATCACCGAAGCGTGGCCCAGCCGAAACGCGCGGGCGTGGCCCGGCCGGGTGAGGGGCCGGGCCGGCTGGGCGTCAGCCGCCGCGTTTGCAGGCGGCGATCCGGACGGTCTTGCCGATGGACCTGCCCTTGGCGTGCGACGGGCGGTAGCCGGGAGGAGCGGTGACGTCCGCGATGGCGACGCCCGTGTAGTCCTGGCGGGCGACGCACCGGCGGGCCGCGTTCTGGGTGACGGACGTCTTGCCCGCGTTGGCCTTCACGGGGCTCTGCCGGTACAGCCGGCCGTGCTTGTAGAGCCCGACGCGGATGCTGATCCGGGCCACCGCGTGGTCGCACTTCACCGAGCCGACGGCGTTGACCATGCCGCGGTTCGCGGCGTCCGCGTGGTGGGAGTGGTGCGGGTTGCGGGCCGCGAGCGCGCAGTGGATGACCTGGGACCCGGCGGCGTGCGTCCGGGTCCCGGCGTCCTGCTTGAGGGTGATGACCGTCGTCTCCGGGTTCGTGCCGGTGTCCGCGTTCGCCGTGCCGGTGAGTGCCAGGGGGGCCAGCGCGACGGCGGCCCCCGCGAACGCCCCCATGGCCAGCTTGGTGATCCGCTTCATCTCTCCCCTTCGGTGGTCGAATTTCCCGCTCGACAACTTAGAGCTTCAGGATCGTCGCTGAAAGTGACGGACGCTTGCGGAGATCTCACCCCGAAGGCCGCCGCCGCGGGGCGGTTCGCCTATGCCGAACGAGCGCTGGTCTATGTCGCGGGGCGGGTGGGTGGTGCCGGACGCACCCCGTGGGGCGATCGGGAAGCTGGCTCTCGAGGGTGAAGCGCGTTCGGAGCCGTGCTTCCTAGCGTGAGGGCCTCGCGATGGAGGGAACACGAATGATCAAGCACAAGCGCGTGCTGTGCGGGGCGCTCGCCGTGACGGCCGCGGCGGGTGTCGCGGTGGTCGCACCCGTGGACGGGCGGACGGGCCGCCGGGCCGCCGCCGAGTCCCGCACGACGGACGCGTCCACGGTCCGCCTGCGGGAGATCATGCGGCGGCTGACGACGGCCGACGGCGCGCCCGGAGCGCTGATGGAGATCCGGGACCGTCGGGGGAACAGGACGGTCCTGACCAGCGGTGTCGCGGACGTGAAGAGCGGCGCGCCCATGCGCGGCGACGTCAGCTTCCGGATCGGCAGCATGACCAAGCCGTTCGTGGCGACGGTCGTCCTCCAGCTGGTGGCGGAGCACCGGGTCGTCCTCGACGCGCCGGTGGAGCGCTACCTGCCGGGCGTCGTCCGCGGGCACGGCAACGACGGGCGGAGGATCACCGTCCGGCAGTTGCTGCAGCACACCAGCGGGGTGCCCGACTATCTCTCCTTCTTCGACCTGAAGGAGGTGATCCGTGACCCGCTGGCCCACTACGACGTCCGTGACCTGGTGAAACTCGCGCTGGCCCATCCGCCGACCTTCAAGCCCGGCAAGGGGTGGCGCTACTCCAACACCAACTACCTGCTCGCGGGGATGCTCATCGAGCGCGTGACCGGCCGTTCCTTCGGGGACGAGATCCGGCAGCGGATCATCGTGCCCTTGAAGCTGAGGCAGACCCGCGTCCCGGGCGACGACGCGACGATCCCCGGCCCGCACCCGCGCGGTTACGTCCGTCCGGGGCCGGACGCGCCGCTCACGGACATCACCGAGTTCAACCCGTCGGTCGCAAGCTCGGGCGGCGGGATGATCTCCGGTACGACCGACCTCAACCGCTTCCTGGACGCCCTGGTCCGCGGCAGGCTCCTGCCTCCGGCCCAGTTGCGGCAGATGATGAGGACGCGTCCGACCGGCGACTCCGGCGGCCGCGCCTACGGACTCGGCCTGGAGAGCCACCCCCTGCCCTGCGGCGGCCTCTACTGGCGGCACGGCGGTGACATCCTCGGCTTCGAGGCCCTGGGCGGCGTCACGACGTCCGGACGGCAGGCGACGGTCATGGTGAACCTCGACCCGGGCGGCCTGCCCGCGCAGGAGGACGACATGGAGAAGGCCGTCGAGACCGCCCTCTGCGCCTAGGGAACCGTGCGGGGGTGGGGTACGTTGTACGGGTCGTAAGCGTATGTCGTACACCTACGAGGGTGGATTCATGGCCATTCGCTCGGAACATGACCTGTCGGAGTTCCTGGTCGCCTACACGCGGGACATGGTCGAGCCGGACGAGGACCCGGCCGAGGTCCTCGCCCGCTACTTCGTCCCCGACTTCGAGTACTGCAACGACGGGCTCGTCATCAACCGGGAGCGGATGCTGGCCCACGTCCGCGGCCTGCGGAAACGCGTCACACCGTCGGACGTGGGGTCGGTCGACGTCCACGAGGCCGTGCTGTCGGGCGACCGCTTCGCCGTCCGCTACACGCTGGACGTCACGACGGGCAAGGGCGGCGACTTCCGCTCGGAGATCTACATGTTCGGCCACCTCGCGGCGGACGGGCGGATCCACCGCGTCGACCAGACCACGAGGGATCTGCTCAAGAAGGACTGAGCGCGGTTCAGGTCAGGCCCGCGTCGTGGGCGAGAAGGGCGATCTGGGTGCGGTTGTCCAGAGCGAGCTTCGTCAGGATGCTGGAGACGTGGGCCTTGACCGTGGTCACGCTCATGGCGAGTTCGGCGGCGATGTCGGCGTTGGTCCGGCCTCGTCCGATGGCCACGGCCACCTCGGACTCGCGGGGCGTGAGCGCGGCCAGCGTCGCCCGCGCCCGCTCGTACGTGCCGGTCTGCGTGATGGTGCGTTCCATCAGCCGCCGGGTGACGCGGGGCGACAGGATCGGGTCCCCGGCGGCGACGCGCGTGACCGCCTCCACCAGCTGGGGCGGCGGCGTGTCCTTGAGCAGGAAGCCGCCCGCCCCGGCCCGCAGCGCGCGCAGGATGTCCTCGTCCGCGTCGAAGGTGGTCAGAACGATCACCTCCGGCGGGGCGGGACGGGCGCGCAGCCTGCGGGTCGCGGTGATGCCGTCCACGCCGGGCATCCGCAGATCCATCAGGACGACGTCCGGCGCGTGCGCGTCGGCCGCGGCGACCGCCTCCCCGCCGTCCGCGGCCTCGCCCACCACCGAGATGCCCGCCGCGCCGTCCAGCATCATGGACAGCCCCGCCCGCACCAGAGGATCGTCGTCGACCAGCAGCACCCGGATCACGCGGGCCATGGTAGCGACGCGCGCAGCACGAACCGTCCTTCCGTCACCTGGTGATCCAGCCGCCCACCCGCCACCCGAACCCGCTCGGTCAGCCCCACCAACCCGACCCCGGCCCCCGGCAACCCCGAAGCCCCCGCGCCTGCCGCCGCCAGTCCGCCCGCCGTGTCCTCACGCGGCCCCGGCGCGACCTCCGTCCGCCCCCCACCCGCACGCGGAACCTGTGCTCCCGGCATAGCGCGCGCACCCGAACCCTGTGCGCCTGCTGCACCCCCACTCACCCCGCCGCCGCCCGCGTGTCGACCCTGCACGCCCGCCCCCTGCACGCCGTCCGTACGCAGTTGCCGCACGCTGAGCGCAGCGCTGCTCTGCCCTCCGTCCGCGCGGCGGGCTCCTGCACCCAGTGCGGCGGTGCTCTGCCCGCCGTCTGCGGACGGATGCTGTGTGTTTGGTGCGGCGGTGCTCTGCCCGCCGTCTGCGGACGGATGCTGTGTGTTTGGTGCGGCGGTGCTCTGCTGACCGTCTGCGCGTGGTGCCTGTGAACCCGGCGTAGCGGCGCTCTGTGCGTCGCCTGTGCCCGGTTGCCGTGCGCTTGCCGCGGCGGTACTTGGCCGACCGTCCGCGCGTGAGGCCGCTGCGCCCAGTGCGGCTGTGAATTGTGCGTCGTCTGTGCGCGGGGGTGGTGCCTTTGATGCGGACGCGGTTTGCGTGGTGAGGGCGTCGGGAGTTCGTGTGCGCGGCGGGGGTGGGGGCTGGGTGGTTGCTGCGCTTGGGCTGGCCGCCGTGAGTAGCGGGTTGCTGATGTCGATGAGCAGGCGGGTGCCTGGGGTGCCGTGCAGCAGGACCGCGACCGGCTGGCCGGGGGCGTGCTTGCGCGCGTTGGTCAGTCCTTCTTGGACGACCCGGTAGGCGGCCCGTCCGATGGCAGGCGGGAACGTGGCGTCCGGGCGAGCGGAGGCCGTGCCCGGACGGGCGGACGTGTCTCGACCGGTGGGGGAGGCGTCGTCCGGGGTGAGGCTCAGCTCGTCGCGGAGGTCGATGGGCTGTCCGGCTTCGCGTGCTTCGTCGATCAGGCGGGGGAGGTCGGCGAGGGTGGGCTGGGGCGTGGTCGCGGGGTCGGCGTCGTCCTCGTGCAGGAGGCCGATCACCTCACGCAGTTCCTCCAGCGCCTGGTGCACCCCGGCGCGGACGACCCCGGCGGCCTTGGCAACCTGCTCCGGAGAGGCGTCCGGACGGTACTCCAGCGCTCCGGCATGCGTCGCGACCAGCGACAACCGGTGGGCCAGGACGTCGTGCATCTCCCGGGCGAGCGTGCGCCGCTCGGCCATGCGCGCTTCGGCGACCCGCCGTCCCTGCTCGGCCTCCGCGCGGACGGCCCGCTCGTGCAGCGAGATGAGCAGAGCGCGGCGGGACCGGGCCAGCGCTCCCCAGCCGAGCAGCGCTCCGTAGGTGGCGAGGATCAGCGCCAGCCACCAGCCGAGGGAGATGCCGGAGTCGGGACGCCACCACCCCCGGACGACATGCGCGCCGAAGCCCGCCGATGCCACGCCCGCCGCGACGGCGAACCGGTTCCGCTGGGCCACCTGCAGCGCGCCGGTCGTCGCCACCGGGGTCGCCGCGGGCGACACCGCCGCGAGGACGGTGGCGGCGAGCGTGCCGGAGACCGGCCACCGCCACTGCACGACCGCCGCGACCAGGCTCAACACCGCGAACGCGACGTCCAGCCACAGTGGAGCCCCGGCGGGCCGCCACCACACGGACGCGCCGGTCAGCGCGCCCACCACGACGATCACACTCGCCGCCTCAACCGGACGCGGACCTCGGGAGTCGCTCATCGGGCCAAGCTAACGGCCAGGACAGAACGGGCGGCACCTACCAAAGTCGGACCCACCCCGCCCCGAGGGCGGACAACCCGCGACCGACCGCCCGATGTCCGGGCGCGGCCGCGCGGGCCAAGCTCGGCGGCATGAACTCCTCGCTCAAGCAGCCCCTCCTCACCATCGCCGCCGCCGCGACGTCCGCGCTCGCCGTGTGGACCGTGGCGGTCCCCGTGGCCGGGATCGACCTGACCGTCCGCATGGGTGACGGAACCAGCACCGTCGGACCTCTGATGATCGTCCTGACGAGCGTCCTCGCCGCTCTCTCCGGCTGGATCCTCCTGGCCATCCTGCGCCGACGCTCCCCCCGCGCCGAGCGAGTCTGGCCGATCGTCGCCCCCGGCGTGCTCGCCGCGTCCCTCACCGGCCCGTCCAACAGCGCCGTCGGAGTGTCCTCCACCCTCATCCTCGTCCTGCTCCACCTCACCGTCGGCGCCGTAGTGATCCTCGGCCTACGCCCCCGCCCCACCCCCACCACCACCTGACCCGCCCTTCACCCGTGCTCGACCCACCCAACCCCAGCCCAGCCCGGCCGCCTCACCCGCCCGCAACCACTCGCCCTCCCCGAATCCTGCGACTGACCCACCCCAGCCCGGCCCCACCTCTCACCCACGCCCGCCGACCACCGCCCCCCAACCACCGCCGACCACTGCCCCCGGTCGCACCCTCGTCCGCCCGCCCGCTGCCTACGGGCCCGCCGCCTACGGGCCCGCCGCTCACCGCCCCCGCCCAGGGCCCCGGGCCGCACCCTCGTCCGGCGGTCGCCATGCCGAAGCCGTTGCTCTTTCTCCCGCCAGGGGCCGACGGGTGGGTTGAACGGGGTGGGGACGTCGCGCGGTCGTGGCCTCAAGCGGATGCTGGCCGTCCGCCGTCCGCCGTCCGCCGTCCGCCGTCCGCCGTCCGCCGTCCGCCGTCCGCCGTCCGCCGTCCGTGAGTCAGGTGGTCGGACGGGGGCGGTGTGGCTTCGGGGGGCATCGACCGGGTACCCGTTCGCGCCAGGGGGAGTAGGGGTGGCGTCTGTCTGCTGGGGTGGGGGGGGGTACGGAGTCGGGCGGGTGGGGCCGCCTGGGGGCTGGTGGTGTCGGGTTACTTGGGGGGTTTCTGGGTGGCGGTGGTCAGGGCGTTGCGGGCTTGGACGATGCGGTTCCAGGCGTCGCCCATGGCGGGGTAGTCGCCCTTTGACCGGGCGTTGTTGTAGTCGTCGACGGCCTTGGACAGGTCGTTGATCGCCTTCTGCGCCTCGGGGGACAGCTTGCCGTTGCCGGGCTGGCCCGGCTGGGTGCCGGGGGACTGGCCGGTGCCGGAGCCGAAGAGGCTGCTCATCGCGGACTGGAGGAGGTCCGTGTCGGCCTGGGGCTTGTCGGAGCGGCTGGCGAAGGCGACGCGGTCGCCGTACTTGACCAGGACGGCCAGGAGGGTCGGATACGGGGCCTGGTTGCTCTGGGTCGTCTGCGAGTACAGCGGCTCGACGTAGAGCAGGCCGCCCGCGAACGGCAGGGACAGCAGGTTTCCGAGCTTCGTTTCGGTGCCGCTGTTGCGCGTGGGGAACAGCAGGTTCCGGATGGCCTGGTCGTTCTCGAACGCCTGCTGCACCTGGCCCGGGCCCTGCGGGCGCGGCTGGCCGGGTTGGTCGGCGGTCGGCATCTCCAGCAGGCGCAGCCTGCCATAGCCGGGATCGCCGGGAGTCGAGTCCGCAGTGAGGAAGGCCGACAGGTAGCGCTGGCCTCGCGGCGTGTACACCGAGGTCAGAGAGAAGCGTGGCTGCCCGGACTGGTCGCTCGCGCCTCCTTGCGCGCCGTTCGACGCGCCCGGTTGGCCACCGCTCTGGGCCCCCGGCTGGGCGCCGCCCGATTGTGGTGGTTGTGGTCCGGTTTGCGGGGCGGCGGTGGACGGTGCGGGGCTCGGGGTCAGAGGGGACATGGCCGCGGTCGTGCGCGGACGGCCGCCGGGTTGTGGGGAACTCGGCCCGGCGGCCGGGCGCTGGGCGGGCTGGGGCTGGACGCCTGGTTGCGCGGGCATGCGGAGGCTCAGGTAGTACGGGGGTTGCGTCTTGCCCTTGTTGGCGGGGGACGGGTCCTCCGGGACGTCCCAGAAACCCTGGCCGCCGTAGAAGGCGTCCGCCTGGGTGACGTGGTACTGGGCCAGGATGCGGCGCTGGACCTTGAACAGGTCCTCCGGGTAGCGCAGGTGGTTCAGCAGGTCGGGCGGGATCGCGGACCTGGGCTCGACGGTGCCGGGGAAGACCTTCGTCCACGTCCTGGCGATCGGGTCCTGGTCGTCCCAGAGGTAGAGGTGGACGGTGCCGTCGTAGGCGTCGACGGTGGCCTTGACCGAGTTCCGCAGGTAGTTGATCTTGTGGTCGGCCTGCTTGGCGACGGCGGAGCGGGTGTCGGTGATGGTGTCGCGGGTGGCGTCCTGGAGGCCGAGGGTCTGGGAGTACGGGTAGCCGTTGGACGTGGTGTAGCCGTCCAGCACCCACTGGATGCGGTTGCCGACCGCGACCGGGTACGGGTTGCCGTCGAGGGTCAGCCAGGGCGCGGCGCGGTGCACGATCTCGCGCGGCGTGCGGTGGTAGAGGATCCGGGCGTCCTTCTTGATCGCCCCGGAGAGCAGCAGGTTCCAGTCCTGGAACTTGGCGGCGAACAGCGTCCGGTTCAGCGCGGAGTCGATCCGCACGCCGCCCCGGCCCGCGTAGGTCGTGTTGACCTGCTGCGAGCTGTTGGACGGGTCGGGGTGGTCGAACTCCTTCTGCCCCCGGCCGCCGACGATCGAGTAGTCGGTCGTCCGCTCGCCGAAGTAGATCTGCGGCGTGCCGACGGGGGCGCCGGTGAGGTCCTTCTGGGGGATGTCCTTCTGCTGGAAGTCGGGGGTGCCGTCGGCGGTGAGGCGCTCGCCGGGCGCGCGGACGAAGCCGTAGCCGTGGGTGTAGATCAGCCGGTCCTTCACCCAGCTGTTCTGGCCCTTCGGCGGGCCGGACAGCTCCCGGACGGCGACGACCGAGTCCTCCGGGCGGCCGTTCACCTGGTAGCGGTCGACGTCCAGGGTGTCGGGGAAGCGGTAGAACTCGCGGTTCTGCTGGAGCTGCTGGTAGGTCGGGCTGATCACGACCGGGTCGAGCAGCCGGACGCCGGACAGGTCGCGCGCGGCGGCAGCGAGCTTGCCTTGGTCGTTCTCCGGATGGCCGCCGTACGGCTCGAGCGTGACGCCGTTGACGCCGTAGGCGGCGCGGGTCGCGTCGATGTTGCGCTGGATGAAGCGGCGTTCCCTGTTCTGCTCGTCCGGCTTCACCTGGAAGCGCTGGATCAACAGCGGGTACAGGCCGCCGATGAGCAGCGCCGACAGCACCAGCAGGATCAGGCCGACCCCGGGCAGCGTCATGCCGCGCCGCAGCAGGTTGGAGAAGAACAACAGCGCGCAGACGATCGCGATGACCGCGAGGATCGTCTTCGCGGGCAGCAGCGCGTTGACGTCGGTATAGGACGCCCCTGTGCGGACGCCCCGTTCGGAGTGCACCAGGCCGTACCGGTCGAACCAGTAGGCGAACGCCTTCAGCAGCACGAACAGGCCGATCAGCACCGACAGGTGCGCGCGCGCCGCCGGACTGACCTTGTCGCCCGGCCCCTGCAGCCGCAGCCCGCCGTACAGGTAGTGGACCATCACGGCGGCCAGCATCGACAGGATCACGGTCGCGAACACGACGCCCAGCACCAGCCGCAGGAACGGGTAGGTGAAGACGTAGAACGAGATGTCCTTGTGGAACTGCGGATCGCGGACGCCGAAGCTCGTCCGGTTCAGGAACGCCAGCCAGACCGGCCACCGCCCGGCCACGGACGCGCCGGTGAGCACGCCGAGCAGCAGCAGCGTCGCGGCCGTGACCGCCCGGCGTCGCGGATCGAGGATCGTCCGGTACCGGTCGAGCCCCTGCTGCTCGACCGACAGCGGCCGGTAGGCCGGGCGCAGCCGGTGCGCCACCGCCATGTTCACCCCGACCACGAGCGCCATCAGCAGGCCGCCGCCGAAGAACAGCGACGCGCGCGCCCACAGCTGGGTCGTGTAGACGGACGAGAGGCCGACCGAGCGGTACCAGAGCAGGTTGGTCCAGATCGCGGTGACGACCGTGAAGGCGATCACCAGGACGGTCAGAGTCACGAGCGTGGGAAGCAGCAGCCGGGACCGGCCACCGCCGAGCCGCCGCCGGATTCCGGGAGTCCGGAAGGTCAACGGGCCCCTCCGTTCAGATCGCGCCCCCACCGGCATCCCCCGCCGGTGCTGTCCTAGAAACCTACCGAGTGGTCCCGCGACGTCCCCAGTTCCACGTCCAATTGTGGATAACCCGCCGCCAAGTGGGTTCGGGCCTACAAATGCGTTCGGGCTGAGTGGGGCGAGCCGGAACCGTGCCGGACGCATTCGCGGACAGGGGCCGGGAGGTCGCGGCCAACGCACGCGCGCGGACGGGGGAAGATGGCCTTGTGAGCCACCTCGAAGAAGTCGTCCAGGACCTGGAACGCCACGCCGCCGAGCAGGGATGGGACGCGGCGCCCAAGCTGTACGCGCTGGTCTACGGCAGTGAGATCCGCACCACCGAGCCCGACCTCGCCGCCGAACTGGGGCTGGCCACGGACTCCGGGCAGGGCGACACCCTCGCCGCGCTGGAGCAGCCCGAGCTGCCCGCGCAGGCGTCCGTGGAGGACGCGCTGGCGACCATCGCCTGGCCGGACGCGGTCGCGGGCTGCGCGCTGGTCATCGAGCGGGTCGTCCTGCCGCCGGAGGCCGAGGAGGAGATCCCGGCCGACCCGGACGAGGCCGCCTCCTACGCCGCGGGCCACCCGGGCCGCGAGGACGTCCGCATGATCGTCGGCGTGCTGCGCGACGGCGAGCGGCACTCCGCGCTCCGGCTGCGCCGCCACGAGATGGACGACGAGGTGCTGGTCGGCCCCGACCTCGTGCCCGCGCTCGCCGACGCCCTCGCCGCGACCCTCGAGCCGGACGTCCCCGCCGAGCACCCCGAACACGCCTGACAGATCCCACCACGACCACCCGAACCGCCGGTCCCCGTCGCCGCGCGAGGCATGGCGACGGCGCCGACCGCGCGTGGCCCCATCCGCCACGCGCGCTCACCCGATCCCGCGAGACCACCCCGGTCCCGCACCCCGGTCCCGCGACCGGCTCGGTCACGCGATCACTCCGGTCACGCGATCACTCCGGTCACGGGACCACTCCGGTCACGCGACGACTCCGGTCACGGGACCACTCCGGTCACGCGCGATCACCTCGGCACGTCGGTTTCGGGTGGGTTCTTCGATCGTGCGCGATGCCACGGCCGACCTGGGGTCGGGTGGGGTGGTCGAGTAGGCTGCGACGCGTGAGCGAGGCGACCCACTCCCCAGCCGAACCCGACCCGGGAGCCCCCGGAGCGGACGCCTTCGACGTCGTCCGGATGTGCGAGGTGCGCGACACCCCACTGTCGGTGGACGAGGTGTTCGCGGTCGTCCAGGACAGGGCGGCCGGGGGCACGGCGGTGTTCGTCGGGACGGTCCGCGACCATGATCACGCGCGCGAGGTCAGCAGCCTGTCCTACAGCGCCCACCCGACCGTGGAGCGGGAGCTGCGGCGGGTGATGGAGAAGGTGGCGGCCGACTTCCCCGTGCGGGCGATCGCGGCCGCGCACCGGGTCGGCGACCTGGAGATCGGCGACCTGGCCGTGGTGGTCGCGGCGTCCTGCCCGCACCGCGGGGAGGCGTTCGCGGCCTGCCGGCGGCTGATCGACGACCTCAAGGCCGAGGTGCCGATCTGGAAGCACCAGGGGTTCGCCGACGGCGGGGACGAGTGGGTCGGGGCCTGCTGACTCCGGGCGTGCCCGTAGGCTTTCCGACATGTCTCGTCGTGCCGTCACGCTCGCCGTCGCGAGCGCGCTCCTGCTGGCGCTGGTGATCGTCGGCGCACTGCTCCCGGTCCCGTATGTCGCGCTGTACCCCGGCCCCACGGCCAACACGCTGGGCGACAACGGGAAGGGCGTGCCGCTCGTCCAGATCGACGGACGGCAGACCTATCCCGCCACCGGCCACCTGAACTTCGTCACGGTCACCTACCGGGGCGGACCGGACGCGCGGATCGACCTGTTCACCGCGCTGCGCGGCTGGTTGTCGAAGGACACCGCGATCGTGCCCGAGGAGACGATCTTCCCCAAGCACGAGTCGCAGCAGCAGGTGGACGCCGAGAACACCCGGCAGATGCAGGACTCGCAGGAGAACGCCGAGGCCGCGGCGCTGCAGGAGCTGGGCATCAAGGTCCCGACGCGGGTCCTGGTCAACTCCGTCCAGAAGGACAAGCCCGCCGCCGGGAAGCTCCAGCCGAACGACGAGATCACCGCGGTGAACGGCGTGAAGACCGCGAACGTCGACCAGGTCAAGGCCCAGATGGCCAAGGCCGGGGTCGGCGGGAGGGCCGCCCTCGAGGTGCTGCGGGCGAACACGCCGGCCAAGGTCGACCTGACCACCGCCAAGGGCCAGGACGGCAAGCCGGTGATCGGCGTGGTCCTCGCGGAGGACTACAAGTTCCCGTTCAAGATCAACATCAGCGTCGGGGACATCGGCGGGCCGAGCGCGGGCCTGATGTTCTCGCTGTCCATCGTGGACAAGCTGACCCCGGGGCCGCTCACCGGCGGCAAGTTCATCGCGGGCACCGGGACGATCACCCCGGAGGGCCAGGTCGGCCCGATCGGCGGCATCCAGCAGAAGATGATCGCGGCGCGCCGCGCGGGGGCGACGGTCTTCCTCACCCCGAAGGACAACTGCGCCGAGGCGCTGGGCGCGCGCCCGGGCGGCCTCCGGCTCGTCCGCGCGGACACGCTGCACGGCGCGATCCAGTCGCTGAACGCCCTGAACTCCGGTCAGGGCGCTATTCCCGCCTGCACGAAATAGCGTCCGGACGGGTTCCCGAGACGCTCCGGGACGCTCCCGGGACGCCCCCAGCGCGCCACTTCGGGAAACTGATTTGGTCCACTCCCGTTCATGCCCTAGAGTTAAGACATCGCCGCGGGGTGGAGCAGTTCGGTAGCTCGCTGGGCTCATAACCCAGAGGTCGCAGGTTCAAATCCTGCCCCCGCTACCAGGTTCGAAGGCCCGGAGTCAGAAATGGCTCCGGGCCTTCGGCGTTTCACCGCCCGCGCGCTTCGGACGTCCGGGCGAAAGCCCCTTGGACGGTTGGGACGGTTCAGGGGGCCGGGAGCGTCCGGGTGTCCGAGATCACCCGGTCAGCTCCTGTGGGTGACCAGCTGCCGCCAGGTCTTCGGCCCGACGACGCCGTCCACGTTCAGGCCGACGTCCTCCTGGAAGCGGCGTACGGCCGCCTCGGTCTTCGGGCCGAAGTCGCCGTCCACCCCGCCCGCCTTCAGATAGCCCTGCTTCACCAGTTCGGTCTGCGCGGCCCGGACGAAGTCGCCCTCGTCCCCCCGCCGGACGGTCGAGTCGACGGTGTGGCCGTCGGTGAGCTTGCCCCAGGTCACCGGGCCGACGATGCCGTCGACGGCGATCCCGGCGAATTCCTGGAACTCCCGGACGGCGTGCTCGGTCTTCGGACCGAAGTCACCGTCCGGCTTCAGGTGCCGCGAGGCCTCACGGGCCGCGCGCAGGATGTACTGCACCGTGGTGACGTCCGGCCCGCGGCTTCCCCTGTGCAGCTCCGGCCATGCGTTCGCCATGCCGTTCCCACCTCCCCATGGTGGATTTGACTCTCCTGTCAGACAACTCCTGACAGGGGTCGTCGCACAAGCGCCCTGGCAGCGCATCCGCCTGTGTCCGGCGGGACACCCGCGTATGACCGGCGGCGCTCCCACGCCCCACGCCCCACGCCCCGCGCCCACCCGCCCAGCGGGCGCCGCCCGCGACCCCGCTCCCGCGACCCCGCCCCTGGCGATCCGTCCCGCGAAGGCCGGTCCGCCTCGGGTCAGCGGCCGAGGTGGGGGGCGATGGTCAGTGCGAGGTGCAGGGTGAGGCGGTCACGCCCGTCCGACAGGACGAGCCCGGTGATCTCCTCGATGCGCCGCAGCCGGTGGTACAGCGTCTGCCGGTGGACGTTCAGCACCGCGGCCGTGGCGTGGACGCTGCCCGCGTGGTCGAGGTAGGTGAGGGCCGTCCGGGCGAGTTCCGCGTGCTTCGGCTCCAGGAAGCGCGAGATCCCCGGGGTCAGGACGGTCTGGGCCAGCGAATCGTCGTCCCCGAGCCTGAGCAGTCGCAGCGCCCCCAGATCAGACCACGCGCGAGTCACCCCGCCCGCCGCCTCGCCCGCCGCCTCGGCGGCCGTTCCAGCCGCGCGGGCGGCTACTCGGGCGCGGAGCCAGCCCTCACGCACGCGCGCGAGGTCGGGGCAGGGGTCGGACAGCCCGGCCGCGACGGGCCCGGAGCCGCGTTCCTCCAGTAGGCGGCGGGCCCGCGCCACGATCGTCTCGGTGGACGAGGCGTCATGCGGGATCGCCAGGACGTGGTCGCGTTCCCATGTCGTGGTCAGGACGGACCGGGGCAGCAGCCAGGGGTTCAGGGGCTGGGGCTCGGCGTCCGGGGTGCGCAGGACGGCCACGACGAGCGGCGGTTCGAGCGCCTCGGCGAGCGCGGCGGCAGCCGATGTCCGCACCTCGGCGTGCGCGGACAGCAGGTCGGCGAGCTGCCAGCCCAGGTCGGCGCGCTCGCGGGACTGCCGGGCCATGAGCAGCCCGGCGCGCTCGGAGAGCGGCGCGGCGCGCGCGAGCAGGTCGTCGCCGATACGGCCCTCGTCGTCCAGGAGCCACAGGTAGCCGTAGGTGACCGACCGCCACCGGACGGGCAGGCAGACCCGGCCGAGCACGCCCGCCGCCGGGTCGGCGGGGATCCGCACCGGCCCGGTGGCGCGCGCGATCCCGTACCGCTCGAACCGGGACCGGACCTCCTCGGTGGCGCGCCGGTGCAGGATCGACTCCATCCGGACGGGGTCGATGGCCCCGCCGTGCGCTGCGTACGCGACGAGATGGAAGTCACGGTCCTCGAGCGTCGCGGGCGCGCCGAGCAGGTCGGCGACCAGTTCGGTCAGCTCCTGGAGGTCCCCCGCTCCGGCCACCGTCACCCCTCATACACATGTCTGAACAACCGGCTGCCATCAAGTGACAGTTGACTATATCCGCGCAGGTCAGGAGGGCCTAGCGTCGAAGTGAGGGTCCGTGTCGTCCGACTCGCGACCCCATTGTCACGTTCATGCCGACTCGTCCCGACCGACTCGCCGGAAACCGGAGGTTCCCCGTGCTCGCTTCCATCCTTCTCGCGGCCGCGCGCAGCGCGCGGATGCGCGGCCTCGTCACCTCCGTTCCGCTCACCCGGGGCGTCGTCGACCGCTTCGTCGCCGGGGAGGACCTCGGCGCGGCGATCCTGGCCATCCAGGAGCTCAACGCGGACGGCCTGAAGGTCACCCTCGACCACCTCGGCGAGGACACCACCGACCGCGCCCAGGCCGACGCCACCCGTGACGCCTACCTGGAGCTGTTCAAGGCGCTCGCCGTCGAGGGCCTGACCTCCGGCGCGGACGCGTCGCTGAAGCTGTCCGCGCTCGGCCAGTCGCTGCCCGGCGACGGCGAGGCCATCGCGCTGGAGAACGCCCGGACGGTCGCCGCCGCCGCGGACGGCCTCGGCATGACGATCACGCTCGACATGGAGGACCACACCACGGTCGACTCCACCCTCGGCATCCTGCGCGAGCTGCGCGCCGACTTCCCCGCGACCGGCGTCGCGATCCAGGCGATGCTGCACCGCACCGAGGGCGACCTCGCCGAGCTGACCGGCCCCGGATCGCGCGTCCGGCTCGTCAAGGGCGCCTACGCCGAGCCCGAGTCGGTCGCCCACCAGTCCAAGAAGGACGTCGACCGGGCCTACGTCCGGGCGCTGAAGACGCTGATGGAGGGCGAGGGCCACCCGATGGTGGGCAGCCACGACCCGCGCATCATCGACATCGCGCTCGACCTCGCGCACCGCAACGACCGCGAGCCCGGCAGCTACGAGTTCCAGATGCTGTACGGCATCCGCGCGGGCGAGCAGCGCCGCCTGGCCGAGTCCGGCGAGGACATGCGCGTCTACGTCCCGTACGGCTCCGACTGGTACGGCTACTTCATGCGCCGCCTGGCCGAGCGCCCCGCCAACCTGGCCTTCTTCCTCCGCTCCTTCATCTCCCGCTGACCCCGCTGACGCGCCTTCCGCCGACGCGCCCAACGCCGACGCGCCGGCCCGTCCGCCGCCGATCCGTCCGCCGCCGACCGCGGTGAGCACCCCCGCCGACCACCCGACCGACTCCGCAGGAGGTCCCATGGACGCCGTGACCAACGTCCCAGCACCGGTGAACGAGCCGATCCTCGGCTACGCGCCCGGCAGCCCCGAGCGGGCCCGCCTGGAGGCGAAGCTGGCCGAGCTGCAGGCGCAGGCCCCGATCGACCTGCCGATGACCATCGGCGGCGAGCGGCGGATGGGCGCGGGCGAGAAGGTCCAGGTCGTCCAGCCGCACCGGAGGGCGTCCGTGCTCGGCACCTTCGGCACCGCCACGCAGGACGACGCGCGCGACGCGATCCAGGCCGCGCTGAAGGCCGCCCCGGCCTGGCGCGACCTGTCCTTCGACGACCGCGCCGCGATCTTCCTGAAGGCCGCCGACCTGATGTCGGGGCCGTGGCGCGAGACGATCGCCGCCGCGACCATGCTCGGCCAGTCCAAGACCGCGCAGCAGGCCGAGATCGACAGCGCCTGCGAGCTGATCGACTTCTGGCGCTTCAACGTGCACTTCGCCCGGCAGGTCCTCGCCGAGCAGCCGGTCTCCTCGCCCGGCGTGTGGAACCGGTCCGACCACCGTCCGCTGGAGGGGTTCGTCTACGCGATCACCCCCTTCAACTTCACCGCGATCGCCGCGAACCTGCCGACCGCCGCCGCGCTCATGGGCAACGTCGTGGTCTGGAAGCCGTCCCCGACGCAGACCTACGCGGCCGTGAAGACCATGGAGCTGCTGGAGGAGGCCGGGCTGCCCAAGGGCGTGATCAACCTGGTCACCGGCGACGGCATCGCGGTGTCGGAGGTCGCGCTCGCGCACCCCGAGCTCGCGGGCATCCACTTCACCGGCTCGACCGCCACCTTCCAGCACCTGTGGAAGACCGTCGGCGGCAACATCGACAAGTACCGCACCTACCCGCGCCTGGTCGGCGAGACCGGCGGCAAGGACTTCGTGGTCGCGCACCCGTCCGCGGACCGGGCCGTCCTGAAGACCGCGCTCGTCCGCGGCGCGTTCGAGTACCAGGGCCAGAAGTGCTCCGCCGCGTCCCGCGCCTACGTGCCGCGGTCGATCTGGGAGGACGGCTTCCGCGAGGAGCTCGCCGCCGAGGTCGAGTCGCTGACCACGGGCGACGTCACGGACCTGGCGAACTTCATGGGCGCGGTCATCGACGAGCGCTCGTTCGCCAAGAACAAGGCCGCGATCGACCGCGCGCACGCCGACCCGAAGGTCGACGTCGTCGCGGGCGGCTCCTACGACGACGCCGAGGGCTTCTTCGTCCGGCCGACCGTGCTGGTGTCGGACGACCCGGAGAACGACATCTTCCGGACCGAGTACTTCGGCCCGATCCTCGGCGTCCACGTCTACGACGACGACAAGTACGACGAGATGCTGGCGCAGATGGAGTCGGTGTCGGCGTACGCGCTGACCGGCGCCGTCATCGCGCAGGACCGCGCCGCCGCCGCGCACACCGCCCAGGTGCTGCGCTTCGCCGCCGGCAACTTCTACATCAACGACAAGCCGACCGGCGCGGTCGTCGGCCAGCAGCCGTTCGGCGGCGGCCGGGCGTCCGGGACGAACGACAAGGCCGGTTCGATCCTGAACCTGCTGCGCTGGACGTCCCCGCGCTCCATCAAGGAGACGTTCGTCCCGCCGACGGACTACCGCTACCCGCACATGGGCTGACCCCCAGGCGGGCGGGCAGAGACACCCAGCCCCGGGTGAAGGGAGACATGATCCTCTTCGCCCGGGGCTGGTCCAGTTCCACGTGCGGATGCGCCACCAGCAGCTCCTCCAGCGCCACGCGCGCCTGGAGCCGGGCCAGGTGCGACCCGATGCAGAAGTGGACGCCGCTCGCGAACCCGAGGTGGCGCGGGATGCTCCGCCTCACGTCCAGGGTGCCGGCGGACGGCCCGAACTCCCGCTCGTCCCGGTTCGCGGCGCCGTAGAGCAGCATCACCTTCTCCCCGGCGGGGATCTCGACGCCGCGGACGGTGACCGGACGCGTCGTCGTCCGCCCGAGCGCCTGCACCGAGCCCTCCAGCCGCAGGCACTCCAGCAGCGCGTTCGGGATCAGCGACGGGTCGGCCCGCAGGAGTTCGCGCTGGTCGGGACGTCCCGACAGCAGCGCGACGGCATGCGAGACCAGGTTCCCCGTCGTGTCGTTGCCGCCCGCGACGATCACGAAGCAGAACCCGAGGACGTCCCAGTCGGTGAGCCTCTCGCCGTCCGCCTCCGCGACCGTCAGGACGCTGATCAGGTCGTCGCCCGGCCTGGCGCGCCGCTCGGCGATGACGCCGCTGAAGTACTCGAACATCTCCGCCACGGCCCGCGCGCCCGAGCCCTCGACCATCGCGGACGTGTCGAAACCCTGGTCCTGGAAGGTCGTCAGCGCCGAGACCCACGGGCCGAACCGGGCCCGGTCGGTTTCGGGGACGCCCAGCAGTTCGGCCAGCGCGAACGTCGGCAGGGGCGAGGAGAAGTCGCGGTGCAGGTCGACGGTCTCGCCGTCCGCCTCCCGCCGCCTCATCTCGGCCAGACGCGCGCGCACGAAGGCGCGCAGCGTGTCCTCCATGGCGGCGGTGCGGCGTGGCGTGAACCCGTGGCTGATCAGCCGCCGCAGGACGGTGTGCCGCGGCGGATCGAGCATCACCATCGTCGGGGCGAGACCCAGCTTCCCGATCTCGTCCTCGTAGAACGTCAGGCCGCGCGCGGACGAGAACGTCTCGTGGTCGCGGACGGCCTCCCACACGTCCTCGAAGCGGGACAGCGCCCAGAACGGCGGGTCGGCGTGCCGGTGGACGGGATCGTCGTCGCGCAGCCGCCGGTAGGCCGGATAGGGGTCGGCCTGGAAGGCGGGATCGAACGGGTCGTAGACGTCGGTCGTTTCGGTGCCGGTCGTGTTGCCGGTCGTGTTGCCGGTCGCTTCGGTCATGCCGGGCCTCCCGGGGAGTATCGGGTCCCGCCATTCAACGCCCGCGCCGCCGGTTTGCCTAAGGGGCCGGGACCTCATAGGGTGAGCACGTCATCGCGGGGTGGAGCAGTTCGGTAGCTCGCTGGGCTCATAACCCAGAGGTCGCAGGTTCAAATCCTGCCCCCGCTACCAAATCCGAGGGCCCGGAACCGATACGGTTCCGGGCCCTCGGCGTTTCCCCTGAGGTCTCGTTTCGGCCTGGCCGCTTCGGTCATGCCGGGGGCCGCCTGAGAGATACCGGCCTCCCCTGGTCAACGCCCGAGCCGCCGGTTTGCCTAAGGAACCGGGACCCCATAATGTTGAGACATCGCCGCGGGGTGGAGCAGTTCGGTAGCTCGCTGGGCTCATAACCCAGAGGTCGCAGGTTCAAATCCTGCCCCCGCTACCAAGAGCCGAAGGCCCGATCCGAATCCGGATCGGGCCTTCGGCGTTTTCCGGGTCCGTTCGTTTCCGGGGCGGTTCGGGGCTGCCGGGCAGGCACATTAGCCTGGGGATATGCGGAATGTGGCGGGAGCGGCGGTTCTGGACGCGGTGTGCGTGCTCGTTTTCGTGGCGATCGGACGGGCATCACACGACGAGGCGTCCAGCGTCACCGGGTTCCTCAACACGGCGTGGCCGTTCCTGACCGGCGCCCTCATCGGCTGGCTGGCCACCCGGGCCTGGCACGACCCGGCGAGGCTGGTGCCCTCCGGCCTCGGGATCTGGGTCGCGGCCGTCGCGGGCGGCATGCTGCTGCGCGTCGTGTCCGGGCAGGGCGTCGCCGTCGCGTTCGTGATCGTCGCGACGCTGTTCCTCGGGCTGGTGCTGCTCGGCTGGCGCGCCGTCGCCACGCTCGTCCACCGCCGCACCCGGACGGCCTGAACACCGCTGCCCGGGACCGGCCGTCCAAGGGCGGTTCCTGAAGGGCCGCCGAAGGGCCGCTGAAGGCCGCTGAACAGCCAGGACACACGAGCCGGGCAGGGCTGTCGCGTGGCCGTCCCGAGCCTGCCGACGTGGGTGCTCGGCCCCTGTTGACGCGGACGGCCGGACGCTGGTGAAGTTACCCACGAGTCACGGGAGTGACCGGGAGAAAGCGCATAAGGGGACACCGATGGCATCCGCACTGCGGAACTGGCTGGACAAGCCGAACACCGGACGCGGCGTCAGCCTGGCCACCGACGACGGAGGCTGGGACCACCACGACTACGGCCGGCTGGCGTCCGCGGCGCGGCGCACCGCGGGTGCGCTGATCGAGGCGGGGGTGCGGCCCGGCGACGTGGTCTGCGTCGTCCTGCCGACCGACTTCACCTGCGTGGAGACCTACTTCGGGGTGTGGGCGGCCGGCGCCACCGTCTGCCTGGTCACCCCGCCGCTGTTCCAGGACGGTGACGACTACGTCGCGCACGTCGCCGCGATCCTGCGGCAGGCGAGGCCGGTCCTGACCATCGCGTCCGACGACCTGGCCCCCCTCGCCGCCCGCGCGATGGCCGACGCCGGGCTGGACGGCGAGCCGTGGGCGCCCCGCCAGGCCGAGCACGAGGCCGAGGTGCAGCCCGCCGGAGAGCTCGCGATCCTGCAGTTCACGTCCGGGTCGTCCGGCGCGCCGCGCGGCGTGATGGTCACCTGGGAGAACCTCGAGGCCAACTGTGAGCTGATCGCGCGCACGGCCGGGTTCCAGGACGGCGACGAGGTCGCCACCTGGCTGCCGCTGTACCACGACATGGGCCTGATCGGCTGCTTCATCACCCCGATCGCGCTGCAGTGCGACCTGAGGCTGATGCGGCCGGACCACTTCATCCGCGACCCCGCACGCTGGATCCGCTGCTTCGCGACCGCGACGCACACCGCCGCGCCGCCGTTCGCCTACGCCTACTGCGCGCGCCGGGTGAAGCCCGAGCAGCTCGAGGGCGTCGACCTGTCCGGCTGGCGGATGGCGCTGATCGGGGCCGAGCCGATCGACCCGCACTCGCTGGAGGTCTTCGCCGAGCTGCTGGAGCCGTTCGGGTTCCACCGCGAGGCGTTCAACCCGGCCTACGGCATGGCCGAGACGACGCTGCTGGTCACCATGGACCACGCCTGGCGGCTGCCGCTGGCCGTCCGTCCGGACCCGGCGTCGCTGGCGTTCGGGCAGCCGGTGCGGATCCTGGAGCAGCACGAGGTGGGCGCGCACTCCAAGGGGGCGAAGTCCGGCTGGATCGTCGGCTGCGGCACGCCCGAGGAGGACGTCCCGGTCCGGATCCTGGACGACGACGGGAACGAGCTGGCCGACGGGCTGCTGGGCGAGATCGTCGTGGGCGGCGCGTCCGCGTGCCCCGGCTACTACGCGGGCGCCGAGGCCAAGTCGACGCGGTTCGGGGACGGCCCGTCCGGTCAGGGATGGTCCGTCTTCACCGGGGACGCCGGGTTCTTCCACGAGGGACGGCTGTTCGTCCTCGGGCGGATGGGCGACAGCATCAAGGTGCGCGGACGGTCGGTCTACGTCGAGGACCTGGAGGCGCGCATCGCCGAGGTCAGCAGGCTCGGCAAGGGGCGCATCACGGTCACGGCCGTGCCGGGCGCGGGCCAGCGGGGGCTGGCGCTGTTCGCCGAGACCAACGACGAGGCGTGGGTGGGCGACGTCCGCGAGATGCTGCGCCGCCGCGTCGGCGAGGACGTCGAGGTCACGATCATCGTCGGGACCGGGCTGATCCAGCGGACGTCCAGCGGCAAGCCGCGCCGCCGCTACATGTGGGAGCAGTTCCAGGCGGGCCGCCTGCCGAACGCCCGCCTGGCCGGGTAGCGCTGGGCCGAAGGGTTCTCGCCGCGGGGTGAGGCTTCTGTGTCCGGGCGGGCGAGCGTGCCCGTCCGGGAACAGGGGGTGAGCTTCGGCACGTTGCACCTTCGTCAAGGACAAGATCACACCCCGGCACCATCACTTGTTGATAAAACAGTCGATGGTGGTCTACGTGGCGTTACCGGCGGAAGGTCGACGATGCCCCCTGGTGCGAGGTCCCTGCTCCGGCTCGGCGCGCGGCTGGGGTCGACCGCGCAGAACGCCCTGGAGGTGGCGCGGTTCGGCGGCCTCGCCACCGACGAGGACGCCTCGCCCAGCGAGATCGTCGCGCAGCGGCGCACCTATCGGCTCCGCCACTATTTCCCCTCCGGAGGGGAAGCGGAGACCGTCGAGGACGATAAGCGGCCGGTGATGCTGCTCGTCCCGCCGCTGATGATCACGGCCGAGGTGTACGACATCTCGTCCCGGGTGAGCGCGGTCGCCGAGCTGCACCGGCTCGGCGTCGACCCGTGGGTGGTCGACTTCGGCGCGCCCGAGCGCGAGCCTGGCGGGCTCGAGCGGACGGTCACCGACCACGTCCTCGCGGTCAGCGACGCCGTCGACCGGGTGCGCGCCGCGACCGGACGCGACGTGCACCTCGGCGGCTACTCGCAGGGCGGCATGTTCGTCTACCAGACCGCCGCCTACCGGCGCAGCCGCGGCATCGAGTCGGTCGTGACGTTCGGCAGCCCGGCCGACACGTCCGTGGCGCTGCCGTTCGGCCTGCCGAGCTGGCTCGCGACCGACGCCGCCGGACGCGTCCCGGACGCGCTGCTCCGCAACCTCGACGTCCCCGGCTGGGTGACGCGCACCGGGTTCCAGCTGCTCAGCCCGGTGAAGTCGGTGCGCAGCCGGGTCGACTTCTTGCTCCAGCTGCACGACCGCGAGGCGCTCGCGCCGCGCGAACGCCAGCGGCAGTTCCTCGAGCGCACCGGCTGGGTCGCCTGGCCGGGCCCGGCGCTGAACGAGTTCGTCCGCCAGTTCATCCAGCACAACCGGATGCTGACCGGCGGCTTCGTCATCGGTGACCGCCTGGTCACCCTCGCCGACATCACCTGCCCGGTGCTGACGTTCGTCGGCGAGGTCGACGAGATCGCCTCGCCGCCGATGGTCCGCGGCATCCGGCGGGCCTCGCCGCGCGCCGAGGTGTACGAGATGGCGCTGCGCGCCGGGCACTTCGGGCTCGTCGTCGGATCCCTCGCGATGGCGCAGACCTGGCCGACCGTCGCGGAGTGGACGCGGTGGCGCGCGGGCACCGCCGACCTGCCGCCCGAGGTGCGCAAGGTGGACGGCGGTGTCGGAGGTGTCGGAGGTGTCGGTGACGAGAGGGCCGTCCCGCCCGCGCCGCCCGGCGGAGCCGCCGGGTACGGCTTCAACCTCGCCCTCGGGGTCGGCGCGAACACGCTGCGGTCCGCCGTCCGGACGGCCACGCGCGCCGTCCAGGGCAGTCGCCTGCTCGCGCACGAGGCGACGCAGAACCTGCCGAGGCTCGCGCGCCTGGAACGCATCCAGCACGACACCCGCATGTCGCTCGGCCTCCTCCTGGACGAGCAGCACGACCGCGCGCCGGACGACGTCTTCTTCCTCTACCACGGGCGCGCCTACACGCAGGAGGCCGCGAAGAAGCGCATCGACGCCGTGGTCAGGGGGCTCATCCACATCGGCGTCCGGCAGGGCGACCCGGTGGGCGTCCTCATGCACACGCGTCCCACCGCGCTCGCGCTCGTCGCCGCCCTGAGCAGGCTCGGCGCGGTCGCGGTGCTGCTGCGCCCGGACGGCGACACCGCGCGTGAGGCCGCCCTCGCCGGGGTCACGCGCGTCATCGCCGACCCGGACAACGCGTCCGCCGCCGCGGCGCTCGACCTGCCCGTCCACCTGCTGGGCGGCGTGCAGACGCGCGGCGACGCCCCGGAGATCCCCGACATGGAGGAGATCGACCCGGACACCGTGCCGCTGCCCGCCTGGTACCGGCCGAACCCCGGCCGCGCGGGCGACGCCGCGTTCGTCCTGTTCGCCGGTGACGGTGAGCACATGCGAGTGAACCGCATCACGAACCGGCGGTGGGCGCTGTCGGCGTTCGGCACGGCGTCGTCCGCGGCGCTGTCCCCGGCCGACACGGTCTTCTCGATCACGCCGCTCCAGCATCCGTCCGCGCTGATGATGAGCCTCGGCGGGGCCGCCGCGGCCGGATCGCGCCTGGCGCTCGCGTCCGCCTACGACCCCGAGACGTTCTGGGACGAGGCGCGCCGCTACGGCGTGACCGTCGCGTCCTACACCTGGACGCTGCTGCGCGACCTGGTCAACGCGCCGCCGAACCCGGCCGAGCTGCACCATCCGGTGCGGCTGTTCATCGGGTCGGGCATGCCGCGCGGGCTGTGGCGGCGCGTGGAGGAGCGGTTCGCGCCCGCGCGCGTGCTGGAGTTCTACGCGTCCACCGAGGGCGAGGCCGTGCTGGTCAACCTCAGCGGCAAGAAGCCGGGCTCGCTGGGGCGTCCGCTGCCCGGCAGCACCGAGGTCCGGCTCGCCCGCTACGACCTGGAGAGCGGACGGCTCGTCGAGGGCCCGGAGGGGTTCGCCGAGGAGAGCGCGCCCGGCGAGATCGGGATGCTGCTGGCACGCGTCCGCCCGGAGACCGTGCAACTCGGACGGCGTCCGTTGCGCGGCGTGTTCGCCCCCGAGGACGCCTGGAAGGTCACCGGCGACCTGTTCCGCCGCGACGAGGACGGCGACTTCTGGCTGGTCGGACGGGACGCCGAGCTGATCCGCACCCCCGCCGGGATCGTCCCGCCGGGCCCGGCCCGCGACGCCCTCGGCGACCTCCCGCAGGTCGACACGGTCGCCGTCTACGGCGTCCCGGCGGGCGACTCCGAGCTGGTCGCCGCCGCGATCACGCTGTGCCCCGGCGCGGAGCTGAAGCCGGTCGATCTGGCCGAGACCCTGCTGCGGGTCGAGCCGGAACTGCGCCCGGCGGTCGTCCGGGTCGTGACCGCCATCCCGGTCATGCTCGGCCACCGGCTCGATCCCCGCGCGCTGCGCGAGGAGGGCGTGCCCGAGCCGGACGCGGGGGAGACCTACCACCGCGACCCGGCGGGCGCCTACCGTCCACTCACGCCCGCCGCCCGCCGCAAGCTCCTGCGCTAGCACGGCGTCGGCAGGCCGCCGCGCCAGCGACGGTCAAGCAAGCTGCTGCGCGCTGCGACGGTGGGTAGCCTGCTGCGCCAGCGCTGGTCGGCAGGCCGTCGCGTCAGCGCTGGTCAGCGGGTGTTAGCGGTCGTTGGTTGGCGGGTGTCAGTGGTGGACGTGGACGCGCTCGCCGTTCCTCACCATCTCGGGGAGCATGTCGCCCGCGAGCATCGGCAGGCGGACGCAGCCGTGCGACGCCCGCCGGTTCGGCACCTCCATCGAGCCGTGCATCGCGTAGCCCTCGTGGAAGAACAGCGGCCGGTACATGTAGCCGAGCGGGGACTTGTGCCAGCCGGAGATCCGGCGCGTCACGCGGAAGTCGCCCGCGGGCGTGCGCGCGATGCCGCAGTGTCCCTTCTCGCAGTAGTGGCGTCCGGAGCCGGTGGAGATGTGCGAGATCATCCGGATCCTCCCGCCCTTGTACACGGTGAGGACCTGGTGCCGGAGGTCGATGTCCACGTGGCTGCGGGACCGGTCGGCGGTCAGCCGCCGCGGCCGCTTCGGGTGGGCGAGCGCGCGCATGAAGCGGTGGCTCAGGCGTCCGTTGGGGGCCATGCCGTTCACCTTCTGGAACGCCCAGATCGCGTTCTTGGTGAACTCGGTGTACGCGCCGTTCGCCGGTCCGGGGACGTAGTGCAGCGCCTCAAGGCGTCGCTGGACGGCACGAAGGTCGACGGCCGGACGCCGCTTCACCGGCCTCACGGGCTTGGCGGCGGGCGGTGCCGCGGACTCGGACGGTGCCGCGGACTCGGGCGGCGCCGCGGACTCGGACGGTGCCGCGGACTCGGACGGCCTCACATCCCTCGGAGGGTGAGCGGCCGGGTTTCTCGGCGGGGTGGACGAGGCGTCCCCCGTCGACGTGCTCCCCGGCCCTGGCGGTGACACGGGGTAGGAGAAGGGGGATACGTCGAAATCGCCCGGGTACGGGTCCGCCGGGACGGCCGCAGCGGTCGTCCCGGGCACGGCTTCGGCGGGTGTCGCCGGGACGGGCGCGAGCGCGGGCACGGACGGGACGGCGAAGACGGAGGTGGCGGCGAGCGCGAGACCGGCGAGCATGGCCCGGACGTTAGGTCGGACGCGCGTCGTCCGCGTCCGGCGACACCCGGTGCCGAACTCAACCTTTACCAGCCCATCTCCCTTGGGCGACGCTGGACGCGGAGCGGGCCGTCCAGAGCCGCGCGCCGCCCCCGGGCACACGGAGCGTCGAGCCTATGGACACGCGGGGAAGCGGCACGCTACAACAGAGGAACAAATTCAGCACTTTTGTAGCGCACCGGACTGATCGGCCCCGCGGGCAGCCGCGAGCGGGCGGCCCGTCCCGTGCGCGGGAGGTACCGCATGGCCACGCGCGTCCTCGCCGCCCCGCCCGCGGGCAGCGACCTCAAGCCCGTCGTCGGGACGCCGGGGATCCCCCTGGTCGGCAGCACGCTGCAGGCGATGCGGCGTCCGGTCGAACTGTCGCGGGACCGGTACGAGCGGTTCGGCCCGGTCAGCTGGAGCTGGCTGCTCGGCCAGCGGACGGTGACCGTCCAGGGGCCGGAGGCCGCCGAGGCCGTGCTGGTCAACCGGGACAAGGCGTTCGCGAACGGCCCGGCCTGGAGCTTCTTCATCGGGCCGTTCTTCACCCGTGGGATCATGCTGCTCGACTTCGAGGAGCACCTGCACCACCGGCGCATCATGCAGCAGGCGTTCACCCGGCAGCGGCTCCGGACCTACCAGGAGACGATGGCGCCGAGCATCGGCAAGGGCCTGGACGCGTGGGTCCCCGGCCGCGGCTTCAAGGTCTACGACCACGTCAAGCAGCTCACCCTCGACCTCGCGACCGACGTGTTCATGGGCATCGACCTCGACCGCGCGGAGGCCGACCGGATCAACGGCGCGTTCATCGACGCCGTCCGCGCCGGGACGGCCTACGTCCGCTTCCCGGTGCCCGGCCTGCGCTGGCACAAGGGCCTTCAGGCGCGCAGGGTGCTGGAGGAGTTCTTCCGGACGCACCTGCCCGCCAAGCGCCGGGACGGCGGCGACGACCTGTTCGCCGCGCTGTGCGCCGCCGAGACCGACGACGGCCACCGGTTCACCGACGAGGACGTCGTCAACCACATGATCTTCGCGCTGATGGCGGCGCACGACACCACCACCATCACGCTCACCACCATGGCGTACTACCTGGCCAAGTACCCCGAGTGGCAGGAGCGGCTGAGGGACGAGTCGCTCGCGCTCGGCAGGCCCGTCCTCACCCCGGACGACCTGGACGCCATGACCGGCATCGACGCGGTCATGAAGGAGTCGCTGCGCCTGGTGTCGCCCGTGCCCGCGCTGCCGCGCAAGGCCGTCCGGGACACCGAGGTGCTCGGTTTCCACATCCCGGCGGGCACCACCGTGGTCGTCCCGCAGCTCACCAACCACCGCATGGCGAGCGTCTGGGCGGACCCGGACGAGTTCGACCCCGGCCGGTTCGCGCCGGACCGCCGCGAGGACAGGTCGCACAGGTACGCCTGGTCGCCGTTCGGTGGCGGCGCGCACAAGTGCATCGGCCTGCACTTCGCCGGGATGCAGGTCAAGAGCGTCATGCACCAGTGGCTGCTGCGGTACCGGTGGAGCGTGCCCGGACGCTACACCTGGCCGCTCGACACCACGTCCCTGCCGTCCCCGAAGGACGGCCTCCCCGTCCACCTGGAGCGTCTGCCATGAGCTTGGAGGGCATGCCATGAGCAAGGTCGTCGTCATCACCGGTGCGGCGCGCGGCATCGGCTTCGCCACCGCGCGCGCGTGCAAGGCCAGGGGCGGGACGGTCGTCATCGGCGACATCGACGAATCCGCCGTGAAGGCCGCAGGGAAGGGGCTGGGCGTCACGGCGCTCCCGGTGGACGTCACGTCGCGCGAGTCGTTCGAGACGTTCCTCGCGGAGGCCGAGGTCGCGCACGGGCCCGTCGACGTCCTCGTCAACAACGCCGGGATCATGCCGATCGGGCCGGTGACCGAGGAGTCCGACGCGGACGCGCGCCGCTGCGTGGACATCAACGTGCACGGCGTCATGCTCGGCACCAAGCTCGCCCTCGAGCGGATGCTGCCGCGCGGACGCGGCCACGTCGTGAACATCGCCTCGCTCGCGGGCCTGCTCCCGACGCCCGGCCTCGCGCTCTACAACGCGAGCAAGGCCGCCGTCGTCGCGTTCACCGAGGCCACGCGGCTGGAGGTGCTGGGAAGCGGCGTCCACGTGACCGCCGTCCTGCCGTCCTTCACCAACACCGAGCTCATCGCCGGGACGTCGTCGCCGCGCGGGCAGAAGAACTGCGAGCCCGAGGACATCGCGGACGCCGTCGTCGCGGCCATCGGCCGTCCGCGCGCGCAGGTCGTCGTCCCGGCGAACCTCGCCTTCCCGACGAGGCTCGGGCAGCTGTTCCCGGAACGCGTCCGGGAGGCCGTCATGAGGACGTACCGCCTCGACAAGGTGTTCCTGAACTGGGACCACGAGGCCCGCAAGGCCTACGACGACCGCATCCGAAGCTAGCCGCGGTCCCGGGGCCTCAGGGCCCCGGGATCGCTGGGCCGGCGGATCAGAACGGGTAGTGCGCCTGCTCGGTGGCGACGGTCACCCAGCGGGTGTTCGAGAACGCCTCCAGGCCCCAACGGCCGCCGAAGCGCCCGTGGCCGGACGCGCCGAACCCGCCGAACGGCGCCTGCGGCTCGTCGCCCACCGACTGGTCGTTGACGTGCACGATCCCGGTCTTCAGCCGGCGCGCGACGCGCAGCCCGCGGGTGCCGTTCTCGGTGATGATCCCGGCGGTCAGGCCGTGCTCGGTGTCGTTGGCCTTCGCGACGGCCTCGTCGTCGGTGGCGAACGTGTCGATCACGCACACCGGGCCGAACGCCTCGCCGTGGTAGAGCTCGGCGTCCTCCGGCAGGCCGGTGAGGACGGTCGCCGGGTGGACGGCCCCGTCGGGCGCGCCCCCGCCGGTGACGACCGTCGCGCCCCGGTCCACGGCGTCCTTCACCAGCGCCGCGACGCGCTCGGCGGCGGTTCGCGTGACCAGCGGCCCGATCACCGTGGACGGCACCGACGGGTCCCCGGACGGCAGCGCCGCGACCTTGGCGGCGAACCGCTCGGTGAACTCGGCGGCCAGCGACTCGTGCACCAGGACCCGGTCGCCGGACATGCAGATCTGGCCCGCGTTCATGAACACGCCGAAGGTCGCGGCGTCGACGGCGTAGTCCAGGTCCGCGTCGTCGAGGACGATGATCGCGTTCTTGCCGCCCAGCTCCAGCAGCGCGGGCTTGAGGTGCCGGGCCGCGTGCGTGCCGATGATCCGGCCGACGCCGGTGGAGCCGGTGAAGTTCACCGCCCGGACGCGCGGGTCCGCGATCAGGGTCTCGGCGATCTCGGCGGCGTCCGCGGGGTCGTTGGTGATGACGTTCAGCACGCCGTCCGGGAGGCCCGCCTCGCGCAGCACGTCCGCGACGAGCAGGCCGCAGGCGACCGGGGCGTCCTCGCTGGGCTTCATCACGACGGTGTTCCCGGCGGCGAGCGCCGCCGCGACCGACCGGACGCCCAGGATGATCGGCGCGTTCCACGGGGAGAACGCGGCGACCACGCCGACCGGCTCGCGGATCGCGAGGCCGAGCACACCCTCCTGCTGCGCGGCCAGCACGTCCCCGCGCGGCGCGGTGATCGCGGCCGCGGCCTCGCGCAGGATGTTCGAGGCGAGCATCACGTTGAACCCGGCCCACGGCGCCGTCCCGCCGACCTCGGCCGCCATCAGCGCGATGACCTCGGCCGCGCGCCCGTCCAGCAGGTCCGCGGCGCGGAGGAAGATCGCGCGGCGGGCGAACGGGGACAGCGCCGCCCACTCCTCGAACGCCGCGTCCGCCGCGTCCACGGCCGCCGTGACGTCCTCCGGCCCGGCCGCCGCGACGGTCGCGTACACCTCGCCGGTGTAGGGGGAGACGTCGTCGGTCGTCCGCCCCGAGCGGGCCGGCAGGTCCTTGCCGCCGATCAGCAGCTCACGGGTGATGGGCATGGTGACTCCTTAGGGGGCCGCGCCGTCGCGACGGGTCTTCCGCGCAGTGTCCGCCCTGGACGGCCGTCCGCGCGCCGTGCCTTTCCGCTCAGCGGAAAGCCTCCCGGCGGGACGCCCGCGGACAGGCGGTCAGCGGACGCGCGGACGGCCGTCGCGGGCGAAGGCGCGCCTGGCTTGTGGAAGGTACCGGACGACTTCCGGCAGAACCGGCCAAATCACTCCGAATCGCCGGACGAGTGCCGCGAACCGCCGGTACCGGCGTTCGTCCGCCTCGCTCCACGGAAGGTCGAGCAGTTCGCGCATGCGCGGATGGCAGCCGCCGACCGTGACGAACCGCGCGACGGCGTTGAGCGGCGGCGACACGGCCCGCCAGAGCGCCTTCGGCACCTTCGGGGGCGCGGGCAGGCCCTTGGTCACGTATCCGACGCCGTACCGGGCGGTCTTGTGGGCGACGAGGACCCCGGCGAGCATCCGCTCCCAGTACGCCTCGAAGTCCTCCCAGGTCTCGGGCATGGTCCGGTCGCTGACCCCGTACATCCGGTACCAGGTCCTCGACTCGGCGTAGAGGCGCCGCTTGTCGGCCGTGGTGAGCGGCCGCACGAACGTCTCGATGCCGTAGAGAAGGTGGTCGAAGAAGGTGGCGTGCGCCCAGAAGTAGGTGTCCGGATCGAGCGCGTGGTAGCGGGCGCCGTCCGGCTGGACGCCCTTGATGTCGCGGTGGAAGTCGCGGACCCGGCGTCCGGACGCGGCGGCCTCCGTCCCGCCGTAGACCGTGTCCAGGATCGGCCCGGCCGAGCGCTTCAGCCGCGCGAACGTCTCGTCGAAGAACACCGAGTGGTCGAGGACGCCCTGGCCGAGCGCCGGGAGCATGTTCTGCAGCACGGCGGCGCGCGGCCCGACCAGCAGCAACCGGGTGTCGGCGAAGTAGGCCCAGGTCAGCGAGGTCGGACCGAGGGGAGCGGGCATGGCCGTCATGGGACACCGCCGGAAGGGGCCGCAGAGGGACAAAGACATCAGAATTGTAACTATGTTCCACCCCGGCGGCCAGCATAGGGTGCGGTCATGACGATGGACGCGTCCCCGCTGGCCGGGCTGCTGGAGGCCGCCCCCACCCCCGACGACCTGGACACCCGCATCCTGGACGCGGCGCTCGCCGAGTTCACCACCTACGGGCTGCGCCGGGTCAGCGTCGAGGACGTCGCGCGCCGCGCCGGGGTCGCCCGGACGACCATCTACCGCCGGTTCACCAACAAGGAACTGCTGCTCCAGGCCGTCAACCTGCGCGAGGTCCGCCGCTTCCTGACCGCGATCTCGAGTGCGACCGAGAGCCGCCCGAACGCCGTGGACGCCGTCGTCGAGGGCTTCGTCGTCGGCCTCGCCACCGCCCGCGCGAACCCGCTGATCACCCGCGTCCTGCAGAGCGACCCGGAGGTGTTCGTCCGGCAGCTCGGCATGAACGGCGGCGCGGTGCTGCTCGCCGCCCGCGACATCCTCGCCGCCCGGCTGCGCCGTGCCCTGCCCGCCGCCGACCCGTCCGAGATCGCCACGGCGTCCGAGGTGATGCTGCGGGTCGCGGTGTCGATGCTGCTGATGCCGGACGGCGGCATCGCGCTCGAGGACGAGGCCGACATCCGCGCGTTCGCCCGCGTCCACCTCACCCGCCTCCTGCCGGGCTAGCCGCGTTCCGGCCCGTGCGGCGACCTCCGGGGCCTCTCGGGTTAGGCTGCAGTCTCCGAATCTTGTTCTAGAACCGGAGGCGCGCATGGAGTCGGCGATCGTCGCGACCCGCCACGGCAAGGTCCGAGGCAGGATCCTGGAGAACGGCGTCTCGGTCTTCCTCGGCATTCCGTACGCCGCGCCGCCCGTCGGCGGGAACCGGTTCCGCGAGCCGCGCCCGCCGCGGCCCTGGGACGGCGTCCGCGACACCGTCGAGTACGGCCCGACCGCCCCCAAGCCCGGCTACCCCCGGCCGTTCGACCGCCTCCTGCCCGAGCCCGTCGTCCCGGGCGAGGACTTCCTCAACCTCAACGTCTGGACGCCCGACCCCGGACGCTCCGGCCTGCCGGTCATGGTCTGGATCCACGGCGGCGCGTTCCGCAACGGCTCCGGAGCCGTCCCGACCTACTCGGGCGCGAACTTCGCCCGCGACGGCGTCGTCTGCGTGAACTTCAACTACCGCCTCGGCGTCGAGGGCTTCGCGCACTTCCCGGACGCGCCGTCCAACCGGGGCCTGCTCGACCAGATCTTCGCCCTCACCTGGGTCCGCGACAACATCGCGGCCTTCGGCGGGGACCCGGACAACATCACGGTCTTCGGCGAGTCCGCGGGCGGCATGAGCGTCACGACGCTGCTCTCCCTGGACCTCGGCCTCTTCCGCCGGGCCGTCGCGCAGAGCGGCGCGGGCAACGTCGCCCAGACCCCCGAGGACGCCGCGCTCGTCATCGCGGAGGTCGCCGCCCGCCTCGGCGCCGAGCCCACCGCGGCGTCCTTCGCGGAGATCGCGCCGTCCCGGATCATCCCGGCGCAGGCGGCCGTCGCCGCCGAGGTCTCCATGTTCCCCGACGCCGGCCGCTGGGGCGCCTCGACCGTCCGGACCGCGATGTCCCACGTCCCCGTCCTGGACGGCGACCTGCTCACCCGCCGTCCCGAGGAGGCCATCGCGGACGGCGCGGGCGCGGGCACCGACCTCCTCATCGGCTACAACTCCGAGGAGTTCCGCTTCTTCCTCATGCCGAACGGCTTGGCCGACCTCATCACCGACGAGGTCCTGACGCCCGTGGCGTCCGCGTGGGGCGTCCCGCGACGCGTCCTCGACGCCCACCGCGACCTCCACGCCACCCCGGGCGAGCAGCTGGCGGCCGTCATCAGTGAGGCCCTCTTCCGCATCCCGGCCACCCGCGTCGCCGAGACCCACCGCGCCCGCACGTGGATGTACGAGTTCGCCTGGCGCAGCCCCGTCCACAACCTGGGCGCCTGCCACGCCCTGGAGCTGGGCTTCGTCTTCGACACTCTCGCGTCCATCACCCCGAACGGCCTCGCCGGTCCCAACCCGCCCCAGCCCCTCGCCGACACCATGCACAAGGTCTGGGTCGACTACGCCACCACCGGCGCCCCCGGCTGGCCCCAGTACACCCCCGTGACCCGCCAGACCCGTCGCTTCGGCGACCCCGACAACCCCCTCGTCACCGCCCCCAACGACCACCTCCGCCGCCTCTGGCACGACTGACCGCGGACGGATGATCCGGGTGCCCGTCCCGCCGTGGGCTGGGAACATCGCGGGGTGATCAGGCTTGCGGCGGTGGTGCTGGACGATGACGAGATCTCCGAGTTGCAGGGGGTTTTCGCGTCCAATCCGGACTATTGGCGGCTCAGCGGGGACCTTGAGCCCGGTGCGGTGACCCTGGAGGCCGTCCGGGACATGGTGCGTGCCGAGGCGGGTGTGGAAGGGCACGAAGTGCTGACCGCGCGGGACGGGAACGGAGCGCTCGTCGGGTATGTCGAGTTGCTGCTGAACCACCCACGTGACGGGTATCCGTGGATCGGGTTTCTGCTGGTCCACGGCGAACACCGCCGGAAGGGGCTGGGACGGGCGATCGCGGGTGCGGTCGAGGCGCGTCTGCGCGGGTGCGGGGCGACGGCGATCGGGCTCGGGGTGCTGGAGAACAACCCTGAGGCGCTCGCGTTCTGGACGGCCCTCGGTTGTGTGGAGCTCGACCGGCGGCCTGATGTGGCCAAGGGACGTCCGACGATCGTGATGCGGAAGGCGCTGGGCTCAGACGTGGGCGGTTGAGAGGAAGATCTCGCGCCAGGCGGCGAGTTCGGTGCTGACCCCGGCGCTCCTACCCGAACGCCTCCGCGACGACGTAGTCGGCGATGGCCAGGGACGACGTCGCCCCGGGCGAGGGCGCGTTCCGGACAGACGTGACCGGACCCAGCGTGCTGATGCGGAAGTCGTCCACAAGCGAGCCGTCCGGGTCGATGGCCTGCGCCCGCACGCCGGACGGGGCCGAGACGACGTCCGACGTCCGCAGCGACGGGACGAACGAGCGCGCCTCCCTCACGAACGCGGACCGGAACAGCGACCCGTACATCTCCCTGGCGCCCGTCCGCCAGTGCTGCCGGGCGAGCGCGCCGAAACCGGGCCAGGCCAGGGTGTCCCTGAGGTCGCGGAGGTTCAGGTCGCGGCGGCGGTACCCTTCGCGGGCCAGCGCCAGGACGGCGTTCGGGCCGACGTCCACACCGCCGTCCACCCGCCGCGTGAAGTGGACGCCGAGGAACGGGTAGCGCGGGTCGGGGACGGGATAGATCAGCCCGCGCACCAGATCCGGCCTGGTCAGCCGGTAGTACTCGCCGCGGAACGGGATGATCGCCGGGCCCGGGCCGTCGCCCGCCAGCCGGGCCACGCGGTCGGACTGCAGGCCCGCGCAGATCACCAGCCGGTCGAACACCAGCTCCTCGTCACGGGACGCGACCGCGACCCGGTCGCCCCGGCGCTCGATGCGGACGACCTCGAAGCCGAGCCGGACCTCGCCGCCCGCCTTCACCACGTCCCGCGCGTACGAACGGGCGACCGCCGGGAAGTCGACGATCGCGGTCGTGGGGGAGTGCAGCGCGGCGACGCCCCGCGCGTTCGGCTCGACCTCGCGCAGCCCGGCCGCCGTCAGCCGCCGCAGCCCCGGGACGCCGTTCGCGGTCGCGCGCCGCTCGATCTCCAGGAGCGGTTCGAGCTCACGCGTCGTCCGGGCCACGACGACCTTGCCGCACTCCTCGTACGGCAGGCCGCGCTCGGCGCAGTACTCCTTGAGCAGGCCGATCCCGCGGCGGCACAGCCTCGCCTTGAGCGACCCGGGCGCGTAGTACAGGCCCGCGTGCGCGACGCCGCTGTTGTGCCCGGTCTGGTGCGCGGCGACCCGCTCCTCCTTGTCGAGGACGGTGATCTCCGCGCCGGGACGGACCTCGCCCAGGCGGCGCGCCACGGCGAGGCCGAGAATGCCCGCGCCGACCACGCCGATCCGCATTCCACTCACCCGGGCACCCTACGACCCGGACCGGCCCACTGCCCAGGACGAACCGCCCAGCCCCACCCGCCCGGATCCGGCCACGCGCCCGGGTCGGTGGCCGGGGCGTCCGGATCGGTCGTGGGGGTCAGCTGCCCAGGCGCTTGCGTCCCTGGGAGCGCACGCGCTTGCGCTGCGACGGGTCGAGCATCAGGTAGCCCGCGACCGGGATGCCGATCGCCGCGAGCACCAGCAGGCCGACCACCCAGGTCGGCAGGAAGAGCCAGAGCACCAGCGCGATGATCACGCCGCCGATGGCGAATTTTGCCGGGGATGACATGTCCGAACCTCCGTAGCGGCCGCCTACCTGTTCAGACGACCGAGCTGGGCCGCCGGTTCCACGATATGTCGCGTTTCCCCGGTGGTCGAGCGCCGCGACCTGGAAGATTCCCCAGGTAGTCGCGGAGGGGAGCGGGTCAGACGCGGAGGGTGAGGCGGCCGCCGCCCAGGGCCTTGAGGACCTCGGCGTGCAGTTGGCCGTTGGTGCACACGACGCTGCCGCCGTCCGGCCCGGGCACGCCGGACAGGTCGGTGAACATGCCGCCCGCCTCCTCGACGATCACCTGAAGGGCCGCCAGGTCCCACAGCGAGACCTCGGGCTCGGCGGAGATGTCGACGGCACCCTCGGCGACCATCATGTGCGACCAGAAGTCGCCGAACGCCCGCGTCCGCCAGACCGAGCGGGTGAGGTCGAGGAACCGGTCGAGGCGTCCCTGCTCCTCCCAGCCGCTGAGCGAGGAGAACGACAGCGACGCGTCCGACAGGTCCGCCACCTGCGACACCTGGATCCGCTGCGCCCGGTTCAGGGCCCGGCCCGTCCACGCGCCGCCGTCGCGCATCGCCCACCAGCGGCGGTTCAGCGACGGCGCGGACACCACGCCCACGACGACCTCGTCGTGCTCCATGAGCGCGATGAGCGTCGCCCACACCGGGACGCCCCGGACGAAGTTCTTGGTGGCGTCGATCGGGTCGACGACCCAGCAGCGCTTGCCGCTGCCCGAGCCGCTCGTGCGCCCGTACTCCTCGCCGAGGACGGCGTCGCGCGGGCGCGCCCGGCTCAGCGTCGACCGGATCTGCTCCTCCACGCTCCGGTCCGCGTCGCTGACCGGGGTGAGGTCCGGCTTGGTCTCGATCGACAGGTCCAGGGCGCGGAACCGCTTGGTGGTGATGTCGTCGGCCGCGTCCGCCAGCACATGCGCCAGCCGCAGGTCATCGGAATAGCTCGCCACGGCCGCACACGCTACCGCGACCTGCGCGTGCGGCGACAGCCATCCCCCGAAGGTCGCCGCCGGAGCGTGGCGAAAGGGCGGCGGAGCGTGCCGGGATGGGACGATGGCGGGCATGGCGCACGATCTTCCCGCGTGGGTGGCCGAGCTGACCGACCCGCGCCGGGCCTCGACGCTCGACGAACTCGCCGACCGGCTCGTCCCGCTGGCGGAGCACGCGATCGACGTGTCACGGCGGCTGCAGGCGTTGCTGAACGAGCTGAACGACCCGTTCAAGCGGGAGGCCCTGTACGGGCGGGTCGACCGGCTGAAGACGCGGGCCGGCGAGGCGATGGACGAGATCACCGCCGAGATCGCGGCGTCCGGGGCGGAACGCGTCGAGCGCATCTGGGCCGACTGGCTGGAGCGCGTCCGGGCGACGGACCCGGCGGGCGGACGGGCGCGGGAGCTGCGCCGCCGCCTCGAGGGCGACATCGTCCCGGAGCTGACCCGGCGGCAGAGGGAGGTCGCCGAGAAGGTCGCCGGGCGGACGTCGGCGGCGCTGGAGGAGGCCACGCAGACGCTGCTGACGCGGGTGGAGGAGCTGGCGAAGGCGGTCACCGAGCTGATCCACGGCGTCCTGCCGATGGCGCGCGAGGGGCTCGCGCTCGCGAGCCGGATCTCGGGGCTGTCCACGCGGGCGAGGCAGGCCGGACGCGGCGAGGTTCCGGACGGGCTGCGCGACGAGAGCACCGAGCTGTCCCGGACGTTCGACGAGGCCGTCGCGCGCCTGGAGCTGGAGTGGGCCACCCTCGGGGCCCGGTCGGCGACCGTCCGGGCCGCGCTGCGGGCGTCGGAGGAGACGGCGTTCTCGCACGTCACGCAGGCGATGACCGACTGCGTCGAGGAACTGGCACCCGAGCACGTCCGCGTGCTGCAGGAGACCGAGGCCCGCGCCGCGACCCTCTTCGACCGCTTCGCCGAGTCCTGACCCGCACGCCAGGTCCTGACCCCTGCGCCAGGTCCTGACCAGCGCGCCAGGTCCCGGCCCGCGCCATGTCGCGGCCCGCGCGCCGGGGTTCCGCGCTCTGGATTCTTGGCCCGCGTGGCTAGCGGGGAGTGATCGCTTGGGGGAAGTGGAGTAGGCCGTTCGGGTCGTATTTCGCTTTCACGGCGCTCAGGCGGTCGGCGTTCGCGCCGTAGTAGTCGGTGCGCCAGGACGCCAGTTCCGGGTCGATGTAGTTCACGTAGGCGGCGCCGCGCAGGTACGGGTCCATGGCGTCGTGGACGCCGCGCAGCCAGGCCAGGTCGTCGCCCGGCGCGAGGTACTGGACGGTGAACAGGGCGTCGCGGTGGGGGAAGGCCGTGGCGGACGGCGCGACCCGTCCGATCGCGCCGCCCATCGCGTCGAGCAGGACGGACCGTCCGTCGCGTCCCCGGACGCGCGGGACGAGCGCGGCGATCGCCTCGGCGGGGAGCGGGTGCCGGGCCACGTGCGACTTGGCGGCGTAGTCGGTGCGCGGGAAGCGGCCGTCGAGCCGCTGCCCGGGGAGTCGTCCCTGCTCATGGCACTCGTCCACGGTCTGGCCCACGCATCCGGCGAGGCGCAGCATGGCGTCCAGGTAGGGCTGGGGGTGGACGGTCAGGACGGGGTCCGCGCCGCCGACCACGGCGGCCAGGGCGTCGGTGGACGCGGACGGGTCGGACAGCGCGAGTCCCTCGACCGAGACGCCGCGCGTGGCGTCCAGCTGGAAACTCGTCCAGACCTCGTCGGGCGCGGACGGCAGCCAGCGCTGCCAGCCGCGCAGCGCATCGGCGGCCCGCGACCTCGGCCAGCTCATCCGGAATGGTGTGACTTCGGACTCGATCCGGTGCGTCCGGTAGGTGAAGTCCAGCACCGCGCCGAAGTTGCCGCCGCCTCCGCCGCGGCAGGCCCAGAACAGGTCGGGTTCATTCGAGGCGCTGCATTCGCGGACGACGCCGTCCGGCGTGACGATCCGGAGCGACTCGACGTTGTCGCAGGTCAGGCCGAACGCGCGCGAGGTCGCGCCTAGGCCGCCGCCGAGCGTGAGGCCGGAGACCGAGACCGTCGGGCACGTCCCGCCGGGGACGGCGAGGCCGCGCGGAGCGAGCCGTCCGTACAGGTCGACGAGCCGGACGCCCGCCCCGACGGCGACCCTCTCGCCCGTGACGTCGATCGCGTCCATGGGTGAGACGTCGATGACCAGGCCCGTCCCGGTGGACCAGCCCGCGTAGTTGTGTCCTCCGCTGCGCAAGGCCACTGGGAGCCGCTGACGTGTGGCGAACGCCATGCACTCGGCGACGTCCGAAGCGTGCTCGCAGTAGGCGATTCCGGCCGGACGAACGTCGTCGAAGCGCGGGATGTAGAGCCGTCGCGCCCGGTCGTAGTCGGCGTCCCCGGGACGAATCACCCGTCCGCGGAGCCCGCGGGCCAGCGCGTTCCAGTCGGCAGGGCCGGTCGGTGAAGCGCTGGTCGGCGGGGGACTGCTCGTGCGCGCGCGGGTCGGCTTCTTGGACGTGGAGCATCCGGCCAGGACACCCGCCCCGGCCGCCAGGAGGAACGTGCGCCGTTCCAAGACCCCGCTCCCATCACTTGAGCTGGAAGGACCTGCAGAACTCCTCGTACGCGGCCTGGCCGCCGTCCCAGTCCTTCTGCGCGGCGGCGAGCATGACGGCCTCCGCGCCGCCGCTGATCCGGAAGACCCGGACCTTGGCCCTGCCCTGGACGTCCTTCCCGCCGGAGGTCCGGGTGAACGTGAACTCCAGTTCGCCAGCGTCGTGACCGCCGACGGGCACCGAGTCCCTGCGTCCGACCTCGTGGTAGGCGCGGTAGTCGCTGCTCTCCTTGAGGGACTTGCTGACCTGGTCGAGTGTGAGCTTTTTGCTGATGAACAGGCCGGACGCCTTGAACGCCGAGATGCCCCGGACGACCCCGGGCGCGGGATCCTTGAACGTGGGCTGCCCGCCGCCGTCGTCCACCCTCCAGTCCTTGGGGTAGACGGCGGTGAAGTCGGAGCCGTTGTAGAGCCTGTAGCCGTCCGGGACGGTCGGGAAGGGCGTCGGCGTTCCCTGGGACGAGGTTCCCTGGGGCGGCGACTCCATCGCGGTCGTGCCCTTCGTGGGCGAGGACCGGCTCGCCGCGCCGTTCCGGTCGTCGCCGTCCAGGAAAGTGGCCAGGACGATGACCGCGACCAGCAACAACACCCCGAAGACACCGGCCGGGACGATGAGCGGCCACGGGATCCGCCTGGTCTGTTGTTGCGGCGGCAGGGTCGTGACGTCGCCGAAACCAGGCGCGGGCGCTGGTGGGGGAGGCTGCGGCGGCGGGAAGGGCAGGTCCTCCACCGACGGATCCTTCGGCGGTTCCACGACCGAGCCGCCCGGCGGCGTCCACGGGACGGACGCGGGCGCCTGGACGACCTGGCGCAGCGCGCGCTCGGCGTCGTCCGCGTCCATCCGGCGGTCCGGGTCGCGCTGGAGCAGGCCGGTCAGGACGGGGGTGAGCGGGCCCGCGAGGCGCGTCGGGTCCGGGTCGTCCGCGAGGAGGGCGGCCATGACGCCCCACACGTCGTCGCGCTTGTACGGCGGACGCCCCTCGACGGCCGCGTACAGGGTCGCGCCCAGCGACCACAGGTCGGACGCGGGCGTGGCCTTCTGGTGCCGGGCCTGCTCGGGCGCGAGGTAGGCGGGCGAGCCGACGACCACGCCGGTCCGCGTCAGGGTCTCGTCGCCCGCGATCGACGCGATCCCGAAGTCGGTGAGGACGGCCCGGTCGTCCCTGACCAGCACGTTGCCGGGCTTCACGTCCCTGTGGACGACCCCGGCGGCGTGCGCGTGGCGCAGCGCGTCCAGCAGGTCCAGGCCGATCGCGGCGACGCGGGCGGGCGGCAGCGGACGCCCGAGCCGGTTGATATAGGCGTCGAGCGCGGGCGCGCGGACGAGGCTCATGACGATCCAGGGACGTCCGTCCTCCTCGACGACGTCGTGGACGGTCACGATGCCGGGATGGTCGAGCCGCGCGGCCGACCGGGCCTCCCGGAACGTCCGCTCGTGGACCCGCCGGACCTGGTCGCCCGCCAGGCCGGGCGGCAGGTCGACCTCCTTGATCGCGACCTCGCGGTCGAGCGTGCGGTCGCGGGCGCGCCACACCGCGCCCATGCCGCCGCGGCCGAGCGTCTCCAGGAGTTCGTACCGCCCTGCGATCACCTTGGGGGGCATGGCCCCAGACGATACCGATTCGTCCGGCGACCGCCCGACGGATTCGCCGGGGGCCCGCCCGACCGGTTCGTCCGGGGCCGCCCGGCCGGTTCGTCCCGGGGCGGCGGGGTTACTCGGGCTCGCCCTCGCGGCTGCGCAGGAGGCGGCGGAGCGAGTCGAGGCGGGCCTGCCCGGCGTGGCCGTCGGCGACCCAGGAGTCGAGACCGCAGTCGTCCTGGAGGTGGTCGCACTGCGGCGGGCAGCGCTCGGCCGCGCCCTCGGCGAGGTCCTCGAAGGCGTCGATGACGTTCTCGGGCTTGACGTGCGCGAGGCCGAAGCTGCGCACGCCCGGCGTGTCGATGATCCAGCCCGCCTCGTCCGGCAGCTCCAGGGCCAGCGCGGACGACGAGGTGTGCCGCCCGCGCCCGGTGACGGCGTTGACGTGCGAGACGGCCCGGCCCGCGTCCGGGACGAGCGCGTTGACCAGCGTGGACTTGCCGACGCCGCTGTGCCCGACCAGCACGGTCACCCGTCCGGCCAGCAGGTCGCGCAGCTCGGCCGTCTCGCCGCCGCGCCGGGTGACCACGTACGGGACGCCGAGCGGCTCGTAGATCTCCAGCAGGGACGCCGGGGGCGCGAGGTCGGCCTTGGTGAGGACGAGCAGCGGGTCCATGCCCGCGTCGTAGGCGGCGACGAGCTGCCGGTCGATCAGCCGGGGGCGCGGCTCGGGGTCGGCGAGCGCGGCGACGATCGCGAGCTGGTCGGCGTTCGCCACGATCACCCGCTCGAACGGGTCGGTGTCGTCGGCGGTGCGGCGCAGCGTGGACGTGCGCGTCTCGATCCGGACGATCCGGGCGAGCGTGTCGGGCTTTCCGGACACGTCCCCGACCAGGGCGACGCGGTCGCCGACCACGACGCTCTTGCGGCCGAGCTCGCGCGCGCGCATGGCCGTGACCTCGCGGTCACCGGACGCGTCCTGGACGAGGCAGCGGTAGCGGCCCCGGTCGACGGCCGTCACCAGCGCGGTGACGGCGTCCTCGTGCGCCGGACGGATCCGGGTGCGCGGCCGGGAGCCTCTGCGTCCCGGCCGGATCCGGACGTCGTCCTCGTCGTAGTCGCGTGTTCGGCGTGCCAGTGGTCCGCCCCTCTATCCGGCCGTCGTCAGCATCGCGGCCCACCGTTCGGTGAAGTCGGGAAGTGTCTTGCCCACGGTGCCCACGTTCTCGACCCGGACGCCCGGGACGGCGAGGCCGAGCACCGCGCCCGCCATGACCATCCGGTGGTCGTCGTAGGTGTGGAACACGCCGCCGCGCAGCGGGCGCGGGCGGATCTCCAGGCCGTCCGGCAGCTCGCGGACGTCGCCGCCGAGGCCGTTGATCTCGGCGACGAGGGCTGCGAGCCGGTCGGTCTCGTGGCCGCGCAGGTGCGCGATCCCGGTCAGCCGGGACGGCCCGTCGGCCAGAGCGCCGAGCGCGGCCAGCACGGGCGTCAGCTCGCCCACGTCGCGCAGGTCGGCGGTCAGGCCGCGGAAACCGGAGCCGCCGCGCACGGTCAGGCCGTCCGGCGTCAGCTCGGCCCGGCCGCCCATGTCGGTGAGCAGGGCGCGCAGCGCGTCGCCCGGCTGGGTCGTCGCGGCGGGCCAGCCCGGGACGGTCACCCGCCCGCCGGTCACCAGCGCCGCGCCGAGGAACTGCGCCGCGTTCGACAGGTCGGGCTCGATCTCCCAGTCGCGGCCCTTGAGCGCGCCGGACTCGACGCGCCAGACGTCCGGCTCGGAGTCGTCCACGACCGCCCCGGCCTCGCGCAGCATCGCGACCGTCATCGCCAGGTGCGGCGCGGACGGCACCGGGGGCCCCTCGTGCCGCACCACAAGGCCCTCGTCGAACCGCGGCGCGGACAGCAGCAGACCCGAGATGAGCTGGGACGACGCCGACGCGTCCAGGGTGACCTCGCCGCCGCGCAGGCCGCCCTTCCCGCGCACGGTGAACGGGAGCGCGCCGCGTCCGCCGTCGTCGATGTCGGCGCCGAGCGCGCGCAGCGCGTCGAGGATCGGGCCCATCGGGCGCCTGCGCGCGTACGGGTCGCCGTCGATCGCGACGTCCCCGTCGGCGAGGGCAGCGACGGGCGGCAGGAACCGCATGACCGTCCCGGCGAGGCCGACGTCGATCTCGGCGGGCCCGCGGGGCCGCTCGCCCGGGTCGACCAGCCAGTCCTGCCCGTCGTTCACCGCGGTCTCGGTCTCGAGGACGTCCGCGCCGAGGGCCCGCAGGGCATGCGCCATGAGACGGGTGTCACGGCTGACCAGGGGATGGCCGATCCGGGACGATCCGGTCGCGGTCGCGGCCAGGATCATCGCCCGGTTCGTCATCGACTTGGAACCGGGCAGCGGAACGACGGCGTTCACCGGGCCGTGCGCCACGGGCGCGACCCAGTCGCGCTCGGGTTGGGAGAGCGGCATGAGTCCAGGCTATCGGGCCCCGGCGCGCCCGGCCGGACTCGGAACCGGCCTGGGCAAAATCTTGCCAAGTTTGGGGCAATGACCGGATTCACACCCCCGTTCGGCCGGGGCGGTGGCGCTAAGTTCTACGCTGTGTAGTAGATCTACGCTCTGTAGTAGATCGAGGAGGCAAGGCGTGAACGAGTTGCTTCTCGCGAGGTGGCAGTTCGGTGTGACCACCGTGTACCACTTCCTGTTCGTGCCGGTCACGATCGGCATGTCGCTCCTGGTCGCCATCCTGCAGACCGCATGGATGCGCACCGGCAGGGAGCGCTACCTCAAGGCCACGAAGTTCTGGGGGAAGCTCTTCCTGATCAACTTCGGCATGGGCCTGGTCACCGGGATCGTGCAGGAGTTCCAGTTCGGCATGAACTGGTCGGACTACTCCAGGTTCGTCGGCGACATCTTCGGGGCGCCGCTGGCGATCGAGGCGCTGCTGGCGTTCTTCCTGGAGTCCACGTTCCTCGGGCTGTGGATCTTCGGCTGGGACCGATTGCCCAAGGCGCTGCACCTGGCGTGCATCTGGATCGTGGCCGTCGGCACGATGCTGTCGGCCTACTTCATCCTGATCGCGAACTCGTTCATGCAACACCCGGTCGGCTACCGGTACGACCCCGTCCGGAACCGGGCCGAGCTCACCGACTTCTGGGCGGTGCTGACCAACAAGGTCTCGCTCGCGACCTTCCCCCACACGATCTTCGGGTGCTGGGTCACCGCCGGGGTCCTGGTCTCCGGCGTCGCCGCCTGGCACCTGGCGCGCAAGCGCAACACCGAGGTCATGCGCACCTCGTTCCGGCTCGGCCTGGTCGCGACCCTCGTCGGGTTCATCGGCGTCGGGATCTCCGGCGACTTCCTCGGCAAGGTCATGACCGAGACGCAGCCGATGAAGATGGCCGCCGCCGAGGCGCTCTACAAGGACGAGAAGCCCGCGTCGTTCTCCATCTTCACCGTCGGGACGCTGGACGGCTCGCGTCCGCTGTTCCAGGTCCAGGTCCCGCACCTGCTGTCGTTCCTCGGCACCGGCAGCTGGGACGGCGAGGTCAAGGGCATCGACGACCTGAACGCCGAGTACCAGCAGCTCTACGGGCCGGGCGACTACCGTCCGATCATCCCGGTCGCCTACTGGGGCTTCCGCGTCATGATCGGCACGGGCGCGCTGGCGGCGGCGATCGCGCTCGCCGGGCTGTGGCTGACCCGGCGCGGACGGCTCCCGGAGTCCCGCTGGTTCTGGCGGGCGTCCCTGCTGGCCGTCGCGCTCCCGTTCATCGCGCACTCCGCCGGATGGATCTTCACCGAGATGGCGCGGCAGCCCTGGGTGGTGTTCGGGCTGATGCGGACCGAGCAGGGCGTGTCCCCGTCCGTCGGCGCGGGCACCGTGCTGACCTCGATGATCGTGTTCACGCTGCTCTACGGGGTGCTGGCCGTGGTGGAGGTGGGGCTGATGGTGAAGTACGCCAAGTCCGACCCGCCCGACGTGACGCCCGACGAGTCGGCCGAGGCGGACGGCGAGGACAAGCCCCTCGCCTTCGCGTACTGAGGGGACCGCGACGATGCATCTCCAAGACCTCTGGTTCATCGCCATCGCCGTCCTGTGGACCGGCTACTTCTTCCTCGAGGGCTTCGACTTCGGCGTGGGCGTCCTGACCCGCGTCCTGGCGAAGGACGAGACCGAGCGGCGCGTCCTGATCAACACGATCGCGCCGGTCTGGGACGGCAACGAGGTGTGGCTGCTCACGGCGGGCGGCGCGACCTTCGCCGCCTTCCCCGAGTGGTACGCCTCCCTGTTCAGCGGGTTCTACCTGCCGCTGCTGCTCGTCCTGGTCGCGCTGATCGTGCGCGGCGTGGCGTTCGAGTACCGCGGCAAGCGGGACTCCGACCGCTGGCGGAAGGGCTGGGACCACGCGATCTTCTTCGGCTCGCTGGTGCCCGCGTTCCTGTGGGGCGTCGCGTTCGCGAACATGGTCCGCGGCGTCGCGCTGGACGGCCGCCATCTGTACGTCGGCTCGGTCTTCGACCTGCTGAACGTCTACTCGCTGGTCGGCGGCCTCACCACGCTGCTGCTGTTCACCTACCACGGCGCGGTCTTCGCCGTCCTGAAGACCCACGGCGACATCCGGGACCGGGCCCGCGCCCTGGCCGCGAAGGTCGGCGTCGCGACCGTCGTCCTGGCGGCGCTGTTCCTGATCTGGACGCAGGTCAACCACGGTTCGGCCGCGACCGCGATCACCGCCGTCCTGGCCGCGCTGGCGCTCGTCGGGTCCTGGGTCCTCACCCGGACCGAGGGCAGGGACGGCTGGCGGTTCGCGCTGTCCGGCACGGCGATCGTGTTCACGGTGGTCACGCTGTTCGTGTCGCTGTATCCGAACGTGCTGCCGTCCACGATCGACGCGGCCAACAGCCTCACCGTGGACAACGCGTCCGCCACGCCCAAGAGCCTCGGCATCATGACCTGGGTCGCGGTGATCTTCCTGCCGCTGGTGCTCCTGTACCAGGGCTGGACGTACTGGGTGTTCCGCAAGCGCATCGGCGTGCGCGACATCCCCGCCTACCAGCACTAGAGGCAGGTGCGCGATGCCCAGACCGCTTGACCCGAGGCTCGTCCGCGAGGCCCGCGCGACCGCGCCCTACCTGGTCGCCTGCGCCGTGTCCGGCGGTCTGGCCGCCGCCTGCGCGCTCGCGCAGGCGGCGCTCCTGGCCCACGGGATCGCCGCCCTGACCGTCCCGCTCGCGCTGATCGGCGTCGTCGCGTTCCGGGGGCTGCTGGTGTGGGGACAGCAGGTCACCGCCCACCGCGCCGCCGCCGGAGTGAAGGCGCAACTGCGCGCGCGGGTGCTGGACAAGGTCGTCCGGAACCGCCCGGACGGCTCGTCCGGCGAGATCACCGCCCTGGTGACGCGCGGGGTCGACGCGCTCGACCCCTACTTCGCCGGGTACCTGCCGCAGCTGGTGCTGTCGGTGATCGTCCCGGTGACGGTGGTGGTCGCGCTGCTGGTCACCGACCCGCAGTCGGCGGTGATCGTCGCGGTGACGCTCCCGCTGATCCCGATGTTCGGCGCGCTGATCGGCCTCTACACCGCCGGCCGGACGCGCCGCCGCTGGCGCAGCCTGGAGGTGCTCGCCGGGCACTTCACCGACGTCGTCACCGGCCTGCCCACCCTCAAGGCGTTCGGACGGGCCAAGGCGCAGGCCGCGCAGATCGAGCGGATCACCGGCGAGCACCGCCGCGCGACGATGGGCACGCTGAAGATCGCGTTCCTGTCGGCGCTGGTCCTGGAGATCGCGGCCACGCTGTCGGTCGCGCTGGTCGCGGTCTCGGTCGGGCTGCGGCTGGTGTCCGGGTCGCTGACGTTCGAGACCGCCCTGTTCGTCCTGATCCTCGCGCCCGAGGCGTACCTGCCGCTGCGCGCGGCGGGCGCGCAGTTCCACGCCGCGCAGGACGGCGTCGCCGCCGCCGAGAAGATCTTCGCCGCCCTGGACGCGCCCGGCGTCTCCGTCCCCGAAGAAGGGTCGGCGCGCCCGCACGGCGAGATCCGCGTCGAGGACGTGACCGTCGTGCGGCGCGACCTGGTCGGACCGTTCTCCTTCACGGCCCCGGCCGGGGAGCTGACCGTCCTGGCCGGGCCGTCCGGGCTCGGCAAGACCACCCTGCTGGACGTCCTGCTCGGCTTCACCCCCGCCGCGTCCGGCCGCGTCCTCGCGGACGGCGCGGAGGTCACGCCCGGGGACGAGTGGCGCCGCGGCATCGCCTGGGTCCCGCAGCGGACGTTCCTCATTGCCGGGACCGTCGCCGACAACATCGCGCTCGCCGTCCCGGGCGCGTCGGGCGCCGCCGTCCGGCGCGCCGCCGAAGCGGTCGGTATCACCCGCTTCACCTCGCTCGACGCCGAGGCGTCAGCGCTCTCCGCAGGTCAGCGGCAACGCGTGGCGCTCGCCCGGGCCGTCCTGCGCGTCGACCTGCTGGGCACCCCGCTCGTCCTGCTGGACGAGCCGACCGCCCACCTCGACCCCCGCACCGAACTCGAGGTCCTCGACCTCCTCGACGGCCCGCTGCGCGGCCGGACGGTCATCGCCACGACCCACCGCAGCGCCCTCCTCGAACGCGCCGACCACCTCGTCCGCCTCGACACCGTGCCGGTGCCCGCATGACCGCGCAGGAGGCGACCATGAGTGGTTCTTCCACCACCCGGCGGCCGGGATTCCGGCTCGGGCTGGCCGTGCTGGCCGGGGCAGGGGCGCTGAGCTGCGGTATCGCGCTCATGGCGACCTCGGCGTGGCTGATCTCGCGCGCCTCGCAGCACCCGCCCGTCCTGTACCTGATGGTCGCGATCGTGTCCGTCCGGGCGTTCGGCATGGGACGCGGCGTGCTCCGCTACGCCGAACGGCTCGTTTCCCACGACGCGGCCCTGCGGCTCCTCGCGCGCACGCGCGTCCGCGTCTTCGAACGGCTCGCCGACCTGACCCCGGCCGTCCGGCCGTCCGGTGACGGCGGGCCGCTCGGCGTCGTCCTCGACAACGCCGAAGGCGTCGCGGACCGCTGGTTGCGCGGTGTCCTGCCGATGGCGTCCGCCGCGATCGCGTGCGGCGGCGCCGTCGTCCTGGAATGGTGGCTGCTGCCGTCCGCCGGAGCCGTCCTGCTGGTCGGCCTGCTCATCGGCGGCCTGGTCGCGCCGCTGCTCGCCGCGTCCGGCGCCCGCCGCGCCGAGCTCCGCGCCGCCGCAGCGCGCGCCACCCTCACCGCGCGCACCGCCGAAACCCTGGACGGCCTGCCCGAACTCGTCGCCTTCGGCGCCCTCCCGGACCGCCTCGCCGTCCTCGGCGACGCCGACCGCGCCGTCACCCGCGCCGCGTCCCGCTCCGCCTGGACGGCCGGACTCGGCTCGGCCCTCACCGTCCTCGCGACCGGCGCGTCCGTGCTGGCCGCGCTGGCCCTCGGCGTCCCGGCCGTCCGCGACGGACACCTCTCGCCCGTCCTGCTCGCGGTGATCGTCCTGACGCCCCTGGCCGCCTTCGAGGCGGTCGCCGAACTCTCCCAGGCCGCCCAGCGCCTCCTGCGCGCGCGTGAGGACGCCCGCCGTGTCGCCGCCGTCCTGTCCCTCCCGGACCCGGTGACCGAGCCCGCCGCCCCCGCGCCCCTCCCGGACGGCCCTCCCCACCTGCGCATCGACGGCGTGACGGCCCGCTGGCCGGGCGCCGCGTCCGACTCCCTGCGCGAACCACGCCTCGACCTCGACCTGCCCCCGGGACGGCACATCGCGATCATGGGCGAGAGCGGCGTCGGCAAGTCCACCCTCGCCGCCGTCCTCGCCCGCTTCCTCGACTACGACGGCTCGGTCACCCTGTCCGGCGTGGAACTGCGCGACCTGCCGTCCGACGACGTCCGCCGCGTGATCGGCCTCAGCGGCCAGGACTCCCACGTCTTCGACACGACCCTCGCCGAGAACGTCCGCCTCGCCCGCCCCGGCGCGTCCGACGACGACGTCGCGGACGCCCTCCGCCGCGCCGGCCTCGGCCCCTGGCTCGACACCCTCCCCGACGCCCTCGCCACCCGCGTCGGCGAACACGGCTCAGCCGTCTCCGGCGGCCAACGTCAGCGCATAGCCCTGGCCCGCGCCCTCCTGGCCGACGTCCCCGTCCTCGTCCTGGACGAACCGGACGCCCACCTCGACGACGCCACCGCCGTGACCGTCCTGACCGACCTCCTGAAAGCCGCCGCCGACCGCACCGTCATCCTCATCACCCACCGCAACGCCATCCCCGGCGGCGACCCCGTCCTCCGCCACATAGACGAGGTCATCACCCTCCAACCCACTGCCTAGAGCGAGTGTGGCCGGGCGCCTCTCAGGCTGCCCGCGAACGCGACGGCCGGGGCCCCGACCGCCGCCGCCCCCCGTGGCAAGGATCGCAGCACCGCGCCGGGCACGAATCCGAGCTCCCGCAGCCCCCCGTTGCGCGAGGCGACCCGCCGCACCCGCACCACCGACCCAGGCGAGCAATCCGCGACCGTCATCCGCGTCGCCGCACAATCGCTTAGGTAGACCCACTCACGACTGCGCGTGGAAGGCGGGGCCCTGGGGGTATGCCATTCCGCCGCCTTCTGGCGGGTCAGGGGCGGCCGGTGGCGCCGCCCAGCAGGGCGCGGTGGTTCTCCGACAGCCCGGACGGCAGTTCGTCCGGCGCGAACCACCGGGCCTCCAGCACCTCGGACGGGTCGAGCCGCAGGTCACCGCCCGTCAGGCGGGCCGTCCAGTAGGTCTCGACGCGGTACAGGTAGCCGCTGAACACCGCGACCGGCGGGCCGGACACGGCGACCTCCAGGCCGGTCTCCTCGCGGATCTCCCGCGCGGCGGCGTCCTCCAGCCGCTCCCCGGCGTTGACGTAGCCGCCGGGCAGGCCCCACGGCCGCGACTCGGGCCACAGCCGGTGCCGCAGCAGCAGCACCCGGCCCTCCTCATCGTGGAGGACGCCCGCCGCGTACACGAGGAAACCGTGATGCCGCCAGCGGACCAGCCGCCACTGCCAGCGCCCGTTCAGCCTCCGCCAGATCCCGACTCCGATCGCACGCACCCGTCCATCCAACCGGAACCAGGGCGCAACCTGTCCTATCGGGGGGTTTCGGGGACGTTCACCTGACGCTTACGGTCGGCCTCCTAATGTGCGACCCACGTGGTGGCCGGGTTCGCGGTGCGGGTGTGAGGGAACCCGGCCACCCCGCTCGCCGCCACCGACGCCCACGACGGAGGCGCGCTGCCGGGTCAACGGCCGTTCTTGCCGGCGGACAGGACGGTTCGGACCAGCTTGGGTGGGCCCGCCTTCTTTCGCTGGGAGCCCGTGGCCTTCTTTTGGGCCGCCTTGACCTTTTTCTGGGCGGCCTTCATGGCGGCGGCGCCGGCCACCATTCCGGCGGCCGTCCTGCGCCGCCGGGCCTTCGCCTTCGCGGCGGCCTCCTTGCGCGCGGCCTTCACCTCGGCGAGGGCCTCCCGGCGCTTGGTCATGACGTCCGCCATGGCCTCGCGCCGGTGCGCCTTGATCTCGGCTTCCGCCTGTTTGCGCAGCTCCTTGGTATTGATCCCGCTATGGGCGCGCGCGTCGTGGAGCTGATGGCGCAGCTCCGCGGTGTGCGCCCGGGACGGCGCCCCCGACAGCATCAGCAGCGCGCCGAACAGCGCCGCGTTCTTCAGCAGGTGGGACCGCTCGCTCGCGCGCCGCTCCGGATCGTCCTCGGTCCAGTAGCGGTGCTCGGTCGCGAGCGCGGGCACCAGCTGGACGGCGGCCAGCAGCGTGACGAGCCTGCGGGCCCGCCCGCTGAGCAGCAGCGCCCCCGTGCCGAGACTCACCGCGCCCTCGAGCCGGACGAGGGCCACAGGGTCCTTCGGCAGCCAGCCGAGCCGGTCGGCGATCGGCTTGACGGTGGGCGCGACCTGGTCGGCGCGGGGACGAGGATCGCGCAGCGCCTCCAGGCCGGTGATGATGTACGGGGCCGCCACCAGGGTGCGGACCGGACTCGTGATGGGTCGCATGATGGGCTTCATGCCCACCACTTCGTCGGTCAAGCGCGGCAGGATGGGGCCATGTGCGGACGCTACGCCACCACGAGGGCGCGCCAGGAGCTGCTCGACCAGTTCGCGATCCAGGCGGACGAGACCGGCGATGACCTGGAGCCTGACTACAACGTCGCCCCGACCGACCCGGTTCCGGCCGTCCTGATCCGGCATCCCGGAGGGGACGCCGAGGAGGAGGCGGTGCGCCAGCTGCGCATGCTGCGCTGGGGCCTGGTGCCGTCCTGGTCCAAGGATCTGTCCGGTGGCGCGCGCATGATCAACGCGCGCGTCGAGACCGTCTCAGAGAAGCCCGCCTACCGCCGGGCCTTCGCCCGCCGGCGCTGCCTGCTGCCCGCCGACGGCTACTACGAGTGGTACACGCTCGAGGCCGATCCGGCCGTGGACGAGAAGGGGCGCAAGAAGAAGCCGCGCAAGCAGCCCTTCTACATCCACCCCAAGGACGGCGAGGTCATGGCGATGGCCGGGCTCTACGAGCTCTGGAAGTCCCCCGAGGGCGAGTGGGTGTGGACCTGCACGCTGATCACCACCGACGCCCCCGACGACCTCGGCCGCATCCACGACCGGATGCCGATGGTCGTCACCCCGGACCGCTGGGACGCCTGGCTCGACCCCGCCCTCACCACGCCCGACGAGGTGCGGAGCCTGCTCGTCCCCGCCATGGCCGGGACGATGGACGCCTATCCGGTCGCGCCGCTCGTCGGCAACGTGAGAAACAACGGCCCGCAACTCATAGAACCCGCCGCGAACGGGGATAGTCCAGGCAGTGCTTCCGAAGCCCTGTTCTGACGCCCCCGCCACGAGGATCAGGCGCGGCCCCCCGCGCCCGGGGCTCCGGAAGGAGAACGGAGCGCCGTGGACACCGTCGACCTCGTCACCGCCCGCGCCCGCCTGGAAGAGCAGCGCGCCGAGCTGGACCGGTCCATCAAGATCCTGACCGGGGAACGCCCGGCCACCGAGTCCTCCGACGCCGACGCCGGCGCCTGGCTCACGGACGCGGGACGCGTCGAGGCCGCCCTCGCCTCCCTGCGCCGCCAGTGCGCCGCCGTCCAGGCCGCGATGCAGCGGGTGGCCGAGGGCACCTACGGCCTCTGCGTGACCTGCGGCAAGCCCGTCCCGCCCGGTCGCCTGGAGGCCCGCCCCGATGCCGCCCGCTGCGTCCCCTGCCAAGCCAAGCACGACCGCCGCCGCTGACCCCCGAAGCCCCCCGCAAGGCGAAGCCCTGTGACGGACGACGCTCCCTGACGGACGACGCTCCCTGACGGGCGGAACTCCCTGGTGGACGGGCCTTCCGACCTTCCGACAGCTGAGTCAGATGCGGACCGCGCTGGCGAGGAGGTGGATGCCCAGGGACTCGTCGCCCGGCGGGACGTTGAGCTCGGTCCGGACGAGCCGGGGCAGCGCCCCCGGGGACGTCGCCATCACGTGCTCGACCGTGGACGCCGACAGCGCCGTGCGCGGCCGGATCCACTCCACCTCCAGGCCCGCGTCCGTCAGCAGCTCGCGCAGCTCGTCGGACTGGAAGCAGCGCGTGATCGTGCCGTCCGGCCAGGGGACGAGGACGACCTCGGCGCGCGGCACGTCCGACAGGTGCGCCCAGCAGTTCTGCTCGGCGAGCAGCGCCATGCCGAGCGTCAGCGAGTCGACCGTCAGCAGGACGCGCCCGCCGGGCCGCAGCACCCGCGCGATCTCGGCGACCGTGGACTCGGCGACCAGGTGCCGCGACAGCATCCGGTTCTCCGCGATCACGGCGTCCACGCACCCGTCCGCCAGGAACGCCGCCGCGCCCGGGTCGCCGACCACCCGCCGCACCTCGCCCGGCGGCACGGCCGGATGCGCCGGGCCGAGTCCGGGGATCCGGGCCCTTCCGAGGGGTGTCCGGGGGCCGGGCGTGATCCCGTTCACCGGCAGCCCGCGCCCCGTGCGCCCGCCGGTGCGAAGGCCGTTCGTGCGGGCGCCGTCGTCCGGCATCCCGTCGCCCCGCGCCTCCGGCACCCGGCCGTCCAGCGCCGTACCCGGGCCGTCCAGGGCTGTGCCGCCCGGGACCGGGCCGTCCGCGGCATGATCACCGCCCGGGACGATCGGGACGGGCGGCTCCGGCGGGCGGTCGAGGACCTCGAGGACGGTGTGGCCCGACCGGGCGGCCTGCCGGGCGAACCGGCCGCCGCCGCCGGAGAGGTCCAGCACTCGCGCGGGGTGGCGGGGGAGCCACCGGGCGAGCTGGGCGGCGGCTACCGCCCAGTAGAAGGTCCAGTAGGGGCCGAGGGCACCGCCGTCGGCCTCCCCCGAGGCGCCGGGGGCCTCGCGAAGACTGGCGATGGTGGGTTCTGGAGGCTGCGCCGGCACCGGTAGCAACGCTTTGCTCCTGTTCTCGCCGTGTATGAGCTTTCTTCCCCGCCATCCCGGACATCACCCTCCGTGCAGGATTTGGGGAAGGTGATCCGAACCGTCCGGAAACTTGTTCGCCGCGTCACCCCCGGTAGGGGAATCGAACCGACCCTCTGTGCGTTGTGACGCACCATGACGGTCCGCACGCGTCGCGGAGCGAGGCACAGTAGTACAACGGAGGGGCGCTTGATGACCACAGCCGTTGCCGGGGCACGAAACGGTAAAACCGTTCCGCTGCCGCGAGGCTCGGCCCCCGACGGCGTTATGCGCGCTGCCGGACCGATATCGTCTGTGGTGTACGACGCCAGGGGAGGCGTCGCCACAGCCGAGGGGGTGGGTCTGGTAGCGGGCACCACAGAGACCGTCGAGGAGCGTCAGCAGCGCTTCCAGCGCGACGTGCTCCCGTTCTTGGACCAGCTGTACTCAGCGGCGCTGCGCATGACGCGCAACCCCGCGGATGCCGAGGACCTCGTCCAGGAGACGTTCGCGAAAGCGTTCGCGTCCTTCCACCAGTTCAAGGAGGGGACGAACCTCAAGGCCTGGCTGTATCGCATCCTGACCAACACCTTCATCAACTCCTACCGCAAGAAGCAGCGGCAGCCGCAGCAGTCGGCGACCGAGGAGATCGAGGACTGGCAGCTCGCCCGCGCCGAGTCGCACACCTCGTCCGGCCTGAAGTCGGCCGAGGCCGAGGCGCTCGAGCACCTGCCCGACTCCGACGTCAAGCGCGCGCTGCAGGACCTGCCGGAGGAGTTCCGGATCGCCGTGTACCTCGCCGACGTCGAGGGGTTCGCCTACAAGGAGATCGCCGAGATCATGGGCACCCCGATCGGCACGGTGATGTCGCGGCTGCACCGGGGCCGGCGCCAGCTGCGCGGCATGCTGGAGGACTACGCTCAGGACCGTGGCCTGACCCGCGCGGGGGAGGGGTCGAAATGATCCCCCTTCCGGACCGTACCGGTGTCCGCCCCTGGAAGGTGAATGAGCGATGAGCTGCGGCGACCACCACGAGACCTCGTGCAGTGAGGTCCTCGCCCGGGTCTACACCTACCTGGACGGGGAGCTGGACGAAGGCGGCTGCGGCGAGGTGCGCGAGCACCTGGACGAGTGCGGGCCCTGCCTGCGCGAGTTCGGCCTCGAGGAGGCCGTGAAACGCCTGGTGAAGAAGGGTTGCGAGTGCGAGGCCGCACCCGACGACCTGCGCGCCAAGGTCCTCGGCCGCATCGAGCAGATCTGCGTCGAGCTCAAGCAGACCGACGGCAGCGCGCCCGCCTGACCACCGCCCACCTGACCACCGCCCGGCGGGCCGCCTGACGGCTGTCCGGTGGGCACCCGGGCGGCCCAGTAGGGTGCTGGGATGCGCGTTCTGGTCACCGGCGCGGCCGGGTTCATCGGGTCCCACCTGGTCGATCGGCTGCTGGCCGACGGCCACGAGGTCGCCGGGGTGGACGATCTGTCCACCGGACACCACCGCAACGACGCGATCGAGCTGTGGCGGGCCGACGTCGCCGACCCCGCCCTCGCGGCGCGGGTCGCGGCCTTCGGGCCCGAGGTCGTCTGTCACCTCGCCGCCCAGGTCAGCGTCCGGGTGAGCGTCGGCGACCCGCAGGCGGACGCCCGGACGAACGTGCTCGGCACCACCAACGTGCTGGAGGCCGCCCGGCTCGCCGGCGCCCGCAAGATCGTCTTCACCTCCAGCTGCGCCGTCTACGGCGTTCCGGACGCGATCCCCGTCCCGCCGGACGCCCCGCTGCGCCCCGCCTCGCCGTACGCCGCGTCCAAGGTGGCGGGCGAGGTCTACGCGGGCATGTACACCGCCCTGCACGGCCTCGACCACACGATCCTGACGCTGGCGAACGTCTACGGCCCGCGGCAGACGCCCGAGGGCGAGGCCGGGGTCGTCTCGATCTTCACCGACGCGCTGCTGGCCGGGAAGCCGACCAGGGTGTTCGGCGACGGCGGTCAGACCCGCGACTACGTCTACGTCCTGGACGTCGTGGACGCCTTCGCCCGCGCCGCCGGGCACGACGCGTCCGGGATGCGGCTGAACGTCGGCACCGGGCTCCAGACCACCGACCGCGAGCTGCACACCCTCGTGGCGCGGGCGGCGGACGCCCCCGACGAGCCCGCCTTCGCGCCGCCGCGCCTGGGCGACCTCCCGGCCATGGCGGTCGACGCGTCCCGGACCGCTGAGGCCCTCGGCTGGCGCCCCCGCACGTCCCTCGCGGAGGGCCTTGCGGAGACCGTCGCGTGGGCCCGGTCGACCTGATCCACAGGGGTTCATGACCCCGCCCTGAAAGGTGCACGTGCAGGTGGGTTGTGCGTGTACTGGGGGTGAGTGTTCGGGGCCGTTCGGCGACGCTGCGTGGTAGATAGTTCACGCTTTGCTCACGATTCCCGGCATGCCTGTGTGACCTGGGTCTCCCGCGTTAGGCTTGTGCCCGGAAACAGCGACGGGAGCACGTTCCCGCCCTGGGAAGGGCCGGAAACGGGCTCACCCGGGCGGATCCGGGCCGCGACCGCGGCCCGGGTGGATCCCGGATCACGGGGGGAGGCTGAAAGCCGATGTGTGCAACTCCGCAGAGGACCGGTGACGGTCCCGTCGGGCACGCCGAGGTGTCGTCGCTGACTGTGCGCAAGGGCGTGTCCTGGGCCTAGCCGCCCGGACCTGACCGCCCGGGCCGCCCGCCCGGGCCTAAGATGCCACGGGTCCCGGGACGCGGCCTCGCGCTCCCGGGCAGGGCGGCGTCCGCCCGCCCGCCGTCGAGGGGGACGTTCCCCTCAACGGGCCTCCGTCCCCGCCGGGGGGACGGGAACGTCGACTCCCGGAGGGGGCGGCATTGCGTGGACTACCTCTGGCTGCCTGGGCGTACGTCTGCGGTGTGGTGGCCCTCGCGGTCGGACTCATCGGGACGGCGTCCTACGCGGAGGTGGACTGGCGAACGCTGGCCGTGCTGGCCCTGCTGTTCCTGGTCTGCGACTCCGCGCCCGCGCGGCTGAACGTCGCCAGAGCCAGGGTCTCGCTCAGCTTCGCCGCGAGCCTGGCCTCGGTCGTCCTGGTGGGCGCCGCCGGCGCGGCGCTGCTCGGCGGCTGCGCCCTGATCACCGGGCAGCGCTTCTTCGCGCCGGTCAAGCGGTTGTTCAACGGCGCGCAGTTCGTGCTGAGCGGGTTCACCGCCGGGACGGTCTTCACCGTCCTCGGCGGGCACCGCTTCGAGCCGCAGCAGGCCCAGTGGGCCGAGCACGTCATCGGCCCGTTCCTCGGCGCGCTCGTCACGTTCGTGTTCGTCAACATGGCGCTGACCGCCGGCATCCTCGTGCTGTCCCGGCAGGCCGCGCCGCGCGAGCTGGTGCGCGAGTCCGGGACGGTCGTGGTCGGGTTCCTCGGCTACGGCATGTTCGGGCTGCTCATCGCCGGTCTGTGGCCGCGCGTCGGGCCGTTCGCCGCCGTGCTGGTGCTGCTGCCGCTGTTCATCGCCCGGTGGGCGTTCGAGCAGGCGCACGACCAGCGCAAGGCGCACGCGGCGACTCTGGCGGCGCTCTGCCAGGCCGTCGAGACCAAGGACTACTACACCCGCGGCCACTCCGAGCGGGTGTCGCGCGGGTCGGTGATGATCGCGCAGGAGATCGGGATGCGGCCGGACCGCGTGGAGGCGATCCGGTACGCCGGGATGCTGCACGACGTCGGCAAGCTCGGCGTCCCGACCAAGGTGCTGCGCAAGTCCGGCAAGCTCTCCGAGGAGGAGTTCGCGGCCGTGCAGCTGCACCCGATGCGCGGGCTGGAGATCGTCCGGGAGATCGGGTTCCTGGACGAGGCGCTCGCCGGGATCATGCACCACCACGAGAAGATGAACGGGCGCGGCTACCCGATGGGCCTGGCCGGGGACGAGATCCCCGAGTTCGCGCGGGTGATCTCGGTGGCGGACGCCTTCGACTCCATGACCTCCACCCGCTCGTACCGGGCGGCGCGCAGCATCGAGGAGGCCGTCGCCGAGCTGCGCCGCGGCATGGACGACCACTTCGACCCGGCCATGGTCGAGGCGTTCCTGCGCGCGCTCGACCGGGACGGCTGGGAGCCGCCGGCGTCCGAGCCGCCGCCCGACGACGACGTCGTCGAGACCACGCAGCAGGACCATGACGACCCGAGCGCCCCCATCCGGGTCGAGGGCGACGAGCCCGCCCCGGGGAAGGACGCGTCGTGTCCGGAGCCCGGAGGGAACGACGCCGGGCGGCCCGCGGCCGGGGACGGGGCGTGGCGGCGGTGAGCGCGACCTCGCGGGGAGCGGCGCGGCGCGCGCCCGCCTCGCGGCCGGCGCGTTCGGGCTGGCAGGCCGTGGATCCGGGGCAGTTGCTGCTGGTCGCGGCGGCGGTGCTGCTGGTGATCGGCGCGGTGACGCAGGTCGCGGCGTCCGGGCTGCGGCAGCCGAACGTCGCGGTGGTGTTCGGCGTGCTGATCGCGCTCGGCGAGCTGTTCCGCATGCTCATGCCCGGGAACCGGGAGGTCGCGCCGATCGCGACGGCCGGGGCGATCGGGTACGCGCTGCTCGCCGGGGTCGGACCGCGGGGCGCTCCGAAGGACGCGCCGTTCGGCGGGGTCCCGGCGACGCACTCGGCGTTCCAGGTGGTCGCGGTGACGGCGGTCGCGGCGCTGCTCGGGTCGCTGCCGCACCTGGCGGTGGGGCGTCCGCCCCGTCCGGACGCGGTGGCGCGGCGGCTGATCTCGGTCGGGGCGGTGGCGCTGTGCTTCCGGCCGCTGCTCGGCCTGCACCTCGGCTGGCGGGTGCTGCTCGTCGTGATGGTGGTCGCGGCCGTCCTGGCCTGCGCGGTGGACCTCGGGCTGGCCGCGCTGATCCGCGCCGAGGCGGTCCGGGCCCGGTTCGGGATCGCGATCCGGGACGAGTTCACCGCGAAGGCCGGGCTGTGCGCGGCGACCGCCGCGACGGCGATGCTGATCGCGGTCGCGACGACCGCGCTGGGGCCGGTGGCGCTGGCGGTGTTCACCGCGCCGATCCTGGTCACGCAGGTCGCGTTCCGCCGGTACGCGGGGATCCGCGCGACGTATCTGCAGACCGTCCGGGCGCTGTCGCGGGTCACCGAGGTCGGCGGGTACGTGGAGCGCGACCACTCGCGCCGGGTGGCGCGGCTGGCCGTCGCGATGGGCCGCGAGCTCGGCATGTCCGAGGCCGAGCTGCTGGAGCTGGAGTACGCGGCGCTGATGCACGACATCGGGCAGCTGTCGCTCGGCGACCCGATCCCGGGCGGCGCGACCGTCCTGGCCGCGCCGGGACAGCAGCTGCGCATCGCCGAGCTCGGCGCGGGCGTGATCGAGCAGACCGGGGTGCTGGACGGCGTGGCGCGGATCGTCCGGCTGTCGTCGGCGCCCTACCGCGCCCCCGCCGCGCCGCCGTCGGACGGGCGGGTCGAGACCGACCGCCAGCTGCCGCCGGGGCCGCCGCTCGCCAGCCGCATCATCAAGGTCGCCAACGCCTACGACGACCTCGTCGGGGACTCCAACGACCGGGACCGGGGCGCGGCGGTGCTGGAGCGCCTGCGGCTCGACTCGGCCGCCGAGTACGACCCGTCGGTGGTCGAGGCGCTCAGCCGGGTCGTGGACCGGCGTCCCCGCACCTAGCCCCTGGTTCGCCCGGTTGAACAAGGGCAGGTGAACGGGAGGCCAACGTGGCGCACGGACAGACCTAGCGCCCGGTATTTGTGGCCGGACGGTTCGGACCCGCGGGCGTGTCGCCGTTAGGTTGGGTGCTGCGGCCCGGAACCGACAGAAGAAGGATGTGTCCGCAGGTGTTCGAATCGGTCCTGGTGGCCAACCGCGGCGAGATAGCCAGCCGTATCACGCGCACGGTGCGCGGTCTCGGGCTCAAGGCGGTCGCCGTCCACTCCGACGCCGACGCCGACCTGCCGTTCGTGCACGAGGCGGACGAGGCGGTGCTGATCGGCCCGTCCGCTCCCGCGCAGAGCTATCTGCACGCGCGCTCGGTGCTGGAGGCGGCCCGGCGGCACAACGCGCGCGCCGTCCACCCGGGATACGGGTTCCTGGCGGAGGACGCCGGGTTCGCGCGCGCCGTGCACGCGGCGGGGATGGCCTGGGTGGGCCCGCAGCCGCTGACGATCGCGCGGCTCGGAGACAAGATCAACGCGCGGAACCTGATGAAGGAGGCCGGGGTCCCGGTCGCGCCCGGCGTGTGGGAGCCCGTCCCGGACACCGAGACCGCGCTGGAGGAGGCCGCCCGCATCGGCTACCCGGTCATGGTGAAGGCGGCGTCCGGGGGCGGCGGCATCGGGATGGGCGTCGCGCACGACGAGGCGCGGCTGCGCGCGGTGTACCCGGCGGCGCGGTCTCGCGCGGAGATGTTCTTCGCCAGCGCGGACGTGTTGCTGGAGCGGTTCGTGCGCGGCGCGCGGCATGTCGAGGTGCAGGTCATCGGCCGTCCGGACGGTTCGGTCGTTGCGCTCGGCGACCGGGAGTGCTCGGTGCAGCGCAGGCACCAGAAGATCGTCGAGGAGGGTCCGGCGCCGGGCCTGCCGGAGGCGCTGCGTGCGCGGCTGCACCGGGCGGCGGTCCGGGCGGGCGAGGCGGTCGGCTACCGCGGCGCCGGGACGGTCGAGTTCCTCATCGACCCGGTGACCGGCGAGTTCTACTTCGTGGAGATGAACGCGCGGCTGCAGGTCGAGCATCCGGTGACCGAGATGCTGACCGGCCTGGACCTGGTCGAGCAGCAGCTGCGGGTCGCGGCGGGGGAGCGGGTGTCGTTCGCGGGCGTCCGGTCCCGGGGCCATGCGATCGAGCTGCGCGTGTACGCCGAGGACCCGTTCCGGTTCGCGCCGCGTCCGGGGCGGATCCGGGTCTGGGAGGAGCCGGTCGGGCCGGGCATCCGGATCGACGCCGGGTACGCCGAGGGCAACAGCGTCACGCCGTACTACGACCCGCTGCTCGCCAAGCTCATCGTCCACGGTGACACCCGGGACGCGGCGCTCGCGCGGGCGCGCGCGGCGGTCGCGGCGTTCCGCATCGAGGGGACGCTGACAACGAACCTGCCGTTCCTGGCCGAGCTTCTGGACAACCCGGAGTTCGTCTCCGGCCGGTACGACACGGGAATCGTCGGGCGCATGCGTCCGGCCTCGAACTGAGGATCAGGGTGGGGGACGGTACGGTGCGTGCTGTGACCAGCGATGTCTACTGCGACCGGTGCGGGGAGGAACTCCGCGCCGGCGACCACGCCGCGTGCCAGGCGGCCCGGGCCCTGGAGCCGCCGCGCTACTGCGGGCACTGCCGCCGCCGGATGGTCGTCCAGGTGACGCCGCTCGGCTGGACGGCCCGCTGCGTGGAGCACGGCACGACCTCGTCCTGACCGGGACCGCCTCGCCGTCGTCTTGCGTGAACATGCCAAGGCGGCGGCGTTCGCGTTGGCGGAAGATGCCAAAGTTCCGGAGGCCGCCGAGCTGGTTCGGTGCGCCATCTGGGGTGGTCGAGCGGTGGCCCGGCGGCGGCGCGGCGCGGGACTTGCCGGGCGGCGGGCGGCTGGTTACGGTGCCGCTTAATTGAAAAGAAACTTTCCTAACTGATCAGCTGCAGCGTTCATCGGGGTCTCGGGGATCGGGGTTCACGTCCGTCCGTCGTCACCGTGCCTCAGGAGTCGCGTTGCGCTCTCGAACCAGCCCACCTCCGCGCGTTCCCGCCGTGATCGCCGTGCTCACGGCCCTGCTCGCCGCCCTGCTCGTCCCGCTCGCCGCCGTCCCCGCGCCCGCTCGGGCCGACGGGACCCCCACCGCCACGTTCACGAAGGTCTCCGACTGGGGCTCGGGGTGGCAGGGGCAGTTCACCCTCACGAACGGCTCGTCCCAGACCGTCAGCGGCTGGAAGGTCGCGTTCGACCTGCCCTCGGGCACGACCGTCGGGTCGTACTGGGACGCCCTGCTCACCTCGGCCCCGCCCCACCACACCTTCGCGAACCGCGAGTACAACGCGTCCATCCCGCCCGGCGGGACGGTCACGTTCGGGTTCCTCGGCGCGGGCTCCGGCGCGCCCGCGAACTGCACGCTGAACGGCGCGTCCTGCTCCGGCGGGACGAACCCGCCCGGCGGGCTCGGCACGCCCGGCACGCCGTCCGTCAGCGGGCGCACCGACACGTCCCTCACCCTGACCTGGACGGCCGGGACCGGCACCCCCACCGGCTACCGCGTCTACGAGGGCTCCACGGTCGCGGCGACCGCCTCCGGGACGACCGCGACGCTGTCCGGCCTCACCGCCTGCTCGACGCACACCTACACGGTCAAGGCGTACGACGCGAAGGGCGAGTCCGCGGCGAGCGCCGCCGTCACCGGGACCACCACCGGATGCGCGACGGGGCCGCTGCCCAAGCACTTCCTCACCGGCTACTGGCAGGACTTCGTCAACTCCGCCAAGCCGCTCAGGCTCGCGGACGTCCCGGGTGAGTACGACCTGGTCGCCGTCGCGTTCGGGGACGCGACCGGCAAGCCCGGCGAGGTCGCCTTCAACCTCGACCCGGGCCTGTCCTCGGCGCTCGGCGGTTACACGGACGCGCAGTTCAAGGCCGACATCGCCACGCTGCACGCCAAGGGCAAGAAGGTGATCCTGTCGGTCGGCGGCCAGAACGGGACCGTCCAGGTCGGGGACGCGACGTCCGCCACGACCTTCGCCTCCAGCATGGGAAGGATCATCAGCGCGTACGGGTTCGACGGCGTCGACATCGACCTGGAGAACGGCGTCAACCCGGCGTACATGGAGCAGGCGCTGCGCGCGCTGCGCTCCCAGGTCGGCGCGAACCTGATCATCACGATGGCGCCGCAGACCCTCGACATGCAGTCGACCGGCGCGTCCTACTTCCAGCTCGCGCTGAAGATCAAGGACATCCTCACCGTCGTCCACACCCAGTACTACAACTCCGGCTCCATGCTCGGCTGCGACCAGAAGGTGTACGGGCAGGGCTCGGTCGACTTCATGACCGCGCTCGCCTGCGTCCAGCTGCAGAACGGGCTGCGGCCCGACCAGGTCGCGCTGGGCCTGCCCGCCGGGCCGGGCGCGGCGGGCGGCGGCGTCGTCTCGCCGAGCCTGGTGAACAGCGCGCTGGACTGCCTCGCGCGCGGGACGGGCTGCGGCTCGTTCAGGCCCGCGCAGACCTATCCGGACATCCGCGGCGCGATGACCTGGTCCATCAACTGGGACGTCACGAACGGCAACGGCTTCGCGAAGACCGTCCGGCCGCACCTCGACACCCTTCCGTAGTCCCCGTCTCCCCCCACCCCGAGAGAAGGATGACCATGCGATCTGCCCACGCGAAGGTCGCCCTCGCGGTCGCCGCCGTCCCCGCGGCGTCCCTGGCCGCCGTGCTGGCCGGTTCCGCCGGGACCGCGTCCGCGCACGGCACGATGTCCGACCCGCCGAGCCGGGTGTTCGCCTGCAAGCAGGAGGGACCGGAGAACCCGACGTCCGACGCCTGCAAGGCCGCCGTCGCGGTCGCGGGCACCCAGCCGTTCTACGACTGGAACGAGGTGTCCCGCCTGGACGCGGGCGGACGGTCCCGGGAGATCATCCCGGACGGTCAGCTGTGCAGCGCGGGCCGCGCCAAGTACCGGGGCCTGGACCTCCAGCGCGCCGACTGGCCCGCCAGGGCCGTCCGGCCCGGGCCGCTGACCGTCACCTACTACGCCACCGCCCCGCACCAGGACAGCAACTTCGACTTCTCCATCACCCGGGACGGCTGGGACCCGACGCAGCCGCTCCGCTGGGCCGACCTCGTCCCGCTCGCCTCGTTCACCCACCAGAACCCGTCCACGTACACCCGATGGACGCTGAACCTGCCGCAGCGCACCGGCCGCCACCTGATCTACTCGATCTGGCAGCGGGTCGTCGGCAGCGACGAGGCGTTCTACACCTGCTCGGACGTGGACTTCGGCGGCGGCACCACGCCGACCCCGCCCCCGACCACCCCTCCGCCCACGACGCCTCCGACCACCCCTCCGCCCACGACACCGCCTCCGACGCAGCAGCCCGGTGACACCTGGACGGCCGGGAAGACCTACGCGGCCGGTGACCAGGTCACCTACGACGGCGTCACCTACACCTGCCTTCAGGGCCATACCGCGATAGCGGGCTGGGAACCGCCGAACGCCCCGGCGCTGTGGCGTTCCGCGTGACCGTGCGGTGGGCCGTCCTCGCCGTGGCCGCCGCGTGCGCGCTGCTCCTGCTCGGACGATGTGGGCCGGCCGGTGGCTCCACGTCGCCCGCGGCGCCGCGCGGCGGCCCCGGCTTCAACCCCACCGACGTGATGTTCCTGCAGATGATGGCCCCGCACGAGGGGCAGGGCGTGACCCTGGCCCGGCTCGCGGACGGCTCGCCGGGCCGCCCGGTGCGTCCCGAGGTCGCGCGGCTCGCCGCCGCGATCGCCGGCACGCAGCTCACCGAGGTCCGGGCGATGTCGGCGCGGCTGCGCGACTGGCGCCGTCCGGCGACCGCCGCGCCCGGCTCGCACGCCGCGCACGGCGGGATGCCCGCGACCTCGCCCGCCGCCGTCCGGTCCGTCGAGCGCGGCCCGGCGGACGGTTTCGAGCGCGCCTTCCTCAACCTGCTCATCGCCCATCAGGACGACGCCGTCCAGATCGCCCGGATGGAGACCGCGCGCGGCGAGAACGCCTGGGCGCGTTCGCTCGCCGCGACCATCGACCGCTCACGTTCGGCGGAGATCGCCATGATGCTGGCGCTCCTCGACCCTCCGAAGTAGGTGACGGCCCATGCGCCGACTGCTCGCCGCCCTCGTTCCCCTCGTCCTCCTCGCCGCGCTCGCCGCTCCGGCGCGCGCCGCGGACGGACGCCTGACCGCAGCGTTCAGCCTGTCCGGGACGACCGGGAAGTACGTCGTGTCCAATCCCGGGACGACCGCCGTGTCCGGCTGGACGCTGGTGTTCCAGCTGCCGTCCGGCGTGACCGCGTCCAACCCGCAGAACGCGACGATCACCCAGAACGGCACGAAGGTCACGCTGAAGCCCGCGTTCTACATCGACACCCTCCAGGGCGGGAAGACCACCGAGCCGTACAGCCCGGCGTTCACCCTCAGCCAGGCCGTCCAGCCGACGTCGTGCCTGCTCAACGGCGCGAACTGCGACGGCTCGGGCGCGCCGCCACCGACCCTGACCGGGGTCACCGCCGACTACACCGTCAGCGGCTCGACCGGCACGTTCGTCATCGCGAACCACGGCACGACCGCCGTGAACGGCTGGACGGTCGTCTTCACGCTCCCGTCCGGCGTCACGGCGGGCAACGCGAACAACGGCTCGATCAGCCAGACCGGCACCACCGTCACGCTGACTCCCGCGTACTACAACACGACGATCGCGGCCGGGCGGACGACCGATCCGTACAGCCCGACGTTCACGCTCAGCTCGTCCGGCGCGGAACCGACGTCCTGCCGGGTCAACGACGCCAACTGTGACGGCACTCCGGACACCGCGCCGTCCGCGCCGACCGGGCTGAAGGTCGTCGTGAAGACGACCAGGTCCGTCACGCTCGGCTGGGACGCGGCGAAGGCCGGAAGCCTCCCGGTCGCCGCCTACGACGTCTACAACGGCTCCACGGTCGCCGCGACCGTGTCCGGGACGACGGCGACGATCAACGGACTGACCCCGAACACCGCCTACTCGTTCACGGTGAAGGCCAAGGACCGCAAGGGCAACGCGTCCCCGGCCGGCGCGGCCGTGTCCGTCACCACCAACAACCCCTCGGACGACACGACCCCGCCGTCCGTCCCCGGGGACCTGCACAGCACCGGGAAGGACTCCAGCAGCGTCAAGCTCGCCTGGGACGCGTCGACCGACAACAGCGGCGTCGCGAACTACGACGTCCTCGTGAACGGCAAGGCCGCCACGACCGTCACCGGGACGAGCGCGACCGTCACCGGCCTCTCGCCGTCCACGGCGTACTCGTTCACCGTGCTCGCCCGCGACCAGTACGACAACGTGTCCGCGCAGAGCGCGCCGCTCCAGGTCACCACGGATGACGTGGTCAGCGGGTACGCCCGTGTCGGCTACTTCGTGCAGTGGGGCATCTACGGACGCCAGTACTTCGTGAAGAACCTCGACTCGACCGGCAACGCGGCCAAGCTCACGCACGTCAACTACGCGTTCGGCAACATCGACCCGACCAACCTGACCTGCCTGGAGGGCGTCACCAAGGGCACCTCGTCCGACCCCGAGGACCCGAACCAGGGGGACGGCGCGGGCGACGCGGACGCCGACTACGCGCGGCCGATGTCGGCGGCGCAGTCCGTCGACGGCCAGGCCGACACCGGCTACGAGCCGCTGCGCGGCAACTTCAACCAGCTGAGGAAGCTCAAGGCCAAGCACCCGAACCTGAAGATCCTGATGTCGCTCGGCGGCTGGACGTACTCCAAGTACTTCTCGGACGTGGCCGCGACCGACACGTCCCGCAAGAAGTTCGTCTCGTCCTGCGTCGACACCTACATCAAGGGCAACCTGCCGTCCTACAACGGCGCGGGCGGCGCGGGAACCGCCGCCGGGATCTTCGACGGCATCGACGTCGACTGGGAGTGGCCCGGCGCCGAGGGACACCCCGGCAACCACGTCGGCGCGAACGACAAGGCCAACCTGACCCTGCTGCTCAACGAGTTCCGCGCCCAGCTGGACGCCCTCGGGCAGCAGAACGGCAAGCGCTACCTGCTCACCGCGTTCTCGCCCGCCGACCCCGCGAAGATCGGCGCGGGCTGGGACCTGCCCGCCACCGCCAGGTCGCTCGACATCTTCAACGTCCAGGGCTACGACTTCCACGGCGCGGGCAGCGACAACTCCTGGGAGCCGAACCGGACCGGGCACGCGGGCAACCTCTACACCGACACCAACGACCCGTACCCGTTCCACTTCAGCGTGGAGAACGCCGTCAACGCCTACCTCACCGCGGGCGTGAACCCGCGCAAGCTCGACATCGGGCTCGCCTACTACGGACGCGGCTGGCAAGGAGTCACCGACGGCGGCGTCCACGGCGAATGGCAGGCCGCGCAGGGGGCCGCGCCCGGACAGTTCCAGGAAGAGGCCGGGACGCGTGGCTACAGCAACCTCATCTCCAGCGTTCCTAACTGCACCGTCTACCACGACGAACAGGCCGTGGCGACGTCCTGCTACACCGGCGCCGGAGGCCAGTGGTGGTCGTTCGACGACCCGTGGTCGATCGGCAAGAAGACCGCGTGGCTGAAGAGCAAGGGCCTGCTCGGCGCGATGATCTGGGAGATGTCCGGTGACACCGGCACCCTGACCACCGCGCTCGACACCGGCCTGAACCAGACCGCCGCCAAGAAGTAGGAGAACGGAGTTCCCGCCCGGCCGTCACGTCCCCACGGCCGGGCGGGCCCATTCCCGTGGTCAGGCCGGAGGACGGCTCAGACGAGCGCGTCGCAGGACTTCTCGTCCGGCAGCAGCGGACGGACCCGGACCATGTAGACCTTCCCGCCGCTGCTGAACCGCGCGCCGAGGTCGGCCTTCGAGGCCAGCTCGCGGAGGCGCGCCGCGTCCCCGCCGGTGTAGATCGTGCACAGCCCGCCACGGGCGAGCTGCCGCCCCTTGCCGAGCGGCGACAGGGGCCACGGGATCGCACCGGGCGGCGCCGGGTGCTCGCCGGTGTCGAGCGCGCTGACCGCGAGCCGGTCCGGGCGGTAGACGTCCGGCGGGGACTGCTGGTCGCCGGTGGACCACTGGTCGGGTTGGAGCTTCTTCCACAGCGCGGTGGCCGCGATGTGCTGCTCCTGCGGCATGACGATCTCCGTCTTCGCCGAGCCCATCCAGATGACCAGGACCATCGCGTCCGCGACCTGGGTCTTCGTGTCGACCTTCCTGGACCGCTGGAGACCGGCCTTCCTCGCTTCGTCGAAGAACCTCTGCGCCACCGCCCGCTTCAGGTGGTACCGCTGGAGCCTGGACGTCCTCCCCGGCTTGCCGGGGACGATCGCCGTGCCGTCCGCGTAGAGGGAGAGGTCGGGGACCGTCCAGGGGCCGCCCAGGCCGGCCATGCCGCCCGTCATCCTCCAGCGCAGCACCAGCTGGTCGCCGCCCTGCCCCGGCGGGAGGGCGGTGGCCGAGGGGAGATCGTCCACGCCGTCCGCCTTCGATCCGCAGCCGGTGAGCAGGGAAACGCCCACCAGCACCGCTGCCACGCCTCGGGCCATCATGCCCGCCGGTCGTACGGAGGGAACCGCCATGCGGGTTGGACGCACCGCCGCCCGCCCCGGTTCCGCCCTGTTCCGGACGTCCCGCGAAAGGGGGGTCCGGGCGGCGTCTCCGCAGGTCGGATACAAACCCGGCGTCCGGACTCTGTGGGATTCCCCGAGCGATCTCCCGAGGACGCCACGCTAGTGTCACGGGCGTGAGCGTGATCGTGGTGACCGGGACCTGCACCGGAGTCGGGAAGACGGTGGCGACCGCGGCGGTGGCGTCGCTCGCCGCCGCGCGCGGCGCGTCGGTCGCCGTGGTCAAGCCGGGGCAGACCGGCGTCCTGCCCGGCGAGGACGGCGACCTGGCCGAGATCGGCCGGCTCGCGGGCCTGGACGACCTGCACGAGTACGCCCGGTTCGCCGACCCCCTGTCCCCGGCCGCCGCCGCCCGTCGCGCCGGGGTCGACCCCGTGGACCTGCCGTCGGCCGTCGGCCGGGTCACCGCCCTCGCCGCCGACCGCGACCTGGTGCTGGTGGAGGGCGCGGGCGGGCTGCTCGTCCGCTACGACGACGAGGGGAACACGATCGCCGACCTGGCCCGCTGGCTCGGCGCGTCCGTCCTGCTGGTCGTCCGGCCGGACCTCGGCACCCTCAACCACACCGCCCTCACCCTGGAGGCCATGGCCCACCGGGGCCTGAACCTGGCGGGCGTCGTGATCGGCTCCTGGCCGGACGACCCGGACCTGGCGATGCGCAGCAACCTGCACGACCTGGAGACGCTCGCCGCGCGCCCGCTCACCGGGGCGCTGCCGTCCGGCGCGGGCGCCCTCGACCCCGCCGAGTTCCTGGTCGCCGCGCACCGGGGGCTCGCTCCGGCGCTCGGCGGATCGTTCGACGCCGCCGCGTTCCGCGCGGCCCACGCCCCCACCAAGGAGAACCCGTGACCGACATCCTCGACATCGCCCGGCGCCAGGTCCTGGAGGAGGGGCGCGGCCTGGACGAGGCCCAGACCCTCCAGGTGCTGACCCTGCCGGACGACCGCGTCCAGGACGCCCTGGCCCTCGCGCACGAGGTCCGGATGCGCTGGTGCGGACCGGAGGTCGAGGTCGAGGGCATCGTGTCGCTGAAGACCGGCGGCTGCCCGGAGGACTGCCACTTCTGCTCGCAGTCCGGGCAGTTCACCAGCCCCGTCCGGTCGGTCTGGCTGAACATCCCCGAGCTGGTCGAGGCGGCGAAGGAGACGGCGAGGACGGGCGCGACCGAGTTCTGCATCGTCGCGGCCGTCCGCGGCCCGGACGAGCGGCTGATGTCCCAGGTCCGCGACGGCGTGAAGGCGATCAACGACGCCGTCGAGATCAACATCGCGTGCTCGCTCGGCATGCTCACCCAGGAGCAGGTGGACGAGCTGGCCGCGATGGGCGTGCACCGCTACAACCACAACCTGGAGACCGCCCGCTCCCACTTCGGGAACGTCGTCACCACCCACACCTGGGAGGAGCGCCGGGACACCCTGCGCATGGTGAAGGACGCGGGCATGGAGGTCTGCTGCGGCGGCATCGTCGGGATGGGCGAGACCGTCGAGCAGCGGGCGGAGTTCGCCGCCCAGCTCGCCGACCTCGAGCCCGACGAGGTGCCGCTGAACTTCCTCGCGCCGCGTCCGGGCACGCCGTTCGCCGGGTACCCGGTCGTCGAGGGCGTCGAGGCGCTGAGGACGATCGCGGCGTTCCGGCTCGCGCTGCCCCGGACGATCCTGCGCTACGCGGGCGGACGCGAGGTCACCCTCGGCGACCTCGGCACCCGCGACGGCATGCTCGGCGGCGTCAACGCGATCATCGTCGGCAACTACCTCACCACCCTCGGCCGTCCGGCCGAGCGGGACCTGGAGCTGCTCACCGAGCTCCAGATGCCGATCAAGGCCCTCTCGAAGACCCTCTGACGGGCCGCCGGGCCCGCCAGGCCGCCAGGCCGCCGGGCGGCCTGGCGGGCGCGCGGCTAGTCGCGCTTGAGCCGGGTGATGAACTTGTACCGGTCGCCGCGGTAGAGGGACTGGGCCCACTCGACGGGCTGGCCGGTGGTGTCGAAGGCGTGCCGGGACAGCAGCAGCATCGGCAGGCCCACGTCCACGCCGAGGAGCTGCGCGTCGTGCGGCGTCGCGAGGACGGTCTCGATCGTCTCCTCGGCCTCGGCCAGGTGGACGTCGTAGGCCGTGGCCAGCGTCTCGTACAGCGACCGGTGCCGGGCGAACTCGCGGCGCAGGCCGGGGAAGCGGCGGGCGGGCAGGTGGGAGGTGTCGATCGACATCGGCTCGCCGTCCGCCAGCCGGAGCCGGTGGATGCGCAGGACGCGCCCGCCCGGACGGATCGCCAGCAGGGCCGCGAGCCGCTCGTCCGCGCTCACGTACCCGGCGTCCAGGATGCGGGTCTCCGGGTGCAGACCGTGATGGCGCATGTCCTCGGTGTAACTGACGAGCTGGAGCTCCTGGGAGACCTTCGGCTTGGCGACGAAGGTGCCCTTGCCCTGGATGCGCTGCAGCCGCCCCTCGACGACCAGCTCGGCGAGCGCCTGCCGGACCGTCGTGCGGGACGTCTCGTACTTCTCGGCGAGCGTCCGCTCAGGCGGGAGCGGGCTGCCGGGCGGGAGCGAGAGGATCAGCTCGACGAGCAGTTCCTTCAGCTTGTAGTACTTCGGGATGCGCGGCGCGGAGGCCGAATGGTGACGGCCGATGTCGCTCAACGGCGTCCGCTCGTACCCGCCGGCGTGGCGGGACGGCGTGCCCCTGACCTCCGTCACGGCCTCTCCTCACGTTCATCACCGGTTGTCCCCGATGTTACGTGTGCAGACTACGGCCGGTTGAGCGCGCGATCATCTCCAGGGCGGTCCCGAGGACGGTGAGTTCCGCCTCGTCCAGGGTGGCGCGGGCGGTCAGCCGCAGGCAGGACCGGCCGTCCGGCACCGACGGTGGCCGGAAGCAGCCGACCTTGAGTCCGTTCTTGCGGCACAGGTCCCGGGCGTGCAAGGCGTCCTCGGGCGCCCCGAGGACGACCGGGACGACGGCCGCCGCCGGATCCGGGGTCGTCTCCAGGCCGAGGCCCACGGCGAGGGCCGCGATGCGGCGGGCGCGGTCGCGGGCCCGTCCGGGCAGGCCGGGCTCGGCGGCGAGGACGTCCAGCGCGGCGAGCGCGGCGCCCGCGGCGGCCGGGGTGAGGCCGGTGTCGAAGATGAACGCGCGCCCGGCGTCCACGAGCGTGCCGATCACCTCGGGCGCCCCGAGGACCGCGCCGCCCTGGGACGCCAGCGACTTCGACAGCGTGAGGGTGAGGACGACGTCGGGCTCCCCGGCGATCCCGGCGGCGTGCGCGGCGCCGCGTCCGCCGTCGCCGACCACGCCGAGCGCGTGCGCCTCGTCGATCACCAGCAGCGCGCCGTGCGCCCGGACGGCCCGGTGCAGCCCGGCGAGCGGCGCGACGTCGCCGTCCACGGAGAAGACCGCGTCGGTGACGACCAGCGCATGCGGTTCGTCACGTTCGGCGAGCGCCCGCTCGACGGCCGCCACGTCCCGGTGGGGGACGATGGCGACCCGTGATCGGGAGAGCCGGCAGGCGTCGACGATCGAGGCGTGGTTGGTCCGGTCGGAGATCACCAGGACGTCGCGTCCGCCGAGCGTCGCGACCGCGCCGAGGTTGGCCAGGTAGCCGGACGAGAACACCAGCCCGGCGGCCGTCCCGGTGAAGGCGGCGAGGCGGCGGTCCAGCTCGGCGTGCAGTTCGGTGGTGCCGGTGACCAGGCGCGATCCGGTCGCGCCCGTCCCGTACTCCCGGACGGCCGCGACCGCGCCCGCCACGAGCCGCGGGTCGCGGCACAGGCCCAGGTAGTCGTTGGACGCCAGGTCGATCAGCCCGTCGTGATCACCGTCCCGGGGGGACAGGTCGCGGCGCAGCCCGGCCGCGTCCCGCGCCCGCGCGTCCGCGCGCAGCCGGTCCAGCGGGTCGGCGCGCGGCCGGTCCAGTGCGTTCGCGCGTGGCCGGTCCGGTCGCGCGTCAGCACGCTGTCGCGCGAGTGGGTCGGTCGCGGTCGCCTGTTCGATGGTGCCCCCGGTCATGTCGGGCATCCTGCCAGGTCAGCGGCGAGTCCGGAGCACAGGATCGGTAGGCCATGATTGGAGAGTGCCTACCTTGACCGATCTGGTCCGCGATCACACCGACCTGACCGACGAGGACCTGGAGTGGCTGCACGCGCTGGTCTCCGACTGGCAGCTGCTCGCCGACCTGTCCTTCGCCGACCTGGTGCTGTGGGTCCCGCTGCGGTCGGACGCGGTGCTGCCCCCGGCCGACCGGCGGGGCCGTCCGCAGCCGCCCGGATCGGTGCCCGGCTGGGTCGCGATCGCGCAGATGCGGCCCACCACCGGCCCGACCGCCTACCCGGACGACCTGGTCGGCAAGGTCGTCCGCACCGGACGGCGCGGCCTGATCGACGTGGCCTGGCGGGAGCGCCGGATCGTCCGGGAGGGCGACCCCGAGTGGGGCAGCGGCATCCCGGTCCGCGAGGAGTCCATCCCGGTCCGGCGCGGCGCGAAGATGCTCGGGGTGATCCAGCGCAGCACGAACCTGTCGTCCGCGCGCACCCCGTCCCGGCTCGAGCTGACCTACCTGCAGAGCGCCAGCGACCTCGCCCAGATGATCGCCGAGGGCCGGTTCCCGGTGCCGGGGGAGGAGCCGAACCTGGTCCGCTCGCCGCGGGTCGGGGACGGCCTGATCCGGCTCGACCGGTCCGGGCACGTCACCTACGCCAGCCCGAACGCGCAGTCGGCGTTCCGGAGGCTCGGCCTAGCCACCGACCTGGTCGGCGAGTCACTCGGACGCGTCACCAACGACCTGTGCGACACCGGCGAGCCGATGGAGGAGGCCCTGACCGTCGTCCTGTCCGGGCGCGCGCCGCGTGAGGTCGAGGTCGAGGCGCACGGCTCGATCATGCAGCTGCGGACGATCCCGCTGGTCGTCGGCGGCAACCGGATCGGCGCGATCGTGCTCTGCCGCGACGTCACCGAGCTGCGCTGGCGCGACCGCGAGCTGATGACCAAGGACGCCACCATCCGGGAGATCCACCACCGGGTGAAGAACAACCTCCAGACCGTCGCGGCGCTGCTGCGGCTCCAGGCCCGGCGGCTGCGCATCCCCGAGGGCCGCGCCGCCCTGGACGAGGCCGTCCGGCGGGTCGGGTCGATCGCGATCGTCCACGAGACCCTGTCGCACACCCCGGACGAGCTGATCGACTTCGACGACATCGCGGACCGGGTGATCACCATGGCCGGGGAGGTGTCCACCCCCGAGTCCAAGGTCGCGCCGAGCCGCACCGGCAGCTTCGGGGTGCTGCCCGCGGAGATCGCCACCCCGCTCGCGATGGCCCTGACCGAGCTGCTGCAGAACGCGCTGGAGCACGGCCTCGCCAACCGCTACGGGACGCTGGAGGTGCGCGTCCGCCGGTACGGCGAGGGCGTCCCGGCCGCCGCGCAGCGCGGCATCCGGGTCTGGGGCGACTGGCCCGCCGACGAGCCGGAGGCGCCGTCCGGCGACAAGGGCGCGGGCGACGAGCCGAGCGGCCGCCGCCTCGTCGTGGTCGTCGCGGACGACGGCGTCGGGCTGCCCGCCGACTTCGACATGGAGGCCAGCAACAGCCTCGGCCTCCAGATCGTCCGGACGCTGATCGTCGGCGAGCTGGGCGGCAAGCTGGAGTTCCACGCCCGCGACGGCGGCGGCACCGAGGTCGTCGTGGACGTCCCGCTCGACCACCACCAGCGCCCGCCGTCCCCGCCACGCCCGTAGCGCCCCGACCACGCGCCTACCGAACCCCGCCCGCACGCCGGTCGACGCCGCCTGCGGGAGGGTTGGGGCCGGTCGCGGACTAGTTGGAGTCGATGGCGGCGAGGAGGTCGCGGAGCGTCTCCCGCTGCTCCGGGGACAGGGGCGCGAACAGGTCCTCGACGCCGCGGATGTGCGCCTCGCGCATGCGCGCGAGGGCCGTGCGTCCGTCCTCGGTCAGGACGACCCGGGTCGCGCGCCGGTTCTCCGCGTCGGGCTCGCGCCGGACGAGGCCGTCCCCCTCCAGGGCGTCCACGATCGTCGTCGCCGAGCGCGGCACGATGCCGAGCATCCCGGCCAGTTCGGACATGCGCGGCGGCTCGTCCCGCCAGCCGATCACGCGCAGCGCCCGCCCCTGCGCGGGCGTCAGCCCCAGCGGCGCGAGCCGGTCGGCCATCCCGCGCCGCACCCTCTTGGCCGCTCGCAGGAACAGTTCGCCCAGCTCGGCGCGGTCGCCCGGGGTGCTCTCCGACATGCTTCTGAGTTTATCTCACTGTTGCAGTGGAATAATTGTGAGCTAAGCTCAGTTAACCCGGGACACCGAGTCCCCGGAGAGGAGCCGCCCATGCCGAGCCCGACAGACCACCTCCCTCAGGACCCTTCGGCGAGCGCGTCGAGGAGTCACCGTCAGATCCTCCGGATCGTCCGCCTGTTCCGGCCGTACCGGGCCAGGCTCGCCGTCGTCGGCCTGCTGGTCGGCCTGTCCGCGCTGGTCTCGCTGGCCTCGCCGTTCATGCTGCGCGAGGTCGTGGACGTGGCGCTGCCCCGCGGCCGCACCGGCCTGCTCACGCTGCTCGTCCTCGGCATGATCGCCGTGTCCGTGCTGACCAGCGTGTTCGGCGTCCTGCAGACCTACATCTCGACCGCCGTCGGGCAGCGCGTCATGCACGACCTGCGCACCGCCGTCTACGCCCACCTGCAGCGGATGCCGCTGGCGTTCTTCACCCGGACCCGCACCGGCGAGGTGCAGTCCCGCATCGCCAACGACATCGGCGGCATGCAGTCCACCGTCACCCAGACCGCCACGCAGCTGGTCTCCAACCTGACCACCGTCGTCGCGAGCCTGGCCGCCATGCTCGCGCTGGACTGGCGGCTCACCCTCGTCTCGCTGCTGGTCCTGCCCGTCTTCGTGTGGATCAGCCGCCGGGTCGGCAACGAGCGCCGCCGGATCACCTCGGTCCGGCAGAAGCAGCTCGCCGCGATGTCGGCGATCGTCGAGGAGTCGCTGTCGGTCAGCGGCGTCCTGCTCGGCCGCACCATGGGCCGCTCCCGCGCGCAGACCGACCGGTTCGCCGCCGAGTCCGAGGGCCTGGTCGACCTGGAGATCCGCTCCAGCATGGCCGGACGCTGGCGCCAGTCGACGATCTGGATCGTCATGGCCGCCATGCCCGCGATCGTCTACTGGGCCGCCGGGATGACCGTCTCCCAGGGCCACCCGCTGGTCACCATCGGCACCCTCGTCGCGTTCACGACCCTGCTGACCGGCATGTTCCGGCCGCTGATGATCCTGCTCCAGACCGGCGTCGAGGTGCAGAGCTCGCTCTCCCTCTTCGACCGCGTCTTCGAGTACCTCGACATGGTCCCGGACATCCAGGAGTCCGAGACCCCGGTGAGCCTGCCCGGACGCGTCCGCGGCGAGGTCCGGTTCGAGAACGTCGGCTTCTCCTACGATCCCGACGCCGCGCCCGCCCTGCGCGACGTGGACGTGACCGTCCCCGCCGGGACCAGCCTCGCGGTCGTCGGCGAGACCGGATCGGGCAAGACCACGCTCAGCTACCTCGTCCCGCGCCTCTACGACGTCACCGAGGGCCGCGTCACCCTCGACGGCGTGGACGTCCGCGACCTGTCCTTCGCCGACCTCTCGGACGCCGTCGGCGTCGTCTCCCAGGAGACCTACCTGTTCCACGCGTCCGTCGCCGACAACCTCCGCTTCGCCAAGCCGGACGCCACCGACGAGGAGCTGGAGGCCGCCGCCCGCGCCGCCCGCATCCACGACCACATCGCCGCCCTCCCGGACGGCTACGACACCCTCGTCGGCGAACGCGGCTACCGCTTCTCCGGCGGCGAGAAGCAGCGCCTCGCCCTCGCCCGGACGATCCTGCGCGACCCGCCCGTCCTCGTCCTGGACGAGGCCACCAGCGCCCTGGACACCCAGACCGAGAGGGCCGTCCAGGAGGCCGTCGACGCGCTCTCGCGGGGACGCACCACGATCACCATCGCGCACCGCCTCTCCACCGTCCGCGACGCGGACCAGATCATCGTCCTGGCGCACGGCCGAATCGCCGAACGCGGCACCCATGATTCCCTGATGGCCGCCGAGGGCCCCTACGCCGCCCTCGTCACCCGAGACGATTCCCTGACCCCCGCCTAAGGCCGCGCCCTAAGGACACGGCCTATGCGGCGGCGCCTTTCCTTCGGAAAAGAATGAAGTGCGGTGGCGGGAAAGAAAAAACGCCGATCTTATGGGGGTCGGCCGCTTCCCTAAGGGGTGCGGACGGCCTCCACGAGACCGGCGTGATTCGTTTGTGCGGCGGGGGCCGTTCCGACCGGGAGGGGTTCGGCGGCCCTGAGCCGAGGCGGTGCTTCTCAGGCCGTGGCGCGGGCGCGGGCACGGGCGTTGCGGCGGCGCAGCGCGCGGCGCTCGTCCTCGCCCATGCCGCCCCAGACGCCCGAGTCCTGGCCGGACGCCAGCGCCCAGCGCAGGCAGGCGTCGGTCACGTCGCAGCGGCGGCATACCTGCTTGGCCTCTTCGATCTGCACGATCGCGGGCCCGGTGTTGCCGATCGGGAAGAACAGCTCGGGGTCCACGTCACGGCAGGCTGCCCGGTGGCGCCAGTCCATGCGTCCACTCCTTCGTCAGCGGTGGCGGAAGTCACTCCACTTGTGAACGGTTTCACATGTCGCGAACACCCCGGAACGGTCAAGGTTTCGTCAGGGGTGACAGTTCGGCGGCGCTGCGATCAGGTGGCTGCCTCATTGGGCCCCTGACTACCGGCGCGCTTTGAGCGTGTCAGGGGGGCGTGGACAGACGCAAGACCTCCGAGAAAGGTTTCTCGAAGTATGGGTGTCGCATGTGTCACACGGGTGGGTCGTTCGTGTGACTTTGTTGTTAACGGATCACCCGATCGGCATCAAATGACGATGCGTATCGCCTTCGGCACCGAACGGAACGTGATCCGTTCCACCTCGCCGAGATAATCGCCGTCCAGCTGGTAGGCCGTCGGATGGTCGGCCGTCACCGTGACCTGCGGCGCGTCGTGCACGTTCAGCACCTGCCGGCCGCGCACCGGACGCACCCGCGCGACGAACATCCCGGCCAGCGCGCCCAGCGTCGGAAGGACGGCCAGGGAACGCATCCCGAACACGTCCAGGCCCCGCGCGAAGTGCGCCTTGGGGCTCGGATTCACCGGGAACGGGCCCGCGTACGTCCACGGGGCCGTATTCGACACGAAGGCCAGGAACAGCTTTCCCTTGGCGCCGACCGGATCGCGTCCCGGCAGTTCCATCGTCAGCGCGGGACGCCGCCGGTCGGTGCCCGCGAAGAACCGGCGCAGCCCCGACCGGACGTACAGCAGCGGATCGGCCTTCGCGCCCGCCAGCCGCGCCCGCTCGACCTCCCGGATCACCTCCGCGTCCAGGCCGATGCCCGCGCAGAAGGTGAAGTACCGCTCCGAGCCGTCCGGGAGGACGGCCGCGCCGAGCCCGACCGTCCGGTGCCGTCCCGCCCGCAGGGCCGTCAGCACCTGCCGCGTCGCCGCCACCATGTCGTTCGGCAGGCCCAGCGCGCGGGCGAACACGTTCGCGCTGCCGAACGGCAGCACCGCCAGCGCGGGGAGGTCGTCGGACGGCCCGTCCCGCAGCAGCCCGTTGACGACCTCGTTCACCGTGCCGTCACCGCCGATCGCGATCACCAGGTCGAACCGCTCGGCGACCGCCCGGGCGGCCAGCTCGGTGGCATGGCCCCGGTGCCCGGTCTCGGCGGTCTCCAGGTCGAGGTCCCCGGCGAACGCCCGGACGAGCAGGTCACGGGCGCGTCGGCTGGTGGAGGTCGCCTTGGGGTTGGCGATCAGCATGGCGCGCACGGCGCAAGGGTACCGATCTCCCGCCCGGCACGCCTCGCCGCGGTCACCCCACACCCCGCACGCCCCACACCCCGGCCCCCCCGCGCGGAGGTCACGGAGGGCTCGTGGCGTCCCCGGACGGAGGCTCGCGCGGGCGGCCGGTAGGGTTTCGGGTTGTGTCGAAGCGTCCCAGCATCGTGACCGCCGCCGCCGCGCTGGAGGGGGCCGAGGGCCTCGCCGCCGTGGGCTTCGGGCTGTTCTCCGGCATCGAGACGGCCACCGGCGCGGCCGTGGACCCGACCAGCGCGGTCGCCGTGACCGTCCTGGCGCTCGGGGGAGGCCTCGCCATGCTCGGCTGCGCCCGGCTGCTGCTGCGCGGCGACAGCCGTGGCCGCGCCCCGATCGTCCTGACCCAGCTGTTCGCGCTGCCGGTCGCCTGGTCCCTCTGGCAGAGCGACCAGCCCGCCCTCGCGATCCCGCTCGGCGCCGTCGCGATCATCACGCTCCTGCTCGTCCTCAGCCCGCCGGTCACCGCCTGGATCAACCTCCAGGACGGCCGGGACGACGACGAGGACGACGCCGACACCGCCGAGGACGCCGACCACAAGGCCGGATCCGGCTCCTGACCCCTGACACGCGCGAGGCCCGGACGACACGGGGTCGGCCGGGCCTCTGAGGCGCGCGGATCACTCGTCCGCCGTCAGGCCCTCCCGCAGCTGGGCCAGCGTCCGCGCCAGCAGGCGGGACACGTGCATCTGCGAGATGCCCAGCTCGGCGGCGATCTGGGACTGGGTCATGTTGCCGAAGAAGCGCAGCAGCAGGATCTTCTTCTCCCGGGCGGGGAGCTTCTCCAGCAGCGGCTTCAGCGACTCGCGGTACTCCACGCCCTCCAGCGACTCGTCGATCATGCCGAGCGAGTCGGCGACGGCCGGGGCGTCCTCGTCACCGGAGTCGGGCGCGTCCAGGGACACCGTCGAGTAGGCGTTGGCGGACTCCAGGCCCTCCAGCACCTCCTCCTCGGTCATCTGCAGGTGCGCGGCGAGCTCGCTGACCGTGGGCGCGCGGCCCTCGCGCTGGGCGAGGTCGCTGATCGCCTTGGTCAGCGACAGCTTCAGCTCCTGCAGCCGGCGCGGCACCCGCACCGCCCAGCCCTTGTCGCGGAAGTGCCGCTTGATCTCGCCGACGATCGTCGGGGTCGCGTAGGTGGAGAACTCCACTCCCCGGCCGAGGTCGAACCGGTCGATCGACTTGATCAGGCCGATGGTGGCGACCTGGATCAGGTCGTCCAGCCACTCACCGCGGTTGCGGAACCGGCGCGCGAGGTACTCGACCAGCGGCAGGTGCAGCTCGACCAGCTGGTCGCGGATGCGCTGGCGCTCGGGGTCGCCCTCCGGCAGCTCGGCGAGCCGCTCGAACAGCGCGCGGGCACGCGCCCGGTCCGGCACCGCGCCTCCCTCGCGCTCGGTGCCCGAGTTGCCGGGGCTGTCGCCCGCGAGCGTGGTCCTGTTCTCCGTCACGGGGCCCCCGCAGCACCGCGGCGCTTCTGCAACGTCACGGTGACCCGGTCGTCGGCGCCGACCCGCGCGTCGACCTCGCCCGCCAGGGACGACAGGACCGTCCAGGCGAAGGTGTCGCGGCTGGGCTCCCGGCCGTCCACCGTGAGCACCGACACCGAGATCCGCATCGCGTCTCCGGAGAGCTCGAATTCGCAGGTCAGGTCGGTTCCCGGGACGGCCTGGGCGAGCAGCATCGCGCACGCCTCGTCGACCGCGATGCGCAGGTCCTCGATCTCGTCCAGGGTGAAGTCCAGACGCGCGGCGAGCCCCGCCGTCGCGGTCCGCAGCACCGAAAGGTAGGCGCTGTCGGCCGGCAGCCGGACGGTCACCACGTCACGCACGGACAACTTGGTACTGGCCGCCATGGCAGCGGTTTCCTCGGTCACGTCTCTCCCTCTTGGGGTGGTCCCGCTGTTTTCGAAACTACCGCTTGCGGAGCCCCTCCGGAGCGTCCGGCGCGCGGGTGGCCCACCGAACTAGGGGGCGAGGTGGTCGTTCACCCCGTAAACCCGGTCAAGAAGCGGTAAATCGCACACGCCTCAGCCCTTGGCGAGGCGCGGGAGGGTGTCGCCGGTGACGCGGTAGACCGTCCAGCCGTCCTGCGGGCGGGCGCCGATCGACTCGTAGAAGCCGATCGCGGGGGCGTTCCAGTCGAGGACGGACCACTCGACGCGTCCGTAGCCGCGCTCGTCCGCGATCCGCGCCAGCTCGGAGAGCAGGGCCTTGCCGAAGCCGTGGCCGCGCGTCTCCGGCGAGACGTAGAGATCCTCCAGGTAGATGCCGTGGCGCCCCAGCCACGTCGAGTAGTTGAGGAACCACAACGCGAAGCCGACCACTTCGCCCTCGTGCTCGGCGACGTGCGCGAAGACCTTCGGCTCCGGGCCGAACAGATCGCGGCGCAGGTCCTCCTCGGTCGCCTTGGCCTCGTGCGCCGCGCGCTCGTACTCGGCCAGGTCACGCACCAGGCGCAGGATCGACGGGACGTCCTCGGAACGTGCTGCGCGAATCATGTCCCCAGGCTAGCCACACGGACGGCGCCGTTCCGAAAAGTCCGGGGACGTGCCGAGGCCCGTGCCCCCCAGCCGCAGGAGGGAACGGGCCTCGGTCAGGTCTTCAGCGGGGCTCAGCCCTGCTTGGTCTCCCAGAAGATCTTGTCGATCTGGGCGATTTTCTCGAGGAGCTTGTCGGCGACGGCGACGTCCATGCCGCCCTTGGTGCCGCCGGCGCCCGCGAGCTTGGTCGCCTCGTTGAACAGCGTGTGGAGCTGCGGGTACTTCTCGAAGTGCGGCGGCTTGAAGTAGTCGGTCCAGAGCACCCACAGGTGCTCCTTGACCAGCTGGGACCGCTGCTCCTTGATGCCGATGGCACGCGTCCGGAACGCCGGGTCCTCGTTGGCGTTGTACTTCTCGATGATCGCCTTGACGGACTCGGCCTCGATCCGGGCCTGCGCCGGGTCGTAGACGCCGCACGGCAGGTCGCAGTGGGCGGAGACCGTGGTCTTCGGGCGCAGAAGGTTGACCAGCACCTGCGTTCCCTTCCCTCGATATCGGATCATGCTCAGGACACCGACATTACCCTTGTGCGCGGCGGCGCGTTCGGCCAGGGCGCTCGGTCTTTGGACGTAGGTCCCGGCCGGTCCGGTCGGTCCGGTCCGGTCCGGCGCGCCGCGGGTGGCGGGTCGGCGGGCGGCGAGGCGAGGAGTGGCGATGCGGAAGCGGGCCGGACGCACGGCGGCGACGGCCGGGGCGTGCGCCGCGGGCGCGGGACTCGCGGCGCTGGCGTGGCGGCGCAGCGGGCTGCGCGCGGTCGCGGTGACCGGCGAGTCGATGCTGCCCGCGCTGCGCGCGGGGGACTGGCTGCTCGTCCGGTCGGGCGCGCGGGTCCGGGACGGCGACGCCGTCGTCGCGCGGCACCCATGGAACGAGGACCAGCTCATCGTGAAGCGGGCCGTCCGGGAGGAAGCGGATGGCTGGTGGCTGGAGAGCGACAACCAGCGCGCGCACGGACGCCAGGACAGCTGGGACTTCGACGCCGTCCCGCACGGGCTGGTGCTCGGCCCGGTCGTCGCGCGCTACTGGCCGTTCAGGCGCGCGGGCCTGCTCTCCCGCTCGGCACGTCCGCGCTGACCCCCGGCCGCCCGTCCGCGCCGACCTGAGGGCGGCTGCCGTCCACGCCGACTCGCGTCTGCCCGGACGCGTCCGTGTCGGGGTGGGTGGGGGCGTGTTCGGGGGAGCAGTGGTGGTGGGAGCGGTCCTTGGTGGTGTCGAGGAAGACGCGGCCGCAGCCGTCGGCGGGGCAGACGCGTAGGCGGTCGATGCCCTGTTCGGCGACCCGGACGGCGAGGCCCATCGCGGCGCGGGCCGCGTAGACGTCCGGGATCGCTCCGCCGTCGTTGACGTGCAGGTGCCAGCCGAGGTGGTCGTGCGCGGACAGCTGCGGGTGGACGGGATGCTGGATGAGCAGCTCGTTCAGCCGTTCGGCGGCGAGCTCGTGCTCGCCGGCGGCGGACGCGGCGAAGACCGCGCGCAGCTGGTCGCGCAGCTCGCGCATGGCGTCCAGGTCGCGTTGCCGCAGTGTGCCGCTCAGGTGCGGTCGCCCGGCGAGCAGGTCGCGGAGCCCGTCGAGGTCGCGCAGGGCGTCCCCGTCCGGCCGGTGCCGGCTGTTCACGAGCACGATCGCCAGGTCGGCGTAGGAAGCGAGGTCCACGTGCGCTCCTGCCGGAGTTGACCCGATGATGCGTTTCTCCCCTTTGCCGAGTATGGCACTTCGTTCGGCGGCCGGGACGGCGGAAAAGGGGAAATCATTCGGCGTTCACCGCTCCGAACCGGTGATTTGTTGGCCTCCCCACCCGGTCGCGACAAGATGTTCCGGAATTATGGTCGCGACCGGATCTCATAATGCGGACGGCCCGCTCTCGGGGGCGGAGAGCGGGCCGTGCGGGAAAAGGCGAGGTCAGGCGCGGGCGACCCCGTCGGCGCGGGCGGCGGCGGCCACGGCCGAGGTGACGGCCGGGGCGACGCGCGGGTCGAACGGGCCGGGGATCACGTAGTCGGCGGTCAGGTCGTCCCCGACGATCGCGGCGAGCGCGTCCGCGGCGGCGAGCTTCATGCCCTCGGTGATGGTGTGCGCCTGGACGTCGAACGCCCCCCGGAAGATCCCCGGGAAGGCCAGCACGTTGTTGATCTGGTTGGGGAAGTCGCTGCGGCCGGTGGCGACCACGCGGGCGTGCCGCCGGGCGACCTCCGGGTGCACCTCGGGCGTCGGGTTGGACAGCGCGAACACGATCGCGTCCTCGCTCATCCCGGCCACGCAGGACTCCTGGACGGTGCTGCCGGACAGGCCGATGAACACGTCCGCGCCGCGCAGCGCGTCCTCGGTGGAGCCGGTCAGGCCGGTCCGGTTGGTGATCTCGGCCATGCGCCGCTTGACCGGGTTCAGGCCGTCCCGGCCCTGGTAGATGAGGCCCTTGCTGTCGGACAGGGCGATGTCGCCGATGCCCGCCTCGAGCAGGATCTTCGACACCGCGATGCCGGACGCGCCCGCGCCCGCGACGACGGCGCGCAGGTCCGACAGGGGGCGGCCGACGAACCGGGCGGCGTTCTTCAGCGCGGCGAGCGCGACCACGGCGGTGCCGTGCTGGTCGTCGTGGAAGACGGGGATGTCGAGGGCGGCGCGCAGCCGGTCCTCGATCTCGAAGCAGCGCGGGGCGCTGATGTCCTCGAGGTTGATGCCGCCGAAGCTCGGCGCCATCCGGATCACGGTCTCGACGATCTCGTCGACGTCGGTGCAGTCCAGCGCGATCGGCACGGAGTCGACCCCGGCGAACTCCTTGAACAGCAGGGACTTGCCCTCCATGACGGGCATGGACGCGGCCGGGCCGATGTCGCCGAGGCCGAGGACGGCGGTCCCGTCGGTGACCACGGCGACCACCCGGGACGTCCAGGTGTAGTCGCGGGCGAGCTCGGGGTTGTCGGCGATCGCGCTGCAGACCCGGGCCACGCCGGGCGTGTAGGCGAGCGACAGGTCGTCGGCGTTGCGCACGGGGACCGAGGAGCGGACCTCGAGCTTGCCGCCCACGTGCAGGGCGAACGCCGGATCGTCGTTGAGCGAGGCGGTGGGTGTGTAGGGATGAGTGATGGGCTCGGCGGCCACAGCGACCCCTGTCAGAGTTTCGGCGATACGGACGATGCCGCCACGGTGGGCGCTGGTCTGGTGGCCAGGGCCGGTCGGGTGCATCTCGCGACGTACGGGGGTCACCCGTTGTCCGATTGTGCCACACGGGTCGCGGACGCCCGGGGAGTGGCCGGGATGGTCTCGGTCACGTGGCGACGTACCGTGTGAACTAGCTCACACAGGGTGAATTTACCCTGGTTCATCTGGATTTTGGGCGCTGCCTTGTTGTCCGATTGTTTCGGAGACTTAATCAAGGCCACAGGCAATATGCGCCAAAATGTGCCTTCCAACCCGGGCCGGGACGCGGTCCGACGAATCGACTTGGAGGGGGACCAGTGAACAACGGTTCTCTGGGGCGCCGCACCGCCACGGCGGGCGTGCTCGTGATCTCGGCGGCGCTCGCCCTTTCGGCCTGTGGCGGCAGCAAGAAGGACACCGGCACCACGGGCAAGGACGTCGGCGACATCTTCTCGGCGATCAAGCAGGACCCGCAGCTGCACGACCAGCTCGGCCCGGCGGTCAAGTCGTCCGGCAAGATCGTCGTCGCGACGGACCCGTCCTACGCGCCCAACGAGTTCTACGGCAACGACAACAAGACCCTGGTCGGCATGGACCTCGACCTCGGCAAGGCCCTCGGCAAGAAGCTCGGCATCGACTTCTCCTTCCAGAAGGCGAGCTTCGACGGCATCATCCCGGGCCTGCAGAGCGGCCAGTACCAGGCGGCGATGTCGTCGATCACCGACAACAAGGAGCGGGAGAAGACGGTCGACTTCGTGACCTACTTCACCGCGGGCACCGCGCTGATGGTCAAGAAGGGCAACCCGGGCGCCTACAAGCCGGACGACCTGTCGCTGTGCGGCAAGAAGGTCGCGGTCGAGAAGGGCACCGTCCAGCTGGACGAGGTGTCGGCGACCGTCGACGCCGCCAAGGGCACCGGCGCGCGCACCAAGAAGTGCAAGGACGGCGGCAAGCCCGGCCCGACGGGGCAGGCGTTCCCCGACCAGAACGGCGCGAACCTGGCGCTGTCGTCCGGACGCGCGGACGCCGTGCTGGCCGACTCCCCGGTCATCGAGTACGCCGTGAAGCAGTCCAACGGGCAGTTCGAGACCGCGGGCGCGACCTATGACACCGCGCCGTACGGCATCGCCCTCAGCAAGCAGCTCGGCACGACCAAGGAGGCCGTGCTCGGCGCGCTGAAGGCGCTGCAGGCGGACGGCACGTACAAGAAGATCCTCGAGAAGTGGGGCATCGAGGCGGGCGCGCTCGGCACCCCGGGCATCAACGGCGCGCAGAGCTGACCCGCATGACCCTGACCGAAGAGAAGACCCCGCGGGGACGGCCGGCCGAGATCAAGGCCGTCCCCGTCCGGCACTACGGACGCTGGATCGCGGCCGTCCTGATCGCCTATGTCGCGCTGTGGGCGATCCACAGCGTCGCCAACAACGAGCGGTTCGGCTGGGACACGATCAACGCGTGGTTCTGGGACGGCTCGATCCTCGACGGCATCGTGATGACCCTGGAGCTCACGGTCATCGCGATGCTGATGGGCGTGGCGGGCGGCGTCGTCCTGGCCGTGATGCGGCTGTCGCCGAACCCGCTGATCTCGGGCGTGGCCTGGCTGTACGTCTGGGTGTTCCGTGGCACGCCGGTGCTGGTGCAGATCATCCTGTGGTTCTACGTGAAGGCGCTCATCCCGACGTTCTCGCTCGGGATCCCGTTCGGGCCGACGTTCGTCCACTTCAACGCCAACGACCTGATCACCGCGTTCGTCGCGGGCTGCCTCGGGCTCGGGCTGAACGAGGCGGCGTACATGTCGGAGATCGTCCGGGCGGGCATCCTGTCGGTGGACCCGGGGCAGAGCGAGGCGGCGACCGCGCTCGGCATGAGCCGGGCGAAGATCATGCGTCGGGTGGTGCTGCCGCAGGCGATGCGGGTGATCATCCCGCCGACCGGCAACGAGACGATCTCCATGTTGAAGACGTCCTCGCTGGTGTCGGTGATCGCGCTGGCCGACCTGCTGTACTCGGTGCAGATCGTGTACAACCGGACCTACCAGACGATCCCGATGCTGCTGGTGGCGAGCATCTGGTACCTCGTCATGACCTCGATCCTCACCGTCGGGCAGTTCTACCTGGAGCGCTACTTCGGGCGGGGCACCGCGCAGCGGCAGACGATGCTGGAGCGGTTCGTGGCCAACCTGCGGATCCGCGGCGGGAGGAGCGCCTGATGGCGACCGACGACAGGCCGTCCGTGGCGAAGGCGGACACGGAGGACGCCGTGGACGCCGTGGACGCGGCGGAGACCACGGCCTCCGGGGAGGACGCCGTGCAGGCGTCCGACACGGCGGCGTCCGGCGATGCGACGACGGCCGGGACGGGGGCGCCCGAGTTCATGGTGCGCGCCGAGAACGTGCACAAGAACTTCGGCCGCCTGGAGGTGCTGAAGGGCATCGACCTCACGGTGCGGCCGGGCGAGGTGATGTGCGTGATCGGGCCGTCCGGCTCGGGGAAGTCCACCTTCCTGCGCTGCATCAACCACCTGGAGAAGCTCAACGGCGGCAGGCTCTGGGTGAACGGCCACCTGGTCGGCTACCGGCAGAAGGGCGACCGGCTGTACGAGATGCGCGAGCGGGAGGTCGCCGCGCAGCGCCGGGACATCGGGATGGTGTTCCAGCGGTTCAACCTCTTCCCGCACATGACCGCGCTCGGCAACGTCATGGAGGCGCCCGTCCAGGTGAAGGGGCTGCCGAAGGCGCGGGTCCGGGAGCGGGCCGTCGCGCTGCTGGAGCGGGTGGGCCTCGCCGACAAGATGGACGCCTACCCGGGCCAGCTGTCCGGCGGGCAGCAGCAGCGGGTCGCGATCGCGCGCGCCCTGGCCATGGAGCCCGCGCTGATGCTGTTCGACGAGCCGACGTCCGCGCTCGACCCGGAGCTGGTCGGCGAGGTGCTGGAGGTCATGAAGCAGCTCGCCCTGGACGGCATGACGATGATCGTGGTCACCCACGAGATCGGCTTCGCCCGCGAGGTCGGCGACTCGCTGGTCTTCATGGACGGCGGCGTGGTGGTCGAGCAGGGCCGTCCGCGCGACGTCATCGAGAACCCGCAGCACCCGCGCACCCAGGACTTCCTCTCCAAGGTCCTCTAGCGCGGGTCCGCCGGCGCGGGTCGGCAAGCGCGTCCGAAGCGGTTCCGAACGGAACGGCCCGTCCCACCCGGGGCGGGCCGTTTCCGGTTTCCGGCGAACCGGTGGCCGTTCCGTGACGTCTGGTGGAGAGTGTCCCCTCGGGACGATCAGGGGCGCGTTCGGCCGGTAGGGACGGGAGGCAGTGGTCGGTGGGGGAGCACTACACCAACAATCACTACGGGTCGACCAACGTCTCCGTCCAGGTGTCGAAGAACGAGGGCGAGATCAACGTCGTGGCGCCGCCCGACGTCGGGCTCCCCGGGCCCCGTCCCGTGGTGCCGGTGCTCCTGCTGAGCGTGCCGTTGTGGGGGGTCGGGGCGTACCTGCTGACGCTGCACGGCAGGCCGGGCGTGGCCGGGATGCTCTTGGTCGCGGCCGGGCTGGTGCTGGCCGGGATCGCCGCGTGGTGGATCTGGCTGGCCCGCTGGCAGCGGCACGCGACGAGCGACGACCGGCTCAGGGGGCAGGCCGGGGTCCTCGCCGGGGCCGTCCGCACCCGGTACCTGCGGGAGCTGGAGCAGGCGGGCGCGGACGAGCGGAGCGCGATCGCCGTCCGGTGGAGGGTCCCGGACGGCGTCCGGCAGGCGGAGGGGGCCGGGGACTTCCTGCGGGACGGCGAGATCGGCGAGGCCGCGGGGCTGTTCCGGAGCGTCCCGTCGGGGCGGCTGGTCATCCTCGGCACGGCGGGCGCGGGCAAGTCGGTGCTCGCGACGGCCCTGGCGTCGCAGCTGCTGAAGCCGGGAGGCGCGCCCGGCCCGGTTCCCGTCGTGGTGCCCCTGGCGGGCTGGGTGCCGTCCCGCCAGCGGCTGCTGCACTGGGCGGCGCGCCGCGTCGCCGCCGCGTACCCCGAGATCGGACGGTCCGTCGCGGACGCGCGGCTGGTGGCGTCCGGGCTGCTGGAGAGCCACCGCGTCCTGCTCGTCCTGGACGGCCTGGACGAGATCCCCGCCGAGGCGCGCGCCGCCGCGCTGGCGGAGCTCAACCGGCGGGGCTCGGCGCGGCTGCCGCTGGTGCTGACGAGCCGTCCGAACGAGTACACGGGCGCGGTCGAGGACGCCGGGATGCTGCTCGCGGGCGCGGCGGTCGTGGAGCTGCGTCCGCTGGTCACCGGGCAGATCACGGCGTCACTGCCGCTCGCCGACCACAGTCCGGACGCCGACGGCCGCTGGCGTCCGGTGCTGGCGGCCCTGGAGTCGGACGCGGCCGGGCCGGTGAAGGAGGCGCTCGCGTCGCCGCTGATGGTCGGCCTCGCGCGCGCCGCGTACGCGCGGGCGTCGGACGACCCCGCCGAACTGCTCGACCTCCCGGACGCGGAGAGTGTCGAGAACCGGCTGCTGGAGCGGTTCGTCCCGGCGGCGTACGCCGACGAGGACGCGGGACACGTCGAGGACGCGCGCCGCTGGCTCGGGTACCTGGCCTGGCACCTGCGCGAGAACGACGAGAACGACCTGGAGTGGTGGCGGCTGGACGAGGCGGTCCCGGCCGTCGTCCGCGCGTCCGGGCCCGCGTCGGCGCTGGTCGCGGCGGGGATCGTGATCGGCGCGCTCGGCTACCGGATCCCGCACCGGTACTGGATCGCCCGGGATCTCGCGCCGCACGCCGCGTCGGTGGCCGCGTGGGTGCTGTTCCCGATCCTCGCCTACCTGGGCATCGTGACCTGGTCGCAGCTCGCGCGCGAGCGGTGGCTGATGATGCCGCTGCGGCTGCGCTCCCTCCGCGAGGTCCGGCACGAGCTGAACCGGCGCGAGGCGGGCGGCAGCGTGGGCGGCCTGTTCGCGCTGCCGGTCGCCGCGGCGCTGTTCGCGCCCCTCGGGCTCTGGCTGGACGGCCCGCTCGGCCGGTTCGCCGCCGCCGTGACGCTGCTCGTGGCCGTGGTCATGCTGTGGCGGTTCGCGTGGTGGTTCAGCGTCGCGTCCGACCCGGCCGAGGAGTCGGGGCCGCCCGGGATGCTGCGCGCGGACCGGCGGGCCGCGCTCGCCCTCGGCTGGGACCACACGCTGCGGCAGGCGTGGCCGCTGCCGCTGCTGCTGGGCACGCCCTTCCTGCTCGCGTTGCGCTGGGAAGACGACCTGGACCCGGCCGCGCTCGGCACGGCGTTCGCGCTGACCCTGGCCGTCCTCTGGTACGGCGGGATCACGCTGTCCTCCTGGGGACGGTTCCGGGTGGCGCACGCGTGGCTGACGCTGCGCGGCCGGACGCCGCACGACCTCATGGCGTTCCTGGAGGACGCGCGGAAGCGGGGCGTCCTGCGGCAGTCGGGCGGCGGGTACCGGTTCCGGCACGGCGCGCTGCGCGACCGCCTGGCCGAGCGGTACACGGCGGAGACGAGGCGTCCGCCGCGTCCGCTGACCGAGCCGCGCCTGCTCTCGGACTGGCGTGCGATGGCCGGGATGCAGGTGTTGTGCCTGCTCATGCTGTACCTGTGCGTCCTGCCCGGCCTGGACGGCGGGCACCTGCTCGGGGCCCTGCGCTGGGTCGAGCGGCACGCGCCATCGTCGGTCGACCGGGCCGCCTGCGACATGCTCGGGCCGCATCTCGGCGGGCTGGTCGCGACCCCCCTGGAGGTGGGCCGCGGACGGCGGGAGTGCCGGTACGTGGAGGGCGACCCGCTGCGTCCCGAGCTGACCGTCTCGCTGACGATCACCGACAATCCCGGCACGCCCAACGTGAGCCAGCAGGGCCAGAACGACCCGGCCCCGAACAGCCCGCCGAGCGTCACGAGGTTCTCGACCGCGCGGGACACCTCGGCCGCCGCGACCCTCTCGTCGAAGGACTACACCCTGGAGATCCGGGGCGAGGTCCCCGACGCGCGGGTCGGCGACCGGGCGATGTACGTCCTCGACCAGGTGCTCCGGGGCGCCTACCCGGCCACCTACAAGCCGGGCAGGCGGTTCACGCCGCCCGGTCCGCTGCCCGCGTCGTCCGACGAGCGGTTCCGGCTGTACGACGCGAGGCGTCCGGCCCGGGTCGTCACCGGGCCGACCTGGACGAGGGGGGACTGGTCGCGGCTGTGGGCGCTGCAGGACCTCGGGTTCGCGTTCCGCGGCCCGGTGTTCGGGCAGTGCGTCCGGGACGGCGGGCGCTGGTACTGCGTCCGGCCGGGCGCCACGCCGTCCGGGGTGGAGGTCGGGCCGTTCCAGCTGGAGATCGAGCAGCGGCCGTGCGCGGGCTCGTGCCCGCCGCCCCCGGGACGGGAGTGGCGGCGGAGCGACGCGTCCACGTGGTTCGCCGAGCGGTGGGACGGGCACGCGTACACGCTCGACGTGCACGCCGTCCGGGCGGGGAAGGCCCTGGACGTGCGGGTCGCGACGTCCGACACGCGCGCCGATCTGGCCCGTAAGACGGTCAACGACATGTCCGCCCAGTCGGCCCGGTGAGCGCTCCCTCTAGGGTGGCGGCATGTTCGCTGTCACGGCCACGCGCCTCGATGCAGACAATCCCCTGGACGGCCTCACGCTCGGCGAAGTGCCCGAACCGGACGTCCCGGACGGCTGGACGACGGTCACCGTCAAGGCCACCGCGCTCAACCACCACGACCTGTGGTCGCTGCGCGGCGTCGGCCTGTCCGCCGACCGGCTCCCGATGATCCTCGGCTGCGACGCGTCCGGGGTGGACGAGGACGGCAACGAGGTCATCGTCCACGCGGTGGTCGGCGACCCGGCGCGCGGCGGCGGCGACGAGACCCTGGACCCGAAGCGCACGCTCCTGTCGGAGGCGCACCCGGGGACGTTCGCCGAGCGGGTCGCGGTGCCGCGCCGCAACCTGGTGCCGAAGCCCGCCGGGCTGTCCTTCGAGGAGGCGGCCTGCCTGCCGACCTCGTGGCTGACCGCGTACCGGATGCTGTTCGACAAGGCCGAGCTGCAGCCCGGCGCGTCCGTGCTGGTGCAGGGCGCGGGCGGCGGCGTCGCGACGGCGCTCATCTCGCTCGCCTCGGCGGCGGGCTTCCGGGTGTACGCGACGAGCCGCAGCGAGGCCAAGCGGAAGCGCGCGGTCGAGATCGGCGCGGACGAGGCGTTCGAGTCCGGCGCGCGGCTGCCCGAGCGGGTGGACGCGGTGATGGAGACCGTCGGCCAGGCCACCTGGTCGCACTCGCTGAAGTCGCTGCGTCCGGGCGGCCGGATCGTGGTGTCCGGCGCGACCAGCGGACAGGTGCCGCCGGCTGAGCTCAACCGGGTGTTCTTCCTGCAGCTGTCGGTCGTCGGGTCCACGATGGGACGGCGTGACCAGCTCGAACGCCTCGCGCGGTTCCTGGTGAAGACCGGGCTGAGGCCTCAGATCGACCGCGTCCTGCCGCTGCGCGAGGCGCGTGACGGGTTCGCCGCGATGGCCGAGGGCGACCTCTTCGGCAAGATCGTCTTCACGGTCTGAGCCTCACGCGCCGACGAGGCGCCAGAGCGAGGTGACCTCGGCCGCGCGGGCGGCGTGCAGCGGGTCGTCGGCGTCGGCGGCGCGCGGGTGGACGGGCTTGGCGTCGAGCCGGTCCGCCACCCGCAGGCCCGCGCGGTCGAACCGGGTGAGCAACTCGTCGCGCGTCCGCAGGCCGAGGTGCTCGGCCAGGTCGGACAGGACGAGCCAGCCCTCGCCGCCCGGCCGCAGGTGCGCGCGGAGCCGGTCCAGATAGCCGTGCAGCATGCGGCTGCCCGGGTCGTAGACCGCGTGGTCGAGCCCGGACGCGGGTTTACCCGGAAGCCATGGCGGGTTGCACACCACGACCCCGGCGCGTCCGCGCGGGAACAGGTCGGCCTCCACGACCTCGACGTCCAGGCCGAGCCGCTCGACGTTCTCCCGCGCGCACGCCAGCGCCCTCGGGTCGGCGTCGGTCGCGACGACCCGCTCGACGCCCCGCCGCGCGAGGACGGCCGCGAGGACCCCCGTCCCGGTGCCGATGTCGAACGCCACGTCCTCGGACGGCAGCGGCGCCTGGGCGACGAGGTCGACGTACTCCTGCCGCGTCGGCGCGAACACGCCGTAGTGCGGATGGATGCGTCCGCCCACCGCGGGCACCTCGACGCCCTGCTCGCGCCACTGCTCGGCGCCGAGGATCCCGAGCAGCTCCCGCAGCGGGATCACCGACTCCTCGCCCGGCCCGTACACCCGTCCGACGGCCTGCCGGACGTCCGGCGCGCGGCGCAGCGGCACCGAGTTGTCGGCGTCCAGCGGGACGAGGAGACGGCTCAGCAGGCTCGCCTCCCGCGACCTGGCCTCCCGGTACGCGTAGAAGACCGACCGGGCGTCCCCCTTCGGGGTCTTCCCGCCGCTCCGGACCCGCCGTCCGAGCGCGCTGAGCAGTTGCCGCGCGTTCTGGTAGTCCCCGCGCCACAGCAGCGAGGAGCCGTCCCGGACCATCCGCAGCGCCGCGTCCGCCGTCAGCTCGTCGTCCACCACGACGACGTCCACGGGCGCGGGCCATCCCCCCTCACACAACCAACGCGCGCTCTGATCACGGCCTTCTTCGATCCACTGCACGTCCGTCATCCTCGCACGCACCGCTAACCTAGGTATCCTAGCTTTGAAACTAGTGATCCTAGGATGGGGAGCATGATGCGGAGCGGAACCGTCGAGGTGCCCGGAGGGACGCTGTACTACGAGGTACGCGGGGACGGCCCCACGTTGCTCGCCCTGCCGGGCGGCCCCGGCGACGCCGCCGTCTACGACGGCCTGGCGGACGCCCTGTCGGGCCGGTTCACCTTCGTCGCCCTCGACCCGCGCGGCTACTCCCGGTCCGTCCCGGACGAGCGCGCCGAGCACCGGGTCGAGACCGCGGCCGACGACGCGTACCGGCTGCTGCGCCACCTCGGCGCGACCGAGGCGCTGGTGTTCGGCGGCAGCGCCGGAGCGATCGTCGGGATGGAGCTGCTCGCCCGCCATCCGGAGACCGTCCGGCGGCTGGTCGCGCACGAGCCGCCCGCCTTCGCCGTCCTGCCGGACGCCGACGAGCACCGCACCATGACCGACGAGGTGTACACGATCCTCAAGACCGACGGCCCGGCCGCCGCGTTCGGACGCTTCGCCGCCGCGATCGGCGACGTCATGGAGCCGCGGGAGATGCCCCGGACCGAGCGCGTCCAGGCGATGCTCGAACGCCAGGCCGCCAACGCGCCGGTGATGCTGGAGTACGAACTGCGGTCGTACACGACGTCCCACCAACCGGACGTCGCGGCCCTGCGGACCCTCGCCGACCGGATCGTCCTCGCCGTGGGGGAGCGGACGGGCGACAACCTCCCGGCCCGTCCCGCCCGCCTCCTCGCGGACCTGATCGGCTGCGAACTGATGCTCTTCCCCGGCGCCCACAACGCCCCCACCGCCCACTCCGGGGAAGTCGCAGAGCGCCTGATCACGGCCTTCGCGCTCTGAGAACACAAGAGCCCCGGAACCTCACGGGTTCCGGGGCCGGCGCTCCCTAGGTCAGGTCGAGCGTCCTTTGACGTTCGGCGAGCCGGTGATCGTCGATGTACTCCTGGACGCGCTTGCCCGCCTCGGCGACGGCCTCCTCGCCTCCGGCCTCCGCCACGGCCTCGTCGCGGAGGTCGCCCCACTTCTCGAAACCGGTCACTCCCGCCCCTCCTTCTCGGCTTCACGCTCCGTGCGGTCGCGGTGGAAGAGGTCGCTGCGGAGGCGGGCGCGGGTTTCGGCGAGGAGGGTCTCGGTGGCCTCGAGGTCGATGTCGGCGAGGGAGGCGTCCTGGGCGTCGCGGCGGACGTCCTCAACGAAGCGGCGCATGAGGCGCTCCAGCTTGAGGCGGGCGACGTCGTCGCGGGAGCCGGTGACGTTGCGCCACGCGTCCTCCCAGTTGAGACGCCACTCCTCCTTCCACGCCTCCTTCTGCTCGCGCCAGAACTCCTTCTGCCGCCTCCACTCGTCCTTCTGCCGGCCGGTGGCCTCCTTCCACTGCTCCTTCTGGCGGCGCCACTCGTCCTTCTGCTGCTTGGAGGTCTCCTTCCACGTCTCCTTGGACGTGGTGCCCGCCGACTCGCGCATGGTCCGGGCGGCGGCGGTCAGCTCCTCGCGCAGCGACCGGACGGTCTGCCGGACGTCCTGCTGGACCTCGCGGGCGAACTCCTGCGCGGAGGCGGTGATCTCCTCCTCCAGCTCGGCCAGCTCGTCCATCCGCCGCTCCAGCTCGGCCCGGCCCTTGTCGGTGAGCGAGTAGACCTTCTTGCCCTTGACGACCTCGTGGCTGACCAGCCCCTCGGACTCCAGCCGGGCCAGGCGCGGGTAGATCGTGCCGGGGGACGGCGAGTACACCCCGAGGAACCGGTCCTGGAGCAGCCGGATCACCTCGTAGCCGTGCCGCGGGGACTCCTCCAGCAGCTTGAGCAGGTACAGCCGGAGGCGGCCATGACCGAAGACGGGGCTCAACTCGACTCCTTCAGTCTTCCAGGGCGTCGTGGGCGGGCCGGGACAGCAGCGTCACGGTGCCGGAGATGGTGTTCACGGTCAGGTTCGCCGAGCCGTCGCCCAGCGTCCCCGACAGTGTGCGCGCGATGGCGCGGTCCTTGAGGGCCAGTTCCGGGAAGGACGCCTCGACGCGTCCGGTGCCGGAGCTGAGCTGCACCCGGGTCGAGGCGTGCTCGGGCAGCCGGACGGCCACGTCGGCCGACACGGTCTGGATCTCGGCCCGGCCGTCGCCGGGCAGGTCGACGTCGGCGGAGATCCGGCCGCTGATCGAGCGGGCGGACAGCCGGTCGACCGAGCCGCCCGCCAGGGCCAGCTCGCCGGACGCCGAGACGAACGTGACCCGGCCGTCCAGACCCTGCGCCTCGACGTTGCCCGCGACCGTGTTCGCCTCGATGTCGCCGATCACGTCGTGCAGCGTCACGCCGCCGGTGGCGGTGCGGACGGTCGTCTTGGCGGTGACGCCGGTGACCACGGCCTCCGCCGAGACCAGGTTGAGGCTGACCGGGCAGTCCGGCGGGACGGTCACGGTGACGACCGCGCTCGCCTTCTGCGTCCGCAGCCAGCTCAGGACGCCCTCGATCAGCTTCTCGTGCGTGATCGCCAGCATCCCGGCGTCGTGCGCGATCTGCAGCGGCGGCCCCTCGACGCCGGACACGTGCACCGACGGGCGCCCGCTCCCGGCGACCACCGAGACGCTGCCCGCGATCAGCGTGACGCGCAGCGCCACCACCCCGTCGAACTCCAGCGTGGCCGGTTCGTCGATCGTCCACCGCGACATCGCGCCTCAACCCTCCGTCCGAGTGACCACCCTACGGCACAACACGATATGTCGCGTCGGCGGAAAGTCAAGATGTATCGCGTTTTCGGCCAGGTCGGCCGGGTAGGCGGGGCCCGGCCCGGGGTCACTCGTCGTCGAGGTCGTCGTCATCGTCCAGCCGGGCCATCCAGGTGGCCAGGCGCTCGACCGGCGTCTCGAACTCGGGGTTCAGGTCCACGAACTCGCGCAGCCGCTCGGCCAGCCAGTGGAAGCTCACCGACTCCTCGCCGCGCCGCTCCGCCAGCTCCTCGATGCCCCGATCGGTGAAGTACATGATCCTCCGTCCCGACACGGGAGGGGGCCCCGGCGCACCGCGCCGGGACCCCCTCGTCGTGCCGTTCTCTCTCGCTTACTTGTCGCCGAACAGCCGGCCGAGCAGCGCCTCCTGCTCGGCCTGGTGCAGCTTGGCCGAGCCGACCGCCGGGGAGGACGACGCCGGGCGCGAGACCCGCTTCATCCTCAGCCCGTCGATCAGGTGCGGCAGCTTCAGCGCCATGAACGGCCAGGCGCCCATGTTCGCCGGCTCGTCCTGCACGAAGACCACCTCGACGCCCGCGGGGTACTTGGCGAGCTCGGCCTTGATCTCCTCGGCCGGGGCCGGGTACAGCCGCTCGACCCGGACGACCGCCGTGTCGGTGCGGCCCAGCTTGTCGCGCTGCGCCACCACGTCGTAGTAGATCTTGCCCGTGGTGAGCAGGACCCGCTTGACGCCCTTCGGGTCGATCCCGTCGTTGACCTCGGGGATGACCGGCTGGAACGCGCCCTCGGTGATGTCCGACACCGCGGACGTGGCCGCCTTCAGCCGCAGCAGCGACTTCGGCGTGAACACGATGAGCGGCTTGCCCCGGCTGGACAGCACCTGCCAGCGCAGCAGGTGGAAGTAGTTCGCCGGGGTGGTCGGGTAGGCGACCGTCATGTTGTCCTGCGCGCACATCTGCAGGTAGCGCTCGATGCGCGCGGACGAGTGGTCCGGCCCCTGGCCCTCGTAGCCGTGCGGCAGCAGCAGGACGACCGCGGAGCGCTGGCCCCACTTCTGCTCGCCGGACGAGATGTACTCGTCCACGACCGACTGGGCGCCGTTGGCGAAGTCGCCGAACTGGGCCTCCCACGCGACCAGCGCGTTCGGGCGGGTCATGGAGTAGCCGTACTCGAAGCCCATGGCCGCGTACTCGCTGAGCAGCGAGTCGTGCACGTAGAACTTCGAGGTGCCCTGGCCGAACTGCTTGAGCGGCGTGTGCTCCGCGCCGGTCTTGCGGTCGACCAGCACCGCGTGCCGCTGGCCGAAGGTGCCGCGGCGGGAGTCCTGGCCGACGAGGCGGACCGGGTGGCCGTCGATGAGCAGGGACCCGAAGGCCATCAGCTCGCCGGTCGCCCAGTCGAACGCGTTGTCGTCGACCGCCTGCACGCGGCGCTGCAGGATCGGCTGCAGGCGCGGGTGCACCGAGAAGCCGTCCGGCAGGCTCACCTGGGAGGTGATCAGCCGCTTGACGGTCTCGGGGCTGACCGCCGAGCCCGCCGCGCCGTGGTCGATCGGGATGATCTCCTCGACGTCCGGCTTGACCACCGCGCCCGGCTCGAGCGGCTTCTTGGCCGCCTCGCGGGTCTCGGTGAACGCGCGCTCCAGCTGCTCCTGGTAGTCGCGCAGCGCGGCCTCGGCCTCCTCGACCGTGATGTCGCCGCGGCCGATCAGCGCCTCGGTGTAGAGCTTGCGCACCGACCGCTTGGCGTCGATCAGGTCGTACATCAGCGGCTGGGTGAACGAGGGGTTGTCCGACTCGTTGTGGCCCCGGCGCCGGTAGCAGATCATGTCGATGACGACGTCCTTCTTGAACGTCTGGCGGTACTCGAACGCGAGCCTCGCCACCCGGGCGCACGCCTCGGGGTCGTCGCCGTTCACGTGGAAGATCGGCGCCTGGATCATCCGGGCCACGTCGGTGGCGTACACGCTGGACCGCGAGTACTCCGGCGCGGTGGTGAAGCCGACCTGGTTGTTGACCACCACGTGCACGGTGCCGCCGGTGCGGTAGCCGCGCAGCTGGGACAGGTTCAGGGTCTCGGCGACCACGCCCTGCCCGGCGAACGCGGCGTCGCCGTGGATGAGGATCGGCAGGATCGTGAAGCCGGCCTCGCCGACGTCCAGCAGGTCCTGCTTGGCGCGGACGACGCCCTCCAGCACCGGGTCGACCGTCTCCAGGTGGGACGGGTTGGCGACCAGCTCGGTGTGGATGGTGGAGCCGTCGGCGCCGGTGAAGTCGCCCTGCGCGCCCAGGTGGTACTTGACGTCGCCGGAGCCCTGCGCCGAGCGCGGGTCGAGGTTGCCCTCGAACTCGCCGAAGATCTGGCCGTAGGACTTGCCGATGATGTTGGCGAGCACGTTCAGCCGGCCGCGGTGCGCCATGCCGACGACGACCTCGTCCAGCGAGTCGGTCGCCGCGGCGGAGATCACCGAGTCGAGCAGCGGGATCAGCGACTCGCCGCCCTCGAGCGAGAACCGCTTCTGCCCGACGTACTTGGTCTGCAGGAAGGTCTCGAACGCCTCGGCGCTGTTCAGCCGCCGCAGGATGTGCAGCTGCTCCTCGCGGTTCGGCTTGTCGTGCGGGACCTCGACGCGGGCCTGGATCCAGGCGCGCTCCTCGGGGTCCTGGATGTGCATGTACTCGATGCCGATCGTCCGGCAGTAGGCCATGCGCAGCACGCCGAGGATGTCGCGCAGCTTCATGGTCGGCTTGCCGCCGAACCCGCCGGTCGCGAACTCGCGCTCCAGGTCCCACAGCGTCAGGCCGTGCTGGAGGATGTCGAGGTCGGGGTGGCGGCGCTGGGTGTACTCCAGCGGGTCGGTGTCGGCCATGAGGTGGCCGCGGACCCGGTAGGCGTGGATCAGCTCGTGGACGCGCGCGACCTTGGCGACGTCCTCCTCGTGCGTGGCCGAGATGTCCTTCACCCAGCGCACCGGCTCGTACGGGATGCGCAGCGCGGCGAAGATCTCGTCGTAGAAGCCGTCCTCGCCCAGGAGCAGCTGGTTGATCCGGCGGAGGAAGTCGCCGGACTGCGCGCCCTGGATGATCCGGTGGTCGTAGGTCGAGGTCAGGGTCATGACCTTGCTGATCCCCATGCGCGCGAGGGTCTCCTCGGACGCGCCGGAGAACTCGGCCGGGTACTCCATGGCCCCGACGCCGATGATCGTGCCCTGGCCCGGCATCAGCCGCGGCACGGAGTGGACCGTGCCGATCGTGCCGGGGTTGGTCAGCGAGATCGTGGTGCCCTGGAAGTCGTCCAGCGTCAGCTTGTTGCCGCGCGCCTTGCGGACGATCTCCTCGTAGGCCGCCCAGAACTGGCGGAAGTCGAGGGTCTCGGCGGCCTTGACCGACGGGACGACCAGCTGGCGGGAACCGTCCGGCTTCTGCAGGTCGATCGCCAGGCCGAAGTTCACGTGCTCCGGCTTGACCAGGGTCGGCTTGCCGTCGACCTCGGCGTAGGCGTGGTTCATCTCCGGCATCGCGGCCATCGCCCTGACGATGGCGAACCCGATGAGGTGGGTGAACGAGACCTTGCCGCCGCGCCCGCGCTTCAGGTGGTTGTTGATGACGATGCGGTTGTCGATCAACAGCTTGGCGGGCACCGCGCGCACGGACGTGGCCGTCGGAACCGACAGGCTCAGGTCCATGTTCTGCGCCGTGCGCGCCGCCACGCCGCGCAGCTTCTCCTGCTCGCCCGCGGGGACGGGCGGGCCGGCGGGCTTGGCGGCCTTCTTGGCGTCAGCGCTGGCCGGGGCCTTCGGCGCGGGGGCCGGCGTCGGCGGCGCCGAAGGCACGCCGGGGGCCGCCGGGGCCGTGGTCACCGGGGGTGTCGCGGCCGGCCGGGAGCCCGGCTGGTAGTCCGCGAAGAAATTCCACCACGCCTCGTCAACGGAGTTGGGGTCTTCGAGGTACTTCTGGTACAGCTCGTCGACCAGCCATTCGTTGGCACCGAAGTCTGTGGTCTTGGGGTCGGCACTGGATTGCGCTGACTCTGTCGACACGGCGGAGATCGCCCTCTTCCGCAGCTCGCAGGTGAGTTCTGAGACGAGTCAAGGCTACTCGCACTTGGGCCCCCGCCATGCCAGCGCCCGGCTACCCCCAACGGACACGGGCCAAAACCATAGATTTTGCCCAAATCTCGGGGGTTGAATCGGCGACGTACGCCACAGGCGCGACCGTATGGCCCGCCGATGTGGCGACCGTCTCACCGGAACGGACCCGGCCCGGCGGAACGCGCCCCCGGATTCGACGGGAAACGGCCCGGCGCGGGGTCGCGCCGGGCCGTTCGGGTGGAGCCGTGCTCCGAATGTCCCGGTGTCCCGGGTGTCCCACGTGTTCCGGAGTGGATCAGTGGGTGTGCTCGGGGACGGTCGGGCCCTCGCTCGACTGGACGAGCACGAAGCCCTGGCCCTGGAAGGCCATCTGCATGGCCTCGCCGCTGCCCCGGCCGATCAGCGCGCCGGCCTTCATGGTGCGGTTGATGCCGACCTGGAGGCTGGTGCTCCAGGCCACGGCCGCGTCGCCGTCGGCGAACGTCGGGGCCCGTCCGGCGTCCAGCATGACCGGGGCGCCGTGGGTGTGGATGGCGACCCAGCCGGTGCCGCCGATCGTGGTGTTGAACAGGCCGCCCGACATCATGCCCGCGCCCTGGACCTTCTTGATGTCGGTCTGCATGTGCGCGTCGTAGGCCAGGATGTTGGCCCCGTTCACGGTGAGCTGCTCGTTCTCGAGGTAGAACAAATGGATGTCCTCGGCGTTGTGCGCCAGGAACAGCAGGCCCTGCCCCTTCGCCCGCATCAGCGGCGCGCCCTCGCCGGTCAGCGCCTTCTTGAGGAACTTCCCGACGCCGCCGGCCCCCTGGTACTCGAAGTCCATCTGGCCCTGGAAGGCGACCATCGCGCCTTGCCGGGCGATGACGTCGCCGTTGAGGTGGACGCGGAGCATCTTGGAGTTCTGGAGCGCGAAGTGGCCGGGGAGGGGCTCGCCCTGGTCCATGTTGTTGAAGAAGGGGCTGCGCATTTTCTGAGGAAGCCTTTCGGGCCCGGGTCCGGGCCTGTTCGGGTGGCCGACGCGCGGGGTGCGTCCCGGAAAGCCATCAACCCTAGCGATCCAACCTGAACACTACCTGAACGTCACTTCTCAACGCTTACGCAGGTGTTCAAGTGGAAGGGGGTGAAGCGGCTCACACGGGGCCGAGCCGGGCGCGGTCGTGGGGCGCCGTCCAGTCGGTGATCGGACCTTTCGGGACGATCCCGGACGGATTTATGAACTTGTGCGTCACGTAATAGTGCCGCTTGATCTGGTCGAAGTCTGTCGTATCGGCGAACTCGGGGCGGGAGTAGAGGTCCCGGGCGTACCCCCACAGGTTGGGATAGTCGACCAGCCGGCGCAGGTTGCACTTGAAGTGGCCGTGGTAGACGGCGTCGAAGCGGGCGAGGGTCGTGTAGAGCCGGACGTCGGCCTCGGTCAGCCGGTTCCCGACCAGGTAGCGCTGGCCCGCCAGGCGCTCCTCGAGGCGGTCGAGGGTCGTGAACAGGGCGTCCACGGCCTCCTCGTACGCGTCCTGCGCGCGGGCGAACCCGGCCATGTAGACGCCGTTGTTGACGGTCGTGTAGACGAGGTCGTTCACCTCGTCGATCTCCGGGCGCAGCTTCTCCGGGTAGAGGTCCGGCGCGTCCGGACGGTGGAACGCGCCGAACTCGGTCTCGAACATGGTCGTGATGTGCGGGAAGTCGTTGGTCACCAGCCGTCCGGTCGTGGTGTCCCAGACACAGGGCACGGTGAACCGGCTGCTGGTGTAGCCGGGGTCGGTGGCCAGGTACAGCTCGGACAGGAAGGTCGCGCCGGTCACCGGGTCCGGCTCGGGGAAGCGCCAGCCGCGCTCGTCCCGGATCGGGTCCACGACGCCGAGCGTGATCACGTCCTCCAGTCCGAGTAGGCGGCGGACGATCATGCTCCGGTGCGCCCACGGGCAGGCGTACGACACGAGCAGCCGGTACCGCCCGGCCTCGGCGGGATAGGGGCTCGACCCGTCGGCGGTGATCCGCCCGGTGAACCGGTTCGGCTGCCGGACGAACCGTCCGGCCTTCAGTTCCTTCGGGACGCCGGACGTCATCTGGGCGGCGCCGCCGGACGCCGTTCCCGGGGCGTTCTCCTGCGTCTTCTCCTGCGCGCTCATGCCCGTGATCCTTCCCGTGGACGGAATTCCTTCCCGGACCCCTCCAAAGTAGGGCCTTTCCCTGCGACCTCAGAGGGATCCGGCGGTACCGGGCCGCTGGCTACGATGACGGCGTACGCACCGCGAACCGCGCGGAGCGCCTGCCGCGGGGGACGGGATGCTCGAGAACTTCACAGCCTTGACGGACGGCCTGCCGCCCGCGCTCATCTACCTGATGATCGCGGCGCTGGTGTTCGCCGAGGCGGCGCTGTTCTTCGGGTTCGTCCTGCCGGGCGAGACCGCGATCGTGGTCGGCGGCATCCTGGCCAGCCAGCACAAGATCTCGCTGCCGCTGCTGCTGGTGATCTCGGTCGTCGCGGCCGTGACCGGCGACTCGGTCGGCTACGAGATCGGGCGGAGACTCGGGCCCCGGCTGCTCACGACGCGGGTCATGCGCCGGCACGAGGGCAAGGTGTCCAAGACCCAGGACATGATCCGCAGGCGCGGCGGGCTGGCGGTGTTCATCGGACGCTTCACCGCGCTGCTGCGCGCGCTGATGCCCGCTCTCGTCGGCATGTCGAAGATGCCGTATCCGAAGTTCCTGCTGTTCAACTTCATCGGCGGCGTCGTCTGGGTGGCGACCTTCACGCTCGGCGGCTACTTCGCCGGGACCGCGTTCGAGCACGTCGCCAAGCTCGCCGGGCAGGGCCTGGCGATCGGCGTCGCGGTGATCGCGGTCGTCGCCCTGGTGGTCTGGCACTTCCGCAAGAAGAAGCAGGAGGACGCCGAGGAGACCGCCGCGCGCCTCGAGCACGAGGAGGAGAAGGCCGTCCAGGGCTGACCGTCCCGGCCGGGCGTCCCGCTCAGGGGTTGACGTCGGCCATGTGGTGGACCGAGGCGCGGCCGAGGACCGGCGGCAGGTCCAGGAAGGTGCGGACGCCCGCCGGCGCGGCGCAGACGACCGGGACGGCGTTCACCGCGTGCGCCGCCGCCGCGGCGATGCCGTTGGTGACCCAGTCCTCGCCGGTGGTGAGGGTGATCGACGGACGGCCCTCGACCCGCACCGAGTAGCCGGGCCGTCCCCACTCGGGCGCGACGTCCGGGCCGACCTTGTAGACGGTCTCCAGGCCGATGACGGGACGTCCGCCGACCATCGCGCTGAACGTCCAGCGGACGGCCGCGACCGTGCCCGCGCGGACGGTCCCGGCGGCGGCCTCGAGGTCCTCGCCGGTGACCCGGTGGGCGACGTCGGTGTCCACCTCGGGCGGCGCGAGGCCGAGCCCGGCGGCGACCATGTGCAGGCTCTCGCCGAAGTGGGTGCGCATCACCGGGCGGGCCCGGCGCAGGAACACGCCGAACTCCTCCTCGGTCCGGCCGAGGCCGACCAGGTCGCGGAGCATCCGCGGGGACGGATGCCCGGAGAAGTCCGAGCACTCGCGCGCGAACACGTGCGTGACCTGCCGCGACAGCCGGGACAGCAGCAGCGGCATTACGTCCGACATGAAGCCGGGGTTGACGCCGCAGCCGTGCAGGGACGACCCGCCGCGCGCGCACGAGTCCTCCAACGCGTCCACCAGGCCCTGCCCGTGCGCCTGCGGGTAGACGTAGCCGGTGGTCGCGATGACGTTCTTCCCCGAGGCCAGCAGCGCGTGGACGGTGTCCAGGTCGGCGAACGGAGCGCCGCCGGGGGCCGGGGCGTAGATGACGCAGTCGGCGTCCAGGTCGAGGAGGGCCTCGGTGGACAGGGTGGCGGCCACCCCGGTCGGGCCGCGTCCGGCGAGCGTGCCCGCGTCGATGCCGTCCTTGGCGGGGTCGAACACCCGGACCCCGGCGAGCTCCAGGTCCGGGCGCTCCAGCACGGCCCGGATGGCGCTGCGCCCGAGCGCGCCGGTCGCCCACTGGATGACGCGGAGCGGACGGTCGCCGGGAAGGTCGGTCATGCCTGTCCTCCGTACTCGCCGGGTGGGAGTGGTTCGGGGTGGTACGCCGGAGATCCGAAGCAGAGGAGACTACGCGGGATGCCCTGTGACGTGGGCTGGTTGGGCAGTTTTGCCACCAGAGTCACAGGAGGGGCCTCGGGAGATCGGGCGGGGGTCCACCCCCGAAGCCGAGCGGGATTCGGTCGGATGGTATTCAGTAACCGCCCAGAGTGATTACCTGGGAGTAGCAGCCGCCGCGAGGTGAGGAGAACCGGATGACGGAACTGCGCTATGACGGGCGCGTCGCGATCGTGACGGGCGCCGGGCACGGGCTGGGCCGCCAGCACGCGCTGGAGCTGGCCGCGCGGGGCGCGAAGGTCGTCGTCAACGACCTGGGCGGGGACCGCTCGGGCGTGGGCGCGTCGGCCGGCCCGGCGCAGGAGGTCGTGGACGAGATCACCAAGAACGGCGGCGAGGCCGTCGCCAGCCCCGACAACGTCGCGACGCCCGAGGGCGCCGAGGCCATCGTCGGGACGGCCCTCGACACCTTCGGCAAGATCGACATCGTCGTCAACAACGCGGGCATCCTGCGCGACAAGTCGTTCAAGAACATGACGGTCGAGGAGTGGGACGCGGTCATCGCCGTCCACCTGCGCGGCTCGTTCCTGGTCACCAAGGCCGCCTGGCCGCACCTGCGCGAGAACGGCCACGGCCGGATCGTCAACACCTCGTCCCCGGCGGGCCTGTTCGGCAACTTCGGCCAGGCGAACTACTCCACCGCCAAGATGGGCCTGGTCGGCTTCACCAAGACGCTCGCGCACGAGGGCGCCAAGTACGACATCAAGGCCAACGCGATCGCCCCGGTCGCGTGGACCCGGATGACCGAGGACCTGCTCCCCGCCGACTTCGCCGACCAGCTCGGCGTCGACAGGGTCACCCCGCTCGTGGCGTACCTCGCGCACGAGTCCAACCCGGACTCGGGCGAGGTCTACACCGTCGGCGGCGGACGGATCGCCAAGATCCTGGTCGCCGAGGGCGCGGGCTGGGGCACCTCGGAGGCGATGACCGTCGAGTCCGTGCGGGACAACTGGGCGGCGATCAACACTGCCGAGCCGCACACCGTCCCGCGCAACGTGGGCGAGCAGATGGGGCCGCTGATCCAGCAGCTGTCCTCCTGAGCCGATGGGCTCGCTGAGGCTCGACCGGCGGGACGGGGTGCTCACGATCGCCCTGTCCCGCCCCGAGCGGCTGAACGCGGTCACCGCCGAGCTGACCGAGGAGGTGCTGGACGTCCTCAACGGGCTCATGGCCGACGCGGACACCCGGGTCGTCGTCCTGACCGGCGACGGCCGCGGGTTCTGCTCCGGCATGGACCTGCAGGGCGGCGATCCGGGCGATCCGTCCGGCGAGGGACGCGTCCAGCGGCTCTACCGCGGCATCGCGCGCGGCGGCGAGGTGACCGCGCGGCTGCGCGAGATCCCGCAGCCGGTGGTCGCGGCGCTGCACGGCCCGGTCGCGGGCATGGGCGTGTCCTGGGCGCTCGCGTGCGACCTGCGCGTCGCCGACCCGACGACGCGTTTCGTCGTCCCGTTCACCGACCTCGGCCTGTCGGCGGGCGACTGCGGACTGTCCTGGCTGCTACCGCGCCTGGTCGGCCCGGCGAAGTCCGCCGAACTCGCCTACCTGGCTGAACGCTTCGACCTGGACGCCGCCGACGCGCTCGGCCTGGTCACCCGGCGCGCCGCCGAGGGCGAGGACCTCACCGAGGCGCACGCCCTGGCCGACCGGCTGCTGGCCAAGTCGCCGTACGGCCTGCGCCGGACGAAGGAACTCCTGAACGCGTCCCTCGACGCCCCCGGCCTGCGGCGGCACCTCCAGGCCGAGACCAGCGTCCAGACCCTCGCCTTCTTCACCAGGGACCTGGTGGAGGGCATGACGGCCGCCCTGGAGAAGCGCCCGCCCGACTTCAAGAACCTGTGACATACGAAACCACGCGACGACCGCAACCGGCGTGAATGCGCTAACAACCGTGCGGGGGGCGAAGCCGCCAGGCGAGCCCCCCGCAGGGTTGATCGCGAAGCGATGTCGCATTCACACGAGCTTCCAGGCCGAGGGCGAGCCGCCAGGCGAGTTCTCGGAGCTGGAGGCTCAAATCAACGCTGCTGCCAGTGCTTCTGCGTAACGCAGTGCCGCGAGGCGGGCGAGGGCGGGGTGGGCGCCGAGCGGGGCGGCGGCGGTGCCGCCGACGGCCGCGGCGGCGCGGGTGATGCGGTCGGGGGAGACCTCGGGGCCGATCAGGTGCGGCGCGAGCGCCACGGTCCGGACGCCGGAGGCGCGCAGCTGCTCGGCGGCGCCGCGCAGTCCGGCCTCGTCGTCCAGGGACGCGGTGAAGACCGGGCAGGCGAGCCGCGACGCGAGCAGCACGCTGGTGATCTCGGCCTGGCGGACCGCGGACTGGTCGCCGGGCGGCGCGACCACGACGCCGCCGGCCTCGGTGACCATGGTCATCATCCGGATCCGGTCGGCGCGGGCGAGACCGGACTCGGCGAGCCGGTCGTGCAGCCCCTCGGCGATCAGCGGGTGCGGGCCGAGCGGATCGGCGAACACCACCGGGACCGGCGCGGTGGCCACGGCGGCGGCCACCACGCTCATGATCGCCGGGTCCGGGCCGGTGACCAGCGGGACCACCACGGCGGCGGGCTCGTCCGGACGGCTCGGGGCGAGCTGGGACAGCACCGCGCCGAGCCCGTCCGGCCCGCCGCCGAGGCTCGCGACCACGGCGGGCTGGCCGGTGTTCTCCAGCTCGACCGCCCGCGCGAGCTCGGCCGCGACCGCCCCGGCCTGGCCGCTCGCCGGTCCCGGGACGGCCAGGATGAGCGCGGGCGAGCCCGGGGGCAGAAGGAAGGATTCGTCTCCGCGGTGCCGTCCGCCGCGCAGGGCTCGGGAACGGCGCGACGGAAGTGCCTCGGATGCCTGGCTTTCGGGAGTCACGGCGGGAATCGTAACGCCGTCGGTTGCGCTCCGGAACTCACGGTGTCGGAGTGGCCCCGGTTCGGCGGGGGTCGCCGGGTCCCCTCGTTACCTGGACAACGCCCTCGACAGCGGCCGTCCAGGCGGGTGGACAACGGGCCGGTCACGAACTGATCGCGGACGGGGCGGCGCGCCGTGATCCCGGCATAGTAGGCTCCGCAGACCCCCGCACAATACGCATCGGGAGGTAATCCCGCAGATGTCGTCTAAACGACGGCGGTTCTCCTCGATTCGGACGAGGATCGCCGTGCTGGCCCTGGTGCCGCTCGTGTCCCTGGTCGCCCTCTGGGCGTTCGTCACGACGGTGCTCTTCGGCAATGCCAACGCCCTTCTGCAAGGGGGCGACTTCCAGAACAAGTGGCTGCTGCCCACGCAGCGGCTCATCGTGGAACTGCAGAAGGAGCGCCGCCTCACCGCCGTCTACATCGGCTCGCACGGCACGCGGTACAAGGTCGACCTGTCGGCGCAGCGCGACCACACCGACGCCGCCGCCGCGGTCGTCCGGGACGGCGCGCGCGACAAGGGCCTGCGCGGCACCGTCGGCACCGGCGAGCTGAAGGCGATGGACGCGCTCGTCGCCAAGGCGCGGAACCTTCCGAACGTCCGGCGCGCGATCGACGGCGGCAACCTGCAGCGGCCCGGCGCGCTCACCGAGTTCGGCGCGGTCATCGACGCGGGCTTCTTCGTCTACAACAACGGCACCCCGAGCGGGGACGGCACGCTCGCCGTGGACGCCCGCACGCTGACCGCCCTCGCCCGCGCCCACGAGTACCTGTCCCGCGAGGACGCCCTGCTCGCCGGGGCCCTGGCCGCGGGCCGGGTCACCGTCGCCGAGCGCGGCGAGTTCGCCCGGCTGAGCGGCGCCCAGCGCACCCTGTACGCCGACACCGCGCCGATGCTGACCCACGAGGACCGCGTCGAGTGGGCCCAGATCGAGCAGACGCCGACGATGGTCCAGCTGCGCGAGATGGAGGACCAGGTCGTCCAGAACCTGTCGCCGTCCGGGGCGCGGCTGCGCCACGGCGCGCCGCCGGTGGACGACGACGCCTGGCGGTCCGCGTCCGAGATCATGCGGGACCGGCTGTACAAGTTCGAGAACCAGGTGCTGGACCACATCGTCCAGAGCGCGCGCGGCGTCGGGATGAAGGTGTTCTTCCAGCTCGGCGTGGCCGGAGGGCTCGGCCTCATCGCGATCGTGACCTCGTCGCTGATCGCCTGGCGGGTCGCCCGGCGGCTCGTCGAGGAGTGCCGCCGCCTGGCGACCCAGGTGGGCGACTTCGCGCGCAACCGGCTGCCGGTGCTCACCGACGCCGCCCGGCACGGCAAGCCGTTCGACCTCGCCGACGCGCTCGGCGGCGAGGAGAACCGGGACTACCGGATCCTGGAGATCCGGCGCATCTCGCGCGCGTTCGTCCGCACCCGCGACGCCGTCCTCACGGCCGCGGCGGGCGAGCTGGCCGCGCGGCGCGGCGTCAACGAGGTGTTCGTCAACCTCGCCCGCCGCAACCAGGCGCTGCTCCACCGGCAGCTCGGCCTGCTCGACACGCTCGAGCGGCGCACCGAGGACCCGGCCGAGCTCGCCGACCTGTTCAAGCTCGACCACCTCGCCACCCGCATGCGGCGGCACGCGGAGGGCCTGGTCATCCTCGCGGGCAAGCACGCCGGACGCGGCTGGCGCAACCCCGTCCCGCTCGTGGACGTGGTGCGCGGCGCCGTCGCCGAGGTGGAGGACTACCCGCGGGTCCGGGTGCAGCCGCTGCCCCGGCTGTCGGTGGTCGGCTCGGCCGTCACCGACGTCGTCCACCTGCTCGCCGAGATCGTCGAGAACGCCACCGCGTTCTCCCCGCCCGGCGCGCCCGTGCTGGTCACCGGCCACCGGGTCGGGCACGGCCTGGCCGTCGAGGTGGAGGACCGCGGCCTCGGCATGGACGAGGCGGCGCTCGCCGACGCCAACTCCCGGCTGAGCGACCCGCCCGACTTCGACCCCTCCGACAGCGCCCGGCTCGGCCTGGCGATCGTCGGACGGCTCGCCGCGCGGCACGACATCAAGGTCACGCTGCGGCCGTCCCCGTACGGCGGGACGACCGCGATCGCGCTGCTGCCGGACGCGCTGCTCGTCGACAACCCGGAGCCGGTCGCGGTGATGCGCCGTCCCACGGGCTCGATGACCGCGGCCCCGCTGGCCGACGGCACGGTCTCGGCGAGCGGCGGTCGCGTCGCGGTCGCCCCGGCCGTCCGGCTGGTCGCCGAGCCTGCCGCGGACGACGACACGCCGGAGCCGGGCCGGGCCCCCGAGGCTCGTCCGGAGCCGCCGGTCGGCCCGGACGGCCTGCCGCGCCGCCGCCGCAAGAGCCTCGACCCGAACGCCTCGGTGCGCCCAGGCGGCGCGAACGGGTCGAACGGCCTGACCGGCGCCGAGGGCGTGTCGAGGAGGGCGGACGACGACCCGGCGCGCACGGTCAAGGACATGGCGGTGACCGGATCCTCGTCCGAGCTCGCGCCCGGCACGGAAGAGCAGTGCGAGCTCGGCGCGAACGGGCTGCCCCGGCGCAGGCGGCAGACGCACCTGGCCCCGCAGCTGCGCGACCGCGTGGACGCGCGGCTCGCCGCCCAGGGACGCACCGCCAGGCCCCGCCCGGACGCGCCGGACGGCGGCTACCCGGCCGAGCCGCACGTCGCGCCCGGCGACCTGGACGCCGCGACGACCGGTCCGCTGCCGATCCAGGTCGACATCCCGGAGACGGGCGCGACCGGACCGTTCGCCGCGCCCGTGCCTCCCGGCGCGGGCGACGCCGACCGCTCGCCCGAGGCGCTGCGCTCGATGTTCTCGGCGATGCAGGCGGGCTGGCAGCGCGGCCGTGCGGAGGGCACCGACACGCCCCCGTTCGGCATGTCCCCGTCCGGTAGCGCATCGTCCGGCAGCACCGCATCGTCCGGCGGCAGAGCGCCGGACGGCGCGATCGGCGACGAGGCCGGACAGCCCAGGACCGATCCCGCCGCGCCCCGCGCGGCACAGCCCCCCGACGCGGCACACTCACCTGCCGCAGGACATGAGGACGCGAACCTGCCCGCCGCTCCCACAGCTGCCCAGGAACCGACCACCACTCCATCCGACCAGGAGGACCGAAACCGATGACTCAAGCCCAACAGGCCGGTGGTGCGGCGGCAGGCGAGCTGAACTGGCTGCTCGACAACCTGGTGCAGCGCGTGCCGCAGGTGCAGAACGCGGTGGTGCTGTCCAGCGACGGGCTGCGCATGGCGGCGTCCAGCGGGCTCGCGCGGGAGGACTCCGAGCACATGTCGGCGGTCGCGGCGAGCTTCCAGAGCCTCGCCCGCGGCGCGGGGGAGACCTTCGGCGGCGGGGCCGTCCGGCAGACCATCGTGGAGATGGAGAACTCGTTCCTCATCATCTCGGCGGCCGGGCACGGCGCGTGCCTGGCCGTGCTGGCGGACGCCGGGGCCGACCTCGGCGTGATCGCCTACGAGATGGCGATGCTGGTGACCCGGGTGGGCCAGCACCTGTCGGCCGACCCGCGCTCGGCCGTCACGGCCGGTCAGCAGGGCGGCGCCTAGCCATGGCAGCGCCCGAGCAGCCGCCCGGGCCCGGCGTGGACGGGCCCGTGGACGAGGCGTTCACCGGCGAGGGGGAGCGGTCCGCCGCCGCCCCCGACGCCGATGACGCGGCCGCGGCCGGCGCGCCCGCCGAGCAGGGCGGACCGTCCGGGGCCTCCGCGTCGCCCGCGCCGCCTGTGCCGTCCGCGCCGTCGCAGGGCGGCGAGGGCTGGTACGACGAGGCGGCCGGCCCGGTCGTCCGGCCGTACGCGCTGACCCGTGGCCGCACCCAGTACGACGGCCACGACCTGGACATGGTCGCGCTCATCGAGACCGTGGACGAACCGGATGATTCCGGTCAGGTCCACGGTCTGCACCGGGGCGGGCGCGCGGACGCCCTGGACCCGGAACATGAGATGATCTTGTCTCTTTGCCGCACTCCGTTGTCGGTCGTCGAGATAGCGTCGGACCTTGAACTCCCCCTCGGGGTCGTCCGGGTTCTGCTGGGCGACCTGCTCGACCGCTCGCTGGTCCGGGTCCGCCGGCCCGCACCGGTGGCCCAGTTCCCCGGCGAGCGCGTACTCAAGGAAGTGATTGATGGAATCCGTGCGCTCTGATCCTTCCCCGCAGGGCGATTCGGCGCTGACCGTCAAGATCCTGGTCGCCGGGGGCTTCGGCGTCGGCAAGACCACCCTGGTGAGCGCGGTCAGCGAGATCCGGCCGCTGCGCACCGAGGAGGCGCTGACCGAACGCAGCATCGGGATCGACGACACCTCGGCCGTGGCGGGCAAGACGACCACGACGGTGGCGATGGACTTCGGCCGCATCACGCTGCCGAACGGCCTGGTCCTGTTCGTGTTCGGCACGCCCGGCCAGGACCGGTTCTGGTTCATGTGGGACGAGCTCGCCAAGGGCGCGCTCGGCGCGGTCGTGCTGGTGGACACCCGCCGGCTCGCCGACTGCTTCCCGTCGGTGGACTACTTCGAGCGGCGCGGCCTGCCGTTCATCATCGGCGTGAACCAGTTCGACGGCTCCGGCCTGCACACCGCCGACCAGGTCCGGGACGCCCTGGACCTGTCGCCCGACATCCCGGTGATCAGCTGCGACGTGCGCGACCGCGAGTCGGCCAAGCAGGTGCTCATCACGCTGGTCGAGCACATCATGCGGTCGATGGTCCGCCGCGACCCGGGCGCGCTCACCCGCTGATCCGGCCGTCCCGCCCCGTGCCCCGCGTGGGCGCGGGGCGGCGCGCCCCTGCCCGGACGCGGGGTCAGGTCCGGGTACGGACGCCGGTTCAGGCGCGGACGCGGGTTCGGGTCCGGCCGGTTGCGGTGGACGCGGGGTCAGGTGCTGAAGTCGGCGAAGTCGAAGCCGGGGGAGACGACGCAGCTGACCAGCACCTCGGTGTCCCCGGACGGACGCGCCGCCTGCCACTGCCCCGCCGGGACGATCGCCTGCGGCGTCTGCCCGCCGGTGACGTCCGGGCCGAGCACGACCGTCTCGGTCCGGACGGACGGCCGCGCGCCGTTCCCGCCGAGGATCAGGTGGAGCGGCCCGCCGGCGTGCCACAGCCACACCTCGTCCGAGCGGACGGCGTGCCACATCGACTCCTCGCCGGGCGGCAGCAGGAAGTAGATGCCGGTCGCGCTCGCGCGCGGGCCCGGGTAGCCGCCCGGGGTGAACTCGTGCGAGGTCCGCCAGGTCTGCCGGTACCAGCCGCCCTCGGGATGCGGGAGCAGGTCGAGGGCGGCGGCCGTCGAGGGCCGGACGAGCAGCGCGGTGTGCCGTCCGTCCGGGCCGCGCCGCAGGTAGCGGACCTGGCGGGCGGACGAGGCGTCCACCACGCCGCGCGGCGGGCCGGGGACCGGGGCGGCGTCGAGTTCGACCGCCAGCACCTGGCCGTCCGCGGGGGCGAACGCGGAGTCGGCGACCGCGAGCAGGTCGGTGGGGTCGGCGCCGTCGGGCACGTCCGGCCCCCACACCGCGCCGTGGTCCGCCAGGACGAACCGGGCTCCGGAACGGCCGTTCCACGCGTCGAGCGTCGTCAGCAGCAGCACGTGTCGACTGTAGCCGGGACGGGGCCGCCCGACCGATCAACACCCCCTCCGACGTGCGTTGATCGGATGTTGATCGCGGTTCGGAAGAGTATGCCGTGCACGGTCTGGGACCGCGCCGGGACGACTGCGGGGTCAGGGGAACCCGTACGGGGGCCGTCCGGTCGCGGTGGGCCGTGCGGACTTGCGCCGGATGGATGACCGTGACCCAGGGGGACCACCACGGTCATCCACCGGCCGGTCCCGTTTATCGGGTTGACGCTCGATCCGCCGTCCCGGCATCGTGGGGCGGTCAGGTATCCGAGCGGGGGGAACGGTCCGGAATGCGCCAGGTCCAGGTGATCACTCAGAGCCGTATCCGGACGAGCGTTCCCAAGGACCTGACCACCCATGACCACCCTGAACCTCGGCGTGCTCGCGCACGTGGACGCGGGGAAGACCAGCCTCACTGAACGACTCCTCTTCGACGCCGGGGCGATCCGCCGCCTCGGCAGCGTCGACGGCGGCGACACCCACACCGACACCGGTGATCTGGAACGCCGCCGCGGCATCACGATCCGCTCGGCCGTCGCGACGTTCGCGCTCGGCGGGCTGACCGTCAACCTGGTCGACACGCCCGGCCACACCGACTTCACCGCCGAGGTGGAGCGCGCGCTCGGCGTGCTGGACGCCGCCGTCCTGGTGCTGTCGGCCGTGGAGGGCGTGCAGGCGCGCACGCGCGTCCTGGCCCGCACGTTGCGCCGCCGGGGCGTCCCGACGCTGCTGTTCGTCAACAAGGTCGACCGCACGGGCGCGCGCGATGCGGAGCTGCTGGCGGCCGTCCGGCGTCGCCTGTTCCCCGGCGCGGTCGCGCTGAACGCCGTGCACGGCATCGGCACCAAGGCCGTCCGGGTGACGCCGCACGACTTCGCCGACCCGATGTTCCGAGAGTTCGTCGCCGAGACCCTCGCCGAGCACGACGACGCTCTGCTGGCCGACCTCGTGGACGGTCGTGTGCCCGAGCCGTCGCGCGTGCGCGTGGGCCTGCGCTCACAGACCGCCGCGGCGCAGGCGACACCTCTGGTGTTCGGCTCGGCGCTCAACGGGCAGGGCACGCAGGATCTGCTCGATGCGATCGCGGCGTATCTGCCGCCCGCGCGGGGCGACGCGTCCGCTCCGCCGCGCGGGACGATTTTCGCTCTGGAACGCGCCGCGTCTGGTGAGAAGACCGCTCTGCTGCGCCTTTTCGACGGGGAGCTTCGTCCGAGGGAGAAAGTGACCCTGCGCAGCGTGGGCGTTCTGGATCGACAGGCGCGTGTCACGTCGCTTCAGGTCGCCGGTGACGGACGGACGGCCGGACCCGGCGACATCGCGCGCGTGCGGGGATTGGCCGAGGCGCGCGTCGGAGACGTCGTCACGACGTCCGGCAGCGCGACCACAGCGGACGTCGACGAACCGGAGTTCGGACGTCCGACCTTGGAGACGGTCGTGCGCGCGCGGGACGGCGCGGACGCGTCGCGGCTGCGCGCCGCGCTTCTGCGGCTGGCCGAGGAGGATCCGCTGATCGATGTGTCGCCGCTGCCCGGCGGGACGACGTCCGTGCGGCTGTTCGGGGAGGTCCAGAAGGAGGTCATCGCGACGACGTTGCGCGAGACGTTCGGCGTGGACGCCGAATTCGAGGAGAGCCGGACCGTCCACCTGGAGCGTCCCGCCGGAGTGGGCGAGGCGGCCGAGGACATGGACTGGCGGCGGCGACGCCCCGACTTCTGGGCGACGATCGGGCTGCGCGTCGAGCCGGGGCCGCCCGGCTCGGGCGTGGTGTTCCGGCGTGAGACCGAGCTCGGGGCGCTGCCCGCCGCGTTCGACCGGGCCATCGTGGAGACCGTCCACCTGACCCTGGAACAGGGGCTGCGCGGCTGGCCGGTGACCGACTGCGTGGTGACGCTGACGGCGTCGGGGTTCGCCGGGCCGGTGAGCACGGCCGCCGACTTCCGGGGCCTCACGCCGATGGTCCTCATGCGCGCGCTCGCCCAGGCCGGGACGCGCGTGTACGAGCCGTACCGGCGGTTCGAGCTGGAGATCCCCGAGGACGCGCTCAGCGCGGTCACCGCACGTCTCGCGGCCCTCGGCGCGGACCTACGGGACGCCAAGCCCGATCCCGAGGGCTGGCGGATCGAGGGGGAGCTGCCCGCCCGCCGGGTCGGCGCGTTCGAGCGGGAGCTGCCGGGGCTGACCGGCGGGGAGGGGGTCTGGTGGCCGCGTCCGGCGGGGGACCGGCCGGTTCCGGGACGTCCTCCGGCGCGTCCGCGCACGGGGCCGGATCCGCTCGACCGCGACGCCTACCTGCGGGAGGTCTGACCGCCCGGTCTCACTCCATCTCGGAGAGGCGGGCGGGGTCGAACTCGATGGGGAACGGGAGCTCCAGCCGGACGTCCTCGCCCGCCCGCGCGCGCCGCACCGCCTGGTAGGCGGGACGGTACGGCAGGCCGTCGAGCTCCAGGACGGTCACCGACGGGCGGGGCTCCAGGTCCACGATCCAGTAGTGCGGGATGCCGGTCGCGGCGTACTCGGCGACCTTGCGGACGCGGTCGGTGCGCTCGCTGGCCGTCCGGGGCGTCACGACCTCGGCGACGAGCAGCAGGTCGGGCGCGTAGTAGGTGCGGGCGCGGCGTTCAAGCGCGAGCCGCGCGACGTCGCGGTCGACCACGAACGCGTCCGGGCGGCGGATGCCCGCCGAGGTCGCCACCTCCTGCGGCGCGCCCGCCACGTGCACGTCGGCGGTCGCCTGCCGGGCCGCCTCCTTGAGGATCGTGCGCAGCTGCTCGGCCGCGTAGTCGTGCCACAGGTCGCCGGGCAGCTCGTGCAGCCAGCCGTCGGCCAGCTCGTGGCGGCGCCCCTCCTCGGGCAGCTCCTCCAGGTCGTAGAGCGTGTACGGGCCGTGCGGATGACCGGCCTTCGCGGTCATGACCGCCCGGGCCCGAGACGAGTGATCATCATCTCGCCGAGCGTAGCCGACCCACCCGGCCGCGCCTCGGCGACGCGGCCGGGCGACGCCTCAGCGGGCGCCCCGCGTCGCGCGTGACGCCGCGGCCTGGGAAGGGTCAGCCCGCCGCCCGTGATCGGGGACGGCGGGCTTGGGTCGGTCGGTCGATCGGACGGTCGGTCGGGTTTCGGTCAGCCGTTGCAGCCGCAGGAGCAACCCTTCGGGCAGGAGCAACCGCCACCGTGTCCGCAACTGCATCCACCACTCGTCATGATTCGGAACATAGCCCCCGAACATGGACGGGGATATGACCGGTTCCGGGAGGGAAGCCTGCCCCCGGAGCCACGCCGACCGTGGTCGGCCGTGCACGTGCGGGTCACCTCACCCGTGGACGTGCAGGTCCGCGCCCGCCAGGACCAGGACCCAGAGCAGGATCGCCAGCAGCGCGCTCGCGATGCGGCGCAGCAGGTCGCTGGTCAGGTAGCCCCGGTTCCAGGCCACGAACAACCCGGCCACCAGGTAGAGGGTCCCCAGCAGTCCGAGGTGGGGCCGGTATCGGTACGCCATCGCGGCGGCCTCCCTTTCCGTGGTGACGCCGTGCCGACGGCGGACGCCGTCGCCCCCACGGCTGCCCGGCCCCGCGGCAGGTGAAACGGCCGCCCCCTCAAGAGCACCCCGCCCAACAGATTTCGGTCAGGAGGAAACCACGTCAGGGGAGACACGGCGGCACCGAAAGCCGCAGCGTCGGGAAGCCGAAGTGTCACGGGAAGCCGAAGTGTCACGGGAAGCGCGGTGTCACGGGAAGCGGCAGCGTCGCGGGAGGCGGGGTGTCAGGGGGCGGGGAGGGGGCGTCTGGGCGGTTGGCGGGGTCGCCGGGGCGGGGGACGCGGGTGGAGGGCGGGGCGGGTGACGGGGTGAGGGTGATGCGGACGACCGACGGGTCGTGGGCGCCCGCGCGGTCGGCGAACTCCGAGGCGCGGTGGACGATCTGGTACCTGTGCGGACGCTTCGCCAGGGCCGGGCTGATCAGGATGTGGTCGAGGTCCTCGGCGACGCCGCCCGAGTCGGCGGTGTAGCGGTCCTGCGGGGCGAGGCCGGACGCGAGGTCGCGCAGGCCGACGCCGGGGGCGGTGAGGGCGCGCAGCGCGGCGGACCCGTCGCCGGTGCCGAGGTTGCCGGTGACGATCACGTTCGCGTCGGGGGCGGTGCGGCGCAGCGTCCGGACGAACGCTGCGAGGCTCCTGGCCTGCGCCTCGCGGCGGGTCTCGCTCGGCCGGTCGAACGGCTGGCGGCGGCCGTAGGCGATCGGGTCGGCGGACGTCCGTCCGTACCAGTGGTTCGCGATCACGATGAGCCGCCGTCCGCGCCAGGTCAGCTCGCCCGCGAGCGGCTTGCGGGTCTCGGTCCAGGCCGGGTCGGCGGGCGCGACGCGTCCGGGGCTGAGGGTGAGGCGCGCACCGCCCCTGCCGTCCGGGCGGACGCGGGTGGGGGCGACCGCGAGGTCCGGCACGCCGGGCGCGCCGAGGTCGGACGATCTGGACGGACGGTCGGAGAACGCCAGCCCGCGGTCGGTCCGGAACAGGAAGCCGAGGCGTCCGTTCCCTCCGTGCTCGCCGCCGTCGGCGTTGTCGTGCGGGGCGATCGAGCGCCACTCGTAGGCCGGGCCGCCCGCCGCGCTGATCGCGGTGATCAGCTCGGCGACGGTCTGGTCGGCGGCGACCGTGCCGTCGTCGAAGGCGCCCGAGTTGTCCTCGACGCCGGTCACCGTGACCAGGTCGGGCGATCCGAGGCCGTCCACCAGGTCACCCGCCAGGTCGCCGACCTGGTCGGACGGGGTGTCCGGGCTGAGGTTCTCCAGGTTCAGGGCGCCGACCGACAGCTCGTCCCGTCCGGCCGGGGGCGCGGCCTGCGGCTTCACGCCGCCGTCGGTGCGCGCGGGCGTGGACGTCGGGAGCAGCACGAACCCGGCCACGGTGTAGTCGAGGACGCCGTCCACCGGACCGGGCAGGCGGTCGCCCACGTCGGCGGACGGCAGCGGCGCGAGCGCGTCGCCGAGCACGATCCGCGCCGGGTCGGGAAGCCCGCCCGCGCGCGCGAGCGAGCCGCCGCGCCGGGTGCGGTCGCGCGCGCCCGCACCGCCCGCGGGCAGGACGGGCAGCGCGCCGTCCCGCGTCGGGCCGACGGCGACGGCGTTCTCGACGCGGACGCGCATCCCCTCAAGCGAGGTGTAGAACGCCAGCGGGTCGGACTTCGGGTCGAGCTGGTCGGCCTCGGGGTCGCGCTGCGCCGTCGGGAACGAGGACGGAGCCTCGCGTCCCTTGGGGCCGCCGAGCACGACGGGCGGCGGAAGCGGCTGGTCGTGCGAGGAGACGACGGTCTCGGACGCGTCGATCTCGGTGCGGCTCAGGTTGGACGACGCGGGCCCGCCGGGCCGGAACTCGCTGACCCGGCCGTCCACGCGGACCGCGTCGCCGGGCCTGACCTGCGGACGCGTCCGGGTGAACACGAAGATCCCCGAGGACGCGGCGCTGGTGGTCTTGGCGGGGGCCGGGTCCTGCATCCAGAAGCCGGAGTCGGTGACGGCCGTGACGACGCCGCCGACGCCGGTGACGCTCCGTCCGTTCAGCGGCGAGACGTGTCCCGCGCCCTGGACGTCACGGATGCGCGCGCTCACCGCTGCGCCGGGGTCGGCGTGCGCGGCGGACGACAGCACAACGGCGGGAAGCACGACGGCTCCGAGCGGCGCCGCGAGCACCGCCGCGGTGGCGACCGCCACCACCCGTTCACCCGCCGCTGACCTGGTCAACCACGCTCCACACAGTTCCCGTCCGACCGACCGCTGCCAGCATGACACGTCGATCGATCTTCCCGATAGCCGTCATGCGGAACTCTCGGCGCGCCCTCGCCTTCGGGGCCGTGCCGCGGCACACGCCCCGCGCGGTCCGGATCGGACCGGACCGGACAGGGCGTGTCCCGGCCGCCGAGAACGAGGACGGGCGCACCGGTCGAACGGGCGCACCGGTCGGGCAGGCGGGCCCGTCGAGCAGGTGGGTCAGTCGAACAGGACGACCTGGCGGATGACGTCGCCCTTGGTGAGGGCCTGGACGGCGTCGTTGAGGTCCTCGAACCGGATGCGGCGGCTGATCAGGCCGTCCAGGTCGAGCTTCCCGGCCCGCCACAGGTCGACGAACATCGGGATGTCGCGCCTGAGGTCGCAGCCGCCGTACAGCGACGACTTCACGTTCTTGCCCTCGAACAGCAGCGAGAACGCCGACATCTCCCAGGTGTCGTCGGCCGCGCCCGCGCCGACGACGATCACGTCGCCGCCGCGCCGGGTCAGGTTCCACGCCGTGGTGATCGCCGACGACTTGCCGACCACCTCGAAGACCTGGTCGAAGCCCTGGCCGAGGGTGAGCAGGCCCTTGGTCTCCTCGAGGTTCTCCAGGGTCGCGGTGTGGGTCGCGCCGAACTGCTTGGCGGCCGGGTGCTTGGCCTCGTTCGGGTCGACCGCGAGGATCGTGGACGCGCCGCAGATCCGGGCGCCCTGGATGACCGACAGCCCGACGCCGCCCGCGCCGACGACCGCGATCTTCGACCCGGGCGCGACCCGGGCGGTGTTGACCGCCGCGCCGACGCCGGTCGGGATGCCACAGCCGAGCAGCGCCGCGTACTCGAACGGCACGTCCTCGGCGATCTTGATGACGCCCTGCCACGGGATCACCAGGGACTCGGCCCAGGTGCCCACGCCCGCCATCCCGAACGCCGGGGTGCCGTCGCCGAGCTTGAACCGCGGCTCCGAGAACGCCGCGCCGATGAAGCCCATGCACAGGTACGGCTCGCCGCGCAGGCACTCGGGGCAGACGCCGCAGTCGGGCGTCCAGTTGACGACGACGTGGTCGCCGGGCTTGACGTTGGTGACGTGCTCGCCGACCTCCTCGACGATCCCCGCGCCCTCGTGGCCGAGCACCGCGGGCGGGACCGACGGCAGCACCCCGGACATCGTGGACAGGTCCGAATGGCAGACCCCGGTGGCCTTGACGCGCACCTTCACCTGGTCGGGCCCGGGGTCGACGGTCGTCACGTCGTCCCGCAGGTCCAGTTCCTTGTCGCCGACCGCGTGCAGTACCGCGGCTCGTGCCATGAGACGCCTCCACAGTGAGGGCGGACGCCGGGCCCGGACGCGGGCGGCGGCGTCCCGAGGGGTGGGTGGGATGTGGTGCCGGCGATCGGGGACGGGACGTCCGGGCGGGCGCGCGACGCGTGGCCGGGCGTCCGGCGGCCGAGGGCGGCGGCCGGGCGGCGGGCGGGCGCTACTCCTCCAGGGTCAGCGCGGCCTTCGGGCAGGACCGCACCGCGTGCCGGACCTTGTCCGCCAGTTCGGCCGGGACCTCCTCGCGCAGGATGACCAGCTCGTCGTCGTCGGTGAGATCGAAGACCTCCTCGGCGATGCCGACGCAGACGGCGTTGGCCTCGCACACCAGCGGGTCGACTTTCACTCTCATCGCGATCTCCGTTCCCTTGCCGGTGGGCGCGCGGACGGCCAACATACCGAACTGCGTTCTACGCGGGCCATGGGCCGAACGGCCCCATCGCACCCGCCCACGCGGAAAGTAGAACACGTTTCAGTCTGGTGTCACAAGAGCTCGGGCGGACCGGATAAAGTGCCCGGCGGAGGAGATCAATGAGCGACTCAACGGCGTCCACCCTCGCGGGGACGACCACCAGCCCGGCCGCCACCCCGGCCGGGCCGCCCGCCGACGCGACCTCGGAGACGCCGGACGGCACGCCGTCCGGTGTGCCGGACATGCCCGCCGACCTGCTGCGGATCGCCCGCGCGGCCAAGGGGTTCATGCCGGACGACGAGGGCCGCGCCCTGTACGAGACCGCCTTCGCCTACGGCGCGAGGTTCGGCGCCGACGCCCCGCTGCTGGAGATCGGCTCGTACTGCGGGAAGTCGGCCGTCTACTTCGGCGCGGCGGCCCGGGAGACCGGCTCGACCGTCGTCACCGTGGACCACCACCACGGCTCGGAGGAGAACCAGTCGGGCTGGGAGCACCACGACCCGTCCCTGGTCGACCCGTGCACCGGCCGCATGGACACCATGCCGTCCTTCCGCAAGACGATCTCCGCGGCGGGGCTGGAGGACGTCGTCGTCGCGATCGTCGGGACGTCGGCGACCGTCGCCGCGTTCTGGCGCACCCCGCTGGCCCTGCTGTTCATCGACGGCGGCCACGCCGAGGACCTCGCCCAGGCCGACTACACGGGCTGGGCCCACCACGTCGCGCCGGGCGGCGCGCTGGTGATCCACGACGTGTTCCCCGACCCCGCGGACGGCGGCCAGGCCCCGTACCACGTGTACCTGCGGGCGCTGGAGTCCGGCGACTTCGAGGAGCGCCGGGTCGTCGGGTCGCTGCGTGTCCTGGAACGGGTCTCCTGACCGGTCTCATGGCCAGGGGCTCCCGCGCGGTGCGCACGGGAGCCCTCGGCTGTAACGGGTTCTAGTCGCCGTTCCAGGCGCTGCCCGGACGGCCGCCCGAACGCCGTCCGGCCGTTGCCGTCAGCGGCGGGTGCGGACGGGGTTGGCGAGCTGGCGCGGGACGCTGGCCGCGCAGCCGCACGCCGTCGGGTCCGACGGCGCGGACGGCCCCAGCGGGCGCCCGTCGATCTCCTTGAACAGGCGCGCGCCGGGCGAGGCGTCCGCCAGGACGTCGGCGGCCAGGACGACGGCGGCGGCCGTGTAGGTGGAGCGGTCCCCCGGGAAGTGGCGCCGGTTCTCGAACTGCCAGCCCGTCCAGTAGGAGCCGTCCTCGTGCCGCAGGTGCTGGACGGTCGCGAACAGCTCCACGGCCCGGTCGTGGTCGCCCGCGGCGTCCAGGGCCATGACCAGCTCGCACGACTCGGCCGCGGTGACCCACGGCTGGTCGGACACGCAGCGGCAGCCCAGGCCGTCCACGACGAAGGTGTCCCACTGCGCGGCGAGGCGCTCGGTCGCGGCGTCGCCGCGGACCGGGCCCGCCAGGACGGGGTAGTACCAGTCCATCGACCAGCGGGACTTGTCGGCGAACGCCTCCGGGTGGACGGCGACGACGTGCCCGAGCTGGTCGGCGGCGAGCTCCCACTCCGGCTGCGGCTCGCCGAGCCGCTCGGCCAGGGCGACCGCGCAGCGCAGCGACTGGTAGACCGACGAGCAGCCGGTCAGCAGCGCCTCGTCCGCGACCGAGCCGTCCTCGTGCCGGATCCACATGATCTCGCCGCGCCGGGTGCGCAGGCCGAGGGTGAAGTCGATCGCGCGGCGCACGGTCGGCCACATCGCCCGGGCGAACGCCTCGTCCCCGGTGACCAGCAGCTCGTGCCAGACGCCGACCGCGACGTAGGCCGCGTGGTTGGACTCGCCGCCCGGCTCGGTGACCTCGCCGAGCACCCACTTGGCGGGCCACGACCCGTCCGGGCGCTGGACGGACGCCAGCCACGCGTACGCGCGCCGCGCCTCGTCGCCGAGGCCCGCGACGGTCAGCGCCATCGCGGCCTCGACGTGGTTCCAGGCGTCCACGTGCCCGGGGACGCCGCCCACCGGGGAGAACCAGGGGATCGCCCCGGACTGCTCCTGCTGGCGGGCGATGCTCCGCGCGGTCGCGACGATGTCCGCCGAGGTCACGACGCCATCGACGGACGGCGCCGGGACCTCAGACCGCATCCGCGGTCTCCCTCGCGACGGGCTTGGAGGGCTGCGCGGGCTTGGTGACGTACACGACCACGCTCTTGCCGATGACCGGGTTCAGCGCCTTCTCGGCGAGCCGGGTGGCGAGCGGGCGCTTCATGATGTCCCAGACGAGCACCTGGTGGTAGGCCTTGGCGAGCGGGTTGGCGTCGTTGTTCACGCCCACCGCGCACTTGATCCACCAGTACGGCGCGTGCAGGCCGTGCGCGTGGTGGTGGCCGTCCACCCGGAAGCCGGTGGACTTCAGCTTCGCCTCGAGCTCCGCGCGCGTGTAGATGCGCACGTGGCCGCCGGGGGCGGTGTGGTAGTCCTCCGACAGCGCCCAGCACAGCCGCTCGGGCAGCCAGGACGGGACGGTCACCGCGAGCTGCCCGCCCGGCTTGAGGACGCGCATCAGCTCGCGCATCGCCCGCATGTCGTCGGGGATGTGCTCCAGCACCTCCGACGCCACGATCTTGTCGAAGTGGTCGTCCGGGAAGGGCATGGTCAGGGCGTCGCCCTGGACGGTCTCGGCGGACGCGTCCCCGGAGACCTCGCCCTCCAGCCGCATCGCGCCGAACATCGTCTCGACGCCCGCCAGCTCGTCGGCGTCGAGGTCGAAGGCCACGACGTGCGCACCCCTGCGGTACAGCTCGAAGGCATGCCGTCCGGCGCCGCACCCCATGTCGAGGACGCGCTCTCCGGGGGTGACGCGGAACCGCTGGAAATCCACGGTCAGCAGGGTCGTGCTCCTTCCGTACTGGGGACCTCCCGAAGGAGCGGTCCCGCATCCGTGCCCGCGCGGCGGCGGCGTGGGCGGTCGCCCCCCGGTGGGCCGCCGCGTGGGCCGCCGCTACTTCCCGGCGGCTTTCCGCAGGTACTCGCGCTGGGTGATCGCCTCGCGGTAGTGGCCGACGGTGGCCTGCGCCACCGCCCGCCACGCGAACCGCTCGCGCACCCGGGCGAGTCCGGCCTCGCTCCACCTCGCCCGCTCCTCGGGGGAGTCGTGCAGGCGGCGCAGGACGGCCGCGAGTTCCTCGACGTCGCCGGGCTCCACCAGGATCCCGGCGTCGCCCACCACCTCGGGCAGCGCGCCCGCGCGGCTGGCGACCAGCGGGGTGCCGGACGCCATGTGCTCGACGGCGGGCAGCGAGAAGCCCTCGTAGCGGGACGGCACGACCGCGATCTCGGCGGACGCCAGCAGCTCGCCCAGCTCGTCGTCGCTGATGCCGGACACGAACCGCACCCGGTCGCCGAGCGCGAGCTCCCTGACGAGCGCCTCGGTCGGGCCGTCCTTCTTCGGCTTGGACACGATCACGACGTGGACGTCGCGCTCGGTGGCGAGCTTGGCGACCGCGCGCAGCAGCACGTCGACGCCCTTGATCGGGGCGTCCGCGCTGGCCATCGCGACGATCCGGCCGGGCACGCGTCCGGTGAGCGGGCCGCGCGGGTGGAAGACCGAGGTGTCCACGCCGAGCGGCAGGATCTCGATGTCGCGCGGGTCGACCTTGAAGTCGCGGACGATGTCGATCTTGGAGGACTCCGACACCGTGAGCACCGTGCCGATCCGCCGCGCGACCTGCGACTGCATGGCCACGAAGCCGTACCAGCGGCGCTTGCCGAGCTTGTTCTTCCAGCCCTGCGCGGCGTCCAGCTCGATCTGCCGGTCGACGCTGATGGGGTGGTGGATGCTGGTGACCAGGGGCAGGCCCAGCCGGGAGATGCCGAGGTTGCCGAGGCCGAGCACCTGGTTGTCGTGCGCGACGTCGAACTCGCGGCGGCGGCGCCTCAGCTCGCGCAGCACGCGGATGCTGAAGGTCAGCGGCTCGGGGAACCCGCCGGTGCGCATGTGCGCGAACTCCAGCACGTCCACCCAGTCGCGGAACTCCTCGCGCCCCGGGGTGCGGAACGGGTCCTCGTCGCGGTACAGGTCGAGGCTGGGGATCTTCGCCAGGACGATCTCGTCGCGGTCGAGCTCGGGGTACGGCTGGCCGGACAGGATCTCCACCGAGTGCCCGAGGTCGACCAGCTCCCGGCTCAGGTGCCGCAGGTAGACACCCTGGCCGCCGCAGTGCGGTTTGCTCCGGTAGGACAGCAGCGCCACGCGCAGCGGCCGCTCGCCGGCCACCGGCCCCGCCTCAGTCACGACCGCTCCGGCCCACGCGTCACTCCTGTCCGTCGGGTGGACGCCCGGGCCGCCTGCCGCGCCGGCGTCTCGATCACCTGTCGTATCGAACTAGACCTTAGCTTCCGCACGTTACCGGAGAGTTCAATATTGGGCATCGCGTCCAAAAGTGTTTCGAAAAGCACATGAAGGACCAGGCGGGGACGGGTCCGGCGGCCCGTCCGCCCCCGCTCGCATCCTGGCCGTCTCAGGCGGTCGTCGGGGTGAACCGGACGGGCATGTCCTTGATCCCGTTGACGAAGTTGGAGCGGAGCCGCCGCGCCGGTCCGGCCGGGCGGATGTCCGGCATCCGGGACGAGATCGTCTCGAAGACCATCCGCAGGTTCATCCGGGCCAGGTGCGTCCCGAGGCAGAAGTGCGGGCCGCCGCCGCCGAAGCCGAGCTGCGGGTTCGGGTCGCGGGTGACGTCGAACCGGAACGGGTCCTCGAAGACCCGCTCGTCCCGGTTCGCCGACCCGTAGAACAGCACGACCTTGTCCCCGGCGCGGATCCGCGTGCCACCGATCTCGGTGTCCTGGGTGGCCGTCCGGCGGAACTGGTTGATCGGGCTCACCCACCGGACGATCTCCTCGACGGCCGTGGGCAGCACCGCCGGGTTCGCCTTCAGCAGCTCCCACTGGTCCGGGTGCTCGAACAGGGCCTGCATGCCGCCCGCCGTGGCCGTCCGCGTGGTCTCGTTGCCCGCGATCGACAGCATCAGCACGAACAGCTGGAACTCCTCGACCGTGAGGGTGTTGCCGTCCGCGTCCGGCTGGACGAGCTTGGTCGCGATGTCGTCGCCGGGCTCGCGCATCCGCCGTTCCCGCAGCGTGGTCGCCCAGGTCATGAAGTCGGCCGCGCACGCGATCGACTCGCTCTTGTCCCCGATGAACTCCGGGTCGTTGAACGCGACCAGCGTGTTCGACCAGTGGAAGATCTTCTCGCGGTCCGCAAGCGGCGCGCCGAGGATCTCGCAGATCGTGTACAGCGGCAGCGGCGCGGCGAAGCGCTCGACGAAGTCGCACTCGCCGAGCGGCGCGGCGGCGTCGATCAGCTCGTTGCAGATGCCCCGGATGTGGCCCTCGAGCTTCTTGATCATCCGGGGTGTGAAGCCCTTGTTCACCATGGCCCGCAGCCGGGTGTGGTCGGGCGGGTCCTGGAACAGCATCATCTGCCCGTACAGGGCGATCTCGTCGTCGGTGAACTCCTCGAACATCGCCGTCCGGGTGTGCGAGGAGAACAGCTCGGGGTGCCGCGACACCCACGTCACGTCCTCGTGCCGCGTCACCGCCCAGAACCCGGGCACCGCCGGGTTCGGATCGGCGTGCCAGTGCACCGGATCGTGGTTGCGCAGCCACCGGAACCGCTCGTGCGGGATGCCGCCCGACTCGTACACGCCGGGGTCGATGACGTCGAGGACGGGCGGGTCGATCGTGCCGATCTCAGAGGGCATGAGAGATCCTTCGCCGGGGTGGAGGGCAGGGGCGTTCGACCGGTCGCGCCTTCGCGGTCGGGAGGGTTTCGTGGGGGCGTCGGGGGCTGCGGGCAGTCGTCGATGACCTTGTGGCCTGCGAGAACACACGTGCACGCATGTTCGACCAAGCTCTTGCTTGGTCTGCTCGGCCTAGTGCGATTCTCACATGAGACTCGAGTCTCATCAAGGGTCTAGCCCGCAGACCAACTGTGCCCTACGCCACGTTTCGGCCCTCAGGCGGTGGTGTAGGCGAGGGTCTCGCCGGGGGTGCGGCGGGCCTGGCCCCGGCGTTCCAGGACCCGCAGGTGCGCGGCGGCCTCGGCGGCGGCCATCTGGCGGGACTGGAGGGACATGGCGGGCCACGGTTCGCGCCAGCCGAGGGCGGACGTGAGGCGCCAGAGGGTCCGGGGCTCGTCGCCGAGGAGCGCGGCGAGCTCGGCGAGGCGCGTCTCGTGGTGGGCGGCGATGGCGCGGGTGCGGGCGGCCAGGTCGTGGAAGCGGAACTGGTGGGCGGGGAGCACCTCGTCCACCGCGAGGTCGCCGACGCGGGCGAGGGAGGCGAGGAAGTCCCCGAGCGGGTCGGTGTCGGCGCGGTCGTAGGGGTAGAGGCCGATGTGCGGGGTGATGCGGGGCAGGACGTGGTCGCCGGTGAAGACGCGGCCCGCGTCCTCCAGGTGCAGGCAGAGGTGGCCGGGGGAGTGGCCGGGCGTCCAGATCGCGCGGAGGCGGCGCGCGGGGAGGCCGACGAGGTCGCCGTCCTCCAGCTCGCGGTCGGGCTGGGCGGGCGGGTCGATGTGGCGGCGGCGCGGGTGGTCCGCCAGGTCCCCGTCGTCCGCGCCCGCGCGGCGGAGCGAGTCGGCGATCCAGGTGCGTCCGGCGTCCTGCTCGACCATCGACCGGAAGGCGCGGACGATCTCGGCGTCCGCGCGGTGCATAGCGATCCACGCGCCGGACGCCTCGCGCACGCGTCCCGCGAGGCCCGCGTGGTCGGGGTGGTGGTGCGTGACCACCACGCCGTGGACGTCCGCGACTTCCATGCCGAACGTGGCGAGGCCGTCGGTCAGGGCGTCCCAGGCGTCCTCGTGCTCCCAGCCCGCGTCCACCAGGACGGGCCCGCGCGGGCTTTCCAGCGCGTACACCAGCGTGTACGCGAGCGGATTGCCCGGGATGGGGACCGGGAGGCTCCAGAGGCCGCCGCCCAGGTCCTCCGCCTTCGGACGCACGCCTTCCGGGCGCGCGTCGGATTCCGGACGCACGTCAGAGACGTTCGAGGACGGTGGCCGTGGAGAGCGCGCCCCCGCAGCACATGGTGACGAGCGCGGTGGCGGCGTCGCGGCGTTCGAGTTCGTGCAGGGCCGTGGTGATCAGGCGTGCCCCGGTCGCGCCGACGGGGTGGCCGAGCGCGATCGCGCCGCCGTTGACGTTGACCGTGTCCATGTCCGGCCCGTGGACGGACGCCCAGGACAGGACGACGCTCGCGAACGCCTCGTTGATCTCGGTGATGTCCATGTCGCGCATCGACATCCCGGTTCTCGACAGGACGCGTTCGGTCGACTGGATCGGGCCGTCCAGGTGGTAGTACGGCTCGGAACCGACCAGGGCCTGCGCCTTGACGCGCGCGCGGGGGCGCAGGCCCAGGGCGCGCGCCTTCGCTTCGTCCATCACCAGGATGGCGGCGGCACCGTCGGAGATCTGTGAGGACGACCCGGCGGTGTGCAGCGCGTCCTCGCCCATGACCGGCTTGAGCCTGGCGAGCCCCTCCCGGGTCGTTTCGCGGAGGCCCTGGTCGCGCGTGACGGTGCGGGTCTCGCCAGTGGGGTTGCCCTCGGCGTCTACGACGGGCGCGTCGATCGGGGCGATCTCGCGGTCGAACCGTCCGTCGGCCCACGCCTTGGCGGCGAGCTGCTGGGAGCGGACGCCGAACGCGTCCACGTCGTCGCGGGTGAGGCCGCGCCGCTTCGCGATCCGCTCGGCGGCCTCGAACTGGTGCGGCATGTCGATGGACCAGTCGTCCGGGCGCGGCTTGGCGGGCAGCACGTTGCTGCCGAGGGGGGAACGGCTCATGACCTCGACGCCGCAGCCGATCGCGACGTCCACGGCCCCGGCCGCGATCTGCGCCGCCGCGAGGTGGACGGCCTGCTGCGACGACCCGCACTGCGCGTCGAGCGTGGTCACCCCGGCCTGCCACGGCTGCCCGGAGTAGAGCCAGGCGTACCGTCCGACGTGCCCGCCCTGCTCGCCCGCCTGGGTCACGCAACCGGCGAAAACCTGTTCCACTTCCGCGCCGTCCAGCCCGGACCGTGCCAGCAGCGCGTTGACCGCGTGCGCGAGCACGGCCTGGGCCTTGAGACCGGCCAACCAGCCGTTGCGCTTGCCGAGCGGCGTCCGAACCGCCTCCACGATCACCGGGGTGCCCATCCGCGACTCCTTGCTGGAACGACGTTCGGACTCTGACTGTAACGTGTTCTAGTTTTCTCTGGAAGGGCGCGGGGCGGCGCGGGCGGCACGGGCGCGCCTTGCGGCCGTCCGGAGGTGTGGGGAACGATCGGCCTCATGCCGGACGAACTGCCGCCCTTCGACGACGACTTCATCGCGGGCGCGTCGATCTCCGAACCGTCCGCCCGCCAGCGCGCGGGCCGCCGCCGCCCGCGCGTGCGCCTGCCGCGTCCTCCGCGCCGGTCGTCCCGGTCGTCCCGCCGGTCGGCTCGCGGGGGTTCGGGCGGGGAGGCGATGGGGTATCTGAAGGCGTCCGGGCTGGTCGGCGGCGTGGTGCTGGTGCTCGGCGCGGCGGCGACCGGGATGTGGTGGCTCGGGCGGGACGACTCGTCCGCGCGGTCCTCGGTGACGTTCCGGTCGCCGAGCCCGACGCCCGCGCCGTCCGACTTCTTCGCGGGCAGCCCGGCCGCCTCCTACGAGGACGGCGAGGCCGGGATCGTCATGCCCGCGGCTGCGGCCATGGCGGGCCTGAGCAGGACGGACGTCGAGGCCGCCTACGCGCGCGTCAAGCGGATCCTCGTCGCCGCCGACCTCGATCCGGCGACCGTCTACGACGGGGACACCAAGGCGCTCGCGGGCGCGCTCGACCCCGGGCAGGCCAAGGGGCTGGCGTCGCGGCGGGTCTGGATGAACGCGTTCGCCCCCGGCTCGGCCGTGGCCGCGACGCCGACCGTGAAGGTGCACGGCACCGTCACGCCGTCCGCCGCCAAGGACGGGCTGACCGTGCGGACCGACCACAACTTCGTCTACGCCGTCCACCCGCCGAAGCGTCCTGACCGGGTGCAACGGGTGGTCGTGCGGCGCACGGTGACCTTCACCGTGTCGCGCGAGGGCGGCGACGTGCGCGTGTGGATCAGCAGGATGGGACGGGTCGCCGCGCCCGCGCCCTGTTCGATCACGGACGGCTGGATCCGTCCGATCTATCCGGGCGATCCGGGCGGGGGCGGCGCGTCCCAGACCGAGGACCCGTACGACATGTCCAAGCCGCCGGTCTACGACGGCGGCTGCCGCCAGGTCATCGGCACCTGACCGGAGGGCGTCAGCAGGTTGGAGCGCGGTCCTGTGTGTCGAGGTTGACCAGGAGTTTCGCGTAGGTGGGGACGAGGGCTCGGCGGGCCTCGGCGCGTTGGACGATCCGGTACGGACGGCCCGACGCGTGCAGGGCGCGGAGCGTCGCGGTGACCTGGGCGCGGGCGACCGCCGCTCCGAGGCAGAGGTGGCGGCCGGCGCCGAACCACAGTTGCCGGGTCTCGGGCACGTAGGGACGCGTGATGTCGAACGGGCCGACCCTGTTGTTCGCGAGGTGCGTGAGCAGCAGGACGCGGTCGCCCGCCCGCATCGTCCTGTGCGGGGTGAGACGGACGTCGCGGGCCACGTGGCGGCCGATGAGCGGGGCCGGGGTGGAGACGCGCAGGCCCTCCCGGACGGCGTCGGGGAGCAGGGCCGGGTCGTCCAGGAGGAGGCGCTGCTGGTTCGCGTCGTGCAGGAGCGCGACCGTGCGCAGCGTTCCGGACACGCCGGTCTCGGTGCCCGCGACGACGAGCAGCGTGGAGAGACCGCGCGCCACGTCCTCGGGGAGCCCGAGCATGCGGCAGCGGCCCAGCAGGGTGGACGGCCCGGACGAGCGGTACGCGGACGGGACGGCGGCGGTCAGTTCGTCCACGATGGCATGCGCCTCCGACAGAACGCGGCCCGGCAGCTCCGTCGAGGACGTGGTGCCGAGCGCGAGGGACGCGAGGCGCTCGCCGAGCGCGAACAGGCGGCGGTAGTCCTGCTCAGGGAGTCCGAGCAGGTCACAGACCATGCGTCCGGCCAGGACGCGGGCCGTGTCGGCGAGGTCGACGGTCGCGCCGCCCGCGAGGGCGTCGGCGAGACGCGCGTGGTGCGGGCCCTGCGTCCGCGCGATCAGAGCGTCGGCGGCGTCCTCGGTGAACAGGTCCCGGACGGACGTGCGCAGCTCGGTGTGACGCGGGCCGTCGAAGAAGCGGCCCATCTCCGGGCCGAACAGCTGCGCCCACAGGTGCCCGACGCCGCCCTCGCCGCCCATCGTGAACGAGGCGTGGTCGTTGAGCACCCGCCGGGCCAGGACGGGATCGGTCACCACCCAGCCGACGCGCGGCACGCGGGTCACCGGGCCGGTGTGCCGGAAGGCGCGGAGCAGGGCGTACAACCACGGATTGGCGGCCCAGAGCAGGCGGGCCTCAGGTCTGGTCAGCACGGCCCGATCCTCCCGGCCGGGACGCGGCGGCGGATGGGCGAAGGTACTCAGTCCGGGATGAGTGCCTCGCACATGGGCATCCCGTATGAAGCCCCTGGTGAGGGGGCTGCCGAAGGGCGACCCTGGTGGGGAGAGACCAGGACCTGAGACCCGGGGGACGACCGTGATCAGAGCGCGCATCGCCGGTGCCGCCGCGTACCTTCCCGAGACCGTGCTGACCAGCGCCGAGGTGGAGGCGCGGATCGAGGGGTACCGGCCGCACCCGACCATCGTCGAACGGATGACCGGGATCCGCGCCCGGCACGTCATGCGGCCCGACCAGCAGGCGTCGGACCTGGCGGTCGAGGCCGCCCGGCGGCTCGGCGTCGACCCCGCGGGCCTGGACCTGCTCGTCTTCGGGTCCGCCTCACAGGACCTGGTCGAGCCCGCGACCGCGCACATCGTCGCCGCCAAGCTCGGCGCGACCTGCCCGGTGTTCGACGTCAAGAACGCCTGCAACAGCTTCCTCAACGGGCTGCAGACGGCGGACGCGCTGATCCGGACCGGGCAGGCCGAGCGGGTGCTGGTCTGCACGGGCGAGGCGCCGTCGCGGGCCGTCCGGTGGCGGGTGCGCGACCGGGCCCAGTTCGTCGACGCGTTCGCCGGGTACACGCTGTCGGACGCGGGCGCCGCCGTCCTGGTGGAGGCCGACCCGGACGGCCGGGGCATCTTCTACCGCGACTTCGCCGCCGTGTCGTCGGCCTGGTCGATCGGGACGCTGCCGGGCGGCGGGTCGATGCGTCCGCGCGACCCGGACGCGACGTACTTCAGCGGGGACGGGCGCAGGCTGAAGGACGCGTTCCTCGCCGCCGGTCCCGAGATCTTCCTGAACGCGCTGGAGAAGAACGGCATGACCTGGGACGACTTCGCCGTGGTGGCCGTCCACCAGGTGACACTTCCCTATCTCGAGGTGCTGCGGTCCTTGCTCGGGATCCCGGCGGACCGGCTCGTCCTGACGTTGCCGGAGCACGGGAACATGGCGTCCGCGACGCTCCCCGCGCAGCTCGCCGCCGCCCTGGCGGACGGCCGCTGCCGGCCCGGCGACCGGGTGGCGATGATCGGGCTGGCGGGCGGCGTCAGCCTCGGCGTGATCTTCATGGAGTTGTGATGGACCTCTGGATCGTCGTCCCCGCCTACAACGAGGAGCGCTCCATCGGCGCGACGCTCCGCCGCCTCGCCGAGCAGACCGACCCCGGGTTCACAGTGGTCGTCGTGGACAACGCGAGCACCGACCGGACGGCCGCCGTCGTCCGGGCCTTCGCGGCGGAACACCCGAAACCCGAGATCCGGATCGTCCGCGAACCGGAGAAGGGCACCGGCGCCGCCGCCGACACCGGCGTCCGGCACGCGATCTCCGCCGGGGCCACGCACGTCGCCCGCACCGACGCCGACTGCCTGCCCGGACGCGGCTGGGTCGCGGCGGTGAAGCGGGCCTTCGACGACGGGCTCGACATGGTCAGCGGGCCCCTGCGCCCGCGTACCGACGAGTTCCCCCTGAAGTACTGGGAACGGCGGCTGCTGCCGTCGGTGGTCTCCGTCGCCGCCCTGTTCGGGCGCTTCCGCCCGGGCAACCAGGACCCGCTGTTCCTCGGCCCCTACGTGATGATGCCGGGCTGCAACGTCGCCATCACCGCCGACCTGTACCTGCGCTCCGGCGGGTTCCCGCGCACCCGCATCGAGGACGTCCACGAGGACCGCGCCCTGGTCAACCGCGTCCGCTACCTGACCGACCGCTACGGCCTGCGCCCGGACGTCGTCGTCTACGGCTCCGTCCGCCGCCTCCGCGCCTTCGGCCTCCTCCGCACGCTCGGCTGGTACGCCGACCACCGCTACCGGCCGCCGGTCGTGGACATCCGCTGAAGGGAGGGACGACATGGGTCTGCGGCTGCCTGTTCCGGACTGGGAGGCGCGGCTGTACCTGGCGGCGCATCCGGTGGCCTATCCGCTGCTGCGCGGGCTGGCGCGGCTCGGACCGGTGGTGCGGGTGCCGGGCGTGGGGGTCGTGGTGAACGACGCGTCCTGCGCCCGGACCGTCCTGATGGACGGCACGACGTTCCGCAAGGACGGCCCGGGCTCGCCGGGCGAGTTGTGGACCCCGGTGCTCGGCCCGTCCGTGCTGCTCAACATGGAGGGCGACGCGCACCGCGCGCTGCGCCGCCGCCTCACCGACCTCTTCACGCCCGGCTACGCCGAGTCGTTGGTGGACGACGTCCTGGCCGTCCCCCTGCGGGACGTGTCGGAGCGGCTGGCGCGCGGCGAGTCCGTCGACGTCGTCGCCATGATGCGCGTGATGGCGGGCGCGGTGATCAGCCGCGTCATCGGACTGGACACGACGTCCGAGCACGACTACCGCGCCCTCTTCGAGGCGGGCGAGCGAATCGTGTCGATGGTGTCCCTTCGGACCCGCCGCCTTTCCCCGTCCCAGATCGCGCGCGCACGAGCCGTCCTGGATCCCCTCGGCGACATCGCGGCCAAGGCGTACGCCGAGGGCGACGCGTCCACGGTGATGGGACGCATGCGCGCCCTCGGCCTCACCGAGGACGAGGCACGCGGCGCGGCCGGAGCCTTCTTCCTCACCGGCACCGAAACCGTCGCCACCCTCGTCCCCCGCCTCTTGGCCCTCCTCCACGACACCGGCACTCTGAACCCCACGCCTACCCCTGTTGCCTCCGCTGCTTTCGCGGCCGGGTTCCTGGACCGCGCGGTCGACGAGGCGATGCGCGTGACGACGCCGACGCCGGTGATGCTGCGCAGCGTCCACGCCGAAACCCGGATCGCGGACGTGCCGGTGCGGCCCGGCGACCGCGTCCTCATCGCGACGCACAACTGCTGCCGCGCGTACGGGCCCTTCGATCCGTCCCGGACCACTCCTCCTGAGCTGCGGCGACTCTGGTTCGGGGCCGGGCCGCACTTCTGCCTCGGCTACCCGCTCGCCATGGCCGAGATCCGGGCCGTCATGCGGACGCTGCTGGCCGCGGGCCCGCTGACGATCACGCATCGGAGCGCCTCCCGAGGCGTGCTGATTCCGACATACCGCCATCTCCGCGTCCGGCGCGGTGGGGAGGAGAACGCTCGATGACACTGATCCGACGGCTTCTGGACCAGGCGGCGCGCACCCCGTCCGCCGTCGCGCTCGTCGCGGGGGACGGCACGGAGCTGACCTACGGCGAGCTGCGCCGCCGGGTTCTGGCCGTCCGAAACGGGTTGCGGGCGAACGGCATGCGGGCCGGGGACGGCGTCCTCTTCTCGGTGCGCCCGTCCCCGGACAGCCTGGTGCTGGCGCTCGGCGTCGTCGCCGCCGGGGGAGTGGTCATCTTCGCCGACCCGGGCGCGGGCCCGGAGATGTTCGCGGCCCGCCTCCGCCTCGCGTCCCCACGCTGGTCAGCGGCCGAATCCGTGCTGTACGCGGCCAGCCGCCTCCGCCCCGTCCGCGCCCTGGCCCGCCGCCGCGGCCTCCTCCTCCCCCACCTCGCCGACCTCCCCCTCCGCCACATCCACACCGGCCCCCACGTCCCCGGCGTCCCCCCCAACTCCCTAAGCCTGAAAACCCTCCTCACCACCCCCACCCCGCACACCACTCGCGCCCCCAACACCCCTGACGCCCCCGACCCCACCACCGCCCCCGAGTCCAGCACCGCGCCGGGCAGCAGCGCCGCCCGGCAAACCCGTGAGGCCTCAGACACCTCTCCCGCTTCCGACACCCGCGATGCCCCCGGCACCAGCGCCGCCCATGCCCCCGGCACCAGTGCCGCCTCCAACACCAGTGAGGTTCCGGGCACCAGCGCAGTCCTCGCTCCCAGCAGCGGCGTCGCCCCCCGCACCTGCGACGCGCCGGGCACCAGCGCCGCCCGGCACACCCGTGACGCCCCAGGCATCACTCCCGCTTCCGACACCCGCGACGCCCCCGGTACCAACGCCGCCCATGCGCCCAGCGGCAGCGCCGCGCCGGGCGGCAGCGCCTCCCGGCACACCCGTGAGGCCTCAGACACCTCTCCCGCTTCCGACACCTGCGAGGCCCCCGGCAACAACGCCATTCCCCACGCGTGTGACGTCCTTGTCGCCGGGCGAGGTATGCCGCCATCTCCACCGGACGTCCACCCCGGCAGGACCCCGACCCCGCCGAGTCCCGGACACGACCGGACGTCCGCCACACCGAACATCGACCCCGGCAAGGTCTCGGCTGCGACGGGTCGGGGACAGGGGCCGGTTTCGGGCACCGCAGGTGAGGGGCGCGGCCCGGTTTCGGACAGCGCAGGTGCGGGGCGCGGCCCAGCCTCGGACGCGGCGAGTGAGGAGCGCGGCCTGGTCACGGACGCGGCGGATGAGGGGCGCGGCCTGGTCATGGACGCGTTGGATGATGACTTCGATCTGGATCCGGATGCTCCCGCGGCGGTCATCTTCACGTCCGGAACGACGGAGAAGCCGCGCGCGGTCGTCCACACGCAGGCGTCGCTTGTGGCGGCGCTCGACCTGTTCCGCGAGCGGCTGCCACTCGGGCCGGGTGATGTCGTCCACACGGACCAGCTGATGCTGGGGCTTCCGACACTCGTATCCGGCGCGCGCTGGTCGATGCCGCCGCTGTTCGCGTCCCCGAGGCGGTTCGCGTTGCAGCTTCGTGAACGCGGCGCGACGCACACGTTCTGTGTTCCGGTGCACCTCGCCGAGATTCTGGACGTCGAACCGTCCCTGCCCAAGTCGCTGCGCTACGTCCTGCTCGGGGCCGCTCCCGCACCGGCCGGTGTGCTGAGACGCGCCATCGAGGCCGCACCGCATGCCGAGGTGCTCTCCGTCTATGCGATGACCGAGATCCTGCCCGTCGCCATAGCGTCCGCCAAGGAGAAACTCGCCCACACCAGCGGCGGCGACCTCCTCGGCACACCGCTCGTGCGCACGCGCGTGGCACCGGACGGCGAGCTCTGGCTGACCGGCCCCAACCTGTGCCGCAGCTACCTCGGCGAGGCCCCGATCACCGAACTTCCCACGGGTGACCTCGTCCGCATGGAAAGTGACCGGCTGGTACTCATCGGCCGCAAGAAGGACATGCTCATCCGCGGCAAATTCAACTTGTACCCAGGGCTCTACGAACCCGCGATCACCACCCTGGACGGCGTGGACGAGGCCGCCATCGTCGGCGTCCCCGACCCCGAGACCGGGGACGAGCAGGTCGTCCTCGCCGTGACCGGGAGCGCCAGCCCCGACTCCCTGCGCCGCCGCCTCCCGCAGCTCATCGACCACGACGCCCTGCCCGACCGGATCGTCGTCCTGCCGTCGCTGCCGCGCTCCGGCCGGACCCGCAAACTCGACCGTGACCTGCTGCGGGAGGCCGTCCGATGAGAATCGCCGTCACCGGGGCCTCCGGCTTCGTCGGTGGCGCTGTCGCCCGCGCCCTCGCCGCCGACCACGACGTCCTCACGTTCGGACGCCGCCCCGGCTACCGCTTCTGGGACCTCACCGACGGCCCGCTCCGCACCCCGCCGCCTGTCGACGCCGTGATCCACTGCGCGGGCAGCGTCACTGACTGGGGCCGCGCCGCCGACCTCTTCGCCGTCAACCTCCTCGGCACCCGCCACGCCCTCGCCACCTGGCCGGACGCCCGTTTCGTCCACGTCAGTACGGCGAGCGTCTACGACCCGCACGTACCGCACGTCATGACACCCGAGTCCGACGGCCCGGCCACCTGTCACCTCAACGCCTACGGCGCGTCCAAGGCCGCCGCCGACCGCCTCGTCCAACGCCACCCCGACACCGTCATCCTCCGCCCCCACGCCGTCTACGGCCCTGGCGACACGACCCTCCTGCCCCGCGTTCTGTCCGCCGTCAGGGGCCCCGTCCTCCTCGCCGTCGGCACCGGCTGCCAACGCATCAGCCTCACCTCGATCGGCAACCTCGTCCACGCCTGCCGTCAGGCCCTGACCTCCCCACCCGGCGTCTACAACATCACCGACGCCGCACCCGTCCTTCTCGACACAGCCCTTCGCTCCCTTCTGGCCGAACGAGGCATCCGCGCCCGCCCCGTCTACCTTCCACACCGTCCGGCCAAGGCCCTGGCCACCATCGCCGAAGGCGCGTACCTCCTGGCCCGCAGCCCCCACCCGCCGCGCCTGACCCGCTACGCCATCAGCCACCTGGCCCAAGACCGCACCTACGACATCACCGCCGCCCGAACCGCCCTCGCCTACACCCCCATCCTCACAACCTTCAAATCCGCCGCCACCTGGTAACCCACCCCAACACGCCAGAACCCCTTCATCCCCCACTCCAAGCCACCACCCAGCAAGCCCCCAGGCCAAACCACCGGCCACAAAAGCCCGCCACGGGCCAAACCGCCGCCGCCACAAGCCCGCCCGCCAGTCCCGAGCCCCCCGCAGCGCCCCCGGCCCCGGGCCGAGCCACCGCCCCAGCGGGCCCGGTTCCGGGCCAAACCGCCGCCGCCACAAGCCCGCCCGCCAGTCCCGAGCCCCCCGCAGCGCCCCCGGCCCCGGGCCGAGCCACCGCCCCAGCGGGCCCGGTTCCGGGCCAAACCGCCGCCGCCACAAGCCCGCCCGCCAGTCCCGAGCCCCCCGCAGCGCCCCCGGCCCCGGGCCGAGCCACCGCCCCAGCGGGCCCGGTTCGGGGCCAAGTCACCGCCAAAACGGCCCGGCCCCCCGGGGCAAGGTCACCGTCCACCCACTTGCACACTCACCGGGCTAGCCGCCGTCCACTCACCACACACTCACCGAGCTAAGCCGCGGCCTCGGCGCTGTTCTCCAAGCCCCCTGGGCCGGGGACTCCGAAACCGGGGTCGGTGTCCAGAGCGGACGGCCCGACAACGGTGCCGGACGGGGCAGGCACGGCAGCAGTTCGGGCGGGTGCATCACCTGCCAGCCCACTGCTTTCTCTTCGGTGACCCATGCGGGCCGTCGCACCGGGCCTTGGGGGATGAGCTGGGTGGTCAGGCGGTGTGCCGGGTTTCCTGGTAGGCGGCCTCGTGGGCGTCCACCAGTTCGTCCCAGTGTTCTTCGGCCCAGGCGCAGGCGGCGTTCAGGGGTTCCAGCAGGCTGCGGCCCAGGGGCGTGAGGGCGTACTCGACGGAGCGGGGTTGTTCGTTGCGGGAGACGAGGCCGCGCTGTTCGAGGGCGCGCAGGGAGTGCGTGAGGGACTTCGGGGTGATGTCACGCAGGGGGACGCGCAGCTCGGAGAAGCGGCGTGGGCCGTCCTCCAGGCAGCGGATGATCATGCCCGCCCACTTGTCGCCCACGCGGATGGGGCTCAGGGGGGTCGGGCAGAGCTCGTCGAACATGTCCGCCGTGAGGGGGGTGCGCATGCGTTCACGGTATCCAAGGGGATACCTCCCTTCTGGTTAGCGTCCTGCCATGACCGAGATCACCGTTTTCGGGGCGGGTGGACGGGTCGGACGCGCCGTCGTCCGCGAGGCCCTCGCCCGTGGCCACCGCATCACCGCCGTCGTCCGCGATCCGTCCGCTCACACCAGCGTGGCCGATGACGGGACGGACGTGAAAGTCCAGGCCCAGACTGTGGATAACTCGAACGCCGCCGGTGTCGTGGCCTACGTGCGGGGCGACATCACCGATGCGGACGCCGTCGCGCGCCTCAGCCAAGGGCGGGACGCGGTGGTGAACGCCGCCGCCGATCTGAGCGTCGATCCCGGCGAGCACTTTCCGGCGGCCAACAGGGCGTTGCTCGCGTCCCAGGCTCCGCGGGTCATCGCGGTCGGGCTGGGCGCGTATTTGGAAGCGGCCACCGGTCCGACCTGGATGGATCTGCCTGACTTCCCGTCGGAGTTCCGGCCGTTCTGCGAAGGGCACCTCGCGGGCGTGGACGTCCTGCGGAAGGGCGGGGACGGGCTGGACTGGCTGGTCCTGAGCCCGTCCGGCGACTTCGACCACGAAGCCGGACGGACCGGGGAGTACCACGAAGCGCCAGGCTCACCGTCCAGCCGCATCTCGCTGGCCGACTTCGCCATCGCCGTGCTCGACCAGATCGACGCGCCCACGCGCACGCGCGTGCACATGGGAGTTGAGAGTCCAGCGCACCCGTAACCGCCGACCGCGCGCCTGAGGCAGGACGCCAGGCCCGCCCCATGCGCGCGCGTGCGCGCGCAGCTCATCCCGCGGACCGCTCTCTGGCCGTTCGCCCGCCCCATGCGCGCGCTTGCGCGCGTCCAGGCGGGCGGGGTAGGGACCGAGCGAGATCGCCCGCCCCCCGTGCGCGCGTGCGCGCGGGAGGTGGGGCCAATGGCGCACGACGCCGATGGTGCCCGCCCCACGCGTGCGCGCGACGGCAGGACGGCGGGTCCGCCTCACGCGCGTGTGCGGGGCGGGACGGCGAGCCCGCCTCACGCGCGTGCGGGGCGGGACGGTGGGTGTCCACCGGGACGCCTGCCTCATGCATGCGCGTGAGCCTGACGGGTCGGCGTCTCATGCGCGCGTGGGAGGCGGGGCGGTGGGCCTGCCCCCGCGCGCGTGGGCGTGGGCGGGGAGGTGGGCCTGCCCCTGTGCGTGTGCGCGGGGCCCGGCGCCCGGCCCCGCCTCGTGCGCGCGTGTGGGGACGGGGCCTTATGCGTGCGTGCCCGGAGGGGTGGATGGTGGGCCTGGCTCATGTGCGCGGGGTTGGGCGGTGGGCCCTGCCTGCGTGCGTGCGGGGGGATCAGGGGCGGAGGGAGATGAAGAGGGCTTCGCCTTGCTTCTGGTAGCCGACTCGGGCGTAGACGCTGGCTGCCTGGTCGTTGGCCGGAGTGAGGAAGAGGGTGGTGATGCCGGCTCGTGCGCCCGCGCGGGTGAGGAGGGCGGTGATGGCGCCTCCGATTCCGCGGCGGCGGTGGGACGGAGCTGTCGCGATGCCCGCGATCTCGGCGACGCCGCCCTTGGGGGCGAGGAGCTGGCCGGCGCCGATGATCTCGCCCGTCGCGGCGTCGCGGGCGGCGGCGATCAGGCCGTCCTCGGCGAGGACGCGGAGCATGCGGGTGACGTCGTGCTCGGCGGGCGGAGGGACGTCGAAGGCGGCGTTGGTGACGCGGGCGACGGCCCACAGCTCGTCCGTCGCGGACGCGGGGACGAGTTCGGTCCGGACGCCCGGGTCGACCGGCGCGTCGACGACCTCGGACGGCGGGCAGACCAGCAGCGGGAAGCGGCCCTCGGGGGTGAACCCGGCGGCCAGCATCGTGGCCTCGACCTTGGGCGCGGCGCGCGGGATGTACTCCAGGCGGGGGATGCGGGACCGTTCCAAGAAGGCCCCGACCAGGGCTTCGACCTCGTCGGTGGTCGGGTCCGCGTCGTCGTCGGGGACGGCGTAGTTGAACGGCCAGTCGGAGTCGTCCGGGTCGATCTTGGCGGTGAACGGCCCGATCCGGAGCCGCTGGTCGTCCGGGACGCTTCGCAGGAACGCCTGCACGTCGTTGATCAGCACGAGAGCGCAGGGTACGCCGGAGGCGGTCGCGCGGGCGAACGAATTTGAACGGCCCGAGATCATCTTTTGTCATGATCGGCTGTTGTCCTGGGTGGTGTGTCCGTGTTCGTCTGCTGGAGACACCGAGGGAAGGGTCGACGATGACCGGCGAACCGGAAGTGATCAACCCTGAGCGGCGCGGCTACCACGAGCGCGGCTGGTGGCGGAACGAGACCTTTCTGGACGACCTGGATCGCTGGGCCCGTGAGGCGCCCGACCGGCTCGCCGTCGTCGGGCACACCTGGGAGACCGCGCGCGGACCCGACCGGCTCTTCACCTACGCGGAGCTGAAGGACGCCGTCGACCGCTGCGCGGCCGGACTCGCCGAGCTCGGCGTCCGCCGCGGCGACCGGGTCGCCATGCAGCTGGTCAACCAGTGGCAGGCGACCGTCCTCGCGCTCGGCTGCGGACGCCTCGGCGCGGTGGTCGTGCCGTACTTCATCGCGACGGGTGACGCCGACACCGAGGTGATCCTGCGGCGCAGCGGCGCGCGGGTCGCGGTGACGATCGACGGGGTCCGCGGCCTCGAACCCGCCGCCGCCATCGCCCGGATGCGCGACCGGCTGCCTGATCTGCGGCATCTGGTGGTCGTCGGGGAGAAGATCCTCGACGGTGCGATGCGCTTCGAGGAGGCCCTGCTCGCCCCGTCCACCCCGCTCGCGGACCTCGATCTCGAGCCGCCCGGGCCGGACGACCTGTTCCAGATCATGTACACCTCCGGCACGACCGGGCAGCCCAAGGGCGTCCGGCACTCGTTCAACACGCTGTATGCGATGGCGCGCGGCTACGTCGACCCGCTCGGCCTCACCGGCGAGGACGTCCTGACCACGCCGTGCATCGTCGGCGGGCAGGGCGGCTGGCTCTACGGGATGCTCGCGCCGCTGCTAGCGGGCGCGACGGCCGTCTGGTCGGACGCGTTCGGCGCCGCCGACCTGCTCGACCTCGCGCAGGAGTACGGACTCACGACCGCCTACATCACCCCCAGCACCCTCGACGACTTCGCCGACGAGCAGGACGCGCGCCCGCGCGAGCTGAAGCTGCGTCACCTGGTGGCTGGCTCGATTCCGATCCCGCCCGCTATGCCTGGGCGCCTGCACGACGTGTTCGGCATTTCCTTGCTCCCGCTATGGGGGATGACCGAGAACGGCGGCGTCACCATAGGCCGCCCAGGCGACCCCGCCGACATCGCCGTGCGCAGCGACGGGCGGCCCGTCGACTGGATGGAGCTCCGGCTCGTCGGCGACGATGGCGCCCCCGTCCCGGACGGCGAACCCGGGCGGCTCGAGGTCCGCGGCGCCAACATGTGCCTCGGCTACCAGGACGACGAGGCGCTGTTCGCCGAGTCCCTGCACGACGGCTGGTTCGTGACCGGCGACCTCGCCCGTCCGGACGGACTCGGCGGCATCAAGATCGTCGGACGTGTGAAGGACATGGTCAACCGGAACGGCGTGCACGTTCCGGGCGTCGTCGTCGAGGGCGTCCTGCGCGAACATCCGAACGTCGCCGAGGTCGCCGTCGTCGGCGAACCGGACCCCGTCCTCGGCGAACGCGTCGTCGCCGTCGTCGTCCCGCGCGGCGAGCCCCCGACACTGGACGCCCTGCGCGACGCGGCCAGCGCCGCCGGGCTCACCCTCGGTTACGCCCCCGACCGGCTGGAACTGGTCTCCGAACTCCCGAAGACCCCAACGGGCAAGGTCCGCAAACGTGACATCGAGGAGGAACTCGCCCGCCGCGCCGCGGCCCACCCGACCCCATGATCGCCCGCCGCGCCTCGGCGGCCGTCCGCAGACTTCTTCTCCCGCGCCACCACTCCCCGGCCACCGCACCCCCGCCGAACCCCAGCCCCACACCCCCCGAGCCAACCCCCAACGCCACGACGGCCGGACCGGAGCCAGACGTCACGGCGGACGGGCCTGCGCGTGGTGTTGCGGTGGCCGAGGAGGCGTGTGATGCCGTCGTTGCGGCTGAGGCTGCCTGCGATGCCGCAGCGGGTGGGGCTGCGCCTGACGACATGAGGGTTGGGGCGGTGGACGGCTCGGCGTCGCTGTCGGACGGTGACATCTCTGCGGCGCCGGGTGGCGGGGCTCGTCCGGTGGCGCGCGGCGGAGGGGAGTCGGCACCGGGAAGTCGTCCGTCCCGGGTGGCCGGTGGTGAGGGGGAGTCGGGGCCGCCACAAGGGGCGGACGGTCGTGGGGAGTCGGTAGCCGGGGAGCCTGCGGCACAGGTGGCGGGCGGTGGGCGGCGGATGTTCGCGTTGGCGTCGGTGATCGTCGCGCAGGTGATGGCGGTCGTGGACTTCAACGTCGTCAGCGTCGCGATCCCGAAGTTGCTGCACGACTTCCGGGGGAGCACGCTGGCGGGGCTGTCCTGGACGATCACCGGGTACACGGTCGTGTTCGCGGCGGTGCTGCTCCCCGCGGGCGGGCTGGCCGACCGGTACGGGCCGCGCCGGATGTACCTGGCCGGGCTCGCGGTGTTCACGGCCGGGTCGCTGGCCTGCGCAGTCGCGTCCGGGCCGGGGTCGCTGGTCGCCGCGCGGCTGCTCCAGGCGGGCGGCGGCGGTGCGGTCGTGGCGCTCGCGATGTCGATCGGCGTGGACGCGTTCCCCGGCCGCCGCGCGCAGGCGTTCGCGCTGTTCGGCGCGGTGTCCGGCGTCGCGGCGGCGGCCGGTCCGGCACTCGGCTCGGCGCTGCTCGCGGCCGGGGGATGGCGCTGGATCTTCCTCGTCAACCTGCCGCTCGGGCTGCTGGCGCTCGGGTGCGGCGCGTACGGGGTTCCGGCCCGCCGGCGGACGGACGGGACGCGCGGCCTGCCCGACCTGCTGGGCGCGGCGCTGCTCGCGCTCGGCGTCGCCGGGATCGTGCTCGGCCTCGTCCGCGGGCCCGACTGGGGTTGGTCGTCCGGACGGGTGCTCGGATCGGCCGTGGCCGGGGGCGCGGTCACGGCGCTCGGGGTGCGCGCGTCGCTGCGCCACCCGCGTCCCGCGGTGGACTTCACGCTGCTCAAGGTCCGGTCGACCGCGTTCGGGAACGGCGGGATGGTGCTGGCGAGTGTGGTGTCGTTCGCCGTTCCGCTCGCCGCGGCGATGGTCTTCACCGCGCGCTGGCACTACTCCACGCTGGACGTCGGGCTCGCGCTGACCCCGGCGCCGCTGACGGCGGCGGTGTCGTCCTGGCTGAGCGGGCCGCTGGTGCGGCGCGTGGGCACGCCGCCGATCCTCGTCGCCGGGGGGCTCATCGGCGCGGTGGGCTGGTGCTGGCCCGCGATCACCGGGATGGACGGCTCGTACGCGCTGGTCCTGCTGCCGGCGCTGATCGTCGGCACCGCCGGGTCGGCCGTGCTGACGATCGCGCTGCAGACGCTGGCGATGTCGGCCGTCCCGGCGGGACGGTCCGGCAACGGCAGCGCGCTCATCATGCTCGCGCGCTCGGCGGGCGCGGCGGTCGGCATCGGAGGGCTCACCGCGTTGCTCCACGGCACGTCCGACGCCGGTTTCCGGGCGGTCTGGGCGGGGATGGCGGTGGCCCTCCTGCTCACGGCGCTCGTCGGCGCGTTCGCGGGCGGAACGGGAGGCGCCCGCCACCCCGAGCGGGATGACGGGCGCCGGGACGCGGCCCAAGGAGGCGGCCGCGCCGCTGACGGCGTTTCGTGACCGGAGCGTCCGTCCGGACGAGGGCGGACCCTACGTCGCGGCGGCCCGGTCAACGCCGACCTGAATCTTTACCACGGAGGCGTACGCATGGCGATCCTCCTTTCTCTACGGTGTGCCGTGATATTTGGATCATTTGTGTTGAGGGGACGTTGAATTAATTCGGCGACGCACGGCTCGTCGCCGAAACAAACATCCCCGGTGGATTACCACTGGGTCGTACGCATGTCGGTCACCTCCGTTTCGACGTAGGCGGCCCGGCGATCCCGGGAGGGGGGAAGAGAGCTGTGAAAGGGCGAGGAGCTGGGAAAGGCGGGGAGCGGGAGGGGGTGGGGGAGCGGGTGGCGGGTCGGAAGCGGGGAGCGGGCGGCGGGCGGGGAGGCGCGGGGGCGTCAGAGCTCGAGGAGCAGGAAGTGCTGGGGCAGGTGCAGGGCCATGCCGAGCCGCATGGTCGCGACGATCGCGGCGCCGTCGGCCGGGCTCGCGGATCCGTCCGGCGAGGTGGAGACGCCGTTCGGCGATGTGGAGGCGCCATCCGGCGACGTGGCGGAGCGGCGCAGCGCCAGCGTGGACTCCTCGCCGTCCAGCACCGTGATCCCGGCGCGGAAGTCGCCGAGCAGGACCAGGTCCCGCTCGATCATGCGCGTGCGGGTGATGCGCAGGCCGGCCGTGTCCACCGCGGCGAGCGCGCCGGACCCCACCAGCCTCCAGTAGTTCGCCGGGTGCATGACCAGCCCGTCGCACGAGCCGCCCATCTCCTCGACGTCGGCGCAGCCGTCCATCAGGGCGTCCAGCAGGCGTTTCGGCCCGGCGGAACCGTGCCGCACGCCGGGCGCCGACAGCAGCCCCGTGATCGCGCCGTCCGCGGAGCCGCGGAGCAGCACCTCGTTCTCGACCGTGCACAGCCGCACCGTGACCCGGTGCTCGACGAACCGCGCCAGCAGCGCGGGGTCGGCGCACAGGTCGGCCGGGACGGGCACGCGCACGGACAGTTCGGTCAGTTCGGCCTTCGCGACCGACGGCCGGAACACGGCCTCGGGCGTGGTGGCGTAGGCGGTGTCCGACCGCTCCCCGGCCTCGTCGTCGCGGAGTTCGCGCACGTAGCGGAGGGCCTGGTCGGTGACGGTGCCGCCCTTGGTCTGCTCCCGGACGGTCGGACGGGGGCGGGTGGAGGCGAGGGGGAAGAGCGTGGTCAGGGGCGTCCGCACCCGCACGACGGCGTCCCCGCCGCCCGCACGTGCCACGGCGAGCGCGAACTCCTCGCCCACGCTGCGGCTGCGCAGAGCCGGATCGTCGATGAGGTAGTCCAGCACGGCGAACTCCCATCGTGAAAGGCCGTATTGCCGGCCGTTCCGGATCACGGTCCGGCCGTCGGCGACGCGTTGATCTTGCTCCGCCAGTTCGGAGACTAAGCAAAAATCGAAGAAATGGAAAGAGGTTGGCGTAATCTTGTTGGAGAAATACTCCCCGTGATAGAACGGGCCCTGCGGATTGGTCTCGGATGCCGCGAGGTGATGGCGTGCCGCAATTCAATGACGAAGTGAACGCGGAACGTCACCATTTCCCCCGGGACCAGCACCGCACTTCCACCCCCCACTACTCCACCCCTTCCCCACACCCCGGGGCGCCGAGGGTCACCCCACTCCCTCCCCTCACACCCCC
>NZ_JADG01000011.1 GCF_000518265.1 Actinomadura oligospora ATCC 43269 | reverse complement strand
GAGATGATTCGCGTCCCTGTGTGGTTCCCAGAAAACAACTGGGTACCGCTATAAAGTGAATATCCGAGCTTGACGGCTCGAACGAGACTTGCCAACCCGGTGTTTCAGGGTTGTGCGTTGATCGTTCGGTGGTTATGGCGAGGGGGAAACACCCGGTCCCATCCCGAACCCGGTAGTTAAGCCCCTCAGCGCCGATGGTACTGCATGGGAGACTGTGTGGGAGAGTAGGACACCGCCGGACATATATTGGGTGAGGCCCCGCCAGAAATGGCGGGGCCTCACTTCTTTTTATGGGCCCCGCCACTTGTGGCGGGGCCCTTTTTGTTTGTGGGGTGGTTTGGGCGTCCTTGTGATCACCTTGGTCGGCTTGTTCAGTTGGGCCGGCGGAGGCCGTGCGTGGGGGACGGGTTCGCTGGGTGGTGGGATCCGGCGATGAGTTGGCCGCCTGGGGATGGTCTGACTGGTGAGAGTGGGAGCCGGTGGGGCGATCGGGAGGGCGGTGTGGGTGGCGTGGAGGAGTTTGCGGCGCAGCGTGCGGAGGGGAAGGTGCTCTGGCACTTCGCGATGTCGCTGGACGGGTTCGTGGCCGGGCCGGGGCATGACATGGGCTGGATGAGCGGGGCGACCGTCCGGCCTGGGCTGCATGAGGAGTACGTGCGGACGACGGGGGCCGTTCTGGGGGACGGGACGGATGGGACGCGGCCATCGGGGGCAGTCGGCCGTACGGGGGCGCCTGGCAGGGGCCGATCTTTGTGCTGACGCACCATCCGGATGACGCCGAGCCCGCGGAGGACGTGACGTTCCTCAGCTGCGATGTGGCGGAGGCGGTGCGGATCGCGCTGGAGGCGGCGGACGGGAAGAACGTCGAGGTGTTCTCGCCGTCCATCGGACGGCAGCTGATCGAGCGCGGGCTGATCGACGAGATCGATCTGCATGTGCTGCCGGTGCTGCTGGGGGACGGGATCCGGTTGTTCGACCGGCCGGGCGGGGTTCCTGTTCGGCTTCGGCGGGTGGGAGGGGACGGGCCCACGGAGGCCGTCAACCTGCGGTTTCGCCCGCAGGGGGCATCGCTGTCTGGGGGTGGGGCGGGGTAGGGGCGTCAGCGGGTGGGGGTGAGCCGGTCACCTCGGGCGGTGGTCGGCGGGGGTGATGCGGTAGAGGACGTGGGGACGCACCGGGTGGCCTTCGGGGAGGTTGGGGTGCTCGAAGTCGTCGTCCGGGTCGCGGGTCATGCCGATGCGGCGCATGACGGCGCGGGAGCGGGCGTTGTCGACGGTGGTGAACGCGACCACCTCGGGGAGGTCGAGTTCGGTGAAGGCGAAGTCCAGGCAGCGGAGGGCGGCCTCGGTGGCGTAACCGTGGCCCCAGCTGTCGCGGGTCAGGCGCCAGCCGACCTCGACGGTCGGGGTGAAGTGGGCGTCGAAGCGCGGGACGGACAGGCCGGTGATGCCGATGAACCGTCCGGTCGCGGCGACCTCCAGGGCCCAGAAGCCGAAGCCGCGCTCCTCGATGGCCCGGTCGACGCTGTCGATCATCGCGTCGCTCTCCGCGCGGGTCATGACGGCCGGGAAGTGCTTCATGACCTCGGGGTCGGCGTTGAGCGCGGCGAAGGGGGCGCGGTCGTCCTCGCGCCAGCGGCGAAGGACGAGGCGGTCGGAATGGAGCATCGGATCAGACTACCCAGCCGCCGGGCGCCGCTGTCGCCCGGCGGACGAGGGCCTACTGGTTCACCAGCCAGTGGTCGTTGGCGCTCGCCCGGGTGAACGTGAGGGTCGGGCAGAGGTAGTCGGACGGGGTGGGAACGGCGACCGGTGCCCAGGGGGAGTCGGACGGGCTCGCCGGGGTCCACGTGGTGGAGTGGCGGAGTTTGATCGAGCTGCTCTCGAAGACGACGTTCTTGGCGTCCGCGCAGTAGTAGGCGTTGCCGGTGGACGGGTCGCGGCTGGCGTAGATCTCGAAGATGTCCCAGCCGTAGCGGAGTCCGCTGGTGTCGCGGCCGGACTTGCTGAAGAACGAGTTCCAGGTGTTCGTCGTGTGGTTGTACAGGTAGGCCGTCCAGGCGTTGGTGGACGCGTTCGTCCGGACGAGTTGGACGGTGTAGGCGGCGTGGCCGTTCACCTGGGTCGTGTAGGTCCGCTCGAACGAGGCGTCCATGGGGAGCTCGACGGCGGGGCCGCCGCTGCCGCACCAGTCCCACGCCCACAGTTCGTTGCCGACGGCCTGCGAGTAGACCGTGGTGACCTCCATGCAGGACGAGGCGGCCTTGGTGGTCGGCGCGTAGGTGAAGTCCTCGCTGTAGGAGACCCGGTAGGACGGGTCGACGCTGTGGGTGGCCATGAGGCCGTCGTGGGTTCCGGCGGCGGGTTCGACGCCCCAGAACTCGTGGATCTGCTCGCGGAGGGAAGGGGCGGTGGTCCTGCCGAGGCGGGCGCGGTGGAGTTCCTGGAACGCGCGGACGGCCTTGGCCGTGTTCGCGTCGCGTGGGACGGGGCGGGCGCCTGCGACGCGTCCGATCTTGGGGGCGGACGGGTTCGGAGGCGTCGGGCCGGCGGGGGCGGCTGACGCGGGGGCGGCCGTCAGGGCGGTCAGGAGGAGGGGCGGGAGCACGCACGCGAGCAGGGGTCGTCGCTGCATCACACGATTCCTTGGGAGAGGCGGGGGACGGAGATCGGCGTGCGCGCGCTGCCCGGGCGGCGGAGGCCGGGGGAGCATGATCGCCCCTGCCGCCGACCCATACAGTGCGATCAGTTCGGACGCCTGTCAATGCCCTTTTCAGGGATTTTTCAGGTGAATCAGAACAAGTCTGGTCAGAGCGGGGGAACGGCCTCTCATGGCAGGTTGCTGCGGAGGGTCGCGCCGGGGGTGTGGCCGAAGGCGCGGCGGTAGGCGTCGATGAACGCGCTCGAGGACGACCAGCCGCAGCCGTGGGCGACGGCGGTGACCGGGGTTCCCTCGGTGAGGAGGATCAGGGCGTGGTGCAGGCGCAGGGCCGTCCGCCAGCGGGGGAAGCCCATGCCCAGTTCGCGGGCGAAGAGGCGGGAGAGCGTGCGTTCTCCGGCGCCGACCTGGGCGCCCAGGTCGGCGAGGGTGGCCTGGTCGGACGGGTCGTCCAGGAGGATGCGGCAGGCAGCGGCCAGGCGTGGGTCGCGTGCGGCGGGGACGTACTGGCCGGGGAGGAGCGGGGCGCGGCGCAGGCGGTCCAGGAGGACGGACCGGAGGCGACCGCGTTCGGGGGCGCCGTCGTCCGGTTCGGAGGTGACCGTGAGGACCAGTTCGCGTAGGAGGGGATCGACGGCGACGATCGCGGGCGCGGGGAGGCGGCCGAGCGGGTCGTCCGACGGGGGGACGCCGACCAGGCGCAGGTCGGCGGCGCCGAAGGCGCGGTGTTCGTGGACGATTCCGGCGGGCACCCACAGGCCGCGTCCGGGGAAGGCGAGCCAGATCCCGGCCTCGGTCGTCACCGTGACGACTCCCGAGCGGGCGTAGACGAGCTGCGGGTTGTCGTGGCGGTGCGCGCTCAGGGCGCTGCCCTGGCCGAGCGGCCTGATTCCGGTCGGGGCCTGCGGCAGGTGCCGGGTCGCCGTCGCGGAGGTGTCGCTCATCGGCGGCTCCGGGGTGTGTTGGCGGGTTTCCGGTAAATGATGGCGAGATGTCGGAAGCGCGACAAGCGGCCGGGCGGCGACGCTGGCGGTCATGAAGCGTTCGGTGCTGTTGCTTTCGGCCGGGCATGCCTGCGTGGACGTCTACCAGGGAGCGGTGCCCGCGCTGGTCCCCTTCCTTGTCGTCGGGCGGCATTACAGCTATGCCGCGGCGTCGGCTGTGGTGCTGGCCGCGACGCTGCTGTCGTCGGTCGTCCAGCCCGTGTTCGGGGTGCTCACCGACCGGTGGCGGATGCCCTGGCTGATCCCGGTGGCGATGCTGCTCGCGGGGGCCGGGATCGCGGCGAGCGGGGTGCCGGGGGAGCGGGCGGCCGTATGGACGGTCGTCGCGCTGTCCGGGCTCGGCGTGGCGGCGTACCATCCGGCGTCCGCGCGGCTCGCGAGGGGCGTCACGCGGGGTGACCATGCCGCGATGAGCTGGTTCTCGCTGGGTGGGAACGTCGGGTTCGCGGCGGCTCCGTTGCTGGTCACGCCGTTGCTGGCCGCCGGTGGGCTGGGCGCGACGCCCTGGCTGTTCGTCCCGGCGGTTCTGGGGGCGTTGATGACCGCGCTGGTGACGCGGGCGCCGGTGCCCGCTCGGGCGGCGGCCGGGGCGACGGGGGCGTCCGGGGGACGGGACGACTGGGGGATGTTCGCGCGGTTGTCGCTGGTGGTGACGTGCCGGTCGGTGGCGTTCTTCGGGGTGAGCACGCTGCTCGCGGTGGTCGCGAAGCAGCGGATGGACGGCGGGGCCGCGGCCGGGGCGACGGCGCTGTTCCTGCTGTTCGGGGGCGGTGCGGTGGGGACCGTCCTCGGTGGACGGCTCGCCGGGCGGTTCGGGCGCGTCCGGTGCACGCGGATGGCATACGCGCTGGCCGTGCCGTCCGTGGCGGGTGTCGCGTTGCTGCCGGGGCCGCTGGTGCTCGTCGGCGTCGCGGCGACGGCGGCGGCCCTGTACGTGCCGTTCTCGTTGCAGGTCACGCTCGGCCAGGACTACCTGCCCGGACGCGTCGGAACGGCGGGTGGCGTCACACTCGGGCTCGCGGTCAGCGTCGGCGGGATCGTCAGCCCGGCGCTCGGCGCGCTCGCGGACGCCACCTCGCCGTCCGCCGCGTTGGTCCCGGTGATCGCGGCGCCCGCGCTGGCCTGGGCGGGCGCGCGCACGCTCCGCGAGCCTGAGCCGATCGAGGCCGTCGTCGCGGCCCGGCCGGGCGCGGCCTAGCCGCTGCGGCGGGCCGGGTTGTGTGTCAGGCGGATTCCGGGCGGATCAGGTCGCGGACGACCTGGACGAAGCCGTCCACCAGCGGGCCGGGAGCGGCCCAGGCGAGGGCGACGCGGAGCGGCTCGACGTCGGCGAGCGGGATCCAGGCCAGGTCGGGACGGGTGTAGTAGTGGCCCATGCTGGCGGGCGCGAAGCAGATGGCCGCGCCCTCGGCGACCTGTTCGAGCATTTCCTCGACGTTGTCGTTGGTCGGACCCCAGACCGGGGACGAGCCGTCCGGGCGGGGGTTGACCGCCCACCAGTCGACCCAGGGGCGGGGCGCGCGTTCGGTCCACATGAGGGGTTCGTCCGCGACGTCCATGACCGACAGGCCCGGACGGGACGCCAGCGGGTGCGCGACGGGCAGGCCGACCACGCGCGGCTCGGTGTGGACGACCTCGGAGCGCAGCCCGGACAGGTCGGCGGGAAGCCAGGCGAACGCCACGTCCACGCGTCCGTCGCGGAGCGCGGCGACCTCGCCGCCCCAGTCGAAGCGCTTCGGCTCGACGCGGACGCCCGGATGCCGTCGCGCGAACTCCGCGCGGGCGCGCGTTGTCAGCTCGCCCGCGCCGGTCGCCTCGAAACCGACCCGCAGCACTCCGGACACGGCTCGCCGGTGGCGGTCCGCCGCGGCGAGGACGCCGTCGGCGGCGGTGAGCGTCCGGCGCGCCTCGATGATCACGTCGTGTCCGGCCGGGGTCGCGGTGACGCCGCCGGGGTGCCGGTCGAACAGGCGGACGCCGAACTCGGACTCCAGGCGGCGCAGCGCGTAGGACAGCGCGGGCTGGCTGACGTACAGCGACGCGGCGGCGCGTCCGACGTTCCCGGCGTCCGCGATCGCGACGAGGTAGCGCAGTTCCCTCAGCTCCACGCTGGGATGATAAACGCTGTTCATGGCTTGAGTGATCTTCTGTCTTGGACGCGGCGGCGCGTCCGGGTGGATAACGGTGCGCATGAGCGAACAGCGAGTGTGGTTGATCACGGGCGCGACGTCGGGTTTCGGGCGGGCGCTGGCCGAGGCGGCGCTCGCCGCGGGCGACGTCGTGGTGGCGGCGGCGCGCCGTCCCGAGGCCCTGGACGACCTGGTGGCCGCGCACCCCGACCGGGTGCGGGCGGTCGCGCTGGACGTCACCGACCAGGCCGCGATCTCGGCCGCCGTCGCCGAGGCGGTCCTGTGGCACGGGCGGGTGGACGTCCTGGTGAACAACGCCGGGCGGGGCCTGGTCGGGGCGGTCGAGGAGACCTCCGACCGGGAGCTGCGCGAGCAGATGGAGCTGCACTTCTTCGGCCCGGCGGCGCTCGTCCGCGCGGTGCTCCCGCACATGCGGCGGCAGGGGGCCGGGGCGATCGTGCAGATGAGCAGCATGGGCGGGCGGATGTCGTTCCCGGGCGTCGGCGCGTACTCGGCGAGCAAGCACGCCCTCGAGGGGCTGACCCTCGCGCTGGCGGGCGAGGTCGCCGGGTTCGGCGTCCGCACGCTGATCGTGGAGCCGGGCAGCTTCCGGACCTCGTTCGCCGGGACGAACTCCCTGGCGCAGACGGCCGAGCTGCCGGAGTACGCCGACCTGGTCGGGCCGGTCCGCAAGAACCTCCCCGACAGCGACGGCAAGCAACCGGGCGACCCGGCCAAGGCCGCCGCGGCGATCGTCGCCGCCCTGGACACGGACGAGACGCCGCTGCGCCTGCCGCTCGGCAACGACGCGGTGGACGCGATCGAGGCGTCCCTCGCCCGCGACCGTGAGGACGCCGCCACCTGGGAGAAGGTGTCCCGCGGCACCGACTTCGAGAACTGACCCGCGCGCGGACGCCACGTCCGGGGCGGTGGTGGACGGGGCGTCCGGATGCGGACGGGTGGGGTGGGAGGGGCTTGCCGGGGCCGGGTGATCGGCTTACCGTGCGCTTGTTGTCGGGGGCAACAAATTCGACCGCGCGGAGGCTTCCTTGCGCACCTTCACACCCCGATCCGCACCCCGATCCCCGCTGAGGACCCCGCCGCGGGTCCTCGTCCTCGGCCTCGTGACCGCGCTCGGCGCGCTCGGGGCCGCCACCCTCCCGGCGAACGCCGCGCCCGCCGCCGCCGGGCGGCTCCAGGAGCGGGCCGCCCCGGCGGACGCGCCCTACCTCGACGCCCGGCGCCCGATCCGGGAACGCGTCGACGACCTGCTGAAACGCATGACGCTGGACGACAAGCTCGGCCAGATGACGCAGGCCGAGCGCGGCGGCGCCGCCCCGGCCGACGTCACGGCGTACCGGCTCGGGTCGGTGCTGTCCGGCGGCGGGTCGGTGCCCACCGAGAACACGCCGCAGGGCTGGGCCGACATGGTCGACGGGTACCAGCGCGGGGCGCTGGCGACTCCGCTCAGGATCCCGATGATCTACGGCGCGGACGCCGTCCACGGCCACAACAACGTGGTCGACGCGACGATCTTCCCGCACGACATCGGGCTCGGCGCGACCCGCGACCCCGGGCTCGTCCGGAGGATCGGGCGCGCGACCGCCGAGGAGGTCGCGGGAACCGGAGTGCAGTGGACGTTCGCGCCCTGCCTGTGCGTCGCGCGGAACGACCGCTGGGGACGCACGTACGAGTCGTTCGGCGAGGTGCCGGACCTGCCGTCCGCGATGGCGACCGAGATCGTCGGGTTCCAGGGCGAGCGGCTCGGCGCGGGACCGGCGTCCATCCTCGCGACCGCCAAGCACTACGTCGGCGACGGCGGGACGACCGGCGGCAAGGACCAGGGCGACACCCAGATCTCCGAGGCCGAGCTGAGGAAGATCCACCTGCCGCCGTTCCGCGAGGCGGTGAGGCGCGGCGTCGGCTCGGTGATGATCTCCTACAGCTCGTTCAACGGCGTCAAGATGCACGGGAACCGGTACCTGATCAGCGACGTGCTGAAGCGCGAGCTGGGCTTCCGGGGCTTCGTGGTCAGCGACTACAACGGCATCGACCAGATCGGCGGCGGGACGCCGGGCCTGACGCCGGAGCGCGTCACGGCGGCGGTCAACGCGGGCATCGACATGTTCATGCAGCCGTGGGACTGGAAGGACTTCATCGGCGTGCTGCGCGGTGAGATCGCCAACGGTCACATCGCGATGTCGCGGATCGACGACGCGAACCGCAGGATCCTGACGGTCAAGTTCCAGATGGGCCTGTTCGAGCATCCGTTCGCCGACCGGTCGTGGCAGCGCACGTTCGGCTCGGACGCGCACCGCGCGCTGGCGCGGCGGGCCGTCGCCGAGTCGCAGGTCGTCCTGAAGAACGCCGGGAACGTGCTGCCGCTGCCGAAGGGCGGCGGGAAGATCTTCGTCGCGGGCAAGAACGCCGACGACATCGGCAACCAGACCGGCGGCTGGACGCTGACCTGGCAGGGCCGGTCCGGGCCGGTCACCAAGGGCACCACGATCCTGCAGGGCATCCGGCGGACCGTCCGTCCGGGGACGACCGTGACCTACAGCAAGGACGGCACGGGCATCGACTCGTCCTACAAGGCCGCCGTCGCGGTGGTCGGGGAGACCCCGTACGCCGAGTTCATGGGCGACCGCCCGGACGGCATGGGCCTGGACGACCAGGACCTCGGCACCCTCGCCACGCTGCGCGCGTCCGGGGTGCCGGTCGTGGTGGTGCTGGTGTCGGGGCGTCCGCTGGACATCGCCGCGCAACTGCCCGGCTGGAACGCGCTCGTCGAGTCGTGGCTGCCGGGAACCGAGGGGCAGGGCGTCGCGGACGTGCTGTTCGGGAGCGTCCGGCCGAGCGGGCGGCTGCCCGTCAGCTGGCCGCGCGACGCGTCCCAGGAGCCCGTGAACAGGGGCGACGGGAAGTCCCCCTTGTTCCCTTACGGGTTCGGACTCACCTATCGCCACTGATTGGCCGCTTAAGGTCACATGTCCGCTTGACAGTGGTCTCCGGATGAGGTCCCCGGTGATAGTGGAACGGTTGAAGGACAAAAGTGACTGAAGGGGCGGACGAGATGAAGAAAGTCGTCATTCACAGGCCGGGACCGGTCGCGCTGCGAGGCTCGGCGAGCGCCAAGCACGCGGGCTGAGGCCCGCTGGGCGACACCGGTGCCGGCGGCCCGCCGGACGCGGACGGCGTCCGGCGGGCCGCCGCATGCCATGGGGGACTCGAAGCGTCGTTTCGCGATATGCACGTGGTCGTCGGATGTGTGCGCCTGCGGTGATGGAATTCGTCGCCGTCCGGTCGGTGTCGGGCTGGGGTGATCGTGCCGAAAGCGGGGCCGTCGTGGCGTCCGGAAAAGCGGTTGCGGGTGGGGAATGGGGGTGGCAGAGTGATCGTTGTCAGCAGCGGACAGCGTCCGCCGAACGAGGGGAGAGGGACCATGCGACGTCATCGCCGAATGCCGCACAGTCGTCATCTCTCCGGTCTCGGGAGCGGTGTCCGACGGACGTGACCAGCACGTCCTGACGTCCATCGCCGCCCGCGGGCCCGGAGCCCGGCGGGCGGTTTCGCGTTCCAGCGGCCCCCGGGAGGGTTGGCCGAGTGGAAAGGCAGCGGCTTGCTAAGCCGTGGTCGGGGTTCGCCCCGCGCGAGTTCGAATCTCGCACCCTCCGCGCAGGGCGGATAGGAGAGCTGGTGCTTTCGGCGGCCTCATAAACCGTTGCAGGCGGGTTCGATTCCCGCATCCGCCACGCGTTGTCACAGGCGTGCTCGCACAGTTCGTCAAAAAAGTGTGCCCGCGCAGTTCGTCAAAAGGCGTGCGCGCACAATTTCACAGCAAGTCTCCGTGGCGCAGTGGAAAGCGCGTCGGGTTGCGGACCCGAAGGCCGCAGGTTCGAATCCTGCCGGAGACACGGCCTCCATGGTGTGGCGGTCCGCACACCAGGTCGTGGCCCTGGAGGGTCCGGTTCGACTCCGGATGGAGGCCCCGCGCGGGGCCGGCCGGCGAGCGCCGGCCGGCCCCCGAAACCCGGAAAACTGACCGATACAGGTCACCGCCCGTTCGGACGTTGTGAAGGACGCTCCGCACGGGATACGCATGGGTGCATCGGGTTCACACCGGGTGAGGGGCGGACGATGAAGCGGATCCTCGTGCACAGAACCGGGCCGGTCGCCCTGCGCGGCGTGGCCAGCGCCAGGCACTCCGGCCTGTGAGCGCCGGACGCCGAAGCGACACGACGGAGCGGCAGGGCGCCGCGGAGCGGCGGGCCACGGCGGAGCGGCGGACCAGGACGGAGCCGCGGGACATGGCGGAGCCGCGGGGCGCGGTGGACCTGCGGATCACGGCGGACCGGCGGATCGGCGGGCCGTACAGCGCGGGCGCCGCGCTGGTCGGCGAGCTCGCCCGCGAGGCCGCCGCGGAACGTTCCGATCTGCTCGCCGCCTACGACATCGAACTGCGCGCGGTCGCGCCCGACCTGGGCGACCTGGTCCCGGCGCGGCGCGTCACGCTGGTGGAACGCGTCGAACGCAAGGAACGCGTCCTCGTTCCCGCCGCGCGCCGGACGTTGCGCGTCGCGAACGGCGTGGCCGAGTTCGTCCGGGAGTGGCTGCGCGCGTCCGGGCGTCCGCGCACGGTCGTGCTCGAGGGGTTCGCCGAGGCCGACCTCGCCGACGTCGAACTGTTCACGGTGCTCCGGCGCCGCGTCGACACCGCGCTGCTGACCGTCCGGACGGACGACGGGGCGGTGCCGGAACTGCCCGGCGACGAGCTCAGCCCCGACGAGCATGCCGCACGCGCGGACGACCTGGAGGCGTCCGGTCTGGTAGGGCCGCGACTCGGGATCGTCCTGCATCACCGGGATCGAGCGGGCGACCCGGTCCGCGCCGCCGCATCGTACGCGTACGCGGTCGGCTGGTGCCTGAACCACGGCTGCCACGACGCCGCCGCCGAACTCGGTGTGCGCGGCATCGCCCACGCCGACCCCGAGGAGCATCCGGACGGCGACCCTGCCGTGTGGTGGGAGCTCGTCCACGCGACCGCGATGGCGCTGTCCGCGCTGCATCGCGAGGACGAGGCCGAACGCCTGCTGAACCGCGCCCGCGCCTCGACCGACTCGGCGGTGTGGCACTCCACGATCGCCTACTCGCTGGCGATGCTCGCCGTCCGCCACCACGACCCGGCGCGCCGCGACCTGACCGCCGCGCTGGCCTGGACGAACACCGCGATCGCGATCTGCGGCCTGCTGCCGGACCGGGCCGAGCGCGCGATCAAGCTCGGCTTCGACCTCAACGGACGGGCCCTGGTCGAATCCCGGCGCGGACGGGACGACGAGGCGCTGCGGTTCGTCCAGGAGGCGCTCGACCTGGCGGGCCGCGACCTGGCGCCGGACGCCCAGCCCGTCCACCGGATGGTCCTCCTCGCCAACCGCGCCACGGTCCTGGATCGGCTCGGCCGCACCGGCGACGCGCTCCGCGACTGGACGGCCGTGATCGACGCCGACCCCGTCCACCCCGACTACTACATCGACCGGGGCAACCTGCTGCTGCGCCTCGGCCGCGTGGACGAGGCCGTCGCCGACTACGAGACCGCGATGGCGGCGGGCCCGCCGTTCCCCGAGCCGTACTTCAACCGGTCCGAGGCAAGGTTCGCGGGCGGCGACCTCGACGGCGCGCTCGCCGACCTCGACCACGCCCTCGAACTGGACCCGGGCTTCGCCGAGGCCCGGACGAACCGCGCGGGGCTGCTCGTCGCCCTCGGCCGCAACGACGAGGCCCGCGCCGACTGCACCGCCGGGCTCGTCCACCGTCCGGGGGACGCGCACCTGCTCAGCGTCCTCGGCCAGATCGAGGCCGCCGAGGGCCACGGCGACCGCGCGCGTGACGCCTTCGACCAGGCATTGGGGCACGACCCGACGCTCGCCGCGGCATGGGCGAGCCGGGGCGTCCTCGCCTACGAGACGGGGGACGCCGAGGCCGCCGTCCGCGACCTGACCCGCGCGCTGGACCTGGGCGAGGACGCGGCCGTCCTCTTCAACCGCGCGGTCGTCCTGGCGGCCCTCGGACGGTCCCCGGAGGCACGCGACGACCTCGTGCGCGCGCGAGACCTGGCCCCCGGCGACCCCGACATAGAGAAGGCCCTCGCCGACCTCGGCTGACGGCTCAGGACGTGAGGACCCCGGCGGCGCGCAGCGCGCACAGGACGCGGACGGTCTCGTACCCGCGCCACTCCAGCGCGCCCGCGGGCGAGATCTTGGCGTACTCGACCGTCCAGCCTCCGTCCTCCTGCTGACCCGCCTCGAGGCGGGCCAGGTCGGCGGCGACGATCTCGGGCGAGAACAGGTCGCGCGGCGGACGGCCCGGGACGGCGGCGAAGTCGAGCGGATGCAGGTACTCGTCCTCGGTGCCGCCCTCGACCTGGACCCGGCCGTCGTCCGGGACGTGCGCGGCGAGCCCTTCGAGCAGCTCGGGGGCCTGCGGGTGGACGTCCTGGAGGGCGTCCATCGCCCGCACGGCGAACGCCAGGATGTAGGCGTGGGGAGGCCCGTCCAGGGCGGCGACCGAGCCCACGCAGTAGTTGGTGGCGCGCTCCAGCCAGGGGTGCTCGGCCACGCCGGGGTCGACCTCGGCGACCCGGCGCGCGGCGACCAGCGTGATCGCGGTGATCTGCAGGGACGACACGGTCGTGTCGGCCGTCGACCACCACGGCGCGTTCCCCGCCTGGCTGGTGACCGGCAGGGCGAACGGCACGCCGCCGTCCGGCAGGGACACCGAGTCCAGCCAGTCGCACAGCTGGACGGCGTGCGGGTGCCCGCCGACCTCGGCGAACACTTCGAAGGCGTGCGCGGCGGCGCCGGTCTGGCTCTCCGGCGAGCGCAGGTCGGGCTCCAGGCCCCAGCCGTAGCCGCCGTCCGGGTTCCGGTAGCCCTCGAGGGCCGCGATCACGGCCTCGACGTCGCCGCGCTCGCTGCAGAGGAAGTCGAAACGCCGCCGGTCCAGGATCCGCGCGTTCCTGGCCATGAAATCGGCGGCCTTGTTCAGGTCGATGCTCATAAGCCCATCCTGGACGGCCCTTTCCGGCCGGTCTTGTAGCTTTCGGTCACCCGCCGCCGAGGCGGCGGCCCGTGATGTCCTTCGCGGTCAGCCGGACGCGGGCGGGCCGCGACTCGGCGGGCCACGGCTCCACGTCCGCGGAGTCCTCGTCGTCCTCCAGCTGCCGGGCCCCGCCGCGCAGCAGCACGCTCCACCCGGCGCGGCGCTCGGGGTCGATCCGGTCCACCTCGAACGCGATCCGGACCTCGCCGCCGGACGGCAGCCCGCCGATGTTCTTGTTCAGCCGCCCCGCGAGGGAGGTGCGGAAGATGATCGCCTCGCCGTCCACGACGTAGTTGACCGGGGTCACCGTCGGCCCCTCGCCGTCGTCGTAGGCCACCCGGCCCACACCGCCCGGGGAGATCAGCTTCAGGCACTCGTCGCGGTCGAGCGCCGACAGCGTCGGACGTCCCTGGGGTTCGGCCATGGCGGCTCCTCTCTCCTCGAACGGTCTCGATTCCAGCCCTACCCGCCCAGGCCGCCGCCACGCCGTGGGCTTGATCGCTTCCCGGCCCGCCCGGGGTCCCGCCCCGGTCCGGGTAGGGTCAAGCACGTCCCAAGGGAGAGACGGGAGCGCCCGGTGGACGATCCGCTGCGACCGGACTGCTGCTCGGCGGCCGGTACCGCCTCGAGGCCCGCGTCGGCGACGGCGGCATGGCCACGGTCTGGCGCGCCTTCGACGGCGTGCTGTCCCGCCCGGTCGCGGTCAAGGTCCCGCGCGCGGACGGCCCGGGCCGGTCGGCGCGGCGGCTGCGCCGGGAGGCCACGGCCGCGGCCCGCCTCAACCACCCCGGCATCACCGGCGTCCACGACTACGGCGAGGCCGAGCTCCCGGGCGGCGGACGCCTCCCGTACGTGGTCATGGAACTGCTGGACGGCGAGACCCTCGCCGCGCGGCTCGCCCGCGGCCCGCTGCCGCCCCGCGAGGCCGCGGCCGTGGGCGCCCAGATCGCCCGGGCGCTGGCGGCGGCGCACGCGGCGGGCGTCGTCCACCGCGACGTGAAGCCCGCCAACGTCGTCCTCACCCCGTCCGGGGTGAAGGTCGTCGACTTCGGCCTCGCCTTCGGGGCCCGGACGGCGGACGGCGCGCTCCTCGGCACCCCCGCCTACCTCGCGCCCGAACTCCTCGCCGGAGCCGACCCGGCCCCCGCCTCCGACGTGCACGCCCTCGGCGTCCTGCTGCGCGAGACACTGCCGCCGCCCGTGCCGTCCGGCCTGGGTGAACTTGTGGAGCACTGCCTGGACGCCGACCCCGGCCGCCGTCCGAGCGCGGCCGAGGCGGGCGAGATCCTCGCGGACGCCGCCCACCTCCCGCCGATCCCGTCCCCCTCCGCGCCGGGGCCGGATCCGGGCGGCGCGGACGAGCCCACCGGGGTGATCGGCGACCGTCCGGCTCCGGCGAACCCGACACGCGTCCTGGACGACCCGGCCCCGCCGCCCGCCGACTCGGAGACGTCCCGGCGGACGCTGCTGATCGGCGGAGGAGCGGCCGTCGCGCTGCTCGTCGTCCTCGTGCTGCTCGCCGCGCTCTCCGACGGCGGACGGCCCGGCGCGTCGCCCGCACCGGCCGCCCACGCGACCACCGCGCCGCCGTCCACGCCCGCCGAGACCACCTGCGCGGTCGCGTACGCGGTGACCGGACGGTGGCCCGGCGGATTCCAGGCGAGCGTCCGGATCACCAACCTGGGAACCAGGGCCCTCGACGGCTGGCGCCTCAGCTGGACCTTCGGCCGGGACGAGCGGATCACCCAGATCTGGAACGGAACCCAGCGGCAGTCCGGCGCGGACGTCACCGTCACCGCCGCCGACTACGACCGCGGCGTCCCTCCGCGCGGCAGCGTCGGGTTCGGCTTCCTCGGAACCGCCTCAGGCGGCGACCCCGAACCCCGCCCGGACGCCTTCAACCTGGACGGAACACCCTGTCGTCAGGCGTGAACCGCTTGTCGTCACGCGATCCGGCCTGCACGATGAGGCTATGCGGATCTCCTCGGTCGTGCTGCTCCTCTGGCTCGTCATCGGCGCCGTCGCCGCAGGCCAGCGCCACTACTACGACCGTCCCGTCAAGGACCAGGTCAAAGACTGCAGCCGCAGCGGAACGATCGCGGTGACGGTGGTCGCCGGGCCGCTCAACTACCTCGGCGTCAACCCCAAGATCTCCTGCAAGGACCTGCCCGAACCCAGCAAATGACGCGACCCCGCGTCCCACCGGGGTCACCGGTGAGGCGCGGGGCCGTAGTGCCGCCCCACGGGGTGCGCCATGGGCGGCGGTATTTATGGAGCTTTCGGCTCTGAGGGCTCGCCTGGCGGCTCGCCCTCAGCCCGAATGCTCGTGCGAGCGCGGCATCGCTTCGCGATCAACCGCTCGGGGGCTCGCCTTCGGCTTTGCCCCCGTGCGGTTGGTCACGCGCTCGCGCCGGTTGAGGTCGTTGCGTGGTGCATGGCTGAAAAATCAGCCATGCCACGTTACGCGACGATCAGGAGTGGGTTCTCCAGGAGTTGGGCCAGGCGGTCCAGGAACCTGGCGCCGGTGGCGCCGTCGGCGGCGCGGTGGTCCACCGAGAGGGTGATCGTCATGCGCTGGCCCGGGACGACCTGGCCGTCCTTGACCACCGGCTCCGCGCGGACGGCGCCGACCGCGAGGATCGCCGCCTCCGGCGGGTTGATCACGGCGGAGAACGAGTCCACGCCGAACATCCCGAGGTTGCTGACCGAGAACGTGCCGCCGGACATCTCGGCGGGGGACAGCTTGCCGTCCCGGGCCTTGGCGGCCAGCTCGCGCGTCTCGGCGCCGATCTGGGACACCGACTTGCGGTCCGCGTCCTTGATCACCGGGACGAGCAGGCCGTCCGCGACGGCGACGGCGACGCCGACGTGGACGCGCTTGTGCACGAGCAGGGCGTCCTCGGTGTAGGAGGTGTTGACCTGCGGGTGCTCGCGCAGCGCCCGCGCGGACGCCTTGACGATCAGGTCGTTCACGCTGACCTTGACCGGGGCGAGCGCCTCGTTCAGGGTCCCGCGGAACGCGACCAGGGCCTCGGCGTCCACGTCGCGGTTCAGGTAGAAGTGCGGCGCGTTCTGCTTGCTCTCGACCAGGCGGCGCGCGGCGACCTTGCGGAACCGGTTCAGCGGGACGCGCTCGACGTCCTCGTCCGCGACCTGCGGAGCGGCGGGCTTCGGCGCGGACGCGGCGGCCGGGGCCGGGGCGGCGGGAGCCGGGGCCGGGGCGGCGGCGGGCTGGGCGCCGCCGCGGATCGCGGCCTCGATGTCGGCGCGGATGATCCGTCCGCCGGGGCCGGTGCCGGTGATCGTGTGCAGGTCGAGGCCGTGGTCGCGGGCCAGGCGTCGGGCCAGCGGGGACGACGGCGGGCGGGTGCCCGACACGCCGTTCGACGACGGCCGCTCGGCGCCGACCAGCGCCGGGACCTTCGCGGGCTCAGGCTCGGCGGCGGGCGCGGGCTCGGCGGCCGGGGCCTCGGCCTTCGCCTCGGTCGTGACCGGGGCGTCGCCCTTGCCGCCGATGATCGCGATCGGAGCGCCGATCGCGGCGGTCTCGCCCTCGGCGACGAGGATCTCCGTCAGGACGCCGGCCTCGTAGGCCTCGTACTCCATGACGGCCTTGTCGGTCTCGATCTCGCAGAGCACGTCGCCGACGGCCACCTCGTCCCCCGGCTTCTTCTGCCAGGCGGCGATGACGCCCTCCTCCATGGTGTCGGAGAGGCGAGGCATCAGGATCTCGGTCATCGGACGGTCTCCAGGGTCGGACGGCCGGTCGCGCGGAGCGTTTCGCGAACGGCGGTGAGCAGGGAGTCTGCGGACGGGAGGGCGGCCGTCTCCAGCGGCTTGCTGTAGGGCAGCGGGACCTCGGCCATGGCGACCCGGCGGACCGGGGCGTCCAGCCAGTCGAACGCGCCCTCCTGGATCGTCGCGGCGATCTCCGCGCCGATCCCGTAGGTCAGCCAGTCGTCCTCGGCGACGACCGCCGAGCCGGTCTTGCGGACCGAGGCCACGATGGTCTCGCGGTCGAGCGGGCGCAGGCTGCGCAGGTCGACGACCTCGGCGGACACGCCCTCGGCGGCCAGCCTCTCGGCCACCTCGGACGCGACGTGCGCCATCCGCGAGTAGCCGATGATCGTGATGTCGGTGCCCTCGCGGGTCACGGCCGCGCGGCCGATCTCGGCGGGCTGGACGTCGGCGATGTCGTCCGGCACCTCGCCCTTGGTGTTGTAGAGCGCGAGGTTCTCCAGGAACAGGACCGGGTCGTCGTCGCGGATCGCGGCCTTGAGCAGCGCGGACGCCTCCAGCGGCGTGGACGGCGCGACGACCTTCAGGCCCGGCACGAACGAGTAGTACAGCTCGACGTTCTGCGAGTGCGTCGCCCCGAGCTGCTGACCGCCGCCGCCGGGCGTGCGGATCACCATCGGGACGGGCTTCTGCCCGCCGAACATGCCGTAGATCTTGGCGGCGTGGTTGACGATCTGGTCCAGCGCCAGCAACGAGAAGTTGATCGTCATGAGCTCCACGACCGGGCGCAGGCCCAGCATGGCCGCGCCGATCGCGGCGCCGACGAAGCCCTCCTCGGCGATCGGGGTGTCGCGCACGCGGCGCTCCCCGAACTCCTTCAGCAGGCCCTCGGTGATCTTGTAGGAGCCCTCGAAGACGCCGATCTCCTCGCCCATGAGCAGGACGTTCTCGTCACGGAGCATCTCGGCCCGCAGCGTGTCGCGCAGGGCCTGGCGGTAGGTGATGGTTGCCATGGAAGTCGATCTCTCAGACGCGGAAGAGCGGGTCGGCGGGAAGTCGCGGCAGGTCGTTCGGCACCGGCGTCGCGTAGGTGTAGTCGAACAGCGTCGACACCTCGGGGTGCGGGGACTCGTCGGCGAAGGTGGCCGCGTCGGTCACGATCTCGGCGATCTCGGCCTCGAGGCGCTCGATGTCCTCGACCGACAGCAGCCCCTCCTCCTGGAGCTCCAGCTGGGCCTTGGCGAGGGGGTCGGCGGCCTTGAGGGCCTCCTTCTCCTCCTTGGTGCGGTACTTGGCCGGGTCGACGACCGAGTGGCCGCGCAGCCGCGGGCTGGTGCACTCCAGCAGGTAGGGACGGTTCTCCTCGCGGGCGCGCTCGACGGCCTCGCGGGCCGCGTCCCGGACGGCGATCACGTCCGTGCCGTCCACCCGCATGCTGGCCATCCGGTACGCGGCGCCGCGCTTGTACAGCTCGGGCTCGGCGGCGGAGTGCTCGACCGTGGTGCCCATGCCGAGGCCGTTGTTGATGATCACGAACACCACCGGCAGGTTCCACAGCGCTGCGATGTTCAGCGACTCGTGGAACGCGCCGATCGCGGCCGTCCCCTCGCCCATCTGGACCATCACGACGTCGTCGCCGCCGCGGTAGGAGACCGCCATCGCGGCGCCGGTCGCGAGCGGGAGCTGGCCGCCGACGATGCCGTAGCCGCCGAGCAGCCGGGCCTCGGTGTCGAACATGTGCATCGACCCGCCCCAGCCCTTGGACACGCCGGTGGAGCGGCCGTACAGCTCGGCCATCACGCGGCGCGGCTCGATGCCCTTGGCGATCGCGTAGCCGTGCTCGCGGTAGTTGGTGAACAGGTAGTCGGTGGGACGCAGCGCGGCCATCAGGCCGACGACCGTGGCCTCCTCACCCAGGTTCAGGTGGCAGTAACCGCCGATCTTGGCCTCGGTGTAGGCCCGGGCGGTCCGCTCCTCGAACCGGCGCACCAGCAGCATCTGCCGGAAGTACTCAACGCGCGCCTCGTCGTCGGCCCTGCGGCGGGCGACGGCGCTGGCGCGGTTGTCGGCGGCCTTGGGGGTTCCCTTCGCCGCCGTGCCCCTGGTGCTGGTCGGGCCGGGGGTCCGGCGAGCTCGGCCCGGGGCTGCCTTCGTGGTCTCAGCCATCGGCGTTCTTCCTCCGTACGGGGAGAGGGTGCCGCGGGGTCGCCGCGCCACTCATCACCGATCATCATTGATCAATGATCGATCATATGCCCTAGGTCAAGAGGTCTGGACCAGTGTTCATTCCCGCGCGCCCCCTACCATGGGGGACGTGAACGCCCCGTCCGCCGCACCGTCCGCCGCCCAGTCCGAGTCCGTCGCCCAGACCGTCGCCCGGCCCGCCCTCCTGCGCCGCACCGGCCTGGTCGACCAGATCCGCGAGTTCATCGTGGACGGCATCTCCAGTGGCCGCTGGCAGCCCGGCGAGCGCATCGTCGAACGCCGTGTGGCCACCGAGCTGGGCGTCAGCCAGGGGCCGGTGCGCGAGGCGTTGCGCCTGCTGGAGACCCTGCGGCTGATCGAGACGCTGCCCAACCGCGGCGCCCGCGTCCGCCCGTTCGACGAACGCGACCTGGCGGAGATCTTCCCCGTCCGGGCCGGGCTCGAACGTACCGCCGTCGAACTCGCCCTGCCGAGCCTCACCGCCCACCTGGACGAGCTCGAGGAGCAGAACGCCCGGCTCGCCGAGGCCGCCACCGCGGGCGACCTGGACGAGCAGATCCGCGAAAGCATCCACTTTCACCGGTTGGTGGTCGGCTTCAGCGGTAACCAGTTGCTTACCTCGGTCTGGGAGGGCCTGGGCATCGAGGTCTGGACGACCCTGTCCCTCCGGCTCCACAAGACCGAGATCTACTCCAAGTCCGCCGAGCACGCCCGGATCATCGAGGCCTTCCGCCAGCAGGACCCGGCCGCCCCGCAGATGCTCCACGACCACGTGATGAACTACGCCCCCCTCACCTACCGCCCCTGACCTCGCCCGCAGGGAGGTCCGTTCAGGCGGGACGCCACAGCCGCACGGGCCATTCGGCGTCGCCCACGGCCAGCGTCGCGCCATCCGGCGTGAAGGCGACCGCCCTGGTCTGGCCGCTGTGCTGAAGCGACCCTCCGATCTGCTCGAACGCGTGGAGATCCCACACCCGCAGCGGCTCGCCCGGCGCCCACAGCGCCGCCGCCCGTCCCTCAGGTCCAACGACCACCGACGTCGCCGGGGTTCCCTCCGCGAAGGTCGGACCGTCCAGGTGGCCGTCGTCGGTGGCGCGCCAGTAGTGGATCCGGCCGTGCTCGACCGTCACGATCGTCCGGCCGTCGGGGGAGATCCCGGCGGCCTCGACCCCGTGGACGAAGCCGATCTCGACACGGGACTCCAGGATCTTGGTGGGCTGTCCGCCGGCGAGCCGGTAGGTCGCGACCGCGTTGTGCCCGTCCCTGTGCTGGAGGGTCAGGACCCGGCCGTCCGGCAGGATCGTCACGGCGTGGTCGCTGGCGTGCCACCACAGGGCCCAGGAGTCCTTGGCGGGCTCGGGATCCCTGAGCCGTCCGCCGGTCCGGACGTTCCAGACGACGCAGGTCCGCGAATCCTCCTTCGTCGTGGCCTGCCCGGCCACGAGCCACCGGCCGTCCGGGGTGAAGGCGAGCGTGCGCACGGGGCCCTTCGGGCAGGACCAGGAGTCGGCCAGAAGCCGGTGCTCCGGGCCCGAGCTTTCGAGGGAGTACAGCCCGACCTCCTGGCCGGGTACCGCGTACGCCACCAGCGGGCCGACGGAGGTGACGGCGACCGCGCTGATCGGCCCGCTCTCGCCCGCCACCGGTCGCAGGGGCGTCGAGCCCTCGAAGCTCCAGCGCCGGAGGTGGACCGAGCCGTCCAGGTGGCCGGTGACCAGGGAACGGCCGTCCGGGCTGAAGGCGAGGGCGCTCGCGCCGACGGTCTCCTGCGGCAGAAGCGCGGGGACGCCGGGGATCGTGGACCAGAGGCCGCGCGGTTCGGCGGGGAAAAGACGCGGGCGCGCGACGACGCCGGGCTCTGGGCGCGACCGCGGGTACGGATAGGGCGGAGGCGGACGGCGGTGGGCCGGGTTGCGGGTGAACGGGTAGCGGTCGGCGGTGTCGGTGCCGCGCTGGTTCGGGGCGGGGAGGCCGTGCGCGGTCAGGCGCCGTCGCAGGTGGACGTACAGATCGCCCAGCGTGAGGGACTCCGGGCCGTCCCGGACGCCGTCGCGGACGAGCGCGAGGAACTGGCCGGTGAACGACGTCGGGACCGCCTCCTGCTCCGCCAGCGGGACGACGTGGGCGGTGTGGTCGCTGGCCGTCAGGGTGTAGACGCCGCGGACGTCGGTGGAGTCGGCCACGGCGTCCAGCGCGGTCAGGGCCTCGATGGCGCGGCCGGAGTAGCAGCAGTCCAGGATGACGATCTTCGTCGCGGCCGGGCTGTCGCGGAGCAGGTCGCGGACGCGGCGGTACTCCAGGCCCGTGAGGTCCGGGTCGTCCGCCTCGGTGTCGGTGAGGGCGAGGCTGAGCTCGCCGCGCGGAAGCATCACGCCGTGGCCGACGAAGTACAGGAGCAGGACGTCCTCGGTCTCGCGGGCCAGGACGCGCGTCCGCCGCACGAGCCCGCGCCAGTCGGACGGGTCGGACTCGACGGTCACCCGGTCGTCCGGCCAGCCGCACAGGGACGGGTCGGTGAGGACGGCGCGCATCCCGGCGAGGCTGTTGGCGGCGGCCGGGAGCCGCGGGAACGCCGCGTCCGCGTACTCCGCCGTGCCGACCAGGACCGCCCGGGACCGGGAGAAGTCAGTCATCACCGTCCCGCAGGGCCTTGTCGCCGTCCCGCAGGGCCGCGTCGTCGCGTCGGATCAGGTCGCGCCGGTGCTCGTCGCCGTGCAGGACCTCGCGTAGCAGGGGCAGGACGGCGTCGGCGGGCAGGTCCGTGGTGTCGATCTTCACGCTGCCGTTCTCGGTGGTGACGGTGACGCTGACGTCCGGACGGCGGGACTTCACCCACGCCACCAGGACGTTCGTGAGGGCGACCGCCGCGCCGCCGGACCCGAGCGCGGCGACCAGGACGTCCGCCGAACCGCCCAGCTCGCCGTCGCGCGGTGGCGTGGACTCGGCGCGGACGCGTCCGGCGAGCGTCCGGTCGCCGCGCAGCCACTCATGCAGCCCGGCCGTCTCCCGCGCCGGATCGTCGCCGCTGACCTTGATGCGTGCCTCCATGGCCACATAGGAGCACGGAACACGCGCGCGGGCGAGGGGTTCGGGCACAGGAACACCCCGGCCCGTGGAAAGGCCGGGGCGTCCGCGTCGGGCCGGGGTCAGTCGGCGCGGGAGAAGCGGTGGGCCGACCAGAGCAGCGGGACGAGCGCGAGCAGGGCGAGGAGCGTCCACTCGGCGACGATCGGCGGGTGCCAGCCGCCGATCGCGAGCGGCCGGAACAGGTGCGGCGGCGCGGACGGCAGCTGCGAGGCGACGGTGCGGCGCAGCGCGTCCACCGCGTAGGTGAGCGGGTCGGCGAGCGCGAGGGCGCGCAGCCAGGCGGGCAGCCCGGCGAGCGGGAACATCGCGCCGGACAGGAACGTCAGCGGCGCGACCAGCACCGACATGGCCGTCCCGTAGGTGGGCGGACGCCGGACGAACGTCGCCGCGAGCACCCCGCAGGCCGTCATCGCCAGCGACGTCAGCGCGAGCTGTCCGGCGAGCATGACGATCAGCTGCGGCTTGGCCGGGACGCCGATCAGCGGCCCGGCGGCGAGCAGCAGCGTCCCCTGGACGGTCGCGATGGTCGCGCCGCCCAGGCACTTGCCGAGCAGCAGCGACTCGCGCCGGACGGGACCGGCCAGCATCTCCCGCAGGAACCCGGCCTGCTTCTCCCACAGCAGGGACGCGCCGACCGCCACGGCGGGCCCGAGCGCGGCCGTGACGAGCGCGCCGGAGAACACGAACAGCTGGTAGGTCCCCTGCCCGATCCCCGGCATCAGCCCGGACAGCCCGACCCCGAGGATGAACAGGAACAGCAGCGGCTGCGCCATCGCCAGCAGCGCCCCGCCCCCGTCCCGCCGGTAGATCAGCAGGTCGCGCCGCCACACCATGCGGACGGCCCGGAACTCCGCCGCCGGCCGCCGCGCGGGCGGGAGGGACATGTCCTCCGGCCGCACCGGTGGGGGAGCCGCCGCGGGCGGTTCCCCGAGCTCGGTGTCGTCGTGCAGCGGACGGCCCGTGTGGTGCAGGAACACCTCGTCCAGCGACGGCGGGGGCGCGCCCGGCGCGGTCAGTTCGGCCTTCAGCGCGGCGGGGGAGCCCTGCGCGACGATCCGCCCGGCGTCGATGATCGCGACCCGGTCGCACTGCTCCGCCTCGTCCAGGTAGTGCGTGGTGAGGAAGATCGTGACGGCCTCGCGTTCCCGGACGGCCCGCAGGTGCTCCCAGACTCGTGCGCGCGCGTGAGGGTCGAGGCCGAGCGTCGGCTCGTCCAGGACGATCAGCCGCGGCCGGTGCAGCAGCGCGCGGGCGATCTCCAGGCGGCGGCGCATCCCCCCGGAGAACGTCCCGACGATCCGGTCGCGCTCCGCGGTGAGGCCGACGAGATCGAGCGCGCGGTCGACGCGTTCGGGGATCAGCCCGGGCGGCACGTCGTACAGGTCGGCGTGGAAGCGCAGGTTCTCGGCGGCGGTGAGGCCGAGGTCGAGTGTGGACTCCTGGAACACCAGGCCGATCCGGCGGCGCGCCTCCAGCGGGTCGGCGAGCGTGTCGTGCCCGGCGATCGCGACCCTGCCCGCGGTCGGCCGGGTCAGCGCGCACAGCATCGAGATCGTGGTGGACTTGCCCGCGCCGTTCGGGCCGAGGAACGCGAAGCACTCCCCGGCCTCGACCGACAGGTCCACGCCGTCCACGGCGACGACGTCCCCGTACCGCTTGCGCAGCCCGGACGCGGCGATGGCGGGCGGGATCCCGGCGGGGCCCGCCGCGTCCGCCGCGTCCGGGAGGGCGGGGGGTGCGGTCACGCGGCGGCCTCCAGCGCGGCCTTCCAGTGGTCGGGGACGACGAAGCCGAAGCTCCACCGGTGCCGCTCGGTCGGGTTCACGATGCAGTGCCAGAACAGCCGCTCCGGCTCCTGCTCGATCTTGAAGAACCGCGCCATCCGGGGCCGCTCCCGCAGCGTGACCAGCTCGCCGGTGCCCGGCGTCTGGTACCGGAAGAACGAGGTGTCGGACGGGTCGTCGAAGTCGTCGTCGAAGTCGATCAGGTACATCCGCCAGCCGGGCTGGTCCTTGTTGGTGTGCCAGAGCCGGTAGGACGACGGCGGGTACCACATGCTCCCGGAGAACCGGACCTCCGGCCCGAACACCTTCTCCAGCGCCCCGACCAGCCGGACCTTGGCGTCCAGGTAGGACTCGTAGCCGGGGTGGGTCACATGGTCGTCCAGGTTGACCAGGTGGAAGTCGCGGCGGTCGCCGGGGGCCGTCCTGACGCCCGCCCGCCACCGCCGGTACTCGGGGCCGCTCGGCGCGAAGCCGGTGGACGCCAGGTCGGCCGGGTCGAAGGCGTCCGCGAACCGGTCCATGTCCACCGACGGCGGACGGATCTTGACCAGCGGAAGCAGGTCGAGCACCTCGGCGAAACCGGGCAGATCGCCCAGCGCGTACTCGGAGTGCAGCACGGACGTCTCGGCGGCGGGTCCCGCGGCGGCGGGCGGCCGACCCGGCTCGCCGCTCTCGCGGGCCGAGGCCATGGAGACGGCGGCGAGGTCGGGCACGGTGAACTCGTACCCGTGGTCACGGGCGAGCCGGAGCAGCTCGGGCACCCCGGTCATGGCCCGCATCCGCAGCGCGAGGTCGGGGTCGGTGCCGGCGGCGGTCATGAACTCCTGGCAGGCGTCCACGGACATACTCGTCATCACTCCTCAGGGTCGGGTCGGCGGGTCGAGCAGCAGGACGGACGGGATCCGCTCGGGACGGGCCAGGCGCAGGAAGTGCATGCCGAAGCCCGCCATGCCGAGCATCAGCCCGGGGAAGAACCCCGACTCGGGTCCGGTCCGGGCCTCGGCGAGGTTCCGCCACTGGTTCTGGGCGTGCAGGTTGGCCTCCACGCGGAACGCGGGCTCCTCGCGGAGCAGCGCGTGCCGGAGCAGCAGCTCGGCGTTCCCGGACCGTCCGTGGCAGAGCGTGTCGTTCATCAGCCGGGGGAAGTTGCGGACGGTCGCGGTCAGCCCGCGGGTGGCTCCGCGCACCATGTCCTCGTCCTCGCGGCCGAGGACGTCCCAGGTCGCGAGGCGGGCGAGGCCGATCCCGGCCGAGCCGTTGCACCACGCGTTGGCGAAGTGCCGGTCGTTCCAGATCGGGCCGCCCGGCGAGGACCGCAGGTCGTACCAGTCCTGGACGAGCTCGTCGAAGTGCCGGTCCTCGTAGGCGAAGGCCCGGCGCGCGGCGTCGACGTAGGCGTTCCGCCCGGTGCGCTTGCCGAGCATGGCGAGCGCCCAGCCGACGCCGCCCGCGCCGTGCGCGAAGCCGGTGAGGTCGGCGAGCGCCGCGCCGCCGTCGTCGCCGGGCCAGGACATCGCGTCGCCGTCGGTGTTCGCCGTCTTCAGCAGGTGCTCGGCGCAGCGGATCGCCAGGCCCGCGCCGTGCCCGCCGGTCGTCTCGGCGAGCTGGATCAGGACGGGGATCAGGCCCGCGACGCCGAAGTAGACGTCCAGGCGGTCGTCCTGCTCGATGGCCGGGGCGAGGCCGTCGGCGAGGGCGACGGCCTGGTCGAGCAGCTCCCGTTCGTCCCACAGCCGGTGCAGGTGGAGGAGCGTGTAGATCAGCCCGCCGATGCCCGGGTAGGCGCCGAGGCGGCTCATGTCGGTGTGCTCCACCGCGTGCGCGAGGGCCAGCCGGGCGGTGCGCTCGAACTCCGGGCGCGGCCTCAGGTCGTTGAGGTGGGCGAGGAACAGGGCGATGCCGGCCGTCCCGTTGTAGAGGTCGGCCTCGATGTCCACCTCCTCGTGGCCGTCCTTGGTGACGATGTAGGACGTCCAGGGCGCGCCGGTGACCCGCGCCGCCGCGCACAGCCGCTCCGCGACGGCCTCGGCCTGCTCCAGGCAGGTCGCGGCGAAGTCCTCGCTGGTCACGTCGCCGCCGGCGAGCCCGGCGGAGATGTACTGCCGCTGCCTGCGCCGGTTCTCCTCGGTCAGCGCCATGATCCGCTCGGCCGCGATGTCCAGCGGCGCCGCCGCCAGCCGGACCGGGACGGCCTCGCCGTGGTCGTGCGTCACCCGGTCGGCGTCCGCGGGCGTGTCGAACAGCGGGATGTCCATCCGCCACATCGACTCGGCCTCCCGGTCCGGGCAGGCGAGGTCGTGGTCCCAGACGCGCGGGAAGTGCCGGACGGTGTCGACCAGCAGGTCGACCTCGATCGGGTCCATCAGGCAGCGCGGGTGCCGGGAGGCCAGCAGCAGCTGGGCGTAGATCTGCGTGCTCCAGTTGACGAACCGGACGCGCGCCCCGCCGAACAGCTCGCGCACGATCTTGACCGCGTCCTCGCCGCCCCGGGCGAACCACTGGTAGACCGCGTCGAACCCGGCGCCGACGTCCTCGGCGAAGTCCTCGGCGTGGGTGATCTCGCCGTCGACGAACACCCGGTTGTTCGCGCCCGGATCGACCAGCACGCCCGACACGTGCCGGACGGACGCGGCGAACGACGGGCCCCGGTCGTCCAGCTGCGGGACGCTGGTCGGCATCTCGTACGCGCCGCCGCCCGCGTAGCCCGACAGCCGCATCGAGCCCTCGGCGTCGGCGCGTCCGGACGGCCACTCGATCAGGCCGGTCCGGAACACCGAGTCCATCACGGTGCCCGCCCCGTCCGGACGCTCGCCGGGGACGGCCCCGAGGATCGTCTCGCCGTCGCAGATGAACGCGTGCCCGTCCGCGACCAGGATGTTCTCGAAGTGCAGGTCGCCGCCGCCGAGCACGTAGAACAGCGCCAGGTAGCCGCCGAGCTCGGCGTGCACGGCCGCCGCCGCGGCGCGGTCCGCGACGTGGTTGCGCCCGGACGGGATGAACGCCTCGTAGCCGTAGCCGTCCCGCGGCAGGACGGGCCGGGAGGCGAAACCGAGCGCGCCGTCGGTGCGCATCCGGTCCAGGAGGCCCTGGAGCGCGGCCTCGCCGTGGACGCTGCGCGGCTTGTAGACGAGCTTCTCGGGACCGTCCGCCGTCTCGACGGCGAGGATCACCACGCTGCGTCCGCCGGCGTGGTCGTCGCCGTGTCCGAGCGTCGCGCCCCGCACCGCCGTGACCGGCGTGCCGTAGAAGGCGGCGCCGACGTCCGCCGCGTCGGCGCGCAGCCGCGTGACCAGGTCGCGGCCGTGCCCGGTGAGCAGGTCGGTCACGTGCGCGAGCCAGCGCCCGAGGACGGGGAAGTCGAGGAAGAAGCGGTGGTGGTCCTCGGCGTCCCCGAACGTGCCGTCCAGATGCGCGGTGAAGTCGGCCTCGGACGCGGCCTCCGGGTCGATGCCGTGCTGCGCGCAGTACGCCTTCGCGTCGGTCTCGACCGCCCAGGCCATGGCCAGGCCGAACCGGCTGAGCAGCCGCTCCTGGAACCCGGTCACGAACCCCCGGTCGAACACCGGCCCGCCGTCGTCCTCGGCGAGGATCGCGGTGAGGCGGCGGTCGAGCTCGGCGAGGAAGGGCGCGCAGAGGATCGCGTGCCCGCCGTACAGCACCTCGGGCGCGCGCCACCAGGCGTCCGGGCCGGACGCGGCGTCGTCGCGCGGGCCGTCGAGCGCGGCGCGGTAGGTGGGCAGCCAGTCGGCGGCCAGCTCCTCCAGCAACCGGCCGACGGGCGAGTCGGCGGAGGCGAGGAGCAGCTCGTTCTGCCGGTAGGCCGTCAGGAGAGCGACCAGGTCGTCGTGTTCGTGGTCGTCGCGTCCGGGCAGGTCACGCCGTTTCGACTGGGCGCCGCGCTCGGCGAGCTTGCCTGCCTGCCGTGCGGCCATCCAGGTGTCGAACTCGCTGAGGGCGGGCGGGTCCTGCGGCGGGCCGAGCGCGTCCACCACCCGCCGCCGTTCGGCCAGGTTGGCGGCGCGGGCTGCGAGGTCGAGGCGGTGCTGCATCACGGACGGGTGCTCCTCGGAAGGGGACGGGCGGGAAAAGGTGAGGGACGGTGGGCCGGCCTCGGCCGGCCCACCGTCGTCACACTCGACCCCGCAGACGGACCGGGGGCCGTGGGGAGAGGGCCCGGCGCCTCACCTCGGACGCGCCGGGCAGGCACTTACTGGCCCTTGGTGGTGCCGTCGCAGACGATCGTGAACGGACCGAAGCTGCAGGTCGAGGAGCAGGCGTAGATGTCCACGGCCGCGACGCCCTCGGTCCAGTAGCCCAGCTGCTCGGCGTCGGGCTGCTCGACGCCCGCGGGGACCGCGGTCACGCCGAAGTCGGTGGGGCGCTCGAGCAGTTCGCTGCGGAAGTCGGCGTCGGCGGCGGCGTGACGAAGAATCGAGGTAGCGGTCATTTCTTCCTCCTTGGTGATTCGCATTACTGCGAGTTCTCTTCCGGCTGGGTCATGATTTCGGTGGTCAGCCGAATTCCAATGAGCTTCTCGATCGCGTGGATCTCCTCCACGGCGGTCACCATCTCGGTGATGTTGTTCTGCCAGGCGGCCACCTCCACTTCGTCGGGGGTCAGGGCGGCCGGCTCCCAGAAGGACTCCAGCCAGTCCTTGGTGGCCTGGGGGTGCACGCTCGGCACCGGTTCCGCGCGCACGGCCATGGGGAGGGGGTCGAGCGCCAGCGCGTTGGCCAGCGTCCTGGCCAGCGGCCCGTCCTGCTTGAGCAGCGAGCACAGCACCAGCAGGTGCTGGATCTGCCGGACGGTGTAGATGTTCTTGTGCTTGGTGACGTCGCTGGGCGGCTTCGGCCCGGTGCTCCACATCGCGTCTCCCCGTGGTCTGCCGGTGTCCATTTCCGTCGGTCTTTCCGGCGGTTTCCAGCCCGGTTCTCCCTGGCCGTGCGCCAGGTTAACAACGCCAAATGACACGGGTGAAGGGGTGGGTGGGCGAGGGTTTTATCGCGCGCAACGACGTTTGCCCTGTGAATTGTCGAGCAATTCACGGACCTGCGGGTCTGAGAGGTTGGGACCGATTTATCGGGGCCCTGGCGCGCATATGCGCAGGTGAGCGAGGGGTGCCGGAACGCGGGCGGCACTCCGCGCGGACGCGTCGGGAGGGGACGCGTCAGCTGGAGGCGCGGACGACCAGGTGGGGCGGGAGGATGACGACCGGCTCGTCCAGCCGCTCGCCGTTGATCCGGGCCAGGAGCAGCCGGGTCATCTCGCGGCCCATCTCCTCGGCCGACTGGTGCACGGTGGTGAGCGGCGGGTCGGAGAGGGCCGCGGACGGCGAGTCCTCGAAGCCGACGACCGCCACGTCCGCCGGGACGGCCCGTCCGTGCCGCCGCAGCACCCGCATCGCGCCGAGCGCCATCGGGTCGTCCGCCGCGAAGATCGCGTCCAGGCCCGGGTCGCGCGCGAGCAGCTCCTCGGCCGCCGCGATCCCGCTGGCCTCGCTGAAGTCGCCGTGCACGACCAGCTCGGGCAGCCCGGCCTCGGCGAGCGCGGCGCGGTAGCCGGTCAGCCGGTCGATGCCGACGCCCATGTCCTGAGGCCCGGCGATGGTGGCGATGCGGCGGCGGCCCCGGTCGACCAGGTGCTCGACGGCCTGCCGCGCGCCGCTGCGGTTGTCGACGTCCACGTACGACACCGGCTCGATGCCGGGCGGACGGCCGCCGAGGACGGTCGGCACGCCGCTCGCCTCCAGCCGTCCGGGCAGCGGGTCCTCGGCGTGCAGCGAGGTGAGCAGCACGCCGTCCACGTGCTGGGCGGTGAGGTACTGCTCCAGCCGCTCGTACTCGGCGGGGGAGCGGGCGAGGGCGAGCAGCAGCTGCAGGCCGGTCTCGTTCAGCGCCGCGCTGACGCCGCGGATCATGCCCGCGAAGAACGGCTCGTCGAACAGCCGCAGCTCGGACTCGGCGACGACCAGCGCGACCGTCTCGGTGCGCCGGGTGACCAGCGTGCGGGCGGCCCGGTTCGGCACGTACCCGAGCTCGTCGATCGCCGCGAGCACCGCGTCCCGCGCGCGGGAGCTGACCCGCGGCGAGCCGTTGATCACCCGGGAGACGGTGCCGCGGCCGACGCCCGCCAGCGCGGCGACCTCCTCCAGGGTGGGACGTGTTCCCCGTCCGGCCATCCCGCCCGCCCTCCCGTTTCCCCGTTACCCGCGGTCCCCGAGCCCGCCCCGGCGGATCACCTCCGCGTACCAGCGCGCGCTGTCCTTGGGCGCGCGGCGCAAGGTGGCGTAGTCGACGTGGACCAGCCCGAAGCGCCGTGAGTACCCCCACGCCCACTCGAAATTATCCAGCAGCGACCACGTGAAGTAGCCGCGAAGCGGGACACCCGCGGAGATCGCGTCATGGCAGGCGCGGAGATGGCCGTCCAGGTACGCGATGCGCTCGGCGTCGTGGACCGTTCCGTTGGACGGCTCCTCCTGGTAGCCCGCCCCGTTCTCGGTGACGCACAGGTCCACCGCCGGGTACTCCTCGTGCAGCCTGACCAGCACGTCCGTCAGCCCGGACGGGTCGATCTCCCAGCCCATCCCGGTCACCGGCCGTCCGGTGGACGGGAACCGCACGTGCCCGCTGCCCACCCACGGCGAATGCTCGGCGAACGGGGACGCCGCCGCCTGCGGGGCCGAGTCCGGATCGCCGCTGACGGTGTGCCGCGAGTAGTAGTTGACGCCGAGGTGGTCGATCGGCTGGTTGATGACCGCGAGGTCGGCGTCCGGCGGCGCGAACCCGAACCGCTCCACGTCCGCCAGGACGTCCTCGGGGTAGCGGCCGAGCAGCAGCGGATCCAGGAAGAACCGGTTCTGGAGGCCGTCCACGCGGCGCGCGGCGTCCACGTCGGCCTCCGCGTCCGACGCGGGCGAGATCGCGTACAGGTTCACGGCCGCGCCGAACCTGTTGTCCGGCCGCTCCGCGCGCATCGCCTGGACGGCCAGGCCGTGCCCGAGCATCAGGTGGTGCGCGGCGGACAGCGCGGCCCCCGGTTCGCGCCGTCCGGGAGCGTGGTCGCCGGACGCGTACCCCAGGAAGGCCGCGCACCACGGCTCGTTCACCGTCAGCCAGTTCCTCACCCGGTCGCCGAGGACGAGGTGCACCCGGGCCGCGTAGTCGGCGAACCGGTGCGCGGTGTCGCGAACGGGCCAGCCGCCCGCGTCCTCCAACGACTGCGGCAGGTCCCAGTGGTACAGGGTCGGCCAGGGCTCGATCCCCGCGTCCAGCAGCGCGTCCACGAGCCGCTCGTAGAACCCGAGGCCCCGGCCGCCGGGCGCCTCCGCGCGGGGCCACGCCACCGAGAACCGGTACGCGGTGAGCCCGAGGTTGCGCATGATCGCCACGTCCTCGCGGAACCGGTGGTACTGGTCGACCGCCACGTCCCCGGTGTCGCCGCCCAGCACCGCGCCGGGCCGCCGCACGAAGGTGTCCCAGATCGACGGCACCCTGCCGTCGGCGTCGGTGGCCCCCTCCACCTGGTAGGCGGCCGTCGCCGCCCCCCACCGGAACCCGTCCGGGAAGTCCACGCGCGCGCTCGTGCCCTGCTTGCTCGTGCCCTGGCCGTTAGCGCCCTTCCCGCTCATGCCTTGACCGCGCCTTCCATGATTCCTCCGATGATCTGGCGGCCGAACGCCACGAAGACCAGCAGCAGCGGCAGCACCGCGACCGTCGTGCCGGCGAACATGAGCGTGTAGTCGTTGAAGTGGCCGTTGGCCAGGTTGTTGATGGACAGCTGGACGGTCGGGTTCTCCGGGTTCAGCACCGCCAGCGGCCACATGAAGTCGTTCCAGGTCTGCATGAAGGTGAACAGGCCGAGCACGCCCGCCGCCGGGCGCAGCGCGGGCAGGACGACCCGCCAGTACACGCCGAAGGTGGTGCAGCCGTCCACGCGGGCGGCCTCGATCAGCTCGTCCGGGACGGCCTGGGCGGCGTACTGCCGCATCATGAACACCCCGAACCCGGTGACCAGGAACGGGACGATCACCGACTGCAGATGGTTCTGCCAGCCCAGCCGCACCATGATCATGTAGAGCGGGATGATGCCCATCTGGACCGGGATCATCATCGTCGCCACGATCGTCAGCAGCAGCGCGTTGCGCCCGCGGAAGCGCAGCTTGGCGAACGCGAACCCGGCCAGCGAGGCGAAGAACACCGTCGAGACCGTCACGCAGGACGCCACGACGAACGAGTTCAGCAGGCCCTTGGCGAAGTAGGCGTCCGGGTTGTCGAACAGCCGGTTCAGGTTGGACCCGAGGTGGCCGCCCGGCACCACCGGCGGCGGGACGTTCGCGACCACGTCGTTGGTGCGCGTCGCGACCACGAACATCCAGTAGATCGGCGCCACCGACAGCACCACCGCGACCAGCAGCGTCAGGTACGTCAGCGGGCTGGCCTCCCAGAGGCCGTGCAGCCGCCGCGCGGTCGACCGCGCGGGCCGGGACAGGGGAGCGGGGATCGTCATCTGGTGCCTCCCGCACGCCGGACGAACAGGAAGTTCAGCAGGGAGAACGCGATGATGAGCAGGAACAGCGCCCAGGCGATCGCCGCGCCGTACCCGTACCGGTCGTGGCCGAACGCGTTGTCGTACATGTACATCGTCAGCGTCTGGAACTGGTGCGTCGCGCCGCCGTCCATCTTGTTGGACGTCGCGCCGCCGAACAGCACCGGCTCGGTGAACAGCTGCAGCCCGCCGATGGTCGAGATGATCACCGTGAACAGGATCGTCGGGCGCAGCAGCGGGACCGTGATCTGCCAGAACTGCCGCATCCGGGACGCGCCGTCGATCGCGGCGGCCTCGTACAGGTCCTTCGGGATCGCCTGCATCGCGGCCAGGAAGATCAGCGCGTTGTAGCCCGTCCAGCGCCAGTCGACCATCACCGAGATCGCCGTCCACGACCAGGCGCGGCTCGCGTGCCAGTCGATGTGGCTTTGCAGGAGCCAGTTGACGAACCCGTAGTCGGTGTCGAACAGCTGGCCGAACACGATCGCGACCGCCGCCATCGAGGTGATCAGCGGGGCGACCACCCCGATCCGGAACACCGTCGCGCCGCGCATCCGCCGGTTGAGGGTGTTGGCGAGCAGCAGCGCCAGCAGCAGCTGCGGGACGGTCGAGAGCACGAAGATCCCCACCGTGTTCACCAGCGCGTGCCAGAACTGGTCGTCGCCGAACAGGTAGCCGTAGTTCCCGAAGCCCGCCCACTCGCGCGTCCCCGACGACAGCCCCCAGTCGTGCAGCGACACCCACAGCGTGTAGACGAGCGGGTAGCCGCCGAAGACGAGGAAGACGACGAAGAACGGCGCGACGAACAGGTACGGGCTCGCCTTGAGGTCGAGGCGGTCGAGCCGGGCCCGCCACCGGCTCGCCCGCGGCGCCCCGTCCGCCCGCGAGGACGGACGGACGGGACGCGTGTCCACACTGGTCATCGGGTCCCCCACCACCGGGGGAGCGCCGCGGACCGACCCGTGTCCATGAAGGTCACCGCGCGGCCTTCTTGGCCGCGTCGACGGCCTTCGCCCAGGCATCCTCGGGCTTGACCTTGCCCTGGCCCACCGCGATCAGGACGTTCTCCACCGCCTGCCGGACGTCCTCGTTCTTCGGGCCGAGGTGGACGGGCTTCACCGAGGACACCAGCTGCCCGAAGATCTTCCCGGTCGGCGCGCCGCTGAAGTAGTCGTTGGTCGCGCCGGACACGGCCGGGTCCTGCTCGGCCTTCACGTTGGACGGGAAGGTGTCCTTGTCCTTGAACGCGCCGACCTGGCTCTGCGTCCCGGTCAGGTACTGGGCGAGGGCGGCGGCCTCCTTCTGGTGCCTGCTCTGCTTCGGGACGGCCAGCCAGGACCCGCCCCAGTAGCCCGACCCGCCCGGCGTGGTCGCGACGTCCCACTTGCCCTTGCCGAAGTCGCCGGAGAACTGCTTGATGCCGCCGAGCATCCAGGACGGGCAGGGCACGGTCGCGAACGTGTCGCGCTTCAGCGCCGTCTGCCACGGCGGCGTGAAGATCGACATGTCCGAGGTCATCTTGTTCTGCTCGAACTTCAGCGTCGTGTCGAACGCCTGCTTCACGGCCGGGTTGGTGTCGAAGACGAACGTGTCGTCCTTGTCGAAGAAGCTGTAGCCGGGGCCGCTGCCCGCGTTCTGCAGGACGGTCGCGCGCAGGACGGCGGTCGGGCCGTCCAGCCACTTGGTGCCGGACACCTTGCCCTGGAACTTCTGGCCGGTCGCGAGGAACTGGTCCCAGGTCGGCCAGAGCTTGCCGACCTCGTCGCGCTCGCTGGGCAGCCCGGCCTTCTTGAACAGGTCCTTGCGGTAGCACATGGCGAGCGGGCCGACGTCGGTGCCGAGCCCGACGAGCTGACTCCCGTCCGGGCTGAGGCCGCTCTGCCACTTCCACGGCAGGAAGTCGCCCCGCATCGAGCGGGCCCCGAAGTCGAAGAGGTTGACGAACTTGGAGCGCTGCTGCATGTAGGTGGGCAGGATGCCCTCCTCCAGCGCGACCACGTCGCCCGCGCCGCTGCCGGTGGCGATCCACTGCTGGATCCGCGGCTTGTAGTCGTCCAGCGACGACACCTTGCGCTGCTTGACCGTGACGCCGGGGTGCGCCTGCTCGAACCCCTTGTAGAGGTTCTCGTAGCCGAACTCGCCGAACACGTCGACGGTCAGCGTGAAGTTCTTGCCGGACTTGGAGTCGTCGCCTCCGCCTCCGCATGCCGCCGCGAGCACGCCGGCCGTCGCCAGCACGGCCACGGTCCTCAGCCGGTAACCCCTCATGTGGGTCCCTCTCGTTCGTTCGTGGGTGGGAGTGTGGGAGCGCTCCCACGAAGCAAAGAACGTGACCCGGCTCACTGTCAATCCTCCGCAACGCAACCGTTATCAACGAGAACGCCCCGATCTCGGAGGATCGGGGCGTTCGGCGAGCTGCCCAGAGCCGGTCGCCGACCGGCCCGGGGGCTGGTCGGCGAGGTGCCCGGGATTAGTTGACGAGGTGCTCAGGGCTGGTGGGCGCCGGGGCGGCCGGGACCGGCGCGGGCGCCGTCGACCGGCGGACGACCAGCTCGGGACGGTAGAGCAGCTCGGTGCGCGGCGGACGTCCGCCCCCGACCTCCTCCAGCACCGTGCTCACCGCGGCCAGCGCCATCTCCCGCACCGACTGCCGGATCGTGGTGAGCGGCGGGTCCAGGTACGCGGTGAGCGGCGAGTCGTCGAAGCCGACGACCGACACGTCCTCCGGCACCCGCAGCCCGCGCTGCCGGACGGCCCGGATCGCGCCGAGCGCCATGATGTCGTTGCCGCAGCAGATCGCCGTGCAGCCGCGGTCGAGCAGCTTCTGCGCGGCGGCCTGCCCGCCCTCGACGGTGTACATCGTGTTCACGACCAGGCCCTCGGTGTCCGCGGACGGCCCGAGCAGCGTCGCGAGGCCGCGCCGGAACCCCTCGGTCTTGCGCCGGGTCGGGACGTACACGTCCTGCCCGATCGCCAGGCCGATCCGCCGGTGCCCGAGCGAGCCCAGGTGCGCGACGGCCGCCTCCAGCGACGCGACGTCGTCGTTGGAGACGAACGGCGCGTCGATGTCCGGACGGTGCCCGTTGACCAGCACGATCGGCAGGCCCTGCTCGGTCAGCCGCGCGTACCGCGCCCGGTCGGAGTTGGCGTTGGCGTGCAGGCCGTTGACGAAGATGACGCCCGCGACGCCGCGCTCCAGCAGCATCTCCAGGTAGTCGTCCTCGGCCACGCCGCCGGGGGTCTGCGAGCACAGCACGGCCATGTAGCCGTGCCGGGCCAGCGCGCTCTCGATGATCTCGGCGAACGCCGGGAAGATCGGGTTGGTCAGCTCCGGGATGATCAGCCCGATCAGCCCGGCGCGCTGCTGCCGCAGCCGCGCCGGACGCTCGTACCCGAGGACGTCCAGCGCGGCGAGCACCGACTGCCGGGTCGTCGCCGACACTCCGGGGCGGCCGTTGAGGACGCGGCTGACCGTCGCCTCGCTGACCCCCGCGTGCTCGGCGATGTCGGCCAGGCGCGTCGGCGTCGTCATGGCCACGAATTTACCTCCACCAGGCGGTCGTGTCGGGCGGCAGGACGAGGGTGCCGTCGGCCTCGCGCGTCACGGGTGCGCTGGACAGCAGCGTCTCGCCGGTGGCGGGGACGCGCACGGGCTCGGCGCCGGTGTTGACCGCGCAGCCGACGGACGTGCCGTCCGCGGCCCGCCGGGTGAAGGCGAGGGCGCCGTCCGGGACGTCCAGCCAGGCGAGGGCGCCGTCGCCGAGCGCCCGCTCGGCGCGCCGGATCCGCAGCGCCGTCTTGTACAGCGCGAGCGTCGAGTCCGGGTCGGCCTCCTCGGCGGCGACGGTCAGCGCGCGCCATTCGGGCGGCATCGGCAGCCACGTGGACGGCCCGGCGGTGAACCCGAAGGGCGGCTCGTCGCCGTTCCACGGGATCGGCACGCGGCAGCCGTCGCGGCCCGCGTCCTCGCCGCGTCCGGCCTGCGGGTCCCTGCGGAACTCGGCGGGCAGGTCGAGCACCTCGGGCAGGCCGAGCTCCTCGCCCTGGTAGACGTAGGCGGAGCCGGGCAGCGCGAGTGTGAGCAGCGCGGCGGCGCGGGCGCGGCGCAGGCCGGTCTCGCCGCCGCCGAACCGGGTGACGTGCCGCTTGACGTCGTGGTTCGACAGCACCCACGTCGCGGGCGCGGCGCCCGCGGCGCGCAGGGTCCCGTCGATGACGTCGCGGAGCTTCGCCGCGTCCCACGGCGAGCCCAGGTAGTGGAAGTTGAACGCCTGGTGCAGCTCGTCCGGGCGGGTGTACCTCGCGAGCCGCGCGGTGTCCGGCGCCCACGCCTCGGCGACGCCGATCCGCTCGCCCGGGTAGGAGTCGAGCAGCTTGCGCCACGCGCGGTGGATCTCGTGGACGCCGTCCTGGTCGAAGTAGGGCAGGACGGCCGTGCCGAGCATCTCGGACTGGCCGGTGTGGCCGACGTCGGGGAGCCCGGCGGCCTTGACCATGCCGTGGGCGACGTCGATCCGGAAGCCGTCCACGCCGAGGTCGAGCCAGAAGCGCAGGATGTCCTCGAACTCGGCGCGGACGCCGGGGTTCTCCCAGTTCAGGTCGGGCTGCTCGGGCGCGAACAGGTGCAGGTACCACTGGCCGTCCGGCACGCGCGTCCACGCCGGGCCGCCGAAGACCGACTCCCAGTCGTTCGGCGGCTCGGAGCCGTCCGCGCCGCGTCCGTCGCGGAAGAGGTACCGCTCGCGCTCGGGCGAGCCGGGCGCGGCGGCGAGGGCGGCCCGGAACCACGGGTGGTGGTCGGAGCTGTGGTTCGGCACGACGTCGACGATGACGCGCAGGTCGTGCGCGTGCGCGTCCGCGATGAGGGAGCGCGCGTCGTCCAGGGTGCCGAACAGCGGGTCCACGTCCCGGTAGTCGGCCACGTCGTAGCCGAAGTCGGCCATCGGCGAGACGTAGAACGGGGTGACCCACAGCGCGTCCACGCCCAGGTCGGCCAGGTACGGCAGCCGGGAGCGGATGCCCGCCAGGTCGCCGATGCCGTCGCCGCTGGCGTCCGCGAAGCTGCGCACGTACACCTGGTAGATCACCGCGTCCCGCCACCAGGCGGTGGTCGGCGTGTCGGTCATGTCATCCCTTCGGGTCACGTGAAGCCGGGTCAAACGTTCGTGCGGGGGGCGTTCCGGCGGGTCACTTCACGCTGCCTGCCGTGAGGCCCGCGACGATCCGGCGCTGGAACACGAGCACGACGACGATGAGCGGGACGGTCACGACCACGCCCGCCGCCATCTGCGTGCCGAACGGCTGGTCGAAGCCGGACACGCCGGTGAACTTGGAGATCGCGACCGTCGCGGTCTGCATCTCCTTGCGGTTGACCATCGACAGGGCGATGAGGAACTCGTTCCACGCCGCGATGAAGGTCAGGATCGCGGTGGTGAACACGCCCGGCGCGGCCAGCGGGACGATGATCTTCCGGAAGGCCTGGCCGCGGGTGCAGCCGTCCACCATCGCGGCCTGCTCCAGCTCGAACGGCAGCTGCCGGAAGAACGCGGTGAGCAGCCACACCGACAGCGGCAGCGCGAAGCCGAGGCTCGGCACGATCATCGCCTGGTAGGTGTTGATCCAGTGGATCCCGGTGAACAGCTTCAGCAGCGGGACGAGCTGGGACACGCCCGGGAACATCGTCGTCGCGATGATCAGGCCCAGCACGGCGTTCTTGAACCGGAAGTCCAGCCGGGCCAGCGCGTACGCGGTGAACACGCCGACGACCAGCGTGAACACGGTGGTGGTCCCGGCGACGATGACGCTGTTCAGCAGCGCCCGGCCGAAGCCGTTGTGCCCGCCGAACACCGCGCGGAGGTTCTCGGTCGAGACCGGCGACGGCACCGGCGAGTTGTCGAACTGGTCCTGGGGACGCCGCAGGGCCGAGGCGACCATCCAGTAGAACGGCGCCAGGCAGTAGACCGCGACGGCGGCCAGGCCGAGGTAGGACAGGACGCGCTTCACCGCTTCGCCGCCTTTCGCGTCCGCCGGGCCTCGCCGATGATGTCGGCGCCGAGGAGCTTGACGAACAGGTAGGCGATCAGCGCGATGTAGGCGAACAGGATCGTCGCGTACGCCGCCGCCGAGCCGTACCGCAGGTTCGTCGCCTCGAACCAGGCGAGCATGGTCAGGGTCTCCACCGACTTCTGGTTGACGCCGACGAGGACGGCCGGCAGGTCGAACATGCGCAGCACGTCCAGCATCCGGAACAGGACGGCGACCAGCAGCGCGGGCTTGATCAGCGGCAGCGTCACGTAGCGGAACCGCTGCCACACGCCCGCGCCGTCCACCTTCGCGGCCTCGTGCACCTCGCGCGGGATCATCTGGAGCCCGGCGAGCACGAGCAGGCCGATGAACGGGGACGTCTTCCACACCTCGGCGATGATCACCGCGAGCTTGGCGGGGAACCCGTCGGCCGTCCACAGCACCTGGTGGCCGATGACGGCGTTGGCCGCGCCGTCCGCCTGGAAGATCCACCGCCAGAGCAGGCCGGAGATCGCGGTCGGGATCGCCCACGGGACCAGGATGCTGGCCCGCACGAGCGACCGTCCGCGGAACGCCTGCTGCATGATCAGCGCCATCCCGACGCCGATCAGCGTCTCCAGGGTGACCGTGGTCAGGGTGAAGAACGTGGTGTTGCCGAAGGCGTTCCAGAACGCGTCGGCGCGGTCGCCCTGGAAGATGGACGTGTAGTTGTCGAGCCCGACGAACCTGTCGCCCTGGACGACGAAGCCGTTCGCGTCCAGCCCGCTGCCGCGGGCGTAGAGCGACTCGCGCAGCCCGGCGAGCACCGGGTAGCCGACGACCAGCGCCAGGACGAGAAGCGTGGGGGAGAGCAGGAGCGCGGCCATCCGCCGCTCCCCGCGCCGCACGCCGCCGTGGCGGCGCGGGCGCGAGGAGCGGGCGGCGGCGCGCCGGGCGACCCCGCTCACCTCGGCGTTCACCTCAGTGCTCACGGAAGGGCTCACTGCCCCGCGGTCAGCGTGGTCAGCTTGCCCTGGAGGTCGGTGAGCGCCTGGTCGACGGGCTTGCCGCCGTTGACCGCGTCGTACACCGAGCCCTGGATGGCGGCCGTGACGTCGCCGTACTTCACCACGACCGGGCGGGGCTTGGCGGTGGTGATGGCCTGCTTCAGCACCGGCAGGTACGGGAACTTCTTGGTCAGCTCCGGGTCGTCGTACAGGGACGCGACGGTCGGGGCCTGCGAGGTGGCCATCAGGTTCGCGCGCTGCGCCTGCTCACCGGTCAGGTACTTGATGAAGTCGAACGCGGTGGCCTTGTTCTTGGCGAACGCGGAGATCGCCAGGTTGTGGCCGCCGAGGTTGGCGACGCCCGGGCCGTTCTGGCCGGGCAGCGGCGCGACGGCGAACTTGCCCGCCACCTTGGACGAGCCGTCGGTCGCGTTCGCCATCGCGTACTGGTAGGGCCACTGCCGCTGGAACAGCAGCCTGCCGCCCTGGAAGTAGCGGCGTCCGCCCTCGGTGTCGAGGGTGACGGCCTCCTTCGGCATGTGGTCCTTGCGGGCGCCCGCGAGGAACTCGATGCCCGCCTTGGCCTGCGGGGTGTTCACGGTCGGCTTGCCGGACGCGTCGATGATCGAGCCGCCCTGGGCCTCGATCGCCTCGACCGCGCTGATCGTCAGGCTCTCGGTCTTGTTGACCTCGGTGAAGTAGCAGTCGACGCCCTTGGCCTCGGGCAGCGCCTTCACCTTGTCGCAGTCGGCCCACATCTCGGCGTAGGTCTTCGGCGGGGCGCTGATCCCGGCCTTGTCGAGCAGGTCCTTGCGGTAGTAGAGCATCCCGGCGTCGGAGGTGGACGGCACGGCGTACAGGTTGTCGCGGTACTGCCCGGTCGTGACCGTCGCGGGCAGCATCTTCGACAGGTCGATCTGGTCCTTGGGCAGCGGCGTGAGCCAGCGGTTCGCGGCGAACTCGGCGGTCCAGACGACGTCCAGGTTGAGGATGCCGTACGCGTCGGACTTGGTCTGCGCGTTCTGGATCATCTGCTGGCGCTGGTCGTTCGGCTCGTCCGGCAGCTCGACGACCCGGACCTGCTCCTTCGGGTGCGCGGAGTTCCAGGTGTCGATCTGCTTCTGCATGTTGCCCGACCGGTCCTTGCCGGTGACGAACGTGACCGGGCCGCGTCCGTCGAGCGCCGCGGACGGCGCCGCGGAGTCCTTCTTGTCGTCGCCTCCGCCGCAGGCCGTCAGCGCCGCGAGCGCCAGGCAGGTCAGCGCTCCGGCCGTGATGGTACGCCGCATGGGGGTCCTCCTCTGTGAAACGGGGATGACGTGTCACGCAGCCCGTTTCACCTGCTCCTGGTGGGGGTGGTGCGGCGACGGTAGCAACGGGCCGCAAGGGACGTAAAGTCCTTGCAGAAAGTTTCTGCAAGCCGACAATCGGGTCGCGGAGACCGGACGCGTGCGGGAACCTGCACGGGTGATGGCACCTGAGAGCCTCGTGACCGACCACACCGTCCTGGCGGTGGTCGTGGGTTCGCGCGCCTACGGCCTGGACACCGCCGCCAGCGACACCGACCGCCGCGGCGTCTTCGTCGCGCCCACCGAGCTGTTCTGGCACCTCGACGGGCCGCCGACGCACGTCACCGGCCCGCTGGACGAGCAGTTCTCCTGGGAGTTCGAGCGGTTCTGCGAACTGGCGCTGGCCGCGAACCCGACCGTCCTGGAGTGCCTCTGGTCGCCGCTGGTCGAGAAGGTCACCCCGCTCGGCCAGGAGCTCCTGGCCGCCCGCACGGCCTTCGTCTCGCTGCGCGCCCACCGGTCGTTCCTGGGCTACGCCGACTCCCAGTTCCGCAAGATGGAGAACCACGGGGCCCGCAACCCCAAACACGTCATGCACATGCTGCGGCTCCTGCTCAGCGGCCTCCACCTGCTGGAACACGGCGAGCCGCTGGTCCGGATGGACCAGCACCGGGACCGGCTGATGGCCGTCCGGGCCGGTGACTTGCCCCTGGAGGAGGTCGCCGCCTGGCGCGCGTCCCTCACCGCCCGCATGGACGAGGCGCTCGCCCGCACCCCCCTCCCCGCCGAGCCCGACCGCGCCCGCGTCGACGCCCTCCTCCACTCCGCCCGCCGCAAAAGCCTCACCGAACCCTGACCCGCCTTCGCCTGCGCCACTCCCGTGGGCGGGCGGTGCGTGGGGCGGGCGGCGCGCCGGTTTCGTGGAGGGCGGGGGGAACGTCGGTGGTGTCCCGTAGCGTGGGGCGCGTTCGTCACGTGTGTCACGGAGGGCTTCGCATGGCCTTGCCAGACCGTCCGCTCCTGCCCGGCCAGACCCGTGCGATCCCGCGCACGGTCAGCGCGGTCGCCGCCGCGCTCGAGCCGGGCAAGCGCGAACGCTTCCTGGCCGAGACGGGGAAGGCCGAGGGCCGCGCGCTGGACGCCGTCCTGGACCACTGGTGGATGGACGCCATGCTCGACCGCGTTCCCGGCCGCGAGCGGCGCGTGACCGACGCGCTCGCCGGGCGCGGCCTGCTCTCCCTCGAGGAACTGGCCGCCCGCAGGCCCCGGTGACCGACCCCGGGCGCGGGTGGACCGTCTTCTGCCAGGAGGAGGCCGCCGCCGATCTGCACGCCATGCCGCGCGTCCTCTTCGAGGACGTCCTGCGCTACTTCGTCCGGTTCGCCGCCGAGGCGGGCGACGCCGTCGACCTCGGCGCGCCCCCGCCCGGCTCCCCGCTGGACGGCACCGGCCTCCGCTTCGAGCTCTGCGTCCCCGGCCACCAGGTGATCGTCGAGTACCTCGTCGTCCACGACATCCGCGAGTTCCGCGTCACCGCCGTCCTCTGGCTCGGCTGAGAACGGGCCGATAAGTCCGTTTCGCGGACGCGGATGGTCGATCCACGCCACAATGTCGGCCGTTCGAGTCGATCATGAATGAGCGAGGAGGACAGTATGCGCAAGGTGTTTCCGCTGGTGGTGGCCGCTGTTGCGGTAGGCGCGGCCGCCTGCTCCTCAGGCGGGAGCGATGGCGCGCGGCTCAGTTCGTCGGACGCGAGCGACGCGGCGGCGACGAGTCCGTTCTATGTGGATCCGGGGACCCAGGCCGCGGCCTGGGTGAAGGCTCACCCGAGGGACGCGCGGGCGGCGAAGATCAAGTCGTCGATCGTCGCGCGGTCCAGCGCGAAATGGTTCGGGAACTGGAGCGGGGACATCACCCGCGCCGTTTCCGGATATGTGGGCGCGGCGAAGGCCAAGGGCAAGACGCCCATCCTCGTCGCCTACAACATCACCGACCGGGACTGCGGTGGGGCGTCGCACGGCGGGGCCGGTTCGTCGGCCGCCTACAGGACGTGGATCTCCAAGTTCGCGGGCGCGGTCGGCGCCCGTTCGGCGATCGTGGTGATCGAGCCGGACGCGGTCGCGCAGCTCGACTGCCTGAAGGGTGACGCGGCGAAGAATCGCACCGCATTGCTCAAGTACGCGACGCAGCAGTTCAAGAGCAGGGCGCCGAAGGCGAAGGTCTACCTGGACGGCGGAAACGCCCACTGGGTGGCCCCCGCGACCATGGCGAGCCGTTTGAACGCGGCCGGTGCGAAGAACGTCCGCGGCTTTTCGGTGAACGTCTCCAATTTCTTCACGACGGCCGAGTCGTCGGCGTACGCGCAGAAGATCAACGCGTCGTTGTCGTCGAAATACCATTACACCCGCGGCTTCGTCATCGACACCAGTCGCAACGGTCACGGCGGCACGCCCGGCAAGTGGTGCAACCCGGCGGGGGCCAAGCTCGGGACCGCGCCGCAGGCGGGCGGGTCCGGCTCGGACTACCTGCTCTGGGTCAAGGTCCCCGGTGAGTCGGACGGCCCGTGCGGCACCGGCCCCGGCGTCCAGGCGGGGACGTTCAGCCCCGACCTCGCGATGCGGCTGATCAACGGGCGCTAGCGCCGATGCCGAGGGCCCTGCTGGTCGAGGACGACCGCCGGTTCGCGGCGGCGCTGGTCAAGGCGCTGGAGCGGTGCGGGTACGACGTGGAGCACGCCGCCGACGCCGCGTCCGCGCTCGCCGCGCCGCCGTGCGACATCGTCCTGCTCGACCTCGGGCTTCCCGACCTGGACGGCCTGGAGGTCTGCCGGAGGCTGCGCGATCGCGGCGAGGTGGGGATCATCGTGCTGACCGCGCGCAGCACCGAGCGCGACCGGGTCACCGGCCTGCGCGCGGGGGCGGACGACTACCTCGTCAAGCCGTTCGGCATGGCGGAACTCCAGGCGCGCATGGAGGCGGTGCTGCGGCGGGCCCGGCCGCGGCACCACGACGGCGTGCGGGCGCTCGGGCGGCTCCTGGTCGACCCGGCCGCCCGCACGCTCACCCTGGACGGCGCGCCGGTCCGGCTGACGCCCAAGGAGTTCACGCTGCTCGCGCGGCTGATCCGCGAGCCCGGCGCGGTGGTGGAGCGCGAGACCCTGCTGCGCGAGGTGTGGGGGACGTCCTGGCAGGGACGGTCCCGCACCCTCGACGTGCACGTCTCGACGCTGCGCGCCAAGCTCGGCGACGCTGCGCGGATCGAGACCGCGCACGGCGTCGGGTACCGGCTCGCAGCGGGCGCAGCGGGCGGCGGGGACTGAGCGGGGATGCGGCGGCGGCTCTACCTGACCTACCTGCCCCTGCTCGCCGCGGCCCTGCTCGCCCTGGCCGTCCCGCTGGCGACCGGGACCGCCGCCCGCGACACCCAGGACATGTACATGGACCGCGCCGGGGACACCGCGCGGTTCGCCTCGCTCGCCGAGACCGCGCTGCGCACCGGGCGCACGTCCGCGCTGCACGGCGAGCTGGAGCAGTACGACGCGCTGTTCGGCATCCGGGCCGTGGTCGTGGACCGGGACGGCGCGGTCGCGATCAGCTCCCGTCCGGACCTGGACCTCGGCCCGGGGGACGTCCGGGAACGGGTGGCCGCTGCGCTGTCCGGCGAGGCCGCCCGCACCACCCCGACCGTCTGGCCCTGGCGGGACGCGCCGATGGTGGTCGTCGAGCCCGTCGTCAGCGGCGGCGAGGTCATCGGCGTCGCGGTGACCGTGTCGCCGACCGATCCGCTGCGGCGGGGCCTGCTGGACGCCTGGACGCGGCTGTGCGCGGGCCTGCTGCTGGTCGTCCTCGTCGGCGTCGTGGTGGTGGCGCTGGTCGCGCGGTGGGTGCTGCGTCCGGTCGCGGAGCTGGACCTCGCCGCGCACGCGCTCAGCGAGGGCCGGTTCGAGAAGCGCGTCGCGAGCGGCGCGGGACCGTCCGAGCTGCGCCGCCTCGCCGAGTCGTTCAACGCGATGGCCGGGCAGACCGCCGCGCTGGTGGAACGGCAGCGGTCGTTCGTGTCCTACGCCAGTCACCAGATGCGCACGCCGCTCGCCGCGCTGCGGCTGTGGCTGGAGAACCTCGAACCCGAGGTCGGCCCGGACGGCCGGACCGACCACGCGATGGCCCTCGAGGAGGTCGACCGGATGGCGCACCTCTACGACGCGCTGCTCGCCTACGCCTCCGCCGAGGCCGGCCCGGTGAAGGCGGACGACGTGGACCTCACCGCGCTGGCCCGCGCCCGCGCGGGCGGCTGGCGGGACGTCGCGGACCGTCGCGGCGTCCGGCTGCTCGGCCCCGGCCCCGCGTCCGCCGGGGTGCTCGCGCGCGCGGCGCCGGACGCGCTGGAGCAGGCGCTCGACGCCATCATCGACAACGCGGTGAAGTTCTCCGGGGACGGCGGCGAGGTGCGGATCGCGACCGAGGCCGTCCCGCCGGACCGCGCCGCCGTCATCGTCACCGACAGCGGCCCCGGCATGACCGAGGCGGAGGCCCGGGACGCCCTCCAGCCGTTCTGGCGACGCCCCGCCGACCAGAACATCGAGGGCTCCGGCCTCGGCCTCACCATCGCGAACGCCCTGGTCACAGCCTCGGGCGGCCGTCTCTCCCTGTCCGCCGCCGACCCGTGCGGCCTCCGCGTCCGCATCGAACTCCCGTCCGTCGCGGAGCCCGGCGCATGAGGCGAGCGCGCGTGGTGCGGCCGATGTTCGCGGAGCCCCGGCCTATGAGGCGGCGACTCGCGTACCGCGGGGGAGCGCACGTGGTGCGGCCGAAGTCCGCGGAGCCGGGCGCATGAGGCGGCGGGTGGTGCTGGCGGGGTTGCTCGCGGGGGTGCCGCTGGGGGCGTCCGGGTGCCGGTCGGACGAGACGGCGCTGCCGCCGGTGGTGATCGCGACCGGCGGGCGGGGCGGCGTGTACCACGCGCTCGGCGAGGCGTTCGCGGCCACGCTGCACGACCGGTGGAAGGTCCGCGCGACCGTGCTGACCACGGCCGCGTCCATCGAGAACCTGCGCCTGCTCGCCGCCGGACGCGCCGACCTCGCCTTCAGCACCGTGGACTCGGCGGACCTCGCCGCGCGCGGCGCCGGGCCGTTCGCGACCCCCTTCCCAGGCGGCGGCGTCGATGGCCGGGTCGCGGCGCTGTCGGGGTTGTACGACGACTACCTGCACGTCGTGGTGCGGGCGGACTCGCCGATCCGGAGGGTCGCCGACCTGCGCGGACGCCGGGTCTCGACGGGCGCGGCCGGGTCGGGGACGGAGGTCGTCGCGGGCCGGGTGCTGGCCGCGGCGGGGCTGCGCGGGCCCGACGCGATCGTCCGGTCCCGGCTGTCGGCGAGCGGTTCGGGGGACGCGCTGCGCGCCGGGCGCATCGACGCGTTCTTCTTCACCGGCGGCCTGCCGACGCCCGCCGTCGCCGACCTCGCCCGGACGGTCCGGGTGCGGTTGCTGCCGGTCGGGGCGCTGGTCACGGGCCTGCAGCGGTCCTTCGGGGAGGTGTACCTGGCCCGGTCGATCCCGGCCGGGACGTACGGCATGGGACGGGAGGTCCCGACGCTCGCGATCCCGAACGTGCTGGTCGTGCGGGCCGACATGCCGTCCGCGGTGGCCCGGGAGCTGACCGCGCTGCTGTTCGCGAGCAAGGCCCGGCTCGCCGCCGTCCACGCGCAGGCGCGCCGCCTGGACCGCCGGGCCGCCCTGGCCACCTACCCGCTGCCGCTGCATCCGGGCGCGGCCCGCTACTTCCGTGAGACCAAGGTCTGGGCGGCGTCCGGGCCCTGAACGTTCCCGGAGCGGGACGGCGAACGCGCCACGGCCGGGCGGGGCGAGAAGGAAGCCGGTGGCCGGGAGGCGTCCTGGGGGGAGACGCCTCCCGGCCGTCGGGCTCGTCGCGGGGGCGTGGACGGGCCCGTGGGGCGGGGGACGGCCGGGGGGATTGGCCGTTCCCGCCCGCCGGTGGCGCTTGACCGCTGTGCGCCGCCGGCTCAGGTCGGCACCGAACGAGAGTGTGCCGTAGCTGCACCCCAACGCTAGGAAGCACGGGCCGATCGGGCGAGCCTCCGCGGGTTTCCCTTACAAATCATTTACATGTTCGCGCCAGCTGATGCGGAAGTGAAATATCCACGTCGGCACGCCACCGCGCGCGGCGGCGTGATGTGGCGTGGCGTGGTGTGGCCTCGTCAGCGGGACGCGGCGAGGATGCGGACGGCCTCCACGACTGCGGCGCGGCGGCGCGCGAGGGCGGCCTTGTCGTCCGACTCGTCCAGGACCATGCGGCGCAGCTGCGGGACGGCGTAGTTCCACGCGACCAGGCCGAGCAGGGTGAACAGCCAGTCCTGCGCGGCGCGGACGCGGGACGCGTCGTCCGGGGCGTCCGCGGCGACGCCCGCGGCGACCAGGGCCTGGGCGTGGTCGCGGTAGGCCCCGCGGCGCTCGTCCTCGCCGGTGGCCTCCGCTGTGCAGGACTCCAGCGCCTCCCACATCAGCAGCCGGACGAACTCGGGGTGCTCCCCGTACCAGTCGAACAGGTGGCCCACGGTGTCGGCGACCGCGTTCGGGTCGAGCGGGCCCTGATGGCAGATCTCGTCCATCTTGCCCCGGATGACCGCTCCGAACAGCGCTTCCTTGTTGCCGAAGTAGAGGTAGATCGCCTGCTTGTTGGCCTGTGCGGCGACGGCGATCCGCTCGATCCGGGCGCCGGCGAGGCCGCGCTCGGTGAACTCGGCGGAGGCCGCCTCGAAGATCCGCTTCCGGGTGGCGGCGGCGTCGTAGCTCATGCCCGAAATTAAACCACCCGGTTGACAAGCCCCGCCGGGCGCGATCATGATCTAAAACAACCGGATGGTTTATTTCGAACGGGAGACCCCTCATGAACCACGTGTCCGACGCCCCCGCCCCGGTCCGCTCGCCGCTGCCCGGCGGCCTGGCCGGATCCACCGCGCTCGTCATCGGCGGCTCGTCCGGCATCGGTCTCGGCGCCGCCCGGCTGCTGCACGACCTGGGCGTCCGCGTCGTCCTCGCCGGACGCGACAAGGCCCGGCTGGACGCCGCGGTCGAGTCCGTCGCCACTGAGGGCGGCGCCGAGGTGCTTGGCGCGGTCGCCGACGCCGCCGACGAGGACGCCGTCCGCGCCGCGTTCGACCTGGCGGGCCCGGTGGAGCACGTGCTGCTCACCGCGGGCGGTTACACCGGGGCGGGCCCGCTGACCGAGATCACCTCCGAGGCCGTCCACGAGGCGTACGACCAGCGGGTCTGGGCCGCGCTGGTCGCCGCCCGCCTCGCCGCCGAGCGGCTGCCCGCCGGGGGCTCGCTCACCCTCACCTCCGGGACCCTCGTCCTGCGCCCGATGCCCGGCGCCGCCGGTGCGATGGCCCCGGTCGGCGGGGTCGAGGCGCTGACCCGCGCGCTCGCGGTCGAGCTCGCGCCGCGGCGGCTGCGCGTCAACGCCGTCCGCTACGGGATGTTCGACACCCCGCTGCTGCGCTCGGTCGGCGGGCTCCCCACGGACGAGGCCGTCCGGGACGCTGGGGCGGGCTTCCCGCTCGGACGGGTCGGAACCGCGGAGGAGGCGGGCGCGGCACCGGTGTTCCTCATGGCCAACACCTACATCACGGGCCAGGTCGTCACCGTGGACGGCGGCCAGATCCTCGCCTGACCATGTCGGCCCCATCTCGTTTACAAGCGGTTGTCATGGGAATGCAAAGCGTGATGACATGCCCGGCGGAAGGGGCCGACATGCTGACGCCGTCCGAGGTCGCCCGGAAGGTGTTCACCACCGTGCGGCTGCGGGAGGGGTACGACCTGGTCGAGGTGAACGACTTCCTCACCGACGTCGAGACCACCCTGACCGCGCTGCACCGGGAGCTCGACGCACTGCGGTCCCGGCCGCCCGAGTCGCCGGAGACCGCGGCGGGTGTCATGCGCCTCGCGCAGGAGACCTCCGACCGGCTGCTCGAGGCGGCCAGGCGTGAGGCGGGCGAGATCGTCGAGCGGGCGCGCGACCGCGCGTCCGCGCTGGAGAAGGAGGCCCGCGCGTCGGCGGCCGAACTGCTCCACGACGCGCGCGCCCGCCACACCGAGGCCGTCCACTCGGCCGAGGAGGTCGTCCGCTACGAGGCCGAGCTGCGCGTCGGGCTGGACGACCAGGTCAACGGCATCCGCGAGATCCTGCGCGGCCTGGAACGCCAGCGCCGGGCCCTCCCCGGGGGCAACGGCCGCCCGCGCCAGCTCCTGATCCCCGTCCCGCCGCCGCAGCCCGAGGCCGGGGACGAGCCCGTCCAGCCCCAGGCCCAACCCCCGGCTGTGGCTCCGGCGAAGCCGCAGCCACAGATGCACGGGCCGGTGGAGGTCAAGGTTCCGGGTGCCCTGGCCAAGGGGCTGAGCCCGGCCAAGCCCCCGGCTCAGCCGCAGCCACAGCCGCCGGGGCTGGACGTGGAAGCGGAACGGACCTCGGCCTAGATCCCTCTGGGGGCCAGGCGTCGGAGGGTCATGCCTTCCGGCGGGCCTTGACGGTGCAGTCGAGGCGGGTCACGACGGTGCCGTCCGGGGCGCTCTGCTGCCGGTCGTGCTCGGCGGCGCGCTGCACCTCCCACTCGGCGGGGTCCAGGTCCAGGGTGACGACGACCTCGGCGGCCGTCGGCAGGAAGTTGTGGGCGTCCGGGGCCCACGGCGGCGGGCCCGCGTGGCCTTCGACCAGCAGCGTCCCGCCGGGGGCCACGGCGTCGCGCGCAGCGCGCAGGATCCGCTCCGAGATCGGCTCGGCGGGGGAGTGCAGGAACTGCGAGGTCACCAGGTCGAAGACGCCCTCGGGGAACGACTCGGACAGGTCCCGGCGCTGGAACTCGATAGCGTCCGCCGTCCCGGTGTCGACGGCGTGCTGCTCGGCGCGTCCGATCGCGACGCCCGAGACGTCCACGGCCGTGACCTTCCAGCCCTGGCGGGCGAGCCAGACGGCGTCCGCGCCCTCGCCGCAGCCGAGGTCGAGCGCCGTCCCGGGAGTCAGGCCGGAGATCTCCTCGACCAGGGCGGCGTTGGGGTTGCCGCTCCAGATGTGCCCGTGGCCGTGCCCGTGTCCGTGGCCGCCGTAGCGCTCGTCCCAGAATTCTTCGTTGGTCAGTTCCTCTGCCATGCGCACAGCATCGCCAGCCACCGCTCAGAAGCGCAAACCCCGTTGCCGATTCAGCAACGGGGTTCGCGGACGAGCAGGTCAGGCCGTGGCCTCCTCGTCCACGTAGGCCATCGGGTCGGACCCGCTGGCCCGCATGACCGCGGCCCGGACGGTTCCGACGATGCGCTCGTGGTCCGGGCCGAGGCTCCACGTCCGGCACGTCCGGCCGGACGTGTCGCGCACGAGCAGCTTCGGCCACTGCGGTCCGAGTCCGCCGGGACGGTTCTCCTGGAGGAAGGCGATCTCGGCGAGCGGGAAGGTGTGCGTGCCGAACGTCCGGTGGACGGTCAGCTCGTCCGGGCCCAGCACGATCCGGCGGTGCAACGCCGCGCGCAAGGGGAGCCCGACCAGCAGCACCAGGCCGACGAGCGCCGGGACGAGCACGGCGGGCTCGGCCGCCCGGCCGGGGCTCCCGCCCACGGCCGCGCCCATCACGACGACGTACACCACCGGGAGCAGGAGCGGCGCGGACCGGAAGCCCTTCCAGGTCTCAGACACCGAGGTTCAGCTTCCGGTTGATCTCGCCGGGCGGCGGGACGTTGCTCTGGTCGTCCTCCTCGCTCTGACCCAGCCCCGTGCCGATCTTGGTGCCCGCGGCGACGGCGCCGTCCTTCGGATCGTAGGAGAACGGCGTCCGCGCGCCGTTGGCGCCGCCGAGGGCGGTGCGCGCGTCCCGGCCGTCCGAGACCAGGTCGCGGCCGAGGCCGCCGGGGCCGAGGCTGGTGTTGCCGCCCTTGCCGGTCAGCTTCCACACCGCCGAGTTCCGCAGCGCCTTGAGCTTGGTGATGACCTTGCGGACGACGTCGGCCATCTTCCTGAAGACGGCCAGCACCTTCTGGACGATCCGGGCCCCGCGGCCGGTCGCGATCGCGGCCTCGGCGGTGGTCGCGCCCGCGGCGGCGACCTCGCTGGCGCCGAGCGTCGGGATCGCGGCGGCCTGCGCGGCCAGCCAGGTGATGATCAGCCACTCGACGAACTGCGAGATCAGGTCCTTGATCAGGGACATCGCGGTGTCGCAGAGCGAGGCGGTGAGGGCGAGCAGCCCCTTGATGTCGCCGATCGCGTTGGCGGTGTCCCGGGTGCCCTGGATGAACTCGCTGATCCTGGTCTTCCCCGCCTCGCTGGCCGGGCCCGTCCAGGTCTCCAGGTCCTTGGCGAGGTCCTTCTCCATCTGGTCGGCGAGCGAGACGAGGTTCTTGGCGACGCCGTCCCACTCCCCGCGGTGCTCGCCGATCGCGCCGTCGTCGCCGGTGACCCAGGTCAGCATGTCGTGCAGCGGCTTGATCACGTCGACCAGGAAGCCGACGCCCGCGCCCACCAGCGCGCCGAGCGGGTCCATCCAGGCGGTGAACCCGGTGTAGCCGAGGTCGGCGATGTCACCGGCGATCGAGGTGTAGTCCTCGCTCTGGTAGTGCTGGACGCCCTTGGAGACCTGGCTCCAGCCGGGGACGTTGCCCTCGCCCGCCTTGTACGGGTCATCGAAGATCTCCACCATCGCGCGCTCAGTCCTTCCCCGCCGGGCCCGGCCTGATCTCCGGGCGGTCGGCCTCCAGCGCGGAGATCTTGGCGAGGATCGACTGGTTCGCGCCCGCGTAGTTGCGCGCGGTCTGCTCGATCCCGCTCTCGATGCCCTGCAGCGACTTGACCAGCAGGTCCAGGTGCTCGTTGACGTCCTTGGCCGCCTGGTCGTAGTGGACGCTGAAGGCGATCCCGACCGCGCCCCACTCGTGGCCGGAGACGTTGATGTCCTTCGCGGTGCTCTGGATGGACACGGCCGCGTCGCTCATCCGGTCGGCGCTCTCGGCGGCCGACAGCAGCTTGTCGACGTCGTGCGTGGTCTCGGTCATCGGCGTCCGCCCAGGTCGTCCCGCGGCGGGGCGGGGAGCCGGGAGTTCACGAGCGCCTCGACGTCCATCCCGGCCGGGGCGAGCGGCGCGACGGCCGCGGCCATCCGGCGGGAGACGTCGGCGCTGGCCGCCGCGATGGTGCTCATCAGCGTCGCCGAGAGCTGGGCCGCGCCCTGCCGGAGCGCGCGCTCGCTGAGGTTGATGTCGGTGATGGCGCCGCCGGGGGCGACGGTGACCGTGACGTTGCCGTCGGCGGACTGCGCGGTGCTGCGCATCGCGGCGATCTGCCGGCGCATCTCCGCGTAGCGTTCCAGCTTCTCGTTCGCGTCCTTGGTCAGGTTCTCCAAAGCCTTCTCCATGGCTTCGGGAGACTGATCGAGCACAGTTTCGCCCCCGTGACGAAATAAAGGGATGGGGCGTGAGAGCGTAAACGATGCGTTAAGCGCGCCGCAAGATCGCGCACAGGTCCGGGGGACGCCTGGACACAGGGGTTCCCGGCGTTCGGATTACGTCATTCTCCGCGTCGCCGGTCGCTATTTCGCGCCGGGCGCGAACGGGCCGGAATGCCCCAGGGAGTGGGTCGGGGGCCGTCAGCCGGAAGCCAGGACGGCGTCGATCGCCTCGGGCGCGAGCGTGTGGTCGAGGACCATCGCGGCGCAGCCGGTGAGGCCCGCCAGCTCGCCGAGGCGGCTCGGCTCGATCCGCAGGGTGCGGGTGGCGAGCGCGGTCGCGCGCCGGTAGACGACCTCGCGGACGCCCGCGACGAGCGGCTCGTACGCGGCGGTGAGGTCGCCGCCGAGGATCACGACGGCCGGGTTCAGGATGTTCACGGCGGCGGCGATGACCTCGCCGAGGCGGCGGCCCGCGTCCCGGACGATCAGGACGGCCTCGGCGTCCCCCTCCTGCGCGCGCGACACGAGCGTGGGCAGGTCGGGCGCGCTGGACAGGGCGACGAGGGCGGCGCCCCCGGCGACCGCCTCCACGCAGTCGAGGTTGCCGCAGCGGCACGTGATGCCCGGACCGTTCGCGACGGGGACGTGCCCGATCTCTCCGGCCGCGCCCTGCGCGCCGCGCTGGACACGTCCACCGGAGACCAGGCCCGCGCCGATGCCGGTGGAGACCTTCACGAACAGCAGGTCCGCGACGTCCGCGTGGTGGGCGCGGTGCTCGCCGAGCGCGGCGACGTTGACCTCGTTGTCCAGCAGGACGGGCGCGCCGAGGCGCTCGGCGACCGGGGCGGTGTCCCACAGGTCGAAGTCGGCCGGGTCGGGCGCGCCGATCCCCGCGCCGCGCACGGACGACGCGGGAAGGCCGCAGGCGTCGAGCAGGGCCGTCCACTGCCGGACGAGCGCGGGCAGCGCCACCTCGGGCAGCCGTCCGGGCGGCAGGTCGGCGTCGGCGCGGCGCAGGATCGTCCCGGCCAGGTCGCAGACCGCGAGCTGGCCGCGGGACTGGCCGAGGTTGGCGACCAGGATCGCGCCGCCCGCCGCGTCGAAGGCCAGCCGCGCGGGCGGCCGTCCGCCGGTGGACGGCCCGTCGGCGTGCTCGACCAGCAGCCCGTGCGCGATCAGCTCGGTCACCCGGGCGGCGACCGCGGGGCGGGACAGCCCGGTGACGCGGGCCAGCTCGGCGCGGGTGGCGACGCCGTCCTCGCGGACGAGTCGCAGCACGTCCCCGCAGGTGGCGGGGCGTCGCGCGGGCGGATAGACGGGCCGGTGGGGCATCGGATCATCCAAGCATGTGGACGGGGTGGCCGAAACTTATGTAAAGATTACTGCGTAAGTCTGATGACTTGTATGACTTATGTCCGCTAGGTTGCGTGTGTCGTTGTCCGTCCCCTTCGGCTTGGAGTGTCCGATGAGCGCCGTTCCGGTCTCCCCACACCCCGTCGTCGCACGGGTCACCGAGCGGATCGCCGCGCGCAGCGCCGACCGCCGCGCCGCCTACCTGGGCCGTATCGCCGACGCGCGCACGCGGGGACCCGCCCGCGGCGGGCTCGGCTGCGCCAACCTCGCGCACGGCTTCGCCGCCTGCGCGCCCGACGTGAAGCTCCAGCTCCGCGGGGCCGTCACGCCCAACATCGCGATCGTGTCGTCCTACAACGACATGCTGTCCGCGCACGCGCCGCTGAAGGACTACCCGGACGTGCTCAAGGCCGCCGTCGCCGAGGCGGGCGGCACCGCGCAGTTCGCCGGGGGCGTGCCCGCGATGTGCGACGGCATCACGCAGGGCCGCGCCGGGATGGAGCTGTCGCTGTTCAGCCGGGACGTCATCGCGATGGCCACGGCGGTCGCGCTGTCCCACGACATGTTCGACGGCGCGCTGCTGCTCGGCGTGTGCGACAAGATCGTCCCGGGCCTGGTGATCGGCGCGCTCGCGTTCGGGCACCTGCCCGCGATCCTGGTCCCGGCCGGGCCGATGGCCTCCGGGCTGCCGAACGCGCAGAAGGCCGCGATCCGCAAGCGGTTCGCCGCCGGGGAGATCGACCGGGACGAGCTGCTCGCCGCCGAGGCCGACTCCTACCACTCGTCCGGGACCTGCACGTTCTACGGCACGGCGAACTCCAACCAGCTGCTCATGGAGGTCATGGGCCTGCACCTGCCGGGCGCGAGCTTCGTCCCGCCGCACACCGAGCTGCGGGACGGGCTGACCCGCGCGGCCGGACGCCGCGTCGTCGAGATCACCGACCTGCGCGGCGAGGCGTACACGCCGGTCGGCGAGCTGCTGGACGAGCGCGCGTTCGTCAACGGCGTCGTCGCGCTGCTCGCGACGGGCGGCTCCACCAACCACACGCTGCACCTGGTCGCCATGGCCGCCGCCGCCGGGATCGAGCTGACCTGGGACGACTTCGACGAGCTGTCCCGCGTCACGCCGCTGCTGACCCGGCTGTACCCGAACGGCACCGCCGACGTGAACCACTTCCACGCGGCGGGCGGCACCGGCTTCCTCATCCGCGAGCTGATCGGCGCGGGCCTCGTGCACGGCGACGCCCGGACGGTCGGCGGCGCGTCCCTGGCCGAGTACGCCGTCGTCCCGGCGCTCGATGGCGGCGAGCTGACCTGGACGGACGCGCCCGCGACGTCCGGTGACGCCGAGGTGCTGCGTCCGGCCGCCGAGCCGTTCGACGAGCACGGCGGCCTCCACACCGTCGACGGCAACCTCGGCCGCGCGGTCGTGAAGGTGTCGGCGGTCCCGGCCGAGCGCCGCACGATCGAGGCACCCGCGCGGGTGTTCGGCTCGCAGGACGAGCTCCAGGCCGCGTTCGCCGCCGGGGAGCTGGACGGCCGGGACGTCGTCGCGGTCGTCCGGTTCCAGGGACCCGCCGCGAACGGGATGCCCGAACTGCACAAGCTCACCCCGCCGCTCGGCGTCCTCCAGGACCGCGGGCACCGTGTGGCTCTCGTCACGGACGGCCGGATGTCCGGCGCGTCCGGGGCCGTCCCCGCCGCGATCCACGTGTCTCCCGAGGCCGCGGCCGGTGGTCCGCTCGCGCGCGTGCGCGATGGGGACGTGGTACGGCTGGATGCGGACAAGGGGCTCCTGGAAGTGCTGGTCCCCGACGACGAGTTCGCCGCGCGCGAGCCCGTCGCGCCGCCCTCCGAGCTGACGGGCGGAGCGGTGTACGGGACCGGCCGCGAGCTGTTCGGGGCGTTCCGCCGGGCCGTCGGCCCGGCCGAGCGCGGCGCGGGCGTGTTCGGCGGCGTGGCCGGCTGAGCGTCCGCAGGCGAGGAGGAAAGACGACATGACGACGCCGTGGCTGGTCGCGGACGTGGGCGGCACCAACGCGCGGTTCGCGCTGGTGGACGGCCCGGGAGCCGCGCCCGAGCGGGTGGCCGCGCTGCCCACCCGGGACCACCGGGGCCTGGCCGAGGCCGCGGCCGCCTACCTCGCCGAGCACGGCGGGGGAGCGCGGCCCGCCGCGGCCTGCCTCGCGGTCGCCGGGCCGGTCGTGGACGGCCGGATCCGGCTGACCAACGCGGGCTGGGCGAACGACACGGTCGAGCGCACCCGCGCCCACCTCGGCATCGAGGACCTCACGGTCATCAACGACTTCGAGGCACTGGCCTGGTCGCTGCCCGGACTCGGGGCAGGCGACCTGATGACCGTCGGCGGGGCGCTTCCGCCCGCCGGCGGTCCGCGCGCGGTACTGGGACCCGGCACCGGCATGGGGGTGGCGGGCCTGGTCCCAGTACCGGACGGCGCGGGAGGCGGCTGGATCCCGGTCGCCGGCGAGGGCGGCCACGTGGACGTCCCTGCGGGCACCGACCGGGAGATCGAGGTCATGCGGCTGCTGCGCGCCGAGCTCGGCGTCGCCAACGCCGAGTACCTGCTCTCCGGTGACGGCCTCGCCCGGCTGTACCGGCTGCTGGCGATGCTGGACGGCGTCCGCGTGCAGCCGCTGACCGCCGCGATGATCGTCGACCGGCGGGACGAGCCCGCCTGCGCCGAGGCCCTCGAGGTCTTCTGCGGGCTGCTCGGCTCGTTCGCCGGGAACGTCGCGCTCACGATCGGCGCGACCGGCGGCGTGTACCTGGCGGGCGGCATCCTGCCGCGCGTCCCCGGCGTGCTCCAGGCGAGCGACTTCCGCCGCCGGTTCGAGGACAAGCCGCCGGTCACCGACTACCTCAAGGGCATCCCCACCGCCCTGATCGTCCACCCGCACCCGGCGCTGGTCGGCGCCGCCGTCCGGCTCACGAAGACGAACGCATGACCCTCCTGGAGCAGGCATGAACGCCCACGAACTGCTGGACCTCGCCCCGGTCGTCCCCGTCGTCGTGCTGGACGACGCGGAGGCCGCCGTCCCGCTCGCCCGCGCTCTGGTCGCGGGCGGGCTGCGCGCGATCGAGGTGACGCTGCGCACGGACGCGGCGATCGGCGCGATCGAGCGGATCGCGGCCGAGGTGCCGGACGCCGTGGTCGGCGCGGGCACGGTCGTCACGCCGTCCGACGCCGAGCGGTCGCTCGAGGCGGGCGCGACGTTCCTGGTCAGCCCCGGCTGCACGCCCGCGCTCCGGGACGCGATGACCGCGACCGGGCTGCCCTTCCTGCCCGGGGTGTCCAGCGCGTCCGAGGCGATGGCGCTGCTGGAGCACGGCGTCACCGCGATGAAGTTCTTCCCGGCCGAGGCGGCCGGGGGCGTGCCCTTCCTGAAGGCGCTCGGCGGGCCGCTGCCGCAGGTGCGGTTCTGCCCGACCGGCGGCATCACGCCCGAGTCGGCGCCGCGCTACCTCGCGCTTCCGAACGTCGGCTGCGTCGGCGGGAGCTGGCTCACCCCGGCGGATGCCGTCCGCGCGGGCGACTGGGACCGCGTCACTTCCCTCGCGAAGCAGGCCGCCGCACTGGCGTCCTGACCCAGGGCTCGCGGCCTCCCCGTCCCATGGGGGTGAGGACGGGGAGGCCGCGATATCACCCCGCGCGCCACACCGGGCCGGGCGTCACCGGACCGGACGTCGCGGGACCAGGCGTCACCGGGGCGGGTGTTGCCGGGCGGGGTGTCAGCGGGGCGCTCCGCGGTGTCGTCGCGCGTGGACGAGCAGCGCCAGCGCGCGGACGACCCACAGGACCAGCACGACCTGGAACACGGTCAGCAGGGCCGTGCCCACGCCCGCGCTCAGCGTGACCGCGACGAGCAGCACGGCGAGGACCGGGAAGATCGCGCGCCGCCGGTGGTGGCCGCGCCACGCCGGATGCCCGCCGTCCGCCCACGGGGGCGGACGTCCCGGCGCCCACATCGGCGCCTGCCCCGGCTCGCGCCACCCGCGCGGTCCGTGCGGACGCCGTCCGTACGGCCCGGGGCCGAAGGGCCCGAAGGGGGCGAGAACGGGCTCCCGCTCGGGGGCGGGGAGCCCGTTCGGCTCCGGCAGGTCGCGGACGACGCCGCGCAGGTCGCCGAGCGTTCTGGCGGCGAGCGCCGCGCCGAGCCGTTCGTCCAGCTCGGCCCGGTCGAGGCGGCCCGCCGCGAAGTGCTCGTGCAGCGCCAGCGCGACCGCGTCCCGCTCGGCGTCCCCCACGCGCAGGTCGTCGGGTGTGCCGGGGGCTCTGGGGTTCGTCATGGCTACTCCTCCCGTTCGGTTCGGCCCGCCTCGGCCCGGCCGCCCTGCGCGGCCCGGCCGCCCGCCTCGGGGGCGTCCTCGGCCAGGATGCGGTACAGGTCGCGGCGGGCGTCGGTGAGGATCGCGACCGCGCGCTCGACGCCGTCCGGGGTGCCGGAGCGCAGCACCTCCACGGCCGCCGCGCCGGTGCCCGCGATCGCCTTGAACAGCTCCGGGACGCCCTCGGGGACCCCTTCGTTCATCCGCGCCCACGGCTCGGCCAGCTCGTCGGCGTGCTCCTCGGCGTAGGCGCGGCCCTCGTCGGTGAGCCGGAAGACGCGGCGGCCCGCGTCCTCCTCGGACGCGACCAGGCCCTCGTCGGCCAGCTGCTGGAGCGCGGGGTAGACGGCGCCGGGGCTCGGCCGCCACGCGCCGCCGCTGCGCTCGGCGATCTCCTGGATCACCTGGTAGCCGTTGCGGGGCCGCTCGGCGAGCAGCGCAAGGATCGCGGCCCGGACGTCGCCCTTACGCGCCCGTCCGCCGGAACCGCCCCAGCGTCCTCGCTTCCACGGCGGCCCGCCCGGCCCGAAGGGGCCCGGTCCGCCCCAGGGACCGGCGTTGGCCCACGAGCGGGGATCGCCGAACGGCCAGCCGCCGTGACCGTGACCGTGGCCGCCGGGTCCGCCGTCCGTCCGGAAAGCGTGTCCCCATCCCATCTTCACCACCGCCTTCTGAGAGATCTCTTTGATCCCTCGCGATACGACAACGATATATCGAAGACGTACGGCGGTCCAGGGTGGTTCCCGTTCCGGGGGCCGTCCCGAGGTATGTTGATGTCGAGATAAATTCCAGATAGCTTGATGTCGAGAGAAAATCGGCGGAAGTTGGGTGGGGCCGGGTCCCGAGCAGCCAGCCGGGTGCGGGAGGATTCAGGTGGGGCGAGTGACAGCGTCCGCCCGGCCCTGACCGGCCCGGGTCGCACTCCACGACCGGCCGCCGCCGGGCGGGACGGCCCGCCTCGACAAGACGACCAGAGATTTCGCCGCGCAGTCGTGTCCCGGACCGGACGCGCGGCGGTGACGGAGGAGGAGTCCGTGTCCGCGAACAGCTTCGGCGCCCGCAGTGAGCTGCGGGTTGGCGAGAAGTCCTACGAGATCTACCGGCTGGACGCCGTCGAGGGCTCGGCCCGTCTCCCGTACAGCCTGAAGGTGCTGCTCGAGAACCTGCTGCGCACCGAGGACGGCGCGAACGTCACCGCCGACCACGTCCGCACCCTCGCCGGCTGGGACAGCAAGGCCCAGCCGAGCCACGAGATCCAGTTCACCCCGGCCCGCGTGATCATGCAGGACTTCACCGGCGTGCCCTGCGTGGTGGACCTGGCGACGATGCGCGAGGCCGTCCGCGACCTCGGCGGCGACCCGACCAGGATCAACCCGCTCGCGCCCGCCGAGATGGTCATCGACCACTCGGTCATCGTCGACTACTTCGGCAGCCCCGAGGCGTTCGAGCGCAACGTCCAGGTCGAGTACGAGCGCAACAAGGAGCGCTACCAGTTCCTGCGCTGGGGCCAGACCGCCTTCGACCAGTTCAAGGTCGTCCCGCCGGGCACCGGCATCGTGCACCAGGTGAACATCGAGCACCTGGCCCGCGTGGTGTTCGACAACGAGGGCGTCGCCTACCCCGACACCTGCGTCGGCACCGACTCGCACACCACGATGGAGAACGGCATCGGCGTCCTCGGCTGGGGCGTCGGCGGCATCGAGGCCGAGGCCGCGATGCTCGGCCAGCCGATCTCCATGCTGATCCCGCGGGTCGTCGGCTTCAAGCTGACCGGCCAGCTCCCGGCGGGCACCACCGCCACCGACCTGGTGCTGACCGTCACCGAGATGCTGCGCAAGCACGGCGTCGTCGGCAAGTTCGTGGAGTTCTACGGCGAGGGCGTGGCCGAGCTGCCGCTGGCCAACCGCGCCACGATCGGCAACATGAGCCCCGAGTTCGGCTCCACCTGCGCGATCTTCCCGATCGACGACCAGACCCTGTCCTACCTGCGCCTGACCGGCCGCTCCGAGGAGCAGATCGCGCTCGTCGAGACGTACGCCAAGGAGCAGGGCATGTGGCTCGACCCGTCGGTCGAGCCGGAGTTCTCCGAGTACCTCGAGCTGGACCTGTCGACGGTCGTCCCGTCGCTGGCCGGCCCGAAGCGCCCGCAGGACCGCATCTCCCTGTCCGACGCCAAGGACACCTGGCGCCGCGACGTCCAGAACTACGTCAAGGACGGCGACGAGGCGGGCATCGAGTCCTTCCCGGCGTCCGACGCCCCGGCCGAGCACGCCAACGGCGACCGTCCGCACCGTCCGACCGTCGTGAAGATGGACGACGGCAGCGAGTTCACGATCGACCACGGCGTCGTCGCGGTCGCGGCCATCACGTCCTGCACCAACACGTCCAACCCGTACGTGATGGTCGGCGCGGGCCTGCTCGCCAAGAAGGCCGTCGAGAAGGGCCTGACCCGCAAGCCGTGGGTCAAGACCTCCCTCGCCCCCGGCTCCCAGGCCGTCACCGACTACCTCGAGCGCGCGGGCCTGTCCGCCTACCTCGACAAGATCGGCTACAACCTGGTCGGCTACGGCTGCACCACCTGCATCGGCAACACCGGACCGCTGCAGCCGGAGATCTCCAAGGCGATCAACGACAACGACCTCGCGGTCACCGCGGTGCTGTCGGGCAACCGCAACTTCGAGGGCCGCATCAGCCCCGACGTGAAGATGAACTACCTGGCCTCGCCGCCGCTGGTCATCGCCTACGCGCTCGCGGGCACGATGGACATCGACATCCTCAACGACGCGATCGCCGAGGACGCCGAGGGCAACCCGGTCCACCTCAGGGACCTCTGGCCCTCGACCGAGGAGGTCGCCGAGATCGTCGAGTCGACCATCGGCCAGGAGATGTACCTGAGCACCTACGCCGACGTCTTCAAGGGCGACGAGCGCTGGCGCGGCCTGGACATCCCGACCGGCAACACCTTCGAGTGGGACGGCGACTCCACCTACGTCCGCAAGGCCCCGTACTTCGAGGGCATGGAGATGGAGCCCGCCCCGGTCTCCGACATCTCCGGCGCGCGCGTGCTCGCCAAGCTGGGCGACTCGGTCACCACCGACCACATCTCCCCGGCGGGCTCGATCAAGGTCGGCACCCCGGCCGCGCAGTACCTGCAGCAGAACGGCGTCGAGGTCCGCGACTTCAACAGCTACGGCTCGCGCCGCGGCAACCACGAGGTCATGATCCGCGGCACGTTCGCCAACATCCGGCTGCGCAACCAGCTGCTGGACGGCGTGGAGGGCGGCTACACCCGCGACTTCACCAAGGAGGACGCGCCGCAGTCCTTCATCTACGACGCCGCGCAGAACTACGCGGCGCAGGGCACCCCGCTCGTGGTCATCGCGGGCAAGGAGTACGGCTCCGGCTCGTCCCGCGACTGGGCCGCCAAGGGCACCGCGCTGCTCGGCGTCCGCGCCGTCATCGCCGAGTCCTACGAGCGCATCCACCGCTCGAACCTGATCGGCATGGGCGTCCTGCCCCTGCAGTTCAAGGACGGCGAGTCCGCCGCGTCCCTGGGCCTGACCGGCACCGAGACCTTCGCGATCACCGGTGTGGAGAAGCTCAACGAGGGCGGGACCCCGCGCGAGGTGACCGTGAAGGCCGACGGCAGGGAGTTCCAGGCCGTCGTCCGGATCGACACCCCCGGCGAGGCCGACTACTACCGCAACGGCGGCATCATGCAGTACGTCCTGCGCAACCTGCTCCGCAAGTAGGCAGGCCACGCGTCACAGGCGCACGGCACGACGGACGGGCCGTCCCCTTCACGGGGGCGGCCCGTTCCGCTTGTCACGGGGCAGCGTGCTCCCTCCCGCGCGGCGCGCCGGCTCGAGGGCCCGGCCGCGCAGCCCCAGGCGCACGTGGGACGGACGGTCCGAGCGACGCGCGCCGAGCAGGTGGCCGAGCCCCAGCGGCGCCGCGACACCACCACCACGCGTGCGGGGGCACGCGTCGGAGGGGCCGCCACTTACGGACGGAGGCGCGACAGGGTACTTTTCTTTTGAGGCCAAACGAGAACTATGTGGCCTCTCAGCATGTTTGCGGCCTTTGTAGGCAGTTGTTGTCAGCGTGTCAGCGTGTCAGCGTGTCAGCGATGGAGGTGGCATGGGCGGCGGTATGGACCAGGCCCTGGGTTCGCCGTGGGGCGACGAGACGGCCGTGGTGGACGCGCTCCTGGAGTGGGCGAAGCGCCGGGTGGTCCGGTCGGGCGACCCGAAGACCACGGCGCGGCCCGCGTCCGAGCTGCGGAACGAGGCCGGGAAGACCGTCACCCCGTCCGGGATCGGCGCCGCCGAGGCGATGCGCGTCTTCGAGGAGGTGCTGCTCCCCGCCACCCGCTCGATGGACGACCCGCTGAACCTGGCCTACATCGCGGCCGCGCCGTCCCGCACGTCCATGGCATTCGACTGCGTGGTCGGCGCCGCGAACGTGTTCGGCGGGCTCTGGGAGACCGGCGCGGGCGCGATCCACGCCGAGAACGAGGCCATCGCCTGGCTCGTCGAGCTGCTCGGCTGGCCGTCCGGCGCGGGCGGGACGTTCGTCTCCGGCGGCACGGTGGGCAACCTGTCCGCGCTCGCGACCGCCCGCGAGACCGCCCGGCACCGGCTCGGCGGACGTCCCGAGGGCGGCTGGCGGCTCGCCTGCACCGCCGAGGCGCACTCGTCGATCAAGTCGGCGGTCCGGCTGCTGGACGCCGACGTCGTCGAGGTCCCGGGCGTCCAGGGACGCCTCACCGGCGACGCCCTGCGCGCCGTCCTCGCGGCCGAGCGCGAGGCGGGACGCGCGGTCTTCGCCGTCGTCGCGACCGCCGGGACGACCAACGGCGGCCTGATCGACGACCTCGACGGCGTCGCCGAGGCGTGCCGCGAGTTCGGCGCCTGGATGCACGTGGACGGCGCGTACGGCGGAGCCGGGCTCGCCGCCCCCTCCGTCCGGGACCGGTACCGCGGCATCGAGAAGGCCGACAGCTTCATCGTGGACCCGCACAAGTGGCTGTTCTCCACCTACGACTGCTGCGCGCTGATCTACCGCGAGCCGCGCCTCGCCCGCGCCGCGCACACCCAGCACGCCGGGTACCTGGACGAGATCGACCGCGAGCAGTGGAACCCGGCCGACCTGGCCGTCCAGCTCACCCGCCGCACCCGCGGCCTGCCGTTCTGGTTCGGCCTCGCCACGCACGGCACCGCCCGGTACTCCGAGGCCGTCGAGACGACACTCGCCACCGCCCGCCGCGTCGCCGACCACATCCGGGCGTCCGGGCACCTGCGGCTGCTCCAGGAGCCGACCCTGTCGGTCCTGCTGTTCGAGCGGGTCGGCTGGACCGAGGAGCAGTACTCGGCCTGGTCGCGGCGGAACGCCGTGGACGGCGTGATCCTCTGCGTCCCCACCAAGTTCGAGGGACGCACCGTCCTGCGCCTGGCCTTCGTCAACCCGATGACCCGGGCCGACAAGGTCATCCCCATCCTGGACACCCTCGTCTGACCGCCGCGGCCCGCGGAGGGGTCAGCCTTCCCGGACGCCGCGTCCGCGGAAGGTCAGCCCTCCCGGACGCCGCCGCCCGGCAGGCCGGTCAGCCCCGTGCGGGACGCGGGGTTGCGGCGTCCGACGACGAAGTACAGCACGATCAGCCCGCTCAGCGTGAGCGCGCCGAGCGGGCTGACCAGGGCGACCAGGGCCGCGACGAGGTAGCCGACCGGGCCGACCAGCGACTGCCGCCGCGCCCGGGCGGCCGTCGCGCGCACCGCCTCGTGCATCAGCTCGGGGTGGCGCGTCAGGTGGTGCCAGAACAGCGTGAACCAGGCCGACGACATCGCCATGGACAGCGCGTAGAAGACCGCCGCGTCCGCCGCGTGCGGACGGGTCAGGTGCTCGCCCAGCGTGGCCGTCGGCAGCGGCAGGAAGCTGATCGTCGCGAGCAGCCCGAGGTTGAGGAACAGCAGCGTCCGGTCCACCCGGGCGACGCGGTGGAACAGGTTGTGGTGGTGGATCCAGGCGATCCCGATCACCAGGAACGTCACCGCGTAGGAGTCCAGCGCGGGCCACTCGTGCCGCAGGGCGGACCAGACCGGCTCGTCCCGGCCGGGCCGGTGCACGTCCAGGATCAGCAGCGTCGCGGCGATCGCGATCACGCCGTCGCTGAACGCCTGGAGCCGTCCGGGGCTGATCGCGAGGTCGGACACGGCCGGGTCGGTGAGGTCGGACACGGCCGGGGCGCCGAGGCCGGTGGCGGCCTGGCCTGGGGGAGGGGGCGGGGACTCGGGCATGGGGGGCTCCCGGAGACGATCAGGTTCGAGTGATTGGATCAAAATATGGCTGACACCAACAGAATCGGATCCCTGGACGTCTTCCCGCTGTCGCTCGGCGGCAACGTGTTCGGCTGGACGGCCGACCAGGACGCCTCGTACGCCGTGCTGGACGCCTTCACCGCGGGCGGCGGCAACTTCGTCGACACCGCCGACGGCTACTCGGCGTGGGTGCCGGGCAACCACGGCGGCGAGTCCGAGACGATCATCGGCGACTGGATGGCGTCCCGGCGCAACCGCGACGCCGTGGTCGTCGCGACCAAGGTCGGCGCGCACCCCGAGCGCAAGGGGCTGTCCGCCGCCAACATCCGAGCCGCGGCCGAGGACTCGCTGCGCCGCCTCCGCACCGACCACATCGACCTCTACTACACCCACTTCGACGACGAGTCGGTGCCGGTGGAGGAGATCATCGGCGCGATGGACGAGCTGAAGCGCGCGGGCAAGGTCCGCGAGATCGCCGTCTCCAACATCTCGCCCGAGCGGCTCGAGGCGTCCCTGGCCGTCAGCGACCGGGAGGGCCTGGCCAAGTACGTCGCGATCCAGCCGCACTACAACCTCGTCCACCGGGACGAGTACGAGGGCGAGCGGCTGGAGATCGCGCGGCGGCACGGCCTGGCGTCCGTGCCGTACTACGCGCTCGCGTCCGGGTTCCTGACCGGCAAGTACCGTCCCGGGCAGACCGTGGACAGCCCGCGCGCGGGGAGCGCGGGCAAGTACCTGGAGAGCGAGCGCGGGCGGCGGGTGCTCGACGCCCTGGACGCGATCGCCGTCGAGCGGGAGGTCCCGGTCGCCACGGTCGCGCTCGCCTGGCTCGCGGGCCGTCCGACCGTGGCCGCGCCGATCGCGAGCGCCCGTTCGGTCGACCAGCTCCCGGCCCTTCTCGCGGTCGGCGACCTCACCCTGACCGCCGCCGAGGAGGAGCGGCTCACCGAGGCCTCCGCGTAGCGGCCGGTCAGGCCTCGCACAGCGGATCTTGGTGGATGTAACGTTCCAGAACGTGCATTCGAGCGCGTTTCCCTCCACCATGTTCCTCCTCGTCGGCGGCCTCGCCGTGCTCGTGGGGGCCCTCGTGCAGAGCAGCATCGGGTTCGGGGTCGGCGTCGTCGCGACGCCCGTCGTCGCGCTGCTGTTCCCCGACCTGATGCCCGGCGCGCTGCTCATCGCGGCCACCGTGACGCCGATGTTCACGCTGGCCCGCGAGGTGCGGCACGCCGACCTGCGGGGCCTCGGCTGGGCCTTCGCCGGGCGGATCGCCGGGACGCCCCTCGGGGTGTGGGTCGTCGCCGTCCTGTCCGTGCGGGGCATGGGCCTGGCGGCGGGCGGCCTGGTGCTCGTCGCGCTCGCGGTCAGCGCCTACTCCGGGGTCGTCCCGCGCAACCGGACGACCCTCGCCGCCGCCGGGATGTTCGCCGGGCTCGGCGGCACCGCGACCGCCATCGGCGGCCCGCCGATCGCGCTGCTCTACCAGCGCGAGACGGGCCCGATGGTGCGCGCCACCCTCTCGATCTTCTTCACCCTCGGGACGCTGCTCTCGGCGCTCACCCTCGCCGTCCTGCACCAGTTCCCCGAGCGGCAGTTCGTCGCCGGGCTCGCGCTCACCCCGTTCGTCGCGGCCGGGTTCTTCGCCGCCGGGCCCCTGCGCAGCTACCTGGACGGCGGCCGGACGCGACTCGCCGTCCTCACACTCGTCGGCGTGTCCGCGACCGCCCTCATCGTGCGCAACCTGATCTGAACCCCGCGCAACCCGACCCGCCTCGTGCGCAACCTGCCCGCCTCGTGCGCAACCCTGCCCGGACCCTGCGCAACGCTGCGCGACCGGGTCGCGCGCGACCTGATCCGGATCGTGCGTAGCCTGGTCTGATGCCGATCCCTGCCCGCCCGACGAAGGCCGATCTGGAAGCCGCCCGGGACCGGCTCATCCCGGACGTCCTGCCGCCCGAGGACGTCCCGCTCCGCGTGCTGTTCACCGGCATCAACCCGGGCCTCTACTCGGGCGCGACCGGCCACCACTTCGCCCGCCCGGGCAACCGGTTCTGGCCCGCGCTGCACCGCTCCGGCTTCACCCCGCGCCTGCTGCACCCCTCCGAGCAGGACGAACTGGGCGCGCTCGGCCTCGGCATCACCAACCTCGCCGCCCGCACCACCGCCCGCGCCGACGAGCTCACCGCCGACGAGCTGCGCGAGGGTGGACGACGCCTCGCCGCACTGGTCGAGCGCCGCCGCCCGCGCTTCCTCGCCGTCCAGGGCGTCACCGCGTACCGCACCGCGTTCGGCCACCCGAAGGCCCGGATCGGCCTCCAGGACGACATGCTCGGCCCGGCCCGGATCTGGGTGCTGCCGAACCCCAGCGGCCTCAACGCGAGCTGGCCCCTCGACCGCATCGCCGCCGAACTGACCCGCCTCCGCGAGGCCGCCGAATCCTGAGCCCCGCCCCGGCGCCAGCCCAGGCCCGCGCGTGGCCGTCCTGCGCGCGCCTCAGCCCGTGCTGGACGCGGCGGACGCCAGCATCGTCCGGACCTCGGTGACGAGCGTCGCGGACGGCTCCCACAGCCCGACCTTGCCGAGCGCCACCACCGGGCGGGGCAGCGGCGTCACGTTCGCCAGCCGCCAGTGGTGCGCCTCGGCCTCGGCCCAGGGCCCGCAGTCGCACGACCCGTCCAGCACCGCGCCGGAGCAGACGTCCTCGATGTCGGCGAGCGCGATCACCGCGCCGACGGTCGCGAGCGGGTCGCCCGGATCCCAGCCCGCCTCGAGGACGAGCGGGGAGTCGCACGCGCCGAGGTCCACGCGCAGCGAGGCGTACACGAGCACCGGGCCCCGGTACCCGGTCGGCGCGGGCTGGTTGAACACGCCCTTGCCGCCCCGCGCCATCGCGAACGCCCACGGCTGCTGGACGCTGATCGCCCTCACCCGGTCACCTCCTGTGCTGGTCCCCGCTCCATCCTGTCCGGTGGAGGCGGCGGACGTCGTGCGGTCTCGGTGAGAACCCGGCCATGCCGGACGTATCCGCACCGTCGGGAAAGACGCCGGTGTCCGGCGGGACAGCCGTCCCTGCTGCCCGGACGGGCGTCCCCGATGCCCGGACAACGAATCACGGGCCCGGATGGTTCACTTCCGCACCAGATCGGATCAGTCCCGCACCAGACGCGTGTACGCGATGACGTTGTCGACGTAGTGGCCGGTGCCGCGGTCGAAGTCACCGCCGCAGGTCACCAGCCGCAGGGCCGCGTAGTCCAGGTCCTCGGCGTAGATCCGCTCACCCGGGAAGGCCGTCTTGGCGACCCGCTCGACCCGCTGCACGGCGAAGGTCGCGGTGCGCCCGTCCTTCCGGACGACCATGACGCGGTCGCCTTCCCGCAGGTCCTTGAGCCGGTTGAACACGGCCGCCCTCCCGCGCGCGTCCACGTGCCCGAGGATGACCGACGGCCCCTCCTCGCCGGGCGTCGCGCCCTCCTTCCACCAGCCCGCGAGGTTGGGACGGTCGAGGGACGGCACCTCGATCGTCCCGTCCGGCCTGAGCCCGAGGTCGGTGACCGGCGCGGTCACCCCCAACCGCGGAATCCTGATGGTGACGGGCTCCGACCGTCCCAGCGAGGACGTCGCGTACCGAACCGTCCCGGCCGCGCCCGTGCTCTTCGTCGCGCCCGGATCCGTCGGCCCGTCCGCATAGGGCCCGTCGTTCCCGCACCCGCTCAGCAACCCGGCCGCCAGCCCAACCGCGGCAAGCCAGCCGGGAAGGCGGCGGGACGGCGAGGTCAGGACCGCCCCCTCGCAACGCGACGACGGCGCAGCACGAGCCCGGTGCCCGCGAGCGCGAAGGCAGCCGCGCCCGCGCCGACGTAGGGCGCACGCGCGCCTCGCGACCCGGCAACGGCACCGCTGCCGCCGGAGGCGGTGCTGCCGTCGCCGGTGTCGGGCGCGCCGCGCGGGATCGTCGGCCCGGGGGACACCTCGTCCCGACCCGGACGGGTGGTGAACACGACGGTCCCGTGCTCGGCGCACCCGATCGTCACGCGGACGACCGAGGGCAGCGACCGCCCGAACCTCCCGGTGGCCTCCCAGGTGTCCTCGCCGGTCTCCTCGAACCGCGGGTCCTCGACGAAGGACGACGAGGTCGCGCTCGCCTCGGTCGGGCAGTGCACCTTCATCCCGAGTCGCCCGCCGGGGACGACCGTCCGCGTCGACAGGTCCACGTCGTCGAAGCCGAAGTGGAACCGCTTCCCGCCTCCGCCGCCTCCGCCGTGCCCGTCGCCCGGCGGGGGAGGCGGCGTGGTGTGCTTCTCCGGGAGGGTCGCGAACAGCGTGAGCGTCCGCGGCCCGGACGCCGTCATGCAGGTGAACTTGGTGATGTAGGAGTTGCCCGGCTTGAGCCCCGGCAGGGTCGAGCCGATGCCCGACCAGGACGTCTCCCCGTTCCGGTCGAAGCCCGACGGGTCGCCCTGGACGAACACCTCGTTCTGGCCGCCCACGGACGGCTCGCTCGTGCACCCGCCGATCCGCACCGTGACGTTCTCGCCCGGCGTGAACCGCTTCGGCGCGATCGAGACCGTCGGCGCTCCGGCCGCCGCCCCGGCCCCGGCGGACGGATCGGCCAGCGCGGGCGAGGCCCCCGCCGCGAGCGCCCCCACGAGGACGGCCCCGGACGCGCTCCCCGCGGCCGCGATGCGTCGGACGGAACTGCTGCCCATGGGACCCCCTGCGAAAAGAGCGTGCTGTCGAACGGACGTGCCGTGCATCGGAAGCGGCACACCGCGGACGTACGCCGAATCGAGCGCCTGCCGTTACGGCGGCAGTGTAGAGACCGGGATCACTCCTGTGCACTCGGTCACAGAAGTGATCACTTATTGTCGGACGTTGCCCGGTTTCTTGTCAGATTCAGCCCTTGAGGGCGCCCGCCATCAGCCCACGCATGAAGAACCGTCCGAGCAGCAGGTAGACGAGCAGCGTCGGCAGGGACGCGAGCAGCGCCTCGGCCATCTGCTGGCTGTAGTTCACCGCCGCCGCGCCCGACCCGGCCGTGTTGTTCAGCAGGACGGTCACCGGCCAGCTGTCCGGCGCCCCGAGGAACACCGCGAACAGGAAGTCGTTCCACATGGAGGTGAACTGCCAGATCAGCACGACCGCGAACGCGGGCCCGGACACCGGCCGCACGACCGACCAGTAGGTGCGGAGCATGCCCGCGCCGTCCACCCGGGCCGCCTCGATCAGCTCGTTCGGGATCGTCACGTAGTAGTTCCGGAAGATCAGCGTGCAGATCGGGATGCCGTACACGACGTGCGCGAGCACCAGGCCCCGGATCGTCCCGACCAGCTCCATGTTGGTGAGCAGCCCGGCGAGCGGGATCATCACCGCCTGGTACGGGATGAACATCCCGAAGAGGAACAGCGTGAACACCGCGTCCGCGCCCGGGAAGCGCCACTTGCTCAGCACGTAACCGTTGAGCGACCCCAGCACCGCCGAGATCAGCGACCCCGACACCGCGATCTTGACGCTGTTCTCCAGCCCCGGCCGCAGCGACGACCACGCCGCCTTCCAGCCGTCCACGCCCCAGTGCTCCGGCAGGTTCCACGCCGTGGACGGATCGGCCTCCTGCAACGACTTGAAACTGGTCACCACCAGCACGTACACCGGGATCAGGAACACCAGGACGAACGCCAGCAGCACCGCGAACCGCAGCACCCGCATCGCCCGCGCCCCGCCCGTCCGCGCCCTCGGCGCCCGGCTGACCGTCCCCGACGCCGCGCTCACAGCCCCGCCCCCGCCCTCACCGCGTCCGCCATGCCCATGACACTCACCGCGTAGGCCGTGCTCACCGTGTCGGCCGTGCTCACCGCGTCCGCCGTGCTCACCGCGTCCGCTCCGTCCGCACCGACCAGACCAGGTAGGGGATGACCAGCACCGCGACCGCCAGCAGCAGGTACGTCGCGATCGTCGCGCCGTTCGCGGGGTCGTGCCGGTCGAACACCTCGACGTAGGTCGCGATCGCCGGGACGTAGGTGATGATCTGCTTGCCCGCGATCGCCATGATCAGGTCGAACACCTTCAGCGAGATGTGCCCGAGGATGATCAGCGCGGACAGCGTCACCGGCCGCAGCTGCGGGAACACCACGTACCGGTAGACCTGCCACTCGGACGCGCCGTCCACCCGGGCCGCCTCCCGCAGGTCGTCCGGGACGCTGCGGAACCCGGCCAGGTACAGCGCCATCACGTACCCGGACATCTGCCAGATCGCGGGGATCGCCATCGCGGCCATGCCCCACGTGCGGTCCTGCCACCAGGAGTTCGCCAGGTCGCCGAGCCCGGCCTTGTGGAACAGCTGGTTCAGCCCGACCGCCCGGTCGGCGGGCGCCGGGTTCATCAGCCACCGCCATACCACCCCGGACGCGATGAACGAGATCGCCATCGGGAACAGGTAGATGATCCGGAACCCGGCCTCGCCCCGGATGCCCTTCTCCATCAGGAACGCCAGGAACGCGCCGAGCAGCAGCGCCCCGCCCACGAACACGACGGTGAAGACCAGCGCGTGCCGCACCGCCCCAGGCCAGGACGGCTCGTGCCAGAGGTCGACGAAGTTCTTGCCCTTGTCGAACTTGTACGGCGACACCTCGTCGTGCTTGCCGCTCACCGCGACCCGCACGTTCCAGAAGATCAGCCCGTACACGAACAGGCCGATCGCGACGATGGACGGCGTGACCAGCAGCAGCCCGGGCAGCCAGCCCGCCCGGCCGAGCCGCCGCAGCCGCCCGGACGGGCCGCCTGCCGGCCGTGTCCGCCCGGACGAGCCGCGCGCGGTGGGGACTCGGGTCACTGCGCGTCGTTCTTGGCCGCGTCCGCCAGCGCCTTCTGGAGCTTCGAGGCGTCCTTGCTCTGGAGGAACAGGCCGACGGCCGTGTCGATGTCGGTGTGCCACTTGTTGTTGGCGACCACGCCGTGCCACATCGACCCGGCCAGCTTGGTCGACGGGTTGCCCCACTGCGCGAGCGCGTAGGCCAGGTAACCGGTGTACAGGCTCTTGTCGGCGTCCGTGCGCGCGGGGATGGAACCCTTCTTCGGGTTGAAGAGGTCCTGGCCCTGCTTGCTGCCCGCCTCCTTCAGCCACGCCTCCGCGCCCGCGTGGTGCGGAGCGCCCTTGGGCAGGGTGAAGCTGTCCGACAGCCACAGGTACGTGCCGTCCGTGCCCGGCGAGGGCGCGTAGTTGAAGTCCGTGCCGAGCTTCTTGCCGAGCCCGTTCGGGGCGCTGCCGGTGAAGTAGCCGTAGGCCCAGTCGCCCATGATGTTGAACGCGGCCTTGCCGTCCACCACGGCCTTGGCCGCGCCCTGCCAGTCGGTGGACGCCGCCTCGACCGAGGTGTACTTCACGATCTCGGCGTAGTCGCCCAGCGCCTTGGTCATCTGCGGGCCGGACCAGTCCGCGCCCGGCTTCCACAGCGCGTTGTAGCCGTCCGTGCCGAGATCGCCGAGCAGGACGCTCTCCAGCAGGTGGTCCGCGGTCCACTGCGCGCCGAGCGACAGCGGCACCTTCTTGGTCTTGGACTGCACGAGCTTCAGGTCGGCGACGAACTCCGCGACCGTCTTCGGCGGCGCGGCGATGCCCGCCTCCTTCAGCACGGCCGGGTTGTACCAGAGCATGTTCGACCGGTGGATGTTCACCGGCACCGAGTAGATCTTGCCCTGGTAGCTGATCTGGTCGAGCAGCTGCCTGGGATAGACCTTGGTCATCCCGTTCGCGTCGTAGAACGAGTTGAGCGGCTCGATCTGCCCGGCCTTGATGTAGTCCAGCAGCTCCGCGCCCGCGTGGCCCTGGAAGGAGTCCGGCGGCTTGCGGTTCTGGAGGCGGCTGGCCAGCACGGCCTTCGCCTGGGTGCCCGAGCCGCCCGCGATGGCCGCGTTCTCGAACGTGGTGCCGGGGTTGTTCTTCTCGAAGTCGGCCTTCATCGCGGCCAGGCCGTCGGCCTCGCCGGGACCGGTCCACCAGGAGAAGACCTCGACCTTGGACTTGTCCGACGACTTCTTGTCACCGCCGCCGCCGCAGCCGGCGAGGACCAGTGCCCCGCCGAGCGCGACGGCCGTCAACGCGGTGAGACCGCCGCGCCCGCGAATCCGGTGCGCACGCACCCTTGATCCCAGCATCGCTCGTCCCTTCGGTTACCCGAGAAACAAGCGTCCGTTCAAGCGGTGGTCAGGTCAACACCACACCACGAATAGTGATCTTCCGGTGATCTGAGTCACCGAAACCTCCCCGGTGCCGGTCCGGCACTCGCGCCACGCCCGTCCGGCCGTCACCAGGCGAGCGCCGGGGGCAGCCCGTCCGGGCCCGCGTCCGGCCAGTCGAGGGGTTCGCCGAGGGGCACGAGCTCGGCCATCTGGAGCCGGTACCAGGGGGACGCCTCGGGCCGTCCCACGAGCTCCAGGCACTCCTTCCACGTCCACCACTCGGCGTTCTCGACCTCGCCCGGGGCGGGGGAGGGCGTGGTGTCGGTCACGGTCGCGCGGACGACCGGGCAGCGCTCGTACTCGACCACACCGTCGTCGGCGACCGCCCGGTACCGGAAACCGGGCAGAACGGACGTGATCGTGTCCGCGGTGAGCCCCAGCTCGGTCGAGAGGCGCCGCCGGACGGCGTCCCGCAGCCCCTCTCCGGGCGCCGGATGGCCGCAGCAGCTGCCCGTCCAGACGCCGGGGAAGGTCTTCTTGTCCAGCGCTCGGCGGGTGATCAGCACCCGGCCGTCAGGGCCGGCCACGTAACAGGAGAACGCCAGGTGGTAGGGGGTGTCCCAGTGGTGGCTGGCCAGCTTCGGAGCCGTCCCGATCGCCTCGTCGGCGGCGTTCAGCAGCACGATCTCCTCGGTGTGAACGGACACGCTGTTCCTTTCGTCGGAAATGGTGACCCCGGCCTGCGGCCGTGGGCCGGAGATGGTGGTCCGATAGGTGGTTGTGGCGATTCGGTGCGGAAATCGTCCCAGGCCCCGGGGCGGGGCACCGGGTCGGTCAAGCCGCACTAAACTCGGAACGGCCCGACGACCGGGGGCCCCCGAAAGCCCCTGATGGAGGAGTTGACAAGCGTGACCCTGCTGGAGTCGATCACGGGTCCTGAAGACCTCAGGCGACTGGACGCCACGCTGCTGCCCCGCCTGGCCGGGGAGGTCCGTGAGTTCCTGGTGGACGCGGTCTCCAAGACCGGCGGGCACCTCGGGCCGAACCTGGGCGCCGTCGAGCTCACCATCGCCCTGCACCGCGTCTTCGACTCGCCTCGCGACCGGATCCTGTTCGACACCGGCCACCAGGCGTACGTCCACAAGCTGCTGACCGGACGCCGTGACTTCTCGGCCCTCCGGCAGCGCGGCGGCCTCTCCGGGTACCCGAGCCAGGCCGAGTCCGAGCACGACGTGATCGAGAACTCGCACGCCTCGACCGCGCTCTCCTACGCCGACGGCATCGCCAAGGCGTTCCAGCTGCGCGGCGAGTCCGAGCGGGCCGTGGTCGCGGTCGTCGGCGACGGCGCGCTCACCGGCGGCATGTGCTGGGAGGCCCTCAACAACATCGCGGGCGGCCAGGACCGTCCGGTGATCATCGTCGTCAACGACAACGGCCGGTCCTACTCGCCGACGATCGGCGGCCTGGCCAGCCACCTCGCCGACCTGCGCGTCACCCAGGGCTACGAGCGCGCGCTCGACCTGATCAAGCGGACGGTGCCGAAGGCCCCCGTGGTCGGCGCGGTCGCCTACGAGGCGCTGCACGGCATGAAGAAGGGCATCAAGGACGTCCTCCAGCCGCAGGCCATGTTCGAGGACCTCGGCATGAAGTACGTCGGCCCGATCGACGGCCACGACACCGAGGCGATGGAGCACGCGCTGCGCAAGGCCCGCTCGTACGGCCGCCCGGTGATCGTCCACGCGCTGACCCGCAAGGGCCAGGGCTACGAGCCCGCCCTCGCCAACGACGAGGACCACATGCACGGCGCGCCCGTGTTCGACCCCGCCACCGGCAAGGCCCCCGCCAAGCCCGGTGCCGCCCCCGGCTGGACGAAGGTGTTCGGCGAGGAGATGGTCGCGATCGGCGGCGAGCGCCCCGACGTGGTCGCGATCACCGCCGCGATGCTGCACCCGACCGGGCTCGCCCCGTTCGCCGAGGCGTTCCCGGACCGCATCTACGACGTCGGCATCGCCGAGCAGCACGCCGCGACCTCGGCCGCCGGGCTCGCGATCGGCGGCATGCACCCGGTCTTCGCGGTCTACGCGACCTTCCTGAACCGCGCGTTCGACCAGGTCCTGATGGACGTGGCGCTCCACCGGCTGCCCGTGACGTTCGCGCTCGACCGGTCCGGCGTGACCGGCGACGACGGCGCGTCCCACAACGGCATGTGGGACCTGTCGATCCTGTCGCTGGTGCCGGGCATGCGCGTCGCCGTCCCGCGCGACGGCACGCGCCTGCGCGAGCTGCTCCGCGAGTGCGTCGCCATCGAGGACGGCCCGTCCGCGATCCGGTACCCGAAGGGCTCGGTCGCCGCCGACGTCCCGGCCGTCGGCAAGATCGGCGAGATGGACGTCCTGGCCCGGCACGACGGCGCGAACGGCACCCGCGTGCTGCTCGTGGTCGCCGGATCCCTGGCCGCCACGGCGCTGGAGGCCGCCGAGCTGATCGCCGCACAGGGCATCGGCGTCACGGTCGTCGACCCCCGCTGGGTCAAGCCGCTCGACCCGGCGCTGGTCGGGCTCGCCGCCGAGCACACCCTGGTCGCGGTCGTGGAGGACAACGGCCGCACCGGCGCGGTCGGCGACGCCGTCGCCCGTGAGCTGCGCGACCACGCCGTGGACGTCCCCGTCCGCACCTACGGCATCGCGCAGGAGTTCCTCGACCACGCCTCGCGCGCGCAGATCCTCGCCGACCTCGGCCTCACCCCGCAGGACCTGGCCCGCGAGATCACCTCCGCGACGGCGCACCTCACCGGGCACGGCAACGCGTCCCACGCCGAACAGCACGCCGAGCACGCAGGGCGGCACGCCGAGGCCGCCACCGACTGACGCCCCGCGCCCCGTCCGGCCGGGGGTGCCCACGCGCCCTCGGCCGGCGCGCCGCTCAGGACCACCGATCACACACGCACGGTAACCCCTCGCTCACACGTCCGTCCCCGGTTCTCCGCCGCCCGCCCGGACGGCGCGCCCGGATCGTCCGGCTCGTCCCGGAGCGTCATCGGAGTCGGGGCCCGGCGGGCGGGGCGGGCGTCAGACGCCCCGGCAGGCGGTGCGCATGGCCTCCCAGCGGGCCAGCTTCACGCGTTCGCCGCGGCTCAGGGAACGGGCGAGGGCGATCTCCGCGGCGTCGAGCCTGAGCCAGTCCTCGTAGCGGACGGCGGGCTGCTCGCCGCGTTCCAGCAGGTCCTCGATGGTCCGGACGGGCTCGGTGCGGGCGTCCCCGAGGTCGGCGAGCAGGTTCCGGACGGTCTCGGCGGCGTCGGACTTGTTCGTCCCGACGACGCCGGTCGGGCCGCGCTTGACCCAGCCCGCCACGTACTCGCGGGGGAGCGGGGACCCGTCCGGCCCGAGGACGCGTCCGCCGTCGTTCGGCACGACCTTGCTCCGCTCGTCGAACGGCAGCCCGGCCAGCGGGACGCTCTGGTACCCGACCGACCGCAGCACCATCCCGACGGGCAGCTCCTCGAACTCGCCGGTGCCGGTGACGCGTCCCGTGCCGTCCAGGCGGGTGCGCTCCAGCCGCAGCCCCTCGACGCGTCCGCCGCCGAGGATCTCGGCGGGCGCGCGCCAGAACCGGACGTCGATGCGGCGCGGCAGGTCGCGGTGCGCGTCCGTCCAGCCGTTGAGGACCTTGATGTTCCCGCGCACGTGCCGGTCGGCCTCGGCGAGCGCGGCGGCGGCCTCGTCCAGGTCCAGGTCGGCCGGGGGGACGTGCACGGACGCCTCGGCGAGCGTGCCGAGCTCGCGCAGCTCCTTGGTGGTGAACTTGGCGTGCGCCGGGCCGCGCCGCCCGATCATGTGGACGCGCCGCACCCGGCTCCGCGACAGCGCGTCCAGGACCTGCTCGGGCACGTCGGTCGGTCGCAGCTCGTCCACCGTCCGGGCGAGGATGCGGACGACGTCGACGGCGACGTTCCCGACGCCGATGACGGCGACCTCCTCGGCGTCCAGCGCGAAGCTGTGGTCGGCGGCGTCGGGGTGGCCGCAGTACCAGTTGACGAAGTCGGTGGCGGCGAAGCTGCCGGGCAGGTCCTCGCCGGGGATGTCCAGGTGGCGGTCGACCATCGCGCCGGTCGAGTAGATCACGGCGTCGTAGCAGTCGAGCAGCTCGGCGCGCGTCACGTCCCGGCCGAGCTCCACGCAGCCGAAGAACCGCACCCCGGGACGTTCCAGGACGCCCTGGAGGTAGTTCGCGATCGACTTGATGGACGGGTGGTCCGGCGCGACGCCGTACCGCACCAGGCCGTAGGGGGACGGGAGCCGGTCGAACACGTCCACACGGACCCCCGCACCGGCCTGCTTCAGCAGGGCCTCGGCCGAGTACAGCCCGGCAGGACCGGAACCGACGACCGCGACCCGCAGGTGTCCCGTCATGGAGGCCATTGTGCCCACGCGGCCGGCGAAAGTGACAGCGTGAGCGACGTCACACCTCGTCCCGGGCTGGCTGGAGCCGGGAGTGGGCGCGGCCGTAGGCGAAGTAGACGATCACGCCGACCACCATCCAGGCGAAGAACCGGTACCAGGTCTCGAGCGGCAGGTTCAGCATGACGAACAGGCAGGCCAGGATGGACAGCACCGGGATGAGCGGGACGAGCGGCGTCCGGAACGCGCGCGGCAGGTCCGGCCGGGTGCGGCGCAGCACCATCACGCCCGCCGACACGACCAGGAACGCGAACAGCGTGCCGATGTTCACCAGCTCGGCGAGCTTGGCGAGCGGGATCAGCCCGGCGAGGACGGCGACGATGCAGCCCATGATCACCGTCGACCGGTAGGGCGTCCGGAACCGCGGGTGGACGGCCGAGAGCCAGCCGGGGAGCAGGCCGTCCCGGCTCATCGCGAAGAACACTCGGCTCTGCCCGAGCAGCATGATCAGCACGACCGTGGTGAGGCCCGCGACAGCGCCGACGCTGATGACCGTCGCGAACCCCGGGTGGCCGACGGCCTTGAACGCGTCCGCGAGCGGCGCCTGGACGCTGAGCTCGGTGTAGTGCTGCATGCCGACCACGACGACCGAGACCGCCACGTACAGGACGGCCGTGATGATCAGCGAGCCGATCAGCCCGATCGGCAGGTCCCGCTGCGGCTGCCGCGCCTCCTCGGCGGCCGTGGCGACGATGTCGAAGCCGATGTAGGCGAAGAAGACGATGGAGACCGCCGCGAAGATGCCGAGCCAGCCGAACGACACCGGGTTGATGCCGAACAGCACCTGGATGAGCGGCGCGGCGGCGCCCGAGACCGACTCGTTCGCCTGCGACGGCGGGATGAACGGGTGGTAGTTGGCGCCCTTGACGAAGAACAGCCCCGCGAAGATCACCAGCAGCACGATCGTCACCTTGACCGCCACGACCACCTCGTTCACCCGGGCGGAGAGCTTGACGCCCGTGACGAGCAGCGCCGTCACCACGAGGACGATCAGCACCGCCGGGACGTTCAGCACCCCGCCGTTCTGCCCCGGCGGATTCAGGATCGCCGCGGGCAGGCCGATCCCGGCGCTGGCCAGCAGCGAGTCCATGTACCCGGACCAGCCGACCGACACCACGGCCGCGCCGAGCGCCAGTTCCAGGATCAGGTCCCAGCCGATGATCCAGGCCGGGAGCTCGCCGAGCGTGGCGTAGGAGAAGGTGTAGGCCGACCCCGCCACCGGGACGGTCGAGGAGAACTCGGCATAGCAGAGCGCCGCCAGGCCGCACACCACGGCGGCCAGCACGAACGAGATCGCCACCGCGGGCCCGGCCTTGTCCCGGGCGACCTGGCCGGTGAGCACGAAGATGCCCGTCCCGATGATGACGCCGACGCCGAACACGACCAGGTCCAGCGCGCCCAGTTCCCGGCTCAGCCGGTGCTCCTTGACCTCGGTGTCGTTGATCGACTGCTCGACCGACTTCGTCCGGAACAGGTCCACCTGGCGTCCTTTCGGCTGGTGACGGCGCGCGCCCGTGGGGCGATACAGAGGTTTTAGGCGGGATCACGGCCCGCCAAAACTCCGGCCCGTCCGGGATGCCCAAAGAAAACGCGAAAATGCCGTCCCGATGGTTCGGGACGGCATTTCCGTCACGCCGGCGCGGTTGGCGCGACGCGAACGCGCTCGCGCTGTTGACGCGTGCGTCGTCTTTCAGGCGCGCCCTTTCAGGCGGCCTTTTTCAGGCGGGCCGGGTTCAGGCGGGCAGGGACGCCACGCCGGGCTCCAGGAAGCGGCGGCCGGTCACCTGCTCGGCGATGCCGCTGCGGTCCAGGTACGGGGTGATCCCGCCCAGGTGGAACGGCCAGCCGGCGCCGAGGATCATGCACAGGTCGATGTCCTCGGGCGCGGCCACGACGCCCTCGTCCAGCATGAGCCGGATCTCCTCGGCGAGGGCCTTCAGCGCCCGCTCCAGGACCTGCTCCTCGGTGGACGGCCTGTCGCCGCCGCCGAACAGCTCCACGGCCTCGGGGTCGACGGTGAAGTCGGGCAGGTAGACGCCCCGCTTCCCCGCCGCCACGAACTTGCCGAACTTCTCCGACAGCGGGAACCGCTCCGGGAACGCGCCGTGCAGCGTCTCGTTGACGTGCAGCGCGATCGCCGGGCCGACCAGGCCCATGAGGACGAACGGCGGCATCGGCAGGCCCAGCGGGTTCGCGGCGCGCTCGGCGACCTCGATCGGGGTGCCCTCGTCCACGGTCTGGATGATCTCCGCCATCAGGCGCAGCAGGATCCGGTTGACCACGAACGCCGGGGCGTCCTTGACCAGCACGCAGGACTTCTTCAGCGTCTTGCCGACCGCGAACGCGGTCGCGAGCGCCGCGTCGTCGGTCCTCTCGCCGCGGACGATCTCCAGCAGCGGCAGGATCGCGACCGGGTTGAAGAAGTGGAAGCCGACGACCCGCTCGGGGTGCTTCAGCTTGCTCGCCATCTCCGTCACCGACAGCGAGGAGGTGTTGGTCGCGAGGATCGCCTCGGGGGAGACGTGCTCCTCCACCTCGGCGAACACCTTCTGCTTGACCGACATCTCCTCGAACACGGCCTCGATGACCAGGTCCGCGTCGGCGAAGGCGTCCTTGGTCAGCGAGCCGCTGATCAGGCCCTTGAGCCGGTTGGCCTTGTCGGCCGAGATCCGGCCCTTGCCGAGCAGCTTGTCGATCTCGCCGTGCGCGTAGCCGACGCCCTTGTCCAGGCGCTCCTGGTCGAGGTCGGTCAGCACGACCGGGACCTCCAGGCGGCGGGCGAACAGCAGCGCAAGCTGCGAGGCCATCAGGCCCGCGCCGACGACGCCGACCTTGGTGACCTTGCGGGCCAGGGCCTTGTCCGGCGCGCCCGCGGGACGCTTGGCGCGCTTCTGCACCAGGTCGAACGCGTACAGGCCGGCGCGCAGCTCGTCGCTCATGATGAGGTCGGCGAGCGCCTCGTCCTCGGCGGCGAAGCCCTCGTCACGGCTGCGGTCCTTGGCGGCGGCGACCAGGTCGAGCGCGCGGACGTAGGACGGGGCCGCGCCGTGCAGCTTGCCCTCCAGCGTCCAGCGGGCCATGTTGACCGCGTCGTCCCACGCCTTGCCCTTGTCGACCTCGGCGCGCCTGACCTCGATCTCGCCCTTGAGGACGCGGGCGGTCCACGACAGCGACTCCTCGAGGAAGTCGGCGGCGTCGAAGATCGCGTCGGCGATGCCGAGGTCGTACGCCTGCTGGCCCTTGAGCTGCTTGTTCTGGGCGAGCGGGTTGTCGATGACGACCTTGAGGGCCTTCTCGGCGCCGATCAGGTTCGGCAGCAGGTAGGTGCCGCCCCAGCCCGGCACCAGGCCGAGGAACGCCTCGGGCAGGCTCATCGCCGGGACGTTGCGGGAGACCGTCCGGTAGGTGCAGTGCAGGCCGATCTCGACGCCGCCGCCCATCGCCGCGCCGTTGTAGTACGCGAACGACGGGACGTTCAGCTCGCCGAGGCGGCGGAACACGTCGTGGCCGAGCTTGCCGATGGCGAGCGCGTCCTCACGCCTCTCGACCAGCGGGACGCCCTTGAGGTCCGCGCCGACCGCGAAGATGAACGGCTTGCCGGTCACACCGACGGCGACGATGTCGTCGCGTCCGGCGATCGTGTCGATCGCGGCGTTCAGCTCGGTCAGGCCGCCCGGCCCGAACGTGCTCGGCTTGGTGTGGTCGAAGCCGTTGTCCAGGGTGATCAGCGCGAGCGTGCCCGCGCCGAACGGAAGCTGGACGTCGCGGACGCGGGCGTGCGTGACGACCTCGCCCTTGAAGATCTCGGTGATTCCGGCGCTCACTTGTCGCCCTCCCAGTTCACGTTCTCCCAGAGGACGGTGCCGCCCATGCCCATGCCGACGCACATCGTGGTCAGGCCGTAGCGGACGTCGGTCCGCTCCTCGAACAGCCGCGAGAGCTGGGTCATCAGGCGGACGCCGGACGAGGCCAGCGGGTGGCCGAAGGCGATCGCGCCGCCCCACGGGTTCACGCGCGGGTCGTCGTCGGCGATCTTGAAGTGCTCCAGGAACGCCAGCACCTGGACGGCGAACGCCTCGTTGATCTCGATGAGGCCGATGTCGTCCATGGTGAGCGCGTTGCGGGCGAGCAGCTTCTCGGTCGCGGGGACCGGGCCGACGCCCATGACCTCGGGCTCGACGCCCGCGAAGGCGAAGTCGACCAGCCGCATGCGCGGGGTGAGGCCGAGCTCGCGGGCCACGTCCTCGGCGGCGAGCAGGCAGGCCGTCGCGCCGTCGTTCAGGCCCGCGGCGTTCCCGGCGGTGACGTTGCCGTGCACCCGGAACGGGGTCTTGAGCTTGGCGAGGTCCTCCATGGAGGTGCCCGGCCGCGGCGGCTCGTCCTCGGTGGCGAGGCCCCAGCCCTTCTCGGCGGAGCGGATCGCGGTCGGCACCAGGTCGGGCTGGATCTTCCCGGCCTGGTAGGCGGCGGCGACCTTCTCCTGGCTGCGGACGGCGTAGGCGTCCGCGCGCTCCTTGGTGATCTGCGGGAACCGGTCGTGCAGGTTCTCCGCCGTCGTGCCCATGACCAGCGCGGACGGGTCGACGAGCCGGTCGGCCAGGAAGCGCGGGTTCGGGTCGACGCCCTCGCCCATCGGGTGCCGGCCCATGTGCTCGACGCCGCCCGCGAGGACGACGTCGTAGGAGCCGAAGGAGATTCCGGCGGCGGTCGTGGTGACCGCCGTCATCCCGCCCGCGCACATCCGGTCGATGGCGTAGCCGGGGACGGTCTTGGGCAGGCCCGCGAGCACGGCCGCGCTGCGGCCGATGGTCAGGCCCTGGTCGCCGGTCTGCGTGGTGGCGGCGACGGCGACCTCGTCCACCCGCTCCGGCGGCAGGGACGGGTTGCGGCGCATCAGCTCGCGGAGGGCCCGGACGACCATGTCGTCCGCACGGGTCTCCGCGTACAGGCCCTTGGGGCCCGCCTTGCCGAACGGCGTCCGGACGCCGTCCACGAACACGACGTCACGTGCGGTACGAGGCACGGGTCGTCCTCCCTCGGAAGGTGGTTACTCACTGGTAACTCGCCATCCTACTCGTCGGTAACGCCCCTCCGCGTCATCGACACCGCGCCCCGGCCCGAATCGTGGCCCGAATCTCAGTGGGGACGGGCCGGACGGCCGCTCCCGGAGATCATTTCGAGGGTAGGCCCACGGCGCGGGGCGGGACGATCCGGTCCAGGATCCGGGCCAGGAGCAGGGCGCCCGCGGCGGAGACCAGCGCGCCCGCCAGGAGCCCGACGGCCACGTCATGCGGGTAGTGGACGCCGATGTACACGCGCGAGGCGGCGATGACCAGGGCGTTGACCACGGCGATCGCGGCGAGGAGCCGTCCGGCGGCGAAGCAGACGGCGACCGCCGCGGCCCCGGCCAGGACGGCGTGGTTGCTCGGGAAGGAGTAGTCGGACGTGCCGGGGCACGGGACCGCGATGTGTACCGTGGGCATGGCGCGGCACGGCCGCTGCTCCTGGATCATCAACTTCAGAACGCTGCTCACCGCGAAGGCGGTGACCATCGCGCCGGGCACCCACAGGGCGATCACGGCGTCGCGGAGGCCCCTGTCGCGGGCCCGCCACCAGGCCAGCCCCGCGAGGACGACGAACAGCGCCAGTCCGTAGTCGCTCCACCATCCGACCAGGCCGTTCAGCCCGCCCGTGTGGTGGGAGACGCCGACCACCGCGCGGTACAGCCCCGCGTCGAACGCGTCGCGCCCGGCGAGCGTCGCCGCCGCTGCCCTCTCGATCACCCGGACCCCGTTTCCCGTGAACTCGCCCCGAACTGAAATCTACATCTATGTAGATTTTAGGGGACGCGGACGTCAGGGGAGACCGGATACCGGATTCCGGAGACCGGTGGTCGGGGAGGGCTAGGCGGCGGCCTGGGCGTGCTCGATCAGCTCGTGCAGGTCGAACGCGGCGTCCTGGGCGGCCAGCAGCGACACCAGGACCAGCCCGAGCAGCGCGGCGATCAGCAGCGGACGCCGGGCCGGAGGCGGCTCCAGCAGGGCCGCGACCCGCCGGGGCAGCGGTCCGGGCCGCCGGGCGAACCGCCGCGCGGCCCGTCCGACGCCGACGCCCAGGTCCCGGCCGAAACCGACGCCGATGCCGATGCCGAGGGCGGCGGCGTGGCCGAGCCGGGGACGCCGGTTGTGGGCGAGCGCGGCGCGTCCGATCGCCTGCGCGGTCTGCTCGCGGTCGTCGATGGACGCCGCCGCCCGCTCGTCCGCCCAGCGCTCGGTGGCGAAGACGACCGCCGCGCGCAGCGGCCAGAGCAGCGGGTTCGCCGCGACGGCGACGGTGGTGAGGGCCCGGAACAGGTGGTGCCGGTCGGCCAGGTGCGCCCGCTCGTGCGCGATCAGCGCGGCGCGCTGCGCCGAGGTCAGGACGTCCAGCATGCCGGTGGTGACGACGACGCGTCCGGGCCGTCCGGGCAGGGCGAACGCCTCGGCCTCCGGATCGTCCACGATCGCGACCAGGCCGTCGCCGGGCAGGGAGCGGGCCGTCCGCGCGGACGCCACCAGCCGATACCCCTGCCGGACGGCCACGCAGGCCACCGCGACCAGGCACAGCGTCAGCAGGACGGCCGCCGCGGTCCCGTACACCGGGTCGGTCCGGGGCGCGCGCCGCAGCACCGCCTCGGACATGTGCCCGAGCGCCGCGATCGGCGCCAGCCGCAGCGCGCTGCCCAGCGCCGAGACCGCCAGCGTCGCCAGGCTCGCCACGGCCAGCGCGACGGCCGTCCCGGTCAGCAGCCACGTCGCCGTGCGCGGGGCCAGCCGTCCGGACAGCGGCCGGGCCGCCAGGGCCGCGACCGCCGGAAGCAGCAGCGCGAGGTAGGTGTCCGGGTCGGTCATCAGGCCCCCCGCCGCCCGGCGTCCCGCCGTCCCGACGCCGTGGCGATCATTCCGGGCGTCCTTCGAGGAGCGCGCGGAGGAGACGTTCGTCCTGGTCGGAGAGGGTGTCGACGAAGCGGGCCAGCACCATGTGCCGGTCCGGACGCTCCTCGAGGGCCTGGTGCATGCGCCGCGCCACGAGCCCCGGCTCGTCGCTGACCGGCGCGTACTGGAACGCGCGCCCGGCCTTCGCGCGCACGAGCAGGCCCTTGTCGTGCATGCGGGTCAGGATCGTGACGACCGTGGAGTAGGCGAGCTCGTCGGGGAGCAGCCCCTGGACCTCGGCCGTGGAGAGCGGTCGCCCGGCCCTCTGGAGCACCGACATGATCTCGGTCTCCAGCGCGCCCGAAGCCCGCCGTCCGTCCGCACTCGCCACGCGGCACCTCCCGGGAACCGGTCCGCCGATCCTGCCGATCAGTCCCGTCCAGTCTGCCACGCGGTCCCGGACGCCCGGCCTCGGAGAACCGGACGTTCCGGACGCGAGGCCGCCCCGGACGTCCCTTGTTCCCCTCCGTCCCGCCGGTTACCTTGACGGTGACGCACCGAGGAGGACGCCGGTGACGCACGCGAGGCCCGCCTACCGCCCCGGTCTGCGCCGCAGGCTCGGGCACGCGCGTGACCTCACCGGCATGCTGCTCCGCACCGGCCTCGTCGCGGGCCCGCCGCACCGTGTCCTGTCCCAGATGGGCGCGCTCCGCACCTGGGGCACCACCCTCGCCGGGCTCCTGGTGGCCGCCGCCGCCCGCGTCCCCGACCGCCTAGCCCTGGCCGACGACCACGGCGAACTCACCTTCGCCGAGCTGGACGACCGGTCCGCGAGGCTCGCCGACGGCCTGCCCCTGGCCGGGCCCCGCCCGCGCGTCGGGCTGCTCTGCCGCAACCACCGCGGCCTGGTGCTGTCCCTGGTCGCGTGCAGCCGCCGCGGCGCCGAGGTCGTCCCGCTGAACACCGGCTTCGGCGCGGGACGGCTGCGCGCCGTCCTGTCCGAGCTGCGCATGGACCTGATCATCGCGGACGCCGAGTTCGAGCCGCTGCTGTCGGCCGTCCCGGTCGCGCTCCGCCGCCGCGTCCTGTGGGCCGACCACGCCCCGTCCACCCCCCTGAGCGGCAACCGCCTCCGCCCGGCCCTCCCTGACCCGCCCGCGCCGGACGCGAACGCGGCGGGCACGGGAGGGCTGCCGCGCGGGGTCGCGCCCCTGCCCGCCCCGGTCCCGGAGGACGCCGCGGCGTCGAACCCCTCCCTGCGGGCCGGGGCGCTCGCGACGACCCCGGCGGCGACGATCGGGCGGATCATCGAGGCGACGCCGTCCCGGCCGTCCGGGCCGCCGCAGGTGCAGAGCCGGACGATCATGCTCAGCTCCGGCACCATGGGACGGCCCCGGGGAGCGCGCCGCCCGCCCCGGCCGGGGCTGTGGCCGCTGGCGTCGATGGCGTCCCGGATCCCGCTGCGGTCCCGGCAGACCATGGTCGTCGAGGCCCCGCTGTTCCACATGTGGGGATACGCGGCGCTCCAGATGGCGTGGGCGCTGCACGCCCCGGTCGTCCTGCACCGCCGGTTCGACCCCCAGCGGACGCTCGCCGCCGTCGCCGCGCGGCCCGACGCCGTCCTGTTCGCCGTCCCGGTCATGCTCCAGCGCATCCTGGACCTGCCCGAGGCGACGCGCGCCCGGCACGACACCGCGTCCACGCTCCGGATCGTCGCCGTCAGCGGATCCGCCCTGCCGGGCGACCTCGCCGTCCGGTTCATGGACGCGTTCGGCGACCGCCTCTACAACGTGTACGGCTCGACCGAGACGTCCTGGGTGTCCATCGCGACCCCGCGCGACCTGCGGCTCGACCCCCGCACGGCGGGCCGTCCCCCCGCCGGGACGTCGCTGTCGATCCTGGACTCCGGCGGCCGGACGGTCCCGCGCGGCGAGATCGGCCACATCCACGCGGCCAACGAGCTGCTCTTCGAGGGGTACACGGGTGGCGAGCCGCTGCCCGTCCGGGACGGCCTGCTCGCCACCGGCGATCTCGGCCGCGTCGACCGCCGCGGCCTGCTGTTCGTCGCCGGACGCGCCGACGGCGTGATCGTCTCCGGCGGCGAGAACATCGTTCCGCGCGACGTCGAGGACGCCCTGCTGCGGATGCCCGAGATCCACGAGGTCGCCGTCGTCGGCGTCCCGGACGCCGACTGGGGCCAGCGCGTCGCCGCCTACATCGTCCCCCGGCCGGGTGCCCGGATCGACCCGGTGGCCGTCCGCGCCCACGTCCACGCCGAGGTCGCCCGGTACGCCGTTCCGCGCGACGTCCACCTCGTCCGGGGGCTGCCGCGCAACGCGACCGGCAAGGTCGTCCCGGACCGCCTGAGCCCGCCGGAATCGCCGTCCCGGGCGTGAGCCACGGGCTCGCGCGACGTGGTGGTCAGGCGGCGCGGAGGGCGGGCATGATGGGGATGGCCGGGCAGCCCGGCCGTCCCCAGGAGTGCGAAGGGTCGGACGTCGTCATGCCGCTGCCGGGTCCGCTGCGCCGGCGCTGCCGGGAGTTCCTCGGCGGCGAGGTGGAGATCCGCTACGTGTTCCCCGCGCTGAGCCACGGCGGCGGCGCGGGCTTCCTGTTCGTGGTGACCGACGAGCGGATCACCGTGCTCTGCACCGGCGCCTTCAGCCGGACGCGTCCGAGCAGCGTGTGGGGCAGCTACCCGCGCGAGCGCCGGATCGGGCCGGTCGAGACGGGCGCGGGCGCGTGCTTCGAGTTCGCCGGGGCGTTCTTCGAGGTGGACGACGAGTACGTGCCGGTGATCAACGCGGCGGATGCCGAGGCGTTCGACCCCGGCATCCTCCCGCGCGACCCGCTCCCCGACCTCTAGCCGGGGGCGGGGCCGAAAAGCGCCTCAGGCGGACGCGGCGGGCTCCGAGGCGGGCTTGGCCGGGGCGCTCTTCGGGCCGGGACCGCCCTGCGGGCGCAGGAAGAAGCCCATCACCACGACCAGGTACAGCGCCCACGTGATCAGCTGGAGCGCGGTGATCTGCGGCGTGACGTTCAGGACGCCCTGGAAGGCGGTCTGCAGCCAGTCGCCCGCCGAGCCGAACTTGGCGAAGAACTCGTGCGGCTCCAGCCAGACGGTGTGCAGGCCGGGCAGGACGTCCGCCTCCTGGAGGTCCTTGAAGCCGTAGCCGAAGACCCCGGCGGCGACGACGATCAGCGCGCCGCCCGTCCAGGCGAAGAAGCGCTTGAGGTTCAGCTTCAGCCCGCCCCGGTACAGCAGGTAGCCGAGGGCGACCGCGCAGGCCAGGCCGAGCAGCGCGCCGACGATCGGCTGCGTCGATCCCTCGGACGAGCTGGTGATGTTGGTCCACAGGAACAGCGCGGTCTCCAGGCCCTCGCGGCCGACGGCGAGGAACGCGACCGTCCCGAGCGCGACCGGCCCGACGTTCAGGGCGCTGTCGAGCTTGCCCTCGAGCTCCTTCTTCATGAACCGGGACGTGCGGCGCATCCAGAACACCATCCAGGTGACCAGGCCGACCGCGATGAGCGACAGGATCCCGCCGAACAGCTCCTGGGTCTTGAACTGCATCTCCGAGGACGCCGCGGACAGCGCCAGCCCGAACCCGACCGACACCGCGATCGCCGTGCCGATGCCGATCCACACCGGCAGCAGCGCCTCCCGCCGCCCGGTCTTCACCAGGTAGGCGATCAGGATGCTGACCACGAGGGCCGCCTCGAGCCCCTCCCGCAGTCCGATGAGGAAGTTGCCCAGTAGCATCGCCACGCTCCTCGGGGGTCGGGCCACGGGACGGGTTCCCTGCGGCGAACCAGGATGCTTAGGCAAAGCTAACCTAAATCGCCCCCTGTCCCAACAGGGGGTCCCTGTGATCTGACCCGACGGCGAGGTCCGGCGGTGCCAGCGCGGTGCTGGCGCGGTGCCCGTTCGGGGGCCGGTGCGGTGCCAGCGCGGCGGCGAGGCCCGCCTAGAGCTCGCTCCAGGCCCTCGTCAGCGGCGGCACCACCAGCCCGATCTGCCACTCGCGCGCGCCGAGGCCGCGCAGGGCGTCGGCGAGCGGCTCGGCGGCGACCGGGCCGGGCGGCGGCGACCACGACAGGCGGCGCACCGCGTCCGGCTGCATCAGGTTCTCGGCCGGGACGGTGTACTGCTCCGACAGGGTCGTGACGACGGCGCGGGCGGCGGTGAGCCGCGCGGCGGCGGCCGGGTCGCGCTCGGCCCAGCGGTGCGCGGGGGGCGGGCCGTCGCCGGGGAGGTTCGCCTCGGGCAGGCCGCGCTCGGGCAGGCCCCGCGCCCGGGACACCGCGCGCAGCCACGCCGACTGGTGGCGGCGGGCGCCACGGCCCTTCATGGTCGGCAGGGCGAGCAGTTCGGCGGGGGTCTTCGGCGCCTTCATCGCGAGCTCGACGATCGCGGCGTCCTGCAGGACGCGGCCGGGCGACAGGTCCCGCTCCTGCGCGATCCGGTCGCGGGTCTCCCAGACCTCGCGGACGATCCCCAGCGCGCGCCGGTTCCGCACCCGGTGGATGCCGGACGTCCGGCGCCACGGGTCGGCGCGCGGCGTCTTCGGCGGCGTCGCCAGGATCGCGGCGAACTCCTCCAGCGCCCACGGCAGCTTGCCGGTGCGCTCGAGCTCCTCGTGCAGCGCGTCGCGCAGCTCCACCAGCAGCTCGACGTCCAGCGCCGCGTACTTCAGCCAGTCCTCCGGCAGGGGACGGGTCGACCAGTCCGCAGCCGAGTGGCCCTTCTCCAGGGCGAACCCGAGGACGTTCTCGACGATCGAGCCGAGCCCGACCCGGGGGTAGCCGAGCAGCCGCCCGGCCAGCTCGGTGTCGAACAGCGTCGCCGGCTTCAGCCCGACCTCGGCGAGGCAGGGCAGATCCTGGTTGGCGGCGTGCAGCACCATCTCGGTGTCGGCCAGCGCCGCGTTCAGCCCGGTCAGGTCGGGGCACTCGATCGGGTCGATCAGCGCCGTCCCCGCGCCCGCGCGGCGCAGCTGGATCAGGTACGCCCGCTGCCCGTACCGGTAGCCGGACGCGCGCTCGGCGTCCACCGCCACCGGCCCGGCCCCGCGCGCGAACGCCTCGACGACCCGGGCCAGCCCGGACGCGTCGCCCAGCACCGGCGGCACGCCCTCCCGGGGTTCCAGCAGCGGCGTCGCGACCCGCTCCTCGGTGTCCACCTCGGCGCGGACGCCGCCGGACGGCGAGCCGGGGCCCGCGTGCCCGGCGGCCCGGGCGGGCGGACCCGTCGCGGCTCCGGCGGATCCGGCGTCGTCCGCGCCCGCGGGCCCGGTCGTGCCCGTCCGCGCGGCGGTCTGCGGTGTCTCGGACGCTCCCACGGTCTCGGTGTTCTCCCCGGCGGTCTCGGTGCCCGGCGCTCTGCTTCCCACGCCCCTACCGTACGTCGCTCAGCGGCCCGTGCCGCCGGAGCCGTCCGGCAGCGCGGTGACCCCGGCGGGCGGCAGGCCCGCCGTCGTGCTCATGACCTCGCACCATGCGGCCACGTGTCCGGCCATGTCGATGCCCGAACCGGAGTCGGTCGGGGACCAGGACGCGCGCAGCTCCAGCTCGGTCGCGGACGGCTCGTCGCTCTTGTCGCCGAAACTCTCCGACACCGCGCGGGTGATCGTTCCCGACACCGCGGTGTACCCGGCGGGCTCGAGCGCCTCCAGCAGCCAGCTCCACGCGACCGAGCCGATCAGCTCGTCGGCGGCGAACTCCGGCTCGAGGTCGGCGCGGATGTAGGCGACGATCCGGAAGCTGCCCTCCCAGCCGTCCCGGCCCGCGGGGTCGTACAGGACGATCAGCCGCCCGGAGGCGACCTCGGTGTCGTCGTCGCGGTAGACGGAGCCGGACAGCGCGGCCGCGTAGGGGGCCAGGCGCTGCGGGGCGGGCATGTCCTCGAGATCGAGTTCGGGGCGCGGCGACGGGCCGTCCAGCACGGCCCGGAGCGCGTCGCGGGCGCGCTCGAACGGGGGCGGCAGCAGCTCGGCGGCCGGATCGTCGCTGGTCACGGGCACACCGGGAGGACCGCCGGTCGCGCTGAGCGGCGGGGAGAGCGGGGTTGGGGGCACAGCACAGGTCTCGTCTTCAGTGGCGTCGGGGTCAGGCCACGGCCCGCGCGGAGGCGCGTTCCGTTCGGCTCGGCTCGTGGGACGCGGGGTCGGAAGGGGCGGAGGTGGGGTTGGGGATGGACACGGGCGAGGCGGGAGTGGGAGAGGTGGGGGTGGAGGCCGAGGGGAGGGGGCCGGGGATCACCGGCAGGGAGGGGCGGGACGTTCCGCCGTCACTCTGAGTGACGTCCACCTGGTCGCCGGACGTGACGACCGCGTGGTCGCCGAGTGTGGAGTCCGGTCCGACGAGCACGGCCGCGCCGCACTCGACGCAGGCCCGCTCGGGACAGTCGGCTCCGTGCCCGTCGAGGCACGGCGTCCGCTCGAACCGGCGCTCGTCGCCGCAGGTGGAGCAGTACACGGGGGACCTCCTCGGCTATGACGCGAATCACGTTCGCACGTGGCGGGGACAGAATGCGGGACTTCGCTCGGCGTGTCCGGAACTTCGTCCCACCCTGGAACGTTCCGTGTCCGCGTGAGGACGCAGCGCACCGGGCCGGACGGCCTGCCGCCACGCCCGGCCACGCGCCCCCGGAACGCCTGGTGCCGGGGCGTGATGTCCGGCCGCGTTCGGGCGGGCCGCCGAGCACGCCGTCCCGGCCCGTCGGGTGCGGGTGTCAGTGTGCACTGTCCTGGGTGATGCTCTGGATTGCGGACCTGCGGCCGTGATGGTGACCCTGCGTACGGGGTCGGGGGGATCCGTGGGACCATCGGCGGGTGGCTGAAGACGCTGTCCAACCGAACGCTGCCGTCCGACCGAACGCCGAGGCGGGGTCCGCCTCCGGGCCGGCGGAGAGTCCCTTCCTCCTGGCGTGCCGCCGGGAGCCGGTGCCGCACACGCCCGTGTGGTTCATGCGGCAGGCGGGACGGTCGCTGCCCGAGTACCTGCGCGTCCGCGAGGGCGTGCCGATGCTGGAGGCGTGCACCCGGCCGGACATGATCCACGAGATCACCATGCAGCCGGTGCGCCGGTACGCGATCGACGCGGCGATCTTCTTCAGCGACATCATGGTGCCGCTCAAGGCGATCGGCGTCGACCTGGACATCAAGCCGGGCGTCGGCCCGGTGATCGCCGACCCGATCCGGGACGCGTCCGGCCTGGACGCGATCCGCGAGCTCACCCCCGACGACGTGCCTTATGTGTCCGAGGCCGTCCGCGGCCTGGTGGACGAGCTGGGGAGCACCCCGCTGATCGGGTTCGCGGGCGCGCCGTTCACCCTCGCGTCCTACCTGATCGAGGGCGGGCCGTCGAAGAACCACGACCACACCAAGGCCATGATGTACGGCGAGCCGGAGCTGTGGAACCGGCTCATGGAGCGGCTCGCCGACCTGACCATCGCCTACCTGAAGGTGCAGGTCGAGGCGGGCGCGAGCGCGATCCAGCTGTTCGACTCGTGGGTCGGCGCGGTCGCGCCGGAGGACTACCGCGAGTCGGTCTTCCCGCACACCAGCCGGATCTTCCGCGAGGTCGAGGCGCTCGGCGTCCCGCGCATCCACTTCGGCGTCGGCACCGGCGAGCTGCTGAGCCTGATGGGCGAGGCCGGGGCGGACGTCGTGGGCGTCGACTGGCGCGTCCCGCTGGACGAGGCCGCCCGGCGCGTCCCGGCGGGCAAGGCGCTCCAGGGCAACCTCGACCCGGCGGTCCTGTTCGCCCCGTGGGAGGTCGTCGAGCGCCGCGCGAAGGACGTCGTCGACCGCGGCCGGACGGCCGAGGGCCACGTCTTCAACCTTGGGCACGGCGTCATGCCGACGACGGACCCGGACGTCCTGACGCGGCTCGCCGAGTTCGTCCACGAGTACTCCGCCCGGTAGCCATAGCAGCGGCCTGACCTGCGCCGACCGGTGACGTTCTCGCCGGTCGGCCTTCGGCTGCCCGGACGCCGTCCGCGGCTTAAGATCTCACGCGTCACGCGCCGCCCGGCCCTGGTCGTCCGTGCGAGGCATCTCATAATGCGAGATGGCGACCCCTTGCGCGGATTTCGGGAGGCATCTGGGAAGGTGGAGGCATGAGCGCCAAACCCACCCCGCATGTGGCGGTCGTCGGTGGCGGCGTCGCGGGACTGGTGGCCGCGTGGCGGCTGGTCGGCGGCGGCGTCAGGGTCACCCTCCTGGAGGGTTCGCCGAAGATCGGCGGCAAGCTCCAGGTCTCCGAGATCGCCGGGCTGCCGGTGGACGAGGGCGCCGAGGCGATCCTCGCCCGACGCCCCGAGGCGGTCGACCTGGTCCGCGAGCTCGGCCACGGCGACGACCTGGTGCACCCGGGCACCACCTCGGCCTCGATCCTCAGCTTCGGCGCGCTGCGCCCGCTGCCCGCCGGGCAGGTCATGGGCGTCCCGTCCGACCTGCGCTCGCTCGCCGCCTCGCAGGTGCTGTCGCCCGCCGGGCTCGCCCGCGTGCCGCTGGACCTCGTCCTGCCGGAGACGCCGCGCGGGGACGACGTGTCGGTCGCCGACTTCATCGGCGCGCGAATGGGCCACGAGGTCGTGGACCGCCTCGTCGAGCCGCTGCTCGGCGGCGTCTACGCCGGACGCGCCGACCGCCTGTCGTTCGAGTCCACGCTGCCCGCCGTCGCCGCCGCCGCGCGCGGCCACCGCTCGCTGATCAACGCGGTGAAGGGCGTCCGCGAGCACGCGCCCAAGGACCCCGGCCCGCTCTTCGCGACCCTGGACGGCGGTCTCGGCCGGTTCCCGCACCTCATCGCGGACGCGGTGACGAAGGCGGGCGGCGAGATCCGCACCGGCGCGACCGTCCGGGAGCTGCGCCGCACGCCGGACGGCTGGCGCCTCACGGTCGGCTCCGCCCACGCCCCCGAGGCCCTGGACGTGGACGCCGTCGTGGTCGCCTGCCCGGCCCCGCCCGCCGCGCGGCTGCTCGCCGAGGACGTCCCGGCCGCCGCCCGCGAGCTGGAGCGGATCGAGACCGCGTCGATGGCGCTGATCACGCTCGCCTACCCGGCCTCGGCGTTCCGGCGCGCCCCGCACGGCAGCGGCTACCTCGTCCCGTCCGTGGAGGACCGGCAGGTCAAGGCCGTGACGTTCAGCTCGGTCAAGTGGCCGCACCTGCGCGAACGCGACCCGGGCATCATCGTGGCGCGCGCGTCGATCGGCCGCGTCGGCGAGGAGCACACGCTCCAGCGCTCCGACGAGGAGCTCAAGGCCGCCGCGATGACCGAACTGTCGGTGACCTGCGGGGTCGCCGAACTGCCCGTCGAGACGCGGGTGACCCGCTGGGGCGGGGCCCTGCCGCAGTACGACGTGGGACACGCCGACCGGATCGCACGGGTCCGGTCCGCGGTGGCCGCGCAGCCGGGGCTCGCCGTCGCGGGCGCCGCCTACGACGGGGTCGGCGTCCCGGCGGTGATCGCGAACGCCCGGTCCGCGGCCGGACGCATACTGGAGTATCTGGAGAGTCGGGGAGACGAGAATGACGGACAAGCCCGCGAAGCCGAAGGCGCGCGACCTTAACCAGGTGATCCGGTACACCATGTGGTCGGTGTTCCGGGTGTCCCGGCCGGGCGCGGTGACCGAGAAGGACGCCGCCGAGGTGCAGGACCTGCTGGACCAGGCCGCCGAGAAGGACGTGGTGACCCGCGGCCTGTACGACGTGGCCGGCCTGCGCGCCGACGCCGACTACATGTTCTGGTGGCACGCGCCGTCCTCCGACGACCTGCAGGAGGTCTACTCCCGGTTCCGGCGCACCGCCCTCGGCCGCGCCAGCGAGCCGGTCTGGTCGCAGATGGCGCTGCACCGGCCCGCCGAGTTCAACAAGAGCCACATCCCGGCGTTCCTCGCCGAGGAGGAGGCCCGGGCGTACGTGTGCGTGTATCCCTTCGTCCGGTCGTACGAGTGGTACCTGCTGCCGGACGAGGAGCGCCGCGCCATGCTCGCCGAGCACGGCAAGATGGCGCGCGGCTACCCGGACGTCCGCGCCAACACGGTGTCGTCGTTCGCGCTCGGCGACTACGAGTGGATGCTGGCGTTCGAGGCCGACGAGCTGCACCGCATCGTGGACCTCATGCGCCACCTGCGTGGAGCCGAGGCTCGGCGCCACACCCGCGAGGAGGTCCCGTTCTACACCGGCCGCCGCAAGCCGGTCACGGAACTGATCGCCTCCCTTCCGTAACGCGTGAACGCCTCCGGCCCGTCCTCTCTGGTTTCTGGGGACGGGCCGGAGGCGTTTTCTGTTGTTGAACCGGGTCCGGCGTGAGACATGGTCTCAGCGGTAGGTCGTGAATGGCCTCGCCCCCGGCCGGAAGGGCCGTCCCACAGATGGACAGGTCAGCATGGGGACGCTCTGCTAGCGTTTCGACATGTTGATCGAGCATTCAGACACGAGCCGACGCGTTTTCCTCTGGCTCACCGCTCTGGGCGGCTGGGGCAGCGTGCCATTCATGATGGTCCTGGCATTCACAGGATGGTCTCGTCGGCTTTCGTTAACCAATGATGGCACGAACTTCGATGCCGGAGGCAGTGGATCGGCCTGGCTCGCGGCAACGCTGGTGATGGCGGCCGTGGTCGGCGGAATGTCGGTGATGGCCACGGTCGACGCCGCACGCGTTCTCCGCGATGGCCGCTCGACACCGGGGTGGGACGAGAACTTCAGCCATGTGTTCGGCGTCGTGCTGGGCGTGCTCATGTGGTTCTTCGGCGCAATAGCCAACGTCATCATGGTAATCGTCGAACGTGACTGCGGCGAGGGTGTCGCGACACCATGCCTGGACCATCCCGGCCCTGTTCTCAATGCGCTTTTCCTGATGTGCATGGTGGCGCCGACGTTTCTCCTGCTGATCGGACTCTGGCTCGGCACACATTCGCGGGTCTTCGCATTGCTCATGCCTCCCCTCATCGCGGGGATGTACCTCCTGGGGATTCACCTCCACCTGCCGCACGTGGGCTTCGGCGATGTGACCGGTTAGCTTCGATCTTTCGTGATGTCGTGATCGCCTCCCTGCCGTAGCGGCATCGAAACGCCTCCGGCCCGTCCCTTTCTCGTCTTGGGGACGGGCCGGAGGCGTTCTCTGGCGCCTTACTCGGCGGGTTCGAGTGTGAGGCTGACCGAGTTGATGCAGTAGCGGTCGTCGGTCGGGGTGTCGTATCCCTCGCCGTGGAAGACGTGCCCGAGGTGCGAGTCGCACGTCGCGCAGCGCACCTCGACCCGGACCATGCCGAGCGACCGGTCCTCGATCAGGGTGACGGCGTCGGACTTCGACGGCTCGAAGAACGAGGGCCACCCGCAGTGCGAGTCGAACTTGGTCTCGGACCGGAACAGCTCGGCGCCGCAGGCGCGGCAGCGGTAGACCCCGACGGTCTTGGTGTCGGTGTACTCGCCGGTGAAGGGCGCCTCGGTGCCCGCCTCGCGGAGCACCCGGAACTCCTCCGGCCTGAGGACGGCCCGCCACTCGTCCTCGGTCTTGCGGATCTTCTCCATACCGTCGAAGGTACCTCGCGGCCCAGCGGTTCTGTCCGTGGGCCCGGCTAGGGTGCGGCCGTAGGACTCACGACCGAGGGGGCGTTCCGCGATGGTCACGTACGTGCTGATCCCGGGAGGCGGGGCCGACCCGTGGTACTGGCACCCGCTTGTGGACGAGCTGCGCGGCCGGGGCCATGACGTCGTGCCCGTCGACCTGCCCTCCGAGGACGATTCGGCGGGCCTGTCCGAGTACGCCGACGCCGTCGTCGAAGCCATCGGCGATCGTACGGACCTGATCGTGGTGGCGCATTCGCTGGGCGGCTTCACGGGCCCGCTGGTCTGCGACCGGCTTCCGGTGGACCTGCTGGTCATGCTCCAGGCGATGGTCCCGAAGCCGGGGGAGAGCCCGGGCGAGTGGTGGGCCGCCACCGGGTACGAGCAGGCCCGGCGCGAGCAGGACGCTCTCGACGGCCGCGCGCCCGACGACGAGGAGACGCTGTTCTACTCCGACACGCCACCGGCCCTGATCGCCGAGGCCGCGAAGCACCCGCGCGGCCAGTCCGGGACTCCGATGATGAAGCCCTGGCCCCTGCCCGCCTGGCCGGACGTCCCGACGCGCTTCCTCCTGGCCCGCGACGACAAGTTCTTCCCGGCGGAGTTCCTACGCCGCGTCGTCCGCGAGCGCCTGGGAATCGTCCCGGACGAGATGCCAGGCGACCACATGCCCATGCTCAGCCACCCCAAGGAACTGGCCACCCGCCTGGAGACCTACAGGGCCGAGCTCCCCGGCTCCTAGCCGCGCCCTTCGGGGGGCCGGACGAGCGGAAGGCGTCCGCCGCGCCGAGGATGTGGGCCGGAGACGTCATCGCGGCGTCGTCCCTTCCGGGCCGCCGGGGATGAGGGCGCCGACCCACTTGCCATGGGGTTCGGTCGAGTGGATCTCCTGCGCGATGGAGAGCGACTCGACGATGCCGAGCCCCCACCCGCCGATGAGCTCGTCGCAGGCGAGTTCGTCCAGGTCACCGAGGGTCTCGATGGTGATGCGCGGAACCGGCTCGGCGTCCTGGTCGTCCCACACCTCGACCCAGACGCCGTCCCGCGCGCCCGTGACCCGCACCCGGATCGGCTCCTCCACGGCCGCGCGGACGGCGTTGGAGGCGAGCTCGGTCACTACCGTCCCGGCGTTGTCGATGACGTCCTCGGAGTACCCGGCCGCCCGAAGAACGTCCCAGATCCCCTTCCGCGCAACCCCGACCGACACCTCCTCAGTAACCAACGTCTTGTCCAACAGGGACGTGCGGACTCTCATGGCGGGGGTCATGCGCTCTCCTGACGACGGAGTGTGTGCTTTCGGTCACAGACTGACCCCGCTGTGTGTACGTTGCTTAGGAATTCCAGAGTTTCAAGGAGCTCCCCGGTCGCGGAGGACGCATGCCGAACAGCACGAAGGTTCTCAACCCCGAAGCCGATCCGTTCCACTGGGCAGCTGTTGAGCTGCGAAATCTCCGTGGTGAGCGTGGGCTCACGATCGCGGATGTCGCGAAGGTCATCGGCAAAACGAGTTCGCTGATCTCCAAGGTTGAAAACGGCGTCACCCCGCTTCAGCTCAAGGACGCCGACAAGATCGACAAGGCATGTGAGACAGGCGGGACGCTCGGGCGAATCATCCGTATCGCGAAGTCGCGCCATTCCTCCCAGTGGAGTGAGGAGGTTGACGCGATCGCAGCCGAGGCGACCCAGGCCCATATCTGGTCGCTCGGGTGGGTGCCCGCGCTGCTTCAGACTCCGGAGTACGCCCGCGCGATGTTCCAGGCGGCCCAGCGGGCTGATGTGGAGCAGGCGGTGCAGCGGCGCATCAGGCTTCAGGAGTCCGTCCTCGGCCGGACCCCCGCGCCGATCGTGAGGGCGATCATCGATGAGGGCGCTCTGATGCTGCCGGTCGGGTCTCCGGAGGTGACCCTCGGCCAGCTGGACCACCTCATCGTGATGACGGAGACCGTCACTATTCGCCTGGTGGAACTGTCGGCGGGGGCGCACATCGGTCGAGACGGCTCCTTTGTGGTCTACACAGGACCGGATGGCCGGGATCACCCATTCACAAGCACCTTGGGGCCTGGCAGGCTGGTGGGTGATCCCGGCGAGGTCGCGACCTATCGCGTCGCTCTCGACCGGATCAGCGACATCGCCCTGAATGTGGGGGAATCGCTCGACCGGCTTCGTCGAATGAGGGAGCACGCGAATGGCCAGGTGGCGTAAGTCCAGCTACAGCAATGATCACCAGGGGGCCTGCATCGAGCTCGCTGGTCTCGGAGGTGGGCTGGTGGGCGTCCGTGACAGCAAGGCCCCCGGTGCCGGGCACTTCACCCTTCCGGTGGCCGAGTTGGCGTTGTTGATGGGCCGCGTCCGCAATGAGACGTTGGGCGTCGCCAGCAACTGACGACGGGTGGCCAGTGATGCCCATGTGGCGTAAGTCCAGCTACAGCAACGACTATGAGGGGTCCTGCGTCGAGCTCGCGGCGCTGGGGGCGGGTGAGGTCGGTATCCGGGACAGTAAGCGTCCGGAAGGCGACCGCTTGTCCGTGAGGCCGCCCGAGTTGGCCCTCTTGTTGGCCCGCATCCGACGTGAGACGTCGGGCGTCGCGGACAGTTGACGATGAGAGGCCCGCTGATGTCGTCGTGGCGGAAGAGTAGTTACAGCGATGCCGCTGGTCAGAACTGCGTTGAGCTTGCCCGGTTGGAGTCGGACAAGATCGGCATTCGGGACAGCAAGCATCTGGGTGACGGCCCCTTGTCCGTGCGTTCGTCCGAGTTGGCGCAGGTGGTGGCGCGGATCCGTCAGGGCAGCTGAGCCCGGGAAGCGTTCCGTCCACCGGAGGGCTTGTGCGGGCGTCCGAGCTTGGGGCGTTGGGGGTGCGGGGTTCGGCGTTGGCTCCGGGGCTGCCGCCTTGTGAGTCAGTGGGGTGCTGAGAGGCTGTTGCTCGGCAGGGCGGGGATCGTCCGCTCCTCGGCTCGGATCTTCTCCAGGTGTGAGGCCAGAAGCTTCGAGAGGGCTTCCAAGGCGGACATCGCGTCCTTCATACGATGAACCACGCCAGGGCCGTCGCCGAACTCGGCCGCGTACACCCACTCTCCCTTCCAGCACCCCGCCGCAGCTCTGACGCTGCTCACCTGCTGTCGAAGTTCGCGCCGCTCACAACCGCCGTTCCGCTGCGGGCCGGTGGCCACGGTGTGGGTCTGGGCGGTTGGGAAAAGCGAGGCGGGCCCCGGCCGTGGCCGGGGGCCGCCGGGGGCGTGTTGGCGGCGGGGCGGACGTCGGCGGGTGGCGGTGGGGACTCGGGGACGGGGAGTGTCGGTGGGGTGGGTTAGCGTGCCGGTATGGCTTCGCCTTACATCGAGATCCCGGTCGGGGAACGGCTCGTCAAGGTATCCAATCCGGACAAGCCGTACTTTCCGGAATGCGGGTACAGCAAGCGGCAGCTGGTCGAGTACTTCATCGCGGTCGGGGACGGCATCCTGCGCGCCACGCGCGACCGTCCCACCACGCTCGAACGCTGGCCGGGGGGCGTGTTCGAGGGCGCGAAGATGGCCACCCGCGAGGACTACGCGCGCGGCCAGGCCGGGGGCGGCGCGGGCAAGTCCGACGCGTTCTACCAGAAGCGCATCCCGAAGGGCGCGCCCGACTGGGTGCGGACGTCCCGGATCGCGTTCCCGAGCGGGCGGACGGCCGACGAGGTCATGCCGACCGAGGTCGCGACCATCGCGTGGGCGGCCAACCTCGGCACGCTGACCTTCCACCCGTGGCCGGTGCGCGGCGACGACGTCGACCACCCCGACGAGCTGCGCATCGACTTCGACCCGCAGCCCGGCACCGACTTCTCCGACGCCGTCCGGGTCGCGCTCGGCCCCGCCCGCGAGCTGCTCGACGAGCTCGGCTACACCGGCTACGTCAAGACGTCCGGCAAGGGCGGTGTGCACGTCTACGTCCGGATCGAGCCGCGCTGGACGTTCACCGAGGTCCGCCGCGCGGCGCTCGCGTTCGGCCGCGAGGTCGAGCGGCGCGCCCCCGCCGAGGTCACCACCAGGTGGTGGAAGGAGGAGCGCGGCGAGCAGGTCTTCATCGACTTCAACCAGAACGCCCGCGACCGGACGATCGCGTCCGCCTACAGCGTCCGGCCGCTTCCGTACGCGCCCGTGTCGGCCCCGCTGACCTGGGACGAGCTGCCCGACGCCGACCCGCACGACTTCACGATCGCGACCATGCCCGCCCGGTTCGCGAAGATCGGCGACCCGCACGCCTCGATCGACGACCGCGCGTTCTCGCTGGAGCCGCTCCTGGAGATGGCCGACCGCGACGAGAACGACCACAACCTCGGCGACGCGCCCTACCCGCCGAACTACCCGAAGATGGAGGGCGAGCCCAAGCGCGTCCAGCCCAGCAAGGCCCGCCACGACGACTGAGCCCGCGTCGCCGCCGGGAGGCCAGGCGTCGCGGCCCGTCCTCCCGGCGGACTCCGCCGGCTAGTGGGCTCCGGCGGTGCGGAGGAGGGCGGCGATCTCCCGCTGGTTCCTGCGTTCGGCGTTCTGGAGTGGGGTCACGCCCTCGCCGTCGGCGAGGTTCACGTCCGCGCCCGCGTCGATCAGGAGTCGGACGATCTGTTGGTATGGGGTTGTTCCGTCGCCTAGGACGACGGCCTCGAGGAGGCCCGTCCAGCCGAGGTTGTTGACGTGGTCGACCTTGATGCCGGTCTTGAGCACCTCGCGGACGTAGTCGACGTGGCCGCGTTCGCAGGCGGGGATGAGGGCGACGCCGCCGTGGCGGTTGGTCAGGGTGAGGTCCGGCCCGGCCGGGAGCAGGGCGTTCAGCATCGCGACGCTGCCGGTCACGCCGGTGACCAGGAACGCGCTGTCGCGCTGGTTGTCCTGGGCGTTCGGGTCGGCTCCGGCGGCGACCAGGACCTTCGCGGCCTCCACGTGGTCGGCGGCGGACGCCAGCAGGAGCGGGGTGCGGCGGCTCGCGTCGCGGGTCTCGGTGTCGGCGCCGTTGGTCAGGGCGTCCCGGACGGCGGACGCGTCGCCCTGGTCGGCGGCCTTCAGCAGGTTCTCGTCAGCGGACATGGTTCCGGCCTTCGGGGTTCGGGTGCAGGCGGTGGCGGTGGCCAGGGCGCCGAGCGCGAGCGCGCCCAGCGCCCCTCGGCGCGAGATCATCATGCCCGGGTCAGCGCTGGTGGTAGCCCTGAAGCCGTCCCGCTGAGGCGGATTTGTGCCGTGCTGGCCGGGTGATCCGCTGATTCGCAGGTAAGCGGGGCTTGACATGGACGTTAACGCTTTCCTAGCATCCGGGCATTGTTTGACAGGCACAGACGAAGACCACCTGTCGGTGGCTTCGCCGTGCCCTGAAAGCGCTGACGTACCCCCCGACGGGCAGTTACCCCGAAGGCAGGTCGTATGGCGCACCACCCCCTCGTCCGCGGCGTCAAAGACGTCGCAGCGCTCATCGACGGACACGGCAGGATCACCGGTCGCGCGCGGCTGGTCTGGCTCCTGGTGTTCGGCGGCCTTTTCCTGGACGCCTACTCCAACGCCGCGCTGAGCGCGGGCCTGGCCCCGATGACCAAGCAGATGCACCTGAGCACCGACCAGGTGTCGATCCTCACGGCCACCGCCCCCGCGCTCGCCATCGTGTTCAACCCGGTCGGCGGCTGGCTCGCCAGCCGGATCGGCCGCGTCCCCCCGCTGCTGATCGCCAAGCTGTTCGCCCTGGGCGGCGCGCTGCTCGCCGCGTTTGCGGGCGACTTCACCATGGTCTGGCTGGGCCGCGTCCTGGTCGGCGTCGCCTACGGCATCGACTTCGCGGTCGCGATGGCGCTGCTGGCCGAGTACACCCCGGCCAAGCTCGGCGGGCGGCTCAACCTCTGGCAGGGCGTCTGGTACATCGCGACCACCGGCAACCTCGCCCTGACCCTGCTGTTCTTCAACCTCGACGCGGGCGCGGACATCTGGCGCTGGTCGGTCGGGTCCGCGGGCGTGTTCGCCCTCGTGCTCTTCCTCGGCCAGCTGAAGTTCCTGATCGAGAGCCCGTCCTGGCTGGCCAGCCGCGGACGGCTCGCCGACGCGGCCCGCAACCTCGGACGCCTCTACGGGATCAAGGCCGAGGCCGGGAGGCCCGAGGACCCGGCGGACGCCGCCGGAGCCCGTCCGGCGGTCGGGTTCCGGCAGGCGGGCGTGCTGTTCCGCGGCAAGTACCTTCCCCGGACCGTGCTGTCCTCGGTGATCTCGCTCGACCAGGCCATGCAGTACTTCGCGGTCGGTTGGTACCTGCCGGTGATCAGCCTGGCGATCTTCGGTGAGAGCTTCGAGAAGGCCACGATCGGCTCAATGGTCTTCAACGCGTTCGGCATCGCGGGCGGTCTGCTGTCGGCCTACGTGGGACGCCGGATGGGGCTGCGGCTGAGCTCGGCGGCCGGGTTCGCGATCGTGGCGGTCGTGCTCGTCGTCATGGGCCTGACCTTCGGGCACGTCCCGACCTGGTTCGCGTTCATCCTGCCGGTGCTGTTCATCTTCGCGCACTCCTCCGGACCCGGCGCGAACGGCAAGTCGATCGCCGCGCTGTCCTACCGCAGCGAGGTGCGCGCGCTCGGCACCGGCGTCACCGGCATGATCGGCAGCTTCGGCAGCGTCGTGGGCCTCTACCTGTTCCCGCAGATCAAGGACGGTCTCGGGCTCGGGCACACCTTCCTGGTCCTCGCGATCGTGCCGCTCACCGGGCTCATCACCTGCCTGCTGATCAAGTGGGACCCGACCCGGGCCCCCGCCGAGGACGAGGAGACCGTCCCCGGCCAGACCGCTCCCGCCCCCGCCGCGGGCTGATCCGGCGGCGCCCGCGCCGGCGCAGCCCGTCCGGCGGCTCGCCGGACCGCCCGCGCGGGCGCCCCGGATCACCCGTACACCGGCCTGCCGGGCCGTGTTCCCGGCCGTATCCGCGGGCTGAGGTGGGTAGTGCCCGGTTCGTGAGCGCGTCCCACCCGCACAGCCCTGTCATGTCAGCCCCGCCGGCCCGTCCGGGCCGGCGGGCCCACCCCACGAAGGAGGGGTCCGCACGATGACGCCGAGCACCACCCCCGTTCGGGGCCGCACGCCGCGGCGCCCCGGCGTGCTGGCGGTCGACGAGGGCACCACCGGGACCCGGGCGGGCGTCGTCCGGCAGGACGGCTCGGTGGCGCACGTCGTCTACCGGCCGATCGGCGTGGACCATCCCGACCACGACTCGGTCGAGCAGGACGCCGCCGAGATCTGGACCGCCACGCTGGCGGTGTGCCGGGAGGCCCTGGCCGCCGCCGAGGCGGGCGGCGTCGAGGTCACGGCCGTCGCCCTGTCCTCGCAGCGCGCCACCGCCGTCCTCTGGGACCGGGCGTCCGGCGCCCCGCTCGCCCCGGCCGTCGTCTGGCAGGACCGCCGGTACGCCGGTGAGCTGCTGGCCCTGGAGGCCGACTGGGACGCCGACCTGCTCGCCCGGACGGGCCGTCCGGTCGGGTCCCGCTCGCCGTTCCTGTGGGCGGCGCGGCAGATCGCCGCGAACCCGCGCGTCCGCGACGCCGCCGAGGACGGCCGCCTGCTGTTCGGCACGGTCGACACCTGGCTCGCCTGGAACCTCACCGGCGGGACGACCTACGCCACCACCCCCACCAACGCCTGCTCCACCGGCGGCTACCTGCTCCGCGAGCACGCCTGGCACACCGACTGGATCGAGCGGCTCGGCTTCCCCGCCGACCTGCTGCCCGAGCTGCGCTCCGACGACGAGGGCATGGGCGTGACCGACGCGTCCGTCCTCGGGATGGCCGTGCCGATCGCCGCGTCGATGGGCGACCAGCACGCCGCGCTGATCGCGCTCGGCGGCCTGGACGCGGGCGACGCCATGTGCATGTACGGCACCGGCACCTTCGCCGACGCCGCGACCGGCACCGAGATCTACCCGCCCGTCCCGGGCGCGGACGGCGTCCTCGCCCAGGTCGGACGGCGCGAGGGCGACACCACGCAGTTCAGCCTGGAGGCGTACTGCTCCACGACCGGCTCGGCGCTGCGCTGGTTCTGCGAGGACCTCGGGTTCTTCCAGACGCCGGCGGAGATCAGCGAGCTGGCCGCGAAGGCGGACTCGTCCGGCGGGGCGTGGTTCGTGCCCGCCCTCGCCGGGGTCCGCACCCCGGAGTGGCGTCCGCGCGCGACGGCCGCGCTGTCCGGGCTGACCCTCGCGACCGGACGCGCCCAGCTCGCGCGCTCGGTCCTGGAGGGCATCGCGCACTCGGTGTGCGACCTGGTGGACGGCGTGACCGCCACCACCGGGGCGCCGCTGCGCCGCATCCGGGTCGGCGGCGGCGTCGCGGGCAGCGACACGCTGATGCAGATCCAGTCCGACCTGATCGGGCTGCCGCTGGAACGCGTCGCCGACTCGGCGACCGCGAGCCTGCGCGGCACCGCCTACCTGGCCGGGGCCCGGCAGGGCCTCTGGCCGTCCCTGCAGACCATCGTGGAGGCGCAGCCGATCGGCCGCGTCTTCCTACCGGCGCTCGGCCCGGCGGAGCGCGACGGGAGGCGGGCCGAGTGGCGGACCGTCCTCGCGCCGCACCTCGCCGGGGCCGCCGGCGAGCACCAGACCGGCTGACGCGCCTCCCGAGCGTCCCGGCACCCGTGAACCACCCAGGAGTTGATGTCGTTGATCACCATGCCCGCCCGCAGGCCGAGCCGGAAGGCGGCGGCCACCCGCGGCCGTCCGCTGGCGCTGGACCGGGCGTCCACACGCCGGCGGCTGGCCGGCGAGCGCTTCGACCTGCTGGTCGTCGGCGGCGGCGTGACCGGCGCCTACACCGCGCTGGACGCGGCGTCGCGAGGGCTGAGGGTGGCGCTGGTCGAGAAGGACGACTTCGCCTCCGGGACGTCCTCGAAGTCCTCCAAGATGGTGCACGGCGGACTTCGCTACATCGAGCAGGGCAACCTCGGACTCGTCCGGCACTCGCTGCTGGAGCGGCAGCGGTTCCGGAAGAACGCGCCGCACCTGGTGCACCGGCTGCCGTTCCTGTTCCCGCTGCTCAAGGCGGACGGCGTGTTCGACCCCCGGCTGGCCAAGGCGTTCGAGGGCCTGCTGTGGACCTATGACCTGCTCGGCGGCTGGCGGATCGGCAGGCTGCACCAGCGCCTCACCGTGAACGAGGTGCTCGCGCACGCGCCGACCCTGCGCTCGGGGCAGCTCACCGGCGGCCTGCTGTACTTCGACAGCCGCGCCGACGACGCCCGGCTGACGCTGACGATCGTCCGGACGGCGGCGGCGCTCGGCGCGACCGTCCTGAACGGGACGAGGGTCGAGAACGTCACGACCGACGCGGGCGGCCGGGTGACCGGCGCGCGGGTCGTGTCGGACGGCGAGGAGTTCGACGTCCGCGCCGCGGCCGTGGTGAACGCGACCGGCGTGTGGGCCGACGCGCTCGACTCGATGGCCGAGTCCGGGCACTCTCCGCAGGTCAGGCCCGCCAAGGGCGTCCACATCGTGGTGCCGTGGAGCAAGCTTCGCATCGACTGCACCGTGACCGTCCCGATCCCCGGACGGGCCCGCCGCGCGACCTGCACCCGCTGGGGCGACGCGGTCGTCCTCGGCACGACCGACGAGGACTACCAGGGGTCGCTGGAGGACGTCCTGTGCACCAAGGAGGAGATGGACTTCCTCCTGGAGGGCGCGAACACCGCCTTCGACGTGAACCTCACCCCGGACGACGTCCTCGGCAGCATCGCCGGGTTGCGCCCGCTGGCCGGTGGCAAGGAGGGCGCGACGCTCGACATGAGCCGCGACCACCGGATCACCGTCGGCGCGGGCGGCATGGTCACCGTCACCGGCGGCAAGCTCACCACGAGCCGCCACATGGGCGAGCTGGTCGTGGACAAGGTCATGGAGGTGCTCGGCCGCAAGGGCCGCAGCCGCACCGTGAACCTGCCGCTGCTCGGCGGCGCGGGCTACGACGCCGAGGCGGTCGCCGCGTCCGGCGGGATCGCCGCGCACCTGGGCGAGCGGTACGGGACCGAGGCCCGGTTCGTCCACGACCTGATCGCCGAGGACGCCTCCCTCGCCGAGCCCGTCATCCCCGGGATGCCCTACACCAAGGCCGAGGTCGTCTACGCGGCCCGCTGCGAGCTGGCCCGGTCGGTGGACGACGTCCTGTCCCGCCGCACCCGCGCCCGGCTGTTCGGCCGGGACGCGTCCGCCGAGGCCGCGCAGGTCGTCGGCGAGCTGCTCGGCGCCGAGCTCGGCCTCACCCCCCAGCAGATCGACGCGCAGGTCGCGGAGTACCGCGCCGCCGTCGCCCACGAGAAGTCCGTCCTGCTCGAAGGAGTCTCCGCATGATCAGCCGCCAGACCATCACCCACCCGTTCAACCGGGGCGACTACGTCGTGGGCGCGCCGTCCCCGTCCCGCTGGGCGAAGAACACCGGGATCGGGGACGGCCCGGCGGCGCTCCAGGGCGAGGTCGTGACCGTCCCGGACGCGGTGGTCGAGGCCCTGCGCGGCGCGGCGAAGGCCGTCCACACCGCGCGGGACGAGGTCGTCGCCCGCACCCGCGACTGGTGGGCCGGGTCCATGATCGGCGAGACCGAGGGGCGTCCCGCCACCCCGGACGCCGTGGTCGTGGAGGCCGCCGACGCCGACCAGGTCGCGGCCGTCCTGCGGATCTGCCACGAGAACGGCGTCCCGGTCACGCCGTCCGCCGGGCGCAGCAACGTCACCGGCGCGGCCCTGCCGGTGTTCGGCGGCGTCGTCCTGGACCTGTGCGCCCTGAACCAGATCACCTCCTTCGACAAGGAGTCGCTGATCGTCGACGTCCAGGCGGGCATGTTCGGCGACCTGTTCGAGAAGCGGCTCCAGGAGGAGTTCGGCGCGACGACCGGGCACTGGCCGTCGGCGTTCGCGATCTCCACGGTCGGCGGCTGGATCGCCTGCCGCGGGGCCGGGCAGCTGTCCACCCGCTACGGCAAGATCGAGGACATGGTCCTCGGCGTGGACGTCGTGCACGCCGACGGCACCCGCGCCACCTACGGCGACTACCCGCGCGCCGCGATCGGCCCGGACCTGCGGCAGCTGTTCGTCGGGTCCGAGGGCACGCTCGGCGTGATCGTCTCGGCGCGGCTGCGCGTCCACCCGCTGCCCGAGTACGCCAACGCGCTGGCCTTCGGGTTCGAGACGTTCGCCGAGGGCCTGGACGCCTGCCGCAAGATCCTCCAGCGCGGCGCGACCCCGGCCGTCCTGCGGCTGTACGACAAGCTGGAGAGCGGCGTCCACTTCGGCCACCCGGACACCAACCTCCTGCTCATCGCGGACGAGGGCGACCCCGAGCTGATCGACGCCGGGCTGCGGGTCGGCGACGAGGTCTGCCGCGCGACCGGCGGCACCGAGCTGGACGGCAAGGCCGTGTTCGAGCGCTGGCTGGACGAGCGGATGCTGGTCGGCAAGTCCGCCGACGGCTTCAAGCCGGGGCCGGGCTTCGTCGCCGACACCCTGGAGATGGCCGCGACCTGGACGGCCCTCCCGGCCGTGTACGACGACGTGGTCGCCGCGATCCAGGGCGTCCCGGGCACCCTCGCCGCGTCCGCGCACCAGTCGCACGCCTACACCGACGGCGCCTGCGTGTACTTCTCGCTGCGCGGCGACGTCGACCCGGACAAGCGCCGCGACTGGTACCGCGCGGTCTGGGACGCCGCCAACGGCGTCCTGATCCGGCACGGCAGCGCGATCAGCCACCACCACGGCTGCGGCCTCCTGCGCGGCCCCTACATGGAGGACGCGCTGGGCGCCGGTTTCGCGACGTTCCGGGCCGTCAAGGACGCCCTGGACCCCGCCGGGATCCTCAACCCTGGCAAGCTGGGACTTCCCAGCCGTTTCGGCACGTCACCGCTGTCCTGACGATGTGCCGACCCTGACCCGCCACGGGGGCGAAAGATCATGAACTCCAGCAGGCCGTCCGCCGCGTCCGCCGTCAACCGGATGCTGCCGCGCCTCGCCGCCGCGCTGCGCGAGGTCCCGGTGATCGGCTCCGTCGTCGGCACCCAGCGGGTGCGCGGCTTCGTCGACTCCCCGGCCCACGTGTGCATCCTCGCGAACGTGGCCGTCGGGCAGATCGGCGGCGTCCTCGCCACCCTGCGCGGCGCGGACAAGACGGTGTTCGTCAACGTGGACAGCTGCCCCGGTCTCGCCCAGGACCGGGGCGCGCTGGAGTTCCTGCGCGACAACGGCGCGCAGGGCGCGGTGAGCACCCGGCTCTCGCTGGTCGAGAAGGGCCACTCGCTCGACCTGCTCACCATGATGAAGGTGTTCGTCACCGACCGGTCCAACCTGCGGCGCAGCCTGGACGCGGTGTCCCGCGGCCGTCCGGACCTGGTCGAGGTCATGCCCGCGCCGATCGTGGCGCGGCTCGAACCCGAGGCCAAGCGCCTGCTCAGCCCCTACGTCGCCGCCGGTTTCGTCGAGACCGAGCGCGACGCCGCCGCCATGCTCGCCCTCGGCGCGGCGGCCGTGGCCACCTCCGACCCCCGGCTCTGGCGCCTGCGCCGCGAGGACCTCGTCAGCGCGGCGGGCGCGGCCGGAGCCCCCACAGTGAAAGGCACGTCATGAGCTTCGTCGTCGTCGCCCGCTACCTCGCCTCGCCGGGTGAGCGGGACGGTCTGCTCCCGCTCCTGGACGAGATGGCCCGCGAGTCCCGCAAGGAGCCCGGCAACCTGGTCTACCGCGCCCACCTCGGCGCCGAGGACGACCGGCTCGTCGTCCTGTACGAGGAGTACGAGTCGGAGGACGCCTTCAAGGCGCACTGCGAGACCGAGCACTTCCGGCGGATCGTCCTCGGGCAGATCGTCCCGAGGCTGGAGAGCCGCGAGGTGCACCGGCTGAACCCGCGCGGGGAGCTCTGATGCGGACGACCGCGGCGGTCCTCCGCGACATCGCCCGCCCGCGCCCCTACTCCGAGAGTTCGCCCCTCGGCATCGAGGAGATCGAACTCGGCGCGCCGCGCGGGGGAGAGGTCCTCGTCCGGATCGCCGCGGCGGGGCTGTGCCACTCCGACCTGTCGGTCGTGAACGGCGACCGGGTCCGTCCGCTGCCGATGGCCCTCGGGCACGAGGCGGTCGGCGTCGTCGAGCAGGTCGGGCCGGGCGTGCGGGGGCTGACCGAGGGGCAACACGTCTGCCTGGTGTTCGTGCCGAGCTGCGGGCGTTGCAAGCGGTGCGACGAGGGCCGTCCGGCGCTGTGCGCGAACGCGGCGGCGGCGAACGGCGCGGGCGCGCTGCTGCACGGCCCGTCCCTGCTGCGGGACGCGTCGGGGGAGCTCGTCCACCACCACCTGGGCGTCTCGGCGTTCGCGCGGCACGCGGTCATCGCCGAGGAGTCGGCCGTGCCGATCCCGGACGACGTCCCGTTCGAGGTGGCGGCGCTGTTCGGCTGCGCCGTCCTGACGGGGGCGGGCGCGGTCGTGAACACGGCGGCCGTCCGTCCCGGGCAGTCGGTCGCGGTGTACGGGCTCGGCGGCGTCGGCCTGTCGGCGGTGCTCGGCGCGGTCGCGGCCGGGGCCTTCCCGATCATCGCGGTGGACCCGGTGCCCGCCAAGCGCGAGCTCGCCCTGCGGCTCGGCGCGCACCACGCGTTCGCCCCGGACGAGGCGGAGACCGCGATCCGCGACCTCACCGGCGGCGGCGCGGACGTCGCGGTCGAGGCCGTCGGCGCGGCCCCCGTCATGGCGGACGCCCTCCGCGCCGTCGACCGCGGCGGCCGGGTCGTGTCCGTCGGCCTGCCCGCCCCGGACCGCACGCTGGACGCCGTCCAGGCGCTCGCGTTCGCCGGGGAGGGCAAGTCGCTGCTCGGCTCCTACATGGGCGACGCCGTCCCGCGCCGCGACATCCCGCGCTTCATCGACCTGTGGCGCGCGGGCCGGATGCCGGTCGACCTGCTGCACAGCGGCACCCTGCCGCTGGCCGACCTGAACCACGCGCTGGAGTCGCTGGCCGCCGGGCACGCCGTCCGGCAGCTCGTCCTTCCGTAGAAGGGACGGCGCCGGACCTGGGGGACGGGTCCGGCGCCGTCCGGCTTATGACGCTTTCGTCCTTCGCTTCGCGAAGAGCGCGGCGGTGACGCACGCGGCGGCGAGCAGGATGCCGAACGCGATCGTCAGCGCGTGGGTGTAGCCGTGCACGGACGCGGCCCGCGGCTCGTTCCGGTGGCTCGCGAGGTACGCGGCGGCGGCGCTGGACGCGAGCGTGTTGAGCAGCGCCGTGCCCAGCGCGGCCCCCAGTTGCTGGGCCGCGTTGTAGGCGGCGGCCCCCGCGCCGATGTCGTGTCCTTCCATGCCCGCCGTGGCGAGGCTCGCGGTCGGCGGCAGGACGCAGCCGAGCCCGAACCCGGTGAGGACGAGCGCGGGCAGCAGGTAGAGCGTGAACACGTGCTCGCCGTCCACGCTCAGGCGGGTCAGGACCAGCACCCCGGCCGCCGCCGCGAGCAGCCCCGGCACGACGAGCAGCGCGGGCGGGACGCGGCCGTGCAGCCGCCCGGCGACCAGCATCGACCCGGCCAGCGCGGCGACCGCGTTGACCAGCAACGTCAGCCCCGCCTTGACGGGCGAGTACCCGAGCGCCGCCTGCGTGTAGTAGCTCATGAACAGGTAGAACCCGAACATCGCCACGAACAGCAGCGTGATCGCCACGAACGCCCCGGCGCGCACCCGGTGCCGCAGCACCCGGGGCGGCAGCAGCGGCTGCGCCGCCCGGGACTCGACCGCGGCGAACGCGGCGAGCAGCACGACGCCGCCCGCCAGGAGGCCGCTGACCTCGGCCGAGCCCCAGCCGCGGGTCTCGGCCCGCGCGAAGCCGTAGACCAGCGCGGCGAACCCGGCCAGGCTGAGCAGCGCTCCGGCGACGTCCAGGCGTCCTCGTCCCGCGCCGAGCGGACGGTCCCTCGGGACGACCGCGACACCGGCGGCGGCCGACAGGGCGAGCGGGACGTTCACGTACAGGCACCAGCGCCAGCTCGCGTACTCGGTCAGCAGGCCGCCCGCGATCAGGCCGACCGCCGACCCGGCCGCGCCGACCGCCGCGAACACCCCGAACGCCCGTCCGCGGTCCCTCGCCTCGGTGAACGTCGTGGTCAGCAGGGCCAGTCCGGCCGGGGCCAGCAGCGCGGCGAACCCGCCCTGGACGGCCCGCGCCGCGAACAGCGTCTCCGGGTTCGGCGCGGCACCGCCGAGGGCCGAGGCGGCGGCGAAGCCGAGCAGCCCGGCCAGGAAGGCGCGCCGGTGGCCGAGCGCGCCGCTGACGCGCCCGCCGACCAGGAGGAGCCCGCCGAACGCGAGCGCGTACGCGGTGACGGCCCACTGGCGGTCGCCGTCCGACATGGCGAGGGCGCGCTGCGCCGAGGGCAGCGCGATGTTCACGATCGTCCCGTCCAGCACCACCAGGAGCTGCGCGGCGCTGACCACCGCGAGCGTCCACCACACCCGCCGGGACGCCGTGACGGGGGGTTCCACCTGCGTTCTCTCGTCTTCGACATGCATGACTTCCATCGTCACGCTGAACGCGCCCCGGAGACTTCGGCCGTCCCGGCGGGCGCCGACCTGCCGGTCGCGGGCGGCGACCCTCAACGCGCGGGGGAGGCGGCGTCCGGGGAAGTCGGCATACGAGGAGATGCCGGACGGCGTCCGGCGGCACACCATGAGGGCACGGGACCCGGGCGGAGGGAGAGGCGATCGTGCCGGTCATCGGTTCGTTGCGCAGGCTCGTGTTGGCGCCGTCGCTGGAGAGGGTGAGCTTCGCCGGGAGGGGATTCCCGGTGACGCCCTCGGAGGCGACCGAACGGCTCGAGGCCATTCCGCAGGCGGTGGTCTGCGGCTTCGAGTGGGGGATCGACACGCGGAGCCAGTGGGAGCTGGAACGGCGGCTCGCGCTGGTCGATCCCGAACAGCGCGGGTTCGCCTACGAGGGGGCGACGATGGCCTGCGCCGTCCTCGACGCGATGGGCCCGCGGCGCGGGCACCGCACCCAGGACCTGCTCCTCGGGCCCGGACGCCCGCACATCTTCCTCGCCTACATCGGCATCGGGTTCGCGATGGCGCGGCTGCCGCGCGTCCTCTGGCGCAAGGTGACGCCGGACCTGCCGAAGGACGGCGGCTACTACCCCGAGATGTCCTGGCTCGCCGTGGACGGCTACGGCTTCGACCTCGCCTACTTCCACACCGAACGCTGGGTCGACCGGCGGGAACGGCCCGCCGCCTACCCCTGGGAGGGCGACGCGGGCTACTTCCCGCGTGCGGTCGACCAGGGGATCGGACGGGCGCTCTGGTTCATCGGGGGCGGGAACCCGGACCACGTCGCGGCGGCGGTCCGCGGGTTCGCGGCCGAGCGGCGGGCCGACCTGTGGGCGGGCGTCGGGCTCGCCGCCACCTTCGCCGGAGGCACCGGTGACGCGGGGTACGAGACGCTGCGCCGCGAGGCGGGCGAGCACGTGCCCGAGCTCGCGCAGGGCTCGGTGTTCGCGGTCAAGGCCCGGCACTACTCCGGATTCGTCCCCGAGCACACCGAGGCCGCCGCCCGGCGGCTCACGGGGCTGACGGTCGAGCGGGCCGTCCTGCTCGCCGACGACACGGCGGTGACGGGGGACACCGGACCGGTGCCCGCCTACGAACAGTGGCGGCGGAACGTCCGCGAGGGATGGGAAAAGGCGCGCGCGTCCAGCTGAGTCCATTTATTGATAACCGTTTTCTTTGAGAGTGCCGGGGCGGCCCGGAAGCGGCTTTCGCCGTTTCCGGGCCATTTTCCGTCCAGGGGCCCTCGGAGCACACGCGAAGTAGCCGCAGGGCCTGTGTCACGGGCAGATTCGTAGCAGAGAAAGGCCCGACCGGGCACCGAAGCGGGGAGCACATCTTGGCGAATCAGTGGCGCAGGCTCCGCAGCCGGATTCTCACGCCGAAGAAATCTGAGACGCGGATGGACGTCCGTGGTTTCCATGTGAAGAATCCTGAGGCGCGCGGCCTGCTGGAGACGATAGGCGCGACCTTCGTGGACGCCTACGCGGACGCGATGGAGGCCCCCTCGGCGGCGGCCACGAAGGAACGGCTCGACCAGGTGCCGACGCGCTTTCGCGGGTTCGCCTACGAGGGCGCGGCGATGGGCCTCGCCGTCCTGGACGGGCTGCCCGGCGGCGGCCGTGGCCGGACCGAGGAGTTCCTCGCGGGCCCCGGCGCCCCCCACGTCTACATGGCCTATGTGGGGATCGGCTGGGCGATGGCCCGGCTGCCCCGGTTCCGGTGGCGGACGCTGCACGCGCCCGACCCGTTGCTGCGGTGGCTCGTCCTGGACGGCTACGGCTTCCACCAGGCGTACTTCCACACCGACCGGTACGTCCGGGAGCGGTTCCGCGAGGCGTCCTTCCCCTGGCCCGGCGGCTCGGGGCCGGACGGCTACCCGCTTCGGGTGATCGACCAGGGCATCGGCCGCGCGCTGTGGTTCGTGTGCGGCACCGACGCCGAACTCGTCGCCGACACCGTCGACGGCTTCCCCGAGCACCGCCATTCCGACCTGTACGGCGGCGTCGGCCTGGCCGCCACCTACGCGGGCGGCGTCGAGGAGAAGGAACTGGTCCGGCTGCGCGAGCGCGCCGGGGCGCACCGGCCGATCCTCGCGCAGGGCAGCGCGTTCGGCGCCGAGGCCCGGCTGCGCGCCGGCCTGATGGTGCCGCACGTGGGCCTGGCCACCCAGGTGTTCTGCGGGACGACCCCGGAGCGCGCCGCCATGGTCTGCGCGGAGCAGCTGCCGGAGGACGCCGACCATCCGCCCCAGGGCAGGAGCGGCCTCGTGCCCGCCTACGAGACGTGGCGGCAGCGCATCGCCGCCGAGTTCGCGTGAGCGCCGCAGGGACCAGCGCCCCCGGGACGGGCGCCGCCGAGACGAGCGGCGTCCGCGCGGGCGGCGTCTCGGTCGCGGGACACGACGTGCCGGACGAGCAGGGAGAACAGGGATTTCGCATGAGCAGGATCGCCGTTGTCGGCCTGGCGTGCCGGTACCCCGACGCCGCCTCGCCGCGCGAGCTGTGGGAGAACGTCCTCGCCGGGAGGCGCGCCTTCCGGCGGCTTCCGGACGAGCGGATGCGGCTGGAGGACTACTGGGACCCCGACCCCGCCGCGCCCGACCGCTTCTACGCCCGCAACGCCGCCGTCATCGAGGGCTACGAGTTCGACCGCGTCGGACACCGGATCGCGGGCAGCACCTACCGCTCCACCGACCTGACCCACTGGCTGGCGCTGGACGTGGCGGGCCGGGCGCTCGCCGACGCGGGATTCCAGGACGGTGAGGGCCTCCCGCGCGAGCGGACCGGCGTCGTCGTCGGCAACACCCTCACCGGCGAGTTCGCCCGCGCGAACCTGATGCGGCTGCGCTGGCCGTACGTCCGCCGGACCCTGGCCGCCGCGCTGCGCGACCAGGGCTGGGAGGACGACCGGCTCGGGCCGTTCATGGCCGAGCTGGAGGAACGGTACAAGGAGCCCTTCCCGGCCATCGACGAGGACAGCCTCGCGGGCGGCCTGTCCAACACGATCGCGGGCCGCGTCTGCAACTACTTCGACCTCAAGGGCGGCGGCTACACCGTCGACGGGGCCTGCTCGTCCTCGCTGCTGTCGGTGGCGACCGGCTGCCGGGCGCTGCTGGAGGGCGAGCTGGACGTCGTGGTCGCGGGCGGCGTGGACCTGTCCATCGACCCGTTCGAGATCATCGGTTTCGCCAAGACCGGCGCGCTCGCCCGCCGCGAGATGCGGGTGTACGACCGCGACTCCAACGGCTTCTGGCCCGGCGAGGGCTGCGGCATGGTCGTCCTCATGCGCGAGGACGAGGCCCGCGCGCAGGGCCGCCGCGTCTACGCGACCGTCGCCGGGTGGGGCATCTCGTCCGACGGCAAGGGCGGCATCACCCGTCCCGAGGTGAGCGGCTACCGGCTGGCGCTCCGGCGCGCCTACGAGAAGGCCGGGTTCGGCGTCGACACCGTCGCGCTGTTCGAGGGGCACGGCACCGGCACCGCCGTCGGCGACACCACCGAGCTGACCGCGCTCTCCGAAGCCCGCGCCGAGGGGGGCGGGGGCCCGGAGCGCGCGGCGATCGGCTCGATCAAGGGGATGATCGGCCACACCAAGGCGGCGGCCGGGGTCGCCGGGTTCATCAAGGCCGTCCTCGCCGTGGACGCCCAGGTGCTGCCGCCGAGCACGGGATGCGTGGACCCGCATCCGGTGCTGACCGACGACGGCGCGACGCTGCGGATGCTCCGCAAGGCCGAGCCGTGGCCCGAGGGCGTGCCGGTGCGCGCCGGGGTCACCGCGATGGGCTTCGGCGGCATCAACACCCACATCGTCGTGGAGGGCGCGCCCACCCGCCGGTCCGGCCTGGACGCCACGACCCGCGCGCTCGCCGCGTCCCCGCAGGACGCCGAGCTGCTGCTGCTCGACGCCGGGTCCCCGGGCGAGCTGCGCGCCCGCGTCGCCGAGCTCGCCGACTGGGTGCCGTCGCTGTCGTACGCGCAGCTCGCCGACGTCGCGGACGCCGCGCGCCGGCGGCTGTCCGACCGCCCCTACCGGGCGGCGGTGGTCGCGCCGTCGCCCGCCGAGGCCGAACGCGGCCTGCGGCGGCTGCTGGAGACCCTCGACGCGGGCGAGACCTCGCTGCTCGCCCCGAACGGCTCGGCGTTCCTCGGCCACGTCACCCGTCCCGCCCGGGTCGGGTACCTGTTCCCCGGCCAGGGCTCGGGCCGCTCCACGACCGGCGGCGCGCTCCGCCGCCGGTTCACCGAGGCGGACGCGGTGTACTCCCGCGTCCGGCTTCCGGAGACCGGCGACATGACCGCGACCGAGGTCGCGCAGCCGCGCATCGCGACCGGCTCGCTCGCCGGGCTGCGCGTCCTGGAAGCCCTCGGCCTGCGCGCGGACGTCGCGGTCGGGCACAGCCTCGGCGAGATCACCGCGCTGCACTGGGCGGGCGCGGTCGGCGCGGACGCTCTGCCCGAGCTCGCCGCCGCGCGCGGCCGGGCCATGGCCGAGCACAGCACCGGCGACGGGGCCATGGCGGGCATCGCCGCCCCGGCGGACGTGGTCACCCCGCTCCTCGCCGACTCCCCGGTCGTCATCGCCGGGTACAACGGCCCGAACCAGACCGTCGTCGCCGGACCGGCGGCGGCCGTGGACTCGGTCGTCCTCGGCGCGGAGCGCGCCGGGATCGGCTGCACCCGGCTGGCCGTCTCGCACGCCTTCCACTCGCCGCTGGTCGCCCCGGCCGCCGACGCCTTCGAGGCGTGGCTGGACGGGCGGGAGTTCGGCGCGGTCGAGGGCCGCGTGGTGTCCACGGTGACCGGCGAGCCGCTGAGCCCCGGCACCGACCTGCGCGCGCTGCTGCGCCGCCAGATCGCGGACCCGGTCCGGTTCAGCCAGGCGCTGGAGCTGGCGGGCAAGGACGTGGACCTGTTCGTCGAGGTCGGCCCCGGCCGGACGCTCAGCACGCTCGCGGGGACCGTCCTGGACGTCCCGGCCGTCGCCCTGGACACCGACGACGAATCGCTGACCTCGCTGCTGCGCGTGGTCGGGACCGCCTTCGTCCGCGGCGTCCCGGTGGACCACGGCGCGCTGTTCGTGGGCCGGTTCGTCCGGCCGCTGGAGATCGGCGCGGAGTTCTCGTTCCTCGCCAGCCCCTGCGAGCGCGCCCCCGAGGTCACCCTGGAGCACGTCGCCCGGCCCGCCGGGGACGCCACGCCGGACGTCGCGCCCGTCGAGCCCGGCGAGGGCGGCGGCCTCGCGATCCTGCGGCGGCTCGCCGCCGAGCGCGCCGAGCTGCCGCCCGAGACGGTCCGCGACGACAGCCGGTTCCTGGACGACCTGCACCTCAGCTCCATCACGGTCGGCCAGATCATGAACCAGGCCGCGCTCAGCCTCGGCGTCCGGCCGGGCAGCGCGCCCACCAACTTCGCCACCGCCACCCTCGCCGAGCTCGCCGAGGTCCTCGACACCCTCGCCGAGTCGGGCGGAGGCGCGGCGGAGACCCCGGTCGTCGCGGGCGCGGCGTCCTGGGTCCGCGCGTTCTCGATCGACCTCGATGAGACGCCCAAGCCCGTCCCGGACGCGTCGTCCGAGACCGAGGCGGGGGAGTGGCGGGTGTTCGCCCCGGAAGGCCACCCGCTCGCCGCTCCGCTCGCGAGCGCGCTGCGGGAGGCGCGGATCGGCGGCGGCGTGCTGGTCTGCCTGCCGCCCGACTGCGCGGAGGAGGACCTCGGAACGGTCCTCGCCGGGGCCAAGGCGGCCCTCGGCGGGCCGCGTCTGGTGCTCGTCCAGCACGACCGCGGCGCGGGCGCGATCGCCAAGACGCTGCGGCTGGAGGACCCGCGGGTCAAGGTCACCGTCGTGACCGTCCCGCACGACCTCGCGGCGGTGCCGTGGATCGTCGCCGAGGCGGCGGCGACCACCGCGTTCAGCGAGGCGCGGTACGACGCGGCGGGGGTCCGGCGGGTGCCGACCCTGCGGGCGATGCCCGTCCGGGCCGCCCGGACCGTCGCCCCGCTCGGCCCGGAGGACGTCGTCCTGGTCACCGGCGGCGGCAAGGGCATCACCGCCGAGTGCGCGCTGGCGCTCGCCGAGGACTCCGGCGCGGCGCTGGCCCTGCTCGGCCGCTCCGCCCCGGACGCCGACGCCGAGCTGGCCGGGAACCTCTCCCGGATGGCCGAGCGCGGCGTCCGGGTCCGGTACCTGCGCGCGGACGTCACCGACGCCGACCAGGTGCGCGCGGCGGTCGAGGAGGCCGAACGCGAGCTCGGCCCGGTGACCGGCGTCCTGCACGGGGCCGGGCGCAACGAGCCGGTCGGGCTGGCCGGACTGGACGAGGCGGCCCTGCGGGGCGCGCTCGCCCCCAAGATCGACGGGCTCCAGGCCGTCCTGGACGCGGTGGACACCGGCCGGCTGCGCCTGCTGGTCACCTTCGGCAGCATCATCGGACGCGCCGGACTGGCGGGCGAGGCGCACTACGCGCTGGCCAACCAGTGGCTCGCCGACCTCACCGAGACCGTCGCCGGACGGCATCCCGACTGCCGCTGCCTCTGCCTGGAGTGGTCGGTCTGGTCCGGCGTCGGGATGGGCGAGCGGCTGTCGGTCGTCGAGTCCCTCAGCCGGGACGGGATCACCCCGATCCCGCCGGACCAGGGCGTCGACATCATGCGGCGGCTGCTCGCCGACCCCGACGCCCCCGAGGTGGTCGTGGTCAGCGGGCGCACCGGACGCGTCGACACCGTCCGGCGCGCGGAGGAGGACCTGCCGCTGCTGCGGTTCCTCGGCCGCCCGCTCGTCCACTACCCGGGCGTCGAGCTGGTCACCGAGGTGGAGCTGAACGCGGGCACCGACCGCTACCTGGCCGACCACCTCCTCGACGGGAACCTGCTGCTGCCCGCCGTGTTCGGGATGGAGGCGATGGTCCAGGCCGGGACCGCCGCCGCCGGACGCGCCGACGTCCCGGTCATCGAGGCCGCCGAGTTCGAGCGCCCGGTCGTCGTCCCGCCGGAGGGCACCACGGTCGTCCGCGTCGCGGCGGCCGTCACCGGCGACGACACCGTCGAGGTCGCGCTGCGCAGCGCCGAGACCGGCTACGCCACCGACCACTTCCGCGCCCGCCTCCGCTTCGGCGCCACCGGGGACCAGGCCGTCCCCACGGTGCCGGACGGGCCGCCGGAGCAGGTGGGCGACGGCCTGCCCGTGGTCCCGCTGGACCCGGCCGAGGAGCTGTACGGCGGGGTGCTGTTCCAGGGCGGGCGCTTCCACCGGCTGCGCGCCTACCACCGCGCGGCGGCCCGCCACGTGGACGCGGACGTCGCGACCGAGCCGACCGACTGGTTCGCCGGATTCCTCCCCGACCGCCTGCTGCTCGGCGACCCTGGCATGCGGGACGCCCTGATGCACGGCAACCAGGTCTGCGTCCCCGACGCGACCCTGCTGCCGACCGGCATCGAGCGGCTGTACCCGGCGGGCGACCGGGCGTCCGGGCAGGGCGTCCTGCGGTACTGCGCGACCGAGCGGGAGCGCGACGGCGACACCTACGTCTACGACATCGTCGTCCGGGACGCGGACGGCAACGCCGTCGAACGCTGGGAGGGGCTGCGCCTGCAGGCCGTCCGGCGCACCGACGGCCGGGGCCCCTGGGTCCCGCCGCTGCTCGGCTCCTACCTGGAGCGGACCGTCGAGGACGTGCTCGGCCTGAAGGCCGCCGTCGCCGTGGAACCGGACGAACCTGATGCCCCGGGCGGGGACGTGGCGGCGCGGCGGGCGCGGACGGCACGGGCCGCCGGGCGGGCCCTCGGACGCCCGGTCGAGGTCCGGTACCGCGCGGACGGACGGCCCGAGACCGACGAGGCGGGCACGCTGTCGGCCGCGCACGGGGCCGGGCTCACGCTCTGCGTCGCGTCCGACACGACCGTGAGCTGCGACGTCGAGGCCGTGGCCACCCGTCCGCAGGACGAGTGGGCCGGGCTGCTCGGCGCCCACCACGGGCTCGCCGGGGTCCTCGCCCGCGACCTCGACGAGGAGCCCGACGTCGCGGCGACCCGGGTCTGGGCCGCCGCCGAGTGCCTGCGCAAGGCGGGCCTGCCCGACGACGCGCCGCTGACCGCCGCCGGGCGGCCCCGGCAGGGCTGGGCGGTGCTCGCGTCCGGCGGCCTCCGGGTCGCCACGTTCGCCACGACCCTGCGGGACCGTCCCGGATCGGTCGTGTTCGCCGTCCTGACCGGAGGCAGCCAGTGAGCGACTACTTCGAGTACCGGCACATCGTCGGCTTCGAGGAGACCAACCTCGTCGGCAACGTCTACTACGTGAACTACCTGCGCTGGCAGGGCCGGTGCAGGGAGATGTTCCTCAAGGACCTCGCCCCCGAGGTGCTGGCCGAGCTCTACGAGGACCTGAAGCTCTTCACCCTCAAGGTGGACTGCGAGTTCTTCGCCGAGATCACCGCGTTCGACGAGCTGTCGGTCCGGATGCGGCTGGTCGAGCTCGCGCAGACCCAGCTGGAGTTCGGCTTCGACTACGTCCGGCTGGACCCGGGCGGGGGCGAGACCCTCATCGCCCGGGGACGGCAGCGGGTCGCGTGCATGCGCGGCCCGAACACCCGGACCGTCCCGTCCCGGGTGCCGGAGGCGCTGGTCCGCGCGCTGCGGCCGTTCCAGCCGGCCGCCCTCACCGACGCGGGGCGGACGGCATGACCGCCGCATCCGACCCGTCCCCGCCCGTGCCCGGTCCGGCGGACGCCGAGCCGGACGGGCGGCTCGTGGCGGGGGCCGAGGCGGGGCTCGACTCGGGGCTCGACGCAGGGCTCGACGCGCGGTTCGACACCAAGGAGCTGCGCCGGATGTTCGGCGCGTTCGCGACCGGCGTCACCATCGTGACCTGCGGCGGCGCCCGGCCGCACGGGATGACGGCGAACTCGTTCAGCTCGGTGTCGCTCGACCCGCCGCTCGTCCTGGTGTGCGTGGACCTCGAGGCGGTGATGCACGCGGCGCTGCTCGACACCGAGTACTTCGGCGTCTCGGTGCTCGCGGCCGACCAGGAGAAGGTCGCGCGGCACTTCGCCGACCGGCGGCGTCCGCTCGGCATGGCCCAGTTCGACGCGATCGACTGGGAGCCCGGCGAGCGCACCGGCGTGCCGCTCGTCACCGACGCGCTGGCGTCCTTCGAGTGCCGCAGGTGGCGCGGCTACGACGGCGGCGACCACACCATCTTCGTCGGCCGCCTGCTGGCGGCGAGCCGCCGCGACCCCGACGCCCTGGTGTTCCACGACGGGCGGTTCCGCAGGCTCAGCCCCGAGCCCACGCAGGTGCCGCTGTGACCGGCGACGCCGCGGCCCGCGCCGGGACCGGCGCCTCGCACGGCGCCCTGACCCGCGTCGTGCGAGGCGCCGTGACCGGCCCGGAGTTCGGCAGGAGGAAGGAACCCCGATGACCGTGCACCAGGAGCGGCCCGCCGCCGGGACCGGACGGGTGCCGCCCGGCCCGCCCCGGCGCGCGATGCCGGGGGTGCTGGCCCGGCTCGTCCGGGACCGGCTCGCGCTGATGACCGAGGCGGTGACCGAGTACGGGGACGCGGTGCGGGTCGCCGCGGGCCCCCGCACGATGTACATCTTCAACCACCCCGACCACGCCAAGCACGTCCTCGCCGACAACGCGGCCAACTACCACAAGGGCCTCGGCCTCCAGCAGGCCCGCCGCGCCCTCGGCGACGGGCTGCTGACGAGCGAGGGCGAGCTGTGGCGCAAGCAGCGCCGCACGATCCAGCCCGCCTTCCAGAGCGCGCGGATCGCCGCGCAGGCCGGGGTCGTGGCCGAGGAGGCGGCGGGCCTGGTGGAACGGCTGCGGGCCCACCGCGGCGGCGGGCCGGTGGACGTGACGGGCGAGCTGACCGGGCTGACCCTCGGCGTGCTCGGCCGCACCCTGCTGGACGCCGACCTCGGCGGGGCCGACGCGTCGGTCGGGCACGCCTTCGAGGCCGTCCAGGACCAGGCGATGTTCGAGATGGTCTCGCTGAGCAAGGTGCCGACCTGGGTGCCGCTGCCCAAGCAGCTGCGGTTCCGCCGGGCCAGGGCCGAGCTGCGCGACGTCGTGGACCGGCTGGTCGCCGAGCGCGGCCCCGGCTGGTCGCCCGAGGCCGACGACGTGGTGTCCCGGCTGGTGGCGTCCACGCGGGCCGAGCCCGACCCGGCCGTGGGCGCGCGGCGGCTGCACGACGAGCTGGTCACGCTGCTGCTCGCCGGGCACGAGACCACCGCCAGCACGCTCGGCTGGTCGCTGTACCTGGTGGACCGGCATCCCGAGGTGGCGCGGCGGCTGCGCGAGGAGGCCCGCACGGTGCTCGGCGACCGGCCGCCCGTCCACGACGACCTGCACGGGCTGACGTACACGGCCATGGTCGTCCAGGAGGCGATGCGCCTGTACCCGCCGGTGTGGATCCTCACCCGGCAGGCGCTCCAGGACGACGTGGTCGGCGGCTACCACGTCCCGGCGGGCTCGGACGTCCTGGTCAGCCCGTACACCCTGCACCGCAACGCCGAGTACTGGGACGATCCCGAGCGGTTCGACCCCGAGCGGTTCGACCCGGCGCGCCCGAACGAGCGGCCCCGCTACGCCTACATCCCGTTCGGCGCGGGACCGCGGTTCTGCGTCGGCAACAACCTCGGGATGCTGGAGGCCGTGTTCGTCCTCGCGCTGATCTCCCGCGACCTGCGCCTCAAGGCGGTGCCGGAGCGCCCGGTCCAACCCGAGCCGATGCTGTCCCTGCGCATCCGCGGCGGCCTCCACATGACCGTCCACGACGCCTGACCCACCCGGTGGACCGTCCCCCGCGCGCCGTCCAACCAGGACGGCCCGCGCGGGGCGGCCCGTTCAAGGCGGGCCACAGAGGCGCGGGCGAGGCGGGCGGGGACGCGCGTGGCGTGGTGACGCGCATCGGGCGGTGACGCGCATGGTGTGGGGACGCGCCTGGGGCGGGGGCGCGCGAGCGGGCGGGGGTGTGCGGGGCGGGCTCGTCGCGGGGTGGGGAGTGCGGGGCGGGGGGCGGGTGGTCCGCGGGGGGTGGGTCAGTCCGCGTCGAGGGCGGAGGCGAAGCGCTGCCAGGCCATGGCGCTCTGGCGGGCGAGGCCCGCGACGGCCTCGCGGGCGTGGCTCGGGACGGCCTCGGCCAGGCCGGTCCAGTCGTCGGCGGCGAGCGCCTGGGCGTTGAGCACGCGCAGCAGCTCGCGGCCGGGGTCGGTCAGCCGCAGCGCCGGGTCCTTCATCAGCCGGAGCAGGACCTCCCGCACCTGGGCGGGCCCGACCGGCCGCTGGGCCGCGCCGTCCGGCGCCGCGGATCTGGCCGGGCGGGACGGGGTATCAGGCGGGGCGGGTCTGGACGGGCCGGACGCGGTGGACGCGGCGGCGGACGGCCCGCCGGACGGCGCGGTCCCGCCCCGGCGGGAGCCCGCGCCCGCCCGGACGGGTTCGGCGGGCTGGGGCGCGCCGCCGTCGGGCACCGGGTCCCGGCCCTCGCGCAGCCGCCTGCGGACGTCGTGCGCGGTGGACAGCGAGATGCCCGCCGTGCGGGCGACCTCGCGCAGCGACGCCTCCGGCCGGTCACTGATGATCTGCGCGGCCAGCCGCCGTCCGAGGGCGCCGCTCACCGGCCGCGCCCGGCCGTCCGCGCCGACCCGGGTGTTCGACTGCGGGATGCGCGCGGTCGAACGCCGCACCGCCGCGACCGTCCGGGCCGACAGGCCGGTCCGGGCCGCGACCATCCGGTCGGACGCCTGCGGCTCGGCGGCCAGGAGGCGCGCGGCGGCGGCGCGCCGCTCGGTGAGGGTCAGCGGGAGGCCGTGCGCGATGTTGAGCTCCACCGCGCGGGCGAACGCCTCGGCGGCGCTGCCGTCGAAGAAGAAGGCCTCGATCTCGGTGTCGCCGCGCAGCTTCGCCGCGCGCAGCCGGTGCATCCCGTCGATCACCCGCATCGTCGGGCGGTGCACCAGGATCGGCGGCAGCGGCGCGTCGACGCCCGCCATGCGGAGCACGTGCTCGTGGTCCACCCCCCGCAGCCGCGGGGAGTCGGCGGGCTGCAGCGAGGCGATCGGGACGCGGACGGCCTCGCTCTCGCCGGGGCCTGCGGAGACATCGGCCGGACGCGTTTCGGTCGTCTTCGGTTCGGTCCAACGCGCGGTGCCGCGTGCCATGGATTTCCTCCACGCTTCCGGAACGGAACATGCCCCGAGTCGCCGCACTCGGACAACGGCCGTTGTCCCGAGTGGGGGGTGCACGCCATTACAAACCGATTCGTCGCTTTTGCGCAACCCTGCGTCCCACATCCCGGTCCCTGTCACAGAAAGTGAGAGTTACCGATCGGTTGGTCTTTTCGAATCGTCCGGCATTCCCGCAGATGGCGTGCAGGGGCATCGCGGAAATGGCAGGGAAAGTGACGCTGGGTAGCAGGGCTCCGAGTCCAGAACAATGGCGCTGAGTTTTGACAATGGCGTGGCGTGTGATATGGATCACCGCCGTCCGGGTGAGGTCCAGAGGTTTGGTCCGGCCGCCGCAATGAGGGCCATTCAGTCTTTCTTATCCATGTGGCGGGCGGATAAAACCGCCGACACGCCGGTTCGATGACGGGGGGCCGGATCGGCCCGGGACGGCCCGGCGGGGCGCCGGTCCCGCGGCGCGCAGGCGAGAGCGCTCCCAACATGATCGACATCGTCGCGAGGGGGACCCGGGGCGCCGCGCGCGCGGGCCCGCCGGCGGGCCCGCGCGGACTTCCCCGGCCGGACGGCGCGCGCCGCGGCGCGGAAGTGTCGAAAATCCGCGCGTCGCACCTAATGCGCTTCGCCCGCCGCCGACGTAATATCTGGCGCATTGTCGCCGGATCTCGGTACCACGTTTCCCCGTCTGTGAGAGGGAGCTTGGCATGTATTCCCAGCGAAATCTCGGTTCGAGGGTGCTCGCGGGCGCCCGCAGGCTCCGCATTGCCGTCGGCGCGTTTGTCGCCGTCGCGGCCCTGCTCATCGGTTCGACCGTCACGGCGGGCGCGGCGCCCACGCCGTCGAGTGCCCTTTCGGGCCTGACCGGCTTCCGCGAGGGATTCGTCAAAGTCGACGGCGGGTCCCTGCACTATGTGAGGGGCGGCAGCGGGCCCGCCCTGGTGCTCCTGCACGGCTGGCCGAACACCTGGTACGAATGGCACTCGGTCATGCCCGAGCTGGCGAAGACGCACACGGTGATCGCGTTCGACCTGCCGGGTCTCGGCGGCTCCGCCGTCTCCACCGACGGGAAGTACGACACGATCAGCGTCGCGTCGAAGGTCCACCAGGGCGTGACCGGGCTCGGGTACCAGAGCGTCGCCATCCTCGCCCACGACGTCGGCTCGCTGGTCGCCTACCCGTACGCGCGGAACTTCCCCGGCGAGGTGTCCCGGATGGCCGTCCTCGAGGCCCCGCTCAACGGGTTCGGCCTGGAGGGCGCCTACGGCCTGAGCTGGCACTTCATGTTCAACATGACCGGCAACCCGGTGCCCGAGCAGCTCATCAACGACCGGGCGCACGTCGCGACCTACCTGGGGTGGCTGTTCAGCTCGGCCAAGTACCCCAACTCGATCGCCCAGTCCACCTACATCGACGCCTACTCCGACGCCGCCCACCGCAGCGCGGGCTTCGACTACTACCGCGCCTACCCGACCAACGCCGCCGACAACAAGCGGCTCGCCGAGCAGAAGCTGACGATCCCGGTCATGGCGATGGGCGCGTCGGACGTCTTCGGCCCGGCGGTCGGCCAGTCCTTCGCCAACGTCGCGTCGGACGTCCGGACCGTCGTCGCCCCTGACAGCGGTCACTGGATCCCCGAGGAGAACCCGACCTTCCTCAAGCAGTGCGCCGGCCTGTTCTTCGGCCCCGCCGGCGTCCCGGCCCCCTCGTCCGACCTGGCGAACTGCGTGTCCTGACCCTCGCGGACGCATCCCCGGGCGGCCGGCCGTTCCCCGCGACCGGCCGCCCTCGGACGTCCCGGGGCCGGTGGCGGAGCCGGCCGCGGGCCGGTCCGGAGCGCATTCCGGAGGATGCCGGGCATCGGACGCGTCGCGAGGCTGGGCGCATGGGTGCGCGCGCGGCGCGCCAGGTCCGTCGAGCTCCGGGAGCGCCGATGAGAGAAGCCCTCCGTACCTGTCCCATCTGCGACGCGGTCTGCGGACTGAGCATGACCCTCGACGACGGCGGCCGGGTGCTGTCGGTGAGGGGGGACGCCGACGATCCGTTCTCCGGCGGCTACGTGTGCCCCAAGGGCGCCAGCCTCGGGAAGCTGGACGAGGACCCGGACCGGCTGCGGAACCCCATGGTCCGCACCGGCGACGAGTGGCGCGAGGTGAGCTGGGACGAGGCGTTCCAGGCCGTCGAGCGCGGCCTGACGGGCGTGATCGAGCGCCACGGCCGGGACGCGGTCGCCGCGTACTTCGGCAACCCCACCTTCCACACCATGGGCGGGATCTTCTACCGGGGCCCGCTGGCCGAGGCCCTCGGCACCACCAACCTCTACAGCGCGAGCAGCATCGACCAGATCCCGAAGCACGTCGCGGTCGGCCTGATGTTCGGCAACTCGCTCGCGATCTCGGTGCCGGACCTGGACCGCACCGACATGCTCCTCGTCATCGGCGCCAACCCCGCCGAGTCGCACGGGTCGCTGTGCGCGGCGCCCGACTTCCCCGGCCGCCTGCGGGCGCTGCGCGAGCGCGGCGGCAGGCTCGTGGTGGTCGACCCCCGGCGCACCCGCACCGCCCGCGTCGCCGACGAGCACCACTTCATCCGGCCGAGCACGGACGCCTACCTGCTGTTCGCCATCGTCCACACGCTGCTGGAGGAGGACCTGACCTCCATCCGGTGCGACGTGTCCGGCCTGGCGGAGCTGCGGGAGATGGCGTCCGCCTTCTCGCCGGAGGCGGTGTCGCCGGTGTGCGGGATCCCGGTCGAGGACATCGTCCGGCTGGCCTGGCAGCTCGCCACGGCCGAGAGCGCCGCCGTGTACACCCGGGTCGGCACGTGCACGTCCGACTTCGGCACCGTGACGCAGTGGCTCGTGGACGTCGTCAACGTGCTGACCGGCAACCTCGACCGTCCCGGCGGGGTGATGTTCACCAGGCCGGCGACGCTGGAGGTCCCGTGGGGGCCCAAGCCGTTCGAGTACGGGCGCTGGCGCAGCCGGGTCCGCGGGCTGCCGGAGGTGCTCGGCGAGTTCCCGGTCGGGACGCTCGCCGACGAGATCGAGACGCCCGGGGAGGGGCAGGTCCGGGCGCTGGTGACGGTCGCGGGCAACCTGGTGCTCTCGGCGCCGGACGGGCCCCGGCTCGGCCGCGCGCTGGACGACCTGGACTTCATGGTCTGCGTCGACCCGTACCTGAACGAGACGACGCGGCTCGCCGACGTCATCCTCCCGCCGCCGCGGATGCTCCAGATGCCGCACTACGACCTGCTGCTGCTCATGGTCACCGTGCGCAACTACACCCGGTTCTCCCCGGCCGTCCTGCCGCTGGAGCCGGACCAGCTCTCCGAGGCCGACATCCTGGCCAAGCTGGCGCTGATCGCGTCCGGCCAGGGCGCGCAGGCCGACCCGCGCGCGTTCGACGAGCAGCTCCTGGCGGGACTGCTGGGCGCGGGCGTCCAGATCCCCGGGTCGCCGTTCGAGGGGCTCGACGTGGCGACGGCGCGGGCGAAGCTGGAGGGCGACAGCGGGCCGGAGCTGATGCTGGACGCGCTGCTCCGGCTCGGCCCGTACGGGCTGTCCCTGGCCGACCTGCGCGCCAACCCGCACGGCATCGACCTCGGCGCCCTCGAACCGCGGCTCGAGGAGATCGTCTGCACCGACGACGGACGGGTCCGCCTGGCGCCCGCCGAGCTCGCCGAGGAGGTCGGGCGGCTGCGCGGCCTGCTGGACGGGCCGCGTCCCGACACCCTGCTCATCGGACGGCGGCAGCTGCGCTCCAACAACAGCTGGCTGCACAACGTCCCGTCCCTGGTGGGCGGCAGCAACCGGTGCACGCTGCACGTCCACCCGGCCGACGTCGAGCGGCTCGGGCTCGGTGAGCGGGCCCGGGTGCGGTCGGCCGTCGGCGAGGTCGTGGTCCCGGTGGAGCCCACCGACGCGATCATGCCGGGCGTGGTGAGCCTGCCGCACGGCTGGGGGCACGAGGGCTCGGCCCAGAAGGTCGCGGCCGAGAACGCCGGGGCCAACGCCAACGCCCTGACGGACGCGGCGGTGCTCGACCGCCTGTCCGGCAACGCGGTCTTCAACGGGGTGCCGGTCACGGTCGTCCCGGCCGAGGGCTGACGCGCCCGGATCCGCCCGTCCCGGCCGACCGGGCCGGGACGGGCGGATCCGGTGGCCGGGGCGGCGGGCCCGGGCGGCGGGCCGGAAACCGCAATCTGGGAGCGGGGAGTCACGGCCTGGCTGGCTAGCGTATGAGACGAATCATCCCTTATGTGGCGTTTGGGAGTATTTGTCATGAATTGCCGGAGCGCTGTCCGCCGGACCGGATCGTGAGCCCACGCCGCGCCGACCCCAGCGTCCGCCCCGCGCTGGTCGACGTCGGCGCGCGGCTGCTGGCGGAGGAGGGCCCCAAGGCGCTGTCCGCGCGCCGCGTCGCGTCCGAGGTCGGCTGCTCGACCATGGCGGTCTACACCCACTTCGGCGGGATGAGCGGGCTGGTGCGGGAGATGGTCCACGTCGGCTTCACCCGGCTGAAGGACTGCCTGGGCCGGGTCGCCGACACCGGCGACCCGGTCGCCGACACGGCCCTGCTGGGCCGCGCCTACCGGCACAACGGGCTCGAGAACCCGCACCTGTACGCCGTGATGTTCGGCGCGTCCTCCCTGGCCAGCTTCTCGCTGTCGGAGAACGACCGGCAGCACGGCCGCTACACCCTGGCGGGCGTCGCCCGGTGCGCCGAGCGCTGCATCGGCGCCGGACGCTTCCAGGACGACGACCCCATGCTGGTGGCGAACCAGATGTGGATCGCCGTGCACGGCATGGTCGCCCTCGAGCTCGGCGGCTACCTCGTCGAGCCGTACGACGCCGACCAGTGCTTCGAGACCCAGCTCACCGGGCTGATGATCAGCGCCGGGGACGACCGGGAGGCCGCCGAGAGGTCCGTGCGCGTCTCCCGCGAGCGGTTCGCCCGGGAGGTGGAGGAGCCCCTCAGGGTGCCGTGAGCGCCGGGGACGTCAGGTGGCGGCCTTCCGCTGCTTCGCGAGCTTGGCCCGGCCCATGAGGTCCTTGCGCTGCGCGGCGTCCATGTGCTCGATGGCGAAGCGCAGCGTGACGCGCGGCATGGTCTCCGCGTGCCGCTCCAGGAACTCGACCAGCCGGGCGCGGTCGCGCTTCCCCGCCTCCCGCAGGGTGCTGCCGACCACGGTGTTGACGAAGTGCTCGTCGTCGTGGACGAGGATCTCGGCGATCCGGTAGGTGTCGTCCAGGTCGCCGCGCGCGATGAACGGGATCGTGGCGAACATGGCGATGCGCCGCTCGTAGAAGTGGGGGGAACGGGCCAGTTCGTACAGCACGTCGCGGGGACGGTCGACCAGGTACCCGCCGACCACCTTGTGGGCGCTGACGTCGACCAGGCCCCAGTCGTTGATCCGGTCGGTGCGCCGCAGGTAGAGCTCGTACAGCTCCCGGCGCCGCTCGTCGGTGGTGCGCTTGCGGACGGCCTGGTGGCCCATGACGCTGACCGCGCCGATCCGCAGGTCGTGCACGGTGCTCTCCAGCAGCCGCTCGATCTCCGCCGGGGGCAGGTCGACGAACTCCTTCGCCAGGGCGAACATCTTCCCCATCCGGGCCCCGGCCCAGATGTCCTCGTCGCCCTCGTCCCGGCGCACCAGCGCGTTGCGCTCGGCGAGCGCGCGGTTCTCCTCCGGGACGAGGGTCAGGAACTTCGCCACGAACTGGTCGGCGGTCGGCTCGTCGGGCATTCCGGGAATCCTTTCCTTGGACGGACGACTCGGCGGGTAGCCGCGCCGAGCGTAGGCGCCCGCGGAGCCCCGGGTCGAGGGGACACGGCGAGGGGACACGGCGAGGGGACGCGGCGAGGGGACACGGCGTGACGGCCCGCCGCGGTGCGGGCCGTCACGGTCATGCCCGGGTCTGGACGCGCCCCGGCGCGCGGGTCGTCAGGTGCGGCGGCGGCGCGTCACCAGGAAGGCGACGAACCCCGCGACGGCCAGGACGGCCAGGCCGACCCCGGTCACCTCGGCGGCGGTCGAGGAGCCGCCCGAGTCGTCCTTGCTGCTGGCGGCGGCGGGCGCGGCGGCCGGGGCCTTGGCGGTCACGCCCACCGGGACCGGCGTCATCGCGACGGGCTTGACCGAGGCGTTGCCCAGCTGGCCGGTGGCGTTCAGGCCCCAGCAGCTCATCGCGCCGTCGGAGTAGGCCGCGCAGGTGTGCAGGCCCCCGCCGACGACGAGCGTGGGGTTGGGCCGGAGCCCCTTCACCTGGACGGGCTTGGACGCGTTCTTGTTCGTCCCGTCGCCCACCTGGCCGAAGTTGTTCTGGCCCCAGCACCACACGGTGCCGTCGGCGAAGGTCGCGCAGGTGTGGTAGCCGCCCGTGATGATGCGGGTGGGGATGCCGGGCAGCCCGTTGACGGGCTGGGGCTTGGTCACGATCTTGGCGGTGCCGGTGCCGAGCTGCCCGTACTTGTTCTCGCCCCAGCACCACGTCGAACCGTCGTTCTCCACCGCGCAGGTGTGGAAGTTCCCGGCCTCCATCTGGACGGGCGTCGAGGGCAGGCCCTTCACCTGGACCGGCTTGGGGGAGCCCAGGTGCTTGGTGCCGACGCCGAGCTCGCCCTCCTCGTTGTGCCCCCAGCACCAGGTGGAGCCGTTCTTGAGGATGGCGCAGGTGTGCCACACCCCGGTGGCGAACTTCACCGGCGGGGAGGGCAGGCCCTTGACCTCGACGGGCTTCTCGGACCCGGGCGTCAGCTTCCCGTCGCCCAGCTCGCCGTACTTGTTCTGGCCCCAGCACCAGGTGCTGTCGTCCTTCTGGTACACGACGCAGGTGTGGTCGCCGCCGACCGCGAGGAGGCGGACGGGGCCGGTCAGCGCCTTGACGGTGAGGGGGTTCTTGGAGTTGGTGAGGGTGCCGTCCCCGAGCTGGCCGTACTTGTTCATGCCCCAGCACTGGACGGTCGCGTCGCTCATGAGCGAGCAGTTGTGGACGGCGCGGGAGAGCGTGACCGTCGGGGTGGCGGAGAGGCCCTGGACGTCGCCGGGCTGCGGCGTGGGGGCGTTGCTCCCGTTGCCGAGCTCGCCGTACTGGTTGTCACCCCAGCAGCGCAGGGTCTTGCCGTCGTACAGCGCGCAGGTGTGCGCCGCGCCCGCGGTCAGCTCGGTGACCTGCCTGCCGGGCGCCGCGGCGCGGGCCGCCGGGGCCGCGGGGGCCTGGGCGGACGCCGCGCCCGCCGGGGCGAACGTCGTCGAGGCCAGCAGGACCAGCACGAGGGCCGGCCATGCGAGAAAGCGCTTCACTTGTCCTCCGGAGATCGTCGGGGTTGGGGTGCTCCAGGAACCGGGGAGGGCAGGTCTCCGGCGGGCGCGGCGGGGCGCCTGCGGCGGCTGAGGCCGACGCCGACCGCCGTCGCCGCCGCGACGGCCGCCGCGATCCCCAGCCAGCCCGGCCAGCCCATGCCGCCGGACCCGTCGTCGTGGTGGGGGAGGGCGGCCGAGGAGGTCGGGGCGGGGGTCGGGGCCGGCGCCGAGGCGGGGGCGGAACCGGACAGCGAGGTGTACTGCCGTTCGAAGTGGAAGGTCCCGTCCGCGGGCGCCGCGTCCACCCAGGTGAAGGTCACGACGTACCACTCGCCGACGAGCTTGCCGTTCGCGTCGAGGGTGTAGACGTGGCGGCCGCGGTCCTGCTTGGCGCACAGCGCGCCCAGCAGGTAGGTGCCCGACCGCAGTCCGGTCCCGGTGATGGGGATGGCGCGCCGGCCGTCCTGCGTCCACTCCTTGTCGAGCATCATGGTCCCGCCCGACTTGGTGCTGCCCAGGGCGCGGTACCAGAGCGCCGAGTCGTCCATCATGTTCTTGACGTCGGCGGGGTCGATGGTCCCGTTCGGCGCGCCCTCCGGGACGACCATCTCGATCGGCACGATCATCGGCGACCAGGTCGTCACCCCGGCGGGGCAGTGCAGGGCCGCGCCGTCCACCATCTTCAGGCCCATCTCCGGGACCTTCCCGAACGTGGTCACCGGCTGCACCGCGGGCGACGCCAGGGCCGGGGGCGCGGCGCCCACCAGCACCGCGAGGCCCGCGAGGGCGCTCGCCGCGACGCCTCGGACGACCCGTCCGGCGGCGTGCGGACGGTACGGGCCCGGGGAGGCCGGTGGCTCGACGGGCGGTTCCGCGTTCTCGGTCATGGACACCCCTCAGCTCGGGTCCGTCGGCGGGCGGCGCCGGTCGTCCGGCGCGTGCGCGGGCCGACGCGCGTTCGGTCCTCATGGTCGTGGCGGACCCCGCGGCCGCGCTTCTCCCGGAGTGCGACCCCGGCGACGGGGGCGGCGGGGAGGCGGTGCGGGGCGGACGCCGGGACGGTGACGCGGCGGCGTGTGAGGCCCTCCCGGAGGGCGATCCGGGGTGGAGTGGGGTGGTTGCGCCGGAGTGGGTGTTCCTGAGACAGCCGCCGGGGTCGACGTGGTTTGCTGGGCCGGGCGCCGGTCCGGATCCGGGCCGGCGCGCGGACGTCACGCGTCGCAACCGCTCAGCGCATCGTCAAGTGAAAGGGCATTCCGGCCATGGAACTCAAGCTCGAACTGGTGCCGATCCCCGTGTCCGACACGGACCGCTCGATCGCCTTCTACGAGAAGGTCGGCTTCCACCTGGACCACGACGTCAACCCGGGCGGCGGCTTCCGGATCGTGCAGATGACGCCGCCCGGCTCCGGCTGCTCGATCGGCTTCGGCATGGGATGGGTCGACACCCCGCCCGGCGCGATCCAGAACCTGCACCTGGTGGTCAAGGACATCCACGCGGTGCGGGACGAGCTCGCCGGACGAGGCGTGGAGGTCAGCGAGGTCAGCGTCATGGGCGCCCCGGAGAAGCCGAGCGTCTCCTACGCCTACTTCCAGGACCCGGACGGCAACGGCTGGGCGCTCCAGCAGATGGGCGGCTGACCCGCGCGGCCCCGCCGTCCTCGCGGGCCGTTCTCGGGCCGTTCTCCCGGGCCGTCCCGCGAAGTGCGCGGGACGGCCCGGGGTGGCGGCGGGCCCTCGGCCGGGGCGATCCGGCCGGGGCGCCGCGTCCGTGAGCGGCCTCAGTCGCGTGTGTCAGTCGCGTGTGTCAGTCGCGCTGGCGACGGTGCTCGACGGCCAGCCGCTCCAGGATGGGCACGACGTCGCTCGGGCTGGGCGTCGCGAGCCACTGCTCGTGGACGGACTCCGCGCCCTTGCGGTAGGCCTCCGAGGTCGTGACCTCGAGGATCAGCGCGCGCATCTCCTCGACGGTCTGGGCGCGGTGGTCCAGGCGGGCGCCGGACCCCTGCGCGATCACGAACTCCGAGACCGGGGTGGCCTCGACCTTCTTGGCGGGCAGCTCGAAGACCGGCGGCGGGCCGTCCGCCTCCCGCTCCTCGCGCTTGCCGATCTCCAGGCCCGGCAGCAGGGTGCCGGTCCGCGAGGCGTCGGTGTCCTGGACGGGCTGCAGCATGAGGGACTCGCCCTCGATGTCGCACACCAGGTGCGGCACCTTCGCCGGGACCGCGGCCGAGTAGGTGCCGATGCCGCCGTGGTGGATCATCGCCGAGCAGGTCGGCAGCAGGTGGGTGAGGTTCACCCACTCGATCACCCGGACGTTGTCGGGGATCTTCTCCACGTCGTCCAGCTGGAGGCTGTTCAGGGTCGCGACGACCTCGATGTCCAGGCCCTCCAGCGCCTTCATGATCTTGGGGGCGCGGTCCCAGTCGCCGCGGATGAAGCGGCGCGTCGACTCGCCGAGCGACAGCGCGACCCGGGGCCGCTCGGGCTTGTCGTGCAGCCACTTCGGGAAGGTCTGGGCGCCCGCGAACGGGATGTGGCGCATGTGCACCCGGTTGACCCGGACGGGCAGCTGCAGGCCGTCCGGGATGGCGTCCACGGTGAAGTCGCCGAGCAGCAGTTCCCGGTCGATCTCGACGCCGTACTTGTCGGCCAGCGGGCGCAGCATGGTCGCGAGGGGGTTCTCGTCCAGGCCCGCCGCCCTGAGCTCGTCGGCGTGCTCGGCGAGCCTGTCCAGGCTGAACGCGAAGACGTCCTCGCCGTTCACCAGCCGCGCCTGCGCCGCGCCGCACGCCCGCGCGGCGACCGCGCCGCTCGGCACGGTGACGTCCCACAGGACCAGGTCCGGCTGCCAGGCGCGGGCGAACTCGACCATGTCGGACGCCTCGGAGCGGTCGACCCGGATGTAGTCCGACATCGGGACGAACAGGTACTGGAAGTAGGTGATCCAGTACTCGCGCTCCTTCTCGGTGAGCCCCAGGACGCGCGCGTAGCGGTCGACCTCCTCGGGCGTCTTCGGCGGCTTGGCCTCGTCGGTCAGCCGCACCTCCGGGGTGTCCGGGTCGCCGAGCGCCACGGGGGACAGGCCGGTGGTGATGATCTGCTCCGCGGCGCTGTGGTGCGCCGCGATCCGGACCTCGTGCCCGGCGCTCTGCAGCGCCCACGCGAGCGGCACGACCGGGTAGAGGTGCGCGAGCGAGTTGGGATAGATCGTGAACAGAACGCGCATCGGATCTCCTTCGGGGACGGAGCATTCCCGGACATCGTCCAGCGGGTCGTTCGCCCTGCGCACCTCGTGGATTGCTGTGCCGCCCACGGCCCGCCGCACGGTCCGCTCCGCGGCCCGCCACGCGGATCGCCGCCCGTGCTCACCTGCGGATCGTCCCTTGGAACGGGCCAGGCGGACGGGCCCGTGATCGGACGGTGCGACGGCGGTGAGTTTCCGGGGGGCGTGCCGTCATACAGGTACCCAACCCCCCGATGTGAGCCCTCCGGATGGAGCATGCATGGACAGAGAGAACGGGGTCACCCGGTTCGTCTGCGGCAGATGGAGCAAATGGGTCGTCCTGGTCGTCTGGCTGCTGCTGACGATGATGGTGGCCGGGCCGCTGGCCGGGAAGCTCACGAGCGCCGAGAACAACGACTACTCGCAGTGGCTTCCGGGCAAGGCCGAGGCCACCCGGGTCCTGGACCTCCAGAAGCGGTTCCAGACCGGCGACGACGTGCCGTCGGTCGTGGTCTACGAGCGGACGTCCGGCATCACCCCGGCGGACCGGGCCAAGGCCGAGGCGGACGCCAGGGCGCTGGCCGGGGCCGAGGGCGTGGTCGGCAAGGTCGCCGGGCCCATCGCCTCGTCCGACGGGAAGGCGCTGCAGACCGTCGTGCCGATCAAGATGGGCAAGGACGGCACGTCCAAGATCGTCAAGCGGGTGGACGGGGTCAAGAAGATCACCGGCACCGGCGGCGCGGGCATGTCGGTGCACCTCGCGGGCATGGGCACCTACCTGGCCGACACCACCGACGCGTACTCGGGCCTCAACTCCACGCAGCTGCTGTTCACGGTCCTCGTGGTCGTCGTCATCCTGCTGTTCGCCTACCGCAGCCCGGTGCTGTGGATCCTGCCCTTCCTGTGCGCGATGCTCGCGCTGACCGGCTCGCAGGGCTTCATCTACCTCCTGGCCAAGCACGCCGGGCTGACGGTCAACGCCCAGGACACCGGCTTCCTGCTGGTGCTCGTGTTCGGCGCGGGGACCGACTACGCGCTGCTGCTGCTGTCGCGCTACCGCGAGGAGCTGCGGCGGCACGAGGACCGGCACACGGCGATGGCCGTCGCGCTGCGGCGCGCCGCGCCGCCGATCGTCGCGAGCGCCGCCACCGTCTCGGTCGCCCTGCTGTGCCTGCAGTTCGCGCAGATGAACAACACCGCGGGCCTCGGCCCGGTGCTGGCGATCGGCATCGCCGTCGGCCTGGTCATCTCGCTGACGCTGATGCCCGCCCTGCTGGTCATCTTCGGCCGGTGGATCTTCTGGCCGAGGAAGCCGAAGGTCGGGTCCTCCGAGGTCACCAGCGCCCGGCTGTGGGCGCGGGCCGGGACCCGCATCGCGCGGCGGCCCCGGGCGATCTGGATCGGCACCGCCGTCGTGCTCGGCTTCCTGTCCTTCGGCATCTTCCAGATGCACGCGACCGGCCTGGCCTCGCAGGACGCCTTCCTCGACAAGCCGCAGTCGGTCGTCGGCCAGGAGGTCATCGCCCGGCACTTCGCGGCGGGGCAGAACGGCCAGCCCGTCGTGGTGATCGGCAACGCCGGGGCGGCGCCGCAGCTGCGGCAGGCGCTGAGCGGCGACCAGGGGATCGTGTCGGTGACCGACCCCGTCCAGAAGGACGGGCTGGTCTACCTCGAGGGCACGCTCCGGGCCCAGCCCGACACCCAGGCGGCGTTCGACACGGTCTCCCGGCTGCGCACGTCCGTGCACGGGGTCAGTGGCGCGGACGCGAAGGTCGGCGGGCAGACCGCGCTCACCAAGGACACCAACAGCGCCTACCACCACGACACGTGGCTGCTGATCCCGCTCGTCCTGGTCGCGGTCATGGTGATCCTCACGCTGCTGCTGCGCGCGCTGGTCGCGCCCCTGCTGCTGATCGGCACGGTCGTCCTGTCGTACCTGGCCGCGCTCGGGATCAGCTCGGTGCTGTTCCACGACGTGTTCGGGTTCAAGGCGACCGACACCTCGTTCCCGCTGCTGGTGTTCGTGTTCCTGGTCTCCCTCGGCGTGGACTACAACATCTTCCTCATGACGCGGGTGCGGGAGGACGCCCAGCGCCTCGGCACCCGGCGGGCGGCCCTGTCCGGCCTGACCGCGACCGGCGGCGTCATCACCTCGGCGGGCCTGGTGCTCGCGGGCACCTTCGCGGTGCTCACCACCGTCCCGGTGATCTCGTTCATCGAGATCGGCGCGGCGGTCTCGATCGGCATCCTGCTGGACACCTTCGTCGTCCGGTCGGTGCTGGTGACGGCGCTGACGCTCGACATGGGCCGGTTCGTCTGGCTGCCGGGCCGCCTCGCCAAACGTGAGGACGTCCCGGTCGCCGATGCCGGTGACATCGGTGAGATGGACCTGGAGCCCGCCCCCGGCGGCTAGCCGGCGAGCGGGCTCCACACGAGCACCCGGGGCGGCCGTACCCCGCGCGGCCGCCCCGGGAGTTCTCCTCCCGGGGATCCCTCCCTCCCCGGGAGGCCTGCTCTTTCGATCGGTCCTGGTCGCTTCGGCGGCTCCGGTGTCCGCCGTTTCGGTGGCGCTTCGTGGGCTACGCGGCGGTTCCCTGGTCGCCGGGACGGTCGTCCGGACGGTCCAGGAGGACGCGCAGGGCGTTCTTGTCGGGCTTGCCCAGCGGCGTGTGCGGCAGGTCGGCGAGGACCTCCAGCCGGTCCGGGTGCTTGAACCCGGCGATCCCCCGGGTGGTCAGGGCGGCGCGGACGCCCGCCAGGGTCAGCGAGTGGCCCGGGTGGAGGCGGACGACCAGGCACACCCGTTCGCCGAGCGCCGGATCGGGGAGCCCGAGGACGGCGGCCTCGGCCACCGCCGGGATCTCCTGCACGAGCACCTCGACCTCGCCCGGCGCGATCTTCTCGCCGCCCCGGTTGACGAGGTCCTTGACCCGGCCGCAGACCACGACCATGCCCTCCGGGGTGATCCGGACGAGGTCGCCGGTGCGGTACCAGCCGTCCGGGGTGAAGGAGACGGCGTTCTGCTCCGGGGCCGCGTAGTACCCGCGCGGCGTGTAGGGCCCGCGGGTCAGCAGCTCGCCGACGCCGCCCGGCGGCACCGGGGTCCCGTCCCGTCCGACGACCTTGAGCTCGTCGTACGGGCTGATGGGAGCGCCCTGGGCCGTGTGCGCGACGTCGCCCGGCGCGTCGACCGGCATGCAGCAGATCAGGCCCTCGGCCATGCCGTACATCTGCTGCAGGCCGCAGCCGAGCGCGGGCCCGATTTCGGCGGCGACCTCGGGCGAGAGCATGGACCCGCCCACCTGGACGTACCGGAGGCTGGACAGGTCGCGTCCGCTGCCCGCCGCCTCCTCCATCCAGCGCAGCGCGATCGCCGGGGTGGCCGAGGTGACCGTCACCCGCTCCCTCTCGATCGCCTCGAACACCGCCGCGGGCCTCGGCGAGGGCAGCAGGACGACCCGCCCGCCCGCCATCAGCGTGCCGAGGATGCCCGGGTTGGCCAGCGGGAAGTTGTGCCCCGCGGGCAGGACGGCGAGGTACACGGTGTCCTCGCCGACCCGGCAGATCTCGGTGATGCGGCGGATGTTGTACTCGTAGTCGTCGTGCGTCCGGCTGATCAGCTTGGGCAGGCCGGTCGTCCCGCCGGACAGCAGGAACAGCGCGGGCTCGGACGGCGCGGGGGCCCGCGCGTCCAGCCGGGCCCGGCGCTCGGCCTCGCCGCCCCGCCCGTCCATGAGCGGCCGGAGCCCGACGCTTCCCGGACCGGCCGGGGCCCCCGCCGTCAGCACCAGCGGCGGCGAGGACAGCCGCCCCGCGACCCGGTGCGCGAGCGCCTCGTGGTCGAAGTCGCGCCACCGGGACGGCACGAACAGGGCCTTCGCCCGGACGTGCTCGGCGATCGAGGTCAGCTCGTACTCGCGGTGCGGCAGCAGCATCATGACCGGGACGAGTCCCAGCCGGAAGCAGGCCATCGCCACGACGACGAACTCCCACGAGTTCGGCAGCTGCACGAGCACGCGGTCGCCCCGCGCGAGCCCGAGACCGGCCAGCCCCTCCGCCAGCCGGTCCGCGCGCTCGGCCACCTCGCGGTGGGTCAGCCGGACGCCGCCGTCGACCACGGCGGTCGCGTCCGGCAGGCGGTCGGCCGTGTCCCACAGGTAGGCGCCCAGGGGGCGTCCGCGCCAGCATCCCGCCTCGCGGTAGGACGCGGCCACGTCGGCGGGCCAGGGAACCATCGGCTCGTACATCACTGCGTCCCTTCCGGCGTCACCGCGCACCTTCGCGCCCGCCCGAGCGCCCGCCCGCGCGCCTTCGACCTCGCCGCGCGGCATCACTGCGTTCCTTCCGGAGCCGGGCCGAGGAGTTCGGCCAGGAGTCCCGCGACGGCGTCGACCGTCGGCCGGTCCCAGAAGAGGGTCGCGGGCAGCGGGACCCGGAACCGGCGTTCGATCCCGCGCCTGATCCGTACGGTCATGACCGAGTCGACCCCCATCTCCGCCACCGGCCGGGCGGCGTCCACGTCGGCGGCCGACAGGCGCGTCTCCTCCGCGACCTGCCGCCGCACCTCCTCGACCAGGAACGCGTGCAGCGCGTCCGGGTCCAGCCCGCGCCAGGGCTCCTCGCCCGCGGACGGCCCGGACGGTTCGGGCGGCGCGTCGTGCAGCTCGCTCAGCAGCGGCGGCCTGAGGTCGCCCGGCCCGAGCGGGACGGTCCGGAGCACGGCCGCGTAGGACAGCGCGTGCCGGTCCGCGAGCCACCACGCGCTGAACGCCTCGGTGGCGCTGATGTCGGAGGTGCCGCGGGCGGCGAGCTCGGCGTCGATGACGGCCGACGAGGTGGACATGCCCATGCCCCGCCAGGACGTCCAGCCGAGGCTGGTCGTGGCGGTGTCCCCGGCGGCCCGGCGGTGCGCGGCGAGCGCGTCGAGGAAGGCGTTGCCCGCGGCGTAGGCGGCCTGTCCCGGCAGGCCGAGGAGCTGCCCGCACGAGGAGAACAGGACGAAGTGGTCGAGCGTCCCGGGCGGGAACAGCTCGTGCAGGACGAGCGCCCCCTTCACCTTGGGCCGCATGACGGTGCGCAGCGACTCCTCGTCGAGCGTCCGGAGCGTGCGGTCGTCCAGCACGCCCGCCGCGTGCACGACCCCGCGGATCGGCGGCAGGCCGAGCGCGGCGGGCGACAGCAGCTTCCGCGCGGCCTCGGCGTCGGCGATGTCGAGGGCGACGGTGGCGACGGTGACGCCGAGGCGTTCCATCTCGCGGATCGCCTCGACGCGCGCGACCTCGGCGGGGTCGGTCAGGTCCGTCCAGGTGTCGCGGGGCGGCAGCGAGCGCCGTCCGACCAGGACGAGCCGCCGCGCGCCCCGGTCGGCCAGCCACCGGGCGACCTCCAGGCCGAGCGTGCCGAGCCCGCCGGTGATCAGGTACGTGCCGTCCGGGCGGCAGCTCAGCGGCGGCCGGACGGGGTCGCCCTCCAGCAGCGTCAGCCGGGCGACCGACGGTTCGCCGTCGCGGACCACGACGACGTCGTCGTCGCCGGGCGCCGCCGCGACGATCTCCACCAGGGCCGGGACGTCCCGGGGCGAGCCGCCGATGTCCACGACGCCGCCCCAGAACTCCGGATGCTCGCCGCCGATGATCCGGCCGAGCCCCCACAGGGCGCTGTGGCCGAGCGAGCGCTCCTCGTCGCACTCCCTGACCCCCTGCGTCGCGCACCACAGGCGGGCGGGCGCGGCCAGGCCGGAGTCGGCGAGCCGCCGCGCCGTCCGGGCCAGCAGCCAGGCGGCGTCGACCGCCGACTCGTCCGGGTCGGAGGACGGTCCGAGCGGCGGGACGACCACGACCGTGTGCCCGCCCGCGAGTTCGGGTTCCCGCAGGTCGTCGGGGGTGGCCGCCACCCGGAAGGGGACGTTCGCCGCGCCCAGCCGCTCGCTGATCCGGCCGAGCAGCGCGGTGTCGGGGCCGACGAGGACCACCCGCGTCCGCCCGGCGGCCTCGGGCAGGGGCAGCGGTCGCCAGACGAGCTCGTGGACCAGGCGGCGCGGGCTGGTCAGGACGGCGGTGTCGCCCTCCAGCACGCCGTAGCGCAGCCGGTCGAGCCGTCCGACCACCGTGCCGCCGAGGTCGCGGATCTCGACGTCGACCGTGTCCTCGCCCGTCACCCGGACGACGACCAGGGCCCGCGCGGGACTCGGCCCGTCGAGCGCGACCCGGTGGACGTGCGCGGGCATCCGCAGGACGGGGTCGCCGGCGAAGGCCACCGAGGCGGCCGACAGCGCCGCGTCGAGCAGCGGAGCCCAGGTGGACGGCGCGTCCTCGCCGTCCCCGACCTGGACGGTCACGGTGAGCAGCCCGTCGTCCCGCCGGACGCGCGGCAGCTCCCAGTGGAACCCCATCGCCGCCACGCCCAGCGTGGCGAGCCGGTCGACCACGTACGCGGGCGGCAGCTCCTCCCCGGGTTCGGGCGCGGGCCCGGCCTCGGGAAGCGGCTCGGAGCGGGTCTCGACGGTGGCCGTGGTGTGGGTGACCCAGGCCCGGTCGTCCGGGGTGCTGTCGACGATCCGCGACGACAGCCGGAGCATCCCGTCCTGGAGGACGATCTGCACCTCGCGGGGCCGGGTGACGGTGACGGGCACGTGCAGCGCGACGCCGGTCAGGTCCGGGCGCGCGCCCCCGGACGACGCGGCGGTGAGGAAGGTGTTGAGCAGCACCGCGGCGGGGATGATCTCGACCTCGCGGACCGGGTGGTCGCCGGGGTACGGCCGCGTCTCGCGGTCCAGCGAGGTCAGCCAGACCGTGGCGGGCGTGGAGCCGTGGATGCCGGTGCGTCCGCCGAGCAGGGTGTGGCCGCGCGGGTCGTGCCGCTCGACCACCGGCGTGACACCGGCGGTCGTGTCCTCGACCCAGTACGGGCGGTGGCGCCACGGCGCCGGAGGCAGGTCGGCCGGACGGCCCTCGGGCCACAGCGCCGTCCAGTCGACCTCCGCGCCGTTGCAGTACAGGACGGCGAGGTTCTCCAGCAGGATGCTCCGCTCGGGACGGCCGCGCCGCATGGTGTGGGCCGTGCAGAGGCCGTCCGTCCCGTCCAGGGTCTCAAGGACGGAGTGCTCCACGACCGGGTGCGGCGCGACCTCCAGGAACATCCGGTACCCGTCCTCGCCCGCGGCGGCCACGGCCTGCGCGAACCGGACGGTGCCGCGCAGGTTGGCGGCCCAGTAGGCGCCGTCGCGCGGCGCGTCGGAGCGGGGGTCCTCCAGGGCGGTCGAGTACAGCGGGATCTCCGGCGGGCGCGGCGTCAGGTCGGACGCCGCCGCCGCGAGGTCGGCCAGCAGGGGGTCCATGAACGGGCTGTGGAAGGCGACGTCGGAGTCGACCTCGCGGACGGCCACGCCGTCCCCCCGCAGGCGCCCGGCCAGCGCGGCCACCGCCTCCGGGTCCCCGGACACGACGGTCGAGCGGGGCGCCGCCGCGACGGCGACGGCCAGGTCCGGCCGGTCGCCGAGCAGCTCCTCCACGTCCCCGGGCGGCAGCGCGACCATGATCATGGCGCCCTTCCCGGCCACCCGGCGCAGCAGCAGCGAGCGGCGGCAGACCAGCCGCGCGCCCTGCTCGGCCGTGAGGACCCCGGCGGTGACGGCGGCGGCGATCTCGCCCACCGAGTGCCCGACGACCGCGTCCGGACGGAGCCCGGCCGCCCGGCAGGACGCGGCCAGCGAGACCTGCACGGCGAAGATCATCGGCTGTGCGACGTCCACCGGCAGCGGTAGCGCCCGCTCGACGACCTCGGTCGGGGCGAAGCCGATCTCCTCCTGGAAGACGGGGTCGAGGGCGCGCATGACCTCGGCGAAGGCCGGGTCGTTCGCCAGGGACCACGCGGCCATGCCCAGCCACTGCGAGCCGTGGCCGGAGAACACCCACACGAGGCCCCGCCCGGGGGATCCGGCGGTCCCGGTGATGGCGGGCGCGCGCAGGCCCTCGGCGAGGTCGGCGCGGCCGGACGCGACCACGGCCGCCCGGTGCGCGAGGTGGGTGCGGCGGACGGCGAGGGTGTGGCCGAGGTCGCGGAGCGACGTCGGCGACCCGCTCTCGACGTGCTCGGCGAGCTCCGCCGTGCGGCGTTCCAGCGTCTCGGCCGACGCGGCCGAGACGGGCAGCACCCGCAGTTCCCCGGCGTCGGTAGCGGTGTCGGTGTCGTCGGCCGCGTCGGGCTGCTCGCCTGCTTCCTCGAGGATGACGTGCGCGATCGTGCCGCCGTATCCGTAGCCCGAGACGCCCGCGCGCCGGGGTCCGTCCTCGGACGGCCAGGGCGTCGGCTCGTCCACGACCCGCAGCCCGGCGGTGTCCCAGGGGATGGCCGGGTTGGGGTCGGAGAACCCGGGGTTCGGCGGGATCTCACGATGGCGGAGCGCCAGGACGGCCTTGATCAGGCCCGCCATGCCCGCGCCCGCCTCCAGGTGGCCGACGTTGGCCTTGGCCGACCCGATGAGCAGGGGCCGCCCGTCCGGACGGCCCGCGCCGAAGACCTCGGCGAGCGCCGACGCCTCCAGGGGGTCCCCGACGCGGGTGCCGGTGCCGTGGGCCTCCACGAAGCCGACCGAGGCGGGGTCGACGCCCGCGTTCGCGTACGTCCGGCGCAGCAGGTGCGCCTGGGCCGCCGCGTCGGGGGCCATGATGCCGTTCGTCCGGCCGTCCTGGTGGACGGCGCTGCCGCGGATGACGGCGAGGATCCGGTCGCCGTCGCGCTCGGCGTCACTCAGCCGCTTGAGGACGACGACGCCGCCGCCCTCGCCCCGGCCGTAGCCGTCGGCGTTCGCCTGGAAGGACTTGCTGCGCCCGTCCGGGGAGATCGCGCCCGCCGCGTCCAGGACCCGTGACAGGCCCGGCGCGGCGACCACCAGGACGCCGCCGGCGAGCGCGACCGGGCATTCGCCCGCGCGCAGCGCCTGCGCCGCCAGGTGCACCGCCACCAGCGAGGACGAGCAGGCGGTGTCGATCGCCATGCTCGAACCGCGCAGGTCGAGCACGTGGGAGACGCGGTTGGCGACGGCGCAGTACGCGCCGCCGATGCCCGACCATGCCTCGATGTTCGGCAGGTCCTCCAGGAGGCGGCGGCCGTAGTCGTCCGAGCCCACCCCCATGAAGACGCCGGTGTCGGTGCCCGCCAGGGAGTGCGGCGGGACGCCCGCGTGCTCCAGCGCCTCCCAGGACAGTTCCAGGATGATCCGCTGCTGGGGGTCCATCAGGGCCGCCTCGCGGGGCGTGATGCCGAAGAAGTCGGCGTCGAAGCCCGACACGTCGTCGAGGTAGGACCCCCGTCCGGGGGTGTCCCGGACCGCGGCGGCGTGGTCCGGGCCCTGGGCGGCGTACCAGTCCCAGCGTCCTTCGGGGAGGTCTCCGGCGGTGGTCCCGCCCTCGCGGAGGAGCGTCCAGAACCCGTCGGGCGAGCTCACCCCTCCCGCGAGGCGACAGGCCATCCCGATGATGGCGACGGGTTCGCGTGAGTCCATCAGCCGACAGCCTTTCCGGACGCTCTCCGGGTGGGCCCGGGGGCGGCCTGAGCACGTACCGATAGGGGACGATCCCCATGGTCAGTCGGCGGTTCGGCCCCGGCACCTCGAGAAGTGCGGTGCTCCGGCGGTTCCGGTCTCCGCGCACGGTACGGATCATTGGGCGGGAGACGACACGGGAGGCGACATGGGAGCGGGCGGAGACGCCATGCCCGGACGTGCCGGGCCGGACGTGCGGCGGGTGGCGATCGTGGGAGCCGGGCCCGCGGGGCTCTTCGCGGCGCGGATGGCGGGCCTGCTGCTGCCCGGCGCCGAGGTCGAGGTGCACGAGCGCGGCGCGCCGGGGGAGGCGTCCGGCTTCGGCGTCACCCTCTCCGCGCGGACGCTCGGCGGGATCGGCGAGGCCGACCCGGACACGCACCGGCGGATCGTCGCGGCGAGCAGGCCCCTGTCGGGCATCGAGATCGTGCTGCCCGGGGCCAGGCTGCGCTACGACGGTTTCGAGGTTGCGAGCATCTCCCGGCACACGCTGCTGGCGATCCTGCGGGAGCAGGCCGAGGCGGTCGGCGCGCGCATCCGCTACGGCGACGCCGTGGCGCCGGACGCGCTGCCCGACGCGGACGTCGTCGTGCTCGCGGACGGCGCGTCCTCCGCCTGCCGGGCCGTCCGCGCGGACGGGTTCGGGACCACGACCCTGACCGGGACGGCGCGCTTCGTGTGGCTGGGCACGGACGCGCCCTTCGGGGACCGCACGTCCTTCGCCTTCGTCCGGACCCCGCACGGCCCGATGGCGGCGCACTGCTACCCGCACGCCGACGCGGGCGGCACGGTGGTGGCGGAGATGGACGAGGCGACCTGGCGCGCGGCCGGGTTCGGCGACACCGGCGGGGACGCGGGTGAGGGCGGGGCGTCCGGGCCGCTCGGCGACGACGCGCTCGGGAGGCTCAGCGAGGTGTTCGCCGAGCACCTGAACGGCCGGAAGCTGGTCGGCGACCGGGCCCGGTGGAGCCGCTTCACCGTGGTCACCAACCGGCGCTGGTCGGACGGGAACACGGTGCTGCTGGGCGACGCCGCGCACACCGCGCACTTCACGGTCGGGTCGGGGACGAAACTGGCGCTGGAGGACGCGATCGCGCTGGCCTCGGCGCTCGCCGCGCATCCGGACCGGACGGAGGCGTTCGCCGCCTACGAGCGGGCGCGGCGCGGTCCCGTGGAGCGCACCCAGCGGCTCGCGTTCCCGAGCATGCGCTGGTGGGAGAGCTTCGGACGGCGGCTCGACCTGCCTCCGGAGGAGTTCGGCCTGCACTTCCTGACGCGCACGGCGGCCATGACCCACGCCGCGCTGCGCCGCCGCTGCCCGGACCGCCTCGCCGAAGCGGAGGCGGCCTACCGCCGCGCGGCGGGCGACGACCGTCCGGGGGACGCTCGTCCAGGACACGCCCGGCACGCCGTGGACACGCCCCTCCGCCTCGGCTCGACCACCCTCCCGGACCGCGTCGTCCCCCTGCCCGCGACGGGACCGCGCCTGCACGAGCTGTGGTGCCCCGAGGACCCGGACTGGAGCGAGAACGACGTCCCCGCGTCCCTCCCGGACGCCGACGCCGACGCCGACGGGATCCTGGTCAGGACGCAGGGACCTGCCTGGGAGCGGTGGCACGAGACGGTCCGGTACGCGGCCGCGATCCGGGCCGCGCATCGGCTGCCGGTCGCGGTGCAGGTGCCCGCCGACTGGCGGGAAGGCCCCGGCCTGGACGCCGACGAGGACACCTGGTCCGCCCGCATCCACCTCGCCCTCCTCGCGGGCCGGATCGACCTGATCGCCGTCACCGCCGGACTGTGACCGCCTGACGAGCACACCGCCTGGCCCTGAGGGCCAGGCGGTGTGCTCATCAGAGGGTGGGTGTCAGGGGACGAGGAGCACCTTGCCCGCCGCTTCGCGCGACTCGACGGCGCGGTGCGCGGCGGCGGCGTCCGTGAGCGGGTGGACGCCGTGGATCCGCGGACGCAGCGTGCCCTCGCCCACCATCCCGAGGACGGCGGCGGCGCGGCGGCGCGCCAGGTCCGGGGTGGGGTCGTACCGTCCGAGCGAGGGCTTGGTGAGGAACAGCGTGCCCCGGAGCGCGCCGAGGTCCACCGGCTCCACGGGCCCGCCGGTCTGCCCGTACGACACGAAGGTGCCGCGCGGGCGCAGGCAGGCCAGGCCCTGCTCGAAGGTGTCGCGGCCGACGGCGTCGTAGACCACGTCCACGCCCCGTCCGCCGGTGAGCTCCAGGACGCGGTCGGCGAACCGGCCGTCGGAGTAGTCGATGACGTGGTCGGCGCCCGACTCCCCGGCCGCCTTCGCCTTGGCCGGGGAGGACGCCGTGCCGATCACCCGCGCTCCGCGCCGGACGGCGAGCTGGCAGAGCAGCCCGCCCACCCCGCCGCCCGCCGCGTGCACGAGGCAGGTGTCGCCCTCCACCGGCAGGAAGACGTCGGTCGCGAGCATGTGCGCGGTCATCCCGTGAAGGAGCGCGGCGACGGCGTCCTCGTCCGCGATGCCGTCCGGAAGGGGGACCAGGCGCTCGGCCGCGACGGTGCAGTGCGTGGCGTAGGAGGCCGAGGGCACGGCCCACGCGACGCGGAGGCCCGGGCGCACGTCCGTGACGCCCGGGCCGGTGCGCACGACCACGCCCGCGCCCTCCATGCCCGGGGTGAAGGGGAGCGTGACGCGGTAGGCGCCCGACCGCTGGAAGAGGTCGACGACGTTGACCCCGGCGGCCGTCACCCGCACCAGGACCTCGCCGGCGCCCGGCTCGGGCTCGGCGGCCTCGGCGACGCGCAGGACGTCCGGCGGGCCCTGCCGTTCCAGGACGACCCGCCGCACCTCAGCCTCCCGCCATCGGCGCGAGGATGGTGACCGTGCTCCCGGCCGCGACGACCGCGGCGTCCCGTTGGCGCCGGGGGACCAGCTCGTCGTCCACGACCAGGTTGACGTGCAGCAGGGGCGCGCCGTCCGGGCCGAACAGGCGTCCCCTGATCCAGGGGTTGTCGTCGGCGAACCGCCGGACGACGTCGGGCAGCGGCCCCTCGGAGGCCTCGAAGGCGGTGCGGCCGTCGGGGCTCCACACCGAGGGGATCAGGATCCTGATCATCGTTTCCTCGTCTCGCGGTCGTGCGAACAGCGCTGGGGGTCAGGCGTCCTTCGCGCAGCGGAAGCCGTGCGCGAAGGACGACCATCCGGTCGGGTCGCCGTGCATGCGTTCGCTGCACCGGGTCTGGTGGCGGAAGTTCATCCAGGACCCCCCGCGGATGACCCGGTAGCGGCCCATGGCCGCCCGGACGCTGGGGTCGCACTCGGTGGAGTCGGAGTAGAGGTGGGAGAGCGTCGAGGTCCACTCGTAGACGTTGCCGCCCATGTCGGCGCAGCCGAAGGGGCTGTCGCCCTGCTTGGAGAAGGCCCCGACGGGGGTCGTGCGGGGGATCGGGCCGTCGGCGGCGCAGGCCGCCTCCCACCACGCCTTCCAGCCGCCGAGCGCGTTGAGCTCGCCCGCGTGGAACTCGGCGGTGTTGGCGTTGCGGACGTCCCACTCGTCGCCCCACGGCCAGATCCGGAACTCCGGGCCGCCGCGCGCCGCGAACTCCCACTCGGCCTCGGTCGGCAGGCGTTTGCCCGCCCACTCCGCGTAGCCCACGCAGTCCCGCCAGGAGACGTGCACGACCGGGTGGTCGGCCATGTCCGCGGACGAGGTGCCGGGGCCGCCGGGCGCGCGCCAGGACACGCCGTCCAGCTCCCGCCAGCCCCGCTCGGTGTAGACCAGGCCGAACCCGCGCTCCTCGGCGTCGGTGACGTGGCCGGTCGCGCCCGCGAACTCGGCGAACTCGGCGACCGTGACCGGGTGCCGGTCGATCCAGTACGGCTCGACGGTCACGGTGTGCGCGGGCGTCTCGTCGGCGAACCAGATGCGGGGGAGCGGCTGGTCGCTCGCCTCCAGCAGGTCCAGCACCCACGGGGGAGACCCCTGCTGGAACGTCCCTCCGGGGACGGGCACCATTTCCCCCACCGAACTCTCCCTTCCGGTCTCCACGTCTCCAGGTCCCCGCGTCCACACGTCCGGCGGCGGTCAGGCCGCGCCGCTGTCGGACTGCGCCAGCCACCACGGGTTGGCGCGGGCCCACTCGACGGTCTTGGCCAGGCCCTCCGCCAGCGTGGTGGAGCAGTCCCAGCCGAGGACCTTGCGCGCCTTGGTGTTGTCGGGGATGCGGCGCGGCAGGTCCTCGTAGGCCGAGCCGAGGGCGGTGGCCGTGTCCACCGGGACGGGCGCCGCGCTCCCGGTGAGGGACGCGATCAGCCGCACGGCCTCGGCGATGGTCGTCTCGGTCATGCTGCCGATGTTGAAGACGTCGCCGACGGCGTCCGGGTGCGTCCCCGCGAGGACGGTGCCCGCGACGACGTCGGCGACGTAGGTGAAGCAGCGGGTCTGCCGGCCCTGGTCGTACACCACCGGCGGCAGGTCGTTGAGCGCCCGGTGCAGGCTGCGGCTGACGAGGTAGGCGGGCCGCTGGCGCGGGCCGTACACGTTGAAGTAGCGGACCACGCTGGCGTCCAGCCCGTGAGTGCGGGCGAAGGCGAAGGTCAGGTGCTCCGAGAGCGCCTTGCTGGAGGAGTAGGTCCAGCGGTCGGCGGTGGTCGGTCCGAGGACCCGGTCGCCGTCCTCGCGCCAGGGGACGTCGGGGTTCTTGCCGAACACCTCGCTGGTGCTCGCCACCACGACCCGGGCCCCGGCCTTCGCCGAGAGCTCCAGGACGTTGCGGGTCCCGCCGAAGTTGACGTCGATGACCTCCAGCGGCTTGGCCAGGTACTGGTCCACCCCGACCATCGCCGCCAGGTGGTAGACGACGTCCACGCCGGGACGGACCGCCCTCGCCAGCGCCTCGGTGTCCCGCACGTCCCCGCGGACGTGCTCGACCAGGCCGCCCGCGCCGTCCGGCGGGGCCTCGGCCCCGTCGAAGACGGTCACCTCGTGGCCCCGGGCGAGCAGGCTCTCGACCAGGTGGCTTCCGACGAACCCCGAACCCCCGGTGACGACGACGCGCGACCCGCTCATCGGCCGATCCCCCGGTAGCGGTAGCCCAGCCCGCGCAGCATCGCGATCTTCTCCTTCGGGTAGTAGGCGCGCCCGTCCAGCACCAGGCACGACTCGGCGACGGGCAGCGCGGCGAAGTCGATGTCCTCGAACTCCTTGTGGAGGGCGAGGACCGCGACGCAGTCGGCGTCCCGCACGGTCTCGGTCAGGGAGTCGCCCGGACGCAGGCCGAACAGCGCCTCGGCCTGGTCGGGCTCCACCATCGGGTCGTAGGCGCGCAGCCGCACCCCGGCCGCGGCCAGCTCGTCGACCACGCCCTTCACCGGGGTCTCCCGCAGGTCGCCGGTGTTGTTCTTGAACGCCAGGCCGAGCACCGCGACGGTCGACGAGCGCGGTTCCAGGCCCCGCGCGGCGAGGTCCTCGAGGACGAGCCGCGCGGTGTAGGCCGGCATCTCGTCGTTGGACAGCCGTCCGACCTGGGGCGTGCGGACCTCCAGGCCGTGCCGCGCGGCGGTCTGCCAGACCATCCACGGGTCCTTGGTCAGGCAGGACCCGCCGACCCCGACGCTCGGCAGCAGGATGTTGACGCTGCCGTTGCCCTTCTTGATGGAGTTGGCCGCGGAGATCACGTCCAGCACGTCCACCTGGAACAGCGAGCAGAACCGGGCCAGCTCGTTGGCCAGCGCGATGTTCAGGTCGATCCACCAGTTGTCGGCCAGCTTGACGATCTCGGCGGCCTCCAGGGTGTCCTGCGGGATGGCCGGGACGTTCATCGACTCCTGCCAGAACGCCGCGGCCTTGGCGGTGCTGGCCTCGTCGAGCCCGCCGACCACGATCGGCAGGGCGCGCAGGTCGGCGAGCGCCGTGCCCTCGGCCAGCCGCTCGGGGCAGAAGGCCAGCGAGAAGTCGCGGCCGCCGGTGAGGCCGCCGCGCTCCAGCAGCGGCAGGACCAGGTCCCGGGTCGTCCCGGGCGGGACGGTGCTCTTGCAGATCACCAGCTGCCCGGGACGCAGGTGCCGGGACAGCTCCGTGCACGCCCCGCGCAGCTGGTCCTCGGCCAGCTTCAGCTCGTCGGTGACCGGGGTCCCGACGGTGATGACGATGACCTCGGCGTCCGCGACGGCCGCGTAGTCCGTCGTGGCGCGCAGGCGTCCCTCCGCGAGCGCGCGGCGCGCGGTCTCCGCGACGCCGGGCTCCCGGGAGCGGACCACGCCCTGGTCCAGGTCGGTGACCAGGGCGGCGGCGTTGTCGACGCCGACGACGTCGTATCCGGACTCGGCGAGCGCCGCGGCGACGCACAGGCCCACGTATCCGAGCCCGATCACCGCGATCGGTTGACGGTGCTGCATGACGCTCCTCACCAGGTGACCGGGAACGCCAGCAGCTTCTGCACGGTGGCGTCGTTGAAGGCCGGGATCTCGGCGACCGGGACGGCGGGTCGCAGGCCCGGGAGCCGCTCGGTCAGCGAGCGGAAGACGATCTCCAGTTCCAGCCGGGCCAGGTTGTGGCCGATGCAGCGGTGCAGCCCGTAGCCGAAGGCGAAGTGGTGGTCCGGCGGGCGGGTGACGTCGAACTCGCCCGGGTGGGACGTCACGCTGCGGTCCAGGTTGGCCGCGGCGAAGCTCACCAGCAGGCCGTCTCCCGCCTTCACGACCTGCCCGGCGACCTCGACGTCCTCGGTGGCGACCCGGGCCAGCTGCTCGACCAGCGAGGCGTGCCGGAGGATCTCGTCGACCGCCCCGGGGATCAGGTCCGGGTCGTTCCGCAGCGCCTCGTACTGCCCCGGGGTGTCGAGCAGGGCCAGCGTGCCGAGCGCGATGGCGCTGGTGGACGTCACGGTCCCGGCGACCAGGATCGCGAAGGCGAACTGGATCGCCTCGTCGACGGCCATGGCGCCGCCCGCCACCCGGTCGTCCAGCAGGTCGGCCAGCAGGCCCCCGCGCAGCGCGGACCGGCGCTCGCCGACCAGGCGGCTCAGGTAGCCCGACAGCTCCTCCATCGCCGCGTCCGCCCGGCCGGGGTCGAACAGGTCCCGGGCGGGCTTCTCGAAGTGCTCCCGCTCCTCGTACGGGACGCCGAGGAAGGCGCAGACCACCATCATCGGGATCGGCGCGGCGAAGGCGGGCATCAGGTCGGCGGGCGGGCCCTCGGCGAGCATCGCGTCGATCCGCTCGTCCACGATGCGCTGGATCTCCGGGCCGTGGACGGCGACCCGGCGGGCCGTGAAGTGCGGGATCAGCAGCTGCCGCTGGCGCGTGTGCTCGGGCGGGTCGACGCCGAACAGGGCTCCGGCGAAGCCGCCCTCCTCCTCCTTGGCCATCTCCCGGGTGCCGCGCATGTGCAGGTGGCGCTCGTCCAGCACCGGGTAGTCGGGGAAGTCCGACCTGCTGGACATGCGCTTGTCCGACAGCAGCGCGCGCACCTCGGCGGGGCCGGTGGCGAGCCAGGTCGTCCGCCCGTCGTACAGGCGGACGCGCTGCAGCGGCCCGGAGGCGTGCAGGCCCGCGGTGCCGTCGGGCGCGCGGTAGGGACACTCGCGCGTGAGCGGGTAGTCCGGCGGTTCGCCGGTGCTCACGGACTCGCCGGTGCTCACGGACTCGCCGGTGTTCGGGGACGCGCCGGTGTTCGGGGGTTCGGTGTTCACGGGGTCGACGGGCGAAGCCGCCATGGGATCCTCCTGGCGGATGTCAGCGCAGCGCTTCCTGGAAACCGACGTGGGCGTAGTGGTCCGCGATCGCGTGGAACGACTCCTTCGGCTCCAGCCGGTAGTCCGAGCCGGGGTCGGTGAAGTCGTCGCGGATGGTCTTGACGATGCACATGCTGGCGGTGTCGAGGTCCAGGCTCGGGTCGTCGGCGTGCGGGTGGGTCGGGTGCACCAGCTCCGACACCGTCACGCCCCTGACCCGGGCCTGCTCGAAGACGCCGAACATCTTCAGGTGGTAGGCGGCCTGGGCGCTCTCGTCCCGCGTGTGGTCGGGCAGGACGCGCGGGGGGTCGACGTGGCGGTCGACGATGTCGTAGAAGCGGAACGCCATCTCCTCCGCGCCCCGGTAGGTCGCGGTGCCGAACTCGGCGATGTCGACCGGCTTGCCCCACTCGTGGTAGCGCGCGATCTCGGCCACGTGCTCCGCCGCCGTGGGCAGGTGCACCGGAAGGTACTGGTACATCAGCCCGATGCTGTCGAAGAGCGACCAGTCGACGTCCTCGAACAGCGCGGCCGAGTAACTGAGCGGCCCCTGGAAGATCCCGCGGGCGGTCGCGGCGGCCCGTCCGAGGAAGTCGTTCAGGCGCGGCGCGGCCTCCTTGAAGTCGATCCGGCCGTCCGGCTCGAGGAGGTAGTGGTCGAGGTCGGCGTAGGCGTTGGCCATGCGCTGGTGGTAGGGCTCGCCGGGCGCGATGCCGGGGGTGAAGATCAGGTGGACGGCCCCGACGGTGAGCTCGACGTCCGCGCCGTCCGCGCGCAGCGACTCGGCCAGCCGCGCGCCCTCGGCGAGGTGGTCCAGGATCTCCTGCTGGGGGTGGTCGACCAGCCGCGGCTGCAACCGCACCCGCAGGTCCAGGTCGGCCGCGGCGCGCGCGGCGGCCTCCAGCCTGCCGTGGTCGCTGCCGTAGACGGTCAGGGCGTTGCAGTTCAGCTGGTCGGCGATGAGGGAGATCTCCTCCCTCATGTGCCGCTCGGTCCACACGAGGCGCGACAGGTCGCCCTGGCCCGTCGAGAAGTTCGTCCCGGTGTCGTAGGCCACGCCCCGGAGGGCCGCGCCCGCGGGTTCCCGCTCGGACATGCCGTTCTCCCTTCGCTGCTCAGATCCGGTCGAGACGCACGTCCGGGTCGGTGAGGACCCGGCTCAGCACCCGCTGGAAGCCGATGACCAGGTCGGTCATCGTGGTGTCGGTGAAGAGGTTGGTGAGGTGGCCCGCGCTCCCGACGATGCCGGGGGCGTTGAGCTCCAGGTTCCACAGCGCGCCGTCGGGCAGCGCGGAGCCGACCTGCTGCGGCAGCGTGCGCCGCCGCATCGCGGTCCAGCGGAGGTCGCCCACCGGCTGGTCGGCCATGATCAGCGGCGACTGGACGACCTGGAAGGCCAGGTCGGCGGCCCGGTCGGCGCTCGCGTCGGCCAGCAGGTCCGGCGCCTCGGCGAGGATGTCGTTGAACGGCAGCTCGTGCGTGTAGGCGTCCACGCAGGTGCGGCGGACCGCGTCCACGACGTCCCGGAACGTGCGGCACCCGGAGAGCGCCACCCGCAGCGGGATGAAGTTGTAGAACGACCCGACGGTGTCGAGCATCCGCGACTGCATCCGGCCCGGGGTGAAGGTCGGCGCGACGATGTCGTCGCGCTCGCTGAGATCGCGCAGCAGCAGGACGTAGGCGGCCAGCAGCACCATGAAGGGCGTGCCGCGCGTCGTCCGGGCCACGCGCAGCGTCCCGGTGCGGAAGGACTCGGGCAGCAGGAACCGCTGCCAGGCCGTGGTCGCGGGCAGGCCCGCGTCCCGCGAGTGGTCGGTGCGGATCGGCGTGAGCCGCGCGTCCCGCAGGTTGTCCCGCCAGAAGGCGCGCGCCTTGTCGGCCGCCGGGCCGCGCTCGTACTCCTGCTGCCAGGCCACGAACTCGCGGTACTGCCCCGGCGGGGGCAGCACCGCGGGACGGCCCTCCCGCCGCGCCGCGTAGAGCTCGGCCAGGTCCCGGACGACCAGCTGCATCGACCATCCGTCGACGGCCGTGTGGTGCGCGGTGAGCGCGAGGACCGCGTCCCGCTCGTCGAACCGGCCGAGGACGGCGCCGACGAGCGGCGTCCGGTCCATCCCGAACGGGGTGGCCTCGACCTCGTTGACCAGCTCCTCCGCCTGGAGGTCGCGCGAGCCCTCCCGCTGGGGGAGGTCGTGGACGTCCAGGTGCGGCGAGCTCGGGCCGGTCACCTCCTGGCAGGCGTCCTCGCCCTCGCGGACGAGCGAGGTGCGCAGCGACTCGTGCCGGACGACCAGGTCGTCCAGGGCGTCCTGGAGCGTGTCGACGTCCAGGGGGCCGGTGAGACGCCAGCCGCCCACGATCGTGTACCAGGGGCCGAACGGCCCGGAGTCCTCGCCGGAGTCGATGACCCGCAGGAACTCCTGCTGGAGGGAGAGCGGGAACCGGCCCGGCGGCGCGGCGACGCTTCCATGCTGGTGTGCCATGCCGATCCTCCGTGCTACCAGGTCACCGGGAAGGAGTAGAGACGCTGCAGCGTCCCGTCGTTGTTGTTGCTCTCCATCTCGGAGATCGGCACGGCGGGCCTCAGGTTCGGGAACCGCTGCACCAGCGTCCGGAACGAGATCTCCAGCTCCAGCCGCGCGAGGTTGTCGCCGGGGCAGCGGTGGATGCCGTGGCTGAAGGAGAAGCTCGGCCGGGCCGGGCGCCGGATGTCGAACGCGTCGGGGTTGGCCGCCCACGCCTCGTCGAAGTTGACGCCCGCGCAGCTGATGAGGATGCCCTCACCGGCGCGGATCGTCTCGCCGCCGATCTCGATGTCCTCGATCGCGACCCGGGCGAACGCCTCGACCAGCGACACGTAGCGCAGGATCTCCTCGACCGCGCCGGGGATCAGGTCGATGTCGGAGCGCAGGGCCTCCCACTGCCCGGGGGTGTCCAGCAGCGCCAGCGTGCCGAGGGAGATGACGTTGGTCGTGGTGTCGGTCCCGGCCACCAGCATCGACATCGCGATGTGGACCAGCTCGTCCCGGCCCAGCTCGCCCTCGTGCAGGTGCTTGGTGATCAGGTCGTCCAGCAGCCCGGTGCGGCCCTGGCCGGGGGCGGCCTCCTTGCGGCCGATCAGCCCGTCGAGGTACCGGCCGAGCTCCTCGGTCGCCTCCTCGGCGAGCTCGGGCACGAACAGCTTGTGCGCCGGGACCTCGAACTGCTCGTTCTCCTCGTAGGGGACGCCGAGCAGGAAGCTCATCACCATCGAGGGCACCGGCTGGGCGAACATCGTCACCAGGTCGGCCGGCTGGCCGTGCGCCTCCATCGCGTCCAGCTTCTCGTCCACGATCTGCTGGATGTCGGCGCGGAGCCGGGCGGTGCGGCGCAGGGTGAACGGCGGCATGATCATCTGCCGCTGCCGGGTGTGCTCGGGCGGGTCCACGCCGAACAGGACGTCCGCGTAGCCGCTGTCGACGACCTTCTCCATCTCCTTGTTCAGCAGCGGGTAGCCCGGCCCGCGGTTGCGGATGGAGACGCGGCGGTAGTCCGACAGGAGCGCGCGCGCCTCGGCGACTCCGGTCACCAGCCAGGCGGTGCGGTCGTTGTAGAGCCGGACCCGGGTGAGCGGTCCGGACGCCATCAGCGGGTCGTGCCCCGTGGACGGCCGGTAGGGACACTCCCGGGAGATCGGGTAGGTCGGCAGGCTCGCCAGTTCGGCGGGTGTCAGGGTCATGGTCGCTACCCCTTGCTCAGCGGCGGGAGGGCTTCCCCCGGAATCCTGGGCCGGGCCCGCCACCAGCGTCATCCTCCAGAATGCGGCCCGGCCGAGCGCCCTCGTCGCGCCCGTCGTGGCGCCCCACGCCGCGCCGCGGGCGGCCTCGGGCGGGGGCGTGTACGACATACGTGTCCCGGTCTGTCAAGGCCCCGCCAGCGGACTGTCACTCCAGGGCCAGAAGCTTTTAGTTTCCCGGAGAATGGCGATCTGGCGCGCTTGCGGAAAGGCGGAGACATCGATGTATCTTGTGATCGAAAAATGGCCTGAGGGAGTGCCCGTCACTACCGTGCCCTGGTCATGAATAACCCGTATATATCACACTGTAATATTACGATGTGATGTTACGAATAGTGAGGTGGCGATTACCGGTGTTCCCTGCCTCTGATTGCCGACCATTCTTCTCCTTCGCCGCCGACGCGCCCCGGCGGGGCATCGTCCGGTGGCGTTCGAATGCCGATGTCCCGCGGTCGAACACGTCCCCTGCCAGGGGTTTCACCCCTGTTCGCCGGGACGTGCCGAGCGGCGCGTCCGGCCCTCCGCCCTCGTAGGCGCACAGCGCCGACCGGCTCAGGCGGCCGGCCGGCGGCCCAGACCGTTCGGTTCCGGATACGGGTGCACCGCTGCCGTATTCATCGCATTGACCGCCCCGGGTTCCGGGTGTTCGTCGTGCGGCCAGTTCGAGTTCGCTTGATCTCCGAAGGGGGAGTGGTGTGGAAGACGCGCTGGAAAACGTGATGGATCCGCGCTGGGTCCAGGCAGGTGACGATCCGGTCAACGCCGCGCTGGAACAGGCCGTCGTCCGCGTTATCGAGACCATGCGGGAGAAACTTGGTGAGCGCTTGACCGTCGACGACATGGCCAGGGCGGCCATGTTCAGCAAGTTCCATTTCTCGCGGGTCTTCCAGCGGATCACCGGGGTGTCACCCGGGCGGTTCCTCTCGGCCATGCGGCTGCAGGAGGCCAAGCGCCTGCTGCTGACCACGTCGCTCAGCATCACCGAGATCACCTACCTGGTCGGGTACTCGAGCGTCGGCACGTTCAGCACCCGCTTCAAGGAGGCCGTCGGCCTCTCCCCGACCGAGTACCGCAGGCTGGACGGGTTCACCAGCACCATCCCCCGTGACCGCAGGCGCCGGGGGCCGGTCGCGCCGTGCGCGACGGTCGCGGGCCACGTGCGGCCACCCGAGGAGGGCTCGGTCGGCCCGGTCTTCATCGGCCTGTTCCCGGACTGGATCCCGCAGGGGGCGCCGGTCAGCTGCACCGTCCTGCGCAGTCCGGGGCCCTACGAGCTGGACCGGGTCCCGCCGGGCACCTGGCACGTCCTGGCCCACGCGATGCCGCCGGGCCTCGAGCGGGCCGTGGACCCCGGTGAGGAGCCGCTCATCGTCGGGGCCAACGGTCCCATCACCATCCGGTCCGGGACCGGCCTGCGCCGGGCCGACCTGCGCCTGCGGCCGATGCGGGTGCTGGACCCGCCCGTCCTGATGGCGCTGTACGACGTCCGCGTCGAGGCCCTGGACGGCTGATCCGCCGCCCGTTCCCCGGAAACCGCCACCGCTCCTTGAGAACCCGCTCCCGCCCCGAGCAGCGCCCCTCCGACCCTTCTGCCCCTTCTGAGTCTTCCGCCCCCTACGAGTCTTCCGCCCCCCTCCGGATGTCCTGTCCCTCCGATCCTCCGAACCCTCCCGCCTGAACACGCGTGCGGCCGGGCCGATGGTCGGCCCGGCCGCACGTCTTAGTCGGCTTTAGTCGTTACGGGGTCACGCGAAGGAGATCAACGCACCGGCGCCGGTGCCGCTGCTGGTGCCGGTGTCGGAGATGCCGATGAAGCACTGCACGACGCCGCAGTCGACATTGCCGTAGACGGTGCCTCCCACGGTGGCGGTGAAGGTCTTGTGGACGGTCACCGACGCGTTCGCGGAACCGTCGGCCGCGGACGTGGTGCTTCCAAGGGAGACGCACGCCGCCTCGTTCGCCGGCGTCAGCGTGCACTCGCCCAGGTTCTGGACGGAGTTGGGGGTGAGACCGGTCGCCGACACGGCGACGGACTGGCCGTCCGTCAGGCCCGTCGAAGGCGTGGCGGTCGCCGCGGGAGCCGCGGCCAGGGTCGTGGTCGCGCTCGCGGGAGCGCTCCCGTAAGCGGCCGCAAGACCGAGGGTCAGCGCGCCGACCAGGCCCAGCTTGGTGGCGATCCTCTTGCCGGCGGCGACTCGGTTCTGCTCGGACATGGGGTCCTCCTTCAACACGTGGGCGACGCCCTTGCGCGAAGCCTCGGTAGTTGAGACGGGCCCTGTCGGGGAAAGTCATCGAAACGGTCCAAAATATTTTCCGGGGACGGCCGCGACGGCCAGTCGAATTGCCGTACAAGCAGGGGAAACGCGCGCGAAGGTGGCCGGAGATCTCCGCAGAAACCTCCGGCCACCCTCGCGCGCGTGTGTGCCCGCGCGCGTATCGGCCGCCTGTCAGCCGGCCTGCTGGCGCACTGCCCGGAACGCCATCATGAGCGCGCCCAGGGCGAGCAGCGTCAGAACGGCGCGGCGCCGCCGCCTGGTCCTCTTGGGGCCGACCGCTTCAGCGTCAGAAGCCATGTCCGGTTTCCTTTCCTTGGCGAACGACCGCGTCGGGCCGCTCTTTGTGAATGGTTTTTCAGGCCCCGGACGGGGCGGCTTGGGCACTGGTCTCGGCGGCGGCCCTGCGGTTGCGCATCAGGTGCGCGACCCACCAGCCGAGGCCGCGGATCCCGCACACGATGGTGGTCGCGTAGAACAGCGTGTAGACCACGTTCCCGACCATCAGCAGGGCGTAGACCAGGGCGATCGAGCTGCCGAACATGAACTGGGCGCGGCCCTTGGACGGCGTGGTCCCGGGGTCGGTCACCATGTAGTTCGTGTAGAGCACGAACGCCACTCCGCTCATCGCGCCGAAGGCGGTGAAAAGCGCCACGTCCCAGATCCAGTGCCGGATGAGGGCCTGGATCGCGAAACCGCCGACCCAGCCCATGATGAGCAGGACCCGCTTGGTCAGGACGGCGTTGATGACGGTTCCCGCCATGAGGATGAGCATCGGCACGGTGATGCGGAAGAAGCTGTTGGCGTATTCGGTGAACTGGTAGGGCGGCGCGATGCTGACCCAGGTCCCGAACACGAGCAGGGTCACCGTGATGCCGAAGTTCGAGGGGTTCATGAAGTGCCGCCAGCGGCCGTTGACCGGCGCCTTGAGAAAGTGCTTCTGCGAGACGGCCACGATGACCCCGAACATGATGGGCCACCATTGGTTGTTCGCGTAGAGCAGCATGTTGACGGCCAGCGCGGTGATGTGCGACGGGAGCATGAACTCCATGAACCCGCGCGGTCCCCGCCCGCGGAAGCGCGGCGTGGTGCGGTGCGCCCAGGCGCTGACGATCTCGAAGACGATCTCCGTCGTGTAGCCGGTGGCGAGGGCCAGGAACGGCCACAGCCAGGGCTGCTCGAACCCGAGCACGGTGTACCCGAGGATGTTGAAGACCGACAGGGAGATCGCGAAGTTGCGCAGCGCCAGGTAACGGACGTCCGGCGCCTTCTTGGCGGGTTTCGCGGGGTCCGCCGGGACCGGCGCGTTGACTTGCTCGACGACTGTGGTCATTGGCCCGCCGCCTCCGTTGCGGTGCTGGTCAGGATGAGGTCGTGGTCCCCCGGCGTGAGCTGGAGGTCCTGCTTGTGGAGCTGGCCCTGCGTGTCGGACCACTGGACGGTGGCGGCCACGGGGCCGCTGTAGGAGCCGAGGCCGAAGTGGAGCCCGAAGCCGCGCTTGCCGCTGTGGCCACCGCCCCCGTCCAGCTGCTGGATCTGGGTGTGGCCGTCCGGCAGGCGGATCTGCACGGTCGCGCCGTAGGCCGGGACGCCGGGACCGGCGAGGCCGGTGCCGGGCTTGCCGCCGCCGTCCGCCGGACGGTAGAGCCGCAGGCTCAGGTGCTTGCCGAGGCCGGGCGAGTTGTTGGCGTAGAAGTTGGGGGCGCCCCACTGCCGGGCGATGGCGAAGTCCAGGGTGCCGGTGCCGCGCGTGTCGCCGATGGCGATGCCGCGCGAGGGGACCGGCTCGTCCAGGCCGAGCTCCTTGCTGAGGTTCGCGTAGCGGTCGCCGTTCTTCTTCCGGCCGTAGAACGCGATCGGCTGGCTGCCGTCGATGTCGTCACCCGGCTGCATGTGCGGCCACATGGCGGGGTTGGTGTAGATCATGTCGTTGGTCATGGCCATCTCCTGCAGCCACGGCCAGCGGTTGATCTTCCCCTTGACGAACCCCTCGGCCTGGACGATGTCCTGGCGGCCGCTGTTCAGGAAGTCGCCGGTCTTGACGTCCCAGCCCCAGCCGCGGAAGGCGATGCCGAGCTGGTGGGCCTCCTGCTCGAACGGCGCCTTGCCGTCGTCCATCTGTTTGGCCATGTCGGCGGTGTTCTTCGCCTTGTTCATGAAGGCGAAGTTGCTCTCCTCCAGGCCCCACGCGACGGTGATGTTGCTGACCAGGATGTCGAACCGGCCCTTGTTCTCCAGGTCGGTGAAGTCCACGCCCATGCCCTTGAAGGAGTCGTGGCCGAGGACGAACGACTTGGGCGTGGTGGAGTGGCGCTCACCGGTCGCCTCGGTGAAGCGGATCCGGTCGGCCGTGGACCGGTTGTAGAACAGGTGGTCCTTGCCGAAGTCGTTGGCGACGTAGGCCTCCGGCTTGCCGTCGCCGGTGAGGTCGGCGCTGGACATGGCCAGCGTCCAGCCGCTGCCGGAGTGGAACGGCACCGCGGCGCCGTCCTCGGTGTACCGGACGGTCGGCTGCGCCCCCGAGGACGCCCCGACCCACCGCAGCGCGTGCGTCCCGCCGGCGTTCCTGGCGTCGGACATCGAGGAGTTCATGACCACGTTCGGCTGCCCGTTCGGGTCCAGGACGTCGGAGTCCGGGAAGTAGTTCGCGAGCAGGATGTCCGGGTGCCCGGTGCCGCGCAGGTCCGCGATGTTCACGGCGTTGGTGTTCCAGCGCGGCCCGTGGTAGCGGCCGTCGTTGGCCGTCTGCGGGACGACCTCGACCGGCTGGTAGGCGGAGGCCGAGAGCGCCGTCGCCGTGGGCTTGGCGAGGAACGCGACCGGCGTGCGACCCCAGTAGTAGACGAGCAGGTCCATGCGCCCGTCACTGTTGAGGTCGCCCGGCACGCAGCCCATCGGCGCCATCTGCGCGTCCATGGGCAGCGGCGCCGCGTTCAGCGTGAACGGCGTGAACCTGTCGGACGCCGGGGCGGTCGGCGCGTAGGTGACCACGACCTGGTCGGACCGCGGGTCGACGATGCACAGCCCGTCGTCCCGGCCCTTGCCGGTCAGGTCGTTGAGCGCGATCCCCGCGCCGACCGAGGAGATCCACGAGCGGATGTGGTGGTACTTCGGATTGACCTTCCGCACGGTCTGCGTGGGCTGGTAGCCCGGCGGCATGGCGATCGGCATCTCGGTGAACCGGTAGCGGTCGGCGAGTTGCGTCCCCGAGGCCTCCGGGATTCTGGCGACGAAGAACATCACCAGGATCAGCGCGAGCGCCGCGACTCCCGGGATCGATCTTCTCTGCCAACTGGTGGAGGATGGCATGATCTCCGCTTCCCTGTGAGCTGGGTGGAACCCGTATCTGACGGCCGGAACCCGACCGGTGAAAACCGTCGTTCCGCCATGCCGGACCCGCGTTTCGAAACGTCGTCCGCCGGCATGTCCGCAGTTGTTCGGCAATCATTGTTGAAACTAGACAGGTGTTATGCCTCGGACTACTCCGATTGTGCGGAGGGGCGGCGGGGCGCCCCTTTCCCGCGCGATCAGGAGTTCGGGCGCAGCACGCGGTCCAGCGTCTCGGCGAACTCGTGGGGGTGGGTCACGTAGCCCAGGTGGCCGCCGGGGAAGTCGACGACCTCCAGGCCGAGCCGTTCGGCGAGGGCGAGGTTGGGCCGGTAGTTCACGTCGTCGCGGGACGCGGTCCCGCCCGCGAGGACGAGCCGGTCGGCGGCGGCCTTCAGCGCGTCCACGTCCAGCTCGTGGTTGGTGAACACGCGCAGCTCGTGCTCGAACCAGAACACCTGGTTCACCCTGAGCCGCTCCAGCATCGCGGCGAGCCGCTCGGGCGGCAGCTCGGCGCCCTTCGGCGGCCGTGTCTCGCCGAGGCCCATCGTGTCCTTGAAGATCTCCTTCGCGGGGTCGACGCCCTCGGTGCGGTAGACGTCGTACAGCCGGTCGTAGAAGGCGGCCCACTCGTCCGCGTCGGGAAGCAGGGAGGTCAGCGGCGGCTCGTGGGTGACGAGCGTGCGGATCCGCTCGGGCGACGCGGCGAGCAGCGCGAGCGCCGTGACGCCTCCCGAGCAGGTGCCCAGCACGTGCGCGGGACCGACCGTGAGGTGGTCGAGGAGGGCCACGGCGTCCGCCACGTCGGTGTCGACCCGCCGCTCGTCCGGCACCGCCTCGTGCTGCGGGCTGCGGGAGAAGCCGCGCCGGTCGTAGGTGATGACGGTGTAGCGGTCGGCGAGGAGGTCGGCCATGAAGCCGAACGGGTCGGCGTCGCCGTTGCCCGTGGCGATGACGAGCAGCGCCGGTCCGCTGCCGCGGACCTCGTAGTAGAGGTGGGCGCCGGGGACGCCCAGGATTCCGTTCGCAGGTGTGTGCCCAGGCACGTGGTCACCCTTTCCGTCGGCTCCTGCCGCCGGAGGGGACGGCAGTCGGATGATGCGACAGTCCAGCCGCAGGGTAGGACGCCGAACGCGCCCGCACATCCTCCTGAATGCCGCGTCGGGCACCGCCGTCAAGCGCATTTCCGAAGATGGGGGAATGGTCGTCCCGATCAAATACTGAGGTCGGGCGGGACACATTGAGAACCGCCGCGGGAATCAGTGGAGGAAGAATGTCCGACCGCCAGGGCCTGCCGGCCAGCGTTGACGTGGTGGTCATCGGCGCAGGACCGGGAGGAGCCGCCACCGCCAGCCGGCTCGCCCAGCTCGGCCGATCCGTGCTGGTGCTGGAGAGCAGGCCGCTGCCTCGCTTCCACATCGGCGAATCTCTGCTCCCCCCGACGATGGCCCTGTTCGAGAGGATCGGCCTGCTCGACACCGTGCGTGCTCAGGGCTTCGTGCCCAAGTACGGTGCCGAGTTCAGCGGCCCCTCGGGCAGGTTCGGCCGGGTGCCCTTCGACCTGCAGGGCCCCGGACGACATCCCTCGGCGTTCCAGGTGGAACGCGCGCGGTTCGACAAGATGCTCGCCGACTTCGCCCAGGCCGCCGGGGCGACCGTGATCGAGGAGGCGACCGTCCACGACATCCTCCAGGAGGAGGGACGCGTCGTGGGCGTCCGCTACGAGCACGCGGGGGCGTCGCACACCGTCCGCGCGAGGCACGTGGTGGACGCGGGCGGACGGGCCAGCAAGATCGCCAAGACCTTCGGGCTCCGCAACCACGTGGACCGGCTGCGCATGGTCGCGGTGTTCCAGCACTTCGCGAACCTGGACGAGGGCAGGAACCCGGGTCACGAGGGCGACATCCAGATCGGCCGCCACAAGGACGGCTGGATCTGGGCCATCCCCATCCGCAAGGACGTCATCAGCGTCGGCTCGGTGATGCGGCGGGAGGTGCTGCTCGAGGGGGATCCCGCCAAACTCCTCGACGAGCACATCCGGCGCGTGCCGCGGATCGTCACCCGGATCGAGGGCACGCAGCCGGGTGAGGTGCACGTCGAGACCGACTACTGCTACTACGCCGACACGGTGACCGGCCCCGGCTGGTCCCTGGTCGGCGACGCGGCCTGCTTCTTCGACCCGATCTTCTCCGGCGGCGTCCTGCTCGCGACGACCACCGGGGTGCACGCGGCCGAGGCCGTCGACGGCATCCTCTCCGACCCCGCCCGGACCGAGGAGCTGCAGAAGGCGTACAGCGACTTCCTCAAGACCGGGTACGACACGTACTCGCGCGTCATCCACGCCTACTACGAGCACGGCTACAACATCCGGCCGTACCTGGAGTCGGTCGGCATGGACCGCGAGGAGCTGCGCTGGTACGACAACCCGTGGGTGGTGCGCCTGCTCAGCGGCGACTTCTGGAGCCGGAGCGAGATCAACGAGCTGATGCGCAAGGAGTCCCGCTGGGACACCTTCGCGCCCTTCGACCACGTCCTGAAGTGCCCCTTCTACGCCGAGCTCAACGCGGCCGAAGGGGTCTGACCGTCCGCGACCGTCCGTCCGTGACCGACCCGACCCGACCGTGCGCGCGGGACCCCGCGCGCACGAGCACACCGCTCCGAACCACCGCACGGAAGGCAGATCATCCATGTCGATCGACCTGATGAAAGTGCAGCAGGTGCCCAACCGCATCGTCGCCGCGTGGGCCAAGAACGACGCCGAGAGCTTCGCCAAGGTCTTCACCGAGGACGGGACCCTGATCCTGCCCGGCGGCGTGTTCCTCAAGGGCCGCGAGGAGATCCGGGCCCACATGGCCGAGCTGTACCAGGACACCTACAAGGGGACGACCGTCACCGGCACCCCGCAGATGATCAAGCCGCTGTCCGACACCGCGGTCGTCCTCATCACCACGGGCGGCGTGGTCGCCGCGGGCGCGAAGGAGCCGTCGGCGGACGAGGCGATCCGGGCCACCTGGCTGCTGGTCGAGAAGGACGGCCAGTGGCTCATCACCGCCTACCAGAACACCCCCCTCGGGGACTGACGCGAGGCGCCGGGGCCCCGCCCGTCCCCACCCCGGTGGGGACTGGTGCCCGGCCACGCGGAGGACCGGCCGTCGAAATCCCAGCGGCGGCCGGTCCTCCGCATCCCGGGCCCTCCCGCGCGCCCCGTCCCTCCGCCGTCCCCTTCTCCGTTCGCCCTCATCCCCTTGCGAGGACTCCGTGGCACAAGCAGCACCGGCCGCCGGACGCGGTTACGACGTGGAGCGGCTGCGGGCCGACTTCCCGAACCTGCGGCGGCGGGTCAACGGACGCACGCTGGTCTACCTCGACTCGGCGAACACCTCCCACACGCCCGACCAGGTGGTGGCGGCGATGGGGAGGCACCACCGGCGGCACACCTCCAACGTGGGCCGGTCGGTCAACACGCTCGGCCTCGAGGCGACCGCGGCCTACGAGGAGGCCCGCTCCCGGGTGGCCGCCTTCGCCGGCGGCGGCCCGTCCGGGGAGGTGGTGTTCGCGAAGAACTCCACCGAGGCGATCAACCTGGTCGCGCACGCCTTCGGGACGAGCGGCGCCGACGGGTTCGACGACCCGCGCCTGCGGCTGGGCCCGGGCGACGAGGTCCTGGTCACGGAGATGGAGCACCACTCCAACCTCGTCCCGTGGCAGCTGCTCACCCGGCGGACGGGCGCCACGCTGCGCTGGATCCCGCTCACCGAGGACGGCCGGCTCGACCTGTCGGACCTGGACCGGCTCCTCAACGAACGCACGAAGCTGGTGTCCTTCGTGCACGTGTCGAACATCCTCGGCACGGTGAACCCGGTCGAGCCGATCGTCCGCCGCGCCCGCGAGGTGGGCGCGCTGGTGATGCTGGACGCGTCCCAGTCCGTCCCGCACATGCCGGTCGACCTGGCCGCCCTGGGCGTGGACCTCGCCGCGTTCACCGGGCACAAGATGTGCGGGCCGACGGGGATCGGGGTGCTGTGGGGCCGCCGCGAGCTGCTGCGGGCCATGCCGCCCTTCCTCGGCGGCGGCTCGATGATCGACGCGGTGTCGATGACCGGGGCGACCTACGCCCCGCCGCCCGCCCGGTTCGAGGCCGGAACCCCGCCGATCGTGCAGGCCGTGGGCCTCGGGACCGCGGCGGACTACCTGAGCGCGGCCGGGATGGACGCCGTCCGCGACCACGGGCGGGACCTGACCGAGCGGGCCCTCGCCGGACTGTCGGAGATCCCGGGCCTGCGCCTGTTCGGACCGGCCGGCGCCGAAAGCCGGGGCGGGCTGGTCTCCTTCGCGCTCGACGGGATCGGCCACGACGACGCGGGCAAGGTGCTGGACGCCGAGGGCGTGCAGGTCCGGGTGGGACGGCACTGCGCCACGCCCGTCTGCACCCGGTACGGCGTCCCGTCGATGATCCGCGCCTCGTTCCACCTCTACACGACCGCCGAGGAGATCGACGCGCTGGTGGCCGCGGTGCGGAAGGTCCGCCACGTGCTCGGCTGACCCCGGCGCGGAGTCGCGACGGCCGACCGGCCACGACGACCCGACGACGACCCCGACAAAGACCCCGACGACACGGACTCGCGGCGGGCGCCCCTCCTCTTACGGGGCGCCCGCCGCGAGTCGTCGTCCGGGCGAGGCCGTCCGTCAGGTGACGGTGACCGTCGGGACGTAGCGGATCCACTTCCCGCCCGCACGCCGGAAGTCCTCCTCCTTCGCCATGATCTCCTCGGCGTGGTTCCAGGCGAACAGCAGCGCGTAGTCGGGGTAGGGCCGCGCGAAGTCCTCGGGCGGACGGACCGGCAGGTGCGAACCGGGCACCAGCCTGCCCTGCTTGTCCGGCGTGGAGTCGCACACGAACGGCACCAGGTCGGTGTCGATCCCGCACAGGTTGGTGACGGTGGTGGCCTTGCCGGGCGCGCCGTACCCGACCACCCGCTTGCCGTCGTCCCGCAGCTTCCGCAGCAACGTCGTCAGGTCGTCCCGGACGCGCCGGACGTTGTCCCCGAAGCGCCGCAGCGCCTCCGGCGAGGACAGTCCCCGGGCCCGCTCCTCCTCGATCAGGCGGCCCACGGCCGGACGGACCGGGCGTTCCCCGATCCGCGCGAGCGTGTAGCGGATCTCGCCGCCGTGCAGCGGGATGCGCTCGGCGTCGACCAGGTCGAGGCCGAACCTGCGGGCCATCTCCCGCACCGAGGTCACGCTGAAGTAGAAGACGTGCTCGTCGTAGATCTGGTCGAACGCGCCCTGTTCCAGGACCGTGCCGAGGTAGGGCTCCTCGAACACGAACACCCCGCCGGGCCCGAGCAGCCCGTCCACGCCCCGCAGGACCGAGTCGATGTGGGCGATGTGGCAGATCGTGTTCGCGCCGAACACGACCCGGGCGGGACCGTGCTCGGCGCGGATCTCCGCCGCCGTCGTCTCGTCGAAGAAGTCCTCGCGGACGCTGACGCCCTTGGCCCTGGCCTCCTCCGCCACGTTCGCCGACGGCTCGACGCCGAGGTGCCGCACGCCCGCGTCCGCCACGGTCGAGAGCATGACGCCGTCGTTGCAGCCGATCTCGACGATGAACGCGTCGGGGCCGGTGAGCTCGTCCCGCAGGAACCGGCGGGCGTTCCCCTCGAAGTGCCTGCGGTGTCCCGCCGATCCGGAGGCCCGGTACCGGTACCCCTCGTGGTAGCGGACGGTCTGCGGCACCTCCTCCAGCAGCTGCACCATCGAGCACCGCTCGCAGGCGCCCGCGGCGAGCCGGAAGAAGAACTCCCCGTCCACCTCGGAGGGGAGGAGGAAGGCGTTCGCCGACGGCTGCCGTCCCAGGTCGATGAACTCCCTGACCGCGCCCCCGCACACCCTGCACTTACCGTTCATGATCCGCTCCTCTCGGCCGTCGCTGGGTCACGCCGGCCGTCAGTAGGTCACGACGGCGCGGAAGCGCGCCTCGCCCTTGGCCACGCGGTCGAAGGCGTCGGCGACGTTCGCGTGGCCGTACGCCTCGACGCGCGGGGTGACCTTCCCGGACGCGACGATCTCCAGGGCCTCGCGCAGGGCGTCCGGGCCCTCGTGGGTGGCGCCGAGCACCCGCTGCCCGCGGGCGAAGAAGGGCCTGGCCATGTCGGGGGCGAGGGTGAACGGCGACATTCCGTCGATCCCGGCGAGGACGATCCGCCCGCCGGTCCGCAGGCCGCGCATCGCGTCCGAGGCGGCGGTGTAGGACGGCCCGGTCACCAGGATGACGTCGGCGCCGCCCGCGGCCTCCAGCCCCTCGCCGTCCGCGACGACCGTCGCGGCCCCGAGCTCCTTGGCGGCCTTGTGCTTGTCGGGCGAACGGGTGATGGCGATGGTCTCGTGGCCCGCCGCCGCGGCGTACTGGAGCGCCATGTGGCCGAGGCCGCCGATGCCGAGCACCGCGACCCGCTCGTACGGCCGGGCCTCGGCCTTGCGCAGCGCGCCCCACGCGGTGTTGCCCGCGCAGAGGACGGGCGCGGCCAGCTCGTAGTCCAGCCCGGACGGCAGGAGCACGGTCCCCGAGGCCGCCGCCACCACGTACTCGGCCTGGCCGCCCGGCACGGTGATGCCGGTCATCCGCGGCATCGCGCACTCGAAGGCCGCCTGGCCGGACAGCGGCAGGTTCCGCGCGCAGTAGTCGCAGCGCCCGCAGGAGCCCTGCATCCAGGGCACGCCCACGCGGTCGCCCTCCTGCCGCGAGGTGACCCCCGCGCCGACGCCGACGACCTCGCCCGCCGCCTCGTGCCCCAGGACGGCGGGGGAGAACGGCGGGAACGGGATGATGCCCCGCGTGGTGAGGACGTCGTTGAAACAGATGCCCGAGGCGCGTACCCGGACCAGCACCTCGCCGGGCCCGGGCTCCGGCGTGGGCACCTCCTGGATCCGCCACGCGGCGTTGACCTCGGGAATGACGGCTGCCTTCATACGATCGACCACCTTGCTCGACTCGACGTTCTTCGACTCGACATGGACGGCTGGACGGAACGCCGGCGGGGACGGACCGGCGGGCGAGCGAAGCCCGTGACGGGCGGGACGGGAGTGTGCCGTCCGTCACGGGCGCGGAAGGGCGCTGAACAGCGCGGGGGAGACGCTCGACCAGGCGGGGGGGGACGCCCGCCCGGGGGGACGCCCGCCCGGGGGGACGCCCGCCCGGGGGGACGCCCGCCCGGGGGGACGCCCGCCCGGGGGCGTTCGCCCGGGGACGTTCGCCCGGGCGGGGGACGCCGCCCGGGCGCGGGGGCGTCAGCGCGGGGCGATCCGGCCGGACTCGACGTCCAGGCGGCCCAGCACGTCGACGATCGCGGAGGTCGTCCGCTCGGCCTCGGCGCGCTCGAACACCAGCGGCGGGGAGAGCACCAGCGTCGGCCCGTAGTTGCGGGTGATGACGCCGTGCGTCTCGTAGAGCTCGTCGGCCACGGCGAGGGCGAGCGTGTCGGTGAGCGGCTCGCGCGTCTCCTTGTTCGCCACCAGCTCGATCCCGGCCATCGCGCCCTCGACCCGGATGTCGCCGACCGGGGCCAGCGCGGCGGCCGGGGCGAGCCCGGCGCGGAACCACTCGGAGATCGCCATCGACCGGGCCAGCAGGCCCTCCTTCTCGATGATCTCGAGGTTGGCCAGCGCCACGGCCGCCGCGACCGGGTGCCCGGAGTAGGTGTGGCCGTGGAAGAAGTCGCGCTCGCCGCCCGCCACGGACGCGGCGATCTCGTCGCGCATGAGCACCGCGCCCATGGGGAGGTAGCCGCTGGTCAGGCCCTTGGCGGTGGTGATGATGTCGGCGTCCATGCCGCGCGGCGCGGAGTCGAACCAGCTGCCGATCCGGCCGTAGCCGGTGATGACCTCGTCGGCGATGAGCAGGATGCCGTGCGAGCGCAGCAACTCCCGCACCCGCGGCCAGTAGTCGGCCGGGGGCGCGATCACGCCGCCGCCGCCGAGCACCGGCTCGCCGATCATCGCGGCGATGTTCCCGGCGCCGAGCCGCTCGATGGTCTCCGACAGCTCGTTGATCAGGAACTCGGTGGTGTCCTGGCCGCCGTACATCTCCGGGCGGTACGGGTAGGGCGGCATGACCTTCTCGACGTGCGGAAGGTTCGGGCCGACGGCGACCTGCATGTTGGGGATGCCGGTCGCGGTGCCGCTGCCGTAGGTCGTGCCGTGGTAGCCGTAGTGCCGGGCGATGATCCAGTTGCGGTCGGGCTCGCCGCGGTGGTGGTGGTAGAGCCGGGCCAGCTTCATCGCCGTGTCGACGGCCTCCGAGCCGCTGCAGGTGAAGAAGACCCGCTCCATCGTCGCGGGCGCGAGCCCCACCAGCTTCTCGGCGAGCAGGGCGCCCTTGTCGGTGCCGTACTCGAAGAAGCTGGTGAAGTGGGCCAGCTCGGACAGCTGCCGGGACGCCGCGTCCGCCAGCTCCCGGCGGCCGTGGCCCACCTGGGCCACCCAGATGCCGCCGCCGAGGGCGTCCAGGAACTCGCGGCCCGACGCGTCCCAGACCGTGCTGCCCTCGCCGCGCACCATGACGCGGCGTTCGCTGCGGTGCCCGCGTTCGTGCGGGTGGAGGACATGACGCCGGTCCAGGTCTTCGAGCATGGCGGCCGAGCGTGTCGAGGGGGTCGAGGAGATCGTCACGTTCACTCCCGTCTCGGTGGGTTCCCCGAAACGATCGCATTCGCCCGTGGCGCGGACTTCTTCCAGCGTGCGCGGCCCTCGGCACGTGCGGCGTGGTGCCCGTGAGCATTCGGGAAGATGCCGGGCCCCGGCCCGCGGTGGGAGCGTCGGGCAGGTGAGGGTCCTGATCGGCTTCCGGAGGTGGACGCGATGGTGACGACCGACGTTCCGACGCACGAGGAACTGGTGGAGCGCGCGGCGCGCGCGGCGAAGGCCGCCCGCGACCACGTGGCGTGGTCCGAGCAGAACCGGCGGCTCGCCGACGAGCAGATCGAGGCGCTCGCCGACGCGGGCCTGTTCAGGCTGCGCACGCCGGTCCGTTACGGCGGCTACGAGGCCGACACCCGGACCCTGGTGCGGGTGGCGGCCGAGCTCGGCGCCGTGGACGGGTCGCTGGCCTGGACGACGCAGGTGTACTGGATCCCGACCTGGATGGCCGGCCTGTTCCCCGACGAGGTGCAGGACGAGGTGTTCTCGACGCCGGACGTCCGCGTCTGCGGGACGCTCAGCCCGTCCGGCATGGCGACCGAGGCGGACGGCGGCATCGTCGTCAACGGCAAGTGGGGCTTCATCACCGGCGCGCACCACGCGCACTGGCAGGAGATCATCGCGGTGGTGCTGAGCGCCGACAAGGAGCCGCAGCCGGTCATGGCCCTGGTCCCGATGTCGGACCTGACGGTCGTCGACGACTGGGACACCTCCGGCCTGCGCGGCACCGGCAGCATCAGCACGGTGGCGACGGACCTGTTCGTCCCGGCCGCCCGGGTGCTGCCGCTCGGCGCGGCCCTCAACGGCCAGGCCGTCTCGAAGGTCAGCGCCGAGCGTCCGATGTACCGCGCGCCGCTGGTGCCGGTGGCGTCGGCGTCGTCGGTGGGCGTCACCGTCGGGCTCGCCCGCGCCGCCCGTGACGTCTTCTACGACCGGCTGCCCAACCGGAAGATCACCTACACCGGGTACGACCGGCAGGAGGAGGCCCCGATCACCCACCTTCAGGCCGCGCAGGCCGCCCAGCTGGCGGACGAGGCGGAGTTCCACGCCGAGCGGCTCGCCGCGCTCGTCGACGGCAAGGCCGCCGAGGGCGAGGAGTGGTCGGTCGCCGACCGCGTGCTCGCGCGCGGCGAGCTGGGCGCCGCCTGCCGCCGCAGCCGGGAGGCCGTGGAGGTCTACGCCCGCGCGAGCGGCGGCTCCTCGATCTACCGGGACGTCCCGATCGCCCGGATCCTCGCCGACGTCCAGTCGGTGAACCTGCACGCGCTGATGAACCCCGACACCAACGCCGAGCTCTACGGCCGGATCCTCGCCGGTCAGGAGCCCGACTCGCTCTACATCTGACGGGCGAGAGGGAGACGACGAGCGAGAGGGAGACACCGTGAACGGCAGCACGCCACCCCCCACGGTCAAGCACGTCCCGGTGAGCGAGGCGATGGGCGCCTACCTCGTGCGGTCGTGCAGCCCGGCCGACCCCGTACTGGTCGATCTGGCCGAGCGGACGGCCGGGCTCGGCGCCGAGGCGGGCATGATGGTCCCGCTCGAGCAGGCCGCCCTGCTCACCCTGCTCGCCCGGACCGTCGGCGCCCGGACCGTCGTGGACGTCGGGACCTTCACCGGCCTGTCGGCGCTGGCGTTCGCCCGCGGCCTCGAGCCGGGCGGCACCGTCATCACCTGCGACGTGTCCGACGCCCACCTCGCCCTGGCGCGCGAGCACTGGGAGAAGGCGGGCGTGGCGGACCGCGTCGACTTCCGCCTCGGCGCGGCCGGGCGGACGCTGGCCGCCCTGCCCTCCGACCCGGCCCTCTCCGGAGGGGGCGCCGACATCGTCTTCATCGACGCCGACAAGATGAACTATCCCAACTACCTCCCCCTGGCCGTGCCGCTGCTGCGGCCGGGGGGCCTGCTGATCGCCGACAACGTCCTGCTCGACGGCTACGTCCTGGACCCGGACCTGGCGGGCGACGCCCTCATGCGCGCCAGCGCCCGCCAGGTACGCGACTTCAACGCGGCGCTCGCGGCGGACGAACGGCTCGACACGGTGATGCTCCCCATCGCCGACGGACTGACCATCGCGCGCAGGCGCTGACCCTATAGACGGCTGACCGTCATGGACGGCTGACCGCACGGACAGGCGCCCGCGCCGACCACCGGTCGCGCGCGGGCGCCCACCCCAGAGACACGGGCGGTCCGGATCCCCACCGCCAGCTCGGCACCGGCAAGACACCGGTACCCGGGATCCGGACCGCCCGTTTTTTCACGTCCAGGCTGTCTCCGCCACCTGGGACGCCCCGGTCAGGGACGCCGCTCGGTGGCCATCACCTCGCGGGCCAGCATGGCGACGTCGCAGTCGCGGAACAGGACGCCGATGTCCACCGCCACCCCGAACTCGTCCTCGATCCGGGCGATGATGCGGGCCGCGGAGATCGACTGCCCGTGCAGTTCGAAGAACGTGGCGTCCTCCTCGCCCTCTCCCGCGTTCAGCACGCCGGCCCAGATCTCCCTGACCCGATCCTCGATCTCCTGCGGACTCCAGTCGGCCATCATTCGGCTCCTCCGATTCCGGGGCCTGTTCGTCGGCGTCCATCGTCTGGTCCGGGGGAATGCGCGCGCATCCTGGTGATTGCGTTCCGGTGCCGCCACCACCCCGGTCACCTGCGGAATCGCCGCGCAATTCACGAGAAGCACCCGCGTTCGGTGCCGTGTGAGGATTCGAGCGTCGAAGGAGGTGTGAATGGCCGCATCGAATATTCCGGCGCCGCGGCGACCGGCCATTTCCCTCGCCCAGGAGGGGATCTGGTTCCTGGACCGGATCGGCCGCGACGCGTCCGCGCTGGTCTCGCGGCGGGGTTTCCGGGTGACCGGCGACCTCGACGCGGGCGGGCTGCGCGAGGCGTGGCGGCTCGTCCTCTCCCGGCACGAGATCCTCCGGACGCGCGTCGCGCCGGAGGAAGGCGTCCCGGCCGCGCGCGCCGTTCCAGACCTCGGCGACGGCCCGATCGACCTGTCCACCGGCCCGGTGGCCGCCCTCACCGTCACGCGGACCGGGGCACGCGACCACCGCGTCGAGCTGGCCGTCCATCGCGCCGTCGCCGACCGCGCCTCCCTGGCCCTGCTGACCGACGAGCTGTCCGAGACCTTCGGACGGTCCGCCGGAGGCGAGCGGAACGCGGCGAACGCGGCGAACGCGGCGCGGCCGTTCGCCGACTACCTCGACTGGGAACGCGACGCGCGGGACGCGTCGTGGTGGCGGGACGCCCGCCGGTACTGGAGCGGCGTGCTCACCGTGCCGCCGCCCGCGCCGCCCTTCGACCGCGACCCCGATCCGTCCCGGCCGCCGTCCTCCCTGGACTTCGACTGGGGCCCCGCGACCGCTGCCCGGGTCGCCTCGCTCGCCCGCGCGTGCGGGACGACGCCCGAGGTCGTGCTCCTCGCGGCGTTCCAGACCCTGCTGCACCGCTATGGCGGCGGCGTCGTCCCGGTGACCGTGCCGATGGACGCGCGTCCGGCGGGATTCGAGCGCACGGTCGGGCCGCTGGAGAACCCGGTGGTGGTGTGCGGCCGTCCCGAGGACGAGCCGACCTTCGCCGCGCTGGCCGCCGCGGTCGCCCGGTCCCTCGCCGAGGCCCGCGACCACCGCTTCCTGCCCTTCACCGAGGTCGTCCGGACGGTCGGCGGGGACCGCGACCGCGTCCCGTGGAGCGACGCCACGTTCGTCCCCCCGGCCCCGGAGGCGCGGCTCGTCCTCCCCGGGGCGCGGGTCGAGGCCGACCCGGTGGCCGACGCCGAGCTCTCCGACCTGTGCCTGAGGCTGGACGACCTGGACGCGTCGGTCCGGGGACGGCTGGGCTTCCGCGCGCACCCGGCCCACCCCGCGCCCACGGCGATCCTCGGCCACCTGCGGACCCTGCTGGACGCGGCGGCCGAACACCCGGGCGCCCCGCTCACCGACCTGCCCCTGGAGGACCGCGAGCGGATCGAGACCGGTCGGCGGGCGGGCGACGTCCACGACACGGACGCCCCGCACGAGCCCGTGCACGCGCTGCTCGGCAAGCACTCCGACGGCGACGCGATGACCTGGCCGGACGGACGGCTCACCTATCGCGACCTGCTCGCGGACGCCTCGGCGCTCGCCGTCCGGCTGCGGGACGCCGGAGCCGACGGAGCCCCCGTGGCCGTCCGGATGGCGCACGGTCCCGCGCAGCTCACCGCGTCCGTGGCCGCCCACCTCGCGGGCGCGCACGTGGTCTGGTTCGGATCTGGGGACGCGGGGGAGCGGGGCCGGTCGGTGCTCGCCGAGCTGAAACCGGCGTGCCTGGTCACCGGGACCCCCGACGGGGACTTGGAACGCTGGTACGCCGACAACCTCGGCGGCACGCTCATCGACCCCGGACACGACGGCCCCGGACACGACACCCCCGGCGACGAGGCCGCCCAGGCGTCGCCGCCCGCCCGGCCCCTGCCGGACCCGCCGCTCGACCTGGACCGGATCGCGTACGTCGCGTACACCTCCGGATCGACCGGCAAGCCCAAGGGCATCGCGCAGACCCATGGCGCGCTCGCCCAGTTCGCCGCCTGGATGAACGGCGCGTGGGGCATCGGACGCCGCTCACGCGTGGCCCTGTGGGTCACCCCCGAGCACGACCCGAGCCTGTGCGAGGTCTTCGCGACCCTCGTGGCGGGCGGCACCCTGTGCGTGGTCCCCGACCGGATCAGGCTGAACCCCGAGGCGTTGCTCGACTGGCTGGCGGACGAGGGCGTCACCTTCCTCCAGACCGTCCCCAGCTTCGCCGCCGAACTGCTGCGGGCGGCGCGGGACCGCGAGGACGGCTGGCCCCGGACGCTGGACCGCGTCGTCCTGATGGGCGAGGCGCTGTCCGGGGCGCTGGTGAACGACCTGCGCGAGGCCGCGCCCCACGCGCGGATCTTCAACGCCTACGGCCCGACCGAGACCATCGCGGCCACCTGGTACGAGGTCACCGGGCCGGTCCCGGCGACCGTCCCGGTCGGCCGTCCCATCCCCGGCCGCCGGATCCTGGTCCTCGACGGGCGGGGGCGTCCGTGCCCCGCCGGGGTCACCGGCGAGATCGTGATCCTCAGCCCGTACTCGGCCGGGGGATACGTCGGCGGCGACGACGCGAGCGCCTTCCGCCCGCTCCCGGGCCCGGACGGCGCGACCCCCTGCTACCGGACCGGCGACCTCGGCCGGTGGCGCTGGGACGGCGTGCTGGAGTTCCGCGGACGCCGCGACCACCAGGTGAAGGTCGGCGGCAACCGGGTCGAACTCGCCGACGTCGAGACCGAGCTGGCCGCGCACCCGTCGGTGCGCGAGTGCGCGGTCGTCCCCGTGACCGGCGACCACGGCCTGGTCACCCACCTGCTGGCCCACGTCGTTCCGGTGGACGCCACCGCGACCGACCCCGACACGTGGCGCGCGCACCTCCACCGGAGGTTCGGGGCCTCGATGCGGCTGATCGCCTTCCACCCCCTGGAGGCGGGCCTGCCGCGGAACATCGCGGGGAAGGTGGACCGCCTCCGCCTGCCGGACCCGGCCCGGGTGCTCGCCCGCCGGGGCCGCCCGCCGCGGACGGGCACCGAGCGCGAGCTGGCGGCGATCTGGCAGGACCTGCTGGGCGCCGCGCCCGCCACCGTCGAGGAGAGCTTCCTCGCCTCCGGCGGCCACTCGCTGCTCCTCCCCGTGCTCGCCGAGCGGATCCGTGACCGGCTCGGCGTGCCGGTCACCCTGCGGGACTGCCTGTCGCACCCCTCGCTCGCCGGGATGGCGGCTCTCTGCCGAGCCGGATCCGGCCACATCTCCCTACGGACGAGTGACCGGGCGAACGAGTGACCCGGGCGAAGTGACCCGAGCGAAGTGACCCGAACCACGAGTGACCCGAACAAACGAGTGAGAGGTTGAGCCGGTTGGACACCACAGCGACCGTCATCTTCGACGGCGACAGCTTGAGCATCCCGGACGTTCGGTCCGTGGCCGAGGACCGGACGCGGTGCGCGGTGGCCCCCGCCGCCCTGGAACGTGCCGCCAAGAGCCGCGCCCAGTTCGAGGACATGGTCAACGCCGGGACCCCCGTCTACGGGGTCACCACCGGCTACGGCGAGATGATCTACATGCTCGTCGACCCGTCGAACGAGGTCGAGCTGCAGACCAACCTGGTCCGCAGCCACAGCGCGGGCGTCGGGCCGCTGTTCGCCGAGGACGAGGCCAGGGCGATCGTCTCCGCCCGGCTGAACGCCCTGGCCAAGGGCCACTCGGCGGTGCGGCCGGAGCTCATCGAGCGGCTCGCCCTGTACCTGAACCTGGGCATCGTCCCGGCCATCCCCGAGCAGGGCTCCCTCGGCGCCAGCGGCGACCTCGCGCCGCTGTCCCACATCGCCACCACCGTCATCGGCGAGGGCTACGTCCTCCGCGACGGCGGCAAGGTCGCGACCGGGACCGTCCTGCGGGAGCACGGCATCGAGCCGATGCAGCTGCGGTTCAAGGAGGGCCTGGCGCTCATCAACGGCACGTCCGGCATGACGGGTCTCGGCGCCCTGGTCGTCGGGCGGGCGCTGGAGCAGGTCCGGCAGGCCGAGATCGCCACCGCCCTGGTCGTGGAGGCGCTGCGCGGCTCCATGAGCCCCTTCCAGCCGGAGGGGCACGACATCGCCCGCCCGCACCCGGGGCAGATCGACACCGCCGCGAACCTGCGGACGCTGATGTCCGACAGCGGGCTGACGGTGGAGCACTCCGAGCTGCGCACCCAGGTGCAGGCGACCAAGCAGGCGGGGACGAGCGTCCAGCGCACCGACGTCTACATGCAGAAGGCGTACTCGATGCGGGCCATCCCGCAGGTGCTCGGCGCGGTCCGCGACACCCTCTACCACGCCAAGAAGAAGGTCGAGATCGAGCTGAACTCGGCCAACGACAACCCGCTCTTCTTCGAGGGCATGGAGATCTTCCACGGGGCCAACTTCCACGGCCAGCCCGTCGCGTTCGCCATGGACTTCGCGACGATCGCCCTCACCCAGCTCGGCGTGCTGTCCGAGCGCCGCACCAACCGCATGCTGAACCGGCACCTCAGCTACGGGCTGCCCGAGTTCCTGGTCACCGGCGACCCCGGCCTGAACAGCGGGTTCGCGGGCGCCCAGTACCCGGCGACCGCGCTGGTGGCCGAGAACCGGACGATCGGCCCGGCCAGCACGCAGAGCATCCCGTCCAACGGCGACAACCAGGACATCGTCAGCATGGGCCTGATCGCCGCGCGGAACGCCCGCCGCGTGCTGAAGAACAACGAGACCATCCTCGCCGTGGAGCTGCTCGCCGCCGCGCAGGCGGTCGACATCTCCGGCCGCAAGGATGGGCTCGGCGCGGCGAGCCGCGCGGCCTACGAGCTGATCCGGGCCGCGGTGCCGACGCTCGACCACGACCGGTTCATGGCCGACGAGATCGAGGTGGTGTCCGGCATGGTCGCGCGCGGGGACTTCCTGACCGCCGTCGCGGACACCGGCGCCGTCCTGAGCTGAGGGAGGTCACGCATGACCGATGTCAACGAGTTCGACAGCGCCTACGACGTGGTCGTCGTCGGCGGCGGCCCGTGCGGGTCGACCGTCTCGACCCTCGTCGCCAAGCAGGGCCACCGCGTGCTGCTGCTGGAGCGCGAGCGCTTCCCCCGCTACCAGATCGGCGAGTCGCTGCTGCCGGCGACCGTCCACGGAGTCTGCCGCCTGCTGGGGGTGAGCGAGGAGCTGGAGAGGGCGGCGTTCATGGTCAAACGCGGTGGCACCTTCCGCTGGGGCAGCAATCCGGAGCCGTGGACGTTCGCCTTCTCCTCCTCGCCCCAGTTCGCCGGGCCGTCGTCCACCGCCTACCAGGTGGAGCGGATGCGGTTCGACAAGATCCTGCTCGACAACGCCCGCGCGAACGGCGTGGACGTCCGGGAGGAGTCGCCGGTCTCCGACGTCGTCGAGGACGCCGACGGCCGCGTGACCGGCGTGGTCTGGCAGGACGCCGAGGGCACGCGGCACCGCACGTCCGCCCGCATCGTCGTGGACGCCTCGGGCAACGGCAGCCGCATCCACACCCGGACCGGCGGCAGCCGCAAGTACTCGGAGTTCTTCCGCAACGTGGCGCTCTTCGGGTACTTCCGCGGCGGTAAGCGCCTGCCCGCGCCCAACCGGGGCAACATCCTGGCCGTCGCCTTCTCCGCCGGGTGGTTCTGGTACATCCCGCTCACCGACGAGCTGACCAGCGTCGGCGTGGTGCTGATGCCCGAGGCCCTGGACAAGGTGCGCGGCGACCGCGAGGCGGCGCTGCTGAGCCTCATCCAGGAGTGCCCGATGATCGCCGAGTTCCTCGCCGACGCCGAGCGCGTCACCGAGGGCCCGTACGGCCAGGTCCGGGTCCGCAAGGACTACTCCTACATCCAGGACGCCTTCCACAAGCCGGGCCTCGTCCTCGCCGGGGACGCGGCGTGCTTCATCGACCCGGTGTTCTCCTCGGGCGTCCACCTGGCCACGTACTCGGGGCTGCTGGCCGCCCGGTCGATCAACACGACGCTGTCGGGGGACGTTCCCGAGCAGCTCTGCTTCGAGGAGTTCGAGGCGCGGTACCGGCAGGAGTACAGCCGGTTCCACGACTTCCTCGTCGCCTTCTACGACATGCACCAGGACGAGCAGTCCTACTTCTGGCGGGCCAAGAAGGTCACCGACGGCCTCGGCACGGAGCTGGAGTCCTTCGTGGAGCTGGTCGGCGGCGGCTCGTCCCACGAGGGCGCGCTGGTCGGCGACCGGGCCGCGGCCCTCCAGGAGCTGGCGGACTTCGTGCACCGGCCGGTGGCCGAGTCCGGCGAGGACCGCGACCTGCTGAAGACCTCGCTCGCCCGCTCGGTGTCCCGGGAGGGCGTCCGCATCCAGGTCCAGGCGGAGCTCGGCGAGAACGCCGACGAGTACGTCCCCGTGCGCGAGGGCGGCCTGGTCCCCTCGGCCGACGGGATGCACTGGTCCTACCCGGCCCCCCGCCCCTCCTGACCCACCACGCGAGGCCGCACGTCCCCCGACGTGCGGCCTCGCCGTGCTGCCTGGGCGGCGTTCGTTCCGAGCGGCCGATCGTCCCGCCGGGCGCCGGTCGTCCCGGCCGCCGATGTGCTCTCGCGCCGTTCCGCCTGCGTGCGCAAGAGTGTCGCCCGGGTGCCTGGAGCTTGGCTCCGGGCGCCCGGGCGACGGCGCGACGCGGGGGTCAGAGGCCGTGCGGCCGGGGGAGGTGCTCCAGGTCGGGGACGGTCCAGCCGTCCAGGTCGTACTCGGCGAGGCACTGGTCGACGAGGTCCTTGTAGGACGCGAGCTGCCCGTCGAGGGTCTGGCCCGCGAGCAGTTCCACCCGGGTGTTCTCGTGGTTGCCCGCGTAGTTGCGCTCGTAGAGCTCGTGGCGTCCGCCGAACTCGGTGCCGACCGCGTCCCACAGCAGCTTCATCAGCTTGACGCGCTCGACGGAGTCCGCGCCGCCCGAGCCGCGCAGGTACCGGTCGAGGTACGGGCGGATCGCGGGGCTGGAGAAGTCGGCGGCGCTGGAGTTGACGAAGATCAGGCCGCTGGCCACGTCCTGCAGCACGATCTCGCGGATCCGCGGGTAGCCGATCTGCATGAACCAGCGGTAGGCCATGCCGTAGTCCGGGTTGGGCAGGACGGCCCCGTTCACCCACGGGACGGGGTTGCGGGCGGCGGCGTCCGACAGCCCCCAGAACAGGTTCCGCCAGGCGAGGACCTCGCCGAGCCGGGTCTGGACGCCGCGGAAGTCGGCGGTGCCGGTCAGTTCCAGCGCCTTGGCCAGCAGCCCGGCGATGAACTCCAGCTTGACCGCGAGGCGGGTGCAGCCGTGGAAGGTGAACCGCTCGACGAAGCCCGACCGGCCCGTGAAGGTCTGCGCCTTCCCGAGGTCGCCGTAGATGAACACGTTCTCCCAGGGGATGAGCACCTTGTCCAGGACGAGGATGGAGTCGTTCTCGTCCATCCTGGACGACAGCGGGTAGTCGAAGGGGCTGCCCGTGGCGGCGGCGGTCGCGGTGTAGGAGGGGCGGCAGATGAGCTTCACCCCGGGCGCGCCGGTCGGGATGGTGGCGACCAGGGCGAACTCCCGGCGCTTGACCGGGACGCCGTAGTGCGCGACGAAGGTGTGGTGGGTCAGCGCCGAGCCGGTCGCCACGACCTTGGCCCCGCTCACCACCAGGCCCGCGTCGGTCTCGCGCTCCACGTGGACGTAGACGTCGTTGACCTCGTCCGGCGGCCTGCTCCGGTCGACGGGCGGGTGCACGATCGCGTGGTTCCAGTACAGGACGCGTTCCTGGGCCCGCCGGTACCAGGCGCGGGCGTTGTCGGCGTACTCCCCGTAGAAGTCGGCGTTGGCCCCGAGGGTGCCGAGGAACGAGCCCTTGTAGTCGGGGCCGCGGCCCATCCACCCGTAGCTCATCCGTGCCCAGTGGGCGATGGCGGCCTGGTCGGCGACGAGGTCCTCGGCGCTGTGCGGGGTGGTGAAGAACCGGTGGGTGTAGCCCTCGCCGTCCTCGGTCGGGACGGTCAGCACCGGGCGGGACGCCTCGTCGTGCAGCGAGTCGTAGAGCCGCGCCGTCATGGCCACCGGGTTGCGGAAGGCGGGGTGGACGGTGACGTCCTTGATCCGCTCGCCGTCCAGGTAGACCTCGCGGTCGTCGCGCAGGCTCTCGGTGTACTCGGCCCCGGTGTAGGGCCTCTTCTCGTGCCTGTTCTCATGCCTGGTGTCGGGCGTGGCGTCGGGCATCGTCGGCGGTCCTCTTTCGCTCGGGTGGGCAAGGACGCGGGTGAGACGCGGGTGAACCGGACACGGCCAGAATTCAGCATGTCGTGATATCTGGACATCTCGCCAAGTGCTGAGCTTTTCGATGACAATCGTCGCTATGAGTGAAGATCAGTCCCTCGCCGTCGACGAGTCCGCGTTCACGGATCTGGCTGAGAAGCACCGTCGCGAGCTCCAGGTCCACTGCTACCGGATGCTCGGTTCCATCGAGGACTCCGAGGACCTGGTCCAGGAGACCTTCCTGCGCGCCTGGAAGAAGCGCGACACCTTCCAGGGACGGTCGACCTTCCGCGCCTGGCTCTACCGCATCGCCACCAACGCCTGCCTGGACTTCCTCTCCGCCAACCCGCGCCGTCCGGCCCCGCGCAGGATCGGCGGGACGAGCCGCCTCGACCTTCCCGACGAGATCCCCTGGCTCCAGCCCATCCCGGGCCACCTGCTGGAGCCCCTGACGGAGGGCTCCGCCGAGCCGGACGCCGTCGTCGTCGCCAAGGAGACCATCGAGCTGGCGTTCATCGCCGCCATCCAGTACCTGCCGCCCAAGCAGCGCTCGGTGCTGCTCCTGCGCGACGTGCTGGGATATCCCGCCAAGGAGACCTCCGAGATCCTCGGCACCAGCGTCATCTCGGTGAACAGCGCGCTCCAGCGGGCCCGCGCCACGCTGAAGCAGCGGCTGCCCCCGCGCCGCGCCGAGTGGCAGGCCGGGGAGGACCCGAGCGCCGCCGAGCGCCGCCTCGTCAAGCGCTACATCGACGTCATGGAGCGCGGCGACCTGAGCACGGTGGCGGCGGCCATGGCCGAGCTGATGTCGGAGGACATCCGGGTGTCCATGCCGCCGATCCCGCTGTTCTACGCCGACCGCCGGGAGTTCTACCTGGGCGTCAGCGGCTACCTCGACCCGGCCTCGCCGCTCTACGCCGGGCAGTGGCGCAGCGTGCCGACCCGCGCCAACCTCCAGCCCGCCGTCGCGCACTACGTCCGTCCACCGGGCGCCGCGGCGTTCGAGGCGCAGGTCCTGGACGTGCTGCGGGTCGAGGACGGCGTGATCGTGGAGATCACCGCGTTCGACCCCGCGCTGTTCCCGCGCTTCGGGCTGCCGACCGTCCTGCGGGAGGAGGCGTGAGGCGGGTCGTGCTGGCGATGGCCGTGTCGGTCGACGGCTTCGTCGCCGCCGAGGACGGCGCGCTCGACTGGATGTTCCCGTTCCTGGACGAGGAGGTGGAGCGATGGATCATCGACTACGTGTCGACGACCGACGTCCATCTCATCGGGCGGGTCAACTACCAGGAACAGGAGCGGTACTGGCCGACCGCGCCGGACGCCCAGGCGCCGCTGCTCAACCGGGTCGAGAAGGTCGTGTTCTCCTCGACCCTCACCGAGGCGGGCTGGGCCAACTCGCGGATCGCCGAGCACGACGTCCGGACCGAGATCGAGCGGCTGAAGGCCCTGCCGGGCCGGGACATCCTGGTCCCCGGCGGCGCGCGGTTCGCCCGCCACGTCGCCGAGCAGGGCCTGGTCGACCTCTACCGCCTGATGGTCTACCCGGTCGCGCTCGGCTCCGGGATCCCGCTGTTCACCTCGCGCGTCCCGCTGAGGCTCGTGTCCGCCAGGAGCTTCGCCTCCGGCGCCGTCTCCCTCATGTACGAACCGGGCGGCTGACCCCGCCGCGAGAGGGGCGGGGTCGGGAAGGGCAGGGTCGGGGAGGGCGGGTTCAGGAGGGGGCGGCCATGTCGTCCGCCCGCTCCTCCTCGATGCCCGCGGCGCGCAGGCGGGCGGCCGCGACCGACCGGGTCGCCCCGTCGCGGTCGTCGCCCTCGGCGACCATGAGGTTGACGAGCTGGGTCTCGAAGCAGGTGTCGGCGTCGTACGGCGGGATGAGGTAGTCGCCGAGTTCGAGGCTGACGATCCCGTGGACGGCGGTCCACATGTGGTGGGCGACCAGTTCGGGGTCGGCGACGGTGAAGCGCCCGGACGCGATGCAGCGGCCCGCGGTGCGGGTGACCCGGGAGAGCGTGTGGCGGCCGTACTGGCGGTCGGGCTCGCTCAGCCGGAACCCGGTGTGGGTCGTCGTGCCGAACATGATCGCGTAGAGGTGCGGGTTGCGGGCGCCGTTGCGCCGGTAGGCGTGGCCGAGCAGGGCCATGTCCGCGACGGGGTCGGGGGAGTCGGCGACCTCGGCGAAGTGGGTCTGGAGGCGGTCGAACCCCTCGTGGACCATCTCGCGGACCAGCCCGCTCATGCCGCCGAAATGGGTGTAGACGGCCTGGGTGGAGCAGCCCGCCTCGGCCGCCACGCGGCGCGTGGACAGGGCGCGCGGGCCGCCCTCCGCCAGCAGCCGCGCGCCGATGTCGATCAGCGCGAGGCGCAGTCCGGGATCAGCCCTCCGCGGCGACACTGCCACCGTCTCGTCGACACGCTTCCCCGGCCATGGGACCGCTTCCCCCCCAAGATCGCCGAAAAGGCAGGATTCCTCCCCGGAGGCTAGCCCCTTCCGCGCTGCGGACCCACCTCATCCCCGGGCGTGTCCCACGCTGGCCGGGACCGGCCGTTCCCGGCGGCGTCCCCGGGGGAGAACCGGTCGATGTCCCCGCCGCTCCCGCGGCCGATGTCCCCGCCGGTCCCCCGGCCGGTGTCCCGCCTGGTCTCCCTGCCTCCGGCACCGTGGGCGCCCCTCCCGCCGCGGGCGTCCCTGCCGGTGATCCGCGCCTGGTCACCGGCGGTAATCTGGGGCGTCCTGCCGGCGCGGTCCTCGGCGGCGACCTCGGCGGCGACCTCGTCCAGCAGCGCGACCAGCGCGTCCGGGTCCGACACCATCGGCCACAGGCCCGTGTCGAGCGTGCGGAACCGCCACGTCGGAGCGGACCGCATCCGCTCCACGTCCGCGGCGAGCCTGCCGTCGAAATGCTCCAGTTCGCACACGACGTAGGTCGCGCGCTGCTCCGCCAGGGGACGGGCCAGGCGGACGGGCTCGGTGAGCGGCCGTCCCGGGTGGTCGCGGAGGCGGCCCGTGAGCCACCTCGCCTCCTCGTAGGTCAGCCCCTGGGCGTCGGACACCACGTCCACGTCCGGGGCCGGCCACCGCCCGCCGTTCTCGTCGATCAGCCGCAGCTCGTCGCCGCGCAGCGGCTCGTCGAACGCGTCGATCGCCGACCTCCCGTCGTGCGGGAGCTGCGCCTCCACGTAGACCGTCCGGTCGACCCGGCACGGCTCGCGGTCGGCGACCGCCCCGGCGACGACCCCCGAGGTGCTGTGGCTCACCAGCACGACCCGCTCGGGGGCGAGGTCCCGGACGACCGCGTGCACGTCCTCGACGTGCGTGTCCAGGCCGACGTGGGAGACGTCGGCCCCGGGCCGGTCCAGTCCGGACAGCGTGACGAGGTGGACCGAGTGGCCGCGGCCTCGCAGGCCCTCGGCGACCTTCTTCCAAATCCAGGGACCCGTCCAGGTACCCGGAACCAACACGAACGCCTGCACGAGATCCCCGCCGTTTCCGTCGCCTCATTCCAGGGCGGACTGACTCACCCTGTCATCGTCCAGAAATGATCACATCCGTGGGGCGGGCCATGTCGCGCTTCGGGGTTTTCTCATTCGGCACTCACCTCCGCCCGGTCCCTCCCAAGCCATGAGACCGGTCAGGCGCCCGAAACTCACCGCTGTCACGCGGGGACGCGCCGCGACGGCGCGTCCCTTTCCCCGCCCCTTGTGTCCCTTTCGCCTTGCGGCGTCGCAGCGTTCGCGCACCGCGACGGCGCGCCGCCTCCGCAACGCCATCCGCACCGTTCCCGCACGGCAATTCCGAGGATGTGCGCCGCGACGACCGCCCCGGACGATGGGTCCGTGCGGCACCCGGTGCGCTGGACGACGGGGCCCGTGGACCGACGACGGAGGCGATGCGCATGGCAGGCCGGTCACCGGAGGCGACGATGACGCTCGAGGCGTTCGCGGACACCATTGTCCCCGGCGAGAAACGCTCTCCCGATGATCGCGCGGTCGCCGGGGCCGCGGAGGGCCCGGGCGCCGTCGCCGCGGGCGCGCTGGAACTCCTGGACTGGTCGGCGACCGGCGTCACCCCGATGCTCGGCGACCTCGTCCGGCGGCTCGGCGAGCACGCGGAGGCGTTCGCGGCCGGGGAGGGGCTGACGCTCGACGCGTCCGTCCCGCCCTTCGTCGCGCTCACGTTCGCGCAGCGGACGGCGCTGGTGCGGCGGCTGCTCGCGCCGGGCCACCCGGAGAAGGAGTTCTGGGTCCTGCTGACGCTGTTCAGCAACATGGCCTACGACTCGGCCGCCCACACCGAGACCGCGGACGCGATGGCGGCCGGGCATCCGGGGCTGCTCGCCATGGGGTTCTCCCAGCCGGACCCCGACGGCCTCTGGCGTTTCCCCCGCTATTCGTACGGCAGGCCGCTGGCCCGCCTCCACCCCGCCACGACGCCCTCGGGGAGCCCGGAATGAGCGCCATGGAACAGACCGACGTCCTGGTCATCGGCAGCGGCTTCGGCGGCGCCATCACCGCCTACCACCTGGCGGCCGGGGGCGCGAAGGTGACCGTGCTGGAGCGCGGCCCGTGGCTCGGCAGCGACGAGTTCGAGCACGATTTCAAGCTCGGCGCGTCCTACACCCGGATCTTCGACTTCGTCGTCGGCGACGGCATGAGCCTGCTGGGCGGCAACTGCGTCGGCGGCGGCAGCGTCGTCTACTTCGCGGCGATGCCCCGCGCCCCCCGCTTCATCTTCGAGCGGCACGGCAGCATCGGCCGCCGGATGTGGCCGGGCGCGATCAACCGCGACACCCTCGACCCCTGGTACGACCGGGTCGCCGAGGCGCTGCCCGTCCACACCCAGGACTGGAACGACGTGACCTACGCGGGCGGCCTGTGGGGCGCGATGTGCGCGCACTCGGGCCGCACCGCCAATCCCGTCCCGGTCGCCATCGACAACGAGAAGTGCACCAACTGCAACTGGATGATGGCGGGCTGCAAGTTCGACGCCAAGCGGTCGCTGCTGCTCAACTACCTGCCCGCCGCCCTCGCCCACGGCGCCGAGATCCGGCCGCTGCACGAGGTGCAGTACCTGACGCGCACCGACGACGGCGGCTACGTCGTCCACTACGAGCACGTCGACGAGGAGGACTACCGGATCCACCACGGCAGCGGGAAGATCGCCGCCAAGATGGTGATCCTCGCCGCGGGCGCGGGGGCCACCCCGGTGATCCTCCAGCGCAGCGAGCCGCACCTGGGCACGATGCCGCACGCCGTCGGACGGTACTTCTCCGGCAACGGCGAACGGCTCAACACCGCGATCCTCAACGAGGACCGCGTCCGCGAGGTGCTCGGTCTCGACCGTCCGGACGGCCTGCCCTACGGCTCCAACCAGATCGGCAAGGGCCCGTGCGTGGCCAACTGGGACCGGCTGGACGGCTCGCTCCCCGAGTACTCCCGCTACTCCCTGGAACAGCTCTACTTCCCGCCCGGCCTCGGGACGATCCTGGCGCAGGTCCCCGGCGGCGCGGACCCGACCTGGTTCGGCGCGGAGAAGAAGGAGCTGCTCGCCAAGTGGTCGTCCTGGCTGACCATCTTCCAGATGATCGAGGACGACAACGAGGGCGTCTTCGGCCCGCCGCCCCCGACCGGCAACGCCAACCGGATCTCCCAGCAGATGCTCGGCCGCGGCTCCCTCAGCTACCACCCCACGGCCAACACGCTGCGCGCCTGGGCCATGGCCGACGCCGAGGTCAAGGACATCGTGGAGCGTGACGGGCTGGCCGAGGTCGCGGCGTGGACCAACGACGTCGTCGGCGCCTACACCGTCCACCCGCTGGCGTCCTGCCGGATCGGCGACGACCCGTCCACCTCGGCCCTGGACGACCGCCACGAGCTCCGCGACCACCCGGGCATCTTCGTCACCGACGGGTCCGCGGTGCCGTGCGCCCTGACCGTCAACCCGGCCATGACCATCGCGGCGCTGGCCGAGCGGTCGGTCCCCGGCATCGTCGCCGCGGCGCGGGAGCGCGGGATCGACGTCCGCTACGGCGCGCCGTCGCCCGAGGGCGAGACCAGCGCGCGGCGCGGCACCGCCCGGCTCGCGCGCGACCTCGCGGGATAGCCGATGAAGAGGCTGCTTCGCCGGTCGCTGCGCCAGGTCAGGCACGTGCGGCCGGTCCCCGCCGGATCGGCGGGCGGGCTGGTCGCCGTCGTCTACGCGCAGCTCGAGGGGGACTTCGGGATGCTGGCCCCGCCCGTCGCGCTGCACTCCCCGGCGCCGGAGGTGCTCGCCGCCTCCTGGATGACGCTGCGCGAGAGCCTGCTCGTGGGCACCACCCGCCGGGTGGACCGGGAGGCCGTGGCCGCCGCGGTCTCGGAGGCCAACTCCTGCCCCTACTGCGTCGAGGTGCACACCTCGACCCTGCGCACGCTGTCCACCGGACGGAACGCGACCGCGGCGAACGGGGACGGGAACGGGCGGGCGGACGACTCGTCCCCGCGTCCGGCCCCGGGCCCGTCCCCGCGTCCGGCCGCCGCGTGGGCGCTCCAGGACGAGCCGATGCCGTGCACCGCCGAGGAGGCCGCCGAACTGGCCGGGGTCGCGGTGACCTTCCACTACCTCAACCGGATGGTCAACGTCTTCCTCGAGGACTCGGTGCTCCCGAGCGAGGTGCCCGCCGTCCTGCGCGGAGCACTGAGCGACCGGATCGGCCGGTTCCTGCGGCCGAACGCCGTCCTGCCTCCCGGACGGTCGCTGCGGCTGCTGCCCGAGGCCGTCCTGCCCGCGGACATGGCCTGGGCGGCGGGCAGCCCCCCGGTCGCCGACGCGTTCGCCCGCGCCGCCGCGGCGATCGACGCGGCGGGCCGCCGCGCGGTGCCCCGGCCCGTCCGCGACCTCGTCACCGGCGTTCTCGACGAGTGGGACGGACGGCCGCCTGGGCCGAGCCGCGCCTGGGCGCACGAGGCCGCCGCCGGGCTGGGCGACGACCTGGCGCCCGCCGCCGTCCTCACCCTGCTCACCGCGATGGCCTCCTACCAGGTCGTCCCGTCGGACGTCGCGGCCTTCCGCGCGACCCGCCCGGACGACCGGACGCTCGTCGAGGCCACGGCCTGGGCGAGTCTGACCGCGGCCCGCCGCCTCGGCGCGCGGCTGTGGGACTGGCACCTGTCCTCAACCGAAAGGCACCCCTCGTGAAGGCCCTGGTGCTGGCGGGCGGCTCCGGCTCCCGCCTCAGGCCCCTCAGCCACTCCATGCCCAAGCAGCTGATCCCGGTCGCGAACCGTCCGGTGCTGGAGTACGTGCTGGACGACATCAGGAACCTCGGCGTGACGGACGTCGCCGTCGTCGTGGGGACCTGGGCGTCGCAGATCCAGCGCGTCCTCGGCGACGGGTCCCGGCTCGGCGTGCGCCTCACCTACCTGCGCCAGGACCAGCCGCTCGGCCTCGCCCACGCGCTGCGCCTGGCCCGGTCCTTCCTGGGCGAGGACGACTTCGTGATGTACCTCGGCGACAACGTCCTGCGGGAGGGCGTCGCCGAGATCGCCGAGGAGTTCCGCCGGACCCGCGCGGCGGCGCAGCTCGTGGTGCGCAAGGTCGCCGACCCGCGCGCCTACGGGGTCGCCGAGGTGGACCCGGACGGCGCGGTCGTCCGGCTGGTGGAGAAGCCCGAGCATCCGGCGGGCGACCTCGCGGTGGTCGGGGTGTACTTCTTCACCGCGGCGATCCACGAGGCCGTCGCCGCCATCGCGCCGAGCGCCCGCGGCGAGCTGGAGATCACCGACGCCGTGCAGTGGCTCGTGGACGAGGGCGCGACGGTCCGGGCGCGGGAGTACGCGGGCTTCTGGCGGGACGTGGGCGAGATCGAGCACGTGCTGGACTGCAACCGCCGCCTGCTGGAGGACCTCGTCCCGCGCGTCGACGGCTCGGTGGACGAGGCCAGCGAGCTGCACGGCCCGGTCGTCGTGGAGGCGGGGGCCGCCGTGGTGCGCTCCCGGATCCACGGGCCCGCCGTCATCGGCGCGGGCACGCGGGTCGTCGACTGCCTGGTCGGTCCCGCCACGGCCGTGGGGGCGGACTGCCTGCTGCGTTCGGCCACGTTGGCGGACTCGATCGTCCTGGACGGCGCGACGATCGCGTTCACCGGCGCGTTCCGCCGCTCGGTGATCGGCCGGTCCGCGGTGATCGGTCCCGGCGCGCGCGGCAACGACGCGCACGAGATCGTCGTCGGCGACCACGCGCGCGTCGAACTGGGGTCCTGACGGGACGTCCGGACCCCGGTGCCGCAATCGGCGAGAAGCCCCGGTGAGTTTCGTCCCGCACCGTCGTCACATAACCAAGCCGTACGCCCAAGCCGTGAACGAGATCGGCCGTACGTGACCTGGCCGTGCCGCCGACGCGGCCCCGCCGACGACGAGAGGACGAGCATGACCGCAGAGGTGGAATCCGCGCCCCGGGCGGGGTGGCGGCAGTGGGTGGCACTGGCGATGCTCTGCCTGCCCACGATGCTGGCGACCGTCGACATCAACGTGACGATCCTGGCGCTTCCCCACATCGCGAAGGACCTGGGGTCCAGCAGCATCCAGCAGCTCTGGATCACCGACATCTACGGGTTCGTCATCGCGAGCTTCCTCATCACCATGGGGACCCTCGGCGACCGCATCGGACGGCGCACCGTCCTGTTCGCGGGGGCCGTGCTGTTCATCGTCGCGTCCGTGCTGGCGGCCACCGCCGACTCGACCGCCACGCTCATCGCGGCGCGCGCCGTCATCGGCCTCGCCGGGGCGACGATCATGCCGTCGGTGCTCGCGATCATCACCGGCATGTTCCGCAACCCCAAGGAGCTCGCCGCCGCCATGGGGGCGTGGGGCTCGTCGATCATGCTGGGCCTGATCGGCGGCCCGATCATCGGCGGCCTGCTGCTCGGGGCGTTCTACTGGGGGTCGGTGTTCCTCATCGCCATCCCGGTCATGGCGCTGCTGCTGATCACCGGGCCGTTCCTCATCCCCGAGTCGCGCAACCCGCAGGCGGGCTCGCTCGACCTGATCAGCGTGGTGCTGTCGCTCGGCGCCGTCATGCCGACCGTGTACGGCATCAAGGAGCTCGGCCGCGACGGCTGGGGCCTGTGGCCGATCCTCGCCGTCGTGGCGGGCCTGACGCTCGGCGCCCTGTTCATCCGGCGGCAGCGGACGATCGAGAACCCGCTGCTCGACCTCGGCCTGTTCCGCATCCGCTCGCTCAGCACCGGCGTCGCCCTGGGCCTGGTCGTCGCCATGGTGATGGGCGGCACCGGCCTCACGGTCACGCTGTACATGCAGCTCGTCCGGGGGATCAGCCCGACGCACGTGGCGCTGTGGCTGATCGCCCCGTCGGTGGCGATGGTCGTCTTCGGGAACATGTCCCTCGGCATCGCCCAGAAGGTCAAGCCCGTGATCATCCTGGTCATCGGCTCGGTCATCGCGATCGCCGGCCTGGCGGTCATCATGCAGGTGACGGTCACCAGCGGCATGGCCACGCTGATGACGGGCCTGATCCTGGTCTACATCGGCGGCAGCCCCGTCGGCATGATGAACAGCCTGCTGGTCATGTCGGCCGCCCCGCCGGAGAAGGCCGGGTCGGCGGGCTCGGTCTCCTCGACGTCCGGTGAGCTGGGCGCGGCGCTCGGCGTCGCCGTCCTCGGCGTCGTCGGCACCTCGGTCTACCGCAACGACCTGGTGATCCCGTCCGGGGTGCCCGGGCCGGTGGCGGACGCGTCGAAGAACGGCCTCGCCGGGGCCGTCTACGGCGCCCCCAACGTGCAGGGCCAGGCGGGGACCGACCTGCTGGCGAACGCCAAGGACGCGTTCACCAGCGGCCTGCACACCGTCGCCGTCGTCACGATGCTCCTGTACGTGGTGCTCGCCGTCATCGCGTTCGTGGGCCTGAAGAACCAGGCGCCGTTCGGCGCGCAGAAGGCCGAGGCCGAGGCCGACGCGAGCGAGGCCGTGGAGCAGCCGGCCACCTGAGGTTCGGGCGGCTGGGATCCGGACAGCTGAGAGGGGGCGGGCGCCGCGGCGCCCGCCCCCTCTGTCATGGAGTCCCGGCCGGGCCGTCCGAGTCGGCCCGCCCGGGACTCCGTCCGGGTCAGCTCGTCGTGCCGGACGGCCGTCCGCCGCCCTGCCAGGACGGCCCGGGCGCGGGCCGCCGGACCGCGTGCCGCAGGACGCGGGCCAGCATCGCGGGCTTCATGAGCGCCGTGGGCGGGTCGATGAGCCCCGCCACCCGCATGAAGCCCTCGGTGACCTTCGCGTCCTTGGTGGCCGCGTACTGGAGCCGGGACATGTAGGCGTTGCCCACCTTGACCTTCAGGGTGCGGGGGCCCTCGACGCCGGGGAAGTCGAGGTCCCCGCCCGCCGAGATCTCCCACGGCACGTCCACGACCCGGGCGACGGCGGCCTGGAACGCCCTCGGCTCGGGGACGCCCCGCCGCAGGTGCTCGCGCAGCGTCATCGCCTCCAGCGAGGCGACGCTCATCCCCTGGCCGTACACCGGGTTGAAGCTGCACACCGCGTCGCCCATGACCAGGAGCCGGTCGGGCAGCCGGGACAGCCGCTCGTAGCGGCGGCGCACGCTGGCCGGGAAGCGGAAGGAGACGGCGTCGTCGAGCGGCACCGCGTCGCGGACCGCCTCGTAGACGTCGGGCACCGGCAGCGAGCGGACGAACTCCAGGAACGCCTCGTCCTCGGTGGGCGGGTAGTCGCCGAGGAGGCCGGTCAGCGACAGGATGCAGGTGTCCGGACCCACCTGGCCGAAGAACGCCCCGCGCGGGTGGGCGGGCGAGGCCACCGGGTTGATCGACTGGACGCCGTCGAACCACTCGGGCTTGGTCCGGTAGTGCCGGGTGGTGTAGGCCAGCCCGACCTTGACCTTCTCCTCCGGCGGACGGTCGTAGCCCATCTCGGCGAGCCACGCGGGAGTGCGCGAGCCGCGTCCGGTGGCGTCCACCACCAGGTCGGCGTCGAGCAGCTCCTCCTCGGCCCCCTCGGCGCGCGACCGTACCCGCACCCCGACCACCCGGCCGCGGGCCGTGTCGGCCACCAGCCCGCCGATGTCGTGCTTCTGCAGGAACACGACGTTCGGCAGCGCCGCCACGCGTTCGCGCACGTGGTACTCCAGCACCGGACGGGGCCCGGTCACCGAGACGAGCCCGGTGTGCGCGGGCCGCAGCTTGCGTCCGTTGAAGAACCAGCGCATCTCGCCCAGGTCACCGGTCGGGATCCCGGCGTCGGTCAGCTCGCCCGTGAAGCCGGGGAACAGCTCCTCCATGATGAGGTGGCCCCGGGCGTGCAGCCCGTGCGCGTGGACGGTGTGCGGCGCCCCGCGCCGCGACTCCCGCACGCCGAGCACCTCGTCCCGGTCGACGACCACCACCTGTCCGTAGGACTCGGAGAGCACCCGGGCGGCCAGCAGGCCCGCCATGCTCCCCCCGAGGACGATCGCCCGTTCACCGAGATCGCCGCTCATCGGCCACCACCTCCGCGGAAGAAAGAAGGGTTTGCCTGGCCGTTCGGCCACAGCAGCAGGGTCACACCCGGGTGATCCGGCCACATCCTCCCGATTGCGAACTCCCGCCCCCGCGCCGCGCCGTTCCCGGACGGACGAAGATCGCACGTTCGCGGATGTGGCCCCGGCCCCGCGTCTTTAGCGTCGTGTGCGGATCAGCCACCACTCCCAGGAGGGAAGCTCCGTGGCCAACAAGCATCTGAGGCGGCGTCAGGCCGTCGCGGCGGCGATCGGCATCGCCGCGCTGGCCGTCCCCGCCGCCGCCAACGCGGCGACCGCGTCCGACGCCGGGAAGCGCCCGGACCAGACCACGCGCAACGGAACGTCCTGCTCCCCGATCGAGCGGTACACCACCCTCGCCGTGGAGCAGCGGCGCGTGCTGAAACTGATGAAGGGCTACACCGTCCTGCGGAACCAGGCGGACGTGGACCGCCTGGCCCAGAAGAACCCCGCGACGGGCACGCAGTTCGCGGCCCTGTCGCACATGTACAACAGCATGAAGGGCGTTGGGATGACCGTCGTCAACATCGGCATGCAGGGCGCGGGCATGCCGACGTTGCTGTTCTACCGCCCCGACCCGAAGGCGACGAACGTCACCCAGCCCTATGTGCCGAACTTCCCCTACCGCCTCGCCGGCTGGGGCTACGTCTGGCCGTACACGCCGGGCAAGGCCCCGTCCTACCCGGGTGAGGCGGGCCTGCGGTGCATCAAGCCGAGTGACTGGTTCGTCCACGAGCGCAGCGTGCACCCGTCCGACACCTGGCAGAACATCACGTTGCCGCCCGCCGAGGACTGGAAGGGCCAGGCCGCCGGCCAGGACCCGCCCACCGCCGCCGAGTGCGGCTGCGCCTTCGGTGAGGGCCACGGCCGTTTCTGGGACCTGCACATCTTCCTGAACCACATGTCGCCGTTCCCGAAGGTGTCGATGTACAACCCGGGCAAGCCCATCCCCGGTTTCGACGCCGTCACCGGCAAGGGGTTCTTCTACCCCGCCCAGCCGCCGGCCTGAGCCCGCGGCGAGCCTTCGCCGACCTGAGACGGACGCGGCGTCCGGCCGGTGCCCATCGGGGGCCACCGGCCGGACGCCGCGCTCACGCATGCCCGCACCCGAACGTGCCAAGGGCGCGCCCAGCGTGCGGAGGACGGCCCGGAGGCGCGAAGGCAGGACCCGGACGCACGGGAAGCAGGGCCCCGGACGTACGGGAGCAGGACGCGGCGAGCATGGCCCGGACGCGCGGAGGCCGGACCCGGGAACACCGGGTCCGGCCTCCTGCGGTGCGGCGGGGGAGGAGGACCCCGCCGCCCCGGATCACCCCTTGGCCGCCGCCATCACGCGGCTCGAGGTGCGGAGCACGCGCATCATGAAGCCGGGCTTCATGAGCGCCTGCGGCATGTCGACCAGGCCCGCGGACCGCATGAACGCCTCGGTGACGCTCGGGTCCGCGGTCGCGGCGATGATGACCCGCTGCATGTAGGCCTGCATCATCTTCAGCTTCGCGCCGCGGTGCCCCTCGACCCCCGGGAAGCTGAGGTCGATGGCGTGGGTCATCTCCCAGGCCGGGTCGATGATCTGCCCGACCTCGCGCTGGAAGTCCAGCGAGGACGGCAGCTTCCCGGCGCGGACGTGCGCCAGCAGCGCCTTGGCCTCCAGCACGGCCAGCGTCTGCGCCTGCGCGAAGACGGGGTTGGGCGTGCAGACCGCGTCGCCGATGATGAGGAAGCCCTCGGGGAAACGGCCGAGCTTCTCGTACCGGCGCCGCAGCGTGGTCGGGAACTTGTAGAGGACCGGGTCGTCGATCGGCTCGGCGTCCACGATGGCCTCGTAGACCTCCGGCGCGGCGAGGGTCTTGGCGAAGGCGGTGAAGCCCTCGGGGTCGGTCGGCGGGTGGTCGCCGAGGATGCCGTAGATGGTCAGCTCGACGGTGCCGTGGTCGGTCTTGGTGAAGATGCAGCCGCGCGGACGGTCCGGCGACGCCACGGCGATGATGGAGTGGTCCTTGCCGAACGGGTCGGACTTCAGGACGTAGTGGCGGCTCGCGTATCCGAGGCCGATCTTCGTCGCGTCCTCCTCGACCCGCCCGTACCCGAGCTCGGTGAGCCAGCCCGCGGCGCGCGAGCCGCGGCCGGTGACGTCGACGACGAGGTCGGCGTCCAGGACGATCTCCTCGCCGTCCCGCCCGTGCGGCTGGATCCGGGCGCCGACGATGCGGGAGTTGTCGTCGTTCGCCACCAGGCCCAGGACGTCGTACTTCTCCATGAAGGTGACGTTGTCGTACGCCTGGACCCGCTCCCGGACGTGGTACTCCATGAGCGGCCGGCGGGCCGCCACGTTGGTCAGCCCGGCGCGGGTCTGCGCGAGGGGGATCCCGTTGAAGTACCAGCGCACCGTGCCCGCGAGGTCGGTCAGCGGGCAGCCGTCCCGGACCATCTCCGCGGTGATCTCGGGGAACAACTCCTCCATGGTCCGGGAACCCGCGGCCAGCAGGCCGTTGATGTGGCGGCCCTGCGGAGCCCCGCGCCGGGCCTCCCGGACGCCGATCAACTCGTCCCGGTCGACGAGGACGACCTCTTCGTAACCCTCGGCCAGTGCCCGCGCCGCGAACAGGGCCGCGATGCTTCCACCGAGCAGTACCGCGCGCTTTCCGATCTTGGCGCCCACCCGATCATCTCCTTCAGTCGCTGTCCGCACTGGCATTCACCGTCGCAGCCCGCGCGGAGCCGGGCACCTTCTGGATTGCGGCCCGCCCCGCGCCCCGGCCCGCGTCCCCACCGGCGTCCGGATCGTGTGCGGGTGGCCGCCGGTGGACGTCCCGCCGGGACGGCAATCGTGAGGAAGCCCGCCGTGCGGCGCGTGTCCGACGATGGTCGCCGCCGGTTCGGAGCCGGTCCCCGCGCGGGACCGGGGGAGCCGCGGTGTTCTTTCGCAGGGGGGAGAGGCGGGAAGGTGACCGACACCCAGATCCTCAGGTTTCTGCTGGCGCTGGCGTTCGTCGTCGTGCTGGCCAGGGTCGCGGGCCGCGTGGCGCGCAGGCTGGGGCAGCCCGACGTCATCGGGGAGATGGCCGTCGGCATCCTCGTCGGGCCCACGCTGCTGAACGGCCGCGTCGCCGACCTGCTCTTCCCGGTGACCGTGCGCCCGTACCTCACCGCCGTCGCCAACCTCGGCCTCGTGGTGTTCATGTTCGTCGTCGGGCTGGAACTGGACCGCCGGACGGTCCGGGAGGTCGGCCGGGCCACGGTCGGCGCGGCGGTGGGCTCGACGCTGGTGCCGCTCGGCCTCGGCGCGCTGCTCGGCCTGTACCTCGCGCCCCGCCACGCGGCCGGGCACCAGACGGGCTTCGTCCTGTTCATGGCGGTGGCGACGTCGGTGACGGCGTTCCCGGTCCTCGCGCGGATCATCGGCGACCGGGGGATGGGCGGGACGCTGCTCGGCACGGTCGCGCTGAGCACCGCCGCGATCTGCGACGTGGTGGCCTGGACGCTGCTCGCCGCCGTCCAGGCCATGGTCGGCGACGCGACGGCCTGGCAGGTCGCGCTGACCGTGCCCTACGTCGCGGCGATGCTCCTCGTCGTGGGGCCGCTGCTGCGCCGGTCGCGCCTGGCGGACGCCCTGGCCGCGCGCTCGCCCTCGGCGCTCGCGGTCGTCCTGATCGGGCTGCTGCTGTCGGCGGCGGCCACCCAGGCGCTCGGCCTGCACTTCATCTTCGGCGCGTTCCTGTTCGGCCTGGTCATGCCGCGCGGCGAGGCGGGCCGGGCGCGCGCCACCCTGCTGGACGGCGTCCAGCTGAGCACGGTCCTGCTGCTGCCCGCCTACTTCGTCCTCGTCGGCCTGAAGGTGAACCTGGCGGAGACGAGCATGGCGGACCTGCTCGACTTCGGGCTGATCCTGGTCACCGCCGTCGTGGCCAAGTTCGGCGGCGCGTTCCTCGGCGCGCGGCTCCAGGGGCTGCCCACGCGGACGTCCGCGCTGCTGGCGGTGCTGATGAACACCCGCGGCCTGACCGAGCTGGTCGCCCTCGGCGTCGGCCTGAGCATGGGCGTCCTCGACCGGGACCTGTACGGCCTGATGGTCGTCATGGCGCTGGTGACGACCGCGATGACCGGTCCCGCGCTGAAGCTCATGGGCGCCGACCGCCCGGACCCCGCCCTCGCCCGGCGCTCGCCGGACCCCGCCCGTCCCGAGGTCGGGGACGGCCCCGGCGAGGTCCGCACTTTCACATAAGGCGCCCCTGGTCCCACCAGGTGATGCTGATGTCCGGTTCCCCCTACGAGGTTCCCTGAGAGAGGACGCGGCCCGTGACGGACTTGAAGACGGTCATCGCCGACCTGACCGCCGAGAGCGAGCAGATCGACCGCATGGTGGCGGATCTCGACGCCGCGGGCTGGAGCCTGCCGACGGCGGCCCCCGGCTGGACGATCGCCGACCAGGTGGCGCACCTGGCGTTCATCTACAAGCTCGCCGGGACGGCCGCGTCCGACGCCGCCGGGTTCCAGGCGCTCGTCGAGGGCGCGGCGGGCGATTTCGACGGCGCGGTCAACGCGGCGCTGAACCTGTACCCGCGCGAGTCGCCGCGCGACCTGTACGAGAGCTGGCGCGCCGACCGGACCATGGGCATCGACGCCCTCGCCGCGTTCCCCGAGGACGGCGCGGTGCCGTGGCTGGTCAACCCGCTGCCCCCGGCGATCCTCGCGTGCGCCGGGATCATGGAGACGTTCGCGCACGGCCAGGACATCGCCGACGCCCTCGGCATCCGGCTGGAGCGCACCGACCGGCTCGTCCACCTGGTCGGGTTCGCGATCCTGACCCGCGACTTCGGGTACCAGGCGCGCGGCCTGACGCCTCCGGCGGAGGAGTTCCGATACGAGATCACCCTGCCGTCCGGGCAGGCGTTCGACTTCGGCCCGGCGGACGCCGCGCAGCGGGTCAGCGGCCCGGCCGAGGACTTCTGCCTGCTGGTCACCCGGCGGCGGAACCGCGCCGACCTGGCCGTCACCGCGTCCGGCGCGGAGGCCGACCGCTGGCTCGACATCGCGCAGGCGTACCGGGGCCCGGCGGGAGAGGGCCGGGCGCCCGGGCAGTTCGCGTCGAACGGCGACGGCCGCCCGTGAGCGAGGCCGACCTCGTCCCGCCACCCGCCCCGCGCCCGGGCACCGGCATCGGCGAAGGAGCCGACGCCGGGACGGGCGCGGGTCGGCGGACGATCGGCCACCCGCCCACGACCGCCCCCGCGCCGCATCGCGAACACGGCAACATCCCCCTCTGAGAAACCTCCTGGAGATCCCCGCCCCACGACCTTGCTTCCGCCGCGGAACCGTGGTCATCTCACGTCATGGCCCACGAGAAGTGGCACGAGATCCGCGCCTCGCTCCAGGAGACGGGCGAGCGTTTCGCCGACCTTGTGTCCGCCGCCCCCGACCCGTCCGCCATGGCCACCGACGCCTGGACGATCGCCGACACGGTCGCCCACGTCGCCGCCATCTCCTGGCTCGACGCCGTCCTCATCGACCCGGACGCGCCGGAGCCGCCCGTCCCCGACCTGCTCGAACGCCTGCGCGCCATCAACGTGGACGGGGTGCACGCGTTCAACGTCGTCGTCCTGGACGCGTTCGCCGAGCGTGACGCCAAGGCCCTGCTCGACCGCCTGCGCGAATGCCTGGCCTTCATGCACGACCGCACCGCCGACCGGGACCCCTCCGAGACGGTCTCCTGGATCGGCGGCGCGCAACTCCCGCTCGCCGGGCTGTTCGGCCACATGATCAACGAGCTGCTGCTGCACGGGTACGACATCGCGGCGTCCCTCGGACGCCCGTGGGACATCCCGTCCCGCGACGCGTCCTACTTCTTCGGCGAGTTCATCGTCGGCATGAGCCGCAACGGGCTGGGCCACCTGCTCGACGGCGGCGGCAGGCCCCGCCCGCGTCCGATCTCGGTCGAGTTCCGCTCCGCCTACACCGACCCGGTCGTCCTGCGCCTCCACAACGGCGTGATCACCGCGCACGCGCCGGACGGGGCCCCCGACGTCCGCGTCACCTTCGACCCGGCCGCCTTCAACCTCATGATGTTCGGGCGCCTCTCCAAGCCCCGGGCCGCCCTCACCCGCAAGGTCACCGTCGGAGGCCGCCGCCCCTGGCTGCTCCCGACCTTCCTGAAGACCGTCCGCGTCCCCTCCTGACCCCCGGCACCACGAAGCCCCGGAGACCACAACCGGTCCCCGGGGCTTCGTCCTACCGCTCAGAGGCTCAGAAGAACTTCCGCTCCTGGCGGGGGAGGTGGACCTTGGACGGGCCGCGCCACGGGGCGGTCGGGACGGGGGCGACCTGCGAGGTCACGGTGTCCGGAGCCAGGACGACCGGGACGCCGACCGAGCTGCCCGCGAGGTCCACGGTCACGTTCGCGCCCGTGGGGGTCTCGGTGGTGTTGTCGTAGTCGGTGCCCGCGATGACCAGGCCGAGGCGGTGGCCCTGCTTGAGCACGTACTCCTGGCTGAGCGTCTTCCAGGCGATCGTGTAGTACTTCCCGGACGTCAGCGGCGTCGGGTCGCTCAGCGAGGTGCGGTTCTGGGCGTCGATCCAGCCGCGGGCCACGACGTTCAGCGGGGTCGTGGTCGTCTTGGTCTGGGTGTCCAGGTAGCAGGCGCTGTCGTCGGCGGTGCTCTCACCGAAGCAGCTGCGCGTGGTGAGCGTCCTGATGCCGGAACCGCTGCCCAGGTAGTCGATGCGCGTGTCGTCGCCGTAGTCGACCAGCAGGACGGTCAGGTTCGAGGTCGGCTTGTCCAGCTTGACGCGCAGCCTCGCCTCGGGCGTGCCGGAGATGCGGACGGACTTCGGCACCGGCCCGGAGACGTAGGCGGCCCGGTACGGCTTGGCGGTCGTCGGGTCGGACGCCAGGTCCGACTCGGTGTACCCGGCGTTGTCCGGCCCCGGCAGGTCCGTGAAGGACCCCGTGCCGCCGGCGGGCTTCAGGCCGAGCGAGCCGTCCGCCGCCGGACGCAGCGGGACGGATTCGGCGGCGGGCGCGGGCCAGTCGGACTGCGTGATCCACTGGTCCGGGCCGACCTCGACGTCCGCGCGCGGCTGGCTCATCACGTCGTTCGGGATCTTCTGCAGCTCGTGGTCGAACCACTTGTGCAGCGTGTTCACCCAGTCCTGGCGGCGGATGTCGAACGGGTCGACGTGGCCGCGCTGGTGCAGCCACACCTTCCGCGCGACGCCCTGCCTCTTCAGCCCCTGCCACCACTCGGAGAACTGGTTGTCCTTGACGTTGAAGTCGTTCACGCCATGGATCGCGAAGACGCTCGCGCGGACGTTCCGGACGTTGGTGATCGCGCCCGTCCGGTAGTTCGTGGTGTCCCAGTAGGCGTTGTAGTTGCCGGTCTCGTCGTCCTGCGCCTTGCCGAGGTAGGCGCGCTCGGCGACGCACTTGGTCTTCGCCTCGGTGTCGACCGTCTCGGCCAGGCCGTCCTGCTCGCCCGTCCAGTACTTGGTGCCGTTCATCCGGCTGTAGTCGTACCAGCCGCTGATCGCCGAGATCGGGACGATCGTGTCGAGGCCCTTCACGCCGGTCGCCGCGACGCCGTTGGCGAGCGTGCCGTCGTAGGACTTGCCGATCATGCCGGTGTGCCCGGTCGTCCAGGACGCCGTGACCGGCTCGCCGTCCGGCGTGAACGCCTTCGCCCGGCCGTTCAGCCAGTCGACGACGGCCTTGCCGCCGAGCACGTCGGTCGGCCCGCCGCTGGTCGGGCAGCCGTCGGAGCGGGTCGTCCCGACCATGTCCACGGCGAGGAACGCGTACCCGCGCGGCACGAAGTAGTTGTCGTAGAACAGCGGGAACGAGATCGGGTTCCCGTTCGCGTCGTACTTCTTGCGCTGGCCCTCGTTGCCGCGCCCGAGGTTGTCGTAGTACGGCGACTCGTCCATGACGACCGGCACCTTCAGGCCCCGCTCGGTCTCGCGCGGCCGGACGATGTCGACGTTCACCCGGTCGGGCTTGCCGTCATGGTCGGAGTCGAGGTTGGTCTGGACGTAGACGTGCTCGCGGATCGCGTCCTGGTAGGAGAAGACGGGCTGCGTCACGCCGTTCTTCACCACGATCCTCGGCGTGGCCGTCCGCGCCGCCGCGTTCGCGGCGGGCATCGCGCCCGCCGCCACGACGGCGAGTCCGGTCAGCGCCGCGAGCGTCGCGCTCCGGCGCGTCCTTGCGAGGGGCCGCCTGGGCAAACCGCACCTCCGTGATCAACGGTGATCTCTAGGTGCCACACGCTCCTCGCGGCGGACGCGCCGGTCATCGTCGCCGTCCGACGAACTCTCCCGGCTTTTGGGCACAAGTTGCCCTTGCGCCTTATTCGTTTGCCCTGGGCCAGGGGGCATCGCCTAGGGTGACGCGCATGGCAACGCCCCTCATGGACTAGCTGACGACACCGCCTCCACGCCACACGTGTGTCCTCAGCCAGTCTCGGAGCGTTCTTCCCATGATCACCCTTCGTGGTGTCGACGTGCGCGCCGCCGCGCGTCCCCTGCTCACCGGCGTCACCGCCCACATCTCTCCCGGCGACCGGATCGGCCTGGTCGGCCGCAACGGCGCGGGCAAGACCACCCTGCTCAGGACCCTCGCCGGGGTCGCCGTCCCCGCCGCCGGGACGATCACCCGCACCGGCCCGGTCGGCTACCTCCCGCAGGATCCGTCCGCCGCCGACCCGGCCCAGACCGTCACCGACCGTGTCCTGTCCGCGCGACGCCTGGACGAGGCCGTCCGGGCCCTGCGCGCCGCCGAGGACGCGCTGGCGTCCGGCGACCCGAAGGGGTTCGACCGGTACGCGCGCGCGGAGGCCGAGTTCGTCGCGCGCGGCGGCTATGCGGCCGAGGCCGAGGCGGCGCGCATCGCCGCCGGGCTGGGCCTGCCCGACCGGCTGATGCGGCAGCCGGTCGGGGCCCTCTCCGGAGGTCAGCGCCGCCGCGCCGAACTCGCCCGCGTCCTGTTCGGCGAGACCGGCGTCCTCCTGCTGGACGAGCCGACCAACCACCTCGACGCCGACTCGGTGGCGTGGCTGCGCGGGTTCCTGGCGTCCCACGCGGGCGGCCTGGTCGTGATCAGCCACGACACCGGCCTGCTCGCCGCGACGGTCAACCGCGTCTGGCACCTCGACCCGGACACCGCGTCCCTGGACGTCCACAACACCGGCTGGGACACCTACCTCGCCGACCGGGACGCCGAGGAGCGCCGCCGCGCCCGGCACCGCGCCGCCGCCGAGCGCAAGGCCGCGACCATGCACGCCCAGGCCGACCGGATGCGCGCCCGCGCGTCCACGGCCACCCGCGCGAAGGACATGGCCCGCCGCGCCGACCGGATGCTCGCCGCCACCGAGCCCGCCCGGCGCGCCGCGCGCGTCGCCCGGATCCGGCTGCCCGAGCCCGCGCCGTCCGGGCGGACGCCGCTCGGCGCGATCAGCCTGACCAAGTCCTACGGGGACCAGGACGTCCTCACCGGCGTCGACCTCGCCGTCGACCGGGGGAGCAGGCTGGTCGTCCTCGGCCTGAACGGCGCGGGCAAGACGACGCTGCTGAAGATCCTCGCGGGGGTGGAACGGCCCGACTCCGGACGCGTCGTCCACGGCCACGGCCTGCGGCTCGGCTACTTCGCGCAGGAGCACGACACCCTGGACCCGGAGCGTTCGGTCGCGGCCAACCTCGCCGCCGCCGCGCCGCACCTGCCCGAGGCCGAGGCGCGCGGCGTCCTCGGGTCGTTCCTGTTCGGCGGCGACGACGTCGACAAGCCGGCCGGGGTGCTGTCGGGCGGCGAGAAGACCCGGCTGGCGCTGGCCGGGCTGGTCGCCTCGTCCGCGAACGTGCTGCTGCTGGACGAGCCGACCAACAACCTCGACGCGGCGTCCCGGGCCGAGGTGCTCCGCGCCGTCGCCGGGTACCGGGGCGCGATCGTCATGGTGACCCACGACGAGGCGGCCGTCGAGGCCCTCCGCCCGGACCGCGTCCTGATCCTCCCGGACGCCGCCGAGGACCTCTGGAACCCCGGCTACACCGACCTGATCAGTCTCGCCTGACCCGTGGACGATCAGGTGAAGGCCCTGACCAGGCGCTCCTTGAGGGCGGTGAAGGGCGGGTAGACGACCCGCATCGTGTCGGGCGAGAGCGGCTTGTCGAGGACGGCCTTCGCGTGGCTGAACGTCTCGAACGAGCGGTGCCCGTGGTAGGCGCCCATGCCGCTCTCCCCGACGCCGCCGAACGGCAGCCCCGGGACGGTCAGGTGCGCGTTCGGCAGCCCGAACCCGACCGCGCCCGACGACGTCTCGATGAGCACCCGCCGCCTGGACGCGGGGTCGCCCGTGAAGGCGTAGAGCGCGAGCGGCTTGTCGCGCTCGTTGACGAAGTCGAGCGCCGCGTCCAGGTCCGGGACGCGCAGGACGGGCAGGATCGGCCCGAAGATCTCCTCGGCCATCACCGGCGCGTCCGCCTTCACGTCCCCGAGGACGGTCGGCGCGATGTACCGCGACGCCCGGTCGTGCCCGCCGCCCGTGACGACGCGTCCGCTGCCGAGGAGCGCGGTGAGCCGGTCGAAGTGCCGCTCGTTGACGATCCGCCCGTAGTCGGGACTGCGGGACGGGTCGTCCCCGTACATCGCGCGGATCGCGTCGGCGAGGTGCCGTTCGAGGTCGTCGGCCGTCCCGTCGCCCACGGCGAGGACGTAGTCCGGCGCGGTGCAGCTCTGCCCCGCGTTGAAGAACTTGCCCCACGCGAGCCGCCTCGCCGTCGCGGCCAGGTCGACGCCGGACTCCACCAGGGCCGGGCTCTTCCCGCCGAGTTCGAGCGTCACCGGCGTGAGGTGCTCGGCGGCGGCGCGCATGACGACGCGTCCGACGTGTCCGTTCCCGGTGTAGAAGACGTGGTCGAACCGCTGCTCCAGCAGCGCGGACGTCTCCTCCACCGCGCCCTCCACGACGGTGACGGCCTGGTCGTCCAGGTGCGAGGGGAGGAGCCGGGCCAGCGCGGACGACGTCGCGGGGGCCAGCTCGCTCGGCTTGAGCACGACGCAGTTCCCGGCGGCGAGGGCCCCGACCATCGGGGCCAGCGCCAGCATCACCGGGTAGTTCCAGGGGCTGATGACCAGCACGACCCCGAGGGGCTCGCGCACCGTCCGGGCCCGCGCGGGCATCAGCGAGCGGGGCACCGCGACCCGCTCCGGCCGCGTCCAGCGCTCCAGGTGCCTCAGCGCGTGGTCGATCTCGTTGACGACGAAGCCCAGCTCGGAGGCGTAGCTCTCCACCGCGCCCTTGCCGAGGTCGGCGCGCAGCGCGTCCGCGAGCTCCGCCTCCCGCTCGGTCAGCAGCGTCCGCAGTCCGCGAAGCTGCTCGCGCCGCCACGCGAGCCCCTTCGTCCGCCCGCTCCGGAACACACCGCGCAACCGCTCCACGACGTCCCGGGCCATGTCCGCGCTCATCCCCGATACCTCCTTCGAGACGCGACGCACATCGCGTCTCCTCTAGCGAAGGTAGCCCGCCGGACGAACGCAACGCAACGTTGCGTTGCATTATGCTGCCCCCATGAGCGGACCCCGGCGACGGCGCGAGATCTTCGACGCGGCCCTGCGCGACCTGGCCGGACGCGGCTTCGACGCCATGACGATCGAGGGCGTCGCCGAGCGGGCCGGGGTGAACAAGACCACGATCTACCGCTGGTGGCCGTCCAAGGCGGCGCTGCTCGGCGCGGCGCTCATGGACGCGCCGCTCCTCGACCTGCCGATGCCCGACACCGGCACGCTGCGCGGCGACCTCACCGCGCTCGTGGACGGCCTCGTCCGGCTCGTCACCGGGGACGAGGCGGGCGGCGCGGCCCGCGCGGCCCTCGCCGCCGCCGCGGGGAACCCCGAGCTGGCCGCGCACTTCCGCACGTTCTTCGCCGACCGGCTGGCCCGCGAGCAGGCCATCGTCGACCGTGCCGTCCGGCGCGGCGAACTGCCGCCCGGCGCCGACACGATGCTGCTGATGGACCTGCTCGCGGGCGCGGTCTGGATGCGCGCGGCCTTCCGCGACGAACCCCTCCCCCCGGACTTCGCCGCGCGCGCCGTCTCCGCCGTCCTGGACGGCCTGTCCTGACCGGTCAGAACTCGATCAGGCAGGCCTTCTCGCGCGTGTAGGCGAGGACGGAGTCGTGCCCGTACCCGCTGTCCTTGACGCCCTCCAGCGGGAACACGACCTTGCGGAACGTGTTGACCCAGACCGTCCCGGTCTCCAGGCGGCGGAACATGCGCTGCGCCGTGCCGAGGTCGGTCGTCCACACCCCGGCCGCGAGCCCGTAGGACGAGTCGTTGGCGAGCGCGACCGCCTCGTCCTCGGTGTCGAACGGCAGGACGACCGCGACCGGGCCGAAGATCTCCTCCTGGCAGATCCGCAGCCGGTTGTCCTCGGTCGCGAACAGCGTCGGCTCGACCCAGTAGCCGCCCGCGAACCGCTCTTCCCCGACGGCCTCGGGCCCGGACCGTCCGCCGAACACCAGCTCCGCGCCCTCCTTCCGCCCGATCTCCAGGTAGGACGTGACGCGCTCGAACTGCTCCCGGGACACGATCGGCCCCATCGTCGTCTCGGCCGACATCGGGTCGCCGAGCCGGATCGTCCCCGCGATCTCCTTCATCCGGTGCAGCATCTCGTCGTAGACGGGACGCTGGACCAGGATCCGCGACCCCCCGTAACAGATCTGCCCCGCGTTCGCCGTGAAGATCGCCTGCGTGGTGACGCCGACGGCGGCCTTGTCCAGGTCGGCGTCCGCGAACACGATGTTCGGCGACTTGCCGCCGAGTTCGAGCGCGAGCGGCTTCAGCGCGTCCGCCGACGCCCTGGTGATGATCTTCGCCGTCTCCACCGACCCGGTCAGGCTGATCTTGTTGACGCCGCGATGCCGGACGAGCGGATCACCGACCTCCTCGCCCAGCCCCGACACCACGTTCAGGACCCCCGCGGGCAGGACGTCCTTGAGCAGCTCGGCCAGCCGCAGCGACGACACGGTCGCCTGCTCGGCTGGCTTGATGATCACCGTGTTCCCCGCCGCCAGCGCGAACGCCGCCTTCGCCGAGAACGTCGAGATGGGGGAGTTCCACGGGATGATCCCGAGCGTCACCCCGTACGGCTCGCGCCGCGTCAGCCCGAGGTGCCCCGGGCCGAAGTCGACCGACCGGCCCTCGACGGCCGCGGCGCACTCGGCCGCCGCGTTCGTCCACAGGTACGCCATGCCCGGCAGGTCGCGCTTGGCGGTCTCGTTGATCGTCCGGCCGTTGTCCCGCGTCTCCAGCTCGGCCAGCTCCCGCGCGTTCGCGGCGAACACCCCGACGACCTTTTGCAGGTAGTGCGCGCGTCCGGGCGAGGGCATGGCCGACCATGCCGGAAACGCCGCGCGGGCCGCCGCGACGGCCGCGTCCGCGTCCGCCGCCCCGCTCCGCGGGATCCGCGCCCACACCTCACCGGTCGCCGGATCCACGCTGTCGAGCGTCCCTCCGCCCTCCGCCGCCCGCAGCTCCCCGCCGATCAGGTTCCGGTACTCGTGCATGCGCCGTCCCTCCGCCTCGTCCGACGAACAAGCGTACGCTTGGCGTCGCGCGGACGGAAGGCCGGTGCGGCGGAACCGCACCGGCCCCCGGGATCAGCTCGCGACGCAGAACGGATGCCCCGCGGGGTCGGTCAGCACGACCCACTCCCCGTCGCCGGGCTGGACGTCGGGCCGTCCGGCGCCCAGTGCGACCAGTTCCTCCGCCGCGGCCTCCATGTCCTCGACGGTGAAGTCCAGGTGCGCCTGCTTGGCGGGACCGGGCCACGCCGGGGCCTCGTACCCCTCGATCCGCTGGAACGCCAGCTGCGGCCCCGACCCGTCCCCGATGTAGATGACGTCGTCGTCGCTGTAGGTGACCTCCCAGCCGGTGGCCTTCCGGTAGAACTCGGCAAGGGCGGCGGGGTCGGCGCAGTCGAGAACGACCGTGCCGACCTTGGTGAGGACGGACATGATGAGAACCCCTAGAATCGAACACCAGAACGAGTGACGAGGCCGAACGCCCCGCACGCGAACCAGCCTGCCGCCCCCGGCGGTCGCCGTCTTGAACATCCTTGCGCGCCCGAAACGACCGAGATGCTCTCCATCGATTCCCTGGCCACCCGTCCCGACTTCACGGTCAGCGCCGTGACCTGCCGTGCCGACCACGCGCACTGGTCGCCCGCCGAGGTGCACGACGTCCACCGCCTCGTCCTCGTCCGCACGGGCCGCTTCCGCCGCCGCGCGTCCGGCGACCACACCGACCTCGACCGGACCCACGCCTACCTCGGCGCCCCGGGCGACGAGGAGCAGTTCGCGCACCCGTCCGGCGGCGACGTCTGCACGTCCATCACCGTGACCCCGCGCCTCTGGCGGACCCTCGCCGGCGACACCACGACCCCGGACCGCCGCACCCTCCACGTCGACGCCCGCGCCGACCTGACCCACCGCCGCGTCCTCGCCTCCGCCCGCGCCGGGGACATCGACTACGCCCTCTGCGAGGACCTCCTCGCCCTCCTCGCGACCGCCCTCCGCGACACCACCGACCACCCCACCCCGTCCGGCGCCCCGTCCCGCCCCGCCGACCGCCACCTGGTGGCCGCCGCCCGCGACGCCATCCTCGAAGGCCACCCGGCGTCCGGCACCCTCATCTCCCTGGCCGCCCTCCTGGACGCGTCCCCCTACCGCCTCAGCCGGGCCTTCCCCCGCGAACTGGGCGTGACGGTCACCCGCTTCCGCCACCGCGTCCGCATGGCCCAGGCCCTGGACCGCCTCGAAGCGGGCGAGACCAACCTCAGCACCTTGGCCACCGACCTCGGCTACGCCGACCAGTCCCACCTCACCCGAACCGTCCGCCAATACCTAGGCCAAACCCCCACAACCCTCCGCCGCCTCCTCACGCCCCCGTCCCCGGAAACGGGCCGTGCCGCGGCCCTGGATCGCTGAGGGCGCGGCACGGCGGTCTGGGGTGGCTAGTGCTGGAGGCGGGAGAGGCTCTCTGGGAGGTCGTCGTCGTGGACGACGGTCAGGCTGCGCGTGGCGCGGGTGACGGCTACGTACAGGTCGTGGCCGCCTCGGGGGCGTTCGGTGGTGATGCCGGACGGGTCGACCACGATCACCGCGTCGAACTCCAGGCCCTTGGACTCCTCGGCGGTGAGGACGACGACGGGCGCGTCCAGCGCCTCGGGCGTCGCGCCCGCCGGGGCCTCCGGAAGGGCCGCGCGCACCTCGTCGTGCCGCGCCAGCGACGAGATCACCGCGAGACGCCCCTCGCCGTCGCGGCCCGTGGCGACCGCCGCGAACTCCTCCGCGACCAGGTCCGCCAGGCCCGTCAACGAGCCGGAGAGGTCGAGCCGGACGGCCCGGGGCGGGGGCCCGTCGTCGCGGACGGGCACCGGTGGCGTCTGGGACGGGTCGACGGCCGCAAGGACGTCCTCGGCGACCTTCATGATGGCGGCCGGGGTGCGGTAGTTGACCATCAGGCGCTGTTCACGCCAGCGCCCGGGGACGTACCGGTCGAGCATCTCGCCCCAGCCGCGCGCCCCGGCGGGGCTGCCGGTCTGCGCGGTGTCGCCGACGACCGTCATCGACCGCGTCGGGACGCGCCGCATCACCATCCGCCACGCCATCTCCGACAGCTCCTGCGCCTCGTCCACGATGACGTGGCCGTAGGCCCACTCACGGTCGGCGGCGGCGCGGTCGGCGGTGGTGCGGGCCGGGCCGTCGTCGTGGTGGCGGCCCGCGATGTCGGACGCGTCCATCAGGGACGTCCACCAGCCCTCGGTCATCCTGATGACCTCGGCCGCGTACCGCTCCTCCTCGGCGCGCTCGGCCGCGGCGGCGCGCTGCCGGGCCCGCGCGGACGGGTCGTCGTGCCCGAGCCACTCGGCGGCCTCGTCCAGGAGCGGGACGTCCTCGACCGTCCAGTCCGCGCCGGGCTCGCGGTGCAGGACCGACGCCTCGTCGGCGGTGAGACCGACCGCCGCGCCCAGCCGGACGAGCGCCTCGGCGTCGGCGAGCAGCTCGGTGAGCAGGGCCTGCGGGGTCAGCTCCGGCCACAGTTCGTCGAGCGCCTTGCGGACGGGCGGCAGCTGCCACAGCTCCGCCTTCGCGAGCCGCATGTCCGTCTCGTCCAGGAGCGGCGTCTCCTCCGCGTCCTCCTCCAGCTCCTGCAGCCACTTGGGGACGCCGCCGCTGTCGGCGATCAGCGCCTCCAGCGGCTCCTCGATCATCCGCTCGTACTGCTCGGCGCGGTCGGTCGCGAGCGCCTCCAGCATCTCGTGGACGAACACCCGCCGCTGGACGTTGTGCGGCGCGCGCAGTGTCGTCGCCCGCTGCCGCGCCTGGTCACAGGTCTCGGCGTCCACGTTCAGGGTCAGGTCGTCCAGCGGGACCGACAGGCCGCCCTCCGGCACCCGCTCCCGGTCCTGGACGGCCGCCTCGACGAGATCGGCCATGCGGTGACCGCCCTTGACGACCGCGACGTCCGGGACGTCGTGCGCCGTCGCGCGGACGCCCGGGTACAGGTCGCCGGCCGTGGTCAGCACGACGTCGGTCTCGCCGAGCCCCGGCAGCACCTGCTCGATGTACCGCAGGAACGTCGGGTTCGGCCCGACCACCAGGATGCCGCGGCGTTCCAGCACGTCACGGTGGGTGTAGAGGAGGTAGGCCGCGCGGTGCAGCGCCGCGACCGTCTTGCCGGTGCCCGGCCCGCCCTGCACGACCAGGACGCCGTGCAGCCCGGAGCGGATCACCTCGTCCTGCTCCTGCTGGATGGTGGAGACCACGTCGCTCATCCGGCCCGTCCGGCCGCGCCGGAGGGTCGCGAGCAGCGCGGCCTCGCCGACGACCGAGCGGCGCGCGTCCTCGCCGAGGCCGTCCAGGTCGAACACCTCGTCGTCCACGCGGACCACCTCGCGGCGGCGCGTGTGCAGGTGGCGGCGTCGCGCGAGCGATCCGGGGGAGGACGGCGTGGCCGTGTAGAACGGGCGCGCCGCCGCGGCCCGCCAGTCGATCAGCAGGGGTTCGCGGTCCTCGTCGCGCAGGCCGATCCGCCCGATGTAGAAGGTGTCGCCCTGCTCGCCCGGGACGTCAGGACGGTGGTCGACGCGTCCGAAGCACAGTCCGTGCTCGACCCCGAGCAGCCGGGACAGCGTGCGCGCCGCCTCGTCCGTCGCGACCGACTTCTCCAGCTGCGCCTGCATCTCGCCGCCGCCCCCGGCCAGCGGCCCCTCGCGCAGCGACCGCTCGGCCCCGTCGCGCTCCGCGTCGAGCCGCGCGTACATGTACCCGACCCGCGCGCCCTCCTCGCGCAACGCAGCCCGGACGGCGTCCTCGGCCCCGCCCCGCTCAGCCTGCCCGGCCGCCGCCTGCCCGACGTCCATGGTTCCCGTCACCTCGACGTCCCCCGTCACCTCGACGCCCTCAGCTCCCACGCTCGCCGTCCCCTCGCTCTCCATGTCCGCGCCCGCCGCGGGGCCGCCGTTCACCGCGTCCAACGACCCACGCCTCGCCGTCGTCCCCGTGCCCTCCGCCGCCCCGAACCGGCAACGACACACCGGGCGGTGTTGACAGGGTGGGGTTGACGTGACTCTCTCTCGCTTGCTATCCTCGTTCTCAAGCTGGGTTAATTGTCTTCAGTTGGGCCAAGGTTTCCGAGTTTAACACTCCCGTCGGCTCCCCGCGCCCCGCTTCGCGTCCCTATCAAGATCGTTTCTCGTTCCCTGCCGTACCTCCGCACGTCACGTGCCCGGCACGGCGCGGACACGACCGCTCGGGACGCTGTCCGACGATCACCCGTCGGACACCCGAGAGGTCTCCATGCACGAAGCTCCTCACACCCCCGCCGCGGCTTCGCACCCCACCCCCGTCATCGGACGCCGGTCCGTGCTCGCCGGTTCGCTCGCGCTCGGCGCGGCCGGGGCGCTGACCGTGTCGGGCGCCTCGTCCGCCACGGCCGCCACCCCCGCCGGGAGGCCCGGACGCGGCCTGCCCGGCGACCCGTTCACGCTGGGCGTCGCGTCCGGCGACCCCGACCACAACGGCTTCGTCATCTGGACGCGCCTGGCCGTCGACCCGCACGCCGAGGACGGCCTCGGCGGCATGCCCGCGCAGGCCTACCAGGTCGAATGGCAGATCGCTGCGGACGAGCGGTTCCGCCGGATCGTCCGGCACGGGACGGCGCAGGCGCGCCCCGCGTCCGCGCACAGCGTCCACGTCGAGCTGAACGGCCTGGCCGCCGGAAGCGAGTACTGGTACCGCTTCCGCGTCGACGGCCACGTGTCGCCCGCCGGACGCGCCCGCACCGCGCCGCACCCGCACAGCTTCGGCGGCCCGCTCGCGATGGCCTTCGTCTCGTGCTCCCAGTTCGAGCACGGCCTGTTCACGGCGTACCGACGCCTCGCCGAGGACGAGCCGGACCTCGTCCTCCACCTCGGCGACTACCAGTACGAGTACAAGAAGGGCGACTACACGATCCCGGGCGGCAACGTCCGCGACCACGACGGCCCCGAGACCGTCTCCCTCGCCGGATACCGGCAGCGGTACGCGCAGTACAAGAGCGACCTCGACCTCCAGGCCGCGCACGCCGCCGCGCCCTGGCTCGTCGTCTTCGACGACCACGAGATCGAGAACAACTGGGCCGGGGACGTCCCCGAGGAGGGTTCGAACACCCCGAACACGGCCGACTTCCTCCAGCGCCGCGCCGCCGCGTTCCAGGCGTACTACGAGAACATGCCGCTGCGCCGCAGCTCCCTCCCGCAGGGGCCGGGCATGCAGCTCTACCGGCGGGTCCGCTGGGGCCGCCTCGCCAACTTCCACATGCTCGACACCCGCCAGTTCCGCGACGACCAGGCCTGCGGCGACGGCTACAAGAACTGCGCCGCCGCGGACGACCCGTCCCGGACGATCACCGGCGGCGACCAGGAGAGGTGGCTGCTGGAAGGGTTCCGCCGCTCCGCCGCGCGCTGGGACGTCCTCGGCCAGCAGGTGTTCTTCGGCCAGCGCGACCGCGACGCCGGACCGCTCAAGGTCACCAGCATGGACTCCTGGGACGGCTACACCGCGTCCCGCGACCGCATCACCCGCGGCTGGGTGGACGCGAGGGTCCGCAACGCCGTCGTCCTGACCGGCGACGTCCACGCGCACTGGGCGGGCGACCTCAAGCTCGACTACTCCGACCCGTCCGCCCCGACGGTCGGCAGCGAGCTGGTCTGCTCGTCCATCACCTCCGGCGGCGACGGCACGGACGGCGACGGCACGCACCCCTGGTTCAAGAACAACCCGGCGCTGAGGTTCTACTCCAACCAGCGCGGCTACGTCCTGACCCGCGTCGACCGCGAGCAGATGAAGGCCGACTTCAAGACCGTCCCGACCGTCCGCACCCCGGGCGCGGCGGCGTCCGTCAAGGCCACCTACGTCATCGAGGACCGCGTCCCCGGCCTCAAGCAGACCTACCTGCGTCCCTACACCCCGCCCAAGGGCTTCGCCCGCACGGCCCCCGACCTCGACCGCCAGACCGTCGAGGCCGAGACCGCCCGGCCCTGACCCGACGACCCCGGCGTCCGCCCTCACCGGCGGACGCCGGTCCGGTCACCCGTGCCGCTCCCGGACGGCGTCGAGCACCGCGCCGAGCTGCCCCCGGGCCCGCGCGGACCGCAGGTGGTCCAGGTAGTCCCGCGACTCGACGATCTTCCCGTCCCGCACCCGCAGCACGAAGATCCCCGGGACGGAGAACGCCTCGCCCGTCTCCACCACCGTCCCCTCGTACCGGAACTCGCCCACGACGACCTCGGGATCCGCGGTCTCGTGAACGACGATCCCGACCGGCCGCCGCCGCAACGTGCGCCCCGCGGGCACGCCAGGCGTCGGTCCCTCGAAGTGCGCCCGCAACTCCTCAAGAGACCGCAGCGGAGGAGCCTCAAGCGGATGGAACGGATGCTCGACGTGAGTCTCCTCGGCATACAGCGCGAGCACCTCCTCCCCGCGCCCCTCGCACACACCGTGCACGAGCTCAAGGAACACCTCACGCGGACTCGGAACCTCGGACATGGCGCGGACTATAGTTCGCCAAAGAATTATTCGTCAACGAACTACCTGGAGTCGGGTCACGACCCCGTCGCGGTTCCGCAGGTGCCCGTGGTGCCCGTCCTCGGGTTGTGGTTGCAGGCCCGGAAGTGGACGTCGGCGTAGTAGAAGCCGTCGTCCTGCAAGAGCGACTGCGTGCCGTTGTCGGGATTCGTGGGCCATTCGGTGCCCCAGCCGAAGGTGATGTAGCTCGCGCCGATCACGACATGGCCCTCCCACTGGAACTCGCCGCCGTAGCCGTCGTCGCTGCACAGGTCGTTGAGAGCGCCCTCCAGGTGGATCTTCCAGAACGTCTTGCCCTGGACGGTCTTCGGCGTGTCGTAGGTGTACTTGAACGACGCACCCGTGCAGTGGTTGCCGCTCTCGACGTAGAAGAACGAGGCCACCCCGGCGTTCGCGGCGGGCACGAACAGTGCGGTGCCGGCCAGCCCCGCGACGGCGGCGGCCACGAACCTCGAACGGATCAGCTTCATACGTCCTCACCTCAGGACCGTCATGCCGCTTCCGCGACGGCGTGATCACTACAGGCATTTCCGGATCGGCGCCGCGTGCGGTCGCCGGTCTCGCGCACCCACATGTTCACCTGGCCTCCAGGTCCTGCCTGGGAATCGCGTGCACGACCGCTGGGCATAGCGTGCACGCTTTTCCGCACGCTTGATGGGCACGTTTTTCTACGCGCCCGGCATTCGCTCGCCCCTGCGGCGGTCGAGGCGGTGGCGGCCGGGTGGATGGCGCAGGGCGAGGCGGTGGAGGGCGGCCCCGCAGAGACACGCTCCGGACAGCGCGCACGCGGCGGCGAGGAGCGGGACGAGCAGGGCGTTCGCCGTCACAGCGCGCCCGTGAGGTCGACGCGCAGGGTTCGGGCGAGCACCGTCGCCTTGTCTGCGAGGGTGTCGCCGGGGATCTCGCCGTAGCAGTCGGTGAAGAAGATGACCCCCCGCCCGCCGCCGTCGTGGCTCACGCGGACGGTCCGGCGGATCTCCGGGACGCGGCGGTTCACCAGCTCCAGGAAGGCGTGCCCGTTGACGCTCAGCAGCAGCTTCCCGAGATGGTCATGCCACGGACGCATCTCCTGGTAGAGCATTTCCAGATAATCGCGCTCGGTGTGCCTGGAAGCGGAGAAGTCCGGCATGTTTGGACCTTTCGAATTTCGCCTGACCTGACCTTGACTACGTCTTAGAATCCCTGGCAAGAGCTCGACGCGCTACGAGTTCTGGACGGTCTACTACATGCGAGGAGAGGCTCATGTCCGTGGCCGAGTCGCTGGACCCGTACGACTCCCTCTGGCACGCCACCGCCGTCTACCTGCGGAAAGAGCGCAAGCGGCGGAAGCTCACCCTGGAGCAGGTCGCCCAGATCATCGGGGCGGATCGGCAGCGCGTAGGAAACTATGAGGCTAACCGTCTCCAGATCACCAAGGAGCACGCCGAGATGCTCGACGGGACGTGGGATACGGACTTCTCTGTCATGCGCCATTTCGCCGTCCTGTTCGGTAATGAGCAGGACTGGGTGAAGGAGCTCTGGGACTACGAGAGGGGGGCTCTGGTGATCAAGGCGTACGTCGCGCACTTCATCCCCGTCCCTCTCCAGACCGAGGCGTACGCGCGGGCCGTCATCGAGAAGATCCGAATCGCGGACAACGTCGAGGCCGCGGTGCGCAACCGCATGACTCGGACCAAGAACCTTCTGGAGCAGAACACCTCGCTCTGGGTGCTGATCGACGAAGAGGCGCTGGAGATGGAGTGGATCGAGTCGGATGAGGTGAAGAAGGAGCAGCTCCAGGCTCTCCTCGATCTGAGTGAGCGCTTCAGCGTCCGCGTCGTGGAGCACCGCCAACGGACCCACGTCGGCACGGACGGCAACTTTGAACTGATCGTCACGGATACCGGCCGGGATGTGGCCTATGTCTGGGCCCAGATCGGTGGCAAAGTGGTCCATGTATCCGATCAGGTACGGGACCTGTCACTGCGATGGGACCGAATGGGCGCGAAAGCCCTGACCGAGGACAGCACGCGAGAGTTGATCCGACAGAAGTTGGAGCGTCTGAAATGAAGATCGTCTGGCGCAAGAGCAGTTACTCCGGCGGCGGGACCGGTGGTGGCGGCGGGGACTGCGTGGAAGTCGCCGACCTCGGGGGTGCTGTGGGCGTTCGGGACAGTAAGGCTCCGGACGGCGGTCACCTTTCGATCGACCGCGCTTCGCTGCTGGCTCTCGTTCAAGAGTTCAAGGGGAGCTAGTCGCCCGGCGGAGGGCTGTCGGGTCGTCCGACAGGGCTTGGAGGCGTGGTGATGGAAGTCGTCTGGCGCAAGAGCAGCTACTTCGGTGCCGGGAGCAGCGGTGGAGACTGCGTGGAAGTTGCCGAACTGGGTGCGTGCGTGGGCGTCCGCGACAGCAAAGCTCCAGAGTGCGGTCACCTTTCGATCAGCCGCGAGTCTCTGGTGACCCTCATCGGGCAGATCAAGACGAACTAGCCGGTTCATCCGAGGTCGCAGAGTATTCGGCGGAGCTGGGAGGCTTGGTCGTGAAGGTCACCTGGCGGAAGAGCGGCCACTCCGGTGGCGGAAGTAGCACAGGCGAGTGTGTTGAGCTTGCTGAGCTGGGTGCGTCTGTAGGTGTGCGGGACAGCAAAGCGCCAGAGCGCGGTCACCTTTCGATCGACCGCGCTTCGCTGCGGGCTCTCGTTCAAGAGATCAGGGCGAGTTAGCCGCCCGGCGGAGGGCTGTCGAGTCGCTCGGCAGAGCTTGGAGGCGTGGTGATGGAAGTCGTCTGGCGTAAGAGCACTCATTCCGGTGGCGGCGACGGTGGTGGGGGCGGTGACTGCGTGGAAGTCGCCGAGCTGGGTGCGTTCGTGGGTGTGCGGGACAGCAAAGCTGTAGAGCGCGGTCACCTTTCGATCGACCGTGCGTCGCTGCTGGTTCTCGTTCAAGAGATCAAGGTGAGCTAGCCGCCCGGCGGAGGGCTGTCGAGTCGTCCGACAGGGCTTGGAGGCGTGGTGATGGAAGTCGTCTGGCGGAAGAGCAGCTACTCCGGTGCTGGCAGCAGCGCTGGCGACTGTGTGGAAATGGCCGACCTGGGAGCGTCCGCTGTGGGCGTTCGGGACAGTAAGGCTCCGGAGGGTGGGCACCTTTCGGTCAGTCGGGTGGCGTTGGCGGGGCTTGTTCGGCGGGTCAAGGCGGACGAGTCGGGGCGCTGAGTTCTGGGCACGGTTCAGCCCCCTCTTCGGAGGGGGCTTTCGTGTGCGGGGAGGGGGGACGTTGTGATGTATGAGCTTGAGGTGTTCAGGCGTGCGTTGCGTGGGGACGGCGCGAGTCTGGCGGTGTTGCGGGAGGACGCGCAGGCCGTGTGCGTCGCGCACGGGTTGGGGTCGGTGTTCCGCGTGGGTGTGACGGGAGACGGCGGGCAGGACGGGGTCGTGGCCACTGTCGGGGCGTCCGGCGGCGGGGTCGTGTCGAAGGTGGAGATACCGCGCGCGTTCCGGGTGCGGGACATCACCGGCGACTCGACGCACTTCACCCTCACCGACGCCGAGGGGCGCAGCGTGCGGGGTACGCCCTCGCAGTTCGGGACGTACGTCCGGCTGCTGGATCGCGAGTGCAATCCGCGCTACGAGGAGCAGCTGGCGGAGGCGTTCCTGGCGACTCCGACGCTGCCCGACCATGGTTGGGCCGAGGAGCGGACACCGTCGCTGCGCGACGCGGTGCTTGGGACGGTCGCCCTCAGCGGGGAGGGCGGGCGCTACGAGACGACCGTCGCGTTCGGCGAGGCCGAGCTCTGGGTGACGTTCGACGGGGCGGGCACGGAGCGCGTCGCGGAGCTTCTCCCGCATGCGAGGGGGTTGGTCGAGGGGTTCGCGGCCGTTGCGCGGGACGGTCTGGAGTTCCTCTGGCGGGAAGGCGCGGACGGTACGGAGAGCGCCGAGGAGAAGGCGCGCTTCATGGACGCGTTCGAGCCTGGCGCGCTTGAGATCTTCCGTTCGGGCGACTTCGGGGTGCACTTCGAGGACGATTCGGGCGAGTACTTCATGGAGGGCTACTGGCCCGCCGTGCAGTTCCGCGCCGACCGGACGCCCGTCTCCAGCACCGTGGAAGCCTGACGGGCGTAACGCGGTCGCTGAGCTGCGGATATGAGAAGAGCCCCCTCCTGGGAGGGGGCTCTTCGCGTTCGGGGGGTCAGGCGGGGGTGACGGTGGCGGAGAGGGTGCTGATGAGGTTGTCCGCGCCGTTCGGGTCGGCGGACTCCAGCTCGAGGACGTTGCCGTCCCGTAGGTGGATCGCGAAGTTCGCGAGCTTGATGGTGACCTGGGCGCGGGACGCGGCACGGCGCTCGACGCCGGTGACCTGGCGCAGGTCGACCTCCACGACCAGGTCCTTCGCGCGACCCATGACCAGCCACGACTGGGAGAACAGCAGCAGGCGGCGGTCGGTGACGGCGGCGACCATCTTGGCGGGCAGGCCGTTCGCGCCGGTGTCCTCGACCAGGCGGATGCCGGTGACGTTGCCGAGCGCCGCGTAGTAGCCGTCGCGCTTGAGCGTGCCGGGAAGGCTGACCATGCAGCTCGCCAGCAGCGCTTCGCCGGGCTGCGCGGCCTGCTGGAACGCCTTCTTCACCGGCCAGTCGCGTGCGGCCATGGGGGGATCCCTTCTGTGGGGCTGTCATGCGGATGATCGTTGACTGTACAGCCAGCCAGTCAACGGCGTCCGGCGGTTTCCGGGTTCCGGCGGGGGAGAATGGGACGTCGTCGTCCGCCGCCTGAGGGGGTCCGGCTTGTCGCCACGGTCCGAGGAGACCAACCGGGAACTGCGCGAGCAGTCCCGCCGCCGCATCCTGTCGGCGGCGCTGGAGCTGTTCGCCGAGCGCGGGTACGACGGCGCGACCGTCGCGCAGATCGCCGCCCGCGCCGAGGTCGCCCGCGGCCTGGTGCCCTACTACTTCGGGACGAAGGAAGGGTTGCTGGAGGAGCTGCTGACCGAGGCGATGACCGGCGCCTTCGGCCTGGCCGCGCCCGCCCCGGACGAGACGACCGCCGACGAGCGCCTCGCCGGGCTGATCGACCGCGTCCTCGGCGCGGCGTACCAGGCCGTCCCGGTGCAGCGCCTCGTCCTGTGCCTCATGCTCCAGCCCGCGACGCGCGAGGTGTACGCGCGCGTCGAGACGGCCCACGACGCCACGGTCACCGCCTTCGAGGACGGCATCCGCTCGATCTTCGCCGACCGCGGCGCGCCCGACCCGGCCCTGGAGGAGATGCTGCTGCGCAGCGTCCTCGAAGGGGTGCTGTTCAAGCTGGCGGTCTACCCCGAGACCTACCCGCTGGAGGCCGTCCGCCGCCGCGTCCACGCCATGTACGACCTGACGCCCGCCGCGCCCCTGCTACCGGACGGCCCGGAGCGGCCCGCGACCCGCCTCCGCGTCTGACCCACGCCTGACCTGCGTCTGATCCGGGTCAGTTCTTGCGGAGGGTGGAGTTGTTCTCCGCCGTGTGGGGCGTGTGGAAGATGGCGTCGAGGTCGTAGTCGACGGGGACCTCGAGCTGCTCGTAGGTGCAGGACTCGGGGGTGCGGTCGGGACGCCAGCGGCGGAACTGGCCCATGTGGCGGAACCGGTCGCCCTCCATGGCCTGGTAGGCGACCTCCACGACCAGCTCGGGACGCAGCGGGACCCAGGAGAGGTCCTTCTTGCCCGTCCAGCGGGAGACCGCGCCGGGCATGCGGTCGGCGGTGGCCTCGTCCTGCTCGGCCCAGCCCGACCAGGGGTGCTCGGACAGGTCGTCGAGGTTGTAGGGCTTCAGCTCGTCGACGAGCTCGGCGCGGCGCTTCATGGGGAACGAGCCGACGACGCCGACGTGCTGGAGGCGGCCCTCGCTGTTGTAGAGGCCGAGTAGCAGCGACCCGACGATCGGGCCGGACTTGTGCCAGCGGAAACCGGCGACGACGCAGTCGGCGGTGCGCTCGTGTTTCACCTTGAACAGGGCGCGCTTGTCCGGCTGGTAGGGGGTGGCGAGGGGCTTGGCGATCACGCCGTCCAGGCCGGCGCCCTCGAACTCGGTGAACCACCGGCCCGCGACCTCGCGCGACTCGGTCGCGGGCGTCACGTGGATGGGCGGCTTCACGTCCGCGAGCGCCTCGACCAGACGGCGGCGGCGTTCGCCGAGGGGGACGTCCATCAGCGACTCGTCGCCGAGCGCCATCAGGTCGAACGCCACGAAGGACGCGGGCGTCTCCTCCGACAGGAGCTTGATGCGCGACGCGGCCGGGTGGATGCGCTGCTGCAGCCGGTCGAAGTCGAGCCGGGTGCCGAGGCGCAGGACGATCTCGCCGTCCACCACGCAGCGCTCCGGCAGCTCCCGCTTCACCGCCTCGACCAGCTCGGGGAAATACCGGGTCAGCGGCTTCTCGCCACGGCTGGACAGCTCCACCTCGTCGCCGTCGCGGAAGATGACGCAGCGGAAGCCGTCCCACTTCGGCTCGTACAGCAGGTCGCCCTCGGGCATGGTCTTCACGGCCTTGGCGAGCATCGGCTTCAGCGGCGGGCTGATCGGCAGATCCATGCGCACCATCATGGCCCCCGGCACCGACAGAACGTCCCCCCGGGGCTTCTTCTAGGGCGCTCGGAACGCGCCGACCGCCGCTCGAACCCGCAGGTCAGAGTGATCTTTTGGCGCATACGCGGACGTTCCGGCCGAGGGCGTGCCGGGATGCCGGAGAGCGCGGACGGCCCGGTCCGCCCGCTGATCACGGAACGTGCAGCAATCTTCACGAAACAGTCATGAGGGGCAGGGAAACGCGCGACACTCGACGTGGGGGAGCGACCCACGGAGGGGAGCCGGGGTGGAGTTCGCCGCGCTCGGGGCATGGATTCTGGCGGCGCTCGCGGGGGTGTACCTGCTGGTGCGCTGGCTCGCGGCGGGCGGCCTGCGCGGTCAGCCCACCAAGGTGACGCGCTTTCCAGTGGCCGTCTTGGTCGGGCACCCGCTGTCGGCGCTCACCGGCCTGGGCGCCTGGATCCTCTTCTGCGTCACCGGACGGGCGTGGTTCGCCTGGCTGGCCTTCGCCATCCTCCTCGCCGTCGCGTTCCAGGGGTTGCTGCTGTTCACCCGCTGGCTCGTCGGCGTCGACGGCGGCGGACGCCACGCCCGCGACGCCGACCAGCCCTTCCCGGCCGCCGCCGTCGCCGTGCACGGCCTCGTCGCCGTCGTCACCTTCGTCCTCGTCCTCCTCACCGCCCTCGCCGCGACGCGCGCCTAGTCCGCGCTCTCGCGGGCACCGCCACCCGCGCCTAGTCCACTGCCGCCGACAGTTCGGCCTCGGCGGCGTCGGCGTCCTCGACGAGGTTCAGGTCGCTCCAGCGGACGGGCCAGGCGAAGCGGCGGTCCACGACCCACGCGAGGACGTTGTCGAGATCGGCCCGGCGTTCCTCCGGGGCGATCACCAGGTCCGCGCCCGGCCCCTCGGGCGGGCTCGCCAGGGCGCACCACGTGGTCTCGTCGAGCGGGAAGGTGTCGGCGGTGTGGTCGCCGTGGAGTTCGTCCTCCGCCCCCACCGGTCCCAGGCCCTCCTCGTCCTCCATGCCGACCACGAAGTCGCCCACGACGTCGCCGGTGAGCGCGCGGACGAACCGCAGGGAGAACTCGCCGATCGCGGCCAGGACGCCCTCGGCCCCCCACAGCACCGCCGCCGTCCCCTCCGGGACGTCGATGGACCGCACGAGCGCCGGGTCGTCCGCCAGAGACCACACCTCGATCCGGTCGTCGGAGGTGAGGCAGGCCCCGTGCGCGCCCGACGGCGACCACGCCCACGGCCGTTCCGGGCCGTCCCAGTAGCTGACGCCGATGCGTTCGGTGGTGCCGATGTCCAGGTGGTACTCGTGCTGGCCGTCCTCGTCGTACAGGTCGACGCCGCGTCCGTCCCGCGTCACGACCGCCAGCCGCGCGGCCGTCCCGCGCATGCCCCAGTGCAGCGTGCCCGTGAGCTGTTCGACCGGTGCGCACATCGCGCGGCCCGTCCCGGCGTCGAACACGGTGAGCCGACCGACCTCAGCGTCGGGGGTGTCGGACGCGATCGCCCCGAACCGCCGGTCGTCCGGGCTCCACTCGACGAAATCGCCCCCGGTGCGCGCCAGCCAGCGCATCCGCCCACCGGGCACGTCGACGGAACACGCCCATGCGCCGTTGAACCCCAGCAGCCGTGTGCCGTCCCGCGACCAGCGCACCCGCCGGAAGGACCACGTGTCCTTGCCGAGCCGCCGCCTGAACTCGTCCGGGATCTCCTCGGGGAACGTCTTCACGAGAGGACTCGAGTCGGTCTCGAAACCCCCGACATACCAGAGCGGCCCCTGGGTCAGGGGCGCGATACAGCCCATGACCTTCTGGGGCGAGTACGTCGAGATGTAGGCGCGGCGGCCGTCCGGCGCGAGCGCGAAGTCGGGGGCGCAGTCCAGGCCGTCGGTCACGTCCGCGTTGCCGATCGGATCGGTCGGTTCGCCGAAAGGGTCCCAAAGCCCGACGCTGTTGGTGTTGTTCACGACCGCGAGCAGCGTCCCGTCCGCCGACCACTGGATCGTGTCGCGGTGGCCGCTCCAGCCGACGCCCATCTCGTCCATGTCGATTTTGTTGACCCCGCGGCCGGTGGCCATTTCCCAGATCTGCAGCGGGCCGTCGTCACCTCCCCACCTTCCGGTCGCGAGGTGACGGCCGCACGGGCTGAGCGCGTAATCGTTGAATTCGCTGTCCCACCCGATATGCGGGTGCGTCAGTTTCGCGCCGTGCTCCCGAAGGCGCGCGGTCGCGAACCGGTGCGCCTCGGTGACGCCGTGCTCGCGCTCAAGCGCCAGCAGCCACCCGCGCAGTCGCTCAAGCTCCCGTTCCGGAACGAAAGCGCTCCAATCCGCGCCCTGGAGCAGCGCGAGCGCATTCTGAGGATCGGTGTTGTCGGTCAGGTCCACGTCCATGGCCGTGGACGGTAACGGGCGCCTACGACCGAAATCAGAGGCGGCGCAGGACGGTCAGGGAGTGGTCGGCGATCTCCAGTTCGTCGCGGGCCTTGACGCGGGGGCGTTCGCCGACGGTGCCGGGGGCGGCGGTGTCGAGGGCGACCTCCCAGCGCTCGCCGTACTCGGGCCCGGGGACGGTGAAGTCGACGGCCGACGAACCGGCGTTGACGAGCAGCAGGAACGAGTCGTCCCGGACACGGCGTCCGCGCGCGTCCGGCTCGGTGATGGCCTCGCCGTTCAGGTAGACGCCGAGCGACTTGGCGAAGCCGGCGTGCCAGTCCTCGTCGGTCATCGGCTCGCCGGACGGCGTGAGCCACGCGATGTCGGCGTCGTGGCCGTCCGAGCCCGGCCCTGCGCCCCGGAAGAACCGCCGCCGCCGGAACACCGGGTGCTCCAGCCGGAGCCGCGCGGCGATCCGGACGAACTCCAGCTCGTCCGCGGCGTCCTCGGCGGCGTCCCAGTCGATCCAGGTCAGCTCGTTGTCCTGGCAGTAGGCGTTGTTGTTGCCGCGCTGCGTCCGGCCGAGCTCGTCGCCGTGCGACAGCATCGGGACGCCCTGGGACAGGAACAGCGTCGCGAGCAGGTTCCGCCGCTGCCGCGCCCGCAGGTCGGCCACCGCCGGGTCGTCGCTCGGACCCTCGACGCCGCAGTTCCAGGACCGGTTGTCGTCGGTCCCGTCCCGATTGTCCTCGCCGTTCGCCTCGTTGTGCTTGCCCTCGTAGGCGACGAGGTCGGCGAGCGTGAACCCGTCGTGGCAGGTCACGAAGTTGACCGACGCGAACGGCCGCCGCGCGCTGTGCTCGTACAGGTCCGACGACCCGGTCAGCCGCGACGCGAACTCCGGCAGCGTCGCGAACGACCCGCGCCAGAAGTCCCGCACGGTGTCGCGGTACTTGCCGTTCCACTCGCTCCACAGCGGCGGAAAGTTCCCGACCTGGTAGCCGCCCTCCCCGACGTCCCATGGCTCGGCGATCAGCTTGACCTGCGACACCACCGGATCCTGCTGGACGAGGTCGAAGAACGCCGCCAGCCGGTCCACGTCGTGCAGCTCCCGCGCCAGCGCGCTCGCGAGATCGAACCGGAACCCGTCCACGTGCATTTCGAGAATCCAGTAGCGCAGCGAGTCCATGATGAGCTGCAACGCGTGCGGACTCCGCACGTTCAGCGAATTACCGCAGCCCGTGTAATCGAGGTGATAGCGCCGGTCGTCGTCCCGCAGCCTGTAGTAGGACGAGTTGTCGATCCCCCGGAACGACAGCGTCGGCCCCAGGTGGTCGCCCTCGGCCGTGTGGTTGTAGACGACGTCGAGAATGACCTCGATCCCCGCCTGGTGCAGCGTCCGCACCATCGCCTTGAACTCGAGGACCTGCTCACCGCACTGCCCGGACGCCGAGTACGCGTTGTGCGGCGCGAGGAACCCGATCGTGTTGTACCCCCAGTAATTGGTCAGCCCCCGCGCCACCGTCGCGTGCTCCGGCACGAACTGGTGCACCGGCATCAGCTCGACCGCCGTCACCCCGAGCCCGACCAGGTGGTCGACCATCACCGGATGCGCCAGCCCCGCGTACGTCCCGCGCTGCTCCTCCGGAATCCCCGGATGCCGCATCGTCAGCCCGCGTACGTGCGCCTCGTACACGACCGTCCGGTGGTACGGCGTCCGCGGCGGCCGGTCGTCCGCCCAGTCGAAGAACGGATTGATCACCACGTTCTTCGGGATGAACGGCGCCGAGTCGGCCGTGTTCAGCTCGTCCGGATGCCCGAACCGGTACGAGAACAGCGCCTCATGCCAGCGCACCCCGCCCTCGACGGCCTTCCCGTACGGATCGAGCAGCAGCTTCGCCGGATTGCACCGGTCCCCGGCCTCCGGCGCGTACGGCCCGTCCACGCGATACCCGTACCGCTGCCCCGGCCCCACGCCCGGCAGGTACCCGTGCCACACGAACCCGTCCACCTCGGGCAGGACGATCCGCTCCTCGGCCCCGTCCGCCCCGAACAGGCAGACCTCCACCCGCCGCGCCACCTCGGAGAACAGCGCGAACCCGGTGCCCGACCCGTCCCAGGTCGCCCCCAGCGGATAAGCGTCCCCCGGCCAGACCTCCCGCATCGCCGCCCACTCCCCAACCCCGACCCGCCCTCTCCCGACCCCCCACACCTACCCACCCACCAACCCCGACACGTCACCCTTCCGGAGGAGGCGGAGCCGGCCGGTGCGTGAGCACCTCCGGAACCCGGTCCAGCGAGCGGGCCATGTCCACCAGGCCCTGGTCGATGTGGGCGAGCAGCCGGTACACGGTGGCGTGCCGGTGTTCGAGCGGCCTGTCGTGGACGGGCTCGTAGTGCATGACCCGGTTCCTGAACAGGAGCATGGTGAAGAGCGGGTGGTGGAGGTCCCTGCGCGAGCCGCGGTAGGACGGGAACGCCGCGTGGAGTGCGGGCACCCAGAAGTGCCGGTCGGCCGTCGTGCTCAGCAGCGAGACCCAGAAGCCGAAGGTCAGCTCGGCGACGACGTCGTCGGGGCGGACCGGACGCCGCCCGCCGCGAGCGCGCCGGGCCTTGCGCTGCGCGTCCTCGACCTTGCGACGGGATTCGGGGAGCAGCGGGGCCACACGCCACCAGTCGTCGCGGGCGTGGTGCTCGCGGAGCCGGTTGTGCAGTGAGTTGCGCAGCCCGATCTCCAGGCAGTGGAGCGGGCCGTAGAAGGCGGCGGAGATCTCGACGTTCCACGAGTAGAGGCGGACGGCGGCGTCGACGTCCCCGTTCGTCGCGGTGAGGTACGGCGTGAGCCGGGGTGTGGAGAAGATCCGGTGCAGCCAGGCGGGGGGTGAGTCGTTCATTTCGCGCTCCGGAGGGGGAGGGGGTGCTAGAGTGGCCGATGTAAGCCCCGGGTCCGCCTCTGCATCGCATGCCGCCCGGGGCACAGTTTTTTCTCGGTGAGACCGTGTGACGGTCTCACCGTTTTCCTTTTCCGCTGGGAAAACCCTACAGTCGCCGGAGATGTGCTGGCGTAAGGACAAATCCCCGCCTAATTGGTCATAGCGGGAATTGCCAGATGGTTTCGTCGCCGGAGGTTCTTTGGGTGGGGTGCATGCCTAGTTTTCTGGCGACGGATTCGGACGGGGTGTTGTCCGGGTGGACGGCGGCGGCGATCGTCTGGACGTTGTGGGCGCGGAGCCAGGTGACGAGGGCCTCGGCGGCCTCGGTGGCGAAGCCGAAGCCCTGGTACGGCATGCCGATGATCCAGGCGATCCAGGTCTCGGTGGGGGTGACGGTGGCCTGGACGGTGCCGACGGCGCGGCCGTCGCGGGCGCGGCGGACGATCCAGTTGAGCCAGCCCTCCTGGTGGAAAGGGGAGGGGCCCTCGGCCAGGCGCGCGTAGCGGGCGCGGAGGTCGGGGAGGGAGAGGGGCTCGCCGCCGATGTGGGTGTGCAGGCGCGGGTCGTCCAGGACCTCGGCCATCTCGTCCGCGTGGTGGACGGTCAGGGGTTCCAGGACGAGACGCTGGGTGCGGAGGGGCTCCGCCAGGGGACCGAACACGCGGACGAGCTTAGGGGGTCACCGGGAGTGGCGGGCGCGTCACGCCGGGCGGAGGCGGTGGGCCCAGACGCCGTCGGGGTGCTCGCGCGGGGAGAGCCAGAGCCAGGGCTGGGTGCGGCGGAAGTCGAGGGTGGTGCCCGGCTGCCAGGGGAACAGGTCGCCGCCGTCCGGCCAGACGACCTGGAGGAAGGGGAGGGGCGGGCGGCGGTAGAAGGAGACGGCGCCCGGGAAGGCGCTGCGGTACCAGGTGGGCTCGACGGTGCGGAACGACGCCGGATGGCCGCGGGCCGCCTCGGGGGCGACCACGCCGTCCTCGGACGGAGTGCCCTCGGCGGCGCGGCGGCCGAGGGTGTTGAGGGTCTCCTCCATCTCGTAGACGTCGCCGCCGAACATGGCGAGCTCCGGGGCGCGGAAGCTGTGCCAGAGGCCGATGCTGTAGACCCAGCCCGGGGTCTGCTCCTCGGGCTGGACGAGGACGACGCTGAAGCCGTACTGGGCGATGTGCACGATCGTGCGGAGGTTGAAGGTGTCCAGGCGGTCACGGTCACCGTAGTCGTGGTCCAGTACGCAGTGGCACTCGGGACGGCCGTCGGACATGTCGCAAGCTTACGATCATTTCCGGGCGGTGGTCGTGCGTGTGCGGCCGGTTCCCGGGCGGCGGCCCGGACGGGGATTCCGGGCATGGCTTTATCGATCTTGCCGTGGTTCACTGGCGGGGACGGGGCCGTTGTTGGAATCCGAGCCCATGGGGCACACGGGGTCACAGGACGGACACACGGCCTATGCGCGCGGACGGTCGGACGGTCGTCGGACGGGTCGTCTCTCCCCTGCTGGTGGGACGGGACGAGGAGATGGGCCGGCTGGTCGCCGCGGTCACGCGGGCCCCGGCGGTCGTCGTCGTGACCGGCGAGGCGGGCATCGGCAAGACCCGGCTCGTCGCCGAGATGACCGCCCGCCCCGAACTCGGCGGACGCCGCGTCCTGGCCGGAACGTGCCGCCGCATCCGTGAGCCCTTCCCGCTCGGTCCCATCGTCGAGGCCCTCCGGGACATCGCCCCCGCCCTCCGCGTCCCGCACGGGCAGGGCCCTCTGCCGCGCGCTGGTGGGAGCGTTCCAAGGGAGGGCGGGCTGTCGCGGGTGGCGGGGGCGCTGCGGCCGTTGCTGCCGGAGTTGGAGGACGTCCTGCCGCCCGCGCCGCAGCCGCTCGGCGACCGGCTGGCGGAGCGGCACCGGATCTTCCGGGGCCTGGCGGAGGTGGTCGCCGCGCTCGGCCCGACCGTGCTGGTCGTGGAGGACGCGCACTGGGCGGACGAGCAGACCCTGGAGTTCCTCGACTACCTGCTCGCGGGCCCGCCGCCCGCGCTGTCGGTCGTGGTGACCTACCGGGGCGAGGACGCGGGCCCCGACCTGCGCCTGGTCACGGCGCGTCCGGCCGCCGAGGTGACCCGCGAGCGGATCGAGCTCGCCCCGCTGGACGTCGCGCGCACCCGCGAGCTCGCGCAGGCGATCCTCGACGCCGACCGCATCACCGACGAACTCGCCGCCTACCTGTGCGAGCGCGGCTCGGGCGTGCCGCTGGCCGTCCAGGAGCTGCTCGCGCTGCTGCGGCAGCGCGGCACGCTCGCGTGGCGGCACGGGCGCTGGGCCCGCAGGACCGTCGCCGAGCTGGACGTCCCGGTGCGCGTGCGCGACTCGGTGCTCGAACGCGTCGCGCGGCTCTCGGACGGCGCCCGCGCGGTCGCCGAGGCCGCCGCCGTCCTGATGACCGCCGTCCCGCAGGCCGTGCTGTTGGACGCCGCCCGCGACGGCACCGCGGGCGGGCTGGACGAGGCCGTCGAGTCCGGGCTGATCGGCGAGCGCGGCGGCGACTTCGGGTTCCGGCACGTCCTCGCCGCGCAGGCGGTGTACGAGGAGATCTCCGCAGCGCGCCGCCGCGACCTGCACGGACGCGCCGCCGACGCGGTCCGGCACCTGGACCGGGTGCCGCTCGGCGTGCTGGCGCACCACCTGCGCGCGTCCGGCCGGGTGGCCGAGTGGGTGGAGGTGGCCGTCCGCGCCGCCGCGCAGGCGATGGAGCTGCGCGACGAGGCGGAGGCGTTCCGGCTGCTGGAGGGCGTCCTGCGGGACGCCGACCTCGAGCCGCTCCGGCGGGCGGAGCTGACCGTCCTGCTGGGGAAGGCGGCGTTCGAGATGCTGCACGTCCCGGACCTGCGCGGGGTGTTCGCCCGCGCTCTCGACGCCGACCTGCCCGGCCCGCTGCGCGCCGAGCTGCGGTTCCGGCTCGGCCTGTACCTGGACTCGGTCGGCCTCGACCCGGACGAGAAGTGGGTGAGCGTCCGCGAGTCGGTGGAGGACCTGGACCAGCGCTCGGGCCTCGCCGCGTGGGGGATGCTCGCGCTCGGCATGCCCACCGAGCCGACCGGCCTGTCGGTCGCCGAGCGCGCCGGGTGGATGGACCGCGCCGTCGCGACCGTCCCGAACATCGAGGAGCCCGCGCAGCGGCAGTTCGTGCTCGGCAAGGCGTCGATGGCCCGGCTCATCACCGGCGACCCGCGCTGGACGGACCTGCGCGACCGGCTCCGCGCCGGGCCCGCCGAGATCGACTCGCGGCGCGCGAACGCGTTCTACTCCCTCGGGCTCGGCGCCGGGTTCGCCGGACACCACGAGCTCGCGCGCGACTCGCTGCGCACCGCGCTCGGGATCGGGGCCGAGATGGACCGGGCGGGCGGCATCGCCTACCGCAGCCGCGCCGGGCTGCTGCTGGTGTCGTACCTGCGCGGCGAGTGGGACGGCCTCGCCGACGCCGTCCCCGAGGTGCTGGACGGGTTGCGCGACCGCACCGAGAGCATGTTCGCCGAGGCCGTCGCCGCGTTCCTGGACCTCGCGGCGGAGAACCCGCCGGGCGTCGTGGACCGGTTGCGCGCGGTCGCCGCCATGGCCGTCCCGGGCGACGGGATGCTGCTCGCGGTCATCGTGGAGGCGTGGCTGCGGCCAGCCGTCGCGGACGGCTCGGCTGCGGCGGCGCTCGCCGACACGGCCGCGCACGTCGATCTCTGGGAGGCTCGCGGGATGTGGGCGGTCGGCGTCCGGGCCGTCCCGTCGCTGGTCGAGGCGCTGATCGCGGACGGCCGGACGGACGACGCGCGCGAGCTGACAGAGCGGTACACCGACCGATTGGCCGGACTTGACGCGCCGCTGGCCCAATGTGCGCTACCGTACGCGCGCGGGTTGCTGGCCGCCGCCGACGGCGCGTGGTCAGTGGCGGGCGCCGCCTACGCGGTGGCCGCCGAGGCCTACGAGGGACTCCCCGCGCCGTACGAGTCGGCGCGGGCGCGAGAGCACGCGGCCGGGGCGCTACGTGGGGTGGACGCCCCGGCCGCGTCCGCCTTCCTGACCGGGGCGGCGGCGGCCTTCGGACGGCTCGGCGCGACCCGCGACCTCGACCGCGTCGCCCTCACCGCCCGCCGTTGGGGCATCGATCTCGCGCCGCGTCCGGCGTCCCGCCGTGGACCGCGCGGTTACGGCGGAGCGCTGTCGCCGCGCGAACGCGAGGTCGCCGAATTGGCGGCGTCCGGCCTCACCAACCGCGACATCGCGGGACGCCTGTTCGTCTCCCCGAAGACCGTCGAGAAGCACCTCGCGTCCGCGCTGCGCAAACTCGACCTCCGGTCCCGCGCGGGCCTCGCCGCCCGCCTCACCGAGGGCCCCGACGCCGCAACCGGCTGACCCGCACCCCACCCCCAGAGGTTTCGGCCTCCCACCCCCGGGTGCGCGCATCCGGGGGTGGTTCTCCGGGGACCCCCATCGGTTTCCCGGGGTCCCGCCCGCCCCGTGAATGGGTGATCTTCCCCATCCCGCCGCACACCGTCGCCCGCCGATCCTTGCCGCATGTCCAGTTTTCACCCTGCTCGTCCGGTCGAACCGCGTCCGGTCGAACCGGACGAGCCGGAAGAGCCGGGCCCGGAGGACGAGGAGTGGGTGGACGCCCGAGTCCGCCCCGAGGCGAACCCGAGGACCGGCAGGACCGACAGGAGGACCCGTGTCCAGATTCCGACTGACCGCCGCGCTCGCGCGGGCGCGGCAGGCGAACCGAGCGGGAAAGCGCAGAACGGGCCGGGGGCGGCGGGGGACGGGGGCCGCGTTCGGCGTGACCGTGGTGCTCGCGACGGCGGGGGCGGCCGTCGGGACGGCGACGGCGGGACCGGGCGGGCGCGCGGCTGAGCCGCCCGCGCCGCCGGTGGGCCCGAGGCCCGTGGCCCCGAGGTCCGCGGCGCCCGCCGCGAAGGTGGTCAAGAGCGCGGACGTGACGCTCGTGACCGGCGACCGCTTCCGCGTGGACGTCGCGGAGGACGGCTCGCAGCAGGCCAACCCCCTGGACGCCGTCGGGAAGAACGGCGGCACGTTCGCGCAGTTCGGCTACAACGGCGACACCTACGTGATCCCCGCGAAGGCCGCGCCGTTCGTCGGCACGACCCTCGACCCGCGCCTGTTCGACGTCGGCTACCTCGTGCGGGCGAAGCTGGACGACAAGCACGCCGCGTCCCTGCCGGTCACGGTGAGGGCGACGTCGGCCAGGGTGGAGGGCCTGCCCGGGACGAGCGTCACCTCGTCGTCCGGCGGGACCGTCCACGCGAAGGTCGCCAAGAAGAAGGCGGCCGGGTTCGGCGCGCTGCTCGCGAAGAACTGGCAGGCCGCGAAGGGCAAGGGCGGCGGGGCGACGCCGGGGTTCTCCGGCGTGGAACAGATGACGCTCGCCGCTCCGAGCGGCGCGCCGAAGCTCCCGCCCGCGCCGCCGCTCGTCCAGTCGGCGGCCCCGAAGGCCACGGCGCAGAGCGGCACCAAGTTCCACAACCTGACCGTCGACTCCGTCGACCAGGACGGCAAGCCCGGGGTGATGATCGGGTTCGTCCACAACGTGGACGACGCGAACCTCGGAAGCTTCGGCCTGAACTACCCGGGCGGCGGCAGGCGGGCGTTCAGCGTCCCCGAGGGCACCTACAGCATCGAGGCGAGCGTGCTCACCGGCCCGGGCGACGACCTGGGCAGCCGCGCCGCGCTCGTCATCGAGCCCGAGGTCAGCGTCACGGCCGACACCACGGTCGTCCTGGACGCCCGCAAGGCCGTCCAGTACAAGACGGACCTCGCCGCGCCCCCGAAGCCGGACATGCCGCGCGTCGACTTCATGTCGTTCATCCGCACGGACACGCACGGGAAGGAGACGGGCGTCCCGCCGAACGGCATCGGCGCCCTGATCGGCTTCTACAACATGCGGCTCGGCTCGGCCGTCTGGAACGGCTACCCGAACCTGTACGTCACCCCGACCAAGGCCGTGACCAAGGGGAAGCTGCACTTCCTCGGGACGACCTCGCTCAGCACCGGCACCGAGGACGTGATCGGAGCGGGCCCGACCTACAAGGCGGTCTTCCCGTACGAGGGGTCGATCCCGGCGAACCAGACGCACACGCTCGCCGAGTCCGACTTCGCGATCGTGAAGTCCCGGCTGTACAACAAGCCGTCGGACGACGCGTCCGCCGGTCCGATCGGGTTCTTCACCAACGCCTTCCTCCCCTGGTCCTACACGTCCGTCGGGTTCTCCGGCCAGGTGCCCGCCGGTGACCGCACCGACTACCTCTACAGCAGCGACCCCGACCAGGTCGTGTGGGAGACGGCGTTCAACCCCGACAAGGGCGAACGGCTGAACGACCTGCGCCGGACGCTCAGGCCCGGCCAGGTGGTGCAGCAGGACCTCGGCGGGTCCCCGCTCACGCCGTCGGTCTCGGCCGACTACGTCCTGACCACAGGGTTCAACCTCGGCGGCGGAGAGAACGTCCCCGTCAGCAACGACGCCGTCGGGCAGGCGTGCGCCGCGTGCCGCCAGGGCGATCTTGCGGCGCTGTTCCTCAAGGGCGGCGCGGACGCCGACCCGACGCACCACTACTACTACAACCCCCCGGGGAACGAACTGCGGTTCTACCGGGACGGCAAGCTCGCCTACTCCACCGAGGCCGAGAGCCTCAAGTACAGCCCGGACCCGACGAACCTGCCGCTGAAGCCGGGTCCCGCCGACTACCGGCTCGTCTGGGAGTCGTCCGACCCGGACGTCCCCGACGTCACCAGCAGCACGGACTGGCGCTTCCGCTCCGCGCCCGGCGGCGCGAACGCCACCCTCCCGAAGACGGCGTTCTGCGGGCTGGACCCGTCCACGTCCTGCTCGTTCCTGCCGCTGCTGTTCGTGAACTACGACCTGAAGCTGGACGTCGACTCGCGCGCCAAGGCCGGGCAGCCGTTCGACATCGGGTTCCGGGTCTCCCACCAGCAGTACCAGGCCGCCCCGGCCGGGGTCACCGCCACCGTCGAGGTCTCCTACGACAACGGGACGACCTGGTCGAAGCCCGTCGACGCCACGGCGGGGACGGGCGGCGTGTTCCACGCGTCCGTCACGCACCCGGCGTACGACCAGGACCACCGCTGGGTGTCGCTGCGGGTGACCGCGCACGACGCGGACGGCTCGTCCGTCACGCAGACCAACGTCCACGCCTACCGGCTCGACGGCTGAGCGGGGAGCAGACATGAGGATCACCAGAACCAGGCTGGCCACGCTGGCCGCGGCGGGGACGCTGGCCGTGCTGGCCGCCGTATCGCCGTCCGCGTCCGCCGCGCCGTCCGCGCCGTCCGGTGAGGCCGCCAAGGCCCCGCGGGGGCGGACGACCTGCGCCGTCGCCGACGCCAAGGCCGACTGCATGTTGCGGATCGCGGCCCCGAAGGCGGGCAGGGCGCGCACCTTCACCGCCAAGTCCGGCCTCGCCCAGGCCGGGCCCGGACGGACCGCCGCGCTCAAGGCCGCCGACGAGGGCATCCCGCCCGGCGGGCTCACCGCCGCCGACCTCCAGGACGCCTACAAGCTGCCGAGTGACCTGCTCGGCGGCGGGAGCACGATCGCGGTGGTCGTCCCGTTCGACGTCACCGCCGCCGAGAAGGACCTGAACGCCTACCGCGCGGCGAACGGCATGCACGTGTGCGACGCCGAGTTCCCGTGCTTCCGGAAGACCGACCAGCGCGGGACCGGAACCCTGCCGCCCGCCAACGCCACCTGGGGCCTGCACGCGGCCGTCGGCCTGGACATGGCCTCGGCCGCCTGCCCGAACTGCGACCTGCTGATGGTCGAGGCCGACGACGACACCCTCGCCAACCAGGCCGCCGCCGTCGACCAGGCGGTCGCGCAGGGCGCGCGGACGGTCGTCGTCATGGACGGCTGGTTCGGCGAGTACGAGGGCCAGGACGCGCTCGCGCCGCACTTCGACCACCCCGGCGTCGCGATCGTCGCCGCGTCCGGGTCGTCCGGGTTCAACGGCGGCGGACAGGAGTCGCTGCCCGCCGCGTACCCGACGGTCGTCGCCGTCGCCGGAACGAACCTGCACCGGGACGCGTCGGCCAGGCGCGGCTGGAACGAGACGCCGTGGCGCGACACCACGTCCGGCTGCTCGGTCTACGAGAAGCGCCCGGCCTGGCAGCGGAAGGGCGACTGCGGCGACCGCCGGACGGTCGCCGACACCGCGGCCGTCGCGTCCGACTACACGCCGGTCTCGGCCTACGACTCGGGCAGCGGCGGCTGGGTGAACGTGTCCGGCGCCCCCGTCGCGCCCGCGCTCGTCGGCGGCGTGTACGGCCTCGCCGGGAACCCCTCGTCCACGCCCGCGCCCCAGCGGCTCTACGCCCACCCCAAGTCCCTGTTCGACATCACCTCCGGGACGAACGGCTACTGCGCCGGCGGCTACCTCTGCACCGCGGGCGCCGGATACGACGGCCCGAGCGGTCTGGGCGCCCCCAACGGCACCGGCGCCTTCTAGGAGACGACACCATGCGAATCCCCCTGCGCATCAGGCAAGACCGGCCCACCCCCGGCGCATCCGGGCGGAGGCGTCGCACGGCGGCGCTGCTCGGCCTCGGCACGGTGATCACCGGGACGTTCACCGGCGTCCTCGCCGCGGGCCCCGCGGTCCCGGCGAACGCGGCCTGCACCCCGGCCTGGAAGATGGTGCCCGCCGCGGTCGAGGCCACCGAGGTCCAGGACGTCCAGGTGCTGTCGCCCAAGGACGTCCGGTTCACCGCGAACGTCGCCTCGGACTGGGGCGCCGGAATGTCCGAGACCGTCTGGAACGGCTCGAAGAACACCGCCGCGGGCCCGCAGATCCCGCTGCAGCCGAAGCGCTCGACGTTCTCCGGTTCCCGCAGCTCCTACGACTCGGCGTCCAGCGGCTGGGTCATCGTGTCGCCCGGCGGAGGCTGGGGCGACATCGCCACGGTCACCATGGGCCGCTGGGACGGGAGCAAGTGGACGCTCGTCCCGACCGCGCCCTCGCCCGACCCGGAGCACAGCCGCGTCCGCCTCTCGGACGTGGCGTCCGTCGCCCCGGACGACGCCTGGGCCGTCGGCGCACTCGACGGGAACGGCGGGCTCATCGAACACTGGGACGGCACCGAGTGGACGGTCGCCGACCACCCGTCGTCCTCGACCGCGGGCACGCAGCTGATCCAGATCAGCGCCGCGTCCGCGAACGACGTCTGGGCCGTCGGGCTCAAGCGGCAGTCCGAGAGCGGCGGGGCGTTCCTGCCGTACGCGGAGCACTACGACGGCACGAGGTGGACCGAGGTCGGGCTGCCGTCGGTCGCCGCGCCCGGCATGCCCGACGGGATCGCGAGCACCGTCGTGGCGAAGGGCCCGAACGACGTCTACGTCGGCGGCTGGCGCGGCACCTGGGCCGACTGGAACGGGTACCGGGGCCTGGTCATGCACTGGGACGGACAGAAGTGGTCCGTCGACACCGGGCCGGGTGACGTCGTCCAGGGCGGCTTCATGGACGGCGTCTACTCCTCCGGGCCGGACGACCTATGGGCGATCGCCGACTCCACCCTCCTGCACCGCACCGGCACCACCTGGACGAAGGTCGTCCCCGAGGGCGCCCAGCCCGGCGGAGGCGGCGCGGGCGTCGGCTACTACTACCGGGCCGTCGCGGGATCCGGCCCGGACGACGTCTGGGCGGTCGGCTCCCTCATCTACACCGAGCCCGCCCCCATCCCCGGCCTGGCCTACGCGAACACCCGCACGGTGCTCGCCCACCTGACCTGCGGAGGACGGTGACCATGCGGCTTCCGACCATGCGACTTCCGAGCATGCGGCTGTCGAGCGTGCGGCTTCCGGGCACGCGGCTGTCGAGACTGGCGGCCGGGACCACCGCGGCGGCGCTGTGCGCGGCGTCCCTGGTGACGGCGACGCCCGCGTCCGGCGCGGCGCAGGCGGCACCCGGCTCCGCGACGTTGGACGCGGACGTGCGCGCGGCGTACGCGAAGTCCGGCACGGCGAACATCTGGATCCGGATGTCCGACAAGGCCGACCTTTCCGGTGCGGCGAAGGTCAAGGACCGCGCCGAGCGGGGCCGGGCGGTCATGAACGGCCTCAAAGTCAAGGCCGACAAGACACAGGGCCCTGTCCAGAAGGCGCTGAAGGACGCCGGACTGACCGGCAGGTCCTTCTGGGCGACCAATGCGATCTACGTCGCGAACGTCCCGGAGAGCGTGGCGAAGAAGGTCGCCGCGATCCCGGGCGTGGCCGAGATCCGTCCGTCCAGGACGTACCAGCTGCAGAAGCCGGTCGAGGCGGCCGAACCGAAGGCCGTGGCCAAGCCGAAGGCGGTGGTCAAACCGAAGGCGGTGGCCGAACCGAAGGCGAGGGCCACCACGCGGGCGGCGGCGGTCGCCTGGGGCGTCACCGACATCAAGGCCGACCGGGTCTGGACCGAGACCGGACGGCGCGGCGAGGGCGTCGTCGTGGCGAGCGTCGACAGCGGCGTGCAGTACGACCACCCGGCGCTCGTCCGGCAGTACCGGGGCAACAACGGCGACGGGACGTTCACCAACGACTACAACTGGTTCGACCCGGCCGGGATCTGCAAGACCGCGACGCCCTGCGACAACAACAAGCACGGCACCCACACGATGGGGACCATGGTCGGCGACGACGGCCAGGGCAACCAGATCGGCGTCGCGCCCGGCGCCAAGTGGATCGCGGCGAAGGGCTGCGAGACCGACGGCTGCTCGGACACCAGCCTGCTCGCCTCGCTGCAGTGGATGCTCGCCCCGACCGATCACGGCGACGCCAACCCCGACCCGGCGAAGCGCCCGGACATCGTGAACAACTCGTGGGGGTCCCCGCCGTCCAACGACCCGCTCTTCGAGGACGTCGAGCTGGCCTGGGCCGCGTCCGGGATCATGGGCGTGTGGGCCAACGGCAACAACGGCCCGAACTGCGAGACGTCGGGCGCGCCCGGCAGCCGGACGATCAACTACTCGGTCGGCGCGTACGACTCGGCCGGCAGGATCGCGTCGTTCTCCAGCCGGGGCCCGGGGCAGGACGGCCTGGTCAAGCCGAACATCTCCGCGCCCGGCGTGGACGTCCGCTCGTCGGTGCCCGGCGGCGCGTACTCCGAGCTCAGCGGCACCTCGATGGCGACCCCGCACGTCGCGGGCGCGGTCGCGCTGCTGTGGTCGGCGCGTCCGGAGTACCAGCGCGACCTCGCGAAGACGCGTGAACTGCTGAACCTCACCGCCGTGGACACCCCCGACGCCCAGTGCGGCGGGACGCCCGCGAACAACCCCGTCTACGGCGAGGGCCGTCTGGACGTCCTCGCGGCCGTCAACACCGGCGCGTCCGGGCTGGGCGACCTGTCCGGGACGGTCACGGACGCCGCGTCCGGCCAGGCCCTCGCGGGCGCGACCGTCCACGCGTCCGGCCCGATGGACCGCACCTTCACCACCGGCGAGGACGGCGCCTACAGGTTCCGCCTGTCCGCCGGTGACTACAGCGTCAGCACCACCGCGTTCGGCTACCTGACCGGCACGACCACCCTGACCGTCGCCAAGGACGGAAGCGTCACCCAGGGCATCGCCCTCGCGCCCACCCCCCGCGTGAACCTGACCGGAACCGTCACCGACGCGTCCGGGAAGGGCGGCGGCCTCCCGGCGAAGGTCGTCGCGAACGACGGCAACGGCCACACCTGGTCGACGGCCGCCGACGCGTCCGGCGCGTACACCCTGCCCCTGCTGCCGAACCTCGCCTACACCGTCACCTACACGTCCACCGAACCCGGCTACGACCCCGCGACCCGCCAGGTCACCCTTGACGGAACGGGCAGGACCGAGGACGTCGGCCTGACCGTCGACCTCGCCTGCGTCGCGAAGGGCTACCAGGTCACCCGGGACGGCGTCACCGAGGGCTTCGACACGACCCGCCTCCCCAAGGGCTGGCAGGTCACCAACCTCGACCCCGGCATCCCCAACTACGCCTACCAGCCCGGATGGGAGTTCACCGACCCCGGAAAGCGCGGCAACCACACCGGCGGCTCCGGCGGCTTCGCCGTCGTCGACTCCCAGCACAGCGGCCCCGGCCACGTCCAGGACACCTACCTGACCAGCCCGTCCTACGACCTGTCCAAGCGCACCAAGGCCACGATCGAGTTCGCCCACGACCTGAAGCCCGCCATCAACTCCACGACGTCGGTGGACGTCAGCCTCGACGGCGGCCGGACCTGGACGAACGCCTGGACCGCCAAGGGCTTCCCGGGCGCTCCCGGACCGTCCGTCCGGGTCGTCCCGATCCCGCAGGCCAACGGCAAGGCGAGCGTCCGCTACCGCCTCCACTACCGGGGCCAGTCCTCCGGCTGGTGGGCCGTCGACAACGCCTTCACCGGCGACCGCACCTGCACCCCGTCCGCCAACTAGAGGAAGTGACCAAGGCGCCCGGACGACTCGTCCGGGCGCCTCGCCCTTGCCCAGTGTCACCCGAAGGGGTCGGCGGTCCCCTCGCCTATGGCCAGGGTGTGGTCGAAGGTATGCCGGGCGGCCGGTGGGAGGATGGGCGCATGACGAGCAGGCCCACGCGCCGGCGCGGCGCGGCGCTGGAGGACGCGATCCTCGGGGCGGCCGTGGACGAGCTGACCGAGTCCGGCTTCGCGGGCCTGACCATGGACAGGGTCGCCGCCCGCGCCGGGACGAACAAGAACGCGATCTACCGCCGCTGGCCCAACCGGCTCGCGCTCGGCGTCGCGGCCTACCAGCGGCTCACCACGACGGTTCCGGTTCCGGACACGGGCAGCCTGCGCGAGGACGCGCTGGAGCTGCTGCGGGGCGCGAACCGGCACTGGAGTTCGCCGCTCGGCGCGATCCTGCGCGAGCTGATGGCCGCGGCCGGGGGAGCGTCCGAGCTGGTCGGGCGGTTGCAGGACCGGTCCGCCGTCGCCGCGCCCTGGCTGACCGTCCTCGGACGGGCGGTCGCGCGGGGCGAGGTCGCGCCCGAGGCGCTGCACCCGCGTGTCGCGACGGTCGCGATCGTCCTGCTGCGGGACGAGTTCGTGGTGCGCGGCGCGCCGTCCGCGCCGGACGACGTCCTCGTCGAGATCGTGGACGAGGTGTTCCTTCCGCTCGTCGTCGGCCGCGCGCCGGGCTGACCCGGGCGGTCCATCGGCCGCGCGCCGGGCTGATCCGGGCGGTTCACCGGCCGCGCGCCGGGCTGACCCGGGGGTTCAGCGGCCGCGTGAGGTGCCGAGGCGGGCGGTGACGCGGTCGACGTCGAAGCGTTCGGCGGGCGGGAGGGGAGCGCCCACGGACGTCCGGATCGCGTCGGCCTCGGCGAGCAGCCGGGCCGCCTCGGCCGTGTCGCCCGCCAGGGAGCGCGCCCCGGCGAGGCCCTCCAGCGCGAGGGCGACGGCGCGCGGGTCGCCGGTCTCGCGGGCGGACTCCAGGGCCGTGGCGTGCAGGTCCGCGGCGGACGCGGCGTCGCCGCGCTGCTCGGCGACGAAACCGAGCTGGGTGTGGATGAACGCGATGCCCGCCGTCCCGCCGATGCCGCGCAGCCACGGCAGGCGGCTCCGCAGGTGCCCTTCGGCGGCGTCCAGGTCGCCGCGCCGCCGGGCGACCAGGGCGAGGCCGATCGCGGCGAACTCCTCGGCCGACCGCGACGACCGGTCGCGGGCGAGGGCGAGGGCGCGTTCATGCAGGTCATGGGCCTCGTCGAGGTCGCCCTCCAGCAGCGCGATCCGGCCGAGGCCCGACAGCGCGAACGACACCTCCGCCCACATGCCGAGGCGTTCGGCGCGGCGCATCACCTCGCGCCGCAGGTGGGCGGCCCGTCCGTAGTCGGCGACGATCTCGGCGTGCCGGGCGGCGGCGTCGGCGGCCTCGAGCTCGCCCCACGCGTCGCCCAGGTCCCCGAAGAGCCGGAGGCTGCGTTCGGCGTCCCGCCGCATGGCGGACAGGTCGCCGCCGACCATGAGCAGTTTCGCGCGGGTGCTCAGGACGGCGGCCTCGCCCCAGCGGTCACCCTCGTCCTCGAACATTCCGAGCGCGCGCTCTAGGCGAGCGTGGTTGGCGGGCAGGTCCCCATAGGGCCAGTGGACGAACGTGAGGAACCACAGCGACCAGGCATCCGCGTCCGGGCCGAGGGCCTCCTTCCGAAGGGATTCGGACTCGTCGCCCTCTCCCGACAGCATCGTCAGGCCGTTCAGCCATACGCGCGTGCGACGCAGGACGTGCGCGGGCGCGTCCTGGGTGAGGGCAAGGGTCAGGTAGCGGCGGGCCTCGTTGAGTCGTCCGCGTAGGAACCAGTACCAGCCGAGCGCGTTCGCCAGGACCGGGTCAGCCCGGTACTCCAGCGCGGCGCGGAAGTTGGCGCCCTCGCGATCGAGCCGCTGAAGCCAGCGTTCCTGATCCGGTCCGCGCAAATGTGGGACGGCCCGTTCGGCGAGTGCCGTGTAGTAGCGGGCGTGCCGCGCGCGCACGAGCTCTTCCTCGCCCGCTTCCCGGAGGCGTTCCCGGCAGTAGTCGGAGACCGATTCCAGAAGCCGGTACCGGCGGTCCTCGGTGAAGACGACGAGCGAGCGGTCGACCAGCCGCGTGAGGACGTCGATGTCCGGATCGCCGCACACCTCCTCGGCCGCCTGGAGCGTGCAGCCGTCCCCGTGGACGGCCAGCCTGCGCAGCGCGACCCGCTCCGGATCGCTCAGCAGTTCCCAGCTCCAGTCGATGACGGCGCGCAGCGTCTGCTGCCGCGCGGGCCCGCCGCGCCGCGTGAGCAGCCGGAACCGGTCGTCCAGCCGCTCGGCCAGGTCGTCCACGCCGAGGGCCCGGACGCGCGTCGCGGCGAGTTCCAGCGCCAGCGGCAGGCCGTCCAGGCGGCGGCAGACGGCCGCGACGGCCGCCGCGTTCTCGCCGGTCAGCGCGAACCCCGGCGCCGCGGCGGCGGCGCGCGCCGCGAACAGCCGCTCGGCGTTCCCCGGCTCCAGCGGCGGGACGGCCCGCACCCGCTCGCCCGCGATCCCCAGGGGCTCCCGCGACGTCGCGAGGACGGTCAGCCCGGGCGCCGCCGCCAGCAGCCGTCCGACCAGGTCCGCGACGGCGTCCACGACGTGCTCGCAGTTGTCGAGGACGAGCAGCGCCCGGTGCGGGCGCAGCACCGCCGCGAGCCGGTCGACCGGCGAGGACGCGTCGGTCTCGTCCCTGTGCCCGAGCACCCCGGCGACCAGGTCGGCCAGCTCGGCGGCGTCGCGCGGACGGCCTCCCGCCAGCTCCACCAGCCACGTCCCGTCGGGGTGCTCCCGCGTCGAACGGGCCGCGACCTCCAGCGCCAGCCGCGTCTTGCCGACCCCGCCCGGCCCGGTGAGCGTGACCAGCCGCTCTCCGCGCAGCGCCGCCCGCGCCTGCGCGACGTCCCGCTCCCGCCCGATCAGGTCGCCGACGACGGCGGGCAGGTTGGACGTCGGGCACGCGGGTTTCAGCTCGTCCGCCTGCCGCAGGATCGACCGGTGCAGCGCGGCCAGCTCGGGGCTCGGATCGACGCCCAGCTCGTCCGCGAGGAGCCGACGCAGCGCCTCGTAGTCGGCCAGCGCCTCGGCCTGCCGTCCGGCGCGGTACAGGCCGAGGATGTGCGCCGCGCGCAGCCGCTCCCTCAGCGGATGCTCCGCGACGAGCCCGCCGAGGGCCGGAAGCTCACCGATCTCCAGTCGCGCCTCTGCCTGCTCCTCGATCGCGCTGAGCCGGGCCTCCTCCAAAGCCGTCCCACCGGCGATGTCGAAATCGGCGAACGCCGCTCCGCGCCATAGGGCCAGCGCCTCGTCGAACAGCTTCACTCGTGCGCGTACGTCGGTCTCTCCTCGTGCGCGCGCGACCAGCCCGGTGAACTCGATCGCGTCCGTGGCGCTTGCGGCCAGGGCGTATCCGGGTGGTTGCGAGCGGACGAGCGCGCGCCCGCCCGGCTCGGCGTCCTCCAACACCTTGCGCAGTTGGGACACGCGCGCCTGCAACGTCCCCGAGGGATTACGCGGCGGACGGTCTCCCCACAGCTCCTCAACCAGACGGTCGGACGAGACGACGTCGCCCTCAGCGGCCAGCAGAACCGCGAGCAGCAACCGCACCTTGGCCTCGGGCACCCGGACGGCCTCGCCACCGTCCGTCCACACCGCGAGCGGCCCGAGAACCCCGAAACGCATGAACCCCACCCTACGGACGAATCCGTAGTGCGCCCGAAGGGATTCCGTAGCGCCCCACCCGAAGCTGAGGCCATCGAGCAGAACCAAGGGAAACAAGGAGAAACACCATGTCGGTGACTGTCATCGGACTCGGCTCCATGGGCACGCGCATGGCCGAGGTCTTCATGGAGAAGGGCCACGAGGTCACGGTCTGGAACCGCACGGCGAGCAAGGCGGAACCCCTCGCCGCCAAGGGCGCGACCGTCGCGGCGAGCGCCGCCGAGGCCCTCGCCGCCAGTGAGCTCGTCGTCCTCAGCCAGACCCACTACCAGGCGATGTACGCCTCGCTGAAGGGCGCCGAGCACGCGCTGGAGGGACGCGTCCTGGTCAACCTCAGCTCCGGCAGCCCGGACGAGGTGCGCGAGGCCGCGAAGTGGGCCGAGTCCCACGGCGCGCGGCTGCTGGCCGGGGGCATCATGACCCCGGTCCCCGGCATCGGGACGCCCGCCGCCGAGACCTACGTCGCGGGCCCCGAGGCCGCCCTCGAACGGCACCGCGCGACCCTCGCCGCGATCACCGACACCTCCTACGTCGGCGCGGACCCCGGCCTCGCGGCGCTGTACTACCTCGCCGGGTTCTACCTGTTCGCCGCGATCATGCAGGCGTTCATGCAGGCCACGGCGCTGGTCGCGAGCGCGGGCGTGACACCCCGCGACTACGCCGAGGTCGCCGCGCCGATCGTCCGCAGCATCGGCGAGGACGGCCCGATGGGCTTCGTGAAGATCTGCGCCGAGCACATGACGAACGGCACCCACCCGGGCGTCGCCGACACCGTCCTCATGGAGGCGATCAGCGTCGGCCACGTCATCGAGGCCACCCGCGCGGCCGGTGTCGACGCGACCGCCCCGGAGGCGCTCAAGGCCCTCTTCGACCGCGCCCTCGCCGAGGGCCACAGCGACGAGGGCCTGAGCGCCCTCTACGAGGTCATCCGCCCCACCGCCTGACGCGCCACCGCCTGACGCGCCACCGCCTGACGCGCCACCGCCTGACGCGCCGCCGCCTGGTGCGCCGCCGCCTGGTGCGGCGCATGCCGATCACCCTGGTCCCACACCGGCCCCGGCCGTGTGGGACCAGGGTGATTCCGGCCTCGCGGGTGTCCAACCTGGCGTCGCCGACGATGTACACACGCGAGGCGGTTTGCGAAACTCGGAGCTCACGCACCAGCCGATCGGAGTGTTCGTGGCCGCTTCTCACCGGTTCTCTCCCGAACAGTTCCTCCTCGACGCGAAGATGACGGCGGACGCCATCGGCGCACCCTTTTCCGAAACGGCGACCCGGGCCGTTCTCGACGCCTATCCGGAAGGATTCCGGGACGGCGCGGTCCTCTTCCGCACCACCGACGTTCCCGGCGCCCCGCTCAACTACCGCTTCTACGAACGGCGTCCCACCGACTCGATCGGCACGGCCGTCCGCGCCGGACTCCTCGACGCGGACCACCCGCTGATCAGCCTGATCTCGTCCTGGAGCTCCCTGTACGGCGACGCGTCCACCGAACTGGTCGACTTCGACGCCGGACGCGGAATCGCGAAGACGTGGGTCTTCCTCGGAGGGAAACGTCCCGTCGGGGAAGTGCTCCACGCGCCCGGTGTCCCGGAGGCCCTCCTGAGGGACGAGGAGCGTTTTCGCGCGCTGGGCCTGACGTCCGTCCGGCATGTGGCGGTCGACTACCTGTCGAACACCGCGAACCTGTACTTCAGAACGTCCAAGAGAATCACCCCGGACGTGGCCGAGGGCCTCATTTCCCTCGCGGACGGGAATTCGCCCACCCCGGAACTCCTCGCGGACATGATGGAGTTCACCCCGCGCGACGGGCACACGTTCAACGTCACGGTCCGCCCGTCCGACGGGGAGGTCCAGCGCGTCGGCGTCTACGCGCTCAACCTGCCCGAGGACCACCGTCCCGCCCTCGGCGACCGCCTGACCGCGTTCTTCCGCGTCTCCCCGTCCCGCGACGACGAGGAGATGAGCGCCGTGGCCTGGTCGTTCGGCCGCGGCGGGCGCGACTACGTCAAGGGCGAGCACGGCTACAGCGGCCGGGTGGTCGAACTCATGCGGTCCTGGGACAGCCCGCTGACCGCAAGCCCCGGACCCGCTATACCTGGATGAACCACCCGCCGCGCGGCACACTCGGACCATGATCAACACGACTCCGGGCCTGCTGACCGGCAAGGTCGCCTTCATCACCGGCGCGGGACGCGGCATCGGCGCCGCCTCGGCACGCCTGTTCGCCCGCGAGGGCGCCCACGTCATGCTCGCCGCGCGCACGGAAGCCCAGCTCGAGGAGGTGACCGAGACGATCCGCGCGGACGGCGGCGTCGCCGAGCACGTCGTCTGCGACATGGCCGACCCGGACGGCGTCCGCGCGGCCGTCGACCGCGCCGTCGAGGTGTTCGGACGGCTCGACGTCGCCTTCAACAACGCCGCGACGACCACCCCGGCCGCGTCCTTCGAGGACACGACCGGCGCCGACTTCGACGCCCTCTACACCGTCAACCTCAAGGGCCAGTGGCACGCCATGAACGCCGAGGTCGCGGCCATCCGCGCGACCGCCGGACGCGGCGCGATCGTCAACAACTCCAGCGTCGGGAGCCTGCGCGGCAACCCCGTCCTCCCGGCCTACGGCGCGCTGAAGCGCGCGCTCAACAGCCTCACCGAGACGGCCGCCGTCACCTACGGCCCCGAGGGCATCCGCGTCAACGCCATCGCGCCCGGCACGACCCTCACCGACCTCGTCACCGACTGGGACGAGCGGTCCCCGGGGGTCATCGAGGGCCTCAACGCCCGCACCCCGCTGGGCCGCGCCGCCGACCCCGGCGAGATCGCCGAGGCCGCCGCCTGGCTGCTCAGCGACCGCGCCTCCTACATCACCGGCGTCATCCTCCCCGTCGACGGCGGCCGCGCCGCCTGACCCCGCGACCCTTGCGCCCGCCGTCCGTCTGGAGTCCGGCCAGTTGTGTCCGTCCGGGGCTGGCCCGCCGTATCCGGAGCCAGGGCCCCCGTGTGGCTCCGGAGTCCGGGCTTCGGGTCAGGTGGCCGGGCGGGAGCGGGGGCGGGAGCGCACTCCCAGGGCCAGGACCAGGACGAGCGCGAGCGCGAGCTCCGCCGTCCGGGGCGAGGGGACCGCCACCAGGTGCCCGAGGTCCAGCAGCGGCGCGACGAGCAGCGCGCCGAAGCGCCGTCCGGACGCGGTGCGCAGGCCGTTCAGCAGCAGGACGCCCAGCATGATCACCCACGCGTACTCGTAGTACGGCGTCTCACCCGAGATCAGGTGCAGGTCCAGGGGGTACTGGAGCCCGGCCAGCCCCTGGGCCGCGAACGTCAGGGCCGCGACCGTGACCATGGGGACGGTGACGCGCCGTCCGAGCACCTGCGCGCCGCGCCGGGGACCGTCGGAGAACGCGAGCCCGGCCAGCGCCACGACCGGCACCACCAGGCTGAGCGCGATCGTCCCGTACATGGACACGGTGAGCGGCGTGTGGCCGGTGAACATGTAGGCGCAGAGCGCCAGGAGGGCCACCATCGCGAACCGCCGTCCGTGGAGCCCGCCCCACCAGGCGGCGGCCGTGATGACGGCCCCGGACGCCCAGACGGGCACCCACCCCGCGAAGCCCGACCAGTACCCGGGACTCGTCGCGAGCTCGCCGGTGAGGGCCCTGACGGTCGAGTCGGCGAACCACACCGTCGAGATCGTCATCAGCAGCGGCGCCACCAGGCTCGCCACGGCCAGCGCGTCCCGCCACTCGGGGGTCGCGTAGGGCGCGCCGAGCCCGCCCAGCCGCGTCCTCAGGCCGCCGAGGACCAGGGTGAGGGACTCCCGCGGGCCGCCGCCGCACTCGGCGAGGACGTCCAGCATCTCCTCGCCGTACTCGGCGCGGTGCCGCTGCGGGTAGGCGTGCAGCAGCCGCCGGTTCCACCTCTCGCTCACGCCGGGCCTCCCGCCGTGCCGAGCCGGAGCGCGGCGGTCTCGGCGCGGTGCCGCATGCGCCGGACCTCGGCCGCGAGCGCGTCCGCGCCCGCGGCGGTGATCCGGTAGTAGCGCCGCATCCGGGTGTCCACGACCTCCTCGCGGTCCACCTCGATCAACCCCTCTCCGCGCAGCCGGTCCAGGGCCGTGTACAGCGTTCCGGTGCGCAGCCGCACCCGGCCCCCCGAGATCTCCGCGGCATCCGTGATGATCCCGTAGCCGTGCTGTGGCCCGGCGGCCAGCGCGGTCAGGATCAGGAACGTCGGTTCCTGCATCGCCCGTTCATTCATGTGATCAACATATGTCGATGATCTACCTATGCACAACCCGGCCCGTCAGGACGACTCGGTGCCGGACGACTGCGAGCCAGGCGACTCCGAGCCGGACGACTGCGAGCCGGGCGGCTCCGTGCCGGGCGACTCGGTGCCGGGCGGCGGGGCGAGGGGGAGGCGCATGACGAGGCGCGCGCCGCGCGGGCTGTCGGCCGCGTGGAGGTCGCCGCCGTGGATGCGGGCGATCTCGCGCGCGATGGGGAGGCCGAGGCCGGTGCCCGCCGGGTCGCGGCGCTGGGACTCGGCGAGCCGGGCGAACCGCTCGAAGACGCGTTCGCGCGCGTCCTCCGGGATGCCCGACCCGTCGTCGCGGACCTCCAGGACGGCGTCGTCGCCGTCCCGCATCACGACGACCTCGATGCCCGTCTCGGCGTGCCGTTCGGCGTTGTTGAGCAGGTTGCCGAGGACGCGGCTCAGCCGGACGGGCGCGCCCATCACCTCCACGCCGTCCTCGAGCCGGGTGGTGATCGGCACCCGCCACGGCCGGACGCCGATCTCCCGCCGGGTCAGCGCGGCGAGGTCGACCCGGTGCCGGGCGGCGGGGGAGCGGGCGTCCAGCCGGGACAGTTCCAGCAGGTCGTTGACGATGTCGTTCAGCCGCCCGGCGTCGCGCAGCGCGCCCCGGACCATCGGCTTCCAGTCGTAGTCGTCCGGCTCGTCCAGCGCGACCTCCAGCCGGGTGTGCAGCCCGGCGATCGGGTTGCGCAGGTCGTGGGACGCCTCGGAGACGAACCGCCGCTCCCGGTTGGTGGCCCGCTCCAGCCGCTCCAGCGCGTCGTTGACCGTGATCGCCAGATCCTGGAGCTCTCCGCCGGTCCGCGGCACCGCCACCCGCCGGCCGAGCTTCCGCAGCCCCGCGCTGGTGATCTCGGCGAGCTGCCGCCGGATCTCCTCGACCGGACGGAACGCGTCCCCGATCGTCCGCCACGTCCACCACGACATGAGCAGCAGCAGCGCCAGCGCCACCGTGCCCGCCTCGAGGAACAGCCGCGGCTTGGTCAGCGACTCGGGCACGGCGTCGGCGACGTACACGACCGCGGTGCGCGGGAACCGCTGCCCGCCGACCCGCAGCCCGACCAGCTGGACGCAGGACGGCAGGAAGTGCCGGCACGCGGTCTTGCCGATCAGCAGGTCCGTCATCCGGGGCGGGGCCGGGTTCAGCGGCGGCTCACCCTCCAGGTCGGGCGACGCGGCGAGGATCCGCGCGCCCGGCTCGACGATCTGGATCAGGGGCGCCTCGCCCGGCTCCGGGATCACCGCCGCCAGGCCGTGGCCCGTGGTGATGTCGTACACGACGCGCTGCAGCGTGGCCGACGCGTGCTGCCGCGCCGAGGACCGTCCCGCGTACGCGAGCAGCTCCACCGTCAGGAAGGTGGACAGCGCCAGCACCGACCCCGTCGTCACGACCGTGATCACCGTGGCGCGCCCGCGCACCGAGACGAACGCGCGGAGGAACCACCGCAGCAGCGGGCTCTCGTCGGGGTCCTTGCCCACGCGTCCTCCGCACGGTGGCCGGGCGTTCCAGCGAACGACCACGGGCGAAGGCCAGAACGGTGACCGCCTCTGTCTAGCCGAACGGGAGGCGGCGGTTCGAGCCGTCCGTGGGCCATATTGCGGAACCATTGGGACGGGTTGACCGGACTCCACCGGCCGCGCGGACGGCTCGGTCGCGGTGGCGCTCCCGCGCGGTGAGCGTCCTATAGCGTGACGCGGACGGAGGCCGGGCGCCCGTCGTTCCGTCCGGCCGGGGGAGACATGGTGAGCGGTCAGCCGAATGAACTGATTTCCCGGGACGCCGAGCGCTTCGGCTCGTTCGCCGCCGCCGGAGGCTGGACGTTCGGGCTCCTGGTCGCGAGAAGCGTCACCAAGGACGACCCCGCCGGGGCGGTCGCCGAGGGGAAGGTCTCGGCGAAGGCGTTCGCCGAGCACGCCGGATGCGCCGTCGGACGCGTCGACCGCCACTGGAAGGCATGGCAGGCCGCGGCAGCGGACGGCCTCGTCCCGGACGCCGCGACCCTCGCTCCGGGAGCCGAGGTCGACCTCCCCGAGGCGGACGTCTGGCCCGGCTACTACGCCGCGCCCGGATCGTCCGGCGACAAGGGGCAGCGCGTCGTCGCCGAGGCCGAGGCGATCGGCGCGAGCCACAAGAAGGCCCTGGAGATCACGGGCCACCGTCCCGCGATGCGGGCCGCGATCCTCGGCGACCGTCTCACCGCCGAGGCCGCGCGGGAGGCGCTGCTCTCCCGTCCGGAGGAACGCGACGCGACCCTGGCCAGGGTCCTCGCCGACCCGGACGCGCGGAGGGCCGCGAAGGCCGGGCAGCGCCGCGCCGACCACCTCGAGTACGTCTCCCGCGTCCTGGACGAGGGGACGGCGAAGACCCCCGGCGGGCAGGTCGTGTCGCTCGCGCTGTCGCCCGCCGAGCTCTCCGACGAACGCCTCGCCCGCGTCCGCTCGGACGAACCGGACGAACCCGGCGGGGACGCCGTCGAGGACGCCTACGAGTTCGTGCGGGAGCTCGTCGACCGCGCCGTCCGGTCCGATCCGGACGCCTTCGTCCGCGAGCAGCGCGCGAAGTTCACCAGGACGCTGACCGCCACGTCCAGGAACATCCTGGCCATCGACCCCGACGACCTGGTCGCCGTCGCGGACGAGACCCTCCTGGAACGGCTCGTCGAGCTCCAGGCCCGGGTGAACGACCTCGCCGCGACCCTCCGGGCGGTCGGCGTCTGACCTGCTAGGAGCACACCAGCAGGACGGCCAGCGCCAGTCCGACGGCCACCATCAGCACCATGAGCACGAACGGCAGGACGTGCCGGGGGAGCGCCGTCCCGGTCCGGATGGCCCGCTCGGCGGTGCGCCAGTGCAGGAAGGCGAGCGGCGTCAGGACGATCCCGGACACGAAGACCAGCAGGACGATCGCCGTCCGCAGCCATTCGAGCCCGGACCGGACGGACAGCTGGCCCAACGCGACACCGCCGACCAGGAACGCCAGGCACGTGCGCGTCCAGGCCAGGTAGGTGCGCTCGTTGGCGAGCAGATACCTGGCATCCGGCTGCGCGTCCCCCGCGGCCTCCGGCCCAGCGCCCGGCTCGGCGCTTGGCCCGGCGTCCGGCTCGGCGTCCGGCTTCTGCTCCACCGCCCCGGCATTCCCGCCCCGCCGCCGGACGACGCGCCGACCGGCGAAGCCTTGGCCCACGCTTGAGCCGGGGCTGCCGAATCCGGACCTATCCTGCCTCTCCGCAGTAGAGCTCCTCGGTGAAGGCCGTCCAGTCCGGATCGGACAGGCTCAGCTGCGCCGCCGCCTCCGCGAGCCGCGCCGAGGCCATGTCCACCAGCCACGAGGCGTTCCGCAGGACGGCCGCCGCGCCGTCCGGATCGTCCCGGACCCCGGCCGGTGACAGGTCCAGCCCGCGCAACCCGGTGACCGCCGTGGTGAGCAGGTGGGCGACCAGGTCGTACGCCTGGCCCGCCGCCGTCGTCCGGGCGAGGGCCGCGAACCGGGGACGCGCCGCGTCGGCCGTCTGCGGCGCGAGCAGCACCGACAGGCGAGGCCACTCGGCGGCCATGTGCCCGGCCAGCCACTCCGCCAGCCGCCGGTACCGCCCCGCCGCCTCGTCGAACCGTCCGACCATCGCCGCCAGCTCGGCGGGCTCCGCCGGGCCCTCCATGAACAGCACGCCGGTCGTCGCCACCACCGCCGGTCCGTTCAGGTCGGGGCAGCCGACCGCGCCGTACGCCGGGTCAGGCGTCCCGGTCCCGCCGCCGTCCAGGGTCGTCCAGTGGTCGGCCAGCACTTTGAGCACGTTCGAGTCCCGCCGCCACGCGGTCGCGTCGTCCAGCTTCAGCATCGAGTGGTACCGCTCGTGCTCCCGGTGCGCCCGCGCCACCGCGACGAACCCCCGGGCCTCGTCCGCCGAAACCCTGTCACCCACAACGCCTCCGTCCCGTCCCGCACCCGCCCTGATCATCTCCCCTGGACCCCTCGCAAGATCACTCACCCCACCCGGAACGCCGCCCGGCCAAAGGCGGAGGACGGCGGAGGACGGTGGGCAGGACGGCGGAGGTCGGTCGGCAGGGCGGCGCGGGGTCAGCGCCCGGGCTTCTCCTGGCCGACGTCGTGCCAGACGGCCTTGGCCCCGCTGTGGCCGATGCGGACGACCTGGACGCCCGTCGCGACCGACGCGCCGACGGCGGCCACGGCGGCGGCCACGGTGACCACCGTGGTCCACCGGGCCGCCCCCGCTCCGCCGCTCCCGGCGTCCGTCCCGCGTCGCGAGTACCAGGCGACCGCCACGATGACGGCCAGCGCCAGCCAGACCCCGGCGACGAGCGGGAGCAGCCCGTCGGCGAGTTCGGCGTGCCGTTCCACGAGCGCCGTGTGCGGGACGCGCTTCTCCAGCCCCTCACCGCTGGACGTGGCCATCGGGACGGACACGACCCCGGCCGTGGCGAGGCCCAGCGCCCAGGGCGCGGCGACCCTCCGCGCTCGCGGCCAGACCGCCACCACGAGAGCGGCCAGCGCGACCAGCGGAACGAGGAACACGACGAGATGGACGATCAGGGGGTGGACGGGGAGTCCCCAGACGGTGGCGGGCATCAGAATCCTCACAAATCGGTGACGCCCAGCAGTGAACCCCCGCCAGCCGCCCTCGCGCCCCCCTCCAAGGGACATTCAGAGGATCTTCATAGGGCCCGCTCGCCGTCGGCGATTCCCTCCAGGGAATCGCGTGATCGCGGCCCGGCCCGGGACACTGCTTGCATGAGCAACCGACGTGATGTGGCCGAGCGATTCACCGCCCTGTGGAACGAGCCCGACGCGGCGCGCCGGAGCGCGGCGATCCGCGAACTGTGGGCCGACGACGGGGTCCAGGTCCTGGTGGACCCGCCCGTGGAGATCCGGGACGCGGCCCGCGGCCTGGCGTTCCCCGTCCCGACGCTGGACGTCCGGGGCCACGAGGCCCTGGACGCCCGCGTCTCCCGCGCCTACGAGATGTTCGTGGCGCCGGGGGAGCACGTCTTCGAGGCGACCGCCGAGCCGGTCGTCCTCATGCCGGACGTGCTCGCCGTCCGGTGGTCGATGGTGTCGAAGGAGACGGGCGAGCCCGCCGGGAGCGGCCTGGACGTCCTGACCCTGGACGCCGACGGCCGGATCCGCACCGACCACCAGTTCATCGGGGGGAGCTGAGCCCGGCCCGAATCCGGATCGCCTGGAAACGGCGGCATCCCTTGCGGGGCCGCCCGTCCGCGAGGACGGGCGGCCGGACGGCTCCCCTCCGACTCGCCTGGGCGTGTTTAAAACCGGTGTTTCGGTCGGACTACAAAGGAGGGGGGTAGGGCGGTGCGGCGAGTGGGGAGATCGGATCATGTCCATCACTCGGTGGCCGGCGGTCGTGGCCGCCGCCGCGGCGGTCGTGGTGACGGGAGCGGCCTGCGGGGCGTACCACCACGAGAAGAAGGCCCCGCCGGCCACGTCCTCGGCGAACCCCTCGCCCGCTGATCTGACCGGGCAGGACAAGAACTGGCTCGCGCAGACCCACCAGGGCAACCTCGCCGAGATCGAGGCGGCCCAGCTCGCGCAGGACAAGAGCGGCAGCCGGCAGATCCAGCTGGAGGCGGGCACGCTCTCGACCGACCACACCCGGCAGGACCAGACGGTCGTCAGCACGGCCGAGCGGTTCCACGTCGGCCTGCCGACCAGCCCCTCGGCCGAGCAGGCCGCGGAGCAGCAGCGGCTCGGCGGCCTCACCGGATCGGCCTTCGACAACGAGTTCATCGCCGGTCAGATCACCGCTCACGAAGAGGCCCTCGCGGCGACGCGCTACGAGGTCGCCCACGGCTCGGACCCGACGGTCGTCGGAGCCGCCCGCCAGGCGCTCCCCGTCCTGCAGAAGCACCTGGCCATGCTGAAGCAGAGCCAGCACTAGTCGACAGGGGGACGCCTACGAGGAGCCTCCGCGCCGCGCGCCCCGCGAGGCGCGGCGGCGCAGGCCGACCAGCACGAACACCACCTTCACCGCGAGCAGCCCGGCGACGACGTCGACCGTCCTGCCCGTCCAGCCCGACCCCTCGGCGACCGCGCCCGCCGGCCCCAGATGGACGCCGACGAGCGCCACCGCCGCGAGGCCGAGGACGACCACCGAGGCCCTGCCACCCAGCAGGCCTCGAACTCCCGCATGCAACGAGCCCCCGAGCGCGCCCCCACCACCCCGCACCCCGTCCGCCTGAGCCCCCCGACCGCCTGAGTCCCGGCGGCCCGAGCGCCCTGTCCTCTGCCGCCCCAGGCCGTCCCGGCCGTCCGCCGTGCCTGCGGTTCCCGGTGGATGTGGTCCGTCGCCAGCGTCGCCCTCTTTCACGCGGGACGCAACGGACCGCAACCGGACAGTCGCTCCCCATTGACGACTCTTGCGTACTTGATGGAGCTTTGGCCTGCTTCGTCCTGTTACGGGAGACTCTCATGCCCCTGCGCCTCACCCCGCGCCGTCTGATCCCCCTCTCGGCCACCGCGCTCGCGGGCGCCGCCGCGCTCCTGCTGGGCGGCGGACCGGCCCTCGCCAACGTGGCCCTCACCCAGGTCAGCAGCGATCCGTTCACCAACACCACCAGCCAGCACCGCACCCAGGTCGAGCCCGACACCTTCGCCTACGGCACCACGATCGTGTCGGCGTTCCAGACCGGCCGCTTCTTCGACGGCGGATCGTCCGACATCTGCTTCTCCACCTCGTCCGACAGCGGCGCGACGTGGACGAACGGCTGCCTGCCCGGCGTCACCAAGTTCCAGGGAGGCGGCCCCTACGACCGGGTCAGCGACGCGGCCGTCGCCTACGACGCCCGGCACGGCGTGTGGATGATCTCCGGGCTGGCGCTCACCGACACCAGCGGGGTCGTCGGCAAGGCCGTCGTCACCAGCCGCTCCACCGACGGCGGGCACACCTGGGCCAACCCGGTCGTCACCGCCAACGCCACGGGCTCGGCGAACCTGGACAAGAACTGGATCGTCTGCGACAACACCGCGTCCAGCCCGAACTACGGACGCTGCTACACCGAGTACGACGACAACGGCGCGGGCAACCGCATCCACATGTCCACCTCGTCCGACGGCGGCCTGACCTGGACGGACAAGTCCACCAACTCCACGGGCCTCGGCGGTCAGCCGGTCGTGCGGCCGAACGGGACCGTCCTTGTGCCCTACGAGAGCAACACCGGCCAGATCCGCTCCTTCCGCTCCACCAACGGCGGGAGCACGTGGGGTTCCTCGGTGCTGGTCTCCAGCGTCCAGTCGCACACCGTGGCCGGGAACCTGCGCACCAGCCCGCTCCCGTCCGCCGAGATCGACGCCGCCGGGACCGCCTACGTCGTCTGGCAGGACTGCCGCTTCCAGTCCGGCTGCACGGGCAACGACATCGTGATGAGCAAGTCCACGAGCGAGACGACCTGGGGCTCGGTCACGCGGGTGACCAGCGACGGAGGTGACCACTTCATCCCCGGCGTCGGCGTGGACGCGACGACGTCCGGCGCGTCCGCCGACCTCGCGGTGACCTACTACCGCTACCCGTCGTCGAGCTGCACGGCCTCCACGTGCCAGCTGACCGTCGGCTACACCTCCTCGGTGAACGGCGGCTCGTCGTGGAGCGCGCCGACCCAGCTCGCCGGGCCGATGTCGCTGTCGTCGATCGCGAACACCAGCCAGGGCGTCATGGTCGGCGACTACATCTCCACCTCCGTCCTGGGCGGACGAGCCTGGCCGGTCATCGCCGTCGCGAACCCGAAGAGCGGCACCACCTTCGACGAGGCCATGTACGTCCCGACCGGCGGCCTCGCCATCACCGGCGGCGCGCGCGGCGCCGCCGCCACCCCGGCGGTCACCAGCGGCCACCAGCCGCCCGCCTCCGCCGGTACGAAGCGCTGACTGATCACGGCCAGAAGGGAGGCGCGGTCGCGCGCCTCCCTTCTCACCTGCCGACCGCGATCGCTCTCACCCGTCGACCGCGACCGCTCTCACCTGCCGACCGCGACCGCTCTCACCCGTCGACCGCGACCGCTCTCACCTGCCGACCGCGATCGCTCTCACCTGTCGACCGCGATCGCCGACGGGACGGCCAGCAGGACGACGACCAGCGCCAGCGCGAGATATCCCCAGCCGAGCGTGAGCGCCGCCGCCACCGCGGCGACCAGCAGCGGGCCGCCCGCGTCGCCGAGTTCGCGTCCGAGTTCGGCCGTTCCCATCGTCCGCCCGAGGTGTTCGGGCGGCGTCGAGGCGGCCAGCGCCGTGAACGCCAGTGGCGTGATGAGACCCGTCCCGACTCCGATCAGGACGGCGGCGGGCAGCAGCGGGACGGCCCCGGGCAGCGCCGCGACCGCCAGCCCCGCGCCGGTGACGCCGAGCCCGGCGGACAGCCCGGCCCGGACGGTGATCCGGCCCGCGTCCAGGGATCGTCCCGCCCAGGGCTGGACGAACGCGGCGGACGCGGCCGGCGCCGAGATCATCGCCCCCGTGACCACGGGCGTGAGCCCGCTGGACGCGCCCGACAACGGAAGGAATCCGACGCCCGCCGACAGCGCCGCCGTCGCCGCGGCGAGCGCCGCCACCGGCCTGAGGAACGCGCCGTTCGCCAGCCCCCGGACCAGGTCGACCACGGTCTGCCGCGCCCGGGGCAGCGGCGGGACGGACGGCACCGCCGCCGCGGCCCAGACCGTCACGCCGACGGCGAGCGCGGCCAGCACGCCGAACAGCAGCGTCAGCCCGCCCGCCCAGACCAGCGCGCCGCCGAGCAGCGGCCCGGCGGTGTACCCGATGCTCTTGAAGAACCCGTAGGACCCGAACGCCCGGCCGTGCCCGCCTCGCGGGTTCAGCCGCGCGACCAGCGCGGACGCGGCGGGCGAGAACGCCGAGGCCGCCGCCCCCTGACCCAGCCGGGCCACCCACAGCAGCCCGGGGTCGCGCGCCCACACGAACAGCGCCGAGGCCGCCGCGAACGCGACCAGCCCGCCCAGCAGCACCGGCCGCGCTCCGATCCGGTCCGACAACGTCCCGAAGACCGGCTTGAGCACCACCTCGGCGCCGTCGTACAGCGCCAGCAGCAACCCCAGGTACAGGACGGACCCCTGCAGATCCGGATCGCCCTGCCCCAGATTGGCCGCGATGCCGTGCGCGCCGAACGCGGTGGTGAACCCGGCCGCGTACAGCGGCCACGTCCGCCGCGCCGTCCCGCGCGATGCGAGCTGATCGTCCATGCCGCGTAGTCTCCACCCGCCCGGCGAACGACGACGGTCACCACGGGGCAACGCGTCCGGACGTCGGCCTGACGGGACGCGCTCACGCCCGCGGGGCGGGCATGCGCGGCTGCGGCGAGACGTACGCGCTGAAGCCACGGAGACCGTAGCGGCCCGAGAGCAGGTGCCTTGACCAGGCGCGGGCGTAGGAGGGCGGGGTGCCGCCCGGCCCGACGAGCACCGCGACCGGCTGCCGCCGCGACAGCGCGACCAGGCCCCGGACGGTGATGGACGTGTTGGGCCCGGCCGTCTGCGCCCACGCGCAGCGCGCCTGGTACGAGACCGGGGCGGCCTGGTCTCCGGTGATGGTGCACGGAGCCCGGACGCCGAGCGCGTTCAGATCGGCGGCGAGCCGGACGTACTCGCCGTGAGAGCGCTGCGAACCCGTGGTCATCCGCGCCAGCACCGCCTGCTGGACGCCCAGGTGCGCCACGAGTCCGACGGCGGCCAGCCCCACCAGCCACGGACGCAGCCGCGCCGGAGCCTGGGTCCCCAGCCACCACAGGCCCATCGCCACGGGGACGGCCAGCAGCGCGTAGACGGGCAGCAGGAACCGGGGCGCGGCATAGTCGATCATGAACAGGTAGGGCACCGAGACCGCCGCCGCGCACAGCGTCGGCATCAGCGCCCGCGACAGCCGTCCGGACGCGCGCGCGGCCACCAGCCCGCCGAGGACGGCGAACGGCAGCACCGCCCACCACATCGCGGCCGGACGATGGCGCCAGGGCCGGTGGCAGGGGCGGCACAGCTGCGGCCCGTTCAGCGCGCGCAGCTCGTCGTCCAGCGCGAAGTGCAGGCCCATCCCGCCCTCGACCCGGCTGGACACGTGCAGCCGTTCGGGAACGCCGCCGAACCGGACGTAGGCCTCGACCACCCACTCGGCCGCCCCGGCCGCCAGCCCGGCGACCATGACGGCCACCAGGACCGGCCGCCGCCACGACCGCACCACGAGCGCCGCGACCAGCAGCGGGAACGCCAGCCAGGCGGCGTCCCCCGGACGCATCAACGCGGTGAACCCGAGACTCAGCGCGAGCCCGGCCAGCGCCCGCCGGTCACCGGTGTCGCCCGCGGCGCGCAGGAAGCAGCCGACCGCGGCGAGCGCGCCGAAGGCGACCCACAGGTTCGGCATGGCCTGCGAACCGCTGATCAGCGTGATCCACAACCCGGCGAACAGCACCCCGACGAGGGCCAGCGCGCCGGGCGGCAGCAGCCGCCGCCAGATCCACAGCGTCCCGGCCAGCGCGAGGCTGGAGAGCACCGCCATGTAGATCCGCAGCGCCTCCGTGGACAGGGTGACCTGGGCGACCGGCGCCACCAGGAGCGTGATGCCCCGGGCGCGCGGCGCGCTGAAGTACCCGGCGGGCACGTGCGGGCTGAACTGGCTGACGTACAGCGACTCGTCCCAGCCGAGCGGGATCCCCGGCGACACCAGCAGCAGCTGCGCCAGCAGGAACACGACCCCGGCGCACACCACCACCAGCCGCGCGCGCCGCCGGGCATCGGTCACCCCACCGGACGCCACCGCCGGCCCCACGAGCCGAGAACGCAGTTCCATCGGACACGCCTCACGATCACGACGGACGAGGCGGGCCCCCGTCCGCCCTGAATTGTGTAAGGCCAAGGCCCCCGGACCCCGCCCCCGCCATGACGGGTTCGGTAGCGGCTCGGCAAAGAAATCCCACGCACGGCAAGGGCGAACGCCTCTCGCGGGCATCGTCCGGGCGGCGACTCTTCCGGGACGTCGTCTACGCCGCAGGACGTAGCCCGGGAGTCGCTCGCCGGACGACGCGTCCCGGCCGTCCGATCCGGGACGCTGACGGTCAGGCGCTCACGCCGCCGACGCACCGCGTGCGGCCCGCCCGCCCGCCCGAGGCGAGCCGGGCCGCGCCTTCCCCCGACCGGCGAGGACCCCCTGAGCGGGTCGGCGCCAAGGAGATGATCTTGATGACACCGTCCCAGGGCACGATCGAGGGCACGCGGCGCGGGACCGGCGGTGGCGGGCCGCCGGTCCCGCGGTGGCGGATCTCCCGCGGGGTGCGGCGCGCCACGCTCGTCCTCCACCTGGTGTCGGCCGGGGCGTGGATCGGCATCGACGTGATCGTCGCCGTGCTGGTGCTGACGGGCTGGTTCGCCGACGACGTGGACCTGCGCAGCCTGGCCTACCGGGCCCTGGCCGCGTTCGTGGTCTGGCCGATGCTCGTCTGCGCGCTGGTCTGCCTGGTCACGGGCGTGGTACTCGGCCTGGGCACCAAGTGGGGCCTGGTGCGCTACTGGTGGGTGGCCGTCAAGCTGGTGCTCAACCTGGTGCTGTGCACGCTCATCGTCGTCCTGCTCCAGCCCGGCATGCACGACGTCGCCGCGTACGGCGAGCAGCTCCTGACGGGGAACCCGTCCCGCGCCCGGGTGCAGAAGATGTTCTTCCCGCCCGCGGTGTCACTGTCCGCCCTGACCCTCGCCACCTGCCTGGCGGTCTACAAACCCTGGGGCAGACTCCGCCGCCGCCCCACACGGGACCGCCAGGCGTAAGCGCCTCGCGAAGCGGCCGTACGGGAGGGCGCGTCCGGCGGCTGCCCCCGCGGGCCGCCGGACGCACGCGGAAGGCGGGTCAGGAGACCTTCGGGGTGGCGCGGTCGATCAGCGGGGTGAGGTCGAGCCCCGCCGGGAGGGTGCCGAACGCGTTGCCCCAGTCTCCGGAGAGCCGGGTGGCGCAGAAGGCGTCGGCGACCGCCGGGTGCCCGTGGCGGACGAGAAGCGAACCCTGGAGGATCAGGGCGAGCTGCTCGGCGATGCGGCGGGCGCGCAGTTCGACGGTGCCGAGGTCGGCGAGGGCGTCCTTGGCGCGGCGGACGGCGTCGTCGAGACGGGCGTCCGCCCCGGCCGCGAGGCCGACCTCGGTGAAGAACGCCTCGACGGTCTCGGGCTCCTTCGCCATCGCGCGCAGGATGTCCAGCGCGGCGACGTTCCCTGAGCCCTCCCATCTGGTCTACGAGTGCGAAACGCGCCTACCATGTCAATGAATCCGCTGCTCAGAGGATTTTGATCTTGGAGTAGTGGAGTTCGGTGGAGGGCCGTGGGGAGCCGTCTGCTAGCCGATTTGCTAGCCAGACGATCGCATGAGGGATCAGGCGATGAAGCGACCCTATGTCGCCAAAAAGACCAGCAGGCAGACCGGCCAGACCCGCTACACGGGCATGTACTACGACGCGACGGGAACTCCGCGGTCTGCCGGAACCTACGACGCGGAGGCCGAGGCCCTCGCGGCCGCTCAGAGAGAGCAGAAGCGCAAGCCGGACGCCCTCGGAGGCCGACTCTCCCCGGCGCAGAAGCACGCGATGACGTTCGACGAATTCTGGCCACTGTTCCGACGGCACCACCGGGTCGAGCCCAACACCATGCAGGAGTATCACTCGACCTGGCGGAACCACATCAGGCCCTTCCTGCGTAGCGCACATGTGTCGGACTTCGACGCCTTCGACGCGATCACTTACTTCACCAACCTGGCTGAAAACGGCCGGAGCGTCACCTCACGCAGGTCTGCTCGAAGGACTCTCTCCGCGATGCTCGGCCTGTCCGTCACGATGGGCTTTCGGGAGGACAACCCGGTCCGCGGGCTCAACGTCGGTAAGCAGGCCGCCAACAAGACCATCAAGGTCATCAACGAGACGGTCTTCTGGGAGCTGTGCAAGCAGCTTCCGCTGGAGACCCAGCGCCTGTTCAGCGAGTACATCTTCTCCACAGGAGTCCGCTACTGCGAAGCCATCTCCCTCGAAGAAGGTGATCTCGACTACGAGACCTGCATGCTGACGGTCTGCCGTTCGACCGTGGAGGTGTCCCGCGAGTTCCACCCGACGGGAGGGCGCTTCTATACCAGGCAGTACACGAAGAACGGCGAACACCGACGCATGAAGATCGGCCGCCCCTTGGCGGAGAAGATCAGGGCACACGTCCAGAAGCACGGCATGAAGAAGGGAGACCTGGTCTTCCCCGTCCGCCTCTTCATGCCAGACACCGCCTGGGTCAACAAGCCGCGCTGCTCCGAGGAGGAGATAGAGCAGGCGCGTAAGTACACGTTCATCTCTCCATTCACCGGCCGTCGAGTCGCTCACGGCAGGTTGAGCACCTACACCAGGCACAAATGCCGCTGCGCCGCTTGCGTGCAGAACTACCGGGACTGGCGCTCGGCCGCACGGGTCCGGGCGATGGCGCGCAAGGGCAAGGTGACACGCCAACGAGTCCGGCGCGACGGAAACGACCACATCGCCCCAAGCGAGTGGAGCAAGATCTGGCTCGCCGCACGCCGAGTGATCGGCATCGACATCACGCCCTACCAACTGAGGCACTCACACGCCTCGCTCCTCCTGGCCAACGGAGTCCCTCTACCAGAGGTCCAAGCACGTCTCGGGCACAACGACCTGACCTCAACGACGCGCTACGTGTGGGCGCTGTCCGAGGAGAGCGACGCCGCCGCCAACGTCATCAACCAAGTCCTCGGATACGCGCCCGTACCAGCGCGCGAACAGGAAACTCTGGCGCGGCTGACAACGCTACTCGAGCGGCTGGAGACGGTCATAGACCCCACGCTCGCCTGGCACCTCACACAAGAGCAGACTGCATCAGGCCAAGACCTTCACGTACTCCGCGACACATTGTCCGCGATGGAGTCCCGGCTGCCGCGGTGACCGGTCCCGGCCTCCTCAAGGAAGGCATTCAGGTCACTGGCCCGGAACCGCAGCTGCCTTCCGAGACGAACCGCCGGAAGCCGGCCCGCCTCAACCTGGTCACAGACCCAACTCTTCTTCACACCCCACATGAGGCAAAGCTGGTCGACGTCGATGAGCCGAAGCTGAGCCAGCTCCGGCATACCGTTGTCCATGATCTCGCCCTCGCACTGCTGGACGACCGTCACTCGATAACGCCACAAGCCCACAACAGCCGCCTCGCGGCGACCCGTCAGTTAACCAGCCGTGGGTGTTCTGATGGACTCCGTCCAGCGGGGCCCGGCGGACAGCCGCGCGGATCCCAGCCCACCAGGGCGCGGCATACGCGCAGACGGTGGCCGCGCGGGCAGTTCGTCGGGCCGCCGAGCGGTACGACCGGCCAGCCGTCTCACTGGGCTGGGGAGGCATCGGGCGGTCACGCTCAGATTTTGCTGGAGCTCCGCGCGCCCAGACCGCACCTGAGCGTTAGGGCCTCACGAGCCTCTTCGCCGGTGAGGCAAGGTGCCGCTGGGTGCTGTTGCGGACCGAGCGGTAGCTCCACTGTCGATCACCGGCGGGCGGCGAGGCGGTGTAGCGGGGGAAGCAGCAGAAGGGTTCGAGGCGGTTGCAGCGTCCGCAGAGCAGGCCGCGGATGATACCTGAGGCATGGTCGTGGTCGATGACGTGGGGCGGGTTGATGCACAACGCGCACATCCCGTGCTGTTCCTCGAACAGCGTCCACCACACGTACCAGGCGGGCGGCGCCTCGTCTGGCCAGGCGCTGGGCATCGGCCCGATGGGGCGGACGGCGCCGCCGGTGCCCGGCCAAGCCCAAGACCGGTTGCAGCGTTGCGCGCCCGGCACCGCCAGCACGTGGACGGCCGACCCGGCCAGGGGCTCAAGTAGTCCCCGGGCGTGGCAGAGCGCGAAACACGCGTGGTCCATCACGTGGAAGCGGCCATCAGGGCCGCGCCCGGCTTTGGTCACGCCTTCGTCGCCAGGCTGTCGGACGGTATGGAGAAAACAGCCGAGCCTGTCTGCGTCGGGGCGCTCACGGTCCGGAGCACGGTGGCCGCTTGCCCAGTACGTCCGTTCCTGTTCAAGCCTCACAGCGAGATCATTCCAGGTTCGGCCTGTCGAGTCGCTGCACGTGTCTGCCACCGGCACGCTGCTGAACATGGCTGATGAGGTGGTGCTCGGGATCGATCCGGGGCGGCGATGGACGGCTGGGGTGGTCCGGCTCGGCGATGAGGCGTTGTACGGGTGGACGGTCGGTCCGGTGGATGAGTCCGGACGGCTCTCACCCGCAGCGGTCGACAACGTCGTCGACATGGCGGCGTTCGGGCGATACCTGATACGCGTCATGGGGGAGATTCAGACGAGCGCGCGGCATGCGCCAGGCGGTCGGATCAAGCTGGCGTGCAAGGTCATCACCCCGCCCGTTGGGCGGATCACACTGGCTGCCTGGCTGATCCCGCGGCAGGTCGTCGCCGGGGTACTGGGCTTTGCCCCGGACACAATGCTGATCCGGCCCGACGGGCACGGGAAGCGGCGTCCGGTAACCGAGCACTACCCGACCGCGCTGTGGCCCGCGTGCGGCCCCCGAAGGAACCGCCCAGCCACCTGGGGGCCGTGTGAAGCGCCGCGCGGCGAGCGTGACCATGAGCGCGCCGCCTATGACATCGCGGGCGTGGCCGCTGGACTCCTCGAACCGAGGTACTGAACAGGGTGTTGTGCATGAGGTTGTCGATAGCGGCTCCCGCGCGATCGATGTCAGTCGGTGGAGTGCTTCTTCGTCACCCTTTTCTCCTCTTCCTTCATGAAGCGGTCGACGTAATCGCGGAGCCTGCTGTTGCCCGGATCGCCAGGGGACGGGCCGCCGATCACATAGACCTCGTACTTAGTGTCCGGTGAGCCGGTGTAGATGAGCCGGGGGCGGTTGTCGCCAGCCCAGAGGATCCGCAACTTGGGGAACTCGGTGACGCCGGTGCCGTGGAGGCGGAACCCCCATCGGGCCGCGTCTTGGACGACTTGCTCGAGCTGCTGCTGGTAAGCGGAGTCGGGCTGTCCGTCGTCCGGTTCGGTGTGGGCTAGAGGGTGTCTGAGAAGGGTCAGGTCGGGGAGCCGGTGAGGCGGTGTAGCAGGATCATGCTCATCGCGAGGTAGATGACGTTTTCCGAGGTGGCGGCCAGGTATTCGTAGTCCTTGGAGAGTCGGTGGTACTTGCCGAGCCAGGCGAAGGTCCGTTCGATCACCCACCGGCGCTGCACCAACGCGAACTGCGGAATCGGCGGTGGTGGTGCTCCGCCTTTGGTCCAGGTGCCGCGTCTGCCGCCGTCACGCCGCACCACGATCTGGATGTCGACCTTGAGATGGTCGCGGGTCCAGTCGTGGAACGCCTGCCCGCGGTAGCCCTGATCGGCCCAGACGCGTCCAAGCCGGGGCAGGTCGGGGCGGGTGCGTGCCAGCAGCACCATGCGCCGTCCCGGTCGCTGACATTGGCGGGGCTGACGCAGGCGCCCAACACGGTGCCGAACGTGTCGGTCAGGACGTGTCGTTTGATCCCAGGTACCTTCTTGGCGCCGTCGTACCCGTGCCGGCCGCCCCGGTCGGTGGCTCGCACGCTCTGGCTGTCCATGATCGCGGCGCTGGGCGTCGCCTCCCGTCCCCGGTAGCGGCGTTCGTGTTCACGCAGGTGGGTCAGCATCCGTTCCCACAGGCCGGCGATCCGCCAGGTCCGCCAGTAGTGGTAGACCGTCTGCCACGGCGGCAGGTCACGCGGGAGCATCCGCCAGGCACATCCGGACCGCACCCAGTAGGCCAGCGCGTTCACGATTTCCCGACGTGGATGCCCGGGTGGGCGACCGCGTGGTTTCGGAGGTGGGATCAAGGGCGCGACCAGCGCCCACTCGTCGTCAGACAGGTCGGTCGGATACCGGTGACGGGGCAACGTCACGCCCTTCACGCTCAGAGCGCGGCACTACCAGCATGCCCGACCTGACCCTTCTCAGACACCCTCTAGACCTGTTGTAGGGACGGCACCACCAATCTCCGTTTGTGAGCTGGAAGGCGTAGTGGTCGTACCCAGCCTGCTGGTTGCCGTTGTTCACCACGTAGTAGGTGCCCCCTGAGAGCCTCCACCAGTGCATGGTGGCGCTTGAGGACCCGATGAGGTCGTCGTTGGCAGGCGACCCCTTGTAGAGGCAGACCGAACCGGAGGGACAATCCATCAGGGCGGGGCCGGCATAGGACGGGGTGGCGGTCAGGGTGAGGCCAGCCACCAGGGTGGCGGCCATTGCGGCGCTCACGGTGGTGCGGGCGGATCGGCGCATCCGGGCTCCTTCGGGTCAGCGTGACTGTTCCGCCACGGTAGGGACCCGGGTTATCGATCGCTTATCCGTCCTATATCGCTGCCGAGCTCGGCAACCGGCGGCGGTAGGCCACCACCAGGGCCAGCTGCGCGCCCACGGCCGCGACGGTGCCCAGCACGAACTTCAGGAGGAAAGGTTCTCCCCGGTGGCCAATGGCCAGGGCGCTGTCGTTGCTGCATAGGTCCGCGAGCGCGTGACGTCCCACAGGACGGTCCTTGGAGTACTCGCCCGGCACCGTGATCATCACCGGCATGGACACCCGCAGGACGTCGCGCTCGTCTTCGTCGGAGAACAGCGGGGCCGCCGCGAACAGGTCCGGGAGCCGGTCCCTCACCTGACCGGGGAACGGTCGTGGTGGTGAAGGTCGTGTAGGCCGGTGCCGGAGCAGCCGGTATCGGATCGGTCATGACGGTGGGCAGGCCCTTTCAGAGGGAGATACGGGCGTCCCCCCGAAACGTGGACACCGGTTTCAGGCAGCGGCCGAAGTTCGTGCGTCACCGGTCAGGTGGCGGACACGAAGTCGATGTGGTGGCCTCCGACCAGACGGTCCCGGACTGGAACGTCCAAGACCGCGACCGGGGCTGGCACACCTCGGGCTGTGGGGTGATGGAACGTGGGTACAGCGGTCAGGAGTTTGACGTCGAGGCCGGTTTCCTCTTTGACCTCGCGGACGACGCTGGGTAGGTATCCCATCGCCTGGTCGGGACCGCCGCGTTCCCCGCCCCGGCCGCCGCACGCGGTTACCGTGACGCCATGACCGCCCTGGACCCGGGCGCGGAGGCCGCCACCGCCAGCGGCACCCGAGCATCGAGCGGATGGCCGACGACCAGGCGTCCGCCCACGATGCCACTGGCGGTAGGGCCGTGCTCGGCGCCCGCATCGCCCGCGCGCTGGACCCGCCCGGCGGCCGGTGAGCCCCCGCAACCCACCGCGACGCCGCCGGAGTCGCTCGCCAAGGCCGTCCCTTGGCGAGCGACCCATTGTCGCGCTTGAGGGTGTCCTTGACGGTGGGTGCGCAGACGCCGAGGGCTTCGAGCCACGGGTCCCGCTCTCGGGCCGTTGAAATCTTGCGGGGGGCGCCGCACCCCTGCCAAGATCCTTTTTTGTCGATCTTGTGTGGATGTGTCCGTGCCGGCCAGTGCTGTTGTCAGCCGGGTTCGGTCGGGATGGCGAACGAGAGCGGTAAGGAGACCATGGACGTTCCCACTGCCCCTGTCGGTGTCCCGGACAACGTGCGTACGGTCGCCGAGCTGGTCGCCGAGATGCGGCAGCTGAAGGCCCGGTCCGGGTTGACGGTGCGCAAACTGGAGGCGCGCGCCGCCCGAACCGGGGCGAGCCTGCCACGCAGCACCCTGACCGACGTGCTCAACCAGGAGCGGCTGCCACGCAGGGAACTGCTCGCCGCGTTTGTGGCCGCCTGCGGCGGAGACGAGCAGGCCGTGACGGGCTGGCTGGCCGTGCGCGACGACCTGGCATGTTCGCTCACCTGCGTGTCGGAACCTGACCCGGCCGACCTGGCGCTCCCCGACGCCGATCCAGGCGAACAAGCCCCTGCCTCCGTGGCCGATCCAACGGGATCCCCGTCGGCCTCAAGCCCCTCTCCGCCACCGGTGGCGGCCGACCACGACGTTGGGCGCCGGTTCCGCTTCTGGCAGGCCACACTGCTGGGCGGCATCCTTCTTCTGGGCCTGCCGGTGGCGGTGCTGGGCCTGGCCCCCTGGCGGACGCCCCCGTTGGGGCTTGATTCCCAGGCGGCGGTCACGGTCGGTCCCACCTCCCCGTCCGCGGGGTCGCCGATCTCGGGCCGCTACCGGTTCCGTGGCGCTGCCAGCGGGCGGTGCCTGTCGGAACGCGCGACCAGCAACGACGGCCAGATCGTCCAGGCCCCCTGCGCCGACGCCCGCCCCGCCCTCGGCCTCCAAGCCCAGTCCGACGGCACCTACCGCATCACCGCGCACCACCCCGAGCTGGGGCCCGGATGCCTGGGCGTCCGCTATGCCACCCGCGACCCCGGTCCCTGGGTCTACAACGACTACTGCGGTCGGCAGGGCGCCAATCTCGGAGGGGAGAACTTCCGCCTGGTCCCCGTCGCCGCTCCCGGCCGCGGTCACCAGATCATCGCCGTCCACAGCCTGTTGTGCCTCAGCATGCCGGACGATGCGGGAACTCGCGCCCTGCCCGTTCTGCAGCGCTCCTGCGACCCTGCCGACCCTCACCAGACGTTCCTCCTCGAACGGATGTAGTTCCCGGCCCTCGCCAAGACCTCCGGGGGAGCCGTTCGCGACCCCGGTGACCCACATGGGCTCCGGGCTCGGATCCTCGTGCGGGACGCACCGCGCGGGCGGCTCGAACCGCGACCGGCGGTCAGCGCCGGACAGCCGCTCTGACCAGCGCGGACACATCCGGACAGACTCGACCGGAAGAGGATCTTGGCGGGCCGGTTCCACCCCAGGCAAGATCTTTTCTACCCTGGGGGACGGCGGCGACGCGACACCCCCACCGGTCATCGTGAGGAGATCTGATCTGGGTGGGAGCTCCATGGGACAGGCCGTGACCATCGCTGTGATCGACGGACAGGACGTGGTGTTGTCGGGGATCCGGGCGTGGATAGCCGCGGACCCCGAAGCACGGGTCGAGGTCGTCCACGCCGGGACCGACCTCGATGATCTGAACGCGGGACCGGGGGCGACGGCCGACGTGCTCGTCATCGATCCGTGCATGCGCGGCGAGCTGGTCTTCGAGCGGATCGCCGCCCTGTCCGCGCAGGGCCGCCGGATCGTGGTGTTCTCCCGGCATACCGAGCCCGACGCCATCCGGCGGGCCGAACTGGTCGGCGCGCGCGCCTACATCGTCAAGGAGGCCAAGGGGGGGCGGCGGCGCTTCATCGAGGCCGTCCTCGCGGCGGCCGCCGACGGGGCGTGCCCGCCCCCAGGGCGCGCGGGCGCGGCGACCGCCGCCCTCCGCGACGCGAGGCCGAGCTTCTCCGAGCAGGAACTGCGCTCCATGCGGCTGTGGCTGGACGGCCTCACCCGGGTCGAGGTGGCCCGCCGGATGGGGATCAGCGAGCACACCGTGAAGCAGTATCTGGACAGGGCCCGGGAGAAGTACGCCAGGGCGGGCCGTGACGTCTCCACCCGGCTGGAGCTGTACCGCGAGGCGAGGCGCGACGGGATCGTGGCCGACTGAGCGGTCAGACGGGGTGGACGACCCCCTCGTCGATCAGTTCGCGCAGCAGGTCGGGGCCGATGGACTCGGCGATCTCCGCGGCCCGCAACACCTCGCCGGGGCGGCTCGTCAACCGTGTGACCATGCGGGCGGCCGGGGCCGGCACCTGCAGATCGTGATCGCCGAGATGGAGGACGACGCCGCCGTCGTCGCCGTCGCTGGTCGCCAGGACCGAGCCCGCCGCGTACGTCACCGCGTCGGCGCCGTCCAGGGCGCCGATCGCGGAGCTCACGGCGGGGCGGCGCGGTCCCGACTGGGCGCGCAACTGCTCGGCGCGCAGCGTCGGCGCGAAACGCTCGATGTCGAGGTCGGTCAGCCACCGCGCGAAACGGCCGGTGACGTCGTCGAGCTCACCGTCGAGCCCCCGGCCGTTGAGCCGTGGCGCGAGCGCGGTGCGGAACTCGGGGGTCTCGGCGGCGAGGTCTACCAGCCGTTCGAGCAGCCAGTGCCGGGTGAACTGGAGGACTCCGAGGCTGACGTGAAGTGACGCGCCGTCCTCCGCGTACCCGTTGTGGATCCAGCCACGGGGCACGAAAAGCACGTCGCCGGGCGCGAGCCGGACCCGCAGGAAAGGCTCGCCCTTCTCGTAACGGGCCCGTTCCGCCGGGGGCACCGGAACGCGGCCCCAACGGTGCCGGGGGAGCGGGTCCGGCAGCACCGGCGCGTGAAGTTCCCAGGTCTTGTGCCCCGAGGTCTGCGCGATGAATACCGCCTCGGTGTCCCAATGATGGGCGAAGCCCTGGCTTTTCGGCGGTGTGAGGAAAGCGTGCGCGTAGAGGGGGTGGCCGAGTTCCGCCGAAAGCAGCCGGCAGAAGTGGGTGAGCGGCTGCCAGCTGCGGTGCAGGCCCATGAGCAGGAGGGTGTGCCCGGAACGCAGGTGGGCGCCGACCCGCCGGGGGTCGACCGCTCCGGCCGCGCCGGGGAACGCCGACAGGTCGTCGGTCATCAGGCTGCCCGGCCTGGCCATCACGTTGTCCCGGGTCATCGTGACCGACGATCCGGGAAGGCCCTGGTCGCCGATCAGCCGGTCGATGTCCTCGACCGTCAGCAGGGCGGCCAGCGCGGCCGGGTCCCCGTGATGGACCTCCGGCTCCCGTGGCCATTCGTCAAGGAAATCATGAGGTCGTCGGGCAAGCAATGCCAGTGCGCTCTCCATGCCGCCTCCGAAATGTTCTCTTCGCGCCGCCAGGTAGAAATCATGTGTCCTTCTCCTGGTGGATACAAGGTGGCGGGCCCGGAGCGGTTGACCGTGCGCCCTTGGGTGTACACCCGGGGCGTAGCCGCCATGGCACCTTTGTCCAGGTCTTCGGTCGCGACAGCTCTTCCCCTTTTCTGAAGTGGTTTTCCTGGCCTAGCTTTCCTCTCGGAAGGTCTTCCGGAAATGCGGATCCAAGGAAAGGAGACGAAATGAACGGCCCCGAGGAACTCGATTTCGATCTGCGGGACGTCCCGATGGACGTGTTCGACCTGGCGGAGAGCGGTCTCACCATCGAGTCGCTGACGGCCGGGCACGGCATGCCCGAGCACGGTGCGTCGCTGCCCTTCTGCTCGTGCAGCGCGACCTGCAGCTGCTGCCCCAGCAGCAGCTGACCCGACGATCGAGACGGTGCCGCCGGTCAACGGCCGGCGGCACCACCCGGCCAGGAGGAACCATGGGCGAGAGCGTTGGCACGGTGACGGACGAGGGTGTGGCCCTCCCGACGGGCGCGCGCGTCAAGGCGCCCCCGGTCCTGCGGCTCGCGGGCCTGCCCGCGGCGACCCTGGACGGGCTGCGCCTGAAGGAGACCTTTGGGCTGGCGGAGGAGCAGGTACGGCTGCGGCAGTGGCTGGCGGCCGAGGGCGGCGCGCTGTCGGACGCCCTGTTCACCGCGATCGGGGCCCTCCGCGACGACGCCCTGAAACCGCGGCTGGTGGGGCTGCGCAGGGCGGTGTACCGGTCGCGACGGCCACGGGCCGAGGAGTGGAACCCGACGGTCGCGGCGATGCTCGACCCCCGCCTCGCCGAGCGGATCGACGGCTGGCTGTCGGAACTGGACACCGTGGAACGGTTGGCCGCCGAGCTGCCGCCGGTCCTCGCGGCCGAGATCAGCGACCGGGAACGGACGCTGCGCGAGGTGGCGGCGGATCCGCGCCTGCGCCGTGCCCTGTCGCAGGCCAGCCCCGCGCTGTCCGCCGAACTCGCCAAGTGGCTGGCGGACCCGGGGCGCCGGCCCCGCCCGCAGACCCTGGCGCAACTGACGAAGTACGTGGCCCGTGCGGCTGCCAAGACCAGCCCGTACAGCACGTTCACGGTGAGCGGCGTGGCGGCCTGGACGGACGGCCCGTCCTCGCGGGCGGCGGAGAGCGGGCCGCCCGTCGCCGGGGTCCTGGAACTGGACGGCTTCCTGCTCCAGACCGTGATCCGCGCCCTCTGCGCGCACCCCGTGCTGGAGGACTTGCTGCGGGTGCGCGCCAACCCCAGCGTGTCCAGGGCCCAGGGCATGATCACCTTTTCCGGCGCGCCACCCCGCGAAGCGATCGTGACCATGCGGGAGACGCCCGCCGTCCACGCCTGCCTGCGCCTCCTGGAGGGTCGGCCGGCATGGACGCTGACGGGCCTCCGGGACCGGCTCGCCCCGGACGAGGGCGCGCGCGGGAAGGTCCGGGTCTTCCTGGACGGCCTGGTGGAGGCTGGCCTGCTGATTCTCGAACCGCCGGTCGAGGACCAGTCGCTCGACGCCTTGGGGGACCTGTCCGCCTGGGTCTCGGCCAGGGGCGGCCCGGAACTGCTCGATGTCGTGCCGCTCCTCGACCGGTTGCGCCGGGAGGTCCGCCTGCCGGTGCCCGTCGAGGACGTCGACGGGCACCGCGCCCGCCAGGACCGGCTTCGCGACGCAGCGGCCGACCTCGTCGCCCGGCTCGGGCTGCCCTCCTACCCGGTCGCGGAGATGGGCAAGGCCGTCTTCCACGAGAACGCGGTGTTCCGGGATGTGCCGGTCCGGTGCGCGGCCGAGGAGTGGCGCCCCGCGCTCGACGACCTCGACGCAGTGCGGCGGTGGCTGGCGGTCTTCGATCCGGCGCTGCCGTTGCGGGTCGCGCTGGGGGCCTACTTCCGGGAGCGGTTCGGCGCGGGGGAGAGCGTGACGTTCCTGAGCCTGTGCCGGGCGGTCCATGAGGAGATCGCGCGCGAGGGCGGGCCCGGCGGTCCGGTCTCCGGCCTGGAGGTGGCCCGGTTCCTGCGCGCCTCGCCGCTGGCCAGCGGCGCCGCCCTGGCCGCCAGCCCGCTCGGCCGGCTGCGGGAGCTGGGCCGGATCCAGGAGGAGGCACGCCGCGCGGTGCTCGGGCCGCCGGACGTCGACGGCGTCGTCCGCACCCCGGCCGCGCGCCTGCGCGCCCTGGCCGCGGGCTGGCCGGAGTGGATCGCGCCCGCCGAATCGCTGGGCTGCTACGTGCAGACGGTCGGGAGCGGGCACCGCATGGCGCTCGCCCTCAACGTGGCCCACGCGGGGTACGGGCGCGGGCGCAGCAGGACGACGCGGTTGACCGCCCTGGCCGACGGGGCGGGCCCGCTCCACCGGGACCGGCACGAGGACCGAGCCGGGACGGTGTTCGCGGAGCTGAGCGGCGTCTTCTCCTCGGCGTTGAACGCCCGGACCCCCAGCACGGACTACGAGATCGACTACCCCTTCACCGTCAGCGGCCGACCGGCTGGGGAGCGGCTGCCCGTCGGGGACCTGATGGCGGTCCACGACCCGCGGACCGACCTGGTCGACCTGGTCTCCACACGGCTGGGGGCCAGGGTCGTCCCGCTGCACCTCGGCATGATGGCCGACGTCCTGCTGCCCTCCCTCGCACAGTTCATGACCTGGGCCTTCGGGGTGACCTACTACCTGCACCCCAGCTTCTCGCCGCTGGCGACCGAAGCTGACCTGACGCCCCCGGCCGCGCTGTCCGTCCAACCCCGGGTGGAGACCGGCCGGGTGGTGCTCCGCCGGGCACGGTGGCGGGTCCCCACTGCGCAGGTGCCCACGCGCGGCAAGGGAGAGGGCGACGCCGACTACCTGGTCCGCCTGCTCGGGTGGCTGCGGGCCAACGGGATCCCCGACCGGTGCTACGTCCGGATGTGGACCGAGGGCCTGTGGGACACCGACCCGGAGGACAGCGCCTGGGGGAAATGGGTGCTGGACAAGTCACGGAAGCCCGTCTATGTGGACTTCTCCAACTGGTACCTGGTCGCCGTCTTCGAACGGATGCTGCGCGCACCGGGGCCGGTCATGGTCTTCGAGGAGGCGCTGCCGGCACCGGCGGACGCGACCACGCCAGCGGAGGCGCCGGCCGTCGCCGAGTATCTGGTCGAGATTTCGAACGAGAGATGAGATGACCGAGAACAGATGGGTCAGCGCCCATGCCTTCTACCAGGGCGACCAGGACCACCTGCTGGTGAACGCGGTCGCTCCCTTGACGGCGGAGCTGACCGCTGAGGGCCGGGCCCACGGCTGGTTCTTCCTCCGCTACTGGGACGGCGGCCCGCACGTCCGGCTGCGCGTCCTGCCCGCCGGGGGCGTCGATCCGCACGAACTCGAAAAGAGCATCGACGAACGCTTCCACGCCTACTTCCGGAGCCACCCCTCGACCGCGGTGCTGGGCCCGGAGGACTACGCCGAGAGCGCCGCCACGCTGGCCGACTGGGAACAGACGGAGCCGGGCTTCGCGTCGTTGCAGCCCAACGACTCGCTCGTCCACATCCCCTACCGGCGGGAGCACTCCCGCTACGGGCACGGGGCGGCCATCGAGGCGGTGGAACGCCACTTCGTCGACTCCAGCGAACTGGCGATGCGGCTGCTGCTTCGGAATGCCTCCGCGCGGGAGCGCTCGACGGCGGGCTGCGCCATGCTCCTGATGGCGTGGCTGATCTGCGAACCGGACCTCGCCCGGCTGGCGGACCGGCTCAGCGTGGGCGAACGGCCCGACGGCGACGCCCCCTTCCCGATCTCGGAGCCGACACCGGACCAGGTGGGAAAGGCGGTGGCGCTGGCACGGCAGATGCGACGGCTGGTGGCGTCGCCCCGACGGCACGACGCCCCCGGCACGTTGGCCGACTGGGCCCGGTCGGTCGAGGCGCTGCGCGACGCCCTCCAGGACCAGGTGGGCCTCGGCGCCCTGCGCCCGCCGGCCCCGGGCTGGGAGGGGCCGGACGGCATCGCCACCGCCGACCGGGAGGCCGCGGTCCTGTCCATCGTCGACCTCTGCGCGCACCTGGTCTGCAACCGGCTGGCCGTCAGCCTCCCGGAGGAGATCTCCCTGCGGCGGCTCGCGGGGGCGGCCGTCGCGTTCCTCGCCGAGCGGGAGGGCTGAACGATGCGCTGGCACAGCTTCCGGATCCACTACCACGCCGACGACAAGGACCGGCTCGTCCTGGACGGTGTCCGGCCGGTGGTGCGCGGGCTCTCCGGCCGCGTCGACTCCGTCCACTACCTGCGGCACTGGCTCCGAGGGCCGCACGTGCGGCTCGTGGTCCGCTGCCCGGACGACGTCCTGGAGACGTTCGTGCGCCCGGTCGTGGAGGAGCACGTCGGCCGGTTCCTCGCCGAAGCGCCCTCGACCGCCGGGCTCGATCCGCAGGACCACCTGGCGATGCACCGTCGGCTGGCCGAGCTGGAGGCGGTGGGCGAGGACCTGCTCCCGTGGTACCCCGACAACTCGATCCACTGCCTTCCCGAAGCGGACCCCTCGCCGTCCGCCCGGCTGCTGGCGGACTTCTACACCGACACCAACGAACTGGCCTTCCGCATGACCGAGGACGCCGCGGGGGGTTCGCGGCGGTTGGCGGTCGCGTTCGACCTGATGCTCTCTGTGGCGCACTCCCTGTCGGGGGTCGGGCTCGCCCGAGGAGCGCTGTCCTTCCGTTCACACGCTGAGGCGTTCCTGCACGGGTTCCCGGAGGGCCAGGGGCTGCGCCGGGCCTGGGACGGGCACTACGACCGGTCGGCGGCGAGGCTCGTCGCCCGGGTCCGGGCCGTCGCCGCCGCCCTGGACGGCACGGGACCGGCCGTGCCGTACGTCCGGGAGTGGGCCGACGTCCTGCGGCCGTTCCAGGACCGGGCCAGGGACCTGGCCGCCTCCGAACGCCCGCCGGAGCAGGCCCCGCCGCCCGGCACCACCGCCGAGTTCGCCGACCTGACGAGGATCAGCCCCTTCCACCGGGAGATGTTCGCCAGCGACGCCTGGCAGGAGCAGACCGAGGCGACCGAGTGGTTCCTCGGCTACAAGCTGGTGCTCAACTACACCTACCTGCACCTGACCCGGCTCGGCATCAGCCCGACCGAGCGATTCCTGCTGTGCCATCTGGTCGCGGGCGCGGTGGAGGAGGCGCACGGGATCTCCGCGGTGGAACTGATCAGGACCCTCGCCGACCCGTCGCTGCTGGATCCCGCGGAGGCGGAACGGTGACCGGGACGGACACCGCCGGAGCGATCACCGAACACCTTTCCCTGGTCCCCGGCGTCTACAGCGCGACCGCCCCCGACGGCAGTCTGCGGCTGCTGGCCGGATCCCGGGGCGTCGACCTCGGCAGCGCGGACGAGTGGAAACGCGACCTTCTGCGACGGCTCGCCGCGCGGCCGTGCCAGGCGGGGGAGCTGGCGACGCCCGACGGCGGGGGCGGCGGGGGCGGCGGGCTCCTCAACGCGCTGCGCGCCGGAGGCTGGTTGCGGACGGAACTCCGGGAGGAGACGGGGGAGCCGCTGTACGCCCTGCTGCCGACCGGCCCGCAGCGGGCACCCGCCGCCGACACCGTTCCGAACGCTCTCGCGCTGTCGCCGTTCGCGGTCATCCGCCGCGAACGGGACGGGTCGCACCTGGTCGTCGAGTCGCCCCTGGCCCAGGCCCGCGCACACCTTCACGACCCCGCCCTGCTGGGCCTGCTCGACGGCTCCCCGGGCCCGTTGGCCGAACGGATCCGCCAGGACCTCTACCAGTGCGGGCTGGCGGAGCCGGTCGGGGCCGACGGACACAGGGAGTTCCACCTGCGCCAGTGGAGCGCTCACGAACTGTGGTTCCACCAGCGCAGCCGGATCGGCCGACGCGACCAGATCGGCGAAGGGTACGGCCGCACCCGGTGGGCGGCGGGGCTGTTCGAACCGCTGCCCGACCGGCCCGACCCCTACCCGGGGCCCGTCGTCGAGCTCCCCGTGCCCGACCTGGCGGAACTACGGCGCCGCGACCCCACGCTCGCCGCGGTCGTCGAGGACCGCCGCTCCGTCCGCGTCCATGACGACGACGCCCCGATCACGCTGGAGCAGCTCGGCGAGTTCCTGTACAGGTGCGCGCGGATGCGCACCACCGTCGGCCACGAGGGCGGAGAGGCGTCCGGGCGGCCGTACCCGTCGGGCGGATCGGTGTACGAGCTGGAGCTGTACCCGGTCGTGCGCCTCGCCTCGGGGGTCCCGGCGGGCGTCTACCACTACGACGGCCACGACCACTTGCTCCGGCTCGTCCAGGAGCCCGGCCCCGGCATGTCCCGGCTGCTCGCCACGGCCCGCCAGGGCACCTTCGAGCGGCTCGACCCGCAGGTGCTGTTCGTGGTGACGGCCCGTTTCGGGCGGCTGATGTGGACCTACGAGCAGATGCCGTACTCCCTCGTCCTCAAGCACGTCGGAGTGCTCTACCAGACGATGTACCTCGCCGCCACGGCCATGGGGCTGGCCGCCTGCGGGCTCGGCGGCGGCGACCGCCGGACCCTCAACGAGATGACGGGCACTCCCTACACCGCCGAGAGCGCGGTGGGCGAGTTCCTGCTCGGCAGCCGCCCCGCGGCACGATCGAGAGCGACCGGAGACCATGGGCCTGCTGCTGCGTCCTGACACCTACTACACCAGCTCGGACGACGCGCTGTACCTGCTGACCTATGACGGCCCCGTCGTCGTCGGCGGCGGCAGCGCGCATCCGCTGCTCACCCGGCTGGCGCCCCACCTGGACGGCAGCCGTTCCCTGGACGAGCTGACCGCCGGCCTGACCGGGCCGCGACGGGACATGGTGCGGCAGCTGGTGACCGTGCTCCTCGACAAGGGCGCGATCACACAGCACGACCTGGAACGCCGCCCCGGACCGGCCGGCGGCTACCGGAACGAGGCGTCCTTCCTCGACCACTTCGCGAACGCGCGGACGTTCCACGACTACCGGGCAGAGCCCGCCGTGGTCGTCGGGCAGGGCCACTTGGTGCCCGCGGCCGTGGCCGCCGCCCTGTGCTCGGGGCTGGCCGACGTCCGCGTGGTGACGGGCGAGCCGGAGGCCGGGCCCGGCTGGGCCGCGCGCGGTCGCCGCGACCCCGGCCAGCGCCTCCGCCACCTGCCGTGGGACGACGGCACCGCGGCGGCGCTGGATGGCGCGGGCCTGGTCCTGCATGTCGGCGACCGCCCCGAACCCGACCGGGCACGGCGGCTCGAACGGCTCTGCGCGTCCGCGGGCATCGACCTCTTCCAGGCGTTCCTGCTGGACGGAGCCGTCTGGTCCCTGTCGTCGGGGCCACGGGCGGGTGACGGTCCGGGATGGTCCTCCCTCGCCCGCAGGCACGCGGGGCGCTTCGGCGGCACCGGCGAAGCCGCGCCGGACTCGCCCGCCCTCGACGTCGCCGCCGCGCAACTGGTGCACCAGGCGTTCCGGACGGTCACCGGCGCGGCACGGCCGGCACCGGGAGGGATCGCCCGCCTGGACGGGACCACCCTGAGGCGTGAGCCGCACGCCGCCCTTCCGCACCCCTTCGAACGACCGGCCGAGACGCCGACCGTCGCGGCGTTCCAGGCGCGGACCCGGGCGCTGCGGACGTCCCCGCCCCTGACCCCGGAGACCTTCTCCCAGCGCGCCGCCCGCTGCGCGGACGACGCCCTGGGGATCTTCGGGCGGCCCGAAGAGGGGGCCCTCGCGCAGCTTCCCCTGCACGTGTGCGAGGTGGAGACCTCGGATCCGGTAGGGCTGCTCGGCCCGCGAGACGTCCCGCCGCGCGTCTTCGGCACCGGGCTGGACTTCGCGTCCGCCCGGCTCGCCGCCGCGCTCAACGCGTTCTCCGCGTACGGCTCGCTCATGGTCGACCCACGACGGCTGGTCGGACCCGACCACGAACAGGCCTTCCCCGGGGACGCCGACCCCGACCAGGCGCTGTCGCGGCTCAGGGAGGACGCGCACGACCGCTTCGTCCACGGCTACGCGCTCACCGACGGCCGGGTCCGGCTCGTGCGGGCGTCGCTGGCCTTCCCTGTGCTGAACCCGACCGCCCGGCACCTCCCGGTCCCGCCGGGGGTCGCTTCGGCGTACACCTGGCGGGACGCCGTGACGGCGGGCGTCCTCGCGCACGTCGGACGGCTGACCCTCGAAGAGATGACCGCGGAAGCCCGCCCCCGCCCCCGGATCGACCTGGACACCGCTCCGCTGGACCGCGCCGGGGCCCGCTACCGCGCGATCCTGGCCGCCGTGGACGAGGAGGTCGTCGTGCACGACGTCACCGGGACGCTCTCGGTGCCGACCGTGTTCTGCGACGTGGGCCGGAAGGCCGGGAGCTGCGCCAGCGGCCTCTCCCTCACCGACGCGCTGCGCGCGGCCCTCGCCGAAGCGGTCCTGGGCTATCAGTCACGTCTTCACGGGCAGCCGTCCTACGCGCCGCCGCCCGTCCCCGAACCGCCGCCGTCGTGCGCGAGTGCCCCCGCGCCTGCCGCCGTCGACCTCCAGACCGTCGCGGCCGCCCTGTCCGCGCACGGCCACGAACCCGTCGCCGTCCCCCTCGACCACGACCCGGAAGTGAGCGCCGTGATGCCCAACACCGTGCACGTGGTGGTGGCCGATGGCTGAAGTGCGACTGGTCGGGGAGGGAACGCTCGCCGACTCCATCGCCCGGCTCGACGGCGCGACCCGGACGCCCGCGCACGACCTGCTCGCCACGGCGGGCCCCCACACCGTCATCGTGACCGCCACCGACGCCTGGGACACCGACCTCCGCCCCGAGGCACGGGCGGCGAGCACCGCGCACCGGACGGCCTGGTTGCCCGTGCGCACCGAACTGGGCCGGGTGGTGATCGGCCCGGTGGAACGCGCCGGAGAACCCGGCTGCGTGGACTGCGCCGACCTGCGGCGGCGGGTCAACCGGCTCCACTCCCGCGCCCATGACTCCCTGGTCGCCCACCACCAGCCGGCGTTGCACGGCCGGGCGTCGGCCCTGCTCACGGGACTGGCCGCAGGCGTCGTCGCCACGCTGGTCGACGACGAGGCAGCCCGGCTGGACAAGGACCCGGCCACGGCGCGGACCCGCGACGCCCTGCTCACCCTCGATCTGAAGACCCTGGAGGTGACCAGGCACCCGTTCCTGCCCGACCCCGTCTGCCCGGTCTGCGGAGACCTCCCCGACGACACGGCGGAGGCCGCCGAGATAACGCTCCGGTCGTGGGACAAGAGCGCTCCCGAGCGCTACCGGACGCGGGACATCGCCACCTACCAGGACACGCTGACCAGCACCTACGTGGACCCCGAATGCGGGCTCATCAGGCTGCTGGCCAAGGACAGCGACGCGGGCTCGGTGGTCGCGGCGGCCTGGATGGGGCTGCGGGACGGCGCGACCGAAGGCGGCTACGGGCGGACCCGCAGCTACCAGACCAGCGAACTGGTGGCGATCCTGGAAGCGCTGGAACGCCACGGGGGAATGCAGCCGGGAGGCAGACGCACGACCGTGCACGGCAGCTACGCCGAACTGCGCGACCAGGCCGTCGACCCCCGCGAGCTGGGCCTCTACCCGCCAGACCGCCATCGGGCCGAGGGCTTCCCCTACCGCCCCTTCGACCCCCACCAGCCCTATCGCTGGGTCTGGGGGCACTCGTTCCGGCGCGGCGGACCGATCCTGGTCCCCGAGTCGTACGCCTACTACCGGATCCACCGCTCCCCCGACGGGCCCGCGCCCTTCGTGTACGAGATCTCCAACGGCTGCGCGCTCGGCGGGAGCCCGGAGGAGGCGATCCTGCACGGCATCCTGGAGATCGCCGAACGCGACGCGTTCCTGATGACGTGGTACGCGCGCATGGCGGTGCCGCGGATCGACCTGCGCTCCTCCCGCCGCCGGATCGCCCCGCTCATCGCGGAGGCCATCCAGGCGGAGACCGGCTACACCGTCATGGCCTTCGACATGACGACGGAACAGGGCGTCCCCTGCGTCTGGGCGATGGCCGTCGACCCCGCGGACCGCGCCGGGCTGCCGAAGGCGGCGTGCGCCGGAGGATCCCATCTGGACCCCGAGATCGCGGCGGAGAACGCGCTGAGCGAACTGGCGACGATCCTGCCCGACCTCATCCGCCGCTACCCCGGGCAACGCGACCTCGCCCACCGGATGGTGACCGACCCCTCCCTGGTGACGGAGATGGCGCACCACTCGCTGCTCTACGGAACGCCCGAGGCGTTCCCCCGGCTCGGCTACCTGGTGGACTCACCGCGCACCGTGGACTTCGCCGGAATGCCGCAACCCGAACGGTTCCGCCACCCCGACCTCAGCGATGACCTCCGCGAACTGCTGCGCCGCTACCTCGACGAGGACATGGACGTGATCGTCGTCGACCAGACCACCCCCGAGCTGCGGGAACGGGACCTGTCCTGCGTCAAGGTGATCATCCCCGGCACGCTGCCGATGACCTTCGGCCACGACCGGCGCCGGGTGGACGGGATCCCCCGGCTGCACGAGGTGCCCCACCGGCTCGGCCACCGCGACCGGCCCCTGACGCCCGCCGACGTCAACCCCGACCCCCACCCCTTCCCCTAAGCGAGGAGTACGGCATGCACCTCCAGTTCGTCCTGTGGGACCTGGCCAAGTCGCGCGTCTCCGTCGAGGACCTGCGCGAATACCTCACCGGGTACGCGGTGGACGCCTACTCCCGGCTGCCGGGGATGCGGCTGAAGATGTGGTTCGCCAACCCCGACCGGCAGATCTGGGGCGCGGTGTACCTCTGGGACGGCCTCGAGCACATGGGCGGTCCGGCGCAGGTGACCAAGGCCATCGAGCTGATCGGATACCCGCCCACCTCGGTCGGGGTCTTCGACCTGGAGGCCGTCTCGGAGGGCGTCGGCGCCCCCGCCGGGTTCACCGGGCTCGGTCGGGCCTTCGACCGCTGAACTCCAGGCCCGACCCGCGCATCTTCTGTACGGCCTGGACCCGCGAGGTGACCCCCAGCTTCGTGTAGGCGTTGGTGAGGTGCCGCTTCACGGTGGCCTCCGCCACGAACAGCCGTTCCGCGATGTGCCGGTTGTTCATACCGGCCGCCACCAGCCGGAGGATCTCCGCCTCCCGTTCGGTCAACGCCCCCGGATCCGTCACGGGCCGCAGCTTGCGCAGCGTGCCGACCGGCGCGGACAGCACGAACCGGTCGCCCTCCCGGTGCACCGCGCGGATCACCGACACCAGCTCGTCCAGCCGGACGTCCTTGGCCAGGCAGGCGTGCGCGCCCGACTCCAGCACCTTCCACAGGAACAGGTGGTCGTCCGCGTCGGCCAGCACGACGACCCGGACGCCGGGCGACCGGTCGAGCAGGAGCCGGATCAGCGGGTCGGGGCAGGCGTCCCCGGCGTCGGCGATCAGGATCGTGGCGTGCCGCGCCGCGCCGGGCGGCGGACCGCCGACCACCAGCAGGCCCGGGGTCTTGCCCAGCAGCTCGGCCAGACCGTGCCGGAGCAGCGGCGTGCCGCTCACGACGTCGACCGTCACCTGCTGGGGACCGTCATGCGTGTTCGAAGACACTGTGCTCCCGATCGATGGACGGCGGCCGCGGCGGACGGCGTCCGCCGCGGCCGCCGGGAGACTAGGAGAGGTCCAACCGGCGCAGCAGCTCCACTGCGTCCTCCCGCTTGGCGTCCGGGGCGTCGGCGGCGAGGAAGTCCCGCAGCGCCGCCAGCTCCGCGCCGCCGACCGCCTCCCGCACCTCCGGAAGCCGCAGGATCAGGTCATAGGTGCGGTCGGGGAAGTACTGCCCCTTGGCCGCCGACAGCACGGCCTCGCCGCCGCCGGGCGAGACCACCCCGCCCGCCACCGCCGCGGCGATCGCGACACGGATGTTGACCATCGGCTCGCACAGGGCACGCAACGATCCCGGGTCGAAGGTGATGGCGACCTCGTCATCGGCGTCGACCGCGCCCGACCGGTACATCTCGAAGACCTGTCCGACCCCGACCATGCCCTCCGTGACCAGCTCGGCGGCGCGCAGCGCCCCCATGCTGGACGAGCCGAACACCCGCACCGGCTCCGCGTGCCGGTCCAGGGCGCGCAGCACCTCCTTGGGCGAGATCATCAGCCCCTGGAGGAACTGGCCGTCGATAATGCCGATATGGGTGACGGGCTCCGGCTCGGCGAGCAGGAGGTCGATGTCCCCGCGTTTGACCGGGGGCCGCACCTCCACCGGCGCCAGCCCGGCGATCGTGGCGGCGTCGATGCTGGGCCCGGCGAAGACGACGGCACGGGTCATCGGCCGACCCCCGCCCGTCGGGTCGTCAGCCGCAACGCGGCCTCCCACCGGGCACCGGCCCGGCCGCCCAGCCTGCTCTGGTCGATCGACCAGGACTCGAGCCCCGGCACGATCACCCGGACCACGTGCACCGGGAACCCCGGCGGCGTCCGATCCACCACGATCGCCCTCTCCAGCCCGTTGTCCCGCAGCCGTCCGAGCATCAGCTCGACGTCGTCCATGACGTCCTCGCTGGGGAAGCTCGACACCTCGTCGAAGCGCAACGGCGCCGCGGACTCCCGCCAGGGCCACACCGACCGGTCCAGGTCCCCGGCGCGCGACACATGGTGGCGCCAGTTCCCGATCTCGTCTCCGGGCAGGCTGATGTCCTCCCGCATGCCCTGGATGTCCACCGCCCGGCTCTGCGCTAGCTCGGTCAGCGCCCGGACGACCGCCACCTCGGCGTCCGGGTGTGTGCCGTACCCGGAGTGGCTCGGGGAGAAGGTCTCAGCGATGTCCTCGCCCACCATGGCGGCGAACGACGGGATCCCGATCGAGGAGGTGATGTCCCTGAGGGTCACCGAGAGCCCCGCCTCCTCGAACCGTTCGGCGAACCACCGGGCCGACCGCGGAAGGCTCTCCGGGGCGACGCTCGGATTGCTGTCCTCCAATGCGACCACGGCACCCGCAGGGGCGGACGCCCCCAGCCGGTCGCGCACCATGTGCGCGAGCCGGTTGCTGACCAGGTCCGCCATGGTCAGGGCGTCACGCTCGATGACCTCGCAGAGCGCGTGACAGACAGCCTCCTCGACAGAGTTGCCCGAGGCCAGGCCGTTGGTGGTGCTGATGGAGAAGCACTGGGCCTCATGGAAACGGATGTAGTAACCGGCCAGGCACAGCGGGACGAGGACCGGCTCGTCGCCGAGCAGATCGTGACCCAGCGTCCAGGAGATCGGCAGATCGGGACGGTAGGCGTGGCCGAGGGCGAGATTGTGGTCGGCGGGATCCAACACCGGGCGGCCCGCGGCCACCAGCTCGGCGTGGGAGGCGACCACGTCCGGCGTCCTGGGCTGCCAGGCGGCGAACCGCTCCACCGCCTCCATGATCGCTGACACCCGTGCGTCGTCATGGGTGCGCCCCTTCCCGTTGTACACCGACAACAGGTCGTGGGAGCGCGGCACGATGGCGTTGTGGACGGGGATGCCGACCCGGTCCAGCCAGGTGATGTCGGCGACCCGGCTCACCCCCACGGTCCGCAGGAGCGGCGTGACCCGTTCGAGGGTCCGGGACGCGGAGACCTCCCGGGTGGGCCCTTCCTTGGGCACCTGCCCGCGCAGCTTCACCGAAGCCGCCCATCACCGTTCGACCCCGGCCCCCGACCTGGCCGCCGAGAGAGTTCACCCATCTGAAGCCCCACTTCCTTGAAGACAACGCGACGCCCACCCGTCAATTCCTCGCCCCCCAGTGGGCGAACCGGGCTCTGCAGCGAACGCCCCAATTCTGTGATCACCAGCTTTTCCTGTCATGACCCCCACTCGGGGGTCACCCGAAACCACCGCCCCATCTTGGAAGGGCGTAGCTCGAACTGAGTGGCTGCGTCAATCAAGCGGTGAGTGCGTATTCCTGCTGGTGGCGGGATTGGTGGAGACGGTGTCGCTCGCTTTCGAGGTGAAGTCAGCCTGGGGCGCGGTGCCGGTCTTGTCGACCAGACCGTTTTCCCCGGACCGCTTCCCGCACCCGGCGTGCCCCTTTCAGAGAACCGGGCGCTCCCCAAGTCCCGTTGATCCTGTTCGTCTCCTCATCCTGTGGTCGGCCAGGGGGACGGGATGGCTGTGCCCCGGTAGCGGTAGCGCGTGGTGCTGACCTTCGCGGGATCGAACAGCTGTCTGTCCTCGCTGGCGGGCCACCAGCCGCCGCCGCATTAGCGGCGGCGTAGTGCCTTCCAGGAGATCCGGCGGTGTTTGAACCGCCCCCGGTTTGGTTGGAGGCTCTGATTCTCCCCGCCTTCTGTGGAGTCGCTTTACTTGACTCGTGTGTCTTTGGCCCCACGAGAAGAGGTCGACATGCCACGCAGGGGCTACCCGCCGGAGTTCCGGCGCAAGGTACTGGATCTGGTCGAGTCTCCTCCAGGGCGGCGAACGCCCGGTCGGCGCGGGTCCGGTCCCCGCCGAGCTGCAGCGGGTGATCGCAGGAGACCGCGAACACGTAGTTCAGGCCGCGGCTCTGGCACCGGCCGCGCAGGATCGTGTTGTCGCCGTAGGCCTCATCGCCGGTGACCCACCTGAACACCAGAAGCGGGTCGTCGGCGGCCCGTTCGATCATCTTCCACGCCAGTTCCGGCTTGGTGGCGAACCCGACCTCGGCGGGGACACCGGCATCGGCCAGCCGGGCGGTGTCGGCCTGCCAGGACGCCGGCACATACAGCTCCCGATCGATGAGGACCCGCTGCCTGCCAGGGTTGAGATAGGAGCAGAACACCCCGATCTGACAGTTGGTGATCTTCCCGGCGGTGCCGGTGTACTGGCGTTGGACCCCGGCTGGACCATCAGACGGTCCTGGATCGGCTTCTGGATCAGGAATGTGGTCTTCCGATCACTGCGCCCTCTCGTCCGTGTCGCTGTGACGAAGCTCAACCTTCGATAGCTGCTGACCCTGCCATCCCCCAAGACGAGTGCTACACGATCCAAATCGGGGCTCCCGGCGTGGAGAAGGTCTACCTGCGCCGTCTTGTCTGGCGGTAGCCGGACCGACACCACTCCGCAGAAAAGGGATGTCATCCCCCGAAAAAAACGAGTACGGGAGATGCAGCCGGTCGAATTGAGGCCTGAAGTTTCGGCTGTTGCGCGCGAAGGGCGGCCTTGGTGCCGTGGTTCCGTCGGAGCAGAGTCCAGCTCTTGTCAGGAGTGACCGCTGGCGCAGGCCACTGAGCGAGCCTCGATCGAGTGATGCAGTACTTGGCGGCAAGCCACTCCAACAGAATGCAGCCCTTGCTGGGCTGGACCCTCTGCTAGCGAGATTGCTAGCGGATGATCTTTGGGTGGTGGGGGAGCCGAGGGGACGTGTGCGTCCCGGCGGACGCCTTCAGGGGCCGCCGGGACGCGTTGGTGAGGGGGGGCTAGGCGATCTTTGGGGTGGCGCGGTCGATGAGGGGGGTGAGGTCGAGGCCGGCGGGGAGGGTGCCGAAGGCGAGGCCGTGGTCGCCGGTGAGGCGGGAGGCGCAGAAGGCGTCGGCGACGGCGGGGTGGCCGTGCCTGACCAGGAGGGATCCCTGGAGGATCAGGGCGAGCTGCTCGGTGACGCGGCGGGCGCGAAGCTCGATCGTCGCGACGTCGGTGAGAGAGTCCTTGGCCTTGCGAATCGCCTCGTCCAAGCGGGGGTCGGCGCCTGCGGCGAGGTCGACTTCGTCGAAGAACGCGCCGACCGTCTCGGGTTCTTTTACCATGGCACGAAGGACATCCAGGCTGGCGACGTTCCCTGAGCCCTCCCAGATGGAGTTGAGGGGGCTCTCGCGGAAGAGGCGGGGCATGCCGGAGTCCTCGACGTAGCCGTTGCCGCCGAGGCACTCGAGGGACTCGGCGGCGTGGGACGGCCAGCGCTTGCAGACCCAGTACTTGCTGACGGCCAGGGCGAGGCGCTTGAAGGCGGTCTCGGACGCGTCGCCGCGGACGGAGCGGTCGGTGGCCCCCGCCAGGCGCGTCATCAGGACGGTCGCGGCCTCCGACTCCAGCGAGAGGTCGGCGAGGACGTTGCGCATCAGGGCGTGCTCGGCGAGGTACTTCCCGAAGGACCTGCGGTGCGCGGCGTGGTGGGCGGCCATGGTGACGCCCGCGCGCATCCCGGACGCGGCGCCGATGACGCAGTCCAGGCGGGTCATGTTGACCATCTCGATGATGGTCCGGACGCCGCGTCCCTCCTCGCCGACGCGGTGGGCGACGGCGTTCTCGTACTCGATCTCGGACGAGGCGTTGGACTTGTTGCCGAGCTTGTCCTTCAGCCGCATCAGGCGCAGGGGGTTGAGGGTGCCGTCCGGCAGGACGCGGGGGACGAGGAAGCAGGTCACGCCCGCCTCGGTCTGCGCGAGCGTCAGGAACAGGTCGCACATCGGGGCGCTGGTGAACCACTTGTGGCCGACGAGGGTGTACGTGCCGTCCGGCTGGAGGGTGGCGCGGGTGGTGTTGGCGCGGACGTCCGAGCCGCCCTGCTTCTCGGTCATGGACATGCCCGCGAGCAGGGCGTTCTTGGTGAGCGGGGCGCGCAGGCCGTGGTCGTACTCGGGCTTGGCGAGCAGCGGCTCGTACTGCGCGGCGAGCTCGGGGGTCTGGCGCAGCGCCGGGACGGACGCGTAGGTCATCGAGATGGGGCAGCCGTGCCCGGCGTCCACCCGCCACACGTAGAACTTGGCGGCGCGGGCGACGTGCGCGCCGGGACGGTCGTCCGCCCAGGGCGCGCCGTGCAGGCCGTGCGTCACGGCGACGTTCATCAGCTCGTGCCAGGACGGGTGGTACTCGACCTCGTCCACGCGGTGGCCGTAACGATCATGGGTCCGCAGGACGGGCGGGTTCTCGTTGGCGAGCCGTCCCCACTCCTGGGCCCGCTCGGTGCCGCCCAGGACGCCGAGCTCGTGCACCTCGGGGAGGGCCCACGCGGCGTCCTCGCGGGCGAGGCCGTCGAGCAGCGCGGGGTCGTCCGCGACGTCGTGCCCGATCATCGGGGGGACCTGGTTGAACACCTCGTGGGTCGGCACGGCGGGCTCCTCGCGGACGGACGGGCGCGAACACCTCCGACCTTACATAATCAGGACATATGTAGGGAAGGTGTAGTACCAGTCGGACCGGCCCGGATCCTCCCCGAGGGCGGGTCGGATCTCGTCCCCCCGGTGGATTGTTCGGCGGTCCCGGGGGCATAACGTCGGAAGCATGAGTCAGCCCACCCCGCAGCCGGCGCGGACTCCCGCCACCCCGCCTTCCGAACGGCCTCCGGACCTGCGTCCGGATCCACGTCCTGAGCAGGGGATCCGTGCCTCTGACGCCGAGCGCGAGGCGGTGGTCGAGCATCTCCGCGTCGCCTCCGTGGAGGGCAGGCTGACGTTCGCGGAACTGGCCGAGCGCACCGGCGCCGCCTACACGGCGGTCACCCGCGCCGACCTCGAGGCCGTCGTCGCCGACCTGCCCGGGATGGGCGCGCCCGGCGCCGAGCCCGCCCCCCTGCTGAAGACCCGCCGGTTCAGCGCCGTCCTCGGCGACGTCACCGAGCGGATCGTCGGACGCATCGACGACGAGCTGGAGATCCTGGCCGTCCTCGGCGACGTCAGGGTGGACCTGCGCGCCGCCCACGTCCCGACCGGCGCGGTCAGCGTCGTGGCGAACGCGGTGCTCGGGGACGTCACGGTGATCGTCCCGGCCGGGGCCGTGGTGGAGCTGACCGGGCACGCCGTCCTCGGCGACCGCCGGGTGTCGGCGCGCGAGGCCCCGGCGGGCCCGCACGTCCCGGTCGTCCGGATCCGCGCCAACGCCTACCTCGGCGACATCAAGATCGTCGACGAGGAGCCGGCCCCCTGGTGGTAGGGGACCGGCTCGCTCCTCGCCGAGGTCAGGCGGCGTTCTGGCGGTGGTAGGCGACGCGCGCGCCGAGCCACCCGAAGTACGCGGCGACGCCGACCGCGCCGATCTTGCGGGTCCGCTTCGTGGTGAGGGCGAGGCCGAGCGCGACCTCGGTCGCGCCGTTCCGCTTGATCCACGCCTGGGTGTCCCGGGGGAAACCGGCCCGCGAGATCGGCTCGAACATCTTCGGCGCGGCGAAGTGGGCGGCGCCCGTGGCGGCCAGGGCGATTCCGGCCTTGCGGAGCAGAGCCATGGGGGGACGTCCTCTCATCCTGTGAATTCGTAGTCGTTCAGGTCGAAGGTGCGGGCTCGGCGCCAAACGTACAGACCGGACTGCGGGCGGATGTACGGCGCCTCCCCGCGTTTGTCGAAGTAGTAGCTGTTGGACCGGGCGCAGCTCGGCTGGGCGAGGATCGTCCCGCGCATCCGGCGGCGCATGTCGGCGGTGAAGGCGTCGTGCGGCCCCGGGCGCACCGAGACCCGCAGCGCCCGGCGGCGGCGCGCCTCCACCAGCACCCGGACGATGTGGGTCGTCCCGGCCTCGATGATCGAGAACCAGGACGCGCCGGTCACCGTGTACGGGCCGTTCATCATCCAGAAGTTCGGCGCGAACGGCACCGACAGGCCCTCGAAGGCGTGGTAGCGCTCGAGGTCCCAGTGCTCGCCCAGCTCGACGCCGCCTAGCCCGACGACCGGGAACGGCGGCGTCGCGCCCGGCTCGAGGATCTTGAACCCGGTCGCCAGGACGAGCGTGTCGACGGGCCGCTCCGTGCCGTCCCGGGTGACGATCCCCGACGCCGTGACGCGCGCGATCGGGTCCGTGACCAGCTCGACGTTCTCCCTGGTGAAGGCAGGGAAATAGCGGTTGGAGAACGACGGCCGCTTGCAGCCGAAGCCGTAGCGCGGCGTCAGCCTCCGGCGGATCGCGCGGTCGGGCACCTGCCGCCGCAGGTGCGCGCGGCAGACCAGTTCCGCCGCGCGCACGAGGAACGGCGCCTTGCTGTAGTGGACGATCCCGAGCACCATCACGACCTCGGACGCCGCCGTCGTCACCAGCCGGACGAGCCGCTGCACCGGGGGCAGCAGCCGGAACAGCCGCCGCACCCCGCGCGGGATCGCGAAGTCCACCTTCGGAAGGACCCAGATGGGCGTCCGCTGGTACACGTCCAGGCGCGCGGCGCGCTCGGCGATCTCCGGGATCACCTGGAGGCCGGACGCGCCCGTCCCGATGACCGCGACCCGCGCGCCGCGCAGGTCGTGCGCGTGGTCCCAGCGCGCCGTGTGGACGATCTTCCCCTCGAAGTCCGCCAACCCGGGGATGTCGGGGTTCCTGGGCTGGTCGAGCGGCCCGACCGCGCACACCAGGAACCGCGCGTCCAGCTCGCCGCCGGACGTGGAGACCCGCCAGCGGTGCCCGTCCGGGTCGAAGACGGCCTTCTCGACCCGGGTGCCGAGGCGCAGGTGCGGGCGCAGGCCGTACCTGGTCGCGCAGTGCTCCGCGTAGGCGCGCACCTCCTCACCCGGCGCGAAGGCCCGTGACCAGCGCGGATTCGGCTCGAACGAGTAGCTGTAGGTCGCGGACGGGATGTCCACGGCCACGCCCGGATACGTGTTGTGCCGCCAGACGCCGCCCACGCTCTCCGCCGCGTCCAGGATGACGAAGTCGCGGATCCCGCGCCGCAGCAACTGGATCCCCACGCACAACCCCGAGAACCCGGCCCCGACGATCACGATCTCAGCCATCCGACTCCTCCCGCCCCTGGTGCGCGTCGTGGGCTGGTGCTCGGTCGTGTGCTGGTGTTCGGCGGTGGGCGGCCTGTTCGGCGACGCGCTGGTCGTGGGCGCCGCGGGTGCCGAAGGTCTGGCGGTAGGCGCGGTCGCCGTCCATCAGACGACGGAAGGCGCGGACGACCCCTTCGGGCGCGAGCGCGAGCGCCGGTCCGACGACCGCGAGCCAGCCCGGCACCGGGTACTCGGCCCGCCGCGACACGCAGCTGCGGACGATCGCCTCAGCGACCCGTTCCGGATCGATGGTCGGCAGCCCGCCGCCGAGCCGGACGCCCTCCGTCAGCCCCGTCCGGACGGCCGTCGGCAGGACGGCGCTGACGCTGACCCCGTGCGCCGCCATCTCCTCCCGCACCGACGCCGTCAGCCCGACCGCCGCGTACTTGCTGGCGTTGTAGACCGCCATGCCGGGCAGCGGCAGCTTGCCCGCCAGCGAGCAGACGTTGACGACGTGGCCACGTCCGCGCCCGACCATCTCCGGCAGGACGACCCGCATCCCGTTGACGAGGCCGCGCACGTTGACGTCCAGGGTGGTCGCGCTGACCTCGTCCGGTTCGTCCAGGAACGGGCCGAGCGGCATCACCCCGGCGTTGTTGACCAGCACGTCCACCGGTCCGACCTCGTCCCGCACGGACGCGACGAACGCGGCGAACGACGCCCGGTCGGTGACGTCCAGCCGTCCGGCGAACGCCACCGCCCCGGCGTGCCCGCCGAGGGCGGCGTCGAGATCGGCGGCGGTGCGGGCGACGGCGTCCGCGTCGAGGTCGCCGACGGCCACGCGGGCTCCGCGCTCGGCGAGGAGGCGCGCGGTCTCGCGGCCGATGCCGCGCGCGCCGCCGGTGACCACGGCGACGGCCCCGGGCCGCGCCACGGAGGGATGTCTCATGGGGGGCTCCTTCACTCGGATACCGACGGTATGTGAGTGTTGGATACGTCGTCAACAGGGCCCCGGCCGGGGCCCCGCCGGGCCCGTACACTGCACGTCATGGCACGAGAGAGCGGCCCGACCAGGGCGGAACGGCAGGCGCGCACCCGCGAGCTGCTGGTCGCCACGGCCCGCGACCTGTTCCTGCGGGACGGCTACCACGCCACGACCCTCGACCGGGTGGCCGAGGCGGCGGGGTTCTCCAAGGGGGCCGTGTACTCCAACTTCGCCACCAAGGACGAGCTCTGCCAGACCGTCATCGACGAGGTCCGGGCCGAGCAGGTCGGCGCGGTCATCGAGGCGATCGGCGGCGAGGGCTCCGCCGCGGACCGGCTCGCCGTCTTCGACGCCTGGGCCGAGCGGACCATCGGCGACCCCGGCTGGACGCTCCTGGAGGCCGAGTTCGCGATCCACGCCACCCGCCGCGACCCCGCGCTCCGCGACCGCGTCGCCGAGGGCGCGCGCCACTGGGTCCGGGCACTCGGACGGCTCCTCGAAGAGGAGGCGCGACGGCGCGACCTCGTCCTGCCCCTCCCGCCGGACGAACTGGCCGAGGCCCTGCTCAGCCTCGGCATCGGCCTGGGCCTCCGCCGCGCCGTCGACCCGCAGCTCTCACCACAGGCCCTCACCGACGTCCTACGCCTCTTCCTCCTCGCCTGACCCACGCGACGAGAGCCTGAGGAAATGCCTTCGTGGTCAGACGGCGGCGGCGGCTTCGGCCTCGGCGAGGGCCTCTTCGTAGCGGTGGACGACCAGTTCGGCGACCTCGGGGGCGTCGCCGAGGGCGGGGGAGACGGCCGCCGCGCCCGCCACGAGGGCCTCGTCCCGCACCTTGTCGGTGAAGAACCCGGGCGCGAGGAAGTAGGACGCCACGACGACGCGCGGCACGCCCGCGTCCCGCAGCGCCGCCACGGCCTCGCCCGGCGACGGGCGTGTCGCCGACGCGTACGCGGGCACGACGCCGCGCCAGCCCCGCGTCCGCCACTCGCGCGCGAGGCCCGCGATCGTCGCGTTCGCGGCCGGGTCGCTCGACCCCGCCGCAGCCAGCACCACGACCGTGTCCGGATCGCCGGGCTCCACGCCCACCCCGGCCAGCCGCCGCTCCAGCGCGGCGGTCAGCAGCGGGTGCGGGCCGAGCGTCCCGGCCGTCCGCAGGACGAGCCGGGCGCCCGCCGCGCGCAGCACGGCCGGGATGTCGCACTTGGAGTGGAACGCGGACGTCAGCAGCAGCGGCAGCACCACCGCCGACGTGCCGCCCGCCGCCGCGATCCCGTCCAGCACCGGGACCGGCGCGGGCGGGCAGTGGTCCAGGAACGAGGTGTGGACGGGCACGTCCGGGCGCAGGACGCGCACGGCGTCCATGAGGCGCGTGACGGTCGCGGCGGCGCGCGGGTCCCGCGACCCGTGCGCCACCGCGACCAGCGGCGTCACGCCACCAGGCCCCGGACGGGTCAAAGGTGGATTCCGCATTCGGTCTTGCCCGTCCCGGCCCAGCGCCCGCTGCGCGGGTCCTCGCCCGGCGCGACCGGCCGGGTGCAGGGCTCGCAGCCGATCGACGGGTAGCCGTCGTGGTGCAGCGGGTTGACCAGGATCCCGTTGTCCTCGATGTAGCCGTCCATCTCCTCCTGCGTCCAGTCGAGGATCGGGTTGACCTTGACCATGCCGCGCCGCCGGTCCCACTCCACGACCCGGCGGTCGCGGCGCGCGGCCGTCTCGTCCCGGCGGATGCCGCTGAACCAGGCCATGTAGCCCTCCAGCGCGCGGCCGAGCGGCGCGACCTTGCGCAGGTGGCAGCACAGGTCCGGGTTGCGGCCGTACAGTCGCGGCCCGAGCGCGGCCTCCTGCTCCTCCACCGTCCGGGACGGCCGGACGTCGATCACGTTCACCGGGTACACGGCCTCCACCGCGTCCCGGGTCCCGATGGTCTCGGCGAAGTGGTAGCCGGTGTCCACGAACAGCACGTCGATCCCGGGCTTCACTCGGGACACCAGGTGGATCAGCGCGGCGTCCGACATCGAGGAGGTCAGGCAGATCCGGTCGCCGAACGTCGCCGAGGCCCAGCGGATGACCTCCCGCGCGGGCGCGCCGGCGAGCGCGGTCGCCGCCGACTCGACGATGTCCTCCAGGTCGAGGGTCGGTCTGTCGGTCTCCAGCAGCGTCACGATGACGACTCCTCGCTCTGCGGCCCGGGGGCTCCGGCCTCCCGGGGCGCCCCCACCCCGAGGAACTTCAACTGGAAGGAGCGGACGCAGTCCCGGCAGAACCACGCCCCCTCCCCGGCGCGCGGCTCGAGCCGCTCCTCACCGCAGTACGGGCAGTAGAACGGCGCCGCCCGCCCGCTCACGACGCCACCCCGCCGCCGCGCCCGCCCGCGCCCGCCGCGCGGACGCGCACTTCCGGAGCGCGGCTCACTTGAGGTCCGCCTCGTCGGCGCGTCCGACCCACTCGGCGAAGGTCTCGCCGTCCGTCCGCTGGGCGTCGTAGTTCCGGACGACCCGCTCGACGTAGTCCGTCAGGCCCGCGGACGTGGTCTTCAGCCCGCGCACCTTCTTGCCGAAGGACCGGCCGAGCGCGCCGCCCAGGTGGATCTGGAAGCCCTCCACCTGGTCGCCGTTCTCGTCCACGACGAGCTGGCCCTTGAGGCCGATGTCGGCGACCTGGATCCGCGCGCACGCGTTCGGGCAGCCGTTGACGTTGATCGTGACCGGCTGCTCGAAGTCGGGCAGCCGCTTCTCCAGCTCGTCCACCAGGTCCATCGCGCGCTGCTTGGTCTCGACGATCGCGAGCTTGCAGAACTCGATGCCGGTGCAGGCCATCGTCTGCCGCCGGAACGTGGACGGCCGGACCTGCAGGTCGTGCTCGGCGAGCGCGTCCGCGAGCGCCTCGGTGTGCTCCTCCGGGACGTCCAGGATGACCATCTTCTGCTCGGCGGTCGTCCGCACCCGCCCGGACCCGTACCGCTCGGCGAGGTCGGCGATGACGCCGAGCAGCTCGCCGTTCACCCGGCCCACGCGCGGCGCGAACCCGACGTAGTGGTTCCCGTCCCGCTGCGGGTGGATCCCGACGTGGTCGCGGCGGGGGAGCGGCGCCGCGGGCTCCGGGCCGTCCGGCAGCGCGTGCCCGAGGTACTCGCCCTCCAGCACCTGGCGGAACCTCGCGGCGCCCCAGTCGGAGACGAGGAACTTCAGCCGCGCGCGGTGTCGCAGCCGCCGGTACCCGTAGTCCCGGAAGATCGAGATGACGCCCTTCCACACCTCGTGCGCCTGCTCCGGACGGACGAACACGCCGAGGCTCTGCGCGAACATCGGGTTGGTGGACAGGCCGCCGCCGACGAACACCTGGTAACCGGCCTCGCCGTCCTCGTTCACGACGCCGACGAACGCCACGTCGTTGATCTCGTGGACGGTGCAGTGCGCCGTGCAGCCCGAGAACGCCGACTTGAACTTGCGCGGCAGGTTGGAGAACTCCTGCGAGCCGATGTACCGGTCGTGCACCTCGCGCAGCTGCGGGGTCGCGTCGATCACCTCGTCCGCCGCGATCCCGGCCAGCGGGCAGCCGATCAGCACGCGCGGGGTGTCGCCGCACGCCTCGGTGGTGTGCAGGCCGACGGCCTCGAGGGCCTCCCAGATCGCCGGGACGTCCTCGATCCGGATCCAGTGGTACTGGATGTTCTGCCGGTCGGTGATGTCGGCGGTGCCGCGCGCGTACCTCGTCGCGATGTCGGCGACCGTGCGCAGCTGCGGGCCGTCCAGCTGCCCGCCGTCGACGCGCACCCGCATCATGAAGTAGCGGTCGTCGAGCTCCTCGTCCGGAAGCGATCCGGTCTTCCCGCCGTCGATCCCGGGCTTGCGCTGCGTGTACAGCCCGTACCAGCGGAAACGTCCGCGCAGGTCGGCGGGGTCGATGGAGTCGAAACCGGCCTTGGAGTAGATCTCGATGATCCGGTTCCGGACGTTGAGTCCGTCGTCGTTCTTCTTGTTCTCCTCGTTCTTGTTGAGGGGCTCGCGGTAGCCGAGGGCCCACTGGCCCTCGCCCCGCTGGCGTCTGACGGTGGTGGTGGTCGCAGATGGCACGGCAGGTGGCACGGCGCGTCCTTGGTGTGACGAGGGGACGCGGACGCACCGGCGGTCATGGCAAACGGCCGGCTCGACGCTGAGCGGAAGGTCGGTTCGGGGTGACGCCGATGCGCCACGCGCCCGCTTTCGGCAGTTCGGTCAGTACGAGGCACTCGGTTGGTGCGAGGGCACGGATCGACTACGGCAGGGGCGTGGTCTGGGCGTCACCGACAGATGGCGCTGCTGACCCGGTGAAAGTCCACGTGCCGGCGCATCACCAGCAGCGGGTCCACAGCAGACATGCCTGAACTGTGACACGGGCCGCGGCGGCCTGTCCAGTTCCGTCCGGCATGCGGACGCGTGACATGGCTCATTACGGATATATGTCGATCATGGGCCGGAGGGCGCTCCGCACCGTCGAATCGGTGGCGCGACGCGCCGGGCGGATCACGGAAATGGGTGAGGGGCGGATGTTCCGGGCGGGTGACGCTCTACGGTGGAGGGCGTTGACCGGTGGTTGTCCGGAGAAACCGGGCGGGCGTGCGGGCGGAATGGGCGGATCGTCGGAGGGAACGGGCCACAGGGTGTCCGAATTCGAGTCGGTGCCGGCGTCCGTTCCACGCCAGCGCACGGGAAGCGACACGGCGGGCGGCGGCGCGTCCTCCTCCCCGTCCAACGCGCCGTCCTCCGCGCGGCGGCCGGGTCCGGCGTGGCCGGGCAAGGCCCTGCGGACGGCCTGGGAGCTCGTCCGCGGCACGGTCGTGACCGCGTTCCGGTACCGGGTGACCGGCCTCGCGGCCGAGGCGGCGTTCTTCGCACTGCTGTCGCTGCCGCCGCTGGTGATCGGGCTGGTCGGCATGATGGGGCACGTCAAGGGCATCCTCGGCGCCGAGACCATCGGCGAGATCCGCACCTGGACGATCCACCGCGCTGAGAACGTCCTCACCGGGCCCGCCGTCAAGGGACTGGTCGTCCCGCTGATCGACGACGTGATCCGCGGCGGCCGTCCGGACGTGGTGTCGGTCAGCTTCCTGATCTCGCTGTGGGCCGGGTCCCGCGCCACCAACGTCTACGTGGACACGATCACCATCACCTACGGGCTGTCCGGGGTGCGCGGCGTGGTCCGGACCCGGCTGCGCGCGTTCTTCCTGTACCTGCTCGGCGTGGTGCTGCTGTCGGTGGTGATCCCGCTGCTGGTCGCCGGTCCCGCGCTCGCCCGGCAGGCCGTCCCGCGCAGCTCGGGCTTCGTGGAGATCTTCTACTGGCCGGTCGTGACCACGGTCTCGGTGGTCTTCCTCGCCCTGCTGTACCACCACAGCATCCCCGTCCGGACGGCCTGGTGGCGCGAGCTGCCGGGCGCGGTGATCGCGCTGCTGATCTGGATCGTCGGCAGCTTCCTGCTCCGCTTCTACCTGGCCGGCTCGCTGCGCGGCATCTCGGTGTACGGGTCGCTGGCGGCGTCCATCGCGGTGCTCGGCTGGCTGTACGTGGCCGCCCTCGCCGTCCTGCTGGGCGCGGCCCTCAACAGCGAGATCGACCGCCGCTGGCCGAGCGCGGGCACCCTCCAGGCCCGCGAGCGCGCCGCCGACCCTCCCGAACGTCCGTAGTCCTGGGACCGGGGGACCCGGGCGGACCGATCCTCGATACCGGAGGGTAAAGAAAGCCCAGCAGTGGGCAGGGAAACCTTCAAGTATGTCGTAACCTCGCCAGGTATGGCCCCCAGTGAGCAGACCGGGCGGTTGCGCACCGTCACCGGCGCCGTCGACGCGTCCTCCGTCACCGGACCGGTGCTCGCCCACGAGCACCTCCAGCTGGACCTGCGCTGGCCCACGCGCCCCCAGCAGCTGGACTCCGACCCCCGCCGCTGGCTGGACGAGGAGAAGACCGTCACCGGCGAGCTGGCCGCCCTGCGGGCCGAGCACGGCGTCGGCCTGGTCGTCGACCTCACCTGCTCGGGCATCGGCCGCAACGCCGCCGCGCTGTCGCGGATGGCGGCGGGCGCGCGGGTCGCCGTGATCGCCTCCACCGGCCTGTTCGCCGGACCGTTCCACCCGTCCTACGTGGACGAGCTGGACGAGGTGCGGCTGGCCGAGCGGCTGCTCGCCGAGATCGGCTTCGGCCTGGACGGCACCAGCGCCCTGCCCGGCGTGATCGGCGAGGTCGGCACCTGGGGCGAGGTCCCCACCGAGGCCGAGGAGCGGTGCCTGCGCGCCGCCGCCCGCGCCGCCGAGTACTCCGGCCTGTCGGTCGCCGCGCACGGGCGTCCCGGCCTGGCGCTGCTGGAGGTCCTGACGTCCGCGGGCCTCGCCCCCGGCCGCGTCGCCGTGACCCGGCAGGACCTCGGCGACGACCCCGCCGCGCACCGCAAGATCGCCGAGAGCGGCGCGTACGTCTCCTTCAGCCTCCTGCCCTTCGACCCGGACGCCCCCACGGCGTCCCTGGAGACCCGGATCCGGCCCGTCCTGGACCTGCTGGACGCCGGGCACGCCGACCGCGTCATGCTCGGCAGCGGCGTCACCCGGATGACGCAGGTCACCCGTTACGACGGCCCCGGCTACGGGCACCTGTTCACGACCGTCGTCCCGGCCCTGCGCGCCGCCGGGGCCGACGACGCCACCCTGGACCGGATCCTGCGCGCCAACCCCCTGGCGTGGCTCACCGCCTCGTCCTGATCCCGCTCCCGGCCGCGACCCTCCCCGGGGGCCCGATCTAAGCTGGAGATCCGTCGTGAGCCTCCCGGGGGAGGACGCCATGTCACCCGTGAAGTTGCCGTTCGCGGACAGGCGCCAGGCCGGACGGATGCTGGCCGACCGCCTCGAGCCGCTGGAGCTGGACGAGCCGCTGGTGCTCGCGCTGCCGCGCGGCGGGGTCCCGGTCGGGTACGAGGTGGCGCGGCGGCTCGGCGGCGTCCTGGACGTCCTGGTGACGCGGAAGATCGGGTACCCGCCGGAGCCGGAGCTCGGCGTGGGGGCGATCGCCGAGGGCGGCGACCCCGTCCTGGACGCGGGCCTGCTCGACCGCCTGAGCCTGGACGAGGAGGACCTGGCCGCCACCGTCGCCGCCGAGCGCGCCGAGCTGGAGCGCCGCGTGCGCGCCTACCGGGGGGACCGTCCGCTGCCGGAGATCACGGGCCGTCAGGTCGTGGTGGTGGACGACGGGCTCGCCACGGGCGGGACGGCCCGGGCTGCCCTGGCGGCCGTCCGTCCCCGGAAACCGGAGCGGCTGCTGCTGGCGGTGCCGGTCGGGGCGGCCTCGACGGTGCGGGACATGGCGGGCGAGGCCGACGCGCTCGTGGCCCTCGCGGCGCCCCGGATGTTCAGCGCCGTGGGCCAGTGGTACGAGGATTTCGAGCAGGTCGCGGACGCCGATGTCGTCCTGTTGCTGGAACGCGCCGGAACCACCCGCTGGTAGCGCCGAGTGGATCATGGACATGGCCCGGCGGTACTAGTCCGAAAATGGTCCTGTGCGTTTTCTGAATTCGCCGCCCGGTGCCGTTCCGATGCGGTACGGGAATAATTGTCGCCGAACACGACAACGGCCCCGCCGGAGCGGGGCCGTCACGTATTCAGGGTGGCGTGCCGGGGGCTTGCCGTCAGCGACCTTCGTCAGGAAGGGGCAAGGGGCCTGGGCTTGCTAGGCGGCGTTGGCGCGGCGCATGCGGCGGCGGCGCTCGGAGGCGCGCTCGTCCTCGTTGAGGCCGCCCCAGGTGCCGTACTTCTCCGGCCGGGAGACCGCGTAGTCGAGACACTCGCCGCGGACCGGGCAGCCCATGCAGATCTGCTTGGCCTTGCGCTCACGGATCTCGCGTTCGGGCTGGCGCTCGCCGTCGGGGCCGAAGAAGAGCACGAGGTCTTCCCCCCGGCACGCCGCGGCGTCCTGCCAGCCCCACGAGGGACGAGGGAGGTTTGCCTGCCGACGTACCTGAGCCATGGAACACCCACCTTGGTTGGTTTTACTGAGCAATTTCAGGACATGGACGCTCGACGTGCTTCAGTCGCAAGCGTCCGAAGCGCCGAATGGTCCAACGTCTGGAGTTGCCGCTCTTGTTCCCCGCCCGGATGACCAGGCCTGTGGGGACGAGACGACGGGAGACCCTCGAAATAATGGGGCCTCGGTGAGATTACACGAGGGCCGCCTCGTTGAGAAGGGTGAGGTCGGTAACAAGGTGGGTCTGGAGCTTCTCTTGGCACTCCGGACCGCACCCTCCGGACTCTTCGGTGCGTTCCACGACCACTCGGTAACGGCGGTCTCCGGAGGACACCACCGCCTCATAGGGAGAAGCGCCGGAGAGTGTTTCGACGGTCACTCCCGTCACTTCCAGAACGCCCGTCTCCGCCCGGACGGCGTGCTCGGCCGCCTGGGCCGCCTCCGGCAGTCCGGCCCGTCCGCGGAGGCGATCCAAGACGACTTCCCCGTCCAAATAGGCTGAAACCGCCTTCTCCGCGTCGTCCGGGCCGAGGTTCCCGTAGTAGACGGCGTGCGGGAGGCACACGAGGTTCGCCGCGTAACGGTCTCCGCCGACGTGGGTGGTCTCCCAGACGAGGTCGCCGAACCGGGCCGTGAGGCTCCGCGCGAGCGGAGCGCCCGTCCGCGCGCAGCAGGCGTTCCGCCTACCGTGCGTGCACACGAGGAACACGGGCTCGCCCACCGGCTCGCCCCATCCGGGGGGCCGTCCGACGGCGACGGCCGCGAGGTCGAGGGAGGCGAGCTCCGCGTGGTCGTCCAGCTCGCGCGTCTCGAGCCACACGTCCGAACCCTGGGACCAGCCGACGTACACCCGCAGCGGGGGAGTGGGACGGCGTCCGCGCCCGGCCCGCCGGATGAGCTGGGGCCGCACCCCGGCCGCCAGCGCGTCCCGGACCGCCCGGGCCAGCGCCACCGGCTCCGTCAGCTGCTCGACCCGCTCCGGCCAGGGCCCCGGGTGCTCGATCAGCAGCCAGGCCCGCGCCTTCGTCGTGGCGCTCGCCAGACAGGGCCGTTCCGCGGAATGACTCCCCGGACAGTGCCCGCAACCGCTCTGGCGCGCCAAGCCAGGCCCCCCGTCACCCTCGGTGTTGATTAGGTTAGGTTAACCTCACACGCCGCCGGCCCGCCACGCCGGGTGACCCACGTCATACCTCGCCACGACCGCGCGTCCTCCCCGGCGCCATGCGAGCGCCAGCGGTCCACCATCCCCGCCCCATCCGCCCAGGCGGACGGAGGGAGCGGGCCGGGAACGCGCCGGGGTCAGGCGGCGGGGGAGGTGGCCGTCGCGGGGAGGGCGGCCTGGGCCGCGGCGAGCGCGGCGGTGCGGTCGGCCGGGACCAGGCCGATGCGGGTGCGGCGGTCGAGAAGGTCGGACGCGTCGAGGGCGCCCTCGTGGCGGACGGCCCAGGCGAGCTCGGCGCGCAGGACGGGCAGGCCGGGGACGACGGGCTCCAGGAGCGCGGCGTCCTCGCGGGCCAGGGCGGCCAGGAGCGGGGCCTCCGCGCCGTAGCGCTGGACGAGGCGGCGCGGGGCGTCGAGACGGGCCAGGGCGTCCGGGCGGGCGGCGCCGACCAGCGGGATGCGGGACGTCCGGGACGGCCCGGCGGCGACGCGGCCCGTGGCGAGGACGGCGTCGACGGCGTCCTCGGCCATGCGGCGGTAGGTGGTGAGCTTGCCGCCGACGACCGTGACGACGCCGTCAGGCGAGGTCAGGACGGCGTGCTTGCGCGAGATGTCGGCGGTGGAGCCGTGCGCGTCGTCCAGCAGCGGGCGCAGCCCGGCGAACGCGCCGAGGACGTCGCGGCGGCGGACGGGCAGGTCGAGCGCGGAGTCGAGGATGTCCAGGAGGAAGCCGATCTCGGCGGGCGTCGGCTCCGGGACGTCCGGGACCGGGCCGTCGGCGGGCTCGTCGGTGAGCCCGACGTAGACGCGTCCGTCGCCCTGCGGGATCACCAGCACGAACCGGTTGGACGCGCCCGGGATCGGGATGTGCAGCCCGGAGCCCAGCCCGCCGAGGGACTCGGCGCGCAGGACCAGGTGCGTCCCGCGCGAGGGACGCAGCCGGACGCCGTCCACGAGGCCGCCCGCCCACACGCCGGTCGCGTTGACCACGGTGCGGGCGCGGATCGTGAGTTCGCGTCCGGTCAGCTCGTCCCGGACCTGCGCGCCCGAGCCGTCCAGGCGCAGCGCGCGGACGCGGGTCAGGACGCGCGCGCCGTGCGCGGCGGCGGTGCGGGCGATGGCGGTGACCAGGCGGGCGTCGTCGGCGAGCTGGCCGTCCCAGGACAGCAGGCCGCCGCGCAGCCCGTACGAGCGGAGCGCGGGCGCGAGGCGCAGCGTCTCCACCGGCGACAGACGGCGCGGGCCCGGCAGGAGCGCGCGCGGGGTGCGGGCGCCGAGGCGGAGGGCGTCACCGGCGTGCAGCCCCACGCGCACGACCGCGGCGGCCTGGCGCGACACGAGCGGGGTCAGCGGCATCACGAACGGGAGCGCGCGCACCAGGTGCGGCGCGGTGCGCGCCATCAGGACGCCGCGCTCGACGGCGCTCTCGTGCGCGACGTCCACCTGCCCGGACGCCAGGTAGCGCAGGCCGCCGTGGATGAGCTTGGAGCTCCAGCGGGACGTCCCGAAGGCCAGGTCGTGCGCGTCGATCGCGGCGACGGTGAGGCCGCGCGAGGCGGCGTCGAGCGCCACGCCCGCGCCGGTCGCGCCCAGGCCGACGACCAGCACGTCCACGATCTCGCCGGGCAGCGCGTCCAGCTCCCGCGCGCGGCGCGCGGCGTTCAGGGACGACCTGACAGGGGTCATGGCACCGGCGGGGTGCATGGCGCTGGAGGAGGTCATGGCGCGAGGGTCCTTTCCAGGATGATGCGGAGCTCGGCGTCGAACGCGTCGGAAGTGAGCGCCGGGTCGGCCTCGTCGGAGACGACCCGGCCGGACAGCGCGAAGGACTGCACGACCAGCAGCAGCGCCCGCGCCTGCCGGGCGGTGTCGCCCGCGCGGATCGAGCCGTCGGCGTGCCCGGCGGCCAGCGCGTCCTCGAAGATCTCCAGGAAGGCGGCCTGGCTCGCGCCGAGCCGGTCCAGCAGGTACGGCAGCAGCAGCTCGGGATCGACGTCCAGGATCTTGCGCATCAGCGGATGCCCGCGCAGCTGCGCGACCCCGCTGACCAGCCCGTCCACCAGCAGTTCCCGCACCGGCCGCCCCTCGGCGCCGGCAGCGGGCCGGCCGTCCGTCGAGGGGCGGACGGCGGCGCCGACGGCGGTCCATTCGCGGGTCATGAGGTCGGCGACGATGGTGCGCACGTCCGGCCAGCGGCGGTACAGGGTCATGCGGGAGACCCCGGCGCGGCGGGCGATGTCGGTCAGCGTGGTGCGGCGCACGCCGACGGCGAGGACGCAGTCGCGCGCGGCGTCCAGCACGGCCTGCTCGTCCATCCTGTTGTGACGATTCGACGTCATGTGTCACAGTGTAAGGCAGTAAGCACTTGTAGAGCCAACTTGGAGGAGCCGCGGTGGGAACCCGGGACATGCTGTGGAGCGGCTGGGGCGATCCGGCCCGGGCCACGCCCCTGCCCGAGCCGGTCGTCGGGCTGCTGCGCGACCTGCTGGGCGTGAAGCCGGTGGAGGCCCCGCCGCTCGCCCTGGACGAGATCGTCCCGCCGGAGTCGCGCCTGCCCGGCGCCGCCCGGGACGCGCTCGCCGCGGCCGTGGGCGCCGAGCACATGCGCACCGACGCCGAGACCCGCGTCCGCCACACGCGCGGCAAGTCCACCCCTGACCTGCTGCGCATCCGCGCCGGTCAGGTGGACGACGCGCCCGACGCCGTCGTCCTGCCGGGCTCGCACGACGAGGTCCTCGCCGTCCTCGCGGCCTGCGAGGAGCACCGGGTCGCGGTCGTGCCGTTCGGCGGCGGGACGTCCGTCGTCGGCGGCCTCGCCCCGACCGGCCTCGGCGAGCACGGCGTGACCTCGTTCGTCGCGCTCGACCTGCGCCGCCTCGACGGGCTCGTCGAGCTGGACGAGGTGTCCCGCACGGCCGTCTTCCAGCCGGGCCTGCGCGCCCCGCGCGCCGAGGAGATGCTGCGCGAGCGCGGCTACACCCTCGGCCACTTCCCGCAGTCGTTCGAGTGGGCCACGATCGGCGGGTTCGCCGCCGCGCGCTCCAGCGGCCAGGCGTCCGCCGGGTACGGGCGGTTCGACGAGATGGTCGTCGGCCTGACCGTCGCCACCCCCGCCGGGACGCTCGACCTCGGCCGCGCGCCGAAGTCCGCCGCCGGGCCCGACCTGCGGCAGCTCGTCCTCGGCTCGGAGGGCGCGTTCGGCGTCATCACCTCCGTCCGGGTGCGGATCCGGCCCGTCCCGGACGCGCAGGCGTACGAGGGCTGGCGCTTCTCCGACTTCGAGACCGGCTCCACGGCGCTGCGCGCCCTCGCCCAGGACGGCCCGCTCCCCACCGTCCTGCGCCTCTCGGACGAGACGGAGACCATGGTCGGCCTGGCCGACCCGTCCGGCGTGGGCGGCGGGCTCTCCGCGTCCGGCTGCCTGGTCGTCCTCGGCCTGGAGGGCACCCCGGACGAGATCGCCGCGCGCCGCGAGAAGATCCACGGCGTCCTCACCGGCCTCGGCGGCGAGCCACTCGGCGCGGAGCCCGGCGACAAGTGGAAGCACGGCCGCTTCAATGCCCCCTACATGCGTGACGCGCTGCTCGACGTCGGCGCGTTCGCCGAGACGCTCGAGACGGCCGCGTTCTGGGCCGACATCCCCGCGCTCTACGCGGGCGTGAAGGGCGCGCTCAACGAGACGCTCGCCGCGTCCGGGACGCCGCCGCTGGTCATGTGCCACATCTCGCACGTCTACGCGTCCGGCGCGTCCCTCTACTTCACGGTCGTCTCCGCGCAGGGCCCGGACGCCGTCGCGCACTGGGAGAAGGCCAAGCACGCCGCGAACGACGCGATCCTCGCCGCGGGCGGGACGATCAGCCACCACCACGGCGTCGGCACCGACCACCGCGACTGGTACGCCCGCGAGACCGGCCCGCTCGGCGTCGCGGTGCTGCGGGCGGTCAAGGGGGCCCTTGACCCGTCGGGCATCCTGAACCCCGGCATCCTCTTCCAGGCCGAGGAGTAAACCCCCCCATGACGCCCCCTCGTGTGTTCACCGCCGTCGTCAACCCGACGGCGGGCAGCTCGGCCTCGGCGGCGACGCTGATCCCGCTCGCCCGCGCGCTGCGCGAGGCGGGGGCCGAGCTGGTCGTCGAGTACAGCCGCGGCCTGGAGCACGCCACCGCCCTCGCGCGCGGCGCGGCCGACGCCGGTCACGTCGTGCTCGGCGTCGGCGGGGACGGCATGGTCGGCTGCGTCGGCGGAGCCCTGGTCGGCACGGACGCGGTGTTCGGGATCGTCCCGGCCGGGCGCGGCAACGACTTCGCCCGCCAGCTGGCCATCCCGGGCGAGCCGGACGCCCTCGCCGAGCTGCTGCTGCGCGGCGAACCCCGCGCCGTGGACGCCATCGAGGCCAACGGCGTCCCGGTCCTCGGCAGCGTCTACGCGGGCGTGGACGCCGTCGCGAACCTCAACGCGAACCGGTCCCGCTGGCTGCGCGGCTCGGCGTCCTACTACGTGGGCGCGCTCCGCGCCGTCGCCTCGTGGAAGCCCGCGGACTACCGGGTCACGGTGGACGGGGTGGAGCACCGCTTCCGCGGCTACACCGTCATCGCGGCCAACTCCGGGTACTACGGCTTCGGCCGCCACGTCGCCCCGGACGCCTCCGTCGACGACGGCCTGCTCGACGTGGTCGTCGTCCGGCACGCCCCGAAGCGGATCTTCTTCGCCGTGATGCGCGAGCTGGAGTCCGGATCGCACCTGCACCGTCCGCAGGTCGAGATCCTGCGGGGCCGCGAGGTCCGCATCGAGCTGGACGACCCGGGCCGCGTCCTGCCCTACGGGGCCGACGGGGAGCTGCCCGGCGAACTCCCCGTCACCGCGAAGGTCCTGCCCGGCGCCCTCCGGGTCCTCGCCCCCTGACCGTCCCGCCGCCCCCCGGCCCCTGCCCCCGGGCCCCGCCGTTTCGGGCGGAGACCCGGGGGATCACGGTGGTTGGAGGGGGGACGGCGGCGGGTATCAGGGTGTTGACCTGCGGAGATGAGACTTGCCCAGGGCATTTGGGCGGGTTTACGCGGGCATTACGGACCTCCACTTAGTGTTCTAAGTGCGTCCCGGTTCTGCTGGGACCAGGGCCGTCTGTGGAGGCATCATGAGAAGGCGATTCGTCGCCGTTCTGGGGGGACTCATGATGGCCGCAGGCGCCCTCGCCGTGGTGGCGCCGGTGTCCATGGGGGTGGCACCGGCGCCCGCCGCGTTCGGCGGCACCCGGCCGATCCCCATCAGAAGCGTGATCTGACCTAGGGTTGAAGCCGTGCGAACGCTCCTGAACATCATCTGGCTCGTCCTGGCCGGTTTCTGGATGGCGCTCGGATACGCCATCGCCGGCGTCATCTGCTTCATCCTGATCATCACCATCCCGTTCGGGATCGCCTCGTTCCGCATCGCCGCGTTCGCGCTGTGGCCGTTCGGCAAGACGATCGTGAAGCGTCCGGACGCCGGGGCCCCGTCCTGTGTCGGCAACCTGATCTGGCTGGTCTTCGCCGGGATCTGGCTCGCCTTCGGGCACATCGTCACGGGCGTCGCGCTCTGCCTGACGATCATCGGGATCCCGTTCGGCATCGCCAACTTCAAGCTCGTCCCGGTCTCGCTGACCCCGCTCGGCCGCGAGATCGTCTCGACGGACGACCCCCGCACCTTCGGCGTCGCCTGACCCCCACCCGCCGCCGCGCTCACCCCGGGGCGCACTCGGGGGCACTCCGGGTCCTTCGCCGACATCCGTGTGATAGGGATCACATTCGGGCATCGGTAGCGCATCGGGCCGATATCCAGTTCATTCGGCCGCCGGGTTCTTGGTCAATCGGCCTGCATCGGCCACCTCCGTAAGGCATCGTTGCCGCCGATCACGGTGACATTCGGTAAGGGATCTATTCCCGGAGGTGATCGATGAGCAACGCGGAGTCCCATGGGCCGCCGGAGCCCCCCGGGGGCGGCCTGGACGAGGCGGGCTATCTGGCGATCGAGGCGAGCCCGGAGTTCCGGCGGCTGAGATCGGCGTTCCGCCGCTTCGTCTTCCCGCTGACCGCGGCCTTCCTGCTCTGGTACCTGCTCTACGTCGTCCTGTCGGCCTACGCCCGCGACTTCATGGCCAAGAAGATGTTCGGCGAGATCAACGTCGCCCTCGTCTTCGGCCTCCTGCAGTTCGTGTCCACCTTCCTCATCGCCGTCGCCTACGAGCGCTACTCCCGCGGGACCCTCGAACCCCTCGCCGCCGACGTCCCCACGGACGCTCCCGGCGCGTCCGCCGCGCCGCCCGAGGAGGCGGGACCGGGCCGGACCCGTCCGGCGACCGGCGAGAAGGAGGCCGAGTGAACGCCCACCACGTCCTCGCGGGTGTCACCGCGGCCTCCAAGACCGAGCAGCACCGGACGATCTCCCTCGTCCTGTTCGCGGTCTTCGTGGCGATCACGCTCTACATCACGATCTGGGCCAGCCGCCAGACCCGCACCGCCGCGGACTTCTACGCGGGCGGACGCCAGTTCACCGGCCTCCAGAACGGCCTGGCCATCGGCGGCGACTACATGTCCGCCGCGTCCTTCCTCGGCATCGCGGGGATCTTCGCGCTGTCCGGCTACGACGGGTTCCTGTACTCGATCGGGTTCCTGGTCGCGTGGCTGGTCGCGCTGCTGCTGGTCGCCGAGATGCTCCGCAACTCCGGCCGGTTCACCATGGCGGACGTGCTGGCGTTCCGGATGCGCCAGCGTCCCGTCCGGGCCGCCGCCGGGATCTCCACCATCGTGGTGTCGATCTTCTACCTGCTCGCGCAGATGGTCGGCGCGGGCGCGCTGGTCAACCTGCTGCTCGGCACGCACGGCGAGGCCGCCAAGATCTGGACGATCGTGGTGGTCGGCGCCCTGATGATCTTCTATGTCGTGGTCGGCGGCATGAAGGGCACCACCTGGGTGCAGATCGTCAAGGCCGTCCTGCTGATGATCGGCGCGGTCGTGATGACCGTCTGGGTGCTGTCGAAGTTCGACTTCAACCTGTCGCACCTGCTCGGCGCGGCGGCCGACAGCTCCGGCAAGGGGGACAAGTTCCTCCAGCCGGGACTGAAGTACGGCGCGACCGACGTGTGGTCCAAGCTCGACCTGCTGTCCCTCGGCCTCGCCCTGGTGCTCGGGACGGCGGGCCTGCCGCACGTCCTGATCCGCTTCTACACCGTGCCGAACGCGCGCGCCGCCCGGACGTCGGTCAACTGGGCGATCGGCATCATCGGCGTGTTCTACCTGATGACGCTGGTCATCGGGTTCGGCGCGGCGGCCCTGGTCGGCAGCAAGGCGATCATGGCGCAGGACAAGGGCGGCAACACCGCGGCCCCGCAGCTCGCCGAGAAACTCGGCGGCGGCGCCGGGACGACCGGAGGCGCGGTCTTCCTGGCGATCATCGCGGCGGTCGCGTTCGCCACGATCCTCGCCGTCGTCGCCGGGCTGACGCTCGCGTCGTCCTCGTCGTTCGCCCACGACCTGTACGCCAACGTGTTCAAGCGCGGGAAGACCGGCGAGCGGGACGAGGTGCGGGTGGCCCGCGTGTCGGCGCTGGTCATCGGCGCGATCGCGATCGTGCTGTCGATCTTCGCGCGCGGGCTGAACGTGGCGTTCCTGGTGGCGCTGGCGTTCGCGATCGCCGCGTCCGCGAACCTGCCGACGCTGCTGTTCTCGCTGTTCTGGAAGCGCTTCAACACCTCCGGCGCGGTCGCGGGCATCTACGGCGGCCTCGTGTCGGCGGTCGGACTCGTCCTGCTGAGCCCGATCTGCTGGGGCGGCAAGTCCGCGACCATCCCGAAGGGCAACGCGGACGCGCTGTTCAGCGAGACCACGGTCGCGCCGTTCCACATGCAGAACCCCGGCCTGTTCTCGATCCCGATCGGGTTCCTCTGCGCCTACCTCGGGACGGTTCTGACCAGGGAGAAGACCGACGAGAAGTATGCCGAGCTGGAGGTGCGCGCCCTCACCGGCGAAGGCGCCCACTGACCCGCGCGTCACCCCTCCCGAACCGGCCATGACGGACGTCGCGGACGGCCCGGGCGCGGGAGGCCGAACCGGGTCATCGCGGCTGGCTTGACGATCGGAGAGACCTCCGGGGAAGGTTGGGCCTACCCCCAGCCCCCCGGAGGTCTCTTCATGCATGCCCAGGACCGGCCTCGCCAGGTCGAGAACTCGCGGACCTCCGAGGCCGGGGCCGGGTGGGTGTGCGGACGGCCGGGGACGTTCTCCAGGCTGATGCCCGAGCACGTGCGGGCGTTCTCGTGGCGGCGTCCGACCGTGCTGTGGCGGTCCCGGAACGACGTGGTGGCGCGGTGGTGGGGCGACCCGTCCAACGAGCTGCGCAAGCGGGCGGTGGCGGCGCTGAGCGAGCGCCGGGGCGCTCCCGCGTCGCTCACGATGCACCGTCCGGAGAGCGAGTTCTCGTTCGTCGTCATGGGGGACACCGGGGAGGGCGACCGGTCGCAGTACGCCGTCGTCCCGCCGCTGCTGTCGGTCGGCGCGGACACCGACTTCCTGGTCATCGCGTCCGACGTGATCTACCCGACGGGGGACGCCGGAGGCTACGAGGACAAGTTCTTCCGCCCCTACGCGGGCTACCCGGGCCCGATCTACGCCGTGCCCGGCAACCACGACTGGTACGACGGGCTGCGCGGCTTCCTGAACGTGTTCTGCCAGTTCGACATGGATTGCACGCCGTCCTGGAACGGCCGGTTCTCGTGGCTCGCGCGACGGTTCTGGCGCAAGTCGGGCCAGGTGGACGCGGCGAGCCTGGCCGAGATCCGGTCGCGGTACCGGGGCGCGGCGGGGCAGCGGGCCGTCCAGCCCGCGCCGTACTGGGCGATCGACACCCCGGGCCTGCGGATCATCGGCATCGACACCGGCATCCTCGGCGGCGTCGACGACGAGCAGGGACGTTGGCTGAAGGGCGTGTCGGCGGGCCCGAAGCCGAAGCTGCTGGTGACCGGGAAGCCCCTGGTCGTGGAGGACATGAGCCACCCCTGCGCGATCGAGGGCGGCGGCACCGTGGACGCGATCGTCCGCGACCCGGCGAACAACTACGTCGCGGCGATCGGCGGCGACATCCACAGATACGAGCGGTACCCGGTGAAGGTCGGCGACCGGACGGTCCAGTACGTCGTGTCGGGCGGCGGCGGCGCGTTCATGCACGCGACGCACATCATCCCCAAGACCACGCTCGTGGACGAGCCGGACTTCCGGTGCTACCCGCTGCGCGGGGACTCGCTGTCGCGCTACAGCCACCTGTACGGGCGCTGGTTCCGGATGCCGTGGCTGTTCGACCTGACGCCGAGGGAGGCGACGGCGGCCGTCGAGAAGCGCCTCGGCATCCGGGCCGGGCGCGTGTACGAGGACGAGGAGGTGTCGCTGCGGGCCCGGTTCGTGGCGGCGCTGCTGGGGGTCCCGCGCGGGAGGTGGCGGGGGCCGGGGAAGCCGCCGCGCCTGCCGGTGAAGCGCCTCCCGCAGCGCTTCCGGTCCGAGATGGCCGACTGGGACTCCCCGCCGTTCTTCAAGAGCTTCCTGCGCCTGGACGTCACGGAGGGCGAGCTGCGCGTCCGCTGCTACGCCGTCACCGGCTGCGGCGACCACGAGAACGACCCGCCGATCGAGGACGAGTTCGTCATCCCCCTCGGCTGAGGGACGTTTTGTCGGACCCGGACGGCACAATGTGCTGGTGAGGATCGCCGTCGCCGTTGGGGCCCGAGGCGGGGGAGCGCTGCGGCCCCTCGCCGACGACGGCACGCCCCTGGGGGACGCGGAGTCCGTGCCGTCGCTGGCGACGGCGGTGGCCGAGCGCGAGCGCGCCGACCGTCCGCGCTGGGTGTGGTCGTCGTCCGCGCGGGTGTACCGGGCACTGGTCGAGGCCGGTGTCCGGGTCGAGCGGTGCCATGACCTGGAGCTGGCCGAGAGCCTGCTGTCCGGCTATGACGGCCGGTACGGGGAGCCGCGTTCGGTTGCCGCGGCGTGGGCGCGCCTCCATGGCGAACCCGTGCCGGACGACCGTCCGCCCCCTGCCGAGGCGGGCCCGCAGGCGTCGTTGTTCGATGACGACGAGGAGGACGAGGCCGAGGACCTGGCGCGGATCGTGGCCGTCCACGCGGAGCAGCAGCGGCGGATCGCGGGCCTGCGCGGCTTCGCGCTGCTCGTGGCGGCCGAGTCGGCCGGTTCGCTGATCGCGGCCGAGATGACGCACGCCGGTCTGCCGTGGTCGGTGACGGCGCACGACACGCTGCTGACCGAGATGCTGGGCCCCCGCCCGTCCGGCGGCCTGCGCCCCCGCAGACTCCAGGACCTGGCCGACAGGATCAGCGCCGCGTTCGGCCGCCACGTGAACCCGGATTCGCCCGCCCAGCTCGTCAAGGCGTTCGCGGCGATCGGCCACCAGGTGAAGACGACCCGCGCGTACGTCCTGAAGGAGATCGACCACCCGGCCGTGCCCCTCCTGCTGGAGTACAAGGAACTGTCGCGCCTGCACACCGCCCACGGCTGGACGTGGCTCGACACCTGGGTGCACGAGGGCCGGTTCCGTCCGGAGTACGTGGTCGGCGGCGTCGTCTCAGGCCGCTGGGCCACGAATGGTGGTGGCGCGCTCCAGATCCCGCGCGTCCTCCGCTCGGCGGTCGTGGCCGACGAGGGCTGGTCCCTGGTCGTGGCGGACGCGGCCCAACTGGAACCCCGCGTCCTGGCGGCTCTGGCGGGCGACCGAGCCTTCGCAGACGCCGCCGCCCAGGGCGACCTGTACGCCGCCCTGGCCGACGTGTTCACCCCGTCCGCCGACCTGACCGCCCGCGACAAGGCGAAACTCGCACTGCTCTCGGCCATGTACGGAGGCGGAACAGGCGAGGCGGTGCAACTCCTGGGCGTCCTGAAGAAGCGCTTCCCCGATGCGTTCGAGTTCGTGGAGGCAGCCGCTCAGGCAGGAGAACGCGGACACCTCGTGCGTTCCCGCCTGGGCCGAACCTGCCCGCCACCCTCAGCGGACTGGCGCGAGCTGACGTCCACGGGCGACGACACCCGCTCGGCCTCGGCCGTCCGAAGTCGTGGCCGCTTCACCCGCAACTTCGTCGTCCAGGCGACCGCCGCCGACTGGGCCCTCACCCTGATGGCCCGCCTCCGCCAGCGCCTCACCGCCCTGGGCCCGCCCCACCTGGTCTTCTTCCAACACGACGAGGTCATCGTCCACACCCCGACCCCTTTGGCGGACGAGGTGGTGGACGCGATCGAAGCCTCTGCGAAGGAGGCCGGAGACATCCTCTTCGGCCGAACCTCGGTCGTGTTCCCCATGGAAGCCGCGATCGTCCAGCGCTACTCCGACGCCAAATGACCCCGGCCCGTCAAGGGCTCACCCATGGAGATCGGTGTCGGCGGCGAACAACGTGCCCCGCTCCGTGCCGCCGCCTCCCCGGCGTATGTTCAGGCCCTCCTTGCGGAAGCTGATCCAGCCCTCATCGTCCACCACTCCGCGCACGATTCTGGTCTTCACGATGTCGTGGGTCGCGTAACCGACGACCAGGTGCGTCAGGTGATTGTCGTCCTTTCGATGGACCTTGAGTCCTTCCACGGGGAAGGTGATCCATCCGTCGTCGGCGCTTCTTCCCTGGACCCATGTGGTGTTCACGCCATTGAGGTCGGCCCTGTCGGCGAACACCGATCCCCAGGTCTTCCCGGTCCCCTTGCGTACGTTCAACCCCTCCTTGGGGAAGCTGATCCATCCGTCATCGGCGTTCCGTCCCCGCACCCGTTCGGTGTTGATGCCGGTGGTGGCGGTGAGCGTCTCCAGGACGGGATGGCGCACCTGGACGGTCGTGGTGAGGAAGTGCTCCACCCGGGGCGTGGTCCGGGAGGTGGCGACGAGGGTGTAGGTCGTGGCCCGCCGCGGGATGGCGTCGGCGGCCGGTGACCAGGTGCGCTTCCCGCGCTGGACGGCCGATTCCCCGCCGGGGAACACGATCTTGTAGTCGAAGTCGTCGGACCCGTCCCAGCTCAGCGTGAGGAGGTCTCCGACGTCCAGCATGACCTTGTCCGGGCGGAAGTCACGTGGCGCCGGAACCTCGGTGGCAGCGGCCTTCATCAGCGGCACGGCCGCGAAGCGGACTTCGTACCCTTGCTGGGTCGATCTGGTCTCTCTCACCATCAGTACCGCCAGCCCGCTGGCAGCGGCGACATTGATGTCCTCCAGGGCCAGCACCATGTAGTCGCCGGGATGGAAGGCTTTGGCCCCCGCCGGAGGGGTGGCCTGGAAGGTGTTGGTGCCCTGCACTCGCTGGAATGTCACTGGCACGGTGGCAGGTGGGGTGAGCAACTGGGCGTTCACGTGCGTGTGGGTGTACGTGCCCTTGGGCGTGATCGTGCCGATGTCCGGGGTGAGACCGCCGTCCCCGTTGCCGACGGGCACCGTCACCTCGATCGTGACCCAATCCACCTCCCTGCCGGTGTTGGTGACGACCAGATGCACCTTGCCCTTGGACGGGGACCGTCCGGCCTGTGACGCCTCCAGATACGCCGGTTCGGTGAGGAGGGCGTACGTCAGCATGGTCACGGTCATGGCTCCTTGGTGTGGAGGACGATGTGGTCCCCTCGAGCCAAACCTCAGCCCCCAGACCATGGCAAGAGAGCCCAAGGAGGTCATAACAGGGCGACTCGGCGACATTGTCGCCCTCTTGACACTCGGAAGAGCGGGTCAGCGGTGAAGCCCTGGCCCCGGGCCCGCGCGTCCGCGTGTCCCGGGTGGTCGTCTCCAGAAGATCGTCGTCGTCGGCCAGACCAGTCCCGGGCTCGGCTGCGGACCAAGGCCGCCTCCGACCTCGGAAAGCGAGCGAGGAGGCGGCCACCGTCCAGCGCTACTCGGACGCCAAGTAACTCAGGCCGCGCCGCTGCACCCCAGCGAAAACCAGACCCGCAACCGCCCGTCGTCCAGGACGCCGAACCCCCAGTCGTCGGAGAGCGCTTCCAGGATGGGAAGGCCGCGCCCGCCGAGCCCGCACGGGTCGTCGACGCGGTGCGGCAGCGCCCCGCCACCCTCATCGAGGACGGCCACGCTGACCCGGTCCCCATCGGCTTCGACGCAGACCTCAACCTCCGTCCCGCCGCCGTGAACAACGGCGTTGGTGAAGGTCTCAGAAGTGAGCAGGACGCAGTCGTCCAGCGCGGGATGCTCCTCCCCGAGGACGCTGGCGACCCACCTCCGAGCAGCCGCGACCTGTTCGGTTTTGGACGGGAAGACGTGCCGGTGCTCCACGTCCGCGGTGGCGGTCACCGTGCGGCCCGGACGTGTGCCTGGGCGACGAGGCGACACGGTTCGAGCTGCGCGTCGAGCCCAGCGACCACCCGCTCGAGTTTCCGCACAGACCCGAGGACGTGTCCGGAGCTGTCGAAGAAGAACAGCCGCCCCCGATGCCTGCGCACCCGCACGGACTCGCCGATGTGCGGGACGAGGGGATGGAACACCCGCAACAACCGGGGCCGTTCCCAGGGACGGGACGAGGTCATCCAGCCGTGTTCGGCGAGCGTCCAGGCGAGCCGTCCGAGGTGGTGGTCCTCAACGTCCGCGCGCACAGCCCGCACGCCCGCCTTCCGTCGTATTCTCATGTACGTCCTCCCAGTGAGGATGGGCCGCGCGGCCGGGGGAGGGCTCCAATCCACACCCGGCCGCGCGGCGGCTTCGAACCCGGTGGCGGATCTCCCACCGGCGAGTGATCACTATCCGTGTTCACTCGGTTGCGCTCATTTATCGTGAACCCGCTGCGGCTCTCCTGTCCATGCATCAGTGCAGTTGGTCCATGATTTTTTGGAGATCCGGTTGCAGCGCTACGAGCGGCTGCCGCATGCTCCCGTCATGACCGGTATCAAGAGCCCTACGGTGCGTCACCGACGCCTGGCCCGTGAGCTGCGCAGGCATCGCGAGCGAGCCGGACTCACCACGGAAGCGGCCTCCGACCGGCTCGGCTGGTCGCGAACCAAACTCGTCCGCTTCGAAGCCGCACGCACACGTCCGACTCCCGCCGATGTGGGTGCGGCACTCGACCTTTACGGCGCTGACCTGCCAGAGCGCGCGGCGCTCATGGAACTCGCGCGGCAGGCGCGTCAACGCGGATGGTGGACCGCCTACTCCGATGTATTCCAGTCCTCGTTCGTGGCCCTGGAGGACGAGGCGTCAAGCATTCATGCATGGCATCCGCAGGTCATCCCCGGCTTGCTTCAGACCGACGCTTACGCACATGCCGTGATCTCGGCAGCGGACGAGAATGTCGACCGTACGACGTGGGAGCGACGCCTTCAGGCCAGGCTGGCGCGTAGGGCGCTGCTCTCGCGTCCAGCGGCGCCAACGCTTCACGCTGTGTTGGATGAAGCCGTCATCAGGCGTTCTCCCACCACTCCGGGTGTGATGGCCGAGCAGTTGCTCTCGTTGGTGGCCGCAGCCCGACGCCCCAACATCACCTTGCAGGTGATGCCGTTCTCAGCGGGCATGCACTCGGGATTGGACAGCGGATTCGTCGTTCTCGGATACAGCGAGCCGGAAGATCCCAGCGTCGCCTACATCGAGACCATCGGCGGCGAGCTCTATGTCGAGAGTTCGATCCATGTTGATCGGATTACGATGTCCTTCGAACGCATTCGCAATGCGGCGTGGTCGCCAGGCGAGTCGGTGGCCTTCATCGCTGCGACGGCCAAGGAGGTCTCCCGACATGGCGAGCACGCCTGAAATCTCCAACCTGGACTGGCGTAAGAGCACCTACAGCACGCCGACCGGCTCCGACTGCGTGGAGGTCGCGGACGCCGGTTCGCGTGTCGCCGTCCGCGACTCCAAGAACCCGAGCGGCCCCAAATTGATCGTCCATCCCGCCGACTGGCACGCGTTCGCCACTGCGCTCAAGGAGCGTGGGACGACATGAGCGTGAGGCTCAGCCCCCGGGGCGTCTGGCGCAAGAGCACCCACAGCACTCCGAACGGCTCCGACTGCGTCGAGGTAGCCGATGTCGCCGTGGCCAAGCTCGTCCGGGACTCCAAGGACCCAGAGGGCCCGATGCTGTCGGTCTCCTCGGCCGACTGGCGCGCGCTCGTTGTCACCCTCAAGGACGGGACGACAGCATGAGCGCAAACGCAGCTTCCCGAATCACCTGGCGCAAGAGCAGTCATAGCTCTCCGCAGCATTCTGACTGCGTCGAGATCGCGAGCCTAGGTGCGGTGATCCTGGTCCGTGACTCGAAAGACGCCGCCGGCCAACGCCTCGCGGTCTCCGCTTCAAGCTGGCAGGCGCTTGTCTCGGTGGTCAAGGGGCGCTCCCACGCGTAAGCGGGCGGCGTCCCGGCGGTTTGGAACGGCCCCTCACCCACTGAGGCTCCGCGCGAGGCTGACCGGCGGACGGGTCGGGTCACCCAGCCAGGTGACCCGGCTGTTCCGTGTCCCCACGACCTCCCCTGCGGCTTCCTTGCGAACGGCCCGCCGCACCTCCCCCCACTTCCCAGGCGGTCCGCCATCCGGCTTGATCTGGTCGGCGGGCCGACCTCGCGTCCCGACCCCCTCTGTGCCTCCGCTGTTGTCGAAGGCGTGGGGCATTGCTGGGATCATGCCGGGATGCGCGCAATTGATGATCTTGTCAACACGGACGATCCGGCCTGGCCGGGACTGCGGGATGTTCTCGCCGCCAGTGCGGTCGGGCCGAGCGTGCTGCCCGTGGAACGGGAAGAGGGGCGGCGGTGCCTGCTGCAGTTGCAGGTCACCGCCAGATCGACTCTGGGTGGCTTCGTGTTGAACTGCGGCGGCCTGCTGCTCGACGACGGCTGGGTCCGGGTGTACGGCGGCGGTTCGAGCGGTGCCGCCGGAGGTCTGCCGAGCCTTGGCGAGGTCAACGGCTTCCCCGGCCTGTTCGATCCGGCGTGGCAACCGGCGGGTGGACTGGTGGTCGCCCATGACGTGCTGGGTGGCGTGTTCGCGCTGAACGGCCACGATCCGGCGGCGGTCGGCAGGCCGGGGGCTCCCGGGGAGATGACCTATTTCGCTCCGACACGTTGGAATGGGAGGCGCTGGAGGCGGGATACTCCGCGTGGATCTCCTGGCTGGTGTCCGGTGCGCTCGACGTCTTCTACCAGGGACTGCGGTGGCCGGACTGGCGCGCGGAGGCCGCCGCCCTGACCACGTCGCAGGGCCTCTCCGTGGTTCCTTTCCTGTGGACGAAGGAGGCTCACCGAGACCTCTCGGCGACCAGCCGTCGCGCCGTCCCGATGCGTGAGGTACTCGGCATGGCCGCCGACTCCTCGCGGCAGATGGGCCTGACCGATCCCGGCTTCCTCGGAGAGGCATAGCCCAGGGCGCCTCGGCGGCGCCGCCGTCGACGTCGTGTGGAACACGACGAAGAGCGCCGCCGCCTCGGCCGTGGAGTCCGGAAGGGCCCGGCCGGTGTTCCTGGGCGCGATCGACAAGACCGTGCCCGCCGAGCTGGAGGCGCACCGGTCGCGATGACCTGGCCACCCGCAAGACACCGCTCATCCACGAGTGGCCCAGTGGCATGGCCAAGAGCTAGCCGGGGAACGTCCCGGAACTGGAGACGTACAGGCGGACACCGCCCGGACTCAGTGGGCCGACCACGCCCTTGCCTGGGAAGCCGACGTCCTGCGGGCTCAGAATCACCAGCATGGGGTAGATCTGGACGGTCTGGCCGAGGACCCGGCGGATCTCTTGGAGCGTCCCGATGTCGGTCTGAGCCCCCATGCTCGCCGCGTTGCCGTCCCTGAGCGCCTTCCACTGCGTGAGGATCAGCGGGTGGCGGCTGTCGACCAGGACCTCGTGCGGCATGTTGTAGGCGATGTCGAACGCCCGGTCCGGGAACGGCTTCGCGATGTACTCGCGCTGGTAGCTCGGGGCCTGCGTGCCGCGATGGGCGATCTGCCAGCACAGGAACTGCACGGTGGCCCACTGTTCCCAGCCGCCGCCCTTGAGGTTGCATGCCTTGTCGATGAGGGGAGCTTCGGCCTGGTACCAGCCGTTCAGGTCGTCGAGTAGGTCCTTTTCTCCGATCGCAGTGGGCACGGTGCCCTCCCCTTCGGGGGTCGAGGACGCCTCGGCGGCGTCGTCGCCTTCACTTCAAGCCCGAGCCCCCATAGGGGTCAAGCGCCCGGGCAACATGTGGTCAGCCACGACCATGCGTTGCTCGTCCGCGGCGTACCGCCCGTGGCGCGCCCCGTCATGATGACCCAGCTCGCGAGACCTCGCGGCCACCCTGGCGGTGACGAGGCGGCTCGATCTGACCGACGAGCAATGGGCGCTTTCGCTGTTGAGTGAGCAGACCGTCACCTGGGCGTGAGAGCACCCACAGCTAAGCGGACCACTCCGACTGTGTGGAGGTCACCGGCGGGTGGCCGGTGCGTCGGCGTCCGTGACTCCAAGGATCTCGACGGGTCGCGACTGGCCGTCCCCACCGTCGAGTGGCGCGCTCACCACCGCGGTCAAGGGGCGTCCGTCCGCATGAGTGCTCATGTGGATTCCCGGTGAGCGCGGCCAGTGAGGACGCTCCCCGGCTCGGGATGATCGCTCGCCTCGTGGCTGAGTTGAGTGACTTCCTGGCCGAGCCGGTCGAAGTGGTCGACCAATTGCTCATGGACGCCGACGAGTACTCCTACCACGGGTTCTCGTGCTCCATCCGGAGCGCGCCCCCACGCGGCACTTTCCAACTCTGCTGGGAGGGGGACCTGATCACGCACCTGCGCGAGGGGACCTTCGACACGTTCGCCCGTTCTGCACCTCTACAGCGGTAATAGACGTCTCCTCGCCCGCGACGAGATGAACCTCAGCGTCCTCCAGCTCGCCTATGAAGGATCACCGAACTCCAGCGGCAGGTGTGGACGGATCCTCAGTGGGCCCAGGACGCCCACGACGCCGACACCCCTGACGTCCGCGCCTGCAAACCCACAGTCCAGATTTTCCGTGCGAAACGTAAGTACTGAATGTGGGATTGTTTCGCCTCAGGGGCATCATTCTTGGGTTTGCTGTCATCTGGCCTTGTTCGGCTTGGTAGATTTCTAGGCGGGAGGCACGAAAGAGCGCCATGCAGTTGCCCAATCTTGGACATCTTGCGAATTGCCGCCAAGGGCTCGAATGAATGCGTCCAGTGTCTTGAGGCGTTTTGGCAATGAATTACTGCGGAGTACATTGCGGTATGTGCTGTACGAGGGGCCATCGGGAACTCTGTTCTTCATATCGCGAAAACTTGGCCGCCCCGACCAGTCGTAATAGTTTCGCAGAAGATAGATCAGTTCTTTCGAGTTTTGTGCCGTGAGGGGATCTGGCTTTCGCTCATGCCCAACAACGTCAGGTATGATAGTTGAGCTTGCTCGAGTATCGCTTGCCTTCGGGCCTTCTTGAGTGTTGATCATCTCCATTTCCGCTACTTCTACTGTGGCGGCTTTGACGGCATCCTCTGCTTCGGTTGCTCGCCGCTCCATGATGTGCTTTGCCCGTTGAATGTTCTCGTATCTAACGCTGGCTTCTTGGAGATTATCGAGCAGCTTTCGCAGGTCCCTGATATTGCGATCCGGATCCAGGGCGAGCAGGCTGACCGATGTGCGTGACAACCATCCGTTGTCGGGGACCTCGTAGGATCCGGAGAGCATTAGCCATAGCTCCTCGGTGCTGATCAAGGCGCGAGAGGCAATGTTTGAAGGCTGCTCACCTCTGCTGACGCGACGCTGGAAGGATTCGCACAGGCGAACCGTGAGGAGTGCTTTCGCCTCGTAAAGCTCCTCGAGGGTTCGAGCTTGATCGCCGGAGAGTTGCTCCTGATCCACTCGGACTTGGCGGAGTTGAGCTTTGGCCAGCCCGAGTTTCTGGCTGGGGTGGCTTCGGCTACTTTCCCGGGGGTTGACTCTTGTCATGCCCAGCGGGGTGTGTTGGTGCCGCCGCTGCCGCTGTCGTTCGGATGGCGTCCGATGGTATGAGCGATGAGTGCGCCGCCGATCCCAAGGGACAAGGTGAAGAGCAGGGCGTATGTGCCAGAGTATCCCTGGTTCATCAGAAAACTGCACATAGTGGCCATCGAGCTCGTGACGGTGCCGGCTCCACCCATGGAGGGCGGTCGATGGGGGCCGTGGTGAGGGGAGGAGGTGCTGGCGCTCGAAGGGCTTCGTGGCTCCATCGGGTTGTCTCCTTGGGCTTGCTTTCTTTGTGGATCGGGCGAGCCTTGTTGACATTTCAAGATCGCGAAGGTGGAGTTCGCGACCGGAGTTGCGTTCGAACATCATGCCATGTCTTCGGGCGTATTGCTCAAGGGTGGCATTGTCATCTTGGAGAGGTGGAGGATCCTCTACCGGAGGACGTGTTTCTGTCCCCGAAGGTTCGTCCTGGTGATTATTGTTCAACTTTGATGAACCGTGTTGTTGAAATTCGGGGAGTGGGGACTGTTGCTGTCTAATCCGGGAGGTGGTTGCGGCAGTCCAACGCGATCATGGCAAGAGTCTCTGTGTGCTTGACCGTGGATCGGGCGAGCTGGAGACATTGGTGCCCATGTGGCACTGGGTGGGTCCAGGCTGCTGGGTGGAGCCTCAGCCTGGACCTACCGCTCATGACCGGAAGCCCAAGCCGTGGATGCTGCCATGTGTCGACCCTGGTGGGCTGCGCTTGGGCAGACTTGCCGGTCCTCCGGCTGTCTGAGCGAGGCGTTCCTCTGTCTCGCTGCCGACGTTGCGGGTCTGCTTGCTCGTGCCGTCGCACATGGAGCAGAGCGTTTCCGTGCTTGCCCGTGGTCACGTCCTGACGGGGGTGTCGGGGGAGTCGAGCCATACGTACTGGCCGTCCGGGGTGACGGTGAGGCCGAACCGGTCAGGGCCGGGACGGTTCCAGGCGTTCCATCGGTGGACGGCATCCTCCAGTTCGTCCCAGAGGTCGCGTGGGCCGCGTTGCGTCACGTCCGCCTCGGGCGCGTCGGGCGGGAAGACCGCCAGTGCGTGCGAGTCGCCGTGCCGGACTGCGACGTGCAGGGTGCCGTCCGAGTGGGCGGCGGCGCGGCCCCGGACGTCCGGGAGGAGGCCCGCGATGGTCAGGGCCAGGCCCTCCGGGGCGGACGCGAAGTCGTGCGGATCGAGCGTGCTCACCGATTCGCGGGGCTCGCCGGTGATCGGGACCTCGGGTGGACGCTGGGCACGCATCAGCATGAATCCGGACGGCCCGTGGAAGCGTCCGGTCGCGACACCATCGACGACGGTCAGCCGCGCGACGTGACCCGTCTGCCACCCGGGCATCCACGGCAGCACGATCACGCCGCCGGGCTTCGACTGCCTGACCCACTCATACGGGATGCGCGTGACCCCGCACGTCACGTGGACGCGATCGTAGGGGGCGCGCTCGGGGTGTCCGAGCGCGCCGTCACCGACGATGACGGACGGCGCGAGTCCGACGCTCCGCAGGTTCGAACGGGCCCGCGCCGCGACGGCCGGGTCGATCTCGACGCTGACGACGTTGTCCGGACCGAGCCGCGCGGCGAGCAGACCCGCCGTCCAGCCCGTGCCGGTGCCGATTTCGAGGACGACGTCGCCCTTGTCGGCGGACAGCAGGTCGAGCATGGAGAAGACGAGGCTCGGAGCCGAGCACGAACTCGTCGCCACGGCGAACGGGGCAGCGGGCTTGTCCTCGATGTCGAGCACGCCGTCATCGAGCTGGACGGCGATGGCGGCGTTGGAGCGCACCGCGCGCCACCAGCCTTCGGGGTCGAGATCGCGATCGATCCACGACGTGGGACTGCCGGGCAGCACCCCGAGCAGAGCAACCGCCGGAACGAACCTCTCCCGAGGCACGGCACGGGCGGCCTCGGCCCACGCTTCTGCAACGTTCACCCCGTCGAAGTCCACCTGATCATTGTCTTCGCCGACCGGACAGCGAGCAAGCAGTCACCCACCGTTGTCACGAGAGGTGAACGCGGCAAAAGCAGCGCCGCCTCCGGTGGGGCCGAAGGCGGCAGGGGGTCAGGCGACGGCGGTGGCTTCTAGTTCGATCATGAGGGTGGGGATGGCCAGGCGGGTGACGCCGAGCATCGTGGTGGACGGGGCGACTCCGGCGGCGCCCAGGCGGGACGCGAGGACGCCGTAGTGCTCGAAGAGGCGGTCGACGTCGGTGGTGTAGACGTTGAGCCGGACGAGGTTCGCCAGGGACATTCCGGCCTCGGCGAGTACGGCCTCCAGGTTGTCGAGGCTCAGCGCCAGCTGCGCCGCCATGTCGTCGGCGTGCTGGGGCTTGCCGTCGGCGCTCATCGCGGTCTGCCCGGCGCAGTGGAGGGTCCGGGTCTCGCCGGAGACGAGTTCGCCCTGGTTGTAGCCCATCTCGACCGACCACGGCCACGGGTTGATCGCCGTTCGCGCCATTGTCATTTCAGCTCCGTTCGGTTCGGTGGCCGCCATCGCCGGCGACGTGGACAAGCCTCCCGGGGAATCACGACATCCTGTGTCATGTATTCGGATAGCGTTTTCGTATGCGCGCTGACCGGCTGGTTTCGCTGGTGCTGTTGCTGCGTCGGCACGGTCGGTTGACGGCGGAGACGCTGGCCCGCGAGTTGGAGGTGTCCACCCGTACCGTCCTGCGGGACATCGAGGCGCTGTCGGCGGCCGGGGTCCCGGTCTACGCCGAACGTGGACGGCACGGCGGGTTCTCGTTGCTGCCCGGGTTCCAGACCGAGCTCACCGGCCTGAACCATGACGAGGCGCTCGCCCTGCTGATCGCCGGGTCACGGCGGGGCGCGCAGGCGTTCGGCCTCGGCTCGGCGCTCGCGTCGGCGATGCTCAAGGTGGTCGACGCGCTGCCGGGAAGCCATCGGGACATCGCGTCCGACGCGGCCCAGCGGCTGCTCATCGACCCCGAGGCCGACCTCCTCTCGCGGCGGCAGGTCGCCGAGGAGGTGTCGGACGCCGTGATGGCCGAGGTCCGGCGCGCGGTGCTCGCCGGGAACAAGCTGCGCGTCCACTACGCGCCCTGGGACCAGGGCCCGGAATGGCGCACGGTCGACCCGATCGGCCTGGTCACCGTCCGCGACCAGGGCTACCTGCTGGCCACGCGGTCGGGCGCGGACCGCACCTACCGGCTGTCCCGGATCCTGGCCGCCGAGGAACTCGACGAACCCGCCGAGCGACCCGACCAGGTCGATCTGGGCCAGGCGTGGCAGGAGCGCAGCACGCGCTTCCGGGCCGGGGACGACCAGGTCAGCGTGTTGTTGCGGCTGAACCCGACGCGGCGGGAGGAGCTGGTGGGCACCGCGCTGGCCGTCCTCGCCGAGGAACCCGACGCGGACGGCTGGCTGCGGCTGGAGGTCACCTTCCAGGATCAAAGGCACGCCGAATGGGCGCTGTGGCAGCTCGGCGCGGGCGCGGAGGCCCTGACGCCGCAGTGGCTGCGCACCGCCCTGCGCGACCGCGCCGCCGCGCTCGCCGTCCGCTACGAGACCTGAGGACGGGGTCGTTCACCAGCGGTCCCAGCGGAGGACCTGGTCGCGGGGGACACGGGGCGCGGGCTTGAAGTCGGTGCCGATCGTGTAGGCGAGGGGGATGAACGCGGCGAGCATGACGTCCTTGTAGGGGACGCCCAGTGTGGCGGCGAGTTCGCGTTCCAGTGGTCCTTGGGCGTTGGTCCATGTGGTGCCGAGGCCGCGGGCGCGGGCGGCGAGCATGAAGCTCCACGCCGCGGGCAGGATGGAGCCCCATGTGCCGGACTGGACTGCCGCGGAGGCGCGGTCGGTGCGTCCTTCGATGGCGGGGATGACGAACGCCGGGACGCGGTGGATGTTCTCGGTCAGGTGCCGCAGCCCGTCGAACACGCCCTGGGTGGAGCGCGGCGAGTGGTTCATGCGGCGGATGTCGTCCTTGGTCAGCGGCTGAGCCCTGAGGGCGGCCACCGCACCGGCCGCCCTCGGGGGGCTACGCGCCGCAGGTGGAGGTGGTGGGAAGGACGCCCGTGATGAGGTAGTTCGTCTGCTCGGTGCGGGCGCAGGCGGAGTTGAGGAACGTGGTGTGGCCCGCGATGTCGGCGACGAGCAGGTGGCTGCCGGGGATCTCGCGGTGCAGGCCCTCCGCCCAGACCAGCGGGGTGGACGGGTCGTACCGGGTGCTGGTGATCAGGATCGGCGGCGTGCCGGTGATCCGCTGCGGGGCCCACGGGTCGGACGCCGGGACGGGCCAGGACGCGCACAGGTCGGTCAACATCCACGCCTCGGACGCGCCGCCGGTGTGCGGGGCGATCGCGCGGGCGTGCGCGAGGCGGGACGCGGCGTCGGCGTAGCCGCGTAGCTGCGGCGGGAAGCTCTGGCAGCCGATGGCCGCGTAGGAGTCCTGCGTCTGACCGATGGCGGAGTTGTCCGCGAGGACGGACGCGTCGCCCGCTCGTGCGCGCGCGATGCCGTCGCCCAGCAGCGGCCAGGTCGAGGGGATCACGGTGGACGAGCTGATCAGCAGGAGATTCGGCAGGACCAGCTGGATCGCCTGGTCGTCCACCGTCGTCGCGCCGCCCGTGGCTTTCGGGGCGGGGATCGGCGTGCGGGCGGCGCGGGCGACCAGGTCGTCCCAGACCTTGACGACGTCCTGCCCGTGCAGCGCGCACGACGTGGACGCCGAACACCACGCGGCGAACCGTCCGAACACGTCGGACAGCGCCGACGCCTCGTCGTAGAGGAAGTCACGTGGGCTGACGGCGTGGTCCATCGCGCCGTCCAGCACCATCGTGCTGATGCGTTGCGGGAACAGGCGGGCGTAGGTCGAGCCCAGGTACGTACCGTAGGAAAGTCCCAGGTAGCTGACCTTCTTCTCGTTGAGCGCGGTACGGATCGCGTCCATGTCGCGAGCCGCGCTGACGGTGTCGACGTTGGCGATCAGGCCGGGCGCGGAGTTCTTGATGCAGGACGTCCCATAGGTCCTGCTCTGCCGACGCACCGAGGCGAACTGGGCGGATGAGTTCGGGAAGGCGGGGACCTTGGCGGACAGGCCGGGCTCGTCGCACTTCACGGCGGTGCTCGCGCCGACGCCGCGCGGGTCGAAGCCGATGATGTCGAACCGGTTCTGGAGCGGGGACGGCATGATCGCGCGTCCGGCTTCGGCGATCAGCTCGGCGCCGGGGCCGCCGGGGCCGCCGAAGTTGACCAGCAGGCTTCCGAGGCGGTGCTCCTGGTCGAGCGCGGGTAGGCGGGACAGGCGCAGCGTGATCGTCCGTCCGCGCGGATCGGCCCAGGACAGCGGAACCCTGATGTCCGCGCACTGCGGCGGGTTGGGCCCTGGCCCGGCGTCAGGGCACGGGCCCCAGACGGGCGCGGCGGACGGCGCGGCGAGCACCGGTTCCGAGAGCGAGAGGGCCGTCGCGGAGGCCGCGGTCAGCCCCGCGACGGCGAGTGTCACCAGACGTGATCTCCTCATGCGACGGACGCTACAGAGCCCGCCCCGCCCCGCTCATCCCTCCTCGGGCGTATAGGCGATCAGCTCCTGGGATGAGCCGACCCCGTATCCGGCGGAGGGCGTGACCGAAGCGGGGGCGGCCGGTGGTGGCCGCCCCTCGGGGCTAGACGCCGCAGGTCGGGATGGTCGGGAGTTTGCCGGTGATGAGGTATTTCGTCTCCTCGGCGCGGGCGCAGGCGGAGTTGGTGAAGCCGAGGTGGCCGGTGACGTTCGCGACGAGCAGGCGGCTGCCGGGGATCTGGCGGTGCAGGCCCCGGGCCCAGACAAGCGGGGTGGACGGGTCGTACCGGGTGCTGACGACCAGCGTCGGCGGGACGCCGGTGATCTTCTGCGGGGCCCACGGGTTGGACGCGTGGAGCGGCCAGGACGCGCACGCGGCCGTCACGAGCCACGCCCCGGACGCGCCGCCGGTGTGCGGGGAGAGCGCGCGGGCCCGCTTCAGCCGGGCGGCGATGTCGGCGTAGCCGTTGAGCTGGGGCGGGAGGTCCTGGCAGCTGATCGCGGTGAAGGCGTCCTGGGGTGTTCCGGCCATGGAGTTGTCGGAGAGGAGCGACGCGTCCCCGGCTCGTGCGCGCGCGATGCCCTCGCCCAAGGTCGGCCAGGACGACGGAATCAGCGTGGACGCCGGGCCGGTGACCAGCAGGTTCGGCAGGGCCATCCGGATCACCGCGTCGTTCGCCGTGCGTTCGCCGACGGTGGCGTTCGGGGCGGGGATCGGCGTGCGGGCGGCGCGGGCGAGCAGGTCGTCCCAGAGCTTGAGGACGTCTTGACCGTGCAGCGTGCAGGAGGCCGACGCCGAGCACCACGCGGCGAACCGGCTGAACACGCGCGACGTCGAGGACGCCTCCTGGTAGAGGAGGTCGCGCGGCGTGATGGTGTGGTCCACGGCGCCGTCCAGTGCCATCGTGCGGACGCGGTCCGGGTACAGGCGGGCGTAGGTCTGCGTGATGAGCGTCCCGTAGGAGAGCGCCAGGAAGTTGAGCTTCTTCTCCCCGAGGGCCGTGCGGACGACGTCCATGTCGCGGGCCACGCTGACGGTGTCGACGTTGGCGACCAGGCCGGGCGCTGAGTTCTCGACGCAGGACGTTCCGTAGGCCGCGCTCTGCCGCTGCAGCGACGCGAACTGCGCGGGGGAGTTCGGGAAGACCGGCACCGTGGACGGCAGGGCGGGGCCGGTGCACTTCACGGCTGTGCTCGCACCGATGCCGCGCGGGTCCACGCCGACGATGTCGAACCGCTTCTGGAGCTCGGCGGGGATCAGCGCCCGTCCCTGTTGGGCGGTCAACTCTGCGGACGGCTCGCCGGGCCCTCCCAGGACGAACAGCAGCGTCCCGAGCCGGTGCTGCGGATCGAGCGCGGGGAGACGGGACATGCGCAGCGAGACAGGCCGTCCGTGCGGATCAGCCCACGACACCGGGACCTTGATGTCCGCGCACTGCGCCGCAGCGCCGGGCTCGGGACATGCGCTCCACTCGGGCGCGGCCACAACGGACGGCGCGGCCGACGCGACGCCCGGCAGTGACGCGGCCGACGGCGCGGCCGACGCGACGCCCGGCAGTGACGCGGCCGACGGCGCGGCGGACGCGATGCCCGGCAGCGACGCGGCGGTCGCGACCAGTGCGGCGACACCGCCTGTGAACCAACGTGGATTCCTCATGCTCAGGACGCTAGGCGGGCCGTCCGCGGCGGCTCATCCTCCAGCGGACCGAACCCGCCCTGAGGCGACGGCGGTAGCCGCGCCCCTGGAACGGCCTGACCTGGGACGCGCTACTGCCGCCGCAGCAGCCTGCCTGAGCCCGAGGTTCAGGGCTTGGCGAACTGTTCGACGAGGACGGCGTAGCCCTCGTCGCCGTGTCCCTTGGCGACGGCGCGTCCGGCGATGGCCTTGATGAGGTTCGGCAGCTCGGCGCTGACACCGAGGGACTCGCTGGCCTCGACGAGGTGGTGCATCGCGGCGACGTGCCCGTCGAGCGTGGAGTCCAGGACGGGGTACTCGCCGTCGTCCACCTGCCGCGCGTAGCCGGTGAGCCAGGCCGCGACGGTCTCGACGCCCTTGACGGCGATCGGGGCGAAGGCGGTGGCGTCCACGCCCGCGGCCCTGAGCAGCGCGGATCCGTGCAGGAAGCCGTTCAGCATGTTCCACATCAGGCTCAGCGCGGCCATCTCGTGGAGCGGGGTGAGGGTGTGGTCGTCGCCGAGGTGCCGCGCCCCGGATCCGAGGCTCAGCAGCGTCGGCTCGTGCGCGTCGTAGGCGGAGCGGGGGCCGCTGTGGACGATCCAGGCGTCCCCGCCGACGGCGTCCGGCGCGGCCATGATCGCTCCGTCGAGGTAGGCGGCGCCCCGGCTCTCCGCCCAGGCCGCCATGTCGCGCGCCGCGTCCACCGTCCCGGACGTGAGGTTCACCAGGACGCGTCCCTCCCAGTCGTCCGGCGTGTCTTCGAGCAGGCCGCGGACGGCCGTGTAGTCCGTGACGCACACGACCACCAGCGGACTCGCCGCCACGGCCTCGGCCGCCGAAGCGGCCTGCGTGGCCCCTTGCGCGACGAGTCCGTCGGCCTTCGACGCCGTCCGGTTCCAGACGGTCGTCGGATGCCCGGCGCGCAGGAACGCCGAGGCCAGCGCCTGCCCCATCAGCCCCAGGCCGATGACGGTGACCGGTGCCTTGTCGTGGTTGTTCATGATTCCGTCCTTCGCTCGTGGCTCGTTGCCCGTGGCAGAATCCTGAACGTTCACACCGGTATGAAGGTCAAGGGGGACGAACCGTGCGGATCGGTGAGCTGAGCCGGAAGACCGGGGTGAACTCGCACCAGCTGCGCTACTACGAGACGCAGGGCCTGCTGAAGCCGGAGCGCGGGCCGAACGGCTACCGCGAGTACGGCCCCGGGACCGTCCTGGTCGTGACGCAGATCCGGCGGCTGCTCGCGGCCGGGCTCTCCACGCAGGACATCGGGTACATCCTGCCCTGCGCCACCGGCCCGGACGTGGAGGTGGAGCCGTGCGCCGAACTCATCGACATGCTCCGCGCCCGGCTGGACGGCCTGGACGACCGCATCGACACGCTCTCCCGCACCCGCGCGTCCCTCAGCGACTTCATCACCGCCACCGAACGCCACCCCGCACCCGCCTGAGCGCGGGGGCTGGGCGGTCGCGGGGGGTCGCCTTAGGTCATGTGCGGACGGCGACCAGGGCGTGGGTGGTGAAGTGCATGGTGAAGGAGCCGCCCAGGGCGTCGACGGCGTCTCCGAGACCGTCCAGGAGGTCCTGCATCTTCGGCGCGGGGATGCGCGGGGCGATGCCGGTGGTCGGGATGTGGTCGAGCCACTCGTCGCGCGTGTAGCGGAGCTCCCAGGCGTACTCCCACGTCTCGGGCTCGGCGAAGGCGGACGTCGCTCGGATGCCGTCGGACGCCTTGTCCACGATGGACGCGTGCCCGCTCGCGGCGGCCTGCGGACGGGTGAAGGCCGCCAGTTCGGGGACGACGCGCGCGTAGACGGCCGCGAACGCCTCGGCGGCCTCCGGCTCGGGGTCGAAGATGTGCCAGAACGCGGCGAGCACGCCGCCGCGGCGCAGGACCTCGGCGGCCTTCGCCGCTGCGGTGTCCGGCTCCAGCCAGTGCCAGGTCGTCGCGGACACGACGGCGTCGAACGTCCGGCCCGACGCGTCCCACTCCTCGAACCTGGCGACCTCGACGTCCAGGCCGCGCGAGCGGGCGAGGTCGGCCATGCGCGCGTCCACGTCCACGCCGAGCACCGCGCAGCCCGCCGCCTGGAACTGGCGGGACGCGATGCCGGTGCCGCAGCCCACGTCGAGGACGTCGCGTCCGGGCGCGGCGGCGACGATCCGGTCGATCAGGGCCTGCGGGTAGGAGGGGCGGGCGCGGTCGTAGCGCGCGGCGGCCGAGCCGAACGACTCGGCCATGTCGCGGGCCTCGTGCGCCTCGCCTCCTTCGAGGGGACGGGGGCTTCCGGAGGGTAGAGTGGGCATGCGCCCACATTAGTGGGCACATGCCCACTCGACAAGGAGGACGACGAAGCATGCCTACCGGGGTGGCCCTCCGCGATCCGCGCGAGCAGCTGTTCGAGGCCGCCGAGCGCGTCCTGCTGCGGGACGGCCCGAGCGCCCTGACCAGCCGCGCCGTCACCACGGAGGCCGGGGTCGCCAAGGGCGTCCTGCACCGGCACTTCACCGACTTCGACGACTTCCTCGCGGGACTCGTCGAGGACCGGGTGCGCCGCGTCGAGGCTCAGCGCGGCGACCTGGTCGCGGCGGCCGGGACGGGCGAGGTGATCGACATCCTCACCGGCGCGCTCACCGACCTGTTCAGCCCGGTGGTCGTCGCGATGGTCGCGCTCGTCACCTCGCGGGACGGCCTGCGCGCCCGGCTGCGCGCCGCCGGACACCCCGGGCTCCCGGTGCTGACCCACGGCGCGGACATGATCACCGCCTACCTGGAGGCGGAACGCGCCGCCGGGCGGATCGCCCCGGGCGCGAGCGCCGAGATGCTCGCGCTGATGCTCATCGGCAGCGCGCACATGCACTTCACCAGCGGAGACGGCGGCGGCGAGACCATCCGCGAGATCGTCTCCACCACCGTCGTCCTGGCCGCCTGACCCCGGACCGGGAGACGGCCGCAAGACCGAGACCCGAACACCGCCGAGGCGTCCACAAGGCGCGTTCACGACGGTCTCCTGGAAGGTGACCGCCCAGGTCTGCTTGACGAGCGCGAAGCACCGCCGAGGCGGCCACAAGCGCCGCTGAGGCGGCTACGAGGCGGCGGTTCTGGCGGCCTGTTCCAGGGTGTTCCGGTACTCGTCCCACCACTTCGCGTCGCTCTCGGGCATGTTCTCCCGGCCGAGGCGCATCCCGACGGTGTTGTCGATGAGTTCGCGGACGATGTCGGCGTGCCCGGCGTGGCGGTGCGTCTCGACGGCGACGTGGACGATGATCTGGTCGAGCGTGACGTCCGCGCGCTCGTCCGGCCACCAGGCGACCCGGCCCGGGGCGTCCAGGGGGAGTTCGGCGATCGTGGCGTCCGAGAACGCGCGGACCCGCTCGTACAGGGCGAGGATGTCGGCGCGCGACTCGTCCGGGGTGGCCCACATGTCGGCGTTCTTCTCGGCGGTGTCGTCCATCCACGGCAGGTGCTCGGGGAAGGCACGCCCGAAGGTCTCGCCGAAGTAGACCGACTCGACCCCGGCCAGGTGCTTCACCAGGCCCAGGAGATTGGTCCCTGTCGGTGTCATGGGACGCCGGACGTCGTACTCGGACAGCCCTTCCAGCTTCCAGAGCATGGCCTCGCGCCCGAAGTCGAGGTACTGGCGCAGGTGGGTCTTGGTGTCTGGTTTCGTCATGCGCACAGTCTGGCGAACGGCGCGCCCCCGGCGAACCGATTAACCCGCCCGGCGAATCGATCAACGAACCCCACGAGCCGGTCACCGACCCCCGCGAGCCGGTCACCCGCTCCCGCGAGCTGGTCAACGGCTCCCGCGAGCCGGTCAACGGCCCCGCGAGCCGATTGACGGGCACCGGCGAACCAATTGACGGCTCGCGGCGAACCGATTGACGGCTCGCGCGAAGCGGTCAACGGCCGCCGCCGGACGCCTCCCTGGCGACGCGTTCCAGTTTCTCGCGGTGGCGGGCCCACCAGGCGGCGTCGCCCTCGGCCATGTTGGCGCCGTCCGCGCGCTGGCCGGTCGAGCCGTCCACCAGCTCGCGGACGATGTCGGCGTGCCCGACGTGCCGGTGCGTCTCGCCGATCACGTGGACGAGGACGCGGTGCAGCGTCTGCTCCGGCCGGGTCCCCCAGGGGACGCGTCCGACCGCGTCCAGGTCCAGGTCGGCGATCGTCGCGTCCGAGTGCCGCCACACCGCGCGGTAGCCGTCGAGGATCTCCTCCCGCGACTCGTCGGCGGTCGCCCAGAGGTCGGCGTTCGGCTCGGCGTCACCGGCGAACCAGAGGGCGGGGCCCTCGACCGGCCGTCCGAAGGTCGTGCCGAAGTAGGCCGCCTCCGCGCCCGTCAGGTGCTTGACCAGGCCGAGCAGGTTCGTCCCGGTCGGGGTCAGCGGACGCCGGACGTCGTACTCCGGCAGGCCGTCCAGCTTCCAGACCAGGGCGTCCCGGGCGTCCTGGAGGTAGAGCAGCAGGTCGGCCTTGGCATCGAACGCGATCATGACGGTCATTCTGGCGGCGGTCGGGCGTGCGGGGCGAACTCGGCCGATCTGAGTACTTGAGCGGATGTGCGGCGGCGTCACGGGGACCGATCATGGGCGTGTGCGTCGATTCACGCCCCTCGCGGGCCTCCTCCTGTTCGCGCCCGTGCTCGCCTCGGGGTGCGGGCTCATGCCGTCCGCCGAGGACAAGGCCGCCTCGGTGGCCCGTGACAGGGCGGGCAGGATGGCGTTCGTCCTGCGCACCTCGACCTCGCTCGAGCGCGCCGAGGACCTCGGCCGCCGCGCGTCCGAACTGAACAACGCCGAGGTCATGAAGGTGACCGGGACGTCCACGCGCGACCGCGGCGGCGTGCAGATCATCGTCCGGGTCGAGGGGCGGTCATCGACGTTCGACAACCAGGACATCGTGGTGAAGCGGTGCTTCGAGATCGGCTTCGACCACCGCACGGACGACCAGGGGGCTCCGCCGCAGGTCGAGTGCCCGGCCGGCGCGCCGCTCAAGTTCGGCCCGTGGCCGAAGGGGGCCGCGCTGCCCTCCGAGGCCCGGCTGCGCAAGGCCGTCCCGGCCGTCCCGAAGGGTGGCCGGGCGGACGAGGCGAAGATCCGCGCCGCCGTCGCCGGGATGCGCCTCGACCCCAGGATCACGGCCGACTACCTGACCGTCGGCGACACGGTGGGCGTCTCGCTGACCGCTGCGCCGCTCTACACGAACACCGCGCTCGACTGCGTCCTCGTGCGCGTCGCGCCAGGAAAGACGTCCGTGTTCGTCCCGTCCAGAATCCAGCGCATGCCCGGTGAGGGCGGATGCGGCCCGGCCAACGCCGTCAACCCCCTCCCACCCCCGCACTGACCACTGCCCCCCCCGCGCGCCGACCGCCCGGCGCTGACCGCTGGCGCTGACCGCTGGCGCTGACCGCTGGCGCTGACCGTCCGCGCGCTGACCGTTCCGCGCTGCACGCCCCGCGCGCTGACCCCCGCGCCGACTGTCCCGCGCTGCACGCCCCGCACTGACCGCGCCGCGCGGATGGTCCGCGCGCTGACGGCTCTGGCCGAGTGTGTGCGCTGACCGTCGCTGGGGGTGCGGTGTCCGTGAACCTGATCGGGGGGTGCGGGCGACAACGGGTGTGCGAACCTCGACAACGACCCGAGAGGGACGTCATGATCCACGGGACACGCTCATGACGCCCGCCCCCAGACCCGTCCCGGCGACGGCCTCCGCGCACGCCGAGGACCTCGACGACGCCGCGCTGATCGGACGCTCGCTGGACGAGCCCGAGTGGTTCGCGGTGCTGTTCGACCGGCACGGCGCGCGGATCCACGACTACGCGGCGCGGCGGCTCGGCGTCCAGGCGGCCGAGGACCTCACGGCGGAGGTGTTCTACACCGCGTTCCGCCGCCGCGCCGCCTACGACCGCGAGTACACGAACGCGCGCCCCTGGCTGTACGGGATCGCCAGCCGGCTCATCGCGCGTCACCGCAGGTCCGAGGAGCGGTACCTGCGGGCGCTGCGGCGCACCGGCGTGGACCCGCTGCCCGCGCCCGAGGACGAGGCCGTGGTCGAACGCGTCGCGGCGCAGGCGGAGCGGCGGCTCGCGGGGGCCGTCGCGAAGCTGAACCCGGGCGACCGGGACGTCCTGCTGCTGGTCGCGTGGGGCGACCTGACCTACGAGGAGGTGGCGTCCGCGCTGGAGGTGCCGCTCGGGACCGTCCGGTCGCGGCTGTTCAGGGCCCGCCGCAAGGTGCGCGCCGCACTGGAGGAGGACGCCCGATGAACGACAACGACGCGACTGGGGGTGGACGGCCGGTGAGCGGCAGCGATGCGACTGGAGGTGGACGGAAGGTGAGCGGCAGCGACGCGGCTGGAGGTAGGCGCTCGGTGAGCGGCAGCGGTGCGGTTGGAGGTGGGCGGCCGATGAATGACGTCCACGCTCTGCACGACCCTGAGGCTTCGCGGGAGCTTGACGTGCTGCGTGGGCTGCGCGGGGACATGCCGCCGATGGACGAGTCCGTCCGGGACGGCATCCGCGCCAACCTGCTCACCCTCGCCGACGACGACGCGATGCCGTTGGGCGCACCGCGTGTGCCGCGCACGCGGAAGGAGCGGCGGGCCGTCCTGCCGATCGCCGCCGCGGTGCTGCTGACCGTCGGGATCGGCGCGGGCATCGCCGTCGTTCGGGACACCGGCGGCGGGCACTCCGGCGTCCAGGCGGGGACGTACCGGACACCGGGCATGCACCAGTGGGTGTACACGCGTACCTTCCAGGCGGCCGGTTTCGACATGAACACCTGGTACAAGGGCGTCGACCCCGCCACGTCGGAGACCAGCGAGATGTGGCGGCGCGTGGACGGCCAGGGGCAGGCCAGCCTCGACCGGAACGGAAAGCTGAGCGTTCGCGTCATTGACTCGAAGGCGAAGGGCGGGGTGCCTCTGGTCATGCCCACGGAACTGACCAACCGGATTGCGGAATACGAGAAGTTCCCCACCGACCCCGACGCCCTCCTCCGGCGCCTCACCACCAAACAAAAGCTCCGTCCGGTGAAGCGCACCATCCCCGGGAACGGGTCGTTCTCGATCATCGGCGGGAGTGGCCCGACCGGCTTCGAAGCCGTCCGGGAGATGCTCCGGTACCCGCTGCCCCCCGGACTTCAGAAGGCCCTCTACCAGGTCCTGCCGCGGATTCCGGGTGTCGTGGTCCGGCCCGGGATCACCGACTTCGCCGGACGCCGCGGCGTCGGCTTCAGCTTCACCACCCAGGGCGGCGACCGGAACACCCTGATCATCGATCCGGTGACCTACCGGTACCTGGGGATCGTCGAGGACGCCGTCGCCGACTACCGCAGCGGCGGCAGCCTGGTAAGGAAGGGGACCCTGCTGCTCAGCGACGCGGTGGTCGAATGCAAGATCGTGAACGAGGCAGGACAGCGCTGATCGCGCCGTTCCGGCAGGCCCGGGGGAGTCGCCGTCGCCGGTGCGCGTGGTCCGGTGACCGTTCTCCAGGCCACGCGCTCCTCGGCGGTCAGGACGTCCTCGATGCGGGCCAAGCCGTCCGCTGCGCCTTCTGCGACGAGGTCGGGAAGACGCGCCTCGAAAGGCTGTCGGTAACGACGAACCCCCGCTGCGGCGTAGGGCGCGCGGGGGTTTCGGGCAGAGAACTCGCCGGTTGCGGTCAGCTCTTTTCTGGGGCCGCCGGCCCGGTCCCGGCCCCCGCCGACGCCGATCCAGCGTCCGCCGACGCCGATCCAGCATCCGGCGATGCCGATCCAGCCGCCAGTCCTGATTCGGGTTCCGGCGGTGCCGAGTTGGGGGCTGCGATTCGGGCCAGGGTGTACGAGGGACGGTCGTTCAGTGCCGCGACGTCCAGGAAGGATGTCTGCCGGTACGCGGCCGTGATGGACTCCAGCTCGTGCGGGGACAGGACGTCCTCGATGCTGTGGAAGCCGTGCGGCGCCCGCTGCTCCACGGTGTGCAGGACGCGGTCGGCGGGCATGTCCCGGCACGCCAGCACGATCGAGTTGACCGTCTCCCTGCGGGCCGCCTCGTACTGCGCCAGCCCCTCGTCCGGGTCGCCCGCGCGGGCCAGCTCGTAGGCCAGCGACCGCGCGTCCAGGACGGCCTGGGAGCCGCCGTTGGAACCGATCGGGTACATCGGGTGGGCGGCGTCGCCGAGCATCGTGACGCGTCCGTGCGTCCAGCGCGGCAGCGGGTCCCGGTCCACCATCGGGTACTCGAGGATCTCGGCCGTGCCCTGGAGCATCGCGGGGACGTCCAGCCAGTCCCACGTCCAGTCGGCGAAGTGCGGGAGCAGGTCGGACAGCCTCCCGGCGCGGTTCCAGTCGGCCTTCCCGGCCGTCTCGCCCGGCGCCCTCACCTCGGCGACCCAGTTGAGCAGGGCGTTCCCGTGCGCGCGCTCGTGCCGCGCCGAGATCGGGTACACCACGAGCTTGGCCGTGGCGTTGCAGCCCGCGACCAGCATCGTCCGGCCGTCCAGGAACGGCCCGCCCGGCGTGACGCCGCGCCACATCCGGATCCCGTTCCAGATCGGCGCGCCCTCGTCCGGGTACAGCGTCCTGCGGACGGTCGAGTGCAGGCCGTCCGCGCCGACCAGCACATCGGCCTCGACGGTCTCCTCCGCGCCGGACGCGCGGTCCCGCAGCGTCGCGCGCACGACGTCGCCGACCTGCTCGAACCCGACCAGCGCGGTCCCGGTGCGGACGCGATCCTCGCCGAGCCGCTCCAGGACGGCGTCCAGCAGCGCCATCTGCAGCTCGCCCCGGTGGATCGAGTACTGCGGCCAGCGGTAGCCGAGCGCCGTGCCGCGCGGCTCGGCCCAGATCAGCCCGCCGTGCCGGTCGTGGTGCACCATCTGCGACGTCGGGATGCCCAGGTCGGCGAGGTCGTCGCCGAGCCCGAGCTCGGTCAGCTCCCGCACCGCGTGCGGCAGCAGGTTGATGCCGACGCCCAGCGGACGCGGCACGACCGCCTCGACCAGGGTCGCCGTGATGCCGTTGGCGTGCAGGGCGAGCGCCGCGGTCAGCCCGCCGACGCCCGCCCCCGCCACCAGGACGTGCACTGTCCGCGCCCTACTTGGACGACCGTCGCCGCGAGCGCGTGGCCGTCTGCGTGGCGGCGCTCTTCCCCCGCGGCCTGCGGGCCGTCGCCGCGGCCTCCTTCACGGGCTCCCCGGCGGCCTTCTCCGGCGTCTCGGCCTTCTCGGCCTTCTCCGCGTCCTCCTTGGAGTCCTCCTTCGCGAGCTCGCCCGCATCCTCGGAGGTCTCCTCGGAGTCCTTGCCGGACGCGTCGGACTCGTCCGCCTTTTCGTCCGTGCCGGTCTTGGCTTCCGCGTCGGCCTTCTGCTCGTCCGCGTCCGTGACCTCGACCTTGGACTTGGCGTCGGCCGCCGCGTCCTCGGCCTTGTCAGCGGCCTCGCCCTTGTCGTCCTCGGCCTTGTCGGCGGTGGCTTCGTCGGCCTTCGCGCTCCCGGCCTCGTCCTTCGCGGCTTCGGCGTCGACGTCGGCCTTCGCCATCTCGGCGGCGGCCTTCTCGGCCTTCGCCTTCGCGCGACCGCGCCAGCGGCTCCGTGTGCCCTCGGCCTTGGCGACGTCCTTGGCTTCCTCGACCTCGGCCTTCGCGTCGGTCTTGGTCTCCTCAGCCTCCGACTTCGCGTCGGCCACGGCTTCCTTCGCCTTGGCCTTCACGTCTTCGGCTTCGGCCTTGGCGTCGGCCTTGGTCTCGTTGGCTTCGACCTTCGCGCTGTCGGCCTTGGCCTTTGCGCGTCCGCGCCTGCGGCTCCGTGTGCCCTCGGTCTTGGCTTCCTCGGCCTCGGCCTTCGCGTCGGTCTTGGTTTCTTCGGCCTCGGCGGTCGCCTCGACCTTGGTTTCCTCAGCCTCCGACTTCGCGTCGGCCACGGCTTCCTTCGCCTTGGCCTTCACGTCTTCGGCTTCGGCCTTGACGTCGTTCTTCGTCTCGTCCGCCTCGGCCTTCGCGCTGTCGGCCTCCGCCTCCGCCTCGGGCTTGGCCTCGGCTTCGGCGGTGGCCTTCTCGACCTTGGCCTTCGCGCGTCCCCGCCTGCGGGTCCGCGTGCCCTCGGCCTTGGCGACGTCCTTGGTCTCCTCGGCCTCGGCCTTCGCGTCGGTCTTGGTCTCCTCGGCCTCCGACTTGGCGTCGGCCTCGGCGTCGTTCGCGGTGGCCTTCACGTCTTCGGCTTCGGCCTTGACGTCGTTCTTCGTCTCGTCGGCCTCGGCCTCTGCGCCGTCGGCGCCGGCCTCCGCCTCGGGCTTGGCTTCGGTCTCGGCGGTGGCCTTCTCGGCCTTGGCCTTCGCGCGTCCGCGCCTGCGGGTCCGCGTGCCCTCGGCCTCGGCCTTCGCGTCGGTCTTGGTCTCCTCGGCCTCGGCGGTCGCCTCGACCTTGGTCTCCTCAACCTCCGGCGTCGCGTCGGCCTCGGCGGTCTTCCCGGCGTCGGCGTCGGCGGCGGTCGCGGTGGCGGCGCCGCGGACGAAGCGTCCGACCTCGGCGCGCAGGCGGATGAACTCGGGGTCCGCGCGGGTCTCGATCTGGTCGCGCTCGGCGGGCAGGCCGACGGGGAGGTCGGCCCGGACGCGCGCCGGGGACTTGCCGAGGACCACGACGCGGTCGCCGACGTAGACGCTCTCGTCGATGTCGTGGGTGACCAGGAGGATGGTCATCTTCTGCGAGCGGTGCAGGGCGAGGACCAGGTCCTCCAGGTCCTCGCGGGTCTGGGCGTCGACCGCGCCGAACGGCTCGTCCATCAGCAGCAGGGACGGCTTGTACGCCAGGGCCCGCGCGATCGCGACGCGCTGCTGCATGCCGCCGGACAGCTGCCAGTGGTACTTGCGGCCCGCGTTCTCCAGGCCGACCTCGGCGAGGGCGGTCTCCGCGGCCTCGCGGCGCTCGGACCGGGACAGGCCCTTGCGCTTCAGCGGCAACGCCACGTTGTCGCGGACGGTCATCCAGGGGAACAGCGAGCGGCTGTAGTCCTGGAACACCACGGCGAGGTCGTCCGGGACGCCGTGGACGGGCGCGCCGTTGAGGGTGACCGTGCCGCCGGACGGCTGGATCAGCCCGGCGATGCAGCGCAGCAGCGTGGACTTGCCGCAGCCGGACGGGCCGACGAGGCTGACCAGCGAGCCGTCCTCGACGGTCAGATCGAGGCCGTCGATCGCCGTGTGCCCGTCGGCATAGGAATGAGTGAGGTCGGCTATCTCGAGCACGAGCGTCCTCTTCTCGGAGTCGTTGGGTGAGGACCGGGGCCGCCCGCGGGACGGGCGGCCCCGGTGCGTGTCACTGGGCCCAGGGCTGGTACATCGGGGTGTTGTCCGAGGCCACCGTGACGTCGAGCAGGTGCGGCCCGTCGGCGGTCAGGGACTCCTCCAGGGCCTTGTCGAGCTCGTCCGGCGAGGAGAGCCGCCGGCCCGGGACGCCGAGGCCGGCCGCGACCGTGGCGATGTCCAGCTCGGGGATGTCGGAGCCCGGCGGGTTCTGCATGCCGAGCCGCCGCCCGAGCGCCTTGACCGCGCCGTACCCGCTGTTGTTCAGGATGACGATCGTCAGCGGCACGTTGTGCTGCGCCGCCGTCCACAGGGCCTGGATCGAGTACATCATCGAGCCGTCGCCGATGACCAGGGTGATGCGCTCGCCCGACCCCGACTGCGCGGCCTGCAGCGCCCGGCCGACCGCGACCGGGAGGCCCCAGCCGAGGGCGCCGCTGCCGGTGGTGAGGAAGCCGCCGGACCGGTTGATCGGGACGCGCGCGTGGAACGCGTCCCGGTAGCTCGGCACCTCCTCCACGATCACGGTGCCCTCGGGCAGCGCCGCCCGGAGCCGGTCGAGGACGAGGCCGACGTCCATCGGGTCGGTCGCGACCGGCGTCGCGGGCAGGGCCCGCGGCTCCGGCGCGGTGCGGCCGAGCCGGTCGGCGGCCTCGTCGTCGATCAGCCCGAGCAGGGCCGTCACCGCGGGCTTCACCGTGGTGAGCAGGCTCGTCCCGGTCGGCGCCCACGCGGTCTGCTTGGGATCGCAGTCCAGGTGGAACAGCCGCGCGTCCGCCGGGACGAACGGACCCTCGCCGTGCACGTGGTAGGCGAACACCTGCGCGCCGAGGACCACGATCAGGTCGTGCTCGGCGAGCCGCCCGACGATGTGCTCGCGGACCGGCGGCAGGAAGCCGCGGAACAGCGGGTGCGTCTCGTCGAACCCGGACCGGCCCGACAGCGGCGCGATCCACACGTGCGAGCGGGTCCGCTCGGCCAGCTCGACGACCTCGGGCATGGCCCGCTCGTCGTCCACGCCGGACCCGACGACCAGCACCGGGTTGCGGGCGGTGTTCAGCGCCTCGGCGAGGTTGCCGAGGGCCTCGGGCGACGCGGTGAAGTCACCGTGGACCTCGCGCGCCTCGACCGGCTCGGCCGGCTTGTCCCAGTCGTCCTCCGGGATGGAGAGGAAGACCGGGCCGCGCGGGTGCGTCATCGCGATCCGGTGCGCCTCGGCCAGCGCGACCGGGACGTCCTCGGCGCGCGCGGGCTGGATGCTGGACTTGACGTACGGGCGCGGGAACTCGGCGGGCTCGTCGGCGCCGAGGAACGGGCGGTACGGCAGCATCGCCCGTCCCTGCTGGCCCGCGATGATCACGACGGGCACGCGGTCCCGGTAGGCGTTGAAGACCGCTCCGAGCGAGTGGCCCACGCCGCCCGCGGAGTGCAGGCTGGCGAGCGCCGCCCGGCCGGTGCCGAGGGCGTGCCCGGCGGCGGCCGCGACCGCGACCGTCTCCTGGAGGGCCAGGACGTACTCGAAGTCTTCGGGCCAGTCGGTGAACATCTTCAGCTCGGTCGAGCCCGGGTTGCCGAAGATGGTCGTCATGCCCGCCCGACGGCAGTAGTCGTAGAAGGCGTCTCGGACCGTGTATTCCGTCATGACGGAGATGTGCCTTTCCGCTAGCTCAGGACTGCGCGTTGAACAGCAGCGACTTGATGTCCGGCTTCTGCTTGAGCAGCTTGGCCGCCGTCATCAGGTCGACGACCCGCTGGAGTCGCGTCTCGTTGTTGGAGGTGGGGTAGCCCGGCAGCGTGATGACCGGGGCGACCTGCGGCGGGATGTGGGCGTAGCCGGGCAGCACCTGCTCGACCTGCTTGCGGTCGCTCGCGGCGATGGCCTGCGCCTTGAGGATGGCGCGCTGGAAGGCGGCGGCCACCTTGGGGTTCTTGGAGACGAACTCCTGGGTGGAGACGTAGCCGGAGATCGGCATGTCCTTCACCGGCTCGCTGCCGCCGTCCACGACGACGCGGTCGCCGTTGCTCTTCTGCGCGTCGGAGAGGAACGGCTCGACCATGTGCGCCGCGTCCACGTCGCCCTTGTCGAGCGTCTGGGCCATCGTCGGGAACGCGACCTTCACGTACTTGACCTTGGTGGGGTCGACGTTCTTGGAGCGCAGGATGGCGTCCAGCGTCAGGCTCTGGATGTTCTGCGGGATGTTGACCGCGACGGTCTTGCCCTCGAGGTCCTTCGGCTCCTTGATCGGGGAGTTCGACTTGACCACGACGTTCATCATGTTCGAGGTCAGCGTCGCGCCCTCGCTGAGGATCTTCAGGTGCAGGGCGCCCTGGTCGTTGGCCTGGAGGAAGCTGACGTAGTTCGCGCCGGCGATGACGTCGACGTCGCCCTTCTTCAGCGCGGGCATCGCCAGGATGGACTGCTGCACCGGCTTGACGGTGACCTTCAGGCCCTCGGCCTCGAAGTACTTCTTGGACTGCGCGATGTAGAGCGCGGCACCGTCCACCAGGGGAAGGGAGGCGACGGTGATCTTTCCGCCGTGCTCCAGGCCCTTGCCCTTGGCGTCGTTGTCGTCCCCGCCGCAGGCGGCGAGAGAGGACCCGGCGAGCGCGAAGCCCGCCACAGCGGCGGTGAGTCGACGAAGCGACCGCATGTGTACTCCTAGATGGGTGCGGGGGAGGGGGCTAACGGGGTCTCGGGGGAGCGGCGGGGGGACGGGGGACAGGGGTGCCGGGAGGGCGGACCGGACCGGTGGTGCGGCCCGGGACGCCCGTCCCGGCGGACGCGGCGCGGCGGCTCAGATCTCGATGCGGCGGGCGGCCAGGTGCCAGGCCAGCGCGCGCCGCTCGACGGCGGTGAGCACCGCGTTGAGGATGTACCCGAGGATGCCGAGCAACACGACGATCGCCCACACTGTGGGCAGGTCGGACTCGGCCTGCGCGTTGCTCAGCTCGAAGCCGAGTCCGTCGCGGGTGCCGGGCAGCAGCTCCGAGAAGACCATGAGGATCAGCGACAGCGACAGCGACAGCCGCAGGCCGGCGAAGATCTTCGGCAGCGCCGAGGGGATGATCAGCCTGCGCAGCCGCGCGAGGGGCGACAGGCGGAACACGCGGGCCGACTCGACCTGGAGCGGGTCCACGGTGCGGGCGCCGTCGGCGGTGTTGATGAGCACCGGCCACACCGCGCTGAACACGATCGAGGTGACCTGCATCGTCGAGCCGATGTGCATCAGCACCATGAACAGCGGCACCAGCGCGGGCGGCGGGATCGCGCGGACGAACTGGAACACCGGGTCCACGTAGGCGTACACCCGCTCGGACCGTCCGAGCAGCATTCCGAGCACCGCTCCGAGGAGCGCCGACAGCGCGAACGCCACGGCCATCCGGGCGAGGCTGGGAAGGATGTTCCCGGTGGCCTCCTTGTTGAGGAAGAGCCGGTCCGCCCCGGCGGTGAACCACATGTGGTGCATCTGCTGGAGGATCTTGGACGGCGGCGGGAAGAACGTGTCGTGCGCGGCGCGCGCGCCCCACTCCCACAGCCCGGCCGCGAGCGCGAACACCAGCCAGCGGTCCAGGACCGCGCGCAGTGCCCGCCAGGCGAGTCCGCGACGCGGACGTCCGGTCGCTACGGCGGTCATCGGCCCTCCCGGAAGTGCCAGTGGAACAGCCGCCGCTCGCCGAGCATGAGCAGGACGTTCACGATCAGGCCGAGGCAGCCGGCCCAGACCGTCCCGGCGAGGACGTCCTCGGTGCCGCCGAGCGCGATGGCGGCCTGGCCGATGAAGTTGCCGAGGCCCTCGCCGAACCCGGACAGCACCTCGGTGCCGACCGCGAGGATCAGCGCGATCGAGGCGGCCAGCCGGACGCCGGTGTAGATGAACGGCGCGGCGGCGGGCAGCACGGCGCGCCACAGGATCGCCAGCGGGCCGAAGCCGAACGCGCGCAGCGTCTCCTTGGCGAGCGGGTCCACGTCGCGCAGCCCGTAGAGGGTGTTGAACAGCACCGGCCACACGGCGGCGTAGGTGATCAGCGTGACCTTCATCTCGAGGCCCGAGCCGAGGATCAGCCCGACCAGCGGGATCAGCGCCACCGACGGGATCGGCCGCAGGAACTCCACCAGCGCGCGCGCCGCGGTGTTCACGTACGGCACGGTGCCGAACAGCAGGCCCAGCGGGACGGCGATGACGATCGCCAGCAGCATGCCGAGGCCCCAGGCTTCGAGCGTCGCCTTCAGCTGGACGAACACGAAGTCGTGGTCGCGGGCCAGTTCCGCCGCGCGCGAGAGGACCTTGGACGCCGGCGGGAAGTTCTCCTCGCTGACCAGGTGCGCGCGCCCGAGCGCCTCCAGGGCGCCGACCGTGACGAGGACTCCGACCAGACCGCGGACGAACCGGCCACGGCGGGTCATCCCGCCGGATCCGGAACCGCGGCGGCGGGTGCGGCGGCGGGCCGCACGAGCGGGAGCGGCGGTCGCGGTGTCGGCCGAGGAGAGATCAGCGGCGGCCGTCATCGGCCCGCCGTCCTCGCCGAGACGTCCGCCGAGGACGGTCCGGCTACGCGTTCGACCAGTCCAGCGCCGACGTCGACGCCTGTAACACTGGTCCCAGGGCCGGTTCCGGCGTTATCACGCCTCGACCGATTCATCTCGTTCCTTCGGTACTCGGAGGGGGCGGCGGGCGGTGCGGCCAGGGGGGTGGGCACCGGCGCCGTGTGCCGATCGAGCTGGTTTTACTTGATCGACAGCGGTCGGACCATATCGCAAACAGGTGGGTATCGCCGCAACCCTCTTCCGCCTTCTTAGCTGGTCGAACAGTTGTTCGATTAGTGCCTTCCGGGGCTCCGGCGAGGGTGGCGGGAATGGGAGGGAAAACCGTTGGGGGGAGGGGCTCGCGGCGCCGCGCATTGACGTCCCGGGCGACTCGCGGCGGGTCTTCCCGGGCGCGATCTCCTACTCGGAGTAACGGAGCCGGGGCGCTCGGTGTGGGTTCGTTCGGGTGCTTTGTCCTGGGACATAAAGGCAGAAATCGGACATACTGCACACGTTTCGCAAGGTCAGCCCGCGAAGATCGCCAAGTTGTGCTTCTCTTTGCGGCGATTCCCCTAATGTGCTGCAATGTCGGGCGCAGCGGAGGGCGTCCCGCGGTGGCGCGTGTCGAAAGCGCCCCGCTCGCCGGTCGCGTCCGCCACTGGCGCCTGGACTCCGGCGTCCGCGGACCGGACGGCCGTGAACGGCACAGTAAGTGAGAGGGTGTAAACGCCAAGTGCGCAATCGAGCGGGCGATCCGGCATCGGAGGCCCTGCCGGACGAAGGCCCCCGGGCAGGGGGCTCCCGGGCCGTGCCCGGCGACCGCCCCGTCAACGGGGAGCGGTCCGAGGCTGGTGCGGCTCCGGAGAGCCCGGCCACCGCGAGCGTCCCGGCGCCGGACGGCCGTGGCGGCGGGAGCAGGTTCAAGCCGTCGAACTGGCGCGTGCCGGTCCGGCTGGTCGCCCTGATCCTCATCCCGACCGCCGTCGCCGTCGTCCTCGGCGGGCTGCGGGTCCTCAGCGCCCAGCAGGACGCGAGCGACTACGCCAAGGTCGAGCGGATGGCGGAACTGGGCGGCAGCGTCACCGACCTGGCCCACGAGCTCGGCACCGAGCGCGACCTGTCCGCGGGTTACATCGCCGCCGGACGGCCCGCCGGCGGCAAGGCCCCCGTCACCCAGCAGTACGCCAAGGTGGACCGGGTCGCCGCGGAGGTGCGCAAGCGCGCCAGGACCGTCGTCTCGTCCGACGGCGAGAACGACGTCCGCGCCCTGAACACCCGCCTCGAGGGACTCGCCGCGCTGCGCCAGCTCACCTCGGCGCGTGTCCCGGCCGACACGGTGACCACCAAGTACACCGAGATGCTCGGCGAGGTCATCGCCTACCTCGACGGCATCTCCACCGCCACCAACGACCCCGGGCTCACCACCGACACCCGAGCCCTCGCCGCGCTCAGCCGCGCCACCGAGCAGGCGTCCCTGCAGCGCGCGGTCCTGCTCACCGGCCTCGGCACCGGCCGCCTCAACACCGACGGCCTGCGGGGCCTGCTCGACGCCCGCGCCCAGATGGACGGCGACCTGGCCAACTTCCGCACCGCGGCCCACCTGTCCCAGCGGCAGCTCTACGACGACACCGTCATCGGCCCCGACGTCGACCGCGCCGCCGAGTACCGCGAGCGCGCGCTCACCGAGAGCCTGCGCGGCGGCAAGCTGCGGCTGATCCGCGGCGGCGGCGACAGCGAGGCGTGGCGCAAGGCCATGACCGGCACCGTCGACAAGATGTACTCGGTGCAGCGCAAGATGGTGGACGGCATCATCGCCTCCGCCGGGCAGCGCAAGAGCGACGCCCAGCAGTCGGTGATGGTGCAGGGCGCGGTCGTCGCCGGCGTCCTCATCGCGGTCCTGCTGTTCACCCTCGGCGTCGCCCGCTCGCTGGTCCGCCCGCTGCGCCGCCTGAAGGACGGCGCGCTGGAGATCGCCGGCACCCGGCTGCCCGGCCTGGTCGACCGGCTCCGCGACCCGGAGGCCGCCGCCCAGGGCATCGAGGTCGAGCCGATCGATGTCAACTCCACCGACGAGATCGGCCAGGTGGCCCGCGCGTTCGACGAGGTCCACCGCGAGGCGGTGCGGCTCGCGGCCGACGAGGCCGTCCTGCGAGGCAACATCAACGCGATGTTCGTCAACCTCTCGCGCCGCAGCCAGACCCTCATCGAGCGCCAGCTGCAGCTCATCGAGGAGCTGGAGCAGAGCGAGCGCGACGAGGAGCAGCTGGCGAACCTGTTCCGCCTGGACCACCTCGCCACCCGCATGCGCCGCAACAACGAGAACCTGCTGGTCCTCGGCGGCCAGGACCAGGCCCGCCGGTGGACCCAGCCGGTCCCGTTCATCGACGTCGTCCGCGCCTCCCTGTCGGAGGTCGAGCAGTACGAGCGGGTCGAGGTCCGCGTGCACGGCGACATGACCGTCGCCGGGCCCGTCGTCAACGACCTCGTCCACCTGCTCGCGGAGCTGGTCGAGAACGCCACCGTCTTCTCCGACGGACGCACCCGTGTCACCGTCTCCGGCCAGCGGCTCAGCGGCGGCGGCGCGATGCTCCAGATCACCGACAACGGCGTGGGCATGACCGCCGACGAGCTCGAGCAGGCCAACTGGCGCCTGGCGAACCCGCCGGTCATCGACTTCTCCGCGGCCCGCCGCATGGGCCTGTTCGTGGTCGGCCGCCTCGCCATCCGGCACGGCATCCGGGTGGAACTGCGCATGGCGCAGGGCGGCGGCCTCACCGCGTTCGTCATGCTGCCCGACCACGTCGTCAGCCCCGCGGACAACGCCGGCGTCGGCACCCGCGGCGGCGGCGCGGCCCAGATCGAGGGCGCGGCCGTCCCGGCGCTCGCCGCCCCGACCGCGACCGTCGTGGAGGAGCGCCCCGGCGCCGCCCAGGACGACGGATACCCGGCCCGTCCGGACGCCGACGGCTTCGGCTCGTCGCGCTTCGGCGAGAACGGCGCCCGCTTCGAGGGACGGCACGGCCGCCGCTTCGGCGACACCGGCCCGCAGCCCGTCTTCGGGGGCACCGGCGACCAGCGCGACCTCGGCGCGACCGGCGTGAACGGCGCGACCGGCGTGAACGGCCTGGGACACGCCAACGGCGACCTCACCGAGACCCGGATGGACGGCCCCGTGGGCGGTTCCTCCGCGCGTCCGCCCGCGCCGCGCGCCGACCAGGAGGACCCGACCCGCAGCACCACCTCCGGCCTGCCCGTGCGCCGTCCCGGCGCGCAGCTGCCCGGCGTGGGGAGCGGGGCCTCGGACGACGTCTTCCAGCCCGCCGACCGCGGCGGCCAGGACCAGCGCGGCGCGTCGACGCCCGGCGCGTCCGGCCAGTGGCCCGGCGACCCGGCCGACCGTCCTTCCACAGACCGTACGCAGCACGACCGGTCCGCCCCGGCGGACCGGAACCCCGCCGAGCCGTACGCCGGAGACCCCGGCCACACGGCACCGCTGCCGCCACGCTCCGAGAACCCCGAGCCGGCCCCGGCCCGCCGCGCGTTCTCGTGGGACACCGGCCCCGTCAGCGCCATCCCGGAGGAACCGAACATCCCGGAGGACGCCATTCCGGAGCAGACCAACCGGCCTCAGGCCCAGCCCCCGGCCAGGCAGCCGCGCGCGGACGCGTCGCACGCCGCGCAGCCGCCCGCCCCCGCCGCGCCCCCGGCCCCCCGCGCGAACCGCGCCGCCGAGGCCGGACCGCCGGCCTCGCCCGGGCGGCCCGGCCGCCCGCCCCGCTCGCCGATCTTCGAGGCGATGCAGTCGGAGTGGTTCCAGCGCGGCGCCGAGCCGAACCCCGACGCCGACCCGGTGCGGGGCTGGAAGGCCGCCGGCGACGAGGGCTTCCAGGCCGTCGAGGCGCTGCGCGAGCCCGTCCAGGGCAAGAAGACCGACGCGGGGCTGCCCAAGCGGGTCCCCGGCCGCAACCGCGTTCCCGGCGCCATCGGCGCCCGGAACGGCGCGAACGGTGCCCAGCCGGCCGCCGGCGGCGCGGCCCAGGCGCCCGCCCCGCAGCAGGGCCTCGGCCCCGCGCGGGCGGCCGACGGACCGCCCGCGGACACGGTGCGCAACCGGTTCGCGAGCCTGCAGCGTGGCGTCCAGCGGGGACGCACCGAGACCCGTGGCGCGACCCCCGACCTGCCCGGAGCGGGGTCTGCGGACAGCGGTACCACAGGTGAAGATCCGTCGCACAGGAGCGGCGGAGAGACAGGAGGCACGCGGTGAGCGGGCAGGATCTCAACTGGTTGGTGACGAACTTCGCGGACCGTGTCCCGAAGGTCGCGCACGCCGTGGTGGTCTCCTCCGACGGATTGCCGATGGCGTACTCGGCGGGCTTCCCGCCGGAGCGCGCCGACCAGCTGTCGGCGATCGCCTCGGGGCTGATGAGCCTCACCCAGGGCGCGGCGAAGATCTTCGACGCCGGCGGGGTGAACCAGACCGTCGTGGAGATGGACCGCGGACTGCTGTTCGTGATGTCCATCGCCAACGGGGCGGTGTTCGCGGTGCTGGCCGCGCCGGACTGCGACCTGGGCCTGGTGGCCTACGAGATGACGCTCCTGGTCGAGCGCGTGGGTCGTGTGCTGACCCCCGCGCTGCGCACCGCCGAGCAGCAGCCCCCCTACGCCGGTCACCCGGGGTCGGGCATGGGCGCCGGGCCGGCCCGGTACTAGCGGACCCTGAACACGGAGGTCGGTGCGATGGATCAAGGTGGTTCCTTCGGTCCCGGAGCGGGCGGCGGCCCGCCGGGATGGCACGGTGACGTCCCCCAGGGCGGGCACAGCGGCGGCTACCCCGTGCCGGGGCAGCAGCCGCACCCGGGACAGGGCCGCACGCCACGGCACGGCGGCGGCGAGTCCGGAGGGGAGACCAGCTCGCTGGTGCGCCCCTACGCGGTCACCGGCGGCCGGACCCGGCCCCGGTACGACCTCGCGATCGAGGCGATGGTGACCGCCGCGCCGCATCCGCCGCGCGACATCTCCTCGTTGACCCCGGAATACCGGGCGATCATGGACATCTGCCGGACGGCGCGGTCGGTGGCCGAGGTGTCGGCACTGCTGCGGCTGCCGCTCGGCGTCGCACGCGTCCTCGTCGCCGACATGGCCCTGGAGGGCCTGCTCCGGCTGCACCAGTCCCGCCCGGCGGGCGCGCAGCCGGACATCCGACTGCTTGAGAGGGTTCTGAGTGGGCTTCGGAAGCTATGACCAGCCGTCAGCTGCGGCCGCGCCCGGGGACGGGCCGGAGCTGACCTCGGTCAAGATCGTCGTCGGCGGCGGCTTCGGCGTCGGCAAGACCACGTTCGTGGGTTCGGTGTCGGAGATCATGCCGCTCACCACCGAGGCCGTGATGACCGCGGCCAGCGCCGACGTGGACGACCTGTCGGCGGTGCCCGACAAGACGACCACGACGGTCGCGATGGACTTCGGCCGCGTGTCGCTCGACAGCGAGCTGATCCTGTACCTGTTCGGCACGCCGGGCCAGCACCGCTTCTGGTTCATGTGGGACGACCTGGTCAAGGGGGCGATCGGCGCGGTGGTGCTGGTCGACACCCGACGCCTCGCCGACTGCTTCGCCGCGGTCGACTACTTCGAGGAGCTGGGCCTCCCCTTCGTCGTCGGCGTCAACGGCTTCCACGGCGAGTTCCAGTACGCCAAGGAGGACATCCGCGAGGCGCTGTCGGTCAGCTCGCACGTGCCGATCGTCGAGTGTGACGCACGCAACCGCGAGTCGACGAAGAAGGTCCTGATCACCCTCGTCCAGCATGCGCTGTCCATGGTCGGTACGCACTGACCAGGGAGCGTTGAACGGGGATTCGGCGCGCGAACGACCGTGTGAGGCTGACGCCATCGCACGGTCGTTCGCTTGTGCCCGTCTTCGCCCCGTGCCGCCCGTCACCGTGCGTCCGGTGCCGGTCACTACGGTCGCGTAGGAAATATGCACGATGCACTATTAGTTCCTAGGTGATCGAAGTACTTGGACCTGCACGAGGAACGGCTTTATGGGTGACGCGGAGAGCATCGGCACGTTCGTTGCCATTGGGGACAGCTTCACCGAGGGGATGAACGATCCCGTCCCGGGGCTGGACGACGTGTTCCGGGGGTGGGCCGACCGGGTGGCCGAGCACCTCTCGGCGGGGAATCCGGAACTGCGGTACGCCAATCTGGCCGTGCGGGGGAAGCTGCTGCGGCAGATCGTCCAGGACCAGGTGCCGCGCGCGGTCGGGATGTCGCCCGACCTCGTCACGTTCTGCGCGGGCGGCAACGACATCATCCGGCCGGGCGGCGACCCGGACGCGCTCGCGATCGAGTTCGACGAGGCCGTCCGGACGCTGCGTGGGACGGGCGCGCGCGTCGTGCTGTTCACCGGGTTCGACCCGCACGGCCTGCGGTCCGGGAAGCGCATCCGCGGCAAGGCCGCGACCTACAACATGCACCTGCGCGCCATCGCCGACCGGCGCGGGTGCGACGTGGTCGACCTGTGGGCGCTGATGCCGGTGTTCAACGACCCGCGCGCCTGGTTCGAGGACCGGCTCCACCTGTCGTCCGAGGGGCACCGGCGGCTCGCGCTGCGCGTCGCCGACGTGATCGGGGTCCCGGTGGACGGCGACTGGAACGAGCCCTGGCCCCCGCTCGACACCGGTGACTGGCTGACCCAGCGCCGCGAGGACGTGCACTGGGCCCGCACCTACCTGCTGCCCTGGATCGGACGCCGCGCGACCGGACGCTCGTCCGGCGACGGGCGCACCGCCAAGCGTCCCGACGCGCTTCCGCTGCAGGGATGCGGGTCGTCGCAGCGGTCGCGCGTCCGCTGAGCGCGCCCGCCGGCCGGGTGTCGACCAGGGTGTCGACCGGGGTTCGGTGGCGGAGCGGTCACGGAATGCGGTGTGAAGCCGGTTCCGGGGGTCTCCGCGTGGTTACAGTGCTGTCGTGGCTTCCCCCCGGCTTCCGTCTCACCTTCAGCTGCTGTTGACCGACGAACCCGTCCTGGACGTGTACGCGTCCGGCCCCTGGAGGGTTCCCGACGGGCTCTACAAGGAGATGCGCGAACGCGCCGTCGCCTTCAACGCCGACGAGCGGGCGGTGGTGCTGACACGGCGGCTCAGCGACTTCTACGGGCCGGGGACGTCCGCGGCGGGGGCCGAGCTGTGGTCGCTGCTGACGTTCCTCCTGGGAGCCGGGTCGGTGCGCGCGGGCAACCGCGGGGACGTCGACTTCGAGCTTCTCGGCGACCTGCTCGCCGACCCCGAGTCGCCGGTGCGGCATCCGCTGGCGTGGTTCTCCCAGGGCGGACGGTGGCGCCCGCCCGGCCTGTGGCTGCCCGAACCGGCCGGGGACGACCCGGAGCGCCGCGCCGTGATGTTCGAGCTGGGCCGTGCCGCGCTGGACGTCCTCGCCGGTCTCGCGCCCCTGGAGGAGCGGCGGCTGGCCCTGGCCGGGCTGTTCGACCGGTTCCACGAGCGTCCGGAGCTGCGCGAGCTCGCGATGAGCACCCCGCGCGACCGGCTGGAGGAGGTCTGGGCCGCCGAGCTGACCGAGGACGAACTGGCCGCCCTGCCCGAGCTCGCCGGTCCGGTCGCCTACCTCACCTGGGCCTGTGAGGGGCTCGCGGCGGCGCACGGACGGCTCGCGCGGGCGGCGCACGGCGCGGAGCCGTTCGAGGTCGCGTTCGCCCGGCTGCTCGCGGCGGGCGAGGTCCCCGAGGCTCCCGCCGAACTGGCCGTCCCGCTCGGCGCGGACGGCTACGGCGACGTCGCCGACCGGCTCACCGCCGAGACCGGCGACTTCGACCCCGACCTCTGGCAGACGCGGCTGCGCGGCTGGCTCGCGCGCGGCCTGGTCGCCGGGGAGGCCGACGCGTGCCGCGCCTGGCTCGACATGGCCGCGCGCGTCACCGGGGCCGTCCAGGGCCTGCCGGGCGTCGCGGTGAACCCGCGCTGCCGCCTGCCGGTCGGGCACTTCCAGGAGGACCTGCGGCGGCTGTTCGCGCTGCGGCGGGTCGCCAACCCGCTGCGCGACTCGCTCGCGGGCCATCCCGTCGGACGTCCCGCCGCCGGTGACGCCTCGGAGGCCATGGCCGTTGACGAGCACGACTTCGAACCCGTCGTCGGGCAGCCCGACCTCGTGCGCGCGATGCGCGTGGCGCTCGCCGACCGCGCGGCCGGACGGCGTCCCGTCCGGATGCTGATCGCCGGTCCCGAGGGCAGCGGACGCACCGACGCCGCCGACCTGCTCGCGGAGAGCCTCGTGCGGCTCGGCGCGGTCCGTTCCGTCCTGTGGATCTCGGACCAGTCGTTCGCGTCGCTCGGCGTGAGCGAGGCCGTCATGTGGCTGTCCTCGCGCGTGCGCGAGTGCGTCGAGACGCGTCTGCTCCTCGTCGTGGACGACCTGGAGCGCCTCGCGTCCGCCGAGCGCTGCGGACCGGCCGCCGTGGAGGAACTGCGCCGCCTCCTCGCCCGCTCGCCCTCCCTCGACGTCGTCGCGCTCTGCCGGACGAACGGAGACCGGCGCCTGCTCGACCTCAACCCCGCCCTCGTGCGCGCGTTCGACGTCGTCCGGACACGCGACCTCACCGAGGACGGCCTCACCGAGCTCTTCCGCCGGGCCGTCTCCTCACGCGGCGCGACGGCGCCCCCGGATGTGGCGCGCGCGGCGGGTGTCCTGCTCGTGCGCACGCCCCCGCGCGGGAACCTGCGCGGGTCGCGCCTGGCCGACTACCTCGCCGCCGAGTCCGTCGCCGCCGCCCGCGCCCGCCTCGCCACCGCCGAAGCGACGCCGGACGGCGACGCGACGCCGGGCGGTGGTGCGGCGCCGGGCGGTGGCGCGACGCCGGACGGAGGCGAGATCGTCCTCGCGCCCGCGGACCTGCCGTCCCGCATCACGCCCACCGGAGCCGCCGAGACGGTCCCCGCCGACCCGGCCGTCGAACTCGCCTCGTGCGTGGGCATCGAGCCGGTGAAGCGCGAGGTGGAGGCGCTGGTCGCGGAGGCGCGCGCCGAGCGGCTGCGGCGCGAGGCGGGGATGCCGGTCGCGTCCCGCCCCCGGCACCTGGTGTTCACGGGCAACCCCGGCACCGGCAAGAGCCGCGTCGCGCGCGTCCTCGGCCGGATGTACGCCGACCTGGGCAGGCTGTCCACGGGCGTGCTGGTCGAGACCGACCGCGCCGACCTGGTCGGGGAGTTCCCCGGCGAGACCGCCGCGAAGGTCCGCGCCGCCGTCGAGCGCGCCCTCGGCGGCGTCCTGCTGGTGCGCGACGTGCACGTCTTCGCGACCGCCGAGGGCGCGCGTGGACGCGAGGCCGTCGACGTGCTGCTGTCGGCCGTCCAGGCCCACCCGGACGACCTGCTCGTCGTCCTCACCGGCCCGGAGGCCGAGCTGAACGGGCTGCTGCGCTCGCACTCCGACCTCGCCGCCACGTTCCCGCGCGTCGTCCGCTTCCCGGACCTCACCGACGACGAGCTCGTCGAGGTGTTCGCGCGGCGCGCCGCCGAGACGGGGTTCGCGCTCGCGGGCGGCGTCCTCGCCGAGATCGGACGGCTCGTCCGCGCGGCGCCGCGCGAACGCGACTTCGGCAACGCCCGGCTCATGGTCGACCTGCTCGACCGCGCCGTCGCGCTCCAGGGCCGCCGCGTCCTCGCGGACGGCGTGGTCGACGAGACCGAGTCGCTGGACGAGATCCTGCTCGCCGACGTCCCGGACGCGCTCGGCCCCGCGCGCGACGCGCTGCCCGGCGACCCGGTCGCCGCGATCGAGGCGCTCGTCGGCCTGGAGGTGGTGAAGGCCGAGGTCAGGGCGCTGGCCGCGGAGGCGCGCGCCGAGCCGATGCGGCGCGACGCCGGGGTGACGCAGAACGCGCCCGCCCGCCACATGGTCTTCACCGGCAACCCCGGCACCGCCAAGACGACCGTCGCGCGCCTGATCGCCGCCGTGTACGCGCGGCTCGGGCTGCTGTCGTCCGGGCACCTGGTCGAGGTCACCCGCGCCGACCTGGTCGCCGAGTACGTCGGGCAGACCGCGCCGCGCGTGCGCGCGGCCGTCGAGCGCGCCCTCGGCGGCGTCCTGTTCGTGGACGAGGCGTACACGCTCGCCGCCGCCGGGAGCGGGGGAGACCGGCTCGACTTCGGCCCCGAGGCCGTCGCCGAGCTGCTGAAGCTCATGGAGGAGCACCGCGCCGACCTGGTCGTGATCGTCGCCGGGTACGCCGACCCGATGGAGCGGTTCCTGTCGTCCAACCCGGGGCTGCGCGACCGGTTCCCGCGCGTGCTGAGCTTCCCCGACTACTCCGAGGACGAGCTGGTCGCGATCTTCGAGTCGATGGCCGGGGCCGCCGGATTCCGGCTCGCGGACGGGCTCCCGGGCGCCGTCCGGCGGCGGATCGCGGCCCAGCCCCGGGGCCCGGAGTTCAGCAACGCGAGGTTCGTCCGAAACCTGCTGGACGCCGCCATCGCCCGCCAGGCGCAGCGGATCACCGCCGAGCCCTCCGGAGGCGCGGAAACGCCCACGTCCGCGGAGGTCACGCTCCTGCGGCCGGAGGATCTGCCGCCCGTCCCGCCCGCTCGCCGGAGCGCAGAGGAACGGCACGGCCACTACTTGTAGTGCCAACAATGTGTAAAGTACTCCGACCGAAAGCCGGGTAGGTGTCCCTGAGGGGCCCTTCGCCCGAACCGCTGGGATGCGCCGGAGGTAGCACGCCTCGTCCGGGCATGTCAGTGGAGGAGATGACCGGCGACCGCGACAAATCATGCGCTGGTGGGACGCACGTCACGCCGGTGGTTGTCTAGGGTCGACATCCATGACCGAAGTCCGGCCCAGGGCCGGACGCGAGACAGGAGGAGCGTCGTGCATCAGGGAGCACCGGTCGGGGGGCACGACCCCTACGCTCGGGATCCGTACGCACCCGGTCCCCCCGACGAGGACTTCGCGCCGCGACGCCGTCGCCGGCGGCGCTGGCCGAAGGTGCTGGGCGGGGTGCTGCTCGTCCTGGTGCTGCTGGTCGTCGGCGGCTACTTCTACCTGGACTCGCGGCTCAAGCGCGAGGACGTCCTCACCGACTACGCCGGACGCCCCGCCGACACGCCCGGCACCAACTGGCTGATCGTCGGCTCCGACAGCCGCGAGGGCCTCAGCCGCCAGGACGAGAGGAACCTCGCCACCGGGCACGCCGCGGGCCGCCGCACCGACTCGATGATGCTGCTGCACTACGGCTCCGGGGGGACGACCCTGGTCAGCCTCCCGCGCGACTCCTACCTGCCGATCCCCGGGCACGGCTCGAACAAGCTGAACGCCGCCTTCGCCTTCGGCGGGCCGAAGCTGCTCGTCCAGACCGTCGAGCAGGCGACCGGCGTGCGCGTCGACCACTACGCCGAGATCGGCTTCGGCGGGTTCGTCGGCGTCGTGGACGCCATCGGCGGCGTGAACATCTGCGTCAAGGACGCCATCAAGGACCACAAGGCGGGCCTCGACCTGAAGCCCGGCTGCCAGGACCTGGACGGCAAGACCGCGCTCGGCTACGTCCGCACCCGCAAGTTCGCGCGCGCCGACCTCGAGCGCGTCGAGCACCAGCGGCAGTTCTTCGGCGCGCTGATGAAGAAGGCGACCAGCCCCGGCGTCATGCTCAACCCGTTCGACAGCATCCCGCTCGCGATGAACGCCACGAGCAACTTCCGCGTCGACAACGGCGACCACCTGTACGACCTGGTCCGGATGATGTGGGCCATGCGCGGCGTGACCGGCGGCGACGGCGTCACCACGACCGTCCCGATCGGCGGCACCGGCAGCAGCCCCGCCGCCGGTTCGTACATCACCTGGGACAAGACCCGCGCCGGTCAGCTGTTCGGCGCGCTGAAGCAGGACCAGCACGTCCCCGCGAACGTCGTCACCAAGTAGCCCGTCACCAGGCAACCCGTCACCAAGTGGCCCGTCCGCGTTCCTGCCGCGCGTCCCGCCCGAGGCCCAGCCCCGGCCGGGACGCGCGGCGCTTTTCAGCCGCCGAGCGCCCCCCGCGAACGCGGTGAGCGCTGCCCGGAAACCGTGCGGGAAGCGCATGCGCTTCGGCCGGGGATGTGGGGGTCGCGGAGGCGCGGCGGGGTGTCCGGATAGAGTCGGCGCATGTCCGATGAGAAGGCCGCCGTCGACCTGGACTCGCTGTCCACGGTCGAACTGCACGACCGGGCCGTGAAGTACGCCCGGGAACACCGTGATCTGCGTTTCCTGTGGAACCTGCTGAGGTCGATCCCGGCCGCCGCCGCGTCCCTCGGCGAGGACGAGCGCGCCGAGTACGACATGCTGCACAGCCTGTCGCTGCTCCAGGAGGCGATGCACTCCGGCGAGGGCGAACTCGGCCAGGCGCTGCGCCCGGTCTATCTCGACTACCTGGCGAAACACGGCGGCGGCGCCTGACCGCGCCTTTTCTCCCGTCCACGTCCCCCATGGACGGCCCCTTCCGGCGCGGCGACGCGCCGGATGCGCGGGCCGTCCTGGCGCGGCCCCATACGGCCTGACGTGGTCTTTACGTTGCGTTGATCCACCCTCGTCCGGCATGGGGCATTACCCTGAGTAGTAGCTTCATTGCAGAGGGTGGGGGCCGTGAACAAGAAGCATCTCAAGCTGGCCGCGATCGCGTTCGTGGTCTGGTACGTCGTCAGCAGGCCGGAGGGCGCGGCCAACCTGGTGAACAGTGCTCTCGGCGGTCTCGGCAGCGCGGCGGAATCGCTTTCCCAATTCGTCAGCGCCATTCCTTAGCCGGTCCGGCGGCGGCGTCCCGTGACGGGGACGACCGCCTGGCCCCGTGCCCCTCAGGGCGCGGGGCTCTTTTCATGGTCGGGCGGGATTCGCGCGCTACGGAGGAGTTCTGGGGAGTCCTGTGGGTTTCTTGATGGAGGCGGTGGTGGCGACACGGCCGGGACGCCGTCTCTCCGTCCCCCGATCCGCATCCGGTTTCGTCGCCGAGTCGCAGGTGGGACACGGTTTCGCCGGTGGGGTAAGGGATCTCGCGCACCTGTGGGCAGGCGCGGACGGCCTCGTCACAGTAAAATCCCGCTAAGCGGCCAGCCGCAGACGGACACAGTGAGATCGGGTCAGTGTGTCGCTGCGCTACTCCAGGGACGGCGCAAGTGCTAAAGAAGAACTTCCGCTACGTGGCCATCGCCTTTGTCATCTTCTACCTCCTCAGCTCACCGACCGCTGCGGCCCATGTGGTCAACAACGCGTTCTCCCAGCTCGGACGGGCGGGCAGCCAACTCTCCTCGTTCGTGAACGCGCTCGGGACCTGACGCGCGGCCCCCCGTCCTGTCGTGGCGCGCGTCCGGGACGGGTGGACACAGTGCTCCCTCGCACGGGCGTTCCGGCGCGCACCGGTGCGGACGTGTCGCGGGAGATCGTCCTAGGATCGTCCCCATGACTGTCTACGACGTGGAAATCGACGGTCTGCGGGGCGGCTCCGCGGACCTCGGGCAGTACCGGGGCAAGGCCGTCCTTGTCGTCAACGTCGCCTCCAAGTGCGGCCTCACCCCTCAGTACGCGGGCCTGGAGCGGCTCCAGGAGCGGTACGCCGAGCGCGGCTTCACCGTCCTCGGCGTCCCGTGCAACCAGTTCATGGGCCAGGAGCCGGGCACCGCGGAGGAGATCGAGCGGTTCTGCTCGACCACCTACGGGGTCACCTTCCCGATGACCGAGAAGATCGAGGTCAACGGCGAGCACCGGCACCCCCTCTACGAGCGGCTGGTCGGCACACCCGACGGCGAGGGGCACACCGGCGACATCCGCTGGAACTTCGAGAAGTTCCTGATCGCCCCGGACGGCGCGGTCGCCGCCCGCTTCGCCCCGCAGACCGAACCCGAGGCCGGCGAGGTCGTCTCCGCAATCGAGAAGAACCTTCCCGGCGCCTGACCCCCGTCCGGCCCCCTGACCTGTCCCTTTCGAGTCCAACGTCCGGCGCCCGTGGTGCGTGTCACCTTGCCGGTATTCGACGTCGCGTCTAGCTTGAGGAGTCGTCGGACACGGCGTGGAGGTGCACCATGGGCGGCTGGACCGCGGCGGACATCCCGGGTCTGCGAGGCCGTAGGGCGGTGGTGACCGGCGCGAACAGCGGGCTCGGCTACCACACGGCGCTGCAGCTCGCCCGGCACGGCGCGGCCGTGACGCTCGCCTGCCGCAGCGTCGAGCGCGGCCAGGCCGCGTTCGACCGGATCCGCGCCGCCGTCCCGGACGCCGAGCTCGAGCTCGTCCCGCTCGACCTGGCCGACCTCGCCTCGGTGCGCGCGTTCGCCCGGCGGCAGGCCGACGAGCCGCTCGACCTCCTCGTCAACAACGCGGGCGTCATGGCCCTGCCGAAGCGCACCACCGCCGACGGCTTCGAGATGCAGTTCGGCACGAACCACCTCGGCCACTTCGCGCTGACCGGCCTCCTGCTGCCCGCGCTCCGCGCCGCCGCCGCGCCCCGCGTCGTCACCGTGACCAGCGCGATCGCCTGGACGGGCCGGATCCGCTTCGACGACCTCCAGGGCGAACGCTCCTACAACCCGTGGCTCGCCTACGGCCAGTCCAAGCTCGCGAACCTGATGTTCACCAGGGAACTCGCGCGGCGCGTCCCGGACGTCACGAGCGTCGCCGCGCACCCGGGCTACGCGTCCACCAACCTCCAGGCCGCGGGGCCGCGCATGGCGGGCCGTCCGCTGATGGAACGCCTCGCCGCCGTCGGGAACGTCGTCATCGGGCAGTCCGCCGCGATGGGTGCGCTGCCGTCGCTCTACGCGGCCGTCATGCCGGACGTGACGCCGGGCGCCTGCTACGGCCCGCGCTTCTTCCAGTACCGCGGCAGCCCGGCGAAGGTCATCACGCCGCCGCAGGCCAACAGCCTCGAGACAGCGCGTCGGCTCTGGGAGGTCTCCGAGAAGCTGACCGGCGTCGCCTACTGACCGCCGCCGCCCGGCTCAGGCGCGCGGCGGAGTCGGGCGGTGGACGGCCGTCCGTTCGGTGACTAGACGGGAGTGGGGCCCTCTTCGAGGGACCAGTCGAGCGTCGCGGGGAGCGCGCCCTCCATGGTGAGGAGCCAGCGCTTGACCTCGATGCCGCTGCCGCCGCTGTACCCGCCGATCCCGTTGGACGCCACGACGCGGTGGCAGGGCACGATGAGCGGGATCGGATTGGAGCCCATGACCTGGCCGATGGCCTGCGCGTTCACGCCCGCCTCAGACCGGTCGCCGAGCCCGCCGTAGGTGATCGTCTCGCCCCACGGGACGCGGTGGAACAGCGTTCCGAGCACCTGGCGCTGCAGCGGGTTGGTGAGCCGCCAGTCGATCGGGACGGTGAACGCGTGCGGGTCGCCGCCGAAGAACGCCTTCAGCTGGAGCAGCGGCTCGGCCAGCCGGGCCGGGTCGTCCACCACGGGCAGGCCGAGACGGCTCTGCGCGCGGGCACGCGTGCCGGGCGCGTCGCGCCAGGTCACCATGGCGACGCCGGTCTCGGTCGCGGCGACCAGCAGTCGGCCGAGCGCCGTCTCGGCCGAACCGAACGCCACTGTCTCGGTCATGCTCTCCACTCTCCGGGGCTGGGGGATCCGCCGCGACCACCGTACGCGGATCCCCCGACATTTCACCGTTCCGGGTTCAGGGTCCGCTGGAGGCGGACGGCCTCCCGGACGAGCCGGCTCGACCCGCCGCGCGCCGCGACGTCCGCGAGGCCGGGGACCTCGGCGCGGGCGCCCATGGTCGCCGCGCGGACGCCCACGGTCTCGGCGCAGCGCGCGGCGAGCTGCAGCAGGTCGGCCAGGCCCTTCGGCGCGTTCGTCGCCTTCTCCGTCGCGACCCTGGCCAGCAACGGCGGCAGCGCCGCGCGCGCGATGTCCCAGACCTCCGCGTACGCGCCCGCGTGGACGGCCTCGCCGAGGACGTCGGTGATCCGGTTGAGCTTCACGCCGTCCAGCTCCACGAGCGTCGCGATCGCCGCGCCCAGGTCGGCGGCGGGAAGCAGGTTCCGCGACGCGAGGACGAGCAGCGCCTCCAGCGCGAGGGAGCGTCCCGCCGCCTGCTTGTCGGACGCCGCGTACGCGAGCACGGCGCCGGTCGCCGGACCGGCGGGACCGTCCGCCTCGGCGAGCGCGAGGACCGCGTCGCCGATCTCCGGACGCTCCCACGAGGGGTCGCCGACCTCCGGCACGCCGGACACGGCGGGGAGCAGGTGCGCGGCGGCGAGTTCGCGGTGCGACGGCAGCATCCGGGGCACCACGTCGTAGCCGGACCAGTATCCGAGCGTGGGGAGGCTGTTCCAGTACTCGCCCCTCGGCAGCGCGTACAAGGGCCGCACGATCTCGAGCGGCGCGGCCGTCGCCAGGGGAGAGGACGCCGCCAGAAGACGGGTGCTCGTGATCTCGAGTGGGCGGAACGTGTATCTGCGCCGGACGGTGACCGGCGCGACGCTGACCTCGGAGAGGGGCGGGGCGTCCGAACCGAGGTACTCCGCCAGCGACCGGCCCGGCCCGGACGTCAGGCCGCCCGCCCGCCTCAGGGCGTCGGAGCCGACCGTGCGCGGGGTGCGGAGCAGCGCCTGGCCGAGGTCGGCGGGGCCGATCTCCAGGCCGTCCGCCTCGTACCGCAGAGCGCGGTCGACCAGGACGTCCGGATCGATCAGGCCGTTCGCCTCGGTCGGGGTGGCCAGCAGGAACGGCTTCCAGCCCGGGCTGTCGAGCGCCTCCAGCATCCGCCGGATCAGGAAGCGGTAGGGCAGCGGATGCCGCGTGTCGTGGCGCTCCCAGGGATCCGGCGTCGCTCGCGACATCTGCCTGAGCCGGGAGCGCATCACCTTGGCGAGGGCCCGCACACCGGTGGTCTCCGGGGGCGGGGTCAGGCTCCCGAAGGCGAGCCCGACCAGGTACAGCGGAACCTCCTCACCGGACTGGTCGTGGACACGATTGAGGAGCCACGGATGGGTGTTCGCCACCTGGGCCAAGGCCGTGCGCGTGGCCTCCGGATCACGGTGCCCCTGCTCGACGATCCCCGTCATGACGCGTTCCAGGTCGCCCCATCCGGTGCCCTGCCAGACCATCAGCTCCTCGGCGAGCTCGCCGGGCGAGCCGATCGGCGGTGCCGGGGCGGGCGGCGTATAGGGCGGGAGCGAGTCGACCGGTCGGCCCGGAGCTTCCTTCTCCTCTGGGAGGGCGGCGCCGGGGATCAGGGCGCGGAGGTCGGCGGGAAGGTCCGCGCTCGCGGCGACGGCGGCCTCGCGCGTCGGCGCGGACGCCCCGGCCGCGTGCTTCGCGACGAGCTTCACCGCGCGTTCGCGCAGGTCGAGCGCCTCCGAGGCGAACAGCGGCAGGACGGCGAGGACGGCGGCGTCCTGGCGTCCGTGGGGGCGGGCCGTCTTGCCCATCCACACCAGCGCGGACTTGACCAGCCGCTTCTCGGGACGGAACGCGGCGGCGTCCGCGGCTTCGGCGAACGTGGCGAGCGGGATCGGGGACGCCTCGTCCACGCGCCGGATCTCCCGCAGCGCCAGGTCGGCGATCGGGCCGGGCGCGGCGGGCAGCATCCGGACGAAGTCGCGCAGCCGCGCCGCCGACTCCTCGGGCGTCGGGGCCAGCTCGTCGTGCAGCGCGCAGAACCAGCGGAGATCCTGGATCCGCCCGCCGCGCAGCAGGCGCCGGACGCACCGGTCCAGCACGTCCTCGCGCCGGACGCGGCCGGACGCCGTGAGTTCGGCGACACCCTTCGCCCAGCCCTCGTGACCCGCGCCGTCCACCTCGAACACCCGGGGGAGCAGCGTGTCGGTGAACGGGTCGTCGGCGAGCTTCTTCGGGTGGGCGGCCCATTGCGTCCAGCCGAGCACGAACGTGTCGTTGGTCGGAGGGACCCCGCCCGCGCGCGGCACGAGCGCCGCGATGGCCCTCCACAGGCCCTCGTGCTGCCAGCGGGTGCGCAGCCGCCCGGCCGCCCGCTCCACGACGTCGGCGACCCACTCGTCCGGACGGTCGGCCACGGCGTCCACCAGCGGAGCCTGCCGGGTGCTGCGCCCGTCGGCGGCCCAGCGGCGCGTCCACCAGAGCAGGTCCGTGCGCGCCATCCAGTTCGCCGCGGCCGACGCGCCGCCGATCGTGGCGAGCCCGGCCAGCAGCAGCGCGTCCGCGACCGGCCCGTCGATCAGCCCGTACTGGGACTGGTCGCGCACCTCGCGCAACAGCCCCGGCAACTCCTTCGCGACGGTTCTCCGCTCAGCGGTGCCGAGCTCCGCGATGAGGCTCAGGACGTCCTCGGAATCGCCCTGGCGGATCGCCTCCCGCACCTGCGCGTTCACACTCGCTCCTCAGAAGACACGGACGGCGCGTCGGCCTCGGCGGGGTTGCGGGCGATGCGGACGGCGAGGACGTGCTTGCACGGCCCCCGGCCACCGCGATGGTCCAGCCACCAGGGGCAGGTGCAGGAGACGCGGTCGCCGTCGAGGCGGACGAGCCGCACCTCCTCGGTCGTGACCCGCGCCAGCTCCGGCGCCTCGAAGCGGACCGCGCCCGCCTCCACCAGGGCGTGGGCGGCGCGCAGGCGCGGGTTCATCGCGGCCACGCGCTTCGGGTCGTACGGCAGCTCGCGGTGGAAGTGCGCCGCCTCGGCCAGGTCGTAGCCGACACGGCCGGACGTCCCGAGCTGGGTGAGCGCCGCGTGCGTGCGCGCGGGAGTCAGGCCCGCGCCGGCGGCGAGCAGGTCGGCGTCCAGGCGCGGCTCGAACGCCAGCAGCGCGCCGACGAGATCGGCGTCGGCGGCGGTCTCGTCGGCGGCAAGGTCGTCCAGGACGGCGCCCTCGCCGGAGAAACCACGGGACGTCTCGGGCGAGAGCGTGAGCACGTACCGCATGCCGGGCAGCTCCAGCTCCCACGCGGACGCCACAGGCGAAGCCCCGGCGGCGACCGGCGGACCGTACACGCGCAGCGCGCGGGCGAAACGCAGCAGCGGCAGCAGCGTCGCGAGCCGGTGCGTCCCGGCCAGGCACACCGCGCCCGGCCCCGGGCGCGGTGTCAGCCGCAGCGTCCGGCCCGCCGGGGTCGCCCACAGTGTGCCCGCGCCGCGGCCACGCCCGGTGTCGTTCGGCAGGCCGCGCACGAACCGGACGGCCTCGGCGGCGGGCAGCTCGGCCCGCAGGTCGAACCCGGACGCGATCACCTGGACCTCGGCGAACCCGCGCAGCCAGCGGTCGGGCAGCGGCACCTTCTTCTCGACGGTCGCGCCGTCCAGCGTGGTGACGACCAGCTCGCCCGTCCCGACCGCCAGGTGCAGCGGGTCGTCGCCGCCCACCCGGGCCAGGGCCTCGCGCAGCGGGCCGTTGACGTCCACGTTGGTGGTGCCGAGGTCGACGACCTCGCCGTCCAGCGCGTCCTGGAGGACGTCGAGCCGGGCGTAGACGCCGCCGCACGCCGAGAACGACTCCAGCCGGAGCCGGTCGCCGTTGCAGGTGACGACCGGGTCGCGCAGGCCGGTGGGCTGCGGCCGGTGGTAGCGGCTCCGCGCGACGTCGGCGAGCCCGAGCAGCCCGGCCGCGGCCGGAGCCGCCCGGGTCAGCAGCCCGCTGAAGAAGTGCGGATGGTCCGTCCGGCCGCCCGACGCGGTGGTCCCGCCGGAGGTCGACAGCCCGAGCCCCGCGCCGGTGAGGGCGGACGGCTGGACGTACTGGAACGCCTGTGCGCTGGTCATGCGCCGGAATATAGAAGCCCCCAGTGACAACCCGGCCGCGCGTCCCGCCGCCGTCCGGCCGCCCCCGCGCCGCGGCGACGCGAGGGCGGACGGATCAGAGCTGGCCGGGGAAGAGAAGCGCCAGCTCGGCCGGGTGGTCGGCGACGAGGCACAGCTCGTCGTCGGTGAGCGGGCGTCCCGTCATCGCGTTGCACAACTGGACGAGCTGGAACGACAGTTCCGGGTCGGACGGCTCGACGCCCAGTTCGTCCATCACGTGGCGGAATCCGGCGCGTCCGCCGTACTCGCCGGTGAGGACGACGCGTCCGCGTCGCGCGTGCAGGTCGTCCGGGAACGGGCCGAGGGTGCTCTCGTCGAACAGCTCGTAGTTCCCGTGGTCCTTCAGCGCGCCGTCGGCGTGGATGCCGGACTCGTGCGCGAACGCGTTGATCCCCGCGCCGACCTGGTTGTAGGGCAGGGGCTGGCCGAACGCGTAGCCCGCCCAGAGCGCGAAGCGGCGCGCCCAGGACAGGTCGAGCGCGTCGCCGATCTCGGCGTCCACCCCGAAGGCGTGCTCGAACGCCAGGATCGTGGACAGCAGGTCGGCGTTCCCGGCGCGTTCGCCGATGCCGTTCACGCAGGTGTTGACCCACGCGTCCTGCCCGGCCTCCAGGTCGCCGAGCGCGCCGGACACCGAGTTCGCGACGGCCATGCCGAGGTCGTTGTGGCAGTGCGTCTCGACCGGCATCTCGATGACGGCGGCGAGCTTGGCGAACCGCTCGCGGATCCGTCCGGGGCTGTCGCCGCCGATCGTGTCGCAGTACCGGACGCGGTCCGCGCCCGCCTCCTTGGCGGCGAGCGCGAACTCGTGCAGGAAGCCGTCGTCGGTGCGCGAGCCGTCCTCGGCGTTGACGCCGACGGTCTCGACGCCGCCCGCCTTGGCCGCCCGCACCGCCGCCTGCGCCTCCCTGATGATCGACGCCCGGTCCAGCTTTCCCCGGAACTTGTTCGCGATCATGTAGTCGGACGTCGAGATCGACAGGTTCATGTGCCGCAGGCCCCGGCCGGACGGCGACCGCACCTCGAGGGCCTTCTCGACGTCGGCCGCGACGCCCCGGCACCAGCCGGACAGCCGCAGGTCGCCGAACGCCCCCGCCTCCGCGAGCGCCAGCTGCGCCCGGACGTAGGGGACCTCGTGGAACAGGAACGGGAACCCGATCTCCGACTGCGCCACGCCGAGGCGGCCCAGGTGGAGGTTGACCATCGTCTTGCCGAACTTCGAGAGCCCGGTGCGTGCGGTCTGGACGCCGTCCCGGTTGGTGACGTCCAGGAAGTGAATCTGAGGCATGCCCTCAGATTGACAGCGGAATCCATATGTATCAATATTGATCATAATCAACATCGATCGAGAGGACGGCCAGGTGGGAGAGTGGATCGACGCGGCTGCCGCCGCCGAACGCCTCGGTGTGAAACCCGCCACGTTGTACGCCTACGTGAGCCGGGGCGTCCTGCGCCGCCGCCGGGACGAGGCGGGCCGCCGCTCGCTCTTCGACGCGGCCCAGGTCGAGGAGCTCGCCCGCAAGGGCAGGCCGCGGCGCGGGCCCGCCCCGTCCGAACTGGCCATCGAGTCGTCCGTCACGGCCCTCGGCCCGGACCGTCCCTACTACCGGGGCCGCGACGCCCTCGCCCTCGCCACCGGCCACCCCTTCGAGGCCGTCGCCGAATGGCTCTGGACGGGCGACCCCGCGTCCCTCGACACCGTGTCCCTCGAAGCCGCGTCCCAGGGGTGGCGGGCCCCGGAGGAGGGGCTTCGCGCGGCGCGGGCGGCACAGTCCGGCCTGCCGTCCGGGATCCTCCCGCTCGACCGCCTCCAGGTGATCACCACGGCCCTCGCCGTCACCGACCCCCTGCGCGTCCACATCGACCCCGAAGGCGTGCTCGTCACGGCCCGCTCCCTGATCGCGGGCCTGGTCGACGCCCTCCCTCCCGTCACCGGCCCGGCCGACGACGGGGGACGGGGGACGATCGCCGGACGGCTGTGGCGGGCGCTGTGCCCGGACGAGCCGTCCCCCGGCCTGCTGCGGGCGTTCGAGGCGGCGATGGTGCTGCTCGCCGATCACGAACTGGCGGCGTCGACGCTGGCCGCGCGGGTCGCGGCGTCCGTGCGGGCCGATCCCTACGCCGTGGTCACGGCGGGCCTCGGAGTGGTGAGCGGGCCCCTGCACGGCGGCGCGTCCTACGCGGCGGAACGCCTGTTCGCCGAGGTCGGGGAGCCCGGACGGGCCCCGCGGGTGATCGGCGACCGGCTGCGCGCGGGGGAGCGGATCCCCGGATTCGGGCACCCGGTCTACAAGTCCGGCGACGGGCGCGCGACCGTCCTGCTGGGCCTCGTCCGGGACGCGGCGCCCGGCCACCCGCGCGTCGCCGTCGCGGACGCCGTCCTCGCCGAGGCGAAGCGGCGGCGGCTGCCCGAGCCCAACATCGACTTCGCGCTGGCCCTGCTGGGCGGCGTCGCCGGGCTCGTTCCGGGCGCGGGCGAGGCGGTCTTCGCCGTCGCCCGCGTCGCGGGCTGGCTCGCCCACGCCCTGGAGGAGTACGGAGGCCGCTCCCCGCTCCGTCCCCGTGCCGTCTACGTCGGCCCGCCCCTCCCGGACTGACCCGCTCCGGCGCGTCCGCAGGCCCCTCACCTGGGACGTCGCGGGGGCGACATGCGGGCGGCGTGCTCGGGCGGGGGTCTGCACCGATCGCGGGGAGGCGGGGGTACGCTCGTGGCGTGCGCAGGTTCTTCACTCCCGCCTGGATCGGGCTGCATACGATCGCGATCGTGCTGTTCGGGGCCTTCATGGGCTTCGGCTGGTGGCAGTTCGACCGCGCGCAGGCGGGCAACGACCGGAGCTGGGGCTACACCTTCGAGTGGCCGCTCTTCGCGATCTTCGTCGTGGTGATGTGGGTCAAGATGATGCGGGACGAGGTGACCGGCGAGGAGACCATCCCCCGGGGCCCCAAGGTGATCGAGGAGCCCGCCGAGAAGGCGGTCACCCGGCAGATCATCGAGCGGCAGGAGAGCGAGGACCCCGAGCTCGCCGCCTACAACCGCTACCTGAACCGCCTCAACTCGCAGACCGGACGCCGCGACTAGGCGCACGCACGCGGGCGGGCCGGACCAGGTCGCCCTGAGGGAAAGAACGCAAGCGAACGCGCCGTGGGGCGCGCTGAGAAGGGTGTGACTCGTGGAAGCGGCCATCAAGCGGTACCGGATCATGGCGCTGCTCGTCGGCGTGATGCTGCTGATCCTGGTCTTCGTCGCCATGCCGCTGCGCTACATCGGCGACCAGCCCGGCGCGTCGGCGGTCGTCTCGCCGATCCACGGCCTGCTGTACATGGTGTACCTGGTCACGGCCTTCGACCTCTACCGGCGGGCCGGATGGCCGCTGCAGAAGATGGTCCTCATGGTCGCCGCCGGCCTGGTGCCGTTCCTGGCCTTCTACATCGAGCGCCGGGTCGTCGCCGACGCGCGCGCCGAGCTCGAGCGCGGGGCCGTCACCGCCGAGGCGTAGCGCCCGCCGCGCACACCGCGCTCACCGATCGTCCGAAGGCCGCCCTGTTCGCAGGGCGGCCTTCGACGTGTCACGACCTCTGGACGCGGGGTCCCGCCCGCCTTATTGTTTGACTCGGTCAAGCATTAAGGCGAAAGGGAGCGTCATGCCGTCACCCGCCCACGACGTCGCGACCGTCCGGGACTTCAACCGCTTCTACACGCGCGTCCTCGGGCTGCTGGGCGACGGCCACGTGCGCACGCCGTACTCGCTGACCGAGGCGCGCGTGGTGTTCGAGCTGGCGCAGCGTCCCGAGACCGAGGTGCTCGCGCTGCGCCGCGCCCTCGACCTGGACGCCGGGTACCTCAGCCGGATGCTCACCCGGTTCGAGGCCGACGGCCTGGTCGAGCGCGAGCGGTCCGCGGACGACGCGCGCCGCCAGCTCGCCCGCCTGACCGACCGCGGCCGTGAGGTGTTCACGCTGCTGGACGAGCGGTCCGCCGCGCAGATCCGGGCCCTGCTCGACGGGCTGACCGGCGAGGACCGAGCCCGCCTGGTCGACTCGATGCGCACCGTCCGCGAGCTGCTGGACGCGTCCGACCCCGTCGCTCCGGGGCCTGGCGGGGAGCTCGTGCTGCGTCCCCTTCGTCCCGGCGACCTGGGGTGGGTCGTGCAGCGCAACGGCGAGCTGTACGCGTCCGAGTGCGGGTGGGACCGCGGCTACGAGGCGCTCGTCGCCCGCGTCGTCGCCGAGTACGTCGAGCGGCACGACGCCGAGCGCGAGAACGCCTGGATCGCCGAGCTCGGCGGACGCCGCGTCGGCAGCGTCTTCTGCGTCGCGCGCGACGCGACGACCGCCCAGCTCAGGCTGCTGATCGTCGAACCCGACACGCGCGGCGCGGGCGTCGGCGGCAGGCTCGTGGACGAGTGCGTCCGGTTCGCCGCCGCGTCCGGGTACGCGCGCATGGTCCTCTGGACGACCGCCCTCCAGGAGCCCGCCCGCCGCATCTACGCCCGCGCGGGCTTCCAGCTCGTGGACAAGGAACAGCCGTCCGACCGCTTCGGCGACACCGTTCACGGCGAGACCTGGGAACTCACCTTGAGCTAGCCCACACCGGCCGCCCTGCGACGGACCGCTCCCGGGCGGCGCGGCAGCGGGACGCGCCGGGAGGCGCGGCTACGCGGGACGCGCCGGGAGGTGCGGCTACGCGGGGCGCGTCGGGACGGGCGGGGACGCGGAGTGTGTGGGGTGGGCCGGGCCGGCGGCGGTGCTCAAGGTCGCCGCCGGCCCGGCGGTGGAGGACGTCGATGCCGCGGGGGCGGGCGGCACCGGCATCCGCAGATCGCCGGACGTGGCGGCGGGCGCCGCCGGAACCGGCGTCGCCCCGGCCCGGCGGGCGCGCGGCCCTCCGGGCGGGGCGGTGTGCACGCCCGCGGACACCGTGGGGGAGGTCGGCGCCGCGGGCGAGTCGGGGCCTGCCGCCGCACCGCGCTCCCGCGACGGCAGGCCGTTGTTCCCCTGGTGGCCACCGGTGGCTCGCGCCGTGCCGGGGACCGGACCCGAACCGGTAGGGCCGAGGACCCGAGGTGTGTCGCCGGAGGTCACCGGGAGCGCGCGCACCGCGTCCCCGGGGGGACGGTGCTCCGCGTGGACCGGCGCTTCGGGAACGCCCTCGGCCGTACCGACCGGGCCGTGCAGGGAGTCCTTCGCGAGCTCGGACGGCGTCCGGCCGGGGGGACGCGGGAACGGCGGGACGGGGGTGGCCCTCCCCGTCCGCGTCATGCCCCGCATCCTGGCCTCCCCCGGTCGGCGGACGGGACGTCCGGCCTTTGGCGGGCCGTTGACCTTCACCGTCACTCACTGTCACGAACTCGATGCGAGAGGTACCCCCCGATCATGTGGCCGTAAACCAAGGTCAAGAAAGTTCCTGGCGCTGGCCTGCGCTTTTGACCGGCCGCGCCCGGAAACTGCGGGAAGGTTCAACCGTCCCTGGAGCGGACGCGGCGGGCGGGCCGTTCTAGCCCTCGGAGGCGAGGTCCTCGGCGAGGAGGTCCATGAGCAGGCTGTCGTGCCAGGTGCCGTCGTTGCCGCGTTCGGCCTTGCGCATGACCCCGACCGGCCTGAAACCGACCTTCGTGTAGGAACGGATCGCGGCCGTGTTGTCCGCCGCCGGGTCGATCGTGATCCGGTGGTGGCCGTGGTCGCGGACGATGTGCCGGACGAGCGTCCGGAGCGCGTCCGTGCCGAGGCCGCGTCCGTGCAGGTCGGCGGCCAGGTAGAGATCGATGGAGGCGTGCCGGTAGTCCGGCTCCTCCTCGGCCTGCCACTGGATCCAGCCGGCGGTCCGGCCCTCGTGGACGATCACGTAGTGGTGCCCGCCGTCCTCGGCGAGGTCCTCGGCGACGGCCTTCTCCATGTCGTCGCCGCCCCGCCACCAGCGGAACACCTCCGGTGCGCGACGGATCGCCGCCAGCGCCGGAATGTCGCCTTCGTTCGCCGGACGCAGGATGACCCGCTCGCCGCTCAGAGTCTGGTCCATGCCCGAACGCTAACGCCGTCCGCCTTGGGAGGCGACGTGGTTTCGGCCGGGCGCGCGTCGGCGACGCGGGTCGTCAGCGGGCGCCCGGCCGCTCTCACTCCTCGATCGCGCCGCCGAGCCCGCGCAGGTGGCGGCGGAAGGTGAGGGACGGGTCCTCCCGCCGGGCCTTGAGGAAGTCCGCGAACGCGAGCTGGTCGCGCAGGGGCTCGCCCGCCCGGACGCGCTCGGCCTGCCCGCGCTCGGTGTCGCGGATGCCCCGGGCCAGCGCGGCCAGCTCGTCCACCCGGCCGGACGGCACGAACAGGACTCCGTCGTCGTCCGCGAACACGGTGTCGTCGCTGGTCACCGTCCACTCGCCGACCCGCGCGGACGTCAGGGCCTCCGGCGGACGCTCCGTCACGCCCAGCGGTCCCGTGGGGATCGACCCGAGGCTGAACACCGGCAGGCCGATCGCGCGGATGTCGGCGGTGTCGCGGTGCAGGCCCCAGATCACGACCCCGGCCAGCCCCGCGGCCTTCGTCTCCAGGACGACCAGGTCGCCGACGCACGCCTCGTCCAGCCGCCCGCCGTTGTCGACGACGAGGACGTCACCCGGTTCGGCCTGCTCGAACGCCTCCAGGAAGACGTCCACGCTGCCCACGTGCCGCGCGGGGAGGACGCGCCCGGCGACGCGTCCGCCGGACGTCACGGAGCGGGTTCCGGCGGGACCGCAGCGCACCGGGACGTCCGCCCGGACACAGGCGTCGGCCACGTGCGCCGTCGTCAGCCCGGCGAAGGCTTCGGCGGCGGTCACGCGTGCGACCGCTTCGGCGCGATCGACTCGGCGACGTTCGCCCGGTCGGAGGCTAGATGGGACGTGAGCTCCATGCCGTTCCTCTCCTGTCGAGGTTTCCGGTGCGTCCGCCTCGTGCGCGCACGCGTGTGACGGACGCTACAGAGACAAGCCGAACAACCCCCGGCCGATTCCCGCTCACGCGGACGGGGTCAGGCGTCCGGAAGGCTCCACAGGTGGACGGCGGTCCGGTCGGCGGAGAGCGTCCACCAGGCTTCCTTGCCCGCCGGCCTCGGCGACCCCGAGACCGGTCGCGGATATCTGACGCGTCCGCGGACGGTCATCGTGTCCAGACCGACCAGCCAGTGCCGTGGAAGGTCGGTGGGATGCTCGGTTCCGACAATGGCGAGGCCGTCGTCCGGCATGGCCCCCTCGAAATCCCACCAGACGCGCTCGTCGCCCTCGTAGAAGAGCTCGGACGGGGCCGTGTCGTGGTTCAGGCGGCGCAGCTCCCCGCCGTCCGGAAGGCCGTTCAGGTAGAGGCCCCACTGCCCGGTGTCCGTGATCAGGAACCGTTCCCCGGACGGGCCGACATCAAGGAGCACCTCGTCGACGGAGCTCCGGACGCTCAGCTCGGCTCCGTCCCAGTGCCCCCACAGGACGGGCGAGGTCTCCTCTCCTTGGGCGACGCTCATCCCCATGCGCGACGAATCCGGATGCGGGAGCTGGAACGAGGCGGACCCGACGGTGCCGGTCGAGGCCCGTCCCAGCACCTGACCGTTCCCGGCATCGAGGACCAGCCACTCCTCCTGGACGTCGTCCTCCACCTGACGGCGGACGTGCGCCCACACGAGCCCGCCGTCCGCCGAGAACGCGGCCGAGCCGCTGTCCGCGCGGGCGTGGTCCTCGTCGTCCGCGTACTCGGAGAACGAGAGGTGCTCCTCGGCGCACACGACGGCCGACCAGCACCCGTGCCGACGCTCCCAGAGCAGGGTCCCCTGCGAATCCACGGCCCGCAGCGCATGCACCCCGGCGAACACGGCGACGTCCCCGCCAGGTGAGACCGCGACCGTCCCGTACCGCCGAGACCAGGGCGCCGGAAACCGGACGACCGTCCCCGCCTTGTCGAAGTCGAGAACGGCCAGCTCGGCGTCCCCCCGCTGCACCAGAAGCCTGCGATCGGCCCAACGCACCACCTGCGGGACGTCCGCCGCCACGAGATCGAGCGGAGCGTCCACGGTGGCCACGAGCCGGGCGAACCGGTCCTGAGAAGCATCAATCGGCATGGACGAATCCTGCCAAATCGAGCGAGGCGGTCGTCGGAGCGCATGTCAGCCATGAGTTCCGACGACCGCCTACCACCTCACCGACGGCCTGAGGTGCGGGTCACGCGGCGAAGAGCTTGACGTAACTCCACTCTCCGGAGTGGTAGGCGACGCTGACGATGCCGTCGGTCACCTCGCTCACCTTGTCGGCGACCCGTGGGACGAGTGCCTCGCGGGGGAGCGGGATCCTGCCGAGCAGACGGCCTGTGCGGGACTCGAAGACCCCTACCTGCTGCTCGTCCTGAACGTCGATCCTGTCGGTGGCGTCGGTGTGGGTGAGCACCGTGTAGAAGCGCCCGCCGGAGAAGGCGAACTCGTCCTTCGCGCCGCGGAACCCTTCGGGCAGGCGCACGGTCCACAACGGCTTGTCCGTCCGCGGATCGTCCGCGCAGAGGTAGGGGCGGGTGTCATCGCCCGGTTTCGCGTGGGGAGCCGAGCACAGGCTGACTCTGATGGAACCGGAACCCTTCTCGCGTTCGTCGTCCGAAAGGCCCTTGAGCGAAGGAACCTGCCTGATCACGCGGCCCGCTGTCGCGTCGACCAGCGTGTAGCCGTCTCTTCGGTTCCTGGACAGCGCCAGCAGCCGATCGGAGACCTTGGTCACGTCCACGAGATCCGCGACGGGGTCGGTGCCGGGCATCAAGGCCCTGAGATCGAGTCGCCATCGCCGGTGGCCGGTGGCGTCGAAGGCCGTCAGGTGCCCGGGGTCCTTCACGCTGCGGCATTCTTCCCTCGCGACGAGGGTGTCGGCGACGGGAAGCACCTGTTGGACCGTGGGCTCCAAACCGATCATGCAGCCGCTGTTCGAGAAGGAGTTGGTCCGCCAGCGCTCACGGCCGGTTTCCCGGTCCAGGAAGCTCAGCCATCCTGAGAGCCGGTGGTTCCGCCACGTGGAGGTGCTGACGCTCACCGGGCCGGTGGCGGAAATGTGCAGCCGTGGACTGCTGAGCCCCTCGCGCATGCCCTTGGTGAGCTGCCAATGCCAACGCGCCTTCCCCGGACGGATGTCCACGCGTTCGACACGGCCGGATTGCCATCGGACGAACACCGAGCCGGTTCCGTCCGGTTCCCATTCCACGACCACGTCGTCGTGGCGGCGGTACTCCCAGTAGACCTTGCCGGTGTGGAGGTTGATCGCGCGGAGGCGGGAGCCGCCGTCCTCCTGCAGCGCCAGTCCGCCGGTGACCTTCACCGTTCCCTGGAGTGTGGCCAACAGCCGGGCCGGTCCCACAGGAGGGCCGGTGGCGACCGGAGCGGGGAAGGCGCCGAACGGCCCCCGAATCCCGTCGCGGGACTCGTTCGTCGCGTACACCGTCACCGCCGCGAACACGGCCGCCAAGAGAGCGAACAGAATCAGGCTGGGATGCCTTAACAGCAGCGCACGCTTCCTTTTGCCTCCTGATATCCGAACGGGAATCCCGGCCGATGAGGAACGCTCGACTTCGGACATGGTTTCTACCTTTCGTTCTGGTGGAAGGGGACGGACGGAGATCACGCGGCGAAGAGCTTGGCGTACCGCCCGTCCGGAGAGCGGTAGGTGACGCTGACGATTCCGTCGGCCACGTCGCTCACTTCGACGGCCACTTCCTGCGGGATGGGTGTCGCGCCGCCCTGGGAGAGCGGGATCCGGCCGAGCAGGCGGCCTGTGCGCAGGTCGAAGACCGCCACCTGCTGCCGGTCGGGGACATCGACCTCGTCGGTGAGGCCGGTGTGGGTGAGCACGGCGTAGAGACGTCCGTCGAAGGTGGAGAACCTGTCCCCCGCCCTGCGAAAACCTTCCGGCAGGTGGACGGTCCACAGTCGCTTGCCCGACAGATCCTGCGCGCACAGGTACGGACGGGCGAGATCGCCCGCCTTCGCGTCGGGCGCCCAGCACGCACTGACGTTGAGGGGACCGGTCGGTCTCTCATCGTTCTTGTCCGGGATGCTCGCCTGGTCAGGGATCTCCCTGGCAGCGCGGCCCGTGATCGCGTCGACCAGGACGTCGCCCTGGCCGTAACCCCGATTGGTCAGTGCCAGCAGGCGATCATCGATCTGCGTCAGGTCCACGTTGTACGTCCGGTCGGCGGGGGAGGCGGCCAGCGTTCTGAGATCGAGCTGCCAGCGTCGGTGGCCGGTGGCGTCGTAGGCCGTCAGGCGGCCGGGATCACGCTCGCCGCGGCAGTCCTCCGTCACCACGAGGGTGTCGGCGAAGGGGAACGCGTGCTGGACGCTCTCCTTGGACCCGACCGCGCAGGCGGTGTCCGAGAACGCCTTGGTCCGCCAGCGCTCACGGCCGGTCTCACGATCCAGGAAGAACAGCCATCCCTCGTACTGGTGGTGCTTCCATCCGGCGGTGCCGACGGTCACCGGGCCGGTGCCGGAACCGCTGAGACGCACACCGTCGCCGAGGCCGCGCAGGCTCCCGGCGAACCGCCGATGCCAACGTGGCTTGCCCGAACGGACGTCCACGCGTTCGACGCGGCCGGAGTCCCACGCGATGAACACGGCACCGGCGGGGTCCAGGTCCCATTCCGTGATGGTGTCGTCCCGGCGGACCTCCCAGTAGACCTTGCCGGTGTGGAGGTTGATCGCACGGAGGCGGGAGGCGTCGTCCTCCTGCAGCGCCAGCCCACCGGTGATCTTCACCGTCCCCCGTAGAGTTGCCAGCTGCCGGGCCGGTCCCAAGGGGGGATGGGTCGCGATCGGAGCGGGGAAAGCGCCGAACGGGCCCAGCACCCCGTCCCCGGACATGGCCGTCGCGTAGAACACCGCGCCCGCCGCGAGTACGGCCGCCAAGACGGCGGCCACGGTGAGCCTGGGACGCCGTAAAGGCAGCGCGCGTTTCCTTTCGCCCGCTGATGTGCGCTCGGGGGCGTCGGCCGGGGAGGAGTGCTCGACTTCGGACATGCGGACTGACCTCCTGGATCTGGTCGGGGAGTCGGACGAGGTCACTCGGCGAGCAACCGGGTGGGTTCGTAGCCGTCCTTCGCCGGTTCGTCGACCACCACCGTCCGATCATCGAGCCGCATCACCTCGAGGTAGGTGAACCGCTCCTCCGCGCCGAGGTCGACGCCGAGCCGCCAGCGCTGTCGGCCCGCCGCGTCGTAGGCGGTCAGAGACGCGCCGCCGGTGCAGTGACGGGTCACCACCAGGTTGCCGGCCACGTGCAGAGGAGGCTTGTTCTCCTCCGAGTCGGCGACAGCGCAGCCGGAGGTCTGATCTGGGATGTGCCGCCAGCGTTCACGACCGGTTCTGCTGTCGAGTGCGACCAGCCCTCCGTTCCCGCCCTCGACGTTGGCGATGCTGACCAAGCCGGTGCCGGGGTCGTTGGTGATGATGTCGCCAGGGAGACGCTTATGCCAGCGGACCTTGCCCGAACGGACGTTCACGCTCTCCACACGGCCGGACTTCCAGAGGATGAAGACCGTGCCGGCGGCGTGGTCCAGATTCCAGTCGAGAATCCGGTCGTCGTCCCGGCGGTCCTCCCAGAAGACCCTGCCGGTGCGGATGTTGATCGCGTTGAACCGGGAGACGCCTCCCTGAAGGCCGAGTCCGTCATGGATCGTCACTCGTCCGAGGACGGCGGTCAGCGGCCGAGCGGATCCCAGCGGAGCCTGGGCGGCGATCGGCCCGGGGTAGGGGCCGAACGGCCCGCGCGTCCCGTGTTGGGGCCTGGTCTGCAGGTGATGCGCGGCGGTCGGGGTGACCAGGGCGGTCAGGAGGGCGAGGGCGATCAGGCGGGTGCGTCGGAGGGGGAGTAAGCGGCTCCTGCGCTGTTCTTCCGGTGGTCTGGGGGACGTGGCGGACGGGGAGGGGCGCGTGGGCTCGGGCATGGTGGGGCCTCGCTTTCCATCGGTTTCGCCGGAGTTGATCACGCTACCGGGGATGATCTTGGTCGCCGGGGCGGGGCGGTGATCGTGGGGAGCGGGGACGGTCGGCTGGACGTTGTGCGGGTGGGGGCGTCGGCGTCCAGGGGGCGCGGGGGCGGTCGGGCGGGTGTCCGGGATTCTGATCGCTGAGAGCGAACGTTGCTGAGGAAATTAATCCGTGCTCCGTTTTCTTGAGTGTGGATGACTCAACCCTGCGGGGTTCGGGTTCCCGAGAGACTTGGAGCTGAGAGCATGAGCGAGACCCTGACGCTGCCGGTGCTGCCCCTGGACGACGGGGCCGTTCTGCCGGGCATGGTCGTTCCCTTCGACCTGTCCGAGGGCGAGGTGCGCGCGGCGGTCGAGGCGGCCCGGGCGGCGGCCCAGGCCAAGGGACCCGGCATCCGCTCCGCGGTGAAGCCGCGCGTGCTGCTGGTCCCCAGGCTGAACGGGCAGTACGCGGCCGTCGGCACGCTCGGCGTGATCGAGCAGGAGGGACGGCTGCCCGGCGGCGAGCCCGGCGCGGTCGTGCGCGGCGTGTCCCGCGTCCGCATCGGCATCGGGACGACCGGTCCGGGCGTGGCGCTGTGGGTCGAGGGCCAGGAGATCGAGGTCCCGCCCGCCAACGGGCGCGCGCACGAGCTGGCCAAGGAGTACAAGGGCCTGGTCAGCGCCATCCTGCAGAACCGCGGCGCCTGGCAGGTCGTGGACGTCGTCCAGAAGATCGAGGACCCGTCCGAGCTCGCCGACAACGCCGGATACGCCCCCTACCTGAGCGACGAGCAGAAGGTCGAGCTGCTCGAGACCGCCGACACGGTCGAGCGGCTGACCCTGGTCATCGGCTGGGCGCGCGACCACCTCGCCGAGCTGGACGTCGCGGAGACCATCCGCAAGGACGTCCAGGAGGGCATGGAGAAGACCCAGCGCGAGTTCCTGCTCCGGCAGCAGATGGACGCCATCCGCAAGGAGCTCAACGAGCTGAACGGCGACCCGGCGGACGAGGAGGACGACTACCGCGCCCGCATCGAGGCCGCCGACCTCCCCGAGAAGGTCCGCGAGGCCGCGCTCAAGGAGGTCGACAAGCTGGAGCGGTCGTCCGACGCCTCCCCCGAGGGCGGCTGGATCCGCACCTGGCTCGACACCGTCCTCGACATCCCGTGGAACGAGCGCACCGAGGACGCCTACGACATCGCGGGCGCGCGCGAGGTCCTGGACGCCGACCACGCCGGGCTCGACGACGTCAAGGAGCGCGTCATCGAGTACCTGGCCGTCCGCAAGCGGCGGTCCGACCGCGGCCTCGGCGTCGTCGGCGGGCGGCGCAGCGGCGCGGTCCTCGCCCTGACCGGTCCTCCCGGCGTCGGCAAGACGTCGCTGGGCGAGTCCATCGCCAAGGCCATGGGACGCGATTTCGTGCGCGTCGCGCTCGGCGGCGTCCGGGACGAGGCGGAGATCCGCGGCCACCGGCGCACCTACGTCGGCGCGCTGCCCGGACGCGTCGTCCGCGCGATCCGCGAGGCGGGCTCGATGAACCCGGTCGTCCTGCTGGACGAGATCGACAAGGTCGGCGCGGACTACCGGGGCGACCCGACCGCGGCGCTGCTGGAGGTCCTCGACCCCGAGCAGAACCACACCTTCCGCGACCACTACCTGGAGGTCGAGCTCGACCTGTCGGACGTGCTGTTCCTCGCGACCGCCAACGTCGTGGAGGCCATCCCCGGGCCGCTGCTCGACCGGATGGAGCTCGTCCAGCTCGACGGGTACACCGAGGACGAGAAGGTGACGATCGCCCGCGACCACCTGCTGCCCAAGCAGCTGGAGAAGGCCGGGCTGGAGCCGTCCGAGGTCGCCTTCGACGACGAGGCGCTGCGGAAGCTGGCGTCGGAGTACACGCGTGAGGCGGGCGTCCGGTCGCTGGACCGCGCGATCGCCCGCGTCCTGCGCAAGGTCGCCGCGAACGTCGCGCTGGAGAAGAGCGCGCTGCCGCTCACGGTCGGCGAGACCGGGCTGAAGGACTGCCTGGGCCGTCCCCGGTTCACCCCGGAGGCCGAGCTCAGCAGGTCCGAGCGGCGGACGGGCGTGCCCGGCGTCGCGACCGGCCTCGCGGTCACGGGGGCGGGCGGCGACGTCCTGTACATCGAGGCGTCCCTGGCCGACAAGGAGACCGGCGACACCGGCCTCACGCTCACCGGCCAGCTCGGCGACGTGATGAAGGAGTCGGCCCGGATCGCGCTGTCCTACCTGCGCTCGCGCGGCGCGGAGCTGGAACTGCCGGTCGGCGACCTGAAGGACCGCGGCGTGCACGTCCACGTGCCCGCCGGAGCCGTCCCGAAGGACGGGCCGAGCGCCGGGATCACCATGACCACGGCCCTCGCGTCCCTGCTGTCGGGCCGTCCGGTCCGCTCGGACGTCGCGATGACCGGCGAGGTCTCCCTCACCGGCCGGGTGCTGCCGATCGGCGGGCTCAAGCAGAAGCTGCTGGCCGCCCACCGGCTCGGCATCACCACCGCGATCGTCCCGAAGCGGAACGAGCCCGACCTCGAGGACGTCCCGGCCGAGGTGCTGGAGGACATGACCGTCCACGCGGTCAGCGACGTCCGGGAGGTGCTGGAGCTGGCCCTCGAGCCCGCCAACACCCCGGTCACCGTCTGACCCCGTCCCCGCCGGTTCGTCCGGTTCCGGAAGGCCGCCTCGCCCCTGTGTGAGGCGGCCTTCCGCCGTTCTCAGAAGGGGAAGCGTCCCTTGCGGGCGTCCTCGATCCACGGGATGACGCGCAGCGCCTCGTCGCCGACGCCCATGAGCGCCACCCCGCCGGGCGCGGACGCGTGGCCGTGGGCCGCCACGTCCGAGACCCAGTGGAACACCGGGACGCCGAGGGGGAGTCCCAGGTTCTCCGCCGCGTGGGTCTCCACGATGACGATCCGGTCATGTCCGGCGAACGCGCCGGGCAGCGCGTGCGCCGGGTCGGCCATCCGCTCGGCGACCGCCGCCCTCTGCGGTGTCGGGGGCCAGCGGTGCAGGTCGTGCAGGGGTGACTCACCGGCGAGGAGCTCGAACGGACGTCCGAAACGGTCGATGACGTCGGCGTGGGCGCACCTGCGGGCGAGCGACAGCCCGAACGCGCGGGCCGTCGGGTCGCCTCCGACCAGGACCAGCGACCAGCCCGGGATCTCGGGGAAGCGCGCCAGGCTGCGGCCCGCCGCGTCCTCCAGCAGGGCGTTCCACCGGCTGGTGCCGACGGCCCGCCGCGCCGCCGCGAACGCGAGCGGCCCGAGCCCGCTCGCCGCCGCCTCGGCAGGGTCGGCGATCCGCTCGGCGATCTCCATCGCGTCCTCGAACGGCGTGCCCGCGCGGTCGATCCGCCGCAGCGACGCGATGACGTCCCGCAGCGGCGGCTCGCCCACGTTCTCGTACTGGAGACGGCGCCCGTCCAGCGCGCGCCGGAACACCTCGGCCTGGCGCGCGTCCCCCGGGACGGGGTGGACGAGCCGGATGACGTCCCCGAACCGGAACGGCCGAGGCGGCGGCAGCCCGTCCCAGGGCTCGCGCGCCCAGGCCGCCGGGGGAAGGTTCAGGTGCCGTCCGCCGGTGTCGTACCGGGCGAGTCCGGCTTCGTCGTAGAGGCGGACGACGGCGTCCGCCACGCCGCGTTTGACCGGTTTCGGAGTCGCGCGTCCGTAGAGGCCCTGCCACGCGGCGACCAGGTGCCCCGGATCGTCCGCGCGGCGCAGCACGGACGAGACGACCTCCCGTGACCGTCCGTTCTGCCGCCGCTCCAGCCGCTCCCGGACGAACGCGCACGCGCCGACGATCGCCGGGACGCGCAGCGGCGTCTCCGTCCGCAACCAGAGCAGGAACCGGGCCGTCCGGTCGGGGTCGTCCGCCGCGGCCCTGCGCACGAGCAGCAGGAACCGCTCGCGGTCGTCGCGCGGCCACAGGAAGAACCCGTCGGCGAGCGCGATGCGGCTCAGCGCGAGCGTGAACAGTTCCTCGATGACGGCCTCCCCGGGTTCGCGTTCGCGGCCGGAGGCCCGAGAAACTCGGAGACAGGCGGGTTTTCGTCGGAGTCTTCGGCCGTCCTGCCTCGTGGGCAGGGCACACCCGATCTCTCCCGGAGCGCGACCATCGCCTCACACCGGGCCTCCGTCCGCGAACGCAGGGGAAAGCTATCGGCGGCCTACGACAAAAACCGCTCGACCATCGGAACCAGCTCGGGCCGCCTCGTGACCGCCTGGTGCGTGGTGCCCGGCAGGACGGCCAGCCGCGCCCCCGGGATCAGCCCGCGCATCTCGATCGCGTGCTCCAGCGTCACGAAGTCGGCGTCCCCGACCACGACCATCGTCGGGACGCTGATGCCCCGCAGCCTCTCCTCCGGCCAGCCCGGAAAGCCCTGCACGGCCTTCGACGTCTTGGCCGTCAACGCCCCGAAGTGCCCCGGATCGGGCGCGACCCGGAAATACGTCTCGCGCATCTCGCGGTAGTCGTCCGCGGTCGGCATCAGCTCGGACGTCTCCCACAGCTCCGGATCGCTGATCTCCGGGTGGTAGCCGTCCGGCCGGAACGGCGCGGACGCCGCGACCAGCGCCGACACCCGTCCGGGATGCTCCATGGCGAGTTGCAGCGCGACGAACGCCCCCAGGCTGAACCCGAACACCGCGGCCCGCTCGATCCCGAGGTGGTCGAGCAGTCCGCGCACGTCCTCGGCCAGCCCGTCCACCGTGATCGGACGGTCGATGTCGGCGGTGTGCCCATGCCCCTGCAACTCGGGCGCGATCACCCGGAAGTTCTTGGCCAGCTCAGGCAGCATCGCCGCGAACGACCCCTCCACCGTGAGCAGCCCGCCGTGCAGCAGGACGAGCGGCTCCCCCTCCCCATGCTCCTCGTAGTACATGTTCAGCCCGTTCACCTGGGCGTATCCGGCGCTCATCGAATCCCTTCCGGCTGGACTCGGGGATGTGGACCGGCGCGACCCGGAAAACTCGTCGCGCCGTACGGACAGGGCATGATCTCGTGCGTCCATGGAAGCCCTCATCCGAGCCGTCCACCCCGATGCCGAGATCGTTGGGCTGATCCCGCGCACCGGCGGCGAGAGCGCCCCCGTCGTCGAGGTCGTCTGCGCGAACCCCTCCGTCCGCCTGATCGTGAAGACCTTTCCGGACGACCAGGGCTGGAAGCTGCTGAAGGAGTGCCGCGTCTACGGCCTCCTGCCCGACGACGTCCCGACCCCACGCGTCCTGCACGCCTCGCGCGACCCGCTGGCCATGGTGTTGACGTCCATCACGGGCCGCCCCCTCACCGAAGTCTCGGAATTCCTTCCAGCGGACGCCCTGGGCTCCCTCTACGCGCAAATGGGACGCATCCTCGCGGTACCAGAAGGACTGCACTCTGTTGGCGGCGAAGAAGTAGTCGCGAAAAGTCGTGTTCAGCGGCATGCCGAGGCGTTCTCTGATGTCGTCGAAGACCCAGTCGGGGTCGGCCAGTTCGGCGATGGTCGGCACGTCGAGAACCGCTCGATCGACCTTGATGCCGGTGCCGGTGTTCAGTTCTTCCAGGGCCTTCGCGCACCGGTCCAGATAGCCGTCCGACATGGTTCTCCCAAGGAAATCGGTGACGGAGCAGGCAGATCCTAAGGGGGCACGTCCGTCATTCGAAGTTTTCCCAGGTCGTGCCCAGGGACCGATGGTGGTCTGCGTGGAGCGTCGGGTCGTCCATCTGCTGGCCGATCCGGATTCGGGGATCAGCGTCGATCAGGCTCGGCGCGGGTGAAGTGGGAGCGGTAGGCGGTGGGGGTCAGGCCGGTTCGGCGGCGTAGGTGGACGCGGAGGTTGGCGGGGGTGCCGAGGCCGGTGGCTCGGGCTATGGCGTCCAGGCGGAGTTCGCCCTGCTCGATGAGGCGGCAGGCGAGGGTGACGCGTTCGGCGGTGAGCCAGGCCAGGGGAGTGGTGCCGAGTTCGGCCTGGAAGCGGCGGTGGAGGGTGGCGGGGCTGGTCGAGGCCCGGGCGGCGAGGTCGTGGACGGTCAGCGGACGGTCGAGGTGACGCTGCGCCCAGGCCAGGACGGGGGCCAGCGACGCGTCCGGGATGTCGGGCACCGGACGTTCGATGAACTGCCGCTGCCCGCCGTCCCGGTGGACGGCGAAGACGAGGCGGCGGGCGACGGTGTTGGCGACCTCGGCCCCGTGGTCGCGGCGGATCAGGTGCAGGCCGAGGTCCAGGGCGGCGGCGCTCCCGGCGGCGGTCAGGACGTCGCCGTCGTCGACGAACAGGACGTCCGGCTCCAGGCGCACGGACGGGAACCGGGCGCGGAACGCGTCGGCCCAGCGCCAGTGGGTCGTCGCGCGGCGGCCGTCCAGGACGCCCGCGGCGGCCAGGGAGAACGCGCCCGTGCAGAAGCTCACCAGGCGGGCTCCGCGGGCGGCGGCGGCCTTGATCGCCGCCAGGACGGGCGCGGACGGGGCCGTCTCGGGGTCGGGACGGTTCGGGACGATGACGGTGTCGGCGCGGCCGACGGCGTCCAGGCCCGGGACGTCCGACATCGTGAACAGGCCCGCGTGCATGGCCACCGGCCCGGCGGCGCTGAGCGTGAAGTCGTACCACGGGACGTCCAGCTCCGGACGGCGCAGACCGAACAGCTCGGTCGCGACGCCCAGCTCGAAGGGGTTCGAGCCGTCTTCGACGATCATCACGACGCGGTGCGAGGATCCTTGCGACATACGCGATTCCTAGCACTCACGCGCGGCGCGCGGCGAACGGCAGGGTTCACGCATGAGCGATGAACCGATCGACCTGCAGGACGCGCTGGCCTCGTTCAGCGAGATCTGGAGCCCGCGCATCGTCACGCGGGTGAACGACTACGACATCCGTGTCGCCAAGGTGGCGGGCGAGCACGTCTGGCACGTGCACGACGACACCGACGAGTTCTTCCTCGTCCTCGACGGCGCGCTGAACATCGGGCTCAGGGACGGAACCGGAGGCGAGCGGACGGTGACGCTCCCCAAGGGGTCGGTCTTCGTCGTCCCGAAGGGCGTCGAGCACAAGCCGTCCGCGCCGGACGGCGCGTCGATGCTGGTGTTCGAGCCGTCCGGGACGCTCAGCGTCGGCGACCGTCACGAGGAGGTTCCCGACTACGTGGACGTGACGACCGGGCACCCGCTAACGCGGAGTTAGGCGGAAGATGCGCAGCTCACGATGGGCGCGCTCCACATAGCGGTCGTAAACGGGCCACACCTGGATGAGCCGGGGCCACGCCTCGGCGCGCTCGGCGTCGGTCAGCAGGTGGGCGGCGACCGGCGTCGTCCGTCCGCGGAAGGACACCTCGGCGTCGGGGTTCTTGAGGAGGTTCGCCGTCCAGGCGGGGTGCTTCTCGCGGCCGAAGTTGGAGCCGACGACCAGCCACGTGCCGTCCTCCTCGGGACGGCACGCCAGCGGCACCTGACGGCGGCGGCCGGTCTTCGCGCCGGTCGTCGTCAGCAGGAGGCTCGGGACCAGGGCCTGGCCGAGCAGGATCCGCCCGCCGCTGATCCGGTGCAGCGCGCGGTCCAGCGGCGGGACGACCCGGGGGCCGACCTTCGCGAACCACGGAGCGCCCGAGATGTACCGGAACAGCGGGCCCAGGGTGCGCTGGACGAGCGTGGGCATCGGCTTCTCCTGAGTGGGAAGGGGTTCCGCGGCGGGGCCGGGCGCGTCCGGGCCCAGGCGGCCCGCGTGGCGGGCCTTGAGGTGGCCGGACGCGGCCAGCCAGCGCAGGCCGTCCGCCACGGTCGACTCTACGGGCCGGAGCGTGAGGTCCAGGGCCGCCAGCGTGGGGGTGTCGTCGGTCGGGACGAGGCTGACCATCATCTGCGCGGCGTCCCTGGTCAGCGGGTACTCGAAGGGGCGGACGCGCTTCGCGGCGTCCAGGACGCGGCCCAGCCCGACCATGACGGCCCCCGGGACGCGCATCCGGCGGCACGGGACGCCCGTGAGCGTGTCGCAGAGGTCGGCGATCTCCGGCCAGGTCAGGAAGGTGCCGCCCAGAGGCCAGCGCTCCCCGCCCCGGGCGGTCGTGACGGCGCGGGCGAGGGCCTCGGCGAGGTCGCGGACGTCGATGACGCCGACGCCGCCGGGCGGAAGCGGCCAGGCCAGGTTCAGCGCACCGGCCAGCCCCTCCGGCAACGCGTCCAGATGCGGCTGGTGCGGGCCGCAGACGCCGCCGGGATAGACGATCGCGACGGGCGCGCCGCCCGACTGCACCTCGCGCACGTACCGCTCGGCCGCGACCTTGGACCGGCCGTAGTCGGTGTGCGGGCTGGCCAGCGGGCTCTCGGGGGTGATGCGCGGACCGTCCGGCGGGACGAACACCGCCACCGACGACACGTGCACGACGGGCGACAGGCCGCGCGCGACCGCCTCGCCGACGACGTTGCGCGTGCCGGTGACGTTGGCCGACACCAGGTCGCCCGCCGGGCCGGTGACGCCGATCGCGGCGGCGGCGTGGATCGCGGCGTCGCAGCCGTCCAGCGCCCGGGACACCGCCTCCGCGTCCAGCATGTCGCCCCGGATGAACTCGACACGGGACGGATCGACGCCGAGCGTGGCGAGGGTGCGTGCGGCCCGCTCCGGATCCCGGACGAGCGCGCGCGGCTCGTGTCCGGCGGCCAGCAGGGCGACGACGGTGTGCGAGCCGACGAAGCCCGAGCCACCGGTGAGGAACACGCGCATGAAGGCAACCTAGCGCTTGGTCTCACCGCGCGGAAGCCCGCCCCACACCGAACGAACCACGCAAGCTAACCCCGCACGGGACGCCCGAGCGGACGGGTGCGCGTGGACGTTACTCGGGTGGGTTCCGGTCGCGCCCTAACGGCGGGCGTGCCATGGCCGGGTCGTTGACGGGTATGGAACGCTCCAGCACACTCGGGGCTCACCCACCCCCGCCCGGGAGGGAACATGAGGATCGCACTCGCCGGCGCGGGCCGGATCGGCGCGCGGCACGCCGCCGCCCTGGCCCGCTCGCCCCACGTCACCGAACTCGTCATCGCCGACGCCGATCCGCGCCGGGCCGCCGTCCTGGCCGACCGCCTCCGCTCCACCCACTCACCCCCCACCCCCTCCGCCGACGCCCACGAGCGCGTCCGCGATGACGTTGCGCTCTCGGTGTCAGTTCGTGCGCTTCGGGGTGTGGACGGGTTGTTCGAGGCGCGTCCGGACGCGTTCGTCGTGGCCGCGGCCACGGACGCGCACGCGGACCTCGTCGGGCGCGCGATCGCGCTCCGGACGCCGGTGTTCTGCGAGAAACCGCTCGCCCCGGACGTGGATGGAACGCTCCAAATCGTCCGGGACGCCGAGTCCGCGCAGGTCCCCGTCCAGGTCGGGTTCCAGCGCCGGTTCGACGCCGGGTACCGGGCCGCGCGGGACGCCGTGGCGTCCGGGCGGCTCGGCTGGCTGCACACCGTCCGGTCGTGCGGGTTCGACCCCGCGCCGCCGCCCGCCGACTACGTGCCGCACTCGGGCGGCCTGTTCCGCGACTGCATGATCCACGACCTCGACTCCGTCCGGTACGTGACCGGACGCGAGGTCGTGCGGGTCGTCGCGGCCGGGGCCAACCGGGGCGACGCGTTCTTCCGCGAGTGCGGCGACGTGGACACCGGCGCGGCCCTGCTCGTCCTGGACGACGGCACGCTCGGCCTCCTCGCCGCCACCCGGTACAACGCGGCCGGGTACGACGTCCGGCTGGAGGTGTTCGGGTCCAAGGACAGCGTCGTCGCGGGCCTCGACGACCACACCCCGCTCACCCCGCTGCCAGGCGGCGACGCGGAACGGCGCGGGACGGCCTACAGCGGCTTCCTGGAGAGGTTCACCGCCGCCTACGACGCCGAACTCGAGGTGTTCCTCCAGGTCGCGGCGGGCGCCACCGCCAACCCGTGCCCGCCCGGGGAGGCACTCGAGGCGTTCTACCTCGCCGAAGCGTGCGACCTGTCCCGGCGTGAGGGACGCGCCGTGGACGTCGAGGAGGTGCGCCGGTGAACAAGGCGAACGCCCCGAACGCCGGACACGAGGCCGACGATCTTCTGCGCATCCAGTCTCAAGTACCCCTCCCGCCCGTCGAGAAACAGCCGTGACCTGGAGGGGAGAAGCCGCCAATATAGGGCCCAGCCGATCGCCCACCCCCAACGAACGGAGACCGGCCCGTGAGGACACCGACGACACGCGGACGACTGCTCACCCTGACCACCGCCGCGCTCGCGCTGACCGCCGCGCTCGCCGGTTGCAGCAGCTCAGGGGGGAAGAAGGCGGAGGAGAGCGCGAGCCCCGCGGGCGGCGGCGGCCCCCGGCTGAAGATCGCGATGGTCACCCACTCGGGCGCGGGCGACACGTTCTGGGACATCGTCCAGAAGGGGGCGCAGGCCGCCGCGGCCAAGGACAACGTGCAGTTCCTCTACTCGGCCGATCCCGACGGCGGACGGCAGGCCCAGCTCGTCCAGACCGCGATCGACCAGAAGGTGGACGGCATCGTCGTCACCCTCGCCAAGCCGGACGCGATGAAGGACGTCCTCGCCAAGGCCGCCGCCGCGAAGATCCCGGTCGTGTCGATCAACTCCGGCGCGGACGCGTCGGCGAGGCTCGGCGCGCTGGTCCACTTCGGCCAGGACGAGAGCGTCGCGGGCGAGGCGGCCGGTCAGCAGCTGGCGAAGATCGGCGCGAAGAAGGCGCTGTGCGTCGTCCACGAGCAGGGCAACGTCGGCCTGGAGGCGCGCTGCGCGGGCGCGAAGAAGACCTTCGGCGGCTCGATGCAGAACCTGTACGTGACCGGCACGAACATGCCGCAGGTCAAGTCGGCGATCACGGCGAAGCTGCAGGCCGACAAGGGCATCGACGGCGTGCTCACGCTCGGCGCGCCGTTCGCCGCGACGGCCGTCCAGTCGGCGAAGGAGGCCGGGAGCACCGCGAAGATCGGCACCTTCGACATGAACAAGGACCTCATCGCGTCCATCAAGGACGGCTCGATCCAGTTCGCCGTCGACCAGCAGCCCTACCTCCAGGGCTACGAGGCCGTGGACGAGCTGTGGCTCCTCAGGAACAACGGCAACGTCCTCGGCGGCGGACGGCCCGTCCTCACCGGCCCGGCGATCGTGACCAAGGACAACGCCGACCAGATCGCCCCGTTCGCCGAGCGGGGCACCAGGTGACGCAGGCCACCACCGGGCCCGCCGCGGCGGACGAGCGGGTGGCGCGGCGCGATCCGCTGCGCCGCCTGCTCGTCCGGCCCGAACTCGGCGCGCTGATCGGCGCGGTCGCGCTGTTCGTGTTCTTCTCCGCGACGGCCGACGCGTTCCTGCAGACGTCGTCGTTCTCGACCGTGCTGTACGCCTCGTCCACGTTCGGGATCATGGCGGTCGGGGTGTCGCTGCTGATGATCGGCGGCGAGTTCGACCTGTCGGCGGGCGTCATGGTGACCAGCTCCGCGCTGGTCGCCTCGCTCGTGTCGTTCCAGCTCACGCTGAACGTGTGGGCGGGCGTGGCGATCTCGCTGGCGGTCACGCTCGCGCTCGGCGTCCTGAACGGCCTGCTCTTCGTCTGGACGAAGCTGCCGAGCTTCATCGTCACGCTCGCGACGTTCCTCATGCTGGCCGGGGCGAACCTCGGCGTGACGAAGGCGGTCACCGGGAACGTCGCGTCCGACTCGATCCGCGACATGGACGGCTTCGCCAGCGCGAAGGACGTGTTCGCGTCCGAGGTCGACATGGGCGGCGTGAACGTGAACGTCACCGTGTTCTGGTGGATCGCGTTCACGGTCGTCGCGACCTGGATCCTGCTGCGCACCCGCGCCGGGAACTGGATCTTCGCGGTGGGCGGGAACGCCGACAGCGCCCGCGCGGTCGGCGTCCCGGTCGCCCGGACGAAGATCGCGCTGTTCGCCGGGGTCGCGTTCTGCGCCTGGTTCTCCGGGATGCACCTGCTGTTCGCGTTCGCGACCGTCCAGTCGGGGGAGGGCGTCGGGAACGAGTTCTTCTACATCATCTGCGCGGTGATCGGCGGATGCCTGCTGACCGGCGGCTACGGCTCGGCGATCGGCGCCGCGATCGGCGCGTTCATCTTCGGGATGGTCAACAAGGGCATCGTGTACGCCGACTGGAACCCCGACTGGTTCCGGTTCTTCCTCGGCGCGGCGCTGCTCGCCGCGACCGTCGTCAACCACCTCGTCCGCCGGAGGGCCGAACGGTGACCGCCCTGGTGAAGCTGACCGGCGTCGGCAAGGACTACGGCAGCGTGATCGCGCTCCGGGACGTGTCGCTGGAGGTCGCCGCGGGCCAGGTGGTGTGCGTGCTCGGCGACAACGGCGCGGGCAAGTCCACCCTCATCAAGATCGTCGCCGGGCTGCACCGGCACGACTCGGGCACCTACGAGGTGCAGGGCGAGCCCGTCGCGTTCTCCTCGCCCCGGGACGCGCTCGACCTCGGCATCGCGACCGTCTACCAGGACCTCGCCGTCGTCCCGCTCATGCCGGTCTGGCGCAACTTCTTCCTCGGCTCGGAGAAGCGCAGGGGCCTCGGGCGGCTCGACGTCGACTTCATGCGCCGCACCACCCGGGACGAGCTGCTCGCCATGGGCATCGACCTGCGCGACGTCGACCAGCCGATCGGCACCCTCTCCGGCGGCGAGCGGCAGTGCGTCGCGATCGCCCGCGCCGTCTACTTCGGCGCGAAGGTCCTCGTCCTGGACGAGCCGACCGCGGCGCTCGGCGTGAAGCAGGCCGGGGTCGTGCTGCGCTACATCGTCCAGGCGCGCGAGCGCGGCCTCGGCGTCGTGTTCATCACCCACAACCCGCACCACGCCTACCCGGTCGGCGACCGCTTCCTGATCCTCAACCGGGGCCGTCCGATCGGCTACCACGACAAGGACGACATCACCCGCGAGGAGCTGACGGCCCTCATGGCGGGCGGCGCGGAACTGGAGCAGCTCGCGCACGAGCTGGAGGCCACCGGCAGCACCGCGACCGCCCGCGCCCTCGACGAGGAGGCCCGCACCCTCGGCCTCACCGACGACTGACGTCGACCTAAGCCTGACCCTCAGGACTGACGTCGAGGACGGCTTCGCCGGGGGGCGATCGCCCCCCCCCGGCGAAGCCGTTCCCGCCGTGCTACGTCCAGGTCGCCTTGGCGAGGACCTTGTCCAGGTCCGGCGTCCGCCAGAAGTCCACGATGATGATCTTCGAGTCCGGCAGGTACCAGATGCGCTCGGTGTAGGACGTGGACGTCTGCTTATCGAAGCCGCGCTCGTCGGTCGACCTCCGCGTCCAGCAGGGGACCGTCCACTCGAAGTACTGCGCCCTGTGCGAGCCGACGTCGGCGAACCCGCTCACCGTCCGGCGCGCGCCGTGCGCGGCGTCCGACACGCGCAACTTCGCGTCCGCGGGGCAGTCCATGCCCTTGTCCTCGACGAACAGGCCGCCGAACGGGGTGTTCGGCGTGAAGCGATCGGCCAGGTACTGGTCGCCGTGCTCGAAGAAGCTGGGGCCCATCACCAGGTAGCCCTTGCAGTGCGACAGGTCGTAGGTGCTGAAATGGCCCGGCGACGTCGGGGCGCAGCCCCCGGCCTGCGCGACCAGGTTGCTGTCCCGGAACGTCTGCGTGGACGTGCCCATCACGATCGGGTGCAGGGCCCACGGCACGGGGGCGCGGAGCGAGATCCGTCCGACCGTCATCGCCTTCGTCGGCGGCGCGGACGCCGCGACGTGCCTCTTCGGCGCAGGCTTGACGGCCTGGTAGACGCCGTAGCCCGCGCCCGCCGTCGCGACGATCGCGGTCGCCGCGATCGCGACGCCCGCCTTCCCGCCGAGCAGGCCGGACACCCCCGACGCCGACGCCGACGCGCCCCCGGCCCCCGCCGACCCCGCACCCGCGCTGCCCGCGCCCGCAGTGCCCGCTCCGGCCGACCCCGCCCCCGCAGCGCCCGCGCCAGCCGATCCCGCGCCCGCGCCCGCCGCTCCGGCTCCGGCGGCGCCCGCCCCGGCGCCCGCTCCCGCGCTGAGGGCGGCGAGGGGGAACAGCGAGGCCAGCGCCATCGCGATGCCCGCGAGGAGGTGCGCGCCGCGCGACTCCCAGTCGGGTCCGTAGGCGGCCTGCGCGACGGCCTCCAGTTCACGGACGAACGCGGCGGCCCCCGGCGGACGCGACGCCGCCGCCTTGGCCATCCCGCGCTCGATCAGCGGGCGCAGCGCCTCCGGAACCTCGTCGACGGGGATCGCTCCCGCGAGATGTCCCCCGCGCGGGTCGTCGGCGAACGGACGGCGTCCGGTGACGGTCTCGACGAAGACGCAGGTCGCGGCGTAGACGTCGGCGGCCGGTCCGGCGGGTTCGCCGAGCCACTGCTCCGGGGCCATGTACGCGGGCGTCCCCGAGGCGGACGCGGCGCCCGCCATGGTCGCCACCCCGAAGTCGATGAGCTTGCTCCGGCCGTCCGCCGGGACGATCACGTTGGACGGCTTGTAGTCGCGGTGGACGACCCCGGCCGCGTGCGCGGCGGCGAGGCCGAGCAGCGATCCCTTGAGGACGGTCAGCGCCGCCTCCGGCGCGAGCGACCCGTACCGGGCGAGGATCTCCCGGAAGGGGACGCCGTCCACGGCCTCCATCACCAGCGCGAGCCCCTGGTCGCCCTCCACGAGCCGGTACAGCCGCGCGACGTGCGGGTCGCGGACCCGGCCCAAAAGGACCGCCTCCTCCCGGAACCGCGTCCGGGCCCCGGACCCGGCGTTCCCGAGCAGGTACTTGACCGCCACCAGGCCACCGGACGCCGCGTGCCTGGCCAGGACCACCCGGCCCTGCCCGCCGCGACCCAGCTCCCTGATCTCCTCGAACCCGTCGATGCGCCACTCCACGACCTATGGACGCGGCGGACCCGCTCCCGGTTGCGCCCACCCCCACATCCGCCCGCCCTTCTCCCGCAGCGGTCACCCGACCCGCACGCACCGGTCAGTCACTTCGGACCCGGCGGTCAGCCGACTCGCGCGCGGCCATTCGTTCGCGCGGTGGTCAGTCGACTCGCGCGCGGCCAGTCCCTTCGGACGCGGTGGTCAGTCGACTCGCGCGCGGTCGGTTCGTTCGCGCGGCGGTCAGCCCTTCGGCCGGGGTGGGGTCAGGGCTGGAGGTCGTCGTCGGCCGCGTAGGCCAGGGTGAGGACGGCGCGCGCGGCGTCCGTCCAGCGGGCGATCGCGGCGGGTGACATCGTCCCGCCCGTGCCGGGCAGCCGTGCGACCAGCCCGGCGACCGCCGGGTCCAGGGTGCGGCCGGAAGGCGGCAGGTCGTGGACGGTCGGGGCCAGGTCGTGGACGGGCGGCGGCAGGTCGCGCCCGGCCGGAGGCAGGTCGCGTCCGGCGGGGTCGAGGTCACGCCCCGGATGCTCCAGGTCGCGGCCCGCGTGGTGCGGCTCGCGGCCGTCCGGCGCGGCGTGCGCGCCGGGCTGCGGGGCGACGACGCCGGTCTCCGGCAGGCCGGTGAACCGGCCCGCCATCCTGGCCTGCGCCTGTGCCATCTCATGAGCGCCACTGTTCGACATGAACGGCAACCTAGCCACGCCCGGCGCGTTCCGGGTGCGCGATCTCCGGCCCCTTTGCCGAGGCCGAACCCAACCCATTCCCCCTAGGGCCAGGTCGCGCGCTGCAGAAGGGTGTCCAGGTCAGGGGTGTTCCAGGCGTCCACGACGACGATCTGCGCGGACGGCGCGTACCAGATCCGCTCGGTGTAGACCGAGCCGGTCCCGTCGCCCTCGCGTTCGAAACAGGGCACGCGCCACTGGTGGTACTCGGCCGCCCGGCCGCCCAGTTCGATGCCCTTGAAGCCGGTCTGTGACGCGCCCTTGCCGGAGCCCCCGGCGACGAGGTCGGGGTGGCGCGGGCAGCTCATCGCGACCTTCGACCCGAACGTGTCCTTCGGGTCGTACGGGCCGCCGCCGTAGGCGCTCGACTCGGACCTGTCGAAGAAACTCGGCCCCATCACGGCGAAACCGGGACAGGACCCGAGGCTGGACGCGCTGGGCCGCCACGTCCCGCCGGTCGGGCAGCCCCCGGCGCGCGTCACGTAGAAGCTGTCGGCGGCCCGTCCCCGGACGGTGATCGGGAACGCCTCCCAGGACGCCGGGACGCGCATCTGGAGGCGTCCCAGGGGCAGCGCCTTGCCCGCGGTGGCGTCATGCTCGGCCGCCGCCGTGCGCGACGGCGCGTCCCGTCCGACGGCCTGGTAGGTCCCGTAACCTCCCGCCGCGAGGACGGCCGCGACCGCGATCCCCGCCGCCGCCAGCGCGCGCCCCCGAGGGCGGCGGCGGCCGGACGCGCGGCCCGGAGCGGGCCTGCGGCGTCGCCGCCCGGAGGAGGCGCGCGGCGGGCCCGCCGGTGGGAAGCGGTCGGGGGCGGCGAGGTCGGCGAGCGCGCGGCGGCCCCGCGCCTCCCAGTCCGCGCCGAAGACGATGAAGCCGACCTTCTCGGCCTCGTCCGCGAAGTGCGCGGCGTCGGACGGCCGGACGCGCGGGTCCTTGGCCATGCCGGACGCGACGAGCGGGCGCAGCGGCTCCGGGACGTCCTCCTCGGGGACGGGCGCGCCGAGGTGGCCCGCCTCCGGGTCGCCGTAAGGCCGGTGCCCGGCGACGGCCTCGAAGAACACGCAGGTCACCGCGTAGACGTCGGACGCGGGCGACGGCTCGGCGCCGTGCCACAGCTCGGGCGCGCGGTACAGCGGCGAGGAGGTCCCGGCGTGGTCGGCGACCCCGAAGTCCACCAGGACGGCGCGTCCGCCGTCCCGGACCAGGACGTCCCCGGGCGTGCAGTCGCCGTGGACGACCCCGGCCGCGTGCGCGGCGGCGAGCCCGAGCAGCGCGTCCCGCAGCAGGACCAGTCCGGCCTCCGGCGTCGTCCGCCGCTCCCGGCGCAGGACGTCGCGCAGGCCGACGCCGTCCACCCGTTCCATGATCACGGCGGTGCCGTGGGCGTTCTCGACGAGCCGGTAGGGGCGCGCGACGCGCGGGTCGCGCAGCTGCCCGAGCGCACCGGCCTTCTGCCGGAACCGCTCCCGCGCGGCGCCGCTGGTCGAGGGCTCCAGATACCGGACGACGACGGTGGAGCCGGACGTGCCGTGCCGCGCGAGGACCGTCCGCCCGTGCCGTCCCCGGCCGAGCTCACGGACCTCGTCGAATCCCGCGACCCGCCACTGCGTCACCCCGGCCCCCCTTCGGCCTCCCCGCGGACCGTGCCGGAGGCGACGGAGGGGGAGTTGATCTGTCCGGGATTATTGCGTGATGCGCAGCTCAACGCGAGTGCGAGGCACCCGAAGGGCACCGCGGTGAGGACGTACCGGTAGTCGAACTCGGCGGTGGCGGCGGGCAGGACGATCAGCCCGGCCGCCGCGGCCCACGGCCCCGCGGCGAGCCGTCCGGGCGGGCCCCGCCTGACCAGCGCCACCAGCAGCCCGGCCAGCAGGACGATCCCGACCATCGTCCCGCGCAGGAAGACGACGTTCTGGTAGCCGTGCGCGAGCCGCGCCCACGGCTGGGAGACCCGCGTCCGGACGGGCCCCTGCTCGTACCGCGCTGCCCGCCGGTACATGCGGTTCACGTATCCGCTGTGCGGGTCCCTCGCCAGTTCCGCCGGTCTCGTCCCGAACAGGTAGCGGTCGTAGGTGAGCTTGTCGGGGAAGACCCTCCGGTCCCACTCGAAGGCGCGCAGGGTGTCGTTGGCGACGGCCCCCAGGTAGTCGAGCGGCTGGGCCGCGATCGCGCGGAGGGCGAACCGCTGGGCCATCCTGTTCTTGCGCGGGCTGTACCGGCTGCCGTGGATCCGGTTCAGCGGGGACGACCCCCGCCAGATGTAGTTCTGGGAGATCATCCGCCGCTCGGGCGGGACCCGCGTGCAGAGCCGCCGCAACTCCGGGGGCGGCCTCATCTTCGGGCACTCGGCGAAGGCCATGACGCGTCCGTACAGGAACACGCCCGTGCTGCGGTTGAGCCCGAACTCCCCGTACACCGACGCGAACCAGAGCCCGTAGGCGAGGATCGGCGCGGCGCAGCCCGCCAGCGCGAGCCCCGCCACCCCGACGCGCCGCGGCCACGCGAACGTCCCGGCGAGCGGCACCCGCAGCAGGACGGCCAGGACGACGCCCACCGCCACCGCGACCCCGGAGGGACGCGTGATGATCGACAGGCCCGCGAGCAGCCCGCCTCCCGTGACCGCCCCCGGCGTCGGCGGGCTCCGCCACAGGACCACGGCCAGCGAGGCCATCCCGAGCAGCAGGAACAGCGTGTCCGACAGGACGAGCCGTTCGAGCTCGATCTCGTACGCGTCGAACAGCACCGGCACGGCCGCGAGCAGGGCGCCCCAGCGGGGCACCCGGTACCGGCACGCGACCGCGTACACGAGGACGCCGACGGCCAGTCCCATCAGGTGCTGCGTGGCCGTGACCAGGGTGAGGCTGTGGAACGGCTTCAGCAGCCACAGGTACAGGGAGTAGCCGCTCGGCCGGGGCAGGCCGGGCCGTCCGGCGACGGCCTCGTCCAGGTAGGTGATGCTGTCGGTGAACCAGATCGCGGGCTGGTACCCCAGCGCCGCGACCACGCGGAACAGCGCCGCGACGAGCAGGGCCAGCAGGAACGGCCCGTGCCCGCCGGAACGCCGTCCGGCCCCGGTCAGGGACAGGGACAGCCCGGGCCGGGCGAGAGGGCTGCCGGGCATGGCGAGGACGATCCGGCGCCCCCGGGGACCGGATCCGTGCCGTCCCGGGAGCGGCCGGAGCCTGGGCCCGGCCTCCGCGGCGAACGACCAGGGCCGCCGGAGCCGCGTCCAAACCACCGCCGATCACCCCCGAAAGGGGACCTACCGGCAAATCGGGAAAGCCGACCTTCGTGGCGGGCAATCACCTGCTCAAGACTCGCCGCCCTCCGCCCCGTCCCGGGGCCCCGGCACGCCGTCCTCCCGCGGGCCAGGAGCGGGTTCGGGGGCGGGCGTGGCACGGGCGGTGAGCACGGCCGTGGCCAGGCGCCGGACGCGCGGCTCGTGCTCGTCGTATCCGACCACGACCGGCGGCTCGTTGTACGGCATCGTGTCGGACGAGCGGCGCAGCTTGATGTACTGGCCGCAGGCGTCGATCGCGTACGGCTCCATGTCGTCCTGGAGCGCGCCGATCACCGTGATGCCGTGCTGCTCGCCGATCTCGCGGAACAGCGCCACCGCCTCCTTGCGGTGCTCCTTGCCGAGGTTGCGGCCCAGCTCGTCCAGGACCAGGCAGAGCCGCCCGCCGCCGGACGAGGCGAGCGCCGCCGCGCACACCAGCTTGACGGCCTTCTCGTCCATGAGCGCGGTGTTCGCGCGCCGGTTGTAGGGGACGTACCGCTGGCCGTCGCTGCGCCGCCACTTGGGCGTGACCTTCCAGCGCCACTCCTGCTCGGGGTCGCCGGGCGGCTCGGGCGTCGGGAACTCCAGCGTCGCGCCGTACCCGCCGTACTGGACGTCCAGCTTCTCGAACTCCTCCGACACCCGCTGGAGGCGGCTGCGGATCGCGGCGGTCAGCGCCGTCCGGTGCGCCTCGGCGGCCCCGGCGGCCTCGTCCGCGCCCCGGCTCGCCTTGTCCAGGTCGGCGCGGCGCGCCGTCATCTGCACCTCGATCTGGCGGCGCTGGTGCCGCTCGTAGTCCTCCTGCTGCCGCAGGTAGGACTCCAGCGACCGGACCAGGCGCGGGAACGTCGCCTGCTCACGCCCGGTGCGGCGGCCCTCGCCCTCGGCGCGCTCGCGCAGCAGGAACCGGACCTCCTCCGGCATGTCCTCGTCGGCCACGCCGTCCGGGAAGACCCGGCGCAACGCCTCCGACAGGTGCTTCTCGGCGGTGTGCCACCACTCGTCCGGCGTCCAGGTGCGCTCGTCGGCCGTCAGCCCGCCGAGCCACTCGGCGGCGGCGTCGCGCGACTCGCCCCACTCCCGTTCGAGGGCGTCCAGACCCAGCGCCGCCCGGCTCCCGGACAGCTCCTCGGCCTTCGCCGCGAGCTTCTCGCGGTCGCGGTCCAGCGCCTCACGGCGTCCGCGCAGCCGGTCGACCTCCAGCGCGCGCGTGTCGGCCTTCGCCTGGAGCCGCCGCAGCGTCTGCTCCGCCGCGCCGAGGCGCGGGCCCAGCCTCGCCTCGCCGCCCGCCAGCTCCTCGAGCTCGGCGCGCAGTGCCGCCATCGACTCCCGGACGGCCTCCAGCTCCGCCCCCGCCTGCGCGCCCGCCAGCCGACGGGTCGCGAGCGCGACGTCGCCCGCCGCGTCCGAGGTGGCCTGCCGGGCGTCCTCCAGGGCCTCCTGCGCGGACCCCAGCGCCGCCCGCGCCGCCCGGACGCGCGCGACCCGTCCGGTCACCGGCTCGGGGAACCCGCCGACGATCACCACGCCCGAGCCGTCCCCGGCGTCCAGGGCGGCGAAGAACCGGGACAGCGGGAGCCCGCAGCCCACGCCCTCCGGCAGGCCGGACGGCGCGTCGGCCTCGGGGGCGAGCGCCCCGTCCGCCGGGACGATCATGGAACCGGGGAGCGCCCCCAGCGCCTCGGACGCGGCGGGCAGGTCGGCCGCGTCCAGCACGACCGCCTCCCGGTAGGGCCACAGCGCGGCCTCCCAGCGGTCCCGGACGTCCTCGGCGAGCTCGACCGCGTCCAGCAGCCCGACCGCCGCGACGCCCGCCCCGGCCAGCGCCCGGATCTGCGCGGGCGCGCTCGACGCGCCCGCCTCCGCCTCGGCCAGCGCCCGCTCGGCCCGCGCGACCGCGCCGCGCGCCATGCCGAACTCCTGCTGCGCCTCGTCCCGGCGCGCCTCGGCCCCGGCCAGCTCGCGCCGCGCGGTGTCCTCGTCCCGGCCGTCCGCCTCGCGCCGCCGCTCCTCCAGCGCCGACACCCGGCGCCGCAGCTCCTCCATGCGGTCGCGCGCGACGGCCTTGTCAGCGCCGAGCCGGTCGGCGCGGCCCTTCAGCTCGGCCAGCGCCGCCTGCGCCTCGGCGACCTGCGCGTCCAGCGCGCCGCCGGTGAGCTGCTCGGCCTCCTTCTCCGCCGCCCGCGCCGCCTGCCGGACGGTCTCGGACTCGTCCTCCAGCGCGCTCAGCCGGGACGCCAGCGACGCGTCCGCGTCCGCCGCGTCCACCAGCAGCCGCGCCTGCCGCGTCCGCTGGTTCCGCAGCGCCGCCGTCACCTCGGCGCGCGCCTTGTCGCGCCGGTCGAACGTCCTCAGCAGCGACGCCGCCTCGCGCTCCCACTCGGCGAGCCGCGAGGTCGCCTCGGCCGCCTTGGACCGCTCCCGGTGCTCCTCCGAGCGTGAGACCCGCTCGGCCTCCAGCTCCCGGTCCAGGCCGGTCAGCGCCGCGATCGCCGAGAAGATCCGCTCCGGGCTGATCTCGTTGAGCGGCTGCGACAGCAGGTTCGTCGCGACCTTCGACCGCACCGACGTCGACAGGAACGACACGCACCGCACCTGCCCGCCGTACAGGACGCGCGACAGGTCCTTGGCGACGAAGTCGCGGCGGCCCGCGCTGCGCGGCAGCGACGCCCACAGCGCGTCCGCCATCGTCACCCGCTCGGCCTCCGACACCGCCGACGCCAGGTGGACGCCGTGCCGCCAGCGCAGCTCCAGGTGCGGCGCGTCCGCGTTCACCCGCAGCCACACCGTCAGCGCGTCCGAGCCGTCCCCGTCGGCGTGGTCGAACACCCCGACGATGTAGCCGTGGTCGGCCGACGCCCACTGCTGGTCGCCCTGCGCGGCCAGCTCGGCGTTGAACAGCAGCTCCGAAACCGCCCGCGCGCCCGACGCGAACCGCCACTGCTCGTCCCCGAGCAGCGCCGTGATCGAGGCGATGAACGACGACTTGCCCGCGCCGTTGGAGTCCTTCGGCCCCTGCCCGGCGACGACGATCAGCGTCCCCGGCACCGTCGGCACCGGATGCGTCGACAACCGCGAGATGTTCACCGCCTGGACGGCGACCAGCGTGCGCCCCCCGACGACGTTCTCGGCGTCGGCTCCCACCCGGGCCGGTCCCGGCATCAGCGGATCGAGGACGGCGGTCACGATGTCTCCCCCTGAACGACGACTTCCGGCGCGACGTGCGCCTCGACTTCCCGAGCCCCGCCCCCCGCGCTGCGCGCGGCCTGCCGGGTCGCCTCGCGTTCGGCCTGCCGGACGCGTTCGCGGCTGCGACGGCGGGCGCGGATCGTGGCGGCGAGCGGCGAGTCCGGCCCGGCGGCGAGGATCAGCTCCTCCTGCAGGCGGCGGCGGGCGGCGGGCGTCAGCCGGTGGAACTGTGGTCCGGGCACGAACCCGCCCGCGTCCCCGTTGTCGCTCCGGCCGTCCGCGCGGACCTGCGCGACCAGCCCGGCCAGCCGCAGGCGGCGCAGCGCCGACTCCAGCTCGCCGATCGCCAGCTGAGAACGCCGCCGCAGCTCCTCCAGCGGCGTCGGATGCGGCGACAGCCACGTGTCGTCCGGCAGCAGGCCGGTCGAGCGCGGGATCGCCACCGAGTGGATCAGCACCAGCGTCAGGACGGCCCGGTCCCCGGCCGGCGGCACGCACGCGGGATCGCGCGCGAGCTCCGCGGCGACGTCGTCCTGGTAGCCGGACGTCCACTCGGTCCGCCCGGCCCGGACCAGCGTGCGCCCGGACAGGTTCAGCATCGCCTCGACCGTCCGCCGGGACGCGGGCTCGCGCAGCGCCGCGAACCGCGCCTCCGGCACCGGCTCGGCGGCGTGCTCGACGGCCATGTACGCGGCGACCAGCTCCGACCGGCGCCGCTCGTCGTAGGACCGCAGCAGCGGCTCGAACGGCTCACTCACCCGCGATCACCCCCTGCGGCGGCTCGGGCAGGCGGCGCAGCAGGTCGCGCAGCGGGCCGAGGGTGTCGTCGTGCCACAGCGCCACCCGCGGACCAGGCCGGACGACCCCGGCCGACTCGTCCAGCAGCAGCCAGTCGGTGTCCGACAACCGCCGCAGCTCGCCGGTCGCCCAGCGCCGTGCCAGCTCGGCGTCGCCCCGCGACATCCCCCCGTACACCTCCAGGACGGCCGGGACCGGCACGGCCTCGCCCGGCCACGGTGCGTCGTCCAGGCGCGTCCAGCAGCAGCGCAGCGCCGCCGCCAGGACGCGTCGCGCCTGCCCCGACCGGTCCATCGGCATCGGCGCGGTGTCGTACTCGTCCAGCAGCGCCGGGGTCGCGCCGTCCGGCCATGCGGGCAGCAGCCACAGGCGCTCACCGTCGGACGCGGTGTTCAGCCCCGCGGGCGTCGGCTCGGACACCGGCTGCGACGCCGCTCTCAACACGCGCGCACGCGCGCGAGCGAGCACCCCCGCGTCCACAGAAGGCTCGGTCACGCGTCGCTCCTCTCACCATCGGTCCGTTCGAAGACCCCGGCGGAGATCCACGTCGGCGCCCCCTCCGGCCGGACGGCCAGACCGTCCGACCAGACGAGCCGGTAGGGCAGCTCGGGCTGCAGGTGCGCGGACGACAGGTCCGCCAGAAGCCGCCGCGCGGTCACCCAGTCCTGCGCCAGGACGTCCTCGACGGCGACCCGGTCGCGGCCCCGCAGCGCCTGCTCGGCCACGGCCCGCAGCCGCTCGGACGCCGTCGCGTCGCCGCCGGTGTCGTCCGACAGGCCCGGGTCCGGCACCGACGGACGCGGCGGAGCCGGACGCGGCGGGGTCGCCCGCGGCCCGTCCTCCACGGCCTGCACGACCGCGGACGGCTCGTGCCACGGCGCGGCCGCGTCGAACACGAACCCCTCGAGGACGGCCGCCAGGTCGTCCCGGGACGCCGTGCGCGCGAACGTCCGCCACGTCTCCGGCGGCAGGAGCGTCAGGTTCCGGGTGGTGCCCGCCGAGTCCGACAGCCGCGCGGCGGCCCGCCGGGACGCGTCCCCATAGGCGTAGATCGCGGTCCGCAGGTCCGTGCAGGCGCGGTCGAGCTGCGGCCAGCGGCGCAGGATCGCGCCGTGCAGCCGCTCGGCCCGCTGCAGGATCTCCTCGGTGCCCCACAGCTTCGGCGCCTGCTCGCGCAGCTCCTCGATCGTCCCGTTGGTGAGGGTCAGCAGCTCCACGCTCCACAGCCGGAACGCGCGGGCCAGGCCCGCCGCGCCGTCCCGCGCCTGGTCCGGCGTCATCCGGGGGTCGGCGACGTTCAGCTGCTCCAGGGCCAGCAAACGGTGCATTTCGGACTGGCCGCCGTCCAGCATCATCCGGCGCACGAACATCAGCCCGACGACGGAGGTGAACGACGCGCGGTAACGGAGCTGGTTCGGCTTCGGGAACACCTCGCGGACGGCCCCGAGCCCCCGCAGCACGCGCAGCCGGTTCTCGAAGACCTCGGCCGGGTAGCGGCGGCAGACGTACCGCATCTGCTCGCGGCTCAGCCCCTCCTCGCCCGCGTCGGCGAACGCGGCGAGCAGCGTCTCGGCGACGTCCACGAGTTCCGGGTCGTCCACGACCGCGCCGCTGTCGCGGGCCAGCGCGGCGAACATCTGCCGGTACACGCCGAGCACGGCCTCGCCGACGAGCGCGTCGTCCAAGGTCGGCGGGCCGCCCGCGGCGGATTCGGAGGGGTGGTGGGACACGGCGAACCACGGTAAGGCCACCGGGCCCCGAGGGTGGAATCGGAGCGCTCCGGGCGTGTTTCGCCCACTCTCGGTGATCACCGAGAGTGATCGCCGCCCGCCGGGGCGTCCGGGCGCCCGGGCCGGTTACGGTCCGTGGGTAAAGCGGCGGGGGACAGATCTCCGTACCGAATCCGGGACGCGGCCCCCGGCCGGGTGAAACACTCGCAGGGGACCACCCGGGACCAGGGAGCTCCCTTGCCGAGGGCACCCCCGATCCGGCACCGCCGGAGGTTGTGGAGGCCGCTGGGCATGACACCGCCGAACCCGCCCGCCGGGACGAACCTGCCCGCCGAGCCCAACGTGTTCGTGGGCCGCGAGCGGGACGTCGCCGACCTGCGCGGCCTGCTGGAGACCACCCGCGCCGTGACGCTCTGTGGCGCCGGCGGCATCGGCAAGACCAGGCTCGCCGTCCACGTCGCGCACGGCGTCGTCGCCGCGCACCCCGGCGGCGTCTGGTTCGTCGAACTGGCCGACATCGCGCCCGGCGGGCCCGCCGACGTCGTCGCCCGCCGCGTGGCCGCCGTGCTCGGCGCGTCCGAGGAGGACGGCCGCCCGCTCACCGTCACCCTCGCCGACGCGATCGGCGACCGGGCCGTCCTGCTGATCCTGGACAACTGCGAGCACGTCGTCGCCGAGTGCGCCGAACTCGCCGGGGCGCTCCTGCCGGGCTGCCCGCGCCTGCGGCTGGTCGCCACCAGCCGCGAGCCGCTGCGCACCGAGGGCGAGACGGTCTGGCGCGTCCCGCCGCTCGAACACGACGAGGCGGTCCGGCTGTTCGCCGAGCGGGCCCGCGCCGTCCGGCCCGAGTTCGCCGTCACCCCCGAGAACACCGCCGCGGTCGGCGAGGTCGGACGGGCCCTGGACGGCGTCCCGCTCGCCCTGGAGCTCGCCGCCGCCCGGCTGCGCGTCCTGACCGTCGAGCAGATCGCCGGACGGCTCGCCGACCGGTTCCGGCTGCTCGGCGCGAACGCCCGCACCGCCCCGCACCGCCAGCGCACGCTGCGCGCCGCGATCGACTGGTCGCACGAGCTGCTGGACGACCGCGAGCGGACCCTCCTGCGCCGCCTGTCGGTGTTCACCGGCTGGACGCTCGGCGAGGCCGAACGCGTCTGCGCCGACCCGGCCGGACTCGCCGCCGACCTCGCCTCCGACCTGGGCGAGGACCTGCCGGACCTCCCCGACCTGCCCGATCTCCCCGAGGATCTGCCCGACCTCCCCGACCTGCCGGAGCTGGACGAGGGCCCCGAGCCCCCCGCGGGCGGCCTGACCCGCCGGGGCGTCCTCGACGTCCTCACCGCGCTCGTCGACAAGTCCCTGGTGGTGGGGGAGGAGGAGATCGCGGGTGAGACCCGGTTCCGGCTGCTGGACAGCATCCGGCAGTACGCCGCCGAGCGGCTCGCCGAGGCGGGCGAGGAGGAGCAGGTCCGGGACCGGCACCGCGACAGCGTCCTGGAGGCCGCCGAACGGGACGGCGAACTCGCGCTCGCCGAGGCCGAGGGCGACTGGCACGACCGGGTCGTGCTGTTCCGCCGCTGCGACGTCGAGCTGGGCAACATCCGCGCCGCGCTGTCCTGGGCGCTGGATCGCGAGGACGTCGAGGGCGGCCTGCGCATCTGCACGGCCCTCCGCTCCTACTGGATCGCGCGCGGACGCGTCGCCGAGTGGGCGCAGTGGACCGACCGGTTCCTCGCCCGCAGCCGCGGCCTGCCCGCGATCGTCCTCGGCCCCGCCCTCGCGGGCCGCGCGCAGCTCGCGCTCAGCGCCCGCGACTTCCCGCGCGCCGCCGGGTTCGCCGAGCGCGCCCTCGACCCGTGCCGCGACGCCGGGGACGGGTTCATGGCCGCCGCGTCCCTGATCACCCTCGCCGAGGCGCACACCCGCGCGGGCCGCTACGCCGAGGCCGCCGACCGCCTGGACGAGGCGGACGCCCTCACCGGCGCCCCCGGCCAGGAGTGGAACCGCGGCTACTCGATGATCGCGCGCGGCTACATGTTCGCCCGCTCCGGACGCGCCCGCGAGGCGGCCCAGGCGTACGAGTCGGGCCTGGCCGTGATGCGCGAGATCGGGCAGCTGTGGGGGGCCGCACACGCGCTGATCGGCCTCGGCCGCATCGCCGAGCTGCGCGGGGACGCCGCCGGGGCGCGCGCCCTGTTCACCGAGGCCCTGCCGCCGCTGGTCGAGATCGAGGCGCGGCCCGAGCTGGCGCGCGCGCTCGCCGGGCTCGGACGCGTCGCGCTCGCCGCCGGGGACCTGCCCGCCGCGCGGAGCTCCCTCGCCCGGTCGCTGCGGCTGAGCCGCGCCTCCGGCGTCCGCCCCGAGATCGCGCGCGGCCTGGAGGCGTTCGCCGAACTCGTCGCGCTCGAGGGCGACCAGCGCGGCGCGGTGATGCTCACCGGCGCCGCCGCCGGGCTGCGCGCCGACGCCGCCCGCCGCCACACCCCGCACCCGGACGGTCCCGCCCACGCACCCGGCACGTCCGGCTCCCCGGTGACCCGGACGCCCGGACACGGCGCCCGCGCCGAACGCACCCTGGAGCCCATCCGCCGCGCCATGGGCGAGCCCGTCGTCGCGCAGTGGTTCGGCGAGGGCCGCTCCCTCGGCCCGGACGAGGCCATCGCCCTGGCCCTCGGCGCCGACGCCGAGGCCCCGGACGCCGAGACCCCCGGCACGGCGTCCGAGCCGTCCCCCCGGACGACCGCCGCCGAGAGCGCGCCCCCGGCCCACGCGGCGGACGGAGACCCCGCGGCCGCGCACGCGCCCCAGGGCGCGCCCCCCGACACCCGGCCGCCGACCGCGCCGACCGCGCCGGTGCCCCTCCCGACCCCGCCGGGCGCGGCGGGCACGCCGACCGCGCCGGTGACCCCGCCGAGCACGCTGACCGCGCGCGAGCGGGAGATCGCGCAGCTCATCGCGCGCGGGCTGAGCAACAAGGGGATCGCGCGGGAACTGGTGATCAGCCCAGCGACGGCCGCGCGGCACGTCGCCAACATCCTCACCAAGCTCGGCTTCAACTCCCGCGCCCAGATCGCCGTCTGGGCCGTGGACCACAACCTCGCCGACCAGCCACAGCTCCGCTGAGTTACATACGTACGTGCACAATCGTGCGCATGTGGAGGCGGGGCCGCCGCCCGTAGCGTCCACCCCATGATCTGCATGCGTGTGGACGCGACCGCCGGGCACTCGGCGGTCACGGTGTCCCGTGCGGTGTTCGGCATGACACCCGCCGCGGTGACGACGGCCGAGGAGCGCGTCGGCGGCCGCCTCGCCGTCGTGGACGCCATGGGCGACCGGGCGATGAGCCACGCCGACCTCGCCGCCGCCGTCGGGTCCCTCGCGGCCGGGCTGGCCCGCGAGGGCATCGGCCCCGGCACGGTCGTGGCGCTGCACCTGCCCGACAGCCCCGAGTTCGTCGTCGCCCTGCACGCCGTCACGGCGGCCGGCGCGACCCCGATGCCGGTGCGGCCGACGACGTCCGCCGCCGAGCTCGCCACCCTGCTCGCCGGGGGGGACGCCTCCGTCGTCATCACCTGGCCGGTGCTGCTCGACATCGCCAAGGCCGCCGTCCGGACGCGGCCCGTCCGGCGGCTGTTCTGCTTCGGCGACGAGCCCGACGTCGAGCCCGTCGCCGCCCTGCACACCGGCGCCGCCGCCCCGGACGTCCCGGTCGACCCCGCCCGGGACGCGGCGCTCGTCGCCTGCACCCGCGGCGACGGCGTCCCGGCCCGGGCCGTCCGCCTCACCCACGCCGAGGTCGTCGCCGGGATCACCCGGGTCGCCGACGCCGGGCTGGTCGGACCGTCCGACACCGTCCTGTCGGCGCTGCCCCTCGCCGACCCGATCGCGCTGAACGGCCTGCTCAACCCCGGGCTGCGGCTCGGCGCGACGGTCGTCACGCTCGCCGGGGCCGGACGGCACGAACTGCTCCGCGCGATCCAGGACCACCGCGTCACCGTCCTGCTCGCGCCGCCGCGGCTGGTCGAGGTGCTCGCCTACGACCGGTCCGTCCCGCGCTACAACCTGCGCTCGCTGCGCGCCGTCGTCAGCGCCGGCGGACCGCTGTCCGCCGAGGCCGCGCGCGCCTGCGCCAACCGGCTCGGCTGCCCCGTCCGCCAGGCGTACGGGACGGCCGAGGCCGCCGGGATCACCCACCTCAATCCGCGTGGGGTGGAGGAGGGCACGCTCGACTCGGTCGGCCGCGGCCTGCTCGGCGTCGCCTGGCGGGTCGTCGACCCGGCCACCGGCACCGACCAGCCCGCCTACCAGCCGGGCGAACTGTGCCTGCGGCTGCCGATGACGTCGGCGGCCGCGGTCCCGGTGCGCTGGCTCACCACGGGCGACCAGGCGTTCGCCGACGAGCACGGCCGGGTCTACATCCTCGGCCGCCTCGGCGCGCGCCGCCCGGACCCGCCCGCCGAACCCGACACCGTCCTCGCCGCGCACCCCGCCGTGGCCGACGCGGTCATCGTGCCCGTCCCGGACCTGGAGGTCGGGCTCGCGCCGCACGCGTTCGTCGTCGCGACCCGCCCGGTTTCGCGCGAGGAGCTGCTCGCCTACGTCAACGGCCACGTGCCGTCCTACCGGAGGGTGGTCGCCCTGCACGTCGTCGACCTGATCCCGCGGTCCCCCTCGGGCCGCGTCCGCCGCAGGGCGTTGCTGCAGCGTGCGGGGCTGTCCTGATGAGCTACACACCCACCTACACAGTTCTGCGGATGTGGCCGCCCGGCCCCGGTCCGTACGTTCACCCCATGCCTGACGGAGAAGCTGGCCCGGGCACGGTGGCCGAGCCCACCGTGACCCGCGCCGTGCTGTCCTCCGCCCGCGAGCACGCGGCACGTTTCGGCGGCCGCGCCGCGCTGGTGGACCCCGGCCGGCGGATCGGTTTCGGCGCCTTCGCGGCGCTGGTCCCGGCCGCCGCCGCGGGACTGCACCGGCACGGCGTGCGCGCCGGAGACGTCGCCGCCGTCCAGCTCTCGGGCGTGGGGGAGCTCACCCTCGCGGTCCATGCCCTGTGCGCGGCGGGCGCCGTCCCCGCGCCGCTCCCGCTGGACGCGACGGTGGGTGAACTGGCCCGCATGATGACCGAGTGCGGAGCCCGGTTCCTGGTGACCGGCGGCGAGGTCGCGGGCGCGGCCCTCGCCGCCACCGAACGGTCGTACGTCCGGCAGGCGTTCGCCTTCGGGGAGTACCCCGGGGCGACGTCGTTCGCCCGCCTCGTCGGGGCGGGCGCGGCCGGCGGCACGGCCGCACGGTGGGGGGAGCAGGCGGCCGTGTGGGGAGACACGGCCGCCGTCCCGGGGGAGACGGGCGGCGGGACGGCCGGAACCGGCGTGGGGAGCGCCGGCCCGGCCGCCTCGCCGCCGGACCCGCACGGCGATCCGGCGCTACGGCTGTTCGAACCGCCCGTCGCGCTCACGCACGGCGACCGGTTCGCCGCGCTGCACCGGCTCGCGGCCGTCACCCGGATCCACTCCGGGGACGTGCTGGTCTGCGGTGTCCGCGACTGCCGTCCGGACGTCCTCATCGGCCTTTCCGACCTGTGCCTCGCGCACGGCGCGACCCTCGTCGGGGTTCCCGAGCCCGAGGTCGCGCCCCTGCTCCACGCCATCGGCGCGCACCGGGCGACCGCCGCGGTCGTCACCCCGGAGAAACTGCGCGCCCTGACCTTCGACCACGCCCCCGTCCCGGTCCCGGACGTCCGCCTTCTGGTGACCGGGACCGTCGACCCCGAGGTGGCGCGTGCCTGCCATGACCGGCATGGCTGGAGTCCCGTCCCCGTGACCTGACCCCGGCCCGCGCGCCACCCTTCCGAGAGCCCGTCGGCGATTCCGCCCCGCCGCCGGGCCACGGGGACGGCCCCGGCCGAACGGGGACCACCGACCAACGGGCGCCCGGTGGTCCCCGTCCGCCCGGGGCCGTCCTCGTATTCTTCAGGCCCTCCGGGGCCAGGCCCCGCCGGACCGGCGGCCCGCACCCGCCCTGTGCGGCGCGGCCCTGAACGAGCCCGGCCTCCAGCGCTTTCGCGTCTGGAGGCCGGGCTTCTCCATGCCCGGCCTCGTGCGCGCGGGGCCGGGCATGGGGTTCTCAGGAGGGGCGGGGGATGGCCTTGTGCTCCAGGTAGGCGGTGAGGCCCTCGGGGCCCAGTTCCCGGCCCAGGCCGGAGTCCTTGTAGCCGCCGAAGGGGGTGTTGGGGTCGAGGACGTAGAGGTTGACGCCGCAGGAGCCGGTGCGGATGCGGCGGGCCACCTCGACGCCGTGCGGCACGTCGGCGGTCCAGACGGAGCCGCCGAGGCCGTAGTCGCTGTCGTTGGCGATGCGGACGGCGTCGTCCTCGGTGTCGTAGGGGATGAGGGCGAGGACGGGCCCGAAGATCTCCTCGCGGGCGATGCGCATGTCGTTGGTGACGTCGGCGAAGACGGTGGGGGCGACGTACCAGCCGCGGTCGTGCGGGCGGTTCAGGCCACCGGCGATGATCTTGGCGCCCTCGTCCTGGCCGATCCGGATGTAGTTCTCGACGCGGTCCTGCTGGCGGCGGGCGACGAGCGGGCCGATCTCGGTGGCGTAGTCGGCCGGGTCGCCGACGGCCAGGGCGGAGACCATCTCGCCGAGCGCGTCGGCGATCTCGGCGTAGCGGCTGCGGGGCGCGAGGATGCGGGTCTGCGCGGCGCACGCCTCGCCGTTGTTCATCAGGGCCGCCATCTTGAAGCCCTCGATGGTGGTGCCGAGGTCGGCGTCCTCCAGGATGATCGCGGCGGACTTGCCGCCGAGTTCGAGGGTGGCGGGACGGAGCAGGCGTCCGCAGGCCTCGCCGATGCTGCGTCCGGCGGCGGTCGAGCCGGTGAAGGCGACCTTGTCGACCCCGGGGTGGGACACCAGGTACGCGCCGACCTCGCGTCCGGCGGGGACGAAGTTGAGGACGCCGTCCGGGACGCCCGCCTCGCGCGCCCACTCGGCCAGCAGGTAGGCGTCGAGCGGGGCCTCCGGGGACGGCTTGGCGACGACGGTGCAGCCCGCGACCAGGGCCGGGGCGAGCTTCAGCATCAGCGTGAACTGCGGGACGTTCCAGGGGTAGATCGCGGCGACGACGCCTACCGGCTCGCGGGTGACGGTCACCGGGCCGAGCATGCCGGGACGCTCCTCCTCCCAGGTGTGGTCCACGGCGAGGTCGGCGTAGTACTGGAGCACCATCTGCGGGAGCGCGGCCTGGCCGAAGATGGAGAACAGGATCGGCGAGCCCATCTCCTCGGTGATGAGGTCGGCCATCTCCTGCTGCCGCTCGGCGTAGATCGTGGACAGGCGGCCGAGGATCTCCGCGCGCTCGGCGGGCGTCATCCGGGGCCAGGGGCCGTGGTCGAACGCGAGCCGCGCGGCCCGGACGGCGTGGTCCATGTCGGCCTCGGTGCCGTCCGGGACGCGGCCGACGACCTCCTCGGTGTGCGGGGAGACCACGTCGATGACGCCGGTGCCCGCGGGCGCCGTCCACCCGCCGCCGATGAACAGCCGATCGTGTTCGCGCATGCCGCCTCCCGGTCTTGACCGAATGCTTGCTTGGGAGACAGCATCGCACGACCCACCGGGGCGTCCGCAAGAGGAATGAGACGGCGGTCTCGGCGCTCGTCTCAGCGAGAGTCTCGGCCGGGGCCGAGCAGGTGCGCGTTCGGGCGGCGCGCCCGGTCCGCGAGGGAGGGGAACTCGACGACCTCGACGCCGTGCGCGCGCAGGTACTCGTCGCCGGTGCCCTCGACGAACAGGGACGGCTCGCGCCACGCGAACACCACGCGCCGGATCCCGGCCGCCACGATCAGCTCGGCGCACGGCCTCGGCCGCGACTTGCGCGACCCGCAGGGCTCGAGCGAGCTGTAGACGGTCGTGCCGGGCGCCGGGCGTGCGGTGAGCTTGGCCAGGGCGGACTCTTCGGCGTGGTCGTGAGGGTCGGTCTCGCGGGAGAAACCACGGGCGAGTTCCGTGCCGTCCGGGGCGACGAGGACCGCGCCGACCGAGAACGCCGTCTCGGACGGCGGGCAGAGCGTCGCCAGGTCGCAGGCGAGCGTGAGCCATTCGATGTCGTCGGGCCTGCTCTCGTCAGCCACGGTTCTCTCCGACCAGGTAGCGCAGCAGGACGAGGTTGCCGATGCGCGTGATCTCCTCCAGGCGCATCGGACGCTCCGGGGACTGCGGGAACACGCCCGAGCCGACGAAGCGCGGCGCGGCCGGGTCGCCGAGCAGGAACGGGGCCACGACCAGCTGGATCTCGTCCACCAGGCCCTGCTGGAGGAACGCGGTGTGGATGCCGCCGCCGCCCTCGACCATCAGCCGCCGCACCCCGCGCCGGGCGAGGTCGGCGAGCACCGCGGGGAAGTGGACGGGGTCGCCCGCGTCCATCACCTCGGCCCGCTCGCCGAGGCGCTCGGCGAGCGCCTGCGCGTTCCCGGACGAGGCGTACACCAGCTTCGGCGACGCGCCGGTGGTGAAGAAACGCGCGTCCGGGTCGAGGTCGCCGCTCCAGGTGACGGTGACCTTGGTGAGGTCGGGCGGGAGCCCCTGGGCGATCCGCTTCTCGCGCCGGGACGGGCTCTTGATCAGCAGTTTCGGGTCGTCCGCCCGGACGGTGCCGGCGCCGACCAGGATCGCGTCGCAGGTGGCGCGGACCGCGTCCACCCGGTCGAAGTCGGCGGGAGTGGACAGGCGCAGCCGGTCCGGGCTCGCGTCGTCGATGTAGCCGTCGATGGACATCGCGCAGCTCAGCAGCACGTGGGGACGGTCGCTCACGCGCGCCACTCTAGGCGACCGAACGGCCCGTCCGCGCACGGTGCGGATGATCTCACCGTGCGTGACCGGACGCCCGGAATCGGGGCGGGGCGGCGTTTCCGGGCCGGAAGTGTCGGAGGTGACGCCTAGGGTGTGGACGCGATGCGAATACTCCACACCTCCGACTGGCACCTCGGCCGCTCGTTCCACCGCGAGGACCTGCTGTCCGCGCAGGCCGCGTACGTCGACCACCTCGTCGCGACCGTCCGCGACGAGCGGGTCGACTGCGTTCTGGTGTCTGGCGACGTGTACGACCGCGCGCTGCCCGGCGTGGACGCGGTGAGGCTCGCCAACGAGACGCTCGAGCGGCTCGCCGAGCGCACCCGGGTGGTCCTCATCGCGGGCAACCACGACTCGGCGCGGCGGCTCGGCTTCGGGTCCGGCCTGATGGACGCCGCCGGGGTGCACCTGCGCACCGACCCCTCGCGCGTGGGCGAGCCGGTGGTGGTGGACGACGTCGCGGTCTACGGCATTCCCTATCTGGAGCCGGAGCTCGTGCGTTCGGACTGGGACCTGGACGAGCGGGGGCATTCCGCGGCGCTCGGCGAGGCGATGCGGCGCGTCCGGGGCGATCTGGCGACGCGTCCGGGCACGCGGTCGGTGGTGCTCGCGCACGCGTTCGTCACCGGTGGCGAGCCGAGCGACAGCGAACGCGACATCTCGGTCGGCGGCGCCGCGAACGTCCCGGCGTCGGTGTTCGACGGCGTCGACTACGCCGCGCTCGGCCACCTGCACGGACGCCAGCGCATCACCGAGCGGGTCCGGTACTCGGGGTCGCCGATCGCCTACTCCTTCTCCGAGGAGCACCACCTCAAGGGCTCCTGGCTGATCGACCTGCGCCCGGACGGCTCGCTCGGCGAGGAGTTCGTCGAGGCGCCGGTGCCGCGTCCGCTCGCGCGCCTGCGCGGACGCCTCGACGACCTGCTCGAGTCGTCCCGGTACGACGACTTCACCGGGCACTGGCTGCAGTTCACCGTCACCGACCCGAACCGTCCGACCTCGGCGATGGAGCGGCTGCGGCGGCGGTTCCCGCACACGCTGGCCCTGTCCTTCGAGCCGGACGCGGCCGACCGTCCCGCCGAGGGCCGCACGTTCGCCGAACGGGTGTCCGAGCGGTCCCGCCTCGACATCGCCGCGGACTTCGTCACCGAGGTCACCGGCACGCCCGCGTCCGAGGCCGAGAGCGTCCTGCTGCACGAGGCGTTCGAGGCGTTCCGCCGCAAGGAGGCGCTGCGGTAATGCGACTGCACCGGCTCGTCGTCACCGCGTTCGGCCCGTTCAGTGACCGGCAGGAGATCGACTTCGGCGCGCTGTCGGACGCGGGCCTGTTCCTGATCCAGGGGCAGACCGGCGCGGGCAAGACCAGCGTGCTCGACGCGGTCTGCTTCGCGCTGTACGGGCAGGTTCCGGGCGTCCGGAACAGCGCGCGCGGGCTGCGCAGCGACCACGCCGCGCCCGACCTCGGGCCGAGCGTGCAGCTGGAGACGACCGTCCGGGGGCGGCGGCTGCGCGTCACCCGCTCGCCGGAGTGGCACCGGCCGAAGAAGCGCGGCGAGGGCCTGACCAAGGAGAACGCCAAGGTCGTCCTGGAGGAGTTCGAGCGCGGCGAGTGGGTCGCTCTGTCCACGCGGGTGGGCGAGGCCGACGACGTGATCGGCGCGCTGCTCGGCATGACCGCCGCGCAGTTCTGCCAGGTCGCGATGCTGCCGCAGGGCGCGTTCGCCGGGTTCCTGCGCGCCGACGCCAAGGGCCGCCGCGAGCTGCTGGAACGGCTGTTCTCCGCCGAGGTCTTCACGGCCGTCGAGAACTGGCTGGGTGAGCGGCGGCGCGACACCGGCCGCGAGGCGGAGGCGCTGCGCGCGGGCGCCGCGTCCATCGCGGGACGCATCGCCGAGGCGGCCGGTGAGCCGAGCCCGCACGAGTCGGTGGCGCTGGTGCCCGCGCCCCGGTCGGGGTCCGGTTCGGGGCCGTCCGGGGACGTGCCGTTCACGGCGCAGGAGTCGTTGGAGACGGTGGAGGCGCTGCCCGCCTGGGCACGTGCCCTCGGGGTCGAGCACGCCGATCTTCGGCGGCTTCAGGAGGAGCTGCTCTCGGACGCCTCGGACGTCGCGGTCGCGGCCCGCCAGGCGCTCGACGAGGCGCGTGAGCTGGCCGAACGGCAGCGGCGGCACGCCGAGGCCGTGCGCCGCCGGGACGCGCTCGCCGAGCGGGCCGAGGAGCGCGCCGCGCTCGCCGCCCGGCTGGACGCGGCGTCGCGCGCCGACCGGGTCGTCCGGCTCGTCCGGGAGGCGGACGGACGGCTGCGGCAGGCCGAACGGGCGCGCGCGCACGCGGCGTCCGTCCGGGCGCGGGTCGGTTCGCTCGTCCCGCCGGACGCCGCCGAGGACGTCCTCGCCAAGGCCGAACGCGACCGGCGTGACGAGATCGCCGGGCTCGACGGACGCCGTGCCGTCGCGGCCCGGCTGCGCGAGATCACGCGGGAGCGGGCCGGGCTCGCCGAGTCCCGGTCGCGGCTGGTCGCCGAGGCGGAGCGGCTCGCCGCCGTCCTCGCGGAGCTGCCCGGACGCGTCGAGAGGTACCGGTCGGCGGTCGAGCGCGCGCGGCTCGCGGACGCCGAGCTCGCGGGCGTGCGCGCGTCGGCGGGCGAACTGGAGCGGCGGCTCGCGGCGGCGCAGCGGCGCGACCACCTGGCCGTCCTGATCGACCAGGCCGAAGGCGCGCACCGCGCCGAGGTCGACGCCGCGCAGAAGGCCCGTGACCTGTACCAGGACCTCCAGCAGGCGCGGCTGTCCGGCATGGCCGCCGTGCTGGCGGCCGAGCTGGAGCCGGGCGAGCCGTGCCGGGTGTGCGGTTCCGCTGAGCATCCTGCCCCTGCGGTTTCCGATGGTGGCATTCCGGACGAGGACGCCGTCGAACGCGCCCGCGAGGCGTTCGAGGCCGCGCAGCGCCGCCGCGAGGAGGCCGCCGGGAAGGTCGGCGAGTTCCGCGTCGAGCGCGACGCGCGGCTGGAGGTCGCGGGGGAGGAGCCCGCGGCCGACATCGCCGCCGAGCGTGACGACGTGCGCGTCCGGCTCACCGAGCTGGCCGCGGAGGCGGCGGAGGCGGACCGGCTGGAGGGCGAGCTCCGGCGCGCCGAGGCCGAGGGTGAGGAGAAGCGGGCCCGGAGCGAGCGGGTCGCGGCCTCGATCCAGTCGTCCGGCGCGCTGGACGACGCGCTCGCGGGCGAGCACGCCCGGCACACCGCCGACCTCGCCGCGGCCTGCGGGGACGACCCGTCCCTGGAGGCCCGCGTCGACCGGCTCGACCGGGAGGCGTCCGCGCTCGCCGCGGCCGTCGAGGCGCTGCGCGCGGCCGAGACCGCGGACCGTGAGCTGTCCGCCGCCCGCGAGGCCGCCGCGAACGCCGCGTCCGAGGAGGCTTTCACCTCGACGGACGCCGCGTCCGCCTCCTATCTCGACGACGAGGACCAGGCGCCGCTGCGTGACCGCCTCCGGCGGTTCGAGGACGCCGAGGCGATCGTCCGGCGCGACCTCGCCGACCGGGCGCTCGCGGAGGCGGCATCCCGTCCGGCTCCGGATCTCGAACTGCTGACGGCGGCCGTCGAGCGTGCCGACGCCGCGCGCACCGCCGCCGCGTCCGCCGTGTCGCGGGCGGGGCAGCGGCTGTCCCGGGTGACCGCGCTCGGCGGCGAGCTCGCCGGGGCCGTCGCGGCGTGGCGTCCGGCCGCGGCGGCGCACGCCGTCGCCGAGCGGATGGCGGGCCTGACCTCGGGCAAGTCGCCCGCGAACCGGCACGCGATGTCGCTGTCGGCGTACGTGCTCGCGGCGCGGCTCGAACGGGTCGTCGCCGCGGCGAACGAGCGGCTCGCGCGGATGTCCGGCGGGCGGTACGTGCTGCGGCACACGGTCGACAAGGTCGCGGGCGACCGCAGCAAGAGCGGCGGCGGGCTCGGCCTGCGCGTCGTGGACGCCTGGACCGGCAGTGACCGCGACCCGGCGACGCTGTCGGGCGGCGAGTCGTTCATCACCTCGCTGTCGCTCGCGCTCGGGCTCGCCGACGTCGTCACCGCCGAGGCGGGCGGCACCGAGGTGAACACCCTGTTCGTCGACGAGGGCTTCGGCACGCTCGACGACGAGACCCTGGACGAGGTCATGGCCGTCCTGGACGCGCTCCGCGACGGCGGCCGGGCCGTCGGCGTCGTCAGCCACGTCGCCGAGCTGCGCACCCGCATCCCGGCGCAGCTGCGGGTCGCCAAGAACCGCAGCGGCTCGACCGTCCGCGTGGTCGTCTAGCGCCGAGGCGGCGGTGCCCGTCCGGAGTGGTGGGTCTGTTACGTCCCGTCCTGTGGGGGGCTTGGTTGCGGAGTCGCGCAAACCGGCCCGCGGCCTGTCCGAAACTGGCTAGCCTCCCCAGCACCCTCAAGATCATCTTCTTCGAGAGTGTGGGTGGAACACGTGCACAGGAAGACCAGGCTCGCGCTCGTCGCGGGCGGATCCGCCGCGGCCGTGGCCGCTGTGGGCGGCATCGTCGCGCTGGTCGCGCCGGAGGCGGAGTCGACGGCGTCCCCGAGTTCGAGCAGCGAGGCGGCGTGGCGGCTCGTCCAGCCCGGTGACCGGGCCGGGAAGCAGGTTCTCGCGATGGCGTCGACGCCCGCGGGAGGCATGTGGTCCGCGGCGTACGACTCGTCCACGTACAAGATGACCGTGGCGCGGCTGGGCGCCAACGGCTGGGCGCCGGTGGCGCTGCCGACCGCGCTGAACAGGACGCTTCCGCGGGGCATGTCCGCCACGTCCGCGTCCAACGTCTGGATCGCCGGGGACCGGACGAACACCGGCAACAACCGCGTCCTGCAGTGGAACGGCACCGCGTGGAAGGACCATGACCTCGGCGCGGGCTACTTCCCGCAGGGCGTGGTGACCATGGGGCCGAAGGCCGTGTGGGTGTACGGGATCGGCAGGGACTACGTCCGCTACTGGAACGGGTCGTCCTTCAAGAACCAGACGGTCGGTCTCCGGCCCTGGTCCGTCGGCGGCACCAAGTCCACCGACCTGTGGGCCGGCGGGCACACGAACGGCGTGCCGTCCTTGGCGCACTGGAACGGGACGGCGTGGAAGCGGTCGTCCCTTCCGGCGATTCCGGGCCTGAACACGAAGGGGGAGGCTGCCTCGACCTTCCGCGCGGTGACCGCGCTGTCGGCCACCAACGTGTGGGCCGCCGGAACCGCCTACGTGCAGGAGGGCGGGAAGTCGGTCGCGAAGGCCCTGCTGGCCCACTGGAACGGCAAGGCATGGAAGGTCGCGCTCGGCACGGCCGGCACGTACTACTTGCAGATGGCGCCGGACGGTGCGGGCGGCATCTGGATCGCCCAGGGGACGACCATGCGGCACCGGACCAAGACCGGCACGTGGACGAAGGCCGCCCTGACCATCCCGGCGGGCGTGTCCTCGACCTACGTCAGCGTCATGGCGAACCAGACCGGAAGCAGGACGGTCTGGGCCGCCGGTGGTCTGTACACCGGCGGAAAGATGAACTCCGCCTACTGGCACTAGCGGGTGGATGAGCGGGGGCCGGGCCGTGCTCGGCCGGGCCCTCGCCTCGTTCGGTAAGACTCAGTTTGAGATCAACTGTCGTAGGCGGGTGACAGGCTTCCGTCATGCCCATCCATATGGCGAGCCGTCGTCGCACCACTCTGGACCGCGACTTTCCCGACGCTCTGATCGTCGACGTGACCTCCCGGGGGCCCGAACCCTGGGTCCGCCTCAGCCCGTTCTGGCCGCACGGCGGCATCCCCGTCCCCGGCCATCCTGGACGGACGTCGCAGTCCGTCGAAGGTGTCTGGCAGGCCCTGAAGGTCTTCTCCGGCGAAGAGGAGGATTTCAGCAAGCTGGACATCACACGGATGAAGGGCATCAAGCGAACGGTGCGGCGGCTCGGCCCGCCGCTGGGACACCGCCTCGACGGACGCCTCCTCGGCTACGAGGAGGCGAGGCGGACGATCTACCTTCCGACCTATCACTGGATGCTCGACCACAGGGCCGCCGACCTCGTCGCCGAACTCCGGGAACTCGCCGCCCACCGAACCGTCGTCCTGCTCGACTACACGACGAACGGCGACGTCGCGGATCTGTCCACACCGCTCTCCCACGCCGCGCTCGTGGCGCAACGCGTCCAGGAGGCCCCGCATGAAGGCGCGAACCTTACTACGTCAAGGCGTCCGGCTGGAGAATCGGATGGTGCGCGCGACGCGCTTCCTGCCATCGTGCCGGAATGAGTGAGCTGGACCTGGCCGCCCGCCTGGACGAGTTGGTCAGAGAATCGAACGCCGACGGCAGCGGCGAGAGCCCGGCGGCGTTGGCTCGCCTGCTCTTCGAATTGCCTGACGAGGCGGGCACGGCCGACGTCGCCCTGAAGGCTCTGCAGGATGCCAGCCCTCGCACATGGGTGAAGCTGGATGAGCATCTGCGGCTTTGCAGCTTCCATCGGCCTGGCTCCTTCGCGCGCAGACGGCGTGCTGCGGCGAAGGCGAAGGTGTCCAGCCCGCTGGGGGTGCTCCGGGCCTTGTGCTCGCCGGACGGCCGCGTCCGGGAGGCTGCTTTGCAGCGGTCGGCGGAGTTGCCCCGGCTGCTGCCGGTGGTGGTGATCCGCGCGGCCGACTGGGCGGCCCCGGTTCGCGACGCGGCACGCGCGGTGCTGCCGGAATTGCTCAGGGACGCGCTGCGGGTGCCCGGCGCGCGGGCGGTGACGTCTGTCGCGACGGCGACGCACCTGGCCGGACGTCGGCGTGGTGACTTCGTCGTTGAGCTGGCCGCAGACCTCCTCGTCGACGTGTCGCCCGACGTGCTCCTCGCCGTCCGGAACGCGGACGGCCGGCACGTGCGGCGTTTGGCCTGCCGGGTCTGGTTGAGCCGTCCGGATACCGACGTGCGGGACGTTCTGGACGCGGTGCTCGGCGAAGCCGACAACGTCTGCCGTCTGTGGTGCGCCCGGCACCTGGTGGAACGGGCGCTCGCGGAACAGCGTTCCGACCTGGTGGAACCGCTCCTGTCGGCGGTGGGCGGCGATCTCCGTGCGATGGCGCTCGATGCGCTCGTCCGGTTGGGGCGTTCTGAGGTGGGTCGGGCGTTTCTTGGAGACCGTTCTGCCGGGGTGCGGGCGGTCGCGCAGTGGGCCGTACGGCGTGATGGTGAGGACCCGGTGCCCTTCTACAGGGAGGCCCTGGCCGCCTGCGTGGATGACGGAACGGCGGCGGTCGCCGGGGTGCTCTTGGGGCTGGGGGAGTGCGGGAGCCGGGACGACGCGGTGCTCGCGGTGCCGTTTCTGCGGCATGGACGGCCTCGCGTGCGGGCGGCGGCGATTCGTGCGGCGTCCGGGCTGGGCGGCCGTGAAGGTGGCTGGGCGGCGTTGCTGACCGATTCCGCGCCGGTCGTCGTTCGGATGGTCAGTCGAACGATGATCGCGCTGGAGGTGACCGTCCCGGTGGGGGAGCTTTGGGCGCTGCTGGATCCGGCGCGGCCACGGCATGTGCGCCGGGCCGCGTATCTGTTGCTGAGGCATCGCGACACCTGGACGCGTCTTGAGGCCGACCTGCGGCTGCTGGCTGGTCGTGATGCGGAGCTTGGAGAGCGGGCGCGGGCTGACCTGCTGCGTTGGGTGCGTGAGGCCGTCAACGCTTACGCCCGTCTGCCGGTCGGGGGCCGGGAGGTTCTGGAAGAGTTGCTCCGGGACGTCCGCGATGTGTTGCCGGACGAGGTCGTGCGGCGGCTGCGCTGGCAGCTGGGGCATTAGGGGCGGGGGCGCGGGCTGTCATCGTCACTTATGGCTGTGCTGTTCTCACGCCGGATGTCGCGCCTCTGGTGAGTCATGAGCACAAGGAGGTCGGGCTTTTCGCCGCCGAGGACATTCCGGGACTTCGCATGCCAGATGGGTGTAAGCGGTCGATTTCTGAGTGGTTCGGGCAATTGGGTGTTTAGGGGTGCGGCCCGGGGGCGGTCCCGGGCCGCGGTCTTGTGAGGGCGTCCTGCCGGGGTCTACCAGCGGTACCAGCGGCGGCGTCCACCTGCGCCTTCGGCGCTGCGGAGGACGAAGCCGAGGAGCCAGACGACCAGGACGATCAGGGCGATCCACCACAGGACATGCGCGGCGAACCCCAGGCCGCCCAGCAGTAGTGCCAGGAGCAGGACGGCGATGATGAGCGCCATATCCGTTCACATCCCTTTCTGGGTTGATGTCTTCAGGTGGTCTCTCTGTACCCGCGGTGACGCGTTTATGCGTGGCCGGGGGTTCGTTCCCGGGTAGGTCGACTCCGGCGGGGCGTCTTTTGTCGTGTTCCGGGGTGCGGTTCATGGGGAAGAGGCACGGGACGCTTCATGTGCTGCGTGATTACGCCTTGCCCTCGGCCAGGACGACCTGAAGTGGTTGCTCTCCTAAGACCCGATCTCCCGGATGGGTGTCATCATCGCCGGGCCGGCCAGGGCCGTCCGCCATCTGCTCGCCGTCGCGTTCCTGGTCGGAGTCGCGTCCACCGCAGGCATGCCGCCGCTGAACGACTGCGCCTCGCTCGGGTTGGTCGTCCTGCTCTGACCGTCGGCCGCAGTGGCTGTTCAGACCCCCCGAAACGGGAAGAGAACGAACATGACCGGGTTCGACTACGGTCGGTGACCTCCAGATCCCAGACCCCAGATTCCTGGTTCGAGGAGAGGAGCGCGTCATGCCCAAGGCATGGAGTGGCAAGCGTGAACGCCAGTACGAACACGTCAAGGAATCGGCGAAGAAACGGGGCGCCTCCACGGGGCGCGCCAAGCGGATCGCCGCGAGCACGGTGAACAAGGAGCGGGCGCGGCACGGCGAGGCGGCGACCATCAGCAGGTCCTCGACGCGGGACCTGTCGTCCGGCCGCCGCGGCGGGCTGCGGTCCGGCACGTCCCGCGTCAAGGGCAGGACGAAGGAGCAGCTGTACCACGAGGCGAAGCGGCGCAACATCAAGGGCCGCTCGTCCATGAACAAGGCGGAGCTGGAAAGGGCGCTCGCCGGCCGGTAGGCCGCCCGGAGCGGTGCGGCGGAACCGGCGGCCGGACGTGGGCGCACCATGTCCGGCCGCATTTTCGCCGCCCGCGTTTCGGACTGACCGATTTCCGTCCGAAGACGATATTCGGGCCTTCGGAAGTTTGGACGGACACAGGCGGGTAGGCGCACCACTACGACGGGCGGGGAAACGCCGCCGAATCGTCAGAGAGGGTGCAGAGAAATGCCTTCGGCTTCCGGTAGGAACACGGCCGCAAAGGCCGGAGCGTCCGCGAAGAGGACCACGTCCGCCGCCAAGAAGCGCACATCCGCCGCGAAGGCCGGCGCGGAGGAACGCGTCTCGGAGAAGACCGGCCACACCCCGGGCGTCACGGACATCACCGACGCCACAGACATCAAGGACGCGAAGAGCGTCAGGAACGCCGGGAAGGTCGCCGGGGCCGCCAGGCACGGCGCCTCCGCCGCCGCCGGAACCGCGGCCGGGGCCGCCCGCCGCACGGGCGACACCGCCCGCCGGACGACCGAGACCGTCGGGCGCGGCGTCCAGAGCGGCGCCGCGGCTGCCGCGCAGCGCCTCACCGTCGTCCCCGCCCTGCTCGCGAAGCTCGCGAGCCTGCCGAACCTCCGGCGGGCGCTGGCCACGGCGGGCGCGGTCACCGCCGGAGTGGCGACGGTCGCCGCAGCGCGCCGCACGGCCCGAAAGCGTTCCCACAAGGCCCACCGCCACTGACACACCACGGCCACCACGGCCGCCCGGCCCGCACGGCACCGCAGCGAGCGCCACGGACGGCCTGTAACGGTCGCACGGCCGCCACGGCTGCACCGGCCGCAGCGAGCGCCACGGTCGCGCGACCTGCACCGGCCGCCACGGTCGCACGGGCCGCCACGGCGCACCGGCCGCACCGGCGCAGCGAGCGCCACGGTCGCACGGCCGTGCGGGGCGCACGGATTGTCACGGCCGCACGGTCTGCCGCGGTTGCGCCGGGCGCGCGACGCTGATGAACGGCGGTGGCGTGTTGCCCTGGGACGACTGCGACCGTGCGTCCCGTTTAGCCGGCACATCCCGGGTAGGGCTCCCGGCCGGAGCCCAGAGCCCGCCCGGCCCCACACCCCAACCCTCAGGGAGTGATGACATGACTGGGCCGATCGCCCAGCAGACCTCGGGCACCAGCTACGTCCAGAACGGCGGAGGTGGGCGCGGTACCAGCGGCCTCGCCGACGTGGTCGACCTGATCCTGGAGAAGGGACTGGTCATCGACGTCTACGCCCGCGTCGCGCTCGTCGGCATCGAGATCCTCACCGTGGACGTGCGGATCGTCGTCGCCAGCGTCGACACCTACCTGCGGTTCGCGCAGGCCGTGAACCGCCTCGACATCGCCCACGACGGGACCGCGCAGGGACTGCCGCAGGTCGTCCAGGGCATGCAGGAGTCGGGCGCCAAGTCCAAGACCAAGGGCGTGCTCAGCGGCGCGCAGGAGCGGCTGAAGGAGACCTTCGGCGGCGACTCCGACGCGAAGACCAAGCAGCCCGCCCGCCGCCGCTCCGCCAAGAAGCAGGAAGAGGAGGACGACCAGTGACCGGGCCCCAGGCCGACCACCAGACCGTCCCCCAGTACGTCTACGGAGTCACCCGCGCGGACGCGGCGCCGCCGAACGGCCTCACCGGCCTCGACGACCTGCCCGTCCGGGTCGTCGCGCACGGCAGGATCGCCGCGCTCAGCAGCGACCTGCCGTCCGGCCGCCCGCTCGGCGAACGCGCCGACCTCATGGCGCACCAGCGCGTCCTGCAGACCCTCGTGGACGCGGGCACGCCGGTGCTGCCGTTCCGGTTCGGCGCGGCGCTCGCCGACGCCGACGCCGTCCGCGGCGAGCTGCTCGAGAACAACGCCGACCGGCTCACCGCCGCGCTGGACCGCGTCGACGGCCGGGTCGCCGTCCGCGTGAAGGCCACCTACGAGGAGGACGCCGTTCTCCGCGAGGTCATCGAGGACGACCCGGAGATCGCCGAACTGTCCGCCCGGCTGCGCGCGGTCCCCGAGGACGCCGCCGACGCCGTCCACTTCGACCGGGTCCGGCTCGGCGAGATGATCGTCCAGGTGCTGCGGGACCGCCGCGAGCGGGACGGGACGCGGCTGCTGTCGGCGCTCGCGCCGTTCGCCGAGTCCGCCGTCGCCCACGAGCCCGTCCGGGAGGAGGACGTCGTCGACGCCTCGTTCCTGGTCGGCGAGGCCCAGCGCGACGGGTTCCAGAAGGCCGTCGACGACCTCGTCGAGGAGAACCGGGACCGGATACGGTTGCGGCTCGTCGGGCCGCTGCCGCCCTACGACTTCGTTCCGGAGGGAGGCTGATGGGCCTGTTCACCGGGCTGGTCACCCTGCCGCTGGCCCCCGTCCGCGGGGTCGTGTGGCTGGCCGAGGTCCTCCAGGAGCAGGCGGAGGCGCAGCTCTACGACCCGGGCCGGATCGCGGCCGAGATGCAGGCCGTCGCCGACGCCGTCGCCGCGGGTGAGATGACCGAGGACGAGGCCGCCGAGGCCGAGGAACGGCTCATCGCCCGCCTTCGCGGGGATCCCTGATGGCCGCTCCGCGCAAGGCCGCCCCGCGCCGCACCGGCACGCGCAAAGACGCCCCGCGCGACTCCGCCCCACGCGACTCCGACATGGGCGAGAACGGCGCTCGTGACTCCGGCGCGGGCCGGGGCGCGGCCGGTCTCGCGGGGCTGTCCGCCGTCCGGGCGGCCGAGGAGGCGGTCGCGCAGATCAGGCTCCTGACCGGCCGCGAGCCCGAGGCGGTGGTCGGCGTCGAACGGGCCGGGGACGGCTGGGCCGTCACGGTGGAGCTCGTGGAGACCCACCGCATCCCCGACTCCGCCGACATCCTCGCCTGCTACCGCGTCGAACTCGCCCCCGACGGCGACCTGGCCGGCTACCGCCGTACCCAGCGCTACGCGCGCGGCCACGTGGACGGACGCCATCGCACCTGACCGGTGCCGCTCCGTCCGGCCACCTCCGGACGGACGCCACCGCACATCCCGGACGGAAACGTGGAGGACGAACCGCCTTGACCGACATCTCCTGGACCGGAGGACGCTCGCCCGCCCGGGCCGCGTCCGGCGACCGGCAGAGCGCGAACCTCGCCGACATCCTCGAACGCGTCCTGGACAAGGGCATCGTCATCGTCGGCGACATCCGCGTGAACCTGCTCGACATCGAACTGCTCACCATCAAGCTGCGCCTGCTGGTCGCGTCCGTCGACCGCGCGAAGGAGATGGGCATCGACTGGTGGGAACACGACCCGTCGCTGTCCTCCCGCGCCCGCACCCGGAACCACGCCGGGACGTCCGGTGACGTCGGCTCGGGCGACGGGCGCGCCGGGCTCGACGGCGGCCGGGCCGAGCTGGAGGAGGAGAACCGCCTCCTGCGCGAACGCCTCGAAGCCCTCGAAGCCGCAGCCCCCAGCAGCCCTCGCCCCGAACCGCGGAGGAGGACCGACCATGACGAGTGAAGCCCGCACCGCCGTCTACCTGTACGGGGTGGCGCGCGGCCTGGCCCCGTCCGCGCTGGACGGCGTCACCGGCGTCGCGGGCGAGCCCGTCCGCGCGCTCGCCCACCGGGGGACGGCCCTGACCGCGCTGGTCAGCACCGTCAGCCTCACCGACTTCGGCGAGGAGGCCCTCCGCGAGAACCTCGAGGACCTGGCGTGGCTGGAGGGGACCGCCCGCGCCCACCACGACGTCGTCGCGCACGCCGCGCGGAACGCGCCGACCGCGCCCGTCCGGATCGCGACGCTGTACCGCGACGACCAGCGCGTCCGGGACGTTCTCGGCCGCGACCACACGCACCTGACCGACCTCCTCGACCGCGTCACCGGACGCACCGAGTGGGGCGTCAAGGCCTACGCCATCCCCGAGGCCGTCCAGCAGGACGAGCCCGAGCCGGAGTCGGAGGTCGAAGTCCCGGCCTTGACCGCGGGGACCGCCTACCTGCAACGCCGCCAGGCGGCGCGGCGCGTGCGCCGGGCCCTGCAGGACCGGCTCGCCGACCACGCCCGCACCCTCCACGACGAGCTGGCCGACCACGCCGTCGCGTCCCGGCAGCACGCCGCCCAGGACTCGCGCCTGTCCGGACGGCACGAGACCCTCATCCTGAACATGGCCTACCTGGTCGACGACGAGCAGGCGGACGGCTTCCACGAGGTCGCCCGCGCCGCCGACCGGCGGTTGCCCGGCGTGACGGTCGAGATCACCGGCCCCTGGCCCCCGTACTCCTTCATCGCCACCGCCGAAGCCACCCCCACCCCCCCCCCCAACCCCCGTCCCACCCCGGAAACCGGCCCCACCCCCGAACCCGGATCCCATCCCGAACCCGCTTCCAACCCCGCGCCCATTCCCACGCCCACGCCCGAGGGGGGCCGCCGTTGACCGCCGTCCTGGACACCGGCGACCCGGCCGTCCCCGCCGAGCGGCTGGCGCTGGTCGACCTGCTCGACCGCCTCCTGGCCGGAGGCGTCGTCCTCACCGGCGACCTGGTCATCTCCATCGCCGGGACCGACCTCGTCCGCGTCGACCTGCGGGCCGTGATCACGACCGTGTACGAGCAGCTCGCCGACCCCGAGGAGCCGAGGCCATGACCACGCCCTCCCGCGTCCCGGCGCGCACCGCGAGCATCCCCGCGAGCACCCCCGGACGCGCTCCCGAGCGCGCCGCCCGCGCCCCGAGCCGGACGGCGCGACGCCTGCACACCGACCCCGAGACCGTCGAACGCGACCTGGTCAAGCTCGTCCTGACGCTGGTCGAGCTGATCCGCCAGCTGATGGAGCGCCAGGCGCTGCGCCGGGTCGAGGACGGCACGCTCACGGACGAGCAGACCGAGAGCCTGGGCCTGGCGCTGATGCGCCTCGAAGAGGCCATGGCCCACCTGCGCGACCACTTCGACCTCACCCCCGAGGACCTCAACCTGGACCTGGGCCCCCTAGGCCCCCTCCTCCCCGCCCCCGACCGCTCCGGCCCGAACTAACCCCGCCGCCCCACACCGAACCGGCCCCGCCGCCCATGCCGAGGCGGCCCTGCCGCTCCACCTCCGAACCGACTCTTGGTGACGGTTTGGCCGCCGCCTGCGGTTCGCGGCGGAGATGTTTGGAACATTCAGGACATGGCCGGTTCGCCGCGTGAGGAGTACAAGGCGGGCAAAGCGCTGCGCAAGCGCGTCAAGAGGAGCGCGCACGCCGAGTGGGAGCCGCTCGCGCACCGCCGCGACCCGACGGCGGTGATCTTCGCGCAGGACGAGAGCAGGCTGCGCGATCTGGTGCCGATCCGGCACGAGCGCATGGCGGCCGGCCCGTTCCCGTTCCTGCGGGGCGCGGCGGCCGTCATGGCGGGGGACCTGGCGACGACGCCGTCGACGGGGCTGACCGTCCAGGCGTGCGGGGACGCGCACCTGATGAACTTCGGCTTCTACGCCTCACCCGAACGCATCCTGGTCTTCGACGTGAACGACTTCGACGAGACGCTCCCGGGTCCGTGGGAGTGGGACGTCAAGCGGCTCGTGGCGAGCTTCGCGGTGGCGGCGCGCGACCAGGGCTTCGGCGACGGCGTCGCGCGCGACGTGGCCCGCCGGGCCGCGACGTCCTACCGGGAGCGGATGCTCGACCTCGCCGGACGGACGAACCTGGACGTCTACTACACGATGACCACGGCGGAGGACGTCTACGCGCGGATCACCCGGAAGGGCGCGCGCAGGCGGGCGCGCAAGCTGATCGACCACACCCGGGGACGCGACAACCTCCAGGCCGTCGAGAAGCTCACCCGGCGGGACGGCGACGCGCTGCGGATCGTCGACCAGCCGCCGCTGCTGGAGCACACCGGCGCGTTCGAGGCCGCGGACATCGTGGACCGCAGCCTGGACGAGTACGCGCGTTCCCTACGCGACGACGCCGGCTTCCTGCTCCGCGAGTACCGGTACATGGACGCGGCCCGCAAGGTCGTCGGGGTCGGCAGCGTCGGGACGCGCTGCTTCGTCGTCGTCCTCCAGGGACGGGACGCCCGGGACCCGCTCGTCCTGCAGCTCAAGGAGGCGGGACGGTCCGTCCTGGAGCCGTACCTGTCGCCGAGCGCGTACCGGAACCAGGGACGGCGGGTCGTGGCCGGGCAGCGACTGCTCCAGTCGGTCAGCGACGTCTTCCTCGGCTGGTCGGCGGACGGCCCGCACGACTACTACTGGCGGCAGCTGCGTGACATGAAGGGCTCCGTCGACATCACCGACATGAACGAGTACGGCCTCGGCCTCTACGCCCGCCTGTGCGGCGGCACCCTGGCCGTCGCCCACGCCAACACCGGCCCCCGCATCCGGATCGCCGGGTATCTCGGACGCTCGGACGCCTTCGACCAGGCCGTCGCCGACTTCGCGATGGCCTACGCCGACCAGAACGACCGCGACCACGCCGCCTTCAAGGCCGCCGTCCGCCCAACCTGACCACCACTCCCCCGCCCGACCGCCCACACGCCTGGCCCGACGACCACGCTCCAAGGTGACCACGCCCTCAGACGACCACGCCTGTAGGTGACCATGCCCCGCCTGTCCGCCATGCCGCCGCCTGTCTGCCACGCCCCCAGGCGACCATGCCCGCGCCTGTCCGCCACGCCCCCGGCCAGGCGAGATCACGCCCGCGCATGACCGTTACCGCCCCACCGGACGGCGACGATCCTCGGCGGGGTCGGCCTCGGGGCTAGTGGACGACGTCGAAGACGTTCTTCTGCAGGCCGTTGGAGTAGGCCTCGTGCTCGACCAGCTTCAGGTGCTGGGCGTCCTTGTCGGTGGTGCTGAACAGGCGCTTGCCCGCGCCGAGCAGCACCGGGAAGACCAGCAGGTGGTAGCGGTCGATGAGGTGGGCGTCCGACAGGTCGCGGTTGAGCGAGGCGCTGCCGTGGACGATGATCGGGCCGCCCTCGGTCCGCTTGAGCTCGGCGACCTCCTCGAGCGAGCGCAGGATCGTGGTGTCGCCCCAGTCGTCGACCAGGTCGTCCTCGGTCATGGTGGTGGACACGACGTACTTCGGCAGGGTCTTGTACCGGGCGAACTCGGCCATCCCCGGCCAGACCTTGCTGAACGCCTCATAGCTGGTGCGTCCCATCATCATCGCGGCCGCCTCCTCCTGCTCCCGCCCCTTGATCTCGAACGCCTCCGGGACGAAGTCGACGCCCTTGAACGTCCAGCCGGAGTTGCGGTAGCCCTCCTCGCCGCCGGGCGAGTCCACCACGCCGTCGAGTGAGATGAAAGCGGTGCTGATCAGGGTGCGCATGAGATCTCCAAAGAGTCGCGCCGGTCGTATCGACGCCGGCCGGCCGAATCTAACGGGTCCCTCTGACGAAACCCCGGCCAGGCCCACCGACACGGTGAGTAGTTGATCTGAGACTATAAGTGCCCACTGTTGCCAGCTCTCGAGAGGGGCCGTCCATGCACCGATCCATCGCCCGCCCGTCACTGGTCGCGGCGCTCGCCGTCGCCGCACTCACCCTCACCGTCCCTGCCGCAAACGCCGCTCAGGGCGTCGCCGCCCCGTCCGACGTCACCGGCCAGCGGTGCGTCGACGGCGGTGGCGTGATCATGGGGGACGACCCGCTCCCGCTGGCCTGGTGCATCGGCGGAAAGTACAACGGCCAGAGGATCATCGGACACTGACCCCCGGCGGGACCGGGCCGGAAGCCTCGGCGTGCCCTCAGCAGGTCCTCAGCGGTCCTCGGCGTGCCTTCGGCCTCCGGCCCGGCGTCGCCGCGATCCTTCTCGGGATCAGAGGTAGAGGCCGGTGCCGTGCTCGGGGCGCTCGCTGGCGATGGCGTGCAGGTCGCGCTCGCGCATGACGAGGTAGTCCTCGCCCTGGATCTCGACGACGTACTGGTCCTCGGGGTGGAACAGGACGCGGTCGCCGACCTTGACGGTGCGGACGTGGTGGCCGACGCCGCAGACCTCGCCCCAGCTGAGCCGGTTGGACTGCTCCACGGTGGCGGGGATGACGATGCCGCCGGTGCTGCGGCGCTCCCCGCTCTCCTTCTCGACCCTGATCATGACACGGTCGTGGAGCATCTGGACTTCGAACTTGGCCTGGTCGGACACCCTCGGAAGATACCAGTAACAGGCGGTCCGTCCGCCCGCGTCAGCAGGTGGGAGGGATGGACGCGATGGTCAGCGCGACGGTGGTGAGGGGCGCGGCGACGGACACGACGGCGGCGATCCGGGCCAGCGGACGGGTGATCGAACGCGTGTCCGCGGCGGCGTCCAGGCGGTCCAGGCGGCGGGTGAGGGGACGGTCCCCGGCGGCGGCGAGGGTCCCGGACGGGCCGGGCAGCACGGCCAGGTTCTCCAGCGCGGACCGGACGGTCTCCGGGCCGTGCCGCCGGACGGCCGCGTCGTCGGCGGCCATCTCCAGCAGCAGCGGGACGGCCGTCATGGCCCGCCGGAAGGTCGGCAGCCACGGCAGCGCGGCATGGCTGAGGTCCAGCAGCATCAGCAGGGCGTGGTGGCGTTGCCGCAGGTGGGCACGCTCGTGCGCGAGGACGGCGGCCAGCTCGGCGGGCGCCAGCCGGGTGCGCGCCCCGCTGCTGATCACGATGGATCGGGCGCCCGCGGGCAGGCAGTAGGCGACCGGCAGGGGATGGTCGAGGAGCAGGACGTCGGGGTGCCGGTCGTCCGCGCGGGCGACGAGGCGCAGCATGCTGCGGTGCCTGCGGCGGCTCCGGACCGTCCGCCAGGCGCGCGGAACGCCGCGCGACAGCCGGACCGAGCACAGCACGGCGATCGCGCAGCTGCCGAGCCCGCCCCACAGCAGGCCGGGGTGGCTGTGCGGGGTGAGGCAGGTCGACAGCATCTCGGCGAAGCCGTGCCCGGCGGCGCCCGGCCAGAACAGCAGCAGCAGGACCAGGCCGAACAGGGACGCCCACAGGCCGAGGACGGCGCCCGTCCAGCACAGCACGGCGCTCGCCGGATGGTGGCGCGCGAACGACGCCCCGTCCAGGGACGCGCCCGCGCACCACCCGAGGGCGCCGACCAGGAAGACCAGCTGGACGCCGAGAACCAGCACCCGTCAGCCCCGCGCCTCGTCGGAACCGACGCCGGAACCGGACTCGGGACCGGCCTCGGGGCCGGTGGCGCGGGCGTTCAGGGCGTCCAGCATGCGGCGCGCGTCGGCCTCGGGGACGCTCTCGACCAGGCGGGCCAGTATGGCGCCCTGGTCGGGAGAGTCGGTGAGGGCGTCCAGCATCAGCGCGACGGTGAAGTCGTCGCGGCTCTGCGTCGGGGCGTAGCGGAACGCCTGGCCGTCCGGGACGCGGCGGAGCAGGCCCTTGCGGGTCAGCCGCTCGGCCACGGTCTGGACGGTGTTGTAGGCGAGCCGCCGCGCGGAGGTCGCGTTGAGCAGGTTGAGCATTTCGCGGACGCGCAGCGGTTCGTCCGCCGCCCACAGCGCGTCCATGACCGCCCGCTCCAGCGCGCCGCCGAGATCGCCCACGTGGCCCTCCTTGCCGTTCCCGCCCCCGCCATTGTCCCGCATGACGGGGGCGGGCGGTCCGGGCGGGACGGTCACGACAGCCGCACGCCCCCGGCGAACGGACGTCCGGCCATCGGGCTGATCTTGACGACGTCGCCGGTCTGCGGGGCGTGGACCATCTTCCCGTTGCCGACGTACATCCCCATGTGGTGCAGGTCGGAGTAGAAGAACACCAGGTCGCCCGGCTGGAGCTGCGACTCGGTCACGCGCGTGCCCGCGTTGAACTGCGCGCCGGTGTAGTGCGGCAGGTTGATGCCGACGCGCGCGTACGCGTACAGGGTCAGCCCGGAGCAGTCGAAGCCCTTGATGTTGGCGCCCTGCGCCACGCCGTAGCTCGGACCGGACGCGTTGCCCCCGCCCCACGAGTACGGGACGCCGAGCTGGGCCAGCGCGTACCGCAGCGCCTGCGCGCCCTTGCCCGACCCGGGCACGGACGGCGCGTTCCCCGGCTTCTTGCCGGTCTTCGGGGTCTGGGTGTCCAGCTGCCCCTTGGCCTTGTCGTACAGCTTGGCGGCGGCGTCGCGCTTCTTCGCCAGGTTCGCGCGGAGCGTCTCGACCTGCTTCTTGCGCTCCTGCGCCTGGAGCCGCGCCCGCCGCGCGCCCTGCACGGCCTGCATGAGGGCCGAGACGCGCGTGCCGTTCTGCGTGGCGAAGAACTTCAGCGTGGACGCCTGGTCGAGCAGCGACTGCGGGTCGGATGTGGCGAACATCCGTTGCGTCGGGTCGGTCTCGCCGTTGATGTAGGTGGTCGCGGCGACCCGGGCGATGTCCCGCCGGACGGCCTCCAGCGAGCGTTCCTGCTGCCGGGCGATGCCGTCCGCGACCTTGGCGGCGCGGCGCGTCTCGGCGAGTTTGACCTTCAGCCCGTTGTACTGCTCGGAGAGCTGTTCGAGCTGGTCGTGGAGCTTGTCGACGTCCGGCTTGGGCTTGGCCCTGGCCGGGGCGGCCTGCGCGGCCGGGACGGCCACGGGGGACGTCAGGGCGACGGCGGTGATCCCGAGGACGGCGAGCGTCCGATGTCGGGGGACCGGTCGTCGGACCGTGCTGGTGGAGCGCACGTACTCTCCCTTCGCGAGCCGCCGCTCGGGCGGCCGGGGGGTGCGGCTTGCGGACGGGCCCGGGCCCGCGCCCCCTCGGGGTGGCGGCGCGGTCCCGGGCCCTGTGGACTCCCGGCGCGCCCCTGGGGAAGGGCACGGCGGCGCCGGCGCGGCCCCCGGGACGACCCGGGCGCGGCGCTGACTCCTACGAAGCGTAGGAGTTCCGGCGAGCGAACGCCACTCAACCCCCACCAGTCCTACAAATCCGACTTGTCCCTTCGGTGGGGACGGCCCTCACGTGCGACGGCGGCGGCGCGGGCGGGAGCGGACGGCCATCACGGACGGCGGCGGCGGCGCGGGCGGGAGCGGACGGCGGCGAGCAGCTCCGCCGCCTGGAGGGTCGGCTCCGCCTGCGGCCCGAGCGTGTGCGCCGCGACCTGGTGGACGTACAGCGCCTGCGCCTCCGCGTCGGCGGTCTGCCCGAGGTTCAGCAGGATCCAGCCGATGAGCTGCCGCGTCTCGAGGGTGTCCTCGTGGTGCTCGCCGAGCGTCGCGACCCGCGCCGGGAGCAGCACCTGCGCCTGCGCCATCGCCTCCTGGTTCCGGTCGAGCATGTGCAGCGTCCACGCGAGGGTGCCGCGGGTCTCCAGCGTGGCCGGGTTTTGCGGGCCGAGCGCCGCCTCCCGGTCGGCGAGGACGCCCGCCGCGACCGGCAGCGCCTCGGCGTGCCGTCCGAGCATGAAGAGCGAGGTCGCGACCAGGTGCCAGCTCGCGAGCGTGTCCGGGTGCCGCTGCCCGAGGACGCGCGTCCGTCCCTGGGCGGCGGACGTCAGCAGGGGCAGCGCCTCCGGCTCCCGGTCGAGTTCGTAGAGCGTCCGGCCGAGCAGGTGCCGCGCCGCGAGCGACGCCGGATGCTCGGCCCCGAGGAGCCGCTCGCGCTCCCGGACGACGTGGTCGGCCAGCGCCAGCGCCAGCTCGGCCCGCCGCTGCTCCAGATGCTCGTTCGCCACCTGGAACTCCTGCTCCAGCGGGACGTTCCCGGGCACGGCCGCGTGCGGCGGAACCGGAGCCCCCGGCGGCACGGGCCCGGCAGGCGGAACGAGAGCTGCGGAGGCGGACGGCGAATCCGAAGCGGTCGGGGCTGATGCGGCCGGGGGAGTGGCGGGCGCGTCGTTCTTGAGGAGGGCTTCGAGGCGCTGCGCGACGGTGTCCGCGTCGGCAGGACGGTCGGCCGGGTCCTTCGCCAGGAGCTCCAGGACGAGCGCGTCCACGTCTTCGGGAACCCCAGGGTTCACTGCGCGCGGCCCGGACGGCTCGACGCTCAGGTGCGCGTTGATCAGAGCAGGGATGCCCTTGTCGGTCGGGAACGGCGGCTGCCCGCAGAGCATCTGGTGGAGCAGGCAGCCGAGCGCGTACAGGTCGGTGCGTCCGTCGATCTCGCCGGTGGAGATCTGCTCGGGCGCCATGAACACCGGGGATCCGACGACGGCGCTGCCGGTCAGGCCGGTCGCCGACTGCATGAACCGGGCGATGCCGAAGTCGCAGACCTTGATCCAGCCGCCGGTGGTGAGGAAGAGGTTGGCGGGCTTGATGTCGCGGTGCACGATGCCCCGCGCATGCGCGGCGGCGAGCGCCCCGGCGATCTGCGCGGCGTGCCCCAGCGCCTGCTCGACGGGCAGGCCGCCGGTGCGGCGGGCGAGGAAGCGCGCCAGGTCCTCGCCGTCCAGCAGCTCCATGACCAGGTAGAGCAGCTCGTCGTCCACGTCGATGTCGTGGACGACCGTGATGCCCGGATGCTGGAGCGCCGCCGCGAGCTGCGCCTCCCGCCGGAACCGCGCGACCATGTCCGGCCCCGCCTCGGACGCCGCGGGCAGCACCTTCACCGCGACCGGACGGTCCAGGCGCCGGTCGGACGCCCGCCAGACCTCGCCCATGCCGCCGCGTCCGATCCGCTCCTCCAGCAGGTACCGTCCACCCAGCTCGCGCCCCGCATGCACCCGCATCCCTCCCCACGTCCGAGCTTGTGATTGTGCCGTGGACGGCACGCCGACGGAGCGCCGGGTTCCACCTGTATCGTCCGTACATGGGCGCTGACCTGCGGATTCAAGAACCTTAGGGCCTTCCCCCAGGAGAAGTCGGGGGAAGGCCCCACTGCGCCGCCTCATCCGGCTGCATAGCGTCGAAAAGCATGAGAATCCCCCCACAGCTCACCCTTGGCGCGGCTCTTCTCGCGACGGTCCTGGCGCCGCTCCCGGCCCGGGCCGCACCCGCCGCGGCCGCCTGTCCGACCGACCACCCGGCGGTCCGGAAGGCGATCGACACGCTCACCTCGTCCGGGGAGGCGCCGGGCGTGGCCGTCCGGGTGGACGATCCGCGCTGCGGCTCGTGGTCCGCCGCGTCCGGAATGGCCGACCTCGCCACCGGACGTCCGATGGCCACCGGCGAACGCACCCGGATCGGCAGCATCACCAAGTCGTTCACCGCGACCGTCGTGCTCCAGCTCGCCGCCGAACACCGGCTGTCCCTGGACGACACCGTCGACCGCTGGCTTCCCGGCCTCGTCCGGACGCCGCGCTACGACGGACGGCGCGTCACGATCCGGTCCCTGCTGCAGCACACCAGCGGCCTGCCCGACTACACCGACGGCCTGTCCGGCGACATCCGCTGGCGGCACTTCGCCCCGGAGGAACTCGTCGCGCTCGCGCTGAGGATGGACCCGCCGGAGAAGCCCTGGAGCTACGCGTCCACCAACTACGTCCTCGCCGGGATGATCGTGCGGAAGGCGACCGGACGCAGCGTCGAGGACGAGACCGTCCGGCGCGTCCTGCGTCCCCTCGGCATGCGCGACACCTACTGGCCGGGCGACCGGACGTCCATCCGCGGCCCCCACCCGCGCGGCTACGTCCGCGACGAGAACGGCCGCTGGGCCGACCACACCGACCAGAACATGACGTTCGGCGGCGCGGCGGGCGCGCTCGTCTCCACGACACGCGACCTCGGCCGCTTCTACACCGCGCTGTTCGGCGGACGGCTGCTGCCCCCGCGTCAGCTCGCCGAGATGCGCAGCACCGTCGCCGCCGACCCCGACCGCATCTGGGCCGGAGCGCGTTATGGCCTCGGCCTGATCAAGACGCCGCTGACCTGCGGCGGAAGCTGGACGGGCCACGCGGGCGGCGTCCCGGGCTTCGGCACCGTCGCCGGGGTCGGCCCCGGCGGACGCGCCGTCGCCGTCTCCCTCAACGCCGACCCCGACAGCCTCCAGGCCCAGACCCACATGCTCGACGTCGTGCAGGCCGCCCTGTGCGACCGTCCCTGAGAGAGGAGCCCCCATGCGTGCTCTCCTGGCCCTCGGCGCGTCCGCCGCCATGCTCGTCCCGGCCGTTCCCGCCGCCGCGGCCCCGGCCGACCCGCTCGCCGCGTTCCACCACCAGAAACTCCGCTGGAACACCTGCAACATGAAGGAACTGGACGACGCGGGCGCGCGCTGCGCCGACGTGACCGTCCCGCTCGACTACGCGAACCCGCACGGCACGATCATCAAGGTCGCGATCTCCCGCCTGAAGGCGACCGGCCCCCGCCTCGGCGCCATGCTCATCAACGGCGGCGGACCGGGCCCCGCCATCGACATGCCGCCGTACATCCGCGACATCACCCCCAAGGCCGGACCGCGCTTCGACCTCATCGGCATGGACCCGCGCGGCCTCGGCCGCAGCGCCCCCGTCGACTGCGGCTGGCCCAGCGGCACCTGGATCCGCTCCGCGGGCGTCGACCGGCGCGACTTCGACGCGTCCGTGACGTTCGCCCGCACCCTCGCCCAGCGCTGCGTCACCAAGTACGGCTCCTTCCTGCCGCACATCTCCACCCGCAACATCGCCCGCGACATGGACGTCGTCCGCGCCGCCCTCGGCGAGAGGAAGATCTCCTACAACGGCGCGTCCTACGGCACCTACCTCGGCGCGGTCTACGCCGCCCTGTTCCCCGGACGCCTCGACCGCGCCGTCCTGGACAGCAACGTCGACCCGGACCGCTGGTCCCCACGCCTCCTCCAGGACACCGAGGAGGCCAACGAGCAGGCCCTCGCCCGCTGGGCCGACTGGGCGTCCCGCCGCGACACCTCCTACCACCTGGGCCGCACACGCGAGGACGTCCTGGCGACCGTCCGGAACACCGTCACGCGGGCCGGTCGCTCCCCGCTCCTCGTCGGCCCCTACCAGGTGGACGCCTCGACCGTCCCGACCGTCCTGTTCAACCTCCTGGCCGACGACCGCGACGAGCCCCGCGCAGCCCTCGCCGCGGCCGTCTCCGACCTGGACCGCGCGGCGCACGGCGTCCACGTCCCCTCGACGGGCGCCCTGGACGAGTCGCTGAAGTTCGTCCTCACCGGGACCGACTCCCTCTACGGCAGCGGCCAGTCCGCGATCATCTGCGGCGACGCCCCGGCCCCGCGCGACCCCGCGACGTACTGGCGCGACGTCCAGCGCCGCCGCGCCGCCCACCCGGTCTTCGGCCCGCTCGGCGAGAACATCAACCCGTGTGCCTTCTGGCCGTCCCCGCGCGAGTCCGCCACCAAGGTCAGGACGACCCTCCCGAGCCTCCTCATCGGCGCGACCGGCGACACCCGCACCGTCTACGCGGGAAGCCAGGCCCTCCACCGCGACCTGAACGGCTCCCGCCTCATCACCCTCAAAGCCGACGTCCACGCCCCCTACCAGGCCTCCTACGGCAACGCCTGCCTGACCAGAACCGTCGACACCTACCTCCTCACCAACCACCTCCCCACAACAGACACCACCTGCACCTGACACCACAACGGACGGTCGCCGTCGCGTCCCAGCACGACCCCGCGACGGCGACCGCCCACCCGACCACGAACCCCGGCCCCTCTACCCTGCTCCCCATGGATCGAACAGAACGTGCGGTCGCCACCGTTGTCGGCTCTGCGCTCGGCGACGCGCTGGGCGCGCCCTATGAGTTCGGTCCCGCTGACGCGTTCTCGCGACGCTTCCCGACCGGCGCGGGCGAAATGCGTCCGGGTGGAGGCTGGGACGAGGGCGAAGCGACCGACGACACTCAGATGGCCGTCCTTGTCGCGGAGTCGCTTCTCGAGCGTGGGGGATTCGATCCGCCGGACATGTTCGCGCGCTTCCAACGCTGGGCCGCGTCCGACCCGAAGGACATCGGCCTCCAGACCGAGGCCGTCCTGACCGGCGGCGACACCTGGGACATGGCGGCGGCCCTCCACTTCCAGACCAACGCGCGTGCAGCCGGGAACGGCGGGCTGATGCGCGCCGCACCCTCGGCGGTGTTCTTCGCCGCCGACGGACGCGCGGCCACCATGGACGCCGGACGCCGCATCACCGCGCTGACCCACGGGGACGGCGCGGCCTGGGAGGGCACCGCGATCCTCCACGAGCTCATCCGCGTCGCGCTGGACGGCGCGGATCCGCTCGACGCGATCCCCGACACATTGGCGCAGGTCAAGCCCGGCCACCAGGAGCGGTACGCGCGCGTTCTCGATCCCACCTGGCACCCGGACGACGCGACCGAGTTCAACGGCGCGGTGTGGCCCTGCCTCGGGTCCGCCGTGTGGGCGGTCCGCAACACCGGCGGGTTCGCGGACGCGCTGCGCGCGGCGATCGACCTCGGCGGCGACACCGACACCGTCGCGGCCGTGACCGGGGCGCTGGCCGGGGCGGTGCACGGCGTGACCGACGTCCCCGCGTCCTGGCTCGGTGTGCTGCACGTGCCGCTTCCCGGGTTCGGACGCGTCCTGCGTTACGAGGAGTTGTGCGAGCTCGCCGACAAGCTCGTGCACCCGCCCGGCCGGACGCCGCGGGCCGAATAGGGGGTATCGGCTGTCCGGTGCCTTGGCGGCACGGACGGACGGGCATAGTCTGCGATTACTGGCCGTAACGTACCCCCGATACGGGACGCGAGGCCGCCCTGCCACCCGGAGCATTCGAAGTGTCGCGGTCCCCGTTGGCCGCGGCGGGGTCGCCGCGGGGTGCATGCCCCCCAAGAGAAGCCGCCGGCTCCTACCCGCCCCAGGGACGGCGGCCACACTCCGCGGCGATCCGACCCCACGCCGCCGACCTCACGCCGGCGACCGCGCGTCCGCTAAACGGTGTGAACGCTCCGGGGAGCGGCGTAGTCGATCGGGCCGTCGTACCTGGTCGCGGCGTGGGCCACGGCCTCGGCCGAGGTGAGGGAGGGGCCGACGTGCGTGACGAGCAGCCGTCGGGCCCCCGCCACGCGAGCGGTGTCCCCGGCGTCCCCCGCCGTGTGGTGGACGCGCTCGTCCCCGTCGACCGGATCGGCGCTGTCGGCCTCGCAAAGCAGCAGGTCACAGCCCTTCGCGAGGTCGGTGAGCGCCGGGCAGGGGGCGCAGTCCCCCGAGTAGACGAGCGTCCGGCCCGCGGCTTCGGCGCGCAACGCGAAGGCCGGGAGGCCATGGGAGACGGCGCGGCTGGTGAGGACGAGGTCGCCGACGCGCGCCTGGTGGCCGTCGTGCAGTTCCTCGACCGCGAAGGCCGACTCGATCGGGCTGCGCCGGGACGAGTTGGTGAGGAAGCCCGCCAGCCGGTCCGCGATGCCGGACGGCCCGTAGAGCGGGATCGGGGCGTCGAGCCGGACGTCCGCGTGCAGCGCCCCGTAGTACGCCGTGAGGAGGTCGGCGGTGTGGTCGGCGTGCATGTGCGAGATCCAGATCGCGTCCAGCTCGTCCAGCTGGACGTGGCGGCGGAGTTCGGCGAGCGTCCCGGTCCCGGCGTCCACCCACACGCGGGTGGCGCCCGCGCTCAGCAGGTAGCCGGAGCAGGGGTTCCCGGGCGCCGGATACGGGGTCGCGGAGCCGAGAACGGTCAGGGTGAGGGCGTCGCCGGTCATCCGCGCAGGCTAGCCGGAAAATCTTGGAGGATGGTGTCCATTTCCGCGTCCCCCGACCGTGGAGGGGGTGTGCGGCGAGCGACGACCGCACGTCGACGACACGAGGGAGCACGACGATGAAGTACATGCTGATGATCTATGCGGGGGCCGTCGAGGCGGACGGGACGACCACCGAGGTCGGCGACTTCGACGCCTGGATGAGCTACGACAAGCAGGTCCGGGACGCGGGGATCATGGTCTCCGGGGAGTCGCTGGCCGACCTGGTCACCGCCACGACCGTCCGGGTGGACGAGACGGGCGTCCGCACCGTCACCGACGGGCCGTTCACCGAGGCCCGCGAGGTGCTCGGCGGCTTCTACGTGATCGACGTCCCGGACCTGGACGCCGCCCTCGACTGGGCCGCCCGCTGCCCCGGGTCCAGCGGCGACGGCGCGGTCGTGGTGCGCCCGGTCGCCGATTTCGGAGCCTGACCGTGACCGGCGGGCGGGAGGACGACGCGTGACCGGCGGGCGGGAGTCCGGCACGGACCTCCGGATCGAGGACGTGTTCCGGGAGGAGCACGGACGCCTGCTCGCCGCGCTCGCCCGCCGGTTCGGCGACCTGGACCTGGCCGAGGAGGCCGCCGCCGACGCGCTGGAGGCGGCGGTCGCCCGCTGGCCGGTCGACGGCGTCCCGCCGAACCCGGGCGGGTGGCTGATGACGACGGCGCGGCGGCGGGCGGTGGACCGGCTGCGCCGCGACCGGGCTCTCGCCGTCCGGCTGGCGATCCTGCGGGTGGAGGCCGAACGCGCGGAGACCTCCCCCGAGACGTCCCACGACAGGAACGACGACCTTCCGGACGAACGGCTCCGCCTGTTCTTCACCTGCGCGCACCCGGCCCTGCCCGCCGACGACCGCGTCGCGCTCACGCTGCGCTTCCTCGGCGGGCTTGGCACCCCCGAGGTGGCGCGGGCGTTCCTGGTGCCCGCCGAGACGATGGCGAAGCGCCTCACCCGCGCCAAGAAGAAGATCGCCGAGGCGCGGATCCCGTTCCGCGTCCCCGGCGCGGACGAGCTGCCGGGCCGCCTGCCCGTCGTCCTCCAGGCCCTCTATTCGATCTTCACCGAGGGCTACGCGGCCAGCTCCGGACCGGGCCTGCAACGCGTCGACCTGGCCGAGGAGGCCATCCGCCTCGCCCGGATCCTGCACACCCTCCTCCCCGGAGAGCGGCGGGAGACCGCGGGACTGCTGGCCCTGATGCTGCTCGTGCACGCGCGCCGCGCGACCCGCGTCGGCCCGGACGGCGCCCTCGCCCTCCTGGACGACCAGGACCGCGCCCGCTGGGACCGCGACGTGATCGACGAGGGCCGCGCCCTGACCGCCGCCGCCCTCACCGGCGGCCCGCCCGGCCCCTACGGCGTGCAGGCGGCCATCGCCGCGCTGCACGCCGAGGCGCCGGACGTGGCGTCCACCGACTGGCCGCAGATCGTCGCGCTCTACGACGTGCTGCAGGCCCTCACGCCGTCCCCGATCGTGGCGCTCAACCGCGCCGTCGCCGTCGCCATGCGGGACGGTCCCGATGCGGGGCTGGCACTGCTCGACGGTCTACGGAACGAGCCGAAACTCCGAGCGCACCACCCGTACCAGGCCGCCCGCGCCGACCTCCTGGATCGCCTAGGACGCCGCACCGAAGCGGCGTCCGCCTACCAAGCCGCATTGGAACTGGCCGGAACCGACCCCGAACGCGCCTACTTCCGCCGCCGCCTGGCCGCCCTGGAGGCGCAGCCCCGGGAGTAGGGCCCTACCGGACGTCGAGCCAGATCGGGTTCGTCAGCGCCACCATCGCCCCCGGCAACCCGTCCGAGCCCGCCGCGTGCCGGACCTCCGCGCGCACGTAAGCCGCATAGGACGGCGTGGTCTGCCACTCGAAAGTCCCCGCGCCCGAGTCCGGCACGGCGGTTCCGAACAGCGGCCCCTGGTCGGTCAGGAATCGGACCGTGCACCCCGTCCCGACTCCGGACACCTGCAACCGGACGGTCACCGGCGTGTCCGCGCGCGCCCTGAGCCGCTCCCCGATGCCCGCGCTCCGGCCGAGCCCGCCGCCCGACACCGTGAAGTCCAGCTGGACCTTCGAGGACTCGGCGATCCAGCTCCGTCCCGCGCGCAGCCCCGCGAGGATCGCCGGACGCGTCAGGTCGTCCGCGAGGACGACCGTCTGCGGCAGCCCGACGACCTGCGGCTCGCGGTGCGCGTCGCTGTTGCCCATCGCGGGCAGCCACCGGCCCCTGCCCCGCGCGGCGGCGACGAGCTGGTTGTCCCAGTCGCCGATCGACATCTCGTCGTCGGGGGAGTAGGTGTTGTTCCACACCTCCAACGCGTCCGCGTGGTCGTAGCCGTACTTCCAGAACGACCCGATGGACGTCCCGTGCGGGTGCGCCGGAACCACGATGCCGCCCGCCTGCCGGATCCGCCGCGCGTACTTCTCCCACTCCTCGTCGCGCGCGCGGTAACGCCAGTCGATGAACGTGCCCGGCTCGACGCCGATCGCCAGGACGTGCCCGTTCCGCGTCGTGACCTCCTCACCCGGCAGGATCAGCAGGTCGTCGCCCCACAGCCCGCCCCACGCGCCGTGCGCGGACGAGGTGTTGTGCTCGGTCGTGGTGATGAAGTCGAGCCCGGCGGCGCGCGCCGCGGCGGCGACCTCGGCGGGCGTCCGCTTCCCGTCCGAGTGGACGGTGTGCAGGTGGCAGTCGCCCCGGTACCAGGCGCGCCCCCGGCCCTTGGCCCGCGCGGGCGGGTACACCGGCCGCGCCGTCGCGCCCGCCGTCCCGTACCGCAGGGTGATCGTCACGTTGTAGTTCAGGCCCTGCGGCGCGACCGTGTACGGCCCGAGGACGATGTGCCAGGTCCCGGCGTTGACCGGGCCAGCGAGGTACCCGGGCGTCGCCTGCTCGGCGCTGATCGCGAACTCGGTGCGCGCCCCGCCCGACCAGCCGCGGAACCCGCGTCCGCCGAGCTCCTCGCCGCGCTCGTCGAAGACGCCGATGTCGCAGGCGTTCCCCTGCGTCCCGGACGGCACCGACGGCCGGTCGTAGGAGTAGGAGACCGCGATCTCCCGGACCCCGCGCGGCACCTCCACCGGCAGGTACACGTAGTCGGCCGCGCCGGTCGGCAGGTGCCCGCTGACCGTCCGCGTCACCTCCCCGGAACCGGGCGCGCCGCCCGGGCCCGCGCCTTCCGCGTCCGCGTTCGCGAACGTGACGGGGTCGAGCGTGAGCACCCCCGCGCCCGCGATCACCGAAAGCCTGAGAACGTCGCGACGCCGCATGCGTCCCTCCCACCGGATAGAGAACCGCCGGTCAGCGTCGTCCTCGCCGGTTACGCCCGCGCGACACGTTCGCGATCATCACATGGCGTCTGGACGAAACGCCGCCGCCGGACGCCGGGTCAGCCGGCGATGTCCACGCAGCACCGCACGAAGTCGCGCACGACCGGATCGTCCTCGGCGTCCGCGGGCCAGGCGACCCCGACCCGGCTGGGGGACACCCCTGTGACCTGCCGGTAGACGACCCCCGGACGCGCGTAGAACCGGGCGGCCGACTCCGGCGCGAGCGCGATCCCGTACCCGCTGGCGATCGCGTTCAGCCACTCGTCCGGCTGCACCGTGACCGCGCCCACCCGAGGCTCGCGTCCGTCGCGTTCGTCCGCCGCGAGCCAGAAGTCCCGCCACGCGCCGGTCTCCGCGGGGGCCGCGACGAACGGCTCGTCCCACAGCTCGTCGAACGCGATGACCTCCCGGTCCGCGAAGGGATGCGTGCTCGCCATCGCGACACACCGGGGCTCGGCGAACAGGTCGCGGACACGCCACGCGTCCTCGCCCGGGAACGGCCGCCGGACGAGCGCGACGTCCACCTCGCCGCCCGCGAGGCCCGCCGTCGGATCGCTCCACGGAGCCTGGTGCGCGTCGACGCGCCAGCCGGGCCGCCGCTCGGTGAACGCCGCGATGATCCGCTGCGTGGCCTCGTTCGCGCCGGACGCCATGAGCCCCACGCGCAGCACGTGGACGGCCCGCCGTCCCTCGGCCCGGGTCGCGAGCACCGCCCGGTCCCAGTCCGCGAGCAGCGCGGGGACGCGTCCGGCGAGCACCCGCCCGGCGTCGCTCAGCGCCATCCCCGTGTGCGACCGGACGAACAACCGCACGCCGAGGATCTCCTCCAGCCGCTTCATCCGCTTGGTCAGCGCGGGCTGCGACACCATCATCAGCTCGGCCGCGGCCGTCAGGTTGCCCTCCTCGGCGACCGTGGCGAAATGGCGCAGCAACCGCGAGTCGAAGTCCATTCCAGCAGGTTATAGCCGCAGGCATTGGACGGTTCGAAGGCCCGCGAGAAGGCTGGCGGACAGAACGTTTCCGCCAGGGGAGGGCCCATGTTCACCGTCTACGCGGCCGTAACCGTCATCGCGATCGCGGCCAACCTCGGGATCGTCGTCGCCGACTTCGCGCGCGCCCCGTCCGTCCTCGCCAACGCCGCCGAGGTGCGGATGCCGCCGCGTCTCCTCCCGGTCGTCGCCGTCCTCAAGGCCGCGGGCGCCGCCGGACTCCTGATCGGGCTCCTCGGCGCCCCCCGGCTCGGCACGGCGGCGGCACTCGGCCTGACCCTGTTCTTCGCCTGCGCCCTCGGCGCGCACGTCCGCGCACGCGTCTTCCACAACATCGCGTTCCCCGGCGCGTACTTCGCGGTAGCGGTCGCCGCGTTCGCCCTGAGCCTCACCCAGCTCTGAAAGACGAACCCGTTCCCTGGACGCAGGGCCCAGACCCCGCCCGGGTCAGACTTCGGCGCGGGTGGCGGTGAAGCGGAGGGTGAGGTCGACGGGGCTGCTCGCGGACGCGGCGTCCCGTGCGAGGGACGTCGAGATCTCGTAGGCGACCTCGTGGTCGTCGCCGTCGCCGCGGCCCGTCCAGCGGCCGAACGCCCGGTTCCGCCGGGCCAGGTCGAGCAGCGACCCGCTGAACACCGGGAACGGCATCAGCCCGCCCGCCTGCTCGAACACGCGGACGCGAACGTCCCGGGACGCACCGGCCGGGTCCGCGCACTCGACGCTCAGGGACACGACAGCGTCCTCCTCGGCCCGGTATCGGACGATCATGCTGTCCCGGTGGTACTCACCGGGCGCGAGCGCGTCCAGGCGAAGGTCGCTGACGATCTCCTCGCCGGGGCTCAGCGACAGCACGGGCGAGGACGGAACGGACGGAGAGGGGGAGGGGACGGGCGGGGCGATCGGGGACGGCACGGACGATGACTGAACGGTCATGGGGAGACTCCTCCGACACACTCTCTTTAGTTATGCTAACCAAAGCGAGCGCTCGAATATTCCCAGGTCAGCCCATGTGCAGCCGCGAAATCACCCGTCCACCTCAGCGTGCGTTCAACGCCTCCCAGGCGCTCCCCACGACCTCCGGGAGCCCGGACCGCTCGGGCTCCCAGCCAAGATCACGGCGGATCGCCGCCGCGTCGCACAGCAGCAGCGGAGGCTCCGGCGACGGCGGCCGGTGGACGACCGGAACGTCCCGTCCGGTCACGTTCTCGACCGTGCCGATCACCTCCGAGACCGACGCCCCGATCCCCGAACCGACGTTGTACGTGCGATGCGTCCCGGGCACCCCGGAGGTCAGCGCGAGCTCGTACGCGCGCGCGAGGTCGTCCACGTGCAGATACTCCCGGACGGCCCCGCCGTCGCCGTTCACCTCCAGGTGCGGAGCGTCCCCCTTGGCCACGGCGAGCGCGCGCGGGATCAACCGCGTCGGGTCGGGGTCGCCCCGCCCGTCCACCGAGCCGGACACGTTGAACGTCCTCAGCACCACCGCGCCGATCTGTCCCGTGGCCGCGTGGTACCGGACCGCGTCCTCAGCCGCCAGCTTGGACGTCCCGTAAGGACTGGACGGCGAAGCCGACTGCGACTCCGGAATGGGCTGGTTCTCAGGCGTCCCGTACACAGCCGCCGTGGACCCGTACACGACGGTAGGCGAGCCCTTAAGCGCATCAAGGAGATGCACCGTGCCCTGGACGTTCGCGGTGAAGAACCGCAGCGGCTCCGTGAACGACTCCCGCACGCGCGTGAGCGCGGCCAGATGGCACACCGCGTCGTACGTTTCGTCCAGGACGAGCGGCGCGAGCAGATCCCCGACGACGGGACGCACCCCTCCCGGCAACACCCTGTCGGGCGCGCGCACGAGCCCGTCCACCTGATGTCCGGCCGCCACCAGCCGACGCCCTACCGCGTACCCGACGTAACCCGCCGCCCCCGTAACCAACACGCGCATTGGCCAAGCATGACGAGCGAGACCTGGTCGGGCAACGTCACCGCCACCTGGCGTGTCACGCGGCGGAACCGCCCTAGACGCGCGAATAGACCCCGGGGTACCCGGAACGCGCGCACCCGTACGCCCACGAGGTCAACCCGACGACACGACCGTTCACCAGCAGCGGCCCACCACTGTCGAACTGACACGTGTCTCCCGCCGGAGATCCCGCGCACACCATGTCGGACGCGTCGAACGACGACCCGTAGGCCGCCGCACAAGCGGCGTCCCCGCGCAGCGGAACCGAGGCCGCGCGCAACCGCGTGTTGAACCAGTCCGACTCCGACGTCGTCCCCCACCCGACGACCTCGCCCGCGCGCGCGTCGCCCGCAGGTCCCGTCGCGACGGTCGGACGGTTCACGCGCCGCTTCAGCGTCAGCACGGCGACGTCGTGGTGCTCGACGTCCTCGCCCTTGAACTTCGTCTCCCTGTAGCGCGGATCGACCCAGACGCTCTTCACGTCCACCGCCTCCCCGTCCTTGTCCCGCAGGTCGCTCAGCCCGAACGTGACCCTCAGGACGCCGGGCAGGCTCCGCACGGACGCGACGCAGTGGGCGGCGGTCAGCACCTTGTCGGGCGCGGTGAGCGCGCCGCCGCAGAACTGCCCGGCGGGACGCAGGACGAAGAACGGCGAGCCGACGGACCCCAGCCACGGATACCGCGCGGCGGACACCTCCCGTCCGTGCACGACCGCCGAGGCGGACGCGACGGGCAGCAGGGCGGTGAGGGACGCGGCGGCTGCGGCGGTGAGGGCGGCACGGCGCAGGGGGGAGAGAGGAGCCATGCAGTGAATGTAGGAAATCACAGGACTTGTCGCACGGTGTTCCGTCCGTCCCGCAGCCCCTTGCCGTCCCGCCGCTCATGCCTCGGGAAGTTCAGCAGCGCCGCCAGCGCGACCACGAAACCGCCCGTGCGCAGCGCGAACGGCACCGGGTCGGACGGCCAGCCCTCGTGGTACAGCACCATGCTCGCCAGCACCAGATAGCCGCGGCCGATGACGGTCAGCACCGTCGCGATGATCGCCAGCCGGCACCGCTGCAACGCCACCTGCAACTGCCCCAGCGCCAGCGCCGCGAGCACGAGCGTCAGGTACGGATACGGCGTGTCCAGGACGGCCATGACGTCGCGCCCCGAGTCCTCGAACACCAGCGCCATGCCCCGGATGCCCGCCTCGGCCAGCCCGGCGCACGCGCCCGCCCCGATCCCGTACGCGACCCCGGCCAGCCGCCGCGCGTGCCGTCCGCCCGCCCGCCGGTCCCCGACCAGCCACACCAGCCCCGCGACCACCAGCGCCGGCACGGTCACCGCGACCATCGGCCACGGATCGGCGAGGGTGGGCCGCCACCCCCGGTCGGCCGACGCCGTCGACGCCCCCTCCCCGGCGGACAGCCCCACCAGCGCCGTCGCCACCACGAACAACGCCACGCTCGCCCACTCGCGCCCGCTCAGCCGCTCCCCGAGCACCCACACCGCGTAGACCACCAGCAGGACGAGACTGATCGCGAACACCGGCTGCGCCACCGCCAGCGGAAGCTCCTCGAACGCCACCACCTCGCCCGCCAGCCCCGCGAACAGCAGCAGCCCGCCGCCGAACCACACCGGATCGGTCAGCATCGTCCAGGCGACGTGGAACGGACGGCTGCCCCGCAGCGGCGGCATCCGCCCCGCCGCCGTCCGGAACACCACGAAGGCGACGTAGTACGTGCTGGTCGCGAGCAGGGCGAGCGCTGCGTATCCGAGGTCGTGGCCCATCGGCGGGACCTTTCGGGGGCGATGTGGCGGGGAGTTCCGGGTTGACACCATTCCGTGTCCGCCCGTTCCCTGACAATCCCCTCACGCGAATCACGGCGACATTCGTGTCATCCGACGACCGCCCTCAAGCGTCGTACCGTCCGCCCCGCGCCCGCCCGGCCTGCGAATCCCTACTGAGACGGGCTCAGTCCCACCTGCGCCCGGACCGCGAGAACCGTCCGACGAGCGACGCCGGGACGAACCGGCTCAGCCCCACGATCGCCTTGTACTGCGGGCTCGGGACGCTGACCTCGACCCCGCGCCGCAGATCCCGCAGCCCCTCGTCGACGACCCGGTCCTGGCCGAGCCACATGAACTCCGGAATCCCCGACATGTCCATCCCGGCGCGCTCGTGGAACTCGGTGTGCACGAACCCCGGGCACAGCGCCATGACCCGCACCCTCCCCGCGCCCGGACGCCCCGCGATCTCGGCCGCCGCGGCCTGCGAGAACGACACCACCCACGCCTTGGACGCGCCGTAGGTGCCCCGCGTCGCGAACGCCGCCACCGACGCCACGTTGACCACCCCGCCGCGCCCGCGCTCCAGCATCGGCGGCAGCGCCGCGTGCGTCAGCCGCAGCACCGCCTCGCAGTGCACCCTCAGCATGACCAGCTCGTCCTCGACCGGCACGTCCAGGAACGCGCCCCGGTTCCCGAACCCGGCGTTGTTGACGAGCAGGTCCACGCCCTCGCGCAGCCGTTCCTCGGCTCTGCCGATGCCCTCGTCCGTGGACAGGTCGGCGGGCAGCGCCTCCGCCCGCACGCCGTACCTGTCGTGCAGCTCGCGCGCGCACGCGTCCAGCCGCTTCGCGTCCCGGGCGAGCAGCACCAGGTCGAATCCGTCGGAGGCCAGGCGGCGGGCGAACGCCGCGCCCAGCCCCGCGGTGGCACCAGTGATCAGAGCAGTCGGCATGGTCAGGAGCCTAGGCCGTTCCGTCCCGCGAGCCCCGCCCGCAGCCCCTCCCGGGCACGCCCTCGCAGGAACTCACGCGGGTCCGGACGGCGTGTCGCACTCCGGTAGGCGAAGGTGAACCCCGGCCAGTTGTTCGCGATCCGCCCGTCCTCCGCCATGTACCAGCTCCGGCACCCGGCGTTCCAGACGGTGGCCCGCATCAGCTCCTGCATCCGCCGGTCGAACGCGTCCTGGACGTCCGGACGCACCTCGATCCAGTCCAGCCCCGCCCGCCGCATCGCCTCCACGCACCCGACCACGTACCGGAACTGCGACTCCAGCATGTAGATGATCGAGTTGTGCCCCAGGTTGGTGTACGGCCCGTACAGCAGGAACAGGTTCGGGAACCCGCTCACCGTGATCCCCAGATGCGCGGACGCCCCGCCGTCCCGCCACGCCCCGCCCAGCTCCCGCCCGTCCCGTCCGACGATCTTCATCGGCGCCAGGAAGTCCGTGGAGGCGAACCCCGTGGCGTACACGATCGCGTCCAGCTCCCGCGCGCGACCGTCCGCCGTGACCACCCCGTCCGCCGTGATCCGCGAAACGGCCTCCGTCACCAGCTCGACATGCGGCTCACCGAACGCGGGGTAGTAGTCGTCCGACAGCAGGATCCGCTTGCACCCCATCGGATGATCCGGCAGCAGCCGCTCCATCAGCCCCGCGTCCCGGACCTCGTCCCTCAGCCTCTTCCGGAACCGCCAGGCCATCAGCCCCATCAGCCTCGGATACTTCACGAACCCCAGCGCCCGTGACTCGAACTGCGTGTAGATCCGCGCCCGGCTCGCCGAGTACGCCCCCGGCACCGCCCGCAGGACGGCCTTCTCCCATCCCCGATAGGGACGGTCCGGCTTGGCGATCACATACGGCGCCGACCGCTGGAACACGTGCAGCCGCCCCGCCACCCTCGCCAGCTCCGGGACGATCTGGATCGCACTGGCCCCCGTCCCGATCACGGCGACCCGCTTCCCCCGCAGGTCCACCCCGTGATCCCACCGCGACGAATGGAACGCCGCGCCCGCGAACGAGTCACGCCCCTCGATCTCCGGCAGGGCGGCCCGGTTCAACTGCCCGCACGCCGAGACGAGCACCCGCGCGCTGACGACCCCGGACGAGGTGGACACCCGCCAGACGCATTCCGCCGCGTCCCACTCCGCCCCGGTCACCTCCGTCCCGAACCGGATCCGGGGGAGCACCTCGTACTTGCGCGCGCAGTGCCACAGGTACTCGAGGATCTCCTCCTGCGGCGGGAACCTCCGGCTCCAGTCCGTCTTCCGCTCGAACGAGAACGAGTACAGATGGGACGGCACGTCGCACGCCGCCCCCGGATAGGTGTTGTCCCGCCACGTCCCGCCGAGCCCGTCCGCCTTCTCCAGCACCACCAGGTCGTCCACGCCGGCCCGCCGCAGCCGGATCGCCATCCCGATCCCGCCGAACCCGCTGCCAATGATCACCACGTCGTGCGGAGCACCCATCGCCGCCACCCGAATCTCGTTCAGTCCGGACGCCTCCGAGCGTAATGAGCAACCGGTCACCTGACCAGGCGCCCGCCCGCCGCCCGGCCCTCCAAGACCAAGTTGCGGGCACCCCGACCCTCGGGTAATGTCCCTCCTCGCGCCTTGAGGGATGCAGGACGCCGCTGAGCGGTGGCCGGCCCGGTGTGCGCGACCATCAACGATCATGCGGATCCGATCCGTCGTGTCCGCGTGTCCTGATGGCTCCGGAAAAGCTCGATTTTGCGAATCGGTGCGGATCTGGTGAAATAGAAGTGCTGCAGGGAACGGCCGCGAAAGCGGGCGGGAACTGCGGAATCAGAATCGGCCGGGAATTGACAAGCCGGACGGAACTGATAAAGTAAGCGAGTCGCCACGGAGCGAAAGCCGCGGAAAACGCGGACGGAGCGCGTGGGTGTCCGTTTCTTGAGAACTCAACAGCGTGTTAAAAGCCAGTGCCTTTATAGATCAGGCCAATGTGTCTGATCACCCCGTGCTCTGAACCTTCACGGTTCGGGGTGGGGATTTCTTTGAGGCAAACAGTCTTCGGATTGTTTTGCTGGGATCTTCGGATCCTCCTTCGGGTT
>NZ_JADG01000010.1 GCF_000518265.1 Actinomadura oligospora ATCC 43269 | reverse complement strand
CCCGCCTGCGCCGTTGCTGAATCGCGCGAGTGGGCCGCGGGTGGGATGGAAGCGCATCCCGCGTTCGCGAGCGGCTCGTGACTGTCAGCAGGTCGCCTTGAGGCGTTTTTCGTCACTGCCGTCAGGGCGGCGGAGGGTGCGGTTGTCGGGGAGGCCGACCGCGTCGCGTGTGACGTCGACCTGGACCAGCACGGTGTTGCTGCACTTGTAGGGCCAGTTCTCGGAGTTGAAGGTGGCCGACCAGGCGCGGTCTTTGACGCCGCAGGGGAAGGACAGCTCCCCACTGGAGCCGGCGGCTTTCTTCTGCTCGCCGAAGTCCGTGACGAGGGCCCTGGCCTCGATGGCGCAGTTGCTCTCCAGCCGGACGATCGGTTTGCCGTCGGAGGTGACCACGGTGCCGGCGGGAAGGGTCGACACGGTTCCGGTGACGGTGACGTTCTTGGACGTCCCGTTGCTGGGGTTGTTGAGCTTGAAGCCCTTGATAGTGATCGTGGCGTCGCTCTTCTCTGCGGAGATGGGCGGCGGGGGTGGGGCGGTGTGTGCGGCGGCGGCAGTACTCAGGAGTGCGCAGGTGGCCACGGCCGCGGCCGTCACGGGCCGGGGCAGGGCACGTGGTGTGCGGGCAAGCAGAAACATGACAACTCCCGGCGATCGAATCATCACGCAATGCTATCGACGGGGGTGGGGTGTCGCGCTGTGGCTTCTTGGTGACGAGTCCAGTGCGCCCCGGGCCCAGTCGCGCGCTCTGGTATTGGCGGGTGCCATGGTCCGCCGCCCCACCACACGCTCCTGAAGAGGGACGGCCGCGGCTGCTCCGACGCGCGGCCCCACCGGCGGCTAGCCATCGACGAACTCGACGCCCTCGGCCCGACGACCTGGAGGCGATCGTCACCGCCGCCGCCCGCGACCTACACGCACACCACGGGGCCCCGCCCACTGGCGCATCCCGCCCGACGTCGCCGATCAGGACCGCGCCGACTGGCTCGCCGGTCTCGCCGGCCAGCCCGCGCCCCACGAGTACGCCGAGCTCGATCCATCCCGGACGAGCGCGACTTCCTGCCACGGGTGCGGCCCCGCCGTCGGCGGGGCCGCACGACCGGTCAGGCCGTGTACTCGGGGTCATCCGCAACCGCCCGAGTGGCGAGCAGCATCGCGGCCACCGCGCTCGAACCCCTCACCCCGACCTTGGCGTCCCTGGCGCGTCTCCACGACCTCCTCGCCCGCCAATCCGCCCTCGACCTCGCGGCCGTGGTTCGCCCGCAGTGCCCCTGGAGTATCTCCCTGTGTTTTGCCTGGTGGGTGCGGTATGGATCGGGCGAGTGGGCAGGAGACTCGCGATGCGAACCGCACTGCTGGTCGCTCCGCCCCCGGGGCGCCCGGACGCGGCAGGAGGCAGACATGTACGAGACGACCGAAGAGCTCGCGCTGGACGTCGAGACGCTGGAGTTGGGTGAAGACGCTGACTACGGCGACCTCACGACGGGGCACGGAGTCCACGAACTGGCAGCGTCGAAGTACAACGGCTACGCCAGCTACATGGTGTGAGGGTCGGGTTGTGGGACGAGTGTGAGCCTGCGGACATGATCGGAAGGACCCGGCCGTCTGCCGGGGACGGTGAGGGTTCCCCGCCGCGCGGGGGCGGATCTGAGGGAGCAGCGCTGGGGGATCGCGGCCGGGTCGGGGCAGGTTGTGCTCGGGGACCGGCGGAGAGTCATGGGTCCTGGTGGGTTCATCCGGACGTCGCGGTGCGGGTCGCTGGTCTGCCGGTGCGGGCGCTGGTGGAGTTGCGGGCCGAGCGGACCTGGCAGCGGATCGGGCGGTTGCGTGAGCGACGGTACGCGTGGCGACGTGAGTCACAGCGGCTGGTTGACGTGCTGGAGCTGCATATCGGTGGGATTGGGCCGGGTGAGCTGCGTGGGTTGCTGGTGGCGTTGCGTCGGGCGGTGTTCGGCGGGCGGCCGTTGAGCGGGCGGATCAATCCGGCTGGATTGGGCGCGGCTCTGCCGTCGGGGCTTGCGGGTGACCTGCTGGCCTGGCAGGGCGAGCGTGCATGGCTTGCCGGTGAGGTGGAGCGGTTGCCCGCTGTGCTTGCGGCTGAGGTCGGTGGCTGTGTGGCGGCGGTGCGTGGCTGGATGGCCGAGGATGCGGTGCGGCACGGACTGTGGCATGCCAGTCCGGTGCTGGCGGGTGAGTTGGAGAAGTGGCTGGCCGCGGTCCCCGGGGTGAGGCCCGAGCGCAAGGTGGTGCTTCGGCTGGCCCGGTACTTGTCTCGGGTGGCGTCCAAGACGAGTCCGTTCGCCGGGTTCACCGCCTGGGGCCTGGGCCGCTTCGGGGAGGCGGCGCCGCGGTCACCGGCGACAGCCGCGATCGTCCAGGCGGACGCGGGGTTCACTCAGCGGTGCGCATGGACGTTGGCGGGACAGGACGAAACGGGATCCCGGCTGCCGCTGCGGCTCAACTCCAGCGCGGTGTTCGCGTCGGAGGCGGTGGTGTTCTTGGGCGCGGCTGCCGGGGAGCCGGTACACGAGCTCCGGCTGACACCGATGGTGCGCGCCTGCCTGGAGGCGGTCCGGTCTCATGCGGAGCCGTCCGCCGAGGATGTGTGCGAGTTGCTCGGCGCGTCCGAGAACGGGCCGTCGCATGCCGAGTTGCGCCGTTTCGTCGCCGCGCTCGTCGAGTTGGGGTTGATGGAGCAGCGGCTGCCGTTCGCTGACCAGGACGCCGATCCGTGGGGTGCGATTCGGAACTGGCCGCAGGTGCCCGTGCAGCTACGCGAGGCCGCTGCTGACCTGGACGAACGGCTGCGCCACGCGTCCGGCTGCGCAGAGGCCAGGCGGACCGCTGACCGCGTTCGCCGAGTGCTGGGCCCTGGTGACGAGCCGTCGGCCCGGCCTGGTGGTGAGCTGATACGGCACGACGCGGTTCTGGCAGAGCCCCTTCTGGTGGGTGACGAGGACGATTGGCGGCCGATCTTGGCCGACCTCGACGCACTGAGGCCGTGGGCGGGCCTAGCCGAGGCGAGCCTGCCGCTGCGGCTGACCGCTTCGGCCTGGGCGATCGGAGCGCTCGGGCCCAGCGGCAGCCTGCCCTACCTGAGCTTCTACCGCAGGCTGTGTGGTGCCGGAGTGCTGGAACCGGACGGGAGCCTTCGCTCGGAACTCGCCTCGGCACGCGCCAGCGGCGCGACGTCCGATCTGCGTTTGCTGGGATCGCTGCGCCAACGCGCCCGCGACCTGCTGTACGCACGGCCCGCTACCGGGCCATCGCGTCTCGGCGATCCGGGCGGTTGCGGCGGCACCTGGTTCGATCAGTGGCAGGCGATGACGCGGGCTTGGCCGTCGTGGGTGCAGATGCCCGCGTCGCTGTCCTGTTTCGTTCAGCTGACCCCTACCGGCGTGGTGCTGAACGGGATGGCCACCGGATATGGCCGTGCCCGCAGCCGGGCCCAGGCGCTCGCCGACGCGGCCAACGGTGGAGGGGACGGCGGAGGCCGGTACCTGGGCGACGTGCTGGTGGCCGAGGTCGATGGGTTGTTCGGCAGCGGCCTCAATCGCCGCCGCCCGGCTGCCGCGTTCGCGATCGACTACCCCTATACGCGCTCACGTCGCCCGGCCGAGCAGGTGATCCCGTTGTCGGACCTGGTCGTCGCCTGGCGCGGTGGCGGTCTGCTCACTTTGTCGTCCCCGCGTCATGACCGGCAGGTGCGGCCGGTGCATCTGGGCGGCGTCGCCGACGGCTTCCTGCCGCCCGCGCTGCGTCTCCTCGTCCGGTTGTTCGGCGACTTCACCGCGCCGTATCGGCCGACCTGGCTGCTCGGTGAGGACGATGATCCGTGGGCGCATCAGGGAGTGCGGCACACACCCCGGGCTGAGATCGGACGCCTGGTCCTGTCGCGCGCGGCATGGTGGATGCGCGCTCGCGACCTGCCGTGCCGCGGTACCGGCGAGTCCGATGCGCACCTGATGTTGCGCTGGGCCGACTTCTTCGCCGCCCACGCGATCCCTGAGCGGTGCTTCATCCGCGCCCTGACCGGCCAGAACAAGCGGGCGGGGCATGGCCGTTCGGAACACAAGCCGCTGTATCTGGACCTTGCCAGCCCACTGCTGCTCGGCGGCGTCGAACGGGAGTTGAGCGCGCCGGACGCGCGGGTGGTCGTCCATGAGGCGCTCCCCGACCCCGCCCACACCCCGATCTCGGCCGGTGACCGCGACCACCGCACCACCGAGCTGGTCATCGAGGTCAACGGGCCCGAGGTGGCCTATGGCTGACCCTTCCAGCCGCTGGATCAGCGCTCACCTGTTCTGCTGGACGGACCTGGACACCGTCCTGACCGACGCGGTCGCGCCCCTGCTGGGCGAGCTGCATGACCAAGGCACCGTCCGGCGGGCGTTCTACCTGCGCTACTGGGAGGGCGGCCCCCACCTGCGGCTGCGTCTGCAACCGGCCGCACCCGAACACGAGCTCGCTCTGCGTGCCCGTCTGCTGGGTTTGCGGCCCGCCCTGGACGCCGGACGGCCCGACGCACCACGCGTGCGGGAGTATGCCGCCGCGGCGGCCCGACTCGCCGCAGCCGAACACCGCGCCGACGACTATGACCGGGACCTGCGGACACGCGGTCAGGTGGAGTTCGTGCCGTACCGGCCCGAGCACGACTGGTACGGCCACGGCCCCGCGCTGGCCGCCATCGAGAAGCACTTCTGCCGCTGCAGCCACCTGATGCTCGGGGCCGTGGCCGCCGCAACCCCGGCCGCCGCCCGCGCCGGCCTGGCCTTCGCCCTGCATGTCGCCGCCGCCTGCACGGCCGTCCCAGAGCCGGACAACCTCGATGGATACGCGTCGGCAGCCGACAGTGACTACCGGGCCCGACCTGCGCTGCGACGCCAGGCCGAGCGTTGCTGGCAGCTGACCCACGCTCCCACCGGGCCCGCACCCGGCGGCGGCGTCCTGGCCACCTGGACCGCCTCGCTCCGCGCCCTGCACGCCACCCTGATCAACCCCGCCCTGTACCGGCCAAGCCTGCCCGAGTACGCCCGCCAGCACCCGGCCGCGACCGGCCCGCTGCCGATCGTCTACACCCGGCTCGCCCACCTGGCCGCCAACCGGCTCGGCATCAGCCCCGGCCAGGAGCACCGCATCGCCGCCCTGGCCAGAGCCGCCCTTGCCGACCTGACCACCCGACCACCCGCGACTCCACCACCACACCAAGAACACGCCGATGAAGGAGGAGCCTGATGACCGCAACCTGGCACAGCACCCAGATCTACTACTACGACACCAGCCACGACCACCTGTCCCTGGACGCCGTCCGACCCGCCCTGCGCGCCCTGGCCGGGCACATCGACGCGGCCTACGTCGTTCCGCACTGGCGCCAGGGCCCGCACCTGCGCGTCAACGTCCGCTGCCACCCCGACGCCTGGACCCGCCATGTCAAACCGGAGATCGCCGCCCGCATCGGCGCCTACCTGGCCGAACACCCCTCCACCGCGGCCCTGGGCCCCCGCGCACCCCGCGAGCACGCCCGCCTGGCCCAACTGGAGCTCGAGGACGGGCCGCTCACCCCTTACATCGACGACAACACCATCACCTTCCAGCCCTACGACCCCCGCCTGCACATCTTCGGCACCATCGAAAGCAGCAGCCTGCACGCCGACTTCCACGCCGACGCCACCGACCTGGTCTGGCGGATCCAAGATCAATGCCGCGACCGGCAAGCCGACCGCTTCACCATCGCCCTGGAGTTGATGTGGACCACCAGTCACATCGTCTTCCCGCCGATCCAGCGCAGCGCCGCCTCCTACTACTCCCACTCCCGGGCCTTCATCTCCAACAGCCCCGACCCCACCGCCCGCACCAACGAATACGCCGTCCGCTACGCGGCGAACAAGGACGCGCTGGCCGGTCGGCTCCGCACCCTCCTGGACGCCGTCGACGGCACCGGCACGCCGAATCCGCTGATCCGGGACTGGGCCGAACTGCTCCGCCGCTACAAGAACCGCGTCACCGAGCTACTCCCATCCGGCCGCCTGCCCATCACCGACGGCGACCTCCCGCGTTCCACCGCCCCGCTCCGCCCGGTCCCCCTGATCAGCGAGCTCGCCGCCGAACGGCACATGCGGCAGTTCCGCGAAACCGTCGACTACCAGCGCTACCGCCTGCTGCTCAACTACACCTACGGACTGCTGACCCGCCTGCGTATCCGGCCCATCGAACGCGGCCTGCTCTGCCACCTGGCCGCCGCCACCGTCGAGGACGCCTTCGACGTCGACATCGCCGCCCGCTTCCGCGACTTCCTCGCCCACCCGCACCCGCTGGAAGGCAGTCAGCGGTGAACGCCCAAGCCTCCACCCCCGCCGGCTGGGGGACCGAACGCCAGAGCCCGTTCGGAGTACGGTTTCTCGCAGGCCCCACAGCCGTCCTCGCCGACCTGGAGCCCCGGGCGGTCCTCGACCTGATCGCCGTCGAACACCTACTCATCCTGCGCGGCCTGCCCGCTTCACTCAGCGTGGAGGAATTCGAGGCGTTCGGATGCGGACTCGGCGAACCCATCCTGTGGTCCGACCGGCCCGCCTTCGACGTCCAAGCACACCCAGAACCCGAGGACCACCTGTTCGAGTCCGGATTCATGCCCATGCACTTCGACGGCATCTACTCCGACGACCACACCCCCGACCTGCAGATCTTCCACTGCGTCCAGGCCGTCGACCCCGCCCTGGGCGGAGCCACCCTGTTCTGCGACACCACCCTGGTCCTCGCCGACGCCGCCCCCGAAACCCGTGCCCTGTGGGGCGACCTCATCGTGCACTACGAACGCCCCATCGCAGGCCATACCGTCACCCGGGACCTGCCGCTGATCACCCGGCACCCGCACCACGGACATCACACGATCCGCTACAGCGAACCCGTCCCAGCCGGCGTCACCATCATCAACCCGCCCCGCGTCACCCTGCCCGACGGCCACCACGCCGAGACCATCACAGCGGACCTGCACGAAGCCATCCACGACCCGCGCCACCTGTACACCCACCACTGGCAACCCGGCGACATCGCCATCGCCGACAACCGCACCCTGCTCCACACCCGCCAGCCCTACCCCGCCGACGCCCCACGCCTCCTCCGCCGCATCACCACACGCCACACCGCCAAACCCCACCCAAACCGCCCCCGCGGACAGGGGCACGCCGCGGTACCACCGGAGAAGTACCGCAGCCCGCTCCAGGACGGGCAGGCCAGCACCCGCACCGCGCCGTCCGGATGAACCCGCCAGGACATCACGCTCCGCCGGGACCCGAACACACATCAGCGCTGACCCGACATGCCCCGCCGATGCGGTCCTTCCGCACCAGCCTGCTCCCGCCCGCCACACCGTCCACCATGCCGCGGGGGCCCACCTGTCCGCGACGGACGGGCGGGCCCCCTACCCAGGCAGCGAGTCTTCCACCGCCTCAGGCCTCACACCATGTAGCTGGTTCCAGAAAATTCGCCGGATGACGCCAGTTCATGGACCCCGTGCCCCGTCGTGAAGCTGCCGTACTCGGCGTCCTCGCCCACTTCCAGCGTCTCGACGTCCAGCACGAACTCTTCGGTCGTCTCGTACATGTGCGTGTCTCTCCTCGCGTCCGGAACGCCCCGGGGGCGGAGCGCCCAGCAGTACGGTTTGCATCGGGAGTCCTCCCCAGTCCGCCGATCCACAAGGCGCCCGCCAGGCAAAACACCGGAAGATACTTCAGGAGCCACCACAGAAGCCCCTGACCAATCTTGCGAGCGTGATCCTGTCGGACACGTGATGAACCACCTCTGAGCACCACACGACCCGGGACGCTCTGGTAGCCCACCTGCCGTCTGGAACCTCCCGCTGCCCCGGCCCCTCCCGGCAGGGATTCGTCAGTTGCTTCATGAAGCCACGCGCGTGCGCGGGAGGGGGTGTCGCCAGTTGTGCCCGGAGCCCGACGCGCGCGGGCGCGTAGGTGCAAGCCTCGTTGTGCCCCTTCGGTGCGCCAGTGGGCGCCTAGCGGGCCCGGAGGGGCCTGCCCCGCCGAACCTCCCTGTTCCGGAACAGACAGCCGCCCACCGTGTGCGCGTGGTTGCGCTTGGCAAACGGCGGCCGACCATACCGGTCTCATCGCGGCTCCATACCTGCCCACACACGTGTATGGGCGTGTAAGGACGTGTGCGGACCCCACGGTCAGTCGGTTGTGATGGACCGGTGTTCGGGAAGGTGCGATCGCCCCATTTATAGGCGGGGATCCAGGAGATCAGCGACGCAGGTCCCTACCCCTCGGCGGCGTCCGGGCGGGGGGGGCGGCGAGGTAGTCGTCCACGGCGCGCTCCCAGGCGCCGTGGGACTCGCGGGCTTGGTCGTGGAGCCGTCGGACGTCGGCCGGATCGGGGGGTGTCATGCGCCCCGATCCTGGCTGCGTCCCCCGGAGCGGGCGGGCACGGGCAGGACCTCGGCGAGTCCCGGCGACCACGGACGGACTGGACACGCCGGGTAGCGGCCAGTGTGGCCCGGGGACGGCGCGGGTCAGGTGCTTGGGGCCTCGCGACGCCCGTGGCCGTCGCAGTGCGGGCACGGGTGCCGACTGGACGCCGACGCTGCCGTCGTCGTGCTCGTAGACGAACTTGCTCCAGTCGCCAGCCCTGGCTGTGGCAGTGGGTGCACGGGGGGCCGAACACCTGCGCGTCGAGCTGCTCGGCCTCGCGTTGGCGGACGCGGGCCCGCTCGTAGGCCTGCTGGATAGTCACCACGTTCCGTCCGGCGGTCAGGCTCCACACCACGATCGCCCTGAGCCCGGCGAGCAGGGTGCCCATCACGACCACCTGCGCGGTCCCGGTCGGATCGGACAGCAGCCACACCGCCACGGCGAGGACTCCGGCCAGGACGGTGAGGTAGAGCCCGATCCCGCGCGTCACAATGTCTCCGGCGTGTGCTTGGGAGCGGTCGCGGGCTGGGCGGGGTGTTCGCCGTAGTCGGCCGTGTGGGTGCGGAGAGCCCGGAGTGCACGTTGGAGTCGTTGGGCCATGTCGGGGCGGAGGCGCCGGTGAGCCTCTTGAGGTGCCAGCATCGCGAACTCGCTGATTTCGCCATCGACGATGCGCAGAGCGGCGAGTTCGGCGCCGGTGAGGATCCCGCCGTCGAAAACAAAGACGAGCTGATCGTCCCACGGACCGTGGGGGCCCACCCAGTCGAGGACGAGCAGGGCGCCGGGTTCGAGGTCGATGCCGAGTTCTTCGGCGATCTCGCGGCGCGCGGCCGTGCGTGGTGGTTCGTTGCTTTCGGCCATGCCGCCGGGAAGGTCCCAATGCTCCTAGTAGGTGGGGTTGACCAGCAGAATCCGGCCCGCTTCGTCGCGGACCAGGACGTCGGCGGCGACGCGTTTGCGGGCCTGCCGGGCGTTGCCCTCGGCTAGGTAGGCGAATCGGGCTTCGTCGTCGGTGACGGCCACGCAGGGTCCTGGCCTTCCTGTACACCGGGGATCTGGGTGAGTCTGCTGAAGAAGCTTGCTACCTCAGGGGCCGCATGGAAAGGGCGCAGCGAGTTCGCAAGGTGGGTGACCCGGTTGGTCACCCGTGCCGAACTCAACGACGCCATCCCGGCGCAGACCTGCTCGCCCAGCACGGCCGCTTCATCGACACGCCCCGCGGCGACCAGGACGTGAGCAAGGGTTGAGCTGCCCAAAGGATCGGCTCCGGCCCCTGTCGCCGAACCTGAGGCGGAGGACACCTCGGGCGTACCGCTCTGCTTCCTTCAGCCTGGCGTGCCGTTCCACTTCTTTCCGTCGGGCCAGTTGCAGGAAGCACAACGCGGCCTCACCTGCCAGAGACGCCCGGTCGAAGTCGGCGATCCACTCCGCGGGAGGCTTCCCCAGCGTCCACAAGGACGCTTTCCGCCTGTTCGATCTCCGCAGTACAGCGGTGGATGTCTCCCTCCAGGGCGTATCCGCGTGCCCGCATCGAGTGGAGCCGGGCGACAAGCCGCGCGACCCCGGCGGCATCGGGCCTGTCGGTACCGCAGTTCACCCTCCAACACCGCCGCCAGCCGGACACGAGTTCTGAGACGGTGCCGTCCTGCGGGAACACCGGGATACGCGACGGCGGCGACACGGTCACAGAAACGATCATTTCTGAGACACGCGTGGGTGGCGTCCACCATGCCCGTACACGTCCATGCACGTGTGCGGACGTGTATGGGCAGCTCCATCGAGGGCCGGTGTGGGCGGCCGCCACCGCCAGCCGCAACCACGCACAGGGGCGGCCGCCTGTTCCGGGACGGGGGAGGTTCGGAGGGGCGGTGGCTCACTGGGACGTGAGCTGGTTAGGAGATGGTGCCGGGGAGGCGGAGGGAGCACATCGCGCGACGGACTGTGCACGGCGACTGCTGATGGTAATCATCGCTGGTGGGTCTGAGGGAAGGGAGAGCACCATGCGGGTCACGCTGATCGTTCCGCTGGCTGCGGCCGCACTCACTGGCGGACTGCTGAGCGCACCTCCGGCTTCGGCCGGGGGATCAGTGACCGCGCCGGGCGATGTCACAGCCCAACAGTGCCGCGACGGCGGCGGCACGGTCCTGCCCACGCCGTATTTCGCCTACTGCGTCGGCGGTACCTACAACGGGCAGAGAGTGACGGGCTGAGCGGGAGGCGGTTGAGCCAGGGGGCAACCTGCGGTTGCCCCCTGGCTCAACCGCGGTCTCGGGTCTGTGGGACCAGCCGCGCCACGACGGCCGGGCCTCGAAGGGCTCCGGCAACGCCCTCTGCGGCGCTGCCAGAACCTGTGTTGCCCTTTGCTCGGCTGGACTAGTAGAAAACGGCCTGGCCGTCGTAGGTGCCGCCTCGGCAAGAGGCCGCCTCCTCGAGACCAAAGATGATCTCGCCGCCGCCCTTGAGGCACTGCTCCGGCGTGACAGCCGGCCTCGCGCCGACCGCCGCCTGGAGTGCTGCCGAGGCGGCAGGTGCGCCGAGCAGCGCACCAACGAACACGGGGATGAACGCGGCAACGACCAAGGACGCGATCCGGGAGATGCGCATGGTGGTTTCATTTCTATAGAGCTCGCTCCCCCACAGGCTCACCGCCTCTGTTCACCGCGCACAATCGGCGGCAGGAGGGGTTTCCCTTCCTGCCCGCACAGAAGCCAGGTTCTGCAAGCCCCACCGCCACAACTGCGGGTGCCGGTAAGAGCCGTTTCATAAGCCCCAGACGAGCTGCGGGTCGTCGCATCGGGTGGGATGGCGGCCGGCGCGGTCACGCACGTCCTGCCGCACGGTCCGATGAAGTAGCCGCGCCGGCGAGTCGGGCGCCGCCCCGGAACCTGCCATCCCACCGTCCCGCCCAACCTCCCCTCGCGGCACCCGCCACCCTGACCTCACCCGCACGCGGCAACCACCGAAAAGCCGACGCTCGCCCGGCGACACCTCCGTCCGGCCGGAACCACTGGGAGTGGCCTCATCGGTATCAGGTGTCACTGGCGTACCGGCCACGTTCCTGCTCCACCTCGACCGCACACCCCGACACGCGGATCGAAGACGGTCGACCGGCGGAGCAGGTACTGGCGGACGCCGACGGTTGTCGGCACGATCGCGCTGGCGGCTGGTTTGTCCGCCGGGCCCGCGGCGTCGGCGTCCTCCGAACAGGCTCTGCAGCGGAAGCCGGATGACGCGAATGCGAGAAGAACATCACCCCGAGCCACACCTACACCGCCAACGCGCGGAAGTTCACGACCGATAGATACGGGCGTCCTGAGACGGCGCTGTCCAAGAACGTGGTGGAGAAGACTTCCCCGCGCGACAAGACATGTGAGACCACGGTCGGCGGATGGGGCGGGGCGGGTTGGCAGGGCGGCCACCTGATCGCATCGACGTTCTGGGGCGCCAGCATGCGCTACAACCTGGTCCCCATGCAGGGCACCCAGGTCAACCAGGGACTGATGAAGCGCGTCGAAAACGGCACCCGCCCCTGCCTGAAGAACAAGAAGAACGGCGACAAAGTCACCGACTACCTGATCCGGGTCCAGTATCCCGACAACACCACGGTCGTGCCCGACCGGATCTATGTGTCGATGTCCCCGACGATCAGCGGCACCACCCGCGAGTTCAAGTTCAACTTCCCCAACAAGGTGACGGATTCCAAGGACCTCAAAACCCTGCAGACTCGCATGCGCACCGCGTTCGTCAACGCCGGATGCAAGGACGCCCAGTTCATCTAGCCGAGCAACACCGAGACGGGCACCATCGAGACCGGCATCGTCGACCCGCGCACCATGTGGGCATTCCTCCCTGGCGCGAGGACGGCTGTTGGCCACCCCGCCCCGCCCCGCCCCCGTGAAGCATTGGGCCAACACCCGCACTGGCGGATGCGACCCGCCGATACTGAACACGCGTGGGACGGCCCCTCCTCCTCTCCGCGTGTGACACCTAATCCGCATTAGGTGCCACCCAGTCCCTCGGCGAGCCATGCTCGGCCCGAGCCCGTCCAGCTCACCGCCTCGGCACGGTCGACGGCTCGGGTGGATTATGTGTCACAGCCTCCGAGGAGGCTCTGTGGTGACCAAGGTCATCGCTGGCATCCGCAAGGACGTGGCCCCTGCTGCGGCCGGGTCGGACGGATCCACCGTCGCCGAAGAGGAACTGCTGCTCAATCCGGACAACTCGATCAGCGGCATCGCCGAGTTGCGGTCGTCTCGGCGGGCGCTCTCCACAACTACGTCCCCGACCTGTGCGAAGTACGGGAACCGCAGTTGACCGCAGTGGTGGCGTTGCACGCGGCCGGGTCTTCACCGGGAAGATCTCCGCCCGGGTCAAGGTGCGGCCGGAGTTTGCGGCGCTGGCGCTGTGCCGTGACGTCCGTGCGGCCGCGCCGGATCAGCCGGTCATCGTGACGGTCCGCGAAATGAAACGGCCGGCGAGCAAAGCCGCCGAGAGTGGGGCGACCACCGCCGCCGGGCGGAAGGCCGGCAATGGTGGTCGGTTCGTTTCGTCCGCAAGCCAGGCTCATCAGCCCGGCGTCCACCGATCACAACGGCTGACGATCCGAGGTGAGCGGGCGCTGGCGGACCGGTGTGGGCTCTGGCATCCAGTGCCCTCCCAAAGTCAGGCTCTAGAACCTGGCACCCGCTCACAACATGCGATCAGCCGCAAACGGACGTTGAAGGGGGACGGCGGCTTCGTCCTGCGTGGGGTGTCAGCTCTGGGGGGCGAGGCCGGCCAGCAGGACGTCCAGGGCCAGGTCGCAGGCCTCGTCCACCGGGGTGTCGTCGAGCAGGCCGCCGACGGCGAGCGCGGCCAGGCCGTGGACGGCGGAGAACACGACCTGGGCCAGCCGTGCGGGGTCTCCCTCGCGCACCGTTCCGGCCCGCTGGCCTTCGGCGAGCAGGCGGGCGGCGAGGTCCAGGCTCTGGTGTCCGAGGCGGAACAGGTCTTGTCCGGCTTGGTCGCGGGCGTGCTGCAGTTCACGTTTCGCGGAGAACATCAGCTCCAGGAGTGCGGTGCGTTCTCTGGCGAAGCCGATGTAGGCGCGGCTGAGGCCGCGCAGCCGCTGCTCGACGGTGCCCGGCGTGTCCGCTGCGTCCTGGGCCCGCTGGTTGAGGTCGGTGAACCCGGTGGCCGCCAGGGCGTCGAGGATCGCCTGCCGGTCCTGGAAGTGGCGGGTCGGGGCGGCGTGGCTGACGCCGATGTCGCGGGCCAGGCCGCGCAGCGAGAGCGCGGCGGGTCCGGACTCGGTCAGCACGGCCTCGGCGCGTTCGAGCAGGGCCGCCCTCAGGTTGCCGTGGTGGTAAGGGCCCTCGGCCACGTCACACATCCTCGGTGTTGTCGGTTGACTACAATGATGTCACGTGCCTACATTGGAGTCAATGCAGTCTTCCCAAGAAGCGGAGCACCACCATGTCCACCATGTCCTACCAGGGGACCGTCGCCCTGATCACCGGCGCGAGCTCCGGCATCGGCACGGAGTTCGCCCGTCAGTGGGCCCAGCGGGGCGCCGACGTCGTCCTCGTCGCCCGGCGCCTGGACCGGCTTGAGCAGCTGGCGGCCGATCTGGAGGCGGCGCACGGCGTCACGGCGACCCCGATCGCCGCCGACCTGTCCCGCCCCGGGGCGGGAGAGGCCCTTCGCGCGGAGGTCGAAGCCCGGGGCATCGCCGTCCAGACCGTGATCAACAACGCGGGCTTCGGCGGCTTCGGGCCGTTCGCGAAGCAGGATCCCGACGAGATCGCCCGCATGATCCAGCTGAACGTCGTCGCGGTCACCGAGGTCAGCCGGGCCTTCCTGCCGCAGCTGGTCGCCGACGGGCGCGGCGCACTGGTCAACGTGGCCAGCCTGGCCGCCTACCAGCCCGCCCCCAACATGGCCGTCTACGGCGCCACCAAGGCGTTCGTGCTGAGCCTGACCGAGGCCCTGGCCTACGAGACCCGGGCATCCTCGCTGCGCGTGCTGGCCGTGTCCCCCGGAGCGACCGGCACCGAGTTCAACGACGTGGTCGGCCAGGAGGAGCTCGGGATGGGCCGGGTGGCCACACCGGCCGAGATAGCGGCCGCGACCCGCCAGGCACTGGAGCGGGGCAACGTGCCGCCGAGCGTCGTGCCCGGCCTCACCAACAAGGCGATGGCGCTGGCCCCACGCCTGCTGCCCCGGCGCGCCATGCTGGCCATGTCCGGGCGGGTGTTCAAGGCATGACCGCAGGGGGGCCGCCCCCACCGATCCCGCAATCAACTACCACCCGGGACCGGCCAGCAGCCACCATCACGCACGCCACCGAAGCCCATCGGCTCCCACGCACCCGCATCCTGGGCAGCGTCATCAACGAGTACCGATACATAACTTGACCTGCAGCGACGCCTTCCGGGTCCCGCCGTTTGCATATCTGGAGTGTATGCTCCATAATATTTCCGGAACGAACACTCCATAAATACCTCTCGAAGGAGCCGCACCATGGCCCAGGCTGAACGCCCCCTGTCCCTGCCCGCCCGCACCGTCGACGACCCGGACCCGGCGGTCGCGGGCGTGCTCGCGGACGCCAAGGCCCGCAACGGCATGATCCCCAACATGTACGCCCGGATGGCCAACCTGCCCGGCCTGCTGCAGGCCTACATGGACGGCTACCAGGTCTTCCGCTCCGATTCCGCGCTGTCCCCCGCCGAGCAGGAGGCGATCCTGCTGACCATCAGCCGCACCAACGGCTGCACCTACTGCGTCGCAGCCCACAGTGCGGTCGCCGACATGACCAAGGTCCCCGCCGAGATCACCGACGCCATCCGTGACGGCCGCCCGGTGCCCGATGAGCGTCTGAATGCGCTCGTCACCTTCACTGCGGCGTTCGTCGAGTCCCGCGGCCTGCCGACGGCGGCCCAGGTGGACGCCTTCCTCGCGGCGGGCTACTCCGAACAGGACATCCTGCGAGTTCTGCTCGCCGTCTCCATCAAGACGATCAGCAACTACTCCAACCACCTCTTCCACACCCCGGTGGACCGCGGGTTCGCACACCGCACCTGGCAGGACTGACACGACGGGCCCTTGCCCCTGCTGCTCTCGCCAGGGGAGGCATGTAAGCGCCGACCGGGCGCCCCGATCGGGGCGCCCGGCGCTTCAAATGTCCCAGGCAGTTACAGAACGCTTGCTCCACAATTCTGGGTCCGAGACTCGAGGAGCTGCAGCGAGCAGGAACTCCAAGGGACCACTCCTGTGGTGATCCACAGTGCGAGATTCATGAGGCGCTCCATTGTTGCCTCCGTCGCCTTGGCCGGCGGCGTCAACAAGTCCCTCGTGCCCAAGGAGAAGCTGGTCAGCGTGCCTGGAGGAGCCTGGACCAAGGACGCCGAAGTCGGCCTCGTCAAGGCCACCGGGGCCCTCGATCTGCTGGCCGCGTTCGGTCTGCCCCTGCCCGCGCGCCCGACATCGCGCCGGCCCCTCGTGCCAGTGACCGCCGTCGGCTTCGCCCTGCTGATGGTCGGTGCCATCAACGTCCGCCGCCGCCATGAAGGGGAGGCCAAGTACATCGCGGCGGACGCGGCCCTCCTCGCGCTCGCGGCGTTCGTCGCCGTCGGCCGCGCCTGAGCCGTGGCGGGCACGTGCCGGGGCTACGCGATCTCTCGCTCCGGAACCCCGCAGTGTCCTGCCGCCTCGACCGCTCAGCCCTGGGTCGCGAACATCCGCATCAGCGCGTCGATGATCGTGCGGGCCTCCGCCGTGTCGCCCGCCCGGGCCACCACGAGGGCCCCGTAGGAGCCGGCCTGGAGGATCCGGGCCCGGTCCTGGACGTCACCGGGCGGGAGCTCGCCGGAGGCGACCGCGCGGTTCAGAGCGGCGGTGATGCCGGCGTACACACGATCGCGGTAACGGCTGGTCCGCGCGGCGATCCCGCTGTCGTGCGGCGCTACCTCGGTGGAGGTGTTCACCATGAAGCAGCCAGGGATACCCGGCTCCGACACGGACTGCCGGAGGGCCTCCAGGAAACGGCGCAGATCTTCAAGCCCTTCGTTGCCGCGCTCCAGGGGGGCCAACAGATCGTCCCGGTTGCGGTCGTAGAGGGTCAGTGCCGCCTCCAGTACGCCGCGCTTGCTGCCGAACGCCGAGTACAGGCTGGACATCGACAAGCCAGTGGCCGTCACCAGGTCGCCCACCGACGAAGCCTCGTAGCCCTTGGCCCACAGCGTGCGCAGCGCGGCCTCGGCGGCCGTGTCGACATCGAACGAGCGCGGGCGGCCGCGGCGCGCCCCGGGCGTCTGGCCGGATCGGTCGCTCTCCATTTCTGCAGTGTACGCTCCAGAAAGCTTCTGAAGCACACGTTTCAGAGCTGGGGCCGCCGACCGTCGGAATCCCAGAGGGCCTGGCCACCCGCCAACGCCCCTGTTGGCCGCCCATCACCAGCACCATGTCCGCCCAACGCCGTTCCCGGCGGCCGTACACCGCCAGATCTTGACCGCCCACCCCCAGGCCCCAGTGGCCACGAGCGCCTGGGGAGACGGACAATAGATCCGCGCGCAACACCGCTTTCTGGGCTGGCAAACGTCCGCAGCGCGTGGCGGTCTGGGCGCGGCAGCTCCAGGTGCCGTGCCCGAGCGACGGAGGTCGGTCCCAGAGCACAGCAACGGGTGGCGGTCGATGGCCCGGACCTGGCACGCCGTTCCGCCCGACCAGGGCGACGCCGCCCGGCGCCGTTGACATACTTCCCCTTCCACCTCTTCCGTCCACACGTCCGACGACCGCAGCTCCTCGTGCCGGGATGCGGCAGTTTGTCTGCGGCTGTTTGACTGGGGCGGGCTCGGCTCAGGCGGCGTCGAGCGGTCGTTGCTGGAGCTACACATTTGTTGGCTGGGGGACGCCCACCGCTGGCTCGCAGTGCCCGGCCGGAACGGTGAGTTGGCAGCACCGTGTGGTGGCGACGTTCAACAAGCCCGGAGTGGGAACGGAAACGCACGCTGGGCCGTGGGCCGGGGGGAAGACGAAGTCGTACGTGAGCGTTGGCTACGGCTGGTACGTCATCGCCCACCACGTCGAGCAGGAAAGCGGCACGGGCTGACCGCCGCCAGCACCCGGACGCCAGCCGGGCTAGAAAACTCGTGAGGAAGGCCCCCACGCAGGCGTGGGGGCCTTCCTCACGCTGGTGTCGGGGGGCGTAGAGGGGCGGAGAAGCTCCCTTGACCGTTCGACTCCAGCACTCAGAGGGTGTTCTGTTAGGTCTTGGGTGCCTTGATGGTGAAGAGTCCCTTTTGAGGTTCGGTGGCGAGGTCTCGCCCGACCAGGCGTTTGAGTTTGGCGCTGATGCCCTCGACGGTGTTTCTTGCTGGTGGGGTCCTGGCCGAGGGCGTGGGTGATGTCCTTGGCGTGGAGGCCGTCGGGTGGCCGGCTAGGAGTGTGAGGATCTGGGAGTAGCCCGGCGGAAGCTGCGGCTGTGGGACGGGTCCGGGGCCGGTGGGCTGGGGCCGGGTGATGGCGAGCAGGGTCTGGTGGGTGATGTCCAGGCGTTCAAGAAGCTGCCGGGCGTGGTCGAGTTCGGTGGTGAGACGGTCGACGTCGGCCTGAGCGGCGTCTCGCTGCCGTGTCAGGTGCCGAAGAAGCTGCTCGGGCAGCTCAGGAAGGTGAGGGTTCACGCGGCGAGCGTGGCGGTGGGCCGGTCGCGCCAGCTGGTGGTCGTCCCGGTCAGGCGGCGTGTCATCCGGTCGGTGGCGGCCCGGTAGATGTGGGCTTGGCTGCTGGCGGGGTGTTTCTCGTAGTCCCGGGCCAGGCGGCGGTGCGGCGTCAGGGTGCCGAAGGTCTGCTCGACCACCCACCGTTTGGGCACCGGGGTGAACCCTCTGGTGCCGGGTTCGGGCTGCACGACCCGGACGTCGATGCCGAGGGTTCGGCCGTGGTCGGCGAGGGCGTTCTTGAATCCCGCGTCGACCCACGCGGCCGTCACGGTCGGATGGTCGATGGCGACCTGGTCCAGCAACTCGATCCCGATCGCGTTGTCATGCACGCTCGCGGCCGTGACGTAGACCGCGAGGAGCAGACCGAGTACGTCGGTGGCGATCCCGCGTTTGCGGCCCCGGGACTTCTTGCCCGGGTCCAGGCCGGTCGTGTCCGCCGGGACGCCCGCGGCGGCGTGCACGGTCTGGGAGTCCACCACGACCGCGGTCGGGTCCTCGCCGCGCCCGGCGACCTCACGGACCCGGGCGCGCAGCAGGTCATGGATCGTCTGGGACAGGCCGTCATCCCGCCACAACGCGAAGTAGTAGTACACCGCCGACGGTGGCGGCAGGTCATGCGGCAGGTACTCCCACCCGCACCCGGTCCGTTCCAAGTAGAGCAGCGCGTTCACGATCTCCCGCATCGGATACCGGCCCTGATGACCCGACACCGACGGACGCCGCGCCTTCCACGCCGCGATGATCGGCTCGATCAACGCCCACTGCTCATCCGACAGATCACAGCGATACGGCTTCCGCGCAGCACCCGCGATCCCCGTACACCCAAAGCAACCCGCTCAACGCACCCCGTCAACACCCAGTGACAGGACCCCCACCAACACAACAACCCACACGCCGACAATTAATCCGTAGGTTGTGGGTTCAAGTCCCGCGCGACCCACCATCCCCGACCTGGGCAAACGCGAAAATGCCGCGTTTGCCCAGCGTCATTTTCGCCCCAGTTTGTCCATGATTGCTCCGTGGCCGTCCGGCGGACAACCCCTGGCACCAGGTCTGGCGCGAGGGCAGACCAAGTAAGCCCGAAAGGGGCAACGGAGTAGTCGGCTCTGCGGCTGGGGGCGGAGCTACTGTTCGTCGCGGTTGATGTAGATCAGGCACCAGCCGGCGCGTGACCAGCGGACCTCGATCGCGTACGGCAGGATGCCCCACCGACCGCGAGCAACACCGCCTTCACCAAGCCCGCCATCAGGCGGATTACGCACTCACGGCTTGATCAACGCAGTCACTGAGTTCGAGCCACACCCATTCACACTGAGGTTCCCCCCGTAGCACGGCCACCTGGGGTGAGATGGGTCAGCCGGTGGCAGCCTGCTGGGCGTGGTGTTGGTCCTCGTAGGCGACCGGGCTGAGCATTCCGAGACTGGAATGCCTTCTGAATGGGTTATACCAGCACTCGATCCATTCAAACACCGCCACCGCCAGCCCAGTCCTTGTTGCCCATTTCTTGGTATTGAGGAGCTCGATCTGTATCGTTCCCAGAACGATTCCATCATGGCATTGTCGCAGCAGTCGCCGATCGTACCCATAGATCCGAGGAGTCCCGCGTCCCGGAGTCGTTTCCCGAACACGAACGAGGTGAATTGCGTCCCGTGGTCGGAATGCAGGACGGTGGCGCCGGTGACCGGGTCACGGCGGGCGACCGCCGCCGCCATCGCGTTCACCACCAGTTCGGTGTTCTGGCGGACGTCGATGGAATGCCCGATGATCCTTCGAGAGAAGCAGTCCAGCACGGCGGCGCAGTACAGTTTCCCGTCGCTGGCAGGATGTTCGGTGATGTCGGTACACCACAGCCGGTCGGGCGCATCAGCGGTGAACGACCGCTGCACCAGGTCCTCGGCCGTGGCGGCGTTGACCAGGTTGTGGCGTCCACGACGCCGGTGGATCCCCTGGATCCCGGCCTGACGCATCAGCCGCTCGACCCGCTTGTGGTTCACCGACTCGCCCCGCCCGGCCACCAGCTCGGCGTGCACCCGCCGAGACCCGTGACTGCCCCGGGACTCGGCATGGATTTCCCGGATGATTTTCACCAGTTCGGTGTTGCGTTGCTCCCGTAGCGACGCCGGTCGGCCGACCCAGTCCTTATAACCCGACAACGAAACTCCCAATACGCGGCACGCGGCCGCGGCCGGGATGCCTAATCCGGCGAGCTCACGGATCAATGCGTACTTGATTCTGGGAGGACGTTCTCCCGGGCGGGTACGCCGCGGCGCGTTTGAGGATCTCGTTCTCCTGTTCCAGCTGCCTGGTCTTGCGGCGCAGCGCGACGAGCTCTTTCCTTCTCGGCCGTGGTCAGCCCGTCGGCCTGGCCTTCGTCGATCGAGGCCTGCCGGACCCACCGGCTCAGGCAGGATTGGCTGATTCCAAGGCTCTTGGCCAGCGCGGACACCGACTTGTCGCCGGTCCGGGCCAACTCCACGGCGCGACGCCGGAACTCCGGCGGATGAGGTGACGGCACGAGGTGATCCTTCCCGGATGACCGCCAGGTCATCTCAGGTCACGTGGCCGTGAAACGGGGGGAAGCTCACACATGACCAACCCGCTCACGGCTGCGCCGATCAGTTCATGCGAACGGGATTCTTCGTAGCGCCATGTGGATGACTGCACAGAACCGCAACCTGTCGCTACAGAGAGTTATGGCTCGCTGCAATCCGTGTTGTCCTTAACGGAGAGGATCCACCTGCCGCGCACGGCAACGGCTGTCTTCCGGCATACGAAGACCACGTGCTCGGCGTCCAGCCCATCAGTGCCGTCGCATCCATCCGCGCCGTGCGTGTGTCCACTACGCGGCGCACTCCCCCGGCGGCTCCACAGGGCCAAACCCCTTCCCTCAAGGACCATCATGGAGAAACCGTCCGAAACCGCAGCGCCATCCAACCCGACCTCGGCCCAGCCTCCGAACCCTGCCGACGTCTCAGCATTGGCAGGGGGCGCTCTTCCTCAGATCGGTGCAGGACAAGCCATCGGGCTGGCCTCTGGCGCACTCCCGCGACCACCCACCGCGAGCTTGCTGACGCTCCCGCTGGACATCCTCTCCCACCTCATCCTCGACCTGCAGTACAGCCTCCGGGACACCTTCCGATTCGCCAAGATCCGTCTCGCCGAGGCCATCGTCGGCCAGAGCCTTGCGCACCTCACCGGCGCCCTCCCCGGCGGCCTGACCAGCGCCGTCCCCGGCGGCCTGGCCGGTGCCGTCCCCGGCGGCCTGGCCAGCGCGGTCCCTGGCGGTCTGACCGGTGCGGTCCCCGGCGGTCTGACCGGTGCGGTCCCCGGCGGTCTGACCGGTGCGGTCCCCGGCGGTCTGACCGGTGCGGTCCCCGGCGCCGAGAGCGCGGGCGGGGCCGGGAGCGTAGTGGGTAAGGCCACCGGCGCAGTTCCCAAAATCCCAGGGCTGTAACTTCGGACGTGGGCCACTGAAGCCAGCGGGCCACCGGTCCTCACGACGCCGCCGACCGGACGGTCCGTTCCGACAGAGCGAGCCGTCCGGCCAGCGCTCCTCCGAGCGTGAGCATCTGCCGAGTTGGTGAGCAGACCCATCGGGAGAGACGGGCCGGGCTCGTCATTTCGGAGCCGCGATCGAACGTGAGTATGTCCGTCCTGCCGAGGCCACCCACGGCCCGCACCTGCGCACAACGCGAACACCCACTGATCAGCGTCCCGGCCACGCGGAGCGGACGGCTGCCGCACTGCGCCCCGGCCTTGCCCCGTCGAGGACGCTGGTCACTGCCGACCCGCGGCAAGTTCTTGCCCAATCTCAGCATCCGCGACATCGACTGCATGGGTTCGCGAAGTCGCCTGCACGGAGGACCTGGCACTGGCTTCCCAGGCATGGCGGTGCCTGTCAGCTGGTCCAATGCGCTGAGCAATCCAGGATGGGTGTAGTTCGAGCCCAGTGACTGTGTTGATCAAGCCGTGAGTGCGTGTTCCTCCTGGTGGCGGGCCTTGTGGAGGCGGTGTCGCTCGCGGTCGAGGTGGTAGGCCCAGTAGGCGTCCAGGTCGCCGTTGCCGAGGACCGCGCGGAGCTTCAGGATCGCCGCGGCCCCGGCCAGCCCCCACCTCGCGCCGGTGATTTCCACCCACCAGATGTCTGGCTGTGCCCTCGACCGCTCCGGTGGCGATCGGCCATCCGCCTGCCAGGGCCCGGTCGTACTGGAGGAACTCGCGGTGACGGGACAGGTAGCCGATGGCGGTGCCCAGGCCGTCGCGCCGGTCGGGGGGCGGCTCGGGTTCTCATGTCGGTGATGACCTGGTCGGTGTTGCCGACCAGCAAGCCCAACGCCCAACCGGCGACACGTCGTTGGCGGCCGGGGCGTCGGCGGTGCGGGGCGGTGGGATCGCCGCGGCGTGGAACGCGTCGATATCGACTGCGGCGGCGACCACCTGGTCGGCGATCTGCCGTTTCCCGATCACCGGCCCGCACCACGAGGTGATCGCGGCGTGCGCGTCGTCGAACGACCCGCGCACCGCCTCCAGGACGGCCAGTTTTCCGCAGGCCGTGCGAGTGCCGCCCGGCCGTAAGGGCGAGATGGTCATCGGCCGGACACCGGTTGCGGCGGCCCGGGGCGCGGATCGCGCACCGGGTCGCAGTCACCGTGCCGACCACGGTGGCCAGCAGCCGGTCTTGCCCCTTCTTCAGCCGCCATTCCTCGCGCAGCGCCCGCGGGTCCAGGTGGTCCTGCAGCAGCTGCCGTATCACCCGGCGCCCGCCCTGGACGCAGAGTTCTTCCCAGCTCGGCGTGGGTGAGCTCGCCCGCTGCCGGGCGCGCAGGTCGGCTAGGAGAAGATCGAACGAAGTCCTGGAGGCTGCAAACTCGTCCTCGGTGACGGCGTCGTCATACCGTTCCACCGGCTCTTCCTTGCTGGATGGGATCAATTGGTTGGCACCTTCGAACCTCCAGCAGGGGCGAACCGCCGCCAACCACCCGAGCGGTGAAGTGCCGGCGCCACCCCACCCCGGGCCACCGCCCTCAACGCCTACACCACAGTAGAAGCCGGTCACGCGATCAAACAGCCCAGGAACGAACGTCCAGCTCACAGACTCACTGCGCTCGAGCTACACCCATCGGCGGCTGAGCCAGCGAGATGCGTGGGGCGAGAGCTACGAATGCTCGGCCCTCAGCTCGTCCGTCAGCGAGCCGGACAAGGCGATCGGCCAGCACTGCGAGGCCCTGCACGGCTCGCCGACGTCGGGCCACCATGAGCGCCGGGTCAGGATCGTCGTCCCCGTCCTCGGGGCGGCGGACTGCTGGTCGTACGACCTCCGCGACCACCCGGCGCGGATCGCCGCCAAGCGCCGCACCTACGAGGTCTCCATCTGACGCGACCGTGCCCGGGGCCGGGTGGCCCCGGGGCACGGTCGGAGCGTATCGGGGTCACTTGGGCCGGTCCAGCGGGAACGGGACGCCGGTGAGCTTCTCCGAGAGCGACCAGAGCTCCTGGGCGGTCTCCGGGTCCCGGGCGCGGTGCACCGGCTGGACGACCGTCGGACGGCCGCGCATCTCGCCCGGACCGTCCGGTCCGATCAGTTGCCCGCCCTCGACGTCCGGGTCGGTCGCGGCGTACAGCTGGCTCCACGCGCCGCGGTCGGCCGGCTGGGCCAGCACGACGTTGAGGACCTGGTAGACGCGCTTGCGCAGGCCGGTCGGGCCGCTGGTCTGGAGGTTGGTGGCGGCGTAGCCGGGGTGGGCGAGGACACTGCGGATCGGTGAGCCGATCGCCCTGAGCCTGCGGTCCAGCTCCAGGCCGAACACGACATTGGCGAACTTGGACTGGGCGTAGAAGGCCGTCGGCGAGTACGAGCGGTCGCCGGTCAGGTCGCCGCGCTGGAGCCGTCCGCCGCGGTGCAGGACCGAGGTGACCGTGACGACGCGCACGTCCCGGCCCTGCTGTGCGGAGATCCCGAGCCAGTCGTACAGCAGGGCGGTCAGTGCGAAGTGCCCCAGGTGGTTGGTGGCGAACTGCAGCTCGAATCCCTGCCTGGTGAGGGTGCGCGGCGGCCACATCACCCCGGCGTTGTTGACCAGGACGTCGCCGGGCGGGCCGGCCGTGAGCGCCTCGGCGAACGCGTGGACCGAGTCCAGGTCGGCGAGGTCGAGCAGCCGGTACTCCGCCGAGGCCCGCGGCACCAGGCTCCGCAGGCGCTCCACGGCGGTCTCGCCCTTGAGGCGGCTTCGGGCGGTCATGACCACATGGGCGCCGCGACGGGCGACCGCCCTGGCCGTCTCGAATCCCAGGCCGCTGTTGGCGCCGGTGATGACGAACGTGCGCCCGGCCTGGTCGGGGACGTCGTCGATGATCCATCGCTCCACGGCAGCCTCCTCAGGCCGACTTCCTCGGGCCGACTTCCTCGGGCCGGGTCTCTCAGGCAGAGCGTGCCCGTATCCTGCGCGGTTCGATCCGGAGGCGCTTGATGACGATCTCGTTCATCATCTCCGTGGTGCCGCCTCCGATGCCCAGCAGGCGCGCGTCACGGTAGTGCCGCTCGACCTCCGACTCGCGCATGTAGCCCATGCCTCCGAACAGCTGCACCGCCTCGTGCACCACGTGCTCGACCGCGTAGACGGCGGTGTTCTTGGCGAAGGCCGTCTCGGTGAGGACGTCCTGGCCCGCCACGTACCGCTCCGCGACCGACCGGGTGTAGGCGCGCGCCACGTCCACCTGCCGGGCCATCTCCGCGATCTTGTGCTGGACGAGCTGCCGCGACGCCAGCAGGCCGCCGAACGTCTCGCGCTGCCGCACCCAGTGGACGGTCAGGTCCAGGCAACGCTGCGCGGTCGCGTACGCCTGCGCGGCGAGCCCCAGACGCTCGGTGACGAAGTTCTGCGCGATCTGCAGGATGCCGGTGCCCTCCGCGCCGACCAGGTTGGCCCTGGGCACCCGCACATCGGCGAACGCCAGCTCGGCGGTGTCGGAGCAGTCCCAGCCCATCTTGCGCAGCGACCGCGAGACCGTGAACCCCGGCGTGTCCTTGTCGATCACGAGCAGGGAGATGCCCGCCGCGCCGGGCCCGCCGGTGCGCACCGCCGCGGTCACGAAGTCGGCCCGCACCCCCGAGGTGATGAACAGCTTCGCGCCGTTCACCACGTAGAAGTCTCCGTCCGGAACGGCGGTGGTGCTGAGATTCGCCAGGTCGGAGCCGGTGCCGGGCTCGGTGACGGCGAGCGCGCCGATCTTCCTGCCCGCCAGCGTCGGCTTCGCGTAGCGCTCCACCAGGTCCTTGCTGCCGGAGGCGATGATGTTCGGCAGCGCGATGCCGTGGGTGTACAGCGCGCCGAGCAAACCGCCCGAACCGCCCGCCTGGATGATCTCCTCGAACACGATCAGGACGTCGAACACCTCACCGCCCGAACCGCCCGCCTCCTCGGGCCATCCGATGCCCAGAAGCCCGACCTCGGCGGCCTTGCGATGGATTTCGATCGGCAGTTTTCCGTCGTCCTCCCATTGGGCGAGATTCGGGACGATCTCGCGTTCGGTAAAGTCACGCGCCAGGGCGCGCAATGCGACGCGCTCATCGGTATTCCAGGGGCTTCCGGTCGTCATCCTTCCTCCAGCGGCGTTAGGAAGATGGGATCGAGCGCCGCGTTCCCCATCAGATCACATCGCTCTGACGTGCGGACTCTCTGCCAAGTAGAACGATAGTCACAATCAGTGATGCATCACTCACCGTACGTCACTTGCCTCGCCGTGACCTCTCCTCTTTCCTTGAGAGTGGCGCCAGGGGCTCGACTCTTTCGTAATGAGTCAACGATCTTGACCCATTTATCAAGAGCACGTTGCCCTTGGCCAGAGGGAAGAATTTCCCTTCTCGACCTCGCATTTCCTGTGCTCGAGGTGGTCACGCGAATGAGCGGTAAGGTGCGGCACGGAGACAGGCGGCTCACGGTCGTCTGCGTGGGGGCAGGCCCCGGCGAACGGCGGATCCTGCGCGAAGCGCTCCCTGGCCTCGTGCCCGCCGCCGAGGACGCGGGCCCGGCCTCCGGCGCGGCCTGGCGACGGGATCCGCGCTTCCGCGACGTGGCCGACCGCGTCCGGCACTATCTCGAGGAGCGCGTCCCGCGGCTGCGGATCGACGTGGAGTTCGCCGACTCGCTGGCGGCGGCGCCGGGCCTGGTCGCCGACGGACGCCCGGTCGGGGTGCTCCTGGTGTTCCCTCCGCCCGGACCGCCTGCGGACGGGGCGGACCAGGCGAGCGCCGACGCCGTGATCGAGGCGGTCACGTCCTGGCCCACGTCCCAGCGGCCCGAGCTGTCCCCCTTCGGCGTCCGGCTGTACCGCGACCCGTCGCACGGAGCCGACGCGCAGGTCGTCGCGCCCTTCGCCGTCCGCGACCTTCCCGGGTCCGACTGGCATCTGGCCTGCGACGCCGTCGCCGCGGTCGCGGACCACGTCGAGGCCCGCGTCGCGGAGGTCTCGATCGCCGCCGCCGAACTCCCCGCCGCCACCCTGGCGCGGGGGCTCGCCGACTTCCTGTCCGCGCGCTCGGGCCCGCTGTGGGGCCTGCACCCCTACACCGGCACCGTGGTGTCCGGGATCATCTCCGACCTGGAGAGGCTGGCGGCCGAGCGCGGCAACCCCGTGCTGCGCGGCCCGAACGAGCACGGCCTGGCCTGCGGGGCGCTGGCCCGGTGGATCCTCGACCGCGCGCCGTTCCTCATCGTGGTCACCAGCGGCATGCTGGACGAGTTCAAGGGCACCCTCGCCAACCTGCGGGACGCCCGGGCCCGCGGCTTCATCGTCGGCGCGGAGTCGCCGTCCGGGCGGTGGGCTCCGTTCCAGGGCACCGTCCACGCGCACGAGGACGCCCGGGAGGTCATGCGCGCCAAACGGCTGAAGACCTTCTACCTGGACCGCGCCAAGGACCTCGACCGCGCCCTCCGGGACGCCTTCGCCGCCTACGACGCGGACGAGGGCCCGGTGGTGCTGCTGGTGACCCACAGCGTCCTGGAGCACCGCGCCGACCCGCCGCCCGTCCCCGCCGAGCCCGCGGCGGTCCCCGCCGACCCCGTGCGGGCCGGCGCGGTCGTGCGCGAGAGCCCCTTCGAGCAGGTCGTCGACCTGGTCAACAACGCCCCGGTCCGGCTGCTGTGGCAGGTGGGCGCCGTCGAGCCGGAGGACCGGCCGCCGCTGCTCAGGGCCGCCCACGAGGCCGGGGCGGCGCTGGCCGACTCGCTCACCCGTCCGGGCGCGGTCTCGACCTTCGTGGACGGCCGCCCTATTCCCGCCCACCTCGGCACGCTGGGGCTCTACGGCTTCACGTCGCGGCTGTACGACTACATGATCGACCCGGCGACCTGGCGGCTCCGGCCGGACCTGGCGCTGTTCTTCCTCGGCAGCCGGATCGCCGAGATCTCGACTCCCTTCAGCGAGTCCGTGCTCGGCCGCCACCCGATGGTCGTGCAGGTGACCCGGCGGCGGGAGCATGTGGCCCCGGCCGCCGACCTGCCGCTGTGCGTCCCCGTCGGCGAGTTCCTCCACCGGCTGGGCGAACGCCTGGACGTCGATCCGAAGGTCCTGGCGATGCGGCGGCACGCGATCGAGACGGTCCGCGACCACGGCGACCCGTCGGCCGTCCTGCCGACCAGGCCCATGACGACCGGCGTGTTCTGCCACGAGGTGGACGCGGTCGTCCGCGGGCTCGTCGCCTCGCACGGCTACGGCTACACCGGCGTGTACGACGTGGGGCGCGGCGGCATCGCCGCGATCCGCAACATCGCCCGCACCGGCCCCGGCCACTCCGGCTGGTACGGCCGGGCGCTGATGGGGGACGCGCTCCAGGCGCTCCCGGCGATCGCCCTGACCCGTCCGGGGAACGTCCTGGCGTTCGTCGGCGACGGCGCGGCGGCGCTGGTCCCCGACATCACGCCCACCCTCGTCCAGCAGATCCGGTACGAGAACGTCCCGCTGACCGGCAACCTCAGCGTCTTCACGCTCCTCAACGGGGCCCACTCCCTCATCCGGACCTACCAGGAGGTGCGGAACCGCGAACCGGACTTCCACCAGACCACGGTCGTGAACCACCTCGAACCCGAGTGGACCCGGGACCTCGGCCGGGCCCGGATCCACCACCGCCACCTCGACCGGGTCGACCGGCGGGCGCTGGCGGAGCAGCTGCTCGACCGCGGGACGGTCAACCTCTACTCCGTCCCGCTCACCCACACCAGCGACGGCGACGGGCTCTACCTGCCGGCGGAGCGCGGCTGGCACGCCGCCAGTCCGGGAAACGCCGCCCGTCCGGGAAACGCCGCCGCCCGACCACCGGGAAGGGAACCGAAATGAACGCCCAGGAAGCGCTGGACACCATCCAGACCATCCTCGCCGACAGGCTCGGCGTCGAGCGGAGCCTGATCACCCCCGACGCGAGCCTGCGCGAGGACCTCGCCCTCGACTCCATCGACGCCTACGACCTGCTGACCGACGTCGAGGAGCGCTACGCCCTCGACATCGACCCCGGGCGGTTCTCCATGGTGGGCACCGTCGCCGACGTCATCGCCGTCATGCAGGACACCTCGCCGGAGAGGGCCATGCCGTGAGCGCCGTGGTCGTGACCGGCCTGGGCCCCGTCACCCCCATCGGGATCGGCGCGGCGGACTTCCACAAGGGACAGGTGACCGGGCGCAACGGCATCCGGAGCGTCACCCGGTTCGCGCCGGAGGAGCTTGGCCCGTGCATCGCGGGCGAGGTGGACCTCCCGGACTCGCTGGCCCTGCCCGTCCGGCTGACGGCGAAGATGGACCGCACCGTCCAGCTGGCGATCGTGGCCACCGACCTGGCCATGGAGGACGCCGGGCTCGATCTGGAGAAGCTCGACCTCACCCGGTTCGGGATCTCGGTCGGCACCGGCGCGGGCAACCTGGAGTCCCTCGCGGCCATCTGGCGGGCCGCCTGGGACGAGGGGGGCCGCCGGTCACGGGGCGGCGTCCCCCGGGTCATGAGCAACGCGATCGCGGCGGGCATCGCCATCAGGCACGGACTGTCCGGCCCGGTCACCTGCTCGTCGCTGGCGTGCGCCGCCGGGGGCGAGGCCCTCGCGGTGGGCCACCAGATGATCACCAGCGGCGAGGCCGACATCGTGGTCGCGGGAGGGGCGGAGGCGCCGGTCTTCCCCGAGATGATCAGCTCGCTGCGCGCCCACCACGCCCTGTCGGCCCGGGTGGCGGCCCCCACCGCCGCGAGCAGGCCCTTCTCCCCCGACCGGGACGGCTTCGTGCTGGCCGAGGGCGCCGGGATGCTCATCCTGGAGTCCGAGGAGCACGCCTCGGCCCGCGGCGCGGCGGTCAAGGCCCGGTTCGCCGGATACGGACGGACCTGCGACGCCTACAACGTCGTGGCGCCCCGTCCGGACGGCAGCGGAGCGGGCCGCGCCATCGAGATCGCGATGAGGCGGGCCGGGCTCACCCCGGACGAGGTGTCCTACATCAACGCGCACGGCACCAGCACCCCGCTGGGCGACGCCGCCGAGGTCATGGCGATCAGGACGGCCCTGGCGGACCGCAGCCGGCGGGTGCCGGTCTCCGCGACCAAGTCCCAGACCGGGCACTCCCTCGGGGCCTCGGGAGGGATCGAGGCGATCGCGGTCGTCCAGGCGATCGGTGCCGGGTTCCTGCCGCCAACCCTCAACCTCGAACGGCCCGACCCGGCCTTCGACCTGGACTTCGTCGGCCCGGCCCCGCGCGACCAGGACGTCACGGCCGCCCTGTCCCACAGCTTCGGCTTTGGCGGGCACAACGTCGTCCTCGCCTTCACCCGGCCCTGACCGCCGGGCGACCGCCCGGCCGTCGCAGCCCACCTCCCCCAAGGATGAGAGCACATGGATGTCGGAGACCTCTTCTGGCGGACGACCTGGGAATGCACGCCCCGACGGCAGTTCCACCGGCTGCGCCGTCCGCGGTCGCTGCGGTCGGCGGTCGCCGGGAAGCGGGTGGTGCTGACCGGGGCGTCGTCGGGGATCGGCCGGGAGACCGCGCTCCTGCTCGGCAACGCCGGAGCCGAGCTGATCCTGGTCGCCCGGCGCGCCCACCGGCTGGCGCAGGTCGCCGAGGGCATCGACGGCGCGCCCGTGCACGTGCACCCGTGCGACCTGACCGATCCCGACCAGGTCGCACGGCTGACGACGCACGTCCTGGAGATGGGCGGGGCCGACATCCTCATCAACAACGCCGGGCACTCCATCCGCCGGGCGCTGGTCAACTCCCGCGACCCGTTCAACGACACCGAACGGCAGATCCGGCTGAACTTCCTCGGCGCGCTGCGGCTGACGCTGCCGCTCCTCGCCGACATGCGGGCCCGCGGGGACGGGCACATCGTGAACGTCTCCACCTTCGGCACGCAGATCGGGGCACTTCCCCACTTCTCCGGATACCTGGCCTCGAAGGCGGCCTTCGAGGCGTTCGCCCGGTCGACCGCGCCCGAGACGCGCGCCGACGGGGTGCGCTGGACCATCGTCAACATGCCGCTCGTGCGGACGGCCATGAGCGCCCGGGGAGGCATCAACCAGAACTCCGCGATGTCGGCGCGGTCGGCCGCGCGGGTGATCGCCCACGCGGTCGTCCACCGGCCCGCGCGGATCAGCCACCCGGTGGGCCTCGCCGCGCGCCTGTCCGACCTGCTCTTCCCCAGGACGGTCGAGCGGATCATGGCGCGCAGCGTCGATCCCGTCCGGAACAGGCAACTGCCCCTGGCCGAGGGCGCGCCGAGCGGGGGCGCACCGACCGGAGGCGCGGCTGGCGGAGGCGCGGCTGGCGGGCTGCAGCCGGTCCGGCCGTCCCGGGACCGGTCCGGGTGATCCCATGAGCGAGTCCCCGTGGTTCGTGCCGCTGCTCCTGGCCAGCGGCGGGTTCTGGTCCCTGGCCTACGTGCTGGTCGCATGGCGGAACGCCCGTGACCGCACCTTCGGCATGCCGCTCCTGGCGCTGGTGGCCAACTCGTCGTGGGAGCTGCTCTTCCTGGGCGGATACCCCCACGGACTGCGGGCTGGGATCACCGGCATGTTCCTGCTCGACCTGGTCCTGGTCGCGCAGACGCTCCGGTACGGCCCACGCGAGTTCCCGCGCCTTCCCGCCTGGCTGTTCGCCGCGATCGTCGCCGCGTCCTACGCGGTCGCGATCCCGCTGCTGTACGCCCTGAACAGGGCCTTGGACGACCCTTACGGGATCTACACGACGTTCCTGGCCAACCTGATGACGAGCGCGATGTTCCTCGCCATGCTGGACGCGCGCCGCGACGGACGCGGCCAGAGCATGCCGATCGCGGTCGCCAAGCTCCTCGGGGCGGCATGCCTCGCCCTGGCGTTCGGCGTGAACATGCCCTCCACGACGGCGGCGGACGGACGGCCCGTCCTGTACGTGCTGTTCGTCGCCGTCGCCGCCCTCGACATCGCCTACGTGATCGCGCTCCACCGCGTGACCCGCCGCGCCGCCGTCCAGGTCGGCTCAGGGAAGGAGCGGGTGGCATGGCACTGAACGGTCCGGCACCGCCGCCGGCGACGTGGCGGGACGGCAAGAAGTACCTGTGGCTGCTCGGCTTGTTCGTCCCCGCGTTCCCGTTCCTGGCCTGGGCCCTCGCGGAGGCGACCGGGCAGGGCGTCTTCTGGTGGTCCGAGCTCCTCCTGCTGTACGCGACCTTCCCGTGGATCGACCACGCCCTCGGCAAGGACCCGGGCAACCCGCCCGACGCCGTCCTGGCCTGGCTGGAACAACAGCGCTATTACCGCTGGTGCACCTATCTGTACCTCCCGCTCCAGTACGCCGGGCTGGTCATGGCCTGCTACCTGTGGTCCCGCGGGGGCCTCTCGACCGTCGACAAGCTCGGGCTCGCGTTCACCACCGGGTTCGTCGGCGGCAACGGCATCAACGCCGCGCACGAACTCGGCCACAAGAAGGACGCGCTGGAGCGCTGGCTGTCGAAGGTGGCCTTGGCGCAGACCGCGTACGGCCACTTCTTCATCGAGCACAACCGCGGCCATCACGTCCGCGTCGCCACCCCGCGGGACCCGGCCAGCGCCCGGCTCGGCGAGACGTACTGGCGGTTCTGGCCACGCACGGTTCTGGGAAGCCTGCGTTCCGCCTGGGGCCTGGAGGCACGGCGGCTCGCCCGTACCGGACGACGTCCGTGGACGGCGCGGAACGACGTCCTGAACGCCTGGGCGATGACGCTCGTCCTCTACGGGGTGCTGGTCACCCTGTTCGGGCCCGGAATCCTGCCCTACCTGCTGCTCCAGGCGGTGGTGGGTTTCTCCCTGCTCGAGACGATCAACTACATCGAGCATTACGGGCTGCTCCGCCAGAGAACCGCCGGCGGACGCCTCGAACGCTGCGCCCCGCGGCATAGCTGGAACTGCAACAACCTCGCGTCCAACGTGCTCCTTTACCACCTCCAGCGGCACAGCGACCACCACGCCAATCCGACCCGCCGCTACCAGGCGCTCCGGCATGTCGACGAGGCCCCGGAACTGCCCGCCGGATATCCCACGATGACGCTGCTGGCATGGATTCCGCCGCTCTGGCGCCGGGTCATGGACGGCCGTGTCCTCGCGCATTACGGCGGCGACGTCGACCTCGCCAACGTCCAGGCCGGCCACCGCGGAAGGTACCGCTCATGAGCCGCTTCCAATGCCCCGTCTGCGACTACGTCTACGACGAACGCGCGGGTGAGCCCAGGGAGGGCTTCCCTCCCGGGACCGCCTGGGCCGACGTGCCCGACGCCTGGTGCTGCCCCGACTGCGGCGTCCGCGAAAAGGTCGACTTCGCAGAGCCGATCGGAGAGTCGTTCGCAGAGCCGGTCAGAGAGTCGCGTGGGGCTCCGCACGGAGGACCATCGTCACCGAATCCCGACCGGAGCCGTGAACCGCCATGAGAACCCCACAATGCACCCTGTGCGGCTTCGTTTATGGGCGCGAAACACATACCCCACCCTATGGGTCGACCAAGAAACAGCAAGCATAGGCAACATACATCCCCACTCGGACATCCGGGAATGTGGTCAACCGGTAAGCATCTTGCATCGCCCCTGGTCATGCCCCCTGACACGTGGCCCCCCTATCCTCGGAAGCGGCAGGATGGTCGACCGTGCCGATGCCGGGTACGAAACAGCCGAACCGGCCTCGCGACAATGAATCTCGGGCCGTCCACTCCACGAGGAAATCGTCGGCGACCGTCACCGGCGAGCGGATTCACAAGAAGGGCCACGCTCCTTCCCCCAGCGCAGGAGGCGACGGCCCGAAAAGGCGATACCCGCGGCACCGCCGCACAAGGGAGAGTGCAATGCCCACCTATCGCGACGACTATCGACGGCCCCGTCCTCGCAGGTCCCGGCGGCGCACCGGAATGACCCGCCTCTTCCAGGACGTGCTCGACGACGTCAAGGACTACATGGACGACAACCTCGACCGGACCCGGGACGTGGAGACCTCCACGCGCGACGCGCTCACCAGGCTCGTGGAGGACCGCTCCGACCTCCCGTCGCGCGGCCGTCGCCGCCACCGCGACGACCGGGACTGGGACGACCGGGATCGGGACCGCGACCGGGACTACCGCGACGACGACGTGGACGACCTCGCGGACATGGTCAGCGACCTGCACGAGGACCTTCTCGACCTCGCGAGGCAGGTCAGGGCCCTGGCCGAGCACGCCTCCCCCGGCGCCGTGGCCGCCGCCCACACCGGGGGCGATCGCAAGGAGAAGGAGACCGCGTCCCGTTCGGCGGAGGGATGACGAGACCCGTCCGGCTCCTCCGCGCCCCTGAGCGGGTGCCGAGGAGCCGGACGGGGCGGCACGGGAGGGAGCTTGAGATGCCCGAAGAGACGGAGCGTCCCCGGGAGCGGGGTGCGCCGTCCGGCTGGAGACGCCCGCCCGTCCGGCGGCTGCGTCTCGAGCCGGACGGCGACCTGTACGACCTGGAGGAACGGCGCCGGGTCACCCTGAAGGAGCTCGGCGACGAGGTGAAGGTCGGACGCCAGTTCCGCGTCCGGCACGCCGAGACCGACACCGACTGCACCCACGAGGTGCTGCTGGAGGTGCTCCGCGCGTCCCTGCCCCCGCAGACCCTGTCGGCCTCGGGCGGCGACCTGTTCGCCACCGCCCGCCAGGTCCTGTCGGGGGCCACCGACTTCCTCGGAGGCGCGGGCACCCGCCGGAAACGGTGATCGCGCCGCCATGTCGAACCGGCCGGACGGGCGACCTGGGCCGGCCGCCCAGGGAGATCCCATGGAGAGCCGTTGAGCACACGACGCCTGCGCGCCGTCAGCAAGGTTCTGTTCCAGATCGTCGCCGAGGAGGGCTCCCGGTTCGCCGCGCGCCGCGGGCACGGCACACGCGACGAGCACGGCGCGACGCCCAGCGAGGTCAAGCGGCAGCGCGCCAGGACCGTCCGCCTGGCCCTGGAGCGGCTGGGCCCCTTCTACATCAAGCTGGGGCAGATGCTGTCGACGCGGCCCGACATCGTCTCCGCGGAGATGATGGCCGAGTTCGCCCACCTGCAGGACACGGTGTCCCCCGCGCCGTTCTCGGTCTTCGAGCCGGTGCTGGTGGACGAGCTCGGCCCCGACTGGAACAGCCGCTTCGCCAAGGTCGCCGACGCCGAGCCGCTGGGATCCGCCTCGCTGGCCCAGGTCTACGAGGTCATCCTCCAGGACGGGACCCACGGCGTGCTGAAGATCCAGCGGCCCGACATCCGCGCCCTGGTCCTCGACGACATGGCCATGGCCCGCAGGATCGTCCGCTGGGTGGCCCGCGCGGCCCGCGACCTCAACACCGTGATGGACCTCGAGGCGACCCTGAACGTCGTCTTCGACGCGATGGAGTCGGAGCTGGACTTCACCGTCGAGGCCGCCAACATGGAGCGCGCCCAGGAGCTCGTCTCCGGTTTCGAGTACCTGGAGGTCCCCGAGGTGATCTTCGCGACGCCCCGGGTCATGGCGCAGACCCTCGCGCCCGGCTGCTCCATCCGGGAGGTGGACCCGGCCGGCCTCACCGAGGAGGAACGCCTGGGGATCGGCCGCGACCTGCTGACCTTCGGCTACCGCGGCTACCTCACCGACCGGTTCTTCCACGCCGACCCGCACCCCGGGAACATCTTCGTGGCGTCCGGGCACAAGGCGTCCCTGATCGACTGGGGCATGGTCGGCCGCATCGACCGGCGGATGAGCATGACCCTCATGTCCATCCTGCTCGCCATGGCGCACGAGGACGGCGCCGGCGTGGCCCGCGCCTGGCTCGAACTCGGCAAGGCCACCCCCTGGGCGGACGTCCCGGCCTTCTGCGGGGACGCGTCGACGCTGATCCCCAAGATCGCCTCGGCGTCCCTGGCGGAGCTCAACTTCGGCGTGGCCCTGACGAACATGCTCCGGTACGCGGCGCGGCGGGGCATCCAGACCAGTCCCCTCATCGCGCTGCTCGGCAAGTCGTTCGCCAACCTGGAGGGCTCCGTCCGCTACCTGGCCCCCGAGCTCAGCGCCACCGAGATCTTCGAGGAGGAGGTCCGCAACATCATGTTCAACCAGGTCCGCGACTCCCTCTCCGAGATCGCGGCGGCGCGCACGACGCTCGACCTGCTCATGGGCACGACGGTCGCGCCCGAGCAGCTGCGCGCGTTCCTCCGGGACGTCACCAACCGCGAGTTCACCGTCCGAATGGGGTACCTGCGGCAGAAGGGGGAGCCCGGCGTCAGCGAGGCCCTCGACCTCCGCAAGAAGCTCCGTGTGGCGGGCACCGTCGCGGCGGGGGTCGTCCTCTGGCGCCTGGCGAGGCAGCAGTGCCCGGTCCTGCCGACCAAACCGGGAAGCGAGGCGCGCGCGGGCCGATGAGGTCCCCGGGACGCCCACGGCGGCTCGTCCCGGCACAGAAGACGGCCACACGCCACCTCGACCTGTCCGAGGTTCGCGCTGTCTATTGGCGCCGTCCGACTCAGCACACACCGCCCCGGGGCCTGGACGAGCGGGAAGGGCGGTTCGCAGTGCGGGAGGCGCGCGACGGTTTCGGCGGCGTGCTGGCGCAGTTGCGAACTGCCTCCATGTCAACCACCCTCGCGCCAACCGCGGTGCCGAACCCAGGTCCGGCAGTTGGCCGTGGCCGCCCGCCTCGGCCTGCGGGTCCCGGCGACCCTGGTCACCAACGATCCGGTGTCCCACAGCTAGAGGCCGCCTGAGCGATGCCCTGGCCGACGGTGGGCGGTTCGACCTCGTCGCCGATTACGCCGCTCGCGTTCCGATGGATGTGATCAGTGAGTTGGCTGGTGTGCCCACCGCAGACCGTACCGAGATGCGGCGGCTGGCCGACCTCATCGTCCATCGGGAGGAAGGTGTCAGCGATGTTCCTCCCGCCGGTGTCGAAGCGCTCATCGCGTTGAGCGGTTACTTCAGGGGCCTGGTCGCCGAGCGTCAGCAACGGCGGCGGGACGATCTGGCATCAGCCCTGGGCGTCACCATCCCGGCTCAGGCGCGCATGCTGTTGTTGATCGGCTCCGCCAACCGCGACCCCGACGTCTTCCAGGAGCCCGACCGCTTCGACCTCGGCCGCGACACCAGCAGCAAGATCAGCTTCGGAATCGGACACCACTACTGCATCGGTGCCAACCTCGCCCGGCCGATTTCCCACCGATCAAGCGCACTTCGGCATGGAAAGGACCCTACGCTGTGTGAGACGATCTTGAGCGTCATGCACTCTGAACGGCTCTGAACGTCTTCGCCGACGCCGTGCTGCGTCGGCTCACGCCTGCCGGGTGAGGCCGGCGCCGCCCGTGCAGCCCAGCCGACATGCACCGCCTCCCGTTCCACGGAACGGAGTCGGCCCAAGACACGCCTCTCACCACCAGCATGCGCAGGTCCAACACGGGCATGCCGACCCGGACACCGAACCAAAGTCATCGACGGCGCCCGGACGGCGAGGGCCTTTCGCCCATCCGACGGTGTCACACCCTCTTGCGTACCGGCCCCCTTGACCCGGATCCGACCGTCTCGGGCCTGTCGCGCGCCGGCCACCCCCTGCACAAGTTCGGAGGCTCAACGATGAGCAGTCTTCCCCAATCCCGCCCCTCGGACGGCGATGCCCCGAAGCCCGCGTGGTCGCGGCGAGACGTCTTCGGTCTCGGCGGATCGTTCGGTGCCCTGCTGGCGATCGGCAGCCTTCCGGTCTTCGCCGCAGGCTCCACGGGCCTGAGGCTGTCGAACGCGTCGTTCGTCTCGAACCCGACCCAGCTCTGGTACACGACCCCCGCGGTCGAGAGCAGCATCATCTCGCAGGGCCTGCCCATCGGAAACGGGAGAATCGGCGCGCTGGTCACCGGTGACCCGTCGAACGACGTCCTGTACCTCTCCGACGCGACGCTGTGGACCGGCACGCTCAACGGCTCGCTGGGCAGCGACGGCCAGTTCCCGTACGACTCCACGAACTTCGGCAGCTTCCAGTTGCTGGCCAAGCTCTACCTCGGCATCCCGGCGCACACGGCATCGTCGATCACGAACTACACCCGCCGGCTCGACCTGAGCAACGGCTACGTGTCCGCGTCCTACCAGAAGGACGGTGTGACGTACACGCGTGCCGTGTACGCCAGCCACCCCGACGACGTGGTCGTCGTCCGGCTGACGCAGAGTGGAGGCGGCTCCTACACCGGCACGGTCTCGCTCAACGGCACCCACACCAACGACACGACGACCGCTTCCGCAGCGGCGGCCTCGTTCAGTGGGGCGCTCGCCAACGGGCTGAAGTACGCGGCCGCCGTGAACGTGGCACACACTGGCGGGTCGATCGGGATCTCGGGCAGCTCCGTGACGTTCACCGGCTGCACCGAAGTCGTCATCGTCCTCACCGGCGGTACCAACTACACCCCGGATGCCGCAAAGTCGTTCATGGACGCGACGGTTGATCCGAGGGCCATCGCCACCACCAAGGCCAGTGCCGCCGCGGCGGTGGCCGGGGGCACTCTGTTCGCCACCCATGTGGCGGACTATCAGTCGCTCTACAACACGATGTCGGTCAACCTCGGAACCTCGACGCCCGCGCAACAGGCGAAGGACACCGCGAGCCGCCTCCAGAGCCGTGGTACGTCCACCGCCCCGGCCGCGGCGGACCCGGAGCTGGAGGCCATGTACCTGCAGTTCGGCCGCTACCTCACGATCACCGGATCGCGGTCGAGCCTGCCGACGAACCTGCAAGGGCTGTGGCTGGACCACAACGGCGCCGACCAGTGGATGGGCGACTATCACACCGACATCAACCTGCAGATGAACTACTGGCTGCCCGACCGGGCCAGCCTGTCGCCCTGCTTCGACACTCTCACCGACTACTGCCTGAGCCAGCTGCCGTCCTGGACGACCCAGACCCAGAAGCTGTTCAACGACCCCAGAAACACGATGTACCGCAACTCGTCGGGGGAAAGCGCGCAGGGCTGGACCACCGCGATCTCGGCGAACATCTTCGGCGGCCTGGGCTGGGAATGGCACCCGGCCGGCAACGCCTGGCTGTGCAACTCGCTGTTCGAACACTACGAGTACATCCAGGACTCGGCGTACCTGGCGAAGATCTACGACATGCTGAAGGGCGCCTGCCGGTTCTGGGAGACCCGGCTGGTCAGCAAGACGATCACCGTGGCAGGCCGGCAGGTCACCGTCCTCGTCGATGATGCCGACTGGTCCCCCGAGCAGGGCGCCCACGGTCAGCAGGGCATCACCTACGCCCAGGAGCTGGTCTGGCAACTCTTCGAGAACTACCGCAAGGCCTGCAACATCCTCACCAGGGACGCGACCTACGCGGCGACGATCAAGGGACTGCAGGACAACCTCTACCTTCCGCAGGTCAGTACAACGGTGACTCCCAACCGCCTTCAGGAGTGGATGGACCCCAACACCTGGGGCGACCTGACACACCGTCACCTGTCGCCGCTCGTCGGACTGTTCCCCGGTGACCGGATCAACAAGGACACCAGCCCCACCGCACTGGTCGACGGGGCGCAGGCCCTGCTCACCGCCCGGGGGCTCAGCAGCTTCGGCTGGGCGACGGCCTGGCGGTCCCTGTGCTGGTCCCGACTGAAGAACGCCGACAGCGCCTACCAGACCGTGCTCAACGTGATCGGAACGTCCTCCACCGCGGCGAACCTCTTCGACATGTACAGCAGCACGACCTTCCAGATCGACGCGAACTACGGCACACCCAGTGCCATGCTCGACATGCTCCTGTACTCCCGCCCCGGCCTCATCGAGCTCCTGCCCGCGCTGCCCAGCGCGTGGTCGTCCGGGTCGGTCACCGGCATCGGCGCCCGCGGCGGGTTCACGGTGGACCTCGCCTGGAGCGCCGGAGCGGTCACCTCGGCAACGCTTCACAGCGTCAACGGCACCGCGACCGTCGTGAGGTCCGGGTCATGGAGCCAGGTCGTCGTCGTACCGGCCGGGGGCTCCGTCACCGTCACGCCTTCCGGAACCTCCACGGTCTGCTTCCTGACGAACCGGCAGAGCGGCAAGGTGATCGATGTGCCCGGGTCCTCGAAGACGGCGGGCCAGAGCTTGATCCAGTACCCGCGGCAGGGTTCGGACAACGAGAAGTGGCTGCTCTCCCGCGTCGACAACGTCTACTTCACCATCACGAACGTGAGCAGCGGCATGCTGGTCGATGTCCAGGGCGGCTCCACGGCCGACGGCGCCCCGATCATCCAGTGGACCGCCACCTCCGGCTCCAACCAGCACTGGCGCCTCGATGACGCGGGCGGCGGGTACGTCAAGATCGTCAGCCAGCGAAGCGGCAAGGTCCTGGCCATCGACGCCGACTCGAACATCGTCCAGCAGGCCGACAACGGCTCCACCAGCCAACACTGGCTCCTGCAGACCTGACGATCCGCCAACCCGTCACCTCGCTCGGCTCCGCCTGGAACGAATCTCCTTCGGGAGTCCGAAAGGCACCTTCGTATTCCCAGTGGGGTCGCCACAGAACGGGCCCCACGCCGTGGGAGACGATCTCGAGCGTCAAGCACTCTGAACGACGCTGAACGTCTTCGAACCACCCAGCTGACCTGCACTTCCTCAGGGCGGCCCCAATCGGTAGGTGACCGTTACAGGGTTCACACCGAAGAGGTCACTGGTTCGAACCCAGTATCGCCCACCCAGCTCAGAGGCCGGTTCCGATCAAGGAACCGGCCTTTCTGCTCTCCGTACAGCTACGAAGTACAGCAGTAGCAACATGAATCCGTCTCAACCAGCGTCCGGAGCGGCCAGGGCCGGAACGTCCGCCGTCGAGGACGGATAATTCACCAGGCCCGGACTTCGATCATTAGGTTGGGTACAGAAGGCGTAGGCTGGGCGCGAGCCAGCATGCGTCCGTCGCTGTTCTCCGCGCCCACGTAAGGTAGGCAACTGGCGTCGTCCATGACCTCAGCGGGGATCACGGACGAACATCAGAAACGCCCTGCCATGCCCGGTGGTCACCGGCTCCCATACTCCCTCTGCGGTCATCATCCCTTTCAGCGCGCCGTTGACCAGGCCGCCGTCGGTCAGCGCCGCATAGAACCGTTCGATCATCTCCTGGCCTTTAGCCCCCAGGTCTGGCAGCGCCGCCTCGAGCAGCTGGATTCGACTGGCCGTCATTTGGAACTCCGGACGCTTCGACTCGGGACGCTGGTCAAACCATCCCGACGGGTCGTTCAGCAGCGTCAGTAACCACAGGTGGGTTTGGGTCAGCCGGTCAATGAGCTCCAGGTACAGCTGCTGGATGTCCGGCTCGGGGGCGCCCGGCAGGGCTGCGTTGAGCACCGCGTTCCGCAAGGCTTCGATCTTTCCCCGCTGCGAAGTGCGGAGCCGAGCCTGCGTCGCCGTCACCACAGCGTCGACGAAGACATCGCTCTGTGCGAGCGCTTCCAGGTCGAAGCCCTCGACTTGCTGCTGCAGATCCTCGACCGCTTCCGCGAGCTCGGTCAGCCACTCCTGGCGTCGCTGGTTGAGGTTGCGACTCAGGCCCGCCGTTAGCGCCACGGCCAGCGCACCACCAACGGCTGGCACGAGGTTGACGGCCATCTCAATGGCGGCGTTGGTAAGTTCACGGCCCTTGCTGTGGGCGGGCGGCGTCGTCTCTATGAACAAAGCATGCCGAGACAGACGAACCGCAGCGGGCAACTATCAGAACTGGTCTCCATCAGTTTCGGCCAGATGGTCACCACGATGCCCGGCTCGCACGACACCATGGGAGTCCAAGGCAAGAAAGACGAAAGGCATGCCTTTCGCATGGTGGTGATCACTCGGTCGGCGGCGGGGCCGCAGTCGTGCCAAGGGCGCTGCCGAGCTTGCGCAACGCCTCGGCGGCGGCCTCGTCGGCCGCGTCGGTGTAGACCCTCCATCGTCACAGCGATCTTGCTGTGACGCAGGATCCGCATTGCCACGGGCGGGTAGACGTCGAGCGTTGGGGACGGCGCGTTAAAGCTGTCGAGAGATACATCGTTCGGTGGCACGATCGCCTCATGGGCAGCGATGCGTCCCGGTACGCCGAGGGCCGGAACACGGGCTGGCACCTGATCTGGTTTGGTCCAGACGAGTGGGTGGCCGGGACCTTCCCGGTGACACGTGACCAGCTACTCCAGATCCGCCACCTCTTCGACCACGGCGACGACGAGTGGTTCGCCTTCAGCTATCGCATCGAGCCCCGCCACTGGCCCACACTGCTCCGCGTGTTGTCGTGCCCAGAACCCGAGCCGCAGTACGACTACTTCATCGAGGGCTACGCGACGGACCAGTGATTCTGATCTCGGGGCGGTGCGTTCGTCCCCAGCTCAAAGCACCCTCGGAGCGCAGAAGGCTGGACGTGCCTTGGCCGTCATCCTCCGCGCGCGTTTTGGTGCTGTGACTAGTCACAGAGCAGCGAGTTCACAGGTCAGGGGGGCGCCCACTGGGGGTGAGGCGCGGTTGGTGGGGTGGGTGTGACGTGGTGGGGCGAAGAAGAGCCCAGACGGCGCGGGACCGTCCGGACGTGGGAGTGAGCTGGCCCAGCGGGAGTCGCGCCAGCCGCGGGTGAACACGATCTGGCTCTCTTGGCGTCGACGGCGGCCTGGAGGTTGATGTCGAGGCTGCGGGCGGTGGCGTGCGCGGCGGCGATGACCCCGTTGAGTCCGAGCGCGGGGATGGCGGCGTCCGCTGAGGTACTCCTGGACGAAGGCCCCGGCGCGGACGTGGAGGCGCATGACCTGTCGGACGGGTTCGTCGGTGAGCAGGCGGGCGATCTCGTCCGAGCTGACGGCCATTCAGGAGTCCAGGACGGCGCTGGTGACGTAGGCGGTGAGCAGGACGTCGGCGAAAGGGTCCGGTGCCGATAGGCGGGCAGGATCAGGAACGAACGGTGCGACCGAGGGTGGGAACGGAGAGAGGAGGTGACGCCGATCCAGGGGCGTCTGGGCCACTACACCTTCACCCCCTCAGACTGAACAACTCTTCGCCCGGGAATGCGGTTTCAGCTTGCGCACAGAATCTGCCACGGCGACAGGGGACTTATCCGCAGGGCTTCCTGTGATGTCCAGTAGGGTCATTTGACAGCGCTCGGCTTGTTGGTCAACTCGTCGCACTGCGGAACTCACCTGCCAGAAGCTTGAGCTCGGAAGCCAGTCATGCGGTCGTTGCTTTAGTCGTGCTCGCGGGCATGCACAGGTGGGAGGCGTCGGCCTTTCTTCTTGGTCCGGGAAATGCTGGGCGTTCGTCCAGTCCCGCACGTCGGTGCGGTCCACGGTCATGACTCATGACGGAGGCTCGCAGGTTTAGCGGCGTCGCAAACGCCAAAACCTCACGTCCATGGCCCTGTTTGATCTGCGCGACGGGCGGCAGGAATTCGCCGATCGGTCGCAGGGCCAGGATGACCTGGGCGTGGGGGGGGGCGGGCCTTCTGGGCGTTCAAGGAAGGTGTCGCGGTCTGCGGCCTCCCGCAGTCCGCTCAGGATCGCCTTACTTGACCGGGCCCCCTGTTGGCGATCTACCGATGCCATACCGATCGCGGTTCGCCTTGACATGCCTTCTTGGCGAAAGCTTCATAATCTGGCATGAGTACGGAACGGTCGCGTCGGACATTAACACATGGGCAAGATACAAGGAGGTGAATGTCATGGACACCTACGAGCGTCCTACGTTGACAGAGCTCGGCGGTTTCGAAGAAGAGACCGACGGAGAAATGGGAACACTCCTCGAGTTCATCCTGGAACGAGACTCCTGAGCACTCAAGGTATGAGTTAGGGGCGGGCACTTGGCTGGGCTTCAGTCAGTGTCCGTTCCCGTGTTTCCTCGGGGGAGGCCGGGCGAGCGCCTTTCGGGTTCCCCAGAATTTTTTGATCGTCGCGATTCCGGAGTGTCATCGGTGTTTCCATCGCGTTGGTTTGTTGCTCTGCCCGACACTGAAGGCAGCGTCGGGATTTCGCAGGCGTTACATGAACTGTGCGTGGGCCGGGGGCGGCTGTCGGAGGTGAGGCATCCGTCTGGACGTCCGTGGTTGATCGGCTGCTGGGATCCCAGGCGGCTGGCGCTTGGCCGGTCTCGGGATGGGGTGATCGCGGTCCTCGGTGAGCACTCGGTCAGCGACGATTGGTTGACCACCCGAACCGCGGCCGCGTCCAGCGTCGCCGACCTGGACGCCGTGACGTCCGGAATCAGAGGCAGTGCCCACCTGGTCGCCTCGATCGGGGGGCGGGTCAGAGTGCAGGGCACCGCGTCGGGGTCCCGCCGGATCTACCGGTGCGTCGCGGATGGTGTCCCCGTCGTGAGCGACCGAGCGGGCATGCTGGCGCGGCTGATCCAGGCGGCGCCCGACCGGGCCCGGCTCGCTGTGCGGCTGCTGTCCAATGCGCCATGGCCGTTGGCGTGGGAGTCGGTTTGGTCTGGTGTCGAGGCCGTCCTTCCCGGCCACTACGTCCTGTTGCCCGGCGACGCACCGGCGAGAGAGGTCCGCTGGTGGTCGCCGCCAGAGCCGGAACTGGACGGGAAGCAAAGTGCCGAGCTGTTGTGCACCGCCCTCACAGACGCCGTCGCGGCTCGGGTGCGGCCCGGGGAGCGGGTCGTCACGGACCTGAGCGGGCTGGATTCCAGCACCGTTTGTTCGCTGGCCGTACGTGCCGGAGCCGAGGTGGTCGCGCTCACCGGCGCACAGCCCGACGCGCTTGACGAGGACGTCGCCTGGGCGCGGCGCACCGTCGCGGGGCTCCGCGAACGCGGCTACGACCTGCGGCACGACGTCATTCCGGCGATGGAGACACCCCTTGTCTTCGAGGGTGTCCTGGATTCGTGCGGCGACTTCGACGAGCCGTTCGGCAACCTGCACAATCAGGCGCGGTTCCGGTTCATGCTGCAGCGCGGTGCCGGACATCGGTCAAGGATGCACCTGACCGGGATCGGCGGCGACGAACTGTTCGTGAAGTCCTACCCGTGGCTGCTCAGCCTCACCCGGCGGAGTCCCCTGTCCGGGTTCGGGCAGGCACGTGCGATCGCAGGCCACAAGAAATGGCCCCTGGGCGCGTTCGGCCGGGCATTGCTGCGCCATCGAACCCATCCGACGTGGCTACGCGCAATGGCGGACGCCTTGGGCGGTCCGGCTGCGGACCCCAGGGCACCTCGCTCCCGATGGGGTACCGCGCCGGTGCTGCCGGCATGGGCCAGCGCCGAAGCCCTCGACCTCGTCCGCGAAGCCCTGCACTCAGCCGCGGACACCTATCGGCCATTGGCTGAGGACCAGGGCATGCACGTGCTGCTCGCCACCGTCCACGCCGGGGCCCGCGAGATGCTCTGCTTCCGGCAGATTGGCGAGCTGGAGAGAGTCGGCGTCTCAGCACCGTTCCTCGACGACACCGTGATGCATGCCGCGCTGTCGGTACGGCCGATCGAGCGGAACGAGTCAGGCCGTTACAAGCCCCTCCTCGTGGAGGCGATGCGGGGCATCGTGCCCGACACCACGCTGACCCGTGTCAGCAAATCCAGCACCACGATGACCTTCGTCCTCGGCAGCCGGGCGCACCGCGATCAGATCCTGGGCCTGGCCGAGGACTCCCACCTCGCCCGCGCCGGCCTCGTGGACCCGACGCGCCTGCGTGAGGCATGCCATCGCCCCATTGACGTGAGAACCCCGAACCAGCGCATCGAGCGGACGATCAGCTGTGAGATGTGGCTGCGAAACGAAAGTGAGAACGACGGTGTACACCTTGGCGTCTGAGATCTCGTGCGCCCGGACCGACTACGGCATGGTCCTGCTGGACGAGGTCAAGGGCCGGTACTGGACCCTCAACCCCACCGGCACGCTCGTTCTGGACTCCCTCTTGGGAGAAGGCAGGCCGGCGGACGCCGTCGCGGCCCTTATGCAGGAGTTCAACGCCGAGGAGAACGTCATGGCCGCCGACGTTCACAGCGTCATCGACGACCTCGTCTCAGCCGGGATCCTCGTCCAGGCGATGACTGACGGCGGCACGCGAACCGGAGGGTGAGATGTCCCCATCAGAGATCGTGGCACTCGACCCCGGCGGGCTAAACCGCCGGGAGCGGCTGGCCGCCCACACGGCCGTGCTCGCCGCGCGGGCACTGAAACGATGCCCGCCGCAGAGACTGCGCCACCTCATCGGAATGCTCGGCAAGGGCGCGCGCCCCTCGACATACGAGGAAGCCAGCCGAGCCCGCGCCGCGGTCACCAATGTCAGCATGCTGTGCGCCGGACCAAGGAGCTGCCTGTCTCGGTCGATCGCCACGGTGGTGCTGTGCCGAATGCGCGGCACCATTCCGACCTGGTGCGTCGGCGTACGAGTCGGACCGCCGTTCGGCGCACACGCGTGGGTGGTCGCCGAGGATCGTGATGTCGACGAGCCCTACCCCGTCGGCTATCACCGAGCGCTCATCACCGTCACGCCGCCGGTTTCGCAGGCTCGGCCCGTCGCCGTCGACCAGAGGCGAACCTAGTCCGGCCGAAGCCGAGGCGGGAACCCCTTGCTGGTCACGCACCGAGGAGTCGCTGCAGCCATACGGCTTGGGCGATGCGGTATTCAGGGGTGGCATAGGCCGCGTCGTAGTGCTGGATGAGGACGTGTGCGGGTTTGAGTGCTGCCGCGATGGTGGGGATGTCGCGGGTTTCCAGGTGGCAGGCTTGGGCGCGACCTGGGGGCCGGTCGATGTTGGACGCGTTGGCATGTGCGATCACCAGGGTGATCTCGGGGAGGATCTCGGCGACGCGGTCCAGCAGCCCGGCAGCCAGGTTGGTGTCAGAGGTGTACCAAATGCCGCTGGCCAGAGTCTGGTAGGCCAGGCCGATCGCGGAGCGGGTGCGGCCGGTCTCTTCGGTGTGCAGGGCGGGGGTGGCGTGGATGGTCAGGTCGCCGACCTTGATGGACGGTTCGCCGTCGCCTTCGGTGTCGGGATGAGCGAGCGTGACTTCCTCGGCCATGCCGCCTGCGTGATAGGGCGAGAACGCAGTGAACCGTTGGGCCGTGGTGGGGTTGACCACCAGCAAGGGGCGGCGGGCGGTGTGGCTGGCCATCGCTTCGGTGCAGGGGATGAGGTCGGTGTTCACGCGAAACGTGGGCACCTTCGTCGGACTGTCCTGCCCCGCCTGACGTGTTGACGCTGCCACTCTGAGTGGTTGATGGTGTGGGTGAGCATCGGAGGGTCACCCACCGCGCTATTCCGGGCTGCTCGGCGGTAGCCGCCGTGTGATCCGGTCGAACAGGTCCGTCAACGGCTCGCTGACGTCCTGCCCGAACTCAGACAGCCCGTAGGTGACCTGGGGCGGCATCGTCGGCTCCACCTTCCGCCAGATCAGGCCGTCCTGGACCAGCGCGCGCAGGGTCTGGGCGAGCATCTTCTCGCTGATGCCCTGGATGCTGTTGCGCAGTTCGTAGAACCGAAGGTCGTTGCTCCGCAACGAGATCAGCACCCAGACACCCCACCTGCTCGTCACGTGGTCGACCACCTCACGCGCGGGGCAGTCGGCGTGAAACACCTCATACCGGTCGCCCACCTCGGCCTGGGTCAGCTGCGCACCTTCCCTCATATCCCGAGCTTACCTCTGGGTATGTTCTTACGAAAAGTAAGCCCACCCTCCTAGCGTCGGTCACCGCAGCGCACAACTGACGAGGAGCTGAACATGATCGTGGTGACCGGGGCTACCGGGAATGTGGGCCGACCCTTGACGCAGGCCCTGGCCGAGGCGGGCGAGCAGGTGACGGCGGTGTCGCGGCGCGCGGTGGCGACACCGGACGGAGTCCGGCATGTGGCGGCCGACCTGGCCGAGCCGACAAGCCTCACACCCGCATTGGACGGGGCGAAGGCGCTGTTCCTCCTGCTGTCCGGCGACCTGCACGCCCCCGAGGCCAGGCCGGCCGACATCATCGGCTTGGCCGCGGCCAGTGGGGTCCGCCGGGTGGTCCTGCTGTCCTCGCAGGGCGTGGCGACCAGGCCGCTCGGCCCGTCGCGGGTCGCGATGCGCGCGCTGGAGGACGCGTTGCGGGAGTTCGGGCTGGACTGGGCCGTCCTGCGGCCGGGCGGCTTCGCCTCCAACGCCTTGGCCTGGGCGGAGTCCGTCCGCACCCGGGGGACGGTCGCCGCGCCCTTCGGCGACGTGGGGGTGCCGGTCATCGACCCTGCGGACATCGCCGAGGTCGCGGCCGCCTGCCTGCTGGACGACCGGCACACCGGCGGGGTCTACGAGCTGACCGGGCCGGAGGTGATCACGCCGCGTCGGCAGGCGGAGGCGCTTGCCTCGGCGCTCGGCTCGCCTGTACGGTTCCACGAACTCACCCGCGACGAGGCCAAGGCCATGATGACCCGATTCGTGCCGGCGGAGCTCGCCGACGACACCCTGGACATCATCTCCGCCCCGAACCCGGCCGAACTGCGGATCAGCCCGGACGTGGAACACGTCCTCGGCCGCGCCCCGCGCCCCTTCGACGACTGGGTCGCCCGCAATATCGCCGCCTTCCGCTGAGGCACGACTCACCTCAACCGCCCTGGCACCCTCGTGCGGCCGCAGCCGCACGAGGTCCCCGCCTCCGTAGCCGGTGAAGTCGCGTGACCGAGCGCCACGAGTACGTCCGGAACGGGCCGTGCTTGTTCACCGGTTGTGGCCGCCGTATGAAGGACGAACAAGTCCACATCTTGAGTTCTTACAGGGGGTTGTTCCTCAGCCAGGCGAGGACCTGCCCGGCGTGCTCGTTCGGGGGGAAGATCGGGTAGAAGGCGTGCTCGATGACGCCCCCACGGATGATCAGGGTGAGCCGTGTGTAGAGCGTCTGCCCACCGGCCTCGAACGCGGGAAGGGCGAGTTGCCGGGCGAGGCTGCGTCCAGGGTCGGAGAGCATCTGGAAGGGCAGGTGAAGCCGCTCGACGACCTCACGCTGATAGTCGGTCTCCTGGCTCGACAGGCCGTACACGTCGTCCGCGCCGGCAGCGAGAAGATCCTGGTGGTGATCGCGGAAGCCGCAGGCCTCGGGGGTGCAGCCGCGTGCCCCGGGATCGAGTCCCAGCCGTCGGGCACGTCGACGCCGGGACGTCCGGTGAGTGGGTAGATGTAGATCACCGTGCGGCCTGCGCCGAGCGCATCGAGGCGGACGGAGCCACCGCCGGTGCCCTGGAGTTCCAGGGGCGGCACCTTCGCGCCGGGCAGATGGGCGGCCGCACCGTCGTCCTCGGGGACGGGCAGGTCGGCGGGCAGGTTCATGTAGTCGGTCACCAGGTCCTCTCCTTCGTCGGCCGGTGGGAGACGGCTGCCACGGTTGGCGGCCCGGTGCAGGTGCGCGACCAGTACCGCCCGGCGGGCGGTGAGGCCATCGATCCGCTGCGTGAGCTCGTCGATCGCGTCCCGGTATCCGGCCAGCGAAGCCGGACAGTCGTCGGCGTGCCGGTGGCCCGCCGTGAGGCACTCCAGGAACGGGCGGGTCCGCTCGACCGGGATTCCGAGATCGGCGAGCGCTCGGATCTCCCGTGTGAGGCGCACGTCGTGCTCGTTGTAGTACCGGTAACCGTTGGCCAGCCGCCCGGGCACGAGCAAGCCCAGCGATTCGTAGTACCGCACCGCTTTGGTCGTCACACCCGCCCGGCGGGCAAGCTCACTGATCTGCATGCCGCTCACGTTGAAGAACGTAAACGTTGCCCACGAGGGCAAGGTCAAGGCGAGCCTGAGGGCGGACGCTCAGCCTCCGAATCGGACGCCACTACTGCATCGGGCGCCGACCTCGCCCATGTCAGTCGGACGGGAGTAGTCCGGCCGAAAGCACATGCCGGAGAACGACCGCTGTCGCGTCGGCGGCCTCCAGCAGTGCGAGTCCTACTCCGGCCAGGCCCTGGAAAAGCGGGACCGCGTCATGACCGTCCCGGTGCGGGTGATGCGGCTGTGAGACGGTTCCGCAACCCCGTGCTGCCGGGCTGCCGTCCGGACCCGTCGATCTGCCGCGTGGGCGACGACTTCTACCTCGTGACGTCGACGTTCGAGTGGTTCCCCGGCCTGCCGGTGCACCACAGCCGCGATCTGGTGCACTGGCGGCCGGTCGGGCACGCCCTCGACCGGCCGGAGCGGCTCCCGCTGGACGGCGTCCCCGCGTCCGGCGGACTGTACGCGCCCACGCTCCGCCACCACGACGGCACCTTCTACCTGGTCTGCACCCTCGTGGACGGCCCGGAGTGGTCGGGCCACTTCGTGATGGCGGCCCGCGATCCGTCCGGGCCGTGGTCGGCCCCGGTGCGGCTGGAGGGGGACGGCATCGACCCGTCCCTGTTCTTCGACGACGACGGCCGCGCCTGGTGCACCGCGACCCGGCCGACCGGGCGGTACGAGGGGCACACCGAGATCTGGCTGCGCGAGTTCGACCCGCGGTCGCTGTCCCTCGTCGGCGAGGAGCACGTGATCTGGGACGGAGTGCTGAAGGGCGCGATCTGGTCGGAGGGCTCGCACCTCTACCGCATCGGCGGGCGGTACCACCTGCTGACGGCCGAGGGCGGCACCGCGATGGACCACGCGGTGATGGTCGCGCGGGCCGACCGCGTCACCGGCCCCTACGAGGGGAGTCCCCGCAACCCGGTGCTGACCCACCGCCACCTCGGCGCCGGCCACCCGATCGTCGGGACGGGCCACGCCGACCTGGTGGAGACGCCGGACGGCGAGTGGTGGATGGTCCTACTCGCCATGCGCCCGCACCACGGCGACCGGTGCGCCCTCGGCCGCGAGACGTTCCTCGCCCCGGTCACCTGGGAGGACGGCTGGCCGGTCGCCGGCGGCGGCGCCGAGGCGGAGTTCCCCGCCGACGGCCGAACGGTCGCGGACGGCCAGCCCGTCGCCGACAGTCGGCCCGTCGCAGGCGGTCGAACGGTCGCAGGCGGTCGAACGGTCGCGGGCGGCCTGGTCGAGGCGGAGTGCCGCGCGCCGTCGCTGCCGGAGCATCCGTGGCCGGCCGTCCCGGCGTGCGACCAGTGCGACGGGCAGGAGCTCGCCCCGTCCTGGGTCATGCTGCGGACACCGCGCGAGCGGTGGTGGAGCCTGACCGACCGTCCCGGCCGGTTGCGGCTGCGGCTGCGTCCGGAGGGCCTCGCCGACGCCGCGAACCCGTCCTTCGTAGGACGGCGGCAGCAGCATCAGGACTTCGCCGCCTTCACCGCGCTCGACTTCACAGGCGGCCAGGAGGAGGAGGCCGGGCTCGCGCTCGTGCAGAACGGCGACTTCCATGTCGTGCTGGCCGCTACCGGCCGGGGGCTGCGGCTGGTCAAGCGGGAGCGGGGCGTCACGACCGTCCTTGCCGAGGCGCCGGGCGGGTCGGAGGTCGTCGGGCTCGGTTTCGAGGCCCACGGCCGCTGGTACCGGGCGTCCTTCGGCCCGTGTCCGGGACGATGGGAACCGCTGGGCGATCCGATCGACGGCGACTTCCTGACCAGCCAGGTCGCGGGCGGTTCACCGGCGTCCTCGTCGGCCTCTACGCCACCTCCAACGGCCGCCCCAGCACGAACCACGCCGACTTCGACTGGTTCGAGTACGTCCCGCTCTAGTCGCGCCTCTAGAGGAGGCGGGCGGGGTCGGCGATGACGCGCTCGATGACGAGGCCGGCGGCGCCGAGGACGGCCGCGCCCTCGGCCAGGCCGGACACCTCCACCGGCGGGACGCCGCGGCGCAGCGACCCCGTCCCGGCGGTGAGGGCTCCTTCGAGCGGCGGCCGGATCCACGCGGCCAGCGGCGAGAAGACCCCGCCGAGGACGATCGTGTCCGGGTCGATGAGGTTGACGACGGAGGCGAGCGCCCCGCCGAGCGCGCGGCCCGCGCGGTCCACGGCGGCCAGCGCGACGGGGTCGCCGCCGGTCAGCCGGTCGAGGAGCGCGTTCACCGAGCCGTCCGGGCCGGTGACCGTCCTCGCCTGCGGGATGCCGGCGGCGCGCAGCATCGCCTCCTGACCGGCGATCTGCTCCAGGCAGCCGCGCCCGCCGCACGAGCAGGGCGGGCCGGACGGGTCGGCGACCAGGTGGCCGAGCTCGCCCGCGAAGCCGTGCGCGCCGCGGAAGACCCGGCCGTCGACGACGATCCCGGCGCCGATCCCGATCTCGCCGGAGACGTGCACGAAGTCGCCGAGCCGAGCGCCGCCCCCGAACCACAGCTCGCCCAGCGCGGCGAGGTTCGCCTCGTTGTCGTACTCGGTGGGCAGCGGCGCGGGGGCGGCCGGCACGGCGACGGGGACGGGGACGTCGGTCCAGCCGAGGTTCGGGGCGTGCCGGACGACGCCGTGCTCGCGGTCGAGCAGGCCGGGCAGCGCGACGGCGGCTCCGGCGACAGCGAGTCCCTGACCGGCGACCGCCGCGACGGCCTCGGCGGCGAGCGCCGACAGCGCGGCGAGGACGTCGGCGGGCGGACGGCCGCGGTTGTCGGCGCTGACCACGTGCCGGTACCGGACCTGCTTGCCGAGGTCGAGCACGCAGGCGGCGAGGTAGTCGACGTTCACCTCGAGCCCGAGCCCGGCGGCGCCGTCCCCGGCGATCGACACGCCGACGCCCGGACGGCCGCGCTCCCCCTCGTGCACGAGCGCGCCGTCGCGGACGAGGCCCGCCCCCTCCAGCAGGCCGACCAGGTTGGAGACGGTGGTCTTGGTGAAGCCGGTCAGCTCGGCGAGCCGGGCCCGGGTGACGGGCTGGTGCCGGGCGATGTGCTCCAGCACGACCGCGAGGTTGCGGCCGCGCATCGTCGCGTGCCGGACGGGGGCGTTCCCGGACTTCGTCATGATCCCACCCTAATTCAATCGGCTGCCTGGGCAGGGACAACGCCATCTGCTACGTTAATTAGTCCAAGCTCTTTACGAAAGAGGGCGCATGGCCGAGACCCTGGTGGCGGGCGTCGACTCGTCGACGCAGTCGACGAAGGTCGTGCTCTGCCGCGCGGAGGACGGCGCCGTCGTCGCGCAGGCGTCGGCCCCTCACCCGGACGGCACCGAATGCCATCCCCGGCACTGGTGGGACGCGCTGTCGCGGGTCCGTGACGTGCTCGAACGCGCCGACGCGGTCGCCGTCGCCGCCCAGCAGCACGGGATGGTCGCGCTCGACGACGCGGGCGAGGTCGTGCGGCCCGCGCTGCTGTGGAACGACACCCGCTCCGCGCCGCAGGCCGCCGCGCTGGTCGCCGAGTTCGGCGGGCCCGGGGCGTGGGCGGAGCGGACCGGCAGCGTGCCGCTCGCCTCGTTCACCGTCGGCAAGCTGCGCTGGATGGCCGAGCACGAGCCGGAGAACGCCCGCCGCACCGAGCGGGTGATGCTCCCGCACGACTGGCTGACCTGGCGGCTCGGCGCGAGCGAACCGGTCACCGACCGGGGCGACGCGTCCGGCACCGGCTACTGGTCCCCCGCCACCGGCGCCTACCAGCCCGACCTGCTGCGCGCCGCACTCGGGCACGACGCGGAGCCGCCGCGCGTCGCCGGGCCCGGCGAGACGGTCGGCGAGACGTCCTGGGGCGCGGCGCTCGGCCCCGGCACCGGCGACAACATGGGCGCCGCGCTCGGCCTCGGGCTGGAGCCCGGCGACGTCGTCGTGTCGATCGGGACGTCCGGGACGGCGTTCGCGGTGGCGGACGCCCCTGCCGCCGACCCGTCCGGGCTGGTCGCCGGGTTCGCCGACGCGACCGGCCGGTTCCTGCCCCTGGTCTGCACGCTGAACGCCGCCCGGATCCTGTCGTCCGCCGCGTCCCTCGTCGGCGCGAACCTGGAGGAGCTGTCGGCGCTCGCACTCGCCGCCGAGCCGGGATCGGGCGGCCTGACGCTGCTGCCCTACCTCGACGGCGAGCGCACCCCGGACCGTCCCGATGCCACCGGGGTGCTCGCCGGACTCACCACGTCCAACGCCACTCGCGAGAACGTCGCCCGAGCCGCGGTCGAGGCGCTGCTGTGCTCCCTCGCCGACGCCGTCGGCCACCTCGCCGCGCCGGGCGTCGTGCCCCGCCGCACCCTGCTCATCGGCGGCGGCACGCGCTCGGAGGCCGTCCGGACCCTGGCCCCGGCGATCCTGGGCACGCCGGTCACCGTGCCGGAGCCCGCCGAATACGTCGCGCTCGGCGCCGCCCGCCAGGCCGCCTGGGCGCTGGCGGGCACGGCCGAACCGCCCCGCTGGCCCGCTCCGCCCGCCACCGAGCACACCACCTCTGCCCCCGCCGACGGGGAGCTGATCCGAGCGCGCTACGCCGCCCTGCGCGACTCCGCCCCGCAGATCTGACAAGGAGACCCATGAGCGACTACGCCCCCGTCCCGGAGGACCGGTTCTCGTTCGGCATCTGGACGGTCGGCTGGCAGGGCGTCGACGTGTTCGGCCTCGGCACCCGGCCGCCGATGCCCGCCGACCGCGCCGTCCGGAAGCTCGCGGAGATCGGCGCCCACGGCGTCAACTTCCACGACAACGACGTGTTCGACTTCGACGCCTCCCCCGCGGAACGCCAGGGGAGGATCGACGCGTTCAGGAAGGCGCTCGACGAGACGGGCCTGGTCGTCACCACCGCGACGACCAACCTGTTCTCCCACCCGGTCTTCAAGGACGGCGCGTTCACCGCCAACGACCGCGACGTCCGCCGGTTCGCGCTGCGCAAGGTCATGGACAACCTCGACCTCGCCGCCGAGCTGGACGCCGAGACCTACGTGTGCTGGGGCGGCCGCGAGGGCGCCGAGTCGGGCGCCGCCAAGGACGTCCGAGCCGCCCTGGACCGTTACAGGGAGGCGTTCGACGTCCTCGGCGCCTACGTCGCCGACCAGGGCTACGACCTGCGCTTCGCCATCGAGCCGAAGCCGAACGAGCCGCGCGGGGACATCCTGCTCCCCACCATCGGCCACGCCCTCGCCTTCATCCAGACCCTCGAACGGTCCGAGAACGTCGGCCTCAACCCCGAGGTCGGGCATGAGGAGATGGCCGGCCTCAACTACGCGCACGGCCTCGCCCAGGCGCTGTGGCAGGGCAAGCTGTTCCACATCGACCTGAACGGCCAGCACGGCCCCCGCTACGACCAGGACCTGCGCTTCGGCGCGGGCAACGCGCGCGGCGCGTTCTGGGTCGTCGACCTCATCGAGAACAGCGACTACACCGGTCCGATCCACTTCGACTTCAAGCCGCCGCGCACCGAGGACGACGAGGGCGTCTGGGAGTCGGCGCGGGCCTGCATGCGCAACTGGCTGATCCTGCGCGGGAAGGCCCGCGCCTTCCGCGCCGACCCCGAGGTCCAGGACGCCCTGCGCCGCGCGAAGCTCGACGAACTGGCCGTCCCGACCCTCGCCGACGGCGAGGACTGGCGCTCCGTCCGCGACGCGTCCCCCGACATCGAAACCCTCGCCACCCGCGGCTCCGCCTTCGAACATCTCGACCAACTGGCCCTGGAACACCTCTACGGCGTGCGGTAGAAACGCCGTCCCAAGCCCGAACGGTTTCCGAGAAGCGCCTGGCCCGACACGGGTGGCGAACCGGCCCAGCACCGCACCGCATCGCGGCGGAAATCGAGAACTGTTGGGGTCATCCGCCGTCGTCGACGACGGCTTCGCAAGCCCTACGATCACCGACCATGACGCGAGACGAGCCCGCTGAGGGCCGGACGTTCCTCGACATCTTCGCCCGGGCCCTGGCCGAGGTGGACGACGACATCTGGCGGTTCCAGATACTGCCAGGCGGTCCCACGCTGGTGGCCCGGACCTCACTCAACATCGACCAGGCTGTCTTCCAGGACGCCCAGCAGACACCGATCGCCACGTTCGCCGGGCTGAGCGCCGAGTTGGCCTGGCACGAGGAGCCCGAGGTCTCCCCCTGGGGCTCGTCCTGGGGCTCCTCGCACTTCGACCTACCCGCCGGGACGACGATGACCATCCCCAACCAGCCCCCACTCCCCGTCACCGGCGTAACTCTTCGATTCCACAAAGAAACCCGCCCACTCCAGGCCACCCAGGAAGAGAACGCCTTCGCCGACCTCGCGTCACTCTGGCTATGGGGCTAACAAGCCCACGGCCCACCAGCATCAGCTGAACTCGAGACCGCCTCGTCCTGGACCCTCGCTTCACGCCGAACCCCGCCCAGCGCCCCCACACGGCGGGGACCGCCAGCCTCTTCACGCGTCAGAATCTCCAGGAATGCAGGCCAGCGGAGGCCAGTCGGCAGCGCATGTCGGTGCCCGGCCGCGCCCCCGCCGCCGTCCGCTTTGTCTGGCGTAGGTGGGTGGGGATTGCCAGACAATTTTCCGCCCCCAAGGCTGGGGTCCGGGCGGCCGTCCCCGGCCGTGCGCCCCGCACCCGGTATCCGGCGCAAGGGAGCAGCATGCGCACACACGTCAGGATCCTCATCGCCACCGTGGCCGCGACCACCGGCCTCACCCTGGCCGCCGCCCCCGCCCAAGCGGGCGACGACTTCTGGCCGAGCACGGGCGGATTCGCCCCGGCGGGCGACGACTACTGGCCGAGCGGCGGCGGGTTCGCCCCACCGAAGGACGACTTCTACCCGGGCCACGGAGGGTACGCCCCGGCGGGCAACGACTACTGGCCACACTCCGGCGGGTTCGCCCCGCCCAGGGAGGACTTCTACCCAGGCACCGGCGGGTGACGATTCCCAGCCGCGCTGCGACGGTCGCTCCCGCGTGGGCCAGTCGGCCCACGCGGGGGTCCTCGCCCGCCGACGGAGCAGCGGGCAATGGTTAGGTCGTTGCCCGTCGACCGGCCCGTCCGTAGATGCGGGTGAGCGCGTGTTCGGCCTCCTAGACCCGATCCTCGGATCGGTAGGCGGTGGCCGGGGGAACTTGTCAGCCGTCGGATGACGACGTGGAGCGCGGGGGCGGCGGGTTCGCGAGCGTGCCTGCGGTTCTGCGTTTACCACGCTGCGCTACTATCTGTAACGCTGCGTGTTGTCGGGGCGATATGCGGACGGGCGTCGGGGTTGACGTGCGGCACTGGCGAAGCGTCGGGCCGACGAGCCGTATCGCGCATATCGGATGTTGGTGGAGAAGTGGGATGGCGCTCTGCGGAGGCCGCGAGGTTCAGGTGACGGTTCGGTCATCTGGCCAGGGGTGTGTCGGGTCTTGAGTTGCACCAGATGCATCGGCGGGCGTGCGTGCCGACCGAGCCGCGGGGGTGCTGGGCGTCGGGGGCTCGGTCGGTCCGCGCGGCGGAACCTGCTCGCCATGGACATCGGTCTGTCTTGAAGGGATCACGATGGCTATCTCCCAGGCAATGTGGGTCCACGGTCACGCGCTGCAGAACGAGAACCCGGCCCTGACCGTCGGACGGATCGGCTGGGCCGGGCAGATCCGGCATCCCGGGACGTCGGGCTGGTATCACCTGGCCATCCCCACCGCCGTCATCATCACCGACATCCGGCTGCGGGTCGACGCCGCCATGGTCATGTTCTCCACCGGCGCCCAGGGCTCCATCAAGAGCTTCCACGTCTGGGACGGGGACAACAAGATCCTCGGTCTGGACGGCCTCAACCTCACCGGCACGAACGTGTTCAGCCGGTTCGTCCTTCCGCAGAACCCGCGCCCGTCCGTCCGGTGGGGTCTGGGCATCTCCATCTTCACCGCCCTGGGCACCGACCCGAACGCCGCGTGGGTCGACATCCACTCCGGCGGGGTCGACCTCATCTAGGGGGATGGCCATGGCCAACGTCACGACCCATCACAACGACAACGCCCGCACCGGCGCGTACACGGTCGAAACCCGGCTCACTCCCGCCAACGTCAACTCCGGCACCTTCGGCGAGTTGTACTCCCGGCATGTCGAAGGGGACGTCTACACGCAGCCGCTCTACGTGCACGGTGTTGCCACCGGCGGCGGCGCCAAGAACCTCTTCTACGTCGCCACCAGCACCAACATGGTGTACGCCTACGACGCCGACAACCTCGCCACCGACCCCGCCACCCCGGCCGTGTGGTCGAGGCGGCTGCGGCCCTACCGCATCCTGAGCAATTCCGAAATGTGCCGCGAGACCGTCGGATCGGTCGGGGTCACCAGCACTCCCGTCATCGACCCGGCCACCGGCATCATGTACATCGTCGCCCGTGCGGGCACCTCCCCGGGCGCGTCCGACGACGGGGCCAACTACCTGCACGCCCTCGACATCGGGCACGGCGGCGACCGCATTCCCCCCGTCCGGATCTCCGCCTCCGCCGCGGCCACGAGCCCCGCCTCCGGAACCCTCACATTCGACACCCGGTTCCAACGCAACCGTCCGGCCCTGCTCCTGCAGGGCGGCGTCGTCTACCTCGGCTGGGGCACCTTCAGCTGCGACGCCGGTCCCTATCACGGGTGGATCCTCGGCTACCGGGCCTCCGACCTGGCACCGGCCGCGGTGTTCTGCACCTCGACCGGAGCCCGCGCGGCAGGCGTCTGGCAGTCCGGGGCCGGCCTGGTCGGCAGCTCGGACGGGCACATCTACTTCGCCACCGGCAACGAGTTCCTGCTCGCCGGGAGTCCCGGTCCCGGCTCGCCAGGCAACCTGGGCGACAGCGTCGTCCGGCTGCGGCCCACCGGTGCCTGGCCGGGCCTTGCCCTGGCGGGCCGCTTCACGCCTCGCAACGCGGGGTTCCTGCGGGACGGGTACGGCACTCCGGAGCAGTTCGGCGACACCGACCTCGGTTCCGGCGGGCCCACCCTCCTGCCCAACGGGGTGCTCGTCATGGGCGGCAAGCAGAGCCGCATCTACACCCTGGACGCCACCACCATGGCGTTGCGCCAGGACAGCAGCCCACCCGACTGGCAGCTTCCCGGCGTCAACCCCGACCATATCGGCGAGGGTTTCCAGGCCTTCTACAACCAGCACATGGGGACGAGCCCCTACACGCCCCGCGCGTTGGACAACTTCGCCAGTACCGAGGCGTTCGGCTCGAACATCCACGGCAATCCCGTTTACTGGACGGGCACGAGCTGCATTTACCACATGGCCGAGAAAGACCACCTCAAAGCGTTCCGGTATGACCGGACCGCCCGACAGGTCGTCTACGACGTCGATCCCGTCACCAAGGCCACCCGTCCCTTCGGGGAAAGCAACGAAGCACCCAACATCGGCATGCCCGGCGGCTCCTGCTCCATCTCCGCCAACGGCGACACCAACGGCATCGTCTGGGTGTCCTACCCGCAGAACGACGGCCAGTGGCAGAAGGTGTCCGGCTACCTCGTCGCCTACGCCGCCACTCCCGGCGGCGCCAGCGGGAAGCTGCTCCAGGAGCTGTGGCGCGACTCCAGGAACGTCCTGTACGCCAAGTTCAATCCCCCGACCATCGCCGAAGGCAAGGTCTTCCGCGCCACCTTCGCCCCCAACGACGCCCACAACAACTACATCGGCCCCGCCAGCGTCATCGTCTACGGACTCACGCATCACCCCGTCCAACGCGCTTCGGCGGCCGTCGGCCTCGGCGTGGCCGAGGGAGGCGGGGTCACCACTCCGCCCGCCGAAGCGGCGGTCGAACCGGAGCCGTCGAGCCCGGGCGAGCGCGCGATCCGCGACTACCACCTCAGCCAGGGCGGAACCGCGGGGAAGCTGGGCACGCCCGACGGGCCGGTCGAGGACGTCCGCAACACACGCGGTGTTCCCGGGCTCGTGCAGCACTACCGGGGTGTCGGTCACGACCCCACGGCCACCTGCAGGCGTCCCGCTCCTGGCACACCCACCGTCGCCACCGTCGTGTGGAGCGCCGACACCGGCGCACACGCCCTGTACGGAGCCACCCGCGACCGCTGGCTCGAGAGCGGCGGCGCCGCCGGGGAATACGGCTTCCCCACCGCCGGCAGTACGGATACCTCCGTCCGCTTCGAGCACGGCGAGATCCGCCAGGATCCTGACACCGATTGATCGTCCCGGTGCGATAGAAAACCGGACGGTCAGGCGAACGGAAGTGGCGCGAGTGTGGACAGACAACAGCGTGGCGGGCCTGGAAAGGTCTCTGATACAGGCGCAATCTGGCGCCGGTTCTTTACTTGGTCGATGTAGCGGTATCGCCTCACACGGGTGAGGGGCATCCGATGCGAAGGGACGGTCGAATGGACGAGCAGTCGATGGTGTGGCGGACACCTGACTTCGAGGTGGTCAACACCTCGCTGGAGGTCACGGCGTACTATCCGGGATCGCTCTCGGGACCGGCGGCCGAGCCCGAGTAGCCGTCCGCCGATGCGCGTACGCGTGCTCGGGACGGCGGCCGGGGGCGGCGTCCCGCAGTGGAACTGCGGCTGCGGGGGGTGTGCCGGAGCCCGCCGCCATCCCGAGCGGCGCCGTTCCCATGCCTCCCTCGCCGTCAGCGGCTCGTCCGCCGGGCCCTGGTATGTGGTGAACGCGACGCCGGACCTGACCGACCAGATCGAGGCGTGGGCTGACCTGCGGCCCGAGCCCGGCGGCAGGCGGTCGCCGCTCGCGGGAGTGATCCTCACCGATGCGGAACTCGACCACACGCTCGGACTGTTCCAGCTTCGGGAGGCCTCGCGCGTCAGCGTCCTGTCGACGGCCGCGGTGTGGCGCGGGCTGTCGAACGGACTGCGCGTCCACGAGGTGCTGGCGCCCTACACCGACCTGTCGTGGCGGGAGTTGCGCGACGGCGAGAGCGTCCGGCTGGACGGCGGTCTGCGGGTCCGGGCGGTACCGGTGTCGGGCAAGCGTCCTCGCTACGCCGCCGAGGAGCGCGCGGGGCACTGGTCGGTGGCGCTGCGCATCGACGGCGAACGCGGCAGCCTGGTCTACGCGCCGGCGATCGCGGACTGGTCTCCCGAACTCGACAAGGAACTGTCCGACGCCGACTGCGTGTTCGTCGACGGCACCTTCTGGGACGACCAGGAGCCCCGCACCGCCGGGTTCTCCCGCCGCACGGCCACCCAGATGGGCCATCTGCCGATCAGCGGGCCTTCGGGAACGGCCGGGAGGCTCGCCCGCCTGCCGGCCCGGCACCGCTTCTACACCCACCTGAACAACACCAACCCGCTGACCGATCCGGACGCGCCGCAGCACGCCCTGCTGGCGGCCGACGGGATCGAGGTCGCCGCCGAAGGGATGATCCTCGAACCGTGAGCACGCCGTGGACACCCACCGAGTTCGAGCAGCGGCTGCGCGCCGCCGGCAACGAGCGCTACCACCACCGGCACCCGTTCAACGTCCGGATGCACGACGGCCTGCTCAGCCCCGAGGAACTGCGCGTCTGGATCGCGAACCGCTTCTACTACCAGCGCAACATCCCGGCCAAGGACGCGCTGATCGTGGCCAAGCTGGACACCCGGGAGCTCCGGCGGGCCTGGATCCGCCGCATCCACGACCACGACGGCCATGACGGCGACGAGGGCGGCATCGAGCGCTGGCTGCGGCTCGGCGAGGCGGCGGGCCTGGAACGCTCCGCGCTGGAGTCGGGTGAGGGCGTGCTGGCCGGGGTCCGGCTGGCCGTGGACGGCTACGTCAACTTCGTCCGGCTGGCCACGCCGCTCGAGGCCGTCGCCTCGTCGCTGACCGAGGTGTTCGCCCCCGACCTGATGGAGCGGCGGACGGCGGCGTTCGAGGAGCACTACGGCTGGATCGACCGGGAGGGCCTGCGGTACTTCCAGGTCCGTCCCCCGCAGGGACGCCGGGACAGCCGCGAGGCCCTCGACCTCGTCCGCCGGTGGGCGACCACCCGGGCCGACCAGGACAGGGTGCTGGCCGCGCTGGACTTCAAGTTCGACGTGCTGTGGTCGCTGCTGGACGTGGTCGAGCACGCCTGCGCGCAGAAGTGAACGCCGCGGAATGGCGTCCGAGGATCCGGCGCGGAATCGTCCTGAGGTGGGACGGGGTGCGCGAGTCCGACATCCTGCTGATGCCCGAGCGCGTGGTGGTGCTCAACCCGCAGGCCGGGCAGATCCTCCGGCTGTGCGACGGCACGCGGACCGCGGCCGACATCTCCACCATCCTGGCCGAACGCTTCCCGAACGCTCCCGTCGCCACCGAAGTGCCGACCTTCCTGCGGCGGATCCAGGACCAGGGCTGGTTCGCATGATTCGGCGGATCCGGGACCAAGGCTGGTTCGCGTGACCGGGCGGATCCAGAGTCAGGGCTGGTTCGCGTGATCCGGCCGCCGTGGGCGCTGCTGGCCGAGGTCACGCACGCGTGCCCGCTGCACTGTCCGTACTGCTCCAACCCGCTTCAGCTCGTCCGGCGGTCCGCCGAGCTCGGCACCGCGGACTGGGCGCGAGTGCTGGACGAGGCGGGTGAGCTGGGCGTCGTCCAGGCTCACATCTCCGGCGGCGAACCGCTGCTGCGGCCCGACCTCACCGAGATCGTCACCGCCGCCGACCGGGCGGGGATCTACACCCAGCTCGTCACGAGCGGGGTCGGCCTCACCGCGAACCGGCTCGCCGAGCTGACCACCGCCGGTCTGAACAGCGTGCAACTGTCGGTCCAGGACGCCACCCCGGCCCGCTCCGACCACATCGCGGGACGGGACTCCTTCGACGACAAGTGCCGCGCCGCCGCGATCATCCGTGAGGCGGATCTGCCCTTCGGCCTCAACATCGTGCTGCACCGGCTGAATCTCGACCATCTCGACGACATCATCAGGCTCGCCGTGACGTGGGGGGCGGACCGCGTCGAGCTGGCCAACACCCAGTTCTACGGCTGGGCCCTGCGCAACCGGCGCGCGCTGATGCCGGGCCAGGACCAGCTCGCTGCGGCGCGCGAGACGGTCGCGGCCTGGCAGAAGCGCCTCGGCGGGGTCCCCGAGCTGATCTGGGTGCTGCCCGACTGGGCCGATGGTGTCGCCAAGCCCTGCATGGGCGGCTGGGGCACCACCTCGGTCACCGTCGCGCCGGACGGCACCGCGCTGCCCTGCCCGGCGGCCTCCAGCATCGACGGCTTGGACGCGCCGAACGTCCGCGACCTGCCACTCCGCTGGATCTGGGAGGAGTCAGCGGCCTTCGGCCGCTACCGGGGCACCGCCTGGATGCCGGAGCCGTGCCGAAGCTGCCCGTCCAAGGAAACCGACTTCGGCGGCTGCCGCTGTCAGGCCTACGCCCTCACCGGCGACGCCGCCCGCACCGACCCGGCCTGCCGACTCTCCCCAGACCACCACCTCGTCCAGCCCACTCCAGGAACCGCCCCCCTCACCTACCGAATGCCCCAGTAACTGCGGCCAGTTGTCTCGAGACGGGCGGCTGTCACGCAGGTGCGGAGCCGCATTGGCGGGCGCCGGTGGTGAGACTGGCGCACACGGTGGCGGAGGCGGAGGTGGGGGCCGCCAGCATGGGCGTGCTCGCGGCCCCTCCCGAGGAGAGGACCTTGGCCTTGGCGGTATGGCCCCCAACGGCGATTTCGACGCGGTCATACCGCCGCCCCTGCTTCAGGAGGCCCCACAAGGCACGGCAGGACCGGCTGTAGCGCAGTTGTACGAGCGCATAGTCGACCCGCACGACAGTGGCGGTCACCGCGTCGCTCTCGCACCCGCGTGCACCGGCGGGTTGCTGCTCGCAAGTGGTGTCCTGACAGCCCTGCCCGGTCGCGACTACCGGCTGCGACGTTCTCGGCCGTTCTTTCTGCGGCGAGGACGCCGTTGAGGACGGTCCAGCCGTCCAAAGCCCCACCCCCAGGCCGCCTGCGGCCACTCCCGCCGCGACGGCCAAGGCCGCCGCTACGCGGTGCCTTCGAGTCGCCCGCCGTGTTTCGCGGGGCAGCTCGGTCGGCGGGCCCGACGGAGCATCGTCGTCGCTTGGGAGCCTCCGATCGCTCTCGGCTGGCTTCGACGACGTGCTTTGCTCGTCGGGCTTCGAAGCTTCTCCAGACGGTGCCAATCGCGGCAAGGCGACGCGATGCCGGTGAGCGTGGTCGGCCAGCTCCCACAGCGCCAGCAGTGCGTGCCGGTCGACATCGGCGAGCTCGGCCAGCGCCACGACCACCTCACGAGGCGGCACCGCCTGCCCGTTGAAGTAGCGTCCCCACGCCGACCTGCTGGCTGGCGTCTTTCGCGCCAGCACGTCCAGACTCGGCCCGGCGGCGTCCTTGATCTCGCGCAGCCGAACGGCCAGGCGCCGGACCTCCGGCGCCAGATTCTCTGGAAGAGGCTGCCAAACCTGCACGCGCGATCCCCGTTCCATCGACCAACCCGCCACCGTCTTCGATGCCCCACCTACCCACGGAGTTCCCCCAGAGCGACGACACCCGGCCCTTTAGGACGTCGACCAGCGGCCGACCTGCGTCGAGGTGGTAAAGCCTGACCCGCGCCGACCCGGCTCGCTTGTTTTTGACGGCCTGCAGCGGACTGGCTCGTCGGCTGTCGGGATCTCGCGCCAGGCGTCCGACCTCGCCGGGGGGCGGGGCTTGCCCGCGGTCCCGCCAGATCCCGCGTCCGGGCGCGTCCCGGCGCGTTCCGGCAGGTCAGCGGGGTGCTGTCTCGCCGTTTCCCGATCTCGCCTCGCAGGTCGTCGCAGGGCAGCAGGGCGCACCGGCCTGGGTGACCGCGGCGCTCCTGGGGAGGACGGCCGCCAAGGACGTCCCAGCGGAGGCAGTCCACTGGCCAGTTGAGGTGTTCGCGCAGTTCGTCGGGGTCGCCGTGCCGCCAATCGGGCCAGGGCTTCGTCCAGGTCTGGCCTTCTTCCCTGGGCTGGCGGACGGGCAGACCGGCCGCGAGGAACGCTCGGTGGTCGTCAGCGAACTCGAAGCCGTACTCGTGCTCGATGCGGTCGAACTCCGCATCGGTCAGCCCTTCCTCTATGTCACAGCAGTCCAGCTGCGCCAACCGTTGTGCGGCCTGTAGTCCCCATCGGAGACCCGCTTCACTGATCACGTTGGAACCCGTAGCGCGGCAGCCTGTGCCGCCAAGGCGTGCACTCCTCACCCGGGCACCTCTTCCGGTTCGCTGAGTTCTTCCCGGAGCGCACGGTGACGGGCTTCCCGTCCGGCATCTTCCACGGCAACGTGATCTTGACTGGTGGGTGGGCCTTGGCGTGCTCGGAGACGCGGCGCGCGAGGACGTCGGCCAGGTCCGCACCGCGCGCCTTGCCGCCCTTCGCGGGCTCAGCGGCAGCGGTCGCAGCGACAACCCCGTTCGGGGGATGAGCCGGGGCGGGCTTCTGGTCGACACCTTGGGGGCTTCAGGTCGGAGTGCCCCTGTTTACGGCCTCATGGACACCTCGAACCTCGCGATGTCCTCGGCTGGCTGTGAAATTGGGGTTGGGAGCCAGGTGCTGGTCTGTTTGGGAGCCGGGGTCGGGCGAGGCGGTAGGAGTCGGTACCGGTCTCGGTGATGTTTCCGGCGAAGGTGAGCCGGTCGACGATGGCTGCGCAGAGGCGTGGGTCGGTGAACGTGCGGGTCCAGCCGGAGAAGGACTCGTCGGAGGCGATGACGACGCTGTCTTCTCGGGGCTTGAGCAGCTACCGAACGGCCGGTCACGTTAGGGAGCCCGGCGGGCTCGTGTTGTCGTGACCGGCCGTTCCGATGCGGGTGGTGCGCTCAGGAGGGTGGTCTGTGACCAGTTCGATCTCGATGGTCAGGACTCCCAGCGCTTCCTTCTCCGGTCCTCAGATACGGCGGATGTTGGCGCGTTGCTGGTGGCGTTGCAGCTGCGCCGGGCCGGCTCAGATGAGGTGATGGCGGTTCAGCCAGCCGGCGATGGCCTGGCCGATGGCGTGGGGCTGGTCCTCGGGGGCCTGGTGGCCCGCGGGTCCGATCCCTTCGATTTCGAGGGCGGCGATGGTCCGGCGGGCCCAGTCCACGATCTCGGGGGAGGCGATACCGACGCCCTCCTCGACCGTGAGGAGAAGTTTGGGCACTTCGGGGCTGCCGGCAAGCCATTCGCCGTAGGCGTCCATGCGCTCGGCCACATCGGCCGGTTCGCGGTCGTAGGGAATCTCGCGAGGCCACTGGAGCAACGGAAGGCGCGACGCAGGGTCGGTGTAGGGCGCGCGGTAGACGTCGTGGTCCTCTGGGCTGAGGCCTGTCTTGATGGCGAACGGGTGGGGCAGGGCGAACTCGATGGCGGCATTCTCCTCCAGCAGTAGCCGCTCGCCGAGCCCGGGGGTCCGCAGCGCCTTGGAATGGTCGATCACGTCCTGCGGCAGCTCCGCCCACATCTGCGGCCGCAGGAACGTCTCCAGGACGGCGACGCCGCGCACCTGGTCGGGGTGGCGTGCGGCACGGTCCATGGCCAGCGCGCCGCCCCAATCGTGGCCGACCAGGACGGCCTCCTTCAGCTCCATGGCTTCGAACCACGCGTCCAGATAGCGGGCGTGGTCGGCGAAGCGGTAACCGATGTCGGGCTTTCCGGAGGCGCCCATCCCGATCAGATCAGGCGCCAGGACCCTGGCGCGATCGGCGACGTGCGGGATGACGTTGCGCCAGATGTAGGACGAGGTGGGGCTGCCGTGCAGGAACACCACGGGCGACTCGCCCTGCCCGGTCTCTGTGTAGGCGAGGTGGGAGTCGAGGACGGCGACGGTGTGCATGATCGTTAGTCCCTTCGCTGGTTCGGCACCTGGAACCTAGATCTGCACTCCTCCAACTGTCAACATTCCAACTAATGCTGATGCAACCGTCACTAAGAGAATCATCAGCCTGCTAACATCACGCCCGGAGGTGAGGCTCGTGCCCGACCAGGCGGAAAACGTCGTCGACGACGAATCCGGACCGCTGCATGCGACCACCGGTCACCTGATGCGCCGTGTGTTCACGACCGTCACCGCTCACGCCGTGAAGGACGGGCCCCAGTCGCGCGAGTTCGTGGTGCTCGACATCCTCGCCGACGCGGACGCCCCCTCCCAGCAGGACCTCGCCCACCGACTCGGCATCAACCGCACGATCATGGTCAGGCTGCTCGATCGGCTCCAAGAGGCGGGCCATGTCGTCCGCACCCGCAACCCGGCCAACCGCCGCACCTACATGCTGTCGCTGACCGAGGCCGGTCGTACCGCCCTGGACGGCATGCGCCAAGCCGTCGCCGACAGCGACGCCCGGGTCACCGCCGCGCTCACCGACCTCGAACGGCAGCGCCTCACCGCGCTGTTGACCATGCTCGTCGCCGACGACGGGCCGTCCGCCATCCACAGCATCGAGCACCTGATAGCTCAAGCCCACTACCGCCTGCGCCGTCTCGGGGATCATCGGCTCGCGGAGCACGGCCTGCGCACCCGCCACTTCGCCTTGCTGCCCGCGCTGGACCGGCTCGCCCCCTGCCCGCAAGAGCAACTGGCCCGATACCTGCACCTGACCGAGCCCGCCACCGCATCGCTCGTCGAGGAACTGGTCCAGGCCGGCCTCGTGTCCCGCGGCCAGGACCCGAACGACCGACGCCGCTATGCCCTACAGCTCACCGACCTCGGCCGCGCCCGCATACCTGTCGTGCGTGAAGCCCTGGAGAGCATGGAACGCGACATCGACGACCTCCTCGGCCCGGACGGCGCGCAAGAACTTCGCGTCCTTCTCACCAAGCTCCTGCCGTAAGCGGATCGACACCTTGCCGCATCTCGCAGCAGCAGGGCCGGCTTCGCTGGCGGGCGGCTGTGGCCGTGAAACGGGGGGAAGCCCAGGTCGACGCGGCCGTAGCGGGCGACGGTCTTGGCCAGGATCTTGTCGTCGGCGGCCTCGACCAGTTCGTTCACCAGCTTGGTCGCCAGGGGGGAGCGGACCCGGTTGCCCTTCATCGCGGCCTCGGTGCGCAGGGCGATGAGCAGGTGCGACTTGCCGGTTCCCGAATCGCCGATGAGGCGGAGGGGCTGGCCCTTCTTCACCCACTCGCAGATGGCGAGGGTGTGGATGGTGGCGAGGGTGTGGACGGTGGCGGGGTCGATGCCCGGGTTGGCTTCGAAGTCGAAGGCGCGCAGGGACTTGTCGCGGGGAACTGGGCGGCCTTGATGCGGCCCGTCATAAACGATCAACTGCGAGGCGTGCAGCATCACCCGGAGCTGCCGGCCGATGAACCGGATCCGGGACCGAATACCGGTTCGTCCTCACGGTGATCTGGCTGTGGCGGTCGACCCTGACCGGCAGCACGAGCCCGGTCTCGAACGGCTGGTCGGGGACCGGCCGCAGCAGCGGCCTCTCGATCGCGAAGTACTCGCCGACCGTCCGCGCCCGCGCCCCGATCCGCCGGGCCTCGTCCGCGATGTCCCAGCGGTCGATCATCTCGTTCAGCTCATCCAGCGAGGCAACCTCCGGCACCGGGACCAGATGGTTGCGGCGGAACCAGCCGATATCGCCGAGCGCCACGGAGCCATTGACCAACATCTGGCTCCCGATTTCACTTACAGAGCCACTCGGCCCTCAAGAGCTTGAACGCGACCGTGATCCGGGCCGCGACGGACGCCGTGAACTCGGGGTCGTTGGCATCCCCCACGTGGTAGCTGTGGATCGGTGCTCCAGCCCCGTGGGTAGTGATCACGACCGTGCGCCGCGAGCCTATGACCGCTCCGGATTCATCGCAGGTCGCCACTGTGCTCCTCTTCGACGTGACGGTTGGCCGTGGCCCCCAGGCAGCAGCGCCCTGGAGCCTGGGGACCACGGGGTCTACTTCCGCTCGCGGAGTTGCTTCGCGCGCTCGGTGGCCAGATGGCAGATCTCGGCCCAGGTTGCCGCGGCTTCGGGGTCCCCGTTCTTGCCCTGCGGCTGCCAGAGGCTCGGGAGGTTGGCCAGCCACTGGTCGAAGGCGGTGACCGCCGCGGCCATCGCCCGCTCGTACGACATGGATTCGAACGGCACGCGGTCCGGGTCCGGCACGTCCTCGCGCCACTCCCTAGTCACAGCGCACCTCCCCTACCGCTGCCCGGCCGCCTGCGGGGCGGCGGCCGGGCAGCTTCTCCCCCTCCACAGCGCAGGCAAGGAGCCTGGATGTGCCTGCGCCGGGTAGAGCCGTGCGGCCGGACACGGGCCCACGCCCGGCTTCTCCCGCGACCGCACGACGCGTCACAGCCACCGGTCCTCCTCGGCGGCAAGCTTGTTGAGGCGGGCGAGGATCGCGAGCGCTGCGTCGTCGGTGTGGTCGGCCTCGATGAGCGGCTCACCCTCGTGCCAGAACCACAGCTCGTCGTTGTCGCTGGGCCGTTCCCGGCACTCGACCCGGATGCCGACCTTCGGCTGGTCGGGATGGTGGACGACGATGCCCGGCGTTCCCGGCTCGACCTGGAACCGCTTTCCTCGCAGGTTCGCGCTCAGCGCGGCGAGGCGCGTCCGCGCGCGGATCGGACCGGGCCCCGAGGGCCGGGCCCCCATCGGGTCGTGATCCTCGCTGCTCAGCTCGTGCATGACGGCGAAGTTATGCCGCCCCGCGAGGGTCGAGGGACAGGATTCCTGTCCCCTACACGAGCAGGCCGATCCGGTCGGCGAGGTCGTGCGCGTCCTGGCGCAGCCCGGCCGGGCCGCGGGTCGCCTCGTCCACCATCCGGCGGGCGTGGCTGTTGAAGCGAATGGTCTCTGGTGCGGTCGTGTAGGCCGCGTCGAGTGTCCCAAGGGCTTCGGCCGGGTCGCCTGCGAGCTGGTAGGCGCGCGCGACCTCGATGAGGTGACGTCCGCGGCGCGGCTGGGACGGAATCGGCGCGGCCTTGAGCGCCTTGACGGCCTGCCGCCGCGCCTCACCCGCTTTGCGGCCCTCGACCGCGACGGTCACGGCGTGCGCGGGCATCACGGCACGCGAGAACGACGTCATGGGCTCGTAGAACCCCTTCGGGAGCGTCTTCGCGATCTCGTCGGCCTCGTCCCACCACCGCCAGGCCGTGGGGACCTGTCCGTCCCGCGCGGCCGTGTAGGCCGCTTCGGCGTGCAGCGCACCATAGAGGGCCCGGAGTTGCAGGGGCCCGTCGTCCACGTGCGGTCGGATCAGCTCCAGGGCTTCCGAGCACACGGCCTCGGCGGCATCGAAATCGTCAACGTCCCTGTGGGCCTGCGTCGCTAGCCAGACGGCCCCGGCGAGAGCAACGGGGCTCTCCGACTCCTCCGCCGCCATGACGGAGCGCTCGACGACGCGCCACAGGAGGTCGGCGGCAGGCTGGTAGGCGATGAAGAACTGGGCGAGGTTGTACACCCCGGCGAGGGTCGCGAGGGCCCGCCGCCGTTCGGCCCCCTCGTAGGCCCGTGCCGCGCGCTTGGCGTCCCGGATCAGGTCCGGCAGCAGCGCGCCAAGGACCGTCCGGTGGTCCGGCGCGGCGTGCCGTGCCCGCCATGCCGCGTCGAGACGCGCCTCCAGGTGGGCGAGGGACGACGGTGGGCCCGTCGTTCCGAGCGAAACCGAGTTGATCGCGTCCCGGACGGCCGCGAGTGCGGGGTGGCCGGGGCCCTTGAACATCTTCGTGGGCAGTGCCGCGCCGCCGGTGAGCTTGGCGACGTCGCCGAGTTTGAGCGCGTCGGCAAGCCGGACCAGGTCGGGCAACTTGGGTTCGCCGATGTCCCCCCGCTCGACCGCCTTGATCCAGCGGCCGTTCCTTCCGACGAGGCCGCCGAGCACCCCGCGGGACATGCCGCGGCGGGTCCGGAAGAACTGGATCCGCTGCCCGACGCCGAGCCTCGGGTCGGCCGGATCGATGTTCCGGTTCTGCATAGGCCCCGCACCTTCCTGAGCGTCGACAACCTCAGGCTACGACGCAGAATCTCTAAACGTCAGAGGGACTGCGGACTGTCCGGTCGATCGGCGCGACCGCTCCGGTCGCGTCCGTCCCGACGTTGTCCGGGCGGTACTCCGTCCTCCTGGGCGGGGCGGCAGGCGTGTCGGCCGCCTTGACGCGTTGTGCCCAGTGGCACTGGCAGCGAGCCAGCAGCGGCGGTCACAACGCCTCGTGGCTGCATGCCGCGAGTACGGCGGCGGCTTGCCTGGGTCGCGTGAAAGGCGCCCGCCTGACGTTCTGGGGGGTTGTGTTGTCGGGGTGGTGAGGCGGACGTGTCGTTCGTCGCGTACGCGCAATGATTCAGTGAAGGAAGTCAACGCCCATGAACAGGCCCACCGCACCGGACATCACCTCGCGGCTGGCTGACGGGACCGCCGTCGGCAGCTGGGTCCTCGAACCAGAGGGGTCGTCCGCCGAGTTCCGCTCCAAGCACTTCTGGGGTGCCCTCACCGTGCGCGGCACGCTCAAACTCTTGGGGGGTGAGATCACCGTCGGCGCGGACGGCGCGGTGACGGGGCGGGTCAGGTTCGACGCGCGGTCGGTCGACACCGGGCATGAGAAGCGCGACGAGCACCTGCGGTCCAGCGACTTCTTCGAGGCCGACGAGTCTCCCGAGGCCGTGCTTACCGTGACCTCGGCACTCCCTGTGTCGCCGGACGGGTTGGGGTGCCGAGGCTCCTTCGAGGCGGCCGGGATCTCCCGGCCCGTCACTTTCACCGCGACCATCCAGGACGTGACCGAGTTGGCCGTCGTCCTCACCGCGGAGCTCGTTGTCGATCGTTCGGAGTTCGGCATGACCTGGAGCCCGATGCGCATGTCCTCGATGAAGGCGGTGGGCACTGTGAAGGCGCGATTCACGCGCGCCTGAGCGCTCGGCTCAGGCGCCTCAGAGGATGGCGACCTCGAGGGTGCGGGGGCCGTGGACGCCTTCGATGCGGTCGAGTTCGATGTCGCTGGTGGCGGAGGGGCCGCTGATCCAGGTGTGGGGGCGTGTGGGGTCGAGGCGTTGGAGGGCTTCGGGAACGGTTCGGACGATCTGTTCTCGGTGGACGACGCAGAGGTGGTGGTCGGGGACCAGGGTGAGAGCTCGGCGGCCTTGGGCGGGGCCGCCGTCGAGGATGATCGTGCCTGTTTCGGCGATGGCGACGGCGCAACCGGTCAGGACACCGTCGAGGTGGTCGAGTTCGGTGGCGGTGAGGGGCGGGTCGTCGCGGGCGACGTCCACGCCCGACAGCCATTCCCCCGGGGTGCCGGGCGGGACCATGAGGCGTCCTCGTCCGCGCGCAAGCTCGGCGACCGGGGTGTCGAGGTGAACAACGGCGCGATAGTCCATGAGTCGGTCTACGAACAGTTCGACCAGGTCGGGACCGGGTCGGGTGTGCTGGTAATCGCGCGGCACCGGCACGTCGTCCGGCGTCTCGGTGGACGGGACGTCGGCCAGCGCTGACCGCACGCGGGCGAGGATCGTTTCTCGCGAGGCCACTACTTCTCCTCCCTGGAGGCCCACCAGTCGCGGAACGACTGAGGTGGGGGCGCTGGAATGTCCCTGGTGTCCGTCCAAGCCGACAGAGGGCCGGGGAGACGACGGGGAGTGAGCTTGCGGAAGCGGCCTGCCGTGCGTTGGCTCGCTCCTAGAAGCCCCGGTGATGACAGGACGCGCCGGGCTGCGGCCATGGCCAGCTTCTCGCCCTTGTGCGCGCCCGAGGCGGCGACCTTCGCACGGAGATCCAGCAGAACTTCGGGGATGTTGATCGCGACTGGGCAGACGTCGTAGCAGGCCCCGCAGAGGGTGGAGGCGTAGGGGAGCGATTCGTCCAGTTCGGAGCCGAAGCCACGGAGTTGGGGCGTCAGGATCGCGCCGATGGGTCCCGGGTAGACCGAACCGTAGGCATGGCCTCCCGCGCGCTCATACACCGGGCAGACGTTCAAGCAGGCCGAACAGCGAATGCAGCGCAGTGCCTGGCGTCCGACCGTGTCGGCCAAGACCTTCGTCCGGCCGTTGTCCAACAAGACCAGGTGGAACTCCTGGCCCTCGGTGGCACCCGTCCACATGGAGGTGTAGGGGTTCATGCGCTCGCCCGTGGACGAGCGCGGGAGCAACTGCATGAACACCTCCAGGTCCTGCCAGGTCGGCACGAGCTTCTCGATCCCGACGACCGAGATCAGAGTCTCCGGGAGAGTCAGGCACATCCGGCCGTTGCCCTCGGACTCCAGCACCACCAGAGTGCCGGTCTCAGCGACCGCGAAGTTCGCGCCCGAGATGCCGACCTTCGCCGACAGGAACCGTTCACGCAGGTGCAGGCGCGCCGCCTCGGCCAACGCGCGCGGGTCATCGGTCAGGTCAGCGGGGGCTGGGCGACCCCACGAGGCCATCGCGCGCTGGAAGATCTCCCGGATCTCCGCCCGGTTCCGGTGAATCGCCGGGACCAGAATGTGCGACGGGAGATCGTCACCCAACTGGACGATCAGCTCCGCCAGGTCGGTCTCGTAGGCGGTGATCCCTTCCTCGGCCAGGGCCTCGTTCAGGCCGATCTCCTGGGTGGCCATGGACTTGACCTTGACGACCTCGGTCTCCCCTGTCGCGCGCACGAGGCTGAGGACGATGCGGTTGGCCTCGGCGGCGTCGGCGGCCCAGTGGACGTGTCCACCCGCTCGCTGGACGGCCTCCTCCAGCTGCTCCAGGTACAGGTCCAGGTGGCGCAGGACACGGTTCTTCAGCGCGGCGCCCGCGGCTCGCAGGTCGTCCCAGTCGGGTTGCTCGGCCACTGCGGCCGCGCGCTTGTCGCGGATCGTGTGCGTCGCCTTGTGCAGGTTATGCCGCAACTGGGCATTCCCCACGGCCCTGGACGCCGCCTTCGGGAACGACGGCATCCCGACAAAAGTAGAGCTCATGCCGGGTTCCCCTCCGTGGACGCCAGGATCTGCGCCAGATGCATCACACGCACACCCGCGCGCTCGCGACGCATCGTCCCGCCGATATGCACCAGACAGGAATTGTCGACAGCGCACAGGACTTCAGCGCCGGTATCGAGCACATGCCGGACCTTGTCAGTGCACATCGCCGCCGACACCGCCGGATTCTTCAACGAGAACGTCCCACCGAACCCGCAGCACTCGTCGGCTCCGCCCAAAGGCAGCAGCGTCAGACCGCGCACAGCCGACAGCAGCTTGGAGGGCCGGTCTTCAACACGGAGCGAACGCAGCGAATGGCAGGTCGGATGGTAGGTGACCGAATGCGGGAAATAGGCCCCCACGTCCTCCACCTTCAGGACATCCACCAGGAACTCCGACAGCTCATACACACCCGAAGGCGGCTCCACACCCAGCGCCGGATACCACTCACGTACCATCGCCGCACACGAGCCCGACGGCATGACCACCGCGTCGTAGCCGGAGAACACCTCCCCCACCCGCAACGCCAGCGGCATCGCGTCCTCGCGGTAGCCGGTGTTGAAGTGCATCTGGCCACAACACGTCTGAGCCTCGGGGAATTCGACCGTGCAGCCGAGGCGCTCGAGCAGCCGCACGGTCGCCCGCCCCGTCCCCGGGAACAGCGTGTCGTTGACGCAGGTCACGAACAGCGCGACGCGCAATTTCGGGTCACCTCTCGATCCTGTAGACGCGCCTGGCCGTTCCTTCGAACACCTCGGCGCGGTCCTCGTCCGCCAGCACCTCCGTGACCAGGTCGACAACGCGCGCGTAGGAGGCGGCGAGCGTGCAGACCGGCCAGTCCGAACCGAACATCACGCGGGACGGCCCGAACGTCTCCAGCACGTGCCTCGCGTAGGGCAGCACGTCCTCCGGACGCCATCCGGGCGCGGCCTCGGTGACCAGGCCGGAGAGCTTCACCGTCACGTTCGGCGACTCGGCCATGGCCGTGATCCATGACGCCCACGGCTCCCAACCACCGCCCGCGATGTCAGGTTTCCCGGCGTGGTCGAGCACGAAGGACACCTCGGGCAGCGCGCGCACGACCGCGAGCGCCGCGTCCGCCTGCGGTGGTTTGACCAGCAGGTCGAACACCAGCCCGGCGTCCGCCACAGCGCGAATCCCCTGGCGCACGTCCGGGCGGGCCAACCACTCGGGATCGGGCTCGTCCTGGACCATGTGTCGGATTCCCACAAGGGGCCCGGGCAACGAGGCCAGCGTCTCGGCGACCGTGTTCCCTGTGAGGTCCACCCAGCCCACGACGCCCGAAACCGGGTGTCCGTCCGCCAGAGCCAGCAGGTCCCTGGTTTCGTCGACGGTTTGTAGGGCCTGCACAACCACCGAGCCGGTGATGTCGCCGCCTGAGGCTGATTCGTAGCGCGCGACGTCGAAACGGCCGCGCAGCGGGTCGGCCCAGGGGCCGTCCATCCACGCGTAGTCGCGAACGGACGTGTCCCACAGGTGATGGTGAGCGTCGAACATCAGACCTGCCTCCAGGACATCAGAGTTCCTTCCACAGGTCCTCGGGCACGTCCAACGCGTACAGGGCCGCGTTGTCCGTGACCTCCTCCGGCGTGCGGCAGCCGACCAACACGCTCTCCACTACGGGGTGACGCATAGGGAACTGCAGAGCAGCCGCCCGCAGCGGCACGCCGTAGCGGGCGCACACGCTTTCCAGCGCGGCGACGCGTTCCAGCATGGAGGCGGGAGCGGGTGCGTAGTTGTACGTCGTTCCGCCCGCGAGAAGCCCCGAATTGTAGGCACCGCCTACAACAACAGCCGTTCCCCGCTCCACACACGCGGGCAGTAGCCCGGCCTCAGCGGAACGGTCAAGGAGGGTGTACCGGCCCGCGCACAGCACGACGTCCAGGTCGAGCCGCCGGACGAACCTGGTGAGCATCTCGGCCTGGTTCATCCCCACGCCGACGGCTCCGACCACGCCTTGCTCGCGCAGCGACGCGAGCGCCGGGAACGCCGACTCGTAGACCTCGGCCTCGTGCGCGTCCGGGTCGTGGATGTAGACCACGTCCACGCGGTCGAGTCCCAGCCGTTCGAGGGACGACTCCAGCGACCGCAGGATGCCGTCGCGGGTGAAGTCCCATTCGCGCTTCACCGAGGGCTCACCTGCGAAGCCCTCCGCGTCCGGGGTCTCGCCAGGACGGATCGGCCGCAGCACCCGTCCGACCTTCGTCGAGATGGTGAACGAGGACCGCGGGACGTCCGCGAGGGCCTCCCCCAGGACGCGCTCCGAGGTGCCCGCGCCGTAGTGGGGCGCGGTGTCCAGGTAGCGCATCCCGGCGTCCAAAGCCCGCCGGACGGTCCGCACCCCCTCGTCCACCGAGACGGGCGCGTACAGCCCGCCGACAGCGGCGCTGCCGAACGCGAGCGGCGTGACCGGAACCCTCACTTCGACATTCCCTCCTTCGCGGGGTAAGGCGTCATTCCTGGGCCCGCCCCGAGGTCACCCGCGAGATGACCAGCGCGAACAGGATGATCGCACCGTAGATGGCCTGCTTCCAGAAGGAGGCGACCTGCGCCAGGGTCAGCAGGTTGTCGACGACGCCGAGCAGGAGGACGCCGGTGACCGCGCCGGTCATCGTGCCCTTCCCGCCGTTCATGGAGATCCCGCCGATGACGGCCGCGGCCATCACCGTGAAGATCATGTTCTGGCCCTGGTTGGCGTTGATCGCGCCGACGTAGCCGGTCAGGCAGAGCCCGGCCGCCGCCGCGAGCACCCCGGCGATCACGTAGACCGCGAAGGTCACCCGCTCGACCCGGATGCCCGCCGCGCGGGCCGCCTCGGGGTTGCCGCCGATCGCGTACAGCGCGCGGCCCAGCCGGTGGTAGCGCAGCACGAACCCGGCGACCGCGAAGCAGGCCACGGCCAGCCACACCGACATCGGGACCTGCAGGAACGTGGTGGTCGCGATGGAGAAGAACGGGTCCGGCATGTCGAACAGCGTCTTGCCCTTGGTCGCGCCGGTCAGCAGGCCGCGCAGGACGATCAGCATGGCCAGCGACACGATGAACGCGTTCAGCCGCAGCTTCACCGACAGGAAGCCGTTGAACGCGCCGACCGCGCCGCCCACCACGAAGATCGCCAGGATCCCCGCCCAGGCGGGCCAGGTCGTGCCGAACCCGGCCGAGGCCGCCGGGATCACCAGCAGCGCCCCGATGCCCGGCGCGATGCCGACCACCGACTCCAGCGACAGGTCGATCTTCCCGGTGATCAGGATCAGCGACTCGGCCAGCACGACCAGCGCCAGCGCGGCCGACGCGCCCAGGATGGAGATGATGTTGCGCTGGGTGAGGAAGCTGTCGTTCACGACCGCCCCCAGGACGACCAGCACGACGAGCGCGGGCACGAGCGCGAACTCGCGGGCCCGGCGCAGCAGGCCGCCCGCGGTGGCGGGCGGGGCGACGCGCGGTTCGGGCCGGGCGCCCGCCGCGGTCTCGGCCGTGGTGTCGGCCATCAGGACACTCCCTCGATCGAGGCGACCAGGTCGCGGTCGGACCACCCGGCGGGATGCTCGGCGGTGATCCGGCCGTGGAAGAAGACCAGCACCCGGTCGCAGGGGCGCAGGTCGTCCAGTTCGTCGGAGATGATGATCACGGCGGTGCCGTCCGCGCGGACCTGGTCCACCACCGCGAGCAGCGCCTCCTTGGACTTCACGTCCACCCCGGCGGTCGGGTTGATCAGCACCAGCAGGCCCGGTCCGGTGGCGAGCGCGCGCGCCATCACGACCTTCTGCTGGTTGCCGCCGGACAGGCCGGTGACCGGCTGGTCCGGCCCGGACGTCTTGATGTCCAGGTCGGCGATCGCGTCCGTCGCCTCGGCGCGCAGCCTGCCGGGCTTGACCACGCCGAACGGTCCGAGCCGTCCGGCGATGGTCATGGTGGCGTTCTCGCCGACCGACAGTTCCGGCACCAGGCCCTGGGCGTGCCGGTCGCGCGGGACGAACCCGACCCCGGCGTCCATCGCCTTCCGGACGTCGCCGAACGGCAGCGGACGGTCGTCCAGGACCGCCTTCCCGGACGCGGGCCTGCGCAGCCCGACCAGCGTCTCGGCGAGTTCGATCTTCCCGCTCGCCGACGAGCCCGCCAGCCCGACGACCTCGCCGCGCCGGACCTCCAGCGACGCGCCGGAGAATCCCGGACCGGACAGGCCGGAGACCGTCAGCCGGACGGGCGCGGTCACCGGCTCCCGGCGCCCGGCCTCCCGGCCGAGCTCGGTGGCCTCGCCGGTCATCGCGGCGACCAGGTCGGCGCGCGGCAGTTCGGCGACCGGCGCGGTGGCGATCCAGCGGGCGTCCCGGAAGACCGTGACGGTCTCGCACACCTCGTACACCTCCTGGAGGTGGTGCGAGATGAACAGGAACGCCACGCCGCTCTCGCGCAGCGCCCGCATCCGGACGAACAGCCGCTCGATCTCGGCGTTGTCGAGGTGCGCGGTCGGCTCGTCCAGGATGATGAACCGCGCGCCGAACGACAGCGCCCGCGCGATCTCGACGAACTGCCGGTCCTGGACGCTGAGCCGTCCGGCCTCGAGCGCCGGGTCGACCTGGACGTCCCAGGCCGCGAGCAGGTCGGCGGCCTCGCGGCGCATCCGCTTCCAGCCGATGACGCCGCGGGCGCCGGGCTGGCGGTTCAGGAACAGGTTCTCCGCGACGGTCAGCTCGGGGATGATCGTGGACTTCTGGTAGACGCAGGCGACGCGGGCGCGCCAGGCGTCCCGGTCGCCGGGCGCGGGCGCGGGGGTCCCGTCGAACCGGACCTGGCCGCCGTCCGGCGGGAAGATCCCGGTCAGCACGTTGACCAGCGTCGACTTGCCCGCTCCGTTGCGTCCGACCAGCGCGTGCGACTCGCCCGGCAGAACCCTCAGCCGGGCGTCCGCGAGCGCCACCGTCGAGCCGAACCTCTTGGTGACGCCCTCGGCCTCGACGATCGGGACGGCCTCACCGGCCGTGTCCAAGGGCGCTGTCATCACTTGCCCACCGTGTTGCCCCACAGCGACTTGTCGTCGACGTTGTCCTTGGTGACCAGCGGCGCGGGCAGCTGGTCCTCCAGCAGGCCGTTGGGCAGCCTGACGATCTCGCTGTCGTGGTCGGTCTTGCCGGGCTGGAAGGTCTTCCCCTCCATCGCGGCCTTGATGTAGTACAGGCCCCACTTGGCGTACGCGTCGGCGGGCTGGGAGACGGTCGCGTCGATCTCGCCCTTGCGGATGGCGTCGAACTCCTGCGGGATGCCGTCGTTGGAGACGATCGCGATGTGCTTGGCGTCGGTGGCCGGGTGGAGCATGCCCTTGCTGCGCAGCGCCTGCAGCGTCGGCGCGAGGTAGACGCCGCCCGCCTGCATGTAGATGCCCTTGAGGTCGGGGTTGCCGTTGAGGACGGCGTCCAGCCCGGACGCGGCCTTCTCCGACTTCCACTCCGCCGGGATCTCCAGCACCTTGACCTGCGGGTAGTTCTTCTTCATGCAGTCGGTGAACGCCTGCGAGCGGTCGCGGCCGTTGACCGACGCCAGGTCGCCCTGGATCTGCGCGACCTTGCCGTTCTTGATCTTGTCGCCGAGGTACTTGCAGGCCTTCTCGCCGTAGGCGACGTTGTTCGCGCGGACGACCATCGCGACCTTGCCCTTGTCGGGCGCGACGTCCACCGCGACGACCGGGACGCCCTTGCGGTCGGCCTGGTTGAGCCCGGCCACGATCGCGGCGCTGTCCAGCGGCGCGACGACCAGGCCCTTCACGTTCTGGTTCAGCAGGTTGTTGATGTCGGTGATCTGCTGCGTCGGGTCGGAGTTGGAGTTGACCGTCGGCATCGTCTCGACACCGAGCTGCTTGGCCATCTGCGGGACGTAGGTGTTGTAGGACTGCCAGAACGGCGAGGTCAGGAGCGGCAGGTCCACGCCGACCTTGCCGCTGCCCCCGGCGGCCTTGGTGCCGCCGGAGTCCTTGGTGCTGCCGCAGCCCGCGAGCAGGGCGGCCGACAGCGCCACGGCGGCCCCGGCCATGATCTTGCTGCGAATCATCATTGACTCTCCTCCACGGAAAGGGGGTGGGTCGCGCGCCCGGTGCCGGACGCGCCGTCCGGCCTCAGGAGCCGGACGCGGGGCGGAGCCGGAGGCCCTGCATGCCGCCGTCCACCGCGAGCGAGGCGCCGGTCGTGGCGCCCGCCGCGGGACCGGCGAGGTAGGCGATCGCGGTGGCGACCTCCTCGGCGGAGACCAGGCGGCCGATCGGCTGCCTGGCGTTGAGCGCGGCGAGTTCGGCGTCGGGATCGGCGGCCTTCTCCAGGAGCCGTCCGATCCACGGCGTGTGCACCGTGCCGGGGTTGACGCAGTTGACGCGGACGCCCTCGCGGGCGTGGTCGGCGGCCATCGCGAGCGTCAGCGACAGGACCGCGCCCTTGGACGCCGAGTACAGCGCCCGCTGGGGCAGCCCGGCGGTCGCGGCGATGGAGCACGTGTTGACGACCGAGGCGTGCGGGGACTGCCGCAGGTGCGGGAGGGCCGCGCGGGTCACGCGGACGATGCCGAGCACGTTCACGTCCAGGACGCGCAGCCATTCGGCATCCTCGTTGTCCTCGACGGTGCCCTGCGCGCCGATGCCAGCGTTGTTGACGAGGACGTCGAGCCCGCCCAGGTGCGCCACGGCCGCGGCCACGGCCGCCCGCACGGACGCGTCGTCGGACACGTCCGCCTTGGCGCTGAAGAACGGCTCGGGCGCGTCGTTCACGTCGAGGCAGGCCACGGCCGCGCCGCGCTCGCGCAGCAGGGTCGCGGTCGCCAGGCCGATGCCGGACGCGCCGCCCGTCACGATGGCCCTGATTCCGTCGAACTCCATCAGCTCCTCCAGACCTCGCCGTCGGGGTAGGTGTGCGCGGCCAGGCTCGCGGCGCGCATCTCGGTGGACATGCCGGGCGCGGTGGGCGCGGCGTAGCGTCCGTCCACGATCCGGACCGGATCGGTGAAGTGCTCGTGCAGGTGGTCGACGTACTCGATGACCCGGTCGTCGGTCGTGCCGCTGACCGCGACGTAGTCGAACATCGACAGGTGCTGGACGGCCTCGCAGAGCCCGACGCCGCCCGCGTGAGGGCAGACCGGGACGCCGTGCGCGGCGGCGAGCAGCAGGTTCGCGACGTTCTCGGTGACGCCCGCGACCCGGCAGGCGTCGATCTGGAGGACGTCCAGCGCCCCGGCCTGCAGCATCTGCTTGACCATGACGCGGTTCGCGATGTGCTCGCCGGTCGCGACCTTCACCGGGGCGACGGCGCGGCGGACGGCCGCGTGGCCGAGCACGTCGTCCGGGCTGGTCGGCTCCTCGATCCAGTAGGGGTCGTGGGGCGCGAGGGCCTTCATCCACTCGATCGCGGGGCCGACGTCCCAGCGCTGGTTGGCGTCCACGGCGATCCGGATGTCCGGGCCGACCGCCTCGCGCGCGAGGCGCATGCGGCGGACGTCGTCGTCGAGGTCCGCGCCGACCTTCAGCTTGATCTGCGTGAAGCCGTCGGCGACGGCCTCGCGCGCGAGGCGCACGAGCTTCTCGTCGCTGTAGCCCAGCCAGCCGGGCGTGGTGGTGTAGGCGGGGTAGCCGTCCGCGAGGAGCTTCGCGGTGCGTTCGGCTCTGCCGGGACGCGCGTCCTGGAGGATCTCCATCGCGCGCGCGGGGGTGAGGGCGTCGGTGAGGTACCGCCAGTCCGCGAGGTCGACGATCTGCTCGGGGGACATCTCGGCGAGCAGCCGCCAGACGGGGAGACCGGCGACGCGTCCGGCCAGGTCGAACGCCGCGTTCACGATGGCGGCGGCGGCCATGTGCACCGCGCCCTTCTCCGGGCCGAGCCAGCGGAGCTGCGAGTCGTGGACGAGCCGCCGCGCGAACCCGCCGAGGTCGTCCATGTCGAGGTCGGAGCCCACGACGAGCGGCGCGTGCGCCTGGATCGCGGCGACGCAGACGTCGTTGCCGCGGCCGATGGTGAAGCAGAACCCGTGCCCTTCGAGGCCGTCGTCGGTGCGCAGCACCACGTAGGCCGCCGAGTAGTCGGGGTCGGGGTTCATCGCGTCCGAACCGTCCAGCTCGCGGGAGGTCGGGAAGCGGACGTCGTGCGCCTCCAGCGCGACGATCTTCACTCGGCGCTCCCGACGGTCTGCCGCTGGCGTCCGAGGCCCTCGATCTCGACCTCCACCACCTGGCCCGCGCGCAGGTAGGGCTCGCCTGGACGGCCCAGCGCGACGCCCGCCGGGGTGCCGGTGTTGATCACGTCCCCGGGCTCCAGAACCATGAACCGGCTGATGTACCAGATCACGTGCTCGATCCCGAAGATCATGTTCTTCGTCGAGCCGTCCTGGCGGAGCTCGCCGTCGACCCACAGCCGGAGGGCGAGCGCCTGCGGGTCGGCGATCTCGTCGGCGGTGACCAGCCACGGGCCGAACGGGTTGAACGTCTCGCAGGACTTGCCCTTGTCCCACGTCCCGCCGCGCTCGAGCTGGAACTCGCGCTCGGAGACGTCGTTGCTGATCGCGTAACCGGCGATCAGGTCGCGGGCCTGCTCGGGCGAGTCCAGGTAGCGGGCGGTGCCGCCGAGGACGACCGCGAGCTCCACCTCGTAGTCGGTCTTGACGCTGCCGCGCGGGACGAGCACCTCGTCGTCCGGTCCGACCACTGTGTTCGGCGCCTTCATGAACAGCACCGGCTCGGCCGGGGGCTCCGCGCCCGTCTCGGCGGCGTGGTCGCGGTAGTTGAGGCCGACGCACACGATCTTGCCGGGGCGCGCGAGCGGCGGGCCGACCCGCACGGGGCCCTCGACCACCGGGAGGCGGCCGCCCTCCAGCGCGCTCCGCGCCTGGTCGAGGCCGTCTCCGGCGAGGAACGCCGCGTCGATGTCGGCGGTGATCCCGGACAGGTCGCGCAGCGTGCCGTCCCCGGCCAGGGCCGCGGGCCGCTCGGCGCCCACCGGTCCCACGCGCAGCAGCTTCACTGAAGCGTCCCCCCTCATGCTCTCGATTCATCGGACCAATCGTGAAGTCATCAGACCACTTCACCCCAGGTACCTGGCAATACCTCGTAATGAAGTCGTTACTTGCCTTGATTGGTCCGACCAGATCAAGATGGGTCCGGCAACCGGGGGAAAGGGAGACCACAGGGTGACCGAGGACGCGACACCGAGGACGACCGTCACCGAACGCGCCATCGCGCAGATCAAGGCGAAGATCGCCGCCGGGGAGCTGACACCCGGGCAGCGGCTGCCGACCGAGCGCGAGCTGGCCGCCGAGCTCGGACTGTCCCGAAGCTCGATGCGCGAGGCGATCCGGGCGCTGACCGTGCTCGGCGTGCTGGAGGCCCGGCACGGCGCGGGCGTCTACGTGACCCGGCTCAGCCCGGACGACCTGCTGGAGACCTTCGGCGCGGTCGCCGAGATGTCCAGCGGCGAGACGCTGCTGCACCTGGTCCAGGTCCGCAAGATCCTCGAACCGGCCGCCGCCGCGACCGCCGCCGCCCGCATCGACGAGGACGGCCTCGCGCTGCTGCGCGCCGAGATGCGCGCGATGGAACGCGGCGTGGACTCCGAGGAGATCGTCGGCCACGACATGGAGTTCCACCGGATCATCACCGAGGCCGCCGGGAACCCGGTGCTCTCCGCCATCCTGCGCGGGCTGAACAGCCGCACCTTCCGCGCCCGCGTCTGGCGCGGCCTCCAGGAGGCCGACGCCTTCGCCCGCACCTTCCGCGAGCACGAGGCGATCTACCGCGCGCTCACCGAACGCGATCCCGAGGCCGCGCGCATCGCCGCCGCCGTCCACATCGGCGCCGTCGAGAACTGGGCGCGCCGCCAGGCCGACGCCGACGCCGACCCCGACGCCGACGCCGACCAGGAGCAGCACTGATGCGCATCGCCCTGCACACCCGCCTCAAGCCCGGCGCGGAACACGCCTACGAGCAGGCCCACCGCGAGGTGCCGGAGGAGCTGACCGACGCCATCCGCGCCGCCGGCGCCCACGACTGGACGATCTGGCGCAGCGGCCTCGACCTCTTCCACCTCATCGACTGCGACGACTACCCCGCCCTCCTGGCCGCCCTGGAGAACCTCCCGGTGAACATCGCCTGGCAGGCCCGCATGGCCGGATACCTGGACGTCGTCCACGACTACTCCGCCACCGGCACCACCGCGGGCCTCCCCGCCGTCTGGCACCTCCCCACCGAGTGACCCGGCCGCCCTCCTGATCGTCCGTGGCGGTGTCAGGTCGCTTGTGGGAAGCGGACGGTGACCTCGAGGCCGCCTTCGGGCGGCGCCTCGGCGTGCAGGTCGCCATCGTGTGCGGTGACAATGGCGGCGACGATCGAGAGGCCGATGCCGTGGCCGTCCCGGCCGGCGAGCCGGGTGGCCGCGAGGCGCTGGAACGGCTGGAAGATCGTGTCGACCTGGTCGGCCGGGACGACCGGGCCGGTGTTGCGCACCACCAGTTCGGAACGTCCGTCGCGGACCCCGGTCCGGATCGTGACCCGGCCGCCGGGCACGTTATGCCGGACGGCGTTGTCGGCCAGGTTCACGATCAGCCGTTCGAGCAGCGGCGGGTCGCCCAGCACGGGGGCGGAGTCCAGCTCGACGTCGAACACCGGCGGATCCGCCGCCACGTCCCGCCGGGCGAGGTCCAGCACCTCTCCGGCGGAGATCGCCAGGTCGAGGCGGGTGCGCCGGTCAAGGCCGCGCTGGCTGCGGGCCAGTGTCAGCAGCGCCTCGATGAGCTCGCCCTGACGCTGGTTGCCGCCGAGGACACGCTCACAGGCGTCCCGCAGTTCCGCGGCCGTGGCGTTCGGGTCGGCGAGCGAGACCTCGAGCAGGCTGCGCTCGTAGGTGAGCGGGGTGCGGAGCTCGTGCGAGGCGTTGGCGACGAACCGGCGCTGCGCCTCGAACGCGCCCTCCAGGTGGTCCAGGAGGTCGTCGAAGGTGTCGGCGAGGCCCTTGAGCTCGTCGTCGGGGCCGCCCAGGCTCAGTCGGCGATGCAGGTCGTTCGCCGAGATCGCCCGTGCGTTGTCGGTCATGGTGCGCAGCGGGCGCAGCGCCCGCCCGGCCATCAGCCAGCCCAGCCAGACCGAGCCGACCGTCATGAGGGCGAGCGCGACGCCGGACGCGGTGAGCAGGTCGCGCAGGTAGTCGGCCCGCTGGTGTGCCAGCTCGGCCCTCAGGTCGGGCATCGTCGGCGCGTTCGGGCCGAGCCCCCGGGGCAGTGTCGGCGTGGCGGGCGCCTTGGGCGGGTCGACCGCGGACCAGGGCGGAGCGTGCGCCACCAGCACGTAGACCACGGTGAGCAGCGCCAGGCCACTCACCAGGAACAGCACTCCGTACAGCAGCGTGAGTCGCAGCCTGATCGACACGGACGGTCCGATCCTTCAGATCCTGTAGCCGGCCTGGGCGACCGTCTCGATGAGCGGTGGGTCGCCGAGCTTGCGCCGCAGCCTGCTGACCGTCACCTTCACCGTGCCCGTGAACGGATCGGCCGCCTCGTCCCAGGCCCGCTCGAGCAGTTCCTCGGCGGACACCACCCTGCCACCCGCGGCGAGCAGCAGTTCCAGGACCGCGAACTCCTTGGGGCTGAGGTCGAGCCGGTTGCCGCCGCGCACCACGACCCGCCGTCCGGGATCCAGCTTGAGCTCACCGTGCGCGAGCACCGGCGGCACCGCGGGCTGGGAGCGCCGGGCCAGCGCCCGCACGCGCGCCACGAGCTCGGCGAACGCGAACGGCTTGGGCAGGTAGTCGTCGGCCCCGAACGCCAGGCCCTCGACCCTGTCCTCGATGGTGGACGCGGCCGTCAGCATCAGCACGCGCGCCGGGTACCGCTGCGAGACGAGGGTCCGGCACACGTCGTCGCCGTGCGTTCCGGGGAGGTCGCGGTCGAGCACGACCACCTCGTACCGGTTCACCGCCGTGCGCGCCAGGGCCGACGTCCCGTCCAGGGCGACGTCCACGGCCATCCCCTCGCGGCGCAGACCCGCGGCCAGCGTCTCCGCGAGCTCCTGATGATCCTCAACGACGAGAACGCGCATGGGCCCCCGTTCCAGGCGGCTGGACGCGCCCATTCTCGACGGCGCGCGGTTACAGCGGCGTAACGGCTCCTGTTCCGGGGTGGTAACCGCCCTCTTGGTGCACTGGGTTCTCCACCTCCCGACAACGTGAGTAGGAGCGAACATGGACGCGCCTTCCGAGAACACCCGCCGCCGCTGGACGGGGCGGCGGATCGCAGTGCCGCTTTGCCTCGCCGCGGCCACCGTCACCGCCTTCTTGGCCGCCCAGGCACCATCGGCCCACGCCCGGACCAACGGTCGGTGGGTGAGCCTGACCGCCCAATCACAGGCACAGCCGCGTGGGCAGGCTCAGGGATCACAGGTGAACGCCGGAAGCGGGGACCGGGGCGAGGCGTTCACCGCCTGCCTGCGGTCACACGGGGTCAAGGACTTCCCCGGCATCACGATCGGCGAGGACGGGACGATCCAGCTCAAGACCGGCGGGTCGGTCAACCCGCTCTCGGCGACCTACAAGGCCGCGGCCAAGGCGTGCGCCTCGCTGCTGCCGAAGGGCAGCACGCTGCCGGGCGAGCCCACTCCGCCGAGCCCGTCCGCGCCGACGCCGTCGTTCTCCTGCGGCTCGGACTGCCCGGCGCCGCCCAAGGTGCCGGAGCTCCGCTTCTGACCTGGAGGTAGACGGCCGGAACGCGCTGTTCCTCATCGCTGCGCCGCTTTCCGCTCCCCTTGTCGGGTTCAGGTTGTGCGGGCGATGTGGATGAGGAACAGCGCCAGGGTCACTGTGACGACGATGGCCGAGCTGAAGACTCGCGCAATTCGGAGAGCAACGGAGCCGAACGCCCCGTGAACGTTGGATGGCAGTGGCATCCACATGCGCGCGCTCAATGAGGCAATGGCGCGCCGACCGCCTCTCCCGGGGGCGTCGCCCGTGTATGGACGGTGGACTATACGCCCGTATCACCCCTTATACAAGCATGTGACCATCGGCGCTCGCGGACGTGAATGCAAGGCCGGCGCGCCTGGCGGGGCGCGGAAGGCCAGGTCGTCGGCGCATCGGGTCGCCGAGGTCGCGTCCGGAGTTCGAGAGGCTTCGGAATACGCTGAATACGCAGGTCAGAGCGCGTGAGAGTAGGTGGCGTGGGCTCTGACCGCCGCGCGCGGGCCTGGACGGCGGTGGGCGCGGAAGCCGCCTCGGGGCGACGTCCACCTTTGGCCACATGAAAGAGATTCAACTTTTAGAGATCGCATCTGACCAGGAACTTGTCAACGTATTGGCCATAGCGTCTGGTAGGAGAATGTCGACGGCGGACTGAGCGTTGTGATAACACCGATCTACCCCGCCCACTTCTGCCCCGCTCAACGCTCTCCCCCACTTTGCGATTCGCACGTCCGCCCAGGGCACCGCCATGCCCTTTGAGGGAACCCCTCCGAGGTTCTGATGGAAAAGACGCAGATGACCACTGACCTGCACGGCCGCGACCTGGTGATCGGCCTGACCCCCTTCCTCGAGCCCGGCGCGGCGCTCGCCGTGGCCGTCGAGCGGGCCGGTGGGCTCGGCGTCCTGGACCTCGGCCGGGACGCCTCCCGGGCGCGTGAGCACCTCGAACGCGTCACGCGCCGGTGGGAAGGCGCCTTCGGCGTGCGGGTGTCGGCCGGTTGCCCGCTCACCGCCGAACACCTGCCCGCCCAGGTCGACTGTGTGGTGCTCGAGGCGGGGGTGGACGTCCGGCCCTGGGACGGCGCGGATCGCCGGGTGCTCGTCGAGGTCGTTTCGGCCGCGGAGGCGTGGGCGGCCGTCGCACAGGGAGCGGTCGGAGTCATCGCCAAGGGCGCCGAGTCGGGCGGCCGGGTCGGTGAGTTGAGCACGTTCGTGCTGCTCCAGCGCCTGGTCGCCGAACTCGACGTCCCGGTGTGGGCGCAGGGCGGCATCGGCACGGCCACCGCCGCCGCGGCGGTGGCGGGCGGCGCCCGCGGCGTGGTGCTCGACTCCCAGCTCGCCCTGGTAGCCGAGACGGACCTCCCGGAGACGGTCGCGGCGGCGATCACCGCGATGGACGGCAGCGAGACGACGGTCGTCGGCGGCCATCGCGTGTACACGCGTCCGGACCTGCCGATCTCCGCGCTGGCCGAGCACGGCGTCCCGGACGGTCTTGGTGCCCGTGACCTGCGCACTCAGTTGCTGCCCATCGGCCAGGAAGGCGCGTTCGCCGCCGCGCTCGCCCGACGGCACAGGACCGCCGGTGGTGTCGTCCAGGCGGTTCACGCGGCGATTCGTGCCGGGATCGCCGCGGGCAGGGAGCAGGCCCCGCTCGCGCCCGGACACGGCATCGCGCGTGAGCCTCGGGGGCCGCGCTACCCGATCGCGCAGGGCCCGATGACCCGGGTCAGCGACCGCGCAGCCTTCGCCGCGCGGGTGGCCGAGGACGGCGGCCTGCCGTTCGTGGCGCTCGCCCTGCTGAACGGCGAGGACACGCGGCGGCTGCTGGACGAGACCGCCGAGCTGCTCGGCGACCGGCCGTGGGGCGTCGGCGTCCTCGGCTTCGCCCCGGAGGAGGTGCGGGCCGCGCAGCTCGACGCCGTCCGGGCGGTGCGTCCGCCGTACGCGCTGATCGCGGGCGGGCGTCCGGCCCAGGCCGCGGCGCTGGAGTCCGAGGGCGTCGCGGCCTACCTGCACGTCCCCTCCCCCGGCCTGCTGGCGCGGTTCGTCAAGGAGGGCGCCCGCAGGTTCGTCTTCGAGGGGTCGGAGTGCGGCGGGCACATCGGGCCGCGCGCGAGCTTTCCGCTGTGGCAGGCCCAGATCGACTGCCTTCTCGACCATGCCGACGTGCTGCCCGAGACGAGCGTGCTGTTCGCCGGTGGCGTGCACGACGCGCGGTCGGGCGCGATGGTGGCGGCGCTCTGCGGTCCGCTCGCCGAGCGGGGCGCGGCGACCGGTGTGCTCATGGGGACGGCGTACCTGTTCACGCGGGAGGCCGTCGACGCGGGGGCGATCCTGCCCGGGTACCAGGCGACGGCGCTGGAGTGCGAGGGCACGGCCCTGCTGGAGACCTCGCCCGGCCATGTGACCCGGTGCGCGGACACGCCGTTCGTCGCGGCGTTCGAGGAGACGCGGCGGCGCCTGCTCGACGGCGGTGCCACGGTCCAGGAGGCCTGGGCGGAGCTGGAGAGCCTCAACCTCGGCCGGTTGCGCATCGCCTCGAAGGGGCTGCGGCGCACGGCCGAGGGCCTGCGGACGCTGGACGGGCCGGAGCAGCGCGCGGAGGGCATGTACATGCTCGGCCAGGTCGCCACGCTCCGCTCGGAGGTCACGACCGTCGCCGGGCTCCACGAGGACGTCTCCGCCGGATCCGCCCGCATGCTCGCCTCCTTCACCGGCCCGGCCGACGACACAGGCGAGGCGGAGAAAGTGCGGGCGGAACCGCTGGACATCGCCGTCGTCGGCATGGCCTGCGTCTACCCGGGCGCGGACGACCTCGGCGAGTTCTGGTCGAACATCGTCCACGGCGTCGACGCGATCACCGAGGTGCCGGACGAACGCTGGGACGTCGGGCGGTACCACGACCCGGAGGCGACCGTCCGGCCGCGCGGCCGGACGCCCTCCCGGTGGGGCGGCTTCATCCCCCGGGTCCCGTTCGACGCGCTGGAGTACGGGATCCCGCCCGCCTCGCTCGGCGCGATCGAGCCCGTCCAGCTGCTCGCGCTGGAGGTGGCGGCCCGGTCGCTGCGCGACGCCGGGTACGCCGAGCGGGCGTTCGACCGCGAGCGCACCTCGGTCATCTTCGGCGCCGAGGCGGGCAGCGGCCTGTCGGCGGCGTACGGGCTGCGCGCGGCGCTGCCCTCCTACATGGGCGAGGTCCCGCCCGCCCTGGACCGGCACCTGCCCGAGCTCACCGACGACTCCTTCCCCGGCGTCCTCAGCAACGTGATCGCCGGGCGGATCGCCAACCGGCTGGACCTCGGCGGCTCCAACTTCACCGTGGACGCGGCCTGCGCGTCGAGCCTCGCCGCGCTGGACCTGGCCTGCAAGGAACTCTCCGCGGGCGGCAGCGACATGGTCCTGTGCGGCGGCGCGGACCTCCACAACGACGTCCAGGACTACCTGCTGTTCGCCTCGGTCCACGCGCTGTCGCCGAAGGGCCGGTGCGCCACGTTCGACTCCGGCGCCGACGGGATCGTTCTCGGCGAGGGCGTGGCCTGCGTCGTCCTCAAGCGCCTGGCCGACGCCGAGCGCGACGGCGACCGGATCTACGCCGTCGTCAAGGCGGTGGGCGGGTCCAGCGACGGACGCTCCCTCGGCCTGACGGCCCCGCGCCCCGAGGGCCAGCGACGCGCGCTGGAACGCGCCTACACGGCCGGAGGGATCTCCCCCGCCGACGTCGGGCTCGTCGAGGCGCACGGCACCGGCACCGTGGTCGGCGACCGCACCGAGCTCGCCGCGCTCACCGGGCTGTTCGCCGAGGCGGGAGCGGAACCCGCGGCCTGCCGGATCGGGTCGGTCAAGTCCCAGATCGGGCACACCAAGTGCGCCGCCGGGCTGGCCGGGCTGATCAAGGCCGCGTACGCCCTGCACACCGGGACGCGTCCGGGCGGCCTGCACCTCACCGACCCGAATCCGTTCTGGTCGCCGGAGACCAGCCCGTTCGCCTTCGGCACCGCGCCGTGGGAGGCGCCGCCCGGCCGCCGGTACGCCGGGGTGAGCGCGTTCGGCTTCGGCGGCACGAACTTCCACGCCGTGCTCGGCGGCTACGACGGCGCGGACGAGCCCGCGCACGGCCTGCCGCGATGGCCTGCGGAGCTGTTCCTCTTCCGAGGGGACGGCCCGGACGGTCTCGTCCGCGAGGCCGACCGCCTGGCCGCGGCGCTCGACGCCGACGGCGGGACGAAGCTGCGCGAGCTGGCGGCCGGTCACCTGCGCGGCGCTCCCGACGCGCCGGTCCGCGGCGCGATCGTCGCGTCCAGCCGGGACGATCTGGCCGCCAAGCTGGCGGCCTTGCGGGCCGGACGAACCGGGAAGGGCGTCCACCTCGCCACGGAGGAGACAGCGACCGGCGGCCTGGCGTTCCTGTTCCCCGGCCAGGGCAGCCAGCGTCCCGGGATGCTCGCCGACCTGTTCACCGCCTTCCCCGGCCTGCAACGCCTGCTCCGGCTGGCGGAGGGACGGTACGCGCCGGTGATGTTCCCGCCGGTCGCGTTCGACCGCGACGAGACCGCCCGGCAGAGGGCCGCGATCACCGACACCCGCGTCGCCCAGCCCGTCCTGGGCATCGCCGGGCTCGCCATGGCCGAACTGCTGGGCACGCTCGGGGTCCGTCCCGACATGGCGGGCGGCCACAGCTACGGCGAGCTGGTCGCGCTCTGCACGGCCGGGGCGTTCGGCGAGGACGACCTGATCGCGCTCAGCGAGCGCCGCGCCGACGCGATCCTCGCGGCGGCCGGAGAGGACCCGGGGACGATGGCCGCCGTGACGGCGACCGCCGCCGACGTCCGCGCGGTGCTCAAGGACCTCGGGCTCGGCGACGAGGTCGTCGTCGCCAACGACAACGCTCCGGCGCAGGCGGTCATCTCCGGTCCGACGCCCTCGGTCGAGGGCGCCGTGGCCGCGCTCGAAGAACGGGGGATGCGGGCGCGCGGCGTCCCGGTCGCCTGCGCGTTCCACAGCCCGCTGGTCGCCCCGGCCTCCGGCACGCTCGCCGCGGCGCTCGCGGGCCTGGACGTGCGTCCGCCCGCCCGTCCGGTCTGGTCGAACGGCACCGCCGCGCCCTACCCCGGCTCGGCCGCGGGCGTCCGCGAGCTGGTGGCCCGGCAGGTGGCCGAGCCGGTGCGGTTCGTGGAGCAGATCGAGGCGATGTACGCGGCGGGCGCGCGGGTGTTCGTCGAGGCGGGTCCGGGACGCGTCCTGACCGGGCTCGTCGGGCGGATCCTGGGCGACCGGCCGCACACGGCCGTGGCCTGCGACGTGGCGGGCGAGAACGGGCTCGTGCGGCTGCTGGAGGCGCTCGCCGCGCTGGCCTGCGCCGGGGTCCCGGTCGACCTCCGCCCGCTGTTCGCCGGGCGCGCCGAGGCCGCCGTCTCCGCCACGTCGGGTGCGCGGGGGCGTCCGGGCTGGCTGGTGGACGGGCAGCTCGTGCGGACCGCGTCCGGAGAGTGCGTGCCCGGCGGGCTGCGGCCCGCGACCGAAGCGCCCCAGGTGGGTCCGAGCCTGACAGGAGGGTCGATGGACGACGGCAACGGGTCGCCGCGCGACGCCGCGGTGATGGAGTTCCTGCGGACGACACGGGAGATGGTCGCGGCCCAGCGCGACGTCGTGCTCGGCTACCTCGGGACGGCCCCGGCCGCTCCGGCTCCCCCGATGACGCCCGCCGCGCCCGCGGTTCCGGTTCCTGCTCCGGCGGCCGTCCCTGAGGCATCCCCCACCCCCGTGCCCGCGCCGACCGCGCCGGTGCCGGAGCCGGGCGGGCCGGAGCGGATCCGCGAGGTCGTGGTCGCCACGGTCAGCGCGCGCACCGGCTATCCCGCCGACATGCTCGGGACGGACCTGGACCTCGAGGGCGACCTGTCCATCGACTCGATCAAGCGCACGGAGATCATCGGGGAGCTCGCCGACCGGCTCGGGCTCGGCGGCGGCGACGCGCCCCTGGACGAGGACGTCGTCGCCGACCTGGCCCGGATCAAGACCATCGGCGGCATCGCCGACTGGCTCGGCGTCCACCTGCACGGACCGGCCGAGGCCGCCGAACCGTCCGAACCCGTCCGGGCGGCGGGCCGCGTCGAGCCCGCTGCGGTGTCCGAGCCGGTCACGCCCGTGTCCGCCGTTCCCGGACGCTATGTGGTCGAGCCCGTCGCCGTCCCCTCGCCGGGCGGCGACGGCGACTCGCTCACCGGCCGCCGGGTCGTCCTCGTGGACGACGGTCGCGGGGTCGCGCTCGCACTGGCCGACCTACTCGAACGCCGCGGCGCCGTCCCGCGCGTCGTGGCGGCCCCGGAGGCCGGGCACGCGGACGCCCTCGTGCACCTGAGCGCGCTCGGCCCCGGCGCCGGGCCCGTGCTGCCCGGCGCGTTCGCCGGGATCCGCCGCGCCCTGCTCGACGGCGCCGGACGGCTGGTCATCGCCACCGCGACGGCGGGACGCTTCGGGCAGGGCGGCGACGACGCCCCGGGCACGGCCGACGTCGGCCTGCGCGGGCTCGTCCGCGCCCTCGCGCGCGAGTTCCCCGACGCGGTGATGCGCGCCGTCGACGTCGATCCCAAGGAGGACCCGCGCAAGGTCGCCGAGCACCTGCTGTTCGAACTCGCGGGCGGCGACGGACGCACCGTCGTCGGGTACAGCAACGGCACTCGCACCGCGCCGCTGGTCCGCCGCGCCGACCTCGACGGCGAGGCGTCCGCGCCACCCGGCCTGGACCGCGACGGGGTCGTCCTGCTGACCGGCGGCGCGCGCGGCATCACGGCCCTCGCCGCGCGTGCCCTGGCCCGCCGGACCGGCTGCCACGTCGAACTCGTCGGACGGACGGGGCCTCCGTCGGGTCCGGAGGATCCGGTCACGGCGTCCGCCGCCGACCTGGCCGCCCTGCGCGGCGTCCTGGCCCGCCAGGGCGGCGGAACGCCCGCCGAGGTCGACGCCGCGGCGCGCCGCGTCCTCGCCGAGCGGGAGGTCCGGGCCACGCTGGCCGACCTGCGGGACGCCGCGGCGTCGGTCCGCCACCACGTCGCCGACGTCCGCGACGCCGACGCCGTGCGGGCCGTCGTCGCCGACATCCACGCCCGGCACGGACGGCTGGACGGCGTCGTCCACGGCGCCGGAGTCCTGGAGGACCGGCTGCTCGCCGACAAGACGCCCGACTCGTTCGAGCGCGTCTACGGAACGAAGGTGGACGGCTTCCGCGCCCTGATGGACGCGATCGGCTCCGCCGCCTCGGCGCCCGGCGAGGACGCGGTGTCCCCTCCCGGGTTCGTCGTCGCCTTCGGCAGCGTGTCGGGCGCGTTCGGCAACCGCGGGCAGACCGACTACGCGGCGGCCAACGACGCGCTGGACTCCCTCTGCCACGCCTGGGCGGCGCGCCTGCCCGGACGCGTCGTGGCGATCGACTGGGGCCCGTGGGCGGGCGGCGGCATGGTCTCGCCCGAGCTGGAGCGCGAGTACGCCCGGCGCGGCATCACCCTGATCAGCCCGGACGCGGGGGTCGCGTGCCTGCTGCGCGAGCTGTCCCACGGCCGGGACGCGCAGGTCGTCTACATGTGCGGTGAGCCCGGCGATGCCTGAGGACGCCGCGATCGTCGGCATCGGCGCGGTGTTCCCCGGCGCGGCGGACGCGTCGGCGTTCTGGCGCAACATCCGCGACGGGGTGGACGCGATCTCGGAGGTGCCCGCGCACCGCTGGGACCCGGAGGTCTACTACGCCCCGGGCGCCGCCGCCGCGCCGGACCGCTTCTACTGCCGGAGGGGCGGGTTCGTCGACGAGCTCGCCGACTTCGACCCGACGCGCTTCGGCATCATGCCCGCCGCCGTGGACGGCACCGAACCGGACCAGCTCCTGGCCCTGCGCGCCGCCGCCGAGGCGATCGCCGACGCCGGTGGCGAGGAGCGGCTCCCGGGCCGCTCCCGCATCGGGGTCGTCATCGGACGGGGCGGCTACCTCACACCCGGCGTCGCGCGGCTCGACCAGCGCGTCCACACCGCCCACCAGCTCGTCGCCGTCCTGCGCGACCTCGCGCCCGGCCTGCCCGAGGACCGGCTCGCCACCGCGCGCGAGGCGTTCCAGAAGGCCCTCGGGCCGGAGGAGTCGATCGGGCTGGTGCCGAACTTCGCCGCGTCCCGGGTGGCGAACCGCTTCGACCTGCGCGGACCGGCCTACACCGTGGACGCCGCGTGCGCGTCGTCGCTGCTGGCGGTGGACCACGCCGTCCGCGACCTGGCGTCCGGCCGCTGCGACGCGGTGCTGGCCGGCGGGGTGCACCACTGCCACCACCCCACGCTGTGGAGCGTGTTCACCCAGCTGCGCGCGCTCAGCCCGACCGGGACGATCCGTCCCTTCGACGCCCGGGCCGACGGCACCCTCCTGTCGGAGGGCACCGGGATCGTGCTGCTCAAGCGCCTCGCGGACGCGCTCCGGGACGGCGACCGGATCTACGCGGTGGTCCGCGGCGTCGGCGTCGCCAGCGACGGGCGCGCGGCGAGCATGATGAGCCCCGCCCCGGACGGCCAGGTCGCCGCCGTCGAGCAGGCGTGGCGGGCCGCGGGCCTGGATCCGGCCGCGGGCTCCGCGGTCGGGCTGATCGAGGCGCACGGCACCGCGACTCCCGCGGGCGACAACGCCGAGCTCGAGACGCTCCGGCGGGCCTTCGGCACCGCCGGAACGCCGATCGGCCTGGGCACGGTCAAGTCGATGATCGGCCACACCATGCCCGCCGCGGGCGTGGCGGGCCTGATCAGGGCGGCACTCGCCCTGCACCACGAGACGCTCCCCCCGACCCTGAACATCGAGGATCCCCACCCGGCCCTGACCGGCACGCGGTTCACGCCGATCACCGAGGCCACGCCATGGGAGCGCCCGGCGGACGCACCCCGCCGTGCGGCGGTCAACGCCTTCGGCTTCGGCGGAATCAACGCCCACGTCGTCCTCGAGGAAGCCCCCCACCCCACCCGCACACCAAGAGACGCGAGCGCGCGCGGCTCCGTGCCGGCGCGGCGATACGCCGGTGAGCCGGTGCTGCGTATTGCCGGGGACGGGCCGCAGGACATCGCCCAGATCCTCGACGCTACCGACGGGGAGCTGATCGAGCGGGCGGGCCGCGCGGCACGTCCGGGTGATGGGCCCTGTCGGCTCGCGATCGTCGGGCCGGACGCCCGCAGGCTCGCGCTCGCACGCAAGATCGCCGCGCGGGGACGCGCCTGGCGGGGCCGCAGCGACGTGTGGTTCACGCCCCGGCCGCTGCTGTCGGGCCCGGAGCAGGTGGCGTTCCTGTTCCCCGGCTTCGAGCCCGAGTTCGCGCCGCGCGTCGCGTCCCTCGCCGACCATCTCGGCCTGCCCGTCCCGGCGCTGTCCGGCGGCGTCGACGTCCTGGAGCACGCCCTCGACGTGGTCGCGGTGAGCCGCCTGTACGCCGCCGCGCTCGCCGAGATCGGCATCGCGCCCGGGGCGCTGGCCGGGCACAGCCTCGGTGAGTGGACCGCGATGATCGTCGGCGGGATCTACCCTCGGGTGGACGACTTCATCGCCTCCATGCGGCCGGGCATGGTCGAGGTGCCCGACGTGGTGTACGCGGCGTTCGGCGCGTCGGCCGAGCGCGTCGCCGGGGAACTCGGCGGTCTCGACCAGGTGCATCTCACCCACGACAACTGCCCGCACCAGGCGGTGGTCTGCGGTCCGGCCGACCAGGTGGCGCAGGTCGTGGACCGCCTGCGCGGGCAGGGCGTGCTGACCGAGACCATGCCGTTCCGCACCGGATTCCATTCCCCGGCCTACGCGCGGCACCTGCCCACCGCCCGCGCGATGCTGGAGCGGCTGGAGGTGAGCCGACCGACCGTGCCGGTGTGGTCCGCGACCTCGCTCGCTCCCTTCCCGGACGACGTCGGCGGCGTCCGCGACCTGGTGCTGCGTCACCTGGTCGAGCCGGTGCGGTTCCGCCGCCTCACCGAGCTGCTGCACGATTCGGGCATCCGCGCGTTCGTCCAGGTCGGACAGGGCAGCCTGGCGGGCTTCACCGAGGACACGCTGCGCGAACGCGACCATCTGACGGTCAAGGCTGCCGTCTCCGCCCGCGACGGTCTCGACCAGTTGAGCCGGGTGGCGGCGGCCCTCTGGGTGGACGGCCTGGACCCGGACTTCGCCCGGCTGCCCACCCCGGCCCACTCCGTCCCTCCAACGAGCCAAGACGAATCGACGCCCCCGGACGAACCGGTGCGGGAAGCGCGGACGGTGCGGCTGCGGCTCGGCGCGCCCCTGGTCCGGCTGCCCGAACTCAGCGGCCTCGTCGGCGCGTCCACCGCCGGAACATCCAAGGCGGCCTTCGAAGGCGGCTCCCCCGTCCTCGGCGAACTCGACGCCGTGCTCGCCGACACGACCGCCGCCGCCCGGCAGGTCGGCGACGCCTGGCGAACCGGCGCAGTCGCGGCCAGCGGCACCACACCCACCGAAACCACCGCGCGCACCGGCGGGAGAGCGCGGTCTCTCAGTCTCACCCGGGTGTTCTCGCTCGCGACGATGCCCGACACCGCCGACCACTGCATCTTCCCCCAGGCGCCCGGCTGGCCCGACATGACCGACCGGTTCCCCGTCGTCCCGCTGACCACGATCATCGAGGTCATGGCCCAGGCCGCGGCCGAGCTGGCGCCGGACGCCACGGTGGTCGCCATCGAGCAGGTCAGGGCGCTGCGATGGATCTGCACCGCGCCCGAGACGACCACGACGATCCACGTCGGACGCGGCGCTGACGCACCGGACGGCGACATCCTGGTCGACGTCCGCATCGAGGGCTACGCGAGCTGCGTCGTCAGGATGCGCGAGGCCGGGTTCCCGCCCGCACCCGAGCCGTCCGGGGAGCCGATCCAGGATCTCCGGCCCGCACCCGTCTCCGCGCGGGAGCTGTACGACGGCAACTGGATGTTCCACGGGCCCCGCTTCGCCAGCGTCGCGCGGATCGGTCAGATCGGACGCGACGGCATCACCGGCACCCTGACCAACCTGCCCGCCGAGGGCGCTCTGCTCGACGGCGCGGGCCAGCTCATCGGCCACTGGACGCAGGTCGGCCTGACCGTCGACCAGACCGTCCTGCCGACGGGCATCCGCGCGGTGCGGTTCCACGGGCCGCCGCCGGAGGCCGGGGCGCGTGTGGAGTGCGATGCGTGGATCCGGGAGATCACCGACACCGAGGCGCGGGCCGACGCCGAGCTCCGCCTCGCCGATGGACACGTCTGGTGCCGGATCGAGGGCTGGACGACCCGCCGCTTCGCCACCGACGCGCGGATCTGGGAGGTGAAGTTCCGCCCGCAGAGCGCGACGCTCTCCGAGCCGCGTCCCGGCGGCTGGTGCGCCAACCGCGAACGCTGGCCCGACATCGGCTCGCGCGAACTGATCATGCGCCGGTACCTGGCCGCCGCCGAGCGGTCCCGCTACGAGGCGCTGCCCCCCGACGCGCGGCGCTCGTGGCTGCTCGGCCGGATCGCCGCCAAGGACGCCGTCCGGCGGCACCTGTGGGATCGCGGCGCGGGCCCCCTCTACCCGGCCGAGATCGTGATCGAGGACAACGGCCAGGGGCGTCCTCGCGCGGTGGGGGCGTTCCGCGCGCCGCACGTCTCGCTGGCCTGCCACGCGGGCCGCGGACGCAGCCCCGGCATCGCCGTCGCGCTGGCCGGGCCGGGCCGGGTCGGCATCGGCATCGCTCCGGTCGCCGAACGTGACGACGCCGCGGAGAGGGAGGCGCTGACCACCGCCGAACTCCGGCTGCTCCACGACCTGACCGGCCCTGACCGCGCCGAACTCGTCACGCGGCTGTGGACCGCGAAGAAGGCGGTCGCCGAGTCCCTCGGCACCGACCTCGAAGGTCGGCCGCACGCCTTCGAGACGCACACGGCACCCGGAAGCGAAGGCACCGGCCTCGTGCTGGCGGTGACGGCACCGGACGGCCGCGTGCACAAGGCCGAAAGCACAGTGATCACCGATGGGGCGGCGCGGTACGCCGTGGCCTGGACGCACGGAAAGGACGCACAGTGAACACCACCGACACGGCGGACGCGACGAACAGGACGGACACGGTCCTCGACGACGTGACCGGCATGCTCGTCGAGATCGTGGGTGAAGACTTCCTCCTCGATGTCGAGATCACCGGGGACACCACGTTCAGCGAGGACCTCGCTCTGGAGAGCATCGAGTTCGTGGCGCTCGCCGAGATGCTCCAGAAGCGTTACGGCGACCGCGTCGACTTCGCCGCCTTCATCGCCGACATGGACCTCACCGAGATCATGACGATGAGCGTCGGCACGCTGGTGGCCTACATCGAGGGACGCACCGGAGCCGTCCGGCCGGAAGACCTGGCCCGCTGATGCCGGACGCGACCCTCCGCGCGCCGGGGCCCACAGGCTTCCGGGAACCGGCCGACACGGAGGCGGACCGTGGCTGACGTGCACGCCAACGGCACGCGCTTCAACGTGCAGGTGCTGGAGCCCCAGGCCCGCGCGGCGGGCGGCCCGACGCTCGTGTTCGTCCACGGCCTGGTCACCGACAACCTGTCCAGCTTCTACTACACCCTCGCCGGGCCCGCCACCGTCGCCGGGGCCCGCGTGATCCTCTACGACCTGCGCGGGCACGGCCGCTCGGACCGGCCGGAGGACGGCTACACCGCCGACGACGGCGTCGCCGACCTGTGCGCGCTGCTCGACGCGCTCGGCGTCACCGAACCCGTGCACCTGGTCGGCAACAGCTACGGCGGCGTCCTCGCCACGCGCATGGCGGTGACCGCGCCCGGACGCGTCGCCGGGCTGATGCTGATCGAGGCGAGCTGCGCTGGCCCCGGCGCCGCCGCCTGGTTCGAGGACATGGCCAACACGCTGTCGGTGACCGCGCTGCGGCTGGAGCACGACGGCGCGCGGGACCAGTACGCGAAGGCCCGGCAGCGGCGGATGGCACGCCTGGTCAGGCACGTCGACGGCCTGCTCAACCGGACCAGCCTGGTGGACGACGTGGCGGCCGAACGGCCACTGCGCGACGACGAACTCGCCGCGATCCGCTGCCCCGTCCTCGGCGTGTACGGCGAGCGATCCGAGCTGGTCGGAGCCGCCGCCGAGCTGGAACGGCACGTGCCGGACTGCACGATCGAGATCCTGCCGGGCCTGGCGCACACCGTCCTGCGCGAGGCGACCGGCACGCTCCGCGACATCCTGCTGTCCTGGCTCGCCGAGCAGCCCATCCGGGCCGAGCAGCCCGTCGGGGCCGAGCAGCCCGTCGGGGCCGAGCAGCCCGTCGGGGCCGAGCAGCTCATCGGGGCCGAGCAGCCCGTCCAGGCGGCGAAGAGCCCGATCCGGGAGGGCGCGTGAGCCGGTTCCTGTTCACCGTGCCGCCGCTGGCGGGCCATATCAACCCGACCGCCGCGGTCGGCGCGGAGCTGATCCGGCGCGGTCACCAGGTCGCCTGGGCCGGGCATCCCGGCACGTTGGAGCCACTGCTCCCGGCGGGAGCCCGCGTCCTGCCGGTCATCGACGACGCGCTCGACCACCGGCTGCGCGAGGCGCGGACGGAGTGGCTGGCGCTGCGCGGCGCCGCGGAGCTCAGGTTCCTGTGGGAGGAGTTCATCATCCCCCTCGGCCGCGCGATGCTGCCCGGCGTGGACGCCGCCATCGACGCCTTCGCGCCGGACGTGCTCGTCGCCGACCAGCAGGCCGTCGCCGGTCCCGTCGCCGCCCGCCGCGCGGGGATCACCTGGGCGACCTCGGCGAGCACGCCCGCCGAGGTGCTGCGCCCGCTGGCGGCGATGCCGAAGGTCGAGGCGTGGATCTCCTCGCTCCTGGACGGCTTCCAGGCCGAGGCGGGCCTGGACGACCCCGTCGACCTGCTGTTCTCCGACCGTCTCGTGCTGGTGTTCACGACCGGCGCGCTCGCCGGGGACGTGTCACGGTTCCCCGGCCACTGGGTCTTCACCGGTCCCGCGCTGGCCGGACGCCCCGACCGGGGCGCGTTCCCGTGGGACCGGCTCGACCCGCGTCGCCGCAAGGTCCTGGTCTCGCTCGGCACCCTGAACGGCCCGGCGGGCGAGCGCTTCTACCGCGTCGCCGCCGAGGCGCTCGACGGACTCGGCGCGGACGTCCAGGCGATCGTCGTCGCCCCGCCCGGCATGATCGACGAGCCGCCGCCGAACGTCCTGGTCACCGGCCACGTCCCGCAACTGGCCCTCCTGCCCCATCTGGACGCGGTCGTGACGCACGGCGGCCACAACACCGTGTCCGAGGCGCTCGCGCACGCCCTCCCGCTGGTCGTGTGCCCGATCCGCGACGACCAGCCGATCATCGCGGGCCAGGTCGTCGCGTCCGGGGCCGGGACGCGCGTCCGGTTCGGCCGGGTCCGGCCCGCGGACCTGCGCGCCGCGCTGCTCGCGGTGCTCGACAGCCCGTCCTACCGCGCCGCCGCCCGGCGCGTCCGAGAGTCCTTCGCGGCCGCCGGGGGCTCCGCGGCGGCAGCAGACCACCTGGAGGAACTGCCGTGATCGCCATCTCCCTCGCCGCCCTGCTCATCGTGGGCCTGCTCCTCAACGCGGCGCGCATGCGCGGCCGCGCGGCGGCGCTGTCCGCGCTCGAAGCGCCCGGCGACGACCCCGGCCGTGCGCGGGACGGTGACGAGGACCTCCGCTTCCTGGTCGCCGAGGGCGTCGTCCTGGACGAGGAGGCCCGCCTGGCCGCCGCCGCGCACGCCCACCGGCACGGCGCCGACATCGTCGACCTCGTCCCCCGGACCCTGCCGGTGACGGCCGCCCGCGACCTCGTCCGGCACATGTCGCCGCCGAAGGACGGAGGCCCGGGCAACGGGCGCGGCCCGGGCGCGGCCGTGCTCGTCACCGCCGACGTGCTCGAACGCGCCGAGACCGCCGTGCCGGACGCGATCTCCCCACCGGACCTGATCGTCCTGGCGCGGCGGCTGAAGCACTTCGCGCGCGACCGCCACGCCCTGGTCGTCGCGCCCACGCTGCGTCCGGCGGCGGGCGACCTGGCGCGGCGCCGATCCCGGCTGCGCGCGAGTGGCACGATCGTCCCGGTCGACCTGGCGCTGGCGGCCATCCCGTTCGCGCTGCTCGTCGCCGAGGCGTTCGTCTCCTGGCCGCTGGCCCTGGCGTGCCTGGCGGTCTACTGCCTCCAGCCGTACCTGGTCTTCGCGGGCACGGCGCTGCGTCCGAGCGGCCTCCACCTGGCCGCCCTCGGACGTCCGCTGTACGAGCCGTACGTGTGGGTGCGCACGGCGTTCGGCCGGTGGACGTCGGAGACCGAGCGGCAGGAGGCCGCCATGCGCACGGACGCGCAGCCGTACTACGACGCCGAGCTGGCCGAGGGCGTCGAACGTTTCCTGGAGGAGCGGCGCGACACCTGTCCCTGGTGCGGAGCGGACGACCTGTCGGTCCAGGTGCGCGGCGAGGACCTCGTCTACCACAAGCCCGGCTCGTTCACGCTGGAGCGGTGCGGCGGCTGCGGGCACATCTTCCAGAACCCCCGGCTGACCCCGGACGGCCTGGACTTCTACTACCGGGACTTCTACGACGGCATCGGAGCCGCCGCCGCCGAGACCATCTTCACCACCTCGGCGCACGACTACCTGGGCCGCGCCCGGATGCTGGAGCCGTTCGCGACGCCGAAGCGCTGGCTGGACGTGGGGGCGGGCCACGCCCACTTCTGCGCCGCCGCGCGCGAGGTCTGGCCCGACACCGTCTTCGACGGGCTGGACTGGGGCGCGGAGATCGAGGAGGCCGTCCGGCGCGGCTGGATCGAGCACGCGCACCGCGGGATGTTCCCCGACCTGGCGGACGAGATCCGGGGCGTCTACGACGTGGTGAGCATGCACCACTACCTGGAGCACACCCGCGCGCCGTTCGCCGAGCTGGACGCCGCGGCGAGGGTCCTGCCGCCCGGCGGGCACCTGCTGATCGAGCTGCCCGACCCCGAATGGCGGCTCGGGCGGCTGTTCGGCAAGTACTGGGTGCCCTGGTTCCAGCCGCAGCACCAGCACATGATGCCGATCGGGAACCTCAAGCGGGCGCTCGCCGACCGCGGCCTGACCCCGGTCGCCGAGGAGCGCGCCGAGGCCCACCAGCGCAACGACTTCGTCCTCGCGGCGTACCAGTGGTTCGCCCGCCTGGCGCCGGACCGGAACCTGCCGTGGTCGGCGAAGCGCCGCACCCCGGCGTGGCGGGTGTGGCGCGGCCTGGTCTGGATCGTCGGCGTCCCGGCCGTCCTCGCCGGTCTCCTGGTGGACAACACGTTCGGCGCCCTGGTGTCGCGCCGGACCGGCACCGGCAGCGCCTACCGGGTCCTGGCCCGCAAGGACGACCACACCGATGCCTGAGACCCCGCACCCCGCCGTGACACCGCACCGGGCAGAGACACCGCACCCGGCCGAAGCCCCCCACCCCGCCGAAGCCCCGCACCCGGCCGAGACACCGCGCCCGGCCGAAAACCCGCGCCGCACCGAGACGCCGCGTCGCGGTGATGCTCTCGCGGGACGGCTGGACCTCGCGCCTGAGGTCCGGCTCGTCCCGGCCGCGTTCCACGAGGCGTACGGCTACGGGGCGACGGGAGTCTGGCGTGCACCCGGCTCGGTGACGCTGCTGTCCGACGGCGAGGCGAGCCTGTCCATGGCGGCGCGCTGGGGAACGATCGTCGCGGCGCACCCGCGCGACGACGGCGCGGTCGAGCTGGCGCTGATGAACAGGCCCGCCGAGCGTGAACGGATCGACCTCGCCGCCCTCCGCCCCGGCTCCACCGAGCCGTGGGCGGCGGCGGCGCTCAGCCCGGCCTGGGCCCTCCGCGAGGCCGGGTTCCCGCTCGGCGGCACGACCCTGCTCGCGGGCGTCGACCTGCCCGAGGGCACAGGACTGGCGGCTCCCACCTCGACGGCATGCGGGGTGGCTCTGGCGCTGCGCGACCTGTACGCGCCGGAACTGCCGCTGGACGCCCTGGCCACGCTGGTGGAGCACGGCCTGCGCGCCTTCGACGCGGCAGGCGGCCGCCAGGCGGGCCGGTGCCGCGCGACGCTGCTCGCCCGTCCCGGCGCGCTGTTCCTGGACGAGGGGCCGGACGCCGCGTTCGTCCCGCTCGACCTGGAAACCGCCGGGCTCCGGCTGCTCGTGGCCGACACCCGGGTGCGCGACCGGCCGCTCACACCGGCGGCCGAACGGACGCGTCTCCGCGAGGTGGCGCTGCGCCTGCGCGCGGGCGACGCGGCCGTCCTGGGCGCCGAACTCACCGCCGCCCACAACCGGCTGGCCGACGCGGGCCTGGCGTCAAGGGAGCAGAGCGCGGTGGTCGCGGCGGCCCTGGACGCCGGTGCGCTGGGAGGCCGCATGATCTGGGACGGCCCCGGCCGTCCGGCGCTGCTGCTGGTCCGCGCCGACGACCTGGCCCCGATCCGGACGGCCATCACCAAGGCCCGCGCGTCCGGGCGGCTGCCCACGCCGCGCTTCCTCACCGTGACCCCTTACGGCCCCGCGGCGCAGAATTAAGGGCCGCGATCCCGTTCAGCCCCGGCGGCGCGTCCGGCGGGGCGGCTTCGGAGCGGAACGCTTCTGCGGGGCCTTCTTGCGGGCGGGCTGTTTCTGGGCGGGCTGCTTTTGGGCGCGTTGCTGCTGGTCGGGCCGCTGTTGGGCGGTGCGGCCACGGGAGCTGTTGACGGTGCGACCGCGGACGATCCCGATCAGCTCCTCCATGAGATCGGTCGTCTCGGCCTCGAGCCAGGCCAGGCCGATCTGGGACTGCGGGGCGTCGGTCACCTCGCGGTAGGTGAGGTCCTTGCGGTGGTGGAGGCGGGCCAGGGACTGAGGGAGCAGGACGACACCGGCCCCCGACGCCACCAGCTCGACCGCCTCCGCGGTGGTCCCGGGACGGGTGAAGGCGGGCTGCCCGGGACGTTCGTCCCAGGTCAGGACCTCGTCGTGCGGCTCCAGCACGTCCTCGTCGGCGAGATCGGCGAGCTCCACCTGCTCGGCCGCGGCCACCGCGTGGTCCTTCGGGACCACCACCACGGTCGTCTCCACGTACAGGGGGATCACGTGGAGGGCCTCACGGTCGACGGGCAGGCGCACGAACGCCGCGTCCACACCACCCTCCCGCAGCAGGGGGACGGCCTCGTCGGCGGGCGTCTGGATCAGCCGAAGCGGCACCTCCGGCACCCGTTCGGCCCACACCCGGGCCCATTTCGCGGGCGTCACACCCGGCGCGTAGGCCAGCCGGAACTCAGCTTCGGTCACCGTCCCAGCCTAGCCGCGTCCGGACGGCTCCCTTCCGCTGGCTACCCTTGACGTCATGAGCACGTCCAAGGCGAAGACGCCGCAGACCATGAAGCCGGCCACCGCGGCGAAGAAGCTGGGGATCCTGCTGTCGGCGGCGCCCGCCGAGTTCCAGGAGGGCGTCGTCTCCCGGGACGAGCTGAACGCGCTCCAGGCCGACCCGCCCGCGTGGCTGGCCGACCTGCGCCGCGAGGGTCCCCACCCCCGCCAGGTCGTGGCCGCCAGGCTCCGCGTCTCGGCGTCCGGCCTGGCCCGCGCGGGCATCACGGGCCCCCTCACCACCGCCGAGATCGAGGCCCTGAAGGACGAGAAGCCCGAGTGGCTGGAGCGTGAGCAGGCCACCCTGGCCAAGGTCCGCCAGGAGGAGCTGCGCCTCAAGCAGCAGCGCGCCAAGGGCTGACCCACGCGCGCCGCCGCCCCGGCGACCGCCGAAGCCGCCTGAAAAGGCCGGTTCCGATCAGGGAACCGGCCTTCTCGCTTGTCTACCGGACGGTCACCAGCGCCATTCGCGGCGGCCGTAGAGGTGCTCGGAGCGGACGTTGTTCTCGTCGCACCAGGACTCGAACTTCTCGATCTGCTTGAGCTGGTAGGAGTCCTCGTTGTAGCTGGTGGCCATGACGTGTCCCAGCCAGGGCTCCTCGCCCATCGCGTAGACGTAGGCCTCGTCGGCGCCCAGTTCGGTGACGATGGCGGCGGCCTGCGCGGCGTCCGATCCGGAGAGCTTGCGGGAGAGGTTCATCTCGCGGGGGACGGGCTTGGTCAGCAGGGCCTGGTAGAGCCAGGTCATGGGCGCGCCGTCGCACTCCATCCCGACGAAGGCGACGTCGGCCTTGCCGAGGTGGCCGCGGATGTTGCGGTAGAGCATCGGGTCGACGCCGGACGAGTCGGCACCGACGAAGATCTTCCGGCCCGCGAGCTCGATCCAGTAGGTCGACTTGGCGCGGATGTCGAGGTCGGCGTGCTCGCCGAGGAACGGGGTCGCGGTCACGCGTCCGCCGGGGAAGGGGACCTCGTCGAAGGAGTCGACCTCCACGACCGGGAATCCCGCGCCCGCGAGGAACAGCTTGAGGGACGGGTCGGTCAGCCCTCCGCCGTCCGAGCGGGGCACGACGACCGCGCCCACCCGTCCCCGGAGCTGGAGCAGGGTCTCCAGGACGACGTGGTCCTGGTGGCCGTGGGTGAGGAGCACCAGGTCGATGCGGTCGGGGAGGTCGGCGAGCGTGTAGCGGTCCCCGGCCGTGGTGTCGGCGCTGATGAACGGGTCGGTGAGGATCGCCGCCTCGGGCGTCTGGAACAGCACGCAGGCGTGGCCGAGGTAGCGGATCCGTCCGCCGCCCTCGATGTGCCGGTCGGCGGCCTGCGAGGGCCCGCCGGTGAGGAGCCCGGACAGCTGCGCGGCGCCCGCGTCGTCGAGTTCCAGCGCTTCGCGGAGGGAGGCGAGGGTCGCCGGCCGCAGGCGCGCGCCGAACAGGGCGTCGAGTCCCGGGTGCCGGAACGGGATCTTCAGGTCGAGGACGTCCGGCGAGGACAGCCGCGGGGTGCTGAGGACGAACGGGCGCTCGACGCCCGGCTCGATGGACAGCTGGACCGACTGGCGCGCCTCGGTGTGCGCCGGGCTCCGGTACACCAGCGGTTCCAGGAAGCGCAGCGACGCCTGGTTGTCGGTGTCGTAGACGAGCTCGACGAGCCCGGCCAGCTCCGGCGGGAGCTTGGCGTAGAGCGGGGTCAGGTCGTAGCCGGCCGCGTTGTCGCGGAGCAGGTCCTCGGCCTCGGCGATGGCCTCGGCGAAGCGCAGCATCGGGGCGCGGTCGCGGCGGACGGCGTCCAGCAGCGCCCGGACCTCGTCCGCGCGCTCCTCGTCGACGCCGATGAAGTAGCCACCGCGCAGGGCCGGGTTCCGGCTGGCCTCGGCGTGCGTCGACGGGGAGTCCAGGTAGGACTCCAGGAGCGGGACCTGCAGGAAGGCGAGGTTCATCGCGGCCTGGACGGGCGCCACCGAGTGGAACCACGCGGAGAACCCGTCGACCAGCGGCTCGATGATGACGTTCGGCCGGAGGAAGAGCTCTTCAGTGTTCATGGCCGACAGAATCCCGACCGTCGCTACAAAAGTGCTTCCGCCCTTATATACCGCCTTTATAGGGAGGATATGGTGAGGCCACTTCCGGTTTCGCCCGATCTGCTTAGAGTCTGCTGCCGTGAACATTCAGCAGGCGGTTGCGGAGCAGGTCAGGCGGAACCCCGGCCGGGTCGCCCTCGTCGCAGGGGATGCGCGCGTCACCTACGAGCAGCTGGAGCAGCGGTCCAACCGGATCGCGCACACGCTGCTTCGACACGGTGTCCGTCCAGGTGAAGCGGTCGGGGTCCTCATGGACCGGGGGGTGGACCTGGTTCCCGCCCTCCTCGGGACGCTCAAGAGCGGGGCCTCCTACGTGCCCCTCGACCCCGCATACCCACTCGACCGGCTGGCCTACACGGTCGCGGACAGTGGCCTGCGCCACGTCCTCACGCCTCCCTCCCTCGCCGGGCGGGTCCCGGCCGGCGCCTCGCCGGTGTCGGTGCAGGACGACGGGCCGTCGGACGACCCCGGGGTGCCCGTCCCGCCGGACTCACCGGCGTATGTGATCTACACCTCAGGGTCGACGGGGAAGCCGAAGGGCGTCGTCGTCGAGCACCGCAGCGCGCTGAACCTGCTGGCGTGGCTGGGCGATGCCTGGGGGGACGCCGCCGGGGGCTGGCTGGCGTCCACGTCGATCGGTTTCGACCCGTCGGTGATGGAGATCTTCGGGCCGCTGGTCCACGGCGGGACGGTCATCCTCGCCGACGACCTGCTCGCGCTGCCGTCGCTTCCGGCGGCGGACGAGGTGACGGCGCTCGGCGGGCCTCCGTCGGTGCTCGCCGCGCTGCTGCGGTCGGGGCCGCTGCCGTCCTCGTTGCGGCTGGTCTACTCGGGCGGCGAGGCGCTGCCGGGTGACCTGGTGGCGCGGTTCACCGCGGCGGCGCCCGGCATCCGCTTCTTCAACTGCTACGGGCCGACCGAGTGCACCACGCAGGTCCTGGTCCACGAGGTGTCGCCGGGTGAGAACCCCGTTCCGATCGGGCTGCCGATCGCGGGCGCGGTCGTCAGCGTGCGGGACGCTTCGGGACGTGAGGTCGCGCCCGGTGAGACGGGCGAGCTCGTGGTGGCCGGGCCGGTCCTGGCCCGCGGCTACGTCGGGTCGGACCCCGGCGGTTTCACCGAGCTGGAGGGGGTCGGCCGGGCCTACCGGACGGGTGACCTGGCGCGGTTCGAGGACGGCGTCTTCTGGTTCGCGGGACGGTCCGACGCCCAGGTGAAGGTTCGCGGACACCGGGTGGAGCCGGGAGAGGTCGAGCACGCGCTGGCCGGGCATCCCGCGGTGACGGAGGCGGCCGTCGTGGCCGTGCCGGACGCCGACGCCACGCACCGCCTGATCGGCTACGCCGTGGCCACCGCGTCCGAACGGGAACTCCTCGGCCATCTGGCCGACCGGCTGCCCTCGCCGCTGGTCCCCGACCGGATCGTGATCCTGCCGTCGCTTCCGCTCGGCCCCGGCGGCAAGCTCGACCGGGACGCCCTGCCCGCGCCCACCGCGGCGCCGGTCGGACGGGCGCCCGGCACCGCCGACGAGCGCCGGGTCGCCGCGATCGTCGCCGACGTCCTGGGCCTGCCCGAGGTGGGCGTGGACGACGGCTTCGCCTCCCTGGGCGGGCACTCCCTGGCCGCGGCCCGCGTCGTCGCCAGGGTCGCGTCCGACCTCGGCGTCCGGGTGCCGCTGCACGACTTCCTGGCCGCACCGACGGTGGCCGAGCTGGCGGCTCTCGTCTCCGCCGCGCCGCGCGCCGTCGCACCGTCCCGGCCGCGCACCGGGACCCACCCCTTGACCGAGGTCCAGCGCGGCCTGTGGGCGATGCGCCAGATCGACCCCACGACCCACGCCACCACGATCGGCCTGCGCCTCCGGCTGACCGGCCCGGTCGACGCCGCCGCCCTCCGTTCGGCCCTCGACGGCATCGTCGGACGCCACGAGGCGCTCCGAAGCCGCCTGGAGCTTCTGGACGGGGAGCCGGTCGTCCGCGTCGCCGCACCCGCCCCGGTGCCGGTGACCGAACACGACCTGCGATCGCTCGACCCGGCCCGGCGAGAGGAGGAGTTGTCGCGTCTGACCGCGACACTGAAGCCTTTCGATCTGACTGCGGACACACCACTTCTGCACGCTATTTGCGCATGGACAGGTCCTGAGACCGCCGAATTGCTGCTCGTCACCGACCACATCGCCTTCGACGGCTGGTCGGAGCGCGTCCTCCGCGAGGAGCTGGCGGCGGAGCTCGCCGGGCTGACGCCCGAAGCGCCCGACCTGCAGTTCGGCGACCTCGTCCACGACGAGGCCGAGGCCACCGAGCGCCGCGAGGACGGCTACTGGCGCGAGGAGCTCGCCGGGGCCGTGGTGCCGTACGACCTGCTCGGCGACCCGGCGTCCGTCCCGGGGCCGCGCGGGCGGCGCATCACCCGGCCCGTCGACCCCGTGCTGCTGGACGGCGTCCGGGAGCTCGCCGCGCGTCTCGGGCTCACCCCGGCGGCGGTGCAGCTCGCGGCGCTGGCCACGGTCGTCGGCGGCCTGTCGGGACGCACGGAGACGACCCTCGGGCTGACCGCGACCGTCCGTGACCGCCCGGGTCTGGACCGCGTCATCGGCCCGCTGCTCGACGTCCTGCCCGTCCGGGCCGACTTCGCCGACGACCCCGGTCTCGCCGCCCTCGCCTCACGCGTGGGCGAACGCATCACCCGGGCGTTCGCCCACCGGGACGGCCTGGCCGCCGCGGTAGCGGACGCGATCCCGCGCGCCCACGGAGCCAACCCCCTGCCGGTGGTGCTGGCGTTCCAGCCCGACGAGGACCCCGTGACGCGGGCCGGGGCCGTCGCGGTCGAGCTGGTGGGCGAGCTGGACCTCGGCGGCGCGGTCACCGAGCTCACCCTGCTGATGAACACCGGGGCCAAGGGCCCGGAGCTGGTGGCGGAGTACGCGACCGACCGGTACACCGAGTCGGAGGCCGCGCTGGTCGCCGACGCCTTCCTCGACGCCCTCGCCCGGACGGTCGCCGAGCCCGACCGCAAGGTCTCCTCGCTGGCGCTGGTCTCCCCCGCCGAGGACGAGCGCCTGCGGGCCCTCGGCACCGGCCCCGCCCTGTCCGGCCCTGCTCCTTCCGGCACGGCCACCACGGCGACGATCGTCGAGTCGATCCTGAGCGTCGACCCGGCTCGTCCGGCGGTCGCCTCGGCGAGCGGCGTGCTCACCTATGGCGAGCTGGTCGACCTGTCCGCGAGGGTCGCGTCCGCGCTGGTGAAGGCGGGCGTCGGTCTCGGCGAGCCGGTCGGCGTGAGCCTTCCGCGCGACCACCGGATGCCCGCGATCATGCTGGGCGTCCTGCGCGCGGGCGCGGCCTACGTCGCCATGGACGCCGACCTGCCCACCCGCAGGCTGGCCCTGATCGCGGAGGACTGCGGCATCCGCCACGCGGTCGTGCTCGGCGACCACGCGCTTCCGGACGAGCTGATCCTCCACGACGCCGAGACCCTGATGGCCGCGCCCGCCACCGGGCCGCTGCCCGCGCCCGATCCCGGACGGCTGGCGTACCTCATCTTCACCTCGGGCTCGACGGGACGCCCCAAGGGCATCCAGATCCCGCACCGCGCGATCGCGGCCTTCGCGGACGCGGTCCGCGCCGATCCCGGGATGACCGAGGACGACGTGGTCGTCGCGATGGCCCCGCTGGTGTTCGACATGTCCAGCTTCGAGTTCTGGGCGACGCTCTCGACCGGCGCCCGCGTGTTCGTGGCCGACTCGGCCACCGCGCGGGACGGCCGGGCGCTGGCCACGCTCCTCGACACCGTCGAGGCGACGCTGATCATCGCGACGCCGAGCAGGCTCCGCCTGCTGGTCGCCGACGGCTGGGCGGGACGTCCCGTCCTGCGCGTCCTGATCGGCGGCGAGCTCCTGGACGAGACGCTCGCCAGGGAGCTGACGGCGCGCACGGCGGGCGCGTGGAACGTCTACGGCCCGTCGGAGGTGACCGTGGTCTCGACGGTCCATCCGGTGGCCGCGCCGCCGCACGGCCCCCAGATCGCGATCGGCCACCCGATCCCCGGCGAGCGGATGGTCGTCGTCGACCCGCTCGGACGCCTGCTGCCGCTGGGCGTCCCGGGAGAGCTCTGGCTGGGCGGTCCCGGCGTGGCGGACGGCTACCGGGGCCGTCCCGAGCTGACGTCGGCGGCGTTCGTCCCCGCCGGGGACGGCACCATGCTCTACCGCTCGGGCGACCGGGTCGCCTGGCGGCCGGACGGCTCGGGCGGCCACGTCCTGGTCTTCCTGGGCCGACGCGACAACCAGATCAAGCTCCGCGGGTACCGGATCGAGCTGGACGAGATCGACGCCGTCCTCCGCGGGCACCCGTCCGTCACCGACGTGGCGACCAACCCCTCGCTGGGCGCCGACGCCGCCCTCCGGGCGCACGTCGTGGCCCCCGGCCACATCCCCGACGAGACGCTGTTCCCCGACCTCGAGGCGCACGCCCGGGACCGCCTTCCGGCCTACATGGTCCCCCGCACCTGGATCAGGCACTCCGAGCTTCCCCGCACCATCAGCGGCAAGCTCGACCGGCGCGCCCTGGATCCCGTCGCCGACGGGCCCGACGAACCCGACGAGGTCGCGGCCGACGACGCCGAAGCGGCGGACTCCGGCGGGGGCGCGCTGGTGGAGCTGATCGCGGAGGTCTGGGGGGCCGTGCTGAGGACGCGCGGACTCGGGCCGGACGACGAGTTCTTCGCGCTCGGCGGGACGTCGCTGGTGGCCACGCGGGCGACCGTGCGGCTGCGGGAGGCGCTGGGCTGCGACGTGCCGGTGATGGTGCTGTTCGACCATCCCGTGCTGGCCGACTACGCGGCCGAGGTGGAGCGGATCGTCCTGGCGGGACTCGAGGAAGAGGAGGCCGGGGCGTGACCGAGGCCGCGAAGGACCGCATGCGTGAACTGCTCGACCGGCGGGTCGCCGCGGCGCGCCAGGCGCCCGCGGGCATCCCGCGCGGCGTGGGCGACGGGCGGCTCTCGCCGGTGCAGCGCCGGATGTGGCTGGCGGGCGCGGCGGAGCCCGACAATCCGGCGTACAACGTCCCGGTCGTCCTGCGGCTGCGCGGGCCGCTGGACGTCCCCGCGCTCGAGGCGGCCCTGGCCGACCTCGCGGCGCGGCACGAGGTGCTGCACTCGCGGATCGCCGGGGACGACGACGGGCCCCGGGCCGTCCCGGGCGGCGCGCCGACGGTCTCCCACGCGCGGATCGACCCCTCCGAGCTGGACGGACGGCTGACCGCGCTCGTCGCACGGCCGTTCCGCCCGGCCGAGGAGATCCCGTTCCGTCCCGCGCTCCTGGAGCTCGGCGACGAGGACCACGTGCTGGCGCTCATCGTCCACCACCTGGCGGTCGACGCGGGCTCGCTGCCGCTCCTGGTGGACGAGCTGGCCGCGCTCTACCGGTTCAGGACGGGCGGCGGCCCCGCGCTCGACGCGCCCGCGCTGCAGTACGGCGACGCCGCCGCCTGGCTCAACGAGCGCGCCGGGTCCCCGGCGGCCGAGCGGGCGCTGGAGTGGTGGACCGACCGGCTCGCCGAGCTCGACCCCGCCCCGGTGCTGGCTCCGGTGCCCCGCACGGGCTGGTCGTCCGCGGAGCTCGACATCGAGCTGGACGCGGCGACGGTCGCGGCGGTCCGGGACCTCGCCCGGGGCGGGTCGGTCTTCCATGTGCTGCTGGCCGCCCTGCAGGTCCTGCTCGCCCGGATCGGCGACCCCGACGTGGCGGTGGGCGTCCCGGAGGCGGGCCGCAGGCATCCCGACCTCGAGGACGTCATGGGGTGCTTCATCGAGACCCTCGTCGTCCGGGACACCGTCGACGTCGCCGCCACCGGCCGCGAGCTGGTCCAGCGGGCCCGCGCGGCGGCCCTGGACGCCGTCAGTCGCGCCGAGGTGCCGTTCGACCGGGTCGCCGAGCGCGTGGCACCGGGACGTCCGCTGTTCGGCACGCTCCTCAACGTCGTCCCGCCGCCGCCCGTCCCGACGGGGTTCCCCGGCCTGTCCGCGGAGTTCGTCGACATCCCGATGACCGCGGTGAAGACCGCGCTGACCTGGACGTTCGTGGAGGATGGCTCGGACCTGCGCGGCCGTCTCGCCTACCGGACCGACCTCTACGACGCCGAGACCGCGCGCCGCCTGGCGGGCTGGTTCACCGCCCTGCTGGGCGGCCTGGCCGCCGATCCGGACCGCGCCGCCGGGGACCTCCCCCTGGAGCCCGGGGCCGACCACGTTCTCAGCGCCCCGGCGGCCGTCCGGGACCCGCGCGCCGTCCACGAGCGCTTCCTCGACCAGGCCCGTCTGGTTCCCGACGCGTGCGCCGTCGTGGCCGCCGACGGTGTCCTCACCTATGCCGAACTGGCCGACCGCGCGCGGCGTCTGGCCGGACGGCTGCGCGCGCTCGGCGTCGTCCGGGGCGACCACGTCGGCGTTCTCATGGAACGCACGCGGGATCTCCCGGTGGCTCTGCTCGGCGTCCTCATCGCGGGCGCCGCCTATGTGCCCGTGGACGAGACCGCGCCCGCCGCGCGCGTGGTCCAGGTGCTCTCGGGCAGCAAGATCGCCATCGCCTCCCCCGCCCTGGCCGACCGCCTGCCGCCGGGGCTGACCGTCCTGTCGGTGGACGACGCCCCGGCGGCGCATGCTTCGGAGGGCGCGGAGGACGTGTCCGGCTCGCCCGACCCCGCGGACCCGGCGTACGTGATCTTCACCTCGGGTTCCACCGGCACGCCCAAGCAGGTCGTCGTGGGCCACGGCAACCTCGCCGCGTACCTGGACGCCGTCGCGACCCGCGTCGGCGGCTCCTCGTCGTACGCGCTGGTCTCCACGATCGCCGCCGACCTCGGCCTGCTGAACGTGTTCGGCGCGCTGACGACGGGCGCGACGCTCCACCTGCTGGACCTGACCGCGTCGACCGACCCGGCGCTGTTCGCCGAGCGCGTCCGTGGCGTGGAGACCTTCAAGTGCGTCCCGAGCCATCTGGAGGGGCTGGCCACCCACGCGCCGCTCGCCTCCCTCCTGCCGGAACGGCTGCTCGTCCTCGCGGGCGAGGCCGTCCCGTGGTCGTTGGTGGATCGAATCGCGCAGGAGCGTCCGGATCTGGAGGTGCAGGTCCACTACGGGCCGACGGAGACCACCGTCTCCGTCCTCGGCTGCCTCGCGGGCGACGCCGCGCGCGAGTCGGCGAACGTGCCGCTGGGCACGCCGTTCCCGGGAGTGAGCTGTTTCGTCGCCGACGCCACGGGCCGTCCGCTGCCCCACGGCGTGCCCGGCGAGCTGTGGATCGGCGGGCCACAGGTGGCGCGGGGAGATCTGCACCGGTCGGGTGACCGGGCGCGGATCCGTCCCGACGGGATGGTGGAGTTCCTCGGGCGGATCGACGACCAGGTGAAGGTGCGCGGCCACCGCGTCGATCCGGGCGAGGTCGCCGCCGCCTGCCGCGCCGTCCCCGGGGTCGCCGAGGCGGTCGTCCTGGGCGTGCCGGAGGGCCTCGCCGCGTGGCTGGTCGCCCCCGGCCTGGACGAGGCGACCGTTCGGCGGGAGTTGCGGCGCACCCTGCCGGACGCCATGGTCCCGTCCTCGTTCACGTTCCTTGAGGCCCTCCCGCTGACCGTCAACGGGAAGATCGACCGGGGGCGTCTCCCAGCCCCGGCCAGGGCCGTCCGGGAGGCCGCGGTTCCGTCCTCGGCCGCCGAACTGCTCGTGGCCGAGGTCTGGAGCGAGATGCTCGGCGTCCCCGGCGCCGGGCCCGAGGACGACTTCTTCGGCCTCGGCGGCGACTCCTTCTCGGCCGTCCGCGCGGCGGCGCGGTTCGCCGAGCGCCTCGACGCCGCGGTGCCGCCGCGCCTGCTGTTCGACCACCCGAACCTCGCCGACCTGGCCCGCGAACTGGAATCCCTGACCGGGACGGCCGAGGAGCCGATCCCCCGGCGCGCCGAGACCGGGCCCTGGCCGCTGACCCCGCTGCAACGCCGCCTCTGGCTGGCGGGCGAGATGGACCCCGAGTCCACCGCGTACAACGTCCCGGTCCTGCTGCGGCTGCGCGGCGACCTCGACCTTCCGGCCCTGCGCGCGGCGGTGAGCGGGCTGGCGCGTCGCCACGAGATGCTCCGCACCCGGGTCGTCCTCCTGGACGGCGAGCCGCACGGGATCACCGACGACCCCGCCGAGGTCCCCCTCGAAACGGTGGATCTGGAACAGGCGGAGGAACTCGAAGCCCGCCTGGCGGAGCTGACCGGGCGTCCGTTCGCGTTGGCCGAGGAGCATCCGTACCGCGCGACGCTGCTCGTCCTCGGCCCTGACGAGCACGTCCTGGTCCTGCTCCTGCACCACATCGCCAGCGACGCCCGGTCCCGGGCCGTCCTCCTCCGGGATCTGGCGGCGTTGTACTCCGGCCGGGCCCTGAGCCCGCTCGACGTCGGCTTTCCCGACGTCGCCGCGTGGCAGCACGGCCGTCCCGCCTCCACGTGGTGGACCGAGCAGCTGGCGGACCTTCCCCCCGAACTCGACCTACCGACCGAACTGGACCGTTCAGCCGACCTCGGACAGGAGGAGGGGTCCACTGCGGGCTTCCTCCGGCTGGACCTCGGCGAGGAGCTGGTGGCGGGCGTTCGCGGCCTGGCCGCCGACGCCGGGGCGACCGTCTTCATGGTGCTGCTGACGGCGTTGCAGACGACGCTCGCCCGCGTCTCGGGAAGCGAGGACGTGGCGGTAGCCGTCCCCGAGGCGGGACGGCGTCATCGCGATGCGGAGAACGTCCTCGGATGCCTGCTGGACACGCTGGTCGTCCGGACCCGGCTGAACGGCGTCCGCACCGGCCGTGAGCTGCTGACCCGGACCCGGGGCGAGGTACTCGAGGCGTTCGCGCACGCCGCCGAACCGTACGAGCCGCCGCCGCTGCAGGTCCTGCTGAACCTCTACCAGGCGCCAGGCGCCGTGACCGGGTTCGACGGCCTCGCCGTCGAGGCCCTGGAGACGCTGCCCACGACCGCCCGATTCGACCTGAGCTGGACGGTCCAGGACGACGGATCCGGGTTGCGCGGCGGGCTCACCTACCGGCGCGACCTGTTCGACGACGGCACCGCCCACCGGATCGCGGGATTCTTCACCTCCGTCCTCACCCAGCTCGTCGCCACGCCGGACGGCCCGCTGGACGAGTTCGTCCTCGAACCCGGAGCCGACCCGATCCTCGTCGGGCCGCCCGCATCCGACCCGGACGAGCCGCTCGGCCTTCACGAGCGGATCGAACGCCAGGCCGCCCTGGTCCCGGAGGCCACCGCGGTCGCCGCCTTCGACGGCGCCTACTCCTACCGCGAGCTCGACGGCCTCGCCGACGCCCTGGCCGCGCGACTGTCGTCCTCCGGGGTGAGCCGGGGCGACCGGGTCGCGGTGCTCCTGCCGCGCTCCCGCGACCTGCCGGTCGCCCTGCTCGGCGTCCTCAAGGCGCGGGCCGCGTTCGTCCCGCTGGACGACGCCGCGCCCGCCGACCGCATCGCCGCCATGTGCGCGACGGCCGACGTCGGCGTCGCCGTCACGACCGCCGACCTCGCCGAACACCTTCCCCCGCACGTGACGCCCCTCCTGCTCGGCGCAATCACCGAGCAGGACCGCGCGGGATCGGAGAACACCGAAGGCGTCACGGGAGGCGACCTCGCGTACGTGATCTTCACGTCCGGATCGACGGGCGCGCCCAAGGGTGTCGCCGTCGAGCACGGCAACATCGCCACCTACCTCGACGGGGTGCTGCCGAGGGTCGGGACGCACCGCTCCTGGGCGCTGGTCTCCACGATCGCCGCCGATCTCGGGATGCTGAACGTCTTCGGAGCGCTGACGACCGGCGGGACGCTGCACCTGTTCGACCGCGACACGGCCGCCGATCCGGAGGCGTTCGCCGCCCGGATGCAGGGCGTGGACTTCCTCAAGTGCGTGCCGAGCCATCTGGAGCTGCTGGCGTCCCACGGGGACCTGGCTGCGGTGCTGCCCGAGCGGCTGCTGGTGCTGGCGGGCGAGGCGGTGCCCTGGTCGCTCGTCGACCTGATCGCCAAGGCGCGTCCGGAGCTGGAGGTCCAGGTCCACTACGGGCCCACGGAGACGACGGTGGCCGTGCTGACCTGCACGGCGCTGAACGGGACCGGGGAAGAAGGACGAGGCTCGGCGAACGTCCCGCTCGGCCGTCCGCTGCCCGGCGTCCGGTGCCTCGTGGCCGACGCCAGGGGACGCCCGCAGCCGCACGGCCTGCCCGGCGAGCTGTGGATCGGCGGCCCCCAGGTCGCGCGCGGCTACCTCCGCGCCGCCGACTTCGGGGAGTTCTACAGGTCGGGCGACAAGGCACGCGTCAGGCCGGACGGCGTGGTCGAGTTCCTGGGACGGATCGACGACCAGGCGAAGATCCGGGGCTACCGCGTCGAGCCCGGCGAGGTCGCGGCCGTCTGCCGCACCCTCCCCGGTGTCACGGCGGCGGTCGTCCTGGCCGTCGGGACGGGATCGGCGCGGCGCCTGGCCGCCTGGCTCGTCGCCGACGGGCTGGACGCCGCCGGGGCGCGCGCCGCCCTCCGCGCCCTGCTGCCCGACTACATGGTCCCCTCGACGATCACGTTCCTGCCGGAGCTGCCGCTCAACCCCAACGGCAAGGTGGACCGCAAGCGCCTCCCCCTGGACACGCCCGAGACCGACTTCGCGGAGCCGGAGACCGAGGCGGAGAAGCGGATCGCGCGGATCTGGGCCGACCTGCTGGACGTCGAACGCGTGGGAGCCGACGACGACTTCTTCGCCCTGGGCGGCGACTCGTTCCTGGCGGTCAAGGCCGTCCAGGAGATCGACCCCGATCTGCGGGTCATCGACCTGGTCACCAACCCGACCGTCCGGGAGCTGGCCGCGAGGCTCGGCACGACCGGCGAGGCCGGACTCCTGCACCGCCTGAGCGGCCCGCGCCAGGGCACGCCGACGGCCACGGTCGTCTGCGTCCCGTACGGAGGCGGATCGGCCGCCGTCTACCGTCCGCTGGCGGAGGCGCTGCCCGAGGGAACCGAGGTCCTCGCCCTGGAGCTGCCGGGCCACGACCCGGCCCGTCCGGACGAGCCGATGCGTCCCCTGGAGGAGGTCGTCGACCTGTGCGTGGCGGAACTGGCCACGCGGACGACGGGCCCGATCGCGGTCTACGGCCACTGCGTCGGCTCCGCGATGGCGACCGCCCTCGCCCTGCGCCTGGAGGAGACCGGCGTCGACGTGACGGGCGTCCACGTCGGCGGCAGCTTCCCCACCGCGCGACTGCCCGGACGGGTGTCCGCGTGGTTCAACCGGAGGCTTCCAGCCGACCGGTGGCTGTCCGACCGCGCCTACCGCGACGCGCTCCGTTCCATGGGCGGCCTCCCCGAGGACCTCGAGGGTCCCGCCGTGGAGACCGCGGTCCGCGCAATCCGGCACGACGCCCGGCAGGCCCAGGACTGGTTCACCCGGCGCCTGAGCGACCCGCGACGGCTCCGCGCGCCGATCCAGGTCATCGTCGGGGAGAGCGACGGCGCGACCGACCTCTACCAGGAGCGCTATCGCGAATGGGAGGCGTTCTCCCCCAGCGTCTCCCTCTCCGTCGTCCCCTTGGCGGGGCACTACTTCCTCCGCCACCAGCCCGAGACCCTCGCCTCCTTCGTCGCCGACCCGCCGTCCGCGCGGGCCGACGCGGCGCCCGCGCGGGCCGGGACCCCGCCCCTGCCGAAGACCGAGCTCCGCAGGTTCCACATCGTCGCGGCGGGACAGCTGGCGTCCATGGTCGGCAGCTCGCTCAGCTCCTTCGCCCTGGGCGTCTGGACGTACCAGCGGAGCGGCCGGGTGCTGGACTTCGCCCTCGTGACGATGCTGGCGCTCCTCCCGGCGGTGCTCGCCGGGCCTCTCGGCGGCGCGGTCGCCGACCGCAACGACCGGCGCAAGGTGATGCTCGCCTGCGACGCGGTGAGCGCCCTCGCCATGGCGGCCACAGCGCTCCTGCTCTGGCGGGACGCCCTGACGTTCGCTGCGGTCTGCGGCATCGTGACGCTCCTGTCGGTCGTGTCGGCCTTCCACCGGCCCGCCTACCTGGCGGCCGTCGCGCAGCTCGTCCCGAAGCCCTACCTCCCGCAGGCCAACGCGCTGGCGCAGGCCGGTCTCGGCCTCGGCACCCTGGTCGCCCCGCTGGCCGGAGGCGCGCTCATCGGCATGGCCGGTCTCCCGACCGTCGTCGCGGTCGACGTGGGCACCTTCGCCATCGCGCTGGTGACCCTGGCGGCCGTCCGCTTCCCCGACCGGATGTTCCGCAGGAGGGAGGAGTCGTTCCGCTCGGCGCTCGCCGGAGGCTGGCGGTTCATCGCCAAGCGTCCGCCCCTGATGGTGATGGCGGGCTACTTCATGGGCGTCAACTACTTCACGGCGCTCACCCTCGCGGTCGTCTCCCCGATGGTCCTGGCGCAGGACGGCGCCGTCGAGCTGGGCGTCGTCACGGCGGCGGGCGGACTCGGCGCGGTGCTGGGCAGCGTCCTGATGGTCCGGTGGGGCGGCACGCGACGGCTCGCGGACGGCATGGTCGGCTTCGTGGCCGTCGCGGGGGTCGCGACCGTGCTCACCGGGCTCGCGGGCGTCGCCTCCCTCGTTCCGCTGGTCGCCTTCGGCCTGGCACTGCGCTGGGGCTCGACGAGCGTCATCAACGCCCACTGGCTGGCGATCATCCAGCTCAAGGTGCGGATGGAGCTGCAGGGCCGGGTCCTTTCGACCAACCAGATGCTGGCCACGGCCATGACCCCGCTCGGCTACCTCAGCACGGCCCCCCTCGCGGCGGGCGCCGGGGCCGTCACGGGAACCGAGGGCGGCACGTCGCTCGGCTGGCTGCTGGCCGTCATGGGCGTCCTGCTGACGGGCTGGGGCCTCGCCGGTCTCCGCATGCGGCGGCTGCGCCACCTCGAGGACCTGCTGCCGGACGCGCTGCCCACCGCCGAGAGCACCCGTGACCTGGACGAGCTACAGGAGGAGGCCGACCGGTCACTGACCGCCGAACACCACGATCGCTGACCGCCGACACGCGGTCACAGCCCGGCGTTTCGCGCACAGTGAAGGAGGAAAAGGGGGCGCTTTCTTGATCTTCGAGCGTACCCTCGCAGGGTGTACGTCAGCCTGCTCGGCGAGATCGAAGCCCAGGTGGCGGGCCGTCCCCTACCCCTCGGCGGACCGCACCGGATCTCGCTCCTCGTCCTGCTCGCACTGAGGGCGGGTAGCGTCGTTCCCGCCTCGGAACTGATCGAGGCGCTCTGGGACGGCGCGCCACCGCGCAGCGCCCTCGCCAATGTGCACGGCCACATCAGCGCCCTGCGCAACGCGATGAGGGTCTCGGGCCACCCGGACGCCCCGGAGCGGGTGCTCGTCACCCGCTCCCCCGGCTACCTGCTCGACCCGGCGCTCTGCCAGACCGACCTCGGCCTGTTCGAGGAACTCAGGGAACAGGCCTGGTCGGTGCGCGCCGACCCGGCCGCGTCGGCGGGCCTGTACGCCAAGGCCCTGGCCTGCTGGCGCGGCCCCGCGCTGCTGGACGTCGGCAGCGCCTTCCTCCGCAGGCACGCCGAGCACCTGGAGCACCGGCGCCTGCAGACCGTCTGCGACATGGCGGAGGCGCAGCTCGAGCTGGGACTGCACGACACCGTCGCGCTCGAACTGCGTCCGCTCGTCGACGCCAACCCCTATGACGAGCGCCTGCGCGCGGTCCTGATGCTGGCGTTGTACCGCGGCAGCCGCCAGGCGGAGGCGCTGACCGTCTACCGCGAGGGACGCCGCGCCCTGATCCAGGACCTGGGCCTGGAGCCCGGTCCCGAACTCCGCCAGCTCGAGGCCGCGATCCTGACCCAGGAGTCGGTCCGTCCCGCGACCGTCCCCTCCCTGCGCACCACGCTCACACCGCGTCAGCTGCCGCCCGCCCCGCCGCTCCTGGTCGGCCGGTCCGCGCAGCTCGACGCCCTGCACGCCGCCCTGGACGGCGCGTCCCCCACGTCCCTTCCCGTGCTGACCATCACGGGGCCGGTCGGATCGGGAAAGTCCGCCCTGGCCCTGCACCTGGCCCACCGGCTCCAGGAGGCCCACCCCGACGGGCAGCTCTACGCCGACCTGATCGAGGACCCGGACCGGATCCTCGGCCGTTTCCTCGGCTCCCTCGGCGTCCCTCCGGACTCGATCCCGGACCCGCTGCCCGACCGCATGGCCCTCTTCCGGACGCTGACCGCCGACCGACGCCTCCTTCTTCTCCTCGACGACGCCGCCGACGAGTCCCGGGTCCGTTCGCTCCTTCCCGGCGGGCCCACCTGCTCGGTCGTCATCACGGCCCGGCGCGCTCTGACCGCCCTGGACACCACCGCCACGATCCGCCTGGAGCCGCTGCCCGACCACGAGGCCGCCACCCTCTTCACCGCTCTCACCGGCACCACGCCGGGCCCGGCGGTCGTCGGCCTCTGCGGCGGGCTCCCGTCCGCGATCCGGGCCGCGGCCGCCCTCCTGCAGTCCCGGCCGCACTGGCTCCCGTCCGACCTGGCCGCCTGGCTCAGCGACGACCACCGCCGCTTCAACCTCCTCACGATCGGCGACCAGAACCTCCAGACCTCCTACACCCGGGTCACCTCGGTTCTCTGCGCCCCGGCCCGCCAGGCCCTCGCCGTCCTGGCCCGGGGACCGGCCACGCCCGCCCACCTGTCCAGAGTCCTCTCCCTCCCCCGGGCCCACGCCGAGGACCTCCTGGAGTACCTCGTCGAGCACCACCTGGCCACCCCCAGACGCTCCGGCGACACCTGGACCTACGTCCTGCCCGCGCTCCTGCGCCTCCACCTCACCCGGATCGCCGCCTGACACGCCGAACGGGGCCCGGGTCGTCGACCGACCCGGGCCCCGTTCGACATCCGGCCTCGTCTCCTGGCCGGGATCGACTGTGCTCGCCGTACGCTCCGTCGGGACGACGGGCTAGGCGTGCTGCGGCACCTCGTCCTTCAGCATCCCTCGTAGCTGCTCGCGCATTTCGGGAGTGTCGGTGTGCCCGTGCACGGAGACCGCGTGCTGGACGGCCGCCTGCATGACCTCGTCCTCCTCGCCGGAGATGGTCAGCGTGCAGTTGGTCTCGCTCGGGAATTGCCTGCAGTCGGCTACCTTGCGCATTTCCTACCTCCCCTCCGCCGGTCCCGTTCGGCCGACGGACGACGGTGAATACGTGCAAACCCGTATCAGGCAGGTCCGTCCGGTCCCGCGAGATCATCTCTCCGGGAGCGGTCTCTTCCAGCCTAAAACCCCTGGTCAGCGTCGGCAAGGTGGGCACCCGCCCTGATCCGGGGCATCTCGGGGCCAGACCCGCCCCGTCCCCAGGAACCGCCTCCCGACGCCCCGGCGCCGCTCCCCGCTCAGCCGCTGACGTGCTGCTTGTGGTAGATCCCGTCGATGCACGTGAGCCCGATGAAGGGCAGGTTGTGGACGGTGCCTCCGCCGTCGCGGCACTGCTGGGCCGTGACGTCGGCGGGCGCGGACGCCGAGGCCGGAAGCGCACCCGGCAGCACGCCGGTGAACACCGCCGCGGCAGGAAGGACGATCAAGGCCCGAGACCCGAGCCGGCGCACGGAACCGTTCATTTGCCTGAACACTCCTTCACTCTGCTTTCACTCACCCTTCTCGGCGGGCCTGCCGTGAGCGGGGTGGAGTCGCTGGAGGGCTTCTCGGTCGAGCTTCCCGCCGGGAGTGCGCGGGAGGGCGTCCGTCAGCCGGAGGTGCTGGGGGTGGGTGCTCGCGGGATGGGACCGGTGGAGGTGGGCGTGGAGGTCGGCCAGGCTCGTCGTGTGCCCGGCTCGGGGAACCACCGCGACGGCGGTGGCGCCGTCCGGCAGGGCGTAGACCGCGGCCTCGATGACGGCGGGGTGCTCGCTGATGCAGTTCTCCAGGGGCTGCGGATAGGCGCCGGACGGCAGGCGCTCGGTGAGCCGTCCCGCCAGGAACAGGTAGCCGTCCTCGTCGAGGTGAGCGGCGTCGCCGGTGGGGAGCCACTCCGGCTGGCCGTCCGCGAGGACGCCGAGCCGGTCGGCGATCGCGACGCCGGGCTGGTCGGACGGCGTTCCGGTCGCGAGGTCGATGTAACCGGCCATGTTCTGGGCGGAGCGCACCCAGAGCTGCCCGACGTGCCCAGGTGGCAGAGGGGTTCCGTCCGGGGCGCAGATCTTGGTCTGCATGTGTGGAGCGGGACGGCCGACCGAACCGAGCAGTTCGCGACGCCGGTGGTCGGCGGGGCTCAGCGTGGCGATCAGGGCGGCTTCGCTGCTGCCGTAGTTCTGCATGAGCACGTCGGGAATCTGCTCGGCGATGGCGGCCAGGCGTGCGGGGACGACCGGGGTCCCGCCGTAGAGCAGCAGCCGCAGTTCACCCAGGTCGGAGCCGGTGGCGGCCAGATGATCGGCCAGGGCGTACAGCACGGCGGGACGTCCGATCTCGCACTGCCGTACGCGTTCTCGGCGGATGAGGCCGGTCATCGTGGCGGCGTGGTCGTCCTCCGCCAGGATCGCGGTGCCGCCGGTGGCCAGAGCCCACTGAGCCATCAGGTCGGGCAGGAACGGCCCCGGAGCGACCAGGAGTCGCCAGGGGGACGGCCCATAGGCGGCCAGCGCAGTGGCGAACTGGGCGGCTTCGGCATGGTTGGTGTAGGCGATGGCCTTGGCTGCGCCGGTCGTACCGCTGCTGAAGATGACCGACGCGAGCGCCTCAGGCCGTGCCTGCGCAGAGGGGGACGGATCGGTGCGCCGTCCGGTGACCTGCTCGGGCTCCAGATACAGGCAGGGGTTGCCGAACCCGGCGGCCGTCAGCGCCTCCGCATGCTGACGGCGGGACGGGTCGACCAGGAGGACAGGCACCGGGAACCGGCGCAGCGCCCTGTCGACGTCCTCGAGCGGCATGCGCGGCAGCAGGTACACGTACGGGCAGCCGAGGATGTACGCGGCCAGCCGGCTGATGGTCGATTCCAGGTTCGGCCCGTACAGGCAGGCCACGGTGTCACCGGGCTGGACGCCGTGCTCGACGAGGCGGGCGGCGAGTGCATGCGCATCGGCAAACACCTGCTCGCCGGTCAGGCGGCGCGTCCCGCGCACCAGGACCTCCCGAGCGCCGGCCGCCCGCACCCCCGCCACGAGCGCCCGCCCGAAGGCACCGCCCACCGCCGCGCCGGTCGCCGGCCCACCATCCCCCGGTGCGCCGGGGGATGGTGGGCCGGTTTCCGGACGCTCCTCGGCTGAGGTCACCCGAGGCTCTCCTCACCGGCCGGTTCCCCGGCCTGCCGGGGGACGTTCCGACGGCCTGCCGTGCGACCGCTCACGGCGCGGTCGCTCGGCTGGTCGTTCGCCTGGCCGAGGGCGACGCCCTGCCGGTCGGACGACCGCAGCTGGTCGTCGAGGTGCCAGGGGAACAGGTGCAGGTTCCAGCCGCCGAGGCAGTTGATGTACAGCGCCATGTGCGACATGAGCGCGATGAAGTCGTCGCGACCGCCGTCCTGGCCGGGGTCGAGGTGCTGCAGGCAGTCCATGAGCCGGTCGGTGAAGTCGCCCAGGCGCTGCAGCCCGCAGTAGGCGAGGAACTCGGCGGGGACGGCGCCGAACAGGCGGGCCATCTGCCGCAGCGAGTCCAGCGGCATCCCCTGACGGGCCGCCTGCACCAGCCCGGAGTAGACGTTGTAGCCGAGGGGCCGGGTCTCGCCGTTGACGAACAGCATGGTGGTCAGCTTCGTCCCGTAGCTGCCCGCGCCGGAGGCGATCAGCCCGGCGTGCAGGTCGACCAGTTCGGCGGGCGCCTGCAGCCAGATCCGGTCGGTCTCGGTGTGCAGGTCGCCGATCAGCTCGTCGACCAGCGGGTCCGACGCGGGGAGGCGCGGGATCCCGTTGTCCTGCTCGTCCGGCCGCCGCCAGGGGCCCTCTCCGGCCTGGCGGACCTCCACCGGGATCGGTTCCTTGGTCTGGTAGACCGCGCTCCAGACCGCCGCCCCGACCCGGGCGAGCCGTTCCACGTCCCCGGCCGCGACCTGCCCGACCGGCGTGGCCGGCATCGGCTCGGTCAGGTCACCGTATTTGATCCCCAGGTGCTGGAGACGCGAGCAGAAGATCGTCCCGTCCGGCGCCGTCCTCCGGTCCACCCGCTGCGAGCCCCGCAGATGGAGCAGCTGGTGGATCGGAGCGACGTGGAACAGGTGATGTCCGGCCACGAGGGCGTGGCCCTGGAGGCTGCGGTAGGGCAGGGCGTCCCACAGCGCGTCGGCCAGGGCCGGGTTGCGCTGGTCCAGTTCGGCGGTCACTGACAGGCCAAGGGTCGGCCACTCGAGCGTCAAGCGTCTGTTCACGACGAGTGACTATAAGCTACGGACAGTCATCACGGCAGGACTTTGATTCGCGCGGAGGTCCGTTCAGAGCTCGGCGGAAGCGATTCCCCAGGCTCGCGCGTCGCGCGTCCAGCTCCGACACAGCCCGCCAGGGCCCCGGACGGAGACAGAGTGACCCCGAGGGAGCACATCTCCCTTACCCGCAGGACCGCCCCCACCAGCGAGACGGCAATACAGCCGCCGACGCCGCTCAATTACTGTGCGTATCGAAATCACCACTCCAAGCCTTGAGGGCGTGATGCCGCGATGGCGGATCCAGCACTGAACGGCCCGGCCGCCGCGACCGTGGAGAGCGCGGCGACGGGCTTTGACGGTCGCCGCGTCGCCTCCGGCACGGCGGGAAGCGGGCGGGCCCTTCGGAGTCCGCGCGGCCCGGCCCCCTGGATCCGGCGGCACCGGCGGGTGGAGGCGGCATGAGCGACCGGGCCGAGGTGGTGGTCATCGGCGGCGGGATGATCGGGCTGTCGATCGCCGCGCACCTGGCCGAGGACGGGTGCGACACGGTCCTGCTGGAACGCGGTGCGCTGGGGTCGGGAGCCTCACGCGCCACCGCCGACGTCGTCCGCACCTACTTCGGCGGCGACCCGGAGGGATCGCGGCTTGCCGTCCGGAGCCTGGCGGCCTACCGCCGCCGCGGCGTGCCGCTGCACCAGGTCGGGTACCTGGTGCTGTTCACCGAGCCCGAGCAGGTCGAGGCGTTCGAGGCCGAGCTCGCCGAGCAGCACGCCGCCGGGGTGCGGGTGGAGCTGATCACCGCGGACGAGGCCCTGCGGCGCAACCCGCTGGTCGACGAGCCGTCCCTGCTGGCGGCGGCCTGGTCGCCCGACGCCTACATCAGCGACACCCGGCGGATCGTGGTCGGCTTCGAGCAGGCGGCGCGGCGGGCGGGCGCCCGCCTGCACACCGGACGCCCGGCCATCGGCATCGACCTGGACGCCGGGGTCGTCGCCACTCCGAACGGGGGCGTCACCACGGACGCGATCGTGTGCGCGGCGGGCCCGTGGTCGTCCTGGATCACCGCCGCGGCGGGCGTCGAGGCGCCGCTGGCCGAGCCCTCCGTGCAGGAGCTGCTCGGCACGGGGCCGCTCCCGGCCCTGCCCGACATCCCGGTCACCCTGCACGCCGCGAGCCGCCTGCTGATCCGCAGAAGGGGCGAGGGACTGCTGATCGGCATGGGCTCCCCCGGTCCCGACCGGCGGGAGTGGCTGGACCAGGCCACCGCCCAGCTGGCACGCACCTACCCGAGCGTGGACCTCACCGGCCTGCACACCGCGGTGACCGGTCCCAAGGACGCCAGCCCGAACCGCATGGCCTCGCTGGGACGCCGTCCGGGGGTCACGCCGTTCCTGCACGCCACGGGGTTCTCCGGCCACGGGCTGTGTCAGGCCCCGGCGGCCGGCGAGCTGGTCCGCGCCCTGTACCGCGGTGACGACCTGACCGCCTTCGGCATCGGCGCGGACGGCCCCACGGCCGCCCGCGAACCCGACCCGAACCGACCGGCCCGATCGAGAAAGGGCTTGTGAATGGACGCCCCGGCTCCTGACGTGATCACCATCGACGCCCAGATGCGTGACGTGCACGCCCAGAACGAACGGCTCCGCCGCGCCGGACCCCTCGTCCGGGTCGAGCTGCCCGGAGGCGTGCGCGCCTGGGCCGCCACCCGCCACGACACCGTCCTGACCGTCCTCACCCACCCGGACCTGTCCAAGGAGCTGCGCCACTGGGCCGACTGGGCCGAGGGCGCCGTCCCCGCCGACTGGCCGCTGAACAACATCATCACCGCCCAGTCCATGATCGCCAAGGAGGGCGAGGAGCACCGGCGGCTGCGCCGCATGGTGAGCCGGACCTTCACCGCCCGGCACGTGCACCGGCTGCGTCCGCGCGTCGCCGAGGTCGCGGGCGAGCTGCTCGACGCCCTGGCCGTCCACGGGCCCGGCCCGGTCGACCTGCGCCGCCACTACTGCTACCCGCTGCCCCGCGACATCATCTGCGAGCTCATGGGCGTGCCGCGCGCCTGGCACACCGACGGGACCAGGCTCACCGACTCGCTCGTCCGCAGCACCGACGAGGCGGGCTACGCCGCCGTCCGGATGAGGACGCTCCACGCGATGTTCGCCGACGTGATCGCGCTGCGCCGCACCGAGCCCGGCGACGACCTGACCACCGCGCTCATCAACGTGCGCGACGAGGACGGCGACCGGCTGAGCGAGCCGGAGCTGCACGACATGGTGATGACCCTGTTCATCTCCGGGCACGAGACCACCATCAACCTGATCAGCAACACCGTCCGCGCCCTGCTCGCCCACCCCGACCAGCTCGCGATCCTGCTCAGCGGGACCATGCCGTGGAGCGCGGCGGTCGAGGAGACGCTGCGCTGGCAGTCCCCCGTCGCCTACTTCCCCATGCGTTACGCCGTCCGCGACGTCGAGATCGAGGGCGTCCGTCTCGCCGCGGGCGACGCGGTGCTGATCTGCTACGCCGCCGCCGGACGCGACCCCGCCCACTACGGCCGCCGGGCGGACCGGTTCCGCCTGTCCGACCCCGCGGCCGAGCACCTGTCCTTCGGGCACGGCGAGCACTTCTGCCTCGGCGCCGCCCTGTCCCGGGTGGAGGCGGAGGTCGCCGTCCAGGCCCTGTTCACCGCCTTCCCCGACCTGGCCCTGGCCACGCCGCCCGACACGCTCCCGCCCCTCACCACCGCCCTGAGCAACAGCGTCCGCACCCTGCCGGTCCTGCTCGGCCCGCGTTCCCCGCGGACATGAGCGCCAGGCCCGAAGGCATCAGTCCGCCGATGGAGACCCGAGAGATGGCTGAACGAGACCCGAGTCCCTCGCACATCCGGCCGTTGGCGGATCTGACGATCCCCATGGCGATCCGGGTCGCCGCGACCCTGCGGCTGGCCGACCATGTCGCCTGCGGCGTCCACACGACCACCGAACTCGCCAAGGTCGTCGACGCCGATCCGGACGCCCTCGACGTCACCATGCGCCACCTGGTGACGGCCGGTGTCCTCACCCGTGACGCCGAGGACCGCTACCGCCTCACGCACCTGGGAGACCAGCTCCGCGACGAGCACCCCGAGCGCATGCGCGACGCCCTGGACATCGAGGGCGCGATCGGCCGCGCCGAACTCTCCTTCGCGGCCCTGCTCCAGACCGTCCGCACCGGCCTGGCCGCCTACCCTCACCACTACGGGCGGACGTTGTGGGACGACCTGGTCGACTCCCCCTCGCTCGCGGCGTCGTTCGACGCGTTCATCGGGTTCAAGACCGCCACCATCGCGCCCGCCGTCGCCTCCAGCTCCGTCTGGGCGGGCCTGGACCATGTGATCGACGTCGGCGGCGGCGACGGCACTCTGGCCGCCGCCCTGTTGACGAGCCACCCCCGGCTGCGGGTCACCGTCCTCGAACAACCCGGCCCCGCGGCCACCGCCCGCGCCGCCCTGGCCGCCCGCGGCCTCGCCGATCGCGCCGAGGTCACCGTCGGCAGCTTCTTCGATCCGCTGCCCGCCGGTGCCGACGGCTACATCCTCAGCCACGTCCTTCACGACTGGGACGACGAGGCCGCCACGACGATCCTGTGCCACTGCTCCGACGCCGCGGGCCCGGACGGATCGGTGTTCGTGGTCGAGATCGGGTCCGGCCCCGACGGCCCCAGCAGCGGCATGAACCTGCGGATGCTGGCCTGGTTCGGAGGACGTGAACGCACCCCCGAGGGCATCGCCCGCCTCGCGGGCAACGCCGGGCTGGCGGTCAGGACCGTCCACGAGGCACCGCCGCTGCACATCATCGAACTGGCGAGACCCGAGTGACGGGCGGGCCGCACGACCAGGCTCTGACCGGTCGTGCGGCCCGCTTCGTCACGGCTTCTGAGCCGGGACGGGCTCGGACGCCTGCGCGGGACGCGGCGCCTTCGCCGTCCGGGACGATCCGCGCAGCAGGAACACCAGGAGCGTCGCGGCCGCGCCGACGGCGCAGGTGGCCAGGGACGCCGCCGCCAGGGCGTGTCCGGCGGCGTTCGCGCGTCCGTGGGTGGCGGGGTCGAAGGCGGCGAAGAACACCGCGCCGATGACCGCGACGCCGAGCGCGCCTCCGATCTGCTGGACGGTCGAGAGCGCTCCCGAGGCCACTCCGGCGTCGTCCGGGGAGATCCGGCTCAGCACCGTGTTGAGCGACGGCGTGATGACCAGCCCGCCGCCCGCGCTCTGCAGCACGAGCGTCGGGATGACCACCGCCGGCGTGAAGGGCGCGCCGCCGAGCAGCAGGACGGCGGTGGCGGCGTAGCCGAGCGTGAGGACGATCGCCCCGACCTTCAGCACCCGGTTCCCGTGGACGGGGACCAGACGGCTCGCGAGCAGGCTGAACAGGAAGAAGGCCACGGCCGACGGCGTGTAGACCAGGCCCGCGCCGAGCGCCGACATGCCCAGCCCGTCCTGCAGCGACACCGACAGGACGAGGTAGTAGGACGTCACCACCGTGTAGAGCAGCAGGACCAGGACGAGCCCGACGGAGAACGACCGGGTGCGGAACAGTCCGATGCGGACCAGCGGGTCGCCGCCGCGCGCGGCGATCCGGCGTTCGAGGACGACGAAGGCTCCGAGGACCGGCAGGCTCGCGGCGAGGCACACCCAGACCCAGCCCGGCCAGCCCGCCTGCCGTCCCTGGATCAGCGGGAACGCCACCAGCGCCAGGGTGGCGCTCAGCAGGGCCACGCCGGGCAGGTCGAGGCGGCGCGCCCGCGGCGCGGTGGACTCCGGCAGCCACCGGACGGCGAGGCCCATCATGACCAGCCCGATCGGCACGTTGATCCAGAACACCGAGCGCCAGCCGGAGCTCAGCACGTCCGACCCGATCAGCAGCCCGCCGACGACCTGGCCCGCGACGGCGGCGAGCCCGAGCACCATGCCGAGCACCCCGAAGGCGCGGTGCCGGTCGCGGTCCGGGACCAGGACGGTCAGGGAGGCGTAGACCTGGGGCAGCATCAGCGCCGCCCCGAGCCCCTGGACGAGCCGCGCCGCGATGAGCGTGGCCGCGCCGTCCGCCATGGCGCACACCACCGAGGAGAGGGTGAAGGCGCCCATGCCGATGAGGAAGACCCGGCGGCGTCCGTGCAGGTCGCCGAGCCGTCCGCCGGTGATGAGCAGGACGGCGTAGGTCAGCTGGTACCCGGCGAGGACCCATTGCAGCGCCCCGTCACCGATGTGCAGGTCCGCCTGGATCGAGGGACCGGCGACGATGACGATGAACGCGTCGAGCACCGCCATGAACGCGCCCGCCAGCACGACCGCGACCGCACGCCACGGCGTCGTCACCGCACTCACCGCCGCACCCCGCCGTCCACCGCGCCTCGTGCGCCGTCGAGCAGGTGGGCGAGGCCCTTGACGACCTCGGCGGCCATGACCGCCTGGCCGGGGGCGGCGAAGTGGATGCCGTCCGCGCTGAGCAGGTCCGGACGGTCGTTGACGGGGTGGTCCCACATGTCGACCAGGACCGCGCCGTGCCGTTCCGCCAGGTCGCGGACGATGTCGTTGACCCGGCGCACCCGGTCGGTCCAGTCGGGGAAGCGCGGCACGACGAACGCCCGTCCGAGGGTGAACACCGTCAGCTGCGCCCCGGTCGCCGCGGCGCGCCGGAACACCTCGCCCAGCGCGGCGGCGATGCCGGTGAAGTCGGGGTCGGCGCGGAACAGGTCGTTCGCGCCGGAAGGGACATGGACCAGGTCCGGTTCGACGTCGGCGAGCCGGTCCATCTGCGTGCGCAGGGTCCGGGAGGTGGTCGCGCCGACCTCGGCGACGTTCAGGTAGGCCAGGTCGGGGTGGACGCGTCGCAGGACGTTCGCGACGCGCTCGGGCCAGCCGAGCCCGCCGTACCCGGGCCGGGGGTCGCCGGTTCCGGCCGACAGGCTGTCACCGAGGGTGGCGAAGCTCCGCCAGGGAGCGCGTTCGAGCAGGTCGGCGGCCTGATCGGAGGACAGGCACCAGGGATCGTCCGCTTCGGAGCGGGGAAGGGGAGGCGTTCTCACGAAACAAAACGTACGATCGTTCGCACTTTTTTGGCAAGCCCTGCCCCGAGGGGCGCGCACGCGGCAGGCATCACGCCGCGTCCGAGGTGCGGGCTCCCCGCCGGGCTGCGGCGTCCGGCGGGGAGATATGTCCGGCGCGTCAGATGGAGACCTCGTACGTGCAGCGCGTTGCGGTGATCTGCTCCGGATAGTCGTGGAGGTCGTACGACGAGCAGTCCGCGGCCCCGAGGGTGGGGACGGCGATCCTGACCCGCCCCTCGTGGCGACCCGACGTCGGCGAACCCTCCAGTGCCGCGCAATGCCGGCCGACCGTCTTGTCCGGCTCATTGAACGGCGTGCTGAGGGCCGTGCACTCGTAGCTCGCCGAGCGGACCGCGACGCCCCCGCCGGACGAGGCGGCCAGCGCGGACGAGGCGGCCACCGCGCTCACGGCGGGCGAGCCCGCGGCAAGGCCGGCGGCCAGGATGATCGAAGCAGGTTTCATGGAGCCCTCCCAGGAGCCGACGCTCGGAATTCGATCGACTACACACTGTGCCGACCCCGAAGTTCCCCGCCCCATGACCGCGAAAACCCGCCACACCCCGCCCTGCGACGACCTTGGCCAGGCGCGCGCCCAACGCGACACTCGCGTCGCCGAACGGCCCCGAGGGCCGGGCACGTCGCCGGCGACGCTCGCGCCCAGCGGCGCCTAGTAGATGGCGAGGCCGTTCGGGACGGCGCGTTCGTGGCCGTCCGACGGGGTGTTGCGGACGGTGGCGGTGGGCTTGCCCGGCATGCGGACGGCCAGGGTGGACGATCCACCGCCGTCCAGGAGCACCGCGTCGCGGGCCCCGAGCCGGAGCATCATCGCGGCCAGGCCCGCCGCCGTTTCCCCGGAGCCGGTCTCGCGCCGTCCGTCCAGCACCACCACATACATCCGGCGCCCATCCGGCGCGAGACCGACGGCGGTGCGAGGGCTGCGGAAGCGCGCGTCCAGACCCGGTAGCGGCTCGCCCCCACGCAGCAGCGGCAGCCCACCCAGCGCATCACGGAACCGAACCGATCCGGACAACGCGGACGAGATCCGCACCTTCTGACCGGGACGGAACGTCCGCAACTCGGCCGCTCCTGCCTCACGGCCGAGCAACAGGCTCGTCCCGGACGGCAGCTGGCCGCCGGGATCGGCCGTCCCCGCCACCTTGCCGTCGCGAACCAGAACGGCGGCGGTGTCAAGAGTGCAGGGCGCGTTGCGGGCCAGGTCGTTCCCGCAGAACGCGCGGGCGCGCGAGGCCGGACCCCACGCGGGCGTGTAGAGGCCAACGCCGCCGACCGGCAACGCGAACTGGTTGAGCCCGCGCAGCCGAATCGTCCGCGCGCCCGTACGCACCGTCCCACTCAGCGCCAGCCGGGCCACCCGGCCCACGCCGCGCCGATCCACACCGATCACCGTGCCGGACGTCCCGGGCGGCGCATCGGGCCCGAACCTCTGCCCGTCCGGAACCGCCGCGCGCACCGGCCGCCCATCGGCCACCTCCGGCCCGTCCGGCGCGAACGTCGGCGGGACACCTGGATGAGCCCGCTCGGAGATGTCGAAGAAGTCGCCATTGACCCCCGCGACGGCCCCCGCCCCGTTCACCATGTCCGACACGCGCGCCCGCGCAACCCCCGACGGCGGCCGCAACACCCCGACCCGCGCCCGCTCCAGGTCAACCTCCAGCACCGTCCCCGAGACCTGCCCGTCCTGGATCTCCCGAGCGACGACACCAGGAGAAACCCACAGAACAGGGTCAGGCGACGCGACGGGCACAAGGGCCAGCGTGAGCGCGATCCGCATCAGCACCCGCCCCATGCTGGCGGAAGATCCCCTCCCCCACGCCCCGTTCGACCCGAGCACACCGCCGACCGAGCCCAGACGGACGGCCCACCGGGTCCCCCGGACGAACGAACCCCGCCCGGAGTGTCGGCACGTGTCTCACGGCGTGGGCGGAATCCAGGCGGTGGGACTTGCCCTGAACACCGCCCATGCCGTGCTCGAAGCCTTCGACCGCCCTGGAGCCGCTCTGCGCTGGAACGGCGAGGAGAACCTCGGTTTCACACCCTGACCTGCGAGGACGGTCCGGGCCTGCACACATCTGCCGGACGGCGCGGACCAATACCCCAAGAGTCGGCGCCAACCAGGAATCTGTGCGCTCGGCGTGAGTGCATCCCGGTCCGGAACGCGATCGTCACGGGTAGGAGGTGTCGTGGACTCCCACCGACGCGCCCATGGCCTCCTGCAGTGACTCCAGGAGCTTCGCCAGGTCGCGTCCCTCGGGCTCGTCCAGGAAGGCGATCACGGCGGCGTGGACGTCCACCGTCGCATCCGGATGATCCTCGTCGTACCCGCCCATGAGGAACCGGGCGAAGGTAGGTGATTCCGGATTCTCGTCGAGCACCCACCCGCCACCGACGTCACTGAACATGTACTCGGCGCAGTACGTGGTCAGAAGCAGGTCGAAGGGCTTGTAGCCGATCATCTCGAACGGGGTCAGATCCTCGGACGCGCAGATCATGCTCATGTGCATGAGGCCGTGGCTAGGGTGTTCGAGAAGCGTCTCGGGCGGGTCCCACCGGGACAGCGCGCCCAGGTGGACCACCAGATCACGGCTCGCTTCGATCCAGGCGGGCAGCAGTTCCCGGCGTTCGTCGCGGACGCGGGTCGCCGCGTCCGGGGTCAGCGGGTCCGGCAGCGGCTGCTCCGGATCGAACGGGTACGCCATGGGCTCTCCTGATCTTGGAACGGTCGAGGAGGCACCCTAATGCACCCGGGGCGGATGATCAGCCCGGAATCGTCCCGTCCGCCCGGCGGCGACACCGTCCGACGGGGGGCATTTGGATGTCGTTGTGCGCAATTGCTAATTTTGACAATTGAACGCAGCCGAGGCCGCCGGAGCGAACCGGGGTCGCGGATCCGCCGTCCGGACGCCCGCCCCGTCCTCCCACATCGCAAGGAGCCCCGATGGCCTTCAAACGTCCGTCCTTCCTGCCCAGCCTGGACGAGCTGGAAGACCAGGCGCAGCGCCGCTCCGTCGAGGGCGCCACGCCCAAGGGGCAGTTCGACCACCCCACCGCCAAGTACATCTTCTTCGCGGGCCTCGTCCTGGTGGTCGTGGGCCACGCCGCCGGAGCCTTCTTCCTGTTCCTCTGAACGCCGGTTCGACGGCTTCGAGCACGGGCTCCTGGTCAGCATGTCGGACTCCTCCGAGCGATGGGCCCGGGATCAGCTGCCCGCGACGATCGACGGCATGCCGGTCCGCCACGTCCCCTGGGACACCGTGCGCGCGGCCGTGCGGGCGAGCCGCGCGGCCACGCGTGGCCGGGAACGGCCGTGGTTGGACCGCGTGAAGCGCTTCGAGGTCGTCCCGCGGCTGGGCGACCGATGGCCCGCGATCACCCGCGAGGAGTCCGACGGCCCGCACATCGTCTACGGCCTCGGCCCCGACATCCCCATCCCCGAGATCAGCACGAAGGGCACCTCCCCCACCGGCCGCGTCTGGTGCCTGCTCGACCAGCTCCTCGTCCACCCGCCCCTCACCGACGCGGTCCGAGCCAGCAAGCGACTCGGCACGTAGGACTCGCGGCGCGGGTCAGCGGTCGAGGGTCTGGTCGATCCAGGTGTCGGACTGGGCGAGGAGGAGGTGGCCGGCGCCGAGGATGCTGGCGTCGCGGCCGGAGCGGGAGGTGCTGATCTCCAGGTTGCGGGTCGCGAGGGGGAGGCAGCGCTGGTAGATGGCGCCGCGGATGGTCGCGACCAGGGGTTCGGCGTTGGAGAGGCTGCCGCCGATGACCAGCGCGTCGGGGTTGAAGAAGTTCACCAGGGCGGTGAGGACGTCGCCGATGAGGTGTCCGGCGTTGCGGACGGCGGCGGTGGCCTGGGGGACGCCGTCGGTGACCAGGTCGACGATCTGGGACGGGGAGTCGGCGGTGAAGCCCTGGGCGGCGAGGGTCGCGGCCAGGGCGGCGCCGCTGGCGTGCGCCTCCAGGCAGTCGGGGTGGCCGCAGGAGCAGTCGACGGTCGCCTCGGAGCGGATACGGACGTGGCTGATGTCGCCCGCCGCGCCACGGCCGCGGTGCAGGCGGCCGTCCACGATGATGCCGCAGCCGATGCCGCTGCCGAGCTTGATGACCATCACGTTGTCGAGGTCGGGCCAGGAGGCGCGGTGCTCGCCGACGGCCATCAGGTTGGCGTCGTTCTCCACCAGGACGGGGACGCCCGCGCGCGCGGCGGCGAACTCGCGGACGGGGAAGTCGTTCCAGCCCGGCATGCGCGACGGTGAGACGACCTGACCCGTCGCCGGGTCGACGGGCCCCGGCATCCCGATGGCGAGGCCGCGGACGGGGACGTCGTGCAGGCCGTGCTCGCCGGTGAGGGCGCGGAGGCTGTCGAGGACGGCGGTCAGGGTGGCCTCGGGGCCGACCGCGATGTCGCAGGCGAGGTCGGCGGTCGCGCGCGGAGCGCCGCTCAGGTCGACGGCGGCGAGCCGGGCGTGGTGGGCGCCGAGGTCGGCGACCAGGAAGACGCCGGCCTCGCGCGCGAGGCGGAGGCGGCGCGGGCGGCGACCGCCGCGGGACGCGCCGGCGCCCTCCTCGGCGAACAGGCCGGCCCCGATGAGCTGCTCGACGCGGAGCGAGACGCTCGATGCGGCGAGGCCGGAGAGGCGGGCGAGTTCGGCCCGCGACTCGGCCTGGCCGGTGGCGACCAGCCGCACGAGTGCGGCCGGTCCGTCGTCTCTGCTGTTGCGCACCCCAGATAGATAGCATGCGCGCACTTGGTACAGCAATGCGTTGACTTCCATCGATTTGTAGGTCTAATGTCCAGTTCGGCTTCGATTTCGAAGGAAGTTGGATCGAGGATGACCGAATGATCGAGGTTCGCGGCCTGCACAAGCGCTTCGGCGCGCACACCGCCCTCCACGAAGTGGACCTGGACGTCGCCCGCGGTGAGGTGGTCGTCGTGGTCGGCCCGTCCGGATCGGGCAAGTCCACGCTCTGCCGTTGCCTCAACCGGCTGGAGACGCCGGACGGCGGCGTGATCCGCATCGACGGCGCCGAGCTGCCCGAGGAGGGGCGCGCGCTCGCCCGGCTGCGCGCGGACGTCGGCATGGTGTTCCAGTCGTTCAACCTCTTCCAGCACAAGACGATCCTGGACAACCTGACGCTGGCGCCCGTCCGCGTGCGCGGACTGTCCAAGGACGAGGCCGAGAGGAACGCCCGCGAGCTGCTCGACCGGGTCGGCATCGGCGCGCAGGCGGAGAAGCTGCCCGCGCAGTTGTCGGGCGGCCAGCAGCAGCGCGCCGCGATCGCGCGCGCCCTGGCGATGCGTCCGAAGGCGATGCTGTTCGACGAGCCGACGTCCGCGCTCGACCCGGAGATGGTCGGCGAGGTCCTGGACGTCATGACCGACCTGGCCCGGGACGGGATGACGATGGTGGTCGTCACCCACGAGATGGGGTTCGCCCGCCAGGTCGCCGACCGCGTGGTTTTCATGGCGGACGGCGAGGTCGTCGAGACCGGCACGCCGGCCGCGTTCTTCGACTCCCCCACCTCCGACCGGGCCCGGGACTTCCTGGCCAAGGTCCTCAGCCACTAGCCGTCCCGAGGCCTCCGGCAGGCCACGTCCGAAGCCGTGACTTCCGGCCGGGTGCCAGGGCACCCGGCCGGGTTCCACCCCCGGCGCGCCGCGCGCGGCGCGCCACCCGAGAAAGGTTGTTCATCATGGTGCGTACGTCTGCGCGGAAGCGGTGGGCGGTTCCGGTCGCGGTCGCCGCGCTCTCGCTGGCGGGCCTGACGGCCTGTTCCGACGGCGACTCCGGCTCGTCCGTCCCGGGCGCCGCCGGCGGCGGGAAGCAGGACGACCTGATCGCCGCGGCGCCGGTCGCGGCGAACCTGCCGGCCGGCTCCACCATGGAGAAGATCAAGAAGCGCGGGCAGCTCGTCATCGGCGGCTCGCTGGACGCGCCGCTGCTGTCCCAGCAGAACCCGGGCACCAAGAAGGTCGAGGGCCTGGACGCCGACTTCGGCCGGCTGCTCGCCAAGTACATCATCGGCAAGCCCGAGGTGAAGATCGTCAACTCGGCGTCGGAGACGCGCGAGGCGCTGCTGTCCAACGGCACCGTCGACGTGGTCTTCCAGACCTACTCCATCACGCCGGAGCGGGCCAAGCAGGTCGCGTTCGCCGGGCCGTACTACAGCTCCGGCCTGGTCATCGCCACCAAGAAGGACAAGACGGGCATCGCCGCGCCCGCCGACCTGAAGGGCAAGACGGTCATCGCGGGCGCCAACACCCCGGCGATCGCGGCGATCAAGAAGGTCGCCCCGGACGCCAAGATCGTCACGTTCGGCACCGACCCCGAGTGCGTCCAGGCGCTCAAGCAGGGCCGCGGCGACGCCTACGTCCAGGACGAGGCGCTGCTGCTGGCGACCGCCAAGCAGGACCCGACCGTCAAGATCCAGGGCAAGCCGTTCACCAGCGACCCGTACGGCATCGGCCTCAAGCACGGCGACACGCAGATGAAGCAGTTCGTCAACGACTGGCTCAAGCAGATCCAGGCGTCCGGCCTGTGGGCCAAGACCTGGAAGAACTCGATCGGGACGGTCGTCGAGGGCGAGGCGCCGCAGCCGCCGGCGCTCGGCTCCGCGCCGGGCTCCGAGTGAGCCTGACCTTCGAGTAGAAGGGAGCCTCGCCCCGCCATGAACGTCATCACCGACCATCTCTCCGAGTTCGGCGACGGGCTGCTGCTGACCGTCGAGCTGACGCTGCTGTCGCTGGCCGGAGCGCTCGTCGCCGGCATCGTGGTGGCCGCGATGCGGGTCTCGCCCGTGCGCGTCCTGCGCGCCGCGGGGATGGCCTACGTCGAGGTCCTGCAGAACATCCCGCTGCTGGTCTGGCTGGTCATCGCCGTGTTCGGGCTTCCGGAGATCGGCGTGATCGCCGGGCTGTTCACCACCTCGGTCGTCGTCATCGTGCTCTACCAGGGCGCGTACACGGCCGAGGCGATCCGGTCCGGGATCAACGCGGTGCCGGCGGGGCAGGGCGAGGCCGCCCGCGCGCTCGGGCTCACCTTCACGCAGTCGCTGCGGCTGGTGGTGCTGCCGCAGGCGCTGCGCACCGTCGTCCAGCCGCTCGGCAACATCGCGATCATGACGCTGATGAACACCGCGCTGGCCGCCGCGGTCGGCGTCGTGGAACTGACCTCCGCGGCGAACCGGGTCAACCTGGCCGAGGCGAAGCCGATCTGGATCTTCGTGACGGCGGGTCTGGCGTACATGGCGCTGTCCGGGCTGCTCGGCCTGACGACGGGCGTCCTCGAACGGAAGTGGGCGATCCTGCGATGAGCGCACCGTCCTCGCGGCTGCTGTTCGACGAGCCGGGGCCGCGCGCCCGGCGCCGCATCCGCGTCGCCACGACGCTGTCGGTGCTGGCCGGGATCGTCCTGGTCGCGCTCGCCCTGCGGCAGTTCGCCGACAACGGTCAGATGGCCGCCGACCGCTGGCGTCCGTACGGCACGTGGCCGATGTGGCGGTACCTGCTGGAGGGCCTCTGGTCCACGCTGCAGGCGGCCGCCGTGTCGATCGCGATCGCGGCGGCGGCGGGCGTGGTGCTCGCGCTCGGACGGGTCTCCCCGTCCCGGTGGCTGCGCATCCCGCCGGCCGCCTATGTCGAGATCGTCCGGACGATCCCGGCGCTGCTGCTGGTCTACATCGTCCTGTTCGCCCTCCCCCGCTACGGCGTCGACCTGCCGCTGTTCTGGAAGCTCGTCGTCCCGCTGTCGGTGTCCAACGCCGCCGCGTTCGCCGAGATCTTCCGCGCGGGCATCCGGTCGGTCGAGCGCGGGCAGCTGGAGGCGGGCCTCGCGCTCGGCCTCACCCGCGGCCGGGCCATGCGGACGGTCGTCCTGCCGCAGGCGGCGCGGCGCGTCCTGCCGTCGCTGGTCAGCCAGTCCGCCGGTCTGCTGAAGGACACCTCGCTCGGCTACGTCGTCAGCTACGCCGAGCTGCTCTACAGCGGCAAGGTGCTGGCGAACTTCAACCACCTGCTGATCCAGACCTACCTGGTGATCGCGCTGATCTACCTGGTCATCAACGCGTCGCTGGCCAAGCTCGCGCGGACGCTCGAGGCGCGGCAGCGCAACCGTCCGTCCCGCGCCGCCCGGACGGCCGTCGCCGCGGCCGTCCCCACGGCCGCGACCGACGCGGGGAATTCCTGATGAGGAGTCCGATGTACGAAGTGCTGGCCGAGGTCGTCCGCAACGACTTCGTCGAGAGCCGCCATTACGGCAGCGTCGTCGGGCTCGCCCCCGACCGGAGCGTGGTCTACGCGCGCGGCGACGTGGACGAGACCGTCCTGCCGCGCTCGACGACCAAGCCGTTCCAGGCCGTCGCCTGCCTGTCGGCGGGCGCGCCGCTGTCCGGCGAGCGCCTCGCGATCGCCGCAGGCAGCCACACCGGTGAGGACTTCCACGTCGAGGCGGTCAAGGCGATCCTCGCGGACGCCGGTCTCACCGTGGACGCGCTGCAGTGCCCGCCGACCTGGCCCGAGGACGAGCCGACCAAGGCCGCGCTGATCCGCGCCGGTGAGGGCGAGTCCCGCGAGCGGATGAACTGCTCGGGCAAGCACGCCGGGATGCTCGCCGCCTGCGTCGCCAACGGATGGCCGACCGAGGACTACCTCGACCCCGCCCACCCGCTGCAGCGCGAGGTCGCGCGCATCATGGGCGAGGCCGCGGGCGAGACGCCGTCGCCGGTCGCGATCGACGGCTGCGGCGCCCCGCTGTTCGGGCTCACGCTGACCGGCCTCGCCCGCGCGATGGTCACCCTCGTCCAGGCGGACGGCCCGTACCGCGCGGTCGCCGACGCCATGCGCGCCCACCCCGAGTACGTCGGGGGCACCGGCCACGCCAACACCGAGTTCATGCGGCTGCTCCCCGGTTGCGTGGCCAAGGGCGGCGCGGAGGGCGTGTTCGTCGCCGCGACCGCGGACGGCCACGCCGTCGCGGTCAAGGTCATCGACGGCAGCCCGCGCGCCACCACCGCCATCGCGCTGAGCGCGCTCGCCGCGCTCGGCGTCGACACCACACCCGCCACGCCGCTCGGCGTCGTCCCCGTCCTCGGCGGCGGACGGCCCGTCGGCGAGATCCGCACGACCCCGGAAGGACATCTGTGAGCCTCACCCACGAGATCTGCATCGACAGCGTCGAGGGCGCCATCGCGGCCGAGAGGGCGGGCGCCCAGCGCGTGGAGCTGTGCGCGGCGCTGTTCGACGGCGGGCTCACCCCCACTCTGGGAACGGTCCGAGCGGCGCTCGCCGCCGTGTCCACGATCCGGGTGCACGTCATCATCCGCCCGCGCGGCGGCGACTTCATCTTCGACGAGCACGAGATCGCGGCGATGGAGGACGACGTCGTCGTGGCCCGCGAGGCCGGCGCGCACGGCGTGGTGATCGGCGCGCTCACCCCGGACGGCGCGGTCGACCGCGCGGTCTGCGAGCGGCTCATCGAGGCCGCCGGGGACCTGTCGATCACCTTCCACCGCGCCTTCGACATGACCGCCGACCCGTTCGCCGCCCTGGACACGCTCATCGACCTCGGCGTCGACCGCGTCCTGACCTCCGGGCAGGACACGACCGCGCTGGAGGGCGCGCCGCTGATCGCCGACCTGATCCGGCACGCGGGCGACCGCATCGTCATCATGCCGGGCGGCGGCATCACCGACCGCAACGTCGCCCGGGTCGTCGCCGAGACCGGCGCCCGCGAGATCCACTTCGCCGCGCTCGCCCCGGAGCCGAGCCCCGCCGTCCACCGCAACCCGTACCCGTTCATGGGCGGCGAGCTGCGCCGCCCCGAGTACGAGCGCCTCGTCACCAGCGGCGCGGACATCACCTCCGTCATGACCGCCGCCGCCCGCTGAGCGGTCTCCCCGAGGGCGCCCCGCCCTCCCCATGACCCGGCCGGCGGACGTCGGGGGGCGACCCCGCCGGCCGAGCCGAAGCCCGCTGAACACCCCTGTTCAGCGGGCTTCGACGTCGAAACGGTGGCCGCGCGCCCCAGGGCGCTCGCCCGGCCACCACCCTCAGCTCGTCCCCCTGAACCTCGACGCTCCGCCGAGCCCACCAACGGGCTCGACGGAGCGTCATTTCGCGCTGGCCCTGTCTGCGGCGGCGCAGAACTCGGCGATGTACCGGACGCGTACGTCCACCCCGATCAACCACGCCGCAGTGAGCCGCGCCCGGCTGCGCACCGACCTCACCGAGGTCTTCGCCGCGCTGCGCCGGGGCGAGATCAGCGCGCCCATCGCCGCGGAACTGCCGCTCGCCAGAGCGGGCGAGGCGCTGCGCCTGGCCGAGTCCGGAACCGTCACCGGCAAGGTCGTCCTGACTCCCTGAAGGCGGAGTCGCGCGGTGCGCCTTCGGCGAGGTCGCGGGTGACCGTGCGGTCGGTGATGACGGTGGAGTAGGCGACGGTCGTGGAGGTCGATCCGAAGCGGGCGAGCCCGGCGACGACCTCTTCGAGGTGACGCATCGACCGCGCCGCCACCTTGGCGATGAAGCAGTCGTCGCCGGTGACGTGGTGACACTCGATGATCTCGTGGACGCCGTCGAGGCGGCGCAGGTACTCGCGGTGGTCGCTGCCGGGGAACCGGATCATGACGAAGGCCAGGATGGGCAGCCCGACGCGTTCCAGGTTGATCCGCGCGGAGAAGCCCTCCAGGACGCCGCGTTCGGTCAGGCGGCGGACGCGTTCGGCGACGGCCGGGGCCGTCAGGGAGACCCGGCGTCCGAGCTCGCTGAAACTCATGCGGGCGTCCTGCTGGAGTTCGGTGAGGATGCGCCAGTCCGTCGCGTCCAGCTCTGCTTTCGAGTCTGCGGCCACGTGGCGACTCTACGTCCAGAACCGAAAGCCGATGGGCCATATTGCCTTTGAACCTGCCTGTAAGGCCAGGCTGCGGGCTCGGTACCTTCCAGACATGGACGGATCACTCGCGGAGTTCAAGCCGAACACGGCCCTGGAGATGGACGCGGACGAGCGGCGCCGGTTGTTCACCCACGCCTTCGACCTGATCGACAGGCACGCCGGGGAGGTGCGCGACCTGCCCGTCACCCCGGACGCCGATCCTCTCGCCGTGCGGCATCACCTGCGGCGATACGACTTCGACGCCCCGCTGGAGGCGGAGGCGGTGCTCGACGACACCGCCGCGCTGCTGCGCCGCTGGACCGTCCACACCACCCATCCCGGATACTTCGGGCTCTTCAATCCCAACCCGGCGCCGATGGGCGTCCTCGGCGACCTGCTGACGGCGGCGTTCAACCCGCAGCTGGCGGCCTGGTCGCACGCGCCCGCAGCGGCCGAGATCGACCGGCACGTGGTGGCCCACCTGGGCGGACGGCTCGGCCTGCCGGGCGATCCGGTGGCCGGGCACTTCACCAGCGGCGGCGCCGAGGCCAACCTCACCGGCGTCCTGCTCGCCCTCACCCGGACGTTCCCCGAGGTCGCGGAGGACGGGGTCGCCGCCCTCCCCGGACGGCCCGTCCTGTACGCGAGCGCCGAGAGCCACCTGGCCTGGCTGAAGATCGCGCACATGTGCGGGCTGGGACGCGGCGCGGTGCGGCTCGTCCCGGTCACGCCCGACCTGCGGATGGATCCGCGCGCGCTGGCGTCCGCCGTCGCGGCCGACCGCGCGCAGGGGCACCTGCCGTTCCTGGTGGTCGGCACCGCGGGAACGACCAGCGCCGGTGTCATCGACCCGCTCCCCGAGCTGGCCGACCTGGCCGCCGCCGAGGGGATGCGGTTCCATGTGGACGCGGCGTGGGCCGGTGCGGTCGCGCTGTCGGACCGGCTCCGTCCCGTCCTGGACGGGATCGAGCGAGCGGACTCGGTCACCCTGGACGCGCACAAGTGGCTGTCGATGCCCATGGGCGCGGGCACGTTCCTGACCTCCGACGCCGAGGGACTCCAGGAGACCTTCCGAATCTCCACGTCCTACATGCCCGAGGGGATCTCCGGCGCGCCCGACCCCTACGCCTCGTCCGTCCAGTGGTCCCGCCGGGCGATCGGCCTCAAGCTCTTCGTCACCCTCGCCACGATCGGACGCGAAGGCTACGCCCAGGCGATCGAACGCCAGACCGACCTGGGCGATCTCCTGCGCCGCCGCCTCACCGAAGCGGGGTGGCGCGTCCTCAACCACACCCCGCTCCCGGTCGTCTGCTTCACCGACGGCCGCGACCGCCCGTCCGACGGCCCGTCCGACGTTCACGCCGACGCCGAGCGCCTCCAGTCCATCGCCGAACGCGTCCTGGCCACCGGCCGCGCCTGGATCTCCACCACCAGCCTCGCGGGCACCCCCGCCCTCAGGGCCTGCATCACCAACTTCGCCACCACCGAGTCCGACGTGGAGTCCCTCGCCACCGACCTCACCCGCGGCTGACGGCACTCCGTCAGCCGGTGACCGGAGTGATTCCCCTGCCGTCCAGGCCGGTGCTCAGGCCGGTCCCGGTCAGGCTCACCCCAGTGGCTCGGGCTGACTGGCGAGGGGCTCGTCCGGGGCGGTCTCGCCGGGCGCGAGGCGGTAGACGGCGTACGCCTGCCTGATCACCGGAAGCGCCACGTTCCGGACGCGCGTCCCGCCGGGCGTGACGCCCTTCTCGGTGCCGTGGTGCGCGTGTCCGTGGACGGCCAGGTCGGCGTGCGCGCAGTCGATCGCCTCGGCGAGCAGGTAGCTGCCCAGGAACGGGTAGATCTCCAGCGGCTCGCCCGCGAGGGTGCCCGCGACCGGCGAGTAGTGCGTGAGCGCCACCCGCAGGTCGCAGTCGAGCCCGAGCAGCGCCGAGCCGAACCGGTCGGCGAACTCGCGGGTGTGCCGGACGAACGCCTTCATCTCCGGCTCCCCGAAGTCGGACGCCGACCCGCCCGGGAAGCCGCCGCCGAACCCCTTGCCGCCCGCGACGCCCAGCCGCACGCCGCCGCGGTCGACCACCGTCCCGGTTCCCTCGAGCACGGTGATCCCGGCGTCGCGCAGGATCCCGGCGATCTCGTCCTGACGGTCGGAGTGGTAGTCGTGGTTGCCGAGCACCGCGATCACCGGCACGTCCGCGTGGGACAGCTCGGCGGCGACGACCTCGCCCTCCTCGGGCGTCCCGTGCCGGGTCAGATCGCCCGCGACCAGCAGGACGTCGGCGTGCTCGGACAGCCCGGCGAGGCGCGGGCCGTAGCTTCCGGCGGACTCCGGACCCAGGTGGACGTCCCCGACGGCGGCGAGCCGGATCATGACAGCGTCTCCTCTCCGTCCGGGGCCCGGACCGGGACCACCGACACCTCGTTGTGGATCTCACGGCCCTCGGCGGCCTCGCGCGCGGCCTCCTCCAGCTCGCGCCGCTGGTCGTCCGAGACGACCTCGCCGTGAAGGTAAACCACGTCGTCCCGGACGTCCACCCTGATGCCCAGCTCGTGCGCGCGCGTGGCGAGCCGTTCGGAGATGTGGGCCTCCAGGTAGTCGGGTTGGTCGGTCACAGGAACTCCCCCTTGATGACGCCCAGTCTGGCGAGCAGGGTCAGGAACGCGTAGGCGTACGGCGAGTCGGCGGTGCGGCGTCCGACCTCGGCCAGTCCACCAGCTCCCGGAGCGACCGGCACACGTGGAGGTGGCCGCCGAAGTCGCAGGCCGTCTCGGTGAACGCGCGCAGCCGCATGACCACCAGGTCGTCCGCCGCCGACCCGGAACCGCCCGTGTCCAAGTCCCCCACGCGTTCCTCTGGTTGCATGGCGATCACCGGACCGATACCCGGAGAACGGCCTCCTACTCGGAGGCGACGCGGAGGAGTCCTGCGAGGTCAGGCCCTCGTTCCCGGCCGACCGGCCCGTCCCCTGGGGCCTGAACGCGTCGGCCGCCGCCGTCCTTCCGAGCCCGGTCAGCCGAGGATGCCGCGGTCGTAGGCGGTGGCGACGGCGGCGGCGCGGTCCTTGGCGTTGAGTTTGCCGTAGATGTGAGTGAGGTGGCTCTTGACGGTGGCCTCGCTGATGAACAGGAGCGCGGCGATCTCGCGGTTGGAGGTCCCCTGGGCGACCAGGCGCAGGACGTCGCGCTCGCGGGCGCTCAGGGTCTCGTTGGCCGGAGCGCGCATCCGGGAGACCAGGCGGGCGGTGATGGCCGGGGACAGCACCGTCCGGCCCTCGGCGGCGGCCCGCGTGGCGTCGAAGAGGTCGTCGCGCGGGGTGTCCTTGAGCAGGTAGCCGGTCGCCCCGGCCTCGATGGCAGCGACGGTGTCGGAGTCGGTGTCGTAGGTGGTGAGGACGAGCACCCTGGTCCGGACGTCGCGGCGGACCAGTTCCCCGATCGCCTCCACGCCACCGCCGCCGGGCATGCGCAGGTCCATCAGGACGACGTCCGGGTCCAGGCGGGTGACCAGCGCGACCGCCTCCGGCCCGTCGGCGGCCTCGCCCAGCACGGCGAAGTCCGGCGAGGACGCGAAGATGCTGCGCAGGCCGTGCCGGACGACGGGGTGGTCGTCCGCGATGACCAGCGTGACGGGACGCCGGGACGAGGGGCCTGCGGGGGCGAGGGGATCAGTCATGGCGCACCAACGGTACTTGCGCGGACAAAGCGGTACCGAACCCCGGCGCGGACTCGACGATGAGCGTCCCGGCGACCCGTTCGGCGCGGGCCCGCATCCCGCTGAGCCCGAAACCGCCCGTATGGTCGCGCGCGGGCGGGGTGCGGGGGTCGAAGCCGCCGCCGTCGTCGCGGACGTCCAGGCTCACCTCGTCGTCCATGTAGGAGAGGGTGACCCCGGTCCGGCGGGCGTCCGCGTGGCGGGCGACGTTGGTCAGCGCCTCCTGGACGATGCGCAGCAACGCCGCCTCGATCTCGTCATGGAGGGGTTCGGCGGTCCCGGTGACGACGAACTCGCCCTGGACGCCCGTCTCGTCCGACCAGCCCTTGACGACCTTCTCCAGCGCCGTGGGCAGGGGATCCTGCTCCAGCTGCGCGGGGCCGAGGTCCTGGACGGACCGGCGGGCCTCACCCAGGCTGTGCCGGGCGAGCGCGGACGCGCGCTGGACGTGGTCGCGCGTCGTGGCCGGGTCGGCGCTGTCGGCCGCCGCCTGAAGCTGGGTGACGATCCCGGTCAGCCCCTGGGCGAGCGTGTCGTGGATCTCGGCCGCCAGCCGCCGGCGTTCGTCGGCGACGCCCGCCTCCCTGGCCTGGACGAGAAGCTGGGCGTGCAGGCCCGCGTTCTCCTGGAGCGCCCGGGCGAGGCGGACGTTCGCCAGCCGCGCCTCGGCCAGGGCCGCCGCCCTCGACGCGGCCTGCTCGGCGTCCTTGACCGCGATGTGGTCGAAGCCGAGGGCGAGCCCGGCGTGCAGGGCCAGCAGCGCGACGAACGCCAGCCAGTGCCTGCCCTCCGTGGGCGGCAGACCGCCCGCGTTGGAACCCGCCATGGTGACCGCCGTGGCGAACAGCGCGGGACGCACCAGGTGGCGCGGCAGCAGCCTGCCCGCGTCGTAGTAGCCGAGCAGCGCGTAGACCCCGAACAGGGGATTGCACCAGGTGAGCGCGAACCCGGCCGCCCACCGCAGCAGGTAGTAGACGCGATGCGCCGGACCACGTGGACGCCGCCGCCCGCCCACGAGGCTCCACCACGCCTGAAGGGCGAGCGCGGCCACCGCGAGGACGATGGCGGCGCGCTCCCTGCCGGGCGTCATCAGCGCGTCCGCGCTGACGGTCGCGAGCACCCCGCCCACCCCCAGCAGCACGAACGGCCCGCCGTTCAGAAGCCGCCGCTGCCACGACGCGGCCCCGTCCGTCACAGCCCCGTCCGCAGTCGCGACCGCCGCGGCCCCGTCCGCCGCGGTCCCGTCCGCCGCGGTCGCGTCCGTCGTGGCTCCGTCCGCAGTCGCGTCCAGCGTGCCGTCCAGCGTCGCATCCGGCGTCGCGTTCAATGTGCCGTCCCCCCGAGCCTGGATCATTCCCAGCGGAACCAGCGGGCCGAGACTCCGCCCAGCACCACGGTCCACACCAGCATGATCGCCAGGTGGGACGGGTTCGGCCAACCCCCGGAGGCGGCCTGGTGGAGGGCCTGGGACGCGGCGCCGAACGGGGTGAGTTCCACGACGCGCCGCAGGTCCTCCGACATGGACTGGACCGGGACGTAGACCCCGGCGGTGAACGCGACGGGGAAGAAGAGGATCGTGGCCGTGGTCGTGGAGCCCTTGGCCGTCCGCGACAGCGCGGCGACGAGCGCCCCCGCGACCAGCGCGGTGAGCGTGGCGAGGGCCAGCGTCGCCGTGTAGGCGGCGGGATTGGCCGGGAGGCGGACGCCGTACAGCAGGCGGCCGGCCGCGACGACGACGATCCCGCCGGCCAGGGCGGCGGCGCCGTGCACGATCACCTGGGCGGCCAGGAGCGCGGCCGGACGGACCGGCGTGGTGGACATCCGGCGCAGGATCCCCTTCTCGCGGTAGCCCGCCAGGGTCGGCGGCAGCGACTGGAGACCGGCCATGACCAGTCCGAGCAGCACGGTGACCGGGACGTACAGGTCGATGGTCCGTCCCCCGCCGGGAGCCGGGGCGTCGGCCCGGAAGGACGGGACGAGGCCGACCAGCGTCAGCAGCAGGCCGGGGAAGGCGAGGATCCAGAACACGCTGGCCGGTTCGCGGGACAGCAGCCGGGCCTCGGCCCTGAGGACGGCGACGGACGCGGACATGTCAGTGCTCCCCGCGGGTGAGGTCGAGATAGGCGTCGTCGAGGGTGGCGGTCTCCACCCGGAGGTTGTGCGCGACGATCCCGTCGCGCGCGAGCAGGGACATCAGCGCCTCGACGGTCGCGTCCGTCCCGCTGACGACCAGCCGCCCGTCGCCCGGACGCCGGACGGTCCGGAGGGCGGGCAGCGCGGCCAGCGCGTCGTCGTCGGGCGGCCGCGAGGGGGTGAACGACACGATCGTCGCGCTCCTGGCGTGCTCGATCAGCCGGGCGGGGCTGTCCAGCGCGGCCAGGACGCCCGAGCGGAGCACCGCGACCCGGTCGCACAGCCGCTGCGCCTCTTCCATGAAGTGGGTGACGAGCAGGATCGTCACGCCGTCGTTCCGGAGGCCGTCGATCAGCTCCCAGGTGTCGCGGCGCGCGTTCGGGTCCAGGCCGGTGGTCAGCTCGTCCAGGACCACCACCCTCGGACGGCCGATCAGCGCGAGCGCGATGAACAGGCGCTGCTTCTGCCCGCCGGACAGCGTCCCGAAGCGGTGGCCGAGCAGGTCGGTCAGGCCGAGCCGTCCGGCCAGGGCCCGCCCGTCCGCCGGATGCGGGTAGAAGGCGGCGTAGAGCCCCAGCGCCTCGCCGACGGTGAGCCTGTCCTGCAGGTCGCTGTGCTGGAGCTGGACGCCCAGGATCCGCGTGACGCCCTTCCGGTCGGCGGCCGGGTCCAGGCCGGCGACCCGCACACTGCCGGAGTCGGGCCTGCGCAGCCCCTCGACGCACTCGACCGTGGTGGTCTTGCCCGCGCCGTTGGGGCCGAGCAGTCCGAAGATCTCGCCCTCCTCGACGGCGAAGGAGACCCCGTCCAGCACCGTCCGGCCGTCGTAGGACTTCCGCAGCCCGTCGACCTCGATGATCGCCATGCGGGGAGCCTCCCGCGCCGCTCCCCCGCCGGGCATCGTCCGTCACGCTGGAAGCCGCATCAGCCGATCGGCTGATGCCGTCCTACGACCCCGTTGTCTTCGCTGCCCCCTCGGTCAGATGTCGGGCATCTTGTTGAGCAGCCACAGGGTGCTGTTGTCGCCGCCGAGCTGGGGGAAGTGGGGAATCGCCTTGTTGCACAGGTCGATGAGGTGCTTCTTCTTGCCCGTGGCGGGGAGGTCGACGTACTCGAAGGTCGGAGCGATCTGCGGATCGTCCAGACCTCCGGGAGCGAGGGTGCGGGCGACCATCGCCTCGGCGATGCCGCTCAGGACGCCCTGCATGGCGGCCATGAAGGAGCGTTCGAGGCCGTAGCGCCTGCTCCTGGCGCCTGGGGCGATGTCCTCGGCCGAGGTGCTGTAGATGACGTCGATCATGTGGAGCACGTAGCAGTAGGCGGCGTTGAACAGGTCGTTGATGCTGGACGCCGCAGGGTCCTCGAGGTACTGGAGGGACTTGGGGTCGGTGTCCACGACCCAGACCGGGCCGATCGGCTCGATCCCGTCCGCGATCCGCTGGAACTTGGTGTAGTGCGGGAGTTCGTCGAGTCCCGGCTTGGGGTTGAGCGGGTCGATGGGCACCGACGGCTTCTTGGGGTCGACCCCCTCGCCCTGGTCGACGATCATCTTCAGCGCCTGGGTGGCGGTCTTGAGGTTCTCGACGACGAAGGGCTCCCCGCCACCGTCCTTGTTCCAGTACGCCCCCATGTACTGAAGCTCGCGCTGGGTGTTGCCCCAGAGATTCTGCTTTCCGTCCAGGTATTCCAGGCCCTTCATGATGGACTTGTAGAAGAGGCCGATCGTGGCGTACTGCCCCTTCGGCGGCTTCCCCTCACCCGGCTTGGCCTTGGGACGCTCGAACTCCATGAACACCGTCCGTACGAGTTCGGTGTCGCACTTGCCGAGATGCAGCACCAGATCCGGGTGGCGGTGCAGCATCAGTTCGGGATAGTCGGGGATGAACTGCTTGTTGTAGAACTTCGCCTTCCCGCCCTGCCCGAGGGCTACGAGGATGTTGCGGACCATGCACAGGTGCAGCATCTCCTCGACGACGATGCTGCGGATGAGCCGCTGCGCGCCGATCCCGGGGTCCCATCGCGAGTTGCCACGCCCGGACAGGGAGAACATGGCGTACAGGTACATCGGGATGGTCTGCATCTCCACGGCCGCGGCCTGGAGCAGGTGGTTGACGAGCTGCTCCAGGGTCTTGATCCCCTTGCGGGCGTCGACCGGGAACTCGTCCAGGATGGTGGACAGCGTGACGGCGGGCTGCTCGATGTTCGTCTGCGTGCTCACTGCGTGCTCCCGTGTGGTGCTGGTGGTGTGGACGACGCGGCGGGCTCGCGCCGCGCCCCCGGCGTCGCAGGCGTTTCCGATGTCTCCGGTGTCTGCGGTGGTGGCGGGGGCTCGGTGAACGCGCTGATCCAGCCGCACGCGGACCATTCGCGCACATGCCCCCAGGCCACGGCCGGTTCCAGGGCCGCCGTGGCGCGGGCTTCGCGGAAGGCGGCCCCGCCGAGCAGGGCTTCGAGCAGAGCGTGGGCCTGCGGAGCGAGAGCGGTCACCCGGACGCGGTAATCGCGGCGCCAGAGGGCCAGATATGTCGGCTGTGGGGTGAGCGGTGGCGGGTTCGTCCCGCCGCGCACGGCCGCGTGGTACTCGTGGACGGCGGCGCCGACCCGCAGCGAGCGCACGCAGGGCGCCATGACGATCCGCCGCTCGCCGAGGGCCGCCGCGAGGGCGGGCCGTCCGGCAGGCCACTCCGGGACCTGGCCGGTGAGCAGGTCGGTGAGTGGGCCGTCCTGCTCGGTTCCCGGGCCGTCGTAGACCTCGGCGAAGGCACGTTCGTAGCGGGCGAGGTCGATGAGGATGTCGACCCATGCCTGCGAGCCGTCGGAGTCCGGCCGTCCGGCCGACAGGTAGCCGGCGAACCCCTCGTCCAGGCGCGCCATCGTGTAGGCACGCGACGGACGGGCCTCCAGGTACCCGGACGCGAAGTCGTCGAACAGTTCGTCCCCGAGGAGATGGCGCAGCGCAGGATGCAGGTGCGCCATCGTCTCCAGCTGACGGTTCCGGCAGCCGTTCCGGTAGATCTCCAGGCGTCGCGCCGCGCTCAGCTCCGGCGTCCCCGCCAGCATCGCTTCGGCCTGCTCAGCCGGTGCCCCGGGGTCGAGGAGGGCGTACTGCAGGCGGTGCTGGACGTCGGTGAGCGTCGGCGCGTCCGCCGCATCACCCATGGGTGGCCGCCGTGACCCCGCCCGCCACCGTGACGCCGCCCGCCACCGTGACGCCGCCCGCCGCCGTGACGCCGCCGAACGCTGGGGCGCCACCTGATGCCGCGACGCCGCTCGCCGCTGGGGCGCCGTCCGTCGCCGGGTGGCGCGCTTCGACGTAGGGACGTGCCTTGGCCAGTTCCGCGAGCAGGTCGGGAAACGCCGGGAGCCTGTCGTCCCACTCCAGGAGCGTGGGGGTCGGGCCCGCCAGGGCGATCGCCCGGCCGTACAGGTCCCACACGCTGTCGGGAACCGGGCGATCGTGGGTGTCGATCCGATGGGTGCCGTGGTCGGCGTGGCCCGCGAGATGGATCTGCGCGATCCGGTCGTGCGGCAGCGCCCGCACGTACTCGTCCGGGTCGAAGCCGTGGTTGAAGGCCGACACGACGACGTTGTTGACGTCGAGCAGGAGCAGGCAGCCCGACTCCTCGCACAGGCGGCCCAGGAACTCCCACTCCGTCATCGCCGAATGGGCGAACGAGGCGTAGGTGCTGGGGTTCTCCAGGACCAGCGGCCGCTGGAGGACGTCCTGGACGACCTCGACACGGCGCGCGACGTGACGCAGCGACTCCTCGGTGAACGGGATCGGCAGCAGCTCGTGGGTGTTCAGCCCGGCGACGCCCGTCCAGCACACGTGGTCGGAGACCCAGGCCGCCGGAAGGGAGTCGGCCAGGGCGCGCAGCCGCGCCAGGTAGTCCATGTCGAGGGGGTCGCTGCCGCCGATCGACAGGGACACCCCGTGCATGACGATCGGATACCGCTCGGCGATCCGGTCCAGCGCGTGCCGGGGATAGCCGCCGGAGTCCATGAAGTTCTCGGAGATGATCTCGAACCAGTCGACCTGGGGCCACTCGGCGAGGACGTACGCCAGGTGGGGGGACCTCAGCCCCAGGCCCAGCCCCAGATTCGGCAGGCCGGTCGCGTCCCGTTCGGGCCTCGGGCCGGTCACTGGGGCGTGCCGTGGGGCCGCGGACGCTCGTAGGGCGGAACCAGGTCGTCGGGGATCCCCGCGCCGGGGGACGGCCCGAACGGGACCCCGGCCTCGTACATGCGCTGCTCGAACACCTTGCGGGCCCGCTTCCACACGCTCGTCCCGCGGAAGGGCCCCGCCGCGTGGACCCGGCTCTCGTTGATCGGGCTCGCGCAGCTGCCCGAGTACCGGCAGTGCTGCGCCCCGGGGATGGCCTGCTCGGCGTCGTGCCCGCTGTAGCCGCACCCTCCCTGGCCGCGGCATTCGTTGGCGCCGTGGCACACGTGGGTGACCGTGGCGCACTCCCCCATCCCGGCCATCATCCCGCTGCCCTTCGCGCCGTGCCCGACGCAGGCGTTCAGCCCCATGCACACGTGCAGGTCCGTCGCCTCCGTCTCCTGGGCCGCGGCCCCGCGCTCGGGCCCGGACTCCTGGACCCGGTGCCGCTGCTGAAGGCCGTTCTCACCGCCCTTGACGAACGCCTCGATGTCCTTCGCCGTCAGCCGTCCGTCGTGACCGTCCTGGCCTTTGTCCTTCGCCATGGCAAGCAACCTCGTCCTGTGAATTCGAGCCTTCCGGCACCGCCCGGAACGACCGGCGGATCGACCACGTCCATGCTTCCCGGAGCATCTCGCGGACAAACGCCAGACGAAACAAGGGAGCATTTCCCTCACCTTTCCGCGAGAAGCGGACACTTCACTCCGGACGCCTGCAAACAATTGCCACTGTTCGCCATATATCAGGGCAAATTACCCCAACCGTCGCGGGCGAAGCCGGTGACGGCTCCGCCGTCGGCCATCAGGCCACCGGGAATGTCATGGACGCCGGTCATCCGTCAACGGGCACTCGTGGCGAATTCCGAAGGGGCGGCACAGCAGATCCTGCCGAATGGAAGACCCCCCGTCGCGGTGTCCTCGGGCTGATTCGTCGTGGGACGAATCGTTGGCCTTGATCGGGGTCGCGTGCGACGTTCATGTCATGACTGTGGCGTCGGTTCAGCAGAGTCGTTACCGGGACGCGTTGGCCGTCGGGGAGTTCCGCGCGATCTTCGGGTCGTTCGTGATCTCGATGCTGGGCACGGTGGTCGCCGAGCTGGCCCTGACGGTGCTGGCGTTCGTCCTGGGACTCATCGCGCCGGTCTTCGCGAGCACGCGGGCGGCCACGATCGCGGACGCGCTGCCCGAGGCGGCCTACGCGCCGGGGCGGAGCCTGCTGCGCGTCTTCACCCAGGGCGCGCAGATCGGAGGCTTCGCGATCGGCGGTGCGCGCTGCTCACGGTCATCTCCCCGAGCGGCGCGCTGCTGCTGAACGCGGCGTGCTTCGCGGGCTCGGCGGTCGTGCTGCGGCTGGGGACCAGGGAGCGCCGCCCCGACACCGGCGCCCGTCCGCCCCTGCTGCGGGACTCGCTGTCGGGGCTCGGGGAGGTCATGAGGTTCCGGCCGGTCGGCCAGATCCTGGTCATCGGCTGGATACTGCCGATGCTGGCGAGCGCGCCCGAGGCGCTGGTGATCCCGTACGCGCACGAGCTCCACGTGGGGAAGGTCCAGACCGGGATTCTCATGGGCGCGCTGCCCGCGGGGTTCGTGCTCGGCGAGGTGCTGATGACGTGGCTCGGCAGCGCGGCTCTGCAGGTGAGGCTGGTGCCGGTGCTCACCACGGTGATGTTCGTGCCGCTGCTGGTGTACGTGACGCGCCCTGGCCTGCTCGTCACTCTGGTCGTCCTGGTGGTGTCGGGGATCGGCGGGGCCCAGCACCTCGGGCTGGACCGGTTGCTCCTGGCCAGCGCCCCGGAACCGCTGCGCGCCCGCGCGCTCGGTCTCCAGACCGCCGGGCTGATGTTCTGGCAGGGGACGGGGTTCGCGTTGTCGGGGGCCGTCGCCGAGTTCGTCCCGCTGCACCTGGTCGTGTTCGCGGCCTCGGTGACCGGCGTGATCGCGGCTTTCCTCACCACCCGGGGCCTCCCCCGCACCCGGCGCACGACGCCCCTGTCCACGCGTTTCGTCTCTGTCCACGCGTTTCGTACCTGCCCACGCGTTTCGTCTCTGGCATGGCGATCCTGCTCGTCCTGGCCGGTCACGAGACCACCGTCAACCTCGTCGGCATGGGCGTCATGACGTTGCTGCTCCACCCCGGGCAGCTCGCCGTCCTGCGCGCCGACGCCGCGCTTCTGCCGTCCGCCGTCGAGGAGCTGATCCGCCACACCGGGCCGATCGGCACGGGACTGGCCCGCTTCGCGACCACCGACCTCGACCTCGCGGGCACGCGCGTCCGCCGGGGGGACCTCGTCGTCACCTCGCTGGCCGCCGCCAACCGGGCCCCCGCCCGGTTCACCGACCCGCACCGGTTCGACGTCCGGCGCGGCGAGGCGCCGCACGTCGGGTTCGGACACGGCATCCACTTCTGCCTCGGGGCCGCGCTCGCCCGCCTCGAGGCCGAGGTGGCCATCGGCACCACCCTCCGCCGCCTCCCGGACCTGGCTCTGGCCAAGCCCGCCGAACGACTGGAATGGCGCACCTCGTCCCTGCGCGGCCTCGCCGAGCTCCCCGTGACCTTCACCCCGTCCCCTCCCCTCGCCCGTCCACCTCACTGAGCGCCCGCACACCCGTCCGCCAGATCGGACGGAGCACACCCGCACGCCCGCACCCACCTTGTCCGCGCCCGACCACACCTCTCGGAGAGCACCCATGTCATCCCCGAAGAGCCGCACCCGCCGCCCACTGCCGAGCCGCCTCCTCCGATCCGCCGCGCTCGACGCCCCCGTGGCGCTCGCGAGCGTGATCGCCCTGTCGGCCCGAGCGCCTCGGCCACCCCCTCACGCGGCGGCCTCGCCGACCGGCTGGCCACCGCGGTGACGGGCGACGCCGTCACCCGGCACCTGGACGCCTTCCAGCGCATCGCCGACGCCAACAACGGCAACCGCGCGGTCGGCACCCGGGGGGTCACCGCGTCCGAGGACTACGTGATGCGGCGCTCACCGCCGCCGGCTACCACCCGACCAAGCAGCCGGTCCCCTACAGCCGTTTCGACGTCCAGGCCGAGCGGACCGACGTGCAGTCCCCCGCCACCTCGCTGCGCACCCTCCTGCTGGACCAGTCGCCGCCGCTCCCTGAGGGCGGCGTCTCCACACGGCTCGTCATCGGCCCGGCGTCCGGCTGCCAGGCCGCGGACTACGACGGCCTGGACGTCCGCGACGCCGTCGTCCTCCTCGGCCGCGCGTCCTGTGGCCACGGCCAGCAGCTCAACGTCGCCGCCGGCGCGGGAGCGCGCGCCGTGCTGCTCTACATCCCCACCACGACCCCGCAGGACGTCTGGCGGCTGCACTGGTTCGGGGCCGCGCCGCCGCCGATCCCGCTGGCCTCCATCTCGCAGCAGCAGGGCCGACTGGCTTCGGGCCCAGGCCGCGTCCGGTCCGCTCACCCTCAACCTCGACTGGCGCGGACGGACCGTCTCCGGCGTCACCAACAACCTGATCGCCGAGACGACGAGCGGCGACAAGGACCGTGTGGTGATCGCCGGCGGCCATCTCGACAGCGTGGGCGAGGGCCCCGGCATCAACGACAACGGCTCCACCGCGGCCGCCCTCCTGCAGACCGCGCTCAAGCTCGCGCCGATGCAGCACACCGCCACCAACCGCGTGCGGTTCATCTGGTGGGGCGCCGAGGAACTGGTGGACGTGGGGTCGGACTACTACGTCGACCAGCTCACCCCCGCGCAGAAGCAGTCCATCCTGCTGTACCTCAACGCCGAGATGATCGGCGCGCCCAACTTCGTCAGCTTCGTCATGAACGGCCCCGGAGCGACCTCGGTCCCGTTCGACGCCTACTTCACCCAGCGCCACCTGCCGTACGAGCTGGCCCCCACCACCGCGGTCGGCTCGGACCACGAGCCGTTCATGAAGGCCGGGATCCCGGTCGGCGGCATGTTCGGAGGCTCGGTCGGAGCCAAGACCGCTGACCAGGCCGCCCGGTTCGGCGGCATCGCCGGCCAGGCCTACGACCCCTGCTACCACCAGCCCTGCGACACCACCGCCAACATCAACCCGCTCGCCCTCGACCGCCACAGCCGCGCCTTCGCCTACGCCGTCGGCTGGGCGGCCACCACCCCCACCATCACCGTCCCCCAGACCCCCTGACCACCACGCCCACCCAACGACGGCGGCGCGCGCACGGAACCCCTCCGTGCACGCGCCGCCGTCGCCGTCCACCACTCGCGGCACCGATCGTCCGCTTCGAATTCACTGATTGACCGATATAGGAATGGCCACTGCGAGGCACGCGCATTCGGTACACACCGTCGCGCGGAGGAAGCTTCGAGGGGATGTCGAATTCTCCAGCGCCCGCATGTTCGCCGACCGGCGCGAGGTTCCTTCAGGCGCAGGTTAGCGTAACGTTTTCAGTGTCCATACGTGACGTTGATATGGACCGGTCACGGGCCTCGATCACGCCCTCCGAAAATGGCCGGCTGACATGTGACACACGTCACATGATTGATGTTTAACCTCTTGCGTAAGCGTGGCATCTAACGTCTCGTCCACCAAGAAACGAGACAGGAGTTGCTGATGCGACGCAAGCTCATCCTCACCGCGGGCGTCCTCGCGACCGCCGGGACGGTCACGCTGGGCACGGCCGGGGCGGCCTCGGCGAAGGAAAGCTTCACCCTGACGGCGGGACACAAGACCGTCCACCCCCGCGGCGCGGTCGCGTTCCAGATGGCGGCGGCCTCGGACTCGGCCGGGGAGCACCTCAGCGGCCTGCGCTTCTGCCTCCAGCGCTCGGCCGGCAAGGCGAAGTTCACGACCGTGAAGTGCACGACCCAAAGCCACTGGAGCCGCAAGGACAAGGCGCAGGTCTACACCCTCGGGTACCGCTTCGGAACGAAGAAGGGCGCCTACACCTTCCGTGGCGTCGTCCAGTCCAGGGACCGCCACCACCACTGGAACCACACCTACAAGACCAGCTCGGTTGTGGTCCACGTCAAGTGAACGGCCTGAACGGACGCTGACGCGCGTGCCGTAGGCCGGCAGGGGAACGCTCCTCCGGCGCGCAGGTCAGCAAGGCCAGAAGCGGGACGGCCCCGGCAGCGATGAAGCTGCCGGGGCCGACTCCGTCTGAGGAATGAGGTTCGAGAGTTCGCAGGTCAGCGTGCGGGTGCGCCTCGGCTGGCCGGATGGGCCTTCGGGGCCAGGGGGCGGACGCGTGGATTGGTCGCCGCGCCCAGCACCTTGGTGTCGAAGGCCATGTCGACCACCATGCTCGCGAACCCCTTGGACATGAAGGTCAGGACCTTCGGGTCGTTGTTGGAGAGGTTGTCGCACCAGCGGAACGGGTTGTCGACGCAGCCGCCGTCGTCGCTCGGGACCTTCCCCTCGAAGTTGCCGAGGGTTCCGCCGAACAGGTCGACGTCCGACTGGAGCTTGCAGCAGTCCTGCCCGGTCAGGACGCCGCTCGCGGGGACCCCGGCCAGGTTGAACTGTTCGGCGTCGGTTCCGATCGGGGAGAACAGGATCTGTTTCTTCCCGATGGAGTTGAAGTAGTCGATCCCCACGTCCCGGGCGACCTTCGAAGGCTCGTAGACCTGCGGCGGGAACTGTGTCGAGACGACGCGGGTGAACAGGTCCACCCCGGCCGGATCGAGGACGCCGACGACGTAGTTCGGTGTCGCGGTCACGTCCGCGTCCAGGTCGTAGCCGATCTTGCCCAGCTCGCTGGGGCTGAGGTTGTTGACGTAGTACGACGAACCGAGCTCGCCCAGTTCCTCACCGCCGAACCAGATGAAGCGCAGCTTGTTGCGCGGCGTGACCTTGCGCATCAGCTGGGCGACGTTGAGGATCGTCGCGGAGCCGGACGCGTTGTCGAGCATCCCGGCGCCGTAGATCGCGTCGAGGTGGGCGTCCACGACCACGACGTGGTTCGGGTCGCCGCCCTTGGAGTCGGCGATGACGTTGTAGTCGTCGGCCTCGGGGTCGACCTTCGCCTGGATGTCGAGGTTCATCACCGGCGGCGACGCCGGGTTCTGCCTGTACTGGGAGAGCAGGTCGCTGCCGGACGCGAACGAGGTGAACGACACCGGGATGGTCGGGACGATCCGGTTGCCGTCGGCGTCCGAGAGGCTGCCGGCGATCACGCCGGTCCGGCCCGGGTTGCCCTCGTTGAAGATGACGACGCCGGAGGCGCCGGCGGCCTGCGCGTTCAGGACCTTGACGCCGTAGTTGCACCCGCCGCGCTGGACGAGCGCGACGCGTCCGGCCGTGAAGCCGCTGAAGTCGGACGCCTTGCACCCGCTGGACGAGCTGGGCGTCGGGGTCGGCGGGAGGACGATGCCGCCTGCGGGCTGGAGGGCCGCCGAGGCCGTCCCGGTGCTCTGACCAGGGTTCCAGTCGCTGACGACGGTGTAGTCGTGCGGCGTCGGCGACACCTCGCGGAACGTCGGCACCCCGACGTAGGCGAAGTAGAAGAACTTGTACTTCTGGATCGTGACGTCGTACCCGGCCTGGCGCATCAGCTTGGCGACATAGTCGACGGACGCCTTGTACCCCGGTTCGCCGGAGTTGCGCGACGCGTGCCCGTCCGGGCCGGGGTTGGCGTCGGCGATCGACTGGAACGCCTGCATGTGGCGCCACAGGTCCTCGGTCCGGACGCACTCGACCAGTTTGCGCGCCGTGTCGTTGACCCGGTTGGCGCATCCGGCGGGGCTCGGCCCCTGGCCGGCGTCCGCGGCCGAGGGCGCGGCCCCGGCGGGCGCGGTGGCGAGCGCCGCGACGAGCGCGGCCCCCGCCCCCAGCACCATGAATGGACGCGACGACCAACGATGTCGACGTGACATGCGACAGCTCCCCTCGCACACCAATGACATTCGGCAACAGCCGAATGAGGATCACTGTGACACAACTTCAACCCCCTGGAAACCATTCGGGCTTTAACTGACCTTCTCCGGCCAACTCTCGCCTTCAATTCAGCGGCGAATTCTTCGCTCCTCCACCTTTGCCGACGATCACTCGGGCCATTGAAATTGACCTCGCGAAGGAAATTCGACGGCGGACGGACGAATTGAGGCAGCCTGTCCGCGCGGACGGGTCCCGGCGCGTGGGGCGGTCCCGGGACGGCGGGTCGAGCTCGCGTCCCGGCGGCGGGCGTCCGTCCCCGGGACGCCGGTCGCAGGGCGCCCGACGCGGGACAAGGTGTGCCAACGCGCGGGGGCGAAGATTGCGGGATACCGCCAGGTTGTCGCCGGATCCCGGACGGCTATCGTGTCGCCTTGCCCTCAGAGAGAAGGAATGTGAAGCATGGTTGATGCGGGGAACATGTCCGGTCCGACGCCGCGCTGGTGTTCGTGCCGTGTACCGGACGACGCGGAGCAGTCGTCCGGTGTGAGCCGCAGGAAGGTCCTCGGCGGGCTGACGGCCGCCGGGGCGCTGGCGCTGGCGGGCTGGCCGGGGACCGCGCAGGCCGCGGCGCCCGGCAAGGACAAGTCGGTCACCATCACCGTGATGGGGACGTCCGACCTGCACAGCCACGCGGTCAACTGGGACTACTACACCGACGCGGCGTACGCCGACAGCGCCGGGAACGTCGTCGGCCTCGCGCGGGTGTCGAGCCTGGTGGAGAAGATCCGCGCCGAGCGCGGACGCGACCACACGCTGCTGTTCGACGCGGGCGACACCATCCAGGGCACCCCGCTCGGCTACTACTACGCCACCGTCGAGCCCATCACCAAGACCGGCGACGTCCACCCGATGGCGCGGCTGATGAACGCCATCGGCTACGACGCCGTGGCGCTCGGCAACCACGAGTTCAACTACGGGCTGCCGCTGCTGGAGAAGTGGATCGGCCAGATGGACGCGCCGGCGCTCGCCGCCAACGCCGTCCACGCGGGGACGACCCGTCCGGCGTTCCATCCCTTCGTCATCAAGCGGATGCACGTGGACGGCCACCCGCCGGTCAAGGTCGGGCTGCTGGGCCTCACCAACCCCGGCGTCGCGATCTGGGACAAGGCCAACGTCTCCGGCAAGCTGGAGTTCCTCGACCTGGTCGAGACCGCCAAGCGCTGGGTGCCGGTCATGCGCGCCCAGGGGGCGGACGTCGTGATCGTCAGCGCCCACGCCGGGGACAGCGGACTGTCGTCCTACGGCACCGACCTCCCGGTGGAGAACGCCTCGGCGATGGTGGCCGAGCAGGTCCCCGGCATCGACGCGATCCTGTTCGGGCACGCCCACCTCGACATCCCCGTGCGGTACGTGACGAACAAGACCACCGGCCAGAGCGTCGTGATGAGCGAACCCAAGTGCTGGGGCGAGCGGCTGTCGGTCTTCGACCTCACCCTCACCCGCGACAAGGGCCGCTGGACGGTCACCGGGAAGTCCGCGACGACGGTGAACACCAACACCGTCCAGGAGGACCCGGCGATCGCCCGCCTGGTCAGGAAGCAGCACGACGCCGTCGTCGGCTACGTCAACCAGAAGGTGGCGACCTCCACCCAGGCGCTGTCGGCGGCCGAGTCCTGCTGGAAGGACACCGCGATCCTCGACTACGTCCAGCTCGTCCAGACCGCGAAGGTCACCGAGGCGATCGCCGGGACGGAGCACGCGTCGCTGCCGGTGCTGTCGATCGCCGCCCCCTTCAGCCGGGCCGCGACCTTCCCCGCCGGGCAGGTCACCATCAGGGACATCGCCGGGCTCTACATCTACGACAACACCCTGCTGGGCAGCGTCCTGACCGGCGCCCAGATCAAGGACTACCTGGAGTACTCGGCGCGGTACTTCAAGAAGACCGCCCCGGACGCGCCCGTCGACCCCGCCTCGTGGACCAACGAGGCGGGCCGTCCCGACTACAACTACGACCAGTTCGCGGGCGTCGACTACGACGTCGACATCTCCAAGGACCCCGGTTCGCGGATCGCCAACCTGACCTACAAGGGCGCGCCGATCGCCGCGGACCAGAAGTTCGTCGTGGCGGTCAACAACTACCGCCAGTCCGGCGGCGGCGGCTTCCCCCACATCAGCACCGCGCCGGTGGTCTACAACGCCCAGGTCGCCATCCGCGAGGCCATCGTCGCCCACGCGTCCGCGTCCGGCGCCATCGACCCCGACGCCTTCCACACCGTGAACTGGAAGCTCACCCGCAACGGCACCCCCGTCTTCTGACCCCCGTGTCGCGTGCCCGCGCCCCTACACGCGGGCACGCGGCCCGGGGCCGTCGGCACGGACACGGCTTCTCCATGTTCGGAATCGGTCGGTGAACGTCGTGGTCACGGGCGGGCCTGTTGTCAGCGGTTGTCCGGGACTGTCCGGACAACCGGTTGAGCTGGCCGAATGGGCGGGTCACCGGGCCGGACGGCGGCCCGGACCCCAGTGGACTGGAGCCGCCCATGTACGACCGGCCCGCCTTCCCGGCCACCCGGCCGGGTCGCCGCCTCATCCCCGAACAGGTGCACGCCGCGGCGTTCCTCGCCTACACGCTGGCAGCGTCGATGTTCGGCTTCGCGGTCGCCGGAAGCGTCGCCACCTTCGCCGAGCCGACGGGACAGACCTTCGACGGCACGCCCTGTTACGGCACCACCGGCGACGGGATCTGCCAGAAGAACCCGTCGGGTGCGCCGGCGGGAATGGTGCTCGCGCTGCTCCTGCTGGGGCTGTTCACCGCGGGCGCCGGGCTGGCGGTGCACCTGGGGATCCAGCGGGCTCGGCTCGCCCTGGTCTTCGTGGCCGCTCTGGGCGGGATCGGCAGTCTGCTGCTGCTCAACGCCCCCGGAGCCGGGACGAAGGTCGCGGCGTTCATCTCCGTGGGCGCGTGCGTGGCGATGGCGCGCCTGCCCTACGGACTCGCGGGCGCACGATATTTCGGCGGTCACACTCAGACACGCGCGGAGGCGCTGAACGCGGTGGATCGCGCACGACCGTCGACCGCTCCGGGATCGGTGTGGCTGGCGGCGGCGTACTTCACGGCGCTGACCGCGATCGGCCTGTTCGGGAGCCTGGTGGCGCTGGCGCTCGCACCCGCCGTCTTCCCCGGCGCCGCGGCCGGGGCCGCGCTCACGGGCTCGGTGGCGGTCGGGCTCGTCCGGGGCAGGCTGTGGGCCCGCGCGTACGCGATCACGGCGCTCATCTTGGGGCTGGCCGGTGGGGTGGCCGTGCTGGTTCAGCTGTGGGACGTCGCGACGCCCCGGCACGAGCCGTTCGCCTCCAAGCCGCCGTCGGTCGCCGGTGGGGTCGTCCTCACCCTGGTTCTGATGGCGGTGGACGCCCTCGTGTTGTGGTCGGTGGCGGGAGAGCGGCGGGCGGCCGACTTCTTCGCGCGGGGCGCCTGAGGAACGCGACGCGGTCAGGAAGGTGACGCGGTCAGGGGCGTCCCAGGCACTTGGTGTGGGCGCTGCCGACCGCGTCCTGGCCCGTCATCCGCACGGTGGCGCCGGCCGTCACGCAGCCGACGCCGACCAGCAGCAGATTGGAGTACATCGAGTCGACGTGCCCCATCCGCCAGAGCGAGGATGTGCCGTCGATCGGACGGTCCACCTGGACCGACACCGACGCCGCCGACGTCTCGTTCGGGTCGGGATTGAGGCCGGGCGTCGGGGCGAACCTGGCCCACGCCCCGGCGCACCTCACCGAGTAGATCAGGTACACCGTCCCGACTTGCGTCCCGGCGGGCAGGACGCGGCTGTGCAGCCGTGCCGGGCGGTCGAGTCTGACCGGAATGTTGTCGCGGGGATAGGCGTCCGTGGTGCATCCGGCGACCTTGGGGTCGGTGCCGTCGTCGACCTGGGCGGACGCGGGGGCGGACGGGCCGGTCGCGGCGGCGGGCGCGGACGAGGTGGCGGGACGCAGCCACCAGCCGCACGTCCCCGCGAGGACCGCGACGACGGCGGCGACCGCCGCGTGACGGACGATCCCGCCGATCGGCCGTGTCCCAGGCGGACGGCCCGGAGGCGTCCCTCCCGGCACGGACGCCGCCGTGCGATCCGATGTCCCGTGCGCCGGTGGTGCCGCGCCCTCAAGGGACGTGGCGTCCATGGCGGACGCCGAGGTTCCCGAGGCCACCGTGTCAGCCGCTGCCGCGTCGACCGTGTCCGCCAGATCGGCGGTGTTCGCGGCGGGCTGCACGAGAAGGCCCTCGGCGAGCTGGCGGTGCAGGTGCCAGCGGACCTCCCATTCGGCGGGATCGCCCCCACAGGCGCGGACGAACGCCAGCGTCACCGCGAGGGTGGGCAGGCGTTCACCGCGGGTCGCGTCCGACAGGACCGTGTGGGAGTAGTTCGCTCGCGCGGCGAGCACCCTGTAGGACGGGCTGCCCGCCTTCCGGCGCAGCTTCCGGAGCTCGTCCGCGAACGCGGGCACAGGCCCGGCGTCACGGTCCAGCGGCCGCTCGGGTCTGCCCACCGGTCGGCCTCCTGGGACGCGCGCCTCTTCTCAAGTGATCGCCCGCATTCAAGCCGCACACGGCCGTCCGATCAACCGGTGGGGAGATACGGCGCGCACCCGTGAGAGAAAGCTGCCTTCCGAATACCGGTTTGAGGAGACCCGGGGCTTTCGCCGGTCAACGAGCGGGATCACTGGAGGCTGTTCTCAGGCGGAAGAGGACGACGCCGTACATCTGGGACGTTGGGCAGAGGCCCCACTGCTTGGAGTCTTCGGAGCGGGGGTGGTCGCCGCGGAGGGCGAGCATGGACGGCGGGACGCGGTCGGGTTGGTCTCCCGCGACCCAGGACGGTGTGGGGTCGCCGGGGGCGGCGATGACCCGCTTGACGTACCAGGCCGTTCTGGTCGGGGCGGCGGTCCAGCCCGTCACGGGGTCGGGGCGTGGGACGACGACGATCCGGCCAGGTCGGGCGCGGCGCCGGTGGCGCAGGACGAGCAGGACGTCGCCGTCGTCCAGGGTCGGGGTCATGCTGCCGCCCCGGACGGTGACCACGGAGAGGAGTGACCGGGCGGCCAGCGCGGCGCCGAGGAGGACGGCCGGAACGGCGGCCCAGGTCAGGGCCCCGGTCATTCGGCGGCCACCGGGGTCGGGTCCGCCTGGTAGCCCTCGGCCTGGCTGGTGAAGAGCCGGGCGTAGGCGCCGTCCGGGGTTGCCATGAGGGTGGTGTGGTCGCCGCTTTCCAGGATCCGGCCGTCCTGGACGACGACGATGTGATCGGCTCGGCGGACGGCGCTGAGGCGGTGGGAGACCAGGATGCTGGTGGAGCCGGTGCGGAGTTCACGCAGCCGGTCGTGGACGGCGGTCTCGGCGATGGCGTCGAGGCCGGAGCTGGGCTCGTCCAGGATCATCAGGTCGCGGCCCTGGCGCATCAGGCCGCGGGCCAGGGCGAGGCGCTGCCACTGGCCGCCGGAGAGGTGCACGCCGTTGACCTGCGCGTCGCCCTCCTCGTCGCCCGCGTGGAAGACCCGGCTGAGGAGCGTGTCGTATCCCGCCGGGAGGCGTTCGACGATCTCGTCGACGCCGGCGCGTTCGGCGGAGGTGCGGATCCGGTCGAGGTCGTCGATGGCGGTGAGGTCGCCGAGGCCGATGTTCTCGGCTGCGGTGAGGTCGTAGTCCATGTAGTCCTGGAACACCGCGCCGATGCGTTGGCGGAACTCCGCGACCGGGATGTCGCGGATGTCGACACCGTCCCAGAGGACGGCGCCGCGCTGCGGGTCGTAGAAGCGGCAGAGGAGTTTGACGAGGGTGCTCTTGCCCGCGCCGTTGAGGCCGACGACGGCGAGGCTGGTGCCGTGCGGGATGGTCAGGTTCAGGCCGCGCAGCACCCACGGCGCGTCCTCGTTGTACCGGAACCACACGTCGCGGAGTTCGATGCCGCCGGTCAGCGGGGCGGCCTCACCGCCGGATGCGGGCGGGGCCAGGTCGTCCTCGGCGTCGACCACCGTCAGGTAGTGGTGGAAGACCAGGGCGGACTGGTGTCCGGTCGCGATGCCCTGGACGAGCACGCTGAGTCCACCCTGAAGCCCGGCGAGGGCGCCGATGAACACCGAGACGTCGCCGATGCTGATCGTCCTCTGGGCAGCGGCGTGGACGGCCCACACCAGTCCGACCGCGGCGAGCAGCGCCCCCAGCGCGGCGAGGAAAACCTGGACGCGGACGACGCCGCGTTCGAGCCGGTCCTCGGCGTCGTTGGTGGCGCGCAGCTCGGTGAGCATCCGGCCGTGCAGGAAGCCGCCCAGCCCGAACAGGCGGATCTCCTTGGCGGCCTGCAGATCGCTCAGCAGCATCTGGTAGAAGAGCTTGCGCCGCAGGCCGGGGCTGGTCTGCCACAGCAGCCCGGCCCGACGGCGGCTCAGCATCAGGTGAGCGATCAGGGCGGGGACGGCGGCCACCAGGGCGGCACCGGCCATGATCGGGTTGATCATCAGCAGCGTGCTGACGAAGCCGATGACGCCGAGCGTTCCCTGCAGGGTGGACAGGCCCATCTGGACGAGCTGGTCCGGGGCGTGCTCGGCGGACTGCTGGGCCAGCCGCAGCCGGTCGTGGAACCGCGGGTCCTCCAGGCGGGCCAGTCCGTTCATGCGGTTGACCGCGGCGAACACACGGTCCTGGGACAGCAGGCCGATGGCCCGCCTGGCGCGTCCCTGCGCGTAGGTCGTGACGGCCGCCGATGAGGCCATGGCGATGCCGAGAACGCCGATGCCGGACGCCGTCCACGCCAGCGCCCCCATCCGGGGGTGGAACGCGGTGAGCTCGTCGAGCGCGACCTTGGTCAGCCACGCGGTGGCGACCGGCGCCATGCCGCCGACCATGGCCGTGACCAGCTGGAGGAGCAGCGTTCCGGGGCTCGCCTGCCAGGCGAGCGCGTACGCCGCCCTCATCCCCCGGACGACCGAGACGCGGGGCTCCGCCCTGTCGTCGGCGCCGCTCACGGCAGCGAGGGCAGGGACGAGGGCACGGTCTCGTCCAGCTCCCGCGGGCTGAGGCCGGCGGCGGTCACGACCCCGTCGGGGCCGTAGTGGGCGAACCCCGGGTAGAGGCGCGCGCCGAACGCCGTCCCGACGGGCGCGTCGAGGAACTCGGGGACGATGTGGTCTGCGATTCCGACGAGCCGCGAGGTCAGCTCACCGTCGGACGCGTCGACCCCGACCACCGTCGCCAGGACGCGACCTCCCGCGTTCTGGACCAGGCGTGCCCGCTCGGCGAGCGCCGGGACGCTCTCGTCGCAGGTCGAGCAGTCCAGCGACAGGAAGGCGACGAGCGTTGGACGGCCGGCCAGCTCGTCCGCGCCGACCGTCGTGCCGTCCAGGGTGGTCGCGGTGAAGTCGGGCATCCGGTCGCCGGGCGCGATGCCCAGCTCCGGCTCCCGGCCATCCCCGCCGTCGTCGTGGCCGTGGTCGTGGTCATGGTCCGCCGGTGGGGTGCTCCCGCGGGCGCGCCAGCGGCGCACCAGGGCCAGGGTCAGCACGAGGTTCAGCCCGGTGAGCACCGTGACCAGGACGAGCCCGGCGACGAGGAAGTCCACAGATGTCCTTTCCGGCTCCGGAGGTTCCGGCCGCTCACCGGCCGCGGCCCCCGGTCACGACCGGGGTCTGGAAGAGCGCGGCGATATCGTCGACGAAGACGGTCAGAGCGGTCAGCAGGCCCGCCGCGACCACGGCCAGCACGATCCCGGCCACCTCGCCGGGAACGCCGCCGCCGACGGAGAACGTCACGATCGAGCCCAGGACCGCCGCCGCCAGCAGCACCGCGTTGCGGGCGATGTGCCAGCCGCTCATGGGCACCTCACTGGCGCCGAAGCAGGCGCATTTCACCTGCGTCCCGCGGAGCACGACCACGGTCGGGATCGCGGTCAGGCCCACGCAGAACAGCGCGGCGGCGACGAAGCCGACCGTGACGGTGGCGGGCACGGCGAGCAGCAGCGTGATGAGCAGTTCGGCCGCGGGGACGAGCCAGGTCAGTGGACGGCGCGACCACACCGGAATGAAGTCGAAGTTCTTCAGGGAATCGGCGAAATCACCGGGTGAACGCAGTTTGGCCACCGCCGCGAGCGTCATCACCATGGCCAGCGTGATGCGGCAGGCAAGCGATACGTACAGCACGGATGCTCCTGGATGAGAGGGTGCCGAAAGCTTAGACCGCCCTCGCCCGGATTCTCGGGTTCGGACGGCCTCCGAACCGGTTTCCGGTGTCTTCGCCGGGTCCGCGTGGCCGTCCTCGGAGGGGCGGCCACGCGGATTTCAAGCGAGTGTCACGCGAGCCGGTCCGTCATCAGCAGTTGTTGTTGTTGGTGCTGTACCAGGGGCCGCAGTAGACCGAGCAGTCGCCCCTGTAGGAGCAGACGCGAACGAAACAGACGCCGCCTATGAGTTTGTATTGCTGGTATGTGTCCGGCGGGCACCCGGCGTCTGCGGCGGTCGAGGGAAGCAGCACCTCGATGGCGCGGGTGACACGCTCGGTCATGCTCTTCAGCATGGGTCCTCCTTCTGGAAGGGGTGGATGGGTTCCTCCACGCGGGCCGAGCACGCCGAGCAGGGTTCGATCACGGCGGACATGGCCGGCGAGGCATGGGGGGGCGGCTCCTCGAGCGCGCCCAGGGTTCGGCACGTCACTCGTGGCCAGGGTGTTCGGCGCCTCGATGGCGCCCCGGGCGGTTCGGTACTCGTGACCGGCTAGGGGACGGCCATCTCAGTGCGCAGGGCGGCGACTCCCACGCCCGCCGAGGTCACCCTGCCGTTGGAGTCGTACCAGGCGTAGGTCGGGTAGTGCTTGGCCCCGTACCTCCTCGACAACTCGGCCTTCTCGTCCTCGGCGATCACGATGTCCATGGCGTCGCGGAGCATGACGACGAGGTCACTGCCGGCCGCGTCGATCCCGTGGACGACCGCCAGGGACGTCCCGCCGGTGGCGCGGAGCCGTTCGGCGTGGTCCGCGAAGAGGGGAACGGCGTCGCGGCATGCCTTGCAGGTGAGCGAGAAGAATCCGACGAGGGCCTCTTTCCCGAGAAGGGCTCTCTCGGTGACCGGAGTCCCGTCCAGAGCCCGGGCCGAGAAATTCGGGATCCGGTCGATCGTCCTGACACGGATACCGGACGCATCTGTGAGAAGGGCTGCCGCATCGCCTTCCCGCCACTTGCGGAGGACCACCAGGAGAATGGCCAGGTTCAGGACACCGACAACACCGACAAGTACCAAGCCGACAACAGCCAGAACCATGTCAGAGATCCTCCCCCAGAACCGGACAGGCACCGGTGGGCCGCAGCCACTCGTTCATGATCACCCAAAAGCGGTCCGGCCGCAATGGTGGATATGGCAAATCCGCAGAGGTATTGACGTTTACCGTCCTCACGACCGGGGGCTGTAACGCGGGCGTGGTCAGAACGATGTCCTCGCGGCGGAACCGGCGGAAGGCTCGGCCGCCGACGCTTCCGCGGGCCTGATCAGCGCGGCCGTGGACGGCCGCGACCGCCGCGTCCGGCCACGCGCCGAGGCCCTGGGCCGGCGCTTCCCGGGCCTCCTCGCCCCGTCCTCCGCCTCGCCGAGGCCGAGGCCGACCAACTCCTGGCCGCGACGGTGTCGTGGGATCAGGTGGTGCCGGGGGTGGGGGCTTCCGCTGCGGCGGCGATGACGCGGGTGAGGGTGCGGTGGAGGTCCTGGAGCTCGTCCAGGCTCATGCCCAGGCGCTCCATGATCGTGGCGGGGATGTTCTCCGCCTCCTTCCGCAGGGCCTCGCCCGCGGGCGTGACCGTGACGGCCAGCAGGCGCTCGTCGCGGACGTCCCGCGCGCGGCGGATGAGCCCGGCGGCCTCCAGGCGCTTGAGCAGCGGCGACAGCGTGCCGGGGTCGAGCTGGAGCAGGGCGCTGAGCTTCTTGATCGACAGCTGGCGGTGCTCCCAGAGCGCCAGCATCACCAGGTACTGCGGGTGGGTCAGGCCCATCGGCTCGAGGATCGGGCGGTAGTGCGCCAGGACGCTCCGCGAGGCCACCACCAGGGCGAAGCAGACCTGGTTCTCCAACGCCAACGGGTTGGGGATGTCGCGCAGATCACCGGCCACGATTCCTCCAGACGCGCTCTTGTGGGGTACAAAGATAGTACTGCAATGTTTTGTACACCAACGATTTGCGCGTCAACAGAGACCGCCCGGGTCCGCTGGACGCGTCCGCCCCGCCCGTCCCGCCCGTCCCGCCGGAACCGTCGCCCCGACGGCCGTCCAGCGCCCCGAGGAGAGTGGATGTCCCTCAAGCGACCGTCCTTCCTGCCGTCCCTGGACGAACTGGAGAACCAGGCGCTGAAGCGCTCCGCCGCGCCGGCCGAGGCGGGCTCGCAGTTCGACCATCCCACCGCGAAGAAGCTGTTCTGGGCCGTCGGCATCCTCACCGTCATCGCGCACGTGGTCGGCGGCGTCATCTTCTTCTTCCTCGGCTTCTGAGCCCCCGCCCTGCCCACGGGGCGGTCCCCCGCGCCGGCGTCGCACCTCGGATCCGCCATCCCGACGCGCGACGCCGGCCCCCGTCCTCCCGCACGCGGCCGACCCGGCACTGACCTTCGAATCGGCACCCCCGCCCGCCTTCAGGTGCGTCCCGTCGCCGCGCAGGTCGTCGGGCCCGCGACGGTGCTCGCGTACCAGGCGGCGGGGACGATGCGGCCGTCCGGAAGGTGGTGGACGTCCGAGCCCGTGGCCGCCGCGAATCCCGCGCGCTCCAGCGACACCGCGCACGCGAGGTTGCCGGTCTCGGTGCCCGCCCTGACCTCCGCGTACCCCAGGTGCTCGTGCGCCAGCCGAAGGACACCGGCGAACAGTTCCGCGCCCAGCCCGTGCCCCCGGTACTCCGGTCCGAGGTAGCCGCCGACCTCGCACGTGCGCGCATCGACGGACGTGACGCTGGCCATCCCCACATAAGCGCGTTGCCGCAGGTCGATCGCGACCAGGCACATGGACAGCGCGGGATGGACCGCACCGGACGGCCGTCCACGCCGGGCCCGGGTGCCCGCGAGACGACGTCGCACCACGTCCGGCGCGACGTGCCGCGCCTCCCAGCCGAGCCAGCGCTGCGCCTCCGCGTCGCTCCCCGCAGCGGACGCGACCTGTGCCTCGAACACCGTCGGCGTGCGCAGCAACAGCCGCGCCGACTCCAGCGTGTGCCGACCCTCGGCGCAGGCCGGACCGCGCCGCCGGAGGACGGAAATCCTCATGCTTCGTTCCTTCGTGGATCCGATTCGCCCCCCGAGCCGCTCAGAGGTTACGGCCCCGGACGCGACGCCCGGCGGCGAGATGGTCTCCATCGGCTGAGAACTCCCGGTGCGTCCTGCGGCAGGATGTGCCTCATGTGGGGAAAGGTCTTCAAGCGCCGGGGGCACGGGCCTGGCGCGCGTGACGGCGCGGACGGCACCGAGGCCAGGGAACTCGAGGCGCGGGTCGTCGCGTTCGGGGAGGCTCTGCGGGCCCACCCCTTCACCCCCGACACCGACCCCTCGACCCGGCGCGAGCTGGGCAGGGCGCTGGACGCGTATGACGAGGCCACCAAGGCACTGAACAGCAGGGACGACAGCGGCGCTCCGGACGAGGACGGGGTCCTGCGAGCACTGGACGGCGGACGGCTGGCCCTCGATCGGCTCGACGCGCGACTCGCCGGACGGCCGCTGCCAGAGCAACTACCACTGTGCTTCTTCGACGCCCGGCACGGACCGGGGACCACCCGTGTTCGCTGGCCGCCGTCCAGGAGCGGGCGAATGGTCGCGGCGTGCGCCGCCGACGCCGTTCAGGTCCGGGAAGGTCGAGAGCCGCTCATGTCGCGCCGTGTGCGGGAGGCGTTGACGTCCGAAAGGCCAGGCCGAGGGACGACGTCCCACCAGGTCGAACTGCCGCGGGAGCGCCCGTCGGTGCTGGTCGTCCGCACCGACCAGGCCACGCGGGTCGAGGTGCGGTTCGAGGACAAGGTCGGGCGCAGCTCGCGCTTCTATCCGCTCGGCGGCGGCGTCGATCCGGTCATCGCCCGCGTTCCCGCTCCGGGCAAGCGCCGAACCCTGAAATTCACCGTGGCCTTCCCCGACGGCGACGAAATCAAGTGGACGGCCGACGCCGAGTCAGCACACGCCGTTCCCATCGTGGGCGACGACGGGATGCGGGGAGACGGGTCCGACGTCATCCGCTTCGAGGGCGCGGCGGAAGGCTGGAGGTTGCGGCATCGTGGGAACGGACCGGTCGCCCTGGAGGCCCTGGACGACGACCTGGCCTTCTGGACGCGCGTCGCGTCCGGCGACGGGGACGTAGACCTGGAGTTCCGCTGGCCGGGCCCCGGCTACTACCAGGTGCGGGCGGGCGGGACGTGGCTGCTCGAACCGGCAGGTGCCTCCTGACCGGACGTCGTGTTAGGTTCCGAATCTGATTCGGTCATCGACCTGGAGGGCGGCCGTGGCGGACGACGTGTGGAGCACTCCCGAGCGGACGGCCCTGCGGAAGATGGTGCGGGACTTCACCGAGCGCGAGGTCCTCCCCCACCTGGACGGATGGGAGGAGGCCGGGGAGCTGCCGCGGTCGCTGCACCGGAAGGCCGCCGGGGCGGGGCTGCTGGGCGTCGGGTTCCCCGAGGACGCCGGCGGGCAGGGCGGATCGGTCGTCGACGCGCTGATCGTGGCCGAGGAGATGATCCAGGCGGGCGGATCGGGCGGGCTGGTGGCCTCGCTGTTCACGCACGGGATCGCGCTTCCGCACATCGTGGCGTCCGGCGACCGGGACCTGATCGGACGGTTCGCCGCGCCGACGCTGGCGGGCGAGATGATCGGCGCGCTGGGCGTCACCGAGCCGGACGCCGGGTCGGACGTCGCGGGACTGCGGACGACGGCCGTCCGGGACGGCGACTCCTACGTCGTGAACGGGTCCAAGCTGTACATCACGTCCGGTGTCCGGGCGGACTTCGTGACCACGGCCGTGCGGACGGGCGGCCCGGGGTTCGGCGGCATCTCGCTGCTGGTCATCGAGAAGGGAACGCCCGGGTTCGCCGTCTCGCGGTCGCTCCGCAAGATGGGCTGGCTCTGCTCCGACACGGCCGAGCTGTCGTTCACGGACGTGCACGTACCGGTGGCGAACCTCGTCGGCCCGGAGAACAGCGGATTCGTCCAGATCGTGCAGAACTTCGTGGCCGAGCGGCTCTCGCTCGCCGTCCAGGCGAACGCCCACGCGCAACGATGCCTCGACCTCACGATGCGCTGGGTGCGTGACCGCGAGACGTTCGGACGTCCACTGTCGTCGCGGCAACTCGTCCGGCACAAGGTTGCCGAAATGGCGCGGCAGGTGGACGTCGCCCGCGTCTACACACGCCACGTCGCCGAGCGCTACGTGGCGGGCGAGGACGTGTTCACCGAAATGGCCTTCGCCAAGAACACCGCCGTCCAGGCATGCGAGTACGTCGTCAACGAGGCCGTCCAACTCCACGGCGGCATGGGCTACCTCCGCGAGTCCGAGGTCGAACGCCACTACCGCGACATCCGCATCCTCGGCATCGGCGGCGGCACCACCGAAATCATGAACGAAATAGCCGCCAAACGCCTAGGCCTATAACCCCCGCCCCGCACCTTCACACCCCAGGAAACCTCTCGCCCACACACGCGCGTGCCTTCATGAAGAAACTGAAGAAAACCTAGTGAGAGGTGCCGACCACCGCGAGGGATCACGGCGTCATGACGTCGCGAGCTCACGAGGCCGGACCCCAACGGCAGGGGCCGTCACTGCTCTCTCGCGCACGCGCACGTAAGGGCACTCCGGAAACTCCGGAAATGCAGCTCGCAGGGGCTCTCAGGCGATCCTGCTCGTACGTCCGACAGGCGCGCACAAGGCAGTCCGCTCCCGAACGTGCCCGAGCCGTCATGTAGCGGAACGTGCCCCCGTCTCCTCTGCCCGAGACGCCCGCGTCGTCCCTCGCCCCTGTGCCCGGACCACGGCGGCATTCGCGGGTGTGCGTGATCCCGCGTCCCGCCAAGTCCCGCTTTCGGACGCGTTACGGCAGGTCAGTGCGGTGCCGTCCCGATGATTCCCGGGCTCGTCCCGACCCCTTCCGGACGGCCGAGGGGACTGCCCAAGCTCGTCACGGACGGCAGGCGCAACCAGCGTCCGACCGCCACCTGACAGCAGAGGAAGCGACAGGAGTGACCATGCACAGCACCCACTCGCCCAGGCCCCGAATCCAGAAGTCCCGCGCGGCCCAGATCGCGACGACAGGGATCGCGGCGACCGCCGCGACCCTCACCCTGGCCGCCGCACCCGCCAACGCGGCCCCGGCCCGGCCGACGACTCCGCAGGCGACCGCGCACACGGCGACGTCCGCGCAGTCGGCGGCCAAGCGCGCCCACTGGTACAACCTCAAGCACGCCTCGAAGAGGGTGTACTTCAGCTGGGACCAGGACTGGCGCCGCCGGGGCTCTCGGATCATGCAGGTCAAGGCCCGCTGCTGGGGCGGCAACCGCATCAAGATGAACGTGATCTTCCAGTACAGGTCCAAGTGGACGGGGTGGCACAACATCAAGAGCGGCAGCCGCCGCTGCGACGGCCAGTACCTCGTCCTCAGCATCAGGAACGCCGGGTCCAGCGTGTACGGCGCACAGTTCATCATCGGTAAGCACACCCAGACCATCGAGTACTGGGCCCAGGCCTACGGCTGATCCTCCCTAAGTCCCGGGCGCGGCCAGGCCGCGCCCGGGCGGTCTCCCGCAGGCTGGGCCACGTCCCGCGCGCCGGAGCGGCCCGCGCAATCGCTTTGCCGCACCTGCGGTGGCCGAGGATGGTCAGCAGGCCGCCGGTGAGGAAGAAGGGTTCGTACAGCAGGGTCGCGAAGCGGTCCATGTCGCCGAGGTCGCTGATCGAGCGCTGTCCCAGCGCCAGTGAGATCCAGTCAGGCGCGGACGGCACCGCGTGGACGAGCAGCAGCCCGGTGGTGCCCCAGGCGCCCGCTGCCATCAGCCGCTGCGGATAGCGGCGTCCACTTCGGGCCGCCCGTGACGATCATGTCGCTCATGGGGACAAGCCTGTCGCGGCACGCCCGGCGAACATCCCCCCACAAGGGGCGACCAGGTCCCCCATACGGGTGAAAGATCCACGAGCTCACACGACGCTGATGGCGTGTCCAGAACGTTCGGCTGCCGGGAATGGCCGGCGGAGGCGCAGCAGCGCGACCGGTGTCAGTCGTAGACGCCTGACCTCGTCCCGTTCCTGCATGCGTGTCCCTCTCATCGCCTGCTTCAATACACCCGCCTGCTCAGCAGGGCCGATCAGGTCGCAGAGGTCGGCGGCGACGGTGGTTTCGTCGGGCCCTGGCGCGGCTTCCACGGCCGTGCTCGCCTCCAGCAACGCCGACAGTTCAGTCACCCCACCCGGGCGGGCCAGGACGAGAAGGAGATCATCGCTCAGGGGGAGACAGCCGGGGCTCACCATGGTTCCGAGAGGCTCAACGGGGGTCGAGATCTTCAGCAGGACCCCCGGCACGCCTGTGGACCGGCAGAGCACCACCCTGCCACGGGTGAGCCCGAACATCAGACGGTTGACCTGGCCGACGGCACTGAGCACTATCGCGTCCAGAATGCGGCGCATTCATCCCTCTCCGACCATGTGCAGGGTGACCGCTTGTTCAACGAACCGCACCGTGCGGGGTTCCCGGCGCTGCCGTGCTGGGGCGGCGGACGTGCGGCGGCCACGCAGCGCTCCGGGCTTCGTCTTGAGCGCCAGCGTTCTGAGTGGAGCGGGCCGGTATGTCGGGGGCGCGTGAATCTCGCTCAGCGACACATCGCGTCGATGAGATCTGAGAAATGCGGGAACTCCGCTCGTGCGGCGGTCACGATCTGGGTGGGGGCCCGGCTGCGCCCGGGTGCGTGGCGCTCGGCGACCGCATGGAAGGCATCGTTCGGCATCGTGGCGGAGTCGGGGTCCGTGAAGGCTTCGGCGGGGCCCAGACCGGCGGCGAACAGCCAGAGGAGGTCGCCGAGATCGCCGGCGATCACACCACGCTCGCCCTCGGAACCGATGTAGACGACGGGCTGGTCGGTGATCGGCGCATCGGGTCGTACGAGCCAGAAGCCGGTGTAGTCACCCGCCCCGGTCGTGCCGAAAAAGCGGAACTCGCCGCCGTCGACCTCTTGGTTGCCGGTCCACAGGCGGAACCACCACGCCGTCCGGTCGGGCTCCTCGAACTGGTCGTACAGCTCGAAGTCACAACCGCTGGCCTCGTCGGTCTCCTCGTCGTACTCCCACTCGAAGCCGACCTCGGCCACCTCGGCCAGGGCAGTGGGCAATGCGAGGTCGTCAGGTACGTCCGCCACCCCGGAAGATTAAGCGATCACCGGGAGCCGTGCCGCTGGAAACTCGGTGGAGGGCGTCGCGTTCGTCCTGCTGCTCGGCCTCGGGGCGTCCGGGTGTACCGCTGCCGCGCCCTCGCGCCAGCCGGAAGGAGCCGTGTGGTGGTGGCCGTTCTTGGTCGCAACTTGTGAAGTGCGCTTTTCTGGGCAGGCGGGGCAAACCGCATTTTGGAAGAAGAGTGGGGTGGGTGGCGGTGTCAGCCTGACGGCGGCAATCATCGCTCGAGGTCAGGAGTGACGTCATGGCCCAGCTTGCTAAGAACTTGCCTGCTCCCCCGACGGAAACGCCACGGCAACGGATCCTGGTCATCGCGCTCGGCGCCCTGATCGGGTTCGCGCTGACGGTGATCTGGTCCGCGGAGTTCGTCGATCAGACCATCGGCGACAACGTCGCCAACACCCTGCTCGGCCACGACGCGAAGGCGACGCCCATCACCGGGATGGCCACCGGCGTCCTGTTCGCCCTGGTCTCTGGGGTGGCGGGCACCTTCACCGCCTGCAACGTCGCCGCGTTCAGCGCGCTCACCCCGACCATGGCCGAGGGAGGGGCGACGGCGGGCGACCGGGTCCGCGGGACGTTCCGGCCGCTCGCCCTGCTCGCGGCCGGAATGATCCCGGTCTCCGCGCTGTACGGGGCCGTCGTCGGGGTCGTCGGCACCGACATGCCCCAGTTCCGGGCGGCGGCGGCCGGCGGCTCCGGGATCCCGCCGCGACTGGTCCAGGCGATGATCGTCTTCGGCGTGATCGGGTTGATCATGGTCGTGCTCGGTCTCGCCTCGGCCGGCGTGATCAAGGACCCGCTGGGGCCGCTGGAGGCGCGCTTCCCCGGTGCGCAGCTGGTCGTCATGGGCGCCCTCATCGGAGGATTCCTGATCGGACGGCCCTTCCCCCTGTTCCGGCAGCTGTTCCGGGACGCCGCCGAGAGCCACAACCCGCTGTACGGCGCGGCCGCGTTCGTCCTGCAGTCCATCGGCAACATCGCCATCATGGCGGTGCTCCTGATCGCGATCGCCCTGCTGACCGGCGGCCGTGTCAGCCGGTGGCTGACCGCCACGCACCGCAGGGCCGGCGCGATCACCACGGTCGGCTACATCGCCGCGGGCGTCTTCCTCCTCCTCTACTGGGACGTCCGCCTCCCGTCCGTCTTCGAGAAGTTCTGGTACCCCCTCGCCCCCTGGGTCTGACCACGTCCACGGCCGCCGCGGAAACCGCGGACCCCGGCTCCCGCGCCGGTGCGCCCGCGCCGCTCGATCATGCTCACGAGCAGTCCCCACCCGCCGCCGTCAGTCCCCTCGACCGAAGGCCGCGGGAGCGGGAGTATTCGGTCCAGCACTTGAGGGACGGCCCGAGACGAGCCGCTCGCCATCGCTGGGCGGTTCGCCTCGGGTCGCGCCGGACCTGCCTGGGCGTCGTTGGTCAGGACAGTCTCCAGTCCTGTTCGTCCTTGGCGACGCACTCCCAGTTCACGATGGCGCCCCCGCCGGCGTAGTTGGCGGCGACGGCGGTGAGGCAGTGGTTGTTGACCCCGCTGATCAGCCTGTTTCCGGCGACGTGCCACTGCTGCCCGCTCGCGCTGTTGCAGTCGTAGAGGTTGATGGCGGCCCCGTTGCCGCCGTTCCCGGCCCGGACGTCGAGGCACTTCTCGCCGGGGAGACCGCTCTTGATCCTGCCCCTGGCGTCGAAGATCCACCGCTGGTTGGCGGTGCCACGGCAGGGCCACAAGGTGACCAGGGCGCCGTTGCCGGTGTTGGCGTCGGCGACTTCGAGACACTGACCGCTGGCCGCCAGCGGCTTGATGAGGACCCCCTCGTCGAGCCGCTGGGACGCCGGACGAGCCGAGGACGCCGCCGAAGCCGACGAGACCGCCCACAGCCCGCCGAGCATGACGACGGTCGGCAGCAACACCACCCTCGTGAATCTGCGCATCGTGCTCTCCCTTCCCTTCCTTGGGGGTCATCCGCCGAACCGGCGGTGATCCGCCCTGTCGCCCTCAACGCTCCCCGAGCAGCGGGCGCGCGGGTATCCCCGGATCTTGGGGGTTGTCACGACCGCGAAGCCTCAGGCACGGGCAGGGGGTGATAGCGGCATGTGCCCACAGGACAGCGTTACGTGGCTGATACTGGTCGCGTGAGCACGAGAGAGTGCGCGTCCGGTGTCGCGCTGATCGGGGCCGCGACGGAGGTCGGCTCCGCCACGGAACTGGGCGGTGTGATCTCACGGTGGATCGGACGCGTGATACCGCACGAGGGGTACATGCTCGCCGCGGTGGACCCGGTCACCGGCGTTGGGTGCTTCCTGGCACGAGAGCACGGCTACAGCCCGGCGGCGGCCCGCCGGCTGACCCTGGGCGACCGCCTGGACGGCGACCATCCCTTCCCCTTCGAACGGCTGACGGAGGGGCCGTGCCGGGTGGGCGTCCTCAACACCGACGCCCCTGGCCTGCGCCGCAACGCCGCGATGCGCGCGGTGATGGCCGACCAGGGTGTCGGTAGCGAACTGCGTGTCGCGCTGGTCGACGCGGGAACCGTCTGGGGCGGACTGGTGCTGCTCCGCTCCCGGGGAGCCCGGCCGTTCTCAAGGGCCGAAGCGGCCAGAGCCCAGCGGCTCGGCCGGGACGTCGTCGCCGCGATGAGGCGCTATGCGACGGGCGCGCCGCCGGAGCCCAGCAGGCTCGACCAGCCACCGGGTGTGCTCGTCGTCGGAGCCGATGAGACGGTCGTGGCGGCCACACCGTCGGCGCGCGCGTGGATCGGCGAGCTGGAGACCGTGCCCGCCCGTGAACTCGCCGCGCCGCACCTGCCGATGGAAAGCACCGTCTGGCACCTCACCCAGGCCGCGCGCCGCCCGGACACGGGCGCGCTCACCCGCATCCCCACCCGGCGCGGATGGATCGTCCTGCGCGCCCAGCCCATGAGCGGCGAGGGAAGCAGCGCGGTGGCCGTGACGATCCAACCGGCCACCGGAACCGAACTGCTACCGGCGATGGCGCTCTGGCACGGCCTGACCCCCAAGGAACGCGCGGTCGTCGACCACGTCCTTGAGGGGCAGGCCACCAAACAGATCGCCCGGCGCCTGAAGATCTCGCCCCACACCGTCAACGACCACTTCAAGTCGATCTACCGCAAGATCGGCGTGTCCGCCCGCGACGAGCTCATCGCCAGACTCCTCGGCTGAGGGCCGCGCTCGAACTCCCCGAGGCTTTGCCGGGACGGCGTGGACGTCGTCGTCGCCCAGGGCTGGGAGGCAAGCGGGCACAACTACGGCGGACTGCCCACCCTGGGCCGCGTCCCCTCGGTCGTGGACGCGGCGGGCGACCGGGTCCCGGTCCTGGCCGCGGGGCAGGAGCCGGGGTCAGGTTCGCAGGGCCGCGCGGAGTGCGTTCAGGGAGGGGGCGCCTTCGGGGCGACCGCCGGTCTCGGACGGGTAGAGGCGGCACGCCAGGGTGACCGGCGTGTCAGGGGTGGCGAAGGGGTCGTGGCCGTCGATCAGCAGGGTCGGCGAGCCGTGCATGCCCCAGCGCTCCGCCTCGTCCTCGGTCCGGACCTCCTGCCGCCGGACGGTCACCGGCGGCCCGTCGGCCAGCACCAGCGCGAGCCGTTCCTCGAGCACGGGTCCGTTCGGGCAGTCCGGCACGGTCACCACCGTCAGTTCCACGCGGCTCTCCTTCGCAATGCGACGCCCGGCCCGGGGGACTCACTCCGAGACCGTGGCGATCAGTACCAGGACCAGTGTGGCGACCGCGAGGAGTCCGTGCGCCACGACGACCGGGAGCGGGATGGCCCGCTCGGGCGGGCCCGTCTCGGTCCGGGCGGCGCGGTGGGTCGGGAGCCAGCGCGTCAGCATCGTGAAGCCGAGCAGGGCGATGACCACCAGGAGGATCAGGGCGATCCAGGCGAGCGCGGTGGCGTCGGTGGCCATGTAGATGATCCAGATGATCAGCCCGGCCACCGCCAGCAGGAGGTGACCGAAGATCACCGGGACCGGGAAGCGGGTCGGCGGGGCGTCCGCCGGTGCGCGCATCCCGCCGCGGGCCAGCCAGAGGCCCAGCATGGTGAAGCCCCCGAGGGCGGTGAGCAGCCAGACGATGAGGGCGGCGACAGCCATTTCGGCCTCCTCGCCGGGTCGGAGCCTGGGCCGACCCGTGGATCGACGTCGATCGGATTCGGACGCGGACGGCTTCAGGGGTGCTTCGTGACGGTGAACCCCTCGGCCTGGGTGTTCTCGTCGGCGACCCGCACCCCGTAGCGGTAGGCGAGCCTGCCGCCCAGGTACCCGGAGCCGCCCAGGACGGCGAGGCAGACCACCGACAGCGTGATCTGCCCTGCCTCCACCTGGTCGTAGTGGTCGCTGAGCGCGCGCCAGGCCCATCCGGCGCCGTATCCGGCGGTGACGGCGAGGTTCAGCGCCATGTGCAGCAGGGCGGTGCGGAACGCGCGCGTGCCGGGGGTGATCACCAGCAGGTCCAGGAACCCGAACACGGCCGCGGCCAGCGCGCCGAACACCCCGACGGCGATCAGCCAGAGCGAGCCGCGGGTCAGGAAGGACGGGTCGTGGACGATCCGCGACGCCACGTCGAACACCAGGCTCGTCACCCACGCGCCGATCGGCATGGTCACCAGGATGGGGTGCAGGGGGTGACCGTACGTGCCCGACAGGAGCGTCACCGGGCGCTTCGCCTGCCGCAGAGGATCGGACATCACCACCCCCGTTTCACTAACAAGTGTTTGTCCAACGCGCCTGACCAGTCAATACTCCGCCGGTAAAGCCGTGTCGGGCCCTGTCCGCCGCGCGTCCGCCGGTGTAGCGTCCGCACTGTGAGTGACGAAGCCCCGGCCCTGCGGGCCGTGGCGGCGCTCAGTGACGAGCTGCGTCGCCGGATGTTCGAGTACATCCGCCGCGCCCCGGCGCCGGTGACCCGGGACGAGGCCGCCGGAAGCGTGGGGATCTCCCGCAAGCTCGCCGCGTTCCACCTGGACAAGCTCGTCGCCGTGGGCCTGCTGCGCGCGGGCTACGACCGTCCGGGCGGGACGCGCCGGGTGGGCCGCTCCCCCAAGGTCTACCGGCCCACCGGCCTGGACGTGAACGTCAGCATCCCGAGGCGCGAGCACGGCCTGCTCGCCGAGATCCTGCTGGACGGCGTCCGGCTCCAGGCGCCCGGCGAGACCGCGCGCGAGGGCGCCATCCGGGCGGCGGCGGAACGGGGACGGGCCTTCGGCACGGTCGAACGCGACCGCCTCCCGCCGGGACGACTCGACCCCGAACACGCGCTCACCTGCGCCGGAGACACGCTCGAACGGCACGGCTTCGACCCGCAGCGCGTGTCCCCGTCCCTGGTCAGGCTGGCCAACTGCCCGTTCCAGCCCCTCTCCGCCCGGAACCCCGACCTCGTCTGCCGCGTCAACCACGCCCTGCTCGGCGGACTCCTGGACGGCCTGGAGGCGTCCGGCGTGTCCGCGACGCGCGTCCCCCGTCCCGGCATGTGCTGCGTCGAGATGGGCATCCCCGCCCCCGGACCACAAGCCGGACCACGAGCCTGACCCACGACCCGTTCCCCGAGATGGAGAGGTGACGAACGCGATGGCGCACCCCGCGACGATCGTGATCGCCGGAGGCGGCCTGGCCGCCGCCAAGGGCGCCGAGGCGCTCCGCGAGGAGGGCTTCGACGGCCGGATCGTGCTGGCGAGCAGGGAACGGCACCTGCCCTACGAGCGTCCGCCGCTGTCGAAGGAGTACCTGCAGGGCGCGTCCGAGCGCGACAAGATCTTCGTCCACGACGAGGCGTGGTACCGCGACCACGACGTCGACCTGCGCCTCGGCGCCGAGGTCACCGCCGTCGACGCGTCCGGGCACCGGGTCACCCTCGCCGACGGCGACGACCTCGGCTACGACCGGCTGCTGCTGGCGACCGGTTCCACGCCGCGCCGCCTGCCCGTCCCCGGCGCGGACGGCGACAACGTCCGCTACCTGCGGACGGTCGACGACAGCGACCGCCTGCGCGACACCCTCGCCGCGGCCGGACGCGTCGTGGTCGTCGGCGCGGGGTGGATCGGCCTGGAGACCGCCGCCGCGGCACGCATCGCGGGCGCGCAGGTCACCGTGGTCGAGACGCAGCCGAAGCCGCTGGCGGCCGTCCTCGGCTCGCCCGTCTCCGACGTCTTCACCGCCCTGCACCGCGAGCACGGCGTCGACTTCGCCTTCAACGCCCGGACCAGCGAGATCACCGGCTCCGCCGTCGTCCTGGACGACGGCGCCCGCCTCGACGCCGACACCGTCATCGTCGGCGTCGGCGCCGCCCCGGACGTCGAGCTGGCCAGGTCCGCCGGCCTCTCCGTCGACGACGGCGTCACGGTCGGCGCCGACCTGCGCACCTCGAACCCGGACGTCTTCGCCGTCGGCGACATCGCCAACGCCTACCATCCGCTGCTCGGACGGCACGTCCGCGTGGAGCACTGGGCCAACGCGCTCAACCAGCCCTCAGTGGCCGCCCGCGCCATGCTCGGCAAGCCCGCGAGCTACGAGAACCTGCCGTACTTCTTCACCGACCAGTACGACCTCGGCATGGAGTACGTCGGCCTGCCCGACCCGACCCGCGACACCGAGGTGGTCATCCGCGGCGACCTGGACGCCCGCGAGTTCATCGCGTTCTGGCTGCAGAACGGCCAGGTCACGGCCGCGATGAACGTCAACGTCTGGGACGTCACCGACCAGACCCAGGCCCTCATCCGCGCCAGGACCCCCGTCGACCGCGCCGCCCTCGCCGACAAGAACGTGCCGCTCGCCGACCTCGAATGAGCAGCGTGTCGCGCGGAGGCGGCCGGGCCGTGGTCCGCTTCCGCGCGACACGCCGCGACACGCCCTGCGACCTGCTTCGCGACACGCGGTGAAGCCTGGCGCGGGATCGGCCGCGCGGCGTATGGTCACCCGACCGGGACGCGAGGGGCGGGAATGACTGATCGGCACGTGGTGGACGCGACGGACCGGCTCGTCGAGGACGGCCGCCGCCGCTGGGGAAGGCTGGCCGCCCGGCCCGCCGTCGTGAACCCGCTGGACGCGCCGTCCGCGGTGCCGCGCGCGCTGCGGCGGCTGCGGCTGAAGCAGTGGGTGGGGTGGACGCTCGTCCACCCCGAGGCGTGGTCCTCGATGATCATCCAGGACGCGCACTACCTCGCCAGCTCCGAGAGCTACGTGTACGACGCCGCCACGGGCGCGCTGACCGAGTACGCGGCGAGCGCGCGGGGCGGCTCGGCGGCCCTGCCCGCCACCCTGTACGGCAACCGGATGCAGTTCGGGCGGCGCGGCCTGCGGATCGGCTACGACCTCCAGGAGGAGGGCGGGCTGCACCGCGTCCGGATCGAGGCGCCCGCCACCGCCGACACCCCCGCCCTCACCGGCGACCTCGAACTCGACGGGACGGCCGGGACCGCGCCGCTGTCGGTCAGCTCACCCCTGCCCGGCGGCGCGATGTACACCCACAAACTCGTCCTGCCCGCGAGCGGCGTGCTGCGGGTCGGCGACCACGTCTACCGCTTCGAGCCCGACCGGGACCTGGCGATCCTGGACGAGCACCACACCTTCCTGCCGTACCGGACGCGCTGGCTGTGGGGCACGTTCGCGCAGCGCACCCCGGACGGGATCGTCGGGGCGAACTTCGCGCGGCGGCCGACCGTCCCGGGCAGCGAGGAGGAGTCCTGCCTGTGGCTGCCCGGCCTGGACGGTCCGCGCGCCGAGCCCCTCGCCGACATCGCCTTCACGCCCGTGTCGGACGCGCCGCTCGCGCGCTGGCGCATCGCGTCCGCCGACGGCCGCCTGGACGTGACGTTCGAGCCGGTCGGGCGCAAGGCCGTGAAACACCAGCTGGTCGCCGCGTCCATCGACTACTTCCAGCTGTACGGCACCTACACCGGGACGGTCGGCGGACGCGACGTCCGCGACGTCCACGGTGTCTGCGAGAGCATGCGCGCCCGCCTCTGACCAGGCCTTCCGCGGGTCACGGCTTGCGGCCGACCCCGCCGTAGGCGTCGACCTCGACCTTCTCGCCGTCCGCGTCGGGACGCCATAGCTGCAGTGGGACAACGCCCGGCCCGACCACGTCCAGGCCGTCGAAGAACGCCCGGATCTGGTCGGGGTGCCGCAGCCGGTACGGCACGGCGCCGGTCTCGTCGTACCCCTGCTGCGCCTCGAGGAACGCCTGGTCGGTCGCCGTCCCGTCGTACAGCACGAGGAAGCTGCCGGACGGCAGCGGCTCGAGCAGCCGCGTGATGATCGACCGCGCCTCCGCCGGGTCGTCGACGTGCCCGAGGATGCCCATCAGCATCAGCGCGACCGGCCGGGTGAGGTCCAGGTGCTCGCCCGCCCGGCCGGCGACGTCCTCCGGGTCGTGCAGGTCGGCCTCGACGTAGTGCGTCGCCCCCTCGGGACGGCTCGTCAGCAGGGCGCGCGCGTGCACGAGGACGAGCGGATCGTTGTCCACGTACACGATGTGGCTGTCGGGCGCGACGTCCTGCGCGATCTCGTGCGTGTTGCCCTCGGTCGGCAGGCCGGTGCCGACGTCCAGGAACTGCCGGACGCCCTCCTCCCCCGCCAGGTGCCGGACGGCCCGTCCGAGGAACGCCCGGGACGCCCGCGCCAGGTCCACGATCGCCGGGTACACCGCCGTGTAGTCGTCGCCCGCGCGCTGGTCCACGGGGAAGTTGTCCTTGCCGCCCAGCCAGTAGTTCCAGATCCGGGCCGAATGCGGGACCGTGGTGTCGAGGTCGCCCATCAGGTCCCGCTCGACCGCCGCCAGGATCTCGTGCTCGTCGCCGCTCATGATCCGCCTCCCTTGTGCCCCCATCACAGCAGAAGCGGACGCCCTCCGGGACGCGCTCCCCTGGCTGATGCCGGTCAGCGCGGGCCGGGCGGAGGACGGGCCGGGAACCCGCTACGGCGTCGGTGCGAGCTCGTCGAGCATGGCGTGCAACAGCGGCGGCGTCCGCTCCGGCGGACACGCCCGGATGAGCAGCCGCCCGTGCTGCGCGACGAAGTGCGCGATGACGCCCGGCTCCGCCGGATAGGTCGCCGTGCCGGGCTGCTCCACCCGCACCAGGTCGGGCCGGTCGCGGTCCGGGAACCTCATCACCGTGACCGCGCCGTCCAGGATGGCCGCGCCCGCGTCCGCGTCGTCCAGGATCTGCACGGTCACCCCCGGACGTCCCGCCATCCCGAGCAGATGCCGCAGCTGGCCGCGCCGCGCCGCGACATCACCCACGTCCAGCTCCAGGGCGCGCCGGGAGATGATCGCCCACAGCCGGGGCGGACGCGTCCGGTGCAGCACGTCCTGCCGGAACGCGAGCAGCTCGACGCGGCGGCGCAGCTCGTCCGGGTGGAGGTCCGGGCAGTCGAGCAGGATCAGGTGCCGCGCGTACTCCGCGGTCAGCAGCAGGTCGGGGACGCGGGCGGGCGCGAACACCCGGATGTCGGCGAGCTCCGGCTCCAGCGTCAGGTACAGCGCGACGTGCGGCGCCACGACATCGTCGTAGGCCCGCCACCAGGCATGATGCGCGCGCAGCTCGGCGTCGGCGAGCACCTGCCCCGCGCTCATGCCCCGCGCGGGCCCCGTCTCCGGCACCACGTCCGGCCACCGGTAGGAGGTGATCACGGACCCGGCCGGAGCGAGCCACGCCGGCGCCGCGCGGTCGGCGTCCTGAAGGAGCGGATACCGCGCCTGGGCAGGGACGGTCCGCGCCGGGGCGGCGAACGCCCGGACGCCCTCCGCGACGCCGCCGTCCACCGGACCGCCGTCCGGCGGAACGGACTCGGCGGGCACGCAGCGGTCGTAGAGGTCGCGCAGCTCGTCCAGGGTGACCATCGCCGAGACGTCCTGGCCCTTGTCGAGCGCGTGGGCGTAGATCACCGCCCAGACCGACTCGACCTTCTCCCGGCGCGGCCGGCGCGCCGGGACCAGGGTGAACAGGTCGCTGAGCGTCGACCGCGGGACGCCGATGACCGTGACGCCGTGCACCCGGTGCCCTTCGAGGCGCCGGGACAGCCGGTCGAGCGTGTTCAGTGTGGGCCGGCCCGCGAGGCGCAGGTTGCGCCGCAGGGCCTCGACGGCCGCACCGCAGGGGTGCCGCCGCAGGTCGGGATCGGGCATTCGCCGGTCCATTCGGACGAGTCGGGGCGGGCGCACGCCCATCGTCTCACCCGTCCCGCCCGCGCTTCCGGCCGCCTGACACATTCCCGGCCGGTTTCCCCGGACGGATTTCCGGATACCGAGGGAATCCGGTGGATCCGCCCGCGGCCTGTCCGAGATTGCCCGAATGTTGCGATTCGCGGCCGGACCATGCCGCAGAGTGAGTCAGGACGACATCCACCCGCAACTTCCACCCACCACAACCACCCGTCGGAACCACCCGACATCCACCCGCCGCCCGATCGGAGGTCCCGCCGTTGCGCGCCGCACCCCGCGCCGCTTCCGACGCCCCATCCGACACACCCCCCGAGGAACGACCGGACCCAGCCTCCGAGGCCGACCCCGGCTCCCACTCCGAAGCCGGGGATCCGGCGTCGTCCCGCAGCTCCGCCCCGGCCGACGCGGACCGGATGGCCCTGTCCCTGGTCACCCTGTGGGCCATGCGGACGGGCCGCACGCCCCCGCCCGCTCCCTACACCGCCCTGACGGGCGCCGAGCTGCTCACGTTCTGGGCCGACCCGCGCATGGACCCGGAGGAGGAACACCCCGCTCCCCCGACCTAGGCCCGCTCCCGGCGCGGGGCGGTCGTCAGGAGGCGGCTTCCAGGCGCGGGCCGTCGCGCCAGGCGGCGGCCAGGTCCTGGATCGGCAGGTCGAGGACGTCGCTGAGGCAGGCGATCGTGCCGAACCCGGGGCTGGGGAGCCGACCGGTCTCGATCTTGCGCAACGTCTCCGGCGAGATGCCGGCCGCGCGCGCCACGTCGCCGAGGTCCCGGTCCGCCCGCGCCTCACGCAGCAGCCTCCCGAGGCGCCTGCCGGCCTCGACCTGTTCGGGCGTGAGCGGATTGCGAACCATGCCGCAAGAGTACGGTTGGTATTTTAATACCGCAACCGCTACGTTGGTATTTTAATACCGACACACAGCGACGTGCGAGGGCACCCATGATCGAGTTGAAGTCGCCCGCGGAGATCGAGCGGATGCGCACCACCGGGCGGTTCGTCGCCCAGATCCTGTCCGAGCTCGGCGACATCGCGGACGTGGGCGTCAACCTGCTCGACCTGGAGCACCACGTCCGCGACCGGATCCGCGAGCGCGGGGCGAAGTCCTGCTACTGGGACTACGCGCCGTCCTTCGGCCGCGGCCCGTTCCGCAACGTCATCTGCCTGTCGGTCAACGACGCGGTGCTCCACGGGCTGCCCCACGACTACGCGCTGCGCGACGGCGACGTCCTCAGCATGGACATCGCCGTCGAGATCGACGGCTGGGTCGCCGACTCCGCCCGCACCGTCGTCGTGGGCACCCCGGCGGGCGACGACCTGCGGCTCATCCGCGCGACCGAGGAGGCGCTCGAGGCGGGCATCAAGGCCGCCGTCCCGGGCAACCGGCTCGGCGACATCTCGGCGGCGATCGAGGCGGTCACCACCGGCTACGGCTACCCGATCAACACCGAGTTCGGCGGCCACGGACTCGGAAGGACCATGCACGAGGACCCCCACGTCCCCAACAGGGGCCGCGCGGGCCGCGGACTCAAGCTCCGGTCGGGCCTGACCCTGGCGCTCGAACCCTGGATCGCCCGCACCACCGACCAGATCGTCTTCGACCCGGACGGCTGGACCATCCGGTCCGCCGACGGCTCACGCACCGCCCACTCCGAGCACACGATCGCGATCACCGAGGACGGCCCCCTGGTGCTCACCGAACGCCAGCCGCACCACGCGGACTCCGCCTCACCCTCGGCCTGACCGGCGGACGACCCCCACGCCCCGGCCGGACGGCCCGCGCGAGTCGACGCCACGACCGCGCGGGCCGACGGTCAGTTCGTCCGGCCGGTCGCCAGGTGCGGGCCCAGGTAGCCGATGTAGATCAGCCCGGTGTTGTCGGTGTCGTCGAAGAAGTGCAGCCGGGGGGCGGGGGGTTTGCAGCGCTCGAGCTTGATGTGGGCGGTGAAGCAGGCCCGGCCGGACGGATGCGTCGCCGGACGGACCGGGAACATCCGCGCCTGCCGGAACTTCTCCTGGTGCTCCACCCGGTCCGACTCCGCCAGCGCGATGATGTTCGCGCTGATCAGGGCGCCGGGGGCGCCCGACCGGACGAACGCCAGCAGATCCGACAGGTGGGGGCCGGGCGGGGTCCCGGCCCGGCGGGCCCGTTGCTTGGCCCGCGCGTAGGCGTCCAGCGTGGTGAGCGCGTCCCGCGCCTTGCGCCGCCACGACGCCGCCTTGGGATGCGGGTCGAGCGCGGCGGCCACCGAACCGTCCAGGTCGTCCAGCACGAGCAGCGGATGCCGCGCGGCGATCTCGGCGATCAGCGCCTCGAACGAGCCCGGCACCCGGTCGCCGGACGCGGCGGGCGGCGGCGCGCTCGCGACCGCCGGGGCGACGTCGGCGAGCCGCGCCGCCAGCACCCCCCGGTCCCGGACGGCCGCGTCGCGCTCGGCCTCCGCGTCGTCCAGCGCCTCCGCGAACAGGTCCCGCTCGGTGAGCGCCTCCGCGAGCTGCCCGGCGAGGTGGTCGGCGTGCTGCTCGGCCTGCGTCCGCGCCTGCTTCGCGGCGGACGCCTCGTCCTGGAGCAGCGTCAGCCGCCGCTCCGCGCGCCGCTCGACGCCGGCCAGCACCGACTCCATCTCGGCCACACGGGATCGCAGCCGGTCCAGCTCGGACGCCTCCGCCCCCTCACCGGACGCGGACGCGGGCGCCTGCTCGCCGGACGACTCCTGCTCCGGCGGCTTCGCCGGTGGCGGGACCTGCGGACGCAGCCGGCGCGGCAGGTGCTCGGTCAGCAGCGTCGCCGCGTCGACCGCGACGCCCGTCGGGGACGCCTCGGCCCGCACGGCCAGCGCGTCGTCGAGCAGCGCGGTCAGCAGGCCGTGCCGGTCCCGGACGGCCGCGCGGGTGAACGTCGTGTCGTCCTCGGCGTTCCCGGACGGGCCGAAGTACCGCGCCCCGCCCGCCGGTATGGCCCGCTCGGGCAGCAGCCCGGCCAGCACCCGGCGGCCCGGCTCGATCACCACCGCCACGCTCAGCAGTCCTGGCCAGTGCACCCGGAAGAGCGTGTCGATGCTGCTCAGCGCCTTGCGCGAGTCGAGCGACACGACCAGCACGCCGACGCTGCGCTCGGGATGCCCGAGGCTGCCCGCGACCAGCGCGAGCCGCTCGTCCTCGGCCCCGTCGTCCGGCGGGACGCCGTCCAGCGGGAACAGCTTCAGCGGCTCGCCGGTCACCGGCAGCCCGCCCGAGTCGCAGATGTGCTGCCGGTCGATGCCGAGCCGCACGCACGGGGGCACCGCGCGGTGCGTCCAGCCTCGTTCCGCGTGCGCGGCGACGCCCCACTCGACCAGCCCCCGGGGCGAGTCGCGCAGCACGATCGCCGCGCGGACGGCGCCCGCGGCCGGGTCGCTCCAGCGGGCGGTGGTGCGGGCGACCAGCCGGGGCGGATCCGCCCCGTCGCCCTCCTCACGGTCGAAGCGCCACGGCCGGATGCCCGCGTCGTCGCCGGGGAGCGGCGCGCGGGGCGGCGGTAGCGGCAGGGTCGCCGCACGGGAGCCGAGCAGGCGGCTCTGCGGCAGGGCGGTGGCGCGCGGGGCGCAGGCCTGGAGCACGCCGGTGCGCGCGGCGCCCTTCCCGAACGCCTCGAACAGGGCGTCGGCGAGGGCGCGGGTCGCGCGGCGGGGGCCGGCGTCGGCGATGCCGCGCATCCAGATCACTTTCACCCCGGCGCGAGCGGGGTCTGCGGGGTCGTCGATCACGGTGTGCTTCCCTCTCGTCACGGGTTCCGCACGCCCCTATCCAAACCCGAAGCGGGCCCTTCCCTCCGGCGAACGGCGTATGTCGCCGTTCTGAGAGTTTTCCGACGTTCCCCGCCGCGACCTCCGATGCGCCCGGTGCCGCCGCCCTTTACGAAGTAAGATCCGCCCCGGACGAACAGCCCGGGGCGGATCTTGAGCGGAAACGCGAGGTGGGGAGGGTCAGCCGTGTGGGAACTGCTGGGTGTCGGTGCGGACCGAGAAGCGCTTCGGCTCCTCGGCGGAACCGCCCCGCCGCCGCTCGGTGCTGTGCCCGAACAGCGAGTAGTCCACGATCTCCGGGATCACGCGCGGCGCGTCCACGACGACGTCGGAGAACAGGTGGACGACCCCGCAGGCCACGAGACCGACGGCGACGATCACCGCGCCGACGACGAACACCACCCAGTTCGGCCCGACGCACAGCGCCACGCCGCCGACCACGAACCCCAGGAAGACGATGGCGACGGCGACCCACGAGCTCGGCCTGCCCGCGTGCGATCCTCCGTGCTGGTGGTCGATCTCCTCCGTCGCGACGGCGGCGGCCTTTGCTTCTGACATGACAAATCCCCCATTCCCGGTGGAACCTTCCCGCAACGTCGCGGTGCGTAACCACGATCCCGAGTGCCTCGGGCCCGTCGCGCGGCACTTCGACGGCTTCGGACGTTGTCCGGGAAAGGGACCCTTTCCGGTGAACGGGGTGCCGGAGCGTCGTGTCGTGACTACGCTTCGTGCGCCATGAGGACCACGCACGGGCTCAGCGAGATCATCGTCGGGGAGGCGCTCGAACGGCGCAGTCCCGCCCAGGGAACGTCCTACCTGTCGGGGGCGGGGCCCGTCCCCGGCGCGCACATCCCCCCGGTGCTCGTCGCGCCCGTCCCCGAGCTGGTGGCGGCGCTGCGGGCGTGCGACATGTACGGGATGGTGAGCGCGCACGTCGACTGGGCGCGCCGGGGGCGCCCGCTCGTCCCGGACGGGGATCCGGTGCCGGACGACGTGCTCGCGCTCGTCCGGGAGCGGCTCCCCGACACCGCGCCGCGCGGTGACGCGCTGCGCCACGCGGCCCGGGTGTTCTGGGACGTCCTGGTCAGGGCGGGCATCCTGCACTCCGACCACGACACCGGGGTGCTGCGGCCCGGCGCGACCGCCCTCTCGCTGACCGGACCCGACGAGGACCTGGCGCTCGCCGCCTGGCACCGCACCGTGATCGCCCTGCTCGACGAGTGGGGCCAGGACGGGCGGCAGGGGCTCACCTCGAACCTGCTCGTCTCGATCTACACCTACGACCAGCCGATCCCCCGCACGAGCATCACCCCGTGGCTGGACGAGGACGGCCGGGCCACGATGGGTCACCACCTGGACGCGCTGCACGAGTGCGGGCTGGTGGAGTACACCGCCGCGAACGTCGGCATCACGCCGCTCGGCCGGTCGGTGACCCGCGTCCTGCTGGAGGACGCGACGGGGATCCGGGTGCCGATGGTCGGCGACCACGCGGACGGCGACGCGGCCGGGCTGCTGGAGGCGCTGCCGTTCTACCCGTCGTTCATGGTCGATCCGGAGGTGCGGCTGTGGCTCGTCCACGGCGGCCGGACGCAGGAGGACGGCGCGGCCGAGTTCGCCGCGGCGCTCCGGGGCGTCGCTCCCGGCGCCCGGCGCGCGGGGCTGGACATCCTGGGCGGCAAGTACGGCAGGGCGTTCGGCGAGGCGGGACGGCTCGCCCTGGTGGAACTCGCGGACGACCCGGCGCTCGGCGGCCTGGCCCGGAGCAGGCTGGACGACGGGGAGCGCGACGTCCTGCCCCGGCCCGCGCCGCCCGGGTCCGACGCCTGGGCCCTGATCGACATGGTCGCGGAGGGCATGGAGAGCGGCGAGCACACCCCGCACGCGATCATCACCGAACTGGGCTACACGGGCTGGCCCGGGGACAAGTTCGCCAAGCTGCTGGGCCTGTTCGCCGAGTCCGACCACCCGTGGACGGACCGCGTCCTGGCCCTGATGGCCGAGCACCATCCCGAACCGTCCAGCGCCGCCGCCGCCCGCGCCCTTCTCGACCAGAACGCCTGAGCCCCCGGTCCTCCGGCCCCGATCCCCCGGGCCGGAGGACCAGGGGTCCGGCTCAGAAGGTCAGGACGATCTTCCCGGTGAGGCCGCCCTCGTGGAAGCGCTCGTGCGCGGCCTGGACGTCGTGGACGCTGAACGTGGCGTGCACGCGCAGCCGCAGGGCTCCGTGGTCGACGAGCTCGGTGAGCTCGTCCAGTCCGGCGCCGTCCTCGCGCACCTGGTGGACGGTGGTGCGGACGCCGCGTCCGGACAGGTCGGGGACGGGCCCGGCCTGGGTGGCGATCGAGGCGTACCGGCCGCCGTCGGCCACCGCCTCGGTCGCGAAGGCGCCGAAGGTGTCGAAGACGGCGTCGTAGGCGCGGTCCTCGAGGGCGGCGGCGTCGGTGACGACCCGGTCGGCGCCATGGGAACGGGCGAAGGCGGCCTGCGCGTCCCGGGAGACCAGGGCGTCGACCCTGACGCCCCGCGCCCGGGCGATCTGCAGGGCCAGTCCGCCGACCGCGCCCGCCGCGCCCGCGATCAGCAGGCGCTCCCCGGGGGAGACCGCGAGCCAGTCGAGGGTCTGCAGGGCCGTCAGGCCGGGCAGCGGCAGGGTGGCGGCCTCGGCCAGGGTGACCGCGTGCGGGGCGAAGCCGACCGCCTGCGCGGGCAGCGCGACCAGGTCGGCCCAGGTGCCCCGGCCGCTGCCGAGCTGGTGCGACATCGCGATGACGCGTTCCCCGGCGGCCAGGCCGCTGTCCCCGCCGTCGACGACGACTCCGGCCAGGTCCCAGCCGAGCGTCATCGGCAGCGGGGGCGTCCCGTCGCCGATGGACCCCTCCCGCGTCTTGTCGTCCACGGGGTTGATGCTGGTCGCGATGGTCCGGATCAGGATGTCCCCGGGCCCCTGCTTGGGCCGCGGGGCCTCGGTGAGGCCGAGGATGCCGGGGGCACCGAACCGGTCGATCTGTATGGCGCGCACAAAGAGCCCTTCACACGTTCTGCCGCTGACCCGCGCTGCAACACCGAAGATGATCAGGTGATTCCCCGGGACGAGAACCCTCCGGGGTCGCCGCGCCGCCCGCCGGGCCGGTTTTGAGCCGAATCATGAGCGGGCTTTGACTTGGTCCGGACCCCGTCGCGGGCAAGAAACGATCATGGGCATTCCCGCGCTGCGCGCTCCCCTTCCGGTCCACCGCCGTCCGGCCTCCCGAACCCCGGCCCTCCGGGCCCCAGGCCCCACGGCCCATCCCTCCCCGCCGCCCCCGCGACCAGTGCGGACGGGCGCCAGGCCACGGGGAGGGCGACGGACATGAACCCGGTCTTCTCCCCCGACATCGCCATCGACCTCGGGTCCCGCAGCGTGCGGGTGCACGTCCGGGGACGCGGGAAGGTCGTCGCGCAGCCGCCGCTGCTGGCGACCTGCGCGCGCACCGGGCGGATGCTGGCCGCCGGGGACTCGGCCGCCGAGATGCGGCGGCGCGCGCTGCCCTGGGTCCGGTTCGAGCGGCCGTTCGAGGCCGGGATCCCGGTCGACACCGAGCCCGCCTCCCGGCTGCTGCGCCGCCTGGTCCGGGCCGCGCAGGGCAGGCGTCCGTACCTGGTGAAGCCGCGGCTGGCGGTGGCCGTGCCGACGACGCTGACCGACGTCCAGGAGCGGGCGCTGCGGGAGGTGCTGTACTCGGTCGGCACCCGGCAGGCGCATCTGGTCCCGACCCCGATGGCCGCCGCGCTCGGCGCGGACCTGCCGGTGGAGGGCACGCACGCGACCATGGTCGTGGACGTCGGGGCGACCGCGACCAGCGTGGCGGTGCTCGCCTGGGGCGGGCTGATCTGCGCGCACCACTCCCTGGCCGGGGGCGACGCGCTGTCCCGCGCGATCGCCACCCTGATCCGGCACCGGGACGGGCTGCTCATCGCCGAGCAGACCGCCGACGAGGCCAAGCTCAGGGTCGGCGCGGCGCGTCCGCGCGGGAAGCAGCGCTCCCGCCGGATGGTCGTGCACGGCCGGAACCTCGTGACGGGGCTGCCCGGCGCGACCGTGCTGTCGTCCACCGACGTGGAGCGGGCCGTCGCGGCCCCGGTCGCCGACATCGTCCGGACGGTCCGGACGGCGCTCGCGCTGTGCCCGCCGGAGCTGTCGGCCGACATCATCCCGACGGGCATGCTGCTCACGGGCGGCGGTTCGCGGCTGAAGGGGCTGCCCCTGGTGCTCCGCGAGGCGACCGGCCTCCCCGTCCGGGTGGCGGTGGACGCCGAGGACGCGGTGGTCACCGGCGTGGCCCGCTACCTTGAGACCCTGCCCCCGGCGGTGCGGCGGTTCTACGCCGGGTCGCCCCGGCTGATCTGGCCGGGGGCCAGGCCGTCCTGGCTCCCCGCGTCCTGACCTGCGCGTCCCTGCCGACCCACGAGGGCGTGTGACGTCATTCTGGCTTGACGTGACGTCAATGTGGCGTCATAGTTGTGCGCATGGATCTGCTGCCCTACGTGGAGAACCTTCGCCGGGAGTTCGCGGTCGCCGCCGAGGCGGGCGGGCCGGAGGCGCGCGCGCTGGCCGAGCGGCTGTCGGGCGTGCTCGAGGCGTCGGTCCGGCTGACGCTGCTGGAGGCGTTGTCGGCCGCGGCGGACGAGATCACCAGCGACCTCGCGCCGGGTTCGGTCGAGGTGCGGCTGCGCGGCGGCGACCCCGCGTTCGTCGTGACGCCGCCGGAGACCGCGCCGCCCGTCGGGCAGCCGTCCGGCGCCGGGATGGAGGGCGTCCACGAGGCCGTCGCGCCGCCCGCCGGGCCCCCGCCCGTGGAGGACGGCGGCACCGCGCGGATGACCCTGCGGCTGCCCGAGCACCTCAAGACGCGCGTGGAGGAGGCGGCCGGACGCCAGGGCCTCTCGGTCAACGCCTGGCTGGTCCGCGCCATCGCCGGAGCGTTCGAGCGGGGCCCCGCCACCGGCGCCGCCGAACGGCCGCCGCAGACCCAGAGCGTGCGCGGATACACCGGCTGGGTGCGCTGACCCTGCGGACGACCCGGCGGTTCAGGTTCCAGCAGCCCAGGTTCCGACGGTTCAGGCCCGGCGGGTCAGGCCTGGCGGTTCAGGTTCCGGCGGCCCAGGCTCGGGCGCGGTCGGTCAGGGATCTGAGGGCCCGGGGCGACCAGGTCGCGGACGGGTCCGGCGGACGCGCCGACGGGTCGATTCCGAAGGCTTCCTTGACCTGGGCGGACAGCCCGAGGGGCGCGGCCAGTCCGGCCGGGGCGCGCAGGGCGTCCCAGCGGCGGGCGAGGTCGGGGCCCGCGGCGTCGCCGAGGCCCGCGGCGGTGAGCGCGGCGATCACGACGGCGGTCAGCGCGGACAGGTGGTTGCTGCCGCGCGCCGCGCCGTCGAGGGCGCGGGCCAGGTGGGGACGCGCCTCGTCCGGACGGCCCGTCCGGCGGAGCGACTCGGCGAGCAGCGCGCGCAGCGGGAACGTCGCCGCGTACGCGCCGGGGTAGGCGGCGTCGAGGGCGTCGATGGCGGCGCGGAGTTCGCGGCGGGCGGCGTCCGGGTCGTCCTCGGCGAGCAGGCGGAGGGCGACCGTCCATGCGAGGCGCTGCGGATGCGTGGCCGGGCCGCGCAGGACGTGCCGGTCGCGCAGGGCGTCCTCCCAGCGACGGGCCTCGGCGAGGTCGCCGCGTTCGAGGGCGAGCAGGCAGCGCGTCCGGACGGCGATGACCTGGGCGATGACCGGCGCGCCCGCCCGGTCGGCGTCGAACCGGTCCAGGAGCGCGGCGGCCAGGTCCGGGCGTCCCCACTCGGTGAGGCCGCCCGCGGCGCGGGTGCGGCCCTCGGCGAGGTCGTGGCGGCCGAGCCCGGCGAGGATCGCCTCGTGGCCGGTCAGGGCGCGCGGGTCGGCGGTGCGGAACATGCACTCCAGCAGCGTGATCGGCGTGTCGGTGTGCGGGACCGGGCAGCTGCCCGCCAGGCCGTCCATGCTGCTCCGCAGCAGCTCGGCGGCCTCGGCGAACTCGCCGCGCCAGACGCGCATGGCGCCGCGGGTGAGGTCGACGGCCGGACGGAGCCGGGCGGGCGCGGACGCGGCGGCCCGTTCCGCCCAGCGTTCGAACTCGCCGAGGTGGGTGACCTCCAGGACCCAGAACAGCCCGAGCGCGTGGACCAGCTCGGCGGCCCGCGTGGTATCCCCGGCGGCGAAGCCGTGGCCGAGCGCGGCGCGCAGGTTGCCGACCTCCGGGCCGAGGGCGCGCAGCCCCTCGAGCCGGTCGTCCGGGGCGCGGCCGTGGACGGCGCGGGCCCGGTCGAGCCAGTACGCCAGGTGCCGGTCGCGCAGGACGGCGGTCTCACCGCGCTCGTCCAGCCGGTCACGCGCGTGGTCGCGGACGGTCTCCAGCAGCCGGAACCGGGGCCCGGCGGCGCCCCGGTAGGGCTGGACGAGCGAGTCGTCCACCAGCGCGGCGAGGACGGCCGGGACGCGTTTGCCCGGAAGGTCCGGACCGGAGCAGACCCGGCGGGCGGTGTCGGCGGTGAACCCGTCGTGGAACACCGACAGCCGCGCGAGCAGGACGCGGCCCGGTTCGTCCAGCAGGCGGCAGGACCAGTCGATGGTGGCGGCGAGGGTCCGGTGCCGGGGCTCGACGGCCGTGCCGCCCGCCGACAGCAGCGCGAGGTCGTCCTCCAGGTGGTTCGCGAGCTCGTCGGGGGCGAACGCGCGCAGCCGCGCGGCGGCGAGTTCGAGGGCGAGGGGCAGGCCGTCCACCGCCCGGCAGACGCGGCCCGCCGCGCCGGGGAAGGCCTCCAGGTCCACGCCGGGCGCGGACTCCGAGGCCCGTCGCGTGAACAGCCGGACGGCGTCGGTGACCTCGCCCGCGGCGGGCACCGGCAGCGGCGCGAGCGGCCGGACGACCTCGCCGGGCACCCCGAGCGGACGCCGCCCGGTCGCGAGGATCCGCAGGTCAGGGCAGGCGGCGAGGAGGCGGGCGACCAGCCGGGCGCACGCGTGGGCCAGGTGTTCGCAGTTGTCCAGGACGAGCAGCCGCCCGCGTCCGCGCAGCCGTTCCTCGACGCCGAGCCGGGCGGCCTCGCCGTTCCCGGCGACGTCGAGCAGCGCGGCGAGCTCGGCGAACACGTCGTCGTCGGGGGACAGGTGCGCGAGCGCCAGCACCGCGACCCCGCCGGGCGGCGCGTCCCGGGCGGCGACCCGGAGCGCGACCGTGGTCTTGCCGACGCCGCCGGGCCCGGTGACCGTGACCAGGCGGCGCGTCCGGACGAGCCGGGCGAGGTCGGCGCACTCGCGGTCGCGGCCGATGACGTCCTCGACCGGGCAGCGCGGCCCGCGCCAGGGCGGCGTCTCCTCGAGATCGAGTGCCGGGTCGCCGGTCAGGACGGCCTGGTGCGTCCCGCGCAGCGTGGGCGAGGGGTCCAGGCCGAGCTCGTCGGCGAGCCGCGCCCGGACCTCGCGGTACACCTCCAGCGCCTCGGCGCGCCGCCCGGAACGGTAGAGCGCGACCATGAGCTGCGCGGCGGGACGCTCCCGAAGCGGATGGTTCCGGACGAGCGCGGACAGTTCCGGGACGAGCCGCTCGTGCCGTCCGAGCGCGAGGTCGGCCTCGACGTGCTCCTCGACGACCGTCAGGCGCAGTTCGTCCAGCCGCAGCGCCTCGTCCCGGAGCCGGGCGGAGTCGGCGTGGCCGGAGAAGGCCGCGCCGCGCCACAGCCCGAGGGCCTCGGCGAACAGCGCGCCGCGCCGCCGCGGGTCGCCGGTCTCGCGCGCCCGCGCGACGAGGTCCTCGAAGCGTCGCGCGTCGACCTCCCCGTCCGCGGCGGTCAGGCGGTACCCGGTGTCGTCCCGGACGATCCGTCCCGGATCGTCCATGATCTGGCGCAGTTGGTGCACGTAGGAGTGCAGGTTCTTGCGCGCGGACGCAGGCGGGCCGTCCGGCCACAGCCCGTCGGTGAGCGCGTCGTCGGTGACCGTCCGGTTCGCCGCGGCCAGCAGCATGAGCAGCAGCAGCCGCGGCCGTCCGGCGCCGACGGCCACCGGGCGCTCCCCGTCCCGCACCTCCAGGGAGCCCAGGACGCTGAACTTCACAGCACGCGTTATACCCGTCCTGTACCGGAGATCGGGAGGCTGGTCCGGCAGACCCAGCGAACCGGAGGTGCCAATTGTTCGATTCACGAAGTGCCGGGCGGCGGGCGGCCCTCGCCGCGACGGCCCTGGCGTGCGGCGCGGGCGTGGTGGGAGCCGGGCCGTCCGCGTCGGCCGACGGCCGCGGGGACTGGCGACCGTACCGGGCCAAGCCGTTCGTCGACGTCGGGGTGTGCGCGTTCACGGTGCGCGTCGACATCCTCAGGGACGAGGAGGAGGTGCGGACGCTCTCCACCTATCCGGACGGCAAGGTCGAGTGGGAGGAGTTCCGGGGGCCGCTCGTCCTGCTCTTCTCCGGCAACGGCCACTCGGTAGTGCGGGACGTGTCGGGGTACGCCTGGTTCCACCACCTCAAGGACGGCGGGCTGCGCGCCCGACTCGACGGCGGGTTCAGCTTCAGGATCAAGCAAGGCAACGTCGGCTACCCGGCGGGCGACTACATCCTGCACGGCCGCTTCAGCGCGGAGGTCAAGGCGGACGGCAACCGGATCGTCCACCCGGCCCACGCCACGGTCGAGAACCTCTGCGACACCCTGTCCTGACACCGACACGGTCCTGACACCGACACGCGGCCGGGCGCCGACACGTCCGCCTGACACCGGCATGTCCTGAACGTCGTGGCGCGCGCCGTTCCCCTTCCGTACCGGGGGTGCGAAGCTGGTTCGGCAGACTCAGCGAACTGGAGGTGCCTCTTGTTCGATTCACGGAGTGCCGGACGGCGCGCGGCGCTGGCCGCGACGACCCTCGCCTGCGGTGCGGGCCTCGTCTGGGCGGGATCGCCGGCGTCGGCCGACGAACGCGGGGACTGGCAGCCGTACCGCGCCCAGCCGTTCGTCGACGTCGGGGTGTGCGCGTTCCCCGTGAGCGGCGACATCGTCAAGGACGAGGAGGAGGTGCGGACCCTCTCCACCTACCCGGACGGCACGATCCAGTGGCAGGAGTTCCGGGGGGATCTGGTCGTCCGCTTCACCGGCAACGGCCACTCGGTGGAGCGGGACGTACCGGGATACGGGTGGTTCCACTACCTCAAGGACGGCACGCTGCGCATGCGGATCGACGGCGGAATCACCCTCGGGATCAAGCAGGGCAACGTCGGGTATCCGGCAGGCGAATACGTCGTGCACGGCCGCTTCAGCGTGGAGCGCACGGCGGACGGGAACAAGATCATCCATCCCGCGGGCGCCACGGTCGAGAATCTCTGCGACACGCTGAGCTGACGCTCCCGCGGACGGAGCCGACACTCCCGCGGGTGGGGCGCAGGCGACGAGCCCGGGTCCGCGCGCCGGACCCGGGTTCACCCGCACGCGCGCGCGAGTGTCACGCGCGCGAGTGTCAGCTGAGCTGGCCGCCGACGCGGTGCGCGTTCATCTGCTCGCCGAGCTTGCGCAGCCGGAACGCCGCGCCGATCATCACCGCGCCCATCACGATCGCGAACAGCCCGATCAGCCAGGCCAGGGCGACCGCGCTCGACGCGGGCCAGATGAACAGCGCCAGGCCGAACAGCACCGACACCACACCGGCCAGGGCGAGCAGCCACACGTCGTCCAGCTCCGCGCGGAGCCGGATCGCGCCGACGATCTCCAGGACGCCGACGATCACCGCCCAGAACGCGATCAGCAGGAGCAGCACCAGCGCGGTGGCGGCGGGCCAGATGAAGGCCATGAGGCCGAGCAGGATGCCGCAGACCCCGGCGACCGCGAGCCAGCCGCGCGACTCGCCCTCCACGCCGCTGAACGCCCCGGCCAGCGCGATCACGCCGTCCACCAGGGCGTACGCGCCGAACAGGACGGTGAGCGCCCAGACCGTGATGCCGGGCCAGAACAACGCCAGGACGCCGAACAGGATCGCGAAGACGCCCCGGATGAGCAGTGCCCACCAATGGCGGCTGAGTTGACCGATCATGCCGGAGACCTGTCCGCGTCCGGCTGCGCGCAACACCAGCGCCGCGCCCAGGATGGGCAAAATCTCACGGACACGAAGATCGGGGCCGCGCTCCAAGCCCGGTCGGGCGCCGGTCAGGCGCCGATCAGGCTGCCCGCGGCGTAGGTGATCGCCATCGCGATCAACCCGCCGAGGACGTTGCGCAGCACGGCCCGTCCCGGCGGCGCGTCCCCGAGGCGCGCGCTCGTCCAGCCGCAGATCACGAGCCCGATCACGACCGAGACGACGGTGATCCACACGCGCACGGACGGCGGCGGCAGGACGATCGCGAGCAGCGGCAGCAGCGCGCCGACGGTGAACGCGACGAAGCTCGCCAGCGCCGCCTCCCACGGTTTGGCGAGCCCGTAGGGGTCGACGCCCGCCTCCATCGCGGCGTGCGCGGCGAGCGGATCGCGGGCGGTCAGCTCGATCGCGACCTGCCGGGCCACCTTCCGTGACAGGCCCTTGTCCACGTACGCCTCGGTGAGCTCGTCGAGCTCGGCCTCCGGCTCGTCCTCGAGCTCGCGCCGCTCGGTCGCCAGGAAGGCCCGCTCGGTGTCGCGCTGGGTGCTCACCGACACGTACTCCCCCGCCGCCATCGACAGCGACCCGGCGAGCAGGCCGGACAGTCCCGCGAGCAGCAGCGTGGACTCGTGGGCCGTCGCGCCCGCGACGCCGACGACGATCCCGGCCGTCGAGACGATGCCGTCGTTCGCGCCGAGCACCCCCGCGCGCAGCCAGTTCAGGCGGTCGTTGAAGTTGTCGTTCCCCACCGGGTCCTCCCGACGTCCGGTCAGGTGCCGTCGGGCCCCGGGCCCCCGGCGCCGGACGTGGCCGGGGCGGCGCCGGACCTCTCGCGCCCGTGGTCGACGCGGTAGTCCAGGCCGCCGTCGATGTAGTCCACGATGGCGGTGTCGCCATCGGTCAGCTCGCCGCCCAGCAGCATGCGGGACAGCTGGTTGTCGACCTGGCGCTGGACGGTCCGGCGCAGCGGACGGGCCCCGAACTGCGGCTGGTAGCCCTGTTCGGCGAGGTCCTCCTTGGCCGGGACGGTCACGATGAGCTCGACGCCCTGCCCCCTGAGCCTCCGCTCGGTGTCGTCCAGCAGCAGGTCGACGATCTGCAGCAGCTCCTCGCGGCCGAGCCGGTCGAAGATCACGACCTCGTCGATCCGGTTCAGCAGCTCCGGGCGCAGGGTGTGCTGGAGCAGGTCCATGAGCTTCTCGCGCAGCTCGTCCTCGCCGCCGGTGTTGTCCAGGATCATCTGCGCGCCGATGTTGCTCGTCATGATGACGAGCGTGTTGGAGAAGTCGACCGTCCGGCCCTGGCCGTCGGTGAGCCGCCCGTCGTCGAGCACCTGGAGCAGGATGTTCATCACGTCCGGGTGGGCCTTCTCGATCTCGTCGAACAGCACCACGCTGTGCGGGCGCCGCCGGACGGCCTCGGTGAGCTGGCCCGCCTCCTCGTAGCCGACGTAGCCGGGCGGCGCGCCGACCAGCCGGGCGACGGTGTGCTTCTCCTGGTACTCCGACATGTCGATGCGGATCATGTGGTCGACGCCGCCGAACAGCACGTCCGCGAGGGCGCGCGCCAGCTCGGTCTTGCCGACGCCGGTCGGGCCGAGGAACAGGAAGCTGCCGATCGGACGGCCCGGGTCGGCCAGGCCCGCGCGGGACCGGCGGACCGCCTCGGCGACCGCGTCGACCGCCCGGTCCTGGCCGATGACCCGCTCGTGCAGGTGCTCCTCCAGCCGCAGCAGCCGGTCCCGCTCCTCCTCGGTGAGCTGGGCGACCGGGATGCCGGTCCGCCGTGACACCACCTCGGCGATGTCGGTGGCGGTGACCTCGGGCGAGCGGTCGTGGCCGCGCCGGGCCGACTCCAGTTCCGGCCGCAGGCGGTCGATCTCGGCGGTCAGCTCCTTGGCCCGGTCGTAGTCCTCGCCGGAGACGGCCTGGTCCTTGTCGCGGTGCAGCGTGTCGAGCCGGTCCTCCAGCTCGCGGACGTCGGCGGCGGGCACCGACGAGCGCAGCCGGACCCGCGCGGACGCCTGGTCCATCAGGTCGATCGCCTTGTCCGGCAGGAACCGGTCGGTGATGTACCGGTCGGACATGGTCGCGGCGGCGTCCAGCGCGTCGTCGGTGATCCGCACCTGGTGGTGCGCCTCGTAGGCGTCGCGCAGCCCGGCGAGGATCTCCACGGTCTGCTCGACCGTCGGCTCGGACACCAGGACGGGCTGGAACCGGCGCTCGAGCGCGGCGTCCTTCTCGATGTTCTTGCGGTACTCGTCGATCGTGGTGGCCGCGACGACGTGCAGCTCGCCGCGGGCCAGGGCGGGCTTGAGGATGTTCGCCGCGTCCATGCCGCCCTCGGCCGAGCCCGCGCCGACCAGGGTGTGCACCTCGTCGATGAAGATGATCAGGTTGTCGGAGTCCTCGCGGATCTCGTCGATGACCTTCTTGATCCGCTCCTCGAACTCGCCGCGGTACTTGGACCCGGCGACCATGCCGGTGAGGTCGAGCGCGACGACGCGCTTGCCCTTGAGGGTGTCCGGGACGCCGCCGTTGACGATCCGCTGCGCGATGCCCTCGACGATCGCGGTCTTGCCGACGCCGGGCTCGCCGATCAGGCACGGGTTGTTCTTGGTCCGCCGGGACAGCACCTCGACGGCCTGCTCGATCTCGTCCTCGCGGCCGACGACCGCGTCCAGGCGGCCCTGCCGGGCCTCCTCGGTGAGGTCGCGGCCGTACTCGTCCAGGGTCGGGGTCTCGGCGCCGCCCTCTCCCCTGCGCTGCGTCCCGGCCGCGCGGGACGTCCCGCCGGACGTCGCGGACCGCTCCCGCTGCTCGCCCGCCAGGGCCCGCTGGAGGTCGTCCACGGTGACGCCCTGCGACGCCAGCAGCCGCGCGGACGCGGCGTCGGGGTTGGCGGCGAGCGCGAGGACGACGTGCTCGGGCCCGATGTAGGACGAGCCGAGCGCGTTGGAGATCCGCTGCGCGTCCAGCAGGGCGCGCTTGGCGGACGGCGTGAACGTGGTCGGCGGCGATCCCGGCGTTCCGGACAGCGCCTCGTCGATCGCCTTGGTCAGGCCGTCCGGGTCGGCGCCCGCCGCGCGGAGCAGCGACCGCGGCGGGTCGGCCTGGGCGGCGGCGTTCAGCATGTCGAGGGTGTCCAGGTCGGGCGCGCCGCGCTCGCCCGCGTTCTGCACGGCGCGCACCAGCAGCTCCCGGCCCTGCTCGCTGAGCAGGCGGCCGACGTCCACCCGCTGGACGCCGGGCCGCGCCGGCGGCCAGGACTCGCCGCCGAAGACGCGTCCGCCGAGCAGGTCGAAGCCCCGGAAGGGATCGTCGAAGAACGATCCGAACGGCGAGTTGGTCACGGAGCCCCCCAAGAACGACGACAAGGGCGTCGTTTCCGCCGAGGACGGGCCATAACACCAGGTCGGGCACCTGGTTGGGTAAACAGCCGCTCAGCCCCCGCTCCCGGCCGGGGCCTCCGGTCAGTCCTCTTCGGCGGCGGCGCGGCGGGAGCGCTTGCCGCGCGCCTTCGCCAACGCCTTCTCCTTGGCCTTGTCGGCGGCGACGCGGGCGCGGTGCAGGGCGCTCTGCGCCCAGACGAACTCGGTGGCGAGGATCGCCAGGCCGAGCACGATGCCGAGGATGCCCGGCCCCGGCGTGACCATCATGACCACGCCGACGGCGAGCACGGCGGTGCCGACGACCAGCACGCCCCCGCGCCAGGCGAGGTGGGTCGCCCGGTTGCGGCGGACGCGAGCCTGGAATCGCTCCATCCGGCGCCTCGGTCGATCCTTTTCCATGTCAATAGCCACGCTTTTACCCAAGGTCAGGGGGCGATGGTCATGATGCCCATCATGCCCGCTTTTTTTCGGTCCGGGACGGGCCCTGGCGGCCTTAGCGGGCCTGAGTCGGGTCCGTCTCAAGAACACAACGACCCGGAGCGCCGAAATGATCCGATTGCCCAGGTCAGCCCTTGAATGTTCGGACGTGATATTGGTCACACGATCCACCGGCGGCGGAATGTTCCCACAACTCGGCCCAGTTACGCGTCATAGATCGCGGGGACATCCGTGAGAGGAGTGAAGTTCCCACCCAACGCCCGCGCGCACCGCGGGACCGACGTCCGAAGGAATGGCCATGAACAGCAGCAGCACCACCGTCTCGGCCGAGCTGGGCCTCCGCCTCGTCGTCCCCGACCGCACCACCGTCCCCCTGCTCGCCGGCCTGTCCTACGCGGCCGACGACCCCTACGCGATCCGGATGGCCTTCTACGTCGGCGACGACGAGCCGGTCGAGTGGATCTTCGCGCGCGAGCTCCTCACGGTCGGCATCGTGCGCCGCGTCGGGGACGGCGACGTGGCGGTCTGGCCCTCGGCCGACGACGACGAGACCCTCGACATCGCGCTCAGCTCGCCGTTCGGCGACGCGCTCTTCGAGGCCCCGCTCAGCCCGCTGGCCGACTTCCTGCACCGCACCTACCAGGTGGTGCCCGCCGGGCAGGAGCCGCGCTTCATCGACATCGACGCGGAGCTCGCCACGCTGCTCTGGTCGTCCTGACCGGCCCGGGACGGCCCGGCCCTCCGGACCTCGCCCGCCGTCCCCACAGCGCCGCACAGGAACGTCGCCCGCACGACGCGGCGGGACTTCACTCCCCCGGTTCCCCGCCCCCTCCGGCCCACACGCGCCCGGCCCGCCGACCGGTCAACCGGTCGGCCCGGCGTCCGCCTCTGCGACCGGCGCCGCGCCCGGCTCGGCGGTCATCCCGCCGGGCGACTCCCCGGTGAGCTCCGTGAGCCGCGCCACGTGCCGCATCTTGTTCATCGCGTCGAGCGCGGCGACCTTGTACGACTCGGCGAGGGTCGGGTAGTTGAACACCGCGTTGACCAGGTAGTCCACGGTGCCGCCGCAGCCCATCACGGTCTGCCCGATGTGCACCAGCTCGGTGGCCCCGGTGCCGAACACGTGCACGCCGAGCAGCGACCGGTCCTCCGGCGAGACCAGCAGCTTCAGCATCCCGTAGGAGTCCCCGATGATCTGGCCGCGGGCCAGCTCCCGGTACCGCGACACCCCGACCTCGAACGGGATCTTCGCCTCGGTCAGCTCGTCCTCGGTGCGCCCGACGAAGCTGATCTCGGGGATGGTGTAGATCCCGATCGGCTGGTGCTCGGCCATCCGGGCGACCGGCTCGCCGCACGCGTGGTGCGCGGCGAGCCGTCCCTGCTCCATCGACGTCGCCGCCAGGGACGGGAACCCGATCACGTCGCCGACCGCGTAGATGTGCGGGACCTCGGTGGCGTAGTCGCCGTCCACGGCGATCCGCCCGCGCCGGTCCGCGCCCAGCCCGGCGGCGGCGAGGTTCAGCCGGTCGGTCTCCCCGGTCCGGCCCGCCGAGTACATCACCGTGTCGGCCGGTATGCGCTTGCCGCTCTCCAGGACGGTGATCGCGCCCCGGCCGCGCCGCTCGACGGACGCGACGGTCTCCCGGAACCGGAAGGTGACCGCGAGGTCGCGCAGGTGGTACTTCAGCGCCTCGACGATCTCCAGGTCGCAGAAGTCGAGCATCCGCTCGCGCCGCTCGACCACGGTGACCTTGGTGCCGAGCGCGGCGAACATCGAGGCGTACTCGATCCCGATCACGCCCGCGCCGACGACCACCATGGACCGTGGGATGTGCTCCAGATGGATGATCCCGTCGGAGTCGATCACCGTCCGGTCGTCGAAGGCCACCGAGTCCGGACGCGCCGGACGGGTGCCCGTCGCGATCACGATCCGCTCCGCGCTCACCTTGGTCTCCCGGCCCGCCGCCTCGGGCGTCGCGCCCGAGGTCACCCCGACCGTGTGCGGGTCGAGGAACCGCCCGGTGCCGGGCAGGACGGTCACGTGGTTGCGGGCGAGCTGGCTGCGCACCACGTCGACCTCGCGTCCGACGACGTGCCGGGTGCGCATCCCGAGGTCGGCGACGGTGATGTCCTCCTTGACCCGGTAGCTCTGCCCGTACAGCTCCCGCTGGCTCAGCCCGGTGAGGTACAGCACCGCCTCGCGCAGCGTCTTGGACGGGATCGTCCCGGTGTTGATGCAGACTCCGCCGATCATGTCGCGGCGGTCCACGACCGCCACCCGGCGGCCCAGCTTGGCCGCGGCGATGGCGGCGCGCTGCCCGCCGGGGCCGGACCCGAGCACGAGCATGTCGAAGTCGTACACGCCCCCCAGTGTGGCGAAGGTCCCGTGTTCCCGTAAGGCCCGTCTTGGAATGATCTTTAGCCTGGACCGGGACGAGCGGGGGTAGGCAGTGGGCATGGAGATGCTGGGCGTCGACGTGGGTGGGTCGGGCATCAAGGGCGCGCCGGTCGACCTTGCCACGGGCGAGCTGACGGCCGAGCGGCTGCGGGTGCCGACGCCCGAGCCGTCCGCCCCGGAGGCTGTCGCGGGGGCGGTCGCGCAGGTCGTCGAGCACTTCGGCGGGGACGGCCCGATCGGGGTGACCTACCCGGGCGTGGTGATCGACGGCACCACCATGACCGCCGCGAACGTGGACCCGGGCTGGATCGGGCTGGACGCGGCGGGCCTGCTCACCCGGGTCACCGGGCGGCCGGTCACCCTCCTCAACGACGCGGACGCGGCCGGGGTCGCGGAGATGACGCACGGAGCGGGCCGCGGGCGGGCCGGGACGGTCGTCCTGCTGACGCTCGGCACCGGCATCGGCAGCGCGCTGTTCGTCGACGGCGCCCTGGTGCCGAACACCGAGTTCGGGCACATCGAGATCCGCGGCAAGGACGCCGAGCATCGCGCGGCGGCGCGCGTGCGCAAGGACAAGGACCTCAGCTGGGAGCAATGGGCCGGACGGCTGAGCGAGTACCTGACGCGGCTGGAGGGCCTCATCAGCCCGTCGCTGATCATCCTCGGCGGGGGCGTGAGCCGGAAGGCGGACAGGTTCCTGCCGCTGATCGAGGGCGTCCGGGCGCCGATCGTGCCCGCCGGTCTGCAGAACACGGCCGGGATCGTCGGCGCGGCCATGGCCGCGGCGCGGGCCGCTGGGAAGGCCACTCCCAAGCCGGCCGGGAAAGCCGCTCTGGCCGCCGCCGCGAAGGCCGCCGAGGCCGAACGTCCTCCCGTTCCGGGGGACTGACCCCGTTCGGGCCGGGCGGTGCGGGCACCACCCGGCCCGGGTCGGCTCAGCTCAGGGTGACGGTCGCGATCTCCCAGGGCCGCAGCGGCAGGACGCACCGTCCGGACGCGACGTCCACCTCCCCGGCCGGACGGCCCGCCAGGTCGCAGCGGGTCGCCGACCCGAAGTCGCCGGTCACGACGACCTCGCCCGGCTCGGGACGTTCGTTCACCACACGCAGTTCGAGCCTCCCGTCGCGGCGGCGCAGGGACGACAGGACCACGCCGTCCCCCTCGATCCCGAGGCCGGAGCGCGGAGCGGGCGCGGGCGTGCCCTCGGGCGCGATCCCCCGCACGGCCCTCAGCTCGTGCCCGTACAGCTCGGCCGCCGCGAGCACCTCGGGCCCCGGACGGTCGCCGTCGTAGCGCATCAGCGCCAGCTCGAAGGCGTGGGGGCCGAGGCACTGGGCGTCCGGGGTGGCGATCTGGGGCCCGGCGGGCTCCTCCCGCAGGCCGTTGTCGTCGCGGGACAGCCAGTTCACCGACCGCAGCAGCGTCAGCGCCAGCTCGGCTCCGTCGTTGACGATCTCGTACTCGGTGACGTGCCTGAGCAGCACCGCGAGGCCGCCCGCCGCGACGAACGCGTGCGCGGTGAAGGTCGGGACCGGGACCTCCCCGTGCCCGCCCTCTCCGGTCAGCCCGCGCTCGACGACCGCGAACTGCCCCTCCCCGAACGAGCTCGCCGCGCGGCGCGGCAGGGGCAGGTGCAGCCGGACGCGGTGGTCGCGGGACGGGTTGTCGAACGCGACGGTCATCCGGGTGAAGGGCTCGTCCGCGTGGACCTCCGCGAGCGTCCGCACCACGACCGTCGCCGTCGCGTCCGAGCGGGCGTCCGCGTCGGCTTCGACCGGCCAGCGGTACTCGCGGTCGACGGCGACGGACGCGACGAGCGGCCCTGTCTCGACGACCCGGACCTGCTCGGACAGCGGCTCATCCACCACGACGTCGTGCTTCGGCGGCGCGTAGTTGTAGGTGTCTCCGACGTCGCCGCCGTCCACGATCCGGCCCAGGTCCCGGACGTCGACCAGATCGTTCGCCGGACGGTCCGCCTCGACACGCGCCGGGTGGCGCGGCTGGACGGCCGCCGCCCTCGCGGTCGCGACGCCGAGCGGCGGCACCTCCACGAGCACCGGTTCGCCGCCCTGAAGCCCGCCTCCCCGGAGCCTGCCGTCCCGGAGCTCGCCGTCCCGGGGCCCGCCGACGCGGATCACGCCGCGCCGCAGCACCGGCGACGGGTTCACGACCAGGTGGTCGCTTCTGTCGACCTCGGCGGCGAGACGGCCTGTGACCAGGTCGAACACGGCGTGCCCGAGCTGTTCGGCCTCGGCCATGCGGGCGGCGACCTGCTGTGCCGTGGCGTCGCTGCCGCACCCGGTGACCGAGTCGTGGCAGCTCACCTCGATCAGCTTCCGCCACGCGAGTTCGAGGAACCGGTCGGCCGAGCCGTCCGCGAGCCAGAGCGCGGCGAGCGGCTCGGCGTAGCGGGCGACGCGCCGTTCGGCCGCGCCCATCGCCGCCTTCAGCGGGATGCGCACGGAGAACACGCCGGGCAGGATGTTCGCGCGCGCGTGGGAGCGCATCTCGCCTTCCACCACGGGCAGGCCGTCAAGGGACGCGTCCGTGAGGAACTCGCCCAACGTCGCCAGCCGCATGGGCAGTGAGGCGTTCTCCACCTGTTCGGCCAGGTCGGCGGCAGGAGCGGTGTGGTCGGACCCGTACATCGCCAGCGACGGCCCGCCCTCCGGACGCCACTCGCGCAGCCACGCCGCGACCTCCTCGGCGCGGCCGTCCACCAGGCCCGCGTCGCCGAACATGTGGACGGCGTTGCCGTACCCGCCGGGCAGGTACTCGGTGCGGACCGCCGAGCCGTCCGGGGCCCGCCAGGCGAACGCGTGCGTCGTCACCCGCTCCGGGACGCCCCGCCACACACACGCCCGGTCGAGCCCGAACCCGCGCAGGATCTGCGGCATCTGCGCGATGTGCCCGAACATGTCGGGCAGGTAGCCGAGCCGCATCGCGCCGCCGAGGTCGTCCGCGCGGCGCAGCCCGAGCTCCAGGTTCCGCACGATCGTCTCGCCCGAGCACAGGAACTCGTCCATGAGGATCTGCCACGGCCCGACCGCGAGCCGCCCGTCCCGGACGAGCCGTCCGACCAGTTCGGCGCGCTCGGGCCGGATCTCCAGGTAGTCGTCCACGGCGGCCATCTGGCCGTCCAGGGTGAACCGCAGCCGGGGGTCGCGGTCCATCCGCTCCAGCACGTCGTCCAGCAGCCCGACCAGCCGCAGCCGGAACCGCTGGAACGGCAGGTACCACTCGCGGTCCCAGTGCGTGTGCGGGACCACCACAAGGCCGTCGTCAATCGCCGAGTCCGTCAACCGCATAGTGCGATCACCTCGTTCCTGTCAGTTTCGAGGCGGTGTGTTCCGGTTCCGAGGGCGGGCAGGGTCACCCGGTCGCCGCGCACGGCGGCGCGACGGCCGTCCGGCCCGCACAGGACGGTCCCGTCCGCGTCCAGCGCGTGCAGTTCGTCGCCGACGCGCAGCAGGATCGGGCCGCCGCGCGGGCCGGGGGTGACGGCGGTCCGTCCGGCGGCGATCGCGGCGACGACCGCGTCCGGGGAGTCGTCCTCGGCGAGCACCCATGTGGTCGGCTCGCCGAGCGTCTTGTGCTGGGACGGATCGTGGAAGTCGCTGCCGCCGAGCGCGACCGTGTCGTCCCGCCAGAGCGCGGCCCACGCGAGCGGCGCGCCCCACGTCCGGTCCCACCAGGACGAATGCCACAGTTCGACGTGCCGGGCCCGCGCGTCCGGCGGGACGTCGTGCCGCCACGCGCAGTCCCCGGACAGGGGATGGTTGATCGACAGGACGCCGCCGTCACCCGGGTCCCACTCGGCCGCCGGACGCCGGAAGTCGACCCACCCCACGTCGCCGAACACGTTCGCGTGCCCGTAGTCGGTCGTGACCTCCTGCCCCGGAACCAGGACGATCCCCGCGTGCTTGGACACCCCGGGCAGCTCCGGATGGTGGCTGACCGTGTTGTGGTCGGTCACGGCGAGGAAGTCGAGCCCCTGCTTCACCGCGAGCCCGGCCAGCTCGGGCACGGTCAGCGTCCCGTCGCTGTGGACGGTGTGCGCGTGCAGGTCACCGGCGAACCACCGCATCCCGGACGGCTCGGGCAGCCCGTCCCGCCGCGCCGGACGGTCGGTCACCACAGGCGGCGTCAGCGTCTCCGGACGCTCCGGCGCGCGATCGCGCAGGGTGACCGTGACCTCGTACGGAGTGCCGTCCGGCGGGATCCGGTGCAGCCGCAGCCACACGTGCCACTCCCCCGGCTCCAGCTCACCCGGCAGGTAGCCGGGCGTCGCCCAGTCGGCGGCGATCGTGTAGGTGTCGCGCGCGCCGCCCGACCAGCCCCGGAACCCGTCCGGCCCGCCGCAACCGAGGTCGATCACCCCGCCGACGAAACTCAGCCGGACGGTCAGCGCCGCGGTGCCCGGCGGCACCTCGAACGCGAGCTCGCGCATGATCTGGTCGAGCCGGTCCTCCAGCGTCCAGACGCCCTCGAACCGGATCATGCCGCCGCCGCCACGTCGTTGGTCAAGAGATCTCCTTCGCGGTAGAGCAGGGATCGGCCGGGGCGGGGGCTCGCCCAGCCCTCGTCCCCCGGCGCCGGTTCGGCGTCCTCGGGGACGACGACGTGGACGAGCACGCCGCCCTCGGTCTCGAGGGTCACCAGTGAGCTGGTACCCAGGTTCTCCACGACCACGACACGTCCGTGGAACGCCTCGTCCACGGGCGCCGCGGAGTAGTCGAGGTACTCGGGCCGGACGCCGTACACGACGGGCACGCCGTCCTCGACCCGCACGGGCGGGCGCAGCCGCGCGCCCGCCGCCTCGACCAGGCCGTCCGCGACGCGCGCCTCGACGAGGTTCATCGGGGTCGAGCCGATGAACGACGCGACGAACAGGTTCGCGGGCCTCCGGAACACCTCGGCGGGCGTCCCGACCTGGCGGATCCGCCCGGCCTCCATGACGGCGATCAGGTCGGCCATCGCGAGCGCCTCCGCCTGGTCGTGGGTGACGAACAGCGTGGTCACGCCCAGCTCGTGCTGGAGCTTCTTGAGGAACGTGCGGGCTTCGAGGCGCAGCCGCGCGTCCAGGTTGGAGAGCGGCTCGTCCAGCAGGAACACCGTCGGACGCGCCGCCATCGCGCGGGCCAGCGCGACGCGCTGCTGCTGCCCGCCGCTCAGCTCCGCCGGACGGCGTTCCAGCAGGTCGGAAAGACCGAGCGAGGCCGCGACGTCGGCCGCCGCCGCGTGCCTCTCGGCCTTCCCCGTCTTCTTGATGCGCAGCGGGTAGGCGATGTTGTCGGCGACGGTCATGTGCGGGAACAGCGCGTAGTCCTGGAAGACCATGCCGACGTCGCGGCGTCCCGGCGGCAGCCGCGTCACGTCGCGGTCGCCGATCCGGACCGTCCCGGACGTCGCGGTCTCCAGTCCCGCGATCGTCCGCAGCAACGTCGTCTTCCCGCACCCGGACGGCCCGAGCAGCGCGAAGAACGCGCCGTCCGGGACGGCCAGGTCCAGCCCGTCCACGGCCCGGACGCCGCCCGGGTAGTCCTTGGTCAGCGCGCTCAGTTCGACCCCGGTCACCGTTTGATCCCTCCGTGGAACCGGAACCCGTACCGGCGGCTGACCAGCAGGTACATCAGCACGACGGGCACCGAGTAGAGCAGCGAGAACGTCGAGATCAGGGCCAGGTCCGGCTGCCCGCCCTCGGTGTAGAAGGTGTACATGATCACCGAGGCCGGGGCCTTGTCCGGATCGCGCAGCAGCAGGAACGGCATGAGGAAGTCGCCCCACACCTGCGCGACCGTCCAGATCCCGACCATCGCCAGGCCCGGACGGATCACCGGGACGACCACGTGCCGCAGCGTCTGCAGCGGCGACGCCCCGAACACCCGCGCGGCCTCCTCGTAGGACGCGGGCGTGGCGTCGGTGAAGTCCTTGAGCAGGAAGATCGCGGTCGGCAGCAGCCCGCCGGACAGCACCAGCACGACCCCGAGGTGCGAGTCGACCAGGTGCAGCTGGGTGGCGAGCAGGAAGATCGGCACCATCGCGGCCGTCCCGGTGATGATGGACGACAGCAGGAGCAGCAGGTACAGCAGGACGTCCCGGCCGGGCAGCCGCACCCGGCTGAGCGCGTACGCGGCGAGCGCCGCGAACACCACGACGATCGCCGCCGTCCCGGCCGCGAGGACCACCGAGTTGCGTAGCGACCGCAGCGCGTACGGGTCGTCCAGCAGGACGCGGAAGTTCTCCAGCGTGAAGCTCGGCAGCGACACATGGATCTTCGGGTCCGCGTTGAACGGCGCGCTCGCCAGCCACAGCATCGGCAGCGCGAAGAACGCGAGGACGAGCGACACGAACGTGGTCGCGGCGATCCGCCGCAGCGCCGTCCTCATGCCCGCCTCCGTCGCAGCGCTTGGAGATAGGCGAACGCGATCAGCAGATTGATCAGCAGCATGACCAGCGAGATCGCCGCGCCGAAGCCGAGCCGTCCCTCGCCGAGCGCGGTCCGGTACACGTAGGCCGACATGACCTCCGACCGGTTCTCCGGCCCGCCCGCCGTGATCAGGAACGGGGTGAAGTCGTTGAACGTCCACAGGCTGACCAGCAGCAGGCTCGTCAGCGCGTGGCCCCGGATCTTCGGCAGCACCGCGTCCCGCAGCGTCTGCCAGGTGGACGCGCCCGCCAGCTTCGCCGTCTCCAGATGGGACGGCGGAACGTTCCCGAGCGCGGCCGTGTAGAGCATCATCGAGAACGCCGTCCCGCGCCAGACGTTGAACACGATGACGCAGGCCATCGGGTGGTCGAGCAGCCAGGCCGTGCCGGGCGTGCCGAGCATCGCGTTCAGCGTCCCGCCGTCCCGGTCGAGCAGCGCCAGCCACAGGAACGCCACGACCGACCCCGGCAGGATCCAGGCGAGCAGCACGAGCGCCTCGACCGTCCGCCGGACGGCCGCCGGACGCTCCCGCATCACCCACGCGATCGCGAACCCGAACAGTGTCTGCCCGAGCACCGCCGACCCGCCGACGAACTGCAGGGTCAGCCACAGCGAGTTGTGGAACCGGCCGTCCGCGAGCACGTCGGTGTAGTTCCGGACGCCGAGGAAGCGCGGATGCGTCGCCTCCAGCCCGGTCAGCCGGTAGTCGGTGACGCCCAGGTACAGCGTCCAGAGCGCCGGGAACACCAGGAACACGACGATGAGCACGAGCGCCGGGGCGACGAACGCGGCCGCGCGCCGCCGCCCCAGCCCGACGACGTCGGTCGCCTCCGCCCTCGCGGGCTCAGTTCGCGTCGACGTTGCCGGAACCACCGACGATGCCTTCCAGCTTCTTGGTGTACTGCCCGGCCGCGTCGTCGGGGCTCCGCCCGGCGACCACACTCGCCGTCGCCTCCTGCAACGCCGTCGACACCTGCGTGTACGCGGCGAGGCCCGGCCGGAACAGCGTGATCGGCAGCACCTTCTGCGCGACGAAGGTCAGGAACGGGTCGTCCCTCAGCGCCTCGGCGTTGACGTCGTTCCTCGAGGTGACCTCGGGGTTCCCGGCGATGCGCGCCTTCACCACGTCCGGCTGGTTCAGGTACGCGAGCAGGTCGAACGCCTGCTGCGGGTACTTGGTGTGCGGGTTGATCGCGGCGACCGACCCGCCGGACATGCTGACGAACGACTGCCCCTTGACGCCCTTGCCGGGGGTCACCGCCGGGATCAGCGCGTACCCGACCGCCTGGTCGCGGTCCGCCATCTTGGCGATGCCGTCCTTCGGGTTCAGCACCCCGCGCCACAGGTAGACGCCCTCCAGCAGGACGCCGATCTTGTTGTTCGCGAACTCCTCGAACGACTTGTCCCGGCCCTTCGCCTCCTCCTGCAGCTTCTTGTCACCGAGCCCGTCCGGCCCGTAGAGCTGCCGGTAGAAGCCGAGGACCTGCTTCATCGCGGCCCCGCCACCGGCCCACTTGCCGTTCGCGTAGATCTCCGAGCCCGCGCCCGCGAGCAGCGGCAGGACGCCCTGCATCGTCGACGCCTCGCCCATCGCCGTCCCGGCGTTGATCTGGAGCGGCGTCACGCCGGGCAGCTTCTTCAGCGCGCGCCCGGCGGCGAGGATCTCGTCCCAGCTCTTGGGCTGCCAGTTCGCCGGCAGCCCGGCCTGCGCGAACAGCTTCTTGTTGTAGAAGAGCACGCGGCCGTCGGTGCTCGGCGGGATGCCGTACCGCTTGCCCTGGAACGATCCCAACTGCTGGACGGACGAACCGATCTGGCCCCAGCCGTCCCAGGAGTCGGCCCGCGCGCCGACGACGTCAGTCAGCGGCCTGACGTACCCCGCCTGCGCGAACTCGCCGACCCAGATCCCGTCCAGGCTGACGATGTCGGCCCCGGCCTTGGACTTCAGGTCGAGCGCGGTCTTGGTCTTGTACGCCTCGTCGTCCACCCCGTAGCCGTGGTACACGACCTTGACGCGCAGGCCCTTGGCCTTCTCGGCGGCGACGAACCCGGGGATGACGGTCTTGGTGATCCACGACGCCTCGGCGTCGTTCTTGCCGCCGACGATGGCGTTGCGGGCGATCGTGAGGGTGAACGACCTGGCCTTGGCGTTGCGCTGCGGGTCGGTCGAGGACGAACCGCCCCCGCAGGACGAGACGGCCGCGCCCGCCAGCAGGAGGGCGAGCGCGGCCGTGAGCCGTGAGCGGAACCGTGAGTCGAGGTGCGGATGGGGTCGGGAGCGTTCCAGCCGTCCGGAGATGTCCACGGTGACCTCCAATAGGCGTCACCGTTAACGTGAACGATGGGACGGATGACGTAAAGACCTAACTGATCTTCAATCCGCGCTCCGGCCCGCTCGCCGATCCGTCCCCGCCCGCGATCACGGGTCGGTCAGCTCGGCGGAACGGGACGCGAAGACCTCCATCGCCGCGCGGGTGACCGGGCCCGGCGCGGCCGGCAGCAGCGTGCCGTCCACCTTCCGGATCGGCTGGACGTCCCTGGTCGTGGAGGTCAGGAATGCCTCCTCGGCGCGGTACAGCTCGGCGAGCGGCAGGTCGCCCTCGACGCCGCCGCACCACTCCAGGACGAGCCCGCGCGTGACGCCCGCGAGGCAGCCCGCCTCCAGGGGCGGGGTGATCAGCTCGCCGTCCAGGACGACGAAGAGGTTCGTGCCGGTGCCCTCGCACAGGTTCCCGGCGAGGTTGGCGAAGATCGCCTCGCCGCCGCCGCGCTCCCTGGCGTAGGCGAGCGCCAGCGCGTTCTCGGCGTAGGACGTCGTCTTCAGCCCGGCCAGCGCGCCGTGCTCGTTCCGCTTCCACGGGACGACGACCACGTCGGCGGTCGCCGGGAACGGCGTCTGCTCGGCCACGATGATCGTCGTGGTCGTGCCCTCCGTGCCGCGCTGGGAGCCGAGCGGACCCGGCCCGGACGTGTGGGTGATCCGGATGCGGGAGAACGGCCAGTCCGGGGCCGCCGCGAGCGCCGCGCGGCAGCCCTCGGCGAGCTCCTCCACGTCCGGCGCGGCCAGGCCGAGCCCCTCGGCGGACCGGCCGAGCCGCTCCAGGTGCCGGGTCATCGCGAACGGCTCGCCCCGCACCACCTTGACCGTCTCGAACACGCCGTCGCCGACCAGCACGCCGTGGTCGAAGACCGACACGACCGCCTTGTCGGGATCCAGCAGGGTCCCGTTGACCCACACCTTCGCCCGCTCACCGCTCACCGGATGCCACCTCCAGAAGCCGAGCCGCCTTCAGCTCGGTCTCGTCCCATTCTCCCAGCGGGTCCGAACCCCAGGTGATCCCGGCCCCCGTCCCGAAACGCAGCAGGCCGTCCTCCGCCCAGAACGTCCGGATCCCGACCGCGAGCGCGCCGCGCCGCCGGTCCGCGTCCACCCAGCCGACCGCCCCGCAGTACGGCCCGCGCGGGACCGGCTCGAGCACCTCCAGCAGCGACAGCGCGCTCGCCTTCGGCGCGCCGGTCACCGAGCCCGGCGGGAACGTCGCCTCGATCAGCTCCGGCCACCCCGCCCCCGGCTCCAGCTCCGCCCGGACGGTCGAGACCAGGTGCACCAGCCCCGGGTGCTCCTCCAGCGCCAGCAGCTCCGGCACCGCCACCGACCCGACCGCCGCGACCCGTCCGAGGTCGTTCCGGACGAGGTCGACGATCATCACGTTCTCGGAGCGGTCCTTGGGCAGCAGGTCGGCCTCGGTGCGCCCGGTGCCCTTGATCGGCTTGGACGTGACGACCCGCCCGTCCCGCGCCAGGTACAGCTCGGGCGACGCGGACGCGACCGCCATCCCCGGCAGCCGGAGCGTCATCGCGTACGGAGCGGGATTCCCCCGGGCCAGCCGCGCGCCCAGGCCCGCGATGTCGGCCCCGTCCGGCAGCGGCGCGGACAGCACCCGGCACAGGTTCGCCTGGTAGACGACGCCGTCGGCGATCGCCGCGCGGATACGCTCGACGCCCCGCATGTACTCGCCCCGGTCCAGCGACGAGCGCCACTCTCCCGGCGCGCGCCACGGGCCGTCCGGATGCGGCGCGGGCCGGACGTCCTCGAACCGCGCGCAGGTGATCTTGCCCTCGTAGGTGACGACGACCGCCCACCACCCACGCGAGTCCAGGGCCGCCGGGTCGCTGGTCACCTCCGCGAGCCCGGTCGCCAGCATCCCCCCGACGTGCGCGAACATCCCCCCAGTCTGCCGCCCCCGGCCCCGACCCCGGCCACGCCACTCCCCCACAAGCCGTCCCCGCAGCCCCCGGCCCCACCACCAGCCCCGGCGCGGCCCGGACCTCGGCCCGGCCGCGGCGCGGGCTAGTGGGGCGCGAGGACGCAGCCGAAGGAGTCGGCGAGGCCGGTGAGGCCGTCGTCGGTGACCAGGAGCGCGCGGCGCTCGCGGCCGCGTTCGAACCAGCCGAGGTCGATCATCCGGGTGGTCAGCGCCGCGCCGAGCGCCCCGTTCAGGTGCGGGCGGCGTTCCGTCCAGTCCAGGCAGGCCCCCGCGAACCGCCGCCGCCTCCCGCGCAGCGCGGGCAGGTCGAGCCCGATCTCCTCGAACCGGTGCTCGCCCTTGTCGGTCGTCTCGTACGGGACGCCCGTCTCGACCGGGCGTCCCGCGTCCGGTTCGATCATGCCGCCGTCCACCAGGGCCGCGAACAGCGCCACCCCGGCCTCCCCGGCCAGGTGGTCGTAGCAGGTGCGGGCGGTGTGCAGCCGCCGCGCGAGCCGCGACTGCCGCAGCCCCTTCACCTCGACGTCCGGGCTGATCCGGCTGAGCGCCTCGATCACCGCCGCGACCTCGTCCCCGGCCAGCCGGTAGTACCGCCACCGGCCCTGCTGGACGACGCTCACCAGGCCGCCGTCCAGCAGCTTCCCCAGGTGCGCGCTCGCGGTCTGCGGGCTCACCCCGGCGACCCGCGCGAGTTCCCCGGCCGCCAGCGGACGCCCGTCCAGCAGGGCCGTCAGCATCGCCGCCCGCGCCCGGTCGGCCATCAGCGCGGCCATCGGGGCGATGTCGGAGTCGTACGCCAGGCTCATGCCCCCGAGGCTAGTCGGCGGACGCTTCGACGCCGGTCGAAGCGTCCCCGCGCCACCGGATCACGTAATCCGGTTTGGGGAAGCGGCCCGGACACGCTAATGTTCTCTGTGTCGCCGGGGAGACCCGGAGGGCATGCGGAAGTGGCTCAGGGGTAGAGCATCACCTTGCCAAGGTGAGGGTCGCGGGTTCAAATCCCGTCTTCCGCTCTGAGAGGCCGGACACGGCCTCGCTCTGGTGGAGTGGCCGAGAGGCGAGGCAACGGCCTGCAAAGCCGTGTACACGGGTTCAAATCCCGTCTCCACCTCCAAGGGCGATTAGCTCAGTGGGAGAGCGCTACCTTGACACGGTAGAGGTCACTGGTTCAATCCCAGTATCGCCCACCACACGTAAGTCGGAAGCCCCGCTTCTCCCCGGAGAAGCGGGGCTTCCGCGTTTCCCGGCCGATGATCTCGCCGCAGGCGGACGCCGCGCTTGACCTGCGCGTTGATCGGGTGAACATCCGGTGCTGATCGACGCGCCGTAGCTCTGGTCCCCGGAGCGGACGGAACCACCGTCCGCGAACACCGGGAGACATCACTCGTGGGAATCCATCCCCCCGCCTCGCGCGCCGTCATGGCGCTCCTCGCCGGAGCCGCGCTGGTCGCCACCGCGAGCACCGCCGCCACCGCTTCGGCGTCCGCCCCTGGCACACCCCCGCCGCCAGGCGGTGGGCACGTCTCCGGCCGCCAAGTTTCGGCACTGCGCGGGGCCGCCCTCAACAGGACGGTCCCGAAGCAGGTCACGCAGCGCTTCCTCAACCACCGCAAGGGCGTCGAGTTCATGAAGGGCTCGCCGCGGACCCTGGCCCCGGCCGTCTCCGGCTGGGACGGCGCGCAGCACCTCACCTGGGGCGTCACCATGAAGGGCACCGGCGTCGCGGGCGGCGTCACCACGCAGTCGGTGAACCCGGGCGGACGGCTGCGGAACCCGTCCGACCCGGACACCGTCTACGCTCCGACCTTCCTCCCGAACGCCAAGCAGGGCTGCATCGAGGTCACCACCTGGTACAACGCGGGCAGCGCCCAGATCGGCGCGTGGAACTGGTGCGACCCGAGGGGCCAGTACGGCTTCCAGGCGGGCGTCCCGATCGACCAGAACTTCCTCGGCACCTACACCAACGGCGACTCGGCCTACCGCGTCTGGCAGCAGCAGACCGACGCCTCGTCCAACACCTGGACGGCCTACCTCTACAACTACAAAACCCAGGCGTGGGACTCCCTGTTCACCAGTTCCGGCACGTCCGGGCTGACGAACTATCCGGCGGGCTTCGGCTGGAACATGTGGGAGGTCTACACCAACTACAACACCTCCACCGGCCAGGGCTGGTACTGCGGCGACTTCACGCCCCAGCGCTGGACGAGCCGGGACCTGGCCCTGCTGCCCCCGGGCGGTAGCTGGACCAAGGCGGACGGGGCGAGCACCAACACCGACACTCCCCGGACCGACAACGGCCTGTGCAACGACGGCCGCGCCTTCCGCACCACCGACGGCCCCGCCGCCTGGGAGGTCGTCCCCACGTCCGGGACCTTCCCGACGCAGCGCGTGAAGCTGCACTCGGCCACCGGCTACAACGCCGACGTGGACGGCGCGCTGACCACCAACGGCACCAAGGTGAAGGCCGAGGTCGACAACGGCAACGACGCTCAGCGCTGGAACCTGGTCGGCCAGGGCGACGGCAGCTACGAGGTCCAGTCGGTCATCGCCACCGGCAGCGCCCTGGACGCCAACACCAACACCGCGTCCACCGTGGACGGCACCACCTACTACACGCGGCTGTGGTCCTTCGGCGGCGGCAACAACCAGAAGTGGCGGTTCAACGCGCAGCCGGACGGCACCTACACGATCACCGCGTACGACGGCGGCTGCCTGACCACCAACGGCCAGGGCACCGTGCTCGGCTACTGGAAATGCACCGGAGCCGACAACCAGAAGTGGCAGATCACCCAGTAAGCCGCGCCCGCCCCGGCGCCCCGTCCGGCAGGCCGCGCCGCTGAGCGAGCAGCACCACACGGCAGGAGGCCCGACCACCCGGGTCGGGCCTCCTATCCGCAATGAGCCGCCCCCCGTTCGGTTCCTACTCGGCCTCGCTACAGAGCGGCGTTGATGAGCGCGTAGATCTGCGTTTTGGACATGGCCCCGGTCTTCGTCGCTTCCTCGTAGCCGTTCTTGTACACGGCGAGCGTCGGAATGCGTGGAACCTTAAGCCTCGCCTGGAGGTCAGGGCAGTCGTCGATGTTGAGCAGGACGACCTTGACCCTGTCGCTGTACTCCTCGGCGGCCGCCCTGAGAATCTCCACGACCTGCTTGGAGGGCGCCGACCACGGCGCCCAGAACACCAGGAGCACCGGAAGGTCCGACTTGATGACCTCTGCCTCGAACGAACTCTCCGTCACGTCCACGATCTGCGCCATGTGCACTCCCGCGATCACGCTCGGTACTGTCATCGCCACTTTAGGGCCGGACGCGCGGTCGCGCCCGGAAGCCCCTGATCGCCGAGGCCAGAGCGTCCACGAGGACGCCCGTGCGGGCGTCGGACACGAACAGGCAACGGATCTAACCTCCTTCTTGTCTGGTTCGCTGCGTGGTGTCACATTTCGGCCGGGATGACCGCGCGGTCGCGGTTCTCCGGGGGTCCCATCGCACCCAGCCTTCTTGGAGGACCGGCCGTGGCCCGATCTCGTGTCGCCCTCCGGCGCGTCGGCGCGCTCGCCCTGGCGGCGGGCCTGCTGACCACCGGACTCACCGCCCCGCCCGCCCACGCCGACGGCCCCGGATCCGGGTCGCCGTGGGTCGTCACCCTCGGCGACTCCTACATCTCCGGCGAGGCGGGCCGCTGGGCGGGCAACAGCAACGACGGCGAGTCGCTGATCGACGCCCTGGGCTCGACGGCCTACTACGACAACGCCACGCACACCGCCGAGCAGATCACCCGGTGCCACCGCTCGCGGTCGGCCGAGGCGTACATCGGCGGCGGCGTGAACGGCATGAACCTCGCCTGCTCCGGGGCCACGACCAGCACCCACAGCGACTCCAGCGGGAACTTCAAGCCCGGGATCGACTTCTACAGCAGCGGCGGCGACCAGGGCCAGGCGCTCATGCTGCAGAACTTCGCCGCGTCGCACAACGTCACGATGGTCGCGGTCTCCATCGGCGGGAACGACTTCGGCTTCGGCTCCATCGTCCAGAAGTGCGTCACCGACTTCCTCACCTCGCCCTCGTGGCTGCCCAACTACTGCAACGACGACTCCGCGGTGACGTCCAACTTCACGTCCTCCAACATCACCGCGCAGCGGGCCAAGATCGCCCAGGCGTTCCGGAACGTCGCCCAGGCCATGACGAACGCCGGGTACTCCCCGTCCTCCTACAAGATCGTCGTGCAGGACTACCCGTCGCCGATCCCCACGGGCTCGGGCTTCCGCTACTCGCAGTCCGGCTACACCCGGCAGTCGACGGGCGGCTGCGGCTTCTGGAACAACGACGCGAACTACGCCAACTCCACCGCGCTGACGCTGATCGACCAGGCCGTGGCGGGCGCCGCGTCCGACAGCGGCCTGTCCAACCTGGTGACCCTGCGCCTGGCCTCGGCGTTCAACTCCCGGCGGCTGTGCGAGAACACCGTCGGCCTCATCGAGGAGGAGGGCCTGAGCTCCTGGAGGAGCGCGGGCGCGGTGGACAGGACCGAGTGGATCAACCAGATCCGCACCGTCACCACCATCGGCTCGAACTTCTACATCCAGGAGTCCATCCACCCGAACTACTGGGGCCAGCTGGCCCTGCGCAACTGCCTGCGCCAGGCGTACAACGGCGGCTCCCCCCGCGGCGGCGTCTGCACCCGCAGCGGCACCGGCACCAACACCAACGGCGAACCCGTCATGGCCTTGAACTGACGGCAGGCGTCACGATCGGCTCGTCCGCGTGAAAGCGCGAGTAGACGCCGGGTGGGAGTTCCCGCCCGGCGTCTACTGATTCCCTCCGTCACAGGCCCAGCTGTCATATCCCGGTCGAGACACCCATTGTCGAGTTGACCTCAAGTTTGATTGAGGTTCTAGCGTTCTCGCCAGCAAGTACTACTCAGAAAGGCACTGTGATGACGTCCGTTCCCGAGCGCTACCGGTACGCCGCTGTTCCGCATGTCATGGTGGACGGCGCCGCGGAGGCCATCAGGTTCTACGCCGAGGCCTTCGGCGGCGAGGAACTGTTCCGCATCGCCACCCCGGAAGGCCAGATCATTCACGCCGAGGTCGCCATCCAGGGCTCGGTCATCATGGTCGGGGACGCCGACGGCCCGTTCAGAGCTCCGAGTGCCTCGGGTGGCTCGACCACGGGGCTCCATGTCTATGTCGATGACGTGGACGCCTTCAGCGCCCAGGCCGTCCGTGCCGGCGCCGAGGTCCTCCAGCCTCCCACCGACATGTTCTACGGGGCCCGGCAGGTCATGCTGCGCGACCCGTTCGGGCACCTCTGGGTCTTCCTCACCCACACCGAGGACCTGTCGCCCGAGGAGATCGCTCGCCGGGGAACCGAGCTGTTCAAGGCGAACGCCCCACTCGCCGACTGAGGATCTGGAACGTTCCTTTGCGGCATGCGCGCGTTCACGCCGAGTTGCTCGGCGAAGTGACCACCAAGCCAGGACCGGAGGCCCTGTACCCGGTGGGCCGACCGGCGACCGGTCGGCGGCGGGTCTGGTGATCGTGTGGGGTGGCGTTCTGGTGCGGCTTGGCGGGGTGATCGGGCCGGTAGCGTTGGGGGGTGAGCGCCACTCTCGTTGCCAAGGAACTCGTCGCCGGGCACGGCGATCGGCTTTTGTTCTCCGGGTTGGACCTGGTCGTCGCCCCTGGGGACGTCGTGGGGCTGGTCGGGGTCAACGGGGCGGGGAAGTCGTCGTTGTTGCGGCTGCTCGCCGGGGTGGACGTGCCGGAGGCCGGGTCGGTGCGGCTCAGTCCGCCCACGGCGCTCGTGGGGTATCTGCCGCAGGAGCCGGAGCGGCGGCCCGGGGAGACGGTCGAGGCGTTCCTGGGGCGCCGGACGGGCGTGACGCAGGCTCAGGCCGATCTGGACGAGGCGACGAAGGGCCTGGTCGACGCGGTCGAGGGCGCGGACGACGCGTACGCCGAGGCGCTGGAGCGGTGGCTCGCGCTGGGCGGCGCCGACCTGGCCGACCGGGCGGGTGAGGTGGCGGCGGAGCTCGGACTCACCGTGGATCTCGCTCAGCCGATGACGTCGCTGTCGGGTGGGCAGGCGGCGCGGGCCGGGCTGGCGTCGCTGCTGCTCAGCCGGTACGACATCTTCCTTCTGGACGAGCCGACCAACGATCTCGACCTGGAGGGGCTGGAGCGGCTGGAGCGGTTCGTCACCGATCTTCGGGCGGGGACGGTGCTCGTCAGCCATGACCGCGAGTTCCTGACCCGGACGGTCACCCGCGTCCTCGAACTGGACCTCGCGCAGCAGCAGGTGAACGCCTTCGGCGGCGGGTACGAGTCGTACCTGGCCGAGCGGGACGTCGCGCGGCGGCACGCGCGGGCCGACTTCGAGGAGTACGCCGACAAGCTGTCGTCGCTCAAGGACCGGGCGCAGACGCAGCGGGCGTGGATGGACAAGGGCGTCAAGAACGCGCGCCGGAAGGCGGCCGACAACGACAAGATCGGCCGGAAGTTCCGGTCGGAGGCGAGCGAGAAGCAGGCGGCCAAGGCGCGGCAGACCGAGAAGGCGATCGAGCGGCTGGAGGTCGTCGCGGAGCCGCGCAAGGAGTGGGAGCTGCGGATGGAAATCGCCGCCGCTCCACGCTCGGGCGCGGTCGCGGCCACCCTGCGGGGCGCGGTCGTGCGGCGCGGGTCGTTCACGCTGGGACCGGCCGACCTGGAGATCCGCTGGGCCGACCGGGTCGCGATCACGGGTGCGAACGGCGCGGGCAAGACGACGCTGCTCGGCGCCCTGCTGGGACGGATCCCGGTGGACGAGGGCCATGCCGGGCTCGGCCCCGGCGTCCTGGTCGGCGAGATCGACCAGGCGCGCGGGCTGTTCCTCGGCGACGCGGCGCTGCTGGAGGCGTTCGGCGCGGCCGTGCCCGAGATGACCGACGCCGACGTCCGGACGCTGCTGGCCAAGTTCGGCCTGCGCGCCGACCATGTGCTGCGTCCGGCGGGCACCCTCTCCCCCGGCGAGCGGACGCGCGCGGCGCTGGCGCTGCTCCAGGCCAAGGGGGTCAACCTGCTCGTCCTGGACGAGCCGACCAACCACCTCGACCTGCCCGCGATCGAGCAGCTGGAGCAGGCCCTCGACTCCTACACCGGCACGCTCCTGCTGGTCACCCACGACCGGCGCATGCTGGACGCCGTCCGGACGACGCGCCGGCTACGCGTCGAGGACGGCAAGGTCGTCGAGCTCTGAGCTCGGGCCGGGTCAGCGGGGCCTGGGTTCGGGGCGGGTGGCGCGGGCGGCGAGGCGGACGATCCTCGTGTGGCCGCTCGGCCGGACGGCGAGCCAGTCGGCGGGCCAGGCGTAGCTGGGCAGGCCGTCGCGGTGGAGGTCGGCGACGCGCGGTTCGTCCAGGGACGCGGCGGTGAAGCGGTAGAGCGCGGCGGCGCGTTCGTTGATCACGCCGTAGTCGAGCAGGCGGGGCAGGCCGCCCTCCGCGCCGATCAGTGACTCGGCGCTGAGGCCGGTGAGCGGATAGCGCTCGGGGAAGGCCCGGCGCAGGTCGAGGAAGAAGCCGACCGTCCCCTTGCGCGGATCGCCGAGGAGGGGTCCGAGCGGGGCCAGCGGGCCGAGGGCGAGGCGCGGGTGAGCGACCATCGCGTGCGTGTAGAGGACGCGCATGAGCGCCACGTTCATCATGAAGCGTTCGGCGGGCAGCTCGGCGAGGGCCAGGGGCAGGTTCTCCAGGTAGCCCGCGACGACGCTGGCGTTGTGCGCGCGGTACCAGGACGCCGGGGACGGCCTGCGGAGGAAGGTCTGCCAGAGCGCCACGCGAGGGTTGGCGGGCGGGGCTCCGTCCAGGAGCGCGGCCTCGGTCTTGTCGTGGAGGAGGCGCTCGTTGACGGCCCGCCACCAGGGGCTTCCGGGCGGGTCGCCGTCCGGCGGGTTGAGGACGCCGCGGGCGATCGTCCAGCGCAGGAAGCTCAGCTCGGCCCGGCCGTAGCGGACGTGGCGGTCGCGGTAGAAGGCGGCGGCCAGGCGCAGGCGGCCCACCGGAGGGCCGTCCCGGACGGCGCCGACCCGCGCTGCCGCCTCCGCGGCCGCACCCCTGTCTCCCACCCGTCCAGTGTGACAAAAAGCTCCGGACGCGATTCGGGTGCGGGCTTTTCGGGGTTTTGTCCCTCGCCATTCCTGTCCCGTTCTTCCGCTGACGCCCCTCGCGTGGTGATACTCCTCACGCGATCCGGTGAGTGGAGGGAGTCCCATGGGCATCGACGACCTGACACGGCGCGGTTTCCTCGCGGGGACGGCGGGCGCGGCCGCCGTGCTGGCGGCGGGCGGCGCCGAGGCCGACGCGGCGGCGTCCACCCGGGCCCCCGTCTCGGCCCTCCCGGAGCCGTCGAGATCGGGGATCGACCACATCGTCGTCGTGATGATGGAGAACCGCTCCTTCGACCACTACCTGGGCTGGCTTCCGGGCGCGGACGGCAAACAGGACGGCCTGACCTTCACCGACGCCCAGGGCGCGGAGCACTCCACGCACCACCTGACCGTCCCGTGGGGCTGCGGCTTCAACGACCCCGACCACTCCTACGGCGGCGGACGCGTCGAGTACAACGGCGGCAAGTGCGACGGCTGGCTGCGCGCCGGGCACAACGACGTGTTCTCGATCGGCTACTACAAGGGCGCCGACCTGGGCTTCCACGGCCACGCCGCCCGCGACTGGACGGTCTGCGACCGCTACTTCCCGGCGATCATGTCGTCCACCTTCCCGAACCGGATCTTCCAGCACGCGGGGCAGACCGACCGGACGTCCAACACGTTCACGATCTCCGAGCTCACCACGATCTGGGACCGCCTGAAGGCGAAGAAGATCTCCTGCCGGTACTACTTCAGCGACGTCCCGTTCACCGCCCTCTGGGGCCTGAAACACCTGGACGTCAGCCGGAACATCGGCGAGTTCTACGCCGACGCCAAGGCCGGGCGCCTGCCCGCCGTCAGCTTCGTCGAGCCCGGCTTCCTCGGCGAGGCGCTGCCCGGGATGTCCGAGGACGAGCACCCGCTCGCCGACATCCGGCTCGGCCAGAGCTTCCTGAACCGGGTCTACACGGCCGTCACCACGTCCCCGAACTGGCCGCGCACCCTGTTCGTGATCAACTACGACGAGTGGGGCGGCTTCTTCGACCACGTCCCGCCGCCGGCCGGGCCGGACCCGCGCCCCGACCTCGGCACCGGCCTGCGCGGGTTCCGCGTCCCCTGCCTGCTGATCTCCCCCAGGGCCCGCCGCCGCTCGATCGCCCACGAGGTCTACGACCACACCTCCGTCCTCAAGGCCATCGAGTGGCGCTGGGGCCTCGCGCCCCTCTCCGTCCGGGACGCCGCCGCCCGCAACATCGCCGAGGTCCTGGACTTCCACTCCAAGCCGAACCTGGACGCCCCGCGCTACACGGTTCCGCGGCCGATCACTCTCGGCTGCCTCGATCCCCACGCCCACACCGGCGACGACTGGCACGACCTGGCCGCCTACGCCGCCCGCCACGGCTTCGCCGCCAAGCGCCGCTGACCCTCCACCTTGGGCATCCGCCCTGGGGCCACCCTGGGTCCACCCTGGCCACCGCCGCGGAGCCGGGCCGCCGGCCGGCCCGGCTCCGATGTCACATGCACTCGGAATCCACGCTAAAGTTTTCCTTGTCGCCGCGAGGGACCGGCCCGAAAGGGAAGGCACCGAGCAGCACACGCGGAAGTGGCTCAGGGGTAGAGCATCACCTTGCCAAGGTGAGGGTCGCGGGTTCAAATCCCGTCTTCCGCTCTCCGGCCCACCCTCTCGGGTGGACGTCCGGGCGATTAGCTCAGTGGGAGAGCACTACCTTGACACGGTAGGGGTCACTGGTTCAATCCCAGTATCGCCCACCATAACGGTGCAGGTCAGGCAATTCGCCTGGCCTGCATTTTCCTTTTCGTCCCGGTTCTGGGGCTCCTCGGCGAGATCGCTGCGCGATTCGCTGATCATGCGGCTTCGGAGCGGAGCGTGACGTCCAGGGGCCGCCCTGGACGAGGTGGGCGTGACCGGCGGCGGAGGCGGGACGAACGGGAAAGACCCCGGCCGTGGTCGGCCGAGGTCTTCGCCGGTGCCGCTACTGCACGTACAGGGCCCAGCCGCGCCAGGGGTCGAGCTGGCAGATGTAGCTGCTGTACCCGCTGCGCATGTAGTACTCGCCGCCGCCCACGCACTGCGCCTGGTTCGGGTAGAAGGCGACGAAGAAGTAGCCGGACGCGGCGGCCGTCGTCGAGGACTCGGCGGCCGGGGCGGCGGAGGCGGTTCCGGCGAGCGCGGCGCCGGTCACGCCGAACATGGCGGCGGCGCCGAGTGCGGCGGCGACACGGGCAATACGTCGAGACATGGGGATCTCCCTGTTCAGAGACGACCTATCGCTGATCTCCGTCCGGCCGGACGATCAGATGATCGCTTCGCCGTCATCCGGAGGTCAACCGCGTCGATCAATTACGCCACGTGATCGTCACTGGTCCCATGCCCCTCATAAGTCAGGTTCCTCATCACCGAGCTTGACTTTCGCCGCTGTCATGACTCCGGTCACGGCCGGGTCCGGCGGCACGAAGGCATGCGTTCGGACACGCCGGGGCGTTCACGCCAAGTCGAGCGTCAACGGGGAACCGCACGTCAGGGACAGGACGGGCGGCGGCCAGGCGCGAGGCCGCGGTGTCGAAACGGTCGAGTGGCCCCAAGAACGCGCCGATGTCTTTTCGGATGCACTTGACAGTATAGGCTGCCGCCTTACGCAAAGGCGCAAACATTCTGCGAATGATGCGGATGGGGCGCGCTATACGCGAGTCATACGAGAACGATACCGGTGCGAGAAACGGGGACGGGCGGGCCGCGCGCCGATCGGGTGAACAAAGCGCAGAGTGAGGCCGTCGCGCCACCCGGTGAACAAGGCACTGCCGTTGCGGAACCGGAAGTACTTACTGGTCGGAAGGGTGTGCGCATCGGGTTGGCGGGGTGGCACACTGCGGGCGGGGACGGCATTCATCCGGGGGCGAGGACTTTTGGAGAAGGAGTTTCATGGCCGGGATGACGCGGCGGTCGGAGAAGGAGCCGCTGCTGAAGACGCGGTTCCTTTCGCACGGGACGCTGGAGGTGATCGACCTTCAGGAGTCGCGGCGGTTCTATGAGGAGGTGCTCGGGCTCGAGGTGCTCCAGCACGCGCCGATCGGACTGCTCGTGCGCCTCGGAGGCGACCACGTGTACGTCGCCGTCGAGACGCCGAAGGCCGAGCAGCACGAGATGCCGCTGCTCGGGCACAACGGGCTCGACGTGGGCACCCGCGAGGAGGTCGACGACGCGCACGCCACGCTCTCGGCCGTCCGCGAGGAGTACGGCATCCGGAAGATGACCAAGCCCGTCGACCAGCACGGGACGTACGCGTTCTACGTGCAGGACCTCGACAGGAACTGGTGGGAGATCGGGCACATGCCGCCCGGCGGCCACGCGTTCCGCTTCCGCGACCCGCAGAAGTACGACCTGACCGTCCGCGACGAGCCGCAGGGCGCGCCGGAGGAGCAGGCCGAATAGGCCGGACGTCTCGGCGGCACCCAGGCTCTGCGGGCCGTCCTGGCCGGGGACGGGTGCCGTCCGGTGTGACTAGACGTCGTTGAACGACCTGGCGAGGAGGGCGAGGCCCGTCCGGACGCGGTCGGTCGGGATGGCGCCGTAGCCGAGGACGATGCCGGGGCGGCGGACGTCGTCGCAGTAGTTCGTCAGGTCCTCGGCGGCGACGCCGAGTTCTCTGGCCCTGAGCAGCACGGCGGGGACGTCGACCGGGGCGTCCGGTTTGAGGAGGGCGCACAGGTGCAGGCCCGCCGTTGACGGGACGGGGTCGAGCCAGGCGGCCAGGTCGCCGGTGAGGGCCTCGGCGATCAGCTCGTGGCGGGCGGCGTAGGTGCGGGTGGCCTTGCGGATGTGGCGCGGCAGCTCACCCGAGTCGATGAAGCGGGCGAGCGCGCCCTGGGTCGCGGGATCGCCGTGCCAGTCGGTGAGTTGCCTGGCCGCGCGCAGCGCCGGTCGCAGCGAGGCGGGCGCGACGAGGAAGCCGACGCGCAGCATCGGCAGGAGGGTCTTGGAGAAGGTCCCGACGTAGATGACGCGTCCGGTGCGGTCAAGGCTCTGGAGCGGATCCAGGGGACGGTCGGAGAAGCGGAACTCGCTGTCGTAGTCGTCCTCGACGATCACCGCGTCGTGGCGTCCGGCCCAGTCGAGCAGGGCGGCGCGGCGGGCCAGCGACATCGGCGTGCCCAGCGGGAACTGGTGCGAGGGTGTCACGTAGACCAGGCGCGCGCCGTCCGGGAGCGCGTTCACGTCGAGCCCCTCGCGGTCGACGGGGACGGGCGTGACGCGGGCGCCGTGCGTGCGGAACAGGTGGCGGGCGGGCGGGTAGCCGGGGTCCTCGACGGCCACGGTGTCGCCGGGCTCGATCAGGACGCGTCCGATGAGGTCGAGCGCCTGCTGCGCGCCCTGGGTGACCAGCACGTCGTCGGCGCTCGCGCGGACCGAGCGGGAGAGCCCGGTGGAGCGGGCGACGGCCTCGCGCAGGCCGTGGTGCCCGGCGGGGTCGCCGTATCCGGTGGTCCTGACGGTCGCGGCGCGCCACTCGGCGGTGAGCAGCCGCCGCCAGACGGGGAGCGGGAACAGGTCCGGGTCGGGCGTGCCGACGCGGAAGTCGTAGGGGAAGGACGCCGATCCGGCGTTCGGGGGCCGCGCCGGGACGTCCCAGATCGGACGCGGGCGGGCGGCATGGCCTTCCGGGACGTCGCGGGGACGCCCGACGGGCGCGCGGCCGACGAACGTGCCGGATCCGACCCGGGCGACCAGCAGGCCCTCGGCGGTCAGGCGTTCGTAGGCGACGGAGACGGTGTTGCGCGACACGTCCAGGCGGCGCGCGAGCTCGCGGGTGGGAGGGAGGCGCTCCCCCGGCCGCAGGCGTCCGTCCAGGATCGCGTCCAGGATCCGCCGGTGGATGCGGGTGGCGAGGTCGCCGGGTCCGTCGAGGCTGATGTGCAGGTCGATCGCGATTGGCCCATCGAGGTATGCGGTCATTGGCACTTCCTGACGCCAATCGTAGGCCGTTGACTGGGATCACCGGAAAATGAACGACCTTGGAGTACGTCCTTGACCTCCGTCGACATGTGGTTCGACCCGAAGTGCCCCTGGGCCTGGAACACCTCCCGCTGGCTGCTCGAAGTGGAACGCGTCCGCGACGTGGAGGTGCGGTTCCGCGTGATGAGCCTCTGGCTGCTGAACGACGGCCGCGAGGGGCTGGAGGAGTGGTACGAGCGCTGGCTCGCCGACACGCTCGGGCCGGTCCGCGTGGCGATCGCGGCCGAGCAGAAGTACGGGACGCCCGTCCTGCGGGACCTGTACACCGCGCTCGGAAACCGCATCCACCACGACAAGACGCCGATCGGGCGGGAGCTGTACCTCAGCGCCCTGGACGAGATCGGCCTGGACGCCGGGCTCGCCGACGCCGCCGAGGCCGACGACTTCGACGAGGCGCTGCGGGCGAGTCATCACGCCGGGCTCGACCCGGTCGGCGAGAACCTCGGGACGCCCTCGATCCACGTCCCGGGGCCGGACGGGAAGGTCAACGCGTTCTTCGGGCCGGTCGTCACGCCCGTCCCGCGCGGTGAGGACGCCGGACGCCTCTGGGACGGCGTCCTGCTCGTCACGGCCGCGCCGGGGTTCTTCGAGCTGAAGCGCGGACGCACCGAATCCCCGCGCGTCGGATGAGGCGTCCGGCCCGGGGGTTCCCGGGGCTCCCGCCCGCGGGGCCGGGACGCGTCCTGGCGCTCGGGCAGCTGGCCAACTCGATCGGGGACGGGGCGTTCTACGCGACCTCGGCGCTGTTCTTCACGCGGGTCGTGGGGGTCTCGCCGTCCCGGGTCGGGATCGCGCTCACGGTCGGCTGGGCCTGCGGGATGCTGGCCGGGGTCCCGCTCGGCCACCTGGCCGACCGCCGGGGCCCGCGCCGCGTCACGGTGGCGCTGGCCCTCGCGACCGCGGCGGCCCTCGGCGGGCTGCTCGTCGTGAGGTCGTTCCCGCTGTTCGTCCTCGTCGTGTGCGTGTACGCGTGCTGCCAGGGCGGGCTGAACTCGGCGCGGCAGGCGCTGCTCGCGGGCCTGGTGGAACCCGCCCGGCGGACGGTCGTCCGGGCCCACCTGCAGTCCACGCTCAACGCGGGGCTGGCCGTCGGCGCCGGTCTGGGGGGACTGGCCCTGACCTTCGACGACGCCGCGTCCTACCGGGCGGTCCTCGCCATGGACGCGGTGAGTTTCGTCGTCGCGGCCGTCATCCTCCGGCGGCTTCCCGAGGTCGTTCCGGGCGACACCGGGCGTCCGCCGGGCGGGCCTCGCGCGGCCGTGCTGCGGGACCGTCCGTACGCGATGCTCATGCTGCTGAGCGCCGTCATGTACCTGAACATGCCGATCCTCAGCCTCGGGCTGCCGCTGTGGATCGTCCGGCGCACCGAGGCCCCGGGCTCGACGGCCGCGGTGATCCTGGTGGTCAACATGCTGACCGTCGTGCTGTTCCAGGTCCGCGTGAGCAGGCGGGTGGACGGTCCGCGCGGGGCCGTCCGGGCCTCCCGTCGGGCCGGGGCGCTGATGCTCGCGGCCTGCGCGGTCTTCGCGTCGTCGGCGGCCCCTGTGGGGGCGGTCGCCGCCGTCGCGATCCTCGTCGCCGCCGCCCTGATCCAGGTGTTCGCCGAGATGCTGCACGGCGCGAGCGCCGCGGAGCTCGGCTTCGGGCTCGCGCCGGACGGGCGGCAGGGGCAGTACCAGGGCTTCTTCGGCATGGCCCCGCAGCTCGCGCGGATGGCGGGGCCTTTGGTCCTGACCTGGCTGCTCGTCGGCCAGGGGCCCTCGGGCTGGCTGGTGCTGGGCGCGTTGTTCCTGCTCAGTGGGCTTGCCGTGGGTCCGGTCGTCCGGCTCGCCCTGGCCGGTTCGACCGGGGAGCGACCGGCCCGGACGGCACGCGCGGCACGTGCCGTCCGGTGACCGGTCATGGGCCGGGCGTCAGTTCCACGCCGTCCCGGCGGGGGTGCGGAAGGTGGTGTTGATGCGGTTGAAGAGGTTGGTGATCGCCACCATCAGCACCAGGGAGCCGAGCTGGCGTTCGTCGTAGTGCTTGGCGGCCTCGTCCCAGATCTCGTCGGTGACCGCGCCGGGACGGTCCGCCAGCCGGGTCGCCGCCTCGGCGAGCGCCAGCGCGGCCCGCTCGGCGTCGTCGAAGACCGGGTTCTCGTACCAGGCGGCGACGCCGTGCAGCTTGTCCGGGGAGACGCCCGCCTTGGTCGCCCCGGTGACACCGGCGTCGACGCAGGCGCTGCACCCGTTGATCTGGCTCGCGCGCAGGTGGACCAGCTCCAGCGTCTCGCGCGGGACGCCGCCGGAGTACACGTCCTTGAAGAGATGCTGGACGCCCTTGGTGAAGTCGGGTGAGACCGCCGCGTTCTGGATGCGCGAAGTCATCTGTCCTCCAGGAGGATGGTGATCGATCGGTGTACGCGACCACGACGTCCGGGCCCGGCGAGAGGTAACGCGGGCCCGGGGGTCACCTTTCCGGCGTCCGGCGCGTCCTTGTGGTGACACCGCCGCACGCCAGGGAGAACAGTGACCGACCAGGACGATCTCGCCGCGCGGTTCGAGATCCAGCGCCCCTACCTGCACGCGATCGCGTTCCGCGTGCTCGGCTCACACGCCGACGCGGACGACGCCGTCCAGGAGACGTGGCTCCGGCTCGCGCGGACCGGCCTCGGCGACATCGAGGACCTGCGCGGCTGGCTCACCACGGTGACCGGCCGGATCTGCCTGGACGTCCTGCGCCGGCGCGGGGTGCGGGGCGAGCAGCCGCTCGAACTGCACGTGGGCTCGCTCCCCCGGGAACCGGACGGGAACGCCCGGATCGACCCCGAGCGCGAGGCCGTCCTCGCCGACTCGGTCGGCCTCGCGCTGTACGTCGTCATGGACGCCCTGACCCCGGCGGAACGGGTGTCGTTCGTGCTTCACGACGTCTTCGACGTCCCCTTCAGCGGGATCGCGGCCATCCTCGGCCGGAGCACCGCCGCGACCAAGATGCTCGCGAGCCGGGCGCGCGGACGGCTGCGTTCAGGGACCCCCACCGACACCAACGCCGCCGCCCGTGAGGTCGTCGACGCGTTCCTGGCCGCCGCCGGGAGAGGCGACGTCGCCGGGCTCCTGAGCGCCCTCGCGCCCGAGGTCGAACTGCGGGCCCAGGGCCCCGAGGGCCTGGCCGTCATCCGCGGCGCGTCCAAGGTCGCCGCCCAGGCGGCACGGTTCGCCGTCCCGCACGCCCGGTCGCACCCGGCCCTCGTGGACGGCGTCCCCGGCGTCCTCATCACCGTGAACGGCCGCCCGGTCACGGTGATGGCCTTCACGGTCGAAAGCGGCGCCGTCACCGCCATCCACGGCCTGACCGACCCCGCCCGCCTCGGCCAACTCGTCCCCTCCTGGGTCACCTGACCCTCGCGGGCTCCGCCGATGTGTGGATTGTTCACTTCGGGTCTTTTGTCGTGTTGGGTGTTGGATCATTGGGGAGGGCGGAGCGCCGACAGGCGGGCGGTTCAGGGAGGGGATCTGTGACTGAGGGGCGGACGGGGCTGGTGCGGGCGCGGGCCTTGGGCGTGGCCCTGGTGGTCGGGGCGGGGTTCGGGGCGGCTACCTCGCTGCTCAATGGGCTGTCCGCGCACTTCGCGGATCTGGACAGCCGGGCCGCCACGACCCACGGGGCGTCGCCGCTGGAGATCGCCAGCACGTTGCTGGACTCCGGGTGGGCCTGGGCGGGGCTGGCGGTCGCGCTGGGCTGGCTGGTCACCCGGTCCGAGCGCGACGCCCGGGTGGCGATGCTGCTGGGCGCCGCGGCCGGTGCGTTGAGCCTGATCGCGGCCACGACCACCTACAGCATGGTGGACGCCGTCCGTGGGGCGGTCCACTGGTACGAGTCCGAGCCGGTGTTCTGGTACCTGGCCAGCGTCGTGTTCGGGATCCCGCTGGGGCTCGCGGGCGTGTGGACCCGGCGGCCCACCGTGGTCGGGCTGCTCGCGCGGCTGACCGTTCCGGTCGGGGCGCTCATGCAGATGGTGGTGGTTCCGCCCGGCCGCAACCTGCGGATCGTCGCGATCGGGCAGCTGATCGTGGTGACGGCGGCGATCGCGTGCATCGTGCTCGTCACCGTCACATGGCGGCGCGGCGTGAGGGGCCGCGGCGCGGTGTGAAGGCGCCGCCGGGCGGCGCCTTCACGGCTCAGTGGTTCGCCTGTTCCGGGGCGTGGTCCTGGTCGTCCCGGGGCGCGGGCGCGGGGACCGGCGGGGTGGCCAGTTCGCGGCTCAGCCGGTCCAGGTCGGTCGTGTGCTCGGTGTACTTCAGCTTGCGTGCGACCTTGGCCTGCTTGGCCTTGGCTCGGCCTCGTCCCATGGGTGTCCGTCCTCCCGGCGCCTGCTGTGCGGTTTGCCAGTATAGGCAATTGCACAATTCGGCAACTCGTCTCGGGGTCGGGGACGATCAGTGGCTTGCTAGTCTCGCGACCTGAGGGTTCGCGGAGGACAGGTGATCGGTTTGGGGGCGACGTCGATGGGTCGGAAGCCGTGAGCGCGCCGCTGTACCAGCTGAAGGCCGAGTTCTTCAAAACCCTGGGGCACCCGGCGCGGATCCGGGTGCTGGAGCTGCTCAGCGAGCGCGATCACGCGGTCGCCGAGATGCTGCCCGTGGTCGGGATCGAGCCCGCGCACCTGTCCCAGCAGCTGGCCGTGCTGCGGCGCGCCGGGCTGGTGGCGTCCCGCAAGGAGGGCGCGACGGTGATCTACTCCCTGACCAGCCCGCGGATCGCCGAACTACTGGCGGTGGCCCGGGGGATCCTGACCGGGGTGCTCTCCGAGCAGGCCGGTCTCCTGGACGATCTACGCGCGTCCGGGCGGCCCGGCTCGTCCTGATGGTCTGAAGTGGCGGGTGTGGCACGAGCGTCCCGAGCAATTGCTAAAATCAGCAATTGCGCACATCGGCATCTCGTGCGCGCCACCACGAGGACCCACTCTCCGAGGACGCCGTGAGACAGCTGCTGCGCAAGATCCGCGCGACCGGCCGGGTGGCCGAGCCCCCGCCGGAGCGGCCGGACGCCGAGATGCCGGACAAGGCCCGTGAGCTGGGCGGATCGGTCCAGATCCGGCATGTGGACGCCGGGTCGTGCAACGGCTGCGAGGTGGAGATCGCCTCGGCGTTCGGGCCGGTGTACGACGCCGAGCGGTACGGCGCGCGGCTGGTGGCCTCGCCCCGGCACGCCGACGCGCTGGTGGTGACCGGGCCGGTGACCCGGAACATGCGGATGGCGCTGCGCCGCACCTACGAGGCCGTCCCGGAGCCGCGGCTGGTGGTCGCCCTCGGCGACTGCGCGCGCAACTGCGGGGTGTTCGCGGAGGCCTACGGGGTCGAGGGCGCGGTGTCGGACGTGGTGCCCGTGGACGTCGAGGTGCCGGGCTGCCCGCCCGCGCCCGAGGCGATCGTGGCCGCGCTTCGCGGGCTCACCGGCCGGTGACGGGGTCGTCGGCCCCGTTCGTGGTGGCCTTGGCGGCCGGGCTGCTCGGCGCGGTCGCGGGGATCGCGCTGCCGCGGCGGGTCCGTCCGCTGGGGGCCGGGGTGTGCACGGCCGTCTCGGGCGCGGCGGGTGTGGTCGCGGGCGTCGCGGCGTTCGCGGGGCACCCCTGGTCGGCGTGGCTGCCGGACGTGGTGCCGCTGGCCGGGACGCGGCTGGCGGTGGACGGCCTCGGCGGGTTGTTCATCGCCGTCACCGGGGCCGTCGGGGTTTGCGCCGGGGTCTACGGGATCGCCTACTGCCGTCCGCATGGGGATCACGCGCTGGACGGACGGGCCGTCCAGGCGGTGACGCCGTTGTTCCTGGCGTCCATGCTGCTGGTGCCCGCAGCGGCGAGCGTGACGACGTTCCTGCTGGCCTGGGAGCTGATGGCGGTCGCGTCGTTGCTGCTGGTGCTGGCCGAGCACCGGCATCGGACGAGCGTCCGGGAGGCCGGGCTCTGGTACGCGGTGATGACGCAGCTGGGCATGGTCGTCCTGCTCGGCGGGCTGGTCGGGTTCGCGGCGGCGGCGCACGGCGAGTCGTTCGCGCGGCTGCGGGAGGCGGGGCGGGGGCTGTCCCCCGGCGTGCGGGCGGCGGTGTTCCTGGCCGTGTTCGTCGGGTGCGCGTCCAAGGCGGGGATCGTCCCGCTGCACGTGTGGCTGCCGCGCGCGCATCCCGAGGCGCCCGCTCACGTGTCGGCGCTGATGAGCGCCGCGATGGTGAACCTCGGCGTGTACGGGATCGTCCGGGTGGGGTTCGACCTGCTGGGCGGCGGTCCGGCGTGGTGGTGGCTTCTGGTCCTCGCGGCGGGCGCGGGGTCGGCGCTGTACGGGATCCTGCAGGCGGCCGTGGCGACCGACCTCAAGCGGTTGCTGGCCTATTCGACCTGCGAGAACATGGGGCTCGTCCTGATCGGGGTGGGGGCGGCCGGGCTGCTCGACCGCGCGGGCGCGAGGCCGCTGGCGGCGCTGGCGATGACCGCCGCGCTGCTGCACCTGGTGAACCATTCAGGCTTCAAGACACTGTTGTTCCTGGCCGCCGGGTCGGTGGTGCGGGCGGCCGGGACCGGTGACCTGGACGCGCTGGGCGGGCTCCGGACGCGGATGCCGGTCACGACCGTCCTGTTCGGGCTGGGCGCGCTGGGAGCGTCGGCGCTGCCGCTCGGCAACGGGTTCGTGAGCGAGTGGCTGCTGCTTCAGGGCCTGGTCAAGGCGCTCGGGTCGGGCGGGACGGCCGTGGCCGTCACGATGCCGCTGGCCGTCGCGGTCGTCGCGTTGACGGCCGGGCTGGCCGTGGCGACGTTCGTGAAGGCGTTCGGCGTCGGATTCCTCGCGCGGGCGCGTAGTGAGAAGGCTGAGAGGGCCACCGAAAGCCCGCGCGCGATGCTGCTTGGGATGTCGCTCGCGGCGGCGTGCTGCGTGGTGCTCGCGCTCGGTCCGGTCTCCGTGCTTCCGGGGATCGCGCGGGCCGTCCGGGTGGTGGTTCCGGGGCCGGACGCGGTGACCGGGCCGGTGACGCTGCGTTTGCACGGGGTGGCGAGCACGCTGTCGCCGCTGTGGATCGCGGTGGCGTTGATCCTGGTCCTGGCCGTCCTGCGGGTGACCGTGATGCGGCGGGCGCGGCGCCGGGCCCGGCTCTGGGACTGCGGCATGGGGCCGACGTCGGCGCGCATGGAGTACACGGCGACGTCGTTCGCCGAGCCCCTGCAGCGGGTCTTCGACAACGTCCTCGCGCCCGAGACGGACGTGGACGTCACGCCGCTCGCCGAGTCGGCCTACCTGGTGGAGAGCGTGACCTACCGGGCGCGGCTCGGCGACCGGATCGAGCACCGGATCTACCGTCCGGTGATCGCGGCGGCGGCGTGGTTCGGCCGGGTCGCGCGAGGGTTGGGGAACGGCAGCGTGCACCGCTATCTCGGCTACGGCTTCTGCGCCTTCACCGGCGTCCTGATCGTCCTGGCGGTGACCCGATGACGGCGGCCGGGATCGTCGGCGCGACGGCGCAGGTGCTGCTGGTCGGCGCGGGCTCGCCGCTGCTGGTCGGGCTGATGCGGCAGGTGCGCGCCCGCATGGAGGGGCGCGCCGGGCCGGGCGTCTGGCAGCCATGGCGTGACCTGCGGAAACTACTGCGCAAGGAGGCCATCGCCCCGGACGGCACCGGGCCGGTGTTCCGGCTCGCGCCGCTCGTCCTGGCGGGCACCGCGCTGGTCGCGGCGGCCGTGGTGCCGATCGTGACCACCGCGTCCCCGCTGGACGGCTCGGCCGACCTGTTCGCCGTCACGGCGCTGCTGGCGCTCGGGACGGTCGCCCTCGCGCTCGCCGGGCTGGACACCGCGACGGCGTTCGGCGGGATGGGCGCGAGCCGGGAGGTGGTCGTCCTGGCGCTGGTGGAGCCGACGATCCTGATGTCGGTGTTCGCGCTGTCGGCGCGGGTCGGGTCCACCGACCTCGGCGCGATCGTGACGTCCACGCTGCACCGGCCCGAGCTGGTGGTCTCGCCGGTCAGCCTGCTGGCGGCGGTCGCGCTCGCGGTCGTCGTCATCGCCGAGACCGGGCGGCTGCCGGTGGACAACCCGTCCACGCACCTGGAGCTGACGATGATCCACGAGGCGATGGTGCTGGAGTACGCGGGGCCGGACCTGGCGCTGGTCGAGTGGGCTTCGGCGATGCGGCTGACCGTCCTGCTGGGGCTGTTCGCGAACCTCTTCGCGCCGTGGGGCATCGCCGGGGCGTCCCTGGTGATGCTGCCGGTCGCGGTCGTGGTGTTCGCGCTGAAGGTGGCGCTGCTCGGCGGGACGCTGGCGGCCGGTGAGGTGTTCATGGCCAAGCTGCGGATGTTCCGCGTGCCCGAGCTGCTGGCCGGTTCGTTCGTCATGGCGGTGCTCGCCGTCGCCGCGTCCTACTTCCTGGTCTGAGGCGGAGGCGATGACCGAGACCGTGTACGTCCAACTGCTGGACCTGACCTGCGGCGCGCTGGTGCTCGCGGCCGTGCTGGTGCTGTGGCGGCGCGACCTGCGGGCGATCGTCCGGCTGTTCGCCGCGCAGGGCGTCGCGCTGGCCGCGCTGGTCGCCGTGCTCGGCGTCCACGCGCACGACGCGGGCCTGGTGGCGCTGGCCGCCGGGGCCGGGGTGCTGCGCGGCCTGCTGCTCCCGCTGCTGCTGCGCCGCGCGATGCGGGCGGGCGGCGCGGGCCGCGAGACCGAGCCGCTGGTGAACGTGGCCGCCTCGCTCGTGGTCGCGGCGCTGCTGGCGCTGCTCTCCTACGCCGTGACGCGTCCGGTCGTGGCGCTCGAGCCGTCGCCCGCGACGCACGCCGCGCCGGTCGCGGTGACCGTGGTGCTCATCGGGTTCTTCGTGCTGGTGACGCGCCGCCGCGCGCTGTCCCAGGTGGTCGGGTTCCTGCTGGTGGACAACGGGATCACGGCGCTGGCCTTCCTCACCACCTCGGGCGTGCCGCTGGCGGTGGAGCTCGGGGTGTCCCTGGACGTCCTGCTCGCGGTACTGGTGCTGCGGGTGCTGACCACGCGGATGCGCGCCGCGTTCGGCGGCACCGACCTCGACGACCTGCGGGAGCTGCGCGACTGATGACCGTTCTGCTGCTGGTTCCGCCCGTCCTGCCGCTGCTCGCCGCCGGACTGCACGCCGTGTTCGGCTGGCGGCGTGGCACGGCCTGGCTGGGCGTCCTCGCCTCGGCCGGGCTGCTGGGCGCGGGGATCGCGCTGGCCGCGTCCGTCTCGTCCCGTCCGCGCACCGGGCTGGACGGGTTCCTCCGGGCGGACGCGTTGAGCGCCTACATGGTGATCGTCATCGGGGCGGTGGCGTTGCTGGCGTCGCTGGCCGCGCCGTCCTATCTGGCCGCCGAGAAGGCCGAGGGGCACGCCACGGACGCCGATCTACGGCGGTACGGGATGCTCAGCCAGGCGTTCGTCGCGGCGATGGCGCTGGCCGTGCTGGCGGCGAGCCTCGGCATCCTGTGGGTCGCGGTCGAGGCGACGACGATCCTGACGGCGTTCCTCGTCGGGTTCCGGCGAACGCGCAACGCGACCGAGGCCGCGTGGAAGTACGTCGTGATCTGCTCGGCCGGGATCGCGCTGGCGTTCCTCGGGGTGGTGCTGCTGCACTTCGCCGCGCGGCACGCGCACGTCCCCGAGGCCGGGGCGCTGGACTGGGCGTCCCTGGTGCGGCACGCGGACGGCCTGGACGCCGGCGTGACGCGGATCGCGGTCGCGCTGCTGGTGCTCGGGTTCGGCACCAAGGCCGGGCTGGCGCCGATGCACGCGTGGCTGCCGGACGCGCACAGTCAGGCCCCCGCGCCGGTGTCGGCGCTGATGTCCGGGGTGCTGCTGTCGGTCGCGTTCTACGCGGTGCTGCGCGTCCGGGTGATCGCGGACGCGGCGCTCGGCGCCGGCTTCACGCGGACGCTGCTGCTGATCGTCGCCCTGGCGTCCCTGGCCGTCGCCGCCTCGCTGCTGCTGGCCCAGCGCGACTACAAGCGGCTGCTCGCCTACTCCAGCATCGAGCACATGGGACTGCTCGCGCTCGGCACGGCGATCGGGACGCCGCTGGCCCTGACCGCCGTGCTGCTGCACGTCCTCGGGCACGGGCTGGCCAAGTCCGTCGCCTTCCTGGCGTCCGGGTTCGTGCACCAGGCGGTCGGGAGCAGCCGGATCGAGGCGGCCCGCGGCCTGCTCACGCGCGGCCCCCTGGTCGCGGGGTGCTTCGGCGCCGGGCTGCTCGCGCTGCTGGGTTTCCCGCCGTTCAGCCTGTTCGCCAGCGAGCTCGGGATCTTCCGCGCCGGGTTCGACGCCGGGCTCGGCTGGGCGGTCGGGATCGCGCTCGCGCTGCTGGCCGTCGTCCTCGCCGGGATCGCCGCCCGGACGGGGCGTATGCTGCTCGGCGCTCCGTCCCGGCAACCGGGACCGGGGGCGGCGACCATCCCCGCGGCTCCGATCCGTCCCGCCGTCTCCGCCGCCCTGGCCCTGCTGCTGGGGCTCGCCGCCTGTGCGGCGCTGGGCGTCACCGCCTGGCCGCTGGACTCGCTCCTGAACCACGCCGCCGCCGTTCTAGAAGGCCGTCCTTGAACGTCACCGTCACCGAGGTCCCCGCCGGCCGGCTGCCCGCGCGCGCCGCCGCGCTGCTGGACGCCGGGCACCGGCTCGCCCTGACCGCCGCGCACGAGGACCCGGACGGGTCGCTGCGCGTGGTGTACCTGTTCACCCTGGCCGCGTCCGGGGACTCCCCCGACCGGCGGGCCGAGCTGCACGTCCGGCTCGACCCGTCCGACCCGGTGGTGCCGAGCCTGGCGCACCTGAGCTTCCCGGCCGGACGGTTCGAACGCGAGATGCGGGACCTGTACGGGATCGTCCCGGCGGACCACCCGCTGCCGCACCGGCTCGTCCGGCACCACCACTGGCCGCGCGGCTGGTACCCGATGCGCGCCGACGCCGGGCCGCCGCCGGAGTTCGGCGACCCCGAGGGCCCCTACCCGTTCATGGAGGTCGGGGGCGCGGGCGTGTACGAGATCCCGGTCGGGCCGGTGCACGCCGGGATGATCGAACCCGGCCACTTCCGGTTCTCGGTCGTCGGCGAGAGCATCCTGAAGCTGAAGGCGCGGCTCTGGTTCGTCCACAAGGGCCTGGAGAAGCTGTTCGAGGGCCGTCTCCCGGTGGACGCGCTGCCGCTCGCCGAGCGGGTCAGCGGCGACACCGCCGTCGGTCACGCGCTGGCGTTCTGCCTGGCCGTCGAGGACGCGGCGGGCGTGCGGGTCTCCCCCGGCGCGCAGCGGGCGCGGGCCCTGCTGCTGGAGCTCGAACGCCTCTACAACCACGTCACCGACCTCGGCGCGCTGTGCAACGACGTGGGCCACTCGATCCTGAACGCCCAGTTCGGCCGGGTCCGGGAGCAGCTGCTCAGGCTGAACGCGGCCACCACCGGGCACCGGCTGCTGCGCGGCGGCGTCGTGCCGGGCGGGGCCCTGCTGCTCGCGGTCCCCGACGCCGCCGCCCTGAGGGCGCTGGCCGCCGACGTCGCCGAACTGGTCGACCTGGCCCTCGGACACACCGTCGTCCTCGACCGCTTCACCGGGACCGCGCCGCTCCCCCTGGACGCGGCCCGCGACCTCGGCACACTCGGGTACGTCGCCCGCGCGAGCGGGCTCGACGTCGACGCCCGCCGCGACCACCCGATCACCGACCTTCGTCCGGCGCTGGCCGTCGCGACCCGGACGTCCGGGGACGTGCTGGCGCGCTTCCAGGTCCGGGCGGAGGAGATCGCGGCGTCCGTCGCGCTGGTGACCGACCTGGCCTACGGCATGTCCCCCGGCCTGACCAGCTACTGGCCTCCGCTGTCGGCCCCGGGCGAACGGGCGTCCGGGATCGGCGTGGCCGAGGGCTGGCGCGGGACGATCGTCCACCGGGTCGAGCTGGCCGCCGACGGGACGCTGTCCCGCACGAAGATCGTCGACCCGTCCTTCTTCAACTGGCCCGCCCTGCCGGTGGCCCTGACCGGCGCGATCGTCCCGGACTTCCCGCTGGTCAACAAGAGCTTCAACCTCTCCTACGCGGGCAACGACCTCTGACGCGGCCGCTGCGCCGCGACGGCCTCGGACTCTCGCGGCGCACCGCAGGTCACGCTTCGGCAGAGGCTGCGCTCAGCAGGCTGTCCATCGCCTTCGCCAGACGGGCTCTGACCTCGGGGTCGGTGATGACGCCGTCGTCGTTCACCTGGCCGCGGTCGACCGGGAGGCGGACGCACGCCTCGTCCACGATCGCCGCGCCCGTGTAGCCGAGGACGGTGCGCAACGTGGCCTCGGCGCCGCCGCCACGCCCCGGAGCCGCGACGTTCACCCAGGCGGACGGCTTGTCGCCGATCTCGTTGCCGCCGACGGTCCAGTCGAGCAGGTTCTTGAACGAACCGGGCAGGGTGCCCGCGTACTCGGGGGTGCAGATCAGCAGCGCGTCCGCCTCGTCGATCGCGGCGCGCAGACCGGTCACCGGCGCCGGGAGCGGGTCGGCGTCGTCGTCGGGGTTGAAGTGGGGCAGGTCGGCCAGCCCGGTGTAGCGGACCGCGCGGACGCCGGGCGGGGCCACGTCCAGGGCCGTCCGCAGCATGACCTCGTTGGACGAATCGGCACGCAGGCTGCCGCTCAGTAGCAAGATCACAGAATTCTCCATCACCTCAACGTAGCGCCCCGCCACCTCGCCCGAATGCCTCCCCGGCACCGGAAAATCCCCGCCCCACCGGGGACGACGGGGTTCCATCAAGTGATTGACGGATGCGCGGGAGGGGTTCTAGGTTGTGCGCCATGAGCGTCGACTCCGCCCGTGAGCGGATCCTCGATGTCGCGACCGGGCTCTTCGCGGAGCTCGGGTACGACGGAACGTCCACGCGCCTGATCGCGGAGGCCGCCGGGCTGAACATCGCCACGGTCGCCTACCACGTCGGCAACAAGCGGGACCTGTACCTGGCCATCATGGAGCGGGCGCACCAGCGGGAGCGCGCCGCCCTGGAGGAGGCGACCGCCGACCTCACCCCGGACGTGGAGGGGGTGATGCGGCTGCTCGACCGCTACGTCGACTTCTGCGCGGCGAACCCCGACATCCCGTCCCTGTGGGTGCACCGGTGGCTGTCGGACGCGTCGGACGTGGCGCACCTGGAGAACGCCTACGTCCAGCCCCTGATGCAGATGGTCGCCGACGCCGTCGGCAGGGTCGCCGGGGACGACATCGACGTCGAGTACCTGGTGTGGAGCGTCATCTGGTGCACCCACGGGTTCGCGCGCGGCGGGGTGCTGCGCGGCGACGGGCGACGGCACCGGATGGACGACCCGAGCGCCCTGATCCGCTTCCGCGCCCACATGCGGCGCATGGTGACCGCCACGCTCGGGCTCGCGCCGTGACCGGGCCGTCCCGGGTTCCTTCGCCTTCCCGGGAGACCGAGCCGTCCCAGGCGACCGCGTTGTCGCGGCGGCGGCTGCTCGGCTACGGGATCGGGTCGGTCGGCACCGGCGTGTTCTCCGCCGTCCCCGGGCTGCTGCTCCTGTACTACCTGACCGATGTCATGGGCGTCGCGGCCGGGGTCGCGGGCGCGGTCCTGGTCGTCCCGAAGGCGTGGGACGTCCTGCTCAACCCGGTCGTCGGCGCGGCCAGCGACCGGGAGGCCGTCCGCACCGGACGGCGCACCCGGCTGCTGCTCGCCGGGGCGGTGACGCTGCCGGTGCTGTTCGCCGCGATGTTCGCCGCTCCGGTGGACGGCGCGGGGTTCGCCGCGATCTGGTCGGGCCTGGCGTTCCTGCTCGCCGCCAGCGCGTTCGCCTGCTTCCAGGTGCCGTACGTCGCGCTGCCCGCCGAGATCTCGGGAGTGCCCGCCGAGCGGGGCCGCGCGATGGCGTGGCGGATCGTCTGCCTGACGGCCGGGATCCTGCTGGCGGGCGGCGCGGCCCCCGCGCTGTCGGACGCCGCCGGAGGGGGACGCGGCGGGCACGCCGTCATGGGTGTGGCCGTCGGGCTGCTGATGGGCGCGGCGATGGTCGCCAGCGCGCTCGCGACCCGCTGGATCCCGGCGCGTCCGGGGCCGCGTCCGCTCGGGCTGGCCGCCGCGCTGCGCGCCGCCCGGGGCAACCGGCCCTTCTTCGCGCTGCTCGGCGCGTACGCGGCGCAGTCGCTCGCCATCGCGGTGATGCTCGCCGGGGCGCCCTACATCGCGGTGTACCGGCTGGACGATCACGGCCTGACCTCGGTGATGTTCGTGTGCATGGTCGGCCCGAGCGCGCTGGCCGTCCCGCTGTGGCGACGGCTCGCCGCGAAGTACGGTCACGTCGGCTGCTATGTCGCCGCGGTCGTGCTGTTCGCGGTGGCGGACGTTGCGCTGCTGCCCGCCGTCACGTCCGGGACCACGGGGGTCGTCCTCGCGCTGACGGCACTGGTCGGCGTCTGCTACGCGGCCCTGCAGCTCCTTCCCCTGTCCCTGCTGCCCGAGACCGTCCACGCCGACGCCGGACGGACCGGGCAGGCGCAGCCGGGCGCGTTCACCGGCATCTGGACGGCCGCCGAGACCGGCGCGATGGCCCTCGGGCCGGGCGTGTTCGCGCTGATCCTCGCGGTGACGTCCTTCCACTCGTCCGACCTGGACGCGCCCGTCCGGCAGCCGGACTCGGCGCTGACCGGGCTGACCGCCGGGTACACGGTCGTCCCGGCCGTCCTGCTGCTGCTCAGCGTCCCGATGCTGCTGGCCTATCGCGGGCTGGCCGCCGCCCACCGATCCACCGGGGAGCCGCAACCTCATGCCGTCTGAATCCACGCAGTCCACACCCGTCCTGCCGGAAACCGCCCTGCCCGAGAGCGGGCGTCCGGCGGACGCCGTCCTGGCCGAGCTCGCGCGCCTGCGCGAAGGGGACCTGCCCGTGCGCGGCGGCAAGGTGACCGCCTACGTCTACGACACCGGACGCGACGCCGTGCACGACCTGGCCGCCACCGCGCACCGCGAACTGCTGGAGGTGAACTGCCTGGACCCGACGGCGTTCCCCAGCATCGTCGCGCTGGAGCGGGCGGTCGTCGCGGCGGTCGCGGCGCGGCTCGGCGGCGACGCGGGCACGCCCGGCGTGTTCACCAGCGGCGGCACCGAGTCGATCATGCTGGCGGTGAAGGCCGCGCGGGACGCCCGGCCCGTCGAGGGGCGTCCGGAGCTGGTCCTGCCGTCCACGGCCCATCCCGCGTTCCGGAAGGCCGCGCACTACCTGGGGCTGGAGGTCGTGACCGTCCCGGTCGACCCGGAGACCTTCCGCGCGGACGCCGAGGCCACCCGCGCCGCGCTCACCCCGCGGACCGTCCTGGTCGTGTGCTCCGCGCCGTCCTACCCCCAAGGCGTCCTGGACCCGGTCGAGGAGATCGCCGCGATCGCCGCCGGAGCCGGGGTGCTGTGCCACGTGGACGCGTGCGTCGGCGGCTGGGTCCTGCCGTTCCTGGACGGAGCGGACGGACGCGAGGTCCCGCCGTTCGACCTGTCGGTGCCGGGCGTCACGTCCCTCTCCTGTGACCTGCACAAATACGGTTATGCGCCTAAGGGCGCATCGGTCGTGCTGTTCGCGGACGAGGCGCTGCGCCGCCGCGCCTACTACGCGTCCGCCGAGTGGCCGGGCTACACGGTGATCAACTCGACCGTGCAGAGCAGCCGGAGCGCGGGCCCGCTCGCCGCGGCCTGGGCGACGCTGCGCGCGCTCGGCGCGGACGGCTACCGCGAGCTGGCCGCGTCGGCGATGGCCGCCGCCGACCGGCTGCGCGCGGGCGTGGCCGAGATCCCCGGACTCCGCGTCCTCGGCGACCCGGCCGTGCCGCTCGTCGCGGTCACCTCCGACGATCCCGCGCTGGACGTCTTCGTCGTCGCCGACGAGGCCCGCGCGCGCGGCTGGTTCTTCCAGCCGCAGCTCAGCCACCAGGGGATCCCCGCGAACCTGCACTTCACCCTGACCGGCGTCACCGACGTCGAGGCCCTGCTGGAGGCCCTCGCCGAGGCCGCGGAGGCCGCCCGCGCGGTGGGCCCGCCCGACGTCCCGTCCGACCTGGTGGACGCGCTGCGCTCCCTCGACCTGGACGGCATGACCGACGCCGACTTCGCGGGCCTGCTCAGCGCGGTGGGCGTCCAGCTGGACGGCGGCGCCGAGCCGGAGATGGCGTTCGTCAACACCGTCCTGGACGCGCTCCCGGCCGCCACCCGCGAGGGCCTGCTGGTCCGCTTCCTGTCCGTTCTGTACTCCGACGCCCTCTGACCAGGCGGAACGACCACCCCGAGACATTACTCAACAGATTCGCGTTGCTACTCTGCGTAGCATGAATGATCTTGCCTGGATGGCGGCGGCCGGGCCCGAGTTGAGGATCGACTGGGCCCGGATGCCGACCTACAACACGATCATGGCGGTCGCCGCGGGCGCGGGACTGCTCCTGGTCGTGGGGCTGGCACGGCGGCTGCTGAGCCCGCACCGGGTCGAACCCGCGGGGTGGGCGCTGGCCTTCACCGCGCTCGGCCTCGTCCTCACCCTCACGGGCCTCCACATGACGCTCACCTGGCCGCTGGCCGGTCAGGGCTTCCCGTTCGACAACGTCATCTTCGGGGAGCCGTCCCTGGCGTTCGGCGTGATGCTGCTGGTCGCCGCGCTCTTCCTCTGGAAGCGCGGCGAGGCGGTCAACGAGGCCCCGGACCGGCCCGAGCTGGTCGCCCGGCTCGCCGGGCCGCTCTCGATCTTCGTGTTCGGCATGGGCCTGGCGTGCTTCGGCATCGCCGCGGCGGGGTGGAAGTACCAGCTCTTCGCCGCCCCGCCCCAGGAGCCGATCTCGGGCCAGTTCGCCGACCAGAAGTGGCTGGAGGCGACGTTCATCTCCGGCCTGTACGTGCTGGTCGGCATCGGCGCGGTGCTCTTCCCGTTCGCGCTGCGCACCCCGTCGGGCTGGATCGTCAAGGTGATCGGCGTCGTCTGGACGGTCGCGGGCGTCCTGTTCCTGCTCTTCGGCGCGCTGAACTACTTCACCCACATCGGCCTCATCATCAACACGTCCTGACGCCGCGTCCCACACGGGGGGCTTCGGCATAGCAGAGGCCGCCGCCGAAACGCTCGGAAAACGGCATCGTCGTGATGGCCAAGTGCTGCCAAAGCGGACGATTTATTCGATCACGCCTTCGCGGGATGATGGGCGGGCACGTCCCGTTCGGGGAGTCACGGCGGCCGTCCCAGGGCGATCCAGGCCCGCGGGGGGACGCCCTCACCTGGGGAGCGGTGGGCGATGGCGCTGGTCGAGGCGGAGTTCAGGGAGGCGTTCTTCCGCGACGTCCTGCTGCTCATGCTCACCGAGTCGCCCGTCCGGGTGCGGACGTTCCGCGGGCTCCCGGACGGCCAGCTCGTCACGGGCATCGACTGGGCCGGTCCCGGCTCGCTCCGGCTGGACGCGACACCCGACGGGTCGCCGCCGCCCGCGAACATGATGACCGCCCGCGCGGACGTGACCGTCCGGCACCTCTCGATCGCCGACCTGGAGGCCGACCCGCACGCGGAACCGCACGGGACGGCCGCGGTGTTCTGGCTCCGCATCTGGATCCTGGGTGCGGTGCTGGAGATCGACCTGCGGCGCGTCGACATCCCCGGGCAGGCCCCGCAGGACATCGGGCTGCCGCTCTGGCAGTTCAGCCTCGCCCTCGACGCGGCCGGCCTCGTCGAGGGCGCCGTCCACCACGCGGGCGGATACGTGACGCTCCGGTTCTCCACGACCGGGACCGACGACCTCACGGCCCCGCCCGCCAACCACCTGGACCAGGCCCCGCACGACGGCAACCCGTTCCTCGTCCGGCTCTCCGGCGAGGTGTTCGCGGACGCCCTCGCGGGCCAGCTGGCCAAGCAGCTGTCGCCGCCGCCCCAGGGCACGGTGGTGGAGGAGAACCCCCACGCCGCCTGGGGGAACTGGGCGCCCATCCTCGACTGGCAGCCCGAGTGGGGATGGGCCGCCGTCGCCAACTGCGCCCTGAGGAAACCGAACGCGTGCCCGGCCCTCTTCGGCCCGGTGGACCTCTCGGTGGACGTCACCGCCAACCTGTCGGTCCGCATCGTCGGGCTGGGGCCCAGCCCGGAGCACCCCGACCAGCCTCCGGCGTCCGACCCGCCGAAGGCGGTCCTCGAGGAGAACCTCCACATCGCCGGCGACGCCTCGGACTGGGACGCCTTCCGCTGCTTCCTCGGATCCGGCGGCATCGGCGGACTGCTCATCGGCATCGCCAGCCCCGTCGTGGGCGTGATCATCGCCGCGACCGACCTCATCGTCCTCGGCGAGGTCGTCCGCGGCATGGTCAAGAGCAAGATCCGGGACGTGGACGCCGTGGGCTTCCAGCACCTCGGAAGCGACGACAGCGGCAACCGCTACCAGCGCCACAGCGACCTCCCCGACATCCTGCAAGGGCTGGTCCGCCTGACCTGGAGCATGGACCGGAGCGGTCTCATGGTCAGCGGCTACCGCCTCGTCCTCCCCGGGAGGCACGTCCCGAACCTCCAGCCGCCCCCGGGGCCGCTGCCCGGCTCCTGGGGAGGCGGACGCTACAACTGCGACACCGGCCAGTGGGAACCGGACAACCGGTACACCCTCCAGCCGATCTCCATCTCCGACAAGGTGTTCGTCCTCGACCAGTTCCTGCTCGACACGAAGGTGGAGGTCTTCTCCGCCCTGTCCCTCCCCGCCGGGCAGTGGCTCGTGAACTGGATCCCCGCCGGGCCGCAGCAGCCGAACCCCCAGGTGATGGTGTCCTCGAACGGCACTCCCGCCGAAGGCGCGACCGGCCGCGTCTACGTGCACACCAACGTCGGGCTCGTGCGCTACGACATCGGGCCCGTCCCCGCGCCGCAGCCGCCGACGCCGGAACGGCTGCAGGCGGAGAGGATCGCGTGCGCCAAGCAGACCGTCAGGGCGCTGAGAGCGCAGGGAGAGCCCAGCCGGCCGGCCCTCGCCGCCGCCCTGATCGCGTTGGACGGATTGCTGTCCCAGGCCGGCCGGATCTCCGAAGCGGTGATTGCCATGGAAGAAGCGGTTCAGGCGTACCGGGACGTGGCCGCGGCGCATCCCGACAACATCGACTACCTCGGCAGCCTCATCTCCTCGCTGCACATCCTGACGGCCCGGTACAGCCAGGCCGGGCAGCCGGGCAAGGGCGCCGGGCTCGGCGACGAGGCCATCAAGGCCGCCACCAGGCTGGAGGCCGCGGGCGCGAACGAGGAGGCCCGCAAGAGCGCGGCGTTCAACCTTGACGCCATCTCCGGCTACCTCCCGCCCGGCGAGGAGGCCATCCGGGCCGCCGAGAAGGCCACCGCCATCTATCGCGCCCTCGCCGGCCCCGGCACAGGCTGACCCCGGCATCGCCCGACTCGGTGGCCGGTCGGCTCAAGCATCGGAAGCGGCGAACAAGCGGGTTCGGGCACTCGTCGGGCCGGGCCCGCTCAGCCACGGCGGCCTGGGGAACGCCGGGGCGGCTGCGTTGCGTGTCGTCCTGGGGGCGGAGCCTGGGGAACACCGAGGGGCGGAGCCGTCCACGGGTGGGGATGGTCCGCCATCGCCACCTGCGCGGCGGTGCGCTGCTCGTCGCCGCCGGACACGGGCCACGCGGACCGGCCCCGGGCGACCGCGGCGAGGTGCCGGGACGCCGTGGTCGCGGCGGCGACCTGAGCCCGCTGACGGGTGCGGTGGTAGAAGTCGCGGATGGCGTCGACGAGGGCCTGAAGCGCGGACGCCAGCGCGACGAGGATCTGAGGGCCGGGGCGGGGGCCGGGGCGGGGGCCGGGGCGGGGGCCGGGACCCTCGCCTGCTGAGGTGATGGCCAGGACGCGGGCCATACCGCGCAGCCGGTCACCTCCGACCGTGGGGCCGGGGATGCGACCGTGGGGCGGACGGGCCGCACGGTCGTAGGCGTCGGCGGTGCGACCGAGGTGGCGGTCTCCGGTCGCGAGTGCGGCGGAGTGGAGCAGGTCGGCCGTGGCCCAGCAGACGTCGCGAGCGGCCTGGGAGCCGGTGACGCAGTGGCCCCGAACCTCGGCCGCGGCGAACGCGACCGCGCGAACGGCGTCCTGGTGGATCGCACGGCATTCGTCGTCCGACGGTTCGGCGGCCGGTGACGGGGCTGGGAGGCCCCGGTTCCAGGCCCGGCACAGCCCGGTCCAGGACAGGTCGGCGGCGAGGTCGTCCCCGGAGTGCCACGCGGGCCGTCCTTGGGCGTCGTGATGGCCGGGGAGGGTGACTGCGTACCGAGTGATCTGAGCCGGATCGACGTCGCTGCGCGTCGCCTGGACGACGACGCCCGCGGCACGCAGACCGGCGAGGAACTCGCCACCGTCCCGGCTTCCCCTGGCGGCTCGGCGGATGGTGGCCCGCAGGTAGGCGCGGACGGTCAGCGCGTTCAGATCCCGTCCGGACACCGGCGGGACGAGCGTGGGCCAGCGGGCACGGAGCTTGGGCAAGGTCAGATCGGCGGCCAGCTTGGCGCCGCCGTACCAGACCGCCGGTCCGGTGGCGGTCCGGTGGTCCGGCAACGCGACCGCGTACCCGATCACCTGTTCCGGGGACTCCCTGCTGTGCCGGTACCGCACCAGCACCCCGGCCTCGCGCAGCAGCTCGAAGAACTCGTGTTCCGTCCGCGCGATGGCGGCGGCCTCCTGGACGTGACGGCGCAACGTCGCGCGGGGGTGTTCCGTACGGCCTTCACGTCGGGCCTTCTCCATCTCACCGCGGGTGGGGGCGGGGGCGGCCGTCCGGTCGATCGGGGCGGACCACCGCAGCCCCAGCTCGTCCTCCACCGCCCGGCAGCCGTCCCGGACCAGGCGGGCGCTCTTCCAGACGTCCGGCCGGAGCCCGTCGACACAGGCGAGCGTGGCGACCACGTGGACGTGGTCGACGGCGTGCCGGACGGCCACCCAGCGGACGGCGTCCGGATCGCCCAGCGGCGCGAGCCCGACCCGGTCCATCATGCGGCGCGCGATCCGGGCCCACTGCGCGTCGGTCAGGACGGGATCCTCGGGTGCGGCGCGCAGAGACAGGTGCCAGACGGGCTTCCGGTAGTTCCGCTCCCCCAGCACCTTCACCGGCTGGTTGAGCAGCGTGCCGAGCCGGCGCAGGTCACGGCGGCCGTCCGTCCGCCATCCCGGCTCGAGCTCGGCGGGCGCGCGGAACCCCGCGACGATGTGCGCGTCGCGGGGTTCGCCCTCGGCATCCGGACCGAACAGGTACCGCAGGAGCCCTTCCACGTGCGTGCCCCGCCGGAGTTTGCCGATCACGCCGCCCGCTCCGTCCGCGTCGTCATGGCAGGCGACGGCAGATCTCTTCGGCGAGCCGGTCGAGCCGGTCCACCAGGCGGGCACACGACCGTGCGCAGGAGCCGGGCCACTGCGCCGGACCGTCCGAACGCGGTGCCGTGGACGCCCGGTCGAGGGCCTCCGCCAAGCGCCGGACCCGCTCACCGACGCGCATCAGCTCACTCAGCGCGGCGCGCAGCTCGGCGTGGGCGGGGTCCCGGGCCCCTCTCGCCTCCGCCAACGCCGCCCGCGCGACGAAGGCGGCCATGGACAGGTTCGAGCGGGACGAGCCGTCCCGGATGATCTCGGACTCCGGCTCGGACAGCGTGATGTTGAGCCTCTTGCTCCGCCGCGGCGACCGGAGTCCGCGCCGGTTCCGGTCAGTGCCGGGCCGCCTCTTCGGCGCCCGCTCGTGCTTCGACGCACCGTGCTCGCTCATGAAGGAACTCCGTCATCAGAGAGGGACTGATCATCTGGACTTCCTTCCTGTGAGCCTGGCCATGGATGACGCGCACAGAGATGAAGCGGCGCGCTCTGCGCTCCATGTTCACCCAGCCATTGCTTATAGTCAACAACTGTGAGCACAGTGTCATTGAGGGGACGGTCAAGGGAGGCGGGTGCCGGAGGCCAGGAAGATCGGGAGGGCGACGAACAGGCGGTCGTCGCGTCCCCTCTCGGCCTGCTCGTCGAGCCAGGGGCCCTCTCCGAGGTTGGCGAGCAGCGGCAGGATGGCGGGGTCCGTCCAGACGAACGTGTGCACCTCCACGGTGACGTCGGTGAAGCCGTGGTCGAGGAGGAGGTTCCGGTACCGGCGGGCGACCCGCGGGTGGGGCAGGCGGTCCGCGCGGGCGTGGACGAGCGTCCGGACGAGCTCGGGGTCGTCGGAGTCGATCAGGAACGTGTCCCAGTCCTGGCCGAGGAGGACGGCACGGCCGTTCACGGCCAGGACGCGGCGGGCCTCGGCGACGGCCCGTTCGGGTTCGGCGAGGGCGTGCAGGAGCTTGTCGGCACGGTATCCGGTGACCGAGCCGTCCTCGAGGGGCAGGTCGGTGGCGTCGGCGACGTGGAACTCGGCCGTCGGCCAGCGCTCGGCGGCGACCTCCAGCATGGCGGGATCCAGGTCGACGCCGATGGCCCGCGCGCCTCGGGCGGCGAGTTCACCGACGGCGCGTCCGGCGCCGCAGCCGACGTCGACGACGGTGTCACCGAGGGCTTCATAGGAACGTTCGCGCAGCTTGCGGGACTGAGGCAGGTCGTCGAAGGCGTCAAGGAGCGTGAGCATCGTGGACATGCCCGAGATTGTGCGACTTAATGTCGACATGAAGTCAATCGGCGAGGTGGCGGCCCGGTTCGGGCTGCCGACGCACGTGCTGCGGTACTGGGAGGCGGAGGGACTCCTGAAGCCGGCCCGCGCGGGCGACCGCCGCCGCTACTCCGACGCGGACCTGCACCGGGTGGCGGCGATCCTGATCTCGAAGGAGGCGGGCTTCGAACTCGCGGACATCCGGACGATGCTGGCCGCCCGGTCCGCGACGTCCCGCCGCGAGGTGACCGAGCGGCACCGCGAGAGGCTGCTGGAGCGGATCGCGCGGGCGCAGGCGGCCCTTGACCTGCTCGACGGCGACTGCCCCCACGACGACATCATGACGTGCCCGCGTTTCCAGGGACTTCTGGACGACCGGATGGAGCCCGCCGGTGGACGGGAAAGCGGGGGTCGGGGGCCTCGGCGTAGAGCATGACGACGGTGTAGAAGGCGTCCGGCCCCTGGTCGCCGGCCGGGTTGCGGTAGCTGTGCGGACGGTCGCCGCGCACCATCAGGCCGTCGCCCGCCGGGACGGTGAAGACCGCGCCGCCGACGTCCACCTCGAGCGTCCCCTCGGTGACGTGGAGGAGTTCGCGGGTGCCGGGAGGATGCCCGGTGTCGTGGATCGGGTGGCCGGGGCGCAGGGTGTGGGTCCACAGCTCCTGCCTGCCGTCGGAGTACAGCAGCGCCGCCGTGCTGCGGCCGAACCGGCTGACACGCGCGCCCGCGCGGGGAGCGGGGGCGCCGAGCTGGGCGGGGATCTCGACCAGCTCGCTGATGGGGACGCCGAGCGCGGCGGAGAGCTTGGCGAGGGTCGCGACGCTGGGATGGGTGCGGGCGGCCTCGATGCGGTGGATCATGCCACGGCTGACGCCGCTGGCCTCGGCCAGGTCGTCCAGCCGCCAGCCTCGGTGCGCGCGGGCCGCGCGGAGGTTGGCGGCGACGGTGCGGCCGACCTCGTCCACGATGTCCATGGTGACAATATAGTGCTATTGACACTCATCATAGTGTCATCGGCATGGACTACGAGGTGGTGCTGTTCGACCTGGACGGCGTGCTGGCCGACTCGCTCGGGACGATCGAGCGGATCCTGCGTGACTGGGCGGCGGCCAACGGGATCGACGGTGATCGCGCGGTGGCGCTGTCCCACGGGCGGCGCGACGTCGACCTGATCCGGCTGCTCGCTCCGCGTCTGGACGCCGAGGCGGAGGCGGCGCTCATCGTCGCCCGGGAGGAGACCGACACGGCGGGGGTCCGGGCCGCGCCCGGGGCCGCCCGCCTGCTGGGGACGCTCACGCCGAGGATGTGGGCGATCGTGACCTCCGGGACGCGCGCCGTGGCGACCGCGCGGCTCCGCGCGTCCGGGCTGCCCGTCCCGGGCGTGCTCGTCGCCGCCGACGACGTGGCCGTGGGGAAGCCCGACCCCACCGGGTACCGGCTGGCGGCCCGCCTCATGGGCCGTCCGCCGGAACGCTGCCTCGTCGTCGAGGACGCGGTGGCCGGCGCCGAGGCCGCGCGCGCCGCGGGCATGGACTGCCTCGGCGTCGGCCCCGCCCTGGAGGGCTCGCCGCTCGTCGTCGCCTGGTCCGCGTCCCTGGCCGAGGCGCGCGTCGACGTCTCGGCGGGCGGGATCTCGCTGGGCGTCGGCAGCACCTCTGGCCGGTGACGGACACGGCCCGGGACATGGCCCCGGGCCAGGGGAAAGTGTCGGTGGGGGCCGGGAAGATGTTCTCGTGACTTCTGCTGCGATCACTGAGATCTCCGACGAGGCCGCCTACACCGCGGCCGTCCAGACCGCCCTGGACGCGGCGTCCGCGTACTACGGCGACGGCACGTCCACGCTGGACGACGACGACTACGACCGCCTGGTGCGGGGCATCGCCGCCTACGAGGCCGAGCATCCGGAACTGGTGCGGGCCGACTCGCCGACCGGCAAGGTCGCCGGTGGCGCGGTGGTCGGGGACGTGCCGCACACGGTGCCGATGCTGTCACTGGACAACGTGTTCGGCGCCGAGGAGCTGGCCACGTGGGCGGCGGGCCTGGAGCGGCGTCTGGACGGCCCCGTCGAGCGCTGGAGCGTCGAGCCGAAGCTGGACGGCCTGGCCATCTCGGCGCGGTACGTGGACGGCCGTCTCGTCCAGTTGGTGACGCGTGGAGACGGGACGGCCGGGGAGGACGTGTCGCACGGCATCGGCAGCGTGCTCGGGTTGCCGCGCGAGCTGGCCGAGCCGGTCACGGTGGAGATCCGCGGCGAGATCCTGATGACGAACGCGCAGTTCACGGACGCCACCGAGAAGCGCGTCGCGGCCGGTGGGACGCCGTTCGCCAACCCGCGCAGCGCCGCCGCCGGGTCGCTGCGCGCCCAGGATCGTCCATATTCGGTGGAGATGACGTTCTTCGGTTACGGGGCGCTGCTCCTGCCGGGCGAGGCCGGGTTCGGCGCGGGGACGACGGGCGACCTCGCCGAGCGGCTTCCGGAGCTGGCGCACAGCGAGGTCATGGCGCTGGTGGAGTCCTGGGGCGTGCAGACGACCTCGGGCACGCCCGTCGCCGCGTCCACCGCGGACGCGCTGGAGGCCGTCCAGGCGCGGGTCGAGCAGATCGCCGAGGCCCGCGCCGACCTGGAGTTCGGCATCGACGGCATCGTCGTCAAGGCCGACAACGCGGCCGACCAGCGGCGGGCCGGGTTCTCGTCCCGCGCGCCGCGCTGGGCGATCGCCTACAAGCTGCCCGCCGCCGAGAAGATCACCAAGCTGGTGGGCGTGGAGTGGAACGTCGGCCGCACCGGCATCATCGCGCCGCGCGCGGTGCTGGAGCCGGTCGAGGTCGACGGCGTGACCATCACCTACGCGACGCTGCACAACGCCGCCGACATCGCGCGCCGCGGGCTGATGCTCGGCGACAGCGTGACGGTGTACCGCGCGGGCGACGTGATCCCGCGCGTGGAGGCGCCCGTCGTCCAGCTCCGGACGGGCGAGGAGACGGCGATCGAGATCCCCGAGGTGTGCCCGCGCTGCGGTGACGCGATCGACTCCTCGCAGGAGCGGTGGCGGTGCGTCCGCGGGCGGGCCTGCCACGCGGTCGCCTCGATCCGGTACGCCGTCGGACGCGACACCCTCGACATCGAGGGCCTGGGCGAGAAGATCATCGACCAACTGGTCGACGCCGGGCACGTCACCGACTTCGCCGACCTGTTCACCCTGGAGCGCGAACAGCTCCTCGGGCTGGAGCGGATGGGCGAGACCAGCACGACCAACCTGCTCGCCGCGATCGAGGCCGCCAAGGCCAAGCCGTTGAACAAGGTGTTCTGCGCGCTGGGCGTCCGCGGCACCGGACGGTCGATGTCCCGGCGCATCGCGCGGCACTTCGCCACGATGGACGCCATCCGCGCCGCGGACGCCGAGGCGTTCACCGAGGTCGACGGGATCGGCCCGGAGAAGGCCCCGGTCATCGTCGCCGAGCTCACCGACCTCGCGCCGCTGGTCGACAAGCTGGTCGCGGCCGGGCTGACCATGACCGAGCCGGGGGCGCTCGCCCCTGGCACCGAGGAAGAAACGGAGGACGAGGGGCCCGCGCTGCCGCTCGCGGGCATGACCGTGGTCGTCACGGGAGCGATGACGGGCGCGCTCGCCGAACTGTCCCGCAACGAGATGAACGAGCTCATCGAACGGGCGGGCGGGAAGTCGTCCTCGTCGGTGTCGGCGCGCACGTCCCTGCTGGTCGCCGGGGAGAAGGCGGGGTCGAAGAAGGCGAAGGCCGAGGGGCTCGGCGTCCCGGTCGCCACGCCGGAGGAGTTCGCCGACCGCGTCCGCGACCTGCTCTGACCTCTCGCCGGATATCCGGCATGACGGGATCTATAAGATCATCCGCCATGGCCCCCACCGACGACCAGGCACGCGACCTCGTCCGCCGCTTCGCGACGCTCGACATGACCGGATGGGACGACCCGGCGTTCGACCGCGCCGCCGCCCACCTCGGCTGGCGGCCGAAGGACGCCGCCGAGGGGCGGGGGTCGCGGTCGGAGGACTACGACGCCGGTCCAGGAACCTCATACGGGCTCTTCTTCCGCGGTGGCGCGGACCATCACGAGACCAGGGTCCTCGTCCGCGTGGGAGAGGGCGACGAGCTCTTCCTGCGCGTCCGCTCGGCGCTCATGGACGAGCTGGGCGCGCCCTCGATCATGCGAGGGCCGGGCCCGCTGCTGCGATGGCGCGGGCCCGTTCGGCTGCTGGAGCTCGAGCGGATCGGTGACGGCGCGTTCCTGACGGCGCGTCCCACCGAGGCCGTCGAGAACGACGAGTACCGCACGGCGAAGTGGGCCGAGCCCGAGGACGGGCTCGGCCTCCTCGGCCACTGGCAGGTGGTCGGCCGGGGACCCGAGTTGGACGGCCTGTTCCTCCCGGGCGGCTACTGGGCCGACGACTGGACGGAGTTCGAGGAGCGGCTGGCGACGACGCTCCACTCCGTCGTCCGCGACTTCGCGCTCATGGACGGCCCCGGCCACTTCACCGTGGTCGTGCGCACCCCCGAGGACCACTACGTCCAGTGGACCACCCACCCGGACTGGACGCTGGAGATCCACGCGTCCCTCACCGGCGACCGCGACTCCGCCTGGGCTGACACCATGACCGGGCTCGGCTGGCTCCTCTCGGACGTCACCGAGGACGATTTCTGCGTGACGCGCGAGTTCCCGGCACTCGACGACGAGGACGCCAAGACCGCGGCGCGCATGCTCGTCGGCGCCCTGCGATCCCACGGCGTCGCGTTCGAGGACCTCTGGCACGAGGTCATCTCACCGAACGTCGACCTGCTCGGCATCGGCATCCCGACGCGTCACGGCGCCCGCTTCTGACGCTCCGTCGTTCCACGCCGTCCGTGCCGTGCCGTCCTCGCACGGCCACATACTTCGCATGTCCACACATACGCACACATAGATGCATGTAGGACGCTCATAGCCCGTCACCCCAGTTGTCAGTAATGGGGTGATTTGTGTTTTCCTTCTCGGCGGACGTTCCGCTCCCCCGTCGAAAGGAAACGCCCGTGACCCGAGCACGAGCCGCACTCGCCCTTGTCGCCGTCGCCACCGCCGCGACGGCCTGCACGTCGTCCGCGGGCGCCGCCCCGCACTCGAAGGCGGGCGAGGTCGCCTCGTCCTCGAAGGTGGACCAGGTGCCGTGCGCCGAGCACCTCAAGCCCAACGCGACCTACCACGCGAACGGCGCGAGCTACCACACCGACTCCAAGGGCCGTCCCGAGCGCGCCGAGGCCAGCGACCTGAAGTCGAGCGTCGCCGACCGCGGCAGCTGCCAGGGCAAGGCGGGACACATGTCCGGCACGACCGGCTACGACGGCGGTCACCTCATCGCGGCGACGCTGAAGGGCGTGGACGAGCGCTACGACCTCGTCCCGCAGTGGGCCAGCCTCAACCGGGGGCTCTACGAGCGCATGGAGGCCGGGACCAAGCGCTGCCTGACCAAGCCCGGCGGCCGCATCCTGCACTACCGGATCAGGGTCACCTACGCCAACGCCACGACGTTGACCCCCAACCGCTACAGCACCGACATCCAGGTCGGCACCCGCGGCCACAGCGCGCAGACCATCAAGCTCACCATGGCCAACCGCGCGCTCACCACGACCGAGAACACGCGTCTACGCGCCCAGCTGGACAAGAGCCTCACGGCCGCCGGATGTAAGTAGCCCTCCCCCACACCGTCGGCGGGCACCGGGAATCCCCACATGCGCCCGCCGACGGGCATGGGTCAGCCGGAGGCGGGTTCCTCGCCGCGGGCGGAGAACCGGTGGAGGCCGAAGGGGATCGCGATGCCGTGCAGCAGGATGCTGCCGAGGACGACGACCGTCATGACGTAGAGGACGACGTCCGCGTCGTCCTGCCGGGTGGCGTTGTAGGCGAGCAGCCCGAACACGATCGACGTGGTGCCGCGCGGGCCGAGGACCCCGAGCAGGGTGCGGTCGCGCCAGCGCACCGGCGAGCCGAGCATCGAGACGTACACCGGGACCATGCGGACGAGCGTCAGCGCGAGCAGGCCGTAGAGCACGCGCGGCCAGTCGAGCCCCAGCCTGAAGACGAGCACCGCGGCGGCGCCGAACACGAACCACATGATCGTCGAGGAGATCACGCTGAGGTCCTCGACGCTGGAGAGCTCGCGACGCGCGAGGTCGCGGTACTCGCCGCGCTCGCCCATCCGGCCCGCCTTGTAGGCGATCCCGGCGAGAAACGCCGCGACGAAGCCGTTGCCGCCGACGCCGATCGCGAGCGCGTAGGTGATGATCGGGACGAGGGCCATCGCGACGCGGACGGCCGGTGCGCCCGTCCAGCGGGCGGCCACGGCCAGGCGGTGCGCGAGGCCGGTGAGCGCGCCCATGCCAACGCCGACGGCCGCGGCCCCCAGAGCGGCGTGGACGGCGCCGAACAGCGGCCCCGAAGAGGAGTGCTCGACCGGGGAGCCGATCGTCAGGAGGGCGAAGGCGAACACCGGCGAGAAGAGCCCGTCGTTGTAGCCGCTCTCGACGGCGAGCGCGTGCCGTAGGCCGCGGTCCAGCCGCCGGTCCCGGAGGAGGTCGGCCGCGGGGGCGAAGTCGAGCGGCATCACCACGCACGCGATCGCGAGGACCACGCCCCAGGACGAGACGCCGAGCATCGGCCCCCCGACGGCGAACGCGGCGGCGATCGACAGCGGCAGCGCCAGCACCAGCAGGCGCAGCACCGCCCCCCGCTCACCGCCGAGGAAGCCGCCGCGCACCTCGACGGCGTCGACGAACAGCAGGACCGCGAGGACCAACTCCACCGCCCGCTCCGCGAGGTGGGTGTTGAGCTGGTGCCTGACCTCGTCCCCGAACACCAGGCCCGCGACGACCCCGAAGGCGACCATGAACACGGGCGCGGAGACGTGCAGGTCGCCCAGCCGCTTCGCGCCGAAGGTCCACAGGAGTATCGCGACCAGGCTGAACACGATCAACGGGATCACCCGCGCGAGCATACTCACCCACCGTGACGAACAAGCGACGTGACGCGTTCCCCCGGCGGTGGACACGGCGCGGCCTTCCATGGGGGGATGGGGGATGGACTTCGACGCGTCCCGGATCAGGGTCACCACCGCGCTCGACGCGATTCGCCGCCGTCCGTTGATGTACTTCGGCATGGCGGCCGACGATCCCGGACTGCCGGGCGCGGCGCTCTCCCTGGCCGTCCAGGACGCGCTGACCGAGACGCCCTTCGAAGCCACGCTGCACGTCGAGGTCGTCATCGAGGGCCCACTCCGGTTCAGCGTCGAGGACGACGGCCCCGGTCTTCCGATCGAACCGGCGGACCCGCGCGATCCCCCAGTGATCACCGAACTGATGACGACGCCGCTCTGCGGTCGTCAGCCCATCCACCGAACGGGAATGGCGGCGGTGACCGCCGTGTCCACCGAGGCCGTCGCGGACGTGTGGCGCGACGGCCGCCACTACAGGCAGCGCGCCGACCGAACCGGCGAGCAGCTCCCCCTGGAAGTCCTCAAAGAGACCGGCCGCCACGGAACCCGGTTGACCTACCGCCTGGACGATTCCTACCTGGCCCCCGCAGCGGAACTCCCCCGCGACGTCGCACCGTTGCTGAGCGGCATCTTCGCCCTCCCCCAGCACCCGTCCCACGTCCCCCGTCCCGCCCCGGGAACCACCCTCACCCTCCACGACCACCGCACCGACACCAGAACCCACCTCCGCCACTGACCGGGGCGTCGGGCCAGGTCGTGATCGGCCAGGAGGTCGTCTACTACGAGCTGCGCAAGGAGACGGCGTCAGGGGTGCGACGGCGGAGTGAGGGGCACCAGATCCCGGCCTGGGTCCGCCGGGAGGTGAACGACTTCTTCACCGACCACGGCGAACCCTGCGTCCTACCCTCCGGCACGGCGAAGGTCCTCGCCGGTCCCGTCGGCACGGGCGAGGCCGTCGTCGCGGACGCCTCCTCGCCGATCCGGCGCCACCTCGTGTCCGTCAACGACAAGACCCTCGCCCTCGACATGGAGGCCGGAGGGCTCGCCCTGGACTTCCACGCGCAGACCGGACAGCACAGGGCCAAGGGCTGGCTGGTCATCCGCGGCATCTCCGACAACGCCGACGCGAACAAAGACGACGCCTGCCACCAGGTCGCCGCGGAGAACGCGGCGGTCGTGCTGCAGGGACTCATCCCGTATTTGGCGGAGGGGGCGCGTCATCAGGGGTGAGCGCTTGGGAGCGAGTCAGGGTTGGTCGGGGGCGGTGTCGCCGAGGTCGAGGAGGAGGGTGCGGAGGGCTTCGGCCAGGTGGGTCTGCTGGTCGGCGGAGAGGGCGGCGAGGAGGCGGCGTTCGTTGGCCACGTGGTGCTCGAGGACGTCGTTGGCCACGCGGAGGCCCTTGTCCGAGAGGGAGACGAGGACGCGGCGGCGGTGGGACGGGTCGACGCGGCGTTCGACGAGGCCCTTGTCGAGGAGGCGGTCGACGCGGTTGGTGAGGGCCGCGGAGCTGACCATGGCGGCGGCGCTGAGGTCGCCGGCGCAGAGGACGTGCGGGGGCCCGGAGCGCAGGAGGGTGCCGAGGACGTCGAACTCCCAGGGTTCGATGCCGTGCCGGGCGAACTCGTCCTTGAGGGCGCGTTCGAGCAGGCGGGACGCGCGGGAGATGCGCCCGACGATGCCCATGGGCGCGCAGTCCAGGTCGGGGCGCGCCCCCTTCCACTGGTCCAGGATCGCGTCGACTCCGTCGCGCGCGGGCGCCGGGGGCGCGGTGCGGTCGGCCACTTCGGGGACCTCCGGTCTCGGTGAGGGTGCCCGTCCAATCTAACCTTCGTCGTCCAATAGTTTGACGCCGAAACGTGGAGCGGTCTAAAGTTTCGACATCGAAATTTTTGATGGAGGTGCGTTATGCGGGTTCTGGTCATCGGAGCGGGCGGGTACGTGGGGTCCGCGCTGACCGGGCGGCTGGTGGAGGCGGGACACGAGGTCGTGGCGCTGGTGCGTCCGGGCCGGACGTCCGTCGCGGGGGCCGCCGAGCTGCGCGAGGGGGATCTCGCCGATCCCGCCTCGCTCACCGCCGCCGTCACGCCCGACATCGACGCCGTCGTCCACGCCGCCACGCCGAGCGGGGACGCGGCGCTGGACAAGGCCGCGATCGAGGCGCTGACCGCTCCGCTGCGGGACGGCGGACGGGCGTTCGTCTACACCAGCGGCGTCTGGGTGCTCGGCGCGACGGGCGCGGAGACGGCGGGTGAGGACGCCGCGACCGACCCGATCCCGATCGTGGGCTACCGGCCGGAGATCGAGCGGCAGGTGCTGGCCACCGCCGGGGACGGCGTCCGCGCGGCCGTGATCCGTCCGGGCATCGTGCACGGACGCGGTGGCGGGATTCCGGCGATGCTCGTCCAGTGGGCGGGCGAGGACGGCGCGCCCCGCGTCGTGGCCGACCCGGACGCGCGCTGGCCCATGGTGGACGTGGACGACCTCGCGGACCTCTACGTGGCGGTGCTGACCGACGCGTCCGCCGGGACGGTCTGGCACGGCGTCGCCGAGTCCGCCGTCCCCGTCCGGGATCTCGCGGTCGCGGCGGGTCGGGCGGCGGGTGTCGACGGCGAGCCGCGCGTCTGGCCGCTGGAGCAGGCCGCCGAGCAGCTGGGCGAGCCCTTCGCCGTGGCGCTCGCGCTCGACCAGTCCGTCGGCGCCGAGGCCACGCGTGACCGGCTGGGCTGGAGCCCGAAGCGGCCGGGCGGCGTCGCCGACCTCCGCGAAGGCTCCTACTCCTGACGCCTTCGAAGCGGGCATGACTGAGCCCCCGGTGTCGGGGCCGGGGGCTCAGGTCGGTTCCCGCCCGAGCGGGCGAGCTGCGGGCGGGCGTTCTCGGGGCGGTCCTCCCTCGGAGGTCCCCCATGGGCGTCAGCGGAGGAAGTGGCGGCTCCTGTCGAGGTGTCCGCGCTGCTTCAGTTCGGCGCGCAGCGGGATGGCGTCGTCCCACACGCCCGACTCGAGGGTGAAGCCGAAGTGGCTGGCGGCCTCGTCGCCGTCGCCGAGGAGCTGGCGGCGCAGCGGGCTCAGCGACCGCCACCACGCGCTGTGCCGGTCGATCGAGACGTCGTCCCGCCAGCGGATCCAGCGGTAGGTGTAGCAGAGGAAGACCATCTTCCGCGTGATCGCGGACTGGTTGGGCGACCGCGAGTGCCACAGGCGGCGGTCGAACACGAACGCGTCGCCGGGGTTCGCGGTGATCTCGACCGTGCCGGGCGGACGCGGGTACTCACCGTCCGGGCCGGGCTCGGTCCGCTCCAGGGTGTTGCTGTGCTGGCTCCCCGGCAGGACGAGGGTGCCCCCGCGACCCTCGTCCGCCAGGTCGCTCAGCACGTAGGCGACCTTCATCGAGAACATCGGCCGCGGCTCCATCTCCAGGTCGGCGTTCTGCCGGTAGCCGTCCTGGTGCCAGCTCCACTTGGGGGCCGGACGTTCGAGCGCGGGCGGGTTGACGTCGATGTGGCTGTGGTGGACGTAGATGTTCCAGCCCAGGTGCCCCCACAGGTGGGGGAAGGTCGTGGGCAGGTCCAGCAGTTCGGTGAACGCCTCGTCGCGGAACACCGCGCCGAGCACGTGCATCGAGCCGTTGTCCCCGAGCCGTCCGGCCCGGCCCTCGGACTCGTAGACGCGGTCGACGGCCGCCTCGATCCGGGCCCGCGCCTCCTCGTCCAGGGCGTTGCGGACCAGCAGGTAGCCCTGCTCGGCGAAGGCGCGGCGGCTGTCGGCGTCGATCGGCGCGAACCGGTCCGCCTGCGCGAACCGGTCTCCTTGCGCGGACCGGTCTCCTTGCGCGGACCGATCCTCGGGCGTGGGCCGATCCTCGTCGGTGGGCCGGTCCGCCTGGGTGAACGGGTCGGCCGCCACCTGGTTCAGCGTGTCGGTCATGGGCGTCTCCGCGGACGTGGTCGGTGGCGGCCCCCCGATGGCACCGCCGGACGAGGCGTCACTCAAGCCGAAGGCCGTGAAGTTCCCGTGAAGAACCCATGCGGAAATGATCTTTCTCCGCCTGGGCGATTCGTCCGGTACGCCCGCTCGGTATCGTCCTGATCATGTGGACGGCCGCCCGGATCCTGCTCGCCGAAGACGATCCCAAACAGGCCCGCCTGATCCAGGTCTACCTGGAACGGGAGGGGCATCGCGTCACCGCGGTCGGCGACGGCCGCCAGGCCCTCGAGCAGGCCCGCGCGCTCCGTCCGGACCTGCTCGTGCTGGACGTGATGATGCCGGGCGTCGACGGCCTGGACGTCTGCCGGATCCTGCGCGCCGAGTCGTCGGTCCCGATCCTGCTGCTGACCGCCCGCTCGACCGAGGACGACCAGCTCCTCGGCCTCGACCTGGGCGCCGACGACTACCTGACCAAGCCGTTCAGCCCCCGGGTGCTGACCGCCCGCGTCCGCGCCCTGCTCCGCCGCGCGGGCGTCGGGAAGGGCGCGGAGACGTCCGCCGAGGCCCTGCGCGTCGGCGACCTGGAGATCGACCCGGACCGCTTCGAGGTGCGGGTCGCCGGACGGAAGGTGGAGCTGACCGCCAAGGAGTTCGGCATCCTGCAGATCCTCGCCGCCGAGCCCCACCGCGTGTTCACCCGCGCGCACATCCTGGAACTGGCCTTCGGGTTCGACCACCACGTGCTCGAACGGACCGTCGACGCCCACGTCATGAACCTGCGCCGCAAGATCGAGGACGATCCGGCCGACCCGGTCTACGTGAAGACGGTCTACGGCCGCGGCTACCGTCTCGGCCCCCTCCCCGACCGCACCGACGCCGGGGCCGGGACCGTGGCCGACCCGGGTCCCGGCGGCGTGGACGGGCCGTCACCCGGCCGCTCCGGGGCGGACGCGACCGGCCTCGGGCCGGTCGCGCGGCCGGTCGAGCGGTCGGGCTGAACGTGTCCTGGGGATACCGGGCGCGTGTCTTCGCCGTCGTCGCGCTGGTCGCCGCGGCGGCGGTCGGCGCGACCGCGTGGCTCACCGTCCGGGCCACGCGCGCGGAGTTCGCCGAGTCGGCGGCGGTCGAGAAGCGGGTGGTGGACAGCGTCTACGACACGCTGAACGTCTACGGGGTCAAGCACGGCACCTGGGAGGGGGTCGTCCAGCCGGTCGTCCGGCTCGGGCGGGGCACCGGCCAGCGGATCCGCCTCACCACGCTGGACGGCGTGGTGATCGTCGACACCGACACCGAGGCGGCCCGGACGGCGCGTCCGGTCACCCGGCGGCCGTCCGGCGTGCTGGATCCGCGGCAGATCATCCTGCGCGCCCAGAGCGAACTGCCTCCCGCGCTGTCCGTGCCGCCGGCCACGGACCCGAACGTCGCCCACACGAAGATGATCGCGTCACAGGTCGCCTTTTACCGCCAGGCGATGCGCCTGCGGGCGTGCCTCACGCGCGGGGGCGTCGTCGACCTGAACGCCACGGATCCCGCCCGCTGGCCGAGAGACCCTCTGAGACCCGGCGCTTCACCGGGCCTTCCGCTGGAGGAGTTCGAGTCCTGCGCGAAGCTGGGCGCCAGCAGCGCCACGGAACTCAAAGCCGACAAGCAGGCGGTGGCCGACTGCCTGTACCAGGTCGGTGACAAGCCCTCGGGCAAGCAGGGCGCGGGCCCGCCGACCACGGCGCCGGGCGGACGCGCCACCACCCTGGTCAAGGTCTGCACCGAGCAGGCGTTGCAGCAGCGGCTGGAGGGGGTGGCCCCCCAGCCGCTGCTGCTGTGGCTCGGGTACGGGCAGGAGACGACCGGCCAGCGGCCGTTCCAGCCGGCGCGCGTCATCGTCGCGGCCATGGTGGTCGCCGTGCTCGTGATCACCTGCACGCTGCTGCTGAGCCGCCGCGTGCTCGCCCCGATCGGGGCGCTCGCCGTGGCGGCGCGGCGGCTCGGCGCGGGGAACCTGTCCGAACGGGTCGCCGTGCGCGGCCGGGACGAGATCGCCGAGCTCGCCCGCGGCTTCAACCGCATGGCCGACTCGCTCCAGCGCAGCGAGGAGGCGCAGCACCGCATGGTCAGCGACATCGCGCACGAGCTGCGCACCCCGCTGGCCAACATCCGCGGGTACCTGGAGGCCCTGCACGACGGCGTCCTGGAACCCGATCCCGACCTGCTCCTGTCGCTGCTGGAGGAGGCGGTGCTGCAACAGCGGCTCATCGACGACCTCCAGGACCTGGCGCTGGCCGAGTCGGGCGCGCTGCAGATGCTCCGCACCCCCCTGGACGTCCGGGAACTCCTCGAGATCTCACGGGTGGCGCACCGGGCGGTCGCCGAGTCGCACGGTGTGGAGCTCGGCGTCGAGGCGGACGTCGTGCCGCCGGTCAACGCCGACCCCGACCGGCTACGCCAGGTCATCGGCAACCTCGTGACCAACGCGATGGCCGCGACCCCGCCCGGCGGGACGGTCACGCTGCGCGCCTTGTCCGCCGGGGACGCGGTGGGGATCCAGGTCGCCGACACCGGGCGCGGCATAGCGCCCGACGAGCTGAAGCACGTGTTCGACCGGTTCTGGCGGGCGGACTCGGCGCGCGGGCGCGCGACCGGCGGACGCGGTCTCGGCCTGTCGATCGCCCAGGGGATCGTCCAGGCGCACGGCGGGAGCCTCACCGCCGAGAGCGAGCCCGGCCGCGGCTCGACCTTCACCATCGTCCTGCCGCGCGCGGACGCCCCGGCCAAGCCGGAGTGAGGGCCGAGGGCGGGACGCCGGGCGTCGTCGATGGGCCCCGGGCCATGGCCTCAGCGTCCCGCGACGTCCGCCGCCGCGCCTCCGGCCGCCTCCCCTGCCCCTGACGCGTCGGACCCCGCGTCGGAGGCCGCTTGGAGGCGGGAGGCCATGGCGGCGATCCGTTCGACCAGTTCGGGCGGTTCGTGCGCCTCGAAGGCGAGGTCCATCAGGGCGACGTAGACGACGATCTCGTCGAGGTTGTTCGAGCCGCACAGCAGGACGCAGGTGGACGCGTCGACGGGTTCGACCGTCGCGACCGTCGGCGGCATGTGCGCGGTCACGACGTCCGCCGGGGCGTGCACGGTGAGGCGCGCCTGATGGCGGTACGGGGCGCTGGAGATCGCGCGGGACGTGTACGCGGCGAGATCCTCGGCGGGCGGTTCTCTCGGGACGAAGCGCGGCCCGTTCGGTGTCTTCAAGGACAGCCGGTCGACGCGGTACGTCCGCCAGTCGCGCTTGTCGACGTCCCAGCCCACCAGGTACCAGCGGCGGCCGGAGTGGACGAGCCGGTGGGGTTCGGCCGAGCGACGGCTCTCCTGCCCCTGGTGCGACCGGTAGTCGAAGCGCAGGACCTCGTGGTCGCGGCAGGCCGCGGCGATGGCCGTCAGGACCTCGGGCGGCACCGGCGCGACGGCGGCCGTCATGGGGACGGTCATCGACTGCAGCGCGTTGACGCGGTGCCGGAGCCTCGCGGGCAGCACCCGTTCGAGCTTGGCGAGGGCCCGGACGGACGTCTCCTCGATCCCCTCGACCGTGCCTCCGGCGGCCGTCCTCAGCCCGACGGCGACGGCGACCGCCTCGTCGTCGTCGAGCAGCAGCGGAGGCAGCTCGGACCCCGCGCCCAGGCGGTAGCCGGGCGCGCCGGGAGTGGCGTCCACGGGGTAGCCCAGTTCGCGCAGGCGGTCGACGTCCCGCCGGACGGTCCGCGTCGTGACGCCGAGCCGTTCGGACAGCTCCGCGCCGGACCAGTCGCGGTGGGTCTGCAGAAGGGACAGCAGTCTGAGCAGTCGCGCCGAGGTCTCCAACATGTCCTTCATTCTGCCGACAACCTAGGACCGAAGTCGTCCTAGGCAGCTCGTAGAGTCTTGGACATGACGAAGATCAACCCCTTCCGCATCGATGTTCCCGCCGGCGACCTGGAGGACCTGAGGGTCCGGCTGGCCGGCACGCGCTGGCCGGACGAGCTGCCCGGCACCGGCTGGTCCTACGGCGTCCCATCCTCGTACGCGCAGGAGCTGGCCGAGTACTGGCGGACGGGCTTCGACTGGCGGAGGCAGGAGGCGGCGCTCAACGAGTTCCCGCAGTTCACGACCGAGATCGACGGGCAGAACATCCACTTCCTGCACGTCCGGTCGCCGGAGCCGGACGCGCTGCCGCTGATCCTCACGCACGGCTGGCCGGGGTCGGTCGCCGAGTTCATGAAGGTCGTCGGGCCGCTCACCGACCCCCGCGCGCACGGCGGCGACCCGGCCGACGCCTTCCACGTCGTCGCGCCGTCCCTGCCCGGCTTCGGCTTCTCCGGGCCGACCCGCGAGACCGGCTGGAGCCCGCGCCGCGTCGCCCGCGCGTGGGCCGAGCTGATGAGCCGCCTCGGCTACGAGCGGTACGGCGCGCAGGGCGGCGACACCGGCGCGGTGGTCTCCCCCGAGCTCGGACGCGTCGCCCCGGACAACGTCGTCGGCGTCCATGTGAACGGCGCGCTGGGCTTCCCGACCTTCGCCCCGGACGAGATGGAGGGGCTCACGGAGGTGGAACTGGGCAGGCTGGCGCAGTACTCCGACCAGGACCGCGCCGGGTACGCGATGATCCAGTCCACCCGTCCGCAGACGCTCGCGTTCGGCCTGAACGACTCCCCCGCCGGCCAGCTGGCCTGGATCGTGGAGAAGTTCAAGGAGTGGACCGACCCGGCCCACGACCTCCCCGAGGACGCCGTGGACCGCGACCAGCTGCTCACCGACGTCTCCATCTACTGGTTCACGGGCACCGCCGCCTCGTCGTCCCGCCTGTACCGGGAGGGCGCGGCCGACTGGGGACGGCCGGTCGAGAAGTCCGACGTGCCGACCGGGGTGGCGGTGTTCCCGGGCGACCCCGGCGTCCGCCGCATCGCCGAACGCGAGCACAACGTCGTCCACTGGTCGGAGTTCGACCGGGGCGGCCACTTCGCCGCGATGGAGGCCCCGGACCTGCTGGTCACCGACGTCCGCGCCTTCTTCCGCCTCGTCCGCTGAGAACACGACCGCCGGGCGTCGCGTCCGCCCGTCGTCCCGTCCGGCGGTCGCGTCCGTAGCCCCGCCGGACGTCTCGTCCGTCGTCCAGCCCGGCCGGGTGTTCCGGCCGGGCTGGACGCCGTCCCCCGCGGCCATGCCGCTCGCGCGCTGTGCGCCGGATCGGGGTGCAGTCGACGTGACCAGGTAGTCACCTCGAGGACACTCTCTGCCGACACCGCCTGATCGTCCACGCCTCCCCGAGCGCGGACGCCCGGACGCCAGACCGGCGTCCAGGGCGGGCCGCCGGGTGGCTCGCCCGCCGCCGCAGGGCCCTGACCTGGAGCGCTAGCCCCGAGGAGGGCCCGGCATGGTCCCTGCGGTTTGGGCCATGACGCTCTTGTTGTCGTAGAACAATCGATTCGGCTGCGGCACGTCTGAGGGGACATGGACTCATGCGGCTGGTTATGCAGTGGGCGGCGAGGGTACGGGTGCTGAGCGCACCCGGCGTCAGCCTGCTGGCCCTGGCGTACGGATGGGCGCTCTGGAAGACGCCCGATCTGATGCACCTGGCGGATCCGAAGGACCGGCACAACGCGCGGATGCTGGTGGTGTCGGTCGCCGGGGGAATCTTCGTGGCCCTGACGCTGCTCTACACCGCCCGCGGCTACCAGCTCGCGCACCGGGGCCAGGTCACCGACCGGTTCAGCAACGCGCTGGAGGCGCTGTCCGCCGACCACAGCGACCAGCGGCTGGGCGCGGTCTACGCCCTCCAGCATGTGGCGCGCGACTCCCGTCTGCACCGTGCCGAGGTCTTCGACGTGCTGGAGGCGTTCCTGCGCCGCAACACCTTCGGCGGCGGATCCCCCGACGTCCAGGCGGCCCTCCGGTCCATCCTGCGTCCACCCACGTGGGCGAGGCCGCTCAACCTCCCGGACGCGAACCTGACCGGCGCGAACCTCCACCACGCGAACCTGGCCGACGCGAGCCTGCCCGGCGCCGACCTGGCCAAAGCGACCCTGACCTGGGCGAACATGGCCCGCGTGACCCTGACGGGCGCGACCCTGCCCGGCGCCGACCTCACCGGCGCGGACCTGCACCGCGCGAACCTCACCGGCGCGAACATGACCAGCGCGAGCCTCATCCGGGCGGACCTCACCTGGGCCGACCTGACCGACGTGGACCTGACCTGGGCCGACCTCATCGGCGCGCTGCTGCGCCGGGCGACGCTGACCCGCGTGACGCTCGCCCAGGCGGACCTGAACCGCGCCGAACTGCCCGGCGCGAACCTGACCGGCGCCACCCTGACCGAGGCGACGCTGATCCGGACGGACCTGACCTGGGCGGATCTGAGCGGCGCGAACCTCATCCGCGCGAACCTGACCCACGCGGACCTCACCGACGCCGACCTCACCCGCGTCAACCTCACGGGCGCGGACCTCACCGGCGCGGACCTCACGGGCGCGAACCTCACCCGCGCGAACCTCACCGACACCGACCTCACCGGCGCGGACCTCACCGACGTCGACCTGACCGGCGCGCAGGGCGTCACCTCCAAACAACTCCGCGAGGCGGGAAAAACCGCCGGCCTCATCGGCTTCACCGCCTGACGAGGTCGGACGCCGAAGTGCGCGCGGGCCCCACCGGAGCGGAGGGGCGGGGCGGGCAGGGCCGCCGTCGTCCAACGTCCCGGCCGCCCTGGGAACACATACCCCCCGGAGGGTGTTACTGTCCTCCCATATACCCCCCATGGGTAAAAGTCGGGATCGGAGAAGAAGATGCGCAACCTGCGGCCCCTCACCCCCGAGGAAGCATCGGGCAAGTCCCAGGAACTGCTCGGCGACATCGTCGGACGGCACGGATCGGCCGGCGAGATGGTGAGCACGATGGCCCACTCCCCGGCGCTGCTGCAGGGCTACCTCGACCTCTCCCGGGCGATGAAGCGGGTCAAGATGCCCCGCGCGCTGAGCGAGAAGGTCTCCCTGACGCTCCAGGAGTGGATCGGCTGCGGCACCTGCATGGAGGCCCACATCGAGGCCGCCCGCGCGGCGGGGCTGACCGACACCGACATCGCCCTGGCCCGGCAGGGCACCTCGACCGACGTCCGGGAGGCGGCCCTGATGGGCTTCGCCCTCCGCGTCCTGAGCGAGCCGTCGTCCCTCACCTCCGACGACGTGGCGGCGCTGCGCGAGCACGGCTGGAGCGACCGGGTGATCTCCGAGATCGTCGGCCTGGTCACGCTCAACATGCTCACCGGCTCGTTCAACCTCGTCGCCGGGATCCAGCCCGACACCAGGCCGTAGGGGACTGTCCGACGCCCGGCGTAGGGTGTGGCGCGATCACGCAGGCGTCCTGGAGGTAGAGCATGCGTTCGACGTTCCGCACTCCCGACGGTGTCACGCTCGGGGTCGAGCACTTCGGCGACACGGCGGCGCCGCTCGTCCTGCTCGCGGGAGGCACGACCATGCTCTCCTGGCCCGACGCGCTCTGCGAGGCGCTCGCCCGCGGCGGACGGCACGTCGTCCGCTACGACCTGCGCGACTCCGGCGCGTCCACGACCGTCGACCCCGGCGCCCCGACGTACACGCTGCGCGACCTCGCCGCCGACGCCGCCGCGCTCGCCCGCGGCCTGGACGACCGTCCGGCGCACCTGGCGGGCATCGGCGTCGGCGGGATGGTCGCCCAGGTCGCCGCGCTCGACCACCCGGACGCGTTCTCGGCCCTCACCCTGGTCGCGACGCGGCCCGTCGCGCCGGGCCCGGTCGACGACGACCTCCCCGACCACGACGGCGCGACGATGGGCCGGTTGTTCTCGCGCCCGATGCCCGAGTGGTCCGACCGCGCCGCCGTGGCGGAGTTCGCCGCCGCAGGCGCGGAGGTCCTCGGAAACGATCCCGCCGCGGCACGCGCGAACGCCGAGCGCGTCTTCGACCGGACGCCGGGCACGGACCCCGCCCTCCAGATGGCCAACCAGCTGGGCATGGTCTTCTCGAAGCTCGACTGCGCGCCGCGCTGGCGCGAGCGCCTGCCCGAACTCGCCCTGCCCGCGCTCGTGGTCCACGGCCGCCGCGACCCGTTCTTCCCGGTCGGCAACGGCGAGGCGCTCGCACGCGAGATCCCCGGCGCACGTCTGCTCGTCCTCGAGGACGCCGCGACCGTGATCCCGAAGGCGGCGGCAAATGACGTCGCCGCAGCCATGCTCGCCCTTTGACCACCGATTGGCCGTACGTGGTCAGCTAGCCCCGATCCGGCGATTCAAGGGAACCCTCGGCGTTCCAAGAACACCTAACCCACATTGCACACGCACCGCGGTTCGCGGCGGCGCGTGCTCGACGGGGTGCTGTCGGAGCGTCCGCCCTGGGGCGGACGTCCACTACAAGGGGGTTCTCAATTGCCGGACACCGTTGCCACCGCCATCAAATGGATGTACTTCGGCGCAGTTGTCAGCCTGATCTTCCTGCCCATCAAGCTGTCCCTGATGGGCTCAATGCGTTCACGTCTCCAGGAGCAGGGCAACCTCAGCCCGGATCAGATTGATACCGTCGTCCGGGTCGGCACCGGCATGGCCGTCGTCTTCAGCCTGATCGGCACCGGGCTGTGGATATGGATGGCCAAGGTGTGCCGGGACGGACGCTCATGGGGACGGGTCCTGTCCACCGTCTTCATGGCCATCGGCACACTGTCCTTCTTCTACTCCCTGACACAGGACGCCCCCGGATGGGCGAAGCTCATCGACATCCTCCCCGTCGCCGTCGGAATCGCGGCCACCGTCTCGCTCTGGCGCGAGGAATCCCGGAGCCACTTCGACCCCTTCGCCTAGGCGGCGCGGGGCGGTGGGCGATGGCGCGGACGGAGGTCAGGCGGACGGGGACGGCCAGTTGCGCAGGGCGACGTCGAGGGCGTCCAAGGCTCTGGTCCAGGAGGTCTCCGGGTCGCCCGAGTGCTCGAAGCCGCCGGACGCCTCCAGGCTGACGAAGCCGTGGAACGTGCTGCCCAGCAGGCGGACGGCGTGGTTCTGCTCCTCGTCCGGGACGCCGTAGCCGCGCAGGATCGCGCGCGCCATCGCGGAGTGCCGGGGGCCCGCGCTTCGGGCCGCCGTTTCCGGGTCGAGGCGCAGGCGCGCGGCGGCATAGCGCCCCGGGTGCTGCTGCGCGTAGGCGCGGTAGGCGTTGCCGAAGGCGACCAGGGCGTCCTTGCCCGCGCGTCCGGTCACGGCGTCGCCGACCCGGTCGGCCAGTTCCTCAAGGGCGAGCAGCGCCACACGAACCCGCAGGTCATGGGCGTTGGCGACGTGCGCGTACAGGCTCGCCACCGTGACCCCGAACCCGCGCGCGACCGCCGAGGCCGTCACGTTGTCGAAGCCGACCTCGTCGGCGAGCTCCGCCGCCGCCCATGCCAGGCGTTCGGGTGTCACTCCGGCCCGCGCCATGAGCCCCCTCCCAGAAACTTAAGCCCTTTAACAATTTGCATAGTACCCCTAGCTTGACTACCTTCGCGACCATGAAGCCGCTCACCGAACGGGACGTCCGCACGTCCTTCGTCAACTGCTCCAAGGGCGAGGCCACCCGGCTCCACCTGCCCAGGGACTTCGCCGAGCTCGCCTGGGACGACCTGGACTTCCTCGGCTGGCGCGACCCCGCCGCCCCCGAGCGGGCCTACCTGGTCGCCGAGCACGACGGACGCCTCGTCGGGATCTCCCTGCGCGCCACCGCCGCGGCCTCCCGGGGCTTCACCACCCGCAGCATGTGCTCGCTGTGCCTGACCACCCGGACGGGCGGCGGCGTCGCCCTGATGACCGCGCGCCGCACCGGCGAGGACGGCCGCCAGGGCAACTCGGTCGGCCAGTACATGTGCTCCGACCTGGCCTGTTCCCTCTTCGTCCGCGGCCGGAGGGAGTCGGTCGGCGCCCGCGACATGGAGGAGACCCTCAGCCTGGACGACAAGATCGCCCGCACCCGCGCCAACCTCCACGCCCTGCTGGCCAAGGTCACCCGATGACGTTTCCCCGCAGTCCGCGAACTGTGCTACAGTGAAGGCGTTGCAGTTGTGGTACCCATGAAACTTATGTGCGCCTGACGGGAATGTTCATCCATCGGGCGCATTTGTTTTTTTCCGGCATCTCCGGATGGGGCCTCTGCCTACAGATCGGAGAAGGTCATGGCAACTCAGGGCACCGTGAAGTGGTTCAACTCTGAAAAGGGTTTCGGCTTCATCGAGCAGGACGGCGGCGGTCCCGACGTCTTCGCCCACTACTCCAACATCGCGACCCAGGGCTACCGTGAGCTCCAGGAGGGCCAGCGGGTCTCCTTCGACGTCACGCAGGGTCAGAAGGGCCCGCAGGCGGAGAACATCGTCCCCGCCTGATCGCCGGACGCGTATCCACTGACCGGGGTCCGCACCGCCATGGTGCAGGCCCCGGTTTTGTGCTGTTTCCAGGAAGGCTTACCACCGCATGTCCCGCAGGCCCCACCAGCCGAACCGGCGCGCCTCGTCATCCCCGCGGTCCGCGTCGTCCCCGCGGTCCGGGTCGTCCCCCCGGTCCGGGGCGGCTCCGAGGGAGTTCCGGCTGCCGGAGAGCACGACCCCCGCACTACCCGCCGTCGAGGAGTTCGCCGACCTCGACATGCCCGCGGGACTGCTGAAGACCCTCACCGAGCAGGGCCTCACCACTCCCTTCCCCATCCAGGCCGCCACGCTGCCCAACTCGCTCGCCGGCCGTGACGTGCTCGGACGGGGCCGCACCGGCTCCGGCAAGACCCTCGCGTTCGGGCTCGCGCTCCTGGCCCGCACCGCCGGACGGCGCGCCGCGCCCAAGGCGCCCCTCGCCCTCGTGCTGGTGCCCACGCGTGAACTCGCCCAGCAGGTGACCGACGCGCTGACCCCGTACGCGTCGGCCGTCGGCCTCCGGCTGGCCACCGTGGTCGGCGGCCTGTCCATCAGCAGGCAGGCCGCGGCGATCCGCGGCGGCGCCGAGGTGGTCGTGGCGACCCCCGGCAGGCTCAACGACCTCGTCGAACGCGGCGACTGCCTGCTCGGCGACATCCGCGTCACGGTGCTGGACGAGGCCGACCAGATGACCGACATGGGCTTCCTGCCGCAGATCACCAGGCTGATCCAGCAGGTGCGGCCCGACGGGCAGCGCATGCTCTTCTCGGCCACCCTGGACCGCAACATCGACCGCCTGGTGCAGCGCTTCCTGAACGACCCCGTGGTGCACTCGGTCGACCCGTCCGCGGGCGCCGTGACCACCATGGAGCACCACCTCCTCCACGTCCAGGACGAGACCGACAAGAAGGCCGTCACCACGCGCATCGCCGCCCGGGACGGCCGGGTCATCCTGTTCCTCGACACCAAGAGGTCCGCCGACCGGCTCGCCAAGCGGCTCCTCGCCGTCGGCGTCCGCGCGGCGGCGCTGCACGGGGGACGCTCCCAGCCGCAGCGCAACCGCACCCTGGAGCAGTTCAAGAACGGCCAGGTCACCGCGCTGGTGGCGACGAACGTCGCGGCCCGGGGCCTGCACATCGACGACCTCGACCTCGTCGTGAACGTCGATCCCCCGGGCGACCACAAGGACTACCTCCACCGAGGTGGACGCACGGCCCGCGCGGGCGGCTCCGGCGGCGTGGTCACGCTGGTCCTGCCCGACCAGAAGCGGGACGTCTCCCGGCTCATGTCGGACGCGGGCATCCGCCCGAAGACGGCGAGCGTCACCTCGGACGACACGGAGCTGGCGACCATCACGGGCGCCCGCGAACCGTCCGGCGTGCCCGTCACCATCGAGGTGCCGCAGCAGGCGTCCCCGGCGGGAACCCGTCCGGAGCAGAAGTCCGGCGCCGGGCGCGGCAGGCGGTCCGGCCGCCGACGCCGAGGCGCGGGGACGTCCGGCACCGGAACAGCCGCCACCGCCGGAACGGGCACCCGGAACTCGTCCTCGCAGGCGTCCGGCGGCGCGTCCGCGACCGGCGGTCGCCGTTCGGGATCCGGCAACGCCAAGGGCGGTGCCACCACGGCCGGTCGCGGCTCCGACCGCCAGGCCGCGGCCGGTTCGGAGGGCCGCAAGCCCCGCCGCCGGTCGACGTCCGGCGGAGCCGCGGGCAGCACCACCGGCACCGGCGCCCGCACCTCCAACCGCCAGGGCGCCCGCCGCACCCCGACCAACTAGGTCCTCGGCAGGGAGGGGTCGGCGCTGGGGATCACGCGCCGCGCAGCGTGGGCCATGGGTCGCTGACCAAGGGTGAGCGTGCGCGGGTTCACGTCCGGCGCTTGCGCAGGCCCAGGGGGCCGATACGACTGGCTGGGTGCGTTCTCGGACGCGCCCAGCCCTTCCCTTTACCGGGTCTGCCGCCTGCGGCTGCTGCTCACCGGCCACGCGAAGGCCCGGGGGCTGGGGCTCAGGGCTGTGGCGAGGCGGACAGGGCGGCCGTGGCCAGTTGCTGGGCCTCGTCGTCCAGGGCTATGCCGCGCCAGCCACCGTTGTCGCTGATCCGCTCGTCCCGGTCCAGGCATGCGTGCAGCAGCGGTGCGAGTGCCTGGGCTTCGGGCCCCATTTCTGCGACGTTGCGCAGCGCGGCCAGTTCGATCTGGCTGTAGGCCGCGCCGGGAGGTGCGTCCAGGACGCTTTGGAACACCTGGAGGGCCAGGTGGCTGTCGCCGGTCACCTTCCAGTGCGCCCGGGCGACGGGGATGGCCTCGTGGCTCCTCCACAACCGCTGGTTCGCCCGTAGCCACTGCTCAAGCCAGGTCGTGCGGCCCGTTCCGGCCCTTGGCCCCAGCGGGGAGAGGCAGCGGGCCAAGGCACTCGCGAGCGTCGCCACGTGCCAGCGCGCCGAAGCCTCCGTCGCCGAGGCTGGGCGGCTGTTCTTGAGTTCCGTTCCGGCGCCCTCGCGCAGAGGAGCCGTCAAGGTGAGCACCTCGTCCACGGTGCTCAGCAGGGCCGTCTCGTCGCCGGTGACGGCGAATCGGGTCCGCGCGACGGTCAGCGCGAGACCTGCGGAATCCGGCGTGGGAGGTCCCTCCAGGGCGTTGCGCTCCACCCGCTTGAGATGTGGGACGCAGTGCGCAGCCGCGGGCCCGACGGCTTCGATCACGGTGCACGCCAACTGCGGGTGCGTGGATTGGAGCAGCGCTTCCAACTCGGGCACCGCCACGTCCGCTGCGGGACCGCATGCCGCCAGGGCATCGCAGAGCAGGTGGAGTCGCGGCAGGCTGTCCGCAACGGTTGGCCGCTCCGCCAGGCACCGCGCGAGTGCGGACCGCAGTGCGGGGGCCAGCAGTGGTCCGTGCCGTCCGGCGCACGCGACAAGGGCTCGCGCAAGGGGGGTTGCGAGAACCAGTACCAGCGCCCGCTGTAGTGGCTGGACGCCCCGAACCCGCCGTCCTCCAGGTGGTCCAGGGCGTGCACCAGTGTGGGGACGGCACGCGCGTCCCCGTGCCTGGCCAACGCCCAGGCGGCCCGGGTCGCGGTCGGACGGTCCGGGTCGTCGAGCGCGGCGGCGAGGCGGTCATCGAACGCGGTACCGGCGGGGCCGACCGCCGCGAGGAGATCGGCGGCACTCCTGCGGTTCTCCGGTTCGGAATCCGTCAGGGCGGCCCCGACCGGCGGGACCAGCTCCGGCACGGCCGAGCGCCACCGCAGCATCGCGTCCCCGGCCGCCTGCAGAGCACCTGTGCGCACCTGCGGCCACTCGTGATCGATCAGTGCACGGATGATGTTCAGGTGTGCGTTCGTGTCGTCCTCGCACAAGGCACACAAGGCCCTGGCCAGGCGTGAACCGCCGTCGTCCCATGCCGAGTAGACCTCGTGGGGAGTGGTCGGCGCGAGGGCCTCCTCGAGCAGGTCCCGCCAGTGGACGGCGTCCGGGTCGAGACGCTTGTTCGCGGCCAGGCAGGCGAACTTGAGCGCGTCGGTGTCCCGGTCCGGTGCCGTGAGGCGGCGAACGGCCGCCGCGAGCGCGTCAGCCGAGGATGCGTTCGTTTCGCGCGCCCTGGCCGCTGCTCGCGCGCCGCGCAGTCTTAGGGACACGCGCAGGGCCAGGTCCGACTCCACCGCATCGCGGCTGATCAGGGCGGTCGTGGCGTCCTCTGCGCGGGGTGACCATCGGGCGTAGTCCCACAGCAGTGCGGCCATGGCAGTGCGGACCGCGCGGTCGGCGTCGTCCAGCAGCGCGACCAGCGTGTCGTGCTCGGCGACCAGCGCCGCCCGGCAGGACACGGCGTGCTTGTTCGACCGCCAGGGCTCGCGCATCTGGTTCTGCAGGGCCACGAACTGGCCGATCAACTCGACGATCTCTGCCTTCAGCGTCAGGCCGGGCGTCGCCGCCAGTTCGACAAGGAAGGGCACGGCCGCCGCGCCCGCCGAGTACACGGCCCCACCCTGGTGGTAGATCGAGGCGACCAGGTGATCCAGCAGTTCTTCACGTTCGGCGTCCCCGCCGGGACGTGCCAGCGCCCGAAGCGCCCCCGGAACATCCTCGGCCGCCCCGTACGCATGTCTGAGGTCAGCCCACGGGACGTCGTCAAGTCCGTCGAGCGACGCCAGAGCCTCGCCCGACGACGTGGACGCGGCGCACTGATCCGCGCCGCCGGAAGGTACGAATCGACCGACTATCGCCAACGCTTCCCTCAAGAAATCGGAGCCACCGGCCCCACGAACTCCGCAGGACGACCCCGCACGACCGCCGAGGCTACTCGACCGGCCCCCTGGAAGCCGAGAGGTCACCGCCAAGGTCTGTGGGCGTCCCATCGCAGGTCGGCGCATCGCACCGCCGGACCGTCGAACAGCTCCGGGGTGCCCCTGACCATCGACTCCCACACGTCGTCCATGGCCGCCAGGTCGGCATCGGACAGCCTCGGCGCCGAACCCTCACGAAAGCGGATCTGACCGACGTCCCACACCTCGACACGTGATCGTTCGATCGGCACATGCTCACTCTGCCAGGCACGATCGCGATCCCGCGGCGTGTGGCGGGCATGAGCGGAGTGACCAATGCGCCGCTGTCCTGGGACGGGCACTGGGTGGGGGTTTGGGGTGAGGGTTGGGGAAATGCGGTGCGGTTTTGGGGGGTTTGTGCGAGGGTTCTGCGGAATTGAGGCGGGCCGGGGGCAAGCCGGGCGCCCTCTTTGACACCCACGAGAGATGGCCACTCCTGACATGGTTCAGATCGACCACCCTGCCCGTCTGGAGCAAGGGCATCCGTTCCGGCAGTGGAAGACGTGGCGGATACCCGGGACCGGGCTGACGCTCACCGGCTACTCGCGCGCGAACGACAAGACGTTCTTTCACATCCCCGAGCTGCGGTGCAGCCTCGACGCCGGGCTCTGCGAGGGGCGGCAGGTCGACACGGTCTTCCTGACCCACACCCATCACGATCACGCCAAGGACCTCGACTACCTGGCGACCAATCCGTCCGGCGTGGACATCCACCTGCCCGCGGACGCCCTGCCTTACGCCGAGTCCTACATCCGCGCGAGCGCCGAGCTGAACCACGGCCCGGCGTACGATCCCGCCCTGGCGACGGGCCACCGGCTGCACAAGGTGCGAGGCGGCGACGAGTTCACCTTCGGACGCGCCGGGCACCACGTGCGGGTGGTCGAGTGCGATCACAAGGTGCCCTGCGTCGGGTACGCCTTCTCCCAGAGCACCAAGGCGCTGTCCCCAGAGTTCGACGAGCTGCGGCGTCGGCTGGTGGCCGAGGGCCGGGGCAAGGAGTTCGGGCGTCTCATCGCGCGCGCACGCGAGGACGGTGCCGTGGTCGAGCAGGAGGTCAAGCGGCCGTTGTTCGCCTTCCTCGGCGACACCCACGTCAGCGTGTTCGAGCGGAACCCCTGGCTGTTCGACTACCCGGTCATCATCACCGAGTGCACCTACCTGGACGAGGACCAGCGGGAACGCGCCGACCGCGTCGGCCACACCGTCTGGAGCCAGTTGCGTCCCGTGGTCGAGGCGCATCCGCGGACGCTGTTCGTCCTGACCCACTTCAGCCTGCGTCACTCGGACGCCGACGTCCTCGCGTTCTTCCAACAGGACGCCGAGACGCCCGCCAACGTCCTCCCCTGGGTCCACCCGGACAGCCACCTCCCGGAGCAGCACCAGCACCGCTGAGCAGGCGCGTCCACAAGAGCGGCCTGAGACGCGAAAGACCCCCGGCGCGGGCTGCGCCGGGGGCCGTTTCATGGGTCACTTGGTCTTGAGGACCTCGGGGTTGGCGCAGTGGAGGAGGGGCTCGCCCTTGAGGTGCCGGGCCACGTCCTTGGCGAGGATGCGGGCGGCGTTCATGGCGGTCTGCTTGCTGGCCCCGGCCAGGTGCGGGGTGACGGTGAGGTTCGGGGTGGTGAGGAGCCGGGACCCGGCCGGGATCGGCTCCTCGGGGAAGACGTCGCAGGCGGCGGCGTAGAGGTGGCCCTTGTCGAGCGCGTCGCAGAGGGCGTCGTAGTCGAGCAGCGCGCCACGGGCGCAGTTGACGACGACGGCCCCCTCGGGGAGGGCGGCGAGTTCGGCGGCGCCGATCATCCCGGTGGTCTCCGGGGTGACGCGGGCGTGCAGGGAGAGGATCTGCGCGCGGGAGAGCAGCTCGTCCAGCGGGACGAGCTCGGCGACGTCGCCGAGGTCGGTCGCGTAGGGGTCGTGGACGAGGACGCGCGCGCCGAGCGCGTTGAGCATGCGGGCGACGCGGCTGCCGACCGCGCCGTAGCCGACGAGGCCGACGGTGCTGCCCTCGATCTCCGGGCCGACGTCCTCGTAGCGGTAGTAGTCGCCGCGCCACTGGCCCGCGTGCAGGTCGGAGTGGGTCTGCGGGATCCGCCGGACGGCCGCCATGATCATGCCGAGGGTGTGCTCGGCGGTGGCGGCGGCGTTGCGTCCGGGGGCGAAGGCGACCGCGACGCCGTGTTCGGTCGCGGCCTCCAGGTTGGCGTTGACCGGTCCGCCGCGGCTGACGCCGAAGAACCGCAGGTCGGGGCAGGCCTCCAGGACGCGCCGCGTGAGCGGCGCCATCTGGGTGACGCAGACCTGGACGCCCTGGAGCGCCTCGATGAGCTCGTCCTCGGTGCCGGACGCCTCGTCCACCTCGGCGACGCGGCCGAACGGGACGACGGGCCAGGGCAGGGTGAGCTCGGTGAACTCCAGCTCGGCGGAGGTCTCGGCGCGGACGGCGTCGACCAGGAGCCGGTTGAGGACGAAGTGGTCGCCTGCGGCGAGGACACGGGTGGTCATCGTTGACTCCTAGCGCGCGGAGGTGGTCTGGGGGCGGTCGCCGTCGCAGGCGACGCCGAGGGCTCCGCGCAGCGGGGTGTTGAACACCAGCAGGGCGGCGCGCCCGTCGCTGATCTCGATCTCGTTGAGGGCGCAGTTGCCCACCGAGGGGAACACGCGGCGGTAGTCGCGCAGCGGGACGCCGAGGTAGTGGCACAGCACCAGGCGGATCGCGGTGGTGTGGGCGACGACCATGACGCGTCCGTCCGGGTGCCGGGCGACGATGTCGTCCAGGCACGAGGTGAAGCGCTCGGCGGCGGCCTGCGGATCCTCCCCGCCGGGGAGGTGGCCGCTGACCGGGTCGTCGTGGAACGCGCGGAGGGCGTCGGGGAAGCGTTCGCGCATCTCGGCGCGGGTGAGCCCCTCGGCGCGTCCGAAGTCCAGCTCGCGCAGGCGCGGGTCGACCTGCAGCGGCAGGCCGGTGGCCTCGGAGCTGAAGGACGCGGTGAGCCGGGCGCGGGTGAGGTCGGACGACCAGAGCGCCGACAGTCCCGCCCCCCGCGCCCAGCCGGCCAGGAGGCCGGCCTGCTCGAGCCCCCGCGGGGTCAGCGCGACGTCGGAGACCCCGGCGTACCGGTTCTCGGCGTGCCATTCGGTCTCGCCGTGGCGGACCAGGACCAGGCGGGTCATGCGGGCGTCCTTTCCCGTGCGTGCTCGGCGACCGGCTGAGGCAGCCAGCCGCGCCGTTCCAGTTCGGCGACCAGGCGGAGGTAGCCGTCGTCGAACCGGGTGTGGTGGGTGGGTCGGGGGTCCAGCGTCGCGCGGACGGAGACCATCCCGGCGGCGACCTCGGGCAGCGACCGTCCGGCCGAGGCGGCGAGGACGGCCGCGCCGAGCGCGGGCTCGGCGTGCTCGGGCAGGATCACGGGGCGGCCGAGGATGTCGGCGCGCAGCTGGGACCAGTAGGCGCTGCGGGCGGCGCCGCCGGTGAGGGTGAGGTCGCCGCCGACGGGCGCGCCGAGCATGGCGAGGTAGTCGAAGCACAGCCGCTCGACGTACCCGACGCCCTGGAGGATCGACGCGAACCGCTCGGCGTCGTCGCGGGGCTCGCCGAGGACGAAGCCGCGCGCGTCCGCCGCGACGAACGGGAACCGCTCCCCCGCCGACACCAGCGGGTAGGTCACCGCGTCGGACGGCTCGTACGCGGCTGCCGCACGGTCGAGTTCGGCCAGGTCACGGCCGGGGAAGTCGCGGGTGATGCGTCCCGCGCCCGTGCTGGACGCGCCGCCGGGCAGCCAGCGTCCGTCGGGCGCGCGGTGGGAGTAGACGACGCCGAGCGGGTCCTGGAGGAGGTCGTCGGTGACGCCCTTGAGGACCAGGGTCGTGCCGAGGACCGAGTTCCAGGAGCCGACCGTGAGGCGGCCGGTGCCGAGCTGGGACGCGCAGCCGTCGGTGCATCCGGAGACGACCGGGATCCCCGCGGGCAGCCCGGTGTGCTCGGCGGCGGACGCCGAGACGGTGCCGAGCGGGGTGCCGGAACGTTCCAACGCCGGGAGGAGGCCGTCGGGAACACCCAGGTCGGACAGGACGTCCCGGGGCCAGTCCTCGGCGACGAGGTCGGCACCGGTCTTCAGCGCGGTGCTGAGGTCGGTGGCGACGGGACCGCCGGTGAGGCGCATGTTGACGAAGTCGGTCTGGTGCGCGAGCCGGACGCCGTCCGCGACGAGCTCGCGACGGTGTTCCAGCAGCCACAGCAGGCGGGGCAGCGCCCAGGCGGGCTGCATCCGCTGGTAGCCGAGCCGCCCCCAGACGTGCCCGCCCGCGCGGTTGATGCGCTCGACCTGGTCGGCCGCGCGGGTGTCGTCGTACATCAGGCCGGGCGTCAGCGGACGGCCCGCTCCGTCGGCGAGCAGGATGGTGCCGGACGTGCCGTCCACGGCGACCGCTTGGACGGTCTCGGCGGGGACGTCGCGCAGCGCCTGGCGGCAGGCCGCGCCCACGGCCGTCCACCACTCCTCCGGGTCCTGCTCGTGCCGGGGGCCGTCGCGGTGGTCGGTCAGCGGGTGTCCGCCGGTTCCGAGCACCTCGCCCCCGGCCGTCACGGCGACGGCCCGGACGCTCTGGGTGCCCAGGTCGATGCCGATCCATACCGCCTCGTCCCGGGCGCTTGGCCGGGTCACAGGGTCCCCCCGTCGGTTCGGTTGCGGCGACGCGCGTCCGCCAGGATCGGCCAGGTGGCCGCCGCGGCGCTCCGCACGTCGAGGAAGGTCTGGTACATCCGCGCGTAGAACGCGGCGCGGTCCGGGTCGGGACGGTGGGCGTCGCCGACGTGGACGTGGGCGCGCGCGGCCTCGGCGATCGTGGCGGCCCGTCCGGTGGCGACCGCGCCGACCAGGAACGCGCCGCGCGCGCCCGCCTCGGCGTCGGTGGTGCGGACGACCGGGACGCCGGTGACGTCGGCCATCATCGCCAGCCACACCGGGCTGGCCGAGCCGCCGCCGCTGACGCGCAGCTCGGTGGCGGGCGTCCCCGCGGCGGCGAGGCAGTCGCGGACGACCATCGTCAGTCCCTCGAGGACGGCCCGCGCCATGTGCGGACGCTCGTGGTCGACGGTCAGCCCGTGGAACGCGCCGCGCGCCCGGGGGTCGAGGAACGGCACCCGCTCCCCCGCCTGGGACAGGTAGGGCAGGAACAGCAGGCCGTCGGCGCCGGGCGGAGCCTGCGCGGCCAGGTCGGCGAGGCCGCCGGGGTCGCCGTCCATGCCGAGCAGGCGGCAGGCCCAGTCGACGACCTGCCCGCCCGACAGCGTCGGGAAGGCCCGCAGGTAGCCGCCCGCGAGGCCGAGGGGCAGGGTCAGGCCGGTCGCCTCGCCGTCCAGGACGGGCGCGTCGACGATCGTCTCGGTGCACACGGTGGTGCCGAGGATGACGCACGCCTGGCCGGTCTCGGTGGCTCCCGCGCCGAACGCCGTCGAGGCGACGTCGTAGGGCGCGAGGGCCACCGGCGTGCCCGCGGGCAGGCCGAGCTCCGCCGCGGCCGAGGCCGTCAGCCCGGCGACGCGCCGGTCGTCGGACCGGATCTCGGGCAGCAGCGGACGCGCCCACTCCATGTCGTACAGGCGCAGCAGCTCGCCCGAGTAGTCGCGCGTGCGGATGTCCATGAAGGGGACCGACGCGTCCGACTCGTCCACCGCGATCTCGCCCGTGAACCGGGAGAAGATCCAGCCGCCGCAGGTGAGGGTGGCGGCGGAGCGGGCGAGCCGGTCCGGGTCGTGCGCGCGGAGCCAGGTGAGGATGCCGGTGGGCACCCCGGCGAACGACACCGAGCCGTTCGTCCGGAACGCGGTGTCCATGACGCCCGCGTCGGCCCAGCCTGCGACGGTGTCGGCGGCGCGGCCGTCGTTCCAGAGGATCGCCGGGCCGGTCGGACGGCCCGAGGCGTCCACCAGCCAGCAGCCGTCGCCCTGCGCGGTGACCGCGAGGTAGGACACCGGCGCGTCGCCGAGCCGCTCGCGCACCTCGCGCACGCCGCTCGCGACCGCCCGCCAGACCTCGTCCATGTCCTGCTCGACGTGGCCGGGCGCGGGCCGCCGCACCTCGGTGGGGCGGCGGACCACGACCCGCTCGGCGCCGTCGCCGTCGTACCCGACGACCTTGATCATCGTGGTGCCCGCGTCGACGCACACGACTGCCATCAGAGGTCTCCCGCTCCGCTAGGCCCGGCCCGCTGAGGCACGCGAGCGGCGGGCGACCGAGTCCAGCGCCACCGCCAGCATGAGGACGACGCCGGTGACCATGAACCGGTAGGACGAGTCCAGGTTCAGCAGCGTCAGCCCGTTGGAGATGGACTGGATGACCAGGATGCCCAGCAGGGAGGCCCACGCGCCGCCCCGTCCGCCGAACAGGCTCGTCCCGCCGATGACGGCGGCGGCGATCGCGTTCAGGTTGACGTCGCCCGCGCCGGTGCTCTGGTTGGCCGCGGCCAGCCGCGCGGCGGCGAGGATGCCGCCGATCGCCGCGAGCGTCGTGCAGATGACGAACGCCGAGGTGTAGATGGTGCGGACGTTGATGCCCGCGCGGCGCGCCGCCTCCACGTTGCCGCCGACCGCGTACACGGCCTTGCCGTACTTGGTGCGGGTCAGGACGTAGTTGGCGACGAGCACCAGGGCCAGGAAGAAGACGAACATCCAGCCGACGCCGCGGTCCCGGTTGAGGTACCAGACCGCCAGCGCGAGCCCGGCGAGGACGGCCACGCTGCGCAGGACCAGCATCCGCTGGGACGTCGCGGTCAGCCCGGCCTTGCGGCGCGCCGACGCGCGGGCCTGGCCGGTGCCGTACAGCGCGGCGGCGGCGATCACGACCAGCGTGTAGGCGAGCCACGGCGGGACGAAGTCCAGCTGGGCGAAGGTGACCAGCTTGGAGTCGAACGGCAGGTTGATCGCGCCCTTGGCGCCGAGGACGTGCAGCTGCAGGCCGAGGAAGCCGAGCAGGCCGGCGAGGGTGATGACGAAGCTCGGCACGCCGAACCGGTTGAAGACCTGCGCGTACACCCAGCCGATCAGGCAGGCGAGGGCGACGGCGGCGAGCACCGCCAGCCACGGGTTGAAGCCCTGGTCGACGAACAGCACGGCGGTGACCGCCGCGGAGACGCCGCTCAGCGAGCCGACCGACAGGTCGATCTGCCCGACCAGCAGCATGAAGACCACGCCGAGCGAGATGACGCCGACCGGCACCATCTCCATGGTGAGGTTCGACAGGTTGTCGCTGGACAGGAAGACCGGGTTGAGGATCTGCATGACCGTCCAGATGACGATCAGCCCGGCGACCACGGGCGCCACGCCCAGGTCGCCGCCGCGCATCCGGGCGGTGAGGGCGGAGAACGCGCCGCGCACGCCGGACGGCTCGTCCGCCGCGCCCGCGGTCCCGGTGGCCGCCGCGGGCGGCCGGACGTCGACGTCACTCATCGGCGTCACCTTCCTTGTCGGCGGTGGTCCCGGCGGGCTGCGCGGGGGTCTTGACGGCGGCGGCTCCGGCCGAGCGGAGGGCGCGGCGCGTCACCTCGTTGTCGGTGGCGCCGGTGATGGCCGCGACGAGCTCCTCGGCGGAGGTGGTGGCCGCGTCGAACACGCCGTTGTTGCGGCCGAGCCGCAGCACCGCGACGGTGTCGGCGACCGCCTTCACGTCGGCCATGTTGTGGCTGATCATGATGACGCCGTGGCCGCGCTCGCGGAGCCGCTCGATGAGGTTGAGGACCTCGGCGGTCTGCGCGACGCCGAGGGCGGCGGTCGGCTCGTCCAGGATGATGACCTTGGGGTCGCCGAGCAGCGACCGGGCGATCGCCACGGTCTGCCGCTGCCCGCCGGACAGCCCCGCGATCGGCACCCGCACCGACGGGATCTTCGCCGAGAGCTGCTTCAGCAGCTCACGGGAGCGGACCTCCATCGTGACGTCGTCCAGCCGCAGCCCGCGCAGCTCGCGGCCGAGGAACAGGTTCTCGATCACGTTGAGGTTCTCGCAGAGCGCGAGGTCCTGGAACACGGTGGCGATGCCGAGCTGCTGCGCCGCCGCCGGGCTGGTGACGCTCACCTCGCGCGACTCGAAGGTGATGGTCCCCGAGTCCGGCGGGTGCACCCCGGACAGCGTCTTGACCAGGGTGGACTTCCCGGCGCCGTTGTCGCCGACGAGGGCGACGACCTCGCCCGCGGAGACGTCGAGGTCGACGCCTGAGAGCGCGGCGACCGCGCCGAAGGACTTGCTGATGCCGCGCAGCGACAGCAGGGGCGCGGGCGTGCCGCCCGACGTCCCGGCGTCCGCCGCGACCGACCGGGTCGGCGAGGGTGGCGATGAGGACATGACGAACCTTCGTGAGGCTTTCGTGGGCAGAGGGGGCGGGCCGGAGGGTGGCGATCCGTGGGGTGGGGCGGCGTCCTCCTCGTGGATGGGGACGAGGAGGACGCCGCCGGGGTTCGCCACCCGGACGCCCCCTGCGGGACGTCCATTCCGGAGGTCTTCTCTGTGCGCCGGTCGACCGGGCTACCGGTCTTCCGGCTGCCGGGCTACTGGATGCCGAGCTTGGTGCACGCCTGGGCGTACACGCCGGTGCAGACCTGCTTGGGCTCGAGCGCGCCGCCCTGCTTCACCACGTCCTTGATGTTCTGCTGCGTCACCACGGTCGGGACGAACAGCTGGGACGGGGTGTCGAACAGCGTGGCGTTGCCCTGCGGCTTCTTGCCCTGGACGAAGTCGTAGGCGGCGACCGCCGCGGCCTCGGCCACGATCTTGATGGGCTTGGAGATGGTGTTGTACTGGTCGCCCGACACCACGCGCTGGACCGCGGCGAGCTCGGCGTCGTTGCCGGTGACCGGCGGGACCTTCGCGCCGGCGGCCTTGAACGCGGCGATCGAGCCGCCGCCGGTGCCGTCGTTGGCGGCGGCGACGCCGGCGATCTGGGTGTGGAACTTGCTGATCTGGCCGGACACCCACTCCTGGGCCTTGGACGGCTCCCAGTTCGGGGTGTCGTACTCGGCGAGCAGCTTGAAGCCGCTCGGGTCGACCGCGCTGTGCACGCCCTTCTTGATCAGGGCGGCGGCGGCGTCGGTCGGCGAGCCGTTGACCTGGAGCAGGCCGCCCTGGGCCTTGGACTCCTTCAGCCTGTCGACCAGCGACTGGCCGATCATCTGGCCGAGCTTCTCGTTGTCGAACGAGACGTAGTAGTCGGCCTTGGCGGCCGGGATGGGCCGGTCGTAGGCGATGACCGTGGCCTTGCGCGACTGCGCCATCCGGACGATCGAGGCGGCGGCGGCCGAGTCGACCGGGTCGATGACGATGACCTTGGCGCCCTGCGCGAGCGCGGAGGTGGCCTGCTGCTGCTGCTTGGCCGCGTCGGCGTTGGCGTTCTGGTAGAGCACCTCGCAGCCGCCGCAGAGTTCCTTCATCTTGGCCTTGAACAGCGGCGCGTCGTACTGCTCGTAACGGGTCGAGGCGATGTCGGGCATCAGGAACGCGACCTTGGCCTTGTCCCCGCCGCCGCCTCCGGATCCGGAGTCCTTGGACGAGCAGGCGGTGGCCGCCGGGGCCAGCACGGCCAGTGCCGCGACCGCTGCGGCGGCCGTGCGGAAGGACAGCTTCCTCACTGAGTTCTCCTCGATGCTCCGCCCGTGGAACCCGGGCGGCTGGGCCGGGGGTGGAACAGCGCCGACGTCGCGCCGCTGCGGTTGTGAAGACAACACCGGTTCACCTGCGAATGTCAACATGACGCCGTGAACTTCACATCGAATCCTGTGACTTAGACCGATCCGAGCGTGAAGATCGTCACTTCCAACGCTGCTGCTCACCGACTGTACCCGGGGATTTCTCCGCACCCATCGCGGTTCCGACCGGGGACGCCGTCACAGGCGTGCGGGGGTACGTAGTACGTTACTTCCAACACGAACGTCACATCGATGACCCCGCCGGCCCCGGCCGGCCACCCCCCGGAAGGGACCCCGGTGACCGACGACACGCCTCCGAGCACGACCGGACCGGACGCCGACGGCGGAAGCACCCGCCGCCGGCGCGAGGCCATCCGCAGGCAGGTGACCGACGAGGGCTTCGTCCGGATCAGGGACCTGGCCGCGGCGCACGGGGTCAGCACGATGACCATCCACCGCGACCTGGACGAGCTGCAGAGCACCGGGTGGCTGCGCAAGGTGCGCGGCGGGGCGACCGCCGAGCCGTCCGCGAGCTACCACGGCGACGTCCGGCACCGCCGCCAGGCCATGGCCGCCGAGAAGCGCGCGCTGGCCGGGGCCGCCGCGGGCCTGGTCGGCGCGGGCGCGACCGTGATGATCGACGAGAGCACCACCGCGCTGGAGCTGGCCGGGCTGCTGCCCGGACGCGGCCCGGTCACGGTGATCACCAACTTCCTGGCCGCGGTGAACGCGCTGACCGGCGAGTCCGGCGTCGACCTCATCGCCCTCGGCGGCGCGTACTACCCGGCCTACGACGCCTTCCTCGGCCTGCGCACGTCCGAGGCGATCCGGTCGCTGCGCGCGGACCTGCTGTTCATGTCCACGACGGCGATCACCAACGGCCAGTGCTACCACCAGTCGCAGGAGACGGTCGCGGTCAAGCGCGCGCTGATGGAGTCGGCCGACCGGCGGGTGCTCCTGGCCGACCACACGAAATTCACGAAAAACGGTCTCTTCCAGCTCGCGCCGCTGACCGACTTCGACCTGGTCATCGTGGACGCGGGCACGCCCGCGTCCGACGTGGAGGCGCTGCGGGCGCGGGGCGTCCACCTGCATGTCGCCGGACGGGACGGCACACCGTCCTGGCCCTTGCCGACAGAGCGCTGACCTGCGATTTCACCGGCCGTGACGGGCCGGTGCGCGCCGCCACGGCGAGAGTTCACCGGATCGTGGGGGACTTGACAGGCGGGGTACGTTTCCGGGCCAAACGGTGATCATCGGGCGAGGGGACGCTCTCGCCACCACCATCGGCCGGGGTTCAACCCTGTCCGAAACACCTCACACCCGGAGACCGAAACCCTCATGCGTACTGTGCTGCTGAGTTCCGTCCTGGGCGCGGCCCTCGCCGTCGCCGGTCCCACCGCCGCCCTCGCCGACTCCCCGTCCCGTCCGGGCGCGTCCTCGCGTCCCGACCTGCCGAAGGAGGTCTACGGCGGCGCGTGGAAGTCCCCCCACGTCCAGGGCATCGCCGTGGACCGGCGGCACGGCTTCATGTACTTCTCGTTCACCGACCTGCTGGTGAAGACCGACCTGTCCGGAAAGCCGATCGGCTCGGTCGTCGGCTTCACCGGCCACCTCGGCGACCTCGACTTCAACGACGAGGACGGCCGCGTCTACGGATCGCTGGAGTACAAGGAGGCCAAGTCCTTCTACATCGCGATCTTCGACGTCGACAAGATCGACCGCATGGGCATGAGCGCCGAGGAGTCGGGCGTCGTGTCGACCGTGTACCTCAAGGAGGTCGTGGACGACTACTCCGCCGACATGAACGGCGACGGCGTCTTCGACGGCAACATCGGCGCGACCCCCGACCACCGCTACGGCTGCAGCGGGATCGACGGCGTCGCGTTCGGCCCGGCCTTCGGCAAGCGCGGCGGCCCGCAGCGCCTGTCCGTCGCCTACGGGATCTACTCCAACACCGGACGCGCGGACAACGACTACCAGGTCGTCCTGCAGTACGACACCAAGCACTGGAAGAGCTACGAGAAGCCCCTCACGCAGGAGGCCCCGCACACCAGCGGGCCGTCCAGGACCGGCGGCAAGTACTTCGTCCACACCGGCAACACCACCTACGGCGTCCAGAACCTGGAGTACGACCCGAGCTCCGGCACCTGGCTGATGGCGGCGTACAAGGGCGTCAAGCCCGGCTTCCCGAACTACGCCCTGTTCGCCGTGGACGCCACGGCGAAGCCGAGGGTCGAGACGCTGAAGGGCCAGCCGAACGCCGAGAAGGGCAAGGTCATCCCCCTGTCCCCGCGCGGTGAGCTGGACGGCGCGACCGGCGTCCGCGGGTGGTCGGACTCGTCCGGCCAGTTCGGCCTGGTCGCCGTGGGCAAGGGCCTCTACTACGTCGTCGAGAGCGCCCAGATCACCGAGGGCGGCGTGAAGAAGCAGACCGCCCGCGCCCAGCTCCACCGGTTCACCGGCGCCACGCCCAACCCGTTCACCCGCGTGTCGTAGGTCCGCTCGTCCTGCTGCTCCGTCCGTACATCTCGCGGTGTACGGACGGGGCGGGGGTTACGGCTCGGGCTGTAAGCGGAGTGCCCTCTGAGGCCCGACGCGCCGGGACGGGGGGCGGAATGACGATGAGTGCCTGGTCGAGAGCTAGGAGGCACTCATCGTGAACGGAAGCCGGAAGGGTTCCGGAGGACGCCTGACGGCGGTCGTTTCGGGCAGGCGCGCCAAGTGGGGGGTGCTCGCGTTCTGGGTCGTTCTGCTGGTGGCGCTGGGGCCGCTTTCGGGGCGGCTCAAGGACGTCCAGAAGGACGACGCGGCGAGCTGGCTTCCGGCGGGCGCGCAGTCGACGCAGGTGGTGAAGCTGGACGAACGCTTCCGCTCCGGGGAGCCGGTCACCGCCGTGGTCGTGTACGAGCGTCCGGCGGGCGTCACCGCGGCGGACCAGGCCAAGGCGCGGGCCGACGCCGTGCAGAAGGCTCGGGACATCGCGTCGCGCGGGAGCGCGGGGCTGACCTTCAACGGGCAGACCTCGGGGATCCTGACCGTCCTGGTGTTCGGCGTCGCGACGGACTACGCGCTGCTGCTGGTCGCGCGGTACCGCGAGGAGCTGCGGCGGCACGCCGACCGGCACGAGGCGATGGCCGCCGCGCTGCGCCGCGTGGGCCCGGCGATCCTGGCCTCGGCGGGGACGGTCGCCGCCGGGATGCTGTGCCTGCTCGCCGCGACGATGAACAGCAACCGGGGTCTCGGGCCCGTGGCCGCCGCCGGTGTCATCGCCGCGCTCGCGGCGATGACGACCCTGCTGCCCGCGCTGCTGGTGACGCTCGGCCGGTGGATCTTCTGGCCGCTCGTCCCGAAGCACGAGCCGGGCGCTCCCCCGGCGGACGACGTCCGGGGCCTGTGGGGACGCGTCGGACGGCTCGTCGCGCGCCCGCCACCGCCCGCCGCCGTCCCGTCCACCGGTCCCCGCCCGTCGTCGTCCACCTGCACCACCAGCGCTCCGGCGGACCGCTCGATCCGCACCGTGATCGTCCTCGCCCGCGCGTGCCGCACCGCGTTGGTCACCGCCTCCTGGACGATCCGGTACCCGGCCAGATCGACCTCGACGGGCAGCCCGGCCGCCGCGTCCCGTCCGTCCAGCCGGACCGCGAGGCCCGCCGCGACCGCCTGGTCCAGCAGCTCGTCGACCCGTTCCAGCGACGGCGCGGGCGCCACCGCCGCCACGTCCTCGTCCACCTGCCGGAGCACGCCGAGCGCCGTCCGCAGCTCCCGCAGCGTCTCGCGGCTCGCTTGCTTGATCGCCTCCAGCGCGGTGTAGGCCCGCTCCGGCTCGTCCCGCCGGTGCAGCGCCGCCCCCGCCTGGACGTTGATCAGCGAGATCTGGTGGGCGAGCACGTCATGCAGCTCCCGCGCGATCCGCAGCCTCTCCTGGACGGCCCGCCGCGCCGCCTCCTGCTCGCGCGTGGCCTCCGCCTCCGCCGCGCGCCGCTCCGCCTCCTCCGTCCGGGCCCGCCGTCCGCGCACGTAGTGACCGAGCCAGACCGTGATGAGCAGGCCCAGCGCCAGCCACGCCAGCGCGTTGTCGTCCATGAGCCGCCGGCCGCGAACGAGCCCCGCCCCCACGGCCACCCCCACGACGACCCCGGCGACGGTCAGCGCCACCCATAACCGGCGCTCCACCGCCACCGTGAACAACGCGACCGGGAACACCAGCGCGATCGCGCCGCCCGGATACCCGAGCGGGTAGTACAGAAGCACCGCCGACGTCACGACGACGAGCACCGAGACCGGGAACCGCCGCCGCACCGCCAGCGCCGCCGCCGCCACCAGAACCAGCACCCCACCCCAGGGCCACAACGCCCGCTCCCCGGCAAGCCCCCGAACAGCCGGAGCCCCTAACCCCACCAAAGCCGCCACCACCGCGAACACCACGTCCCCACGCGAAACCCGCAGCCGCCGGATCAGCTCCACCGCCCCACCGTAACCATCCCGGACGAACCAGGCGCCCCTATGTTCCGTCACCGAGAACGACCGTCTGGACGACGTCAGCCCGCGAGCCGGCCTCAAGGTTGCGCAGCCTCACCACGCCATCCCCCACCCCACCCAGTTGGAAGAGCCCTTCGGGCAGCGACAACGGAATCCGAGCGAGCACGGCACCGGTGCGAGCGTCGTTGATGGTCAGGCGGTCGGCGGACTCACCACCGCGGTCACTGCTCAGCGAGTAGACACGGCCGTCCGCCGCCGCCACCGGCATCGAGGTGTTCAGCACGTACTGCTCGTCCTCGCCCGGATACCAGTACGTCCACAGCCTGCGGCCGGACGACACGTCGTTCGCGCAGATCCCGGTGACGACCTTGTGGGCCCGGTCCGTCCAACACGTGCCGACCTGCACCCCGCCACTGAACACCAGGTCGTTGTTCCTGGTGACCGTCCCTTCGGCACCCCGGGACACGGCGAGTTCGCCTCCGGTCCGCGCGTCGTAGACCGCCTCGTGGTCGCGTATCCAGACCGCGACGCGGTCATGGTCGAGGGCCTCGACCCTCACGGGCAGCGAGCGGGCGAATTCGCGCCCCGGCCGCCACCTCGCGAAGGTCTTGCCCCACAGCCGCCGCCCGGTGGTCGCGTCGAAGGACTCCACGGTCTCGTCGTCATGGCAGACATGGTTGACGATCACCGTGCTCGCCGTGGCGACCAGCCCGGAGCGCTCGCAATCGTCGGGGATCTGCCAGCGCACGCGGCCGGTCGCCGGATCCAGCGCGACCACTTTTCCGTCGATCTGGATCACCGCCGAGGCCTCGATGTTCGGGGCCCAGAATCCGTCGGGGATCACCGCCTTCCGGTCGATCCCCCGGTCCCAGACGACCTTCCCCGTCCGGATGTCCAGCATCGTGACCCGCGCCGGCGCCTCGGTCATATCGCCGTCGTGGTCATGACGGGCCCACACCGCCATCAGACGGCCGGTGTTCTCGTCGAGCGCGGCGGCCACGACGCGCCGCCGATGGCCGGTGAACGTCCAGTACACGCGGCCGGAGCGCAGGTCGGACACGATGACCGACTCCGCGTCGTGAAGGGCCTTGATGGCCACTCCTTCGAAGACGGCCGGTGAGTAGCGAAACGACGCGATCGTCTTCGTCGGGTTCTTCGGAGCCCCTGACGCCACGGCCGCAGGGAACGCGCCGTGCGGACCGTCCATCGTCCAGTCCGGACGAGGCCGCTCGCCCCAGACCGTCAGCCCGAGGCCGGACGCGACCAGCAGCGCCACGGCTGCCGCCGCTCCGGCCTTCGCCCAGCGCGGGATGGACGACCAGCGCCTGCCCGTGCGGGGCGGGTGCGCTGGAGGGGGCTCGGCGGACGACAGGAGGCCGGGCCGGGCCTGGGGTTCGGGCATGCCACCACTTCCGTACGGCGAACGGACGACATGCGGGGTGATCCACTTATAGCAGGATCACTTCCACAGTTGCCGTCAATCCCGTCAATGGCCCAGTTATCCGGCCATCGAGTCGTCCGGGCGGGGGTGATCGGGAAAATGGGGCGGGGGTGGGTGGGGGGTGGGGTTAGTCTGCGGATCATGTCAGGTGAGGAGACGGTGCGGGTCGATCTGTGGATCTGGTCGGTCCGGCTGTTGAAGACCCGGTCGCAGGCGACGGCGGCGTGCAGGGCCGGGCACGTGCGGGTGAACGACGAGCGCGCGAAGCCCGCCACGACGGTCAAGGCCGGGGACGAGGTGCGGGTCCGGGTCGAGGGCCGCGAGCGGGTGGTCGAGGTGAAGAAGGTCATCCGCAAGCGGGTCGGGGCGCCGGTGGCCGCGGAGTGCCTGGTCGACAACAGCCCGCCTCCGCCGCCGCGTGAGCTGACCATGCCGGCCGGGCTGCGCGACCGGGGCGCGGGGCGTCCGACCAAGCGGGACCGGCGGGAGATGGAGCGTCTGCGGGAGCAGGTGAACGCGCCGGTGTTCGGCGATCCGGACAAGATCAGGCGCCGGCTCGAGGGGAAGTGACCCCGGCGCGGGGCGTGAGGTCCATGCGGATGTCGCCCTCGGCCCACAGGACGAAGCGCTCGATCGGCGTGATCGACCGTCCCGGCGTGAGGCGGAACCGGAAGCGCTTCAGCAGGACGGCCAGGACGAGCTGCGCCTCGACCATCGCCAGGGCCGCGCCCTCGCAGCTTCGCGGGCCGAGTCCGAACGGGATGTGGGCGAGGCGCGGACGTCCGGCCGACGCCTCCGGGGTGAAACGGTCGGGGTCGAACCGCTCCGGGTCGGGCCAGTACCGGGGGTTCTTGTGGACGGCCCAGATCGGAAGGAAGATCGTCGTGCCCGCCGGGACGGTGTACTCGCCGAGCGCCACGTCCTCGGTGGCCTCGCGGGCGCCGTACGGACCCGGCGGGAACAGGCGCATGGCCTCCTTGAGGGCTCGGTCCAGGTAGGTCATCCGCCGGAGGTCGGCGTATTCGGGGACGGATCGTCCGCCCAGGACGGCGTCGACCTCGGCGGCGGCGCGCGTGGCCGCGTCCGGGTGGCGGGACAGCAGGTAGAGCGTCCAGGAGATGGCGACGCCGGTGGTGTGGTGGGCGGCGAGCATGGTCATCAGCACCGTGTCGCGAATGCGGGCCGGAGGGATGTCGGCCCTGGCCAGGGCCGAGACGAGATCGCTGCGGCCGGGCGTCACGCGGTGGGCGGCGAGGACGTCGTCCACGGTGCGGCGCAGGTAGGCCAGCGAGGACGCGGCGCGCGCCCCGGGCCCGCCTTCGACCTGGTAGAGGCGGGCCAGGTACTCGGTCAGGACGTCCTCGAACGCCGCGACGACGCGTCCCGACCGTTCCGGGGACAGGCCGCCGCCGAGCGCGTAGGCGCTGATCATGCGCAGCGACAGTTCGCTGAGGTCCTTCTGCAGTTCGACCTCGCCCTGCCGCGCCCACCGGTCGGCCAGCTGGACGGTCAGCTCGGCGAGGCGGCCGAAGTGGGCCTCGTGCGAGGGCCGTCCGGCCAGGACGGACAGGAGCACCCGCCGCCACAGAGTGTGCTCGGCGGCCGGGAGCGTCTGGAGGTTGCCCGCCTCCTGGAGCGGGGCCAGGAAGGCGAACAGGGCCTCCGGACGCTTGTCGATCCCGGCCACCGCCTCCAGCAGGAGGGGGTCGGCGACCGACACCGCCGGGTCCGCGCCGGGCAGGGCGAACCGGACGACCGGGCCGTGCTCGGCGTGCAGTTTCAGCTGGTAGTTGTGCAGGCCACCGGCCGCGGCGACGGCCTCCGCGCCGTCCTGCGGGGGCGGGCCGGGGATCCGGTCCAGGTCCGGGGTGCGGTCGCCTCGCATGGTGCCCTCCCGTGTCGCCTCGGCACCAGGCCTACCCGGGGACGGCGTGGAGAAGCCGTCAGGGCTTGAGGACGATGCGGATCGGGTCGCCCTCCTTGGTCTCCAGCGCGTGGACGGCCCTGGCGGCGTCCGCGAGCGGCATGACGGCGCTGACCGAGCGCGAGAAGTCGAGCCGGTGCGTCCGCAGGAGCTTGACGAGCTCGACGACGTGCTCGGGCGTGGAGCCGTAGTGCCCGAGCAGCTTCTTCTGGAAGAAGCTGAACAGGGTGCCGTCGGTGATCGTGATGGGCTTGTCGGTGAGGCCGACGAGGGTGAGGCGTCCGCCGGGGGCGAGGACCGAGACGGCCTGCTCGCGGACGGCGGGCACCCCCGCGAAGTCGAACGCGGCGGCGACGCCCAGGCCGCCCGTGGCGGTGAGGATCCGGTCCCGGAAGGCGGGGTCGGCGGGGTCGAGGGCGAGGTCCGCGCCGAACTCGAGCGCGCGCTCGCGGGCGGCGGGCAGCGGGTCGACCGCGATGATCGGGGCGGCCCCGGCCATCCTCAGCAGCTGGACGCCGTGCGCGCCGAGCCCGCCGACGCCCCAGACGCCGGCCGCCTCGGCCGGGCGGACCCCGGCGGTCGCGGTGATCGCGCCCCACGGGGTGGAGACCGCGTCCGGGACGAAGCACGCCTGCTCGAACGGCAGGTCGTCCGGGATCGGGACGAGGGTGTCGACGCGGGCGAGGGCGTACTCGGCCCACCCGCCGTCGTAGTCGACGCCGCGCGTGTAGGTCATGCCGCCGCGTTCCTCGCCCGCCTGGAGCAGGACGCGGTCGCCGACCTTCGCGCCGGTGACGCCCGGGCCGAGGGCGTGGACGGTCCCCGCGGTCTCGTGGCCGAGGGTGACGGCGTCGTCGGTGAGCAGGAACGGGGTCAGGGTGCCGTCGATGAGGTGGACGTCGGACAGGCAGACCCCGGCCGCCTCGACCTTGACCAGCACGTGGTCCGGACCGGGCTCCGGCACCGGCACCTCGTCGATCCGGAACTCCCGTCCGCCCTCCCCGGTGAAGTGAAGCCGTCCGGCCAGCATGCTCATCGCCTCCCGATCCGCCGCATCCCTGGGACGGGCGCGACGTTTGTAGCTCTATGTCCCTTTATTCCCCCCAACTCTCAACACTGTGTCGATGTTCCCGACGTAGCGTAGATCTCGACACCGTGTCGACGGATTCGACGTTGTCTAGGATCGAGAACATGACGACGTCACGGGCCTCGCGCGGCCGCCGCCCGTCCCGCCCGTCGGGCGACGAGCGCGAGGCGGCCATCCTCGCGACGGCCGAACGGCTGCTGGCCGAGCGTCCGCTGACCGAGATCTCGATCGAGGACCTGGCGTCCGGCGCGGGCATCTCCCGCCCGACCTTCTACTTCTACTTCTCGGGCAAGAAGGACGTGTTGCTCTCGCTGCTCGACCGGGTGGCCGAGGAGGCCGACCGCGCGATCGTCCCGCGCCCGCCCTCCCCCATCGCCGACCCGGCGGCCTTCTGGCGGGACGTCCTGACCGCGTTCCTCGGCGCCTTCGGCTCGCACCGCGCGGTCACCGCCGCGGCGGACGCGGCGCGCGCGACCGATCCGGAGATCGGGGCGCTCTGGTCGCGGCTCATGACGGGCTGGGTCGACCGGGACGCGGCGATCATCGAGGCCGAGCGGGCCGCGGGCGCCGCCGCGGACGGCCCGCCCGCGCGCGATCTGGCGACCGCCCTGAGCCTCATGGTCGAACGCTCGATGACCGCCCTGTTCACCGGCCGGGAGCCCGTCCTCGACCAGGACGACCTGATCGACACCCTGCTGCACGTCGTCCTGAGCGCCGTTTACGGCCCGGCGGCATGATCGCCCCGAAGGGGCGAAACAGCACACGGTGATAAGACCGTCACCGAGAGGCGGCGTACCGTTTGTGGGGTTCCCACAAGGCAGAGGGCCCGGCACGTGTGGCCGCACGCATTGGTGTGCAGGGCCGGAATCGGACAGGCTGGAGGACGGACTAGGCGACATCCCGGTGCCGGGTGTCGCCCATCGTGTTCACGGGTGTTTGGAGGCTCGGCCGGTGTTCAGGCGAATCGCGATCGTCAACCGCGGAGAGGCCGCGATGCGGCTCATCCACGCGGTCCGGGACCTCGCGGCGGAGACGGGGGCGCGGATCGAGACCGTCGCGCTGTACACCGACGCCGACCGCGCCGCGACGTTCGTCCGGGAGGCGGACGTCGCCTACTCGCTCGGCGCGGCGGCGGACCGCCCGTACCTGGACCTCGCGGTGCTGGAGCGGGCGCTGGTGGAGACCGGCGCGGACGCGGCGTGGGTCGGCTGGGGCTTCGTCGCCGAGGACCCGGCCTTCGCCGAGCTGTGCGACCGGATCGGCGTGACGTTCGTCGGGCCGTCCGCGGAGGCGATGCGGCGGCTGGGCGACAAGATCGGCGCGAAGCTGATCGCCGAGGAGGTCGGCGTCCCGGTCGCGCCGTGGAGCCGCGGCGCGGTCGAGACCCTGGAGGACGCGCTGCGCGCCGGGGAGGAGATCGGCTACCCGCTGATGCTGAAGGCGACCGCGGGCGGCGGCGGGCGCGGCATCCGGAAGGTGTCGTCGCACGACGAGCTGACCGACGCCTACGAGCGGACGAGCCAGGAGGCGCTGCGCGCGTTCGGCTCGGGTGTGGTGTTCCTGGAGCGCCTGGTCACCGGGGCGCGGCACGTCGAGGTGCAGGTGATCGCGGACGGCCAGGGCACCGCCTGGGCGCTCGGCGTGCGGGACTGCTCGGTCCAGCGCCGCAACCAGAAGATCATCGAGGAGTCGGCGTCGCCGGTCCTGGACCCGGAGCAGGTCGCGGACCTGAAGGCGTCGGCGGAGCGGCTCGCGCTGGCGGTCGGGTACCGCGGCGCGTGCACGGTGGAGTTCCTGTACCACCCGGGCGACCGGCTGTTCGCGTTCCTGGAGGTCAACACCCGCCTCCAGGTCGAGCACCCGATCACCGAGATCACCACGGGCACCGACCTGGTCCGGCTGCAGCTGCACGTCGCGGACGGCGGGCGCCTGGAGGGCGAGCGGCCGGAGGAGCTCGGGCACGCGATCGAGGCGCGGCTGAACGCCGAGGACCCCGACCGCGACTTCGCGCCCGCGCCCGGACGCATCGCGCGGCTGGTGCTGCCCGCCGGTCCGGGCGTCCGGGTGGACACCGGGGTCGGCGAGGGCGACCGGATCCCGGCCGACTTCGACTCCATGATCGCCAAGATCATCGCGTTCGGCCGGGACCGCGACCAGGCGCTCGGCCGCCTGCGCCGGGCCATGGCCGAGACCACGGTCGTGATCGAGGGCGGCGCGACCAACAAGAGCTTCGTGCTGGACCTGCTGGACCGTCCCGAGGTGATCGACGCGTCCGCCGACACCGGCTGGATCGACCGGGTCCGCGCGGACGGCGGCCTGGTCGCGCACCGGCACGCGGCCGTGGCGCTCGCCGCCGCCGCGATCGAGGCGTACGAGGAGCAGGAGCGGGCCGAGCGGCAGCGGCTGGTGGCGACGGCGTCCGGCGGACGGCCGCAGGCGCGGCACGAGTCGGGACGTCCGCTGGAGCTGAAGCTGCGCGGCGCCGCCTACCGGGTGCGGGTCGCGCGGGTCGGCGCGCGGCGGTTCCGGGTCGGGCTGGAGGCGGGCGACCAGGTCCGCACCGCGGACGTGGAGCTCGACCGCTTCGACCGGCACGCCGGGCAGATCGTGGTGAACGGCGTCCGGTACCGGCTGCTCACCGGCACGCACGGGCCCGTCCACCTGGTCGAGGTCGACGGCGTCGCGCACCGGATCAGCCGGGACGAGGGCGGCGTCGTCCGCTCCCCCGCGCCCGCGCTGGTGGTGGCGACGCCGCTCGCGGTCGGCGCGGAGGTCGAGGCGGGCGCTCCGGTGCTGGTGCTGGAGTCGATGAAGATGGAGACGGTGCTGCGCGCGCCGTTCAAGGCCCGGCTGAAGGAATGCCTGGTGTCGGTCGGCGGCCAGGTCGAGACGGGCGCGCCGCTGCTGCGGCTCGAGCCGCTCGTGGACGACACGGCCGAGGACGAGGCCGGCGAGGCGTCCGCGGACCTGGACCTGCCCGCCGTCGCCGACTCGCAGCCGCCGCACGAGCGGGCCGCCCACGGCCGCGGCGAGCTGCTCGGCCTGCTGCTCGGCTTCGACGCCGACCCCTACGACGAGCGCCGGACGCTGGACGACTACCTGGCCTCGCGCCGGGCCGCCGTGCGGCACGGGGACCGTCCGCTGGCGGGCGAGCTCGGCCTGCTCACGGCGTTCGCCGACCTCACCGAGCTCGGCCGTGACCGCGCGGCGGCCACCTCCTTCGGCGGGAACGTCGGCCGGGACGGGCACGTGCACAGCCCGCGCGAGTACTTCCACACCTACCTGCAGTGCCTGGACGTCGAGCGGGCCGGGCTGCCCGAGGACTTCCAGGGCAGGCTCCGCACCGCGTTCGCGCACTACGGCGTCACCGAGCTGGACCGGTCGCCCGAGCTCGAGGCGGCGGTGTTCCGGATCTTCCTGGCGCAGCAGCGGGCGTCCGCGCACGCGTCGGTCGTGACCGCGCTGCTGCGCGCCTGGCTGGAGGGGCCGCCGCCGGAGGAGGCCCTCGCCGAGCCCGCCGCGCTGGCGCTGGAACGGCTGATCTCCGCGACGCAGGTGCGGTTCCCGACGGTGTCGGACCTGGCGCGCGGCGTGGTGTTCGCGTGGTTCGGGCAGCCGCTGCTGCGCCGCAACCGCGCCCGCGTGTACGCCGGGGTCCGCCGCCACCTGCGGCACCTGGACACGATGCCGGAGTCGCCGGACCGCGCCGAGCGCGTCGCCGAGATGGTGCGCAGCACCGAGCCGCTGGTGCGGCTGCTCGGGCAGCGGCTGATCCGGAGCGGACGGAGCGGCGCGGGCGAGGCCGGACTGGACAACTCGGTCATGCTCGAGGTGCTGACCCGCCGCTACTACGGCAACAAGGAGCTGCTGGACGTCCGGACGGCGACGGCCTCGGGCTGCGCGTTCGTGGTCGCCCGGCGGCGGTCCGGTTCGTCGGTGGTGTCGGCGGCGGTCGGCTTCGAGCGGCTCGGCGCCGCGCTGGACGGCCTCGCCGAACTCGCCTCCGCCGACGGCGGCGGCGACAACGGCGACGCGATCGACGCCGACATCTACCTGTCCTGGGAGAAGCAGCCCGAGGACTTCGACGCCATGGCGGCGGCGCTTCAGCAGGTCCTGGCCGTCCACCCGCTGCCCGGGCGGGTGCGCCGCCTGACCGCGACGGTCGCGGGCAGCGGCGGCGCGGTGATGCACCACCACTTCACCTTCCGGCCGTCCCCGGACGGCATGGTCGAGGAGCGGCTGATCCGCGGCCTGCACCCGTACATCGCGCAGCGGATGCAGCTGGAACGCCTCAGCGCGTTCGACCTCACCCGGCTGCCGTCCTCCGACGAGGAGGTGTACCTGTTCCGGTGCGTCGCGCGGGAGAACCCGTCCGACGAGCGGCTCGTCGCGTTCGCGCAGGTCCGGGACCTGACCGCGCTGCGCGACCAGGACGGCGAGCACGTCGCGCTGCCGATGGCCGAGTACACGATCGCGACCTGCCTGGACTCGATCCGGCGGGCGCAGGCGCAGCGGCCGTCCAACAAGCGGTTCGCGACGAACCGGATCGTGGTCTACGTCTGGCCGCCGAGCGACCTGACCCGCGCCGAGCTGGAGCAGATCTTCGAGCGGGTGCTGCCGACGGCGGAGGCCGCGGGCCTGGAGGAGATGCTGTTCATCGGACGGCAGCGGGACACCGAGTCCGGCGAGCTGCGCAAGGTCGCCGTCCGGATCCGGTTCGACGCCGCGGGCGGGGTCGAGCTGACCGTGGGCGACCCGCCGGCCGAGCCGGTCGAGCCGCTGGACGACTACCGGCAGAAGGTGCTGCGGGCGCGCAGCCGCAGGACGGTGTACCCCTACGAGCTGACCGGGATGCTGGGCGACTTCGTCGAGCACGACCTGGACGAGGGCCCGGACGGGACGCACCGCCTGGTCCCGGTCGACCGTCCGAAGGGGCGCAACCGCGCCGCGATCGTCGCGGGCGTGGTGACGACGCCGACCGAGCGGCACCCCGAGGGCGTCGTGCGGGTCGTCCTGCTGGGCGACCCGACCAAGGCGCTCGGCGCGCTGTCGGAGCCGGAGTGCCGCCGCGTGATCGCCGCGCTGGACCTGGCCGCCGCGATGCGGGTGCCGCTGGAGTGGTACGCGCTGTCGGCCGGGGCCCGGATCTCCATGGAGTCCGGCACCGAGAACATGGACTGGGTGGCCGCGGCGCTCAAGCGGATCGTGGAGTTCACCCAGGACGGCGGCGAGATCAACGTCGTGGTCGCGGGCATCAACGTCGGCGCGCAGCCGTACTGGAACGCCGAGGCGACCATGCTCATGCACACCAAGGGCGTGCTGGTCATGACGCCGGACTCGGCGATGGTGCTGACCGGCAAGCAGTCGCTGGACTTCTCCGGCGGCGTGTCGGCCGAGGACAACTTCGGCATCGGCGGCTACGACCGGGTGATGGGCCCGAACGGCCAGGCGCAGTACTGGGCGCCGGACCTGCCGTCCGCGCGGGACGTCCTGATGGCGCACTACGACCACACCTACGTCGTCCCGGGCGAGACGGGGCCGCGCACGACCGGCACGTCCGACCCCGCCGACCGCGACATCCGGGACTTCCCGCACGTGGTCGAGGGCAGCGACTTCAGCCGGGTCGGCGACATCTTCTCGTCCGAGCACAACCCGGACCGCAAGAAGCCGTTCGACATCCGCACGGTCATGCGGGCGCTGTCCGACCAGGACCACCCGGTGCTGGAGCGGTGGGCCGGGATGGCCGACGCCGAGACCTCGGTGGTGCAGGACGTCCACATCGGCGGACGCCCGGTCTGCCTGGTCGGGATCGAGTCGCGGGCGGTGCCGCGGCGCGGCTTCCCGCCCACCGACGGCCCGGACTCCTACACGGCCGGGACGCTGTTCCCGCAGTCGTCGAAGAAGACCGCGCGGGCGATCAACGCCGCGTCCGGGAACCGTCCGCTGGTGGTGCTGGCGAACCTGTCGGGCTTCGACGGCTCGCCGGAGTCGATGCGCAAGCTCCAGCTGGAGTACGGCGCGGAGATCGGCCGGGCGATCGTGAACTTCGACGGCCCGATCGTGTTCACCGTGATCTCCCGCTACCACGGCGGGGCGTTCGTGGTGTTCTCCAAGGCGCTCAACCCGAACATGACGGTGCTGGCGCTGGAGGGGTCGTTCGCGTCGGTGCTGGGCGGCGCCCCGGCGGCGGCGGTCGTGTTCTCCGGCGAGGTCAACGCCCGGACGGCCAACGACCCGCGGGTCACGGGGCTGCAGGCGGAGATGTCGGGGGCGATGGGCGCCGAGGCGGTCGAGCTCATGGCGCGGCTGGCCGAGATCCGCGCGTCGGTCCGCGCCGAGAAGCTGGGCGAGGTCGCCGCCGAGTTCGACCGCGTGCACAGCATCCAGCGCGCCGTCGAGGTCGGCTCGGTCGACGCCATCGTGAGCGCCGCCGAGCTGCGTCCCCGGGTCATCGAGGCGATCGAGCGGGGCGTCCGGGGCTGACGTCCCCGGTGCGCCGCCCGGGCGCCTCAGGCCAGGCAGGTCAGGGGCCTCCCGCCGTTGTACTCGATCATCTCGAGGAAGGCGGCGCGGGTGTCGAGCGGCGCGCCGGGTTCGGCCCCGGCCCGCCCGGCCGCGCCGGGGAGTTCGTGGAAGGCCCGGTGCAGGTTGCCGACGACGCGTTCGGGGTCGGTCCAGTCGGCGAACTCGCCGAGGTCGGCCTCGCGGGCGGCCTGCAACGGGGTGAGTCCGGCGTCCGCGGCGTCCCGGGCGAGGGTCTGGATCCAGCGCAGGTAGCGCTCGGTCCGGTCGAACAGCTCGGGGCCGCCGACCGGCCCGTGCCCGGGCAGGACGTGCCGGGCCCCGAGCGCGCGCAGCCGGTCCAGCGCGGCGAGCGTCCCGGACACCGATCCCCACAGGACGAACGGGGTGCCGCCGTTGAACACGATGTCCCCGGCCAGCAGCGTCCGCCGCTCGGGGATCCACACCACGACGTCGTTGTCGGTGTGCGCCGGGCCCGCGTGGTGCAGCTCGACGCGGAGTTCCCCGAGGTGGAGGGTCATCCGTTCGGAGAAGGTGATGCTCGGCGGGGTGACCGGGACCTCGCCCCACTCCACGTCCGGCCACAGCCGCTTCACCAGCGTCCCCTGTTCGAGGACGGCGGGCGGGCACAGGTCGTGCCCGATCAGGCGCGCCCGGCCCGCGAACAGGTGGTTGCCGTGGGTGTGGTCGCCATGGTGGTGGGTGTTGACGACCGTCCGGACCGGCCGGTGGGTGACCGACGCGACGGCCTCGCGCAGCAGGCGCGTCCGCCGCTCGGTCGCGGCCGTGTCGACGAGCGTGACGGCGTCCGGTCCGACGAGCACGCCGGCGTTGCTGAGGCACCAGGTGCCGTCCGGCTGGATGTGGGCGTGGACTCCGTCGGCGATCTCCTGCAGGTACGGCTCGGGCACGGCGGGCATGCGCGTCTCCTCGGGGCGGGCGGGGCGATCGGCTCACAGAGAGATACCCGTGACCCCGGTCGCCAAGGGTCCGCTCCGGTGACGATCCGCGCGGCCTTGACGCCCGGCCCCCTTGACATGATCCACTACCGGAGTTGACTGTGCGCGAGGGATCATTCACCGGAAGGAGGCCCGGGGTCATGCCGACTCTGGACGCCGACGACGCCTACGCCGCGGCGCTGTCCGAGACCGCGCGACTTCTCAGGGAGGAGGCGCTGCTGAACGAGGCGCTCGCGGACCTCACCGGGGAGAACGCCGAACCCGGGCACCCGGGCTACGTGGAGCTCCCGGACCGCTCGGAGCACCTGGGCTTCGCCGGGTTCGCCGCGATCGGATCCCGGCCGCCGCGCGCCGACCCCTGAGGGGCAGCGCCCCTGGGGGATCAGCGGGACCCGGTGACGTGGGCCCCGAGTTCGGCGAGCCCCGCGGCGAAGACCTTGTCGCGGAAGAACGGCGTGAGCATGCCCGTCTCCGCCTCGTCCGCCTCGTAGTCGGCCCACCACTCGACGAAACTCGCGCCGGACGCGGTGACCGGCGCGACCCGGATCGTCGCGCGGTAGCGGCGGACCGGGAACGGGCTCTCGAGGAACTCGTAGGTCTGGGTGCGCTCGGCGTCGTCCAGCGCGGTCAGGCGCTCGACGAAGACGGCGTCGCCCGAGGTCAGGCGGCGGACGGCCCCGACGGTGCCGTCGTCGCCCTCCTGAAGGACGCAGGTCTCCAGCGCGGGGTGCCACTCGGCGATCCCGCCGAACGCGCGGACCCACGTCCACACGTCGTCCACCGGGGCGTCGATGACCGCGCTCGCGTAGGGCTTCGGCATGGCGCCATCATGGCCCACCCTCACGCCCCGTCCAAGGACCGGTGGCGCGCGCCCCGGGGCGGGGGCGTCCGACCGTGTCGCCCGAGGTAGCGTCGGGAGCGTCCAGGGAGGTGGGAAGCCTGATGGCTGGTGAAAACGGTCGGGTGGCCTATGTGGTCGGGACGTTCGACACCAAGGGCGCGGAACTGAGGTACGCGGCGGAGCTGGTGGCGGCGGCGGGGACGCCGGTCCGCACGGTGGACGTGTCGACCCGCGAGCATGACGCGAAGGGCGCGGACGTGACGGCGGCGGAGGTCGCGGCGTCCCATCCGGGCGGCGCGGAGGCGGTGTTCACCGGCGACCGCGGCACGGCCGTCTCGGCGATGGCCGTGGCGTTCGAGCGGTTCCTCACCGGACGCGGCGATGTGGCCGGGGTGCTCGGGCTCGGCGGCAGCGGCGGCACGGCGATGATCGCGCCCGCGCTGCGCGCGCTGCCCGTGGGCGTCCCGAAGCTGCTGGTCAGCACGGTCGCGGCCGGGGACGTCGCGCCGTACGTCGGGGTCAGCGACCTGGCCATGATGCACTCGGTGACCGACGTCGCCGGGCTGAACCGGATCTCCCGGCAGGTGATCGGGAACGCCGCGCACGCCCTCGCCGGGATGGTCACGCACCCGATCCCGCCCGCGAAGGACCGTCCGGCCGTGGCGCTGACGATGTTCGGCGTGACGACGCCGTGCGTGACGGCGGTCGCCGAGCGGCTGTCCGGCGGCCACGACACGCTGGTCTTCCACGCCGTCGGCACCGGAGGCCGGGCGATGGAGGCACTGGCCGGGGACGGCCTGATCAACGCCGTCCTGGACATCACCACCACCGAGATCTGCGACCTGGTCGGCGGCGGCGTGTTCAGCGCGGGCCCGGAACGGCTCGACGTGTTCGCTCGGGCGGACGTCCCGTACGTCGGATCGTGCGGCGCGCTCGACATGGTGAACTTCGGCGCGCGCGACACCGTCCCCGCGCGGTACGCCGACCGGCTGTTCTACGAGCACAACGCGCAGGTGACGCTCATGCGCACCAGCCCGGACGAGTGCCGCGAGATCGCGGAGTTCATCGCCGCGAAGCTGAACGCCATGGACGGGCCCGTGCGGTTCCTGCTCCCCGAGGGCGGGGTGTCCGCGCTGGACGCGCCGGGGCAGCCGTTCTGGGACCCGGAGGCCGACCGCGTCCTGTTCGAGACCCTGGAGGCCCGGGTCGAGCAGACCGCGGACCGGCGGCTCGTCCGGTCGCCGCACAACATCAACGATCCCGAGTTCGCCGCCGCGCTCGTCGCGGCCTTCCAGGAGGTCTCCCGATGAGTTTCGCGCGCGCTGAGCTGGTCGAGCGCTTCACCGACATGGCCCGGCGGGGCGAGCCGATCGTCGGCGGCGGCGCCGGGACGGGCCTGTCGGCCAAGTGCGAGGAGGCCGGTGGCATCGACCTCATCGTCATCTACAACTCCGGCCGGTACCGGATGGCCGGGCGCGGCTCGCTGGCGGGGCTGCTCGCCTACGGCAACGCCAACGAGATCGTCCTGGAGATGGCCGCCGAGGTGCTGCCCGTCGTGGAGCGCACGCCGGTGCTCGCCGGGGTGAACGGCACCGACCCGTTCCTGCTCCGCGGCCCCTTCCTGGCGAGACTGCGCGAACTGGGGTTCTCCGGCATCCAGAACTTCCCCACGGTCGGCCTCATCGACGGCGTGTTCCGCGCCAACCTCGAGGAGACCGGCATGGGCTACGCGCTGGAGGTCGAGCTGGTCGAGGCCGCCCGCGCCGCCGGCCTGCTGACGACGCCGTACGTGTTCTCGGCGGACGACGCGGTCGCGATGACCCGCGCGGGCGCCGACATCGTGGTCTGCCACATGGGCCTGACGACCGGCGGGGCGATCGGCGCGGAGACCGCCAAGTCGCTGGACGACTGCGTCGCGCTTATCGACGCGTGGTCCGAGGCGGCGCTGAACGAGCGCGACGACGTCCTGGTGCTGTGCCACGGCGGCCCGATCGCCGATCCCGAGGACGCGGCGTACGTTCTCGCGAACGCCAAGAACTGCCATGGGTTCTACGGCGCCAGCAGTATGGAGCGGCTGCCGACCGAGCGCGCCCTGACCGCGCAGACACGGGCGTTCAAACAGTTGCGCGGCCGGTAGGCCGGGTGGCCTCGGGCCGGGCGTCCGGTGGGCGTCCGGCCCGAGGGGGCGCGGTGGGGATTCTTCTTCGGCCATTCCTGACAATGGACATCGACCGGAGACAGGGTTAGTTTCCATGCAGTGATCACGGAAGCCCACTGTCCTCCTTGACCGGGGAGCCGCGTGGACAACGATGTGACACACGCTCGCACCGAGGAGAACCCCCGGTACGCACGTGGCCCGACTCCTGACCACCTGCCCGCCCCCTCACCCGCCGACTCCCGACCCGCCGCTCCCCCACCCGCCGCCTCCCGGCCCGCCTCCGGCGCCTCGTCGTTCGACCCCGTCCGCGCTCTGGCCGAGCCCGCGGCGCTCCCGAACCCGCACCCGGTGTTCGACGAGCTCCGTTCGCGCGACCCGGTCGCCTGGCACGACGGCCTCGGCACCTGGCTGCTGACCCGGCACGCCGACTGCGTCGCGGTGCTGCGGGACGGCGCGAGGTTCGGCGCCGACCCGCGCCGCGCCGGTGTCGCGATGCCGCCGCAGGCGGTGAGCGTCCAGACGCTCGACCCGCCCGGGCACACCGCCGCGCGCCGTCCGCTGGTGGACGCGCTGCGCGAGCTGGACCGCGCCGAGACCGCGCCGATGGTCGCCGAACGCGCCCGCGCCCTGCTGGACGGGCTGTCCGGACGGTCGTCCTTCGACGTCGTGACCGACTTCTGCGAACCGCTCACGGTGTCGACGATCTGCCGGTACCTGCGCGTCCCGGAGCCGGACCCGGCGTGGCTGGCGCCCGTGGCCGAGACCGTCGCGGCCGGGATGGACGGCGGGGTGTTCCCCGAGCGGCTCGAACCGGCGATGGCGGCGCGGGCGGACCTGTCGGCCCTCACCGACGGCTGGCTCGCCGACCCGCCGCCGGACGGGATCGTCCGGGCCGTGGCCGACGCGGTGAAGGCGGGCGAGCTGGACCGCGTGGTCGCCGCGAACACGCTGCGGGTGCTGCTGCACGCCGGGTACACCTCGGCGAGCAAGCTGCTGTCGCTCGCGGTCATCACGCTGCTGGAGCGGCCCGGCGCGCTCGAGGCGTTCGCCGCCGACCCGTCGCCGCGCGCGGTGGACGAGCTGGCGCGCTTCTGCTCGCCCGTCCAGGCGCTCGGCAGGGTGTGCGTCGCGCCCGCGGAGCTGGGCGGCAGGAAGATCGAGCCCGGCCAGGACGTGACGCTGTTCCTCGGCGCGGCCAACCGCGACCCGGCGCGGTTCGACGCCCCGCACGACCTCAGACCCGACCGGCATCCGAATCCGCACCTGGGGTTCGGCAGGGGCTCGCACTCCTGCCTCGGCGCGCCCTTCGCCGCCGTCCAGACGCGGACGGTGCTGGCCGTCCTCGCGGAGCGATCCGCGTCACTGCGCGCCCTGGGCGCGCCCGATTACCGGGTCGCCCTGACCCTGCGCAGCCCCGCCCGGATGCGTGTCGCGCTGGGCCGCGCAGGGTCGGACGTCCCGTCACCCATTGAGGAGTGAGAGAAGGGAGGACCCCATGAAGTACTGGCACTGATGAGCACCACATGAGGTTCGCGAGTTCGCGGCCGTCGTGCGACCGGCGGCCGCGAACGCCCGTCTTCCCACCGTCCACCCTACGCACAGATCCCGCAGGGAGAAACGTGTCGAACGGCGCCGCCCCGACCGCATTCAGCGATCCGTACGCTTTCACCCCCGGCTACTACGACCTGTTCCGCTCGGGCGAGGACGCGCTGCCGTCGGTGTCGTTCTTCGCCAACCTGACGCCGCCGGACGTGGACGCGCTGGAGATCGGGTCCGGCACGGGACGCCTCGCCCTCGCCGTCGCCGAGCGGGCCCGCACCCTGACCTGCCTGGAACGCTCCCCCACCATGCGGGCCGTGCTCATCTCCAAGCTCGCGCAGCGTCCCGACCTGCGGAGCAAGGTGACCGTGCTGCAGGGCACCGCGCCGGCCTTCGACCTCGGCCGCACCTTCGGCTACGTCTACATGGGCGGCGTGCTGGAGCACGTCCCGCCCGCCGAACGGCCGACGCTGTTCGCCGCGATCGCCGCGCACCTGGAACCGGGCGGCCTGTGCGTGATGGACACGGTGCTGCGCATGCCCGCGCCGGACCTCGAGGAACGCGTGATGGACGAGCAGGTCCTCGGCGACTGCCGGTACACCCTGTCGGCCGCGGCGGAACGGCTCGGCCCCGACCTGTCCCGGCTGCGCCAGACCTACCGGACGTACGTGCGCGGCGAGCTGATCGCGACCGAGCCGACCGAGCGGCTGCACAACATGCACCGGCCCGAGCCCGTCCTGAAGGACCTGGCCGCCGTGGGGCTGCACCCGGCGGAGGGCGACGGGCTCGCGCAGGCGACGCCCCTCCCGGACGATCCGGGCGCGGTGGTGGTGCGGAAGGCCGCGCCATGACGGCCGTCAGCGCGGAGACGCGGATCCCGACGGCCGTCCCGCTGGACCGGGTCTACGACGCGGACGTGCTCGCCGCCGAGGCGGAGGCGCTGCGCGACTCCACCTGGAAGGCGCAGCGCTCCTACGGCCAGGAGGGCCTGCGCCGGGAGGCGGAGATCGACTGGCGGATCCTGTCGCTGCGCTCCCCGGGCGGCGACCTCGCGCTCACGGACCCGGGCGGCGCGGGCCTGGTCCCGCACGCCGACACCCCGTACCTGGCGCGGACGCCGTACATGGCCGGGCTGCTCGCGGGCATCCCCGCCCCGCTGCGGGCCGTCCGGCTGATGGCGCTCGGGCCGGGCGCGCGCTGCCACGAGCACCGGGACGGCAAGTGCGGCTACCCGTGGGGCGCGATGCGGCTGCACGGCCCGGTCATCACCAACCCGGGCGCGGTCGTGGTCATCGGCGGCGAGGAGCGGCACGGGGACGCCGGACGGCTCTGGTTCGGCGACTTCGACCGGCTCCACTTCGTCCGCAACGACGGGGACGCGCCGCGCGTCCACCCGGTGATCGACGTCGGGCTCACGCCGGAGCTGCTCGCCCTGTTCCCCGCGGAGTTCCGCGACCGGCTGCCGTGGCGGGACGTCCTGTACGCGCGCTCCCCCAAGCCGCTGAGCCCCACCGACATGGACGCGCTGACCTGCGAGTTCGACATGCCCGCCGCGGTCCCGGACTGGTCGGAGGACGACGACGGGACGCCGCGTCCGGACGTGCCCGGCTCGGTGCGCGTCGCGGACGGACGGCTCGTCCTGTGCGGCGGGGACGGCGCCCCGCTGTTCGCGCTCGTCCACGTCGGGTCGGGCGAGTTCCGGTTCGAGGGCTGGACGGAGGAGCGCACCCTCCAGCTCGACCTCGACTCCGGCGAGCCGTGCGCGCGGTGCCGCGTGCGCCGCGGCACCTCGGTGACCGACGCCGTCCGCCCCGCCCGTCCCCACTCCTCCCGCCAGCCCTGACCGCCCCCCGAACACTCCGCCAGGAAAGGACCTGAATGACCACTGAAACCACGCACAAGGTCTTCGACCTCCCCCGGGACTTCGCGCAGTGGCTCGACCCGTACTCGCTGTTCGCCGAGATGCGCGCCGAGTCGCCCGTGCACCGCGTGCGGATGCGCGGCAAGGTCGACGCCTGGGCCGTCACGGGCTACGAGGAGGCCGTGTTCGCGCTCAACGACCCCCGGTTCTCCGCCGACCTGGAGGCCGCGCCGCGCATCGTCGCCGGGCTGCCGCCGGAGCGCCGCCGCAACGTCCTGATGGAGAGCCTGCTCGCGAGCGACCCGCCCGACCACTCCCGGATGCGCGCCATCGTGGCGAAGGCGTTCACCGCCCGCCGGGTCGCCGGGCTGGCCCCGCGCGTCCAGGAGATCGTGGACGAGCTGCTCGACACGTGCGCCGCGGACGGCCGGGGCGACCTGGTCGAGGGGCTGGCGCTGCCGCTGCCGATCGCGGTGATCTGCGAACTGCTCGGCGTGCCGTTGGCGCGCGAGCGGTTCCGGAACTGGTCGGTGGGCCTGGCGATGCCGCCCGCGGACGGCGCGACATTGGAACGTGCCGACGCCGCCCGCGCCGAGATGTCGGAGTTCTTCCTGGAGCAGATCGCGCTGAAGCGCGCGCGGCCGGGCGAGGACCTGCTGAGCGCCCTGGTCACCGCGCACGCCAACGAGGACGTCTCCGACGACGAGCTCGTCGGCCTGACGATCATGCTGTTCCTGTCCGGGCACGAGACCACGCTGTGCTTCCTCGCCAACGCCGTCGTCACGCTGCTCACCCATCCCGACCAGCTCGCCGCGCTGCGGGCCGACCCGGACCTCATCCCGCGCGCGGTGGACGAGCTGCTCCGCTTCGACGGCCCGGTCGCGCGCGGCGTCGCCCGGTTCACGCTGGAGGACGTCCCGATCGGCGGCACGGTCATCCCGCGCGGCGAGATGGTCATCGTGTCGATCGGCGCGGCGAACCGCGACCCGGCCCGCTACCCCGACCCGGACGTGCTGGACGTGTTCCGCGAGAACAACCCGCAGATCGGGTTCGGGCACGGGATCCACCACTGCCTGGGCGCGGCGCTGGCCCGGCTGGAGATCGTCACCGCGCTGACGACGCTGCTGCGCCGCTTCCCGGACCTGGCCCTCGCGGTCCCGGTCGCCGACCTGCCCCGCCATCCGGGGATGCTGCGCGGGCTGAAGCAAGTCCCGGTCACCTTCACACCCGACCGCTCACAATGACCGTTTCCCAATACACTCGAAGGTGTGAGCCATAGGAATTCCCATGGGCCGCTCGACCTGGCGCAGTTGCGGACGTTCCTCGCCGTCTACCGCGCCGGGTCGCTGACCGCCGCCGCGCGGCTCGTCGGGCTGTCCCAGCCGACCGTCACGACGCAGCTGCGCGCCCTGGAGGAACGCACCGGACGCCAGCTGTTCGAGCGGCTGCCGCGCGGGGTCACCCCCACCCCGGCCGCCGACGACCTGGCCGCGCGGCTGGCCGCCCCCATGGACGCCCTGGAGGCCGTCGCCGGGGGCGGCGCGGCCGACGAGCCCGCCCCGGAGCCGCCGGTCCTGCTGGCCGGGCCCGCCGAGTTCCTGTCGGCGGCGGTCGTCCCGGCGCTCGGGCCGCTGACCTCCCGTGGCGTGCGGCTGCGGATCGTCACCGGCGTCGCGGAGGACCTGCTGGCCGGGCTGCGCGCCGGACGCTTCGACCTGGTGGTGTCGACGATCCGCCCGCGCGGCCGGGCGCTGCTCGCCGAGCCGTTCGCGGACGAGACGTTCGTCCTGGTCGCGGCCCCGTCCTGGGCCGAGCGCGTCGGCCCGGAGCGCCTGGCCGCCGACGGGCCCGCGGCGCTGGCGGACGTCCCGCTGCTCTCCTACGCCGAGGACCTGCCCATCCTGCGCCGCTACTGGCGCCACGTCTTCGACACCAGGCTCACCGCGGAACCCGCCCTGGTCATGCCCGACCTGCGCGCGATCAAGGCCGCCGCCGTCGCGGGGCTCGGCGTGACCGTCCTGCCGCGCTACCTCTGCCAGGCCGAGCTGACCGATGGCTCACTGGTCCCCCTGCTCACCCCGGAGGACCCGCCGATCAACACCGCGTTCCTCGTCCAGCGCACCGGGGCCCACCCGTCCCCGCACGTCGGACTCGTCCGCGAGCACCTCCGGACGCTGGCCCACCTGTCCTGCTAACCCATCAGAATCCCAATGGACGGCATAGGACTGTCTATTGGTAGGGCCGAGAACACCCCGACTACGCTCCGGTCTGGTGAACGAACCCCCGGTTCGGGCACATCCTGATCCGAGACCATCCCTGGGAGCGCAGCCATGGCAAAGATCCTGTTCGTGATGACCGGCGTCGACCACTGGACCCTGGCCGACGGCACCAAGCACCCGACCGGCTTCTGGGCCGAGGAGGCCGTGGCGCCCTACGAGGCGTTCACCGAGGCCGGGCACACCGTCACGGTCGCCACGCCCGGCGGAGTCGTCCCCACCGCCGACGCGGGCAGCCTCACCGCCGACGCGAACGGTGGTCAGGAGGGCGCCGACCGGATCGCCGCGACCCTGGAGCACGAGGAGTTCCGCACCCCGGTCAGGCTGGCGGACGTCCGGCTCGCCGACTACGACGCCGTCTTCTACCCGGGCGGGCACGGCCCCATGGAGGACCTCGCGGTCAACGCCGACTCCGGACGCCTGCTCACCGAGGCCCTGGCGGGCGGCACGCCGCTCGGCATCGTCTGCCACGCCCCGGCCGCTATGCTGGCCGCGATCAAGGACGACGGGTCCAACGCGTTCGCCGGATACCGCGTGACCGCGTTCACCAACGCCGAGGAGACCCTCGCCGGGTTCGCGGAGAAGGCCAAGTGGCTCCTCCAGGACCGGCTCGTCGAGGCCGGGGTGGACTTCCAGGCGGGCGAGCCCTGGAAGCCCCACGTGGAGACCGACCGCACCCTGGCCACCGGCCAGAACCCGGCCTCGTCCGGGCCGCTCGCCGCCGAGATCCTCAAGATGCTGGCCTGACCAGCACGTCCTCACCGGGAGAGCCGCCATGTCCTTCACCAGCCGCGAATGGCGGCTCGCCGCCCGTCCCGAGGGCGAGCCCGAGGCGTCCGACGTCGCGTTCACGACCGTGACCGTCCCGGGCCCCGAGGAGGGGCAGGTCGTCGTCCGGAACGACTTCGTCTCCGTCGACCCGTACATGCGCGGGCGGATGAACGACGTCCCGTCCTACGTCCCGCCGTTCGGGCTGGACGAGCCGATGACCGGCGCGGCGGTCGGCACGGTCGTCGCGTCCGGCGCGGCGGACGTCCCGGTCGGCACGACCGTCACGCACTTCCTCGGCTGGCGCGAGTACGCGCTGCTGCGCGCGGCGGAGGTGCGGGCCGTGGACACCGCGCTCGCCCCCGCCCAGGCGTACCTGGGCGTCCTCGGCTCCACCGGGCTCACCGCCTACGCGGGCCTCACCGTGATCGCGCCGGTCCAGGACGGTGACACGGTGTTCGTCTCCGGCGCGGCGGGCGCGGTCGGGTCGGTGGCCGGGCAGATCGCCCGGCGGCTCGGCGCGACGCGCGTGATCGGCTCGGCGGGCGGCCCGGAGAAGGTGCGCCGTCTCACCGGGACGTACGGCTTCGACGCGGGGATCGACTACCGGCAGGGCGACCTGCCCGGCCAGCTCGCCAAGGCCGCGCCGGAGGGCGTGGACGTCTACTTCGACAACGTCGGCGGCGACCACCTCGAGGCCGCGATCGGCGCGATGAACACCTTCGGGCGGATCGCGCTGTGCGGGGCGATCTCCGCCTACAACGCCACCGAGCTCCCGTCCGGCCCGCGCAACCTGCCGCTCGCGGTCGGCAAGCGGCTCACCCTGCGCGGGATGATCGTCACCGACCACCTCGGGCTCGCGCCCGAGTACGCGGCACGGGCCGCGGGCTGGCTGCGGGACGGCTCGCTCGTCGCCGAGGAGACCGTGGTCGACGGCATCGAGAACGCCTTCGAGGCGTTCCGGGCGATGATGCGCGGCGCCAACATCGGCAAGATGCTCGTCCGCCTCGTCCACGACTGAGCCTCGCGCGCCGCACGAGCGGCGCATGAGCTTTGCGCGACGAACGGCCGGGCTTTCGGGGGCCCGGCCGTTCGCCGTGTTCGGACGGCCCTCAGGCGGGAGGGCCCGCCGCGCCTACTGCCAGATCTCGGTGATGGGGGTGGCGGTGGCGGCGCTGCCCGCGTGGGTGGTGCCGTTCATGTCCTCGAGGGTGCGCAGGACGTTGAAGTGGTTGTACCTGGTCGAGTACGCGCCCTGCTTCACGTGCGCGCCGTAGAAGATCGTCGCGATCCGGTTGCCGGACAGGCTGTTGTCCTCGTCGAAGGTGACGACCAGGACGCTGTTGTGGGTCGTCGCCCACTGGGCGTAGGCGTCCAGCTTGCTCTTCAGCCACGTGTCGCCCGTGGAGACCGAGCAGTCGTGCATGTCGTTGCACAGGTTCGGGACGACGAACGAGACGTTCGGCAGGGTCGTGTAGTCCGTCGGGAACTGCGCGAACGTGAACCCGGACGACGCCGGGACGTTGGTGAACGAGAACCACGGGTTGTGCTTGCGCGCGTACCTGCCCGCGCTGTTGGAGCAGGTCGTGGAGCCCTGGGACGGGAGCCCCTCGTTGTAGCTGGCCCAGGTCCGTCCGGCGGCCAGGAGTTCGGAGCCGAGGTTGGCGGTGGAGTAGGGGGAGCCGGGCGGGGGGCAGGTGTCGTTGGTGACGCCCTGCGTGCTGCCGGAGAACAGGTCGAAGTAGTTCGGCTGGCTCGGGTGGGTCAGGGCGTAGGACTGGGTGAGGTTGGCGCCGCCGTTGGCGAGGGAGGTGATGTACGGCGCGCTGGAGGTGCCCACGACCTGCGAGTACGAGTGGTTCTCGAAGACCACGACCACGGTGTGGTCCGGCGTCGGGACCGTGGCGGCCCTCGCCGCGCCGGGGGCGGTGGCGAGGCCCGCCGCGCCCGTGAGGGCGAGCGCGCACGCCGCGAGGGCGGCGCGGAGGCGGGAGCGGCCCGCACGCGGGAAGGCGGCGGTGGGAGCACCTGACATGTCGACCTCCGGGGGGAGAGATCCTGCCGGGGACCGAGCGGAACCCGGCAGTCGTCACCTTCCCACCGCACACCAAAGCATGACACTCTGGCACACTCCGGACTCCGGACGGTTCGGCGAACACCGCGTGAACGCCCGGCGCCCGCCGTCCCCTGCGCCCCGTCCCGCTGCTGCTCCCGCTGCCGCGCGCGCTCGTTCTCCGGCGCGTTTTCGGGTGTCAGTCGCCCTGCGGGGGCGGGCCGCCCGGGAAGCCCTGGTCACCTCCCGCGCCGCCCTGGCCACGGCGTCCGGCGAAGCCGCCGCCCTCGTTGACGCTGGTCGCCGTCACGGAGCCGTCGCTGCCGGCCTCCCCACGGACGATGAGCGTCTCGCCGGTCTTGAGGTCCTTGACCGTGCCTGCCCTGGTGATCTGGATCTTGGTAGAGCCGTTGGTCTTGACCGTGACCGTCTTGCCGTCGTTCGTCTTCAGGTAGAGGGTGTCGCCGTCGACCTTGGTGACGGTTCCGGCGGTCATCCCGCCGAAGCCGCCCCCGCCGTTGCGGCCACCGCCGTACCCGCCGCCGCCGTACCCTCCTCCGAAGCCGCGTCCGTTCGGGCCGCCTGCGGCGCGGTTGTCGGACGATCCGGACTTGCCGTCCGACATCGCCTTGTCCGTGAAGATCCCGCCGACGAACCCAGCGACGAGCAGGACGGCCGCGACGAGGTAGAGCGTCGGGCTGTTCGGTGACCGGCCGCTCGGGCCGCGGCCCGCGAGTTCCTTGTCCAGGTCGTCCTTGAACGGGGACGACTCCAGCACCTCCGACCGCGGCGACGGGGCCGACCCGCCGCCGGGCGGAGTTGGGCCGCCGGGCGGGGTCGGGGTGGGGCCCTGGGGCGGGAGGGGCGTGGGGCCGGGGGTGGTGCCGTCGTTCATCGGAGGCCTTTCGTTGGGTCGGTCATGGCGCGGTCCGGATTCAGTCATGGCGCAGCGCCTCGATGGGACGCAGCCCGGCCGCGCGGTGGGCGGGGAGGCTGCCGAACAGCAGCCCGACGGCGACCGAGACGCCGAGCGAGAGGACGATCGAGGACGGCATCAGCACCGGTTGCACCCCGACGATCGTGAACCGGCTGCAGATCACGCCCGCCGCGACGCCGAGCAGCCCGCCGATCAGGCTGAGCACGGTCGCCTCGGCGACGAACTGGCCGAGGATCGCGCCGCGCGGCGCGCCGAGCGCCTTGCGGATGCCGATCTCGCGGGTCCGCTCGGTGACGGTGACGAGCATGATGTTGGTGATGCCGATGCCGCCGACGAGCAGGCTGATCGCGGCGACAGCGCCGAGCAGCACGGTGAAGGTCCTGTTGGAGTCGGCCACGGCGGACTGGATGCCCGCCTGGCTGGTCACCTGGAAGTCGGCGGCGGCCGTCCCGGTGATGTCGTGCCGCTGGTTCAGCAGGTCGGTGACCTCGGCCTGGGCGCTGTCCACCCTGGACGCGTCGCGCGCCTCGACGAGGATCTGCGACAGCCCGCCGTAGGGCGCGAGCGTCCCGCGGACGGCGGTGATCGGCGCGATCACCACGCTGTCGGCGTCCTGGAAGCCGGACGATCCGGACCCGCTCGCCTTCAGCACCCCGACCACGGTGAACTCGGCGCCCGAGGCGGTGAACCGCTGCCCGACGGGGTTCACTCCGGCGAACAGGTCGCGGGCGACGCTGCTGCCGATCACGGCGACGCGCTGCCCCTGGGTGACGTCGTCGCCCGTGAACGCCGCGCCGCTCTGGATCCGCCGGTCGGCGGCGTCCAGGTAGGTCGGGGTCGTCCCGACGAACTGGCCGACGCTGGTGCTGGAACCGCCGAACGTGATGGTCGACTGCTGCGCGTTGACGACCGGCGACGCGCTCTTCACCGAGGGCGTGTTCACCTTGTCGACCAGCGCCTTCGCGTCGTCCATCGTCAGGTCGCGGGCCTGGGTGCGGGGACCGCTTGCCTGGCCACCGGAACCGGAACCGGAACCGGCGCCCGGGGCCCCGGCGAACCCGCCGCCACCACGGAATCCGCCGCCGCCCGGGCCGCCGAAGCCTCCGCCGCGTCCGGTGGTGGACTTGGTGACGGTCAGGGTGTTCGCGCCGAGCCGCTGGATGCTGTCGCGGACCGCCTTGGACGAGCCGTTCCCGACCGCGACCAGGGTGATCACGGCGGCGACGCCGATGAGGATGCCGAGCGTGGTGAGCCCGGTGCGCATCTTGTTCGCGCCGAGCCCGCGCAGCGCGAACCGCAGAACCTCGAAGATCATCGCGGGCCCTCCCGGAGGCCGCCGAGCTCGGGCGGCGTCCCGGTGGACGAGGCGCCGAGAGCGGGCGGCGGCGCGTCCACCGGGACGCGGCGCCGGTCGCCCGCGACCCGGCCGTCCACGAGCCGGACGACCCGCTTGGCGTGCGCGGCGACCTCCTCCTCGTGGGTGATCACGACGAGCGTCCGGCCGGACCGGCTGAGCCGGTCGAAGATGGCGAGGACGTCGGCGGTGGACGCGCTGTCCAGGGCGCCGGTCGGCTCGTCCGCGAGCAGCAGGGTCGGCGCGGTGACCAGGGCGCGGGCGACCGCGACGCGCTGCTGCTGGCCGCCGGACAGCTCGTTCGGCTCGTGCCGGACCCGGTCGGCGAGCCCGACCTCGGCGAGCGCGGCGAGCGCGCGGCGGCGGCGCTCGTCCCGGCGGACCCCGCCGTAGGCGAGCGGCAGTTCGACGTTCGCCAGCGCGGACATGCGCGGGATGAGGTTGAACGACTGGAACACGAACCCGATCCGGCGGTTCCGCAGGATCGCCAGGCGGCGCTCGTCGAGGCCGCCGACGTCCAGGCCGTCCAGCCGGTACCGGCCGCCGGACGGCACGTCCAGGCAGCCGACGATGTTCATGAGCGTGGACTTGCCGGACCCGGACGCGCCCATCACCGCGACGTAGTCGCCGCGCTCGACGGTCAGGGTGACACCGCGCAGGGCATGCACGGCAGTGTCGCCCGTGCCGTACACCTTGGTGACGGCCTGGAGGTCGAGGACGGGCGGCGCCGCGCCGCCCGGCCCGGCGGCGAGGGCGCGCGTCGCGTCGGTGGCGGTCACCGACGCCCTCCGCCGCCGAACCCGCTTCCGGCGCCGCCGCCCGGGAAGCCTCCGCCACCCGGCCCGCCACCGGGGAAGCCGCCTTGCCTTCCGGTGCCGGACGAGGTGGCGGCCGACACGACGACGACCTGGTCGCCCTCCTTCAGCCCGGATGTGATCACGGTGCCCTGGTTTCCGCGCAGGCCGGTCTTGACGGTCCGCAGAACCTGCTCGCCGTTCTGCATCACGGTGACCGTGCTGACGCCGTTGACCGTCCGGACGGCCGCGCTCGGGACGTAGAGCGCGTTCTCGGCGTGGCCGGTGGTGACCTGCACCGTGGAGGTCTGCCCGATCCGCACCCCGGACGGCACGTCGTCCAGCGCGGCCGTCACCTCGAACGTCACCACGTTGTTGGTGGTCGTCGGGCTGGTCGCGATCTGGGCGATCGTCCCGGACGCGGTCGTGCCGGACAGCGCGTCGAAGCCGACCGTCACGTCCTGGCCGACCTTCAGCTTGGCCGCGTCCGCCTCGGTGAAGTCGGCGACGACCTCCAGCGACCTGGTGTCGATCAGCGTCACGAACCCCGTGGCAGACCCACTGGACCCGCCGGAGCCGCTGGATCCGCCGGTGCCCGAGGAGCCGCCCGAACTCCCGGAGCCGCCTGTGCCGCCGGTGCCGCCCGAGCTTCCCGACGACCCGCCGGACGAGGACGAGCCGCCGCTCACCGTGTCGCCGACGCTGCCGTTGACCTCGGTGACCGTCCCGCTGAAGGGGGCCTTGAGGACGGTGGCGGACAGCCGGTCCTGGGCGGCGCGGTAGCTCTGCTTGGCCTGCACCCAGTCCGAGTACACCTTGGCGTACTGCGCGCTCGCGGTGTTCGAGGACGCCTTGCTGAGCGTGTCGGCCGCGGCGTTCAGGGTGAGCTTGGCGGCCTGGAGGCTCTCCAGCGCGTCGGTCTGGTCGAGGCGGGCGAGCTCGTCGCCCTTGGTGACCTTGTGCCCGGCCTTGGCGTACAGGTGCCTGACAGTGCCCGCCGTCCCGAAGTCCAGGGCCTTCTGTCTCGTGCTGGCCACCGAGCCGGACGCCGAGACGGTGGCCTCGACGGTGCCGCGGGCGACCGTGGTGAGGCGCTCCCGGCTCTGCGTGGCGCCCGCGCCGTCGTCGGCGAGGGTGAAGTAGGCGATCCCGGCTCCGCCCGCCAGCAGCACCACGAGCGTGCCGTTGACCAGGAGGGTCCGGCGCTTGAGCGACAGATCCATGGGCCGCAGGTTCGCGGTGCGATCTTTCCCGTCGATGATCCGAACCTGAGAATTCGATGAGGAAACAACGCTGACCAGGGAGGTCACAGCCCGGAACAAACAGTCAGTTCAAACTGTTCATATCGAGGTGTACAGTCTGAGCTGTCTAGTTTGGGGAGGTGGCCCGGCATGGGCGCGCGCGACGGCGGCGGGTTCGACCGCAGGCTGATCGCCCCGATGATCCTGGGTTCGGTGCTGAACCCGATCAACTCGGCGATGCTCGCGGTGGCGCTGATCCCCATCGGCCGCGCGTTCGAGGTCTCCCCCGCGCAGACGGCGTGGCTGGTCACCGGCCTGTACCTCGCGACCGCGATCGGCCAGCCGGTGATCGGACGGCTCGTCGACGCGTTCGGCCCGCGTCCGCTCTACCTCGCGGGGTCGGCCCTGGTCGGCCTCGCCGGACTCGTCGCCGCGCTCGCGCCCGGCCTCGGCCTGCTCGTCCTGTCCCGGGTGCTGCTCGGCTTCGGCACGTCGGCGGCCTACCCCGCGTCCATGGCCCTGCTGCGCTCGGAGTCCGACCGGACGGGCCGGACGAGCCCCGCCGGGATCCTCGCGGCACTGTCGGCGTCCGCGCAGGTCACCGCGGTGATCGGACCGACGCTCGGCGGCCTGCTGATCGGCCTCGGCGGCTGGCGGCTCATCTTCACCGTCAACGTCCCCCTGGCGATCGCCTGCCTCACCCTCGGCTGGATCTGGCTCCCACGCCCCCCGCACCCCACCCCCGCCACGTCCGACACCCGCACGACGTCTGGGACCCGCGCCACGTCGGGCTCTCGCGGCGCGTCGGGCTCTCGCGGCGCGTCCGGTGTCGGCTCGGCGCTGCGCCGGATCGATCTGCCGGGCATCGCGCTGTTCGCGGTCGCGCTCACCGCCTTCATGTTCTTCCTGATGGGTCCGCGCGTCGGCGCGTGGTACCTGCTCGTGGTCGCCGCCGTGGTCGGGACGGTGTTCGCGCTGCGCGAGCTGCGGTCCGCCGAACCGTTCATCGACCTGCGCGTCCTGCGCGGGAACGGTCCGTTGCTGGCGACCTACCTGCGGCAGTTCCTCGCGTACACGACGTCCTACGCGTTCCTGTACGGGTACACGCAGTGGCTCGAGGAGGGGCGCGGGTTATCGTCGACGTCGGCCGGGCTGCTCCTGCTCCCGCTGTCGCTGGCCGCGATCGGGGTCACCGCCCTCACCGGGCGGAACCCCGGGGTGCGCCGCAAGCTCCTCGTCGGGTCGGTCGTCCAGGTGGCCGGGGTCTCGGCGCTGCTGCTCGTCCACGTGTCCAGCCCGATCTGGACGCTGCTCGCGATCGGCGCCGTCATCGGCGTCCCGCAGGGGCTGACGGGCCTCGCCAACCAGAACGCCCTCTACGCGCAGGCCGACCCGGAGCGCATGGGGTCGTCCGCCGGGTTGCTGCGCACGTTCATGTACCTGGGCGCGCTGGCCGCCTCGGCGGCGAACGCCGCGGTCTTCCCCCACGGCGCGACGACCACGGGCCTGCACCACATGGCGTGGCTGCTGGTCGTGACCGCCGCGTTGTTCCTGGCCACCACCCTCGCCGACCCCTCCCTCCGCCACGTCGGCAGCACAACCGAGAGCAAGCCGTCGGGCAACCCGTCCGACGACACGCCCGACGGCACGTCCGGTGCCACGTCCGGTGCCACGTCCGACGGCACGTCCGGTGGGGCATCCGGCGGCACGTCCGGTGGGGCGCCGGGCGCGGTCACGGACGGGGGACCGACCCGGCGCTGAGGCGGTGCAGGCCCGCGCGGATGCGTTCGGGCGACATCGCGCGGGCGTCCCTCAGGTAGTCGATCACGTCGGCGCGGAGCGCGGTGAACACGGCGTGCGCGAGGTACTCGGCGTCGTCGCCCGGGTGGACGGCGGCCAGGCGGCGGCCCAGCTCGGCGACCCAGAACCGGCTCGCGTCGTTGGCGTAGTAGGCGTCCGGGCCACGGTGCTCCAGGGCGCGGATGAGGCCGCGGTTCGCCTGGACGAAGTCGAACAGCGCGTCGACGTAGCGGTGCAGGGACTCGCGCGGGTCGCCCCCGGGCCCGAGCGGCGGCGGGCCGGACTCGACGGCCTCGCGCAGCGTCCGGACGCGCGGTTCCAGGACGGCCTGGATCAGGCCCGTCCGGTCGCCGAAGCGGCGGAACACCGTCCCCTTGCCGACCCCGGCCGCCGCGGCGACGTCGTTGAGCGACACCGCGCCGACGTCCCGACGGTCGAACAACTCCGCCGCCGCGGCGAGGATCGCCTCCCGATTGCGCGCCGCGTCCGCCCTCTCACCACGAGACACCCCGCCCGCCACCTCCACCCGCTCCCCGCGAAGCACACCGCTCACTGCGTCCGCCTGGTCGGCGTTCGGTCGTTCGGCATTGGGCGCGTCCGTGTGTTCGGGTCTGGTCATCGTTACCCCTTGCTTATCCGGACCGGTGGTCCGTATCGTACCGGGCGGGAAATCCGGACCGCCGGTCCGGTTTATCGTGGGGAGGATGTGTCATGGAGCAGCCGACGGACTGGCGGGCAGCGGCGGCGCAGGCGATCAGGGAGGTTCGGGCCGCGCCCGTGCAGCCGTACCAGGAGGGGAAACCGGCGGTGCGGGTCGTCAGCGTCCTCGGACGCCGTTCCGGCGAGCCGCGGCCGTTCGGCATCAACGTGACGATGCTCGACGGCCGCCTGTACCTGTGCTCGGCGATCCGCCGCCGCGACTGGGTGCGCAACCTCGCCGCGGCCGGGACGTGCACGATCGAGCGCGACGCCCCGGACGGCACGGACGCCCGCTACACCGCCGCCCTGATCGAGGGCGTGGAGGCGGCACGGGCGCTGGCGGTCTACCTGCCGCAGGCCGGGTACGTCGATCCGGAGCTGCCGTTCGCGGCCGACGCCACGCTCGAGGAGATCGCGCCGCACACGGCGTCCACGACCGTGTTCCGGCTGGACCCCGCGCGCCCCTGACACCGGACGCGGGAACCGGACACGCGCCGGACGTCCAATCGTGATCTCCCTGGAGCAGAATCCCGGGGAGGCGAGCGAAAGGGCGGCGGGAACGGTGATCGAGGCCATCGGGCCGGTGCGGGCGCTGGTCGGCGAGGCGCCCGTGTGGGACGGCGAGCGCCTGCTCTGGGTGGACGTCCGCAGCGGGCACGTCCACCGCACGGACCTCGCGTCCGGGCACACCGGGACCGAGACGGTCGGGCCGCCCGTCTCGTTCGTCTGGCCGACGTCCGGCGGGACGCTCGTCGCGCACGGCTTCGACCTCCTCCTGGACGGCCGGACGGTCGCGACCGTCCCGGCGGGCCCGGGCGAGGAGCGTTGCAACGACGGCGTCGTGGACGACGCGGGCCGCATCTGGATCGGCACGATGGGCGCCCCGGGCGTGGCCCGCCTCTACCGCGTCGACCCGGGCGGCGAACCCGTCCCGGTGCTGGACGGGCTGACCGTCTCCAACGGCAGCCGCTTCAGCCCGGACGGCACGCGCCTCCACCTCGTGGACACGCCGACCGGACGCGTCGACGTCCTCGACGTCGATCCGTCGGGCGCGCTCTCCGGACGGCGTGTGTTCACGGAGATCGCCGGTCCCGGCAAACCCGACGGCATCGCCGTGGACGACGACGGCCTGGTCTGGGTCGCGGTCTGGAACGGCGGCGTCCTGCTCGCCCACACCCCGGACGGCGTCCTCGCGGAACGCGTCGAACTCCCGGTGCGCTACCCGACGAGCTGCGCGTTCGTGGGAAAACGACTGCTGGTCACCACCGCGTCCCGTCCGCTGGGCGACCAGGCCGGGCCGCTCGACGGGGCGCTGCTGGAGGTCGTCCGGTGAACCGCGCCAACGCCCGCGACGGCGGCCGGGGCGCGAGCGGCACGCCTAGCATGGGCGGAGAATCCGACATGGGCGGCGGGTTCTGACGTGGGCGGGGGTCTGGCATGAGCGGACGTGTGATCGCGGTCCTGCGGGGAACGGACGACCGGTACCTGCTTCCCGCCTCGCGCGTCCTGATGGACGCCGGTCTCATGCTGGAGGTCCAGCTGCCCACCCCCGGCGCGCTCGCCGCGATCGAGGCCCTGGACGGCGCCGGGGCGGGCACCGTCATCACGCGCTCCGACGCCGCCGACGCGATCGCCGCCGGGGCGTCCTTCCTGGTCACACCGGGGGTCATGACGGACGCCATCCGTTACGGCATCGACCACGGCGTGCCGGTCTACGCCGGAGCGCTCACCCCGACCGAGGTCTGGGACGCGCACCGCGCCGGAGCGACCTACGTCAAGGTCTTCCCGGCGGCCAGCGTCGGCCCCGGCTACATCTCCGCGCTGCGCCAGCCCTTCCCGGAGCCCAAGTACGTCGCGGTCGGCGGCATCAAGCTCGCCCAGGCCCACGAGTACCTCGCCGCCGGAGCCGTCGCCCTCGGCGCGGACGCGCCGCTGATCGGGGACGTCCTCACCACCGGCGACCTCGGCGGCCTGCGCGAACGCGCGAACGCCTGGGCCAGGATCTGACACCCACCCGTTCGGCCATCCCGGTTTCGGCAACGGCAATTGCCGTTGCGTGAAGCGCGGAATCAGCCTGGATCCGATGTCGATCACCGGATCCAGGAGAACCGCGCATGCACTCCCCCAACTCCGACCGGACGGCCGTTCCGTCACCGCCCCCTTCCGCACCCGATCCGGCCGTCCCGTCACGGGCCCCTTCCTCGTCCGGGGCGGGCGTCGCGCGCCGGGTCCTTCCTCTGCCCGTCTACCTGCTCGCCTTCAGCCTGTTCGGCATGGGCAGCTCGGAGTTCCTGGTCGCGGGAGTCCTGCCGGACATCGCGGGCGACCTGCGGATCTCGCTGCCGTCCGCCGGATGGCTGATCTCCCTGTACGCGATCGGCGTGGTCGTCGGCGGGCCGCCCCTGGCCGTCCTGACGCTGCGCTGGCCACGCCGGACGACCCTGGTCGCCACACAGCTCCTCTTCGCCGCCGCCCTGGCGACCGGCCTGCTGACCAGCGGCTACACCCTGTTCCTGGTGACCCGGTTCGTCTGCGGGCTCGCCTACGCCGGGTACTTCGCGGTCGCGGCGGTCAGCGCGGTCGGGCTCGTCCCGCCGGAGCGGACGGCCCGCGCGTCCGGCGTGGTCGTCAGCGGGCTCGGCCTCGCGATGGTGCTCGGCGGACCGGCCGGGGCGCTGCTGAGCCACTTCACCGGCTGGTGCGGCGGTTTCTGGGCCGTCGCCGCCCTGACCTGCGCGGGCGCCGTCCTGACCTGGGCCGCCGTGCCCGCCACCCGCGCGGGCGGCGAGCCGGGCGTCCGCCGCGAACTGCGCACGATGCGCCGTCCGCGGCTGTGGGTCGTGTTCGCCGCCACCCTGCTGAGCACCGCCGCGTACATGATCACGTACACCTACCTGGCGGCGCTGCTGAGGGACGTCACCGGCGTCGCGAACGTGTGGGTCCCGGCCGTCCTGACGCTGTTCGGAGCGGGCGCGTTCCTCGGCCTCTCGTGGGGCGGGAGGATCTCCGACGGACGCCCTCACCAGGCCCTCCTGACCGGAGCCGTCGGCATCGCGCTGGTCTCCGCGCTGCTCGCGTCGTTCGCCGGACGGGCCTCCATCGTCGTCCCGCTGGTGCTGCTGCTCGGGGTCGCCGGTTTCGTCCTGAACCCGGCCCTGTACGGACGCGTGTTCACGCTCGCGTCGCAGGCGCCCACGCTGGCCGGGGCCACCACCGTCTCCATGTTCCAGCTGGGCATCAGCCTCGTCCCGCTCATCGCGGGCGCCGCCCTGAACGCGGGCGCCGGGCTTGCGTCCCTGCCGTGGATCGGGGCGGGCCTGGCCCTGCTGACCGTCTCCGCCGTCCTGCTCGACCGGGCGAAATGTTGATCTTCCAGACAGAGCGTCCACGGGTGACTACGATCGTCCGGCATGTCGATCGAACGTCTGTTCAACAGCGGGGCCCTGCCGTCCGAGAGCACCATCGAGGATCTCGCCGTGGTCGAGTTCGAGGGCCGCCCCCTGGTGGTGTGCACCGCTCACGGGGACGACGTCTGGACGTGGGAGCCGCTCAAGGACGAGTGGACCGAGCGTCCTCTGGACCGGCTCCGCGAGTACGACGAGGAAGACGACGAAGAGGACGAGGACGAGGACGACCCCTCGCTCATGCCCGACTTCATGTTCCTCGGAGCCGAGGCAGTCGGCGGACGCGTCGTGGTCGCGACGGGCGGCCACCACCAGGGCCCGGCCCTGTGGGACCTGATGAGCGGCGAGCTGCTGAGCGGCGCGATGATCGGCCACCCCGGCGTCCACGCCCTGGACACCACCGTCCTCGACGGACGCCTGGCCCTCCTCGCGGGCCGCGTGTCCCCCGACCACTTCGACTGGGACCCGTCCTCCCCCGAGTGGCTCGAGGAGCGGCGGCGGGAGCTTCCCGCGAACTCCGACGACATGGACGACGCGGTGGTCGCCCGAGTCGGCGGACGGCTGCTCGTCGCGTCGGTGTCCCGCGACGAGGTCCAGGTCAGCGCCCTGGAACGTGCCGAGTCGCTCCACACGCTCACCGGTGCGGGACTGCTCACCGTCGCCCTGTCGGACACCATGGTCGTGGCGGCGAACACCGAGGGCGAGCTCTGGCGCTGGAACCTCGCGGACGGTCTCCCGGCCGGTGACCCGATCAAGGCGCACGACTCGGCGATCCGGGCCCTCGACACCATCACGGTCGAAGGCCGCGCCCTCGCGGTGACCGGCGCCGACGACGGCACCGCCCGCATCTGGGACCTGGCGACCGGCCTCCCGGAAGGCCCCGTCCTGAACGGCGACAAGGGCAGCGGCAGGACGGTCGTCACGACCTGGTTCCAGGGCCGTCCGGTGGCCGTGACCGGCGGCCGGGACGGCATCGTCCGCATCTGGAACCTCACCCCCTGACCCAGCAGGAATTCGCAGAGGTCTTCAACTTCGTGGCGGACGGCCGGGACTTCTAACACGCACTGCCCTTGCACCGAAAGCTCCCGAACGACAGCGGAAGAGGACACGTCGATGCGCGAACGCCGGAAAAGCTTCCACGGCCAGCCCGTGGTGGACTTCTCTTCGGACCATAAAGGCGGCGTCGCCGCGAACGAGGCGGCCTGGCATCTGGTCGGCGAGATCTCCGGGCCGCCGGAGCTCTCCGAGCTCTTCGAGTCGTTCCTCGACAAGGTCGACAGCACCGAGGTGACCGCGCTTCTCCTCGGTTTCCCCGGATGGGACGGGCCGACCGGCGCCGAGATCCTGACCGGCTTCGCCGACCGGTTCCCCCGGCTGCGGGCCCTGTCGCTCGGCCACGAGGAGGACTTCAACCTCCTGCAGAGCTCCGACGACTTCACGCCCGTCCTCGAACGCTTCCCGGAACTCCAGCGGCTGGACGTCCGGGGGAAGTTCGACCTGGAGTTCCAGCCCGTCCGGCACGAGGCGTTGCGAACGCTGCGGGTGGAGTCGTGCAACCTGCCGGGCAAGGTCATACGCGCGATCGCGGCCAGCGACCTTCCCGCGCTGGAACGCCTCGACGTGTGGCTCGGCGTCGAAGACGATCGGGTCGAGGTCGCCGACGAGCGCGACCTGGGGGCCGTCCTCACGGGCGAGAGGCTGCCGTCACTGCGTTCCCTCGCCCTGGAGAACAGCGGCGTCCAGGACGAGATCGCCGAGGAGATCGCGACCGCGCCCGTAGTCGCCCGCCTCCGCCGACTGAGCCTGGCCCGAGGCACCTTCAGCGACCGAGGCGCCGAAGCCCTCCTCACCGGCCAGCCCCTCACCCACCTCGAACACCTCGACCTCCACCACCACTACCTCTCCGACGCCATGATGGACCGCCTGCGAACCGCCCTCCCCACCACCGAACTCAACCTCCGCGACGAACACGGCGAATGGCACGGCCCGTTCGACGAGGAAGTCTTCAACTACGTCGAAGACGGCCGAGACTTCTGACACACACTGTAGGGCCCGCCCGTCACAAGGCGAGCGGGCCCCGCGAGGTTGACGCTGAGCCGCCTGCAGGCCGACATCACTCGCCGGAGTTCAAGGTGTCCCAGCCAGCATGGTCGCTATGAGCCGCAACTCTTGTGTCCCTGATTGAGCGCAGGCTTTTCGGGCCTTGATTCGCTGGAACCCGCAGCAACCGGTCGTCGTCCTAGTCCCAACCCAGTGCGCATCCGCCAGCGCGCCGGTGTCGTGCTGGAAATCAAGCATCCCTTGCTGGCAGCCCCGTCCTGATCAGGGAGTTCCGCTGCGAATCCGTCGTGCTCACGTGAAACTTTCCCGCCCCCACGCACCCGGACTGCTACTCGCCGGGGCGCTCACGCTCAGCGCTGTGACGGGCTGCGCTTCAGGATCCGACTCCCCGAGGCGCGTGGCGCCCTCCCCGACGTCTCCCACCGCGCAACCGACGTTCCGTCCAGGTGAGATCCAGTCCGCTCCCGACCTGCGCCGACTGCTGTCCCCTGCGCTGCGTAAGGCCCTGCGGTACGGCACCAACAAGGAATCCGAGTGCCAACTGGTGCAAACCGGCCCGGACTTGGACAAATGGCTCTGCCGTCTCGACGCGCCGTCCAGGAAAGCGCAGCCCGACTGGACCGAGATCAATCTCCAATGGTGCCACCCGACCATCAGACGGGACGCCACCGCCATCGCGAGTGGGTCGTTCGCCGAGGTGAAGCGGAGCCGTCCGGGCGGCAAGACATGGAAACGGGCCGCGTTCGGCGACGATGCCTACGCCTCGACCGACGACACACTCGGTCCCGTCGACGCCAGTTACGTCCTGCTCCGCGTGCAGAACGTGACGGTGCTGGTGACCACCTTCAATGGCGATGCCGACGAGAACGCCCACGATCGAGCGGTCGATCAGCAGAACCGCGCCCGGCGGGTCGCCTCCGACCTGACCGCCACCCTCAACCGTCTTCGCCACTAAGGAACACTCGGTCTCGCCCACACCCCCTCCGACGCGTGAACCATGTGCATCGCCACGTCCACACCGCCACCCTCACGACCGGACGCGGTATGCCGCACGGAATTCGTCACCAGCTCCGACACGCCCAGATCCACCACGTCCGTGTCCACCGGCAGGGCACGCGCCGTCACCCACGCCCAGCACCTGAGCGCCAACCGCCCGCACATCCAGCCACCCGCGCGCCACGTGCCGCGACCGCTTTCGCCGGGCGGGCTCGTCCTGTCGTCAGCTGATCCTCACGCCGTCGAGAATGCCCCCCACACACGTCGTACCGTCCGCACTGGCATGGCCTCCTGCGGCCAGGCATTCCTGCAAGGAGATGTCAGTCGGGGCGGTGCGAACGGTGGCGTGGGCCGAGGCGGCCGTCAAGGTGATGGGCAGCGCGCTGGCGGCGGCCAGGACGACCGCGGCGAGACGAGGACTCATCTTCATCACTCCTGCTCTGAACGGCAGTCGACTGGCCGCCGTTCGTCGGGTGTCACGGTGTTCCGGTCTCGCGCCGGAGCACCGTCCAGACCTGTGGTAGGCCACGACCGCCTCCAGCGGATCGGCCTGATCAAAGCCCCGTCCATCCGAGGGCCCGCCCGGCGCGATGCGGCACGGGGCTCCGCTCGAAGTCGGGAGACTCGGTTACCGATTGTGAAGCCGCCGACGGGCGCACGGGCACCCCTGCGGTCGCCACAGCCGTGCCGCGCCAGGGCAGGTGAAGACGTGCCGTAACCGACAGTCATGGGGGACCACGAGCCTGCGGACAGCCGTCGGCGGTCACGGCCGATAACCCAACAAAGCGGGGGGTTGCTTAGCCTGCCCTCTTCTTCCGGCCTCCGCCCCGGCGTGCCTCAGGTAGGTCCGGGTGGGGATGATGCAATTACTCCAGAGTTACGGCGTGTGACTACTACTTCACGTAATGTCGAACTCTGGCCGACCTGCGAGGGGCGGCCGTGTCGGTGGGTGAAGAAGCGGAGGGAGGCGGGCGTGCCGGTCGATCCCACCGATCCCGAAGCCTTCGAGGACGCCCAATCGGGCACGAGCGGATCAGCGGTCGAGGTGTCCGAGACCGACGCCGCGGAGTGGCACAGCGGACCTCGCCTCGCATAAGGAGCGGTCGCTCCCCGACGCCGCCCCGGCTTCCGAACGGGCCGGCGTTCCCGGTCTGGACAAGGACGACCGACGCTGATCGTCCACCCGGGACGAAGGCGGAGCAGCGGGACGGAAAGGCTCCCGACCTCTCCTGAGGCCCAGCATCGCCACAGGCTCCTCGATGTGAAACCACATGAAGGGGAACGAAAATGACAAAGACGAAGTACCTGGCGCGAACGCGTACAGCGGTCATGCTCTCCGGGCTCACTCTCGGGGCGCTGACCGCCGTGGCGCCCCTCGCGCACGCGACGACGGACCCCACCAGCACCACTACGGCCGTCCAGGAGCACAGCGACCGCGGTTACGCCAAGGGGTATCGCGACGGATACCGCAAGGGGTACCGCGACGCGAACAGGGACGCCCACAAGGACTGCCGCTACCGCAAGCACGCCCAGGCGCGCCAGGGCGGCGAATACAACCGCGGCTACGCGGACGGATACGCCAGGGGGTACGACAAGCGATACAACGAAATCTGCCAGCGCACGCCGCGCTGACTCAGACGACGCGGAAGCGTTCGGCTACGACGAGGGTGGTGTCGTCGATGGCGGGGGTGTGGCCCAGGAACTCGGACACGCCCTCGCTCTGGAAGAACGCCTCGTGGGCCGTTCGCCATTCGGCGGCGTTGGCGTAGCCGCGGCCCTCGGCGAGGGCGAAGGCGTCGTCGATGTCCTTGATGGGGACGGTCCGGACCTCGACGAGTTCGATCGTCACGGTGGGGAGGCCGTCCGAGTCGAGCACCGCGAACCGCTGGCCGACCTCCGGCAGCGGCTCACCGGCATGCTCGTAGATCTCCAGGAGTCCCGTCAGCGCCGTCTTCCGGCCCTCCTTGATCGCCGCCACGCCGCTGTCGCGCTCCGGTCCGGGGAAGGCGAGTTCGAGCGTCGGGAGTTCCTCGTTCGTCATCCCCGCAGCGTACGAAGGCCCCGTCGCGGAGATCAATTCGGACCGGACGGCGTCAGCCGAGGAGGCTGGGCTGGTCGAGCACCCACAACCACGTGCCGTCGGGCTGGCGGCGGGCGATCTCGACGGTGACGTCGCCGCCGGCGAGGCGCGTCGAGGTCAGCGCCAGGTCGCCGTTGCGGACCGTGGGGAGTTGCGTTCCGGGGGTGAAGGTCGGTTTGCCCGCGACGAGGTGTTCGTACGCCTTGCGGATCTCCTCGCTGCCGCTGGCCGTCTGACCGCCGGGCAGGGCCAGGAGGCCGTCCGGCTCGTACAGCGCGACCAGCCCGTCGACGTCACCGGCGTTCAGACGTTCCAGGACGAAACGGCTCAGGTCCTCCGGTCGCTGCGCACGCTCACGCCCCTGGTCGTCGCTCATCGTCTCGACTTCCTCCGGATGCGGATCGTCCGGATGATCATGGCAGGGACGTCCGACGGAACACCGGCCCTCACCGGCGGGTGACGCCGAGGACGGCCTGGACGACCGCCTCGGTGTCGGTCAGGTCGGGCAGGACGAGTTCGGCTCCGGCGGCGCGCAGGGCCGCTTCGTCGCTGGTGCCGGTCGCGACGGCGACGACCCTGGCTCCACCCTCGTGACCTGCGAGGACGTCGTGCGGGGTGTCGCCGATCAGGACCGTGGAGCGCGCGTCGAAGCGCTCGCCGTACTTGGCCTCCGCGCGGGTCTGGGCCAGGCGGACCAGGGGCGGGCGCTCGGCGCCGTCCATGCCGAAGGCCCCGACACTGAGGTCGACGTACCCGTCCAGGTCGAAGGCCACGAGCTTGTGGCGGGCGATCTGCTCCATGTTCCCGGTGAGGACGGACTGGATGACCGGTTCGTCCGCCAGCGCGGTCAGCACGGAACGCGCGCCGGGCAGCTCCCGTCCGCGCTCGGCCAGCTCGTGCCGGTGTTCGTCGAAGGCACGGCCGAGGGCGGTCGTGAAGGCGCGGACGAGTTCCTCGGTGGGATCAATGCCGTGCAGCCGGAGCGTGTCAGCCGTGATGGCCCGCTCAGTGCGTCCGGCCATGGGAGCGAGCCGCGTCGGCGAGCGTCCGACGAGGTTCTCGAAGACCGCGCGGTACAGCTCGCGGCTGAGTCTGTTGACACTGATCAGGGTGTGGTCGATGTCCCAGAGCACAAGGATCCGCACCCCGGTGATCTTACGTCGGACGGTGCGGCTAGGGTTCGCGCGTGAGTTTGAAACTGCTTCCGGTTGAGGTCGGGCACGTCGAGGCGATGGTGAGAGTGGCCGACTCGGCGTGGACAGACGAAGGGGTGCGACAAGCGCTCGTGGCGGCGGGCTGGCTGCCGGACGGGCGGACGATCGACTGGGGCCCCGGCGGGGAGTTCGAGTTCGGAGGCAGCCTGGACATCGGGGCCGACTGGGGGCTGGACCTCGGTACGGCCCCGCCCCGCCCGGGTTCGCTCGTCGCACTGCCGTTCGCGCTGCTCTGGCCACCCCTCAGCGCTGACGCCGACGAGGACGACGAACCCGACGACCTCGACGACCTCGACGACCTCGACGACCTCGACGACGACGAAGAGGACGAGGACGATCTCGACGAGGACTACCCGGACGTCTGGAAGCGTCTGCCGGACGCCGGGCCCGCCGTGTTCGAGGCCGAGTTTCTGCGCGTCCGGGCGCTGGTCGAAGGGCTGATCGGGCCGCCCGCGCGCGTCCACGGGAGCATCGCCGCAGGTTCGCGCTGGGATGTCTGGGAGCGCGGGGAGACCGTCCTGACCCTGTACTCCCAGGACGACATCCCCTCGTACTCGCACTACGACCGCCTCGCGCTCGCCGTCTGGCCCGCCGAAGGATGGCGCCAGCCCGAGTAGGCAGCCCGCAACAGCCTCAGTTGAGGGAGAGGGCGATGCCGCTGCCGATGCCTAGGGCGAGGGTGAGCGCGGTGGTCAGGTAGACGACCAGGGCCGCCGGGCGGGACACCGCCGGGGGCTCGCCCTCGGCCCGCGAGTAGAGCGGGACGACCCAGCGGAGGTAGTAGAAGACGCTGGCCACCGTGTTGACGGCGGCCACGACCGCGAGCCAGATGTAGTGGCCCTCGACCGCCGCCCCCAGCATCAGGACCTTGCCGACGAACACGGCCGTCGGGGGCGTCCCGATCAGGCCGAGGAGGCAGATGACCAGGGACAGCGCCAGCAGGGGCGAGCGGCGCGCGAGGCCCCGGTAGTCGCTGATGCGGTCGCGTCCGACGGCGACGACGACCGCGAAGGCGCCCAGGTTCGTCAGGGCGTAGGCGGCGACGTAGTACAGCAGGGCGGGTTCGGCGAGGTCGGTGCGTCCGGCCATGGCGACCGGGACGAGCAGGTAGCCCGCCTGGCTGATGGTGGAGTAGGCGAGGAGGCGGCGGACGTTGTCCTGGCCGAAGGCCGCCAGGTTGCCCAGGGTCATGGTCGCGGTCGCGATGAGGGCGATGGTCAGGGCCCACGAGTGCGGCATGACCTCGTCGCCCAGGCGGAACAGGGCGGCGAGGGCCCCGATCTTCGGGACGGTGGTGACCAGCGTGGCCACGACCGGGGACGAGCCTTCCGCGACGTCCGGAACCCAGAAGTGGGCGGGAACGGCCCCCGCCTTGAAGAGCAGGCCCGCTACCAGCAGGATCGCGCCGACCGTGACGGCCGCGTTCGAGGGAAGGTCGCGCGCCAGGGTCTCGTACGACGTGCTGCGCCCCAGGCCGTAGAGCAGGGTCACGCCGGTGAGCATGAGCAGCCCGAGCAGGGCGCCCATGAGGTAGTACTTCAGCGCGGACTCGGCGCCCTTGCCGTCCTTGCGGAAACCGGCGAGCGCGTAGGCGGGGATGCTGGCCAGCAGGTACGCCGCGACCAGCACCAGCAGGTCGGACGCCGCGCCCAGCGCGATCGTCCCCAGGGCCGTGAACACCGTCAGGACGTGGAACTCGGTCTCCCGGCGGTGCCCCCGCATCGGCGCGAAGCCCAGGGCCAGGACCAGCAGCGTCGTCCCGAGGACGGTCAGCCGCGTGACGTGCGTGACCGGGTCGAGCATGAACGAGTCGAACGTCATCAGCCGGGGGCCCGACACGGCGAACGCGGCGGCCACCAGCCCCGCCAGGACGCCCGCCGCGCAGACGAGCGCGGCGATCCACTGGCGCTGCCGCGGGACGAACATGCCGGTCAGCAGGCCGAGGACGGCACCGAACAGCGTGAGGAGCTCCGGCAGCAGGTCCGCCGGGTTCTCGCGCATCATCGGGTTCATGGTGTTCATCGGGCGACCAGCGCGATCACGGCCGACGACACCGGCTCGACCAGGTCGAGCAGAAAGCGGGGCGCGACGCCGATGACCACGGCCAGCGCCAGCATCGGGACGATCGCCAGCCGCTCGGCAACGCCGACGTCGGTGACCTTGGCGGTCAGGGTCCCGGGCTCCCCGAGCAGGACGCGCTGGAGCAGCCGCAGGAACAGCGCCGCCGTGATCAGGACGCCCAGCACCGAGATCCCTCCGGCGATCGCCGCGCCGGTCGTCCCGGCGCCGATGACGCCGGTGAAGATCTGGAACTCGGCGATGAACCCGGACAGTCCGGGCAGGCCGAGCGAGCCGAAGGACGCGACGGCGAGCAGTCCGGCGAAGACCGGGGCGACCCTGGCGACGCCGCCGTACTCGTCCATGTCGTAGGACGTGGTGCGTTCGTACAGGACGCCGCAGAGCAGGAACAGCGCGCCGGTGAGCAGGCCGTGGCTGACCATCTGCGTGACCGCGCCGGTCACCGCGAGCCGCCGGGCCGCCTCGTCCCCGGCGAGGCCGGCGGCGCCGACCGCGAGGACGATGTAGCCCATGTGGTTGACCGACGTGTAGGCGATCAGGCGCTTGAGGTTGCGCTGGGCGAGGGCGACGAGCGCGCCGTAGACGACGCTGACGGCCCCGACGATCACGATCACCCAGGCGTACTTGCGCCAGGCGTCCGGGAGCATGGGCATCGCGATCCGGACGAACCCGTACGTGCCCATCTTCAGCAGCACGCCCGCGAGGATCGCGGACCCGGCGGCGGGCGCGTCGGTGTGCGCGGGCGGCAGCCAGGTGTGGAACGGCACGGTCGGGGTCTTGACCGCGAGGCCGACGACGATCGCGAGCAGCACCAGTCCTGCGAGGCCGGGCGAGTCGGCCAGCGGCGGGTTCCGGGTCAGCTCGACCATGTCGAACGTCTTCGGGGACGACCCCAGGTACAGGCCGATGAAGCCCAGCAGCAGCGCCAGCGACCCGAAGAAGGTGTAGAGGAAGAACCGCAGCGCCGAGCGCAGCCGCTCGCCGTGTCCCCAGCCCGCGATGACGAAGTACATCGCGACGATCGACAGGTCGAAGAACACGAAGAACAGCAGCAGGTCCAGGGCGGCGAACAGGCCGAGGCTGACGGTCTCGAGGAACAGGAACAGCGCGGCGAACGTCCGGACGCGGTGCGTCTGCCTCAGCGAGTACACCGCGCAGCCCAGGAACAGGAAGGAGGTGAGGGCGAGCAGGGGCAGCGACAGGCCGTCCGCGCCGAGGTGGTATCCGGCCCGGACGGACGGGATCCACCGCGCGTTCGTCTCGTAGCCGATGCCCGGACCGTCGTAGCCGATCCAGAGCGCCACGACGATCGCGAGGTCCGCGGCGGACGCGACGATCCACGTCCAGACGGACGCCCGGTCGCCGAGGCGGAACAGGTACAGCGCGAGCGCTGCGACCAGCGGGAGGAAGATCACCAGGGAAAGCACGGTCACCCGACCAGAACGACGACGAGGGTCAACACGACGAGAAGGACGGCGGCCTGGGCGTAGTAGGTGTGCACCTGGCCGGTCTGCGGACGGCGGGCGAGGGCGGCCAGGCGGCGGACGGCCCGTCCGAGGCCGTCCACGAGGCCGTCCGTGGGGAGCTCCACCCGCCTGGAGGTCACGGTGGCGGCGGCGCGTCCGCCCGCGGCGACCGCGCGGACGGCGCCGTCCAGCACGCGGTCGTCGAACCAGGCCAGCGCGTTCGCGAGCGCGAGCACGGGCCGCGCCACGAGCCGGTCGGCGGCCTGGCCCAGGTAGAGCCAGTTCTCGGCGACCGCGAGCCGGGGAACGCGGACGCGGCGGGACGCGACGACGGCCGCCACCAGCACCGCGAGGCCGCCGGAGATCACCAGTTCGAGCGCGGTGGGGCCGTGCTCACCGGACGCGCCGAGCAGCTTCTGCCACGGTCCGAGGACGCCCGGCAGGGCGACGATCCCGAAGCCCACGCCGACGGCCGCGAGGACGGGCATCGGCAGCTTCTCGGCGAGCCCGACGTGCCGGGTGCCGGGCTGCTCGGCGTCGTCCCTGGTCAGGGCGTCCTGGGGATGCCAGACCGCGACGATCATCTTCACCGAGTACGCCGCCGCGAGGACGCCGCCCGCCAGGCCGACCGCGTACAGCGACCCGGGCGTGGACGCCAGGATCGTGTCCTTGGTCGCCCAGATCGACAGCGGCGGGAGCCCGGCGAGCGCGAGCGCGCCCACCCCGAACGTGACGCCGACCAGGCGGTACCGACGCGCCGCGCCGTGCAGTTCGGAGAGGTCCTTGGTGCCGAGGGCGGTCAGGAACGCGCCCGCGCCCAGGAAGAGCAGGCATTTCACCGCCGCGTGCGCGACGAGCTGGGCCGTCCCGCCCGCGACCGAGCCGACGCCCGCCGCGAGGACCATGAACCCGATCTGCGCGACCGTCGAGGCGGCGAGCAGCTGCTTCAGGTCGCGCTGGGCGACGGCGACCGCGCCCATCACCAGCGCCGTCAGCGCCCCGGCCCACGCGACCAGCGTCTCCGCCCAGCCGGTGCTCTCCAGCAGCGGATGGACGCGGAGCAGCAGGTACGCGCCCGCGGCGACCATCGTCGCCGAGTGCAGCAGCGCCGACACCGGGCTCGGGCCCGCCATCGCCCGCGACAGCCAGAACGAGAACGGCAGCTGCGCCGACTTCCCGAGCGCCGCCAGGACGACCCCGGCCGCGACGAGGTCCCGCCAGGGGGACGCCGCGTCCGGCAGCGCGTCCAGCGACAGCGAGTGCGTGCCCGCGACGGCGCAGCCCGCCGCGAAGTAGAGGCCGAGGTCACCGGCGCGCGTGGTCAGGAACGCGACGTTCGCCGACTCCACGCGCTCGTCGTCGTGCCACCAGAAGCCGATCAGCGCGTAGGACATCGCGCCCATGACCTCCCAGGCCATGAGCAGCACCGCGAGATCGGTCGCCGTGACCGTCACCAGCATCGCCGCGGCGAACACCAGCATCAGGCCGAAGAACCGGGCGCGCGCCTCGTCCGGGCCGATGTCCCCGGCCGCGAAGACCAGCACGGCGAGCGCGGCGGACGCCACGGTCACCACCAGCACCGCCGACAGGCCGTCCACCGCCATGCCCGCCGGAAGCCCGGCGAACAGCGGGAACGTCACGTCCGGACGGGCGACGGCCGCGGCGACCGCGAGACCGAGCGTGCCGAGCCCGGCGGCGACGCCGAGGATCGGCGCGCCCCGGTCGGCGCGGCGTCCGGCCAGCAGGAGCAGCGCGCCCACCACGAGCGGCAGCGCGGGCAGGGCCCAGGCGATCGCGCTCATCCCTTGAGTTCCGATGCGTCGTCGGTGACGTCCACGTCACGCGCCCGGAACAACGCCGTGGCGACCGCGAACCCCATCGCCATCTCCAGCGCCATCACCGTGACCGCGACGAGCACCAGCACCTGCCCGTCCGCCGACCCGGGCGCCAGGTAGAACCAGAACGCGCCCCCGGCCACGACGAGCCCGTTCACCATGAGCTCCAGCCCCATCATCAGCATCACGATCGACTGCTGCGACAGCGCCCCGTACAACCCGACCGAGAACAACGCGGCCGCCAGCACCAAAAACGCCTGAAGCGTCACCGAGCACCCCCAACCCCGCCATGCCCCTCATGCGCACCGTGCCCATGCCCCCCGCGCCCGGACGATCCGTCCGCCTCCACGTCCGACACGTGCACCTCATGCCCATGACCAGCATGTTCGCCAGCCTCACGCCCGTCCGCACCATGCCCCTCGTGCGCATGCGCGTCGTGGGCCTGTTGGTGCTGCGCGTGCTCATCGTGCCCGGCCGCGCCATGCCCCTCATGCCCGTGCGCGCCGTGGCCGTCGTGGCCGCCTGCAGCATGTGCGTGCCCGCTGGGTGCGGGCGTGCCGTGACCGGCGTGGGCGGGTGTGGGGTCGTCTGTGGGGGGCTCGGGGGTGGGGGTGGAGAGGTCGTAGCGGCCTCGGTTGGTGGCCAGGACCACCGAGGCGATCATGGTGGCGAGGATGGCGAGGCCGATGACCATCATGACCAGCATCTTCGGGCCCATGATGGCCTGGCCGAGGGCCTCGGTCGGGTCGGACGGCGGGGCGCCCTCGCGACGGGGCCAGTGGACGGTGAAGATCCCGGCCGTGAGGAGGGCGAAGACACCGGCGGAGATGCCGAGGGCGGCACGGTTGTTGTGCACCATCGTCATCGGCATGAGGCCGGCCGGGTTCATCATGTACATGATCATGAAGACGGCCATCACCAGCATCTCCATGATCATCATCAGCACGACCAGGACGCCCAGGTAGTGCAGATCGATGAGCAGCAGCACCGCGCCGACGCACAGGAAGGACGCCAGCAGCGCGAAGGTCGCGCGTGCCATCGAGTCGACGACGAAGACCATCGCCCCCGTGCCCACGGCCGCGAGGGCCAGGATCCAGAACGCCGCGTCCTGCAGCATGTCAGTTCCTCCTCACAGCGCGACCAGCCCGGTGACCAGCAGTTGGAGCAGCGTGGCCGGGATCAGCGCCGTCCACGCGAAGGTCATGAAACGGTCCATCCGGAGCACCGGCAGGCGGCGCGCCGTCCAGAGCAGGGCGGCGAGGACGACGAGCGTCTTCAGCAGCGCCCACAGCCAGGCCGGGAGAAGCGGACCCGCTCCCCCGCCGAGGAACATCGGGACGGCGGCGGCAGCGGCGACCGCGAGCATCGCGTACCGGCCCGCCGAGAACACCAGCCGGTCGGCGCCGGACAGTTCGGCCATGGCACCACCCGCGAGATCGGCGCCCGCCGGGGACGACAGCGGTCCCCAGAACGCCATCGCCAGCGCGGACAGCAGGTACACGAGGAACGCGACCGGCATCTGGACGGCGAACCACAGATCGTGCTGCGCCGTCACGACGTCCGAGAACCGCAGGGACTCGGCGCCGACCGCGACCGTGATCAGCGCGAACATGTGCGGGAGTTCGTAGGCGAGGCCCTGCGCGATCATCCGGTAGCCGCCGACCAGCGAGTACGCCGAGTTCACGCCCCATCCGGCGAGCCAGACGCCCGCCCAGACCGCGACCTCCATGGCGTTGAACCAGACGATCCCGACGGACGTGTCGGACGCCGCGCGCGCACCGCCGAGCGGCAGGACCGCCGCCGCGAGCACCGCCGCGACCGGCAGGACGAGCACGCCGGTTCGGCGCAGCAGCCGGTCGGACGCGAGAGTGCTCCGGCGCTGCCGGACGAGCAGGCGCGCGGTCTCGCGCAGCGGCGTGTCCCAGGCCCGCCAGGGCCCAGGGCTTCCGGCCGACGCGGCGGCGAGGACGGCGTCGAACGCCGCCGCCGCGATCGTCAGCACCGCGACGAGGGGAAGGACGACGAGCTGGGACTCAGACATGCTCCGCCACCGTCCTCACCGTTTCGGGGTCGAGCGCGGCGATGAGCAGGCGCGCCGCCGCGACGTCCAGGCCGACGAGCAGTTCGTCGAGCGGCGGGGCGGACGTGTGCCGCCGCGTCTCACCGCCGAGCTCGGCGAGCTGGTCGGACACGCGTGTCCAGGCGTTCGTCTCGCCGATGGCCACGTCCTGGAGCATCCAGCGCAGCGTGCGCGAACGACGCGTGCGGCGGACGAACTTCGCCAGGCGGGACGGTTCGACGCGTCCGTTGGTGAGGGCCTCGTCGCGGAGAACGCGTGCTTGCGCGGCCTGGGCCGTCCAGCCCGCGACTGCGAGCAGGCGGGCCAGCGCGTCCAGGCGGGCCGCGACCACGTTCGTCTCGTCCCAGAAGTGTTCGGCGTCGGCGTCCGCGTCCGCGGAGAGGTTCTCCACCTCGGCGGCCTGGACGACGTCGCCTTGCAGGGTGAACGTCACCTTCAGCCCGGCGGGCCAGTCGGCGAGCACCGGCCCGAACGGCACATGCAGGACGTCCAGCTTGAGCCCGTCCCGGTCCGGCGCGCGATCGGCCATCGCCAGCCCGTGCGGCACCCCCATCATGTGGTGCTCATGCCCCCCGCCATGACCACCGCCGTGACCCTCATGACCGCCATGCCCCATGGCCGCGTGGTCCATGGCCTCGCGCCCCGAAGGCCCACTCTCCATGGCCGCGTGGCCTCCGTGACCCTCATGACCCTGGTGGCCCTCGTGGTCTTCGTCGGCGTTCTCCGCGTCGTGGTTCATGTGGGCGTGGCCCATCGCCTCATGGTCCATGGCCTCGTGGCCCGCGTGCTCATCGCCCATGGCCGCGTGGCCCTCATGCCCCTGGTGGCCTTCATGGCCTCCGGAAGCCGCGTGGCCTTCGTGACCCGAATGGCCTTCGTGACCCTCGTGGTCTTCGTCGGCGTTTTCGGCATCGTGGTTCATGTGGGCTTGGCCCATCGCCTCATGGTCCATGCCCTCGTGGCCCGCGTGCTCATCGCCCATGGCCGCGTGGCCCTCGTGGCCTTGGCCCATGTCCCCGTGACCCATGGCGCTGTGGTCCATGGACGATTCGGGGGTGAAGGAGGCGCGGCTCGCGGCGTCGGTGACCTGGGCGGGTTCGTCGGCCAGGTGGGCGGACGCGGCGTCCAGGGCGGTGAGGACGTCGGACGGGGAGTGCAGGTCGGCCCGGGCGCGCGGGTTCGGCATCTGGTCCCAGACGGTGTCGACGGCGTCCGCCAGGTCGGGCCCGGGACGTCCGCAGACGATGAGGAGGTCGGCCTCCGCGGGCGTGAGGGCGGGTCGCCAGCCGCGGCGGCGCAGGTCGGCCTCGACGGCGAGCCGGACGGCGGTGAAGCCGGGGACGGCCACGACGAGCGGACGCGGGCGGCGGGCGGCGAAGCGCAGGAGGCGTGCTCTCAGGCCCATCGGAACGCGCCCTCCCGCCAGGCGTACAGGACGCCGACCATCAGCAGCGCGAGGAAGGCGAACATCTCGACGACGGCCTTCGGCCCGACGGACGTCACGACCAGCGCCCACGGGTACATGAAGACCATCTCCATGTCGAAGGCGAGGAAGACCAGGGTGATCACGTACCAGCGGACGTGGTAGCGCGACACGGCGTGCTCGACCGGGAGGCCGCCGGACAGGTACGGCGCGGCGGCCGGGGTTCCCGGGAGGGCGGTGAACGCGGACACCGCGTACACGGCGCACACCAGGGCCGCCGTGAGACCGAGCAGCGCGAGCGCGCCGACGAACGGCTGCATCCGCACTCCCCCCTTTCGGCTGATCCGAGCGGACCGATGACAACACGTCGGGATTCGTCGATATGCCTCTACCCGGCACGTGTATGTCCGAGCGGGACGAGTATGTCCTACACGATGTCGGAGGTACAAGCCGAGGTCAGGGCGTCGAAGCGAGGCGCAAACCCTCCCGAACGCCTCGCACTCGGACGCCGTGATCGTCCGAAACCCTTACCCCGCCGGGTCTCCCGGCCCCACCGGGCTCCCACGGACGGCGCGGCGAAACGTCCCGGGAAAAAGATCGCCGGTTCGGCCGGGCGGGGCGCGTCGGCGCGCCTCGGCGACGGCGAGCGTGCGGGCGGCCCGGCCGCGGACGCCGAACGTGCCGCGGATGGGCGGAACGCACACCTCGGCGGCGCCCCCGCGGCAACCGGGCGGGCGGGCGGAACGTCCCCATAAAGCCGGACGTAGTGGCCCATATTTTTCACCTCGGGGCAACGCAAGAATGGCGGGTCCGGATCCGGACAGAATATTGAGTGGCGCTCCGAAGAAGGTCATTACTAAGCTCCGAAGCATCAGTAAGTAGCAGCGTAAAGAACGATCGACCCTCGGTCGTTCACACTCGGAAAGGAGTTTGATCGCATGCTCTACACACCGCCCGAACTGACTCGACTCGGCAACTTCACGCAGGTCACCCTCGGCCACCCGAGCTGGGGTTGGGAGTGGGACAGCAAGTGCTTCTGGCTCAACTGCGTGGGCAAGAACTAGCGGGACGCTCCAGCGGTAACGGCTCGGAGTGAATCCGGGCGCCGACGTCGGAATTTCGACGTCGGCGCCCCACCTCGAATATCGGTCCCGAATTCGCACCGAACGATGTCCGTGCGTTTTCGCATGCCCTGGGAATTCCTGTGCGCTTCATCGTGCTCCCCGACCATCCGGCCGGACCCGCCGTCGTCGACCTCGTGGCGGACGCCCCGGCCCCGCTGCTCCGTCACCCGTCCGGACGGCCCTGGATCCTCGGCGACCGGGCCCTGACCCTGGGCGAGGTCCGGCACACCGCGCTCGGCGACCGGGCGGCCGTGCTGCTCGGGCCGACGAACGCGACCGTCCACGGGCTGTCGCACGTGCTGGCCACGGCGAGGACGCCCAGGGACGTCGCCGCCGCGGCGAGCGCGTTCGGCGGCTGCTTCCACCTGGTCGTCAGCATGGGCGGACGCACGTGGGTGCAGGGGTCGCTCTCGTCCGCGCGGCAGGTCTTCCACGCGCGGGTCGGCGAGGTCGTCGTCGCATCCGACCGGCCCGACCCGCTGGTGAGGGGGCTGGGCGCGGTCATCCGGGACGAGCTGCTCGCCGCCCGGCTGATCGCGCCCTGGCCGCCGTGGCCGCTCTCCGAGCAGAGCCTGTGGCACGGCGTCGAAGCCCTGCCCACGGGTACCGCCCTGGAGATCGGCGCGGACGGGCGGGGACGGGTCGTCCGCTGGTGGCGTCCACCCGAACCGCACCTCGCGCTGCCGGAGGCGGCGGCCCTCGTGCGCGAGGCGGTGTGCGACGGCGTACGCGCGCGGGTACGAGGCGCGGGAGTCGTCAGCGCGGACCTGTCCGGCGGCATGGACTCCACGAGCCTGTGCTTCCTCGCCGCCCAGCACGCCGACCGGCTCGTCACGTCCCGGATGGAGGGCGACGACCCGGCCGACGAGGACGGCCTCTGGGCGCGCCGCGCCACCGAGATGCTGCCCGGCGACCACCTGGTGTTCGAGCGCGGGACGACCCCGGCCTGGTTCTCCGGCGTGCTCGACCACGCCGACGACCTGGAGGAGCCGTACGCGTGGATCCGCACGCGGGCCGCCCTGCTCGCCACCGCGGGGCGCGTCGGGGAGTACGGTTCGCGCGTCCACCTGACCGGGCACGGCGGGGACGAACTGTTCCTGTCGAAGCCCGTTCACCTGCATGAACTCGCTCGGCGTCGACCGCTGGCGGCAGTCCGGCACCTGCGGGCGCACCGGGCGTTGTTCCGGTGGCGGACGGGGCCGATGCTGCGCGGCCTGTCGGCGAACGCCTCGTTCGGGGAGTGGCTCGCCGCGTCCGCGGACGGCCTGACGGCTCCCCTGGAGACCGCCGCGTCCGCTCCGGCGTTCGAGTGGGGCATCGGCGGGCTGATGCCGCCCTGGGCGACCCCCGACGCGATCGACGCGGCCCGCACGGCCGTGCGCGACGCGGCCTGGCACGCGGTTCCGCTGTCCCCCGGACGCTCCCAGCACTCGATCATCCAGGACGTCCGGGGATGTGGCGCGACCGTCCGGCAGGCGGCGCGCGCCGCCGGAATGCCCTGGGAGGCCCCCTACGTGGACGACCGCGTCGTTGAGGCCGTCCTGTCCCTGCGCCCTCAGGACCGCGTGGGCCTGACCCGGTACAAGCCCCTGCTCTCCGAGGCGCTGCGCGGCCTGGTGCCCGCGCCGTTCCTCGGCCGGACGACCAAGTCGGAGTACAGCGCGGAGGCGTACCGGGCCCTCCGCCGGAACCGCGCCGACCTGCTGTCCCTGTTCGAGGACTCCCACCTGGTCCGGCGCGGGCTGGTGGACCTCGACGCCCTGCGCCGCGTCCTGACCGTCCCGCCGCCGACGGCGCTGGCGTTCGTGCCGCTGGTGAGCACGGTCGCGTGCGAGGTCTGGGCGCGGTCCCTGCCGGTGCGCACGGACGGCGTCCGAACCCTCGGAGGAGAGTACGCATGACGATGCCCATGACGTTGGAGCCCACCGAGCGCGTGCCGTGGCGGCGCAGGCTCGCCGCGCGGGTCGCGGTCGCGGTGGCGCGTCCTGTGGCGGCGCTGCCGCCCGCGCGCCTGAGACGCGTGCTGGTCCTGGCGAGCGGGCGCGCGCGTCCGGCGAGCGCCGCGCGGGCGGACGAGGCGCGGCGGGCGGTGGTCTCGGTCAGCGTCCGGTGCGCGGGACAGGTCTGCCTGCAGCGGGCGGTCGCGACGGCGCTGCTGTGCCGGTTCGGCGGGACGTGGCCGGACTGGTGCACCGGCGTGCGGCTGGAGCCGTTCAAGGCGCACGCGTGGGTGGAGGCCGAGGGCCGTCCGATCGGGGAGAACGCCGAGGTCGGAGCGTTCTCGAAGGTCCTGGTGATCTCGGCGGGCCGGCGATGACGGCGGGCCTGGTCCTCGCGTTCGCCCAGGGCGCGGTGGTGCTGGTGTTCGGCTACTCGGGCTACACCAAGCTCCATGACCGCGAAGGTTTCGGGAATTTCACCCAGACGGTACAGATGCTGACGAAATGGGACGGTCGCGCCGTCACGGTCCTCGCGGCGTCCTTCGCCGGCTCGGAGGCGTCGACCGCCGTGCTCACCGCGCTGCCGCCGACCGCTTTCGCCGGGTTCGCGCTGGCCACGGCTCTGCTGACGCTGTTCATCGGCGTGATCCTGCGGGCGGTGCGCGGACGGGTGTTCGCCGAGTGCGGCTGCTTCGGCGGGCACAGCGCGGCGATGAGCTACCCGCTGATCCTGCGGAACGTCCTGCTGCTGGGGTTCGCGGTGCCGGGGCTGCTGCTCTCGGCCACCCGGGCGCCCGAGGTGTCGCCGCTCGCCGGGGTCGCGGCGGCGGCCGGGGTCGGTGCCGCGTTCGCGCTGGTCAAGTACTACGACACGGCCGTCCGGCTGGTGCTGTTCCGGCTGTTCCCCGAGGCCCGCGCGTCCCGTCCGGAGGCGTCATGACGGTCCCCGAGGAGGACTCCGCGACCGAGACGGCGGCGATTGCGACCACACGGCTCGTCCAGCGGTTCGGGGCGGTCACCGCGCTGGACGGCGTCGACCTGGCCGTCCCGCACGGGACGGTCCTCTGCCTGCTCGGGCACAACGGCGCGGGCAAGAGCACCCTTGTGGACATCCTGACCACGCTCGCCCGGCCGACGTCCGGCGCCGCCCGGGTCGCCGGGTTCGACGTGGTCGCCGAGGCGCACCGGGTGCGCCGGAGCATCGGCGTGGCCGGGCAGTTCGCCGCGCTGGACGACCAGATGACACCACGCGCGACGCTCGTCCTGCTCACCCGCCTGCACGGTTTCGGCCGCCGCGCCGCGCATGCGCGCGCGGACGAGCTGCTCGAACTGTTCGGCCTGGGCGAGTTCACCGAACGGCCCCTGCGCGCCTGCTCGGGCGGCACCCGGCGCCGCCTCGACCTCGCCGCCGCGCTCACCGGACGGCCCGAGGTGGTCGTCCTGGACGAGCCGACCGCCGGCCTGGACCCGGTGTCCCGGCTGACGCTGTGGGAGGTCGTCCGGGGCCTCGCCCGGGACGGCGCGGCGGTGCTGCTGACCACCCAGGACCTCACCGAGGCCGACCGGCTCGCCGACGTCGTCGCCGTCCTGCGGCGCGGACGGCTCGTCGCGTCCGGCACGCCGGACGAACTCAAGGCGCGCGTGGGGAGCCGCGCGGTGACGGTCCGTCCGGCGGACGCCGTCCGCGCCGAGCAGGCCCTCCGCGCGGACGGCATCCGCCCGTCGTTCGACCCGGCGCGCGGCACGCTGTCCGTCGCCGCCGCGTCCTCCCGGCAGGTCACCGCCGTCCTGCGCGCCCTGGACGCCGCCGGGATCGACCCCGGCGAGCTCTCCCTCAGCCAGCCGGGCCTGGACGAGGTCTACCTCGCCCTCGCCACCGGCCACGACACCGTTCGGGGGGCGGCATGACGGCCGTCGCGGAACGGGCCGTGGAACGCCGGGACCCGGCGCGCGGCGACGGCGCTCGCATCGCAACGCAGACGGGCGTGCTGACCGTCCACGCCGTCCGGACGATGCTGTCCGAACACCGCCTGCTGCTGATCACGCTGATCGAACCGCTGCCGATGCTGCTGGTCTTCGGCCAGGCGCTCTCGGGCCTCGCGCACGTCCCGGGATTCCCGCGGGGCGTCCCGTACATCGACTACCTCGTCCCGGCGCTGATGGTGACCACGGCCCTCCAGTCGGGGCTCCAGTCCGCGACGCGGCTGACCGACAACCTCGCCGGCGGGCTGATGTCCCGGCTCCGCACGATGCCGCTCTGGCTCGGATCGGTGCTGGTCGCGCAGAGCGCCACCGGGCTCGTGCGCGGCCTGTTCCGGCTGGTGACGCTGGTGGGGCTCGCCTGGCTGGGCTTCGGGTTCCAGTGCCGGGGCGGCCTGGTCGGCCTGCTCCTCGCCGCCGCGGTCTCGATGGCCGTCGCGTGGGCGCTGGGGTGGGTGTTCATGGCGCTCGCCTGCTGGTTCCGGCACGGCGACACGTTGCAGGCGGCGGCCGGGCTGGCGATGTTCCCGCTGATGTTCGCCTCGAACGCGTTCCTGCCCGTCGCGTCCCTGCCGCCGTGGCTGCACGCCGTGGCCGAGGTGAACCCGCTGACGCACGGCGTCACGGCCGTCCGGGCGCTGACGCTCGGCGGCTCCGCGCTGCCCGCCGTCGCCGCGACGTTCGCGCTCGCCCTGCTGGTGACGGCCGTCGCCGCTCCCCTCGCCGTCCGCCGCGTCCGCCGCACCGACTGAACGTCCGCTGAAGAACGTCCCTTGAAGGAGGCCCGCATGACCGTCCGCCTGTCCGACCACATCACGCTCGTCGCCGTCCCCGGCCCGGAGGAGGGAGACCGTCCGGCCGCCGTCCTCCTCGACGGCCGGACGGGCGAGTACTGGCAGCTCAACGCGACCGCGCACCTCGTCCTGAGGTCGCTGCTGGACGGCGCGTCCGAACCCGAGACGGCCCGCGCCCTCGTCCGGGCGCACCCCGAGGCCGCGGACCGTGCCGAGACCGACGTCGGCGACATCGTCACCCGCCTGACCGCCGCCGGCCTCCTCGAGAGGCCCTGACCTCAGGTCAGGGGCTCGGCGGGGCCCTGGTCGAGGCGGAACGGCGGGTAGGCGTCGGTGAGGAGCAGGGCGTACGCCGACACCCGCAGGCTCCACCGGCTCACCCCCATCAGCAGGTGGAACAGGCCGCGCGGGTACCTCGCCGTGAACAGCAGCGCGATCACGACGATCAGCAGCAGGACGCCGATCAGGCCGGGTGTGTGCCACCCGTCCCCCATGTCGGACGAGTACATGCCCGCGCCGGTGAACGCCGCCAGGACCAGGTAGTGCGGGATCGCCAGCAGCCACCACTTGACCAGCACCAGCCCGCGTGAGAGGCGCTCGGGGTAGGCGACGTCCAGGCGGGCGGGGTAGTCGGGGGCCTCGCCCAGGGTGAACGGCGGGTACCTGTCGGTCGCCAGCACCCCGTAGCCGTAGTAGCTCACGCGCCAGTTCCAGCGCAGGACGCCGACCGTGTAGTCGAACAGCGCGCGCGGGTAGCGGCCGGTGAACAGGATCGCGAAGAACGCGATGACCCACACCACCACGACCCCGATCCACAGCACGAACAGCACGATGTAGTGCGGAATGAGCAGCAGCCACTTCACGAGCCACAGGGCTCGTGAGGGCGTCGGCTCCGGTGTCCCCTCGACACGGAGGGGGAACGGCGGTGCGGGTGGGGGTGGCGATGGCGGAACGGTCATCGGAGGGCCTCCCTGCTTGCTCGGCGCCCTGGTTGGCTGGTGCTTGGAGAGTGCGCCTGAGCAGGCGATATGTGAAGGCCGAATGTCCTGGTCCGGCCAGTTTTTACTCTGGACGGACCGGATCTTGGCCGATCCGGCGGGTCAGCCGGTCAGGAGGCCCGCCTCATGCGCGAGGATCGCCGCCTGGACGCGGTTCTCCAGGCCGAGGCGGACGAGGATCCGGTTCACCCGGCTCTTCACGTTCGCCTGGGTGAGTCCGAGCTCGGTGGCGATCCGCTGGTTGGAGTGGCCTCGCGCGACCAGGAGCAGGACGTCCAGTTCGCGCTCGGTGAGCAGGTCGAGGCGACCACGACCGGAGGGCCGTCCGGCACCGTCACCGGCGGCCGCACCGGCACCGGCACCGGGTCCGGCGGCGGCGCGGCCTGCGGGCAGTGCGGTGAAGACGCCGATGAGTCGCCGGGTCACGCTGGGGGCGAGCATCGCCTCGCCCGCCGCGACCACCCGGACGGCCTGCGCGAACTCCTCGGCCGGGCTGTTCTTCAGCAGGAACCCCGAGGCCCCGGCGCGCAGCGCGGCGTGCACGTACTCGTCCAGGTCGAAGGTGGTGAGGACGAGCACGCGCGGCGCGGGTCCGGCGTCGTCGGGCCAGTCGGCGAGGAGGCGGCCCGTGGCCTCGACGCCGTTCACCCCGGGCATCCGGACGTCCATGACCACCACGTCCGGACGCAGGCGGACGGCCGCCTCGACCGCCCGCTCCCCGTCGGCGGCCTCGCCGACGACGGTCAGGTCCTCCCGGCGGTCGAGGACGGCGCGGAGCGCGGCCCGCACCATGTCCTGGTCGTCGACGAGCAGCACGCGGATCGTCATCGCCGTTCCTCCAGGGGGATCAGGGCGGCGACCCTCCAGCCGCCGTCCGGGGTGGGACCGGCGTCCAGGGTGCCGCCGAACGCGGTGACGCGCTCGCGCATTCCGAGCAGCCCGCGTCCCGAGCCCGGCACCGGGCGGTGGCCGTCGCCGGGCGGCCCGTTCACGACCTCGACACGCAGCGCGGACGCGTCGCGGGCGACGACGACGGCGACGCCGACCGGTCCCGCGTGCTTCAGCACGTTCGTGACCGCCTCCCGGACGACCCGGTACGCGGACGCCTGCAACGCCGCCGGGAGCGCGCCCGCCGGGCCGGTGACGGCGTCGACCGCGACGCTGACCCGGCACCCGGCCGCCTCCGCGGCCTGGACGAGCCGGTCCAGATGCGCGAGCGACGGCTCCGCCCCCTCGCCGTCACCCCCGACCGAGAGCAGCCCGAGGATCCGGCGCATCTCGACAAGCGCGGTGTCCGCCGTCTCCGCGATGCGCACGACACCCTGCCGCGCGACCCCGACGACCTCGGCCGTGTCCGCGGTGTCGCGGGCGCGCGCAACATCGCAGGCGTACGCGCTGTCGCAGACGTGCGCGTTCTCGCAGACGTGCGCGGTGTCCCAGATGTCCCCGGTGTCGCGGGGGGAGGAGGGCGGGGTGGTGGTGAGGGCGTCCTCGGTGGAGCGGGCCTGGACGGCGATGGCGCTGACGTGGTGGGCGACGACGTCGTGCAGTTCGCCCGCGATGCGGGCGCGCTCGGCGACGACGGCCTGCCGCGCGTTGGTCTCCCGCTCGGCGCGCAGCCGGTCGTTCAGGTCGCGCAGCCTGCGGGCGTCGGCCTCGATGCGGCGGCGTCCGCAGCCGAGCAGGAACGCGACGGCGAAGTACGCGGCGAACGCCGTGGGCGAGTCCGGGTTGAGCGAGTCGGGACGCGGCGGCTCGGCCCGTCCGGTGAGGAGCTCGGCGGCGGTCGCGGCGGCCAGCGCCAGCGCCGTCGCGGTCAGGCCGTCCCGGACGGGACGGTACCGGGCGACCGCGTACACGCCGAAGATCAGGAAGTAGGGGCCGGGGGTCTTGCCGGGGACCGGGTCCAGGGCCTCGAACAGCGCGAACAGGACGGTCATGGCGGCGAGGACGGTCCGTGGCCGACGCCGACGCCACAGCAGCGGGACGGTCTGGGCCGCCCACAGCAGCGCGCCCGACGGGCTCGGCGCCGGGTCCCTGGCGAGCAGCGTCGCCGCGTCGAGCAGGCTGAGGCCACCGCCGAGCGCCGCGTCGGCCAGCCAGGGACGCCCGGCGAACCGGACTCGCGTGCCGCGCAGGACGGCCAGGGCAGAAGTACTCATTTCGCCGCCAACCCTAGGTCGCGCGGACACGGCGGCACATCGTCCGCGCGGCGCATCGAAGGTTGCGCGGGGCCCGCGTGGGTTCGTCGCCCGGGAGGACGCGCCGTGAGGGTTCGCCTACCTAGCGTCGAAGCATGCAAAGAACCGCTCTCCTCGCCGCCGGGACCGCGCTGATGCTGCTCGCGGTCGGCGGTCGCTGGGACATCGCCCTGGCGGCCTGGATCTTCCCCGTCCTGCTGCTCCGCTTCTCCCGGACGGGCCGCGCCTGGACCGCCGTCACCGGGATCTGGGCCGCGAACGTCGCCGCCGCCCTGTTCTGGACGTGGGAGTCCGCGCTCGGCTCCGGCCCGGTGATCGTCGTCGGGGCCGTCGCGATCGGCGCGCTGCGGACGGTCCCGTACGTCCTGGACCGGTGGCTGGCGTGCAGGCTCCCGGCGTGGGCCGCGCTGATGGCCTTCCCTGCGGCGGTCGCGGCGTCCGAGTTCCTGTTGACGCTGGTCACGCCGTTCGGAACGGCCTTCGGCGTCCTCGCCGTCACCCAGTACGGCGAGCTGCCGCTGCTACAGATCACCGCGGTCACCGGGGCCTACGGAATCGGATTCCTCATCGCCTGGTCCGCGTCGGTCGCCAACCTCGTCTGGGCCGTCCTGACAAGCCCCGCCGACCAGACACCCCAGACCGACCGCACGCCCCACGACGGGCAGACGCCTCACACCGAGCGGACGTCTCAGGCCGAGCGGGCGCGGCGGGTCGCCTGGCCGTGTGCGGTGTTCGCGGGGGTGTTGCTCGCCGTGGTCGGGTTCGGGAGTGTGCGGCTGGCGTTCTTCTCGGAGCCGCAGCACACCGTGCGGATCGCGGGGGTCGGGCCGCGGCCGGAACTGCGCGCGGCTCAGAAGGCGGCGATCCGGGCGGTCGGCGGCGGACGCCGTGACGTCGCGACCGCGCCCGACGCCGCGGTCCTGCCCGCGATGCTCGCCGTGCGGAACGACCTGCTCGCCAGCACCCGCCGGGAGGCGGTCGCGGGCGCGAAGATCGTCACCTGGCCGGAGAACGCCGTGTCCGTGCGGGAGTCCGACGAGCGGGCCACGATCGGCGCCGCCCGCGCCGAGGCGCGCCGCGACGGGATCTACCTGGAGATCGGCCTGAACGTGTTCGCCGCCACCGGGCCGTCCTTCGGGAAGGACGAGACCCTGCTCATCGGCCCGGACGGCGCCGTCCTGTGGACGTACCAGAAGGCACACCCCATCCCCGGCTCGGAGACGTTCAAGCCCGGCGACGGGCGCGTCCCCGTCGTGGACACGCCGTACGGACGGCTCGCGAACGTCATCTGCTACGACGCCGACTTCCCCGCGATGATGCGGGTCCGCGCCGACATCGTGCTCGTCCCGTCGCACGACTGGCGCGAGTACGGCGAGGCGCACACCCGCAAGGCGTCGCTGCGCGCGATCGAGGGCGGTTACGCCCTGTTCCGGCAGGACGGCCAGGGCGTGAGCGGCGTGTTCGACCGGCACGGACGGGTCCTGGCGACCGCCGACACCTTCGCCGCCGGGGCGGAGACGACCGTTGCCCACGTCCCGACGCGCGGCGGGACGACCGTCTACGACGTCATCGGCGACACGTTCGCGTGGCTGTGCGTCGCCGGTGTCGTGGCCCTCGCCGCGTTCGGCGTGGCCCGGCCGCGCCGCAGGCGCGCGGCGGAGGCGTCGCAGGTCACGCGGGTGGACGTCCCGGCAGCGTGACCCGGAAGATCGTCCGGCCCGGGACGGAGTCGAGTTCGGCGCGTCCGCCGTGCGCGGCGGCGACGCCCGCGACGATGGCCAGCCCGAGCCCGGTGCTCCCGGACGCGCGGGACCGCCCCCGGTCCCCTCGGACGAACCGGTCGAACACCGCGTTCCGCAGGTCGGCGGGCACGCCCGGACCATCGTCCTCCACCTCCAGCACCGCGCCCCCGCCCGCCCGGGGCCGCTCCAGCCGGACGGTCACGCGCGTCCCGGGCGGGGTGTGCGTGCGGGCGTTGGCCAGCAGGTTCGCGAGCATCTGGTGCAGCCGGTGCTCGTCCCCGCGCAGCGTGACCGGATCCTCGGGCAGTTCCATCGTCCAGCGGTGGTCCGGGCCCGCCACGCGGGCGTCGGCGACGGCGTCCAGGACCATCCGGGTGAGGTCGACCGGCTCGGCGGCCAGCGGACGGCCCGCGTCGAGCCGGGCGAGGAGCAGCAGGTCCTCCACCATGTCGCCCATCCGGACCGACTCGGCCTGGATCCGGCCGAGCGCGTGCCGGACGTCATCGGGGGTCCGGTCCGCGTCGCCGTCCGGGCGGCGCAGCGCCAGCTCGGCGTGGCCGCGGATCGTGGCGACCGGGGTGCGCAGTTCGTGGCTGGCGTCGGCGGCGAAGCCGCGCAGCCGCTCCTCGCTGGCGTGCCGCCGGGCGAGGGCGTCCGCGACGTGCCCGAGCATCCGGTTGAACGCCGCTCCGACCCGTCCGACCTCGGTGCGCGGGTCGGCGTCCGGGACGCGCTCGGGCAGCTCGACCTGGCCGCTGGCCAGCGGCAGCTCGGCGACCCGCGACGCGGTCGCCGCGACCCGGCGGAGCGGGCGCAGCGTCAGCCGCACCCACCCCGCGGCGGCGAACGCGGCGAGCACCAGGACGGCCCCGAACACCGCCAGCTCGACCCGCGCCAGCCGCCGCGTCGTCTCCTCCACCGGACGCAGCGGCAGCCCGGTGACCAGGACGTCGCGGTCGTCGCCCACGTAGGCCGCCATCCGGTAGGCGCGCAGCGTGGACAGCCGGACGGTGCGTGGCTTGCGGTCCGGCGGCAGGGCGAGGAGCGCGCGGGCGTCGGCGGCGCTCACCGGGACGCCCACGACCGCCTGGTCCCGGACGACCCCGGCGGCGGTCACCCGGCCCCTGAACAGCCGCGCGGCGAACGTGTTCGGCGGCACCCCGCGGGTGTCGGGGACGCGGTTGTCGGCGTCCGGCCGCCGCTCGTGCTCCAGCCCGGCGGCCAGGCGCGGGCCGAGGGCGGCGATCTGCTCGTCGACGCGTCCGACCAGGAAGCCGCGCAGCGCGGTGACCGTCGCGATCCCGACGGCCAGGCAGCAGAACGCCAGCAGCGCGACCAGCCCGAGCGTGAGCCGCGCCCGCAACGTCCGCGGAAACAGCCCCCGGAGACGATCGCCGAATCGGTCGCGGAGACGACCGCCGGAGCCCTCGCGGGGACGATCGCCAGAACCGTCGCGGAGGCGGTCCCCGGAGCCGTCGCGGGGGCGGTCGCCGGAGCCGTCGCGGGTCACCGGGGCTCCGGCTTGAGGACGTAGCCGACGCCGCGGACGGTGTGGATCATCGGGGTCCGGCCCGCGTCGATCTTCTTGCGCAGGTAGCTCACGTACAGCTCGACGACGTGCGCCCGGCCGCCGAAGTCGTAGCTCCACACCCGGTCGAGGATCTGCTCCTTGCTCAGCACCCGGCGCGGGTTGCGCATCAGGAACCGCAGCAGCTCGAACTCGGTCGGGGTCAGCTCGACGACCTCGCCGTCCCGGGTGACCTCGCGGGCGTCCTCGTCCATGCTGAGCCCGCCCACGGTGAGCAGCGCGGACGCGGCGGCGCGGCGGGTCAGCCCGGCCCGGCGCAGCAGCCCCCGCAGCCGGGCGAGGAGCTCCTCGAGGCTGAACGGCTTGGTGACGTAGTCGTCGCCGCCCGCGGTGATCCCGGCGACCCGGTCCTCCACGGCGTCCCGGGCGGTGAGGAACAGCACGCAGACCTCGGGTGAGGCGGCCCGCAGCTCGCGCAGGACGCGCAGGCCGTCGATGTCGGGGAGCATGATGTCCAGGACCACCGCGTCCGGACGGAACTCGCGCGCGACCGCGATCGCCCCGGCCCCGTCGGCGGCCGTCCGCACCTGCCAGCCCTCCTGGGCCAGGACGCGCCCCAGCACGTCGGTCAGGTCCGGCTCGTCGTCCACCACGAGCACGCGGACGGGCGACCCGTCGGCGTGACTCAGTCCTCGAACATCGTCCATGGTGCCCCCAGTTTCACCTCCTTTCCTCTGAGTTCCCTCTGTATCTCCTCAGAAGCGCCTGGTGGACGACGGTTCTGAGGGTTCTCAGAGATTCGGCTGGCACTGTGACGGCACGCCGATCGAAAGGGGGGCTCCATGACCGCGGTACGTTCCGGGCACACCCTGCCGAACGCGCGCCGCGCACCGGCGGGACGGCGTCGGCGCGGCCTGCGGCCCGAAGGGGTCCTCGGCGTGGTCTACGCGGGCGGCCTCGCGGTCCTGGCGCTGTGGTGGCACGGCACGGACTCGGTCGTGGGGGCCGCCGGGTGGCTGACCGACGGAGCCCGCGTCACCGGGCTGCTGGCGGCCTACGGCTGCGCGGTGATGCTCGCGCTGATGGCCCGCGTCCCGGCGCTGGAGGGCGGCGTCGGGACCGACCGGCTCGCGCGCTGGCACGCGGCGGGCGGCCGGTACACCGTGTGCCTGGCCCTCGCCCACGTCCTGCTGGTCATCTGGGGATACGCGCTGACGGACCGGAAGAACGTGATCAGCGAGACCGGCGACCTCGTCTTCCACTATCCGGAGATGCTCAAGGCGACGCTGGGCACGCTGCTGTTGTTCGCGGTCGGGATCACCTCGGCGCGGCTGGCCCGGCGGCGGCTGCGGTACGAGGTCTGGCACCTGATCCACCTCGGCACCTACCTGGCGATCTTCCTCGTGTTCTTCCACCAGCTGGCGAACGGCGCCCAGTTCGCCGACCAGCCCGTGGCGCGGTACTTCTGGTACGCGCTGTTCGTCGGCGTCTCGCTCGTGCTGGCCTGGTACCGGTTCACCGTCCCTGCCCGGCGGAACCTGCGGCACCGGATGCGGGTGTCCGAGGTGCGGTTCGAGTCGCCGGGCGTGGTGTCGGTGTACGTCACCGGGCGCCGCCTGGACGACCTCGCGGCCCGGCCCGGCCAGTTCCTCCGCTGGCGGTTCCTCGCGCCGGGCATGTGGTGGGCGGCGAACCCGTACTCGCTGTCGGCCCCGGCCCGGGACGGCCTGCTGCGGATCACGGTCAAGGCGGCCGGGGACCACAGCCGCGGGCTGGTCCGGCTCCGTCCCGGCACGCGGGTCTGGGCGGAGGGCCCGTACGGCGCGTTCACCGAGGCCAGGCGGACGCGACGGCGGGTGCTGCTGCTCGCGGGCGGTGTCGGGATCACCCCGCTGCGCGCGCTGTTCGAGACCCTGCGCGGCGACGTCACCCTGATCTACCTGGCCCGCCGCGCCGAGGACCTGGCCCTCCGGGGCGAGCTGGAGGCCATCGCCGCCCGCGACGGTCGCCGGGTGCTCTGCTTCGTGGACGACCCCGCCGAATACTCCCTCCCCCTGACCGCCGACTCCCTGCGGACGGTCGTCCCCGACGTCGCCGAGCGCGACGTGTACCTGTGCGGCCCGCCCGGCATGACCCGCGCGGCGCACCGGGCGCTGCGCGAGGCGGGCGTCCCGGCACGACATGTTCACCAGGAGTCCTTCGAGTTCTGACACCTTCGACACGCTGCCTGCGTTTGGGCTTTTGACCGCTTTGACATTCTGACCGTCCCGACGTTCCGAACACGGGCCCCACGGGCCCGGGGAGGAGAGCACGCGATGCGCCGAGCCGTCCTCACCACCAGCGCGACGGTCGCCGGGGTCGGCCTGCTGCTGGCGCTGAAGCCGCACCACGGCGGGCTCGCCGCCGCGTCCGGGCCGTCCGGTGGAGGGTCGGGCGGGGCCGGATCCGGGTCCGCGACCGTGGCACCGCACGGGTCGTCCGGGGCGTCCGGGTCGTCGAAGACCTCGGGGACGGGCGCGAACGGCACCTACACCGGGGACGTCGTCGACACCCGGTACGGGCCCGTCCAGGTCCAGGTGACCATGAAGCGCGGGAAGCTGACCGGGGTGAAGGTGCTCCAGGCGCCGTCCGAGAACGGGCGGGACCGGCGGCTGGCGGAGATGTCGATCCCGCGCCTCACGCAGGCGGCGCTCGCGGCCGGGAACGCGCGGATCGACACCGTCTCCGGCGCCACCTACACCAGCGAGGGCTACATCGGCTCGCTGCAGAGCGCCCTGGACAAGGCCCATGGCTGAGTCCGGCGGCGGGCGCGAGGTCCGCGTCGTCCACGTGATGGGCACGGTGGTCTCGTTCGACGTGCGGACCCCGATGACGCCCGGGATCTCCCGTGCCCTGGACGCGGCGGAGGAACGGCTGCGGCACGTGGACGCGGTGTTCTCGACCTACCGTCCGGACAGCGAGATCAGCCGCCTCGCCGACGGGACGCTCACGCTCGACGCGTGCCGCCCCGAGGTCGGCGAGGTGCTGGGGCTGTGCGCGCGGATCGCCGAGGAGAGCGACGGCCGGTTCACCTGGACGCCCGGCGGACGGCTCGACCCGTCCGGGATGGTGAAGGGCTGGGCCGCCGAGGACGCCTCTGACCTGCTGTTCGAGGCGGGCGCGACCGACCACTGCGTGAACGCGGGCGGCGACGTCCAGGCACGCGGCTCCGCCGGGCCCGGCCTCCCCTGGCGGATCGGCCTCGCGCACCCGCACCACCGCGGCGACCTCATGACCGTCGTCACCGGCACCGACATCGCCGTCGCGACGTCGGGGACGTCCGAGCGCGGCGGCCACATCGTCGACCCGAGGTCCGGCCACCCGGCGACCGGCCTGGTCTCGCTGACCCTGGTCGGCCGCCACCTGACCCACGTGGACGCCCTGGCCACCGCGGGCTTCGCCATGGGCGACGCCGCCCGCGCCTGGGTCTCCGCCATGCCCGGCATCGAGGCGTTCGGGGTGACCACCGACGGCCACGCCTGGCAGACCCCCGGCCTCCCCCTCTGGACAGGCGGAGGAACGGCGGGCCTCGGCTAACGGTCTCGGGTCTCGGCCAGCGAATCTCAGCCAGCGCCTCTGCGGCGACTTCTGCCAGCGGGTCATGCGTGGTGGGCGCGGTCAGTGGGTCTTGGCCAGGACGTCCAGGATCTCGGCGGTGGTGGCGGTCTCGCCGAGGCGCGGGAAGATCTCCGCGACGCTGTGCTCGTGGGACGCGGTCGAGCGGTCGGACATCGCGTCGGTCGCGAGCGCCACGTTGTAGCCGTGCTCGTAGGCGGCGCGCGCCGTGGACTCGACGCCGATGCTGGTCGCGATGCCCGTCAGCACGATCTGGGTGACACCCCGGCGGCGCAGCTGGAGGTCGAGGTCGGTGCCGTGGAAGGCGCCCCAGTTTCGCTTGGTGACCCGGATGTCGGACGGCTGCGCGCCGACCTCGTCGACGATCCGGTCCCAGCCCTCGGCCGGTGCGCCGCCGGGGCGGGCGACCTCGGTGCGGCCGGTCGGAGCGTCCGAGCCGTCCGGCGCGAACGACACGTTGACCAGGACGACCGGCAGCCCTCGCGCGCGGAACGCGGCGGCGAGCTCGGCTGACCGGGCGATGACGTCCGCGGCGGGGTGCGGCTGCGTGGGCATGCCAGCGATGCCCCGCTGGAGGTCGATCAGCACCAGCGCGGTGCGCTCGTCGAGCGTGGTGACGGCCATGGTTCTGCCCCTTGGTGTTCGGTCGGACGGTCAGGACTGGGCGAGGCGGTCCAGCAGGGCGAGTGCTTCGATGAGGGTGCTCCGTTCGGCCTCGGTGAAGTCGTGCTGCAGGGCGCGCGCCATCCACTCCTCGCGGGCCTGCCTGCTGCCCGCGATGAAGTCGTGCCCGCCGCCGGTGAGCGAGACGAGCTGGCGGCGTCCGTCGTTCGGGTCGGGGTCGCGCCGGACCACGCCGTGCCCCTCCAGCGCGGCGAGGGTCGCGGCCATCGACTGCGGACGCACCCCCTCGGCGACGGCGAGCTCGCTCGCGGTCATCGCCTCGCCCCGGCTGAGCCTGCTCAGCACGGACGTCTGGGACGGCGTGAGCACGTCGTTCCCGCCGATCTCGCGCAGCCTGCGGCGCAGGCGGCTGAACACCACCCGCACCTCGCGCGCCGCGCTCACGGCCGTCTCCCCCACCTGCTCGGGGACCTCCCCGGCGGACTTCTCCATGCCTCCACCGTATATCAGCAGCCCAACCTGTCAAGGTAAAACTGAACAGTCTCACCTGTTCTTTACCTGGAATCCTCGCCAGGCTCCTCCTCCCAGCTCATGCGGCGTGACGGCGTCCGGGATCGGGATACGGTCGAGGCCATGCGGCTTCATGTGGGATGTGCGATGTGGACTCTTGCTCCCTGGAGAGGACGGTTGATCCCGCATCCGCTGCCGCCGAACGAGCGGCTGCGCGCCTACGCGTCCTGGTGCAACGCCGTCGAGGGGAACACGACGTTCTACGCGACGCCGTCCGTGGAGACCGTGCGTACCTGGGCCGAGCAGACCTCCCCCGACTTCCGCCTCGTGGTGAAGCTGCCGAAGACGGTCACCCACGAGCATCGCCTTGTCGGGGCCGACGAGGAGATGCGGGCCTTCCTGACCGCGATGGAACCGCTCGGACCTCGTGCGCACGCGTTGTGGGTGCAGTTGCCCGGCTCGTTCGGGCCCAACGATCTGGGGACGCTCCACGCGTTCCTGCGGCGCTTCCCGCGCTCGCAGCGCCTGGCGGTGGAGGTCCGGCACCGGGCGTTCTACGAGGACGAGCGGGCCGGGCGCATGCTCGAACGCGTCCTCGCCGGGGTGGACGCCGAGTGGGTGCCGTTCGACACGGTCACGATGTTCGCCGACCCGCCGACCAGCGACGCCGAGCGGGACGCCTGGACCAAGAAGCCACGCCTCCCGCGCCGCTCACGGGCCCTGACGGACCGTCCGATCGTCCGCTACCTGGGCCGGGACGACGTGGACCGCACGGTCGAGGGCTGGCGGCACTGGGTGGACGTCACGGCGGAATGGCTGCGCGAGGGCCGCTCCCCGACCGTGTTCGTCCACACGCCCGACAACGCCGAGGCCCTCACCCTGGCCCGCCGCTTCCACGACGAGGTGCGGACGCTCGTCCCGGACCTCGAACCGCTGCCCGAGCCCGTCCCGGCAGAGCCCCCGACCCTCTTCTGACCTCTTCGGCCCTTTGTTCGGCCCTCAGTTGCGCGTCGCCTTCTCGGCGCGGAGGGCGTCGAGGCTTTCGGTGAGGCGTTCGCGGCAGGCGGCTTCGGCGGCCACGGCCTGTTGCGAGGCGAACAGGTCGATGGCCAGCCGGAGCCGCGCGACGGCCTGCGCGTGCTGGCCCATGCCCTGGTGCGCGTACCCCCACTGCTCGTGGAAGTACGCCGCGCCGAGGACGTGGTCGATGCTGCGGGTGAGCGCGAGGCCCTCCTCGCAGAGCGCCGGGACGCGGTCGGGGCGTCCGGCCTCGTCGTAGATCCGGACGAGGCTGAACAGCGCGATGCCCTGGTAGGCGGGTTCGCCCAGCTCACGGCCTATCGCGAGGGCCCGTTCGGCGGACGCGACGGCGCGCGCGTGGTCGCCGAGCTTGCTCAGGGCGAGGCCGAGCACGCGCAGGCAGCTCAGCTCGGCGTGCCGTTCGCCCGTCCGCTCGGCGAGCGCCAGGCCGCGCTCGGCGTCCCGGACGGCCTCCTCGGGACGGTCGAGGGCCTGGCGGCAGAAGGCGCGCAGGCCGAGCACGCGCGACAGGTCGCGGTGGTTCTCCACCTGTTCGAACACCTCGGCCGCCTCGTCCACCAGCGGAAGCGCGTCAGCGGGCCGGGACTGGTCGCCCGCCAGGACGGCCGCGCTCCGGAACCGGGCGTAGGCGGCGGTCTCGGGGTCCCCGGCGTCGGTCGCGGCGCGCGCGACCAGCCGCCACAGGTACTCCACCTCGAAGTGCTTGCGGTGCAGGTGGGAGTGCGCGGCGAGGCGCATGACGATCCCGGTCGCGAGCCGGTGCCGGTTCGCGACGCAGGCGACCTCCACGATCGTCCGCAGGTTGGCCATCTCGCTGTCGATCCACGCCGCCGGGTCGGGCGCGACGAGCCGTCCGACGAGGTCGGCGCCGACCATGGTGCGCTGCCGGAACCGCGCCGGGGCCGGGAAGTAGGGGTCGCGCGGGGCGCGGTCGTCGGCGGCGTCCACGAGCTCCAGCCAGGCGACGATCAGCCGCTCCAGCGCGGGTTCGGTGTCGGGGTCGCCGCGCAGCAGCTCGGACGCGAACTCGCGCAGCAGGTCGTGCATGCGGTACCGCGGCTGGCCGAGCCGGTCCACGCCGCAGGCGGTGAGCAGGCAGCGGTCCACCAGCTCCGACAGCACCTCGCCCGCGTCGGAGGTCTCGAGCAGGACGTCCGCGACCCACGGCGCGAACGGATGCGGGCCCGCGAGGGCGAGCGTCCGGAACGCCCGCCGCATCGGCTCGTCCAGCGCGGCGTAGGCGTGCTCGATGTTCGTCCGGACGGCGGTGTCGCCCGCGACCATCTGGTCGAGGCGTCCGGGACCGTCCAGCAGGCCCGCCAGGTGCGACAGCGGCCACGCCGGACGCGCCGCCAGCCGCGCCCCCGCGATCCGCAGCGCGAGCGGGAACCCGTCGCAGGCCGCCACGATCGCGTCCGCGGCGGGACGTTCGCGGGCGACCCGCTCCGGCCCGATGATCTGGCCGAGCAGCTCCACCGCCTCGGCGGGCGACATCGGCCGGACGTCCACGATCCGCGCGCCGTCCAGCCCGAGGTGCCGGGACCGGCCGGTGACCAGCAGCGCGCTGCCCGGTTCGCCCGGCAGCAGCGGCCGGACCTGCGCCGCGTCCGCCGCGTCGTCGGCGAAGACCAGCACCCGCCGCCCGGCCAGCCGCGACCGGTAGAGCGCGGCGCGGCCGTCCAGGGTGTCGGGCATGTCCGCGTTCTGGACGCCGAGGGCCCGGAGCACCTCCCCCAGCACCGGGACGATCTCGCGCGGCACCATCGACGCCCCGGCGAGCTGGATGTGGATCTGGCCGTCGGGGAACACGTCCTCGGCCCGGTGCGCCGCGTGCAGCGCCAGCGCCGTCTTCCCGATCCCCGGCGGGCCCGTGACGTGCACGATCGGCGGGACGGACGCGGTCGCGGCCGTGCGGAGCAGGTCCTCGACCGCGTCACGGTCGTCGCCGTGCCCGGTGAAGTCGCGCAGGTCGGGCGGAAGCTGGCGCAGCGGCGACGGCTCCCGGACGGACCCCGCGGACGTCCTGTCGGTCTCGTCGGCGTCCTCGGACCGGATCCGCTCGGCCAGCTGGCGCAGGGCCCTGCCCGGTTCGCTCCCGGTCGCGGCCATGATCGCCGCGCGGGTCCGGTCGTAGCAGCGCAGCGCCTCCGCCTTCCGCCCGGACCGGTGCAGCGCCAGCAGCAGCGCCGCCGAGAACGACTCGTTCAGCGGATCGTCGTCCAGCCAGGTGCGCAGGTCGGGGACCAGGTCCCGGTGGCGGCCGAGCGTGAGCAGCGTCTCCGCCGCCTCCTCCCGGACGCGCCGCCGCTCCCCCAGCAGCCCGGCCCGGACGCCCGCCAGCGACGGCGTCTCGGGCAGGTCCTCCAGCACCGGCTCGCGCCACAGGGCCAGCGCCCGGCCGAACAGGTCCGCGGCGTCCTCCCTGCTCCGCTCCGCCTCGGCGACCTCGCCGGTGGCGCTCGCGCGGGCCAGCGCCTCGCGGGCGCGGGCGGCGAGATCCCGGAAGACCACCAGGTCGAAGGTGTCACCGGGGCGCGGGACGAGCCGGTACCCGCCGTGGCCGAGCGGCAGCCGGTCCCGGGTCAGCGCGCGGCGGACACCGCTCAGGCACGTCTTGACCGCCCCCGCGCCGCGTCCGGGCGCGTCGTCGCCCCACAGCAGCTCCCCCAGCGCCCGCGCCGACACCGGACGGCCCGCCCGCACCGCCAGCACGCAGAGCGCGGCTCGCTGAAGCGGCTGCGACGGCTCGACCCGCGCGCCGTCGTCGGCCGTCACCTCCAGCGGCCCGAGCATCCGGATCTCCACCGTTCTCCCTCCGTCCCGATCATGGTGGCGCACGTCCGGCGAAGGGGTGAAACGGGGCATGGCCGAATTCGGCCACGGTCAAATCGAGTCAAGATCCTGGTCCGAAGCCGGAGGGCTCCTGCCTGCGCCGTCACGATCCGCTACCCGGACCGCCCACCGCGATCGACACCGCGTGATCGCCCCCGCGCTGACCTTCGGCTGACCTCCGCCCCCTACGCTCCTCCCACGGACGATGATCCAGGTGGCGGGCTGCCGGACGGAGGTGACCGGTTGAGCGAGTCCGACTCCCCGCCATGCCCACCCCCCACCAGTTCGTCCGCCACCGCCCCAGACCACGCCAAACCAAGCCGTGCGGGCCGTGCCGGGGCAGGGCCTGTCGGGACGGTCGTGCGGGTGGAGTTGGCGGACGGGGCGTCCGGGTGGATGGCTACGGGGTGGGAGGAGGCCCGGCGCGTCCTCGCCGACCCGGTGTTCAGCCGCGCTCGTGCGGTCGGCCGGGCGCCTGGAGCGCACCGGCGCGAGACCTTCCTCATCGACATGGATCCGCCCGACCACCAGCGGATCCGGCGGCTGGTGGTGCCCGCGTTCACGCACCGGCGCGTCCAGCGGCTCGCGCCCCGGGTGGACGGTCTGGCCCGCGACCTCGTCGCCGCCATGGCCGCCGCCGGTCCCCCGGCCGACCTGGTGCGGGACCTGGCGCTGCCGCTCCCGATCACCGTCATCGGCGAGCTCCTCGGCGTCCCGCCGCAGGACCGCGACCGTTTCCAGGGCTGGTCGGACGCGTTCCTGTCCAGCACCGCGTACTCCCGCGAGGAGATCGAGGCCGCGCACGCCCACCTGGACGGCTACCTCTCCGAACTCATCGCCGCGCGCCGGGACGAACCGTCCGACGACCTCCTGTCCGAGCTCGTCCGCGCGCGCGACGAGGACGGCGGCCTGACCGAGCCCGAACTCGTGAACCTCGGAGTGGGCCTCCTCGTCGCCGGATACGAGACGACCGCGAACCAGCTCACCAACTTCGTGTTCACGCTGCTCACCAGGCGGGACCTCTGGGACCGGCTCGTCGCCGCACCCGCGCTACTCCCCACCGCCGTGGACGAGTTGCTGCGCTGCGTCCCGCTGGGCACAGAAACGGGCATGCCGCGCGTGGCCGTCCGGGACGTGGAACTCGGGGGCGTCCTCGTGCGCGCAGGGGAGACCGTCTACGCGGCGCGTCCCCTCGCCAACAAGGACGCGACGGTCTTCGACGATCCCGAACGGATCGTCCTTGACCGTCCTGAGAACCCGCATATGGCGTTCGGGCACGGAATCCATCACTGCCTGGGCGCCCATCTCGCCCGGCTGGAACTCGGGGCGTCCCTCGGGGCATTGATCGCGCGACTGCCGTCGGCGCGGATCGGCGTTCCCCGGGCGGAGCTGCAATGGAAGACGGGGCTGAGCGTGCGGGGGCTGCACGCGCTGCCCCTGACCTGGGAGGACGACACGCGATGAGCAACGGGGGCGTGCTCGGGCTGGCCGGGCCCGCACGGGTCTACGACTGCCTGCTGGGCGGCAAGGACAACTACGCCGTCGACCGCGAGCTGGTCCGGGAGCTGCTGCGGATCGAACCGGGCCTGGTCGACGCCGCGCGCGCGAACCGCGCGTTCGTCCGCCGCGCCGTCCGTGAACTGGCGGGCCTCGGCCTGCGCCAGTTCCTCGACATCGGCTGCGGCCTGCCGACCAACGACAACGTCCACCAGATCGCGTCCCGCCACATGCCGGGCGCCCGCGTCCTGTACGTCGACCAGGACCCGCTCGTCCTCGTCCACGCCCGCGCCCTCCTCGTGGACGACGGTGACGTCGCCGCCCTCCAGGCCGACCTCCGCAAACCCGAGGACCTCGTCGCCCAGGCCCTCGACCACGGCCTCCTCGACCCGTCCGAACCGATCGGCGTCCTCGTCACGTCCGTCCTGCACCACCTGACGGACGCCGACGACCCCTGGCACACCGTCCGAACACTGACCGCCGCCCTCCCACCCGGCAGCGTCCTCGTCATCTCCCACCTGACGAACACCCCCACAGAACCCGCCCCGGGAACGCCCACCCCGCCGGACACACCACCCCTCGCAGCGCCGCCGCCACCTGCGGGAATCCCGCTCCTGACCGAACCACCGCCTCCGCTGGAACAGTCACTCTCCCGCGCTGCGTCAACCCCAGCAGGCCCTCGCACGGCAGGCTCATCCGCAGAGGACCCATCCCCGGAAGGCGCATCTGCGGAAGGCGCATCCGCGGCCACCGGCTCCGTTGCCGCCGACGCCTCCGTCTCGGCAGCCGTGGCGGCCCGTTACACGGAGGGCTGCTCGCTTCCGCTGGTGCCGCGCGACCCGGCCGCCATCCTGAGCCTCCTGGACGGTCTGGAACTCCTCTCCCCAGGCTTCGTCCCCGTGGAGGACTGGCGCCCAGAGATCTCCGCCGGAACCCCCTCCGAGCCGTCCCTCTACCTGGCAGCCGCCGCCACGATCCCCCACTGACAGCGGCCAGGCTCTCCGCCTCCGACAGCGGCTCCTTAATACCCCTCAGGTGCGTCGAGCTCGTCCTCGGTGCGTTCGAGGCCGAGGCGGGCGGTCAGGTCGAGCAGGGCCCGGGGCGTGCGGCCCGTGAGGAGGATGCCGCCGCCGTGGCCCTGGGCGAGATGGACGAGCACGTCCGGGCCGCCGCGGACGATCCCGTCCTGTTCGAGTTCGCGCCACGGCTCGAAGCCGAGCGCGGGCAGTTCGGCCTCGATCCTGGCGACCAGCTCGGCGCCGTCGCCGTCGCCGACGACGTCCTCCTCGTCGATCGGCGTCGACCAGCCGAGCGTGCGGGGCAGCCGCTGGACGGCCAGCTGGAGGAAGAACTCCGAGACCGACCGCGCCTGGAGGACCCACTCGCCCTCACTGGTGCCCTCGCCCCCGGCGACGCTGACCAGCACGCGCGGGTCGGGCTCGTGCGCCTCGGCGGCCGGGTACCCCCACTCGTTGCAGGCCTGGTACTCGACCATGAACACGCAGACGCGGTGGTCGGCGTCCGGCGCGACCAGGTCCGAGTCGTCCGGGATCGGGCCCATGCTCTCGCCATGGCCGGGCGGCTCGGCGTTGGCGGTCGGGGGGTACACGGGGTGCGTCCAGTAGAGGCCGGCGTCGTGGGTGAAGGAGTTGAACGGCAGCTCCCACCACTCGTCCAGGGCCGCCGGAACGGGCAGGGCGAGATCGACGCCCTCGAACCCGTCGACGCCGGTCCTTCCGCCCAGCGCGAGTGCGTACTTCTCGTGCCTGTCCTCGGACAAGCGCTTCCGGCGGGCCGAGCCCGGCCTGACCGCGTAGCCCCACTCCTCGTGGAACTCGCGCAGGACGTCCCAGCGGTTCGCCGCGGCCTTCAGCCGGTCCGCGAACACCCCGTAGTCGACGATCTCCGCCACGCGGGCATCGTAGGGGACGATCCGACATACCGCCCCCGTCGGCCCATCAGCCAGCCCTGAGACACGACCCGGCGGAAGGCGGGGAAGGACGGGGCGGATCCGGCGAAGCGGTGGCGAAGATCAACTTTCGCTCACTACGCTTTCAGCCCGAAACGGGCTTTTCATGCGCCCTCCAGGACGCCCCAACGGGAGCATCTCATCGACATCGACCAGCGCGCGTTCTCCCTCCTGTTCGCGTCCTCCGACCTGGCCGACTGGCGTCCCCTGCTCGCGTCCACCGCCGACTGCTTCGGCGAGTCGCTGTCGTACGGACCGCTGCCCGCGCGGCTGGTCGAGACGCTTCTGGAGGACGGGCGCTCCGCATGCCTCGCTCGCCTTGCGGACAACGAGGAGGTCGTCGGAGCCGATATCAGCCTGCAGATCCGCCTCGCCGCGACCGGCCGCCCGAACGCCGCCCACACCGTCGGTGACCGCTGGTGGTCGCTGCGCGGCGGGCGCGACGCGCTGGCCGCCCCGCACCCGGACGACGACTGGACGCAACCCCACGGCGTCCTGGACCAACTGCAGAGCAGTCCGGTCTCCCGCCGCCGCGCCCTGGTGGTGTGCCCGGTGGGACGCTCGGCACGATCGACGCTCAACGACATCGCCTCCTCGCTCACCCGCGCCGAACAGCTGCGCGGGCTGCTCACCGTCCATGACCACGACGGCGGCCTGGCGCAGTTGGGCCAACTGGACCAGAGCAACCTCCGTCCAGCGGTCACCGCCGTCCTACGCACCGTGCTGGCCACCGAGGACGTCACGGTGTTGCGCGAGGCGGTGGCCATCGCCGAGGGCACCGACGGGCTGGTCGAGGAGCTCCACGAGTGCGAGACGCCAGAGGACGCCCTGGCCATGCTGGAACTGCGTGACCACATCGACTGGGAAGTCCTCGGCCACGCGCACACCGACCGTCCATTCCACGACCCTGGACTACAGGCGCTGGCGACGCGCACCGACTGCCCCACGGACCTACGTCCAAGTGCAGCCTCCAAGGCGAGGCTCGCTGCCCAGGCCGTCGGGTACGGATCCGGGCTGCCCGCATTGGTCGCCAAGCACCTCGGCGACGACGTGGAGGCCTGGCGGACGGTCCGCACCCGCCTCCCACGCTTCCGCGGGGACATCGCGGACCTGCTGGCAGAAGCCGAAAACGCCACCACCACGTCCAAAAAGCGCACCAAGGCGACGGACGCGGGCTGGCCGGGAGCGGGCGACCTGCCCGCGTGGGACAGCGTCGCGTCCGTCTCGGGGACGCGCGCGAAGTTCCTCGCCCTCCTGGACTCCGCGACCGTCGAGACGCAGCTACTCCTGCTGAAGCACCTGGACGACCGCACGGTCGGCGATCTGTTCGGCCAGGGCACCTGGCATGACGCCTGGCTCGACTTCGCGAAGCGCGCCAGGCAGAAGCGGTACCGGTTCGCGCTGGCGCAGCGGCCCTCGCTCACCACCGAGGCGATCGAGTCGCTCATGGACCTGGACGACCCGGCGCTCAACGCCCGGCTCTTCCTGCGGACCGGCACGACGGGCCCCCAGCGGGAACGACTGCTGTCGGGACGGCTGACCAAGGAGCTGATCGAGCGCCTCGTGAAGCGTGAGGGCGGCTTCCGCGCCCGTGACGCCGTCAACTGCTCCGACGAGCGGCTCCGCAGGCACATCCTGAGCATGGTGCGCGTGCGCGGTATCACCCCGCAGCTGCGCCTGATGCTCAACCTGTGGGAACGCGAGGGCCACGCCGCGGTGCGCGGACTCCTCGACGACGAGCCGTTGGGACGGAACTTCTCCCGCAAGGTCATCCGCCAGGAGGTCCGGCGGCCCATCACCAAGCTTCTCGCCGAATCGGACGACGCCCGCGCACTGGAGGAGCTTCGCGCCACCGTCACCGCGGGCGAGACCGCCGAGGCCCAGATCGACCTCCTCCGCACGCGCTCCACCCACCCCTCGGCGGAGGTGTTCCGCGAGGCGCACCTGTGGCACTGGGACGCCCTCATCGCCGAGCACGCACGGGAGCCGCTCGGCACGGTCGTCCTGCTCGGCCTGGCCGAGATCCCCGAATGCCCGCAGCCGATCCGGGACGAGGCCGACCGTCACCGGTGGCAGTGGATCGACTCCACCGGTTCCCTCATCGAAGGCCGGACGCCGGAGGAGATCCTCGGCGGCAACCCAGCAGGCTGGTGGCTGCAAGGCGCCGTCGACACGGGCGCGGTGACCTGGGACCAGGTGGTCGCCCTCGCGTCCCCGGCCAGGAAGGTGCTGAACGCCATGACCGGACCGGACGCGGTGGCGGCGCTCGCCCCGCTCGTCCGCGAACACCTCGACCCCGCCCGCGACGCCTGGGTTCTCGCCCTGCGCATGCTCCCGAATTTCCCCGGCACCGTAACCAACCTCCTCCGCACCGCCGCCACAGCAGCATCTCCCCCCGGCTAGGCCCTGACCACACCCAAGCCTGTCCTCTCTGTCCGGCGACCTCGCCGAAAGGGGAGGCCAGGCCGCAGCGCCCGATCATCGCCGTTGAGGACGTCCGCGTCGACCGTTTGCGGTCAATTCAAAGCCGCAAGCCATCTGCCCTGCCAAAACTTTGAATAATAGCCATGCAGGACATTTGCCGATCGACGGGCTGTCATGATTCGCATATGGATGACGCCGGACGATGTCGCGCGGACGCGAATCCTGCCGACGCCCCAGCCGCTGTGTGAGCTCGCCGCCAGCCTGATGGAGCGTCGGTGGCCCGCGCCCGAGCGGGGCCGACCCCCGAGACATCCCTTGGCGCGCCGCGTGCCCGTCCAGGAGACCCGCCTGCTCCTCGAACTGACACCGGACGGACGTCGCTACCCCCGCTTCCTCTCCCCCACCCGCGGTTTCTCCTCCTTCGAGGAGAGCCTCGACACCGTGCTCGGCACCCCGGCGGAACAGGTGCGGGCGGACCTGGAGATCTCGCTCGGCGGGCGGAGGCCGAACCCGTGGCTACGCGGGCTGGCGGCGGGTGACCGCGAGGCGCGACACCGACTCGATCAGGCCCTTCGGCGGTACTACCGAGATTGCGTCGTCCCGGACCTCGGCGCATTGGCGGCGTCCGGCCGCGCCAACGCCGCCGAACTCGTGCAGGCCATGGGCGAGAACGGCCTCGCCGACGTCTTCAGGTTGCTCCGTCCCTGGATGCACTGGAGCAGCCCGGTGCTCACCGTCATGACGAGGACCGACCGGGATCTGCGGCCGGGCGGGAAAGGCATCGTCCTCATTCCCTCGGTCTTCTCCGCCCACCCTTTCTGGGAGATCTGGGACGACGCGATCACGATTTCCTACCCCGTGCGGACGGCACTGGACGCGGCGTCCCCACAGGCCGGCGACTCGTCGGAGCCGCTGGCCGCGCTGCTCGGCCGCACCCGCGCCGCGATCCTCCGGGCGGCCGAGGACGGCGCCGGCACCGGGGCGCTGGCGGCCATGGTCGGCATCAGCGCCCCTTCCGCGTCACAGCACGCGAAGGCTCTCCGCAACGCGGGCCTTCTCCTGACCGTCCGGGTCGGAAAGGCCGTCCAGCACACCGCGACGCCGCTGGGCCGATCGCTACTCGCCTCCACCAGGCCGACCGGGGCACCCATACAGGCGTAGCGGGCCACAACACCGCCTTGCCAATGAGAATGGCCTGGCCCCGGTCGGTGATGACCGGGGCCAGGCCTTGTCAGGCGCGAATTCAGCAGTTCTTGATGAACCAGACCGACGTCCAGTCGTACTGGTGCATGGCGCCACCGTCAGGGGTGAAGGATTTCAGCGCGTTGCCGGTCCGGCCGTAGAAGGTCGACCGAACACCACCGGTCTGAGCGTCCTGGTAGGCGCCCCCACCGACCCAGTTCGACAGTGCGTAGGTGCTGCACTTGAAGAGGTTGAAGATCAACCAGGTCGACGTGGTCGAGTCCCAGGCCCAGGCGCAGAGGGTTCCGCTGGGACAGGTGTACGCGCCGAACGGTCCCACGCGCTTCGTGGATACCGCAGGTGAGATCGACGGAGCGACACCGGCCACCTGGACGCCGCTCGGTGCGGGCGGCGCGACGATGGCGTGGCCGCCCGCCCGGCTCATGGAGGGTGTGGCCGCCTGAGCCGCCCCGGACACGGCGAGGGTGGCCATCAGGGCCCCCAGCACCGCGCCGAGCCAGGCGATCGCGTGGAGCCTTCGCGTGATGTTCACGATGACGATCCCTTCCTCATGCTCACGGACTTCTGAGGCCGACAGCCGCCGCGACGCTCCCTTTCCGCACTCATTCGACGCAGCGCTTCACAATGAAGCCGCCTTGAGGATCGCTGTCGACAATGAGCAATGTAAAATCGAGAAAGAACCTCACGCCATCATTTTCATCCCGACCAAATTGTCGCGACGACCACCACGTCGCACACGGTCGGTTCTGCCGAGGTCCCGCGGCGGCGTTCGTCGATGAGCCGAGCTGCTGATGGCCGAGTGCGACGACCGTGACCGGCGCGACGCCACCCTCGACACGCGAGCCCCTGTCACCGGCACAGCCGGGCCGTGGCGATGGCGACCTGGGCGGGTTCCAGCGTCGCCTTGCCGTCTTCGAGGTCCCACAGAGCGTTCTGCGGCACGCAGCCGAGCGTCCAGCCGGTCGCTCGTTCGCGGTCCAGGCCGAGGATCTCGGTCAGCAGGCCGAAGCGCCGGAGCACCGCGCGAGTCACGTCACCGGTCGCCTCCACCTCATCCCACCGATTGTCCAGCGCGGGCAGCAACTCGAATCCCGGGTCGCCGGCCAGCGGTTTCGGGATCGATCGCCAGCCAGGGCTCCCGCTCTCCGGCAAGGACGTTGTCGTAGTGCAAATCCCAGTGCAGAAGGCGGTCGCCAGGTTCACCCGTCAGCTCGGCCACGGCGGACGCACAGGTGCGCACCAGTCGCCGCTCGGCGGGGTCGCGCAACACCGGCACCGCCCGCGGGGCCTGGTCGAGCATGGCGGAGGCAATGTCGGACAGCAACCCGGGAAGTCCAGCCGCGGTAGAGCCAGGGGGCGCGGCGCCCCGTCGCCAGGTGCCCCGGACCAACGCCTCGAACTAAATGGGCCGAACACGGTACGCGCCGATGGCCACGCCCACGATCGTGCAGGGCTCGCTGCCGTGATTGCGCCAGGCGTGGCGGATGCCGTTCTGGCCGCGACGCGCCGCGGTCGCGGTCGAACCGCTGCCGCGAACGCTCGGCGTGACCAAGGGCAGTTTCTACGCGCACTACCGGAATCGGGACGAACTGATCGCCGCGGCACTCGCGGAGTGGGCGCGGAACCACGGCGAGGACGGACTCGCCGCGATTGCCGATCCGGCACTGCGGTTGCGCGAGTTGCTGACCGTCGTCGTGCAGTCCGTCCAGCCGCTGGCGCCGTCGGTGCGCCTGAGCCTGCTCGGCGACCGCAACGACCCACGGGTCGGGACGCGGTCGGCCGGGTGAACCGGGCCCGGCCAGAACTCCTGACCCGCGCCTACCCGCGAGCTCGGCCTGCCCCCGGACCGGGCGGCGTCTCGGGCACGGGCCGCCTACGCGGCCATCCTCGGGCCGCTGCACCTGGCACGAACCGGTCCGGACGCGCCACACTCCGCCGCACTCGCCGACGAGGCGGCTGCGACCTTCCCGCTGCCAAAACGGACGCCCCCGGCTGAGGCCGATCCTGCGGGGAGTCCGCTCCGGACGTCACCGGCGGCACGTCGCTCCGAGCGATGTCGACACGGGTGAATCCACAGAAGCAAGGTGAGCCCGTTGTACACAGAAGCGACACGGACGCATCGCGGGGACACGGCGCGAGACCGCTGCGCGCGGAAGAGACGCGGGGCGTTCAGGACCGGGTGGCGCGGGTTGTCGCGCCTGGGCGTTGCGGAGCGGATTGGAGGGGGCTCCGGCACTCGGACTCGGGCGGGAGTGGTGGCTCCGGCTCAAGAGCCCTTGCCTTGATGGAGGGGGTACGGGTCGGGATGTGGGGTGGTGCGGCTTTCGCGGGGAGCCGTGGCGTCCCTGGTGGCTTCGCGCCGTACCGCCTAATTCGCGGGCGCAGGGACTGAATCGGGCCGAAGGGGGCCCGATGGGGCAGTGCTAGTGGGTGGCGTTGTACTGTTCGATCACCTTGGCCGGAATGCGGCCGCGGTCGTTCACCGGGATGCCGTTCTGCTTGGCCCATTCCCGGATTTCTGCGCTCTGCTCACGGTTGCCCGCGCTGCGCGACGGCTTCGCCGGTCGGCGGGCCGCCTTACGGGCGTTCGCCACGAACGGCTCGAACCGCTCGCGCAGTTTCGCGGCGTTCGCAGCGTTCAGGTCGATCTCGTATCCGACGCCGTCAAGCGCGAAGGACACGGTCTCCTCGGCGTCGCCGCCGTCGAGGTCGTCGGTCATGACGACGATGGTCTTCTGTGCCACGGGGACTCCCTGCGTTACGCGTCTGGGCTGGCTTCGGGGTGCGCCTGGACGAACGCCTCGTAGGCGGCATCGGGCAGCGCTCCCTGGTCCGGGACCTCTAGGCCCTCGTTCTTGGCCCACGTGCGGACGTCGGCGTTGGTGAAACCCTTGAGCTTCACCGGGCTTTTCCGGGGCTTGCGCGAGCGCCCCGCCTGCTTCACCTCACGCGACTTCTCGACATAGCGGGTCAGCGTGTCGAGGGTCTCACGCAGCCGCACGTCGTTCTCGTCGGACAGGTCAATGGTGAAAATCCGCCCCAGGATCTCGAAGTCGCGCTTGCGGACATCCTCGCCCTCGCCGCCATCGAGATCGTCTACCAAGATGACCTTCTCAGCCATGCGTTCCTTTCTGATTCCAGCGCCCTTTACGGTAGCGGACTTTCGCACCTCATCGCTCAACACACGAACGCGTCGAACAAGCGTTTTCCCGTTCGGGGGTCCGAAGCCCCCTGTAGGCGGCCCCGAAGCCCTCGGCGGGAGTCTTCGAGATGTCGTCGAGGACGTCCGCGAAAGCGCGCGCGGCGGGGTGCGCGCACGTCTTCGGAGGACGGGGGCAGAACCGGGAACCCTTGCGGTTCAAGGCGTTTGGGACGTGGCGCGTCCCGGCGTCCCCCTTCGAACGCACCGGCGGGCGACTGCTGATTCCCCGCCTCCCGGACGCGGGAGAACACGACCCGCCGGAAGGACATCGCGCCTGCCCAGAGCCCGCGCGAACCCCCGGTCGGCGACCTCGGAACGACTCTTTTCCCTAACGCAGAGTGACAGGAATCCGACCATCAAGGTCTTTGAGATGTGACCATGAAGACAGAGCGTCCGCTGGTCACGGGCGGCGGGATGCAAGCAGGACCGGACCACGGTCCGCGTCGCCGACCGGAGTCCATGGCCAAGGCCGCCAGGTCCGCGCCCAGGTCACCGCCCGCCGGCGGCCTCGTCCGAAGCCGGGTCGGTGGACGTATCCATGACCGAATTCGTCGCCAGTTCGGTAGCCGAATCCGTGACCGGGTCGGTGGCCGACACCAGGCCGGTGTCGACGGCGGACGCGATGCGGTCGCGGAGGACGGCTTCGGCTCGGCGGGCGTCGGACTCGAGCCGGTCGATCACCTCGACGGCGAGGGTGTCACGGACGGTCCCGGCAACAAGATCGCGGTAGCGGGCGTTCTGTTCGGGCAGGTCGCGGAGGACACGCCACTCGTGGAACGCCTCGTCGGCGGCGTGCGCGGAGCGCGCGTAGGACTCCAGGGCCTCGATCCGTTCGGTGATCGAACGCACCGAAAGGTCCAAGGCGTGGCGCTGGGGTTCCAGCAGCGCGCGGACGGGGGCGGAGAGGCGGTCGGGCTGCTGGGCACGGCGTTCGCGGCGGAGCCGGGTGTGTTCGGCCAGGGCGGACGCGATGGCCCATTCCTGGCGCGGAAGTTCGGTCGCGTTGTCGATGGCGTCCAGGAGCCCGGCGGCCTGGGCCTGTGAGCCCAGGACCGCGTCGACGGCGCGCTGCGCACGTACCAGGAGCCGGGCCGCGGGACGGTCGAAATCGGCGGGAAGCAGGTAGCGGCCGTGATGTTCACGCGCGGCCCGGGCAGCCTCAGGTTCGCGCAGGTGGCGGAGGGCCCCGACCGTCCACCCGGCGAATCCGGCCGTGGCGAGGGCGGCGGCCGCCTCGGGCTGGCCGAGAAGGAGCAGCGACACCTGGACGATCGGGACCGCCAGCATCGCGAGAACGGCGCCGCGTCCCCACCGCAGGGCACCGCTGAGCAGGTCGTCCTCGTCCAGGGACGCGAGGAAGAACAGCCGGATCCAGCCGCCGGGCAGCACGCCGTAGAAGAACGCGAAGACCGGGATCCAGATGATCCGCGCGACGATCGTGGCCGGACTCAGCCGAGGCTGCGGCGGGGCGGGCAGGCTCGCGGCCACGAGGCGTTCCGGAGCGGCGGCGAGCGACTCCCGGTCCTCCGCCGGGAGGGAGGGGTCGAAGACGGGCCGGGGGCGGTCGTCGGTCATGGCAACTCCCACCGCGTCGAGGCAGTACGTCCGGTGGCCCCTCCGTGCTATCACGGCTGACGCGAACGCATCCAGCGCCCGACCAGATCCCACCCCACCCGCACACCCCGCCCCACCGAAATCCACAACACCCACACACTCTCCCCACCCCCTCAACACCACCCGCAACGCCTGCACGTCTCACCCCAGCGCCCCCAACACCCCCACGCCGCGCCCCCTCGAGAGACCCGCGCCCACCGACCCAACAAACCCGCCACACGCGCACACACGCCCCACCCCGACAGGCCCGCGCACTTCGCGCCACCACCCCAACGAACCCCGCAGCACACACATGCGCGCCCCCACCCCGCCGAGCCCCACAAAGCCCACACAGCCGTCCCACCAGCTCCGACAGCCCCGCGGCACCTCCAACCCCTCACCTCACCCGCTCCGCCGAAATCCGCGACACGCAATGCTCGCCCTTACCCCGCGGCTCGCGACGCTCGCACATCTCGCGCTCGCCGGCTCCGGCTGGTCCGCGTCACCTGCGCGCTTCGCCTCACCGGGTGCGGCGAGACCCGCGATGCGGGGGTGCTCGTTCCACCTGTCCTGACCGGCAGCGACGGCCACGGGGGGTCGTTCCGGGGGCGTCGACGGCTAGGACGGGGGCTGGAGGAGGTGGTCGCCCAGCGTTGTGCGTGCGTACAGGACTGAGCGGCCCGTTCGGGAGCGGGTGACCAACCCGGCGTCGTGGAGGACGGCGAGGTGCTGGGAGACCGCGCCCGGTGTGACGCCGAGGCGGCGGGCGAGGTCGGTGGTGGTCGCGGGGCCGTCCAGGCAGGCCAGGAGGGTCGCCTTGGGACGTCCGATGAGGTCGGTCAGGACGCCGGGACGTACCGGGGGCGTGGTTTCCCAGACCGTCGCGATGCCGCGGGCCGGATAGGACACGAGGGGTGGTTCGTCCGCGCCCAGGGGAAGTCCGGGTGTTCGAAGGAACACGGCGGGCATCAGGACCAGGCCGCGACCCGTGATCGGAATCCGAAGCTCGGTGTGCGGATAGCTGAGGTCGAGGCTCAGTTTCCCGGCTCGCCAGCGAATGGCGGGATGCAGGTCGGCGAACAAGAGGCGGGCGCCGCCGCGGGCGAGCCGCTGCGCGCGGTAGAGCAGATCCGCTTCGAGGACGCCGCGCATGCGTGGCCAGTGCGGGGCCAGGACGGCGTCCCAGTACGCGGCGAGCAGGTCGGCGAGGCGGTCGCGGAACCGGGCGGGACGGTCGAGCTCGGCGGCCAGGACGGCGGGCGCGGGCCGTCCCTGGAGCGCGACGTGGACGTCGGCGGCGATCTTGTCCGGCGGGACGCGCCTGACCCGGTCGAGTTCGGCGGCGAAGTCGGGCAGCGGGTCGTCCGGGCGGGCGGTGAGGAAGTCCGGGACGGCGCGATGCGTGCCGACCAGCGCCAGGAGCAGCCTGATGTCCAGATCGCCGAGCTCCCCGGCGGCGGATCGCAGCCAGGGCAGTTGCAGCGCGTAGTAGTGCGGGAGCAGCCAGACGCGCAGGCTCAGCGCCGCCTCGGCGAGCGGGGAGATGACGAAGCGCGTGTCGGCGAGGTCCTCGACGTCCAGGCGGAGTTCGATCATTTAGGCCCAGTCTAAAAGGCTGCCCCGATCGGACGGTCCGCGCTGGGGTGTGGGGCATGACCACAGCGCTGGCAGTGATTTTCGCCGGGGTGCTCCACGCGACATGGAACGCGATCGCCAAGGGCGCCTCGGACCGCTGGGCGTCGTTCGCCCTGATCGGAATCGGACAGGCCGTACTGATCGTCCCTTTGCTGGGCCTCGTCCCCGTTCCGGCGGCGTCGGCCTGGCCCTGGCTGCTCGGCTCGGTCGTGCTGCACCTGATCTACATGGGCCTGCTGCTCACGTCGTACCAGCTGGGGGACTTCAGCCAGGTGTATCCGCTCGCCCGTGGAAGCGCCCCCTTGATCGTCGCGCTGGTGGCCGCGACGGCCCTGGGCGAGAGCCTCACCTGGCTCCAGTTCGGCGGCGTGGCCGCCATCTGCGCCGGCCTGGGCGTCCTGGCCTTCGCCCCCAACACCACCTCCGCCTCTGCAATCGCGACCGAGGGCACGGCCGAGGTGGGGGACGTGGGTTTGGCCGGAGGTGGGACTACGGGCGAGGCCCGAGGTGTCGGGCGCGTGCGGGATCGGCGCGCGGTGGGGGCGGCGTTGACGACCGGTGTGTCCATTGCCGCGTACACGGTGCTGGACGGGGTCGGGGTGCGGGCGGCTCACGGGGCGTCCGGGTACTCGGCGTGGCTGTTCGCTTTGGAGGCGCCGTTGACGGTCGGGATCGTCCTGGCGCTGCGCGGTCGGCGGTCGCTGTCAGGACTGCCCGTCCGGACGTGGGCGATGGGCCTGACGGGCGGTGTCCTGGCCATGGCCGGGTACGGGATCGTGCTGTGGGCGCAGACGCGGGGCGCGCTCGCGGCCGTCGCGGCGCTGCGCGAGACCGGCGTCATCGCGGGCGCGGTGATCGGGGCGGTGTTCTTCGCCGAACGCATGGGCGCACGCCGCATCGCCGCGGCCTGCGTGGTCGCGGCGGGCGTCGTCCTGATCACGGGAACCTAGGCGGGAGAAGCGGGGTCAGAGGTCGTGGCCGAGGGCTTTGCGGACGGCGGCGGCGACGGCTTCGGGTGTGGGGTTCTGGAGGGTGGCGGCGATGTGGGCGTCGGGGCGGACGACCCACAGCTCGCCCGGACGCAGATCGGGCAGCGCCTCCCTGACCGCGGTCGGTTCCGGGCAGGTGACGGGCGCGGCGGTCGCCTTCTCGGCCGCGGCCAGGAGTTCGAGGTACGGCAGGGACGGGTCCGCCAACAGGGTGATTCCACCGCGCAGGAGCTGCCGCAGCCGCGCGGGCCGTCCACCCACACGCCCTGGGGTCGGTACACGCGGAGTTGGGGCCGTCGGCGGCGGGGCGTTCTGGATGAGCGGGACGGCGGCGGGCGGGAGCGGTGCGTCCGGAACGATCCTGCCGGGGGCCACGGCCGGTGCGGTTCCGCGTGCTGGACGGCCCGTACCCCCCGGACGGGTCGGATCCGGGACGGTCAGGGGCGAGTGGTCGTACCAGAACGGCTCGGCGAAACGTCCGGAATCGATCTCGTTCGCGCTCGTCGGATCGGCGGACGCGCGTTCGAGCACTTCTGCCCGATGCGCGCGCTGCTCGGGCGTGGACGGCGCGAGGAAGCGCATGGTCGTCGCGGTGACGTCCAGGTTCTCCAGGGCGGCGGCGCGGCGTTCGGCGTCGTAGGTGTCGAGGATCGCCGGCGGGGACCATCCGCGCACCGCGAAGGCGACCTTCCAGGCGGCGTTCTCGGCGTCCGGAACGCCGGAGTTGAGGCCCCGCGCGCCGAACGGCGCGTACACGTGCGCGGCGTCCCCGGCGAGGACGACGCGTCCCACGGCCATCCGGGACGCGACGCGCGAATGGAACCGGTACTCCGTCGCCCAAAGCACCTCGTAGGGCTGATCCCCGACGACCTGCCGGATGCGGGCGTCGAGGCGTCCGTCGGCACGTTCGGCTTCGAGGTCGAAATCGGGCGGTACCTGCCAGTCGATCCGGTACACCGAGTCGGGACAGGGGTGGATGAGCACCTGCCGCCCGGGGTTCCACGGCGGGTCGAAATGGAAGTGCCGCTCGGTTTCCCTGCCTGGCCAGTCGGTTCGCAGGTCGACGATGAGGAAGCGGTCGCCTCCGTCCTCTCCCGGAAACGTGACGCCGAGCGCATCGCGCAGCAGATCGGAGTGCCCGCCCGAGCACACCACCGCATAAGACCCGTGCACAACCTCGCCGCCCACGCGCGACGCGTCCGAGCCCCCGGACGCTCCGGACACGCAGTGTGCGGTGACGCCGGACGGGTCCTGGTCGAGGCCGGTGACCCCGTGGTCCCAGAGGATCGTGATGTGCGGATCGGCGTCGGCGAGCTCCTGCAGCACCTCTTCGGTGCGGCTCTGCGAGATGTTGACGAAGGGCGGCAGCGGCCCGGTGGCGCCGAAGCGCCATGAGGTCACCTCGCGTCCGCGGTGGAAGACGCGGCCGGTCGTCCAGGTCAGGCCCTCGTCGGTGATCGTGTCCGCGCCCACGGACGACCAGATGTCCAGAACATCACGCTGCTGGCAGATCGATCGCGACCCGATCGCCGTCCGTCCAGGGCGGCTTTCCAGCACGACGACCCGCAGCCCCCACCGCGCGAGCAGCAGCGCCGTGGTCAACCCCACGGGCCCCGCCCCCACGACCAGGACGGGCGCGACCGGCTCCATCCCCGCCGCGTCCCCGTGACCAGCCACCCCGGTCTCAGCCCCCTCCGACGCGATTCCAGACTCGGACGACACGACCTCACCCCCGCCCATCCCAGACAATCCCCCACTCACCCCAGACACGGCACCTTTCAGCACGGACGCCGCACCTCCCTACACACCTGCAACCCCGCCTGGCAAAGACCTGCCCCCGCCCGACGCAGACGTACCCCCACCCGCCACGAACGCTGCGCCCCAGCACGGACGCACCGCCACCCGCCACAGACGCAGGCCCGCGGGACGTGGTGCGAACCTGGCGAAAGGCGCAGACCCGGTGGACGTGGGTGCGGTGGGGCTCGGTGTGGCGGGTGGTCGTCGGGCGTGGGCGCGGCTCGGGGCGGGGCGGTGGGGTGTGGGCATGGGGTCAGTCCTGGAGTTCGGACCAGACCTGGCGGTCGCGTTCCGCGGTCCAGATGCGAGGGCGTTCGATGCCGTCCAGTTCGTCCCAGAGGCGGGAGACGTCGAAGGGGAGGCAGTGTTCGAAGATCGGCCAGCCGCCGTAGGACGGTTCGAGCGCGGTGTGGACGGCGGTGAACGCGTCGCGCAGGGTCCCGCCGCGTTTGCGCACGTCACGGACCTCACGGAGCATCGTCTCCAGGAAGTCGCGGGTCTGGCCGATCGCCGCGCGCACGGACTCCCGTCCGTGCGCGACGGCGCCGCGTCCGCCGATCAGGGCGTCCGCGCCGAACGAGGCGACGCGGTCGAGGGTCGCTCCGGCCCAGTCGCGGTGGAAGGCGTCGCCGGTGTAGAGGGCCGCCTGGGTCTCGACCAGGTCGCCCGCGAACAGGACGCGGTGCCGGGGCAGCCAGGCGACGATGTCGCCCTCGGTGTGCCCGCGTCCGCAGTACCGGAGAACCAGTTCGCCCCGGTCCCCGCCGAGGTCGATCGTCATGCTGTCGGAGAAGGTGGTGGTGGGCCAGGTCAGGCCGGGGATGCTCGCCGGGTCCTTGAAGAGCCGGGGCATCCGGCCGAACTCCGACTCCCAGTCCTGCTTGCCACGCTCGGCGATCAGGTCCCTGGTCTTGTCGTGCGCGATGATCGAGGTCGTTCCGAAAGCGCTCGCGCCGAGCGTCCGGACGGCGTGGTAGTGCGAGAGGACGAGGTGCCTGATCGGTTTGTCGGTGTGCGCTCGGAGCACCATCAACCAGTCGCGGGCGGCCGTGGGGGTGGCGAGCGCCTCGAAGCAGACCACGAAGTCCTCGCCCTCGACCGCCCCGACGTTCGGGTCGCCTTCGGCGGTCAGCGCGTACACACCGTCCGCGAGGATCTCCAGGGTCTGGGTCTTGGCGGACATGTCGGCGGACGACGCGAACGGCTTGGGCATCGTTGCCCCTCGCTCTCTTCTGGGCGCACGGCAGGGGAGGACGGCCTCCGGCGGGACGCGGCGGGGAACCGTCGGCACCGAGGCGAAGGTTTCATTCCACGACCGGACGACCGGTAACCACGATTCCCGTCCACCCGGGCAGCAGCCCCGGTGTGAACGGCGGGAGGCGCGGCACCCCACAGAACCAACTCAGCGCGCTGACCAGGGCCCCGCGGGGGCGGCGGGGTCGCGGGTGCGAAAGGGTAGGGAAGATCCAGTTCGGGGAACGTACCGGGGACCTGGGCGCGCGGACGGGTGGCGCCCGGAAGGAGGGCGGGATGACCGCGGCGCTCGGACTGCTCGCGGTCCTGCTGCTGACGGCGGCGACCGGGTACTTCGTCGCGCAGGAGTTCGCGTTCGTCACCGCGGACCGGCCGGTCCTGGCGGAACGCGCCGCGGACGGCGACCGGGCGTCCGAACGCGCGATCCAGGTCATGGAGCGGTTGTCGTTCATGCTCTCGGGCGCGCAGCTCGGCATCACGGTGACCGCGCTGGTCGTCGGTTTCATCGCCAAGCCCGCGCTCGCCGACCTGCTCGCCCCGGCGCTGCGCGCGGCGGCCGTCCCGGACGGCGTGGTCGGCGGGATCTCGGTGACCGCCGGGTTCGTCCTCGCCACGGTCATCCAGATGGTGCTGGGCGAGCTGTTCCCCAAGAACCTGGCCCTGGCCCGCGCGGAGCGGCTGGCCCGGGCGCTCGCCCCGTCGACGCTGGTGTACATGACCATCGCGGGCCCGGTGATCCGGCTGTTCGACGCCGCCGCGAACCGGCTCGTCCGGGCCGCCGGGATGGAGCCGGTCGCGGAGCTGCACCACGGCGCGACGCTGGAGGAGCTCGGGCACATCATCGGCGAGTCCGGCGAGCAGCTCGGCGACAGCCAGGCCGACCTGCTGGAACGCGCCCTGGAGTTCTCCGACCGGGACGCCGAGGAGGTCATGGTCCACCGGGTGGACGTCGTGACCGTCCCGGCGGACGCCCTCGCGTCCGAGCTGACCGACGTCGTCATCGCGCACGGCCACTCGCGCTACCCGGTCGTCGGCGACAGCGTCGACGACGTGCTCGGCGTGGTCGGGCTGGACGACCTGATCCAGCTCAGCCCCGAGCAGGCGGAGCACACGCCGGTGCGGGACCTGGTCCGTCCGGCCGTCCTGCTGCCGTCGTCGCTGCCGCTGCCGCAGGTGGTCGCCGAGCTGCGCCGCCACGGCGATCCGCTGGCCTGCGTGGTGGACGAGTACGGCGGCTTCGCCGGGCTTCTGACCTGGGAGGACGTCGCGGAGGAACTCGTCGGGGAGATCGCCGACGAGATCGACGCGGACCCCGAGCTCGCCATCCGCTCCGGCGCGTGGTGGACGACCGACGCGGGCCTGCGGGTGGACGAGGTGCAGCACGAGACCGGCATCGACCTGCCCGAAGGGGACTACGAGACCGTCGCGGGCCTGCTCCTCCAGCGTCTCGGCCGGGTGTCGGAGCCGGGCGACGTCGTCCGCATCAGGCTGCACCCGGAACGCGTGGACGACCCGCCGCGCGAGGCCGTCGTCGAGGTGCTGACCATCCACCGGCACGTCCCGGAACTGATCCGCGTCTGCGTCGTCCCCCTCGGCGGCACCCCGCCCACGATCAACACCGGCGGTTCGGGTGGAATCGCCACCAACACCGTGACCAGGAGCGGAACCGTCATTCCGGCGAAGAACCGAGCACGTGCCGACCGCAAGAACGGAACCGGAACCCCCGGAAGCAAGAGCACCAACGGAAGCGGCTCCGACGGACGGGGACCCGAACGCAAACGCACACCCGGGCAGGGCGGAGGAACGGGCGGAGCCGCGAACGAAGGCGGCAAGCCGTCCGCTGAGCGGAACGGGGAGGGCGGCGCGCGATGAGTTTTCCGGTCGGTGTTCTGTTGACGTTGGCGCTGCTGGCGGGGAACGGGTTCTTCGTGGCGTCGGAGTTCGCGCTGGTCGCGGCCCGGAGGCCGCGGCTGGAGAAGGCCGCGGCCGAGGGCGACCGGAAGGCGGCGTCGGCGGTCGCCGGGATCCGGGAGCTGTCGCTGATGCTGGCGGGGGCGCAACTCGGCATCACGATGTGCTCGCTGGGCCTCGGCGTGGTGTCCGAGCCGGTGTTCGCGGAGACGCTCGCGACGCTGTTCCACCACGTCGGGGCACCTCAGGGCGCGGCGCATCCGATGGCGTTCGTGCTCGCGCTGGCGTTCGTGACGTTCCTTCACATGGTGCTCGGTGAGATGGCGCCGAAGTCGTGGGCGATCATCGATCCGGAGCGGTCGGCGACCGTGCTCGCGCCGCCCTTCAGGAGGTTCGCCCGGTTCGTCCGGCCCGCGCTGGCCGCCCTGAACGGACTGACGAACCTGCTGCTGCGCCTGGTCGGCGTCCGGCCGAAGAACGAGGCGGAACTGTCCCGCACTCCGGAGCAGCTGCGCAGCCTGGCCGTCGAGTCGCGGCGGCTCGGGCTGATCGCGGAGACCGACCTGAACCTGCTGACCGCCGCCCTGGACGCGCCGCGCGCACCGCTCGCCGGGCTGGTGATCCCCACCGCGCGGATCGTGTCGGTGCCCGCGGAGGCGTCCCCGCAGGAGGTCATCGACGCCGCCGTCCGCACCGGGCACACCCGCCTGGTCATCGCGGACCCCGCGGTCACGGCGTCCGACGGCGGCCCCGCACGGATGGTCCACGTCCGGGACGCGTACCTCGCGCGCGCACGCGGCCGGGAAACCCCCGCCGGTGACCTGGCGCACCCGATGCCCCGCCTGTCCCTCGCGACCGCGGTCGCCGAGGCGGTCGCCGTCCTGCGCGACCAGCACAGCCACCTGGGCCTGGTACTCCGCGAGGACGGCCGCACCGTAGGCATGGTCAGCCTCGACGACCTCCTCACCACCCTCCTGGCCCCCGCGACCTAACCCACCCCACACCTCACCCACCCCACACCTCACCCACCCCACGCCTCGCCTCCCGCACCGCGCCCCCGGCCCCCTCGGGCCTTCGGTGGGAGGGTGGGCGCATTGGGCGTCAACCCTTGTTGACATGGCGAGCGCGTCAACTTACATTGACATCATGAGCGACGGAGTGAGGCTCGCCCAGGAGGCGAGCAGCCGGGACCCGGCCGTGGGGCTGCGGGCCGTCCGCGCGCTGCGTGATCTGGCCGAGCGGCTGGAGGCGCTGCAGGTGGACAACGCCCGCGAGCAGGGATGGTCCTGGCAGGAGATCGCGGTCTGCCTCGGCGTCAGCCGGCAGGCGGTGCACAAGAAGCACGGCGGGGGACGCCGCATCCTCAGGAAGGAGAACTAGAAGATGTTCGAACGGTTCAGCACCGACGCCCGCGAGGTCGTGAAGGCCGCGCAGGAGGAGGCCCGGAGCCGGGGCGACCGGGGGATCGGGACCGAGCACCTGCTGTTCGCCCTGACCCGTGACGCGGGCCCGGCCGGTGAGGCGCTCCGCGACTGTGGCGTGTTCCGCGGCGCGGCCGAGGAAGCCGTGGACGCGCTGCCCGACCGGGACGGCCTGGACGGCGAGGCCCTGCGCGTCCTCGGCATCGACATCGACGCCGTCCGGGACGCCGCCGAGGACGCCTTCGGCCCCGGCGCCCTGGACTCCCCGCGCGGCCCCCGCCGGGGCCACTCCCCCAAGGGCCACATCCCGTTCAAACCGGAGGCGAAGAAGGCGCTGGAACTCAGCCTCCGGCAGTCCCTGCGGCTCAAGCACAAGTACATCGGCTCGGGGCACCTCCTGCTGGGCCTGCTCCAGGACCGGCGCTTCCCCGCCGCCCGCGCCCTCACCGGGGCGGGAGTGAACCTGGACGCCCTCCGCGACGACGTCACCCGCCGCATCCCGCCCCAGGCCGCCTGACCCGGCGACAACCGCGACCAGCCTGGATCGAACCAGCGCCCGCGCCGCGGGGTGGACGTTCAGCGACCCAGGAATCGGGTGAGGAGCGCCTCGCACGCACGACGACGCCGGTCGTCCCGCGCGAACCGGCGAGCACATTCGGTACGCACCCATCCGGGCGACGCGTTCTTCCTGATCACACGAGGACGAGGCGTACTCGCACGCCCTGACGGCGTCCCACCCGGGCCGGACGACGGCCTGACCGCATCGGACGGAGCCCCACCCGCGCGAGGTGTCGGTCGTGGGCGGGGCGTCGTCCGGGGCGAGGAGCGCAAGCCGGACGACGCCTCCGGACCCGCGCCAGCCGACACGGACACCCTGGGCCCACATGCGACCTGGACGCCCGCGGCCGCCCCGCCCCGGTCCCCCAAGGACGCGGCGCGGAGAACGACGGCACGGGACGTCCCGCCCAGCCCCCGCCCTCAGACCCAGCCCCGGACGACGCGCGCGCGGAGGGCACGGAGGGCGCGGGGTTAGAGGCGGTCGACGGCGGTGACGCGGATGACGGCTTCGCCTGCCTGGTCCGATCCGGCGAGGTCGACCTCGGCGCTGATGCCCCAGTCGTGGTGGCCCTCGGGGTCGTCGAAGGCCTGGCGGACGCGCCACAGCTCGTCCTCCGGGACCTCCTCGATCTGGAGCAGCTTGGGGCCGCGGGCGTTCGGGCCGGTCAGCAGCTCCTCGTGCTCCTCGAAGTAGTCGTCCATGGCGTCCGCCCAGGCGTCCGCGCCGAAGTCGGGGTCGAGGTCGCCGAGTTCGGCGTACCGCTCGAGCGCGGCCAGCTCCACGCGCCGGAACATCGCGTTGCGGACCAGCACGCGGAACGCGCGCGCGTTGGCGGTGACGCGGGTGACGCGCTCCTCGAAGGCGACCGCGAGGTCGTCGTCGGACGGGTTGGCGAGCTGCTCCCACTCGTCCAGCAGGCTGGAGTCGACCTGGCGGACCAGCTCGCCCAGCCACTCGATCAGGTCGATCAGGTCGTCGTTCTTGATCGACTCGGGGACGGTCTGCTGGAGCGCCTTGTACCCGCCGGACAGGTACCGCAGCAGCAGCCCCTCCGTGCGCGCCAGGTCGTAGTGGCCGATGTACTCGGTGAAGGTCATCGCCCGCTCGTACATGTCCCGGACGATCGACTTCGGGCTGAGCGGGTGGTCGCCGACCCACGGGTGGCCCGCCCGGTACACCTCGTAGGCGGCCTCCAGCTGCTCCTCGAGGGGCTTGGGGTAGCTGACCTCCTGGAGCAGCTCCATCCGCTCCTCGTACTCGATGCCCTCGTTCTTCATCTCCTGGACGGCCTCGCCGCGCGCCTTGTTCTCCTGCGCGGCGAGCACCTGGCGCGGGTCGTCCAGGGTGGACTCGATCACCGACAGGACGTCCAGCGCGTACGTCGGGGAGCCCGGGTCGAGGATCTCGAACGCGGCCAGCGCGAACGCCGACAGCGGCTGGTTGAGGGCGAAGTCCTCCTGCAGGTCGACGGCGATCCGCGCGTAGCGGCCCTGCTCGTCCGGCTCGTCCAGGGCCTCGACCACGCCCCCGGCCAGCAGCGACCGGTAGATCGCGATGGCGCGGGAGATGTGCCGCCGCTGGGACGCGCGGTCCTCGTGGTTGTCGGTGAGCAGGCTCTTCATCGCCTGGAACGCGTTGCCCGGACGGCCGATCACCGACAGCAGCATCGCGTGGCTGACCTGGAACCGGGACGTCAGCCGCTCCGGCTCGGCCTGCTGGAGCTTGGCGAAGGTCTCCTCGTCCCAGCCGACGAAGCCCTCCGGCGGCTTCTTCCGCTGGACCTTGCGGCGCTTCTTCGGGTCGTCCCCGGCCTTGGCCAGGGCCTTCTCGTTCTCCACCACGTGCTCGGGGGCCTGCGCGACGACGTAGCCGATGGTGTCGTACCCGGCGCGTCCGGCGCGTCCGGCGATCTGGTGGAACTCGCGGGCCCGCAGCCGCCGGACCCGGTGCCCGTCGTACTTGCTGAGCGCGGTGAACACGACCGTCCGGATCGGGACGTTCACCCCGACGCCGAGCGTGTCGGTCCCGCAGATGACCTTGAGCAGGCCCGCCTGCGCCAGCCGCTCGACCAGCCGCCGGTACTTCGGCAGCATCCCGGCGTGGTGCACGCCGATCCCGTGCCGGACGAACCGGGACAGGTTCCGCCCGAACCGCGTGGTGAAGCGGAAGTTGCCGATCAGCTCGGCGATCTTCGCCTTCTCCTCCTTGGTGCAGACGTTGATGCTCATCAGGGACTGCGCCCGCTCGACCGCCGCCGCCTGGGTGAAGTGGACCAGGTAGATCGGGGCCTTCTGCTCGCCGAGAAGCTGCTCGATGGTCTCGTGCAGCGGCGTGAGCCGGTACTCGTACTTCAGCGGGACGGGCCGCTCGGACGAGGTGACCAGCGCGGTCGTCCGGCCCGTCCGGCGGGCCAGGTCGGCGCGCAGGAAGTCGACGTCGCCGAGCGTGGCCGACATCAGCAGGAACTGCGCCTGCGGCAGTTCCAGGATCGGCACCTGCCAGGCCCAGCCCCGCTCGGGCTCGGCGTAGAAGTGGAACTCGTCCATGACGACCACGCCGATGTCGGCGTCCCGGCCGTCCCGCAGCGCCATGTTGGCGAGCACCTCGGCGGTGCAGCAGATGATCGGGGCGTCCGGGTTGACCGAGGCGTCCCCGGTCATCATCCCGACGTTCTCGCGTCCGAACATCTCCACCAGGTCGAAGAACTTCTCCGACACCAGCGCCTTGATCGGCGCGGTGTAGAACCCCACCTGGTCGCGGCCGAGCCCGGCGAACAGGGCCCCGGCCGCCACCAGCGACTTCCCCGACCCGGTCGGGGTGGCCAGGATCACGTTGTTCCCGGAGACCACCTCGATCAGCGCCTCCTCCTGCGCCGGGTACAGCGTGATCCCCCGGCCCGACACCCATCTTTCGAACGCCTCGAAGAGGCTGTCGGCATCGGCGTCGTTTCCGGAGGGCAACTGGTCGAGAAGGTTCACACGACCATCCTGCCCTTCCCCACGCACTGCCCACGCCAAATCACCGTCCCGATGCGCCCTTCGTCCCCGGCGCAAAGCCCCTTCGGGCCCGGCCCGGCGCATTTCCATTGGTCGTCCCGACACTCAGAGTTAGCGTCATGTCAGCGCCTTCTGACAGAGCAGCCGGTCGGAGCGCTGTGCCACCGGCAGGGCCTCCCGGCCCGCATCCTGCCGTGCGGGACAGGTAGCCCCTGCCCAGAGGCAGGGGCCGTCGCGGACGTCCGGCAGGGTTCAGGCCGTGATCTCCTTGCGCGGGGTGTCCGCCCAGAGGGTGTGGAAGGTGCCGTCCCTGTCGGTGCGGTGGTAGGTGTGCGCGCCGAAGTAGTCGCGTTGGGACTGGATCAGGGCGGCGGGCAGGCGGGCCGCCCGGAGCGAGTCGTAGTAGGCCAGGGCCGCCGCGAAGCCGGGCACCGGGATTCCCTCGCGGACGGCCGTGGCGACCACCTCGCGCCAGGCGTCCTGGGCGTCGGCCAGGGCCTCGGCGAAGTCGGGCGTGGTGAGGAGGGTCGGGGTGCCGGGGTCGGCGGCGTAGGCGGCGCGGATGCGGTCGAGGAACTTCGCTCGGATGATGCAGCCGCCGCGCCAGATGGCGGCGGTCGCGCCGAGGTCGATGTCCCAGCCGTACTCGGCGCTGCCCGCCTGGATCTGGTGGAAGCCCTGCGCGTAGGCGACGATCTTGGACGCGTAGAGGGCCTTCTCGACCTTGTCGGCGAAGGCGTCGCGGTCGGCGACCGGGGTGCGGGACGGGCCGGGCAGGGCGCGGGCGGCCTTCCGCAGGCCGGCGTGGCCGGAGGTCGAGCGGGCGAAGACGGCCTCGGCGATGCCGTTGACCGGGGTCCCGAGGTCGAGGGCGGTCTGGACGGTCCAGCGGCCGGTGCCCTTCTGCTCGGCCTGGTCGAGGACGACGTCCACGAACGGACGGCCCGTCTCCGGGTCGGTGTGCGCGAGGATGTCGGCGGTGATCTCGATCAGGTAGGAGTCGAGGCGTCCGCCGTTCCAGGCGCGGAAGATCCCGGCGAGCTCGGCGGGCTCGAAGCCGCCCGCGTGCCGGAGCAGGTCGTAGGACTCGGCGATGAGCTGCATGTCGGCGTACTCGATGCCGTTGTGCACCATCTTGACGAAATGGCCCGCGCCGTCCGGCCCGATGTGGGTGGTGCAGGGGTCGCCGTCCACCTGCGCGGCGATGGACTCGAACAGGGGACGCAGGGCCTCCCAGGACTCGGCGGACCCGCCCGGCATGATGCTCGGGCCGTTCAGCGCGCCCTCCTCGCCGCCGGACACGCCCGTCCCGACGAAGTGGATGCCGCGTTCGCGGAGCGCGGCCTCGCGGCGGCGGGTGTCGAGGAAGTGCGCGTTGCCGCCGTCCACGATGATGTCGCCCGGTTCCAGGAGGGAGGCGAACTCCTCGATCACCGCGTCGGTGGGCGCGCCCGCCTTCACCATGACGACCACGCGCCGGGGACGCTCGAGGGACGCGACGAACCGGCCGGCCGTCTCGGCGGGCAGGAACGTCCCCTCGTCGCCGAACTCCTCGACCAGGGCCTTCGTCCGGGCCTCGGTCCGGTTGTGCACCGCGACGGTGTAACCGTGACGGGCCAGGTTCCTTGCCAGGTTGCGGCCCATCACGGCCAGCCCGGTGACGCCGATGTTCGCCTTCTGAGTGCTTGTCACTTGGTTTTCCTCACTCGTCGTCAGCATCCCCAACGGGTGTAGTACCCGTCTGTTCGGGCAACCGGGCGGCGAAGGCCCTTGTTCCGGGTATGTACTTGGCCACGGGGAAGGCGCCGATCACGAAGCCTACGACTTAGGGGAAACATTGCTGGGACTGCCGGAGGGGGTCGAAGCGTGCCTTTTCGACCTCGACGGAGTACTGACCGCGACGGCCGCCGTGCACGCGGCGGCGTGGAAGCGGATGTTCGACGAGTTCCTGAAGGAGTGGGCCCTGCGGCACGGTGAACCGTTCGTCCCGTTCGACGTCCGGAGCGACTACGGCCCGTACGTGGACGGCAAGAAGCGCGAGGACGGCACCCGCTCGTTCCTGGAGTCGCGCGGCATCCACCTGCCCGAGGGCTCCCCGGACGACCCGCCGAGCGCCGAGACCGTCCGCGGGCTCGGCAACCGCAAGAACCGGCTCGTCCTCAAGATCATCGAGGAGGACGGCGTCAAGGTGTTCCCGGGATCGGTCGACTTCGTCCGCGCGGCCCGCGCCGCCGGGCTGAGGACGGCCGTGGTGTCGTCCAGCGCCAACACCGCGCAGGTGCTGCGCGTCGTGGGCATCACCGACCTGTTCGACGCGCGCGTGGACGGCGTCGTCGCGGCCGAGCGCAAGCTGCCGGGCAAGCCCGCGCCGGACACCTTCCTCGCCGGGGCCGAGGCGGTGGGCGTCCCCGCCGCCCGCGCGGTCGTGTTCGAGGACGCGCTGGCCGGCGTCGAGGCCGGGCACCGCGGCGGTTTCGCCTACGTCGTCGGGGTCAACCGGCTGGACGCCGAGCACGCCGCGGGCCTGCGCGAGCACGGCGCGGACGTCGTCGTGGACGACCTGTCCGACCTCCTCAAGCCCGACCTGCCCGAACCCGCCCCGCTCAGGCCCGGCCTTCCCAAGGCCGACGCCCCCAAGCCCGGCGCCCCCAAGCCCGGCGCTCCCCGGCCCGGCGCTCCCACGTCCGGCGCTCGCGAGACCGGCGCTCCCGAGGAGGACCAGTGACCGAGTCGGACACCCGCGCCTCGAGCGCCCAGCACGCGCAGTTCCTGGTCGAGCCCTGGTGCGTGCGCGAGCCCGAGCTGCGCCTGGACCGGCTGGCCCAGAGCGAGTCGGTGTTCTCGCTGTCCAACGGCCACGTCGGCCTGCGCGGCAACCTGGACGAGGGCGAGCCGCACGGCCTGCCCGGCACCTACCTGAACTCGTTCTACGAGCGGCGTCCGCTGCCGCAGGCCGAGGCCGCCTACGGCGTGCCGGAGACCGGGCAGACCGTGATCAACGTGACGAACGGGAAGGTCATCCGCCTGCTGGTGGACGACGAGCCGTTCGACGTCCGGTACGGGCGGGTCCACTTCCACGAAAGAGTCCTCGACCTGCGCGCCGGGACGCTGTCCCGGGACGTGGAGTGGACGTCCCCGGCGGGCCGCCGCGTCAAGGTCACCTCGACCCGGATCGTGTCGCTGACGCAACGCGCGGTCGCCGCGATCTGCTACGAGGTCGAGGCGGTGGACGACCCGGTCCGGGTCGTCCTGCAGAGCGAGCTCGTCGCGAACGAGGCGCTGCCCGACCTCGGCAAGGACCCCCGCACCAGCGCGATGCTCGAGCAGCCGCTGGTGTCGGAGGACCACATGTCCAACGGGCACCGGGTCGTCCTGGTGCACCGGACCCGGGAGAGCGAGCTGCGGATGGCGGCCGGGATGTCCCACGAGGTCACCTGCCCGGACGCCGCCGACCACGCCCTGGAGAGCCTGCCCGACATCGGGCGCCTCACCGTCGCGACCCGGCTCAAGCCCGGCGAGCGGCTGCGGATCGTCAAGTACATGGCGTACGGGTGGTCCAGCCAGCGGTCGCGGTCGGCGCTGAACGACCAGGTCGTCGGGGCGCTCGCGGCGGCCCGGCAGACGGGCTGGGAGGGGCTGCTGAAGGAGCACCGGGAGTTCCTGGACGACTTCTGGGAGGGCGCGGACGTCGAGGTCGACGGTGACGCGGAGGTCCAGCAGGCCGTCCGGTTCGCGCTGTTCCACATCCTCCAGGCGGGCGCGCGCGCCGAGCGCCGGATGATCCCCGCGAAGGGCCTCACCGGCCCCGGCTACGACGGGCACTCGTTCTGGGACACCGAGACGTTCGTCATGCCCGTCCTCACCTACACCTACCCGGACGCGGTCGCCGACGCGCTCGGCTGGCGGCACATGACGATGCCGCTCGCCAAGGAACGCGCGGGACAGCTCGGCCTGCCGGGCGTCGCGTTCCCGTGGCGGACGATCCGGGGCCAGGAATGCTCCGGCTACTGGCCCGCGGGAACCGCCGCTTTCCACATCAACGCGGACATCGCGGACGCGGTCGTCCGGTACCTGGACGCCACGCGGGACGAGCGGTTCGAACGCGAGGTCGGGCTGGAGATCCTGGTGGAGACCGCGCGGCTGTGGCGCGGCCTCGGCCACCACGACGTCGAGGGCGTGTTCCGGATCGACGGCGTCACCGGCCCGGACGAGTACACGGCCATCGTGGACAACAACGTCTACACGAACCTCATGGCGCGCCGGAACCTGCTCGAGGCGGCCGACACCGCCATGCGCCACCCGGACGTCTCCGACCGGCTCGGCGTCACCACCGAGGAGGCGGCGTCCTGGCGGGACGCGGCCGACCGCATGCGCATCCCCTACGACGAGCGGCTCGGCGTCCACCCCCAGTGCGACGGGTTCACCAACCACGCCCGCTGGGACTTCGCCGCCACCAAGCCCGACCAGTACCCGCTGCTGCTGAACGTCCCGTACTTCGACCTGTACCGGAAGCAGGTCGTCAAGCAGGCGGACGTGGTGCTGGCGCTGCACCTGTGCGGGGAGATGTTCACGGCCGAGCAGAAGGCGCGCGACTTCGCCTACTACGAGGCGCTGACCGTCCGGGACTCGTCGCTGTCGTCGCAGACGCAGGCCGTCGTCGCCGCCGAGTGCGGGCACCTGGAGCTCGCGCACGACTACCTCGGCGAGACCGCGCTGATGGACCTGCACGACCTGAACCGCAACACCCGCGACGGCCTGCACATCGCGTCCCTCGCGGGCGCGTGGACGGCGCTGGTCGCGGGCTTCGGCGGCATGCGCGCGAGCCGTGGCAGCCTCCGGTTCGCGCCGCGCCTCCCCGGCGGCATCAGCCGCCTGGCGTTCCGGATGCGCTACCGCGAGAACCTGATCAAGGTCACCGTCACCGGCGAGAGCGCGACCTACGAGCTCCTGGACGGCCCCGGACTCGTCCTCGGCCACCACGGCGAGGAGTTCCACCTGGAGAAGGAGGCCGTCGAGCGCGACATCACCCAGGAGCCCGCGCCCACACCGCCCACCCAGCCCGCGGGCCGCGAACCCACCCCGCGCCGCATGGACCCCCACGACCGCAGCCGCCGCCGGGTCCGCTGACCCTCCGGCACCGGACGGCCGCCTCCCTCCCACGGGGGAGGCGGTTCCGTCCGCCGGGGGAAGTGGACGGGGACCCGGCCGCGCGACGATCACGCCCGTGATCACATTGCGCGGAGCGCCGCAGGACGAGGCCCGGCGCGTCCGGGACCCGAAGTGGACGACCTGGACCGCCCCGGCGGCCTCGGCCACGGCGACGCTCTACGGCCTGCTCCAGGTCTACTGGAGCCTCGGGCACCGGCCCGCGAACCTGTCCCCGGTCGGCACCGACCTCGTGGCCTTCACCGGCTGGGGCGGCGTCACCCTGTGCGCGGTCGCGGCCATCGCCGCAACCACACTCACCACACTCCGGACGGCGGTCGCGCACTCGGCGGTACGGGTAAGGGTTCGGCGGCGGGGGCTGCTCGTGGTCGCCTGGGCGGCGAGTTTCGGGATGGTGGCGTCGTCGGCGCTGCTCTTGCTCGACGTCGTCGGCGCGCTCGCACCCGGCCTGGGCATCAGGTTCTATCCCGTCGGCGCGATGAGCCGCGCCGCCTGCCTGACCAGTGGGGTGCTGCTGGGCCTGGCGGCCCTCTCCCACCAGCGCCGCACGCGCGCCGGGTGCGCCCGCTGTGGTCGCGTCGGCGAGGTCCGGCGGCTGGACCGCGTCCCGCGCTGGGCGTTCTGGGCGGCCTATGTCTCCATGGCGGGCTGCCTCGGACGGATCGTCGCGCAGTACTGCGTCGGGTTCGGCCCCTCACCGCTCCACTCCGCCACGGCGATCGAGTTCGAGATCGGGTTCGTGCTGGGCGGCACCCTGCTGCCGATGGCGCTCGTCCACTCCTGGGGGCGCGTCTGGCCGCGCTGGGTCCCGGTCCTGGCGGGCCGTCCGGTGCCGCGCAGGCTGGTCCTGTGGCCCGCCGCCGGGATCTCGGGCGGGCTCGTCGTCTACTTCGGCCTGATGCTGCTCAAGATGATCAGCGAGCGGCTGCACGGCCGGAACCCCTTCCCCGACTCGGGCTCCGGGCCCGTCCGGCTCCCCGAGGCGTTCTTCTGGGTCGCCGTGCCCGCCTACTGGATCTGGGGCGTCGGCATGGCCGTCGCCGCCGTCGCCTTCCACCGCCTGACCCGTCCCGGCTGCCGCCGCTGCGGACGCTGACCGCACGTCACCACGACGGACACCGCGGGCCAGGCGCCGCCGACCGGACGTCGGTCCAGGTCAGCAGGCGTCGGCGCAGGGGTTGGTGGCGGCGGTGGCGGCCTTGCCGCCGGGCCGGGGACGGTCGCGGTGGCGTTCGACGAGGAGGCGGCGGGGGCCGGGACCCTCGTCGCCGAGCTGGTCGTAGGGGTTGGCGAGGGCGCAGGTCTTGAAGGACAGGCAGCCGCAGCCGATGCAGTCGGTGAGGTCGTCGCGCAGTTTCTCGAGTTGCGCGATGCGGTCGTCCAGTTCCGTGCGCCAGGTCTCGGACAGGCGGGCCCAGTCCTCGACGGTGGGGGTGCGCTCCTCGGGGAGGGTCGCGAGGGCCTCGCGGATCCGGTCCAGGGGGATGCCGACGCGCTGGGCGACCTTGACGAACGCGACGCGGCGCAGCGCGTCGCGGGTGAAGCGGCGCTGGTTGCCGGCCGTCCGGCGGCTGGTGATCAGCCCCTTGGACTCGTAGAAGTGCAGGGCCGAGACCGCGACCCCGCTGCGCTCGGCGAGCTGCCCGACGGTCAGCTCGTGGACCCTGAACTCCAACCTCGACATACCAGGGAGGTTACTCGGCCACCAGGCCGAGATCACCCGGCCGAATCACCGGGCCGAATCACCGGGCCGAGATCACCCGGCGGGGACCACCCGGCCGAAACAGCCCGGCCTGAATCACTTGGCCGCGAGGGCGGCCAGGTGCGCCTCGATCCGCTCCAGCCGGGCCCGCAGGTCCGCCATGTCGGTCTTGTCGGCGTTCTGCTCGCTCTCCCGCAGCCGGACGATCAGGGCCCCCTGGGGCTCCAGGGTGACCAGCCGGGTGTCGTGGACGCCGTCGCCGCCCTGCTCCATGATCCCCTGCACGACCTCCGCCTTGCCGAGGCCGAGCCGGAACAGCGCGCGCTCGCGCCACCGCCCGTTCCACACCAGGACGCTCGGGCTCCCGTGGACGAGCCGCTTCAGCCACGGCACCACCAGGACGACCCGGACGAACACCGCGTTCGCGCCGACCAGCAGGATCGCGCCGAGCGCGCCTCCCCACAGCGAGTTGTCCGGCCCGATGATGGCGTTCTGCACCACGTTCGACAGCAACAGCATCACGACGAAGTCGAAGCCGTTGAGCTGGGCGAGCTCGCGTTTCCCGGCGAGCCGCAGCAGGGCCACGATGAGCAGGTAGACCGCGAGGGTGCGGACCACCTTGTCGGCCACGGGGATCTCGATGTGCATCAGGGCGTGCCACATGCGCCCGACCCAATCACGCGGAAGAGGCCGCGTCCTGCCGGACGCGGCCTCTTTCGCTATCGGATCGGTCGCGGATCACCCGCTCGGTCACGGATCACCCACGCGGACCCTTTCCGGATCACTCGCCGAGGCGGTTCACCAGGGCCTCGTACTCGGCCCACAGTTCCTTCGGCAGGTGGTCGCCGAAGGTCTCGAAGTGGGCCGGGACCAGGGCGGCCTCCTGCTTCCAGACCTCGGTGTCCACGGTCAGCAGGGTGGTGAGGTCCTTGTCGGACAGGTCCAGGCCGTCCAGGTCGAGCGCGTCGCGGGTCGGCAGGTGGCCGATCGCGGACTTGGCGGCGTCGGCCTTGCCGTTGAGCCGGTCGACGATCCACTTCAGGACGCGGCTGTTCTCACCGAAGCCCGGCCAGATGAACTTGCCGTCGGCGTCCTTGCGGAACCAGTTGACGTAGTAGATGCGGGGCAGCTTCTCCACGTCGGTGGAACGGCCGATCTTCAGCCAGTGGCCGAAGTAGTCGCCCATGTTGTAGCCGCAGAACGGCAGCATCGCGAACGGGTCGCGGCGCAGCTCGCCAACGGTGCCCTCGGCGGCGGCGGTCTTCTCGGACGCGATGTTCGCGCCGAGGAAGACGCCCTGCTGCCAGTCGAAGGACTCGGTCACCAGCGGGACGGCGGTGGCGCGCCGCCCGCCGAACAGGATCGCCGAGATCGGCACGCCCTTCGGGTCCTCCCACTCCGGCGCGATGATCGGGCACTGCCCGGCCGGGGTGGTGAAGCGGGCGTTCGGGTGCGCCGCGGGCGTGTCCGACCCGGGCGTCCAGTCGTTGCCCTTCCAGTCGGTGAGGTGCGCGGGCGGCTCGTCGGTGAGGCCCTCCCACCACACGTCGCCGTCGTCGGTCAGCGCCACGTTGGTGAAGATGGAGTTGCCGTGGAAGGTCTTCACCGCGTTGGCGTTGGTGGCCTCGCCGGTGCCCGGCGCGACGCCGAAGAACCCGGCCTCGGGGTTGATCGCGTAGAGCCGGCCGTCCTCGCCGAACCGCATCCAGGCGATGTCGTCGCCGATGGTCTCGACCTTCCAGCCCGGGATGGTCGGCTCGAGCATGGCGAGGTTGGTCTTGCCGCACGCGGACGGGAACGCCGCCGCGACGTAGCGGGTCTCGCCCTCCGGCGGGGTGAGCTTCAGGATGAGCATGTGCTCGGCGAGCCAGCCCTCGTCGCGGGCCATCGTCGAGGCGATGCGCAGCGCGTAGCACTTCTTGCCGAGCAGGGCGTTGCCGCCGTAGCCGGAGCCGTAGGACCAGATCTCACGGGTCTCGGGGAAGTGCGAGATGTACTTGGTGGAGCTGCAGGGCCACGGGACGTCCGCCTGGCCCGGCTCCAGCGGCGCGCCCACCGAGTGGACGGCCTTGACGAACGAGCCGCGCTCCTCGATCAGGCGCAGCGCGCCCTCGCCCATCCGCGTCATGATCCGCATGGAGACCACGACGTACGGCGAGTCGGTGATCTCGACGCCGAGCTGGGAGATGTTGCCGCCCAGCGGGCCCATGCAGAACGGCACCACGTACAGGGTGCGGCCCTTCATCGCGCCCTTGAAGAGGTCGGCGAAGGTCGCCCGCATCTCGGCCGGGGCCACCCAGTTGTTCGTCGGGCCCGCGTCCTCCTCCTTCTCGGAGCAGATGAAGGTGCGGTCCTCGACGCGGGCGACGTCCGACGGGTCGGACGTGGCGTAGAAGCTGTTGGGACGCTTCGCCGGGTCGAGCCGCTTGAAGGTGCCCTGCTCCACGAGAAGTGAGGTCAGGCGCTCCCATTCCGCGTCCGAACCGTCGCACCATTCGACTCGCTCGGGCTGGGTCAGCTCGGCGATCCCGCGCACCCAGTCGACGAGCTCACGGTGACTGGTCGGGGCCTGGTCGAGGCCGGGGATCTCCTGGTTGGACACGGGCAACTCCTTCAGCTGTTCGCAGGATGTTTGCATCATGAGCAAATCTCGCGGCTTTTTCCATTTGGTCTGGACCAATCCAGAGGAGTTTTGGGGCATGCTGAGCCCATTTGTGATTGATGTCACCGGGAATCGGTCCCGCCCCAAGGACCAGCCCAACTGCTGATGCACCCCGCTCAAGCGGGGTATACCCGCACTTCCGTGGCCTTAACGGAAGCCCAGACCGGGCTGCCCTCGGCGAGCCCCAGGTCGGCCACGGCGGCGGCCGTCACGTCCGCCGAGACGCGCGGGCCATCCGGACCGGACGCGTCCGGTCCGGTGCCGTCCAGGCGGATGCGGAAGCGGTCTCCGCGGCTCTCAACTGCGGCGACACGGGCCTTCCAGAGGTTTCGCGGGCTTCCGTCGGGCCGGGACCGGTACAGCGCGACGGCGGACGGCTCGAAAGCGAGAAAAACATCACCCTCGAGTGAGGTGACGGCGTCGATCTTCAGGTTTCCGTCCGCGAGGGCCACGGTTCCTCCGTCCGCCCGGCCCCGGAAGAGGTTCAGCCCGACGAGCCGCGCCACGTAGGGGGTCCGCGGGCGCCGGGCGACCTCGGAGGGGACGCCCTCCTGGACGAGCCGGCCGCCCTCGATGACGACGAGCCGGTCGGCGAGGGTCAGCGCGTCCAGCGGATCATGGGTGACCATGACGGCCGCGCCCGCGAACCCGGCGAGGTGGCGGCGCAGCGCCGCGCGCACCTCCAGCCGGGTGTGGGCGTCGAGGGCGGACAGCGGCTCGTCCAGCAGCAGAAGCCCAGGCCGGACGGCCAGTGCCCGCGCCAGCGCGACCCGCTGCGCCTGCCCTCCGGAGAGCGCGCGCGGACGCGCCGACGCGTGCTCCGCGAGCCCGACATGCTCCAGCCACTCGGCGGCCCGGCGGCGCGCCTCGCGCCTGCCCGTCCCCTGCGCGCGCGGACCGAACGCCACGTTCTCCAGCGCGGACAGGTGCGGGAAGAGCAGGTACTCCTGGAAGACCATGCCGACACCGCGTTCGTCGGGCGGCAGGTTCGTCAGGTCCCGTCCGTCCACGCGGACGTGGCCGTCCGCGAGGGTGGTGAGCCCGGCGAGGGCGCGCAGCGCGGTGCTCTTGCCCGCGCCGTTCGGGCCGAGCAGCGCCACGACCTCGCCCGGCGCGGCCGTCAGGACGAGATCGAGATCGAAGCGTGGACGCCGCACGACGAGCCGCGCGTCCAGCCCCGGGCCGTCCGGGCGGCCCGAACCGTCCAGGCGGACCCGGTTCGCCGAGGCGGTCACGCGGCACCCGTCCAGCGGTCGCGGAGGCCGACGAGGACGGCCACCGACACCGCCAGCAGCACCAGGCTGAGCACGATCGCGGCCTGCGGATCGGTCTCCAGGGCCAGGTAGACGGCCAGCGGCATGGTCTGGGTGCGTCCGGGGAAGTTGCCCGCGAACGTGATCGTCGCGCCGAACTCGCCGAGGGCGCGGGACCAGCACAGCACCGCGCCCGCCAGGACGCCGGGCGCGGCCATCGGCAGCGTGACGCGGCGGAACACCGTCCAGCGTCCGGCGCCGAGCGTCGCGGCGGCCTCCTCGAACCGGGCGTCGGCGGCGCGCAGCGCGCCCTCCACGCTGATCACCAGGAACGGCATCGCCACGAACGTCTCGGCGAGCACCACCCCGGACGTGGTGAACGGCAGCGTGATCCCGAACGCGCGGTCGAGCCACTCCCCCACCAGGCCGCGCCGTCCGAGCACCAGCAGCAGCGCGACGCCTCCGACCACGGGCGGCAGCACCAGCGGGACGGTCACCAGCGCCCGCACCAGCCGGACGCCGGGGAACGGCACCCGCGCGAGCAGCCACGCCAGCGGCACCCCGAACAGCAGGCAGAGCGCGGTCGCGATCGTGGCGCTGACCAGCGACAATCGCAGCGCCTCCAGCACCTGCGGCTGGCCGAGGCGGGTACCGAGCGTCCCCCACGGGGCCCGGACGAACAGCCCGGCCAGCGGCAGCACCAGGAACACCAGGCCGACCAGCGCGGGCAGCATCAGCACGAGCGGCGGACGCCCCCGCGCCCGGTCCACCGACGTCGCTCCCTCCGGCGTTCGCCGCCCGCGCAGGACGGTCACGGCGACTCGAACCCCGCCGCGCTCAGCGCCGCCCTCCCCTGCTGCGACAGGACGTACTGGACGAACTCCCGCGCGAGCGCGGACTGCGGGGCCTTCGTGAGCGCCGCGATCGGGTAGGAGTTGATCGCCTTGGCCGACTCGGGGAACTCGATCCCCTCGACCTGCCCCGCGGCGGCCTTCGCGTCCGTGCGGTAGACCAGCCCGGCGTCCGCCTCACCGAGCCGGACCTTGGTCAGGACGGCCTTGACGTCCTGCTCCTGCGACACCGGCTTCACCGTGAGGTGCGCGGCGGCGAGCGCCTGCTTCGCGGCGGCCCCGCACGGCACCTGCTCGGCGCACAGCACGACCTTCAGCTTGGGCGCGGCCAGGTCGGCGAGCGCGTGAACCTTGGCCGGGTCCCCCTTCGGGACGGCGATGACCAGGCGGTTCTTGGCGAACACGGTCGGCTGCCCGGCCGCGTCGCCCGCGTCCGAGACGGTCTTCATCGTGGTGCCGCTGGCGGCGGCGAACACATCGGCGGGCGCCCCTTGCGTGATCTGCTGCGCGAGCGTCGAGCTGCCGCCGAAGTTGAACCGGACCTTCAGGCCGGGACGCGTCCCCTCGAAGTCCTTTCCGAGCCGCGTGAACGTCTCGGTGAGCGACGCGGCGGCGAACACGGTCAGCGTCTTGCCTCCGGATCCGCCGGATCCGCCGGATCCGCCGGACTTGTCGTCCTTGGTGTCACCGCAGCCCGCGGCGAGGGCCGCCAGGGACGACGCCGCCACCGCGGCCACGAGTACGCGTCTCAGCACAACGACTCCTCAGGGGGTTTCACAGCAGGGGGAAGGAGGCCGCCGGGGGTCAGCCCGCGTCGGGCCGCTCGACGACGACGGTGGTGGACTTCACGACGGCCTCGGCGACCACGCCCACCTCCAGGCCCAGTTCCTCGGCGGCCTCGCGGCTCATCAGCGACACGATCCGGAACGGCCCGGCCTGGATCTCGACCTTGGCCATGACCGTGTCGAGCACCACGTCCGTGACGATGCCGCGCATCCGGTTCCGCGCGGACGAGAAGCTCTCCCCCGGTTCCCGGGCCTGCCCGCGGACGAAGGCGGCCAGGTCGGCGCCGGGGACGATGCGGTGGCCGTGCTCGTCCCGGACGGCGGGCAGCCGCCCGCCGTCCACCCATCGGCGCACGGTGTCGGCGCTGACCCCGAGCAGGGCCGCGGCCTCGCTGATCCGGAAGTTCGTCACGACGAACACCCTAAACCCTCGCATCTACGACCTCTACCGGGAGATTCACCCAGAAGATGCGGGCAGAACAGCGCACTGTCCCTGGCTTTTGCGGCATCCGCCGGAACGCTTGTCCACCCACCGGAGCGATGGGACGATCAGAATCACGTTCGGGAGCGGTGCCGGGACCGAGGGAGTGGACGTGACGCGTGCGGAGCCCACCACGCTGGTGATCGACAGGCGCGGGACGGCGAGCCTGCGGTCGCGGGCCGTCGCCGCGGGCGTGCGCGGCCTGCTGCGGCCCCGCCTGGCGAAGGCGGCCGAGCGTCCGCTCACCGGCGGGGCCCTGCGTCAGGCCGCCGCGCTCGACAGGCTCGCCGGACGGGCCCGTCCGCCGCGCGGCACCCGCGTCGAGCCGGTCCGGTTCGACGGCTTCCGCGCCGAGTGGACGCACGGCCCCGGCGTCGGACAGGCCCGCGACCAGGTGATCCTCTACCTGCACGGCGGCGGGTGGATCTCGTGCGGGCTGAACACCCACCGCCGGATGGTGTCCCGGTTCAGCGCCGCCGCCGGGGTCCCGGCCCTGTCGGTCGACTACCGGATGATCCCGGCCGTCCCGTTCGAGGAGGAGGTCCAGGACTGCCTGACCGCCTACCGGAGCCTCCTCGACGACCGCGACGCGTCCGACATCGTGATCATGGGCGACTCGGCGGGCGGCTACCTGACCTTCGCGACGGCCCTCCGGGCCCGCGACGGGGGGCTGCCGTCACCCGCCGCGCTGGTCGCCCTGTCCCCGATGCTCGACATGGACCTCGACACCAAGCTCGCCCACGCGAACATGCGCCTGGACCCGTCCGCGCCCGGCCCGCTGCTGGAGCGCCTGGTGGCCGACTTCCTCTCCCACCTCGACCTCACCGACCCGACGATCTCGCCGATCCGCGCCGACCTGGCCGGGCTGCCGCCCGTCCTGCTGACGGCGGGCTCGACCGAACTGCTGTACTGCGACTCGGAGACCATGGCGAAGCGGCTCGTCCGGGCGGGCGTCCCGACGGTCCTCCAGGTCTGGCACCGGCAGATCCACGTGTTCCAGATGTTCGGCCCGCTGCTCCCGGAGTCCCGCGCGGCGATCGCCGACATGGGCGCGTTCGTCCGCCGGGCGCTCGCGGGCGCGGTTGACCTCAAGACACCTTGAGGTTCTAGCGTCGAAGGCATGACGACCACACCTGACGCGACCACCGCCTCACCCTTCAGCGAGAGCGAGCGCGCCTACCTCGCGACGCAGCGCCTCGGCCGCCTCGCGACCGTCGCCCCCGACGGGACGCCGAGCGTGCGCCCCGTCGGATTCCGGCTGAACGAGGACGGCACGATCGACATCGGCGGCCCCGACAACGCCGCCAGCTTCAAGTACCGCAACGCCAAGGCCCACCCGGCCGTGTCGTTCCTCGTGGACGACATGACCTCCCCGGACGACCCCGACGCCGTCCGGCCCGGCTGGGGACGCGGCGTCGAGATCCGGGGCCGCGCGGAGCCGATCAAGGGCGAGATGCACATCGGCAAGGGCTTCTTCAGCGACGACCTGATCCGCATCCACCCGACCCGCGTCGTCAGCTGGCACATCGACCCGGACGCCCCGAACGGATCCGCCCGCCCCGTCACCTAGCCCACCCCACCACCCAGGGGTCTCGGTGATCAGCGAGACCGCGTGGTAGGTGCTGCCGACGACCTGCGCGGCGCGCAGCAGCATCAGGTTGATCGTGCTCCGCGGAACCGGCCCGTTCCAGACCTCGTTGCGCACGATGCCGTCCCGTCGACGGCGCATGAAGGACGAGCTGGAGGGTAAAGGCGGGTCAAAACTTGATATTCCGACCTGGTCGGGAGGCAGTGATAATGACCGGGACCATGCGCGTGCCGAGAAGCCGGGGGGCGTTCAGCGGGGTTCTGCTCGTCCTGCTCGGAGTGTGGGGTGCGCTGCTGCCGTTCGTCGGGCCGTACGCGCACTTCGGCTTCCATCCGGACGAGACCTGGATCTACGGGACGGACCGCCTCGAACTGTCCATCGCGCCAGGCGCGGCGACGGCCCTCGGCGGGCTCGTCGCGCTGGCCGGGACGCACCGGGTGGTCGCCTCGGTCGGCGGATGGCTCGCGGCGCTCGGCGGCGCCTGGTTCGTCATCGGGACGCAGGTCGCCGTCCTGTGGGACGTGAACGGCATCGGCGACCCGCTCGGCGCAACCAGGGGCCGGCACCTGGCCGAGCAGCTCAGCGGGTTCTCCGCGCTCGGGGTCGTGATCGTCTTCCTGGCGGCGGTGGCGCTCGGCCGGTTCGCGGTCGTCGGCGTCCGTGAGACGACCGCCGAGGCGCCCGAGACGCCGTCCACCTTCAAGGACGAGACGGCGATCACGCAGCCGCTCAGGCGCTCCTACGGCCGCTACGCCCGCCAGCCCCAGCCGGACGACGGCGGCGACCGGCGCGTGGCCCCCGACGAGCCCGGAGTCTGAGCCCGCCGCGGCCCCCGCCGCCGACGGCTCAGCCGTCGCGGGAGCGCTGAGCCCGCCGCGGCCCCCGCCGCCGACGGCTCAGCGGTCGCGCGAGCGCATGTTCCGGACGGACTTGGTGGTCTCGAAGCTGCGCTTCTCCTCGTCGTTCGCGACGTCGTCGCGGTCGGTGAACATGCCCGCGAACAGGACGAGCAGGCCGACCGCGCCGATCCAGGGCTGCCGCCAGTAGAAGCCGGCCGCCACGAACCCGGCGGCCACGAGCACCAGCAGCAGAAGCCTCACGTCACACCCCTCGCCCCGACGGCCGCGGCACGCCCCGCCGGACCACCGGTCCGCGAGTAATGGAGAACTTACTCCGGGGCGTCGTAGGCATCCTGACACGACGAAGCCCGCCCGGGGAAGCCCCGGGCGGGCCACGTCACGCTCGTCCGCCTGCTCTCCGCTACTTGCGCTTGCCGCGCTTCTCGCGGATCTTCATCGTCACCGCGATCGGGGTGCCCTCGAAGCCGAACTCCTCGCGCAGCCGCCGCTCGATGTACCGGCGGTAGCCCTCCTCGAGGAACCCGGAGGTGAACAGGACGAACCGGGGCTGCCGGACGCCCGCCTGCGTCGCGAACAGCACGCGCGGCTGCTTGCCGCCCCGCAGCGGGTGCGGGTGCGACGACACCAGGTCGGCGAAGAAGGTGTTCAGCTTGGCCGTCGGGACGCGCGAGTCCCAGCCCGCCAGGGCCGTCTCGATCGCCGGGACGAGCTTCTCCATGTGCCGTCCGGTGCGGGCCGACACGTTCACGCGCGGCGCCCACCGGGCGTTGTGCAGCTGCCGGTCGATCTCGCGCTCCAGGTAGTGGCGGCGCTCCTCGTCCAGCAGGTCCCACTTGTTGTAGGCGATGACCAGCGCCCGGCCGGACTCGATCACCATGGAGATGATCCGCAGGTCCTGCTCGGCGAGCGGCTCGGTCGCGTCGATCATGACGACCGCGACCTCGGCCCGCTCCAGCGCCGACTGGGTGCGCAGGGTGGCGTAGAAGTCGGCGCCCTGGTTCTCCCGATGGCGGCGGCGGATCCCGGCGGTGTCGATGAACCGCCAGGTCTTGCCGCCGAGCTCGATCTCCTCGTCGATCGGGTCGCGGGTGGTGCCCGCGACCGAGTCGACGACGACCCGCTTCTCCCCCGCCAGCTGGTTCAGCAGGCTGGACTTGCCGACGTTCGGACGGCCCAGCAGCGCCACCCGGCGCGGCCCGCCCGCCTCGACGCCGAACCTCTCCGCCGGGGCCTGCTCGGGCAGCGCCTCCAGGACGGCGTCCAGCAGGTCGCCCGAGCCGCGCCCGTGGACGGCGCTGACCGGGTGCGGCTCGCCGATGCCGAGGCTCCACAGCAGCGCGGCGTCCGACTCGGTGCCGATGTTGTCGACCTTGTTGGCGACCAGCACCACCGGCTTGCCGGACCGGCGCAGGATCTCCACCACGGCCTCGTCCACGTCGGTCGCGCCGACGGTGGCGTCCACGACGAACATCACCACGTCGGCGAGCTCCACCGCCATCCGGGCCTGCTCGGCGATCGCCGCGGCCAGGCCGGCCGCGTCCGGCAGCCAGCCGCCGGTGTCCACGATGGTGAACCGGCGGCCGGACCAGGTCGCGTCGTAGGCGACCCGGTCGCGGGTCACGCCCGGCACGTCCTCCACGACCGCCTCGCGGCGGCCGATGATCCGGTTGACCAGGGTGGACTTGCCGACGTTCGGACGGCCCACCACGGCCACCACCGGCGCGGGCCCCTCACCCTCCTCGGAGAAGCCCTCCTGGTGGGCCTCCTCCGCGAACTCGGCGACGTCAAAGTCGGCGGCGTCGAAGTCGTATTCGCTCTCAGTCACGTTCATGTCCCCGCTCACCGGACGGGTACGCCTCCCGGCGTCCCCCGGCTAGCTCGTGCGCTCGTTGCCGAGCCCGCTCAGTACTGCTCTTTGGCGAGGCGGACGACCGCCTCGATGACCTCGTCGAGGCTCAGCTCGGTCGAGTCGATCTCGTGCGCGTCCGCCGCCTTGGCCAGCGGGGACGCCTTCCTCGTGGAGTCCAGCCGGTCGCGCCGCGCCTGCTCGGCCTGCGTGACCTGCACCGAAGCGCCCGGGTCGGCCTCCAGGTCCTTAGCGCGCCGGGCGGCCCGCGTCGCCTCGCTGGCGGTCAGGTAGACCTTGACCGGCGCGTCCGTCGCGACGACCGTGCCGATGTCGCGGCCCTCCACCACGATGCCCCCGGCACCGATGATCTCACGCTGCAGAGCCACCAGGCGCTCCCGCACCTCGGGAACCCGGCTCACCGCGCTGACCGCGTTGGTGACCTCGCGGGTGCGGATCGGCCCGGACACGTCCGCGCCGTCCACCTCGATGGTCGGACGGTCCGGGTCGGTGCCGGAGACCAGGACCGCGTCCCCCGCGCGGGCCGCGACCGCCGCGCCGTCCTCGACGTCCACGCCGTGGTCCAGCATCCACCAGGTCATGGCGCGGTACATCGCGCCGGTGTCGAGGTAGCGCAGCCCGAGGGCGCGGGCCACGCCCTTGGAGGCGCTGGACTTTCCGGACCCGGACGGGCCGTCCATGGCGATGACGAGCGACACGATCGCTCCCTTTCGATGTCTGGTGCGGTGCTGGGGCGTCTTGGGGCGGCGCCGGGGGGCGCCGAGGCGGGTGCCTGCGGCGGCCAGCGTTCCAGGGTACTTGCTAGCCGGGCACCGACCAGCCGCGCGCCCGCAGCTCGTCGGCCAGCCTCGCGGCCTCCTCCGGCCGGACCGACAGCTCCAGCACACCCAGCGGACGGGCCGGGGAGTGCTCGATCGAGACGTCCTCGACGTTGACCCCGGCGATCGTCGCCGCCTGGAAGATCATCGCCAGTTCGCCCGGACGGTCCGGGATGACCACGGTGACCGTGGAGTAGGCGCGCTGGTCGCCGCCGTGCTTGCCCGGGATCCGGGCCCGTCCGGCGTTGCCGCGCAGCAGCAGGTCGGCGACGTGGGTGGCGGCGCCCTCGCTGCCGTCGCGGAGCAGCGAGGCGGCCACCGCGAGGTCGGTCGCGACGCCCTCCAGGACGTCGGCGACCGGCTCGGCGTTGGCGGCCAGGATGCCGATCCACAGCCGCGGGTCGGACGCGGCGATCCGCGTCACGTCCCGGACGCCCTGCCCGGCCAGGCCGAGGGCGGTGTCGTCCGCGCCGGTCAGCCGGGCCGCGACCGCCGCCGACACCACGTGCGGGGCGTGCGACACCAGCGCGACCGACCGGTCGTGGTGCTCGGCCTCCACGGTGACCGGCGTGGCCCCGCAGAGCCGGACCAGCCCCTCCACCGCCGCGACGGCGTCCGGGGCGGTGCGGTCGTCCGGGCACAGCGCCCACGGACGGCCGAGGAACAGGTCGTCGCGGGCCGCGGACGGCCCGGACCGCTCCCGTCCGGCCAGCGGGTGCCCCGGCACGTAGGAGGCCAGGTCGCAGCCCAGGTCGGCGGCCTGCGCCAGCGGCAGCGCCTTCACGCTCGCGACGTCGGTGTAGACCTTCGCCAGCCTGCGCTTCTGGGCGTCCAGCAGGGTCACGGCGACGGCGGCGGGCGGGACTGCGATCACGGCCAGGTCGGCGGGACCGCCGAGGCCCCCGTCAGGGAGCGCCTCGCCCGCGCCGATCTGCACGGCCACGTCCAGCGCGGCGGCGTCACGGTCGGACAGATAGACCTCCGAGCCCCGTCCGCGCAGGATCAGCGCGATCGAGGTGCCGATCAGGCCGGTACCGATGACGATCACGCGGCCGGGGCCGCGCTCGCCGTTTCCGGGACGCTCGGGGACTGGGGTCTCTGCCACCGATCCAGCCTACTGGCCCCGGGCCGCCGGATCGCCCCACTCCGCCCCGCCCGAATCCGCCCCGCCCGAACGACCTGACCGCCCGGACACCCCACCGGTGGTCCCGGGCGGGGTCACCGGGGCGGTCCGACGCTACTGGGCGATGTCGACGCGGAGGGCCGTCGCCCCGCGCAGGTACACGTGCTGCACCTGCGCGCGGGGACGGTCCGTCTCGACGTGCGCCATCAGCCGGATCACCCGGGGCAGCCCGTGCGGGACGGCGATCTCGCTCGCGCACATCAGCGGCACCTCCTGGAAGCCCAGGTTGCGCGCGGCGAGCGCGGGGAACTCCGCGGTCAGGTCGGGGGTCGCGGTGAACAGCACGCTGATCACGTCGCCGGTGCCGAGCGCGTTGCGCTCCATCACCGCCGAGACCAGCTCGGTGGTCGCGGCCAGGATCTCGTCCCGGTCGTCCGCCTCCACCTGGGTCGCACCGCGGATCGCCCTCACCGCCACAGGTTCCTCCCCGTCCTCGCCGATCGTGCCGCCGGGACCCGTCCTACAGGTCGACGGCCTTGTACAGCTCGCCGACCTCGCGGACGCTCAGCGCCCGCATGTGGCCGGGCTTGAGCTGGCCGAGCTTGAGCGGTCCGAACTCTACGCGAGCGAGCTGCTGCACAGGGAAGCCGACCTCCTTCAGCAGCCGCCGGACGATGTGCTTGCGGCCCTCGTGAAGGGTGATCTCGACCAGGATCCGCCTGCCGACCTGGTCGAAGATCCGGAACGCGTCGGCCTTGGCGAAGCCGTCCTCCAGGTCCACGCCCTTGCGCAGCCGGCGGCCCAGGTCCCGCGGGATCGGGCCGTGGATCTCGGCCAGGTAGGTCTTGCTCACGCCGAAGCTCGGGTGGGTCAGGCGGTGCGCCAGCTCCCCGTCGTTGGTGAGCAGGATCAGGCCCTCGGTGTCGGTGTCGAGCCGTCCGACGTGGAACAGCCGCTCGGGCACCTCCACGTAGGACGCCAGGGACTTGCGGCCCCGCTCGTCGCTCATCGTCGACACCACGCCGCGCGGCTTGTTGATCATGTAGTAGCGCATCTCCGACCGGGTCTCCACCCGGCGGCCGTCCACCTTGATCACGTCGCTCTCGGGGTCGACCCGCTCGCCGAACCGGAACACCCGGTGGCCGTTGACCTCGACCCGGCCCTCGCCGATCAGTTCCTCGCAGTGGCGGCGGCTGCCGATCCCGGCCTCGGCCAGGACCTTCTGCAGGCGTACGCCCTCGTTGTCGCTCACGCTTCCTCGACTATCTCTTCTGGCAGGTCATCGGGCAGGTAGGGGGCGAGCTCCGGCAGCTCGTCCAGGTCGCGCAGCCCCAGCCGCTCCAGGAAGTACCCGGTGGTCCGGAACAGGACGGCCTGGGACTCGGGGTCCTGCCCGGCCTCCTCGATCAGGCCGCGCAGCGACAGCGTCCGCATCACCCCGTCGCTGTTGACCCCGCGCACCGCCGAGACCCGGGCGCGGCTGACCGGCTGCCGGTAGGCGACCACGGCCAGGGTCTCCAGCGCCGCCTGGGTCAGGCGGGCCTGCTGCCCGTCGGTGACGAACCTCTCCACCACCGGCGCGCAGACGTCTCGAGTGTAGAAGCGCCAGCCGCCCGCCACATCCCGTAGATCGAACCCCCGGCCCTGTTCGGTGTATTCCGCGGCCAGCTCACGCAGCGTAGCGGAGATCTCGGGGACGGGCCGCTCCAGCAGCTGCGCGAGGGTGATCTCGGCCACGGGCTCGTCCACGACCAGCAGGATCGCCTCGACCTGGGCCCGCAGGGACGGCCCGTCCTCCACCGGCTCCCCCAGGGGCGCCTCCCCGGCCTCGGACGCCTCGTGGCGGGCCTCGGGGGTCTCGGGGGACGCCTCGTGCGCCCCGGGAGGGGCCTGCGGCGTCTCGGGAGGCTCGGGCGCGTCCTCGGGCTGGTCAGTCATCGGTGTCGTCTTCCTCGGTCTCGTCGGACGGCCGGGCGGCGGGTTCGCGGGAGCCCTCGTAGTCGTCGCCGACCCTGACCTCCCCGTCGTCGGTGCCGGTCCAGGTGACGTGCAGGACGCCGAGCGGCTCGTCCTGCTCGAAGGTCACGGCGCGCTCGCGGTACAGCTCCAGCAGGGCCAGGAACCGGGCGACGACCTGGAAGGTGCCCTCGGCGTCGTCGGTGAGCTGGTCGAAGGTGGCCTGCCGCAGCGCGCGGAGCTTGGCGATGACCACCTCGGCCTGCTCGCGGACGCTCGCCTTCGGCTGGTACATGTGCTCGACGTTCACGCCGGGCGGGGTCTTCGGGGTGAACACCTTGGCGGCCAGCCGGGCGAACTGGTCGGGGCCGAGCCCGAGCAGCACCTCCGGCAGCAGGTTGGCGAACCGCGGCTCCATCGGGACGATCCGGGGGAAGCGGCGGGCCGCGTCGGCCATCCGCTCCGTCAGGAACTTGCCGACCTCCTTGTACGCGCGGTACTGGAGGAGCCGGGCGAACAGCAGGTCGCGGGCCTCGAGGAGGGCCAGGTCCTCCTCGTCGTCCACCTCGCCGGACGGCAGCAGCCGGGCGGCCTTGAGGTCGAGCAGGGTCGCGGCGACGAGCAGGAAGTGGCTGGCCTGGTCGAGGTCCCAGTCCTTGCCGTGGGCCCGGATGTGGGCGATGAAGTCGTCGGTGACCTTGTGCAGCGACACCTCGGTGATGTCGAGCTTGTGCTTGGAGATCAGCCCCAGGAGCAGGTCGAACGGGCCCTGGAAGTTCTCCAGCTCGACCCGGAACCCCTTGCCGTCCTCCCCCTCGGCGGCCTCGCCCGAAGCCCCCTCGGCGGCCTCGCCGATCGCGGCGGCCTCACCGCTGGTCGCGTCCGACGGGTCGTCCTCGAGGTCGCCGGGAGCGGCGTCGTCGTGGGCTTCTGCCATCGGGTCGGCCTTCTCGTCGGCCGGGGTCGGCGGGGCGGGCGGTTGCACAGGGAGAACGCTAATGGACGGATGGGCCCGCTCAGGCCACCGTCTTCCAGCGTTCGAGCACCTCACGGGCCAGGCTGCGGTAGGCGTTGGCGCCCATCGAGGACGGGTCGAAGTAGGTGATCGGCTCGCCCGCGACGGTGGCGTCCGGGAACCGGACTGTCCGGTTGATCACGGTGTGGAAGACCTTGTCGCCGAACGCCTCGACGATGCGGCCGAGCACCTCGCGGGTGTGCAGGGTGCGCGAGTCGTACATGGTGCCGAGCACGCCGTCGATCTCGAGCGACGGGTTGATGCGCTGCTGGACCTTGTCGATGGTCTCCATGAGCAGCGCGACGCCGCGCATCGCGAAGTACTCGCACTCCAGCGGGATCAGCACGCCCTCGCTGGCGGCCAGCGCGTTCACGGTCAGCAGGCCCAGGGACGGCTGGCAGTCGATGAGGATGTAGTCGTAGTCCGGGATGGCGGACTTCAGCGCCCCCGCGAGGATGTACTCGCGGCCGACCTCGTGGACCAGCTGCACCTCCGCGCCGGACAGGTCGATGTTGGAGGGCAGCAGGTCCATCCCGTCGACGCCGGTCTCGATGACCACGTCCTCCCACTCGGTGTCGCGCTCGAGCAGCAGGTTGTGGATGGTCACCTCGAGCTGACGCGGGTCGCCCTTGCCGAGGCCGACCGACAGGGCCCCCTGAGGGTCGAAGTCGACCAGCAGCACGCGACGGCCGTACTCGGCGAGCGCCGCGCCCAGGTTGATGGTGGTCGTCGTCTTGCCGACGCCGCCCTTCTGGTTGCAGATCGACACGATCCGCGCGGGTCCGTGCTCCGGGAGGGGCTCGGGTTCCGGGAAGATCGGGACGGGACGTCGCGTCGGCCCCAGGGCACGACTCGGATCGGTCTCGATGGTGGCGGACGACAACATGCCGTCCGCAGCCTCAGTGCTTGTCACCAGATCCCTCCCCGGCGGCTGGAGATGCCTACCAGGACGGGGACTCTATGGCCCCGCCGCCGCCGTCTCAACTCGACTCGCGGTCGATGCGTCGCGTTTTGTCAGCCGCGTGCCCGCGGATGTGACGTGGCGTAGACCTCGCGCAACAGTTGAACCGTGACCAGAGTGTAGACCTGAGTGGTCGTCACCGAGGCGTGTCCGAGCAATTCCTGGACGACCCTGACGTCCGCGCCGCCGTCCAGCAGGTGGGTGGCGAACGAGTGCCGCAGTGTGTGCGGAGACACGTCGGTGAGGCGGGCGCGGTCGGCGGCGGCGCGCAGGACCATCCACGCGCCCTGGCGGGAGAGCCGTCCGCCGCGGGCGTTCAGGAAGAGGGCGGGACCGCCGCGGCCGGTCCGGGCCAGTTCGGGACGCGCGCGCACGAGGTACGCCTCAACGGCGCGGCGCGCATACTCGCCGATCGGGACGATGCGGGTCTTGCCGCCCTTGCCGGAGACCCGCGCGAAGCCCTCGCCGAGATCGAGGTCGTCCACGTCCAGGCCGACGGCCTCGGAGATACGGGCGCCCGAGCCGTACAGGAGCTCCAGGAGGGCGCGGTCGCGGAGCGCGCGGGCCGCGGCCGTGGCGTCCCCCGCGGACGCGCCACCGGTCCCGTCCGGCCCGGACGCGGCGTTGAGCAGCCGTTCCACCTCGGCCAGGGAGATCGCCTTGGGGAGCCGCCGGGGCGGGGTGGGCGGGCGGACCTCGCGCGCCGGGTCGTCCGCGGTGAGGCCCTCGCGCAGCGCGAAACGGTGCAGGCCGCGGACGGCGACGACCGCGCGGGCCGCCGATCCGGCCGCGAGCGGCGGGTGGTCCTCGTCGCCCTCGCGCAGGCCGACGAGGAAGGCCCGCACGTCGTCCTCGGTGACGCGGTCGATCGCGTCCCGTCCGCGGACGGTGAGGACCTCGACGTAACGGCGCAGGTCACGGCGGTAGGAGCTGAGGGTGTTGGCGGCCAGGCCCCGTTCCACGGCGAGGTGGCCGAGGTAGGTGCGCACGGTCGACTCCAGCGCCGTGCCGGAGGCGGCCTCCGGGGCGGCGCGCCCGGGGCGGGCGGCCTCGGGGTGCGCGGCGCCGCGGCCGGTCGTGCTCGGAGTCAGTGCGGACCTCGTTCTGGACGGTCGTTTCGGGGGCGGGGCGGCGCGGGTGACGTCCGCCCCGGCCCATCATGCCCCCTCCGGGCCCGCGAGGTTACGCCAACGCCCCGCGCGTCCTGGGGACGGCGGGGCGTCGGCGATAACGATTCGGCGATGTCCCCGGGCATCGGGGCCCGGGAGGTCGACGCCCCGGGGATCACGGCCCGGGAGGTCAGCCCTCGGGGGCCTCCACCGGGCGCAGGCCGGCGAAGCCGTCGGCGCTCGCCGCGTGCGCTGCGAGCACCCCGGTGACGGCGATCATGTTGTGCAGCCCGCCGGCGAGCGCCTTGCGGACGGCCTCGTCCAGCGGCACCCACACCACCGGCATGTCGGCCTCCTCGTGCACCCGCTCGAAGTCGATCTCCTCGGCCGGGACCTCGGTGAGGTCGCGGGCCAGGAAGATCCGGGTCCGCTCGTCCGACATGCCGGACGACGGGAACAGGTCCACCAGGACGTCCCAGCGGCCGGCCTCGTACCCGGCCTCCTCCAGCAGCTCGCGGGCGGCGAGGACGTGCAGGGGCTCGCCGTCCACGTCACGCAGACCGGCCGGGGCCTCCCACAGGTAGTGGCCGACCGGGTGCCGGTACTGGCGCAGCAGCAGGACGCGCCCCTGCTCGTCCAGGGCGATGACGCCGACCGAGCCGGGGTGCTCGATGACGTCCCGGCCGACGAGCTCGGTGCCCGCGCCGTTCGGCATGCGGACCCGGTCCCGCCGGACACGGAAGATGTGCCCGGCGAAGACCTCGTCGGCGTCCTCGGTGTGCCAGCGCTCCGGGACGTCCCGGACGTCGCCGGGGCCGAACCCGCTCACCGGCCCGGCGTCCGGGCCGGTCTCGGGGCCGGTCACTCGCCGGACGGCGCGGACGCGCCCGCCCCGCGGGCGTCGGCGTACTCGATCGCGGCGGCGACCAGGCCGGTGAACAGCGGGTGCGGCCGGGTCGGGCGGGACCGGAACTCCGGGTGCGCCTGGGTGCCGACGAAGAACGGGTGCGTCTCGCGCGGCAGCTCGACGTACTCGACCAGGCGGCCGTCCGGGGACAGGCCGGAGAACCGCATCCCGGTCTCCTCGATCCGTCCGCGGTAGGCGTTGTTCACCTCGTAGCGGTGGCGGTGCCGCTCGGACGCCTTGGCCTCGCCGTACAGCTCACGGACGATGGAGTCCTCGGCGAGGTCGGCCGGGTAGAGGCCGAGCCGCATCGTTCCGCCCATGTCGCGCTCGCCGGACACCACGTCCAGCTGGTCGGCCATGGTCGCGATGACCGGGTGCGCGGTGGCCGGGTCGAACTCGGCGCTGCCCGCGTCCGGCAGGTCGCCCAGGTGCCGGGCGGCCTCGATGACCATGCACTGCAGGCCGAGGCAGATGCCGAGCAGCGGGATGCGGTTCTCGCGGGCGTGCCGGATCGCGCCGAGCTTGCCCTCGATGCCGCGGACGCCGAACCCGCCGGGGATCAGCACGCCGTCGACGCCGTCCAGCTCGCGCTTGGCGCCCTCGGGGGTCTCGCAGTCGTCGGACTTGACCCAGCGGATCGTCACCCGGGCGTCGTTGCCGAACCCGCCGTGGCGCAGCGCCTCGGTGACCGACAGGTAGGCGTCGGGCAGGTCGATGTACTTGCCGACCAGCGCGATCGTGACCTCGCGGGACGGCTGGTGGACATGCTGGAGCAGCTCGTCCCAGGAGCCCCAGTCGACGTCCCGGAAGGGCAGCCCGAGCCGCTGCACGACGTAGGCGTCCAGGCCCTCGGCGTGCAGCACCTTCGGGATGTCGTAGATGCTGGCGGCGTCGACGGCCGACACGACGGCCTCGCGGTCGACGTCGCACATCAGGCTGATCTTCTGCTTGAGCCCGTCGGTGATCGGCCGGTCGGACCGGCACACGATCGCGTCCGGCTGGATGCCGATGGAGCGCAGCGCGGCGACCGAGTGCTGGGTCGGCTTGGTCTTCAGCTCACCGGACGGCCCGATGTAGGGCAGCAGCGAGACGTGCAGGAAGAAGCAGTTGTCGCGGCCGATCTCGTGCCGGATCTGCCGGACGGCCTCCAGGAACGGCAGCGACTCGATGTCGCCGACCGTGCCGCCGACCTCGGTGATGACGAGGTCGACCTCCTGGCCGTCGGCCATGCCGCGGATGCGGTCCTTGATCTCGTTGGTGATGTGCGGGATGACCTGCACGGTGTCGCCGAGGTACTCGCCGCGCCGCTCCTTGGCGATCACGTTGGAGTAGACCTGGCCGGTGGTGACGTTGGCCGAGCCGTGCAGCTCGGTGTCGAGGAAGCGCTCGTAGTGGCCGACGTCGAGGTCGGTCTCCGCGCCGTCGTCGGTGACGAACACCTCGCCGTGCTGGAACGGGTTCATCGTCCCGGGGTCGACGTTGAGGTAGGGGTCGAGCTTCTGCATGGTGACCCGCAGGCCGCGGAGGGCGAGAAGACGCCCCAGGCTGGAGGCCGTCAGTCCCTTGCCGAGGCTGGAGGCGACACCGCCGGTGACGAACAGATGCTTGGTAGGACGCGAGCTACCAGTGGTGGCCGAAGGCAAGAAGACTCTCCCGTGGTCGATACGAGGCGGATGAAACCGGAAATCGGTACCGCACTGTCCACGGGCCACCAGAATATCACTCGTCGGCGGCGCGACATCCGGGACGACCCCGGACAGGCGTGTCCCTCCCCACATCGGGGCGTTTCCGGTGGTCCGCGGCCCCGTCTCGCTCCCCTTCCCGGCGCCGACACCAGCGATCCGTCGTCAGCCGGTGGCACTCCGAAGGGTCCGGATCCCTCCTGAGCCACCGGTGACCCCGGACTGGCAGACGCCCCCGGGACGGCCGTTGGCGGCCCCAGAGCGGACGGTGGCGGTCCGGAACGGACACACCCCCGGACGGTCGGTGGCGGCCCCGGACGGCCGGATGCCGCGCGGAACGGGCGGTGACGGGTCTTGCACGGAACAACCCCCAGCCCGCGCTGTGGGTCTGGAGGGACCTTCGCGGGGGCCGGGGGCTGTGGGAGCTTCAGGGGCCGTGGGGGCCATGGGGGCCGTCGGTCAGCGGGGCGGGGCTCCGGAGGGCATGATCGTGCGGAGCTGGCGGGTCAGCTCGTCGATGAGCCCGCGGGCCTGCTCGGACGCCTGCTTGGCGGCGTCCCGCTCCTGGGTGAGCTCGGCGATCTGCGCGCGCTGCTCGGTGACGGCCTGGGCGAGCTGGTCGACCCACTGGTCGCGTTCGGCGAGCTTCTCGGCGATCGCGTCCCGCTCGGTGGCGATCTGCCGCATCGCGGCGGACGCCTGGTCGCGCTCGCGGGCGGCGGTGTCGGCGCGTCCGCGGGCGATGGTCAGCTCGGACTCCGAGCGGGCCTGCGCCTGGACGGCGCCCTCGCGGTCCCGGGCGGCGGCCTCCAGAGCGGCGTTGGCGCCGTCCCGTTCCCGTTCGGCCTGCTTGGCGGCCTCCAGGGTCTGCGCGGCCGTGTCGAGGGCCTGCTTGCGCTCGGCCTCGGCCGCCTCCGCGCGGCGTTCGGCCTCCACGGCGCGCCGGTCGCCGTCGGCGAGCCGCCGCTCGGCCTCGGCGGCGCGGGACTCGGCCGCCTTCATCCGGCTCTCGGCGGCCTGCCCGCGGCGGTCGGACTCCCCGGCCCGCTGGGCGGCCTCCTGGGTGCGGCGCTCGCTCTCGGCGGCGCGGCTCTCGGCGGCCTTGGCGCGGACCTCGAACTCCTGGGTGCGGCGCTCGGCCTCGTTCGCGCGGGCCTCGGCGGCGCGCATCCGGGTCTCGGCGGCCTGCGCGAGGTTGCGCGCCTCCTCGGACTCCTTGGCGGCCGCGGCGACGGCGTGCTGCAGGTTCTGCGCCTGCATCTCGGCGTCGGCGAGCTTGGCGCGGACCTGCGCGAGCTCGCCGCGCGCGCCCTCCAGCGCCCGGGACAGCTCGCCCGCCTGCTCGGCCATCCGGTCGCGCTCGGACTCCACGGCGCGGCGGGCGGCGACGGCGTCCTCGACGGCGCGCAGGGCGTCGTCGCGGGCCTCGCTCATCTGGTCCCGCTGGGTCATCGCCTGCCGGACGGTCGCCTCGGCCTCGGCGGTGCGGCGCTCGGCGGCCTCGGCGCGTCCGGCCGCGGCCTGCGCCTCGGCGCGCGCCTGCTGCTCCTGCTGGCGGGCCTGCTCCATGCCGGTGCGGGCCTGCTGTTCCTGCTGCCGGGCCTGCTCCATCGCGGTGCGGGCCTGCTGCTCCTGCTGCCGGGCCTGCTCGGCCTGGACCCGGGACTGCTCGGCCTGGACCTGCGCCTGCTCCATCTGCGCGCGGGCCTGGTCGGCCTGCTGGCGGCCCTGCTGGGCCTGGTTCCAGGCGGCGGCGGCGTCGCGCTGGGCGGTCTCCTTCTCGGCCTGGAGGGCCTGGACCTGCGCGGCCGACTCGGCCTGCGCCTCGGCCATGCGGCGCTCGGCGTCGACGGCTCGGCGGTCGGCCTGCTCGGCCTGCCCGCGCGCCCGCTGCACCTCGCCCCACGCGGCGGCGGCGTCGCGCTGCGCGGTCTCCTTCTCGGCCTGGAGCGCCTGGACCTGCGCGGCCGACTCGGTCTGCGCCGTGCTGATCTGGGCCGCGGCGTCCGACTGGACGGCCTGGAGCTGCGCGGCGGCCTCCGCCTGCGCCTCGGCCACCCGGCGCTCGGCGTCGACGGCGCGGCGGTCGGCCTGCTCGGCCTGCCCGCGCGCCCGCTGCACCTCGCCCCACGCGGCGGCGGCGTCGCGCTGCGCCGACTCCTTCTCCGCCTGGACGGTCGCGACCTGCGTGGCCGCGTCGTTCTGGCTCTGCTCGACCTTGCGCTCGCCGGCCGACAGCGCGTCCCCTATGAGGTCGGCCATCTGCCGGAGGCGCTCGACGATGTCCCACGGCTGGGCCTCGGCGGCCTCCCCCGGGGCGTGTCCGCTCGTGCCGTGCCCGTTCGCGCTCTGGCCGTTCGCGCCCTGCCCGTGGAGGCTCTGGACGACCTGTCCGGGCACCACCTGACCGGGGACGACCTGCCCGTTCGCCGGCCCGCCCGCCTGCGCCGGAACGTCCGTCCGGGGGGCGGTGTCGCGGCCGAGCACGGGCCAGGACGAATCGGCGCCCGGGACCCCGCGCGAGCCGCCGGATCCGTTCAGTTCGCTCACCGCATCCCTCGCCTGGAGTCAGCGAGCCGTGACCCGGGGCGGGCCTGTCGTTCGGGGGACTCCTTCGCGATCGCGGCGCCCCCCGCCGCACGGCTCGTCGCTTCGCTCACCAAAGGCACTCTAGTGCCGCCACGTAGAGCGTTTGCCCAGTTTGGGGTTCCGTTCCTTGATCCTCACGATCTCCTGTCGGCGGGGGCACCGGAGAAAATCACAGCTCACTCCCCTACAGCCGGACTCGTCCGGCGGCCGATTCCCGGCGATCACCCCGTCCCGCTCCGGGGACGGGACGGGCGGTTCCCGGAGCCTGCGGGATCCCGGGACGGGTCGGCGGCGCGTCCGCCCGCTACGTTGGGCGACAGGCGCGACCGGGGGCGCCCGCGCATGCCCCGGCCGGCCCATCACCAGGCAGTCCTTGACGGGAGTTGAGCATGGCAACCGAGCTGCGCACCCTTTACCCGCCGATCGAGCCCTACGACAGCGGGATGCTCGACGTGGGCGACGGCGACCAGGTGTATTGGGAGACGTGCGGCAACCCGGACGGGAAACCGGTCGTGATGATCCATGGCGGGCCGGGCGGCGGCTGCTCCCCGGACCACCGGCGGCAGTTCGATCCGGCGAAGTACCGGATCGTCCTGTTCGACCAGCGCAACTGCGGACGCAGCACGCCGAACGCGTCCGACCCGTCGGTGTCGCTGGAGAACAACACCACCTGGAACCTCGTCGCGGACATGGAGCGGCTGCGCGAGCACCTCGGCATCGACCGGTGGCTGCTGTTCGGCGGGTCGTGGGGCAGCGCCCTGGCCCTGGCGTACGCGCAGACGCACCCGGAGCGGTCGTCCGGGCTGGTGCTGCGCGGCATCTTCACGCTCCGCCCGTTCGAGCTGACCTGGTTCTACGAGGAGGGGGCGTCGCTGCTGTTCCCCGACCTCTGGGAGCAGTACGTCGCGCCGATCCCCGAGGAGGAGCGGGAGAACATGCTGGAGGCCTACCACGAGCGGCTGAACTCCCACGACCGCGAGACGCGGGTGGCGGCGGCGCGCGCGTGGGCCACCTGGGAGGGCGCGACGGTGTCGCTGCTGCCGAACCCGGAGCGGGTCGCCGGGTTCGACGAGCCCGACTACGCGGTCACGTTCGCCCGGATCGAGAACCACTACTTCGTCAACGACGGGTTCTTCGAGTACGAGCAGCTGATCGGGAACGTCGACAAGATCCGGCACATCCCGGCGGTGATCGTGCAGGGCCGGTACGACGTGTGCACCCCTCCCGCGACGGCCTGGGACCTGCACCGGGCGTGGCCGGAGGCCGAGTTCCACCTGGTGCCGGACGCGGGCCACGCCTACAACGAGCCGGGCATCCTGCACCACCTCATCGAGGCGACCGACCGGTTCGCCGACCAGGACTGACCCGGTTCCCCTTCCCCGCCGCCCCCGGGCCGCCGGGAGGGCGTTCCGCCACGAGGGTCCCGCGCTTCGGCGTGGGGCCCTTTCGCGTTCGCGGGTGTGCCCCTACCGTGACCCCTCTGGGCGGTGGCGCGGACGACGCGTTCAGCGTCCTTGGAGATGACATCGAGGTGATGTGATTCACCTCACACAATTGAGACCGGACGTTCCCGGACCGGGCGCCGCCGGGGCGGGGGATCCCCCTGCGCCGGGACGGCCCCGGGCCGCGACCCGGGAGCCCGGCGTCTCCCCTGGACAGACCGCGATTAGAGCGTTCCGAAACACCGCCGTAATGCGCGGTGTGCATTCCCGAAAAATGCAAGCAGGTCACCCTACCCGCCCGTAGGTTCGCCAAACATCCTGAAGATAACGAAAAATTACGATGGTCTCCAGGATTCGCTAAGTTGCCTGTTCATGGCAGTGCAACCACTGAGTTCCACCACGAACCGGGCCCATACCGGCACCGGATTCGTCCTCGCGGAACCGACCCTGCGAGACGGCCCGGACCTATGGCGGATGGCGCGCGAGTCGGGCGTCCTCGACGTCAATTCCGCCTACAGCTACACCCTGTGGTGCCGCGACTTCGCGGCGACCTCGATCGTGGCCCGCGACGCCACTCACGACGATGACCCTGACGCCGATCACGACACCGTTCGCGAGGGCGGACGTCCGCGCGGATTCGTCACCGGGTTCCTGCGGCCGGACGCCCCCGAGACGCTGTTCGTCTGGCAGGTCGCGGTCGACCCGGCCCGGCGCGGACGCGGCCTGGCGCGCCTCATGCTGGACGGCCTCGCCGACCGGCTGACGCCCCGTGGCGCCCGCGCCGTGGAGGCGACCGTCACCCCGAGCAACGCCGCCTCCACGGCCCTGTTCAGCTCGTTCGCCCGCGACCTCGGCGCGGAGCTCACCCGTACCCCGCTGTTCGGATCAGACCTTCTGGACGGGCACGAGCCCGAGGTGCTGTTCCGGATCGGCCCGCTGGGGAGGGACTGACCGCGCCGTCCCGCACGCCCCCCCGCTCCCCCGCGCACGCTCCCCCGCTCCATCCGTCCACCCCCCTCCGCGCCCCGACGACGCTCACCCACCCCGCCAAACGCAAGCTCCAACCTCCGGAGGTCCAGATGGACGTTTTCGCGCGCCTGGAATCGGAAGTCCGCGGTTATTGCCGAGGCTGGCCCACTGTGTTCACCACCGCGCGGGGCAGCCGCATCACCGACGAGAACGGCCGCACGTTCCTCGATTTCTTCGCCGGCGCCGGAACGCTCAACTACGGACACAACGATCCCGCTCTGAAACAGCGCCTTCTCGACTATCTCGTCGCGGACGACATCGTCCACTCGCTCGACATGCACACCGCCGCGAAACGCCGGTTCCTGGAGCGTTTCGAGGAGATCGTCCTGAAACCCCGTGGGCTCGACTACAAGGTCCAGTTCCCGGGCCCGGCCGGAAACCACGCGGTCGAGGCGGCGCTGAAACTGGCCCGCAAGTACACCGGCCGCGAGACGGTCGTGTCGTTCACCAACGCCTTCCACGGCATGACGCTCGGCGCGCTCGCGGTGACCGGCAACTCGATGAAGCGGACCGGCGCGGGCGTCCCGCTGGGCCACGGCGTCGCGATGCCCTACGACAACTACCTCGACGGCCGCACCCCCGACTTCCTGCTGTTCGAGACGATGCTGGGCGACTCCGGCAGCGGCCTGGACAAGCCCGCCGCGGTGATCGTGGAGACCGTCCAGGGCGAGGGCGGCATCAACGTGGCCTCCCCCGAGTGGCTGCGCGGGCTCGCCGACCTGTGCAGGCGGCACGGGATCCTGCTGATCGTCGACGACGTCCAGATGGGCTGTGGCCGGACCGGGCCGTTCTTCAGCTTCGAGGACGCCGGGATCGAGCCCGACATCGTCTGTTTGTCCAAGTCCCTGTCGGGGTACGGCCTGCCGTTCGCGATCACCCTGATGCGTCGTGACCTGGACGTCTGGGAGCCCGGCGAGCACAACGGCACCTTCCGCGGCTTCAACCCGGCGTTCGTCACGGCCGTCGGCGCCCTGGAGGACCAGTGGACGGACGGGGGCATGGAGAAGCAGACCCTGGCCAAGGGCCTGCAGGTCAAGCAGGCGCTGGACGAGATCGCCCTGGACCACGCGGGCGCGATCGCCGACGTGCGTGGACGCGGCCTGGTCTGGGGTATGGAGACCCGTGACCCGGAAACGGCCTCGCGGATCTGCGCCGAGGCGTTCGGCCGCGGCCTGCTGATGGAGACGTCCGGGCCGAACGACGAGGTCGTGAAGCTGCTGCCGCCGCTGACCACCACGTCCGAGGAGCTGACCGAAGGGCTGGGGCTGCTGGCCGAGTCGGTCGCCGCCGTCCGCACCACCGTCGACACCGCCGTGCACGCCTGACCGACCGAGATCCCGACCCGAGGAGCACCGAATGATCGTCCGATCGCTGAACGAGATCGTCGGCACCGACCGGGACGTCCAGGCCGAGACCTGGGCGAGCCGCCGCCTGGTGCTGGCCAAGGAGCAGGTCGGATTCTCCCTGCACGACACCGTCCTGTACGCGGGGACGGAGACGCGGATGTGGTACGCCAACCACATCGAGGCCGTCTACTGCATCGCCGGAGAGGGCGAGCTGGTCAACGAGGAGACCGGCGAGAAGCACCGGATCGAACCGGGCGTCATGTACCTGCTGGACGGCCACGAGCACCACATGCTGCGCGCCCACACCGACGTGCGCACCGTCTGCGTCTTCAACCCTCCCTGCACCGGACGGGAGGTCCACGACGAGAACGGCGTCTACCCGCTGATCACCGAGCTGGAAGGAACGGACGCGTGAGCGTGATCGAGACCCACCCGAGCATCGACGACTCCTATCCGACCCGCAAGTGCGGCGAGGCCGCCCTGCTGTACCGGCAGGACCCGGTGGTCTACGGCTCGCCGGAGGACGGCCCGATCGACGCGGCCACCCTGGACGGCTACGACGCCGACGGCTTCCTGACGATCGAGGAGCTGATCGGGCCGGACGAGGTCGAGCGGTTCCGCGCCGAGCTGCGCCGGCTGGCGTCGGACCCGGCGATCCTCGCCGACGAGCGGACGGTCACCGAGCGCGGCACCGACGAGGTCCGGTCGATCTTCGAGGTGCACCGGATCAGCGAGGTGTTCGCCGAGCTGGTCCGGGACGAGCGGGTCGTCGGCCGGGCCCGGCAGATCCTCGGCTCCGACGTCTACGTCCACCAGAGCCGGGTCAACTACAAGCCGGGGTTCACCGGCAAGGACTTCTACTGGCACTCCGACTTCGAGACCTGGCACGCCGAGGACGGCATGCCGCGGATGCGCGCGGTGAGCATCTCGATCGCGCTCACCGAGAACTTCGTCCACAACGGCGGGCTGATGATCATGCCGGGGTCGCACCGGACGTTCGTGACCTGCGTCGGCGAGACCCCGGAGGACCACTACCGGGAGTCGCTGAAGAGCCAGGAGATCGGCACGCCCGACCCGGGCAGCCTGTCGATCCTCGCCGACAAGCACGGCATCGAGCTGTTCACCGGCCCCGCGGGCTCGGCGACGATGTTCGACTGCAACTGCATGCACGGCTCGAACGGCAACATCACGCCGTTCCCGCGGTCGAACGTGTTCGTCGTGTTCAACAGCGTCGAGAACGCCTGCGAGGAGCCGTTCTCCGCGCAGAACCCACGGCCGTCGTTCATCGGCGCGCGCGACTTCACGCCGGTCCGGTGACCGCGGGCCCGTCCGCCCGTCCCGTTCGGGCGCCCCGGCCGCGGACCCGTCCCGGCCGCTGAGCCCTTCCGTCCGCTGAGCCGTTCCGTCCGCTGAGCCGTTCCGCCGGCGGGCCCGCGAGGTCCGCCGGCCCACAACTGGATCACCCCCCAACGTCCGTCCCGAGATCCCAAGCCGCGTCCGCCGGGTCCTTTTCAGGGGCCCGGCGGACGCGGCGCACCCCAGGAGTCAGAGAAGATGACCAACCACGAACCGTTCGGCACCGACCGGCGCGCGTTCCTGCGGACCGCCGCTCTGCTGGGCGCGGCGGTGCCGCTCGTCGCCGCCGGCTGTTCCACCACCGATCCCGCGGAGGAGCAGAAGGGCGGCGGCACGCTGAAGCGGGCCAGACAGGACGGGAAGATCACCGTCGGGTTCGCCAACGAGTCGCCGTACGGCTTCACCGACAGGTCCGGCAAGCTCACCGGGGAGGCTCCCGAGCTGGCCCGGGTGCTCTTCAAGGAACTCGGGATCTCCAAGGTGGAGGGCGTCAACGTCGACTTCGGCGGCCTGATCGGCGGCCTGAAGGCCAAGCGGTTCGACGTGATCGCGGCCGGCATGTTCGTCACCCCGGAACGATGCGCCGAGGTCGCGTTCTCCGACCCCGAGTACGTCGCCAAGTCGGCGTTCATGGTGCCGAAGGGCAACCCCAAGGGCGTCCACAAGTTCGAGGACGCCGCGCAGAAGAAGCTGAAGGTCGGCGTGCTGACCGGCGCGGTGGAGGGCGACTACGCCGCCAAGCTGGGCGTCTCCAAGGGGAACATCAAGACCTTCCCGGACCAGCCGAGCGCGTTCGAGGGCCTGAAGGCGGGCCGGATCGACTGCATCGCCCTGACCCGCATCTCCCTGGCCGACCTGCTGTCCAAGCACCAGGGCTCGGCGTTCGAGGTCACCGACGCGTACGTGCCGGTGATCGGCGGGAAGGAGCAGTTCGGCGCGGGCGCGTTCGCGTTCCGCAAGGCCGACACCGACCTGCTGAAGGCGTTCAACGACAAGCTGTCCGAGCTCAAGAAGTCCAACCGGCTGCTGCCGGTCATCCAGCCGTTCGGATTCAGCCAGGCCGAGCTGCCCGGCCCGAACGACACGGCCGCCCGGTTCTGCCAGGGCTGACCGCCGATGTCCGACGTACTCGACAGCTATCCGCTGCTCCTGCGAGGGGCCTGGACCACCGTCCAGATCACCCTCTACGGGGCCGCGTTCGCGCTGGTCCTGGCCCTGCTCTTCGGGCTCGCCGGGGCCTCGCGGAGCGCCGCGCTGCGCGCCGTCAACCGGATCTACGTGGAGTTCTTCCGGGGCGTCGCCGCGCTGGTGCTGATGTACTGGTTCTTCTACGCGCTGCCGCTGCTGGGGCTGCGGTTCACGCCGATCGCGGCGGCCGTCCTCGCGATCGGCCTGAACTACGGCGCGTACGGCGCGGAGGTCGTGCGCGGCTCGATCAAGGCCGTCCCGCGCGCCCAGTGGGAGGCGGCGTGCGCGCTGAACTTCACCGCCGGGCAGCGGATGCGCCGCGTTCTGCTGCCGCAGGCGACCGCGCTGATGCTGCCGCCGTTCGGCAACCTGCTCATCGAGCTGATGAAGGCGACGGCCGGCGTGTCGCTGGTGTCGATCGCCGACCTGACGTTCCGGGCCAAGCAGATCCAGGCGTCCACGGGGCAGACCGCCGCGACGTTCGCGGTGATCCTGGTGATCTACTTCGTGATCGCCCAGGCGCTGCAGGTGCTGGTGCGGCTCGCCGAGCGGCGCACCGAGCGGATGCTCGGACGGCGGCCACAGGCGCGTCCGATCCCGATCGCCGCCACGACCGGTGAGGTGATGGCCCCGTGAACTGGGACTGGAACTACACCGGACGCCTCATTCCGGACCTTCTGGACGGCCTGCGCGTCACGGTCACCGCGACGCTGTTCGGCTACCTGATCGCGCTGGCGCTCGGCCTGGTCTGGGCGCTGCTGCGGCGCTCGCCGAGCCGGGTGGTCGGCCAGACCGTCCGGTGGGTGACCGAGTTCGTCCGCAGCACCCCGCTGCTGGTGCAGTTGTTCTTCATCTTCTACGTGCTTCCCGCCTGGGGCGTCACGCTCGGCCCGCTGACCGCCGGGATCGTGGGCCTCGGGCTGCACTACTCGACCTACACCGCCGAGGTGTACCGGGCGGGCATCGAGGACGTGCCGCGCGGCCAGTGGGAGGCGGCGACCGCGCTGAACCTCCCGCGCCGCCGCGTCTGGTTCGGCGTCGTGCTGCCGCAGGCGGTCCGCCGGGTCGTCCCGACCCTGGGCAACTACCTGATCGCCATGTTCAAGGACACGCCGTTCCTGCTCGGGATCACCGTGACCGAACTGCTGGGCAAGGCGTTCGACCAGGGCGCGCACACCCTGAAGTACCTGGAACCGATCACCGTCGCCGGGCTGTTCTTCATCGTCGTCAGCATCCTGTCGTCCCTGGCCCTGCGACGTCTGGAGAAGCGTTATGCCACCGACTGACCTCACCTCCCCCGCCGATCCCATGCCCGAGGGGGCCGCCGGGGACGCCGTGGACGACGTCCCGGAGGGAGCCACCGCCAAGTCCGCCGCGAAGGCCGCCGCGGCCCAGGCCCCGACACGGGTGCCGTGCGGGATCAAGTTCGAGAAGGTCGTCAAGCGGTTCGGCGACAACGTCGTGCTGGACCATCTCGACTTCACCGTCGGCGCCGGGGACCGGGTCACGCTGATCGGGCCGAGCGGCTCGGGCAAGACCACGATCCTGCGGCTGCTGATGACACTGGAACGGCCCGACGGCGGCGTCATCCGCGTCGGGGACGACCCGCTGTGGCACATGGAGCGCGGCGGGAAGCTCGTCAAGGCCGGCGAGCGGCACCTGCACGAGATGCGCAAGCGGATCGGCATGGTGTTCCAGCAGTTCAACCTGTTCCCCAACATGAACGTGCTGCGGAACCTCACCGAGGGGCCCGTGCACGTCCTCGGGCTCGGGAAGGACGAGGCGGTCGAGCGGGCGCGCGGCCTGCTGGACATGGTCGGGCTCGCCGACAAGGAGAACGCCCATCCGACCCAGCTGTCGGGCGGCCAGCAGCAGCGCGTCGCGATCGCGCGGGCGCTGGCGATGGAGCCGACCGTCCTGCTGCTGGACGAGGTGACCTCCGCGCTCGACCCCGAGCTGGTCGTCGGCGTCCAGGACCTGCTGCGCGACATCGCCCGCAGCACGGACGTGACGATGCTGTGCGTGACGCACGAGATGGGCTTCGCGCGCGACATCTCCGACCGGGTCCTGATGTTCGACCAGGGCCGGATCGTCGAGGAGGGCTCCCCCGAGGCGATCTTCGAGGAGCCGCGCGAGGAGCGCACCCGCGAGTTCCTCCGCGCCGTCCTGGCGTCCTGAGGCCGGAGCGGGAGGTCCGCGAGGGCGGGTGCCCTGCGACCTGAGGGCGGCGCACGGCACCGGCCGGAGCCCGGTGACCCCGGTCACCGGGCTCCGGCATGACCGCCCACCGGCCACCGGCGACCCGTCGGGCGGCGGCCGGGGTGGCCTGGCATAGCCAGAACCGAATTCCATTCGGTACGGTGTGGCGCATGAACGACGGCGCGGCCATCGCGGGCCTCGGCATGACCGAGCTCGGCAGGGTGTACGGGCGCAGCCCGCGCAGGCTGGCCGCCGACGCGGTGCGCGCGGCGGTCGACGACGCGGGCCTCGCCCTCGGCGACCTGGACGGGCTGCTGGTCAGCCACGGCCTGGGCGGCTCGCCCGGGATCGAGCTGGCCGACACGCTCGGCCTGCGCGACCTGCGGCTGCTGACCCAGATGAACTCCTTCGGCGCGACCGCCGGGGCGATGCTGTCCTACGCGGCGATGTCGATCCTGTCCGGCGCGGCGACGACCGTGGCCTGCGTGTTCGCGGACGCGCCGCTCAAGCCGAAGCAGTCGGCGGGCTCGGCCTACCACCGCGACGCCCCCGAGTGGTACGGCTTCGGCGGGATGACCGCGGCGCTCGGTTTCCGCAGCGTGAACGCGTTCTACGCGCTCGCCGCGCAACGCCACATGGCCCACTACGGGACGACGAGCGAGCAGCTCGGCGCGATCGCGGTGAGCACGCGCGACTGGGCGTCCCGCAACCCGCTCGCGCAGATGCGCGACCCGATCACCCTCGAGGACCACCAGAACTCCCGCTGGGTCGCCGAGCCCCTGCACCTGCTCGACTGCTGCCTGGTCTCCAACGGCGCGATCGCGGTCGTGGTGACCGGCGCCGACCGGGCCGCCGACCTGGCCCGTCCGCCCGTCCACCTGTGGGGCTGGGGGCAGGGCCACCCGGGGCACCGCAAGGAGCGTGGCAGCGCGTTCGGGCTGTCCACGGGCGCGGCGGCGTCCGGGCCGGTCGCGATGAAGATGGCCGGGATCACCACCGGCGACGTCACCCAGGCCCAGCTGTACGACTGCTACACCTACACCGTCCTCGTGTCGCTGGAGGACTACGGGTTCTGCGGCAAGGGCGAGGGCGGCGCGTTCGCCGCGTCCGGGGCGCTCGGCCCGGACGGCCCACTGCCGACCAACACCGGCGGCGGGCAGCTGTCCGGCTACTACATGTGGGGCATGACGCCGGTGTCGGAGGCCGTGATCCAGGCGCGCGGGGGCGGCGGCGACCGCCAGGCCGCGAACGACGTGATCCTGGTCAGCGGCAACGGCGGCATCCTCGACCACCACGCGACGCTGATCCTCAGCCCGCACCGGAAGGGGGCCTGATGGACATCGGGATCCTGCGCCGCGACGGCCGCACCGACGGGTTCTTCGACGCCGCCGCCCGGGACCGGCTCGCCGTCCGGCTCTGCGGCGCCTGCTCCACCGGACGCGACGCCGGACGCGGGGCGTTCCTCCCGCCGGACGCCACGTCCTGCCCGGACTGCGGCACCGAGGACCTGGAGTGGGCGGACGCGTCGGGCGAGGCCGTCCTCATCACCTGGACGATCCTGCACGGCCGTCCGGCGGAGGACGGGACGACGCCGCCACCCGCGCTGCTCGGGCTCGTCGAACTCGCCGAGGGCCCGTGGATGCACGCCCGCCTGGACGGTGTCGACGCGGCCGGACTCCGCGAGGGCCTCCCCCTGCGCGCCCGGTTCGCCCACCCGGACGAGGGCGAGTCCTACCCGCTCTTCCTCCCGGTGTGACCAGGGGCTCAGCGGGTGCGGGACACTGTGATCATGAGGGGACTTTATCCACCGGTCGAGCCGTACGCGGTCGGCATGCTGCCCGTCGGCGGGCAGGACGAGATCTACTGGGAGACGTGCGGCACTCCGGACGGCACGCCCGCCGTGTTCGTGCACGGAGGCCCCGGCGGCGGCTGCTCGCCGACGAGCCGCCGCCTGTTCGACCCGGACGCGTACCGGATCGTCCTGTTCGACCAGCGCAACTGCGGACGCAGCCTCCCGCACGCCTCCGAGCCGGACATCGACCTGTCCGCCAACACCACGGCCGCGATGGTCGCCGACATGGAACGGCTCCGCGAGCACCTCGGCGTCGAGCGCTGGGTGGTGTTCGGCGGCTCGTGGGGCAGCACGCTGTCGCTCGCCTACGCCCAGGCGCACGCGGACCGCGTGATCGCGCTGGTGCTGCGCGGCGTCTACCTCGTCCTGCCCGAGGACGAGCCCTGGTGCTTCGCGGAGGGCGGCGTGTCCCGGCTCTTCCCGGACGCCTGGGAGGGCTTCCGTGACGCGATCCCCGAGGACGAGCGCGGCGACTACATGGCCGCCTACGCGCGCCGCCTCGCCGACCCCGACCCGGACGTCCACGTCCCGGCCGCGCTCGCCTGGACCCGCTGGGAGGACAGCACCTGCTACCTCGTCCCCCGTGAGGAGGACGAGGACGTCCGCTCGGCCGTCGCCGTCGCCCGCCTGGAGAACCGCTACTTCGGGAACGGCTGCTTCCTGGAGCCGGGCCAGCTGCTCCGCGACGCGCCCCGGCTGAACGGCCTCCCCGGCGTGATCGTCAACGGCCGCTACGACCTGCTCACCCCGCCGGACGCCGCGTGGGCCCTGAACAGGGCGTGGCCCGGCTCCGAACTCCACCTCGTCCCGGACGCGGGCCACGGCTTCGACGAGCCCGGCACGCTGAACCTCCTCATCGAGGCCACAGACCGGTTCCGCGGGGCACGCTGATCTCACCACCGGGCAATCGTCACTCTCTGTAAGAATGCGCGCCGGGACCGTATTTTTCCGGCGCGAGCGAGGGGTGATCCGTCCATGGGCGTGGCCGGCACGACACAGCCGTTCCAGCTGCCGAGGTTCTACTCCGCCTATCCGGCGCGGCTGAACCCGAACCTCGAAGCCGCCCGCGCCCACTCGGTGCCCTGGGCGCGGGCGATGGGCATGCTGGAGGGCTCGGGCGTCTGGGAGCAGGCCGACCTGGAGGCGCACGACTACCCGATGCTGTGCGCCTACACCCACCCCGACTGCGACGCCGGGGAGCTCGCGCTCATCACCGACTGGTACGTGTGGGTGTTCTTCTTCGACGACCACTTCGTCGAGCGCTTCAAGCGCACCGGTGACCGCGAGGGCGGCCGCGACCATCTGGCGCGGCTGCCCTTGTTCATGCCGCTGGACGGCGACATGAGCGCCGTGCCCGAGCCGTCCAACCCGGTGGAGGCGGGCCTCGCCGACCTGTGGGCGCGGACCGTCCCGGCGATGTCACCGGCGTGGCGCGAACGGTTCACCGCGCACTCCCTCCAGGCGATGAACGAGTCGCTGTGGGAGCTGTCGAACATGAACGCGCACCGGATCTCCAACCCCATCGAGTACATCGAGATGCGCCGCCGGGTCGGCGGCGCGCCGTGGTCGGCGTGCCTGGTCGAGCACGCCGCGAACGCCGAGCTCCCCGCGCGGGTCGCCGGGTCGCGGCCGATGGCGGTGCTGCGCGACGCGTTCTCCGATGCCGTCCACCTGCGCAACGACCTGTTCTCCTACCAGCGCGAGGTCGAGGACGAGGGCGAGCTCAGCAACGGCGTCCTGGTCCTGGAGACGTTCTTCGACTGCGGCACGCAGGAGGCGGCCGACGCGGTCAACGACATCCTCACGTCCCGGATCCAGCAGTTCGAGCACACCGCGCTCACCGAGGTCCCGGCGCTGTGCGTCGACGAGGCCCTCACCCCGGACGAGGTCGCGCGCGTCGGCGCCTACGTCAAGGGCCTCCAGGACTGGCAGGCGGGCGGGCAGGAGTGGCACCTGCGGTCCTCCCGCTACATGAACCGCGGCGCGCTGGAGGCCGACGACGCGACGCGCCTCACCCTCCCGGGCACCGCCGGGCTCGGGATGAGCGGACTGGACGTCCGGTCCCTGTTCGGGCCGCCCGCCGTCGCCCGCCTCCGCAAGTACGCGCACGTGCCGAGCCGGGTCGGGCCGTCGATCATCCCCGACATCGACCTTCCGTTCGCGCTGACCCTCAACCCGCACCTGGACGACGCGCGCGCCAACCTCCTGGACTGGGCCGAGCGGATGGGCATGCTGCGCGCCGAGCCCGGCGTCCCCGGCTCGGACGTGTGGAACGCCGGGCTCGTCTCCGGCTTCGACTTCGCGCTCTGCGCGGCCGGGCTCGCGCCGGACGCCGAGTCCGGCATGCTCGACCTCAACTCCCAGTGGCTCACCTGGGGCACCTACGCCGACGACTACTACCCGTCGGTGTTCGGCCGCACCCGCGACATCGCCGGGGCGCGCGCCGCCAACGCCCGGCTGGAGCTTTTCATGCCCGTGGACGACGGGACACCCGTCCCGCAGCCGCGGAGCGCGCTCGAACGCGGCCTCGCCGACCTGTGGCGCCGGACCGCCGCGTCGATGTCGCTCGAGGAACGCCGCCGGTTTCGCGCCGCGGTCGACACGATGCTCGAGAGCTGGCTGTGGGAGCTGGGCAACCAGCTCCAGAACCGCGTCCCCGACCCGGTGGACTACATGGAGATGAACCGCCGCACCTTCGGCGCGGATCTCACGATCAGCCTGACCCGCACGGGCAAGGACGCGGTGCTCCCGGACGAGCTGTTCGCCACCGGCCCGGTCCAGTCACTGGTCAACTCGGCCGCCGACGTCGGATGCATGATCAACGACGTGTTCTCCTACCAGAAGGAGATCGAGTTCGAGAACGAGCTGCACAACACGGTGCTGGTCGTCCAGAACTTCTTCGGCTGCGACCATCCGACGGCGCTGCGGATCGTCGCCGACCTGACGGCGTCGCGGATACGGCAGTTCCAGCACGTCGTGGCGAACGAGCTGCCCGTCCTGTGCGACGACATGGAGTTGCCGAACCCGGCGCGCGCGGCGCTCGGCGAGTTCGTCCGGAAGCTGCAGGACTGGATGGCGGGCGTCCTCAACTGGCACCGCGAAACGCACCGCTACGGCGAGGAGCACCTGATCCGCCGGTACCACGAGACCCCCTGGACCGAATGACGTTCGGCGAAGTACCGTCGGCCACATGCGCACCGACGTCTGCGAGCGATTCGGCATCGAGTTCCCCCTCTTCGCCTTCTCCCACTGCCGCGACGTGGTCGCCGCCGTCACCAACGCCGGCGGCCTCGGCGTCCTCGGCGCCGTCGCCTACACGCCCGGACGGCTCGAGGAGGAGCTGCGCTGGATCGACGACCACGTCGGCGGACGGCCCTACGGCGTCGACGTGCTCGTCCCGGCGAAGATCGACGAGTCCGCCGAACGGGCCTCGCGCGGCGACGGCGGCCTCGACACCATGCTCGCGGCCGTCCCCCGGGAGCACTGGGAGTTCCTGTTCGGCCTGTTCGAGAAGTACGGCGTGCCACTGCCCGACTTCGAGGCCGCCAAGCGCGCGGGCGGACGCGGCGGAACGCAGGTCACCACGCGCGGCGCGACCGAGCTGATCGACGTCGCCCTCGCCCACCCGATCGGGCTCATCGCCAGCGCCCTTGGCACCCCTCCCCCGCTCATGGTCGAACGCGCCAAGGCCGCCGGAGTGCCGGTCGCCGCGCTCGTCGGCACGGTCGAGCACGCCCGCCGCCAGGTCGCCGCCGGGGTCGACCTCATCGTCGCCCAGGGCGGCGAGGCGGGCGGCCACACCGGCGAGATCTCCACCATGGTGCTCGTCCCCGAGGTGGTGGACGCCGTCGCGCCGCTGCCCGTCCTCGCCGCGGGCGGCATCGCCACCGGACGCCAGATGGCCGCGGCCCTCGCGCTCGGCGCGTCCGGGGTCTGGTGCGGCTCGGTCTGGCTCACCACCGAGGAGGCCGAGACGTCCCCCGCCGTGAAGGCCAAGATGCTCGCGGCGACGTCCCGGGACACCGTCCGGTCGCGGTCCCGCACCGGCAAGCCCGCCCGGCAGCTCCGCTCCGCCTGGACGGACGAGTGGGAGTCGGCGGCCTCCCCCGGCCCACTCGGCATGCCGCTCCAGATGATCGTCGCCGAGGGCGCGATGCGGCAGATCACCAAGGTCGCCGAGTCCGGCAACGAGGGCGCCCGCGACCTGGCCAACTACTTCGTCGGGCAGTGCGTCGGGCTCATGAACACCGTCCGGCCCGCCCGGCAGGTCGTCTACGACATGATCGAGGAGTTCGCGGACGCCGTCGAACGCCTCGACCGCATCACCGGAACCGCCGACTGACCCGTGGAACCCGCCGGACGCTCGGAGGGCCGGGCGGTCAGGCGCTCGGGCGCTCGGGCGGTCAGGTGAACTGGTTGAGGGGGCGGCCGGGGCCCTTGTTGATCTGGTCGACGAAGAGCCTGGCGAGGGCGTCCTGGCCCTTGACGGTCGGGTGGTAGCTGCGCGGCTCGGCGGACAGGGCGCCCAGGTTCACCGACAGGCCGTTCATGTACGGGTCGGAGCTGCCCGCCTCGTGCCCGGAGAAGGCGTTGTAGGCGTCGACGAACTCGACGCTGCCCTGCCCCCGGGTGGCGGCGACGTGCTGGTCGGCCTCGGCCACGGACTGCCGGATGAGCTCGTTCAGGTCGCGGGCGCGGCCGTTCAGCCAGCGCTGGTCGTCCAGCGTGAGGTTGTCGCCGCCGTTCACCGAGATCTCCGAGAACGGCCGCGGGTAGCCCATCACGATCACCCGGGCGCGCGGGGCGCGCCCGGTGATCTCGGTGATCAGCCGGGGCAGGGACTCTCGCAGCGCGGCCATCCGGTCGGCGATGTCGCCGCCCTGCTTCTCGCAGGACTTCGACCACGGGAGCTTGACCACGCAGCCCGCCATGATCTTGGAGAAGCCGATGTCGTTGCCGCCGACGCTGATCGTGACGAGGCTCGTGCCCGCGCCCACCCGGTTCAGCTGGGACGGCTCGCCCGCCCGTCCGCCGCGGACGTCGCCGGTGGTCGCGCCGGAGCAGGCCCAGAACGAGCTGCCGCCCGCGAACCGGAAGGCCTTGGCGACCGTGTGGTAGTACGCCCGGGACGTCCGGTGGCACTGGCTCAGCGGGTTCTGGTCGGAGAGGCCCGCCTCGGCGCCGACGCCCGACGAGTAGGAGTCGCCGAGCGCGACGTAGGCGCCTCGGGTGGCGGCCGCGGCGGGGCTGAGCGGCTGGTCGCGGTCGCGCGCGGCGGTGTGGGCCTGGACGCTCGGCAGCGGGGCGCGGCACCCGGCGCCGAACACCTCGCACCGGACGGCGGGCAGCGCCACCAGCGGCACGATCGCCGCCGCGAGAAGCGCGAGAAGGAGGGCGACGGCGAGACCCCGATCACCGAAACGGGCTCTCACCCGTGCCGGCCATGTCCCCGGCCCCGCCATCGTCCTCCCTGTCCCTCGTCCCGTCATGCTTGACGATCGTAGGCGTCCCCGGGTTCCCACCTTTACACAGTAGATCCGAATTTTCCCGCCACGCGCCGTGGCGTCCCGGCGAAACCCCAGGTGGAACCGGACGGGGCCCGGGGAACATCTGATCCGAGCACGGCTGGTCGGAATCACCGGCGGGTAAGAACACACTCACGGGGGCGGCGAGGGATGCTGGCGGTTCTGACGGGGCTGGGCCTGTCCACGGCGGCGGGCCTGAACGCCTACATCCCGCTGCTGCTCGTGGGACTGCTGGCCCGCTTCACCGGCGCGCTGCACCTGCCGGAGTCGTTCGCGTGGCTGACCAACGGCTGGGTGCTCACCGGGATCGCGCTGCTGCTCGCCACCGAGGTCATCCTCGACAAGGTGCCCGTCGTGGACACCGTCAACGACGCCGTCCAGACCCTCGTCCGGCCCGCCGCCGGTGGCGCGGCCTTCGCGGCGACCGACGCCGCGTCCAAGGTCGACTCGTCCACCTTCATGCACGACCACCCGTGGATCGGGTGGGTGCTCGGGATCGTGGTCGCGTTCCTCGTCCACGCGACCAAGGCGAGCGTGCGTCCCGTGGTCAACGCCGGGACGCTCGGCGCCGGCGCGCCGGTGGTCAGCGTCGTCGAGGACGTCGCGTCCCTCGGCATGAGCCTCCTCGCGATCCTCGCGCCGGTCCTCGCCCTGGTCGCCCTTCTCCTGTTCGCCTACGTCGCCGTCCGCCTCCTGCGCAAAGCCCGCCGCCGACGACGCCGCAACCGCGCCACCACAGCCGCCTGACCTCCATACGGACGCGCGTGGGCGAACGCGCCTTCCCGGGTGACGGACACCAGGACACCGGCCGCATCCCTGTGATCAGCGGGTGACACCAGGCTCACCTGATCTCCGTTGACCCGCTCTCGGGCAGGTCCCATCCTGGCAGGAGGCAACGCTCACAGTGATCAGTGGAGTGCCGTGCGTCGTGCTGACGAGGCGGCGCGTCCACCACGAAGGCGGCGGCCCGCGCGCGAGCCGGGCGGGCCCGCGCGCGAAAGGGGAGGCCGGTCATGGGAGATGTCGACGATCACGCGATCGTCATCGGCGCGGGTGTCACCGGGGTGCTCACCGCCCGGGCGCTGGCCCGCCGTTTCGCCCGCGTCACCGTCGTCGAGCGCGACGCGCTGCCGCAGGAGGCGGCGTTCCGTCCCGGGGTTCCGCAGTCCCCGCAGATCCACGCGTTCTGGAAGCGCGGCATCGACAGCGCCGAACACCTGCTCCCGGGGGTGACCCGGGAACTCGCCGACCACGGCGCCCACCGGCTGACCGTCCCCCGGGACTTCCTGTGGCTGAGCCCCGTCGGCTGGTTCCCCAGGGTCTCGGGCACCGCCGACCTGACGTGCAGCCGGGTCCTGCTCGACTGGGTCCTGCGGCGCATGGCGGGCGAGGACGGGCGTGTCGAGTTCCTGGAGGGCAGCCAGGTCACGGGACTGCTCGCCACTCCTGGCGGGGACGGCGTCCGGGGCGTCCTCGTGCGCGCCGCGGGCTCCTCCGAACCGCGGACCCTCACCGCGGGCCTGGTCGCCGACGCCAGCGGACGCCGGTCCGACGCCACCACGTGGCTGGCCGAACTCGGGTACCCCGCCCCGGCGGTCGAGCGCTACGACGCGGGATTCGGCTACTCCAGCCGGTACTACAAGCTGCCCGACTCCGCCGCGCGGGACTGGAAGGCCATCTACATCCAGACCAGCCCGGACACGCCTCGCGGCGGCGTGCTGGTCCCCGTCGAGGGCGGTCGCTGGATCGCCACCCTGCTGGGCTGCGGCGAGCACGTCCCGCCCACCAAGGACGACCAGTTCCTCGCCTACGCGCGCAGCCTGCGCAGTCCCGTCCTGTACGAGGCGCTCCGGGAGGCCGAGCCCCTGTCGGACGCGCAGGCGTTCCGCAACACCGCCAACGAATGGCGCCATTACGAGTCGTTGAGCCGGTGGCCGCGCGGCTTCCTGGTCCTGGGCGACGCCCTGTGCCGTTTCAACCCCGTCTACGGCCAGGGCATGACGGTCGGCGCGATGTCCGCCAAGGCCGTCGCCGACGCGATCGACGGCATGGATCCCGCGCGGATCCACCGCGACGCCCGGCGCCTGCAACGCGTGGCCGCCGCGCAGTCGGCCGACGCGTGGGGCCTGGCCACCGGAGAGGACCTGCGCTTCCCGTGGACCGAGGGCCGTCCGCCGGGGGCGATGGTCAAGCTGCTGCACCAGTACATGAACCACGTCGTGGCGGCGGGCAACGTCGACCCGGCGACCTGCCGGACGATCTTCCGGGTGTTCGGCATGAACGCCCCGCCCGCGGCGCTGTTCGCGCCGTCGTCCGTCGCCCGCGTCCTGGGCCGCTGGCGCGCGCCGACGACCTCGCCTGCCGTGACGGCCACCCCTCCCCCCGCCACGTCGCCCGGCTGACAGGCGGCGGCCGGTCCCCCGGGCGCAACGGCCACGCGGGGCGTCGGTCACGTGGGGGCGTCGGTCACGTGGGGGCGTTGGTGGCGCGGAGGAAGCGGGTGCCCCACTCCTGGACGTGCGCGGCGAACTCCGGCGGGCCCAGGATCTCGAACTCGGCGCCCAGGTTGCCCAGCGCCTGGGTCGGCCAGTCGAGTGAGGTCGAGGTCATGGTGAGACGGCAGGCGTCCTCACCGAGCGGTTCGATCGCGCCCCACTGGCCGACCACCTGCCGCACCCGCGCGAGGGGCGCGCGCACGAGGACCTCGACCGTGTACGGCGCGGGGGCTCCGCTCGCCGCGTGGACCAGGGCCACGGCGTCCTCGGCGGGGAGCGCGCGCGGCCGGAAGCGCGCGCCTGTCGCCGCCGGTCCGGTCAGCCGGTCGAGACGGAAGCTGCGCCAGTCGTGGCGGCCCAGGTCGTAGGCCACCAGGTACCAGCGTCCGCCGAGGGCGACGACGCGGTGCGGCTCGACCTCGCGTTCCGTGGGCGCCGCTCCCCGGCCCGTGTAGGCGAACCGCAGCCGCTCCTCGTCCCGGCAGGCCTGGGCGACCGTGGTGAGCACCTCGGCCGCGACGATCGGCCCGGACGCGGCGACCGAGAGGGTCGTCGCCCGCAACGCGTCCACCCTGGCCCGCAGCCGGGGCGGCAGGACGCGCACCACCTTGGTGAGCGCGCGCAGCGACGCCTCCTCCATCCCCGCGATCCCGCTCTGCGCCGCGTCGCCGACGCCCACCGCGAGGGCCACCGCCTCCTCGTCGTCCAGCAGGAGCGGCGGCAGGACGGCGCCGGGCGCCAGCTGGTAGCCGCCGTCGGTGCCCCGCGCGGCGCCGACCGGGTAGCCGAGCTCGCGCAGCCGCTCGACGTCGCGGCGCAGCGTCCGCTCGGAGACCCCGAGCCGGTCGGCCAGCTCCCCGCCGGACCAGTGCCGGTGGGTCTGCAGCAGCGAGAGCAGTCTGAGCGTCCGTGAGCTGGTGTTGGCCATGAGCACATCCTGCCGCGACTTCCGGTCAGAAACTGGCCGGAAGGCTCTCTAGTGTCGATCTCGACGGCAGAACCGAGGCAGGGACGGAAATGATGATCACGCGTGAGATCCGGCTGACAGCCCAGGTCACCGGGGCCCCCGAGCCCGGCCACTTCACGGTCGCCGAGACCGAGGTGGACGGCGATGTCCTGGTGCGGACCGACCGGATCGGGCTCGCCGCGACCTACCTGGAGCTGATGCGCGCCGACTGCACCATCCCGGTTCCGGCCTGGCAGCCGGGGCAGCGGGTGGGGGTCGCCGCTGTCGGAACCGTGGTGCGTTCGGACAGTCCTGACCTCCGGGTCGGCGACCTGGTCCAGTCGATGACCGGCTGGACCGAGTACTCGGCGGGCCCGGCCGACGCGTACCTCAAGCTCGACCGCGACCTGTACGCCGACCCCGGCCACCACCTCGGGCAGGGGCCCACCGCCTACTACGGGATGGCCGAGGTGGCGGGCGTCGGCCAGGGCGACGTGGTCTTCGTCTCCGGCGCGGCGGGCGGTGTCGGCTCGCTGGCCGGGCAGATCGCCAAATGCCTCGGCGCGGCGCGGGTGATCGGCAGCGCGGGCAGCCCGGAGAAGGTCGACTACCTGGTGAACGAGCTCGGCTTCGACGCGGCCTTCGACTACCACGACGGCTCCACGGCCGACCGGCTCGGGGAGCTCGCGCCCGACGGCATCTCGGTCTTCTTCGACGTCGTGGGCGGTGAGCAGTACCAGGGCGCGTTGCAGGCGGCCCGGCCCGGAGCGCGGTTCGCCCTGTGCGGCTCGCTGTCCAGCCAGCTCGGTGGTGCGGCCGAGCGCTTCCCCCGGCCCGACCGCGCCGCGGCCGAGGCGAAGGGTGTGGAACTGCTGCCGTTCTCCTGCCACCACACGCCCGACCAGGTCGCGGCCTGGCGCGACCACTTCGGCGCCTGGTCGTCCGAGGGCCGCTTCGTGTTCCCGCAGACGGTGGTCGAGGGCGGGATCGAGGACGTGCCGGAGGCGTTCCTGTCCCTGCTGCGGGGCTCCTACCGGGGCAACGTCTCGGTGAAGCTCTCGTGACCGCGCTCTCGCTCCGGGCCCTGAACCGGACGCTGATGCACCGCCAGTTCCTGGTCGAACGCACCGATCGCAGCCCGCTGGAGGTGATCGGACGGCTGGTCGCCCTCCAGGCGCAGGAACCCAACTGGGCCTACGTCGGGCTGTGGAGCAGGATCCGGGAGTTCACGCCGTCCGCGCTCACCGTGCTGCTGGAGGAGCGGCGGGTGGTCCGGTCCAGCCTGCTCCGGAGTACTCAGCACCTCGCCGCGTCCGACGACTTCCGCGTACTGCGTCCGCTGCTGCAACCCGCGCTCGACCGGACGGCCGGTTCGTCCTACTTCGCCCGGAACAGCACCGGGCTGGACGCGGCATCCCTGGTGACCGAGGGACGCGGCATCCTCGCGGGAGGAACGCTGCCGCGCAAGGAACTGGCCCGTCGGCTGGCCGAACGCCATCCGGGACGCGACGGCCGGATCCTGGCCGGGGAGGTGGAGATGCGCACCCCACTCGTCCATGGCGTGGCCACCGGCGCGTGGGGCTCCTGGGGCACCCGGTCGGCGGTCTCGGTCACACCGGCCGAGGCCTGGCTGGGACGGCCCATGGGCGAGGCGACCCCCGACGACGCCAAGGAGCTGATCCGCCGCTACCTGGCCGCGTTCGGACCGGCCGGGGTGAAGGACGTCCAGGCGTGGTGCGGGCTGACCCGCCTGGGTGAGGTGGTCGCGGGCATGCGCGACGAACTGCGCCGCTACTCCGGCCCGGACGGCGAGGACCTGTTCGACCTGGCCGACGCCGAGCCGTCCGATCCAGAGACGCCGGTCCCGGTGCGGTTGCTGCCCGCCTACGACAACGCCCTGCTCGCCCACGCCGACCGCACGCGGATCATCAGCGACGAGGACCGGAAGCTGGTGATGCCCGGCCAGGCGCGGGTGCTCCCCACCCTCCTGGTGGACGGCCGGGTGCACGGGACGTGGTCCTTCAACTCCGGAACCCTGCGCCTCGCTCCGTTCCGTCCGCTCCGCGCCGCTGATCAGGCGGCATTGGAGCAGGAGGCCCACCGGCTGCTGCGCTTCGTGGGAGGCGAGGCGGTGAGCTTCAGCGGCCCTGCTGCTTGAGGCGGTCCTGGGCCTGGGTGGCGAGGACCGCGGCCTGGACGCGGCGTTCCACGCCGAGTTTGGCCAGGAGCCGGGAGATGTGGTTCTTCACCGTCTTCTCGGCCAGGAACAGCCGCTGCCCGATCTGGCGGTTGGTGAGGCCGTCGCCGATCAGGGCCAGGATCTCCCGCTCCCGGTCGGTCAGGCCCGGGAGGGCGTCGGGCTCCGGTTCCGGCTCCGGGCCCTGGCGCAGGCGGGCCATCAGCTTGGCGGCGGCGCTGGGGTCCAGCAGGGACTGGCCACCGGCGACCGTGCGCACGGCCGACACCAGGTCCGAGCCCTGGATCTGCTTCAGCACGTAGCCCGAGGCGCCCGCCATGATCGAGTCGAGGAGCGCCTCCTCGTCGTCGAACGAGGTCAGCATGAGGCACGCCAGATCCGGCATGCGTGAGCGCAGCTCCCGGCACACGGTGACGCCGTCGCCGTCGGGCAGGCGGACGTCCAGCACCGCGACCTGCGGGCGCAGCGCGGGGATCCGGACGAGGGCCTGCTCGACGGTGCCCGCGTCCCCGACCACCGTGATGTCCGGCTCGTCGTTCAGCAGGTCCTGCACCCCGCGCCGGACCACCTCGTGGTCGTCCAGCAGGAAGACCCGGATCGGGTCGCCGGGTCCGGGCCGCTCGCCGTCCACCATCGGATGCTCCTCGTTCTCCCCCGCCTGAGGCCCGCGCCGGGTGTCCGCCTCCTGAGCGGACGGGCGCCTGCCATCGACGATATTGCAGGATCCGGGACCTTCGGACCAGGGCCGATCGGCCCTATTGCCCGACATGACTCTGCTTGCCCGACATGACTCTGCGCCCCTGGGCTTGCGGGTTGGGCGCGTGGTCAGGCGGCTCGGTGGGAGGTGGGGTTCTGGCGCGGGCGGGGTGTGGGGCGGGTCGTGCCCCTGCGGTAGACGAGGTGGTTCTCCATGGTCACGGCGCTAGAAGCCGGGGGACGCGGGGCGCCTGGGGCGTGCGGTCCCCGCCGTCCGACCGTCCGGCCTAATCCGGCGGGCCGCATTAGGGACCATCGGCCCTCCGCCCGGGTCCGGTCGGCACAGGGAACGGGCGCGTCCGGCGGGCAGGCTGGGCACTGGTCGAACCGCGGACGCCCGTCCGTTCGGACCGTTCGTCCGCGTCGTTTGGACCGTTCACACGGATCGTTCGTCCGCGTCGTTCGCCCGCATCCCCACCCGCATTGGCCGGAGAGCCCGGCCCGACCCGCTGGAGCCACGACCCATGAGCGTGCTCACCCTCGCCTCGGACCCCAAGGACGCCAAGGCCCTCGAAGAGGCGCGCCTGCACCACGCCCGGCTGGCCGGGGAACTGGCCGGACGCGTGAAACTGCTGGTCACGGCCGTGGACTGGGACCCGAACGCCGCCGAGAGGATCCACGCCGAGCTCGTCGTCTTCTGCGACCGCGCGCTGCTTCCGCACGCCGCGTCCGAGGAGGCCGCGCTCTACCCCACGGCCCACCGCGTCCCCGAAGCCCGCCTGCTGATCGAGAGCATGATCGGCGAGCACCGCCGCATCACCGCCCTCGTCGACGCCCTGCGCGCCGCGCCCGGCCCGGTCGAGGCGGCGCCCGACGCGCGGGCCCTGCAGGTCCTCTTCGAGGAGCACGTGGCCAAGGAGAACGATCTCGTCCTGCCACTGCTCGCCATGACGCCCGCGGTCTCCCTCGCGGAGCTGCTCGCCAGCATGCACGACCGTTTCTCGAACGCCCGGCGGGCCGTGGGCGCCCAAGCGGACCGGGACGCCGAGGAACGGGACGCGCGGGATTCGGGCGAACGTGACCTGGGTGAGGACGCGGACGGCTGTGGCGGGGCGTGCGGCTGCGGTGGCGCGGACGAGACGGGCGAACCCGTCCTGGACGTCCGGGAGGTGCCGCACGCCCTGCGCCACGCCACGGTCTTCGGCGCCCTCGACGCCGTCCCGGCCGACACCGCGATGGTGCTCGTCGCCCCGCACGACCCGCTGCCGCTGCTCGCGCAGATCGAGCGGCGCAGGCCCGGGACGTTCTCGGTGGAGTACCTGGAACGCGGCCCCGGGGCCTGGCGGCTGAGGCTCAGCCACCGCTGACCCCCACGGTCACAGGAAGCCGCAGAACCCGCAGGACGCCGTAGAGCGCCACGGACGAAGGGAAGACAACTCATGGACGGATCGCGCCTCGGGGCCCGCGCCCTGCTCGGGACGGTCGGCGCGGCCCTGGCGGTCGCCGGGCCGGTCATGGTGCTGCGCGGACGCGGCGGCAGGAAGGAGATCCGGGCCGAGCTGACGGCCCAGAAAATCACCTTCCCCGAGCGCGGGCTGCCCGTCGAACTCGCCGCCTACGCCGGACGCCGGGTGCAGACCGGGCCCGACGCCCACGCCTACGCCCGGTTCATCAAGGGCAACCTCACCCAGGCCACCGGCGGGCGCACCTACGCCGAGATCACGACGGAGCTGCACGCCGCCGGAGGCGACGACGAGAAGCTCGCCAGGCTGCGCCAGACCGCGTTCATGGGCCAGTCCCTGCGCGCCTCGCTGATGTCCGCCTACCAGGCGTGGCAGCTCACGGCACTGGCCACGGGCCTGGGCGCCGCCCTGACCGGCCTGGGCGCCGCGCTGGTGGTCACCGCGGGCGCCCGCCCACCCCGCTCCTGACCCGGAGGTACCGCTGAGCGCGGGTGTCCGATGAGCTTCGCGGCGGGGGTGTCCGGGCACTCGCCCAGCCTGGACGGCTCGACCGCCGGGCTGCACGACGACTTCCGCGGCGTACCCGGCGTGTTCCGCCTGGGCCTGGACGCCGCCACGCGTCGGGTGCGGCGGCCGCCGCTGGACGTCAACGCGGGTCGCGGTTTCGTCTTCGTGTCGCACACCGGCACCGTCCACCCGAGCGGCTTCCTGCCGCTGAGCGCGGGAAACGTGCGCGAGACGCCGCTGACGTCGATCTACCGGACCTCTCGCCGCTGTTCACCGGGCCGCGGGCCGCCGACAAGCTGGGAGGACGGTGTGGGCAGTGCGAGTTCCGTCGCGTGTGCGGCGGCTCGCGCTCGCGCACGTACGGCGTCACCGGCGACGCGTTCGCCGAGGAGCCGTGGCGCGGGTTACGTCCCCGGTTCGTCCCGTGCCAGGAGGAACTCGCGGCACGGCTGCCCGCCGACACTTCTGAGGATTCCCCTCGCGGTTGAGGGTTGTCGGCTGTCCGGGCTGGCCGTCGAGGACGCGGGTGGCGAAAGTCTCCGAGAGCGGTTCAACGGAACACTGGAATTCATGGCTCCCGTTCATTCCGCACCGTTCTGTCAGGCGGCAGACGCCCCCCAGTGGAGGCACCCATGAACCCGAATTCGGTCACCATGGTCGACGGGTATGTCCCGGTCATCGACCTCTCCGCCCGGGACTCCCCCTCCGGCCGTGCCACGCTGGCCGAGGCGATCGGCAGGGCCTGCCGGACCTCGGGATTCTTCGTCATCGTCGGTCACGGGGTCCCACCTGAGCTCATCGACCGGCTGCACACGGCGACCACGGCCTTCTTCACACTGCCGGACGCCGAGAAGGACCGCATCGCGCACCGGCCCGGATTCTCCGGATTCCGCAGGTCCGGCGGCACCACCGCCCAAAGCCTCGGCCAAAGGACGCCACCCGACCTGTGCGAGTCCTTCGGGGCACATGTCACAGGAGAACTGAGCGACCGGGAGCGCGGGGAACTCGGCGACTACCAGGCGACTTGGAAGCTCGCCAACCTGTGGCCCGAGAACCCCGCCGACTTCAAGGACACCTGGCGGGAGTACATGACCGCCGTCCACGCGCTGGCGGCCGACCTGCTGCGCCTGTGCTCCCTCGCCCTCGGACTGGACGAGGACCACTTCGACGACAAGTTCGACCGGCACGTCTCCTCGCTGGTCGCCAACTACTACCAGCCCCAGGTGGACGAGCCGCTGCCGGGCCAGCTCCGCAGGGGCGCCCACACCGACTTCGGCGGGCTGACCGTCCTGTACCAGCAGGACGACAGGGGAGGGCTCCAGGTCCTCCAGGGCGAGGACACCTGGCGTGACGTCCGCGCCGTCCCCGGCGGCTTCGTGATCAACATCGGCGACCTGATGTCCCTGTGGACGGGCGGCCGGTGGGTCTCGACCATGCACCGGGTGGTCAACCCCGAGCGGACGGACACCTCCTCGCGCCTGTCCGTCCCGTTCTTCTTCCAGCCCAACCACGACGCCGCGATCAAGCCGCTCCCGCCCGTCGCCCCCGCACCCGGCGGTCGGCGCCCCCAGGCCGTCATCGCCGGGGAATGGATGGCCCTGAAGACACGGAAGTTGTTCGCCCCCGCCCGGTAGGCGCACGCCCGCCGCGCCCCCTGGCGGGACGTGGGCCGCCGGGGGTCACGCGGTGGCGCGGGCTCCGTTGAGCTCGCGGCCGGTGACGATCTCGGACTCGATGCGGACGAACACGGCCTCCCGCAGGGGCATCCAGGACGTGGGGCCGGTCCGCGACAGCCGTTCGTGCTCGGCGGGGTCGGTCACCAGGGTCGCCTGGCCGGTGACGACCACGCTCCAGCCGGACCGGGTCGACGCGTCGAACTCGTCCGCCTCGAAGGCGACCACGACGCCGTCGATGGCGCGGACGAGCTCGGAGCCCGGCGAGGTGCGCAGGACCACCGAGGCGTCCGCGTCCAGCGAGAAGTTGATGGGAAGGACCGCGGGCAGCGCCTGCCGGGTGTAGACCACACGGCCCACCGGCGCCCTGGCGAGCAGGCTCAGGCTCTCCTGCCGGTCCAGGGCGCGGAAGGCGTCGTTCTTGAGCATGGCTCCATCGTGCCTGGTCGGAGCCGCGGAGGTTAGGGCCGGTCGGCCCTAACGCCCAGCTCGCGCACACCGGCCTCCAGGGTGCGGGCGACCATGACCGTGGCCAGCTCGCCATCTGGAGCTGGTCGCCCACCTGAAGGATCTTGAGGGAGTTCAGGTCTTCAAGCCCAAGGGGGCCCGGTATGAGCTGGTGATGGTCGGGAACGTGGTGCTGTACCCGTGGCGGTACAGCGACGGCACCAACGTGCTGCTCCGGAACGCGCGGCTCAAGAACCTGTCCGGGGTCCGGCGCAGTCTCCTCGCCCTAGGGCGTGTCCGTTGGATCTTGGGGTTTGGCTGAGGTTGATCTGGGTGTCGGGGTGTGATGGCGGGTGTGATTCGTCGTCATGAGTTGACTGATGCCGCGTGGGTGCGGATTGAGCCGCTTCTGCCTGGTCATCCTCGCCAGGGTGGCTGGTGGGTCGATCATCGGATGGTGTTGAACGGGATCTTGTGGAAGTTGGCGACCGGGGCGCCGTGGCGGGACCTGCCCGAGCGGTATGGCAACTGGAAGACGGTGTATGAGCGGTATCGGCGGTGGGCTGCTGACGGGACCTTCGACTCCCTGCTGGAGCATGTTCAGGTTCATGACGACTCGGTCGGCCGGATCGA
>NZ_JADG01000009.1 GCF_000518265.1 Actinomadura oligospora ATCC 43269 | reverse complement strand
TGCAAGAAACACGAGATGATTCGCGTCCCTGTGTGGTTCCCAGAAAACAACTGGGTACCGCTATAAAGTGAATATCCGAGCTTGACGGCTCGAACGAGACTTGCCAACCCGGTGTTTCAGGGTTGTGCGTTGATCGTTCGGTGGTTATGGCGAGGGGGAAACACCCGGTCCCATCCCGAACCCGGTAGTTAAGCCCCTCAGCGCCGATGGTACTGCATGGGAGACTGTGTGGGAGAGTAGGACACCGCCGGACATATATTGGGTGAGGCCCCGCCAGAAATGGCGGGGCCTCACTTCTTTTTATGGGCCCCGCCACTTGTGGCGGGGCCTTTTTCCTTATCAGGGGAGTTTGGGGGATGGGCGGGCGGTGGCTCTGGGTTGGTTCCCGGCCTCAACAGGGTGGGATCTCGCTGCGGTGACGTTCCTGTCGGGCGGGGTGACCTTGGGGAGCGGTATCGTTCGTGTTTCGAGGATGAAGGGCTATTGACGTGCGTCACGTGGGCTAATTTCATGGCTTCCGACGTTGTTGGAGCCTGTTGGAGGAATCCGTGAAACTTGCACCGCATCTGCATCGTCTTGGCAACGACATCGTGGCGTGCTATCTCGTCGACACCGACGAGGGCATCACGCTCATCGACGCGGGTCTGCCCGGCCACTGGGGAGATCTGCAGAGTGAACTCGGCTCGCTCGGCAAGTCCGTTGACGACATCCGCGGGCTCATCCTGACCCACGGCGACTCCGACCACATCGGTTTCGCCGAGCGCCTGCGGAGCGAGCATGGTGTGCCGGTGTTCGTGCACGCCGCCGACTCGGTCCGCGCGCGGACGGGGGAGAAGCCCAAGACGCCGTTCGGTTCCATGCGGGTCGGGCCGACGCTGGGATTCTTCGGGTACTCGATCCGGAAGAACGGCATGCGCACGCGTTACATCAGCGAGGTCACCGAGATCAGCGAGGGCGACGTCCTGGACCTGCCGGGCACCCCGGTGATCATCGGAATGCCGGGGCACTCGCCGGGGAGCGTGGCGGTGCACGTTCCGATCGCCGACGCGCTCTTCGTCGGCGATGCCCTGACGACGCGGCACGTCCTCACGGGTCGTGAGGGGCCGCAGCCCGCGCCCTTCACCGACGACCCGGAGATGGCGCTGTCTTCGCTCGACCGGATCGCCGAGCTGTCGGCGTCGTGGGTGCTTCCCGGGCACGGTGCCCCCTGGCGGACGTCGCCGGCCGAGGTGAGCGAGGCGGTCAAGAAGGGCGCTGCCTGACGTTCGGCATCAGGCGCCGGACAGGGCGGGCTTGATCCGGTGTCGGGACGGTCGGTGGTGCGCCTTCGTTGGTGTGTCCACTCGGGGGCCGCCCTCGCCCGTCCGGGATGAGACGACCGATCGCTCTGGGCGGCTGAGTCTTGGGCGCGTTGGCGGTGGAGCGGCGACCAGGCTCTTGGTGCGGTGGGGTTGTAATTGCGAATAGTTTGCAACAAGCTGTAGGGGTTCGTGACGGTCGTCCGGAGTGCGGAGCCCCCTGTGCCTCATCTGCTGCCCGAGAGCGCGCCGCAGCGTGTCATCGCGGTCTCGAACTTCCTCTACACGTTGGGTAGCGGTCTGTACTTGACCGCCGGGGTGCTGTACTTCACCGAGGCTGTGGGGCTGCCGGCGGGACGGGTGGGGCTCGGCCTCGGGATCGCGGGGCTGGTCTCGCTGGTGGTCGGCATCGCGGTGGGGCATCTCGCGGACCGGGTCGGGGCGCGTGGCGTGTATGCGGGGACCCTGGTCGTGCGGGGGCTGGCGGCGGCTTCGTTCACGCTGGTGGACGGGTTCTGGCCGTTCGTCCTGGTGGTGTGCGTCGCGACCGGTGCGCAGGCGGCGGGACTGGCGGCGCGCAGTCCGCTGATCCGGCGGTTCGGCGGGGAGCGGCCCCAGGAGTTCCGTGCCTATCTGCGCGCGGTGACGAACGTGGGGATCTCGCTCGGAGCGGTGCTGGCGGGCTGGATCGTCATGGTCGGCACGACGTCGGCGTACCAGATGCTCGTTCTCGGGCTGGCGGTGGCGAACGTGCTGGCGGCGGCTCCGCTGGTCCTGCTTCCTTCGGTGAAGCCGCAGCCGGTGGCCGAGGGGCCGAGGTGGGGCGCGTTGCGGGATCGGCCCTATCTGGTTCTCACGGCGTTGGACGGGGTCATGGCCGTCCAGTTCAAGGTGCTGACCGTGGCGCTGCCGCTGTGGCTGGTGGCGGCGACGTCGGCGCCGCACTGGCTGATCGCGGGGACCATGATCGCCAACACGGTCATCGTGGTGGGCCTCCAGGTGCGGGCGAGCCGGGGCATCGACTCGCCCATGGCGGGCGGGGGCGCCTACCGGCGGGCCGGGGTGGCGTTCCTGGTCTCGTGCACGCTGATCTCGCTGGCGGCGGGGGTTCCGGCATGGGGCGCGGCGACGCTGCTGGTGGGAGGCGTGATCGTTCACACGCTGGGGGAGCTGTGGCACTCCGCGGCGGGGTTCGAGGTGTCGTTCGCGCTCGCTCCCGAGCACGCCACCGGGCAGTACCTGGGGGTCTTCGGGCTGGGGGCGGGGCTGGCCGAGGCGTTCGGGCCGAGCCTGCTCATCTCCCTGTGCATCACGTGGGGGCGTCCCGGGTGGTACGTGGTGGGGGCCATGTTCGCGGTGACGGGCCTTGCCGCTCCTGCCGCCGTCCGGTGGGCGCGGCGTCGTGAGAACGTCGCGCGGGTGCGGCTCGAGTCGGCGACGGCCTGATGGCCTGACGGCGGGTGGTCCGGAGGCCGGGGACGGGTGGCGGTGTTCGTCGGGTTGCTTCCTGATCATCTGGCTAGGCTTTCGTGATGAACTCGGCCGCGTGTGACCACGTGCTCTATGTCGACGACCGTGGCTCGGACGCGGAGCTGCACCTCACGCTGGAGTGCGGCCGGCGTGGTCTCGTGAACGGTCACGAGGTCAACGAGGAGCATTGCGCGGCGGCGCTCGACGGATGGTTGCGCGCGAACCCGGGGAAGGCCCTTTCGGAGCTTCTCGTGACGACGAGCCGGGTCCATCACGGGTCGTTGAGTTCGGTTGTGGACGTCCTTGCAGCTCATCGGCCGGAGGTTGGCCGTCTTGGAGTGGGCGCCCTGACCTTTCCGGGTTCTGGGCGGGGCGATCACATTCCGGAGGACATGGCACGCGACGGTTCGTCCTGGCGGTTGTCGGTGCCTCTCGAAGCGATGCTCAGGGCGGTGCCGTCTCTTCGTGAGCTGGTCGTCCAGTGCAACGACATCAGCGTGCCGCACGACGTTTTCGGCGACGAGCCCCCGCCCCCGTTCCGGGAGATGGCGCATCTGCGGCGGCTGGTGCTGCGTGACGAGGCGATGAATCCCGCCGTGGTGTCCGCGCTGGGGACGAGTGCGTTTCCGAGGCTCGAGTCGCTCGAGCTGTGGCTCGGGCGTTACGAGTACGGCTGGGGTGGTTCTGCGCGGGACCTGGACCCGCTGCTGAACGGACCGGGGTTCGAGGGACTTCGTCGGCTGACGCTGGTGAGTGATCTGGACGGCGCGCTGGTCGATCAGCTCGCTGACGGCGCGCTGGTCGGGCGGTTGGAGTTCCTGGGGCTGCTGTTCGGGGTGCTGGACGCGTCCGGGGCGTCGCGGCTTCGGGAGCGCTGGTCCGCGTTCGGCGGTCTGCGCGGGCTTGATGTCACGGGGAACGCCATCCCCGCGGGGGCGGCACGCGCGCTCCAGGAGGCGGCTCCCGGGGTCGTGAGAGTGGGGAGCCAGCGGATGTGGCTCGATGGGCCTCGCTTCGCGCCGCCGTCGGTCTCCTTCTTCGACGCCTGGGGGAAATGAGGACGCCCGACGGAGTGGATCTTGAGGGGCGGGCGGATCAGGATGGGTGGGTTGCGGCCGGGCGCGGCTAGGCGCGTCCGGCGGGTCCCGGCCCGTGGCGTCGCGTGGCGGTCGCGGGTCCTGGTGAGAGGAGTCGGTATGGCGCATGGAACCGGTCCCGGTCCGATCGCGGAGGACGGCTCGGCCGTCGAGTACTACCTGACGGCGCCCGCGGACGAGGCGAGCGCTTCGCTGGTGCACGAGGCGTTGCCGGACGGCGCGTCCGTCCTCGAACTCGGATCGGGGACGGGCCGGGTCACGGTCCCGCTCGTGGCGCGCGGCCATCCGGTGACGGCCGTGGACGCGTCGGCGGACATGCTCGCGCACATCCCGTCCGGGATCAGGACGGTCCTCAGCGGCATCGAGGAGCTCGCGCTGGACGAGCGGTTCGACTGCGTCCTGCTGATGTCGTTCCTGGTCAACTATGGCGACCGGGACGCGCTGCTGGCGTCGTGCGGGCGGCATGTGAGCCCCGGCGGGCGGGTGCTGATCCAGCGTGAGCCGACCGGGATGTTCGACGAGGTCCCCCGGGAGTGGACGAGCCAAAGTGGCGTCCACACCCGGTTGAGCCAGGTCGAGCGGGTGGGCCCGGACACGGTCACGGCGACCCTGGAGTACGGCTCGGGGGACCGCGCCTGGACCCACACCTTCACCACGCGGCGGCTCGACGACGACGAGCTCCCCCACGTCCTGGCGAAGGCCGGGCTGCGGCTCGACGGGTTCCTCACCGACGACCTCACCTGGGTCGTCGCGAGGCCGCTCGGCTAGGGGCCGGGCCGCGCCCTCGAACGGCTGGGGGGGGCGGCTGGATCGTCGGAGGCCGAGGGGCTCGGGCGCCGGGTGTGATCGCTAACATCTGGGCATGCAGGAGAAGCCGTTCGTTCCCGATGATCTCGTCGTCCCCCTGGGCCTCGCCGGGGACGGGTTCCGCCTGACGCCCCTCGGTCCGGAACACAACGACTCCGACCATGTGGCCTGGACGTCGAGCATCGAGCACATCCGTGCCACTCCCGGCTTCGAGGAGGGGTCCTGGCCGCCCCGGGACGGCATGAGCCCGGCCGCGAACCTGAAGGACCTGGAGCGCCACGCGCGCGACTTCGAGAACCGGTCCGGATTCACCTACACGGTGCTCGACGACGCCGGTGTGGTCATCGGTTGTCTGTACATCTACCCGTCGCGTTCGGCCGAGGGCGTGACGGACGTCCGCTCGTGGGTGCGAGCGGCGAGCGCCGAGCTGGACGGCCCGCTGCATCAGGCCGTGGCGGCCTGGCTGGCCTCGGACTGGCCCTTCGAGAAGATCGAGTACCGGCCGGGTGCTTAGCTGGGGCCTGGTCACGACCTGGGCCTGACGCCTGGGGGCCGTGTCCGTTTTGCTGTGAGTTTGTGGAAGGATCGCGGCATGCTTCGACTCACCGACTTCATCATCGACTGCCCGGACACCATGAAGCTGGCCGCCTTCTACTCCGAGGTGACGGGCCGTCCGGTCAAGGGCGACAGCCACGAGAACTGGGCCGGGATCAAGTTCGGCGAGATCGAGCTGGCCTTCATCCGCGTGGACGACTACCGCGCTCCGCAGTGGCCCGACAGCGAGCACCCCAAGCAGTTCCACCTCGACTTCGAAGTGGACGACATCGAGGCCGAGCAGCGCCGCGTCCTCGACCTCGGCGCGACGCTGCGGCAGGACTTCATCAACGCCGAGGGCTACGGCTGGCGGATCTACACCGACCCGATCGGCCACCCCTTCTGCCTGTGCCGCAACCGGGGCGTCGTCTGGACGGACGAGGGTCCGACCTGGCCCAAGAGCGAGTAGAGGCGGCGACGGCGGCCTGAGGTCGTCTGCTCTACAGCGGGTGAAGCCCTTCCTCGGTGTCATCGAGGAGGGGCTTCAGCGTTTCGTGGACGCGTCCGGGGGCGACGGTGACGATCTCATAGCGGCCGACCCCGGCACGGACGAACGGGCTGGTGGTTCCCCTCGGCTGGGCCTAGCGGTTCTGGGGGTCAGCGGGCGAGGGCGGCGTCCAGGGTTGCGGCCCATTGGTGGAGCAGGCGGGTGCGGCGGGCCGAGTCGTCGGTGAGCAGGTCGGCCAGGCCGAGGCCGCGGACCAGGTCGAGGGTGGCCTGGACGGTCTCCCGGACGCCGGGGACCGACTCGTCCGCGCCGAGGGCTTCGACGGTCAGGCGGTGCGCCTCGCGGCCGAAGCGGGCCTCCAGGGGGACGACCTGGGCGCGCAGCTGGTCGTCCGAGCTGGCCGCGACCCACAGTTGCAGGGCGGCCTTGAACAGCGGGCTGGAGTACATCTCGCCGAGGAGGGTCACCACCTCGAGCGTGTCGGGGCGTCGGCCCGCGAGCTCGTCGAGGCGGGCGCGCATCCGGTCCATGCGGACCTCGGTGCCGTACTCGACGGCGGCCGTGACGAGCTCCTCGCGGGTGCGGAAGTGGTGCTGGGCGGCGCCCCGGGACACCCCGGCGCGTTCGGCGACGACGGTCACGGTCGTCCCGGCCCAGCCGACCGAGGCCAGGCATTCGACGGCGGCCTCCAGGAGGCGGCGGCGCGTGGCGCGGCTGCGGTCCTGGCGGGGTTCGCGGGGGACGGCCCGGGTGGTCATGGTCTCCCATCGGGTGGTGCGGAGGTCGGTGGCGGCCGGTCAGAACCGTACACGCGCGGAGAAAACAATCAAGCGCGATTGATTTTATCGTGCCGGGCTGGCAGGGTGCGGGACATGAGTCGACCGCTGCGCGTCGGGAACGCCTCGGGCTTCTACGGCGACCGGTTCAGCGCCGTCCGGGAGATGCTGGAGGACGGCCCGCTGGACGTCCTCACCGGGGACTACCTGGCCGAGCTGACCATGCTGATCCTCGGCCGGTCGAGGCTGAAGGACCCGGGCGGCGGGTACGCGACGACCTTCCTCCGGCAGATGGAGGACGCGCTCGGGCTCGCCGTCCAGCGCGGTGTGAAGCTCGTGACGAACGCGGGCGGCCTGAACCCGCGCGGACTGGCGGAGCGCCTGGGCGAGCTGGCGGAGCGGCTCGGGCTGGACGTGAAGGTCGGCTACGTCCACGGGGACGATCTGCTCCCGCGCGCGCAGGAGCTCGGCCTGCGGGACGAGCGGTACGGACAGCCGCTCACCGCCAACGCCTACCTCGGCGCCTGGGGGATCGCGGAGTGCCTGAAGGCGGGCGCGGACGTCGTGGTGACCGGGCGGGTCACGGACGCGTCGCTCGTGGTCGGGCCGTCCGCCGCGCATTTCGGCTGGGCGCGCGACGACTGGGACGCGCTCGCCGGTGCGACCGTGGCCGGGCACGTCCTGGAGTGCGGGGCACAGGCCACGGGCGGGAACTACGCCTTCTTCCAGGAAATCCTCGATGTTGAAGCCTCGGGCCCGGTGCGTGCGGCGGGGTTTCCGATTGCCGAGATCCACGCCGACGGGTCGAGCGTCATCACCAAACACGACGGGACCGGCGGTGCGGTGACGGTCGGGACCGTCACCGCACAGCTGCTCTACGAGATCGGCGCGCCTGCTTATGCGGGGCCTGATGTGATCACGCACTTCGACACGATCGAGCTCGCGGACGACGGGGCCGACCGCGTCCGGATCAGTGGAGTGCGAGGGACGCCGCCGCCTCCGACCACGAAGGTGTGCCTCAACCACCTGGGCGGGCATCGGAACGAGATGACGTTCGTCCTGACGGGACTGGACGTCGAGGCCAAGGGCGCTTTCGTGCGCGCGCAGATGGACGCGGCGATGGGGGCGAACCGTCCGCGGCGCGTCGAGTGGACGATGATCGGCGCGGCGAAGGCGGACCCGGAGACGCTGGGGGAGGCGACGGCGTTGTTGCGGTGCGCCGTCCTCGATGCGGATCCGGAGAAGGTTGGTCGGGCCTTCAGCAACGCGGCCGTCGAGTTGGCTTTGGCGGGGTATCCCGGGTTCACGATGACCTCGCCGCCGGGGAAGGGCAGCCCGTACGGCGTGTACCGGCCCGCGTTCGTTCCGAACGAGGAGGTCGAGCACCTGGCCGTCCTGCCTGACGGCACCCAGGTCGTCGTTCCAGCGGTTGCGGCGGAAGCCGTCGCCCCACCTGTGGATAACGTCACACCCCAGGCGCCCCAAGCCCAGCCGGAGGTCGGGAAGAGGATGCCCCTCGGAGAGATCGCCGGTGCGCGCAGCGGCGACAAGGGCGGCGACGCCAACATCGGCGTCTGGGTCCGGACGGACGCGCAGTTCGCCTGGCTCAGCGGATTCCTCACCGAAGCGCGCCTGCAAGAACTCCTGCCGGAGACCAAGCAGCATCGCGTCGTCCGGCACGAACTGCCGAACCTGCGGGCGGTGAACTTCGTGATCGAAGGACTGCTGCAGGACGGCGTGTCCGCCTCGACCCGGTTCGATCCGCAGGGCAAGGCCCTCGGGGAGTGGCTGCGGTCCCGATCCGTCATCGTCCCGGAGGCCGTCCTTTGACCCTCAGAAGCACACTGGACGCCGCCAGCCCCGAGTACCGGGAGCGCAGGGCGGCGATGCTCGGCAAGCTCGCCGAGCTGGACGCCGAGCACGCCAAGGCCCTGGCGGGCGGCGGCGACAAGTACGTGCAGCGGCACCGCAGGCGCGGGAAGCTGCTCGCGCGGGAGCGGATCGAGCTGCTGCTCGACCCCGACTCGCCGTTCCTGGAGCTGAGCCCCCTCGCCGCGTGGGGGAGCGACTTCCCGGTCGGCGCGTCCGTCGTCACCGGCATTGGCGTCGTGGAGGGCGTCGAGTGCCTGATCGTGGCGAACGACCCGACCGTCCGCGGCGGGTCCAGCAATCCGTGGACGGTGAAGAAGAGCTTCCGGGCGTCCGACATCGCGCTGGAGAACCGGCTGCCGGTGATCAACCTGGTCGAGTCCGGCGGCGCGGACCTGCCGACGCAGAAGGAGATCTTCATCCCGGGCGGGCGGATGTTCCGCGACCTGACCCGGCTGTCGGCCGCGGGGGTCCCGACGATCGCGCTGGTGTTCGGCAACTCCACCGCGGGCGGCGCGTACATCCCGGGCATGTGCGACTACACCGTCATGGTGAAGGAACGCGCGAAGGTGTTCCTCGGCGGGCCGCCCCTGGTGAAGATGGCGACCGGTGAGGAGTCGGACGACGAGTCGCTCGGCGGCGCGGAGATGCACGCGCGGACGTCCGGCCTCGCCGACTACATGGCCGTGGACGAGCACGACGCGCTGCGCCTCGGACGGCGGATCGTCAAACGGCTCAACCACCGCAAGCTCGGCCCGGGGCCGTCCGGCCCCGTGGAGGAGCCGCTGTACGACGCGGAGGAGCTCGCCGGGATCGTCCCGGAGGACCTGAAGGTCCCGTTCGACCCGCGCGAGGTGATCGCGCGGATCGTGGACGGCTCGGACTTCGACGAGTTCAAGCCCCTGTACGGGGCGAGCCTGGTCACCGGCTGGGCGCGGCTGCACGGGTACCCGATCGGGATCCTCGCGAACGCGCAGGGCGTGCTGTTCGGCGCGGAGGCGCAGAAGGCGGCGCAGTTCATCCAGCTGGCGAACCAGGCGGACACGCCCCTGCTGTTCCTGCACAACACGACCGGCTACATGGTCGGCGCGGAGTACGAGCAGGCCGGGATCATCAAGCACGGCGCCCTGATGATCAACGCGGTCGCGAACTCGAAGGTCCCGCACCTGACCGTCGTGATGGGCGCGTCCTACGGGGCCGGGAACTACGGCATGTGCGGGCGGGCCTACGACCCGCGCTTCCTGTTCACCTGGCCGAGCGCCAAGTCGGCGGTGATGGGGCCGCAGCAGCTCGCCGGTGTCCTGTCGATCGTCGCGCGCGCCGCCGCCGAGGCGCGCGGCCAGGCCTACGACGAGGACCAGGACCGGGGGATGCGGGAGCTGGTCGAGGCGCAGATCGAGGCCGAGTCGCTGCCGTTCTTCCTGTCCGGGCGGCTGTACGACGACGGGGTCATCGACCCGCGCGACACCCGCACCGTCCTCGGCCTGTGCCTGTCGGTGGTCCACAACGCCCCCGTGCGCGGCGCGGACGGCTACGGCGTCTTCCGGATGTGATGATGATCGAGAAACTGCTGGTCGCCAACCGCGGCGAGATCGCCCGCCGCGTCCTCCGCACCTGCCGCGACCTGGGCGTCGCGACCGTCGCGGTGTTCTCCGACGCCGACTCCGGCGCCCCGCACGTCCGGGAGGCGGACGAGGCCGTCCGGCTCCCGGGGGACGCGCCGTCCGCCACCTACCTGCGCGCCGACAAGATCATCGAGGCGGCGAAGGCGACGGGCGCGGACGCCGTCCACCCCGGCTACGGGTTCCTGTCGGAGAACGCCGACTTCGCGCGCGCCGTCCTCGCGGCGGGGCTGACGTGGGTCGGGCCGCCCCCGGCGGCGGTCGCGGCGATGGGCTCCAAGATCGAGGCGAAGCGGCTGATGGCGGCGGCCGGGGTGCCGGTGCTGCCCGAGCTCGACCCGGCCGAGGTGACCGGGGCTGACCTGCCGATCCTGGTGAAGGCGTCGGCGGGCGGCGGCGGACGAGGCATGCGCGTCGTCCGCGACCCGGCCGAGATGGTCGAGCAGGTCGCGGCGGCCGGACGCGAGGCGGCCTCGGCGTTCGGCGACGCGACGGTGTTCTGCGAGCCGCTGCTCGAGCGCGCCCGCCACATCGAGGTGCAGATCCTCGCGGACGCGCACGGCACGGTCTGGGCGCTGGGCGAGCGGGAGTGCTCGATCCAGCGCCGGCACCAGAAGATCGTCGAGGAGGCGCCGTCCCCGGCGGTGAGACCCGCGCTGCGCGCCGAGCTGTGCGCGGCGGCGGTGAACGCGGCCAAGGCGATCGAGTACGTCGGGGCGGGCACCGTCGAGTTCATGCTCGCGCCGGACGGCCGGTTCTTCTTCCTCGAGGTCAACACCCGGTTGCAGGTCGAGCATCCGGTGACCGAGTGCGTGTACGGGCTGGACCTCGTCCGGCTGCAACTGGAGGTCGCCGAGGGCGCCCGGCTGCCGGACGAGCCTCCCGCGCCGTCCGGGCACGCGATCGAGGTCCGGCTCTACGCCGAGGACCCGGCGCTCGACTGGCGCCCCGCGAGCGGCGTCCTGCACGCCTTCGACGTCCCGGACGTGGACGCCCGGTTCACCGTCCCCGGCGACGGCGGGCTGCGCCTGGACGCCGGGTACGAGACGGGCGGCGAGGTCGGCGTCCACTACGATCCGATGCTCGCGAAGCTCATCGCGTACGCGCCGACCCGCGCCGCCGCCGCGCGCAGGCTCCGCAAGGCGCTGTCGGCGGCCCGCCTGCACGGCGTCACGACGAACCGGGACCTGCTCGTCCGGGTGCTCGGCGAGAAGACCTTCCTCGCCGGGGACACCCACACCGGCTACCTGGACGAGATCGGCCTCGCGACGCTCGCCGAACCCCTGGCGGACGAGCGCGCCGTGAAGCTCTCGGCGCTGGCCGCCGCGCTCGCGGGCGCCGCCGCGAACCGCGCGAGCGCCCGCGTCCTGGGCGGGCTGCCGTCGGGGTGGCGGAACCTCCCGTCCCAGCCGCAGCGCAGGACGTACGACGGCGGGATCGACGTCGAGTACCGGTTCACACGGGACGGCCTGCTCGCAGGGGACGGCATCGCCCTGGTCGACGCGTCGCCCGAACGGGTCGTCCTGGACGTCGACGGCGTCCGGCACGCGTTCGACGTGCGCGCGGCGGGCGGACGCGTCTTCGTCGACTCCACGCTCGGCCCCCTCGCGCTCACGCCCGAGCCGCGCTTCGCCGACCCGAGCGACCTCGTCGCGCCCGGGTCGCTGCTCGCGCCCATGCCCGGCACCGTCGTCCGCGTCGAGGCCCGGGAGGGCGCGGACGTCACCAACGGTCAGACGCTGCTCATCCTCGAGGCGATGAAGATGGAGCACCGGATCGCCGCGCCCGCCGCCGGGACCGTGACCGCCCTCAACGTGACGCAAGGACAGCAGGTCGAGGCCGGATCGGTCCTCGCCGTGATCTCCGACCCCGCCACGACGTCCACCGCGGCCCCCGCCGTGATCTCCGAAGGGACCCCCGACAAGTGAGCTTCATCGAGTCCGAGGAGCGCCGCGCGCTGCGCGCGGCGGTCGCCGAGCTGGGCGCGAAGTACGGGCCGGACTACTACGTCCGCAAGGCCAAGGCAGGGGAGAAGACCGACGAGCTGTGGGCCGAGGCCGGACGGCTCGGCTACCTCGGCGTCAACGTGCCGGAGGAGTACGGCGGCGGGGGCGGCGGCATCGGCGACCTCGCGGCCGTCTGCGAGGAGCTCGCCGCCGCCGGATGCCCGCTGCTGCTGATGGTGGTGTCCCCGGCGATCTGCGCCACGATCATCGCCCGGTCCGGCACCGAGGGGCAGAAGAAGCACTGGCTGCCGCGGTTCGCCGACGGCTCGGTGAAGATGGCGTTCGCGATCACCGAGCCGGACGCCGGGTCCAACTCGCACCGGATCACCACGACCGCGCGCCGGGACGGCGACGGCTGGGTCCTGTCCGGCCAGAAGACCTTCATCTCCGGTGTGGACGAGGCCGACGCCGTCCTGTTCGTCAGCCGTACGCAGGACCAGAAGGGCAACCTGCGGCCGTCGCTGTTCATCGTCCCGACCGACGCGCCGGGCTTCACCTTCACCCCGATCGAGATGGAGATCGTCTCCCCGGAGAAGCAGTTCATCTGCCACCTGGACGACGTCCGGCTGCCCTACGAGGCGCTCGTCGGCGACGAGGACGGCGGGCTGCTCCAGCTGTTCGCCGGGCTCAACCCCGAGCGGATCATGGCGTCCGCGATGGGCGCGGGCATCGGCCGCCTCGCCCTCGGCAAGGCGACCGCCTACGCCAACGAGCGGCAGGTGTTCAAGACGCCGATCGGCGCGCACCAGGGGCTCGCGCACCCGCTCGCGCAGGCCAAGATCGAACTGGAGCTCGCCCGGCTCATGGGCCAGAAGGCCGCCTGGCTGTACGACGAGGGCGACGACCTGGGCGCGGGCGAGGCCGCGAACATGGCCAAGTACGCCACCGCCGAGGCCGCGATCCACTGCGTCGACACGGCCATCCAGACGCACGGCGGCAACGGCCTCACCACCGAGTACGGCGTCGGGATGCTCGCCGGGGTCGTCCGGCTCATGCGCATCGCCCCGGTCAGCCGCGAGATGATCCTCAACTTCGTCGCGCAGCACTCCCTGGGCCTGCCCAAGTCCTACTGATCGACGGGCCCGCCCTCCGACCCGTGGACCTGAACGGCTAGGAGGGCGCGGGCTCGGTGGCGGCGTCCGGGCGCGGGCGGAGGGCGTCCAGGAGCGCGCGCATGTCGGTGAGGGCGGCGCGCGCGTGCTCGGCGACCTCCGTGAGCGCGGCGGAGCGGTCGGCGTCCGGGTCGGCGAGGGCGTCCTCGGCCACCCGGACGAACCGGGCCGTCCGGTCCAGGACGGTGCCGCGCAGCCCCTGCGAGACGCGGTGCCGCTCCGCGGTGACGGCCGCGCCCGCGCGGGCCGCCATGGTCTCCAGCGCCGCGTGCTCCCAGCGGCGCCCGCGGGTCGCCACCGCCTTGCCGATGATCCAGGCGGGCAGGAAGAACCCCAGTCCGAGGCCGTAGCCGATGAGCAGGCCCGAGGGCAGCGCCGAGGTCCCGTTGAGCCGGGCGAACCCGGCTCCGACCGTCGCGGCCCAGGCCAGCGCCGCGAGGAACGGCGCGGGCCAGGCCGGGACGCCGCGCCGGGAGTAGGCGGCGACCGCGTACACGGCGCTGATCAGCGTCGTCCCGCCGACGAGCAGCAGGCCCGTCATGGCGGCCCGCGTGGTCCCGGCCGTGCAGGACCAGACGACGTCGAACCCGGTCGTCCAGGCCAGGACGGCATAGGGCGCGTGGCGCCGCCACCACAGCGGCAGCGCCCGCACCAGGAACGCCACGACCAGCACCGCGCCCGACCACATCCCCCAGCCGGGCAGCACCGGCTCCGGCGGGACGAACGCGACCAGCCCTGGTAGCAGCACCGACTGGGCGATCAGGATGCCGTCCACGACGTCGGGCCAGCCGTGCCTCCGGCCGTCCGGGGCGCTCGTGGGCAGCACGGCCCGGACCCGCCAGCCGCCGCCCTCGGCCGGGCCCGCCTCCAGCGTCCCGCCGAGCGCCAGGGCCCGGGACCGCATTCCGGCGATGCCCCGTCCGGTCCCGAGCGGCGGCACGTACCCCTCGACCTCCGGGACGCCGTTGCCGACGTCGACCTGCACCGCGCCCGGCACGTACCGGACGGCCACCTCCACCGGCGCCCCGGACGCGTACCGCATCGCGTTCGTCAGCGACTCCTGGACGACCCGGTACGCCGCTGTCACCACCTGCGGGGGAAGCCTGCGCGCCCGGCCCTCGACGTCCAGCGCGACCGGGGTCCCGAGCCGCCGGATCCCCTCGCACAGGGGCGGCAGCAGCGCCGGCAGGCCCTCGCCCGCCCGCTCGTCCGGCTCGACCTCGTCCACCAGGCGGGCCAGGGCCGCGAGGACGTCGCGTCCGGTGTCGGCGGCGGCCTCCAGCGCCCGGACGGCCAGCGCCGGGTCCGGGATCGCGGCCACCGCGCCGCTGTGCACGACCACCGCGCTCAGGTGGTGGCCCGCCACGTCGTGCAGGTCGCGGGCCAGCCGCTCGCGCTCGGCGGCGGTGGCGGCGTGGTGCTCGCGCTCGGCCGCCTCCAGCTGCTCGGCGAGCTCGGCCCGCCGCGCCCGGCGCTGCCTCCGCAGCTGGCCGAGCGCCGTGAGCGCCAGCAGGCTCAGGGCGTCGACCGAGACGTCCAGCGTCCAGTCGCCCAGGCTGTCGGCCCGCAGCGCCGTCGCCGCCTCGTGCACGACGTACACCGCCGCGCACCCGGTGACGGCCCGCCACCGCCCGCTGTGCGCCGCCAGCGAGAACACCCCGACCCACAGGGCGATGTCGGTGACGGGCGCCTCCTGGGCGTGGACCAGGATCAGGCCCGCGTCGCCGCCGAGCACGACCACCAGGATCACGGTCAGCGGCCGGACGCGCCGGAAGACCAGCGCGGTGTCCAGCAGCAGGGTCAGTAAGGACAGGGCGATCCAGCCGGGCCGGTCGCGGGGCACCAGGAAGTCGTCCGACAGCGTCATCAGCGCGGGCACGCCGAGCTGCGGCGGGACGAGCAGCAACGGCACCCCGACGTCGGCGAGGTTCGGCCACCCCCGTGAGCCGCGCCCCGACGTCCCCCCGCCTGGTGTGAGATTCCCCCGAACTGTCACAGAATGACCCTAGCGTTCGCCGCCGTCGGCTCGGGCCGCCGGATCGATCCTGATCAGGTGATCCGCGCGATCTGATCGGCCAGCGGAGCGGGCGCGCCGAGCCGGTTGTCGATCTCGTCGTGCGGCACGGGCGGCGGCTCCTCCGGACGCATCCGCTCGGTGAACGCGCGGAACGCGGCCAGCTTCCCCGCGTCGCGCTCCAGCCCGCGCGCCTCCAGCCGGTGCCGCAGCGTCGCCGGATCCGACCTGATCCACACCAGCCGGACGGGCGGACCGCCCAGCTCGTCCACCCACGCCTCCCACCGCTCCGGAGAGCGGATCTGGCCGGTGAACGGGCCGCTGAGCAGCACCGGGCAGCCGTGGGAGCGGATCTCCCGCGCCGTCGCCGTCAGCCCCTCGTACTCGTGGGCCTTGACGTGCTCGTCGTACCAGGGGCCCTCGCGCTCGCCCGGATCACGTCCGGCCACGGCGAGCGTCGCGGCGACGAACGGGCCGTAGAGCGTGTCCTTGTCCAGCAGCGCCGGGACGGGGCGCAGCCGGGCGAGCAGCAGGCCCGCGACCGTGCTCTTCCCCCCGCCGGGCGGCCCGGCCACCACCCACACCGTCCCCGGACGGCCCGGGACGGGGGTCATGCGGGGAGGCGGAGGCGCTCGCGGGCCAGGCGGGCGATGGCCTCCTCGTCGATCCGGTGGCCCAGGCCGGGCTGGGTGAGCGGGACCCCGACCACCCCGCCGGACGACCGGACCGGCGGCGTCACGAACACCGGGCCGCCCGCCGGGTCGGTCACCTCGCTCGGCAGCGTCACGCCCGGCAGGGACGCCAGCGCCACCGCGGCGGCCTGCCCGATCCCGAACGCGCCCGCCCCGGTGCACCACACGTCCCAGCCCGACGCGTACGCCCGGTCGTGCGCCGCCCGCGCCGCCGTCAGCCCGCCGAACCGGCCGATCCGCAGGTTCAGCGCCCGGCCCGCGCCGAGGTCGACCGCGGCCTCCAGGGTGTCCAGGTCGCCGATCTCCGGCGCGACCGCCGAGTCGACCCGGCCCTGCAGGCGGGCGTGCGCGGCGAGGTCGTCCGCCGCGAAGGGCCGCTCGACCGCCGTCACGTCGTAGCCGTCCAGCGCCGCGAGCGCGTCCAGGTGCGCGGAGGACTCGGTGTAGCCGTGCCGCGCGTCGGCCACCAGCGCCAGCGCCGGGTACGCCGCCCGGATCTCCCGGACCGGCTCCACGTCCCAGCCCGGGCGGATCTCCACCGTCACGCGCGTGTGGCCCGCGCCGACCGCCCGGTTCACCCGTCCCACGACCGTGTCCAGGACCGGCTCGGGCGAGATCCGCGCCGCGGTCACGATCGAGGTGCGGGTGCCCCCGAGCGCGTGCGCCAGGGGCTCTCCCCGGCCCCGGCACCACAGGTCCCAGCACGCGGTGTCCACCGCGGCGGCGGCGCCGCTGGTGCCGAGCTCGGCGACCGCCGAGACGTCCTCCGGACGCTCCCACGGCAGTCCGATCAGCCCCGGCGCCATCCGCTCGGCGATGTCGGCCCACGCCGGGCCCGCGCCCGCCGCCTCCTCGGGCACCGCGACCTCGCCCCAGCCCACCGTGCCGTCCACCCCGGTCAGCCGGACCAGGATGCTCTCCGGCCGCCGGGCCCGCGGCATCGCGACCCGGAAGGTCTCACAGCCCTCGATCTGGGGCACGCCGCACCCGTCCTCACGCTCGTCGAACCGTCCCCACCATGATCCACCCTGCCGGGGCCGCGGCGGTCACCGGCCGCCGGGCAGCCACCGGAACACCGGACGCGGGGGGGCGGCGCACGTATCCGCCGTCCGCGAGCCCCGCCAGCCGCTCGAACGGGTTGTAGCTCGCCGGATCACCGCACCACACGAGCGACGCGCCCGCGCACGCCAGGTACGGCGCCAGCATCAGCGGGCCCAGGCACCAGGCGTACTGCGTGGCGTGCCGCGCCTCGTGCGCCAGCAGCGCCGGATCACCGGTCAGCTCCGTCACGTCCCCGCGCGCCAGGATCACGTTGCCCATCGTGAACGCGCCCGCCACCGGCAGCGGCAGCCGGTACCCGCCCGCCAGCAGCAGCCCCTCCGGGCCCCGCGCCGGGACCGCGCGGGGCCGGGTGCCGACCCGGGCCAGGAGCAGCCCGAGCGGCGTCGACAGGTTCACCCAGTTCACGACCCGCCGGAGGCGGTGCACCGCCCTCACACCCGCAGTGTTCCCCGTTTCAGGACGGGCACAGCGAGTCGAGCGAGATCGGCTTGGCCCGGTCCTGGCCGGGCGCGCCGGTGCTCGGCGAGCCGTCCCCGGACGGCGTCTCCGACGGGCTCTCCGAGGGCGACTCGGACGGACTCTCCGACGGACTCCCGGTCGGCGATCCCACCGGACGGCCGGACCCGGACGCAGACCCCGACGGGGTCCCGGCCACGGGCGGCGTCGCCGGACCCGAGCCCGAGCCCGAGGCCGTGGGGGAGGGCGTCGGCGACGGGCTCAACGCCTTCGCCGCCAGCCGCCGGATCAGCGCGAAGTCGGGGTTCCCGGTGTAGATCAGCGGCGGGACGAAGGCCAGCGTGCTGATCTGCGCGCCGTCCTTCACCTTCTCCGACAGCTTCACCAGCGAGGGCAGCAGCTCCTGCGGGATGTCGGTGGAGATCGCCCGCTTGGTCGCCGCGGCCAGCTTGTCGAACCGGGTCAGCACGGTCGCCGGGTCGGCCTGCCGGGCGATCGACCGCAGCAGGCACTTCTGGCGGCCCATCCGCGCGTAGTCGTCGCTGTCGGTGCGGGAGCGCCCGTACCAGAGCGCCTCCTTGCCGTGCAGGGTGCGCTCACCGGGCTGGAGCACCCCGCCGTCCCGGCCGTACGGGATCGGCTGGGTGATCTTGACCTTGACGCCGCCCACCGCGTCCACGATGTCGGCGAAGCCGAACATGTCGACCATGATGTAGTAGTCGACGCGCTGGTGGAGGATGCCCTCGATGGTCTGCTTCAGCAGCGTCGGGCCGCGGTGGTTCTTGGCCACCCCCGGCACCATGTCCGGGTGGTCCTCGGCGTACTGGAAGACCTCGTTGAGCAGGCCGGGCGTCTCCGGGCCGTCCCCGGTGAAGCCGTCGGGGAAGCGGTCGCGCGCCGGGCCGGGCGGCATCTGGAAGTGCTCCAGGTTCCGCGGGACGCCCAGCAGGACGGTCTCGCCGGTGCGGGTGTCGACGCTCGCGACCGTCATCGAGTCGGTGCGGGTGCCCTCGCGGTCGTAGGCCGAGTCGCTGCCGAGCAGAAGCACGTTCACCCGGGACTGCCCGTCCCACGGGTCCTTGGTGTCGATCTGCTTGGCGCCGTTCGTGCCGCCCGCGTGGAAGATGCTGGTGAGCGTGGAACGCGCCACGTAGGTGGTGTGCGCGGCCCACGAGATCGGGACGGCCACGCCGAAGCACAGCGCCGCGACCACGATCGCGCCGACGCCCCGCATCGGGATGGACATCCCGCCCGGACGGGTGATCTGGTACGAGCGGATGATCACGCACAGCCAGGCCAGGCCGACGAGCAGCATGCCGCCCGCGACGGCCTGCAGCAGGTTCGGCCGCACCGCCAGGTGCAGCAGGTCCGGCCGGTAGACCAGGTACCAGGCGGCCAGCGCGGCCACCGCCGCGAGGAACAGCACCGTCAGCGCCGCGCCCAGCTTCCGGCGGCCCGTGCAGAGGTGCGCCACCCCCCAGACCAGCGTCGACGCCAGCGTGAGCCCCAGCGCCCGGAGAAGCCCCCCTTCGGAACGAGACCGCCCCGCCGCCCCCCCGGACCCCGAGCCCTTCTCAACCGTCCCACCCGCTCCGGACGCCGCGTCCGCTTCGGGCGTCGCTTCCGGGCCGGGCCTCACGCCTGTGCCGGGTGCCGCCGGGCCTGGCGTCACATCCGCCTCGGCTGCCGCGTCTGCTTCGAGTGCCGCGTCCGCGTCGGGCATCGCGCTCGTGTCCGATGCCGCGTCCGAGTTGGCCTTCAGATCCGCGTTGGGCGTCGTGCCCGTGTCGGGTTCCTCCGCGGCGGGTGGGACGTCCGCGTCCAGTGCCGTGTCCGCGTCGGCTGTCGCGTCCGGGGCAGGCCCCTCGCCTGCGCCCGGTGCCGCGTCCCCGTCGGGGCTCGTTTCCGCGTCCGGGGTCGTTTCCGCGTCCGGCTCCGTGGTCCGGCGGCGCCGCCTCGCCGGTCGACTCGTCATGGACGCTCCACTTCCCTACGCGCTCAATCCAGGCACTGAACAACATTCAGGACGCGCAAAACCGAGCAGAGGTTGCGGGAGTAGTCGTCCGAATACGAGCAGTACTTCGTCACGTGCAACTCTTGCCTACAATAGGCACTTTGCGGTCGTCGCGCGTCTCCGGGAGCGAGGTCGTGCCCGAATTTTGATCACGTGCCTGCCCTCCGGAGACCGGGGATCTCCGTCCCCGAGGAGAAAGGGTGCAGCTCAGCGCGGGCGGGGCGGCGCATTGCCCCCGGCGTGTCGCACAATCCCGTAAGCCGAGCGCCGCGTGAGCGCCGGGGTCCGAAAATGCGGAACCGCCGGGCTCCCAGGGCACCGGCGGTGTCGGGAGCCCGGCGGCGAGGTCCGTCGGGCAGGTGGTCGCGGAGGCGGCTACCAGGAGGTGGCGAGCGGCATGCCCTCGGCGTAGCCCGAGGACGACTGGACGCCCACCAGCGCGTTCTCGTGGAACTCCTCCAGCGTCCGCGCGCCCGCGTAGGTGCAGGAGCTGCGCAGGCCCGCGACGATCGAGTCGACCAGGTCCTCCACGCCGGGACGCTGCGGGTCCAGGAACATCCGGGAGGTGGAGATGCCCTCCTCGAACAGCGCCTTGCGGGCCCGGTCGAACGCCGAGTCCTCGGCGGTGCGCAGCCGGACGGCCCGCGCCGACGCCATGCCGAAGCTCTCCTTGTACTGGCGTCCATCCGCGGCGCGCTGGAGGTCGCCGGGGGACTCGTAGGTCCCGGCGAACCAGGAGCCGACCATCACGTTGGACGCGCCGGCGGCGAGCGCCAGGGCCACGTCGCGCGGGTGCCGGACGCCGCCGTCCGCCCAGACGTGGCGGCCCAGGCGGCGCGCCTCGGCCGCGCACTCCAGGACGGCCGAGAACTGCGGGCGGCCCACGCCGGTCATCATCCGGGTCGTGCACATCGCGCCCGGGCCGACGCCGACCTTCACGATGTCCGCGCCCGCCTCGATCAGGTCGCGGGTGCCGTCGGCGGTGACCACGTTGCCCGCGGCGACCGGAACGTGCGGGTCGAGCCCGCGCACCGCGCGCAGCGCGCTGATCATCTTGTCCTGGTGGCCGTGCGCGGTGTCCACGACGAGCAGGTCGGCCCCGGCCTCCAGCAGCGCCTTGGCCTTGCCCGCCACGTCGCCGTTCACGCCGACCGCCGCCGCGATCCGGAGCCGTCCGGACGCGTCCACGGCGGGGGCGTACAGGGTGGCGCGCAGCGCGCCCGTGCGGGTCAGCACGCCGACCAGGCGGCCGTCGCCGTCCACCACCGGGGCGAGCCGGTGGCCGTGCGCGTGCAACCGCTCGAACGCCTCGCGCGGGTCGAGGCCCGCCGGGAGCGTCACCAGGTCGCTGGACATGATGTCGCGCAGGTTGGCGAACCGGTCGACGCCCTGGCAGTCGGCCTCGGTCACCACGCCGACCGGACGGCCGTCCTCGACCACGACCACCGCGCCGTGCGCCCGCTTGGGCAGCAGCGCGAGGGCCTCCCCGGCGGTGTCGGTGGGGGCCAGCGTGATCGGAGTGTCCATGACCAGGTCACGGCCCTTCACCCAGGAGATCACCTCGGCCACCACGTCCACCGGGATGTCCTGCGGGATCACCGCGATGCCGCCGCGGCGGGCGATCGTCTCGGCCATCCGGCGGCCCGAGACGGCCGTCATGTTCGCCACGACGAGCGGCACGGTCGTCCCGCTGCCGTCCCGGGTCGACAGGTCCACCTCGAGCCGGGAACCGACCGACGAGCGGCGCGGGACCATGAAGACGTCGTTGTAGGTGAGATCGTGAGCGGGTCGCTCACCGTTCAGCAGGCGCACGGCTCTTCTACACACCAATCGTGGTTCTGAGTGGCTGGGCCACCGTACATTGTGCGGCATACCCGGTCATGCCCGAACCAAGCTCACGAACTGGACGACGGGCTCTCGGACGGTGATGAAACCCTGGCCGGAAGGTGATCATCCGCGGGTCGGAACGATCGCCCTGAAATCCGCCTCTACCAGCGCGGACACCCCCTTGACCGGGAGCTTGCTCGACTTTGCTCTCCGTGAAGTCACCTCTTGACGTTCTTGCGCACTCGATGCACTTTTCTTACATAGCCTCGCGCGGACGGCCGGTCCCCCGTAGGAGGCGTCGCAGCGGAAGGCCGGGAGTGCGCATGTCGGTGACGCCCGTGGCCCCGGTCCGGCCTGCCCGCCGCCGGGGCGGGAGTGACGATCGCCACGTCCGTGCGGGACCCGCGCCCGGGTCGTCCGCCGGGATCCGCGTGGTCCGCCGCAACGCGTTGCGTTGCCGTGCGCCCCTATCCAGCACCGCATTCGTCGCCGTCCGGCCCGTACGCCGACGCTTCGACGGCGGCCGGTCCCGGCGAACACGAGCAAGATCAATATTTGACGGCGGACCGCCGTGAAATGGAATGATCTTGCAGTTCCGACAAAAAGTTTCATCGCATCGCGAAGGAGGACAGCCGTGCTGGATGCGGTCGACGCCGTGCTCGTCCGCGAGCTCCAGCGGGATGGCAGAGCGACCTTCCAGGCGCTCGCCGACCGGGTGGGGCTTTCCCGCACGGCCGTGCGGGCACGGGTGCAGAGCCTGCTCGAGACCGAAGTGGTCCGGGTCGTGGGCATCGTGCACTCGGCCGTGGTCGGGGCGGAGGCGGTCGGCCATGTGTCGATCACCGTGTCGGGTCCGGCGCGGGAGGTGGCCCTCGCGGTCGCCGAGCGGCCGGCCGTCGGGTTCACGGCGCTGACGGCCGGGCCGCACGACCTGGTCGCCCAGGTCCGCACCCGGGACGACGCGGCGCTCGCCGCCGAGGTGGACCACATCCGCTCGGTGCCCGGGGTGGAGGCGACCGAGGTGTTCCGCACCGTCGCCACCGTCCGGGACGCGCACGCCGTGGTCCGGACCCTGGACCGGATCACCCTGGACGACATCGACTGGCGGTTGCTGCAGGAACTGCAGCGCGACGGTCGCGCGCCCTACACCCGGCTCGCCGACATCATCGGACTCTCGCAGGCCGCAACCCGCGCCCGCGTCGTCCGGCTGATGCGGTCCGGCGTCATCCAGGTCACCGGCCTGGCCGACCCCCTCGCACTCGGCGCCGCCGAGCTCGGCGGGTTCGGGCTGCTGGTGACCGGGCCACTGCGCCGGGTCGCCGAGGCGGTCGCCGAGCAGGAGGGCGTGAGGTACCTGGCCACCGGGTTCGGACGCTACGACATCGTCGGCCAGGCCGAGGCGTCGTCGCGGGCCGAGCTGGTCGAGGTCCTGGACGCCGTCCGGGCCATCCCGGGCGTGACGGTCCGGGAGTCCTGGCACCACCTCGACGTGGTCAAGGAGTCCTATGCCGTCGAACTGCCGGACAAACCCCCGAACGGCGCCGGCCCCGCCTGAGCCGTTCGGAACCCCCGCCCCGTCCCGCACGCCGTGAGGGACAACACCGTTCCGTCCCGGACGTCATGTCCGGGACGGCTCGTCCACCACCCCGCTCGCTGACCCCTCGCCCGCGCACCCCGCTCGTTCGAGCCGGGCCCGCGCGCCTCGGGGACGCGCGTCAGTCGCGCTGGAGGGACGCCTCCTCCAGGTCGAGCTCGTGCAGGATGTGGGCCAACACCGCGTCGTCCAGCCGCCGCTCGTCGCGCATCTGGATGAACGTGGCGCGCTCCGCGGCGAGCATCTCGCGCCTCAGCCGCCGGTAGGTCACGCTCGGCACCTCGGCGCCCTCCGGTCCCGTCCCGCCGCCGAGCCTCTCCCAGGCCCGCAGCTGCCGGTGCTCGGCCAGGTGCCGCAGCCGTTCCACGACGTCCTCGTCGAGGTCCTCGGACTCCGCCAGCTCGTCCAGGCGGCTGATCGCCGCCGACGCCGCCGCGTGCTGCGCCCCCGCCTCCGCCACGGTGTCGGTGTAGGTCTCGCGCTCCCCGCCGGCGGCGCCGAGCATCCGGATCAGCGCCGGGAAGGTGAGCCCCTGCACCAGGAGCGTCGCGAGGACGGTCGTGAAGGTCAGGAACAGCACGAGGTCGCGGTCCGGGAACGGCGCGCCGGACGTGGTCGTGAACGGGATCGCGAACGCCGCCGCGAGCGAGACGACCCCGCGCATCCCCGCCCAGCCGACGACCACGTGGCCGCGCCAGCCGGGATCGTGCCCCTCGGACGGCGGACGGAAGATCCCGAGCCTCAGCGGCACGTACGACACCAGGAAGAGCCAGACGAACCGGGCGACGACCGTCGCGGCGAACGTGACCACCGCCCACCACGCCAGGTTCTCCCAGGACCGGTTCGACACCGCGTCCAGGACGGGCGGCAGCTGGAGCCCGATGAGCAGGAACACCACCGACTCCAGCAGGAAGACCACGATCTTCCAGAACGAGTGCCCGATGAGCCGGGTGATCGCGGCGGACTCGGTGAACCGGTGCCCCAGGTACAGGCCGCTGACCACCACCGCGATCACGCCGGAGCCGTGCACGGCCTCGGCCGTCAGGTACGCGGCGTAGGGGGCGAGGACGGCGACGGCGTTCTCCACCAGCGGGTCGTTCAGCCGGGTGCGCAGCCAGTGCAGCGGCGGGCCGAGCACCAGCCCGATGAGCGTGCCCGCGATCGCCGCGTAGGCGAACCGGCCCGCGCCGTCCAGCCAGGTGAAGCCCGCGCCGGTGGCGGCGGCGACCGCGACCCGGAACGCCGTCAGCGCGGTCGCGTCGTTGAACAGGCTCTCCCCGACCAGGATCGTCACCGTCTGGCGGGGCAGCCCGAGCCGTTGCGCGACGCTGACCGCCGCGACCGCGTCCGGCGGGGCGACGATCGCGCCGAGCACCAGCGCGACCGGCAGCGGCAGCCCCGGCACCACCAGGTGGACGGCCCAGCCGACGGCCAGCGTGGTGAACAGGACCAGCCCGACCGACAGGAGCGTGATCGGACGCAGGTTGGCGCGCAGGTCGACCATGCTGCTCTGCCAGGCCGCCGAGAACAGCAGCGGCGGCAGGAACACGTAGAGCACGAAGTCGGGATTGAGCCCGAAGTTCGGCACGCCGGGCAGGTACGAGCAGATGAGTCCGGCGATCACCAGGGCGAGCGGGGCGGCGATCCGGGTGCGCCGGGCCAGCGCCGCCACGGCGAGGGCGACCACCGGCACCGCCAGTAGCCAGAGGGCGTGCTTCGTCTCCACGCCCCGATCATGACACGCCGCCGGAGGTGCCCGATCCGTCGGCGGGCAGGTCAGAGGCGGTGGACGGCACTCGGCTCGTCCGCTCCGGGACGGCGGGGCGGTGCCCGGCCGGTCCTGTCAGGGATGGCGGACGGAGCGCGGATCGTCCTTGGCGAAGGCCAGGAAGTCCCGCGCGGCCGGGGGCAGCTGCCGGTGCGCGTGGACGATCCCGACGAGCCGGGTCAGCGGCGGCATGAACGAGCGCACCGCCAGTCCGTCGGTGTCGTCCAGCTGGTTGCGGTACCAGAGCAGCGAGCCCATGCCCGCGCGGACGCAGCCGAGCCACGCGCCGCGCTCCTCCGACTCCACCGCGGCGACCGGGGACGCGCCGACCCGCTCCAGCATCATGTCGATCTCGGCGCGCGGCGCGGTGCCGCGTCCGGGCAGGATCAGCTTCATCCCGTTCAGCGCGGCGGTCGGGACGGGCTCGCGCAGCTTCAGCGTCGGCGGCGACACCAGCACGACCTCCCGCTGGTCCACCGGGTGGGCGACCAGGTCGCCGGGGACGGGAAGATCCGTCAGGGCGAGGTCGGCGCGGCCCTGCCGGAGCGCCGCCGCCGCGTGCGCCGCGCCCGGGCAGCGCACCACCCGGACCCGGACGGCGGGCTGGTCGCGGGCGAACCGGGGGATGAGCCGCCCGGTGAGCTCCGGCTCCAGGGACAGCGTGGTGGCGATGCGCAGGTCCGCGCCCCGGCCGCCCGCGCCGCCCGCCGACAGGCTCTCGATCGCCTCGACCGCCGACAGCGCGACCCGCGCGTGCCGGACCACCTGCTCGCCCGCCGCCGTCAGCACCACCCCACGTCCGGACCGGGCGAACAGCTCCACCCCGAGCTCGCGCTCCAGCTCCCGGACGGCCCGGGACAGCGCGGGCTGGGCCACGTAGAGCGCCTGGGCCGCCGACGTCATGGTGCCGTGGTCGGCGGTCGCCACGACATAGCGCAGCTGCCGCAGATTCATGCTCGCACCGTATGACAACGAACTGATCCGGTCCTGGACATAGCCGGAATCGGCCCGAGATTCGCGCCGCCGACACCGAGGGTGACGACATCCCGGACGAATCAGTCGGCCGTCACCCGTGCGCGTCAGCCGCCTCCGGTGTCCACGGGGCCCGCCGGGCCTCCGGCCGCGCCCGCCGGACCGGGCTCGGCCGCGGCGCCGGCCGGGACCGCGGACCGCTCGCGTTCCAGCGGCGGCGCGCCGACCGCGCAGTGCATGTGGCACTCGGGCTCCTGCTCCGGGGGCGCGGTCTTCAGGACGTCGTCCCGGACGGTGAACAGGGTCAGCACGGCCCCGGCGAGCAGCATGCCCGCGCAGATCAGCATCGCCGACCGGAACCCGTCGGCGAACTTGGCGGGGTTGCGGTAGGCGTCCCCGGTCAGGCCGACCAGCGGCGGGATCGCCGCGACCGCCAGCAGGCCCGCCGCGCGCGCCACCGCGTTGTTCACCCCGCTCGCGATGCCAGCGTGCCGGACGTCCGCGCTCGCCAGGACCGTCGCGGTGAGCGGCGCGACCATCGCGGACAGGCCGAGCCCGAACACCACCACGCCGGGCAGGACGTCCCGCCAGTAGGACGCGTGCTCCCCGACCCGCGACACCAGCGCCATCCCGAGCGCGGCGAGCACCAGGCCGACCGTCATCGGCCTCCGCGGCCCGATCCTCTGCGCGAGCCCGCCCGCGCGCGGGGACAGCAGCAGCATCAGCGCCGTCACCGGCAGCAGCGCCGTGCCCGCCGCGATCGGCGAGAACCCCGACACGACCTGGAGGTTCAGCACGAACAGGAAGAACATCACGCCCATCCCGCCGTACACGACGAAGGTGACGGCGTTGACCGCGGAGAACTCCCGGTTCGCGAACATCGTCAGCGGCAGCATCGGCTGGGGCCGCTTCCCGTTCCCGTTGCCGCGCCCGAGCCACCGCTCCACCAGGACGAACCCGACCGCCGAGCCGATCCCGACCACCGCGGCGACCATGACCCCGCTGCCCGCGCCCTTGCTCGGGGCCTCGGTGAGCGCGTACGTCGTCCCGGCCAGCGTCAGCGCCGCCAGGACCGCGCCCGCGATGTCGAACCGCCCGGTCGCGTCCGGGTCGCGGGTCTCCGGGACGTGCCGCAGCGCCACCAGCACCACGATCACCGCGAGCGGGGCGTTCAGCAGGAACACCCACCGCCATCCCGCGGCCTCCACCAGCCAGCCGCCCGCGAACGGGCCGACCGCGCCCGCCACCCCGGACAGCCCGGACCAGGCGCCGACCGCGCGCGGACGGTCGTCCTTGTCGAACGACGCCTGGATGATCGCCAGCGAGCCGGGGGTCAGCAGCGCCCCGCCGACGCCCTGCAGCGCCCGCGCGGCGATCAGCGTCCCGACGTCCGGCGCGGCGCCGCACAGCACCGACGCCGTCGCGAACCACACCACGCCGATCACGAACACCCGGCGGCGGCCGAACCGGTCGCCGAGGGACCCGCCGAGCAGGATCAGCCCGGCGAGGGTGAGCGTGTAGGCGTTGACGGTCCACTGGAGATCGGCCATCGAGGCCGACAGGTCGTCCGCCAGCTTCGGCAACGCGACGTTGACGACCGTGGCGTCCAGGGACGCCACGCCCGAGCCGAGCACGGTCGCGAGCAGGATCCAGCGCCCGCGCGCCTGCGACAGCCGGATCTCGGCCATCAGACGATCTGCTCGTCCACGAAGCACCAGCGCCAGTCCTCGCCGGGCTCGAAGGACCGGATCACCGGGTGCTTGTCCGCGGCGGCGTGCGCGCTCGCGTGCCGGTTGGGGGAGGAGTCACAGCACCCCACGTGCCCGCACTCCAGGCACACGCGCAGGTGGACCCACCGGGTGCCGTTCCGCAGGCACTCCTCGCAGCCTTCGGGAGTGCGGGGGGCCGGTTCGGGCGTGGGCAACTGGGACACGTGTTCACAAACGCTCATGGTCCGATCGTCGCATGCCGCCGGAACCGCGGGCACCCCGAGGTGATCTCCCCGGTGGGGGGCCCGACCCGTCAGAACCAGGGGGACGGCCCGGAGGTCACCAGTGGTCGGGGCTGAACGGCTCGTCCTCGGGACGGGCCGACCCGGACAGCAGCCGCAGGTCCGACTCGACCATCATGGTGACCAGTTCCTCGAAGGTCACCGCGGGCTCCCAGCCGAGCTGCGCGCGGGCCTTCTTCGGGTCGGCGCACAGCAGGTCCACCTCGGCCGGACGGGTGTACCGGTCGTCCAGGACGACGTGGTCCTCCCAGTTCAGCCCGGCGGTGCGGAACGCGAAGTCGACCAGGTCGCGCACCGACTGGGTCTTGCCGGTGCCGATCACGTAGTCCTCGGGCGTCTCCTGCGCCAGCATCAGCCGCATCGCCCGCGCGTAGTCGCCCGCGAAGCCCCAGTCGCGGCGCGCCTCCAGGTTGCCCAGGCGCAGCTCGGACGCCAGGCCCAGCTTGATCCGGGCCGCTCCGAGCGTCACCTTGCGGGTGACGAACTCGGCGCCCCGGCGCGGTGACTCGTGGTTGAACAGGATGCCGCTGACCGCGAACATCCCGTACGACTCGCGGTAGTTCTGGGTGATGTAGTGCCCGTAGGTCTTGGCGACCCCGTAGGGGCTGCGCGGGTGGAACGGGGTCCGCTCGTTCTGCGGGGTCTCCCGGACCATGCCGAACATCTCCGACGAGGACGCCTGGTAGAACCGGATCTGCTCGTCCCGGGACGGCGTGCGCGAGCCGCCGATCCCCGACACCACCCGGATCGCCTCCAGGACGCGCAGCACGCCCATGCCGGTGACCTCGGCGGTCAGCTCCGCCTGCTGCCACGACATCGGGACGTAGGAGATCGCGCCGAGGTTGTACACCTCGTCGGGCTGCGCCCGCTCCACGGCGGAGATCAGGCTGCCCTGGTCGAGCAGGTCGCCGGTGGTGATCCGGACGTCCCCGACGTGCTTGCGCAGCCGGGCCACGTGCGGGTTGGCCTGCCCGCGCACCAGCCCCCAGACCTCGTAGCCCTCGGCGAGCAGGTGCTCGGCGAGGTACGAGCCGTCCTGACCGGTGATGCCGGTGATCAGTGCGCGCCTGGACAGGGGATCCTCCAAGGCTTCCTAGTGGTTCACGGGGCCCATCCTGCGGCCTGGACCGGGAGATGAACGAGATTCTGGTTCACGAGGTTAGCGACCTCGCGGGGTGTTCGCCTAGGCGGGGGCCCGGTCGCCTGGGCCTTCGCCCGAGCAGCGGCCCGGACGGCCGGGTCCGGGCGGGCCGGGCCCGCGGCTAGGCGGGGGCCTGGGCGTCCCGCCTGCGGGCCCGGTAGGCCGCCACGTGCATGCGGTTGCCGCAGGTGCGGCTGTCGCAGTACCGGCGGCAGCGGTTGCGGGACAGGTCGACCAGCACCCGGCCGCAGTCGGGCGCCTCGCAGGTGCGCAGCCGGTCCAGCTCCCCGGCGGCGACGACGAAGGCCAGGGCCATCCCGCAGTCGGCCGCCAGGTGCTCGCCGAGGGGCGCGCCCGGCTCGAAGTAGTGCATGTGCCAGTGGTAGCCGTCGTGGTCGGTCAGGTGCGGGGTGGTGCGGACCCCGCCGACGACCTCGTTCACGAGCGCCACGGCGGCCGGCGGGTCGTCCGCGGCGAGGAAGACCGCGTGGAAGCGGTCCCGCAGGCCGCGCACGACCTCCAGGTCCCGCTCGGCCAGCCCGGACACGTCGCTGGTCTCGTTCCGCTCGAGCAGCTCGCGCAGCGCGGCGAGGTCGGGCAGGCCCTCCTCGCCGCCCGCCGCGGGCGCGGTGTTGACCAGGTCGACCACGGTCGCCAGGGCGTGCTCGGTGTCATGGGTGAAGATCACGGTCACTCCAGTCTCGGAGACCGAGGGGGCGGTCCGTCGCGTCGCCACGGCAGGCGCGGACCGGGCCGTGGGGTGCGCGACGCGGTCTCACCCTAGTCCGCCCGGACGACGATCCGTCCCATCCCGGGCATCCCGCGGTTACGCCCCGTCCCTTTCCTGGTCATCGGGCCTGTCCGCATTCCGGATACTCGGCCCGGCGGACGGGGAACGATCACCTCGTGGAGGAGGAACGCCTGTTCGTCGTTCTGCTGGTCGTGGCCGTCGTGGTGCTGCTGGCCCGCGCCCTGGCCCACCGGCTCGGGGTGCCGGACGCGATCCTGCTCGTGGTGCTCGGGATCGCCGCCGGGTTCATGCCCGGGCTGCCGAACGTCGTGGTCTCGCCGCACCTGGTGCTGCTCGGCTTCCTGCCGCCGCTGGTGTACCACGCGGCGTTCTTCTCCGCCCCCAGGGAGACCCGCGCCAACGCCTTCCCGATCTTCACGCTGGCGGTCGGGCTGACCCTGGTCACCACGGTCGCCGTCGCCGGGACCGTGTACTGGCTGCTGCCCGGCACCGGCTGGGCCGCCGCCGTCGCGCTCGGCGCGGCCGTCGCGCCCACCGACGCGGTCGCCGCGACCTCGGTGATGCAGCGGGTCGGGGCGCCGCCCCGGCTGACGACGATCCTGGAGGGCGAGAGCCTGATCAACGACGGGGTCGCGCTGACCGTGTTCGGGCTCGCCGTGGAGGCGATCACCGCGCCGTTCACGGTCGGGCACGGGGCGGTCCGGCTCGTCCAGGTGGTGGTCGGCGGCGTCGGCTACGGCCTGGTCGTCGGGCTGGTCGTGCGCCGGGTGCGGCGGTGGATCTCTGATCCGAGCAGCCAGATCATCGTGTCGATGGCGACGCCGTACCTGGCCTACATCCCGGCGGAGAGCCTCGGAGGGTCCGGGGTGCTCGCCGCCGTCGTCGCCGGGTTCTACCTCGGCACGCACGGCGAGGGCCTGCTGCAGCCCGCGTCCCGGCTGCTGGGAACGATGTTCTGGCGGATCGGGACGTTCCTGCTGGAATCCGCGCTGTTCGTCCTGCTCGGCCTGGAGATCCGCGAGCTGCTGCACCAGCCCGGCGGACGGTCCTGGTGGGAGGTCACCTGGATCGGGCTCGCCGTGTCGGCCGTGGTGATCGGCGTCCGGGTGGCGTGGGAGCTCGGCAACCGCCCGCTCGCCGACCTGCTGCCCGGCGGCCGGGTCAGCCAGGAGGGGATGGGCTGGCACGAGCGCCTGGTCATCGGGTTCTCCGGGATGCGCGGCGCGATCTCGCTCGCGATCGCGCTGTCGCTGCCCGCCGCCGTGGGCCCCGACCGCGAGCTGCACGTCCTGCTGACGGCGCTGGTGGTGCTCGTCACCCTGGTCGGGCAGGCGCCGCTGCTGCCGGTGCTGCTGCGCCGGTTCGGCCTGGTCGAGACCGACCGCCGGCGCCGCGAGTCGATGATCGCCCGGAAGGCCGCGGCGAACGCCGCGCTCGCGCGGCTGGACGAGATGGCCGAGGCCGAGGACGTGGACGAGAAGACCGCCGACGCGTTCCGGCAGATGCTCGAACTGCGGCTGGAGCGCGTCGAGTACTTCCTCGAGGAGATGGAGGAGGACGGCGAGGGCGAGGAGGAGGCCCGCGAGGAGCGGGGGGAGCCGCCCGGCAGCATGCGGGTGCGGGCCGAGCTGGTCCGGGCGCAGCGCGCCAAGCTGGACACGCTCTACCGCAGGGGCAAGATCGGCGCCGGGACGCTGCGTCAGGTGGGGAGCGAGCTCGACTTCGCCGAGCCGATCTCCATGCGGCGGCCCAACGGCTGACGGTCTCGGGGAGGACACGAGGCCGTCACCACGTTCGACCGGAGGGGACGCGCCGAGCAGGACGCGAGCCGGGAGCACCGGCGGGGGGCGAGCCAGGAGCCTGGCGGGGAGTGTGAGCCGGGGGTCGCCGTGGCGGCGAGCGGAAGGACGCTCGGGAGGCGACCGGGGCGCTGTGGGGGGTGTCTCGCCGGGGGCGGGCCGTCGGGCGGCCGGGCGGCGGTGGGGGGCGACCGGGGGCGCCGGCGGGGAGCGCGCCGGCGTCGGGGTCAGCGGGCGTAGCTGGGGTCGGCGATGACCGGGTAGGTCGCGCCCTCGTGCTGCACCCGCATCGTGATGGACTGGCCGTCCAGCACGTAGTCGGCCTTGATCTGGCGGAACATCGAGTCGCCCGCCCACGGGTTGTAGAAGCGGCCGACCGTCGCGCCGTAGCGCAGGTGCACCACGTCGTACCCGCCGGACGGCATCGCCTCGAGCGTCAGCCCGTCGGCCAGCGAGATCGGGAACCGGAACTCCATCGGCGCGTTCGGGCCGTGGATGACCGTCAGCAGCCGCACGCCGTGCGCGGTGGTCTGCGCGACCAGGTCGGTGTCGGCGTCGACGCCGACGAAGACCCGCAGCGTGGGCCGCAGCACCTGCGGGACGGTGTCGGCGGCCGTGAGGTCGACGCCGATGTGGATGCGCTGGCCGTCCTTGGTGGGGACCCACACCCCGTCCCGCGCGCGCTGGCCCCAGGCGACGTCGGGGTTCTCCACCTCTTGCGGCTCGCTCTTGCCTCGGGCGACGAGCACCCGGGACGCGGCGTTCATCGCGGCCGCCGCGCCGTCCCGTGCATGCCTCATGGCGTGCCCCGCCTCCATTGATCACATCCGTGACATCGCAGTGGTTCTGGCTCTACCCTGGGCAATCGCGGCACGACCGTGCTTGGAACCGCACTTGGGTGCTTATCGGCGATTGCCCCACGCGACGACGCAGATTACACCACCGGAAACCGGCCCATCCCGTGATGGCGGCGGGATGGGCCGGTGGTCCCCGGCGGTGGGCGGTCCGGATCCGGTCAGTAATCCGTCAGCACACTTCGGACAGCGGTTCGAGGGCGTCGCGGGTCAGGTCGGAGAGCACCTCCGACAGCCGGTCGAGCGCGGTCGCGATCCACGGCAGGGACGCCGGGTCGGACGATTCCAGGGCGGCGAGCCGCTGCTCGTCGTCCGCGCCGTAGAGCAGGCTCGGCGCGACGCGCATCCGCAGCGCGTCCGTGGCGTCGCCGAAGGCCGATCCGGGCAGCACGCCGACGCCGTAGTCCTTCAGCAGCAGGCCGGTCAGCTCGGCCCCGGTGGTCACGCCGTGGTCGGCGCGCAGGCGGTCGCGCAGCGGGTCCAGGTCCGGGTAGAGGTAGAAGCCGCCGCGGGGCCGCGGCACCGTCGCCCCGGCGACGGTGAACCGGTCGGCGACCGCGCGCACCACCGAGGCGTGCAGGCGGCGGCTCAGGTCGATCCGCTCGACCAGCTCCTCCGGTTCGGTGAACGCGTAGGCGGCGGCGTGCTGGACGGGCGCGGGCGCGCTCGACCAGATCTCGCTGGCGATCCCGACGACCGAGTCGCGCAGCCGCGCGCCGAACGGCCCCTCCGGGAGCCGGAGGACGCCGAGACGCCAGCCGCCCGCGGCGAGGTTCTTGCTCAGCGCGGTGGAGACGACCGTCCGCTCGGGCGCCCACAGGGCGGGGCTCTGCACCGTCTGCGCCGGATCGTGCAGCAGGTCGCGGTAGATCTCGTCCGAGATGATGACCAGGTCGTTGTCGCGGGCCACCTCGCACAGCTTCTGGATCGTTCCAGCGGAGGCCAGCGTGCCCGTCGGGTTGTCCGGGAGCGTCACCACGACCGCGCGCAGCGGACGTCCGGCCGCGCGGGCCCGGACGCAGGCGTCGGCGAGCAGCGCCGGGCTCGGCGTCCCGCCCTCGCCGGGCGGGGTGGCGATCATCACCGGATCGGCGTCCAGGAGCCGGGCCTGTGCCGCGTACGACACCCAGCTCGGCGCGGGCACCGCCACCGCGCCGCCCAGCGCCAGCAGCAGCGCGAACAGCAGCGGCTTGCTGCCCGGACCGGCGACGATCCGGTCGGGCGCGGTGGGCAGTCCGCGCCGCGTCCAGTAGCCGGCGACGGCCTGGCGGAGTTCGTCGGACCCGGCGACCGGGCCGTACCCCCCGCGGTCGGCGGCCTCGGACAGGGCCCGCACCAGCGCGGGATGGATCGGGATCCCGGCCTCGCCGAACCCCAGCGGCAGCACGGGAAGACCGGCCCGGGCGCGGCGGGCCAGGGCCTCGTTGACGGCGAGCGTGGCGGACAGCGCGACGGGTCGCGGCGTGGTCTGGACCGGCCGGAGTGTGGACGGACTCAGGGCAGGCATCAAGAGCTCCTGAAGAGGAGTGAAAAGGGGTGTTCTGAGTGACGGAAAGTGAGGTCGCACTCTGTGAGTGATCGACTCTCTTCGGTGACCCGGCCGGGACACCTTCAATGTTGGTCGGTCGGGAGCATCATGACAAGCTCCTCTCAACGATGGTCACCGTAAGCTGTTCTTATGCTTGAGGTGCGCCGACTGAAACTGCTCTCCGAATTCGCCCGCCGCGGCAGCATCGCCGCGACCGCGGAGGCCCTGGGCTACACGGCCTCCGCGGTCTCCCAGCAGCTCGCCACGCTGGAGCGCGAGGCGGGCGTCCCGCTGCTCGACCGCACCGCGCGCAGCGCCGAACTGACCGACGCCGGACGCCGCCTCGCCGCTCGCGCCGAGGAGATCCTCGGGCTCGTGGAGGTCGCCGAGGCCGAGTTGTCCGCGCAGGCCGAGGCGCCCATGGGCCGGATCGCGGTGACCGCGTTCCCCACCGCCGCCGTGGCGTTCGCCCCGGCCCTGGCCCACGGCCTCGCCGACTACCCGGGACTGACCTTCGTGCTGCGGCAGACCCGCCTTGGCAACGGCGTCTCGCAGGTGCGCGGCGGTGAGGTCGACATCGCCCTCGTGGACGACTGGACCGGCTCCCTCCCCGAGCAGGCCCCGGCGTCCCTGGAGGTGTTCCGGCTGCGCCGCGACCCGCTCGTGCTGGTCGTCCCGGCCGACCACCCGCTGTCCGACCCTGAGCGGCCCGTGGACCTGCGCGCCCTGCGCGAGGAGCCATGGATGGCGGCCCCGCCCGGCGAGCCGTCCAGGCAGGCCGTGGACCGCCTGCTGGACGAGGTCGGCGGCACCGGGCCCGTCCCGTGGGAGTTCGAGGGCCTGCACACCATCCTCAGCCTGGTGGCGCGCGGCCTCGGGATCACCGCCGTCCCGGCCCTCGCGCTCGCCGCCGGGGACCGCGGCGTCGCCGTCCGCCGGATCCCCGACTGCACCCTGGCCCGCGAGGTCTACGCCGTCACCCGGGCCGCGAGCGTCCGCCGTCCCGCCGTCGCGGTGACCCTCCGAACGCTCTACTCGGCCGCCCGCCAGGCCGGCCCCACCCTCCCGGACGCCTGACCGTCCCGGAGGCCTTGGTCAGCTGTAGTCGAACCAGCCCTGCATCTTGGCGCCGAACATCATGTTGCCGGAGACCTTGATCTTGCCGGACATCACGCCGGTGACGCCGTTCAGCTCGCCCGTGCAGAGCCGGAGCAGGTGGGGGAGCGACATGGCGAGGGTGACCGTGGCCTTCTCCGGGGCGCCGCGTCCGCCGGTCGCGCGGCCGGCGGCGATGTCCAGGTGGTAGGTGCGCGGGCCGTCGGGGGTGGTGATGTCCCACTGGACGCTGCCGGCCCCGCCGCCCGCCCTGTCCGGGACGAACCGGGTGCCCATCAGGCCGAAGATCCGGTCGAGGACGCCGTCCACCCCGGCGGCCCGGGCGAACTCGGCGACCACCTTGTCGTCGACGCCGTCGGCGTTGAGCAGCTCCCGCAGCTCGGCGGGGGTGCTCACCGACTCCAGCATCTGATCGAAGTCGCCGGCCTCGGACGGGATCTGCGTGCCCATGACGCCTCCTCGGTGAAGCTTCTCGATGGGGGATCCGCTCGGTGGTGCCGTCCGGCGGGATCCGGTCTCCGCACTGTTAACGATGAGTCCAATACGGTCAAGGGGGACGGACGGACCGGTTCGTCCGGGCGGACGGATCCGGCGCGGCCCGGATCTTCACGTACCGTGGGGCGAACCCTCGGACGATGCCGGGGCCAACGTCGCAAGGCACGCGGGAGCGTGAGGCTCGATGCACGAGACCGTGGCAGAAGGGGGCACCGGCCCGGACGCGGCCGGGGAACCCGTGCCCGTGCGTCCGGCCCTGCCCGCGCGCGGGCCGGACGGCGTCGCCCGAAACGGCGGGCGCAGCTTGGGGCGGCACGGCGGGCAGGCGTTCGGGTGGGACGGCGGGCACGGGTTCGAGCTGCCGCGGCTGGCGGTGCTGCTGCGGCACGCCGCGCCGCGGTTCGTTGAGGGCGTGATCGCGCCCGTCGCGGTCTTCTACGCCGCGTTCGCGCTGTTCGGGCTGAACGGCGGCCTGATCGCGGCGGTGGCGTGGGTGTACTGCGGGATCGCCTGGCGGTGCGCGCGGGGGCACGGGGTGACCGGGATGCTGATGCTCGCGGCGCTCGGCGTGACCGTCCGGGCCGGGCTGGCCGCCGCGACGCAGAGCGCGATGGTGTACTTCCTGCAGCCGACGCTCGGGACGCTCATGGTCAGCGTCTCGTTCCTCGCCTCGGTGCCGTTGCGCCGCCCGCTGGCGCAGAAGCTCGCCACCGACATGGTCCCGATGCCCGAGCCGTTCCTGCGGCACGTCCGGGTGCGGCGGTTCTTCTCGCGGGTGTCGCTGCTGTGGGCGTCGGTGTTCCTGCTGAACACGGGGCTCAGCCTGTGGATGCTGCTCCACCAGTCGATCACGGTGTTCCTGTGGGTGCGGACGTCCCTGGTCGCGGCGATCGGCGCGGTCGCGGTCGCCGCCTCGGTGTGGGGGTTCAGGCGCTGCGTCGGACGGGTCAACGCCGACCCCGCCGCCGCCTGATCCGCCACCTCTGATTCCGGCACGCCCAACCCTGGGCCCACGGCACGGTCGAGCCGTTCCGGTCGGGGTCTGTTCTCGTTTGGGTCATGCCTAAATATCCTATAAATTTCCTTCCGTACGCCATCTGGGGATCTGGGGGGATTTGCATGGCGAAGGGGCTTTTTAGGGCTGTCGTGACCGTGGGGGCGGGAGCGGTGCTCTTCCTGACGTCGGCCTGCGGCGGCGGTGACGAGGCGGCGGCGAAGGGACGGCTCGCCGCCGAGTCGTCCAGCCCCGTGACGATCACCCCCGGGGACGGCGCGACCGCCGTGAAGCCCGACGGGACCGTCGAGGTCAAGGCCACCTCGGGGACGCTGGAGAGCGTCACCCTCCAGGGCGGCGACGGCGCGCCGGTGGCCGGGGAGCTGGCGGCCGACCGCAAGAGCTGGCGGTCGTCCCGGACGCTCGTCCCCGCCACCGACTACACCGTGACCGCCCAGGGGAGGCGCGGCGACAAGCCGGTCAGCGTCACCAGCCGCTTCAGCACCCTCAAGCCGAGCAAGACGCTCAAGGTCGTCGACATCACGCCCAACCGGACGGGGGAGAAGGTCGGCGTCGGCATGCCGGTCTTCGTCCGCTTCAACCGCGCCGTCCCGACCCGGACGGCCAAGGCCGCCGTCGAGCGCGCGCTGACGGTCACGCCGGAGAAGCCCGTCGAGGGCGCCTGGCGCTGGATCGGCGACGACCAGGTCGTCTACCGCACCAAGACGTACTGGGCCCCGTACCAGAAGGTGCGCGTCGACGCGAAGCTCGCCGGGGTCAACGTCGGGAACGGCGTTTATGGTGCCAAGGACTCCAAGGCCACGATGCAGATCGGGGCCGAGCAGATCACCAAGGGGAGCATCTCCTCCCACGGGATGAACGTGTACCGGGACGGTAAGAAGATCCGCCACATCCCGTTCAGCGCGGGCAACGGATCGACCCGCGAGTACACGACCACCAGCGGCGTCCACCTGCTGATGGGAGCCGAGGGCCACGTGACGATGGTGTCCCCGGGGCGCAAGCCCGGCGACCCCGGCTACTACAAGACCGAGGTGGACTGGGCCGTCCGGTTCTCCAACAGCGGCGAGTACACCCACTCCGCGCCGTGGAACGTCGGCATCCAGGGGTCGGCGAACACCAGCCACGGCTGCCTGAACCTCAGCCCGGCCAACGCGCGCTGGTACCACGAGATCGCCCAGCGCGGCGACGTGCTCAGCCTGACCGGCAGCACCCGCCAGGTCGAATGGGACAACGGCTGGAGTTTCTGGCAGATGTCCTTCGACAAGTGGAAGGCGGGCAGCGCCCTCGCCTGAGGGTCCTGACCTGCCGCGTTCCTCCCGAGCCCCGCGGCCTTCCCGGCCCGGCCGACGGACTCCGCGAACCCCCGGGTACACCCCGGGGGTTTTTGCAACGCTTTGATCTCGGACCACGAGAACAATCCGATCAAGCCCCACATTGGCGACAATTGTCGCTAATGTCTCCGCCATACAGCGGGGGTCTCTGGAGGTTGACGTGGGGCGGACGCTCACCGTGGGGGTGCGGACGGGCGCGGGCTTGACCGCGATGGCACTGGCGCTGACCGCGTGCGGCGGCGGGGAGAAACACGAGGGCGCGAACGTCGACGGCAAGGCCGAGGCGGGAACGCCGCAGCTGACGATCACACCGGGGAACGGGGACGGCCGCGCCGCGCCGGACGCCGGCGTGACGGTGAAGGTCGCCGGCGGAACCCTCGACCAGGTCGTCGTCACCCGCAAGGGCAAGCCCGTCGAGGGCGAGATGTCGGCGGACAAGACGACCTGGCAGTCCCGGACGCTGCGTCCCGGATCCCAGTACCAGGTCCAGGCGTCCGCGCGCAGCCCCAAGGGCAAGACGGCGTCGGCCAGCAGCTCGTTCGGCACGGTCAAGGCCGGGAACGAGCTGGCGATCACCGACGTCACGCCGAGCTCGGGCAAGGTCGGCATCGGCATGCCGATCATGGTGGCGTTCAACCGCGCCGTGGGCGACCGCAAGGCCGTCGAGAAGGCCCTCGAGGTGCGCTCGCAGAAGCCGGCCGTCGGCGCCTGGAAGTGGACCGACGACCAGCACGTCGTCTTCCGCACCAAGAACGGCACGTACTGGCAGCCCAACCAGAAGATCACCTTCAGCGCCAAGCTCTCCGGCGTGAAGTCGGGCAAGCGCACCTACGGTGTCGCCGACGTCGACCGCTCGTTCCGGATCGGTGACGCGCACATGGTCACCGTGAACGTCAAGACGCACCGGCTCGTGGTGAAGAAGAACGGCGTCAAGGTCAACGGCTGGGGCATCAGCGCCGGACGCGGCGGGCGGATCCGCAACGGGGTGGACATCTACCAGACCACCAGCGGCGTCCACCTGACCATGGGCAAGGAGAACCCGGCGATCATGACGTCCGAATGGATGGGCGTGAAGCCGGAGGACAAGGCCAACGGGGGCTACAAGGAGGTCATCCCGTTCGCCGTCCGGATCTCCGACAGCGGCGAGTACATCCACTCGATGGCGGCCACGACGTGGGCGCAGGGACGGCAGAACGTCAGCCACGGCTGCGTGAACTCCCCGCCCAGCAAGGCCGAGTGGTACTACGGCTTCTCCTACATCGGCGACCCGGTGGTCATCACCGGCACCGACCGCGAGCTGCCCTGGGACAACGGCTACGGCTTCTACCAGATGTCGTGGGCCAAGTGGCTGCGCGGCAGCGCGCTCGGCCAGGAGGTCAACACCGCCGGCTGATCCGGCGTGCCAGGCGCGACGCCGACTGATGTGGGATCGGTCCGCGTCGTGTCGGCCTACCCAGAACCGGCTGACACGTAGCCGACCGAAAAAGGGAGTGGTCGGCGCGCTGTCAGCCTGCACAAAGCGGTCGGCGATGGGGCGTCGGCCGAAGTCGAACCGGTCGGCGATGGGCGCCGGCCGGTAGAAACGTCGCATCCGGGGCACGACGCGCCCGTGTCGGGGAAACCCTTCTGCTCCACCGTCCGGTCGAGCAGGATGGCCCCGGGAGCACCGTATCTACCTTGAACCGGGGGTTCGGATGGTGGTACGTCAAGCTGCGCAGGCACCCGCCGGGGGCGGGGCCGCGAAAAAACGCCGTAAGCGGCACTGGAAGGCCCGGCTGAAAGACCCGGCCCGGGTCATGCACCGGATCCTCCGGCGGACGGCGTTCGTCCTGTTGCGCCTCTTCACCCGCGGACGACTCGTGCCCGCCCACGGCGAGCGTCCCGTCGTCCGGGTGCTGCTCCAACACGCACATGGTACAGGAGGGACGATCAGGACTGTACTGACCACGTGCGGACATCTCGCCCGCGATTACGACGTCGAGATCGTCAGCGTCCTGCGGACGGCGGACACGCCGTTCTTCCCGATCCCGGACGGCGTCCGCGTCACCTTCGTCGACGACCGCCGTCCACCGCCGCGCGGCCCCGCCCTCGGACGCGTGGAGCGCCTGCTGCGCCGCATGCCGAGCGTCCTCACCCAGCTCGACGAGGCCACGTTCCGGCACGGGAGCCTCTGGACGGACCTGCGGCTCGTCCGCGTCCTGCTGGACCGGCCCGCCGACGTGCTCATCGGCACCCGGCCGTCGCTGAACATGCTGCTCGCCGAGCTGGCCCCGAAGGACGTCGTCACCATCGGGCAGGACCACCGCCACCTGGCCGGATACCGGCCGACGGTGCGCGCGGAGATGCGCCGCCGCTACGGCCGGCTGACCGTCCTGACGACCCTCACCGAGACCGCCCGCGCCGAGTTCGCCGAGGCTCTCGCGGGGACGCCGGTGCGGATCGTCGTGATCCCGAACGCCCTGCCCGAGCTGAACGGCGGCCCGTCCCGGCGGGAGAGGCCCGTGGTGCTCGCCGCCGGACGGTTCGTCCGGGCCAAGGGCTTCGACATGCTCATCGCCGCGTACGCGCCGCTGGCGGACAAGCATCCCGACTGGCGGCTGGTCATCCACGGCGCGGGCTCCCGCGAGGCGAAGCTGCGCAAGCAGATCGCCCAGCTGGGCGTGGGGGACAGGATCGAGCTGAAACCGCGCACCGACATGGGGCGGGCGCTTGAGCAGGCCTCGGTGTACGCGCTGTCGTCCCGGTACGAGGGCATGCCGATGGTGCTGCTGGAGGCGATGAGCAAGGGCCTGGCCGTCGTGTCGTTCGACTGCCCGACCGGCCCCGCCGACCTGATCCGGGACGGCGAGAACGGCCTGCTCGTCCCGCCCCGCGACGTGGACGCCCTCACCGCGGCCCTCGACCGCGTCATGTCCGACCGCGACCTGCGCGACCGCCTCGGCACGGCCGCGCCCGAAGTCGCCGGTTCCTACCATCTGGACCGCATCGGCCCCCTCTGGACCGAACTGCTCGAAGGCCGCTGACCCGTCGCGTCACCCCACGCGTGCGCGGTTCACGGCCCGCGGAATCCGGACGACCCCTGACCGGGCGAAACGGTCAGGGGTCGTTCGCGTCCGGGAGGGCGCCCGGGGCGTGGCCGGTCAGCGGCCCAGGACGGTGCGCGGGCCCTGGTTCGCCGGGGACGCGCCGGTGAGGTGGCCGCCCGCGGCGCGCGGCACGCGGGTGGGGGACGGGGCGGGGCCGGTGCCCGAGCCGCCGGTGAGGTGCTCGGTCATCCACTGGAACATCGGGCGCAGCGCGTTGCGCCAGGTCCGGAAGTCGTGGCCGCTGCCCTTCAGCACGGTCAGCGGCGCGACCTGCCGGTGCGCGCGGAGCAGCCCGGCGAAGCCGCGGGCCGCGGAGGTGTCGCCCGCCGCCTGCGAGCCCGAGGCCAGCCAGAACAGCGGCAGGTGCGCCCCGGCGGCCATGCGCTCGAGGGCCCGCATCGGGGTGTTCTGGTCGCGGACGCGCCGGTCGCCCGCGAACGGGTCGCGCCTGCCGTCCGGCGTCCGGTTCGTCGGCAGCGGCTGGAAGTAGCCGCTCAGCACCGCCGCGACGCCGTAGGTGCGGGTGTGCCGCAGGGCCAGGTTCGCCGCGCAGTAGCCGCCCTCGGAGTAGCCCGCCAGGCCCCAGCCGTCGCCCGGCGGACGGACCCGCAGCGACCCGGCCACGTAGTCGGGGACGTCGCGGGTGAGGAACGTCTCGTCGTGCGGGCCGTCCTTGGCGTCCAGGCACTGCCCGGACAGCCGCCGCCCGCCGCTGATGTCGGGCATGACCAGCACCACCGGGGCTGCCAGACGCTCCCGGACGGCCTGCGCGAGCGTCTGCGGCGCCGGGATGTGCCGGGTCCAGTCGGTGGGCGTGCCGGGGGAGCCGTGCAGCAGCTCCACGGCCGGGAACCGGTAGGCCGCGTAGGCCGGGTCGAAGTACTGCGGCGGCAGGTAGACCAGCAACTGCCGGACGAGCCCGCTCGTGCGCCCGTTCATCCGGACGTTCACCAGCCGCCCGCCCGCCATGCTCTGCCCGTGCGCGTTGGGGTACCCGGCGCTGAACGCCTTCACCTCCGGGACGCCCCGGCCGCTGCTGCCCGACTCCTCGGCCATGTCGCGGTAGATGTCGGTCCAGCCCTGGTAGTAGCCGTAGTAGCGGTTGACCGCCGCGATCCCGAACAGCGCGGCGGCGAGGAAGGCGCAGAAGGCCGCGACGAGGCGCAGCGCCAGGTTCCCGGCCCGGTACTGCCACCATGTGGCGCCGACGAACCCCAGCAACAACAGCAGGAACACCAAGACGTTCTGCGGCCCGATCATGCCGATCCCCGATCCCCGTTTTCGACTAGCGCAGTACCCCCGTGTGCCCCAGGGAGTAACGGCCCGGCTGAGGATAGACGCACAAACCGTGCGGACCCGTACCGACCCGGATCTTTCGGATCAGCCTCCCGTCGGCGGTCGAGATCGCGTACACCACCCCGTCGTACCGTCCCGACAGCCAGAGCACCCTTCCGTCCGCCGAGACTCCCCCCATGTCGGGGGAGCCCCCGCCGGGCAGCCGCCAGGTCCGGTCGACCCGGCCGGTCGCGAACGACACCACCGAGATCGTGCCCTCCCCTCGGTTCGACACGTACAGGACGCGCGAGTCCCGGCTGACGTAGAGGCCGTGCGCGCCCTTCCCGGTCGGGAGGAACCCGGTCTTCCGGAACGTGCGCGCGTCGACCGTCCATACGCCGTTGGACGCCATGTCCGCTATATAGAACGTACGACCGTCCGGTGACAGTTTCACGTCCTGCGGCATCGCCCGATTGCTGAGATTGATCGAGGCGGCCACCCGGCGCCCGGCGGTGTCGATCTTCAGGACGTCCCCGGAGAACTCGCACGCGGTGAGGAAGAAGTCGCCCGCCGCCGAGAAGTCGGCGTGGTTCGGACCCTGGCAGGGGACGTTCACCGAGGTCACGAGCCGCATCGTGTGCGCGTCCCGAAAGTCGATCCGCTCCTTGCGCTCGGCCATGACGACCGCGTGACGGCCGTCCGGGGTGAAGTAGAGGTTGTACGGATCGTCCACCGGGACGGGCCTGCCGTGCCTGCCGGTGCGCGGATCGATCGGGACGAGGTCGTTCGAGTCGTTGTCGTTGACCCAGAGCGTCCTCAGGTCCCAGGACGGCACCACGTGCTGCGGCACGCGGCCGACCTTGAAGCGGTCGACCCGCTTGAAGGTCCTCTGGTCCAGGACGATCACGTCGCCGCTCTTGGTGTCGGGGACGTACACGCGCGCGGGCATGCCCTTCACGACCGGGCTGAGCATCCCCGGCCGGTCGTGCGCGTACACGTCGGTTCCGTCCCCGTCCGGCGGCGTGGGCGGAAGCGCCATCGGCGGAGTGGCGACACCCCGTCCCATCCGCGCCCTGGGCTGCTCACCGGCACAGGCCGCGAGACCGAACAAGAGCGAGACCGCGACCGGAAGCCGCGTCAGGGGCGACGCCGCCACGGCACGGGACCACCGGCTCATGAGGCCAGGAGAACCGAGGCGGTGACGGGTTTCAGGCCACACGCTCGGGATGCCCCGTCGCTCCAGAGTCACGACGGCCAGCGTACGGGCCGTCGGATGAGCGCTCGGTTATTGTCCGATTTCGATGCGTGTCCGCGTCGTCCTTCCCCCTCCGGAGATCAACCGATCTCGGGCGGACGGGGCAGACCGACCGCCGCCGCGTCGACGACGTCGCTCAGCAGTCCGCGCCGCCGGTGGACGCGTCGCTGCCGGTCGGCGCCGGTGCCGTCGGTCAGCAGCCGGTCCAGGCCCGCCTCGACGAGGGCGAGGTCGCCGGAGTCGTCGAGCGCGGGACGGGCGTGCGCGAGCAGCGCGACGGCCAGGTCGGCGAACCGCGCGGGCCGTCCCGTCCGGACGTCCAGGCCCTTCCCGGCGAGGCCGTCGCGGGCGGCGAGCCAGTACGCGGCGCGCAGCATCTCCTGGGACGGCGCGGGCGGCCTCTCCCCGTCCTCGACCGCGGCGAGCGCCACCTGCGCCAGCGCCCGGACGAGCGCGGCGAACAACGCGGCGCCCTCAGTGTCGAGCGCCACGTCCGCGAGCCGGATCTCCAGCGTCGGCAGGCGGGAGGACGGGCGGACGTCCCAGAACACCGTGGCCAGGTCCATCAGCGCGCCGCAGCCGAGCAGCGCCTCGATCAGGTCCTCGTAGTGGGAGAGGGACTCGAAGAACGGCGGCGGCCCGGCGACCGGCCAGCGCGCCCACGACATGACCCGCCAGCAGGCGTGCCCGGTGTCGCGTCCCGCCCAGAACGGGGAGTTCGCCGTCATCGCCAGCAACGTCGGCAGCCACGGCCGCAGGTGGTTGCTGACCTGGACCGCGCGGGCCCGGTCGGGCATCTCCACATGGACGTGGCAGGAGCAGATGCACTGCTCGTCGTCCAGCGCCCGGTAGGTGGCCAGGCTGTCGGCGTAGCGCGGCCCCGGGCTGATCGGCGGCGGGAACAGGTCGCCGAGGACGGGCGTGCCGGTCGCGACCAGCATCAGGCCCTCGGCGCGCGCCGCGTCCGCCATCGTGGCCCGCATCGCGCGGATCTGCTCGGTCAGCTTGTCCAGGTCGTCGCACGGGGGCGTCTTGGCCTCGGCGAGGAAGCAGACCAGCTCGGCGGACGCGCGGTCGCCGAGGGTCTCGGCCGCGCGGGCGACGACGCCCCCGGCGCGCGGCACCACCTGGCGGGACCGGGGATCGACGACGAAGTACTCTTCTTCGATACCGAACCTGAGGGCCATCCCACCACCTCGGTGCCGGGGCCGGCGCGGCGAGGCCTGAGGGGACCCGCCGGACTCGGACGGTCACATACGACGTTACGTTCCCGTTCGTCCGGTTGCACGCTTGAGGTCAGGGTCACGTCACCCGGCCGGGATTCGGGTTTACGGCCCCGGGATTTTGGGGCCCCCGCGGCGCCGCTCCGGCGGGTCCGGGCCCTGTCCGGGGCGCGTCGGAGCCGTGTCCGGGGCGTGTCTGCGGGCACCCCGGTCGTCGGCTCGGGGTCGGCGCTCGCCTACCATCCCTGCCATGACGGTGCCGCCTGAAGAACTCGAACTGGCCGCCGCCTTCCCCCCGGCCGATCGTGACCGGTGGCGGGGAATGGTGCGGGGTGTGCTGCGCAAGACCGGCGCGGCGTCCGAGGACACCCCCCTCGACGAGATCGAAGGGCTGCTCGCCCACGAGACCTACGACGGTGTGCCGATCGCCGCGCTCTACACCGCCGAGGACTCCGCCCCCGGACGGCCCGGACTCGCCCCCCGTGTGCGCGAGATCATGCCCGAGGGCGAGGGCCTCGCGGGCTGGGACGTCCGGCAGCGGCACGGCCACCCCGACGCCGAGACGACCCGCGCCGCGATCCTGGCCGACCTGGAGAACGGCGCCACCTCGGTCTGGCTGACGCTCGGCGAGGGCGGGATCCCCGTGGCGGCGCTGCCGGACGTGCTCCGCGACGTCCACCTGAACCTCGCCCCCGTCGTGCTGGACGCGGGCGCGGAGACCGGCGAGGCCGCCGAGGCGTTCCTCTCGCTGGCCGCCGAGCGCGGCACCGAGCCCGTCGGGAATCTGGGCGCCGACCCGCTCGGCCTGGCCGCCCGCACCGGCGCCCGCGCGATCCTGGACGACGTGGCGGTGCTGGCGATCCGGTGTGTCCGGGAGTTCCCGAAGGTCCGGGCGTTCACCGTCGACGCCACCCCCTACCACGACGCGGGCGGCGGGGACGCCGACGAGCTCGGCGCGGCCGTCGCCGCCGGGGTCGCCTACCTGCGCGTCCTCACCGCCGCGGGCCTCACCGTGGACGAGGCGTTCGGCCAGATCGAGTTCCGGTTCGCCGTCAACGCCGACCAGTTCGCGTCGATCGCCAAGCTGCGCGCCGCGCGCCGCCTCTGGCAGCGCGTCGCCGAGGTGTCCGGCGCCCGGGACGGGACGGTCGCGACGATCCACGCCGTCACGTCCTCGGCGATGATGACCCGCCACGACCCGTGGGTGAACATGCTGCGCACCACCGTCGCGACCTTCGCCGCCGGGGTCGGCGGCGCGGACGCGGTGACCGTCCAGCCGTTCGACGCGCGCCTCGGCCTGCCCGACGACTTCTCCCGGCGTATCGCCCGCAACACCCAGACCCTCCTGCTGGAGGAGTCGAGCCTCGCGCGCGTCGTCGACCCGGCGGGCGGCTCCTGGTACGTCGAGCGCCTGACCGAGGACCTCGCGCAGGCCGCCTGGGCCTGGTTCACCGAGATCGAGAAGGCGGGCGGGCTCGCCGACGCGCTCGCGTCCGGCCTGGTGGCGCGGCGCCTGGGGGAGACCTGGGAGCGCCGCCGCCGCGACGTCGCCCACCGGAAGGCGCCGCTGACCGGCCTGAGCGAGTTCCCGAACCTGGCGGAGACCCTGCCGTCCCGGCGGCCCGCCCCGTCCTCCCCCGACACCGGGGGACTTCCGGTGGTCACCTACGGGCAGGACTTCGAGGCCCTGCGGGACCGCTCCGACGCGCACCGCGACGCGACCGGCGCGCGCCCGAAGGTGTACCTGGCGACGCTCGGCCCGGTCGCCGCGCACACCGGCCGCGTCACCTTCGCGGCCAACCTGTTCCAGGCGGGCGGCGTCGAGACCGTCATCGGCCCGCCCGAGGGGTTCGCCGCGTCCGGCGCGACGATCGCGTGCCTGTGCTCGTCCGACAGGGTGTACGAGGAGCGGGCGGCGGACGCCGCGCGCACCCTGCGCGACGCGGGAGCGGTGAAGGTGTGGCTCGCGGGTAAGGGCTCCTACGAAGGAGTCGACGCGCGGATCTTCGCCGGATGCGACGCGGTGGAGGTCCTCACGACCACCCTCACCGATCTGGGAGTGAACCGATGATCCCCGACTTCTCCGAGATCGAGCTCGGCGCGCCCGTCACGGCCGACGAGGCCGCCAAGCGCTGGCGCGGCGCGGCCGGGGACCGGCCCCTGGTCTGGGACACCCCCGAGGGCATCGCCGTCCCGTCCCTGTACACCGGCGAGGACCTGGCCCCGCTCGACTTCCTGCACACCCTGCCGGGCGTCGCGCCCTTCCTGCGCGGCCCCTACCCGGCCATGTACGCGACCCAGCCGTGGACGATCCGCCAGTACGCGGGCTTCTCCACGGCCGAGGAGTCCAACGCGTTCTACCGGCGCAACCTCACCGCCGGGCAGAAGGGCCTGTCGGTCGCCTTCGACCTCGCCACCCACCGCGGCTACGACTCCGACCACCCGCGCGTGGCCGGGGACGTCGGCATGGCGGGCGTGGCGATCGACTCGATCTACGACATGCGGCAGCTGTTCGACGGCATCCCGCTGGACCGGATGTCGGTGTCGATGACCATGAACGGCGCGGTGCTGCCCGTCATGGCCCTGTACATCGTGGCCGCCGAGGAACAGGGCGTCGCGCCCGAGGCGCTGGCCGGGACCATCCAGAACGACATCCTCAAGGAGTTCATGGTCCGCAACACCTACATCTACCCGCCCGCGCCGTCCATGCGGATCATCTCGGACATCTTCGCGTTCACCTCGCAGCGGATGCCGAAGTTCAACTCCATCTCGATCTCCGGCTACCACATCCAGGAGGCCGGGGCCACGGCCGACCTGGAGCTGGCGTACACGCTCGCCGACGGCGTCGAGTACATCCGCGCCGGACGCGACGCCGGGCTGACGATCGACTCCTTCGCGCCGCGCCTGTCGTTCTTCTGGGCGATCGGCATGAACTTCTTCATGGAGGTCGCCAAGCTGCGCGCGGCGCGCCTGCTGTGGGCGAAGCTCGTGAGGCAGTTCGGCCCGGAGAACCCCAAGTCGCTGTCGCTGCGGACGCACTCCCAGACGTCCGGCTGGTCCCTGACCGCGCAGGACGTGTTCAACAACGTCGCGCGCACCTGCGTCGAGGCCATGGCCGCCACGCAGGGCCACACCCAGTCGCTCCACACCAACGCGCTGGACGAGGCGCTCGCGCTCCCGACCGACTTCTCCGCCCGCATCGCCCGCAACACCCAGCTGCTGCTCCAGCAGGAGTCCGGGACGACCCGGACGATCGACCCGTGGGGCGGCTCGGCCTACGTCGAGCGGCTGACCTACGACCTCGCGCGCCGCGCCTGGGGGCACATCCGCGAGGTCGAGCGCGCGGGCGGCATGGCCCGCGCGATCGACGAGGGCCTGCCCAAGCTGCGCATCGAGGAGGCGGCGGCGCGGACGCAGGCGCGCATCGACTCCGGCCGCCAGCCCGTGATCGGCGTCAACAAGTACCGTCCGGACGCCGACCAGGACATCGAGGTGCTCAAGGTCGACAACGCGTCCGTCCGCGCGCAGCAGATCGACAAGCTGCGGCGGCTGCGCGAGGAGCGGTCCGAGGACGGCGTGCGCTCGGCGCTGGACGCGCTGACCCGCGCCGCGTCCGCCGCCGAGGAGGGCTCCCGCGGCTCCGGCCTGGACGAGAACCTGCTGGCCCTGGCGATCGACGCGGCCCGCGCCAAGGCGACCGTGGGGGAGATCTCCGACGCTCTCGAGCGGGCCTACGGACGGCACTCCGCGCAGATCCGTACGATCTCCGGTGTGTACCGGGAAGAGGCGGGCAAGGTGTCGGCGATCGAGGAGGCGCGCGCCCTGACGGCCGCGTTCGAGGAGGCCGAGGGGCGGCGGCCGCGCATCCTGGTCGCCAAGATGGGCCAGGACGGCCACGACCGCGGCCAGAAGGTCATCGCGACCGGCTTCGCCGACCTCGGCTTCGACGTCGACGTGGGCCCGCTGTTCCAGACCCCGGGCGAGGTCGCCCGCCAGGCGGTCGAGGCGGACGTGCACGTCGTCGGGGTGAACTCGCTGGCCGCCGGGCACCTGACGCTCGTCCCCGCGCTGCGCGCCGAGCTCGCCGCGCTGGGCCGCGACGACATCATGATCGTCGTCGGCGGCGTCATCCCCCCGCAGGACTTCGACGAGCTGCGCGAGGCGGGCGCGGCGGCGATCTTCCCGCCCGGCACCGTCCTCGCCGACGCCGCCCAGGACCTCCTGCGCGACCTCGCCGACCGCTTGGGCCACGGCGACTCCGGTCATGGCGGCTCTGGTCACGGCGTTTCGGGGCAGGGGGAGTCCGGGGCGTGACGCGACCGACGCTGGAGGACTACGTCACCGGCGTCCGGGACGGCTCGCGCGCGTGGATCGCCCGTGCGATCACGCTGGTCGAGTCGTCCCGGCCGGACCACCGCGCGCTGGCGCAGCGGCTGCTGGTCGAGCTGACGCCGTTCACCGGAGGGGCGCGCCGGATCGGCATCACCGGCGTGCCCGGCGTCGGCAAGTCCACCTTCATCGACGCCCTCGGGACGAACCTCACCTCCGCCGGCCACCGCGTCGCCGTCCTCGCCGTCGACCCCTCGTCCACCCGGTCGGGCGGTTCGATCCTCGGCGACAAGACCCGGATGAACCGCCTCGCGGTGGACCCGCACGCCTTCATCCGCCCGTCCCCGACCGCCGGGACCCTCGGCGGCGTCGCCAAGGCGACCCGCGAGGCCATGGTCGTCATGGAGGCCGCCGGGTACGACGTCGTCCTGGTCGAGACGGTCGGCGTCGGCCAGTCCGAGACGACCGTCGCCGAGATGGTGGACACGTTCCTGTTCCTCACCCTCGCCCGGACGGGCGACCAGCTGCAGGGCATCAAGAAGGGCGTCCTGGAGCTCGCCGACGTCATCGCCGTGAACAAGGCGGACGGCCCCCACGAGATGGAGGCGCGGCGGGCGGCGCGCGAACTCGCCGGGGCGCTGCGGCTGCTGCGCAGCGACGAGCGCGCCACCGACACCCCCGTCCTGACCTGCAGCGCCATCGAGAACGTCGACCTGGACAAGGTGTGGGACGCGCTCATCGCCCACCAGGACCGGCTGGCCGCCTCCGGCGACCTCGACCGCCGCCGCCGCGCGCAGCAGGTGCGCTGGACGTGGGCCATGGTCCGGGACCGCCTCCTCGCCGAACTGCACGCGCATCCGGCCGTGCGGGATCTCGCTCCGAAACTCGACGCCGAGGTCGCCGCGGGCACCCTCACACCGGCCCTCGCCGCCGAGCGGATCCTGGCCGCCTTCACCCGCTGACCTCGGACGGCGCGGCCCACCGCCCGGTGGCGCTCCAGTGGGACGGGACGCCTGAGAACGGGCCGAACCGCGCCCCGGGTTTCCCGTCGCGTCGTATCGGTTGGGTAGCGTCCGGCTCGCGGGCCGCCCGGATCCGGTACAAAGTCCAGATGGACGTCATCGCGCTCGATGATCCGACGGACCCCCAGATCCGGGGCTGGCACGCGGTCCTCGCCGCCGTGCACGCCGCCGAGCCGGACGGCGAGCCCGCCCCGCAGCCGCACCAGACCGCCGCCCGGCTGCTCGGCGCGGAACAGGGTTCGCGGCAGCGCCTCTGGGCCGTCCGGTCCGGGCCGGACATGATCGGCGTCGCGTCGCTGCGGCTGCCCGGCGAGCCGGGGGCCGACCGTCCGGGCGAGATCGCCATCCACGTGCACCCCGCGCACCGGCGGCGCGGCGTGGCGAGCCGCCTGCTGGCCGTCGCCGCCGACGCGCTCCGCGCCGACGGCCGCACGAGCGTCATCGCCCAGGTCCTCGCGCGCCCGGCCGCCGTGGGCTTCCTCGAGGCACACGGCTTCCGGCTCGTCCTCACCCTCCAGGGGCTGCTGCTGCGGCTGCCGGACCTCCCGTCCGGCCGGGTGGACGACCTGCTCGCGGCCGGTCCGTACGGATACGACCTGGTCCGCTGGCGCGGCGTCGTCCCGGACGAGTACGCCGACGCCCTCGCGAAGGCCAAGCACGCCATGGCCGACCTCGCCGAGTACGAGGGCGCGCCCTGGAACGCCGACCGCGTCCGCGAGATGGCCGAGATGGTCGCCAAGCGCGGCGACGACCTCTACACCGTCGCCGCCGTCCGTGGCGAGGTGATCGCGGGCTTCACCGAGATCGTCGTCCCGGCGGGCGCGTCCGGACGGGCCGCCCAGTACGACACGGCCGTCGCCCCCGAGCACCGGGGCCGCCGCCTCGGCATCTGGGTCAAGGCCGCCATGCTGACCTGGCTCGCCGGGGAGCGTCCCGAGGTCACCGAGATCGAGACCGACAACTCCGGCGACAACGTGCACATGCTCGCCGTCAACGAGGAGATCGGCTTCCGCCGCGAACGCGAGTCCCGCGAGTACCTGGCCTCGGTGGGCGACCTCCCGACCTCCTGACGCGCGGCGTCCGCCGGTGTCGCCTGACGCGGAGCACAAGGCGAGCCCACGTGATCGTGAGGATGGGCCACGCCCTGGTCAAGAACACGGTGGGTGGCGGATGGGGCAGTGATCCCTCACCTATCGTGACCTTGAGTGAGGTGGGACCCCGGTGTCGGGGGTGCGGCGGGAGCCGTGTCGTCCCGCCTGGGACCGACCGGGGGGATCGTGAGCCTTCAAGTTCTTCCGCTGGCCATCACCATGATGGCGGGCCCGCAGATCATGGCCGCGATCATCCTCGTGACCACCTCGAAGCCGGTGCGCGTCTCGCTCGCGTTCCTGCTCGGCGTGCTCGTCGCGGTGTCGGTGGGCGTGACGATCACGCGGGGCATCTTCTCCCTGATCGGCGGGGACTCGCTGGGCGAGTCGTCCGACAACGGGTCGGCCGGGAAGATCATCCAGTACGTGCTGGTCGCCCTGCTGATCGCCGCGATGCTGAGGAACTATCTGACCCGGGCGACGGTGGAGCCGCCGAAGTGGCTCGGGGCGCTGATGAACGCCGGTCCCCGCCGGGCCCTCAAGACCGGGTTCCTCATGATCCTCCTGATGCCGTCGGACGTCATGGTGATGCTGACGGTCGGGGCCAACCTCGAACAGAACCACGCGGGCTTCGGCTCGGCGGTGGTGTTCATCCTGGCCACCGTCCTGATCGCCGCGCTTCCCCTGCTCGCCCTGCTGCTGTTCCACCACCGCGCGACGCGCGCCATGCCCGCGGTGCGGGACTGGATGAACAGCCACAGCTGGCTGGTCAACATCATCTGCTGCCTGATCTTCATCGTCATCATCCTGGTCTGAGCGGCTCCCTTGATTCGGCGTCGGACGCGCGGGTTGTCCACAGGTCGGCGGTCGACTTCCGACCCGCTGGTGGGCGCGGCCACTCTGAGGGGACAGCGCCCCGCGGTCGGGGCGCCTGACCTGGGAGCAGCGCATGCCGTCACCCCGATCCGCCCGACTCACCACCCGGTTCCTGATCGCGTCCGCGACACCTCAGATCCCGGGCTCGTCCGCCTTACGAGCCCTCCTTCCGGAGCTCACTGCGGACCGTGAGCTGCCCGTCCGGGCCGGGCGCTTCCTGGAGGCCGACGACCCTCCGCTCCTGGGGCCGCCCCTGCCCGCACCTTCCGCCTGGACGGAGCGCCTCCGCGCCTGCGCCGGGCCCGAACCCGACGTGGCCAGGGTTCTGGACGCTCGGTACCACCGTCTGATCGAGACGTCTCCGAGCGTTGCCATGGTGCCGGACGACCTTCGGGCCGTCCGTCTGCTCGCCCGGACGGTCGCGACCGCCATCCGCGGCGCGCTCGTCGACCTCGACTCCGGCCAGGTCCTGGCCGCTGAGCCGGAACCGTCCGGCTTCGTCCTGGGCCACGGCTGGGTCGGCGTCCTCATCTCCCCGGACGGCGAGGGCATGATTCGCGCCGACACCGCTGGGCTGCACCGCTTCGGCCTCCCCGAGGTCTTCGCCCGCTTCGTCCCGCTCGGCTACATCCACCTGGCCGCCAACCTCGTCCGGGGCCTCGCCTACCGCCTGGCCACGGTTCACCACCCCACCCTCCGAGCACCCGACGACGAACCGTCCGCCACCTCCCCGTCCATCAGCCTCACCCGGTGCGCCACCAGTGACGTCCTCCGCTTCTGGGGCCTTCCCGGCGCTTCGGGTCCGTCCGTCATCGTGAGGCTCATCCCTGCGTCCATCTCCTGCTGCCCCGGCTGCCAGTCCGCGCTGGAAGCCATTCCGCCAACCCCCACACCGGCGTCCGAGTGGTGGCGAACCCAAGCTGCCGCACTCCCACCGCACCCCCATCCGAGCCCGCCGTACCGGCCCGTTCCGTTACCCGCCCTCCGCACCACCGCGTCCGGGCGGAGGTGAACGCGAGGCGGAGGAGGTGGGCGGAAAACCCGTTGCTGTGGCGTGGGGGCGGTGGGCAGGCTGTTCTCGGGCTCCGGAATGCCGGAGTTCTGAGGAATTTGCAGTCCATTCCCTTGTGGTTCAAAGGAAGAACGCCGCGCTGTTAGTGCGGAAATCCAGGTTCGAGTCCTGGTGGGGGAGCTGCACGTGGTTGGGGAGGTGAGCGGTGTACGTGCTCGTGCTGAACGCGTCCTATGAGCCCTTACAGAAAGTGGATCTGCGGCATGCCATCCGCATGCTCGTCCGTGAGGTGGCGGTCGTCGAGGAGGCGGAGGAGGGACGCACCATCGGCCGGTTCCCCGTGCCGAGAGTACTCCGTCTCGTCCGCTACGTCGCCATGCGCTGGCGCCACGGCAGGCGGCCCCCGTGGAGCAAGCGCGGCGTCTACCTGCGCGACCGCGGCCACTGCGCCTACTGCGGCGGACGCGGCAACACCATCGACCACGTCCTCCCGCAGTCCCGCGGCGGCACCGACACCTGGGAGAACACCGTCCTCGCCTGCGGGCGCTGCAACAACCGCAAAGCCGACCGCACCCCGTCCGAAGCAGGCCTCCCCCTACGCCTCACCCCCCGCATCCCCCACTGGGAAGAACTCGTCACCCACTGACCACCCCACCGACCGACGACGCCTCCGATGGCCCGGTGCCTCCCCAAGACGCCGGGCCACGGCCGCGACGCCTCGAGCGTCCACCACACTGAGGCGTGTTCGTTGGCCGTCATGGCCACGACAGGATCGGCTGGCCAGGTCTGGAAAACCCGGCAGCGACCTCGACCGAGTGAATCTCTGAATCGAACTGTTGGGCTCGTCCGGCCCTCGGTGGGCTGGACGACATCGCCCTCAGCGCCGGCGACGATCTCGTCGATTACACGTAGCGGATCGATGGCGGCAAGTTCGGCCGCTCCAGGGGCGAACTCCATCGGTCGACGGTCACGTTAAGTGGTCGCGTAGGAGGGCGGTCCAGCCCGGCCGTCAGTCAGTTTTGGCGCATGTAGTCCTCGGATTTGCGGAGGCCTTCGCGGCAGGCGGCTAGGAAGACGTCGCGGCCGGCGGGGAAGGTGCCGCCGCCTTTCACGCCGTCCCGGTAGGACTTCTCGCAGAAGCCGGACGGGGCCTTGTCTCCCATGGTGGCGCGCATGCCCGCGGCCATCTGGACCATCGTCGTGAACGAGTAGCGCTTGCCGTCCGGGTCGATCATGACGATCTGCTTGCTGTTGGTGATCTTGGGCTTGGTGCGGGTGGGCTGGGGCGTCGGCGGAGTGTTCGAGGCCGGCGGGGTGGAGCCTGGGGGCTGCGTGCTCGTCGCGGGTGTGGACGCCGGGGCGCTCGCTGTGTTCTTGCCGTCATCGTTGCACGCGGTGGCGCTGATGAGGAGTAGGCCGCTGATGGCCAGGCGGATCGCGATCGTCTGGGTCACGGGAGACTCCGAAGGGGGGAGGTGATGACGGGCGGACCCTAACAGAACACGCCTGTTTGTAGATGGGCGTCCGGCACTCCCAGCCGCGACGAGCTCACCGGACCGTAGCCGGGCGTGGGTTCCTTCGGCCCGCCCGGCTTCTGCGGCGAGCCCCTCTGATGACGAGGTGCGTGTCCGGGCCGGGCGGTGGTGTCTTTGAGGCGCTTCGGGTTTCGGCCCGGACGATGCGTATGCCGCTGCCGTCCAGCGACCTGCCTGCGGTTAGTGGTCGGCGGGTTCCCACCAGGTCAGGTTGGCGGGGGCCTGGGACGTTGGCTCGATGGTCTCCCAGCACTCGGCTACCAGGCCGTCGGCGATTCGCCAGATGTCGACGACCGTGATCTCCGGGCCGTTGTCGGGAAGGCGGCGTCGTGAGTGCAGCACGACGTGGTCGTCGTCGGCCAGGAGGTGGAGGACCTCGACCTGCATGTCGGCGAGGTGGGTGAGCGCCGTGTTGACGGCGGCGAGCCATTCCTTCTTGGTGGAAGAGGTCGCGTCCGGGCGGTGGTGGATGAAGTCGTCGTGCAGGAAGGGCGCGAGGCCGTCGGCGCTGCCCGTCTCGAGCAGTTCCGCCAGTGCGCGTTGAACGAGGGCCTTGTTGTCCGTGGTCATGGGCGCAGTGTTTCCGCGGTCGTGGTCGGTTGTCGATGAAGTCGGATTTCATGGACTTCGGCTGCGCCGTGAGTACGCTCGATGACCGTGCAGACGGTTGGGGAGCTTTTGCGGCAGTGGCGGCATCGTCGGCGGCTCAGCCAACTCGACCTCGCGATCGCGGCCGATGTTTCGGCTCGTCATGTCAGCCTGGTTGAGACGGGCAAGTCCAACCCGAGCGCCGCCATGGTGCTGAGGCTTGCGGATCAGCTCGATGTGCCGCTGCGGGATCGGAACCGGCTGTTGCTCGCGGCGGGCTTCGCGCCCCGGTACGCCGAGCGGGCGCTTGATGATCAGGCTCTGTCGGCGGCTCGGGCTGCTGTTGAACGGGTGCTTCGCGCACATGAGCCGTACCCTGCGCTGGCCTTCGATCGCCGGTGGGACATCGTGCTGACCAACCGCGCGGTCGAGCCGTTCTTCGTGGACGTCGATCCCGTATTGCTTCGACCGCCGGTCAACCTGGTGCGGCTGGGACTGGACCCGCGCGGGTTTGCTCCAATGGTCGTCAACCTGGGCGACGTGCGTGCGATGTTCCGCTCCCGGGTCAGGCGTCAGCTCGCCGTCGCGCCCGATGCCGAGCTGGCCGCGCTCTATGCGGAGCTGCTGGAACCCGGCGCCGAGGACGCCTCGGAGCTGTCGGTCGAATCGGATGTCGTGATCCCGATGATCCTTCGTGTCGATGGTCGGGAACTGCGGCTGTTCTCGACCATCACCACGTTTGGCACCCCGATGGACCTCACCCTGGACGAGGTCGCGATCGAGTCGTACTACCCGGCGGACGAGGAAAGCGCCGCCTACTTCGAGGACTCCGGCAGGTGATGCTCGGCCGCCCAGCCGTCCGACCTCGTGGAGGGCCTTCACTGCTTGCCGGGAGACTGACGGCGGTGGCGGGCGAGCTGCGAGGAGGCCGACCGCGTCGCCTAGGCCTGGTCGATCAGGCGGATGCCGTGGTCGCCGTAGCGGGCTCCCTTGGCTCCGGTGGCGGGGACGGCGGCTTCGATGTGGCTGAGGTCGTCGGCGGTCAGGTGCACGTCGAGGGCGGCCAGGTTGTCGTGCAGGTGGGGACGGCGTGAGCTGCCGGGGATGGGGATGACGTCGCTGCCGCGGGTGAGGAGCCAGGCGAGGGCGATCCGGGCAGGGGTCGCGTGCTTCACGCTGGCGAGCTTGGTGATGGCCTCGATGATGCTGAGGTTGGCCTTGAGGTTGTCCCCGTTGTAGCGAGGGGCGGTGGCGCGGAAGTCACCGCTGTCGTATTGCGTAGTCGCCTGGACGGTTCCGGTGAGCAGGCCGCGGCCGAGAGGGCTGTAGGCGACCAGGGTGGCGCCGAGGTCCCGGAGCGTGGGCAGGATGTCGTCCTCGACGTGGCGTTCCCACAGCGAGTACTCCGTCTGGACGGCGCTGATCGGGTGGACGGCGTGGGCGCGGCGGAGCGTGGCCGCTGAGACCTCGGACAGGCCGATGTGGCCGACCTTGCCCTGCGCGACCAGGTCGGCCATCGCGCCGACCGACTCCTCCACGGGGACGGCGGGGTCGATGCGGGCGAGGTGGTAGAGGTCGATATGGTCGGTGCGGAGTCGGCGCAGGGACGCGTCGCAGGCGCGGCGCAAGTAGTCGGGTGAACCGTCCGGGACCAGGCCTTCGGCGGTGCGCCGGACGCCTGTCTTGGTGGCGAGCACGACGCGGTCGCGGTGCGGGGCGAGCGTCCTGCCGAGGATTTCCTCGTTCGCTCCGTCACCGTAGAAGTCGCCCGTGTCGAACAGCGTGACGCCGGAGTCGAGGGCGTCCAGCAGGGTGGCCGCGGCCTCGTCCGCGTCGGCGGGACCGTAGCTGCCCGTCATGCTCATGCAGCCGAGACCGAGTCGGGAGACCGCCGGGCCATCGGTGCCGAGTGTGGTGGTGTGCATCGTTCCTTCCTCCGTCATCCGGTCAGAGCCGCGCGGAGGAACTCGAGGATCTCCGCCTGGGCGGCCTTGGCCTGCGGTTCCATGCCCGGCAGCGTGAGGAACGCGTGCCGCGCCTCTGGGTACTCGGTGAGCCGGACGGACGTCCCGGCCGTCCGCAGGCGTTCGGCGTAGCGGCGGCCGTGATCGGCGACCGCGTCATGGGTCGGCACCACGAGCAGCGCGGGGGCGAGCCCGCTCAGGTCGTCCGCGTACAGGGGCGAGAACACGCGGGCGTCGGTTCCCGGCGGGACGGCGAACCGCCGCAGGAGCCGTAGTTGCGACAGCGCGAGGGTCGGGCCGTCCCCGAACTCGGTCATGGAGGGGTAGTCGTACATCGACTCGGTCAGCTCGACCACGGGGTTGACCAGTACCTGCGCTCGGAGCCGCAGGCCGGTCTCCCGGGCCCGGAGGGCCGTCAGCGCGCTGATCAGCCCGCCGAAGCTCTCGCCGAAGACGGCCACGCGCGCGGGGTCGATGCCCCAGCGCGAGGCGTGCCGCAGCAGGTGCTGGAGCACGTCCCAGCCGTCGTCGGCGGCGTTCGCGATCGGGCAGTCCGGAGCGACGAGGCGGTGCTCGACCGAGACGACGACTGCGGGCAGCCGGGCGGCGAGGTGGCTGTTGGTCCAGTCGCACTGCGCCGCCGTGCCCACGAACCCGCCGCCGTGGACATGGACGACGAGCGGCAGGTCGGTCGCGACAGCGGCCTCGCCCATCGAAACCGGCCGGTACACCCGGACCGGGAGGTCGCGGCCCGGCAGCGCGACGTCCTGCCCTTCGATCGCGGCCCCGGGGTCCGGCTCCCCGAGGATCGGCCGCGCCGCGCCGGACGCCCGCCAGTGGTTCTCCGCCGCGCGGTAGGTGATCAGTTCCTCGGTCGTCATCGCTGAGAAGTCCGGCTCCGGCGGCCGCTTCACCTCAGTGGTCTCGCTCATGTCTCCCGCTCCTCCGTCCTCCGGCCGGGCCTCACGGCCAGCCGGGTGACATCATTATGCACGCAGTGCGTGCAACAGCAAGTGCATGGGTTAGGCTTCACGCGACCGAGAGGGGCGAGATGGCAGGTCGAAGGCGTTGGTCGACAGAGGAGATCCTGGAAACGGCGGCGGAGCTGTTGCGCACGGGCGACGCCGAGTCGTTCAGCGTTCGCAAGCTCGCCGCGGTCCTCGGGACCGACTCGTCCAGCCTCTACCGGCACTTCCGCAACAAGACCGAGCTGCTACGCGCGGTCGCCGACCGGATCCTGGTTGCGGCGATGGACGGCTACCGCCCCGAGGGCGACTGGAAGCAGCGCATCACGGCAACGGCCCTGCGCCTTCGCGAGGCCTTCGGCCAGCACCCCCAACTGGCCTCGGTTTGGGGACGCTACGGGTCCGGCGGCACCGGTTCGCGGCTGGTCATGGAGGAGGTGCTCCAGGCCTTGTGGGCCTCGGGCCTGCCCGATGAGGAGATTCCGGCCCGCTACCACCGGATCGTCGTCCTCCTCGCCTCGCTGATCGCCTCCGAGGGTGGTTTCGACACCCTCACCCCCGGCGAGTACGAACAGGGCGTGGAGCAGTTCCGCGTCGCGGTCCTCGGCGCCGACCCCGACCGTTTCCCCGCCCTGGCCCACTTCGCCCGCGAAGTCCGTCCGCTCGGGGACGACCGCCGCGTCGCCTTCGATGAGATCCTCGCCGCCCACCTCGCCCAGATCGAGGCCGCGATTCCCTGACCCGTCCGCTCGTCCTCCCACCGCACCGCCAGCGCACCGGTCCAGCCGGACGAACCTGGACGCGCGCCGCCGCCCCGCGCTGCTCGTCGGCACGTCGTCGGCACCCCCGGCGTTCTGTTCGCCAAGCCTCCAGATATGGCCGCAGCGCGTGTTCTGAGACCGGATATCGCAGGTCAGGCGCCAAACTGTGGCCAGTAGCCACCGGGGAGGGACGAGCTTTGGGCACTCCGCCGCCGCACCAACCGCCCGATCCTGCGCACCACGACCGTGCGGACGGCGATCAGCCGCAGCCGCAGATCGTGATCGTGCAGGGTGGGGCGACGGTGACGCGAAAGAAGCTCAGCGGCACCGCGCACGCCGTGCACCTGCTGCTGTCGCTCCTGACATGCGGCCTCTGGCTGCCGATCTGGTTCCTCCACTGGCTCTTCACACGCACGAAAACCGTGACGCGATAGCCGCGACGCGCAAGGCCGGGACGCGGAGGACGGGCGCTGCCGAGCACGTGAACACCGCAGTCGTCGGAGCGGACGCGTGTCGTCCAGGGGATTAGCCTGGGGAAGTGGCGGAGTTTCCGAAGTTCGGCGTGCTGTTGATGCGACTCCTCGATCACCGCGGGTTGAGCACAAGTTTGCTGTCCCAGGCCGCCGAGGTGCCCGAGGACGAGTTGCAGGGCGTCATCGACGGATGCCACCCCAGCCCGACGCTGTTGCAGGCACTGGCTCCGGCGTTGGATCTGCACGCGGCGGATCTGTTCGTGATGGCCGGTCAGCCGGTGCCGGACGAGCTGGCCCCTCTGGACGCGTCCGCCGGGCAGCAGCTCGACCACCTGGTGCCCGACGTCATCTGCCTACCGGCGGAACAGCGCTCGTGGATGCTCCAGATGGTTCGAGACCTCCCGCAGGAGCCACGCGGAGAGGCTTACGCGGGGTGGCGGGTGTACGACCCGACTGAGGCCGGGTTCGGAGCCGTGATTGGGAACATGCTGCTCACGAACCGGAACCTGGCCGGGCGGGCGGCGGTGGCCCTCGCGTGTTGCTCCAACGGCCGCATGTACGTGTCCTCTTCGACCGTCTTTCGGATCGCGGCGGGCAAGACCGAGCTGACTCCGGACAGGCTGGCCAACCTGGCCACCCTGATCGATATCCCTGCCGGTGACCTGGCCGCGCTCACCGGAATCGCGTTGCCCGACCAACAGCCTCCCGACGACCCCGCGGCAGCCGATGTGGCCGCCCTGCTGTGGGAAGTTCGACGTCTCTCCGCCGCGCAAATGCGGCTGGTCTGCGAACAAGCCCGCGACCTGCGGCGGGAGATCCCCGACGACGCCATCGACCGCAAGTTCTACGCGACCGGGTCCTACCTGCACTCACCCCTGAGGGGGCAGCCGGACGGCGGCCGGGCGCAGCCCTGACCGTCCGGCCCATCCCCAGGCCAGCGCCACCCGCCCCGGCGTGTGCCACCGCAGCAGAACGCTGGGCGGGGACGGGGCGGGCGGAAGGGACTGGTGTGCGCGTTGGGTGTCAGGTCAGGGCGGTGATGGCGGTGTCGACGTCGGATTCCGTGGTGTAGAGGTGGAAGGCGAGGCGGGCGGCGCCCTTGCGGACGGACGCTCGGATGCCCGCCGCCTCGAGGCGCTCGGACGCGCCTGGGCGGGTGACGCTGACGATCGCGCTGTCGCCGGATGGCATGCCGAGGCCGGTGCGGAAGCGGTTGGCCAGCCGGACGTTGTGCTCGTGGATCGGGCCGATGCCGATCTCCAGGAGCAGCTCCAGCGTGGGCGCGGCGGCGACGTAGGAGAACCACGGGACGGCGATGTCGAAGCGCCGGGCGTCCTTCGCCAGCCGTAGCGGCGGGCCGTACGAGGCGTCGCCCTCACCGGCGTACCAGTTGGCGGCGAGCGGGCGGATGCGGTCCCGCACGGCCGGGCTCACGTAGCAGAACGCGGTGCCACGCGGGCACATCAGCCACTTGTACGCCGACACGGCCAGGACGTCGAAGGGGGACGCGTCGACCGGTAGCCAGCCGACCGCCTGGGTGGCGTCGGCGACGACCAGCGCGCCGTGCGCCCGCGCCGCCGCGACGACGTCGTCCGAGGCGGCGACCTCGCCCGTCGCGGACTGGACCAGGCTGAAGGCGACCGCGTCCGTCCGTTCGTCGATCGCGTCGGGCAGGTCGGCCGGAGGCACCGTCACCACGTCGAGATCCTGGACGAGCCAGGGGAACAGGTTCGACGTCTGCTCGATGTCGGGGACGACGACGCGCGAGCCGGGCGGCAGCGAGGCCGCGACCGGCGCCAGCAGTTGCGAGGCGGAGGCGCCGACGGCCACGTCCTCGGCCGCGACACCGACCAGGCGTGCGAACGCGGCCCGTGCGCGATCGGTGGAACGGTCCCACTTGTCCCAGCCGGTGGCGCCGTGACGCCACTCGGCCAGCGCGCTCTGCAGCGCCTCGAACGCCGGACCCGGCGGAATGCCGTAGCTCGCGGAGTTCAACCACCCCGGCTCCCGGGCCCACAGCCGCACCGCTTCGTCAAAATCCACCCTGGCGAGCTTAACGGGGCGGTGAACCCCGTCCGCCGTCGACCGCCGTGATGGGCCGAAGGTGCGGTCGAGGACGCGAGGAGCATGGCTCTGACCAGCAGATATGTCGGCATTTGACGATATGCAGGTAGATGCCTGCATAATGTCCGGGTGAGTCTGGACATCGAGATGATGGACGCGGCCTTCAGGGCGCTGGCCGACCCGACCCGGCGGCGGCTGCTCGACCGGCTGCGTGAGCGCGACGGGCAGACGCTCGGCGAGTTGTGCGAGCGCCTGGAGATGGCGCGCCAGTCGGTGACGCAGCATCTCGACGTCCTCGTCGACGCCGGTCTCGTGACCGTGGTGCGACGCGGACGGCAGCGCCTGCACTACCTCAATCCGATGCCCATCCACGAGATCGAACGGCGCTGGATCGCGGAGTTCGACAGGCCGCGACTGCAGGCGCTCAGCGCCATCCGGAGCCAAGCCGAGGAGTACGCCATGACCGATGCACCGGCCTCCGTGCCGACCTACGTCTACGTCACCTACATCCGTGCGAGCGCCGAGCAGGTGTGGCGCGCGCTCACCGACGCCGACCTGACCGCGCGGTACTGGGGGCACGCCAACGTCTCCGACTGGGAGCCGGGCTCGTCCTGGGAACACCGGCGCGTCGACGGATCAGGGACGGTCGACGTCGTCGGACGGGTCCTCACCGCGGAACCGCCGACCCGCCTCGTGATCACCTTCGAGGACCGGCCGGACGCCGCGACGCCGCGGGAACCGTCGGTCGTCGAGTTCCTGGTCGAGCCGCACCAGGACATCGTCCGGCTGACCGTGACCCATGAGAACCTCCCCGACCGGGAGATGCTCAACGGGATCTCCCAGGGCTGGCCCGCCGTCCTGGCGAACCTCAAGTCCCTGCTCGAGACCGGCGAGGTCCTCCCGCAGGCGCCCTGGGAGATGTCGTCCCCGCACGCCTGACCGGCACCCGCCTCCGCGAGCGTCGCGCACCTCGCTTCCCACCAGCAGAAAGAGGGACGTCCCATGGACTCCGCCCAGCTCCAGGCGGCCTACCGGTCGCTGCTCGACGCCGCCGCCACCGTGACCGGCTCCGACGACGCGACCGCGCCGCCGCCGGGGGAGTGGACCGCCGACCAGATCCTGGCGCACGTCTCTCTGGTTACGGCGACCACCATCGCCGCAGCGTCCACCGTCGCGTCCGGCTCCAACACCGCCTATGACAACCGCATCGCCCTCGACACCTGGACGATCGACCGCGTCATCACGCTCACGGGCGGCACCGCCGGGCTCCTCGACCGCCTCCGGCATCAGGCGGACGCCCTGTGCGCGCTGGCCGGGCCGACGCTGAGCGACACCGAACTGGACACCCCCGTGCCCACCCGGCTGCTGTCGAACGGCACCTGCCTGGTCGATCAGCTCGTCCCGCTGCGGGACCTTCTCACGGGGCTCGCAGAGTCGGAACTGCCCGGCCACACGCGCCAACTCCTGGCCCTCCTGCCAGACCCCGCGCCGCTCGCGACCACGGTCTGACCACCGCTGTCCGCGTGAGGGAGCAGGTCTCAGGAGAGTTATCGGCCCTGGTCGCCGCGTAGGGCCTTGAGCAGCCAGGCGTTGGCTCCGACGGCCTGCGTGGTCAGGTCCTCGCGTGCCAGCCGTGCCGCCTCCAGGCCGAAGTCGCGGTCCAGGGCGGGGGCTCCGGCGAGGTCGTCCGCTGTCCCTCCGGCCTCCGCGCGAGCGAGCAACCCGGGATAGGCGTCGGTGTTGTCGGCCAGCTGCTGGATCTGCTCCCACTCCCGGTGGGCCAGGATCGCCCGTTCCACCGGACGGGCGTACTCCTCGATGCGCTCGATCACCGCCTCGTCCGCCCTCCTGGCCGCCGCCACGACCTCGGCCTGCGGACGCATCGCCTGACGGACCCGGTCGGTGGCCGCCGCCACGTCCAGGTGATCGACCTCGGCGGCCAGCGGCGCCATCTCCCCCATCCGCGTCGCGAGCATCCACTCCTGCTCCCGCAGCGTCATGAGGACGAGCGTCCCGTCGAACGCCGGAGCGAGCAGGCGCTGCGCCTCCTCCACCTGCTCGCGGACCGCCCGTACCCGTGACAGCCGCGCCCGTTCCGCATCACCGAGGTCGGCGAGCGAGACGAGGCGATCCCTCCCCATCACGTGGGTCACCCCCACGTCGGTCGCCTCCAGGAGGAAGAAGTAGTGAGGCCAGATCTGGCATGCCGCCCACGCGCCCAGGCCGCCGGTTCCCAGGGGCGCCAGCCACGAGATGAGCGGCCCCCACGCCAAGCGCAGCACCCTCCAGTCGGTTGGGCTGTTCCGGCGGTCGATCGCGTTCCAGGGTTGCAAGGCCATCGGGCCGATCGCCGCGACCGGCAGCACCAGCCACCAGTCGGCCACCTGAGCCAGCGTCGCGACGACGGCGAGCACGACACCCATGGTCGCCGTGCCGGACAGGGCCCGCTGGCGGAGGAACCGGTGGGAGCTCGGGGGTGTCCCCGGCTCCTCAAGCACCAGCGCACCCGAACCGGACTCCAGATCCGCGAGCATCCGGGACGGCAGCGTCGGATCGAAGACCGCTTCATGGGACTGGGGCATCTTCTACTGTCACCTCGTCGCACGACCACCCCGAGCAGACCCGGGTAATCGAGCCATGTTCGCACGGATGATCTCCACGGCATCCGCGCCCGGGGCGGCGGTCCGGCCGTGAACGATCGAGGTCAGACGGGCGGCATCAGGTCGCTCTCGCTGACGGTGTACGCCAGCGGCGGGTAGGTGAAGTCGGTCTCCCTGTTCTCGCGGCGCCGTAGTTGGTAGAACTCGCGCCTCTGCTCATCGTCGGCCGGCATGAGGCGCGCATCCTGCGGGAGGTAGGCATGTCCGTCCCGGAACCGAACGAAGGTCTTCGACGTTCGGAACGTCACGCCCAACCACTGGTTGTCCGCCGTGCGTGCGGGCGCGTCCAGCACGATCTTGTGCCTGAGCCGCCGATTCGACTCGACGGAGAACGCGACGACGCTGTTGTGGGTGAGGGGGATCTCGAAGTTCTCGCCGTCGGACTCCTTTGATTCGAAGACCAGCTTTCTCGGCGGGCCCGCCTCGGGGTGTTCGTAGCAGGAGAAGACGGCGATGAACGATCCGTCGGCCAGGTCGAGGGCCTGGTCGGAGTGGCTGCCCATGGTCGTGTAGGCGTTCGTGTAGATCTCGATGAGGGCGTTGTTGAAGCCGGTCGGGAGCGCCGCGCGTTCCTGGATCTGTCGTGCCAGCCGTTCGTGCAACGTCCGGAAACGCTGCGCCGGGCTGCCGTAGCGAGTGGTGGTACGTACGAGCGGCACGCCCTCCGCCTCGTCCACCTTGGTCAGGGTTGTGCCGCGCCGACCCTTCCCTACGTCTTCGAAGTGAGCCGACGTGGACAGCTCCGCGAAGAGGTTCTCCTCGGTCGGCAAGGTGAACGAGAGGATCTCGTCCGAGAGCCTAGATTCGTGGGGCAACGTAGTCTCCCTTGTTCATACTGAAGAGGAACTCGTCGCCGTAGTCGATGAAGGACGAGGTCTTGTTCTCCTCGGCGTACAGCCTGCGCAGCTCGTCCATGCCCGCCGGTGTGGGCGGCTCGAGCTTCGCCAGGTCTCCGTCCAGCTTGAGGAACGTCTGGCCGTTCTTGTGGACGGCTTCGGCGCTCGCACAGCGCACCACGTATCCGAGGCGGGTGGGGAGCACGTCGGCGTCCAGCATCGAGGACCGGATTTCGTGCGTGTACAGGCGGTTGGTGGAAAGCGGCATGAAGAAAACGGAGCCCGGATAGAGCGTCAGAGTGAACTGCGGCGGGAGCGTCTTCCCACCCGGTTCTCCGGCCGGCTCCTTGAGGCGGAAGCGGAGTTTGGTGAGCCCGCTGACGCCCTTCATGCCGTGGTCGAAGGCGTCTTCGGACAAGGGCTGCAGCTTGTCGAGCCCGTCATAGAAGGTGCAGAAGGCCATGATGCCGTTGACGGGCATGTCCTTGGTCTTGTCGGCATGGGCCGAGATCTTGGCCTTGGACTGCTTGCGCTCAGCCGTGGCAAGGGTGTTGTGGTAGATCTGGGCGAGGACGTGGTTCAGCGGCGCCTGGTTCCGGAAGACGGCGGCGGCCTCGCGGTTCAGAGCCTCGACGATGCGCGTGTCGGTCGGGCGGAAGCTCTCGGTCGGCCCGGAGAAATTCGTGGAGCACCGCAGCAGGCGGAAATGTAGTTCGTCACCGTTTCGTGTGACGGGCGTCAAATAAATTCCGCTGCGATGGGCCGTTCCAGGCTTGGTGGACTCCGTCAGGGACTGGAAAGAGTGCTCCGCCTGGATCCGCCCGAAGTGACCGGCGTCAGGATCGAAAAAGCGGCGGTAGTACACGCCGACCCCGTGGACGCGGAGGGGAACCTGCCCGAGGCCGACGAGCGGCCAAGGTGCGTCGGCGTCCTCGCGGTAACCATGCGCCAGCTCCCTGACAACGAACACCCGGGCCGCCGCATGCAGTCGACCGTCCCTGATCTCGGACACGTCGCCACACAGGTAGACGGTCTTCTGTGCGAGGTCGGACACCCCGGAGGCAAGTTCCTCCGACGTGATCGTGGACCCGAAAAAGTCCCTGATCAAGTCGTTCTCTTGCAGCGTCGAAGGTGCGACCAGGAGATTACCCGAATCCTCGATGCAGGCTTCCGCCTGTCCGGTCGTGTCCATCAAGCCGTACGTCCCATTCTTATTCATAAGCACTGAACTCCGAGGGGTGGTCGAGTCCGGCCCGAGCGAGGACGGCAATGCGAGCCCGTTGACGCGCGTGAGTTCTCCGCCGTCTTCGGCGTCCGCAGCCGCGTTCATGCGACCGAGCCTGCCACGTTCGGACGATATTGGGCGCATCCACCTCATCCGTCCAGTTCCCCTGGGCGCCCACTCGCGCCGAACCGGGCCTCAGTCCAGGAGGGTGCGGAGCGCCAGGTCGGCTATCTGTTGTAGCTCCTTGTGGGTGCGACCGGCCGCCGCCTGGACGGCTATGCCGTCGGAGATGGTGTGGACGAGGGCGGCCAGGGTGGCCGGGGTGTGGTGGGAGGGCAGGTCGGTGGCCTGTTCCAGGCGCCTGCGCAGCGCTGTTTCACCGGCTTTGCGCACGGCGATGGCGTCCTGGCGGACGGTGTGCGCGTCGGGTCCGCAGGCGTGGACGCTGTTGACGCACAAGCAGCCGTGGGGGGTGTTCTCGCCCGTGGTCAGGTCCACGGCTCCGCGGATCAGCCGCTCGACGACCTCGCGGCCGGTCGGCGCGTCCAGCGCGTCGGCGGCGTAGCCGCCAGGGCCGTCGAGGTAGCGGGCGAGGACCTTGCCGAACAGCTCCTCCTTGTTGCCGAAGGCGGCGTACATGCTCGGCTTGTTGATGCCCATCGCGGCGGTCAGGTCGGTCAGGGACGTCCCCTCGTAGCCGTGCCGCCAGAACACCTCGAGCGCGCGGTCGAGTGCGGTGTCCGCGTCGAACGAGCGTGGACGTCCGCCGGGCATGTCGTCCTCCGTGCTCTCTCCCGAGTTTTATACCTCTCGGTACGTTACCTCTTGCGCGGAGGCGTCGGGCCGCCCTAGTTTCATACCGAAAGGTACATAACTGGGAAGGGTGACGCATGATCCGAGTCGGAGTTGTCGGGGCCAGCGGCTGGGCGGACGGCTCGCACCTGCCCGCGCTCGCCGCGCTCGAGGAGTTCGAGGTGACCGCGGTCGCGACCACCAACCAGGCCAGCGCCGACCGGGTGGCCGCCGCCCACGGCGTGCGGCACGCTTTCGCCGACGCGGGCGAACTGGTGGCGCACCCCGAGGTCGACCTGGTCGTCGTCTCGGTGAAGGCCTCCGGGCACGCCGCCCTGATCAGGGCGGCGCTCAAGGCGGGCAAGCACGTCGTGTCCGAGTGGCCGTTGGGTGTCGACGCCGACGAGGCGAGCGAGCTGACCGAGGCCGCGACCGCCGCGGGCGTCGTCCACGCGGTCGTCCTTCAGGGGCACCACTCGCCCAGCGTTCGTTTCGTCGCCGACCTGCTGGCAGAGGGCCGGATCGGCACGCTCGAATCGGTCGCGCTGCTGGCGGAGGGCGCACCCTGGGGCGGTAGTCGAATCTGGCCGAACCTGGTTTTCGGCCTCGACCCCTCAGAGGGGACCAACATCCTGACCATCATGGCCGGGCATTTCCTGGCCACACTCGAACGGGTCGCGGGCCCGCTGGTCGAGGTCTCGGCGCGACTGCCCCGCACGCACGACCGCGTGCTGGTCGATGGGACGGAGCGGACCGTGCCCAACGCGACGCCCAGCCACGTGCTGCTGCACGGACTGCTGGCGAGCGGCGCCACCGCCTCCGTCGCCGTGCACGGCGGCAACGGCCCTCTCCAGGATGCGTTCCTTCTCAAGCTCGTCGGCAGCGACGGAACACTGACCGCCACCCCGGCCCAGCAAGGGACGTTCATCCACTGGGGCGACTGGGACATCAGGATCGGGGACGAAGTCCTGGCCGTGCCCGACGCCTATCGCACCGTCCCAGCGGACGTCCGGTCCGGCCCACCGGCCAACATCGCGGCCCTCTACCAGGAGGTCGCCCAGGCCATCGCTGAAGACCGGCAACCTCACCCCAGCTTCGAGACCGCCCTGCGTCACCACCGGCTCCTCGCCGCCATCGAACGGTCCGCAGCCGAAGGAAGCTAGTCCGGCGGAGATCCGTGGTGGCTCCCGGGTGTGGAGGCCGCGGCTTGTCGGCTGGTGTCGATCGCGCGTTGGTAGCGCTTCGTCAGGTTGTGCAGCGCGTCGACCAGTTCCGGGGCGTCCTCGATCGTGAAGTCCGCGTCCAGCATCCCCAGGTAGAGGGCGAGCATCTCCGGATGGTCCGAGCCCGGCACGAACGCGCACCGGTCCTCGCCCAGTGACTCCACCTCTACGGGGATCGGCATCCGGTCCCGCACGTAGGTCGCGGGCGCGTGGACGATGACCCGTGCGCGGTACCGCCAGGTCGCCTCGCCGACTCCGCGTGCCACCTGCGCCGTGATCTCCTGGTCAGGCGGCAGGGGGCGGGGTGTGAAGCGCGGGCCCGTCGGCGTCCGCGGCTCGATCCGGTCGACGCGGAAGGTGCGCCAGTCGTCCCGGTCCAGGTCCCAGGCCATCAGGTACCAGCGCCGCCGGTCGTTCACCAGGCGGTACGGCTCGACCGGGCGCCGGCCGGCCGCGCCGGAATGCGTCCGGTAGTCGAACCGGAGTCGCTCGTGGTCCCAGCACGCGCTCGCGATGAGGGTCAGCACGTCCGGATCCACCTGCGGGCCACGCGACGGCATCGGCAACGCGTACGACTGGAGGGCGCCGACCCGGTGACGCAGCCGCGAGGGGAGCACCTGCTGCAGCTTCGCCAGCGTGCGCACCGAGGTCTCCTCGATGCCCGCGATCGAGCCGTTCGCGGCGGTGCGCAACCCGACGGCGACCGCCACCGCGCGCTGGCGTACGCGGTGACGCATCACATCGCGCTGTGCCAGGTGCCGCCGCGAGGCGTCTGGGGCAAGAACGGCCCCGCGGCTTGGGCGCCGGTGGAGAGCTGGCTGGGTGCGCCGCTGCGCTCGGTGCCGGTGGACGCGCTGGTGCTGCGCTACCTCGGCGCGTTCGGTCCGGCGCAGGTCGCGGACGTCCAGATGTGGTCCGGGCTGACCCGGCTGAGCGAGGTGGTGGAGCGGCTGCCGTTGCGGACGTTCCAGGGACCGGACGGGCGGACGCTGTACGACCTGCCCGAGGCGCCCCGTCCTTCGGAGAACACGCCCGCCCCACCACGGTTCCTGCCCGAGTACGACAACCTGCTGCTGTCCCACAAGGACCGCAGCCGGGTGATCCTCGGCGACCGCCCGGTGCCACTCCCGTCGGGCAACGGCGCGTCCTCCGGCACCTTCCTGGTCGACGGCATGTGGCAGGGCACCTGGCAGGTCCGGGACCGATCGCTGCGCGTCCAGCCGTTCACCAGGCTCTGCCGTGAGGACCGCGACGCGGTGTTGGCCGAGGCCGAACGGTTGTGCGCCTTCCTCGCTCCCCGGACGACGCACGGCATCGTCCTCGAAGAACCGTAGATCGTCGTCCGGCTCCGTCCCGGCCATGACGCGGAACTCCCCGGCAGGTTCAGGGCGTGGGTTCGGGTCGGGGGAGGGTGCGGAACGTCGCGGGGGTCGCCCAGCCGCGCAAGGCGGCGTGGATCGCGGACCGGAAGGCCGCGTCGGCCGTGGGGGTGTCGAGGGCCTCGGCGAGTTCGAGCGTCACCAGGCCGTGCAGGGTGATCCACAGTGAGAGGGCGATCGACGTCTCCTCCCCGGCGAGGACGGAACGCGTCACGGCCCGGTCGATCGCCGCGACGAGCGGCCGGACGGGGTCCTCGGCGCCGACCGCGCCGGACGGGTCGAAGGACTGCGCCCCTCCGAACAGCACCGTGTACAGGTGGCTGTGCTCGCGGCCCCAGCGCCGGTACGCGGCGGCCAGGGCGTAGAGGTCGGCGAGGGGGTCCTCGGAGGCGGGCACCGCCGACAGGTCGTGGAAGAGGCCGGCGACGGCGCGGTCGCGCACCGCCCGGATCAGCCCGTCCTTGCCGCCGAACAGGGAGTACACCGCCGTCGTCGAGGTGTCGGCGGCGGTCGCGACGGCGCGGACGGTGACCGACTCCCGGGAACCCGTGGCCAGCATCTCGGTCGCGCACGCCACGAGCCGCTCCGCGACCGCCGCGTCGTTCGTCCTCGGTCTGCCCATGACGGGAAGCCTACCGCCCGTGATAACGTCGTTTTGAAACAGTGTTTTAAAACTTGGGAGACCCCCATGGGCGCATTCGCCCTCCGTCTTGTCCGCCTCGCCGGACGCGTGCTGCTGGCCCTGGCCGCCCTCGTCGCGTCGGTCGCCGTCTTCCTCGGGACGCTCGTCCTCACGGACGGCGCCGGATCGGGGATCGCCGCCTGGCTGGCGACCCTGGGACTCGGCTCCGCCGTCGCGTTCTGGCGGAGCCGGCGCCGTGAACGGGCGGCGCGGCTCGTGCCGTTCGCGCCGGTGCTCGTCGCGGCGGCGCTGACGGCCACGGTCTGCGTCCCGACCGTCCCCACGTCCCGGCGCTTCCCGCCCGCCCTGCCCTTCGTGGCCACGCAGCACTGGAGCCTGGGCACCGGCAGCGACGTCGCCGTGTACCACTACCCGCCCGCGGGCTCCGTCCGGCGTCCGGTCCCGCTCGTGTACCTCAACGGGGGACCGGTGCGCGGCATCTCGGTCCTAGACCACCGGTTCCTGCAGCTCCTGGCGCGTCAGGGCTACGACGTCTACACCTACGAACAGGCCGGAGGGGGACGCAGCCGCCTGCTCCCCATGGACCAGTACACGATCGCCAGATCGGTCCGGGACCTCGGCGCCTTCGTCGAGCGGCTGGGCAAGGGCAAGGTCGACGTCCTCGGCTTCTCCTCAGGCGGGGCCGTGCTCACCCGGGCCCTGGCCGATCCCGCCGTCTCCGCGCGGTTCCACCGGGCGGTCGTCGCCGAGCCGGGCCCGATGGACGGCGTCACGGCGAAGGTCGCCGGGCACAAGGGGCGTCCGTCCGCGCGCGGCCTCGCGCCGAGCGTGACCGGACCGCGATCGACGAGGACGCCCCGGTACGCCGTGGCGTTCGGCCTCATGCGGCTCGGACTCCTCAGCCCCGAAAGCGGACTGGTCGGACAGGCCGAGGGCGTCAACGCGTTCAAAGCCGCCGACCTCGGCAGTGACACCGCGTCCGCCTACTGCGCGCGCGACGCGCATCGCATCCCGGTCGAGGACACGGCGGACAACTTCTCCTTCAGCGCCGCCGCCAGCCTTCACATCCAGCAGACGGTGAAGGACTCGCCTCCCCTCGCCCCGCGGCTGAGGCGCTCGAGGACGCCCGCCATGCTGATGATCGCCGAGTGCTCCTCACAGGTCCGCCAGTGGGAGACCGCCGTCCTCGCCAACGACCCCGCCATCCAGCGCACCCAGTACATGCCCGGAGTCGGGCATCACATGTGGAACGGCCTGGACGACAACAACGCCCGTGCGGCCGCCGTGGTCAGCGCGTTCCTCCAAGGCGAGCGAGCGCCTCTGCCGAACTACCCCACCCGCGAGCAGATCCCCGCCTTCCTGGGCGATCACCGGTGACGCGAATCGGAGGGCAAGGGCCCGGCGATCGGCTGGGTGCCGTCCCCGGCTACTTCTCGGCGGTCGCCGGGGTGGGGGGAGCGAAGAAGTTGACGAGGTTGCCGTCGGGGTCGCGGAACAGCAGCGAACGGTTGCCCCAGGGCATCGTGGTGGGCTCGGCGACGACGTCGGTCACGAAGCCGGTCAGGCGCTGGTACGCGCGGTCCACGTCCTCGACGCGGAACTCGATGATCACGCTGTGGTTGTCCGCCGGGCGGGCGGAGCCCGGGGCGAAGAGCGGGACGGTGCGGGTACCGGCGATCGCGAGGGTGGCGTGAGGGGTTCTGAGCTCGGCGAAGTCCTCGGTGGCCCACGTCGCCGCCACCCCGGTGGCGCGCTCGTAGAACCCGACGAGGCGTGCGACGTCGGCGGTGATGATCCGGATCGAGACGAAGTCCATGGTGATCTCCTGTTTTGGGGCCCCTGGGGGCGTGCTTGTCGCAGGCTAGGAGAAATAGTGGACAGAATCGGTCCGGTATTCGCCTAGGCTGGGAAGATGTCTCGTCCGACCGCCCGCGTGCTGACGCTTCTGGAGCTGCTTCAGTCGGGCGGAACCCGCACCGTGGCCGAGCTGGCCGACCGGCTCGGCGTCGAAGGGCGCACGGTGCGGCGGTACGTGGACCAGCTGATCGACCTGGACGTGCCCGTGGAATCGGTGCGTGGCCGCTACGGCGGATATCGGCTCGCCCCCGGGTACCGCCTGCCCCCGCTCATGCTCAGCGACGACGAGGCGCTGGCCGTGTTGCTCGGGCTGCTCGCCGGACGCCGCGCGGGGCTGACGACGACGGACCGCACGGCCGGCGAGACGGCATCGGCGAAGATCCGGCGGGTGCTGCCCAAGCACGTCGCCCACCGGCTCGACACCCTCCTGGAGGCGTTCGCCTTCACCGATCAGCCGGGCGAACTCGACGCCCCGGACGCCGGGGTCCTGCTCACCCTCGCCGACGCGGTGCGCCATCGGCGGCCGGTCTCGATCCGCTACACCGACCGCGATGGACGGCGCAGCGAACGCACACTGCACGCCTACGGCATCGTCGCCCACGCGGGCCGGTGGTACGTCACAGGCGAGGACCCTGTGATCGGCGAGGACCGAACCTTCCGGCTCGATCGCATCGCGGACGCGAGGGCCCTGCCGGGATCCTTCGAAGCGCCTGCGGGGCCCGATCCGGCACAGCGCGTGGTGTCAGGCTTCGCCACGGCCGAGTACCGGCACGAGGTGACGCTGCGGATTCAGGGGACGGTGGAGCAGATCCGAGCCCGTCTCCCCGCGACCGTCGCGAGCCTGGAGGACATCGAGCCCGAAACAGACCAAGACCCGGAGGGCGAGCGCTGGCTGCGCGTCGAAATACGGGCGGAACGGCTCGACTGGTTGCCTCCCGTGCTCGCCGCGCTCGACCGGCCGTTCGTCATCGAGCGTCCCGACGAACTTCGCGACCTGGTCATCGCGCTCGCCGACCGCCTCACGTCCCACGCCCGCCAGGCGGACGGCGCGCAAGGGGGGCGCGGGTCTCGGCGTGGCTCTCGTCCGGGGCCGGAGGCGTCACGGCCCGGTCGATCGCCGCGATGAGCGGCCGAACGCGGTCGGAGGTGCCGACCGCGCCTGAGCTGCCGACCGCGCCTGAGCTGTCGACGCGCCTGAGCCGTCGGCCGCGTTCGAGGTGCCGACCGAGCCTGAACTGCCGACCGCGCCTGAGCTGTCGACGCGCCTGAGCCGTCGGCCGCGTTCGAGGTGCCGGCCGCGTTTGAGGTGTCAGTCGTCGGGGCCGGTCTGGTGGCGCATGTTCTCGTGAGCCTTGCGGATGCGTTCCGGGGTCCAGTACCCGCGCGTGGCGTCGGGGTCGCCCGGAGACGTCGTCACGGCCGTGTCCGGCCACGTCCCCCGCGTGGTCGTCGGCGAGGACGGGCCGTCCGAACGGTGTGACGCCGCGGCCGCCATCCCCGCGCTCGTCGCCGCGACCGCCGCCGCGGCGACCAACGCGGCCGGTAGGGCCCACTTTCGCGTTCTCACGACACCACCCCCGGGTGTGTCGGTTGTGATTCGTCCTGGTGTCAACGCTAACAGCCGCCGGTCCCGGACAGCGGCCATGAGCGGCCAGCAGTCGCCTCTTCCCCAGGTACCGGCACCGTGTTCAACTCACCCCGTATCGCTCAACGGGGGGCGAACAGCGCGCAATGCGCGTAACGGGGAAAGTAGGGGAAAGTTGAGCAGACCGTCGTTGCCGTCGTCGTTCGCACGGCTCATCACGGTTGCCGCGCTCGCAGTCTGGGCCGCGGGCGCGGGGGCCACCGTCGCGGTGGCCGAGGCGCCGTCGCCGCAGGCCCAGGCCTCGGCCGACGCATCGAAGGCGGCCGTGCACCGCTCGGCCGCCAACAACGACAAGGAGATCCGCGACTACTGGACGCCCGCCCGGATGCGGGCGGCCAAGAAGGAGACGGTTCCGCCGGAGCGGCACAAGGCGCCGGCACAGCTCGGGTCACTGGGGGCCCGCTCGGCCCCGGGGGCGCCGGGCCAGCACGCGGTGATGCCCCGATCCACGGTCACGCTCCTGAGCCTCAGCAGTTCGGCGGTCTGGACCGCACACGGCCAGATGCCCGCGACCACGGTGGGCAAGCTCTTCTTCACCGAGCCCGACGGGGACCACGAATGCACCGCGTCGGTCATCGGCTCGGCGAACAGGAGCCTGATCTGGACCGCGGGACACTGTGTCAGCGACGCGAACGGCCACTGGTACAGCAACTGGATGTTCGCCCCGGACTACAGCGACGGCAGCCGACCGTTCGGCACCTGGACCTGGAAGAACGTCTCCACGCCCACCGGCTACCTCAACGGCGGTGATCGCGATCGCGACCTCGCCGCCATCGCGCTGTGGCCGCGGAACGGCTCCAACGTCGCCGACGTGACGGGCTGGCAGGGCTACAAGTTCAACTACGGCTACGACTGGAACGCCTACGAGTTCGGCTACCCGTACGACACCCATCCGGCGCGCAGCGGCATCACCGGTCAGCAGTTGCGCTGGTGCGTCGGACAGACCTGGCGACCGGGGATCTGGCCGTTCCAGCCCTCCCAGCAGGGGATCCACTGCGACCAGGGACATGGCGCCAGCGGCGGCCCCTGGCTGGACGACCTGCAACTGGCCCGCGGCTGGGGCTACCTGGTCGGCAACGTCAGCTATCACCCCGACGACAACTCCGACGAAGAGCGCAGCCCGCACTTCGGTGACGCGGCCGTCAACGTCTACAACGCCGAACAGGGCGTCTGACACCGCCGTCACACCGCGGACGAACGCCGGATCGTCCGCACTCGCCGGAAGCTCGGGGCCTGATCGCCGCTACGGCGACCAGGCCCCGAGCCACCGCCGTGAAGGCCACCGCCGTGAAGGCCATCGACTCGATCGCGGTCACGAGGCGCCGTCGAGCGTGTAGCGCCGCTGGAACCACAGGGCGACGCCCATCAGCGCGGCCGGGACGACCGTGACGCCGACGCGCAGCGCGGTCAGCGCCGTCCCGGACTGCGCGACGTGCTCGTCGGCGGTGCTGGACACGAAACCGCCCAGCGCCAGGACCGCGGAGTACACGTAGGGGCCGATCGCGGTGCCGGTCGCCTCGGTGGCCGTCCACACCCCGGTGTAGGCCCCGGCCTTCGACGATCCCGCCGCCTCCGCCGCCGCGACGGCGTCCGGCAGCATCGAGAAGGCGAACAGCTGCAGTCCGGAGAACGCGACGCCCATCACCATCACGACGACGGCGGTAACGGCGACACCGGGCGTCCCGTCGAGCGCGGCGCCGGGCAGCAGCGCCACGGAGCCCGCCGCGAACACGGCCTGGGAGAGCAGCAGCCCGCGCTGCTTCCCGATGCGCCGCGACCAGGCCGTCCAGACCGGGCCTGCGAAGAGCGCCGGGCCGAGGAACAGTCCCATGAAGAGCGCGGTGAGCCTGGAGTCGTCGAAGAGGTACTCGGTGACGTAGGGCAGCGCGGCCAGGAACAGGTGCGTGGTCGTGCCGGTGAACAGGTAGGACAGCACCAGCGCGCGGTAGTCCCGGTCGCGCCGGGCGACCCGCAGGTCGGCCAGGGTGGAGTGCCCGGCGCGCTCGTCCGGGGCGCGGAACCCGCACGCGTCGGTGAGGCGGCGCACGCCCACCAGCGCGACGGCCGCCGAGACGGCCATGACGACCGCGAGCAGCAGCGCCATCCGCGTGTAGTCGCCCCGGCCGCCGTCCGCGGACAGGGCCGGCGCGGCGACGCCCGCGCCCAGCAGGCCGAGGGTCAGCAGGACCATCCGGAACATGAAGACCCGGGTCCGCTCGTGGTACCCGACGAGCAGGTCGGACGGCGTCGTCAGGTACGGGACCTGGAAACCGGCGAAGAGCAGGTTGCCCACCACGAACCAGCAGGCCACCCACAGCGCCGCGGGCGGGCCGCTGAGCCCGGACGGCACGGTGAACATCGCGACCATGGCCACGCCGAGCAGCAGCCCGGTGCGCATCATCCGGCGGCGGTGGCCGAACCGCCGGGCCTCCCGGTCCGACCGCGACCCGAGGAGCGGGTGGACGACGATGTCGACCACCTTGGGCAGCAGCAGGGCCAGGCCGGCCAGGAAGGCGGGGACGCCGAGCGCGTCGGTGAGGAAGTAGAGCAGCAGGAGGCCGGGCACGGTGACCCAGACGCCCATGCCGACCGAGCCCGAGGCGTACACCGCGAGCGTCCCCCGGCCCGCCCCCGCCCGGGAGCGGTGCCGCGTGTCCGAGGGTGTCACGGACGGTTCCGGTGCCGCTCGACCACGCCCGCCGCGAGGGAGGCCCCGTCGAACGCGCCCGCCTTGGCCCGCGCGGCGAGGGTGCGCGCCACGATTCGGTCGGTGAGCGCGGGCAGGTGGCGTGCCAGGAAGAACTCCACCGCGCCCTTGCGGGTCGTGGTCACGTCCCGGCGCGGGCGCACGGCCAGCGCGGTCCGCAGGATCGCGCCGACCACGCCGTCCAGCGGCTCGTACACGCTCATGCCCTCCAGCGACAGCCCCGCCGCCTTCGTCGAGTCGTGGATCGGGCTCTTCACCGCGGACGGGTAGACGCAGCTGACCGTGACGTGCGTGCCGAGCTCCAGGCGCAGCGCGTCGGCGTAGGCGACCATGGCCCGCTTGGACGCGCCGTACGCGGCGGCGAGAGGGAGCTGCATGACCGCCATCCGGGAGGTCACCATCACGACGCGTCCGCGCGCGGCGACCAGCGCGTCGACGCAGGCGGCCGTGACCCGCCAGGTGCCGAGCAGGTTGATCTCGAGCTGGCGGCGCACCTCGTCCCCGGGGGCGTGCTCGGCCGGGGCCGGGCCGCCGATGCCCGCGTTGTTCACCAGGACGTCGAGTCCGCCCAGTTCGGCGAGGGCCTCGGCGACGGCGGACGCCACGCTGTCCGGATCGGTGATGTCGCATTCGATCACGGTGAACGGCTCGTCGCCGGAGGGCCGCAGATCGAGGCCGACCACGTGGGCCCCGGCCCGCGTGAGCCGCTCGCCGAGGGAACGGCCGATGGTGCCGGACGCGCCGGTGATGAGGACGCGCCGTCCCCGGGGGTCGTGGAGCCGGTCGCGGGAGGGGATCGTCATGCCTGCGCCTCTGTCTCTGTCTGGGCCTCTGTCTCTGCTGCTGCCTCTGTCTTCGCGGTCGGGGTGTGGACGGGCGCGCCCTGGGCCGCCCGGCGGACGCCCGCCCGGATCTCGCGGGGGAGCGCGGCGACGTACTGGTCGAAGTCGACGCGCATCATCGGCCGCTTCCGGCCCCACCGCTGGACGGCCGCGGCGTGGGCGCGCCGGACCGCGGCGCGCTGCCCGGCCGGGGACGGCAGGGCGTAACGGCCGCCGAGGTAGGCGGCGGCGAGTCGGGCCTGCGCCTCCACGACCGGCAGCGCCGCGCCGGTGGACTGCATCAGCCCGACGAAGGTCAGCGTCGGGTCGTCGAGGTGGAAGACCCGCTGGTAGAGCGGCATCGCCTCGGGGTCGTCGCCGATCCAGGCGCGGTCGAGGAACGGGATGGTCACGCGGTAGCCGGTCGCCCAGACGATCACCTCGACCTCGTCGGCCGTGCCGTCGGTGAAGACCACCGTGCCGCCGTCGAGCCGTTCGACGCCGGGACGCGCGACGACCTCGCCGTGCGTCAGCCGGTGCAGGATCGTGTCGCTGATCGTCGGGTGGTTCTGGAAGAGGCCCCCGGCGGGCCGCGGCAGGCCGTAGCTCTCGGGGGTGCCGACCGCCAGCCGCAGCATGGTCTGGGCGATCGTCTGCCGGATGCGCCACGGCAGCACCGCGAGGGCGCCGCCGGTCGCGTCCGACGGGCGGCCGAAGAGGTACTTCGGGACGATGTGCGCGCCGTGCCGGGCCGACAGGAGCACCGGGCCCTTGGAGACGTGGGACGCGTCGACGGCGATGTCCATGGCCGAGTTGCCCATGCCCACGACCAGCACGCGCCTGCCGGCGAACACGTCCGGGTTGCGGTAGTCGTGGGCGTGCATCTGCGTGCCGTCGAAGGCGCCCGGGTAGGCGGGGGACGGCCACTTGGGGTCCCAGTTGTGGCCGTTGGCGACGACCACCGCGTCGTACTGCTCCGTCGTCGAGGTGGTCGCGTGCCGAGACTCTCGCGACTCGACCTCCCAGACGGGGCCGGTGCGGCGGACGGCGGTGACGGTGGTGCCGAACCGGATGCGGTCGGCGACCCCGAACTTGTCGGCGTAGTTCGCCAGGTAGCCCGCGATCACCGACGCGGACGGATAGTCCGGCCACCGCGCAGGCATGGGGAAGTCGGCGAACTCGGTGCGGCCCTTGCTGGTGTTGAGGTGCAGGCTGTCGTACGCCGGGGACGTCCCGCCGGGTCCGTCCTGCACCCAGAGACCGCCGGGACGGTCGCTCCGCTCCAGGACGGTGACGTCCAGGCCGTGGTCGAGCAGTGCCTTGGCCGAGGCCAGTCCCGCCGCCCCGGCGCCGACCACCGCCACCCTCGTCGCGCCCATACCGGGCCCTCCCTTCCGTCGAGGGCGCTCATTCAATCGAATGATGGAGAACTGTGCAATACCTCCTGACCTGGACTTTTTGCCTCCATCACTTGATTGCATCCGGCTCGGGGCGTCCGGTAGCCTCGGGCGCATGAGCGCCCAGCCCGACGACGGTTCCAGCCGCCGCGAACGCATCCTCTCGGCCGCCACCACGCTGTTCGCCGAGCGCGGGTACGACGCCACCAGCACCCGCGCCATCGCGGACGCCGTCGGACTCAACATCGCGACGGTCGCCTACCACGTCGGCGGCAAGCCCGACCTGTACCGCGCGGTGATGCGCCGCACCCACCTCGCCCAGCGGGACGTGGTCGTCGCCGCCCTGGAACGGCTGAACGCGTGCGGCCCCTCGGCGGAGGAGACGCGGGCCGCGCTGCTCGGCTTCGTCGACTCCTACCTCTCGTTCTGCCTGAGCCGTCCGGAGGTCGGGGCGCTGTGGATACGCCGCTGGCTGTCGGAGGGCGCCGACGTGGCGGAGATCGAGACCGAGTTCGCCGGGCCCCTCGTCGCCGAGGTCGCCACCGCCGTCCGCGCGGTGCTCGACCGCGCGGGCATCGGCGCCAGGGTCGACGTCGAGATGCTGACCTTCACGATCGTGTGGACCGCGCACTCGTTCGGCCAGGCCGGGGTGGTCGATCCCGAGGGACGCCGCGTGGGCCCGACCGACCTGGCCGTCCTCGACCGCTTCCGGCGCAACCTCCACGCCGTCGTGACCGGCGTCCTGGACTCCGGGGGCTGACCCCCGGGCGGCCTCGGGTCACCAGCGGGTGATGAGCGGCGTGTCCGGCTCGTGCCGACGCCAGGTCTCGCTGAGGCGGACGAGGCGGGCCGGGGCGGCGATGCCGCGCACGGTGGCGATCCTGCCGCCGGTGATGTCGAACGTCACGGCGCCGATGACCTGGTCGCCGAGCACGAAGAGGATGGCGGGCGCGCCGTTGACGAGCGCGTAGTGGAGGGCGGGCGTGCCACCGGCGAAGCGCCGTTTGGCGGGGGTGGGCTTGAAACCGGCCCGCGCGACGGCGGCGATGCCCTGCGGAGTGGCGTACCGCAGCAGCTTCTCGGCCAGGCCGGCGCCGTCGGAGATCGCGGTCGCGTCGTCGGTGAGCAGCGCCACCAGTCGTTCGGTGCTGCCCGAGGAGGCGGCGGCGAGGAACTCCTCGACGACCCTGCGGGCGGACGCGGCGTCCACGTCGGCACGTCCGCGGGGGCGTGCGACGGTGATGCGGCGCCGGGCCCGGTGGAGGTGCTGCTGGCTCGCGGACTCGGTGATGTCGAGGATCTCGGCGATCTCGACGTGACTGTGGGAGAACGCCTCGCGCAGGACGTAGACGGCCCGTTCGACGGGTGACAGGCGCTCCATCAGCGTCAGGACGGCCAGCGAGACCGATTCGCGCTGCTCGTAGGTGTCGGCCGGGCCGAGCATCGGGTCACCGTCGAGGAGCGGTTCGGGCAGCCAGGCGCCGACCGCGCGCTCGCGACGGGCCTGGGCCGAGCGGAGCCGGTCCAGGCACAGGTTGGTGACGACCTTGGTCAACCAGGCTTCGGGCACCCTGATCCGCCGCCGGTCGGCGGCCTGCCAGTGCAGGAACGCGTCCTGCACGGCGTCCTCGGCGTCGGCGGCGGAGCCCAGCAGCCGGTACGCCAGCGAGGCCAGCCGGTCCCGGCCGGCCTCGAACCGATCGACCTCGAACCGGCCGACCTCGAGTCGGCCGGTGTCGAAGCGATCGGCGGCGGCGCTGTCCACGTGGAACACCCTAAGCGCCTACGCCGAAGCCTTCTCGGCGGGTGCGGCCGTCCGCTCGGCGGACGTGTCCGTCGCGGGGGCGAGACGGTGCCTGCGCGTCGGCATGCCGAGGGTCGGGTGGGAGGTGGCCCACAGCGAGATGCTGAGGAGGCTCGACTTCACCCGCGCGATCTTCCGGCCGCCCATGTGCCTCGGCCTCGCCCGCCCCTCACCGTCGATCAACTGCAGGATCGCGTCCCGCCGTCCGAGGCTGATGTGGTTGTAGGTGTAGGCCAGCTTGGCGTGCGTGACCGGGCGTCCGGTCAGGCGTCCGATGATCGCCTCGATGGCCTGCTGGCTTGTGCACGCGGCGGAGGAGCAGGACATCGGCAGCGGACGGCCGTTGTCGCCGACGGCGTCGGCGCTGTCGCCGATGGCGTAGACGTCCGGGTGCGAGACCGACCGCATGGTGCGGTCGACGACGATGCGGCCGTGTTCGGTGACCTCCAGGCCGCCCGCGGCGGCGATGGGGGCGACCGCGAACCCGGCCGTCCACACGGTCGCGTCGGACGCCAGGACGGCGCCGTCGGCGCACAGCACCCGCGTCGCCTCGACGGCCTCGACGGCGGTGTGCTCCCGGACGGTGACGCCCAGCCGGGCGCAGGCCCGGCGCAGGTGGACGCGGGCCCCGGCGGAGAGCCGTGCGCCCAGCGCGCCGCGGGCGACCAGCGTCACCGACAGGCCGGGCCGGGCCTCGGCGATCTCGGCGGCGGTCTCGATGCCGGTCAGCCCGTCGCCGACGACCACGACGTCCGCGGCTCCGCCTCGTTCGTCCAGGGCATCCAGGCGCGCGCGCAGACGCAGCGCCGAGGGGCGGGCGGCGACGTCGAAGGCGTGCTCGGCCGCCCCGGGGACGCGTCCGACGTCGCCGTTGCTGCCGAGCGCGTAGACGAGCGTGTCGTAGCCGAGCTCGGCGCCGCCGTCGGCGTCGGCCACGGCGACGACCCGGCGCTCGGGGTCGACGGCGGTGACCCGGGCCAGGCGCAGCCGGATCCCCGTGCCCGCGAAGACGTCGGCGAGCTTCGGCGCCTTGATCTCCCGTCCCACCGCGAGCATGTGCAGGCGCATGCGCTGGACGAAGTCCGGCTCGGCGTTGACCACGGTGACCTCGGTGTCGGCCCCGGACAGCCGGTGGGCCAGGTTCCCGGCCGTGTAGGCCCCCGCGTACCCGGCCCCGAGGACGACGATGCGGTGCTTCATGTGGCGCTCCTGTCGGTTCGCGTGCTCTCGCCGACTTGAGCGGGACAGCGCGCCGATTCCTGACAGGAGCAGCCGTGGCCTGAGTCACAGCCTGGCGGGGGCCGCCCGACCCGGCCGCGCCGGGAGCGACGGAATCCGGCGGAGCCTCGAGGCTCCGGAGGCCGGGTCAGGCCTTCTTCACGACGCTGGACTTGAGCTGCATCGCCCCGAACCCGTCGATCTTGCAGTCGATGTCGTGGCCGTCCACCCCGCCGGAGACCAGCCGGATGTTGCGGACCTTGGTGCCCGCCTTGATCCCGGCCGGGTTGCCCTTCACCTTCAGGCTCTTGACGACCGTGACGGTGTCGCCGTCGGCGAGGACGTTGCCGACCGCGTCCCGGATCGCCCCGTCCTCGCGGCCGTCCGCGGCCGTGGACGGGGTCCATTCGTGCGCGCACTCGGGGCAGACCAGAAGGGCGCCCATCTCATAGGTGAAGGCGCTGGAGCACTCGGGGCACGGAGGCAGGTTCTCACTCACCGGGTGATCCTACCGCCCAGGTCAGAGCCCCGGCCGACGGCGAACGCGCCCGTCGGCACGACCGCCCGCGCGGGGGAGGGACTCGGGGTCAGATGCCCTTGGCGCCGTCCAGGCGGGCGCCGGTCAGGTCGGCGTCCTCGAGGTCGGTTCCCGTCAGGTCGGCGCCGGAGAGGTCCGCGTCCCGCAGGTCGGCGCGGGACAGGTCGGCGTCCCTCAGGATCGCGTTCCGCAGGCACGCCCGGGAGAGGTGGGCGTCGGTGATGGTGGCGCCGCGCAGGTAGGCGCCGGAAAGGTCGACCGACTCGCCCACGACTCCGGTCAGGTCGGCCCACGGCAACGCCACTTCGCGAAGGCCGAGGTCGCTCGGCAGCATGCGGTTGGCCAGCCTCGCCTGACTGCCGTCCTTGCCGTTCGGCCCCTCGTAGACCGCAATGACGAGGCCGCCGACCGCCAGGGTCTGGAAGCCGCCGAAGCCGCCTCCGGAGTCGACCCAGCGGGAGTGATCCCGTGCGACCACGTCCAGCTCGTCCTGGGTGACCGGATCACCGGAGAACGCCAGCTCGCGCGTCAGCTGAGGGTCGAGTTCGGGTTTCGGCTCCCTGGTCCGCGGGCCTCCGGGAGGAGGACGAAGCGCCTCCGGCGGCTCGGCGGGCAGGCCGACGGGAAGGAGGTGGACCTTGGGCGCGTCCTGGTCGTTCACGATGGCGGCGAGCAGACGGCCGTCGGGCGACCACTCGAGCCGAGGGACGAACGCGCCCGGACGGTGGCGCGTGGCGATCTCGGGACGGCCCACGCGGCGGACACGCACCTCCTGCCTCTCGTCCCGGTGGGAGACGAACAGCGAGGTCGCCAGGTACGCGCCGTCCGGGCTCACCGCGACCGCCCAGAGCTGGTCGCACGGCTCGTCGATCCGGTCGACGACGCCGGTCCCGGGGTCGATCACGTGCACGACAGGGCCCGTTCCAGCGGCGAACAGCCGGGACTCGTCCTCGGTGAACGACACGGAGCCGATGCTGACGCGGTCCTCGCCCGAGCCGAGAACAGTGGGGCCGCCGAGGAAGCGCACGCCGGACTGGTAGCCGAACTCCACCCGGTGGCGGCCGGTCCGCGAGCGCGCGAAGCCGCCCTCCTCGGGGACGGCGGTGACGACGCGGGCGTCGGCGTCGTACGCCGCCTGCCGGTCGTCCTCCCTGTCCAGGACCGTGATCACCGGACGTCCCGGCACCCACATGAGGCGAGGGTGGACGAAGCCCGACGCGATGCTCTCGCGGGCGTGCTCCGACCAGGTGGCGGTCGCATAGACCACCAGCTCGCCCTCGCCGTGCAGGACGGCGAGGTAACGCCCGTCGTCGGAGAAGGCCAGTTCCTCGGCTTCGCCGCCGTCGAACGGCTCGAGGACGGCCACCGGATCGCGCAGGTCGGGAAGGTGCGGGAGGTCTTCGGGACGGGGGTCGTCCGCCCACAGCGGGTACCAGGTCGAACCCCAGGCGTCGCCCTCGGAGAGGTGCTCGATCCAGCGCTCGTGGGTGACCCTGACGGTGTAGTCGGCCTGGACGAGGTGGTCCTCGTCGCGCCAGCGGCCGGCGCGTTCGTGGTAGAAGTCGTTCAGGAGCTCCCAGCACTCCGGGCTCGGAGGGTCGTTCCGCCGGGCCGTGCACTCGACGTCCTCGACGAACCAGCGGGCGTTCGCGGCGCGCCAGTCGTCGTCGAGGATCTGTTCCACGCTGATCGTCGCCTCGCCGATCGGATGGTCCCAGCGCCCGCTCTCCCACAGCAGGCCGAGGTGGAAACCCCGGTCGCGGCCGGGTGGGGACAGGTGGCTTCGCGCGGCCGTCTCGTAGTAGACGACGAAGACGCGGAACCGCACCTCGCGCCGGTCGGGGTCGACGCCGAGGACGCGCACTCCGAAGATGTCGGTCGACATGTCAGCCCCAGTAGCGGCGTCGGGACGGGACGGCCACCGGACCGCCGAGGAAGAGACGGCCGGTGCGGTACTCGTACGGCATCAGCACGGCGATCGCGACGCCGGAGCGGTGTTCCAGCTCGACGGCGACGGCCTCCATGACGCCCGGACGAAGCCCGGCGTCCTCGTTCTGCCACTCGGTCGACCTGCAGAGTGTGACGTCCAGCGGACCGGCCCCGGGCTCGCTCGTCCGGACGTAGTACGCCAGGGAGCCGCTTCGGAGCTCGGCCGCGCGCCCGGCGATCGTCCGGGACATGTTCTGGAGCACCGTGGTCACGGCGTTGTCGTCGTAGGCCCAGTCGACCTCGTAGTCGGCCAGCAGATCGCCCATGCCCGACGCGTCGACCGTCCAGCCGGTCGCGTTCTTCATGTGCTTGCCGGGGCCCATCGCCAGCTTGGACTCGAGGTCCTGAAGGGTCCCGGCCAGGATCGTCCCGAAGTCCTCGCGGGCCTCCGGGTGCAGGCCGCCTCCCCCGAGAAAGCCCAGGTCGAGCATCCCGAGGGGATCGGGGAAGGTCGGGTCGAAGCCCTCGGTCGCCACGCGCCAGTTGATCATAGGCACGGGACCCTAGCGGCCCGACCCGACACTTTCCGCGAATCCGGCGATCCTCCTCAGTGGACGCCGGTCAGATGGCGGTCTCCGCGAAGCAGCGCGAGCGGAGGTCGGCCATGGCGTCCGCGATGCGCGTCAGGGACTTGCGGATGTGAGGCAGGGACACCGGGTCGGCGCTGGACAGCGCGGTCTCCTGCTCCTCACGCGTCCAGCCGTAGAGCATGCTGGTCGCCGCCCGGAAACGCAGCGCCTCGGAGTCGTCGCCCAGCAGGTGACCCGCGAAGACGGCGATGTCGTACTCGTCGAAGAGGAACTTCTGGAGCGTGCGGGAGTCGGTGACGCCCAGCGTCGCCAGCGGCGTCCGCAGCGGTTCGAAGTCGGGATAGACGTAGAACGCTCCGGTCGGCGGACGGCACTGGGCGCCGGCGTCGACCAGGACCGAGTGCAGGGCCCGGGCGACCGCGCCGTGCAGGCGCGCGCTCGCGCTCAGGCGCTGGCGGACCTCCGGCGGGTCGCCGAACGCGTAGTCGGCGGCCTCCTGCATCGGGCGCGCCAGGGTGGACCACATCTCGCTGGCCACCGAGATCACGCCGGTCAGGATCCGCTCGCCGCGCTCACCGGCGGGGAACCTGGCCAGGCCGATCCGCCAGCCGCCCAGGGCCAGGCTCTTGGACAGGCCGGTGGTGACGACCGTGCGGTCCGGGATGAGCTCGGCCGGGCTGAGGAACGGCGTCCGGGTGTCGTGGATGGTGTCGCGGTAGATCTCGTCCGACACGAGGATCAGGTCCTCGTCCTCGACGACCTCGCAGATCGCCCGCACCAGGTCGGGCGACGCGACGGTGCCGGTCGGGGTGTCGGGCACGGTGCAGATCAGCAGCCTGGGATCCAGGCGGCGTGCGCGCGCGGTGCGGATGGCAGCCCGCAGCGCGCTCGGGTCCGGGACGCCGCCGTACAGGTGGGTGATGGGCACGCTGATCGGGACCTTGCCGGCGAGCCGCGCCTGCGGCGCGTAGCTGTTCCAGCAGGGCTTCGGCAGCAGCACGTCACCGTCGACGGCGAACTGGATGGCCTCGAGGATCGGCTTGCTGCCCGGCGCGACGACGACCTGGCCGGCGTCGGTGGGCAGTCCGCGGCGGGCGAAGTACCGGGCGCCCGCGTCCCGGACGGCCTGCGTTCCGGCGACCGGCCCGTAGGTGGTCTGGTACGCCGCCGCCGAGAGCAGCGCGGCCAACGACGCAAGCAGCGGTAGACGGGATTCTCCGAACGCCAGGTTCAGGATGTCGGCTCCGGCGGCGTTCCTTCGGTCCACGAGCTGGTTCAACTCCAGGTTGGGAGCCATACGCCAGCTGGTCATCGCTCGGTCTCCTTCTGCGCGCGGGCAGCCTGGACGGCTGACCGTGGCCGAGGCAGGGGCGTGGTCGCCCTCGAAGCTGCCCCGACCGGTCTAGGGAATGCGTCTCACCTGGTCGGTATGGGGATCACGGCTCCCGGGCCTCGGTGACGTCCGCGAGGTGGCGGACGACGTCGGTGAAGCGGCGCCGCCGCTCGTAGACCCGGCGCTGGCGGTGCGCGCCGCAGCCGTCGAGCCTCAGCCTCGCGATGACGGTGGTGACGTAGTCCAGGTCGCCCGCGTCGGTCAGGTCGTCGAGCACATGGGCGATCAGCTCGTCGACCAGGACGTGGGCCGGGACGAGTTCGGCGGTCCAGGGATGGACGGCCCGTCCCTCCAGGCCGTCCCGGGCGGCGCGCCAGCGCGCCAGCGTCAGGACCTCGTCGGAGACCTCGGGCGCGGGCTCCCCCCGGTCCCGGGCGCGCAGCGCGGCGTGCACCAGGGCCCGCGTCAGGACGGCCTGCAGGACGGCCTCCTCGACGCTCATGGCGACATCGGGCGCGCGGACCTCGACGGTCGGCCACGTCATGGACGGGCGGACGTCCCAATAGACCATCTTCTCGTCCATGATCGTGCCGGACCCGATCAGCGTGTCCAGGGCCGCCAGGTAGTGCTCCGGCGTGCCCAGCCGCGGCGGGATCCCGGAGCAGGGCCACTCGGACCCGGCGACCGTGCGCCAGCTGGCGTGACCGGTGTCGGTGCCGTCCTTGAACGGCGAGTTGGCGCCGAGCGCGATCAGGGTGGGCAGCCAGGGCCGCAGGTGGTCGGCGGCGCGGACCGCCTCGGCCAGGTCGATCGTGCCGACGTGGACGTGGCAGCCGGAGTCGACGAGGGTGTCGGTGAGCGCGCCGAACCGGGCGCGCTGCACGTGGCGGCGCGGCTCGTCGGCGAGGACCGGCTCGTCGGTCCTGCGGAGCACGGGCGTGCCGCAGGCGACCAGCCGGCATCCGCGCGCCGCCGCGGCCTCGGCGTAACTCCGCCGCAGCCGCAGCAGGTCGTCGTGCAGTTCGCCGGCCGTCCGGGCGATGGGACTCGCGGACTCCACCTGGTAGCGGGTGGCCTCCATGTGCATGGTGCCACTGCCGTCGTCCGCGTCGGCGAGGACGGTCTTGGCGTTCGCGGACAACTCGAAGGTGCGCGCGTCGACGAGAAGGAACTCCTCCTCCACTCCCACCGTCAGCGATGATCGGGCTGCCGGCGGTGCGATGGTCGCGGGTCTGACACCTGGTGTGGACACGACTCCTCCACCTGGACTGGGACGTGCCTGCGAGTCTCGGACTCCCACTCAGGGGCGAAGATGGATTCAAGCCCCGATGGTCACATATCGCGCATCCATTATAACCGATTGTCATATTTGCCCACAGGGAACGCGTTTCGGCGCTTTGACCCCATCTGGCGGCAGGCAGTCCACAGGCCCCGGAAGCACCTTCCGGGGCCTGTGGGGGAGAGCTGGGGTTACGGGATGATCTGGTCGGCGGTGGTCCAGTCCGTCACGATCGCGTGCTGCGCGGCCGCGAGGGTGACCTGGTCGGCGCAGACGGCCTTGTACAGCTTGAACTCGATGCCGTCCTTGGGGTTGGGGGAGCCGCCCGGCTCGGGCCACAGGTTCAGCGGGTCGCGTGGCGCGCCGCCGAGGCTGAGCGGGATGAAGTGGTCCTCCTCGTAGGACGACGTGCTCGTGTCGCTGTACCCGTACTCGATGATCTGCTGCTTCTTCAGCGCCGTCGTGTAGGAGGACGGCGGACGGATCGACCCGGAGTAGCCCCCGACGCAGATGGTCTGGTGGATGGTCGACTGCGTCACGGCGGGGTTGAGGGCGCCGGGCGTGCAGTTCGGGTCGGGGCGCGTGGTCGCCGGGTCGAGGCTGGAGGCGTGGCAGTAGCCGGGCGGGAACGAGCTGGGAGCGATGGGGGCGGCGGTCGCGGGGCTCGTGACGGCGACCGCGACGCAGGCGGCTGCGCTGAGCACGGCCAGGGCCTTGGCGGTGTGGACGTGAAGGGGCACGTCGACTCCCTGGGTGTCGAGCCGCCGACCTTTGCGCGGCGGCTGAAACGTTCAGGAGCATGGCCGTTTGAGGTCACTGGTTGGTGTACGCCCCGTTAAGACCGTTCTGTCGCTATAAAGCTGTCACCAAAACGCTAGGGCCGGAGATGACCGGCGGTTTCAGGTGACGGGCGGTTTTCCAGGGGACGGCGGTTTCCAGGGGGCATGGCGGAACGGTGAGGCTGAAGTGGCCAGCGAACCCTTTTGGCGTCACTTTTGGTGATTGACCGGTTTCGGGGAGGCATGCTCGGACCGACGGCCCCAGCCGAGGAGGAACCACCCGTGCACCTGACCCTTCACGAACAGGAACGGCTGATGATCCATGTCGCCGCCGACGTGGCCGCCAAGCGCCGGGCGCGGGGGCTCCGGCTGAACCATCCCGAGGTGGTGGCCCTGCTGACCTCGCACGTCCTGGAAGGCGCCCGGGACGGCAGGACCGTCCGTGAACTCATGTCCTCGGGGCGCGGCGTGCTCACGCGTCAGGAGGTGATGGAGGGCGTCCCGGAGATGCTGGAGACGATCCAGGTGGAGGCGACCTTCCCCGACGGCACCAAGCTGGTGACCATCACCGACCCCATCCCCGCGAGGGCGGACGTCGCGGGTCCCGGGCAGGTCGAGCATCCGGACGACGCGGAGCCGGTGCTGGTGAACGCGGGGTTGCCGGTGACGCGGGTCGAGGTCCGCAACACCGGCGACCGGGCGGTGCAGGTCGGCTCGCACTACCACTTCTACGAGGTGAACCCGGCGCTCGAGATCCGGCCCGTGCCGGTCGCGGCGGGCGCGGAGCCCGACCGGGAGTGCGCGTACGGCCGGCGCCTGAACATCCCGGCCGGAAAGTCGCGGCGCTTCGAGACGGCCTGCCGGGTCGAGGTCGACCTGGTTCCGCTGCAGGGGGAGCGGGTCGTCCAGGGGCTGCGCGGGGAAGTGCGGGGGCCGCTCGATGACTGAACCCGAGGTGTGCCGTCCGCGGCTGGAGCGCGCCGAGTACGCCGACCTCTACGGGCCGACGACGGGCGACCGGATCCGCCTCGCCGACACCGACCTGCGGATCGAGGTCACCGAGGACTGGACGGGCGGCCCGGGGCACAGCGGCGACGAGGCGGTGTTCGGCGGCGGCAAGGTGATCCGCGAGTCGATGGGCCAGTCCTGCGTGTCGCGCGCCGACGGCGCCCCGGACACGGTGATCACCGGGGTGGTGGTCCTGGACCACTGGGGCGTGGTCAAGGCCGACGTCGCGCTGCGGGACGGCCACATCGTCGCCCTCGGCCGGGCCTACAACCCCGAGACCATGAACCGGCGCCACGACGGCCATCCCGTGGCCACCGACATCGTCGTCGGCCCGGAGACCGAGATCATCGCCGGAAACGGGAGGATCCTCACCGCCGGCGGGGTGGACACCCACGTCCACTTCATCTGCCCCGACCAGCTCGACGAGGCGCTCGCCTCCGGCGTCACCACCCTCATCGGCGGCGGCACGGGCCCGGCCGAAGGCAGCAAGGCCACCACGGTCACGCCCGGTTCCTGGCACGTCGCCACGCTGCTGGAGGCGCTGGACGGTTCCCCCGTCAACATCGGGCTGCTCGGCCAGGGCGCGACGATGTCCAAGGCGTCCATGCGCGACCAGCTCGCCGCGGGCGTCATCGGGTTCAAGGTCCACGAGGACTGGGGCGCGACCCCGGCCGTCCTGGACGCCTGCCTGGAGGTCTGCGACGAGTCCGGCGCGCAGCTGGCCATCCACGCCGACACCCTCAACGAGGCCGGGTTCCTGGAGAGCACGCTCGAGGCCGTCGGCGACCGCTGCATCCACGCCTTCCACGTGGAGGGGGCGGGCGGCGGGCACGCCCCGGACATGATCGAGATGGCGTCGCGGCCCAACGTCCTGCCCGCCTCGACCAACCCCACCCGTCCGCTGACGGTCAACACCGTCACCGAGCACGTCGACATGGTGATGGTCTGCCACCACCTCAACCCGAAGGTCAAGGAGGACCTGGCGTTCGCCGACTCGCGGATCCGGCCGTCCACGATGGCGGCCGAGGACGTGCTGCACGACCTCGGCGCCATCTCGATCATGTCGTCCGACGCCCAGGCGATGGGACGCATCGGCGAGATGATCCTGCGGACCTGGCAGACCGCGCACGTGATGAAACGGCAGCGCGGCGCCCTGGACGGCGACGGCCCCGCCGACAACATGCGGGCCCGCCGGTACGTCGCCAAGTACACCGTCAACCCGGCCATCGCCCAGGGCGTCGCCCACAAGGTCGGGTCGGTGGAGGCGGGCAAACTCGCGGACCTGGTCCTGTGGGAGCCCGCGTTCTTCGGCGTCAAGCCGTACCTGGTGATCAAGGGCGGGCAGATCGCCTACGCGCAGGTCGGCGACCCCAACGCGTCCATCCCGACCCCGCAGCCGGTCCTTCCCCGCCGCATGTTCGGCGCGCTCGGACGCGCCCCGGGGGCCAACTCGGTCACCTTCGTCTCCGAGCGGTTCGCCGGGGAGGTGACCGGGCTCGCCAAGGAGTTCGTGACGATCACCAGCACGCGCGGGCTGAGCAAGGCCGACATGCGCGAGAACGACGCCACCCCGCGCATCGACGTCGACCCCGACAGCTTCACCGTGGTCATCGAGGGCAGCGGCGGAGCCACCGAGCAGGACGACCGGACCGGAGACGTCGGCGTCGGCATCGACCAGGACACCGTCACGCCGGACTACCGCGACGAACTGCCCATGGCCCAGCGGTACTTCCTGTTCTGACCGCCTTCGCCTGGAGCGACGATGAGCCCCCTGTCACTGCTGATCCTCGGCGACGGCCGCTTCCCCTCCGGCGGGCACGCGCACTCCGGAGGAGCCGAGACGGCCATCGCGGCGGGACGTGTCCACGACGCCGCCACCCTGCGGGACTTCTGCCAAGGGCGGCTGCACACCACCGGCCTGGTCGCCGCCGCCCTGGCCGCCGGGGCGGCGACCGGGTACGACCCGCTGTCGCTGGACGAGGCGGCCGACGCCCGCACGCCTTCACCTGCCCTGCGGCGGGTCGCGCGCAGGCTCGGCCGTCAGCTGATGCGCGCCGTCCGCGTCACCTGGCCCGGCCCCGAACTGGACGATCTCGCGGCGGCGCGTCCGGGGGGAGCACATCAGCCCGTCGTCCTCGGTGTCGCCGCGCGCATGGCCGCGCTGACCCCGTACGACGCCGCACAGGCCGCCGCCTACGACAGTGTCTGCGGGCCGGTGACCGCCGCGATCCGCCTGCTCGGCCTCGACCCGTTCCAGGCCACCGCCGTCACCGCCGGCCTGTGCGGCGACATGGAACACGTCGCTTCCCAGGCCGCCGGGCACGCCGCGCGGCTGCCCGCCGAAGGGGTGGACGCGCTGCCCGCCACGTCCGCGCCACTGCTGGAGATCACCGCCGAACAGCACGCGACCTGGCCGGTGCGCCTGTTCGCCAGCTGACCCCGTCCCGGCCTTGACCGCGTCCTGGCCTTGGCCTCAACCGTCCGGAATCCGACCTCGACGCCACCGTTCGCACCTTGACCGCCATTTCGAGAGGCGCCATGCACCTGCATCACACCGACCCCGTTCGCGCCGAGATCATCCCTCCCGCCGCGGCCCGGTCCGGCGGCCGTCCCCGCCCGCTGCGCGTCGGCCTGGGCGGACCTGTCGGCTCCGGCAAGACCGCCACGGTCGCCGCGTTGTGCCGGCGGCTGCGCGACACCGTGTCGATCGCGGTGGTCACCAACGACATCTACACCCGCGAGGACGCCGAAGCCCTGTTGCGCCAGGCGGTGCTGGCGCCCGAACGGATCACCGCCGTGGAGACCGGCGCCTGCCCCCACACCGCCATCCGCGACGACATCTCCGCCAACCTCGAAGCCGTCGAAGACCTCCAGGAACGACTGGACCCCCTCGACCTCGTCCTCATCGAATCCGGCGGGGACAACCTCACCGCGACGTTCTCCAAGGGCCTGGTCGACCACCAGATCTTCGTCATCGACACGGCGGGCGGCGACGACATCCCCCGCAAGGGCGGCCCCGGCGTCACCGCCGCCGACCTGCTCGTCATCAACAAGACCGACCTGGCCCCGCACGTCGGCGCCGACCTGGACGCCATGCGCCGCGACGCCGAGGCCGCACGCGGCCCGCTGCCCACCGTCCTCACCAGCGTCAAGGACGACCACGGCGTCGACCCGATCGCCGACTGGATCAGCCGCCGCCTCGCCGAGCACACCGCCGTCCGGTCATGACGGCGGCGCCGGCCCGCCACCGCGGGCTGCTCGCCGCCGCGGGCGGGCACCACCGCTTCGGCCTGTCCGCCACCGCCCGCATCAGGGCCGAGGCCGCGGACGGAACGACGGACCTGCCGCTGCTCCACGGCGACGGCCCGTTCGTCCTGCGCCGGATGCCCTCACGCGGACCCCAGGCACGTGTCTGCCTGCTGAACACCATGAGCGCCCCGCACAACGGCGACCGCCTGCGCATCGAGGCCGCCATCGGCCCGGACGCCGACCTGCACGTCACCTCCGCCGCCGCCACCGTCGCGCTGCCCGGCCCCACCCTCGAACCCGCCGTCCACGAGGTGGCGCTGCGCGTGGCCGACTCCGCACGCCTGGCCTGGCTGCCCGAACCGCTCATCTCGGCGGCGGGCAGCGACCTGCGCCAGCACATCCGCATCGAGCTGGCGTCCACCGCCCGGCTGGTGCTGAGCGAGCAGCAGATCCTCGGCCGCGCGCACGAACCTCCGGGACGACTGAGCAGCCGCCTCACCGTCCGCCGCGACGGGCGGACGGTCCTGGACCAGGAAACCACCTACGGCCCCGGCGTCCCGGGTTGGGACGGACCCGCCGTCCTGGCCGGTCATCGCGCCGTCGGACAACTCCTGGTCGTCGATCCCACCGATCACGAGCATCCGGCCGAAGCCCGGCTCCTCACCGACGTCCCGTCAGGCGCGCACGCCGTCCTCACGCCGCTCGCCGGTCCCGGCACCCTTCTCACCGCCCTGGCCCCGGATGCGGGTGACCTGCAGAGATGCCTCGACTCCGCTTTGGCCCACCTCTTCTGACACCCAGGCACCGCCCTCACCGGCCGACGCCCCGCGGGCGCCGACCGGTACCGCGTCGTCGTCGCGCCCAGCGGCGAACGTGGCGAACGCGGCGAAGGTCAGCCTTCCGTCAGTTCGGCGACGAGGCGTTCCGCGAGCGGCACGGGGACGCCGTGCCGTCCGGCCGCTCGCAGCAGGGCTCCTCCGATCGCGTCGAGTTCCAGCGGACGGCCCGCCTCCGCGTCACGCTGCATGGAGGACTTGCCGCCGGGCGGGAACGCGTCGTAACGGGCCATGACCTGGGCGGCGTCCATCGGCGCGCCGCAGGCCCGGCTCACCGCGGTGGTCTCCTCGACCAGCGCCGCGAGCTCCTCGCGCCGCTCGGACCGGATCGTGCCGACGGGCTGCCGGTAGCGCGTGGTGAGCAGGGCGAACGGGGCGAGGAAGGCCAGCTTGGCCCAGAGGACGGCGTCCTCGCCCGGCAGGACGCGCGTCGCCGCCCCGGCCGCGGTGAGCAGCGCGGCGAGCGGTTCGAGCCGCTCCGGCGGACCCGCGAGGTCGATCTCGGTGAACGGGCTGCCGTGCTCGATGACGCCGGGCGCGGTGCGCGTGGACTCGACGCGGATCACGGCCGGTGCCACCCGCTGCGTGCCGTACCGTTCCCGCAGGCTGTCGGTGTGCTCGATGCCGTTGAGCAGGGGCAGGACCAGACCGTCACCGAGGTACTTGCCGGGGACGCGGTCGAGCGCCTGCCCGAGCGCGGTGTGCTTGACCGTCACCAGGCACAGGTCGACGGGCTCACGAAGCTCGGTGTCCGCCTCGACCTTCGCGGAGAAGTGGCCGAACTGCCCGCTGCGCACCTGGACGCCGCTGCGACGCAGCGTCTCGGCGGTCTCCTCGCCCGCGATGCAGATCACGCGGTGCCCGGCGCGGGAGAGCAGCGCGGCGAGCAGGCCGCCGACTCCTCCGGGGCCGAGCACGGCCACCTTCAGCGGAGGCGGGACCGCGACGGAGTCGCTGGTGACGGGGGTGATGTCGTGCACGTGCGTCCTCTCAAGTCGTGGGTCGGCACCCGTCGCCCGCCCGCCTCGCCCCGCGCGCGGATCGGCAAGAGGGAGGGAGACGGGTTGCCGCCCTTCGCAGCGATGATTTCGAGACGCCCGGTACCAAGTCAATCCTCGGGTCTTCTTGCATATCCCCAAGGGTTTTCTTGGACCGCCGGGAGTATCTTGTCCCGCGTGTCCATGACCTTCGACGACCTGCGCGTCTTCGTGGCGGTCTGCCAGGCGGGAAGCCTGAGCGCCGTCGCCAGGGACCTCTCCTGCACCCAGTCCGCGGTGAGCCAGCACGTGAAACGGCTGGAGCGGGCGACGGGAGTGCGCCTGCTGGAACGCCGTCCGCGCGGGGTCGTGCCCACCCCGGAGGGCCTGGTGCTCCAGGCGGCGGCCCGGGAGGGGCTCGCAGGGCTGGACTCGGCCCTGCGCCGCCTCGGCGAACTCGCGCGCGGGGAGGCCGGATCGGTCCGGGTGACCACGGGGTCGACGACGGTGCGGCACTTCATGTCCGAGGCGGTCGTCGCGTTCCGCGAACGCCACCCGGAGGCGAGCCTGGAGTTCCGGACGGAGACGTCCAGCCGAAGCTGTTTCGACGCGCTCGCCGAAGGCTCGGTCGACCTGGCCTGGGTCACCATCGGCGGCCCGGTGCGCGGCGTCGAGCAGCGTCCGGTCGTCGAGCTGGCGTGGGTGCTGGCCGTCCGGGCCGACGACCCGCTCGCCCGCCGGTCGTCGCTCACCGCCGCCGACCTCGCCGGGATCCGGCACATCCGGCTCCCGGAGAACTCCTCCTCGCGGGCCCACCTGGACACCGCCTTCGCCCGCCTCGGCGTCCACCTCACCTCGGACACCGGCGTCGCCGACTGGGACACCGCCATCCTGCTGGCCGAACTCGGCGTCGGGCACGCCGTCGTCCCGTCCCTGCCCGGCCAGGGCGCGCGGGGAGGCCCCCTGAGGTTCCTGCCCCTGCCGGACCTGCCGCCCCTGCCGGTCGGATGGGCCGTCCGCCGCTGGGACGCGCTCACCCCGCTCGCCCGCACCTTCGCCGACATGGTCGGCCACCAGCGCTAGAAGCCGATCGGCCACGGTTGCCGCTACGTCCAGGTCGCCTTGGCGAGGACGTTCTCCAGACCCGGGGTACGCCAGAAGTCCACGACGAGGATCTTCGAGTCCGGCAGGTACCAGAGCCTCTCGGTGTAGACGATGGACGTCCGCGTCTTGGGGAAGAAGCGGTCACCGAATTCATCGACGCCGCGCGTCCAGCACGGGGCGGACCATTCGACGAACCTCGCCGTGCGGGCGCCGATGGGAGCGAACCTGTCGGCGGTCCTGCTCGCCCCACGGCTCTTCGCGCCTCCGCGCAGGTCCTTGTGGCCCGGGCAGTTCATGCCCTCGTCCTGGTTGAACAGGGAGCTGAAGGTGTCATCGGGGGAGTACCTGTCGCCGATGTAGTCGCCCGGGCGGTCGGCGAAGCTCGGCCCCATGACCACGAAGCCCTTGCACTCGCTCAGAGCGAACAGGAGGTGGGTGTCGGGCTCTGGGCAGGAGTCGTCCAGAGCGACGAAATAGCTGTCGTTGGTGGGGCGCTCCCCATCACTGGACGAGAGCGGATGGACCTGCCAGCTCTCCGGGGTGCGGACCGAGATGTGGCCGATCGTCATCGCCCGCGTCGGCGTCGGTGGCGCGGACGCGACGGGCGGCTTTGTCTGAGGCGTGGACGGCTCCACGGTCCGGTACACGCCGTACCCTGCCGCGGATGTCGCGACGAGCGCGGTTGCCGCGACAACGACGCCCGCCTTGCCGGTGAGTAGGGCCATCACGCCCCCGGACGACACCGTCCCCGCGCCTGCCGTACCTGCGGCACCTACGCCGACGGCCCCTGCTCCGGCACTGAGGGCGGCGAGGGGGAACAGCGATGCCAGTGCCATGGCGATGCCTGCGAGGAGGTGGGCGCCGCGTGATTCCCAGTCGGGTCCGTAGGCGGCTTGTGCGACGGCTTCCAGCTCGCGGACGAACGCGGCGGCCCCCTGCGGGCGCGACGCAGCCGCTTTCGCCATCCCGCGTTCGATCAGCGGTTGCAGTGCTTCCGGGACCTCGGTGATGGGGATCGTGCCGGTGAGGTGTCCGTTGCGGGGGTCGTCGGCGTAGGGGCGGTGTCCGGTGATGGTTTCGACGAAGACGCAGGTGGCGACGTAGACGTCGGTGGCCGGTCCTGCGGGCTCGCCGAGCCACTGTTCCGGGGCCATGTAGGCGGGGGTCCCGGAGCCGGATGCGGCGCCTGTCATGGTCGCGACGCCGAAGTCGATGAGCTTGCTGCGGCCGTCGGCGGCGACGATCACGTTGGACGGCTTGTAGTCGCGGTGGACGACCCCGGCCGCGTGCGCGGCGGCCAGGCCGAGCAGTGATCCCTTCAGGACCGTCAGTGCCGCCTCCGGTGCGAGTGATCCGTACCGGGCGAGGATCTCCCGGAAGGGGACGCCGTCCACGGCCTCCATCACCAGCGCGAGCCCCTGCTCACCCTCCACCAGTTGGTACAGCCGCGCGACGTGCGGGTCGCGGACCCGGCCCAAAAGGACCGCCTCCTCCCGGAACCGCGTCCGGGCCCCGGACCCGGCGTTCCCGAGCAGGTACTTGACCGCCACCAGGCCACCGGACGCCGCGTGCCTGGCCAGAACCACCCGGCCCTGCCCACCACGCCCCAGCTCCCTGATCTCCACGAACCCGTCGATGCGCCACTCCACGACCTATGGACGCGGCGAACCCACCTTCGGTTGCGGCACCCGCTGGACCTGCTCCCGTCCGGCGCCTTCGCCTTCCGCGCGGGCGGCATCAGGCAAGGCCGCCGTTCAGGCCGGGGACGCTTGCTCCTCCTTCTCGGTTCTTGCCGGGGTGGTGCGGTGGGTGCGTTCGATGGCCTGGCCCCAAGAGGTTCCGGCGATCATGAGTGCGGCGCCGAGGGTGGCCCACCGGGTGAGTCGTTCGCCGCCGACGCTGATCCCGATGGCGACGGCCCAGATCGGGCAGGTGGGGGACAGCGAGTGGCAGGAACAGGGACGTGCCCACGACGGTCTGGACGGTCGTCAGGCGCAGCGGGTCCACGGGACGGCCCGCGGTGAGCCGTCCGACGAGAGCGACGTGCCCGGCCCGGACGATCGCGGCGGCGAGCATCAGCGCGTCTCCGAGCCGTGGTGCGCGCAGCCCGGTGCTGGAGGTGAGCAGACCGACGGCGACGTGTCGGTCGCCGCGTTCCACAGCGCGGCGTCCGTGTTCTTCCCGCTCCTGCTGCGCGAGCTCGCCGGTCCCGGCCGTCCCCGCCCGGCACTCGCCGACGAGGACGTCCCCCAGGACCGCTTCCCCGCGCTCACCCGCAACTACGATCTCGTGCTCGCCCACCGTCTCGACCCCGGCCCGCCATGGCCACGCACCGTGACCTCCACCACCCTGCTGCACGAGCCCCTCGACGTCGCCCTGCCCGCCGACCACCCGCTGGCGTCCAAGCCGCTGCTCACGCCGCAGGACGTGGCGGACCAGCCGTGGATCACGGTGCACGACGGCTTCCCGCTGATGTCCACCATCGAGGCCATCGCCAGTGTCGCCAACCGCCGACTCGACATCGTCCACCGCATCAACGAGTTCGCGGTGGTCGCCGTGGCCGTCGCCGCGGGCGGCGGCGTCGCGCTGATGCCCCGCTGGACAGCGCGACCGCACCGCCCGAAAGGCCGTCCGCACGGTCCTCACCGAACTGCACCGTGCCGCCGAACAAATCCAAGGCCAAAACCGCTGAAGGCGGCCGGGCCATTGGCCGTCTGTATTCACTCGGTCGGGGTGAGGTCGGCGGACGGGCCGCCGGATGCGCTGGTGGCGGCTTTGGCGTAGCGGCGGGCCAGATGGGCGAAGGCGGCTAAACGACTCGGCGCTCGGGACCTCGAAGCGCGCGCCGCAGACCGGGCAGTCGTACCACTCGCCCATGCTCCACGCGAGGCGCGGCTCGAGCCGGTGCCCGTTGGGGCACACGTGCGAGCCGAGCCGCGAGAACATCAGCCGCAGCACGTTCAGCACCTCGGTCATCGTCCCGACGGTGCTGCGGCGGCCCGGCACCGGAGGTCGCTGCCGCAGCGCCAGCGCGGCCGGAAGGTTGGCGATCCGGTCCACGGACGGACGGTGCGCCTGGCCGATCCGCCGCCGCGTGTACGTGCTCAGCCCCTCCAGCAGCCGCTGGTACCCCTCGGCGTACAGGACGTCCATGACCAGCGAGGACTTGCCCGACCCGGACAACCCCGTGACCCCCACCCAGGACCACAGGGGGACCTCGACGTCGAGGTCCCTCAGATTGTGGACCCGCGTCCCGAACACCTTGATCGCTTGCGGCAGCCCCCTCCCACCTCCCGATTCGGCCCGCCCACGGCTCCGCGCGCGTCGACGCCTCCTCGCCGCCGGACCTGCGCCAATCGCAGGCGGGTGGTCGCCGTGAGTGACGGCCGGGTGGGGATGATCTCCGACTGAGCACGGATGAGGGTTTGGCCCCCGCGGCCGATGAGTTTCGCCGTGCCGCGCCGTCTGCATACGGAGAACGTCCTCCCTCTGCCTGCGGGGAGGTCCGAGATGAGGACAAGGAGCGTGCCCACGTGGACCAGGAGATCGTGAGCGCCACCCTGACCGTCGCCGCGCCCGCGGCCAGGGTGTTCGCGGTGCTGGCGGACCCGACGACCCATGTCGCGATCGACGGCACCGGCTGGGTGGAGAAATGCGTCGACCCGGATCCGCTGATCGCGGTGGGACAGGTCTTCCGGATGGCCATGTACCACCCCAACCATCCGGACGGGCGCTACGGGATCGCCAACAAGGTCATCGCGCTCGACCCGCCGCGCGCCATCGGCTGGATGCCGGGCACGGAGCGGGAGGACGGACGCCTGGAGTTCGGCGGCTGGACGTGGCGTTACGACCTGGTGCCCCTCGGCCCGTCCGAGACCGAGGTCACGCTCACCTACGACTGGTCGGCGGTGCCGCAGTCCGTCCGCGAGCGCCTCCCGTTCCCGCCGTTCGGCCCCGAGCACCTGCCCAACTCGCTGCGCCACCTGGCCGACCTCGCCGCGCCGACGCACCGGTCCTGACCCCTGGCCGACCCGCGTCAACGCGTTCGGCATGCCCGGCCCGGCCAGGGAAGGCGGGCTGGGCATGCCGGTGGGGCGTGCGGTTCTAGACCGACTCGGCCACGTCGGTGCCCGTGGACGCGGGGACACCCGCGTCCGCCTCCGCGGGGGCGTCCTCGTGGATCTCGCCCTTGGTGTTGGTGGCCCGCAGGGCGATCACGGCCGCCGCGGCGATGAACAGGGCCGCGCCGAGCAGCGCGCGCTGGAACCCCTCGGTCAGCGCGACCTGCGGACGGGCCCCCGTCGCGAGCACGTCGTCGGTGCGGGCGGTGGCCATCGCCGAGAAGATCGCCAGGCCGAGCGCGCCGCCCACCTGGCCGGACGCGTTGACCAGCGCGGCGGCCAGGCCCGCCTTGTCCGCGGGGACCCCGGCGTTGGCGGCCGTGGTGACCCCGACGAACACCAGGGCGAGGCCCACGCCGACGACGACCAGGCCCGGCAGCAGGTCGGTGAGGTAGGCGCCGTCCACCGGGACCCGCGAGAGCAGCCACATGCCCACCGCGCCGACCAGCAGCCCGGCGATGATGAGCGGCCGGGTGCCGACCTTGGGGATCAGCCCCGCGGTGATGCCCGACCCGACACCGACGGCGGCGGTGAGCGGCAGGTACGCCAGACCCGTCCTGACCGGCGAGTAGCCGAGCACCGACTGCATGTAGAGGCTGAGGAAGAAGAACATCGCGATGAAGCCGGCCATCGCCACGAGCTGCGCCACGTCGGCTCCCGGCAGCCCCCGGATCCGGAAGATCGACAGCGGGAGCAGCGGGTCGCGGCTGCGGGCCTCGTTGAGCGCGAACACCGTCAGGAGCACGAGCGCCCCGCCGAGCGACAGCCAGGTGCGCGCGGTGTCCCAGCCCTTGCCGGGCGCCTCGACGAGCCCGTAGACCAGCAGCAGCATCCCGCCGGTGGCCAGCACGGCGCCGGGCAGGTCGAAGCTCCGCAGGGACGCCTTCCGCGCGTCGTCGGCGAGCAGCCACAGCGCGGCGGCGACGATGACCACGACCGCGGGCGGGTTCACCCACATCACCCAGCGCCAGCCGGGCCCGTCGGTGAGCGCGCCGCCCGCGAGGACGCCGATGGCCGAGGCGGCCCCGGCGACGCCTCCCCACACGCCGAGGGCGGTGGCCCGTTCCTTGCCGACGAAGCTCGTGGTGAGCGCCGACAGCGCGGCCGGGGACATGAGCGCCGCGCCGAGGCCCTGCGCGAGCCGGGCGGCGATCATCGTCTGCTCGTTCTGCGCGAGGCCGCCGAGGACGGAGGCGAGCCCGAACAGCACCGTCCCGGTGACGAGGACGCGACGGCGTCCGAGCAGGTCGGCGAACCGGCCGCCGAGCAGCATGAACCCGCCGTAGGTGAGCAGGTAGCCCGACGGCACCCACTGGAGGGACTGCTGGGAGAAGTCGAGGTCGTCCCGCATGGCGGGCAGGGCGACGTTGACGATGGAGGCGTCGATGAGGTCGATGAAGGCGACCAGGCACAGCAGGGCCAGGATCACCTTGCCCCGGCCGGTGCCCAGGAACCCGGGCCGGCCCGGGCCGACCGGATCGGATGCGAGCTGCGTCATGAGTGTTCGTCCTTGTCGGTTCTCAGTGCGGGGGACGGCCGGGGAGAGGCCGGCCCGGGGGAGCGGGGCGGTGGCGCCGCGCTCACCTCACTGACTGCGGCGCGACGCGAGAGGTGACCGGCGGCGAATATGACGCCCGTCACGTCACCCCCCCCGCAGGACGAAGCGGGACGGCGGCGCGGTGCGGCGGCGGTTTGGGTGTGTGACTCAGGTCACGGTCGGCGTTCGTCACGGAGGCCGGGCGGCGCGGGTCAAGGCCAATGAGCGCTCGAATCTCCACCGCCCGGCGGACCGTTCCCCAGTCCTCCTCCTGTGAGAAGCCCATGACCGACACTTCTGTAAGCCGACTTCCCGAAGCCCCGCAGCCGCCGCCAGCGGCGCTCCCGCCGTCCCGGTGGAACGGCTACGTCGCCGCCGTCACCGGCAGGCGCGCCAAGTGGGTGGTCCTGGCCGCCTGGATGCTGGTCCTGATGATCGCCGGGGGCTTCGCCGCCAAGATCGCCGACGTCCAGGACAACGACCCGGCCTCCTGGCTGCCCGCCGACTCCCAGTCGACCCGGGCCGTCCGCGTCGCCGAGCGGCACTTCGCCGAGAAGGGCCGCGCGACCGCCGTCGTCGTCTACACCCGCGACGGCGGACTGACCCCCGCCGACCTGGCCAAGGTGGACGGCGACCGCGGCGCGACCTCCGGCGCGACCGCGGCGACCCGGTCCGCCGACGGGAAGTCCGTGCTGTTCAGCGCGCCCGTCCCGATGGCCTCCAACGACAACGGCGTCCTCGGCGACGCCGTCGACCACCTCCGGAAGACCACCGCGAAGGCGGCGCCGTCCGGGCTGGACATCCGCGTCACCGGCCAGGCGGGCACCATCGCCGACTACATCGAGGTCTACTCCGGCATGGACGGCGTCCTGCTCGGGGTCACCCTCGGCATCGTCGCGCTGGTCCTGCTGGTCACCTACCGCAGTCCCGTGCTGTGGCTGGTCCCGCTCCTGACGACGTTCTTCGGGACCTGGATCGCCACCGGCGTGGTCTACCTGCTCGCCCGGTACGCCGACCTCAAGGTGGACGGCCAGTCCAGCTACATCCTGACCGTGCTCGGGCTCGGCGTCGGCACCGACTACGCCCTGCTGCTCATCGCCCGCTACCGCGAGGAACTCGGACGCCGCGCCGACCGGCACGAGGCCATGGCGCACGCGCTGCGCCGCTGCCTGCCCGCCATCGCGGCGTCCGCCGCCACCGTCTCGATCGCCTCGCTCTGCCTGGTCCTCGGGAAGATGAACAACACCCAGGGCCTCGGACCGGTCGTCGCGATCGGCGTCGCCGTCGTCTGCCTGGCCGCCACGTCCCTGCTGCCCGCGACGCTGGTCTGCCTCGGCCGGTGGATCTTCTGGCCGAGAAGGCCCGTCGCGGGGACGGCCCCGGCCGCCGGTGCGGGCTCCGGCGCGTGGCGGCGGGTGGCCGCCGCCGTCGACGCCCGGCCGCGCCGGGTCTGGATCGGCTCGGCCGCCGTCCTGGCCGTCCTGGCCGCCGCCTCGTTCACCCTGGACTCCGGTCAGACCCTCGACGAGCAGTTCACCAAGACCACCGACGCCGTCGCGGGCCAGCGCCAGATCGCCCGGCACTTCCCGGCGGGGTCGTCCGAGCCCGCCGACGTCTACGTCGCCGACGCCGGCGCCGACGCGGTGCTGGCGAAGGTCGCGAAGGTCCACGGAGTGACCAGCGCGACCAGGGACCGGTCGGCCGGCGGCTACGCCCACGTGGCCGTCGTCCTCGCCGACCCGCCCGACACCACGGCGGCCCGGGACGCCGTCGGCCGCGTCCGCGACGCCGTGGCGGGCACCGGAGCCGTCGTCGGCGGCCAGACCGCCGTCGACCTCGACCGGTCGCGGGCGCAGGGCGCCGAGGAGGCGCTGCTCATCCCGCTCATCCTCGGCGTGGTCCTGCTCATGCTGATGCTGCTGCTGCGGGCCCTGACCGCGTCCCTGCTCCTGATCGCCTCGGTCGTGCTGTCCTACGGCGCGGCGCTCGGCCTGGCCGGACTGATGTACCGGGCGCTGGGGTATCCGCGCATCGACCGGGGCCTGCTGCTGTTCGGGTTCCTGTTCCTGGTGGCCCTCGGCGTCGACTACACCATCTTCCTGATGTCCCGGGCCCGCGAGGAGGTGCGGCTCCACGGCCACCGCGAGGGCGTCCTCACCGGGCTGCGCGTCACCGGAGGCGTCATCACGAGCGCCGGGCTGGTGCTGGCCGCCACCTTCAGCGTCCTGGCCGTCCTCCCGAGCGTCGGCGCGCTCCAGCAGGGCCTGCTCATCGCCGGGGGCGTCCTTCTCGACACCCTCGTCGTCCGCAGCCTCCTCATCCCCGCCCTCGTGCTGGACGTGGGCAAACGGGTCTGGTGGCCCGCCAAGGTGGACGACTGACGAGGACGCGCCGGAGGCCGGGCGGCCGGCGGCCCCGCGAAAGCGGAACCGCCGGCCGCCCGGACGCCGAGCCAGAGCAAGCCACCGGCCAGCTGGCAGGCGAGTAGCGCCGGACGGATTCGCTGTCGTCAGGACGGACCAGATGAACGAAGACCGCCCCGAGAACACTGTCCGCCCGCAAGAGGAGAACGGTCACGCCGATCCCGAAGAGACCTACCGGCGCCTCGGCCTGGCCGAGGTTCGGCCGCCGACTCCCATCGGGCGCTTCCGCCGTGGGGTTCGGGCGGGCGACCTGTTCTTCGTCTCCGGGACCTACGGAACGGTCAAGAACGAAAGTGGCGACGACGTCCTCCCGATCGCGGGCAAGCTCGGCCGCGAGCTGAGCGTCGCCGACGGATACCGTTCCGCCCGGCTCGTCGCGGTGAACCTGCTCGCGATGGCGCGCGCCGAGTTGGGCAGCCTGGACCGCATCGGCCAGGTCGTCCGGCTGGCGGGCTACGTCAACTGCGTTCCCGGCTTCGCCGAAGCGCCCGCCGTGCTCGATGGAGCGTCCGATCTGCTGGTCGAGGTGTTCGGGGAGGACCGGGGCGGCCACGCCAGGATCGCGCTCTACCAAAGCGACCTGCCGCGCGAAGCGCCCGTGGCCTGTGAACTGACGCTGCATCTCCAGCGCTGAGCCGACCCGCCGCGCGACCGGGTGCGGACCGCCAAGTACTTTGAGTTCCTAACCTCGCTGTTCCTGCACCCGCGCGCTGCTCGCCACCGGCCCGGCCGAGGTCGTGACGGACGTGGTGGAGCGGTTCCTCGGCCGTCCCGGCACGCACGTACGCCGAATAGGGCGCCGACCATGCCGCCGCCTTCGGCAACTGACGACCGTCTCGAAGGGCCGTCCACCGCCGACTGGCTCAAGGAGAACAGCCCCGCGCCGTCCGCGGCCTCACATTCCGGGGGGCTGTCGCGTCGTCTCCATGAAGGCAACAGACTCACACCGAGTGGACGGGGTAGCGATGACAACGCAGCGCACGGCGGCCGAGGCCGAGCTCAGGCAGCGGATCGACATGCTGGTCACGGGGATCCACGCCAAGGACATCGAGGGGCTGAGCGGGCTCTACGCGCGGGACGTCGTCTCCTTCGACGTCGAGCCGCCGCTGCAGCACGTCGGGGTGGCCGCCAAGATGAAGAACTGGGCGAAAGTGTTCACGATCTTCGAGGAGGTGTCCTACGAGGTCCGCGACCTGAACCTCACCGTGGGCGACGACCTCGCGTTCGGGCGTCTGTTCGGCCGGCTCAGCGGCATCCTCCCGGACGGGACGGCGATCAAGGGCATGTGGGTCCGCGGCACGTTCTGCTTCCAGAAGGTCGACGGGACCTGGCTGATCGTGCACGACCAGGCGTCCGTTCCGTTCGACATCACGACCGGCAGGGGCGTGACCGACCTCGAGCCCTGACGGCCCGAGGTCGCGCCCGGACGTTCACCAGGGCACCACGCCGTCCTCGTCGAAGAACCCTCCGGACGGGCCGTCCGCTCCCAGGGTGGCCAGCCGCACCACGACCGCGGCGCCGTCGTCGGCGGTGCGGGTGAGGGGGAGGCCCAGGTGCCGGGTGAGGTCCGTGGCGCAGGGACCCGGCGTGCAGGCGTTGACGAGGACGCCCCGCTCTCGCAGGTCCCGCGCGTACTGGACGGTCAGGGCGTTGAGCGCCGCCTTCGAAGGCGGGTAGGCCGCGTGCCCGGGCAGCCGGGACATGTAGTGGTCCGGGTCGGTCATGTACGCCAGCGACCCGACGCCGCTGGACACGTTGACGATCCGGGCCGCCGCCGAACGCGACAGCAGCGGCAGCATCGCGTTCGTCACGGCGATCACACCGAACACGTTCGTCTCGAAGACCGTGCGGACCAGGTCCAGATCGGCCGTCGCCGGTGCCGTCGCCCCCGGGCTCCCGGAGATCCCGGCGTTGTTGACCAGGACGTCCAGCCGGCCGAAGCGTTCGCCGATCCACGCGGCGGCGGCCTCGACCGCCGCCGCGTCGGTGACGTCGATCCTGAGAGCGCGCACGTCACCGCCACCGGCCGTGAGCGCCTCGGCGGCCTCCTCCCCGCGACCGAGGTGCCTGGAACCGAGCAGGACCGTCATGCCGCGCTCCGCGAGCCGCCGGGCGGCGGCGCGCCCGACCCCCTTGTTCGCGCCCGTGATCAGGGCGATCGTCTCCTCAACCATGGGACGAACCCCACCACCGGCCGGCTCGGCGGAACAATGCCCAGCAGGGTCTCGACCGATACCGTCACGGTATGGACCGAGTCCAGACCCGGGAACTGGCGTACTTCGTGGCCGTCGCCGAAGAACTGCACTTCGGACGCGCAGCCGGACGCCTCGGCATCGCGCAGCCTCCGCTGTCCCGAGCCATCAGCGGGCTCGAACGCAGGATGGGCGTGTCGTTGCTGGAACGCCACAGCCGACGGGTCGCGCTCACCGCCGCCGGAGAGGTCTTCCTCGCCGAAAGCCGCCGGGCCCTGGAGGCGGTCGACGCCGCCGTCCGTCGTGCCCGGCGCGTGGGACGGTCCGGACCGCGGCTCGTCCTGACCATGAAGCCCGGCGGTGACTGCGGCCTGCTGCCGGACATCCTCGCCGCCTACGCGGCCACCCCGGACGCGGTCCCCGTCGACATCGTCCTGTGCCCGGCCGACGAACGCGCCGACATGATCCGCGACGGTCGCGCCGACGTCGGCCTGCTGCACCGCCCGAACAACGACGTGTCGGGCCTCGACACCGAGGACCTCCGGACCGAGGACCAGGTCGTCGTCCTGCCTCGCGGCCACCGTCTGGCCGCCCGGACGTCCGTCGAACTCGCCGACCTGGCCGACGAGACGACGCCGGACTGGACGCCGGGCCCCGGCGGCGCCCCGAACACCCTTCCCGTCCGCGACGTCGGCCAGCTCATGCAACTCGTCGCGCTCGGACGCGTCGTCGCCGTCGTCCCCGCGTCCGTCCGGGGCCAGCTCCGCGACGACCTGACCTGCGTCCCGGTCACCGACGCCCCGTCCACCACCCTCGTCCTCGCCTGGCGGCAGGGCCACCGAGACGCCGCCCTCGCGACCTTCGTCCACACCGCCTCCACCACCTCCCACCAGCCGCGTTGACCAACGGCCCCCGCTCCGAAACGGGGTCCCCAGGCCGCTGCCGAGCGCGGGGCTGCCGATGCGCCGCGAAGACGCGGTCGAGACGTGCCGGTTCTGGCATGGCGCGCTTGCATGTCCTCGCTGCTGAGCGGCACTGGTGTGGCCCCGGGTGCATAGCGGGTGCGGAGTGCGCGTCGACACGATGAGGTCGCTGTGTCCGGCCGTGACCGAAGGGATGCAAGCGTTGACAGATGACCAGGGTTCCCCTGTTCGGGAAGGCAGCCCGGACTCGGCGGTCGATCGGGTCGCCGACTTCTACGGGGCCTACATCGACGCCGTCGACGACGGCACCGACGATCTGGACGGCGAGTTGCGCGCCCACTACCTCACCGAAGACCTCCGGCAGAGGCTCGCCGCCTGGGAGGAGGTGAACCACGCCGACGGCGTGCTGCGCGCCCAGGACGTCCCGACCCACTGGGAGGTGCGCTACCACGACTCGGGCGCCGGTCACCTCTTCACCACGGTCACCCTCACCTGGGGCACCGGCCCGGACGCGGGGCACACCCGCCTGGCCGTCCAGAGCGACCTCGGCACCAAACTGATCTCCGACATCGAGGACGGCTAGGAAGACGTCACCGAAGCCCCGGCCACGGGAACGCCGTGGCCGGGGCTCGTTACCTGGGAGGGTGCTGCCCCCGCTAGTTGCGGTACCGGAACACGATCCGGCCGCGCGTCAGGTCGTACGGGGTCAGCTCCACCAGCACGCGGTCCTCAAGCAGGATCTTGATGTAGTTCTTCCGGACCTTCCCGCTGATGTGCGCGAGCACGCGGTGGCCGTTGTCGAGCTCCACGGTGAACATGGCGGCCCGCAGGCACTCGACGACCTTGCCCTCGACTTCGATGCCGTTCTTGTTCTTCGTCAACGGACCAGCTCCAGGTTGCTGCTCACCGGCCGGACGCCGATGCCCTCGGCCAGCGCCGAGGCCGCTTGGTTGGACTCGTGGACCTCGGCCGAGGCCACGGCGAAACCGGAGCGGTGCAGCGTGCCCAGCGCGTGGGCCAGCAGCGCCCGCCCGATGCCGCGCCGCCGCTCGTCCGCCCGGACCGCGACCAGCCCGATGCGCGGCCGTCTCACCGTGACCACCCGGATCAGGCCCAGGTAGCGGTCCGGCGTCGCGGCCACCGCGTACTTCGACGGGTCGACGATCGTGTCGCCGTCGGGACGGGGGAGCACCTCCGCGGGCATCGACGACCACCCGACGGTCGCCTCGACCTCGTCACGGATGGCGCGGTCCACCGCACGCAGCAGGCCCTCGTCGGCCTGGCCCGCGGGGACGATCGTCACGCCCGGCGGCGGCAGGACGTCCACGAGTCCCGTGACCCGGGGGTCGGTCGGCACGTCGTACTCCCACTCGCGGCGCCGGACCGTGAAACCGGCCCGTCGCCAGCGCGCCGTCGACTCGGCGTCGGCCTCGTCGACGACCGTGTGCAGCGGCGCGGGAAGTTCCGCCAGCATCGCTTCCGCGAGCCGGCCGAACGCGGTGTCGTGCCAGGCGTCGACGCTGACGAACAAACGCCCGTCGGGGCGGTGCGCCGCATACCCGCGGCCGACCACCAGGTCGTCGTCCAGCGCGTGCCACTGACCGTCCGCGACGCGGGTGATGACCACCGCGTTCTCGCTCAGGCCGGATTTGAAAGGCTTCGTGTTCATCGGAGTCTCCCTTCCAGGAGTGCCTTGATCTCAGGCGCTCCCGGCGACACCGAACGTCAGCCTAGGGACCGTGACAGGCTGAGGGAGCACCCATGGGTGTAGGTGTTCACGGGTCTCACCTCCTTGCGACGACTTCACGATCCACCGCGAAAGTAGCAGCGGACCCCGCTCTGCTCAAATGGTTTTTCGCGATCAATTCGCCCGTACCCGGCGTGGCATCGTCGGCGCGTCCGGAGTCCCTCGGCTTCGGCGCAGGTCGCACGGGGAACGATCACCACCGGCAGCACTGGACCACGCACTCGGGGGATGCTCGCCATGACCGACTCGGCCCTTCGGAGCCACGACGACCTGCGCGCGATGTTCGTCAACTGCACGCTCAAACGCTCGCCGGAGACCAGCAACACCCAGGGGCTGATCGACCGCAGCGTCCACATCATGCGCAAGCAGGGCGTCCACGTGGAGCAGGTGCGGGTGGTGGACCACGACATCGCGACCGGTGTCTGGCCCGACATGACCGAACACGGCTGGGCCGTCGACGAGTGGCCGGACCTCCAGGCCCGGGTCATGGCCGCCGACATCCTCGTGCTGTGCGGGCCGATCTGGCTGGGCGACAACAGCTCGGTGATGAAGAAGGTCATCGAGCGCCTGTACGGCAACTCGGGAATCCTCAACGAGAAGGGCCAGTACGCCTACTACGGCCGGGTCGGCGGCTGCCTGATCACGGGGAACGAGGACGGGGTCAAGCACTGCGCGATGAACGTCCTCTACAGCCTGCAGCACCTGGGGTACACGATCCCGCCGCAGGCCGACGCCGGGTGGATCGGCGCGGCGGGGCCGGGCCCCTCGTACCTCGACGCCGGCTCGGGAGGCCCGGAGAACGACTTCACCAACCGCAACACCACGTTCATGACCTGGAACCTCCTGCACCTCGCGCGGATGCTCAAGGACGCGGGCGGCATCCCGGCGCACGGCAACCAGCGCTCGGAATGGGAGGCGGGCTGCCGCTTCGACTTCGACAACCCCGACTATCGCTGACCACTCCCGAGCCCCGGTGGAGCCAGACCCGGCTTACCGGTTCGCCAGAGCCGGTCCAACCTGTGGCGTTCGGTCACCGTCCGCTTCTAAATTCATCATGGAGTAACGGTGTGTTACGTCGGGGTCCGGAGAACGGCTGGTGAGATGGCACTGCTCTGCAAGCCGACCGTCCACGTTCCCGAACACGTCATCACCCTGGACGACACTCTGGCGATCGCCCGCCGCCTCCATGCCGGCCACCCCGACCTGGGGCTGGTGCTGCGGCTGATCACCAGCACCGGGGTGCGGACCCGGCACCTGGTCCAGCCGATCGGGCGGACGCTCCGCCATCCCGGCTTCGAGGCGCGCAACCGGGTGTTCACCGCCGAGGCCAAGCGCCGGATCCCCGCGGTCGTGGCGTCCGCGCTGGTCCACGCCGGGCTCGAGGCCGAGGACATCGACCTGATCGTCTTCGTGTCCTGCACCGGGTTCGGCATGCCCTCGCTGACCGCGTGGATGATCAACACGCTGGGGTTCCGTCCCCAGACCCGTCAGCTGCCCATCGCGCAGCTCGGCTGCGCCGGCGGGGGCGCGGCCATCAACCGCGCCCACGACTTCTGCACCGCCCACCAGGGGGCCAACGCGCTGGTGCTCGCGTGCGAGTTCTGCTCCCTGTGCTACCAGCCCACCGACCTCGGCGTCGGGCAGCTCCTGTCCAACGGGCTGTTCGGGGACGCCGTGGCCGCGGTCGTGGTGCGCGGCGACGACCAGGCGACGGGGATCCGGCTGGACGGCGGAGCCTCCTACCTGATCCCGGACACCGAGGACTGGATCTCCTACGCGGTCCGCTCCACCGGCTTCCACTTCCAGCTGGACAGGCGCGTCCCGCGCACGATGGAGCCCCTGGCGCCCGTCCTGCAGGAGCTCGCCAAGGACCATCACCAGGATCCCTCCGGGCTGGACTTCTACATCATCCACGCGGGCGGTCCCCGGATCCTGGACGACCTCAGCCGGTTCCTGGGCGTCCCCGCCCAGGCGTTCCGGCACAGCCGCGCCACGCTCACCGAACACGGCAACATCGCCAGCGCGGTGGTCCTGGACGCACTGCGCCGCCTGTTCGACGCGGGCGGCGTCCCCGACGGGGGAAGCGGCATGATCGCGGGCTTCGGCCCCGGCATCACCGCCGAGATGGCGATGGGCACCTGGACCGACCGGACCCGGCCCGCCGGGCGGCCACGACTCGAGGAGCCACTGTGATCACCGGTTTGATCGTTCCGCCCGGTGGGGGCGAGACCGCCAGTGCCCCCGCCCTTCAGGTGACCTTCAAGGTCACCGGCGCCCGTTCCCGGCATACCTCGGTGTTCGAGACCGTGGTGGCGCCGGGCTTCGACGTCGGCGCCCACACCCACCAGGAACTCGAGGAGTGCTTCTACATCCTGGACGGCGAACTGGACGTCTTCGCCTTCGAGCCCACCGAGCGCGCCGGCCTGGACTGGACCCGGTGGGAGTCGGCCGACGGACAGCGCCCGGTCAGGGCCGGCGCCGGAAGTTTCATGTTCATCCCACCCGGCTGCCCCCACGCCTTCCGCAACCCCACCGGCGCCCCCACGCGCGTTCTGCAGACCGCCAGCCCGCCGCCGTCCCATGAGCAGTACCTCAAAGCCGTGGCGGAGATCCTCGCCGCCAATCCTGACGCGCCCGAGCAGGCCATCACGAGACTGCGCGAGGCCTACGACACCCAGCAGCTCACCCCCCTCAGGATCATGCCCGTTCCGGGCTGAACGGGTTCCCGCCCGGGAAGCGGATCAGGCGGGCCCCACGGCGCGGCGAGCGGAGGGCGGTGCGGCATCGGACGTGCGGCATCGGACGCGGGGCGTCGTTTGTGAACGCCGCTCGCCGCGGCGCCGCCTGCCTCAGCGCCGCTTCGAGCGTCCGGCCCGCATGAACGCCTCGAACTGCCGGCGATCGTTGCGGTGGGGGAAGGGGGCCTGGGGGACGGGAACGTCCAGGAAGGCGCACAGCGGTTCCCACCCCTGGGCGACGTCGAACTCCAGCAGCCGGTCGGCCGGAACGTGGGCGCGCACGTCGGCGTAATGCCGTTCGAAGACCTCGATGGCATGCGCGGGATCGTCCATCCGCCCGCCGAACACCCCGTCGATGACCAGCTCCTGCGCCAGGCGCAGCATGGCCGCCAGACGCGGATCGTCCGCGCCGGACGTGGGCCCCATCTCGCTGTCGAAGATGGTGTGCCGCGCGCTCTCGTACCAGCTCTGGGGATCGCGCATCGTCAGCACGACCTTGGCCTGCGGGAAGTGGTCGACGAGCTGGCGCCAGAAGTGGCTTCCCGGCCATCCCACGCTCGCCCGGTAGCCCTCGAGCAACGCCGGAAGGTCGACCGCCTCGCCCCGGCTCGCCCGCTGCCACGCGTCGGCCTGGGCCGGATCGCCGAACACCTTGCGCATGTGAAAGCAGGGATCGAAGCCCAGCTCCTCCAGCGCGACCGTGAGGGATGCGGTGCCGGTGCGCCCGAATCCCGCCCCGATGACCTGCATGGAGACCACCAATCACAGACGGATGATGAATTGTTGCTCACAGTATCCGCGCGGTCGCGGCGACCGGGTCGGGGAAAACCGGACTGTCACCGCCCGACGCCGCGGGTGTCAGCGCGCCGTGCGCTCGGCCGGTGAGGATCGAGAAGGTTCCCGGTTCCCACCGGTCGCGCACTTCGAGGGGACGGGCGGGTCAGAAGGCGGGCAGGACCGAGCGGGTGGGGTCGACCTGGATGATCTCGTAACGGGCGGCGCCGGACTTCTGGAACGGGTCCTCGGCGACGATCCGCTCGATCCGGGCCCGGTCGGTGCCGGTGGCCAGGATCGCGCCACCGGTCCGCGGGACGCGTCGTCCGGTGAGCACGAAGGTGCCGTCGGCCATGTGCCGGTCGACGTAGGCGTAGTGCTCGTCCAGCATCGTGTCGATCTTCTCCAACGCGCCGGGCTCGTAGTGCAGCAGCAGAATGAACATGTCCGACAGTGAACGGCCAGGTGGTCGACGGGGTCCACGAGGCGGTGCCTGAGGCGGGGTAGGCGGTGCCTAACGTCCCAGGTCGCGGGCGAGTAGCGGCAGCAGCGGGTGAGGCGTGTCACGCATCCAGGCCACCGCGAACTCCATCGTCGGAGCCTCGGCGCGAAGCGGTCGCCAGACCAGGCCGGGCTCGGCCGCGTACGCCGGGCGCAGCGCCACCACCGGCTCGCCGGTAGTGAGCTCCGCATGGGTGATCGCGCGTCGTGCGGTGGAGATCCGCAGGCGGGGACGCCATCCGGCGGCGTGGCAGGCCGCCAGCAGAGCGTCGTGATATCCGGGCGCGCGTTCCCGGGGAAACCACAGCAGTTGCTGGTCGTGCAACTCCTCCCAGTCGATCCGGTCGTTCGCGGCCAGCCCGTGGCCCTCGGCCATCAGCATGCCGAGCGGTTCGCGGTGGACGATCCGCGTCTCCAGCCCGGTGATCTGCTCGACGGGCATCGTCAGCACGCCGAGGTCCAGATCCCCGTGTCGCAGGCGCGGCAGTTGCCGGTCCGTGGCCACATCCTCGAAGGCCACCTCGGCGCCCAGCGCGCGGGCCGCCGCCCTCACCCGGACGGGCAGCGAGGCGGGAACTCCGGCCGGGAGCCCGACGGTGTGGACCCGCACGGCCGAGTCCGCCCGCTCCACCGCGCGCCGGGCGCGTTCCACGTCCGCCAACGCCGCCCGGGCCTCGGGCAGCAGCGCCTCCCCGGACGCGGTCAACGTCATGCCGGTCGCCGATCGCTCGAACAGCCGCGTCCCCAGGTCCTCCTCCAGCGCCCGGATCTGCTGGCTCAACGACGGGGACCGCAGGCCCAGCGCCTCGGCGGCGTGCGTGAGGTTGCCCTCCTCCGCCACCGCACAGAAATACCTGAGCTGCCGAAACTCCACACGGACAGGATAGGAAGGCCCGCCGTCCGTCGGGCCGTCTTGGTCGTGGTCGCGGGTTGGTCCGGGTCAGGGGCGGTGGCGGTTGCGGCGGGTGCCGACGATCTGGCGGAGCAGGGCGAAGAAGACGATCGCGCCGAGGACGACGATGCCCATCGTGATCGAGCGCTCCTGGAACGTCCTGGCCTTGATGATCACTGTGCCGGAGCCGATGAGGAAACCGAGCAGGGTGACGAACAGGCCGAGGACCTCGACCATCTTCAGCAGGCCCTCGGAGACCAGCTCCTGGGCGACCGCGACCCGCTGCGCGAGCTGCCGGGAGGCGTCCTCGACGCGCTCCTCCATGGCCGAGGTCGCCTCCCCGATCCGCTCGTCGACGCGCGCGGCCAGCTCCGTGCTCAGGACGTCCCGGACGCCCTCGGCCTGGCGGCGCATGTCGCGCGCGTCCACGATCGCGCGGCGTTCCTGCGCGTACTGCTCGTGCACCAGCATGTTGCCGACGCCGAACAGGTCGATCGCGAGGTCGATCTCGACGAGCGCCTCGTCGAAGCGTCCGAGCCGCCGCAGGGCGGACGCCCGCCGGTAGTGCACGTTCGGGTTGCCCTCCCCGCGCGCCATCATCGTCTCCGAGAGGCCGAGCAGCATCTCGGCGGAGCCGTCGAGATGGTCGGCGAACCAGATGGCCGTCAGGGCGAGGTTGCGGCTCTTGTCGTCGGCGTCCGGCGCCTCGACGGCCCGCCGGTAGAGGTCGAGCCCGTTCGGCGCCCGGGAGCCGAGCCCGGCGAAGGCGGCGAGGCCGAGGACGAGGGCGTCGTCGTGGAACTCGCCGAGCCACTGGTCGCAGCGCGTCCGCAGTTCCCCGAAGCGGTAGTCGAAGCGCAGCCGCTGCCCGTGGACGTAGGCCAGGACGAGCCTCCGCGTCCGCGTCCCGGCGAGGCCGCGGGCGATGCTCCACTCGCGGTCGTCCGGGTAGCGCTGCTCGGCGAGCCGGGCGAGCCAGGCCAGGTCGGTGGACGCCCGCCGGATCTGCGGCAGGTCGAAGCCCTCGTCCTCGGCGATCCGCGCGAGATCGGCGATCCAGGAGAGCGAGTCGCCGGACGTCCGCGGCTTCAGGTACTCGACCAGCGCCACGGCGCGTCCGGCGGGCGGGACGGCGGCCAGCAGCTCCCCGACCGGCGGCCCGGCGGGCGGAGCCTCCTCGGCCGGAGGGGGACCCGGCCTGGGCACCGGACTCTGCTCCATGCTTCTCCTCGCTCACCGGACGGACCGTCCGGGCAAGTCTCGACCGCCGGGGCGCCGGACGTCCAGAACTCGCGAGGATCAGTGATCTTGGGTCGCAGGTTCGGCCGCGTCGCGGGTCAGACGTCCGGCCACAGGGTCTCGCCGGGACGGACCTGCCCCGGGTGGGTGTACACGTCCAGGAGCCGCAGCCGGGTGGCCTGGAGCCGGTCGAGCATCACCTCGGCGAACCGGCGGGTCAGCTCGTGTCCCAGTTCGGGATCGGCCGCGCACAGCGTCCGGACGAGCCTGCCGTCGAACTCCACCGCGCGCACCGGCTCGAGGGCGCGGGCTCCGAACCGCCACTGGAAGGGCGGGAACAGCCAGGACCAGCCCAGCACCGTGTCGCGCCCGAACGTCTCGATGACGACCAGTCCGCGACCCGGGATGTGCACGTCCAGCCCGACCCGGCCGGTCTCGATCAGCCAGAACCGGTCGGCGTGCCCGCCCTCGTCGAAGAAGCGGTGCCGTTCGGGCAACTCCACCTCCTTGGCCGCCGTCGACAGCCGCTGGAGATGCGGTGTCCGCAGATCCCGCAGGAAGGAATGGCGTGCCAGCGAGGACGCCAGGACGGAGGTCATATAGCCCACTCCTCGATCAGTGTCCTTAGAACCATTCGCCATACACCGAGTCTCCGCCGGGGCGCGGCGGCTCCGGCAGGGCCGAGAGTCGGCGACCGATGGGACCTTCGGCCCGAACACGGCGCAAGCGCGACGCGCCAGGTTGGGCTGAGGCAGGGGCGGCGTGCTGGTGATCGGGCCCGCGCGCTCCTCCTCGCGGGGGGCTGCGGCTAACGTGGTTCATGTCGACCTGGTCGATCCCGAGGAGCGTCTATGGGCGGTGGGGAACAGGACCCGCGCACGATCCGGGTCTTCCTCGTGGACGATCACGAGGTGGTCCGCAGGGGAGTGGCAGCGCTGCTGTCGGCCGAGCCCGACCTGGAGATCGTCGGCGAGGCCGGTACCGCCGCCAGTGCCATCGCCCGCATCCCGGCCGTCCGGCCGGACGTGGCCGTCCTGGACATGAGGCTGCCGGACGGCGACGGCGTCACGGTCTGCCGCGAGGTCCGTTCCCGGCTGCCCGAGCTGGCCTGCCTGATGCTGACCTCCTTCAACGACGATCAGGCGCTCATGGACGCGGTGATGGCCGGGGCCGCCGGATACGTGCTCAAGCAGATCCACGGCTCGGACCTGGTCGGCGCCGTGCGCACGGTCGCCGCCGGGCAGTCGCTGCTCGACCCGCAGAGCACCGCGCGCATGCTCGCCCGCATCCGCGACCGCCAGGAGCGCCGCGACCCCCTGGAGGGCCTCACCGCGCAGGAGCGGCAGATCCTCGACCTGATCGGCGAGGGCCTGACCAACCGGGAGATCGGCGAGCGGATGCACCTGGCGGAGAAGACCGTCAAGAACTACGTCTCGAACCTGTTCGGCAAGCTCGGCATGAGCAGGCGCACCCAGGCCGCCGCCTACTCCGCCCGCCTCAAGGCGTCCGACACCGACCCCCGCGACGATCTCTGACGCTCCCGAGGCCAGTGGCCGATGGCCAGAACGGCGGGACGTTCCGTCTGGAACGTCCCGCCGTGAGGCTGATCTCGTCGTTCGTGGTGGGTCACTTGAGCACGGGCAGCTTCCGGACGAGGGCCGTGTTGCCCCACCAGCGGCCGAGGCCGACCGCGTCGCCCGCCGCCACGAGGGCCAGCCCGATCAGGACGAGCGCGTAGATCAGGTGGTCGTCCATGAACACGTTGTTGGCGGGCGGCAGGGTCACCGACCACATCATGACCAGCAGCAGGGTTCCGGCGGCCGCCGCGAGCCGCATGCAGACGCCCAGCATCAGCGCGGTCCCGATCCCGGCGAGCCCGAGCATGAACAGCCAGTCGGCCCAGGCCGCGCCGGCGATGTCGTGGTAGAAGCCCGCGAACGGGCCCTTGGCGCCGAACGCCAGGAACCCCTTGGTCGGGCTTCCGCCGTGGATCCAGGCCTGCGCGTTCTTGGTGTCGTGGCCGAGGCCGAACGTCTTGTCCAGGAACGCCCAGACGAACACCCAGCCCAGCGAGAGCCGGGCGAGCGCCCACACGTACCGGGCGGCGCTCGACTCGACCACCGGCCGGAGGGCCAGGTCGGGCATGTGGACGCGGTGGGGGGTGGTGGGGGTGTGGCGCTGTTCGGAGACCGTCATCGCGCTCTCGCTTCCTCGTGCCGTCGTTGTCCGTCGCCCTTATTCACTCCCGGGAGCCGTTCGCGCAGAAGGCGCTTTCGGTCCCTGATCCGGGGGACGTTCGGCCCCTGATCCGTGCCGCCCGGACGTGCCTAAGGTCCGTGCGCCGAGGGGCCCTTCGGCCCTGGGCCGGTCCCTTGCCCGCTGCCTAGCGTGGGTGCAGGACGACCGAGGAGCCGATGATGAACCGTTCGCACCACCCCGGGGCGCCGTCGCGACTCGACGGCCTCCGCCGCCGGTGGGGTTTCGACGCCAACCCGCTGCGTCGCGACGTGGACCGCCGCCAATGGCGCACCGGGTTCGCCCTCGTGGTCCTCTTCCTCCTCATCGCGCCGGTCGGCGCCCTTCGCGTCGGCGCGGCGTCCTACGACAGAGGCGTGCGGACCGAGCACGCCGAGGCGGCGACACGGCGTCCGGTGTCGGGGGTCGTGACGGGCGTGACCGAACACAAGCGCGGCTTCCGCGTGGACGTCACGGGCACCGGCCCCGGCGGACACCAGGTCACCGGCTCCTACACGACGGCCCGCGCCACCGCCGTCGGCGACCGGGTGAAGCTCTGGGCGACCCCGTCCCGGCTCACCGACGTCCCACCACGCCGCCACGCCAGGACGGTGAGCGACACCGTCGTCGCCGTGGGCACCGCCCCCGTCGCCGTGGCCGCGCCCCTGGTCCTGGTCTATTTCCTGGTGCGCCGCCGCTGCGATCGCGTGCGCTTCCGTCTCTGGGACGCCGCCTGGACCGGGCTCGACCGCCACCCCACCCGCTGAAACCCGCCGGAGCGGCGCGTTCGATGCGACGGCGTTCCGATTCCCCTTTCCCCCTCATGAGACAGGACCTTCTGATGACCGGACCGGACTCTCCCGACGTCCTCGACCGAACCGCCTGCCTGCGGCTGCTGGAGACCGTCGCGGTCGGACGCGTCGCCTGGGCCGGCGACGGCGGACGCACCGTCGTGCTGCCGGTGAACTTCGTCCTGGACGGCGACACCGTCGTGTTCCGCTCGTCCCCCGGCGACAAGCTGGAGGCGGCGAGAGCGGGCCGCGAACTCGCCTTCGAGGCCGACGACGCCGAACCCGCGCTGCGGACGGGCTGGAGCGTCCTGGTCCACGGGCCCGCCCAGGTCGTCGACGACCCCGCCGAAGCCGACCGGCTGGCACGGCGGTGCCCCACCGCGTGGTTCGACCTCCCGGGCGCGTCCTTCGTCCGGATCGTCCCGCGCGAGATCACCGGCCGCCGCCTTCCCCTCCACCTCGGCGAGGCCTCCGTCGTCCACCAGGGGCCCTGGAGCTCGCCGGACGCCTGATCGCACGAGGCCGGAGCCGGACCCTCGCGCGGGGGCCGCGTTCATCCGTCCTTCGGGATCGCCCTGCCACGCCGGAGGCGGCGGGCAGGCGCCTGTACCGGTACATCAGCAGCGCCTTCGCGATCTCGGGGAACCGCAGGTCGAGGAAGGGCAGGACGAACCGCTCGTCCCAGAAGACGTGGCCTCGGTAGGCCTCCCCGTGCAGGCCGCGGGCGGGCACGCCGACGTCCAAGATCCCTTGGTTCATGGGTTTTCCTCGCCTGGTCGTCCCACCTGGTCGTTCGTCGCCGCCTCTTCGAGGATTCCCCTTCGGCGCTGGGTATCTAGGGGGTGCAGTCTCGGGGGAGGGGGCCGGGGATGGGTGGACTGGACAGGGCTCAGCGGTCGCGCGTGCTGCTCGGCTACGACGCCTCGGAGGACAACGAGCCCGCCCTGCGGTGGGCGATCGAGGAGGCCCGCCTGCGCGGGCTGGAACTGGTCCTCTGCCACTGCTGGCACTGGCCCTACCCCGCCGGATACGTGGACGGCGGCGTCGAGACGATCATCAGGCACGCGGGCGAGATGCTCCTGGACCACGGCGCGGAGCAGGCGCGGCGGCTGGGGGCGTCGGGGACCGTCCTCCAACTGTTGAGGGCCGAACCCGTGGCGGACGCGCTGGTGGTGGAGTCCGACGAGGCGGAACTGGTCGTGATCGGCTCGCACGAGCGGCATCACCTGCCGGTCGGGTCCACCGCCGTGCAGTTGCCCGCCCGGGCGCGCCGTCCCGTGGTCGCCGTCCGCGGGGACGGCCCTCGCCACGGCCTGGTGGTCGCCGGGGTGGACGGGTCCGAGGGCGGCGACGCGGCGCTGGGCTTCGCGGTGGAGGAGGCGGTGCTGCGCGGGTGGAGCCTGCGGGTCGTGTACGGCGTCTGGGAACCGGGCGCGGTCGACGAGGCCGAGCTGCCGCTGTTCGGCGACAAGGACCGTCTCGTCCACGTCCGCATGGTGATGCTGGAACGGGCCGTGGCTCCGTGGCGTGAGCGCTACCCGCAGGTGGACGTGCGGCTCTCGGCGGTTCCGGACCGGCCCCGCGAGGCCCTGCTGGAGGCCTCGGGCGACGCCGATCTGCTGGTGGTCGGAGACCGGGGCAACGGGGGCCTGGACCCCCTGCTCCTGGGGGCGACGAGCTCGGCGATGCTCCAGCACGCGCCCTGCACGGTCGCGATCGTGCCGTCCCCCCGCTGAGCCCGGTCCGTGCGGCGGAGCCGCCGTTCCCATCGGCCGTTGACGTCCTGACCGGCGGATATCCGGCGGGCTCGCCCCTGGGGGCCGGTGCGCGGTCGGTGATACTGGAAGCGTGACCGACGAGCCCGGCCCGGGCGGGGACAAGGCACGGCTGATCCTTCCTCAGCTGCGGCTGGACGATCTCCTGGCCGAGGTCCAGACGCGCCTGGAGGCGGCGCGGGCCACCCGCGACCGGGTGCACGCGCTGCTGGAGGCCGTGGTCTCGATCGGCGGCGAGCTGGACCTGGAGACGGTGCTGAGGCGCATCACCGAGGCCGCCGCCGCGCTCGTCGACGCCCGCTACGGAGCGCTCGGCGTGATCGGCGACGAGGAGGACCGGCTCGTCCGGTTCGTCACCGTGGGCATCACCGAGGACGAGATCGCGCGGATCGGCCACTGGCCGCACGGGCACGGCATCCTGGGACTGCTCGTCAAGGATCCCCGGCCGCTGCGGCTGGCGGATCTGACCGAGCACGCCGAGTCGTTCGGCTTCCCGGCGGGGCATCCGCCGATGCGCACGTTCCTGGGCGTCCCGATCCGGGTGAGGGACGAGGTTTTCGGCAACCTTTACCTGACGGAGAAGGTCGGCGGCGGCGTCTTCGAGGAGGAGGACGAGGTCGTCCTCACCGCCCTGGCGACGGCGGCGGGCGTCGCGATCGAGAACGCCCGCCTGTACCAGGAGACCAGGCGGCGCGAACGGTGGCTGGAGGCGTCCGCGGAGATCTCCACGACCCTGCTCTCCGGGACCGATCCGCACCAGGTCACCTCGCTGGTGGCCGAACGGGCGCGGCAGGTCGCCGACGCCTCCCTCGCGATGGTGGCGCTGATCGACGAGGCGGGCCGGGAGTTCACGGTGGAGGCCGCCGACGGCGACGACGCGGACCGGGTCCGCGGGGCGCGGCTCCCCCGGGGGCGCTCGGTCGCCGGGAGGGTGTTCGAGGAGGGTGCGGCGTTGCGCCTGGCCGACGGGTCCGCGGTGGTCCGGGAGGTCGGAGCGCCGCTCGACCTGGAGGTCGGCCCGCTGCTGGTGGTCCCGCTCGGCGTCGGCTCCCACGCGCGCGGCGTCCTCACGGTCGTCGACGCGCCCGGCGAGCCGGCCTTCACCGACGGGACGCGGCGGCTGCTGGAGGCGTTCGCCGGGCAGGCCGCGGTCGCGCTGGAGCTGGCCGACCGCCGCCGCGACGCCGAGCGCCTGACCCTGCTGGAGGACCGCGACCGGATCGCCCGGGACCTGCACGACACCGTCATCCAGCGGCTGTTCGCCACGGCGATGTCGCTGATGGCCACGATCAAGATCGCCCAGCGGCGGGAGGTCGCCGTGCGGGTCCAGCGCGCCGTGGACGATCTGGACGACACGATCCGCCAGATCCGCTCGTCGATCTTCGCGCTGCAGGCGACCGGGGGCGAGGACTCCCTGCGTGGCCGGGTCCACGCCCTCGTCGACGACGCCGTCGAGCACCTGGGGTTCTCGCCCTCGGTCCGGCTCGACGGCCCCCTCGACACCGCCGTCGACGAGGAGACCGGTGGCCACCTGCTCGCGGTCGTGCGCGAGGCGCTGTCGAACGTGGCGCGGCACGCGCGGGCCGGTGAGGTGGCCCTCGCCGTCGACGTCGGCGACGACCTGACGCTCCGCGTCGAGGACGACGGCGTGGGCGTCCCCGAGGACGGCCGCCGCAGCGGCCTGCGCAACATGAGCGCACGCGCCGAGGCGTGCGGCGGCTCCCTCACCGTCCGGCCGCGGCCGGACGGCGGCACGGCCCTGATCTGGCGTGTTCCGCTCAAGGGCGGCTGAACGTCCTCCGCGGCGCGGCGGCGGGGTGCGGACGCCGCCACGAAGGGCCGAAGGTCCCCTGACGAAGTGACCTTCGGGGGCTGACCCGCGGACGCCCCGGGCCGGAGGCTGGACGTATGAGAGCGAAGACGTCCGGCGGCCGGGTGTACGCGTTGCTCACCGACGGTTCCCAGATCGAGATCAGGCGGCTCGGCGAGACCGACCGCGAGGCGGTCCGCGCGCTGCACCGCGGACTCGGCGACGAGAGCCTCTACCGGCGCTTCTTCGGGGTGAACCGGGCCATGGCGGGGGAGATCGGCGACCGGATCTGCCGTCCGGGCGGCTCCGGGCACGCGGCGCTCGGGGCGTTCCTGCGCGGCGAGCTCGTCGGCGTCGCGGAGTACGAGCCGTCCGACCTTCCCGACGAGGCGGAGATCGCGATGGCCGTCGCCGACCGGATGCACCACCGCGGCGTGGGCACCCTGCTGCTGGAGCACCTCGGTTCGCTGGCCCGGGAGAACGGGGTCGTGGCGTTCCGCGCCGACACCCTCGAGGAGAACGGCGCGATGCTGCGGGTCTTCGCCGACGCCGGGATGCCCGTCAGGCGCCGCGCCTCGGCGGGCGTCGTCGAGATCACGATGCCGCTGGTGCCCGACGAGCACTACCTGGACGTGGTGGCCGAGCGCGAACGCGGCGCGGACGTGGCCAGCCTGATGCCGCTGTTCAGGCCCCGGGCGGTCGCGGTCATCGGCGTGAGCCGGCGGCCCGGGACGGTCGGGGCGGCACTGCTGCGCGGCATCAGGGCCGGCGGCTTCACCGGACCGCTGCACGCGGTCAACCCGCACGCGGACGGGACGCACCTGTACGGGGTGCCGTGCGTGGGCGCCCTCTCCGACCTGCCCGAACCGGTCGACCTGGCCGTCGTGGCCGTCCCCGCGGACGCGGTGACCGGCGTGGCGGCCGAATGCGGGGCGGCCGGGGTCCGGGCCATCGTCGCGATCACCTCCGGACTGAGCGGACCGCAGGGGAGTGAACTGCTGGCGATCTGCCGCGAGCACGGTATGCGGCTGGTCGGCCCCAACTGCCTGGGCGTGGCCGACACGGGCGGCGCGCTGGACGCGACCTTCGCGGCCCGCCGTCCCGCCGGAGGGACGGCCGGGGTCGCGGTGCAGTCGGGCGGCGTCGGGATCGCCCTGATCGACCACCTCTCCCGCCTGCGCATCGGCGTGTCGTCCTTCGCGTCCCTGGGGGACAAGTACGACGTCAGCGCCAACGACATGCTCATGTGGTGGGAGTCGGACCAGACGACGCGCCTGGGCCTGCTGCACGTGGAGTCCTTCGGCAACCCCCGCAAGTTCGCCCGCACGGCGCGCCGGGTCGCCGCGCGGATGCCGTTGCTGACCGTCCTCGCGGGCCGGTCGGCGCCCGGGACCAGGGCTGCGGCGTCGCACACGGCCGCCGCCGCCACACCGGAGGCCACCCGCCGCGCGCTGTTCGAGCAGGCGGGCATCGTGGCGACCGACGACCTGGGCGAACTCGTGGACGCCGCCGCGATGCTGGCGACCCAGACGCCACCGGCCGGACCCCGCGTCGCGGTGGTGTCCAACGCCGGAGGCGCGGGCGTCCTCGCCGCCGACGCCTGCACCGACGTCGGCCTGACGGTCCCCGACCTCGAGCCGGCGACCCGGCGCGCGCTAGCCGAGACGCTTCCGGCGGAAGCCGCGGTGACCGATCCCGTGGACACCACCGCGGCCGTCGCCCCCGAGGACTTCCAGAAGGCGATCGACCTGGTCGCCGCGGACCCGTCGGTGGACGCCGTCATCGCCGTCGTGGCGCCGACCGCCCTGGCCGACCTGACGCGCGCCCTCGCCGGTTCCGCCAAGCCGGTCGCCGCCGTCGTCCTCGGCCAGCCCGAGAGCGTGCTCGTCTCGGACCGGGGCGTGCCCGTCTACGCCTACCCCGAGAACGCCGCCCGCGCGCTGGCGCACGCCTGGTCCTACACGCGACGCCGCGACCGGGATCCCGGCCTGCCGCCCGAACTGCCGGGCCTGCGCACCGGGGACGCGGCGGCCCTCATCGGCGGCTTCCTGAAGGACACGCCGGACGGCGGCTGGCTGCCACCCGTCCCGACGTTCGAACTCCTGGAGTCCTACGGGCTGCCCGTCGTTCCGTGGCGGGTGGTCCGCACCGAGCGGGAGGCGGTCGCCGCGGCGTCCGAGCTCGGCGGCTCCGTACTCGGCGGCTCCGTCGTCCTCAAGGCGGACGTCGAGGGCGTCGTGCACAAGACCGCGGCCGGTGCGCTGCGGCTCGACCTGCGAGGGGCCGACGCCGTCCGCGACGCCTACCGGGGGCTGGCCGCCCGCTTCGGGGACCGGCTCCGCGGGGTGATCGTGCAGCCGATGGCGGAGGAGGGCGTCGAGGTGCTGTGCGGCGCCGTCCAGGACGACGTCTTCGGCCCCGTCGTGATCTTCGGGGCCGGGGGCGTCGACACCGAGGCCCTGGCCGACCGCGCGGCCCGACTGGCGCCCCTCACCGAGGGGGAGGCGGCCGACCTGGCCGCCGGGACGCGCGTCTCGGCCGTCCTGGCGGGGCACGCCGCCCGGCCCGCCGGAGACCTTCCGGCGCTGCGCGACGCCCTGCTCCGGCTCTCCCGCCTCGTGGCCGACCACCCGGAGATCGCCGAACTCGACCTCAACCCCGTGATCGTCCGTCCGGACGGGGTCGTGGCCGTCGACGCGCGCGTCCGCCTCGCGCCGAACCGCGTCTGGGACCCCTACCTGCGCCGCCTCCGCTGACCCCGCCGGGGGCCCCATTTACATACATGCCGTCTGTATGTACGCTCCTGAACGATCTTTCCGAAGGCCACACCACCGGCAAGCCCGTGCTCGCCGGTGGTGAGGCCGTTCGCCACGAACGAGGGCATGCGATGACGACGTACGTACTGGTTCACGGAGCCTGGCACGGCGGCTGGTGCTGGAACCGCGTGGCCGCGCGACTGCGGGAGGCCGGGCACGAGGTCCACACCCCGACACTGACCGGCCTCGGTGAGCGCGCCCACCTGGCGGGGCCCGGGATCGGTCTACGCACGCACGTGGACGACCTCCTCGGCCTGCTGAAGTACGAGGACCTCCGGGACGTCGTGCTCGTCGGGCACAGCTACGCCGGTCTCGTCGTGCGCGAGGCCGCCGACCGCGCGCCGGAACGCGTCTCCCGCCTCACCCTGGTCGACGCCTGGGTGGGCCGGGACGGGGAGTCGCTGGACGACCTGGCCCCCGCCTTCTTCCGCGACTGGGTCGACTCGGTCACCGTCGACGGCCTGGTCCCGGTCGCCCCCGCGGCCAGCATCGGCGTGACGGAGCCGGACCAGGTCGCGTGGCTGGAGTCCAGGATGACGCCCCACCCACGGCGAACGTTCTCCGAGCCGACCCGGCTGTCCGGGGCCGTCGACGCGATCCCGTGCCACGCGGTGCTCTGCACGCCCGGCGGCCCGATGCCGTTCGTCCGGTTCGCCGAGGAGCACGGCTGGGCGGGCACGACCCTGGACGTCGGCCACGACGCCATGGTCACCGCGCCGGACGCCCTGGCGGACATCCTGCTGCGGGACGCGTCCGGATCCCGTCCCGCCCCCGTGAGCGAGACCCCGTGAGGAGAGGTGCGACATGGCCGAGGTGAAGATCGGATACCTTTTGCCGACCCGCGACCGGGCCGCGGGCGGCGACGACGACCTGGCCCCGCTGATCGAGCGCGCCCGGCAGGCCGAGGCCCTCGGGCTCGACTCCGTCTGGGCCGGGGACAGTCCCCTCACGCGGCCACGCGCCGACCCGCTCCTCCTGCTGGCCGCCGTCGCCGTGGCCGCGCCGCGGCTCACGCTCGGCACCGCGATGATGCTGCCCACGCTCCGGCATCCGATCCTGGTGGCGCACCAGCTCGCCACGCTGGACCGGCTCGCGGGCGGACGGCTGGTCGTCGGGATGGGCGCGGGCTTCCCGACTCCCGCGACCGAGGCGCAGTTCGCCGCGGTCGGCGTCCCCTTCCGGACCCGCTTCAGCCGCCTCGAGGAGTCGATCGAGGTGATGCGGCGGCTGTGGAGCGGGAAGGACGTGTCGTTCACCGGCCGCCACTTCGACTTCCGCGACGTCACCCTCGTGCCCGCTCCGGCCCGTCCGGGAGGGCCGCCGATCTGGCTGGCGGGAGGCGGCGGGCCCTCCCTTCAGCGGGTGGCCCGCCTGGGGGACGGCTGGCTGCCCTATCCGCCCGACGTCGCCGACTACGCCCGCGAGCGGGCCGACGTCCACCGGCTGGCGTCCCGTCCGGTCACCGCGGCCCTGTACGCGACCCTCTGCCTGGACGACGATCCGCGGCACGCGCGCGAACTCCTGCGCACGAGCATCGAGCGCTACTACAACGCCCCGCTGGAGGTGGTGGAGAAGATCCAGGCCATGTGCGCCGGTCCTCCGGCGGACGCCGCCGCCTGGCTGAACCGGTACATCGCGGCAGGAGCCCGGCACCTCGTCATCCGCCTGGCGGCCGACGACCACCAGGCGGCCCTGGACCGGTTCGCCGCCCGCGTCCTGCCGCTGCTCGACGTGTGAGAGAGAGCGACCAGGGATCGCCCGGGACACCTGTCGAGAAGGGCGGACGGTCAGCGGTCGCGGGCGGCGAGAAGTGAGGCCAGGGCGCGGAGTTCGGACTGGTGCTCGGCCGGGATCGCGGCGTGGTCGAGGGCGGTGAAGGCGGCGGTCAGGCGGCGGCGCGCCTCCAGCTCGGCCCAGGCGCGGCCGCCCGCCTGCTCGACGAGCTGGGCGGCCCGGGCCACCTCGCCCTCGCTCAGCTCGGCGGGCGCCGAGAAGAGCTCGGCCAGCTCACCGGCGGCGGTGTTCTTCGAGTGCAGGGCCGCGACCACCGGGAGGCTCTTCTTGCGGGACGACAGGTCGGACCCGGCGGGCTTCCCGGTGACGGCCGGGTCGCCCCAGATGCCGAGCAGGTCGTCCTTCAGCTGGAAGGCGATGCCGAGGTGGCGCCCGAAGGCCGCCAGGGACGACGCCGCCTGCGGGTCGGCCCCGCCCGCCAGCGCGCCCAGGCGGCAGGACGCCTCCAGCAGCGCGGCGGTCTTGCCGTCCGACATCCTCAGGCACTCGTCCAGCGTCACCCGGGCGCGCCGCTCGAACCGCAGGTCCAGGGACTGCCCGGCGCACAGGCGGACCACGGCGTCCGACAGGACGGCACGGGCGTCCCGCGCGAACGGGGCCGGGACGGCACCGGCCGCGGGACCGGGCAGGTGGCCCAGCGCCGTCGCCAGTAGCAGGTCCCCGGCGACGATCGCCTGACCCGTCCCGAACACCGTCCAGGCCGCCGGACGGTGCCGCCGCGTCATGTCCCGGTCCATGACGTCGTCGTGCAGCAGCGAGAAGTCGTGGACCATCTCGACCGCGACCCCCGCCGCCGTCACCGCCGCCTCCGACGGCTCCGTCCCGAGGGCGGACGCGGCGGCCAGCACCAGCGCCGGGCGGATCGCCTTGCCCCCGCCGTCGGCGGCGCGCCCGTCGACGTCCCACCATCCCGCGTGGTACCCGATCACCCGGCGGACCGGCGACGGCAGCAGGTCCACCGCTCCCCGGTACCCGGGTTCGACCAGCGCCCGGGACCGCTCCAGCAACGGCCGGGCGGACGGCGCGTGGGGGAGAGGACTCGAAACGCTGGCGGACATGCGGACTCCTCACGGACGGACGTCGCCCCGCAGTCTCGCCGAACGCCGCGCGCGCCCCGTCCGCTTTTGCCCCTCGCGCGGGAACGTTTTGCCAGTGATCTTTTCCGTCGTCCGATCGGCCCGCGCCGTCCCGGGCCGGACGCCCCGAGGGGTGAAATGGTGGCAATTGCGAACCCTGTCCCTTCGTGGAAAGGCCCGCCATGCCGCCCGTCCCGCCGCCGCCCCCGCGCACCCCGGCCGCGTCCGAGCACACCCCGGCACCCTCCGGGCACACCTCGGCCGCGACACCTCACACCCCGGCGGCGTCCCCGCTGACGGCCTACTCGCTCGACGAGCTCAGGACCCGCCACAGCATCAAGTGGCGCGAGTTCCCGCCGGACGTCCTGCCGATGCACATCGCCGAGACCGACACCCCGCCCGCCGCGCCCGTCGCCGAAGCGCTGGCCCGCGCGGTCGCCCGGGGCGACACCGGCTACGCCACCACCGGACGCCTGCCCGAGACCTTCGCCGACTTCGCGGCCCGCCGCTTCGGCTGGCGGCCGGACCCGGCCTCCATGCGGCTCGTGCCGGACGTGATGGTCGGGATCGCGGAGGTCCTGCGGGTCGTCACCGAGCCCGGCGACCGCGTCCTGTTCCACTCGCCGGGGTACCCGCCGTACTACTCCTGGCTGCCCCGGATCGGACGCCGCGTCGTCACGAGCCCGCTGGCCGCCGGCGACCACGGACACCGCCTCGACCTCGACCGGCTGGAACGCGACTTCGCCTCGGGCGTCCGCGCCTTCCTGCTGTGCAACCCCCACAACCCGACGGGCGTCGCGTTCCCGGAGGAGGACCTCACGGCGGTCGCCGACCTCGCCACCCGCCACGGCGTCCAGGTGATCAGCGACGAGATCCACGCGCCGCTCGTCCACGCCGGGGCCCGGCACGTCCCCTTCCCCTCGCTCGACAGCCCCGCCGCCGCGAGCTCGGTCGCGCTCCACTCGGCGTCCAAGGCGTGGAACCTGGCCGGGCTGAAGGCCGCCCTGGTCGTCCCCGGCCCGGACGCCCGGGCGGTCGGCGCCGCGATCCACGACGAGGTGGAGGTGGGCGCCGGGCTCCTCGGGGTCCTGGCCGCCGAGGCCGCCTTCGCCCACGCCGAGCCCTGGCTGGACGGGCTGCTCCCCGCCCTCGACGGCAACCGGCGCCTGCTCGCCGCGCTCCTCGACGAGCACCTGCCCGCCGCCCGGCACCACCTGCCCCAGGCGGGCTACCTCACCTGGATCGACTGCCGCCCCCTGCGCCTGCCGGGGGACCCCGCCCGGCTCTTCCTCGACCACGGCAGGGTCGGCCTCACGCCGGGCCCGAGATTCGCCCCCGAGGGCGACCCCGACCAGGTCGGGCGGGGCTTCGTCCGCTTCAACTTCGCCACGCGTCCCGACCTGCTCACCGAGGCCGTCCGGCGCATGGCGGCCACCGTCCGCGACCTCGCGCCCCGGACGTCCTGAGCGCCGCAGTTCACCGAACCGCGAACCTCTCCGGGCTTTAGCGATACCGCATCGCCGGAACGTCCTCCCTGGAGGGCTTCTTCGAGCCGGGAGGACGGCGTGGCGCTGCACAGGAGTGCGAAGGGCACGACCGAGGTCAAAGCGGGCACAGGCGTCTGGCGGGACGCGCCGACCCCCTGGGACGACCTGTTCGCCGAGCCGTCGTCCGACGGCGTGCTGTCCCGGGGGCGGATGCCCGAGCGGATCACCGACCCGCGCGCCGTCTTCGAGATGGTCCGCGCCGAGCTGCAGCTGGACGGCAACGCGTCCCAGAACCTGGCGACGTTCTGCACCACCTGGTCGGAGGACGAGGTCCGCCGCCTGATGGACGACTGCGTCGCCAAGAACATGATCGACAAGGACGAGTACCCGCAGACCGCCGAGATCGAGGCCCGCTGCGTCCGGATCCTGGCCGACCTGTGGAACTCGCCCGCCGAGGCGACCACGATCGGCTGCTCCACCACCGGGTCCAGCGAGGCGGCGATGCTCGGCGGCCTGGCGATGAAGTGGCGCTGGCGGCAGCGCCGCGAGCGCGAGGGGAAGCCCGCCGACCGGCCGAACCTGGTGTGCGGGCCGATCCAGGTCTGCTGGGAGAAGTTCGCCCGCTACTTCGACGTCGAGCTCCGCAAGGTCCCCCTGGAGAAGGACGCGACCGGCCTGCGCCCGCACCAGCTCGCCGACCACGTCGACGAGAACACCATCGGGGTCGTCGCCATCCTCGGCGTCACCTTCACCTGCGACTACGAGCCCGTCGCCGAGATCTCCGCCGAGCTCGACCGCATCCAGGACGCGACCGGCCTGGACGTCCCCGTCCACGTCGACGCCGCCAGCGGCGGCTTCGTCGCCCCGTTCCTGCATCCCGGCCTGGAGTGGGACTTCCGGGTGGGCCGCGTCGTGTCGATCAACGCGTCCGGCCACAAGTACGGCCTCGCGCCGCTCGGCGTGGGCTGGGTGGTCTGGCGCGACGCCGAGCACCTGCCCGACGACCTCGTCTTCTCCGTGGACTACCTGGGTGGCAGCATGCCGACCTTCGCCCTGAACTTCTCCCGCCCCGGCGGCGAGGTCGTCGCCCAGTACTACCTGTTCCAGCGCCTGGGCCGCGAGGGCTACCGCCGCGTCCAGGAGGCCTGCGCCGCCACCGCCCGCTGGCTCGGCGAGCAGATCTCCGCCCTCGGCCCCTTCGACCTCCTCTACGACGGCCGCGGCGCCCTCCCCGCCGTCTCCTACACACTCAAACCCGACCACACCGGCTTCACCCTGTACGACCTGACCGAGCAACTGCGCGTCCGAGGCTGGCAGGTCCCGTCCTACCCCCTCCCCGCCGACCGCGACGACACCGTCGTCCAGCGCGTCCTGGTCCGCCACGGCATCGGCCGCGACGAGGCCTCCCTGCTGATCGAGGACATGAAACGCTGCCTGCAACGCCTCTCCACCGGCCCCACCGGAGCCCCCACCCACCCGTCCTTCCACCACTGACCCGCAGCGGGCCGCTCGGACACCTCCTCGGGACGGACGGCTCCGGCTGGGGGGTTGGGAGTGCGGGGTCAGGGGATGAGGGTGGTCCAGGGCTTCCAGGAGTTGGTGGGGGTCAGCATGGAGAAGGTGCCGTCGTCGGAGTACTCCCACCAGGAGTAGCTCAGGCCCTTGGACTTGTAGAGCGCGACCTTGTCCTTGATGAACTGGTCGTGGCCGGTGGCGCTCGCGCCGATGCCGAACTCGCCGATCCAGATCGGCAGCTTGACCTGCTTGGCCATGTCGATGTGGACCTGGAGGTGCTTGGCGAGGTTGGCCTTGTTGGCGGCCTTGTATCCGGTCCTGCCGTCCGAGGCGTTGGGGGAGACGCCGATGCCGTGTCCGTCGAAGCCCTGCCCGGCGTTGCCGGTGTAGTAGTCGTGCACCGACCACATGAGGTTGGTGCGCTTGGCGGGCTTGAACGAGGTCCACGCGCTGACCGGGACCTTGGCGTCGCCGTAGGTCGGCTCGATGGCGATGCTGGTCCTGGCGTCCCTGGCCCGGATCGCGTTGACGATCTTGGTGTAGTCGGCCAGGACGGTCCTGTGGTTCACCGGCCACCGGTAGGGCTCGTTCACCGGGTCGTACGCCGCGAGGGCGGGGTTGGAGCCGTAACGGGTCGCTAGCTGCTGGAGGAAGCGCAGCCCGTTGGCCGCCACCGCGCCCATGCCGTCGGCCTTGCGCGCCCAGGACGGGACGCGTCCCTGCCCCTCCGGCTGGCCGTACAGGTGGACGCAGTCGAGCACGACGTACAGCCCAGCGGCCTTGGCCCGCGAGAGCGCGGTGGAGAGGGTCGTGAACGCCGTCTCGTTCCAGGCGCCCTTGCGTGGCTCGAAGTCATCCCAGAACAGGACGAGCCGCACGCCGGTGAAGCCCTTGGCCTTGATGGAGGTGTACGTCGCCTGGCCCCACGTGGAGGTGTTCCCGGCGTCCCAGACCGGCTGGACGTTCGGCCCGTTGAAACGCAGGGCCTTGCCGTCCGCGCGGACGAACGCGCTGCTCGCGGTGGAGTGCAGCTTGCCGAGGCTCGCGGCGGCCGTTCCCTCGCCGGACGCGGCGCCCGACAGGGCGCCCTTGTGTCCCGGGGAGGAGCCGCAGCCCGCGGCGGCGATGGAGAGGGTGACGGTGGTGAGCACCCAGGGGAGTCGTCGCATGGATCCGTGTCCGTTCAAGCGATCTTGGTGCTGGCGCAGAAGATCATTCGGACTCGGCGCGCGGCGCGCGGCGGGACCGGCGGCATCGTTACCCGACCGTTGCCCGTTCCGGAGCGCCCTCAGCGGTCGTGTCCGGCGAGGCGCCGGTAACAGGCGAGGAGGCGCATGCAGCCGTTCTCGGTGGTGAACTCCGCGGCGTCGGCGCGGGCCGCGGCGGTCACGTCCTCCTTGTCGGCGAGCGCCCTGCCCAGGGCGTCGACGAGCCCGACGCGGTCGCCGGGCGGGAAGAGGTAGGCGTTGCGTCCGTCCGCCAGGACGTTGGTGATGCCCCCGCTGGAGGGGACGACCACCGGCGTCCCCGAGGCCATCGCCTCCACGACGGCCCGTCCGAGCGTCTCGAACGGGGACGCCGTGCAGAACGCGTCGCAGGACGCGAAGAGCGCGCTGCGGTCGGCGCCCCGGACGAAACCGACCATGTGGATCCGGGGGGACGCGGCGGAGAGTCGCGCGATCTGCGCGGTGACGTCGGCGGGACCCTCACCCGCGACGAAGAGCGAGAGGTCCTCGCCGCCGGGGGCCGCGTTCAGCCTGAGGAAGGCGTCGATGATGAGGTCGACGCGCTTCTCGCGGGCGAGTCGTCCCAGGTAGAGGACGCGCTGGCCGCGCCCGTCGTAGTAGGGCGCCAGCCTGGTGAGGACGGCCGGGTCGGCGCGGTCCGGGCTGAAGGCGTCGAGGTCGACCCCCACGAAGGGGACCTGCTCGATCGGGATGTCGGTGAAGTCCCGCAGGGTGGCCGCCGCGTGCGGGGTCGCGCAGATGGCGGCGTCGAAGTTCCGGTACAGGACGCGCATGACGGGCCGGAGAACCGGCACCCGCAGGTAGCGCAGAAGCGGATAACTCAGGGCGAAGTTGTAGTAGTCGCTCTGGTACTGGGCCACATAGGGGACGCCGTGCCGCCGCGCGTGCTCGCGGCCCGGCATCCCCCACGAGGCGAACATGAAGCAGCGTTCGGGGTTGGTGACGACCACCAGGTCCGGCGCGATCCTCCCCAGCGCCGCGTCGATCTGCCCGAGCGCCGAACGCCGTGGGACGAGCATCATCGGATAGGGCGGCCACCGCTTGGCGGCATAGGTGAGCACCTCCAGGCCGCCCGTGCCCTCCCCGGTCGAAGGGGCGTCGCCGACGGTCTCCGCCAGTCCGTCGCGCGTTTCGGGGGCCTCGGGGACGAGCAGGGACAGGCGCACGTCCTTCCGTCCGGCGAACCAGTGGGCCCGCTCCACGTTCCCCAGCGAGACGCCGCTGACCTCCGGGGGGAAGCTGGCGGTGATCCAGACGACGTTCAGCGGGTCGGTTCCCCCGGCGCGCGTGCTCAACGGACGGCCTCCTGATCGGGCTCCCGGCTCCCGACTCGGCATCGGGCCGTTCACGAAGTCCCTGATCAGAGTGGTTCCCGCCCGGACTCGAAAGCATGAGCACCACCCACCGAAAGCCCGCGCCGCGCCCTGGCGCGTCAGTCGGACGGATGGAGGCTCAGCCAGAGGTCGGCGCGTTCGACATGCAGATCGCGGCCCAGCCGCCGGTACGCCTCGCGCATCAACTCCACGCTCGCGCGACTGTGGGACGAAAGCGACTTCAGAACGCACAACGCCGACCCCGGATATCCCTCGTCGAGGAACGCGCGCGCCCACGGCAGGTATTCGTCCTGATCCCACGGCTTGTCGACGGGCACGGAGGAGGGGGCGAACGCCGACGCCTCCGCGAGGACGCCGATACCGTCCCCGGACGGCTCGTACCGCCACCCCGGCGGCACCTCCGGCCGAAGGTCCCGCTTCGAACGCGCCCCCGGCGTGATCTCCGTCGACTCCAGGTCAGGGCGGAGACCGAGGGCGTCGCACACCTCCGCCCAGAGCGGCTCCTCGGCCGGGGAGGGACGTTCCCGCGCCCCTGCGACCGTCCCGACGAGCAGGTTCTCCAGGGCCTGCTTGGTGGTGTCGCCGAGCCACCACGCCCGGTCGTCCACGGGTGCGAAGGACACGCAGGGGTGATCGTCGGCGTCGAGTTCGGGAGCGAGGACGGCCCATCCGTAGTGCAGCGCGTCCCCGCCGTTCCAGCAGAAGGGGAGGATCTCGAGCGGCTGGAAGTGGTACGCCAGCTCCCCGCAGAACTGTTCGGGGACGTCACCGCTCCCCGGCATGCCGAGCAGGGCCGGTTCGAGATCGCCGCAGAACAGCGAGCCGCCGTGGTCCATCCACGAGGCGTAACGCCACACGTCCGGATCGCCGGGATCCAGACCGTCCATGACGAACTCGGCCAGGGCGGTGAAGGTGGCGGGAATGCGGAAGGACCGATGCCAAGGGTGCGACATGGCCGGGAGCCTAGTGCTCGGCCCCGGGTCACGATCTCGACTCGGCGGGCCGTCCTCAGCGTCCCGCCCGAACTCAGCTGAAGCGCCAGTGCGACAGGTTCTTCGTCAGTGGCTTGCCGGCGTCGGCGTCGGCGCCGTCCGAGGCCCGCGGGTCGTGCGCGGTCAGGGTGTGGGAGTCGAGGGTGAACCGCTGGCCGTCGGCGGGGAAGGCCACGTTGGGACGGGTCGGGGCCGGGACGTCGTCGCTGATGTGGGTGGACAGGATGTGCAGGTCGGGATGGCGTCCGGCGAGCGCCTCGACCTCCCGCAGGCTCATGTGCCCGGCCTTGGCCTCGGTGGGGAAGGTGGTGTCGGCGATCAGGGTCGAGCTGGTCGAGGCCAGTTCCTCGACGGCCGGGCAGTAGGCGGTGTCGCCGGTGCAGCCCAGGGTGGTGCCCCGGTCGTCGGTGACGCGGTAGCCCAGGGTGGGGACGGTGTGCTGCACCGGCCGCGCCTTGACCTGGTAGTGGCGTCCGCCCGCGAGGCCCTCCCACTCACCGCCGTTGTCGCCGATCTCGACGAAGGACGGACGGGTCCTGGGCCGGATGTGCTCCCAGCTCCCCGGATAGGCCAGCTCGAACAGCCGCTGGACGCGCTCCTCGAACCCGAGGGGGCCGATCAACACCAGATCCGTCCCGCGCTGCCGGAGCAGTCCCTGTTCCAGGAACAGGAAGACGATGTCGAAGAAGTGGTCGGCGTGGAAGTGGGTGATGAGGCAGACGTCGACGGCCTCCGGCTTCAGCCCGTAGCGGCGCATCGCCTTCATCGACCCGTTGGGCGTGTCGATCAGGATCGCCTCATCGACCAGCGCCGACGAACTCAGCCGGTCACTGACGATCGACCCCGTACCGATGAACTGCAGCTCCATGGATGGTCCCTCCCCTTATGCCCTCCGCCGCCCCGTGACCCCCTGTCCCCATTTCACTACATAACGTATATAGATCATGACCCTGAGTGGTGAAGCGGGGGTGGCGGAAAGCCCGGAGGAGCCGCCCCGAGGGTCCTGCGTCCAGAGGCCCGGCTCGGCCGGGCCTCTGGAGGAGCCCCTGAGATGATCAGGGGAAGGGCGTTCGACGGGTGGGGGCGGGATGGAACTGCGGCAGATGGAGGTCGTCGTCGCGGTGGCCGAGGAGGGCGGGTTCACGGCCGCCGCGCGGCGGTTGAACGTCGTGCAGTCCGCGGTGTCCGGGACCGTCCGGGCCCTGGAGAAGGAGCTCGGCGTCCGGCTCTTCGAGCGGACGACGCACCGGGTCACCCTGACGAGCGCCGGTGCGGCGTTCGTGCCCGCCGCACGCCATGCGCTGCGGGCGGTGGAGTCGGCGCGGGCGGCGGCGGACGAGGCGCGGGGACACCTGCGAGGCGTGCTGACGGTCGGGACGATGCAGGGCGTCTGGCTCGGTCTCGGCCGGGCGCTGGCGGAGCTGCGCGCCGAGCATCCCGGGTTGACCGTCCGGTTGCGTCAGGCCGCGGTCGCCGACATCCGGACGGCCCTGCGCGATGGTTCGGTGGACGTCGCGGTCGTGGCGTTCGACCGCCAGCAGCGGCGCGGCCTGGAGGTCCGCTCGCTCGCGCGCGAGGAGATGATCCTGGCCGCCGCGCCCGGCCGCGTCTTCGAACGGGACGACACGGTCACGTTCGCGGAGGCGGCCGGGATGCCCTTCGTGGACTTCGCGCCCGGCTGGGCGATCCGGGCGGCGGTGGACCGGTCGTTCCGCGCGGCCGCGGTCGAGCGCGCCCCGGTGTTCGAGGTGAACGACATCGTGGCCGCCGCCGAGCTCGTCCAGCATGACCTGGGTGTCTGCGTGATGCCGGAGTCGATCGCCGCCCGGTTCCCCGGACTGGCGCTGCGCCGGTTCGCCGGCCGTGCGCCCCGCTGGGACGTCGCGGTGGTGCGTCCCGGCGGGGATCCGGCTCCGGCGGTGGCGGCGCTGCTACGCCACCTCACGTGAGGCCGTCCGGCGCTCGGTCGTCCAGTAGAGCAGCGCGAGCAGCGGCAGGGCCGCGCCGAACGCGGCGACGGCGGTCCATCCGGCCGCGCGGTAGACGACCGAGCCGAGCTGCGAGCCGAGAGCGCCACCCGCGAAGAAGATCGCGATGAAGGCGCTGTTCAGCCGGGCCCGGGCGGCGGCGTCGAGCTGGTAGACGACGTGCTGGCCGACGATGAGGGTGGTCTGCACGGCCACGTCGAGCAGGACGGCGGCGAGGGCGAGCAGGACGATGTGGTGTGAGCCGAGCCCGGCGAGCAGCGAGGCGAGCGCCCCGGCCGCCAGCGCCGCCCCGGTCACCGGACGGCCCAGACCGCGGTCGGCCCAGTGGCCCGCCAGCGGCGCGATGGCCGCGCCCGCCGCGCCGACCAGCGCGAACAGGCCGACTCCGGTGGAGCCGTAGTGGAATTGGGGTCCGGTCAGCAGGAACGAGACGGTCGTCCAGAACGCGCTGAACGCGCCGAACATCGCCGCCTGGTACAGGCCGCGCCGCAGCACCGCCGGGTGCGTGCGCACCAGCCGCACGGTGGAGCGGAGCACGTGGTGGTAGGGGAGCGAGGTCGTCGGCGCGTGCGCGGGCAGCGCCAGCCGCAGGGCGACGGCCAGCAGCGCGGTCAGGACGGCCGAACCGGCGTAGACCGTCCGCCATCCGGCGGCGTCGGCGACCAGGGCGCTGATCGTCCGGGAGAGCAGGATGCCGGTGAGCAGCCCGGCCATCACCCGTCCGACGATCCGTCCGCGGGCGTGGTCGGGGGCCAGGCTCGCGGCGAACGGCACCAGGATCTGGGCGACGACCGAGGTCGCGCCGCTGACCAGGGAGGCGAGCAACAGCACCGGGAACCCGGTCGCCATGCCCGCGACCGCCATGACCGCGCTGGTCACGGCCAGCAGCAGCGTCACCAGCCCGCGCTTCTCGAACCGGTCGCCGAGCGGCACCAGGAACAGCATGCCGATGACGTAGCCGACCTGGGTGACCGTCACGAGCGCGCCCGCCGTGGCGGTGCCCACATGGAAGACGCCGGCCAGGGTGGAGAGCAGCGGCTGGGCGTAGTAGAGGTTCGCGACCGTGGCGCCGGTGGCGAAGGCCAGCAGCGCCACCAGCCATCCCGGCACGCCGCCACGGGCGTCGCTCGACGTGTCCGCGCCCGGAGTCGGGGTCGCGGGACTGGACTGGATTGTCATGGCCACCTTCTGCGGAACTCGGATCGGTTCGTGCGGCGGACGTGCCGCACGTCCCATGAGAGCGCCCGCAGCCCCGGATCGCTTCCCTCCTGACGGCGATGATCGGCGACGACAGTCATCTCTGATCGCGATGACCAAGCCGACGGCGGGGCGCTCCGAGGCAGGCGGTTTTTTTCCGCTTGTCCGGCGGCGGCCCCGGAGGGTTGGAGCGCTTCCGGGGCCGCCCTCACCGGTTCGGTGCGTTCGGGACGCGGGCCGGCGGACTCGGCCGACCGTCCGTCCACGACGGACGCAGCGGGACGGTCGGCCGAGGCCGGCCGGCGACAGGAGGCCGCTTCAGCCGAGCATGGCCGCGGTGATCGCGCGGGCGACCGCCTCCGGGTGCGACAGCGCGACCGCGTGGGAGGCCCCTGCCAACTCCACGGTCTCGGCACCCACCCGGGTGGCGGCGGCCCGCTGCGCGCCGGGGTCGATCGCGTGGTCGGCCCCGGCCACGACGAACCGGGACGGCAGCCGCTTCCAGCCGGGCTCGACGGCGAGCGGCTCGGCGAGCGCGCGCTCGGCGACCGGACGCTGCGAGGCGGCCATCAGCGCGGCCGTGTCGGACGGCAGGTCGGCGCAGAACACCGAGGAGAACCGGGCCTCGTCGATGGTGAACTCGGTCGCGGTGCCCGAACCGTCCGGGTACGCGCCCGGAACCAGCGCCGAAGCCAGTTCGGGCGCCGGGAAGCCCTCCACCGACGACAGCGCGCTCATCCCGGTGTCCAGCCCGAACGCGGCGACGAAGACCAGGCCCTCGACGTTGGTCGCCGTGGACGAGGCGTGCGTGATGACCGGGCCGCCGTAGGAGTGGCCGACGAGCACCACCGGGCCGTCGATCCGCCGGACGACCGAGGCGACGTAGACGCCGTCGTGGGCGAGCCCGCGCAGCGGGTTGGCGACGGCCAGGACCCGGGTGCCCGCGTCGCGCAGCCGTTCGGCGACGGGCCGCCAGCTGGAGGCGTCGGCGAACGCGCCGTGGACGAGGACGGCGGTGAGCCCGGTCATGCGGATTCCTCCGTGGTGGTGGCGCGGATGGCGTCCCGGATCAGCGCGGCGACCTCCTTGGGCCGCGACAGCATCACCAGGTGCGAGGAGTCGAGCTCCACGGTCTCGATGCCGGCGCGCCGGTAGCCGAACCGCTCGACGTCGGGGTTGATGGTCTGGTCGGCCGCCGCGACCACGCCGAAGGCGGGCCTGGTCTTCCAGGCGGCCGCCGGGGCGGGCTCGCCGAACGCGGCGGCGGCCAGCGGACGCTGGGTCACCGCGAGCACCCGGGCGAGGTCCTCGTCGATGTCGGCGGCGAACACGGCGTGGAACCGCTCGGGGTCCACGTAGACGTCGACGCCGGTCTCGTCGCCGTTCCCGGTCGGGTAGGGCCTCTGCACCAGCGCGGACGCCAGCGCCGAGTCGGGGAAGCCGCCCTGCAGCTCGCCCAGGCTCTCGCCCTCCTCCAGCGCGTACCCGGCCAGGTAGACCAGGGCCGTGACGTTCTCCTCGACGCCCGCGACGGTGATGACCGCGCCGCCGTAGGAGTGCCCGACCAGGACGACCGGTCCCTCGATCCCGCGGACGAGCGACGCGACGTACGCGGCGTCGCCGGTCAGGCTGCGGTTGGGCACGGCGGGCACGACGACGGGAATGCCGTCCGCCTGGAGCTCGGGGATGAGCCGCGCGAAGCTGGAGCCGTCCGCGAACGCCCCGTGGACCAGGACGACGGTGGGCTGCGGGGACCCGTTCATGGGGAACCTCCGGTGGAAGAAGGGATCAGGCGTGCAGGGCGTCGTGCAGGAACTCGCCGGCCTGCCGGGTGGCGGCCTTGGCGGCGTGGGTGTCGCGCAGGGCGTTGAGCATCACGAAGTCGTGGATGATGCCCTGGTAGCGGACGGCCGTGACCGGCACCCCGGCTTCGCGGAGCCGGGCGGCGTACGCCTCGCCCTCGTCGCGCAGGACGTCGGCCTCGGCGACGATGACCAGCGCGGGCGGCAGCCCGGCGAGGTCGTCGAGGGAGGCGCGCAGCGGCGACGCGGTGATCTCGGCGCGCTCGGCCGGGTCGGTCGTGTACTGGTCCCAGAACCAGCGCATGCCCTCGCGGCTCAGGAAGTAGCCCTTCTCGAACCGCTCGTAGGAGCCGGTGTCGAAGGCCGCGTTCGTGACCGGGTAGAACAGCACCTGCGCGGCCAGGGACGGGCCGCCGTTCCGCTTGGCCAGCAGCGTCGTCGCCGCGGCCATGTTGCCGCCGACCGAGTCCCCGGCGACGGCGACGCGGGAGGCGTCGAGGCCGTGCTCGGCGCCGCTCGCCACGATCCACTCCAGCGCGGTGTAGATCTCCTCGATCGCCGTCGGGTACCTGACCTCGGGGGAGAGGCTGTACTCGACGAAGACCGTCGCGGCGTTCGCGCGGACGGTGAGCTCGCGGACGAGCCGGTCGTGCGTGTGGGCGTTGCCGAACACCCAGCCCGCGCCGTGGACGTACAGGATGACCGGGAGGGTCCCCGTGCTGCCCGCCGGACGCAGGACGCGCACCCGGACCTCCCCGGTGGGGCCGCCCGGGATGGCGAGGTCGACGACGTCGGCGTCCGGGACGGGCACGTCGCCGTCCTGGACGCTGTCGACGGTCGTGCGTCCCACGACGGGCCCCAGGTCGTAGAGGAAGGGCGGGTTGGCGGTGGCATCGACGAACTCCTGCGCGGCGGGTTCGAGAACAGGTCGTGATTCGCTCATGGGTCCAGCTTCCCGGCCTGCCGTCCATGGGACATCAGTCGGTCGACTGCCCTACCGGGATTCAGTCATCTCGGTCATCGCCACAACGCCCCGGGCCGCCGAAGCGGCTGCTCAGAAGGAGAGGGCGTCCTTGAGGAAGGCGCCGCCCTGGCGGAGCGCGGCGCGGGTGGACGGGCTGTCGCGCAGAGCCGTGAGCGAGGCGAAGTCGTGGACGGTGCCGAGGTAGCGGACGGCGGTGACGGCGACGCCCGCGCTCCGCAGGTTGCGGGCGTACTGCTCGCCGTCGTCGCGGGCGACGTCCGCCTCGGCCGAGATGATCATCGTGTCGGGCAGTCCGGCGAGCTCCTCGCCGGTGGCGCGGAGCGGCGCGGCGAAGGACTCGGCGAGCTGCCGCTCGTCGTCGCTGTACTGCCGCCAGTACCACCGGACCGCCTCGCCCGGCAGGAGCGGGTCGCCGCTGAACTCCCGGTGGGACGCGCCGGAGCAGCTCGGGTCGGTGAGCGGGTAGTACAGCAGCTGGCCGCGCAGCCGCGGACCGCCACGCTGCTTGGTGACCAGGGCGAGCGCGGCGGCGATCGTGGCGCCCGCGCAGTCCCCGGCGACCGCGACCCGGTGCGGGTCGAGGCCGAGGCCCGCGGCCTCGCCCAGCGCCCAGAGCAGCAGCGCGTAGCACTCCTCCAGCGCGATCGGGTACCGCGCCTCCGGAGTGCGGGTGTACTCGGGGACGACGAACGCCGCGCCCGAGTCGAGCGCGAGCCCGCCGATGATCTGGCCGTGGGTGTGGAGGTCGCCCAGCATCCACCGGCCGCCGTGGACGTACAGCACGGTCGGCAGCGGCCCGGACGCCCGCTCGGGGCGGACGATCCAGAACCCGGTGAGCCCGGACGGCCCGACGGGCGCGACCTTGAACTCGGCGCGCACCCCCGGCGGGAGGGTGTGGTGCCCCTGCGCCTCGGCCAGGGCCTGGCGGCCGTCCTGGGGGCCGAGCTGATGAAGGTACGGCGGGGCGGCGGCGGCGTCCACGAGCCGCTGGACCAGGGGGTCGAGCACCACCGGCTCGTGCCCGTCAGCGTCCCGAGCGTCCACGTCGCCCACCTCCGTCAGGGGACAGCGTAGCGACCATACCCGCTGGTGGGGCCGGTCGGGACGGGGGCCGGAGGGCGTCACGCACCGTCGAGGACGTCCCGCAGCTGGTGCCGCCTGCTCACCCCGAGCTTGGGGAAGACGCGGTACAGGTGGGAGCCGACGGTGCGCGGCGACAGGCGCAGCCGCTCGCCGATCTCCCGGTTCCCCAGGCCCTGCGCGGCCAGCCGGACGATCCGCTGCTCCTGCGCCGTCAGGGCGTCGAGACCCGCCGGCTCCCCGGCGGACGCCGGGACGGCCTCGGAGGACGCCGGGACGACCCCGGCGGCGCGCAGCTCGGCCAGGGCGATCAGCGTCCACGGCTCCGCGCCGAGCATGGCGAAGGTGTCGCGGGCCGCGGCCAGCAGCGGCCGGGCCTCCGAGGGACGGCGGCGGCGCCGCAGCCACTGCGCGTAGTCGAGGCGGGCCCGGGCCCGCGACAGCGGCCACTGTTCCCCGGCCGGGTTGACCACGGCGAGCCGGTAGTGCCGCTCGGCCGCCGCCGAGTCGTCCAGCAGGGCGGCCGCGTGGTGCAGCAGCAGCGTCATGCGGGTCGTCGGCCGCGGCCCCGCCGCCTCACGGGCCGCGGCGAGCGGGCCCGCCACCTCCTCGGCGCGTCCGGTGTGGCGGGCGGCCGAGGCCAGTTCCACGATCGAACGCATCGACAGGACGTGGTGCAGCGGTTCACGGCCGTCGGCGTCCCAGAGCGCGCGGAACCGCCGGTACGCCTCCTCGTGGTCTCCGGCCGCCGCGGCCCGCGTCCCCGCCGCGTGCAGCAGGAGCGCGTGCGTGGCGCGGTTGTCCTCGGGGCAGAACGACGGCCACTCCGGCGACGGGGCGGGCCGTCCGCGCAGCGCGTCCAGCGTGACGCCGAGCGCGGTGACCTCCCCGTCCAGCCTGGTCAGGCCGTGGACGGCGGCCAGCCGTCCGGCCTCGGCCAGCACCTCGTCCGCCCGGTCCCAGCGCCCGGTGTCGATCAGGGCCGACGCCAGCGGCGCCAGGCACGGCGCCAGCGGGCCGTGGTGCCCGGGCGCCGCGCACCGGAGGCGTTCGAGATGGTCGACGCACTGCTCCGGCTCGTCGGCGAACCAGGCGACCACCCCCCGCGCGGCGAGCCACATCGGCTCGTCCCGCACGTGCCGCTCGGGCCCCCGCCGCTGGACGACCCCGGCCGCGGACGCCGGATCCGCGATGACCGCGACCAGCTCCTCCACCGCCTGACCGATCCCGCCGCCCCCGTCGGTCCGGTCGAGCCCGTCGGTCACGGCGGCGAAGCCGGTCGCGTCGGTCGCGTCGGTCGCCTTGAGCCGGACGGTCCCGTCCGGCCGTGGGGGCTCGGCGGGTTCGGGCCGGACGCCCACGTGGTACCCGGCCATGGCCGCGACGACGCGGAGGGCGAGTCCGGCCGTGCCCGCCGGGTCCGGCAGGCGGTTCAGGGCGGCGAGCGCGACCCGCCGGGCCTCCTGCTGCCGTCCCGTCAGAGACGAGGCCATCGCTTCGCAGGCCGCCGCCACGCCCAGCGGTTCCGGGTCGGTGGTGCCGCGGGTGACCTGCGCGCACAGCTCGTGCACCCAGGCCCGTTCACCGGCCATGGCGGCCGCGACCAGCGTTTTCACCCGGCGGCGGGCGCGGTCCCGGGCGGCGGGGGACAGGTCGGCGGCCGAGTCCAGCGCCCGCGCCGCCGCGACCATGTCCGCCGATTCGGCGGCGGTCGCCTCCAGCATGCGCGCGACGTCCTCGTCGTAGCCGACGACGGCCGCCGCGAGGTGCCGGGCCCGGCGGGCCGGTTCGTCGATGACCGCGGCGAGGTCGCGGTGGGCGCGGCGGCGCGCCTCGGCAGGGGCCCGCCGGTAGCAGACCGCGCCGACCAGCGGGTGGGTGAAAACCACCCGCTGGTCGATGAGCGTGACGAGACCGGCGTCCTCGGCCGCCCGCCAGTCCGCCAGGTGCGGTGCCGTCCCGGCCGCGGCCATGATCGTGGGGAGGTCGGCGGCGTCCGGATCGGCCGCCGCGAGCAGCAGCAGCCGCGCCGGGCCGTCGGGCAGCGCGCGCAGCCGCGCGTCGAGGTCCAGCCCGCCGGTCCGGCCCGCCGGAACCCCGGCCGCCAGGTCGATGAGCGCCAGGGGGTTGCCGTCCGCCCGCCGCAGGATCCACGTCCGGTCGCGTCCCGCGGGGGGTCGTGGCTGGGCGTCGAGCAGCCGGGCGGCGTCGGCGTCGCCGAGCCCGGCGACCGTCATGACCGGGGCCTGGGGGCCGAGCCGGTCGGCGCTGCCGGGCCCGCCGGCGGCGAGGGTCCGCACCCCCGCGTGGGCGCCGCGCCGGACGACGAAGCTCAGCACGTGCAGGGAGTGCCGGTCGACCAGGTGGAGGTCGTCGATGACCAGCAGCCCGGGACGCGCCGCGAAGCGCGACGCGAGCAGCCGCAGGACGGCCGTCCCGACCGCCGTGGGAGGGACCGGAGCGGCGTCCGCGCCGAGGTCCAGCACGGGACCGAGCTCAGCCCGCTGCCGCTGGTCGAGATCGTCCAGAAGGGGATGCAGCGCCTGGTTCAGGCACCCGTAGGGGACGCCGTCGCCCTGCCCCTCCAACACCGTCATCCCCTGGTCACGAGCGTGCCGGGCGGCCTGCCCGAGCAGTTCGCTCTTGCCCACTCCCACTTCGCCCGTGACCAGCAGCGCGGGCGGCTCCCCGTCCTCGACCACGCGCAGAACGCGGTCGAGTTCGGCCTGTCGGCCGAGGAGCACGGGCGTTTCGAGTAGGCCGAAGGGGCTCCTGGACATCACATCGGCCTCCTGTGTACTTGACGCAGCACACAGTCTTCCCCGCCGGACGCTCCCAGCGCCCCCCTCAACAGGCCAAGAAACCCCTGCTGTCAGACATCCCAGACGCTCTCGGACAAGTCTGCTCACTATCAGACAAGCCAGGCTCGGTGTCGGACGCGCCCGGACGCTCACCGGACATGCCCCCGCGCGTCGTCAGACGCGTTCGGGCCGTCCGCGTCCGTTGCCGGTCGACTGGAAGCGCTGCTGGTACTTCTTCGGCGAGATGCCCAGGCGGGACACGAAGGCGCGGCGCATGCCCTCCGCGCTGCCGAACCCGGCGATCTCGGCGCTCTCGGTGACCGTGTGCCCCGCGTCCAGGAGCTCGGTGGCCCGCTCGAAGCGCATCTCGGCGATGAACTCGGTCGGGGACCGTTCCAGCTCGAGGCGGAACAGCCGGGTCAGGTGCCGGGGGCTGACGCGCGCCTGGGCGGCGAGCCCGGCGACCGTGTGGTGCCGCGCCGGGTCGGCCCGGATCAGGTCGGCGACGTCCCGGACGAGGGGGCTGCGCGGCACCGGTCCGCGCAGCGACGCCGAGAACTGCGACTGGCCGCCCGCCCGCTGCATGTACACCAGGATGGACTGCGCGACCCGCCGGGCCACGTCCGCCCCGTGGTCCTCCTCCACCAGGGCCAGCGCGAGGTCCATGCCCGCCGCCACTCCGGCCGAGGAGTAGGTGCGGCCGTCCCGGACGAAGATCGAGTCCGGCTCGACGGTGACCGCGGGGTGGCGGCGCGCGAGGTCCGCGGCGAACTTCCAGTGGGTCGTCGCCCGCTTCCCGTCGAGCAGGCCCAACTCGGCGAGGACGAACGCGCCGCTGCAGACCGAGGCCAGCCTGCGGGTGTGCCGGGCCAGGTGCGCCGCGGCCTCCTTCACCTGCGGGGTGACGAACGCGCCGGGCGGCAGTTCGCTGCCCGGGACCATCACCGTGTCGAAGTCGCGCGCGTCGCCCGCCGCGCCCGACACCCCGACCCGCACGCCGATCGAGGTCATGACGTCGCGTCCGTCGGCGGACAGCAGGACGATCTCGTAGCCGTCCGCGAGGGACTGGTTCGCCTCGACGAACACCTCCGCCGGACCCGCGAAATCGAGCATCTTGACCCCGTCGAAGACGAGGAGGGCGACCTTGCGCCGTGCGGGTGAGAGGCGGTTCATGGGCAGAGATTAGGGACCTGACCAGCCGACATCCAAACGGCCGGTCTCCGCCCGACGCGGCGCGGACAGGGATCGGAGGCGGGCGGGGATCGAACCCGCCGTCCCGAGGTCCTCGGGACCACCTGCTTTGAAGGCAGGGGAGGCCACCAGGCGCTCATCCGCCTCCGGGCGGGAGCTTAGCGGGGTTATGGGGTGTAAAGGGAGGCGAGCGCGTCGGCGTACTTGGCGTGGACGACGCGCCGCCGGAGCTTCAGGGTGGGCGTGAGCTCCTCGGACTCGGCCGTCCACTCGGCGGGCAGCAGCCGCCACCTCTTGACCTGCTGGACGCGGGCCAGCCGGGTGTTGGCGTCGTCCACGGCGTGCCCGATCTCCTCCAGCACCAGGGGATGTTCGGCGAGCGCGGCCGTGTCGGTGGTGTCGATGCCGTGGGCGGCGGCCCAGACGGGCGCGACCTCGCCGTCCAGGGTGATGAGGGCCACCAGGTGGGGGCGGCGGTCGCCGAACGCCAGGGCCTGCCCGACCAGGGGGTGCTCCTTCAGCAGGTTCTCGACGAGGGACGGCGCGACGTTCTCGCCGCCCGCCGTGATGATGATCTCCTTCTTCCGGTCGACGACGCGCAGGAAGCCGTCCGCGTCGAGGGCGCCGATGTCGCCGGTGCGCAGGAAGCCGTCGGGGGTGAACGCGTCCGCGGTGGCGTCCGGGCGGCCGAGGTAGCCGGGGGTGACGGTCGCGCCGCGGACGAGGATCTCGCCGTCGTCGTCCAGCCGGAGCTCGACACCGGGGAAGGGGCGGCCGACGGTGCCGAGCTTGAAGTGGTCGTCGAGGTTGGCGGTGACCGCGCCGGTGGTCTCGGTCATCCCGTACGCGTCGAAGATCTTCAGGCCGAGTCCGGCGAAGAACCGGGCCACCTCCACGGGCAGGGGTGCGGCGGCGCTGGACGCCTGGACGACCCGGTCCAGCCCGAGCAGCCCGCGCATGGGGGACAGGACGGCCGCGTCGGCGCGCGTGAACGCCGCCTCGATCCCGGGGGTGAGGACGTTGCCGTGCTCCTGCGCGGTCACATAGGCGCGTCCGGCGTCGAGGGCCGCCTCGACCGCGCGCCGCCTGCCCTCGTCCGGCTCGCCCGCGAGGACGGCCTGGATCCCCGCCATGATCTTCTCCCAGACGCGCGGGACGCCGAAGAAGCCGTGCGGCCGGACGTCCCGCAGGACGGCCGTGAGCTGCGCCGGATCCGGGCAGAAGTGGACGTGCGCGGCGCGCCGGATCGGCAGGTAGTAGCTGAGCACCCGGTCGGCGACGTGCGCGAACGGCAGGTAGGAGATCGCCGCGTTGTGCTCGGGCAGGATCGAGACGGCGTCCACCATCGCGGTCTCGGCGAGCGCCATGGCGTGCGTGATCGGCACGCCCTTCGGCTCGCCCGTGGTGCCCGAGGTGTAGAGCAGGGTCAGGGTGTCGGACGGCGCGACCGCGCGCCAGCGGGCCTCGACGCCCGCGGCGTCCGCGGCGAGGTGGGCGCGGCCGAGGTCCAGGAGGGCGTCCCAGGTCAGGAAGCGGTCGCCCGGCGGGCAGGCGGCGGCGTCCACGACGATGACGCGGCGCAGGTCCGGCAGCCGGTCGAGGACGGGCAGCCAGCGGTCCAGCTGGTCGCGTCCGTCCAGGACGGCGAGGCGGGCGCGGCAGTCGGCGGCGATGAACCCGATCTGGTCGGCGGCGAGGGTGGCGTAGACCGTGGTGGGGACGCCGCCCGCGTGGACCGCGCCGAGGTCGGCCAGGACGTGCTCGGACCGGTTCGGCATCATCAGCGCGACCACGTCGCCGGAGGCCAGGCCGAGCGCGGCGAACCCGGCGGCGGCCACCAGCGCGTCGTCCCGGAGCTGCGACCACGTGCGGGTCCGCCACGCGCCGTCCACCCGGTCGGAGTAGGCGGGCCGGCCGCCGTGCCGCCCGGCGGTGCCGGCCAGCTCCGTGCAGATCGTGCTCATCGCGCCCTCCGAGGATGTCAGTAAGCACTTATAGGCGGCCCATCGCACCACGCGCACCACGCCCCCGGCAAGATCGGATTGGGCACGTTCGTCCCCGGAGTACTCTTTTGTCCGGTCTTTCATTCCGCGACCACACGGGTACGTTCCGCGAGGAGCGCCGGTGGGGGGCTGTCGTGCCGGTCGCGGCGACTGTGGGGGGACAACGAAACCGCATGGCGACAACGACGTCGGAACCCGCTCCCGGGGGGCGCACGTTCTTCGGCCACCCGTGGGGGCTGGCCACGCTGTTCTTCACCGAGATGTGGGAACGGTTCAGCTTCTACGGGCTGCGCGCGATCCTGGTCCTGTTCCTGATCGCGCCGCCGTCCGACTCGGGACTCGGCATGGCCGAGGGCACGGCCAAGGCCCTGCTCGGCGTCTACATGGCGATGGTCTACTTCGTCGCGCTGCCCGGCGGCTGGGTCGCCGACCGCGTCCTCGGCGCCCGCAAGGCCGTCCTGGTCGGCGGATTCGTGATCATGACGGGCCACATCTCGATGGCCATCCCCGCCGGATCCGGCTTCGTCTACCTCGGCCTCGCGCTCATCATCCTCGGCACCGGCCTGCTCAAGCCGAACATCTCCACGATGGTCGGCAAGCTCTACATCGGTGAGGACAGCGCCCGCCGCGACTCGGCCTTCTCGCTGTTCTACATGGGCATCAACATCGGCTCGCTCGCGCCGTTCGTGGTCGGCTACCTCGGCCAGAACGTCAACTGGCACCTCGGGTTCGGCGCCGCCGCGGTCGGCATGGCGCTCGGCCTCGTCCAGTACGTCCTCGGGAGCAAGCACCTGCGGGGCGTCGGCGACGAGCCCGGCCACCGGCTCTCCCCGGAGGAGCGCTCCCGGTTCGTCCGGGTCTTCGCCGTGGTGGCCGCCGTCGTCGTCGCGATCATCCTGATCGCGATCGCCACCGGCACCCTCACCGTGGACGCCGTGACCGTCGCGCTCACGATCCTGGCGATCGTCGTCCCGGTCGTCTACTTCGGCTACATGTTCCGCAGCCACGAGGTCAGCGCGGACGAGCGGACCAAGCTGCGCGCCTACGTGTGGCTGTTCCTCGCCGCCGCCCTGTTCTGGATGATCTTCGACCAGGCGGCCGGGCCGCTGAACATCTTCGCCAACGACAACGTGAACCTGACCGTGTTCGGCTGGCACATGCCCGCGTCCTGGACGCAGAACATCAACCCGATCCTGGTGATCGCCTTCTCGGCGTTCTTCGCCTGGCTCTGGCTGCGCCTCGGCAACCGCGCGTCCACCGGCATGAAGTTCGGGGTCGCGCTGGTCCTGAGCGGCCTGTCGTTCGTCGTCATGTCCCTGGCCTCGCAGGCCACCCACGGCGGGACGGTCAAGGTGTCGCTGCTCTGGCTGGTCGCGGTCTACCTGCTGCAGACCCTCGGCGAGCTGTGCCTGTCGCCGGTCGGCCTGTCGGTCACCACCCGGCTCGCCCCGGCCGCGTTCGCCAGCCAGATGATGGGCGTCTGGTTCCTCGCCACCGCCGCGGGCGACGCCGTCGGCGGCCAGGTCGCCCGGCTCCAGGACGCCTGGGGGAACGTGACCTACTTCCTGGTGCTCGGCCTGTTCTCGGTCGCCGCGGGCGTGGTGCTGTTCCTGTTCGTCCGGTCGCTGCGGCGGCTGATGGGCGAGGGACGCGAACTGGCCGTCACCCGGCACTGACGCCGGAGCCAGGGGCGTCGGCGACCGCCGCCGCCCCCGTCCGCTCCGTGACGAGATGATCACAGTCCGTGTCAATGATCCTTCGCGGGGTATCTGACCTGGGACGGTTCCGTGACCGAGCGGGGCCCCTCTCCACCGGAGGAGCGGACATGACCATCGGCGGATTCTTCACCGCGATCATCTTCGGAGCGATCATCGGTGCGCTGGGCCGCCTCATCGTGCCCGGCAAACAGGACATGGCGATCTGGCTCACCGTGGTCGTCGGTATCATCGCCGCCTTCCTCGGGACCGGCGTCGCCCACCTGTTCGGCCTGAGGACCCACGGCTGGAACTTCTGGGAGACCCTCTTCCAGATCGTGTTCGCCGTCATCGGCGTCTACCTGGTGGCGACCTTCTGGCCCAAGAAGACGACCCAGCACTGAACGGACCCAGCACTGACCGGACGCGGCACTGACCCGACGCAGCCTGACCGGCAGCAGTTGTCAGCGGAACCGCGCTCAGGCGCCCGCGCCGGGAGCGGCCCCGGGGCCCGTGCCGCGCAGGACGGGCCGGAGCTCCTCCAGCACCGCGGGGTCCTCGATCGTCGACGGCACCGGGACGTCCCGGCCGTCGGCGATCCCGCGCATGGCAGCCCGCAGGATCTTCCCCGACCGGGTCTTCGGCAGCGCGGGCACCACGGTGACCTCCTTCAGCGCCGCCACCGGCCCGATCCGCTCCCGGACCATCGCGACCAGCTCCGCGCACACCGTCTCCGGCGCGGCGTCCACCCCGCTCTTCAACACCACCAGCCCGCGCGGCACCTGGCCCTTCAGCGCGTCCCGGACGCCGATCACCGCGCACTCGGCCACGGCCGGGTGCGCCGCGACGACCTCCTCCATCACGCCCGTGGACAGCCGGTGCCCGGCCACGTTGACCACGTCGTCGGTGCGGCCCATGACCCACACGTAGCCGTCCTGGTCGACCCGGCCGCCGTCCCCGCTCAGGTAGTGGCCGGGGAACCGGGTCAGGTACGACTCGACGAACCGCGCGTCGTCCTGCCACAGCGTCGGCAGCGTGCCCGGCGGCAGCGGCAGCCGGACGACGATGTCGCCCTCCTCGTCCGGCCCGGCGGGCGAGCCGTCCGGACGCAGCACCCGCACGTCGTAGCCGGGGACGGGCACCGACGGCGAGCCCGGCTTGACCGGCAGCGGCTCGAGCCCGCGCGGGTTGCACACCATCGGCCAGCCCGTCTCGGTCTGCCACCAGTGGTCCACGACGGGACGGCCGAGCATCCGCGCGGCCCAGTGGTAGGTGTCGGGGTCGAGGCGCTCGCCCGCCAGGAACAGGGTGTCCAGCGCCGCCAGGTCGTGCTGGGCGAGCAGCCGCCCGTCCGGGTCCTCCTTCTTGATCGCCCGGATCGCGGTCGGCGCCGTGAACAGCGCCTTCACCCGGTGCTGCGCCGCCACCCGCCAGAACGCCCCCGCGTCCGGCGTCCCGACCGGCTTGCCCTCGTACAGGACGGTCGTGCAGCCGGTCAGCAGCGGCGCGTACACGATGTAGGAGTGCCCGACGACCCAGCCGACGTCGGACGCCGCCCAGAACACGTCGCCCGGCCCCACCCCGAACAGGTTCTCCATCGACCAGCGCAGCGCGACCGCGTGCCCGCCGTTGTCCCGGACGACCCCCTTCGGACGGCCCGTCGTCCCGGAGGTGTAGAGGATGTAGAGCGGGTCGGTCGCGGCGACCGGCACGCATCCGACCGGAGTGGCCGCGGCGACCGCCTCGTCCCAGTCGACGTCGCGCGGACGCGCCAGGTCGGCGTGCAGCTGCGGACGCTGCCGGATCACGCACCGCTCGACCTTGTGGGACGCCAGCTCCAGCGCCTCGTCCAGCAGCGGCTTGTAGGCGACCAGCCGCGCCCCCTCGATCCCGCAGGACGCCGACACCACGGCCTTCGGACGGGCGTGGTCGATGCGCGCGGCCAGCTCCGGCGCGGCGAAACCGCCGAACACCACCGAGTGGACCGCTCCGATGCGCGCGCACGCGAGCATCGCGACGACCGCCTCGGGGATCATCGGCAGGTAGACGACCACGCGGTCGCCGCGGTCCACGCCCTGCGCGCGCAGCGCGCCCGCGAACCGCGCGACCTGGTCGGTCAGCTCCCGGTAGGTGAACGTCCGGACGGTCCCGGTGACGGGGGAGTCGTAGATCAGGGCGGGCTGGTCGCCGCGACCCTCCTCGACATGCCGGTCCAGGGCGTTGTCGCATGTGTTCAGCTCACCGCCGGTGAACCACCGGTAGAACGGCGGGGCGCCGTCGTCCAGCACCCGGTCGGGCGGCACCAGCCAGCGGATGTCGCGCGCGGCCAGCCCCCAGAAGCGCGTGGGGTCGGAGATGCTGCGTTCGAACGCAGCGGCGTAAGCGCCCATGTCGTCCTCCGTCGGCTCCCCGGCCCCAAAGCGTGTTTCGGGGCGCCTCCCTATAAGGGACGGCCCGGACGCCTCTCGTCAAGGGCCCCGTACCGTCCGGCCAGGGTGATCAGTCGCCCGCGCCCGCCGCGCCGCGCTTCCGGTGCCCCGGGAACACCATGGGGACACCCTGGGAACGCGCTGGGCCGCGCCCGAAGCGGACGCGGCCCAGGACGGTCGATCAGAGAGGTCAGCCGTTCGCGTCGACGACCACCGACGGAGCCTGCGCCTCCACCGGGTCGTGGTGCGCGCCGTGCCGCAGCCCGTGGAACAGCGCCACCAGCGCCGCCAGGCCCGCGCCCGCCGCCACGATCCAGAAGCACAGCACGTAGGCGTGCAGCGTCGGGACCGGCGTGTGCGGGATGACGCGGCTGGTCAGCACCGACGCCGTGACCGCGCCCGCGATGCTGCCGCCCGCCGTCCGGACCAGCGAGTTGATCCCGGACGCGATGCCGCTCTGGCTCATCGGGACGTGCTGGACGGCCAGCGTCCCGAGCGCCGCGTACGCCACGCCGAACCCGATGCCCTGGATCGCGCTGAACGCCAGCACGTCGTACACGTGCCCGTTCGACACCGCCAGCCACACGTAGCTGAGGCCCGCGAACACCGACCCGATCGCCAGGGTGAACGCCGGGCCGAGGCGCGCGGCGATCCGTCCGGCCAGGGCGGAGAAGACCAGCATCGTGACCGTGCTCGGCAGCATGTACAGGCCGACGTCCAGCACCGACCCGCTCAGCCCGTAGCCGATCTTGTCCTTCGGCGACTGGACGAAGTTGGAGATCAGCGTGAACGCCGCGAACATCGAGAAGCCGAGCAGGACCGACGCCAGGTTCGCGGTGAGCGACTTCGGCCCGACCAGCAGGTTCAGCCGCACCAGCGGCTCCTTGACGCGCAGCTCGACGACCGCCCACACCGCGCACAGCACGACCGCCGCGGCGAACAGCCCGAGCACCCGCCCGGACGTCCAGCCCCACGCGTTGCCCTCGCTGATGCCGAGCAGCAGGCTGACCAGGAACCCGGCCAGCAGCGCCGCGCCGACCAGGTCGGGCCGTCCGCCGTGCCGGGCGCCCAGGTCCTTGGCGCTGACCGCGACCAGGACCATCCCGGCGGCGGCGAGCCCGGCGGCGATCCAGAACACCGGCCGGTAGCTCTCGGTGCGGTCCGCGATGAGCCCGGTGACGATCATGCCCGCGGTGCCGCCGACGCCCATGGTCGCGCTGACCAGGCCGATCGCGGTCGTCACCTTCTCCCGGGGGAAGGTGTCGCGGATCATGCCGATGGCGAGCGGGATCATCGCCGAGGACACGCCCTGCAGCGCCCGCCCGGCGACCAGCACGCCGAGCGAGGAGGACAGCGCGCACACCACCGACCCGGCGGTGAGCAGCGCCATCGCCAGAAGGATCATCGTCTTCTTGCCGTACATGTCGCCGAACCGGGACAGCAGCGGCGTGGCGACCGCCCCGGCCAGCAGGGACGCGGTGAACACCCAGGTCACCGTGGTGACCGAGGCGTCGAAGTGCTGCATCAGCCGGGGCAGCAGCGGGATGACGAGGGTCTGCTGCACCGACACCACCATCCCGGCGATGGCGAGTGCGAACAGCACGAGCCCGGTGTGGGCGGCGGGAGCGGAACGCTCGGCGGTGCCGTGCGGCGCCGCGGTGGCGCGGGTCATGGAGGTCGTGGCCTTCCGGTGTTCGGGGGCGCCTGGGAGCACGCCGGGGGGCGGTCCGGGAACGCGCCGGGGGGAGTGGTTCGTTCAACGGGGCGATTATACTTACTTAAGTTAAGCAACTAGGTTGTAAGGTGAGTCACATGACGCCCCCGCAGCGCCCCGACCAAGCCGTTCCCGCCGCCCCGGCGGCCTCGTCCCCCGACGAGATCATGGAGATCGAACGGGCGCTCACCCGTGTCGCGCACCTGCTCACCCGCGCCCGCCAGCACGACCGCGTCGTCGCCGCGTCCGGCATCGCGGTCGACCGCGCCGCCGTCCCGCTCCTGCGCCTGCTCGCCGACAACGACGGCCCCATGCGTCCCAGCGAGATCGCCGCCCGCCTGGTCGTCGAGGCCCCCCACGTCACCCGCCAGGTCCAGCGCCTCGAACGCGCGGGCTACGTCGACCGCGTCCCCGACCCCGACGACCGCCGCGCCCAGCGCGTCCGGCTCAGCGACACCGGCCGCGACGCCGTCGACTGCATCCGCGCCGTCGGCCGCACCTGGATGAACGACGCCCTCACCGGCTGGTCCCCGGACGAACTCCGCGAACTCGCCCGGCTCGTCCACCGGATGGTCGACGACTTCGTCGCCCACTCCGAGGCCACCGGCTCCCGCTGCGCCGACCCCACCCCCGCACAGCCCAACCCCACGCGGCCCGCCACCCCCGCCCCTGCCACGGCCGAGGCGCGCTGACATCCCGAATCGCGGCGATGTCATTCGTCTCACAGTGTGGGCGTGACCGGCTTCCTAGACCGGTCCACCCTCCCTAGGGTGAGGTCGGTGGACCCCCGGCCGCACACCACCACCCCCGCCCACGGCCCGCGCGCCGCCACGGCGACCACCGGCGACCCCCGCCGCGCCGTCCCGCGCACGGACGCCGTCCTCGCCGACCCCGCCCTGCGCGACGCCAGGCGGCGACTCGGCCGCCGCCTGGTCAAGGCGGCCGTCACCGACGCCCAGCACCGCGTCCGCACCGGAGAACTCGCCGCGAAAGACCTGGTCACAGCCGTTCTCGCGGCCCTCCCCGACCACGCCACGACCCTGCGGCCCGTCCTCAACGCCACCGGCGTCCTCCTGCACACCAACCTCGGCCGCGCCCCCCTGTCGGACGCCGCCCGCGACGCCCTCACCGCCGCCGCCGGATGCGCCGACGTCGAGTACGACCTCGCCACCGGACGCCGGGGACCGCGCGGCGCGGGAGCCCTCGCCGCCCTCCGCGACGCCTGCCCGCCCGGCGCCGACGTCCAGATCGTGAACAACAACGCGGCGGCCCTCACCCTCGCCGCCACAGCCCTCGCCGCGGGCCGCGAGATCATCGTCAGCCGCGGCGAACTCGTCGAGATCGGCGACGGCTTCCGCCTCCCCGACCTGCTCACCGCCACCGGCGCACGGATCCGCGAGGTCGGCACCACCAACCGCACCACCACCGCCGACTACGCCGCCGCCGTCGGCCCGGGCACCGGTTTCGTGCTCAAGGTCCACCCGTCCAACTTCAGGATCGAGGGTTTCACCTATGCCCCGCCGGTCAACGAACTGGCCGCGCTCGGCGTCCCCCTGATCGTGGACATCGGCTCCGGCCTGCTCGCCCCGCACCCCGCCCTTCCCGACGAACCCGACGCCCGCACCGCCCTCCGGGACGGCGCGCACCTGGTCACCGCGTCCGCCGACAAACTCCTCGGCGGCCCCCAGGCCGGTCTCCTGCTCGGAGACCCCGGCCTGCTGACCAGGCTGCGCCGCCATCCCCTCTACCGGGCCCTGCGGGTCGACAAACTCACCCTCGCCGCCCTCGAGGCGACCCTGCGCGGCCCCGTCCCGCCCGTCCGCGCCATGCTCGACGCCGACACCGGCGACCTGCGCCGCCGCGCCGAGACCCTCGCCGCCGCCCTCACCGCGGGACTCCCCGCCCCCGACGTGCGCGTCACCGCCACGACCGCCGTCGTCGGGGGAGGCGGCGCCCCGGGCGTCCCGCTGCCCAGCCACGCCGTCTCCCTTCCCGCCGCCGCCGAACCCGCCCTCCGCGCCGCCCGCGTCATCGGACGCCTCGACCACGACCGCCTCCTCCTCGACCTCCGATCCCTCCACCCCGACGACGACGAAGAACTCCTCACCACCGTGCTCACCACCCTCACCGACCCCACCGCCGATCCCGACGCCAACGCCAACGCTGACGCGCCCGCCGGACCGCCTGCCGTCCCGAACGCCGCCACGGAAGGGAACTGATGCAGGTCGTCGCCACCGCCGGGCACGTCGACCACGGCAAGTCCACCCTCGTCCGCGCCCTCACCGGCATGGAACCCGACCGTCTCGCCGAGGAACGCCGCCGCGGCCTCACCCTCGACCTCGGGTTCGCCTGGACCGACCTGCCGTCCGGCACCCGCCTCGCCTTCGTGGACGTCCCCGGCCACGAACGCTTCGTCACCACGATGCTCGCCGGTGTCGGGCCCGTCCCCGCCGTCCTGCTCACCGTCGCCGCCGACGAGGGCTGGATGCCGCAGACCGAGGAGCACCTCGACGCCCTCGACGCCCTCGGCGTCCGCCACGCCGTCCTCGCCGTCACCCGCGCCGACCTCGCCGACCCCCGCCACGCCCTCCGCCAGGCCCGCACCCGCCTCGCCACCACCGGCCTCGCCGGATCCGAGTCCGTCACCGTCAGCGCCACCACCGGCGAGGGCCTCCCCGAACTCGTCGCCGCCCTCGACCGCCTCGCCGCACGGCTCCCCGTCCCCGACGCCGACGCCCCCGTCCGGCTCTGGATCGACCGCGCCTTCACCGTCCCCGGCAGCGGCACCGTCGTCACCGGAACCCTCCCCGCCGGAACCGTCCGCACCGGCGACGAACTCCTCCTCATGCCCGCCGGACGACGCGTCCGCGTCCGCGCCGTCGAGACCACCAAGGAACGCGTCGACACCGCCACCGGCGTCGCCCGCGTGGCCCTCAACCTCCGCGGCGTCGCCCGCGACGACGTCGCCCGCGGCATGGCCCTCGTCACCCCCGGGGCCTGGACCGCCGCCACCACCCTCGACGTCCGCACCCACTTCGGCGAGGCGTCCGGACGCCTCGCCCGGCAGATGACCCTCCACATCGGATCGGCCGCCGTCCCCGTCCGCCTCCGCCCCCTCGGCCCCGACACCGCACGCCTCACCCTCAACCACCGTCTCGCCCTCCACATCGGCGACACCGCCCTGCTCCGCGACCCCGGACGCCGCGCCGTCGCCGGCGTCAGTGTCCTCGACGTCCGGCCGCCGACCCTCGTCCGCCGCGGCGCGGGCACCGCACGCGCCCGCGAACTCGCCACCTGGCCCGACCGCCCCGACGGAGCCCACGTCCTGCGCCGTCACGGCGTCCTGCGCCGCGCCGACCTCACCGTCATGGGCTGCCGCCCGCCGTCCGGCGCCGTCGCCCTCGACGGCGACTGGCTCGCCGACCCCGCCCACTGGGAGGCCCTCCACCGCCGCCTCGCCGACGAGGTCGCCCGCCACGCCGCCGACCGGCCGCTCGCCCCCGGCCTGCCCGTCGAGACCGCCCGCCTCCGCCTGTCCCTCCCCGCCCGCGATCTCATCACCGCCCTCGTCCGGCCACCGCTCCGCCTCGACGCCGGACGCGTCCACGGCCCGGGCCTCCCACAGCCCGTCGTCGCCGCCGTCGACCGCCTCCGCGCCGACCTCGCCGCCACCCCCTTCCGCGCCCCCACCGCCGACCGGCTCGGAGAGATCGGCCTGACCCCGCCGATCCTCGCCGTCGCCGAACGCGCCGGAGCCGTCCTCCGCCTCCCCGGCGACGTCGTCCTGCTCCCCGGCGGCGACCGCGCCGCCCTGCGCGTCCTGCACGAACTCCCGCAGCCCTTCACCGTCGGCCAGGCCCGCGAGGCGCTCGACGCGCCACGCCGCGTCACCATCGCGTTGCTCGAACACCTGCATCGCCAGGGCCGCACCGAACGCCTCCCCGACGGCCACCGCGTCCCCGCCGACACGGACGCCACCGGCTCCTGACCAGGAGAAACATCAGGCGAAACATTGGGCGCGGACCGACGGCGCGCGACCTCGACCCCACCCCGCCTCATCAGGCAAGCCACCACTTGCCTAACATGGAGTAGTGGAGGACGAGCTCTTCAAGGCCCTCGCCGACCCGACACGACGGCTGATCCTGGACGAACTGACCGAACGCAACGGGCAGTCGCTGTTCGAGATCTGCACCCGCCTGATCACCAGGCACGGGCTCGCCCTGTCGCGGCAGGCGATCAGCCAGCACCTCGCCGTCCTCGAGGCCGCGGACCTCGTCCGCGCCCGCCGCGACGGCCGCTACAAGTTCCACGACCTCAACACCGACCCGCTCGAGCACATCGTCCGCCGATGGCTCGACCGCCCGGAGGACACGCCATGAGGATCAACATCACCAGCGTCTTCGTCGACGACCAGGCCAAGGCCCTCGCCTTCTACACCGACGTCCTCGGCTTCGTGAAGAAGCACGACGTCCCCGTCGGCGGAGCCCGCTGGCTCACCGTCGTCTCACCCGAACAGCCCGAAGGCACCGAACTCCTCCTCGAACCCGACGGCCACCCCGCCGTGAAGCCCTACAAGAGCGCCCTCGTCGCCGACGGCATCCCCGCCACCTCCTTCGCGGTCGACGACGTCCAGGCCGAGCACCGCCGCCTCACAGGCCTCGGCGTCCGCTTCACCCAGGACCCCCTCAGGATGGGCCCCGTCACCACCGCCGTCCTCGACGACACCTGCGGCAACCTCATCCAGCTCGCCCAGGTCGACTAGCCAGGAGCTCCGACCGGCCGTCCCTCGGATCCAACAGACGGGGAAGGGACTCCGTCCGCGTCTGAGCACTCGTTGAGGCTTCTGGACGAGGCATCGTTCCCGTGAGTCCGAGCGGTGCCCTTCCGCAGCCGAACCCGCCGCATGTTCACACTTCTCTCAGTGCGTCCGAGCTTCTCGGCCGCCTCCGCGATCGACATCGCCATCACCACCTCGTCCTCCTGTGGGGTCCACCGGCGGGGGCTGGATCGCTGCCTCATTCCGGCGGGACGCACCCACGCGGCGACCTCGATCGCCTTGACGTACTTGCGTTCGAGCGCGAGGCACCCGTCGTAGTACAGCCAACGAGCGAAATCGACGGCCGGCTCGCAGGTGAGGAGCAGGTTGTAGATGCTGTCGCGCTTGTTCGGCTTGACCGTCCTGTGGGCGCCGGTCACCTCGAGAACCTTCTCGCACACATATGCGCTGAGGCCCGGGCTCGCCGTCGTGAAGCTGACGAACGGATAGCCGTTGCCCGTGAACCCCACCGACCCGTCGGCGTCGATGAGCGCACGCACATAGTCCGGCTCACTGAACGGGACCTCGGGCGGCTTGATGATCGCCGACTTCTTGCCGGCGGGCAGCCCCAGGCTCTCCAGCGCGCTGCGCGCCTCCAGGTCGAAGAGATGCCAGGTGGCCGAATGGTGGGGCTCGCGGGAGGAGAAGTTCGTCGACCGCGTTCTGAAGGTGATCGTGGAGCGGTAGGGGACGAGTTGCTGGAAGCGCTCAAGGATCGGGAGATCGCGCCGTGAGAGTTCGACGGAGACGCGTCCTCGGCCTCGCGACATGGTGGAGAGGTTTCCGTCCGTCTGAAGGAATCCGAACAGATAGGCCATCTCTGGGAGCTCGAGATCGAAGGTGCGACGAGCGCGGTCCAGATCGATCTCCCTCGACGGCCGCCCGAGGCGGGCCGGGGGGCGTGAGGCTTTCGGGGTCACCCTCGCCCATCGCTTGTAGTGGCGGTCGCACATGCCCCGAGCCTTGGCCGGCCTGGTGCAGTGGTGATCGGAGCATTCCGGGGGTGTCATCGCCCTCCTTTCGAAGTGCATCTGTCGAACCTCAGTTCGACCCATGGATTGATTGTTACGCGACGCGGAGCGTCGCCGAGCCGAAATTGGGGTAACGGGAGGCAAGTATTCAGTTGCTCTGAGTGACGAGGGTCTGGCTCGGTCGGTGGCAACCAAAAATGAGTTGAACCGGAATGTGGTGATCTGGCGTCATAGTCCCCGGTTCGTTTCACTATCAAGGTCGGAGAGGGGCACGCGGTGCCGTATCAGGAGTTGAAGGGTGAGCGCGTTCCGATCCGGATGTGGGCGGACCCGTCCACCGTCGAGGATCAGGCGCTCGAGCAGCTGCGGAACGTTTCGGGGCTGCCGTGGGTGGAAGGCCTGGCCGTCATGCCGGACGTTCATTACGGCAAGGGGGCCACCGTCGGTTCGGTCATCGCGATGCGGGACGCGGTGTCGCCGGCCGCCGTCGGTGTGGACATCGGCTGCGGGATGACGGCGGTGAAGTCGACCCTGACGGTTGAGGACATGCCGGATGACCTGGCGGGAATTCGGCGTCGCATCGAAGCGACCATCCCGGTCGGCCGTGCGGCCCACAAGGAGCCGGTGGATCCGTCCGGTGTTCCAGGGCTGAAGGAACGTGGATGGTACGAGTTCTGGAAGGACTTCGAAAGCCTGCATCCGGCCGTGCAGAGCCGTTTCGGCAAGGCTCGTGTCCAAATTGCCTCACTTGGGTCGGGGAATCACTTTTGGGAATTGTGTGCGGATGATGATGGTTCGATCTGGATAGTTCTGCATTCCGGTTCTCGGAATATTGGGAAGGAGCTTGCGGAGCGGCATGTCGAGGTGGCTCGGCGGCTTCCGCATAACCAGGATCTGCCGGATTCCGACCTTGCGGTGTTTCTGGCTGGGACGGATCAGATGGAGGCGTACCGGCACGACCTGTTCTGGGCGCAGGAGTACGCGCGGCGTAACAGGGCGGTCATGATGGCGCTCGCGCAGAACGTCCTGACGCGGCGGTTCGGGGAGAAGCGCTGCAAGTGGGGCGAGGTCATCTCGTGCCACCACAACTACGTGGCGGAGGAGACCTACGGCGGCGTGGACGTGCTGGTCACCCGGAAGGGCGCGATCCGCGCCGGGAAGGGCGACCTGGGGATCATCCCCGGGTCGATGGCGACCGGGACGTACATCGTGCGCGGTCTCGGCAACGAGCTCGCCTTCAACTCGGCGTCGCACGGCGCGGGGCGGCGGATGAGCCGGAACAAGGCCCGCAAGACCTTCACGGTCCAGGACCTGGAGGAGCAGACCAGGGGGGTCGAGTGCCGGAAGGACGGGGGCGTCCTCGACGAGATCCCGGGCGCGTACAAGGACCTGGAGTCGGTGATGGAGGCGCAGACGGACCTCGTCGAGGTCGTCGCGCACCTGCGTCAGCTGATCTGCGTGAAGGGTTGATGTGGGGATGTCGGTGAGGACGGCCCGCCGCAGGCAGCGGCCCGCGACCGCGCGGTCGGCCGAGGACGGTATGAAGCTGCACCGCCGCGCGGTGCGCCTGGCGGGTCGTCCTCACACGGTCGTGTCGCTGCGTCCGGGGACGGCGGTGCGGTTCAGCGCGAACCTGTTCCACGACACGTGGCATGTGCTGTCGGACCGGCATGGGGCGCGGGTGCTGGGACGGCTGCTGTGGGGGCTGTCGTACCAGTCGCGGCCGGGGACGCTGGTGGTGATCGATCGCGAGTTCATCACCACCACGCCGTTCGACGGTGATCCGGCCGACCGGATCGTCCTGGTGCCGGGGTGGGACACGCCGTTCACCGCCCGGCACGCGCGTGCGCTGAAGGCGCGCCTTCCGTTCCCGTCCGCGCCGGACGGCACGGTCCGTTGGCACACGCACGGCCTGGACGCGGCACTGGACGATTCCAGGGCGTGGTTCACGCGGAACGAGGATCGGGACGATCCGATGCGCGGCCGTGTCGAGAACCTGAACGGCCTGGTCGTGTTGCGCCTTCAGTCGCCGAACGAGATGCGGGAGTGGGCCGTCCTGTCCGGTGGGCTCGACCCGCACCTTCACGGCATGGACTACTCCTACCTGGGATCGGGTGCGCACTATGCGTCCGGTGAGGTTCAGGTGTTCCGCGACTTTCGCCGGGATGTGTCGGTCGCCCGGCGTGCGCGCGCGGAGGTGCTGGCCGGGCTGGACGAGCCGGTCGAGCCCGAGTTCCTGCGGCCCTTGGTCTGGGACCGGGCCGAGGCGCTGAAGCGCTGAAGCGCTGAAGCGCTGACCGGCTCGTCCGAGCGGTCAGGCCGAGGCGATGGGCTCCTGGAGTTCGGTCAGCCAGTCGCCGCGGCTTCCGGGGCATTCCAGGGAGATCTCCCTGGGGTAGCCGGTGGAGCGGTGGCCGTTCGCCTCGATCCAGCGTCCGAGGGCCTGGACGGTCGGCAGCATCTCTTCGGGGGAGCCGCGGTGCAGGACGGTGGCGGCCTGCTCGATGGGCGGCAGTTCCACGACCCGGAGGCGGCCGTCGTCCGTGAGCGGCGCGGTGACCTCGATGCCGGCGTGGATGAGCACGCCGCCGTCGGGCGCGTCCTCGTAGTAGGCGACGCCGGGTCCGGACGGGGCGATGCCCGCCTTCTCCAGGAGCTGGAACAGTTCCTCGTAGAGCGGCTGGATGACCGGTGTGATGGCGTCGAAGCCCGACGTCACGCCCGACACCTCCGCGACCCGCAGCTTCGGCAGGCTCTTGACCACGATGTCCTCGGTGGGCATCTGGCCCTCCCTTTCGATCGACCGGAGTCTCGCCTCGACCTGGACGAGCCGGGCCGCCGCGGCCGTCATGGCGGCCTCGAGTTCGGCGCGCCGCAGCCGGAGCATGGCCCGCAGTTCCTCGGTGGTGACCTGGTCGTCGAGGATCTGCCGCACCTGCTGGAGCGTGAACCCGAGCTCCTTGAGCGCGATGAGGCGGTTGAGCCGGGCCAGCTGTCCGGCCTGGTAGTGCCGGTACCCGCTGCCCGGGTCCACCCGCGCGGGACGGAGCAGTCCGAGCGCGTCGTAGTGGCGCAGCATCCTGACCGAAACGCGGCCGTGCCGGGCGAAATCTCCGATGGTGAACATGGTGTCTCCGAGTCCAGCGGCTGACACGGTGTGAGGGTCAAGAACGCTCCTCACCCGGTACGGGCGGGGTGGCGGTCAGCGAGGGGGCGGGGGTGCGAGCCAGGCGTCGATGGCGGTGGTGACGTCGGCGAGGACCTCGTCGCGGTTGGTCTCGTTGAAGATCTCGTGGCGGGCTCCCGGGTAGAGCCGGGAGGTGAGGTCGGCGCCGCGGACGGCGTCGATGCCGACGCGGGTGCCGGAGACCGGGACGAGCGGGTCGTCCTCGCCGTGGAGCCAGAGGACGGGCAGGTCGCCGAGGGTGCCGTGGGCGTTCACGGTCTCGATGGAGGCGAGGAGGCCCCGGACGGTCGCGGGCTTGAACGGGCCGTGCCAGACGAGGGGGTCGGCGGCGTAGGCCCGGCCGACCCCGGGGTCGCGGGAGAGTGTGGAGACGTCGATGGGGACGTCGGGGATCTCGTCGAGGTCGCGCAGGGCGGCGAGGGAGTCCCAGCGGCCGAGGACGGGCCCGGAGAGGACGAGCGCGGTGAGCCGGTCGCCGTGGAGCTGGGCGTAGCGGGTGGCGATGAGGCCGCCCAAGGAGTGGCCGATCATGACGACGGGGACGCCGGGCAGGTCCTCGCGGGCGGATTCGACGACGGTGTGGAGGTCGGCGACCAGGTCGTCCACGTCGCGGACGAGGACGCGGTCGCCCGCGGAGAGGCCGTGTCCGGCGTGGTCGGGGCCGCAGACGACGGCGCCGTGCTCGTGGAGGGCGGCGGCGACGTGGTCGTAGCGTCCGAGGTGCTCGCCGTAGCCGTGGACGAGGACGGCGGCGTAGCGGGGGGTGTCGTGAGGCCAGATGTGGGCCGTGACGGCGCCGTGCGTTCCGGCGAACTCCCACTGGCGGGCGGCGGGCATGGAACCTCCGGGTGGTGGACGTCCGGGGGAGGCCGGATGCGGGGGCCGATGATCGCGCGGATACCGTCTCCCGCGGTGCGCGAGATCGTCAAACGGCGCAATAGGCTGGACCGTCCAGACGTTCGAACGGCAGGAAGGGGCGCCCGTGCTGGTCGACAGCTTCGGTCGGACCGCGACGGACCTGCGGGTCTCCCTCACCGACCGGTGCAATCTGCGCTGTTCGTACTGCATGCCGGCGGAGGGTCTGGAATGGCTGCCGAAACCGGAGCTGCTGACCGACGACGAGGTGGTCCGGCTCGTCCGGATCGGGGTGGAGCGGCTCGGGATCGCCGAGGTCAGGTTCACCGGCGGTGAGCCGCTGCTGCGCCGGGGCCTGCCCGATCTGGTGCGCCGGACGGTGGAGATGTCGCCGCGTCCGCGGGTGTCGCTGACGACGAACGCGATCGGCCTGGCCCGGCTGGCGGGGCCGCTCGCGGACGCCGGGCTCGACCGGGTGAACGTGTCGCTCGACACCCTCGACCGCGAGACGTTCAAGAGGCTCGCGCACAGGGACCGGCTGCCGGACGTCCTGGCGGGGCTCGCCGCCGCGCGTGACGCGGGTCTGCTGCCGGTGAAGGTGAACGCGGTGCTGATGCGGGGGGTGAACGACCACGAGGCCGTCCCGCTGCTGCGCTGGTGCCTCGAGCAGGGTTACCGCCTGCGGTTCATCGAGCAGATGCCGCTGGACGCCCAGCGCGGCTGGAACCGCGACGACATGATCACGGCGGACGAGATCCTCGCCCGGCTCGGTGAGGCGTTCACGCTGACCCCGGAGGACGCCGTCGGGCGCGGCAGCGCCCCCGCGGAGTCGTTCCTGGTGGACGGCGGCCCGGACACGGTGGGCGTGATCGGGTCGGTGACGCGGCCGTTCTGCGGGGCGTGCGACCGGGTCAGGCTGACGGCGGACGGCCAGATCCGCAACTGCCTGTTCGCGACCGAGGAGTCCAACCTGCGGGACGCCCTGCGCGAGGGCGCCTCCGACGACGTCCTGGCCGAGCGGTGGCGGGCCGCCGTGGCGCGCAAGCGCGCGGGCCACGGCATCGACGACCCGTCGTTCCTGCAGCCGGCCCGTCCGATGTCCGCGATCGGCGGCTGACCGCCGGTGGTCTTGCGGGGCTGATCGTTTGGCCGCCGGGAGGCGTCGTGGGCGGGTGTGGGGGGCGTGCGACGATGGCGGGGTGACGGACGAGCCGCTGGACACCCGTGTCGAGATCACCGTCCCGCCCGACGAGGAGGTCGGCGCGTTCGCCGGGTTCGCCTCGGTCTGGCGGGCCCAGGACAGTTTCGTCCTGGACTTCGCCACGGAGGTGCGTCCGCCCGAGGTCGCCGAGGACCGGGCGACCGGCGAGCGGTACGTGCACGTTCCCGCCCGCGTGGTCGCGCGCGTCCGGATCCCGCCGGGGCAGGTGTGGGAGCTGATGCGGGCGCTGGAGAAGAACCTCAGCGCCTATGAGCGCGAGCGCGGCTCGGGCACGCATGACGAGTGACGCCGCGCCGCCGGCGTTCGACGCGATCCTGCTGGCGGGCGGCCTGGCGCGCCGGTTGGGCGGGGCCGACAAGCCCGCGATGAAGGTCGGCGGGACGCCGCTGCTGGTGTTGACGGCACGCGCGGTCGAGGCCGCCGGACGCGTCGTGGTGGTCGGCCCCCAGCATCCGGATCTGCCGCACGCGACGTACGTCCGCGAAGACCCGCCGGGTTCCGGACCCGTTCCGGCGCTGCGTGCCGGGTTCGCCGAAGTCCGCGCCCCGTGGACGGCGCTGCTGGCCGCCGACCTGCCGTTTCTCCGTCCGGAACACGTCACCGGGCTCCTCGGCGCGGCGCGGCGCGCCGACGCGGACGGAGCGGTGTTCGTGGACGACGAGGGCCGCTCCCAGTGGCTCACCGGGGTGTGGCGGACGGCGGCTCTCCGGCGGGCGCTCGACCGCTACGAGGGTCAGCGGCTGCGCGGAGTGCTGCGGGCGCTGCGTCCGCTCGCGGTCTCGGTCAGGGACGCGGGGGACCGGCCGCCGTGGTTCGACTGCGACACCCCGGAGGCGCTGGCCGAGGCCGGCCGGGCCGCGTCCGGCCCGTACGATCGGAGCCGGGATCCGGTGAAGGAGGAAATGACGGTGCTGGAGGAGTGGATCGAGGCGGTGTGCCTGGAGCTCGGCGTCGAGCGCGCCGACATGGACCGTGACCTGGTCCTGGATCTGGCGCGGGACGTGGCGCACGGCGTGGCCCGTCCCGCGGCGCCGCTGACGGCCTACCTGCTCGGCCTGGCGGTCGGACGGGGCATGTCCGCGAGGGACGCCGCCGCCCGCGTCACCGAGATGGCCCTGGCCCGCAAGAACGACGCGGACGCCTAGCCGGGCGCGGCCGGCCGTTCGAAAGCGGCCGGCCGTTCGCGGTGGCCGGGCCGTTCGCGCTGGCCGGGTCGTTCGCGGCGGACGGCCCGGTCGCGGCTAGCCGTCGGACGGGGTGAGCTCGCTCATCGGGACGACGTCCTTGAGGAAGTCGCGGCGGCTCAGGAACTCCGAGAGCGATGCGCGGTGGGCGTCGCAGGCCAGCCACACCTTGCGCCGCTCCGGCGTGTGGATCTTCGGGTTGTTCCAGCGCAGGGCCCAGACGGCGGGGGCGCGGCAGCCCTTGGCCGAGCACTGGGGGGGCTCGTTCGCCGGGTCGCCGGGACGGGATTCGGTCACGGTCCAAGCGTAGTGAACCGGCGGAGCCGCCCGGCCTGCCGGGCCGCCGTCCGGCTAAAGCGGCGGGCAAGGGCGGGACCGGGAACGGTCGCGGGGCCCGCGCGTGGCGTTTGCCCGGTTCGTCACGGGTGAAGGACTCGTCGTGTGACGACCGAGACGGCGGGGCCCCAGCCGTGCGCCCATCCGTGGCGGGCGTTGTCGGTCTGCCTGGTCGCGGCCTTCATGACGCTCCTGGACGTCAGCATCGTCAACGTGGCGCTGCCGTCGATCAAGACCGCGCTGCACGCCTCCGAGGGCGGGCTGCAGTGGATCCTGTCCGGGTACGCGCTCACGTTCGGCCTGGTCCTGGTGGCGGCGGGACGGATCGGGGACGCGCGTTCCCGGCGCGCGACGTTCATGGCCGGGCTGGCGCTGTTCGTCGTGGCCAGCGCGGCGTGCGGGCTCGCTCCGACGATGCTCTGGCTGGTGGTCGCCCGGTTCTTCCAGGGCATCGCGGGCGGGGTGCTGAACCCGCAGGTCGCGGGGCTGATCCAGCAGCTGTTCCAGGGCGCGGACCGGGGCCGGGCGTTCGGCGCGCTCGGCGCGGTCATCGGGATCGCGACGGCGGTCGGGCCGGTGCTGGGCGGCATCCTGATCCAGATCGCCGGGACCGAGACCGGCTGGCGCTGGATCTTCCTGATCAACATCCCGATCGGGCTGGTCGCGCTGGTGCTGGCGCGGCTGCTGCTGCCCGAGCCCATCTACGGCGAGAGCAAGGGCCTGGACCCGGTGGGCGTGTTCCTGCTGGGCGCCGCGGTCATCGCGATCATGCTGCCGTTCCTGCAGGAGCGGACCTGGCACGGGCACGGCAAGTGGCTGCTGCTGGTCGCCGGGCTCGTCCTGCTCGGCGTGTTCGTGGCGTGGGAGCGGTACACCGACGCGCCCATGGTGGACCTCGGGCTGTTCCGGCTGCGCTCGTACACGCTCGGCTCCGGGATCGCGCTGCTGTACTTCGCCGGGTTCACCTCGATCTTCTTCATCTTCACCCTCTACCTGCAGAACGGCCTGGGCTACAGCGCGTTCGACGCGGGCATCGCGATCACCCCGTTCGCGCTCGGGTCCGGGGCCGCGTCGGCGGTCGGGGGCCGCATGGTCGGACGGCTCGGACGTCCGCTGGTCTGCGGCGGCCTGGGGGTGGTCGCCGCCGGACTGGTGCTGACGTGGATCGCGGTGGAGGTGCATCCGGGCGCGGGCGCGGCCTGGTGGACGGCGGTCCCGCTGCTGTTCGCGGGCCTGGGGAGCGGCCTGGTGATCTCGCCGAACCAGACCATCACGCTGTCGGAGGTGCCGTTCCAGCAGGGCGGCAGTGCGGCGGGTGTGCTCCAGACCGGGCAGCGGGTCGGGACGGCGGTCGGCATCGCCTGCGTCGGCGCGGTGTTCTTCGCGACGGTCGCGGGCAGCGGCGGGGACTGGGCGGCGGCGTTCCGCAACGGCCTGCTGGTCGTGCTCGGGTTCGTCCTCGCGGCGTTCGCGCTGAGCCTGCTCGACCTGTTCGGCCACGCCGCGAAGCCGATCCTCCGGCAGCACGTGGGCTGACCTCCCGGCCCCGCGCCCGGTGGTTTACCGAACGTGGACCGGGGACGGGGACTAGCCGGAACACCACGCGGCAAGGGGATCCGAGAAGGGGGCAGTTCATGGCGGACGACCAGGACGCGAACAAGGGCCAGGACGCGACCAGCAGCTGGGCCGGGACGAGCCGAAACCCGGCCGCCACCGGTGGCTGGGCCACGGCCGGGAGCCGGGACGCGATCAGGAGCCAGGGCGCTCCGGGCGAGCCCGCGCGCGGGCTCGGCCCGGGGACAGGGGGACCGCCGTCCCGCGTGCCGTACAACCATCCGACGGCGGGCTGGGGCGCGGCCAAGCGGGTCGGCGAGGCCGTCGCGGAGACGCGCGAGGTCGCCGAGCTGCCGCGTGCCCTGCTGAAGATGAACCACGAGGACGGCGGGTTCGACTGCCCCGGCTGCGCCTGGCCGGACTCTCGCGACGGCCTGAAGCTCGACATCTGCGAAAACGGCATCAAGCACGTCGCGTGGGAGATGACGCACAAGCGCGCGGACCGCGCGTTCTTCGCCGCGCACACCGTGTCCGAGCTGGCGACCTGGAGCGACTTCGCGCTGGAGGACGCCGGGCGGCTGACCGAGCCGATGGTGTACGACGAGGCGTCCGACCGGTACGTCCCGATCTCGTGGGAGCAGGCGTTCCAGCTGGTCGGACGCACCCTCCGCGGCCTGGACGACCCGGACCGCGCCGCGTTCTACACCTCCGGGCGGCTCAGCAACGAGGGGTCGTTCCTGTACCAGCTGTGGGTGCGCGAGTTCGGCACCAACAACCTGCCGGACTGCTCGAACCTGTGCCACGAGGCGAGCGGGAAGGCGTTGCACGCGTCCCTCGGCACGCCGAAGGGCACCGTCGACCTGAACGACTGGGACATGGCCGACGCCATCCTCCTGCTGGGCAACAACGCCGCGTCCAACGCGCCGCGCATGCTGACCGCGCTCGCCAAGGCCCACCGGCGGGGCGCGGCGATCGTGCACGTCAACCCGCTGGTGGAGGGTGCGGCACGGCGGACGATCGTGCCGCACGAGTTCGTGTCGATGGGCCTGAACAAGTCCACGCCGACGGGCACGATGGACGTCCAGGTGCGGATCGGCGGCGACATGGCGCTGCTGCGCGGCGTCGCCAAGGCCGTCCTGGAGAAGGCGGAGACCGACCCGCACGCCGTCGACCGGGACTTCCTGGACCGGCACACGACGGGGTTCGAGGTGTACGCGAAGATCGTCAGGGAGTCCGCGTGGGCGGACCTGGAGCGCGTCTCGGGCGTCCGGGAGGCGCGGATCCGCGAGCTGGCCGCGGTGTACCTGCGGTCCAAGCGGACGATCGTCGCCTGGTGCCTCGGCATCACCCAGCACGACCACGCCGTCGACACCATCCGCGAGATCGTCAACGTGCTGATGCTGCGCGGCAACATCGGCACCGAGGGCGCGGGCGTCTGCCCCGTGCGCGGGCACAGCAACGTCCAGGGCAACCGCACCTGCGGCATCGACCACCGGCCGCCGCCGTTCCTGACCGACCGGATGGACGAGCTCTACGCCTTCACCCCGCCGCGCAGGCCGGGCCTGGACGTCGTCCGGACCGTCCAGGCGATGCACGAGGGGAAGGTGAAGGTGTTCGTGTCGCTCGCCGGGAACTTCGCGCTCGCCTGCCCCGACACCGCCTACACCTTCGAGGCGCTGCGCCGCTGCGACCTGACCGTCCACGTCTCGACCAAGCTGAACCGCAGCGACCTCGTCCACGGGAGGAAGGCGCTGATCCTGCCGACGCTGACGCGCAGCGAGAAGGACCGGCAGGCCGGTGGCGTGCAGTGCGTCACGGTCGAGGACTCCATGAGCATGGTGCACCGGTCGACGGGGATGAAGCGGCCCGCGTCGGGGCGCCTGCGGTCGGAGATCGCGATCCTCGCCGGGATGGCGCGGGCGACGCTGCCCGACAGCACGACCCCGTACGAGGAGTACGCCGAGGACTACGACCGCATCCGGGACGCCATGTCACGCTGCCTCGAAGGGTTCGAGGAGTTCAACCGGCGCGTCCGGCAGCCGCTCGGGTTCCGGTTGCGGCAGGCCGCGCGGGAGCGGGTGTTCGCGACGCCGTCCGGCGGCGCCGAGTTCTCCCTGGCCGCGCTCGGCGACGTCACCCCCGGCGTGGGACGGCTCATGCTCAGCACCGTCCGGTCGCACGACCAGTGGAACACCTCGATCTACTCCGACGACGACCGGTACCGGGGCGTCCGCAACCTGCGCACGCTCGTCTTCATGAACCGCGCCGACATGGACGAGCGTGGCCTGAAGGAACTCGACCTCGTCGACATCACGTCGATCGCCAAGGACGGCTCGAAACGCTCGGTCCACGGCTACCGCGCGATCGCCTACGACATCCCGCGCGGCTGCGCGACCGGGTACATGCCGGAGCTGAACGTGCTGTGCCCGATCGGCGACTTCAGCCCGCAGAGCGACCAGCCGCTGATGAAGCAGATCACCGTCGAGATCGTCCGCAGCCGGGCGGCCGAGCGGGCGGCGTCGGGCGAGCGCCTCTCCGCCCCCGCCTGACCCGCCCCCGCCTGACCCGCCCCCGCCTGACCCGCTCCGGCCGTCCGGTCGCTGCGTGGCCTACCGGCGGGCGCGGGCGCGCAGCGACCGGACGGCGCGGAGCGCCCCCGCGGCGAGCAGCGTCCCCGCGGTCGCCGCGCCCGCGACGGCCAGGTTCTGCCGCCTGATCCGGGACGGGATCTCCGCGTACGGCAGGGTCGAGAACGACACCAGCTCGTACCGCGACACGTACCGTCCGGCGAGCCGCCGCTCCAGCGCGTGGACGGCCGCCTGCCTGGCCCGGTACACCGGGGAGGCGACCCTGTCGCGCATCTCCACGAAGTTGTCCAGCGCCATCTCGGCGATCGCGTCGGTGTTGGCCTTGCGGCGCTCCTGGTAGCGCGTCAGGGCGGCGGCCCAGTCGCCGTTCGTCTCGTCCAGGCAGCGGTCGATCTCGATGCAGTCCTCGAACGCGCAGTTCGCGCCCTGCCCGAAGAACGGCACGATCGCGTGCGCGGCGTCGCCGAGCAGCGCCACCGACGCGCCCTCGCCGGTCCGCACCCACGGCCACGCCCGGACGGTCACCAGCGACCCGACCGGGTTGTGCGCGAAGTCGCCCGCGAGGTCCGGCATCAGGGGGGCGACGTCCGGGTAGTGCCGCCGGAAGTGCGCGGTCACCGCCTCGGGCGTGCCGAGCGCCTCGAAGTCGTCCTTCGGCCAGAACAGCGTGCAGGTGAACGAGCGGTCCAGGTTCGGCAGCGCGATCATCATGGACGTGCCGCGCGGCCAGATGTGCAGGGCGTCCGGGTCGAGCGCGAAGTCGCCGTCGCGCGGCGGGATCGTCAGCTCCTTGTAGCCGTGCTCCAGGAAGTCGGTGTCGACGTCGAACGCGCCGCCCGGCCGCACGCCGCGCCGGACCGCGCTGTACGCGCCGTCCCCGGCCAGGACGATGTCGGCGGGCTCGGTGAGGGTGCCGCCCGGGCCGTCCAGGGTGAGCTTGCCGGACGCGGTGTCCACGGCCGTCACCTTGTGCCCGAACCGGAGCGTCACGCCGGGCGTGGCCTCGGCGGTGTCGAGCAGCGCGGCGTTCAGCTCGGAGCGGCTGATCGAGTTGATCGCGCGCGTGCCGTCCGCGCTGTAGGACTGGAAGTTGGTCGTGCCGCCGCTCGGGTGGACCATGCGGCCGTGCATCGGCAGCGCCCGCGCCAGCGCGTGCTCGCGCAACCCGACCTCCTCGAGCGCGGCCAGGCCGCGCGCGGAGATCGCCAGGTTGATGGACCGGCCGCGTTCGGCCCCGGCGATCCGCGGGTCCGGGCGCCGCTCGTACACCGTCACGGGGACGCCGCGCCGTCCCAGCAGGGTCGCCAGCAGCGCGCCCGCCAGGCCCGCGCCGACGACGGCGACGCGCCGCGCCTCGGACTGCCGCGACTGGTCGTGTTGTGTCCGGTGCTGCGGGGCGCGGGACGGCTCAGCGGCCATGGACGACGGTCTCCTCGATCTGCGACCGGACCTCCCACAGGTCCGGGAAGGCCGGGGTGAACAGGGTGGAGCGCAGGTAGTCCGCCCCGGCGGAACCGCCGGTGCCGATCTTGGCGCCGATGGTCCGCTCGACCATCTTGACGTGCCGGTACCGCCACTCCTGGATGCCCTCGTCGATGTCGACCAGCGCCTCGCACACCTCGCCGGCGGGGGCGCGGTCGTCGGCGTACACCTTCAGCAGGGCCTCCTGGACGCCCGTGTCGGCCCGCCACGGCTCCGACGGGTCGCGCTCCAGCACCGCGTCCGGGATCGCGAAGCCCTGGACCGACAGGTACCGCATCAGGGAGTCCATCAGCGAGCGGCGCGCGACGGCGGCCCTCAGGCCCTCGTCGTCGCGCAGGTCCGACGCCGGGAACCGGCGGCGGCCGAGGACGGCCTCGATCTGCCGGAACTGCTCGGACTGGAACCCGCTGGACGTGCCGAGAGAGTCCCGGAACGAGGCGAACTGGCGCGGCGTCATGGTCTCCAGCACGTCCAGCTGGCCGACCACGGTCTTGAGGATCTTGACGATCCGGCGGGCGGTGCTCAGCGTGCCCGCGCTGTCGCCGTCCTCCAGCCGCCGCTGCAGCAGGTCCGCCTCGTGCAGGATCTGCTTGAACCACAGCTCGTACACCTGGTGGATGATCACGAACAGCAGCTCGTCGTGCGCGGCGGTCCGCGGTTCCTGGCAGTCCAGCAGCCTGTCCAGCCGCAGGTAGCCGCCATAGGTGAGGGCTTCAGGGGCCGGTTCGCCCATCGCCTCGTCCTCCTTCGTCCCCGCTCCGTGCCCGCGCCTCCCGGCACCTCGGTGTGCCGGGGGACGACGCCGCGTAACGGCATCAACGGGTGGATACACCGCAGACTCTATGAAGGCGGGCGGACGGCATGTCAGGGGAGGAGCTCAACCCTTTTCTCTCCCAGCTATACCCATCTCGTTATGCCACGAACCCGGACTGCCGCACATGCCGTTCATGTCCGCCGAAAAAACCGGGAAAGCGATCGCCTCGACCGGTGAAACATGGGTGTCCGATCACCGACCCACCGCGGAGACGCCCATGACGGATCTGATCGCGTGACCGCCGACCTGGCCTCACGCGCAGGCACCGACCAGGCCGGGGACCCGGCCGAGCGACTCACGGACGCCCAGCTGGCCGCGGCCTTCCGGCGCGACCCCGAGCGGTTCACCGCCGTGTACGACCGGTACTTCCGCGACATCTACCTGTACGCGGCGGGACGCCTCGACGTCCAGGCCGGGGAGGACATCGCCGCCGAGACGTTCTGCGCGGCGTTCGCGTCCCGGGAGAGGTTCGACCCCGAGCGCGGCGCGCTGCGGCCCTGGCTGTTCGGCATCGCGACCAACTTCATCGCCCGGCACCGGCGCCGCGAGGCCCGCCACTACAAGGCGCTCGCCCGCGGCGGGGCCGACCCGGTGGAGGGCAGCCACGAGAACGGCGTGCTCACCGCCGTCGCCGCCCGGCGTATGCGGCCCGAGCTCGCCCGGGCCCTGACGTCCCTCAACCAGGGCGAACGCGACGTCCTGCTGCTGGTCGCGCTGGCCCAGCTCAGCCACGACGAGATCGCCGAGGCGCTCGGCGTCTCCTACGGGACGGTCGGATCCCGGCTCAGCCGTGCCCGCGCCAAGCTCCACAAGACCCTCGCCAAGGAGGACTTCCATGGATGACGACCTGCGCGTCCTCGCCGACACCCTCGCCAAGCCCGAGCCCGACATGGAAGCGGTGGACCGCCGCCGCCACCAGCTCCAGAACGCCATGCGCGGCGGCTCCGGGCCCGCCCGAGCCCGACGCCGCGTCCACTGGGCCCTCGGCGGCACCGGCCTCACCGCCGGAGTGGCTGCCGCCGCCGTCACGGTCGCCCTCGCGACCGGCTCGCTCGGCTCGTCCGGCGGACGGCCGAACCCGTCCGCCCACGGAGGAGGGGCGTCCCAGGCGGCGACCCCGATGAGCGCCCGCCAGGTGTTCCTCGCCGCCGCCGACAGCGCGTCCCAGGCCCCCGAGCGCGTCGGCAAGTACTGGCACCTCACCATGATCTCCCGCGACGCGAAGGGCGCCGTGCTCAGGAACGACTCCTACGACCAGTGGTTCCGGCACGACGGACGCCACTACACCAGCGGCCTGAAGACCGACTGGAAGCCGTGGTTCGGGGTCAAGCAGGAGCCCGGCTTCCGCATCGGCGGGCCCGTGCTGACGTTCGGGCAGCTCCGCGCGCTGCCGTCCGACCCCAAGGCGCTGGTCGCCCGGCTGGCCCGGTACGTCGGGGACGCGCACATCCGGACGAGCGCTGGCGAGCTGGACGCCCGGGGCCGGCGTGTCGAGGTGCTCAACGACCTGTTCGTGCTGTCGACCCAGAGCCCCGTCACCCAGAAGGTCCGCGCGGCGGCCTTCCGCGCCCTGGCGGACGCCCCCGAGGTGAAGAGCCGCGGCCGGACCGCGGGCGGGGTGCGGCTGAACATGCCGCTGCTCTTCGACCCCAAGGGGATGGACGTGGTGCTCGACCCGGCCACCGGCAGGCTGCGCGGCTCCGGCACCTACGTCGACTGGCAGGGCGTCGAGGTCTTCATGGCGCCCGGGCAGACGGTCTCGATCATCGCCGAGTGGACCGACACGCTGCCCGAGAAGAGCGGGCCGAAGTGATCTCGGGGACGCCCCGGACACCGTCGTCCGGGGCGTCTCGGTACACTCCTGGTCGGCCGACTCCTGGGCGGCCGACCTGGGGAAACGAGAGCTGAGGCAACGATCCGCATGGAACTGATCCACTCGGGCAAGGTCCGCGACGTCTACGCCGACGGGGACGACCTGGTCCTGGTCGCCACCGACCGGGTGAGCGTGTACGACGTGGTGCTGCCGACCGAGGTCCCCGACAAGGGGAAGATCCTCACCCAGCTCTCGCTGTGGTGGTTCGAGCGGCTCGCGGACGTCGTGCCGAACCACGTGATCTCCGCCACCGACGTGCCCGCCGAGTTCGCCGGACGGGCCCTGCGCGTCCAGCGGCTGACCATGCTGCCCGTCGAGTGGATCGCGCGCGGCTACCTCACCGGCCTCGGCCTGAAGCAGTACCAGAAGGACGGCGCGGTCTCCGGCGTGAAACTGCCGGAGGGCCTGGTCGAGTCGGACCGGCTGCCCGAGCCGATCTTCACCCCGACGACCAAGGCCACCGAGGGCCACGACGAGTTCATCACCTACGACGAGATGGTCGCCGAGATCGGCGCGGACACCGCCGCCGAGCTCCGCGAGACCACCCTGGAGGTGTACCGGCGCGGCGCGGCGCTAGCCCTCGACCGGGGGATCATCATCGCCGACACCAAGTTGGAGTTCGGCCGCGCCGCCGACGGGACGCTCGTCCTCGGCGACGAGGTCCTGACGCCCGACTCGTCCCGGTTCTGGCCTGCGGACACGTACCAGCCGGGCCGCACCCAGGACTCCCTGGACAAGCAGTTCGTCCGCGACTGGTCGTCCACGCTGGACTGGGACCGCACGCCGCCCGGCCCGGAGATCCCCGCCGAGGTCGTCGACGCCACCCGCGCCCGCTACGTCGAGGTGTACGAGCGCCTCACCGGCGACCGCTGGAACGGCTGACCACACCGCCCGAGATGACCGTTCCCCGGATCGGGGGGACGGTCATCTCGCGTTCTCGGGGCTCGCGTTCTCAGGGCTCAGGACGCCGTTCAGCGGCACCTCGGGAAGCCGACCGTCCAGGGACTCGTCCACCGGGCCGTCGTCCACCAGGTCGTCGTCCGGCGGAAGGTCGCCCGCCGAGGCGCGGACGGCCCGGAGCGCCCCGGTGATCGCCGACGCCTGCGCCGGGGAGAGGCCCGGCAGCCCGAAGTCGGCCTCGTGCAGGGCGGCGGTGGCGGCCTCGGCCAGCGCGCGCCCGTCGGCGGTGATCGTCGCGAGCACGACCCGGCGGTCGGCGGGGGAGGGGCCGCGGCCGACCAGGCCGCGCCGCTCGAGCCGTCCGATCACGTTGGTGACGGACGCGGCGTGGACCATGAGCCGCTCGCCCATCTTGCCCATGGGGAGGGTGCCGGTGCGGGTGAAGGCGAGCAGCCGCAGCGCCTCGTAGGCGGCGAAGGTCAGCCCGAACGGCTTCAGCACCGCTTCGATCCGGCTCAGCAGCAGCTGCTGGGCGCGCATCACCGAGGTCACGGCCGCCATCTGGTCGGCGTGGCCGGGCCACCGGGCGCTCCACTGGCGGTGCGCCTCGGCGATCGGGTCGAGGGAGTGGGGGTTCTGGCCGGTCACGGGCATACCGTACGGCACCTGCCGCCCTTGACTGATGTGCTCACGGTTATTACTTTAACTTCTAAATATTGGATGTCCAAGGAGTTGTGATGTCGGGATCGCTGCACGTGCCGGTGCACCCGGTGCGGTTCGTCACGGCGGCCGCCCTGTTCGACGGGCACGACGCGGCCATCAACATCATGCGGCGCATCCTGCAGGCGCAGGGCGCCGAGGTCGTGCACCTCGGGCACGACCGGTCGGTCCGCGAGGTCGTCGACGCCGTGCTGGAGGAGGACGCCCAGGGCGTGGCGATCAGCTCCTATCAGGGCGGCCACGTCGAGTACTTCGAGTACCTGGCGCGCAGCCTCAAGGAGGCCGGGGCCGAGAACGTCCGGGTCTTCGGCGGCGGCGGGGGAGTGATCGTCCCCGGCGAGATCGACCGGCTCGCCGACGCCGGGGTGCGGATCTTCTCCCCCGAGGACGGCCAGCGCCTCGGCCTGCCCGGCATGATCAACGAGCTGGTCCGGGACGCCGACGTCGACCTCGCCGAGGAGCCGTCCCGGGTGGAGGAGGTGCTGTCCGGCGACCGCCGCGCCCTCGCCCGCGCCCTCACCTGCCTCCAGGCCGGACGCTACGACGGCCTCGACGCGCTCCGCGAGGCCGCGGCCTCCCGGCACGTCCCGGTCCTCGGCATCACCGGCACCGGCGGATCCGGCAAGTCCTCGCTCACCGACGAGCTCGTCCGGCGCCTGCGCGCCGACCAGCAGGACAAGCTGCGCGTCGCGGTGATCGCCGTCGACCCGACCCGGCGGCGCGGCGGCGGCGCCCTGCTCGGCGACCGCATCCGGATGAACTCCCTGGACGGCGACCGCGTGTTCTTCCGGTCGCTGGCCACCCGCGGCGCCCGCGAGCTGCCCGAGAACGCCGCCGACATGATCACCGCGGTGAAGGCCGCCGGGTACGACCTGATCATCCTCGAGACGCCCGGCATCGGGCAGGGCGACGCCGCGGTCGTCCCGCTGGTGGACGTCTCGCTGTACGTGATGACGCCCGAGTTCGGCGCCGCGTCCCAGCTCGAGAAGATCGACATGCTGGACTTCGCGGACGTCGTGGCGATCAACAAGTTCGAGCGGCGCGGCGCGGCCGACGCCCTGCGCGACGTGTCCCGGCAGCTCGTCCGCAACCGCGAGGCGTTCGGGTCCCGGCCCGAGGACATGCCGGTGTTCGGCACCAGCGCCGCCACCTTCAACGACGACGGCGTCACCGCCCTCTACCAGCACCTCTCCGGACGGCTCGCCGAGCACGGCCTGCACCTGGAGGAGGGCGCGCTGCCCACGGTGACCACCAAGGTCTCCACCGGCGCCGCGCAGATCATCCCATCGAGCCGCGTCCGCTACCTGTCGGACATCTCCGACACCGTCCGCGGCTACCACGCCGAGACCGAGAAGCAGGTCGCGGCCGTCCGGCGCGCGCAGCGGTTCGAACTCGTCCGGGACGAGCTGACGGGCACCGCCGAGATCGACGAGAAGCTGGCCGAGGCGCGCGGCGCCGTCGCGCCCGAGGCCGCCGAGCTGGTCGCGCAGTGGCCCGCGACGGTCGAGGCGTACTCCGGCGACGAGCAGGTCGTCCGCGTCCGGGACAAGGAGATCCACACGCGGCTGACCCGCGAGTCGCTGTCGGGGAACCGCATCCCGCGCGTCGCGCTGCCCCGCTACGAGGACCACGGCGAGCTGCTGCGCTTCCTGCGCCGCGAGAACCTGCCCGGCCGGTTCCCCTTCACCGGCGGGGTGTTCCCGTTCAAGCGCGACAACGAGGACCCGGCCCGCATGTTCGCGGGCGAGGGCGACCCGTTCCGCACCAACCGCCGGTTCAAGCTGCTCAGCGAGGGCCAGCCCGCGACCCGGCTGTCCACCGCGTTCGACTCGGTCACGCTCTACGGACGCGACCCCGACGAGCGTCCCGACGTGTACGGCAAGGTCGGCACGTCCGGCGTGTCCATCGCGACGCTGGACGACATGAAGGCGCTCTACGACGGCTTCGACCTGTCCTCGCCGACCACCTCGGTGTCGATGACGATCAACGGCCCGGCCCCGACGATCCTGGCGTTCTTCCTGAACACCGCGATCGACCAGGGCGTGGACGCCTTCCGCGCCGAGCACGGCCGCGAGCCGTCGCGGGACGAGGCCGCCGCGATCCGCGCCCAGGTCCTGTCGACCGTCCGCGGGACCGTCCAGGCCGACATCCTCAAGGAGGACCAGGGCCAGAACACCTGCATCTTCTCCACCGAGTTCAGCCTGCGGATGATGGGCGACATCCAGGAGTGGTTCATCGACCACGGCGTCCGCAACTTCTACTCGGTGTCGATCTCCGGCTACCACATCGCCGAGGCCGGGGCGAACCCCATCAGCCAGGTGGCGTTCACGCTCGCGAACGGGTTCACCTACGTCGAGTCCTACCTCGCGCGCGGCATGGACATCGACGACTTCGCGCCGAACCTGTCGTTCTTCTTCTCCAACGGCATGGACCCCGAGTACAACGTCATCGGACGCGTCGCCCGCCGCATCTGGGCCGTCGCGATGCGCGAGCGCTACGGGGCCAACGAGCGCAGCCAGAAGCTGAAGTACCACGTCCAGACGTCCGGGCGGTCCCTGCACGCGCAGGAGATGAACTTCAACGACATCCGGACGACCCTGCAGGCGCTCATCGCGATCTACGACAACTGCAACAGCCTGCACACCAACGCCTACGACGAGGCCGTCACCACCCCGACCGCCGAGTCGGTCCGCCGGGCCCTGGCGATCCAGCTGATCATCAACAAGGAGTGGGGCCTGGCGATGAACGAGAACCCCCTCCAGGGGTCGTTCGTCATCGACGAGCTGACCGACCTGGTGGAGGAGGCCGTCCTCGCCGAGTTCGACCGGATCAGCGAGCGCGGCGGCGTCCTCGGCGCGATGGAGACCGGCTACCAGCGCGGCCGCATCCAGGACGAGTCGATGCTGTACGAGCAGCGCAAGCACGACGGGTCGCTGCCGATCGTCGGCGTCAACACCTTCCGCAACCCCTACGGGGAGCAGGAGGGCGGCAAGTCCCTCGAGCTGGCCCGCGCGACCGAGGACGAGAAGCGCTCGCAGCTCGACCGCGTCCGCGGCTTCCAGGGCGACCACCGGGGCGACTCGGAGGCGGCGCTGACCGCGCTGAAGGACGCCGCCCGGTCCGGCGAGAACGTCTTCGCGGTCCTGATGGACGCGGCGCGCGTGTGCAGCCTCCAGCAGATCACCGACGCGTTCTTCGAGGTCGGCGGCCAGTACCGCCGCAACGTCTGAGGCGAGGGGCGCGATGAGGGTCGTGTCGCTGGTGCCGTCGCTGACCGAGTCGGTCGCGGCGACGGCGCCGGGCGTCCTGGTCGGGGCGACCGACTGGTGCAGCCACCCGGCGGACCTCGAGGTCACGCGGGTGCGCGGCACCAAGAACCCCGACCTGGAGGCCGTCCGCGCCCTGGAGCCGGACGTGGTGCTCGCCAACGCCGAGGAGAACCGCGCGCCCGACCTGGAGCTGCTCCGCGCGGCCGGGCTGCGCGTCTGGGTGACCGACATCCGCACCGTGGACGACGCGTTCACCCAGCTCCGCGCCATGCTCGCCGAGGGCTGCGGGCTGCCCGTCCCGGCCTGGCTGGACGAGGCGGAGGCCGCCTGGGCCTCCGTCGAACCGGCGTCGCCGCGGATCCGCGCCGTCATCCCGATCTGGCGGCGCCCGTGGATGGTCGTCGGCCGTGACACCTTCACCGGCGACGTCCTGCGCCGCCTCGGCGTGGAGAACATCCACGCCGACCACCCCGACCGGTACCCCAAGATCCCGGTCGAGGAGCTGAACGCGGCGCGCCCGGACCTGGTCGTCCTGCCGGACGAGCCGTACGCGTTCACCGCCGAGGACGGCCCGGAGGCGTTCCCCGGCGTCCCGTGCGCGCTCGTCGGCGGACGCCACCTCACCTGGTACGGACCGTCCCTCGCCGAGGCCCCGGCGGTCCTGCGCCGCGCGCTGGACGACCGGCTCGAAAACCGAATGGCCTAGACGATCCCGGTTTGCCACGATGGCCCGATGAAGACCGACCTGGAGGCCCTCGTCGTCCGCCACACCCGGCGCGTCCCGCTGCCGGACGGCCCCGCCGGAAACGGGGCGGCGGAAGCAGGAGCGGCGGAAGCAGGGGCGGTCATGGCGCGCCGGTTCGACGCCGCGCTGATGGACACCGGGTACAAGCTGTCCGGCGACCTGCTCGCCGCGCTCTCCCGCCTGGACGACCAGGCCGTCGTGACCCTCGCCGTGCGGACGCTCGCGACCGTCCGGGAGATGGTCGGCGACCACGTCCGGCACAACGCCTACTTCATCGACTTCCCGCGCAACGTCCCGGACACCTTCGAGTTCTGGATGGACTGCGTCCGTGCGACGTTCTCCGAGCCCGCCGACCAGGAGAAGGCCGCGATCAGGCTCAGCGAGGGCACCCTCGACCTGCTCACCCTCGCCACCTACGGGAGCTACCAGCACACCTACGAGCAGATGCTGGCCCGGCACGACGAGCTGATCGCGTCCGCGCGTGACCGGGTGACCGTCCTGCACCTCGGCGGCGACCTGAAGACCGAGGTCACCGGCCTGTACCTCGCGCTCGCCGGGAGCGTCACCCCGCTGAACGAGGACGACGCCCGTGACCTCGCCCTCCTCGCCGGGCACTGCGTGGACGGCCCGCAGCCCGGGGAGATCCCGGTGCGGGAGATCCGCGCCCTGGTGAACCGCGCGCGCGTGGACGCGGGCGGCGAGCCGCTCCTCGACACCGTCACCGACGTGCTGCGCCTCGCCTGCGCGCTCGGGGACGGCGACGTCACCCTCCAGGAGCCGACCCGCTTCCCGCCGTTCCCGCGCCGGATCCGCCGCGTCCTGCTCGGCGGACTCGACCGGGTCGTCGCGCAGAACCCGGCCAAGCTCGCCGACACCGGCGTCCACGCCGAGCGCTGGAAGCGCCTCGGCGAGCGGCTGCACCCGCACGAGTACCCGCGCTGGCCGCACGCCGCCGACGTGTTCGCCGTCGCGCGCGGCGACAAGCCCGCGCCGACCCCGGACGCGCGCATCGAGGCGCTGTTCGGGGCGGGCGACGTCAGCGGCGCGGTCGAACTGCTCGCGACCATGCCCGGACGCTTGTTCCGCGGCCTGGACCGGCTGCTGCGCCTGCCCCTGGTCCCGTTCGAGCAGGAAGCCGTCCTGGCCGCCGCCGAGCGCACCACGAAGGACGTGTCCGGGCGCGTGCTGCTGGGCGTCCGCGAGCACCTGGCCAACCGCGCCAAGCCCGCGACCCCGGACGCCCCGGACGCCCCGGACGTTCCGAGCGACGGGAAGGCGAAGCGAAAGCGGAAGAAGGCCGGGAAGACCCGGCGCCACCGCGTGTTCGTGAACCGCCGAGGCCGCGCCTGGACGACCCCCGAGACCCGGACGCCGATCCCCGAGCCGGTCCGCGAGCGCCTCATCGCCCTCCTCGACGCGGAGATCGCGCGCCGCCTGCCCGCCGGGGGCCGCCTGCTCGTCGACCCGGACATGCTCGACGTGGCGCTCCCGCTCAGCGGCCGGGCCGCCGCCGCGGGCCTCGGCGTCCTGCCGCGCGGCTCGCGCTCGCGCGTCGAGGGCGAGGTGCTGCGCTTCTTCGTCTACTGGCGGCAGCGCGGGGTGATGACCGACTACGACCTCTCCGCGCTCATGCTGTCCCGCGGCTTCGACTCCCCGACCTGGATCTCGTTCACCAACCTCAAGGACGGCGCGGGCGTGCACTCCGGCGACGTCACCAACGCCCCGGAGGGCGCGAGCGAGTTCATCGACATCCGGCTCGGATGGTTCACGCGTACCTACGTGCTGCCGCAGGTGCACATCTACGGGGGTGAGGGGTTCGACCAGGTCGAGGAGTCGTTCTTCGGGTACATGACCCGCGACCCCGAGCAGGAGGGCCGTCCGTACGAGCCGCGCACCGTCCGCATGAAGTCCGACCTGCGCGGCCCCGGCCGGGTGGCGCTGCCGCTGGTCTTCGAGCGGAGCGAGGACGGCGCCTGGACGGCCCGCTGGCTGCACCTCTACCTGGCGGGCAGCCCGAACTACAACCAGACCGAGAGCAACCACGTGACCGTCTCGGCCCTGCTGCGGGCCTTCGTGGACCGCGAGTACCTCACGGTCGGGCACCTGGTGGACCTGATGGCGGCCCGCGGCGTCGAGGTCGTCCGCTGGGGCGCCTCGTCCGCGCCCGCAGGGGACCGGGCGCCCGCCGGGGACGTCACCTACCTGGGCCTCGAACGTCCCGACGGCCTGCCGGAGGGGACGCGGGTGATCACGCCGGAAAACCTGCGTGACCTCATCCCCGCCTGAGTGTTAGCGTGATCGCGGTGAGGCCATGAGGGGGCTTCCTTCTCACTTCTTATGCCCTAGTCCTCTCGCTCTCCTCACCACCTGCCTTCAGGAACCGGGCGCGTCCCTTGCCGGACGCGCCCGGTTCGTTTTCCGCCGTCCCCGCGGGTCAGACCTTCATGTCCTTGGCGATGATGGTCTTGAGGACCTCGCTGGTGCCGCCGTAGATGCGCGCGACGCGCGCGTCCGCGTACAGGCGGGCGATCGGGTACTCCAGGATGTAGCCGTAGCCGCCGTGCAGCTGCAGGCACTTGTCCACCACGCGGGCCTGCGCCTCGGTGCAGAACAGCTTGGCGACGGCCGCGTCGGCGGGCGTGAGCTCCCCGGCGTCCAGGGCCTCGATGCAGCGGTCGACCAGCGAGCGGGCAGCCTCCACGTCGGTCTGGCACTCGGCCAGCACGAACTTGGTGTTCTGGAAGGACGACACGGTCTTGCCGAACACCTGGCGCTGCTGGACGTAGTCCTTGGCGAAGTCCACGGCGGCGGCGGCCGAGGCGTAGGAGGTGAGCGCGATCCCGAGGCGCTCCTCGGCCAGGTTGTGGGTCAGGTACTCAAAACCCCGGCCCTCCTCGCCGAGCAGGTCCTCCACCGGGACGCGGACGTCCACGAAGGACAGCTCGGCGGTGTCGGACGAGCGCAGCCCGATCTTCTCCAGCTTGCGGCCGACCGAGTAGCCCTCGCTCTTGGTGTCCACGACCAGGATGGACAGGCCCGAGCGGCGGTTCTCCGCGCTGGCGGGAGAGGTGCGCGCGACGACCAGCATCCGGTCGGCCAGGACGCCGCCGGTGATGAAGGTCTTGGCGCCGTTCAGGACGTAGTGGTCGCCGTCCCGCTTCGCCGTGGTGGCGATGCCCGCGAGGTCCGAGCCGGTGCCGGGCTCGGTCATCGCGATCGCGAACATCGCGTCGCCGGCGACGAACGCGGGCAGCCAGCGCTTCCTCTGCTCCTCGTTCGCGTACTTCATCAGGTACGGCAGGCAGAGGTTGACGTGGACGCTGTAGCCGCCGAAGCCCACCCCGGCGCGTGCGCACTCCTCGGCGATGACCGCCTGGTACTTGAAGCTGGTCTCGCCCGCGCCGCCGAACTCCTCGGGGACCTGGATGCCGAACACGCCCAGCTCGCCGAGCTGGTTGTAGAAGTCGCGCGGCGGGTGCCCGGCGTTCTCCCAGTCCTCGTAGCGCGGCGCGACCTCGGCGTCGATGAAGGCCCGGATGGTCTCGCGGAACGCCTCGTGGTCCTCGTTGTACAGCGTACGGCGCACGGCCGGCCCCTCTCTCGGCGGAGTTTCCCGGCGTGATCCCGGATCACCCGGGCCACGCCGAACAGGATTATGGAACAGGATTCTAGTTAGGTCCGCACCCGGTCCGGCCACCCGGGCCCGCCCCCGGCCGCAGGCCGGAAATTTACTGGACGAAAGCCGTAAACAGCCTTCCCACCTGCGCGGACTCCGATGCGCGCCCACCGCAGCGGGCACTATCGGTACATGATCGCTGTCGCTGGGCGGAAGATCACCTGGACCGGGGTGATGCCGTGGCTCGGACTCGTGGCCCTGATCGCGACCTGGGGCCGGGTGCTGTCGACGCCCGTCGCGGCGGTGGTGGGCCTGCTGCTGGCCGGGGCGGTGCTCGCCGCCGTGCACCACGCGGAGGTGGTCGCGCACCGGGTGGGCGAGCCGTTCGGCTCCCTGGTGCTCGCCGTCGCGGTGACCGTGATCGAGGTCGCGCTGATCGTCAGCATGATGGCCTCCGGCGGCGGGGGCAAGGCCGCCACCCTGGCCCGGGACACCGTGTTCGCCGCCGTGATGATCACCATGACCGGGATCGTCGGGATCTCGCTCCTGGTCGGCGTCCTGCGCAGGCACACGGTGATGTTCAACGCCGAGGGCGCCGGCGGGGCGCTCGCCAGCGTCGCGACCCTGGCCACCCTCAGCCTGGTGCTGCCGACGTTCACCACCAGCCGCCCCCGCCACGAGTTCAGCCCGGCCCAGCTGGCCTTCGCCGCGGTCGCCTCGGTGGCGCTGTACGGCCTGTTCGTGCTCACCCAGACCGTCCGGCACCGGGACTACTTCCTGCCGGTGGACCGCGGCAGCGGCGACGTCATCGACGAGCAGGCGCACGCCGAGCGGCCGTCCGGGCGGGCCACGAGGGTGAGCCTGGGACTCCTGATGGTCGCCCTGGTCGGCGTGGTCGGGCTGGCGAAGGTCGAGTCCCCGACGATCGAGTCGGGGGTGGCCTCGGCGGGCTTCCCGCAGGCCGTGGTCGGGGTGGTGATCGCCCTGCTGGTGCTGCTGCCGGAGACCATCGCGGCCGTCCGCGCGGCCTCCCGGGACCGGCTCCAGATCAGCCTGAACCTCGCGCTCGGCTCGGCGCTGGCGAGCATCGGGCTCACCATCCCGGCGATCGCGATCGCGTCGGTCTGGCTGCCCGGGCCGCTGATCCTCGGCCTGGAGCCGGTGCACCTGGTCCTGCTGGCGATCGCGGTCGTGGTGTCCGTGCTGACCGTCGTCCCAGGACGCGCGACGCTGCTCCAGGCCGGGTTGCACCTGGCGGTCTTCGCGAGCTTCCTCTTCCTTGCCGTCAGCCCCTGAGGGCCCGGCGGGGCCACCGGAGCGGACGGGGGAGAGGCGGGCGGAGCCGGACGACCCGGGCGCGGCGGAAGTTCGAACCGACGGGGTTTCGGTCCCTGTCCTCATGCGGTCAGGGCTGAGCCTTGCGTCCAGGTCGGCGGCCGGATACCGGCGCCCGCCCCGACCCTGGTGAGGCCCCGGAGGGCACCGGGCGCCCCGAAGTCGATCAAAGCGCGCACCACGGTGAGGGCATGGGGAAGCCCGGGAGAACCTTCGGGAAAGTAAAAGCGACGCCGGGTGGATACGGGGGCAATCCACCCGGCGTCGCATCATCGGTGTTCCGACGGGGGCCCGGAACACCGGCAAGGGCGCCCCGACGGGGGACCAGAGCGCCGGTACAAATCGTACACCGAAACCCCCCGGCCCGAGTCAAGAGAATGTCACGACCGGATTTCTGGTCGCTGTCCGGAAACTTCGTTCCGGTCGGGACGCTCAGGGGTGTCGAACCGTGCCCGGGACACCGGCTCGCGCCCGCCGTTCGCGACCACGACGCTGATGTACGGCAGGAAGAGCGCGCCGACCACGAACAGGCCGACGACCCACAGGGGCGCGCCCGCGATGCCGCTGAAGACCGCGCCCAGGAAGCAGCCCGTGCGGATGCCCATCGACAGCAGGTACCGCTTCTGGCGGCGGCTGATGTCCTCCGACAGCGGACGGGGCGCGTTGGTGACCGTGTAGACGACCTGCGGTCCGCGCTGGTGCTTGACCTTCACGATTTAACGGTAGACCCCTCCCGGGTGAAGGGCGACACCAGGTCAGGCCAAAACACCTCGCCGTTCCCGAATGAATCCTGAAGGAAACCTCTAAATTGTGGAAAATCGGCGGAGCGGACGCCCGCAAGTTCGCCCGGGGAAGCCGTCCAGGACGCCCTGAGCCGCCCTGAGCCGCCCGGAGACGGCTCGGCGGGCGGTCCCCGCACCAAGGGGACCGCCCGCCGGAAGGCCGCAGGGTCAGGACGCCTCGGAGACCGTGGACATGTTGAAGTCCGGCACCCGGACGGGCGGCATCGCCGTCCGCTGGAAGTAGTCCGACCACTCGCGGGCGAGCGTCGGGACCGTCCCGCCGACCTCGCCGAGCCGGCCGAGCAGGTCCACCGGGCTCTCGTTGAACCGGAAGTTGTTCACCGCGCCGACGACCTCGCCGTCCTCGACCAGGTAGACGCCGTCCCGGGTGAGGCCGGTGAGCAGCAGCGACTGCGGCTCCACCTCGCGGATGTACCAGAGGCAGGTGAGCAGCAGGCCGCGCCCGGTCCGGGCGACCATCTCGTCGAGCGAGGCGTCCGCGCCGTCCGGGCCGGTCATCAGCAGGTTGTCCACCGGCGGCGTGATCGGCAGCCCGGTGATCTCCGCCGACCGGCGGGTCTGGGTCAGCGCGGCCAGCGTCCCGTCGTGGATCCAGTCGGTCGGCCCGAGTGGCAGCCCGTTGTCGAACACCGACTCGGTGCGGCCCGAGGCGTGCGCCACCACGAACGGCGCGGCCTCGACCCCGGCGGCGGCCGGGTCGCTGAACAGCCGGACCGGCAGGTTCGCCAGCTTCTCCCCGACCCGGGTGCCGCCGCCCGGCGCGCTGAACACGGTCGCGCCGTCCGCCGCGTCCCGGGCGCCGGTCGACCAGTACAGGTAGATCATCAGGTCGGCGACCGCGGACGGCGGCAGCACCGTCTCGTAGCGTCCGGCGGGAAGGTCGATCCGGCGCTCGCCCCAGCCCAGCCGCCGGTTCAGGCCGGCGGCCATCGCCGGGACGTCCACGTCGGCGAAGTCGCGCGTGCTGACCCCGCTCCACGCCGAGCCGCCCGCGCCCTTGGCGTTCAGCTCCAGGATCCCGGCGGGCTGGTCGTGCCGGGCGCGCAGCCCCGCCGACGACCCGACGAAGGTGGAGGTGACCACGTGGTTGGCGAACCCGTACAGCCGCCGGTCGCCCGCCGCGGCCTCGGCGAACGCCGCGCCGAGCGCGGGCGCCACGTCCCGGTACACCCCGATGCCGGTGTCGGCGGGCGCCGCCGACCAGTCGCCGAACTCCCCGGCGAGCAGCGCGGCGGCGTCGTCGGCGGGCTGGTTGGACGCGGCGTCCGCCTCGGCGGCCCGCACCACGTCCTCGATCTCGTCCGGGCCGACCGCGGCCCGTGACACCACGCCCGCCGCGACGCCGTCGCCGGAGCGGCGCAGCGCGATCACGGTCAGCTGGCCGGAGCTCGTCACGCCGTTGGTGGTCAGGGTGTTGCCCGCCCACCGCAGGTTCGCGGTGCTCGACTCGTCGGCGATGACGATGCAGTCGTCGCCGCGGGACAGCGCGAGCGCGCGTTCCACGGCCTCCTGCGGGGAGAGTGCGCTCACTGGCCCGCCTCCTTGACCGTGTTGAGGATGTTGACGCCGCGGAACACCGCGGACGGGCAGCCGTGGCTGACCGGCGCGACCTGCCCGGGCTGGCCCTTGCCGCAGTTGAACGCCCCGCCCAGCACGTAGGTGGCCGGGCCGCCGACCGCCTCCATCGAGTTCCAGAAGTCGGTGGTGCTGGCCTGGTAGGCGACGTCGCGGACCTGCCCGGCGAGCCGCCCGTTCCGGATCCGGTAGAACCGCTGCCCGGTGAACTGGAAGTTGTACCGCTGCATGTCGATCGACCAGGACTTGTCGCCGACGACGTAGATCCCGTCCTCGACCCCGGCGATCAGGCCGCCGGTGTCCGGGCCGTCCGGGTCGGCGTGGAGCGACACGTTCGCCATCCGCTGGATCGGCGTGCTGTGCGCCGAGTCGGCGAACGCGCACCCGTTGGACCGCCCGGCCCCGGTGAGCCGCGCGATGCGCCGGTCGAGCTGGTAGCCGGTGAACCGGCCGCCGGTGACGATGTCGAACTCCTGGCCCTCCACGCCCTCGTCGTCGTACCCGATCGTGGCGAGGCCGTGCTCGGTGGTGCGGTCGCCGGTCACGTTCATGACCTTCGACCCGTACTGGAGCGTCCCGAGCTTGTCCGGCGTGGCGAACGAGGTGCCCGCGTAGGCCGCCTCGTAGCCGAGCGCCCGGTCCAGCTCGGTCGCGTGCCCGACCGACTCGTGGATCGTCAGCCACAGGTTGGACGGGTCGACCACCAGGTCGTACCGGCCCGCCTCGACCGACGGCGCGGCCAGCTTCTCGGCCAGCAGCTCGGGGATGCGGCCGAGCTCGCCGTCCCAGTCGTGGACGTCGCCGACCAGGTACTCCCAGCCGCGCCCGGCCGGCGGCGCGAGGGTGCGCATCGTGTCGAACGCGCCCTCGGTGATGCCGGTCGCCTCGACCACCGGATGCAGGCGCACCCGCTGCTGCGTCGTGGTCGTCCCGTTCAGGTCGGCGTAGAACTTGTTCTCGCGCACCTGCAGCAGCGCGGCGTCCACGTGGTCGACGCGCGGGTCGCCGAGCAGCCGCCGGCTCCAGTCGGCCAGCAGCCCGACCTTGTCCGGCGTGGACACCGTGAACGGGTCCATCTCGTAGGACGACACCCAGGTCACGTCCCCGTGGGACGGTTCGGGCGCCAGCTCGATCGGCTCGCGGTTGACCGGCGCGGCGACGCGCGCGACCTCGACCGCCCGCTCGGCCAGCGCGGCCGCGCCCCCGGTGGTCAGGTCGATTCCGGCGGCGAAGCCCCAGGTTCCCCCGGCGACGACCCGGACCGACAGCCCGAGGTCGCTGTCGTCGGAGGCGGTCTCCAGGACGGCGTCGCGCAGCCGGAGGCTCTGGGTGCGGATGCGTTCCACCCGGACGTCGGCGTGCTCGGCCCCGAGCTCGCGCGCCCGGCTCAGCGCCGCGTCGGCGAGCGCCCGCAGCGGCAGTGCGGTGAAGGCGGGATCAATGTCATGCACCCTGCTGAACCTACCTTCCCGGCCCCGTCCGATCCCGTGGATACCGGCCGGTGTCGGGGTGTCGCGCCCGGACGTCCAGGCCAGAGGTCCGGGCGGAGCCGAGAACAGGCGTCCGGAACGGGCGCCCGAACCGGCGTCCGGAACAAAGGCGACCTCAGGATCTTGTCGGGAAGGAACATCTCTGCCCCGGGGCCCCGGTCGATACGCTCGACCCCGATGTGATGTGGACAACGGAAGGCATGAGATGAGTCGCTCTGTCCTGGTGACGGGCGGGAACCGGGGCATCGGCCTGGCGATCGCGCGCGAGCTGGCCGCCGCCGGTGACAAGGTCGCCGTCACCTACCGCTCCGGCGAGCCCCCCGAGGGGCTGTTCGGGGTGCGCTGCGACGTGACCAGCTCCGAGGACGTGGACGCCGCGTTCGCGAAGGTGGAGGCGGAGCAGGGCCCGGTCGAGGTGGTGGTCGCCAACGCGGGGATCACCAAGGACACGCTCCTGGCCATCATGAGCGAGGACGCGTTCACCTCCGTCCTCGACACCAACCTCACCGGATCGTTCCGGGTGGCCAAGCGGGCGGTGAAGGGCATGATGCGGGCCCGCAAGGGACGCATCATCCTGGTGTCCTCGGTCGTCGGGCTGCTCGGCTCGGCGGGGCAGGCCAACTACGCCGCGTCCAAGGCGGGCATGGTCGGGTTCGCCCGGTCGCTGGCCCGCGAGCTGGGCTCGCGGGGGATCACCGTGAACGTCGTCGCGCCCGGTTTCGTCGACACCGACATGACCGCCGCGCTGACCGAGGACCAGCAGAAGACGATCAAGAGCGTGATCCCGCTCGGCCGCACCGCCCGGCCGGAGGAGATCGCCAAGACCGTCGGGTTCCTGGCATCCGACGACGCCGCCTACATCACCGGCGCGGTCATCCCGGTGGACGGCGGCCTGGGAATGGGGCACTGAGCGCGATGGGCATCCTCGAGGGCAAGAACATCCTGGTCACCGGCGTCCTGACGGACGCCTCGATCGGGTTCCACGTCGCGCGGGTCGCGCAGCAGGAGGGCGCGCGCGTCGCGCTGACCGCCTACCCGCGGCCGACGCTGACCGCCCGCACCGCCAAGCGGCTGCCGTCCGGCCCGGACGACGTCCCCCCGGTCATCGAGCTGGACGTCACCAACACCGAGCAGCTGGACGCGCTCGCCGGGAACCTCGCCGACGCGGGCTTCGACCGCCTGGACGGCGTCGTCCACTCGATCGGGTTCGCGCCGCAGACCGCGCTCGGCGGCAACTTCCTCGACACCCCGTGGGAGGACGTCGCGGTCGCCGTGCACTCCTCGGCGTACTCGCTGAAGTCGCTCACCATGGCCTGCCTGCCGCTGATGAAGGACGGCGGGTCGGTCGTCGGCCTCGACTTCGACGCGACCAAGGCGTGGCCGGTGTACGACTGGATGGGCGTGGCGAAGGCGGGCCTGGAGTCCACCTGCCGCTACCTGGCCAAGTACCTCGGCCCGCAGAACGTCCGGGTGAACCTGGTCGCGGCGGGACCGCTCGGCACGATGGCGGCCAAGAGCATCCCCGGCTTCCAGGCCATGACCGACCTGTGGCCGCACACCGCGCCGCTCGGCTGGGACATCAAGGACAGCGAGCCCACCGCCAAGGCGATCGTGGCGCTGCTGTCGGACTGGTTCCCGGCCACCACGGGCGAGATCCTGCACGTGGACGGCGGCCTCCACGCCGTCGGCGCCCCGCCCGCCTAGCCCCTCCACGGCGAACGGCGGCGGCCCGGTCCCTCCGACCGGGCCGCCGCCGTTTCTCGTGCCGCCGTCTCCCGTGTTCGCGGACGGTTCGTGCCGGTGGTCAGCGCCGGGTCGGGCGGCGGCGCATCTGGCGGGCGATGTGGCTGAGGTTCAGCGCGGCGGCGGCGCCGATGACCGCGGCGGACCCGGCCACCCAGATCATCTGGCCGCCCTTGGTCGGCTCGGACGCGGCGACCGGCGACACCAGGCGCGTCTGCGGGACGGGCGCACCACCGGGCTGGACGCCGTCCGGCCCGGCGACCTGCGGCGCGGGCAGCAGGCCGGTCAGGTTCGACTGCCGCCCGTTCGGCGCGGCGGCCGGGAACGGCTGAGGGGCCTGGTCGCTCATGAGGGACGGCCCGTTGCCGGTCGGCACGTTCACCCTCGGCCCGCCACCGTCACCGCCGCCGCCGTTGCCCTGGGGCGCCTTGTCGCGTTCGCCGTTCCCGCCGCCGCTGTTGTCGCCCTTGCCGTCCCCGCCGGGGCTCTTGACGGTCTTGGCGGGCGGCTTGGACCTGGTCGGCGTGGGGGACGGCGTGTTGTGGTGGTCGATCCGGTCGCGCAGGTCGTCGAGCTGGCACTTCCAGTTCTCGAGCGTGCTCTTCGGGTCGGTGCCCTTCTTGCACGTCCTGGCGGCGGTCGCGGTCGTGGTCGCCGTCCCGGCGTACGCGGCCGGGGACCCGAGCACGGTCACGACCAAGGCGGTGGCGGAGACCGCCGTGGCCGCGGACCCGATCCTCCGGAGGCGTCGCTGCTGGGGCATGTCACTCCTTCGCTGTTGACGCCCCGTCCAAGAGACTCGGCCGGGGTGTCGCACCGGGGTTCGCGCCTTCGTGATCGAATCGTGCCGCACCGAGCCCCTCCGGTAAACACCGACGCGAGGGTTTCCCCCGTCCCGGTAAAGCCGTTGGCACCAGCGGTGCCGTGGGACCGGCGCCGTCATCGGCACCGTCGGCGCGGGGATCCCGGGCGTCAGCCGAGGACGAGGCGGGCCAGGCGCGTGCGGCGCTCGGGCGCGCCGGTCTCCCGGACGGCCCGGGCGAGGCCGGGTCCGGCCGCCTGCACCACCGACAGGTGGCGCCGGGCGAGGCCGAACGCGGTCGCGACGGCGGGCCGGGACAGCGCGGACCCGGCGACCACGACGACGACCGCGTCCCTGCGGGTGCCGCGCGCGAGCGTCAGCGGCAGCGCCCAGCCGTGCCGCAGCCGCGCCGCCGACGCGGGCGGCACCACGGCCGTCCCGGCCGCGAACGCGATGCTCAGGCCCTCCGGCCCGGCCGCCTCGACCGTGCCGGTCTCGCCGACGGCGGCCTGGGGGAGCGGCGCGGCGACCACGACCCGGTCGCCGACGTCGAACCCGGCGAACCGGCCGGGGCCCGGGTTCAGCTTCGCCTTGAGCGCGGCGTTCAGCGCGCCCGCCGCCGCGTCGCCCGCCGGGGCGAGCGCCACCACCTGCACCTCGGCCGCCGGGATGTCCAGGACGCGGGGGATCGAGTCGGTGACGAGCTGTACCGCGCGGTGCACCGCCTCCTCCTCGCCCATCGCCGGGACGATCACGACCTCCTTGTTCGGCGCGGCCACCTGGGCGAGCCCGCCGCCCCGGACCGTCGCCGTCAGCTCGTCCAGCGGCCCGCCCGGGCCCTCCGGCTCGAGCTCCACCACCGGGACGGTCTCGGACGCCTCGAGGTCATCGAGGACGCGTCCGGGTCCGGCGGGCGGGGCCGCGCCGGGCTCCCCGCAGAGCACCAGGTGCGCGCCGTCCGGGCACGCCTCGACCAGCACCGCGCACAGCTCGACGTCCAGGCCCGAGGCGTCCGGCAGGACGAGCAGGTCCAGCTCGAACGGGCGCTGCTCGCCGCGCCGGTAGAGCACCGAGCCGGGGGCCGTGCCGGGCTCGTCCGCCGGGTCGAGGAGCCGGTGCAGGCCGACGGCGGCGCCGTCCGGCAGGCCCGGGTGCGCGGCGGCCAGGTCGGCGGCGGCGCGGTCGGTCGGCGTGACCAGCGCGGCCCGCACGCCCCGCCCGGCGGCGGCCGTGACGAGCGCGACCGCCGATCCGGCCAGGTCGTTCGCGGTGCCGCGCCAGACCGTCACGCCGGTGCGCAGTGCGGCGGTGAACGCCAGCGAGCGGTCCTCGGGCAGGCCCGAGCGCAGCTCCTTGACCACCGCGTCGTCCAGCAGCGGCGCGGCGGTCGCGTTGAGCCGCTGGAACCCCTCGGCCGCCGCCTCCTCGGTCAGCGCCCACCGGGCCAGCCCGAGCGACTCCTCGGGCTCGGGCAGGTCGGCGTCCTCGTCGAACGCCTCCTCGTCGAACTCCGGCTCCTCGGTGAGGCCGAGCACCTCGCCCTCGTCGAGCGCGTCCTCCACGGCCCGCCGGGGGTCGGTGACGCGCTCCTTCTCCAGCGACGTCAGGACGTCCGGCAGCGGCGTGACGGTGTGCCCGCGCACGGCCGCCTCCGCCAGCAGCGCCGCGGCGAGCGCGCGCCCGCGGCGCGGGTCGTCCGGACGGGCGGCGTCGCCGAGGACCTTCCGGGCGAAGTGGTCGGCCTGCCGGGGCCGGACGCCCGGGACCCGCAGCAGCCGCCACGGGTCGTCCCGGAGCCGGTCCGCGGCGCCCGCGCCGAGGCGGGCGGCTGCGCGGGGCGCGAGCGAGGCCGGGACCCCGGCCTCCTCGAACAGCGCGGTCAGCGCCGCGATCTCGCCCGCCGCGTCTGCGGCTGCGTCGGAGGTGGAGGCGGCGGTCTCGGAGTTGCCGGCGGAGGTCTCGGTCACGGTCTTCCCGGATGGCTGGTCAGAGTCTGGTCAGGGCGCGGCCCGCGAGCGGTGGACGACGCGGGCAGGGCCGCTCCCGAGCGTGCCACGCCCGGCCCGTCCACGCGAACCGAGCCACGCGGACACCCCGACCCCGTTCGGGTCCCCGGGGCCGCCACGCCCCGGCGCGGAGGGGCGGAGGGGGGCGGTGCGAGTTGGCCGGTGCGCGGCGGTCAGTGCGCGGCGGTCATGTCGGAGACGTCGTCGAGCGCGCGGCGGATCTCGTCCGGCAGCGTCAGCGCCTCGCTCGCCAGCGCCTGCCCGAGCTGCCCGGCGGTCCGCGCCCCGACGATCGGCGCGGCGACGCCCGGACGGTCCCGGACCCAGCTCAGCGCTACCGCGAGCGGCGTCGTGTTGAGCCCCTCGGCGGCGGTCACGACCGACTCCACGATCCGGGCGCACTCCTCGTCCAGGAACGGCTGGACGAACTCGGCGAAGTGCGCGGTCGCGGCGCGCGACCCGGTGGGGATGCCGGTGCGGTACTTGCCGGTCAGCACGCCCCGGCCGAGCGGCGACCACGGCAGCAGCGCGGCGTCGGCGTCCCGGACGGCGGGCAGCAGCTCGCGCTCGGGGTCGCGGCTCAGCAGCGAGTACTCGGCCTGGACGGCCACGACCGGCGCGCGGCCCGGCCAGGCCCGCTGCCACGCCGCGGCCTTGGCGGCCTGCCATCCGGTGAAGTTGGCGACGCCGACGTAGCGGGCCCGGCCGGACGCGACCGCCTCGTCCAGCGCGCCCAGGGTCTCCTCGAGCGGCGTCGCCGGGTCGTAGACGTGCAGCTGCCACAGGTCCACGTAGTCGACGCCGAGCCGGTCCAGGGACGCGTCGAGCGCCGCCAGCAGGTGCCGCCGGGAGCCGTCGTAGCGTCCGTCCGGCCTGATCGCGGCCTTGGTCGACACGACCAGCTCGTCGCGGCCGACGGTCTCGCGCATGAGGTGGCCGAGGATCCGCTCGGCGTCACCGTCGCTGTAGACGTCGGCGGTGTCGACGAGGGTGCCCCCGGCGTCGGCGAACGCGATCAGCTGCGCCGCCGCCTCGTCGGGCTCGGTGTCCTGCCCCCAGGTCATGGTGCCCAGCCCGAGCCGGGAGACGACGAGGCCGCTCCGCCCGACGTGACGCTCCTTCATGGAGGGTGAGGGTATCCGCTCCGGCGCCGCGCCAGCCGTCCCGCCCGCCCGGACCGGCCGGGCGGGACGCCGGGTGCGCGGGCGGGCGTTCGCGGGGGCGGCCGGGGCGGTCGGGGCGACCGCTACCCTTCGGTGGGGCCCGATCATCGGGCCCGGGGCCCGGTGACGGACGCGGCCCGACCCGCCTCCGTCCCGCCCGGCCGACCTGCCGTCCCGCGCTCGTCCCGAGGGGAAACCACCGACCGTGAACGTCGTCGAAGCGACCGTGCTCGGCATCGTCCAGGGCCTGACGGAGTTCCTGCCGATCTCCAGCTCCGGCCACCTGCTGATCGTCCCCAAGCTGCTCGGCTGGGGGGACCCGGGCGCGGCGTTCACCGCCGTGATCCAGCTCGGCACCATGCTCGCGGTCATCATCTACTTCTGGCGCGACCTGGTGAACATCATCACCACCTGGACCAAGAGCCTCTGGACGCCCGACCTGCGGCCGACCATGGACGCAAGGATGGGCTGGTACATCGGCCTCGGCACCATCCCGATCTCGGTGATCGGCCTGATCGGCAAGGACTTCATCGAGAAGGGCGCGCGGAACCTGTGGCTGAACGCGTCCTCGCTGATCATCATGGGCCTGCTGCTGATGGTCGCCGAGTGGGCGGGGGCCCGCAAGCGCGAGGTCGCCGACCTCAACCTGCGGGACGGCCTGGTCATCGGCGCCTTCCAGTGCCTGTCGCTGATCCCGGGCTCGTCCCGGTCGGGCTCGACCATGACCGGCGCGCTGTTCCTCGGCTACACCCGTGAGGCCGCGGCCCGGTACTCGTTCCTGCTGTCGGTCCCGGCGGTGGTGCTGTCCGGCCTGTTCGAGCTGCGCAAGGCGTTCGACGGCGGACTCTCCTGGGGGCCGACGATCATCGCGACCGTGGTGTCGTTCGTGGTCGGCTACGCCTGCATCGCCTGGCTGCTGAAGTACCTGGCCAAGCACTCGATGATGATCTTCGTGTACTACCGGGTGGCGCTGGGCGGGGCCCTGATCGGCCTGCTCGCCGCCGGGGCGATCTCCGCCACCTGACCCGCCCGATCCGCGGCCCGGACCCGTCCCCGGCCGCCCTCTCAGTCGCACCTCCGCCGAACCCCTGACGAAACCCCCCGAGGAACCGCCGCTCACCGACGGATTTTTCCGTCCTGAAGTGCGGCTTTTCGGGGGGTTTCGGGGCTAGAGTGCCCGGTCATGGCGAGCATGCGGTTCTCCCCGGCCGACGACTCCGGACGGCTCGAGGCCGGAGCGGCCGACGACCCCGGCTACCTGGCGTCCATGCGTCCGCCGGCGACGGCCCTCGGGCAGCTCCGGCTGATGGTGTCGGCCCTGCTCACGGCCCCGGTGCTGATCCTGGCGATCAGTCCGATGATCGTGCGGACCGGCCCCGGACGGCTCGGCGACCTCGCGCCCCTGCTGCTCCTGCCGGTGCTCGCCGGGGCCATCGCGGCGGCGGTGCTGGGGCCCCGCGCGCCTCGCCCGCTGGCCCCTGACCAGGACGGTGAGGGGACGGCCCGTAAGGCGATCATGCAGTTCCGCCAGGCGATCTTGTTCCGCTACGCCCTGGCCGAGGGGACGATCCTGGCCGGTCTGCCGCTGGCGATGATCGGCCGCGGCGTCTGGGTCTTCGTCTTCGCGTTCCTCGTCGGCTACCCGATCCTGGTGTGGCTGACGCTCCCCACCCGGACCCGCGTCGAGGCCGTCCGCCGCCGCCTGGAGTCCGCCGGACAGCCGTCCCATCTCTGGTCGGAGCTGCTGCGCCCGCTGAACGGCCGGTGAACATCGGCGGAAACATGACCCTGCCCTTCCCCGGGGTGACCCGGGGAAGGGCAGGGCCTGCTGAGCGGCTGACCGCTATCAGTGACCGTGGTGGTGATGGTGACCGTGGTGGTGATGGTGACCGTGGTGGTGACCATGGTGGTGACCATAGTCGTCGCCGTAGTCGTCGTCGCCGTAGCCGTTGTCGTTGTCGTTGTCGTACCACCACCAGTGGTGGTGGTGGTGCCGGTGGTGGCAGTAGTAGTAGCGGTGGTGGTGGTGCCAGTACCAGCGGCACCAGTAGTCGCTCTGGGTCGACGGGCCGTTCGGCTGCGCGACCTGGGTCGCCGCCGGAGCCGTGCCGCCCGCGGGCGCCGGTGAGCCGGCCGCGAAGGCCGGTCCGCCCATCAGGCCGGCGACCAGCGCGCCGCTGGCGGCTGTGGTGACTATGAGCTTGGAGAGCATGTCGCTCCTCTCCTGGAATGGTTGGACGGGAGCATTCCTACCAAGCGTCATCGTCTGATCACAATGGGTGGCTATGTGGTGACGTTCGCGCAGGTCGGCCCGGGAAAGGGCCGCTCAGTCCGAGGACGGCGGTGGGGTAGGGGGTGTGGCCGGAGGCGCCGGCGGAGAGGCTGGCGCGGAGGTCACCGGGGACTGGCCGCCGGTCCCGGCGGCCTGGTCGATCCTGGGAGTGTGCTTGGGCGAGCCATCCCGCCACGAAAGTGAATCCCGGGGTGAACTCCGTGGTGATGAGCGCCTGGAGGGGTGCCGCCGCCAACGACGGCGCGGGCGGCTTCAACGCCACCCGACGACGAACCCCGCGACCAGACTCGCTCCGTCGGCCGCAGCCACCTCGGTCTCGATCGGTGCCGCGACGCCTGTCTCCTGGGGGGGCCACTGCACCCGTGGTTCTCCCGGCGGCCACCCTTGCCTGGCCGGTAACCCTCAGCACTTTCCGGATATTTTGAAGCCGGGCGCGGGGCAGACCCGGCGCCAGCTCTGGAGTCCGCCGGACAGCCGTCCTGTCTCTGGTCGGAGCTGCTGCGCCGGCTGAACGGCCGCTGAACATCAGCGAAACATGGCCCTGCCCTTCCCTGGGGTGACCCGGGGAAGGGCAGGGCCTGCTGAGCGGCTGACAGCTATCAGTGACCGTGGCCGTGGTGGTGCCCATGGTGATGACCGTGGTGGCCGTGGCACCAGTAGTAGTGGTGGTGGTGGTACCAGTACCACCTGCAGTACATGGCCTGCTGTGTCGACGCACCGCCCTGCGTCGCGGACTGGCTCGCTGGAGCCGTGCCGCCCGCGGGCGCCGGCGAGCCGGCCGCGAAGGCCGGTCCGCCCATCAGGCCGGCGACCAGCGCGCCGCTGGCGGCTGTGGTGACTATGAGCTTGGAGAGCATGTCGCTCCTCTCCTGGAATGGTTGGACGGGAGCATTCCTACCAAGCGTCATCGTCTGATCACAATTAGTGGCTATGTGGAACGTCTGTGCAGGTCGGCCCGGGGAACGATCGCTCAGTCCGAGGACGGCGGTGGGGTAGGGGGTGTGGCCGGAGGCGCCGGCGGAGAGGCTGGCGCGGGAGTCGCCGGGGACTGGCCGCCGGTCCCGGCGGCCTGGTCGATCCTGGGAGTGTGCCTGGCGAGCCATCCCGCCAGGAAAGTGAAGCCCGTGGTGATGGCCGCCGTGACGAGCGCCTGGAGGGGCACCGCCATCGACGAGAGCGCGGGCAGCTTCAACACCAGCCACCCGACGACGAACCCCGCCACCAGACTCGTTCCGCTGGCCGCGGTCACCTTGGTCTCGATCGGTGTCGCCATTCCTGTCTCCTTGGGGGGACCCGCTGCACCCATGGTCCCCCTGGAGGCCGCCCTTGCCTAGCCGGTAATCTCCAGAAATTCCCGGAAATTATGGAGTCGCAGGTGGAGCGGCCCCCGCACCGGCTCAGAGCCAGCGGTTGCGGCGCAGGATGCGGAACAGCACGACGCAGATGACGGCCATCACGCCCAGGACGATCGGATAGCCGTAGTGGGTGTGCAGCTCCCACATGTGGTCGAAGTTCATCCCGTAGACGCCCGCGATGGCCGTCGGGACGGCGATGATCGCGGCCCACGCCGAGATCTTGCGCATGTCGTCGTTCTGCCGCTGGCCGAGCAGCGCCAGGTGCGCGCTGAGGACGCTGTTGAGGAGCTCGTTGTGCGCGTCCACCTGGGTGTCGACGCGCAGCAGGTGGTCCAGGACGTCGCGGAAGTACTCGCGGACGCCGTGGCACTCGGTCACCCGCCCGCGTGCGATCTCCTCCATGACCGGGACGAGCGGGTCCTCGGCGCTGCGGAACTCCAGCACCTCGCGCTTGAGGGAGTAGATCCGCTCGGTCACGTCCGGGGCGTGCGGGTCGAACACGGCGCGTTCCAGCTCGATGATCTGGCGCTCGACCTCGTGCGCGACGATCCCGTAGCGGTCCACGACCTCGTCGCACACCGCGTACAGGACGGCCGTGGGCCCGTGGTGCAGCATCTCGCGGTCCGACTCCAGCCGCTCGCGCACCCGCCGGAGCGGGTTGCCCGCGCCGTGCCGGACGGTCACCGCGAAGTCGCGGCCGAGGAACAGCATGATCTCGCCGACCTCGATGTCGGCGGTCGCCTCGGTGAAGGCGAGCGTCTTCAGGACCAGGAACAGGGTGTCGTCGTAGCGCTCCAGCTTGGGCCGCTGGTGCGCCGAGACCGCGTCCTCGGCGGCGAGCGGGTGCAGCCTGAGCTCGTCCCGGACCAGCTCGAACTCCTCGGCGCTGGGTTCGAACAGGCCGATCCAGAGAAAGCAGTCGCCCCGCTCGCGGGCGGCGTCGAACGCGTCGCTGATGTCACCGTCGATGTCCGTGCGGACACCGTCGGCGTAGATGGCCTTGTCCACAATCATGCCGGGCATTGTTGCGCGAACGGTGAAGAACATGCGTGCTTCGCCGAAACGGACGCCTCTCGTAGAGTGCTCGCTGTGACCACCCTCCTTCTCGTGCGCCATGGCCGCACCGCGCTGACCGGACCGGTGCTGGCCGGCTGGACGCCCGGCCTCGGACTGGACGACCACGGCCGCGCGCAGGCCGACGACCTGGCCGGACGCCTCGCCGGGACGCCGCTGGCCGCCGTGGTGTCCAGCCCCCTCGACCGCTGCCTGCAGACCGCCGAGGCCGTCGCCGCGCGCACCGGCACCGAGAAGATCGAGGTGGACGACCGGTTCGGCGAGGTCCGGTACGGCGACTGGACGGGCCGTCCGCTGAAGGAACTCGCCGAGGAACCGCTGTGGCGGGTCGTCCAGGCGCACCCGAGCGCCGCGGTGTTCCCCGGCGAGGCGGGAGAGGGCCTCGCCGACGCCCAGCACCGCGCGGTCGCCGCCGTCCGGGACTGGAACGCCCGGATCGCCGCCGAGCACGGCCCGGACGCCGTCTACCTGGTGTGCAGCCACGGCGACATCATCAAGGCGCTCGTCGCCGACGCGCTCGGCCTGCACCTGGACCAGTTCCAGCGGATCCAGGCCGACCCGGCGTCGCTCACCGCGATCCGCTACACCGAGCTGCGCCCCTTCCTGGTCCGGCTGAACGACACCGGCGGGGAGGTCGCCTCGCTGCTGCCGAAGCCCGCCGGCGACGCGCCAGGCCGGGACGGTGACGCGCCCGTCGGCGGCGGCGCGTAGGGTCTGGTGTCATGCCGGTCATCTCCTACGAACTGCCCGACCGCTTCGTCGCCGGGACGGTCGGCGAGCCCGGCGGGCGCGCCTTCTTCCTGCAGGCCCGTGAGGGCCGCCGCCTCACCAGCGTCGGGCTGGAGAAGTTCCAGGTCAGCCTGCTCGCCGAGCGGCTGTCGGAACTGCTCGACGAGGTGCTGCGGCGCAGTGGCGGCACCGCGCACGTCCCTGCCGTGACCCCCGACGCCCTGCACGACGACGAGCCGCTGGACGAGCCGGTGGAGGAGGAGTTCCGGGTCGGCACCATGGCCCTGGCCTGGGACCCCGAGGACGAGCGGGTCGTCATCGAGGCGCAGGAGGCCACCGGCGACGAGGACGAGGACGCCGAGGTCGGCGAGCCGGACCCGGCCATCGCGGTGCTGCGGGTGCGGATCAGCGCCGCGCAGGCCCGCGCGTTCGCCGAGCGCGCCCTGAAGGTCGTCGCCGCGGGCCGCCCGCCGTGCCCGCTGTGCGGCCTGCCGCTGTCGGCCGAGGGTCACGTCTGCCCCCGGCAGAACGGCTACCTGGGGTGACGCGCCCCGCGCGGATCCGGGCCGCGCGCTGCTGGATCATGGCCGCCCGGCCCGGGAGAATGGACGTATGACGCAGGCTTCACGCGGACGCACGCCCGCCGACGACGACCGCGGCGGGGCCGCCGACGGCGGCGGGGGCGTGTCACCCCGGGACACCGAGGCGGCCGAGCGGCTGCTGACCGAGGGCGCGCTCACCGTCGAGGGACGCCTCGTCCAGGCGTCCAACGCGACCCTGTACTGCTCGGTCGAGCGGGCCGGGGTGCGGGCCGCGTGCGTCTACAAGCCGGTCGCGGGGGAGCGCCCGCTCTGGGACTTCCCGGACGGCACGCTCGCCGAGCGCGAGGTCGCCGCCTACGAGGTGTCGCAGGCGATGGGCTGGCACACCGTCCCGCCGACCGTGCACCGCGACGGCCCGTACGGCGTCGGCATGGTCCAGCTGTGGGTCGAGCCCGACCCCGACACCGACACCGTGGCCCTGTCCCGGTCGGACGCCGACCCGATCCGCCGGATGGCGGTGTTCGACGCGGTCGTCAACAACGCCGACCGCAAGATCGGCCACCTGCTCCCGCCCGGCGACGGCCACGTCTACGGCTGCGACCACGGAGTGTGCTTCTCGGTCGACTACAAGCTGCGCACGGTGCTGTGGCAGTGGCGGGGCAAGCCGCTGACCGCCGAGGCGCTGGACGCGCTCGGCCGCGTCGAGACGTCGCTGCGGTCCGGGCGGCTCGGCGACCGGCTCGGCGCGCTGCTGACCACCGACGAGGTGGACGCGACGCGCCGCCGGGTCGAGCTGATGCTCAAGCACCGCATCCACCCCTACCCGCCGGAGGACTGGCCCGCCGTTCCCTGGCCCCCGCTTTAACCCCATATGGCGCCGAATGCTGCAATGGGCGCCATGTGTACGGCGATCGTCAGCGTGGACCCCGCCTCCCCGGTCCCGGTGCTCCTCGTGGGCGTCCGGGACGAGTTCCTCGACCGGGCCTGGGAGCCGCCCGGACACCACTGGCCCGAGTACCCCCGCCTCCTCGGCGGACGCGACCGCAGGGCCGGCGGCACCTGGCTCGCCGTCGACCCCGGCGCCCGCCGCGCGGCGACCGTCCTGAACGGCCGCGGCCCGCTCGCCCCCGAGGGCCGCCGCCGCTCCCGCGGCGACCTGTCGCTGCGCGTCGCCGCGAACGGCGACCCCGGCGACCTGGACCTGCCCGCCTACGACCCGTTCTTCCTGCTCGGCGTCCAGCCGGACGGCGCGCGCATGTGGAGCTGGGACGGCGCCGAGCACACCGAACGCGACCTCGGCCCCGGCCTGCACATCGTCGTCAACAACGGCCTGAACGGCGAGGGCCACCGCGAGGGCGTCGTCGAGGACGCCTTCATGCACGCCCGCCTCGCCCACCTGCGCCCGCTGCTGGCCGCCGCGCCCCGCCCGGAGCCGCGTCCCGGCGGGGACGCCCGCGACTGGGCGCCCTGGCTGGCCGAGCTCGAGGGCGGCGGCCTCGACCGCACCGACCAGCGCACGCTGCTCCCGCTGCACGAGTTCGAACCCGGCCGCGTCTGGGGTACCACCTCGATCAGCCTGGTCGGGCTCGCCCCGGACCTGGTCCGCTACGACTTCTCCGCCCGCCCCGGCGACCCGTCCGCCTGGACGACCATCCTCTGACCCCGCCCTTCCCTTCCCCCCCCAGCCCCTTCCCCGCGCCCCGCGGATTCCCGCGGGCGGGTCGGCGGCGCGCGGCACCTTTTCGGGGGTCGCGCGCGCGACGAGATGACTGTGGGTGCTAACTTCGCTACCTAGCGCGATCTTCGTCGGGCGCACCCGGTGCCGCCGACCGTGCGGGGACGCGCCCAGGTCATCACGCAGAGCGGGGGAAGTGCAGATGGCAGCACGACGACGGGGGACGGTGATCGCCGCGGGGCTCGGGGCGGCCGCTCTCGGACTGGCCGCGTGCGGCGGCGGAGGCGGTGGAGGAGGCGGCGGGGCCGCCGGAGGGACGCTGAAGGTCGTCGGGTCGTCCGACCCGGACCACATCGACACCTCGAGCGTCTACACCACCTGGGGCAACCTGCTGGCCCGCCAGTTCTCGCGGACCCTGTTCAACGTCAAGGCCGCCGACAACTTCGACGACGCGATCAAGGTCGTCCCGGACGCCGCCAGCGAGATCCCGTCCACCGGCAACGGCGGGCTCAGCAAGGACGGCAGGACCTACACGATCAAGCTGCGCGACGGCATGCAGTGGGGCACCAACCCCGTCCGGCCGGTCGTCGCGGGCGACTTCGTCCGCGGCATCAAGCGCATCTGCAACCCCGCCAAGCCGTCCGGCGGCACGGCGTACTACACCGAGACCATCCAGGGCTTCAGCAAGTACTGCGACGGCTTCTCCAAGGTCAGCGCGACCAGCGCCGCCGCGATCGCGGCCTACCAGAACGGCCACCAGATCCCCGGCCTCCAGGCCAAGGACGACAAGACGCTGGTCATCAAGCTGGTCAACCCGGCCAGCGACTTCACCAACATCCTCGGCCTGACGTTCTCGGCGGCGGCCCCGGCGGAGTACGACAAGCTCATCCCGGACAGCCCGGAGTTCCGCACGCACACGATCTCCGACGGCCCGTACAGGATCACCTCCTACCAGCCGAACAAGCAGATCACGCTGGCGAAGAACACCGCCTGGAAGGCCGACTCGGACCCGATCCGGGAGCAGAACCCCGACGGCATCCAGATCACGATGGGGCAGGACTCGCCCGAGACCGTCCAGCAGCAGATGGAGTCCGGCGCGGCCGACCTGTCCTGGGACCAGACCGTTCCGACCGGGCAGATACCGAGCCTGAAGTCCAAGCCCGGCTTCAAGATCATGGACGGGTCGTCCAGCAACCCCTACATCGTCTTCAACACCCTCAGCCCGAACAACGGCGGCGCGCTCGGCAAGACCGCGGTGCGGCAGGCGATCAACTACGCCGTCGACAAGGCCGCGACGGTCCAGATCTACGGCGGCCCGGACGTCAGCAGCGTGCTGAACCAGGTCATCCCGCCGCGCAGCGTCGGCTACAAGCAGTTCAACCTGTACCCGACGCCGGACGACTCCGGCGACCCGAACAAGTGCAGGTCGATGCTGAGCGGCGCCGGGTACCCGGGCGGGCTCACGCTGAAGTTCCCCTACCGGGTCTCCGGCAACCACCCGAAGATCGCCCAGTCCGTCCAGGCGAACCTGGCCAAGTGCGGCATCAAGGCCCAGCTCACGCCGGACACCAACGGCACGTTCTACAGCAAGACGCTGGTCACCCCGGCGGACGCCAAGGCCGGCAAGTGGGACATCGCCGGGCCCGGCTGGGTGCCGGACTGGTACGGCAACAACGGCCGCACCAACATCGTCCCGCTGTTCGACGGACGGCACTACGGCCCGAACTCCACCAACTACGGCGGCTACAACAACCCGGCCGTGAACAAGCTGATCGACCAGGCGCTCGAGGCCAAGAGCGTGGACACGGCCTCCAACGCGTGGGCGCAGGCCGACCGGCAGATCATGCAGGACGCCGCGGTCGTCCCGCTGATGAACCAGAAGTACCCGATCTTCCACTCGTCCCGGGTGAAGAACGCCAAGTACCTGCCGCAGTTCCAGGGCTACGACTACAGCCTCATCAAGCTCCAGTGACCGCCGTCCCGGCCGGGACCGCGCCGCGCGGGGCCCGGCCGGGACGCGGGCTCGGCGGCCCGCCCGGACGGCGAGGGCCGCCCGGGCGCGGCGGGTCCGGTCCGGTCGGGCGCGGCACGGGCGCGAAGGGGCGTCGATGAGTCTTCTCGAGGTGACCGACCTCCAGGTCTCCTTCCACACCGCCGACGGCGAGGTCCACGCCGTGCGCGGGATGTCGTTCTCGGTGGACCGCGGCAGCACCCTCGGCATCGTCGGGGAGTCGGGGTCCGGCAAGAGCGTGTCGACCCAGACGCTGATGCGGCTGACCCCCGGCGCGAAGGTGTCCGGCACCGCGCTGTTCGAGGGCCAGGACCTGCTCACCGTCAGCGACGACCGGATGCGCGAGCTGCGCGGCGCCGAGATCGCGATGATCTTCCAGGACCCGCTGTCCAGCCTCCACCCGCTCTACAAGGTCGGCTGGCAGATCGAGGAGATGATCCGCGCGCACGACCGGAAGATCTCCAGGGACCAGGCCCGCAAGCGCGCCGTGGAGATGCTCGGCCTGGTCGGCATCCCGAAACCGGACAGGCGGGTGGACGACTACCCGCACCAGTTCTCCGGCGGCATGCGGCAGCGCGTGATGATCGCGATGGCGCTCGCGCTGAACCCCAAGCTGATCATCGCCGACGAGCCGACCACCGCGCTCGACGCGACCGTCCAGGCGCAGATCCTGGACCTGATGCGGCGGCTCCAGGCCGAGTTCGACACCGCGCTCATCATGATCACCCACGACCTCGGGGTGATCGCCGACATGGCCGACGACGTGCTGGTCATGTACGGCGGCAAGCCCGCCGAGCGGGCCGAGCGCCGCACCCTGTACTACCGGGCCCACCACCCGTACACGATGGGCCTGCTGCGGTCGGTGCCGACGGCGGCGGGCGGCGGCGACCGGCTGCGGCCGATCCCCGGCCAGCCGCCGAGCCTGATCAACCTGCCGACCGGCTGCGTCTTCCACCCCCGCTGCGAGTTCGTGATGGACCGCTGCCGCGTCGACGAGCCCACCCTCGACCCGGCCGGGCCGCCGCCGGGCGCGGACGGCCACGATCCCTCCCACGCGTCGGCCTGCTGGCTCCCGCACGACGCCGTCGGCCTCGGCGAGGAGGCCCAGGCCCGCCGTCTCGCCGCCGCCGAGGCCGGACGCAAGGGCAAGGGCGCCAAGCCCCCCGAGCCGCCCGATTCCGCCGGCAAGCCGGACACCGGCCGCCCGGACACCGGTCCGCAAGCCCAGGGCCCGGACACGGGCAAGGGGCCCGAAGGCCCGGACACGGGGGCGGGAACGCAGGAGCCGAAGCCGAAGCCGAAGGGGCCGGGCGGAGCGCCGGACGGGGGGACAGGGTGACACGGACCGGCGGGAACGACGTGCTCGTGTCGGCGGAGGGCGTGTTCAAGCACTTCCCGATCCGGCAGGGCATCGTCTTCAAGAAGGAGATCGCGCGCGTCCACGCGGTGGACGGCGTGGACCTGACCGTCCGGCGGGGGGAGACCCTCGGCATCGTCGGCGAGTCCGGCTGCGGCAAGTCGACGCTCGCGCGCTGCCTGGCGGCGCTGCACCCGGTCACCCGGGGCCGGATCACGTTCGAGGGGACCGACGTCACCCGGATGTCGAGCGCGGGCCTGAAGGCGTTCCGCCGCGACGTCCAGATGATCTTCCAGGACCCGTACGGGTCGCTGAACCCGCGCCGCCGCGTCGGCTCGATCATCGGCGACCCGTTCGCGATCCACGGCCTCGCGGACGGCGCCGAGCGCAAGAGCCGCGTCCAGGAGCTGATGGAGCTCGTCGGGCTGAACCCCGAGCACTACAACCGGTTCCCCGCCGAGTTCTCCGGCGGGCAGCGGCAGCGCATCGGGATCGCCCGCGCGCTCGCCCTCAAGCCCAAGCTGATCATCTGCGACGAGCCGGTGTCGGCGCTGGACGTGTCGATCCAGGCGCAGGTCATCAACCTGCTGAAGGACCTGCAGAACGAGCTGGGCCTGACCTACGTGTTCATCGCGCACGACCTGTCGGTCGTCCGGTACGTGTCGGACCGGGTCGCGGTCATGTACCTCGGCCGGGTCGTGGAGAACGCCGCCGAGGCCGAGCTGTACGGCGGCCCGCGGCACCCGTACGCGGCGGCGCTGCTGTCGGCGGCGTCGATCGCCGACCCGGACGAGGCCGAGCGCGCCGAGCGGATCGTGCTGACCGGGGACGTGCCGTCCCCGATCGACCCGCCGTCCGGCTGCCGGTTCCATCCGCGCTGCCCGAAGGCGCAGGACCGCTGCGTCACCGACGACCCGGAGCTGGTCGTCCGCGAGGGCGACCCGGCCGACCACCTGACCGCCTGCCACTTCCCGGTGGAGCGCGGCGAGCACCTGGCGCGCGAGCACGCCGGGATCGCCCAGGTCTCCACCGAACCGGACCTGCCGGAGGCGACCCCGTGAGCAGCCTGTCCGAACTCGAACCCGAGATCGTCCCGACGGACGTGGCGGAGCGGCGGGTCCGGGGCCGCTCACCGCTGCAACTGGCGTGGGCCCGCTTCCGCGACGACAAGGTCGCGCTGACGTTCCTGGTGATCCTGGTGCTGATCGTGGTGTTCGCGGTGCTGGCGCCGCTGTGGGCGTCCTGGACGGACCACCCGTACTCGGCGACGTTCCCCAAGACCGGCCTGGACGTCAACGGCCAGCCGGTCGGGCCGTCCAAGGACTTCTGGCTCGGCGCCGACCAGCTCGGCCGGGACGTGCTGGTCCGCGCGGCCTACGGGGCGCGGATCTCGCTGCTGGTCGGCATCGCCGCCGCTGCGGTCGCCTCGATCGTCGGCGTCCTGGTCGGGACGCTCGCCGGGTACGTCGGTGGCTGGACCGACGGGTTCCTGGCCCGGGTCATGGACATCACCCTCGCGCTGCCGTACCTGCTGATCGCGATCACGCTGGCGGTGACGTTCCAGGTGCAGTCGGTCGCGGGGAGCCTGACGATGACGATCGCGGTGATCGCGTTCTTCTCGTTCGCCGCGACGGGCCGGATCATCCGCGGCCAGGTCATGTCGATCAAGCAGAAGGAGTTCATCGAGGCGGCCCGGTCCCTGGGCGCGGGCCGCGGGCGGATCATGATCGTGGACGTCCTGCCGAACCTGGTCGCGCAGATCACGGTGCTGGCCTCGCTGCTGATCCCGACCTCGATCGTGTTCGAGTCGACGCTGTCGTTCCTCGGCGTCGGGGTCCGGCCGCCGATGCCGAGCTGGGGCGCGATGCTCGGCGAGGGCAGCGAGGTGTTCCAGACCGCCTGGTGGCTGCTGGTCGTCCCGGCCGTCCTGCTGCTGCTGACCACGTTGTCGTTCAACCTGCTCGGCGACGCGATCCGGGACGCGATGGACCCGCGCGCGGACCGGCAGTCCGGGGGGAAGTGACCCATGCTCCGTTACGTCATCCGCCGCCTGCTGTACGCGGTCCTGGTGCTGTGGCTGGTGTCGACGCTGGTGTTCGTCTTCCTGCACCTGTCGCCGACGTCGGTCGAGCGGACGATCGGCGGGCCCCGCGCGTCCACCGAGACCCTGGAGCAGATCCGCCGGAACCTCGGCCTCGACAAGCCGGTGCTCGTGCAGTACTTCTCCTGGCTCGGGCACCTGCTGAAGGGCGACCTCGGCCAGTCGTACCTGAACGGCACGTCGGTCGCGTCCATCATCGCCAACCGGCTGCCGACGACGCTGTGGCTGGTCGCGGGCGCCGGGGTGATCTGGTTCATCGGCGGCGTCGCGTCCGGCGTGTACTCGGCGACGCACCCGCGGTCGGGCGCCGACCGGATCATCACGGGGACCGTGCTGATCGGGCTGTCACTGCCGTCGTTCGTGATGGCGCTGGTGCTGCTGTACGTCTTCTCCACCAAGCTGGGGGAGCTGGGCGTGCACTACTTCGAGGCGGGCCCGCCGCTGCAGGAGCACTTCTTCCAGCGGATGATCCTGCCGTGGATCGGCCTGGCGTTCCTGATGGTCGCCACCTACACGCGGCTGACGCGCGGGTCGATGCTGGACGTGCTGGGCGAGGACTACATCCGGACCGCGCGGTCGAAGGGCATCTCGGAGCGCCGCGTGATCTACCGGCACGGCCTGCGGTCGGCGCTGACGCCGGTCGTGACGCAGTTCGGCATCGACATCGGCGCGCTGATCGGCTCGACGATCGTGATCGAGCGTGTGTTCGGCCTGCAGGGCGTCGGGCAGCTGGTGTACCAGTCGATCAACCTCGGCGACACCCCGGTGATCATCGGGGTGACGCTGATGGTGACGCTGTTCGTGGTCGTCGCGAACCTGATCGTGGACATCGGCTACTCGTTCCTGGACCCGCGCGTCCGGCTCGCCTGACCCCTGACCCCTGGGCCCGGGGCCGGACGGCGCGGGTTCAGCGGCCGGTCCCGGCGTTCGCCGCCCAGCCCTGCCGGAGGAAGTCGAACCCGGCGGGCAGGGCGCGGGTGACGAAGTCCCAGTCGTGCTCGCCGGGCAGCACCTGCAGCGTCGCCGGGACACGGGCGGCGTCCAGGAGCCGCTTGAACTGCTGGGAACTGCCCTCGACCACGGGGTTCCCGTCGTCCTGCCCGACGGCCATGAAGATCCGGACCTGCTTGGCGGCGTCCAGATGCCGGTCGGGGCTGTTGGCGGCCTCGACGTCCTCGCGTCCGCCGAACATGTGGTCCGGGTCGTCCACGCCGTAGTACCCGGCGAGCGACACGATCTGCCCGAACAGGTCGGGGTGCCGCAGCCCGAGGTTCAGCGCGCCGAACCCGCCCATGGAGAACCCGGCGATCGCGCGGTGCCGGGCGTCGCGCGGGCGGTCGCCCTCCACGGCGGGGATGACGGCCTTCAGCAGCCGCGTCTCGACCCGGTCGGACCCGTCGGCGGCGTCGGCCCACTCGGTGTCGTCGTGGCGGTCGCCGTTGCCGTCCGGGACGGCCAGGACGAACGGCTGGCCGCCCTTGGCGAGGTACTTCTTCAGCTCGTCGACCAGGCCGTCGTCCACCAGCGTCGCGGGGTCGCCGGGCACGCCGTGCAGGAAGTACACCACCGGCAGCCGGGAGGAGTCCGGGACGTTCGGCCGGTACACCACGAGATCACGCGCGGTCCTCTCGCCGGGCAGCCGCACCTTGGAGGTGGAGGCGCCGACGTGCGCGGGCAGGGCGGGCGGCGGCTCGGCGGACCCGGCGTCGTGCCCGCCGGTGGCCAGGCCGTGCCGGACGCGGCCGACGCCGACCACGATCGTGGCGGTGAGCAGCAGCGCGGCCAGGACGGCGAGGCCGCCGTGCGCCGCGCGGGGCAGCCCGCGACGCTCAGACGACTTGCGATGGCGTGCCATGGACTCGGTCGGACTCCGTTCCACCCGTTCGGGGGGTTGCGGGGACAAGGGGGGACGGTCGGGGTGATCTCGGTGTCAAGCTATCGGGAGCGCACGGATAAGGTTCAATCATGCGATCGTGGCCCGCTCCAGAAGTCCCCAGTCTCCCCGAACTCGGCCTGGCCGGCGCGGCCGGACCGCTGCGGCTGCATGACACCGGCACCGGGGAGACGCGGCCCACCGATCCCGGGCCGACCGCGCGGATGTACGTGTGCGGGATCACCCCCTACGACGCCACGCACCTGGGCCACGCCAACACCTATCTCGCGTTCGACCTGGTGAACCGCGTGTGGCGGGACCAGGGCCGCCGGGTCCACTACGTGCAGAATGCCACCGACGTCGACGATCCGCTGCTGGAACGCGCGGAGCGGGACGGCCTGAGCTGGCGCGAACTGGCCGACCGGGAGATCGAACTCTTCCGCGAGGACATGACCGCCCTGCGGGTCCTGCCGCCGGACCAGTACGTCGGCGCGGTCGAGGCGATCCCGCTCGTGGTGAAGATGATCGAGGAGCTGCGGGCCCGCGACGCGGTGTACGAGGTCGACGGCGACCTGTACTTCCCCATCGCCTCCGACCCGTCCTTCGGCGAGGTCAGCCGCCTGGACCGGGACCAGATGCTGTCCCTGTTCGCCGAGCGCGGCGGCGACCCGGACCGTCCGGGCAAGCGCGACCCGCTGGACGCGCTGGTCTGGCTGGCGCAGCGTCCGGGCGAGCCGGGCTGGGACTCGCCGTTCGGCAAGGGCCGCCCCGGCTGGCACATCGAGTGCTCGGCGATCTCCATCGAGCACCTCGGCATGGCCTTCGACGTCGAGGGCGGCGGCTCGGACCTGGCGTTCCCGCACCACGAGATGGGCGCGGCGCACGCGCAGGTCGCGACGGCCGAGCGCCCGCACGCCCGCGCCTACGTGCACGCGGGCATGGTCGGCCTGGACGGCGAGAAGATGTCCAAGTCGCGCGGGAACCTGGTGTTCGTGTCGAAGCTGCGGCGCGGCGGCGCCGACCCGATGGCGATCCGGCTGGCGCTGCTCGCGCACCACTACCGCTCCGACTGGGAGTGGAAGGACGACCGGCTCCACGCCGCGGACACGCGGCTGACGCGCTGGCGCGCCGCGGTGGCCGCGCCCGCCGGGCCGTCCGCCGTGGGCGTGCTGGAGACCGTCCGGGAGCGGCTGGGCGACGACCTGGACGCGCCGGGCGCGCTCGCCGCCATCGACGCCTGGGCCGACGCGGCCCTCACCGGCACGGGCGACGACACCGAGGCCCCCGCCCAGATCCGCGCCATCGCCGACGCGCTCCTGGGCGTCGCGCTGTAGGACGTTCACGAACAAGCCCCGCCCGCCCCGGACGGGGCTTTTCCCATGCCGTCCGCGTCATGCCGTGTGTGTCACGCGGTGCGTGCCTGCTTCGCCTGCGCGGCTTTCCGGGCCTTGCGGGCGAGGCGTTGGCGGGAGCGCCAGAGGATGAGGGGGACGCCGGCGCGGCGGAGCCGTCCGGGGACGAGCCGGTAGGAGAACGCGCCGGTCCGCAGCAGGATCCACAGGCAGCGGTCGCGGCGGGGCCCCCAGGGCAGGCCGTACTGGACGCGGACGGGTTCGGGCAGCAGCCCGGTGGTGACGAACCGGTTGAACCACAGGGCGGGCCCGAGCCAGCGGAGTTTGCGCGACCACAGGACGGTCCGCATGACCTCGCGTCCGGTGTCGGTGACCTCGAGCGAGGCGACCGCCGTGGCGAAGTAGCGGCGGAACTCCTCGCGGTCGGCGGGCTGCGCCTCCGGCGGGCAGCCGAGCACCTCGGCGACGTACCGGGCCTGGTCGACGTAGGCCGCGCCGAGGTCGCCGCTGGGGGAGCGGAGGATCTCCTCGTACACGTACAGGGCGGCGTCGGTGAGGGTGGCGTTCACCCACACCTGCAGGTCGGGGTCGTTGCCGGAGTAGCCGGGCCCGGTGATCCGGTCGTGCAGGCGGCGCAGGCCGTGGCCGAGCCGGGCGGCCTCCTCGCTGGTGCCGAACGCGACGACGGTGAGGAAGTCCAGCGTGCCGAACAGCCGGTCGAGGGGGCGTTCCCGCAGGTCGCTGTGGTCGGCCACGCCCTGCGCGATCTTGGGGTGGGCGACCTGGAGGAGCAGCGCGCGGCCCGCGGCGAGCATCACGGCGGGTTCGGCGGCGAGCAGCCGCAGCGCGTCCCGGTCGCGGACGGCGGCGGGGGCCGGGGAGGTCACGGGGGACTCCTTGCACCGGAGGCGGATTCGGCCGTCCGGGGAGGGAGCGCGGGGACCGGACGTCCGGTAAGTGAATGCTTGCGCACGTCGGTCCCGTCCCGCAAGCCCCCACCGCGGGTACGCGGGTCATCGCCGGGCGTTCACGTGCGCTCCGCCAGGAGGGCGGCTCTCGGCAGGGAGAAACCGGAAGCCCCTGCCGACCGGTGGTCGGCAGGGGCCTCGGTGTGCTTTCCGCGAGCGTCGTCCTGCTCGGCGCGAGCGCCGCGCGGGGGTCAGCCCGCGTCGCGCCTCCGCAGGTACCGCTCGAACTCGCGGGCGATCGCGTCGCCGCTCGCCTCGGGCAGCTCGGTCGCGTCCTTCTGCTCCTCGAGCGTCCGGACGTACTCGGCGACCTCGGAGTCCTCCTCGGCGAGCTCGTTCACCCCGTTCTCCCAGGCGCGCGCCTCCTCGGGCAGCTCACCCAGCGGGACGGCGACGTCCAGCAGGTCCTCGACGCGGCGGAGCAGCGCGAGCGTCGCCTTCGGGGACGGCGGCTGCGCCACGTAGTGCGGCACCGCCGCCCACAGCGACACCGTCGGCAGCTCGGCCTTGGCGCAGGCGTCCTGGAGCACGCCGAGGATGCCGGTCGGACCCTCGTAGCGCGCGGGCTCCAGATCGAGGTCGGTGACCATCGCCGTGTCGTTCGCGGCGCCGGTCACCGGGACGGGACGGGTGTGCGGGGCGTCGGCCAGCAACGCGCCGAGCAGCACCACCTCCTGCGCCCCCAGCTCGTGGATCTTGTCGACGATCTCGCGGCAGAACGACCGCCACCGCATGTTCGGCTCGATGCCGTGGATCAGCACGACGTCGCGTCCGGACGGGAGGCGGGCCCGGGAGATCCGGGTGGTGGGCCAGGTGATGCCGCGGGTCTCACCGTCGATCATCTCCACCATCGGGCGGGTGACCTGGAAGTCGTAGTAGTCGTCGGGGTCGAGTTCGGCGATCGGCGTCGCGTCCCAGACGCTCTCCAGATGGGTGATCACCCCGCTGGCCGCCTCCCCGGCGTCGTTCCAGCCTTCAAAGGCGGCCACGACGACCGGATCGACGAGGTCCGGAACGCCTTCAAGCTCGATCACGCGCTGCCTCCTTCCGACGCCCTGTACAGCGTCACCGGGGGACCGTCCATTCCCGGGGTTCGGGGGCCCCGCTCATGATCGGTGGCTGTCAGCCTACGTCCTGTCCCAGAACTACCCCACCCCTCGCCGCCCCAGACCTCGCCGGGGGTCGTCCGGCGGGCCCGGCCGTGTCACGATCGGGTCACTTCCCGTCGGTGGTGTGCACGATCAGCACGTCCACGGGGGAGCGGTGCGACAGGTTCGCCGGGACCGAGCCGAGGATCCGCCCGGCGAGGCTGTTGAGGCCGCGGTTGCCGACGACGACCAGGTCGGCCTTGCGGTCGCGGGCGACCCGGGAGATCACGTCGACCGCGTCGCCCTCCAGCGCGACCTGGTCGATGTCGGTGGCCCCCTGGGCGACGGCGCGCTCGCGGGCGGCCCGTAGCGCGTCGTCGGCGGGGGTGGAGCCCTGCACCTTGTAGGCCAGGTCGCCGAGTTGGTCGGCGGCCGACAGCCGCTCCCGCTCGGGCATGGGGGTGTAGGCGGTCGCGAGCAGCAGCGTCGCGCCGGTGGCGGCGGCGAGCGCGGCGGCGCGGTCGACCGCGCGGAACGAGGTGTCCGACCCGTCGGTCCCGACGAGGATGGTCCGGTAGGCGCTCACGGCCGCTCCCTGCTGTCGTCGCCGGGGCGCGTGCCACCCGCGGCGGTCGTATCGTGCCGGTCGGTCTGTGCTGCTCGGTCCCGGGCGGGCGCGCGGGGCGTCCGGGCGCGTTACCCGTTGGTAGACACTGGCCGAACGTTAGCGTTCCGATCGCCCATCCGTCACGGGGACGGACGACGGGCACCGGTGTCCGGCCCGATAGGGTTGGTCCCCATGAGCACTCCCACCGCCGCTTCGCTCCGCCAGGCCCTGAAAGAACGCGTCGTCGTGGCCGACGGGGGCATGGGGACGATGCTGCAGGACGCCGGCCCCACGCTGGACGACTTCCAGGGGCACGAGGGCTGTAACGAGATCCTGAACGTGACCCGCCCCGACATCGTCCGGTCGGTGCACCGCGCCTACTTCGAGGCGGGCGTCGACTGCGTCGAGACCAACACCTTCGGCGCCAACCTCGGCAACCTCGGCGAGTACGACATCACCGACCGGATCTTCGAGCTGGCCGAGGCGGGCGCCCGCCTGGCCCGCGAGGTCGCCGACGAGTTCAGCACCCCGGACCGTCCGCGCTGGGTGATCGGCTCGGTCGGCCCCGGCACCAAGCTGCCGACCCTCGGGCACGTGCCGTTCGCCGAGCTGCGCGACGCCTACCAGCTGAACGCCGAGGGGCTCATCCGGGGCGGCGCGCACGCCATCCTCGTCGAGACCTGCCAGGACCTGCTGCAGGCGAAGGCCGCGCTGATCGGCGCCCGCCGCGCCATCGACGCCGCCGGCGAGGACACCGTCCTGATCGGCCAGGTCACGATCGAGCAGAACGGCGCGATGCTCATGGGCTCGGAGATCGGCGCGGCGCTCACCGCGCTCGAGCCGATGGGCCTGGACCTGATCGGCCTGAACTGCGCCACCGGCCCCGCCGAGATGAGCGAGCACCTGCGCTACCTGGCCCGCCACGCGCGGATCGGGCTGAGCTGCATGCCGAACGCGGGCCTGCCCGAGCTGACCTCCGACGGCGCCCGCTACCCGCTGACCCCGGGCGAGCTGGCCGACGCGCATGACACCTTCACCCGCGAGTTCGGGCTGTCGCTGGTCGGCGGCTGCTGCGGCACCACCCCCGAGCACCTGGCGAGGGTCGTCGAGCGGGTCCGCGGGCGCGAGGTCGCCGCGCGCCGCCCCCGGCACGAGGCGGGCGCGGCGTCGCTGTACCAGCACGTCCCGTTCCGGCAGGACACCTCCTACCTGGCGATCGGCGAGCGCACCAACGCCAACGGCTCCAAGGCGTTCCGCGAGGCGATGCTGGACCGCCGCTGGGACGACTGCGTGAAGATCGCCCGCGACCAGGCCCGGGACGGCGCGCACATGCTCGACCTGTGCGTCGACTACGTCGGCCGGGACGGCGTCGCGGACATGAAGGAGCTGGCGTTCCGGTTCGCCACCGCCTCCACCCTGCCGATCGTGCTCGACTCGACCGAGGTCGACGTGATCATCGCCGGGCTGGAGATGATCGGCGGCCGCGCCGTGATCAACTCGGTGAACTTCGAGGACGGCGACGGCCCCGACTCCCGCATGGCGCGGCTGATGCCCGCCGTCAAGGAGCACGGCGCGGGCGTCGTCGCCCTCACCATCGACGAGCAGGGCCAGGCCCGCACGGCCGACAAGAAGGTCGAGATCGCCGCCCGGCTGATCGAGTACCTGACCTCGCGGTGGGGGATGGACGTCGGCGACATCATCATCGACGCCCTGACCTTCACGATCGGCACCGGGCAGGAGGAGTCCCGCCGGGACGCGGTCGAGACGATCGACGCGATCCGCGAGCTGAAGCGCCGCTACCCGGACGTGCAGACCACCCTCGGCCTGTCGAACGTGTCGTTCGGCCTGAACCCGGCCGCCCGCATCGTGCTGAACTCGGTCTTCCTGAACGAGTGCGCGGACGCCGGGCTCGACTCGGCGATCGTGCACGCCTCCAAGATCCTGCCGATGAACCGGATCCCGGAGGAGCAGCGCAAGGTCGCGCTCGACATGGTCTACGACCGGCGCGGCGACGGCTACGACCCGCTGCACCGGTTCATGGAGCTGTTCGAGGGCGTCGACACGGCCGCGATGAAGGCCGACCGCGCCGCCGAGCTGATCGCGCTGCCGCTGTGGGAGCGGCTCAAGCGCCGGATCGTCGACGGCGAGCTGGACGGCCTGAACGCCGACCTGGACGAGGCGCTCACCCAGCGGCCCGCCCTGGAGATCGTCAACGACGTCCTGCTGGACGGCATGAAGACCGTCGGCGAGCTGTTCGGCTCCGGCCAGATGCAGCTGCCGTTCGTCCTGCAGTCGGCCGAGGTCATGAAGACCGCGGTCGCCTACCTCGAGCCGCACATGGAGAAGCTCGAGGGCGACGGCGGCAAGGGCCGCATCGTCCTCGCGACGGTCAAGGGCGACGTCCACGACATCGGCAAGAACCTCGTGGACATCATCCTGTCCAACAACGGCTACGAGGTCGTGAACATCGGCATCAAGCAGCCGATGTCGGCGATCCTCGACGCCGCGCGCGAGAACCGCGCCGACGTGATCGGCATGTCCGGCCTGCTGGTGAAGTCCACGGTGATCATGAAGGAGAACCTGGAGGAGCTGAACAGCCGGGGCCTGGCCGAGAACTGGCCCGTGCTGCTCGGCGGCGCGGCCCTCACCCGCGCCTACGTCGAACAGGACCTCGCCGACCTGTTCGACGGCCAGGTCCGCTACGCTCGCGACGCGTTCGAGGGGCTGCGGCTCATGGACGCGTTCATGGCGGTCAAGCGCGGCGTGGACGGCGCGACCCTGCCGCCGCTGCGCGAGCGCCGGGTGCGCAAGGGCGGCGCGACGCTCAAGGTCACCGAGCCGCAGGACATGCCCGCCCGCTCCGACGTCGCCGCCGACAACGTCCTGCCGAAGGCGCCGTTCCTCGGAGACCGCATCGTCAAGGGCATCGCGCTGGCCGACTACGCGGCGTTCCTGGACGAGCGCGCCACCTTCATGGGCCAGTGGGGCCTGAAGCCCGCGCGCGGCGGGGACGGGCCGTCCTACGAGGAGCTCGTCGAGACCGAGGGCCGTCCGCGGCTGCGGATGTGGCTCGACCGGATCCAGACCGAGGGCCTGATCGAGGCCGCCGTCGTGTACGGCTACTACCCGGCCGTGTCCGAGGGCGACGACCTGGTCATCCTCGGCGAGGACGGCTCGGACCTGGAGCGGTTCACCTTCCCGCGCCAGCGCCGCGACCGGCACCTGTGCCTGGCCGACTTCTTCCGCTCCCGCGAGTCGGGGGAGACCGACGTGGCCGCGTTCCAGCTGGTCACGGTCGGTTCGAAGGTCGCCGAGGCGACCGGGGAGCTGTTCGCCAAGAACGCCTACCGCGACTACCTGGAGCTGCACGGCCTGTCGGTGCAGCTCACCGAGGCGCTGATGGAGTACTGGCACACCCGGATCCGCGCGGAGCTGGGCTTCGGCGGGGACGACTCGGCCGACGTCGAGGACTTCTTCAAGCTCGGCTACCGGGGCGCCCGCTACTCCTTCGGCTACGCCGCCTGCCCGGACCTGGAGGACCGCACCAAGCTGGTGCGGCTGCTCGAGCCGGAGCGGATCGGGGTGTCGCTGTCGGAGGAGCTCCAGCTCGCCCCCGAGCAGTCGGCGGACGCGCTGGTCGTCCACCACCCCGAGGCGAAGTACTTCAACACCTGATCCCGCCGCGTTTCCCGGGCCCCGAACCCGGGTCCGGAGTCAGTCCCCGAACCCGGCCGCGCGGCGCCCCGCGTCGCCGGTTCGGCGGGACGCGCCGTCTGACCTAACCTGGACGATCGAGGCCAAAGGAGGTCAGGCGGCGTGACACGGGGCGTACAGGACGATCCGCAGGCGGTGCTGTTCGACATGGACGGCACCCTGATCGACTCCGAGCGGTTGTGGTTCGAGGTCGAGACCGAGGTGATGGAGTCCCTCGGCGGCGTCTGGACGCACGCCGACCAGGAGCACCTGGTCGGGGGGAACCTGGCGGTCGCGTCCGCCTACATGGTGGAGCGGTCGGGGACCGGCGTCCCGGCCGGGGAGATCGGGCGGCGCCTGCTGGACGGCATGGTCGAGCGGATGCGCACGGCCGTCCCGTTGCTTCCCGGCGCGAAGGAGCTGCTCACCGAGGTCCGCGCGGCGGGGCTGCCGACCGCGCTGGTCACCTCCAGCCACCGCGTGCTGCTCGAGCCCGCACTGGACGGCCTCGGCCGCGACCACTTCGACCTGACCCTGGCCGGGGACGAGGTGTCCCGGACCAAGCCGCACCCCGAGCCGTACCTGACGGCCTGCGCGCGGCTCGGCGTCGACCCGGCGCGCTGCGCGGTGCTGGAGGACTCGCCGAGCGGGCTGGCGGCGGCCGAGGCTGCGGGCTGCCGGACGGTCGCGGTGCCGGGCGTGGTCGCGCTCGGCGCGGCCCCGGGCCGGACGGTCGTGACGTCCCTCGCCGACGTGGACGTGCCCTTCCTGCGCGCCCTGTTCGCCTGACACGCGCCTTTCGCCCGAACTTGTCCCTCCGTTCGTCCGGGAGCCTTCGAACGGCTGAGCGACGCTCTCAGCCCCTCGCTCTCGTGTCGTCAGCCGGGGCCGTCAAGCAGGCCGTCCTGCCCAGGTCGGCCACGCCGTGGCGTGGCCCGGGGGAACCCTGACGGGACCCGGAGGCGGGTCACGCGAAAGGAGGAGGCGTGATCATCGGCAAACCGTTCGAGCGGAGGAGACTCATCCCGCGCCTCGCGTGTGAGTATGGGAGCCGAGAACAGCACGACCGAGCCTGGGGGCCGTCATGAGCGACGCAGCAATCTTCGCGATCAGCCTGGGGGTGACGCTCGTCGGCCTGGTCGCCAGCTGGGGGGTGTACCGGCGGCGCGGGGCGGCGTCCGGCGCGCGGGGAGCGGCTCTGTCGCTGATCCCGCTGGCCGCGTCGATGACCGGGGTGACCTCGTTCTTCGCCGATCTGGTCTTCAGTCCGATGAAGTGGGCGGGCGTGGCGGTCGCCGGCCTCGCCATCGTCCTGTACCTGGCGTCCGGAGCGGCCCTGAGCCGCCGCTCGGTCACCGAGGGTGACGGCGGGAAGGCCGCGCGGAAGGCGCCGAAGACCAAGCAGGCGGGCGCGGGCAAGGCCCCGAAGGGGGCCGTCGGGGGCGCCGCGCCGACCGCGGCCGACCCCGACCTCGCCGAGATCGAGGACATCCTCCGCAATCGCGGGATCAAGTAGCCGGACCGCGCGGGGCGGGCCCGGCCCGCTCCGGACGCCCCCGGGCGCCCGCCCCCGCGCGATGATCCGGCGCGGACGCCGGATGTGACGGGCGTTGTCGGTGTGACCGGCGTGTTCACGGCGGAACGTGGCCCCTCGGAGGCCGCGGTCCGCCGTTTTCACGTTCCAAGGGCCCAGACCGCGGACGATTCATCTCAGAACGGACTCGGTCCGATAAAGCTTGCCGGTCGGAGCCGTGTTCCGCTTGCTTCCCCCCGTGCCGAGAATCGTACGATCTGGGCACTTTCGTCCGATGTGTTGTCCATCTCACGTGTGCCCTAGATGACGACGAGATCACAAGTCAGATACGGGTACTGGCATCGGCGGCTTCACGGATGGACAGTCGTGCCCGAAGCACTAGTTTTCCCTCCAGCAAACGCGGTGTAACGGGCACGAACAGTGGACGATCTCCGCTGCCACGCGGCACACGCCGCGGGCGTGTGGCCCATTAGTAGGAGGTACGGAGCGTGACCGCACCGATCGAGGCGACCGGGGCGCAACAGGAGGCCCAGCCGGAGAGCGTCCTGGCCGGCGTCGAAGGCAAGGCGATCCAGGGTCGTTCTCTCGGGCAGATCGCCTGGATGCGGCTCAAGCGCGACAAGGTTGCACTGGCGGGCGGTGTCATCATCGTCTTCCTCATCCTGCTCGCCGTCGTCGGGCCGTACCTGGTGGCGGACCCCCTGGCCTACCACCAGAACCTGGTCGACCCGACGTACAACCGCCCCAAGGGCGGCATCTGGCACTCGGGCATCAGCGCCGACCACTGGCTCGGCGTCGAGCCGGGCAGCGGACGCGACATGCTCTCCCGAACCGTGCACGGGGCACGGATCTCGCTGCTCGTGGCGTTCCTGGCCACCGTCCTCTCGGTGGTCATCGGGACGATCATGGGCATCACCGCCGGTTTCTTCGGCGGCTGGGTCGACACCCTCATCAGCCGGACGATGGACGTCTTCCTCGCCTTCCCGCTGCTGCTGTTCGCGATCGCCCTGGTCGGCGTCGTCGGCACCGGCTCGGCGTTCGGCATGGAGGGCAACAACCTGCGCATCGGGGTGCTGATCTTCGTGATCGGCTTCTTCAACTGGCCGTACATCGGCCGCATCATCCGCGGGCAGACGCTGTCGCTGCGCGAGCGGGAGTTCGTGGACGCGGCGCGCAGCATGGGCGCCAAGCCGGGCTACATCCTGTTCAAGGAGCTGCTGCCGAACCTGGTCGCGCCGATCCTGGTCTACTCGACCCTGCTGATCCCGACCAACATCCTGTTCGAGGCGGCGCTGTCGTTCCTCGGCGTCGGCATCAACCCGCCGACCCCGTCCTGGGGCGCGACGCTGTCGCTGGCGGTGCCGATCTACTCCGCGGACCCATGGTTCATGGTCGTGCCCGGCATGGCCATCTTCATCACCGTCCTGGCCTTCAACCTTCTTGGTGACGGGCTCCGGGACGCTCTCGACCCCCGGGCTAAGTGACACCGGGTTTTACCCTCAAGTGAAGGGGTGCGCCTGCACATGAAGAAGATCAGACCACTCGCGGCAGTCGCTGTCGGCCTGGTCGCCACCTCCGGTCTCGCAGCCTGTGGCGGCGGCGACTCGGGCGGCGGCACTAAGGGCGCCGGGTACAACGCGGCCGTCGACAAGGTCATCAACGCGTCGGACACGAAGGGCGGCGAACTCCGCCTCGCGATTTCCGACGACTTCGACTCGCCGGACCCGGGCAACACCTACTACGCCTGGTCGCAGAACTTCGTCCGCCTGTACGGCCGTGGCCTGCTGACGTTCAAGCCGTCGGCCGGACCGGACAGCAACCAGGTCATCCCCGACCTGGCCGAGGGCCCGGGGCAGACGCCGGACAACGGCAAGACCTGGACCTACAAGCTGCGTTCGGGGGTGAAGTACGACGACGGCACGCCGGTGACGTCCAAGGACGTCAAGTACGCGGTCGAGCGCTCGAACTTCTCCGACGAGCTCCAGCTGGGCCCGAAGTACTTCAAGGCCTACCTCCAGGACAACAGCACGCCCTACAAGGGTCCGTACAAGGACAAGAGCCCCGAGGGCCTGAAGTCCATCGAGACCCCGGACGACAACACCATCACGTTCAAGCTGGCGAAGCCGTTCGCGGAGTTCGACTACCTGGTCGCGATGGCGCAGTCGATCCCGGTGCCGCAGGCCCGGGACACGGGCCTCAAGTACGAGCAGAAGATGGCCTCGTCCGGCCCGTACAAGGTCGACTCGTACGAGCGCGGCAAGTCGATGATCCTGTCCCGCAACCCCAACTGGGACAAGAGCACCGACCCGATCCGCAAGGCGCTGCCGGACAAGATCACCCTGCAGCTCAAGCAGTCCGGTGACGACATCGACAACCGCCTCCTGGCCGGTTCGCTCGACGTCGACGCCGCGGGTGTGGGCGTCCAGGCCGGTACGCAGGGCAAGCTGCTGACCGACCAGACCAAGAAGGCCAACACCGACAACCCGCTGCAGGGCTACCTGCGGTTCGCGTCGCTGAACCTTCACGTCAAGCCGCTGGACAACGTCCACTGCCGCCGCGCCGTGCAGTACGCCACCGACAAGGTCGCCATGCAGTCCGCCTACGGCGGCCCGCTGGCCGGCGGTGACGTCGCCACGACCATCCTGCCCCCGGGCATCGTCGGGTACCAGAAGTTCGACAAGTACCCGCAGACCTACAAGCAGGGTGGCGGTCTCGACGACAAGACCCTGCAGGCCGCCAAGTCGGAGCTGCAGCAGTGCGGCCAGCCGAACGGCTTCAAGACCAAGATCGCCGGACGGTCCGACCGTCCCAAGGAGATCGCCATGGCCCAGGCCATGCAGCAGGGTCTGAAGCAGGTCGGCATCCAGACCGACATCGTGCAGTACCCGGCCGGTGACTACTTCAACAAGTACGTCGGCGCCCCCGAGTTCGTGCACAAGAACGGCGTCGGCATCATGCTGATGGCGTGGTCCGCCGACTGGCCCACCGGCTACGGCTTCCTCTCGCAGATCCTCGACGGCCGGGCCATCAAGCCCTCCGGCGGCAACAACCTGCCCGAGGAGGACAACCCGGCGATCAACAAGGCCTTCGACGACGCGATCGGGAACACCGACAAGGACGCCCGCGCGAAGATCTACGGCCAGATCGACCAGATGGCGATGGACGACGCGGTCGACATCCCGATCATCTACGCCAAGGCTCTGCTCTACCGTCCGTCGAACCTCGCCAACGTCGGCATCAGCCAGGGCTACGGCGGCATGTACGACTACCTGAACCTGGGTGTCAAGAAGTAGTAGCGGCCCCGCTACTCGAAGTTCCTGAAGGCAGGTGAAGGCGACGCCCGCCGACCGGGGTTGACCCACCGGTCAACCCGGTCGGCGGGCGGTGCCGCGCATTGTGTTCGCATATCTCATCAGACGCGTCATCGGGGCCGTCCTCATGCTGGTGATCGTCAGCATGGTGGTGTTCGGCATCTTCTTCGGCATCCCGAAGATCGCCGGTCAGAGCAACGACCAGCTCGCCGCCTCCTTCGTCGGCAAGGCCCCCACCGCGGAGGCGATCGCACAGACCAAGCACCGGCTCAACCTGGACAAGCCGATCTGGGTGCAGTACGGCAAGTGGGTCAAGGGCGTTGTCATCGGGCAGGACTTCAACAACGGTCCGTCCGTGGAGCACTGCTCCTCGCCCTGCTTCGGCTACTCGTTCAAGAACAACCAGGCCGTCCTCCCGCAGCTTGAGGACCGCGCGCCGGCGACCCTGTCGCTCGCCGCGGGCGCCGCGGTGATCTGGTTGATCTCGGGCGTCTCGGTCGGTGTCCTGTCGGCGCTCAAGCGAGGCAGCGTGTGGGACCGCGCGGCGATGATCGTCGCGCTCGGCGGCGTGTCGCTGCCGATCTACTTCACCGGCCTGCTCGCCCTGGCGATCTTCTCCTACAAGCTCGACCTGCTACCGGGCGGCGGCAGTTACGTGCCGTTCTCGCAGAATCCCGGGACATGGTTCCAGTCGCTGATCCTCCCGTGGATCACGCTGGCGTTCCTCTACGCGGCCACCTACGCGCGGCTCACCCGCGCCGGCATGCTGGAGACGCTCGGTGAGGACTACATCCGCACCGCGCGCGCCAAGGGCCTGCCGGAGCGGACGGTCATCACCAAGCACGCGCTGCGGTCGACCCTGACCCCCATCCTCACGATCTTCGGCATGGACCTCGGCCTGCTGCTCGGCGGCGCGGTGCTGACCGAGCACACCTTCGGCATCGCCGGGCTCGGGCAGCTGTCCATCGACGGCATCACCGGCAACGACCTGCCCGTGGTGCTCGGCGTGACCCTGGTCGCCGCGCTGTTCATCGTGGTGGCGAACCTGATCGTGGACCTGCTGTACGCGGTCATCGACCCGAGAGTGAGGCTGGGCTGATGAGTGACGCCAAGCGTCCCGCGGAGACCCTGAACGGAGGGCCGGCGGAGGTCGCGGCGGGTTCCGCGCCGTCCTCGGCCTTCCTGGAGCTGCGCGACCTCAAGATCCACTTCCCGACCGACGACGGCCTGGTCAAGTCCGTCGACGGGCTGTCGTTCAAGCTGGAGCGCGGCAAGACCCTCGGCATCGTGGGCGAGTCGGGTTCCGGCAAGTCGGTGACCAGCCTCGGCATCCTCGGCCTGCACAACCGCCGCAACGCCAAGGTCTCGGGCGAGATCTGGCTGGACGGCACCGAGCTGGTGTCGGCGTCGGAGGAGCAGGTCCGGAAGCTGCGCGGCCGGAACATGGCGATGATCTTCCAGGATCCGCTGTCGGCGATGCACCCCTTCTACACCGTCGGCGCGCAGATCATCGAGGCGTACCGGGTACACCACGACGTGTCGAAGAAGGTCGCACGCAAGCACGCGATCGACATGCTCGGCCGCGTCGGCATCCCGAAGCCGGACCAGCGGGTGGACGACTACCCGCACCAGTTCTCCGGCGGCATGCGGCAGCGCGCGATGATCGCGATGGCGCTGTCCTGCGACCCGGAACTGCTGATCGCCGACGAGCCGACCACCGCGCTCGACGTGACGGTGCAGGCGCAGATCCTGGACCTGATCCGGGACCTGCAGCAGGAGTTCAACTCCGCGATCATCATGATCACCCACGACCTGGGTGTGACCGCGGAGCTGAGCGACGACGTGCTGGTCATGTACGGCGGCCGGTGCATCGAGCGGGGCACCGCGAACGAGGTGTTCCACGAGCCGGAGCACCCCTACACCTGGGGTCTGCTCGGGTCGATGCCGCGTCTGGACCGGGGCCGCAGCGAGCGGCTCCAGCCGATCCCGGGATCTCCGCCCAGCCTGATCAACCTGCCGTCGGGGTGCGCGTTCAACCCGCGCTGCCCCTACGCGGACCAGACCGGCGGGCTCAGCACCACCGAGCGGCCGGACCTGCGGGAGACCGCTCCGGGACACATGGTGGCCTGCCACCTGGGGGCGGACCGGCGGCGGGAGATCTTCACCGACGAGATCCGGCCGAAGCTGTGACCGCGCGCGTGGCGCACGCCGGAGCCGGACCGGCCCGGCGTGCCCTGCCCGTCGAGACCGGCGCACACCCGGGGGACCCGCTCCCCCCTAGCAAGATCGCGGAGACATCGTGAGCACATCGCAGAGCCCAGCGGGCGCCGGGGACGCCGCGACCGAGCCGGACGTCGCCGTCAAGGCCGTCCGGACGGGCGAGCCCCTGCTCGAAGTGACCGACCTGCGCAAGCACTTCCCGGTGACCGCCGGGCTGCTGCGCCGGCAGGTCGCCACCGTCAAGGCGGTCGACGGGGTGAGCTTCTCGGTCCGCAAGGGCGAGACGCTCGGCCTGGTGGGGGAGTCCGGTTGTGGCAAGACCACCACCGGCCGGATGATCATGAAGTTGCTGGACTCCACCTCGGGGAAGATCACCTTCGAGGGCCACGACATCACCAAGTACTCCCAGGGCAAGATGCGCCCGCTCCGGCGGGACATCCAGATGATCTTCCAGGACCCGTACTCGTCGCTGAACCCGCGCAAGACGGTCGGCGCGATCGTCGGGGCCCCGTTCCGGCTGCAGAACATCGAGACCGAGAACGGCGTCAAGAAGGCCGTGCAGGACCTGCTGGAGCTGGTCGGGCTCAACCCCGAGCACTACAACCGGTACCCGCACGAGTTCTCCGGCGGCCAGCGGCAGCGCATCGGCATCGCCCGGACGCTGGCGCTCAAGCCGAAGCTGATCGTCGCGGACGAGCCGGTGTCGGCGCTGGACGTGTCGGTGCAGGCGCAGGTCGTGAACCTGCTGGAGGACCTCCAGGACGAGCTCGACCTCACCTACGTGGTGATCGCGCACGACCTGTCGGTCGTCCGGCACATCTCCGACCGGGTCGCGGTCATGTACCTCGGCAAGCTGGTCGAGATCGCCGACCGGGACGACCTGTACGAGCGTCCCATGCACCCCTACACCAACGCGCTGCTGTCGGCCGTGCCGATCCCCGACCCCGCCCAGCGCGAGGGACGGGAGCGGATCCGGCTGCAGGGCGACGTGCCGAGCCCCCTCGACCCGCCGCCCGCCTGCCGCTTCCACACCCGCTGCTGGAAGGCGCAGGACATCTGCAAGCAGGTCGAGCCGCCGCTGGTCGAGCTGTCGCCCGGCCACATGACGGCGTGCCACTTCCCGGAGAACACCACGGTGTCGGAGACCGACGTGGTCGCCAAGGCCGCCGTGGTCTCCCCGGAGGTCGACTGACGGTCCGCGGGACGGGACGACCGGGAGCTCGTCCCGTCCCGCACCGCCCGCGGACACGGCAGGCGCCACCCGCGCACAAAGCGACCGGCCCGTACGGATCCCCTCCGTACGGGCCGGTCGCTTTCGTCGTGCTCTCTTGTTCCCCTGCCGCCAGGGTCAGTCGGTGGAGATCGCCTTCAGGACGTCCATCCGGCCGGCGCGCCACGCGGGCCACAGCGCCGCCAGGACGCCGATCACCACCGCGACGACCAGGTACGTCACCAGCGTCCCGACCGGGATCGACAGGACGCTCAGGCCCTGCTTGCGCAGCGCGTGCTGGAACGCGGCCCCGAACGCCACCCCGATGCCGATGCCGAGCACCGCGCCGAACACCGCGATCACCACGGACTCGGCGCGGATCATCCGGCGCAGCTGCCTGCGGCTGATCCCGATCGCCCGCAGCAGCCCGATCTCCCGGGTCCGCTCGATCACCGACAGCGCCAGCGTGTTGATCACACCCACGGCCGCGATGATCACCGACATGACCAGCAGGATCGTCAGGAACGTCACGAACCCGTCGACCTGCTTGCGCGCGTCGGCCTTCAGGCCCGCCTGGTCCTGCACCTTCACGTCCGGACGCGCCGACAACGTCCTCAGCAGCGCGTCCTTGGTCGCCGAACCCGCCTTGTCCGCGGTCACGATGATCACCTCGACGGACGGATCCGCCGTGTGCGCCAGGTACGCGCCCTGCGAGATCACGCGCCCGCCCAGGAACCGGTTCTTCGCGTACACACCGCCGACCCGCAGCGTCTCGGTCTTCCCGTCCGGGAACAGCACCGGCACGGCCGATCCCACCGACAGCGAGTTCTTCTTCGCGGTGTCCTCGTCGACCAGCATCCCGTCACGGCCGAACGTCCCCGACCCCGACACGACCTTCGCGCGGGTGCCGCTCAGCAGCTCCGCCGTGTCACCGGCCACGTACCGCACGCGCTTCCCGGAGACCTTCGCGTTCCCCGAGTACATCGCGCCCGCGCTCCTGACGCCGCCGGTCGCCTTCACCTTCGCGACCAGGTCCGTCGACAGGCCGCCCGCACCGGTCGGCTCGATCACGTAGTCCGCGCCGAACTGCTTGTCGACCTGCGCCTCCACCGACGACCGCATCGACGACCCGAGCACGTTCACCGCCGTGATCAACGCCAGGCCGATCATCAGCGCGGACGCCGTCGCCGCCGTCCTGCGCGGGTTCCGCAGCGCGTTCTGCCGCGCCAGCCGGCCCGGCGTCCGCAGCAGCCGCGCGAACGGCCACCCCAGCACCCGCACCACCGGCTTGCTGATCACCGGCGCGAGCAGCGCCACACCGAGGAACACCGCGACCGCGCCCACGCCGACCAGCACCGCCGGGTTCGACGCGTGCCCGAACAGGCCGAGGCCCATCAGCCCCGCGCCCGCCAGCGTCAGCAACGACCCGAACGCCAGCCGGATCCGCATCGACCGCTGCGGCAGCGCCACGTCGTCGCGCATCGCCGCGACCGGCGGCACCTTCGCCGCGCGCCGCGCCGGGAAGTACGCCGACACGACCGTCACCACGATCCCGACCACGTACGACCAGATCACCGGCGTCGCCGTGAACGTCAGCCCGCCGCCCCCGCCGGTCGTGGACTGCAGCAGCTCCGCCAGCCCGACACCGGCCGCCAGGCCCAGCGTCGACCCCACGAACCCGACCGCGACGGCCTCACCGATCACCGCCCGCGTCACCTGCGTCCGGGCCGCGCCGATCGCCCGCAGCAGCGCCAGCTCACGCGTCCGCTGCGCCACCAGCATCGAGAAGGTGTTGAAGATGATGAACGCGCCCACGAAGATCGAGATCAGCGCGAACACCAGCAGGAACGTCCGGAAGAACCCCAGGAACGACGCCACCTGGGACTTGTTCTCGTCCCGCAGCTTCGTGCCCGTCACGGCCTCGGTGCCGGACGGCAGGACCTTCGCGACCCGGTCCCGCAGCGTCGCCTCGTCCGGGCCGGTCGAACCCGTCCGGATGTCGGTGAAGTACCCCGGCTTCAGCAGCAGCCTCTGCGCGGTCGGGGTGTCGAACGCGATGAGCGTCGCGCCCATCATGTCGCCGATGTCGGCGGTCCCGACCAGCGTCGCCCGCTGCGGCCCCGACTTCACCACCACCGTCACCTGGTCGCCCAGGCCGAACCCGGCCTTCTTCGCCGACGCCTTGTCGAGCACGACCTCGCCCGCGGCGGCCGGGGCGCGCCCCGACACCAGCCGCGCGATCCCGTCGCCCGTCCAGTTCGTGCCGAGCTGCGGCGGGCCGTTCTGACCCGTCCCGACGATCTTCCCGTCCTTGCCGACCAGCGCCGCGTACCCGTTGACGGTCCCCACCGGGTCCTTCACGCCCGGCACCGACCGCACCTTCGCCAGCACCGACTGCTGCAGCGGCGGGCGCGCGTCCTGCCCGTCGCCCGAGTCGACCACCTTCACGGCCCGGACGTCCACCGCGACGTTCTTCCCGATCCGGTTGAACAGATCGTCGAACTTCTTGTTCATCGTGTCGGTGAACACCAGCGTCCCCGCCACGAACGCCACGCCGAGGATCACCGCGACGGCCGTCAGCACCAGCCTGATCTTGTGCGCGGAGAGGTTGCGCAGGGTCACCCGCGCCATCGGAACCGAACTCATCGCGCGCCGACCCCCGGCAGCTCGAAGCCCTTCATCCGCTCCAGCACCCGCTCGGCCGTCGGCTGCTGCATCGTGTCCACGATCTGACCGTCGGTCAGGAACAGCACCTGGTCGGAGTAGGCCGCCGCGGACGGGTCATGGGTGACCATCACGATCGTCTGCCCCATCTCCCGCACCGAGTCCCGCAGGAACGACAGCACCTCCGCGCCGGACCGCGAGTCCAGGTTCCCGGTCGGCTCGTCCGCGAAGATGATCTCCGGGCGGGACGCCAGCGCCCGCGCGCACGCCACCCGCTGCTGCTGGCCGCCCGACAGCTCCGACGGACGGTGCTTCAGCCGCGGCCGCAACCCCACCGTGTCGATCACCCGGTCCAGCCACGCCGGATCCGGGCGGCGCCCCGCGATGTCCATCGGCAGCGTGATGTTCTCCAGCGCCGTCAACGTCGGCACCAGGTTGAACGCCTGGAAGATGAACCCGATCTTGTCGCGGCGCAGCCGCGTCAGCTGCTTGTCCCGCAGCCGGGTCAGCTCGGTGTCCCCGATGAACACCTCGCCCTCGCTCACCGCGTCCAGCCCCGCCATGCAGTGCATCAGCGTCGACTTGCCCGACCCCGAGGGGCCCATGACGGCGGTGAAACGGCCACGCGGGATCCCGACCGTCACCCCGTCCAGCGCGATCACGCGAGCGTCGCCCGAGCCGTACACCTTGGAGATCCGGTGCGCCCGCGCGGCGAAGTCACCCGCCCCGGGCGCGGCCACCGCGTCGCTTGTCGAGCGGGCGGAATCAGTCACGTGAACTCCTCCTGAGTCATGCGGCGGCGCCGTCGAGGGCGCCGACCGGGGGAACGGACCGGGAGAAATGGTGACCCGGCCCACTCGAAAACAGTAGGAGTTACCGCGCTTCAGAGGATGACCCGACGGAACGGACTTTCGACTCCACCCAAGGCAGGAGGCGTCCTCCCACTCTCGTCCGTGGGGAGTAGACCACCCGGAGCAGGACCCCGGGGAAACCGATCAGGGACGCCTCAGGGTCACGTCCCCAGGACGAAACGGACGCCCCGGCCGCCGCCGCCCGGACGGCCACCCTCACACCCCGGTGGCACCGCCACCTGACCCCGGAGTGCCACACCAGGCCCTCCGCAACGCCACCACCGACCCAGACCGGCTACTGCTGGCCCGGACGGCTCATACCCGTCTCGTACGCGTACACCACGGCCTGCACCCGGTCCCGCAACCCCAGCTTCGCCAGGACGTTCCCCACGTGCGTCTTCACCGTCGTCTCACTCACCACCAGATCGGCGGCGATCTCCGCGTTCGACTGCCCGCGCGCCACATGCGACAGCACCTCGCGCTCCCGCTCGGTCAGCGTGTCCAGCCCCGGCGGGGGAGAGGCGTCCCGCACCGCCGGCAACCGCGTCGCGAACCGGTCCAGCAGCCGCCGCGTCACACTCGGCGCCACGATCGCGTCACCCGCCGCCACGATCCGGATCGCCTGCACCAGATCCTCCGGCGGCGAGTCCTTCAGCAGGAACCCGCTCGCCCCCGCCCGCACCGCCTCGATCACGTACTCGTCCAGATCGAACGTCGTCAGGATCAGCACCCGCGGATCATGCGACGCCGCGCCGTCCCGGATGATCCGCCGCGTCGCCTCGATCCCGTCGACACCCGGCATCCGGATGTCCATCAGCACCACGTCCGGCAGCAGCGACCGCGTCAGCTCCACCGCCGCCGCGCCGTCCCCCGCCTCACCGACCACCGCCAGGTCGGGCTCGGCCTCAAGGATCAGCCGGAACCCCGTCCGCAGCAACGGCTGGTCGTCCACCAGCAGCACCCGCACCGTGCTCACGCCGCCACCGTCCCGTCCATCCACACGCTCCACGATCCCGCCACCCTACGCGCCGTCACGCCGACAACGGGAACCGGGCCCGCACCCCGAAACCCCCGCCGACCCGCGGCCCGATCCGCAGCTCGCCCCCGTACAACGCCACCCGCTCGTACATCCCCACCAGCCCGTGCCCCGGCTTGTCCCCACTGTCGGCCACGATCGTCGCCGTACCGCGCCCGTCGTCCTCGATCTCCACCGTCAGATCCTCCGCCGTGTACCGCAACCGCACCCACGCCCGCGCCTGCGGACCCGCGTGCTTCAACGTGTTCGTCAACGCCTCCTGGATCAGCCGGAACGCCGCCACGTCCACCCCCGGCGACGGCGTCCGCGCCTCACCCTCGATCCACAGCTGCACCGACAGGCCCGTCTCCCGCACATGGTCCAGCAGCTCACCGAGATCACCCAGGCCCGGCTGCGGCGCCAGCTCACCCCGCGCCAGCTCGTCCCGGTCCGTCCGCAGCACCCCCACGATCCGCCGCATCTCGCTCAGCGCCGTCCGCCCGACCTCCTCGATCGTGGACATCGCCTCCCGCGCGCCCCCCGGATCCCGGTCGATGATCCGCCGCGCCGCCCCCGCCTGCACCGTCATCACGCTCACATGGTGCGCCACCACGTCATGCAGCTCCCGCGCGATCCTCGACCGCTCCTCGATCCGCGCCGCCCGCGCGTCCGACCCCCGCGCCCGCTCCAGCCGCGCCGCCCGGTCCTCCAGCTCCGTGAAGTACGCCCGCCGCATCCGCAGATTCCGGCCGAGCACCCACACCCCGACCACCAGCGCGTTGTCCGTCAGGAACTCCAGCAGCGACAGGTGCATCGGGAACGACATCAGCAGCCCGTTGAACGCGACCAGCGCCACCACACCGCCCAGCGCGCTGTGCGCCAGCGCCCGGTGCGCCGCCACGCTGTACACCGCGACCATGAACGACACCGAATCCGGGACGGACGGCAGGTACTGCCATGCCGACAGCAGGAACTCCCCGGCCAGGACGATCCACAGCGTCGTCAACGGGAACCGCTGCCGCAACACCAGCGCCGACGTCATCGCCGCCACCACCACCGCCTGCCGCGCGTCCGGCGCGGCGAACAACTGGGCATCCGGGGAGGAACGATCCCCCAGGAACAGCTCCGGCAGCCCCACCGCCAGCAGCGCGAGCGCCAGCACGGCGTCGGCCGCCTGCGGCCGCGCCGCCAACCAGGCACGGAAGGTGCGAAGACCACGGATGCGGGGTGACACGCCTCAACCCTAGGAGGTCACGCCAGGTCCCTTGCCCTCCTGAGCGGCGATCCGCACTCCTCCCCAAGAAGGAGGAACGCCACGCCCGCGCACTCCGCGAGGCTCAGACACCGCGTCCGCGGAGCTCAGAGCCCAAGAACGCAGCCCCCGGCGGCGCGGCGGGACCGCGCCAACCAGGGGCTGGGAACGCCCGGTCCGGGCCCACGCCCCGGACTCAGAGGTCGTCGAGGCCCGGCGACGGCTCCGGCACCACCGCGTCCCGCCGCTTCACCGGCCCCGTCGGCAACGGCGGCGGCGTCCCCCCGAACTCCGGACACCGCTGCTGATGATCACACCAGTCGCACAACCGCGACGGACGAGGACGCCACTCACCCGACTCCGTCGCCCGCCGGATCGCCAGCCACAGCGCCTCCACCTTCCGCTCCGTCGCCCGCAGATCCGCCTCGTCCGGGGCGTACCGCAGAACCTCCCCGTTCTTCAGGTACATCAACTGCAGCAACCGCGGCACCTCACCCCGCAGCCGCCACAGCACCAGCGCGTAGAACTTCATCTGGAACAACGCCCGCGCCTCGAACTCCGCCCGCGGCGCCGACCCCGTCTTGTAGTCCACGATCCGGATCTCACCCGTCGGCGCCACGTCCAGCCGGTCGATGTACCCCCGGAGCCGCAACCCCGACCCGAGCACCGTCTCCACGAACAGCTCCCGCTCGGCCGGCTCGAGCCGCCGCGGATCCTCCAGCGAGAAGTACGACTCCACCATCCGCCGCGCCTCCGCCAGCCAGCCCTCCCGCTCCGCGACGCCCTCCGCGTCCGCCTCGAACAGGCCCAGCAGCTCCGGCTTCTCCTCGCACAGCCGCTCCCACTCCGGCCCCAGCAGCTCCAGCGCCGCCGCCGGCGTGCGGCCCGCCGTCGGCAGGTCGTACAGCCGCTCCAGCACCGCGTGCACCAGCGTCCCCCGCACCGCCGCCGGACTCGGCTTCTCCGGGATCTTGTCGATCACCCGGAACCGGTACAGCAGCGGGCACGTCATGAAATCGCCCGCCCGCGACGGCGACAGCGACCCCGTCACCTCGGGATCGACCGCCCCCGCCGGCCCGTCCGCGGCCCCCGCACGCGCCCCCTCCGGCGCCCCGGCCCGCGCCGCCTCCGGCACCGCCCCGTCAGCCGTCCCCGCCGCGCTCGTCGTCCCGCTCTCGGCCCCGGTCGTCGTCATGCCCAGCAAGCGTAGGCGACCCCGCCGACGAAATCCCGCACCGACCGGGGGAGCGGAACCCCCGCCCCGGGGCCGTAGCATCGACAACGTGACTGACAGCGCACCCGTGACCGACGGCGACACCGGCCCCACCGGCTCCGGATCCTCCGGAGACCCCGACGGCCGCCCCGCCGCCGCCCCGGCCGACGCCCCGGCCCCCAAGGCCGACGGCCCGGCGGGCCCCGAGGCGGGCCGCTCCGGCGGCACCCCGCCCGGCGGCCCCGGTGACGCGCCGTCCCACGGCCCCGCAGACCCCGGAAGCCGGTCCAGCGGCTCCGCCGGCGCGTCCGGCCCCTCGGAACCGCCCTCCGGCGACGACCCCCGAGACCAGCCGCCCACGCCCCGCCCGCCCGGCATCCCCATGGGACGCCCCTTCGGCGTCCCCGTCTACGTCTCGCCCAGCTGGTTCCCCATCGCGCTGCTCGTCACCATCATGTTCGAAGGCCAGGTCAACGACGCCCTCGGACGCCCCGCCAGCTACCTCGTCGCGTTCACCTACGCCCTCCTGCTCTACGGCTCGGTGTTCGTCCACGAACTCAGCCACGCCGTCACCGCCCGGGCCCTCGGACTCCCCGTCCGCTCCGTCACCCTCAACATCCTCGGCGGCGAGACCGCCATCGGACGCGAGGCCCCCACCCCCGGCCGCGAGTTCCTCATCGCCTTCGCCGGCCCCCTGGTCAACTTCGTCCTCGCCGCCCTCGGCCTCGCCGCCCACTACCTGCTCCCGCTCCCGCCCGTCGCCGGACTCCTCGTCGACGCCCTCACCATCGCCAACCTCCTCGTCGGCGCCTTCAACCTCCTGCCCGGCCTCCCCCTGGACGGCGGACGCCTCGTCCGCGCCGCCGTCTGGAAGATCACAGGACACGCCCGCAGCGGAGCCGTCGCCGCCGCCTGGATCGGCCGCGCCGTCGCCGCCGCCTGCCTGCTCACCGGCGTCTGGCTCGCCACCCTGCCCGGACGCGGCTTCGGCTGGCTCGCCCTGCTCTGGTCCGCCATGGTCGCCTCCACCATCTGGATCGGCGCCACCCACGCCCTGCGCGCCGAACGCGTCCGCGACCGCATCCCCCTGCTGTCCGCGCGCCGCCTCGCCCGCCGCGCCACCCTCGTCACCACCGACACCCCCCTCGCCGAGGCCGTCCGCCGCGCCCACGAGGCCCAGGCCGGCGCCCTGGTCGTCACCGACCACGACGGCCGCCCCCTCGGCCTGGTCAGCGAGAAGGCCGTCAACGCCACCCCCGAACAGCGCCGCCCCTGGGTCACCGTCGGCGACCTCTCCCGCGGCCTCGAACCCGACCTGTCCCTCTCCGCCGACCTCGTCGGCGAGGCCCTGATCAACGCCCTCCGCCGCGCCCCCGCCACCGAGTACCTGCTCCTCGAACCCGACGGCGGCGTCTACGGCGTCCTCTCCATCGCCGACGTCGACCGCGCCTTCGCCGGAATCTGACCCACCCCGCAAGCGCCCCCGGCCGCGCTCCCCGGAACCCCACCCGGACGCTCCGAGCGGTCCCGCAGGCCCGCTAGCCTTGACACCCATGAGCGAACCCACGCCGCCGACCTCCGGCGACACCAGCACCACCCCCGCGCAGGCCCCGGCCACCGGCCGGATCCCGCACGGCCCCTTCCGCCCCGGCGACCAGGTTCAGCTCACCGACCCCAAGGGCCGCATCAACACCATCACCCTCCAGCCCGGGAAGCAGTACCACTCCCACAAGGGCAGCATCGAACACGACACGATCATCGGCAGCCACGAAGGCACCGTCTTCCGCTCCAGCGGCGGCGTCGAATACCTCGCCTTCCGCCCCCTGCTGTCCGACTTCGCCGTCCGCATGCCCCGCGGCGCCGCCGTCGTCTACCCCAAGGACGCCGCCCAGATCGTCGCCCAGGCCGACATCTTCCCCGGCGCCCGCGTCATCGAGGCCGGCGCCGGATCCGGCGCCCTCTCCTGCTTCCTCCTCCGCGCCGTCGGCGAACACGGCCTCCTCTCCTCCTACGAACGACGCCCCGACTTCGCCGACATCGCCCGCGCCAACGTCGAGAAGTTCTTCGGCGGCCCCCACCCGTCCTGGAAGCTCACCGTCGGCTCCCTCGAGGACTCCCTCACCGAGACCGAGGTCGACCGCGTCGTCCTCGACATGCTCGCCCCCTGGGAGACCGTCGACGCCGTCGCCAAGGCCCTCGTCCCCGGCGGCCTCGTCTGCGCCTACATCGCCACCACCACCCAGATGTCCCGCATCGTCGAGGAACTCCGCGGCCACGGCGCCTTCGCCGAGCCCTACGCCTTCGAGACCATGCTCCGCTCCTGGCACGTCGAGGGCCTCGCCGTCCGCCCCGACCACCGCATGATCGGCCACACCGGCTTCCTCGTCACCGCCCGCCGCCTCGCCGACGGCGTCACCCCGCCCCTGCGCCGCCGCCGCCCCGCCAAGGGCGCCCAGCCCGACACCGCCACCGCCCCGGCCACCGACGGCGCCCCCGCCGCGGACACCGCCCCCGCCACGCCCGGCGACGGCGAGTCCTAGATCACAATCCGATCACCGGCGGCCCGCCCGGCACCCACCCCCCACCCGACACGCCCACCCCCACCGCCACACCCGCCGAACTCGGCAAACACGCTCCCAAGCACCCTCCAAGCCGCCCCCGCCGCCGCGCACCCTCGCCGCCACCGCCCCGCCCCGCCCCCGGCACGCCCCCACCCGGAAGACGCCGGCACGACACGAACACCGAATGGGCAGGTTACGGAAGCCCTCCAGATAGGTAGGGTCTCAGTAGGTCGTCGGCTCTTCGTGAGGAGGTGACGGGGCGTGGCCGCTCGTGACGAAGCTGGGGCGCGCAAGGCGCAGCACGAAAAGGAGGTACGAGACCTCCAGACGCAGGTGTCCTTCCTTGAGGAGGAGATCTCCGTGCTGCGCCGCAAGCTCGCGGAATCCCCGCGCCAAGTACGGGTACTGGAAGAACGTCTCCACGAGGCACAGGCCAACCTGGCCGCCGTGACAGGCCAGAACGAACGACTCGTGGCGACCCTCAAGGAGGCCCGCGAACAGATCGTGGCCCTCAAGGAGGAGGTCGACCGGCTGGCACAACCACCATCCGGATTCGGCGTCTTCCTCGAAGCCCGCGACGACGGAACCGTCGACATCTTCACCGGCGGACGCAAACTGCGCGTCAACGTCAGCCCCGCGGTGGAAGTCGACGAACTCCAACGCGGCCAGGAAGTGATGCTCAACGAGGCCCTCAACGTCGTCGAGGCCCTCGAATTCGAAGAGCAGGGCGAAGTCGTCATGCTCAAGGAACTCTTCGACGACGGAGAACGCGCCCTCGTCATCGCGCACGCCGACGAGGAACGCGTCATCAAACTCGCCGAACCCCTCCGCGGCGTCCCGCTCCGCCCGGGCGACTCCCTCATGCTCGAAACCCGCAGCGGATACGCCTACGAGAAGATCCACAAGGCCGAGGTCGAAGAACTCGTCCTCGAAGAGGTCCCCGACATCTCCTACGAGGAGATCGGCGGACTCGGACCCCAGATCGAACAGATCCGCGACGCGGTCGAACTGCCCTACCTGCACGCCGACCTCTTCCGCGAACACCACCTCCGGCCCCCCAAGGGCGTCCTGCTCTACGGCCCCCCCGGATGCGGCAAGACCCTCATCGCCAAGGCCGTCGCGAACTCCCTCGCCAAACAGGTCGCCGACAAGACCGGCCAGGAGGGGAAGAGCTTCTTCCTCAACATCAAGGGCCCCGAACTCCTCAACAAATACGTCGGCGAGACCGAACGCCACATCCGGCTCGTCTTCCAACGAGCCCGCGAGAAGGCCTCCGCCGGAACCCCCGTCATCGTCTTCTTCGACGAGATGGACTCCATCTTCCGCACCCGCGGATCCGGCGTCTCCTCCGACGTCGAGAACACCATCGTCCCCCAGCTCCTCAGCGAGATCGACGGCGTCGAGGGCCTGGAGAACGTCATCGTCATCGGCGCCTCCAACCGCGAGGACATGATCGACCCCGCGATCCTGCGGCCCGGCCGCCTCGACGTCAAAATCAAGATCGAACGCCCCGACGCCGAAGCCGCCAAGGACATCTTCTCCAAGTACATCCTCCCCGGCCTCCCGCTCCACCCCGACGACCGCGCCGAACACGGCGACAGCCCCGCCGCCACCGTCGAGGCCATGATCCAGCGCGTCGTCGAACGGATGTACACCGAAAGCGAGGAGAACCGCTTCCTCGAGGTCACCTACGCCAACGGCGACAAGGAAGTCCTCTACTTCAAGGACTTCAACTCCGGCGCCATGATCCAGAACATCGTCGACCGGGCCAAGAAAATGGCCATCAAGCAATTCCTCGACACCGGCCAGAAGGGCCTCCGCGTCGCCCACCTCCTCGCCGCCTGCGTCGACGAGTTCAGCGAGAACGAGGACCTGCCCAACACCACCAACCCCGACGACTGGGCCCGCATCTCCGGAAAGAAGGGCGAACGGATCGTCTACATCCGCACCCTCGTCTCCGGAAAACAGGGCGCCGAGGCCGGACGCTCCATCGACACCGTCGCCAACACCGGCCAGTACCTGTAACACCCGCACGCACGACCCACACCGACGGCGCGGACCCCACCCGGGGCCCGCGCCGTCGGCGCGTCCACCCCCAGCACGCCCACGACACGCCCACAGCCCACCCGCCGCCCCCGGCCCGGCGTGTCCGAAACCCACCACACCGCAACACCGGACCCCGGCCCCATGGCTCCACCCCGCCCACCCCGATAGGCTCGACGATATGAGTGTTCGGCGGGTGATGGGCATCGAGACCGAGTACGGCATCTCCGTACCCGGCCAACCAGGGGCCAACGCGATGGTGACCTCCAGCCAGGTCGTCAACGCCTACCTCGCGGCATCGGCGGCACGAGCCAGAAGAGCACGCTGGGACTTCGAGGAGGAGAACCCCCTCCGCGACGCCCGCGGCTTCGACCTCGCCCGCGAGGTCGCCGACCCCACCCAGCTCACCGACGAGGACCTCGGCCTCGCCAACGTCATCCTCACCAACGGCGCCCGGCTCTACGTCGACCACGCCCACCCCGAGTACTCCGCACCCGAGACCACCAACCCCCTCGACGCCGTCATCTGGGACAAGGCCGGAGAACGCGTCATGGCCGACGCCGCGCACCGCGCCGGCCTCGTCCCCGGCACCCACCCCATCCAGCTCTACAAGAACAACACCGACAACAAGGGCGCCTCCTACGGCTGCCACGAGAACTACCTCATGAAACGGGAGACCCCCTTCGCCGACATCGTCCGGCACCTCACCCCCTTCTTCGTCTCCCGCCAGGTCGTCACCGGCGCCGGCCGCGTCGGCATCGGCGTCGACGGCCGCGGCGACGGCTTCCAGATCAGCCAGCGCGCCGACTTCTTCGAGGTCGAGGTCGGCCTCGAGACCACCCTCAAACGCCCCATCATCAACACCCGCGACGAACCCCACGCCGACCCCGAGAAGTACCGGCGCCTCCACGTCATCATCGGCGACGCCAACATGAGCGAGATCTCCACCTACCTCAAGCTCGGCACCACCGCCCTCGTCCTCGCCATGATCGAGGACGGCTTCCTCACCGTCGACCTCTCCGTCGACATGCCCGTCGCGGCGCTCCGCGCCATCTCCCACGACCCCACCTGCAAACACCTCCTCACCCTCCGCGACGGCCGCAAGATGACCGCCGTCCAGCTCCAGATGGAGTACCTCGAACAGTCCCGCAAGTACGTCGAGGACCGCTTCGGCGCCGACGTCGACGACATGACCAAGGACGTCCTCGACCGCTGGGAATCGGTCCTGCACCGCCTCGGCGACGACCCCATGCAGCTGTCCCGCGAACTCGACTGGGTCGCCAAACTCGAACTCCTCGAGGGCTACCGCAACCGCGACGGCCTCGACTGGTCCCACCCCCGCCTCCAGCTCGTCGACCTCCAGTACACCGACATCCGTCCCGGCAAGGGCCTCTACAACCGCCTCGCCTCCCGCGGACGCATGGAGCACCTCGTCACCGAGGACCAGATCCGGCGCGCCGTCGACGAGCCCCCCGAGGACACCCGCGCCTACTTCCGCGGCCGCTGCCTCCGCCAGTACGCCGACTCCGTCGCCGCCGCCTCCTGGGACTCGGTCATCTTCGACGTCCCCGGCCGCGAGTCCCTCCAGCGCGTCCCCACCCTGGAACCGCTCCGCGGCACCAGGCAGCACGTGGGCGGCCTGCTGGACCGCTGCCGCACCGCCGCCGACCTCGTCGCGACCCTCACCGGACACCGCTGACCGAACCGCACGAAAGGCCCTCCCGGGACGATGTCCGGGAGGGCCTTTTCGTCTGCGCCGGAACCCCACGTGCACGATGTCACGGAACGCCTCCGGCCGACGCGGATTCGTGACCGGTATGCCCGTTTCAGTGGTTGCCGGACGGGCGATAACCCCACCAGGCCCCCCGCGCCGGCCGCCCGGTCTGACCTGGGCGTCGGTGCCCGCTCGCCGCCAGTGATCGGGGATAGGGTTGGGGGAACCGGCAGAGTGGAGGTACGGGACATGGCCACGAAGGACACCGGCGGTCAGAAGCAGACCACCCACCGCACCGAAGAGGTCGAGGAGACCCAGGCGGCCCCTGAGAGCGACGTCCAGGACCGGCAGGAAAAGCTTTCCGACGATGTCGACGCAATTCTGGACGAAATCGACGAAGTACTCGAAGAGAATGCAGAGGAATTTGTCCGTGGATTCATCCAGAAGGGCGGACAATGATGGGCAAATCGGACATCATAAATCACCGGTGATTCGAACGGTGTAACGGATGTCGTCGAACGCGTGTACTGTCGGTCTCGGAATTCCGCGGGATTAGGTACGCGCCTTCGAGTCCGGGGGCGCCCGGGGGTGGGTGGGTGTGGTGACCAATTTCAAGGAATGCCGCGACTGTGGGCGGATGAGGCCCGTCACGGAGTTCTGGAAGCGCAAGGCCTCGCCGGACGGACTCGCCCTCTACTGCAAGGAGTGCTTCGGGCTCCGGAACGCGGGCTGCTATCGCGGCAGGCGGGCGGTTCAGGGCGCTCAGGTGAAGCCCTACCGTAAGCGCCGCTCAGTTCCCGAGGGTACGAAGTACTGCCCTCGCTGCGAAGAGGTCAAGCCGGTCGAGGAGTTTCCTCGTAACCGAACCAAAAAGTCCGGATTCGGCACCTACTGCAATCCCTGTCACGGCCGGGTCGTCACGGAGAACCGCGATCGGAAGCACGGCAGCGCGCGGAACTATCTGCTCAAGCTGCGATACGGCATCACCGAGCAGGAGGCCGACGCGATCCTCGCCGCGCAGGGCGGTATCTGTGTGATCTGCCTGTGCGAGCCCGCGTCGCATGTGGACCACGACCATGGCGCGGGGCGGGTTCGGGGCATGTTGTGCTTCAAGTGCAACAACGCCTTGGGGCAGTTCGAGGACGAGGTCTGGCGCTTGGCGGAGGCCGCCGACTACCTGGAGGGACGCGGTTCCCACGCGCGCAGGTTGTGGCTCGAGTTCGACGCCACGACGATCACCGGGCGGTCGCGTCGGCATCTGGAGATGATGCGCGGGGTGCGCCGCGCGTCCGTGCTGGGGTCGGCTCGGCACTACAAGCTGCGGGAGAAGTACGGCCTGACCGAGGCGGAGGCGGACTCGCTGGTCGCCCTCCAGAAGGGGCTGTGCGCGATCTGTAGTGATCGGGAGCCTGAGCACATCGATCACTGTCACGACTCTGGAGCGGTTCGGGGTGCGCTGTGTCTCGGGTGCAACACCGGGATGGGGCTGCTCGGGGACGATCCGGGTGTGATTCGGCGGGCGGCGGCTTATCTGGAGGGCTCGCTGGTCGCGGAGGTTGCGGCTGCCGGGGGAGGGGTGCGGTGGTCGTTCACGCTTCCGGATGTGGATCCGGCCGGGGTCGGGGCGGACGGCTGGGGGCGGGTTCGGGACGAGGACGTGCGGCTCCGGAAGGCCCTGCGGGACGTGGAGTGGGAGGCGGAGTGGTGTTTCGGTGGGCCGTTCGCTGATCCGTTCGCGTTGGCGGTGGCGGGTCGGGCCGGTTGAGGCCGGGGCCGGGCCAGGGCGAGGTGGCCGGATGGTCCGTGTGGGCCGTCCGGCCGTGGTGTGTGTGGGCAGGCGGTGCGCGTCGGCGTGTGGGTTCGCCGTGGGCGGAGCGGGTGGGGGTGTTCGCGGTATGCGGTGGGCGCGCCGTGAACAGTAGGGTCTAGGTGTCCGCGCCGGTGAGGTCGTGTTCGCGGGGCTGGAGCCGGTGTCGTGCTGGAGGGAAGGAGTCGCGTGGCGTCGCAGGATGCGGTTGGCGGGCGTCTGCCCGGGTTGTTCGGGAGTCCGGACACCTCGTCGTTCACGGAGTTCCTGGGGGCGTACTCGCCGGACGCGCTGCCGGGGCGGCGGGTGCTGCCGCAGGTGGCCGCCGGGGCGGAGGAGATCCCGCACGGGACGACGATCGTGGCGGTGACGTTCCCCGGTGGTGTGGTGATGGCGGGGGACCGGCGGGCGACCGCCGGGCATGTGATCGCGCAGCGGGACATCGAGAAGGTGTTCCGGGCGGACGAGTTCTCGGCGATCGCGATCGCCGGGACGGCGGGGATCGGCCTGGAGCTGACCCGGTTGTTCCAGGTGGAGCTGGAGCACTACGAGAAGCGTGAGGGGCGGACGCTCTCGATCGAGGGCAAGGCGAACCGGCTCGCGGCGATGGTGCGCGGGAACCTGGGCATGGCGATGCAGGGGCTCGCGGTGGTGCCGATGTTCGCGGGGTACGACGAGGTGGAGGACCGGGGGCGGATCTTCTCCTACGATCCGGCGGGCGGCCGGTACGAGGAGCGGGAGTTCCACACGATCGGTTCGGGGTCGCCGTTCGCGCGGGGTTCGATGAAGAAGTTGTTCCGCGCGGATCTGTCGGCGGAGGACGCGGCGCTGGTGTGCGTGCAGGCGTTGTACGACGCCGCGGACGACGATTCGGCGACGGGTGGTCCGGATCTGACGCGGGGGATCTTCCCGGTGGTGGCGTCGGTGACGGCGGACGGGTACCGGAGGCTGGGCGAGGACGAGGTGGGGGCGCTCGCGCGCAGCGTCGTGGAGGGTCGTTACGAGGCGCCGGGCGGTCCGACCGCCCCGCTGCGATAGAAGGGATGCAGGCCGGTGTCCATGCCGTTCTACGTGTCGCCCGAACAGCAGATGAAGGACAAGGCGGACTATGCGCGCAAGGGGATCGCGCGTGGTCGCAGTGTGGTGGTCCTTCAGTATGAGGACGGGATTCTGTTCGTGGCGGACAATCCGTCGCGGGCGTTGCACAAGATCAGTGAGATTTACGACCGGATCGCGTTCGCGGCGGTGGGGAAGTACAACGAGTTCGAGAATCTGCGGCTGGGTGGTGTGCGGTACGCGGATGTGAACGGGTACCAGTACGACCGCCGGGATGTGACGGCGCGCGGGTTGGCGAACGTGTACGCGCAGTCGCTGGGGACGATCTTCACGGAGACCAACAAGCCGTACGAGGTGGAGCTCGTGGTGGCGGAGGTCGGTGAGTCGGCGGATCTGGACCAGATCTACCGGTTGACGTTCGATGGTTCGGTGGCGGACGAGCACGGCTTCCTGGCGATGGGTGGTCAGGCGGACGCGGTGTCGCAGGCGCTGAAGGAGCGGTTCCGGGAGGGCTTGCCGCTGGCGGAGGCGTTGCGGGTGGCGGTGCGTTCGCTGGAGGCCCAGGACAGCGAGCGGCGGCTTGAGGCGCGTTCGCTGGAGGTGGCGGTGCTGGACCGGAACCGGGAGCATCGTCTGTTCCGGCGGCTGGCCGAGGCGCGGGTGTCGGCGCTGTTGTCGGAGGAGCCGGGTGCGGCGGCCGCGGAGGATGAGGACGAGGGTTCGTCGGAGTCCTGACGCGGTGCGTCGTTGGGTGTGAGGAGGGCCCGTCGCGGGTTGTCGCGGCGGGCTCTTTCCTTGCCCATGAATTGATCTACATTGTAAGGGTGCGGGTCGGGTGAACGACGGTGTCACGTCCGGTCCGGGGAATCAAGGGGTGGTGGAGGCTGCCAAGTCGGCGTTCGGACGCATAGGCTCGCTGTGTGGACAGGCGCATCTTCGGGCTTGAGAACGAGTACGGCGTCACCTGCACCTTCCGCGGTCAGCGGCGGTTGTCACCGGACGAGGTGGCTCGCTATCTGTTCCGCAGGGTCGTGTCGTGGGGCCGCAGCAGCAACGTGTTCCTCCGTAACGGCGCGCGGCTCTATCTGGACGTGGGCAGTCACCCCGAGTACGCCACGCCGGAGTGCGACAGCGTCGTCGACCTGGTGACGCATGACAAGGCCGGTGAGCGGATCCTCGAGGAGCTTCTCGTGGACGCCGAGCGGCGGCTTCGTGAGGAGGGCATCGCCGGCGACATCTACCTGTTCAAGAACAACACCGACTCGGCCGGGAACTCCTATGGCTGCCACGAGAACTATCTGGTGGGGCGGCACGGGGAGTTCGGGCGGCTGGCGGACGTCCTGATCCCGTACCTGGTGACGCGGCAGATCATCTGTGGTGCGGGGAAGGTGCTGCAGACGCCGCGTGGTGCGGTGTACTGCGTGTCGCAGCGGGCGGAGCACATCTGGGAGGGTGTGTCGTCGGCGACGACGCGGTCGCGTCCGATCATCAACACGCGGGACGAGCCGCACGCGGACGCCGAGCGGTTCCGCCGTCTGCACGTGATCGTCGGGGACTCGAACATGTCCGAGTCGACGATGCTGCTGAAGGTGGGCGCGACGGACCTGGTGCTGCGGATGGTCGAGGCCGGCGTGGTGATGCGGGATCTGACGCTGGAGAATCCGATCCGGGCGATCCGTGAGGTCAGTCATGACATGACGGGCCGGCGGAAGGTGCGGCTGGCGAACGGCCGGGAGGCGAGTTCGCTGGAGATCCAGAAGGAGTACTTCGGGAAGGCGAAGGACTTCGTGGACCGGCGTGGCGGCGATCCGGTGGCCAAGCGGGTGCTGGACCTGTGGGAGCGGACGCTGCGTGCGGTGGAGACGGGCGATCTGGACCTGGTCGGCCGGGAGATCGACTGGGTGACGAAGTACAAGCTGATCGAGCGGTACCGGCGGAAGTACGATCTGCCGTTGAGTTCGCCGCGGGTGGCGCAGCTGGATCTGGCGTACCACGACGTGCACCGGGAGCGTGGCCTGTACTACCTGCTGGAGAAGCGGGGGTCGGTGGCGCGGGTGGCGCGCGATGTGGAGATCTTCGAGGCGAAGTCGGTGCCGCCGCAGACGACGCGGGCGCGGTTGCGCGGGGAGTTCATCCGGCGGGCGCAGGAGAAGCGGCGTGACTTCACGGTGGACTGGGTGCATCTGAAGTTGAACGACCAGGCGCAGCGGACGGTGCTGTGCAAGGATCCGTTCCGTTCGGTGGACGAGCGTGTGGACAAGTTGATCGCCGGTATGTGACGGCGGTCGCGGGCGGCTCGTGGGTTCGGCTGGGAGGCCGGCCCGCGGGCCGTTCGGTTTTCCGGGGTGGATGGCGTGTGGGGTGAGCTGGCGCTTGCCGGGAGGTGACCGGCCGGTAGGGTGAGCGGCCAGTCTGGATGTCGTGACGCCCCCGTGAAGGACCTCCTGTATGCGTCGTCGTGTTTCCGCCGTGTCCGCGGCCGTGGTGTTGGCCGTTCCGTTGTTCCTGGCCGCCGGGTGTGGCGGGTCGGACGTGCAGGTGTCGGTGAAGGGGTCGGCGGGGCAGCGTCCTGAGGTGAAGATTCCGAAGGGGACGCCGAAGGACGGGTTCGCGACGAGGACCCTCGCCAAGGGGAGGGGGCAGGGGGCGCGCAAGGGCGATCTGGTGGTCGCGGACTATGTGGGCTACCGGTGGAGCAAGGACGGCAGCAAGCTGCTGGCGTCGAGTTACCTGACGGGGCAGCCGGAGGCGTTCCCGACGTGGGACATCGTGCCGGGGCTGGCGAAGGCGTTCGAGGGGGCGCGTCCGGGGTCGCGGGTCGTCGCGAAGATCCCGCCGAAGCAGGGGTACGGGGACGCGGGGGACCAGGGCAGGCAGATCGGCCCGGACGACACGCTGGTGTACGTGCTGGACGTCCGTGGGGTGTTCGGGCCGTCGGCGATGGCGCGGGGGAAGAGCCAGCCGGTGAACGACGCGTCGTTGCCGCAGGTGGGGGACGGGGGCGCGGGGCAGGCGCCGTCGATCACGGTGCCGAAGCGGCCCGCGCCGAAGTCGCTGCAGGTGCGGACGCTGGTGCAGGGGGACGGCCCGGTGGTCGGCAAGGGCCAGTTGCTGGCGTTGCAGTACAAGGGTGTGTTCTGGCGGAACGGCAAGGAGTTCGACTCGTCCTGGACGGGGAGGCATCCGCACGCGGTGACGATCGGGACCGGCCAGGTGATCAAGGGCTGGGACCAGGCGCTGGTGGGGCGGAAGGTGGGGAGCCGGTTGCTGCTGGTCGTCCCGCCGGACCTGGCGTACAAGCCGCTGGGCGGGCTGCCGCAGGCGGGGATCCGCGCGGACGACAGCCTGGTGTTCGTGGTCGACGTCCTCGGGGCGTTCTGAGGGGCGCGGGCGCGGGACGCCCCGAGGACGGGCGGTCTAGAGGAGTGCGGCGGTGTGGCGTCCGGCTGCGGCGGCGGTGAGGAAGTAGGCGAGGTCCTCGTCGAGTTTGCGGCCCATGGTGGACATGCGGACGCCCCAGTCCTGCTCGGCGGCGGCGCAGACGTCGCGGAGGTCGGTGACGGCGACGGGGATCAGGTCGTGCCGGTCGCCGAGGGAGGCGGCCTGGGCGGCGACGCGTTCGCCGAAGGGGCCGCCGAGTTCGGGGACGGGGATGTCGGCGCGGGCGAGGGCGACGCGTCCGTAGGCGGTGAGGCTGTGGTGGGAGACGCCCTGGTGGCGTTCGCGGGCGTCGCCCTCGCTGACGCGGAGTGAGCCGACGGGGCGTCCGGACAGGATGGACGCGGCGTTGACGGCTTCTCCGGCGGAGACGCCGGAGAAGCCCCAGCGGGTGCCGGTGCCGAGGTTGCCGGGGCCCTGGGCGAGGATGACGACGTCGGCGTCGAGGACGAGGCGGGCGGCGAGGAGCCCGGTGTGGACGGTGACGGCCTCCAGGTCGCCGCCGAACGCCTGCCCGACGGTGACGGTCGCGGCGAGCGCGCCGGCGTCCCTGAGTTTGGCGATGGACATGGAGAACCAGGCGGGGAGCGCGCCGCCGTCCGGCATGACGTAGACGACGCGGGTTCCGGGCCGGTCGGCGAGGAGGCCGGCGAGGATCGGGGGGAGCGCGGAGTGCAGGTCGGCGACGATCACCGGCATGCCGGTGAGGGAGTCGGCGTCCTCCAGGAGGGCGTGGTGGGGGGAGTCCTGCTCGTCGACGCCGAGGACGGTGGCCTGCAGGGGGGTGTAGCGGGCCTTGACGAGGTGGCCGGGGCCGGTCGGGTCGGGCGGGAGGCGGTCGGGGATCGCGGTGACCATCGCGTAGCCTCCGGTCCCCAGACCCATCGCCAAGGCCGTAGTGTTGAGCAGGACGGTGTCGCCCGGTTCGGGTCTGCCCACGAGCGCGGGGTAGGCCAGGGCGCGGCAGTCTCCGTCGCCCCCGACCGTGACGTCCAACTCGACCGCTCCGGGCCATTCGCGCCGGATGCCTCGTACTGTGCCTTCGCGCCATCGGATCACACCGGAGACGGTAGCGTCCTCCTGGGGGCGGCGACGAGACGGCGCGCTCGGGCGCCGGCTCAGGCGCGACGGGACGCGCGGGCGGCCGGACGGCCGGTGCGCGCGCCCCCATGCACGAGGGATTCGGACGCGGAAGAGGTGGTGGCGAAGTGTCGCGGCGCAAGACCGAGCGCCTGCTCAATCTGGTGGTCTGCCTGCTGGCCACGCGGCGCTACCTGACGGCCGAGCAGATCCGCAGGGCCGTTCCGGGGTATCCGGACGGCGACGAGGCGTTCAAGCGGATGTTCGAGCGCGACAAGGAGGAGCTGCGCGAGCTCGGCGTGCCCCTCGAGGTCGGCAGCGACGCGTCCGGCGGGGGCGGTGAGGAGATCGGTTACCGGATCCCGCCGCAGGCGTACGAGCTTCCGGAGATCCACCTGTCGCCGGACGAGGCGGCGGTGCTGGGCCTGGCGGCGCGGGTGTGGCAGCGGGCGAGCATGGCGGACGCGGCGTCCGGCGCCCTGTTGAAGCTGCGCGCGGCCGGGGTCGAGACCGACGTGCCGACCGCGGTCGGTGTGGAGCCGCGCGTCGACACCGCGGATCCGGCGTTCGCGCCGCTGTGGGAGGCGGTGCGTGACGGGCGTCCGGTGACGTTCGAGTACCAGGGTGTGGGCCGTACGCACGGCGCGCGGCGGCACTTGGAGCCGTGGGGCGTGGTGAGCCGGCGGGGCCGCTGGTATGTGGTCGGGCACGACCGTGACCGGGGCGAGCCGCGGGTGTTCCGGCTGAGCCGGATCGCCGGTCAGGTGCGTCCGGATGGTCCGGCGGGCAGTGTGACCGTGCCGCAGGACGCGGACGTGCGGGCGATCGCGTTCGACCGTGACGCCCAGACGGCGGAGCCGCGTCCGGCGACGGTGCGGCTGCGTGCCGGGGCGGCGCAGGGGCCGCGCCGGTGGGCGCGGCACGTGCGGCCGGTCGGTGACGGCGCGTGGGACGAGGCGGAGCTGACGTTCCGCGACCTGGACCGGTTCGCGCCGTACCTGGCGCGGTTCGCGGCCGATGTGGTGGTGCTGGATCCGCCGGATCTGCGGGACGCGGTGATCGGGCACCTGAAGGCCGTCCTGGCGGCGAACGAGACGGCCGACGCGGCCGCCGATGCGTCGGTGGACGCGGGGACGGCCGTGAAGGCCGCCGTGGGCGTGGACGGCGACGCGGCGCGGGCGGGGGAGCGATGAGCGGCATCGAGACGGGCGCGGCGCCTCAGGACGGCGCGTCCCGCAACAGCGTGGTCCAGGGCGACGTGGCGCGAGCCGACGTGGCGAAGGGCGACGCCGGGAAGGGCGACGCGGGGAAGCGGCCCGGCGCGACGTCCACGGGGCGGCTGGCGCGGCTGCTGGCGCTCGTCCCGTACGTGGTGAACCGGGACGCGGTGGCGCTGGACGAGGCGGCCGCCGCGTTCGGGGTGACCGAGAAGCAGCTGATCGACGACCTGAACATGCTGTGGTGCGTGGAGCTGCGCGCGCCGGATCCGTACTGCCCGATCGACCTGTCCTACGAGGGCGGGGAGATCACGGTGACCGAGGCCGAGTCGATCGCGCGGCCGCTGCGGCTGAAGGCGGACGAGGCGGCGGCGCTGCTGGTGGCGCTGCGGATGCTGGCGGGCCTGCCGGAGCTGCACGACCGGGACGCGCTGTCCCGGCTGATCGCGAAGCTGGAGGACGCGGCGGGCGCGGCGGCGCAGGCCGCCGGGAAGGTCGCGGTGGAGGTGGAGACGCGCGGTGACACGCTCGCGCGGCTGCGTTCCGCGATCGACGGGCGGCGTCGCGTCCACCTGACGTACTACGTGCCGACCCGTGACGAGAACACCGAGCGGGACGTGGACCCGATGCGGCTGCTGGTGGTGGAGGGCACCACCTACCTGGAGGGCTGGTGCCGTCGCGCCGAGGCCGTCCGGTTGTTCCGGCTCGACCGGGTCACCGATCTGGCCGTGCTGGACGTCGCGGCGGACGTGCCGGACGACGCGGAGCCGATCGACGTGGACGCCGGCCTGTTCCGTCCGTCTCCGCAGGACGAGGTGGTCACGATGGAGCTGACGCCGCGCGGCCGGTGGGTCGCCGACTCCTATCCGTGCGAGTCGGTCACCGAGCTGGGGGAGGGGCGGCTGCGGATCGTGCTGCGGACCCCCGACACCCGGTGGGTGCGGGCGCTCGCGATGCGGCTGGGCGACCAGGGACGGATCGTGTCGCCGCCGTCACTCGCCGGAGCCGTCCGGGGCGAGGCCGCGCGTGCCCTCGCCCTGTACGACCTGGCGTGAGGGGTCGGCTACCGTGGGTGGGATGACATGGACGGTGATCGCGGTCACGCTGGGGTTCGCCGGGCTGGCGGTGCTGGCCTGGTGTTCCTTCCGCCTGTGGCTGGGCGTTCGCCGTCTGGCACGTGAACTCGAGCGGACGCGCCGGAGGCTCGAACCGAAACACTCGGCGCTGCGTGCCGAGGTGGACGACCTGCGGGACGCCCGCGCCCCTGCGGACTCCGGCGAGGGCGTACGATCGTCGTGAGTACCACCTGCTGAGAAGGACTGACATGGCTGGACTGGGCACCACCGAGATCCTCATTCTGCTGCTGATCGTCGTGCTGATCTTCGGCTCGGCGAAGCTGCCGCAGTTGGCGCGGTCCCTTGGCAAATCCGCGCGCATCCTGAAGGCCGAGACCAAGGGTCTGGTCGACGACGACGAGGAGCCGAAGCCCGCCGCCGACAAGCCCCAGGCCGCCGCGACCGCCGCACCGGCCGACGACGCGCGTGACCGCGCGGCGCGGCTGCGTGAGGAGGCGGCCCGGCTGGAGCGCGAGGCGGCCGCGTCCGAGCGGCGTCCCGGCGCGCTGCCGTCCGGTGAGCCGATCGAGGGCGTGCCGGTCGAGCGCGGCCAGTACCGCGCCAACGGCTGACCGTTCCCGCCCCCACGGCTTCCGCCCGGACCGGCCGCGCGCCGCTCCCCGACCCCTGATTGCCCACCATGAAGCTCAAGAGGCAGCCCGTCGACCCCGAGGGTCGGATGCCGCTCATGGCGCATCTGCGTGAGCTGCGCAACCGGTTGATCAAGGCGATCCTCGGCCTGGCCGTCGGCACCGGCATCGGCTGGCTGTTCTTCACCCCGATCTGGAACTTCGTCACCGAGCCGTTCACCCGGATCGACCCCAAGCACTGCATCAACCACAAGTGCGACCTGGTCGTCCACGGGATCTTCGACGGGTTCTTCATCCACATGAAGGTCGCGCTGCTGGCGGGCGCGGTGATCTCCTCCCCGATCTGGCTGTACCAGCTGTGGGCGTTCGTCGCCCCCGGCCTGTACAAGCGGGAGAAGCGGTGGACGTACGCGTTCATCACGGCGGCGGTGCCGCTGTTCGTGGCGGGCGCGGCCCTGGCGTACGTCACGATGGACAAGGGCCTGAAGATCCTCATCGGGCTCGCGCCGGGCAGTTCCACGGTGCTGGTCGGCGTGGAGTCCTACCTCGGCTACGCGCAGGCGATGCTGCTGATCTTCGGGCTGGCGTTCGAGCTTCCGCTGTTCGTGATCATCCTGAACATGGCCGGGGTGCTGCCGCACAGCGCGATCCGCCGGTTCCGGCGCATGATGATCTTCGGGATCTTCGTGTTCGCGGCGGTCGCCACGCCCAGCCAGGACCCGTTCACGATGCTGGCTCTCGCGATCCCCACGGTGGTGCTGTTCGAGGTCGCCGAGCTGCTGGCGTACTTCAACGACCGGCGGCGGGCGAACGCCCCCGACCCGTACGCGGGCCTGGCCGACGACGAGGCCGCGCCGCTCGACCTCGACCGGATCGACGCCGAGCTGGAGAGCGGCGGCCGGGGCGGGCGCGGCGATCTCCAGTAGGTGATCTCCGGCGGGAGATCGCCGGTGGGTGGTCTCCTGTGCGGGCGGCGGTCTCCGGAAAAACCGGAGGCGGGCCGCCCGTCCGGTGTAGGAAGATCGTCCGAGTGAAGATGTTGGGCCCCGAATTGGGAATCCGGGCGGGCGAAACCGTAGGCTCGGAGACATGAGCACCCCCGACACGCAGTCGGTCGAGCAGTCCCCGGCGGAGCGGTACCGGGCCTACCGGGCCCGCACCGAGGGGAACGGGCCCGCCCTGCTGGACTTCCGGACGCTGTACGACTTCGAGTTGGACGCGTTCCAGATCGAGGCGTGCCGGGCGCTGGAGGCCGGCAGCGGCGTCCTGGTCGCCGCCCCCACCGGCTCCGGCAAGACCCTGGTCGGGGAGTTCGCCGTGCACCTGGCGCTGCTCGGCGGCGGCAAGTGCTTCTACACCACCCCGATCAAGGCGCTGTCGAACCAGAAGTACGCCGATCTCGTCCGCCGCTACGGGCCGGAGAAGGTCGGGCTGCTCACCGGCGACAACAGCGTCAACGGCGAGGCCCCGATCGTGGTGATGACGACCGAGGTGCTGCGGAACATGCTGTACGCGGGGTCGCAGACCCTCGCGGGGCTGGCGTTCGTGGTGATGGACGAGGTGCACTACCTCGCCGACCGGTTCCGCGGCGCGGTCTGGGAAGAAGTGATCATCCACGTGCCGGAGTCGGTGCGGCTGGTGGCGCTGTCGGCGACGGTGTCCAACGCCGAGGAGTTCGGCGAGTGGCTGCAGGAGGTCCGCGGCGACACCGCCGTGATCGTCGACGAGCTCCGGCCCGTCCCGCTGTTCCAGCACATGATGGTCGGCACCCGCCTGTACGACCTGTTCGTGGAGCAGGGCAAGGGCGAGGGGCGCCGCGCGAAGCTGAACCCGCAGCTCACCCGGATGGCCGTGGAGGAGGTGCGGCGCGCCAAGGTGAACCAGGGGCGGCGCACCGGGCGGCGTCGCGCGCCGCGTCCGCAGCGGTTCCGGCCGCCGCTGCGCCCGGACGTCGTGGAGCGGCTCGACCGGGCGGGGCTGCTGCCCGCGATCACGTTCATCTTCTCCCGCAACGGCTGCGACGCGGCCGTCCTGCAGTGCCTGCACGCGGGGCTGCGGCTGACCTCGAAGGAGGAGGCGGAGGAGATCCGCGCGCACGTGGAGCTGCGCACCGACGACCTCGACCCCTCCGACCTGCACGTCCTCGGCTACCACGACTTCCTGGCGGCGTTGGAGCGGGGCATCGCCGCGCACCACGCGGGGATGCTCCCGAGGTTCAAGGAGATCGTCGAGGAGCTGTTCACCCGCGGGCTGATCAAGGCGGTGTTCGCGACCGAGACGCTCGCGCTCGGCATCAACATGCCCGCCCGCACCGTGGTGATCGAGAAGCTCGACAAGTGGAACGGCGAGGCGCACGTCGACCTGACCCCGGGCGAGTACACGCAGCTCACCGGGCGTGCCGGACGCCGCGGCATCGACGTGGAGGGCCACGCGGTGGTGGTCTGGGGGCCGAACGTGGAGCCAGCGTCGCTCGCCGGGCTCGCCGGGGCCCGCACCTACCCGCTGAACTCCAGCTTCCGGCCGTCCTACAACATGGCGGTGAACCTGGTCGGCGCGGTCGGGTTCGAACGCGCCCGCAACCTGCTGGAGCAGTCGTTCGCGCAGTTCCAGGCCGACCGGGCCGTGGTCGGGCTGGCCAAGCAGGTCCGCAAGAACGAGGAGGCGCTCGCCGGGTACGCCAAGGCCGCCGAGTGCCACCTGGGCGACTTCATGGAGTACGCGGCGCTGCGCCGCCGCCTGTCGGACCGGGAGGCGGAGCTGTCGCGGGAACGGTCGGCGTCGCGGCGCGCCGAGGCCGCCCGGTCGCTGGAGCACCTGCGTCCCGGTGACGTGATCCTGGTGCCGTCGGGGCGGCGTTCGGGCCTGGCGGTCGTGCTCGACCCGGGCCTCGGGCGGCGTTCGGACGGGGCCGCGCCGCTGGTGCTGACCGCGGGGGCGTCGGTGCAGCGGCTGTCGATCCACGACTTCCCGCGGCCGGTGGAGCCCGTCGACCGGATCCGGGTGCCGAAGTCGTTCAGCCCGCGCAACCCGCAGATGCGCCGCGACCTGGCGTCCACGCTGCGGAACAAGGTGTCGGGCGACACCCGTGACCGGCGGCGCGTCCGGGACACCCCGACGGGGGACGACGGGGAGATCGGGCGGCTGCGCGCCGAGCTGCGCGCGCACCCCGTGCACGGCTGCGACCAGCGGGAGGACCACGCCCGCTGGGCCGAGCGGTTCTTCCGGCTCGAGCGGGAGACCGAGCAGCTGCGCCGCCGTGTCGAGGGACGCTCGCAGGTGATCGCCCGCACGTTCGACCGGGTCTGCGGTGTCCTGCAGCAGCTCGGGTACCTCGACGGCGAGGACGTCACCGACGAGGGCCGCCGTCTCGGCCGCATCTACAACGAGCTGGACCTGCTGACGGCCGAGTCGCTGCGCGAGGGCCTGTGGGAGAAGCTCGACCACGCCGAGCTCGCCGCGTGCGTGTCGGCGCTGGTGTACGAGTCGCGGCAGCCGGACGACGCGACCGCGCCCCGCACGCCCGCGGGCGCCGTGCAGGAGGCCCTCGCCGGGATGATCCGGCTGTGGGGGCAGCTGGACGCGGTGGAGAAGGACAACCAGGTGTCGTTCCTGCGCGAGCCCGACCTGGGGTTCGCGTGGACGGCGTACCGGTGGGCGAAGGGCGACGACCTGGACGAGGTGCTGTTCGACGGTGACATGACCGCCGGTGACTTCGTCCGCGCGGTCAAGCAGCTGCTCGACCTGCTCGGGCAGGTCGCGGACGCGGCGGAGCCGAACAGCCACATCCGCAAGACCGCGCGGCGCGCGATGGACGCGATGCGCCGTGGTGTCGTCGCGTACACGTCCGTGACCTGACCTGGCGGTCGTGGCGGTGCTGCCGGCCGTGTGACGCGTTCGGTGCGCGGGTCACACGGCCTCGTCCATGGCGTGCGGGCGGTCACTCGGTGTCGTCGGCGGGGCGGTGGGCGAACTCCAGGAGTCCGGGCACGTCGACGACGGTGATGCGGCGCCAGCCGGTCCGGACCAGGCCCTCCTGGCGCAGCCGGTTGAGGCCGCGCGCGACCGTCTCGCGCGACGCGTCCATCCACGAGCCGAGCTCCTGCTGGGACAGGGGAGGGGCGATGTCGACGCCGCCGTCCGGCGCGGGCGGCGCGTGCCGGGCCGACAGCTCCGCCAGGTGCGCCAGCAGCAGCGCCAGCCGCTGGTCGCCGCGCACCGCCACGTGCGCGCGGGCCCGCTGGTCCGCGTCGTCCAGGCGTCGTACGAACGTGCCGCTGACCAGCCGCCACACCCGCGGGTGGGCGTCCAGGAAGGCGGTGAAGCGGGCCGCCGGGACCACGCGTGCCCGCACGGTCGACAGCGCCGTCACCGTCGCCGACCGGTGCCGCGCGCCCAGCACGGCGCTCTCGCACACCAGGTCGCCCGGCCCGCGGACGGCGAGCACCACGGCGTGCCCGTCCTCGGTGGCCGAGGCGACCTTCACCCAGCCCGACTCGATCACGATGATGTGGTCCGACTCGTCGCCCTGCAGGCACAGCGGCGTCCGGGCGGGGAACGACCGGGGTCGTGCCACCGCCCGCAGCGCGTCCCGCTCTGCGGCCGTCAGCGCGCCCCAGAAATCATCGGGACGCACCGGGATTTTCCTGTCGATCAACGGGGGTCCGTTCTCCGAGCCTCCCCGGGGAAGGGGGCTCGCGGTGTCGGGACGGAAAGACCGGCGCCCGCGGCGTTGGGGGGAGTGGGGCGACGAGGCCCGAGCCGCGGGCGCCGGCCGCTTCTACCGGTCGCCGCGGCGCCGCCGGTGAACCGTCGTGTCGCGCCGGGGCGCGCTCCTGCGGCTCCTGCCCTGCAACCTCCCACGACGACTCGGTGACCTTCGGAGGACGCCCCCCGGGCGCCCGCTCTCCCTCAGCAGACACCCCGCCCGTCCTCGATGCTGCCCTTTCCGCCCCATTCCGTCTGCGTCTTCTGACTCACAGGGTCAGCTTCTTCGGCCGTGCCGGTTCGGTCGTGCCGGTTCGGTAGGGGGCGTGCCCGGGGCGGGCGGTGACTTGGACAGGTGGGGACGGTTAGCGTCGCCGTGGCGTTGGGGCCTGAACCGGAGGTGCGCGGTGGGTGGGGTTGCGGTGGGTGTCGGGGAACGGACGCGGTGGACGGTGGCGGCCGAGGCGTTGCACGGGTCGCTCTCGGATCCGGTGCTCGACACCATGAACTTCCTGAACGAGGTCACCTCCAGGTATCCCGAGGCGATCTCGCTCGCGCCCGGGCGGCCCTACGAGGAGTTGTTCGAACCCGAGGTGATCCACGAGTACCTGGACGCCTTCATGGGGCACCTGCGGGACCAGGGGTGGACGGAACGCGAGGTCAGGACCTCGCTGTTCCAGTACGGGCGGACCAAGGGGCAGATCCACCGGCTGCTCGTCGAGATGCTGGCCCACGACGAGGGGATCGAGGTCGACGCCGAGGGGGTCGTGGTCACGGTCGGCGCGCAGGAGGGGATGTTCCTGGTCCTGCGGGCCCTGTTCGCCGAGCCCGACGACGTGCTGCTGGTCAGTTCGCCGTGCTACATCGGGATCACCGGGGCGGCGCGGCTGCTGGACGTCCGCGTCGTGCCGGTGCCCGAGGGGCCGGACGGGGTGGACCCGGAGACCCTGCGGGCGGTGGCGCGGCGGGAGGTGGCCCAGGGACGGCGTCCCCGGGCCTTCTACGTGGTGCCGGACTTCGCCAACCCCTCGGGCGCGAGCATGCCGGTGGACGCGCGGCGGCGGCTGCTGGACGTCGCGGCCGAGGCGGAACTGGTCGTCATCGAGGACAACCCTTACGGGTTCTTCAGCCGTGACGGTGTCGCGCGGCCCACGCTGAAGTCCCTCGACCGGGACGGCTCGGTCGTCTACCTCGGATCGTTCGCCAAGACCTGCTTCCCCGGCGCGCGCCTCGGGTACGTGCTCGCCGACCAGGTCGTCGCCGGGGCCGAGGGGCCGCGGGGCCTGCTGGCGGACGAACTCGCCAAGATCAAGAGCATGGTCACGGTGAACACCCCGTCGCTGAGCCAGGCCGTCATCGGGGGGATGCTCATCCGGCACGGCCGCCGGCTGCGGGACGCCAACGCCCGTGGCATCGCCTTCTACCGGCGCAACCTCCAGACCGTCCTGAACGAGCTGGAACGACACTTCCCGCCTGGCTGCGGAGTGACCTGGAACCGTCCGGAAGGCGGGTTCTTCACCGTGCTGACCGTCCCCTTCGTCGCGGACAACGCGGCGCTGGAACGGTCGGCGGGGGAGTTCGGCGTGCTGTGGACGCCCATGGACGCCTTCTTCGTGGGCGGCGACGGCAGCCGGCAGCTGCGCCTGTCGTCCAGCTACCTGGAACCGGAGCTGATCGCGGACGGGATCGCCCGGCTGAAGGCGTTCGTCACGGCCGAGACCGCGCGGACGCCGCGCGCGGCGACGCCGGGAGCCGGGCGGTCGGCAGCCGCAGGGTGACGGTGAGGCCGCCCTCGTCGCGGGGGCGCGCCCGGGCCGTCCCGTCGTGCGCCTCCAGGACCGCGCGGACGATGGACAGCCCGAGCCCCGCGCCGCGCTCGCCGCCGCGCCGGGGACCGCGGAGGCGCTCGAACGGCTTGAAGATCGTCTCGGCGTTCTCGGGCGAGACCACGGGGCCGGTGTTGTCCACCGCGACGAACGTCGAGCCGTCCAGCACGCCGCAGCGCACCCACACGTGGCCGTCGGGCACGTTGTAGCGGATCGCGTTCTCGACCAGGTTCACGATCGACCGCTCCAGCAGCACCGGGTCCCCCACGGCGGGGCCGGACGCGAGGTCGGCGTGCAGGGTCACGTCCTCGCGCGTGGCGACCGGATGCAGCTGGCCGATCGCGTCCGCCGCGAGGTCCCGGACGTCCAGGGGCACCGGGCTGCGCAGCTCCCGCTCGGATCGCGCGAGGGTGAGCAGGCCGTCGATGAGCCGTTCGTGCCGGGTGTTGGCGGCCAGCAGCCGGTCGCACAGCAGCCGGGTCTCGGAGGTGGTCCCCGGACGGGCGAGCACGACCTCGATCGCGGTCCGGCTGAGGGCGAGCGGGGTGCGCAGCTCGTGGGACGCGTTGGCGATGAACCGCCGCTGCGAGTCGAACGCCCGGTGCAGGCGGTCCAGCATCTGGTCGAAGGTGTCGGCGAGCTCCTTCACCTCGTCGCGCGGACCGTCCAGGCCGATCCGCTCGTGCAGGGTGGTCTCCGACAGGCGCCGTGCGGTCGTGGTGACGGTGTGCAGGGGGCGGAGCATCCGCCCGGCCAGGTAGTAGCCCATGACGAAGGCGAGCGCGCCGAGCAGGAGGGTGGCCACGATCGACACCTGGAGCAGGCCGTGCAGGATCTCCCGGCGGCGCTCGGTCAGCTCGTGCTCGATGTCGGGGCCGCCGAAGAAGTACGGCTGGTTGGCGGGACGCTGCCGTCCGGGCAGGCTCGTGTGGAACTTGGCGTTGACCGCCCACACCGTGAACAGGTAGGTGACCGCGACCAGCAGGACCGCCGTGCCGAAGAACAGCGACCCGTAGACGAGGCTGAGCCGCGTCCGCAGGCTGAGCCGCATCGGCTTCACCGCCGGCCGCTTCAGGGACGATGGCCTCAGCGTGGGCCGTCTCGGGGCGGGTCGTTTCGGGGCGGGCCGCTTCACAGCCGGTATCCCGCGCCGGTGACGGTGTGGATGACCTGCGGGTCGCCGAGTTTCTTGCGGAGCGTGGCGACGATGACGCGGACGACGTTGCTGAACGGGTCGATCCGGTCGTCCCACGCGCGGGCCAGCAGGTCCTCCACGCTGACCACCCCGCCCTCGGCGCGCAGCAGCTCCTCCAGCACCAGGAACTCCTTGTTGGTGAGCGCGACGGGCCGTCCGTCGCGGGTCACGGTGCGGTCCTTCGGGTCCAGCCGGACGCCGCCGCGTTCGAGGACGGGCGGCAGCGGCGGCGCGGAGCGGCGGCCGAGCGCGCGGACCCGCGCCACCAGCTCCCCGAACGCGAACGGCTTGGTGAGGTAGTCGTCGGCACCCAGGGACAGTCCCTCGATGACGTCGTCGACCTCGTCGGCCGCGGTCAGCATGAGGATGCGCGCGGTGCTCGGGCCCCGCACCAGCTCGCGGCACACGTCGTCGCCGTGCACGCCGGGCAGGTCCCGGTCGAGGACGATGACGTCGTAGTCGTTGTAGCTGGTGCGGTAGAGGGCGTCCTCGCCGTCGTAGGAGACGTCCACGGCGATGGCCTGGTCGCGCAGCCCCTCGGCGGTGGCGTCCGCGAGCATCTCCTCGTCCTCGACGATCAGTATGCGCATGTCGTCCTTCCGCTGGTCGTTCGGCCAGGGACATGATCGCGTGCGGGGCATTAATCGGGGATAAAGCGCACTGGGGCGGATTATCGCAGGTCAGGAGTTCTTAAACCCAGCTTAAACAGGTCGTCGCTCTAATGGGGTTCGCCGCGGGCAGGGCGTCCTCGGCGGGAAGGCGATGATGAGAAACCGAGTGATGTTCCTGTCCGTTCTGGTGCCGCTCGTGCTGGGAATGTCGGCCTGCGGCGGCGACAAGAAGGACGACGGCGTGGCCAGCGGCGGCGGCCAGCCGAGCAACGCGGGCAACGCCTCGTCGGCGGCCCCCGCCAACCCCCAGGACGCGCAGGTCAAGTTCGCGCAGTGCATGCGGCAGAACGGCATCAACATGCCCGACCCGCAGCCCGGCCAGCCCGCCCGGATCACCGACACCGGGGTGGACAAGAGCAAGCTCCAGGCGGCGACGCAGAAGTGCCAGCCGATCATGCAGCAGGGCGGCGGGCCGATCAATCCGAACGACCCGAAGGTGCAGGACGCGATGCTGAAGTTCACCAAGTGCATGCGCGAGCACGGCGTGAACATCCCCGACCCGGGCCCCGGCGGGCAGATGCAGATCCCGAGCGGCGCGTCCCGCGACAAGCTGCAGGCCGCGCAGCAGCAGTGCAACCACTTCCTGCCCGGGGGTGGGAATTGAACCCGCTGACAGGTCCACCGGGGCAGGCCGGGCCGGCCGAACCCGGCGGACGACCGGGAACCGACGGCCTCAGCGCCCCGGACCCGCAGGACGGGCGGACCGCCACCGGCGGCCTCTTCGCGGCGGACGGCCAGGGCGAGACGAACGGGGACCGGCCGGGGGAGTCCGCGCTCGCGGCGTCGCCGCCGCCCACGTCCCCGGCTCCCCGGGCCGTCATCGCCTCCCACCGGCGGCGACGCCGCCAGGTGATCGTGGCCGGGCTCGCGGTCGTCGCGGTCGTGGGCGCCTCGACGGCGTACGTCCTCACCCGGGACGACGGCGGGGCGCCCGCGCCCAAGTCCTCGCTCCCGACCGCCACCGCGGCGATCACCAAGGGCGACGTCGCCGACACCGAGTCGGTGGACGGGAAGCTGACCTACTCCGACAGCCGGGCGCTCGTGTCCGGCTCGTCCGGCACGGTCACCAAGACGCCCGCCGAGGGCTCCACGATCAGGCAGGGCAAGACGCTGTACCGGATCGACAACAAGCGGGTCGTCCTGATGTACGGGTCCCTGCCGCTCTACCGGACCCTCAGCGCGGGCGTGGACGACGGCCCGGACGTCAGGGAGCTGGAGCAGAACCTCAGGGACCTCGGCTACGGCGACGACATGACCGTCGACAAGGACTTCACGTCCGCGACGACCGCCGCCGTGGAGGACTGGCAGCACGACATGGGGCTGCCCGAGACCGGCAGCGTGGACGCGAGCCAGGTGGTGTTCGAGCCGGGCCCGGTCCGGATCAGCGAGATCAAGAGCCCCGCCGGGCAGCCGACCGGCAGGGGACGGCCGATCCTGACGGTCAGCGACACCCGCTCGGTCGTCCACGTGGACCTGGACGCCTCCAAGCAGAGCCTCGCCCGCAAGGGCGCGGCGGTCAGCGTCGCGCTGCCCAACGGACGCCGCGCCGCCGGCCACATCACCCGTGTCGGGACGGTGGCCAAGGCCGGCAAGGACCAGAGCAACAAGGACAGCTCGACGATCGACGTCGACATCACCCTGGACCGCGGCGGCACCGGCAACCTCGACCAGGCGCCCGTCACCGTCGACATGGAGTCGGCGCGGGTGCGCGGCGTGCTGTCGGTGCCGATCGAGGCGCTGCTCGGCCTGCGCGAGGGCGGCTTCGGCGTCGAGGTGGTGGAGGGGACGGCCAGCCGCGTCGTCCCGGTGCAGCTCGGCCAGTTCGGCTCCGGCCGGGTGCAGATCACCGGGGCGGGGCTGCGCGAGGGCATGAAGGTCGGGGTGCCCACGTCATGACACCGGAGAACGCGCCGCGCGAGGACGCGGAGGACTCGGCGATCATCGAACTCGGCGGCGTCACCAAGGTCTACCCCGGCGACGTGCAGGCGCTGCGCGGGGTGGACCTGCTCGTCGAGCGCGGCGAGCTGGCCGCCATCGTCGGCCCGTCCGGGTCGGGCAAGAGCACGATGCTGCACGTCGTCGGCACGCTGGACCGGCCGTCGGGCGGAACCGTCAGTATCGCCGGATACGACGTCGCCGAGCTGTCGGACCGGGAGCTGTCGGCGCTGCGGGCCCGCCACATCGGGTTCGTGTTCCAGGGGTTCCACCTCGCCGTCGGGGTGAGCGCCCTCGACAACGTCGCCGACGGGCTGCTGTACCGGGGCGTCCCGCTGCGCACGCGGCGCGAGCTGGCGCGGGCCGCGCTGGAGCGGGTCGGGCTCGGGCACCGCGTCGGGCACCGTCCGCACCAGATGTCCGGCGGCGAGCAGCAGCGCGTCGCGGTCGCGCGGGCGGTGGTCGGGGAGCCGGAGCTGCTCCTCGCCGACGAGCCGACCGGCAACCTCGACACGCGGTCCGGCGCGGAGGTCCTGGAGGTGCTGCGCGACCTGCACCGGGCGGGCACCACGATCGTGGTGATCACCCACGACATGGAGATCGCCGAGTGGGCCGCGCGCCGCGTCCGGGTCCGCGACGGCCTGATCGTGTCGGACGACGGTCCCGGCACCGGCCGCCAGGCGCTCGCCGAGCTGCGCGGAGCCGCGCGGTGAACGGGCGGACGGGCCGGGACGGGCGGACGGGCCAGGGCGGGCGGCGGCCCCGGCTGGTCCCGGCCCGGATGAGCGGCCGGGACGTGGTGCGTGTCGGGATGACGGGCCTGCGTGCCCGTCCGACCCGGGTGTTCCTGTCGGCGCTGGGGATCGCGATCGGCATCGCGACGATGGTCGCGGTCATCGGGATCTCGGCGTCGAGCAAGGAGCAGCTGCTGCACCAGCTCGACACGCTCGGCACCAACATGCTGACCGCCCAGCCCGGCCGGACCCTGTTCGGCGAGGACGCCAAGCTGCCGACGAGCTCGGTGGAGATGACCCGGCGGATCGGGCCGGTCACCGAGGCCTCGGCGACCGGGCGCACCGACGCGTCGGTGCGCCGCACCAACTACATCGACAAGGCGAACACCAGCGGCATCGCGGTGCAGGCGACCGGGGCGGACCTGCTGCACACCCTGGACGGCTCGATGCGGACCGGGGTGTGGCTCGACTCGGCCACCCAGCGGTATCCGGCCGTGGTGCTCGGCGCGGAGAGCGCCCGGCGGCTCGGCGTGCAGAAGGTCGGACGTCAGGTGTGGATCGGCGACCGCTGGTTCACCGTGGTGGGCGTGCTGAACCCGCTGCCCCTCGCGCCCGAGGTGGACCGCTCGGCGCTGGTGGGCTGGGACGCCGCGGCCCGCTACCTGGGCTTCGACGGGCACCCGACCACGATCTACGAGCGGTCGGCCGACACGGCGGTGCGGGACGTCCGGTCCGTGCTGCCGCGCACCATCAACCCGCGCAACCCCGAGCAGGTGGAGGTGAGCCGTCCGTCGGACGCGCTGGCGGCCAAGGCGGCGGCGGCCGGGGCGTTCACCAACCTGCTGCTCGGCCTCGGCGCGGTCGCGCTGCTGGTCGGCGGCGTCGGGGTGGCGAACACGATGGTGATCTCGGTGCTGGAGCGCCGCCGCGAGATCGGCCTGCGGCGTTCGCTCGGCGCGACCCGCGGCCAGGTCCGCACCCAGTTCCTCGCCGAGTCGCTGCTGCTGTCGGCGCTCGGCGGCGTGGTGGGCGCGGTGCTGGGCGCGGCGGCGACCTTCGCGTTCGCCTCGTACCGGGGCTGGCCGCCGGTCGTGCCGTCCTGGGCACTGTTCGGCGGGATCGGCGCGACGCTCGTCATCGGCACCATCGCCGGGATCTACCCGGCGGCGCGGGCGGCGCGGGTGTCCCCGACGGTCGCCCTCACCACCGCCTGACCCGGCTACTACCGCCTGACCCGGCCACCACCGCCTGATCTGATTTCGCGCGCTTCCCGGCGTCTCGACCCCCGTGGCACTCACCGCCTGCGGACCGGCACAAAAACCGGCCCGCGGGCGGTGAGTGTGTGCGGGGGTTTTTGTGTCCAGGGGTGTTTCGGTCCAAGGGCGTGTCCAACCATTCATCCTGAACGGTTGGACCGTCCTGTCCCGGCCGTCCAAGTGGAAAATCCCGCGCGTGCCGTTCGGTGAGTGCGGTGTCAAAGGCGGCGTCGTGGACTTCGCGGCGAAAACGGCGGCACGATCGCCGGGAGTCGCCGCCGAACAGCGGCGGACAACTCCGGTGAGAAGTGGAGGGGCCATGGCGCCGACCGGGATCGCGGTTCCGAATCTGGCCGATCCGGCGACCTATGCCGAGCACGATATGACGGCGGTGTGGCGGAGGCTGCGCGCGGACGACCCGGTGCACCGCCACCCCGCGACCGCCGCCGGGCCGGGCTTCTGGGTGCTGACCCGCCACGAGGACGTCGCGGCCGTCCTCAAGGACGACGAGCGCTTCACCTCCGAGCAGGGCAACGTCCTGGCGACGATGCTCGCGGGCGGCGACACCGGCGCCGGGCGGATGCTCGCGGTCTCCGACGGCGACTTCCACACGGGCCTGCGCCGGCTGCTGCTGCAGGCGTTCGCGCCGCGCGCCCTCACCGGCGTGGTGGAACGGGTCCGCCGCACCACGCGGCGGCTGCTGCTGGAGGCGGTGGAACGCGGCGAGTGCGACTTCGCCCGGGACGTCGCCTCGGTGATCCCGCTGGAGACCATCTGCGACCTGCTGGCGGTGCCGCCGGCCGACCGGCCCGCGGTGCTGCGCCTCACCAAGTCGGCCCTGGCCTCGGACTACGCCGACCCCGAGGCCGGTGAGGACTGGGCCGCCCGCAACGAGATCATGGTCTACTTCAGCGACCTGGTCGAGGAGCGGCGGCGCGCCCCCGGCGACGATCCGATCAGCCTGATGGCCGCCGGCGAGGTGAACGGGCGGCGCCTGGACGACGTCGACATCGTCCTGAACTGCTACAGCCTGATCATGGGCGGGGACGAGACCGGGCGGCTGGCGATGACCGGCGCGGCCCGCGAGCTCGCCCGCCGCCCCGACCAGTGGGCCGCGCTCAGCGGCGGCGCGGTGACGGCGCAGACGGCCGCCGAGGAGGTCCTGCGCTGGACCACCCCGACCATGCACTTCGGCCGGACGGCCCTGACCGACGTCGAGCTGCGCGGCCGGACGATCAACGCCGGGGACCTGGTCACGCTGTGGCTGGTGTCGGCCGACCAGGACGAGTCGGTGTTCCCCGGCGCCGACCGGTTCGACCTGGCGCGCACTCCGAACCGGCACCTCGCGCTCGGCTACGGACGGCATTTTTGCCTCGGCGCCCACCTCGGCCGTGTCGAGATCATCGCGATGCTGGAAGGGCTGCGGGAATGCGTCGGATCGCTCCGGCAGACGGGCCCGGAACAGTACATCCATTCCAACTTCCTCACCGGTATGCACAGTCTTCCGCTCGCCCTTTCCCCGCATCCGTCCGGCGTCCGGAAATGACCTTCCCGCGGCTGTTGGTCAGCGCCCGCCGCGACCTACTCTCCAACCGGCGGAAACCGGCGGCGGAAGCGGCCCGGCCCGCGGCGGAGGCGGCGAAGGCGGCCAGGCCCGCGGCGGAGCCGGCGAAGGCGGCGCGGACGGCGGACGCGTTCGCGGCGGAGGCGTCCCCGGCGACCCGCCGTCCCCCAGTCAACCGATCACGAACGGGAGGCCGCAGTGGCCCAGCTCGGACCCCCAGGCGCGGTGATGTTCCGTGGATTCGGCGATGAGGAGCTCACCAAGCAGCGCATCCGCCGCGGGACCGTCCGCCGGATCCTGCCCTACGCCCGCCCCTACCGGTGGAGCATTCTCGCCCTGCTGGTGCTGACCGTCCTCGACGCCGCCGCGGCGGCCGCGGGGCCCTTCCTCCTCAAGGTGATCATCGACAAGGGGGTGCTGCCCCGGAACACCGGGCTGGTCGTCGCGGTGGCCTCCGCCGTGGCGGGCCTGGCGGTGTTCGAGGCGCTGGTCGTGCTCGTCCAGCGCTGGTTCTCGGCCCGGGTCGGGGAGGGGCTGATCTACGACCTGCGGGTGAAGGTGTTCGCCCACGTGCAGCGCCAGCCGCTCGCCTTCTTCACCCGCGCGCAGACCGGGTCCCTGGTCAGCCGCCTCAACAGCGACGTCATCGAGGCCCAGCAGGCCGTCACCTCGATCCTGTCGCAGGTGCTGTCGAGCGTGCTGTCGGTGGTCCTGGTGCTGGGCGCGATGTTCTACCTCTCCTGGCAGGTCACCCTCGCCTCGCTGGTGCTGCTGCCGCTGTTCGTCGTGCTCACCCGCGTGGTCGGGCGCAGGCTGCAGCGCCTGACCCGCGAGTCGATGCAGCTGAACGCCGAGATGGGCTCGATGATGAACGAGCGCTTCAACGTCGCGGGCGCGATGCTGGTCAAGCTCTACGGCCGTCCGGCCGAGGAGACCCGGATGTTCGCGGCGCGCTCGGGGCGGGTGCGCGACATCAACATCGTCGCGGGCGTCTACGGGCGGGTGCTGTTCGTCGCGCTCACCCTGCTCGCCGCGCTCGGCACCGCGCTCACCTACGGCCTCGGCGGCGCGCTGGTCGTCCACGGGGCGTTCCAGATCGGCTCGATGGTCGCCCTCGCCACCCTGCTGACCCGGCTGTACGGGCCGATCACGAGCCTGGCCAACGTCCAGGTGAGCGTGATGACGGCGCTGGTCAGCTTCGACCGGGTCTTCGAGGTGCTGGACCTGGAGCCGGTCGTGGCCGAACGGCCGGACGCCGTCACGCTGGAGGTGTCCCGCGACCCGGCCCCCGACATCGAGTTCGAGGGCGTGTCGTTCCGCTACCCGGCCCCGAACGAGGTGTCGCTGGCGTCCCTGGAGTCGATCGCGCTGCCCGCGGGCGAACGCGTCGGGCCGTCCGCGCAGGTGCTGGACGAGGTCACCTTCCGCGCCCCCGCCGGAGGGCTCACCGCCCTGGTCGGCCCCACCGGCGCGGGCAAGACCACGGTCACCCACCTGGTGTCCCGGCTGTACGACCCGACCTCGGGGACGGTCCGGATCGGCGGACGCGACCTGCGGGAGGCGACGCTCGACTCGCTGCGCGACACCGTCGGCGTCGTCACGCAGGACGCGCACATGTTCCACGACACCATCCGCGCCAACCTCCTGTACGCCCGGCCGGACGCCACCGACGAGGAGCTCGCCGAGGCGTGCCGGGCCGCGCAGATCTGGGACCTGATCGAGTCCTTCCCGCACGGCCTGGACACCGTGGTCGGCGACCGCGGCTACCGGCTGTCGGGCGGGGAGAAGCAGCGCGTCTCGCTCGCCCGGCTGCTGCTGAAGGCGCCCCCGATCGTCGTCCTGGACGAGGCGACCGCGCATCTGGACTCCGAGTCGGAGGCGGCCGTGCAGCGCGCGCTCGCCGCCGCCCTGCGCGGCCGGACGTCGCTGGTCATCGCGCACCGCCTGTCGACCGTCCGGGAGGCCGACCAGATCCTGGTGGTGGACGGCGGGCGCATCGCCGAGCGCGGCACGCACGAGGAGCTGATCGAGCGCGGCGGCCTGTACGCCGAGCTGTACCGCACCCAGTACGCGGGGCAGGCCAACGGCCGGGCCACCGCGCCGCCCGAACGGCCGATGGCGCCGCGTGACCGCGAGCCCGGCCCCGGCGACCTCGGTCCCGGCAACGCCGGTCACGGCTTCGGCGGTCCCGGTCACGCCGGTCACGCCCCCGGCGAGAAGTTCTTCATCCGGCGGCAGGTCTGAGCCGTCGCGGGCCGTCGCCCGCGCCCCAGGCCCGCCCCAGTCGGTTCATGGACGGAGTGGAAGATGTCTGATCCGTTGTCGCCTGCGCAGACGCGGTTCTGGTTCCTCGACCGGCTGGACGCGGGCGGCGGGCACCACGGCGTCCGGGTGGCGCTGCGGTTGCGCGGCGACCTGGACGCCGCGGCCCTGAGCGCGGCTATGGGCGACCTGGCCCGCCGCCACGAGGTCCTGCGGACGCTGTTCCCCGAGGACGACGGCGTTCCGGGGACGCGCGTGCCGCCGGACCTCCCGCCGGCGCCGGATGTCCGGGACATTGTCCCGGAGGAGCTGGACGGGCGGGTGGCCGAGGCGGCCGGACGGGGGTTCGACCTCACCTCCGAGCCGCCGCTGCGCGCCGAACTGCTGCGGGTGGGGCCGCGTGAGCACGTGCTGGTCCTGGTCGTCCACCGGATCGCCGCGGACGAGGCGTCGGCGTCCGTGCTGGCCCGCGACCTGGCCACGGCCTACGCCGCGCGGCGTGACGGCCGGGATCCGGGGTGGGGGCCTTCGCGGTTCGGCGAGCACGCGGCGCGGCGGCTCGCCGAACGGGCCGGATCGGCGGACGCCGACCTCGCCTTCTGGACGACGGCGCTGGCCGGGCTGCCGGACGGGCTCGTCCTGCCCGCCGACCGGCCCCGTCCCGCGGTCGCGTCCCGTGCCGCCGGGCGGGTCGCTTTCGCGGCGCCTCCGGGCGTCGAGGGCGCCGAGGCGAGGGCCGCGCTCGCGGTCCTGCTGTCGCGGCTCGGCGCGGGCGACGACATCCCGGTCGGGGTGGCCGTGGACGGCCGTGACGCGACCGGCGCCGCGCTGGTCGGGCCGTTCACCGACTGGACGGTCAGCCGGATCGGCGTCCCCGGCGGCGGGACGTTCGGCGAGCTCGCCGTACGGGTCCGCGACGCGGAGCGGGCCGCCCTGCCGCACCGGGGCACGCCGTTCGCCGGGCTCGTCGAGCTGCTGGCCCCGGCCCGGTCGCGCGCCCGGCACCCCCTGTTCCAGGTCGGCCTGGACGTCGGCGGGCCCGGCCGTCCCCGGTGGGAACTCGCCGGCCTGGACATCGCCGAGATCCCCGCCGGACCGGAGCACACCGACCTCGACCTGCGGTTCCGGCTCGCGGGACACGACAGCGAGCTGACCTACGCCACCGACCTGTTCGACCACGGCACGGCCCGTTCCCTCGCCGGACGGCTGGCCCGGCTCCTGGAACGCTTCACCGCCGACCCGTCCCTGCGCCTCGGCGGCCCGGACCTGCTCGAACGCGCGGAGCACCAGCGCGTGACCGTGGACTGGAACGCGACCGGACGGCCCCGGGCGGACCGGGACACCCCGCCCAGGACGCTCCCGGAGATGTTCGGACGCCAGGCCGCCCGCACCCCGGACGCGACGGCGGTCGGGGCCGCCGACGGACTCTGGACCTACGCCGAGCTCGACGCCGCCGCCAACCGCGTCGCCCGGCTGCTGATCGCGCGGGGCGTCGGGCCGGAGCAGGTCGTCGCCGTCGCCATGCCCCGGTCGGTGTGGATGGTGGCCGCCGTCCTCGGCGTGCTGAAGGCCGGCGCCGCCTACCTGCCGATCGACCCCGCCCATCCGGCGGCGCGCGTCGCCCGCACCCTCGAGGACGCGCGGCCCGCGCTGGTCCTCGGTGTCTCCGGCTCCGGCATCGACGTTCCGCGCGTCGATCTGGACGATCCCGCGAGCGGTCTGGAGACCTTCCCGTCCACCCCGCCGGACGACACCGACCGGGTCGTCCCGCTCGCCCCGGACCATCCCGCGTACGTCCTCTACACCTCCGGGTCGACGGGCAGGCCCAAGGGCGTGGTCGTGTCCCACCGGTCGGTGGTGGACTACCTGCGGTTCAGCATCCGCGCCTACCCTGCGGCGGACGGCGCCGCGATCGTGCCGAGCCCGCTGGCGTTCGACCTCACCGTGACGGGCCTCTACACGCCGCTGATGACCGGGGGGCGGATCGAGCTGACCGGCCTCGACGCGCCCGCGCCCGCGGCCCTGGAACGGCTGCGCGCCGAGCCCGCCACGTTCATGAAGGTCACCCCGAGCCACCTGTCGGTGCTGACCGACCTGCCGGACGAGCTGTCCCCGACGCGCGACCTGGTCGTCGGCGGCGAGGCGCTGTTCGGCGAGGCCCTCCGGGAATGGCGGGCCCGGCATCCGGACGCCCGGGTGGTCAACGCCTACGGGCCGACCGAGCTGACCGTCAACTGCGCCCAGCACGTCATCGAACCCGGCGAGGACGTCGGTCCCGGCCCGGTCCCGATCGGCCGTCCGATGGACGACACCCAGGTCTACGTCCTGGACCGCTTCCTGCGTCCCGTCCCGCCCGGCGCGACCGGCGAGCTGTACGTCGCGGGCACCGGCCTGGCCCGCGGCTACCTGCGCGCGCCCGGCCTCACCGCCGAGCGGTTCGTCGCGTGCCCGTTCACCCCGGGCCGCATGTACCGGACGGGCGACCTGGCCCGCTGGACGGCCGATGGCGAGCTGGTCTTCGCCGGACGCGCGGACGACCAGGTGAAGGTCCGCGGCTTCCGGATCGAGCCGCGCGAGGTCGAGGCGGCGCTCACCGCGCATCCCGGCGTCCGCCGGGCCGCCGTCGTCGCCCGTGAGGACCGTCCCGGCGACCGGCGGCTGGTCGCCTACGCGGTTCCCGCCGCCTCCGGGGACGTCGTGGGACTCGACGCGGCGGGGCTGCGGGACTTCGTCGCCGGACGGCTGCCGGAGCACATGGTGCCGTCCGCCGTCGTCCTGGTGGACGACCTGCCGCTCACCGTCAACGGCAAGCTCGACGTGTCCGCGCTTCCCGCCCCGGTTCCCGACCGGGGCGACGCTTCGTCGTCCCGGGCGCCGCGCACCGCCGCCGAGGAGATCGTGTGCGGGCTCGTCGCCGACGTGCTCGGCCTGGAGCGGGTCGGCCCCGACGACGGCTTCTTCGACCTGGGCGGCGACTCGCTGCAGGCGATGCGGCTGGCGGCCCGGCTCGGAGCCGCGCTGCCCACCGCCCTCACCGTCGCCGACGTCTTCGCCGCCCGCACCCCCGCCGGGCTCGCCGCCCTCGCCTCCGCCGAGACCGCGGGGGAACGTGTCCCGCTGCGGGCGGCGGACCGTCCCGAACGGGTGCCGCTGTCGTACGCGCAGGCGCGCATGTGGTTCCTCAACCGGCTGGAGGACGCGGGGGCCGTGTACAACGTGCCCCTGGCCGTGCGCCTGCGCGGACACCTGGACCCGACCGCGCTCGAAGCGGCCCTGGGCGACCTCGAGGACCGGCACGAGACCCTCCGCACCGTCTTCCCCGACGACGAGGGCGTGCCCTGGCAGCGGGTGCTCACCGGCGCGCGTCCACGCCTCGTCCGGCACGACCTGCCCGGCGAGGACCCCGCCGGGCGGATCGCCGAGATCTGCGGGCGGGGGTTCGACCTGTCCGCCGCCCCGCCCTGGCGCGCGGAACTGCTGCGGCTCGGCCCGGACGAGCACCTGCTGGTGATCGTCGTGCATCACATCGCCGCCGACGCCTGGTCGACGGGGGTGCTGGTCCACGACCTGTCGGCGGCCTACGCGGCACGGCTGGACGGAGCGGCGCCCGCGTGGGAGCCGCTGCCGGTCCAGTACGCCGACCACGCGCTCTGGCAGCGGGACCGGCTGGGCGACGAGAACGACCCGGACGGCGCGCTGCGCGGGCGGCTCGAGCACTGGCGGGCCGCCCTGTCCGGACTGCCCGAGGAGATCGCGCTGCCCGCCGACCGGCCCCGGTCGTCCGCCACCGGGTCCCCGGCCGGACGGGTCGCCCTCACCGTGGACGCCGCGACCCGCGACCGCCTGGCCCTGGTCGCGCGGCGTGGCCGGTCGACGCTGTTCATGGTCGTCCAGGCGGCGCTGGCGGCGCTCCTGTCACGGCTCGGCGCGGGCGCCGACGTGCCGCTCGGGACGGTCGTCGCCGGACGGGACGACCCCGCGCTCGACGGCCTGGTCGGCTCGTTCGTCAACACGCTGGTGCTGCGCGCCGACCTGAGCGGCGACCCGTCCTTCTCCGACCTGCTGAGCCGGGTCCGGGACACCGACCTGGCCGCCTTCGCGCACCAGGACGTCCCGTTCGAACGGCTCGTGGACGAGCTGGCCCCGGCCCGGTCGATCGGCCGGCACCCGCTCTTCCAGGTGATGTTCGCCTACCAGAACGCCCCCGAAGGGGTCTGGGACCTGCCCGGCCTGTGCGCGGAGCCGGTCCGGCTCGGCGCGGTCCAGGGCTCGAAGTTCGATCTGCTCTTCAACGTCGGCGACACCCCCGACGGCCTCGACGGGTTCCTCGAGTACGCCACCGACCGCTTCGACCCGTCCACCGCCCAAACCCTGGTGGCGCGCCTGCTGCGCGTCCTGGAGCAGGTGGCCGACGACCCCTCGGTGAAGGTCGCGGACCTCGCCGTCCTCACCGGACCCGAACGTGCGCAGGTGGTGCGCGAATGGAACGACACGGCGGTTCCGGTGCCGGATGTGTCGTTGGTGGAGTTGTTCGAGGAGCGTGTGGCCGGGGCGCCGGACGCGGTCGCGGTGGTGTCGGGTGAGACGCGCTGGACGTATGCGGAGCTCGACGCCGAGGCCGATCGCGTCGCGCACGCCTTGGCCGAGTGCGGTGTCCGGCCGGGGGCGTCGGTGGCGCTGCTGTTGCCGCGTTCGGCGTGGATGGTCGCGGCGATCGTGGGTGTGGTGAAGGCGGGCGCGGCGTACGTGCCGGTGGACGTCGACTCCCCGGCGGACCGCGTGGCCTACGTCCTGGCCGACGCGCGTCCGGCGGCCGTGGTGGGCACCGAGCGGACACTCGCCGGGCTCCCGGCGGACGCACCCGCCCGCGTCTCCCTGGACACCGGACTCGCCGACGCCGAGGTCCCCCCGACCGGCATTCGGACGCCCGGCGCGGCTCCCGCGTATGTGATTTACACGTCGGGGTCGACGGGGCGTCCGAAGGGTGTGGTGGTGCCGCAGTCAAATGTGGTCGCGTTGGTGTGTGCGGCTGCTGGGCAGTTTGGTTTCGGTGCTGGTGATGTGTGGTCGTTGTTCCATTCGTATGCGTTCGACTTTTCGGTGTGGGAGTTGTGGGGCCCGCTGCTGACGGGTGGGCGTGTCGTGGTGGTGGATTTCGAGACGAGTCGTTCGCCGGAACGGTTCGCTTCGTTGCTGGTGGATGAGCAGGTGACGGTGCTGAGCCAGACGCCGTCGGCGTTCTACCAGCTGATGCCGGTGGCGTCGGACGGCTTGGCATTGAGGTATGTGGTGTTCGGCGGCGAAGCCCTGGAACCGGGCCGCCTGGCTCCCTGGTACGCGCGTTTCGACGACGACGCTCCCTCACTGGTGAACATGTATGGAATCACCGAGACGACGGTTCACGTCACCGAGTTCGGATTGGATGAGGAATCGGCTGCTGCGGGGGTGGGAAGTGTGATTGGGCGTCCGCTTCCGAATACGCAGGTGTTTCTGCTGGACGAGTTCTTGCAGCCGGTTCCGCCGGGTGTGACGGGGGAGATGTTCGTTGCGGGGCGTGGGCTGGCTCAGGGGTATTTGGGGCGGGCCGGGCTGACTGCCGGACGGTTCGTGGCGTGTCCGTTCGGTGTTTCCGGGGAGCGGATGTATCGGACCGGTGACCTGGCGCATTGGACCGTCGGCGGGGAGCTGGTGTTCGACGGGCGGGCCGACGACCAGGTGAAGATCCGGGGGTTCCGGATCGAACCCGGCGAGATCGAGGCGACGCTGGCCGAGCACGAGCAGGTCGGACAGGTCGCGGTGGTGGCGCGGGACGGACGCCTGGTCGCCTACGTCGTGCCCAGTCGCGACGGCCTGGACGAGCGGCAACTGCGGCACTTCGCCGCCGGGCGGCTGCCCGAGCACATGGTCCCGGCGGCCGTTGTCGCGCTGCCGGAGATCCCGATGACGGCGAACGGGAAGCTCGACCGCGCCGCGCTGCCTGCCCCCGACTACGCCGGGCGCGCCACCACCGGCCGAGGACCGCGGACGCCCCTGGAAGAGATCGTGTGCGGCGTGTTCGCCGAGGTCCTCGGCCTGGACCAGGTCGGCGTGGACGACGGGTTCTTCGAACTCGGCGGGGACTCCCTGCTCGCCATGCGCCTGATCACCCGGCTGCGGGACGTGGTCGGCGCCGACATCGGCGTCCGCGCGCTGTTCGCCGCGCCGACCCCCGGCGCGGTGGCGGCGCTCGCGGAGGACCCGGGCTCCGGCACGCGCGCGGAGCCGCTCGCGGCCCGGCCGCGGCCCGAGACCGTCCCGCTGTCGTCCGCGCAACGGCGTATGTGGTTCCTCAACCGGCTCGCGGACCAGGAGGCGGCCTACAACGTCCGGCTGCCGCTGCGGCTGACGGGCGACCTGGACGTGGCGGCGCTGGAGGCCGCGCTCGCCGACGTCGCCGAACGGCACGAGGTGTTGCGCACCGTCTTCCCCGACCGGGACGGCGTCCCGCACCAGAGGGTCCTGCCGCCCCAGGAGGGACGGCCCGTCCTCGGCGTCCACGAGGTCGCCGCCGACCAGGTCGACGCGCGCGTCGCGGAGCTGACCGGCCGGGGGTTCGACGTGTCCGCCGCACCGCCGTGGAAGGCGGACCTGCTGCGGATCGCCCCGGACGCGCACGTGCTCGTCCTGGTCGTCCACCACATCGCGGCCGACGCCTGGTCGGTGGACGTCCTGGCCCGCGACCTGGCCACCGCCTACGCGGCGCGCCGCCAGGGCGAGGCGCCCGGCTGGGCGCCGCTGCCCGTCCAGGTCGCCGACCACGCGCTGTGGCGGCGCGCCACCCTCGGGGACGAGGACGACCCGGACAGCGCGCTCGGCGCGCAGCTCGGGCACTGGCGCACGGCGCTGGCCGGGCTGCCCGCCGAACTCGCCCTGCCCTACGACCGGCCGCGCCCGGCCGTCCCGGCGCGGCGGGGCGGACAGGTCGCGTTCGACATCGACGCCGCCACGCACGCCGCGCTGCTGGACGTCGCCCGGCGGCACCGCGCCACGCCGTTCATGGTCCTGCAGGCGGCGCTGGCGGTGCTGCTGTCCCGGCTCGGCGCGGGCGAGGACGTCCCCGTCGGCACGATCGTCACCGGCCGGGACGACTCCCGCCTGGACGACCTGGTCGGCTTCTTCAGCAACACCCTCGTGCTCCGCGCCGACCTGGGCGGGGACCCGACGTTCGGCGAGCTGCTGGAGCGCGTCCGCGAGACCGACCTCGCGGCCTACGCCCACCAGGACGTCCCGTTCGAACGGCTCGTGGAGGAGCTGGCCCCGGCCCGCTCGCTGGCCCGGCACCCGCTGTTCCAGGTGTCGCTCGGCCTGCGCGACGGCCGCGAGACCCGCTGGGAACTGGCCGGGCTCGGCGTCGAGCGGCTTCCCGTCGACACCGAGATCGTCAAGTTCGACCTGTCCTTCGGCTTCGCGGCCGTCGACCGCGACGGGACCCACGGGCTCCGGGGCACGCTGCTGTTCGCCGCCGACCTGTTCGACCGGGGGACCGCGCGGCGGATCGCCGACCGGTTCGTCCGTGCCCTGCGGCAGGTCACGGCCGACCCGGAGCGTCCGGTCGGCGACGTCGACGTGCTGACCCGCGCGGAACGGCGGCTCATCGTCGCCCGAGGAGAGGACCCCGGCCCCGCGCCCGCCGGGGCGACGGCCCGCGACCTGATCGAGGCGCGGGCGGCCGGAGCGCCCGCGGCGGTGGCCGTGGAGGCGGGCGACCTCCGCTGGACCCACGGCGAGCTGGACGCCGCCGCGAACCGGATCGCCGCCCGCCTCGCCGAGGCCGGTGTCGGCCGCGGGGACCGCGTGGGCGTCACGGCGGAACGCTCGGCCGAGCTGGTCGCGGCGCTGCTCGCCGTCTGGAAGGCCGGTGCCGCCTACGTTCCGGTGGATCCGTCCTGGCCCGCGCCGCGCCGCGCGATGGTGCTCGAGGGGACCGGGGCCGCGATCGTGCTGGCGGGCCCGGGCCTGGAAGAGCAGGCCCCCGAAGGGGCGCGCGTCCTGGTCCTGGGGGAGTGGGTTCGGGCGGGCGAGGCGCGTCCCGTGCGGGTCCCGCTCGCTCCGGACGACCTGGCGTACGTCATGTACACGTCCGGGTCGACCGGTGTCCCGAAGGGCGTCGCGGTGACCCACGAAGGGCTCGCGGCGCTCGTCGCGGACCCGTGGTGGGGCCTGGGCGAGTCCTCCCGGATCCTCGCGCACGCGCCGTACGGGTTCGACGCGTCCGTGCTGGAGCTGTGGGTGCCGCTGGCCGCGGGCGGGCAGATCGTGCTCGCGCCGCCCGGCGACCTGGACGCGCACGCGCTGCCCGCGCTGGTCACCGGCGCCGGACTCACCCACGTGCACGTCACGGCGGGCATGTTCCGGGTGCTCGCCGACGAGGCCCCGGGCTGCTTCGCCGCCCTCGACGAGGTGCTGACCGGCGGCGACGTCGTCCCGACGGCCTCGGTCGCCGCGGTCCGGGCCGCCTGCCCGGACACCCTCGTCCGGCACCTGTACGGCCCGACCGAGATCACCCTGTGCGCGACCGGCCACGTCGTGACCACCGCCGACGCCGCGCCGCTGCCGATCGGCCGCCCGCTGAACGGAACGCGGGTGTTCGTCCTCGACTCCCGGCTCCGTCCGGTGCCGCCCGGCGTCGTCGGCGAGCTGTACGTCGCGGGCAGCGGCCTCGCGCGCGGCTACCTCGGCCGCGCCGCGCTGACCGCCGAACGCTTCGTGGCGTGCCCCTTCGCCGCCGGGCGCATGTACCGGACGGGCGACCTGGCCCGCTGGACGCCGGACGGCGCGCTGGTCTTCGCCGGACGCGGCGACGAGCAGGTGAAGATCCGCGGGTTCCGGATCGAGCCGGGGGAGGTCGAGGCCGTCCTCGCCGCGCACGACGCCGTCGCCGGGGTCGCCGTGATCGCCCGCGAGGACCGTCCGGGGGACAAACGCCTGGTCGCCTACGTGGTGGCGGCCGGTGGGGACGGCGACGGCGGACCGGCCGTCGATGCCGTCGCCCTGCGCCGGTTCGTCGCCGGGCGGCTGCCGGAGTACATGGTCCCGGCCGCGGTCGTCGCCGTCCCGGAACTGCCGGTGACGCCGAACGGCAAGCTCGACCGCGCCGCCCTGCCCGCCCCCGGCCACGCCGCGACGGCGGGCCGCGAACCGCGCACCGCCGTGGAGGAGATCGCCTGCGGCCTGTTCGCCGAGGTCCTCGGCCTCGACCGGGTGGGCGTGGACGACGGGTTCTTCGACCTCGGCGGCGACTCCCTGCTGGCGATGCGGCTGGTCGCGCGCGTGCGCGCGGCCCTCGGCGCCGACCTGAGCGTCACCGACGTGTTCGAGGACCCGACCCCCGCCGGACTCGTCGCCCTGACGGGCCTGGGCGGGCCCGGCGCGTCCGGCCCCGCCCTCGCGCCCCGTCCGCGCCGCGAGCCGACGCCGCCGTCCTACGCCCAGGCCCGCATGTGGTTCCTCAACCGGCTGGAGGACGCGGGCGGCCTCTACAACGTGCCGGTAGCCGTCCGGCTTCGGGGTGAACTGGACGTCTCGGCGCTCGAAGCGGCGATCCGGGATGTGGCCGACCGGCACGAGGTCCTCCGCACCGTCCTCCCCGATCACGACGGCGAACCGTGCCAGCGGGTCCTGACCGGGCCGGAGGCGTACCCGGCGCTCGTCGTGCGCGAGGTCGGCGAACATGACCTGGGCGACGCGCTCCGGGAGGCGGCCGGGCGCGGCTTCGACCTCGGCCTCGAGCCGCCCTGGCGGGTGGGACTGTGGCGGCTCGCCCCCGCCGAGGACACCACCGCGGTCGAGCACGTGCTGATGGTGGTCGTGCACCACGTCGCGGCCGACGGCTGGTCGATGGGCGTCCTCGCCCGTGACCTGTCCGCCGCGTACGCGGCACGGCGCGGGGGCGCGGCGCCGGACTGGGCGCCGCTGCCCGTCCAGTACGCCGACTACGCGCTGTGGCAGCGCGAGGTCGTGGGCGACGAGGACGACCCCGGCAGCCTCGTCGCCACGCAGCTCGCCCACTGGCGCACCACGCTCGCCGGAGCCCCCGACCTCCTCGAACCGCCCGCCGACCGTCCCCGCCCGGCGGTCGCGACCCACCAGGGCGGCCACGTCGCGTTCGACCTCGCCCCGGACACCCTCGAAGCGCTCAACGGTCTGGCCCGGCGCAACCGGACGACCCTGTTCATGGTCGTCCAGGCCGCGCTCGCGGCGCTGCTGTCGGGACTGGGCGCGGGCGACGACATCCCCGTCGGCACCGCCGTCGCCGGACGCGGCGAACCCGCGCTGGACGGGCTCGTCGGGTTCTTCGCCAACACGCTGGTGCTGCGCACCGACGTGAGCGGCGACCCGACCTTCGGCGAGCTGCTGGAGCGCGTCCGCGAGACCGACCTCGCCGCGTACGCCCACCAGGACGTCCCCTTCGAACGGCTCGTCCAGGAGCTGGCCCCGAGCCGGTCGCTGGCCCACCATCCCCTGTTCCAGGTGTCGCTGGGCGTCCAGGACCTCCCCGCGGCCGACTGGGACCTCGCGGGCACGACCGCCGTCGAGATCCCCGTGGACACCGGCGCGGTGAAGTTCGACCTGACCTTCACCCTGTCCGGGACGCGCGGCACGGTCGCCTACGCCGCCGACCTGTTCGACGCGTCCACCGCGAGGCTGCTGGCCGACCGGCTGGTGCGCGTCCTGGAGCAGGTCTCGGACGACCCGGCGGCCCGCGTCGGCGCGCTCGACATGCTCACCGCCGACGAGCGGCGGCGCGTGGTCACCGACTGGAACCGGACGGGCCGCCCGATACCCGTTCCCGCAGTGCCCGAACTCCTCGAACGGTGGGAGCGCGAGACGCCGTCCGCGACCGCCGTCACCGCCGACGCCGTCCACTGGACCCACGCCGGGCTCGCCGCCGAGGCCGGACGGATCGCGACGCTGCTGGCCGAGCACGGCGTGCGACGCGGCGACCGGGTCGGCGTCGCCCTGGAACGCTCGGCCGAACTGGTCGCGGCGCTGCTGGGAGTGTGGCGGGCGGGCGCGGCCTACGTCCCGATCGACGCCGGTCAACCGGCCGAACGCGTCGCCCACCTGCTCGCCGACGCGTCCCCGTCCGTCGTTCTCGGCACGGCGGCGACTCTGAGCGCGCTCCCGGACGTCCACGCCGGTCGGCTGATCGACGTCGCGGCCTCCCCGGGCGGCCCCGTCCGCCCACCGGTGCCGGTCACGGGCGACGACCTGGCGTATGTCATGTTCACGTCGGGGTCGACCGGCGTCCCGAAGGGCGTCGCGGTCACGCACGCGGCCGTGGCGTCGCTGGTGTCGGACCCGTGGTGGGGGATGGACGGGTCCGCGAGCGTCCTGATGCACGCGCCGTTCGCGTTCGACGCCTCGCTGTTCGAGCTGTGGGTGCCGCTCGCGCACGGCGGGCGGGTCGTGGTCGCACCGCCCGGCGAGGTGGACGCGGCCGTCCTGCGCGACGTGGCGGAACGGCACGGGATGACGCACGTCCATGTCACGGCGGGCATGTTCCGGGTCCTGGCCGATGAGGACCCGGAGTGTCTCGCCTCGCTGAGCGAGGTGCTGACCGGTGGTGACGTTGTGCCGCCGTCGGCGGTGGCGCGTGTCCGTGAGGCGTGTCCTGAGCTGGTCGTGCGGCATTTGTACGGGCCGACGGAGATCACGTTGTGCGCGACGGGTCACACGGTCGGCTCGGGTGGTGTGGGTGTGTTGCCGATCGGTGGTCCGTTGGCGAACACGCGGGTGTTCGTCCTGGATCGTTTCCTGCGTCCGGTGGCTCCGGGTGTTGTGGGCGAGCTGTATGTGGCCGGTGCAGGGCTGGCACGTGGATATCTCGGACGTGCTGCGCTGACGGCGGAGCGGTTCGTGGCGTGCCCGTTCGGCGGTGGCCGGATGTATCGGACCGGGGACTTGGTTCGGTGGACGGGCGATGGCGAGTTGGTGTTCGCGGGTCGTGCGGACGAGCAGGTGAAGATCCGTGGTTTCCGGGTGGAGCCGGGTGAGGTCGAAGCCGTGCTGGCCGGTCATGAGGCGGTCGGGCAGGTCGCGGTCATCGCTCGTGAGGACCGTCCGGGGGAGAAGCGGCTGGTCGCCTACGTGGTCGCCGATGCCGCGCCGGAGGAGTTGCGGAGGTTCGTGGCTGAGCGGCTGCCGGAGTACATGGTCCCCTCGGCCGTGATTGCGCTCGACGTCCTACCGGTCACGGTGAACGGCAAGCTCGACCGGGCCGCACTTCCCGCGCCCGATCTGGCCGCCCCGGGTTCGGCGCGTGAGCCGCGCACGGCGGTCGAGGAGATCGTCTGCGGGCTGTTCGCCGAGGTCCTGGGCGTGGAACGGGTCGGCCCCGACGACGGGTTCTTCGACCTGGGCGGCGACTCCCTGCTCGCGATGCGCCTCGTGGCCCGGATCCGCGCCGTCCTGGACGCCGAGATCACGATCCGCGAGCTGTTCGGCTCGCCGAGCCCGGCGGGCGTGGCCGCCCTGACCCGGCGGGACGCCGCCCGGCGTCCGGTCCTGGCGGCCAGGCAGCGCCCCGAACGCGTCCCCCTGTCGTCCGCCCAGCTGCGGATGTGGTTCCTCAACCGGCTCGAGGACGCCGACGGCACCTACAACGTCCCATTGGCGCTGCGCGCGCGGGGTGACCTGGACGTCTCCGCGTTGGAGGCGGCGCTGAACGACGTCGCCGACCGGCACGAGACCCTCCGGACGATCCTCCCCGACGTCGAGGGAAACCCGTACCAGCACGTGCTGGAAGGGCCCGCCGCCCGACTGCGCCTCACGATCCACGAGACCGCGGAGGCGGCCGTCGCGGAACGCGTCGCCGACCTGGCCGAGCAGGGCTTCGATCTCGCCACCGAGACGCCGTGGCGGGCGGAACTGCTGCGGATCGCGCCGCGCGACCACGTCCTGGTGGTCGTCGTGCACCACATCGCGGCCGACGGCTGGTCGATGGACGTGCTCGCCCGGGACCTGTCCGCCGCCTACGCGTCCCGCCGCCGCGACGAGGCCCCGCGCTGGACGCCGCTGCCCGTCCAGTACGCCGACTACGCGTTGTGGCAGCGCGAGACGATCGGCGACGAGGACGACGCCGGCAGCCTCCTCCGCACCCAGCTCGACCACTGGCGCGCGGCGCTCGCGGACCTTCCGGCCGAGCTGCCCCTGCCCTACGACCGTCCGCGTCCGGCGGTCGCGAGCCATCGCGGCGGACGCGTCCCCTTCGAGATCGGGCCCGAGACCCACGCCCGCCTGGTCGAGGTGGCACGGCGGGGGAGGGCGACGCTGTTCATGGTCGTCCAGTCGGCGCTGGCGGTGCTGCTGTCGCGGCTCGGCGCGGGCGACGACGTGCCGCTCGGGACGGCGGTGTCCGGACGCGGGGACGCCGCCCTCGACGGCCTCGCCGGATTCTTCGTCAACACCCTGGTGCTGCGGACCGACCTGAGCGGCGACCCCGCCTTCACCGACCTGCTGGAACGGGTCCGCGAGGCCGACCTCGCCGCCTACGTCGGGCAGGACGTCCCCTTCGAGCGCCTGGTGGACGAGCTGGCCCCCGAGCGGTCCCTCGCCCGGCACCCGCTCTTCCAGGTCTCCCTGGGCGTCCAGGATCTGGCGCCCGAACCGTGGACGCTCGCGGACGCGCGCGTGGAGCGGCTGGACGTCGGCACGAACGCGGTGAAGTTCGACCTGTCGTTCAGCCTCACCGCAGCACGCGACGACGACGGCGCGGCCGGGGGGATGCGCGGGTACGTCGCGTACTCGGCCGACCTGTTCGAGCCGGAGACCGTCCGCCTGCTGGCCGACCGGTTCGTCCGCGTGGTGGAGGCGTTCGCCGCCGACCCCGGGCTGCGGCCCAGCGGCGTGCCCGTGCTCACCGCGCGTGAACGCGTCCAGGTGGTCGAGGAGTGGAACGACACCGGACGCCCCGTCGCGTCGCCCCCCGTCCCCGCGCTCGTGGAGCACTGGGCCGTCCGGAACCCGGCGGCGACGGCGGTCGTGGCCGGACGGGCCCGCCGGACCCGAGGTGACCTGGACGCGGCGTCCCGCCGGATCGCCGCGCGGCTGACCGCGTCCGGGGTGCGCCGCGGCGACCGCGTGGGCGTGGAGATGGAGCGGTCGGCCGACCTGGTCGCCGTGCTGCTCGGCGTCTGGCGGGCCGGTGCCGCCTACGTCCCCCTCGACCCCTCCTGGCCCGAGGCGCGGCGCGGGTCCGTGCTCGACCAGACCCGGGTCGCCGCCGTCGTCACGTCCGAGGCCGCCGGGGAGTGGCTGGAATCCGAAACGCCCGAGACCGCTCCGGTCGACGTGGCGCTCTCGGGCGACGACCCGGCCTATGTGATGTTCACGTCCGGGTCGACGGGCGAGCCCAAGGGCGTGACGGTCACGCACGCCGGACTGGCCGCGCTCGTCTCGGACCCCTGGTGGGGACTGGACGAGTCGGCGCGGGTCCTGATGCACGCGCCGTTCGCCTTCGACGCGTCGGTGTTCGAACTGTGGGTGCCGCTGGCCCGCGGCGGACGGGTCGTGGTCGCGCCCCCCGGCGTCGAACTCGACGGGGCCGTCCTGCGCGACCTGGCCGCCGAGCACCGCCTGACGGCCCTGCACGTCACGGCCGGGGCGTTCCGGGTCCTCGCGGACGAGGACCCCGGATCCTTCGCGGGCGTGCCGAACCTGCTGACCGGCGGCGACGTGGTCCCCCCGGCGGCGGTGGCGCGGGTGCGGGAGGCGAACCCGGAGGCGGAGATCCGGCACCTGTACGGGCCGACCGAGATCACCCTGTGCGCGACCGGCCACCTGCTCGCACCTGGCGCGGACGCGGGAGGGGCGCTGCCCATCGGCCGTCCGCTCGCCGACACCCGCGTCTTCGTCCTGGACGAGTTCCTCCGGCCCGTCCCGCCCGGTGCGGTCGGTGAGCTGTACGTGGCGGGCGCGGGTCTGGCGCGCGGTTACCAGAGCCGTCCGGGCCTGACGGGCGAACGGTTCGTGGCGTGCCCGTTCGGCGGCGGCCGGATGTACCGGACGGGTGACCTGGCCCGGTGGACGGGCGGCGGCGAGTTGGTGTTCGCGGGTCGTGCGGACGAGCAGGTGAAGATCCGTGGTTTCCGTGTGGAGCCGGGTGAGGTCGAAGCCGTGCTGGCCGGTCATGAGGCGGTCGGGCAGGTCGCGGTCATCGCTCGTGAGGACCGTCCGGGTGAGAAGCGCCTGGTCGCGTATGTGGTTGCCGATGCCGCGCCGGAGGAGTTGCGGAGGTTCGCGGCTGATCGTCTGCCGGAGTACATGGTGCCGTCGGCCGTGGTGGCGCTGGACGCGCTTCCGGTCACGGTGAACGGCAAGCTCGACCGGGCGGCTCTCCCCGCTCCGGATTTCGCGGGGGCGGTCACCGGCAGGGAGCCGCGAACGGAGCTGGAAGCGGCTTTGTGTGATCTGTTCGCCGGGGTTCTGGGGTTGGAGCGGGTCGGGGTCGAGGACGGGTTCTTCGACCTGGGCGGCGACTCGATCATGTCGATGCAGCTGGTGGCGCGGGCACGGCGCGCGGGCGTGGTGATCAGCGCCCAGGACGTCTTCGAGTTCGTCTCCCCTGCGGGGATCGCGCGGGTCGCCCGGACCGAGAACACCACCCCGCACACCGCCGGGACCGGCGCGGACGGCACCGGAACCGTCCCGCTGACGCCGGTCATGCGATGGCTGGCCGAGGCGGGCGGACCGCGGGCCCTCGCCGGAGACCTGTGCCAGTGGACGGTCACGGACGTGCCGCCCGACCTGACACTCGACCGCCTCGAGGCCGCCCTCCAGGCCGTCCTCGACCATCACGACATGCTGCGGGCCCGGCTCGGCGAGGGAGTGATCGAGGTCGGCCCGGCGGGCTCGGTCGCGGCGGCCGACCTGGTGACCCGCGTCGACGCGTCCACGATGGACGAGGAGGCGCTGGGCAAGGCGGTCGAGACCCACGCGGGCGCCGCCGGCCTGGACGCGCGGCGCGGCCGGGTCCTGCGGCTGGTCTGGCTCGACCGCGGCCCGGCGGTGGCGGGACGGCTCCTGGTCGTCGTGCACCACCTGGTCGCCGACGGCGTGTCGTGGCGGGTCCTGCTCCCCGACCTGGCCGCCGCGTACGAAGCGCTGGCCGACGGCCGTCCGGTCGTGCTGGACCCGGTGACCCAGAGCTTCCGGGCCTGGGCGCGCTGGCTGGACGACCAGACCGCCGCGCGGCGATCCGAACGAGCAGCGTGGACGGCGCTCCTGGACGGCGGCCACGGCCTGCCGGGCGCCCGCGCGGTGGAAGCGGGCCGGGACCGGGAGTCCGCGATGCGCCGCGTCTCCCTCACCGTCCCCGCCGACGTCACCGCCGCGCTCCTCGGAGTGGTCCCCGGCCTGTTCCACGCGGGCGTGAACGAGGTGCTCCTCGCCGGGCTCACCGGAGCCCTGCACGCCTGGAGCGGTGGCGCCGACCGCGGCTTCCTCGTGGACGTCGAGGGGCACGGCCGGTCCGGGGGCGTGGGCGACCTGTCGCGGACGGTCGGCTGGTTCACCTGCGTCTACCCGGTGCGGCTCGCCGCGGGCGACATGCCGCTCGCCGACGTCCGGCGCGGCGGGACCGGGGCGGGCGCGCTGGTCAAACGCGTCAAGGAACAGATGCGCGCCATTCCCGGTGACGGTCTCGGTTATGGACTGCTGCGTTATTCCGATCCCGAGTCGCGGCCGGCGTTGTCCAAATATCCGGCGCCGCAGATCGCGTTCAACTATCTCGGCAGATTCGCCTATGCCACGGGCTCGGGCAGCGGAAACGCCGACCACTGGCAGCCTCGGGCGATGGGCGGGCGCGGCGACGCGGAGATGCCCGCGCTGCACGCCCTGGAGGTGTCGGCGGCGGTGCGGGACCTGTCCGACTGTTCAATTCTGACTCTGTCCCTGGGGTGGTTGCCGGAGATACTCGGTGAGTCCGAGATCGACGAGATCGGGCGGCTGTGGATGGACACGCTCGCCGGAATCGCCGCGCACGCGGAGGACCCCGGGTCCGGCGGCCACACCCCCTCCGACTTCCCCTTGCTCGCCCTGGACCAGGACCAGGTCGAAGAGCTGGAATCCGAATTCGCCGGCGACACAGACAGGGATTGGTGAACGCGATGAGCCCGCGCCGGGTACAGGACGTCTGGCCGTTGTCGCCCATGCAGGAGGGCCTGCTCTTCCACGCGTCGCTGGACGAGCGGGGCCCCGACGTCTACGTCGGCCAGCACATCCTGGAGTTGCGCGGCGCGGTGGACGCGGCGGTGCTGCGGGCCTCCTGGGAGGCGCTGCTGCGACGCCACGCCAACCTGCGGGCCTGCTTCCGCATGCCGTCCTCCGTCGGACGGCCCGTCCAGCTGGTTCCGCGCGAGGTGACCCTGCCCTGGCGTGAGGAGGACCTGTCCGACGTCCCGCCCGAGGACGCGGCCGCCGAGGTGGAGCGCCTCGCCGTCGAGGAACGGGACCGGCGCTTCGACCTCGCCACCCCGCCCCTCCTGCGGCTCATGCTCGTGCGGCTCGGCGACGGCACCCACCGCCTGGTCATGACGAACCATCACATCCTGCTGGACGGGTGGTCGCTGCCGGTGCTGCTGCGCGAGCTGCGCTCGGTTTACGAGGCGGGCGGCGATTCCTCGCACCTGCCCCCGGTGACCCCTTACCGCGACTACCTGGCCTGGCTGGCACGCCAGGACCACGACGCCGCACGCGCCGCCTGGCGGTCCGAACTCGCCGGGGCCGAGACCACCGTGATCGTGGAGGACGACCCGACCCGTCCGGCCACGGTGCCCGAGCAGATCTCGGTCACCGCGTCCGAGGAGGTCAGCGACGCCCTGCGGGACCTGGCACGACGGCGGAACCTCACCCTCAACACCGTCGTCCAGGGCGTGTGGGGCCTGGTGCTGGGCAAGCTCACCGGCCGCGACGACGTCGTGTTCGGCGCGACCGTCGCCAGCCGCCCGCTCGACCTGCCCGGTGTGGAGAGCATGCTCGGGCTGTTCCTCAACACCGTCCCCGTCCGCGTCCGGCTCGACCCGTCCGACACGTTCGAGACCATGCTGACCGGCCTGCAGCGGCGGCACTCGGCGCTGATGGAGCACCAGTTCCTCGGCCTCGGCGAGATTCAGCGCGCCGCCGGGAACGGCATCTCCTTCGACACCCTCCTCGCCTACGAGAACTACCCCCGCGACCCGGCCGGGGCCGTCACCGCCGCCGCCGACGCGGGCCTGACCATCCGGCCCGTCGGCGGGCGGGACGCCACCCACTACCCCCTGACCATCAACGTCCTGCCCCGGAAGCGGCTGGAACTGCTGCTCGGCTACCGTCCCGACTGCCTCGACCGCGACACCGTGGAGCGCCTGGCGCAGCGGTTGGTGCGCGTCCTTGAGCAGGTCGCCGCCGATCCGGCCGGCCGCGTCGGCGCGGTCGGGATCCTCGTCGGCGGCGAACGCGCCCAAGCCGTGGAGGAGTGGAACGACACGGCGGTTCCGGTGCCGGATGTGTCGTTGGTGGAGTTGTTCGAGGAGTGTGTGGCCGGGTCGCCGGACGCGGTCGCGGTGGTGTCGGGTGAGACGCGTTGGACGTACGCGGAGCTGGACGCCGAGGCCGATCGCGTCGCCGGGTCGTTGCGGGCTCACGGTGTCGGACCCGGTGCGCGGGTCGCGCTGCTGGTGCCGCGTTCGGCGTGGATGGTCGCGGCGATCGTGGGCGTGGTGAAGGCGGGCGCGGCGTACGTGCCGGTGGACGTCGATTCCCCCGCCGACCGGATCGCGTACGTGCTCGCCGATTCCGGGCCCGCCGCCGTCGTCGGGACGTCCGCGACGCTGGCCGAGCTGACCACGGACGCGCGTGTGCCCCGCATCGCGCTCGACGACCCCGCGCGTCCCGCAGTCCCGCTCGAGGCCGACCGGCTGGGAGACGTCTCCGGTGATCTCCCCGCGTATGTGATTTACACGTCGGGGTCGACGGGGCGTCCGAAGGGTGTGGTGGTGCCGCAGTCAAATGTGGTCGCGTTGGTGTGTGCGGCTGCTGGGCAGTTTGGTTTCGGTGCTGGTGATGTGTGGTCGTTGTTCCATTCGTATGCGTTCGACTTTTCGGTGTGGGAGTTGTGGGGCCCGCTGCTGACGGGTGGGCGTGTTGTGGTGGTGGATTTCGAGACGAGTCGTTCGCCGGAGCGGTTTGTCTCGTTGTTGGTGGATGAGCGGGTGACGGTGCTGAGTCAGACGCCGTCGGCGTTCTATCAGCTGATGCCGGTGGCGTCGGATGGTCTGGCGCTGAGGTATGTGGTGTTCGGCGGCGAAGCCTTGGAACTGGGACGACTCGGGGCGTGGTATGCGCGTTTCCCAGAGGACGCCCCGGCGCTGGTGAACATGTACGGCATCACCGAGACCACGGTTCACGTCACCGAGTTCGGGCTGGACGAGGAATCGGCTGCGGCGGGCGTGGGAAGTGTGATCGGCCGTCCGCTTCCGAACACGCGAGTGCTCGTGCTGGACGAGGCGCTGCAACCCGTGCCGCCGGGCGTGACGGGGGAGATGTACGTCGCGGGGAGCGGGCTGGCTGAGGGGTATCTCGGTCGGGCCGGGCTGACCGCTGGACGGTTCGTGGCGTGTCCGTTCGGTGAGCCGGGCGAGCGGATGTATCGGACGGGCGACCTGGCGCATTGGACCGTCGAGGGGCGGTTGGTGTTCGACGGGCGGGCCGACGACCAGGTGAAGATCCGGGGGTTCCGGATCGAGCCCGGCGAGGTCGAGGCCGTCCTGGCCCGGCACCCCTCGGTGGACCAGATCGCCGTCGTCGCCCGCGAGGACCGTCCCGGCGACCGGCAGCTCGTCGCCTACATCGTCCCCCGCGACGGCCTGGACGAGCGGCAGCTCCGCCATTTCGCCGCCGGGCGGCTGCCCGAGTACATGGTCCCGGCGGCCGTGGTCGCGTTGCCGGAGATCCCGATGACGGTGAACGGGAAGCTCGACCGGGCCGCGCTCCCCGCCCCCGACTACGCCGGGCTCGCCACCGGCCGGGCCCCGCGCACCGCGGTCGAGGAGATCGTGTGCGGCCTGTTCGCCGAGGTCCTCGGCCTGGAACGGGTCGGCGCCGACGACGGGTTCTTCGAACTCGGCGGGGACTCCCTGCTCGCCATGCGCCTGATCACCCGGCTCCGGGCCGTCCTGGACGCCGACATCGGCGTCCGGGAGCTGTTCGCGACCCCCACGCCCGAGGCCATCGCCGCGCTCGTCCGCGCCGGCGACCCCGGCCACCGCCACCCCCCGCTCGTCCCACGGGAGCGTCCCGAACGCGTCCCCCTGTCGTTCGCGCAGCGCCGCATGTGGTTCCTCGACCAGCTCGACGACACCGCAGCCGCCTACAACATCCCCCTCGCGCTCCGCCTGCGCGGCGACCTGGACGCGGCGGCGCTGGAGGCCGCGCTCGCCGACCTCGCCGAACGCCACGAGACCCTGCGGACCGTCTTCCCCGACCGGGACGGCGAACCCTTCCAGCGCGTCCTGCCCGACGTCCGGCCCACCCTCACCGCCCACGACGTGACCGAGGAGCAGGCCCCCGCCTGGGTCGCCGACCTCGCCTCACGCGGCTTCGACCTGGCGGCCACCCCGCCCTGGCGGACCGACCTGCTCAGGCTGGCCCCGGACGACCACATCCTGGTGATCGTCGTCCACCACATCGCCGCCGACGGCTGGTCGATGGGAACGCTCGCCGCCGACCTGTCCTCCGCCTACGCGGCGCGCCGCCGCGGTGAAGGACCGGGGTGGGCGGCGCTGCCCGTCCAGTACGCGGATTTCGCGCTGTGGCAGCGCGACCGCGACGTGGAGGGGCAGGTCGAACACTGGCGGTCGGTGCTGGCCGGTTCCCCGGAGGAGCTCGCGCTCCCCACCGACCGGCCCCGTCCGACCACGCCGAGCCACCGCAACGGCCGCGTCCCCTTCTCCGTGGACGCCGCGACCCACGCCAGGCTGCTCCAGGTCGCCCGCCGGGGCCGCGCGACGCTGTTCATGGTCGTCCACGCCGGGCTCGCCCTCCTGCTGTCCCGCACGGGCGGCGGCACCGACATCCCCCTCGGCACCGCCGTGGCCGGACGGGAGGACGCCGCGCTCGACCGGCTCGTCGGGTCCTTCGTGAACACGCTGGTGCTGCGGACCGACGTGGCGGGCGACCCCTCGTTCGCCGAACTGCTCGGCCGCGTGCGCGACGTGGACCTGGAGGCGTTCGCCCACCAGGCGGTGCCCTTCGAGCGGCTGGTGGAGGAACTGGCCCCGGCCCGCTCGCTGGGACGGCACCCGCTGTTCCAGGTCATGTTGACCTTCCAGAACGCCCCGGACGCCACCTGGAGCCTCGCCGGACTCGACACCGAGCGCTACTCCCCGGGGACCGGCGCGGTGCGGTTCGACCTGTCCGTCGGAGTGGGCGAACGCTACACCGCGGACGGCGAGCCCGGCGGACTCGACGGCTCCGTCGTGTACGCCGCGGACCTGTTCGACGAGGCCACGGTGCGCTCCCTGGCCGACCGGCTCGTCCGCGTCCTGGAACAGGTCGCCGCCGACCCGCGCGTCCGGACCAGCGCCGTCACGCTCCTCTCCGCCGACGAACGCTCCCGCGTCCTGACCGAGTGGAACGACACGGACGGCCCTGTTCGAGACCGGACGCTGCTCGGTCTGTTCGAGCGGCAGTTGGAGTCGTCGCCGGATGCGGTGGCGGTGGTGGCTGAGGATGCGTGCTGGTCGTATGCGGAGTTGGAGGGTGAGGCGAATCGTGTCGCCGGGTGGTTGAGGGCGGCGGGTGTCGGTCCGGGGCGGGTCGTGGCGGTGGCTGTGCCGCGTTCGGCTCGTCTGGTCGCTGCCCTGTTGGGTGTGGTGAAGGCGGGTGGCGCGTATCTGCCGATCGACACTGATCTGCCGCGTGAGCGCATCGCCCGCATGCTCGCCGACGCCGACCCGGCCGCCGTCATCGGAACGCGCGACCTGCCCTTCGACCCGGGCGCCCGGCCCGTGCTGCCGATCGACGACCCCGAGGCGCTTTCCGCCCACTCGGCCACGCCGCCCGCTGTTCGGATCTCGGGGGCGGACGCGGCGTATGTGATTTACACGTCGGGTTCGTCGGGGGTTCCGAAGGGTGTGGTGGTTCCGCATGAGGGGATCGTCAATCGGCTTGAGTGGATGCAGGGCGAGTTCGGGCTCTCGGTTGGTGATCGGGTTCTGCAGAAGACTCCGTTCGGTTTCGACGTGTCGGTGTGGGAGTTTTTCTGGCCGTTGATGGTTGGTGCGGGTGTGGTGATGGCCCGTCCGGGTGGTCATCGGGAGCCGGGGTATCTGGCGGATCTGGTCGAGCGTGAGCGGGTCACGACCGTCCACTTCGTCCCGTCGATGCTGCGGGCCTTCCTCGCGGATCTGACGGCCGGGCGGTGCGGGGGACTCCGCCGCGTGATGTGCAGTGGCGAGGCGCTTCCTGCCGAGGTGGTGGAGCGGTATCACTCGCTGTTGTCGGCTCCGCTGCACAACCTGTACGGGCCGACGGAAGCCAGCGTCGACGTCACCCACTGGCCGTGTCCTGCGGATCTGGACTCGGCGCTGGTGCCGATCGGGCGTCCGGTGTGGAACACGCGCATGTACGTGCTGGACGAGTTTCTGCAGCCGGTTCCGCCCGGTGTGCAGGGCGAGTTGTACATCGCCGGGGTGCAGCTCGCACGCGGTTATCTGAACCGTGCGGGGTTGACGGCTGAGCGGTTCGTGGCCAGTCCCTTTGGTGGGGGCGGCCGGATGTATCGGACCGGGGACCTGGCCCGGTGGACGCGTGACGGTGAGCTGCTGTTCGGCGGCCGGGTCGACGACCAGGTCAAGATCCGCGGCTTCCGCATCGAACTCGGCGAGATCGAGGCCGTCCTCACCGAGCACCCGCACGTCCGGGAGACCGTGGCGCTGGTCAGGGACGAACGCCTGGTGGCCTACGTCGTCCCCGACGGGGACCTGGACGTGCGCGAACTGCGGCGGTCGGCGGCGGAGCGGCTGCCGGAGTACATGCTCCCGGCGGCGATCGCGACCGTGCCGACGATCCCGCTGACCGTGAACGGCAAGCTCGACCGCGCGGCCCTCCCCGCGCCGGACTTCGCCGGACTCGCGTCCGACCGGGAGCCGCGCACGGCCGTCGAGGAGATCGTCTGCGGGCTGTTCGCGGAGCTGCTCGGCCTGGAGCAGGTCGGCCCGGACGACGGGTTCTTCGACCTCGGCGGCGACTCGCTGCTCGGCATGCGGCTGATCGCGCGACTCCGGGCCGTCCTGGACGCGGAGATCAGCGTCCGGGACCTGTTCGCGACCCCCACGCCCGCCGCGCTGGCCGCACACGCCGAAGACGCGGGCACCGCCCGGACGCCGCTGACGCCCCGGCCGAGGCCGGACCGGGTTCCGCTGTCGTTCGCGCAGCGCCGCATGTGGTTCCTCAACCAGATGGAGGACACCGGCGCGGTCTACAACATCCCCCTCGCCCTTCGGCTGCGCGGCGACCTGGACGTCGCGGCCCTGGACGCGGCGATCGGCGACGTCGCCGACCGCCACGAGACCCTCCGCACCGTCTTCCCCGACATCGACGGCGAGCCATGTCAGCGTGTCCTGGCGGACGCCCGTCCCGACCTGGTCGTCCGGGAGACGACCGAGGACGGGATCGGCGCCCTGACCGAGGCTCCCGCCGCGCGGGAGTTCGACCTCGCCCACCAGATCCCGTGGCGGGTGGAACTGCTGCGGACGGCTCCCGGCGAGCACGTCCTGGTGATCGTCGTCCATCACGTCGCGGGGGACGGCTGGTCGATGGGCGTCCTGGCGCGCGACCTGTCCACGGCGTACACCGCACGCTGCCGCGGTGAGGCACCCGGGTGGGCGGCGCTGCCCGTCCAGTACGCGGATTTCGCGTTGTGGCAGCGCGACCAGGATGTGGAGGGGCAGGTCGATCACTGGCGGTCGGTGCTGGCCGGGTCGCCCGAGGAGCTGGCGCTTGCCGCCGACCGGCCCCGTCCCGCCGTCGCCTCCCATCGCGGCGGGCACGTGGAGTTCGGCCTGGACGCGGACACCCATGACCGCCTGCTGGAGATCGCCGGACGATCGGGCGCGACGCTGTTCATGGTCCTCCAAGCGGGCCTCGCGGCGCTGCTGTCGCGGCTGGGCGCGGGTGACGACATTCCGCTTGGGACGCCGGTCGCCGGGCGTCCGGATCCCGCGCTCGACGATCTCGCCGGGTCCTTCGTGAACACGTTGGTGCTGCGGACCGATGTGGGTGGTGATCCGACCTTCGGTGAGCTGCTGGAGCGGGTCCGTGAGACCGACCTTGCCGCGTACGCCCACCAGGACGTTCCGTTCGAGCGGTTGGTGGAGGAGCTGGCCCCGGCGCGTTCCCTGGCCCGGCACCCGCTCTTCCAGGTGATGCTGACGTTCCAGAACGCCCCGCGCGCGGCCTGGGACCTGCCGGGTGTCCAGGTGCGTCCCGAAGGGTTGCGCGGACCCCGGCCCTCGCGGTTCGACCTGCACTTCACCTTCTCCGAACGCCGCCGCCACCAGGACGGCGAAACCGGACTGTGGGCCGGGCTCGACTACTCGGCCGACCTGTTCGACGAGGACACGGCACGGTCGCTCGCCGACCGCCTCGTCCGGCTCCTGACGCAGGCCGCCGCCCACCCGGACCGGCCTCTCAGCCAGGCGACGGTCCTCGAGGACGAAGAACGCCGCCTCGTGCTGTCCACCTGGAACGACACCGGCGTCCCCGTCGACTCGGCCACCCTCCCCGGTCTGTTCGAGCGGCAGCTGGAATCGTCGCCGGGTGCGGTGGCGGTGGTGGCTGAGGATGCGTGCTGGTCGTATGCGGAGCTGGAGGGCGAGGCCAATCGGGTTGCGTGGTGGCTGAGGGCGGCGGGCACTGGTTCGGGGCGGGTTGTGGCGGTGGCGGTGCCGCGTTCGGCTCGTCTGGTCGCTGCCCTGTTGGGTGTGGTGAAGGCGGGCGCCGCATATCTGCCGATCGATATCGACCTGCCGCGTGAGCGCATCGCCCGCATGCTCGCCGACGCCAGTCCCGTGGCGATCCTGGGCAGCGCCGAGACCTTGGCGGACCTGCCCGAGAACGCGCCGCCCTGCCCCCGGCTCGCCCTGGACGAGCCGGAGACCTACGCGAGCCTCCCGAACACTCCACCGGATGTGCGGATCTCCGGGGCGGACGCGGCGTATGTGATCTACACGTCCGGATCGTCGGGGGTTCCGAAGGGCGTGGTGGTCCCGCATGAGGGGATCGTCAACCGGCTTGAGTGGATGCAGGGCGAGTTCGGGCTCTCGGTTGATGATCGGGTTCTGCAGAAGACTCCGTTCGGTTTCGACGTTTCGGTGTGGGAGTTTTTCTGGCCGTTGATGGCTGGTGCGGGTGTGGTGATGGCCCGTCCGGGTGGTCATCGGGAGCCGGGGTATCTGGCGGATCTGATCGAGCGTGAGCGGGTCACGACCGTCCACTTCGTCCCGTCGATGCTGCGCGCGTTCCTCGCCGAGACGCCCGAGGGGCGCTGTGGCTCGTTGCGGCGGGTGCTGTGCAGTGGCGAGGCGTTGCCCTCCGAGGTTGTGGAGCGTTACCACGCCCTGCTGTCGGCTCCGCTGCACAACCTGTACGGGCCGACCGAGGCGAGCGTCGATGTCACCCACTGGCCCTGCCCGTCGGACTTCCTCTCAGGCTCGGTGCCGATCGGGCACCCGGTGTGGAACACGCGGCTCTACGTGCTGGACGGGTTCCTGCAGCCGGTTCCGCCAGGCGTCCAGGGCGAGCTTTACATCGCAGGGGTGCAGCTCGCGCGCGGCTACCTGAACCGGCCCGACCTGACAGCCGAACGGTTCGTGGCCTCCCCCTTCGACGAGGGCGCCCGGATGTACCGGACCGGGGACCTGGCCCGGTGGACGCGTGACGGTGAGCTGCTGTTCGGCGGCCGGGTCGACGACCAGGTCAAGATCCGCGGCTTCCGCATCGAACCGGGAGAGGTCGAAGCCGTCCTGACCGGGACGTCCGGAGTGGGCGACGTCGCCGTGCTCGTCAGGGACGAGCGCCTGATCGCCTACGTCGTCCCCGACGGGGACCTGGACGTGCGCGAACTGCGGCGGGCGGCGGCGGAGCGGCTGCCGGAGTACATGGTCCCGGCGGCGGTCGTGACCCTGGAGAAACTGCCGGTCACCGCGAACGGCAAGCTCGACCGTGCCGCGCTGCCCGTACCCGACTTCGCGGGGCTCACCTCCGACCGTGCGCCGCGCACCGCGACCGAGGAGATCCTCTGCGGGCTGTTCGCCGAGCTGCTCGGCCTGGAGCGGGTCGGCCCGGACGACGGGTTCTTCGACCTCGGTGGCGACTCGCTGCTCGGGATGCGGCTGATCGCGCGGATCCGCGCCGTCCTCGACGCGGAGGTCGGCGTCCGGGACCTGTTCGGGCATCCGAGCCCGGCAGGGATCGCCGAGGTGCTGAGGCCGGGCGAGGCCGTCCGGCCCGCGCTCGTCGCCGGGCGACGCCCCGAGGACGCGCCGCCGTCGTTCGCGCAGCGCCGCATGTGGTTCCTCAACCGGCTCGAGGACACCGGCGCGGTCTACAACATCCCCCTCGCCCTTCGGCTGCGCGGCGACCTGGACGTCGCGGCCCTGGACGCGGCGATCGGCGACGTCGCCGACCGCCACGAGACCCTCCGCACCGTCTTCCCCGACGTCGACGGCGAGCCGCGCCAACGGATCCTGGCGGGCGCGTCCGCCGGACGACCCGACCTCGTCGTCCAGCGCGTGACCGGCGAGAACGACCTCACCGAGCGGCTCACGGAGATCTCCGCCCGGACCTTCGACGTGACGGCCGACCTCCCCTGGCGGACCGGCCTGTTCCAGGTGTCCCCGGCCGACCACGTCCTCGCCGTGGTCGTGCACCACATCGCCGCCGACGGCTGGTCGGTCGGCCTCCTCATGCGCGACCTCGCCGCCGCGTACGCCGCCCGCGTCCGGGGCGAGGCCCCGCAGTGGGCGCCGCTGCCGGTGCAGTACGCCGACTACGCGCTCTGGCAGCGCGAGATGCTCGGCGGCGAGGACGACCCCGGCAGCGTCCTCGGCGGCCAGCTCGCCCACTGGCGGACCGCGCTGGACGGCCTGCCCGAAGAACTCACCCTGCCCGCCGACCGGACCCGTCCCGCCGTCGCCTCCCACCGCGGCGGGCTCGTGGAGTTCGACGTGGACGCCGGAACCCACGCGGCACTCGCGGAGGTCGCCAGGCACGGCGGGGCGACGCTGTTCATGGTCGTCCAGGCCGCGCTCGCGGCGCTGCTGTCGCGGCTGGGCGCGGGTGACGACATTCCGCTTGGGACGCCCGTCGCCGGGCGTCCGGATCCCGCGCTCGACGATCTCGCCGGATTCTTCGTGAACACGTTGGTGCTGCGGACCGATGTGGGTGGTGATCCGACCTTCGGTGAGCTGCTGGAGCGGGTCCGTGAGACCGACCTCGCCGCGTACGCCCACCAGGACGTTCCGTTCGAGCGGCTGGTGGAGGAGCTGGCTCCGGCGCGTTCCCTGGCCCGCCACCCGCTCTTCCAGGTGTCGCTCACCCTCCAGAACACCCCCGGCGCCGACCGCGCGTTCGCGGGACTCGACGCCGAGCCGGTCGCGCCGGGCGGCATCGCGGGGGCGAAGTTCGACCTGGCGTTCGTCCTCGCCGAGCGCGGCCCGCACGGCGAGGACGACTCGGGCGGCGGGCTGGACGCGGTCGTCGAGTACGCCGCCGACCTGTTCGACCGCGCGACGGTGCGGCGGCTGGCGGACCGGCTGACCCGCGTCCTGAAGCAGGTCGCGGGCGACCCCGGGGTCCGGCTCAGCGACCTCGACGTGCTGGACGACGCGGAACGCGACCAGGTCGTCCGGACCTGGAACGCCACGGACCGGCCCCTCCCGGCGGCCACCATGCCCGGCCTGCTCGAACGGTGGGTGCGGGACACCCCCGACGCGACGGCCGTCGTCGCCGGGACGCCCCACTGGACCCACGCCGAACTCCACGCCGAGGCCGGGCGGATCGCCGACCTCCTGATCGAGCGCGGCGTCCGGCGCGGAGACCGGGTGGGCGTCGCCCTCGAACGGTCGGCGGACCTGGTCGCGGTGCTGCTCGGCGTGTGGAAGGCGGGCGCGGCCTACGTCCCGATCGACCCCGCGCAGCCCGCCGAGCGTCTCGCGCACGTCCTCGCCGACGCCCGCCCGGCCGTCATCGTCGGCACCGGCGTCCTGCCCGGCGGCGACGGGACGCCCCGGGTCGACCACCGGGACCGGCCGGCGGCGACGGCCCACCGCCGCCCCGCGACGACCGGGGAGGACCTGGCCTACGTCATGTACACGTCGGGGTCGACCGGCGTCCCGAAGGGCGTCGCGGTCACGCACGCCGGGGTCGTCGCGCTCGCCGCCGACCCCTGGTGGGGCCCGGACGCCGCGCGATGCGTCCTCGCCCACGCCCCCTACGCCTTCGACGCCTCGGTGTACGAACTGTGGGTGCCGCTCGCGCACGGCGGGCGGGTCGTGGTCGCACCGCCCGGCGACCTGGACGGCGAGGCGCTCCGCGACCTCGTCACCCGGCACGGGCTCACGGCCGTCCACCTGACCGCGGGCATGTTCCGCGTCCTCGCCGAGGAGGCCGTCGACGCCCTGCGCCCCCTGAAGCAGGTGCTGACCGGCGGCGACGTCGTGCCGCCGTCGGCGGTGGCGCGCGTCCGTGAGGCGTGCCCCGACCTGGTCGTCCGGCATTTGTACGGGCCGACGGAGATCACGTTGTGCGCGACGGGTCACACGGTCGGTTCCGGTGACCCGGGCCTGTTGCCGATCGGTGGGCCGTTGGCGAACACGCGGGTGTTCGTGCTGGACCGGTTCCTGCGTCCGGTGGCTCCGGGTGTCGTGGGCGAGTTGTATGTGGCGGGTGCCGGTTTGGCGCGTGGCTACCTGAACCGTCCGGACATGACCGCGGAGCGGTTCGTGGCGTGCCCGTTCGGTGGCGGTCGGATGTATCGGACCGGAGACTTGGTTCGGTGGACGAACGACGGCGAGTTGGTGTTCGCGGGTCGTGCGGACGAGCAGGTGAAGATCCGCGGGTTCCGAGTCGAGCCGGGTGAGGTCGAAGCCGTGCTGGCCGGTCATGAGGCGGTCGGGCAGGTCGCGGTCATCGCCCGGGAGGACCGTCCGGGGGACAAACGGCTCGTCGCGTACGTGGTGGGCGACGCCGTCCCGGAGGAGTTGCGGAGGTTCGCCGCCGAGAGGCTGCCGGAGTACATGGTCCCCTCGGCGGTCGTCGCGCTCGACACGCTTCCGGTCACGGTGAACGGCAAGCTCGACCGGGCCGCCCTTCCCGCGCCCGACTCCGCGGAGGGCACCTCGGGACGGGCTCCGCGCACGGCCGTCGAGGAGATCGTCTGCGGGCTGTTCGCCGAGATCCTCGGCCTCGAACGGGTCGGGGTGGACGACGACTTCTTCGCCCTCGGCGGCGACTCGCTTCTGGCGCTCCGCCTCGTGGCCCGGATCCGCGGCGTCCTGGACGCGGAGGTCGGCATCCGGGACCTGTTCGCCGGGCCCACGCCCGCCGCCGTCGCCGAACACGCGCGGACGGCCACGGCCACGGCCACGGCCGTCGGACCCGCGCTCGCGCCACGACCCCGCCCGGAACGGGTGCCCCTGTCGTTCGCGCAACGCCGGATGTGGTTCCTCAACCGGCTCGAGGACGCCGACGCGACCTACAACGTCCCACTGGCGCTGCACGTGCGGGGCGACCTGGACGTCTCCGCGCTGGAGGCGGCGCTGAACGACGTCGCCGACCGGCACGAGACCCTCCGGACGATCTTCCCCGACGTGGACGGCGTCCCCCACCAGCGCATCCTGACCGGCGACGCGGGACGTCCCGTCCTCCAGATGCGCTCCACGACCTCCGAGCACCTGCGGGAGGCCGTCGCCGAGGTGACGGGCCGGGGCTTCGACGTGGCGGCCGAACCGCCCTGGCGCGTCGAACTGCTGCGGCTCGGTCCGCAGGAGCACGTCCTGGTGGTCGTGGTCCACCACATCGCGGCCGACGGCTGGTCGATGGGCGTCCTGGCACGCGACCTCTCGGCCGCCTACGCGTCCCGCCGCCGGGACGAGGCTCCGCGCTGGACGCCGCTGCCCGTCCAGTACGCCGACTACGCGTTGTGGCAGCGCGAGGTCCTCGGCGAGGAGGACGACCCGGACAGCGTGATCCGCGCGCAGGTCGACCACTGGCGGGCCGCGCTCGCGGGGTCGCCGGAGGAACTCGTCCTGCCCTACGACCGTCCGCGACCCGCCGTCGCCGGACGGGAAGGCGGTCGCGTCACCTTCGAGATCGGGCCCGAAACCCACGCCCGCCTGGTGGAGACGGCGCGGCACGGCCGCGCGACGCTGTTCATGGTCGTCCAGTCGGCGCTGGCGGTGCTGCTGTCGCGGCTCGGAGCGGGCGACGACATCCCCGTCGGCACGGCGGTCGCCGGTCGCGGCTCCGCCGCCCTGGACGGCCTCGCCGGATTCTTCGTCAACACCCTGGTGCTGCGCACCGACCTCAGCGGCGACCCCACCTTCACCGAACTCCTGGAACGCGTCCGCGAATCCGACCTCGCCGCCTACGCCCACCAGGACCTGCCGTTCGAACGCCTGGTGGACGAGGTGGCGCCCGCCCGGTCCCTGGCCCGGCACCCGCTCTTCCAGGTGTCCCTGGGCGTCCAGGACGCGGCCCCCGTGGAGTGGACGCTGAGCGGGACGGAGGTCGAACGCCTCCGGGTCGGGATCGACACGGTCAAGTTCGACCTGTCGTTCAGCCTCACCGCCGACCGGTCCGAGGACCGGGAGGCCGCCGGGATGCGCGGGGTGCTGCTGTTCGCCGCCGAACTGTTCGACCCCGGCACCGCGCGACTGCTCGCCGACCGCTTCACCACCGTCCTGGAGACCCTCGCCGCCGACCCGGGCGCCAGGCTCTCCGCCCTGGAGATCCTCACCGAGGACGAGCGGACCAGCGTGCTGGACGGCTGGAACGCCACCTCCCGGCCCCTGCCCGCCCCCTCGCCCGTGGACCTGTTCCACCGGCAGGCCGCGCGGACACCGGACGCCCCCGCGATCACGGCGGGCGAGACCCGCTGGACGTACCGGCGACTCGACGCCGCCGCCGACCATGTGGCGACCCTCCTGCGCGCGCGTGGCGTACGGCGTGGCGAACGTGTGGCGGTCGCCCTCGAACGCTCGGCCGAACTCGTCGCGGTGCTCCTGGGCGTGTGGAAGGCGGGCGCGGCCTACGTCCCGATCGACGCCGACCAGCCCGCCGAACGCATCGGTCAGGTGCTCGACGGAACCCGGGCGACCGTGCTGGTCGGCACGGCGAAATCCCTGGCCGGAATGCCGGAGGGGAGCGTCCCGCACCTCGTCCTGGGCGACCTGACCGCGCCTGCGGCCGAGACCGACGCGGTCCGCACTCCGGTCGGCCCGCACGACCTGGCCTATGTCATGCACACGTCGGGCTCGACGGGCGTCCCGAAGGGCGTGTCGGTCACGCACGAGGGCGTCGCCGCGTTGGTGTCGGACCCCTGGTGGGGAATGGGCGCGTCCGCCCGCGTGCTGGCGCACGCGCCCTTCGCGTTCGACGCCTCGGTGTTCGAGCTGTGGGTGCCGCTCGCGCACGGCGGACAGGTCGTCGTCGCGCCGCCCGGCGAGCTGGACGCCCAGGTCGTCCGCGGGCTGATCGACCGGCACGGACTCACCCACCTGCACGTCACGGCCGGAATGTTCCGGGTGCTGGCCGACGAGGACCCGGAGTGCTTCGCGTCGCTGCGCGAGATCCTCACCGGCGGCGACGTGGTGCCGCCCGCCTCGGTCGCTCGGGTGCGCGAGGCGTCTCCGGAGCTCGCGGTCCGGCACCTGTACGGGCCGACCGAGATCACGCTGTGCGCGACCGGGCACGTGCTCGCCTCCGGCGACCCGGCACGGCCCCTGCTGCCGATCGGCCGTCCGCTGGCGAACACGCAGGTCTTCGTGCTGGACCGGTTCCTGCGTCCGGTGCCGCCGGGTGTCGTCGGCGAGCTGTACGTGGCGGGCGCAGGGCTGGCGCGCGGCTACCTGAACCGTCCGGGGGTGACGGCGGAACGCTTCGTGGCGTCTCCGTACACCCCGGGCCGGATGTACCGGACCGGTGACCTGGCCCGGTGGACGGGCGATGGCGAGTTGGTGTTCGCGGGTCGTGCGGACGAGCAGGTGAAGATCCGTGGTTTCCGGGTGGAGCCGGGTGAGGTCGAAGCCGTGCTGGCCGGTCATGAGGCGGTTGGGCAGGTCGCGGTCATCGCTCGTGAGGACCGTCCGGGTGAGAAGCGCCTGGTCGCCTACGTGGTGAGCGACGCCGCCCCGGAGGAACTACGGAGGTTCGCCGCCGAACGGCTGCCGGAGTACATGGTCCCCTCCGCCGTCGTCGCGCTGGACGCGCTACCGGTCACGGTGAACGGCAAGCTCGACCGGGCCGCTCTCCCCGCTCCGGATTTCGCGGGGGCGGTCACCGGCAGGGAGCCGAAGACGGGCCTGGAGGAGACGCTGTGCGATCTGTTCGCCGGGGTCCTCGGGCTGGAGCGGGTCGGGGTCGAGGACGGGTTCTTCGACCTGGGCGGCGACTCGATCATGTCGATGCAGCTGGTGGCGCGGGCACGGCGCGCGGGTGTGGTGATCAGCGCCCAGGACGTCTTCGAGTTCACCTCCCCGGCGGAACTGGCCCGCATCGCCGGCACCGTCACCGCTGAGGACACGAACCCGGACGGAGGAGGAACGGGAAGCGTCCCCCTGACGCCGGTGATGCGGTGGCTGGACGAGGCGAAGGGCTCGCGGGCCCTCGCGGGCGGCCTGTGCCAGTGGACCCTGGCGAGCGTCCCGCCGGAGCTGGACCTCGACGCCCTCACTGAGGCCCTCCAGGCCGTGGTCGACCGTCACGACATGCTGCGGGCCCGCCTGGGCGACGGGACGATCGAGGTCGGGCCCGTGGGCACGGTCGCGGCGAAGGACCTCCTGACCCGCGTCGACGCGTCCGGGATGGACGAGCACGCGCTGCGCGAACTCGCCACCGGGCAGACCGCGGCCGCCGGCCTGGACGCCCGCGAGGGACGGGTGCTGCGGGCGTTCTGGCTGGACCGGGGGCCGGAGGCGGCCGGGCGGCTGCTGATGGTCGTGCACCACCTGGTCGCCGACGGCGTGTCGTGGCGGATCCTGCTGCCCGACCTCGCCCTCGCCTACACCGCCCGCGTCGGCGGCCGTCCGGTCGAGCTGGATCCGGTGGGGCAGACCTTCCGGGCCTGGGCGCGCAGGCTCGACGGCCAGACCGTCGCGCGGCGGGCGGAACTGGAGGAGTGGAAGGCGATCCTCACCGGCGGCCACGGCTTCCCCGGAGCCCGCGACGTGGAGCCGGGCCGCGACCGGGAGGCGGCGATGCGCCACACCTCCCTCACGGTTCCGGACGACGTGACCGGCACGCTGCTCGACACCGTCCCGGGCCTGTTCAACGCGGGCGTCAACGAGATCCTGCTGGCGGGCCTGCTCGCGGCGATCGGAACCTGGCGCGCCCGGCGCGACGACCCCGGGCGTGGCGGATTCCTCGTGGACGTCGAGGGACACGGCCGGGCCGGAGGCGGAGGCGACCTGTCCCGGACGGTCGGCTGGTTCACCTGCGTCTACCCCGTGCGGCTCGACGCGGGCGGCCTGGCGCTCGCCGACGTCGGACGCGGCGGGACCGAGGCCGGCGCGCTCGTCAAACGCGTCAAGGAACAGCTGCGAGCCGTCCCCGGGGACGGTCTCGGATACGGGCTGCTCCGTTTCACCGATGCGGAAACCCGGTCCGTCCTGGCCGAATACCAGGCGCCGCAGATCGCCTTCAATTACCTGGGGAGATTCGCCTCCGTTTCCACCGGCGAGAAAATCGGTGACCGATTCTGGCAACCCCTCGCCATGGGTGGACAGGGCGGCGCGGAGATGCCCGCGCTGCACGCGCTGGAGGTGTCCGCGGCGGTGCGGGATCTGTCCGACTGTTCAATTTTGACTCTGTCTTTGGGGTGGTTGCCGGAGATACTTGGCGAGTCCGAGATCAATGAGATCGGGCGGTTGTGGATGGACATGCTCGCCGGAATCGCCGCGCACGCGGAGGACCCCGGAGCGGGTGGCCACAGCCCTTCCGACTTCCCTCTGGCCGATATCAGCCAGGACGAGATCGAGGAATTCGAGGACATGGCAGTCGAGATGGAGCGGGGGCCGTGGTCGTGAACAGATCCGCATTGGCCGATGTGTGGCCACTGTCGCCGTTGCAGGAGGGGCTGCTCTTCCACGCCCAGTACGCCGGCGCCGACACCGACGTGTACGTCGGCCAGCACGTTCTGGAACTGCGCGGGCCGCTGGACCCGGACGCGCTGCGGCGGACCTGGGCCGCGTTGCTGGACCGGCACGCGGGACTGCGCGCCGGGTTCCGCCGCCGGGCCTCCGGCGCGCCCGTCCAGCTCGTCGCGCGGAACGTCCGGACGCCCTGGCGGACGGTCGACCTGTCCGGCAGGGACGAGGCGGAGGCGCTCGCCGAGCTCGAGACGATCGCAGGGGAGGAGCGCGCACGCCCCTTCGACCTCGCGGTCCCGCCCCTGCTGCGGCTGACCCTGGCCAGGCTCGCGGACGACCGGCACCGCCTGATCCTGACGAACCATCACATCCTGCTGGACGGGTGGTCGCTGCCGGTGCTGCTGCGCGAGCTGCGCTCGGTCTACGAGGCGGGCGGCGACCCCTCCCACCTGCCCCCGGTCACCCCTTACCGCGACTATCTGGCCTGGCTGGCACGCCAGGACCACGACGCCGCACGCGCCGCCTGGCAGAGCGAACTCGCCGGAGCCGAACCCACCCTCATCGCCCCCGCCGTCCCGGGCCGAGCGCCCGTCGTCCCCGAACGCGTGGCCGTCGTGCTGGACGAGGAGCGGACCACCGCGCTCCGCGAGGTCGCCCGGTCGCGCGGGCTCACCCTCAACACCGTGGTGCAGGGGGCCTGGGCCGTCGTGCTCGGCGCGGCGACCGGCCGCGACGACGTGGTGTTCGGCGCGACCGTCGCCGCCCGCCCGCCGGACCTGCCCGGCATGGAGACCATGCTCGGGCTGTTCCTCAACACCGTCCCCGTCCGCGTCCGGCTCGACCCGTCGGGCACCGTCGAGACCGTCCTGACCCGCCTCCAGGACCACCGGTCGCGGCTGCTCGACCACCAGCACCTCGGCCTCACCGACATCCAGCGCGCCGCCGGGAACGGGGCCGCCTTCGACACCCTCCTCGTCTACGAGAACTACCCCCTCGGCCCGGACGGCCCGGCGGACGCCGCCAAGCCCGACGCGGGGGCCGACGCCGACCGGCTCCGCCTCGCGCTGCTGGCCGACCACGGCAAGGAGGCGACCCACTACCCCCTCACGCTCGCGGTCGGCCCCGGGCGGCGCATGGGCCTGCGCCTGGATTACCGGCCCGACGCCATCGACCGCGCCACCGCGCAGTCCCTCCTCGACCGGCTCCACCGCGTCCTGGACCAGATGGCCGCGGACCCGACGGCGCGGCTCGCGGCGCTCGACGTGCTGGACGCCCCGGAACGGCGCCGGATCGTCGACGAGTGGAGCGCCGGGCCGCCCGCCACAGGTTCCGCTACCGCGCCCGCCACGACGGCCGAGCTGATCGAACACCACGCCCGCAGCGCGCCCGAGGCGCCCGCCGTCGCCGCCGACGACCGCTCCTGGACCCGCGCCGACCTGGACGAACGAGCCGGGCGCATCGCCGCCCACCTCACCGAGCGGGGCGTGCGACGGGGCGACCGCGTGGCCGTGGCCCTGGAACGTTCACCGGAACTGGTCGCCGCGCTGCTCGGCGTCTGGAAGGCGGGCGCGGCCTACGTCCCGATCGACCCGGACCATCCGTCCCGGCGCGTCGCCCACATCCTGGCCGAGACCCGTCCGACCGTGGTCGTGGGCTCCACGAGCTCGCTGGCCGGGCTCCCGGAGACGGACGTGCCGCGCCTCGCCCTGGACGACCACGACCTCGCCGAGCCCGCCTCCCGGCCGGACCGGCCCCGGACCTCGGTGTCCGGCGACGACCTGGCGTACGTGATGTTCACGTCGGGCTCGACGGGCGAGCCCAAGGGCGTGGCGGTCACGCACGCGGGCGTCGCCGCGCTGGTGTCGGACCCGTGGTGGGACGTGGACGAGTCGGCGCGCGTCCTCGCGCACGCGCCCTACGCCTTCGACGCCTCGGTGTTCGAACTGTGGGTGCCGCTGGCCAACGGCGGGCAGGTCGTGATCGCGCCGCCCGGCGAGGTGGACGGCCAGGTCGTCCGGGACGCGGCGGCTCGGCACGGACTGACCCACGTGCACGTCACGGCCGGGATGTTCCGGGTGCTCGCCGACGAGGATCCGGGATGCTTCGCCTCGCTGCGCGAGGTGCTGACCGGCGGTGACGCGGTTCCGCCCGGGGCCGTCGCACACGTGCGGGAAACCTGCCCCGGCCTCGCCGTCCGGCACCTGTACGGACCGACCGAGATCACCCTGTGCGCCACCGGGCACATGGCGACCGACGAGGACGACGCCGTCCTGCCCATCGGCCGACCGCTCACCGACACCTGGGCCTACGTGCTCGACGGCGCGCTCCGCCCGGTCCCGCCCGGCGTGCCGGGGGAGCTGTACATCGCCGGGACCGGTGTCGCGCGCGGCTATCTCGACGCCGCCGCCCCCACGGCCGAGCGGTTCGTGGCCTGCCCGTTCGGCGCTCCCGGCGAACGGATGTACCGGACCGGCGACCTGGTGCGGTGGACCGGGGACGGGCGGCTGGTGTTCGCCGGCCGCGCCGACGACCAGGTGAAGATCCGCGGCTTCCGGGTCGAGCCCGGCGAGGTCGAGGCCGTCCTCGCCGCGCACGACGCGGTGACGCAGGTCGCCGTGATCGTCCGTGAGGACCGTCCGGGCGACAAGCGCCTCGTCGCCTACCTGCCGTCCGGCGGGGACGGCCCGGACGGCCCGGACGGCCCGGACGCGGAGGAACTGCGGAGGTTCGCCGCCGAGCGGCTGCCCGCCCACCTGGTCCCCGCCGCGTTCGTCGTCCTCGGCGAGCTGCCGGTCACCGCGAACGGCAAGCTCGACCGGGCCGCCCTGCCCGCGCCCGACATCGCCGTGACGGCCTCGGCGCGGGACCCGCGCACGGCCGTCGAGGAGATCGTCTGCGGCCTGTTCGCCGAGGTCCTCGGCCTGGAGCGGGTCGGGCCGGACGACGGGTTCTTCGACCTCGGCGGCGACTCGCTGCAGGCGATGCGGCTGGTCGCGCGGGTCCGCGCCGTCCTGGACGCCGAGATCACCATCCGCGGGCTGTTCGCCGCGCCGACCCCGGCGGGCGTCGCCGGGCAGGCCCGGGAGAACGGCGCGGGCCGTCCCGCGCCGGCACCCCGGGAACGGCCCGAGCGGACGCCGCTGTCGTTCGCGCAGACCCGGATGTGGTTCCTCAACCGCCTCGAAGGGGCCGGGCCGCTCTACAACGTGCCGCTGGCGCTGCGGCTGCGCGGCGAGCTGGACGTCCCGGCGCTCGAGGCCGCGCTCGGCGACGTCGCCGACCGCCACGAGACCCTGCGGACGGTCTTCCCCGACGTGGACGGCGTCCCCTACCAGCGCGTCCTGACCGGCGACGCCGGACGGCCCAAGCTCATCGTGCTCCGGACGGCCGAGGAGGAGGTCGCCGCCCGGGTGGCCGACACCACCGGACGCGGCTTCGACGTGGCCGCCGAGCCGCCCTGGCGGGCCGAACTCCTGGAGATCTCGCCGGTCGAGCGGATGCTGGTGATGGTCGTCCACCACATCGCGGCCGACGGCTGGTCGATGGGCGCGCTCGCCCGCGACCTGTCCACCGCCTACGCGGCCCGCCGCGACGGCCGGGCCCCGGAGTGGGAGCCGCTGCCCGTCCAGTACGCCGACTACGCGCTCTGGCAGCGTGAGGTCTTCGGCGGCGAGGACGACCCGGACAGCCTCATCAGCGCGCAGCTCGACCACTGGCTCACCGCGCTGGCGGGCCTCCCGTCCGAGCTGGCGCTGCCCTACGACCGTCCGCGTCCCGCCGTCCCGAGCCACCGCGGCGGACGGGTGGCGTTCGAGATCGACGCGGCCGCCCACGCCCGGCTGCTGGACGTGGCGCGCCGCGGCCGGGCGACGCTGTTCATGGTCGTCCAGTCGGCGCTGGCGGTGCTGCTGTCGCGGCTCGGCGCGGGCGACGACATCCCCGTCGGGACGGCCGTGGCGGGCCGCGGCGACGCCGCCCTCGACCCGCTCGTCGGGTTCTTCATCAACACCCTCGTGCTGCGCGCCGACGTGGCGGGCGACCCGGCGTTCCTGGACCTGCTGGGCCGGGTCCGGGACGCCGACCTCGCCGCGTACGCCCACCAGGACCTGCCGTTCGAGCGGCTCGTGGAGCGGCTCGCCCCGGAGCGGTCCCTCGCCCGGCACCCGCTGTTCCAGATCTCGCTGGGCGTCCAGGACATGCCCGCGGTCGGGTGGGACTTCGCGGGCGTCGAGACCGAGCGCGCGCCCGGCGGGACCGGCGCCGTCAAGTTCGACCTGTCGTTCTCGCTGACCGCCCGGCGCGGCGGGACGGGCGGACTCGACGGCATGCTCGTGTACGCGGGCGACCTGTTCGACGAGGCGACCGCCCGGCGGCTGGTGGACCGGCTCGTCCGGGTGCTCGGCCAGGTCGCCGACGACCCCGCCGTCCGGGTGAGCGGCGTGGACGTGTTCGAGCCCGGGGAGCGCCGCCGCGTGCTGCGCGCCTGGAACGACACCGACCGCGCCCTGCCCGCCGCGTCCCCGGCAAGCCTGATCGCGGCGCACGCCCGCACCACCCCGCACGCCCCCGCCGTGACCTGCGGCGACATCGCCTGGAGCCACTCCGAGCTGGACGCCGCCGCGTCCCGGGTCGCCGCCCGCCTGGCCGCGGCCGGGGTGCGGCGCGGCGACCGGGTCGGCGTGCGGATGGAACGGTCGGCCGAGCTGGTCGCGGCGCTCCTCGGGATCTGGAAGGCTGGCGCGGCCTACGTGCCCGTCGACCCCGCCTGGCCCGCGGCGCGGCGCACGGCGGTGCTGGAACGGACCGGCGTCCGCACCGTGATCACCGAGGAGACGGCCGGGGCGTGGATCCGCTCCGAGCCGTCCGAAGCGTTCGCTGATGTCGAGGTGTCCGGGGACGACCTGGCCTATGTGATGTTCACGTCGGGCTCCACGGGCGAGCCCAAGGGCGTCGCGGTCACGCACGCCAACGTCGCCGCGCTGGTCTCCGACCCGTGGTGGCGCCTGGACGCCGGGGCGCGCGTTCTCGCGCACGCGCCGTTCGCGTTCGACGCGTCCGTCTTCGAGGTGTGGGCGCCGCTCGCGCAGGGCGCGGGGGTCGCGGTCGCGCCGCCCGGCGACCTGGGAGCCGCCGAGATACGCGACCTGATCGCCCGGCACGGCCTCACCCACGTGCACGTCACGGCCGGGATGTTCCGGGTGCTCGCCGACGAGGACCCGGGATGCTTCGCGTCGCTTCGCGAGGTGCTGACCGGCGGCGACGTGGTCCCACCCGGCGCGGTGGCGCGCGTTCGCGACGCGTGCCCGGGGGCGGACGTCCGGCACCTGTACGGGCCGACGGAGATCACCCTGTGCGCGACCGGCCATGTGGCGGCGCCGGAGGACGGCTCTGTCCTGCCCATCGGACGGCCTCTCGCCAACACCCGGGTGTACGTGCTGGACGAGTTCCTGCGTCCCGTCCCGCCCGGCGTGACGGGGGAGCTGTACATCGCCGGGACCGGCGTCGCGCGCGGCTACCTCGACGCACCGGCCCGCACGGCCGAGCGGTTCGTGGCCTGCCCGCACGCGCCGGGCCGGATGTACCGGACCGGGGACCTGGCCCGCTGGACGGGCGACGGCGTCCTGCTGTTCGCGGGACGCGAGGACGACCAGGTGAAGATCCGCGGCTTCCGGGTCGAGCCCGGCGAGGTCGAGGCCGTCCTGGCCGAGCACGACGCGGTCGCGCAGGTCGCGGTCGTCGCCCGCGAGGACCGTCCCGGAGACCGGCGGCTCGTCGCCTACCTCGTGCCCGCCGGGGACGGCGCCCTCCGCGACCACGCTCTTCGCGACCACGTGGCCGGACGGCTGCCCGAGCACATGGTCCCCGCGGCGTTCGTCGAGATCGACGCCATCCCGGTGACCGCCAACGGCAAACTCGACCGGGCGGCGCTGCCCGTCCCCGAGTTCGCCGACGCGGGAACCGCCCGCGCGCCGCGCACCGCCGTGGAGGAGATCCTCTGCGGCCTGTTCGCCGAGATCCTCGGCCTGGAGCAGGTCGGGGCCGACGCCGGGTTCTTCGACCTCGGCGGCGACTCGCTCCAGGCGATGCGCCTGGTCGCGCGGATCCACTCCGTCCTGGACGCCGAGCTGGGCGTCGCGGAGGTGTTCGAGGCCCCCACGCCCGCCGGGCTGGCGGCGCTGGTGCGCTCCGGGCAGGCCGGCGCCACCGACGTCCCGGCGCTGGCGCCGAGGGAGCGCCCCGACCGGACGCCGCTGTCGTTCGCGCAGGCGCGCATGTGGTTCCTCAACCGGCTCGAGGACGCCGGGGCCGCCTACAACGTGCCGCTCGCGCTGAGGCTCGACGGCGAGCTGGACGTGACCGCCCTGGAGACGGCGCTCGCCGACGTCGCGGACCGGCACGAGGTCCTGCGCACCGTCTACCCGGACGTGGACGGCGTCCCCTACCAGCACGTCCTCCATGGCGCGGCCGGACGTCCCGCGATCGAGACGGGCGAGGCGTCCGAGGACGAGATCGGCGCGCGGGTCGGCGCGTTCCTGTCGCGGGGGTTCGACGTCGCCGTCGAGACGCCGTGGCGCGTCCTGCTCCTGAGGGTGTCGCCGACCTCCCACGTCCTCGCCATGGTCGTGCACCACATCGCGGCCGACGGCTGGTCGATGGGCGCGCTGGCGCGCGACCTGTCCGCCGCCTACGCGGCGCGCCGCGAGGGCGGGGCCCCGGCGTGGGAACCGCTGCCGGTGCAGTACGCCGACTTCGCGCTGTGGCAGCGGGAGGCCCTCGGCGAGGAGGACGACCCCGCAAGCCTCATCAGCGCCAGGCTCGACCACTGGCGCGCCGCGCTGACCGGGCTGCCCGAGGAACTGCCGCTGCCCACCGACCGGCCCCGGCCCGCGGTGGCGAGCCATCGCGGCGGACGGTCCGGCTTCGGTGTCCCGGCCGAGACGCACACGCGCCTGGTGGAGATCGCCCGCGAGAACCGGACGACCCTGTTCATGGTCGTGCAGGCCGCGCTGGCGGCCCTGCTGAGCCGGATGGGCGCCGGGACCGACATCCCCATCGGGACCGCGGTCGCCGGACGGACCGACGCCGCCCTCGACCGGCTCGCCGGGTTCTTCGTCAACACGCTCGTCCTGCGCACCGACGTGGGCGGCGACCCGACCTTCGGCGAGCTGCTGGAACGCGTCCGCGAGACCGACCTGGCCGCCTACGCCCACCAGGACGTCCCGTTCGAGCGGCTCGTCGACGACCTCGCCCCCGCCCGCTCGCTCGCCCGGCACCCCCTCTTCCAGGTGTCGCTGGCCGTCCAGGACATGCCGCAGGGCTCGTGGAGCCTGCCCGGCCTGGAGGCCCGCCCGGGCCGTCCCGGCGGCGGCGAGGAACCGTCCGCGCGCGTGGACCTGTCGTTCACGCTGGCCGAACGGCGGCTCAAGGACGGCGGGACGGCGGGCATGCTCGGCACGGTCGACTACGCCGCCGAGCTGTTCGACCGCGAGACCGCCGACGCGCTCGGCGAACGGCTCGTCCGGGTGCTGACGCAGATCGCCGCCGACCCCGGCCTGCGCGTCGGCGACCTGGACCTGCTCGGCGCGGACGACCGCCGCCTGACGTCGGAGTGGAACGACACCGCCGAGACCGTGCCGGTCGCGACGCTGCCCGCGCTGTTCGAGGCCCGCGTCGCCGCGACACCGGACGCGCCCGCCGTCGCGGCCGGGGACGGCGAGCGGACCTACGCCGAGCTCGGCCGCGAGGCCGACCGGATCGCGCGCCTGCTGATCGGACGCGGCGTCGGCCCCGAGAAGATCGTCGCGCTCGCCGTGCCGCGCTCCCCGCTGATGGTCGCGGCCGTCCTCGGCATCGCCAAGGCCGGGGCCGCCTACCTGCCGATCGACCTCGCCTACCCGGCCGAACGCGTCGCCCACATGCTGCGGGACGCGGCCCCGGCCGCCGTCCTGGGCCTCACCGGGACGCTCGCCGCCCTGCCCGAGCGCGACGGCCCCGCGACGCGCCTGGCGCTGGACGACGAGGACGTCCGCGCGGAACTCGCGGCCCAGCCGTCCGGCCCGCCGGACGACGCCGACCGCTCCGCGCCGCTCCTTCCGTCCCACCCGGCCTACGTGATCTACACCTCCGGTTCGACGGGCACGCCCAAGGGCGTCGTCGTGTCGCACGCCGGGCTCGGCAACCTGGCCGCCGCGCATGCCGCGCGGCTCGGCGCGGGCCCGGACGCGCGCGTGCTCCAGTTCGCCTCGCTCAGCTTCGACGCCGCCGTCTGGGAGACGGTCATGGCGCTGCTCACCGGCGGCTGCCTGGTCGTCCCGGACGCCGACCGCCTGCCGCCGCAGGGTTCCCTCGCGGACCTGGCGGAACGGTTCGGGATCACCCACGCGACGCTGCCGCCGACCGTGGTGTCCGCGCTGCCGGACGGCGGCCTCGGGCCGATCGGGACGGTCGTGGTCGCGGGCGAGGCGTGCCCGCCCCACCTGGTCGAACGCTGGGCCCCGGGACGGCGGCTGGTCAACGCCTACGGACCGACCGAGACCACGGTGTGCGCCACCATGACCGCGCCGCTGTCGCCCGGAGCCGGGACCGTGCCCATCGGACGGCCGCTGCCGAACACCCGCCTGCACGTCCTGGACGACCGGCTCCGGCCCGTCCCGCCCGGGGTGACGGGCGAGCTGTACGTCGCCGGTGTCCCGCTCGCCCGCGGCTACCTGCGCAGGCCCGGCCTCACGGGTGAACGCTTCGTCGCCTGCCCGGACGGCCCGCCCGGTGAGCGCATGTACCGCACGGGCGACCTGGCCCGCCGCACCGCGGACGGTCAGCTCGTGTTCGCCGGACGGGCCGACGACCAGGTGAAGGTGCGCGGGTTCCGGATCGAGCTCGGCGAGGTCGAGACCGTCCTCGCCGCCCATCCGCAGGTCGCGCAGGTCGTCGTGGTGGTCCGGGAGGACCGTCCGGGCGAGCGGCGGCTGGTCGCCTACGCCGTCCCGGCCGCCAACGACGCCGACGCCGACGCCACCGAACCGGATGCTACGTCGGACGCCGTCCTGGATGCCGCGGGGCTGCGGGCCTACGCGGGCGAGCGGCTCCCCGCGCACATGGTCCCGGCGGTCGTGGTCCCCGTCCCGGCGATCCCCGTCACCGTGAACGGGAAGGTGGACCGGGCCGCGCTCCCCGATCCCGACCCCGCCGCGGGGACGTCCGGGCGCGCCCCGGAGACGGCCGCCGAGGAGCTGCTCTGCGCGCTGTTCGCCGAGGTCCTCCACGCCGAGGCGGTCGGCGCGGACGACGGGTTCTTCGACCTCGGCGGCGACTCGATCATGTCGATGCAGCTGGTGTCCCGGGCGCGGAAGGCGGGCCTGGCGATCAGCGCCCAGGACGTCTTCCGGAACCCGACCCCCGCCGGTCTCGCCCGCGCCGCCGAGGCCGCGGCCGAGGGCGAAGCCGCGGGCGGTCTCGACCCGGCGGACGACGACCCCGTCGGGGAGGCGCCGCTGACCCCGGTCATGCGGTGGCTCGCCGACCGGTCCGGGCCGGACGCCCTCACCGGGCGCCTGACCCAGTGGACCGCGCTGAGCGCCCCGGGCGACCTGGACACCGACCGGCTCGTCCAGACCGTCCAGGCCGTGCTGGACCACCACGCCGTGCTGCGCGCACGACTGACCGGAGACCCCGGCGACCCCGGCGATCTACGCCTGGACATCCCCGCGCCCGGCTCGGTGCAGGCCCGTGACCTGGTCGAACGCGTCGAGGTGGGTGAGGGGGACGGCGCGACCGGACCCGCCGCGCTCACCGAGCACGCCCGCCGTGCCGCCGCCACGCTGGACCCGCGCGCCGGACGCCTGGTGCGCGTGGTGTGGCTGGACTCCGGTCCGGGCCGTCCGGGGCAGGTGCTCTGGGTCGTCCACCACCTGGCCGTGGACGGGGTGTCCTGGCGGATCCTCGTGCCCGACATCGCCGCGGCCCACGCCGGGACGGAGCTCACCCCGCCCGGAACCTCCTACCGCGGCTGGACGCGGCTGCTCGCCGCCCACGCCGCCGACCCCGGCCGGGTGGCCGAACTGGACGCGTGGACGCGCCTGCTCGACGGATCCGACCTGCTGGCCGGGCTTCCCGCCGACACCGGCCGCGCCGCCGACCAGCGGCGGCTGACCTTCCCGGTGCCCTCGGACCTCTCCGGATCGCTGGTCGGCGACGTCCCGGCCGCCTTCCACGCCGGAGTGGAGGACGTGCTGCTCGCGGCGCTGGCGGCGGCGGTCACCGAGGGATGGACCCGGCGCGGCGCCGAGGGCGGCCTGCTCGTGGACGTCGAGGGACACGGCCGGGAGGAGTTCGCGGCCGGGCTCGACCTGTCCCGGACGGTCGGCTGGTTCACCGGCGTCCACCCGGTGCGGCTCGACGTGGGCAGGCCCGACCTCGCCCGGCTGCGCGCCGGAGGCGACGTCGCGGGCGAGGTCGTCAAGCGCGTGAAGGAGCAGCTGAGGGCCGTCCCCGGGGACGGACTCGGGTTCGGGCTGCTCCGCTACCTCAACCCCGACACCGGGCCGGTCCTCGCCGCCCTCCCCGTCCCGCGGCTGGGCTTCAACTACCTCGGCCGCTTCACCGCGGGCCCCGCCGCCCGAGGCCCCGCCCCGGGAGGCCCCGCCCCGGGGGGCCCGGCGCCGGGGGGACCGGCGCCGGGGGGACCCGCGCCCGCAAGCTCCGCGCCCGGCGAGAGGGCCTGGAGGCAGGGGGCGATGGGCGGCGATCCCGACCCCGGCATGCGCGCGCCGCATCCGCTGGAGGCGACCGCCGCCGTCCGGGACACGCCCGGCGGGCCGGAACTGACCCTGTCGCTCTCGTGGTCCGCCGAAGCGCTGACCGAGGACGACGTCCAAGGGCTCAAAAACGCATGGTTGGACATGCTCGCGGGTCTCGTCGCGCACACGGCGGCGGGCGCGGGCGGCCACACGCCCTCCGACTTCCCGCTGGCCGGGATCAGCCAGGAGGACCTCGGGGAGCTGGAAGCGAAGTGGGGCGAGAACCGATGAGCGGAACCGAGTTCACCGACGTGTGGCCCCTGTCCCCGATGCAGCAGGGGATGGCCTTCCACGCGCTGTTCGACGAGGACGGCCCGGACGTCTACGTCGTGCAGCACGTGCTCAACCTGAACGGCCCCCTGGACGCGGCGGCCCTGCGCGCGTCCTGGGCGACGCTCCTCGACCGGCACGCCGGGCTGCGCGCCGGGTTCGTCCAGCTCGCGTCCGGGAAGCTCGCGCAGGTGGTGGCCGCCGCTGTCGAGTTCCCGTGGCGGGAGGCCGACCTGAGCGGGCTGGCCGACGAGGAGGCCCGCGCGGCCTCGGCCGCGGTCGCCGCCGAGGAACGCGAGCGGAGGTTCGACCTCGCCGTCCCGCCCCTGCTGCGGCTCGCGCTGGTCCGGCTCGCCGACGACCGGCACCAGCTCGTGATCACCCACCACCACATCCTCATGGACGGCTGGTCCATGCCCGTCATGCTCCGCGAGCTGTCGGCCGCCTACGCGGCGGGCGGCGACGGGAGCGGGCTGCCGCCGGTCACGCCCTACCGCGACTACCTCGCCTGGCTGGCCCGCCAGGACGGGGACGCGGCGCGCGCGGCGTGGACCGCCGAGCTGGCGGGCGTCACCCGGCCCACCCTGGCCGGCGGGGACGACCCGGCCTCGGCGCCGGTCGTCCCGGAGCGCGTCGCCATCCACCTGGACGAGGACCTGACCGCCTCGCTGCGGGCCCTCTGCCGGGCGCGCGGCCTGACCCTCAACACCGTCATCCAGGGCGCGTGGGGCATGCTCGTCGCCGCGCTCACCGACCGCGACGACGTCGTGTTCGGCGCGACGGTGGCGGGCCGCCCGCCCGAACTGCCGGGCGTGGAGTCGATGCTCGGCCTGTTCATCAACACCGTCCCCGTCCGGGTGCGGCTCGACCCCGCCGAGACGTTCGAGGCGATGCTGGCCGGGCTCCAGGACCGGGGCACCGCGCTGCTGCCGCACCAGCACCTCGGCCTCACCGACATCCAGCGCGCCGCCGGGCCCGGAGCGTCCTTCGACACGCTCCTGGTCTACGAGAACTACCCGCGCGAGCCCGCCGGGCTTCCGCCGCGCGGCGGGCCCGGCGGCCAGGCGGGCGGCGTGAAGATCGCCCCGATGGGGGCGCTCGGCCGGGACGCCACGCACTATCCGCTCATGCTCGCGGTGGCCCCCACCCACAGCCTCGGCCTGCGCATCGACTACCGGCCCGACCGGTTCGACGCCGACGAGGTCCAGGCGATGCTGGACCGCCTGGAACGCGTCCTGCGCCAGTTCGCCGCCGACCCCAAGACCCGCGTCGGCGAGGTGGAGGTCCTCACCGCGGACGAGCGCGAGCGGGTCCTGGTCGGCTGGAACGACACCTCCCGCGACGTCGCGGGACGGACCGTCCCCGAGGTGTTCGAACGGCGGGTCGCGCGGACGCCCGAGGCCCCGGCCGTCGTCGCGGCCGACGCCGCGTGGAGCTACGCCGAACTCGACGCCGAGGCCAACCGGATCGCCCACCGGCTGATCGCGCTCGGCGCGGGCCCCGAGCACGTCGTCGCGGTCGCGCTGCCGCGGTCGGCGCGCGCCGTCGCCGCCCTGCTCGGAGCCTTCAAGGCGGGCGCGGCGGCCATGCCGGTCAATCCCGACCATCCGTCGGAGCGCGTCCGGACCATGCTCGCCGACGCCCGCCCCACCGTCCTGGTCACGGCGGGCGGCGCACCGGACGATCTCGGCGTCGTCCTCGCGCACCTGGACCTGGACGACCCCGCGACCGCCGCCGAGATCGCGGCGCTGCCCGGCACCGCGCCGGACGACGCCGGACGGGCCGCGCCGCTTCGTCCCGACCACCCCCTGTACGTGCTGTACACCTCGGGATCGACCGGCCTTCCCAAGGGCGTGGTGATGCCGGGCGGGGCCATGGTGAACCTGCTGGCGTGGCACGAGTCGGCCGTGAGACCCGCGGACGGCGCCCGCACGGCCCAGTTCACCAGCCTCGGGTTCGACGTGTCGGTGCAGGAGATCCTGTCCGCGCTGCTGTCGGGCGGGACGCTCGTCGTGCCGGGTGACGAGGACCGGATGGGCGGGGCGGAACTGGCGCGCTGGGCGGAACGCGAGGGCGTGTCGGAGCTGTTCGCGCCGAACCTGATCCTGGAGGCGGTCGCCGAGGCCGCCGGACGGGACGGGGTGCCGCTGGCGGACCTCGCGCACTTCGCCCAGGCCGGTGAGGCGCTGCGGCTGGGGACGGCGGTCCGCGCGTTCTTCGAGGACCGTCCGGGCGCGCGGCTCCACAACCACTACGGGCCGACCGAGACCCACGTCGCGACCGCGGCCACGCTGCCCGAGAACGTCGCCGACTGGCCCGCGAACGCGCCCATCGGACGGCCCGTATGGAACGTCCGCGCCTACGTCCTGGACGACTTCCTGCGGCCCGTCGCGCCCGGGGCGACCGGCGAGCTGTACCTGGCCGGGGCGCAGCTCGCCCGCGGCTACCTGCACCGCCCCGCGCTGACCGGCGAGCGCTTCGTCGCCTGCCCGTTCGGCGCGCCCGGCGAGCGGATGTACCGGACCGGGGACCTCGCGCGCTGGTCGGCGGACGGCGTCCTGGAGTTCGCCGGACGTGCGGACGACCAGGTGAAGATCCGCGGGTTCCGCGTCGAGCCGGGCGAGATCGCCGCGGCGCTGGAACACCACCCCGCCGTCGGACGCGTGGCCGTGGTCGCCCGCGAGGACCGCCCCGGCGACCGGCGGCTGGTCGCCTACGTCGTCCCCGCCAAGCCGGACGGCGTGGTCGACACCGCCGGGCTGCGCGACTTCGCGCGCGGCAGGCTCCCCGACTACATGGTCCCGGCGATGGTCGTCGTGCTGCCCGAGCTGCCCCTGAACGCCAACGGCAAGCTCGACCGCCCGGCCTTGCCCGCGCCCGACTTCTCAGGTCTCGCGGTGGGCCGGGACCCGCGGACGGCGGCCGAGGAGATCGTGTGCGGCCTGTTCGCCGAGGTCCTCGGCGTGGAACGGGTCGGGGCCGACGACGGGTTCTTCGACCTCGGCGGTGACTCGCTGCTGGCGATGCGGCTGGTCGCGCGGATCCGGGCCGTCCTGGACGCCCAGATCTCCGTCCGCGCCCTGTTCGGCGCGCCGACCCCGGCCGGGGTGGCCGCGCTGGTGGCGGCGGGCGGCTCGACCCGGGCGGCGCTGACCGTCCGGGAACGTCCGGAGCGGATCCCGCTGTCGTTCGCGCAGCGCCGCATGTGGTTCCTCAACCGGTTCGGCGACACGGGCGCCGTCTACAGCATCCCGCTGGCGCTCAAACTGACCGGCGCGCTGGACGCCTCCGCCCTCGAGGCGGCGCTCGGCGACCTCGCCGACCGGCACGAGACCCTCCGGACGCTCTTCCCCGACGTGGAGGGCGTGCCGTTCCAGCGCGTCCTGGACGGAGCGTCGTTCCGGAGCGTCCTGACCGGTGACGGGACGCGGCCCGTCCTGCCCGTCGAGGACGCCTCCGCGTCGAGCGTCCTCGCGCGCGTCGCCGAGATCGCCGGGCGGGGCTTCGACCTCGCCGCCGAGCCGCCGTGGCGCGCGACCCTCTTCCGGGTCGCCGAGGACGAGCACGTCCTGGTCATGGTCGTGCACCACATCGCCGCCGACGGCTGGTCGATGGGCGTGCTCGCGCGGGACCTGTCGACCGCCTACGCCGCGCGCCGCCACGGCGGGCCCCCGGCGTGGGAGCCGCTGCCGGTGCAGTACGCCGACTACGCGCTCTGGCAGCGCGAGGTCCTCGGCGAGGAGGACGACCCGGACAGCCTGATCAGCGCCCAGCTCGCCCACTGGCGCGCGGTCCTGGACGGCCTCCCGGAGGAGCTGACCCTGCCCGCCGACCGTCCGCGTCCCGCCGCCGCCACCTACGAGGGCGACCGGGTGCGCGCCGGGATCGACGCCGCGGTCCACGCCCGGCTCGTCGAGCTGGCGCGCCGGAGCCGGGCGACGCTGTTCATGGTCGTGCAGGCGGGACTCGCCGTCCTGCTCGACCGCATGGGCGCCGGAACCGACGTCCCCCTGGGCACCGCCGTCGCCGGACGCGGCGAGGACGCGCTCGACCGCATCGCCGGGTTCTTCGTCAACACCCTCGTGCTGCGCACCGACGTGAGCGGGGACCCCACCTTCGCCGAACTGGTCGCCCGCGTCCGCGAGACCGACCTCGCCGCCTACGCCCACCAGGACCTCCCCTTCGAACGCCTGGTGGACGACCTGGCCCCGGCGCGCTCGCTGTCCCGCCACCCGCTGTTCCAGGTCATGCTCGCCTTCCAGAACGCCCCCCGGGCCGACTGGGGCTTCGCGGGCCTCACCGTCCACCCGCTCCGCCCGGAGGGCGTCAAGGGGGCCAAGTTCGACCTGTCGTTCACCGCCACCGAACGCCGCGACGACGGCGGCGACCCCGCGGGCATGGAGGTGATCGTCGAGTACGCGGCCGACCTGTTCGACCCCGGGACCGCCCGCGGCCTCGCGGACCGCCTGGTGCGGCTGCTGGAGCGGGTCGCCGCCGACCCCGCCCTGCACGTCGCCGACCTGGACGTCGTCACCCCCGGCGAGCGCCGCCAGGTCCTGGCCGCGTGGAACGACACCCGGCGGGACGTCCCGCCGGAGACGCTCCCGGGCCGCTTCGAACAACAGGTGGCGCGGGACCCCGGGGCGACGGCCGTCATCGCGGGCGACACCCGCTGGAGCTACGCCGACCTGGACGCCGAGGCCAACCGGATCGCCCATCACCTGATCGCGCTCGGCGCCGGTCCCGAACGGCCCGTCGCGCTGCTGCTGCCGCGCTCGCCCGCCGCCGTCGCCGCCGCGCTGGGCGCGCTCAAGGCCGGCGCCCCGTACGTCCCGATCGACACCGCCTACCCGTCCGAGCGGATCGCGGCCACGCTCGCCGACTCCCGGCCCGTCGCCGTCCTCGGCACCACCGAGACCCTCGCGGCGGTCCTGGACCAGGCGTCCGGCGCCGTCCCCGTCGCGCTGGACGCGCCCGCGGTGCTCACCCGCCTGGAGGCCCTGCCCGCCACCGCCCCGACCGACGCCGACCGGGCGGCCCCGCTCACGCCCGACCATCCCGCCTACGTCATCTACACCTCCGGATCCACCGGGACGCCCAAGGGCGTCGTCGTCACGCACCGCAGCGTCACCGCGCTCGTGGTCGCGGCGGGCGCGGAGTACGGCCTCGGCCCGGACGACACCTGGTCGTTCTTCCACTCCTACGCCTTCGACTTCTCGGTGTGGGAGATCTGGGGCGCCCTGCTGCTCGGCGGGCGCTGCCTGATCGTCGACCACGAGACCAGCCGGTCGCCCGAACGGTTCGCCGCCCTGCTGGCGGCCCACGAGGTGACCGTGCTGAGCCAGACGCCCTCGGCGTTCTACCAGCTCATGCAGGCCGACGGCCTCGCAAAGGACGACGAGGCCGGGACGCGGCTCCGCTACGTGGTGTTCGGCGGCGAGGCGCTCGACCTCGCGCGCCTTCCCGCCTGGTACGAGCGGCACGCCGAGGACGCGCCGGCGCTGGTGAACATGTACGGCATTACCGAGACCACCGTCCACGTCACGCACGTCCGCCTGGACCGCGAGCGCGTGGCGAACGCGACCGGGAGCCTCGTCGGAGCCCCGCTGCCCAACACCAGGGTCTACGTCCTGGACGAGTACCTCTCGCCGGTGCCGCCCGGCGTGGTGGGGGAGATGTACGTCTCCGGCACCGGGCTGGCGCGCGGGTACCTGGGACGCGCCGGGCTGACGGCCGAACGGTTCGTCGCCTGCCCCTTCGGCGCGTCCGGGGAGCGGATGTACCGGACGGGCGACCTGGCCCGCTGGAACGGCGACGGCGACCTGGTCTTCGCCGGGCGGAGCGACGAGCAGGTCAAGATCCGCGGGTTCCGGGTCGAGCCGGGCGAGATCGCCGCCGCGCTCACCGGCCATCCCGCGGTGGCGCAGTCCGTCGTCGTCGTCCGCGAGGACCGTCCCGGCGACCGCCGTCTCGTCGCCTACGCGGTGCCCGCCGGAACCGGGACCGAGCCCGACCCCATCGAGGTGCGCCGGTACCTGGCGGAGCGCCTGCCCGAGCACATGGTGCCCTCGGCCGTGGTGACGCTGCCGGAGATCCCCGTCACCGTGAACGGCAAGCTCGACCGCCCGGCCTTGCCCGCGCCCGACTTCTCAGGTCTCGCGGTGGGCCGGGACCCGCGGACGGCGGCCGAGGAGATCGTGTGCGGCCTGTTCGCCGAGGTCCTCGGCGTGGAACGGGTCGGGGCCGACGACGGGTTCTTCGACCTCGGCGGTGACTCGCTGCTGGCGATGCGGCTGGTCGCCCGCGTCCGGTCCGTCCTGCGGGTGGAGATCTCGGTCCGGGACCTGTTCGGCGCGCCGACCCCCGCCGGGGTGGCCGCGCTGGTGGCGGCGGGCGGCTCGACCCGGGCGGCGCTGACCGTCCGGGAACGTCCGGAGCGGATCCCGCTGTCGTTCGCGCAGCGCCGCATGTGGTTCCTCAACCGGTTCGAGGACGCGGGCTCGGTCTACAACGTCCCGTTCGTGATCCGGCTGACCGGGCCGCTCGACACCGCGGCGCTCGCCGTGGCGGCGGGCGACGTGGCCGACCGGCACGAGAGCCTCCGCACGATCTTCCCCGACGTGGACGGCGTGCCGTACCAGCGGGTCCTCACCGGCGAGGCGGGCCGTCCCCGGGTGCGGGTCCAGGCGATCGCCGAGGACGATCTGCGCGCGCACGTCACGGCGGTCGTCCGGCGGGGCTTCGACGTCGGGACCGAGGCGCCGTGGCGCGTGGTGCTGCTGGAACTCGGCCCGGAGGACCACGTCCTGGTCGTGGTGGTGCACCACATCGCGGCCGACGGCTGGTCGATGGGCGTGCTGGCGCGGGACCTGTCGACGGCCTACGCCGCGCGGTGCCGGGACGAGGCGCCGGGCTGGGAGCCGCTGCCGGTGCAGTACGCCGACTACGCCCTGTGGGAGCGGGAGGTCCTCGGCGAGGAGGACGACCCGGACAGCCTGATCAGCGCCCAGCTCGCCCACTGGCGCGACGCGCTCGCCGGCCTGCCGGACGAGCTGGCCCTGCCCGCCGACCGTCCGCGTCCGAGCACCGCGGGCCAGCGCGGGGACCGGCTTTCCTTCAAGGTCGACGCCGAGACGCACGTCCTGCTGACCGAGGTCGCCAGGACGAACGGCGCGACCCTGTCCATGGTGCTCCAGGCGGCCCTCGCCCTGTTGCTGGCCCGCATGGGCGCGGGGACCGACATCCCCATCGGCTCGCCCGTCGCCGGACGCGGCGAACCGGCGCTGGAGGGGCTCGTCGGGCACTTCCTCAACACCCTCGTGCTGCGCACCGACGTGAGCGGGGACCCGACCTTCGCCGAGCTGGTCGCCCGCGTCCGCGAGACCGACCTGGCCGCCTTCGCCCACCAGGACCTCCCGTTCGAACGGCTGGTGGAGGACCTGGCCCCGGCCCGCTCGCTGGGACGGCACCCGCTGTTCCAGGTCATGCTGGCCTTCCAGAACGTCCCGCGGACCGAGTGGGACTTCGCCGGGCTCCAGGCGCGTCCGGTCGGGCCGGGGCGCGGGCAGGGCGTGAAGTTCGACCTGCTGTTCACCCTGGCCGAGCGGCGGAAGCCCGGCCCGGACGGAGCAACCGGCGCGGACGGCGCGTCCGGCGGGATCGACGGCATGCTCGAGTTCTCGACCGACCTGTTCGACCGGACCACCGCCGAGCGGCTTGCCGAGCGGTTCGGCGCGGTGCTCCGGCAGGTCGCGGCGGACGCCGGGACCCGCGTGGGCGAGGTCGAGGTCCTGACCGAGCAGGAGCGCGAGCGGGTCCTGACGGAATGGAACGACACCGCGCGCGACGTGCCGGACGCCACCCTGGTCGAGCTGGTGGAACGGCAGGCCGCCCGGACGCCGGACGCCCCCGCCGTGATCGCCGGTGACGTGCGGTGGAACCACGCCGAACTGGACCGGCAGGCGAACCGGATCGCCCATCGCCTCATCGCGCTGGGCGCCGGGCCGGAGCGGGTCGTCGCCCTGATGGTGCCCCGCTCGGCCGCGATGGTCGCCGCCGTGCTCGGGGCGCTGAAGGCGGGCGCGGCCTACCTGCCGATCGACGCCGGGCATCCGGCCGGGCGGATCTCGGCGATGCTGCGGGACGCCGCCCCGGTCGCGGTGGTGGGGACGGCGTCGTCGCTGGCCGCCCTGCCGCAGGACGCGCCCGGCGAGCGGCTCGTCCTGGACGACCCGGCCACCATGATCGCCCTGACGGAGGGCCCCGACCACGCGCCGCGCGACGCCGACAGGATCGCGCCGTTGCGGGCCCGGCACCCCGCCTACGTGCTCTTCACGTCCGGGTCCACCGGGACGCCCAAGGGCGCGGTGCTGACGCACGCCAACGTGGTGCCGCTGCTGGCGTGGGCGGCGGCCGAGTTCGGCGCGGAGCGGCTGCGGCACGTGCTGGCCGTGGTGTCGCTCAGCTTCGACCTGTCGGTGTTCGACCTGTTCACCACCCTGACGGCGGGCGGCTGCGTGGAGGTCGCCGAGGGCGCGCTCGCCCTTCCCACGGCACCACGGGACGCGGACCGCGGCGATCGGGTCGGCCTCGTCAACACCACCCCGTCGGCGTTCCTGACGATGATGGACGGCGGCGGGCTGGGCGACGGCCCCGACACGGCGCTGCTGGCCGGGGAGGCCCTGACCGCCGCGACCCTGACCGCCGTCCGGGCGCGGTTCCCCCGGACCCGGGTGGTCAACCTCTACGGGCTGACCGAGACCGCGGTGTTCTCCACCGCGGGCCCGGCGGACGACGACGCCCCGTCCCAGCCGATCGGACGGCCGATCTGGAACACCCGCGTGTACGTGCTGGACTCCCACCTGCGCCCGGTCCCGCCCGGTGTGGTCGGTGAGCTGTACATCGCGGGCGCGGCCCTGGCCCGCGGCTACCTCGGACGGCCCGGCCTGTCCGCTTCGCGGTTCGTCGCCTGCCCCCACGGCGCGCCGGGGGAGCGGATGTACCGCACCGGCGACCTCGGCCGGTGGGACGACCAGGGGCGGCTGCTGTTCGCCGGGCGCGTGGACCACCAGGTGAAGATCCGCGGCTTCCGGGTGGAGCCCGGCGAGGTGGAGACCGTGCTGGCCGGGCACGAGCGGGTCGGGCGGGTGGCCGTCCTGGCCCGCGAGGACCGGCCCGGGGACGTCCGCCTGGTCGCCTACGTCACCCCCGCCGAGGACGGCCGGGAACCGGACGCCGACGCGCTGCGGCGGCACGCCGCCGCGCGCCTCCCCGAGTACATGGTCCCCTCGGCGGTCGTCACGCTCCCCGAGCTGCCGGTGACGGTGAACGGCAAGCTCGACCGCGCCGCGCTGCCCGTCCCGGACCGGGAGGTCAGCAGCGGCGGACGGGCCCCCGCGACCCCGGCCGAACGCGTCCTGTGCGACCTGTTCGCCGAGGTGCTGGACGTCGAGCGGGTCGGGGCGGACGAGAGCTTCTTCGACCTCGGCGGGAACTCCCTGCTCGGCATGCGGCTGGTCGCGCGGATCCGCGCCGAGCTCGACCCGTCGGTCACCATCAGGGCGCTGTTCGCGGGCCCCACCCCGGCGGGTCTCGCCGCCGGACTCGGCGGCGAGAGCCAGGGCGGCGACCTCGACGTGCTGTTCCCGCTCCGGACCGGGGGCGACGCGGCCCCGCTGTTCTGCTTCCACCCCGCCTCCGGGCTCGGCTGGCGGTACGCGGGTCTCGCCGCCGTCCTGCCGCCGGACGTCCCGCTCTACGCGGTCCAGGCGCGCGGCCTGGACGGCGAGGCGCCCCTGCCGGGCACGATCGAGGAGATGGCGGCCTACTACGCGGACCGCATCCGGACCGTCCAGGCCCGGGGGCCGTACCGCCTCCTCGGCTGGTCGCTCGGCGGGCTCCTCGCCCAGGCCGTCGCCACGCGCCTCCAGGAGTCGGGTGAGCAGGTCTCGCTCCTTGCCGTCCTCGACGCCTACCCGTCCCCGGACCAGGCTTCACGCCCCGACCGGACCGACGCCGCCGCTTCCCCCGACGACACGACTCCCGGTGGGACGACGGGCGACGGGGCACCGGGAGGCGAAGCGCCGGACGGCGGCGCGGGGGGACGGACCCGGGTGCGCGCGGACCAGCTGTCGCCCGAGGCCCGCGCGCGGATGTTCGACAAGCTGCTCGACTCGGTGCTGGACTTCGCCGGGGAACGGGAGGGCGGCCGGGCCGCGCTCGACGAGACGGCCGTGGCGGCGATCCGGCGGATCGCCCTCAACAACGAGCGGCTCGCGATGGAGTTCGTCCCCCGGGTGTTCCGCGGCGACCTGACGCTGTTCGTCGCCACCCTCGACCGTCCCGCCGGGCTGCCCGCCGCGTCCGCGCCCGACGCGTGGCGCCCCTACGTGGACGGGGAGATCGTGGGTCATCCTGTCGAGGCGAGCCACGAGAACCTGACCGCGGCCGGGGCGCTCGCCGAGATCGGGCGGCTGCTGACGCCCCGGCTCGCGACCGCCCCCGCGTCCGACACCGTCACCGCGTCCGACACCGACACCGCGTCCGACACCGACACCGCCCCCGCCACCGCTCCCGCACCCGAAAAGCCGGGGGCATAGCGCCCTCACCGACGTTTTCGCCGCCCATCCGCATTACCGGACAGCGACCGGAAGGATTGACATGACAAACCCGTTCGAAAACGAAGACGGACGCTACTACGCGCTCATCAACGATGAGGGCCAGTATTCGCTGTGGCCGGTGTTCGCCGAGGTCCCGGAGGGGTGGCGGATCGTCCACGGCGAGGCCGGCCGGCAGGATTGCCTCGACTTCATCGAGCAGAACTGGACCGACATGCGTCCGCTCAGCCTGGTCGAGGAGATGCGGAAGTACGAAACGACCGCCTGAGTACACGACATACCGGCGAACATCCGGAGGCCGCGACGTTGACGCGTCGCGGCCTCCGCGCGTCAGCGGTGGGGTGGGGTGGCGTTCGATTCTTCTGGGGTCCCGCGATAATCGCGGAGTTGATCGGAAAGTTTCCTGAACGAAGTCCACGTTTCCGCAGGTGGACATGGATTCAATCGATCTGGCGCGGCGTAGGGGATGGGGTAGGGGAAACGTAGGGGTGTGGCCTGAATAGGGGTCCTGTTAGCGTCATTTTCGGGTCGAACGCCATTCTTTATGTCCCTCAGGGGGAGGAACGGACTTGATGCCAGACCTTGGACAGGGACGGGTCGCGGACCAGGTGATCCGCGTCCCGGTCAGCGCGCTGCTCGCCGCGGGGTCGCCACGGGACGCGGGCGAGGACGAGGAGCACGTCGAGACGCTCGCCGCGGCGGGGACGGGACTGCCGCCGATCATCGTGCACCGCCGGACCATGCGCGTCCTGGACGGACTGCACCGGCTCAAGGCCGCGCGCCTGCGCGGCGAGGACACCATCGAGGTGCGCTACTTCGACGGCGACGAGGCCGACGCCTTCGTGGTGGCGGTCAGGTCGAACATCGCGCACGGGCTGCCGCTGACCCTGGCCGACCGCAAGCGCGCCGCCGCCCGCATCATCGGCACGCACCCGCACTGGTCGGACCGCATGATCGCCACCGTGACCGGGCTCGCCCCCGGAACGCTCGCCGAGCTGCGCCGCCGGATCGCGGGGGAGAGCGGCGCCGAGGACGTCCGCGTCGGGCAGGACGGCCGGGTCCGCCCGATCAGCAGCGCCGCCGGCCGCCGCCGCGCGGGGGAGATGCTCACCGAGAACCCGGCGCTGTCGCTCCGCCAGGTCGCCCGCGTCGCCGGGATCTCCCCGGAGACCGTGCGGGACGTCCGCAACCGGCTGGCGCGCGGGGAGGACCCGGTGCCCGCCCCCCGCAGGCAGGGCGGTCCCGGCCCGAACCAGAACGACGTCCCGGCGCGCCCGGTGCCCCTCGCGCGTCCCGCCGCGCCGGACCCGCTCCTGATCGTCGACCGGCTCAGGTCGGACCCGGCGCTGCGGTTCAGCGAGGCGGGCCGGGACCTGCTGCGGCTGCTCGGCCTGCACATGCTCCGCGCCGAACAGTGGAACCGGATCGTGAACAGCGTGCCGCCGCACTGCGGCCCGATCGTCGCCGAGCTCGCCCGCGCCTGCTCGGACCGGTGGTCCGACCTGGCCGTCCGGGTCGAACGCCAGATGGCGGAGATCAGCTGACCGCGCTCCCGACGCCGAGTGCCCGCCCGGTGCGAACCGGGCGGGCACGGGAGGGGGGAGACGAACGGAACGCAGGGGGGCGCTTCGGGCGGGGGCGGCCTCAGCGTCCGGTCAGGTCAGTCCACCGCGGGTGAACGGGCGGTGCCGATGCCACCGGCGTCCTCGGTCGCGACACCGTTCGCCCCCACCCCGTCTGTCGCGACGCCGTCCGGTGCGGCGTCCGCGCCTCCGAGTTCCCGGGCGCGCAGCTGCTCCTCGGCGGTGTGCTCGACCCGCGCCATGGTCGCGCGCAGGACCGGCGGCGCCATCAGCGAGGTGACGATCGCCACCAGGATGACGATGGTGTACATCTCCGGGCTCAGGACGCCGAGCCGGAGCCCCACCATGGCGATGATGACCTCGATGACGCCCCGCGCGTTCATGCCCGCGCCGAGCGCGAGCCCCTCCCAGCGGTCCAGGCCGCTGAGCCGGGCGCCCAGGTAGGCCCCGGCGAACTTGCCCGCCACCGCGACGGCGAGGACGCCGAGGCCGGTCAGCAGCACGACCGGCCGGGCGAGCGCGCCGAGGTCCATGCGCAGCCCGGCGGTCGCGAAGAACAGCGGGGCGAGGACGGCCAGCACGATCGTCTGGAGCGGCCGGATCTTGTCCCGGTCGAGCGCCCCTGTCCCGGTGATGACCAGCCCGGCCACGAAGGCCCCGAACACCGCCTCCAGCTTCACCGCCTGGGTGGCGGCCGACGCCGCCAGCACCAGCAGCACGACCACGGTCACCGTCGGGCCGTCGCCCTCGGCGCGTCCGGCGGCGCGCAGCGTCCAGGCGACCGGCCCGCGCAGGGCCACGGCCGCGACGATCACGATCGGCGGCCACAGCAGCGAGATCGTGAGCTCCGAGGCCCGGATCCCGGTGGTCGCCATCGCCGAGACCACCGACAGCAGCAGCCAGCCGACGATGTCGTCCACCATCACCGCGCTCAGCGTGAGCTGCCCGACGTTGCGGTGGACGAGCCGCAGGTCCATCAGCGTCTTGGCGATGACGGGGATCGCGCTGACCGCCATCGCGATCCCGATGAACAGCGCGAACGTCGGGCGCTCGGCGGTGCCGGGGACCAGCGACCCCGGCAGCAGGAAACCGACGCCGACGCCGAGGCCAAGCGGGATCAGCAGGCCGCCCATGCTGATCCGCAGCGCGGTCGTGCCGCGCCTGCGCATGAGCGACAGGTCCATGTGCATGCCGGTGAGCGCCACCAGCAGCAGCACGCCGAGCTGGGCGGACGCGTCGAGGATGTGGAACCGCGCCGGATCCCGGGGCAGCAGCCACCCGCTCACGTCCGGCGCGAACCGCGCCAGCACCGACGGGCCGAGCAGCACTCCGGCGCACAGCTCTCCCACGATGGCGGGCATTCCGAAACGCATGCCCAGCCGGCCGAGCAGAAAGGCCATCAGGAGCAGGGATCCGACCTGAAGGAGAAAGACGAGAAGTTGAGAGGACGGAATCGGTGGCACAGGCGGAGCGGCGAGATCGGCAGCTAGCGGCATCGGTCCTCCGGCACAGCAAAGAAAGCCCATGGCGGTCATGACGAGAGAAGCTGCGGGGACGGGAATTCCTCAACCCGTTCTGGGCAACCCTACGCACCGGCCCGCCGCCGGGAAATCGTCCAATGTCGATTCCGTGCCGAGAAGAAGGGGGTCAGTTATCCTCCGGCGAAGCGGGCCGTAGCCGCGTCCGCAGTTCCGACCGGCGGCTGACGGCCAGCTTCCGGTACACCCGGGTCAGATGCTGCTCGACCGTGCTGACCGTGACGCGGAGGGCCTCGCCGATCTCACGGTTCGTCCGGCCCTCGACGGCCAGCTCGGCCACCTTCCGTTCCGCCTCCGTGAGCGCCCGCTCCTCGCCACCGCCGTCGGCGGCGGACCCGCTCGTCCAGGCGTCCTGCGGCGTGCGGTCACCGGTGCCCGGGGACGCGCCCGTCCCGGCCGGCGGGGTCGGAAGCCCGCACTGCCTCCTGACCCGCTCGGCCGCCTGCGCGGCGACTCGTGCGGGCTGGTGGCGGCCGACGGCGTCCAGCGCCTGGCCGAGCTCACCCAGCGCCAGCGCCAGCTCACACCGGTCGTCGCCCTGCTCCAGCACCCGGACGGCCTCGGCCAGCAGGCCGGGACGGTCGACGGGATCCGCGGCGGACGCCAGGACCCGCAGCCCCGCCCCCCTGGCCCGCGACGGCCCGGGACCGGCCAGGGCGAGCTGCCGCCGCGCGAGCGCGGCGGCCTCGTCCCGGTCGCCGAGCGCCAGCCGCGCCCACGCCGCCTCGACCCGCCACGGGACCAGTCCCGGCACGTCGCAGCCCCAGCGCGTCATGCGGTCCCCGCAGGCCAGGAAGTCGGCGAGGGCGGTCCGGGGACGGCCCGAGGCGAGGTGGTACCGGCCCCGGGCGTGCAGGTAGTGCAGCCCGGCGAGGGTCTCGAACATCGCCTCGGGGACCGCGACGCCCAGGTGGGTCGCGGCCTCCTCCAGGCGGCCCGCCGCCGTGGTGGCGAGCACGGTGACCGAGATCGGCACGCCGATGGCCACCCCCCAGCCGAGGGGGGACGTCCACGCCAGCGCCGCCCGGGCGTGCTGGTCGGCGGCCCGCAGGTCGCCGCCGCGCATCGCGGTCACGGCCTGGATCACCGTGAGGGCGGCGCGCTCGGCGGGTGCGCGCCAGCCGGGCTCCCGTTCGAGCAGCGCGTCGCACCAGTCGGCCGCCAGGGCCGGCCGCTCCGCGTAGACCAGCGCGGAGGCCGCCGCCACGACGTATTCGAACGACCACGTGGGCGGCTGGGCCCCGGCCAGCACCTCCTGTGCGACGGCGACCGGGTCGAAGGCGGCTCCGGTGGCCGTGCCGTCGGACAGGACGGCGGCCAGGGCCGCCGCCGCGCGCAACGGCCCGCTCGCCGCAGCCCCCGCGACCTCGAGATCCCCGGCGACCGGCCACCCGTCCGGACGCCCGTCGGGCCGTCCGTCCGCGCGTCCGTCCAAGCGCCCGTCCCCCAGCTGCCCCGGACGCCCGTTCGAGCGCGGTGCCGGACGCCCGTCGACGAGGCCGTTCGGGGGAGTCGCCGGGAGGCGGTTCGCGACTCCCGGGAAGGCGGTCGCCAGCAGCAACCGCGTGGCCGCCGCCTCCCGGACGAGCCGCCCGGGGGCGAAGCGGGCGGGACGGCTCCGGGCGAGGGCGCGGGCGGCGTCGTCCCGGCGTCCCGCCCAGGCCAGGTGGCGGGCCAGCGTGAGGACGCCGGGCTCGGCGAGCAGCCCGGACTGGAAGCCCGCGCCGAGCTCGGGCAGCAGGCGCGCGGCGACGGCCGGATCGGTGCGCCACTCGACGGCGGCGAGCAACTCGGCGATCCGGACGCCCTCGCGGGGGGTGACCACGCCCCAGCGGGCCAGCCGGAGGCAGGCGACGGCGAAGCGGGGGTCACCGGCGGCCACGGCCTGCTCGGCGGCCGTCAGCAGGATCTCCGCCGCCCACGGCCGCGGCGGCTCGTTGACCGCGACCAGGTGCCCGGCCACCTCCGACGCCGTCGCGCCGTCCTCGTGCAGCACCGACGCGGCGCTCCGGTGCAGCGCGGTCAGGTCGTCCGACGGCGCCGCGTCGAGGACGGCCGCGCGGATCGCCGGGGTCCGGAAGCCGTCCTCGGTGCACAGGCCCGCCCCGCGCAGGTGGTCGAAGGCGTCGGCCAGGTCCGCCGGATCCTCCCCCAGGACCCTGGCCACCAGGGCGGGCGTCCCGGGACAGGTCAGCACCGCCATGGCCTTCGCTACCCGTGACGCCGCGACGCCCGCGCGGCGCAGGACGTACACGACCGCCCGGGTGTACGCCGCGTCCGCCGTGAGATCGCCGGTGTTCCGCAGCGTGGCGTCGCCGTCCTTCAGCAGCGCGTCGACGAGGAGGGGGTTGCCGCCGCTGAGCTCGTCACAGCGGGCGGCCAGCCGCGCCGCCGCCTCCGCGCCGACCCGCTCGGCGAGCAGCCGCTCCTGACCGCGCCGGGACAGCGGGCGGAGCCGGAGGCGCCGGCAGTACGGGCGGCGGAGCAGTTCGGCCTGGAGGTGCGGCAGACCGGACCCGGCCGCCGTGGTCGCGGCGAGGACCAGCGTGATCCTCGAGGTCCGCAGCCGGTGGGCCAGATGCGCCAGCCAGTGGAGCGAGGCGCCGTCGGCGGCGTGGGCGTCGTCCACCAGCAGGACCAGGGGCCGGGTCTCGGCGTGGCCGAGGAGGACGGCGGCCAGCTCGCGCGCCATGGCGGTGCCGAACGGCGCGTCCGGCGCCTCCGCCGTCCCCGTCCCGCCCGCGGAGCCGGGGACGAAGGCGGTGCCGAGCAGGCCGTCCTCCAGGAGCCAGAGCGCCTCCTCGGACATGCCCGGGGGAGCGCCGACGCCCCGGACGAGCTGCCGCAGCACCGCGAGCGTGACGTTCTGCCCGGCCGCCGTCCCGGCGGCTTCCAGAACGAGCGCGCCCGTGGCGGCGGCGTGCTCGCCGAAGGCGCGGAGAAGGGTCGTCTTTCCCGTCGCGGCGGCCCCGTCGATGATCACGACCCGGCCCTGTCCGTCAAGGGCCCTCGCGAAGTCGTCGCGCAGTGCCGTCAGTTCGAATTCTCGCTCGACCATGGTCATGCACGCGTGCCTCCGCGCACCCGGAATTCCGCTCGGCGATCGTGGCTCCCGCTCTTCCCGCGCCTTGGTCCCGGCCGGCTTCCGCGCTCCAGGCGACCTGCCCCGCGAACGTGGGTCGCGAAGCGCGGCGGGTGCCTCCGGCATGCGTGTGACCTCCGCTTACTTGGGAGCGCGGGCCTGCTGGCCGACGTCTCGAAGTAGAGCACGCGGATCGTTAGATTCAGTTAAACGGGGCCGTCACGGCGTCGAAGGCGGGCGCCCGGGAGGGCCGGTAATACGTGTGACGGCGAACGCGACGCGGCGGAAATCCGCCGGTATTCGCGGACGCTTTCGGGGCGCGTCCGAAGGGCGGGAAGAGGCTCGCGCGAGGCGTCCGGCGCGGTTCTGGCTGGATGCGGTCAGCGATCGGGATCGGCCGGAGAACGCGCAGGTCAACTTTGTCGTGTTACCACCGGCTTCGGCATTCTGACGCACTGTCGATTGCTCTGTCCGGTTCCGGATGCGAGAGTCGTGGCCGGAGGGGCGCGCGGAGCCCGGCCGCGGCCGCGAGTCCGTGCCGGAGGGTCCGCCGGGGCAGGGGTGACGGCACGAGGAGCGGAACCGCGCATGGGGATGGTCGAACGTTCGGAGCGACTTCGCGCGCTGGAGGACATGCTCGACGCGGCCCGGGGGGGAACCGGGTCCGTCGTGCTGGTCGAGGGGGCGGCCGGCGTCGGCAAGACCGCCCTGCTGCACGCCCTCGCCGAGCGCGCCACGGCCTCGGGGGCGGTGTTCGCCGGCGCCTCGGCGTCGAGCCTGGAACGTAACATGCCGCTCGCCACGGTCGGCCAGATCTTCGAGGAACGGGTGCTGTCGGGGGACGAGCGGGCCCGCGCGGCACGGCTGCTGCGCGACGGCGCGCTCACCGCGATGGCGCACGACCCCGGGACGCCGTCCGGCGCGCCGGTGGCGCTGCCGCCGCTCGTCCTCGGCGGGCTGAGCGACATCCTGCTGGGGCTGGCCGACCGGACGCCCGTGGTGGTCGGGGTCGACGACGTCCAGCACTTCGACGAGCTGTCCCGGCAGGTGCTGCTGTACGTGGCCCGGCGCGTCCGCTCGGCGCGCATCCTGCTGGTGGCCACCGGGTGCCCGCGCACCGGGGACGACGCGTCCTCGTTCCACGCCGACCTGCCGCGCCTCCCGGGAGCCCACCGGATGCGCCTGGAACCGCTGTCCCGGCAGGGGACCGAGGCCGTGATCGAGGAGCGGCTCGGCCCGGCCGCCGCGCGGCGGCTGGCGGACGAGGCGCACCGGGCGACCGGAGGCAACCCGCTGCTGGTGCGCGCGCTGGTCGAGGACCAGCCGGGCAGGGCCGACGACTCCGAGTCGCCCGTCTTCGCCAGCGCCTTCCGGCAGGCCGTCCTGTACTGCGTCCACCACTCCGGCCTCGCCCGGTTCGCCGCCGGTCTCGCGGCCCTGGGCGACCGGGTCGGCGACGCCCCCCGCGCCGACGGCCCGTGCGACGCCGACGTCCGCTCGGCCGCCCTGTCGCCCGCCGCCCTGGTCGGGGAGCTGCTGAGGCTCGACGCCGAGTCCACCGGGGAGCACCGGGAGCGGCTCGCCGCGATCGGCCTGCTCGGCGCGTCCGGGTTGTGCCACGAGGCCGTCGAGACGGCCGTGCTGCGGAGCCTGCCCGCCGCCGAGCGGAGAGAGCTGCTGGGCCGGGCCGCGGACGTGCTCTACGGCCGGGGCGCGCCCGCGCCGGTCGTGGCGGACCGGCTGATGGCCGCCGACCGGCTGGACGGCCCGTGGGGCGTCCAGGTGCTGCGCGACGCCGCCGAGCAGGCCCAGGCCGAGGGCCGGTTCGCCCTGGCCGTCGACCAGCTGCGGCTGGCGCTGCGGGAGGCCTCGGGCGACGAGGCGCGGCACGCCGCCCGCTTCGCGCTGGCGGGCGCCGAGTGCCGCCTGGACCCGTCCATCGCGGCGCGGCACCTGCCCGCGCTCATCCGCGCCCTGCACGACCGGCCGGTGCCGGACGAGGAGGGCACCGCCTTCGTCGTCGGCCTGCTGCTCTGGCTCGGACGGTCCGGGGAGGCGCTGAACCTCGTCGCCGAGCCGGTCCCGGCCGAGGCGACGCCGTTCGCCCGGCCGCCCGGGCTGGACGGCCCGATCGCCGGACGGTACTGGTGGCTGCCCGACGCCTACCCGGGCCTGGTCGGCCGGAGCCCGTTCCCCACCACGGGCCGGGCCGACCCGCCGGGAGGCGGTGACCTGCGGGCCCTCTCGGTGGCGCGCCGCCTGCTCGCCGGGGACGCGCCCGGCCGTCCGGCGGACCCGGGACGGCGCGCCCGCCTGCTCGCCGAGGCGGAGGCCGTCCTGCAGGAGCCCGGCTCGCCGCCGCCGGTGCCGCTCGCCGTCCACGCGGTGCTCGTGGCGCTCCTGCACATCGACGAGCTCGAGCGCGTCGAGGGCTGGTGCGACGACCGGGACAAGGCCGCGCGGGCGCGCTCACCGCTCGGGGCCGCGCTGACGGCGGCGCTGCGCGCGAAGATCCACCTGCGCCGCGGCGAACTGGTCGAGGCGGAGCAGCGGGCCCGGGAGGCCCTCGACACCGCGCCGCCCGCGGCGTGGGGGGTGGCGGCCGGGATCCCGCTCGCCGCGCTGCTCGCGGCGCTGACCCGGCTCGGCGACCTCGCCGAGGCGCAGCGGGTGCTGAGCGTGCCGGTCCCGCCCGCCATGTGGGACACCCCCGCCGTCCTGCCCTACCTGCGGGCGCGGGGACGCTACCACCTCGCCGTGGGGGCCCCGCGGGCCGCGCTGGCGGAGTTCCACGCCTGCGGGGAACTGATGACGCTCTGGGAGATGGACCTGCCGAGCCTCGTGCCGTGGCGGACCGACGCCGCCGAGGCCCACCTGCGCCTCGGCGAGATCGGGGCCGCCCGCCGGGCCGCCGAGGAGCAGATGGCCCGGCTGGCGCACGGCGGCGCGCGCACGCGCGGCATCACCCTCCACGTGCTGGCCCTGGCGTCCGCGACGGAGGAGCGGCCGAGGCTCCTGACCGAGGCGATCCACCTCCTGGAACAGGCCGGGGACCGGCTGGAACGGGCCAGGGCGCTCTCCGCGCTGAGCGACGCCTACCGGGCCATGGGCCACGAGGGGACGGCCCGGGCGCTGTGGCGGCGCGCGGACCTGCTGTTCGCCGAGTGCGGCGCCGACGGCGTCCGCAGGACGCTCGCCGACTCGGTCACCGGCGACCACGTCCGGGCCGACGGCGCGCACGACGGCCCGTGGGAGGAGGCGCCGGCGCACGACCCGCTGGTCGAGCTGAGCGACGCCGAGCGGAGGGTCGCCGAGTACGCGGCCAACGGTTACACCAACCGGCAGATCGCCCGCAGGCTGCACGTCACCATGAGCACGGTGGAGCAGCACCTCACCCGCGTCTACCGCAAGCTCAGCATCACCCGCCGGACCGACCTTCCGCTCAGGCTGACCATGCCGAGCGAGGAATTCACCGCCTGATCGCTTCGAGTTCCCCTTCTCAAAGACGGTCCGTGCACCGTTCCACCCTCCCATGCCCGGTCTCGTCCAAGTGTCGGAAATGAGCATTTGGACCTGGGTCCGAGGGTGTCGTAAACCGAACAGCGATGGGCGGCCAAAAGGGCCGTGCCGTCCACCTGTTGGACGCCCCCGCCGCTGACGCATGATCCTGTCATGGCGTGCTGCTCTCGCCGTATTTCGACCCGAACGGGAAGGTGGCCAGAATGGCAGGAAATCGCGAGGAGTTCGACGTCGTGGTCGTCGGGGGCGGGCCTGGTGGGTCGACGCTCGCGGCGCTCGTGGCGATGCGGGGGCACAGCGTCCTGCTCCTGGAGAAGGAGACGTTCCCGCGCTACCAGATCGGCGAGTCCCTGCTGCCGTCCACCGTGCACGGCGTCTGCCGCCTTCTCGGGGTGACCGAACGGCTCGCCCAGGAGGGCTTCACCCACAAGTTGGGCGGCACCCTGCGCTGGGGCGCCAACCCCGAGCCGTGGACGTTCGCGTTCTCGGTCTCGAAGAAGACCGCGGGCGCCACGTCGCACGCCTACCAGGTGGAGCGGTCGAAGTTCGACAAGATCCTGCTCGACAACGCCCGGGACAAGGGCGTCGAGGTCCGGGAGCGCTGCAACGTCAACGACGTCCTGGAGGAGGACGACCGCATCCGCGGCGTCCGCTACACCGACGAGGACGGCGAACGTCACGAGGTCTCCGCGACCTGGGTGGTTGACGCCTCCGGCAACACCGGCAACCTGTACAAGCGGGTCGGCGGCACCCGCGAGTACTCCGAGTTCTTCCGCAGCCTCGCGCTGTTCGGCTACTTCGAGAACGGCAAGCGGCTGCCCCCGCCCAGCTCCGGCAACATCCTGTCGGCGGCCTTCAAGAGCGGCTGGTTCTGGTACATCCCGCTGAGCGACACGCTCACCAGCGTCGGCGCGGTGGTGCGCCGCGAGGACGCCGCCCGCATCCAGGGCGACCGGGAGAAGGCGCTGGCCGACCTGATCGACGAGTGCCCGATGGTCAAGGACATGCTCGCGGACGCCACCCGCGTCACCGAGGGCCAGTACGGCCAGCTGCGGGTGCGGAAGGACTACTCCTACCACAACACCGTTTTCTGGAAGCCGGGAATGGTGCTCGTGGGGGACGCGGCCTGCTTCGTGGACCCGGTCTTCTCCTCGGGAGTGCACCTCGCCACCTACAGCGCCCTGCTCGCCGCCCGCTCCATCAACAGCGTCCTCGAGGGACTGGTGGACGAGAAGGCCGCCTTCACCGAGTTCGAGGCCCGCTACCGCCGCGAGTACAGCGTCTTCTACGAATTCCTGATGTCGTTCTACGACATGCACGTGGACGAGTCGTCGTACTTCTGGTCGGCCAAGAAGGTCACCAAGAACACCCACACCGAACTGGAGTCGTTCGTCGAACTCGTCGGCGGGCTGTCCGCGTCGGAATTCGACCTCAACGACGCCGAGGCCGCGGCCGAGCGCTTCCGGTCCCGGTCCTCGGAATTCGCCGGCGCGGTGGACGACCTCGTCGAGGGCGGCGAGAAGAGCATGGTCCCGCTGTTCAAGTCCTCGGTCGTCCGCCAGGCCATGGAGCAGGGCGCCCAGGAGCAGACGCGCGCGCTGCTCGGCGACGACGCCGAGCAGGAGGCGCCCATGCTCCCCGGCGGCCTGATCGCCTCCCAGGACGGCCTGCTCTGGCACGTCCCGTCCGGCGCCTGAGCACACCCCCACGGCCGTCCCGCCACCCGGGCCGTCCCCGCCCGCTCCCACTCGTGCCATCCGTCCCCGCACCACACCGGACCCTGGGCCCGGCGGTCGCCGCCGGGCCCTTCCGTCCCTTCCGACCTCCCCTCCGAACCGGATCGGTGTCATGACTGAGAAGGCAGAAACCACCACCCATCCCGGCGTCGACGTCGAACTCGACCACGTCGAGATGTACGTCGAGGACCTGGACGCGGCAGCGTTCTCCTGGGTCGACGGCTACGGGTTCACCGTGGTCGGGACCGGCGGATCCGCCGAGCACCGCAGCCTCGCGCTGCGGCAGGGCGACATCAGCCTGGTCCTGACCATGGCCACCTCCGACCGGCACCCCGCCCACGGCTACGTGGCGGCCCACGGCGACGCCGTCGCCGACATCGCGCTGCGCACCGCCGACGTCGCGGGCGTCTACAAGGCGGCCGTCGCCGCCGGCGCCGCCGCGGTCCGCGAACCGGCCCGGCACGGGGGCGGCGCGCCCGCCGTCACCGCGACGATCGGGGGCTTCGGCGACGTCGTCCACACGCTGGTCGGACGCGCGGACGCGAGCGCGACCGGGCTGCCCGTCGGCTTCGTCCCCGTCCTGGAGCCCCGGCGGACCGCCTCCGGCGCGGGCCTGACGAAGATCGACCACATCGCCGTCTGCGTGGAGAACGGCCAGCTGGACCCGACGATCGACTACTACCGGCGGATCCTCGGCTTCGACTTCATCTTCGAGGAGAAGATCATCGTCGGCACGCAGGCGATGAACTCCAAGGTCTCCCAGAGCCGGTCCGGCAGCGTCACGCTGACCCTGCTGGAACCGGAGTCTGGCGCCCAGCCCGGCCAGATCGACGACTTCCTCAAGGGGCACCAGGGGCCGGGCGTCCAGCACCTCGCCTTCGCCACCGACGACGCGGTGCGGGCCGTGCACGCCCTGGAGTCCCGGGGCGTCTCCTTCCTCAGCACCCCCGGCGCGTACTACGACCTGCTGGGCGAGCGGGTCACGCCGAGGACGCACACCATCGACGACCTCCGCGCGGCGAACCTGCTGGCCGACGAGGACCACGAGGGGCAGCTCTTCCAGATCTTCACCACCTCCGCGCACCCGCGCCACACCGTCTTCTACGAGATCATCGAGCGGCAGGGGACGCGCACGTTCCGCGCCGCGAACATCAAGGCGCTGTACGAGGCCCTCGAAGTCGACCGGACGGACGAGAGTGGCCTCCTCTGAGCGGACGCCGGACCCGGCGGCGGAGCTGGAACGCGCCGCCGCCGGCGTCCTGCCCCGCGACGTGTGGGACTTCGCCGCGGGCGGCAGCGGCCGGGAACTCGCGCTGCGCGCCAACCGGGCTGCCCTGGACGAGGTCTTCCTCCAGCCGAGGGTGATGCGGGACGTGTCGGGGTGCTCGACCGGGACCACGCTCCTCGGCCGTCCGGCCCGCGTCCCGCTGGCCGTCGCGCCGTTCGCCTACCACCGGCTCTTCCACCCGGACGGCGAACTCGCGACGGCGCGCGCCGCCAAGGCCGCCGGGGTCCCGTTCGTCCTGGGCACCCTCAGCAGCGTGGCCGTGGAGGAGGTCACCGCGGCCGGCGGCGAGGTCTGGTTCCAGCTCTACTGGCTGCGCGACGAGCAGAGGTCGCTCGACCTGGTGAAACGTGCCGAGGACGCGGGCTGCCGCGCCGTGGTCCTCACCGCGGACGTCCCGTGGATGGGACGCCGCCACCGGGACGCGCGCAACGGGTTCACGCTTCCGGACCACGTGCGGGCGGCGCACCTCGAGGACACGGGCGCGGCGCACCAGCGTGTGCCCGGCGCGTCGGCGGTCGCCCTGCACAGCGCCCTGGCGCTCTCACCGGCCCTGACCTGGCGCACCCTGGAGACGCTGTGCGCGGCCACCGGCCTGCCGGTGGTCCTCAAGGGCGTCCTGGACCCCCGGGACGCGCGCCGCGCCGCCGACCTCGGAGCCGCCGCCGTCGTCGTCTCCAACCACGGCGGACGCCAGCTCGACGGCGCGGTCCCGGGCGCGGTGGTCCTGCCCCGCGTGGCGGAGGCCGTCGCGGGCCGCTGCGAGGTCCTGCTGGACGGGGCCGTGCGCACCGGCACCGACATGCTGAAGGCCCTGGCCCTCGGCGCGTCCGGCGCCCTGGTCGGCCGTCCGGTGATCTGGGGTCTGGCGGTGGACGGCGAGGACGGCGTCCGGCGCGTCCTCGACACCATGGCCGAGGAGTTCCGCGACGCGCTGGGACTCGCGGGCTGCGCGACGACCGGCCAGGCGCACGACCTGACGACCGTCCGCATGGGAACCGACTGACGCGCATGGCGACCGACTGAAACGCATGGCGACCGACTGACATCGCGACGTGGACAGGGGACGCGTCCCGGGCCGACCCGGGACGCGTCCCCTGTCCACCTCACACGCCGGTGGACGCGGGGGAGCGGACGAGCGCCCGCCCGACCAGCGGCGCCATGACTCCGGCGATGTCGGCGAGCTCGCCGATGTCGGCGCTGGTCAGCGCCTGCGGGCCGTCGCAGAGGGCGGTTTCGGGGTGGGGGTGGACGTCGATGATGACGCCGTCGGCTCCGACGGCGATGGCGGCGCGGGTGAGGGGGAGGACGAGGTCGCGGTGGCCGCCGGAGTGGGAGGGGTCGACGATCACCGGCAGGTGCCCGAGTCGCTGTGCGATGGGGACGGCGGAGATGTCGAGGGTGTTGCGGGTGGCCTTCTCGAAGGTGCGGATGCCGCGTTCGCACAGGACGATGTCGAGGTTGCCGCGTTGTGCGACGTATTCGGCGGCCATCAGCCACTCTTCGATGGTGCCGTTCATGCCGCGTTTGAGCATGACGGGCTTGCCCGCCTCGCCGGCGGCTTGGAGCAGGGCGAAGTTCTGGGCGTTGCGGGTGCCGATCTGGAGCATGTCGGCGTAGGAGGCGACGAGTTCGACGTCGGCGGCGTCGACGACTTCGGTGACGACGGGCATGCGGGTTTCGGCGCGGACATCGGCCAGGATCCGCAGTCCGGCCTCGCCGAGCCCTTGGAAGGCGTAGGGGGAGGTGCGGGGTTTGAACGCGCCTCCGCGTAGGAGGGTGGCGCCTGCGGCTTGGGCCATCTGGGCGGCGGCGAGGGTCTGTTCGGGGGTCTCGACGGCGCAGGGGCCGGCGATGAGGGTCATGGTCCCCGGACCGATCGGGACGCCGCCGACCCGCACGACCGACCGCTCCTGGTGGTTCTCACGGCTGATCAACTTGTACGGCGCCGAGATCCGGATCACGTCCGCGACTCCCGCCATGGACCGCAGGCTGAGCGCCTCGAACACCACCACGTCGCCGACGAGCCCGATCACGGTCCGGTTCACCCCCCGGCTGACGAACGCCGCGCCGCCCGCGGCCCGCACCCGGGTCGCGACCGCCTGGACCTCGTCCTCGCTGGCCTGGACGGCCATCACCACCACCATCAGCGCTCCTCACCCGCCAGGTCGCCGAGCGCCCCGGCCGCCATCATCCGGGCCCGGCCCTCTTGGCCGTGCCTCAGCAGATCGTGGATCTCCCGTTCGGCGCCCGGGGTCCCCTCCCGCGCGGACGCGCGAAGCGCCGCGGCCGTGCGGGTGAGGTCCGCGGCGACGTCCTCCAGGACGACGGCGACCGGCAGGGCGTTGCCCACCAGGATCTCCGTCCAGAGCCCGGGGGCGGCCGCCGCCTTGCGGGTCACGTCCGCCACCCCGCGCCCGGCCAGCCGCAGCGCCTCGTCCTCGGCCGGACGCAGCCGCGCGGCCATCGCCGCGGACACCACGTGCGGGGCGTGCGAGACCAGCGCCGTGGCCCGGTCGTGGTCCGCCCGCCCCAGCCGGACGGGTTCGGCGCCGCTGGCGCGCACCAGCGCGAGCACCGCCGTCAGCGCCTCGGGCGCGGTGCCGGTGTCCGGGCAGAGCACCCAGGGAAGCCCCGCGAACAGGTCGGCGCGCGCCGCCTGCGGCCCGGACTTCTCCCGGCCCGCCAGCGGATGCCCGGCGACGAACGTGCTCATGTCGCAGCCCAGCTCCGCCGCGTCGGCGGTCGGCCCCTCCTTCACGCTGCACACGTCGGTGTAGGCCCGGCCGAGGCGCCGCTTCTGCGCGTCCGCGAGGCTGGCCCCCAGTTCGCGCGGAGGAACCGCGAGGACGACGACGTCGGCGGGCTCGTCCGGCTCCCGCGCGATCAGGGCGTGCCCCGCGCCGCGCCGTTCCGCCGTCAGGGCCACGACGGGGTCCCGGTCGATGAGCGAGACCCACCACCCCTTCGCCGTCAGGGCGAGCCCGAGCGAGGTCCCCATCAGCCCGCTGCCCACGATGACCGCCGTGCCCTTGGCGCCGGGCCTCCCGTCCGCGAGGTCGGGCCGCAGCGCAGCCGCCCCGCCCAGGTACACGTGCGTCACCTCCGGCCGCGAGGCCGGAACCTGCACGTGCGCCAGCAGGCGGACGACCCGCGGCACCGCGTCCGGCACGTCGATCTCCGACGCGCACATCAGCGGGACCCGGTCGAGCCCCAGCTCCCGCGCCGCCGCCGCAGGAAAGCCCGCGTTCAGGTCGGGACTGGTCGTGAACAGGACGCTGATCAGTTGCGCGGGCTCCAGGCCGTTCCGCTCCATCACCTCGGCGACGAGTTCGCGGGTGACCGAACGGATGCTCTCGGCGGAGTTGCGCGGAGCCTGAACGGCACCACGAATGGCTCGGACCATCATGGTGAATCCCCCAAGCCTGAGCTGAGAAAAGGCGACACCGGTCGAGAATCGCCCTCAGGCTAACGAGCCGGGCCTGTCCACCGAACGGCCCGCGCCCCCTTTCGGCGCCGTCCTCGGACACCGCCCGGATCGACATGGACGGCGGCGATCGGGTTCGCTCAGCGCGTCAGTCCGTCGAGCGGTCCGGCGGGCTGCCAGGCGACGGGAAGCCGGACGTCGACGCCGTCCTGACGGGCCAGCGGGAGGAGCCTTTCCAAGGCGACGTCGACCCGGTCGGCGAAACGCGGCATCGGACGGAGGGGCCTGTCGAGACCGGTGAAGAAATCGTCCCAGTGCGTGAGGACGACCCGCCGCGCCCCGGTGGTCCGGACGACCTCGTCCCAGTACCGCTGGACGAGGTCGGGGGACTGCCCGCCCAGGGCCCCGATGCTCAGGTCAACGACGTCGGCGCTGTGCCCGGCGAGCATTCCGGGGCGGAAGTTGGCGCTCGCGTGCAGCAGTATCCGGCCGCGAGGATGGGTGACGAGAACCGAGTAGGCGTGAAAATGCGCGGTCAGCCCTTCCGGCGAGGACACACGAGCTTGCTTGTGCCTGAGATACGGGCGCAGGGACGGCCGCCCAAACGGGTTCCTCATACCACCAAGCTTCCCCCGCCCACCCCCACGCGGGGAAGCTAACCGAAGACCATGCGATGCCCGCGAGCTGTGTCCATGTACTCGCGAACCCGGTGGATCAGGCCGTTCCGAAGCTCGAAGACGAAGCAGTAGTCGTTGGCGTAGTGATTGCCGTTGGCCAGAGTCGCCGTCATGGTCTCCTCAACGATGACCCGCTCCCCGTCGGCGAAGAAACCATGGAAGGTGACCGAGACGTCCCGCACGAAGAAGCGCGGGAAATCCTCGGCGAGAAAACGCACGATCGCCTCCCTGCCGACCATGTGGCTGGGCGCCCCGAGCGCGACCGCAGTCGCGTTCCCGGCCGGCGCCAGCCATTCGGCGTCCTCGGTGAACACCGCGGCGATCCGATCGGCGTCATGACTGGCGAACGCCTTCCAGGCGCCCTGAACGATAACGCGGCTCTCTTCAGACACCCCGCGACCCTAATCCACCCCCAAAACCACACGCTGGCGGAATTCCGACATCACCCCCACCAGCCTTCCTGGGCGGGGCGCCGGATCGGGGGGACGGTCAGTAGCTCTGGAGTTCCAGGAGGTTGCCTTCGGGGTCGCGGAGGTGGGCTGTGCGGAGGTTCGGGCCCCAGTCGGGGCGGTCGGTGGGCGCGGCGGCGATCGTGGCGCCGAAGCCTTCGAGGGTCTTGGTGGCGGCGTCCACGTCGTCCACCTTGAAGACCAGCATCGAGCGGTCCTGTCCGGACGTCGCGGCCTGGCCGGACGTTCCCGTGACGGCGGCGATGGCGGCCCGTCCGAACAGGGAGAGCACCGCCTCGCCGTCGAGGTCCCAGTTCGCGTACGAGGCCGCAGGCAGGATCCTCACCGGCTCGACGCCGAGCAGCTCGCGGAGGGCGGCGGTGTAGAAGCGCGCGCAGGCGTCGAAGTCGTCCACCAGCAGCCGGGGGTAGAGGGCGTCCATGCCGTCTCTCCTATTCGTTGGGGCACACCAATGATTGGGCGGCCCCTACTATAGGGACATGGACCGAGCCGCGCGACGCACCCCGCCCCGGATGCTGGGCGTCACCACCTACGCCCTCGCCCGCGCCGGACGCCTCGGACGCGCCCGGATGGCCCGGATGATGGGCGAGCACGCCCTCGGCCTCTGGCACTTCGCCGTGTTGTCCGCACTGGACGACAGCACCGACCCGCCGTCCCAGCGGGACCTCGGGGCGCGCCTCGGCATCGACCCCAGCGACCTGGTGGACGTCGTCGGCGCGCTGGAGGAGCGCGGCCTGCTGCGGCGTGACCGCGACCCGTCCGACCGCCGCCGCTACGTCGTCGGCCTCACCCCCGAGGGCCGGACGGAGCTGGACGCCGTCGCCGGACGCGCGGCCGACCTGGACGCCGAACTGCTCGCGCCCCTCGCGCCGTCCGAACGCGTGGCCTTCGCCGCCATGCTGCGCCGCGTCCTCGACCACCAGGAGAACCTCGCGGCGCACGGCGACACCTGACAGAAGCAAAAGGGCCCGGTTCCGGTGGCGCGCCCACCGGAACCGGGCCCCTCAGGAGCGGGCCGTCCGTCAGTCGAACAGGTCCGGCTGCTCGCGGACGATCTGGTCGTGCAGCGGCTGGTAGTTGATCCAGGCGACCAGGTCGTTGCCGATCTGCTCGTGGGTCAGCTTCGCGTTCTCCTCGCTGATGGGGACGACCTGCCCGGCGGCCTTCGCGAGCAGCTGCACCTGGCACGACCGCTCCATGGTGATGAACCACCAGGCGGCGGCGTCCACCGAGTCGCCGACGGTCAGCAGGCCGTGATTGCGGAGGATGACGGCCTTGTGGGAGCCGAGGGCGGCGGCGATCCGCTTGCCCTCCTCGGTGTCGGTGACGACGCCGGTGTAGTCGTCGAACAGGCCGTGGTCCTCGTAGAACGCGCACACGTCCTGCGTGATCGGCTCGAGCCTCTGGCCGAGCGCCGAGATCGCGCGGCCGTGCGTGGAGTGGCTGTGCGCGGCGGCCACCACGTCCGGACGGGCCTGGTGGACCTGCGAGTGGATCGCGAACGCCGCCTCGTTCACCGGGTAGCGGCCCTCCACCACCTGGCCCTGGTGGTTCACCAGGATCAGGTCGCTGACCTTGACGTGCTTGAACGACATCCCGAACGGGTTGACCCAGAAGTGGTCGGTCAGCTCGGGGTCGCGGGCGGTGATGTGCCCGGCCACGCCCTCCTCGAAGCCGAGCTTGCCGAAGATCCGCAGCGCCGCGGCCAGCCGCTCCTTGCGGTGCCGCCGCTCCTCCTCGACGGTCGCGAAGGTCTCCGGCAGGCGGAAGATCAGGTCCTTCGCCGGGAGCATCTTCTCCAGGAACTCTTCTTCGGCGGCCATCGGCGTCTCCTCGGGGTCGGAATACCTCTACGAAAGCGCACCCTTACGGGATTCGCCTAGCCCGGCACGGCCCAATCCGGACGGGGGAGGTTGTCCGTCACGGACAATGGGACCGTGGACGACTCCGACCGCTACCTGCGGCTCCTGCTGGACGGCACCGCCGACCCCGGCCTCCTGGACGCCACGGTGCTCGCCGCGCGGGCCCGTTCGGCGCAGGTGGGCGAGCTGCCCGAGGCGGAGGTCCGGCGGCACGTCCGGGCGCTGATCGAGGGCGTGCTGACCAGCCTCGCCGGGGGAGGGGAGGCCGACCCGGCCGCGCTGGAGGCCGCCGGGCGGCTCGGCTCCGACCGGGCCCGGCAGGGCGTCCCGGTCGCCGCCCTCCTGGACGGCTTCCAGGCCGGACGCGAGTACCTGGTCCGCCGCCTCACCACGGAGGGACGCCGCCAGGGCGTCCCCGACGGCGTCCTGCTGGACGGCCTGACCGCGATCGACGGCGTGACGACCGCGCTCGTCCACCGGATGGTCCACGCGCACCGCACCGCCGAGCTGGAGATGGCGCAGACGACCCGCGAGGGCCAGGCCCAGCTGCTGCGGCGCCTGCTGCACGGCGAGCCCACGCCGCACCCGGCCCCGCTGGACGCCGCCACCGCCTACCACTGCGTCGTGTCGGACGTGAGCGACCCGTCCGTCGCGTCCCGGCTCGAGGGCGCGCTGACCGAGGCGGGCCCCGGCCTGTCCGCGCTGGTGGACGGCCGGATGGTCGCCCTCGTCGCGCGCCTCCCCGACCTGCCCGCGGACGTCCCGCTGATGGTGGCCGCGCCTCCGCGCCGTCCGGCCGACCTCGCGCCCCCGTACGCGCTGGCCCGCCGCGCCCTCACCGCCGGGACGCGCGCCGGGCTCACCGGCCTGCGGCACCTCGGCGACCTCGCCCTGCTGACCGCCGCCGACGGTGAACCCGACCTCGGACGCCTCCTCGCCGACACCCTCCTCGCCGCCCTCGTCCCAGGCGACCCCTTCCACCGCGAACTCGCCGAGACCGCCCTGGCCTACCTCGACCACGGAACCCGCATCGAGCCGACCGCCGCCGCCCTCCACGTCCACGGCAACACGGTCAAGTACCGGCTGCGCCGGCTACGCGACCTCACCGGCCGTCCTCTGGCCGCCGCGTCGGTCGCCGACACCGCCCACTGGTGGTGGGCCCTCCGCACCTGGCTGGACGCCGCAGGCCCGGCCGCCCGATAGGAGGCGGTGTTCACCAGCCGATCCGGGCGGCGACCGGCCGGTGGTCGCTGCCGGTCGCGGACAGCACGCGCGAGCTCACCGGTGTGACGCCGCGGACCAGGATCTGGTCGATCCGCACCACCGGGAACCGCGCGGGCCAGGTGAAGCCGAACCCGTCCCCGGCCGCGTCCTGCGCCGAGCGCAGCCGGGAGGTGAGACCCGCGAACGCGCGGTCGTCCAGGGAACCGTTCAGGTCGCCGAGCAGCACCACCCGCGTGTTCCGCTCGGTGGCGACGGCCTCGGCGAGCGCCCGCGCGTTCCTGTCCCGCGAGACCGTCCAGAACCCCGCCCTGGGATTCACCCGTGCGGACCCCAGATGGGCCACGTACACCGCCAGCGGCCCGTGCCCGGTGGCCACCGTGGTGCGCAGCGCCCGGTTGTAGCCCAGCTTGACCTCAGGCGACTTGGTGGCCCCCAGCGGCCCGTAGTCCATCGCGGTGTCGACCGGCCGGGTGTCCGACAGCGGAAGTCTGCTCCACAGCCCGACCGTCCCCTGCACCGTGTGATGGGGAAAGGTACGCACCAACTCCTTCTCGTACGTGCCCGTGGTCTCTGGGGTCAGCTCCTCCAGCGCCAGCACGTCCGCACCGGAGGCGGCCAGGACGCGGGCGGTGCGGACGGGGTCGGGGTTGCCCGCGCCGACGTTGTGGCTGACCACCGTCAGGTCGCCACCCGGACGGGACCTGTCGCCGAGCAGTCCGCCGAAGAGGGTCAGCCACACCGTGGCCGGGAGCAGCAGCGCGACCAGCGCGGAGGCGGAACGGCGCCAGAGCGCCCCGGCCAGCAGCACCGGCATGAACAGGCCGAACCACGGCAGGAAGGTCTCCACCAGGCTGCCGAGGTTTCCGACCTGGTTCGGGATCCCCGCGTGCAGCGCCATGAGCAGGGCGAGCAGCAGCGCCGACGCCGAGAGCACCAGGCCGCGCCTCCAGGACCACGGCCGCGCCCCACCGCCGATCGCCCGCCGGACGCCCGACCGCCGAACGCCCGCAGGCGGGGTGTCGGCACCGGTGCCGAAAACGATGTCCCGGTGGTCGGCGACGACGTCCGGTCCGGTCTCCGCCGTGCCCACCGGGGCCATCGATGGTTCGCGCGCACTGTTGGTCACTTCACCAGCCAAACCCACCTGCTGTTACGGGCATGTATGGGGTTTTCGATATGCCGACGATATGCACCGGCTCCTAGGATCGGTCAGGTGCGTGCGCCGACCGTCGAGGCCGATCCCCTTCCGCCAGAGGCCGTCCGCGACGGCCCGCGTCCGGAGGGCCGGAGGCCGGGCGCGGGGGAGGAGACCGTGGACAGAGCCCCTGGTTTGAGCGTCCGCCTCAAGCTCGCCCTCAGCTACGCCGGATTCCTCATGCTCGCGGGCACCCTGCTGCTCGCCGCCGTGTGGCTGTTCCTCCTGAAATACGTGCCCGACCGCGTGCTCATCGTCCCCGGCTCCACCGGCTCCACCGGCACCACGCACGGCGTCTTCCCCGTCCGGCCCAACCTCCTGCGCGTCTTCGCTCCGAGGGCGGCGGCGGTGATGGCGTTCCTGCTGGTGTTCGGCCTGGTGGGAGGCTGGTTCCTGGCGGGCCGGATGCTCGCGCCCCTGACGCGCATCACCGGCGCGACCCGCCTGGCCTCGACCGGATCGCTCTCCCACCGCGTCCGCCTTCCGGGCCGCAGGGACGAGTTCCGCGAACTCGCCGACGCCTTCGACACCATGCTCGCGCGGCTCGAGGCGCACGTCGGAGAACAGCGCAGGTTCGCGGCCAACGCCTCGCACGAGCTGCGCACCCCGCTCGCGATCTCCAAGACCCTCCTCGACGTCGCCCGCACCGATCCGGGCCACGACCCCGGTGCGCTCGTCGACCGCCTCCACGCCGTCAACGCGCGGGCCATCGACCTCACCGAGGCGCTGCTCCTGCTCAGCCGCGCCGAACAGCTGTCCTTCACCCGCGAGGACGTCGACCTGTCCCTCCTGGCAGAGGAGGTCGCCGAGACGCTCCTGCCGCTCGCGGAACGGCACGGCGTCACCCTCGAGACCCGCGGCGACGTGGGCCTCACGACCGGATCGCACGCGCTCCTCCTGCAGCTGACCACCAACCTCGTGCAGAACGCGATCGTCCACAATCTGCCCGGACGGGGCGTCGTGACGGTGAACACCGGCGTCCGTCCCGGCCGCGTGGTGCTCACGGTCGAGAACACCGGCGAGATGATCTCCCCGCAGCTGGCCTCGACCCTCACCGAACCCTTCCAGCGCGGCACCGAACGCGTGCGCGGCGACCACGCGGGCGTCGGCCTCGGCCTGGCGATCGTCAAGTCCATCACCCACGCGCACGACGGAACGCTCACCCTCACCCCCCGCTCCGGCGGCGGGGTCCGCGTCACAGTGGAACTGCCCGCGTCCCCACGGCCGGGGCCCGGGGCCACCTCACCAGGCCACCGGTGACGATTCGGTCCGGCGCGGATGATGGGATGGGGCGGCGCGTCCCGATCAGCGGACGGGCATCAGCGGACGACTGCGTGACGGCGACGCGACGACGGCGCGACGACCGTGCGAGGGCGACGAGGGGGAACGACGGGTGAAGGCACCGCGGCTCAGCACGGTGATGTGGCCGATCCAGTCCTGGAGGGAGACCGGCGAGCTGTTCCGGCGCGCGGAGGAGCTGGGCTTCGACACCGCCTGGATCTACGACCACACCGCCTGGCGCGGCCACACCCCCTGGTACGACGGGTACACCACGCTCGCCGCCGCCGCGGCCGTCACCTCGCGGATCCGGCTCGGCACCCTGGTGACCTCGCCGAACTTCCGGCACCCCGTCCCGACCGCGCACGCGATCAGGACCATCGACGACATCAGCGGCGGCCGCTACACCGCCGGGATCGGCGCGGGCGGCACGTCCCGGACGTCCGACGGCGGCCTGCTCGGCGGCCCGGACTGGACGCCCCGCGAACGCGCCGACCGGCTCACCGAATGGGTCGACCTGCTCGACCGCGCCCTCCGCGGCCCCGAGACCACCCACGAGGGCCGGTACTACAGCGCCCGGGAGTTCCGCGTCGGGCCCGGCTGCGTCCAGCGCCCGCGCGTCCCGTTCTACATCGCGGCGGGCGGCCCGCGCGGCATGCGCCTCGCCGCGCGGCACGGCGAGGGCTGGGTCACCACCGCGAACGGCCCCCAGTCGGACGACCCGTACGAACTGGTGCGGATCCACCTCGGCATGCTCGCCGAGGCCTGCGAGGCCGAGGGACGCGACCCGTCCACCCAGCGCCGCGTCCTGCTCACCGGCTTCACCGGCGAGCCGTGGCTGGAGTCGCCCGGGTCCTACGCCGACCTCGCGGGCCGCTACGCCGACCTGGGCATCACCGACATCGCCCTGCACTGGCCCCGCCCCGACTCCGACTGGGACGCCGACATGAAGGTCTTCGAGGCCATCGCCGCCGACCACACCCCCTGACCAGCCCGCCCCCTGACCAGCCCGCCCCCTGACCAGCCCGCCCCCTGACCAGCCCGCCCCCGGGACCGGCCCGCCCCCCACCGGGACCGGCCTGCCCCGGTGGGGGCGGGCCCCCGTTTCGTCACCTCGAAAGTTGCCCGAGATGCCCTACGTCCTCCTCGCCCTGGCCATCGTGTCGGAAGTGATCGCGACGCTGTCGCTGCGCGCGTCCGAGGGCATGTCCAAACTCGGTCCCGGCGCCGTCGTCGTGGTCGGGTACATCGTGTCGTTCACGCTCATGGCCAAGGCCCTGACCTCGCTGAACGTCGGCCCGGTCTACGCGATCTGGTCGGCGCTCGGCACCATCGGCGCGTTCGCGGGCGGCGTCCTGCTGTTCAACGAGCCGATCCGTCCGCTCAGCGTCGCGGGCGCGGCCATCATCGTCCTCGGCGTGATCGTCATGAACCTCGGCGGCGGCGTCACCCAGGGCTGATTCGGCCTTCCCAGAGGTCGATCGGCAGTGGGGGACGCCGTCGTCCTCACTTCCCGGCGATGGGCGGGGCCTGGTCGGTGTAGCCGAAGTCGAGCACCGAGGTGTACTCCAGGTCCTTGGTTCCGGTCATGCCGGACTCCAGGGGGGCGCCCGTCCGCGGGTCGATCACCAGCCGGTAGGCGCCCGGGCCGACCCCCTCCGAGCCCTTGCCGATCCGTGTGAGCGCCTGTCCCCGGCGTCCCCTCTGGTCGGTGACCATGCCCAGGGAACGGACGTCCGGGAGATCCGCCAGCACGCGATAGGCGGCGGCGCGCACCGCCGGCCGCACCGGGCCGATCGGCACGGCGATGAGGTACAGGGCCGCGGTCCAGAGCTGGGCGGAGTCGCCTTCCACCGGACCCATGAGCCCTCCCGAGCGGGTCCAGGCGAGCAGTTGCCGCCGCAGCGTCGCGGTGTCGTCCGACAGTTTCGCGACGTTCAGCCCGCTGGGAGGCTGTCCCATCATGCCGGGTGCGGTGCTCAGGGGTGCGATCCGCACGGGCCTGGGGCGCATGGGGAACGGCTGGCACCGCAGGGACGCCTCGCGGTCGCCGTCAGGCGGGTTCTTGCCCGACCCGCCCACGACCGTGCTCTGGGAACAGACGCCCTGGACCCATGCCGGACTTCCCGCGGCACGCCACGCCTCGGCGTCCGCGGGGGTCGCGGGCCGGGAGGCGAGCTCCTGGCTGGACTCCCAGCTGGTGACGCCGGGCGACGTGGAGTACCACAGGTCCTCGACGACCCGGGTCACGACCCTGAACCGGTGGCCCGCCGCGCTGCCGCGGCGTTCCCGGCCCGCTTCGGTGGAGAAGCGGAAGTAGCGGCCCGCCGGGGCCGCGGCAGCCGTCCTGGTGGCGGCGGCGAGGAGGATGTGCCGCGCCTGCCGGTCGGACGTGGGCGAGGCGGGCGCCGCGCCGTTGCCCGCCAGCATCACCGCCGCGACGCCCGCGGCCACCACGGGCGGCAGGCCCGCGCCGAGCACCCAGCGCCAACGCGGCTTCGGCGACCACCGGCCAGGGGTCCGCCGGTTCGTCGACCGGGGGCTCGTGTCGGGCTCGTCACCGTTCGCCAGTCGCAGCAGGCGCGCGCGGCCGGACGCCGCGACCTCCGGGCCCGCCTTCGGCTCGGCGAAGATCTGCTCGATCATCTTCAGCTCGTTCATGAGTCCCTCTCGTCCTGTGCGGTCCGGTCGCCGAGCGCGCGGCGAAGTCGCGCCTTGGCGCGGTTGAGGCGGGATCCCACGGTTCCGGAGGGAATCCCCAGGGCCTGCGCGATGTCCTCGTAGCCGAGCCCGCCCAGCGCGGAGAGGAACACCACGTCCCGTTCGCCCGGTGACAGGTCGCGCATGGCCCGCACCAGGGCCGGACGGAGCATCTCGGCGGCGACCCGCGCGGTCGCCCGCTCCTCGTGGCCGTCCACGGAGTGCTCCGCGCCCATCCGGCCGATCGCCTTCAGCCGCCGCTGCTCCGAACGCCGGTGCTGGGACACCAGGTTGGTGGCGATCCCGTACAACCAGGGCCGGACGGCCGTGCCGCGCGACGGGTCGAAGGCGGCGCGGCGGCGGAAGGCGATGAGGAACGTCTCGGCGGCGAGGTCGTCGGCGGTCTCCCGGCCGAGCCGCGCCGCGAGGTAGCGGTGGATGTCGTCGAAGTACCGGTCGTACAGCTGCGCGAACGCCTCGGGGTCGGTCAGGGACGACGTGACGAGGCCGGCGTCGTCCTCTATTTCGTCCACCTTCGGTGGAGCTGCCATCGGCTTCCTTTCGGGTCGCGGTCACCCTGTTGTTGGCCGACGACCCGATTCTCTTCGCGCCGATCGCGAAGCCCGTTCTCCGGGGGCGGGGGCTACTGGTACATCTGGCCGCAGACGGCGATGCGGGCCAGGTCGGCCCAGGACATGGCCGTGATGTCCCGGACGTAGGAGCGCGGCACGGCGGTGCCCACGGCGTCCGGGAGGGGGACGCGGGCGCCGTCGGCGGCGTCCCAGCCGCCGACGCTGCCCGCGACGGCGCACTCCAGGTAGGTCGCCGGGTCGAAGTTGTACCAGCGGGCCGGGGTGGCGCGGCGTCCCGACCCGGCCGGACGGGGCGCGTCGACGCCGAAACGGGCACGCGGGCCGGGCGGGCTGTCGGCGAAGTCCTCCAGGTCGGCGAGCTGGGACAGCAGGACGCGCTCCCAGTCGCCGTGGTCGGACGGCTCGTCCCCGGCGAGGGCGAGGTCCTTGGTGCGCCACGCGGGATCGAACGGGGGAGGCGGGGACAGGGCGGCGGCGGTGAACATCGCGGCCACGTCGTCCGGCTCGACGCCGCCGCGGTCCCGCAGGGGGCCGCTCACCTTCCACAGCGCCCGCAGGAACGCCGACAGCGACCACGACGCCGACCGCGCCTCCTGCCCGAGGTGCAGGAAGTGCAGGTACAGCTCACGGTTGGTGCGCAGCACCGGCTCCGGCGGGCCCGCGACCCAGTAGTGCTGCTTGTGGGGGACGCCGCTCTCCAGGACCAGGGCGCGGGCGAGCGCGGAGATCCGCGAGTCGAAGCTCGCCACCCGGAACTCGTTGCCGAGATCGTCCTGGCGCATGACGTCCCACGTGCTCATCCAGGCCCTCCACGCTTCGTCCGGTCCCGCGCAAAGTGTCCCATCCCGGCGCTCTGCCGCCAGTAGCCGCCGCGTCACTTTCCGGACTCGGTTCCCGCCCTTGTCCCGAGCCGGGGCAGGGCGGGAACCGGGCGTGGACGGTCAGGAGCGGGCGCGGTGGATCACCTGGAGGTCGGTGAAGCCGTGCAGGCCCCAGGGGCCGTTCTCCACGCCGACGCCGCTCCACTTGAAACCGCCGAACGGCTGGTGCGGGGCCAGGGCGAGGTGGGTGTTCACCCAGGACGTGCCGCATTCGAGGCGGGCGGCGACGTCCGCGGCGCGGTCGGCGTCGCCGCCCCACACCGAGCCGGACAGGCCGAAGTGGGTGCCGTTGGCGCGGGCGACGGCCTCGTCCAGGTCGCGGTAGGCGATGACGGGGAGGGCCGGGCCGAACTGCTCCTCGTCCACGATCCGGGTGCCGTCCTCGGCGCCCGCGAGGACGGTCGGCTCGAAGAAGTAGCCCGGACGGTCCATCGGACGCCCGCCCGCCGCGGCCTTCGCGCCGCCCGCCAGAGCGTCGGCGACCAGTTCCGACACGCGTTCGAACTGGGGCCGGTTGTTGATCGGCCCGAACTGGACGCCCTCGGACGTCCCGTCGCCGACCTTCGCCTCGCGCGCCCGCGCGGCCAGCGCCTCCACGACGTCGTCGTAGAGGGCCTCCGGCGCGTACACGCGCTTGACGGCCGAGCAGACCTGGCCGTTGTTCATGAACGCCGCGCCGAACAGCTTGTCGGCGACGGCGGCCGGGTCCACGTCGTCCAGCAGGATCGCCGGGTCGTTGCCGCCGAGTTCGAGGGTGACGCGCTTCAGGTCGGGCGCGGCCGACGCGGCGACCCGCTTGCCGGTCGCGACGGACCCGGTGAAGCTGATCTTCCGGGGGACCGGGTGCGCGGTCATCCACGCGCCGAGGTCGTCGCCGCCGCTCACCACGTTCAGCACGCCCGGCGGCAGGACGTCCCGGAGCGCCTCGCCGAGCAGCAGGCTGGACAGCGGCGTGTACGGGGACGGCTTGAGCACGACGGTGTTGCCCGCGAGCAGCGCCGGGCCGAGCTTCCAGGCCGCCAGCAGCAGCGGGAAGTTCCAGGGCGTGATCGCCGCGACGACGCCCAGTGGACGACGCACCACCTCGACGAGCGCCGACGCGTCGTCCTGGACGACCTCGCGCGGCATCTCCAGGTCGGCGAAGTACTTCAGCCAGACCCCGGCGCCGACCGCCTCCATCGTCGCGTCGCCGAGCGGCTTGCCCTGCTCGAGCGTGATGACCCGGCCGATCTCCTCCGACCGCGCGAACAGCACGTCCGCCGCCGCGCGCAGCGCCTCGCGCCGGGCCTTCTCGTCGGTCCGCCAGCCGGCCTGTGCCGTCCGGGCCGCGTCCATCGCCGCGTCGAGCTGCTCCCTCGTCGCGTCCGGCGCCCGCTCGGCGACCTCGCCCGTCGCCGGGTTCACCACCCCGAACGTTCCAGCCGCCGCGACGGCCTCGCCGCCGATCGTCATCGAGTACCCGGCCATGGGACCTCCCACCTCGGCACTACCGAACGGGATTCAGTATTCACCCCGGGGACGGTCACGACCACCCCGTCCGGCTCATGAGGGTGCGGAGGCGGCCCTCGGAGAGGGGGCGCGGCGGTGGGGTTTACCCCACCTGATTCCGGCATGACAGCCCGATGGGCCTTGATCATTTCGGCCCGTAGCGTCGTGTTCGCTAGTGACGGTCCGACCCAAAAGGGGGTTTCGTGAAGAAGCTAGTCGCCGCGGTCGCGGCGGCCGGTCTGGGCATCACCGGACTCGGCGTCCTCGCAGTGACGGGCGCGTCCGTAGGGGTGTCCTCGGCCACGGACGCGTTCGAGGCGCTCCGCCCTGCGAACCTCAGATGGCACGCCTGCGGCGCGGACATCGTCGGCGCCGCGAAGGTCTACGACCGGCTCGGCCCGGTCCGGGTCTCGAAGATCATCCAGTGCGCCGAACTGAACGTCCCGCTGGACCACGCCCGCCCGCGCGGCCAGAAGATCACGCTTCAGCTCACCCGGCTCCCGCACCGGGGCACCGGCAGGGCCAAGGGGGACATCGTGGTCAACCCGGGCGGGCCGGGCGCCAGCGGCGCCCTGTTCGCCCCGGCCGTCTACGCCCTGAACTCCGCCCCGATGCAGGCGGCCTACAACGTCGTCGGGTTCGACCCGCGCGGCATCGGCTTCAGCAAGCCCGCGCTCAGGTGCGACCCCGCCTACGGCAACGCGCCCCGTCCGGCCTACGGCCACGGGGACGCCGGGCTCGAGGCGAAGTGGCTGAAGCGGTCGAAGGCCTACGCGGACGCCTGCGCCCGCAAGTACGGCAAGGGCTCCGCCGTGAACATGCTCGACCACATGAAGACCATCGACGCCGTCCGGGACCTGGAGACGATCCGGTCCGCCCTCGGCACCGGGAAGCTGAACTACTACGGCGGCTCCTACGGCACGTACCTCGGCTCGGTCTACGCCACGGTCTATCCCAAGCGCGTCGGCAAGATGGTCCTCGACGGCAACGTCGGCCCGCGCAACGTCTGGTACGGCGCCCAGGCGCCCCAGAACATCGCGTTCAACGAGAACATGGAGTACTACTTCGGCTGGCTTGCCCGGTACGACGACCGCTACCACCTGGGCAGGAGCAAGGCGGCCGTCCGGAAGTTCTACTACGACCTGGAGGCCAGGCTCACCAGGACGCCGCTCGTCAAGAACGGCGTCGCGGTCGGCGCGGCCGAGCTCGTCGACTCCCTCCAGAACGTCGCGTACAAGCGCACCCAGGGCCTGTGGCACACCTACGCCACCGGCCTGGCCGCCTACAGGTCCGGCGACACCGGCACCTTCCTCGACACCTTCGGCGCCACCACCACCGGCGGCACCGACGACAACGAGTTCGCGGCCTACCACGCCATCCAGTGCTCGGACGTGAAGTGGCCGTCGGACTGGCGGAAATGGCGCGCCGACGCGTCCCGCATGGACCGCAGGGCGCCGTTCTCGACCTGGTTCAACACCTGGTACAACGCGCCCTGCATGTTCTGGAGGGCCAGGCCGGGCACCCCGGTGAAGGTCGGCCGGACCCCGGATCTGCCCAAGAACATCCTGCTGTTCCAGGCCACCAACGACGCGGCCACCCCGTACGCCGACGGCCTGGCGCTGCAGAAGATCCTGAAGGGCTCGCACCTGGTCGTCCAGGACGGCTCCCGCGACCACGTCATCGTGCACCGCGGCGACCTGCGTCCGGGCGGCGTGGACGCCTACTTCGACGCCTACTGGCTGCGGAACAGGCTGCCCGCCAAACCCGTGGTGCACGTCTCGCAACCAGGCGACCCCACCCCGCCCAAGCCCTGATCAGGTAGGAGCGGCCGGACGGCCCCGGGGAGCGGCGCGCAGGTCCTCCCGTCGTCACCGAACGACCGGCTCCGGCGCGCCGCGCCGCAGGTGGGAGGCACCGTCCAGGGGGACGGGCCGAGCCCGCGGCGCGGTGGCCGGAGTCGGCTGCCGGGTGGCCGGTTCCGGCGAAGCCGCTGGGCTCGGCCGGACGGGCGGGACATCATCCCCCCATGCGATCACGACTCTCCGCGGCGCTCGTCGCGGGACTGACGTTGACCCTGGCGGGAGGGACGGCGACGGCGGCGGCGGCCGTACGGCCCCCGATGGCCCCGGCGGCGCCCTCGGCCGGGCCGGGGTTCGTCAGCCCGCATCCGTGCGACGGGCAGCCCGGCTTCACGTGCGCGACGCTCCGGGTCCCGCTCGACCACAGGGACCCGTCCAAGGGCACGCTCGACCTGCAGGTCGGGATGTCCGACACCACCACCGCCCCCAAGGGGACCCTGCTGTTCCTGACCGGCGGCCCCGGCCAGCCCGGCGTGCCCTACCTGACCCGGATGACGCAGCAGCGGCTGCCGGAACTGGCGAAGAACTACCGGTTCGTGATGATCGACCAGCGCGGCACCGGCCGGTTCGGCGCGATCGACTGCCCGAAGATGCAGGCGGAGGTCGGCAGCTCCGACATCGCGCCCGCGAGCCAGGACGCCGTCGCCGAGTGCGCGTCCGTCGTCGGCGACAGGCGCAGCTACTACACGACCGAGCAGACCGTCGGCGACCTGGACATGTTCCGCAGCGCGCTCGGCGTGAACAAGTGGGTCGTGGACGGCGTGTCCTACGGCTCGTTCACGGCGGCGAACTACGCGGCCTTCCACCCCGGCCACGTCGACAAGGTCGTCCTGGACTCGGTGCTGCCGCACTCGGACCCGAACCACGAGCAGATGCTCTACACCACCGGGCAGCACGCCGTGGCGCGCGTCCTTCGCGACGCCTGCCAGACCGCCCCGGCCTGCGGCTACGACCCCGCGCAGGACGTGGCGTACCTGGCGCGTCACCGCGAGGACGCCGTCCTGCTCTGGGACGCGCTCGTCTCCTACGAGTTCTTCGACCCGTCCTACCGCGACCCGAACCCGGCCGGACTGCCCGCCGGATCCGGCGACGTGATCGGCGCGATGCACGCCGCCCGGCTCGGCGACCCCGCCCGCCTGGACGCGCTGATGAAGCTGATGGCGCCCGGCGGTGACCCGGTCGCGGGCTTCAGCGCCGGTCTGCACGAGGCCACCATCTGCGGCGACGGCGTCTTCCCGTGGGGGACGTCCGAGACCCCGGTCGCGCGGCGTCCGGCGGCCCTGGAGTACGCCCGGCGGCATCTGCCCGCGAGCGCGACATGGCCGTTCACCTCCCGCACCGCCGCGGGGAACGGGTTCATCCAGGAGTGCCTGACCTGGCCGGTCGCCCGCCACAACGCCGAGGCGAAGCTCAAGCTCCCGCCGGTGCCGATCCTGCTCGTGAACGGCGACCACGACCTGTCCACGCCCATGGAATGGGCCAAGGAGGAACTCGCGAACGCCCCGCGCGGCAAGCTCGTCATCGTGAAGGGCGCGAGCCACTCCATCCAGAACCGCGAGCGCGGCACCCAGGGACGCGAGGCGGTCTACACCTTCCTCAACGGCTGACCTTCGCCTGCGCGAGGAGCCGCCGCCGTCCGGACGGATACATCCCCGTCCGGACGGCGGCGGCTGTTCGTCGCTCGCGTCAGACGCTGAGCATCCGGTCCACCAGGTCGCGGTAGGCGCGCAGGGTCTGCCGGAGTTCCTCGGTGTCGGACGGCTTCCGGTCTCCGGTGCGCGCACGACCGTCCAGATCGCGCTTGCGAGTGGTCAGGGCCCGTTCGATCGCGGTGACCATCTCGGCGGTCAGTTCGTCGGCCTTCCGGACCGACTCGCCCGGATCGTCCACGAACACCGACTGCAGCGCGTGCCAGCGGTTCCGGTACCGGGCGGCCTCCTCCGGCGGCAGCAGCACGTCGCCGGAACCGGAAGTCCCCGTACCGGCGTTCCCTGCCGCATGGGCTCCAGGGCCCCTCGCCGCCGCATGGTCTTCGGGCGTCGCGCCGTCGGGTGCCTTGGCCGCCGGCGGGGTGGCACCGGACCCCGGGGCGCGAGGTGCGGGTACCCGGGGCCCGGCCTGACCCCGGCCCGCGTGTCCGGCGACGACGCGATCCGCGGGCGGCGTGGGCGGTGTTCCCGGCGCGTCCGGACGGCGCGGGTCGCGTGCCGGATCGGAAGGGGCGGTGGGCATGGCGATCAGCTCCTCGGCGCGGGGCCGCCGCCCCGCTGCTCGGCTGCGGCCCCGGGCGCGGCCTCGTGCCCGGCGCGCTCTCCGGCCCGGTCCCCGGCGTGCTCCGGGACCAGGTCCTCGAACAGCGCGCGGTAGTGCACCATGGCCTGCCGCAGATCCTCGGTCGACGTCTTCTCACGGGTGGCGCGCAGGCGGATGTCGCGCCCGCGCCGGTAGTGGTCCAGGGCGCGCCCGTGCTCCACCGACAGGTGGGCCGCGCGGTCCTCGAAGTCGCGGGCGGGATAGCCCCGCTTGTCCATCACGACGGTCACCAGCCGGTCGGCCTGGTCCAGGGCGGCCTCCGGCGCGTCCACGAACCTCTCCTGCACCTGCGTCCACTGCCCGCGGTACAGCTCCCGCTGGCCGGGGTCCAGGTCGCGCAGCGACAGCTCACCGTGCCGGCGCTCGCGGTCCATCAGCTCGTGCTCGGCGGCGGCCCTGCCGCCCTGCCGCTCCACGGCGCGGTCGTACTCGGGTCCGAAGCGCCGCCGCAGCCGGCGGGTGCGGGCCTGCCGGGCCGCCGCGGCGACCACGACGGCGACCAGGGCGACGACCACGACGGCGACGACGACCATGACGGCGGTCGACATTGCGTCCTCCTCATGCCTCGATCTCATGTCTCGGTTCCGGCTCATGCCTCGATTCCGACGCGCGCCGGAACGAACGGGCCGCCGATGCCCCCTCGCCTCCCGTCGAAACGGACGCGCCCCCAGGGACGGACCGCAGCCGTGAATCGGTCAGGACCGGATTGGTCCGGCAACGGCGTATTCACCCCGGGATGCTGGCGTTCGTGGTCTGATGGTCCGGTGACCGCGCCCCCTCCCGGCGCGGCCGGGCGAGGGGAGGTGACGCGCGGTGCGCCACGCTGCCGGACTCCTCCTCGGCATCCTGCTGACCCCCGCGCTGCTGGCCGGGGCGGCCTGGGGCTACGCGCAGGCGGCGGCGTCCTTCGACGGCGGCGACCGGGTCATCACCGACCACACCCGCGGCTACGGCGCGTTCGCCCTGATGGCCGCGGTCGGGCTGGTCGCCGGGGTGATCATCGTGGCGCGCTGGGCGTCCCCGCTGGTCTCGCTCGTCCCGGCGCTGACGCTGATCGGGCTGTCGGCGGGGTTCCTCGCCGACCCCGGCACGGTGCTCGGCTGGCCCGCCCGGGTGCACGCGCCGGACGACCTGGACTTCGGGCTCCGGATCCTCCTCGGCTCCGGCGTGGACGCGATGCTGGGCTTCGCCCTGCTCGTCCCCACCTGGGCCCCGCGCCGCTGGGGCGGCCGGGAGCGTGGCGAACTCCCCGCCGAGTACTGAACGGCCCCGAGAAAGGTCCCGGGGGACAAAAAATGCGCCCACGGTGAGATAGCGCAGGCGCGGAAAACATGTCCACGGAAGTGTGACTCTTCACACAGTAGCATACAAACCGGATCCGGGCCGATGCGGCTGTGATTTAGGCATCAGGTCTCGGCCACGGGCCCCGCCACGGCCGGTTCGGGCGCATACTGCAGGTATGAAATCCTCTGGATCCGCCGGGCGGCGACGCCTGCCCACCAGCCCTTTCCCGCCTCCGCCCGCCGCTCCGCCCGTCCAGGAGTTCGTCCTCGACGACCGGGTCACCCACGACAAATACGGACTCGGGCAGGTCGTCGGGGTCGAGCCGGGAGGCGCCGTCCTGGTCGATTTCGGGACTCAGAAGGTAAAGATTCTCTCGCCGTACGTGAAGCTCTTCAAGCTCTGAAACCCCCGCCGAACCCGCGCTGAACGCCCGTCGAATTCCGGGGCGTTCATCCCGGATGAGACGCGGCGTTCCACCGCGTTTTCGCCCTACCTCGGAGTGAGGCGGGCGCGCATTCCGGACGGAGTGAGCGTGGACGGGCCGAAGTGGGTGGTGACCGCGTCGAGGCCGGGAACCGCCAGGTGTTTGCGCGCGGTGATGTGCGCGGCGGTGAGGGCGAGCACGGCGAGGCCGAGGTGCGCGCCCACGCAGCCGCGCGGCCCCGACGCGAACGGGAGGTAGGCGCCGGGCGCGTGGGGACGGCCGGCGCCGAGCCAGCGTTCGGGGACGAACCGGCGCGGGTCGTGCGTCCACCAGCGTTCGTCGTGGTGCAGCAGGTAGGGGCTGAACATGACGGCCGTCCCGGCGGGCACCTCGACGTCGCCGAGCGTGACCGCGGTGACGGCGTCCCGGCCGAGCAGCCAGGCGGGAGGACGGACCCGCAGCACCTCCTGCGCGAACGCCCACGTGTAGGGAAGCTCCCGCGCCGGGTCGCCGGTGACGCCGCCCGCGCCGGCCGCCTCCTCGCGGATCCGGTCCGCCGCCTCGGGGTGGGCGGCCAGGTGGTACACGATCCAGGACCAGGCGGCGCCCATCGTGCCGACCGCGCCGAGCAGCGTGAACCCCATCGCGGCCATGGCGACGTCATCGGGCACGGCGTCGGGCTGAGTCCGGATGTGTTCGAGGACCGTGCCCGTGCCCGCCGGGGTGTCGGTCTTGAGCATGGGGCCGATGGTGTCGCGGACGCGCTGGTCGGCGTCGCGGACCCGGCGCCTCAGCCGGGACGGCATCCACGACGGGACGCGCACGGCGGCCTCGGCGGCGCCCCGGGCGGCGTCGAACGAGCCGAGCACGGCGTCCACCAGCGCGGGCGACTCGTCCGGCAGGTAGAGCGGCACCAGCGCCCGGACGCAGATCTCCCAGCACGCCTCGGCGGGGTCGAACCAGGCGCCGTCGAGGGCGTCCAGGTCGGCGGCGAGCGCGTCGCGGACGACGGGCAGCCGGGCGGGCAGAGCCGCCGAACGGAAGGTCGGGGCGGCGAGCTGCCGGGCGTCCATCCAGCGCTGGGTCTGCTCGGCCGTCGGGAACCGGCCGCCCTCGAGCGGGTTGGCGTTCGGCACCGAGTCCCGGTTGGTGCGCGCCAGCACGTCGGCGACCAGGTCCGGGTCGGTCACCACGACCACGCCGGTGTCGAACCGGAACACATCGCCGTAACGGCGCCGGCAGTCGTCGAGAAAGCCCGCCGGATCGGCTTCATAGGCCGTCAGGTGCCGCGCGAGAATGCCGCCGCGCGGCCCGGGAATTCCGTCGCGTGGTCCGGGAGCCGTCTCTTTCGCGCGCTGGAACACCTCGAAGCGCCGCCTTTCCCCGCCGTCCGGTGAATGCGCATGGAAAGGCGCGATGCCGGTTCGCTGATCGCCCTGCCCGGCACCGCGCCGCCGTCTCCGCTAGCGGAGGCGGTAGATGATGTAGCGGCCCTTCATCTGTGCCTTGTGCATGCCGAGGGCACGCTTGACCAGCCTCGCCATGGCCACCGTCCTTCCGGTTCGTGCCGTTCCCGCCCTCGCGGGAGGCGTGTGCGCCCATCTAGACACACGGCCCCGGAACGGGCAACAGACCCCGGTGTCGTTTTCCTTCGACGGTGCCGACCTTATTTCGCTGTCAGCGGCACTACCTGCGGCATTACTGAGAGAAGTGGTATGAGTTCGCATTCGCACCACGGACGGCTCGGAAATGGCGGGGCCGTCCGACGCCGGAAGGGGGAACCGGCGCCGGACGGCCGGGTGGGGCGCGGACGAGGCCGCGCCCCAGGAGGCCGGGCCCTCAGGGCCTGTCCGCTACTGCTTGGCCTTGGTGACGAAGTCGGTGGTGTAGGTCTTGGAGAGGTCGATGGTGTCCTTCTTGCCCTTGACGTTCGGGGAGAACTGGGCCAGGACCTCCAGGACGTTCTTGGCGCCCTCCGGCGGCATGACGCCGTCGGCGGTGAACATGCCGATGGAATCGGTGATGGCCTTCTTGTACAGGGCCGGGTCGCCGCCCGCGTAGTCGGCGGGCATCTTCGCGGCGATCTCGTCCGGCTTGTGGGCCTTGATCCAGCCGAGCGTCTTCACGAAGGCGTTGGCGAGCTTCTGCACCGTCTTCGGGTTGGACTTGACGTAGTCGCAGTCCATGTAGAGCGACGCCGCCGGGTAGAGGCCGCCGAGGGCCTTCTGGGTGCCCTCCTTGGTCCGCATGTCCGTCATGACCTTGGCCTTGCCCGAGGTGGTGAGCTTGGCGATCGTCGGGTCGGTGGTCATGCCCGCGTCGATGCCGCCGTTGCCGAGGGCGGCGATGAAGGTCGCGCCCGCGCCCGCCTTGACGGTGGTGTAGTCCGACGGCTGGACGCCCGCCCTGACGGCCAGGGCCCGGGTGAGGAAGTCGGTGGACGAGCCGGGGCTGGTGACGCCGAGCTTCCTGCCCTTGAACGCGGCGGGGGAGGAGACCTGGCCGGCCTTGTCGGCGGCGACCATCTCGGCCTCGCCGGGCACGTCGGCGAACTGCACGACGCTCTCGATGCACTTGCCCTTGGTCTGCAGGTCGATGGTGTGGTCGTAGAAGCCGACCACGCCCTGCACGTCCCCGGAGATCAGGACGTTCTCGGCGATCGCGCCGGCGGGCTCGGTCAGCAGCTGGACGTCGACGCCCTGCTCCTTGAAGTAGCCGAGCTGCTCGGTGAGCTTGGCGGGCAGGTAGATGACCTTGTCGATGCCGCCGACCATGATCTTGACGCCGCCGCCGGAGTCACCGGCGGAGGACGACTTGGAGCTGCGGCAGGACGTGAGGGACAGGGCGGTCGTCGCGGCCAGGACGGCGGCGGTGACGCGGTACGCGGTGCGCATGGGGTGGGAACTCCAGAAGAACAGGGGGACGGGAGGAACGGGGAACGAGGGACGAGGGGACGGGTCAGACGGGGTTGCTGTCGGCGGCCGACGGCGGACGCCAGCGCAGCAGCCGGCCCTCGAGCATCGTCAGCAGCCACTCGGCGAGCAGCGCCAGCACGGTGATGATGATCATTCCGGCGTAGATGCCGGCCGCGTCGAAGGTGCCCTGGGCGTGGTTGATCAGCAGGCCGAGGCCCTTGTCGGCGCCGCTGTACTCGCCGACCACCGCGCCGATGATCGCGAAGCCGAACGCCGAGTGCAGCGAGGCCAGGATCCAGGACGTCGCGGACGGCACGACGACGGTGCGCAGCACGGCCCACCGTCCGGCGCCGAGGATCCGCGCGTTGTTGACCAGGTTGCGGTCGACCTCGCGGGCGCCCTGGAAGGCGTTGAAGAACACCGCGAAGAACACCAGGACGAACGCCGTGGCGACCTTGGACTGCATGCCGAGCCCGAACCAGATCACGAACAGCGAGGCCAGGATGATGCGCGGGATGGCGTTGGCGGCCTTGATGAACGGCGCGCACACGTCCGACAGGAAGCGGCTGCGGCCGAGCACCACGCCCAGCACGACGCCGCCGAGCGAGCCGAGGACGAAGCCGAGGACGGCCTCGCGCAGCGTGTAGGAGATCTGCTCCCAGATGGAGCCCTGCGAGGTGCCGTTGGAGAACCAGTCGACCAGCCGGTCCCAGATCGCGGTCGGCCGCGAGTAGTAGAACGGGTCGATCCAGTTCCGCGCGGCCAGCTCCCAGGAGCCGAGCCACACCGCGACGAGCACGATCCGCACCAGGTAGATCGTGAGCCTGCGGCGCAGGGCGGCGGACTTGGCCTGGGCGATGGCCCGGGCCTCCTCCTCCGGCGTGGGCGTGGCGGAGGCCGAGGCGGCCTCCGGGGCCTTCACGTCATGCGGCACGGCCGGTCCCCCTCTCGCGGGTGATCTGGACTTCCTCGCGCAGCGACTCCCAGACCTCGCGGTAGATGTCGAGGAACTCCGGCGTGAGCCGGACCTCCTCGGCGTCGCGCGGGCGCTCCAGCGGGACGTCGAAGATCCCCTTGACGGTGGCGGGCCCGGCGGTCATGACGACCACCCGGTCGGCCAGCACCAGGGCCTCCTCCAGGTCGTGGGTGACGAACACGACGGCCGCGCCGGACCCCGACCAGAGGCGCAGCAGCTCGTCCTGCATGAGGCCGCGGGTCTGGACGTCCAGGGCGGAGAACGGCTCGTCCATCAGCAGGATGGACGGCTCGTTGACCAGGGTCTGGGCGAGGGCGACGCGCTTGCGCATGCCGCCGGACAGCTGGTGCGGGTAGTACTTCTCGAATCCGGCCAGGCCGACGCGGGCGACCCACTCGCGGGCCTTCTCGCGCGCCTCGCGCTTGGCGACGCCGCGGTAGCGGGGGCCGGTCGCGACGTTGTCGAGGACCGAGCGCCAGGGCAGGACGGCGTCGTTCTGGAACATGTAGCCGACGCCGTCGGGGATCCCGGTCACGGGCTCGCCGTGGACCCGGACGGTCCCGGCGGACGGCGGCTCGAGGCCGGAAACCAGGGACAGGGTGGTGGACTTTCCGCATCCGGTCGGGCCGACGACGGCGACGAACTCGCCGGGCGCGACGGTCAGGTTCAGGTCGCGCACGGCCGTGTGGAGGCCGGCGCCGGACCGGAAGCGTTTGGTGGCCCCGTGAAGTTCGATCACCGGGGCTTTCTGCTGGGACATGCCCGGCACAGTAGGAAGTGACGGGGGTCACGGGAACCCTTGTCCGCGAAGCCCGCGCTAATCGCATAACCGCACGTTGAGCCCGTTGCGCGGGTTCTGCTCTTTTTGCTCGCGGAGGGCTGGGCGCACCGTAAGGCATCGGGTACTTTGACCTGCCATGCCCGTCCGGTTCCGCCTCCCCTTCGCCCGCCAGGTGCTGATCTTGCAGATCGCCGTGGTGGTCGTCGTGGGCTGCGCGGGCTACGCCCTGGTGGCCTGGCGGCTGGACGGCGAACTGCGCGACCAGTTCGGGCAGCGCGCGCTCACCCTCGCCCGCAGCGTCGCCGCCGATTCCGACATCGGCCGGGCCGTGGTCGCGGGCGACCCCGGCCACGTGGTGCAGGACCGCGCCGAACGCGTCCGCCGCCGCGCCGGGGCCCTCTTCGTCGTCGTCACCGACCGTCACGGGATCCGCTACTCCCACCCCACCGAGTCGCTCCTCGGGCAGCGGGTCAGCACCGACCCGTCCGCGCCGCTCGCCGGACGCGAGGTCGTCCGGTTCGAACGCGGCACGCTCGGGCTCTCGGTGCGCGGGAAGGTCCCGCTGTACGACCCGTCCGGGCCGGAACGCGCCGGGCACGTCGTCGGTGAGGTCAGCGTCGGCTTCGACGCGGGCGCCATCGACCGCGAGCTGGACGACGCGCTCAGCGGGCTCACCGCGTTCGTCGCGGGGGCGCTGCTGCTGGGCGTCCTCGCGTCCGCCGCGATCGGCGTCCGGCTGCGCCGCCAGACCCTCGGCCTCGAGCCGTATGAGCTGGTCGAACTCGTCCACGAGCGCGAGGCGGTGCTGCACGGCGTCGGCGAGGGCGTCGTCGCCGTGGACTCCGCGGGCCAGGTCGCGGTCTGCAACGCCGAGGCCGCCCGGCTGCTCGGCACCTCTCTCGAACGCGGCGTCCCGGCCGGGGACCTGGACGTCCCGGGGCCGCTCCGCGACGTCCTCGCCGGACGCAGCCCCGCCGCCGACCTGTTCGTCACGGCGGGGGAGCGGGTGCTGGTCGTGAACCGCCGCGAGGTCCGCCGCCGGGGCCGGGACCTCGGCGCGGTCGTCACGCTCCGTGACCGCACCGACGTGGAGACCCTCGCCCGCGAACTCGACTCCGTCCGCACCCTGTTCGACGCCCTGCGCGCCCAGCGGCACGAGTACGCCAACCGCCTCCACACCCTGTCCGGACTGCTCCACCTCGGTCACCACGAGGAGGCCGCGGGCTACCTCGGGACGCTGGTCGCCGACGCGTCCGGAGCCCCCGCCGCCGCCGAGCCCCTCCCCGCCGACCCGCTCCTCGACCCCTATCTCCAGGCGTTCCTGTCCGCGAAGACGGCCGTCGCCGCCGAACGAGGCGTCCGCCTGGACGTCGGCCCCGGCAGCTTCGTCCCCGGGCGCGTCACCGATCCCCTGGACGTCACCACCGTGGTCGGCAACCTGGTCGACAACGCCGTCGAGGCGGCCCGGCAGGGCGGCCGGCGACCCGCCTGGGTCGAGGTCGAACTCCTCGGGGACGGCCCCGACCTGCACGTCACCGTCGCAGACTCCGGCCGGGGCGTCCCGGCCGACCTGCGCGGCGAGATCTTCCGCGACGGCGTCACCACCCGCGAACCGGGTGACGGCCGCGCCCGCGGCCTGGGCCTCGGCCTGGCCCGCCGCACCGCCCGCGCCCGCGGCGGCGACGTCACCTTCGCCGCCCCGCCTGGGGAGGACGCCGAGGACGGACGGACCGGGGCGGTCGTCGTGGCACGACTCCCCGGAGTACTGGGACAGGAGGCGGACCGATGACCGACCGGGACTTCCGCGTACTCGTGGTGGACGACGACTTCCGGGTCGCCCAGGTCCACGCCGGGTTCGTCGCGTCCGTCGACGGGTTCCAGGTCTGCGGGACCGCGCACAGCGCCACCCGCGCCCGCGAACTCGCCGTCGAACTGGACCCCGACCTCGTCCTGCTCGACGTCTACCTCCCCGACGCGTCCGGCCTGAGCCTCCTGCCCGGCCTCGACGCCGACGTGATCATGGCGACGGCCGCCAACGACCCCGCCTCCGTCCGCGCCGCCCTCGGCCAGGGCGCCCTGCACTACCTGGTCAAACCCTTCGCCGCCGAGGCCCTCACCGCCCGGCTCGCGGGTTACGCCCGCTACCGCCGCGCCCTCGCGGGCCCCGGCGAACTCACCCAGGACGCCGTCGACGCCGCCCTCCGCGAACTCACCGCCCCCCTGACCACCGGCTCGGCCCGCCCGTCCGGACGCACCCCGGTCACCGCCCAGCTCGTCGCCGAGGCCCTCCGCCGCGCGGGCGTCCCCCGCTCGGCCGCCGAGGTCGCCGAGGACGTCGGCATCTCCCGCGCCACCGCCCAGCGCTACCTCGCGAGCCTCGCCCAGCGAGGCCGCGTCCACGTGGCCCTCCGCTACGGAGCCACCGGCCGCCCCGAACACGAGTACTCCTGGTCCCCCCGCTAGCGACCCTGGCCGCCCCTTCCACGCGCCCCGATACTCGTTGCTAGCGTCATGGGCTTGGACCACGCCGCTTGACGTCCTCAGGGGAAGAGGTGACGGAACGCGCGCTCCAGGAGCTTCTGTGCCGTGGCGGGGCCCATGCCTGGATCGCACGGGTCCGGATCCGTCCGGTATGGGCCGAGCGGATCTCCGTCCGTCGGTCCTCCGTCGGACGGGCCGAAGGGCCGCGCCCTGACCTCCAGGTCCACGATCGCGCCCTCACCTATGCCGTGCTCGTCCAGGGGGCCGGAGGGCAGTGGGCGTTCGTCCTTGAGTAGCGCGTAGGTGAAGCGCAGGCCAATGCGCCCGTCCAGTTCGCTGATCTCGTCCGGCAGTGCGAGTTCCGCGTGGACCTGGCCGTACAGCGCCGTGCCGGTGACCGCGTCCGGAATTGCGATGACGTGCGAGACGTCGAAGGCCCGATTGCGAATGTAGATCGTGCACGCGGCGTGGGGCCATGACCCGTCCGGGGCAGGGACGGGCAGGACGGGAAGCCGGAGGCCACGGTCGCGGCTCCAGGCCCCGACCAGCTCCGCGACGGCGGTGTCCCATCCGGTGAACGCGTCGAGCCGGCGGCGGGCCGTGAGCAGCTTCGGGACCGGGCTGTCGTCCACCCGGAGCACGACCAGGAAGCCGCGCCTCTCGTTGATCATCAGGCCCGCGCTCCACAGGTCCTGCACCCATGACTCGCCGGGGCAAGCCCGCGACCACACCAGCAGGAAGTAGTCGGACGCGACGATTCGGGCCTCGACCGTGCTCACGATCTGGTCGCCGGGGAGGAGATCGTGGTTCGGGCGGAACACTTGGATGCCCTCGCGCCGCAGATGCTCATAGAGCCGTTCGGCGGTCCTCTGGTTGGCGTCGGCGTAGCACAGGAAGACCTGCGGGACGCTCCGCCGGTCACCGGAGGGTGGGACCACTGTGCCTCCTCGGCAGGGAGTCGGTGACGTGCCTGCGGACCCAGCGCCGCAGCGGACCGGCGGCCGTCTGCGGGCCCGCGTCGCCATAGAGCGTCCAGCAGGCCCAGTGCGCCGGATGGCTCAGCCGCTCGTCCAGGGCGCACAGGTCCCGGAACGCCTCGCGGAGCGCCAGGTCACGCGGCAAGTGGCGCAGGCGGTGCTGGAACACGTCGAGCAGCGGGGCCGCCGCGTCGTCCAGCGCGATCCAGCGTGCCGCCACGACGGCGGCCGCTCCGGCGCGCAGCCCGGCGCGGACGAACCCGTGCCGCTCGTCCCGCCCGAGTTTCTGGGACATGCCCGACTCGCACGCGCCGAGGACGAGGGTGCCGCAGCCCCGCAGGTCCATGGCCGCGAGCTCGCGGGACGTCAGCTTCCCGTCCGGTCCGGCGGGGGACAGTTCGAGGAAGGATCTGTCCGCGTTGTCGGGGTCGTGCGTGCCGTGCGCGTCGATGCGGACGATGTCGTGGCGACGCTGGGCGAGGCACGCTTCGAGCTGCTGGGGTGTCGCCTCCGGCCCAAGCAGCGCGTCGCTCGTTCGTGCGCGTGAGGTGGTGAGCCCGCCGTGCTGGGGATCGACCAGAAGGATGTCGTCGCCACGGCGCCGCGCCGCACGGTCGCGCAGCGGCGTGAGCAGCCGCAGGCAGGGCAGGTCCGACAACGCGTAGCGGAGGCCCAAGGGCCCTTCGCCCGTCGGCATCGGGAGAGCCCCGAGCGGCACGTCCGCCACGTCGCCTCCCGCGACGACGGCGATCCTCTGGACGCGCGAAGGGATGAGTTCGAGGGCCGCCTCGATGCCGAGGGCTTTGGCGAGCGCCGCCGTCATCGCCTCGAACCCTCCGTCGCGGACGGCCGTCGCCAAGCTCCCGGGATGCTCGTGGGACATGGCGAGATTCTCGACGGTGGTTTTGAAGTTGTCCCGGTCGCAGGAGAGGGACACGTGCGAGGACGACCCTGTGGTGATGAGTACATGGTGGACGCGTTCGGGCGTCGCGTGCATCAGCCAGGCCGCCTGGTCGATCGCCAGCGCCCCGGCCACCGTCCCGGCCCAGTTCCGCGCGCCCTTCCAGTCGCCCGGACCTGGAAGGTCTCGAAGGGCCCCGCCGGATGTGCCGGGCGGCACGACCATCGGCAGGATCAGCGCTCCGCGCGCCCCCTCCACGGCGACGGCGACCGCCGCCGCGCGGGGTTTCGCCGCGTCCTCCGCCAACGTGACGGTCGCCTCGACCAGGTGGTCGTACTCGGTCGGCATCGTCTCGAGCATCCCGGACACGATCCGGTCGGTGCGCTGGAGCAACGCGATCTTGCTCTGCCGCTCGCGCGCCTCGACCCAGTGCCGCATCGCCTCGCCGGCGTCGCCGGGGCCGCCGCGCTTGAGGAGCGCGTGGCCCAGCCGCCAGAGCGCCTCGATGTGGAACTCCCGAGCGTCGGCCTGGCCGGCCTCTTCGACCGCCCGCCGGGCGTGCAGGATGCATTCGTCCAGGGACCTGTGGTCCGTTGGGGCGAGCTCGACGCGTTTCCAGAGCGTCTCGGTGGCCGCCAGGCGCCAGAGCGCCGTGTCCCGCGGACTGTTCGTCTCGGAGGCCAGGCGCCAAAGGCGCTCCGTCGCCTCGTCCAGTCGCTCTTGCCGGACCAGGTGGCGGACGTGCTGGAGACGGCCGTCGAGCCGGCCGGGCGACGGATCGTCCACGGAGCCCGGCGTGCGGAGCCGTTCCAGCTCCCTCAGTGCGAGCGTCGCATCGGGTGCGTGCGCTGCCGCCTCGTCCAGGAGCGGGTCCAGCTGTTCGAGGACGTGCGGCAGACGGAGCAGGACGGCCAGGAGAATGAACTCGCGCAGCACGAGCCAGTGCATGGCCTGGTCCATGCCGGGCAGACCGAGGGACTGTTGAAGCACCGTCCAGGCGTCCTCGTAACGGCATTCGAATCTGAGGCGTTCGGCGTGCCGCAGATGGTCCGCGACCGTTCGCGGGGGAGCCGAGGCCAGGTCGGACGGGTAGCCCGCGCGGAGGCGGACGGCGGCGATGTCCATCGCGATCTCGGTGACGGCCCACGCGAAGTCCGGCTGGGAGACGAACGCCTGCTGCGCCTGGTCCAGCAGTTCCAGCGCACGGTTCTCGTGCCCGGCGTTCGCCTCGGCCAGTCCGAGGATGCGTCGCACCCTCGCCACCTGGTGCGGGGTGAGCCGGTCGGCGCGTTCGGCGAGGAGCGTCTCCGCCGCGGAAGCGGCCCTGGTGTGGTCGCCCTGGGCGGTGTACAGCTCGGCGCGTAGCAGCCGGAGGCCGACCGCGTCGGCCGACTCGGCCTCCACATAGGCTGTCGCGCGCCGCTGCGCGAGTTCGATCTGTTGCTGGCGTTGGAGCCAGACGACATGGGCCTCCATCACCGACACCCGCAGCTCCGCGTTCCTTCCCGCAGCCTCGACGGCGCGGGAGAACGCGGCATCGCCGGCCGGGACGTCACCCGCGTTGAGTTTCCGTACGGCCTCCCGAAAATGCCGTGCGACGGGATGGGTGTCGGGGACGTCCATTCGGGCTCCTCACCGAGACTGGGTGGGACTCACCGGGACCAACGGCGACGAGTCGTCGGGGCAGCCTGAGTCCTGGTCATCGTCGGGGCAGATGAGGACGAGCGGTCCCTGTCGGAGCGAGCCGGACGGTACGGCGTTCGCGCGTGGGGTGGCCCCGGAGAGCCGCACCAGCCGCAGTTGTCCGGGAACGGGACGGTCACCGATCTGGATTTTCGCCCTGATCTCATCCGGCAGGGGCAGCACGTCGTTGTACGAGTTCTGCTGAGGTGTGCGCGCGGCGTCGACATGGTAAATGCGGATCGGCACGTGCTGCTGGAAGGGGTTTGCGGGCAGAAGGCCGTTGTGGAGAATCCGGTCCCCCAGACTCGCGGCCGCGAGTACGGTGTTGTCGCCGTGGGGCATTCTGTCCAGCCAGCCCGACTTCGGGCCGGGCCGAAGAGTGAACGTGCCGCCCGCGTGTTGGACGAGGAAGTTGTCCCGGACAGCGAAGGTCGGGCCGTCCTTGGGCGTGGACGGAGTGAATTCGGTGGCCGCTCGGACGCGTTCTGCCCAGAGATCGTCCGGTGGGACGACGGTCACCTCGTGCGTGCCGACCAGCGCCACGCCGTCGGAGCCGTGCGGTCCGAGCGGTTCACCGCGTAGGAGCCCGTCCCCGGCCCGCGCCGCCTGCCGCTGCGCGGCCCTGATCTCGGTGAAGTCTCGGACGGCCGCGGCGCCTTCCACACTCCCGTCGGCCCCCACCATCGGGTCGTCAGGGCGGTACCAGACGCGGTCGTCCTCCGCCCGCACCTCGGTGGCCTCGCCGTCGCGGGTTCTGATCCGCAACGGCTGGGCTGTTCTGGGCGGCGGGCCGGCGATCTCGCGCGTCGGCTCGTCGGCCGTCCCGTCGCGCAGCCCGGTCCAGCCGGGCGGGCCACGTGGCCTCTTCGGGCCCAGTCGCGCCTGAAAGAGGCGGGGAGTCCCGTGGACGTTCCTGCCGAAGCGAAGCAGGTTCGTTCCGCCGCCGTCCGTCTCGGGGGCGAGAGCGAGGTACGGGTCGCCCTTGCCGCCGATCTTGATCGGGTTGTGATCGCCGTTGTCGCCGACGGCGTCGTCCTGCCGGTGTTCCAAAGCGATCCGGGCGCGTTCCAGCAGGTCGGAGTACCAGTGCAGCACGATCGAGGTGCCCTGTCTCACCGCCTTCAGATGCGTCCAGGCGTGTCCCTGGAAGCTGACCTTCTCGGTGAGGACGCCGTCGTCGACGTGCGTTTCGACGCCGAGGGCGCGCGTGGTCCCGTCGATGCCCAGTCGGCCGAATGAGCTGTCTTCGCGCCGGCGGCGGGTCGAATCGACGTGCTGGCTGCCGTTCCTGCCCGCGCGGAACGTGCGTTGCAGGGTCTCGACGGGACCGCCCCCAGGGTCGGGCCAGATCTGCTTGATCTGGCCAGAGTTTCCCTGGTCGTCCACCTTCGTCGCGGGCTCGTCGAAGGATCCGGCGCGGCGCATCGGGTCGGGTAGCGGCCCGGGCCCGGGGTCGTCGGTGTGTCCCGCGCGCATCCGGTGGCCAAGGTCGACGCCCCCTTGGATGAGCATCCGGCCGCACTGCGAGAACGATGCGGACACCGGATGCAGGAGCCCCTCACCCCCGCCGGACGGCGTCCGCAAGAACGTGATCTTCGACCGTTCGCGCAGCTTGTCATGGTGCTGATACCAGGTCTGGAAGCTCAGGTCCGATCGGATCCGCGGTTCGGCCGGCAGGTGCGTGTCGGGCCGGGTCGCGGTGAGCCAGTCGAGTGCGCCGCTCCACCGCATGATCTGCTCGAGCCGCGCATACTGCGGCTCGTAGTCGGCGACGTCCTGAAAGTGCCGGTCCCACCAGCGCAGGCCGCGCCCGAAGGCGTAGCTCGGGTCGATCTCGCCCCCGCTCCCGGCCTTGCTCTTCATGAACACCCGGGTGGCGCGGGCCCCGACGTCCACGTGATCGGAGCCGTAGGAGAAGCCTGTTTCGTTCTGCCCGAACCACAGCCGTCCGACGTTCGGCGTGGCTTTGACGGTGCACAGTCCTGCGGGGATGGTGGCCTTGGGGTCGGGAACGAAGCCGGGCACCGCTTTGTCCGGGATGCCGCTTCCGGTGTTGTTCACCCACAGTTTCGCGATGAGGTCGGTGTAGAAGAGCGTCATTCCGACCTCGGTACCGTCGAGCTTTCCGAGGTAACGCGCCTTCTGGTAGGCCCATTTGTGGGACAGCGCGCTGTCCAGGGCCCAGAGCAGGGTCCGGTTGCCGCCGACGCCGAGGCTTGCGAGTCTCGGGTCGTTTCCCTGCCGGAAGAGCGCGCGGTTGACGGCTGCTTCCAGATCGTCGCGGGAGTTGAATCCGAGTGCCGTCCAGTTGCCCGTGACGATGGCCCTGGCGGCGGCGCGGCTCATGTTCGGGTTCGCGGTGCGAAGGTCGTCAGCCGTCTTCACCGGCACCGGATCGATAGAGAAGCCGGGCGATTGCCCCGAGCGATCGGCGTAGCCGCGCTGGAGGGCCGCGATGTCCTCCGGGGTGAGGGGTGGGGCCTCGCTGTGCCACTTCCAGCCGCTCGCCCAGATCTGGCCGTTCTTGGCCTGCAGCGATGAGAAGGCGGACGTGCCCTGAAGGAACGCGCGCAGGCCGTCGGGCCGGTCCACCCGCATGGTGGTGAAACCGTTCTCGGCGCGCACGCGCGCGGTCGGCTCGGCGGGGCCGTCCGTCACGTCCACCGTTTCCGTCGCCGGATCGACGGTGTACCGGTGCACCTGCACCGTCTCGGGGTCGGAACGGTGGTCGGTCCGGTACTGATCAAGGATCTGACCGATGGTCCGGGACGCGTTCGGGTCGTTCTTCTCGTCCAGGATGTGCAGGCGGCGGTTGGCTCCGTCGTACAGGGGACGTCCGGGGCCGGTGGACTGGTCCGCCATGTCGGCGAGGCCCTCGTCGCGCACGGGGGTCGAGTCGTAGGTCGCGTCGCGGTAGCTCCGGGCGTCCATGCCGAGGTGGACGGCCAACGCTTCCCGTAGCCAGTCGCGGACCTGCTCCCGCGCCTCGCGCGGATCGGCCCGATCGAGACGGGCTCCGGTGTCCCCGTAGGAGACGAGGAAGGCCCCGCCCCCGGCCGGCGTGTTGGCGGTTGGCGGCCTTCGGCCCGGTGGCAGGGGACTGGTGGACCCCTGCGGGAGAAGCGCGAGGAGCAGCACGACGACGAGGACGGCGGCGACCGCGCCCACGGTACGCGTGCGTTGCAGCCAGAGGGGAGGGGGCAGGCTGGGGAGACCGTTCGTCATCACTTCTCGGAAGGTCGGGCGGGGATCTCGAAACGACGGCCCGGGGCGTGCAGCCATGCGGCGATCAGCCGGTCCGGCAGCTCGACCGTCAGCGGCGCGAAGGCGCTCAGGTCACGGCCCCCAGGCCCGGGAGGGGCCAGGTCGTCCAGGAGCGCGGCGGACAGCACGACCGCGACGCCGGGGCCGGCGTGGACCGTCAGTGCCGTCCGGGCGCGCGCATCGGTGCACATCCGGTGGACCGCGGTCACCACCGTGCCTTCGAAGCCGTTCCCGGTGAGCCTGGTGAGGCCCTGGTCGAACGCGATCACCAGGCGCGGCGCACCGGCCGGGGACGACGCGGCCCCCGTTGCCGCGTCGTCCAACCGGTGCGTGATGTCGCGGACGACCCGCGCCTCGTTCGCCCCCGCGGGAAGGACCAGCAGGAGCGTCTCAGGTTCGGCGCGGTCGCCCGGCGGGCCGAACTCCTGGAGGAACGACCGATCCAGCCCGGCCGCCAGGCATGCGTGTCGGACCACATCTACCAGCCGTTCGTGCGACGGCCCGCCGGAGGCGGCCCGCCGGTCGGCGGCGTTCTCGTCTGAGGAGGGGTCCTGGTCGGGGACGGCGGTGACGGCCGCGCAGAGTCGTCGTACGGGATCGGACTCGGGCATCTGATCCTCCGCGCCGGGGCCCGTGCGGGCCGGGCTCGTGCTGGACGATCCCCACTATGGGCGGCGTGCGGTCAGCTGATTCCGTACTCGGGCGGAATCTCGGTGATCCCCGCCACCGAGTGCAGCGCCGCCCAGTCGCGGACCACCATGTCCTTGTACCGCCAGTGCACCACACCGTCCCGCCTGAGCTCCCTGATCCCGCGCTGTACCGTGTCGCGGCTGAGGCCCGCCAGGCTCGCGATGTCGGTGTGCGTGAACCCGTGCACGACGGTCCCCACGACGGGCGGCCCGTCCGCCTGGTCGAGGGCGCCGAACTCACCGTGCCGCAGCGCGAGGAGGAGCAGGGTGCGCGCGATGCGCACCTGCGTGGGGGAGCTGCCGTGCTCGACCCGGTGCCAGGTGGCGTTCCGGAGCTTGGCCGTGACGACCCGGGACACCGCCAGCCACGCGTCCGGGTTACAGGCGAGGAACTTCAGGAACGGGGCCTGGCCGATCCGGCGGACCACGCACGGCCGGATGGTGGTCACGCTGGCGAGGCGAGGGCTGCCGTCCAGCACCGCGAGCTCGCCGACCAGGTCTCCGGTCTCCCGGATCGACAGCAGCACGCTCTCACCCTCCTCGGTGTGACCGACGATCTTGACGCTGCCGTCCTCGATCAGGTAAACGTCGAGGGCGACGGTGTCGCCCTCGGTGATGATCGTCTCGCCGCTGCCGATCTGTCTACGGGTGCCGAGCTCCAGCAGGCGGTCACGGGTGGCGGGGGGCAGGGTGCCGAGCAGGCTCCGCTCCGGCCAGCCGCGGAGAGGATAGGGATGCCTGGCGTCTGCAGCCATGGACGCACCTCTTCGGGAGCTGTTCACCGAACACCGACGATAGTTCGATACCCCGAACCGGTCTTGAATCTCCGGTGATACATCACCGGGTTCAGCCGCGTCATAGGAGCCGGGCCGAGGCATGGGGGAGCGGACCTCCGCGTCACACGGACGGTTCGGCGCGCAGTGCGCGGGCCAGCAGGTCGATGCGGGATTCGTCCTCGGCGTGGGCGCCGGTGAGGTCCAGGGGCTGCCGGATCGCCGCGAGCTCGGGCAGCGAGACGTCCTCGACCAACACCGGGACGAACCGTCCTCCGCCCGGAGCATGGACGCGGCTCAGCAGGGCCGCGTAGTCGTCCATGACCTTGGCGTTCGCCAGCGCCGCGCGGCTGAACAGCAACACCCCGTTCGGCGCGGCGGCGATCGCCCGCTCCCGTTCGTGCAGGATCACCGATCCGATCTCGGCCCAGGGGTCGATGTAGACGGCGAGACCCCGGTCCCGCAGGCGCAGCGCCAGCCGTTCGGCCAGGGTGACGTCCTGCTCGGCGAAGCAGATGACGGCGTCCACGCGTCCTTCCGGTGCCGTCGCGAGGTCCGGGAACGGCGCGGCGGTCTCCTCGGCCGGACGGACGGTGTCGGGAAGGGAGAGCGCGTGCGCATCGTGCCCCGGGACCCAGACCCAGGCCGGTTGGTCGAACTCCTTGTTGACGACGCGCACCTCCCGGAGTTCCTCGGCCGGGAGGCGGGTGTGGCCCTGCCTGATGGCGTCCTCGAAGATCCGTTCGGAGTAGGCGACCGCCAGGTCCGCGTCGGAGGCGGCGAGCATGGCCTTGAGCACCGTGCTGTCGCACAGCCGGGCCACCGCGACCACCCCTGCGCCCAGGTGCCCGTTGGCCGCCGGGACGGCGACCCCATGGTGCAGGGCCAGCCGCAGCCGCAGCCGTGCGCTCGCGGCCACGTCCCGGTTGTGCTCGCGCAGCGCGGCGGCGAGCTCCCGGGGAAGGTTCTCGACCGTTTTCGGCTCGGACTCCCCGGCCGGAAGGACGGCCAGCTCGCCGTCCCCGCCGGGCTGCCGGAACCAGGTGCGCCGGGCCAGCCCGGCGCGTTCGGCGGCGTCTTCCAGAACGCGCAGCAGCCCGTTCTGGATCAGCCCCTGCACATGGTCGTTGGCCGAGCCGTATCCCTTCGCGTCCACGGCGACCAGCAGATGCCTCATGTCCTCTCCTCTGTTCTCGGTGGGCAACTCATGTTCCGATCCGGGCGGCTTCGGGTGAGTCGAGCACGCCGGTCATCGCGAGCAACGCGACCAGCGGTCGCAGCACCCGGCTCGGATGCACGCCCAGGTCGAAGTCGCCGCCCTCGGTGCGGGCGTTCGGAAGCGGGTTCGCGCCGGTCGCCGTGGCGAGGTGCAGGGTCGCGCGGGCGCATTCGCGGTATGGGCGCGTCCAGGCGTGTGCCCCGCGCTGGTGAAGGTAGGCATAGACGTCCGCGCTCTCGCGCAGCGATTCGTCCGCGGTGAGCACGTGCGTGTCGCGGCGCAGCCACAGCGCGAGCGGCTCCTCGAAACGTAGCCGGTCCGCCTTGGTGAGGACGATCGCCGCGCTCACCTCCGGTAGCCGTCCGGATGCCCGCAACAGGTCGAGGACGGCGCCGAAGGCGGGTTCGCGATGCTCCGAGCCGTCCAGGCGGGTGGGATCGGCCACGAACACCAGGCCGTTCGTGGCGTCGATGAAGGCGGCGGCGTCCGCGACACGGGTGAGCGCGTCACCCGCGATGTCGAACAGCGCGACCGGACGCGGCGTCCCCCCGTTGCGCGCGACCACGAAGGCATCGGCGAACATCATCTGGTCGGCCGGGGTCGGGGAGAGCCGGCGCGCCTCGGCGAACAGCGGATCGACCTGGTCTCGCAGGTACTGCTGGTGCAACAGGATGTCCAGCGGCCAGCACGACAGGCCATGGTGGCGGCTGAGGTCGCCCCGTTCGATGGCCCTGACCATGGCGGCCAGCAAATGCGTCTTGCCCGAACCGCGCGCGCCCACGAACCCGAGCACGACCGGTGGGCCGAACTCCCCGTAGGCGGCGGGCAGATGGTGTTCCGTGGGCTCCGGGCTCGGGCATCGGATCCGCGCGGTCCGGCGCAGCCTGGCTTTCCGCTCAGGCCCGGCGTTCAGCGGGATCGTCAGCTCGACGTGCTCGCCCGTCTCGGCGTCGAGCCGGTACAGGGGCGGATCCCGCCAGTCGATCTGCTGGAGGCAGACCGGGCACGACACCCATTTCTCCGTCACGGGTCACCCCTTGATCAGCAGGACGGTCAGGACCAGCAGTGCGATCGCCGAGGCGGCTATCCACAGCCAGTGCGAGGAGGGCCGGGAAAGGACGGGGAAGGACGGTCGGCCTGTGGCCCGGTCGGAGTGGCCAGGCTCGTCGGGCGCATCCCCGACGTCGACGGGCTTCAGGCCACGGACCTCGTAGAACTCACGTCGTCCCTGGACCAGCGCCGGGTTCGGCTCCAGTCCGTAAGGCACCGGGTCGGTGGCCCCCACGCGGCACACCATGTCGGCGACCGTCGGCCGTCGGTCAGGCGGGCCGAACACACCGTCGAGCAGCCTGGCCAGGCCAGGTGGAAAGGGGTGGGCGAGCGATGCCGACGAGGCGCCGGAGATGTCCGGCTCCTCGCCAGTCGCCATGAAGAGGACGAGGCGTCCCACCGCCCACAGGTCGTCGCGGTCGGTCACGTGGCCGTCGACCTGCTCGGGGTGCTGTTCCGGGGCGCGCCACGGCGGCGGTCCGCCCGCCACCCGCGGCTCGCCGACCAGCGCGGACCGGCTCAGGTCGGTGATCTGCACGCGGTCGCCGTCCCAGCGCACGGTTTCCGGCCCGAGCGCCCGGTGCGCGATTCCGGCGGCCTCGAGCATCCGGACGCCGGCGACCAGGCTCGCCTGGAACCGGCGCAGATCGTGTGGCAGCAGGCGGCCCGCCTCGGTGCCACACGGCATGCCCCGGCACGGCTCGACGAGCGCGAACGGCTCCGTCCCGGCCACGTCATAGCCGATCAGCCCGGCCACCTCGGCCCCGGCCAGGCTCCCGACGCGGCGGTGCAGCCGGAGACCCGCGAGGATCTCGTTGTCCAGCAGGCGCAGGCTCGCCGCCGAGCGGGTGGCCGGACGCAGGAGCCGCCCCTCGAACACGCCTTCCGCCGTCTCCAGCCTCACCCGCTGGACGCACAGCCCGGGCGCGCGGGGCACCTCGTCCGCCACCAGCTCCGTCTCGGCCGTCACAGGATCGCCGTCGCGGGCGTCGGTGAAGCGCAGTTGCGCGTTCGGCGGGTTCACGACTTTCCTCCGTGGTCGGTTCCGAGGGCGTCGTCGGACGGCCAGTGCCGTCGGACCAGGTCGGGAGGTACCGGGACCAGGCGCAACGTGCCCGCGTGCCGTGACGAGCGCACCCACAGCGTGTCGGCCGGGCAGACCCCGACCAGCGCGCGACGGGCCGCACGTGGAGCGAACCGCACCACGGCCGGAACGGTCTCGGCCCGGTACAGCAGTCGCAGGTCGTCGGGTCCGAGGAGCTGCCACATCACGTCCTCCGCACTGCGCGCGACGTCGGGGCGCACCGCGAGCGCCTCCTCGTCCGGCATCGGCGCGGCGTCCTGGCACGCCGCGAACCTTGGCGGTTCGAGCGTCCCCACGTGGCCGACGTGCCGTTCCCACTCGTCAAGCAGCGCGGCCGTCACGGTCATGGCCCGGTCCCGGTAGGCCCCCGGAGAGTCGGCGGACAGCTCCTGCCGGCATGACGCGAGGACGGCCTGCACGAGGTCCCGGAGATAGTCGGACACCGCCGACCGCGACGCGCCGCTGGATCCGTTCGAAGGGGTCCCACTGTGCAGCGGGTGCGCCCGGCGCAGAGTTGTGGCGTGCCGTCGCAGGGCCTCGCGGACCCCCTCGGCGGCGGCTTGCGCTCGGACGGCCTCGTCCATCGTGGCCCGGTGATCGGCTGCCCGGCCCCATTCGGACACCAACCGTGCGGCCGTGGCCCTCAGATCCTCGAGGGCCTTCGGCGCTTCCGCCAGGCCCGTCTGGACGGTCCAGCGGCGGCACTGGACGCGCCATGTCCACAGGGCCGTCACCCCGCCGAGGACGATCGCCGCCGGAATCGCCCCCAGCTGCACCAGCTCAGGGACAGGTGGATGGAGAACCGCCACCAGGAGAGCACCGACGAGCCCGGTCGCCGCGTTCGCGGTGATCGGCGCCCTCCGCTTCTCCCAGGAGGGGCGGACCGGCCCGCGAAGCATGGTCAGCGATATCAGAAGCGCCCAGAGAACAGTCGTCGCGATCCCCGCGCCGACCCCGAAGGGGCTGGTCGCGGCCAGCGCCGACACGCCCAGGCCGACGGCGGGCAGCCACGGCTGCTGTGGCGTCGGCGATGTGCCGCCGAGGCGGTTCAGCAGAACGGTCGGGCACGCCCGCTCCAGATCGGCGTCAGCGTCGATGACAGCGCGGATGTGCCAGCCGGTCAGGTCCCGGAAGCCTTGGATGAGGCCGTCGAGCGTCGCGTTCCGGGCGAGACTGTCGGTGACATATCGGTCATATCCGACCCTGGTCAGGGTCGGATCCATACCGCGGGTCTTGGGCAGGGCGACGCCCTGGTCCCTCAGGATCCTGCTCTGGTGTCCCAGCGGCTCGACGTCGGGCGGGACCTGGTTGAACAGCCACATCCACCGTGCCCGCAACGCCGTCAGCGCCGATCCCGCTTCGGCGGCGGCCCCCGCGGCCGAGGCCTCGCCGGACGAGCCTGACCACAGGAGCGAGGACTCGCCAGGCCACCGAGCCGCGGCGATCGCGCTTACAGCGCGTCCGGCCCGTTCATCGGCCCTGTGCAGCGGACTACCGGCCCGTAGCCGGCCGCCCGCCACGTCTTCCGGCCCGACCCCGTGCCTATGTTCGGAGGCGTCGCGAGGGTCGTACTCCGCCTCGGACGCGACCTCTACGGCGGGTGGCGGACCCGGCTCCAGCATCCGGGTGATCGCGGCCATCAGGGCGTCAGGGAACTCGGAGGCGTCCGGCAGCGCCCCGGCCAGCCGAAGGCCGGGGTTGGACACACCGCCGGGGACGGCGGCGGCCAGCTCGCCGGCCCGGTCGAACACCTCCGGAATCCGCAGCAGTTCGCGCAGCCGGACGAGGCCCGCGTCCGGCTCGTTCCAGCGCGCCGCGACCGTGCCGTCCCGCATCCGCCAGTCGTGGCCGCCCGGGTCGAGAACCCACAGCAGGCCGGAGTCCTGCCCTGTCAGCAGCGGTTCCGGCACGTCCAACGCGACCGCGCCGTCCGCCGGACGGCCCACCGCCACGCACATCATCCGCCGTACCAGGGCCGACCGGTGTAGCAACGCGAACGCCTCCGAGTGCGACACCAACCGAACGGTCTCGTCCGCGACCAGCAGCCGCCCCGTCACCGAAGTTCCCTCGAGCAGCGCGCGAGTGCACCGCAGTGCCTCCGAGGCGTCAAGCCCGCGCAGGTCCAGCTCCCTGACCGCCGACCAGCCCCCGGCCGCACGCGCCGCTTCAGGGCTCAGCCCGCCCACTCGCTTACTCCCGGTCGTTGGGCGGACTCGGCTCGCTCCAGTTCCAGCAGGTTGCGGCGTATCGCGTGGACCTCGGTGAACTCGTGGGCGAGCGCCGCCGGCAGGGTGCACGTCCAGAAGCCGCGCAACTGCGCCGCGTGCGCCTGCGCGGGGGGATTCAGTTCGGGGGCGAGTTCGTCCAGCGTCACGATCTCCTCACCCGCCAGCGAGACGAACAGCCGGTAGAGCTCGTGCGGCGGCACCGGACGGGTATCGACCCCGTCCGGGACCTCCCGCATCAGCCGTGCGCAGAAGTCGCGCCGCAGTTCGCTGTCGTCGGCGAAGGAGCACATCTCGTAGGCGCGCAGCAGAGAACCCCACGATGACGCTCGGTCCAGCGGCTGGAGCCGCAGGGTCATGGCGACCTCGGGGCTGAAGCGCACCTTCACACTGGCCGGGGACGCCGGATCGCCGTCCACGGTCACCCGGCCGTTCCACATCGCGCACAGCAGGCGGTGCAGGATCTGCACCCGGTGCTCCTCCCGCGTGGCCAGATACCCGAAGTCGTAACCGGTACGCTGCCGCCATCTCAGATAGTCCTGCGGCAGCGGGCGTTCCAGCGCATCCGCCCACGCCCGCAGCACCTCCCGCACCTCACGGACGTCGGTGATCCCCATCGAGGTGCGGAACAGCACGACCGAGACGGTCTCGGCGGCGCCGTGGGTGAACTGGTAAACGGCGTCGTCCTCGCCGGGCAGAGCCAGGGTTCGGCGCAGGTACGCGTCGATCGCGGGGTCGGCCGCCGCGGCCGGATAGCTGACCAGCACCTTGAGGACGCCGCGGCCCTGCGGGGTGAAATCGGGCGGCACCAGGCCCGCCAGTTTCGCCCGGAACGGCGCGAGTTCCTCCTCGCCGAGCCGCCCCGGCCCCTGCCCCGCCGCCTCCGTCAGCAGATCGCCGAGCATGGGCAGCAGCGGTCCGCGCTCCAGATCGGCATGCCGGAAGTGGCCCTTGACCGCCGTCGCCAGCCGGGCCTTGATCCCGTCCACGGCGCGGGTGGCGGTGTCGACGCCGCTGTCGGCCTGCAACGAGGCGAACGCCGCCCGCCAGCCGTCCGTGCCGACCAGGGCGTTCAGCAGCTCACCGTCGCGCGCCCCGGCGGGCAGCACCCCCGCCGCCACCTGCGCCTCGGTGATCCGCCGGAGCACCGTGCGGTGGAACCGGTCCAGGTTCCCGCCGTCCGGCAGAAGGTAGGACTGCCCGGCCCGGGACCGGCACAGCCGCTCGGCACGGCCACTCTGCCGGTCCCGTTCCCTGCGGGCGCGGTCTTCCATCGCGTCGGTGAACGCGCGCAGCATCGCCTCCGCTCGCTCGAGCTGTGGCCGCCAGCGCGGGGTCAGCCGCGACCACGGCTCGGTCCACAACACGTTTGTGCGCCACTCGTACCAGGCGTCCTGGTCCTCGCGGGCGCGGACGGGCCCCGGGTCGCTCCACCGGGCCGGCATGAACCCGCCGCGGCGATCGTGCAGATCCGGGATTCGCGGCCTGCTGCCCCCGCCGTCCAGCTCCGGCGGCTCCGGGGACTGTCGGCGTCGCGCCAACAGCCCGGACGCGCCGAGCCGGTCGAGCGCGCCCGCGAGCTCGGGATGCCCGAACGCCGCGCGCTGCGCGCGGAACGGGTCGTGATCACCGAGCAACTCGTCCAAACCCCGCACCGGGTCGAACCCGGCGACGAGATCGGGCACCTCGCGGTCGAGCCGGGCGCGCAGCAGGTCCAGTCCGCCGTGCATCTGGGCGGATCGGTCGGACAAGGCCAGGGTGATGTTCCGGGCGCCGCGTGTCGGCTGCGGCTCGTCGAAGTCCTCCGCCGCCCGGGCCAGCAGCTCGTGTAGCCCGGCCGCGGCGAAGAACCGCTCGATCGAGTCCCGGTTGGCCTCCGCCGCGCCGGGCGGGGCGGCCAGCTGTGCCACACCGTCGGCGAGCAGCCTTTCCGCGACCAGGTCGGCCAGCTCGTCCACCGGGACGCCGAGCGACGCCACCAGCGCGGTGGAGACGCCCCGGTCGCCGATGCCGTCGGGCGCGCGCGTCTGCCGCTCGACGGCGGTGTTGATGAAGCTGTCGGCGAACGACTGGTACTGCTCCCCGCCGTTCATGGCCTGCTCGTTCGGCCTGGTGCCGATCAGCGACAGCACCAGCGAGGCCACCGAGCGCCGCAGGTCCTCCGGATCGATCCCAGCGGGCCGCGTGAACAGGAAGGCGGTCTGCGTGACGCCCGGCCGCATCGCCACCCGGACGGTGCGCTGCCCGTCCGGGTGGCGCACGGCGACGTCGTCCGGGGGACGCTCGGAGCGTCCGTTGAACGCGTGCAGGGCCCCACCCTCGTCGCCGGAGTTCTGCTGGTCCACGAGCCGGAACAGATCCAGCAGGGCGCGCGCCGCGTTGAGCTGGGCCGGACGGCCGCCGCCCAGCCCGTCGGGGAAGGCCGACGGCAGCAGCACCAGCGGGTAGATCTTCGGCCGTAGCGCGGTGCGCTCGAAGCGCTGAGCGACCAGGTGCAGGATGTCGTGGAAGAGCCCGGCTCCGGTGCCGCCCGCGACAGAGAACGCCACGAAGACGTCAACGGCGGCGGCGTCGGCTCCGTCGCCGTCCGCCAGCGCGAACAGGTCGGCGTGCGCCGTGCCCGAAGCAAGGCCGCCTATCGCCTTGTCCAGCTCCCGCACGACCGGACCGGTTCCGTCGCGGAAGGACTCGAAGAGCACCGCACGGCCGATCGTGGGCAGTTGCCCGGCTCCTCGCGTCAGCGGCGAGACGCGCGGTTCGCCGGATGCGGGCGGCAGCCAGTCCACCGCACCCGGCATCCAGAGCCGCAGGTTGCGGGCCAACTCGGGGTAGGTGTCCGCGCGCGGCACCAGCCCCCGGAGATAGTGCGCGGTGGCCCGGGCCGCCGGGAGGTGCGCGGGGTCTGGGACGACCTGCGCGGGCAGCCGCTCCAGCTCCGCCTGGCTCACGTCGGCGTACACGAACCGCAGGCAGGACGGCAGCTCGTAGCGCATCGCGTCGCGCCGCCGCCGGAACTCGGTGCCGTCCGGGCCGCAGATCTCCTCGCGGAGCCGACGTTCCAGCTCGGCGCCGATCCGGCAGCCGCTGCCGCCGAGTCCGACGAACATCACCGGGTGATGCAGCTTGATGGTCACACTGTCTCCAGGGAGGGTCAGAGCCACTTGTCTTCGGGTGGGTCACGCCACGTGGAAGCGGGGAGCGTCCCGGCGGTCGGATCCGGGTGCGGCTCCGGGCTCGGGTCCGACTTGGCCTCGTCTTCCGAGGGAACGGCGGATTCCAGCGGCGGCCGGAGTGACTCGGGGCGCTCGGGGCCCCAGAGGAGCCGGTCGAGGAACGGGACGGAGAACGGGCGGCGCGAGTCGTCCTTGAAGAGCAGCCGCAGCCCGGGCTCGAGGCGGTCCTCGCCCGTGCCGATGTCGGCCATCACCGTCCGCCCGTCGGGGCAGCGGACCGCGATCCGGCCGTCCCGCGTCCGGCGCATCTCGAACGCCTGGTCACCGACCTTCGCGTGGGCGGGCACGCCGTCGCGGAAGGCGAAGCGGAAGACCTCGGGCCACCGGCCGTCGCCACCGGCGCGGATCTCCCTCGCTTTCGCCGAGCCGGTCGTTCCCAGGGCGCCCCCGACAGAATCCCGGACGACCTGGACACGCAGGCCGCGTACCGAACGCCGGGACCGGCGTGCCCGGCGCACCATCATCCAGGCCATGCCTGCCGCGACCAGCAGCGTCCCCCCGATGAAGATCGCGGTGGCGTTGCGGGCCCACCAGCCGGGGGGCTTCCGCACGCTCAGCGTCCGCTGCCGGGCGACGTAGACCTTCGTGGGGTCGGCGTCGTCCACCATCTGCACCGTCAGAGCGGCGCGGCCGAGGACGGATCGGCGGTCGACGAGGACGGCGAAGTCGTCCAGCGAGCCGCCCGGTGGGACGGTCACGGCGGCGGGTGTCGTCAGGCGCGCGCCGAACTCCGGGGGCGCGTCCACGACGATCCGCGCGCGGACCGGACGGGCCGTGCGGTTCGTCATCCGGAAGGTCCCGCGCACCGATCGGCCCGGATGAACCGTCGTGCCGCCGTCGAAGACGACACCGCCTGCGACGTCCGGTGGGCGGCCGGCGACCTTGACCAGCGCGGTCGGGTTCGCCTCGGACCGGATGCCCTGGGCGGCCACCGAGCCGGTGAGCGTCACATCGCCGGGCTCGGCGGGCAGCTTGAACGTGCCGGAGTACGTGCCGTCGTGCGCGGTCTCGTCCGGGGGCACCCCGTCGTCGTGCACGGTGACCGGCCGGGGCGTGCCGACCGGACGGCCCGACGCGACCACGCTGAAGGCGAGCTTCCCCAACTCGGCCGGATCCGCGACCCGGCCGAGCCGGGTCAGAAGAGACAGCCGCACCGTGACGGTGCCGCCGGTCTGCGCTGTCGGTGGCTCGGCCACGAGCGTGGAACGGATCAGCCCCTGGTACAGCACCGTCGCGCTGACCGACGTTGCGGCCGTTCCAGGTGGCATGGTGAGCCTGACCCGCCACGTGCCGTTCAACGGCGCGGCGACGCGCAGGGCCTCGATCGTGCCCCGCTGGCCGCTGCGGGTGAACGTCGAACCGTCCCGCGAGCCGGTGCTCGGCGCGACCGCGCCCCTCGGGTCGATGAAGTCGACCCGAACCCCTGAGTTCCCCTTGGCGACGGTGAGCGTCGCGTTCGAGGCGATGTCGGGGACTTGGAGACTCAGCTCCAGCTTCCCGCCAGGGTTCAGCGTGCCTGAGTTGCTGGGGGGCGCCACGTAGCAGGATGCGGTGGCGTACGCCTCGACCAGCGACCGGACGACCTGCCCCGAGTCGTGGACCACCCGGGCCCTTGGCCGGGAGTCGGGCCGCTGGTCGCACGCCTGCTGCGAGCCGGCCGCCGCGAACGCGTCGAGGCTCGGCCGGTCGACCTCCGGCCCGAATCCCAGCGGCCAGATCTGTACTCGGCCGTCCCGGGCACGCTGGAACAGCCGCTTGAGCCGTCGTTCCGCCTCTGCGTTCCGGCTCCCAGGGCCGTAGGCCGGGGACCTCGGCACGTCCAGCCGCCCATCGGTCAGCAGGAAGATCGTCCTGACCGCGCCAGCCGGCGAGCCCGTCGACAGGATCGACAGGGCCGCGTCGAGCGCGGCGACGTGGTCGGTGTCGTTGCCCTCCGCCGCCGTCCGCCGATGCAGGCCCTGGACGCAACCGGCCAGGTACTGAAGGTCGCCCGCCGTCCCGATGACCGTGGGGCGGCAGTACTGGTCCACGGCGTGCTCACTGCCGCCGTTGTCGCTGCCGAACCCCACGACGGTCACGCGGGTCCGCGGGTTGAGGCCGCTCTGCGCGATACTGGCCGCCGCCTCGATCTCCTGCCGGACGTCCTGGGGCTGCAGGCTGCCCGACTCATCCACGGCCACCACCACGTCCAGCGGTGTCGCCTCAGCCGCATCGGCCCACGCCGAGGACGGCGCGACGAGAAGGACGGCCGGGGCAAACGATGCGGTCACGACGAGGGAGGCGGCCAGAACATGCGGAATCCGGCTCGCGCCGTGACGCCCCCACCGCGCGCCGAGCCGGCCTGCCCGATCGTGCTGGGAACCGGATCGTCGCTGTACTCGTGCCATCGTGCGTACCTCGTGAGCACCGAAGGGCTGGCCGAACCCGGTGATCCGGATCCGGTGTCGTCAACGATGCTGCCAAGGACACGCAGTCGAGATTCCGTACGCATCCGCATTGTCGCTCAGCATCTGAACGGGAATCTCCGAACGCCTACGGACAGGGGGCGGAGGACGCGTTCGCCAAGGCGCTCAAAGGCGAGTGCGGCCCAGCTTCGGGTCGTTACCGGCGCGAGCGGCGCCCCGAACCTCGGAGGCGTGATCCGAATCCCGCCGGAATCGCCCCACCCGGGGCCTTCGCCGACACCCGGTTCCCTGACGGGTGCACGGTGAGGGTGACGGGATGAACGCCGGATCCGAGCACGACGTGCGCGATGACGGCGGGAAGGGAGAGCAACTCCAGAGACACGCCCGCCCGATCTCCTCGGCCAGAGCACCAACCGCCCCGTCAACGTCAAACCAGGGTGTGCCGCTCCGGCGTACGGTGAGAACCGGGGGTCCCTCCACCCGGTCACCGGGACCGGTTCCCCCCCGGGGGGCGACTCAGCGCCCTGGACTGACGAGATAACCGGGCAGGAAAACCCCCCTTCGCTGAGCTGGGGATACCCCTGCCCATCTCTTCAGATCCTCCAGAAAGGGAGTCCAAACTCCCCCGACCGGGGTGGCCTGTTGGCGCCTGCGGAAGCGCGCTCTGCATGCCATCACGACCTCCCGAACTCTTCAGGCTTCCAGGACGGCGCGGGCGGCGTTGTGGCCTGGGATGCCGCTCACTCCGCCGCCGCGCCGGGCGCCCGCGCCGCACAGCAGGACGCGGGGATGGCCGGTCTCCACGCCCCAGCGCCCCCGCTCGGCCGGGTCCTCGGCGAACGGCCATGACAGGTCGCGGTGGAAGATGTGCCCGCCGGGCAGGCCCGCCTCGGCCTCCAGGTCGACCGGGGTCTTCGCCTCGACGCACGGCGCGCCGTCCGGGCCGCGGAGCACGCAGTCCTCGACGGGTTCGGCGAGGACGCTGTTCAGCGAGGCGAACGTGGCACGAAGGGCCTGCTCGCGCGCCCCGTCCGGATCGGCGCGGAACAGCCGCGCGGGCATGTGCAGCCCGAACAGTGTGAGCGTCTGCGCCCCCGACGCGCGCAGCTCGGGGCCCAGGATGGACGGGTCGGTCAACGAGTGGCAGTACACCTCGGCGGGCGGCAGCGGCGGGACGCGTCCGGCCGCGGCGGCGGCGTGGGCGGCGGCCAGCTGCGAGGCGCTCTCGTTGATGTGGAAGGTGCCGCCGAACGCCTCCTCCGGACGCACCGACCGGTCGCGCAGCCGCGGCAGCCGCGCCAGCACCATGTTCACCTTGAGCTGCGAACCCTCGGGAGGTTCGGCGTCGCCGCCCATCAGCCGGGCCAGCGCGGCGCGCGGGAGGTTCGCCAGCACGTGCCGCGCGGTGACGGCGTGCTCGCCCGTCCCGTCCCGGAAGGCCACCTCGCCGGACGGATCGATCCCGATGACCTCGGCGCCCGTGCGCAGGTCGGCGCCGGCCGCGCGCGCCGTCCTCACCAGGTCGTCGGTGAGCGCGCCCATCCCGCCGACGGGCACCTTCCAGTCCCCGGTGCCGTCGCCGACCAGGTGGTAGAGCAGGCACCGGTTGGCCAGCAGCGACGCGTCGCCAGGGTCGGCGAAGGTCCCGATCAGCGCGTCGGTGAGCACGACGCCGCGCACGAGGTCGTCCCCGAACCGCTCGTCCACCACGTCGCCGACCGGACGCTCGAACAGGTCGCGCCAGGCCAGGTCGTCGGCGACGATCCGGCGCATGCCGGCCCGGTCGGTGAGCGGCTCCAGCAGCGTCGGCGCGACCTGCCGCGCCACATGCCCGGCCATCGCGGAGAACCGCTGCCACGCCTCGAAGTCCTTGGTGCCGCCGGTCAGCGCCGCGAACGAGGCGGCGGTCCGCGCCGTGTCCTCGTGGTCGACGAGCAGGCCGCGGTCGCCTGACGGGGTGTAGGAGGCGTAGCGGCGGCGCCGCAGCTCGACCCGGAGCCCGAGGTCGCGCACGATCTTCGTGGGCAGCAGGCTGACCAGGTAGGAATAGCGGGACAGGCGCGCGTCGGTGCCCGGGAACACCCGCTGCGAGACGGCCAGCCCACCGAGATGGTCGGCGCGTTCCAGCAGCAGCACCCGGCGTCCCGCCCGGGCGAGGTATGCGGCGGCGACCAGGCCGTTGTGGCCCCCGCCCGCGATCACGACATCATGCATGAAGCCAGCAGAACACGCGGAAGCCCTGATCCCAAGGCCCGCGGGGCGCCGATGGGGCCCTGTTCGGCCTGCTCTCGCTCTCCCTATGGCTCAACACATGGCAAAGGGTCCGGAGCGAAGCCCGTTGCTGATCCGGGAGGGCAGGGAGCGCGCGGCATGCTCGGGGAGGTCGTCCCAAACCGAGGTGGTGCGCTGGCCGTACTGGTCAGGCACCGACCGCCCGTCCTGACAGGAGATCCGCGTGACGGCTTCCGCCGCCTCCGAGCCCATGCCCGCCGCGTTCCTCGGCCACGGCAGCCCCATGAACGCCATCGAGGCCAACCGGTACACCGCCGCGTGGAAGGCGTTCGGCCAGGCGGTCCCGCGTCCGCGCGCGATCCTGGTCGTGTCGGCCCACTGGTTCGTGAACGCGACCGCGGTGACCGTGATGCCCCGCCCCCGCACCATCCACGACTTCTACGGCTTCCCCCAGGAGCTCTTCGACGTCCAGTACCCCGCGCCGGGCCTGCCGGAGCTTCTCGAGGAGGTCAGCGAAGCCGTCAAGCCGACCTGGGTGGGCGCCGACGCCGACAGCTGGGGCCTGGACCACGGCACCTGGTCCGTGCTCGTCCACGCCTTCCCGCGCGCCGACATCCCCGTCGTGCAGATCAGCATCGACGCCGGCAAGCCGCTCGACTACCACTTCGAGCTCGGAACCAAGCTCGCCGCCCTCCGCCACGCGGGGGTGCTGATCGTGGGCAGCGGCAACGTCGTGCACAACCTCAGGGACCTCGACTGGGACCGGCCCGACAGCGGCTTCGCCTGGGCGGAGCGGTTCGACGACAGTGTCAGGCTCGTGATGCGCGACGATCCCGCCGGCAGCCTCCGCCTGCAGAGCCACCGGGACTTCGTCCTCGCGGTCCCCACGCCGGACCACTTCATCCCCCTGCTCTACCTGTCCGGACTCGCGGCGGCGTCCGGAGAGAGCACCGACGTCCTCATCGACGGCTACACCTACGGCGCGATCTCCATGACCGCGTACACGCTCGGCGTCACCTGTCCTGGTGCGGCGGACGGCGCCGGGGCGGCCGCGGCCCTGCCCCAGGGCGTCCCGCCCGACGCCACCAACCTCTGACGCTACGGGGACAGGCGCTGGCCGGTGACCTCGGACGCCGGGATGCGGATGAGGAAGGGGGCGGGCTCGTCCTCGCCCCGGGTGCTCGCGGTCGGCCACCGGACGGCGTGCCGGTCGTCGACGACCTCGGCCAGGCCCCTGACGAGGACGCTCCAGCCGGTGTGCGGGGCCGGTCCGACGTCGTCGGCCTCGAAGGTCAGCGGACGTCCGGTCCGGACGGCCCGCAATCCGCTCCCGGCGAAGGCGTGGGCGATGATCGCGTCACCGTCGAGGACGAACGTGACCGGCACGACGATCGCGCGTCCGTCGCAGGCGCACCAGGCGATGCGCCCGACCGCGACCCCGCCGAGCAGGCGCAGGCAGGTGGCGTGGTCGAGAGCGGCGTGGTCGAGAGCGGCATGGTCGAGTGCGGTGTGGTCGAGGCCGGTGTCGGCCTCAGCGCCGGTCGTGGTCATCCTCGGTCCCGTTCCCGTCCGGACGGGTGGTCCCGTCCGGCCGCCGTCCTGATCCGTGATCCGTCCGGTCTCAACCGGCCCGCCGAGCCCCGCGCGGGTGCCGTCCCCGGCGGGACTCCCAGTCGCGCGCGTTCCGCTGCAGCCGTGAGGTGATCCTGTCGGCCGTCAGGCTGATCGCCTCGTGCAGGGACGCCGCCGTGGCGTGCGCGTGCACCGGCCGTCCGTTGAGGTCCACGCGCACCGACACCGTCGGCACCGGCTCCTGCGCCAGCGTCGCGTGGACGTACAGGACCGGTTCGTGCGCGTGGTCCAGCACCCGCGTGAACGCCTCGCGAGCCCAGTCCACCTGACCCGGCGGAACGGCTCCGTCGAACGTGAAGGCGATCGTCGGCGCGGCGGTTCCGGCCGCCGCGGCGGGGGAGGGGGAGTCGGTCGTGTGAGGCATGGCGTCTCCTCTTCGGGGCCGGACGGCCCGGCCGTCCGGCTTGCTGTCCGATCACCACGATGGCCCCGCGGAGATCATCAGGCCCAGGGCCGTTGGTCCCTGCTCGAGGCCCGTCCGGCCCCGCGTCTCAGCTGTAGGCGGCGCGGTCGACGGAGAACCGGAAGAACTCCCCGTCCTGCCAGTCGGGGGTGCCGTAGCCCCAGCCCGCCTGGGCCAGGGAGGGGATGGTGAAGCCGCCGAAGGTCCGCTCGCGCTGGACGCGCACGCCGAACAGGTGCTCGTCGAAGCGGCCCCCGCCCGGATCGCCCCAGCGGGGCGTCGTCACCGACACCAGCTGCCCGGACGGGTGCACGGTGAGGGTCACGGGATGAACGTCCGAACCGACCGCCACGTGCGCGATCGCCCGCATCTCGTCCAGGTGTTCCCACTCGACGGACGGAGACAGGGCCGCCGCCGGGGCGAGCACGAACTCGGCCGCCAGACGGCCCCGCGCGCTGCGGGTGACGTCCGGACCGGACGCCGAGATCAGCGGAACCCCGCCGAGGATCCGCCAGCGCATCTCCCCCTGGCCGTCGCGGTACTCGTCGAAACCGGTGACGGGCAGCCCGGCCAGCCGGGCGGAGGCGGCCCAGACGAACCCCTGGGACGGCTTGAGGACCTGCCCGGCGTCGAAGGGCCACCAGCGTCCGGAGATCCGGATCCGGCCGTGCATCTCCAGAAACGCCGTGGTCAGCAGCGGCGTGCCGGGGGCGATGGCGTGCAGCAGCCACCGCCGGGCGGCCACCGGGAGCCGGGAGGCGTGCCCGGGTTCGAACACCCCGACCGGTCCGCTGGGCACGGCGAGCCGCTTCCAGTCGCGCTGGGCGTCCTCCGCGAGCCGGGGCGGCCGGATCGGAGTCTGAGCGGGTGGACGTGCCATGAGGTTCATCGATGCTCCGCGCATACTCCCAGCCTCCGCCGCACGGCGCCCGCAAGGGAGGGACGAACGACCCCTTCCCACCTGGCAAAGGGCCCCTGTCCGGGGTTGGTGAAGGGGACCGCGCGGTGTCAGGTCAGGCGAGGGCCAGGAGGCTGACCGACGCGGCGGCCGTGCCCAGGCCGACGATCGGGCCGAGGTCGCGCCCGGATCGGCGCTGACCAGCACCACCGCCACCAGCGCCAGGGCAAGCCGTCGCCCACACGGCCTCGAGCCGCCCGACTCGGAAGCGTCCTCAGTGGGAGGTGGTGGCCAGCCGCAGACCCAAGCCGATCATCACCGCTCCGCTCCCCGCGTCCAGGGCGCGACGGACGCGTCGCCGCGTGATGAACGCGCGGAGCGAACCGACGATGTTGGCGAGGAGGATGAACCACGTCGCGCTGACCAGCACCGCGACTGCCGAGAGCAGCAGGGTGTCGGCCGTCGCCGGGTGGGCCCCGAGGAACTGCGGCATCAGCGCGACGAAGAACGCGGCGGCCTTCGGGTTGAGCAGGTTGGTCAGCAGAGCCCGCCGGAACCCGTCGACGACCGCGTTGTCCACGCTCGTCCCCGCCGTCGTCTCTGGCGGCGCCCCCGAACCCCGGGACGCCGCCAGAAGTGACGTGACGCCCAGGTAGAGCAGGTACACGGCGCCCGCGATCTCCGTGAGAGTGAAGGCCGCCGCCGACGCGGACAGCAGGGCCGCCACTCCGAGGGCGGCGGCAGCGGCCCACACGAACACACCGCACGCGACGCCGAGGGCCGCCGCCATCCCGCCGCGACGTCCGGTGACGGCGGCCTGCCGGACGACGACGGCGAAGTCGGGCCCGGGGGACATGGCGCCCAGCTGGATCACCGTCGCGAAGGCGATCACCTGTCCCGTGGTCGCCATCAGCGCTCTCCGTCCCGGTCCGTGTCGGAGGACGCACCGGCTCGGTGCTCGTCCAGTTCGAGATCGATGAAGGCGGCGATCATCGCGCGCCACACGGCATCGGCCACGCTCGGCGACAACCCGGCGCCGGCAGCGCGCTCCCGGGCCGCCTGGACGACCTGCTCCACACGACCGGGCGCGCGCACGGCCTGCTCGTCGATCTTGAACGCTGCCGCCCGCCGGACGAGAGCCTGCCGCTCCGCCAGGAGACGGACCAGGTCACCGTCCAGCGCGTCGATTCGCGCGCGGACCTCGACCAGAGACGTGGGATCGGACATGAGAACCTCCGTCGAATTCGGAGCCGCCGCCTATGCCACGCGCCGAGCCGCAATCCGCAACCCGCAACGCGTGGACGCCGTTCTAGAGCTTGAGGTCGGCGACGGTCTTCGGCTTGGTGCCTCTCGGGACGTCGTAGACGAGGACGACGGTCGTTCTCGCGCCGGGCCCGAGGTCGTTGACCTTGCCGTGCCCGACCAGGACCGTCTGCCCGAACGTCTGGTCCCACAAAGGTGGGAACTCCGAGCCGTCCGCCCCGTGCAAGGACAGGTGCGCCGGTGGGGTGACCGGACGGTCGGTGATGTTGTGCAGCGAGACGCGTACCAGGAGGTACCGACCGGCAGGCCTGGTCGTCCCGTGAAGCGAGTCGGTCAGCGACGTCGCCCACGAGGTGCCCGCCACCTCGGCCCGGAAGTCGCTGAGCGGGGATTCCAGCGTCCCGTTGTTCTCGACCAGGCTCGGAGAGGCGCCAGGCGCCGGGGCCCCCGTCGGCGCACCCGTCCCGGCGGACGCGCTCTCCAACGGGAGCGTCCGGCTGGCGCTGCCCGCCTCAGGATTGGACGAGCAGCCCGCGGTGAGCAGGAAGGCGACGGCAAGACCGACAAATCTGATCACGGGGGCAGAATCCCACGCGCCGCCGACCCCGGGCCACAGCCGGGCCGACTCGAGGCGTCCACCGGAGACTGGCCGCATGGCGCCACCCAACGGGCGGACCACCCGGCATAACGTTCAGTGACACGGGCCTTGGAGGCGGTTCCATGTCACACGCGGCGGAGCGCAGGGCCGACTATCTCCTCGGCCACGCGGCGCTGGAACAGCGCAGGCTGCTCGTCCAGGCGTCCTACGTGCGGTCCTGGACGGAACGGCTGCTGCGCCGCGCCGGACTCACCGAGGGCATGTCCGTCCTGGACATCGGCTCGGGCCTGGGCGATGTCGCGTTCATCGCCGCCGAGATCGTCGGTCCCGGTGGACGCGTGGTCGGGGTCGAACGCGACCCCGACGCGGTGGAGGTGGCACGCGGACGCGCGGCCTCCGGCGGACACACCGACATCGTGACCTTCACTAACGCCGACCTGACCGAGTTCGATCCGATGTGTCCCGGTCTGGCAGGGGATGGTCCGGTGGTCTCCGACGGTCCGCGCCGTCCGTTCGACGCGCTCGTCGGCCGGTTCGTCCTGCAGTACCTGCCGGACCCGGTCGCCGCGTTGCGCCGCCTGGCCGGGTTCGTCCGTCCTGGCGGCATCGTCGTCATGCACGACATGGACGTCTCCAGCCGAGACGTGAGCTCCCCGCCCTGCCCGCTCTGGAACGACTGTTACGCACTGCTCGCCGACCTGTTCCGGGCGCACGGGATCGCGCCGGACTTCGGTCGGCACCTCACCCGCGTGTTCCTGGACGCGGGGCTCCTGTGGCCGGACGTCGACTCCGGAACCATGACGGGCGGGAAACCCGGCTCCACCGTCTTCACCTGGCTCGGCAGCGCCGTCCAGGCCGTCGAACCGCTCCTGCGCCAAGCCGGCATCGCCCTCCCCGACGGCCTGGTCGTCGACGACGAGCTCGCCGCGACGCTGGAGCGGGCGGTGCGGGACGACCGCAGCATGGTCCTGGGCAACACCCACCACGGAGCCTGGACCCGTCTCGACCGATCAGGGTGACCCACGGCAGACCCCCTCCCGCACCAGAACCCACGCGACATCAGGACGACCGCCGTCGAGCACGTGCCCGACGAGGCTTCACGGACGGACGGTGAGGCCGTCCAGGGTGAGGTCGAGCAGGCGCTCGGCCTGCTCCCGGTGTTCGGCGCCCGCCGAGGTGAGGGCGATGCCTTCCAGGGCGGCGCTGAGGTCGGTGGGGCGGATGTCCGTGCGGATCACCCCGGCGGCCGCGCAGGCGTCCATGAGCGAGGCGATGGCGGGGGCACGATGGCCGTCTCGCCCTTCGACGACCTGCGCCAGGACGACTGGGACGCCATGGTCTCCACCCACATCACCGGCCTGCTCAACGGCATCGGGGCGGCCCTGCCCGTCTTCCGGCGGCAACGCTCCGGCCAGTTCGTCAACGTCGGCTCCACCACGGCCCACGTCGTCAAGAGCCCTCAGGCGGTCTACGCGGCCACCAAGACGGCGGTGAAGGTGCTCACCGAGGGCCTGCGTCAGGAATCGGGACCCGACCTGCGCGTCACCCTCGTCTCGCCCGGCTTCACCCACACCGAGGGCGTCGGCAAGGGGGCCAGCCCCGAGGCGGCGGCCGCGATGATCCGGCAGCGCGACGAGATCGCCATGCCGCCGAGCGCGGTCGCCTCCGCCATCGCCTATGCCATCGCACAACCCGACGGCGTCGACGTCAGCGAGATCGTCGTCCGCCCCACCGCCCAGGCATGATCCGAGGCGATGCCCCGGAGTTCGGGCCGAAGCCGTTCTTGGTCGGGTGTCATGGACGTCCACAGCGCTATTCAGCACGCTGGTCCCCAGCGCCTCCAGGGAGAACTCCCCGGCGACGAAGTGCTCCTCACCCTCGGCAGTGTCAGGTTAAAAAAACCCGTTGGCCGATCGCGGTGGCCGCTGCTACTTTTGCGGAGGCCGTGCAAGAGACCGAGGAGGTGGTACCCGTGAACGTATCGACATGGGTGCTCCCCTCTGGGGCCACGGTCGGGCGATAGGTCGTCCGGGAGCGCCGTTCAAGAGCACTCCCGAAAGGCACGACCAATGCGGTTCACTTCTGAACAGCGCCTCGACGACGGCGTCCTCGAGCGCGAATTCACCCTCGGTGAGGCCACCGGCATCCTGTGGACGCCCGAATCCGCCTCCGCGTCCGCACCGGTCCCGCTGATCCTGCTCGGCCACCCGGGCGGGCTGGACAGGCAGCGTCCGCGAGTGGCGGCACGGGCCCGGCACTCCGCGGCGGACGGCTTCGCCGCGGTCACCATCGAGTTCCCCGGGAGCGGTGACCGGCCCCGTTTCCCCGTCGCCGAGCAGGCCCGCGCCGACCTGCGCCGGGCGCTGGAGGCCGGCGAGCCGGTCTCGGGCGACATCGTCGACCGGCTCATCCTCCCGCTGGTCGACGAGGCGGTCCCGGAATGGCAGGCCGTCCTGGACGCCGCCCTCGCGCTGCCCGAGATCGGCGGCCCGGTCGCGTACTCGGGCGGAGTGATCTCCGTCGGCGTCCGGCTCGCGGTGGTCGAGCCGCGCATCTCGTCCGCCATCCTGTTCGCCGGGAGTTTCATTCCTCGCGTCATTTTCGAGGAGGCCCGGCAGGTCACCATTCCGCTGCACGTCCTGCTGCAGTGGGACGACGAAGGCAACGACCGGCAGGCGGCCCTGGACCTGTTCGACGCCTTCGGCTCCAAGGAGAAGACGCTGAACGCCAACATGGGCGGACACACAGGCGTCCCGCAGCACGCGGGCGAAGCCGCCGCCCGCTTCCTCACCAGGCACCTGAGCTAGCCACGGCTCGTCCCCGTTAGGCGGCACCAGGACACCGCACATCGAGAACAGGCCCAGCCCTCCTCGACGACGGCGTCCAGCCGAAGCACAACCGCCCCGCCCACAGCGGCCCCGGCCACCAGCCGACCCGCCGTGGGCGGGGCACCTACGCTGCCCAAGAACTGACGCAAGAGCATGACGGCCTCACCCTCAGCCTCGACCTGATCCAACAGAACGTCGAGGCTGAGAGCTCCCTGCTGCGCAATCCCGCACAGCGCTTCATTTCAGGTGCTGACGACGTTGTTCCGGGGTCGGGTACGAGCTGGGTTCGAGGGGATGTCACAAGACGAGTCCCATGTAGATCTCGTCGATTGGCTGCCCGTCGGTGATCAGAGATGCGTGTCGTAGCCCTTCACGTTCGAAGCCCCAGGATCGGCAGGGAGCGATCGGGGCTTCGTTGTGGACCCATGTGGTGAGCTCCAGGCGGTGAATGGATCGACGGCGTGCCTCGTCGATCGCGGGGTGCAGTAGCGCACGGCCGATGCCGCGCCGGTGATGTGAGGCTCGGACGCCGAGAACGACATGGCCGCGTCCTTGCACGCGCCGCCATGGCAGGACTTGTACGGAACCACGCAGTTCGTAGAATCCTGGACCCGATCAGCCTCGAACCCACCCTGCGGACGGGCCTGAAGGTTCGTGAGTATTCGGGTTCGGCAGGGACGGTACGTCAAGAGCCAGCGCACGAGTACCAGTCACGGTGCGAGGCGTGCCCGTAAGAGATCAAATGTCTGCCTTGCTGCTTTCGAGGTGCCACCTCTGGGTGCTGTCGAGAGTGTCGACGCTGATCTTGCTCGACGGGCATCCTGAAGCCATGGCAATCATCCGGCCGTCAGCCGATGGGGAAGGCGAGGCGCTTGCCGGGCTTCGCCGCGCGCTGGACGCCGAGACGAGGTTCATGCTCGCCGAGCCTGGCGAACGCGGAAACGAGCTCCCTGACCAGTCGTTCCGGTTCGTCGCCGACGAGGATGGGCGGCTCGTCGGCGTCATCGACGTCTTGGCGCTGCGGTGGCGGCGTGCGCGAGGCCGGGGCGCCGTCGTTCTTGGGGTGCGGGCGTCGGCTCAGGGGCAGGGTGTGGGCCGTGGCCTGCTGGACGCGGTGATCGCCGAGGCGCGGCGGCGCGGGATGTGGCGGTTGGAACTGAGCGTCATGCGCCATAACCGTGTCGCCTTGCGTCTGTACGAATCGTGTGGCTTCGAGGCGGAGGGGCTGCGGCGGGCGTCGGTGTGCGTGGACGGTGAGTTTTTTGATGAGGTGTACATGGGGCTGGTCCTCGACCGTGCAGTCCCGACACAGAGGGGTTGACGCCCTCCATATTCGGCGGGATCGACGCTGAGGACGCGGAGCCTGAGAGGGCTGCCTAGTGCCTGTTCCGAACCCGCGATGCCACAGCCTTAGTCGGCTTGGGTTCGCCGCGGCTCCCGCGTCTGCGGATCGATCCCTCGAGTCGCGAAGTAGCGCAATGCTTTGTCCGACCACGTCCAGTCGGAGAACAGACCGTCGGCGAACCCGTCCGCGATCCACTCCCAGGAGTGGCCGAGGTCGAGCTCACCGCCTTGGGACTCGGCCCAGGGCGGCGGGCTCACTCCTTCAAAAGCCGGCGGGTCCACCAGGCTGAGGTGCCGGAAGGTCTCGTAGTTGGCCTCGGCGGCCCGCTCGAAGGGTTCGACGTCATCGAGGGGGACACCGTCGAGGTGGCGGCGCGTCTCGAAGTGGGCCAGCGCGTAGACGAAGATGGCGAGAGTGCTGCTCTGGAGGATGCCGTCACCACCGAGCACGAGGAAGTGGACCCGGCCAGATTCCGGGTCCAGGACGAATCGAGCGGCGTTGGCCTCGCAACCCAGGGCGATCCAGTTCCGATACGCAGCGACCTGGTCCGAGCCCCACCAGTCCGGATGCTCGACCGCCAGCGCGCCGATCGTGGTCGGCAGGACGAAGAAGGCGTCATCGATCGTGAAGATGTTGGTCTCGACCGGCAATCCGACCTCGACCAGCATCCGGCGCGTCGGCTCGTGGGACACCGCCGCCGTGGCCCACTCCGCATCGGCCCGCACCATCGTCCATTCACCGAACGCCTCGTGAGCGCGTTCCCGCACAGTGTCAAGCGCCAATTCCGTCACGGCGATTATCCTCTCCCAAATGCGGCTCTTTCGTCGCAAAACCGCCTCGCTCCTCCAGCGGTCCGCCGATCCCCGCTCGGTGTCTGTCATCGCGCGTTCGAAGAGCCCACAAGCGCTCAGAGCGCGATTGTCACCCCGCCGCGCGCCCTTGCGGGCGGGAGGTGTTCGCGGACTGGGCGGACACCCCGCCCGCGCCCTCCGCCTGCTCGCGGCCGTATCCTGCCGCACCCCTTGGCGCTGGGAGCAGAAGGCTTAAGAGACGCCGCCCAGTGGATCGGACGCCAGCTCGTAGAGCCTTCGGGCGAGAGGGTGCTGCAGGCTGGGATCGATGGCTCGGGCGAGCGCCACCAACTGCTCCGGCGGGAGCAGCGCGCCCCTGCGCGTGGGCTCACGCAGCCACATCTTGACCCGCGCGCCGCCGGGCACCTCCACGACCAGACGCGGCATTGGACGTGCTGCCATAGATGGGGCGATGCTCTCGGCGCGGACCTGCGCTTGGGACAGGTCGAAGTGCTTGCGGCCGGTCACCGAACGGCGGATGAGTACCCGGCCGTCGAGCCAGAACGCCTGGCCGTAGCGCCAGGCCAAGACCGCCGCGAAGGCCGAGATGCTCCCCACGGCGAACACCAAGGCGAAGACGCCGAAGATCGACATGCCGCCTCCCGCGTTGAGGAACATGGTGGCGATGAGAGTGAGCATCAGCTCGCAGAGCACCAGCACAGGAAGTGTGCAGCCGAGCTGGACGATCCAAAGCGATCGCGGCCATCCCGTGTTCAAGCGGAGCATCGCCCCTCCTTGGCTGACTGGTGATCCTACGAGATCATCAGCGCCGAGTGCGGGGATTTGCATCGTGATAGTCCCTTTGATGGCGAATTCCATCGAAGCGCCCTCTGGCCCCGCCGCGAGAAGGATCGTCCGCGCGACCTGCGCCTTGAGCTCGTAAATCCTGCACGCGGCCAAGATGGCTCGCCGCTTTGAACGACGAACACCGGCCCCGTTCGGGCCCTCTCGGCACGATCGCGACCGTCCCGTAACGGCCGTTCTCGGGATGGGTGTTGTCGGTGGTTCCGTCCGCACCGGTGGGGTGGTCGCGGTGTTCGTGCAAGTTGGGTAAAGGGTGGGTGATCTGCTGCTAATTTGACCCGATGCGAAGCGAAGGTGTGCACGCCGAGGTGCTGCGTCAGGTCGAGCGGCTCGGCGGGACCGTCCCCGGGACGGTCGAGGCGGGCGTGCACTGGACCGACGCGCCCAGGCCGCTGCCGCCGGAGACCGAGACGCTGATGGCGATCACCTGGCCGCCGCGGACCCTGCTGGTCACCGCCGAGTACGGAGACAGGGTCAGCTTTCCGCAGGGGGTCGGCGGGGGTGATCCGTTCGGGGTTGACCGGCCATGCTTCGTGATCGGGTTCAACGAGTCGACGCAGTACTACTGGGTCGTCGATCTGGACGATCCGCGGCCCGGCGATCCGGACGTCCACCGGATCGACCACGACGGGTCCGACGCGGCGGACGCCTTCGGTCATCCGCGGCGGCTGTCGCAGATGCTGGCCGGGTTGACCGTCTACGAGCCGCCGGACTCCGCCCGGCTGGCCAACGCCTGCGCCTACGGCGACCTGGAGACCGTGGTCTCCGCGATCGCCGTGGGTGCCCCGCTGGGCCCGGCCGAGGACGACCGCTCAGAGATGACCCCGCTTCACTTCGCGACGATGTCGGGCTCGGCCGAGACGGTGCGGGCGCTGCTGGCCGCAGGTGCGGACCTCAGCGCGCGAACCGGCCACGACAGCCTCCTGACGGAGCTCGGCCTGCACCCCGACGACTTCGGGATGGAGCGGATCGAACGGCGGGTCACACCGCTCTGGATGGCCGTCCGAGGACCGTTCCGCACCGACCGGCCCGGTCCCTCGGCGGAGGTGGTGCGGGCACTGCTCGACGCCGGAGCCGACCCGCGGGCGACCGGCCCGATCCGCATGACGCCGCTGCACGTCGTGGCCGAGAGCCGGTTCAAGTGGGAGCGCGAGCGGCCGGTCGCCGAGCGGCTGGAGATCCTGCGCCGACTCATCGATGCCGGCGCGGACGTCGAGGCCGAGGACCGGCTCGGCCTGACGCCGCTGCTGGTGGCGGTCGACGCGCCGGAAATCGTCGCGGCGCTGCTCGACGCCGGAGCGGACCCGGCGCGGCGCACCGCTTACTCGGACCTGTTCGGGATCGAAGGCATGTCCGCCCTGCACGCCGCCGCGGGCGGCGGCCACCAGGAGGCACTCCGCCTGATGCTCGATCGCGCCGCCGATCCCGACCCGCGCACGACGGCGGGCGCGACGCCCCTGCACTGCGCGGTGTGGCGGGAAGCCGGGACCGGAGTCATAGAGACGCTCATCGCCGCCGGAGCCGACGTCAACGCCCGGATCGCCGACCCGTCCGGGCTCAAGGTCGGCAGCGACACCCCACTCGGCATCGCCCGGGAGAAGAACAACAACGAGATCGCCGAACTACTCGCCCGGGCCGGCGCAGCCTGACCCGCTCAGGCGGCCGCGCCGACAGTGCCGAAGGTCGCCTGATTGCGGCGTCCATCGGCAGCGGGCCCACGGAGAGTGCACGGCGAGGATCCCAGCAAGGGGAGTGGGCGAGGCTCCGGGCCGGATGTCAGCGGGTGCGGGCCTTGAGGTGGGCTCGTTCTCCCTGCTGCCCGAACAGGACGAGGAGCTCGACGGTTTGCTCCCCGGCCGGACCGAGCCAGTGCGGCACGTGGGTGTCGAACTCGGCGGCTTCACCCGGCTTGAGGATCACGGTACTGTCGCCCAGGATCAGGCGCAGCCGTCCGGCGAGGACGTAGACCCACTCGAAGCCCTCGTGGGTCTTCAGATCCGGCTCCGTGCCGGGTCGCGCCGGAATCAGCAGCTTGTGCGCCTGGATGCCGCCGGGGCGGCTGAGCGGCACGTAGGTCATGCCGTCCCGGGTGACGGGCCTGAGGTGGATGCGGGGATCACCCGTGCGCGGCGCGCCGACGAGCTCGTCCAAGGGGACGGCGTAGAGCTCGGCCAGCGGCAGCAGCATCTCCAGGGTCGGCTTGCGTGTCCCGCCTTCGAGGCGGGAGAGCGTGCTCTCGTTGATCCCCGTCTCCTCAGCGACCCTGGCCAGCGTCATGCCGCGACGGCGTCGCAGCTCCCGCAGCCGCGGTCCGACCGCCGCCAACCTGTCCCGCCTCGCACTGTCCACGTCCACCATCATGCCGAAACAGCACGAACCTCCTGCAACGCCAGCGACACGAAGCGCCCACTCCTCCGCCGGGACGCGCCCCATCAAGCCAAACTCTGCAGCCGACCACATAATGGCAGGCAGACCTTGCGCAGCCCGATGCCAGAAGGCAGGTTCCCTTCGTACTCGGGGACGAGCCAGATCATGTGCGAACCTCGGTATCAGTCGGACACCTCGGCCTCCGCGACAGCCATTCCAGCGGCTAGTGCAAGTGTCAAGAGTTGTGGACTGTTGAGCCCTTCGACCCTAGCCCCGCGTGCCTGCCGCATGCGCGGCTAGGGTCGCTAGATGGCGATTGGCGCACGGACGTAGGGTTGCGTGAAGCTGTCACCAGGGTTGTTTCAACGAGGAAGCAGGGCGAACTATTCGCCCTGAGTCGACCGGCGTTGCGAATAGTGCCGAGCGGGCTTGTCGATCCCAGCGCACCGGGCTCGCGGCTGGGCGGCGGACATCTGGCGACCGCGGGAGCGCTCTGGCCGGCGTCGGAAGACGGTCCGTTGGACCTGCTCGCTCAGCTCGACCTGTCCGAGGTCGCCGGAGTCTGGCCGGACGGCCCCTTGCCGGACCATGGGCTACTCACCTTCTTCTATGACACCGAAGACCAGCCATGGACCTATGTGTCCCCCAATCCCGACAAATGGCGGGTGTGGTGGGAACGCGGCGAAGTGCAGCCGCTGTCGACGCCGGAAGGGTGGGAGACGTTCCCAGGTCGCCGCATCCGATTCGAGCCGGCGATGACCCTGCCCAGGGCCACTGAGGATGACTGCGTCTTCCAGAGCCTCGGTCTGACTGCGGAGCTGAGCGCTGTGGACGACGCGATCGGGGGCGGCGGGCCGGCCTTTCACCAGCTGATGGGCTGGCCGCATCTGCTCCAGGGCGGGATGACCACGACATGCCAGCGGGAAAGCGCTTTCGTCCGGGACGGCTTGGATCGGTTTTCCCCGGAACGAGGTCTCTCCGGACAGAACTGGGACGAACTCGACGACGCTACCCGGGCCGCCGACTGGCGCCTGCTGCTGCAGCTGGGCTCGGACGCCGAAGGCGGCTGGTGCTGGGGAGACGGTGGCGGACTCTACTTTTGGATTCGCGCTGACGACCTGGCGGCAGAACGGTTCGATCGGGTCTGGATGGTGATGCAATGCTGACAGCAAGACCTGCTGGCGCGATCACCTCAGAAGAAACCGCCAGGCCCGCCCGCTGCCTAGTGGTGGCCTGGTGGCCGACGGTGGAGACCGTCGGCGGTTGGTGGAACCGGCGTTTCGACCCCGAGATCGATCTCGTGGGGGCCGACCGGGCTCCTGTCGCAGACACCGTGTCGTTCGTCGGGTCGATCAAGTGGCTGGTCAGCCCGCTCGACCACCACGACCTGACGGCACTATGCCGCGCTGCGGTCGAAGTGCCCGGCTTCGATCCTGGCACCACTGGCCTGGTCCTCGCGTCACTGAGTGGCGTGGCCCCCGACCTCGACCTCACAGGCTGCTCGCTATGGACGCCTCAAGACCTCGTCGACTCCTGGGCCGGTTAAGGAGCTTCAGCTGGTTCCGGTCGTCGACTCCGCCGCTTTCTGCGTCGGGTGTTCTTCGCCTGCGAGTGGACGGTCATGGATTGGGATGGTCGACGAGCATTTCTCGCGTTGGTTTGTCCGCCAGGAGTCTGCCGCACACCGCCTTGAGGGGCGGGTTCTCGTTCAACCGGACGTAGCCATGTGGCCGCTGCCATGATCCCAGTTCGGTGCGCAGGTCGTGCTCGGACAAGCCTGTGTATTCACGCACTCGCAGGATGGGGATCGCGAATGCCTGCTCCAGGTCTTTGACGTACTCCAGGACGCTTGCGCCGTTGACCGGGCGTGCCTGCTCGGCGATCTCTGCGATGCGCTCAGGCGGCGCCGCGATCGCCGGGCCCAGGTCGATGACCGCCGACAGCGTGCTGACCGGGGCGTTGAAGTACACGAACCACGTCGTCGGGGTATCGGTCAGGAATCGGCGACGGAACTCGTGACGCTTCTCCCCTTGCCAGATCAAGTCGTAGTACTGGCGATACAGGGACATCACGATCGGTTCTGGCAGCGATGTCATCTCGATGCTGGCCGGAGACCCTGGGAAGTCGTTCTGGGGTGGTTGCTGAGGGAGTTCGTCGCTGACCACACCGTCAGTGTGCCGTGAGGTCGAGTTCGCAGCGTACGAATGACCAGACATTTGAAGGCCGGCGGACTTCGTGGGCGGGCTGGAGGTGCTGTTAGGAGGGTGGGGTTGCTGATGTGAGGATGGTTTCCAGGAGGCCGGGGAAGCGGGTTTGCAGGTCGTTGTGGCGGAGGGTCATGTAGCGGGCCTTGCCTTCGGCGCGGGTGTGGGTGAGGCCCGCCTCGCGTAGGACGCGCCAGTGGTTGGAGAGGGTGGAGCGCGGGACGTCCAGGTCGTCCGGGCTGCAGGACACCTCGCCGCCGGCGGCCAGGCGGCGCACCAGTTCCAGGCGGACGGGGTCGGCGAGCGCGCGCAGGACGGCGACCAGCTCCAGGTCCGTCGTCGGGGGCTGGGCCATCGATCGCATCGCGCTCTCCTTCTGTCCGACCGGGGTTGACAGGTTCGGCTCGGTCCAGCATACGATCATTCCCTTATTTCGGAAACGGCGAAATGATCAAGGAGAGGCCCATGGCCGTGCTCACCAGTTACGCCCGCGTCTACGTCGACAGCCTGGACGCCGCCCTGCCCACCTTCGAGGCGCTCACCGCCGCCCGGCCGGGGCTGCGCTTCCCCTACCGCGACGTGGAGCTGGCGAGCATCGGCGGCTACCTGCTGGTCGCCGGGGCCCCGGAGGCGCTGGCCCCGTTCCGGAACGTGCAGGCCACCACCATCGTGGACGGCCTCGACGACGTCCTCGCCATCGTCGAGCGCGAGGGAGGCGAGATCCTGGACGGCCCGAACGAGGTCCCCACCGGACGCAACCTCACGGTCCGGCACCCCGGCGGCGCCGTCATCGAGTACGTCGAGTTCGACACCGCCAAGGTCCAGGCCCAGGCGGCCCACTAGGGCGGGCCGGCCCGGGAGAGGTCCGGGCCGGCCGCCCGAAGCGGGGTCATTCGGCGAGGTCGAGGTCCGCGGTGGGGCGGTATGCGGACGCCTGGAGGTCGTACAGCTCGGCGTACAGGCCGCCCACGGCCATCAGCGCGCCGTGGTCGCCCTCCTCGATGACCCGGCCGTCCTTCAGGACGTAGATGTAGTCGGCGCGGCGGACGCTGGCGAGCCGGTGCGTGATCAGCAGGACGGTCCGTCCGTGCCCCTGGGCGTGGACGCGGATCTGCTCGAACATGCGGTGCTCGGCGCGCGCGTCGAGGGCGGCGGTCGGCTCGTCGCAGACCAGGAGCGGCGCGTCCCGGTAGAAGCCGCGGGCGGCGGCCAGGCGCTGCCACTGCCCGCCGGACAGTTCCTGGCCCCCGTCGAAGCGCTTGTCCAGCAGCGTGTCGAAGGAATGCGGGAGCGTGCCGATCACCTCGTCGGCTCCGGAGTCGGCCGCGGCGGCGCGCATCCTGTCGCGGATCAGGGGATCGGCCAGGTCGTCGCCCATGGCGATGTTGTCGGCCGCGGTCATCGGCCAGTGCGTGTGGTCCTGGGCGACGACCGCGATGTTGCGGCGCACGATCTCGGGGTCCAGGCCGCTGACGACCGTTCCGTCCCAGCGGATCCGTCCCCGCTCGGGCGCGTACAACCCGGAGATGATCTTGGCGAGGGTGGTCTTCCCGGACCCGTTCTCGCCCACCAGCGCGACGACCTGACCGCGCCGCAGGCGCACCGACACGTCCCGCAGGGCCGGTTCGTCACCGCTGGGGTAGGTGAAGGTGACGCCGTCCACGGTGATCTGCCGGAAGTCCCGCAGCGGCCGGACGGCCACGGCGTCGGCCCCGGCCCCGCCCCCGGTCACCGCTCCTGGCTCGGACGGCCCGGCCAGGGGCTTGCGCGTGGTGGACTCCTCGGCCATCTCGACGTAGGCGAGGTAGTCGGAGAAGTACAGGCCGTCCTCGTAGGTGCGGTTCAGGGCGTGGACGAGGTTCAGCAGGGACTGCTGGCCGGCACGGATCGCCAGGACGGCCGTCCCGGCGACGGCCAGCGGCATCATGCCCCGCCACAGCAGCACCCCGAGCGTCGCGTACAGCGCGGCGGTCGCGAGTCCGCGCAGCACGTCCCCGTACGCCTGGGTCAGGGTGCGGCTGCGCGCCACCCTCACCAGGACGCGGCGGACGTGGTCGGCCAGGATGCCGTACTGGCGGAGCAGGTACGGCCGGACGGTGAAGGACCGGACCTCGGCGGCGTGCCGGCGCCCGGTCATGAGGTCGGAGAGGATCCAGGAGCGCCGCCGGACGGCGATCAGCGACAGCTGCGCGCGGTACCCGAGCCGCGCCGAGCGGACCGCCGCCCACGCCTCCGGGAGCGCGGTCAGCATCAGCAGCGGCAGCAGGACCGGATGCAGGATGCCCAGAGCCCCGCCGGCCGCGGCGACGCCGATCGCGGCGGTGCCGAGATCGACCGTGTTGTCCACCATGGACGTGGCGGACTGAAGCCCGCGCACCTGCGCCCGGTGCAGCGCGTCCTGGTGGTCGCTGTCGTCGAAGCGCGCCAGGTCGATCGCCGTGGTCGTCGCGTACAGCCGCTGCTCGACGATCCGCTCGACCTGCGGGCGCAGGCGGGCCTGCGACCACTGCGCCAGCAGGGTCAGCGAGGCGCGGACGGTGATCGTCCCACCGACCAGGGCGAGCGCCGGCACGGCGGCGCGCACCCGGTCGGGTGTGGGCCCGGCCGCGAACAACGCCGTGAGCACCCGCGTCGTGGCGAGCAGCCCGAACGCGGTGAACACTCCCGCGACGGCGTTGAACGCGACGGTGATGACCAGGTCACGCCGGCTGGCCCGCCAGCCGAGACGGCCGACCTGCCCGATCAGGCGCGGCAGCCGGCGGGTCATGGTGAGCGTGCTGGTCTCGGCCATCTCCTGCGACCGCCGCGCCCACCCTTCCCACGCGGCCAGTTCAGGACCCAGGTCCCTCGGGTCCTCCTCCTGGCCGGGCGGGCGAAGCCGTGCCAGCAGCCGGACGATGAGATTCATCGGCAGCCCTCTCATGTGGTGTCGCGGTACGGGTGCCGTCCGGTGGTCCGGCCGGTGCGAGCGTCAACGCGGCCTCCGAGAGCCGGACCGAATCCCCGGGTGCCCTGGGGGTTCGGCTGCTTCGGAGGTGCTGCACGGGCGTCCGCCTCCAACGGCTGTGCCTTCGTTCGCGGAGGACCCGCGAACCCGGCTGCGTCCTAGCTGACCTCGACCGCCCGCGCCGGCGCCGGGCAACGGACGTACTCGGACACCCGGGCCGTGGACCCGCCCCGGGCGCGGCCGTGCGACCTTCGAAGGCGAGCCCTCCGGCACTGCCTCGGACACCTCCGGACAGGCAGCGGACGGCGACCGGCATGCGACACCTTCATGACGACATCCAGGCCTCCGTCCAGGGGCGAACGGTGCTCCCGTCCGGCGAGCACCCGCCTGACGAGGTGGAGGACAGGCGTCATCCGTGCCGAGCAGTGCCAGCCGTACAGCGGACAGCGACCTGCATCCGGACGGCGGCCTGCATCCGGACGGCGGCCTGCATCCGGACGGCGGCCTGCAGCCGGGGTTACCTGGCGGGGCGGCTTCCGGCCTCGATCGCCGCCAGCTCGCCCTTGACGAACTGGAACAGCTCACCTGGCTTGGCGCACACCAGCACCGGCACGGCCACGGCGCGGGACCGTCCATGGCTGTAGAGACCGAGGACCGCGGTGTCGTCGAAGCGGTAACAGGAGAACGCCCGGTCGCCGGGCCAGTAGCGCACGTCGATCGCGGCGCCGCCCGGCCGGGCCAGGGCCTGGTAGTCGCGTCTGGTGCTCTCGATGCGGCTGACCAGTTCCTTCCGGCCGATCGCGAACCTGTCCGACAGGACCCGGACGGTGAGCGCGTCGGCGGGGTCGGCGAGGAAGACGCGGATCCTCGCTCCGGAACGTCGCGAGAGCCTGTTCAGCTCCGGGGCGTGCAGATGCCGCCAGGTCTGGCCGTAGACGACGAAGATGTCCAGTTCGCTGACCGTCGCGAACAGCTGCTTCCATTCCAGGTCGGGAAGGTAGGCGGTTCCGATCCGCAGCAGCCCGGCCGCCTGGACGTCAGCGGCCAGCCGCTCGGGAAGGTGCTCCGGCGGCGAGGCGGCGGCGCTGCGGTGGGCGGCGAGCAACGTCCACGCGGCCAGCCACCGGGTGTCCTCGGTCGGGTCCACCCCGCAGGCCTCCAGGAAGGCCAGGAACAGCTCTCGTGACGGCAGCCGCTTGCCCCGCAGCAGGTCCGACACGCTGCTGCGCGCCAGCGCCCTGCGGTTCCGCTGCCCCCACGACTCGAGCTGACGCAGCGACGGGTTCCCGGCGCTCGCTCGAAGCCACCGCAGGCACTCCGCCAGCCCCTCGACGGACTTCCCGTCGTTCAGCGGATCAAGGTCCTCGCCCATGACGGTCACCTGTCGGACGGCGTTGCCGGGTGCCGGAATCAGGCCCGGGTTCGAGTGTCGGCGCTCGCCCCGTCCACGCGGAGGGCGTCCTCGCCACCGAGGCCGGCCAGGCTCCGTCCGGCCCTCTTCCTGGTGACGTGTCCGTCGAGGGTGGCGCGGTGACAGAGCAGCTCCATGCTGGCCTCGCTGAGGGTGGTGGTGTGGTCCCAGGGCTGGAGAGGCTGCGAGGCTAACAGCCGATCTCCGTGTTGCGAGGGCCGACGCACGGGCCCACCCGGAGTGTGTCGTTCCGTGGTCTGCGGCGGTCGGTGACCGGCGGCGCAGCCGGCCGCGCGCAGGTGGCGGCCATGCGGCTGGGGTGGTACACCGACGACGACCCGGTCGGCCAAGCCGGTGACGCCGCCGCGGCAGTCGGCCGCTATGGACATGTGACGAAGCTCCGGACGGCCCCTGTCGGACGGGACGGAGGCGCCCTAATGTGTGGCTCCCCGAAGATCAGCAGAGAGGCATCCCCCCATGCTTCAGCCCGTTCGGATCATCGCCGTCTCCGTCGCCGCCGTCGCCCTCACCGGTTCGGTGTACGCCGCGACCGCGGTCTCGGCCACGCCCGGGGGCGGCACCGCACCCCACGCCCGCATCGCGCGTCCGACGGTCGACGCGGACGCCGTCGCCGCCCCGGCCAAGGCCGCGGCGCAGGCGTGTGCGTATACGCGGGTGAAACCGGTCAGCAAGTGGGTCGGGCTGCCCGTCTTCGACCCCGCCAAGGCCGCCGAGCCCTACATCGCGCGGCTGCGCACCACCCAGGGCACGATCGCGTTCAAGGCGCTGACCGACCAGGCGCCCTGCACGACCCACTCGTTCCGCTTCCTCGCCGAGCGCGGCTTCTTCGACAAGACCCACTGCCACCGCTCCACGACCCAGCGGATCTTCGTCCTGCAGTGCGGCGACCCCACCGGCACCGGCAGCGGAGCCCCCGGCTACCAGTTCCCGGACGAGAACCTGACGGGCGCCACCTACCCCGCCGGGACGGTGGCGATGGCCAACGCCGGCCCCGACACCAACGGCAGCCAGTTCTTCTTCACCTGGAAGGACACCAAGCTCTCACCCGCCTACACCCCGTTCGGCCGGATCACCGAAGGCCTGGACGTGCTGCGCCGCATCGGCGAGGCCGGCAACGACGAGCAGAACAACCCCGGCGACGGCTACCCGAGCCGCTACACCGAGTTCCACAAAGTCCAGATCAGTCGAGGCCGGTAGTTCCGAATCTTCACCGTCACCGGCCCGGGGGTGCCCAAGGTCCCGCTGGTCGGGCTGCCGACCAACGACGGCCCGGCAGCGGACCGCCCGCGGTGTTGAATGAACACCCACATGAAGGGTGCTCAGGCAGCTTGTACCTGAGCACCCTTCGGGCTGTTCCCGCCTACCAGCAGCCGATGCAGGCAGGGCCTCCGCTGGGGCTGGCAGTCGCAGCCGTGGCGGTTCCGGCGAATCCCGTGAGGGACAGGAGGCCGATCCCCAAGGCGAGTGCCATCCGGATGGTGAGCTTCTTCTTCATCTACCGTCTCCCGTCAGCGCGACGTCCTGGCCTTTCCGATTCTGCGCCCGACGCGGCTCTGGTCAAGGGATGAGCAGGATGACCGTGGCCGTCGATTTCCAGGGCGACCCGGCCGGCCCCGCTCTCTCGCAGGGATCCATCTCGCGTGTGACAAGGCACCGTTCTCAGCGGTGCCCCCTCGGATTCTCCGTCATGGGAGGTCGATGAGTTCCGTCAACGGTCCGGCTCTGCGTTCGACGGTTCGGCTATTGCGAGTGGCGACGTTCGGGGAGGGGCTGGGGGCGCCATGCTGTCGCGATCATGGCTAGCAACAGCGCGATGAGGGTCAACCAGTAGCCGGTGTCCTGCGCGTTCGACGGCGGGTTGATCAGCGGGGAGGCCGCACCGGGCAGGATGTAGATCGCCGCCGCCAGTGCCCAGCGTGGGCTGCGCGCGATCGCGGTGGTCAGCACGCCGGCGAGCAGGAGGACGCTCTCGGTGCCAGCCCTGACCAGTTGCCAGGTCTCGCCGTATTCGTGGTCCCCGGGCATGTAGGTGAGCGTCAAGGAAGCCGCAGGGATCACAAGCCACCACAACGGTCGTACACGGAGACCCTGCGGCAGGGCCGGCCGGCTGGCCGCGAGTGCTACGGCCCCGATCGCCAGCACGCCGTAGGGGGCCAGTGAGACCCAGTTGTGGTTCGCCGGTCCGAGGATCTGCGACGGTGAGGATGTGGTCCCCAGGAGCATGGCCCGGCTGGTCGAGAGCGCTACGGCCAGGGCGAGTGGTAGGGCCACCAGCGCCCAGCCGCGCAGCAACGCCGCCACCAGCGCTGCCGAAGCGGCGAGCCACCAGGGGGAGGAATGGTCGGCGATGCCGTAGGCCATATTCGCCAGCGCCAGCGTCAGCAGGCCGAGTTGCAGCCCGTCGGCCCACCACGGGGTGGCGGCGGCGCGGGCCCGGGCGACGAAACCCGCGGTGAGGAGCCCGGCGGTCTCCCGCAGTGAGGGGGCGCGGCGAGGGGTGCCGTTCAGCAGTGTGCCGATGATCTCGGTGCCGTACTCGGCGCGGTGACCGCGTGGGAACGCCCGCAGGAACAGCCGGTACCAGCCTTCGGTGAATGCTCCGCTCATGCTCCGGCTTCCCCCGTCGCCAGGGGGGTGCGGCCTGTGACGACCCGGGCGGCCTGCTCCAATCGCAGAGCCTCGCGGGTGAGGGCCAGGCGCCCGCCCTCGGTCAGTCGGTAGTAACGACGCGGACGGCCCTGGATGGTCTCCTCGCGGTCCACGACGATCAGTCCGTCGCCCGCCAGCCGGTCCAGAGCTCCGTAGAGGGTGCCGACGGCCAGCCGGATCCGCCCGCCCGACTGCTCCTGCGCCCACTTGATGATCCCGTATCCGTGCACGGGCCCGTCGAGCAGCGCGGCCATCACGAAGTACGTGGGCTCGCTCATCACCGTGGTTCGTTTGACCATACGGGAGACGATATATCGGCTGCCGATGTATCACAAGCGGATCCCATCAACTCGGCAGGGGCACGTGAGATCGAAGGAGGTCACGGGCCACCCAGGTCGCACTTGGTGGTAGCCGCCTGTCTACATGCCGCGTTGTCCGCGCGTCTTCTGCTCCGAATCCTGCGTCGACGCGTGGCTGAAGCGAACAGGCGAAACGCGCGGCCACTGACCGCCGGCAGACCAGCGCCCGGACGCGCGACGCCGCCGGCCGACGGGCGCCCGCGGCGCCCGCGGCGCCCGCGGCGCCCGACGTCGAACGCCGCCCCGGCGCGGCCGGGGGACGGCTCGGGCATCGCAGAACCATCGCCACCCCACGTCCTCAACCGGCCGGCACCGACGCGTCTCAGGATGCTGCTTTTCGGTAGCGTTCCTGCTCGATCCATAGTTTGCCTTCTGCTGCGATCCCCTCCATGACGTGGAGCGTGTGGCTGAGGCCGGCGGCGTCCAGGGTCGTCTCTGACACCGTGGCGCGGGTCTCGTCCGCCTGGAGGCCCTCCATCGCGTCAGCCAGCATCTCGGCCTTGACCAGCTCCCCGTTGACGAGGGCGAGTTCGAAGCTGTGGTCGCCGTCGTCGGTTTGGCGCACCCGGACGGCCGCCACGGCCTCGTAGCGGTAGTTGGTGCGGTCGCGGTCGTGGAAGGTGCCCCGCTCGAAGTCGAGGTCGGCGCTGAGCTGGCGTACCCCGTCCTTGGTGAGCAGGAACAGGAGCAGGCGGTAGCGCGTGTGGCGCCAGGGGCCCTTGGGCACGCGTGCGCGCTTGGCCGGGGACCCGGGCGCCTCGATGAAGGCGTGCGCGATCATGTCGCTCATGGTCAGGCCGTAGTGGTTCAGGGCCTCGTTCAGCAGCACCTTTCGGTCGCGGTCCAGCCAGACGGCCATCTCCGGGTCGGTCGGCTTGTCGGCGAGCTTGAGCTTCCAGCGTCGGAAGGCCGCGTCGCAGTCCTGCTGGAGCTGCAACTCCTCGGCCCGGTCGGCCGCGTACCGCCGGCGCTCCAGGATGATCCGCAGCCAGGCGCGGACGGCGAGCGTCCCGGCGGGCAGCGCCAGGAACGTGGACGCGGCCGCGCTCGCGGGTGCGGTCCACGCCGCGTGCCCCACCGTCCAGGCCGTCCCGGAGGCGAGGACGGCGAGGCCGAGCAGGGTCGTCACCTTGGTGGCCAGAGGCGCTGCGAGTTCCCGCCGGTACTCCCAGAGCGTTCCCTGCTCCCACTGCCCGCGGACCCTGCCCACCCGGTATCGGATCAACCAGGCGATCTTCTCCGCGCCGGTGCGCTGCTCCCGGTAGAGGTCGACGATCTCGTTCCGGATGCTCCTGCGGATCCCCGCCGTGCCGGCCAGCCAGGCGGAGCGACTCGTGTCACGCGGCACGTACCTGGCGAAGTAGCGATCGAAGTACCGGTCCACCCTGCCGACGAAGCCGTCGGACTTCGCGCGGGGGGCATGCTCTCGAGGTTGACGGTACTCCCTGTCCTTCGCTCGGCGCCTCTCGGCGAGGAAGTGCCATTCGGCGCCCGTGCGCGCTGCGCAGGACCCGCCACCGATGCCCAGCAGGTACACGAGCAGCGTGAGCCACTGAAGGTCTCGTACCAGCAGATACGCCATGTTGACCGCTGCGGCGGTCATGACGCCCGTGGCGACGACGGCCGTGACCCGGGTGCCGGTCGGTGTCGCCGGCGGACGGGCCGGACGGACCCGGGGCGCGGCAGGGTCCGGGTGGAAGAACTTCCAGACCCGCCCGCTGCGGTCCTCCGCCATCTGCCCCTGCCCGGCCTCCTCCAGAGCACGGCTCCACATCTCGTCCTTCAGCGGTCCGTCGAGGAACAGCTCCAGATGCCGGAGGATCATGCCGCGTTGGGGGTCGTCGAGACAGTCGAAGTCCTTCAGCAAGGGGCGGAGATCGGTGTCGTGCCGCACGACGGCGTCCAGAAGGCGGATGACGGTCTTGGCGCCGTCGGCCCAGGCGTCACCGCCGACGAGCTCGCAGCCGAACGGCGCGTGGCGGAGCTTCGCGACGTCCTCCTGCGGAATCTCGTTCCACGCTCTCCCGCTGACAAGGGCGAGCTGCCAGTGGAAGCACACCCTGTTGCCGGTGAGACCGCCGGCCAGCACGGCCTCGCCCATGAGTTCCCGGGCCTTGCCCGGAATGCCGCCGTTGAGCAGCCGGACGCCTGTCTCGAACCTCTCCGCGGGCGAGGCGCCCGGGGGAGAGGAGTAGATGCTGACGTCGCCATGGACGACCCCCGCCTGCACTCCGACCTGGGCGCGCCCCTCGGCGTGGTTGGCCGTGGTCGCCTCCGGCTCGGTCATGACACGCTCCGGACGAGGCCCAGCACGCTCGCCGCCTCAGCCGCCAGGGCGGCCACGTCCGCGACGAGTCCGCGGACCTTCTTGAGCGCGAGTGTCACCGCACTCGTGTTCCTCGGTGTGGACTGCAGGGCCGCGCGGGCACCGTCGAGCTCGGCGCGCGCCGCGTGGTGGGTGTCCTCGTCGATGAGCCCGGCGTCTCGCGCCTGCTCGAGCCGTGCGGCCAGGTCCGCGATCGCTTCGAGGAGATCGGCCGGCGGGGCCTTCTCGCTCCCGATCCGGACACCGCCCTGGACCTGCCCGGCCTGCACGCCCACTCTCGCGTTGCCCTTGGCGACGTTGCGGACTGCCTCACTCATCTGGGAACTCCCCGTCGTTGCGGTCGTGCCAGGCCGATGGCGGCTCGGTTCGTCGGTCGTGAGGCTTTCGGCCAGGGCGGCGGTGAACGCCGCCGCGTTGGCCACCGCTCGCGGCTGCCAGCGCTCGCGGTCGGTGGTCTCCTTGGTGCCGTCGGCGCGATCGCTGACACCCCGGATCACCACCACCGGAAGCGACCTGTTCAGATGCGCCGCCTGCGCGACACCGGCCCCTTCCATCTCGATCGCCAGCGCGTCGTTGTAGTGACCCCGGATCCAGCGGGCGTGCGCTGAGACCGTGGAGTTGAGGACGACCTCGCCGGCGGCGATCGGCCCGAAGTGCACTTCGGGCGGCTTGCGCTTCGCACGTCCGGTCCCCGCCCAGGAACGCCCGCGGGCGACGTGCCGGGCGATCTGGTCGGCGCCGTGGGACACCTCCCAGACACGGGGACGACTCTTGAAGCCGTCGTCCTCGCTGGTTCCACCGTGGAAGGCGTAGACATGTGTCGCCACGACCACGTCGCCCAGAGCGATGTGGGAGTGCAGGGCTCCCGCCACCCCGACGAACAGCAGGGCCGTGGGGGAGAACTCGGCGATGGCGCGTTCGGCCAGCACCGCCGCGGACTGGTTGCCCTTGCCGACGAGCCCCAGGGCGATGCGGCATCGGCCGTCCTCGAGCCGGCCGACCTCGAAGCGGGTGCCCTGCGGATGCTGATGCAACCGCGGGGTGCGCAGCCTCTCTCGGACCGCGTCGTACTCGACGTCCAGTGCCGTGAGCACGACGATCGTGCTGCCGCTCATCCTTCTGTCCCCTTCGTTTCGGGAGGATCGGACGGCCGGATCATGGGCGGATACAGGTCCGTGCGCGGGCCGGCCTTGAACAGTCGGGCGGGACGTCCGGTCGTGACCTTGCGGTCGGTGTCCGCCGCGATGATGAAGCCGCGGGACTTCTGGACCTTGCGATAGAAGTTGCGGGGGTCGAGCGATATCCCCCAGACCGCCTCGTAGACCCGCTGGAGCTCGGTGATCGTGAAGGTCGGGGCGCAGAACGCCGTCGCCAGGGACGATCGCTCGAGTGTGGCCCGTGCGCGCTCGACGCCGTCCTCGACGATCTTCCGGTGGTCGAAGGCCAGCGCCAGGTCTCCGGAGAGCACCTGATCGGTGCGCTGCCAGCGGGCGCCCGCCGCGTCCGTGCCGGCCGTCGGCTCCGGAAGCCCCGGCGCGATCGCCAGGTAGGCGACCGACACCACCCGCCCGCGCGGGTCACGCCCCGGAGTGCCGTAGACGCCCAGATGCTCCAGATGCAGCGTCTCGGCGTCCAGGGCGGCCTCTTCCCTCAGTTCACGATGAGCGGCGGCGGTGAGGTCCTCCGCCGCGTGACCGAGGAAGCCGCCGGGCAACGCCCAGGCGCCCTTGTACGGCTCGACGCCACGCTCCACGAGCAGGACGTGCAGGCGCGCATCGCGCAGGGTCAGGATCACCAGGTCGACCGCGAGCAGCACGGTCGGCGGTGTCCAGTGGTCGTCGTCCATGCGGCGAGAATAGCTTCTTGTCACTCGGACAAAAAGGGGCTTCGAGCTTTCGCAGCGGCCACATCCCTGTCACCGATCAGTAAGGCGAATGGGGGTGGGAGGCGGGCCTGGGCGTTCCCACGGCGAGACGTGATCCGGCCGTCCGGCGCCTTCGATGAGCATGGGCGTTTCTCGGCCGTGCGCACCCCTCCGCCCTGCCGGTCAGGACGTGACCGGGGTGGAGATCTCCTGGTCACCCCGGTAGAGGCGGGCGACGATGTCCTCGATGCCGGTCTCGCGGAGCGCGATGTCGCGGACCTCGTGGCGGGCGGCGAGCGCGGCGACCACCGACGCGGCGTTCGCGCCGTCCGGGAGGCGCAGCGTCTGGCGCGGGCCCTCGACGAGGGTGACCTCGACGCCGTCCAGCTCGACCGGCGGGCTCGGCGCGGCCAGTTCGACGATCAGCTGCCGGTCCGCGCCCGCGGCCCGGCGGAGGGCGGCCAGGTCCCCGTCGAACGCCGGACGGCCACGGTCGATGATCATCACGCGGCGGCACAGCCGCTCGATGTCGCCGAGGTCGTGGGTGGTGAGCAGGATCGTGGTGCCGCGCTCGGCGTTCAGGCGCGCGAGGAACCCGCGCACGGTCGCCTTGCTCACCACGTCCAGGCCGATCGTCGGCTCGTCCAGCACCAGCAGTTCCGGGTCGTGCAGCAGCGCGGCGGCCAGGTCGCCGCGCATCCGCTGGCCGAGGCTGAGCTGCCGGACCGGGGTCGCCAGGAACGGCTCCAGTTCCAGCAGCGCCGTCAGCTCCGCCAGGCGCGTCCGGTAGGCGCGTTCCTCGACCCGGTACAGCCGCCGGACGAGGGTCAGGCTGTCCCTCAGCGGCAGGTCCCACCACAGCGTGGTGCGCTGCCCGAACACCACGCCGATGCGGCGGGCGAGCGCGGTCCGGGCGCGGGACGGGTCCAGACCCGCGACCCGGACCCGTCCGGACGTCGGGGTGAGGATCCCGGTGAGCATCTTGATCGTGGTGCTCTTGCCCGCGCCGTTCGGGCCCAGGTAGCCGAGGAACTCGCCCCGCTCGACGGTGAAGGTCACCCCGTCCACCGCCCGGACCGGTGTCCGCTCGCGGCGCAGCCGCCGTCCGTTCCTGCGGCGCAGGACGAAGGTCTTGGTCACGTCCGTCATCTCGATCACGGGTTCCCCTCCCGGCCTCAGCTGCCTGTCGAGCGGTAGTGGCGCAGGCCCGTCCGCCACGCCACGGCCGCGACCGCGCACAGCGCCGCGCCCACCACGGGCGAGGCGAAACGCGTCCAGCCCGGCAGGCCCAGCGGGTCGGGCCGGCCGAGGACGTACAGGGCGGGCGCCCAGTTCACGAACGCCAGCGGGACGACGAACGTCACGCCGCGGACGAAGTCGCGCGCGAACAGCGTCATCGGGTACTGGGTCAGGAACGCCCCGCCGTAGGTGATCGCCTTGGTCGCGCCCTGGCTGTTCAGCAGGACGAACTGGAGCGCCGCGCACAGCACCCACAGCCCGCCGAAGATCACCACGCCGGACACCACCATCACCGGCACCATCGCCACGCGGCCCGGCGTCCACGCGATCGGCAGGCCGGGCAGCGCGAGCGCCAGGACCAGCGCCGGCGGGACGAGCCGCCCGAACCGGCGCGGGGAGAAGTCCTCGGTCGCGATCTGGATCAGCGGGCTCACCGGGCGGACCAGCAGCGCGTCCAGCGTCCCCTCCCGGACATGTTCACCGAGCCGTTCGGTCGTGCCGAGCAGGATGTCGGACGTCGCGAACGACAGTGCCGACGTGCCGTACAGCAGCAGCACCTCCGACGAGGTGAACCCGGCGATCCGCGGCGCCCGGCTGAACAGCACCAGGATCCCGATGATGTCCAGCCCGGCCGTGACCATCGTGCCGAGCGCGAGCAGCGCGATCGACACCGGATACTGCGCGGCCGCCCGGATCCACGTCCAGGCGAGCAGGCAGTACGTCGAGACCGCCCGCACGGCCCGGGAGGACGCCCCGGCGCCGTCCACCGTCCCGCTAACCACCCTGGGCCTCCAGCCTGCGCGTCGCGGCGCGGGTCAGGAGCCGTCCGGCCACGAGCAGCCCGGCGGCCCAGGCGGCCTGGAACGCCAGCCCCGACAGCAGCGCGCCGCCGGTGCGGTGGCCGAGGAACACGTCGGCGGGCACCTGGATCAGCCCGGACCACGGCAGCGCCCGCGCGACGTCCCCGAGCGTCTCGGGGAAGGCGACGAGCGGGATGATCATCCCGGAGAAGAACAGCGACAGCACCAGCGTCACGGCCTGGACGCCGCGCTCGTCGTGCAGCCAGAACATCGCGAGGGTGACCAGGTACCGCAGCGCGAAGCTCAGCAGGACGGCCAGCCCGACCGACACCGCGAACGCGGCGGCCTCACCCGGGTCCGGCAGTCGCACCGTGAACAGCAGAGCCCCCACGACCATCGGCGGCAGGCCGCGCAGCACCAGCGTCGACATCGCGCGGCCGACGTCGTCGGCGAGCCACCACGCCTGCAGGTCCACCGGACGGTGCAGGTCGATCGCCACGTCCCCGGACCGGATGCGCTGGGCCAGCTCCATGCCGCCGAAGATCTGCACCGGCCCGATCAGGGACTGGGTGAGGAAGGAGAAGGTCACCGCGTCGGTCGCGTCGTAGCCGCCGAGCCCGGGACGGGCGTGCCAGAGCGCGAGCAGGATCGCGGCGCGGACGACGCCGAAGAAGGAGTTCGTGACGGCCTCGGCCATCGAGCCGAGCGGATAGGCGGAATATCGTCGCAGTGCGTACCAGGAGGCCCACGGAATGACGCCCACTTACCAGGAGCCTAGGACGCGTTGCTTGAACGTTCCAGTGATTTTCGCCGCCCGGAAGCGGACGGCGACCGGGCGTGGGGAACGGCGAGCGGGTGAGGGATTCAGGAGCCGATCGGAGTCCACCGGGACTCGTGGGCCGCGCTGTGTTCCACAGCGGCGAGGACGCGCTGGACGTTGAGCCCGTCGGCGAAGGACGGCGAGGGTTCGTGGTCGGTGGCGATGGCGGTGAGCAGGTCGTTCGCCTGGTGGGTGAAGGAGTGCTCGTAGCCGAGGCCGTGACCCGGCGGCCACCAGGCACCGGTGTAGGGGTGGCCCGGCTCGGTGACGAGGATGCGGCGGAAGCCCGCTTCCTCGGCGGGCAGGGTCCCGTCGTGGAACCAGAGTTCGTTCATCGCCTCGAAGTCGAATCTGACGCTGCCGAGGGAACCGTTGACCTCCAGTTGCAGGGCGTTCTTGCTGCCGGTGGCGAAGCGGGTGGCCTCGAAGCTCGCGAGGGCGCCGTTCTCGAGCCGGGCGGTGAACAGAGCGGCGTCGTCGACGGTGACCCGGCCGGTGCCGGAGCGGTCGGGGAGCGGACGGTCGGAGATGAAGGTGGTGCTCAGGCCGCTCACTCCGGTGATCTTCCGCCCGGTGACGAACTGGGTGGCGTCGATGATGTGGGCGCCGAGGTCACCGAGGGCGCCCGACCCGGCTCTGTCCCTCCGCATCCGCCACTCCAGGGGATGCTCCGGGTCGACGAGCCAGTCCTGGAGGTGCCGGGCCCGAACATGGCGGATCTCCCCGAGGCGGCCTTGCGCGACCAGGTCGCGGGCGAGCGTCACGGCGGGGACCCGGCGGTAGTTGAACCCGACCATGCTGCGGACCCCGTGTTCGGCGGCGGCCCGTGCCGCGTCCGCCATCGCTTCCGCCTCGGCCACCGAGTTCGCCAGGGGCTTCTCGCACAGGACGTGCTTGCCGGCGGCCAGGGCGGCGATGGCGATCTCGGCGTGGGTGTCGCCGGGGGTGCAGATGTCGACGATCTGGACGTCGTCGCGCTTGAGCAGTTCCTTCCAGTCGGTTTCGGCGGCCGCCCAGCCCAGCGTGGCCGCGGCGGCGGTGGCCCGCTCGCGCGACCTGCCGGAGAGGGCGGCCATGACAGGCCGCACGGGCAGATCGAAGAACGCGCTCACACCGCGCCACGCCTGGGAGTGCGCACGGCCCATGAACGCGTGCCCGATCATGCCCACCCCGAGTGTGGGCCTGCTGTCCGTCACCATGGGTCCCCTTTCAGGACTCGAAGCCGAGCGGCATGTACTTGTCGACGTTCGCCTTCGTGATCGTCTCGGACGCCAGGGTGATCGACTGGGGGACCTGCTGCTCCACCAGGTCGGCCATCCCCTTGCCCTGGGCGATGAGACGGGCGAGCTTGACGGCCGAGGACGCCATCGTCGGGCTGTAGGTGACGGTCGCCTCGAGCGGCGTGCCGCCGGCCTTGATGGTGCGCATCGCGTTGGCCGAACCCGCGCCGCCGACCATGAAGAACTCGCTCCGTCCGGCCTCCTTGACGGCGGCGAGGACACCGACCCCCTGGTCGTCGTCCTGGTTCCACAGCGCGTCGATCTTCTTGTGCGCCTGGAGCAGGTTGGCGGCGACCTTGGTGCCGGACTCGACGGTGAAGGCCGCGTCCTGCCTGGCCGTGACGGAGAACCCGAAGGTCTTGAGGGCGTCGGCGAAGCCCCTGCTGCGGTCCTGGGTGAGCGGGAGTGTCGCGATGCCCTGGATCTCCACGATCACCGGGTTCGCGACGCCCTTCTCCTTCAGCTTCCTGCCGACGTAGGTGCCCGCGGCGACGCCCATGCCGTAGTTGTCGCCCCCGATCCACGTCCGGTACGAGAGCTTGTCGGGGAAGGCGCGGTCGAGGTTGAGGACGGGGATGCCGGCGTCCATCGCCTTGCGCGCGACCTGGTTCAGCTGGTTGCCGTCGTTGGGCAGGATGACCAGCGCGCCGACCTTCTGCTGGATCAGCGACTCGATCGCCGAGATCTGCTGGTTGACGTCGTTGGTCGGCTCGACCGGCTTGTAGGTGACGTCCGAGTACTTCTTGGCGGCCGCCTGGGCGTTCTTGGCGATCGCGGCGATCCAGCCGTGGTCGGCCGCCGGCGCGGAGAAGCCGATGGTGACCTTCGCGCCCGGCTTGTCGTTGTCGCCGCCGCCCACCAGGGCGACCTGCGACGCGGACGCGTCACCGCCTTCGCTGTTGCTCGTGCAGGCGGCCAGCAGACCGGCGCCGGTGAGCGCGCCGCCGATCAGGAAGCCCCGCCTCGCCGATACGGGCACGTCGGTTTTCTTGAACATGGGTCGTACTCCTTGGGGGGAATCCCGGAGGGGAAGGAAGCGATCCGATCGGCCCGGAGGCGGGCCGGTCTACCTGTTGGAACGCTGTTGGAGCAGGACGGCCGCGACGATGATGAGGCCCTTGGCGATGAGCTGGTCGCTGGTGTCCAGGCCGTTGAGGATGAACAGGTTCGTGATGACCGTGAAGACCAGGAGGCCGAGGATGCTGCCCACGATGGTGCCCTTGCCCCCGGACAGCAGTGTGCCGCCGATGATGACCGCCGCGATGGCGTCCAGCTCGTACAGGCTGCCGTGGGTGGACGAGCCGGTGGTCGTGCGGGCCATGATGATGATCGCGGCGATGCCGCAGCACAGCCCGGACAGCGCGTACAGCATCACCGTGTGGCGCCGCACGTCGATGCCGGCCAGGCGCGCCGCCTCGGGATTGCCGCCGACGGCGAACGTGCGGCGGCCGAACGTCGTCCGGTTGAGGAGGATCCAGCCCGCCGCGACGACCGCGGCGAAGATGTAGACCAGCAGTGGCAGGCCCAGGAAACGCTGCGACGACAGGTCGACGATGGCGGAGTTCCCAGGCTTCACCAGCTGGGTGCGCCGGTCCGACAGCCGCTGCGCGAGGCCGCTGGCGGCGACCATCATCGCGAGGGTCGCGATGAACGGGACCATCCGGCCGTACGCGATCAGCAGCCCCGAGACCGCCCCGGAGATCGTGCCGACCAGGATCGCGCACAGGCACATCACCCACGGCCCGTACTCCTGCGTGGCGACCGTCGTCGCCCACACCGACGCGAGCGCCATCACCGACCCGACCGACAGGTCGATGCCGCCGCCGATGATGACGAAGGTCATCCCGACGGTGATGACGCCGATCGTCGAGGCCAGGGCCAGGATCCCGATGATGTTCGACGTCGTCGCGAACGTGTCGGCCTTCGTCGCGACGCCGACGACCGCGAGCAGCACGAGCGCCGCGACCAGGCCGAGATGGCGCCGCCCGGACACCAGGGCGGACGGCCGCGAGACGGAGGGCTTGTCGACGGTGAGCATGCCGGTCACAGCGCGCTTCCTTCCATGATCATGTCAATCACCTGGTGCTCGCTCAGGTCACGGGCGGGCGCGGCGTGGACGACCCGTCCCTCGCGCATCACCAGCACCCGGTCGGCCAGGCCCAGAACCTCCGGTACCTCGCTCGACACCAGAAGGACGGCGACGCCGCTGTCGGCGAGCCGACGGACGACCGTGTACAGCTCGGCCCGCGCGCCGATGTCCACACCCCGGGTCGGCTCGTCCAGGAGAAGCAGCCTCAACCCGTCGTCGAGCAGCCACCGGGCGATGACCGCCTTCTGCTGGTTGCCGCCCGAAAGGGTGCGGATCGGACGTTGGGGATCGGCAGGCCGCAGATCCAGATCGGCGATCCGCCTCCGGGCGTCGCGCGCCTCACGCGACCGGTCGAGCCAGCCGAAACGGCTGTAGCGGGGCAACGCGCCGAGTGTGATGTTGGCGGTGACGGACTGGTCCAGCAGCAGCGCCTGGGCCTTGCGCTCCTCAGGGGCGAAGCCCACGCCGAGCCTGACGGCACGGGGAGGACCACCACGCAGGACGACGCCGTCGACCTCGACCCGTCCGGCCGCGGACCGGGCGCCGAACACCGCCTCCAGAACCTCCGACCGGCCCGACCCGACCAGTCCGGCCAGCCCCACGATCTCCCCGGCGCGCACCTCGAACGAGACGTCCCGGAAGTGGTCCCGGTCCGACAACCCCTGGACGCTGAGCCGCACCGGCTCCGCGTCATGAGAACCCGCCGACGGACGATCGGGGAACACGTCGTCGACCTCCCGGCCGGTCATCAGCGCGACCAGCTCGGACGTCGGTGTCGTCCGTGCGTCGAGGTTCGCGCCGACGGTCCGGCCGTCCTTCAGCACCGTGATCCGGTCCCCGACACGGCGGATCTCCTCCAGCCGGTGCGAGATGTAGACGACGGCGACGCCCTTCGCCGTGAGCTCCCCGATGACGCGGAAGAGATTGTCGACCTCGTCGTGGGCCAGCGCGGCGGACGGCTCGTCCATGACGATCAGGCGCGCCTGACGCGAAAGGGCCCGCGCCATGGAGACGACCTGGCGTCCCGCGGGCGGGAGCCTCCCGACCTCGGCGCCGGGATGGATCTCGCCGTGCCCCAGCCCGCCGAGCAGCTCGGTCGCGGCGCGATGCGCGTCCCTCCTCCGGGTGAAACCGAACCGCGCCCTCTCGTGCCCGAGGAAGATGTTGTCCGCGACGCTCAGGCCCTCGACGAGGTCGAGCTCCTGGTACATGGTCGCGATCCCGGCGCCGATCGCCGCCGTGGGATGCGCGGAGCGGATCTCCGCGCCGCCGAACGAGATCGTCCCCTCATCCGGCTGATGCACGCCCGCGAGGGTCTTGATCAGGGTGGACTTGCCGGCGCCGTTCTGGCCGAGCAGGCAGTGAACTTCGCCGGGGACCACTTCGAGGTCGACGCCGTCGAGCGCCCGGACTCCCGGAAACTCCTTGACGATGCCCCTCATGACGAGCAGAGGATCCAGTTCGTCCTGCATGCCCGGTGAGCCTAGAGATAATTGCGATGACTGTCAACGGAAATATGTATGTTACTCGGCGTAAGCCGAGAGCGGTCATGAACAGGGGCGGGGGAGCGGTTGTGGCTGGTAGTGGCCCTCTTGTGAGGGCATCGACACGCGAGAACGGGAAGGGATCGGGCGGCTCGCGGGCCGTCATCGTCGATGCTGCGCCTAGTTACGACGTGGAAAATCATAAGTGCGCCCACGCGATCGGCGAGTGCCGGACGGCCCGACGTCCCGGCGGGGGCGCGCTCGGGCGGGTGGGGTCTCCGCCACCGTGACATGCCCCTATATGAGCGTCAAGACCTTAATTGCGAGAGTCTCGTCCGGACTTTTGCTTGACCTTCGTCATAAGTCGATTTACCATCCCCCAAAACCCACCCCGTCCCGGTCCACTCGCCCCTGGAGCGAACAGCATGCCCCGACCCATCACCCTGTTCACCGGCCAGTGGGCGGACCTGTCGTTCGAGGAGGTCTGTCGCCTCGCGTCCGAGTGGGGATACGACGGGCTGGAGATCGCCTGCTGGGGCGACCACTTCGAAGTCGACCGGGCCCTGTCCGAACCCGGCTACGTGGACGGACGCCGCAAGATCCTCGAGCGGCATGGGCTGGGCGTGTGGGCGATCTCCAACCACCTCGTCGGCCAGGCCGTCTGCGACCACCCGATCGACGAACGCCACCAGGCCATCCTGCCCGCCCGCGTCTGGCAGGGCGGCGACCCCGAAGGCGTCAGGACGCGGGCCGCGCAGGAGATGCGGGACACCGCCCGGGCCGCCGCGGCACTCGGCGTCGACACGGTCGTCGGGTTCACCGGCTCACCGATCTGGCACACCGTCGCGATGTTCCCCCCGGTCCCGGAGAGCACGATCGAACGCGGCTACGCCGAGTTCGGCGAGCGGTGGAACCCCATCGTGGACGTCTTCGACGCCGAAGGCGTGCGGTTCGCCCTCGAGGTCCATCCGAGCGAGATCGCCTACGACTTCTGGACCACCGGGCGAACCCTCGCGGCCGTCGACCGGCGGCCGGGCTTCGGCCTGAACTGGGATCCCTCGCACATGGTCTGGCAGGACGTCGACCCGGCGGACTTCATCCTGGAGTTCGCCGACCGGATCTACCACGTTGACTGCAAGGACACCAAGGTCAGACCGAGCGACGGACGACGCGGCCGGCTGTCGTCCCACCTGCCGTGGGGCGACCCGCGTCGCGCCTGGGACTTCGTGTCCACCGGCCGCGGCGACGTCCCCTGGGAGGACTGCTTCCGCGCGCTCAACACCATCGGCTACGACGGCCCGATATCGATCGAGTGGGAGGACGCGGGCATGGACCGCCTTCTCGGCGCACCGGAGGCCCTGCGGTTCGCCCGAGACCTCGACCGCCTCCGCCCGCCCTCGTCCTCCTTCGACTCAGCGTTCGCCCGCGAAACCTGACCGCGAAGAGAACCCCCGGAGATCTCCGGGGGCTCGTTGCGATTTCGGGGATTCCTACACCGAGGCCGAGTCACCTGGCCTGACGGTCTCGGCAACGACGTGCGAGATGTTCTCGCAGGGTCTAAGGGGACACGAAGTCTGGCTCTTCAGCGGTGCGCCCCACCGGAACGGGGCGCTGGCTAGGCGAGCGAGCGGTCCACGGCGTCCGGCGCAAGGGTCTCCTCGATGACCAGGACCGCGGCGCCGATGACACCGACGCTCTCGCCGAGCTTGGAGACACGGATCTGGAGATTCGCGGTCGCCAGCGGGAGCGAACGGCTGTAGACCCGCTCGCGGACACCGGCCAGGAGCTGCTCACCGGCGTCCGCCAGCTCACCGCCGATGACGATGACGCCCGGGTTGAAGAAGTTGGCCAGGGACGCGAGCACCTCACCCACCTCGCGCCCCGCCTGCCGGACGACCGTGAGCGCGGACAGATCCCCGGCGCGGACGAGCCGGACGACGTCCCACGCGTTGCCCGCGTCGAGCCCGGACTCCCGAAGCCGCGTGGCGAGGGCGTCGCCGCCCGCGACGGCCTCCAGGCACCCCGTGTTGCCGCAGCGGCAGACCGCGTCGACCGCCTCACCGCCGATGGCGATGTGCCCGATGTCGCCCGCGGCGCCCTGCGCCCCGCGATGCAGACGGTGCCCGCTGATGATGCCCGAACCGATGCCGGTGCCGAGCTTCACGAAGATCATGTGCTCGACCTCGCGGCCGGTCGACCAGTGCTCGCCCAGCGCCATGATGTTGACGTCGTTGTCGACCAGCACGGGGCCGCCGAGGCGCTCGCCGAGCCACCCGGGGACGTCGAAGCCGTCCCACCCGGGCATGATCGGCGGATTGACCGGCCGCCCGGTCTCGTGGGACACCGGCCCGGGCAGTCCGACGCCGACGCCGCTCACGTCCTCCATGGAGCGGCCGGTCTCCCCGAGCAGCTCGCCGAAGGTGTCGACCAGCCAGCCGAGGACCTTCTCCGGTCCGTCCGCGATGGCGATCTCCTCGCGCCGCTCGGCCAGGATGCCCGCACCCAGGTCGGTGACCGCGGCCCGAGCGTGCAGCGCGCCGAGATCGGCGGTCAGCACGACCCGCGCGCCCCGGTTGAAGGCGAAGGCGACCGCGGGACGGCCTCCCGAGGACACCGACTCGCCCGAGGGCACGATCCAACGCGCGTTGAGAAGGGCGTCCAGCCGCTGGGACACGGTGGACCTGGCCAGGCCGGTCAGCTTGCCCAGCTCGGTGCGGGTCCGGGCCCGGCCGTCGCGCAGGATCGCCAGCAACGCCCCGGCACCGGCAGTCTCCGTCGTCAACTCGCAACCCCCCGGATCATCTTCCGATGATCCCACACTTTGTTACCACTTTCATCGCCAGACTTACGCCCCATGATTGTCATAAGTCACCTCCAGGCCGGCCGGGAGACGAGGCCGGGAACGGCGGCGGGCCCCGGGAGCCTGCCCTGGTCCCGGGGCCCTGGAGGTTCCGCCCTTTCCCACGCCGGCGGCGTTTAAGGGAACGGATCATCATCAGTCCGCCGTGCTCTCCCGATTGAGCTATCGGACCGTGGAAGAGGTCCGAGCCAGATTCGAACTGGCATCCGACGGAGTCCGTCCGTCCCCGGTCGATCCGGCGATGAGCGGAGATGCTGAATCTGGAGCGAGAGTCTCAACTTCATGCGGCCGCCTCTACCTGCTTGGGCTACCCGGGCGTGAAGTGCACGGGGGAGGATTCGAACCTCCACTGTCGCCGACTCGGATCAGACTGAGCTTCAGCCTCAGCTTCACGCCCCCTACGGGGCGCGTCCCCGCGCTCCAAGCGGGGGAGTCTCTATGGTTCTCCGTTGGGTTTCAGTTGTCGGGGGCGAAGAGGTAGGCGAACACCGCGTCGCCGATCTTGCGGTCGGTGACCTCGGTCGCGTTGGCCTCCTCGCGGGCGAACTTCACCGCCGCCTGGAGCCGCTCGACCCGGTCGCGGAGCCCGTTCACGCGCCGCGCCGGGAGCGCGCCGGAGAAGGTCACCTTCGTCCAGGTGCCCACGACGACGTCCTCGGTGTACATCTCGACCTGCGCCGGGTGCTCCTTGGTCGCCTCGTACAGGACGTGGCTGCGCGGGATCTTCTTGGTCCGCGCGGTCTCGACCGGCGCGGTGCGCCACACGTCCTGGCTCTCGTCGTAGGACCAGGACTCCGACGGGTCGAGCACCGGCAGCTTGTCGACGAGCGTGCGCAGGTCGGTGAGCTGCTTCTCCAGGAACAGCAGGTGCGGCACCGGGACGGCGGCCAGCAGCGTCCGGCCGTCCACGACGACGTCGGCGACGGCGTCCCGGTTCGCCCAGTCCTTGGTGGCGGTCACGTCGAACAGCCTGGTCAGCGCGCGGGCGACGTCGCGGAGCGCGTCCTCGGCCTTGACCTGGACGCGGGTCGACTCGGCCGGCAGCGTCTCGCCGTCCTCGTCCCGCGGCCGGTAGGTGCGCGACAGGCCGGAGAGCAGCGCGGGCTTCTGCAGCTCGTGGTAGGCGTCGGTCAGCTCGCGCTGCGTGCGCGACTTCACGCCCTTCTCCACGGCGATGATCTGGTTCAGCTTGGGCATGGAACGGCGCCCCCTCCCCGTGCGGTGAAAGATGTCGACGCGAACGAATTGACTGCGTTCGAACGCGTATGAACGTGATCACCGTAGCGAGGGGGCGCCGTCGGACGCATCCGAATTTCTACGGAAGTGCGGGCTTTCCGGTCGAATAGATCCAGGTCTGGAAGAACGGGTTCAGATCCTGGCCGGAAATGCTGTTCGCGAGCGCAACGAACTGCTCGGTGTTCGCGTTGCCATAGCGGTGCGTGTCCGCCCAGGTCCGCAGCAGCGAGAAGAACTTGTCGTCACCGATCTTCTCGCGCAGCAGCTGCAGGACGGTCGCGCCGCCGCCGTACACGCGGGAGTTGAACATCGTGTCCCGCTGCGGGTCGGAGATCTTCACCGACCAGTACGGGTTGTCCGGCGCGTCCGGGAACGGGTGGGAGTCGTAGATCGCCCGGACCCGGTCGTGGACGGTCTGGCCGCCGTGCTTCTCCGTCCAGTAGTACGCCGCCCAGGACGCGAAGCTCTCGTTCAGCCAGATGTCCTTCCACTTGGCGACCGAGACGCTGTCGCCGAACCACTGGTGGGCCAGCTCGTGCGCGATGGTGGAGGTGCTCCGGACGGCCGAGTAGACCGGCTTGCTCTGCGTCTCCAGCGAGAACCCGAGCGGCGTGCCGTCGTAGACCGCGTTGTCGGCGATCGCCCCGGTCGTCTCGAACGGGTACGCGCCCCACATCTGGGACCAGAGGTCGGTGGCCTCGGCCGTGGTGTCGGTGAAGAACTTGACCGCGTCCGGCTGGCTCGTCTCGAGGACGGGGTCGACCGCGACGTAGTTGTTCAGCCCGCCGGGCGTCTTCGACTGCGCGACGTCCCACTTGCCGATGTCGATGGTCGCCAGGTAGCTGGCCATCGGCTTGTTCTCGCGCCACCGGAACGTGCTGGACTGCGTGGCGGCCTTGCGGCGGCTGAACGACGCCAGGCCGTCCTTCTTTCCGTCGGGCAGGCCGTTCGCGACGACGGTCAGGCCCTTCGGCACGGTCACCGTGTAGTCGTAGGTGGCCTTGTCGCTCGGGTGGTCGTTGACCGGGAACCAGGTGGACGCGCCGTTCGGCTCGTCCCCGATGAACGCGCCGTCCGGGGTCTTCAGGAACCCGTAGGGCGAGCCGAACACGATCGGCGAGCCCACGATGGTCTGCGGGACGCCGCCGTAGGTGACCGATACCCGGAACGTCGAGCCCTGCCGGAGCCCGTGCCTCGGCCTGATCTTCAGCTCCTGGCCGCGCCGGTCGAAGGACGCGCGGCGCCCGTCCACCTCGACCCTCGCCACGTCCATCCCGGACAGGTCGAGGTCGAACGAGGACAGGTTCTGGGTGGCCCGCGCGGTCATCGTGACCGTCCCGTCGAGCTGCCCGTAGTCGGTGTCGTAGGCGACCCTGAGCGAGTAGTGCAGGGCGTCGTAGCCGCCGTTGCCCTCCAGGGGGAAGTAGGAGTCGCCCACGCCCTCGGCGCCCGGGGTGAAGCGGGCCGGGGACGCGGACGCGGGGACGGCGGACGCCAGCCCCAGCGCGGTGACGGCGGCCAGCGCGAGCGGAAGGAATCGGCCGGGAGCGCGGAGGGACGGGATGAGGCGGGGGGAACGCCTTGCCATCGGGGGTGATCCTCTCCCTCGGGGGGTGTGGAGATCACATTGCCCCCGAAGGGGGAGAAAGTCGATAGATCTTCCCCAAGTGGACGAATCACCTCACGGGTGACAACCGCGACGACACCTCGCGCGTCGTGCGCCCGTTCACGCCACGCGCTGCAGGCCGGGCGTCCTGGAGGTGGCGCCCGTCCCCGGAAACGACGGAAGGCCCCCTCCGGGTGTAGGACGGAGGGGGCCTTCTGCCGCGGGACGGCCGTGGGGGCGACCACGGCCGGTGGGCCGATCGACCGGGCCGGCCTCGCGGCCGGCCCGGTGGGGCCGTGTCGACCGGCCCGTCACGGGTGTTGGGGGGACGACCCGGTGACGCGGTTTAGTGGAACTGCGCCTCTTCGGTGGAGCCCTTCAGCGCGGTGGTGGAGGAGTCCGGCGAGATCGCGGTGCTGACCATGTCGAAGTAGCCGGTGCCCGACTCGCGCTGGTGCTTGACGGCGGTGAAGCCGCGCTCGACCGACGCGAACTCGCGCTCCTGCAGCTCGACGTAGGCGGTCATGCCCTCGCGGGCGTAGCCGTAGGCCAGGTCGAACATGCCGTGGTTGAGGGCGTGGAAGCCGGCCAGGGTGATGAACTGGAACTTGAAGCCCATGTGGCCGAGCTCGCGCTGGAACTTGGCGATGGTCGCGTCGTCCAGGTGCTGCTTCCAGTTGAAGGACGGCGAGCAGTTGTAGGCGAGCATCTGGTCGGGGTACTCGGCCTTGACCGCCTCGGCGAACCTGCGGGCCTGCTCCAGGTCCGGGGTGCCGGTCTCCATCCAGATGAGGTCGGAGTACGGCGCGTAGGCCTTGGCGCGGGCGATGCACGGCTCGATGCCGTTCTTCACGTGGTAGAAGCCCTCGGCGGTGCGCTCGCCGGTGATGAACTCGCGGTCGCGCTCGTCCACGTCGGTCGTGATCAGGGTCGCGGCCTCGGCGTCGGTCCGCGCGATGATCAGGGACGGGACGCCGGCGATGTCCGCGGCCAGGCGCGCGGTGTTCAGCGTCTTGACGTGCTGCGAGGTCGGGATGAGGACCTTGCCGCCCAGGTGGCCGCACTTCTTCTCGGAGGCCAGCTGGTCCTCCCAGTGCACGCCCGCCGCACCGGCGGCGATCATGCCCTTCATCAGCTCGAAGGCGTTGAGCACGCCGCCGAACCCGGCCTCGGCGTCGGCGACGATCGGGGCGAGGTAGTGGACGTCGCCCGAGTCCTCGCTCCACTGCACCTGGTCGGCGCGCAGCAGCGCGTTGTTGATGCGGCGGACCACGGCCGGGACCGAGTTGGCCGGGTAGATGCTCTGGTCGGGGTAGGTCTGGCCGGCCAGATTGGCGTCGGCGGCGACCTGCCAGCCGGACAGGTAGATGGCCTTGAGCCCGGCCTTCACCTGCTGGACGGCCTGCATGCCGGTGAGCGCGCCGAGCGAGTGGACGTAGTCCTCTTCGTGCAGCAGCTTCCACAGGCGCTCGGCGCCGAGACGGGCGAGAGTGTGCTCCTCCTGCACCGAACCCCGCAGCTTGATGACGTCCTCGGCCGTGTAGGTCCGCTCGACGCCCTGCCACCGCTGGTCGGTGCTCCACTGCCGCCGCAGCTCGTCCGCTGCGCCCTTGAGGCGACCTTCGCTCATCGTTCTTGCCCTTCCATAAGCCCGGGACGGGACGGAACCGACCGGGGCCGAACCGCCCCGGGGATGTCGTCCCCTGGGTGCTTGCCTCGACTATGCCCCCGGCGAACCCGACAAAAGGGGCCCAGAACGACGAAACTTCTGCCGAATTTTCGCTATGATGAAGCCGTGACGACCTTGCGGCCAGAAGAACCCCTTAACTTGACGAGTGACGTAGATCTCGTCACCTTCGGGCAGCGGCTCCGCCATCTCCGGCGCAGCCGCGGGATGACGCTCGCCGACCTCGGTGAGCGGGTCGGCCGCGCGCCGTCCCAGCTGTCCCTGCTGGAGAACGGGCGGCGCGAGCCGAAACTGTCGCTGCTGCAGGCGCTGGCGAACGCGCTGGAGGTCCCGGTCGAGGAGCTGCTGCGCCGCCAGCCGCCGTCCCGCCGAGCCCAGCTGGAGATCGCGCTGGAGGAGGCCCAGCGCGACCCGCTCTACCGGCGGCTCGGCCTGCCGCACCTCAAGATCGGCAAGCGGATGCCGAACGAGATCCTCGAGCACATCCTCGCCCTGTTCGGGGAGCTGCGGCGCTCGCACACCAAGCCCACCGCGTCCCCGGAGGAGGCCCGCAAGGCCAACGCCGAGCTGCGCCGCCAGATGCACGAGCGCGGCAACTACTTCGGCGAGATCGAGCGGGTCGCGGCCCAGACCCTCGACGCGGTCGGCTACCGCAGCGGCGCGGTCTCCCAGGGCATGCTGATGGGCCTGGTCGGCCACTTCGGGTTCAGCCTCCAGTACGTCCGCGACCTGCCCCGGTCCGTCCGGTCCATCACCGACCTGCGGAACCGGCGGATCTACCTGGAGCGCGAGCAGCTCGGCATGCACACGCCGCGCACGATCCTGCTCCAGACCCTCGGGCACATCGCGCTCGACCACGACCAGCCCCGCGACTTCGCCGACTTCCTGCGGCAGCGCGTCGAGGCCAACTACTTCGGCGCGGCGATCCTCATGCCCGAGCGGGCCGTCGTCCCGTTCCTGTCGGAGGCCAAGCAGGCCCGCGAGCTGTCGGTGGAGGACCTGGCCGACGTGTTCTCGGTGTCCTACGAGATGGCCGCGCACCGGTTCACCAACATGGCGACCCACCACCTCGACCTGCAGCTGCACTTCACCAAGAACGACGAGAACGGCACGATCTACAAGGCCTACGCCAACGACGGCCTGGTCTTCCCGCAGGACGAGGACGGCGCGATCGAGGGCCAGCGGATGTGCCGCCAGTGGGCCGGACGCCACGTCTTCGGCGCCGCCGACCGGTTCTCGGTCTACTACCAGTACACCGACACCCCGACGGGGACGTACTGGTGCCTGTCCCACATCGACCCCTCGCACGAGCGCGACTTCGCCATCACGCTCGGCGTGAAGTTCGAGGACTCCCGCTGGTTCCGTGGCCGCGAGACCACCAACCGGGTCAAGTCGGCCTGCCCGGACGGCGACTGCTGCCAGCGTCCGCCGCGTGAGCTGGCCGAACGCTGGGAAGGGATGGCCTGGCCGTCCGCCCGCGCGCACTCGCACGTCCTGTCGGTCCTGCCGCCCGGCGCGTTCCCCGGCGTGGACGAGGCGGACGTCTACGCGTTCCTGGACAAGCACGCCGCCGAATAGTCGCCACGAACCTGGGAAAACGCCCGTCGGAACCTTGACACGGAGGTTCCGGCGGGCGTTTCGTCATGTGACCCCGGCCACCTGTTACCCGCGGTAACGCAGGATGGTGCTACCGTGGGTAACAGTTGATATTGGAGGAAGGGTCAATAACGATGTCCGACACCGAGGCGACACCGTTCTCGTTGGAGCTCAGTGAGGACCTCTCCGAGGTCAAGAACTGGGTGCACGAGTTCGCCCGCGACGTCATCCGCCCCGCCGCCGAGGAGTGGGACGAGCGCGAGGAGACCCCCTGGCCGATCATCCAGGAGGCGGCCAAGGTCGGCCTGTACTCCCTGGACTTCTTCGCCACCCAGTGGCTGGAGCCCACCGGCCTCGGCATCCCGGTCGCCTTCGAGGAGCTGTTCTGGGGTGACGCGGGCATCGCGCTGTCGATCGTCGGCACCGGCCTCGCCGCCGCCTCCGTCGCCGCCACCGGCACCCCCGAGCAGATCGCCGAGTGGGTGCCGCAGATGTTCGGCACCGCCGACGACGTCAAGCTCGGCGCGTTCTGCGCCTCCGAGCCGGACGCCGGCTCCGACGTCGGCGCGATCCGCGCCCGCGCCGTCTACGACCAGGCCAAGGACGAGTGGGTGCTGAACGGCACCAAGACCTGGGCCACCAACGGCGGCATCGCCGACGTCCACGTGGTCGTCGCGTCCGTCCACCCCGACCTCGGCAGCCGCGGCCAGGCCAGCTTCATCGTCCCGCCGAACACCCCCGGCCTGCGCCAGGGCCAGAAGTTCAAGAAGCACGGCATCCGCGCGTCCCACACCGCCGAGGTCGTCCTCGACGACGTGCGCATCCCGGGGAACCTCGTGGTCGGCGGCAAGGAGAAGTTCGACGCCCGCATCGCCCGCGTCCGCGAGGGCAAGAGCGCCAAGGGCCAGGCCGCGATGAAGACCTTCGAGACCACCCGTCCCACCGTGGGCGCGATGGCCGTCGGCGTCGCCCGCGCCGGCTACGACTACGCCCTCCAGTACGCCACCGAGCGCGAGCAGTTCGGCCGCAAGATCGGCGACTTCCAGGCGATCGCCTTCAAGCTCGCCGACATGAAGTGCCAGGTCGACGCCGCCCGCCTCATGGTCTGGCGCGCCGCCTGGATGGCCCGCAACGGCAAGGACTTCACCAGCGCCGAGGGCTCCATGGCCAAGCTCATGGCCTCCGAGGCCGCCGTCCGCGTCACCGAGGACGCCATCCAGATCCTCGGCGGCAACGGCTACACCCGCGAGTACCCCGTCGAGCGCATGCACCGCGACAGCAAGATCTTCACCATCTTCGAGGGCACCAGCGAGATCCAGCGCCTCGTCATCGGCCGCACCGTAACCGGCCTCCCCGTCCGCTGACGTTTCCCCAGCTCAGAACCACTGCGGACGCTCGTCCTCGGCCTGCCGGAGATCATCATGCGGCCGAGGACGAGCGCTGGGAGATCCCGTTCGGGACCGTGCGTCGCCTCTACAGGACGTCGGCCAGGAATCTCCTGAGTCGCGGGTTCTCCGGAGTCTCGAAGATCCGCTCGGGTGGCCCGGTCTCCACCGCGACCCCGTGGTCGAGGAAGACCACCGAGTCGGCGACCTCCCTGGCGAACCCCATCTCGTGGGTGACGACCACCATCGTCATGCCTTCCCCCGCCAGATCGCCCATCAGCGCGAGCACCCCCTTGACCAGCTCGGGGTCGAGCGCGGAGGTCGCCTCGTCGAACAGCATCACCTGAGGATCGAGGGCCAGCGCCCGGGCGATCGCGACACGCTGCTGCTGGCCCCCGGACAACCGTCCGGGACGGACGCCAGCCTTGTGCGCGAGACCGACCAGCTCCAGCCGGTCCCGGGCGATCTCGACCGCCTCGTCCTGGCTCAGGCCTCTGACCCTGCGCAGCGGCAGCGTGATGTTGCGCAGGACGCTCAGATGCGGGAACAGGTTGAACTGCTGGAAGACCATCCCGACCCGCCTGCGCAGCCAGTCGGGATCATGGTCCAGCACGCTGTGCCCGTCCAGCAGGATGTCGCCGGAGTCCGGCTCGATCAGGCGGTTGACGGTGCGCAGGAACGTCGACTTGCCGGACCCGGACGGCCCGATCAGGCAGACCACCTCACCCGCGCCCACGTCCAGATCCACGCCCCGGAGCACCGCGGTGCCGCCGAGCGTCACGTGGATGTCGCGGGCAGCCAGCCCGACCGCCTCGAACGTCATCGCCGCACCTCCGTCAGCGCCTCGATTGCTTCCCCGGATTCCTCGGCCTCCTCGGCGACGGGACGGCCGTCGCGCAGCCGCCGGTCGATGAAGTTGACGGCGTGCGTGAGCGGCACCGTCAGCGCCAGGTAGAACAGCCCGGCCAGCACCAGGGCCGATTCGTTGCCGGTGTTGGCCGCCGCGTCCTGGCCGATCCGGAACAGCTCGCGCTGCCCCGCCGCCAGGCCGAGGAAGTAGATCAGGCTGCTGTCCTTGAGCAACGCGATGAGCTGGTTGACCCATCCGGGCAGGATCCGCCGTACGCCCTGCGGAACCACCACCAGCAGCATCGCGGTGCGGTAGGTGAGGCCCAGCGCCCGCGCCGCCTCCAGTTGCCCGGGCTCCACGCTCTGGATCCCGGACCGGAAGATCTCCCCGATGTAGGCGGCGGCGATCAGTGACAGCGCCAGGATGCCCAGCGGGTACGGGTCGGGGCCCCACAGCGACATGCCCGTCGGGGCCAGCCCGACCCCGATGAGCAGGATCGTCACCACCGCGGGCAGCCCGCGGAACGCGTCGGTGTAGACCCGGGCCGGCCAGCGCAGCCAGCGGGTCCGGGCGATACCGCAGAGCGCGAGGACCATGCCGAGCAGCGTCCCGAGCAGGGCGGAGGAGAACGACAGGATCAGCGTGTTCGGCAACCCGGTGGTCACCATGTCGCCGAACGCCCGCCTCATCGACTCCAGGTCGAAGAAGGTGTCCCAGATCTCGTTCATTCGGGCAGTGCGACCGAGCCGCTACCCGGCTTGAAGCCGGCGGGGATCTGCCGGCCCGGGAAGTACTGCTGCTCCAGGCGCGTCCAGGTGCCGTCCGCGATGACCTGGTCCAGCCCCTTGTTGAGGGCCGCCGCGAGCGCCGGGTTGTCCTTGGCCACCGCGAACGCGGTCGGCGTCGGGCTGAGCTGCTTGCTGACCAGGACGACCTTGCCGTCGCTGTCCTTGGCGGTCTTCTCCCCGATCTCGGCCGGAGAGATCCATGCCTCGGCGGTCTTGGTCTTCAGCTGGTTGAGCGCGCTGTTGTAGTCCGGCACCCGGACCGGGTCGAACCCGTGCCCGGTCGCGAAGTCGTCCTGCACGGTGCCCTGCACGACGACGACCCGCTTGCCCTTGAGCTCGTCGAAGCTCTTGAGCGCCGAACCGGCCGGGACGTCCAGTCCGAGGTATCCGAAGTCGTAGCCGTTGGTGAAGAGCGCGGTCTTCTTCCGCGCCTCGGTGATGGTGATCGAGGAGCTGCCGACGTCGAACTTGTGCGTCGCGACCTGGCTCAGCAGCGCGGAGAAGTCGGTCCCGGCGAAGTCCACCTTCAGGCCGATCTTCGCGGCGACCGCGGTCAGCAGGTCGTTGTCGAAGCCGGTGAACCTCCCGTCCTTCAGGTAGACGTTCGGCGGCGCGTCGGTCAGCGTCCCGACCCGAAGGACCCCGGACTTCAGCAGCTTGTACGATGCGCCGGAGGCCGCCGTGGTCGACGTGGACCCCGAGGACTTCGACCCGCCACCGCCACACGCGGAGAGCCCGGTGGCGACGGCGAGGACGGCGGCGGTGGTCACAATAGCCCGCAGCGGGCGCATGGCATCTCCCTAGGAACGATCCAAATCTCCACCAAGTCTGTCGGTTTAGTAGGAAATGCGCAAACCGGATTTCCGGGCCCGTGCGCTCGGGACATGGGGCGGCCGGTGCTCCCGGGTGGGGGCACCGGCCTCTGGGGGACTCCTTTCTGGCGGCCCGGGATCAGCCGAAGCCGATGCCCCAGTGGTCGCCGGCGGGGCGGGGCATGGGGAGGGTGCTCGGGTCGCCGTCGGCGGGGACGAGCTGGGCGCCCGGACGCAGGAAGTCGCCCTCCTGGTTGCCCGAGCGGAGGAGCAGCTCGCGCTCCTCGTGCTCCCAGACCAGCGGTTCGCCGGTGAAGGGGGCGACCTTGACGACGGTGAGCGAGCCGTCGACGCACGGGCCGTCCTCGCCGCTGCGCACCTCGAACTCGTAACTGAGGGAGGTGCGGCCCAGACGCTCGACCCGGAGGAGGGTCTCGACCACCTCGTGCCGCCAGAGGCGGCGGCGGTAGCTGGCGGTGTAGTTGACCCGGGGCATGACGGGCAGGTGGTCCAGGCCGAGCCGGTGCAGGAGCGTCTGCTCGGCCGACTCGACCCACCGGATCACCGTCGAGTGGTGATAGTGCCCGGTGACGTCGGTGTCGCACAGTTCGACGCGCTGGAGCACGCTGACGCTGGACGGTTCCGCCGGCATTGTCGGTTCACCTCTTGATATTCGGCAGACGGTGGAGGGATCGCCCCGAAACTATGGCCGTGGTGCACGCAGAGCAAGGAGTCGATCACTTGATGTTTCGTGTGTCGCGGACATGGGTACACGTTCCCGGCTCGCCGGGCGGGCGGGGGTTGCCTACGTGCCGTAGGGTGGCCGCACGATGACCAGGGTTGACGGGATTTCGGGGCGGGGCGCGGGGCGCGATCCCGGGCGGCGGCGCGCGCTGCTGGAGGCCGCCGACCGGGTGATCCAGCGGGAGGGGCCGGAGGCGTCGATGGCCGCCATCGCGGCCGAGGCGGGGATCAGCAAGCCCATCCTGTACCGCCACTTCGGCGACAAGAGCGGCCTGTACCAGGCGCTCGCCGAGCGGCACGCGCGCAAGCTCGTCGAGGGCGTCCGCGCGGAGTTCTCCCGCGCGGCGCCGGTGCGCGACCGCACCCGCACGACGATCGACACCTACCTGACGATGGTCTCGTCGAACCTGAACCTCTACCGGTTCCTCATGCACCGGGCGAGCGCCGAGGACGCGGCGACGCACAGCGCGATGAGCACGATCATCCGCGAGCTGGGCCGGGCGCTGGCCGAGGTGATGGTGGCCGAGGGCGAGCTGGACGACACCGTCCGCGCGTACGTGTGGGGGCACGCGGTCGTCGGGATGGTGCAGACGGCGGGCGACTGGTGGCTCGACCACACCGCCGAGGTGCCGAGGGAGACCGTCGTCGACACCCTCGCCGACCTGATCCTGGACGGGCTGCCCGGCGACTTCGCCGGCCGCGTCTTCGAGGGCTGACGTCCGCCGGGACTGACGTCCGCCGGGGACTGATGTTCCACGAGAGCCGATGTCAGGATGGCCCGCATGGACCTTGAGCGGCTGGCCGGCCCCTTGGGCGAGGTACTGCAAGAGCGGTTCGGGCCCGGCGCGCGGGTGCGTGGGCTGCGCCGGGATGGGAGCGGCGCGTCCCGGGTGACCTGCGGGTTCGAGGTCGTTGACGGCGACGGGGCGGTGGTCCCGCTGATCCTGCGGCTGGGGACGCCCGGCGCGTCCGCGAGCGTGCCGCTGGTGCGGGAGGCGGCGCTGATCAGGGCCGGGGCCCGCGTCGGCGTGCCCGGCCCCGAGGTGCTCGCGGCGGGCGGCGAGGACGGTCCGCTCGGCGTCGAGTTCGTGGTCATGGAGCGGATCGAGGGGGAGACGATCCCGCGCCGGATCCTGCGCGATCCGGCGCTCGCGGACGTCCGTCCCCGGCTGGCGGCGCGCTGTGGGGAGATCCTCGCGGCCGTCCACCGCGTCCCGGCGGACGAGGTGCCCGGCCTGGACGCGGGCGATCAGCTCGACGTCTGGCGGGAGATCCTGGCGGCGGCGCCGGAGCCCTATCCGGCGCTGGAGTTCGCGCTGCGATGGCTCGACCGGAACCGTCCTCCGGCGCGTCCGCGGGTCGTGGTCCACGGCGACTTCCGGAACGGGAACCTGATCATCGGCCCGGACGGCGTCCGCGCCGTCCTGGACTGGGAGCTGGCGCACCTCGGTGACCCGCTCGAGGACCTCGGCTGGCTGTGCGTGAAGGCGTGGCGGTTCGGCGCGGGCGCGCCGGTCGGCGGTTTCGGCGCCTACGACGACCTGGTGTCCGGCTACGAGCGCGCGGGCGGCGGCCCCGTGGACCGCGACGCGCTGCACTGGTGGGAGATGTTCGGCACCGCCCGCTGGGGCATCCTCTGCGTCGTCCAGACCGAACGTCACCGCCAGGCCGCCGAGCGCTCCGTCGAACTAGCCGCCCTCGGCCGCCGCGTAGCCGAAAACGAATGGGACCTCCTCCAGATGCTGCCCTCCACGTAACTCTAGAGCCGTCTCGGCGAGGTCCCGAGGTTCGCAGGTGCCAGGACGTCGACCGCGACCCGCCATGCAGCGGAGCTAAGCGCGCGGTCGCCGTACTCCACGTCGACGGACCCGAAGCCGCACTCGCCACGACGCACCCCCTGCTCGCCGACCGCCAGATGGCCGGGCTGCCACCTGCTGACGCGGTGCGCGGCGACATCCTCACCCGACTTGACCGCCACGCCGAGGCCGCAGCCGAGCTCGAGCGCGCGGCCGGACTCGCACCGACCAAACAGGAACGGCAACTCCTTCTCAGTCGCATGCCACAGGCACTCGCCAACGCAACGCCGACGGCCAGTCCGCCCAAGGCCCGGACAACGGGTGCGGACCGCTCAGGGGCACAACGCCAACTCGTCATCGCCGGACCGTTCGGTGGAGCTCATCGGCGCCGACGTGAGCGAGACCGCCGCAACGACCGTGCGGCTCGCCCGGAAGCTGTTGCGCCGTCCGCTCCCGGCGGACGAGTGTGGCTGAGCCTGCACGCCTCAGCCGCCGTCGACCCCCGCGGGGACACTGTCCCGGTCGGGGAGGGGCTGTCACCACGCGAGAACACCGAATAGCACGAGTTTCCTCGCTCGCCGCGCTGAGCCGTTTGCCAGCCTCACGTGCCCGCGGCCGTCGTGGAGGCGGATGGTCTGGGGTAGTCGGGCGCCGGTGGAGGGTCGTATCCGGCTGCCAGGGCGGCGACACGGCCCGAAAGTGACGCTGGGCAACGCAACACATTCGCGTTCGCCCAGGTCCAACAGGTGGGTCGCGTGGGACTCGAACCCACAACCTACGGATTAAAGAGGCGCCCTGCGCTCTCGTGCCGGGCGCGGGGCATCTTGTTCGTCTGTGGCTCAGGCTGGCCACAGTTGCAGAAGGTACTGCTCGAGTCCCTCGGGGAAGCCGCTTCCTCGTCCCTGGAGCTTCTCGCTGCCTTTGCAGAGGATGCGGTGTCCGTACCAGCCTGGGGTGATTGAGGTGCCTCGGATCTTCCGGACAGGTCCACAACCCTAGCTATGGACGTGTCCGGAAGTGGTCCGGGACCCTATCGGCGGGGCCGTGGCCGTGCCGGATCGTGTCATCACGTTCACGTACGCGCCGCTTTATGTGCTGTCCCGTGTCGCCCTCCGGCCTCCGCTACCGCAACCACCGAGCGACCACGGAGCGACGAAGCGCGGGGCGTAGGGGGAGCCGACGAAGAACGGTGCACCGACCAGGTGGAGCTCGTCGGCCAGTCCGGCGGTGAGGAATCGGGTGTGGACGGTGCCGCCGCCTTCGACCATGAGCCGCTTGACGCCGCGGTCGGCGAGGTCGCGCAGGAGGGGTTCAGGTCGAGCAGGTCGCCGGCGTCGATGACGGTGGCGACTTGGTTGAGCCGCTCGCGGGCTTTGTCGACGGCGGGGCTGGCGCATGAGACGATCTTGTCGAGGTCACCGGCGGCGGAGGACCTGGCGTCGGGGGCGAGGTCCCCGCGGGCGGTGAAGGTGACCTCGAGAGGGCTTTCGGGCAGGCCACGGTCACTGCGGGACTGTCGACGGTCCTCACTTCGAACGAGCAGGCGGGTTGTCCTTGCGGATGGTGTTGGCTCCGACCAGGATCGCGTCCACGCTGGCGCGGACGTCGTCGACGCGGTCGAAGTCCTCGTCGTTCGACAGCAGCAGGCGCTCTTCGGTGGCGTCGTCGATGTAGCCGTCGACCGACGCCGCGCAGGACAGCAGCACACAGGGCGTTCATCACGTGGGGCTCCAAGCTGGGTGCCATTCACGATTGAAGACGGCGCGTGAACCGGGGACAGAACAGTCGAACACCTCCAGCACCTTGGTCGCCAGGGACGGCACCTGAAGGGAGGCGACCCACAGCGTCGCGGCGTCGAGGGCGGCGCCGTCCTGCCGATGATGCGCGGCGCGGCCCGGATGAGCGCGGATGCCGCGGACCTACTTCATGCGCAGTTCGGCGGGGACGACGGCGGCTGGTAGCGGTGGCTCTGGACTCGCCACCAGGCCCGGAGAGAGGAAAACCCAGGTTCTCCCGGAGCTGAAGCTCCTCGACCGCTCGAGGGGCGCGGAGCGACCCAACCCCAGTTGGAAACCAACTTGCCGCGCTTGAGGCATCCTCGGCCAGTTGGCACGTAGAAGTTAGCCGAGTCAGCTCACCGAAGGCAGTTAGCTCGGACGGTCCGGACCGGCCCCAGAAGCCGCGGGACGAACAGGCAGACGACCTAACTCACTCCTGCTTGGCGGCGGGTCGAGTGACGAGCAAGCGCCTCCGCTCGGGCAGGGATTGCACGCTCTTGCCCCGCCATGCACTTCCTTGTCACGTCGCCGTCCAACGCGACCCACCCCGTCCCGAATCCTGAGGAACTACGGATCGATCAGTTGAAGGCCTTCAGGACTTTTCGTAGCTCATCGAAAGCTAAAGGTCGTCCCCGTTACGGGACAACCTTTAGCTGCCAGGGCGAGAGGATTCACCCGTGGACCGTGACGGTGCTGCCTGGCTGCACTCCGCAGACCGGGTCGGCGTCTAGCTGCTTGGCCTCAACGCGTAGTAGGTGATGCTGTGGCTGCCGTCCGCCTCAGGGATGAGAGTCCGGTCGACGAGCAGGTCCTGGCCGTTGATGGTGACGACCTTTCGGTGCTGTCGGTATTCACCGAAGAATGGGTCCGAGCTGTCGTCGTTGATGAACCAGTCGGTCGGGCCCCCGCTGAAACGGCCGAAGGCGAACCCGTCCTCGCGGGTCGTGCCGGGTTCAGGGACGGCAAGGCCCCGTTCCATGAACTGCCGTTCGCCGTTGACCGTGCGGGTCATCATCCACAGGGTGAGGCCCCTGAGGGTGGCGGGATCGGAGTCCACAGGGGTGCCGGCGAACTCGTTGTCGCCCTCGGCGAAACTGAAGAGCTTGAAGCGCTCCCACTGCGAGATGGGCTTCCAGGCGGTAGCGCCGGTTGGGGTGAAGGTGGTGATGCCCCACTGGTCGCGGAAGGCGTGCATGACCATTCCGATGCTGGGCGGGTCGCTGGCCGGACTGCCTGACCTGACCTTGATCTGGTAGCGGATCGACCCGTCGGAGGGGACCATCCGGCAGGCCAGGAAGTGCTCGCCGGACGAGGCGACGTCACGGCAGGTCTGCTGGATCTCGCCGGCCGGCAGGCCTGGTATGCCAGCGGCGTTGTAGAAGGTCATCGCTTTCGGGGTACCGCTGAAGATGGGGTAATAGTTGAGGGTCTGTGTGCCGTCGGGGTTGTCGGCGGTCTCCCTCACTTGGTATTCGGCCTTGTCGTGTGCCTGACGGGTGACGACGTCCAGTCGCAGCGGCGCGAGATCGGTCTCCTCCTTCGGCGTTCCTTTGGTTTCATCGGTGCCTGGCGCGAAGACGTATTGTGCCGCCCGGTCCCATGTGGAGAACGTTTTCCAGTCGGTGATCCCGGTGGGTTCGACGGCGATCTGGCCCCACTCGTCGCGGAAAGCGTCCATGATCTGCTTGTCGGTCGGTCCGCCTTGCTTCGCGGATGCCGTGGTAGCCGCGGCAGCGGGTGCGGCGCCGGCCGGTGTCCCGGTCAGTGCGGTCGTGCCGAGCAGCATCAAGACTGCCAGCGTTGTCGCAGCGGCTTTCGTTTTCATGAGTCTCCTTGTTTCGCCTTTTCTGTTGTTGTGGTGGCGGATGTTTGTCATGTCCCTGGCATATTCAAGGACACATCAAATCAGGCCACTCGGCGCAGGACGTAGTAGGAGATCTGGTGGACCGGCGTGATGACGCGCGTCACGAGGAACGTCCCATCGCTTACCGTTATCGGCTTGCGGTTGAGCTGGTACTCCGCGCCGGGGAGCGGCACACCCTCCGTCGGTGAGGTGTAGAAGTACCAGTTGTCCGGCGTGCCGCGGAACCGACCGAAGGCGAACCCATCGTCGCGGGCTTGGCCGTCCTCCAACACGACTGTGCTGTCCTCCGTGAACTCCTCCCGTCCATGCACCGTGCGGCGCATCAGCCGTACCTCGAACGGCCGCAGCTGGGTGGCTGCCACGGGCGTGCCGGTGAATTCGTCGGTGCCGGGCGGGAACTGAATCTGGCGGAACCGCTGCCAGGCCGAGAACTGGTGCCACGCCGTCGCGTCCGTCGGCTGGAAGCGGTTCTGCCCCCACTGGTCGCGGAATGCGCCGACCAGGTCGTCCACCGTGGGGAGTCCGGCGGCGGGCTTACCCTCAGGCACCTTGACGTGGTAGCGGATCGAGCCGTCGGCGGCGATCATCCGGCAGACTTGGAAATCTCGGCCCTCCTTCATCAGAGCGCGGCAGCGCTCCTGGATCTCGCCCGGCGGGATCCCGGGGATCCCCGCGGCGTTGTAGAAGGTCATCGACGTCGGAGTGCCGCGAAAGACCGGGAAGGGGTTCGCCGCTGTCCCAGCCGTTTCGCTGATCTCGTACTGTGCGCGGTTGTGCGTCTGACGGGTGAAGACCTGCAGCTTCAGCGGGCCCAGACCGGTCTCCTTCTGCGGCCGGTCGGTGAACTCGGTGGTGCCAGGCGGCAAGACGTACTGCTCGGCGCGTACCCACGACGACACCTGTTCCCAGTTGCCGATTCCGGTGGGGCGGAACGACGTCTCGCCCCATCGGTCATGGAAAGCGTCGATCATCTGCCGGTCCGTTGGCCCCTCGCCCGGGGGCGCGGTCGCTACTCCAGCGGGGGCCGTCACAACGGTCGTGAGGGACACCGCCGCTCCCGCGACCAATACCAGGAAATGCCTTTTGATCCTCAATGCAACCTCCTCCGATTGTCGTGTGGAAAGTAATACGGCCCGCGATCCGGCGGTGGATTCATGTCCCTGGCCATGGAAAGTCTGCACTGGTGGCCGGGTCGGGTCACCGAATTCCGCCGATGCGGCGCATCTGTGCCCTTCTGTCTCTCATCACGTAGGCCGAATGCGAATCGTTCATCGAAAGCGTGGCCCGATCCGGCCAACGACCACCTGTACCGCTCGAAAACTCAGCTGAGGCTTTGACGGCACCGTCACCCAGCTGATCGCGGCGATCCGCCGGGTGGGCCGGTCGGTGCCGGGCACCGCCGAGCTGATCGCGGCCGAGTGCTTCGCGCATGACCACACCGACCCGGGCAAACCGGGTATCGCGTGGGACGACGTGCAGGCCAAGCAGCAGCTGGATTCCGGGCTGGTGAACGACGCCCTGACGGTGGTGGCCGCGTTCGAGTAGGCCCAAGCGGTCGCGCTGCTGGCGCCGGTGGCCGTACCGGCTGCCACGCGGCCTGCTCGAGCGGGACGGCCCGCCACATCCACGGCCAAGCGGGTCCGCGCGAAGTTGGCGCAGGTCAGGTCAGGTCCGGACGGCCTCACACGACCCCGAGCGGGCCAGGACGGCATCGCACGCACCACGACAACCCCCGGCACCCGTGAGCGCACGCGACAACGCGAAAACCAGGGTTGACCAGGGGGAACGCGGAGCGCCGGACAGCCACCGGACGACTATCGAGCAGCCACAAGGGAAATCTGGGGCAAAAATGGCACTGGGCAAACGCGGCATTTTCGCGTATGCCCAGGTCAGGTGGGTGGGGCGCGTGGGACTCGAACCCACAGCCTACGTGCCTCCATGACGGGGGGAACGCCCAGCTGGCCGTCCCGTGTTCGAGCGTTTCCGGGACCGGCATGATCGTGGGAATCTGTGCGGCATGCGTCCTTCACGGGTCTATGTCCGCGGGCTCCCCTTGCCCGGTCCCCTGATCGAGTCGATGGCCTCGGGCGCCTGGCCAGCGCAGGACGACACCCGGCTGCGCGCGATCATGCCGTGGTTCGCAGGTCCACTGGACATCCTCGCGGACGTGCACCAGATGCGTCGCGAGTCTGAGGCCCTGAACCGGATGACCGATGACGGCGTCACCGCCGAGCTCTTCCGGCAGGCTCGTGGAAGTCACGCTACTGATCTGGTTGAACTTCCCTGGCTCGATGCCGAGCTGGCTGTGCCCATCGGCGTCAACCGCAAGTCCGGCGCCGACGTCGTCCTCGCGCTGGACTACCGGACAGGCAGCAACGATCCGAGGGTCGTGGCCTCCGACCGGTGGACAGACCCGGACCAGTGCGCCTGGCGGGCCGTCGCGCCCGCGTTCTCCGCGTTCGCGGGCGCCTTGGGCGTCGAGGCACGGCGCCGCTACCAGTACGTCGGCCCGGAAGAGATCCGCGTGCAGATCTGGTCGCAGGGCAGCGGGCGTCCGGTCACGTCGCCCGCCGATCTCGCTGACTGGCTCGCTCGGCAGGACGGCAGCGAACGTGGGGAACCCATGACGTTCGTCATCGACGAGTCCACGACCCTTCGCCTGGCCCCACGACGCAGCGAGCATGTCGTCTGCGCGGGTGGCGCTCCCGTGCTGAGCGCCGGCGAGATCACCTTCGAGCCGAGCGGTGATGGCTGGCGGGTGAGCGAGATCAGCAACCAGTCGGCCGGCTACTGTCCCGAGCCGGATTCCTATGCCGCGGTTCAGGTCGCCCTCGACAACGCCGGGCTCGATCATCCGGGTTCCTTCACGGTGCCGATCGTCTTCCGGCGCTGTGTCCACTGCGGCCAGCTCAACATCGTGAAGGACGACCACTACGCCTGCGCGATGTGCGACGAGCCGCTGCCCGCGGCCTGGAACGCGGACGCTCCCGGCGCCCCCGCACCCCGGCCGAGAAACGGGACGACCATCGGAGACATCGTCTCGGGGACGGTGTTGGCCGACGAGCGGCCCTTCGGACCACGAATACGGCTCGACGGGGATGCGTCATCGACGCCCGCCTACGTCAGGGACTTCCCATGGAAGGGGAGGCGCTCTGAGGCGGTGAGGGACGATCAGCCGGTCACCGCTGAGGTCGTCTCCATCGATGATGCCGCCGGACGGGTCTGGTTGTCCCTCGCCGCGACCGAGCACCCCGAACTGTGGCAGTTCCTGAAGAGCCTGCACACTGGCGACGTCCTCGACGGCACGGTCGCCGACGTCCAGAACTTCGGCGTCTTCATCTCCCTGGACGAGGGGCCGGCACACCCGTCCTTTCCCGGAGTCGGATTCGTCACGGTCCCCGAGCTCGCCTGGGAGTACTTCGAGGAGGTGACCGACGTGGTCCACGTCGGTCAGCGAGTCCGCGGCGAGGTCCTCGCCTTCGACACCACCAACGGCGAAGCCCGGCTCTCCCTGCGTGCGCTACGCCCAGACCCGTTCCAGATCTTCGCCGACAACACCGCCCTGGAGCAGTGCCTCACCGGCACCGTCACCAAGATTGTTCCGTTCGGCGTGTTCGTCGAAGTCGCCGCCGGTGTCCACGGCCTCGTCCACAAGGACGAACTCGCCGACGTCCCGGTCGATTCGCCCGAACAAGTGGTTCGGCTGGGTGAGCAGGTACAGGTCACCGTCATCGGTCTGGAACGCGACCGGCGCCGCCTTCACCTATCCCGCACCCGCGGCCACGACCCCAGCACGCTGGCGACCGAGCGGCCAACCTGAGCCGCTTCAACTCGACACGGAACTCCGCCTCGCGACCGGGGGACTATTCCGCTGACCGGGCCATGCGTACCGCGAAGCTTTCGGTCTCGGCCGGGTGGTCCGGTGGGCGGCAGGACCTCTCGGCTACTTGTGGCGGCGGTGGTAGGACATCGTGACCGCCGCCAGCAGCGGGCCCCAGGCGAGGAGTGGCAGGTAGAGCACCTCCTGCAGGACTTTCCATCCACCCGTCGGATGGCCGGGAGCGGTGTCGCTCGCCCCGTAGCTCCACTGAACGAACTCCAGCACGTCCCAGATCAGAAACAGCAGGACGGACCCGACGGCCGCGGGAATGACCGCGGCTTTCGGCGCGACCCGCTTCCCCCCGATGAACGGGATCCAGCTCGGCGCCACCTCGCCCCAGGGCGACACCAGCCCGAGCGTGAGCAAGGCCAGCGCCTCGCTGAGCACGCTGAGCCCGATCACATACGCCACGCCCCAACCGGGGATGTGGAAGTCCTCGCGAAGCGCCTGCTCGCTGTAACCCACCGGCAGTCCGAGTCCCAACGCCACCCGCCACAGCCCCGACGGCAGCGTCGTCCAAGCGACCGCGTGCGCGGCCCTTCTCGCCCAGACCGGCGAATCGATCCTTGAGTCGTTCACGCCCCTCACCCTTGTCCGCCCGGCTCCCGGCCGCCTCCCGCCGCAGAACGAGCCGACTCCCCCTCGCGGGTGACCTCCTGTGGCCTTCTGTGTCGCCGCACACACTGAAGCGTCAGGGCGGCCGTGGGGGCTTGATCCACGCGGCCCGCGGTGTTCGCAGGGGCTCCCGTGACGTGATCCACCTCATCCGAACAAGATCTATACGCATCCGTACATGGGCGTCTAGGGTCGATATATACGGCAGCGTATATTGGTGGGTCTCAAGGAGGAGATCATGTCGACACGGCTTTCGCGTACCGAGCACATTTCCCGTCCGTGGCGGATCCACGAACTCACCCCGGACTTCCAGGTGGAGGACGTGTGGCGCTATCGCACTCCCGGCGCCGGCCCGGACGATTTTCCGATGATGCTCGACGCGCTCGAAGCGTTCGCCGGACCCGCGAACTCGGGCCCGATGGTGCGGTTCCTGTTCGCGGTGCGCTGGAAGCTCGGTGCCCTGTTCGGCTGGGACAGGCCCAAGGAAAGCCTGGGTGAAAGGGTCCGCTCGCTGCGGCAGATCATGCCGCCCGACCTTCCTGCGGCCGCGGACGTCGACGCCGTCCCCGGCACTCCGTTCAAGCAGCTGTACGTGCTTGATGACGAAAGCGCCATGGAGTTGGCGAACAAGACCGTGCACACGGTGTGTCACCTGGGATGGGTGCAGGCCGACAACGGCGAGTACGAGCTGCACATGGCCGCCCTCGTCAAACCCAACGGAATGTTCGGACGCCTGTACATGGCCTTCATCAAGCCGTTCCGGTACCTCGTCATCTACCCCCAGATGACCCGGCAGTGGGAACGCGCCTGGCGCGACCGCGATCGCCTCACCACGGGCATCAACGACCCGGCCGTCCGGAACTGAGAAGAACTGCGAATGCCACACCCGCGCATCGCCCGAGGCGGCATCACAGTGGCCGGACAGCATCGCACTTACACGTTGGTCACGCCTCGCGAACTGCGTCCCGGCGGCAGGCTCGTCCTCATCTTCCACGGCTCCAAGCAGAATGGCGGGAAGTTCCGCGCCTTCACCGGCGGTTCCTTGGACTCCCTGACCACTGAAGCGGGGGCTGTGGTCGCCTACCTCGATGGTTACAAGGGCCATTGGAACGACGCGTGCGCCGACAGCCGTGTCGCCGCACGTGTCGAGGACGTGGACGACGTGGCCTTCGCCAGGGCCGTGGTCGGCGCACTGGAGCGCAGTCATCGCATCGACCGTTCGAAGGTGTACGCGGTCGGGTTCTCCAACGGCGGGGGAATGGTCATCCGGCTCGTCCACGAAAGTTCCGATCTGCTGGCCGGGGCGACCGTCATCGCGGCCACCCAGCCGGCGCCGGAGAACTTCCGCCATGGCACTGTGCCCGCCGTCCCGATCCCGATGCTGCTGATCCACGGAACGCGGGACCGGCTCGTCCCCTATGCCGGCGGAAGAATCGGTGGAAGGGCGCACCGGTTGGCCCGGCTGATGTTCCGCGTCGGCGGACCATTCCTGTCGGCACCGCAGACCGCGGCCTACTTCGCGGCCCGCAACTCGATCGACCGCCCGCCCAGCACGCGGAAACTGCCACAGCATGACGGATCCCGCGCCACATCGGTCACCGCCCTGGACTACCGGCAGGACGGCAGGCCGCCGACCACGTTGTACACGGTGCACGGCGGAGGCCACACCGTCCCCGGCCCGCATCCCGCGCCGCGCATCATGGGCAGAACCTGCCCCAACCTGAATCTCGCCGAAGCGATCAGCGCCTTCTTCGCCCTCACACCCGCCTGACACCCCAGCCCCCCGCCCGCACCGCGACGCACAGGGGCAATGGGCGTCGAGCAGGAGCTCCGCCGGGCGCCCGCCACGTCCGGATCTCCCGCGATGTGATCTGCTCGGCCTGCAAACCAGGTGTTTGACGCCCTCGACCTTGTGACGTCCGGTGCAACGGGGGTGCCGAAACCACCGAGCAGCCATTGCCATCGTGGCATCCGAGCGCGCTGCCCTGGACTGGGCGTGGGCGGATCACAGGAAGCTTCGCAGGCAAGCCGAGAGCGAGTCTCGCTGATAACACGAAGACCCGCGCCGCTCGTTCCGACGCGGGGATTTCCTCCTGCCAGGTTGCCTGGACACTGTCATTCCCAGTTGGTGTTTCAGGTTGCGCGTGTCGATGGAGTGTTGTCCCCTGCGGGCATGCGGCGATGGGCGGCGTTGAACGCCAGGCAGCTGTCGGTGTTGCAGCGCGTGGGGAGTGATGCGGGCGAGGTGAGTGCGAAGCGCTCTGAGCTGGGGACGACGATGAACGCGCTGCGAGATCGCGGCTTGGTGTGGACGTCTCACCGTGGTGGTGTGTGGTGTGTCGAGATCACTGAAGCCGGAAGCTTCTACCTCCAGAACGGATACCACCCGGATCGCCCCGCCTCAGACGATGCGGCCGCCGCGTCGCCGAAGCGGTCTCCCTCGAGGGATGTGGCGGCCGAACTCATCGCGGAACTCGGCAGGCGCGAGGACGCGACCATCCGCATTGACGAACCGGACGACGCGACACGGGCCCGCTACCGCAAGGCGATCAACGCGGCCAAACGAAGAGGGCTGGTGCCGGAAGGCAAGCAGCTCTTGCATACGGGCAGAGACGCCGGGCCGCTCATCATCAGACTCGGCGAAGATGGACCAGAGACCAGGACCGACTGGAACCGCATCCGGCTGCGCGTCCGCGACGAGGTCATCGGTGACGATCTGACCGAACTAATTGGACGGGACCAGCAGCTTCTCAAGGTCAGCGATCAGGCACGGGGGCGTGCCCTCGAGTTGGTGAAGGGACTCGCCCGGAGGGCGGAACGGCGCGGACACGCCGTCGCGGCTTCCCGGAAGAACCGGCAGATGTACCTCCGAGTTCATGAGCACGCGTTCGTCATCAAGATCTCAGAAGACGTGGATGAGGTTCCACGACGTCTGCCGGCCAACGACCCGCGACTTCGTCATGCCTACGACTGGCAGCGCGTCACGCCCCCCGAGTACGACTCGGTTCCATCCGGACGCTTGCGTATCGAGCTGTCGCCGCGCACACCCGAAGCCAGGGAGTGGGCGGACCAGGGCAGGTCCAAGGTCGAGAAGAAGCTCGCCGAGGTGCTGGACGAGGCCGAGCGCCAGGCCGAGCGAGCCGAGGAACAGGCGCGTGAGAACCGGCGCCGCCATCAGGAATGGCTGGTCGAACACGAGCGCCAACGGGCAGAGTACGAGCGCGAGCAAGCGGCGACCGAGGCCCAATGGAAAACGGCGATGGGTACGGCGCGAGCTCTGGCGATCGAGGACCTGCGCGCAAGGGCTTTCGAGGACGCACTGGACAGGTGGCATATCGCTGGGCGGATCCGTGAGTTCTGTGACGATATCGATCGCGCCGCCGCTGCCTCCGGAACACCGGACGTGGCCGGCGAGTGGACGGCTTGGGCGAGAGCCCGAGCAGATCGGCTCGACCCCACCCTCCGGCTGCCGGACCTGGCCGAGCGCTTCCACCCCGAACCCGGCCCGGACGACCTTCGCGCCCACCTGGGCGACTGGAGCCCCTTCAAGCCCAGGAAGGAATACCGCCCTCCGGGCGGCGAGCCCGTCAGCGGCCCTTCTTCTTTCTCGTCCGGCTCCGGAGCACCAGCCTGGATACTGGCACGCCAAGGTCGCTTTCCATGGTGGAGGCGATAGCGTCCTGGCCGCATCGACGCAGCTCGACGATGGCGCGCTCGACCAACTGACCCAGTCGCTGCACCTCCGCCCGCAGGGCCTCCAGCTCGTCCAGCCGCTCGATGATCTCCCTGCCGCACCACTCCCGCACGATGTTCAGCTCCACGAGCCGTTTCGTGTGGCGATCCCTCAGACGCTCCGGCGGCACCCAATGCTCCTCGCGTTCGCGCCCGACCGTGAAGGTCCAGCCGTGGACCGACTCCAGCTCGATCCGTTCCTCCTCCGCCATCACCATCTGCATGACGGCCTCGGCGTTGAGTTCCGCCACCCTCTTGGCGATCTTCACGGCGAGCGACCAGGGCCCAATGAAGGACCCATCGATCGTGAAAGCGAGAGGTTCCCGCCGGACCTCGTCCGGATCCATCCCCAACCTGCCGCAGACCGCGAGCAGATCCGGGATTTGGACGGTGCAGCATTCATCCTGGGTGTAGCCCAACTCGACCCCGTCGAGGAACTTCCCGTCGCTCAACAGGGATGACACGGCGTAGTACTGCGGAGTCTCGTAGGCGTGCGCGGACACCTCGACACCGGCGGCCATCCGCCGCTCCTCCTCCAGCCAGCCCTCACGCTCGTCCCACAGAACGATCAAACGCCCTCGTGGAACCCACTCCTCGTGTCCGTCACGATCAAGGAACCGGACCAGGCACTTGTTCCCCTTGGGAGCCGACTCAAGATACTTCACACGCTCAACCGGACAGTCGTTGTCACGCGCTCGCGCTCGGTACGCCCAGACCCGCCCTGCGTTCATGCGTCCATTGAATTCCCGGAGCCCCGCGCAGACCGGAGAATCGGCGAAGACGCGGAACCGGTTTGGGTATCTCGACAGATCGGCCGTCGAAGACCCCGCGCAGGTACCTGACCAGCCGGGTGACGGGGGCACCTTTCGTGTGACGGCGCAGCGCGGTGCGGCGCGTCGGGTCGCTCGCGGCGAGCATTTCCCGGTGAACCTCGGCGCAGACCCGAGGGGCACTCCTACGCTCGAAGGAACACGGGGTCCTGCAGGTGCCTCGCGATCTCGAGGTATGGAGGTGACCGATACCGATGGCGCAATCGCCGCCAATGGAAGTGCTCTGTTCGCCGCTGCTGACCCTGGACGAGTTGGGGGCAGGACTGGCCAGCCTCACCGTCACGGTCCGGATGGGCTCTACCGGAGTCACACACGCACCCCATTGCCGGCAGGTGGGAAAGAAGGCCGCAGCCGAGCAGACCCTGACCGTCGGTGAGCTCCGCGCCGCCGGTCAGATCCGCCCCTGCCGCACCTGCGGTGGAGCAGTCATCCAGAAGCTCTCCGACAGCCAGGCCAAACAGCTCAATGCACTCATCCCGATCCTGGAGACACGCGTCGAGGCGATGCGCCAAGCGGAACGAGAGCAGCGAGCCCAGCGCGAACGCGTGCATCGAGCGGACACGATCGACAAGCGTGCGGGCCACATCGTGGACGGCGGGAGCTGGAAGATCGCAGCCGAACGAAAGTACAGCGACCGATACCCGGCGAACCCACGTGCAGCGGTCGTTCCGTGCTCAGACTGCGACGCTGAGGCGACCATCGGCTTCCAGCCGCGAAGCCTCGAGGTCACCTATGCCTGCCCTGCGGCCTCAACGCACGGATTCCTACGCCTGGACGACGACGAGGAACCGCTGGCCACATGGCCGCACCGTCAGCCGAACAGGCTGGTCGCTCTCAGCCTCGTCGCACCGGTCCTCGCCGGGCAGGACACCTCCTGGGCCCTCACATACGGCACACGGGTCGACGACTACCAAGGCACCATCTCCGCCCTTGAAACCTTCGACCAGGAACATCCAACCCAGTTGCGATTGACACCGGACATCAGGTGTGGCGACTGCGGCGGCCCCCTGAACACTTGGCCAGGGACCACATCCGAAGAGGGACAGCACAAGGCCCGTTATAGCTGCGACAACCGCCACGAAGACAGCAGATACAGAAGCCACGAGAAGAGCCGTGTGGACGAAGAGATCGACTGGATCCTGCACCGCAGGCTCCATGACCATCCGTCCTGGGCGACCGCCCCGGAACTGGAACCCGACGAGCAGCAGGTCGCCACCCGCGCCGATGACCTCGCACGAAAAATCTCGATCTTCGATTCCCGTGTCGGTGCAGCCAAAGCGGTCGCTGAACTGGTCGAGACCAGGGCACGACTGGCGCAAGAGCTGAGCCAGGTCACCAGGATTCGCGAGCAGGGAGCTCTGGCCACAGCGGAACTTCCCAGATACGCCAGTGGACCCGCTTCATACGCTCCCCGCTGGGAGTTCACCAGCCTTGCCCGGACCCTCCTGACGACACGCATCGACGTCACCAAGCAAGCGATCACGGTCATCACCCCTCTCGACGACGGAACACCGCTCCACCGCCTCCTCCGCACCCGCGAGATCCAGGACGAGCTGACCGAACTGCGCCACCGCCAACGCACCCTCGAGCAGGAACTCGCCGCCCTCGATCGCAACTGACACGGAAGATCAACCTGGCCACCCGTCACAGAGAAATCGCAAGTTATTGCAGGCAATCTGGGATTGCGGACCCGCCGAGTCCGCCTAAGGCAGTGTTGTGGCTGGCCGCGAAGGTGTGTGACAAGGAGCAGCATTCCGGGGCGGTGAGGTGCCGCTGGCGTACCTGTGGGAGGAGAAGCTCGGGCAACCGCCCGGGCCGCAGCTGGCGGATTCGGCTCTGCGATCAGCCAGATGGAGAAGGCGCGGGCCGCCTACCGAAGCTGCCGAGAAGTGCATATCCCTCTTTCCTGGTATTTGGCTACGGGAATGCCTATCTGGGGCGGATCTTCCTTTCGGTATTGGGTGGATTCTTCTCGCCTCTTCGGGCATCCGGATATGGCTCTTCGGTCTATGGGGGGAATCTCGTGGCGAACCTAGTGTGGAGGCAGGAAATCTCAAGGAAGGATGTCCGGCCTTGTCTCTGGATATTCGAGAATGGAAGATTCGCCGGGTCTTTGGCTACTATGACCACAATAAGGATGGTTTTCTCGATCGTGGAGACTTCGAGACCCATGCTCGGGTGATCGCGGGACGGCTCGGTCAGGACGCCACCGACAGCGCGAGCCTGCTTCGAGGCTCGCAGGCGTTCTGGGGCGAGGTGGCCCAGGCAGCGGGAATCGAGTCGGCCGGCCGCCTGGACATCGATCAGTGGGCGACGGCGATCCTGGGCCTGAGGCCTGGTGACCCGTCGGGGTCGACCTTCGTCCTGCACATGGTCGATGTGATGCTCCGATCGCTGGACGCCAATGGGGACGGGGTCCTGTCGCCGGATGAGTTCGCCCGCTTCTACGAGTCCTTCGGCGGGAGCCGGGCCCAGGCGGACGCGGCGTTCCGGTTGCTGGACCGCGACGGCAACGGCGTCGTCGACGGCGGGGAGTTCCGGCTCGCGATCCACGAGTACTTCTTCAGCGGGGACCCGGACGCGCCGGGAAGCCGGCTCCTCGGGGACCCCGAGGGATCCGCGGCGTAGAGGAAACCCGGGAATGCCGTCGGGGGAGATCGCCATCATCGGCATGTCCTGTCGCCTCCCGGGCGGAATCGATGGCCCGGAGGCGTTCTGGGAGGTGCTGGCCGCTGGTGGGGACGAGGTCACCCAGATGCCGGAACCGCTGTGGAAGGAACGGTTTCCCGAGAGCCTCGGGTTGCCGCCCGAGCAGCGAGAGGCGCTCCGTCACCATGCTCGGCTGGCCGATGCCGACGGCTTCGACGCGGATTTCTTCGCTCTGTCCCCGCGGGAGGCGCGGGCGATGGATCCGCAGCAGCGGCTGACGCTCGAGCTGGCGTGGGAGGCCCTGGAGGACGCGCGGATTGCTCCCGCGATCCTCCGGGGTGCCCCGGCCGGGGTGTTCATCGGCGCAATGCGCGACGACTACGCGGCCCTGGTGTCCGTTCAGGAGAGCACTGCTCATACCGTGACCGGCACTCAACGCGGCATGATCGCCAACCGTGTGTCCTACGTGCTGGGGCTGTGCGGTCCGAGCATGGTGGTGGACACCGGTCAGGCGTCCTCGCTGGTCGCGGTGCATCTGGCGGCCGAGTCGCTGCGCCGGGGCGAGGCGTCGGTAGCGCTGGCCGGAGGGGTGCATTTGAACCTCAGCCCCGACGCCGAGGTGAGCATGGCGCGTTTCGGGGTGCTGTCCCGCGAAGGCCGGTGCTTCGCCTTCGACGCGCGTGCCAACGGCTATGTGCATGGTGAGGGCGGCGGGCTGGTGGTTCTCAAACGACTGGAGGAAGCGCTCGGTGACGGTGATCGCGTCTACGGCGTGATCCTGGGCAGCGCGGTGACCCATGGGGGATCGGGGCCGCATCTGACGGCGCCCAGCGCGGACGGGCAGGAGCAGGCCATCCGGCAGGCCTGCGCCCGGGCGGGCATCGCTCCGGCGCGGGTGCAATACGTCGAAGCGCATGGCAGCGGCACCCGCCTCGGTGACCGGGCGGAGGCCCGTGCGTTGGCCGCGGTGTTCGGCCGCCGTGCGGATGCGCCCCTGCTGGTCGGCTCGGCCAAGACCAATGTGGGCCACCTGGAGGGTGCGGCCGGGATCACCGGGCTGATGAAGACGTTGCTGGCCATCGCGCATCGGAGGATCCCGCCCGGCCTCAACTTCGAGGCCGCGCCCCCGGACCTGCCGCTGGAAGCTCTGGGGGTGCGCGTCCAGACGTCGGCTTGTGATTGGCCGCGCTCCAGCATGCCGCTGGTCGCCGGGGTTTCCTCACTCGGCATCGGTGGCGCCAACGCCCACATGATCGTCGGTGAGGCACCCGGTCGCTGCGCGACGGCCTCACCGTTGTTGTGGCCGTTGTCGGCCCACTGCCCCGACGCCCTGGTCGCCCAAGCGGGGCGGCTCCACGACCACCTGGCTGCCCGCCCTCACATCGACCTGCACGACCTGGCCCTCTCCCTGGCGACCACACGCAACCAGCTGAGGCATCGGGCCGTGGTGACAGCGCCGGCAGCCGACGGAGCGGCGCGGGAGATACTGCTGGATGCCCTGGCGGCGCTGTCGGCCGGACACCCGCATCCGCGTGTGGTGGGTGGCATGTCCACGGATCCAGGTGCTGCTGGCCCTGTGTTCGTGTTCCCGGGCCAGGGCGCACAGTATCCGGAGATGGGCCGTGACCTGTACGCGTGGTCGCCCGCCTTCGCCGCAGCGCTGGAGGACTGCGACCGAGCACTCATCCCGTTCACCGGCTGGTCGGTCATCGACGTCCTGCATGGCAAGGAGGGGACGCCGCCACTGGACCGGGTGGACGTCGTCCAACCCGCGCTGTTCGCCGTGATGGCCTCCCTCGCCGCGCTCTGGCGAGCGTTCGGCATCGTCCCCGGCGCGGTGGTGGGCCATTCCCAAGGGGAGATCGCCGCCGCCTATGTGGCAGGTGCGCTGTCATTGGAGGACGCTGCGCGGACCGTCGCGCTGCGAAGCCGGGAGCTGCCGCGCCTGGTCGGGCGGGGAGCGATGGCATCGGTGTGGCTTGGCCCCGAAGACCTGAAGCCCCAGCTCGCTGGATGGTCCGGACGACTGCACGTGGCGACGGTCAACAGCCCTACCAACACCACGATTGCGGGCGACGGTGCGGCGGTCGCCGAGTTTCTGGTCCATTGCGAACACGAAGGAGTCCACGCCCGCCAGGTACCGGTGTCCTACGCCTCGCACTCGCCGCAGGTCGAACAGATCCGGGACACACTCGCCGACCGGCTTCGCGGCCTGCGGCCGCGCCCCTCGAACGTGCCGTTCTACTCGACGGTCGCGGGAATGCCTTACGACGAGCCCTTGGACACCACGGTCATGGACGCCGCCTACTGGTACCGCAACCTCCGCCAGCCGGTGCTGTTCCACCGCACGGTACGGGCATTGACCGACACCGGTCATCGTGCCTTCGTCGAGGTGTCGCCGCACCCCATCCTGATCTCTGCGGTCACCGAGACCCTCGCCGACACCCAGGTTGAGGACAGCGCGGTTGTCACCGGAACGCTCCATAGGGACCGCCCCGGTTCGGAAGCGGTCGCGACGGCGCTGGCCGCCCTGCACACCCGCGGCACCAGCCCCGACTGGACGGCCCTGTACCCCCGCGCCCAACGCATCGACCTACCCAGGTACCCCTTCCAACGCCAGCCCTACCAGATCAGTGACGGATCCGCTCGCCGTCCGCCGCCCGACATGCCCCCTGCAGCCGCCGCGCGGGCGGTTCAGGATGCGATGAGAGCCTCGGGCAGCACGCAGCGAGGCGTGTCCTCGAGCACCCTGTCGACCACGACGCACCCCTGGCTGACCGAGCACGTCGTGGACGGAACCCCGATCCTGCCCGGGACTGTCTTCCTCGGTCTCGCGCTCGACGCCGGCGCCGGCGATGGCTACACCGCCATCGCCGAGATGTCGCTGATCACGCCACTCTCGCTGCCCTCCGCAGGGGATGTCCAGATGCGTGTCACCCTCGGTGAGAGCGGAGGGTTCACCGTGGACGCCCGCCATGGCACGGCACCTTGGACACGCCACGCCACCGGCGTCCTGGGCGGCGACGCCGGCCAGGCCACCGGTGGCGCAGACGCGCCGGGCGCGCCCTGGCCGCCGCGCGGAGCGCACCGCCTGGACATGAGCGTCTTCTACCCCGACCTGGCCGGGCGGGGGCTGTCGTACGGGCCGGCGTTCCAAGGGGTGAGGCGGGCATGGACCAGCGGCACCGACGCCTACGCCGAGGTCGCCGTACCGGACGAGCACGGGGCCACCGGCCACCTGCTCCATCCCACTGTCCTGGACGCAGTCCTGCACCCTTTGACGCTGTTGACCGACGGGCTGCCGCTACCGTTCACTTTCACCGGCGTCGAGGTAAGGGCGACCGAAGCGCGGCTGCTGCGAGTCCACGCGGCACCGATCGGGCCGGACACCTATCAGGTGATCGCGACCGATACCTCCGGCGCGCCCGTCTTCACGATCGCCGCGATTGCTCTGCGGCCCAAAGACCATGTCATCCCGCCACAACACCTGCTGCGACTCGCCTGGCCGGTGCTCTCCACAGGTGAGCCGAATCCAGGCGGGCCGATCCCGGGCGACGCGCGCACGGTGGTCGTTCTGGCGGACAGCCACGTCCCGCAGTCCCTGGCCGCCGCCCCCCACCGAGCGTCCCTCGTCGAAGGACGGCACGACGAGCTCACGCTCTGGGCCGCGCCATCGTCGCCGGAGACGGCCGACCCGTGCCACACCACTCGCATCTTGCTCCGGGACGCTTTGAGGGTCCTGCAGGCATTCGCCGCGCTGCCTGAGGGAAAACTCCTCATCCTCACGTGCGGCGCCGTCAATACCGGTGAGAGCGATCCCGCCCCGGATCTGGCGCACGCGGCGCTCTGGGGGCTCGTACGCAGCGCACAGCAAGAGCATCCTGGCCGGTACCTACTGCTGGACCTTGACACCGAAGCAACCGCCCCTCCGACGCAGTTGGCCGCCTGGCTGGCCCGGCTTCCCGACACCGACCACAACCAGTTCGCGCTGCGTGCCGGCGTGCTGCGCGGCCCTCAGCTGGAACCCCTGCCCCGAGCACGACCCTCCGCCGCAGCCGCCGGATCGATGCTGGACCTCACGGAGACCGTGCTGATCACCGGAGGAACCGGAACGCTGGGGGCGCTGGTCGCCCGCCACCTGGCCGCGCAGCACAAGGCCCAGGGCATCCTGCTCGTCTCGCGCAGAGGCCCGGACGCTCCCGGAGCCGGAGAACTCCTCAACGACCTGGCATCGCTCGGCGCGCAGGCCACGATCAAAGCCTGCGATGTCGCCGATCCCACCGAGGTCGACGCCCTCTTGGCGGACATCCCGGACGACCGTCCGGTGACCACGGTCATCCATACGGCCGGAGTCCTGGCCGACGCGCCCCTCACCGCACTCACCGAACAGCATCTCCACGACGTGCTCCGCGCGAAGATCGACGGAGCCTGGATCCTCCATCGACGCCTCCCCACAGCGTCACTCGTGCTGTTCTCCTCCGTCTTCGGCGTTCTCGGCAACAGCGGTCAAGGCAACTACACCGCAGGCAACGCCTTCCTCGACGCCCTCGCCCACCAGCGCCACGGGCAGGGACTCCCCGCGATCAGCCTCCCCTGGGGGCTTTGGGAGTCCCGTTCGGGAATGACCGGACATCTCACCGACATCGGCCACCTCACGCGAGCGGGGCTGACACCCATCACCGTCGAGCACGGAACCGCGCTGTTCGACGCGGCCCTGGCCACGGCGCTCCCGGTCGTCGTTCCCGCCCCGCTCAACCCGGACGTTCTTCGTCGCAAGGCCGCGGAACACACCCTTCCCCCGATCCTCAATGCCCTCGCGTCACCCACCACCGCACCCGATACATCGACATCCGGGACAACGCTCCATTCACCCGGCGCGCATGGAGTCGGCCCACTGGAGCTCGTCCTGGCGCAGTCTGCCGAGATCCTCGGCCACACCGACTCCTCGGCGATCGACCCCGACCGGCCGTTCCGGGAATGCGGATTCGACTCTCTGATGGCCCTGGAACTCCGCAACCGCCTCACCGCCGCCACCGGCCTGAAGCTCCCGCCCACCCTCATCTTCGACCACCCGGCACCCCGCATCCTGGCCGCTTACCTGGCCTCCCGCGCACGCAGGACCACTCCCACCGAACCCATCTCATCCGCTGCCACAGCGTCCACCCAGCCCCCAGGCCCACCGGCACCGGACGTCGCAGCCCGACCGGCCCCTGTCGGCCTCGTGCGTGTCGAGACGGTGCCGGACCACCCGGAAGCAAAGCGTCCGGACACCCACGAATCTAAGCAGGAGACCCGCATCAGGAACGCAGACGCCGACGAACTCGTCCGGCTCGCGCTCCAGAGCGCCCGTCGTGAGCACGGCAAGAGACCCGGACGGTGAGATCGAGGAGAGGACCGGCGTGAAGGCCACCAGGAAGGCGCTGACCGAGGCGCTGCGGGCATCGCTTCTGGAAAACGAGCGGCTCCGCCGAATGACGACCGGTCAGGCCGAGCCGAGCCGCGCCGCGGTGCAGGACGAGGCGGTGGCCATCGTCGGGATGGGTTGCCGGTTCCCCGGAGGAGTCATGTCCTCGGCTGACCTGTGGGATCTCGTGGACGCTGAGCGTGACGTCGTCGGCCCGCTGCCCCATGACCGCGGATGGGATCTGGACGCGCTCTACCATCCCGACCCCGACCGGCAAGGAACCTGCTACACCCGCGCTGGCGGGTTCCTCGACGATGCGGCCGGTTTCGACGCCGCCTTCTTCGGCATCTCTCCCCGCGAAGCCACCGCGATGGACCCGCAGCAGCGGCTCCTGCTGGAGGTCGCTTGGCAGGCCCTCGAACACGCCGGCATCATCCCCGCGGAACTGGCCGGAACCAGCACCGGAGTGTACGTCGGGGTGTACGCCTCCGACTACGGCGCGCACGTCCCCAGCAGCGAGGGCCTGGACGCCCACCTCCTGACCGGGACAGCAGTCAGCGTCGCGGCCGGCCGCATCGCCTACTGCCTCAGGTTGCGCGGCCCCGCACTCGTCGTCGACACCGCGTGCTCGTCATCGCTGGTAGCCGTCCACCTGGCCGCCCGAGCCCTCCAAGCAGGACAATGCACGCTCGCGCTCACCGGTGGTGCCACGATCATCGCGGACCCCCGATCCCTCATTGGGTTCTCCCGGCTGCGGGCGCTCGCGGTCGACGGGCGCAGTAAGGCCTTCGCCGCTGCCGCCGACGGCATGGGCATGAGCGAAGGCGCTGGCGTCCTGGTCCTGGAACGCCTGTCGGACGCCCACCGCAACGGCCACCGCATCCTGGCGATCGTCCGTGGGTCGGCCGTCAATCAGGACGGCGCCTCCAACGGGCTGACCGCACCCCACGGCCCCTCTCAGGAGCAGGTCATCCGCGCGGCCCTGGCTGACGCCCGGCTCGCACCCGCGGACATCGACGCCGTCGAAGCCCACGGGACCGGGACCCCACTCGGCGACCCGATCGAAGCCCGAGCGCTGATCGCCGCCTACGGCAACGACAGACCTGCCGCCCACCCTCTGTGGTTGGGTTCCCTCAAATCGAACATCGGGCACACCCAAGCCGCAGCAGGTGTCGCCGGGGTCATCAAAATGGTGGAGGCGATCCGGCGCCGCCATCTCCCCAAAACCCTCCTCGCCGACCACGCCACCCCGCACGTGGACTGGTCCGACGGCACCGTCCGGCTCCTCAGCACCGCCATGGCATGGCCCGAAACCGGACGTCCGCGCCGCGCCGCCGTATCCGCCTTCGGGATCTCCGGCACCAACGCCCACGTCATCCTCGAAGAACGGTCGACACCACCCCGACCTACTAGGAAACCGGCCTGGCCCGCAAGGTCCGAACCGGCATCGTTCCCGCTGTCCGCCAAAACACCGGCCGCGCTCCGGGCCCAGGCCGGCGCCCTGCGGGACCACCTCCTGGCCCATCCCGACGCCGACCTTTCCGACGTGGCGCACTCCCTCAGCAGATGCCGATCACGCTTCCAGCACCATGCAGTGATCGTGGCCCGCGACCGCCGAACACTGCTCGACAGGCTGTCCACTCTGGTAGACGGGCGACAAAACCCTGACGCGGACGGCGAGGACGCCGTCTGCCTTCCCTCTGATCCCGCCGCGAACCCGCCCAGGCCGATCGCGGAACCGGACCTGCCCACCTACCCCTTCCAGCACGAGCGGTACTGGGTCACCGCTCGACCACAACCGGCGGCCCCGGAAACCCTCGGCACGATCTTCAAACAGGCGATCATCGACCACAAGGCCGCCCACGGACTCGAACTCCTCTACGCGGCAGCCCGTCTACGCCCCACCTTCGCCGTCACCGACCTGCCCCACCCACACGCCCCGACCCACCTCCGCCCGGCCGCCCCCGCCTCCCGCAGCGGACATTCCCCGGCCCTCGTATGCCTCGACTCCTTCTCCCCGACCGACGGTGACTCCACCTACGCCGCCCTCACGCGAGCGTTGAGAGACAGCAGAGAAGTCATCGCGCTCCGCCTCCCCGGATTCACCCACGGCCCGCTTCCCGAAGACCTCCCAACGCTCTGCACCGGACTCGCATACCACGCCGATGCCGCGACGCGCGGAGCGCCCTACATCCTGGCCGGCATGTCCTCTGGCGGTTGGGTCGCCCACGCCGTCGCCCACCATCTGGAACAAACCGCTGGCACGACACCGGCGGCGGTCCTGCTCATCGACGCACCACTCCCGTGGGAAATCGCTGATCATCTCCAGGTCATCGCCACCGGCCTGCTGCGGCAGACCGGTGACTTCCTGTCCACCGGACACAGCCAGACCACCGCTCTGGGCTGGTACCTGGGCGGACTGTTCCGCCGCTGGACACCGGCCCCTCTCACCGCACCCCTGTTGTACGTGCGGGCGGTCGACAACGACCTGGAACCCTGGGGCGCCGACTGGGAGATCACCGCATCCACCCAGATCCCGGGCGACCACTTCACCATGATCTCTCAACACTCCACGCAGATGGCGGACAGCATCCAGGCTCTGCTCCTCGAACAAGGCCTCTGACGTAGAGCAGCCGGCTTGAACGATCACGACCGAGCTGAGGATCCGTCCTCACGGCCGATGGGTTCATCCCGCCCCACCGCCTCGCCAACCCCAACACCCGCCGTGCCTGGGCCTCGGCGATGGCTCGAGCTCTTCGACCGTGGGGCTAAAGGTCACGGCGAAGTCCGGGTCGTAGGCTTCGCATCCGCGGAGCAGCACCGGGTTAACTTTCCGCTGCTGTGCGGGACAACCGCGAAGCCTGCGCCGCCCCATACTTGTCCGCGCGATGGAGAGCGCGGCGCACCCAGTAGCTCCAATGCTCGTCTCCGTCCATCACGATGACGACTCGTGGTGGACGCGGCGTGTGCTGACAGACGCGTACGACAAGGTCCCAACCGAAGCCACTGCAAACTCAACCACGCTGCGGTGCGTCAGGAACGTCAAACGTGTCGCTTAGTCGCTGGTGGGCCAGGGTTTGCCGGTTCTGGTGCCCCGTCGAGATGACGGAGGGCTGCCCCTCGGCGGGCGGTAGGGCCCGTCGACGTTGGGGAAGCGGCCTGCCGCTGCCAGCCCCGGCGGCTCAGGCCGAGCGTGTCGCGTAACAGGTTCTACCAAGGCTCGGACGTGCCGCTGCTCAGCCCGAATCGAGGTCTTGGCGAACCCAGGTCGCAGAGGAATACCGACCGCGCTCACTCCCAGCGCCGAGCACCCGGCGAACGCGCGAACGCCCAGCTCAAGCAGGAGAGGTTCCAACAAGTCCGCTGCTACGCGCACATAGCCGCGACCGTCAGAGCCATCCACCTCCTTCAACCCGCGATGCCCAAGCTCCCTGTTGCCCTGCTGACGGGCATCGCGGGGCCGCCCGCCCGGTCGGCGCCTAGGGCCTGTCCGGTGGATCATGTGTTGATCCAGAGGAGTGTGCTGACCAGGGTGAGTGCTGCCTGGTAGTTGCGGGCGAGTTTGTCGTAGCGGGTGGCGATGCCTCGCCATTGCTTGAGTCGGCCGATGCAGCGTTCGACGACGTTGCGGCGCCGGTAGAGGGCCGGGTCGAAGGTGGGTGGGCGTCCGCCGCGGGTGCCTTGCCGGGCCCGTCCGGCCTGTTGGTCGGCGCGCTCAGGAATCGTGGCGGCGATCCCCCGGCCGCGCAGGTGGCGGCGGATCGCGCGCGAGGAGTACGCCTTGTCACCGGT
>NZ_JADG01000008.1 GCF_000518265.1 Actinomadura oligospora ATCC 43269 | reverse complement strand
GGCGGCTTCCTTCAGTTGCCGCAATGCGTTCAGTTCCATGCCCGGCGCGAGCGCCCGGGCGACGCTGTGCTGGGAGGGCCGCAAAAGGATCGTCGCCCTCAATCTCAGCGTGACTGACAGCGCGAGTGATGGCCACTACGCCGCTCTCCGGGTCCACCGCCGCTACCTTATGTACGGATGGCACACCATCACCGATTACGTCATCACCACCAAGGGCTACAAGGCCCCGAAGACGGTGACCAAGAGCCGCTGGTGGGACCAGGAAGGGTGGGCAATGAAGGACTTCTGGATGCAGGTCTGCAAGCAGACCAGCGGCTACTATCGCTGCGACAGCAAGTGGCGCTAGATGTCACGGTCTTGGTGACCTCTGTCCGGAATGTCTCCTGAGCCTGGACGACCGAACCAAGATCGTTCTGACCGCCAACACTGTCCGTAGACGGCCCAGCGCTCGGGTCGATGTCACCGAGGGAAGAATGGGTCGATAGCCGCAGGTCAAAGTGCGTACGTGCTTTCCGGCGGCGGGATGGATTTCGGTCAGGACGATGCAGCAGCGGCCGGAACGGGGCGGCGCGATAGTCGACTTCGGGCGTTGCGTCGAGTCAGCCGTCACGCTCCGCTCGTTTGCGGCCGATGGCGCATGGGCTACCGACACCCCGCGTTGCGTCGGGGGACCTAACTCGGCTAGAAAGCTAACTCGTCGCCCTTGGGGGGCTCACTCGTCCGTGACCTGCGGAAGTTAGCCGAGTTAGTTCGCCGAAGTGAGTTAGGTCGCCGCCCAGACCCCAGCTCCAGGAGCGCCCTGGGCAAGGGCGGCGGCGAGCTAACTCACTCCGCGATCGGTGGCGTCATGACGTCGTGAGCTCATGACGTCATGACGCCACGATGAGGGATCGCGGGTTCGACGCGATGGCCGGTGGCGTTCCGGCAGCCAGCGGTCAGTGGAATTCGCGGAGCCCTTCCGCGTCGACTCGGTCGAGGTCGAGCTCCCAGCAGATGCCGTGGTGGTCGCTGGCATCGGTCTCTAGGACCCGGTATCGGCTGATCGGCCCGCGAGGAGGCTGAGTGCAGAAATTAGCGGTAGCCCGTCGGGCTCTCGGTTGCTCCCGAGCGTGACCTGCCCCCGAAGTTGGTGCGACTTTCTGGATGGGGTTTTCGGGACGGTGTTCGCGCAGGTCGCTAGGGTGTCCGGAAAAGTACACCTTTCCGGACGACTCAAGACCGGGGCCATTGACCGTCGCCCGGCTCAGTCGTCGGGCAGGGCAGGCGGTTCTCGCGTCCAGCCGGGGATGTCCTGGCCGGTGATCGCACGGACCGCCGCTGCCGCTCCGGAAGCATCCCCGGCGTAGCAGCGGCGCAACAGATCAACGATCACGCCGCTGATGTCCTGGGCATAGTCGGACAGTTCTTGCCCGGCTGAGAACACTTCCACAAGGGAGCTACCGCCTCATCGAAGCGGGCGTCCTGCACCAACACATACCCCAGCACCGTGACGCTCTGGTTTTACTCCGGCAGGTAGGCGTCCCGATTGGCCCGCACCAGCTCCCGATACAAGCCGGCGGCCTCCTGCGAGACCAGCCCAGCCTCGCCCCAACGTCCAACCTCCGCCAACCGATTGGCGTGGTTGTTCAACGAGGTCGCCAGGCCGGGTAGGTAGGCGTCCCGGTTGACCCGCACCAGCTCCCGATAAAGGTCGACGGTCTCCTGCGAGACCGGCACAGCCTTATCCCGCCATCCGCCCTGCGCCAGCCACATTGCGTGGTTGTTCAACGAGATCGCCAGGCCGGGTAGGTAGGCCTTCCGGTTGACCCGCACCAGCTCGCGCCGTAGGTCGACGGCCTCCTGCGAGACCGGCCCAGCCTCGCCCCACCGACCGACCTGCGCCAACCACAATGCGTGGTTGGTCAACGAGTCCGCGAGGTCCGGTAGGTAGGCGTCTCGGTTGACCCGCACCAGCTCGCGCCGCAGGTCGACGGCCTCCTGCGAGACCAGCCCAGCCTCGTCCCAACGTCGAACCTCCGACAACCGATTGGCGTGGTTGTTCAACGAGGTCGCCAGGCCGGGCAGGTAGGCGTCCCGGTTGAGCCGCACCAGCTCCCGGTACAGGTCGACGGTCTCCTGCGAGACCGGCACCGCCTCATCCCGCCGTCTGACCTTCGCCAGCCACTTTGCGTGGTTGTTCAACGAGATCGCCAGGCCGGGCAGGTAGGCGTCCCGGTTGACCCGCACGAGCTCCCGATAAAGGTCGACGACCTCCTGCGAGACCAGCCCAGCCTCGCTCCAACGTCCAACCCCCGACAACCACGTTGCGTGGTTGCTCAACGAGCCCGCCAAGTCCGGCAGGTAGGCGTCCCGGTTGACCCGCACCAGCTCCCGACACAGGTCGACGGTCTCCTGCGAGACCGGCACCGCCTCATCCCGCCGTCCGACCTCCGCCAGCCACTTTGCGTGGTTGTTCAACGAGGTCGCCAAGTCCGGCAGGTAGGCGTCTCGGTTGACCCGCACCAGCTCGCGCCGCAGGTCGACGGCGTGTTGCGAGACCGGCACCGCCTCATCCCGCCGTCCGACCTCCGACAACCGATCGGCGTGGTTGCTCAACGAGGTCGCCAGGCCGGGTAGGTAGGCGTCCCGGTTGACCCGCACCAGCTCCCGATAAAGGTCGACGGTCTCCTGCGAGACCGGCACAGCCTTATCCCGCCATCCGCCCTGCGCCAGCCACATTGCGTGGTTGTTCAACGAGATCGCCAGGCCGGGTAGGTAGGCCTTCCGGTTGACCCGCACCAGCTCGCGCCGTAGGTCGACGGCCTCCTGCGAGACCGGCCCAGCCTCGCCCCACCGACCGACCTGCGCCAACCACAATGCGTGGTTGGTCAACGAGTCCGCGAGGTCCGGTAGGTAGGCGTCTCGGTTGACCCGCACCAGCTCGCGCCGCAGGTCGACGGCCTCCTGCGAGACCAGCCCAGCCTCGTCCCAACGTCGAACCTCCGACAACCGATTGGCGTGGTTGTTCAACGAGGTCGCCAGGCCGGGCAGGTAGGCGTCCCGGTTGAGCCGCACCAGCTCCCGGTACAGGTCGACGGTCTCCTGCGAGACCGGCACCGCCTCATCCCGCCGTCTGACCTTCGCCAGCCACTTTGCGTGGTTGTTCAACGAGATCGCCAGGCCGGGCAGGTAGGCGTCCCGGTTGACCCGCACGAGCTCCCGATAAAGGTCGACGACCTCCTGCGAGACCAGCCCAGCCTCGCTCCAACGTCCAACCCCCGACAACCACGTTGCGTGGTTGCTCAACGAGCCCGCCAAGTCCGGCAGGTAGGCGTCCCGGTTGACCCGCACCAGCTCCCGACACAGGTCGACGGTCTCCTGCGAGACCGGCACCGCCTCATCCCGCCGTCCGACCTCCGCCAGCCACTTTGCGTGGTTGTTCAACGAGGTCGCCAAGTCCGGCAGGTAGGCGTCTCGGTTGACCCGCACCAGCTCGCGCCGCAGGTCGACGGCGTGTTGCGAGACCGGCACCGCCTCATCCCGCCGTCCGACCTCCGACAACCGATCGGCGTGGTTGCTCAACGAGGTCGCCAGGCCGGGTAGGTAGGCGTCCCGGTTGACCCGCACCAGCTCCCGATAAAGGTCGACGGTCTCCTGCGAGACCGGCACAGCCTTATCCCGCCATCCGCCCTGCGCCAGCCACATTGCGTGGTTGTTCAACGAGATCGCCAGGCCGGGTAGGTAGGCCTTCCGGTTGACCCGCACCAGCTCGCGCCGTAGGTCGACGGCCTCCTGCGAGACCGGCCCAGCCTCGCCCCACCGACCGACCTGCGCCAACCACAATGCGTGGTTGGTCAACGAGTCCGCGAGGTCCGGTAGGTAGGCGTCTCGGTTGACCCGCACCAGCTCGCGCCGCAGGTCGACGGCCTCCTGCGAGACCAGCCCAGCCTCGTCCCGCCGTCCGAGGTCCGACAACAGCGACGCGTGGTTGCTCAAGGAACCCGCGAGGTCCGGTAGGAAGGCGTCTCGGTTGACCCGCACCAGCTCGCGCCGCAGGTCGACGGCCTCCTGCGAGACCAGCCCAGCCTCGTCCCAACGTCGAACCTCCGACAACCGATTGGCGTGGTTGTTCAACGAGGTCGCCAGGCCGGGCAGGTAGGCGTCCCGGTTGAGCCGCACCAGCTCCCGGTACAGGTCGACGGTCTCCTGCGAGACCGGCACCGCCTCATCCCGCCGTCCGACCTGCGCCAAGTGCGACGCGTGGTTGTTCAACGAGGTCGCCAGGACGGGTAGGTAGGCGTCCCGGTTGACCTGCACCAGCTCCCGGTACAGGTCGACGGTCTCCTGCGAGACCGGCACCGCCTCATCCCGCCGTCTGACCTTCGCCAGCCACTTTGCGTGGTTGTTCAACGAGATCGCCAGGCCGGGCAGGTAGGCGTCCCGGTTGACCCGCACGAGCTCCCGATAAAGGTCGACGACCTCCTGCGAGACCAGCCCAGCCTCGCTCCAACGTCCAACCCCCGACAACCACGTTGCGTGGTTGCTCAACGAGCCCGCCAAGTCCGGCAGGTAGGCGTCCCGGTTGACCCGCACCAGCTCCCGACACAGGTCGACGGTCTCCTGCGAGACCGGCACCGCCTCATCCCGCCGTCCGACCTCCGCCAGCCACTTTGCGTGGTTGTTCAACGAGGTCGCCAAGTCCGGCAGGTAGGCGTCTCGGTTGACCCGCACCAGCTCGCGCCGCAGGTCGACGGCGTGTTGCGAGACCGGCACCGCCTCATCCCGCCGTCCGACCTCCGACAACCGATCGGCGTGGTTGCTCAACGAGGTCGCCAGGCCGGGTAGGTAGGCGTCCCGGTTGACCCGCACCAGCTCCCGATAAAGGTCGACGGTCTCCTGCGAGACCGGCCCAGCCTCATCCCGCCGTCCGACCTCCGCCAGCCACGTTGCGTGGTTGTTCAGCGAGATCGCCAGGCCGGGTAGGTAGGCGTCCCGGTTGACCCGCACCAGCTCGCGCCGCAGGTCGACGGCGTGTTGGCTTTCGGCGAGGGCGCGGCCGCGCTGGCCGGCGTGCGACAGGCGCACTGCCAGGTCGTGGTGGATGTGGGCGCGCTCGGCGGGGTCGCTGGTGGTGGTCAGTCGGTGCTCGGCCAGCTGAGAGGCCACTGCGGCGGCGGCGATGTCCAGGTCGATGTGCCGTTTGGGCAGCAGTTCCTCGATCGTCTCGAGCAGGCTCGGGCTCACGCTGTCCAGGTCGGCCAGGGCGGCAACGGCGGCGCCTCCGGCGTGCAGGGCCAGGTGGGGGTGTGCCTGCAGCAGCGGGTACAGCTGCTGGTGGGCCAGGTGCGGCCACCGGGCGGCGGCCTCGATCAGGGTGGTCAGGGTGTGCCGGGCCCACACCGGCGCGGCGCCGTCATCGGCGGGTCCAGGCGGTAGTTCGGCAGCCGCGGCGGCAGCAGGGGTGGGGGGCGTGAGGAGGCGAGAGGGTGCGCCATCTGCCCAGGGGTCGGGCGGGAAGTCGTGGCTGTGGCCGGGCGTGAGCAGGGCCAGGAAGTCTTCCCCGAGCCGGTCGGGATACAGCGGTTCCAGCACCGTGACCGCGCCCGCGCCCACACCCCTGCCCGCTGTGGTGTCTGCCGTGGTGGGGGTGACGGGTGGGTAGCACCCGGCGTGGTCCTTGAGGAGCTGCCCGGGGGCTTGGTGGGAGTCGATTCCGACCTGGCTGAGTGCCGTGGTGCCGTCGGGGTGGCTGAGTGGGCCGGTGAGGGTGGCGGTGTAGACCACCTGGCCCATCGCATCGGGTGTGGTCGCCAGCGGCTTGTCGGTCCGGGTGTGCAGGGCCTCCCAGTGATCGCGTTCACGGGCGAGCAGAAACGCCGACACCTCGACCGGATCGCCCCGCGCACCGTCGGAGGTGTCGTGGCCCAGCACGACGGCCAGCGCGGCCATGTGCACCGTCAGCACCAGCTGGTAGGCCTCATGCCGAGCCAGCGCCGACGGCGCCGCGGCGTGTTTGGCGGCGGGCACTCCCAGCAGGTCGGCGAACCGGTCCCGGGCGGCGGCGAACAACCCAGTCCGCGTCAGCGCCGGGTCCCGCTCCAGCGGCTCCAACGGCATGCGCGTGGGCTCCAGGCCCAGGTCACGCTGGATGCGGTACTGCAAGGTCTGCCACCAGGTCCCGGCCGGGCGCGCCAGCAGCACCACCCGCACCACCAACCCGGCACCGGCACGGATGTCGCCCAGCAGGGTCAGCAGATCGGCGGTGTCCCACCGTTCGGCGTAGTCCACCACCACCAGCACCCCCGCCGCGCCCGTCAGCTCCGGCGCCTGGAACGCGCCGGGCGCTTGCCTATCGCGGCGATGGTAGGCGCCCAGCACCACCCAGCCCTGCCCGGCCCAGGTGTGGGCCAGCTGCCCGGCCAGCCGGGACTTGCCCTGACCGCCCGGCCCGTGCACCAGCCGAACCGCCAACAAGTCCGGCTCATCGCGCCACTGCAGCAACCGGCGCTGCTCGTCACTGCGACCAGTGAAATCGACCAGCGCCTTGGAGGCCCGCAACAGCGCGCTCGGCCGCTCCCGCACCGTCGCCCCCGCCAGCCCGCCAGCCGACCTGCTCACCAGCGCATTCGGCGGCGCGTCGGTGGTCGGGGCAGGCCAGCCTCCCAGCCGATAAGGCTCGGCTCCCCCGTACACGACCATGTCCCCGGCGGCCTGGAAAACCCGCGCAAACCCCGACGCGACCGCATGCTGAAAAGCCGCTCCGCCAGCGTCCGGTGACCCCATCGAGGGCCGGGTCATTGCTCGTTGATGGTCTGGTCCCGGCCGGCCTGGTACACCCGGCCGTGCCCGGACGCGGTCGCGTTCATGGTGATGCGCTGGACCCGCGCCTGGTCGGCTTCTGGCAGCAGTGGCAGCCACACCTGATCCAGCACCTGCTGGATCTCGGCGCCCAGGGTCGGGTTGGCGGTCACCAGCCGGGCCAGCTTGCGCCGCCACTCCTCGGCCAGCCCGTCCTCGGCCTTGTGATCGGACGCCTGCCGGGCCGCCAGCACCTCCCCGCGCACCTCCTCCAACTCCGCCTCGACCGCCGCAACCCGCTCGGGATGCACCCGCCGCCACAGCGTCACCGCACCCGCCCTGGCCTGCTGCCACCCGTCAGTGGCCATCGCCCCCACCAACGCTGTCCCCGCTGCCATAACGATCGGATCCATCTTCGAGCCCCTGTCGCGGACTTGTACCGGTAGAACACCCACGGTAGGAAGTCCGCGCATCCGGGAAGCGCGCTTGACCCAACCCGGCCGTACAGCACCGGTCAGAAGCCACCGCCAGCTCCGGCCGAACAACGACAGCCAGCCGCTACCGTGTCTGGAAAAGTAGACGTTGTTGGACGGTTCGAATCTGGATCATGGCGTCGGGTGGCGGGCCAGGTATTCCTGCAGCTCCCGATGGCGGAACTGGTATCCCGTGCCAGCGATGCGGACCAGGCCTGCTCTATAGCTCCATTGCAGGAATCTTCCCAGCCACCAGGGCAGTGGTTGGCTACTCCACCGCCGCGTGCCCAGCAACAGCACCATGTACCGGAAACTCGTGAGCCCGGCTGCGAGCCCAGTCACGAGCCCGGTCATGAGCCCGACCGTGAGCCCGGCCGTGAGCCCGGCCGCGAGCCCGAACGCGAGCCCGGCCGCGAGCCCGAACGCGAGCCCGGCCGCGAGCCCGCCCGCGATGCTTGATCTCACTGCCTCATGCGGCCCCGCCGGCGAATGATTTTCGTTCGTGAGGCCGACCGTGAGCCCGACCGCGAGCCCGGCCGCGAGCCCGCCCGTGAGCCCGGCCGCGATCCCGGTCGCGAGGCCGACCGCGATCCCGGCGGCGAGCCCGACCACGAGCTGTGAGATGAGTTGGCGTCGACCGGGTTGGGGCCGAACCTGCGGCAGGTCGAGCTTGCTGACAGGAGGCCAAAGTGTTTTCCAGAGCCATGGCAACAACATAGGAGGGACGAGCCAAGCACTGGTGACGCCGACCATCTGCGCGCGTAGTGAGAATCCGGTCGGGAGGTGGGTGAGCATGTAGGCGGCAAAGCAGCTCCAGGCAGCGGCCACGATGAGGACAGGGATGGCGCGGGGGAGGCGGGTTCCGGCCAGGGGCCAGAGTTCGTGCAGGACCAGATCGGTTCCCGATAGAGTTCGCCCGCCCACCGTGCGGGCGGGCTGGGTTGCGGTGGGGGTGTTGTTGTGAAGGTAGAGGGCCAGGACTCCTAGCCAGCGGTGCACGTGGTCGGCCGGGTAGGGACTGCGGTGGACGGCGGCGAGGGTGGGGATGAGCAGGCCGAGAAGGTGATCTCGGATCTTGTTCTCCGAGTCCAGGCGGGGGTCGACGAGCTCGGCCGGATCGTGGAGATAGGCGCCGGTGGCGAGGTCGCGTTGGTCGTACACCGTGGCCGCCAGGGTGAGCCGCCACGGGGTGGACAGGGCCCGGGCCAGGGGCCGGTTGCCGGATCGGCACATCGCCGTGAGCACCGGCTGCCAGCGTCCTTCGTCGCTGACCCGCCCGATCAGGAACTCTCGGGCTTTGGGCAGTCTGACCGGGCAAATCTCGACGCGGGCGGCGTCACGCACCCATTCCCGAGTCCTCTCCAATGCCTCGTACTGATCGATACGGCAGGTCAGCACCAAGCTTCCCTTGTCGGCGCCATCGAGGTAGGCGTTACAGGCCCGGATCGTCTGCGCGGCGCGGGAGCTGTATCCGGGGTCATCGACCGCGTCCATCTCATCCAGCCCGTCCAGCACTGGCAGCACCATCCGCGCGGCCACCAGTTCCCGGGCCGTCGCCTCGGCCAGCCGGTACGTCCGCACGAGATGCTCAGCAAGCCAATCGCCGATCGCGGATTCCGGGGGCCGACTGGTGTCCACTGCGGCCGCCGACAACCGTACGGGCACCGGATCGGTGGCGGCGCGCTTGTTGAGCAGCCCCAAGATCAATTCGATGCCCAGCACGGTCTTCCCTGACCCACCCTCACCAGTGATCACCAGTCGGCGGGGTCGCAGCCTGCGGTAATAGGCGAGGACCTCTTCCAGGGTTCCTTTGGTAGGGGCCCTGGCGGCGTTGTGCGCTTGGGCCGGCTGGAGGGTGAACTCCACATCGATGGTCCGATCGTGCCCGCCCAGTAGCTGACGTCGCGCCTCCGCCTCAACCGCCCGCACCGCGACCGCCAACCGTGCTGCGGCGTCGATGACATCGGTGTCGGTGTGGCGCTGCGCGCGCACCGCCAGCCCCAACGCGACCACGCTGACCGCCAGGCTCGCCAACGCGATCACCGCGCCGACCGGATCGAACTGCCCCGCCGAGGTCCCCGCCCACGTACGTGCTGCCACCAGGCAAGCCGTCACCAGCAACGCCAGTCCGGCGACGGTGTACCAACCCACACGCCCCATGCCCAGACCATAAACAGCGACCAGCCGGGCACATCGGCCATTCGATGCACCGCACTGCACTCATCCTCCTCGCGGGCCGGTCACAGACCTACTTTCGGGCTGGGGTCAGCTTCGGGAACGTGACGCCTAGCCCGGTGGTGTGGCCTCCGCGCACAGCCGGGCGCGATCCCAACGGGGAGACCGCCGGAAAGACACCGCGGGGAGCCATCGCGCCCGGACCGGAACCCGACCGGGCCGCCGGGCCGCGCGTACCGTCGGTGACCTGGGCCGATCGGTTCACCTCGCCCTTGGTGCCACGGACCCGAGTGGTGGGTTGCCTAGGGGGTGCAGTCCGCCCAGCTGTTCGGGAGGGGGCCGCCGGTCTGGCAGTGGACCGTCCGCGCGGGGGAGGGCTGGCCGTTCACGACCAGCCTCCGGACGAAGATCTCGTAGGGCTTGCCGCCGCCACCGGGTGCGTGCTTGCAGTCCTCGCCTCTCAGCACCGAGGAGGACTGCTGGAGGGTCAGCGAGCCCCACTCGCAGGTGAGCGTGGTCTGGGCCGCGGCGGGTCGGGCTGGGGCGGTGGCCAGCCCGACGGCCAGCGCACCGGCGGCGAGCGCGGCGTACCGGCGTGAGGTCAAACGAGGCATCGCAGAAGGCATCGCACACCTGCTTTCACGAGCGGGACCGGGCGCACTTTGCGTTTCTGCCATCCCCGCCGTCCCGTCAACCTCCCCCGACCGAACCCGCCACCCTGACCTGGCCTCCGCCGCCTGACGGCTCGGGGCCACCCCGCCCGGGCAAGGGGGACGCCGAGTACGCCCGCATCGATACAACCCTCCACCCGCTGCCGATCGCCCTGCTGGCGGCCATCTGATGGTGGTGGTCGTTCCGGCTGGTGGTGAATGGTCGCCGGTGTTGGTGGCCGGCTGTTGCGGCCCTCTTCAAGGGGCCGGAGGTGGCGCGGCGGCCACAACCAGCGGGATGGGGCGTAAGGCTTTGGCGATGAGGTCGCCGGACGAGGCTGGAGGCTGACGCCAAACTCGCCTTCGACACCCCGGCCCATTACCTGCAGCACGTGTTCCTGTAACACCCGGCGCCCGCGCCCCCGGGCGCGGCGCCGGCCTCCACGGCGTCATGGCGTCGCGGGATCAGAATCCGGCCGCTGCCGGGTTCGCCCCGGCTGCGTCGGCGCGCCATACGGCGCGCCGACGGCCGTCGTGCCCCTGGCTGAGGTCACTTGATGTTGAAGCGGCCCGGGTTCTTACGCGCGCCGACGGAGAAACGCAGCTTGCCGTCCCAGTTACTCAAGGGCCGGTCCTTGTCCCTGCCCTGCCACAGCTCGTAGTAGCCGCCCTTGTCGACGAACCACACCGGGGCGATACCGGACTTGCTGCTGACGGCCGTGACCCATCCGTCGGAGGAGTCGATCCACTTGCCCTTGTTGTGGTCGGACACGACCTGAAGGAACCCGGCCCAGTCCGCGCCCTCGTCCCGGCCCTCGACGCACTCGACGTGCACCATCGGGCGGTCCTCGTTGGGCCGGAAGTCGATGACGACGGCGTCGCCGTCAAAGCGCGCCGCGCTGTACCTGGAGAACTCCCCCGTCCCCTCGTAGATCACGAAACTGCTGGCAGGTCTGGTTCCCATGTCGAGGCCCTCCGTGATCGTCCCAGCCTTACCTGCAACCTACTCGCCCCACCCGCGAAGCAACGCTTGGTGACGTGTATGTCACGTTAGGCACCAGGAGGTCATCCTCAGCGCTAACGGCTGTCCGCAGGTTCCTCAGCCCCGGAGTCCGGAACCGCCAGTAGCGACGGTCGGACGACTCGCTCCGCTGTCGGAACGCGCCCATGAGCGCGCCCTCCCTTCCCTGCCCTTGTTGGGGGGCGGCCGGGCGACCCTGCACCGGCTCGTCCGGCGCGCGCGGCCCGGACGAACTCGACTGCGAGCACGACGATAACCGTGGGAACCGTGGGCCGTCGGATTCACCGCCCTTTCCTGCCACCCGATCCCTCGGCCCCCTGTGCTGGCCCGCCGAGCAGCTCTGACGGCCGGCCTTGGCGTTCCGCCGTCAGGACGGTGTCACGTCACCGGCCCCGCGTTACCTAACGCGCGGCCCAGTCTTCGGATGCGGAGTGACGACCGGCTGCGTCACATCGTGGGCGGTGACGTAACCCGGCGGTGTCCACCAGTCTTCGTGCGTGCCCCCAGCGGCGGCCCCGGACATGACAAGGCGGATCGGAGCCGGCATCGTGCACGCTCCACACAGCACCGGGGACGCCGACTCGCCTGTCCGCGCCGCTGGGTGAGCGGGCCCGCCCAGGTCAAAGCGGTGCTCCAGGTCGGCGGACGGGTAGAGGCGACCACGAAAGGTCTATCGCCCAGGAGACCCGCAACTACCAGGCCGCGCCTGACTGCCCGCGCCTGCTAGCGGGAAGACCTGGAGGGGCAGGCACGCACCGGTCGGCCGGGGTTGGGTGGCCTGCGCCGCAACGCCCAACGGACAAGGGGGAAAGTAGATGCACGCCAAGAAAGGCGACCGTGTCGTATCCCGACGCGCAGGTATGCCGGAACACACCGTCGAGATCATCGAGGTGCTCGGGACGAACGGGACACCGCCCTACCGTGTCCGGAGCAAGGACGGACACGAAGTCATCATGATGCCCGGCCCCAACGACACCATCGTCCGTCACGCACCCACCGACGGGGACTGACCGCCCGACGCGACCAGGCCGAAGAGAGTTCCTGCGCAAGCGCGGCGGGGAAACTCCCGGCACCTGAACCAACACCACACGTCAGACGACCGAGCTCCGGCCCAGGCGTCTTCGCTAAACGAACACGACGTCTTCGCTGGCCACCATCCACCACCAGCCGGAACGGCCACCACCCCCAGGACGATGACCGCACGCCGCCACTCCCGACGGCCGCCGAGCCCCAGAACCGCGACCGCCCACCACCATCAGATGGCCGCCAGCACCGTCGGGGGCGTGGGTTGGCGGGCATGCGTCCGCCCCCCCGCCCGGTGGTGCGGGACCGGTCGGCGGGGCGGGTGTATGTGGGGTGGGCCGGTCAGATGGTGGTGAGGGCTGCCGGGGCGTCGGCGTTGAGAATGATGGCGGCGGCGTCTTCGGCAGATTTGCGGGCGACCTGGGGTAGCAGGCTGGTGTAGGTGTCGGCGGCGATCGTGATGGACGACAGTCGCAGCGTTTCCTGGACGGTCTTCATGTCATGCCCGGCCGCGAGGAGGAACGAGGCCGCGCCGTGCCGCAGGTCGTGGAGGCGGACGGGTGGCAGGCCGGTTTCCATGGACAGGCGTTCGAACTGGTCGGTGACCTGGTTGGGGCGGACCGGGTTCCCGAGTTCGTCGGTGAAGACCAGGCCGCCGGTCTCGTGCCAGGTGTCTCCGGCTGCGAGACGTTGGGCGTTCTGTCGGGCTTTGTGGGCGCGTAGGACGGCGATGGTGGAGGTGTCGAGGCTGATGGTGGCTTCTCCGGCGTCGGATTTGGGTTTGCCTTCGAAGATGTCGGGGCCGATCTGGGTGATCTGCCAGCGGATGGTGACGGTGCCGCCGTCCAGGTGAAGGTCGGTCCAGCGCAGGCCGCAGGCTTCGCCGCGTCGCAGGCCGCGGAAGGCGATGAGGTAGTACAGGGCGTACCAGGGGTGGAGTTCGGCGCGTTTCAGGAAGGTCTTGGTCAGGCCGGGTGTCCAGACCATGGCCTTGGAGGGGCGGGGTGCGCCGATGTAGGCGTCGATCCGGTTGAGCTGGTTGCCGTGCCCGTGGGACGGGTCGTCCTCCCACAGGCGTTTGCGGCGGCCCGCCATGATTCCGCTGTAGGTGTCCAGGTCTTTGCGCCATTGGGCGATGCGTTCGGGTGTCCGGACGAGCGCTTTGGGTGCTTTGCCTGAGGGCAGCTCGACCAGCGCGGCGACGTTCATCTCGGTCAGGCCCTCTCTGATCGCCCTCTTCAGGGCGCTGCGGAGGGTGGCGCGGATCCGCTGCTTGGTCGCCGGGCCGACCACTCGTCGTCCCTTCACCTGGGCTCGCAGTTCGGGAACATGCTGCAGGCAGACTGCTCCAACTCCGTAGAGGCCCCGTTGGCAACCGACCAGGAAGTTGGAGTCGCGTTCCGCCACGGGTAGAAACACCAAACTCCCGGGCCAACACCGTCCCGACGAACAAAGCTGTAAATATCGGAAAGGTGATCTGCAGTGCTGCCGCAGCGGCTTGACTCCGATCCCATACTGCCGATAGTCCCCTCGTTATGATGAGCCCTCGGCTCGCCCAGTCTGCAGGTCCTACCCCGCCCACATAAGCGACCATGTAGCCGGCCAGGAGATCCGCGCCTGCCACGACACCGGTTCAACAGCCCGACACCACGACAAGACTTCGAGAAGATGGCTGAGGAACGCCTGGATGAGCGCTGAGATACGGATCTACCTCGCCGACAGCAGCAGCATGGACTTGTTGCGTGCATGGCTGGGCGACATACCCGATGTCACCGTGGAGCCTGTAGCGCGCCCGCCGCGACCAGGCGAGCAGGGTGGGGCATGGGATTTCCTCAACGTGCTGTGCGGCACCGGCGGCGCGGTCACCGTCACCCTCAAAGCGCTGACCACCTGGATAGAGTCGAAAGCAACCCATGCACGGGTCAGGATCGGCGACGCGGAGATCGAGCTGGACGGGCCCGACCCCGAGGCGCTCGCGCGCTTGGTGGAGGCGGCGAACAAGGCGGCCCAGAACGACGCATGAACGCCATCGACTTCTCCCGATCGCGGGCGATCCTCATCGGTACCGGCCACTACACCCACGGCCTCGCTGAGATGGTCGCCGCGCTCAACAGCCTCAACGCCATGCGGGAATTACTGACCGGGCCCCTGTGCGGCTGGCCCCGTTCCCGTGTCTCAGTGTTCAAGGACAAGACCACCCGGCATGGCCTCGATCGGCAGCTCGCTCGGCTCATCCACGAGACCACGGACGTGTTGTTGTTCTACTACGTCGGGCACGGGCAACTCCTCGACGGCGAGCATCTGGGGTTGGCCCTGGTCGACACCCACGCCGACGCGAGAATGCGTCACGCCACATCCCTGCGCTTCAACGACGTGCGCGCCGAGTTCAAGCACCGGTGTAAGGCCCGGGTGAAGCTCGTCATTCTGGACTGCTGCTACGCCGGCCTGGCGACCAGGAACACCCAGGGGACCGGTCTGGCCGACCAGGTCCAGTTAGCCGCGAAGGTCGAGGGCGCCTACACACTCACCGCGTCGCGCGCATCGCAACAGGCCATCCATGAGGACGGCCCGGCCGGGCTGACCTACTTCACCAAGATCTTCACCGAGGTGGTGCGCGACGGCGTTCCCGGTAGAGACGCAGAGCTGACTCTGAAGGACATCCACAAGGAGGTCAGCAGGCGGTTTCTGCGATTGGACTTGGCCGAGTTCCCTGATCACCAGGTTCGGCCCGAACCGAGCGTACTGACCGCGGACACCGCCGAGGAGCTCGCCTTCGCCCGTAACGCCGCGGCGTTCGACCACGCCACCCCATCAACAGGGGAGTCCACCACACCTGCCACCGCCCCACCCCGCCCTCGCCCGGCAGGTAGCACTCGCGCCACCCCCCACGGGATCCGGCGGCGAGCGTTCATCATGGGCGGCGTCGCATTCGCCGGCGCGGGCACGGCCACCGGGGCTGCGCTGTGGGCCCGGGGAGAGAGCGAGGATTCGGCCCGCGCCCGAAGACTCACCGGCGTCGACACCAAGGACGTGGCATTCAGTCCGGCCGGCCGGACGCTCGTCACCATCGATGGATCATCCGTCGCGCATGTCTGGGACGCTGCCACCGGCAAGATGGTCGCCGAGTCCTCCGATGAGCAGTTGGAAGTGTCTTGCGTGGCGTTCAGCCCCGACGGCAAGACCTTCGCGACCGGCAGCTGGAACGACATCCGGGTGCGAGACGCGGCCACCGCGGTCCCCATCGCCACCTTCCCCACCAAGAACGGCAACATAAACATGGTGCCGTTGGCGTTCGGCCTCCACGGCAGGATGCTGGCATGCGGCGGCGCGGACACCGCCGGGCGCCGCGACGACACCAGCGCCTACGACATGAAGAACAGCTTCCGACTGCTGGACACATCCACCGGCCGCGTCCGTGCGATCTCGTCGGAGCACAACCTGCGCGCCATAGCCTTCAGTCCAGACGGCAAGACGGTCGCATGCGCCAACCAGCGCGGGTGCTGGCTGTGGGACGTTGCCGGTCATCGCTTCGGCCATGAGATCGGCCTGCTCGACGACACGCACGCGGTGCTGTTCACCTCGGACGGACGGCTCCTCGTCACCGCAGGCGAGGGCGGCGTACGGCTGTGGGACACCACCTCGCTGCACATCAGGGCGACACTTTCCGCAGGAACCACCTACGCCGTGGCGCTCAACGAGAGCGGCGGGGCGATCGCCACCGCCGGACCGCACGGCGTGCAACTGTGGGACATGACCACCCGCCGCCCCACCGCCACGCTGACCCACAACCTGACGCAGTCCCTGGCATGGAGCCCCGACGGCAGAACCCTTGCCGGCGCCACCTCCCAGGGCCACCCCAAGTTCACAGGCTCTGTCCCGTCGTCGTACGACAGCGGATGCCTGCTGTGGCAAATCCCCCACACGGGGCCCTTGCCCACCTCCACCGGAAAGCCCTCCGACGCACCCAAAGGACCCTCCGCCCAGGTCCGTGTCACCGGGGATAAATAAGGGAGCTGCACAGGTCAGGGCTTCGCTCCGTCCTGTTCCACGGCGTGGACTCAGCCTTCAGAGACGAGCAGGCGGCTTCCCCGAGGGACTCGAGCAGTACCTTCTGCAACTGTGGCCAGCCGGAGCCAGCAGACGAACAAGCTACCGCGCCCAGGCCAGCCCTGCTGATACGCCACGGTGGCGTGGCCACTCGGTGGCTGCTCGGGGGTTTCGGTACCTGGCGTCAGCCAGAAGCAGGGGCTGGCACGCAGAGTGGACGCAGGTGGACGCACCGGCACGATTCGGCACTTGAAAACACCCGTTGTGGGAGTATTTGGGCGCTTTTAATCCGTAGGTTGTGGGTTCGAGTCCCACGCGACCCACCCACCTGACCTGGGCGAACGCAAATATGTCGCGTTTGCCCAGCGTCGTTTTCGGGGTACTTTGCCTCCGTGGCTGTCCGATGGCTGCTCGGTTGTGATCCGGTGGCACGGGACAGGCCGATACACACACCCGTGGGCATGCGGCGCGCGATTTCCCTCGCCGCAGTCACCGTGAAGATCAAGCCGCTCGCACCGGCCGCCGCGAGCCACTCCACCAGCACAGTCACATCGGACCACCCAGTCACGGTGAGCCACGGGCCTCCGCCGACCGAGCGCGACCCACGTCACATAATGGCGAGATGGCGTTTCGATTCCTCGTCGAGGAAGCAGAACAGAACGTCGCCGCACACCTCGGTCCGCTCATCTCATGGGAGGCGCCCCCCTCGGAGGGAGACTGGGACCTGGTCATGTCAGGCATCGACCTGGACAATGCCGCCTTTGAGCTCGGCACTGCCACTCTCGCCAGACAGTCGTTCGACACGCCAGACGGCTGGAGCGAGAGCCCTCTGGACCTCGCCGCCTCCGCCTACAAGCGCGCGTTCGGATGGGACCATTCTCCAGGCGAGGGTGGCATCTGGCTGGTGATGTCGGCTCCGGTCTCCGGAGTGGGCGGAGAGAACGGTCCATGGCATTACAAAGGCCACCTCACTGGATTCGTCGTCTTGTACGACCGGGGCCATGAGGGCTTCTATGAGTCCGTAGGCCACATATGGACGGCAGCATCCTGGAAGCGCAGAGGTATCGCGCGACGACTCCTATCCGAAGCCCGGTCGCGATTTCCGATCAAGGAGATTGAAGGGCCCTACAGTGCAGATGGCGCCGCATTCATCGAATCCTGCGCCCAGGACCTGTTGTGATCACGACGCACCAGCCGCACCGCCCCGGAAACCGGGTGCATCACTTTCAGGGCTTGGCACCAGCTCCCCGTCAACCCTGAGCTGAGCAGTTTTCGCCGTCCGAGCTTCCGCCACCTGAGGCTCGAATGTGATCGGGGCGAACTTAGAGCCGCGCCGGCAAGGCATGGGTGTGGTCGCGTTCGGCCTGTGGCCTCAAGGCCGACAGGGTGGCGGGGCGGCCTTAGGCGAGGAGTTCCTCCGGGTGGTGGTCCCGGGTCTGGGCGGTCTCTGGTTCGCCGAACCAGGCGACGGCGACGGCGCCGATCACGGCCAGGACGAAGCCGACGGCGGCGGCCCAGGCGTAGCCCGGGCGGGAGGCGTCGCCGAGCCAGATGACGCCGAGGGCTCCGGGGACGACGGTCTCGCCCACCACCAGGGCCGCTGTCGCGCCGTTGATCGAGCCGATCTGCAGGGCGACGGTGTGGAGGTACATGCCGCCGACGCCGCCGACCAGGATGGCGTACAGGGCGGGGTCGGTCAGGAGCGCGCCGGGGGCGAGCGGGTCCGCGCCGTTCAGGACCCGGACGCCGATGCCCACCACGCCGAAGCCCAGGCCGGACAGCAGTCCGGCGAGGATCGCCGCCTTCGCTCCGAGCCAGCGCACCGCGACGGTGCCGCCGCCGATCAGCAGCACGGAGGCCGCCAGCAGCCACCAGTGGGTGGAGATCGGGGTGTCGCCGCCGCCCTCGGGGCCCGCGGCCCCGGCCAGCAGGACCAGGGCCAGGCAGACCGTGGCGATGGAGGCCCACTCCCGGCGGCCCAGCCTCACGCCCAGCAGCCTGATGCCCAGCACCGCGGTGATCACCAGGTTGGCGCTGATCACGGTCTGGGAGAGGAACAGGGGCAGCAGCCTGGCGGCGAGCGCGCCGAGGCCGAAACCGACGAAGTCGAGCACGGTTCCGACCATGAACTCCCATGTCACGGCGGCTTTCGCGGTGGAGGAGAGGCTGGGGCCGCCGTGCTGGGTGGTGGCGGTCCCGGGCCCCGCGGCGGCCTCCTGGCGGGCGGATCTGCGCGATCCCATGGCCTGCAGCACCGACCCGACGCCGTAACAGGCCGAGGCGGAGAGGGCGGTCACGAGACCGATGATCATCGAATGCTCCGTTCGCGTGCCGCCCGTGCGGGGGCTGGGACCACCGCCGACGTGGGGCCGCCGGGCGCAGCCGAGGGTCATCCCTCTCGCCAGGATGGACGTCCGGTATGGGGAGGAAGTTCCGAAAGCGTCACTCCAGCCGGGTCGCGGCCTCCAGGGAATCGGACGAACGGAGGAAGCGGAGGTCCTCCATGACCAGGGCGACATCGGTGGCCCCGCCGCGGCGGAGGGCCGAGGCCAGCGCGTCCAGGTCGGACCAGCGGGACGGACGGAGGTGGACGCGGTAGCCGTCTCCGGCGGGCTCCAGGATGAGGGCTTCGCCGATGGCGAGCCGGTGCTCCGGGAGGTGGGACGCGGTCGCTCCGGCGGCTCGTTCCAGGGCGGCGACCGAAGTGACCCCGGCGGCGATGGGCAGGGACGAGCCCGGGTCGGTGACGTGTTCGTGCAGGTCACGAAGGCGGGCGGCGGCGGTCGTCCGGGCGGGGTGGTCCTTGGGCAGGCGGACGGCCAGGAGCCCTGCGGCGCGGGCGAGGTGACCCAGCGGCGGCGCGGACGGACGCTCGCCGAGCAGGGCGAGCATGGCCTCCAGCGCGTCCTCGGCGCCGGAGGCGAGGGTGACCCACTGCCCGGTGGTGAGCGGGGTGAGCCTCGGGTGGCGTTCCGTCCAGTACGCGACCGCCCGGTCCAGGTCGGGGCCCGTGCGCCAGAGGTCGGCGGGGTCGTCGGGCATGAGCAGCTCGACGACGTCGACGGCCTCGTCCGCGGTGGTGAGCGCCTCCAGGGAGAGCGCGGCGATGTGCAGGTCGATCTCGGGCAGGCCGGATTCGCGGGCGAGGGCGGCGACGCGGCCCCGCGCCCAGCCGTCCGGCCAGAAGAGGGTCCGGGCCGAGGTGGACAGCAGGATCAGGCACTGGGCCGGTGACAAGCCTGTGGCCTCGGCGAAGGCGCGTGCGGTCGCGTCCCGGTCCACGGGCGGCGGGCCGTTCTCGGCGATCAGGTCGAGTGCGCGCCGGAGCCGGTCGGGGTCGCCCCAGCCGCGGCAGGTCCGCAGCTCGACGACGCGGTTGCGGGTGAACAGGAGCGGGTCGGGACCGTCCGGGGTGTGGAGGAGCGCCGTGACCGCGTACCCGTGCCCCACCTGCTCGTAGTCGGCGACGGCGGCGATCGCGATGGGCCCTCGGCCCGAGCGGATCCACCCGAGGTCGTACTCCGGGCGCAGGCGGGCGACGTGCCAGGCGCCGTCGGTGCGGAGGAGTTCGGGGACGGCGGCCAGTCTCGAAAGTCGCGCGCGTCCGACGCCGTCGTCCCACGCTGCCTCCAGGACGGCGGCGCCGAGACGGCCGAGCGTGTTCTCGATCCCCTTGACGGCGGAGGAGTCGAAGGTCGCGATCGTCCTGTCGTACGGCGCCTCGACGGCGGCACGGGTGAAGTGGACGATCCGCTCGTACGCGGACTCAGGGCCCGGATCGTCCGGCTCGGGGGACGGCTCGGACCGGACGGCGGGGGTCGCGGAGGCGGGGGCCGGACGCAGGTGGGGCGGCGGGGTCAGCGCGAGGCGATCCAGCAGGGCGAACGCGCGCTCGCGGCATTCGACGGCCGTCCACACCAGGAACGTGACGCCCTTCCAGAGCGACTCGTCGGTGATCTCCGGCAGGAGCGGGCGGAGCCGTCCCGCCAGCTCGTCGCGGGCGGCGACCTTCGCCGAGTACTCGCTGTCGGGGTCCAGCACGCGCATGAGTTCGGCGGCGAGCGCGGCGTCCGCGACGTCGATCAGGGCCTGCGCCTTCTTCTCGTCGACGGCGCGCAGCGCGCTGGAGCCCTCGGGGTCGCGCGGACGCATCCCCGACCATCGTCCGGGAGGTGCCACCAGGCGGGTCCCGGACGCGTAACGGTGGTGCTCGACCGTGCTGATGTTCTCGGCGCCGTCGTGCTCGGGCACCCTGCCCCAGCCGCGGACGTAGCGTCCGATGGTGCGTCCGGCCGGGTCCCGCAGCTCGATGATCCGGCCCTGGCCGCGCCACACGGTGGCCTCGGCGCCGCCGGGGAAGGCGACGCGTTCGCCGTCGGCCGGGACGACGCGGACGGCGGCCGGGTGCGCGCTGCCGTGCGGGCAGTGCGGGCCGCCGTGGTCCAGGACGGTCACCCGGCCGTTCACGGCGATCAGGCAGCGGTCGTCCAGGTCGCGCGCCTCGGTCCGTTCGTGGGATCGGCTGGAGACGTACTCGTACGTGCCGAAGCCGTGGGACGGGCCGACTCCGTCCGCTGTGACGACGGACGCGCGGAACTTGTGCTCCCAGAGCCGGCCGGACTCGATCAGGAGCAGGTCGGTGCCGCTCTCCTCCAGGTAGTCGGTGATGGTGTTGACGTGGCCGGGGACGAAGGCGGGCAACTCCAGTTCGTCCAGGACGCCGCCGCTCAACGTGGCGGCGAGGGCGCGGGCCGGGTCCGTCCCGGTCGTGATCGTCCGGACGCTGTCCAGGAGAGCGTCGGGGACTCCGGCGATGGTGAACCGCTCGGCGTCGCACAGGGCGGCGTGCGCGTCCGGAAGTCCCTGGTCGGGGAGCCGTTCGGCGTGCTCGGCCAGGAGGGCGGCGACGATCCGCGCCGTCCCCGGTGTCGTGGTCAGGGCCCGTACGGTCTCGGGGACGGTCTGCTCCGGGACGGCGGGCTCGGTGACGTTGAGCTGGTTGGTCACGTTGCCCACGATCGCGTCGCGCAGCAGCGGAGCCCAGTCCGGGTCGGCGGCGACGGCGGCCAGGTCGGTGCCCGCTCCGGAGGCGAGCCGGTCGTACAGCTTGAACGTGTGCAACAGCCGGGGCCGCGCGAGCGGGACGCCGCGATCCAGGAGGAGGTCAAGGAGCGGGAGGTCGGCGGCGGTCTCCTCCCAGCGGTTCACCTCGTCCTCGTCCGTCCCCAGGAGCGCCTCGTGGTCGTCGCAGGTGAGGCCCGCTGCGCGCAGCCGTGTACCGGCGTCGTGCAGGAGGTCGCCGAGACCGGCGGCGGGGAGCGCGAGGCCCGCGTACAGCTTCAGGAAGCGGCCGAGCCAGTCCTTCACCGCCGTTCCCGACAGGCCGGGGGACGTGGTGAACGGGTCGGTCAGGCCCGCGTCCGCGAGGTTGCCGATGAGGAGCGACACCGCCGTGCCCTTCGCCTTGGGGGTGTCCTTGGCGGGCAGCGGCAGGACGCCGAGGAACGCCCGGCCGATGCCCACCTCCGCCCGTGCCATCGGGCCGAGCAGGGGAAGGACGAACGTCCAGAGGGCTCGCGGTGCCGACTCCATGCAGCCGCTCTCCAGCAGGGCGCGGACGGCGCGTTCGTCCTCGGGCCCGCCGAGCGCGTGCCCGGCGGCCTTCGCCAGCGTTGCCCAGCCGTCGGCCAGTGCGAGTGCGCCGTCCTCGCCGTCCAGGACCTCCTCGCACCACTCGGTGAGCAGGCCGCGGTGCCAGCGGTACGCGACGGGGGCGGGATGGCGGGCGGCGAGCCGCGTGCCGTGCTTCTTGAGCGTGGCCGTCCCGGCCGCGTCCGGGCCCGCGACGAGGTGCGCCGCGATGAGCGCGGCCTCGTCGACCGGTAGCGCGTGCACGTCCTCGGCGGCGCGGGCCTTCTCGAAGAAGGCGGCGGCGAAGCGGGCACTGCCCGCGGCGGCCATGATCCGCGCGCACTCCTCGTAGAACGGCGGCAGCAGTTCGGGCGCGTGCGTCTCCAGGTCGTCGCCGGTGCGGGTGAGCACGGTGCGGGCGAGGCCGGGCTTGCGGGCGGCCAGGTCACGGGCTGCCCGCAGGTCGGTGTGCGCGGCCAGGATGCGGGCGCGGTGCGCCGGGTACCGGTGCAGGGCGGACGCGAGGAAGCCGAGCGGGCCCGCGTGCACGACGCCGACGCCGGTCTCCGCCACGGGGACCAGGTCGTAGAGCGACTTCTCGGCCTTGTCGCCGTCGACGGCCGCGCGCCGGACGAGTTCGACGACCGGCTCGTCCAGGACGGGGTGCTCGTAGCGGACGGCGACGCACGTGTCCTCGTCGGAGTGGCCCGGCGTGCCCGGTAGCACCGCCCCGGCGCGCAGCAGCAGGTCGCGCGTCGGGCGGGCGATGCCGGAGGACGCGACGGTGCCGGGCTCGCCCTGGTGGGCGTCGCAGAAGTGGGAGTACGCCTCGGCCGCCTCGACCTCCGGCTCCGTCTCGTCCTCGGTGCGGTCCGCGAACAGGGCCATGAGAAGGCGGACGCCCTCGGACCAGGCGATGTCGCCGATCTCCCGGCCGCCCGCGGCGAAGCGCAGCCCGGACATGTAGGCCGGGCTCATCGGCCCGCTCCAGTCCACGTCGATCTCGACGCCGAGCGGCTCGGGGGCGTGCACGGTGAACCGTGCCCGGTCCCCCTTGATCCGTCCGCCCAGGTCGTGGACGCGTCGCTCGAACGCGCCGCCGCTCTCGTACCGTGCGCCCGCGTAGCCGAAGGGATCGACCGAGCCGAACGAGCGGTCCATGCTCGCGGGACGCGTCCACACCTCGCGGCGTACCTGGTCGACGACCTGCGTGAGGTTCCGCGCCCGCCAGACGAGCAGCTCGTCGCCGAGCAGCAGCGGGTGCGGGATCGCGAAGGCGTCCGCGTCCGCCCACGCGCTCTCGCGCAGAAGCGCGCAGCGGCCGAGGTCGGGCGCGCCGTCGACGATCGGGGCGACGACCAGGTCGGTGAGCGTCTCGCGCCAGACCGGGTCGTCCCAGACGGCCGCGAACACCTCGGCCGGGACGGGCAGCGACCGCACCATCCAGGACTCGACCCGGTCGTGCGCCGAACGCGCGTGCTCGCCGAGCCGGTCGCAGAGGGTGGCGAGCCGCACCGCCGCCGGATCCCTCCTGACGGCGGCGGGCACCTTGGCCAGCACGCGGCCCGCGGCCGTCCGGCAGGCGAGCGCCGGACGCCGCGTCCCCTCGACGGTGAGTTCGTGGCCCGTCGCGATCCCGATCCATCCCATGGCGGGCCATTCTTGATCATCCATGGGACATTCGACGGGGAACGGAGAATTCACCCGCGGTGGCGGGCCCCGGAGCGGGTCAGCGTTCCCCGGCGTCGTCCACGATCGACGCGGTCAGGACGGCCTCGTCGGTGAGCAGGGCCCCCTTGCGCAGGGCGAGCGTCCCGTCGGCACCGGACGTGCGGGAGTCGGCGACGACGACGCGCTGCTGCCCGGCGTAGGTGTAGGTGGACGGGCTGACGAGGATCGCCGTCCGGATCCCGGCATCGGTGCGGTACAGGCTCAGGGCCGGGCGTCCGGCGAGGTCGGTGACGTGGCCGAGCCGGACGGACCCGGTCCGCGCCAGCGCCCCGTAGAGGGCGGCGTTCAGCTTCGCGGGCAGCACGGGGTAGTTCTCCATCAGCGCGAGCACGGCGTCGAAGACCTGGTTCTCGGCCAGCGGCGTCCTCGTCGTCGCGAGGTTGTGCCTGATGGTCGTCAGGAGCCTGTCGGGGTCGGTCGGCAACGACTGCAGGTAGGCGTAGTCGAGCCCGGCGGGCCAGCCCCCGACCTGGCTCGGCATGCCGTTGGCGAAGACGAGCCTGCCGTTCTCGAAGTGGGCGAACCTCAGGAAGTCCACCCGGTCCCACGTCTCCTTCACCTGACGCGTGCCGGGGTCCTGCACCTGCGCGCCCGACGGCTTGGCGTGCGAGGTGGTCGTCATCATCCGGGTGTGGATCCACTGCGTCGGCTTCGGCGGCGGGGACCCCTTGGCCAGCGCGGCGGCGTTGGAGGCCAGCGTCATCGGGCTGGTCACCGCCACCAGCCTGACCGGGGACGACGCGCCGGGCGAGGACGGAGCGTGCCGGGACCCGCCCGAGCCGAGCGTGGTGACCGCGACGACCGCGCCGGCCGCGACCGCCCCCGCCAGCAGGCCGCCGAGCAGGATCGGCCTGCGCGTCCCACGGCCTCCGCCGGGCCAGGACCTGCGCGCCTTGCCTCCGCCGAGCCGGACCGGCCCGCTCGCCTCGCGGCCTTCGGCGTTCGACGGCCGTCCCGCGATCTCCGCCAGCAGGGCCTCCCGGGCGGCCGGGTACCGGGCGTCGGCGGGGACCTGACTGCGCATCTCGGAGAGCGTCGCGAGCTCATCCATGGCGGTACTCCTTCTTCTCCAGCGCGGAACGGATCTTCGTGCGGGCGCGGCTGAGGCGGGACCGGGCGGTCCCTGCGGGGATGCCCAGCACCTCCGCCACCTCGTTCAGGGTGAGATCGGCCCACGCGGTCAGCAGCAGCACGTCCCGCTGCCCCGCGTCCAGCCCGGCCAGGACGGGGGCCAGCACCCGCGAGGTCTCCGAGGCCGCCACCCTCCCGTCCACCTGGTCGGCGAAGGAGTCGGCCAGCACCGGATCGACCCCCGTCCGCTGCAGGGCCTTGAGGGCGCGCATCTCGTCCCTGCGATGCCGCCTGATGAGGTTGGTCGCGATCCCGTACAGCCAGGGAGCCGCGTTCCTCCGGCTCCGGTCGTACGCCGTGCGACGCCGGAACGCCACCAGGAAGGTCTCGCCGACGATGTCCTCCGCGACGCCGGGCCCGACCCGGCGGGTGACATAGCGTCCGATCTCCCCGGCATGCCGTTCGAACACCTCGGCGAACGCGCTCGGATCTCGCAGCGACCGGTCGATGACATCCGAGTCATCGACCCTCGGCAGTTCTGACGTCCGTCTCACCCAAGCCGCCTTCCGTAGACCCTTCGTCACCCCCTTCTTGTCCACTGCGTCTCAGACGGGTCCCACCTTTTTCAGAGTCCTCCAACCGGACGTTTCCGGCAGTCGTTCATGCGGTCATGGGACGGTGACGGGCTCGGTCTCCTTGACCTCCGTGTCGTCCGCCGTCGCCGCGGGGGTGTTGTTCTTCGGGCCGCGGAGGGCGATGTAGACCAGCACCACGGCCATGACGGCGACGCCCGCCCACATGGACTGCTGCCATCCCTCAACGTAGGACTGCTTGGCGGCGTGCACCAGGTCCTGGGCGTGCGGGCCCGCGCCGCCCGAGACCGCGACGGCGTTGGCGATGCCTTCCCGGGCGGTGTCCGCGGTGCCCTGGGGGACGTCGTGCAGCCGGTCGTCGATGGCGTGGCGGTAGCCGGCGGTCAGGAGCGCGCCGAAGACCGCGACGCCGAGCGCGGTGCCGAACTCCCGCGTGACGTCGTTGAGGGCGGAGGCGACACCCTGCTTCTCGCGCGGCAGGGAACGGGTGATGGCCTCGGTGGACGGCACCATCGACAGAGCCAGGCCGACGCCCATGACGATGATGCCGGGCAGGATCGACAGGTAGCCGTCCTCGACCGAGACGAACAGAGCCATGAGCGCCAGGCTGACGCCGGTCAACCCGATGCCCGCGGCCATGGTCGGACGGGCGCCGAACCGCGCGGCCAGCTTGGGGGCCAGGCCGGACGCCGTCATCATGGAGGCGGCGAGGGGCATGAGCGCCGCCGCGGACCTCAGTCCCGACCAGCCGAGCACGGCCTGCAGGAACGGGAACAGGACCACCGAGATCCCCGCCTGGGCGCCGAAGACCATGACCAGCGTGATCGAGCCGCCCGCCAGGCCACGCTCGCCGAACAGGCGGACGTCCAGCAGCGACGCGTCCCGGCGGTGCAGCTCCCAGGACACGAAACCGGCCGTGGCGACGAGGCCGACGGCGAGACCCGCCAGCGTCACCGGCGCGGTCCAGCCGCGCTCGGGGCCCTCCTGCAGGGCGAAGATGAGACCGACCACGGCGACGACGGACACCAGCGCGCCAACGGTGTCGAAGGCGTGGCCGGAGCGCTCGTGGGAGTTCGGAACCGACGTCAGCGTCATCGCCAGGGCGAGGACGACCAGGACCACGGGCAGGACGAACAGCCAGCGCCAGTCGGCGACGTCGACGAGGAAGGCGGAGAGGAACATCCCCAGGATGCCGCCGCCCCCGGCGACGCCGGTCCACACGCCGATCGCCTTCCCGCGCTTGTCCTCGGGGAACGACGAGGTGATGACGGCCAGGGTGATCGGCATGATCATCGCTGCGCCGACACCGCCCGCCACGCGCGCGCCGATCATCACCCCGGCCGTCGGGGCCAGGCCCGCCACGACGCTCGCGACGCCGAAGACGGCCAGCCCGGCGACCAGCATGGGCTTGCGGCCCAGGCGGTCGCCGATCGCGCCGAGCGGCAGCAGCAGCGCCGCGAGGGTGAGGGTGTAGATGTTGATGATCCACAGGACCGTGTTCTGCGAGGCGTCGAAGTCGACGGCCATGTGCGTCTGGGCGACGTTCAGCCCCGACACCGACGCGATGACGGCCATCAGCGCCATCGAGACGGCGATCAGGATCGCGCGCAGCTGACCCGCGTTCAACTCACCCCCGCCACCTCGGCCGCTCCCGCTGGTGGATGCCACCCGTTCAGGGTTCGCGCTCATAGGTTCCTCTCACAGGACGTGCTGTTCGTGCTCTTCGTGGATCGAGCGGGGCAGCGCCCCGATTGCTGACAGGAACCGCATGTAGCGTGCGTCACAGCCCTGTGACGTGCGGTTTTGGACGTCGTCCGCCGTCCGCCGAGTGCTGGCGAAAGCGAGCGGTTCAGAGGAAGTCGGCGATGAGGGGGTTGGCCTGGTCGGGGCAGTCCTCGTGGGCGTTGTGCCCGCAGCCGGGAAGGACGTGGGCCACGGATCCGGGGATGCGGCGCGCCATCGCGGTCGCCTCCCAGGGCTTGTCCCATCGGTCCTGATCGCCCCAGAGGATGAGGGTGGGGACGTGGACCTGGCCCATGAGGCGCTGGGTGAGCGCGTAGTCGAGGTTGCGCTGGGACATCCAGAGGGCCTTCCGGTTCTGGAGGCGGCTCATCGGCGCCCAGTCCTCGTCGATGAGCTCCGGGGTGACGCGTTCCGGATGGGCGAAGGCCTTCCGTAGCGTCCGGGCGGCGTCGGACCTGCGCATGAGCTTGCCGATCAACTCGCCCGCGACGGGGTACTCCAGCGGACGCCAGTCCCAGCTGGACGGGACGTCCAGGCCGGTGGAGTCGATCAGCACCAGCCGGTCGACCCGTTCGGGGTGGCGCTCGGTGAAGTACAGGGACCAGCTGCCGCCCCAGGAGTGGCCGACGATCGAGGCCCTGCGGAGCCCGACCGCGTCCAGGAAGGAGCCGATCGCGCCGGACATCGCGTCCAGGTCGTAGCGGAAGCCGTGCTGTTCGAGGGTGGTGTAGCCCTGGCCCGGCAGGTCGACCGCGTACACCGTGTGCTCCTTGGCGAGGGCCGGGATGGTGTCCCGGTAGGAGTAGATCCACTGGCCCCCGCCCGCGATGAGCACGACGGGCGAGCCCTGGCCGGTCCGGGTGTAGTGGAAGCGCGCGACCGGCGTCCGCACGTACAGCGCCTGCGATCGGGCCAGGTAGGACGAGCTGTACCGGGCCTCCGACGGATGCCAGGCGTAGGCGGCCAGCAGCGCGGCGGCCACGACGAGCGTCGTCAGCGCGCCCACGCTCACCAGCGTGCGGCGGATCCATCTGCGGCGTCGAGAGGGGTTCTGGCTCATGACACGGTCCTCACCGGCGGCGGAGCGCCGCTCTACACTTGGAGAAGTATGTTCGCCGAACGTAGAGATTCTCTCTCCAGGTGTCAATCGGCTGGCATAATCCCGGCATGGGCATCGGGAAGGACGCGGGGACGGCCGGACGCACCGACCGCCGGGCGCTGCTGCTGGACACCGCGATCGCGGTCATCGCGAGCCACGGGCTGCGCGGGCTCACCCACCGGGCCGTCCAGGAGGCGGCGGGCCTGCCCCACGGGTCGGTGACGTACTACTTCAAGACCCGGGACATGCTGATCCTCGCCGTGGTCGACCGCATGATCGAGATCGACAAGGAGCGCTCAGGCCCGGCCGCCCACGAGCTGCTGCGCGCCATCGCGACCCGCTCGGACGCCCCGGACTACGACCGGATCGCCGAGTTGCTGCGCGGCTGGTGGTCCGAGAGCCGCGAGTTGCTGCTGGCCCGCTTCGAGCTGGAGCTCGCGGGCGCGCGCGAACCGCTGATCCGCGACGCGATGGCCCGCTGCAGGGCCGAGTTCCGGCAGCTGGCCGAGCTGATCGCGCTCGCCGCCGGATCCGAGGACGCCCGCTTCGACGCCGAGGTCGTGACGAAGCTGATCGACGGGCTGATGTTCGACTTCGTCACCCGCGCCCCACAGGACCCGCGGCACCTCACCACCGGCCTGCGCCGCGCCATCGAGCCGATCAAGAACGACCGTGGAACGACAAAGAACGGCGACCGAGGTCGCCGTTCTGTTCAGTGACGTATGAAGTTCGTCGTCGTTGACGACGGGTGGGTCAGGGCTTGCGGCCCACGCCGCCGGTCATGAAGCGGACGTCGACGGTGCTGGCGTCCAGGACGGGCTCGTCGGGGCGCCACAGCGGGAGCGGGACGAGGCCGGGCTGCAGGATCTCGAGGCCGTCGAAGAAGGCGGCCAGCTCGGCCGGGGTGCGGACGCGGCCGGTGCCCAGCTGCTCCAGGAGCTGCTTCTCCAGCGCGACCGACTCGGGCGCGTCGCCCAGGCGGGTGAAGTTGGTGATGAAGAAGTACGAGCCGCTCGGCACCGCGTCCCGCAGGACCCGGACGATCCGGCCGGGGTCCTCGTCGTCGCCGAGGTGGTGCAGGATGCCGACGAGCATCACGCAGACGGGACGGTCGAAGTCGATGAGCGCGCGGATCTCCGGGCGGGCGAGCAGGTCGTCCGGGTCGCGGATGTCGGCGGTCACCACGGCGGTGTTGGCGTTGTCGGCCAGGATCGCCCGGCCGTGCGCGAGGACGATCGGGTCGATGTCCACGTACACCACGTGGGCCTCGGGGTTGGCCTCCTGGGCGACCTCGTGGGTGTTGCGGACGGTCGGCAGCCCCGATCCGAGGTCGAGGAACTGGGTGATCCCCTCCTCCGCGGCCAGGTGCCGGACGACGCGGTGCAGGATCGCGCGGTTGTGCAGGGCGATCTCCCGCAGCTCCGGCATGATCGCGAGGCTGGCCTCGGCCACGGCCCGGTCCACCGCGTAGTTGTCCTTGCCGCCCAGCATCACGTCGTAGACGCGCGCCGCGGTCGGGACGCCGATGGGGATCTGCGGGGACTCGGCCATGTGCACCTCAGGGCTCAGGGAGTGATCATCCGCATCGTACCCCCGGCAAGTCCCTCAAACTGCGAAAAACCCTTGCGGTACAGGGCCTGAAGGCCACGCCTCCCCGTCCGCCGGACGGCCGGGGGAAAGCGTCACCCGTGCGATATGTCACCTACAGCACTCGAATGATTACGTTGAGTTCGCGGTCGGTCGGTCTCCGGCCGCTCACGCCGAACGCATCGGAGGTCATCGAATATGACTCTCACCCCGGTTCAACGAAGTCACCTGAGCGGCGTCGGCCTGGCCGCCGCACTCGCCTGCTGCCTGGGCGCCGCGCCCGCCCAGGCGGCTCCGCCGCAGGTGGTGACCATGGACGGCTCGTCGGTCAAGGGCGCCCAGTACAAGGGGACCCGGTCGCAGAGCTTCCGGCTCGTCCAGCAGAAGGACGGCAGCACGGGCATTCGCGCCTTCTACAAGGACACGATGGTGCTGACCATGCAGGACGCGTCCGTCTCAGGCCAGAAGTACGCGGGCAACGCCTGGCAGAGCTTCATGGTGATCAAGCAGAAGGACGGCAGCAGCGGCATCCGCAACTACTACAAGCGCACCGCGCTGACCCTGCGGGGCGGGCGCGTCTTCGGCTCCCAGTACAAGGGCCTCAAGACCCAGAGCTTCAAACTGGTCAAGCAGAAGGACGGCAGCACGGGCATCCGCGCCTTCTACTAAAGAGGCCGGACGGACTACCAGGAGAGACCGGACGGACATGTCGCCGGGTCACGCCCCCATGGGACGGCCCGGCGAACGCCCGTGCCAGGTCGGAGGACGCGGCGGCGGCGAGCGCACGAGCCACGCCTCACCCGGCTGACACCCGCTGAGGCGGTGTGGGACGCGCGTCAGCCCCGAGCGCCGTGGGGCGCGGTGATCAGGCCGTAGATGACCAGGATCGCCAGGACGATGTTGATCACCGACCAGACCGGGAAGGCGGCCAGGAACGCGAACTGGCCGATCATCACCAGGGCCGCGATCAGGACACCGGCCGCGCGCGCCCAGGTCTGACCGCTCAGGATGCCGATGCCGACGACGATCTGGATGATCCCGATGATCAGCCAGATCCAGCCCCAGGCGGTGTAGTTGAAGACCAGGAGGTGGCCGTTGGCGGTGGTGTAGAAGTCGTGCTTGAATAGGCCGACCAGGCCGTCGATGACGTTGAAGACTCCCAGCAGGGTGCCGAGCACGCCGGCGAAGCCGAGCCATCCGGAATAGGTGCCGCGCGGCGCCGGAGTGGTGGTCATGATGAACTCGCTTTCTCACGGCCGGATTGAAGACCAGAAGACGCCCCCCGGTCACGACGAAGTACTTCTCTTCGAACAGCGCCACGAGCCCGTCGATCACGTTGAAGAGTCCTGTGACCAGGGCCGGCAGCCCGGCGAAGGTCAGCCAGCCGGACGTCCGGGAGAAGTCGGAACCGAGGAGTCGCTCAAGCTCTCTCCTTTCCGGATCGGCGGCCCGGCGGCCCGCGTCGGGCCATGAACAATCTCGACTAAAAGCTCCCCGATCCCCCGATTTCGGAAACCGAAGGGCGACCGAATGGGGTGGGACTTGGCGGAGATTTAGGTGGGGCGTTGCCGGACTCCGGCACCCGCCCTCGACCCGCGGGAGGCTTACTCCTGCCCGACCCGTCCGGTCTCCCAGGCCCACGCGGCGATCTCGACCCGGTTCCGGAAGCCGAGCTTGCGGTGGAGGTTGGCCACGTGCGTCTTGGCGGTGCCGGGCGAGATGAACAGCTCGGCGGCGATCTCGGCGTTGGTGTGTCCCCGGGCGACCAGGCTCGCGACCTGCGCCTCGCGTTCGGTGAGGCGCGGGTCCGGTTCGCCTGGGCCGCCCGTCCTGAAGTGGTCGAGGAGGCGCGCGGTGATCGCCGGGCTGATGAGCGCGTCGCCCGCCGCCGCGGCGCGGACGCCCTCGACGAGCAGGGCGGGTCCGGAGCGCTTCAGCAGGAAGCCGCAGGCCCCGGCGCGCAGGGCCGCGTGGACGTATTCGTCCAGGTCGAAGGTGGTGACGACCACGACGCGGAGGGGGTCGGGCACGTCCGGGCCCGCCAGGAGGCGGGTGACCTCCACGCCGTCCCGGCCCGGCATGCGGACGTCGGTGAGCACCACGTCGGGACGCAGACGCCGGGCCAGTTCGACGGCGGCGACGCCGTCCGCGGCCTCCCCGACGACCTGCATGCCGGGCTGGGCGTCCAGGATGATCCGGAAACCACCGCGGACGTCGTCCTGGTCGTCGGCGATGACGATCCGGGTGATCATGGGCGCGAGCGTACACGTCCGGGCAGGGGCAGCACGGCCGTGACCTCCCAGCCGTGATCGCCGGACGGGCCCGCCGCGAACTCCCCGCCCAGGGCCCTGACCCGTTCGGCCAGGCCGCTGAGTCCGCGTCCGCCGCCGAGGCCCCGGAGACCGCGACGGCGGCGCGGGCGGGCGGGGGCGTCGTCCGCGACGCGCACGCGGACGGCTGGACCGGGCACCTCGGTGACGGTGACGTTGATGGCGGTCGCGTCCGGTGCGTGCCGCCGGACGTTCGTCAGCGCCTCCACGACCAGCCGATACGCGGTCGCCGACACCTCGCGGGGCGGGTCGTGGACGTCCACGCTCAGGTGGACGCGCGCGTCGCACGATTCAGCGAACCGGTCTGTCAGTCCTGGGAGGTCGTCCAGGCCGTACGGTCGCGGGCGCGGGTCGTCGTCCTCGGCTTCGTGGAGCATGTGGACGGTGCGGTCCATGGACTCCATCGCGCGCAGCCCGGCGGCCTCGATGCGTTGGAGCGCGGCGCGCGCCACCTCGGGGTCGGGGCTGACCTGGGCCGCCTGCGCCTGGACGACCATGCCGCTCACGTCGTGCGCGACGAAGTCGTGCAGGTCGCGGGCCAGGTCGAGGCGCTGCGCGCGGCGGGCCTCGGCGACCGCGCGGGACCGCCGCGCGTCCAGGCGCCTCGGGTACAGGGCGGTCGCGGCCGTCGTGAGCGCGACGAGGCCGCAGATCACGCAGCCGAGCACCGCGCCGCGCGTCGTCGCCGGTGGGACGACGTGCAGGGTCAGCCGCAGCGGCAGGGCGGTGATCGCGACGAGCATCGCCGTGCCACCGAGCGCGGCGGCACGGCCGGGCGCCCGCCGTACGGTCAGTCCGAGCGTCAGGATCGAAGCGCCCAGTTCGGCGACCCACCACAGTGCCGTCCGGTTGTCGGCGGGCCCGTCGTGAAGGAGGGTCACCACGAGGGAGGCGGCAGCGGCCACGCAGGGGATCGCGGCCCGCCGGACCTGCGGAAACGCGGAAACGGTGATCGCGGCGGCGCACGCGAGCCATGCCGCGCCGGTGATCGGCAGCCCGGTGCGAGGGGCGTCCGCGACGGCCGGTATCGCCGCCGCAGCGAGGATCGCGCCGCACCACGCGGCTCGGCGGTATGCCTCGCGGGCTATGCCGAATGGCCGAGGTGACCGTCCGGAAGATCTGCCGGACGGCCGATGTCGGGCGGGGGTCCCGTCGCCGAGGCTGTCTTCATGAACGATCACTCACGCATCGTAAGCATGGGCCTGGCGGCGCTCGCCTCCGCCGCCGTGGTCGCCGGCCTGGCCGTCCCCGCGGCGGCGGGCGCGCCCTCGCGGGTCATGCTGCGCGCCGACACCGATCGCGACGGCCGCCTGACGGCCGCCGACGACGCCGGACGCGGCGCCTGGTCCGGCGCGCGCGGCGCGATCATGCTGCCGAACCTGGACGACGACCGGTCCCGCTGCCCCAAGGCGGCACCGGACGGCGCGCGGCTCACCGACGCCGCGCTCGCCGCGTGCGACGACGCGTCCGACGACGTGGTGAACGGCGCTTCCGACCTCGCGGACCTCGCGCGGCTGGAGATCCCGGCGATGCGCGACGTCTCCGCCTCCGCGAAGGCGACGCTGCTTCCGGACGCACGCTCACGCGACAAGGTCCGTGTCTTCGTCGAACGCAAGGGCACGTTCGTCGCACTCGGCCCAAGCGGTTCCGTTCGGGTGGACGAGTTGCGTCGTGGGGTCCGGCTGGCGGTCGAGGCGCGCGACGTCATCCGTGATCCGGCCGTCTGGTCGGGGTTCACCGATCTCACCCTGAGCGTCGCCGACCGGGGCGCGACGCGCACCGACCGGGTGCGGCTGCGCGTCGCGCCGGTGCTCTTCCAGAACGACCTCATGCCGCTGAACCGGGTGGTCGTGGCGAACCCCAAGGCCCCCGAGACCCTCGAGGGACGCAAAACCCCGAGCACTCCGGTCGCGGGAGAGGCCGAATACCGTCGTGACATGCGGCGCGCCCTGGACGCGGACGGCCTGCGCAAGCCGTTCGTCGAGTCGCCCGCGGGCGGCGACCAGTGGATGGGCGACATGTACAAGACCGCCTACGCCTCGATGCCGGGGCCGGGCGGGAGCGAACATCGCATCGTGGTCAACCTCAGGTCGCCCGCCGTCACGCCGAACTTCCCCGCGCGTGACCGTCCGCTGCGCGACGCGTCCCGGCCGGTCTTCACCAAGCTGCGCGGGCCGGGCGTGGCGGGGATCCAGCAGTTCGACGCCACCCGCGTCGACCGTCCGGACGACAACCTCTACTACGGCTCCGCCAGCTCCACCGGCAATTTCGGGACGATCCCGCCGTACGCCGGCCACCCCACCGGACGGATCGTGTACGGCGGCGAGGGCGAGTTCACCCCCGACCCGACGTTCACCACGATGCTCGCCGCGCAGGGCTACCAGGATCCGGTCGTCGTGGACACGAGCTGGCTCGGGGTCGGGCACATCGACGAGTTCATGCACTTCGTCCCGGCGCGCAACCGCCGGGGCTGGGCGATGGTGGTCGCCGATCCGCGCATGGGCATGAAGATCCTCCGGGACCTCGCGGGCAGTGGCGGCGGGTCCCAGCGCCTGATCGAGGGCGTCGACCCGTCCAAGACCGACAAGCCCGGGATGACCGTGGCGCAGGCCCTGCGCGACCCGGCCCTGGTGGACGGCACGCGCATCGCGGGCCGGGGCGTCGACAAGGCCCTGCGGCAACTGCGCGAGCAGGCGGGCATCACCGAGAAGGACATCGTCCGTGTCCCGGCCCTGTTCACCAAGCTGACCGTCCCCGAGGGCTACCCGCGCGACGGCCTGACGGTCACCTACCTGCCGGACGCCGCCAACGGCATCGCCACCGGAACCGGCACGCGCGGCTATCTCGCCCCCGCCCAGCACGGTCCGCGACGAAACGGGAAGGACCTCTTCGAGCAGGCCACCGAGCGGGCGCTGCGGAAGGTCGGAACCCACGTCCGCTGGATCGAGGACTGGGACTACGCCCACCATGTCGGCACCGCGGGCGGCGACATCCACTGCGTCACCAACGTCGACCGCGACCTGCGCGGCACGACCGCCTGGTGGAGGACCCCGACGTCCTGAGCGGACGGCGGCAGCGGCGGCACACGGGCGTGCGGCCGGTGTTGACAGCGGCGATCGAGCATGAATTAACTATATATCTATGGATATAGATAAAGTGGTGGCGGCCGGCCGTACCCGCTCTCTGGGGCTGGTCGCCGCCGCGGCCGCACTCACCCTGGCGCTGGCGGGATGCGGCGGCTCGACCGGCCGGGACGCCTCCGCGAACACGTCCCGTTCCGTGACCGCCCGTTCCGTTGCCGCCCACTCCGTCGCTGCACAGTCGTCGCAGAGCCCCGCGCTTCCGCGTCCGGCCGGCCCGCACGCGGTCGGACGCGACGTCCTGCAGGTCGTCGACGCGCACCGCCGGGACCCCTGGGTGCCGTCGGCGGGCGCGCGGCGGCTGATGGTCTCGATGTACTACCCCGCCCAGCCCGGGACGGGCGAGACCGCGCCGTACATGACCACCGAGGAGGCTCGGCTGTTCCTCCAGGCCAAGGCTCCGGGCTCCGCCTTCCCGCCCGCCCTGCTCGCCGCCACCCGCACCTGGGCGCGCGCGGACGCGCGTCCGGAGGACGGCCGCTTCCCCCTCGTGGTGCTCTCCCCCGGCATGACCCTCCCGCGCGCCACCCTCACCGGACTCTCCGAGGACCTCGCCAGCCGGGGATACGTGGTCGCGCTGGTCGACCACACCTACGAGTCCTCCGGCGTCACCTTCCCCAGCGGACGCACCCTCGCCTGTGCCATCTGCGACAAGCCTCCGGCCGGGGGGAATCCGGCCGTCGCCCGGAGCCGGGCCAAGGACGTCTCCTTCGTGCTCGACCGGCTGACCGCTCACCGTCCGTCCTGGCGTCATGCGGGCACGATCGATTCCCGGCGGATCGGCATGGCCGGGCACTCCATCGGCGGCGACGCCACCGCCACGACCATGGCCGCCGACCATCGCGTGCGCGCGGGGGTGAACATGGACGGCACCTTCTTCGCGCAGGTCCCGCTCAGCGGCCTGAACCACCGCCCCTTCCTGATGTTCGGCGCCGAGCACGAGGCCCCGGGCGACGACCCGTCCTGGACGACGGCCTGGACGCGCCTGAACGGCTGGAAACGCTGGCTCACCGTCGCCGGTTCCGACCACGGCACCTTCACCGACTTGGCCGTCCTGAACGCGTGGGCGGGCAGGCCCGGCCCCGGAATCTCCGCGGAACGCGCCGAAGCGGTCACACGCACCTACGTTGGCGCGTTCTTCGACCGGCACCTCAAGGGCGTCCCACGACCGGTGCTCGACGGCCCGTCGGCGTCCAACCCTGAGATCACCTTCCAGCACCCCTGACGAGGCGGCTCCGCCGCCGGCGGCGGAACAAGCGCCTGACCTGGGCGGACGCTCGTACGACGCGTCCGCCCGGGTCTTTCTTGTCCGCGCCGACCGGTCGGTCCCGTCGGGACGGGTCGTCAGGGGTTCTTCAGGGGCGATATCAGGGGTCGGCCCGGAGGTGGCGGGGCCGGGCGCGGCCCTACCTTCGGGGGGCGGCGAGGCCGGGGAGCCTCGCTTCACCCTCTGAAGGCGGAAGCGTGTTCTGGAGAACCTCCTCGTCGGCGTCCTCGCCGGATCCGGCCCCTGCCGGGACGGCCGACAAGCGGGCGGTCGTCAGCCTGGTCGACGTCCGCAAGACCTACGGGAGCGGCGGCGGGGGCCAGGTCGCCGCCCTGGACGGGGTCAGCGTGTCCTTCCGGGCCGGGACCTTCACGGCGATCATGGGGCCGTCCGGGTCGGGCAAGTCGACGCTGCTGCAGTGCGCGGCGGGGCTCGACCGGGTGGACGCGGGAGAGGTCCTGCTGGACGGGGCGCCGCTGCACCGGCTGTCCGAGCGGGCGCTGACCGAGCTGCGCCGGGAGCGGATGGGGTTCGTCTTCCAGTCCTTCAACCTGGTCCCGGCGCTGACCGCCCGGCAGAACGTCGAGCTTCCGCTGCGACTGGCCGGACGCGGGATCGACGCCGCGGCCGTCGACCGGGGGCTCGCCGAAGTCGGGCTCGCCGAGCGCGGCGGGCACCGTCCTTCCGAACTGTCCGGCGGGCAGCAGCAGCGGGTCGCCATCGCGCGGGCGCTGGCGACCAGGCCCAAGGTCCTCTTCGCGGACGAGCCGACCGGCGCGCTCGACTCCCGCACCGCGCGCGACGTCCTGGCACTGCTGCGCCGCCTCGTCGCGGACCACGGCCAGACGGTGATCATGGTGACGCACGACCCGGTCGCCGCGTCCCACGCGGAACGGGTGGTCTTCCTCGCCGACGGCCGGGTCACCGGCGAACTCACCGACCCGACCGCCGAGTCCGTCGCCCTCCGCATGGCCGCCCTGGAACCCGACGACCCCGGAACCGACTCACGCCCCGGAACAGACGCGCGCCTCGGAGCGGACGCGCGCCTCGGAGCGGACGCGCGCCTCGGAGCGGACGCGCGCCTCGGAGCGGACGCGTGTTGAAGGTCGCGGTCGCCACTCTGCGCCATCGGCTGACGGGCTTCGTGGGCGCCTTCGTCGCGCTCGCGCTCGGGACGGCCATGATCGGCATGATGGCGCTGACCCTCGCGGCCACCGCCGGCACGCCGCATCCGGGGCCGCAGCGCTTCAAGGACGCCCCGGTCGTGGTCGCGCCGCCGGGCTTCGAGGGGAACCCGATGAAGGCCCCCGCCGTCCTCCCACCGGACGTGGTGGCGCAGGTCAGCGCGGTCGGCCATGCCACGGCCGACCGCGGGTTCCCCGTCCGCCCCACCGTCGGGCCGTCGTCGGACGTCATCGGCCACCCCTGGTCGTCGGCCGCGTTCGCGCGCTACCGCCTCACGGCCGGACGCGCGCCGGCGGCCTCCGACGAGGTCGTCATCGGCGGCGGTTCCGCGACGTTGGTCGGACGCGGGATACCGGTGGCCACCCGCGACGGCGTCCGCCGGTACCAGGTGGTCGGCGTCACCGGCGCGCTGTGGTTCGAGAACGCGGTGTTCTTCAGCGACATGGAGGCGGCACGGCTGTCCCCTGGCGTGAACGCGCTGGTCACCGACCAGGACCCAGCCCGGTTGTCCAAGCTCGTGGGCGACCGGGCCGCCGTCCTCGCGGGCCGCGACCGGATCCGGATCGACCCGGACGACACCGGCGGATCCGCCGAGTTGTCCAACGCGCGGGGCATGGCGGGCAGCACGACCGGGCTCGCCGTGTGCGTCGCGGTGTTCGTCGTCATCGCGACGTTCGCGTTCGCCACCGAGCAGCGCCGCCGCGAACTGGCGCTGCTGCGGCTGGTCGGCGCCGCGCCCCGGCAGGTCCGGCGCATGGTGCTCGGCGAGGCCCTCCTGGTCGGCGTGGCCGCGGCCACCACCGGATGCGCGCTCGCGCCGCTCGGGACCGTCCCGCTGCGCTCCTGGATGCTCGACCACGGCGTGGCCCCGCCCTGGTTCACGATCCCGTTCGACGTCGTGCCGCTGCTGATCGCCTTCGTCCTCGGCGTGGCCGCGGCGCTGACCGGCGCGGCGGCGACGCTCCCGCGCGTCTCGCTGATCCGTCCGGTCGAGGTGCTGCGCGAGAGCGCGGTGGAGCGCCGCGCGATGACGCCGATCCGGCTCCTCCTGGGCACGGCGATGCTGGCCGGAGCGGTCGTCGCGGGGATCCAGATCGCTCGGACGACGCCCTACCTCGCGGCGACCGTCCGCAAGTACGAGGCGGTCCCGGTGCTCTATGTCGGCGCGGTCGCCCTGTTGTCGCCGCTGCTCCTGCGTCCCGTCACCCGCCTGCTGCTCGCCCCGCTCCGCGGCTCCACGAAGGCCGGGCCCCTGCTGGTCCGCGAGAACATCCTCACGTCCCGGCGCCGGACGGCCGCCATCGTGACGCCGATCGTCCTGGCCGTCGGGCTGGTCGGCACCCTGCTGACGATGCAGAAGTCCGGGGACGCCGCGACGCTCGTCCGGCAACGCCAGGAGGTCCGCGCGTCCGCCGTGGTCATGCCCGGCAGCGGCATGGAGATCGACGCCCGGACGCTCGCCCGCCTCTCCGCCGTTCCCGGCATCCGGGTCACCCCGGTCAGCACGATGAACGTCCGGATCGGAACCGTCCAGGGCGAGCAGATCGACTCCCTGACCACGAACGCGGTGCCCCCACGGGCTCTGAACGACACCGTCCGGCCGCCCGTCCGCGCCGGTTCCCTCGCCTCGCTCCCCGAGAACTTCCTGGTCATCGACGAGCACGCCGCCGAATCCGACGACCTCGCACCCGGCGACCACGTGATCGCCCTGCTGCCGTCCGGCAGGCGTGTCCCGACCGTCATCGCCGCCGTCGTGGCCCGCGGCCCGCACGGCGACGACACCTACATCTCGTCCTCGCTGACCGGCACGACCACCGCGACCCAGGTCTACCTGGACGGCCCTCTCGACACGACCGCACTGCACCGCGCCCTCGCGGGCACCGGCGCCCACCTCATGACCTTCGACGCCTACCTCGCGGCCGAGCGCTCACACGCCAGCCGGCAAACGAACAACGCCGCAGTCGTGATCCTGGGCATCGCCCTGACCTACTCACTGATCGCGATAGCGAACACCCTGGTCATGGCCATGTCCGCCCGCCGCCGCGAGTTCGCCCTGCTGGGCCTCACAGGCACCACCCGCGCCCAGATCATCCGAATCACCGCCGCCGAATCCGCCATCGCCGTCGTCGTTGGCACACTCCTGGCCGCCGTCGCGACCACCCTGGCCGCCCTGACCCAACACGCCTCACTCACCAAACTCGCCCCCACCGCCCCAACCGTCATCCCCTGGCCACAGATAGCCGCCACCACAGCCCTCTGCACCCTCATAGCCCTAGCGACAGCCACCACCACAACCTGGCAATCCACCCGCCCCACCCTCAATAAGCACCCCTGACCGCGCCCCAGGCTCACCAACGTGCCGCCGGATCACCGCACATCCGTCGCGTTCGCTCGTGCACCCAACGTCCGCCGGCCGTGCTGCGTCCAGCGCTGGGCGAGGTGCTTACTTTCGGCGGTAATGGAGCCCCGCGGGCGACTTGTAGCGTGGGTGGGGTGGTACGGGTTGGGTGGGGTGCGCTGGTTTGGGTTGTTGTGGCCATGCCGGTGGTCATTGGTGGGTTGCTGCCGGTTCGGGGGGCTGACTGGCGGTGGTGGGTCGCGGTGGCCGGGGTGGGGGTCATCGGGGCGGCGGTGGCCGGGTGGATTCGGCCGCAGGTGGGGTTGTTGCTGGTCATCGGGCTCACGATGGATCAGGGGAACTTCGCGTTCGCGGTTCCGGTCGTGGCTTACCTGACCGGACGGCGGGCCGCGCAGGCTCGTCCTGTGGTGTGGCTGTTCTCGGCGGTGTTCGTCGGCGGGACGGTCCTCAACCTCGTGCGCGGGATCGACGTGACGCAGTGGTTCCCGCTGACGATCTGGCTGGTGCTGCTCGGGGTCCTGCCGTGGCTTGTGGGGCGGTACCGGCGGCAGTATCAGGCGCTCGTGCGCGCGGGGTGGGAGCGGGTCGAGCAGCTGGAGCGGGAGCAGCGGATCGTCGCCGAGCGGGAGCGGCTCAGGGAGCGTGCCCGGATCGCTCAGGACATGCACGATTCACTGGGGCACGAGTTGGCACTTCTTGCCGTCCGGGCCGGGGCGTTGCAGGTCGCGGCGGATCTGCCGGAGCGTCATCGGAAGGCGGCGGCCGAGCTGCGCGCGGGCGCGGCGGACGCGACCGACCGCCTGCACGAGATCATCGGGCTGCTGCGGGACGAGGCCGACGGGTCGGTCGCAGGGCTGGTGCGGCGGGCGGCCTCGTCGGGGATGGACGTCCGGCTGGTCGAGGACGGTGTTCCGGTGGACGCTCGGACGGCGTACCGGGTCGTCCAGGAGGGGCTGACGAACGCGGCCAAGCACGCGCCGGGAGCGAGTGTTGTGGTGCGGGTCGGCGCGTCGGTGGTGTCGGTGACCAACGGGCCCTCGGAGGAGACGTCGCAGCTCACTGGGGGTGGTAGCGGCTTGGACGGGCTGGCCGGGCGGGTTCGTGACCTGCGCGCGGGGGCCACGGCGGACGGCGGGTTCGAGGTGCGGGCCGTCCTGGAACGGCCGGAGAGCGGTCCGCAGGACGAGCTGACGCGGCACAGGCAGCAGAGGCGGCGGGGGCTGGTCGTGACGTTCGCGGTTCCGGCCGGGCTGGTGGCGGCGCTGTCGGTGGTGATGGTCGGTTACTACGCCTTCGCGACGCTGAACTCGGTGCTGCGGCCCGCCGACTTCGCGGCGCTGCGGGCCGGGCAGGCGCAGGGCGACGTCGAGCGGGTCCTGCCCCGGATGGATCTGATCAACTCCGACGTCGACCGCGTCCGGACGTTCCCGGACCCGCCCGCCGGAGCCCGGTGCCGGTACTTCCGGTCGGACGGGAACCTCCTGGGGCTCGGGGAGGTTTACCGGCTGTGCTTCCAGAACAACAGGCTGGCCACGAAGGACGCGCGGCCGTGATCCGGGTGCTGCTCGCGGACGACGAGGCCATGATCCGGGCCGGGGTCCGGGCGATCCTGTCCGCCGCCCCGGACGTCGAGGTGGTCGCCGAGGCCGGGGACGGGCGGGCCGCGATCGAGATGGCCCGCGCGCACCGTCCGGACGTGGTGCTGCTCGACATCCGGATGCCCAGGCTGGACGGCCTGTCCGCCGCGGCCGAGCTGCGCCGCGCCGTGCCGGGCACGGCCGTCGTCATGCTCACCACGTTCGGCGAGGACGAGTACATCGAGCGGGCGCTGGCGGACGGCGCGGCCGGGTTCCTGCTGAAATCGGGGGATCCGCACGAGCTGATCGCGGGCGTCCGGGCCGTCGCGGACGGGGCGGCGTACCTGTCGCCGCGGGTGGCGCAGCGGCTGATCAGCGAGTTCGGCGGCGGACGCCTGACCCGCCGGGCGACGGCGCGGCGGCGGACCGCGGTGCTGTCGCCCCGGGAGACCGAGGTGCTGGCGCTGGTCGGGGCCGGTCTGTCCAACGCGGAGATCGCCGCGCGGCTGCACGTCGTCGAGGGGACCGTCAAGTCGTACGTGAGCGCGGTGCTGGCCCGGCTGGACGTCCGGAACCGGGTGCAGGCGGCGATCATCGCCTACGAGGCCGGCATGGTGGACGATCCAGACGGGCCGGGCTGAGCCGGACGCTCAGGCGTCGCGGCGCTCAGGCGTCGCGGCGCTCAGGCGTCGCGGCGCACCAGGATGAAACGGCCGAACAGCAGGGACGCGACCGTCCACGCGACCAGGACGGCCAGCCCGATCGAGCCCCGGTAGGGCGCGTCCTCGGCGATCCCCATGAAGGTGCGTCCGGCGCTGCTCGGCAGGTTCTCGGCCAGCGGACGCGACGCCGCGGGCCCCATGAGCAGCATCGGCAGCGCCATCAGGCCGAGGAACGCCGTGGTCAGCGTGCCCGCCGTGCTGCGCAGCAGCGTCGCGACACCGAGGGCGAAGACGCAGACCAGGCCCAGGTACAGGGCGAACGCGAGGATGTCGGACGTCGCGTCCGTCCAGCTGAAGCGGCCCCAGTCCCCCAGCGCGAAGCCCGCGGCGACCGTGCCGACCACGCCGAGCAGCACGCCCAGCGGGATCACCACGGACGTCACGACCAGCGCCTTCGCCGCGAGGACGCGTCCGCGCGACGGCACCCAGGTGAAGGTCGGGCGGATCATCCCGGACGCGTACTCGCCCGTCACCATCAGGATCGCCAGCGCGACCGGGACGAACTGGACCAGGTCGACCGAGCTGATCGCGGTGCCGCTGACCGAGACGATCCCCTGGTCGTCGCCGCTCTGCGCGTTGGTGTTGTTGTCGACGACCGACCGTCCGACGGTGAACGCCATCACCGTCATCAGGCCCATCGAGATCGCCAGCGCCCACCACGTGGAACGCAGCGACCAGAGCTTCGTCCACTCCGCCGCGAACGCGTTCCTCATGCCCCCGCCCTTGCCCATGCCCCCGCTCATACCTCTGCCTTCGTTCATGTCCCCGCCCCCGCTCATGCCCGCGCCTCCACGCGCGGCTCGGCGACGCCGAACTCGACGCTCTCGCTGGTCAGCTCCATGTACGCCTCCTCCAGCGACCGCTGCCGGACGGTCAGCTCGAACAGCGGTATCCCGGCCTCGTGCGCGAGCGTCCCGACCCGTTCGGCGGACGCGTCGGACACGGTCAGTTCCCCGTCCGGCCCGACCATCACGTCCAGTCCGGCCGAGGTGAGGAAGGCGGCCAGCTCGCGGGCGCGCGGGCTGCGCACCCGGACCCGGGTCCCGGACGCGACGACCTCCGCCATCGGGGCGTCCGCGAGGAGCCGCCCGCGGCCGATCACCACCAGCCGGTCGGCGGTCAGCTGCATCTCGCTCATCAGGTGGCTGGACACGAACACCGTGCGCCCCTCGGCGGCGAGCGACCGCATGAGCCGCCGCATCCACAGCACGCCGTCGGGGTCGAGGCCGTTCACCGGTTCGTCGAACATCAGCACCGCCGGGTCGCCGAGCAGCGCCCCGGCGATGCCGAGCCGCTGCCCCATGCCGAGGGACAGCGTCCCGGCGCGGCGGCGGGCGACCGCCTCGAGCCCGACGAGTGCCAGCACCTCGTCGACGCGCCGTCCGGGCAGGCCGTTGCTGCGCGCCGCCGCCAGCAGGTGGGCCCGGATGGACCGTCCGGGGTGGACGGCCTTGGCGTCGAGCAGCGCGCCCACCTCGCGGAGCGGATGCCGCAGCTCGGCGAAGGGACGGCCGTTCACCAGCGCCGTCCCGGCGCTCGGCCGGTCCAGGCCGAGGACCATCCGCATCGTCGTGGACTTGCCGGCTCCGTTCGGGCCGAGGAAGCCGGTCACCTTGCCGGAGGCGATGTCCAGCGTGAGGCCGTCCACCGCCGTCCGTTCCCCGAACCGCTTGGTCAGGTCCCGCATCGTGATCATGCCGACCACGCTAGGAACCGGGCCCGGCCGGGCGGAGCCGACGATCGGCACCGGCCGCCCCCGACTTTCGTCAGGGCGGCGGGGGGAACGCGTCAGCCCCTCGGGGGACCCGAGGGGCTGACCGGGCGGTCACAAGTATTTCTGACCAGGTGGTCACAATGTCGGCCGGATCGCGGACGTCACTTCCGGACGTCAGGTCGGCACGTCATCGCATGACCGAAATAGGACCAGTTTCGCCGCGTCCTACTTGAGGGCGGAGGCGACGCCGTTCTTGAATCCGGGCAGGTAGCCGCTGGACTGGCCGAGCGCGGTCGGGTGGTAGGAGTTCCCGATCGGGATGGTGACCGAGTTCAGCCAGTCGTCGCCCGAGCAGAGCTCGTGGGTGTTGAAGATGGGCCTGACGTCGGAGAACTTGAACCCGGCGCGGGACGAGGCGGCCGAGATCGTGCTGTCGAGGGCGTCCGCGGCGGAGTTCAGGGCGCTCCGCTTGGTGTTGCTCAGGCCGATGCAGAAACCGCTGTTCATGTAATAGAGGTGCGGGTATCCGAGCACCACGAATTTCGCGGACGGGGCCTTCGACTTCATCGACCCGTAGAGCGTGTCGAGTTTCCCGGGAAGCGTGTTCTGCGCGTACGTCTTCGCGTTATTGACCGCCGTGACACAGGACGAGTCGGAGCTGAGCACGCAGGTCTGCATGACGCTGGCGAACCCGGCGTCGTTGCCGCCGACGGTGATGCTGGCGAGGGTGGTCGAGGAGCTGAGGGCGCTCAGCTGGCCGCTGGTCACCGAGTCGGTCGTCGCGCCCGAGCACGCGACGAACCTGAACGACGACGGGGCGTTGGAGTTGGCCCAGAGCTGCGGGTACGCCTTGGTGCTGCGCGAACAGGAGCCGCTGCCGGAGTCGTAGGACCCGGCGCCGACGCCGGCCGAGTAGGAGTCGCCGAGCGCGACGTAGTTCTGTCCGGCGGCTTCCGCCGTTCCGGTGGTGAGCAGGGCGCCGCCGAGAATGACGGCGGTACCGGCGGAGAACGCGAGCAGGCGGGGGACGCGCATGGGGCACTCCTGAAAAAGGGGGGTTGATCACCTCACTTATACATCGCATGGCTAATTGCAGTCCCAGTCAAAAAGTGCGCGCTTTTCGGCGAGATTCGCCATTGACGGGAGGCGGCCTCCGGAGCTTCCCGCGAAACGGGCCGGGCACGCGTCATGTCGCGATCGCGTGACGCGCCGGGGCGGTCACCCAGGGTGCCGGAGCGCATGTCCGTGAACGCCCGATGAATTGGGTCTTGTTAGGACATGTCGCATGTGACATTTTACAGCCGTCCGACAGAAGACCGGCCGGTCTCGCCCGACTCTCCACTCCCCCCGTTCAGAGGAGAAGCTGGCCAATGTCCCCACGCCGATGGGCGACCACGCTCCTGGTCGCCGTCGCTCTCGCGGCCGGAGGCACGGGCGCTCCCGCCCTCGCCGCCCCGTCCCAGCCCACACCCGCCAAGCCCACCCCCACCCGGCACGACCGCGAGATCTCCGGCCCGACCAGGCTGGTCAAGCCGGACGAGATGAACGTGAAGAAGGGCGCCAAGCTCCGCGACCCGCTCACGCCGTCTCTCAAGAACGCTCCCAGGAAGCTCCTCAAGCCGGCCACGCTCTCGCCCGCCGCGGCGGCGGCCTGCTCGGTGTCGGACTTCACCGGCAACACCGGAACAGCGCTGGTCAACGCCGTGAAGGCGGCGTCGGTCGACTGCGTCAACTCGCTGTTCTCGATCACCGGCCAGGACCAGTACGGCGCCTTCCGCGAGGCGCAGATGGTCACGATCGCGAACGCGCTTCGCGACAACGCCACGTCCTACAACGGGACGAACGCGACGAGCACCGAGCAGCTTGTCCTGTTCCTGCGGGCCGGCTACTACGTGCAGTACTACAACCCCGGCACGGTCGGCCAGTACACGAAGACGCTGGCCACGGCCACCGAGGGCGCGCTCGACGCGTTCTACGCCAACGCGGCGTCGAGCACGCTCAGCGACGCGAACGGCGAGATCCTGGGTGAGGCGGTCATCCTGATCGACTCCTCCGCGGAGAACGCCCGCTACCTGTACGTGGTGAAGCGCCTGCTCGCGGCGTACAACAGCGCGTACGACGCGTCCTGGTACATGCGGAACGCGGTGAACAACGTCTACACCGTGTTGTTCCGGGGCCAGTGGGCCGCCGGATACCCGGAGGCCGTGCAGGCCGACCCGAGCATCGTGGACGCGGTCTACTCCTTCGCCCGCGACCACATGAACCTGCTCGGCACCGCCTCGGCGTTCCTGGTCTCGAACGCGGGCGGTGAGACCGCCCGGTTCGTCCAGTACGCGGGGTTGCAGAGCAAGGTGCGCCCGCTCATCAAGAGCCTGCTCGACGGCAGCTCCATCACCGGCACGACCGCGCCGCTGTGGGTGCGGGTCGCGGACGTGGCCAACGCCTACGACGAGTCGAACTGCTCGTCCTACGGCACGTGCGACCTGCCCAACCGGGTCAAGCAGGCCGTCCTCACGAAGAACTACACGTGCAGCGCGAACGTCCTGCACATCCTCGCCCAGGCCGTCACCTCGGACGAGGCGAACGCGGCCTGCACGAGCATGCTGAACCAGAACGCCTACTTCCACAACCTCACCAAGGACGGCGGAACGCCGGTCGCGAACGACAACAACTCCAACATGGAAGTGGTCGTCTTCGCCTCGCCGGACGACTACCAGACCTACGCCGGGGTCATCTTCGGCATCGACACCAACAACGGCGGCATGTACCTGGAGGGCGACCCGTCGTCCACGACGAACACGCCGCGCTTCATCGCCTACCAGCGGTCCGACGACAACGGCTTCGCCGCCCGCATCTGGAACCTCAACCACGAGTACACGCACTATCTCGACGGACGCTACGACCAGTACGGCGACTTCGACGCGTCGACCGTCCGGCCCGACATCTGGTGGGTCGAGGGCGTCGCGGAGTACGTCTCCTACTCGTACCGGAACCTGGCCTACACCGACGCGCTCAACGAGGCCAAGAAGCACACCTACGCGCTGAGCACGCTCTTCGACACGACCTACGCCAACACCAACGTGAACCGCACCTACCACTGGGGCTACCTGGCGGTCCGGTTCATGTTCGAGAAGCACCCGGCGGACGTCACGAGACTGCTCGGCTACTACCGCGCCGGGAACTACGACGCCGCCTACACCTTCACCAAGTCCCTGAACTACGACAGCGAGTTCACCACCTGGCTGGACTCCCTCTCCGGCGGCGGCGGCAACCCGCCCGGTGGCGGCACGACCTGCGACGGAACCGACACGCGCGCTCTCGGAAAGGACTGCACGCGCACCGGGGTCTCCGCGACGGCCGGCAACTACGCGTACTTCTACCTGTACGTCCCGGCCGGGACGAGCAGCCTCACCATCACCACGTCCGGCGGCACCGGAAACGCCGACCTCTACTTCAACCCGAACAACTGGGCCACGACCGGCGCCTACGCCACTCGATCAGCGAACTCGGGCAACTCCGAAACCCTGACCATCACCGGCCTGCGAGCCGGTGACTACAACTACGTCAGCCTCTACGCCACCACCGGCTTCAGCGGCGTGACCATCTCCAGCAAGTACTAGGAAACCGACGGGAACGCCCTCGCGACGGTGTCGTGAGGGCGTTCTCCCGTTTCGGGATCAGGAGGTCGTCTTGCAGGTGGTGCCGTCGGCGAAGACGGGTGAGCGACCTGGGTTGCGCCATTTACAGACGTCGGTCCAGGTGACCGGGATGGAGCTGGGCACGGCACAGTAGTAGTGGCCGCCCTGCTGCATCGAATATGCCTGGCCCTTCGCGTTGCAGTAGCGGTCCATATCCGCCTTGCCAACGGTCCCGAGCGTTTTCGTACCGTTGCCGGGCTTGGATCCGCCACCGCCGCTCTTCGGAGGACGGCTGCTCTTACCGGACGGCTGGGTCGGACGGTTCCCCGACGGGCCGGACGAATTCACCGGGCCGTTCGACGCGGACGACCCGCTCGACGGTTTCTTCGCCGGCTTCCCCGACGACGGCGCGCTCGACGGCGTGGGCGCGGTCGTCGCCCCGCTGGCGAGCGGCGTCGGTCCCGACGCGGCGCGTGGGCCGCCCGGATCTCCGGCCGTCCCGGCCATGTAGGCCGCACCCGAGGCCGCGAGGACCAGGGCGGCGACCGCCGCCGTCAGCAGGACGACCCGGCGGCGCGACCGGCCCGGCGCCTTCCCGTCCGCATCGCCGCCCGGGGAGAGGGCGGCCTGCTGGGACGACGACGCGTCCAGGGCGGCACGGGCGGGCGAGGACGGATCGTCCTGCACCGTGCGACTTGGGGTGGACGCCTCGTCCTGCACCGTGCGAGCGGGCGCCGGCGACTCGTCTTGCACCGTACGACCAGGCGCGGACGGGTCGTCCGACATCGTGCGAGCGGGCACGGACGGCTCGTCCGGCGTGGACGGCTCGTCCGGAACGGCAGGCGCAGGGACCGGGGCGGCGACGGGCGTGGCGCGGGAGGACGGGCCGCGGAGCGCGTCGAGGACGGCGACGGCGGTGGGACGGTCGGCGGGGTCCTTGGCGAGGCAGGCGCGGACGAGGTCGCTGAGCTGCTCGTCCAGATCCGGGAGGTCGGGTTCGTCGTGCAGGATCGCGTGCATGACGGCCGGGATGGAGTCGCCGCCGAACGCGCGGCGGCCGGTGGCGGCGAAGAGCAGGGTGGCGGCCCAGGCGAACAGGTCGGCGGCGGCGCCGATCTCCTTGTTCGCGATCTGCTCGGGGGCCATGTAGGCGGGGCTGCCGACGGCCTGGCTGGTGGTGAGGGACTGGCTGAGGTCCAGGGCGCGGGCGATGCCGAAGTCGATGACGACCGGGCCGTCCGGGCCGAGCAGGACGTTGCCGGGCTTGAAGTCGCGGTGCACGACCCCGGCCTCGTGGATCGCGGCGAGCGCGGACGCGGTGTTGACGGCGAGGCGGTGCAGCGCGGCCCCGGAGCGCGGGCCGGTCGTCCGGACGGACGCGTGGAGGGACGGGCCGTCCACGAACTCGCTGACGATGTAGGGACGGTCGCCCTCGACGCCGGGGGCGATGCCGCTGTCGAGCACCGGCGCGGTGCAGAACGGCGCGACGCGCTTGGCGATCTCGACCTCGCCGAGGAACCGTCCGCGCGCCCGCTCGTCGGCGACCAGGTGCGGGTGCAGCAGTTTGATCGCCACGCGCTGCCCGCCGGGACCGAGCGCGACGTGGACCGTCCCCTGCCCGCCGGTGCCGAGTCGACGTTCCAGCCGGTAGGGGCCCACCGTGCCCGGGTCCCCGGCCCGCGCGGCCGTCGTGTCCGGCACTCCGCCTCCAGTCTCGGGAAACCGCCCCGCAGATCGTACCGATACGGGACGTTCCGGGAAGGACGAAGCGCCCGCCGGAACGTCGGTTCCGGCGGGCGCCCCTCGAACGGTGGGCAGGGAGTGGGACAGAGGCCACGAGGCAACGGGGCGGCCACCGTCAGACGCGGCCGGACGGGCGGGACTCTCACGGGCGGGATCCGTGAGCGCGGGCGCGGTCCCGGCGTCCGGTCTCAGGCGGGGACACCGGCCAAGACGGCGTCCCCGGCGGACGGTCAGGTTTCGGGAGGGGGCCCGATTTCCGGCGGGGGCCCGATTTCCGGAGGGGGTCCGAGGAGTCCGCCCCGGGCGGCGAGCAGTCCCGCCTGGAAGCGGCTGGCGGCGTTGAGGTCGGCCATGATGGACGCGACGTGGCGGCGGCAGGTGCGGACGGACATGCCGAGCCGGCGCGCGATCGTCTCGTCCTTGTCGCCGTTGGCGAGCATGCACAGGATCGCCGTGCGCAGTTCCTCGGGTTCGCCGGCGTCGGGGCAGCGCCAGCCGTGGTCCCAGGTGTAGGCGAGGGTCCAGAGCAGCTGGTCCACCACCGGCGCGGCGGTGATCTCGACCGGCTCGGAGTCCGGCGGGCCGACCGGGAGCAGGGCGACCGAGCGGTCGAGGACGGTGACCGGGGCGGGCAGCCGGTCGACGGTGCGGATCTCTCCCCCGGCCTCGCTGAGCATCGTCGCGTAGCCGAGGAAGGCGGGATCGTTCCGGACGGAGTGCGGATAGAGGAGCCGGACCCGGATGCCGCCGTCCAGCAGCGCCAGGTCGCGGCGCGCGGAGACGCCGTCGGGCGGTCCGGTGGGCCGGGCCGCGAAGAATTCGACCCGGCAGTCGAGCGGGACGCCGGAGCCGGGCGTCCCGGCCTCGGCGCCTGGGGGCGCCTCGGCCACGTGGTGCGGTGGGGGGGTTGCCATGCCCTCAATAAGACACACTTTCCGCCCGTTTTGGCTACGGACGCTCACTTCTCTATGCATTGTCCTCTGCCGCGACCGGAACGTCACCGCGCGTATTCATAACAGCGGTGTTTTCGTTTCCTGAATGGCTCGGTGAAGGTTTGTTGTCAGCCGGGACAAAGGTTGTTGATTTTTCGACGATTCCGGCGCGGGCGGCGAGGACGGCGACCAGCCCGATCGCGCCGCAGTACAGCCAGACGGGCCGCCCGACGGCGTGCCACAGCTCGACGCCGAGCACCGGGCCGAGCGCCGAGCCCAGGCCGAACATGGCGTGCGCGGATCCCAGGTACCGGCCGCGCAGGCGCTCCGGGGCGGCCTTGGCCGGGTAGGCGAACATGGTCGGGCCGCCGACGATCTCGCCGAGCGACCACACGACCGTGGCGAGGACGAGCGCGGCGATGCCGAGCGGCACCCAGTACAGCGCGAGGCCGCCCGCGAGCAGCGCGAGCCCGGCCACGCCGACGGCCCGCGCGGGCCAGTTCTGCGTCTTCTTCGTCAGCGGCAGCTCGCACGCGATCACGATGAAGCCGTTCAGCGCGACGAGCGCGCCGTACACGAAGGTCGGATGCCCGGCCGCCCTGACCGACAGCGGGAGCACCGCGAGGTACTGGACGTAGATGAGCGAGTTCAGCAGGAAGGCGAGCAGGAACAGCAGGTAGCGGCCGTCCGCGAGCACCGCCCGGTAACCGCCGGACGGCTCGTGCGCGGCGTCCCGCGGCGCGTCCTCCTCCGCGGCGTCCCCGGCCTTGGACGGGCGTCCGCCGGGCAGCGTCATGTAGGCGATCACCGCGTAGACCAGCGCCGCGATCGCCTCGCCCCAGAACAGCAGCGAGTAGGACGCGGCGAGCAGCAGCGACCCGAACAGCGGCGCGACGGTCGCGCCGACGTTCTGCGCGAGCCGCAGCATCGCGAACACCATGACCTGCCGCTCGTCCGGCACCATCTCGGCGAGCAGGTTCGCCGAGGCCGGGCGGTAGACCTGCGCGAACGCGCCGAGCAGCGCCAGCGCGGCGAGGATCGCCCAGAACTGCGACGCGTACAGGACGGCGAGCGTGAGGACGGCCGATCCGGCCATCGACAGCACGATCGTCCGGCGGCTGCCGATCCGGTCGGTGAGGCCGCCGCCGACCAGCAGCCCGAGCACCGTCCCGGCCCCGTACACGCCGAGCCCGATCCCGGCGTCGGTGTTCGAGAAGCCCCGGTGCGTCAGGTACAGGACGAGGAAGACCTGCACGAACGTACCGAGCCGGTTGACGAGCAGCCCGACGATGACCGCGCGGACCGGGACCGGCGCCTCCCGCCAGGTCTCCCAGACGCCCGCCGATCGCGCGCCGTCGGAACTCACCCGGCGCTCCCGGCGGCATCGGCACCGGCACCGGCCTCGGCCTCGGCGGACTCCGCGGAGGGACGCCAGGACGCCATCGGGGTCGGCTCGGACGGCGGGCCGGACATCGCGGGCCCCGCCGGGACCGACGCGGTGCCGGGCGGCGCGGGCTCCAGCGTGATCGCCTTGGCCGCCGCGTCCAGCGCCTCGCGGCACTCCCCCGCGGTGTCCGCGATCGCGAGGGCGGCGGCGTAGCGCGCCCACATGTACCCGTCCTCGGCGCGTTCGACCAGCTCACCGGGCTGCGCGATGGGGACGACCTTGTCGGTGGCCGGGTGCAGGAGCGACTCGTCCACGCGGAGCGCGCCGAACACCGTGGCGACCTCGGGGTAGAAGAACTCGACGGAGGCGGCGCCGGTCCGGGTGCGCTCCACGGCGGGCGTCCGGCCGACGGCGACGGCCGCGGCGGCGAGGCCGGCGTCGATGCCGGTGATGCGTCCGCCCAGGTAGGGGATGAAGTCGCCGCCGAGCCGGCCGTTCAGCTCGACGACCCGGGGACCGGTCTCGGTGAGGAAGACCTCGGTGTGGGTCATGCCGGTGTGGAAGCCGAGCGCGGCGTGCGTGTCCTCGATGACCTTGAGCAGCGCGGGGTCGCCGAGCAGCGGGTCGTCGGCGACCAGGTCGTGCCCGATCTCCTCGCAGAACGGCTCGTAGCCCTTGCGCTTGTGCGCCAGGTACAGCGGGACGACCTTCCCGCCGAACACGGCCGAGTCGATGCTGAGCTCCTCGCCGCGCAGGCACTCCTCGACGAGCACGCCGTACTCGTACTCCTCGACCTCCGGCAGCGTCGTGCCGCGCACCCGCTCGTAGGCGTCCTCGAGCAGGTCGGCGGACTCGACCACGATCACCGCGACGCTCGCGGCGAGCGCGCGCGGCTTCACCACGACGGGGTAGCCGATCCGGTCGGCCTCCCGCCTGGCCTCCTCGAACGAGGCGACCGCGACGGACGCGGGCTGCGGGACGCCCGCGGCGGCGAGCGCGGTGCGGGACAGGTGCTTGTCGCGGCAGCGCTCGACCACCTCCGGGGACACTCCGGGCAGCCCGAGCGCCTCGGCGACGCAGGCGGTGGGCCAGATCCGGGCCTCGTCCCAGCAGAGGACGCCGTCGAACGGGTCGGTGTCGTGGACGGCGCGGGCGGCGGCGATCGCGAGGTCGGGCTCCAGCGTGTTCACCACGGTCACGCCGTCCACGTAGGCGAGCTCCCAGGACGGCTCGGCCTTGGCGAACAGGTGGATCCTGTACTCCCGCGCGATCGACTCGACGAGGTACTCGCGCCACGCCTGCATGCCGGTGGCGATCAGTGCCAGGTGCGGACGGACATCCATTCCAGGGTCCCCTTCGACTCGATCATCAACTCGATCACGAACTTGATCATGAACGACGCGTCCTCGGCGACTCCGCTGCCTCTCGCCGGGCACTGCGCCGCATGGTCTCCCGGCGCTCACAAGATCGTCAATGTTCCCTTTCCGTCGCGGTTCGCAATGCCGGGATCACGGAAAGCGAATGGCGGCAGTTCAGCTCGGGCGGGAATCCCCGAACGCCGACCACACAAGGGCTCCTGTCAACTTCCTGCCACCGGGAAAGCGGCTTATCCGGGTCAGAATCCCTTCCGGGGCGGCCGCCTCGATTCGGTCTGTGGCGACCGCCTCGATTCGGTTCCGCGGCGCCCGCCCCGATTCGGTGCCGTTCGACGGGAGATCGCATGGAGAAGTTGCAATATTCCTCGGCCCGGTTGACCGAGGAATACGGAATCCGCATCGGCCGGTGGACGCAGTACGCGGCCGATCGCGAGCTGCCGTTCGACGCCATGTGGTGCGTGATCCCGCCGGGCGGGTCCAGCGACCGCGACCAGCACCCGGAGGTGGAGCTCTCCGTGGTGGCGTCCGGTCACGCCGACTACGAGGCGCCTGCGTCCGGGGAGCGGACCGAGGCCGAGCAGGGCTCGGCGATCCTGCTGCCCAGCCGGGAGCCGCACGTGATCCACAACCGCTCGGACAGCGAGCCGCTGGTGCTGCTGAGCATCTACTGGTCGCCCGAGGAGGCCGCCGAATGACCGGGCCGACGACCCGCCGAGGGAAGATCGTCGTCACGACTCCCCCGCCCACGCCGAACGGCCCCCTGCACGTCGGGCACCTGAGCGGGCCGTACGTCGCGGCCGACATCGCGGCGCGGGCGCTGCGCGCGGCCGGCGCCGACGTGCTGACCATGACCGGCCTGGACGGGCACCAGAACTACGTCCTGGCCAAGGCCGAGGCGCTCGGCCGTCCGGTGGACGAGACCCTGCGCGACTACTCCGGCCAGATCCGGACGGCGCTCGCGAAGGCCCGCGTCGAGTACGACGTCTTCCTCGACCCCGCCGAGGACGCCGACTACCGCGACGCCGTGCGGCGGCACGTCGCGGAGCTGTTCGCGGACGCCGGGGAGAACGCCGAGGAGACCGTCCTGCACCGCTGCCCGGACTGCGGCCGGACGATGCACCACGCCTACGTCGCCGGCCTCTGCGGGACGTGCGGCGCGGGCGCGGCGGGCGGCGCGTGCGAGGCGTGCATGGCCTACAACACGTCCGGGACGCTCCGCGACGCGCGTTCGACCTGCTGCGACGCCGTCCCGGAGGAGTTCACCGCGCGCGTCCCGGTGCTGCGCCTGGAGGACCACCGCGACGCGCTGACGCGCACGTGGGCCATGGCCGAAACGCACCCGCGCGTGACCGACCTCGTCCGGCGGCTGCTCGCCGACGGCCTGCCCGCCGTCCCCGTCGCCTACCCGTCGGACTGGGGCATCGAGCTGGACGTGCACCTCGACGGCCTGCGCCTCGACGTGTGGGTCGAGATGGCCTTCGGCTACCTCTACAAGATCGCAAAGGCCCTGGACCCATCCGTCCACACGCTCGCCGACTGCGTCGAGGCATGGAACGGCGTGGACGAGCTGTGGCACTTCCACGGCGTCGACAACACCTTCTACTACAGCGTGCTGATCCCGGCCGTGTTCGCGGCGGCGGGTGTGAAGCCGGGCGTCCTGCGCGGGCTCGCGGTCAACGAGTTCTACCGGCTGGACGGCCTGAAGTTCTCCACCAGCCGGAACCACGCCGTCTGGGCGCTGGACATCCTCGACGACCAGGACCCCGGCGACGTCCGTCTGTTCCTCGCCCAGGACCGTCCGGACCGGTACGAGAGCGACTTCACCCACGACGCGTTCAAGACGGGCGCGCCGTCCGCCGAGGCCGACCTCGAACGCGCCCGCTGCGCGCTCAGGCCGTCCGGGTTCGACCCGGCGCTCGCCACGCGCCTGCTCCTCCCGATGCGGGAGGACCCGAGGGCCGCCGAGCTCCTCGCCCTGATCACCGGGACGTCCTCCGGGGACGCCTCATGAGGATCTGCGTGGTCGGCGCGGGACTCGCCGGCGCGCTGCTCGCCTGGCGGATCCGCCTCGCCGACCGGTCCGCCGAGGTCGAGCTGGCGGGCCCGCCCGAGCCCGCCGACGCGACCGCCGCGTCCGGCGGGATCGTCCGCGGGTTCGAGCCCGAGGCCGTGCTGCGCGTCCAGGCGACGGCGTCGCTCGCCGAGCTGTACGGCAGCCGCCTGCTGCGCGGCTGGGCCGAGTACCGGGAGACCGGCTCGGTGTACGTCCGGTCGGGACCGCCGCCGCTGCCGTCCGACCTGGCCGCGATCTGCGCGGCGCTGCCCGGCTCGGCCGTCCTCGCCGACGCGCCCGGCTTCCCGGACCGTCCGCCCGCGGTCGTCGAGCGGCGCGCCGGGCACATCTCGCCGGGCGCGCTGCGCCGCGAGATCGTCGCGGACCTGCTGAGGATCGGCGGACGCCGCACGACCACGCCCGTCACCGGCCTCACCGAGGAGCCGGACGGCTCGCTCACCCTGCACCACGGCGCGGCGCGCACCACGTTCGACCAGGTCGTCGTGGCCGCCGGGCCGTGGACGCCCGGCCTGCTCACGCGGTTCGGCCTGCCCTGCGACGGCCTGCGCACCAAGCGCGTCCAGTACACCGTGCACGCCGCCGCGGTCCCGCCCGCACGCGTCTTCGTGGACGAGACGACCAGCCTCTACGGACGTCCCCACGGCGACGGCGTGCTGCTCGGCGTGCCCAGCGACCGCTACGACGTCGACCCCGACGACCGGCGGCCCGAACCGGCGCTCGCGCACGCCGCGTCCGCGCTGGCCCGGGTCACCTTCCCCGGGCTGCGGCTCGGCCCGGCCCTCCGGACCGTCGTCGCCGCCGACTGCTACCACCCCGACCCCGGCCTGCGGCTCCGGCCGGTCTCCGGCGCGTCCGCGCGCCTGTCGACCTTCACCGGCGGCAGCGGCGGCGCGGCGAAGACCGCCCTCGCCGCGTCCCGCACCGCCGCCGAAGAGCTTCTGCGGCTCCGCACCCCCGCATGACCCTCTTGGAGGCACTGCCCATGTCCGAGTTCGACATCCCCCACCACCACACCGTCGGCGTCGGCGCGGGCCCGGCGAACCTGAGCCTGGCCGCGCTGTTCGAGGCCGTCGCGCCGCACCGGCTGGTCCTGCTGGAGCGCCGTCCCGTCCCGACCTGGCACCCGCAGCTGCTGCTGTCCGGCGTCCGGATGCAGACGTCGTGGCTCAAGGACCTGGTCTCGCTCGTCGACCCCACCCACCGGCTGTCGTTCGTCAACTACCTCGTCTCGTCCGGACGGATCTACGCGCTCATCAACGCCCAGTACAACGTCATCCCGCGGCGCGAGTACCAGCGCTACCTGAAGTGGGCGAGCGAGCAGATCGACGGGATCCGGTACGGCGTCTCCGTCGACGAGATCGGCTTCGAGGAGGGTGTCGGCTTCTCCTACGAGAGCGACGGACGGACGATCGCCCGCTCCGACCACCTCGTCCTCGGACTGGGCAGCGTCCCGTCCGTCCCGGCGGGCCTGTCCGGAATCGTCGGGGACGACGCGTTCGTCCCCGAGGAGCTGGCCGCGCGGCTGCCCGGCATGGACCGCGACGCGCCCGTCTCGGTCATCGGCGGCGGCCAGACCGGCGCCGAGTGCGTGCTCGAACTGCTCGGGCACGGCTTCACCGACATCACCTGGCTCGGCCGCCGTCCCTGGTTCCAGCCGATGGACGACTCCCCGCCCGCCAACGACTTCTACCGTCCCGCCTACGTCGAGTTCCTCCAGCAGGTCACGCGGGAGACCCGGCGGCGGCTCGTCGAGGGCCAGACGCTCACCGGCGACGCGATCACGCCGGGCGCGCTCCAGTCCATCTACCAGGCCAACTACGACGGGATGCTGCGCCTCGACCGGTACCCGCTGACCATGCGGCCCGGCCGGGACGTCACGTCCGCCGAGCGCGACGGCGACAGGTTCGTCCTGTCGGCGACGTCCCCGACCGGACACGAGAGGGTGCCCGCGAAGTACGTCGTCCTCGCCACCGGCCGCGCCAACGCCCCGACGCCGCTCGCGCCGTCCCTGACCGACCTCATCGACCACGACGACGCGGGCGAGATGATCGTCGACTCGGACTACTCGCTGCGCTGGAAGGGCTCCGACCGCAACAAGATCTTCGTGCAGAACCGGGCCCGGTTCACGCACGGCGTCGCGGACGCGAACCTGACGCTGCTCCCGGTCCGCGCCGCGACGATCATCAACTCGCTGTTCGAACGGGAGGTCTACACCGTCCGCGACGCCGCGCCCAGCGTGGTCTGGGGGTGAGCTCCGTGCGGATCGACTACGAGGGCCGGGTGTTCCGCTCGTCGGCGGTGGAGACGGCGTCCGCCGGGGACGTCCCGGTCGGCCGCTACCACCAGGACGGCGACACCGTCTGGGCCGACTTCGACGGCGGACGCGTCGTCCGCGGCTACCTGGTCGGCCGCCGCACCGACGACGACAGCCTGGACCTCGCGTACTGCCAGGTCCTCGCGGACGCGACGGTGGTCAGCGGCCGGGTCCGCTCCACACCCGAACTCCTCCCGGACGGCCGCGTCCGCCTCCGCGAGGAGTGGGAACGCTACGGCCCACACGCCTCCCGAGGCGTCTCCGTGATCGAGGAAGTCTCCGGCTAGCACGGCCGCACCGGCGTCCCCAGTCCGCCTGGGGGCGCCGGTCAGGCTGCCGTCATGGCAGGACGAGATCGTCCGCCACCAGACCGTGTGAGGGCTGGGTCTGTTGGACGCCCGCGTGCGGTTCGCGGTTCGGCCTGGTGTGGCCCGACGGGTACACCGCGTTGGCGCGAGGGTGGACGCACACACGCCGGTGCCGGACAGTGATGTGAAAGGGGTCACACAGCGTCGAGCGGGGGCGAGACGTGATGAGGAGCACCGTCGTCGCGGCGGGCGCGGGCCTGGCATGCGCGGTCGCGACGCTCGGCGCGTGCGCGCACGGAGCCGTCAGCTCGTCCATCAAGCCGGTCGGGGTCGTCACCGTGGACTCCCATCGCGGCTGCAAACCGGGCTCCCAGGTCGGCGACTGGCACGGTCAGCCCGAAATCGAGGGAACCGGACGCAACGCGACCCTCTGGGCCCTGGCCGACCAGACCCCCTTCAAAGCGGGCCGCAGCGTCCGCTTCACCTTGCGCGTCACCGGACACGGCGTCCTGCGGCTCCACGCGCGCGGCCCAGGAGTGTCCGATCTCCCGCCGCTCTCCGGTCCGTCACCGGGCGGCGGCGCCTACGACCGTCCGGGAGACGAGTGGACGCTGGTCTACCGCTTCCCGAGCGCGGGCTGCTGGCACCTCAGGTTCCAGCGCGACGCCTCGGCCGCGGGCCTCTGGCTCACCGTCCGCCCCTGACCGGGGAGACCGCCCGGCCGCGCACCCGGCCGGACGGACCTCGTCCTTACTGATCAGGGACGCAGGGCGCTGGCGTAGTCCTTGAGGGCGGCCATAGCGTGGTGGTGAGGCTGCGGGCCCCACGAGATGCGCGCGACGCCCAGCTCGGCGAGGCGGGACACCTCCAGGCCGGGCAGGCACAGGATGTTGACCGGGCCCGGGAGCTCCTTGACGAGGGTCGCGATCGCGGTCTCGTCCCGGACGAGGATCGGGTAGACCGCGTCGGCGCCCGCCTCCAGGTAGCGGCGGCCCCGGTCGAGGGCGGCGTCGATCATCTCCGGAGTCACCTCGCCCTTGCCGAGGAACACGTCCACCCGAGCGTTGATCACCAGGTCGGTGCCGTTGGCATCGGCGGCCTCGCGCATCGCCGCCAGATAGTCCACCTGGACGGACGCGTCGACCAGGACGCCCGCGGCAGGATCGGTGTCCTCCAGGTTGCAGCCGACCGCGCCGATCCCGGCCAGGCGCGCGACCAGGTCGGCGGCCGGGAGGCCGTATCCGGCCTCGGCGTCCACGGTGACGGGGAGGTCCCCGGCGACCCGGACGACCCGGGCGGCGGCCGCGAACATCTCCTCCATCGGAGCGCCCTGGTGGTCCTCGTAGCCGAGCATCGCCGACACGGCGGCGCTGGCGGTCGCGAGCGCCGGGTACCCGGCGTCCGCGACGACCCGCGCGCTCGCGGCGTCCCACACGTTGGGCAGCATCAGCGGGTCGCCGGGACGGTGCAGCTCGCGCAGCCGTGCGGCCCGGTCGTCATGGGCGGTCATCGGAGCTCCTCAAGATCGGTTTTCCGCGTCCACAGTAATGACGGCGGGGCGGACCGGGATGTGACGTCACCGGCCCGCCCCGTATCCGTCTCGATCAGCCGTGCGCGGTCACCCGGAGGATCTTCACCGGGTGCTTCGGCAGGCCGTCCTGCGGGCCGGACTGCGGGATGATGCCGCCCGCGGCGATCTCGTCCAGGACGTTCATGCCCCTGGTGACCGTCCCGAGGACGGTGTACGCGGGCGGGATGTTCGCGTGCGTGTGGACGATGAAGAACTGGCTGCCGTTGGTGTCCGGGCCCCAGTTGCCCATCGCGACCGTGCCGCGCGGGTAGGTCTCCTTGCCGGTCAGCTCGTCGTCGAACTTGTAGCCCGGCCCGCCCTCCTCGGCGCGGTAGATGTCGCCGCACTGCAGGACGCCGAGCCGCTCGGAGTTGGTCAGCCGCCAGCACTGCGTGCGGTCGTAGAACCTCTGCCTGGTCAGGCTCACGAAGTTCTCCACCGCGCAGGGCGCGTTCCGGCGGTCCATGCGGATCCGGACCTCGCCGTGGTTGGTGACGATCCGGACGTCCACCGTGCCGTGCGCGCGGGCCTTCGCCTTCGGCGGGTGGACGGGCTTGGCCGCCGGGTTGTCGGGCGTCGGGGTGAAGACGCAGTGGGCCTGGCGCGCCTTCGGGGCCGGCGCCTTGGCGGGGGCGGCGGCGTTCGCGGCGGACGGGGCGAAGGCCACCGCACCGGCGACGGCGGTGGCGGCGGTCAGGACGGGGAACATCCGGCGCATTCTCATGCCGCCAACCTAAAGATCATCTTGGTCGGCGGGCAATCGGCGGACGCCCACGAAATCAAATGTCGGACGCGTGGGTCACCATGGAGGTATGTGCCGCAGCATCAAGACGCTCCGCCCGCCGTACGCCGAGGACGTCACCGAGGACGACGTGCGCGCGGCGGCGCTCCAGTTCGTCCGGAAGATCTCGGGGTTCCGCGCGCCCGCCGCGCACAACGCCGAGGCGTTCGACCGCGCCGTCGAGGAGATCACCCGCGCCAGCACCGCCCTCCTCGACACCCTGGAGGTCCGGGGCGCCAGGACCTGACCGCCGCGCCGCCCGACCGGCCCGGAACGGCGAACCGGCCCGCCGAGGCGACGGGCCGGTGTCGTGATGCGGGCGGGTCCTACTCGGCGAGCTCGGCGGCGACCAGCTCGGCGATCTGGACGGCGTTGAGCGCCGCTCCCTTGCGCAGGTTGTCGCCCGAGGCGAACAGCGCGAGGCCGTTCTCGACGGTCTCGTCGCGGCGGATGCGGCCGACGAAGGTCGGGTCCTGCCCGGCGGCCTGCAGCGAGGTCGGGACGTCGCTGAGCACGACGCCCGGCGCGTCCGCGAGCAGCTCGGCGGCCCGCTCCGGGCTGACCGGACGGTCGAACCGCGCGTTGATCTGCAGCGAGTGCCCGGTGAACACCGGCACCCGGACGCACGTCCCGGACACCTTCAGCCCCGGGATCCCGAGGATCTTGCGGCTCTCGTTCCGGAGCTTCTGCTCCTCGTCGGTCTCGCCCAGGCCGTCGTCCACGATCGAGCCCGCCATCGGCAGCACGTTGAAGGCGATCGGGCGGACGTACACGTTCGGCTCGGGGAACGCCACGGCCGAACCGTCGTGGGTGAGCGCGTCCGCGCCCTCGACGACCTTCAGCGCCTGCTGGTGCAGCTCGTCCACGCCCGCGAGGCCGCTGCCGGACACCGCCTGGTAGGTGGCGACGACCAGCGCGGTCAGCCCGGCCTCCTCGTGCAGCGGGCGCAGCACGGGCATGGCGGCCATGGTGGTGCAGTTCGGGTTCGCGATGATCCCCCTCGGCCGGACACGGGCGGCCTCGGGGTTGACCTCGGAGACCACGAGCGGGACGTCCGGGTCCATCCGCCAGCCGGACGAGTTGTCGATCACGACCGCCCCGGCCTCGGCGACCTTCGGCGCGAGCGCCAGCGAGGTGGTCTTCCCGGCCGAGAAGATCACGATGTCCAGGCCGCGGTAGTCGGCGGACTCGGCGTCCTCGACGGTGATCTCCGCGTCGCCCCACGGGAGCGTGCGTCCGGCCGACCGGGCCGAGGCGAACAGCCGGAGCTCGTCCACCGGGAAGTCCCGCTCGGCGAGGATCCTGCGCATGACCCCGCCGACCTGTCCGGTGGCGCCGACGATCCCGATTCTCATGCCGCTCCCTACGCTCATGCCTCTGGCCTAGGCCGACCGACCTGGGCCAACAGAGTCTGCCGAGCCCGCGTCCGGGCCGTCCAGCAAGTTACCCTTCAGCACGACTTTAAGCTTTGCTACACGGTGATCGTGCTCACCCGAAAGATCGACAGGCCCGTTCGCCCGTCAGCGGAAGGCGTCCAGGCCGGTGATCGCCTTCCCGAGGGTCAGCAGGTGCACCTCCTGGGTCCCCTCGTAAGTGAGCACCGACTCCAGGTTGTTCATGTGCCTGATCACCGGGTACTCGAGGGTGATCCCGTTCGCGCCGAGGATCGTCCGGGCCTCGCGGGCGACGTCGATCGCGGCGCGGACGTTCGCGAGCTTGCCGAACGAGACCTGCTGCGGGGTGACCGTCCCCGCGTCCTTGGCGCGGCCGATGTGCAGGGCGACCAGCCCGGCCTGCCCCAGCGCGACCTCCATCCAGGCCAGTTTCTCCTGCGTGAGCTGGAACGCCCCGATCGGCTTGCCGAACTGCTCGCGCGTGCGCGCGTAGTCGACGGCCGCCTCGTAGCAGGCGCGCCCCGCGCCGACGGCGCCCCACAGGATCCCGTAGCGCGCCTCGGACAGGCAGCTCAGCGGCCCCTTCAGCCCGGTCACACCCGGCAGGACGGCATCGCCCGGCAACCGCACCTCGTCCAGCACCAGCTCGGACGTCACCGACGCGCGCAGCGACAGCTTCCGGTGGATGTCGGACGCGCCGAACCCGGGCGTCCCCGCCGGGACGAGGAACCCGCGGATCCCCTCGCCCTCGACCTGGGCCCACACGACCGCGACGTCCGCGATCGAGCCGTTGGTGATCCACATCTTCGCGCCGGAGAGCACCCAGTCCGAGCCGTCCCGGCGCGCCCGGGTCCGCATGTCGCCAGGATCGGAGCCCCGGTCGGGCTCGGTGAGGCCGAAGCAGCCGATCGCCTCGCCCGCCGCCATCCGGGGCAGCCACGCGGCCTTCTGCCCCTCCGAGCCGAACTTGTGGATCGCCGCCATCGCCAGCGAGCCCTGCACGGACACGAAGCTGCGCAGCCCCGAGTCGGCCGCCTCCAGCTCCCGGCACGCCACCCCGTACGCGACGGCGCTCGCCCCGGCACACCCGTAACCGTCCAGACGCATCCCGAGCAGGCCGAGTTTCCCCAGCTCAGGGGCCAGTTCGCGGGCGGGGAACACGCCGTCCTCGAACCACTGGGCCAGATGCGGGGTGATCTTCTCCGCGACGAACGCGCGGACGGTGTCCCGGACCATCCGCTCCTCGCCGTCGAGGCCGTCGTCCACGCGCAGCACGTCCATCGGGCATCCCATCCGTCGGGGGCGAAACGACGCGGCAAGGGTATGACGGCCCTTTTCTCGGGGACGTTCTCAGGGTCGGTTCAGGGCGAATCCCGATGCCGGAGCACGGCCTGGAGAGGCAGGATCTAAGTATGGACACGCAGAACGGCACCAAGCAGCTCCGCCGGACCCGCGACGGCAAGATGATCGCCGGGGTGTGCTCCGGCGTCGGCCGCTACCTGGGCGTCGACCCCAACCTGGTCCGGCTGGGCCTGGGCGTCTTCACCCTGTTCGGCGGCGCGGGCCTCGCGCTCTACATCATCGGCTGGCTGGTCATGCCGGAGGACGGCGCCGAGTCGTCGGTCGCCGAGGACCTGTTCCAGAAGGCCAAGGAGAACCCGTCCGTCCAGGACGCCGCCCAGAAGGCCAAGGACAAGGCCAAGGAGACCTTCGCCAACGCCAACAAGCCCCGTCAGTGACCGCGCGCCCTGAGCGAACCGCCAGGGCCACGGGACCCGTGCGCCCGCGTCAGGACGGCGACGCGGACGGCCGGACACCCCCGGCCCGTCCAGGCCGCACCCCACCCGCCCGCGTCTCCCCACCCCGAACACCCTCAGCCCCCGCAGCCACCTCGCCACTCGCGGACAGTTCGGTGCTCGCGGACGCCTCAGCGCCGCCAGGCTTCTCCGCCCCGGCGGTGACCTCCCCCGCCACCGGCCCCGCCCCGCTCCCCGCAGCCGCCTCGGCCTGCTGAGCGGGCCCCTCGCGCTCCACGAGCTCCTCGGGCCCTTCGCAGACCACGGGCGCTGCGGCGAGCGAAGCCTCCTCGGGCACCGCGCGCGCTCCGCTGCCCGCGAGCTCCTCGGGGACGCTGTGCCCGGCCCGTCCGGCTGATCCGTTGAGCGGCTCGTGCGCCACGGACGGCTCGTGGACGGCCGGGGCCTCCTGCTGGACCCCTGAGGGTTCGCGGGGTTCGCGGATGCCGAGACGTTCCCGGGACGTGGAGATCAGCGAGCCGCGCAGCTGGTTCCAGGTGAGGGTGAGCATCGCGGCGACCGACAGGCCGAGGACGCCCGCGAGCGCGACCACGGTCTCCGGGCCGAGGTACTGCGCGGCGGCGCCGCCCACCAGGATGCCGACGCCCTGACCGGCCAGGATTCCCGACTGGGCGAGCCCGAACGCCCGCGCCCGTCCCTCCGCCGGGACGGCGGCGACGAACGCGGCGTTCGCGGCCAGCTGGTACGCGCTGCCCACGCCGGACAGCGCGTAGATCGTCACCACGCCCCACAGCGGCGGATGCGCGCCCGCGACGATCAACGGCGCGCAGGCGAGCATGGCCATCCAGCCCATCGACCGCAGCCGGTTCGTCGGCCGGACGAACCGGCTGAACACGAACGCGCCGAACACCATCCCGGTCGGCATCGCCGACATCAGCAGCCCGACGGTCAGCGGGTTCCGGTCGAAGGTGGCGGCGTAGGGCGCGGCGATCCCCTCCGGCAGGACGTAGAAGGCGCAGAGCCACGCGAACGAGACCAGCGCCCGCAGGACGGGGTCGCCGAACACCAGGCGCGCGCCGTCCCGGGTGCCGCGCCACAGGCTCCGCGACGCCCGCTCGTGCTCGCGCGGCGCGGGCCTTCGGCGCAGGCCCACCACCAGGATCAGCGCGGACGCGGCGAACGTGAGGGCGTCGAGCCCGAGCGCCTGGTAGGTGCCGACCATGGCCACGATCGCGCCGCCCGCGACGAACCCGAGCATCTGGGTGGCCTGGTGGGTGATGTTGTTGATGGCCGACCCGGCGACGTACCTGTCCCCTTCCAGGACGTCCGGGAGCAGGGCCGCGCGCGCGGCGGTGAACGGCGCCCCGAGCAGGACGCTCAGGAACACCAGCACGCACAGCACCCAGAACGGCAGCGCGCGCAGCGCCATCAACGCGACCAGGACCGTCCGGGCGACGTCGCACATGATCATGACCGTGCGACGCGGGAACAGGTCGGCCAGCCCGGACAGCACCGGCCCGCCGACGATCGGCGGCAGGTAGGTCAGCGCGTAGGTGAGGGCGGTGTAGAGGGCCGATCCGGTGCGCTGGAAGACCAGCACCGCCAGCGCCACCTGCGCGAGCTGGTCGCCGATGAACGACAGCGCCTGCGCCAGCCACAGCGCGCGGAACTCGCCCACCGCGAACACCTCGCGATAGGTGGCCTGCGCCTCCGCCGGCCGCCGGTGCCGACCGCTCTGCCGTCCAGCCACGCGCTCTCCACTCCGCTCTCCTCCTCCCATTAACTCACGCTGCGTGGCAGTTATGTGACCTACCGTGCCCAATTCGTGGAACACATTGCCGGGCGAACCTCTTGACCCGCCCGTGATCTGCGCTTATCCGTCCGCGCGGTCAGTACCCGAGCTCGTGCAGCCGGGCGTCGCCGATGCCGAAATGGTGGGCGATCTCGTGCACGACGGTGATCCGGACCTCCTCGACGACCTGTTCGGCCGTCTCGCAGACCCGGAGGATCTGGTCACGGTAGATCGCGATGTGATCGGGCAGGACCCCGGCGTACCAGTCGCCGCGCTCGGTGAGGGGTACGCCGTGATAAAGACCGAGCAGGCCGGGTTCGGGCGCGACATCCTCGACGACGATGACGACGTTGCGCATGTGCGCGGTCAGCTCGGCCGGGATGGAGTCGAGGGCCTCGGAAACCAGGTCCTCGAACGCGTCCCGCGACATCTCGATCACAACGCCCATTCTGCTCCACGAAGGGAGACTCCTTGCCGCCACGTTCCCGGAACCCCCGAGCCCTGGTCTCCCGCGTCAGCGCGCGCCTCGAAACCGCGCGCTCCCGGCTGCGGCCGATCACGTCCCGCCTGCGAACACCCCGGACCCGCCGCGCCGGACGCGTCCTGCTGGTGATCGTCGTGGGCCTGGGCGGCGGCCTCGCGGGCCTGCTCCTCGGCGGACGCGTCGACACCCCGGTCGGCCCCACGGACGTCTCGCTCACCCTCCAGGCGTCCTGGCACGGCGGGACGACCATCGCGATCCCGCCACTCGGATCCCTCCACCTGGACACCCACTGGGGGCCCGTCGCGCTGCGCGCCCAGGTGACCCAGCTGCGCCTCGCCGACGCCCGCGCGTTCATCGAGAGCGCCAACGTGTCCGACCAGCAGATGACCGACCGGATCGCCGGGCAGCTCTGGCACGGCATCTGGATCATGCTGCTCCGGGCCGTCCTGCTGGCCCTGGCGGGCGCGTTCGCGGCCGGGCTGCTCGTCTTCCGCTCGTGGCGGCGCGCCCTCGCCGGGTCCGGCGTCGCGCTCGCGGGGATGCTCGCCGTCTCCCTGACCGCCTGGCTGTCCTTCAGCCCGACGTCCCTGGCCGAACCCCGCTACACCGGCCTGCTCGCCAACGCGCCCCGCGTCGTCGGCGACGCCCGCAACCTCGTCGAGCGCTTCACCTCCTACCGGGCGCAGCTCGCCCGCCTGGTCGGCAACATGTCCCGGCTGTACGCGGCGACGTCCACCCTCCCGACCTACGAGCCCGACCCGTCCACGCTGCGGATCGTGCACGTCTCCGACATCCACTTGAACCCGGCCGCCTGGGACGTGATCCGCTCGGTCGCGAACCAGTTCCAGGCCGACCTGATCGTCGACAGCGGCGACCTCATGGACCACGGCACCCGCGCCGAGGACAAGTTCGCCGACGACATCTCGACCTTCCGCGTCCCCTACGTCTACGTCCGCGGCAACCACGACTCCCGGGGGACGCAGAAGGCCGTGGCCCGGCAGAAGAACGGCGTCGTCCTGGACGACGCCACCCGCCAGATCGAGAACCTGCGCATCTACGGCGTCGGCGACCCCCGCTACACCCCGGACAAGTCCACCCGAGGCGACAACGTCGGCGACGCCCAGATGCGCGACGAGGGCCTCCGCAGGGCCGAGAAGCTCCGCGCCTCCGGCGCCCGCCCGGACATCGTGATCGCCCACGACCCCGCCGAGGGCGCCGCGTTCTCCGGCCTCACCCCGCTCGTCCTGTCCGGGCACACCCACAAGCGCGAGACCAGCCTGCTGCCGACCGGCACCCGCCTGTTCGTCCAGGGCTCCACCGGCGGCGCTGGCCTGCGCGGCCTCGAACACGAGGAACCCACCCCGATCGAGCTGTCCGTCCTCTACTTCAGCCGCGCCACCCACCGCCTCCAGGGCTGGGACGACCTGCGCCTCGGCGGCCTCGGCCTGACGTCCGCCCAGATCGAACGCCACCTCGAGCCCAAACCCGACCACGCCGTCACCCAGCCCGCCCCCTCCCCGGCCCCGGCCCCGTCCTCCCCCTTCCCGTCCCTGCCGCCGTCCCAGTGGCCGACGACACCTCCGTCCCGTCCATAACCGTTTGTGCGTCCCCCCACGTTGTCCCCTATGCTGGGCACAACGGTGGGCCCAGCCCGCCTTAGGCCCCCTTCGTCTAGCGGCCTAGGACGCCGCCCTTTCAAGGCGGTAGCGCCGGTTCGAATCCGGTAGGGGGTACGCACTTTCGGGTATCCGACAGCCGTTCACGCTCGGATTCCTCCCATCTTCCTCAGCCGGACCTGCTCGATCAGGTCCGGCTTTGTTGTTTTCGCCGGTAGACGCTGCCGTGCTCAAGGTCCCCGACGATGTGGCGCCCGACGTGTACGGCCCCTGAGCGGTCGACCGGGCCGTCCCGCTGCTGCGGAGCAGCCTCGCCGTGAAGCGGCGGCTCGGCGACCGCTTGGGCGCAGGGACCGTGGGCGAGACGCTCGCCTGGGTGCTCGCGGAAAAAGATGATCACGAAGGGCGGTCGGCGGGGTAGCATCCCACCACTCACATCACTCCCCCGCACAAAAGGTGTCAGCATGCGTAAACTCACCGCAGCCATCGTCGGCGGCGCGGCGCTGGCGACCACCCTCGCCACCACGCTCCCGGCGTCCGCGGACACCGGCCACCGGGCCGCCTCCGGCTCGTCGTTCCTGGCCGGCTCGGACGTGTCGTCCACCGCGAAGATGGTGCGCACCGGCAAGATCCACTACTACAAGGCCAAGGAGATCAGCGGCGCCAAGGTCTGGGGCCACTGGTACTGGGCACGCAAGGGCAACGGCCCCGCGTTCGTCTTCCTGGTGACCAAGGTCAAGGACACCCGCGGCGACGGCAAGAGCGCCGGGTTCTGCTACGACCTGTGGGGCGGCAAGGGGCACGACGCGATCCGCGACATGTGCTTCGTCACCCGCGGCGGCAACGGGACGGTCCGCCGGGTCGCCGGCGCGATCGAAGGCGCCGACCACTTCCGCCTCCACGCGGCCGTCGGCCGTCTCGACAGCAAGAAGCACATCTTCTACACCTCGAAGGTCGGCCCGACGCTCCGCGTCCGCTAAGACCGTCCCCGCACGCGCGGGACGGATCGCATGCGCGGGTTTTGACGACGGCCGGGCCCCTTGGGTTCGGCCGTCGGCTCGTGGGTATTCGCACCCCTCGCACCACTTGTCCCCCGAGGCCCGGAGGACTACTTAATGAGGGAGATCATTCCCCCCACAACCCCGACCCCCGAGGAGAGTTGAATGCGCCGACTCCTGCTTGGTCTCGTCCCGCTGGCGATCGCCGGGACGATCTCGGCGGCCATGCCCGGCACCGCCGAGGCCGCCGTGCACCGAGCACCGGATCGGGCGGGCCTCGTCCCGCACACCGTCGCGGCCGCCCGGGGTGACGTCTCGGCCCAGGCCAAGACGCTGCACTATGGCGACAAGGGCGCGACGGTGAAGTATCTCCAGACGCGCCTGCGGGCGCTGCACTACGACCCGGGCACGGTCGACGGCCGGTACGGCAAGGACCTGCGGTACGCGGTCTTCGCCTTCCAGCGCGTCAACAAGATCACCCCGAGCAGCACCGTCGGCGCGAGGACCTGGAAGGCCCTCGCGCACCCGGCGCAGCCGCCGCGCGTCCTGAAGGGCGGGGCGGCCAACCGCGTCGAGGTGTCCAAGAAGCACCAGCTCGTGGTCGTCTACAAGGGCAACAAGGTCCAGCTGATCACGCTGACGTCCACGGGGTCCGGCCAGCGGTACTGCTCGCAGGGCAAGTGCTCGTACGCCAAGACGCCGTCCGGGAACTTCCGCGTCCTGCGGAAGATCAACGGCTGGCGGCACGCGCCGCTGGGCGGCCTCTACAAGCCGCTGTACTTCCACGGCGGTTACGCGCTGCACGGGTCGCCGAGCGTCCCGCTGTACCCGGCGTCGCACGGGTGCGCGCGCATCCCGATGTACCACACGGCCGATCTGCTGTTCCGGATCGTTCCGGTGGGCACCGCCGTCTACGTGCGCTGACCGGCGCGGACGGGCGGCCAGGGCGCGGTGGGCGGGTCGCCCACCGCGCCGGGCCGATCCGGGGGCCCGGGGGTCGGTGACGGGCTCCGGTCGGTGTGGCCCGGCGCGGCGGGCGTCCTTGCGAGAGAGGTTGATTACTCTCCGCAGCCTCTTCATTACCCTTGAGCATGATCGCTAACCGTGCGATGGGAATCTCCTGAAACGAACGGGAGAACCGGGAGGGACGAGGCGTCCCAGACCGGACGGCGCGGACTACGATTGCCCCATCATGCAAACGTCGGACGGAGCGGGGACGGATCCGGTGACGCGCAGACGGCTGGGGCAGCTGGAGGCCGAGGTGCTGGCGGCGCTCGCCGCCGCGGAGCGCCCGGTCGCGACCGCGGAGCTGCGCGAGGCGCTGATCGGCGCGCCCGCCTACACCACGGTGAACACGATCCTGTTCCGGCTGCTCGGCAAGGGCCTGGTCAGCCGGATACGTGAGGGCCGCCACTTCCTCTACAAACTGGCCGTGGACGAGTCCCGGCTCGTCGCCGACCAGATGCACGACCGGCTCCGGGTCGCCAGCGATCCGCCCGAGGTGCTGGCCCGGTTCGTCGCGACGCTCAGCCCCGAGGAGGAGCTGACGCTCCGTGCGATCCTGGCGCGCCCGCACGACCCCGTCCCCGACCGTCCCGCCGTCGAGGACGTCCCGGCGGAGAACCGTCTTGACCTGAGGAGTGGTTGAGGTCGTAGCGTTCTTCGCATGAGCGACATGTGGCACGGCGGCGACCTGGATCTCGACGCCTACCTGGACCGGGTCGGCTTCGGCGGAGAGCGGACGCCGACGCTCGCCACGTTGCGCGCGCTGCACCGGGGGCACACCACGTCGATCCCGTTCGAGAACCTGGAGCCCGTGCTCCGCCGCCCCGTCCTGCTGGACGTTCCGTCCCTCCAGGACAAGCTGGTGCGTTCCGAGCGCGGAGGCTACTGCTTCGAGCACGCCGCGCTGTTCGCGGCGGTGCTGGAACGACTCGGCTTCGACTTCACCGGTGTCGTCGGACGCGTCGTCGTCGGCGCGCCCGAGGGGACGGTCCGTCCCGCGACGCACGCGCTGCTGGTGGTCCGGCCCGAGGACGACGACCGCGCGTGGCTGTGCGACGTCGGGTTCGGCGGCGGGCCGCTGGAGCCGCTGCCGCTCGAGGACGGCGCCGAGTCCGTCCAGGAGGGCTGGCGGTTCCGGCTCGTCCGGCTGGACGACGACGAGTTCGGCGTGCGGAACTGGACCCTCCAGCAGCACGGCCCGGAGGGCTGGGTGCGGCGGCACGTGTTCACGCAGGTCCGGGCGTTCCCGATCGACTTCGCCCTAGGCAGCCACTACGTCGCCACGAACGCGCGCTCGCCGTTCGTCGCACGCGTGTTCGCCCAGCGGTTCGCCGTGGACGCGCTCCGCCAGCTCGACAACCTGACCCTGATCACCATCCGGCCGGACGGCACGCGCGAGACCCGCGAGCTGGAACCCTCCGAGTTCATCAAGACGCTCGCCGACTTCGGGATCATCCCCTCGGGCGAGGACGTCCAGAACCTCCTGAAGGTGGTCGGTCCGACCCCCTGACGCCCGTTCTGAGCGCGTCCGCGAGCAGTTCGGCCAGGTGGACGGCGCGCCGTCCCGTCCCCTGGACGATCTGGACGCGGCACGAGAACCCGTCCGCCAGGACGAGCGGCGCGTCGCGGGCCTTCGGGTACAGCTCGCGTTCGGCGCAGCCCTGCGACACGTCCCAGTGCCCGCGCGCGAACCCGAAGTCGCCCGCGAGGCCGCAGCACCCCGACCCGACCACGTCCGTCCGCACCCCGAGCCGTTCGAGAACGCGCAGGTCGGGAGCGTAGGAGCCCTTGGCCTCCTGGTGGCAGTGCACCTGCGCGACGGCGTCCTGGTCGACCGTCCCGAACGGCCACGGGTCGACGTCCGCGACGAGCTCGGCGAGCGTGACCACGGACGCGGCTAGGCGGTGCGCGCGCGGATCGTCCGGCAGCAACTCGGGGGCCTCGTCGCGCAGCATGACCGTGCAGGACGGTTCGAGGCCGACGACCGGCAGCCCGGCGTCGAGGGCGGGTTCGAGCACGTCGAGCGTCCGCCGCAGCACCCGCTTCGCGATCCCGAGCTGCCCGGTGGACTGCCAGGTCAGGCCGCAGCAGACCGCGCGCGGCGGTAGGACGGCCCGGTGCCCGGTCGCGGACAGAACGGTCACGGCGGCCCGTCCGACCTCAGGCGTGTGGAACGCGGTGAACGTGTCGGGCCACAGCACGACAGGCCGTCCCCCACCCCGCTCAGGCAGGCTGCCCCGCAGCGGCCGGACGGCGAAAGGCGGCAGGTCACGACGCGGTTCGACCCCCGCCGCGAACTTCACCGCCTTCGCGACGCGAGGCCGCCGGAGCGCCGCGTTCGCCATCCCCGCCACCCCCGGGACGGACGTCGCGAGCCGCGACCACAGCGGCAGCCACCCCATCGAGTAGTGCGTCATCGGCCGGACGCGCCCCGCGTAATGGCGGTGCAGAAACTCGGACTTGTACGTGGCCATGTCGACGTTGACCGGGCAGTCGCTCGCGCACGCCTTGCACGAGAGGCACAGGTCGAGCGCGTCCCGCGCCTCGGTCGAACGCCAGCCGTCCCGCAGCGACTCACCGCGCAGCAACTCGGCCAGCACCCGGGCCCGCCCCCGCGTCGAATGGACCTCGTCCCGGGTGACCTTGAACGACGGGCACATGGACGTCCCGCCCGAGACGACCCGGCACGCGCCGACGCCCACGCACCGCTGCACGGCCGCCGTGAACGAACCGCCGTCGCGCGACAGCGCGTGCACCGGCGTGATCGTGAGCCGGTCCGCGCCCGGCCCGGGACGCAGCCGCTCGTCCAGCGGCTCCGGATCGGTGATCACGCCCGGGTTGAACGTGCGGCCGGGATCGAAGAGGTGCTTGAACGCGGCGAACGCCACCCGCACCTCGGGCGAGTACATGCGGTCCAGCAGCTCGGACCGGGCGTGGCCGTCGCCATGCTCTCCCGACACCGATCCGCCGTGCCCGACGACGAGATCGGCCGCGTCCTCGACGAACGCCCGGTACGCCCCCGGACGCGTCCTCAGCGGAAAGTCGAGCCGCACATGCAGGCAGCCCTCGCCGAAATGCCCGAACGGCACGCCGCGCAACCCGTGCGTCCGCATCAATGCATACAGTTCCCGCAGGTAGGAGGCCAGACGTTCGGGCGGGACGGCCGAGTCCTCCCAGCCGGGCCACGCCTCACCGCCGTCCGGAAGGCGCGTCACGATGCCCGCGCCCGCCTCCCGGATCCACCACAGGTCCCGCATGCGCCGCGGCTCGTCCACGACCACCGAGTGCTTCGTCGCGCGGGCCAGAGCGTGCGCGGCCTCGCGCGCCGCCTCCGGGCTCTCCCCGCCGACCTCGCAGTACAGCCAGCCGCCGCCGGACGGTAGGTCGGCCCCAGCCCGCTGCCGTCCCGGCCGGGCGCGCAGCGCGGCGAGCAGGTCGGACGCCATGCCCTCGACGGTCAGCACCGCCCCGGACGCCGCGATCGCGGGCCCCGCCTCCGCCGCCTCGTACACGTCCGCGAACCCGAGCACCGCGAGCGCACGCGCCTTCGGCGGCTCGACCAGCCGGACCGTCGCCTCGGTGACGATCCCGCACGTCCCCTCGGCCCCGACCAGCGCCTTCGCCACGTCGAACCCGTTCTCGTGCAGCAGATGGTGCAGCCCGTAACCGGACCCCTGCCGCTCGAACCGTCCGAGCTCGGTGCGCAGCGGGCCGAGATACGCGTCCCGCAACGCCCGCAACCCACGTTCGAGTTCGAGGTCGTCGATACCGCCGCGCCGCGCGGTGACCTGCCGCCCGTCCGCGAGCAGAAGCCGCAGCTCCAGGACGTTCGCGGCCGTCGTCCCGTACGCGACGCTGTGCGGCCCGCAGGCGTTGTTGCCGATCATCCCGCCGAGCGTGCACCGCGCATGAGTGGACGGATCGGGCCCGAACGTCAGCCCGTGAACCCCCGCCGCCGCGCGCAGATCGTCCAGGACGACCCCGGGCTCGACCACGGCCGTCCGCGCCTCGGGGTCGATCGCCTTGATCGCCGTCAGGTGCCGCGAGACGTCGACGACCAGCCCGTCCCCGATCGAGTTCCCCGCCACGGACGTCCCGCCGCCGCGCATGGTCACCGGCACCCCGGCCCCGACCACCACCCGCCGGATCCGTTCGAGGTCCTCCACCGAGCGCGGCTCCGCCACCGCGACCGGGACACGCCTGTACAGGGACGCGTCCGAGGAGTAGGCCGTCCGCGCCGTCAGGTCGGTGCGGACGATCCCCGAAAGCTCTCCGGCAAGAGACCTGATCATTCCCTCACGGTAACCCGCGACCGCCCGCCCGACCCGCGACCGCTTCAGGCCGCCCCCACCAAGCCGCACTCCAGGACGACATCACCCAGAGCCAAAATCACCGCAGGACGACACCACCTCTGGGCGACATCGCCACAGGACGACGCCACCACGGGACGGTGTCGCCGCGGCCCCGTCCGCCTCGCGGAGCACGTGTGCTCCGCTCACCCCGCGGCGACCGTCCCTCGCCCGAGCGTGGTCGCCCCACAACACACACTCGAACACACGGAATTCCGGTGGACGAAAATCAGCCGGATCTTGGCACAACGTCACATCGTCCAGCGCGAATACTTGTCAGAAGTCCGCGCCACCGATCGTGACTCAGCTCCATCTCCCCACGCTCGGGCGCGTGAGAATCTCGCACCAGCACCGATGTCCGCCACGGCGCGACCTCGACGCAATCGCCCTGGTTGCCACTCACACTGCTCTTCCGCCAATCGAGCACGTTCCCCCGGTCCGACCGAACGACCATCCAGCAACCCTCCATACATTGCCGGCAGGGGTCACCTCGCCCGAGATCGGACCGGCGCACCCACTGAGCCAGGGTCGAGTTGGGCATAACTCACCACAACCTTGTGGCCTCTCCGCCCATGAGTGTAAACGTTTGTCCTTTTCCCGCCTACACTCCGCCACAAGATCACGGAGTCGCCCTATATGGCCCGGTGGCCCGATAGGTGTGCGATTCGAGTTATCCCTCCCTCACCCTTCCAGCTCGTCCGCTACCTGCCGGATGAGTTCGATGGTCTGGTCGGCCGGCAACGCGGCCTCGAGCATACGTTCGAAAATGTCCCGGTACTCGGCGATCTGCGGGTCGTCGCCGGTGATCGTCGCCGCCGTGCCGGGCCGTCCCTCGAGGTGCAGCACGTCGGACAGCTCACCGTCGAACTCCAGCAGGACGAACGGACCGTACACGCCCTGGTGGTATCCGGCCTTGAACGGAATGACCCGCACGCTGAGCTGGTCCTCGCCCTCCACCCGGTCAACGATGTGCCTGAGCTGCATGGGCATGATGCCCGGGTCCTGGCCAACACCGACGTGGCGGCGGATGACGGCCTCGTCGAGCAGGTAGTACTGGCGCGGGGGCTTCGCGCGCTCGGCGAGCCGGCGCTGACGCTCCAACCGCAGCTCGATGCTCATCTGCGCAGCCGTCGGATCACCGAAGTCCGACACGAGCACCTGCGCGTACTCGCGGATCTGCAGGAGCCCCGGCACCAACGTGCCGTGGAACTGGCGGATGATGGAGGCGCCGGCGGTGTAACCAGTGAGACTCAGCAGGTCGTCGTTGACCAAGCCGCGGTATCTGCTCCACCAGGGGGTCTCGCGGGCGCCTCGCGCGAGCGTCTGCAGACGCTCCTGGCGGCTCTCGGACGTCACGTCGTACGTCATGAGGAGCGCCTGGAGATCGGTGCGGGTGATCGAGCTCTTGCCGCCCTCGACCCTGATCAGCTTGGACGGCGACCACTCCAGGGTCCGCGCCACCTGCTCCTGGGTCAGGCCCTTCTCTTTCCGCAGCCTGACGAGTTCGCTGCGCAGCAACGCGCTGTCGACTACAGGACCCTGGTCCGTGGCCATCTCAGCCTCATCCTCACTAGGAACGGGCGCAGGTGGGCGCGTCCGGCGTCCGAGTCCGAACGGGCGGCACCTTCACCCGCGTTATCCGCTCGTTCTCACTTTGTGTAGCTGAAATCATATAGCCGGTTGCCACATGGCAACACGTAACAAGTCACATTGCTGGCGGTCGAGGCGGCAGCAACCGTGTCGCCACCCGCCCGCCCGGCGGGAGGCAACCCGCCACCGAGCGCCCTCCCGTCGGCCGCCGACCGGGCGCCCCGCCGAAGAAGTGACCCCATGTCCGCCTCTGTCATGGTTTCATTCCTCTTCCTTGCGGTAAGGCAGGTGTTAGGATGCAATGTAGCAAATCGGTAGACGCTCAGATGCTCCACGCCAAGGTGGATGGTACAACGCAAGACCGGCCTTCACCGCGCGTAGGGGGTTGCGGCCTCGTCCGTGGAGGCGGGAGCGCGCCGATCGACACCGTGCCGACGCTCGGGAGGCAGTGACGACGGACGCCAGACCGCCCTACAGGGACGCGAACAGAGCCGCCCCGGATCCGTCTCGACCGCCGGTTGCCAGCCAGGGAGATCGAGAGGGGACGGGGGCGGCTCCGCAGGGGACCGCCGGATCGCCGCCGGACCGGCGGCCCGCACCCGACCAACGGGGTGTGGGCTCGTTGACCAGCGGAAACGATGACGGTCTCCGTCAATCAAAGCACGCTCGACCGGTTCCCACCAGAGCCGGACCGGCTTTCCGTTCCCGCAGCGCCCGGCGGTGCGGGAGAGGTCACGGAGGCCGGGCACCGCGGGCCGGCGCCCCCCGCCGGTCCCGCCCCAGCGCTTCGATTCCGGCGGCTCGTCCCGCCCCCTCCCCCTAAGAGGGTCGTGATGACCAGATACCCCGATCGGCACCTTCCCTTCGATCCCGACGAGACCCCTGATCCCGACGACACCGACCAGCCTCCCGACGAGGTCACCCGGCGGGACCGTCCGGCCGGCGACCGGCACCGGCCCAGCCCGGCGCGCCCAGGGCCGAGAGGCCCCGGACAGGGGCGTTCCGGGCCGATGCGCTCAGGCGCGCGCCGTGACGACGACGCGCTCCCCCCGACCCAGCCGATGCTCTGGCGTCCGGACGCCGACGACGGGCCGGTCCCCACACGTCCGTCGGCGTCCGGGAGCGGTCGCCGTCCGCAACTGGACGGGGCCGGCCGGCACGACCGTCCGCCGGTGTCCACGCCCGGGTTCGATCACGCGCCGGGCCGAGCCGTCGAGGGGGCGGCCCGGCCCGGCGTCCCCGCCACCGTGCCGGCGTCCGGGGTTCCGGCGCGTCCGGCGGGACGCGGCGTCAACGGCTTCGGCGGCGGCTCCCCGGCGCCGCGTCCGTTCGAGGACCCCCCGCTGCCCGAGCCGGTCGGCTGGACGGCCGGGTCGGCGGACTTCTGGTCCGCGCTGACCTCGGTCGAGCGGATGCACTTCCTGCGGTACTCCGAGCCCGAGGTGCTGCCCGCCGGGCACGTCCTGTGGCGGCAGAACGAGCACGCCGACCATGTCGCGGTGATCTGGAGCGGGAAGGTGACGATCCGGGTCGGCCAGAACGGCGGTGAACGGATCGTCGCGGTTCGGGGGCCGGGCGACCTGATCGGCGAGCGGGCCGCGCTTCTGGTGCGGCAGCGGTCGGCGACGGTCGTCGCCCTCGACCGGCTGACCATCCTGCGGATGCCGGTGAGCGAGTTCGCCGCGTTCCTGACCGCGTACCCGCGCGTGCTCACCATCCTGGACCAGCAGATGTACGCGCGCCTCACGCAGCCGCCGGTGCAGGAGGAGCGGCATTCCACGGTCGCCGCCGCGACCGTGCCGATGCAGCTGCCGGTGGCGCACGGGTCGGTTCCGCCGCCGGTGCGGCGGCCTCCGGAGACCACGCTCGACTGGGCCGGGACGGTCTGCTCGATCATGTTCGTCGACGTCGTCGGGTTCTCGGCCGAGCACCGCAACGACACCGACCGGATGGAGCTGCGGCGCGTCCTGTACGAGGCGGTGCCGGAGGCGCTGGAAGGGTCGAACGTCCCCTGGGCGGCCTGCTACCACGAGGACCGCGGCGACGGCATGCTCATCGTCGTCCCGCCGCAGGCCCCGCCCGCGGCGGTCGTCGACCCGATGCTGTCGCTGCTCACCGCCCGGTTGCGCCGCCACAACCACGCCGCCAGCGAGGCGATGCGGCTGCGCGTCCGGATGTCACTGCACATCGGCCCGGTCATGCCGGACCGGGAGGGCGTGAACGGCGCGGCGATCATCCAGGCCGCCCGCCTGCTGGACGCCCCCGAGCTGCGGAACCAGATGGCCGACACCGACGCGGACGTCGGGTTCATCGCGTCCGACTACGTGTACCAGTACGTCCTCGCGCCGGGGCCCGGGTACATCAACCCGCGGTCCTTCCAGCGCATCCGCTTCCGCGCCAAGAACGCGGCCTACACCGGATGGATGCACCTGTCCCAAGGCACCTTCTGACCGTCCCCACCGCGATCGACCCCGCCGGACGGCGGCACGGGAGCACGCCGGCCGGTTCGCGGACCACCCCCGCGCGGACCCTCCACCGCGCGGGGGTCACCGCTTTCCGACCAGGTTCGGAACTCGGTTCGGACGTTGCGAAGGTCCCCTCCGGTGGACGGGGCGTGGCTCACGGGCCGGATCCGGCCGGCCTGGTCTTGGAGACGCGCGGGAGGCGCAGGACGAAGCAGGCGCCCGTCTCGCTGTCGGCGATGGTCAGCGTCCCGCCGTGGGAGCGCGCGATCTCGCGGGCGATCGGCAGGCCGAGCCCGGTTCCGGTCGGGTCGCGGTCGCGGCTCTCCCGGAGCCGGACGAACCGCTGGAAGACCAGCTCGCGGTCCTTCGGCGGGATGCCCGCGCCGTCGTCGGCGACCGTCAGGACGGCCTCGTCGCCCTCACCGGCGACCGACACCGAGATCCGGGACGCGGCGTGCCGTTCGGCGTTGGTGAGCAGGTTGGTCAGCAGCCGCGCGAGCTGCAGCCGGTCGCCGCGCACGACGACGCCCTGGTCGAGGTCCACCGAGGTGTGGGTGTCCTGGACGGCTCGGGCGAGTTCGGTGGAGACCAGGCGCGCGAGGTCCACCTCCTCGTCCCCGGCGTCCGCGGCGGCGTCCAGGCTGGCGAGCGCGAGCAGGTCGGCGACGATCGCCTGCAGCCGGTCCAGCGACACCAGGACGTTCTGCGCGACGCGCGGCCAGTCGGTCTCGTCCGGGTACAGCAGCGCCTCCTCCAGCCCCGTGCGCGCGCCGGTGATCGGGCTGCGCAGGTCGTGGGACGCGTCGGAGGTGAACCGCCGCTGCCGCTCCAGCGCCGCGTCCAGCCGGTCCAGGGTCGCGTTGGCGGTCTCGGCGAGCCGCCGGATCTCGTCCCCGACGGGCGGCACCGGCACCCGGCGGCCGGACTCGGTCGCGGTGATCTCGGCGAGCTCGGAGCGGATCGCGTCCACGGGCGCGAGCGTCCGGTCGATCGTCCGGCGGGTGAGGAACGCGGTCAGCAGGGTGATCGCCAGCGTCGCCCCGATCACGAACGCCAGCAGGGCCCCGCTCCCGTACCAGGGGCCGACCGGGTCGGCCGCGTAGACCGTCCAGTCGCCGTCGGGCTGGAACACCCGGAACGCGACCACGATCATGCAGCCGCGCAGCCCCCGCGGCGGGCAGAGGACGTGGGAGGCCGTGACGGTCTCCTCGCCCGGCTCGAACGTGGCGATGGGCGGACGGCCGGCCAGGCCGGGCGTCGAGGACACGACCCGGCGGCGCGTGTCCAGCACCTGCGCGGCCTCGATGCCGTCCACCACCGGCAGCCGGGCGGGCAGCCGGCCCCGCTTGATCATCTGGATGAAGGTCGTCGCCGCGGTGGTGGTCCGCTCCCGGTCGTAGTCGGCCACGCGGCTGTGCACGCCGCCGATGAGGAGCACGCTGATGACGACGCAGGCCAGTGCCGCCACGGCCGCGGCGAGCAGCGGCATGCGCACGCGTATCGGCAGAGTCCGCAGTCTGGTCAACCGACCTCCCGTGGGGAGGTAATCATCCGGCACGTCCCGTTTCCCTCTCGGGACGGGCCGGTCAGCGATAAGAGGGGGCAAAAACCGGGTCATTTCGCGACGCCGGAGCCACGAAGGTGCTCTCCGGACAACGGATTCGGCCGGCCCTTGGGACGGTCTCCGGCCTCCGGGGGTGGTCAGCCCGCGACGTCCGGTTCGCCCTCGTGCGCGGCACGGCGGCGGATCGGAACGCGCGGCCTCGGCAGCCTCGGGAAGCGGCGGGAGTCGCGCTGCTCGTCCTGCTCGACGGCCTCGACGGCGACGGCGACGGCGTCCGGGGCGAGGTCCGGGCGGCGCGGGAGGGCGAGGCGGGTCGCCCGGCCGCGTCCGCGCAGGTTGACCGTGTCGCCGAACCGCCACCTCCCGGCCTCGGCCTCCCGGGCACGCTCGACGACGATCCCGGACGCCAGCACCCGCTCGTCGTAGGTCTTGGCGAGGTCGCTGAGCCGCGCGGCCTCGTTCACCGGGTCGCCGATCACCGTGTACTCGAAGCGCTGCTCGGCCCCGATGTACCCGGCGACGACCGGACCCGCCGACACGCCGATCCCCGCGTCCACCTCGGGGACCTCCTCGCGCAGCCGGTCGCCCAGTTCGCGGGCCGCGCCGAGGACGGCCCCGGCGGCGTCGTCCATCCCGGACGGCGCGCCGAAGATCGCCAGCGCCGCGTCCCCCTCGAACTTGTTGATCCAGCCCGCGTGCGCGGCGACCACCCGGACCACCACGGCGAAGAACGCGTTGAGCAGCTCGACCACCTGGTCGGGGGACCGGGTCTCGGCGAGCCGGGTGGAGCCGGTGAGGTCGACGAACAGCACCGCGACGTCCCGGGTCTCGCCGCCGAGCTCGATGTCGCGCTCGAACGCCAGGCCCGCGACCTCCTCGCCGACGTGCCGTCCGAACAGGTCGCGCAGCCGCTCGTGCTCGCGCAGCCCGGCGACCATGTCGTTGAACCCGGCCTGGAGCTGCCCGACCTCGCTCGCGTCGTACACCTCCACCTCTCCGGACAGGTCGCCGCGCGCGACCCGGGTCATCCCGCCGCGCACCGCCTTGATCGGGTCGGCGATCGCCCGGACGGCCAGGAACGTCACCCCCGTCCCGACGCCGAGCGCGGTCGCGCCGAGCGCCAGGATGGTCAGCGCGAGCTGCGTGGTGCGGATGCCGGGCGTGACCAGCGCGGCGACGCCGACGCACACCAGCCCGAACACCGGGACGGCCGTGCCGAGCGCCCACGCGAGCATGACCCGGGTCGTCACCCCCGGCAGCCGGACGTCCTGCGCCGACCGGGCCGCCGCGACGCTCTCCGCCACGACATTCCCCGCCGCGACGTTCCCCATCGCGAGGTTCTCTACTGCGGCGTCCCCCGCCTCGAGGTTCTCCGCCACGACGTTCCCCGTCGCGAGGTTCTCCGTCGCGCCGTTCCGTACGACGCTTTCCGCGGCGTTCCGTCCGGAGCGGCTCTCCAGCGCGAGCGCGGCGGCGGGGCGGAGCAGCCGCTCCGAGAGCAGGTAGACGAGCGTGCAGGTGGTGATCGCGCCGAGCAGGCAGGTGGAGCCGACCTTGGTCGCCATCCGCGCGTTGAACAGCGCCGCGTCCAGGGCGGCCCAGCCGATCGCGCCGACCGTCCAGAGCATCCCGACCAGGAGCGTCAGCCGGAGCGGGCCGAGCAGGACGGCCCGCCGCTGCGCCGCGTCCGGGACGCCGCCCTCGCGGGCCAGCCGGATCACCGGACGCCACAGGAACAGGCCGGTGGCCATCGCGACCGGCCCGGCGACCAGCGGATAGCTGAAGAACGCGACCGTGTTCACGAAACGGACATGCTCGACGTCGTGGATCGGCGGGTCCGGAATGACGAAGGTGGCGAACAGCAGCACCACCAGGGCGCCGCCCAGGTTCGCCGTGCCGACCACGATCAGCAGCACCCAGCGGACGCGCAGCTCCAGCATCGTCCGGGGCGCGATGGGGATGAGATCCAGTCGCGCGACCAGGCCGCGCTTCACGGTCCTGCCGGTCACCGGTCCCTCCCCCGTCGGGTGCGTCCACGATAGATCCGCACCCGGCCGGCGGCCCAGTCCGACTCACCCCGCTATGACCGCGTTCACTCGCAGTTACACCCGCCGTGACGGCCGGACCCGGCCGAAAACCCCGAAACCAGGACGGGGGCTCCCAGCGGATGCTGGAAGCCCCCCTCTGGGGAACGGCCTGGGCCGAAGGTCGGCCTGAAGCCCGGTCGTCAGACCGTGACCGGAGCCTCTTCGGTGGTCTCGGCGGCGCGCACCGAGGAGCGCCGCACGAACGGCCAGCCGATCAGCATGATGGCGGCCCAGCCGAGCATCGCCCACAGCGCGACGCGGGTGTCGGCCTCCCACGCGATCGTCACGACGACGAAGGCGAAGAACGCCAGCACCAGGTAGCTGGTGTAGGGCGCCCCCGGCATCCGGTAGGACGACGCCGGCAGCAGCCCGCGCGCGACCTTCCGCCGGTAGACCAGGTGCGAGACGACGATGACGCTCCAGACGAGCAGCGCGCCGCCGGTCGAGACCGAGGTGATGTAGTCGAACGCCTTGCCCGGCGCGATCGCGTTCACGACGACGCCGACGCACATGACCAGCGCGGAGATCACGACGGTCAACACCGGGACGCCGCGTCCGTTCAGCCGGCTCAGGATCGCCGGGCCGTCGCCGTTCACGCCCGCCGTCCGCAGCATCCGGGACGTGGAGTACAGCCCGCCCGCGTTGCAGGACGACAGCGCCGAGGTGAGCACGACGAAGTTGACGATGTCGCCGCCGTGCGCGATGCCGACCTTGTCGAAGGCGAGCACGAACGGGCTGGAGTCCGGGGAGAACGCCGTCCACGGCACCACCGACAGGATGACCAGCAGCGACCCGAGGTAGAACAGCGCGAACCGGATCGGCAGCGCGTTGATCGCGCGCGGGATGTTCTTCTCCGGGTCCTTGGCCTCGGCGGCCGTCACGCCGACGAGCTCGACGCCCAGGTAGGCGAACAGCACCATCTGCAGCGTCATGATCACCGGCGTCGCGCCCTCGGGGAAGAACCCGCCGTGCGACCACAGGTTGTCGACGGCCGCGGTCTTGCCCGCGTCGCCGAACCCGAACGCGACCACCGCGACGCCGATCGCGATCATCGCGACGATCGCGACCACCTTGATCATCGCGAACCAGAACTCCAGCTCGCCGAAGAGCTTCACCGAGATCAGGTTCACCACGAACAGGATGACCAGCGCGATCAGCGCCGTCTTCCACTGGTCGACGTCCGGGAACCACTTCTGGATGTACTTCCCGGCGGCGGTCAGCTCGGCCATGCCGGTCGTGACCCAGATGATCCAGTACGTCCAGGTCGTCGCGTAGCCCCAGAACGGTCCGAGGAACTCGCGCGCGTACCCGGCGAAGCCGCCCTCGGCCCGGCGGTACATGAGCAGCTCGCCGAGCGCCCGGACGACGAAGAACAGCATGAGCCCGGCCACCAGGTAGGTGACGATGAGGCCCGGCCCGGCCTTGGCGATGTTCTTGCCCGCACCGAGGAACAGGCCCGTGCCGATCGTCCCGCCGATGGCGAGCATCTGGATCTGCCGGGTCCCGAGGCCCCTCTGATACCCCTCAGCGGGGGTGGATTCAGATTCAGCCATGAGCCGCCTTTCTCTTCCGGACGCGCCCGGTCGAGCGGCGCGCCACGACGGGAGCTGGTGCAAAAGGCTACAAAAGCGAAGGAAGTGCTTTAAGCGCCACACTCTGCACCAAACCCGGTATCCGACCGCTACCGGCTCGTTACCTGGCGTGGATCTTTCTCCCCCGATTCCGGGGCGGAACACCCGCAGCGCCCACACCGCAAGGGTTCCGGACGTCCAGCCGGGTGTTTCGGTGGGCACCTTGGGGGTGGTTTCGGTGGGCCCGTCACCCAGTTTCCGCAACCGCCCGAACACGTTTCAGCAGGCCCGCGTCGGCGGCGGGCGGAGACGCCCCTCCCGACCCTCGATCGGACGTTTCGGCGCGCTCCGTCACGGAGAGATGATCTTCCGTACACTGACGCCTCTTCGCAGCTCCCCCGACGAGGAAATCCCCCCAGATGAAGCGCTCCCTCCTCGGGCTCGCGGCGGTCGCCGCGGGCCTCGTGCTGTCCGCCACCGCCTGCGGATCCGAGTCCGGATCCGGCGCGGACAACCCCCAAGGACTCGAGAAACCCGTCCTGAACGTGGGCGTCGTGCCCGTCCCCGACTCGGCGCCGCTCGCCATCGCGCAGCGCCGGGGCTTCTTCAAGGACGAGGGCCTGACCGTCCGGACCAGGCCGATCAAGGCGTCGCCCGAGGCCACGCCGATGCTGCTCAACGGCTCCCTGGACCTCGCCCTGCTGAACTACGTCTCCACCTTCACCGCACAGGACAAGGGCGCGGTCGACTTCCGCCTGGTCGCCGACTCCTACCAGGGCGCCAACGGCTCGTTCGCCCTCCTCACCGGCAAGGACTCCGGTGTCCAGGGCCTCGCCGGCCTGAAGGGCCGTAAGATCGCCGTCCCGGCCGTGCAGAGCATCACCGACCTGCTGCTCGCCGTCCAGCTGAGGAGCGCGGGCCTCGACCGCACCAAGGACGTGACGGTCGTGCCCGTCCCGCTGCCGAACATGGGCGCGGCTCTCAAGCAGGGCACCGTCGACGCGGTCGCCGCCGTCGAGCCGTTCGTCACCGACATCCAGTCCGTCCAGGGCGGGCACCTGCTCTCCGACCTGGTCACCGGCCCGACCGAGGACTTCCCGATCTCCGGCTGGGGCGGCACGTCCAAGTTCGCCGAGAAGCACCCGAAGACCATCGCCGCCTTCCAGCGCGCCATCACCCGCGCGACCAAGGTCGCCGCCGACCGCGGCGCGGTCACCGCGGTCCTCCCGACCTACACCCAGATCACCGCCGCCACCGCGGGCCAGATCTCGCTCGGCGCCTACCCCACCGCCCTGGACGCCGCGAAGCTGCAGAAGGTCGCCGGCCTCATGGAGCAGTACGGCTATCTGCAGAAGGCCCCGGACGTCCGAAAACTGATCGTGGCCCCGCCGAAGTGACCCCCGCGGCAGGAGCCCTCCGGAAGGCGGCGTGGACCCGGACGAGGCGCGGCGTCCAGGGCGTCGCCGCGTTCCTCCTCCTCGCCGAGCTGGCGTCCCGGACCGGCCTGGTGGACCGGGACGTCCTGCCGCCCCTCTCGTCCGTCCTGACCGAGGCCGGACGACTCGCCGGGGACGCCGCGTTCCGCACCGACCTGCGCGCCACCGTCACCGCCTGGCTGCTCGGCCTGGCGGAGGCGGTGGCGCTCGCCGTCCCGCTCGGCCTCGTCCTCGGCTCCCTGCCGCGCCTGGACGCCGTCGTCCGCCCGGTGCTGGAGTTCCTCCGCCCGATCCCGGCCGTCGCGATCATCCCGCTCGCGATGCTCCTGTTCCCGGACGCGCTGGACCTGAAGACGACGATCGTGGTCTACGCGTCCTGCTGGCCGGTGCTCATCAACACCGTGTACGGCCTGCGCGAGGTGGACCCGGTCGCCCGCGAGTCCCTGGCGTCCTTCGGCTTCGGGCCGCTCTCCGTCCTGTTGCGCGTGTCCCTGCCGTCCACCGCCCCGTTCATCGCCGCCGGCGTCCGCATGTCGGCGGGCATCGCCCTCATCGCCACGGTCAGCGCCGAACTCTTCGCGAGCGGCTCGGCGGGCATCGGCACGTTCATCAACACCGCCGGAAGCTCCGCCCGCATGGAACCCATGCTCGCCGCGGCCCTCTGGGCGGGCGTCCTCGGCCTGCTCGGCAACGGCGTCCTCGCCGCCCTGGAACACCGCCTGTTCCGCTGGAGGACGGCCCGATGATCCACCGCCTGGCCCGCCTCGCGTCCCTGCCCGCCGCCGTCGTCCTCTGGGAGATCGCCACCCGCCGCGCGGACGACCCGTTCTTCCCGCCGCCGACCGAGATCCTCACGCGGATGCACAAGGACTGGTTCTCCGGCCCCGCGTCCCACCTGTTCCTGACCCCCCAGGCGACCGGCAACATCTTCCCGAGCCTCGCCCGCCTCCTCACCGGCTGGGCCCTGGCCTGCGTCCTCGGCATCACGATCGGTCTCCTCGCCGGACGCTCCCCGCTCGTCGCCGACCATCTGGCCCCCTTGATCCACTTCTTCCGCGCCATCCCCCCGCCGGCCCTGGTCCCGCTCTTCCTCGCCGCCTTCAAGATCGGCACCGGGATGCAGGTCGCCACGATCGTCTTCGGCGTCGTCTGGCCCGTCCTGCTGAACACCATCGAGGGCGCCAGGGGCATCGACCCCCTCAAACTCGAGACCGCCCGCGCCTTCCGCCTCTCCCGCCGCGCGCGGATCCTCCGCGTCCTCCTCCCCGCCGCCGCCCCCAAGATCTCCGCCGGCCTCCGCCTCAGCCTCTCCACGGCCCTGATCCTCATGGTGGTCTCGGAACTCGTCGGCAGCGTCAACGGCATCGGCTACCTGCAGATGCTCGCCCAGAGCACCACCGACATCCCCGGCGTCTGGACCTGCATCGTCCTGCTGGGCGTCCTCGGCCTCACCCTGAACGCCGCCTTCCTCACCCTGGAACGCCGCCTCCTCGTCTGGCGGGGCCAGGCCTGACCCGGCCATCCAAACCCACCCGATCCCACCCCCGCTTATCGAGTTGGCACTCACCTCGAGCATCCCGTAAGCTCATGCCTGTCGCCGAGAGCGAGGGCCCGAAAAGCCCCGGTCACGGAACACCTCCGAACCAGCTAGACTCGGAGCACGCAAGGTCCTGTGGAGCAGCTAGGAGTGCTCGCCACCCTGTCAAGGTGGAGGCCGCGGGTTCAAATCCCGTCAGGACCGCAAGACGCGCGGACGCGTGTCATGGGTAGGTAGCTCAGTCGGTACGAGCGTCCGCCTGAAAAGCGGAAGGTCGGCGGTTCGACCCCGCCCCTGCCCACATCTTCTGAACAGCCAAAAAGCCCGGACACGTGATCGTGTCCGGGCTTTTTGACGGCAACCCTGACGGCAACGTCCAGCTACAGCCTCAGCCGAGCGCCTCCCCCAGCTTCCCGAGCGCCGCCCGCTTCTCGTCGAGCGAGGTGTGAGCGTAGATCGTCATCGTGACCTCGATGTCCGAGTGCCCCACGATCTCGCGGACGACATCAGGGGCAACGCCCAGGTGCAGCAGCAGCGAAACGCAGGTGTGCCGCATGTCATGGAAGCGGACACCGCCCAGCCCCGCCGCCTCGCGGACACGGCCCCAGCTCCGACGCAGGTTGTCCGGCTCCATCGGCGTCCCGACCCGAGACGGGAAGACGAGCCCGTGTTCCTGCCAGTTCGGCCAGGCGTCCGCGCGCTCGTCCAACTGGCGGGCCCTGTGCTTCGCCAGGCTCACGGCGCAGAACAACGGCAGCGGGATGGTTCGCTCGGAATCCTCACTCTTGGGCGAGACGAACCGCAGTTCGCCCCCGACGCGTTGGAGCGTCTGGACCACTTCGAGGGTGCCGCCCTCGACTCCCTGCCCTGAGCAGACCTCGCAGTCCTGACCGTCGACCTCACCGCCCTCACCGTCGCAGGCCCGGCAGGAGATCCAGCTCACGTCGTCCCAGCGCAGGCCGAGCAGTTCCCCGCGCCGCAGGCCAAGGCACAGCGCCAGGACGTACAAGGCGTGGAGCCGCTCATCCTGCGCGGCCCGCAGGACGGCGCGCGCCTGGTCGACCGTGAGGCCCCGGTTGACCCGATACTTGGGCGCGGAGACCCGGACGAGCTTGGCGACGTTGCGAGGCACAACTTCCTCCCGGACGGCCGACTCCAGGGCGTTCCGGAGGACGGCGTGGATCGACTGGACCATGCGGGTCGAGAGCAGCGACTCGCAGCACTTCCCGCCCTTGAGGGCACAGCAGCGCGGAACCTCCCGTGCGGCGTCCGCCCCGTGCTTGCAGCAGAGGCACTGAGCCCGGACACGCGAGATGAAGGCCCGGACGTCCCGCGCGGCCAGCTTCCCGAGCCGCTTGTTGCCCAGCTCAGGGATCAGGTAGAGCCGGATGACGCTCTCGTACCCCTGAACCGTCTTGGGCTTCCGCTCAGGCCGGACGATGTGTTCCAGCCAGTACGCGAGGTACTGCGCGAGAGTCCAGCTCTCAGCGGCGACAGGGATCCCCTGGTCTGCCTGCTCCAGAAGCTTCGTCAGCTTCCGACGGGCCTCGTCGCGAGTCCGGCCGTAGACGCGGATGCGCTTGAAGGTGCCCGCCGTGGTGGGGACGAAGGCCGCCCCCTCGTACCGGCCGTCCTTTCGCTGGTAGATCGTTCCTTCGCCGTTGGCCCGTTTGCGGGAGCGGGAGCGGCGGGCCTTGGCGGGCTTCTGCTTCTCCGACTCCTCCGGCTCGTCCGGGAAGGCGAGAGTGGTGACGGACATCAGGCAGCAACCTCCGAGAGCAGGTCGAGGCACTCCACGAGCGAGCTGACGGGAACGAGACGACGACGGCCGATCTTGACCGTGCGGAGCTGGTTGGAGCGGATGAGGTTGTAGACCGTCCAGCGGCTCACGCGGAGCCGTTCGGCGGCCTCGTCGACGGTGAGGACGAGTTCGGTCATGTGGACCTCCCTTGCGGCGAGCTGGACGGATCGAACAGCCGGACCGGATGGCCGGAGAGCGCAGCGGCGAGGAGAGATTCGCCGGGTGTGAGGCCGCGTCCCGCGTAGGACCAGTGCGCGACGACAAGCACCTGGTCTTCAGGTGTGAGGGGTAGGCGTCCGGTCGAGGTCTCGTGTTGTTGCTGGTTGTGGGTGATGCGTGCCTGGCGGAGTGCGCCGAGGGTGGTGGAGTACCGGCGGCTCTTGGTGGAGAAGTGGCCCCGGAAGCCGAGCATGTGAGCCCACTCGGTCAGGCGGAGTGCGGTCATCTCTTCGAGGGAGCCGAGGCGGAGGCATTCGGCGATCAGGCGGCGGGCGTGGGGTGTGATGGGGAGTGCGTTGAGGTTGTCGGCTGGGCCGATGCGACGGTCGAGGGTGCCGAGGCACTCAGCGGCTTTGGTGGCGTACTTGGCGATGTAGCCCGCAACGGCCTGGTCGGTGAGGTCTCCGCTTGTGGTGATCGGGCGGACGTCGAGTTGTGCGCCCCAAGTGAGGCGGCGGGACGGGACGCCGGGGGCCTCTGGGGTGGTGACCGAGACGGCTGGAACAGCCTGGTCAATGGCGTCGGCCAAGGCGTCATAGGTGGCCCAGGGCTGCGGCGATGAGGTTGGGCCGCCTGGTCCGTCGAGGCGGATGACAGCGTGGAAGTGGACGATGCCCCGGCGCTGGTACTCGGCGACTTTGGCGAACGAGAGGGTTGCGGCGGCGTTCAGTTCGGCGAGGGTGAGGCCCGCGGCTTTGGCGACGCGGCGGCGGAGGGCGAGGGTGAAGCGTCGCCACAGTTCCGGAGCGAGGGCGTTGAACAGCACCGATCCGGCGTAGTCGTAGCAGTCCGGGCACAGGGGTTCGCCGAGTCGGGCGTCTTCGGCGGAGTGACGTGTGGTGCAGGACTGAGAGCGGCCGTGGGGGCAGGCTCCCGCGTTGCGGCGAGGGTGGCAGGGCTGGACGTGGCCGTTCTTCTCGCGGTGGGTGTGGACGACACCGAAGGACGGGGCGGTGAGGGTGACGAACGCTGCCGGGTGCGAGGTCACCGAGTCGGGGACGCCCTTTCCGCCGACCAAGCCCGCGCGGATGAGCTGGTAGGTGTCGGCCCGGTAGGTCTCGGCGCAGGCGGGGCAGCGGGACGCCCGGCGGGTCTTGCAGGCGACGCGGAGGACGCCGCCGGGTTCGTGGGCGGTGGTGTAGCGGTGGAGCTGTTCGCCGGTCAGCGGGTCGCGGTGTTCGACGTGGCCGCGCAGGTGGATCGGTTGGGCACAGCCGTTGAGGCGGCGGAGCCGGGCGGCGAGACGCGGGTAGTCGGGGCGGTCGAGGCAGGCTGCGAGGGAGGACGCGGCGAGCGGGGTGACCAGTGGCGCGGCGGGTGAGTCTGGCATGGTCGGCGGTCCTCCTGTCGGTGGTGGGTGCCGGGGTCGGGCGTAGCCGGCCCCGGCATGGGCTGGCGTGCGGCGTGGTGGGTCAGAAGGCGGTGGCGAAGCGGGCCAGGCCCTCGGCGATGTGGCCGAGGAGGGCGAAGATGCCCTTGGTCGTGTGGGCGGCGACGGCGGGGTTGTTGACCATGAAGAGGATGAGGACGATCCAGAAGGCGGCGAATCCGAGGCGGCGGAAGAACATGGGCCGTGGTCCTTTCCGGACGGGTGGGACGGTCTAGAGGAAGCCCGTGCCGAGGCAGGCGGGGCAGGTGTCGCCGTCGCTGGTCAGGCCGCCGGAGCCGCAGTCAGCGCAGCGGTAGCGGACGGGCGGCGGGATAAGCAGGCGAGGGAGCCGGATGGCGCGGCGGGTAGCGATCTCGAAGAGCGTGATCTCTTCCGACCCGCACGAGTTGCAGGACGTTCCGTCCAGGTCGGGCGGCAGGTCCGGCCAGTCGGAGACGCGGGAGTGACCGCAGGTCCGGCAGCGGCACCAGAACTTCGGCGCCGGTTCCGGCGGCGGCTGGACGGCGAGCATCAGGCGGCCCGTCCGGTCTTCGAGGAGCAGCGGCACTTCTCGGGGATGAACACCGCCTTGTAGGCAAGCGGCCCGAAGTGCTTGATCGCGGTGTAGTGGCCGCGATCGGTCGTCCCGTCCTCCGGGACGGTGTCGAGGAGGGCGGCGATCCGGTCGATCTCGGCGCGCTGGCAGAACTCGCAGTCGTCCGAGTTGGTGAAGACGATCAGGTCGCGGCTCGCATGCGGAACCGGGACGCTGGGGTTTTCCTCCAGGAAGGTCGCCAGGGCGCGCAGGCCCATGACGAACTTGAGGCGGTCGAAGAGCTGGGACGGGCGGATGAAGTCGGTCATCGTGCGTTCTCCCTTGGGTTCAGGCGGCGGCCAGGTGGCCGAGCAGGTCGCGAGCGAGTTGGTCGGAGACGCCCAGGCGGGCGCGCAGGGCTTCAGCAGTGATCGGGTGTCCGTGGCGGGTGTAGTGCTCGTCAGCGACGCGGCGGGCGAAGGCGACCAGCGGCGCGGGCGGCGAGGCGGGCCCGTCCGCCGGACGAACCGGAGCAGGCTCAGGAGGAGCCGGACCCGTGATCTGCGGACGGGCGGGAGCAGGAGCGGCAGGAGCGTCCGGCTTGGCATCCGGGTTGCCGAAGGACGGCGGGACGATCAGAACCTCGGTGTCCTGCCCGGTTGACGTCCCGGGCGTCGAGGCGCGGCGTTCGAGCATGGAGACGGCGACCAGGAACGCACCAGCGGGAGTGGCGGCGACCATCCAGCCCCAGGCCGACAGTTCGGCCTGTGCGAGGTTGGCGGCCAGCGAGAGCAGGATGCCGCCGACCAGGACGAGCGCGGGCCAGGACGCCGCCCCGCCCGAGCGTCGACCAGTTCGGCGGTCGCGCTGGCGTTCACGTGCGGCCATAACACACGTCAGGTCGATGCAGACCGCCACGGCCCAGGCCATCAGCCCGTGCTGTCCGTGCTGGTCGGCGGTGTCGTGGATGTGAGTGAACGAGCCCGCAGCCGCGATGAGGGCCAGGACCAGCACCGGCCCGGAGTCTGCGAGCACCGCGCGGGGCCGTCCCATCAGGCAGCCCGCCCGACAATGACGACCTCGGCGAGCAGGGCGACCAACTCGGCGTCGCAGGTGTGGGTGTCGGCCCAGTCGTCCGCGTCGGCCAGGCCGAGCGCGGTGAACGCGTCGGCGCACCGGGAGCAGCGGGCGACATAGAGAAGCCGGGCGACGTCCCAATCGACCGTGACCAGCGAGACGACGACAGGGACGGGACGCGGACGACGCGGGAACGGGATGATGCGCGCGTTCATGGCGGGTGCCTCCAAGGCGGTTCAGGCATGGATCGGGTAGGGACTTGGCGTGATCAGGGCTCACGCCGAGCCGAAGGGCGGGTGTGATGGGCTATGCGGCCATGGGCCAGCCCCGGCCGGACGCGGGTGGGGCGGACGAGCCGATCAGGTCGCCCCAGGCCGGAGCGAGGTGCGCATACTCGCGGGCGGCGGCTTCGGCGTCTTCCTCGCTGACGTAGACCGAGCGCGCCCGGTACCAGGAGCCATCCGAACCAGCGACGATGCAGACGCCTGGAGTCTCGGCAGGGATGGCGCGCGCGGCGTCCAGAGCGGCGGGGTCCATGTCGCCAAGGGTCATGTTCGCGGTCTCGGGATCGTTGACGCGATGGCAGATGCGCCCCGAGAGCTGAGCACGGAGCGCGGTGACGCCGGGCCCGAGGTCAGAGCCGATGCGCTGACCGCAGATCACCAGGTAGACCGCGAACGCCCGGCCGAGCTGGGCGACGCGCAGCAGCGCGGTTCCGGTCTTGGCGATCTCGTCCTTCTCGCTCTTGTCCGCCATGAGGAACAGTTCGGCGACCTCGTCCACCAGGACGACGATGGGGACCGGCCGCAGGTCCTCCGGCAGCTTCCAGACGTTGCGTGCACCATGCGCCCGGCACAGCGCCATCCGGCCTTCCAGTTCGCCCACCAGGTCTTCCAGCAGGCCGACCGATTCCCTGCGCGTCGTGGCCAGCGCCGACAGCCGCGGAGCGTAGGGCGTGAGCTCCACCCCGCCCTTGAGGTCGAACCCGACGAGCGCGACCGGCTGAGGGGCGAGACCCTTGATCATCGCGTTCATGAGCGTGGACTTGCCCGACTGAGTTGCCCCGGCGTTCAGGTGGTGCGGCATGGTCCGGAAGTCCATGATCCAGTCCGTACCGTTCTCCAACTTGCCCGGACGGACCTTGAGCAGCTCCCCGGTCTCGGGCGACACCCTGACCTCGGTCAGCGGGTCACGCATGGTCGCCCACAAGGTGACCCGCCCAGGACGGGGATCCACCACGCGAACAGAGTGGACGCGCCAGGCGTGCGCGATCCCTTCGGCAGCCTTCTCGTAGTCGGCCGGAACCTGACCGTCCGCGAGCCGGACGCGCACACGCCAGCCGAGCCGAGTGGGTCGCATGAGCCCGATGCGCGGCGACTTCTCGACGTCGACCCGCCGCATCCGACGCCGGTACTGAACGACCGTGGCCGCACTCTTAGCCGCCTGTCCGACGACCGGGAGCGCATCGAGGGTGAGCCGCCACCGCCGCCGGTTCCGGGTGAGTGAGCAGCCAGACGCGACGTGATGCCACGTCAGGTAGGCCAGCACCGCGCGGCCAGGGAACTGGACGACGTACCACCACGACACGGGGTGGAACTTGCGCCAGGCCCAGAGCCCGGCCGCCACCGCAGCAGCGGCCAGGCCCACCAGGGCGAGGATGACGTTCGTCATCTCGGGACAGTCCCTTCTCAGGCCGCGTCAGCAGCAGCGGCGACGGCGGATGTGACGGCGTTGAGCTGCTTGGCGCGGTAGGCGATCCCCCACCGCTGGCGACCGCCGGTGTTCTGCTCCCAGGCCATCCCGATCAGGCCGACCGGCTGGACGACCTGTCCGATCGTCAGGTCCGGGTCGTGGGAGACAGAGACGTTGATCAGCTCGACGCGCCCCATCGCGTCGGCGGCGGACAGACCGACCGTGAACACGGTGTTGCCCTCCTTGTCGACCTTGATCTCTCCGGTCTCCTGCGAGACGAGCTTGGGACGGGGCGGCGAGACGCAGACGAACGTCAGGGCCGTGGTGTCGACGGGGATGTTGCGCATGATGTGACCTCCTGTGATCGAGTAACTACGTAGACAACATAGTCGGCTTGGTCGACCAAGTTGTCAAGGACTTCCTTGTTCACTTGGTCGACGAGCTGTGCTGAACTGGGAGGCGAGCCCCTACGGAAGGCGGACAATGGTCAAGAAGACCGGGCGGCCTGGATACCTCCAGATCGCCGATGACCTGCGGAAACAGATCAGTGACGGGACCTTGGCCCCCGGCGACGCGCTCCCCTCGATCGCCGAGTTGGTGAAGCGGCACGAGTCGTCCACCGGCGTGGTGAAGTCCGCGATCGGCGTCCTCCGCACCGAGGGGAGGGTGATCGGCCAGCAGGGCAAGGGCGTGTTCGTCCGCGACGCAGCCGACGCCGACACTCCCGGCGAGCCGACTGCCGGTGACGACCCGCTCATGAAGCAGCTTTCGGAGGTTCTGACGGCTGTCCGGGACCTCGGCGCGCGTGTCGGCCGACTCGAAGCGGCCGTGTACCCAGCGCCGCCGCGATCTGATCAACCCGACAAATGATCTCGTCCAGCTCTTCTAGGATCAGTTCCAGACGTTCTTCCGGACTCTGACCCCGCCCGCCGTTCGTCGTCACCGGGAACCGCCCCCTCGTGGTTCGTCCGTGCTGCCGTTCGGTAGACGAAATTCCATCGGAGAAGGCGAGTGATTCCCATCACACGTAGTTCGCCAGGATGCTGAACAGCGGTTTATACATCCGCTTTCACAAGCCTCACGCAGATCATTTAAGACGCCCGGAATGCTCCGCTTTCTGTAGTGATCGGAAAGGCAGGAACCATGGTCGCGACCAAGCCCCGTCCCGGATGGCAGCCCGAGCGCCTGCGCGAGCGACGCGAGAGCCACGGCCTCAGCCTTGAGGCGGCGGGCGACCAACTCAGACGGGTGGGCGAGCGGCACGGGCTGCACATCGGCGGCGACTTCCAGACCCTCTGGCGGCACGAGAACGGCACCGTCTACCCTGGCCCGCACTACCGGCGCGCCTACTGCCTCATGTACCGCTCGACCGAGCCTGACCTCGGATTCCGCCTCCCGCTCCCCGGCGAGAACATGACCGAGACCGCAGCCGTCCCGGTCCCCAGTCCGGCAACCGAACCAGCCGTCACCGAAGAGGCCGCGTTCACCATCACCAAGGGCCTCGACCAGGTCACCGACGCCACCCAGAACCGCGACCCGGAGGCGGGCGACGTCCTGAAGAACCGCGTCGTCACCGCCTGGCGCGGACGCGCCCTAACCGACGGCCTGAACAAGCCCGTTCTCGTCCTGGTCGGCGGTTACGCGGGATCGGGAAAGACCGAATTCGCCCGCTTCCTCGGCGACATCTCAGGCTGGGCATTCCTGGACAAGGACTCACTCACCCGACGTCTCACAGAACGCCTCTTGGAGAGCATGGGCGGCGACCCTCACGACCGCCACTCAAGCCTCTACCTGGATCACGTGAGGCCACTCGAATACAAATGCCTCATGGACACCGCAAACGACAACATCGACTGCGGAATCTCCACGATCCTCGCAGCTCCGTTCATCGCGGAACTCAATGACGAAGCGTGGCTGAGCCGCCTCACGAACCGGTGCCGCGCGAAGGGCGTGGACGTCGCGGCGATCTGGGTCCGGTGCGACGCCGACTCGATGCGCGAGTACATCGAGTTCCGCGACGCCCCACGCGACGGCTGGAAGCTGACCAACTGGGACCAGTACGCCGACGGCCTGAACACCCAGAGCAGCCCGCCCAGCGTCCACCTCACGATCGACAACCGCTTGGGCGCAGCGATCAGCACCGCCGACCAGACGAGGGAGGCGCTGCGTAAGATCCTGGCGTGACCAGGCGCGGCATCATCCTCTACGGCCCCCCGGCCAGCGGCAAGGACACCATCACAGCCGAACTGTCCCGGCTGGACAGCCGCTTCGTCCTGCTGACCAAGCTCAAGGCCGGGACAGGCCGAACCAACGGCTACCGTCACGTCCCCACCGCCGAACTAGACGCCCTCCGAGCCGCAGGCCGCCTAGTCCTGGAAACCGAGCGCTACGGCAACCGCTACGCCGTAGACCGCCAAGACATCGACGCCCTCACCAACACGGGACGCATCCCGGTCATCCACGTAGGCGACATCCCCGGCGTGACCGCCCTCAGCACGGCCGTCCCGCTCACCTGGACGCGCGTCCGCCTATGGACCCCACGCGACGTGACCGCCACCCGCTCGAAGCACCGCGGCGACACCGACACCCCCAGCCGACTCGCCGCATGGGACGAAGCCGAAGCCGACCGACGCACGAACGGTGAGGCCGTCACGTTCGACCTCACCATTCACACCCACGAGACAGACCCCGCCGAGGCCGCCAAGAGCATCAGCCACGCCACCCTCGGCAAGGCCCCGTCATGAAACGCGACGGCCACCAGGCGGCCAAGGCCACACATCAGCCCGCAGCACCGCTTCACGCAACTGCCGAGGCGTAGAAGCCTCCACCAGCCGCGAACCCCAAGGCACGCGCACCAGCGCCCACCAAGTACTGGTCGACTGTCCGTACCAGGCCGACAGCACACTCCCGAACTCACCCTTGAGCGCGGCCGCCACCTGCCGTTCGTCCACCACCCCGACCATCACTCGATGCCCGGCCTAATGCCCCAGGACCGCAACAGCTCCCCGAGCGTCTCAGCCGCGCGCGACGGCGCGTAGCAGGGCCCGAGCCATGCGCCCGTGCTGGACCGGTACCACCACAGCCGCTCACCCCGAACGACGCTCACGGTGTCGCCGATCGAGGACGTGAGCGAGGCCCGGACGAGCAGCTCCGGCGGCGAGTTCGAGTACCGAGGCGCGGACACCCAGCCGATTCGCCCCAAGTCCCGCGCGAGCCGATCCAGGCGGCGGCACGCCCACCGTGTCCGCCACCGCTCCCGGAAGGATTCAGAAGACGGCGCAGCCGACGAGGCAGGGGGTACCCCCGCCGGCCGCGCCGCCTTCCCTTCCCCTCCCGCAGGGGCCGCCCGGCCAGCGGCCCCCTCCGGTGACGAGCCGCCCGGGGGGACGGGCGCCATCACCGGTCCTCGTTCCGTACGGCCGCCTGCCGCTTCTCCTCCACCAAGGCGGAGCGCAGCGCGGACGCGTCGGAACAGATCACTGTCGGGTCGATCCCTGCGGCCGGATCGTGCAGGGACGCAACCCAGTCACCCAGCCGTCCATCCGAGCGCGCGGAACGCCAGATGCGATGGCCGGGGAAGTCGATTCGAAGCTGAGCCAGAGCCACATCGTCGGGACACTGCCTGGAAGCCATGACGAGACCTCACGAAGAATGCCGAACTCGTCCAGAGGAGGACGGATTCGTTCGCTGAAGTGGAACGCCACGAAGCATTCCGCGCACTCGACTTCCACGGAGGAGCCTGACAGGGGGCCAGGAGGGGGCCAGACTTGGAGCACGGGAGGTCCGTGATGCCCACGCAGCGCCAACGAGACTTCGGCCAGTACCTCGCACGCCTACGCGGAGAGCGCAGCCAACGCCAGCAGGCCGACCTACTGTGCGACCTCTCCGGGAAAGCCACTCTCACCCGGCACGAGGTGTCCCGCTGGGAGCGAGGCGAGCGCATCCCTGACGACTGGTTGCCCTACATAGCCCGCGCCAGCGAAGTCCCGCTCTCCGTCGTAGAAGCCAAGGCAGCGCACGCCAGGGGCAAGACCCCAACCCCGCCCGTGGACCTGTCGCCGTTCTTCCCCCAGGCCGAAGCACTCAAGGCGCGCATAGCCAGCGCCCTGCACACCCGCCGCGTCACCAGCGCCACCGCGGCCCCGCTCCTGGTGTTGGTCGGCGGCTACGCCGGATCAGGCAAGACCGAGTTCGCGCGCTTCCTGTCCGACCTGACCGGCTGGGCCGTCCTGGACAAGGACGCCATGACCCGCCGCATGACCGAACGCCTACTCATCTCCCTCGGCGGAGATCCCCACGACCGCCACACCGACCTCTACCAGGACGAGATCCGCCCGCACGAGTACCGGTGCCTGATGAACAGCACCTACGCCAACGTCGACGCCAACATCTCCATGATCGTCTCAGCTCCGTTCGCCACCGAACTCCACGCCCCGGGCTGGCTCGACCGCCTCACCCACCGCTGCAAGGCCCGAGGCGTCGATGTCGCTGCCATCTGGATCAACAGCGACAACGACACCATGCACGACTACATCGAAACCCGAGATGCCCCACGCGATGCCTGGAAGCTCAACCACTGGGACGAATACACCAGCACCCTCCAACCCGACCCGCCACCCGGCATCACCACCATGATCGACAACCGCCACGGCGCAGCCGTCAGCCTCGCCGACCAAACCCGCACAGCCCTCCACAAGCTCACGCCCTAACCCACGTGACACCCGTGACGCCCGCGCCGGATGAGAACTTTCTCTACGTCTTCAAGGGCGCCGCTTCGCGTCGCCAGCGGCCGCCCGCCCCGGCGGGCGCCGGGCGTGCGGCCTGTTCCGGCCGATCCCGGCGCCCGCCGGGGCGCCCGTCCACCTAGCGCGGAGGCAAAGAAGGCACGGCCGTCTGCCATCTTGCTCGAACGGTCAGGTCAAGGCTCTCTATGAAGTTTCGACACGACAGAGCAGCGGTGAGCAAGCTTTTATCTGAGAGAATGATCCTGTCTCCCTCAACTGTGATGCCTGCGGCTTTCAGCTTCGACTTGACGCTCTGTTCATTCCGGAGCTGGCGCTTCGTTAGTCTCCCCAAGCCATGGGCGACGGAATTGCGTGCTTCAGCTAGCCGTTCGATCGCCTTCCAATCAACCTCCACGCCGAGCCAGTCCTTGTAACCCTTCTTCTGCTCCTGCCATGTGCTGGTTGCGCGTATGACGGCCTCTTCTGCGAGCTTGATTGCAATGAGACTTTGCCCATTTGCTATTTCTCTGCTGACCTCACGCGAAAGTAGGTCCGCTGCGAACGATTCGGTGATCGAAAGAAGTCTTACTAGTGTGGCTTGGCATCGGTCTTGGAAAGAATCGCCAGCCGACGACTGTCGAAGTCGCTTCGATGGCTGTGATTCCAGCGTCGATATCGTATCGCGGTGGGCCCCCAGAGTGCGAAAAAGCAATGCGGCTGCAGTCTCGGCCTCCGTCGAGGGGACTTGAAGTTCTGGCGCTGTCAAGATGCATCCGTCACAGAAAGCAGCAGATGATCCAACTGGTCATCCGCTGTGTCTTCTGCCATTGACCGGTCTAGACCAATCAATCCCCAGAAGGCTAGCCGCCTCCATTCGGGAGCAATGCGATTTACTGCGGCAGCTACTCGGGCAGCGTCACCCCGCCCAATGCGCCCCAGGGCTGCTGCTGCGGTCGCAGCGAGGCCGTCATGGCTGTCATATACACATCGACTGAGCCACTGTTCGTAGCCATGCTCCTGAACTGAGCGTTTGACACCGCCAGCGACCTGTGCGAGCCACATTCCCTGCCATGCACTGATGATGTCGCTGTTGACGACCTCATCTAGAGCTTGACGAACATTTGTGCGCGCGTGCCCGCCACTCTGACTGAATGCATCCAAGTAAGCCGCAACTTGTGGAGTGAGAGCGGGCTCAAGCCGAAGCAGAGCCGACAGGTTCATCAGGGGCCTGCCATCGCCAGCCGCACCAAGCGTTGGCAATGCCCGACCAAGTAGAGACTGAGTGATCGCAGCAGTTTGGGCAGCCTGCGCATCTTCACTCTCATCCTCAAAAAGCCACAGATTCCAAGCTCGCTCCGCAGCCTGCAATTTGGACGAATCGACATCAGGAGAGGCTTCATCGTCTACCTGAAAGGCGTCAATTTCATCCACTCTACCACTCAGTGAAGCGGCACTAAGAGCCGCGGAGAGCGCACTCTCATCGTCCTCTTCGTAGTCAGTTTCCAGAAAACCCAGGAAGTTGATTGCCTCGGCGTCATTGTCGGCAGCAAATAGACGTTGCTCTGCGTCGGCGAATGAGGTTAGAGACTTAGAGTAATTCTGTTTTCCATACGTGTAGGTCTTGCGTTCATTGAGCACTAGGCCGAGGGTGCGGACTTCCATCTCACACGCCTCAAGCGAGGCGCGAGCTTCGCCGAGCGAAGAGGAGGCAATCCTGAAATCGTCAGAGTAAGTAAATACTGCATGTCCTCGACGAATGAGTCGCCTGCGAACTGGATCTATATACGTATCACCAAGAATATCGCTAGATGGATGAACCTGTGGCAATCCAACATAACGTCCGAGAACTGAGGCCAGAAGAGTAGAAAGGGTGTCAATAAGAAGTGCTTCACCTGTCTGTGCAATTAGCTCGGACATGAGAAGTTCGTGGTCAACAAATTCATAGTAAGAAGTAACATCGGTCTTGGCGATGTACTCTACATTTGATACCTCCAGAGGTGCTTTTCTGAATTGATCGATAGGTGCACGAGTGCGCAGCCTCTCCGGAAGTGACTCGCTGATAAGATTTACGATTGCCCTATAAAGCACTCTGTCTTCCAAAGTCATAATGTGTAGCGGCCGTACACCGCGCCACCCCTTGTCTGCGAAGACGACACTGGCTGCCCTGCCGGAGGGGCTGCGCCGCAACTGGGGGCGCAGCCAGGACGCTACTTCGTCTGCCTGTGCGACAAGTCCTAGATAGTCCCAGCGACGCGGCAACAGCCGGACTCTTGTAGACAGTTCACGCTTAACCGCCTCTCCCAAGTCCAAGCGGCGAAGGACATCTGGGCTGATCGGCATGCCTGCTCCCGGTTCGTTCAACTCAACGAGTCGACACGATTTTAGGCTTTGTAGTGGAACTTTGGGCGCATACATGGACATCCGTCGTAAAGGCCTAAAAGTGCGCGTCACGACCCAGGTCAGGCCGTGCCGGGAGCGCTGTTGATCTGAGACGAGAAGGTGACATGGAGGCAGTCAGGTGGGTTGAGCGGGCGTGAAGCGGGGGCCTCGCGGCCCCCAGCCCCCCGCGGGCCGGAGGGCGCGCCTGCGCGAAGCTGTCTGTCACACCGTCTCGCCGTTCGCGCAGGCGCACCCTCCGGGGCGGGTGTGCGTGCTAACGGTGGTGCTAACAACGGGGTTGGATGATCTTGGACGGGTGTGGACTTGTGGGAGGGGTTGGCGCTGGTCGGAGGGCATATGTGGACAGCCCCGGACGGCCTTGATCTTGCTATGGATCAGAAGGTCATGTCGTCGAATGTGTCCGCATAGTCGGTACGCATCTCATGCATTTCATGCTGGTAATCGACGTGGGCGTGAAGCTCGGTGAGGACGCCGCCGTGAACGATGGCGAAGGCGTCACGGAGTAGTTTTGTGAGCTGGGGAACGTCCACCGTGCGTGCACTCGTCTGAAGATGGTCGGCGTAGCGGAACGCCTCCCCTGTGGGGTCAAGCTGGTGGAACCGAGCCAGCAGACGCATGGTGTCGCCCGGGAGACCGTCGAGCGCAAGCTCTTTAAGCAACCGACCGAGCTGATCAGCCAATGGCCCCAAGCGATGGCGCTGCTTGCGCTTGAGATGGGCGTCCAACTCAGCGGGACGGAGTGAAGGATTGTCGTGGCCATCGGAACGGAGGCACGCTGCGGCGTCGCGGATAGCTTGCTTGAGGGCCAGTTCGAGCGCATGCCGGTAGTTGTGGATCAGCGGCAAGAGGAGCTGATCGCCCGTTCGGGGGCTGCGTTGCCACTGCTTGAAGACGGCCTCGGCTGCCTCCGCAAAGCCCTCCGCCAGGCCAGCGTCACCATCGCAATACCCGACATAGGCGATGTCACGCCAGCCTTCCGCGTCGGGCAACGAGTTGAGCAGATCTCCCATAAGACCAAGCATGGCCCAGCGGAAGGTACGCAGCAGCTTCTTTTCACGGGCCCTGTCGCGGTGGCTTGCCCAGAGGAACCGGACGTCTCCGCATTGGTTTCACACTGACGCCATGAACGTGGGATCGTCGGCCGGAGGGCCGAGGTCAGCGTCATCAAGGCCGACGGCAACCTTGACGGCAACGATGGCAACCGAAGGGCACCAGGGGCGTACTCCGGCAGCCGCCCAGCCACGGCGAACGCGCCCCCGCCATGCGCCTTCCCACACCTGAAAAGCGGAAGGTCGGCGGTTCGACCCCGCCCCTGCCCACATCTTGCCTCTGACCAGCGAGAACACTGGTAACGGGTTGATCACCCCAAGTGTACATCGCTGGAACAGAGGAAAACTTTCCCACGATGGGTACGCATCGCAGGCGGCCCAAGAACCTGCAGGCAGGTTCCTTCCAGGCCGCGATCAACTCTTTCGCCCTGCACCTCAACGCTGAGGGCAAATCCCCTAAGACGGTACGAACCTACGTCGAAGCGACGCAATGGTTCGCGGCCGCACACCTCCGCGACAAGACCACCCGCACCGACTGGGACGACGTCATCCCCGACGACGTCCGAGCCTGGATGGTCTGGCTGCTCGACGCCTACTCCGACAGCTACGCGAACAACCAGTACCGGGCCCTCCAGCAGTTCTTCCGCTGGTGGTCCGACGACGAGGAACTCCCGAACCCGATGGCCAAGCTCCGGCCTCCGTCGGTCGGCGAGAAGGTCGTCCCCGTCTTCACCGAGGACGAGCTCAACAAGCTCCTGCGCAGTTGCGAGGGCCGGACGTTCGTCCAGCGTCGCGACTTCGCCATCCTGACGCTCTTCCGCTCGACCGGCCTCCGCCTCTCGGAACTCGCCGGCATCACCTACGACCCCGACGACCAGGACCGCAGCGACCTCGACCTGATGCGCCGTGAACTCCTGGTCACTGGCAAGGGCAATAAGCAGCGCATCGTCCGCTTCGGCCATGGAGCGGCCCGCGCGACCGACCGCTACATCCGCGTCCGCAACAAGCACACCTACGCGTCCAACCACGCTCTCTGGTTGGGCACCAACAACCGCCCGCCCATGACGGCGAACGGCATCTACCAGATGGTCGCCCGACGCGGTGAGGAGTGCGGCGTCGCCGTCAACCCGCACAAGTTCCGCCACCACTTCTCGCACACCTGGCTCGACCGGGGCGGCGCCGAAGGCGACCTGATGGAACTCAACGGCTGGACGTCCCCACAGATGCTCCGCCGCTACGGCAAGAGCGCCGCAAGCAAACGCGCCCGCCGCACCTACGACCGCATCATGGAGGACTAACCACGAACGCGAAGGCCCCGGACACTCCTTGGCTTCAAGAGAGTGCCCGGGGCCTTCGGCGTTCACTGCTTCTGTCTCGCCTGGGCCGACCGTTTGGCTAGACGCAGCATGTAAGCCCGTTTCGCATGCTCGGCCCGCTGCCGCCGTTCCGCGGGATCGAGCTGCCCGTCTGGATCGACCTCGCGCTCGAACCGAGCAAGGAAGGCGTCACGGGCGGGCTGGGTGCGTTTCTTGCGGTCGTGCGTTCTGCTCCAGGAGGTCAGGGCGGCGATGCGCTTGTCGATACTGCTCACAATCACCTGCTTCACGGATCGTCGCGCCGCTTACGAACGACCCTCCGCCGTCGCAAGCGCACGCGGATGGATAGCCGGTTCAGTTCTCGCTGTCAGTCGACGCAGCGCCAGACCGGGCCCGGCGCTGCGCGCGGTAACCCGCGCCCTTCTTCGGCTCGGGTTCCTCCGGGACGGACGTCTCCGGCTCACGATGCGGCTGCCGTAGCACCTCGCGGACGGCATCCCAGGAGTACCGGAAGTCCTTGCCGGTCTTGAGCGCCGGGATCTGCCCGGCGTTGGCCATCCGCCGGACGGTCTGCGCCGACAACCCCAACTTCGCCGCCAGCTCCGCGGTGGTCAGCACATCGGGATCACGGCCTGCCTGCTCGGACATCAGCGCACTCCAGATCAGCGAACGAGGCACTCAGCAGCACACTCTTCGACTACTTAACAAAGCTTGAAGCTGTTTGCGCTCCAATATTGCCACGCTGGGTAGTCGTTCAACAACCACCACACCGCACGTCCGCAGATCTACTCAAAGACGCCAAGCACCTGGCCAGGCAGGCAGGACGACTCCCTTAGCTGCTCGCCCGATCCCTCACGCGACGCACACCGCGTGCCATGCCGTCGGTGTCACGAATAGGGTCCCCGCGTCCGGGGCTTTCGAGTCGCGGACGGCTACGTACGAGGCGCCGGCCGCGACCTCCACGCACTCTCGCGTGGCGTCGCTTCTGGAGCTCTTACGCCAACTCGCACCGGCGAGGTCAAGGCCGTCCACTCTGCAACTCCCTGGGTCATGCAGGCATGTACTCCTTCGCCGCGACAGGGAGGAGGCGGAGGAGGTGAACGTGAATCCCTGTCAGTCGTTCGTCCGGTGTCCCACGGAGTGCAGCAGCGCGCGCCACACAGTGGGAGTCACGAAGAGAGCGCCCGAGTCCGGAGCCTTTGAGTCGCGAAGGGCGATCAGCCTGGAGACGGGTGCCACTTCGACGCAGTCGCTGTCCGTGCTCCCGCTCCAACTCGACTTGCGCCAGCGAGCTTCGGAGAGATCAACGTGAGGACTCATAAGACCGCCGGTACTCCTCTGCGAGGTCCTCGATCAAGGCCAGCGAGTCGTCCTCGGAGAGCGCTTGATCAGTCAACCAGTCGAACCTCACCGTACAACGGGCGACCTGTTCCACGTCCTCGATGAAAATCTCGCCCGCGACTCCGCCGACGTAGACGACGTCGGGGTCGAAGGCCCCCTCGAATCCGAGGATGACGAACGATCCGTTCAGTCCGCTGTGCTCGCCCACGCTCGCCGGGAGCACTCGGAGACTGACGTTGGGCTTGCGAACAGCGTCGGCAAGCGCGTCGAGTTGGCGCGCCATGACCGACGCGCCTCCCACGGAACGTCGAAGCAGCGCTTCGTCGAGCACGGCCGTGAACTGTGGCCCGTCCTGGCGTTCGAGCACGGCTTTCCGAGCCATACGCGCTTGAAGTCGCCGCAGTTGGACGGCCTCGGGCTCGTCCTTGCTGCCCGCACGGATCACGGCGAGCGCGTAGTCGCTGGTCTGGAGGAGGCCGGGCACCGTCTGGACCTGCCACGTGCGGATGCTGCCCGCGTCGTTCTCCAACTCGGCGAAGGATCCGGTCAGCACATCGTTGAACGCCGACCACCAGCCCCTCTTGCGGACATGCTTGGCCAGTCCCACGAGGGCAAGCTTCATCGCCTCGTCGCCGCCGTAGAGATCGAGCATCGCTTCGACATCTGACGGCCTCGGCCTCGTCTTGGCCGTCTCGAACCGCACAAGTTTGGGGCGGCTCCACCCGAGCGCCGCAGCGGCCCGCTCCATCGTCACGCCCGCACGCTCACGTTCTTGACGAAGCTGGCGGGCCAAACGCCGATGCCTGACGGTCGGGCTCTGCTCGGTCATGGCGTGAAGCCTTACACAGGTCACGTGATCCTTTTGGTTGATCAACTCAAGAATGTCACGGCTGAATCTGAACAAGTGCATGGACAGGTGAGCGATCGAAGGCGCATGATTGCGCCACGACGCGATGACTGAACGTGTCCCACTAGATCCACTGAGTGACGTACGACAAGCGATCCGACCCGAGAGACCAAGGAAGGAGAGCCCCGCCAGACGAGGCGGTCCCGGCCGGTGCTGGCACACCGACCGGGACCTTGATCGGATTCTGGAGATCCAACCAATGCACAATCGTACGAATCCCCCGGGTGCGGGGACAGTCCAACCCGCGGGCTCCTCCCCGCCAGCACGTGTTCGGCTTCCGCAGACGGGTGCCTCCTCCCTGAGGCAGTCGCCTTGGGTGAGGCACGAACCTGACCCGGAGCAGGTGCTCGCTGAACTGCGCGTCCGCAATCCGGCGCTTGTCGCGTGGTGGGGAGATTGGACGGGGAGCTACTGGCACCTTGACCAGGCGCCGGACGGTACCTTCCGTCTCTTGGAAGCGGCCACGGCTGAGGAGCTGCATGCTCAGCTCCTCGTCCTCGCGCGACGGGCAGGGTGGCGTCCTGGTTGGACGTCAGTTCCTCAGCCGTCGGCCGCGGCTTACCAGCACGACCCCACCGGCTCGGCACGGCGCGTCCCGACTCCGAAGACAAGGCGCGTCCCGGTGGCTCCCGAGGTCCGGCGCGGAATGCTCCACCGGTTTCTGCGCACATTCACAGGACGCCGCCCCGAGCGTCCGGCCAAGGCCGGCTCGTGCAGGAAGGCGTGCTGCGTCCCTCGGCAGCGCGGGCGGCAGGACGGGTGGGATGCGCCGTGCTGAACAGTCTCTCCCCCGACCTCATCACCGGAGGGCATTGTTCCTTCCCGCTGCCGAGTGACCCGAGCTGCGCGTCCGTCGCGCGCTCGTCGCTCACCATCGTGATGAACGAGCTCGGACTGCCGTCCGACCTCATCGACGACGGTGCACTCGCCGTCTCGGAGCTGGCCACCAACCAGCTCCTCCACGCCCCCGGCTGCATCGCCGAACTCTGGACGTGGATACGCACCGCCCCGTCCCCGCATCTGGTGGTCACGGTCTTCGACACCGCCCGCGACGTTCTCCCCGTCCGGTCGGACGATTACCTGCTGGACGAGCACGGGAGAGGGCTCGCGATCGTCACTGCCCTCGCGGCCTCGGTCGGAGCGCACCCCAGCCGGGCACGCCTCCAGGCGAGCCCGGTGACGGGGAAGGCGGTCTGGTTCACGTTGCCTCTGCCGCAGCCCTGGCCCGGCAAAAGCCTGAGACCGAATCCGCTTCGCGCAAGGCAGCAGCTCCTTCTCGCACTGCGGTCACGTGGCCTGCCCGCCAAGCGCGTGAGCGACGTGCCCGGTACGACGACGATCCACCTCGACAGGCTGCGCATCGACATCACAAGCGACGTCTTCGCCTGGTGCACCGAGGATGGTCTGCCCATCAGATATCCGCTGCTCGATCTGCAGGACGCCGTTGAGGCGATCATCCTGCAGATCGACACCTCGTCCTGAAGCCCCGTCGCGCATCGGCAGGCCGTCACGAGCATGACGGTCTGCCGATGCTGGTTTAGCGGGTCGGGCCGCGTCGTCTTGGCACTGGAGCCGGACTGCACCGAGTGGGCGGACTGACTGTGAACGAGGGCTGCCATCCCTGTGGCAGCTCCGCCCGCACCAGTGCTACTGGATCCGGGACGTCCGAGACTGGGTTCGAGGCGTTCGCTATTGGGCTCTGCACTTCCTCTCTCTGGAGCAGCCAGTGTGGCTCGGGCTGCTTCGGCGCCGCCTGGCGGGTGAGTGTCGCCGCGTTCCTGGCCGCGTCCGCTTGGGGTTGTCTGCGATGGAGGCGGTGCAGATCCGCGATCGCTTCGATGAGCGTCACGAGTGCGGCGGCGAACTGGAGCATCAAGCCTCCGTCGCCGGCTCTGGTGGCTGCCAGGACTCGGGCGATGCCGCGGAGCCGCGTCCCTGCTGGCGTCGCGCGGGGAACGCGTCCATATGGTGCGCGAGCTGCGCGGTCGTAGGCGTCCGCGGCCTGGTCCATGTGGCGATTCCCGGTCGCGAGCGCAGCCGATCGGAGCACGTCGGCCGCGGCCCAGCAGGCGTCCTGGGCACGGTGCGGATCGACGACCGTGTTGCGGCGGATCTCGGCAGTCGCGAACTCCGCCGCCCTCGTCGCGTCCCGGTAGATCGCCTTGCGCTCCTCCATCGTCAGTTCCGGCGCTGAGGGCTCTGGCGCCTCGCCGCGTAGCGCGCCACAAGGCCGGCCACGAGAGGTCAGCCGCCAGCTTCCCTCCGCTGAACCATCGGAGCTGGCCATCAGCATCGAAGTGATCGGGAAGAGCGACGGCGTAGCCTGTGATCTCACCTGGATTGATCTCGCTCTGTCGAAGCCGAATCACCAGCCCCGCGCGTTCCAAGCGCTGGAAGAACTCGGCAGGCGTCCGCGCCTGTCCGGCGGCTTCTCTGAGGACGGTCCGCAGGTAGACCCGCACGGTCTGCTCTGACAGATCCCGTCCGGACACGGCCGGACTGCCGGACCGCCAGCGCGCTCGCAGCTTGGGAAGGGTGAGGTCAGCAGCCAGCTTGCCACCGCTGTACCAAACCGCGAGTCCGCTCGCCGTGCGGCCTTCCCGCAGCGCAACCGCGTAGCCGGTCACCTGGTCCGGCTGGCGTTCGCTGTACCGGAACCGGACGAGGACGCCTGCCTCCTGGAGCCCAGCAAAGAACGCGGCCTCACTCCCCGCCCCGGCCGCCGCAGTCTGCACGCGCCGACGCAGTTCGGACCGCGCATCGCGTGGCATGCCGATACGCCGCGCCTTCTCCGCTTCTCCTCGTGCCGGACGTCGGGCCGCAGTCCGGTCGGCCGGAGCCGTCCGCCGCAGTCCGAAGCTCTCCTCGATCGACCGGCACGCGGACCGTACGCGGTAGGCGTCGTTCCACACCTTCGGACGCGTCCCGTCCTGGCGGGCCAACGTGGCGACCAAGTGGACATGGTCGTCAGCGTGCCGGACCGCGATCCAGCGGACGCCGTCCGGATCGCCGTCCGGGGCCAGTCCGGACCGGTCCATCACCTCGGAAGCGACCTGTGCCCACTGCTCATCGCTCAGGATCGGGTCCTCGGGCGCCGCTCGCACCGGCACATGCCACACCGGCCGAGGGTGGTTCCGATCCCCGAGAACCTCCACTGGCAGCGACAGCAGTTCAGCCAAGTGCCGGATGTCCCAGCGTCCGTCCTCTCGCTGCGTCGGCTGCAGGAGATGCGCAGGCCGAAACCCCGCCACAATCCGCGGCGCAACGTGCTCACCATTCGCACCCGGCCCGAATAGGTACCGCAGCACGCCATGAACCCGATCCCGCCGCAGGACCTTGGCGATCAACGAGCCGTCACCGCAGCTTCCTCCGGGCCTCCTGCACGGCCTCGTCCAGTCGCAGCAGGACGCGCTCTGCCGTCCTCGCGTACCCCTCAAGCGCAGCGGTTGGAGCCCCCGACGCGTGCAGCGCAGCTACCGCCTGATTGAGGTTGACCCCGACCCGGTTCACCTGCCCGGACGCCTGCATGAGTCCGGTCACGACCTCTCGCCACGGCTCACACTCTGGCGGTTCCCGCTCTTCAACCACCGCCAGAGCCGTCTCGGCGACGAACGCCCCCAGCGCCCAGCCCGACCGCTCCGCAGCCGCCGCCAACGCGGCCCGCTCGTGCTCCGAGACCCACAGCGGAATCCGACACGTCCGCCGATCCACCCCGCGCTGATAGCGACGCCTTCGTGCCCTTCGCCCCGCCCTCACTCCGTCGTTGCTGGCTGTCTCTCCCATCAACCCCCGTCCCCCGCTCACGGACCGCGCCCGGTCCCCATCTCCTCGCCTGAATCGCGCCCGATCCAGGCCAATAACGCGCCGAAAGGCCATCTCTTGCCACCTGCGGGGCAGGGGGCAAGAGACTCACAACGGGGGATCACTCATGGCTCTTCGGCTGCTGCTCGACGGCTTCGTGAGCAGCGAGTTCTTCCGGCGTGCCGACGAAGGCCGGCCCACACTTTTCCGGGAGGTGCTGGACCACCATCGCGACGGCTTGGGCGGCAGTTGCCACTGGCCCCAGTGTCTCGGACCGTGATGGGCCCGATACCCAATACCCCTCCCGCGCAGGCTGAATGAAGAGGATGTCCCATGTCCAGCGCTGGCCGGTACAGCGGCTGAAGTGCAGCTCTCCCATCCCCGTCCACGGGAACAACTCGCGCAGACGAGGCTCGGCATAGGCGGCATCGATCAGCTCGGTGCGAACCCGCCCGTCGTCCCTCACGGCTTGCCAGGCGGCCTCGACGACGACACGACTGGACGGTTCATTGCTCACAGCCACCACCGCCGCCAGTGCGCCCAGCCCGTGCAGATCGAAGGCACGCAGTACAGGTCACGGACTCGTGCACGCGAGCCGCAGGCAAGTTGAAGGACGCAGTCATCGTTCGACGTTCCCAGGCTCGTTCACGATGCGTCTCCGGCATCGGAGAGAGTCCGATCACCAGCACCTGCCTTCCGTCTGAGCCTCACCCAAGCAGAAGCTCCTTCAGACGAGGTCGCAAGCTTTGCGCTCCATACTTCCCCGTCGATGACACAGAGTCAACACTCCATCGACACCTGTAGCCGCCGGTTGGAACTGCACGGCCGGGCTCTACTTACTCGGCTCGGCCCAGGGATCGCCATGCACTGCCCACCAGACCACCTCGGGATTGAGCATCAGGTACACGCAGCGTCGTAGACCGCCACCGTCCCAGTCGACCCCTTCCATCCACGGGACGCCTCCCAGCTGTTCGGCGAGTTCATCGGTGATCTGCGTGGTGAGCAGGGTTCGAAGGTCCTCAGGGACCGGATCGTCGACCAGGCAGAGCCAAGCGATCGCGGCACTCACCCGCCAATCGACGGGCCGGTCCGGGGCCGACCACCATTGCCGCAGCAGCTCGGCGGTGGTCCCATCGTGATGCTCTCTGGCCAGTTGAGCGAGCGCCAGAATGAGGCTCATGCGCGCGGCCGGCACATCCTCAACGTCCAACCGTCGCCGCAACGCGAGGGAAATCAGTTCGGTGCCATCCAAGGCCGTGGCCAGCACGTAGCAGGCGCCAGACCGGACCCGCGCATCAGCATCATTGAGCAGCTCCAGCAGCAGAGACACGTCAGCGGTGACAGCGATGCGCACCGCCCGTATCGCCCACCTCTCCAGATAGCCGCTCGAGAGGATCCTCAGGCGGTCATCATCGACCTGAAGCAGGCCCGTCCTCGTTCCGTCTCGATAATGCTCCCGCCGCGCCGCTCCACCGACCAGCTCAAGGATGTCGGCACGATAGTGCGCCGCTGATGGGAGAGCCAGACGGAGCAGGAATGGGGCAGCCAACGCCGCTGGCGGGTAGGTATCACCCTGATGCAATACACCGTCCCAGAGCCTCTTCAAGGCTCGCCCCGCGGTCTCCTCGTCAGGAGACGTTATCCGCTCCAAGTCCTCCGGAACGTTCACGGCCGGTCCGCCGGCATGGGAGAAACGACCCCATGGGATCTGGTCGTACCTCAGCTCGTCCTTGACGTCTTGCGGGATCTCCGCGACCACAACACGCACATCCAGATCCGACCCCTCATGACGCATCACCTCGTCGTATGACCACGACCCGAACCCTTCGCCGAACACATCACTCATGCGCCCAATTCTGGCAGCACACATGGGCCTCATATCCAAGCAAAGGAAGGGATACACCCCACCTTGCGACAATCCGTACCGCCTGGATTACTGTCCGTGTCCACAAAGGTCGGTTCCGCTCCAGGGCACGGGATTCGCACACAGGGCACACGGGCGATTCAAAGGGATTTATCGCGGGTTGTCGGTAGTATGCAGTCCGCCCATGAAGCCCCGATCGCGCGGATAGGTGGCAAAGGTTCCTTGAGTAGTAGGCGCAAGCTCCTGCGGGTCTATGTTGACGAGACCGGCGACAGAGGTCGCCAAGCCACTTCATCCCCCTACTTCGCCTTCGCGGCAGTGCTCATTGCTGACGAGGACGAGCCGGAACTGCGCGCAACGATGTCTATGCTGCGACGGGAAATGAAGGTTCCTCATGCACGGGCGCTCCACTGGAAAGATCATGTGAAGACCTTCCCGCGAAGACAGTACGTTTCCCGCAGCCTCTCGGCGGTCGATGGACTAAAGATCATTTACGTTGTCGTCGAGAAGGCAGCGATTCCGGCGGGCTCGGGAATGCGCTTGGACCATGCCATCTTCTACAATTACGCGGCCGGTTTCGTACTGGAACGTGCCCTACTCGCCGCAAAAGATTGGCATGACGGTCCGCGCGATCTGGTGATCCGATACGGACACGTCAAAGGATTCGACCACACCACCACTGCCTCTTATTTCCGACAGAAGCCCAGCCAAGGGCCTTCATGGGTTCCATGGCACCTCCTACGCGGGCAACCTCGTTTCGAGGATCAAGCGAACTGGGATGGCCTGCAGGCCGCCGATATGTATGCAGGAATGCTACATGTGGCCGCATTGCGCACAGATGACTTCGGAGGATACGAAGAACATCACCTGCTGAAAGTCCGCCAACAGATTAGGCGAAACAGAGCGGGCAATTGTTGGGGATGGGGTTTCAAGTGGCTCGGCAACGAGGCAACTGTCAAGTCACTGCCCTGGTGGCCAAGTGAGGGGCTATAAAAAGATGAGCCCCTCAGGGGGCTCGGGGTGCCTCACCCAACTCCTGTTGGGAGGGTCTGGCAGCAGACCAAGCATAGTTCCCCGCAACCCCCTGAAGGGCTCACTAGGTAACATACCCCAAAACGGACATCAGTACACCCTCGTTCTCCGTGAAACTTTCGCAAGATCGAGAGGGATGCCTTACGCGCAGTTCAGGCACCATCATCGACAGTCAGATCTCTGTTACCTGGTGACGTGTGCGAAGCAGGCGCTCACGCCATGCGATCACTCTGATGCGACTGAGGTGCCTTTGGCCAGGTGATCGACTCACTTGGGACTCGATGGTTGGGCGAGCGCTAAGCGGAGGCCCCGCTGCTGCGTCAGACTCGTCATGAACCGCTCCACGCCCCTGGCCTTACTCGCCTCCCATCGGGGCTGCACCGACTTTCCATCGGCATCGCCGCAGCCTCAAAACAGGGTCTCGGTGTCCCTGCGAAAGGTGCGCCCACACCATCACGCCTTGGCGCCCACGTGGAGCGACCTTACGTCCGGGTGAGGTGTGCCTTCCGTGGCTAGGGCTGCGGGAGAGCACGGTGGTAGCTTGCCTGGGAAGACAATCCGCTTATCGGGTTGTCGCTCGTCAGGGACCAGGGTTTTCGCAGGTCAGTACAGCGTTGGGGCTGTGTGACCTGAAAAGCGGAAGGTCGGCGGTTCGACCCCGCCCCTGCCCACATTCGTGATCATCAAAGATGGCCCTTGATCTGCGGTTTCCGTAGTCAGGGGCCATCTTCGTCTGTCCGGCTACGTCCGGGTGCCGCCGGCCGTCAACGGGTGGCCGTGCCGAATACGTGCCGAAGATCAGCCGTCCCGTAGTGCCTGTTCAATGCGGCGGCGGGCCGCCCCGTCCTGCCTCTGAATGTAGGACGCGTAGACCCTCAGCAGCACTTCGACACTGTGCCCCGCCCACTCGGCCACCTACATCGCCCGTTGAGCCACGTGGACACGCAGGCGTGGCGCAGGTCGTAGACGCGCCGGGCGAGCGGGGAGGCGTATTCGTCCGGGGTGAGCTCCTCGGCCCGCGCGGCGTCCCATGCCCGGCGGTAAGTAGTGGCCGCCAGCTCGCCCCCGCGCACTGCAGAAGACACGCCTGCCAGGGCCAGTCCCGTAGTCGGACTCGACAAGCTCCTGCGCAGCTGCGAGGGCTGGACGTTCGTCCAGCGTCGCGACTTCGCCATCCTGACGCTCTTCCGCTCGACCGGCCTCGGCCTCTCCGAGCTCGCTGGCATCACCTCCCCCCCGACGACTAGGACCGCAGCGACCTCGACCTGATGCGCCGCGAACTCCTGGTCACCGGCAAGGACATCCGCGCCCGTGCCGTGCACATACGCGTCCAACCGCTCTGGTTGGGCACCAACAACCGCCCGCCCATGACTGCGAACGGCATCTACCAGATGGTCGCCCGACGCGGTGAGAAGTGCGGAGTCGCCGTCAACCCGCACGAGTTCCGCCACTACTTCTCCCCCACGGCTCGACCGGGGCGGCGCCTAGGCGACCCTGGTAGAACTCAACGGCGGACGTTCACGCAGATGCTCCGCCGCGCGGCAAGAGCGCCGCAAGCAAAACGCGCCCGCCGCACCCACGACCACGCCGGGAGGACTGACCACGACAGCGACGGCCCCGGGCATTTGCCTGGGGCCCGTCGCTGTCACCTCGCACGCGAGGGTTGGCTTAAATAGCCGTTCGGACGGCGACTTGGGAACGGTCATCATCGACACATGCTTCGCAAGCTCCTCGGGCGGCAGAAGACCGGGCCCGTTCCCAGCCGGCGTTCCCACGGACCTCTGACGGAAGTCGAGGTCACCGACGCTGAGCATGACCTCGGTATCAGCTTCCCGGCGGAGTATCGCGACTACCTGCTGAACGTCAGTGCGGGCGGTGAGGTGGAACTCCTGCGCCGTACCGCCGAAGGCTGGGGCTGGAAGCATCAGGACGTGTGGGGAGAGCAGCTCCGGGCGTCGTTCCCGCATCCGGACACTTGGGCCGAGTACCAGGACGCTCTGTGGGAGCGGCATCCCGAGCGAGCAGATCTGGCTGACGACGCGGCGTTCGCGGCCGCCATGGACCCCTGGGTCCGAGAGTTTCGGGAACTCGAGTGGTGGCAGGTCGCGGGCACGTTCATCGCGCGAAGCCACGGCTGCACCTTCAACACCCGCATGGTCGTCTCCGGACCGCTGGCCGGCACCATGTGGTGGGAGGACCTGGGCTGCTGCGGCGTGATCGTCCCCCTCTCCCTGGATCACACCGTCGCCGCACCACGCCCCATGACCTTCAACGAATGGCTCCACCACGGCGCCGACTCGTATGCACTGAAGCCCCCCAACGACCCGAGCCCCACACCGGGGCCGTTCTGATGGCGGTGGTCCGAGGCGGGCATGCGACCAGGTTCTTGGGCTGCTGGGGGAGCGTTGGGACGGCCCCTGGTTCTGAGGAGCGGCCTGCCGCCCCGGTGGTGGGTGGGGGCGGCGGGTGGTTATTTGTAGGTGATGTCTACTTTCAGGTGGGTTTTGTTGGAGGTGATGGGGGCTCCGTTGTCTTGTCTGGTGCTGTGGCTGTGGCGGTGTTGGTTACGTAGCCCTGGGACTTCTCTTTTGAGGTGGCCTTGTGGGTGGTGTGGCAGGTGGTCGACTGGCCGGGCTGCAGGGTTTCGGACGTGCAGGGCATGGTTCCCGTGAGGGAGTCGTGGATGGTGATGGTGTTGATCGGCACGTCGCCGTCGTTGGTGACGGTGAAGCGGTATCTGAGCACGTCGTGGTCGTGCCAGGCGCTGAGGCGCGTGTTGTGTGCCTTGTTGACGAAGCCGGCGAACTGCTTGGTCAGGTGCAGGCTGGCGTGGGTGGTTCGGCGGCGATGGTGACCGTGACCGGGCCAGACGTGGACGGCGGGCAGTGTCGCCCTCGTAGTGGGCGGTGATGTGGTGCCGGCCCTCGTCCAGGTCGGTGGTGGTCAGGGTCGCGGTGCCGTTCGCGTCGAGGTCGGCGGCGCCGATCTGCTGGTCGCCGTTCCAGAAGGTGACGGGTGCCGGACGGGTCGCCTTCGCTGCAGGTGACCGTCGCGGTGAGGGTGACCTCCTGGCAGGGTGCGGCGTGGGTCGGGTCGGCGGTCAGTGACGTGCTGCTGGTGGGCTGGTCGGCCAGCATCGCGGAGTGGTAGCGGCCGGCGGTGATCTGGGTGACGGTGACGTAGTCGGGCAGGATCACCTCCACCGGGGTGTCGCGATGGGTGGTGGTGCCGTCTCCCAGCTGGCCTTGGGTGTTCTGTCCCCAGGCCAGGACTCGGCCGTCGGACGTCACCGCGAGGCTGTAGTGGTAGCCGCCGGAGACCTGCGTGACGGTGGCCCCGGAGGGCAGTGCCGCCTGCACCGGGATGTGGACAATGCCGCTGGTGCTGCCGTTCCCCAGCTCACCGTAGGCGTTCTGGCCCCAGCCCAGGACCTGGCCGCCGGACGTCACCGCCAGGTTGTGGTGATGACCGGCGTCGATGTTGGTGAGGGTGACGCCCTCGGGCAGCACCACCGGGCCTGGGATGTTGCGCGTGGTGGTGGTGCCGTCCCCCAACTGCCCGTTGAAGTTGTAGCCCGTGGCGAGGGCCAGGTTCGCCGGGGCCACGGGGTTCGGGGCCGCGGCGGCCGAAGGGCGGACGGCCTGGTCGGCGACCACGAACGTCACCGCCATCACCACGGCCATCACGCCGGCGAGCCGCGTCCGGGCGCCCCCCTGATCTGATTCTCACGCCGACCTGGCACATCCTCATCGCGCATCCCCCGGCTGACGCTCACAGGTGTGGGAAACCAGGCCGGTCACGGCGGTGTCCAGGTGGACGTGCGAGCGTCCGGACACGAGCAGCGGGACCAACCCTTATAACGTTGCGCAATCACATCATCACCGACTGTCGCGTCAGGTTATTTGATCACCGCGTGTTACCCGGTGGGTGTGGTTCGGGCTGACGTGCAAGGAGAGGGGAAAGGTTGGGGCGACACGAGGGCTCGCGGGACTGGACGAGTCGTTGCTGTGTGTAGTTTTCCCTGCTAGTTGACCTGGTCAGGGGGACGAATGTCGGTTGTCATTGTGGCGGTGCTGGTCGCGTCCGTGCTGATCGGGTTGGGGGCGATGTGGATTCGGCGGAGCCGGGGCGGTTCGGGCGAGGGGTCCGTGGCGGCCAAGGACCTGTTGGGGCCGGTCCTCACGCTGACGGTGCTGGTGCTGGCGTTCGTGCTGGTCGCGGCGTCCAAGTCGTACGACGACGCGCGGAACGCGGCGGCGGACGAGGCCAACGCGGTGAGCAATCTGTACGAGAGCGCGGCGTATGCGCCTCAGGCGCAGCGGCAGCAGATCGAGGCGTCCATGGCGTGCTACGCGCGGGCGGTCGTCCATCACGAGTGGGAGATCGACAACGGGAAGCTCTCGCCGGTGGTGAGTCACTGGTCCTCGCAGGTGCGCACCGCGTTCGCGGGCGTCGCGACGTCGTCGTCACCGATCTTCGGGACGCTGATCTCCGCCGACCAGAAGCGGGGGGAGTCGAGGATCACGCGGGTGGACGAGTCGCAGTCCAAGACGCCGGGTGCGATCTACATCGTCGTGCTGATCGCCTTGGCGATGGCGCTGATCGGGTTCGCGTTGCTGATGCCCACCACGGGGAACCGGCCGCACATCATCGCCCTGGTGGCGGTGGGGGTGCTGTTCGGCCTGGTGCTGCTGTTGATTCGCGACCTGGAGGCTCCGTTCACCGGGAACGTCACGATCGCCCCCACCGCCATGTCCCACACGGCGGAGCGTCTCGCCGCCGAGTACAACCAGCACTTCCCTCAGCAGCCGCTGCCCTGCGACGCCACGGGCAAGGCCACCGCCTGACGGGCGCCGTCCTCATGCAGAGGGGCGCTGCCTGAAGTGGCAGATGTATGAATTCGTCCGGACAGACTCTCCTGTCACCCGCTTATCACCGCCGGAATCGTCCGCGACCGCCGGTTACCGTGAGGCGATCCGCTCCCGGTGACGAGGAGGCGTTCGTGCCCGCTTCTGACATGCTGACCGCCAAGATCAATCAGGGATTCGCGTCGCTGGACGCCGACGGCGACGGGCGGCTGACCGAAGACGACCACGTCCTGATGGGCCGGCGGGTCGCCGCCTCGCTCGGGCATCCGCCCGGGTCGGACGCCGAGGCCCGGATCATCGACGCGTACCTGCGGATCTGGCGGGACCTGCATCTGCCGCACATCCCGGGCGGCGGCACCGCCATCACCAAGGAGCAGTTCGTGGTCTCCACGCGCTCCCTGGCCGAAGACCCGGACGCCGCTCGCGCCACTGTGGGCGCGCTCGCCGAAGCCTTCCTGGACATCGCCGACACCAATGCGGACGGCACCGTCAGCCCGGCCGAGTTCCTGGCCTTCCAGCGCGGCCACTTCCCCGGGCTGACCGATTCCGACGCCGCGGAGGCGTTCCAGCACCTGGACACCGACGGTGACGGACTGCTGTCCCCGGCGGAGTTCATCCGGGCGGTCATCGAGTTCTGGTCCAGCACCGACCCCGACGCCCCCGGCAACTGGTGGATGGGGCGTCCCGCCTACCTGTCCTGACCTGCGCCGCGTCACCGGTCCGCCAGGCTGATCGGGCGGGCCGGTCACGCGTTTCTGGTGAACCAGGTGACCTGGGTGCCGCTGGCGAGGTTCTCGCGGTGGGCCGGGGTGAAGAGGGTGGGGCTGAAGGCGCCGGAGAAGACCGGAATGCCCGCGCCCGCGACCACGGGGTAGCTCTTCAGGACGATCTCGTCGATCTCGGGAAGCAGGGAGGCGGCGAGTCTGCCGCCGCCGCAGAGCCAGATGTCCTTGCCGGTGTCCTCGGCCTTCAGCCGGCGGACGAGGTCGAGCGGGTCGCCCTGTTCGACATGGACGGACGGGTCGTCGATCTCCAGGGTGCTGGAGGCGACGTATTGGCGCAGGTGGGCGTACGGGCTCGTCGTCGGGACGGTCAGGGCGGGCTCGTAGGTGCCGCGTCCCATGACCAGGGTGTCGAAGTGCCTGTTGGGGGTGTCGGCGAGGCCGAGGAAGCCGCGGACGTGAGTGGGGAGGGTGTCGGGATAGCGGTCCTTGATCCAGGCCGTGATCTCGTCCAGCCCGGGGAAGAAGCCGACCTCGCCGTCCGGACCGGCGATGTAGCCGTCGATCGAGGCGCCGACGTAGTAGACGAGCTTTCGCATGGGTTGTGCTCCGTTCGTAGTACTCTGCTTGCAGTGGTTTGAACGTAGTACTACGGATGGAGTGGTGTCAACGTGCGGAAGAACCAGGAGCGGCGGCTGGCGTTGATCGACGCGGCCATCGAGGTGCTGGCCCGGGAGGGCGCGCGCGGGCTGACCTTCCGGGCCGTCGACGCGCAGGCGGAGGTGCCCGCGGGCACCGCGTCCAACTACTTCTCCAACCGGGACGACCTGTTCACGCAGATCGGCGGGCGCATCTATGACCGGCTGCTGCCCGACGAGGCGACCATGGCCCGGAGCAGGGAGGGCGTGCAGGACGAGGCGCGTTACTCCGAGCTCATGCACGAGGTGGTAAACCGGGTCAGCTCGTTCAACTCGGGGTATCTCGCGCTGCTCGAGCTGCGGCTGGAGTCCACGCGGCGGCCGGAGCTGCGCGAGGTGCTGACGAAGCGGATCCGCGAGGACATCGACGCCAACCTCGCCCACCAGGCCGCGTCCGACCTGCCCGGGGACTCGACGTCCGTGCTGCTCCTGTACCTGGCGCTGAACTGGCTCATCCTCGAGCGCCTCACGCTGCCGGACATCTTCACCGAGCGGGAGGCGCACGATCTGGTGGACGCCGCCGTCAGGCGGATGCTGGTCACCGGAGCCCAGGTGGGGTGAAAACGCTCAGGTGGGGTGAATCCTTTTGGGACGTGGCGGCCTCTTATGGGTGTCGGCCGACCTGGAGGAGGAGGGCATGACGGATCGCACCTGGGCGAGCGCGCAGCTCATCACGGCTGCTCAGGCGGGTGACCGCGCGTCGATCGTGGCGGTGCTCGACGGCGCGCACGTCCACGTCCGGCGGTTCGCGGAGCACCTGTGCGCGACGCCGCAGGACGCGGAGGACGCCGCACAGGAGGCGCTGATCATCCTTTACCGGAAGATCGGCTCGCTGCGCGCGACCGGGGCACTGGCCTCGTGGATGTTCCGGATCGTCCGGAACGAGTGTCTGCGTCGGGCCCGGTCCCTGGTCGTCGAGCCGGAGGAGATCGAGCCCGATCTCGTGACGTCCGCCGAGGACGAGGCGATCCGGCGGCTGGAGGCCGAGCGCGTCGCGCAGGCGATCCAGGAGCTTCCGGACGTCCAGCGCCGGGTGCTCATCATGCGGGACGTCCTCGGATATCCCGGACGGACGGTCGCGGACCGGCTCGGGCTGAGCACCCCCGCGATGAAGTCCCACCTCCACCGGGCCCGCACCAGGCTGCGCCTCAGCCTGAACGGGCAGGTCGGCCCCGATTCCACTCACGCACGTTAAGGAGTTCGCCATGCTCGGAACCGGATCGCCCGCGCCGGACGTTCTACTTGAGGACACCGACGGACGGGCCACCCGCCTGGCCGCTCTGGAGGCCGACCGCGCCGCGCTGGTGTTCTTCATGCGGTCGACGTCCTGCCCGGTCTGCAACCGGCACGTCCAGGACCTCGTCCGGTCGCGCGACACGTTCGCGGCGGACGGCGTCCAGGTGTTCATCGCGGTGCCGGAGGATCGCGCGGTCGCCAGGGCGTGGAAGGCGAAGCGCGGCGTTCCGTTCCCGGTGCTCGTCGGACGTGGGGGCGTTCCGCACGAGAGCGTCGGGTTGTCGAAGAAGATGTTCGGCTCGATGCGGCAGTCGGGCAGTGTCCTCATCGACGCGCAGGGCGTCGTCCGGCACGCCCACGGCTCCACCATGCCCATCACCGCCTACGACAAGAAGGGCATCACCGCGGCCATCAGCCAGCTGAACACCCGCGTGTGACACCGCAGGCGCCCGCGAGTCGGGCGCCCGCGGGCTCAGGGTTGGGGCTGGGGGTGGTTCAGCCAGTGGGTGAGGGTGGTGAAGTCGGCGAGGGTCAGGCCGCGGGTGGCGTCGACGTGATGGAGCAGGGCCGGGGACGGGTGGTGGGCGGCGGCCCAGGCGCGGTCGGTTTCGGTGAGTTCGTCGTCCACCCAGGCGAAGGGGCGTCCGGCGGCCCAGGTGACCAGGTGCCGGGTCTTCCAGTGGAGTCCGGCCTGCTCGTCCAGGTCGTCCTGGTCGGACGGCGCGGGCCAGTGGACGACGGGCAGGTGCGGCAGGCCGAGCCGGGGCGCGACCAGGTCGTTGGCGTCGGACGTCCAGGCGGTGGCCCACACCAGTTCGCAGGGCAGCGCGCCGAGGCGGGGGCCGAGGGCGGGGTCGACGCGGGGCAGGAACGGGTTGTCGCCCTCGGGCTCGAACGTGGGGTACGGGGTCGCGGCGCCGAAGGGGATGAGCGGGCCGTCGACGTCGAGGAAGAGGAGCGGCAGGGGCCGGGGTCGGGTGATCCACATCAGTCGGACGGCGAGACCTTCGGGTGGGTTCGATGAGATTCGCCGCTGGGGACGGTCTCTTGGGGAGAACGTCGTCAGCTGGAGGAGAAGACTCATGCGGAAGATCACGGCCGGTCTGTTCATCGCGCTCGACGGGGTCGTGGAGGACCCGCAGGACTGGCACTTCCCCTACTTCAACGAGGAGATGGGAGAGGCGGTGTCGGCGCAGCTCGGCAGCGCGGACACGCTCCTGCTCGGGCGGAGGACCTACGACGGTTTCGCGGGCGCGTGGCCCGAGCGGGAGGCGGCGGGCGGCGAGGACGCGGGGATGGCCAAGGCGCTCGGCGACGCGCGGAAGATCGTCGTGTCGCGGCAGGAGCTCGAGTTCACCTGGCGGAACTCCGAGGTACTGCGCGGGGAGCTCGTCCCGGCCGTCGCCGGGTTGAAGGACGGGCCGGGCGGGGACATCGCGATGAGCGGGTCGGTCTCGGTCGTCCGGCGGCTGCTGGAGGCGGGGCTGCTCGACGAGCTGCACCTGCTGGTGCATCCGATCGCGGTGCGGAAGGGGATGCGGCTGTTCGAGGACGCGGACGCGCCGTTGCCGCTGACATTGCTGAGTTCCACCCCGTTCTCGACCGGCGTCGTCCACCTCGTCTACGCCAAGGACGAGAACGCTCCCACGGGCGGCTATGAGAAAGCCAAGGCCAGCCTGCCTCAGGAGTAGGTTCCGAGGCTTCTCGGCGGGCCCATAAAAGACCATGAGGCGGGCTTTCCGAATGGGCGTTAAGGTGTCCTGACCGAGGCGGAGTCGTCTGTTTGCCAAGGACAATTCCTCTCGTCCTGGGATACCGACGGGTATCAAATCTGTGGCCGGAAGCGGACGCCGGGGGCCCCACCAGGGGATCCTTCGTCGTCGGAGCGTGATCGCCGGAGGTCATGCGTGTGCGCGCGGACACTCTGCGCCACCACGGGCTCGAAAATACTCACCTCACGGGTATAAGGACGGCACCAATTCCGACATATCGCATTTGACGGCCCGAGGCTTCTCCAGCACGCTGGCGTCTGCCGCGCCCCAGTCCAAACACCAAGGCGAAGCCATGACCCTCGTCCTCCAGCCCGGACGTGCCCTGCCCGCTTTCCACAGATCAGCGCCGATCTCCCTGTCACGCCAGGCCCCCCTCCCGGGGCCCAGCCGGTGACCCGCGTCATCCTCGCCGAGAACGTCCATCTGTTCCGTAGTGGTCTGGTCGCCCTTCTGGACGGCGAACCGGACATCCGCGTCGTCGAGACCGTGGACTGCGCCCGCAAGCTGCTGGCCACGGCGGCGCACTGCCGCCCGGAGGTCGCGCTCGTGGACCTCGGCCTGCCCGATCTCGACGGTGTCGACGCGACCTTCCGGCTGCTCACCCTGCTGCCGGAATGCCGCGTGATCCTCATGGCCGAACGACGGCGGCCCGGCGATCTGCGCCGGGCGGTCGAGGCGGGCGCGGAGGGGTTCCTGCTCAAGGACACCTCGCCGGCCCGCCTGATCCAGGCGATCCGCGACGTCGCGAACGGCGAGCGTGTCATCGACGCGGACATGGCCTACGCCGAGCTCGCCACGTCCCGAAGTCCGCTGACCCCGCGCGAACTGGAGGTGCTCAGGGAGACCGCCAAGGGCGCGACCGTCGCCGAGACGGCGCGGTCGCTGTTCCTCGCGACCGGGACCGTCCGGAACTACCTGGCCCGCATCGTGACCAAGGTCGGCGCCCGCACCCGTCTGGAGGCGGTCGCCATCGCCGAGGAGAACGGCTGGCTCGGGGGCGTCGTCCCCCGGACGCAGCGGTCGCCGCGTCCGGGCCGGTGACGCCCCTGGTCAGGGGGTTGTCTGGGTGGTGACGAAGGCCAGGAGGTCGGCGGCCAGGTCGTAGGAGCGTCCGGCGGAGCGGGACGCGTGGCCGACGTCGGATTCCCGGCGTAGCAGGACGGGTCGGTCGCCGGCCGTCGCCCACTGGAGCGCGGCGCACATCTTGCGCGCGTGGAGCGGGTCGACGCGGGAGTCGCCGTCGAAGACCGCGAAGAGGGTCGCCGGGTAGGCGGTGCCCTCGTGGACGTGGTGGTACGGCGAGTACGCGCGCAGCCAGCCGAACGCCTCGGGGTCGGCCGGGGAGCCGTACTCGCCGTGCCACATCGCGCCCATGCCGGACAGGTCGTAGCGGACCATGTCCAGCAACGGCGCGACGCAGACGGCGGCGGCGAACAGGTCGGGGCGCTGGGTGAGCGCGGCTCCGACGAGGAGCCCGCCGTTGGACTCGCCCCAGATCGCGAGCCGGTCGGGGGACGTCCAGCCGGTGGAGACGAGTTCCTCGGCGGCGGCCAGGAAGTCGTCGAAGACGCGCTGTTTCCGGCCTTGTATGCCCGCGCGGTGCGAGGTCGTGCCGTCCTCGCCGCCGCCTCTCAGGTGGGCGATCGCCAGGACGCCGCCCTCGTCCACCCAGGCGAGCGCGTCCGCGGCGTAGGACGGGGTGAGCGGGATGCCGAAGCCGCCGTAGCCGTACAGGATGGCCGGGCGAGGGTCTGGGCCCTGGTGGGGACGGGCCATCACGTCGACGCGCACGGGGGTTCCGTCCGCCGAGGTGCAGGTGATCTGGTGCGTCTCCAGCGGCGGCAGGACGATGGGGCTAGGGGACGGTTCCCAGAGGGTGAGACTGTTGTCGCTGGTGTCGTAATGCCAGACGGCTTCGGGCGTGGCCATGCCGCTGTGGGTGAACCACAACTCGCGTCCACCGCCGGGACGGGTGGACAGCGGCCCGAGTATGCCGGGGCTGGGCAGGGGGACGTCGCGCCGCCGTTCTCCTGTGCGCGCGTCGTGAAGCGACAGTTCGGACGTTCCGCTGCGGATGCGGGTGATGGCGATCAGGCCGTCCAGGAAGGCGAAGTCGGAGAGGACGGCTTCCTTGTCCTCCGGGATGAGTTCGGTCCAGTCGGACGGGTTGGTCGGGTCGGCGACGCAGAGGCGCACGCGGGGGGCGTCCCGGTCGGTGACGATGTAGAGGCGGCCGTCCGGGCCGATGGCGGCCGCGGCTCGGGCGTCCACGTCCTGCTGGACGGGCCTGAGCTGGTGCGTGGCGGTCGTCAGGTCGGCGATGTACAGGTCGTTGCGGGGGTCGGAGCCGTCCGCCGTGGAGATGACGAGCCAGTGACCGTCCGCGCTGATGCCCACGCCGTGGGACGTGGCCGGTTCGGTGACGGGTGTGTCGTGCTCGGGTGGCTCGCCGATGAGGTGGAGGCGGACGCGGCGTCGCGTCTCGTCGCCCGGCTCGGCGCGGACGTAGTAGAAGCCTTTTCCGTCGGGGAGCCAGGCCACCGGGGAGTAGCGGCAGCGGTCGATCGGGCCGTCCAGGGTCTCGCCGGTCTCGACGTCCAGGACGAGGAGTTCGGCGCGTTCGGTGCCGCCCCGCGACACCTGACAGGCCAGCAGCCGTCCGGACGGGTCGGACCGCCACGCGTCGAGCGTCGTCGTGCCGGACGGGTCGAGCACGGTCGGGTCGAGGAGCGTCCGCTCGGGCTCGCCGCCGTCCGCGACGTGCAGGACCGCGTGCTCCTGACCTGCGACGCGGCGGAGGGTGAAGCGCCGGTCGCCGCGCCAGACGGGGGCGCTGACGCTTCCGGTGTCGGCGAGTTCGACGACGCGGCGGCGGAACGTCCGCCGGAGTTCGGGGTCGATGTGCTTCTGGTACAGCTCGTCCTGGGCGTCCAGCCAGGCGCGGGTGTCCGGCGCGGCCGGATCCTCCAGCCAGCGGTAGGGGTCGGCGACGCGCTCGCCGTGCAGGACGTCGATGACGGGCCCGCGTTCGGCCTCGGGATATCTCATGGTTTCGCCACCTCCGGGCGGTGTCACCGTGCGGGGCGCCAGCGTCCGGCCAGGGCCGCGTACGGGGGTGAGCTGCGGATCAGGTCGTCGTGCGTCCCGTGGTGGGGGCGCGTGCCGTCCATGAGCAGGACGCGGTCGGCCCGGCGGGCGGAACTGATCCGGTGCGCCACGACGATCAGGGTTCCGGGGCGTCGCGCGAAGGCCGTCTCCGCGCGGGCCTCGGCGGCGGGGTCGAGGTGGCAGGTCGCCTCGTCCAGGACGACCAGCCGGGCGGGCGCGAGGTAGGCGCGGGTCAGCGCGATCAGCTGCCGCTCCCCCGCCGAGAGCGCACCGGGGTCGAGTTCGGCGTCCAGGCCGCCCAGGCGGGCCACGAGGTCCGCCGAGCCGATCCTCTCCATGGCCTGCGTGAACGGTGGTTCCGCGTCGCGCGTGAGGTAACCGAGGTTCTCGCGGACGGTGCCGCGGAAGACGTACGCCTCCTGCGGGATCAGCACGCGCGCGGAGGGATCGACCTGGTCGGCGCGGACGCCGCCGATCTCGACCGTCCCGTCGCGCGGACGCATCAGGCCTGTGATGACCGCGGCCAGCGTGGATTTTCCGATGCCGCTGGGCCCGACCACCGCCAGATGGCCGCCGGACGGGACGTCCAGATCCAGCTCGTCGATCACTGGCACCGCGTCCGGGCCGTAGGCGGCGGTGACCGCGCGGAGCCGCACGTCCGTCTCCGCTGGTGTGGTGCAGGATGCCGGCGCTGCGTCGGCGGTGGTGGCGGTCAGGACGCGGTCCACGGAGACGCCGAGGCGGACGGCGCTCACGCCGACCCCACGGACCAGTCCGCCGAACGCGGGGACGAGCGACTGCGTCAGGTAGGTGAGCGCGCCGATCACCATGGCCGCGCCGACACCGTGGCGGCCCAGCCAGGGCACCGCGAGCAGGAGCAGAAGCACCGGGGCCCAGCCGCCGACGGTCAGCGCGACCGTGCGGAGGGCGGTGACGCGGGCGAGGGCGCGGCCCGCCGCCTCCTGCGTCGCCACGCGGTCGCGGACCGCGCCGCCGACGCGGTCCTCGGCGCCGCAGGCGGCGATGTCGCGGAGTCCGCCGATCATCTCGGCCGTCGCGGCGACCGTCGCCTCGTCTGCGAGGAGGTACGCGCGCTGGCGGCGGGCGAGCGCGGGCAGCGACGCCACGAACAGCGTGAGGCCCGCGACGAACGGCGGCAGCACCCAGGGCAGGACGAGCGGCTCCAGGACGGCCAGGCCGACGACCACGCTGACAGCGGTGAACGCGAACGAGCGAACGACGGTGACCAGCGCGGCGAGCGCGTCGCGTGCCAGCTCCACCTGAAGGTTCACGCGCGCGACGGCCGCCGATCCGGGCGGGCGGCCTTCGGTGGCGGCGTGCCGCAGCGTCCCGGAGACGGCCTCGGTCAGCAGCCGGTCGCGAAACGGCTCGACCGTGGCGGCCACGGCCAGAACGACCTGGCGCGCCCCGACCGCGGCGACCGTCCAGACCAGGGCGAGTGTCGCGAGCCAGGCGGTGCCCACCCATGGACGTCCCGCCGCGAAGCCGTCCCCGATCGCGCGCGCGACGGCTTGTCCGACGAGCAGCGCGGGCCCTGCTTCTACGACCGACCACGCAAGCACCCGCAATACCGCCCGCGGTTCCGCGAGCAACGCCTGAACCACGAACGTCCGCGTTCCGCTTCCCGCGCGTGCGGGAAGCGAGACCCCGTCGGGCGTTCGTTCTCTGTGCGCGGGGGGTGGGCTCGTGCGGGGGCGGGGGGTGGTGGTCATGCCTTTCCCTCGGGGGAGGTTGTGGGGTCGGCGAAGAGGGCCCGGTAGGACGGGTGGTCGCGCCAGAGGTCGGCGTGGGGGGCTTGGGCGCGGACGTGTCCGTCATCCAGCCAGAGGACGTTGTCGGCCTCGGCGGCGGTGGCGACGCGATGGGCGACGAGCAGGCGGGTTCGGCCGTCGGCCGCGCTGGTGAGGGCCGCGCCGATCTCGCGTTCGGTCACGGTGTCGAGGCTCGAGGTCGCGTCGTCCAGGACGAGGAGCCGTTCCCCTTGCGCGAGCGCACGAGCGATTCCTAGGCGTTGTCGCTCGCCACCCGACATCGGCGCGTCCGCCAAGGCGGTGGCATAGCCGGAGGGCAGCCGTTCCAGGTAGGAGTCCGCGCGGGCGGCGCGGGCCGCGTTCCGCACGTAGTCCTCGTGCGCGCGCGTGTGGGAAGGGAGGCCGAGTGCCACGGCGTCGGTGACGCTCTCCCCCAGCAGGACGGGACGTTCGAAGGCGTAGCCGACAGCGCGTCGCAGTTCGGTGCGCGACAGGTCGTGGAGTGGGACGCCGTCCAGGAGGACGACGCCTTCGTCCGGGTCGAGCAGGCGTCCTGCCAGGGCGGCGAGCAGGGATTTGCCCGCGCCGGAACGTCCGACCACGGCGGTCGCACCGCCGCCCGGGATCACGAAGTCGACGCCGCGCAGCCCTTCGCCGTCTGGTGTGCGGATCGCGACGTTCCGGAATTCGAGGGTTCCGGAACCGTGCAGTGAGAGACGGCGTGCGCCGTGCTGGACGACGGGTTCCGTGAGCACTTCGGTGACGCGGCCCGCGGCTGCGCGCGATCGGGCGAGCTGGCCGATCTGGCCGAGCGCGCCCGAAAGGCTCGCGCCGAGCACGGCATAGCGCGCTGCGGCGTACAACTCGCCCAAGCTGAGTCCGCCTGAGACGAGTCGCCATCCACCCACGGCGAGGACGGTCGCCTCCAGCAGCGGAACGGTCAGCCCTGCCTGCACCCCCGCGCGCGCGTTGGCGCGCCAAAGTCGAAGCCCATGTTCGCGAAGTGTGGGCAGCGGGGTGAGGATCCGGCGGGTCTCTAGGTCCGCGGTTCCGGCGGCGGCGATCGTGCGGATTCCGTTGAGCGCGTCAGTGAGACGGGCCGCGATGTCGCTCTGTGTGCGCTGGTATCCGGCGGCGTGGACGGTGGTCGCGCGCAGGAATCCGCGCAGGACGAGCGTGATCGCGACCAGGCCCGCGACCAGCGCGCCCAGCAGCCAGGGGTCGATGAGGGCCAGGGCGACCAGCCCGCCGACGGTCGGGATGAGCAGGGCGGCGGCGGTGACGAGCGCCGCCGGGGCCTGGCCGAGTTCCTCGGCGTTCAGCCCGATGCGGGTCGCGAGGTCGCCCTCGGGGTGCCGCCTGGTGATCGCCGGTCCCGCGCCGAGGACGCGGCCGAGCAGGACGCGGCGCAGCCGGGCCGCCGCCGCGGCGCCGGTGACGCCGGTCGCCCAGGCCGTCAGGACCTCGCATGCCGCTATGCCCGCGACGACGGACGCGGCGATGGTCGTCCAACGGTCGTGGAGGGGGTTGCCCGAAGTGAGGCCGTCGATGTTTCCGGAGGTCAGGCCGTCGATCGCGCGTCCGATGGCGAACGGCAGGAGCAGCTGCAGGACGGCCCCGCCGAGCGCGCCCAGGACCAGGAGGGCCGTCCAGAGGCCGCCCTCGCGCGCGGTGCGCGTCACCAGGCGGTCCGCCGCCGTCCGCATCCGTGCATCCTTCCTTCTGCGTGGACGGCCGTCCGCGTCCGTCCTTCTTCCGTGGACAAGGGACCGCCGCGTGCGGCGCGGCAGGGACCGCGCCGCACGCGGCGGCTTTGGGCGTTGCGGGTGGCCCCTCAGTGGCGGCCACCCGGATGATCACGCCCGAGTGCCGGGGCTCAGTGGCAGAGCGCGAGGCTCAGGTTGCTCGGCGTGTGCGATGCGCAGGTAACGATGGTCAGACCGCTACCGCCGCTGGCTCCGCCGGAGGCGGTGGGGGCCTGGAGGCCCTGCAGGTCGAGAAGCGCCATGGTGGTTGCTACACCTCCTTTCCCTTCCGTGGGTGGACGGGGGTCGGGCCTTTTCCGGCGTCACGCGAGAGGGGTCTCCTTGGCCAGGCTCCCTACGCGGCCGGAAGGGCCGATCATGAGGCCGGACGAACCGGCCGGGGTGACGGACGGACCGTCGGTGACGGGCAAGGTCTCGGGGGCGGGGCGAGCGGGCGCGGGGGCGTCGAGGAAGGGCAGCGCGGGCCGCCGGTCGTCGAGCGCGGACGCCAGGGCGAGCAGCACCCCGGACGTCCCGGTGGCGAAGTCCATCGACAGCCGCATGAGCTGGTCGCCGGTGAAGGCGAGGCCGTCCCCGTAGGGCATGGCGTGCCAGCGGAGGCCGCTGATCTGCGCGTCCAGCCTCGGATCGTTGGCGTGCGTCGCGTCCGGGTTCGAGTCGTGAGCGTCCGGGGCGTCGTGCGGGTCGGGGGCGGCGTGGAGGCCGGTGGCGAGGGCGGCGATGATCCCGGCACGTCCGGCAAACAGGCCGGACTGGACGAAGTAGCCGGATTCGGCGACCCGGGCGAGGCGGGTCAGCGCGCGTTCGAACTCCTCGTCGTGGCGGTGGCGGAGGTAGCGGGCGACCACGAGTCCGATGCCGACGGATCCCTCGTCCAGGTAGGGCAGGCTGCGCCAACCCTGGTTGACCTGGAGCGATCCGTCCTCGGCGAGCATGCAGCGGCGCAGGTCCTGGCGGAGCGCGTCGGCGGCGCGGTCGAGAAGCGTCGCGTCGCCGCCGCGTTCGTAGGCGTGCAGGAACAGCAGCGCCGGGCCGGACGAACCGTGCATCAGTCCCGCGCGCGGATGGTCGCCGCCGCTGATCTCCGGGACGTCGTCCGGGCCGCCGATCCGCTCCGCGCACAGCTCGACCATGCGCAGCGCGGCGTCGGTCAGGCCGGTCTGGCCGGTGGCCTCGCCCAGGTGAAGGAGGTTGAGGCCGGTTCCAGCCAGTCCGGAACACAGGTTCAGGCTGAGCCGGTCCCAGGTCTCGCGGAGGCAGATGTCCGCGACGTCCAGCGCTTCCTGGCGGCGGCCGAGCCGGTCGAGGACGTGCGCGACGCCGTGGAGGCCGTCGTACAGGCCGAGCGGCATGCCCACCTCGGGGTTCAGCGCGCGTTCGACCAGCCAGTCGACGTGTTCCGGCGGGACGTCCGCCCCGGTTTCGGCCAGGGCGTAAAGGACCCCGGCGGCTCCGTGGGCGATGTTGACCGCGCCGCCGTCCCGAAACTGCGCCGGGTCGCCGGGGTAGAGGCGGTCCTCGCGGTCGGGGGTGGCCGAGGCCAGGATCGCCCGGTGCATCGCGTCCCGGACGTCCGGCCAGGGGGCCTTGCCCGGGAGCGGCAGCGTGTCGAGCGGCGACGGCTCCGGATCGGGGTCCGGTCCGAGGAGGACGGCGACGGCGTCGTCGAAGTCCGCGTGCGGCACCGGGAACGTCTCGGCGATCAGGCCCGCGAGCTGGCGGGCCTTCCGCGGGTGCATCAGCAGGGTGATCGTGGTCTGCGGGGCGAACAGGTAGTAGCGCATGCAGGCGAGCGCGTACCGGTCGACGTCGACGCCCCGCCGGTCGCGCGGCGCCAGGAACGCCGGGTTGGCGAGGGTCGTGCGGGCTTGCGCCTCGGCGGGGACGGCCACCTCGAAATCGATGAGGCAGAGCCGTCCGGACGCCGTCACCAGGATGTTGTTCGGATGCAGGTCGCCGAACACCACCCCGCGCTCGTGCAGCAGCCGGACGGCGTCCTCGATCTTGGCGAGCATGTCCAGCGCCCATTCGGTGTACCCGGCGAGCGCCGACGCGTCGTGGTCCGCCTTCGTCAGCGGATACCGCTGGACGATCTGACGCTGGAGCGGGTTCCCGTCCACGAACTCCTCGACGAGGAAATGGTGCTCCCCGAGGACGAAGTAGTCGCGCAGCGCCGGCACCACGTCCAGTCCGGAAAGGCGTTCGAGGATGTCGCGCTCATGCTTGAGGCGGGTCACCGCGTCGCGGCCGAGAACATCGAGTCCGGCGTGCGGACGGGCCTCTTTCAGGACGACGCGCTCGCCGGAGGCGCGGTCGCGGGCGAGGTAGACGCCGCCGCCGTTCGAGAAATGCAGGACGCTTTCGAAGTCGTAGGGCATCTCATCGATGCGGACGGAGTTCCGCTTTTCCAGATGCGGCTCGAGGAAGGACGGAAGCGTCATCCATTCGGGCACCGAGAACGTCGCTCCCCGAACGTCCGGGACGAGTTCGCCCGCGCCGTTCTCGATGGCGGGGACGAGTTCGCCGTCCTTGCCGACGCAGCGCCGTTCGGCGAAACCGCCGTAGCGGACGAAGAGCGGACCGTCCGCGTACCGGAGATCACTCAGGATGTAGGGGCCCTCGATGCCGTCGAGCAGCTCGTCCAGCTCCTTGAGGACGATCTCGCATTCATTCTCGTCCCTCGGGTAAATGGTGACGAGTTTTCCGCTGGCGCCACGCGAGGCGGCCTTGGAATTGCGCATGAGAAGGACGGACCGGCCGCGCAGGTACTTGAACACGATCCCGCGCGGGACGCAGTAGTCCCAGATCACGGCGAGGGCGCGCTCGGCGTCGTCCAGCCGGGCGGACACATGGATCTTCCAGCCCTGGGACGGGAGCGTCCCCTCGCCTTCCGGTGCGTAGTACATCCAGACGTCGGAATCGTGCCGGACCCATCCTTCGGGAACCGGACGTGCGACGAGCGAGAAGTCCGACGCGTCGTTCTGCCTTTGGCCGAGTTTGTCGTAGAAGAACAGATCGGCGAGGCAGTAGGGCTCGTACTGGTCCACCGCGGTCCTCCTCTGTGCTCGGCTGAAATTCAGCATCACCGGCCGAGGCGCTCGAGCCAAGTTGAATCCGCAATACTTGATTGTGAGGAACGCACTATCGCGTGTGTGCGTTTCTCCACGCCGTCCCGTGAAGGCGGAGGACGTGCGCGCCGAAGCGTTCGGGCGCGCAGGGCGCTGACGGCGCCGCGCAGCCTGGACCTACCCGTGGGCGCGCGTCGCGATGGCGTGGACGTCCCTGATCGGCTCCTCCGGGGGCCGATGCCGTGGGGGAGCGTCGCGGGCTCGGCGGACGTCGGCGGACCACCTCGTCCGTGGGGTCGTGCCGTGGGCTCGTCCGGCGGGCGGAGGCGTGATCGCCCCGGGCCGGTGCGCGCGACCTGAAGCGCGCTGAGAAGGGACCGGAGCCGGGTCACGGCATGGCCGGGACGCGACCGAGGCACGGAACGGGCGAACCGGGGCACTCCACGGTCCGTGTACAGGCAGGTGGACTGCGGTCACTTCTGGGAAAGATGCGAACTCCTGGGAGGTTTCCGACGTCTTACTGACCGACGTTCGCCCGGACGGGGGGACGGAGCCGGGGCGCAGGTCCTCCCAGGTGTCGGGGCCGGGTGGGGAATGCGGGAAGAAGCACCGGCATTCTTGTCGCTAATGTGCTTTCTGCGGATTGCGTGCTGATGAGGGAGAACCGTGCGAGGTAAGGCACTGGTGGCGGTGGCTGCGGCGGTCTTGGGGCTGACGACGGCGTGCGGTGGTGGCGGCGGCGGTGGCGACGCCAAGACCGCCGGACATGAGGAAGGCGTTCCCCAGATCTCGATCACCCCGGCGAACGGTTCGGCCAAGGCGAAGCCGGACGCGGGCGTGACGGTGACGGCGTCCGGCGGGACGTTGAGCCAGGTGCTGGTCAAGCTGAAGGACGCCGACGTGCCCGGCGTCCTGTCGGCCGACAAGAAGACCTGGAAGTCGTCCTGGACGCTGATCCCGGGCGGGAAGTACACCGTCCAGGCGGTCGCGGCGTCCAGCAAGGGCAAGACGGCGACCGCGAACAGCTCGTTCAGGACGGTGAACGACACCGCGCGGACGACGATCAACAACGTCATCCCGAGCCCGGGCGAGAAGGTCGGCACGGGCATGCCGATCTTCATCCAGTTCAACAAGGAGGTCCCGGAGCGGGCCAGGGAGGCCATCGAGAAGGCCATCGAGATCAAGTCGACCTACCCGACGGTGGGCGCCTGGCGGTGGCTGAGCGCGGGCGAGTCGTTCAACGGGCTGCCCTCGCTGGTGTTCCGCACGAAGGACCCGTGGAAGGCGAACCAGAGCGTCCAGGTGAGCGTCCACTACGCGGGCCTGAAGATCGGCGACTCGGTCTACGGTGACAAGGACGTCACCCGCAAGTTCAAGATCGGTGACTCCCACGTCATCACGGTCAACAACCGGTCGCACAAGCTGACCGTGAAGAAGAACGGCGCGGTCGTCCGCTCGTGGGGCGTCAGCCTCGGCACCGGCGGCGAGGTGCAGAGCGACGGCATCGACCACCTCAAGACCACCAGCGGCGTGCACCTGACCATGGACCACGTCCGGCTGGAGCGGATGGTCGCCCCGGGCAAGAAGAAGGGCGACGCCGGCTACTACGACGAGCAGGTGCCGTTCGCCACGCGCATCTCCAACAGCGGCGAGTACATCCACCAGAACATGGACGACCCGTCCTGCCTCGGCAACCGCAACTGCTCGCACGGCTGCGTCCGCTCCCCCTCGTCCGACGCGCAGTGGTTCATGAACTGGTCCTACCGGGGCGACATGGTGGTCATCAACGGCACCGGGCGTGAGCTGCAGTGGTCCAACGGCTGGGGCTACCGCCAGATGCCGTTCGACAAGTGGGTGGGTGGCAGCAAGCTCGGCCAGCCCGTCACCACCGCCGCCCTCGGCCAGTAGGCCCTCCCTTCCTCGGAAGCAGACCCTCCCCCGACGGTCAGTAAAGCCTCCCGCCACGACCTCACCCGCACCCTCCGGACACGGCTCGGCGCTTCTCCTCCCCGAGAGCGCCGGGCCGTCTCCTTTGCCCTGGATGGTCGATCCGGCCGGGTTCCGGAATCGTCGTGGGGCACGCTCCGACCTCGTGGCGCGTGCGCGACGGTGCACTATGGACTCGTGCTGAGGACGAGAGCGGCCACCTGGGCGTATGTTGCGGCGCTCGCCATGGCCGAGGCCGTGGTCTGGGCGCTGTCCCCGGAGTCCAAGGCGCACGTCGTCGACTGGGTGAGCACCAACGTGGCCAACCTGTCCCACCATCCCGTGGGCTCCCTGGCCGGATCCGCGTTCGTCCCCGATTCGTATCCGCTGGCGTGGGTCGGTTTGGCGCTGGTGGCGCTGTCCCCCGTCAACGCGCTGCTGGGCAACCGCCGGACGGTCCTGCTGTTCGTCCTCCTGCACGTGACGGGGACGCTGGTCAGTGAGGGCGTCGTCGCGTGGCGCGTCGCGCACGGGGCGCTCCCGGAGGCCGCCCGCCACCAGCTCGACACCGGGCCCTCGTTCGTGCTCGTCCCCGGCCTCGTCCTGGTGATCCTGTTCGGGACGTGGTGGTGGCGTCCCCTGGCGGTGGTCGGCATGTGGGCCCTGTGGCCCTACCTCTTCCAGGGGCTCCGCCAACTGGACGTCGCGGCAGTCGGACATGTCACCGTGATGGTGCTGGCCGTCCCTTCGTTCCTACTGTTTCGGCGCAGCCGACGGGCCACCCTCGCGCGCGACGCACGAGCCGCGCCCCAACCGACAGCTGGGGCTGCCGACGCCTCCACGGCGACCGAGCCCTCAACGCCTTGAGCGGGCCTGTCGACGAGCGGGTCGGCTCACCACTCGGAGAGCACGAGCGCTTGGACGAGCAGCGCCGTCACCACCTGTGCTGTCAGCCATCCTCGTGCGGGCGCGCGTAGAACACTCGCCGCTGGCAGCAGCCACGCCGCGAACGGAAGCCAGATGCGCTCGACCTCGCCTTTCGTCACTCCCGCTACGTCCAGGCTGAGGACTGCGACGATCGCTGCGGCCGTCAGGAGGACGACTGGCTCCTCGCGGAGTTTCCGTCGCGCCGTGATGCCCCGCCTAAGGAGCGGGGGCAGGACGCACGCGACGGCCGGTCCCGTGAGGATGCCGAGGACGGCGATGTCCGCGCCTAGGAAATAGGCATAGGACCTGCGTGCCGAGCCGCCGCTGACGAGATAGGTGTCGAGCGTGGCGCGGATACCGTCCAGCCACCAGAAGCCTCCCAACGTCAAGGCCGTGGGGATGACGGCGAGTCCGACCGCCATCACTATCCAGAACCTCACCGGTGGACGAGTCATCCACAGAACGACGCTCGGTACGGCCAGCAGGGGGAGCAATCCGTAGCTTAGGTAGGGCAAGGCGCCGAGCAGCACACCACCGGCCAACGGCCTGCGCATCGCGAGGAACGCGACGCCCCAGGCCCCGACCCCGAGGAAGAACGCGTCCATCGACGTCGCGATCCAGAGCGAGAGAGGAGACAGCACCAGGAAGGGCAGCGCCCGCCGCGCCACCCGCTCCCCCGCCAGCACCCGCACCGTCACCGCGATGGCCGCCGCGGACGACGCCCCGACCCCGATGATCAGCAGCGCGGCCCAGAGCGTCCCGTGCAACCCGATCGCGTCCAGCGCCCAGAACACCAGCGTCGGCAGCGGCGGGTGCCCCCGCACATGCGTCGGGTACGCGTACAGCTCATCGGTGAAACTCCGCAGCCAGCGCAACGGATGATCACCGACCGCCGCCAGCCCCGCCGGATACTCCGTCGGCGCGTCCAGCGGCCGAGCCAGCGCACCGGGCCCGTCACTGACCGCCAACGCGACGGCCCACCCGACCGCCATCACCCACGACACCGCAAGGAGGACCCGCCACCGCATGTTCCGCACGACCACGGGGAGAACACCGACCGCGACGGCCGCGTATCCGACCGCCGGAGCCATCTGCCAGGTCAGCAACCGCGCCTTCGCATGCAGGGGTGGCAACGCGTCCTCAGTGGCGAGCCCAGCCCTCCGCATCACCTCCCCGACGACGAACGCCCCGACGATCAAACCTGCCCAGACCACACCCCCCGAACTCCAGTACCGAAAGGCCCAATACCGAAAGGCCCTACCGGAAGGCCCAGTACCGGAGGGCTCGGTCGCGGAGGGCCCGGTAGCGGAGGGCCCGGTTCCGCCAGGGGCCGATCCCGTTCCAGCCTCGATCTCCGCGTCGCCCACCGGCATCGTGGCGACGACCGATCCGTCATGACCCGCCGCCGACTCGCTGACGCCCGGCTTCTTCGTCCGTGTGCCACCGCGCCCGGAACTCTGCTCAGTCATCCGTCCCGCCTGACTTCTGCTCACCGGCCCGACCAGCGCCTCGCCCATCCCGCCGACCAGAAGATTCATGGCCCGAGCGGCCGCCGTTCGGCTCGTCCACCCGACCGGCGACCTGTTCTCCCGCTCGCCCCGTGTGCTGCTCGTCCACCCGACCGGTGCGGGTCTCCCCCTCCACGTCGGGTCGCGGCCGGGAGTCTCCGGCGGGACCCCTCGGTGGACATCCTCGACGGCTGTTCGCGAAACCGGCGGCCAAGGCTTGTCCGGCCCTCCGCCAGGGAAAGGCCGTCGCGACCGCGACGAGGGTCACGGCGACGATCAAATTAGGGAGGTAGTGCAAAGGCAGGATCGATGGATTGTCCGGGTGGCGGCCGAGCCCGAGCACGAGCGGCAGCGCCACGAGGGTCAGGACACCGGCCACGAACAACCAGAGCCGGAACCGCCGCCACCGCCGCACCAACAGCCCGGCGAGAAGCACGACCGGCGTCAGCAAGCCGTCATGTGCGACGACCGCACCACCGACCCACAACGCCCACCCGCCCGGCCGCGAATGCGCCACCAGACCCGAAAGGCCAAGACCGATGAACGCTCCACCCACGACATACGCGGCCATGCGCCCAACGCCCACCTGCGGACGCCTGAACACAACGCTCATGAGGTGGCCGGTGTGCGGCCTGCTGCCCGACGAACGCCGCGGGCCGGTGTCCCTGTTCACTCTGCGACCAAGGCCGTGAGCCATTTGGTCTGGAGAACGCCGGGACGGTCCGGGGCGATCAGGCGGCACGGGAAACCGTGGTCCAGGGCAAGGGGCTCGCCGTTCAGGGACAGGGCCAGAAGCGTGTCGGGATCGTGCCAGTGCCTGGGGTCCACCTCGGAGGTTCGGTACGCGCCGCCACTCTGCAGGGACACGGCTCGAACCCGCGCGTCAGCCGGGGCTCCGGCCCTGGCCAGGACATCCCGCATGCGGACGCCCGTCCAGTCTCCGGACGAGGACCAGCCTTCGACGCACGTGATCGGCAGGCGGACGGTGTGCTGTGGCATCGCGCGCAGCTGAGCGAGTGAGAGCGAGAGCTCCCGCCGGACTCGTCCGGTCACCCGGAGGCTCCAGCCCGGGTCGCGAGCGGTCTGCGTGACGCCGGCCGCGAGCGCGGTGCGGTTCACCGGGAGTCGCTGCGGGCCGACGCCCGGACGTCGCGGAGCGAGCAAGGCCAGGCGCGCCAAGGGCGAGACCGCCTCACCGACGGTGAACAGGGCCACCGCACCCGATGCGGCGAAGACCGAGAGGAGGAAGGAGCGGCGGTCGAGGCCGTCGTCGGGTTTGCGCATCACGGTTCGGCGCGCTTTGGTCCACTCGTTCACGATGTGGATGATCAGCGCGCCGATGACGACGTAGGCCGTCCAGTAGTGGGCGACCGTGAAGAAGAACGGGAAGGGGTACCAGTAGGCGATGTCCAGGACACCCGTGACCAGCTGGAACAGGGCTCCGCCGACCAGGAGGAGCACCAGGGCGCGTTCGAGCGCGTGGGCGGCCGACCGGAACGGCGGCCATTGGAGAAGCCTCGGGTAGACCGTCCAGAGCTTGGCCAGCAGAAGCGGCACCGTCGCCAGTCCGCCGATGACGTGGACGCCCTGGGTGACGCGGTACAGGTTGATCGGCCGGGGCGGCCAGTGCAGCCAGACCGGCGGATGCTGCATGAAGTGGCTGATCAGGCCGGTGATGAACGTCGTCCCGAACGAGACGCCGAGTGCCATGCCCAGCCACGCCGCGATCCGCTCGTCGTGGAACCGGCTGGTGAAGCGCGAACCGACCGCCGTGGCGAGATGGCCGACCTGTTCGTTCACCTGCCGGATCGAACCGACACGTGGTCGGTGGCCCCTTGCCCGGGCCGCGGACGACACGACCGCGGAGGACACGGCGGCGGACGACACGGCAGCCGACGACACGGCGGCCGAGGGCACGGCGGCGGAGGTGTGGCTCTCCGGTGCGCCGCCGGGCTTCCAGACGAAGCGCAGGCGCCCGGTCCGTGGTCCCGGGCCGTTGGGACCCGGGCGGGACGGACTCATGGAGTCAGGGCGACGAAACATCGGGTTGCCTCTTCCCAGTGTTCGGACACGACCAGGCCGCTTGGGGGGAGGTCGTCGGCGGCCACCTGGGCCCAGGGGAACCAGGGGCCGACGGTCGGGCCGCTGCGCAGGCGGACGCGTTCGCGCCGGGAGACGGATCCCGGGGCGTTCACTTCGGCGAGGATCCGGCCGCCGGGGGCGAGGAGCAGGACCAGGCGGCGGAGCAGTGTGGACGGATCGCCGCCGATGCCGATGTTGCCGTCCGCGAGCAGGATCGTCCGCCAGAGTCCCGCGCCGGGGATCTGCTCGAACACGTCCCCGACCAACGCGGGGCCTCCGGCGGCCACGGTCATCGCGACCGCGGTCGGCGCGTTGTCGATGCCGACGGCGAGCACGCCGCGTTCGGTGAGCGCGACGGTCAGCCTGCCCGGCCCTGAACCGACGTCCAGGACGGGCCCCTCGGAACGCGACAACAGGCCCTCGTCGCCCGGACGCAGCCGCAGCCAGTCGGTCACCGGCAGCGGACGCCGCGCGCCGGTCATGTCCTCGATGTGGACGGACGCGGCTCCCCGTTCGCCGAGCGCCTGCTCGTCCAGCGCCCTCTCGTACAACTCACCGATCACCGACGGCCACCGCCCCCGGCTCGCTCTGTTGAGGACGGGCGTTGGCTGCGGGGTTCGTGGCGGGCGCTTCGGAGTTCCCGGCGGGGGCTTCGGACGTGGGTTCGCTGGTCCGGCGGAGGGTGGTGAGGGTCCGGTAGGCGGTGGCGAAATGTGTTGCGGGAGCTCGCGCGGCCACCTGGGCGGCGTCGTCGTGGGTGTCCACGTCGGTGAGCTCGGGGAGGTGGGCGACGGTCAGGGCGGCCTCGGCCAGGCGGCACAGCTGGAAGTGGCCGGTGTCCGGACGGGACATGGGGACGCCTCGCAGGAGGGACGCGTTCGGGGTGCGGAGGCCGAGGAGCCAGAAGCCGCCGTCGGACGCCCGTCCGAAGACGGCGTCGTGCGTCGTCAGCGCGGCGGCGGCGCTGACCAGGAGGGACGGCGTCAGCTGGGGGGTGTCCATGCCGACCAGGAACGACGGGCGGCCTTGGTGGGCGTCGTCGAAGGCGTTGGCGAGGCGTTCGTCCAGGCCGTCGCCGCGTTGCGGGATGACGTCGAAGCCGTCCGGGAGCCATGGGCCGGGCGTTCCGGCGAGGGCCAGGACGCGGCGGACGACCGGGGTCGCGGCCACGGCTTCGAGGGTGTCCTTCAGGGCGGCCTCGGCCAGGGCGGCGGCCTGGTGCGGTGTGAACGGCGGGGTCAGGCGCGTCTTGACGCGGCCCGGCACCGGCTCCTTCGCGATGACGATCAGATCGGCGGCGAACGGGGTGGGGGTGGTCGTCATACGGCACCGACCGTGGTCAGGACGTCGCGCATGTCGTGGACGGCCCGGATCGTCCCGCGGAGGGTGCCGGTGACCTTGGAGCGGCCGGTCCTCGGCCGGTAGGGGACGTCCAGTTCGGTGATGTGCCAGTTCGCGCGGGCGGCCTTGAGGACCATCTCCAGGGGGTAGCCGAAGCGGCGGTCGGTCAGGGCGAGGTCGAGCAGGTCGGCTCGGCGGGCGGCGCGCATCGGGCCCAGGTCGTGGAGGGACGTGCGGGCGCGGCGGTTCAGCTCGCGGGCCAGGACCCGGTTGGCGACGCGGGCGTGCGGCGGCCAGGAGCGCCATCCGGTCGGGCGTCGCCGTCCCAGGACGAGTGCCGGCCGATCCGGGAAGTCGCCATGAAGCGGACCGGCCGGAGGAGCATCGGCAGTCGAAGGTGAGGGCTCGGGAGGGGCGAGGGCGGCGACCAGGAGGGGGAGGTCCTGGGGGTCCAGGGAGGCATCGGCGTCCATGAGGCAGACGGTGTCGGCCGTGGCGGCGAGGAGGCCGACGTGGCAGGCCTCGCCGAAGCCTCGGCGAGGGGCGTGCACGACCCGGGCGCCGTGGCGGGCGGCGACTTCCGCGGACGCGTCGGTGGAGGCGTTGTCCACCACGATCGGGACGTAGCCGGACGGCATGCGGTCCAGCACCCAGGGCAGGGCTTCGGCCTCGTTCAGGCACGGCAGGATCACGTCGACGGTCGTCATGCGGTCACCGCCGCGAACTCGGCCATGCCGTCCTCGAAGGCGACCTCGGCGGTGAAGCCGAGGTCGGCGGCGGCGCGGTGGGGGCTGGCGACGATGTGGCGGACGTCGCCCAGCCGGTACGCCCCGGTGACCACGGGCCGCGGGCCGCCGCACGCGGCCGACAGGGCCTGGGCCAGGTCGCCGATGCTGCGGGGTCGGCCGCTCGCGATGTTGTAGGCGGCGAAGGGCGCGTAGGACGGATGCTCCAGTGCCAGGACGTTCGCGCGGGCCACATCCCGGACGTGGACGAAGTCGCGCCGCTGGAGGCCGTCCTCGAAGACCTTGGGTGCCTCTCCGCGTAGCAGGGCCGAACGGAAGAGCGCCGCGACGCCCGCATAGGGAGTGTCGCGGGGCATCCGCGGGCCGTAGACGTTGTGGTAGCGGAGGGCGACGACCGAGCCGCCCGTCATGCGCGCCCACGAGGCGGCCAGGTGCTCCTGGGCGAGTTTGGTGTCGGCGTATACGTTGCGCGGATCGGCGGGCGCGCTTTCGTCGATCGTCCCGGGAGTCAACGGCTGGGCGCAGCGGGGGCAGGCCGGTTCGAAGGCTCCCGACGCCAAGGCCGATTCGGCTCGCGGGCGTGGCCGCACCGGGCCGTGCACCGCGCACGCGTACGAGCCCTCCCCATAGACGACCATGGACGACGCCAAAACCAGCTTCCGCACGCCCGCGCGAGCCATCTCCGCCAGCAGGACGGATGTCCCCAGAACGTTGACGGACGCGTAGTCGGGAAGGTCGTACACGTCCACGCCCAGTCCGACCATCGCGGCCTGGTGGCACACGGCGTCCACGCCCTGGAGCGCGCGGGCGACCGTCGCCGCGTCCCGCACATCGCCGGACGCGCCCCCGCCGCCGTCCGCCAACGTGGCCGTGTCCAAGGGCAGGACTTCGTGGCCGGACACTTCCAGCGCGTCGGCGATGTGCGAACCGATGAAGCCCGCCGAACCTGTGAGCAGCACTCGCATGACCCGAACGTAGATCGCGGCCGCAGCCGGCAGCTCGAATGCGCGCCGGACGTATGAACCTCGTAAGAACTTCTGAACCTCTGATAGAACTTCGCCCGGACGGGGGAAGCGTCTCGCTCGGGCGGGGGATCCTCCCAGCTCGCGGCATCAATACGTTTTCGGTCATGGCGTTCTGGATCGGACTCGTCGCAGGGTCCACGCTGATCATCGGGTTCCTGGCCTTCGGGGCCAGACGGTTGCTGAACACGCGGTTCTCGCTGGTCAGGACGGTGCTGGCCGCGATCGTCGGCGAGACCGTGGCGAGTCCCATCCTCAAGGCGCTGATGCGCGGGCTGGATCCGGACCGTCCGAACGTCGCGTCGGCGGCCTGGTTCGTCGTGCTCGGCTGGGCGTGCGCGCTGCTCATCGCGATGATCGTGCTGGTGGTGTGGGAGGCGTTCGTCCCGACCGGGACGATCCCGTCCCCGTTTCTGTGGGTGCGGTCCCTACGCGCACGAGCCGCACGCACGCGCCGCTACTGGCAGATCACCTGGATCTTCATCCGGGCAGGGCTCGGGCCGTATCTGCGTGGACGGACACGTCCGGAGGGTGAGTCCCGGTCGCGGCTGGCGCATTCGCTCGCCGCCGCGCTCGACCGTGGCGGGGTCACGTTCGTGAAGCTCGGGCAGGTGTTGTCGACACGCCGGGACGTCCTGCCGGAGGAGTTCGTCGCCGAGCTGGGACGCCTACGCGACCGGGCCGCGCCGGTCCCGTGGGAGCGCATCGAGCGGGTGCTGCGGGACGAACTGGGCGCGCCGGTCGAGGAGGTGTTCGCGGAGTTCGAGCGCGAGCCACTGGCCGCCGCGTCGGTCGCGCAGGTCCACACGGCCCGGTTGCGGACGGGTGAGGAGGTCGTGGTCAAGGTGCAGCGCCCAGGCGTCCGGACGGTCGTGGAGCGTGACCTCGACATCGTTAGGCGACTGGCCCGGACGCTCGACGCACGCGCCGGATGGGGACGCGCCCTCGGCATCGTCGAGCTGGCAGAAGGATTCGCGACCGCACTGCGCGAAGAACTCGATTTCCGCATCGAGACACGGAACATGGCCGCCGTCGCGTCCGCCCACCGAAACACCTCCGGCCAAGCCCATAACCCGCACACGAACAACGGCCGGGTGCGCATCCCGCGCCCGCACGAGGACCTGTGCAGTGCGCGCGTCCTCGTCATGGAACGCCTCCACGGCGTTCCCCTGAGCCAGGCGGGCCCGGCCCTCGCGGATCGCGGCCTCGACCAGGCGGAACTCGCCCGCGACCTGCTGGACGAGATGCTCCGCCAGATCATGCTCGACGGGGTGTTCCACGCCGATCCGCATCCCGGGAACCTCCTCCTGCTCGACGACGGCCGCCTCGGGATGATCGACTTCGGCTCGGTCGGACGGCTCGACTCCGGCCTGCGCGCCTCGCTCGGCCGGATCCTCCTCGCCGTGAACCGGGCGGACCCGATCGCGCTGACCGACGCGCTGCTGGAGGTGACGGCCCGTCCGGACGAGCTGGACGAGCAGGCCCTCGAGCGGGCCCTCGGCGCGTTCATGGCGCGGCACCTCGCCGCCGGGCAGACCCCGGACGCGGCGATGTTCACCGAGCTGTTCCGGGTGATGACGCGGTTCGCGCTGGCCGTCCCGGCGGAGTTCGCGGCGGTGTTCCGGGCGCTCGGCACGCTGGAGGGCGGGCTGACCGAGCTCGCGCCCGGCTTCGACATGGTCGGCGAGGCGCGCGCGTTCGGCGCCTCCCACCTGGGCGAACGGCTGCGCCCCGAGTCCCTGCGCGACGCCGCGGCGGGCGAGCTGGCGGCGATGCTGCCGACGCTGCGCCGCATCCCCCGCCGCCTCGACCGGATCACCTCGGCGATCGAGGGCGGACGGCTCACGGTGAACGTCCGGCTCTTCGCGGACGAGCGGGACCGCGCCACCGTCACCGGTCTCCTGCACCAGTTCCTGCTGACGTTGCTGGCGTCCACGGCCGGGGTCATGGCCGTCCTGCTGCTCGGCCTCAAGCACGGGCCGACCATGACCGATTCGGTCGGCCTGTACCAGTTCCTCGGCTACGGGATGCTCGTGGTCTGCTCAGTGCTCGCCCTGCGCGTCCTCGTCGGCGTCTTCCGTCCCGGAACACGCCACCGGTGAACCGGGCACCTCAGAGCGCGTCGATGCGGCGAAGGCGTCGCGCGGCGAAGAACCCGAACGGCACCGGCGCCCAGAACGTGACGGCCCGGAACAGCAGGACGCCCTGCACGGCGGCGGCCCCGGCGACTCCGGTGGCCACCAGCGCGCCGATCAGGGCGGCCTCGTTCGCGCCCGTCCCGGCGGGCAGCGGCACCGCGGTTCCCGCGGCCGAGCCGACGAGGTAGACGAGCAGCAGCGTCCCGGCGTGCCGGAACCCGGGACCGCCCGGCGACGCGATCACGCTGACCGTGAAGGCAGTCCCGAGCGCGAGCGGGGTGCCGAGCGTCGCGAGGAGCAGCGCCGCGCAGGCCCTTGGCCGGTGGCGGAGCTCGGTGGCCTGGTGGACGGCGTCCGCGACGGCCCGCCGGGCACGTCGCCGCAGGCGCGCGAGGCGTCCGTCCGGGGCGGAGCGGCGGCGCACGTAGAACGTCGCGGTCGTCGCGCCGAGCACCGCGACGGCGAGGCCCGTGGGCGCGCCGTCCGGCATCCGGACGTGCCGCAGCTGCGAGCCGAGCGCGGACGGGTTCGGCAGGTGGCCCGCGCCGAGCGCGAAGAACAGGCCGAGGCTGGAGATCCCGCCCGCGAGCCGGGTGAGGCCGACGACCGCGACCGCCTCCGCGCCGGAATGGCCGCGCCGCGTGAGGTAGCGGCTGAGGACGGCGAGGCTGCCGAGCCCGGCCGGGACGAGCCGGCTCGCCGCCGCCGCAGCGATCTGCACGGCGAACGTCTCGCCCTTGGCCAGCGGACGCCCGGACGCGGACCGCAGCGCCTTCGCCGTGCACGCGTAGTGCGTGACGGTGAGGAACACCAGCAGCGGGACGACGGCCCACGGCACTCCGTCCAGGCCGCCGAGCGCGTCGCGCCCCCAGCCTCCGAGGAGGTCGAGGGCGTCGTCGTCGGCGTAGGGCGCGTCGGCGGAGACCGCGGCGACCGCGCACGCGGCGGCCGTCGCGAGCAGCAGGCACCAGGGCCACATCCAGAGCGCGGCCGTCCGGACGCCCGAACGCCGCCACTCGTCGATGTCGATGTCGATCTCCGCACCGGCGGCCAGGCCGACGCCGGCGGGAACCTCGGCTCTCGTCATGAGGCCGATGGTAAGCACACGACGGTTATGGGTGCGTTATGCGCGAGTCACTCCTGAGCGTCCTGTTTTGTTCGCCTTGAGGTCAGCGCCCCGAACAGACACCCCGCCGCGGCCACGAGAAGCCACCCGCCCAGCACGTCCGTGGGCCAGTGAACGCCCAGGTAGATCCGGGTGAGTCCCACCAGAACGGCCCACACGGCGGCGACCGTCACGACCACGGCGCGCGCCGTCCCGCGCATCACCGACAGCGCCGCGCCCACGAGCAGCAACGCCGCCGCCGCCGAAGTCGTCGTATGCCCGGACGGAAACGACATCCCGGTCGGATGCCCGACCCAGTCCCCCATCGGCGGCCGGGGTCGTCCGACCCAGTTCATCACTCCCGCCCGGACGAGCTGCAACGCCACGAGCAGCAGCAATGCCGCCAGAGCCCCCCAGATCCGCCGCACCACCTCCACCGCCCCCGACGCGATCCCGGGAAACGCCCGCGCGCCCACCAGCGCCCCCGCCACCAACGCCACCAGATACGGAACGGTTCCGGACCCGGTGTCGGTGATCGCCACCGCGATCGTCCGCGCGACGTCCGGCCGATGCCCCACCGACCAGTCATGCAACCCGAGGTCACCGGGCAGCGGGCGTCCGTCGCGCATCGCGACCAGCATCGCGAGCACGGCGAACAGGACCGCCGCCACGCCCCCCGCCACCGCCCACCGCATCCACCCCGAAGTCGAGCGTCCGCGAACATCGTGCGCATCTGCCATGACTCCGGAGTAGCCGACGAAAGCGCCGTCCCGCACCTCCAACACGCGGGGACGGCGCAGGGCGTCGCGGAGATCAGTAGCTCTTCAGGACCAGAGAGTTGACGATCTCGCCGAAGTCCTGGAAGTCGATGACCTCGTCGGCGTCGCCGGAGTCGGCGGCCTGCTGGGCCTCGACGCGGGCCTTGTTGGTGAGGGCGAGCTCCTGGTTGGCCGTGACGTAGCCGCGGAGCTCCCGCTCGTACGCCGTGAAGGCCGCCTCGTGGTCGCCGCGGGCCTCCTTCAGCTCACCGGCCAGGACGTACGCGCCGACCATCGCCATGGACGTGCCCTGCCCCGACAGCGGCGAGCCGCAGTACCCCGCGTCCCCGAGCAGGACGACCCGCCCGGACGACCACGAGTCCATGTGGACCTGCGCCATCGCGTCGAAGTGGAAGTCCGGGGCGTCCCTCATCGTCTCCAGCAGGCGCGGCAGCTCCCAGCCGCCGCCCTCGAGCCGCTCGGCGAGCAGCCGCTGCTGCGCGGCGGTGTCGCGGTAGTCGTAGGCGATCGGCTCGGCCGCCTCGAAGCCCAGGTAGACGCGGACCTCCCGGTTGTCGCGGACGCTCATCACGCCGCCGCCCCACGAGCTGCCCGGGACCTGGTGGAAGACCTGCCACTCGTCCAGCCCGAGGAGGTTCGGCGCCGTCCAGACGCCGAGGTAGGTGCCGAGGTGGGTGATGAACCGGTCCTCCGGCCCGAAGACCAGCCGCCGGGTGTTGGAGTGCAGGCCGTCCGCGCCGACGACCAGGTCGAAGTCGCGCTGGACGCCGGACGCGAAGTACACGCGCACCCCGTCCGCGCCCTGCTCCAGGCCCGCGATCGAGTCGCCGTACAGGTACTCGACCGAGTCCCCGGCGGCCCCGCTCAGGATCTGGGACAGGTCGTCACGCAGGATCTCGACGTCCGGACTGTCCAGGTCGCCGCCGGTGATGGTGCGCTCCTCGCTGCGGAACAGCTCCTTGCCGTCGGCGTCCACCATCGACATCCCGCGCATCGCCACCCGCGCCGCGCGGATCTCGTCCAGCACGCCCATCCGGTTCGCGACCTCCAGCGCGGGGCCGCGCACGTCGATCGCCTGCCCGCCCGGACGCGGACCGTCCGAGATCTCCACGACGGTGACGTCGAAGCCGTGCCGGGTCAGCCAGTAGGCCAGGGCCGGGCCGCCGACGCTCGCACCCGAGATCAGTACGGTGGTGTTCTCCATGGTCCCGCTCCATCCGCTCGTTTCGCTTGCGTGACCACACGGTCGCCGGGCGCGCTGACCGGACGCTGACCGATCGCGCACCGTCCGGCCACAACGCCCCATCGGCGGCGGGACCGGCCGGGCGGCGGACGTGACACGCCCGGACCTCCGACGAATCGTCGGTGCGGACGGAGTTTTTTCGCGTTCTTCAGCACCCCGCGATGACCCACCGAACGCGGTGTTCACGCACGTCACAGGCGTCGACGCGGATCCCCGGCGGGGAGGTTCCGGGGCGTTGTGCTGCGCGGCGTTCCGAATCCGGCCTATCGTGGATCGGTCTCCGCCGGTGCCTCGCACCGAGGGTCCGGCACCGGCCCGGCGCGCTTACCCAGCGCCCGTGGCCGCCTCCGGAGACAGGCGGGACCACGCTCTCAACAGGTCAGGACGAAGGTCTCGCGGCGCGTTGCCCGGTCACGCACCGGAGGTGAACGATCGCGATGCGTCTCCGCTCTCACAGTGTGGTGATCCAGTGACACTCGGCACAACGGCATCCGCTCCCCGCCCATCCGGCGCTCGCCCAACGACTCCGCGTCCAATGAGTTTCCGCCGACCGGTTCCTCGTCCACCGGTTCCTCGTCCATCGGCTGTGCGCCGATTCGCCCGCGTCCGTCCCGGCTGCGGGTCGTGACCGGCGTGATGCAGCTCCTCGGCGACGAGCTCGTCCTCACCGGCGGACGGCCCGAGGGGCAGGCCGTGCGGCGCACGGTCCGCGAGCGCGCGGCGAAGCTGATCGACGACGAGACGCTGCTCGACGACGTCGAGCTGATGGGCGCCGAGGCCATCGCGAACGCCGTGCTGCACGGCACCGGGCCGATCCGGGTCCGGATCACGTCCGACGGGCGGCGGCTGCGGGTCGCGGTCCGCGACGGCGGCCCCGCGCGGCAGGACGACCCGCACGGCACCGACCGCATCGACCACGGCCGCGGCCTCACGGTCATCGACGTGCTCGCCTCCGAATGGGGCCTGGAGCAGTCGTCCACGGGCACGCATCTATGGTTCGACGTCGACCTCCCCGGCCCGCGCTGACCCCACTTTCGGCCTGCGTGCCGCGGACCGGCTGACGCCCGTCCGTCCCGGGTGGCCGAGGCTCAGGGGCGGGGGATGTTGCGGAGGTTGCTGCGCGCGAGGTCGAGCATCTTGCCGACGCCGCCGTTGAGGACGGTCCGTCCCGCGGCGAGCGCGAAGCCCTTGACCTGGGCGCCGGTGATCCGGGGCGGGATGGACAGCGCGTTCGGGTCGGTGAGCAGATGCACCAGGAACGGCCCGTCGGTGGCGAACGCGTCCGTCAGGGCCGCCCGGACGCGTCCAGGGTCCTCGACGCGTTCCGCCTCGATGCCTACCGCGCGCGCGATACCCGCGTAGTCGACCTCGCCGTTGTCGGTGCCGTGCGCGGGCAGGCCGTCCACGAGCATCTCAAGCTCGACCATGCTGAGCGACCCGTTGTCGAACAGGACGATCTTCACCGGCAGCCGGTGCTGCCGGATCGTGATCAGGTCGCCGAGCAGCATGCTCAGCCCGCCGTCCCCGGACACCGAGATCACCTGCCGGCCCGGGTAGGCGAACTGCGCGCCGATCGCGTGCGGCATCGCGTTCGCCATCGAACCGTGCAGGAACGACCCGATGATGCGGCGGCGCCCGTTCGGGGTGAGGTAGCGCGCGGCCCACACGTTGCACATGCCGGTGTCCACGGTGAAGACCGCGTCCTCGGCGGCGACGTCGTCCAGCACGGACGCGGCGTACTCGGGATGGATCGGGGTGTGGTGCTCGATGTCGCGGGTGTAGGCGTCGACGACCTTCTCCAGCGAACGGGTGTGTTTGCGCAGCATCCCGTCCAGGTACGACACATCGGTCTTCTGCCTGACCTTGCCGCTGAGCTGCCGCAACGTCTCCCCGACGTCCCCGTGGACGGCCAGCTCCAGCGGTGTCCGGCGGCCGAGCCGCGACGCGTCGACGTCGATCTGGACGGTCCGCTTCCCCGGCAGGAACTGGTCGTACGGGAAGTCCGTGCCGAGCAGCAGGACCAGGTCGGCCTCGCGCATCGCGTCGTAGCAGGCGCCGTAGCCGAGCAGCCCGCTCATCCCCACGTCGAACGGGTTGTCGTACTGGATCCACTCCTTGCCGCGCAGCGAGTGCCCGATCGGCGACAGCACCTTCCGGGCCAGGCCCATCACCTCGTCGTGCGCGCCCCGCACGCCGTCCCCGCAGAACAGCATCACCCTCTCCGCGCGGTTCAGCAGGCTCGCGAGCTGGTCGACCTGGTCGGCGGGCGGATGCAGGACGCCCTGCTGGACGAGCAGGTCCGATTGCCCGACCGGGGCCGCGACGACCCGGTCGGCGACGTCGCCGGGCAGCGCGAGCACGGAGACGCCGCCGAGCCCGACCGCGTGCTGGACCGCCGTCCGGACGATCCGGGGCATCTGCTCGGGACCGCTCACCAGCTCCCGGTAGACGCTGCACTCGGCGAACACGCGCTCCGGATGGGTCTCCTGGAAGAACCCCATCCCGATCTGCGCGCTCGGGATCTGGGAGGCGATCGCGAGCACGGGCGCTCCCGTGCGCTGCGCGTCGTACAGGCCGTTGATCAGGTGCGTGTTGCCCGGTCCGCAGCTGCCCGCGCAGACCGCGAGACGCCCGGTGAGCTGCGCCTCGGCGGCTGCCGCGAACGCCCCGGCCTCCTCGTTGCGGACGTGCGCCCACTCGATCCCGTCCGCCCGCCGGACGGCGTCCACGACCGGGTTCAGGCTGTCCCCGACCACTCCGTAGACGCGCCGGACGCCCACCTGCCGCAGGATCTCGATGAGCTGCTCGGCGACCGTCGCCATGTCCGCGCCTCCCCCGAAACGAAACGATCATCTTTGGCCAGGATCCCCGGACACCGGCAGAGCCAACCCTCACAACCTCCCCGAACGCGAACGGGCCGGCCCTCGCATCGCGGGTAGGAGGGTCTCCATGGGGGAATTCCGGATGCGGCGCGCGTACGACGCGCCCGAGGCGGCGGACGGCGCGCGCGTGCTGGTGGACCGGCTGTGGCCGCGTGGCCTGTCCAAGGAGCACGCCGAGCTGACCGAGTGGGACAAGCAGGTCGCCCCGTCGGACGAACTGCGCAAGTGGTACGGCCACGACCCGGCGAAGAAGGCCGAGTTCGCCGACCGCTACCGCGCCGAACTGGACGACCCGGAACGCGTCGAGATCGTCCACCACCTGCGCGAACTCGCCGAGAGCGGGCCGGTCACGCTGCTCACCGCGACGAAGGAGATCGAGGAGAGCCACCTCCCCGTCCTCCGCCGCCGCCTCCTCGGCTGAGGCCGCGCCCCCACTCCTTGTCGGCCTCCGCCTCGTGTCGTGCCGATCAACTGGCACAGCATGGGCGGTTCAGGGCGAGAGGTGGTTCAAAACCTAGGAGTACGGTTTTGAACCACCTCTCGCCCTGAACCGTCATAGTCGTGACTTCGGGGCTGAGCACGACATGGGAGACACCTTGACCAGGCCGAACGACTCTTCCGCGCCCGGCTGCCTTCTCTGGCCCGCCGTGGTCATCGCGCTGCCGTTCCGGCTTGCCTGGGAGCTGCTCAACCTGCTCGGGCGCGGGATCGGATGGGTGCTGGTCCAGTTCGGCCGGTATGTCCTGCGCCCGATCGGCATCGCGCTCCACTTCCTGCTGGTCAAGCCCCTGATCTGGCTGTGGAAGACGCTGCTGCTCCCCCCGCTGCGGCTACTCGGCGCGTTCCTCGCCTGGATCGGACGCGGCCTCTGGGCGGGTCTGGCCTGGTTCGGCCGGTACGTACTGCTCCCGATCGCGACCGCGATCGCGTGGGTGCTGAACATCCTGATCGTCGTGCCGCTGACGTTCCTGTGGCGCCACGTGCTCGCCCCGATCGGACGCGGCCTGGCCTGGATCTGGGAGAACGCCCTGTTCCCGGTGCTGAGCCGGGCCTGGTGGATCGCCGGACGGGTGCTGTACTACACGCTGGTCGTCCCGCTGAAGTACCTCGTCGCGCTGCCCGTCCGGTGGGTCTGGGTGAACGTGGCGCGCCCGGTCGGACGCGGGATCCGCGCGGTCTGGGACGCGACGCTCGGCCCGGTCTTCCGCTGGCTGAACCAGATCTTCTCCACCCCGGGACGCTGACCACCCAGCCGGATCTGAGTAGGAGAGCGGATACGCGGCCCCCGGACGACCCGCGAGGATCGATCACGGCGCGGAAACCACGGGGGCATCCGCGCCACACTTCTGTCACCGGCTCAACAGGCGTTTGGTGACCTCGCGTGCGGCGGTCTCCTCATCCCCGTCCCTGACCGGAACCCACAGCCGCCGGACGGTCCCGTCGGCCAGTTCGCCCCGCCACCACCCCTCCTTCTCGGCCCAGAACTCCGCGAGCAGCCGCATCTGGTCGTCCCTGACCGCATAGGTGCCGTCACGAGTGCGCCACAGAGTGACCACCCTCATGCGCCCTCCTGTCAGCACCCGGAGCCGGACTCCCCAAGCATGCGCCGCGACACCCTCCGTGCGGGCGGGAATTCAGTGACCTCCCGTTCCCACCGCCTGACCACCCCGCCATTCCCCGCCGCCCGGCCGCCCCGGCCGGGTCGGGATCATCGGACCATCATCGTTCACCGACCGGGGCAAGGCCGGTCAAAATGGCGGTGAGGGCTCGCTCGAATCGGGCCTCGTGATCGGACGGGGTGCCGAGGCCGTCCGCCACCGCCTGCGCGACGCGCGGGTGTTTCCCCAGGTCAGGAAGCTCGGGCTCGTCGCCGGTGGGCACCTCGGCGAGGACGTGGCCGACCGTGAACGTGGCGACCGTGTTGAGCAGCCCGAGGGATTCGAGGGGCGTCAGGCCGATATCGGCCAGCGCCGCGAGCGCCTCCTCGAGGAGGTCGAGACCACCCGGCGTGCTCATCGGCCGTGACGCCAGCAGCGGGACGACGCGCGGGTGCGCGAGCAGCTCGCGACGCAACGAGCGGGCGAAGTCGACGATCCAGTCGAGGCTGCCGGGCACGGGGCGTGGACGCGCCCCGGCGATCACGCGTTCGACGAGCCCATCCAGCAGAGCGTCCTTGTTCGGGACGTAGTGGTACAGCGTCATCGCCTCGACGCCCAGCTCGGCGCCCAGGCGGCGCATGGACAGCTTGGCCGGGCCATCGCGGTCGACCAGGGCCAGCGCGGCGTCCAGGACCCGGTCCCGGGTGAGGCCGACGGGTTTACCCACAGAGTCTCCTTCCGACTTGACTCTCTTACGGCGTAAGACGCATCATAGACGCGTCCGAACGTCTTACACCGTAAGAGAGAGGGTGGACATGTCCGCCACCGATGTCGTCACCGGGTTCTTCGCCGCCGTCAACGAGCGCCGCCTCGCCGACCTGTGCCACCACATGGCCGCCGACGTGGTCGACCACAACAAGATCATCCACGGCGAGCCGGACGAGCCCGGCGCCGCGTTCGACGCGATCGCCATGCAGCTGCAGGCGTTCGGCGACTACCACTGCCGGGTCCAGCAGCTCGTCGTCTCCGGCGACACCGTCGTCGCCCGCTGCACGCACACCGGCACCCACACGGGCACGCACCCGCGCATGCCCGTCCCCACCGGCCGCTCGTTCGAGACCGAGATGATCCTCATCTTCACGCTGCGGGAGGGCCTGATCAGTGAGATCCGCGCCGTCTCCGACCGCCTCGGCCTCTTCGCCCAGCTCGGCTGGGACTGGCCCACCGTCGCATGACCTCCGCCCACACCCGCCGACCGCCGCCTCCGGGCCGCCCCGCCTCCTCGGGCACTGCGCCCCCGCTCATGGGCGGAGGGCTCCGGCTCCGCAGGTCAGCCGCGGCGGACGCGATAGCGAAGGTGCGTGACGTCCTTGCCCTGGACGGTCCTGATCGGGCCCTCCAGGTCGAGCGGGCCGTTCTCGAGCGGGCCGAAGTAGGGCACGCCGCCGCCCAGCATCACCGGGACGAGCGCCATGCCCACCTCGTCCAGCAGCCCCGCGTCGAGGCACTGCGTGGCGATCGTCCCGCCGTTCACCCCGACGTTCCCGCCGTTCGCGACCTCCTTCGCCGTCGCGACCGCCGCCTCCACGCCGCCCTCGGTGACGAACGTGAACGGCGCGGTGTCGAGGTGCGGCCAGTCCTTGGGCACCTCGTGGGTCAGCACCACCACCGGGATGTCGAACGGATGCCGCCCCTCCCACCCGTTGGTGAGGTCGAACAGCCTGCGTCCGACGACGAACGCGCCCGTCTTGGCGATCTCCTCCCGAACCACGCGCGTGCTCTCCTCGGTCATCCGGAAGGTGAGGCCCGGCAGCGCCGTCTCCCAGACGATGTCGCCGTTCTCGTACCAGCGGAACAACCGGTCGAAGCCCGTCTCGCCGGGTCCCGCGATGTATCCGTCCAGCGAGACCGACATTTCGGTGTAGACGATGCCCATCACTCGCTCCTTTCGTCGCTCGACAGGTGGACCGCCAGACCACGCCGAAGTCGTCGCCGTCCACCACGCGACACGCCCCCGATCACGTGCGGCACGTCCCCCTCAGCGCTGCCCGCCTCCGGCCCCATCCGAAACATCGAGCCCACCGGTCCGCGCAGACGGCGACGCCGTCCCGGTCACTCCGGAGATCGCCGCGGGCAGGTCCCGGACCACCGCGGGCACGTCCTGAAGAGCCTTGGGCACGTCCCGCACCACATGCGGGACGTCCTGAACCACATGAGGGACGTCCTGAAGTGTCTTCGGAACGTCCTCCACCACCTTCGAGACGTCCCGAAGCGTCCCGGGAACGTCCGCGATCGTCCGCGGAACGTCCCGCACGATCTCCGGAACGTCCTGGACCACACGCGGCAGGGTCTGCACCACCTGCGGCAGGGCCTGCACGACGTCGCGCACGACCTGCGGCACGGCGGGAGAGAGATCCGGCGGCGCGAACGGCACGGGAAGCGGCTCGGATCCTGGCGGCGTCGAAGGCCGGTCGGGCAGCACGATCCCGCTCGGCACACCCCCGGAGATCGCCGGGGCGTCCGGATACTTCGGCGTCCCACTGATCACCGCGGTGCTGTCCCCCTCCGGGGAGGACAGCGGCACGGCAGGCAACCCGTCCGTCGGGAACGGAACGTCGACACCCGAGTCGTGCGCCGGCCTGTCCGGGAGCGGCTCGGGGAGGTCGCCGTTCAGCGGGCTCGCAATGCTGTGCCCGCCGTGCCCACCCGGCGCGAGCCCGAGCCCGGTGGTCGGCGTGGACGCGGGCACCAGGAACAGCGGAACGAGCGCGGTCCCGACGGTCGCGGTGGCCGCGGCGGACGTACGCACCCCGGTGACGGCCGCCGCTCCGGTCAGCGTCGTGCGCAGGCTGGCGCGACGAGTCCGACGGGCGACCGGCGACGTCGCGTCCGGCTGCCGGGGCAGCCCCTCCGGAGTGAGCCGTCCACCGCGCGCGCGGATCTCCGCCCGGTAGGGCGCGAGCTCGGGGTCGGCGAGCGTGTGCAACACCCGCATCCGCATCCGCAACCGCTGCGGCGGAGGCGGCACGACAGGCGCCACCAGCAACGCCTCCACCCGCAACACCGGCCCACCGACGCCACCGCCCGCCACGCCCCCCGGCAACCCCCTCTCCCCCTCACCACGCCACCCACCCGCCCGCTGCCCCGAACCGAAGCCCCGCTCACGGGCGCCCTCCGCCCGGGGCCGACTGCGCCCCGCATCCGCCCACGACTCCGGCTGGTCATCCCCACCACGCTGCGGGTCCGACCACGCCCCCGACCTGACGGCCTCGTTCTGCCGCTCACCCGGCCACGGCCCACCAGAACCATCGCGTCGCGCGTCCAACCGCGACGTCAGATCCGCGGCGACGTCCTGCTTCGCACGCCGCCACACCACCGAATCGGCGGGCCCGCCCTGCTGTCCTCCTGCCCGCTGCGCCGGGTCGGCGATGCCGTCCTGCTCTTCGCCCCGCCACGCAGGGGCGACAGGGCCACCGCTCTGCGCCTCGTACTCGAGCCCCAGACCAGGCGGCGTCTCATACAGTCCGGCCGGGAATCCTCCGGTCGGAAGCGGCACGAACAGCACCCCGTCCAACTCCTGCGAAGAGTGGCGAGACGGCCCAGGCGACACGAAGGGCCGCTCATCCGCTGGCGTCCCGTAAGCCGGATAGATGGCCTGACGCACTGGATCAGCCGCCGTGTACGGAAGGCCGTTCGGCGGTGTAGCGCCGCTCACCTTGAATGGGGACGGCGGCGAAGACGGGCTCAGACCGGCGTCCAGTCCGGCCGAAGCGGCGGTATGGGCGGCGACGATCTCGGCGGCGTGACGCCAGGCGAGCGCGCAGCGGCGACGGAGCCCACGGGCCGGACGGCCGAGAACACCCTCCAGGTCGTCCGTGGTGAGGCCGTGCCGTCCGGTGAGCAGGAGCAGTTCCCGCTCGGTCGGGCCCGTGACCGCCATCAGATGGTCGAGGGCGTCGCGCACCTGCACGGGGACGGCCGGGCGCGTCCCACCGGGTGCGGCCGACCAGTCCCAGCGCGGGCGCGGGAAGGTGCGGCGACGGATCCGGGCACGGGTCGCGGCGTACAACCACGCGCCGAGCCGCTCCCGGTCACGAACGCGCGCGGCCCGCCGCGCCGCGTCCACCAGCACGTCGTGGACGATGTCGGCGGCAGGCCCTTCGCGCAGCACGGACGCGGCATAGTCGTGAAGGCGGGCGGCGTACGCGTCGTAGAGCCTGGCCTCCGCCCCTGCCCGGCGGGACGCCAGGTCGAGCAGGATCTCGCGGTCACGAACCGGGTCGGGCGCGGGCCAGAGCGGCTCGGCGGGCCACGGTTCGGCGCGCCCCCGCCGCCGGACCCGGGCGTGCCGGCCCGCCGCGTCGTCGGTTCCGCCGCCGCTGGAAAAGGTCAACTTCACAACGCCCCCCAGTGGTTGTCAGATCCACCAACGACTCCACCGTGACGTATTCCCCTTACTGATCGTGATGGTTTTCTTGTAACAGGTGGCGAATAAACCCGAAATCTGACCCAACGTATCGGCTCGACTACATAACGAAACCGGCGTCCGCGCCCCGCAGGGCACGAACGCCGGTCCAGTTCACACTCCGACCAGCCGCCAGAACGCGCAAAAGGTGCCTACGAAGCCGATGCCGCGAACTTCCGCCGCCGATCTGGCCCAGCATCCGATGCCCTGGCTCGCGCCTGGGCACCGCCCCGAAACACTCCGGAACGCCGCCCTCGACAACCTCTCGAACCCATCGGCATCATCCGGACGAGGCCACCACCGGCAACCACCCAGTTCCATCAACGGCCACTCGGCAACGCCGCCATCGGCGACCGCCCGGATCCGTCAGCGGCCACCCGGCAGGCTGCCACCGGCAGGCCCGCAAACCGTCGACCGTCGCTCGGCGATGCGGCCCCAGGTGGCCCGGGCCGAGGGACCGTGGCCCCGGGCGGCCCCGGGCCGAGGGACCGTCGGGACGGTCCCTCGGCGGGATCAACCATCGGCAGCGTCCAGATCCGTCAACGCTTATCCGGCGAGACCGCTACCGGCAGGCTTCGCAGAACCTCCGAGGTCATCCGGCGGTGCCGCCCAACGGTGACTGCCTAGACCGGTCAACCGTCATTGGGCGAGGCCGTCGTCGGCGGTCCCACCAGGGGCGTTGACGTCACTCGGCGTTGGGCGACGCGGGCGACCTCTCGGGTCCGTCGATGGTCACTCGGCGGTGTTGTTCTCGCTGGTGTCGTCCTCGCTGGTCTCCTGCTCGGCGGTACGACGCTGGGCGTCGAGGCGCTCGCGCATCGACTCGGCCAGCGTGCGCTTGGCGTCCGCGCCGTCGTTGGCCGGGCCGCGTCCGCCGCCCGGCCCTCCGCGCAGGCCTGCGCGTGAGACCTTGCGCCGCTGTCCGCCGACGCCGAGCATGTTGTTCCTGTTCTTGGCCATGGTGAGCCGCTCCCGTGATGGCAGGCGATGACTGTCCGGTCGTCGTCCGGCCCGGGCGGGAGTTCCGCAGGGGGCCGTCCGTCAGACGGCGACGCGGTGGCGGATGATCCGCTGCGGCACGGCCACGCACACGGTGGCCAGCAGGTTCTCGATCATGTCCACCAGGGTAGGCGGCGCCCTCGGACGCCCTCAAACCGTTTTCGCTCGGGCCGCCTGGGATACTCGTGGTGATGCTGTACTCACTGCTGTTCCGCCACGTCATCGCCCGGTTCATGGACGCCGAGGACATCCACCATCTGACGATGCGCGCGCTGCGGACCATCCAGGCGACGCCCGGCGTCGCGCCGCTGCTGCGCCGCACGCTCGCGCCGCGCGACCCGGCGCTGCGCGTCGCGGCGCTCGGCCTGGAGTTCCCCGGCCCGCTCGGCCTCGCCGCGGGCTTCGACAAGGACGCGGTCGCCTACGAGGCGCTCGGCGCGTTCGGCTTCGGGCATGTGGAGATCGGCACGCTGACCGGGCACGCGCAGCCGGGCAACCCGCGCCCCCGCCTGTTCCGGCTGCTCCCGGACCGGGCGGTCGTCAACCGCATGGGCTTCAACAACCTGGGCTCCGCGGACGCCGCGCGTCGCCTGCGCAGCCGCCGCAGGACGCCGGACAGCACGATCGTCGGCGTCAACATCGGCAAGACCAAGGTGGTGCCGGAGGCCGAGGCCGCCGCCGACTACGTCGTGAGCGCCGAGCGGCTCGCCCCGCTCGCCGACTACCTCGTGGTCAACGTCAGCTCGCCGAACACCCCCGGCCTGCGGAACCTCCAGGCCGTCGAGGTGCTGCGTCCGCTGCTGACCGCCGTCCGCGAGGCCGCCGACCGCGCCGCCCCGGACCGCCACGTCCCGCTCCTGGTCAAGATCGCCCCCGACCTCGCCGACGAGGACGTGGACGCCGTCGCCGACCTCGCGCTCGACCTCGGCCTGGACGGCATCATCGCCACCAACACCACGATCTCCCGCGACGGCCTCGCCAGCCCGTCCTCGCTGACCAAGGAGACCGGCGGACTGTCCGGCGCGCCGCTCAAGGCCCGGTCGCTGGAGGTCCTGCGGCGGCTGCGCGCCCGCACCGGCGACCGCCTCGTCCTGATCTCCGTCGGCGGCATCGAGACCGCCGACGACGTGTGGGAACGCATCCGCGCCGGCGCCACCCTCGTCCAGGGCTTCACCGGAATGATCTACGGCGGCCCCCTGTGGGCCTGGCGCATCCACCGCGACCTCTCCCGCCGCCTCCGCGCCAGCACCTTCCGCACCCTCACCGAAGCCCGCACCCCCAAAACCACCTGACCCAGACACGAACACCCGGCCACGGGGCCCCCAGCCGCCCCTTGCCCGGACAAAAGGCGAGGATCTCGCCGCCGACGCAACAGGGCGCCGGTGCGGTCGCGGGCCCGACCCGGCGCATCGCCGAACTGGCCGAGACGCAAACACGAGCGCACCCCATCGCCCGACACCCACATCCCGGCTCCCGCCCGCCACCGGTGACCACCTCCGCCGCCGGACTGCGTCGTTGCTCAGCTGCGTGGCGGCGCGCGCCGGACGGTTCACGGTTCGCGATGCGGGGTGGCCTAGGCGGCCGCTTGGGGGCGAATCGGCTGGTGAGGTGGCGGTTCCGGGCGGAGTGTTCTTTGCCGGGGGGTGGACGTAGCTCGACCTGGACGGCGGGAGGGTTCGGGGTATGTCGGCTCTGACGCCGTTGTCGGACAGGACGATCGCGGCACGGATGGCGGGTGTCGTCGTGCTGGCGGCGCCGGCGGTCGTGCTGCGGCTGTCGGGAACGCATCCCTCGCCGGTGCCCAGCATGATCTTCTTCGGGGCCGGGGTGCTGGGCGCGGCCATCCTGCTGATGTGGGCGTCGGAGACGGCGCGCCGGGACATGTCCGGGGCGCTCGCGCTGGCGCTGCTCGCCCTGATCGCGGTGCTTCCCGAGTACGCCGTCGACCTCTACTACGCCTACGCCGCGGGCACGAAGCCGGAGTACACGGCGTACGCGGCGGCGAACATGACGGGCGCGAACCGGCTGCTCGTGGGCGTCGGCTGGGCCCTGGTCGTCCTCGCCTTCACGCTGGGCAGCCGCCGCCTCGTCCGGAAGCGCGGCGGCTCGGCTCGGGAGGAGATCCGGCCCGTCCGGCTGCGCGGGCATCACCGGATCGAGCTCGGGTTCCTGGCGATCGCCGCGGTGGTCGCGTTCGTGCCCGCGCTGGCCGGGGAGATCGGGTGGTACGTCGCGATCGTCCTTATATACCTCTACGTCCTGTATGTCGTCCGGATCGCGCGGATCGGCACCGAGGACGAGGAGGAGCCCGTCGGCGTCCCGGCCGTCCTCGCCGCGCTGCCCACCGAGGCCCGTCGCGTGACGACCGCGGTGTTGTTCCTGCTCGGCGCGGTGGTGATCTTCGCGTGCGCGGAGCCGTTCGCCGAGTCGCTGGTGAACGCCGGGTCGACGCTCGGGATCGACCGGTTCCTGCTGGTGCAGTGGCTCGCCCCGCTGGCGTCGGAGGCGCCGGAGCTCATCGTCGCGGTGGTGTTCGCGTGGCGGCTGCGGGACTCCGACGCGATCGGGACGCTGCTGTCCAGCAAGGTCAACCAGTGGACGCTGCTGATCGGGACGCTCCCGATCGCGTTCCGGCTGGGCGGCGGCGACTGGTCGCTCCCGCTGGACGCGCGGCAGACCGAGGAGGTGCTGCTGACCGCCGCGCAGACCGTCCTCGGCCTCGCGCTACTGGTGGACCTGGAGTTCCGGCGCCGCGAGGCCGCCCTGCTGTTCGCCCTGTTCGCGGCCCAGTTCGTCCTGCCGTGGCACGGCGTGCGCCTGTTCCTGTCCGGCGTCTACCTGGCGGCCGGCTTCACCATCCTGACCCTGAAGAAGGACGACATGGTCGCGGCGCTGCGCGCGGTCGCCCGGCCGGCGGACGAGGGCCGCGGGTCAGCCGAGTGAGGCGACCTCGAAGAACCCGTCCGCGATCAACTCGGGCAGGACGGCCGCCGCGTGCGCCCGGATCTGGTCGCCGTCCATGTCCATGAGCTGCGCGATCGCGTCGAGCAGCGGGGCCAGCGGCAGCGACCCGTCGCAAACGCCGGCGAGGCCCGCCTCGGCCGTGCCGACCCCGGCGGCACGCCGCAGCCCGCCCGTCTGCCGGAGCAGGATCCGCTCGGGATGCTCGTCGCCGGGCGGCCCGATCTGCTCCTGGACTAGACCGGCCGCGGACCGCAACCGGATCTGCTCCAGGCCGTCTACTCGTCCACAGGCTGTGGAAAACTCCCGGGCGGCGACGAGGCCGTCCAGGACGGCGTTCGCGTACGCCCCGACGGGCTGGTCGACGGTGTGCCGCAGTTCCTCGATCCGGACGGCGGGACGGTTACTTCCGGCCATCCGCAACGTGATCCAGCCGAAGCCGACCGCCTCGACCTTCCGGGCGTCGAAGTAGTCCAGCCACTCCTTGTAGCGGCGGCCGTGCTCGGGCGTTCCCGCCTCCGCCGAGTCGCGCAGCCACAGTTCGGCGTACTCGGCCGGATCCTGGACGTCCCGCTGCACGACCCAGGCGTCGCAACCGGCCGCCCCGACCCACGCGCCGACCCGCTCCTGCCACGGTTCGCCCTGGATATGCAGCCAGTTCGCGAGCAGCTGGACCGTCCCGCCCTCGGTCAGCAGCGCGGGCGCCTCGGCGACCAGGCGGCTGCAGAACTCGTCGCCGTGCATGCCCGACTCGCGGTAGGTGAAGCCACTTTCGGGCGGTCCGACCACGAACGGCGGGTTGGACACGATGAGGTCGAAACGGCGGTCGCGGACGGGCTCCAGCAGCGACCCCTCGAGCAGTTCGACGCCGTCCAGCCGGGACAGCGCGAAGCTCTTCTCGGCCAGTTTCAGGGCCCGCGGATTGATGTCGGTGGCCGTGATCCGGCCGGGTTTCGGACGGACCGCGGGGTCGGCGAGATGCAAGACCTGCACCCCGCATCCGGTCCCCAGATCAAGGACGTTATCCACAGGCTTGTGGATAACGAGCCGGGCCAGACTGGTCGCCGCGCCGCCCGTGCCGACGACGTGGTCCGGCCGCGGCAGCCGCCCCTCACCGGGACGCACCTTCAGATCGGAGACCACGTACCCGAGATGCCCCGACCCCAGAACCGACTCGACCGGCTCGACGTGGAACACGGGAAACAGCTCGTCCGCCGACTCCCCGTCCAGCGTGGCGAGCCCCGCCTCCACCAGATCCCCGGCGAGGCCGGGCAGCCTGGACGCGGCGACCGGCACCTGCAGCCAGAACAGCCGGATCAGCTCGGCGAGCGTCGACCCGTCGGTGGTCGCCCGCAGCGCCGGGACGATCTCGTCCCGCGCCAGCGCCCCGCCCGCGACCGGGCCGAGCGTCTCCCGGACGCCCTCGACGGTGTATCCGGCCTCTTCGAAACGGGCTCCGAGACGCCCGAGCAGTTCACGCACCCGTCCATCCTGCCGCCCGCGCCCCCGGCGCGCCGGACCGCCCCGCCGATCATGACGGCGAGCGGCGGCGAGGACGGGTCAGCGGCCGCTGAGGAAGGCGGTGATCCCCTGGTCCAGCGCCACCGCGGCGCGCTGCCGGAAGGACGCGTCGGACAACTTGGCCGCGTCGCCCGGGTTCTGCATGTTGCCGCACTCGATGAAGATCTTCGGGACCGTGGACAGGTTGAGTCCGCCCAGGTCGTCCCGCTTGTCGATCGCCTTCTTGCCGAGGTAGGTGGAGTAGGGGATGCCCGTCCCGGAGTGGTAGGCGTCACGGACCGCCTCGCCCAGCCGCGCCGACGGCTCGACGATCTTGGTGTTGCCGCCCGCCGGGACCGGCAGCGGCTCGATGATGTGGAAGCCGTGCCCGGACCTGGCCGCGCCGTCCCCGTGGATCGAGATCGCCGCGTCCGCGTGCGCCTTGTTCCCAGTCGCCGCGCGCTCGGTCACGCACGGCCCGACGCCCGTGTCGTTCTTCCTGGTCATCACGACCTTGGCGCCCTGGGCCTGGAGCAGCTTGCGTAGCCGCTTCGACACGTCCCAGGTGAAGGCGTGCTCGGTGTACCCGGACGCGGTCTGCGTCCCGGTGGTGTCGCACTCCTTACGGCCGTTGCCGACGTCCACCTGCTTGTTGATCGCGGACGGCGCGTTGTCGTTCCCGCCGTTGTGCCCGGGGTCGATCGCGATGGTCTTGCCGCGCAGCGAACCCGTGGGAGCGGCGGGCTCCTTGCCCGGCGACGTCGCGCCCGGAGCGGCGGCCTCGCCGGACGCCTCCGGAGGCGCCGCCCGCTCCGCTCCGGCCGCCTGATCACCTGACGACCCGCTCCCGCAGGCGGTCAGCGCCCCGAGACACAGGGCCAGTCCGACCGCCACCGGGCCGCGCGCTGAATGAATGCGCACCGAGTCGTCCTCTCGTGATGCTTCCGTGACAAACGCCCCTGCCAGTTTGCACACCAGGAGGCGTTCGTCAAACGGACTCCACGAAATCGGTGTCCGTGCTCGGCCCTCCAGAACCGGCCCATGCCAAGCTGGGAAGGCATATCCGTCCACACGGACACAGAACCAAAACCTCGACGCCACGCGTCCCTTCCGGCACACGAATCACGCGCCGCCCAGGCCGCCCGAGGGCCGTCAGAAGCCGCGCGGGGTGCTCAGGAGCGCCGCGAGCGCCCGGGCCTCGTCGGCGTCCAGGCCGAGGACCACGCGCGGACGGCCCCACGGATGATCGATCGAGTGGGCCACGTAGCTGGCGACCGACTCCGACACCTGCTCGGCGAGCCCCCGCTGGTTGCGCCATTCCGACCAGGCGCGCTCGAGCTCGTTCGCCGCCCGCTGCGCACACGACACCAATTCCGGATCCCGCACGGAACTCGCCCCCCTGGGTGAACCCGATCTTTCCCGTGTCCGTTCCACGAGGCCCGCCCGGACCGTCCTCCCCTGGGGATTCGGCCCGCTTCGGCGAGGGCCCCGAATCCGCCGAACGGTCCACCCATTAACCACCGGACGGCTCGGTCCGGTCGACCGATCGCGTCAGGCTTGGCGAGCCCCTTACCCGGGGGCCACCACTTCGGGACGATGATCGACCCATCCGCTACCCACCGCTGAACGACCCACTCCGACGCCGGACGCCAAGCCCGTCACCAGCCGGAACTCCCCTCAGCGCGGGCGCGTCACACCCGGGTCTCCACCGCGCCGGATCACAGCGCCGGGACAGGCCCGGTGGACGACCGGACGACCAGGTGCGGAACGACGAGATTCTGCCGCGCGGCCCGCGCCGGATCCCCGATCCGGGTGGTGAGCAGCTCGGCGGCCACCCGGCCCATGTCGCGGCGCGGCTGGTTCACGCTGGTCAGCGAGATGTGCCGGATCGCGGCGAGATGGGTGTTGTCGTACCCGACGATCGACACCTTCTCCGGGACCGGCAGGTCCAGCTCGTCCGCCGCCGACAGCGCGCCCGTCGCGACCAGGTCGTTCGGCGCGAAGATCGCGGTGGGACGGTCGGGCCGGGCGAGCAGCGTGCGCGCCGCGCGGTACCCGCCCTCCTCGGTGAAGTCGCCGGGCTCGACGACGATCTCGTCCGCCAGGCCGTGTCGCCGCATCGCCTTCTCGTAGCCCGCGCGCCGGTACCGGGCAGTGGTGGAGCGCGCCCCCTCGATATGCGCGATCCGCCGGTGGCCGAGGTCCACCAGGTGGTCCACGGCGAGGGACGCGCCGAGTTCGTCGTCGTCCACCACGATGTCCACGCCCTGCACGTCGCGTTCGCCGACGACCACGACCGGCACCGACGACGCCGCCTCCTTCAGCGACTCCGGGACGACGCTGAGCAGCACCAGGCCGTCCACCCGCATCTCCAGGAACGCCTCGACGGCCTCGGCCTCGAACAGCGGGTCCCAGCGCCCGGAGCCGACCAGCATCCGCAGGCCCGCGCCGTGCAGCGACTCCTGGAGACCGTCCAGGAACTCGGCGAAGAACGGGTTGTGCAGGTCCGCGACGATCGCGCCGATCAGCCGGGTGCGGCCCTCGACCAGGCTCCGCGCGACCGCGTTCGGCCGGTAGCCGAGCTCCCGCGCCGCCTGGAGGACCGCCGCCCGTCTGCGTTCGCTCACGTGCGGGGAGCCGCGCATCACCAGCGACACCAGCGACTTGGACACCCCGGCGCGTTCGGCCACGTTCCGGATCGTCGGCTTGGGCGCGGGCAGGGGCAGCGTGCCCGCGCGAGGTCGCGGGACCTGCGAGCGCGGGATCTCCCTGCGCAGCGTCTCGGCGCCGCGTGGCGGGGTCGTTTCTCCGTCTGACATGGCACTCCGTCCGGGGGCCTTGCGGGTCATGCCACTCGCGGTGTTCCGGACGCACGGGCCGCCCGAACACCGTCCTCGCTCGGGAGGAGATGCCATGATGCCTCGGCTTCGCCCGAAATCGGCGCAACAGTGAGTAACGGGCAGCCGCCAATCGGAGTTCGGGGCACGCGGCCCGGGAACGTTCCCGCCGTTTCCGCCCGTCACCGGGGGGACGGCTTCCCGGGAGGCCCGGAGAAAGGGACAGGCCCGCGTGGCGGCGCGGCCGTGCCCGGACGCGGCCTCGGATACCCTTCCCGAGTGGCAGATCGTGCAGTGACCGGCGGCGGTCGGCGAGCGAACACCCGCGACCGGCGGGCCGGCGGCGCCCGTCAGGCCAGGCGCCGCCTCAGCGTGGACGAGCGCCGCGACGAACTGATCGAGGCCGCGCTCCAGCTGTTCAGCACCCGCCCGCCCGAGGACGTCTCCATCGACGACGTCGCCGCCGCGGCGGGCGCGTCCCGCGCGCTGGTCTACCACTACTTCGGCGGCAAGTACGAGCTCTACCTCGCCGCCCTCGGCAACGCCGCCCACAAGCTGTCGGTGCTGCTCGAGCCGCCCACCGAGGGCTCCCCGATCGACCGGCTCCGGGTGTCGCTGGAGCGCTACTTCGACTTCGTGGAGAGCCACGCCGCGGGCTTCACCGCCCTGCTGCGCGGCGGCCCGGCCGACCGCTCCGGCGAGGTCGGCGAGATCGTGGACGGCATCCGGCAGCTGCTGCTCGGCCGCATCCTCACCGCGATGGACGTCGAGATCCCGACGCCGATCCTGCGCATCACGCTGCGTTCCTGGATGGCCTCGGTCGAGACCGCGGGCCTCGACTGGCTGGAGAACCGGGACGTCGCCCGGTCCGAGCTCGAACGCCTCCTGGTCGACCAGCTGATCGTCCTGCTGCATGTCGCTGGCCAGCACACCGCCGACATCTCCGACCTGTACGACCGGCTCGCCGAAGCCGAGCTCGGCCCCGCCGCGGGCTGACCCCCGCCGCGCCGGACGTGCCCGGCGGGCCCAGTGCGATGAGCGTGTGCGCGTGGTGACTCTGTGGAGTCAGAGGCCGGGCATGGCGGATGTCCCGGTCGCGGGGCGAACGGGACATCCGATGATTACGGTGAGTGGCCCGGGACCGCGGTTCTCGGATGACCGTGGTGCCGGACCGTCGGCCAGGAAGCGGCTGAACTCCCGCCCGCTGCGGACGGTTCCGTTCAGCGGCCTCCTGGCCGCCCCCCTTGTTGCGCTGTACACGACCGTCCGTGCCGAGGGTTCGGCGGGACGGCGCGTCTCACTCCGAACGCTGCTGCGGGATACCCGCGAGCAGTGCTCGCACCTCCGCCTCGCGGTAGCGGCGGTGCCCCCCCAGGGTGCGGATGGACGTCAGCTTGCCGGCCTTCGCCCACCGCGTCACCGTCTTGGGGTCGACACGGAACATCGTCGCCACCTCCGCCGGCGTGAGCAGCGGCTCGGCCTCGGGTGTACGTGCTGACATGTGTGCGGCCTCTCCTCCGTGGACCGAATGACAGCGATCCTGCGATTTTGATCTCGCGCGGTCACTGATGTCCCCTATGGCCCGAAAGAGCCACTATGACATCACAACGTGTAACCTTGCCACCACTCATCGCAACAAGCAAGTACCTTTGCCACCCTGCGTAGGGATTCGTGTCGCATCAGCGTGGTCACTGGGTCACGCTCAGTGATTCTAGCGACACGTATAGTCGTATCGCGCAGGGATTCAGGAAATTTGTTCAGTTCGCCGTGCGGCGCGCCCGCACCGGCCGCCAGCGGGCGAGCAGGCGCTGGTACATCGCGACGGTCAGCTCGACCTCACCGCGCGCCATCGCGGCGAGCGCGACGCCCGTCTCGCCGACCGAGTCGTCGGCGCGGAGCGCGGCGTCGTCCAGCAGGTGGACGAGCCCGCCGTAGTCGAGCTCCACCAGCGAGCGCGGATGGAAGACGTCCAGGTGGGAGCCCAGCGCCTCCAGCCGTCCGGCGGCCGGCGCCACCGGGTCGCGCGCGTCCGCGCCGAGGCCGGCCCGGCCGACGTCGCGCTGGAGGACGGGGAGCGCGGCGACGATCCTGCGGCGCGCCTCCGCCATCGACGTGACGTAGATCAGCGTACGCGTGGCGGACGCCGTCGTCGGGCCACGTCGGGCGTGTTCACCCCGTTCGTCCGGTGAATCCCCTCCGGCGGGCGCGTCCGGTTCCGTCCCCACGGCCGGTCCGGCGCTCGCCGCGGCCCCTCCCCCGGTGCCGCGCGAGGCTAGCCCGGGTTCCCCCAGGTGGCCGTTCCCCGTCGTCCGGCCGAGCAGCAGGCAGCGCTCCGCGCGATCGAACAGGACGAACCAGGCGAGCGGAACGTGCCAGGTGGCGGTCTGAATGTGCGGACGCAGCGTCCGGCCGTTGTCCCGCCAGTGCGCGAAGGCCCGTTCGGCCCGTTCCGCCTCGTCCGGCGGGACGAACGCGGGGAGCACCGAGGTCGGCGTCTCGGCGCGGAACCGCTCGAACGCCTGCCAGGACCGCAGCCGCGTCTGCCAGGGACATATGTAGATCATGTCGTCCGTCCGCCGCACGTAGGCGTCCTGGCACTCCAGGCGGGGCGCGACCTCCGGCGGGTAACCGGCCAGCCGCCGCGCCGCGCGCCGGTGCTCGACCTCGAGGGCGTGGACCCGGCGGGGCCGCCGACGCGACTCGGCGTAGGCCGTCCACAGGGTTCGGGCCGGTTCCGGGAAGGCGGTAACCGGCTCATATACCCGTAGGTACGCGGCGTACGGAAACACCACCGCATCGTTACATGAGTCCGACCGAAATGCGGGCTCCTTGGGCCTCGCGAGACGCGCGCGTTACCTCGTTCCCGATGTTCAAGGTCCTGGTCGCGGGTCCGAAACCGCCTCGCAGGGGCCCGTGACCTTCCGCGAACACCGGCGCGCCGGAATGCCGGACGGCCCGTAGCGGGGTTCTGCCAGCGGGGTGACATCCACCACCTTTAGGCTGATCTCAAGACAGAGAGGAGGGCACTACCGTGCCTAATGTCTTCGGGTCGCCCCACAAGGGCACCGAACCCCGACACGAGCAGGTCGTCTTCTGCCAGGACGAGGCCAGCGGCCTGCGCGCGATCATCGCCATCCACTCCACGGCGCTCGGCCCGTCCCTCGGCGGGACACGCTTCTACCCCTACGCGTCGGAGGAGGCGGCCCTCACCGACGTGCTCAACCTGTCGCGCGGCATGTCCTACAAGAACGCGCTGGCGGGCCTGGACCTCGGCGGCGGCAAGGCCGTGATCATCGGTGACCCCGACACCGACAAGAACGAGGCGATGCTGCGCGCCTACGGACGTTTCGTCCAGTCGCTGCACGGCCGCTACATCACCGCCTGCGACGTGGGCACCTACAGCCCCGACATGGACATCGTCGCCCGCGAGTCCGAGTACGTCACCGGACGCACCGTCGAGCACGGCGGCGCGGGCGACTCCTCGATCCTGACCGCGTTCGGCGTGTTCCAGGGCATGCGGGCCGCGGCGCAACACGTGTGGAGCGGGCCGACCCTGCGCGGGAGGAGGGTGGGCGTGGAGGGCGTCGGCAAGGTCGGCCACCGGCTCGTCGAGCACCTCCTCGAGGACGGCGCGGAGGTCGTGATCAGCGACGTCGACGAGGCGGCCGTCGAGCGCGTGCGCGAGCGGCACCCCCAGGTCGCGGTGGCCGCCGACGGCGCCGCGCTCGTCCGCGAGCAGCTGGACGTCTACGCCCCCTGCGCCCTCGGCGGGTCCCTGTCGGACGAGACCGTCGCGGTCCTCAGCGCCAAGGTCGTCTGCGGCGCGGCCAACAACCAGCTCGCCCACCCCGGCATCGAGAAGCAGCTGGCCGACCGCGGCGTCCTCTACGCCCCCGACTACGTCGTGAACTCCGGCGGTGTGATCCAGGTCGCGGACGAGATCGGCGGCTTCGACTTCGAGCGCGCCAAGTCCCGCGCGACGAAGATCTTCGACACCACCGAGAAGATCTTCGTGCTGGCCGCCGAGGAGGGCGTGCCGCCCGCGGTGGCCGCCGACCGGCTCGCCGAGCGCAGGATGTCCGAGATCGGCCGCCTGCGCGGCATCCTGCTCTGACGCCCGTCCGCCGGGGGTTCGGCCGCCTTCGCCGGCGTCCTCCCCGGCGGCCGGAGAGCGGCTTCCGCCCCGGCGCCGCGGGCCTTCCGGGCCGCTGCGCCGGGGGCGTGTCGAGGCCTGGCCGCGGCCTCCCGACCACCGGATACACTGATGTCCTCCGCAACGAGCGTCGCCGCCACGGACTGACGATGTACCGAGCCGGGCGCAAAACGGGTACGGTTGTATCCGTGACTGACGCATGGCTCATCAGGCATCGGTTCGTGTGGTACACGCGCGCGTTGATGGGCCCACGAAAGCCCTGACCATCGAGGGGGTCGAGCCAATGGGTCGCGGCCGAGCCAAGGCCAAGCAGGTAAAGGTTGCCAGGCAGCTCAAGTACAGCAGCGGCGGCACAGACCTCGATCGCCTGCAGAAAGAGTTGGGTGTTCCGGACGACTCTCCGGCCGACGACGCCTATGACGAGCTCGCGGAGAAGTACGCCGACTACGCCGACGACTACGAGGACCAGCGCAAGAACGGCACCTCGGGTCACTGATCGGCCCTTTTGGCGAAACGCCACCGCAGGGACTTCGGTCCCGCGCGGTGGCGTTCGCGCTTCTCAGGGGCGGAGCGGCGACCGACAGGTCCGCTGGGCGGTCCGTCCTGGCGAAGGGCCGTCCTGGGGACGGGCTTTCCGGAGCAGGGCTTCCTCTCAGCGGCTCGTTCGGCGAGCGGACGGCTCGCGGGGCGGGCCGTTCTGGTGAGAAGACGACGCGCTGACAGGCCGTTCTGGTGAGCGGACGGCTCGCTGAGCGGGTCGTCCGGGAGCGACAAGCGTCACATTTTCAGTGGCCGGACGACGGCGGCGGGGCGAGGGCGGCGTACACGCCGGGCTCGGCCTCCCCGCCGATCCTGGGGCCGGGCTTCAGCGTCATGCTGCCGACGGCCTTGATCGTCGCGAGCGGCTCCCGCAGGTACCCGTTGATCGTCGCGTCGGTGCGTCCGCCGCCCATGCTCTGGTCGCCGACGCCGTACGCCTCGATCCCGGCCGCCCGGCACAGCGCGACGGCGCGCGGCAGGTGGAACAGCTGCGTCACGACGGTCGCCCGCCGCACTCCGAAGATCTTCTTGGCGCGGACGCACGAATCCCACGTGTCCAGCCCGGCGAAGTCGCGCACGATCTGGTTCTTGGGCACCCCCGCGCGCACGAGATAGTCGCGCATGGTCGTGGGCTCGTCATAGTCCTTGACCCGGTTGTCGCCGGAGACCAGCAGCACCTTCACCTTGCCCCGCCGGTACAGGTCGACCGCGAGATCGAGACGCCGCGCGAGCAGCGGCGAGGGCTGCCCGTTGGCGATCCCGGCACCGAGCACCAGGGCCACCGGTGTCTCCGGCACGTCCGCCGGGGTGTGCCGGTAGCGGGCCGTGTCGGCGTACGCCCACCCGGTGGGCAGCAGGACCGCGAACAGCCCCAGACCGCCCAGGACCAGCAGCGGCCCGGCCCGATACCGCAGCCGGGCCCTCACCTCCGCCAGAACCCGCCGACCCACCCGCACAGTCTTCCCAATGCCGGTCACACCGGGTTGGACGCCCGAAAGATCGGCAAAGTTCGCCTTTCCCGGCACCGGACGGCGGCGCGGCCGGAGGCGGCTCTCATGGCCTGCCCCCGGCGGCCCGTGTGCGGGGTGCCCCTCGGTCCCCTCGGCGTCCTGGGAGCAGGTCCCTGGCCGGGGCGGGGCGGGGGTCGGCGTCCGCCTCGATGGCCGCGATGATCTCCTCGATGTAGGCGGGCGTCCGCTCGGCCGGAAGCGCGAGGCCCCGGAGCCTCTCGAAGGCGGCCCGGTGGTCGGACGCGCGGGCGTCGCGGTCCAGGGTGGTGAGCATGGCGCCGCCGACGGCCTCGCTGGTCAGGATCGCGCGCTGGACGACCGGTCCCGGTCCCTGTCCCGAAGCGTTCGGCATTCCCACCCCTCGCTCGGTGGCCGGTGGCCGTGGAAGCACCGGAGCGCGTCGCGGCCCCCGTCCTCCCGCCCCTCTCCTGGTTCGAGTAAAACAGCGACCCGGCGGTCTGCCAAGTGGCAACCTGCGTCGTTCCTTTCTGACGACTTTCGAATTGATGACAGCCGAATGCGTGGCGGCGTTCGACGTTGTCGCGATGTGCGGTCGGAGTGCTTCTCCGGCGGGAGAGGGAGCCTCTCCGGCATCCGGAAGCACTGTGCTCACAGGCTTCCCGAGGGATCGCGTGGTCGCCGCCACTCTGCCAGGTGTCCTGTGGACAGCAAGCAGGACGCGGGCGGGCCGAACGCCACGTCTCCGCGTGGGACCAGCCAATCGGCGACCCCGCCGTTCTCCTGACGACAGATTCCTTCACGGCAATCAGCCGAAATCAGAAGCCATTACCGAACGGGGGCACAATTGCATTCGGGGGGAGATCATGTTCCCGAGCGAGAAAGGCGTCGTGACGAACATGAGCATGCAGCCCGTCGACCGGAAGGCCGGTCCGCCGCAGGTCTCCGCTCGGGCGTCGACTCCGATGCCGGCTCCCGAGGCGGCGCTGGACTCGGCCTCGAGGACCCTGTTTCCGCCGCCCGCGCCCGCCCCGCACCTCGTCCCCACTCCCGTCGCGCCTCGTCCGGTCTGGGACGGGTCGTCCGCTGCGAACCCGACTGGCGGGCCGTTCCACGCGGCGGCGCCCCGCGTCTACACCACGATGGTCGCCGGCGACATCGTCGCGTTCACCGACGCGCGCCGGGACGAGGAGATCCGGCGGCACCTGCGGCACCGCCTGTACGAAGACCTGCGGGAGGCGTTCACCATGACGCTGCTGCCCTGGGACGCCTGCTATCGGGAGGACCGGGGCGACGGGGCCCTCATCGTCGTTCCGCCGGACGCGCCGCCGCACCTCCTGCTGGACCCGCTCGCGCACCACCTCCAGGCGATGCTCCGGCGGGGCAACCGGTTCGCCAGCGACCCGGCCCGCATGAGGGTCCGGATGGCGGTCCATTCAGGGCATGTGGAGAAGGACGACCACGGCGTGGTCGGACGCGCCGTGAACCATCTGTTCCGGCTGGTGGACGCGCCCCGGTTCCGCGAGGCGGCCGCCGGGTCCGGGGCGGAGCTCAGCATGATCGCGTCGGACCTGCTGTACGACGAGGTGCTGTCCAGCCGCGGTGTCCTGTTCCCCGAGCTGTACCGGCAGGTCGAGGTCAGCTGCAAGGAGACGACGGCCCGGGGATGGATCTGGCTCTCCCCGGGAGGATGTTTCCCTGACCCGGCGGCTACCCCCGATCAGGCGTAGTCGCACGTCCCGGTGCCGGGGGTGGTCTCACCGAGGAGCCAGGACGGAACGCCGCGGTCGTTGAGGAGCCGGATCGCGGCGTCGGCGGCGTCGGCGGCGACGATCGCGACCATGCCGACGCCGAGGTTGAAGGTCTTGTCCATCTCGGACTGCGGGACGTCGCCGTGGGCGCGGAGGATCTCGAAGAGCGGCGGGACCGTCCAGGAGTCGCGGCGCAGGACGGCGTCGACGGTTCCGGGGAGGGAACGGGCCAGGTTGTTCGCCAGGCCGCCGCCGGTGATGTGGGCGAACGCGTGGACGCCGCCGTCCGTCCCGTCGATCAGGGCGAGCATGTCCCGGGCGTAGATGCGGGTGGGGGTCAGCAGCTCCTCGCCGAGGCTGCGGCCGAGCTCGTCCGGACGGGAGTCCAGCGTCAGGTCGCTGTGCGCGAGGATGTGCCTGACCAGCGAGTATCCGTTGGAGTGGATGCCGGACGAGGCCATCGCGATCACCGCGTCGCCGGGGCGGACACGGTCCGGGCCGAGCAGTTCGCCCGCCTCGACGACGCCGGTGCCGGCGCCCGCGACGTCGAACTCGTCCTCGCCCAGGAGACCCGGGTGCTCGGCGGTCTCGCCGCCGACCAGGGCCGCTCCGGCGAGCGCGCAGCCCTCGGCGATGCCGCCCACGATGTCGGCGATCCGCTCCGGGACGACCTTGCCGCAGGCGATGTAGTCGGTCATGAACAGCGGCTCGGCGCCGCAGACCGCCAGGTCGTCCAGGACCATCCCGACCAGGTCGTGCCCGATCGTGTCGTAGATCCCCAGGCGGCGCGCCAGGTCGACCTTGGTGCCGACGCCGTCGGTCGAGGTCGCCAGCAGCGGGCGGCGGTACTTCAGGAACGCCGAGGCGTCGAACAGGCCCGCGAAACCGCTCGCGTCGTCCACGACCTCCGGACGGCGCGACCGGGCCACGCGCGCCTTCATCAGCTCCACGGCGCGCTCGCCCGCCGCGATGTCGACTCCGGCCGCCTCGTACGAGGTGCTCATGATCCCCCCGGCCCGCCGCGCGGCGGGTCGTCTCCTCGGCCCGCCCTCACGCGAGCCTCCTCCACCGCCCGCAGGGATCTGCGGGCTGTCCTTGTGTCCCCGCGGCCGTCAGGTGCGGGTCGGTTCCAGCAGGTGCTTGCCTCGGGCGGCCTCCTCGACCGGGACCGGGTAGACGCCGTCGAAGCAGGCCCGGCAGAGCCGGTCCTTCTGGATCTGGGAGGCGGCGATCAGCTCATCCAGCGAGATGAAGCCGAGGGAGTCGGCGCCGATGGAGTCGCGGATGCCCTCGACGTCGAGGTTCCCGGCGATCAGCTCGGCGCGGGTGGCGAAGTCGATGCCGTAGAAGCAGGGCCAGGAGACCGGCGGGCTGGAGATCCGGACGTGGACCTCGGCGGCGCCGGCGTCGCGCAGCAGCGCCACGACCTGCCGCTGGGTGTTGCCGCGCACGATCGAGTCGTCCACGACGACCAGGCGCTTGCCCTCGATGGCCTCGCGGAGCGGGTTCAGCTTCAGCCGGATGCCGAGCTGCCGGATCGTCTGGGACGGCTGGATGAACGTCCGGCCGACGTAGGAGTTCTTGACCAGGCCCTGGCCGTAGGGGATGCCGGACGCCTCGGCGTAGCCGATCGCGGCGGGGGTGCCGGACTCGGGCGTCGGGATGACCATGTCGGCCTCGACCGGGTGCTCGGCGGCGAGGCGGCGGCCGACCTCGACCCGCGTCGCCTGGACGGACCGTCCGGCGATCGTGGTGTCGGGACGGGCCAGGTAGACGTACTCGAACAGGCAGCCCTTGGGGTTGGCCTCGGCGAACCGCTCCGTGCGGACGCCGTCCGCGTCGATCGCGATCATCTCGCCCGGCTCGATCTCGCGGACGAAACGGGCGCCGACGATGTCGAGCGCGGCCGTCTCGGACGCCACGACCCAGCCGCCGTTCCCCTCCATGGCGCCCAGGACCAGCGGGCGGATGCCCTCCGGGTCGCGGGCGGCGTACAGGGTGTGCTCGTCCATGAAGACCAGCGAGTACGCGCCCCGGGTGGCCGGGAGGATCTCGCGCGCCGCCGCCATCGGGCCGCCCTCGCGGGTCGCCAGCAGCGCGGTGAGCACCTCGGTGTCGGAGGTGGCGGTGAGCACGTCCCCGTCCAGCCGGGCGGCCAGCTCGGGGGTGTTGATCAGGTTGCCGTTGTGCGTGAGAGCCAGCCCGCCGTGCCCGGTGGAACGGAAGGTGGGCTGGGCGTTCTCCCAGGTCGGCGAGCCGGTGGTGGAGTACCGGCAGTGTCCGACCGCGATGTGTCCGCGCAGGGTGTTCAGGACGGACTCGTCGAAGACCTGGGCGACCAGGCCCATGTCCTTGAACACCACGATCCGCGAGCCGTCGCTGACCGCGATGCCCGCCGACTCCTGTCCGCGGTGTTGGAGCGCGTACAGGCCGTAGTAGGTGAGTTTGCTGACCTCCGCCCTGGCGGCCTGGTCCTGTGGGACCCAGACGCCGAACACACCGCAGGCGTCCTGCGGCGGGCGGTCGGAGGGGTCGATGTCATGGCTCAGTCGTCCATCACCGAGAGGCACGCCGGCCAGTCTAAAGGCCCGTCCGTTCTGCTCCGTTCGGTGGAGTCCTTAATCGACCTTTACCCGCCCGTCCCCTGGCCGGAGGGCCGGGCGCGCGAGTGTGGGGAGGCGACTTCAGGGGATTCAGGGGGCCGAGCCGATGACCATGCCGGGATACCAGACGCGGACGCCGCCGCGGGGCGTGCCGGAGCGGCGTGGGCTCGCGACGGCGTCCCTGGCGCTCGGGCTGGCCGGACTGCCCGGTCTGCTGCTGTGCGGGGCCGGTCTCCCGGCCGCTCTGATCGGCCTGGTTCTGGGCGTCATCGCGCTGTCGCGGGGGACGGGACGGGGTCTGGCGATCGCGGGGATCGTCTGCTCGGCGGTGACACTCGCGGTCGGGACGGTGTCGATCATCTGGCTGCTCAGCAAGGCTGCGGAATGCGCCGATACCCACCGCTATCCGGACGACTTCGCGCGTCGGCAGTGCATCGATCGCACGTTCCCGTTCGCCGAGGAGTCGCACGCCCCCTGAGGGTGATTTGTGAGATCGCCTACAGGGTGGGTGTGGGGGCGGGCAAGCGTGATGTCCGTCTCGTGTCGTGTTGTGTCGATCACTCGGCGGCCAGGGTTCGGATGGTGTGCTCGTCCAGGGCCGCGGAGTAGACGCGGACGTCGGCCATGAGTCCTGAGATGCCGGGCTTGCCGGGTTCCGCGCCCAGGGACAGCGTGCCGCCCGGTGTCACCACGGGATGTTCCAGCGGGACGGCCACGTCCAGCTTGCCGTCGAGGTAGAGGGCCATGCCCTGGGCGTGGACGACGAACGCCAGATGAGACCACGTCCCGGCGGTCAGGCGTGCGTGGCTGTCCATGTACTCCGGGCCCTTGATCGTGAAGAGCTGGACGCGGAGGCGGTCGGCGTCCGGGTGCAGCCACACGCCGAGGGCGCGGGCGTCGGCGTCCGCGACCCGTTTGAAGAGGAGCGCGCGCCACTCCCCCGTCGGGCCCTCGGTGACGCAGGCGTGGAACGCGACGGTGAAGCCGAAGACCTGGCTGAGGGCCAGTTCCGGGACGGCGGGAACGGTCGCGCGACTCCCCGTCCCGTCGAAGGCGAGTGCCTCGCCGTCGCGTCCGGGGACGATCCGGACCCCCTCGTCCAGGGTCATCGCGGGACCGCCGCCGCCCGTGGCGTCGGCCACCCGGCGTCCGTTGATGTCCTCGACCTCGAAACTCCAGCGCGCGACGAGCACGGCGCCCACCTCCACGGCGTCGGGGCAGGGCGTCCGGGCGCGGCGTCGAAGCCTCGCGTCCGGGCGTGATCGGTGCCCTCCACCGTCGCAGCGACCCGCGCCGCGGGCAAGACCCAACGATCCGACCCCAACGTTTCGACGGCGTCACTCGTTGAGGTAGGTGGGAGGGGAGTTGCTCACCTGCGTCGTGGGGAGGGGGATTTGCTGGTCGAAGTCACTGGAAGGGGAGTTGCTGGCCAAGCCGCTGGGGGCGCTGGTCTAGGTCGGCGGGGGCTGGCCTGGGTCGATGGGGGGCTGGGTCTAGGTCGGCGGGAGGGGGAGTTGGGCGGAGAGGTCGGCGCGTGACCCGCTGGCCTTGACGCGCCGGTCGCGGACGGCGTCGTCCCAGGTCAGGTCTCCCAGGGCGAGGGCGATCCAGGTGTCGGCGTCCATCTCGACCACGTTGGGCGGGGTGCCGCGGGTGTGCCGCGTGCCCTCGATCGCCTGGACGGCGGCATGCGGGGGGACGCGGATCTCGACCGACCGTCCGGGGGCGAGTTCGGCGAGCCGGTCGAGCAGCAACCGGACGGCCCCGGTCACGATCGGCCGGGCGGGCTCGATTCCCGCCGACCGGGCGGCGAGCAGTGTGTCGAGCGCTGCGCGGCGCAACGCGGGCGCCTCGTCCGGGCCGGTGTAGCCGGGCAGGCCGAGCACGGCACGCTGCTCGTCGAGCAGCTCACGGGTGAGAGGTTTGCGCGCCATGACCGCCGACGCTATCCGAAACCCCGCACGGGCCGGGTGCGGGCGACTCAGCCGCGTCATCGGTCGCCAACCGGTAGAAAGGGAGCGGTGCCGACGCGGGGGACGAATCAGGTTTCGCGGAAGTACGGGGGATTTCGCCCCCGATGGCAGAACACGGAGGGTGCGTAGATGGCGGAGGCTCTGCCCCTGCAGCCCGGCGACCCGGAACGACTCGGCGACTTCCCGATCACCGGCCGGATCGGTGTCGGCGAGCAGGGCGCGGTCTTCGTCGGCCGCGACGCTTCCGGACGGTCCGTCGCGGTGAAGCTGCTGCATGTGCGGCTGAGCGGGGAGCCCGAGGTGCGCGCCCGGTTCGTCGACGCGTTCACCGACGCCCGCCGTGTCACCGGGTTCTGCACCGCCGAGCTCCTCGCCGCGGACGTCGAGGGTGACCGTCCTTACGTGGTGTCCGATCTCGTGGACGGGCCGTCGCTGGCCGAGTTGGTCGCGGCCGAGGGACCGCGCGGGCAGGTCGTGGTCGAACGCCTCGCCGTTGGTCTCGCCGTGTCGCTGGCCGCCGCACATCGCGCGGGGGCCGTCCACCACGATCTGAAGCCGGCGAACGTCCTGCTCGCGCAGGTGGGGCCGCGCGTGACCGACCTCGGCGTGTTCACGGCCCTGGAGGCCGTGAACGCGGCCCCGGCGGCCCGGGCCGAGGACGGCCCGTCCTTCCTGGCCCCCGAGCAGCTCAGCGGGCACGGCATCGGCCCGGCCGCCGACGTGTTCGCCTGGGCGACGACCCTGCTGTTCGCGGCGACCGGCGAGCTCCCGTTCGGGGACGGCTCCCCCGCCGAGATCATGCAGCGCATCGTCTACGACGACCCGGTGACCGACGCCCTGCCCGAGTCCGTCCGCGACGTGGTCGCGGACGCGCTGGACAAGTCCCCGTCCGAACGCCCCACGGCCGCCGACCTGCTGCGCCGCATGCTGGACGGCCCTCTCGCCCCCCGCATGCCCGCCCCCCTCCGCGCCGAAGCCGAGGCCCTCGCCACAGGCGCCCCGGAATCCACGTCCGGCCCCGCCGCGTCCCTGAGCTCCAGCACCCCCGGAACCACCACACCACCCACGCCAAGCACGCCGGGCCCAAGTACAGCAAGCACACCGGCCGAACCTGCAACAGAAACACCAGACGCAGTCACACCGGGCACACCAGGCACCAGCACGCCCGGCATGCCGGGCGGAAGCACGCCAGGCCCAGGCACGCCAGGTGGGGCTGCCACATGGACGCCGGGCGGAGGAACAGCGGGTATGCCAGGCACAGGCCCGACGGGCACGCCGGGCGCAGGCACGGCAGGCACAAGCACGGGCACGGGCACGGCAGGCGTGAGCGCGCCAGGCGCACCCCGCACACCTGGCGCAGGCATGCCAGGCGGAAGCACGCCGGGCATGCTGGACGGAACTGCCGCAGGGACGCCAGGCACGAGCACGGCGGGTGCGCCGGGCACGGCAGGCGCAGGCACGGCGGGCGTGAGCGCGCCAGGCGGAGTTTCGGCGGGTACGCCAGGAAGCGCGGCGGGCACGCCGGGCGCAGGCATGCCAGGCGCAGGCATGCCGGGCGCAGGCATGCCGGGCGCAGGCATGCCGGGCGCAGGCATGCCGGGCGGAGCTGCCGCAGGGATGCCAGGCACAGGCACGGCGGGTGCGCTGGGCAGGGCGGGCGCAGGCATGCCGGGTGCGCTGGGCGGAGCTGCCGCAGGGGTGTCGGGTGGAGGCACGGCTGGCGCGGCGGGTGTGGGGGCGGCGGGTGGGGTTTCGGCGTTGGATTCGGGGGCCTGGACGCCGGCGTCTGGTGGCGGCTCAGGGGGGAGCGGGGGCGCGGCGGCGTCTGGGCATGCTTCGTCGGCCGCGCTGGGTGGCGGTTCTGCTGGTGGAGGGTTTGCGGGCTCGGCGTCCGCCCAGGGCGGAGGCTCGGGCGCTTCGCTTGACGGGGTTGCGGCGTCCTTGCCAGGTACGCGGCCTTCGGAGTCGGGGGCGGCGGGTGACGATGGGCCGAGCACGATGCTCGACCTGCCCAAGCCCTTCGCGCCTCCTGCGGACTTTGGCACAGGCCAGGGCGCGGGAAGTGGGACCTCGGACGACGGGCCCAGCACCGTCCTCGATGTGAACTCTGTTCCTGGGGCAAGCCGGGCCTCGGCGGACGATGACGGCCTTGCTGGCACTGTGCTCGACATGCGGCTCGGCGCTCCGGGCGGAACGGCGCAGCCTGCCGCCGGCGGGCCGCCGGTGCCCAGTACACCTCGTCCTGACGGGGGGTGGCAGAGCAGCCGTGCCACCGCGCGGGACCTTCCGGTGACGGGTCCATCGGCGGGTTCGGGTGGAGCGGCCTCGTCTGGAGCGCTCGTCCCAGGCGGAGGAGCATCTGGAGCGCTCGCCCCAGATGGGGGCGTGCCTGGGGCACCTCTCGCCGGTGGTGTCGGCCCCGGCACGGGCCTGCCCAATGATGCTGCGGCTGGAACGAGCATGCCGGGGACCACCGGACTGCCCGGAGCAGGGGCAGCGGGTGTGCCCGGAGCAGGTGTGCCGGGCGCGGGTCAGCCGGGTGCGGGTCTGCCTAGCACGGGCCTGCCGGGTGCGGGCATGGCTGGTGCGGACGTGGCTGGCGCGAGCGGGCCAGGAGTAGGCGCGCCGGGCGCGGGAGCGGGTGGGCCGGGTGCTGGTGGGGCTGGGGTGGGCTTGCCGGTGGGGGAGCCTTTGATTCCTGGGTTGCGGGTGGACAAGGGGTCGGAGACGGCTGTTCTGTCGTTGCCGGGGCTTCGGGCTGCCACGCCTCGGTGGCGGCGGCCGGGGAACCATGTGGTCGGGGTCGGGGTGTCGCTGGCCATCGGGGTCCTGGTGGGGGTCGCGATCATCGCGCTGGTGCTCTGGCCGCAGCTGCGTGGGGACGATGGCGGTGGTTCCGGGCAGCACGGCGCAACGGACAAGAAGCCGGTGAGCACGATTCCCGACGCGTTCGCCGGGACCTGGAAGGGGACGGCCGTGAACTCGCAGCGCGGTGAGACGTTCCCGCTGCAGGTCACGTTGCAGGCGGGGGCGAAGACGGGGACGGCGGTGTATCCGAGGGAGGGGTGCACCGGGACGCTGAACCTGACGAAGGGCACCGGATCGGAGCTCCAGCTGGCGCTGTCGGTCAGCCGTCCGTGCACGAGCGGGGACGTGAAGATCAGCCGTCAGCCGGACGGGTCGCTGAAGTACGACTGGTCCAAGCCGGGGACGGCCCTCGCCTACCGGGCCGGCCTCACCAAGGGCTGAGTGACCTGCTCAAGATCACTCAGGGGAGTTGATGTTCACCTGATTGATATGTCCTTTATGAGGCCCCTGAGGTGGAAGGTGCATTAGGGTTCCGGGGTTCGGTGACCTCGATCTTGGCCGCGGCTCATCCGACTCGCGGCAGAAGGAGCTCTCTTGCGGCCCGTCTCCCGAAGGCTGCTGCTGGCCGGCGCGATCGCGTCCTCTGTGGGCGCGGCGGCGGCGATCCCCGCGCTGGCCTCCGCCGATTCCACGCCCAAGGCTGTCCAGGTGACCGCCGCCGAGGGCTCGCCCATCGCGGGGCAGTACATCGTCACGCTCAAGGCCGGCACCTCCCCCGCCACCGCGGCGGGGCAGGTCGGCGCGTCCTCCGCCCAGGGCTTCGGCGACGCCCTCAACGGGTTCGTCGCCCGCCTCAACACCCAGCAGCTGGACAAGCTGCGTCACGACAAGCGCGTCGCGGCGATCGAGCAGGACCAGCTCGTGCACGCGACCACCACCCAGAGGTCCCCGCTCCCGTGGGGCCTGGACCGGATCGACCAGCGGAAGATGCCGCTGTCGAAGTCCTACTCCTACAAGGCGACCGGCAAGGGCGTCACCGCGTACGTCATCGACAGCGGCATCGCCTGGACCCACTCGCAGTTCGGCGGGCGCGCCAAGGTCGCGTGGGCCGCGCCGCGCTTCAAGGGCAACGGCTGGGACTACAACGGCCACGGCACGCACGTCGCGGGCATCCTCGGCTCCGCCAGGTACGGCGCGGCCAAGGGCGTGCAGCTGCGCGCGGTCCGGATCCTGGACCAGAACGGCAGCGCGCCGGTGTCCGACGTGGTCGCGGCCGTGAACTGGCTGCGCACCCACGCCGCCAAGCCCGCGGTGGCGAACATGTCGATCGGCGGCGGAAAGTCGTCGGCGCTCGACACCGCCGTCGCGAACCTGTCCAAGTCGGGGGTCTTCGTGACCGTCGCCGCGGGCAACGACAACAAGGACGCCTGCAAGTTCTCGCCGTCGGGCGCGGGCTGGGTCGAGGCCGTCGGCGCGACGACCTCGCACGACAACCGCGCGGGCTTCTCCAACTACGGCAAGTGCGTGGACATCATGGCCCCCGGCTATGGCATCACCTCCACGTGGCCGGGCGGCGGCACGCAGGTCGAGAGCGGCACGTCGATGGCGTCGCCGTACGTCGCCGGTGTCGCGGCGCTCTACCTGCAGACCCACCCGAAGGCGACCTTCCCGACCGTTCAGAAGTGGCTGTACGACAACTCCACCAAGAACGTCCTGAAGAACCTGGGGAGCGGCACGGGCAACCGGCTGGTCTACAAGGGCTCGCTGTAAGGCGCGGATCGCCGTGGACGCGGCGCCGTCCGGCGTGACCCGCCGTACGACGTGACGCGCTCACGCACGGTCATCATGGCCCGGTCCCGTTCCACGGGGCCGGGTCATCGCTCATCTCGCGGATCCGCGTGTCACGTTGCCCGCCCGGGGTCGTCCCAGCAGTCCCAGGGGTCTAATCTTTGGCGAGGCAACACCCAGTTCCTTGCAGTTTGTTGGTGTCCGGTCGGTGACTGTCCGTAATTGACGCGGCAGTCTGGCCGGACGTGCCGAGTCCCGGACGTCCTCGTCCCGGGAGCCGGGGAACCACCGCCGGACGCCCCGTCCGGCCGGGGTGAATTCGCCGGCGCCGCAGGGCGCCGCGATAGGGCGGACTCCCGCGCCCGAACCCGTCAGCTAACCCGGTAGGCCGACCAGAGGAGAGGAGAGGACGTGGAGCGCCCCACCTCCACCCGCCGCGAGCGCCGCTTCGCCCCGTCCGCCCCCCGGGCCCGGAAGGGACGCCGCGGACGGCGTGCGGCCCTCGCCGCCGCCGCGTTCGCGGTCGTCCTGCCGATGCTGTCCGGCACCGTCCCGGCGGGCGCCGCCCCCGGCGACAGCGACCGGATGGACAAGCTGAACAAGCAGATCAACCAGCTCGACAAGGAGTACGGCGGCGACCTGGCGCAGCTGAAGGACGCCCAGTGGGCGGCCAAGCAGGCCATCAAGAAGGCCGACGACCTGCGCGGGCAGCTCGAGGCGTCGCGGACGCTGGTCGCGCGGCTCGCCGCGAACCAGTACATGAGCGGCGGGCAGGACCCGGGCATCACCGTCGTCGCGGCGGGCGACCCGTCCGAGCTGCTGAACACGATGAGCCTGGCCAGCCATGTCGCGCAGAACCAGTCGGCGCGCGTCCAGCAGATCACCAAGCTGGTCGCCGACCAGGAGAAGGCGCGGCAGCAGGCGCAGGCGAAGATCACCGATCTGCAGAAGAACCTGACGGACCTGAGGTCCCGCAAGGCCCAGATCAAGAAGCTGGTCAAGAAGTACAAGCCCGAGTCGCCGAGCGTCGGCATGGGCGGCGTGACCCCGCGCATGATGCACGTCAAGCAGGTCATCGACACCGAGTTCGGCCCGTTCCCGACGATCGGCTGCTACCGCGGCGGCGCGGACGCGCAGGACCACGCCACCGGCACCGCGTGCGACTTCATGGAGTCGTCCGGCGGGTCCATGCCCACCTCCGCCCGCGTCGCCAACGGCAACGAGGTCGCCCAGTACGCCATCTCCCACGCGTCCGAGCTGGGGATCAAGTACATCATCTGGCGGCAGCGGATCTACGACATGCGCAGCCCCGGCTGGCGTGGCATGAGCAACCGCGGCGGCATCACCGCGAACCACTTCGACCACGTCCACATTTCCGTCTTCTAGGACGGATCCCCCCGGTCACACCACTGCCCCGGGGGGAGACATGTCCGGTTGCGGCCGATAGGCTCGCCGTTCGTGGCAATTTCTACTGCTCTGTGGTCTTTCGCCGTGGTCGCCGGGCTGATGACGCTCACGCCCGGCCTCGACACCGCGCTGATCCTCCGGACCGCCGCGCTCGGCCAGCGCCGCCGCGCCTGGGGCGTCGTCCTCGGCATCCAGACCGGGACGCTCGTCTGGGGCGCGTTCGCGTCGCTCGGCATCACGGCCCTCCTCACCGCCTCCCACGTCGCCTACACGACGTTGCGCTGGGTCGGCGCGGCCTACCTGCTGTGGATGGGCCTGCGCATGCTCTGGACGAGCTGGCGGCGCGTTCCGGGGGCTCTGGCCGCCGAGGAGGAGCCCGAGCCCGACCGGCTGCGGGACGGCTGGCGGCGCGGCGCGTTCACCAACCTGCTCAACCCGAAGGTCGGCGCGCTCTACATGGCGCTGCTGCCGCAGTTCATCCCGGCGGACGTCCCGCACTTCGCGTTCGGAATGGCGCTGGCGAGCATCCACGTCGCGTTCGGGATCGTCTGGTCGGCGGTGCTCGTCACGTTCGCGCACGCGCTGCGCTCCTGGCTCTCCAAGCCGTCCGCCCGCAAGGTCATGGACCGCATCACCGGCGGCGTCATCGCCGCCTTCGGCCTCCGCCTGGCCTTCGGCGAATAAGCCAAAAAGAGAAGCCCCGGACCATGGGTCCGGGGCTTCTGCATATGCGACGACCGCAACCACCGCGAGCGCGCTACCAACCGTGCGGGGGCAACGCCGAAGGCGAGCCCCCGCGCGGTTGATCGCGAAGCGATGCCGCGCTCGCACGAATTGCCGGGCCGCGCCCGAGCCGCCAGGCGAGGGCGCGGAGCCGGAAATTCAATCAACTCGCGTAGCTGGGCAGGGTGCGCTCGTGGGCCTCGCGGAGGTCGGCCAGGGAGATCGAGAAGACCTCCTGCTGGTCGCCGCCGTTGACGGTGAGCGCGTCGCCGCCGACGATGCCGAGCTGGCTCACCGGGACGCCCGCCTGCTCGCACAGCGCGGCGACGCGGGCCTCCGCGCCCGGACGGATCGCCACGACGGCCCGCGCGACCGACTCGCTGAACAGCTGGACGAACGGGTCGCCGTGCAGCGTGATCTGCGCGCCGAGGCCGCCGCGCAGGCAGGACTCGACGAGCGCCTGGGACAGGCCGCCGTCCGACAGGTCGTGCGCCGCGACGAGCAGGCCGTCGCGGGCGGCGGCGACCAGCACGGACGCCAGGGCGGCCTCGGCGGCCAGGTCCACCTTCGGCGGGAGACCGCCCAGGTGGCCGTAGACGACGTGCGCCCATTCGGACCCGCCGAACTCCTCGCGGGTCTCGCCGAGCAGGGCGAGCGTCGCGCCCTCGGTGACGAACGCCATGTTCACCCGGCGGCGGACGTCGTCGTGGACGCCGAGGACGCCGATTACCGGGGTCGGGTTGATCGCCTGGTCGCCGGTCTGGTTGTAGAACGAGACGTTCCCGCCGGTGACCGGGGTGCCGAGGTAGCGGCAGCCGTCCGCGAGGCCCGTGACGGCCTGCGCGAACTGCCACATGACGCCCGGGTCCTCCGGAGAGCCGAAGTTCAGGCAGTTGGTCACCGCGAGCGGGCGGGCGCCCGTCGCGGCCACGTTCCGGTACGCCTCGGACAGCGCGAGCTGCGCGCCCGCGTACGGGTCGAGCCGGGTGTAGCGGCCGTTGCCGTCCAGCGACAGCGCGATGCCGAGCCCGGACGCGTCGTCGATGCGGACGACGCCCGCGTCCTCCGGCATCGCCAGGACCGTGTTCCCGAGCACGTACCGGTCGTACTGCGAGGTCACCCAGGTCTTGCTGGCCAGGTTCGGGGACCCGGCGAGCCACAGCACCGTCCGGCGGATCTCGTCGCCGTTGGACGGCCGGGTCAGACGGCCCGGCGTGTCCGACTGGATCGCGGCGAGGTCGGCGGGCGGCGCGATCGGCCGCTCGTAGACCGGGCCCTCGTCGGCGGCGGTGACCGGCGGGATGTCCACGATCGTCTCGCCGCGCCAGGTCATGACGAGGCGTCCGGTGTCGGTGACCTCGCCGATGACCGTGGCGGGGATCTCGTACTTGGCGCAGATCGCGAGGAAGGCGTCGACCTTGGCGGGCTCGACGACCGCCATCATCCGCTCCTGCGACTCCGACATGAGGATCTCTTCGGCGCGCAGGCTCTGGTCGCGCAGCGGGACGGCGTCCAGGTCGACGGTCATGCCGCCGGTTCCGGCGGCGGCGAGCTCGGTCGTCGCGCAGGACACGCCCGCGGCGCCGAGGTCCTGGATGCCGACGACCAGGTCCGCCCGGAACAGCTCCAGGCAGCACTCGATCAGCAGCTTCTCCATGAAGGGGTCGCCGACCTGCACGCTCGGCCGCTTGGCCTGGGACGCGTCGTCGAAGCTCGCCGAGGCGAGCACGGACGCGCCGCCGATGCCGTCCGGGCCGGTCATGGCACCGAAGAGGATCACCTGGTTGCCGGGGCCGGGGGCCGCGGCGAGCTTGATGTCCTCGTGCTTCATCACGCCCACGCAGAGCGCGTTGACCAGCGGGTTCGCGGCGTAGCAGGCGTCGAAGACGGTCTCGCCGCCGATGTTGGGCAGGCCGAGCGAGTTGCCGTAGCCGCCGACTCCCGCGACCACGCCCGGCAGGACGCGGTGGGTGTCGGGGGCGTCGGCCGGGCCGAACCGCAGGGCGTCCATGACGGCGACGGGACGCGCGCCCATCGACATGATGTCGCGGACGATGCCGCCGACGCCGGTCGCGGCGCCCTGGTACGGCTCGACGTAGGACGGGTGGTTGTGCGACTCGACCTTGAAGGTCACCGCCCAGCCCTGGCCGACGTCGACGACACCGGCGTTCTCGCCCATGCCGACGAGCAGCGCGTCGGTCTGCGGGGCCTTCTCGCCGAACTGGCGCAGGTGCACCTTGGACGACTTGTAGGAGCAGTGCTCCGACCACATCACCGAGTAGATCGCCAGCTCGGCGGAGGTCGGGCGGCGGCCGAGGATGTCCCGGACGCGCCGGTACTCGTCCTCGGCCATGCCGAGCTCGGCCCACGGCTGCGGCTTGTCCGGCGTCCGGACCGCGATCTCGACGGTGTCGGTGCCCTGCTCGGGCTCGAACCGGCGGACCGGCGCGGGCGCGGCCTTCGGCGCCTCCGGCTGCCCCGGGCCCTGGTGGGCCTGGCCCTGCGCCATCGCGACGAGCGCGGCGGTCGGGCTGGCGGACGGGTCGTCCGAGACAGCGGGCTGCGGGCCCGTGTTCGAGCCGACGGCGGGCTGCGGGCCGGTGTTGGAACCGATCGCAGGCTGCGGCCCGGTGTTGGAGCCGATGAAGTGCTGCGGGCCCGTGTTCGGACCGACGGCGGCCTGCGGGCCGGTGTTCGAGCCGATCGCGGGCTGCGGGCCGGTGCCGGACGCGGCGAGGGGCGCGCCGGGGCCGAAGCCCGGCTGCGGGCCGGAGCCCAGGCCGCCGGTCAGCGGCGACGCGTCCAGCGCGGTGGCGGGCAGCGGGCCGGTGTTGGAGCCCGGGGCGGGCGCCGGAACGTCCTGCGGGCCGAAGCCCTGGCCGAGGGCCTGCGCGCCCGAGTCGAGACCGGAGCCGAAGGTCGGCTGCTGCGGGACGGCCTGGCCACCGGTGTTCCCGGCGGCGGCCGTGACGAACTGCGCGGCGGCCTGCGGGTCCGGGAAGATCACTGCCTGCGGGCTCGCGCCGGGGACGGGGGAGACCCGCGGGGACGCGGCCTGCGAGCCGGAGTCGGCGTGCCCCGCCGCGCCCGGCCCGGACGCGGCGGACCGAGGCCCGGACGCGCCGTGCGAAGCGGCGGCGGGCGGCTCGTCCAGACCGGGGACGGGCACGTCGGCGGCCTCGTCCAGCATCGCGCGGACGAGGTCGGGGTCCGGGGTGGCGGGGGGCGGGGGCAGCGGGGTGTCGTCCGAGGGCTCGTCCGGGACGCCGACCTGGCGGACGGCCTGCTCGGCGGGCACCCCGACGGGCAGGCCGGGGGCCTGCTCGTCGCTCGGGACGCCCGGGATCGGGCCGGTCTGCGGCGCGGCGTCGGCCTCGTCCACAACCGCCTTGAACGCCTGCGTCACCGACGGGTCGACGGGCTGGAGCTCGGGGTCGTCGGAGTCGTCCTTGAGGTCGGCGAACCACTCGAGGGTCGCCTCGTCGTGGCTCGCGCCGGACTTGTCGGGGCGCTGCTCGCTCATGCGTTGACCAGTCTCTTGACGATCGAGGTGAAGAAACCGAGGCCGTCGGCGGACGGCCCGGTGAGGGACTCCACGGCGTGTTCGGGGTGCGGCATGAGGCCGACCACGTTGCCCGCCTCGTTGGTGATGCCCGCGATGTCGTTCTGCGAGCCGTTCGGGTTGACGTCGAGGTAACGCGCCACGATCCGGCCGGAGGACTCCAGCTCGGTGATCGTGTCGTCGTCGGCGACGTACCGCCCGTCCGCGTTCTTGATCGGGATCACGACCTCCTGGCCGGAGCGGTACTCCGAGGTCCAGGCGGTGTCGGCGTTGTCCACGCGGAGCCGCTGGTCGCGGCAGACGAAGTGCAGACCGGCGTTGGGCAGCAGCGCGCCCGGCAGCAGGTGCGACTCGCACAGCACCTGGAAGCCGTTGCAGATGCCGAGCACCGGCAGGCCCGCACGCGCGGCCCCGACCAGTTCGGTCATGATCGGCGCGAACCGGGCGATGGCGCCCGCGCGCAGGTAGTCCCCGTAGGAGAATCCTCCCGGCAGCACCACCGCGTCGACCCCCTGGAGGTCGTGGTCGGCGTGCCACAGTGCGACCGGTTCGGCTCCCGCGAGCCGCACGGCCCGAGCGGCGTCACGGTCGTCGAGAGAACCTGGGAAGGTGATGACCCCAACCCGGGCAGCGTCCATCTCTTGTCATTCCTCCGAAATGAGGGCGGCCGGGACGGGCGGTTCCAGCCCTGGGCTGCAGCTCTTCGCCGCCGTTCGCTCCCGCGCGCGCGTCACAATCCCCCCGCGCGTGTCCCAATCTACCCGGCGCTGCGTGCGAGGCGGTGCTCCAGTCGTCGGATCAGCGCCTCGTCTCGCCAGGTCAGCCGCTTGTGCATCTGGACGACGGTCCCCCGGTCGGGAGCGGATTCGATGCTCAATTCGTCGACCAGGGCCCGCATGATCCTAAGTCCGCGTCCTGACTCACGCAAAGTTCCGGGGTCGAACGGACCGCCCGACGCGTCGAACGGCGCGGGCGCGTCAAAGGGCCCGGAAGCGTCGAACGGACCCGGTTCGCCGAACGGCCCGGGGCCCTCGAACGGGCCGTTCTCGTCGCGCCGTCCGGCGCCGTCGAAGAGGCTGGAGGAACCGAAGGAACTGGACGCCTCGGAGGAGGCTCCGCCGCCCGCGGACGGCTCGGGGGCCTGCCGGGAGCCGCGTCCCCAGTCGAGGATCCGCAGCAGGCAGACCCCGCCCGCGACGTGCCCGGCCACCTCGTAGTCGGTGCTGTTGCGGGCGTGCTGGACGACGTTGGTGCAGGCTTCGGACGTCGCGACGAGGATGTCGGACACGCAGTCCTCGGAGACGCCGAGCCCACGCAGCGCGTCGCCGACGACCCGTCTGACGACGGGGATGCTCAGGGCTTCGCGGGGCAACGCGAGGGAGAACTTCATGTCCACCGGGCACCTCGGTCCGTCCCCCGGGCCGTGCGCGGACTCGGCCCGGAGCGCGCTCGCTGACAACGTCTCAACTCATGTAAGGCTTCCCTGGCGAAAAGCACCGTAATCGCCAGGGTGTCAGGTCTTTACGTGACGTAAGCGTGAGACGAAGGAAAAGTCTGATCGACTAATCGGCGTCGGACGTTTGTGGAACGCGCCACATTCTCGTCCGACCCCGCTCCGGCAGTGACCGACCCCTCGCAGGCCACCGTCCGGGTGAACCGCTCCGGCCGGGCCCTCCGCGGCTTCCGGCGGAGCCGGACGGACGCGTCGGGCCCGTCCGGCCGCCGTTCAGAGACTCCAGGTCCTGCGGACGCGCGTCAGAGCGCGTGGACCTCGAAGGTCTCGATGACCGGGTTCGCCAGCATGGTCTCGGCGATCTTGCGGACCTCGTCCAGCGCGGCCTCGTCGGCCGGGCCGTCCAGTTCCAGCTCGAACCGCTTGCCCTGGCGGACGGCCGCCACGCCCTCGAAGCCCAGTTGCGGGAGCTTGCGGGCGATCGCCTGGCCCTGCGGGTCCAGGATTTCCGGCTTCAGCATGACGTCGACGACGACGCGCGCCACGACCGCCCCCCTCATTGATCTGCGCCTACCTACGAAAGTGAAGCGTACGGCACCATGGCAGGGCACATGCCGCAAGCCCCGCCCCCTGACCGCCCCCTGCCCCAGGAGCGCCCATGAACATCGAGGACTTGTCCCCGGCGGAGCTCAAGCTGTGGGAGGCGTTCCCGCGCGGTGAGGCGGTGGACCTGAGCGGCGGCGACCCGACGGTCAGCGACCAGGTCGCGCACTGGGGCCCGGACCGGACCGTCCGGGCGGAGGTGCTGGTGGCGCTGCTGCTCGGGGCGGTCGAGCCGTCCCCGGGTCAGGTGCCGGGGGTGCGGCTGTCGGGCGCGCGGATCACCGGTTCGCTGAACCTCGGGCACGCGCACGTGTCGGTCCCGCTGGCACTGACCGGATGCGTGTTCGACGAGGCGCCGCACCTGTACTGGGCGCAGATGAACAGCGTCCACCTGATGCGCTGCCGCCTGCCGGGGCTGGTCGCGTCCGGGACGCGGATCGACGGGCACCTGTGGCTGGAGGGCAGCCGCGTCCACGGCGGGCTGTGGCTGGACGGGGCGCACATCAGCGGCATCCTCAACATGTCCGGGGTGTACCTGACCAACCCGCAGGGCGACGCGCTGCTCGCCGACCGGATGCTGGTGGACGCCAACGTCTACTGCGACCGGGGGTTCACCGCGCAGGGCGAGGTGCGGCTGCCGGGCGCGCGGGTCGGCGGCCAGCTGATCTTCCGGGAGGCGCGGCTGCACAACCCGGGCGGCGTCGCGCTCTACGCGTCCCGGCTGGACGTCGCGGCGAACGTGTTCTGCGACGGCGGCTTCTCCGCGCAGGGCGAGCTGCGGATGCGCGGCGCGCGCGTCGGCGGCTACCTGTCGTTCGTCGGCGCCGAGCTGTCCCACCCCGCCGGAACGGCCCTGAACGCCGACGACCTCGGCGTCGAGACCGACGTGTACTGCTCGGACGGCTTCGCCGCGGACGGGACGGTCTCGTTCGCCGGAGCCCGCATCACCGGCCAGCTCAGCCTGCGCGGCGCGCGCCTCGGCGTGAAGGAGGGGACGGCGCTCAGCCTCCAGCGCCTCCAGGCCGAGGAGGTGCTGCTGCGCCCGACCGAGCCCATCCACGGCACCGTCGACTTCTCCTACGCCAAGATCAGCCTGTTCCGCGACGACCCGCGGACCTGGCCCGAACGCCTCCAGCTGGACGGCTTCCAGTACGACAACCTCGACCCCGCCCTCAACGCGCGGCAGCGCCTGAACTGGCTGCACCGCGACAGCGACGGGTACGCCCCGCAGCCCTACGAGCGCCTCGCCGCCGCCTACCGGACGCTCGGCCTCGACGCCGACGGACGCTCGGTCCTGCTCGCCAAGTCCCGCGACCGCCGCGCCTCCCAGGGACCGGCGCGCAAGGCGATCGGCCTGCTCCAGGAGGCCCTGGTCGGCTACGGCTACCTGCCGTTCCGCGCCGCGTCCTGGCTGATCGGGCTGATCATCTTCGGGTCGGCCTACTTCCACTTCCGGCACCCGCACGCCCTGGACACCGGCCAGAAGCCGCACTTCAACTCGTTCTGGTACACCGTCGACCTCATCCTCCCGATCGGGAACGTCGGCCTGACCACGCAGTACGCCCCGAAGGGCGTCGACCAGTGGATCGCCTACACGATCTCGATGCTCGGCCTCGTCCTCGGCTTCACCGCCGCCGCCGGCATCACCCGCGCCCTCTCCCGCGAGTGACGCCCGTCCCCCGGCGTGACCGGATTCGGACAACCTCGGACAGACGGGAACTCCGTTCGGCACCATCCACCCCAATCGTGCGTGTCGTCACGGGCGGTGATCCGTTCGTTCGTCCCTGGGGAGCGGCCTGATGCGGGATTTCAACGTGGTGACGCTCGGCGAGCCGGACTCCGGCAAGACGGTCTTCATGGCCGCCATGCACGAGATGCTGGGCACGAGGGCCGTGGACGACGCGCACCACCGGGTGTTCGTCCGGGCGCCGATGGGGACGCGGTCCAGCCTCGTCCGGACCTACGCGCGGATCGTGAACCCCGACATCGACTGGGATCCCGGCACCGACCGCAAGGTCTACCAGGAGGTCCCGTTCACCGTCGTCGCGCGCGGGCTCGACCAGACCCTCGCCGACCTGTTCCGCGTCCGGTACGTCGACTACTCGGGCGAGCGGATCACCACCGAGTGGATGGACGAGAAGCAGGAGCGTTTCGAACGGCACCTGCGGGAGGCGCACGGCGTGCTCGTCGCGCTCGACGGCGCCAAGGTCCTCTCCCTCCTCGAACGCCAGGAGCTCGGACGCCGCTACCTGCACGAGGACCTGAAGATGGTGCTCGGCGCGGTCCGCGAGACCACGGCCCGCGCGCCCGTCCACTTCATGATCACCAAGTGGGACCTGTTCGAGCGGCGCCGGATCGGGCTCGGCTTCGTCAAGGGCGAGCTGCTCAAGGCCAGCGACGACCTGGCCGGGGTGGTCGGCAGCAGGCTCCGGTCCGCCAGCCCGACCGCCACGATGCGCCTCGTCCCGGTCAGCTCCCTCGGCCGCGACTTCGTCCGCCCCGAGCAGTCCGAGGACGGCTACCTGCGGATGTTCAAGACCGGCGGCCGCGTCCGCCAGCTGAACGTGGACGTCCCGCTGCTGTCCCTGCTCCCCGACTTCTACGCCACCTACATGGACGAACTCGGCGCGGGCGGACGGAGCGGCTTCAAACGGGTGCTGCGCCGCTGGCACAAGCGCGCGGGCGAGGTGTTCCCCACGGTCGGCAGGGCCGCGGGCGACGTGACCGCCGAGCGGGTCACCGAGGGCAAGGAACTGGAGTCCTACGTCGAGCGCATCCTGCTGAAGTCCCTGGTGGACGGCCTGATGTCCCGCTTCGGCAGGCGTCCGGACCCGCAGGACGTCCGGAACGAGGTCGTCCGCGGCCTCCCGAACAACGTCCAGCTCGCCGTGCAGGCCGCCGTCCAGCACATGGCGCTGCGCCTGGAGGCGTTCGAGCAGGCCTACCCGGAGTCCGAACTCACCCTGGAGGACCTGGACGACCTCGCCCGAACCATGGAGCCCGAGTGACCGGCGGCACCGGCTGGCCCGTCCTGGTCGCCCGCGGCGTCCACACCGGCATCTCGCCGCTGCTCATGCCGCATCCGGTCATCGAGGCCGAGCAGATCGGACGCGCCATGGAGGCCGTCCAGGGCGGCACGCCCGACGGCACGACCCGCGTCGCCCGAATCTCCTGGCTCCCCGGCGACTGGACGCTCCTGTCCCGAACGTCCCCGGCCCTCGACCGGCACGGCCGCCAAGTCCGCGACCGCGGCTCAAGACCCGTCCTCGTCTCCGAGGGCCTCCTGGTCTCCGGCGTCACCAACCCCTGCACCCTGGCCCCGGACGCCCAAGCCGCCCTGGCGGACACGACGCGCCGCGCCTACCTGCAGTTCCTAAGCGACGAACGCCGCTACCCCGCGCCCGCCCCGTCCGAGCCGCTCCCCCTGCACGCAACCCGCTTCGACCACGAAACCGCCCCCGCCGAACCCGACACCCCGTGGTTCCTCCCATCCCGCTGGTTCAGGCCCTCCGCCCAGCCCTACCCAGAACCAACAACCATCCTCCTCCTAACCCTCCAAGGCACCCCCAAGCCCTGACACCGAGAAGACGGAGGACGGTCAGCTCAACGAGCCCTCACCTGACCAACCAGGTCCCGAAACGAGGACGCGTCAACGGGTAGCACAGGCCCGTCCGGATCCTTCGAATCCCGCACGGCCAGCCCCTGCGAGGCACACGGCACCGCCACCTCCACGCAGTTCGGCCCATCCGCCGAGTAGGAGCTACGTCGCCAGCCACTCCGGGCTACTTCGACGCAGTTCATCCCCTCGCCTGAGCGAGAACTCCGCCGCCAAAGAACAGCCTGGTCATCGTCCATGCCACCTGGATATCTCGCCCATTAGGCGTTGACCAGCCGACGACCAGGTGTCAGCGCAGTCAGCGGGCCCTTACCTGAACGACGATGTCCCGGAACGACGACACATCAACGGGCAGCACAGGCCCGTCCGGATTCTTGGAGTCCCGCACGGCCAGCGCCTGCGAGGCACTGGGCACAGCAACCTCGACGCAGTTCGCCCCCTCAGCCGAGTGAGAACTTCGCCGCCAGGCGCTCCGAGCCACCTCGATGCAGTTCAAGGAGTCCCCCGAGTAGGAACTGCGCTTCCAGCCAGAAATGATCACACGTCCCATATATGGCAATACTGTCATCCTGCTGAGGCTCCAGCCAGGTCCGCGATGAACTCCAGCGACTCGTCCACCCCGATCGCGCTCATGGCCAGTTGATTGAAAGCCAGCGAGTAGCGGTAGACGTGTCGGTCGTTCTCTTCGTACAGCGCGCTGGTCAGTCCGTCGAGATAGACCACGTCAGGCATGTGAGCGTCCGCGAAATCCATGATCGCGAACGTGCCGGTGACCGCCGCGTGCGCTCCCGCCTCGAAAGGAAGGACCTGGAGCATGACATTGGGCAGATTCGCCACCTCCAGCAGGGCCTCGTATTGCCTGTGCATCACCTCAGGGCCCCCGACCTGTCGACGGAGTGCCCCTTCATCGAGGATCGACCACAGCCTCAACGGTTCAGGTTCGCGATCATCCAGCACACGCTGACGAACTCGCCGAACGTCGATCCGCCGTTCGATCGCCGTCTGCGTCCCGAACTGCATCATGCCCACACGGCAGACCTCACCCGTGTACTCGTCCGTCTGCAGGAGACCGTTGATCGCGAGGCCGTCGAAACAGCGAAGCGATCGCGCCTCCGCCTCCAAGCGGATGTAGGTCGTGTAGTCGCTGTGAATCGTGTCGGCATAGGCATCCCACCAGCCGCGTTGGCGCGCGCCGCGCGCCAACGCCTGGAGCCCTTCGCGGCGTTCCGGAGGTACCTCGTAGAGGTCCAGCAGCTGTTCCAGGTCCTGTGACTTGATGCGCTGCGCGGCTCGTTCGATGCGGGACAGCTTCGCGACCGACCAGCGTCCTCCACCGCTCGAATGGAGCGCGGTCACCACCTCATCGAGATTCAGCGTCGCGCGCTCGCGAAGAAGCCGCAATTCGGACGCCAGCCGCCGGGTCCGGATCGTTGGGCGATCGGTCATGCACTCAGTGTGCACAGTCCTCCAGCAGCCGCGCAGGCAATCCATCAGACAAGCGCCCGCTCGACATGAGAATTCTCGGTTCTGATTACACGAGAACAGTCCAAGGGGCATCATGCAGGAGACATAGCTGTCCGTAGTCAAACGATCACGAAGGCGATGCCATGTGGGGTTCTGAGGGGCGGGCTGGTGCGCGGCGGACGGCGGCCGACGCGGTGGCTGGGGGCAGGTGCGTGGTGTGGGTTCTGCCGCCGGACGAGTCGTGCGCTGGACAGGCGCGGCGGCACGTCCGGGAGGTCATGTCCGAACTCGGAGTCCCGGACGGGGTGGTCGACGACGCCTGCACGGCCGTCTCGGAGATCGCGACGAACGTGTTCGTCCACGCTTACGACCGGCGGGCTCCCGCCGTCGTCAGCGCCGTCGGCCTGCCGGAGATCTACTTCTACCTCCGCAACGGTCGCAGCGAGCTGGTGACCAAGATCTTCGACACGTCCCCGTGGCGGGGGTCGCTGCTCAAGGAGTCCTGCTTCTCCGATCTCGAAGCCGAGTGCGGGCGGGGGCTCGGGATCGTGGACGCGCTCGCCCAGGAACACTGCGGCGCTTGGGGCGTCCACCGGTCGACGGCCCGGCTCGGCGGCGTCGCCGTCCCCGGCAAGGCCGTCTACTTCGCGCTGCCCTTCGCACCCGGCGTCCCCGCGCCCTTCATTCCGGAGAAGCCGATCGACTGCCGCGAAGCCGCTCGCTCACTGGAGACCGAGTTGCTTGCCCGAGGCGTCGGGCCCATCCACCGCTGCGAGGGGTGGAACATGGCCGTCCTGTCCATCCGCCCGGAGATCACCTTGTGGGCGCGGGCCGGTGGCCTGCTCCTGACGACTCCCCGCACCGGCACCGTCCGCTACCCGCTGGAGGACGTCGCCGAACTGGTCGAGGTCATCGTCCAGTGCAAGGAGGACCTCAACGCGCGATGACGTCCAGGAACACGCGCAAGCCCACCAACCGGAACCAGTGTGACGGGTAGCGTACAGAGCGTGAAATTTTTCAACGTCGCGGGCCCTTGCCTTCCCGACCAGCACTACATGCTGCCACCGGAGCCGCGCCTTCCCGAGGCCCGCGAGTTGATCGAGGAGGGCTTGTACTTCGTCCTGCACGCGCCTCGGCAGACCGGAAAGACCACGACGCTCTCCACTCTCGCCCGCCAACTGACCACCGAGGGCCGATACCTGGCCATCCACTTCTCTTGCGAGGAGGCCAGGATCACCGGGGACAACTATGCGGCTGCCGAAAGGCTCGTGCTTACGGCGATCCGCGAGGCGTGCGCCGCAAAGGATCTTCCGGCGGACTGTCTGCCACCCACGAGTTGGCCGGAGACGGAGCCCGGCTCGCGACTCCGCACCGGGTTGACCGCTTGGGCGCGGCGTTCGCCTCGGCCGCTGGTCCTGTTCTTTGACGAGATCGACGGGCTCACCGGGGCGAGTCTGGTCAGTGTTCTCAGTCAGCTTCGCAGCGGGTACACGACGAACAAGGCGGAGTTCCCGCGTTCGGTGGCGCTTTGTGGGCTGCGGGACGTCCGTGACTACAAGATGGCCTCGGGTGGAGACCCCGAAAGGACGCGGAGTACGAGCCCGTTCAACATCAAGGCCGCGTCGCTGCTACTCAGCGATTTCACTTTCGGCGAGGTCGCCGAGCTTTACGGTCAGCACAGCGAGGAGACCGGGCAGAAGTTCGAGGACGCGGCCGTCCAGCGCGCTTTCGAAGCCAGTCAGGGGCAGCCCTGGTTGGTGAACGCCTTGGCCCGGCACATCACGCGTCACATGCGGGTGCCTGTGTCCGAACCGATCACCGACGCCCACATGGACGAGGCGGTCGAGCGGCTCATCCTTGAGCGGGCCACCCACCTGGACTCGCTGGTCGATCGACTCGACGAGCCTCGGGTGCACCGGGTGATCGAGCCCATCCTGGCCGGAACGAGCCTTCCCCTGGACGAGCGGTACGACGACGACCTCTCCTTCGTCCGCGATCTCGGACTTGTGACTCGGGGGCGGCCGGTCCAGATCGCCAACCCTATTTACCAGGAGGTCGTCGTCCGGGTGCTGTCACAACGGGTGGAGGCTTCGATCAACGCCGACCCGCGTGCTTTTCTCCTCCCGGACGGACGGCTCGACATCCCCCGTCTCCTCACGGAGTTCGTCGCGTTCTGGAAGGTCAACGGGGAGATCCTGGACAAGCGCGAGACCTACCACGAGTTCGCCTGCCAGCTGGTTTTCATGGCCTTCCTCCAGCGGGTGGTGAACGGCGGCGGCTTCATCGACCGCGAGTACGCCGTCGGACGCGACCGTGTGGACATCGCCGTCCGGAAGCCGCATCTCGATGAAGACGGACGTCGGGCCGTCCAGCTCTCGGCTTTCGAACTCAAGGTCCGGACAGACAAGTCCGGTGATCAGGTCGCCAAGGGCCTCGTCCAGCTGGACGGCTACCTCGACGACCTCGGTCTCGACACCGGCACGCTCATCGTCTTCGACCGCCGCCGGAAGGCCCCGGCCATCGCGGACCGCACCGCGATCAGCCAGTCCACCACGCCGTCCGGTCGGGCCGTCACCCTCGTTCACGCCTGATCGATCGCACCGGCGCTTGACCGCTGTCCCGCCGGACGCACCTTCCCGATCTTTGCTTGATCGCCGTCCCACGGGACGGCCACTCGCCCATGCCTGATCGCCGGGCCGTGCCGGCGGTGGGGGTGGGGTTTCGGCACGTTGGGGGGTGGGGGTGTCACCTGGGGTGATTGTCGGGTGGAGGACGGCCGGGTGGGGGTATGGAAACCCGTAAGCAGGGTCTTGCGTTCTTAGGTGTGATGTCTGCCACGATGGCATGAGCGGCATTCGTCCCCTTTTACCCGGGGGATGAAGGCCACTGAGGTCGGTCGGTTCGCGGCGATCCCGGGGACCGGCCCCGAACGAGGAGTGTCATCAATGACGATCGACTCCGTGCGCGGCGCGCCGGGCACCGGCGGGCTCGCCGACTCCGAACTCGTGCAGTTGCTCACCCCGGAGGGTGAGCGCGTCGACCATCCCGACTACCCGCTGGACATCACGGTCGAGCAGGTCCGCGGGCTGTACCGCGACCTGGTCACCGTCCGGCGGATCGACCTGGAGGCCGTGGCACTCACCCGGCAGGGCGAACTCGGCATCTGGGCGTCGCTGCTCGGCCAGGAGGCCGCGCAGATCGGGTCCGGGCGGGCGCTGACCGACACCGACATGGTGTTCCCCACCTACCGGGAGCACGCCGTCGCTTACTGCCGGAACGTGCCGCCGCTCAACCTGCTGGGCCTGTTCCGGGGCGTCAACCACGGCGGTTGGGATCCCAAGGACCACGGCTTCCACCTGTACACCATCGTGATCGGCTCGCAGACGCTGCACGCGACCGGCTACGCGATGGGCATCCAGCGGGACGGCGTGCTGGGCAGCGACAAGGCCGGAGCGACCATCGCCTACTTCGGCGACGGCGCGACGTCCCAGGGTGACGTGAACGAGTCGTTCGTGTTCGCCAGCGTGTTCAACGCGCCGATCGTGTTCTTCTGCCAGAACAACCAGTGGGCGATCTCCGAGCCGCTGGAGAAGCAGTCCCGAATCCCGCTTTACAAGCGCGCGCAGGGCTTCGGGTTCCCCGGCGTCCGGGTGGACGGCAACGACGTGTTCGCCTGTCTCGCCGTCACGCAGAAGTCCCTCGCGCACGCGCGCGAAGGGCAGGGCCCGACGCTGATCGAGGCCTACACCTACCGGATGGGCGCCCACACCACGACGGACGACCCGACCCGCTACCGCCTCAAGGCCGAAGAGGAAGCCTGGAAGGCCAAGGACCCGATCGAGCGCGTCAAGAAGTACCTGGTCAAGGAGGGCGCGGCCGACGAGGCGTTCTTCGACGAGGTCGAGGCCGAGGCCAAGCGGATGGCCACCGAACTGCGCAAGGCGTGCCTCGCGCTGCCCGACCCGGAGCCCTCGGCGATCTTCGAGCACGCGTACGCCGAGCCGCACCCGATGCTGACCGAGGAGCAGGAGCAGTTCGCCGCCTACCTGGCGTCGTTCGAGGAAGAGGGGACGGCCCGATGACCGCGGAGACCATCACCCTGGCCAAGGGCATCAACGAGGGCCTGCGCAAGGCCATGGAGAACGACCCCAAGGTCGTCGTCATGGGCGAGGACGTGGGCAAGCTCGGCGGCGTGTTCCGCGTGACCGACGGCCTGCAGAAGGACTTCGGCGAGGAGCGGGTGATCGACACGCCGCTCGCCGAGTCCGGCATCGTCGGCACCGCGATCGGCCTGGCGCTGCGCGGCTACCGTCCCGTCGTGGAGATCCAGTTCGACGGGTTCGTGTTCCCGGCCGCCGACCAGATCATCACGCAGCTGTCGAAGATGCACCTGCGGTCGCTCGGCACGACACAGGTGCCGGTCGTGATCCGGATTCCGTGTGGCGGCGGCATCGGCGCGGTCGAGCACCACTCGGAGTCCCCCGAGGTGTACTTCACCCACACGGCCGGGCTGCGGGTCGTGGCGTGCTCGAACCCCGGCGACGCGTTCACGATGATCCAGCAGGCGATCTCCTCCCCCGACCCGGTGATCTTCTTCGAGCCGAAGCGGCGGTACTGGGAGAAGGCCGCGGTGGACGTCGAGTCCGCCTCGTCCGACTGGGCCCCGCTGTACGACGCCCGTGTCGTCGCCCCGGGCGAGCACGTGACCGTCCTCGCGTGGGGGCCGTCCGTGAAGACGTGCGTGGAGGCCGCCGCGGCGGCGGCCGAGGAGGGGCGCTCCCTGGAGGTCATCGACCTGCGCTCCCTGAACCCCCTCGACATCGACACGATCACCTCGTCGGTGAACCGGACGGGGCGGTGCGTGGTCGTCCACGAGGCCCCGGTGTTCAGCGGCTTCGGCGCGGAGCTCGCGGCGCGGATCACCGAGCGCTGCTTCTACCGGCTGGAGGCCCCGGTGCTGCGCGTCGGCGGGATGTCCACGCCGTACCCGCCGTCCCGGCTGGAGGACCACTACCTGCCCGACCTCGACCGCGTCCTCGACGCCGTCGACCGGACCTTCGGCTGGTGACGCTGATGACCGAGCGCAAGCAGTTCAAGCTGCCCGACGTGGGCGAGGGCCTCACCGAGGCCGAGATCGTCAGGTGGCACGTCAAGCCGGGCGACCACGTCGAGGTCAACCAGACCATCGTCGAGATCGAGACCGCCAAGGCCGTCGTCGAGCTCCCGTGCCCGTTCGAGGGGACGGTCGCGGAGCTGATGGCCGAGGAGGGCGCCACGGTCGACGTCGGCGTCCCGATCATCTCCGTCGACGTCGCCCCCGACGGCTCGGAGCCCGCTGCCGGGGCCCCCACCCCCACCCCCTCCGCCAGTGCCGCGGCGTCCGCGTCCGAGGACCTGGTGCCGCAGGCGGACGAGCCGGGCGTCGTTCAGCCGGAGCAGCCGAAGCGGCAGCCTGTCCTCGTTGGCTACGGGGTCAAGCCGGGCGCGACCAAGCGCCGTGCGCGCAAGCAGGCCTCGCCGCCGCCTCCTTCGTCCTCTCCTTCCGTTCAGGCGGCGCCCGCGGCTCCGGCCGCCCCTCCGGCGACCCGTCCGACTTCAACGGTAGGCGGCACGGGCCCGGCGACCGGAAGTTACCCACAGGTTGTGGATAACGGATTGCCGCTGGCCAAGCCGCCCGTCCGGAAGATGGCCAAGGATCTCGGCGTCGACCTCGCCACGATCACCGGGACGGGTCCGCGCGGCTCCATCACCCGCGAGGACGTCCAGCAGGCGCTGGCGGGGCCCGCGGCCGCGGCTTCCGGCGTCCAGGCGGGCGCGCCCGCTGCCGCGACCGGCGTCCGTGAGGAGCGGATCCCGGTCCGGGGCGTGCGCAAGGCCACCGCGAACGCGATGGTCGCGTCGGCGTTCAGCGCGCCGCACGTCACCGAGTTCGTGCAGGTGGACGTGACCCGGACGGTCGAGGCCGTCCGCCGGTTGCGCGAGCTTCCCGAGTTCGCGGACGTGAAAATCTCGCCCCTGCTGCTCGTCGCGAAGGCGCTGCTCACGGCGGTGGCGCGCTACCCGGTGGTCAACTCGACCTGGGTGGACGCCCCCGACGCGTCCGGTGCCCGGAACGGAACGGGCGGCGGCAGCAGCGGCGGCGGCGCGGAGATCGTCGTCAAGCACTACGTGAACCTCGGGATCGCGGCGGCCACCGAGCGCGGACTGATCGTCCCGAACGTGAAGGACGCGCACACGCTCTCACTGCCCGACCTGGCACGGGCGCTGGCGGAGCTGACGGCCACGGCCCGGGCGGGGAAGGCCACTCCGGCCGACCTGACCGGCGGGACGATCAGCATCACCAACGTGGGCGTGTTCGGCGTGGACACCGGGACGCCGATCCTCACGCCCGGCGAGTCCGCGATCCTCTGCATCGGGCAGATCCGCGACATGCCGTGGGTGCACGAGGGTGAGCTGGCCATCCGCAAGGTGACGACGCTGGCGCTGTCGTTCGACCACCGCGTCATCGACGGCGAGCTCGGCTCCAAGGTGCTCAGGGACGTCGGCGCGATGCTGGAGGACCCGCTGCACTTCCTCGCCTGGACATAACCGGCACCGACAGGAAAAACCGCGACGGCCGGGCCGGGCACCAGCCCCGACCCGGCCGTCTCGCATTCCAAGCGCCGAGCCCAGCCGCCGCCGTACCGGCCCCGATCCGTTCACCACCGCCGGACCGGCGTTGGACCGGCGGCGGGTTCCTCTGCGGCCTCTCGCGTACGCACTCACACCGGCCGTGCCCTGGCGGTGGACAACCCGCCTCGCCGGGCCAATGATCAACGAGGAGGATCGAGGGGGAGGCCGCCATCGCTCTCACACACTTCACGACAGGGGTCCTGGAACCACGCGACCGGCTCGACGCGTGGCACGAGATGTCGCAGCGCGTCCACGAAATACGCGCGCTGATCACCAGCCCGCACCGGGACGACTTCCACGCCTCGGTCTCGGCGGCATCGCTCGGGGACGTCCAGGTCTCGCGGCTCACGCACTCGCCGCTGACCACCACGCGGACGAGCAGGCTGATCCGGCAACACGACCCCGAACGCTTCATCCTCAGCCTGGTCGAACGCGGCGACGTCGCCGTGGACCACCAGGCGCGGTACGCCTTCGCCACCTCCGGCCAGCTGATCCTCATGGACAGCCACCGCCGATGGAGCGGAACCCTGACGCCCACCGGCCCGGCCGGGCCGCACGGACGACCGTCACTCATCCGGCACCTCGTCGTGGACTTCCCGCGTGGGGCGCTGCCGCTGCCGTCCAGCGTCGCGGACGACCTGGTCGCGTCGCCCTTCAACGTCCAGACGGGGATGGGCGTGATCCTGCACCACCACCTCCGGCAGGTCCTGCGCCAGGCCGACGCCTGCGGCCAGGCCGACCTGGACGTCCTGCGGGGCGTCACCCTCGACCTGGTCGGGGCCCTGCTCGCCCACCGCGTCGACGACGAGTCCGTGCTGTCCCCATCGGCCAGACGGCGGGCCCTGACCGCGCGGATCCACCGCTACATCGACGACAACCTCGCCGACCCGGACCTGTCACCACGGCGCATCGCCGACGCCCACCGGATCTCGCTGCGCTATCTGCACAAACTGTTCCAGACCCAGGAGACCACGGTCTCGGCGCACATCCGGGCGCGCCGCCTGGAGTCCTGCCGCCGCGAGCTCGCCGATCCCCGGCTGGCCCACCGGTCCGTCCAGCGCATCGCGGCACGCTGGGGTTTCCACGATCCGTCCTACTTCAGCAAGCTGTTCCGCAGGACGCACGGCCTCTCTCCCGCCGACTACCGCAACACGGTCCTGCACGCGTCCGCGTGCGCGGATCTCCCCCCACCGTGCGCTCCCGTGCCTGTCCGCACCACCGCCGATCCGCGACGGTAGTCACGTCCACAGGCCATCGGGTGGCCGAAGGCGACCACCTGTCACCGGAGAGAAGCGCCCATGCTGAAGCACGTCACGGCCGTCGCCGCCACGGCGATCGTCACGATGTCCCTCGCCGTCGGGACCGCCGACGCCCATTCCAAGATCAAGTGCAACAAGGGGGAGATCTGCACCTGGACGAAGTATGACTTCAAGGGGTCGCCGGGGTTCAGCGGCGCCCACAAGGGCGTCTGCTACCACGGTCACCCGTTCAGGTCGATGAGGAACCGCAGCAGCAAGTCGGTGCGCGTGTACTTCGACATGAGCTGCAAGGGCTCATACCAGACCGTGAAGCCCGGAGCCTTGGTCGGGAAGTTCCACCGGGGCGGCAACAGGTGGAGTTACAAGGTGCGCTGAGCCCGGTGCGGGCATCCGCAGGGTGCCCGCACCGGCGAGCGGGAAGCCGCGGGACGGGACGGGGGCGCTGGCGCGACCGGACGGGCGGACCGGGACTCGCCCGGCCGCACGAGAGGCGGCGCCGGCCCTCGGCCGGTGGGGTCAGGGCGGCGGCTGCCATTGAGGTCAGGGCGGCGGGCGGGCGGTTCGGTCAGGGCGGGGGCGGCCGGTGGTCGTCCCGGTAGATGCGGTCGCGGTCGGACGGGTCGTCGCGGCGGCGTGTCTGGACGCCGCTCATCATCAGCAGCTGCAAAGCGAAGGTGACGCCGCCGACGATGATGAGGATCACGCCGACGATGTGGATGTCGACCGGGTCCTGCATGGCGTTCGGCTGGATCGCGAACTTGAGGATCAGCCCGAGGGTGATGGTGAAGACGCTGACGCCGAGACCCATGGATGACCTCCGCCGTGCGATCCGCGGTCGTGCTCCTGCGGTATCCGTTCCCGGGGGTCATCCCACCTACTCGGAACGGTAACGAAACACCCACCGGCGGGTTCCGGGGAGCATCGTCCCGCAGACATGCGGACGGCCCCCGTCCGGATAGGCGGGTTCGAGGGGTCGTTGCAACACTGGTGATCAGTTGACTGGTGTCAGGAGCTTAGCGAGGCGCTCGGCTGGGGTTTCCCAGCCGAGTGTTTTGCGTGGGCGGGAGTTGAGTTCGGCGGCGACGGCGTCCAGGTTCTCGCGGGTGTGGACTGACAGGTCGGTGCCTTTGGGGAAGTACTGGCGGAGTAGGCCGTTGGTGTTCTCGTTCGAGCCGCGCTGCCAGGGGCTGGCGGGGTCACAGAAGTAGACGGGGATGCCGGTGGCCAGGGTGAACGCGCCGTGGGAGGCCATCTCGGCGCCCTGATCCCAGGTCAGCGACCGCGTCAGGTGGGTGGGCAGGGACTGGACCGTCTCGACCAGGGCGTCACGAACGTGTTCGGCGGTGCGGCCGTGCGGCAGGTGCAGCAGCATCACATATCGGGTGGCCCGCTCGACCAGGGTGCCGATGGCTGAGGCACTGTCCTTGCCGATGACCAGGTCGCCTTCCCAGTGCCCTGGGACGGCCCGGTCGGCGGCCTCGGCCGGGCGTTCGCTGATCATCACCATCGGGGTGGCGAACCGTGGGGTGCGTTGCTGTGTCTGGCGGCGTGGTCTGCGGCGGGCACGTCCGGTGCGCAGTGCCTGGGTCAGTTCGCGGCGCAGCTCGCCGCGGCCTTGAAGGTAGAGGGCTTGGTAGATCGTCTCGTGGACCACATGCATCTCCGGCCGGTCGGGGAAGCGGGTCCGCAGAGCCTGGCAGATCTGTTCCGGGCTCCACCGCAGGTCAAGGTGGTGCTGGATGAAGTCTCGCAGCTCAGGGCATTGCCTGATCTTGCCGGGCTTGGGGCGGGGCCGGCGGGTGTCAGCGCGGGCCTGGGCCGCGTGCGGACGATACTGCCCACCGGTCGGGTGCCGGTTGCGGCGGACTTCCCGGCTGACGGTGGACGGGCTGCGGCCCAGTTCGGCCGCGATCTGACGAAGCGAGGCGCCCTCACGCAGCCGGTCGGCGATATGGATCCGATCGTCCTCACGCAGATACCGGCAGGGACCGGTCAGGGACGCCACCTTGATGGGCGGCGCCCCCGTAGTCGTGCCGGACGGGGCGCGCCCGTTGCGCCACCGCTTCCCCGTCCGGTAGTTGATCCCGACGATCCGACAGGCTTCCCGATTGCTCACACCCTGCTGCACGAGCTGAAGGTAGACCCGCCGTTCCTCGACCAGCCTCCGACCTCCCCGGTTGATCGACCGGTCCCGGACCTCGAAATCCATCACAACCCCCGGCTAGGGCGTTGCGACGACCACTAGAACCCAAGACGTGGCGGGGGCCGTCGCTACCGGTTCCGCGGGAGGGCGGAGCGGGTCTCTACCTCATACGAGGATCAGAACGCCTCTTCGGCGAGCTCCATCACGTCGAGGTTGGTGGCCTCGGTGGCGGCGCGGTCGGAGGCGATGCGCGGCAGGACGGTCTGCGCGAAGAACTGCGCGGCCGCGACCTTGCCGGTGTAGAAGGACTTGTCGGCGTCCGAGACGTTCTCGCCGCCGAGCTTGGCGAGGGCGACCTCGGCCTGGCGGAGCAGCAGCCAGGCGATGACGACGTCGCCGGCGGCCAGCAGGAACCGGGACGAGGACAGGCCGATCTTGTAGAGCTCCTTCGGGTTCTCCATGGAGGAGATGGCCCACCCGATCATCGGGTTCAGGATGCCCTGCAGGTCGTCCAGGGCCTTGAGCAGCGCGGCGCGCTCGTTCTTGAGCCGGCCGTTGCCCGCCTCGGACTCGGCGAACGTCTTGATCTCGTCCGCGAGGACCTTCAGCGTGGCGCCCTGGTCGCGCAGGATCTTGCGGAAGAAGAAGTCCTGGCCCTGGATCGCGGTGGTGCCCTCGTAGAGGGTGTCGATCTTGGAGTCCCGGATGTACTGCTCGATCGGGTACTCCTGCAGGAAGCCCGATCCGCCGAGGGTCTGCAGCGACTCGGCGCCGAGCAGGGCGTAGGCGCGCTCGGAGCCGAAGCCCTTGACGATCGGCAGCAGCAGGTCGTTGATCTTCTCGGCGAGCTCGTCGCGCTCGCCGTTGTGCTCGGCGACCTGGACGGCGTCCTGGTAGGTCGCGGTGAGCAGGACCAGCGCGCGCATGCCCTCGGCGTACGCCTTCTGCGTGAGCAGGGAGCGGCGGACGTCCGGGTGGTGGGTGATGGTGACGCGCGGCGCGGTCTTGTCGGTCATCTGGGTGAGGTCGGCGCCCTGCACGCGCTCCTTGGCGTACTCGAGCGCGTTCAGGTACCCGGTGGAGAGCGTCGCGATGGCCTTGGTGCCGACCATCATGCGGGCGTTCTCGATGACGAGGAACATCTGCTTGATGCCCTCGTGGACGTCGCCGACCAGGGTGCCGACGGCGGGGTGCTTCTCGCCGAAGGTGAGCTCGCAGGTCGTGGAGACCTTGAGGCCCATCTTCTTCTCGACGTTGGTGACGTAGGCGCCGTTGCGCTCGCCGAGCTCACCGGTCTCCAGGTCCACGTCGTACTTGGACACAAGGAACATCGACAGGCCCTTGGTGCCGGGGCCGGCGCCCTCGGGGCGGGCGAGCACCAGGTGGAAGATGTTCTCGGCCATGTCGTGCTCGGCCGAGGTGATGAAGCGCTTGACGCCCTCGATGTGCCAGGTGCCGTCGGGCTGCTGGATCGCCTTGGTGCGGCCGGCGCCGACGTCGGATCCGGCGTCCGGCTCGGTGAGGACCATGGTGGCGCCCCAGCCGCGCTCGATCGCCATCTCGGCGAACTTCTTCTGCTCGTCGGTGCCGATCGACCAGAGGAGCTTGGCGAAGGACGGGCCGCAGCCGAACATGTGGACGGCGGGGTTGGAGCCCAGCACCATCTCGGCGACCGACCAGCAGACCGAACGCGGGGCGTTGGTGCCGCCGAGCGCCTCGGGCAGCTCCAGGCGCCACCACTCGGCGTCCATCCAGGTCTTGTAGGACTTCTTGAACGACTCCGGCATCGTCACCGTGCTGGTGGCCGGGTCGAACTTCGGCGGGTTGCGGTCGGCGTCGGTGAACGACTCGGCCAGGGGGCCCTCGGCGAGGCGGTTCACCTCGTCCAGGACGCTGCGGACGGTGTCCTCGTCCAGCTCGGCGTACGGGCCGCTGCCGAGCAGGTCCTGGCGGCCGAACACCTCGAAGAGGTTGAACTCCAGGTCCCGGAGGTTGCTCTTGTAGTGCCCCATCGACCACTCCGTGGGTTTCTCGGCGGCGGCTGGGAGGGCCCCGCAATGCGTACTGGTCAGTAACTCCACATCATGCTACCCGCTGGTAACCAGGCGCAACCCGTCCCCGCTGGGCGATTTCCTCCAACTCACCGGCGAAAGTGACTCACCTCACAGCGGAGGGCCACCGCTCCGTCACTCATCCGTGCCACGCAGCGCGCCGCGGCCCCCTGCAGGCTTCCGCACGGCCCGTCCGTGCGCGCCGACAACCCCGGAACCGGTTCTTCACAACCCCTCGGACACCCGCGGACACTCAGACGCCCGCAGACACTCGGACACCCCCAGACACTCGGACGCCCGCAGACACAAGAAATCCCCGGCCGGAAGAGGCCATGCTCCGGCCGGGGGTCCCCGCTGCGTCCGCCTACCCGGTCACGGGTACCGGTACGGCGGCACGCTGGGCAGCTTGAACTTGCCGGGGTCGTACTTGCCCGCCTGCTTGCGCGGGTCGTATGCCCCCGTAGGCGGCGTCGTCGGAAGCTGGAACGACGACCGCGGCTGCGGATTCGTCGCGGTCTCCGTATCTCCCCCGACCGTGGACGGGCCGCCGGACGCCGGGGTCTTCTTCCCGGGCGCCTTGCCGGACGGCCCGGAATTCGTGGACCCGTTCCCGGAAGCCCCCGGCCCGCCTTGTCCGGGGGTCGGATTACCGAGGCCCGGCGCTTTCCCGGACTCCCCGGAATTCCCCGCAGCGGAACCGCCCGACGGCGAAACAGCCGCCCCAGCGGGTGATTCCGAGCGCGTTCCGCCATTCACATGCGACGGCATGAGCCCCCAGACAGTGGCCGCACCGACCGCCACACCGAGAAGCGCCGTGACGATCGGCACAGGACGAGTCCTGGCCCAATGCTTCTGTGTTCTCCGCGACCTTCGCAGTCCGGGACGCTTCCTTTCACCGGACGCCGGTTCCGACGATTCATGCGGGGCCGACACGATCGTCCGCGCCGACGGAACTTCCGAAACCCCATCAGCGGCGAGACCGTCCGCGACGCGCCTCTCCGGGTCCGCCGTGCCTGTTGCGGCCCGTCCGGCCCCGAACACCGACGCATCCGGATCAACACCAGAACCCGACGGCCGACCGGGCACCGTCGACTTGGCCCCAGGCCGTCCCGCATCCGAACCTCGGCCAGACGCCCCCGAATCGGAGGCGACCTCGCGCGAGATCGCGACGGGCGTGGCGCTGGACAGCCCTGCTTCCCGTGCGGCCGGCTGCCCTGGGGCGTCCTCGCGCGAGATCGCGGCGGGCGTGGGGCTGGGCGGCGCTGCTTCCCGTGCGGCGGGGTGTTCTGGGCCGTCCTCGCCCGGCGCGGGCGGGGTGGAGAGGGTCTCGAGGGCTTCGGTCCAGCGGGACAGTTCGGCGGCGATGTCGGGTGCGGCGTCGCCGTGGGCGCGGAGGCAGGCGGTGACGAAGGCGACCACGAAAGCGTGGCGGGGCGGGTTGGGGAGGCGCTTGCCGTTGAGGTTGTCCGAGAGGGTGCTGACGGGCAGCGCGTCGGCGGGTGGACGGCCCGGGACCTCGACGGTTCCGGCGAGCCGGGTCAGGGTTCGCAGGGACGGCCGGCCCGCCCAGGCGCGGAGGCGCTGGAGCGCGTGCAGGAACTCGGCCGGGGTGGTCGCCGACCGGGGGTCGGGCCGCCTTTCGGTATCGGCGTCCAATCTGGGTCTCCTCCCGAAGTCCATCGCTCTCGGGTGATCCGTCCCGCGAGGGACAGCACATCGCATGGATCGACTTCGGACAAGGGCCTGACGCGCGAGTCGGGTGCGTCCGGATTCGTCCGGACGTGCCGGAAGTGTTGCCGGACACTCGACCGGACAGATCTGGTGAACTCATGATCCAAATCGTCCGAGTGGGCCTCACCCTGGTCGGGGCCCTGTTCCTCACCGTGCTCGGCGGTCTGGCCTACGACACGATGACGGCCCACGCGGCGCACGCCGAGGCGAGCACGCACCGCGTGCCGCCGATCTGCGTCGTCCGGCCGGGATTCGTCCAGGCGCAGAACTGCCGTCCCCCGACCTCCGTGTGGCGGCTCACCCTGCCGAGGCCCGACCGGCCGCGCTTCCAGCTCCCGAAGCCGTCGCGTGTCGTGCCGACGCCGATGCCCGCGCCCGGCCGGACGACTCCGGACGGCCACCGCACACCCTCCGCCGGACGGCCGAGGACGCTGCCCGCGCCGACAGCGAACCCGGGTCCGGTCCGTCCGGTCTCGCCGGACGGACGCGGCGTGGTCGGCGCCGACTCTTCAGGGCTTCCGCAGTCCTCTCCGTCCGGGACGCCGCAGTCCTCCTCGTCCGGGACGCCCAACTCCCCGGCTCCGGTCGCCGCGGCCGGTCCGGTCGGCGGAACCAGACGGTCAGGAGCATCCGGACGGCGCGGAAGGGGCAACCGGGGCTCGTCGTCCAACCCGCCCGCGCCGCGGCAGCCGTCCGGCGGCGAGCCGGAGAAGAAGCCGTCGGCCTTCAAGCGTGCCCGGGGCGCGAACACCCGCTTCTGGTGGGAGACCACGCTGTGGGACAACGCCCCCGCTCCCGGTTCGGGGCTCAGCCTGGACGACCCGTTCTACCGGGAGAAGGTGATCGCGCAGATCCTCGCCCAGCGTCTCCAGAAACTCAACGAAGGGGGAACGGATCTCGGGCACCCGCGCGGGATCAGCATGAGCACCCTCTTCAAGGCCCTCGTGGAAGACGGCACCGCCTACCGGAAGGCGATGCTGCGCAAGAACTACCAGAAGCTTTTGAAGAAGGCCAAGCTGAACGTCCACGACCGGCGGGTGGACTACAACCGGGCCCAGCGTTCCGGTGACCAGAAGGCCATAGAACAGGCCCGTAAAGCGCTCACCGACGCCGAGGACCACTTGAGGGCACTGGAGAGGATCGAGCGCGAATGGCTCCGGCACAACCGGGACGAGCGCAAGGCGAACAGGGGAAAGAAACCCGCGCCCAAGCCCGGCAAGCACACCAAGGGCCCCAACAAGAAGGGGAATTCCGGCAAGGGTAAGAAGGGCGGCTCGTCTCCCAAGGGGAACAGCGGCAACCCGACGAACAAGCTTCCCGGAATTCCCGGACTGCCCAACGCGCCGTTCATGCCGGGCGATCCGTTCAAGCAAGCTCCGCAGACTCCCGGACGCAAGGGACCGAACCGGCGTCCCCCGGCGCAGACCCCACCCACGCCCAACCAGCCGGGCCAGCCGGACTGGAAGCCCGCGCCGAACGCTCCGGGCCAGAAGCCAGGACAACCCAACCAGGACCCGGGGACGCACCCGGACCACTCCAAGCCCGTCCAGCCGAATCCGGCCCCGCAACCAACCCCGGCCCCTGCCCCGGCGCCCGCGCCCTCACCGGCTCCGGTACCGGACGCGCCCGCTCCCACCCCCGTGCCTCCCGTGCCGACCGACCCGGCCCCGGTGACGCCGGGCGACCCGCCCCCCGGGCAGGTCAACCCGCCGAGCCCCTACGCGCCCCCGGCCAGGCCCACGCCTTGGGAGGACACTCCGCCGCCCGGAGCGACCCCGCAGCGTCCGAAGTACCCGGACCAGCCCAACCAGCCCGCACCCGCACCCGAGCCCGAGAAGAAGCCGAAGCCGAAGAAGGGGATGCCCCGGGACTGGTGGAAGTTCTGGAAGCACCCACCGACGATTCCGTTCACACGCATCCCGCTCCCCTACATCCCCGGGTTGCCGATCCCGATTCCCGTCCCCGTCCCGGTGGCGGACGGTCAGCCCCCTCACCGCGAGCCGTCCCAGGCCCGGCCCGCTCCGCGCACGCCGAAGCCGTCACCCGCGCGGCCGGCGCCCGCGCCCGCGCCCGCGCCGAGTCAGCGGTACCACGCCAGTCCGCCCAGCAGCGGCAACAGCGTCAACCCTGACCACGACAACAGTTCGCCGAAGCCGGACGGCAACGACGGCAACCGGCTCGGCGAAGGCAGCCACCCCGGCGACAGCAGCGGCCCTCCGGACAGCGGCCCGCCGTCCACGGGCGGAGGCGGCGGCAGCCCGAGCACCGGAGGAGGAGGCGGCGGATCCGGAGACGGCTCCGGAGGGGGCGGCGGAACGGGCGGCGGCTCGCCCGACAGCAGCAGCCCCGACCCCGGCCCCGACTCCCCCGGACATCTGGACAAGCTCGACCCCGGCCCCAGCCCGTCCGGAAACGCCCCTGACCCGAGCACGAGGGTCTAGGCCCCGCCGGACGGGAGGCCCGTGCCATCCAGGCGCGGGCCTCCCGCGCGTTCCCGGGCATCGGCCCGCAACAGCCGCATGCCGGGAACAACGCCCTCACCTCGGACGTTTCGGAGAACGAGGGCTGGAATACGTCCTCCCGGACGAGGAGCGCGCCGTACCCGGCAGGCAAAGACGACGCGTCGCGAATGCCGTCGTCCACGTCCGGGAGTTTCGATCATGGCTTGGGTGCTCATCGTCGTCGCGGGTCTGCTCGAGGTCGCCATGGCCTCCTGCCTGAAGCTGAGCAAGGGCTTCAGCCAGTTCTGGCCGTCCGCCGGGTTCCTCTTCTTCGCCGTCGCGAGCTTCGGGCTGCTCAGCCTCGCCCTCAGGTCGCTCGACGTCGGCACCGCCTACGCCGTCTGGACGGGCATCGGCGCGGTCGGCACCGCGACCGTCGGCATCGTCGCGATGGGCGACAGCGCGTCCCCGATGCGTCTCGGCGCGCTCGCCCTCATCGTCATCGGCATCATCGGCCTGAACCTCGCGGGCTCCAACGCCCACTGACCTGCCGGTTCCGCGTCCCGCCGAGGATCCGCCGGGCCAGGGCCACGGAACGTCCGGACGCGGGGACAGAGTGAAGCGGGAACCTCCGGGTCGGTTCGGGCGTCGTACTCGTCGCGATGAGTGAACCCCCCGGCCTCACGCCCGCGGAGCGGCGGGTCTGGCACGCGTTCCCGACCGGCGCCGAGATCGTGTTCGGGGACGAGCGTCCCACCGGCCCCGACCCGGACCGGACCGTCCGCGCCCACGTGATCAACCAGCTGCTGCTCGGCGGCGGCGAGACGCGCGACGGGTTCGTCTCCGCCGTCCGGATCCGCGGGGCCTACGTGATCGGGCACATCGACCTGTCCGGCGGGTCCGTCCGGCACGAGCTACGCCTCAGGTTCTGCCGCCTGGTCGAGAAGCCGCTCCTCATCAACTGCCGTACCAGCGCGGTCCGGATGACCGACTGCCTGCTGCCCGGTCTCGACGCGGGTGGCCTCCATGCCGACGGCACCCTCAGCCTGTCCCGTTCGGTTCTCGAGGGCGGGATCCAGATGCCGCGCGCGCAACTGCTCGGCGGGTTCGGAATGAATGACGCGGTGGTCACCGAATCCGAGCCGGAGCGGTGGGCGGTGTTCAGCGGCGGGATGACCGTCGAGAACGGGTTCTTCGCGCGGAACGCCACGCTCACGGGCGGGGTCCGGCTGGTCGGGGCGCGGATGAACGGCGGGCTGTTCATGGAGGGCTCGACCCTCAGCAACCCAGGCCGCATCGCGCTGGACGGCGAGAACATGGTCGTCCAGGACGCCGCGGAGCTCTCCAAGGGATTCCACTCGCAGGGGACGGTCCGGCTCCGCAACGCGCGGATCAACGGGACGCTCTCGTTCGACTCGGCCGTCCTCGACTCGACCGACCCGGACCGGATGGCGCTGCACGGCAGCCACATGGTCGTGGACGAGCTGCTCATGAACCTCGCCGAGCCGATCAAGGGCAGGCTGTCGCTGTCGTACTCGCGGATCGACGTCCTGATGGACCGGCCGCGGATCTGGCCGGAGGAGATCTACCTCGACGGGCTCGTGTACCAGACGCTGCGCGGCCCGGCCACGCCGAAGGACCGGCTGCGCTGGGTGTCCCGCGACCCGCAGTTCCACCTGCAGCCGTACGAGCAGCTCGCGTCCTGGTACCACGGCATCGGCCACGACGACGTGGCGCGCCGGGTGCAGCTGGCGAAGCTGCGGGCGCGGCGGCGACGGCTCGGCCCGGTCGAGCGGGCGTGGAGCGTCGTCCTCGACTGGACGGTCGGGTTCGGGTACCGGCCGTGGCTGGCGTTCGCGTGGTTCGCGGCGCTCGTCGGCGTCGGCACCGGGGTCTTCTCGGCCGACCACCCGCATCCGATCAAGGAGAACGTGGAACTGCCGCACTTCCACGCGCTCGTCTACAGCCTCGACCTGCTCATCCCGCTGGACTCGTTCGGGCTGCAGAACTCCTACGACCCGACCGGCTGGACGCGGTGGGTGGCGTACGCGCTGATCTCGTCCGGCTGGGTGCTCGCGACCGCGCTCATCGCCGGGGTGACGCGCGTCCTGCGCCCCGAGTGAGGTGCTCTGTGTCCCGAGCGAGGCGCTCTGCCGGTCCGCGCGCACGAGTCGCGCGGACCGCGCCGATCATGTTGAGTGGGACGCGAGGGGAGAGTCCATGGGCACTTATCTGATCACCGGCGCGACCGGGGGCATCGGCGGCGCGGTCGCCGATCTGCTGCGCGACCGGGGGCACGAACTGATCCTGACCGGGCGGTCACCTGAGCGGCTGGCGGCCGTCCAGGCACGGCTGTCGGGGGGCGCGCACGCGCGCACGCAGGAGATCCGCCAGGTCAACGCGGAACGGCACGGCGCGTCCGACCCGCGTGTGGCGGGCGGCACGGGCACGGCGACCGACACGCGCGTGACGACGCTGCCGCTCGACCTCGCCGCGCCGCGCCGCCTGGAGGCCGCGCTCGCCGCCGCCGGGCTGCCCGCCCGGCTGGACGGCCTGGTCTACGCGGCCGGGGTCGCGCACCTGGACACGGTCGCCGACACCGAGACCGACGAGTGGATCGAGCACCTGTCGGTGAACCTGGTGTCGGCGGCGGAGCTGACCCGGCTGCTGCTGCCCGCGCTGCGCGCCGCCCGTGGCCACGTCGTCTACGTGAACTCCACGGCCGGGCTGCGCGCGAACCCGCGCTGGGGCGCGTACGCGGCGAGCAAGTGGGGCCTGCGCGCGCTCGCCGACTCGGTGCGCGCCGAGGAGCCGGACATCCGCGTGACCTCGTTCTTCCCGGGACGGACGGCCACGGAGATGCAGCGCCGCGTCCGCGCCCAGGAGGGCGGGGCCTACGACCCGTCCGAGTTCGCGTCGCCGGAGACGATGGCCCGCACGGTCGTCGCCGCCCTGGAGACACCCCGCGACGCCGAGATCACCGAACTCGTCGCCCGCCCCAAACGCTGACCGCTCCGTCCGGCAGGGGCCACCCGCGGGTTCACTCGCTGCGCGGCCTCCGCAGCATCCATGCTGCGAGGACGCCGCCTATGAGGCCGAAGAGGTGGCCCTGCCAGGAGATGGACGGGTCGCTCGGCAGGACGCCGACGAGCATCGTGCCGTACACGGCGACGACGCCGACGGCGAGGGCGATGTCGAGCAGGCGGCGTTCGAACAGGCCGCGGCCGATGAGGTAGCCGAAGAACCCGAAGATCAGGATGCTGGAGCCGAGGGTCAGGGCAGAGCTGGTGAACCAGACGCCGAGGCCGCCGACCACGATGATGACCAGGGACGCCGCCAGGAACTTGGCGATGCCGCGGATGGCCGCGAGGAAGCCGAGGATCAGGAACGGCACGGTGTTGGCCATCAGGTGCCCGAAGCCGACATGCAGGAACGGCGCGGTGAAGATGTCGGGCAGGTCGCCGACGTCGTGCGGGTGGATGCCGTACTGGTCGAGGCGTCCGTTCGCGACGTAGTCGACGCCCTCCAGGACCCACATGCCCGCCGTGACGAGCAGGATGAGGGTCGCCGCCGCCAGGGCTCTGGTGCCCTGCGTGGCGAGGCCCTCGTTCCGACTCTCCCGCTGGACCGGGGAGTAGCTCATGTTCCCACCCCGTCGCTCGACTGCCACCGTCCTGTCAACGATCGTCCCCCGCCCGGACGTTCCCGTCCAGGGCGGACGGCGATGTGGCGGACGTCGCGTCCGGGGCTTCCGCCGGACGTCGCGTCCGGGCGTCCGGCGGGCGGCGGGGTCGGGGCGTGGGTCAGGCGGCGGCTTCGGTGATGTCGCCGCGGACGGTGATCACGGGCAGGTGGTGCTTGACGGGGGCGTCGGCGCGGCGGCGGAGGAGGCGGCGCTCCTCGGGGGTCGTCCCGCCCCAGACGCCGTCGGGCTCGCCGACGCGCAGGGCCCACCGGAGGCAGTCGGCGACGACCGGGCAGTTGGCGCAGATGGCCTTGGCCTGGCGTTCCTGCTCGCGCAGGACGGGGGCCGCGTACCCGATGGGGAAGAACAGGTCGGGATCGGCGCCACGGCAGATGGCGTGGTCGCTCCAGTGCTCTTCTGCGGCGTTGGGGTTCGGCATGAGACTGTGCTCCCTGCGACGGCCCGGCAGGTCGCGCCGGGCGGTTCGGGATGGGGTGGTTGTCCACCCAACGTAGTACTACGAACCGTAGTACTACAAGTCGCGGCGCCGGGTTGCCTGAACCGGCCGGTAGGGCGTCCGGATAATCTGTCCGCGTGCGCCCGGCTCGAGATGTGACCTTCCGCGTTGCCACCCGCGATGACCTGCCCGAAATCGTCCGGCTGCTGGCCAACGACCCGATCGCCGCGAACCGCGAGCAGGTCGGGGGCGCAGGCGTGCCCGAGGCGTACTTCACCGCCTTCGCCGCGATCGAGCGGGACCCGAACAACTCGGTGATCGTCGCCGAGCTCGACGGCGAGATCGCGGGCTGCCTCCAGCTCACCTACATCCCCGGCCTCACCTACACCGGCGGCGAACGCGCCCAGGTCGAGGGCGTGCGGGTGGCCGCCGAGCAGCGCGGGCGGGGCATCGGCCAGCTGATGGTCGGGTGGGCGATCGAGCAGGCCCGGACGCGCGGGTGCCGGCTGGTCCAGCTGACGACCGACCGGCAGCGGCCCGAGTCCATCCGCTTCTACCAGAAAATCGGCTTTCGTCCGTCCCATATGGGGATGAAGTACCACCTGGACGCGTCCGAAACCTCCGAACCCGGCTGAGTTCGGCCGGACCCGGGTCCACCAGGGCTTTTTTCGTGATGTTCGCCATGAAAAGCTGACTAAACGGACAGTGGTACGACACCGGAGGCCCTGCCGTGACCGAGAGCCATCTGGAGATCGAGCACAAGTACGACGCCGCCGACGACTTCGCGCTGCCGGACCTGTCCGGCCTGCCCGGCGTCGCCGGCGTCCGGGACGCCGCGCCCGTCCGGCTGCACGCGGCCTACTTCGACACCGCCGACCTGCGGCTGGCCGCGCGCGGGATCACCCTGCGACGGCGGCGCGGCGGCGCGGACGCGGGCTGGCACCTCAAACTCCCCGTCCCGGCCGGACGGCTGGAGGTGCGCGCCCCGCTCGGCCGCGCCCGCTCGGTCCCCGGACGGCTCGCCGCCCTCGTCGCCGCCCACACGCGCGGCGAGCCCCTGCGGCAGGTCGCGACCCTCGACACCGACCGCCACGTGACCCTCCTCCTGGACGCGGACGGGACCCGGCTCGCCGAGGTCGCCGACGACGCGGTCGTCGGGACCGTCCTGGACGCCGGGGCCGACGCCCACGCCGCCACGAGCCGGTGGCGGGAGGTCGAGGTCGAGCTGGTGGACGGCCCGCCGAAGCTGCTGAAGGCCGCGGGCAAGCGGCTCCGCAAGGCCGGGGCGCGCGAGTCGGCGGCGACGTCCAAGCTGGCCCGCCTTCTGGGCGGCAGGATCAAGCGCCGGGGCTCCGCCTCCAGAACCCCCTCCGGGAAGGCGCAGAGCGTGGGGGACGTCGTCGTCGCGCGCCTGTCCACGCAGGTGGACGCGCTGCTCCGGCACGATCCGGCCGCGCGGCGAGGCGAGGAGGACGCGGTCCATCAGATGCGCGTCGCGGCACGCCGGGCCCGAGCCGTCCTGCGCGCTTACGCGCCGCTCTTCGACCGCGAACGCGTCCGGCCGGTCGGGGACGAGCTCCGGTGGCTCGGCGGCGTCCTCGGTGAGGTCCGCGACCTGGAGGTCCTGCGGGCCCGGCTGACCCGGCGCTTCGAGGAACTCACCGAAACGGAACCTCCGGAACGGCCGCCCGCCTCACACGGCCCCGGCGCTTTCGTCCGCGTGGAAGATCCTGTGGACCCTGGGGACACTGTGGACGAGCCGGTGGAGCCTGTGCCGTCCTGGCTGGACGATCTCGCTCGGCAGGAGCGGGCCGCGTACCGGCGGATGAACGCGACGCTGAGCGAGTCCCGGTACTTCGCGCTGCTCGACGCGCTGGAGGCGTTGGTCGCCGAGCCTCCGCTGACGGCCCGCGCGCGGCGTCCGGCGGCCGAGGAGATGCCCGGGTTGCTCGACCGGGCGCGGCGGCGGCTCGTCCGGAAGCACGATGTCCTGGCGGACGGCCCGGAGGACGTCGAGATCGCGCGGCACGACGTGCGGAAGGCCGCCAAGCGCGTCCGGTACGCGGCGGAGACGGCGACGCCGGTCCTCGGCGCGGACGCCGAGCGGACGAGGCGGGACGCGAAGGCCGTGCAGACCGCGCTCGGCGAGCACATGGACGCGCTGATCACGATGCGCCGGATCGAGGCGATCGCCGCGGGCGTCCGCGACCCCGCCGAGGCGTTCACCCTCGGCCGGATCCACGGCGTCGAGCAGCGCGCCGCGGATGAGTCGCTCGCCCGGTTCACCTCCGCCTGGAACGCCTGACCAGGCCCTATCTCACGTCGTGGCGTTCCAGCGCGGCCAGGGAGTCGCCGGTGAGGTGCGCGACCCAGAACGCGCCCTTGCGCAGGGACGGGTCCTCCGGTGGTTTCTCGCCGAAGCGGCGGCACAGGCCGTTGACCAGCTCGCTGACGATCTCGCCGTGCGTGCAGACGATGAGCGGGCCGTCCGTGGAGAGCTCCAGCAGCCGGTCCAGGGCGCGGTCGGGGGCGGTCTCCCCCACCGTGAACGCGGGGTCGGTGGTCACGTCGGTCCGCGTCCGGCGCGCGCAGGGCAGGACGGTCGCGACACAGCGCGCGGTCGCCGAACTGGCCACGCGCGCGGATCCGAACGTGGGGAGCACGTCCGCCAGGGCGCGGGCCTCGGCGCGTCCGCGCTGGTCGAGGGGCCGTAGCTCGTCCGGTTCGTGCCAGTGGCGTTTCTCACCCGCCGAGCCGTGCCGGATGACGATCACCGGGCGGGTGCGGCGCGGCCCGGCGGTGAAGGCGCGCAGCAGGTCCCGGTCGAGCGAGTAGCTGAGCCGTCGTCCCGCCTCGTCCGGGGGGAGCCACTCCAGCGCGTCCACCTCGTGGTTCGGGACGAACGCGGGCCCGGTGGACGCGACGGGCGACGCCGCCCACCAGTCGACCCGCTTCGGACGGCCGCCCACGACGTAGTCCGCGGACGGGAGGCGGCGGCCGAGCTCCGCGACGATCCCGGTCTCCTCGACGATCTCCCGGACGGCCGCGCGCAGCACGTGCTCGCCCGGCTCGACATGCCCCTTGGGGAACGTCCAGTCGTCGTGCCGCGGCCGGTGGATCACCCCGACCTCGAGCCCGCCGTCCGCGTCCTCGCGCCACAGCAGTCCACCGGCGGCGCGGACGGCGTCCGGCTCCGGCGGGACGTGCGAGAGGAGCGCGCCGCCGCCGTCCTCCGAAGCGGAACCCCCGGCGTCCGCCGCGGATCCGGGTTCAGGCATCGACCGTCCTCCAGCGGCGCGACCGGACCAGGTGGGTCTGGATGTCGAGGAGCTTCTCACCGGACGCGGCGGCGCGGCGGGCCCAGTCGCCGTCGCCGTCCAGCCACCAGGCGTGGGTGTCGTCGTCCATCGCGAGGTCCATCAGGTCGACGAGCTGGTCGCTCTGCTCCCGGTCGGCGACGCGGACGAGCGCCTCGACCCTCCGGTCCAGGTTGCGGTGCATGAGGTCGGCGCTGCCGATCCACACCTCGGGGTCGCCGCCGTTCTCGAACACGTACACGCGGGAGTGCTCCAGGAACCGGCCGAGGACGCTGCGCACCCGGATCGTCTCCGACAGGCCGGGCACGCCGGGACGCAGCGCGCAGATCCCGCGCACCCACACGTCCACCGGGACGCCCGCGCGGGACGCCTCGTACAGCGCGTCGATGGTGACCTCGTCCACCAGCGAGTTGCACTTGATCCGGATGCGCGCGGGACGGCCCGCGCGCCGCGCCTCGGTCTCCCGCTCGATCCGCTCGACCAGGCCGGGCCGCAGGGACCGCGGCGCGACCAGCAGCCGCCGGTAGCCGTCGTTGCGGGAGTAGCCGGTGAGGTGGTTGAACAGCGCCGACACGTCCTCGCCGACGGCCGGGTCGCTGGTCAGCAGGCCGAAGTCCTCGTACAGCCGGGCGGTCTTGGAGTGGTAGTTGCCGGTGCCGATGTGGCAGTAGCGGCGCAGCACCCCGTCGGCGTCCTGCCGGACGACCAGGGCGAGCTTGCAGTGCGTCTTCAGCCCGACGAACCCGTACACGACGTGGCAGCCCGCCTGCTCCAGCTTGCGCGCCCAGGCGATGTTCGCGCGCTCGTCGAACCGGGCCTTCAGCTCGACCACGACCACGACCTGCTTGCCCGCCTCGGCGGCGTCGATCAGCGCGTCCACGATCGGGGAGTCGCCGGACGTCCGGTAGAGCGTCTGCTTGATCGCCAGGACGCGCGGGTCGGTCGCGGCGTCCTCGATCAGGCGCTGGACGGTCGTGGTGAACGAGTCGTACGGGTGGTGGACGAGGATGTCGCGCTCGCGGATCGCGCCGAAGATCCCGGCGTCCTGCGCGATGGCCTCCTTCGACGGCACGAACGGCGGATAGCGCAGCTCGGGACGGTCCAGGTCGGCGATCGCGGACATCCCGGCGAGGTCGAGCGGGCCGGGCACGCGGTAGATCTGGTCGTCGTCGATGCTCAGCTCGGTGGTGAGCAGCTCCAGCACGGCCGCGGAGATCGACTCCTCGACCTCCAGCCGGACGACCGGGCCGAAGCGGCGGCGCAGCAGTTCGCGCTCGAGCGCCTGGAGCAGGCCCTCACTGATGTCGTCGTCGATCTCCAGGTCCTGGTTGCGGGTGACGCGGAACGCGTGGTGCTCCAGCACCTCCATGCCGGTGAACAGCTGCCCGAGGTGCGCGGCGATCACGTCCTCGAGCGGGGTGAACCGGTCCGGGGACGCCTCGATGAACCGCGGCAGCACCGGCGGGACCTTCACCCGCGCGAACATCGACTTCCCGGTCTCCGGATCCCGGACGATCACCGCGAGGTTCAGCGACAGGCCGGAGATGTAGGGGAAGGGGTGCGCCGAGTCGACGACGAGCGGGGTGAGGACGGGGTAGATGCGGTCCCGGAACAGCCGCCGCATCCGCTCCTGCTCGGTCTCGGCGAGCTCGTCCCAGCGCAGGATCTCGATGCCCTCCTTGGCGAGCCCGGGGAGCAGCTCGCCGCGGAAGCACGCGGCGTGCCGCAGCATCAGCTCGTGCGCGACCTCCGAGGTCCGCGCCAGCACCTCGCGCGGGCGGCGGCCGGACGCGGACTTGACCGCCAGGCCCGTCGCCATCCGCCGGGTCAGCCCCGCGACCCGCACCATGAAGAACTCGTCCAGGTTGGACGCGAAGATCGCCAGGAACCGGACCCGCTCGAGCAGCGGCAGCTCGGGGTCCTCCGCCAGCTCCAGGACGCGCTGGTTGAACCGCAGCCAGCTCTCCTCCCGGTCGAGGTAGCGCTCGTCGGGCAGCGCACCCGGCCCGGAGGTATGGGGGATATGTCCTGGATTGACGGTCATGCGGCACATGCTCCCCGGTCAAGGTGAACGGTGATGAAACGGCTGTGTCTCGTCCCCCGTTTGCGGCTCTTGTGGCGGTTACTCCCGATCATGCCCGCCGAACGGCGTGATCACTCGGGGACGGGGCCTCCTCGAACCACGAATCCGCACGTGCCACCGCACGTCCCGAGGACTGCGCGCAGGTGGCGGGGCCGCGACGGGGGCCGACGGCGGGGAGTAACGACCTGTCCACAGAGAGAGATTGGGACGGGAACCTACCGTGGGTACAACAGGAGCGTGGCCCCTCAGAAACTCAGCACCGCAGCGCCCACCCCCGCCAGCCCCACCGCGGCGCCCGCCCTTCCACCCGACGCGACCTCCGCCACCCCAGGCGCGCCGCCCGCGGGCGCGGCATCCGCAAGCGCGGCGTCCGCAAGCGCGTCGTCCGCAAGCGCGTCGTCCGCAAGCGCGTCGTCCGCCGTCGCGGGCGCGTCGTCCGCGGGCGCGGGCGCGTCGTCCGCCGTCGCGGGGGCGTCGTCCGCAGGCGCGGCGGCGTCCGCTGTCCCAGGCGCGGCGTCGGTCGTCGCCGGGGCGGCATCGGTCGTCGCCGGGGCGGCGTCCGTGGGCGCGACCGTCCCGTGGGCGCGCTGCCGCGCGGTCTTCGGCTGCTCCGGACGCGTCGTCGAACCGTTCCGCGGCTGTCCCGCGCACCTGCGCCCCGGTGAACGGGCGCTGTTCGTCGGACGCCTGCGCCCCGGCGGCGATCTGGACCTGCGCGGCGTGACCGTCCCGGCCGACCTGCTGTCGGACGTCCTCGACGCGCTCACCGGCCCGGACCGGCGCCCGCACCTCGGCCGCACCCGCCTGGACGGCGCGGTCCTGCCGTCGGCGGCGGCGCTGCGCGGCGCGTGCTTCGAGGGCGACAGCTCCTTCGACGGCGCGGCGTTCGTCGGCGGCGCGTCCTTCTACGACGCCCGGTTCTTCGGGAACGTGTCGTTCCGGGGCGCGCGGTTCGGCGGCAACGCGTCCTTCCACCAGGCCCGCTTCCACCGGCACGCCGCGTTCACCGAGACCGTGTTCGCCGGGGACGCCCTGTTCGGCGAGGCGTCCTGGCTCGCCGACGCCGACTTCACCCGCGCGGTGTTCATCGGCGCCGCAGCGTTCGACCGCGCCCGGTTCGGCCGCGACGCCGGGATGCAGGCGGCCTGCTTCGGCGGCGCGCTGTCCTGCCGCCGCGTCCGCGTCGGACGGCACGCCCGGTTCGACCGCGCCCGGTTCCGGCGCGGGCTGTGGCTCGGCCCGCTCGCCGCCGGGGAACGGCTCGTCCTCACGGGCGTGTCCGCGCACGGCGGCGTCCAGGTGCAGGCCAGCGCGGGCCGGATCGAGGCGGACGGGCTGACCGTCCGCGGCGACGCCGACCTGCGCGTCCGCGGCGCCGACCTCGACCTCACCGGCGCGGTCTGCTTCGGGCGGCTGCGCGTCCGGGCCCAGCAGCGGCCGTTCTGCGGCATCCCCGAGAGCGCGGGCACCGCACCGGACGTCCGGGTGCTGTCGGTCAGCGGCGTCAGCGCCCCGCGCCTCGACCTCACCGACGTCGACCTCAGCCGCTGCCGGTTCCTCGGCCTCCAGCACCCCGACGACCTGCACATCCGGGGACGCTGCGCGTTCGCGACCCGGCCAGGCCCCCGAGCGCTGGCCGGACGCGCCCGCGCCGTCCTCAGCGAGGACTCCGGCTCCGAACCCCCGTCCCGGCTGGCCGTCCTCTACCGGCAACTGGCCCACGCGACGGCCGACGCCGACGGCGGCCCGGCCCGCGACTTCCGCTACCGCGCGCTGGAGCTCCGCCGCCACAGCGACCCCGACCAGTGGCGCCGCTGGGCCCTCCACCTGCTCTGGATCACCTGCGGCTACGGACTCCGCGCCGGCCGGACGATCGCGTGGATCGCCGTCCTGGCCGCGCTCGTCGTCGGCGGCGCGACCCTCGCGGAACACTCCCACCGGCACGCCGCCGCCCATCAACACGGAACGACCGCCCACCGGATCTGAAGCGTCCGCCGGGGCGAATCGCCACCGGCTCCGAGCACCTCCGAGCGGCCCCGACGCCCGAGCGGCGCCGACTCTGAACCGGCCCCTGTGTCGGTTCAGAATCGACCTGATCGCTCTCGCGTTCGGAGTCACCGCCCTTGCGGAACAAGGACCATCCGGGGCTCTCGCCTAACCTCCCCGGACCGTCTGCCTAACCTCGCCGGACCGCCCGCCTTACCTCCCCTGGATCCGGCTCCTTTACCGCCGGACCGCGACCTGACACACGGCGTTCACTGGACCGAACGCGTCAAATGTCAGACCCCTGGGTAATGATGCGGAACATGAGCAGGGAAACCCACAACGGGTTGCGGTGCCCGCACTGCGAAACGCCCCTCACTCTCGTCGCCGCGACCGATCATGACCACTCGCCCGCGACGCCGGGCGCATTCCCGACCCCCACTCCCACCCCCGCGGAGACGGCCGCTCCGACCACGATCGGCATCGGCCCGCCCCTTCGGGTACGCGACGAAACACCGCCGCCGGTCTCCGAAGTCCTCGCCGAATACGCCGGACGTCCGAAAGACCCGCTCATCAACGCCCGTGGAATGGCACGCGTCCGTGAAAGCCTCGAACGCGGCCGTTCCGCCGCCGCCCAACGCCGCCTCGCCCAACGAGCCGCCCGCCGCACCGCCCGCTCCGCCTAGAAATGCCTTACCACTAAAGCCCCGCCCCATCCTGAAGCACCACCCGAACACGCGCCAGGTGCGCCTCGAGTGAACCTGAACCACGCGGGGCAAGGGCACCACGCGAGGTGTAGCGGCCCCACAGGGTGAAGCGCCGCGCGGGAGTGGCGCGCGGCGCTTGGTCCGTCGCCCTTCCGGAAGGGCGGGTCATGGAAAGGACGGTCAGCTCGGGGCCGAGGCCGTCCATTCGTGCGAGTTGATCAGGATCGAGAACAGCACTGAGCCCGCCCGAACGCCCGGGTAGCGGTCGCTCTGCTTGACCAGGACGTCCTGAGAGCCGAGCGCGCGTCCCTCCGACGGGTTGATGATCAGGCGGCTCTGCAGCGCGGCGCCGGCCTGCCCCGGACGCGTCATCGCGATCGCCACACCGGTCCGCCCCCGGTCGTCGGTGACCTTTCCGAGCGAGGCGACCGACGGAAGCCCCGCGAGCATCCGGAACGCCGCCGCGCGCACCTTCGGGCTCACGGCCATGTCGGTGACCAGGCCGCGCGCGACGTCGAACAGCCATTCGTCGGCGGTGCTCTTTTGATCCACCGCCTCCGTGCCGTGGCCCTGGTACCAGCGCAGCAGCTCGGCCTTCAGCGTCTTCGGGTCAGACGGAAGAGCCTTGACCTGCTTCATCGTCACGTTCCGGCCGAGCCAGTACACCGCGCCCTTGGGCAGTCCCTGCCGGGTGATCCTGACCTTGCCGGGGGTCGTCGACAGCGAAAGCGGCTTGTACTTCCCGTTCCCTGCCGGGATCTTCACCTGCCAGGACGTCGGGGAACCGGCCTTCCGCCACATCGCCTTGTCCGCGTCGGTGACCGGGTGCGCGCCCAGCTGCTGGGCCCGCGCCACCATGAGACCGGTCGGCGAGTTCGGCGTCCAGCTCTCATCACGCTGCTCGTCGACCACGGTGTAGGACATCGCGCCGGACCCGACTCGCATGTACTGGCGGTTCAGGCGCGTCACGTGCCAGAAGGCGCCGGACGCGGCGGGCTGCCGGTCGGCGGTCTCGGCGGCGGTCAGCAGGACCGTCCGCCCGTCGAGCGACTGCGACCCGTCGTGCTTCTTCGCGGCCGGGGTGCCGCCGCCTCCGTCGCCACTCATCGGCACGAGCACCGCCGCCGCCACCGCAGCCGCCGCGACACCGGCCAGCCCAAGGCCCCACACCGGCCGGACGCGTCGCCGCGCGGGCGCCGTCACGGTCGTCGTTCCATGTGCGCCGTGCTTGGCCCGCGCCATCTCCCGCTCCCGGGTCTCGGCGTCGACCGGCGCGTTCGGGTCCAGCTCGTCAGGACGTGCGTTCATCAGCATCTCCATCGCGTCACGCTTCACGTTCTTGCCTCCTCGCGCGTCAGGCCGCATGGCCGACCCGCTTCACTCCCTGGTCACGTTCCGTCTCCGACACACCGGCTCTCTTCGAGGTCCCAACACCGTCCGGGGCGTGGCGGGTGGCGGTGGCGCGCTTCGGCTCGTCCTGCTCGACCGCCTGCTGGAGGCGGCGGCGGGCCCGGTGGAGCCGGACGCGGAAGGCCGCCTTCGAACAGCCGAGGACGCGGGACGCGTCGCGGGGCGTGAGCCCCTGCCACGCGGTGAGGATCAAGATCTCCCGGTCGTCCTCCGACAGCGTGGCGAGCGCGCGCAGCACGCCCATCCGCTCGGCGACCTCCACCGCGACGTCCCCGGCCGGGCCGGGCGCGTACTGCCACATCTCCTGGGCGGCCTCCGCGCGCCGGACCTCCGCGCGGTGCCCGTCGCGCAGCACGTTCCGCGCCACGCCGAGCAGCCACGGCAGCGCGGGCTCCGGCACGTCCCGGATGCGCCGCCAGGCGATCGCGAAGGTCTCGCTCACCACCTCGTCGGCGATCTGCCTCCCGGCGCGCGCGGTGGCGTACGCCCACACGCGCTGCCGGCAGGCGTCGTAGATCGCGGTGAACCGCTCTTCATCGGCCGTCACCTGCTTCTCCGTCCGTCCCGGTGTGTTCCGTCACCAGGTAGTGGTGCGCCGGAGGCCAGTGTTACCGGCGTGATCGCGAAATCTCGCAGCACGCCCGGCCTCCCGCCCCGGCCGAAGGGCTCCCGGGCCGGACGACGGGCCCGTTCGGAGGGCTTCTGAGCCGGGGTCCTGTGGCGGGGGTCCTGTGGCGGGGGTCCGTGCCAGGGGTTCCGTCGTGACGTCCGGTCCGGGATGACTTCACTCTCTTTTGGCTGAATTCGCGACTTTAAGAGAATTGTTCGGCGCCCGCCGGTCGCCGCGGAAGTGTTTCCCCGTTTCCCGACACGGCACGCCTTCCTCACCGCTAGCATCCCGCGAGTTGGCGATCGTCAATGCCTTTCCCCATTTCATCAAGGAATGGAAAAGGCTCTTCCTGGAGGGCATCAATGAACAGACGCGCCGTCCGATCTGGGGCCCTGCCGCTGGCGGCGGCGCTGCTGCTCGGCGCATGCGGCGGGCATGACGGGGGCCACGCGGACGCGGCGGCCAGGCCGGGTCAGGGGAAGGCGGACACGCCGGAGGCGACGACCTTCGCGACGATCCTCGGCGTCCCGGCCGACCCCGCCCCGGACGCGGGCACCTCCGGCCTGGTCGTCCACCCCGAGGGCGCCCGGCCCGTCCTGGACCGTCCGGGTGGGAGGACCGTCGCGGTCCTGCCGTCCACCGAGCTCGGCGGGCCCACCTGGGTCCCCGCGGTGCAGGAGGACGGCGAGTGGCTGCGCGTCCTGCTGCCGAGCCGCCCGAACGGCACGACCGGCTGGATCACGACCCGGGGCGGAGGGATCCGCACGGCGCACACGCCGTACGTGATCAGGGTGGACGTCACGCACCGCGCGCTGACCCTCCTCAAGGACGGTCACCAGGTCGGCCGCTGGACGGTCGCGGTCGGAGGTCCGAGCACCCCGACGCCGCCCGGCCGGACCTTCGTCATGGCGTCGCTGTCCCCGGCGAAGCGGACGCCGAGCCCGCTGGTGCTGCCGCTGGGCACGCACTCGGCGACCCTCGACAGCTTCGGCGGCGGGCCGGGCACGGTGGCGCTGCACGGCTGGCCGGACGCCTCGGTGTTCGGCAAGCCGGTCACGCACGGCTGCGTCCGGGTCCCCCCGGCCGCGCTGCGCCGGCTGTCGGGGATTCCGCTCGGCACCCTCGTCCACCTGACCTGACCTTTCACGGACGGGCCTCCCCGGCCGCGCTCCCGCGAGCCCGTCCCGACCTCTTCCTCTCGAACGGAGAACACATCATGCGTTTCGGAACGGCCACCGCACGCCTGACCAGGGTCGTCGCGCTCGCCACGGCGGGCGGCCTCCTCGCCGCGACGCCGTCCTTCGCCGCCACCCACGGCGACGCGGCCGGTGGCGCGGGCAGCGCGCCCGGCGCGGAAGGCAGCGCCTTCGGTCTGGCCCTGACCGGCCCGATCCCGCTCGACCCCAAGCCCGCCGTCGCGTCGGCGAAGGGCGTCCAGCGCGCGTCCATGCTGAACGAGGAGCGCCTCAAGGTCGTGAAGGCCGCCGCTCTGGACGTCGCCGCGTCCCCCGCGAAGTCGCAGGCCAGGGTCGCCAAGCTGCGGGTCCCGGAGATCCAGTTCGCCGCCGACGCCGTCCGGGCGCGCTGCACGGGCGGGACGGGCACGTCCGACCTGGTCGGCGCCACGATCGGCGGGAAGCAGCTGCCCGTCGCGCCCGCGCCCAACACGACCATCCCGGTGGACCTGCCGAAGCTGGGCCGCGTCGCGCTGACCCTCAACAAGCAGGAGCGCACGCCGACCGGCACGCGCGTCACCGCGGTGGACCTGACCGCGCCGCTGGCGCACCTCGGCCCCGAGAACGTGCGCGTCTCGTCCGTGACCTGCAACGCCGCCGGTCAGACCGCGCCCGGCGGTCAGGCCGCACCGGGCGGGCCGGGCGGTCAGGGCGCGCCCGGCGGGCCGGGACGGCCGGAGAGCCGCCCGGGCACCCTGCCCGGAGGCAAGGGCGCACCCGCGATGAAGCCCCCGTCCACCACCGGGGTGGGCGATGCTCCGCGTCCGAACCCCGTCCGGCACGAACTCGCCGTCACCGGCTGACACCACGCGAAAGCCCCGCGTCCCGGATTCCGGGATGCGGGGCCTTTTCCATTTATGACGAATTCGAACGCCGCCCGGCCCGCTCTATCGGACGGTCAGCCGAAGGACTTCTCGAAATGGACGACCGAACCCTCCTTGTCGGCACGTCCGCTGATCTCCAGGTCGTCGGTGAACGCGTGCATCAGCGTGAGGCCGCGGCCGTTCTCGTCGTGGACGGGATCGTGCGTCCCCGTCCAGCTCTGCGGGACGTCACCCCCGCCGCCGTCGATCACGTCCACGACGCAGCGGCCCGGATCGAGCTGGGCACGGATCTCATAGGCGGTGCTGGACACGGCGTGCTGAATGACGTTCGCGCAGGCCTCGCCCAGTGCGAGCGCGATGTCGGCCCGGACGTCCGAGGCGACCCCGAGCCCGCGGAGCGAGGCGTCCAGCGTGTGCCGTGCGAGGGGCGCGCTCTCCGCGTCCCTCGGCAAGGTCATTTCGATGACGACCTCCATGGAACCGCCTCCGTTCCCTCGATGGGACCAGAATTCCCGGCAGGCACCACGGGAAACGCCAGGTACCGGCAATGTGACCGTGACCGTGCGCAATGTGAGCGCTGACCGGCGTCACCCCGAACGGCCGCCTTCGCGGCGATCCGTCCGCGTGTGCTGGGGATATCCGCGCAGCGTGACGTCGCGCGCACTACGCTCCAGGCTTCCGGGCCTCGATGAGCGTTCGCGCAGAATGCGCTACGAACGAACCATCCCGCCGGATCCGCTCGTCCATCTCCCTGAGCCGCTCCGGATACTTCTCGGCGGTGAACCCGGGCACGATCCAGATGACCTTGCGCAGGAAGTAGACGACGGCCCCGATGTCGAGGAACTCCATCCGCAGCCGCTCAGTCCGCAGGTCGACGATCTCCAGCCCGGCCGCCCGCGCCGCCGCGGCCTCCGCCTCCGGATCCCGCGCGCGCCGCGCCTCCGGCTGCGGACCGAGGAAGTGCTCCACCACCTCGAACACGCTCGCCGGGCCGACGTGCTGCGCGAAGTACGTCCCGCCGGGCTCGAGGACCCGCGCGATCTCGTCCCACCACACGGTCGCCGGATGCCTGCACGTGACCAGCTCGAACGCCCCGTCCGCGAACGGCAGCGGCGGCTCATCCGGCGTCGCGACCACCACCACCCCGCGCGGCCCGAGCAACCGCGTCGCCCTGGCCGCGTTCGGCGGCCACGACTCGGTCGCCGCCATCGTCACCGGCAGGCTCGCGGCCCGCGCGAGCACCTCGCCGCCCCCGGTCTGGACGTCCAGCGCCGACCGGACGCCCGCCAGCCGCGAGGCCATCGACCGCGCGTACCCCCAGGACGGCCGCTCCTCCGTGGCCCGCCCGTCCAGCCAGGAGAAGTCCCACCCCTCGACCGGAACCTCGGACGCCTCGTCCACCAGCTCTTCGAAGCCCCTCACCGTCACTCCCTCCGCAGCACAAGCGCCTGAGCCACGATGACCCGGTCCCCGTTGAACGTCACCGACGGCGGCCCGTGCAACTCGTAACCCAGGTCCAGCGCCTCACTGACCCGCCAGCAGAACGCGGCGTCGTCCGGCCCCGTCAGCACCCGATACCGCGGCAGTTCACGCTCATCAGTCATACCGCGATCTTACGAACCAACCGTCACACCCTTCTGCGATGCTGCGCCCATGACCCCACTCAAACTGATCGAAACCAGCCCCGGCTCGTTCTCCCTGCTCCTGAACGCGGGAACCACCCAGGTGGACGCCCTGGTCGAGCAACACGGCCACGAACCGAACGGCTACTTCTGGGAAGGCGTCGCCCGCTTCCTCGTCACCACCGAAGCCCCGTCCCTGGAGGGCCGCTTCTCCTACGACCCCGAAGCGGGCATGTTCTGCGCCTACGGCCGCGACCGCCCCGCCCTCGAAGAACTGGCCACCCTCCTCGCCCCCACCACCACAACCCCCACCCGCATGACCACCCTCCTCAAGGCAGCCCAAGCCGCCAACCACGACTTCGACGACTGACCTGCTTCCTGCGGGAGTCCTGGAACCTGGGACTGCCCGACGACGGGTGTTACTCGCCGGGTTCGCCTGTGGACGGTGTCCTTCTCAGGGGCTCGCTGGCGACGCCGAGTTCTTGGCGGGCCGCCTCCATGAAGGCGAAGCGGAGTTCGCGCTTGGGCGGTGATCCGTCCGCGACGGTTCGTCCCCTGAGCAACGCGTCGAGGGCGAGCGTGTAGTCGTGGGCCGCCTGCGCGACGGCAGGCGAGCACACCAACTCGGGCACCTTCTTGGCCAGCCAGAGCAGGTGCAGTCGCTTCCACACCTCGGACTCGTCCACTCGCTCGCCCATGGACCGCCGGTCCAGGCACATCTCCACCTGCTGGGCCGCGGACAGGAACTCCATGAGCGCCTCCTTGCGCTCCGAACGCTCCGCACTGGCCTGCTCGAACCGCGTCCGCCGCGCCTCGACACGCGTCGAGAGGTACTGGCCGACCAGGGTCCCGGCGGACCCGAGCACCACGCCCGCCAGAGGCAGAACCGTCGCCGTCACGCTCATGTCGCTCGGACGTCCGACTCCAGCCACCGGTTCCCGTCCGGAAATGTCCGGGCCCCCCGCCACAATCGGGCTCATGGTGGAGCTGACGGCCCGGACGATCGCGAACCGGCTGGTGGAACTCGACATGGTCACCCGGACGCGTGCGGACGCCGCGCTGGCGGCGATCGCCGAGTACTCGGCGGATCACGACGAGGAACTCGATCCCGAGGACGTCCTCGACGTCATGTACGAGTTCGGCGTGACCGTGGTCGTCCACGGTGAGGACGTCTGCGACCTCGAAGAGAGCTACCGGGAGATCTTGGAACGCGCGGCGGCCTGCTCGGGCGAGTTCACCGTCTCCGACGTCGCGCTCGTCGAGGAGGACGACGAGGAGTTCCTGCGGTTCCGCCTCAACGGCGAGCCCGCGTCCTGGCCCGTCGAGCACCTGGCGGACGACTACCTCGACCAGCTCGGCGTGTGGCAGGCCATCGACGAGCTCGCACCGGGCGGGGACGACCCGCGCGTCTTCCACGCGATCACCGACGACGACAGCTGCACCGACGACATCTACGTCCTGGCCACCCCCGACCAGGCCCGCGCCCTCCGCGACGACCTCGGCCTCAACCTGGACATCCGCGCGACGCCATAGGAATTCCGTGCCTTGCATGGTTCCTGGAGTCCAGCGATGACGAGTCCCTAGACCCGGACACCGCCGTTCAGCAACTGGAGTGGATCGCCCACGTCCTCGGCAAACAGTCCGGTGACGACCTGGCTCTGATCCTCGACGTCGTCAACCAGATGGCCTCCGACGCCACCACACCCGAGATGCAGGAATTCCTGGCGACCTTCCCGGAGAACATGGGGCTGCTCGACGAGAAGTAGCCGCCAACGACCGATACCGCTGCCCCGTGATCTCAAACGACCACATTCGGCAGGACGACCGCATCTCCACGATGCGGATCGATTCGCTGGCCGAGCTTCCGAGTCGGATCGCTGAGTTCAACGCCGCAGCGAGCCGACCGCCGCAGAAGCCGGTCGTCCCGGGGAGCGGACGGCTTCGATGGAGTGAACCGGATTCGGCTGTGGCGCGTCCCATCGGCATCACACCCACCGCCCAGGAGCCGCCATGACCGTGCGCATCGCCGCCGCCTTCACCGTCCTCGGCCTCGCCCTCACCGCCTGTTCCAACCCGCTCGCGCCGAAGGCCGAGCCCAGCCCGCCCAAACCTCAGGAAACCGCGACGACGCCCGCCCCGCCGAGCACCCCCGCCGCGCTCCAGCTCGGCACCCCGGGAACTGCCGCGACGCCATATATCGCGGCGTCCGTCACCGCGCTCACCTACCGGCAGCCGCTGCCAGGCAGGCACCTTCCGCGCATGGGCTTCGAATGGGCGGGGGCGGAGGTGGAGACATGCGTGAAGCGGTCCACGGCGACGCGCGCGACCGTGGCCGTCCAGTCGTGGAGCCTGCGGCTGCCCGACGGATCCACCGTCCAGCCAGAGGAGCCGTTGGCCACGAACTACGAGGTCCCCCTGTACCCGATCACCCCGCGCGACGTCCGGGCGGGAGACTGCGTGCGCGGGTGGGCCGTCTTCGAGGTGCCCGGCAAGGCCCGGGCCACCGCCATCGTCTTCAAGGCGACCAACCCCGACAGCCCGATCGCACCGATCACCTGGGCGTTCACCTAAGTCGGCGCAGGTAGTCAACGACGACGACTCGGCACCCTTCACCCCAGCTACTTCACGCGCGGCCAGCACTCCTCGCTGAGGCTGAGGCGCGACGCCCGTTCACCGCAAGGCCAGCGGTTACATCACCGACGCGCGTCCGGGGGCGAATGAGGCCAGCGACCGACGCTCACACCGCGTGCTCCAGCGGCGAGCCCGGCCAGCAACGCGGACGGCCGTGAACCCGGAGCCCTACAACCACCGGGCGCGCCGCACGCAGCACGCCCCGGGACGATGACCAGGGAGAAGGCACGTGGCCGCACTTCACGCCCACACCGCTTTGACCACTGCCTGGCCCGCCGAAGCCGCCCGCCCGTAGAACCTTCGGAGGTGCCCATGATGTTCGAAGAACTCTTGCCTGGCCTGCCCCTCGCCCTTGCCCTCGCCGAAGCCACCGATCTTGGAACCGGCGACGTTCCACAAGGCGTCGAAGGAAACCGCCGCGAGGAACACCGCGGCCTGCGACACCCCGGTCGGCTCCAGAACCATCAAAGGTGGGTTGGTGGGGTCAGCGTCAACACCGTGCGCCACAGGGCGACCACCATAAATCGGCAGCGTCCAAGGCTTGCCGGCGTCCGCATCGAAGAGATCGGCTGCAGCGTAGAGGTCGTTGACGGAGTTCCAGACCTTGTCGATCGAGTAGGCGATACCCGCTGCGTACTCGTCGGGATGGTTGTTCCAAGCCTCGGACATGAACGCCCGAAGCCACGTGTGGTCGTCCCGGATCTCGAACGCCGCAACCGCACGAAGATGCAGGTGAATGCTCACTCCGACGTGTCCCCAAGGTCGGCGGCCCGCCTGTCGGACCAAGCGGCCCGAACCTACTGGACGGCACGACGCCCAGCCGCTCATCTCCCTAACCCCGATCAACCAGCCGGACGGACACCTCCAGCACCACCAACCCTCGCAAGCCGACGTGAGCCTGTGGCCCCGGAACCTCATGGCCGCAACAACATGCGCGGCGCCGCCCCGCCCGCACAAGTCAGCCAAGGGGATCGCGCCATCGCCGACGGACTCGCGCCGCATTCGTACAGCCCGAGCAGAGCCGGGACGAGGATGACGACGGGACGGCTGGGGCGCTCGTCCCCGTGAGCCAATCGCACGCGGCCCACGGATACCTCCATCACGCCATACTGAGCCCGATTACGTGATCAAATATTTGTGGGCTGGGACGGCCGCACAAGGCTGGGGCCTTACCTGGATCTGGTCCGGCACACGCTGGCGACGCCGGCAACCGGCCTCAGCGGGACGCCTGGCGCCGAGGGAGCACCCACCATGGGAATGATCACGTACCTGCAGCCGGTCCATGGCGAGGAGCCGGCCGGTGTCGAGGTCGACATCGACAAGAGCGCCTACGAACTCATCGAGGGCCTCGACGCACTCGGCCTCAACGGCAACGTCATCGTGATGGGGTACCTCGGTTCGGGCGAAGACCCGGACGACGACAACGGCGCCGTCTCCGATACGCACCTGGACCCCGAGCAAGTCCAGTGGAACTGGCAACATCTGCAGGCCGTGACCTCCGAACGGTTCCTGGCCGCCTTCAAGGCGACAAACCTGGGGGCGAGTTTTGACGACCAGGACAACGACTACTTTCAGGCTCATTTCATGACCCTCAGGGACGTGTACCGCACGGCCGCCGACGCGGGCGCGGGCATCAAGATCACGACCTGTTAGGAGCCTTGAGCCTGGTCAGATGGCCGCGTGGAGCCCATGGCCTGATGGTGAGATCCCTGTCAGGTCCAGGCGTCGATCGGTGCGTAGCTGAATCTCTGAGGGGCCTCGCGTTCTCCGGACAGCTTCTTGATGGTCGTCCTACGCGACCGCACGCGAGCTGCCCACAGAGCAGTCAACGCCGCAGCCCTACCGGCCGGCACCACCTCGTGCTACTTCCGCGCCCGTGAGCGCGCTGCTCAAAGAGGTCATCGAGCGGGTCACCCACCGGCTCGGCGAGCGTGTGGACGCCTCTACCGGCCGGTCTCGCTCGCCGATCTGGAGGAGGCGCTGGTCGCCGTCCTGATCTCGATGCTGACCGGCGGCTGGCACGATCCGCTGGCCTTGTTCGAGTTGCACCTGGAGAGCACCAGGAATCCCCCGCCTGCGACACATGCGGACGGACGCCCTGCACGGACTCCATCGCCTTAGCGAACTCGGGATCGTGGAGTCGCAGATGCACCTCTTCCTCGGTCGGCCCCGCCATGCGCTGGTGTACCCACCACCGGTGGCCGAACGGGTCGCGGAAGCGGCTGACCCGATCGCCCCGCGGACCTCCATGCGACCCAGTTCGGTGGCGTCGAAGACGCCCACGATGAAGTCGATCAACTGGGCCGCGTCTCCCGGAGAGATCACCCACGGGGTCATGATCGCGCAGGCGACTGCGAGCGCGCTGATCGTGTGTGCGGGATGGGCCGACGCACATAGCCCGCTTCGGTCCGCTACGCGGCTGAGGCGACCCGGTTCGCGGTCGAGATGGCGGGAGAGGGTCCGCAGCGCCGGGAGGACGGATCCAGGTGGACGCCGGGGTGGTGTTCGTTCGCCAATCGCCCGTGGCGCTCGACCCGAGGGCGGGGACGACGAAGGCCCAGGGTGGGGAGGTTGTCCCTGGCCTGGGCCTTTGTGTGTGGAGCGGGTGACGGGAATCGAACCCGCGCTGTCAGCTTGGGAATCAGACCGATCACCCCCGCTCCCCCACCTGACCAGCCCAACCACCTACCCTCCACTGCCCCCTACACCCCCTTGATCACCGCCCCTAATTGCACGCTAATTGCACGCCGCTGCCGCTGCTGGCCTGCGCGGACGTGAAGTGCATGTATCCCGGGGCGCACACTCACGGCTCCGGAAGGCGCTGACCCACACCGGTGTCGGCTGGCGGCCGACGTGCGCGCGAGTGGCCTCGTCCGTGCGGCGCGTTCGGCGGCGTTCCGTGCATGTTCCGGATCTTGAAATTCGAGCTCTGACGCGTCCAATCTTGACATCATGATCAGATGACGAGCTCATGGGCGATCCGGCACTTCAGTCAGGCGAACCCGAAGGGGCCTGGCCAAGAGGATGTTCCTGCCCTTCTGCGGACGGTTGCGGACTCGCTTGAAGCGCTGGGCCCGGTGGAGGTTCAAGACCTCATCCTGCACACGGAAGTCACAGAGGATGGGCCGTGGGTGAGCGTGACCGTCTACTTCCATCCCATGGACTCTGCTCCGGCCTCTTGACCTGGCAGGACGCCGAACGTTCATGACAGCCTGCTGCTCGTCATCGAACCGCTGTCCCACCGTCACGGACGCAGCGACCGTTCCGGAGTGCTCATTCGCGCGGACGGTCATCACCCCGTGACAGACAGATGCGCGCGAATGAGTGCTCCGGTTCGCGGGGGTCCAGGGGGCTGCGAAGCCCCTTGGTTCGCGCACGCCCAGAAGTGCTACGCAACGTAGCACTTTCACAAGCGGGCAATCTAAAGTGCTACGTACCGTGCCTTCTCAACCATCGCGTGTTGAGCCAGTGTCTGGCGCATGGAACTTCTTGAAGACGCGCCAGCTGTCGCAGTGCTTTGGGTGACGCTTCTGCTCCTCGTAGCCGCAGGCGTGGTCCTTCCTGCGGTGTGGTCGCGGAAAGCGTTCCGGAGACGGGCTGCACTTCAGGTTCTAGATCGTCTCTTCCGGCAGGAGACGCGCTAGGACGGCGGCGCGGCCCGACGACGGCCGTTGGCCGAACAGCGGCCGGGGCCATCGCCGATGCGCGGCCGGGCGCGCGGGGCCGGTGACCGGCGCCCACGCCGCACGCTCCGGCCGCGCTGGCGGCGGGCCGCGCCAACGGCGCGAGCGCCGCCGCCCTTGATCTCAAACGGCCAAATTCGGCAAGCCGTCTGACCCACAGCGAGATCGGCTCTGCCAGGGCCGTCCAGCTGGCCTCCTCCCCGGTCGCCCCCACCCATGATGAGGCGACCCCGACTGCGAAGCAGTTAGTAAGTGCCTTGTTCGGAGGAGCCCGACGTTCGGTGGCAAGCGAACCCGGAGCGCAGGGTCAGCTACAGCTCTAGCCCCCGGAAGCGGCGCGGCAGCGATCACCCCAACCACCTGGTAGAGCGAGCCCTAGCGGCGATCGTCTTGGACCTTAAGGCGGGACAGAGGCCGTCCGAAATCAATTTGGTACGTCCTGAGTCGATAGCCAGACCAGCGCCTCTGGTCGCAGCACCCGGCAACCGGTCACTCGCCCCGCCCCGCCTCTGCGGCACTTGACATGGTGACAAGCCAGCCCGAACCACCCCCTTGGTGCCATCCTGCGGCAGGAGCTATGCGTCTTAATGACGGCTGAGAGACGAGCGCGCTGCGATTCGGCTGTCCGAAATATCGCTACGCGCTGTCCAATACTGACCAGTGGACTAGCTGCCTATCATTCCATACGATATATGTACTTTAGTTGGCGTCGTGATAGTCAATTTTTAGACGACATCAAATGACCGAGGTGAATTATCGAATGAGCGCGGTGGAAGATTGGCTTGGAGATGACTGGGAAGCTTACTGTCTTCTCCTCCTAAGCCGCCACTACGGCGCTGATAACTTGCAAACAGTCCCCGCTCGACATGACGGCGACCTTGGTATCGAGGCGTTCACGCACAATGGTTGCGCAGTTCAGTGTTATGCAGCCAAAGAGCCCCTTGGAACCCAAGAATTGTATATAGCGCAGCGAGACAAGCTAACAACAGATCTCGGGAAGCTGGAGAAGTATCAGAGCGACTTGCTTAACCTTCTCGGTCCCGTGAAGATCGAAAAATATCTTTTCATGGTTCCACGTCATGATTCACGAAAGATAGTCCAGCACGCCACCGCGAAGGCGACTGAATATCGCGCAAAGAATCTGCCACATCTTCATGCAGACTTTCGAATCATTGTCGTAACGGCCGACTCGTTCGCGGAGGAGCGTGAGCAGGTCCTAAAGCGACCGCGAAGACTGATCGAAGTAGAGACGTCTTCCTCGGATCAGATCCAGGCCTGGATTAGTTTCAATGATGCACTAGTTAGTAACATCGATCGTAAACTTAAGAAAGTTGTCCCGCTATCCGCCCAAAGAGGAAAATATATCGAGGGTCTAATAACGCAGTATATTGATGGCAACAACGCTCTCGATACGATGCGCCGGAAGCATCCAGATCAGTGGGAATACACAGAAAGATACAAAAATTTTAAAGAGAGCCTTCTCGTTCTGGAGCATTCTGATGTCAATCCGGCTCCTGGCTCGATTGCCGCGATCGCACGTGACGTAGAGAAGGAACTCGCCCATGATGTGCCGGCGTTGGACCCAAATCTCTGTCGGGTGTTGTCCTGGTCATCTATTGCAGACTGGCTAATGCGTTGCCCGCTGGACTTCTACACCCCGGAACAGGAGTCGCGGTGAATCTTGATGACCTTGAGCGCATGTTCGCACAGATCGATGAGCCTCTAACCTTCGTGCGTCGTCCCGATCCTGTCCCCGGAGACCTTCGATTCGGATGGCGGTTTTCCGTACTCACGCTCATCTTGAACCACTGCTATAGGCGCACCGCAAATCTACAACAAGTACATTTCCTGAGCTGGGCGATAAAATCCCGGGAATCGCGGGATCTTGTGGCGCGAGTTCTCTCAGGTAAGCGAAGGCCGGAGGACATAATTGTCCGCTATGACCCCTCTCTGTCGCGGACACTGGGGCTCGCACAGAAGTTTTCACTCGTGCACCGCAACAACAACCAGACCATTTCGCTCGCGCAGCAAGGGCTTATTCTGGCATCCGAGATATTGAGGCAAAGTGAGCTGCTTGTCGCAGAGAAGGATTTTCTCAATAGGTTTCCCGCTAAAATTACGCAATCATACGTCCGAGATTTGGTGGGGTGACTGATGCTCCGTATCCGAGCGCTTAGACTCCGCGCTCAGACCACTGGCCCGATATGCGGCGTGGACCTACGTTTTACTAGCGGACTGAATGTATTGCGCGCCGATAATTCAAGTGGGAAATCGACGTGCATGCAGGCGATAGTATACGCACTTGGGCTAGAAGGCATGTTGAGCGCGCGGCGCGATATCCCACTTGCGCACGTGATGACGGACTCGATAAAGATAGACGGTCGCGACCTTCCCGTCCGCGAGTCCTGGGTAATGCTTGAACTGGAGAACGCTCAGAACGAGATATTGACCGTGCGGCGGGCGGTAAAGAGCGGAAATGTGGATCGCACGCTAATACAGACTTGGCGGCAGCCGATCCTCTCCGAGCGAATAAGTCCAGCTGAATCCCGTGACTATTTCGTGCGCAGAAAAGGAGCTGCACAGCGGGAAGCCGGATTTCATCATATGCTCGCGAAGTTTATGGGTTGGGATTTGCCCAGAGTATCACGCATGGACGGGAGCGAGGGCCCTCTCTACCTAGAGTGCCTCTTCCCCTTCTTTTATGTCGAACAAAAGCATGGCTGGTCAGGCGTGCAAGCACGAATCCCTACCTATTTGGGCATTCGAGACGTTGCACGGCGAACTGCAGAATTCATCCTCTCGCTAGATGAATACCAGGCAGTGCTACAGCGTCACCGTCTGGAATCAGCGGCGTCGACCATTGAAGCTGAGTGGTCCGAAACATTTCAACGATTGCGTGCGGTGGCGGATTCTGCCGCAATCGTAGTTAGCGGAATCGCCCCGAAGCCGACGATTGATGCCCAGAGCATCTCTGCGCAATTGTCTGTTCTCTCCCACGCTGAATGGGTTCCGTTGGCTATTGAGTTGCAGCATCTAAGGACACGCCTAAATCAACTAACCCAGGTGCCCGTCAGCAAAGTAGGAGAGACAGCAGCGCAGCTTGAGGTCGAGCTGACATATCTTCAAACCTCGCTGGTAGCAACTAATTCCGCGTTGGTCGAGGCAACGGCTGCAAGAGAAGAGACGAGGGCTCGCCTCAATAGCGTTGAACTCCGGGTCGCGGCTCTCAAAGAGGACTTGCAGCGCCACAGGGACGTAGCTCTTCTCCAAAGGTTGGGCTCGACGCACTCGGCCCTGCCAAGTGATGATTTGTTTTGCCCAACCTGTGATCAAAGTGTGCCCGATGGATTTGAAATAACCGATAATCCTATGACCGTCGAGCAGAGTATCGATTACATCGAGCAAGAACTCCGCACCTTCCGCTCGATGCATCGAGACTTTATGGAACTCTTGAAGGTTGAAGACACAAAGGTCCGAACGCTCCGACAAGATGCCGATGAGATTCGGCGTCAAGTGCGGTCTATTAAAGATTCCCTCATGTCTCCTTCCGCAACGCCCTCGGTTGCTGAACTTACGGAGCGTCTTCGCCTAGAGGAGCAGATAACCGGGCTGGGCAAGGCGCACAAGGAGATATCCGATGGCCTTCAAGGTCTACTAGCACTTGTCGAACCTTGGCATCGCAACCGAGAAGCTATCGCAGCACTGAAGGCGAGATCGCGCACTCCACTCGATGAGCGCAAGATCGACCACTTGCAGAGGAGCGTGGTCCAGCAGCTCAGGATGTACCATTTTAGCTCGCTAGAGCCAGACAGTGTCGAAATATCTACAGAGACATATCGTCCGACCCACGAGGGGTTCGATCTAGGTTTCGATATTTCGGCGAGCGACATGGTGAGGGTTATCTGGGCCTATCTTCTCGGCATCTTGGAAACAGCCACCGCATTTGATTCAAACCACCCCCGCTTCCTCATGTTCGACGAACCTAGGCAACAGGAGACGAAAGAGATAAGCTTTGCAGCGCTTTTGGAGCGGGCTGCGAGGAACGGCACCTCCGGGGCACAGATCATCTTTGCAACGAGCTGGCCGGAGAAACCTCTTCGCGAGATGCTTGCAGACCTGCCTCATCGACTAATTTCAATCCCGCCAGAGACCAAGCTTCTAGGTCCTGTGCAGGAGTAATGCATCGTGCAGGCGGCGGAAGGCGGGAGATGCCCCCGTAGGCTGGGCGCATGATCCGAGCTGTGGTGTTTGATGTCGGCGAGTGCCTGGTGAACGAGACGACCGAGTATGGGACGTGGGCTGACTGGCTAGGCGTGCCGCGTCATGCGTTCTCGGCAACGTTCGGGGCGGTCATCGCTCGGGGGTTGGACTACCGGGAGACGTTTCAGGTGTTCGCGCCGGGGTTCGATCTGACCGCGGAGCGGGAGAAGCGGGCTGCGGCGGGGAAGCCGGAGACGTTCGGGGAGTCTGATCTCTACCCGGATGTGCGGCCGTCGTTGGCGAAGCTGCGGGATGACGGGCTGTGGGTGGGGATTGCGGGGAACCAGACAGTTCGGGCTGGGGGGATCCTGCGCTCGTTGGATCTACCTTCGGATCTGATCGCCACGTCGGATGACTGGGGTGTGTCCAAGCCTGACACGGGGTTCTTCCGGTGTGTGGTGGACGCTGCGCCGTGTGAGGCGGACGAGATCTTGTATGTGGGTGACCGGCTGGACAACGACATTCGTCCGGCTGCTGAGGTCGGGGTGCTGACGGCGCTGATCCGGCGGGGGCCTTGGGGGATCATTCAGCAGGACGACCCGGAAGCCGACCGCATCGCGACGATGCGTATTGATTCGCTGGCCGAGCTTCCGGGCCGGATCGCTGAGTTCAACGCTGCAACGAACTGACCGTCGTCTGCCAGTCGTAGAGGCGGTCGTCCAGGTGGCGGACGGCGTCGCTGTCGGACCACTTTTGGAGGGCTCGGCGGACCTGGTTCACGCGATCCATGCCGGTGGCGTACCAGGTGGCCGAGAGCTGGTCGAGGGCCTGTTCGGCGTACGCGGCTGCGCCCTCGGGGTTGTTCAGCGCGATCTCGACGGCGGCCAGGTCGCCGAGGATGACCGAGCGCTGCTTGGCGTTGGTGTCCTCCAGAATGGCTAGGAGTGTGGCCTTGGCCTGGGCGGGCTGCCCGGCCTTGAGCTGGGTGTCTCCCTTGAAGGACTGCAAGCTGACCGGCGAGAACCAGTTGAACCACTCGGGGGCCGGTGTTTCGCTTCCTTCGGTCAGGACGAGTTCGGCGTTGTTGATCAGCCGCAGCGCCTCGCGCGGGTAGCCGCATCTGGTCTCGCACTCGGCTTCGACGGCGTCCAGCCATGCCCAGAACTCGGCCGGGGCCGGGGAACGGCGGGCGTAGGTGCGGGCAGCGCGCATCCGCTCGGCTGACTCCTCGCGGCGGCCGTCCCAACCGGGGATGAACGCGGCATGTGCCAGGATCGCCGCTCCCAACAGGGAGTCATTGGCCTCGCCTGCGGCCTGGAGCGCTCGGACGTAGGTCGCGTCCGCCTCGTCGGGCTGGCGCAGGTCGAAGAACTCGATCCGGCCGACCAGTAGGAGCGCCTCGGCCAACGCGGTCGCCAGGATGCGGCGGGGTACACCGGTGGTCTCAGCGAGTAGCTGGGTTCCCAGCTTGGTGTGTTCCAGCACGGCCGGGTGGAGCTGGGTGGGCTGCACGCTGAAGTAGAGGCGGCGAAGTGCCGCATTGATCGCGGCGAAGTCGGCCCCGACGGTTGGCGGCTGGAGGGCGGCCGAGGCGTTCGGCAAGGGCAACGCCGTGCCCAGCGCCTGCGGGGCTGCGCTGGCACGAGGTGCTGGGACGGCGTTGTTCGCGGCCGGACCGCTGGCTTCCCAGGGCGGCGTGAAGCCGAGCTGATCGATCGGCAGTTGCAGGACCTGAGTCAGAAGCCGCTGGTGATCGGCTCGGGGCCATGGCGGGTTGGCCGACTCCCAACGACGGATCTGACGGGCGCTCACCTGGATATGTCCCAGATCAAGAAGCGGCGCGGCTCTCGTCATCGCATCCGCCAACGCTTGCTGTGAGGCATACCCGGCGTGCTGCCGAGCGGCCTTGAGACGGGTGTTCCCGGCTGGTCGCGTCACCTGATCCCACCTCCTACGTGGTGTCCTCTTCGCCTCTGACGGTACCTACAAACGGTCCTTGAGCGGACACTGGGGCTCATCTCACCGTCTGAACGGCCTATAAGAGTCCTCTAGAGGACCCATTGAGGACCTTCAAGAGGACGTTCCGCGAGAGGACTCTTGTCGGCATGCGAGATGAGCGGGAAGCCAACTCTTGCGAGAGCTGCCGGGGACGTGGCTGGAAGTGGGTCTCGGTTCGGCGCTTCGTTCTCGTCTGGGGCTCGGCTAAGGGGACACCGCCGACTCGGGAGCGGGAGCCGTGTGCTTCGTGCTCCGCAGAGCGACGGGCCAAGGCGGCCTGATGAGCTGCGGGGCCGGTGATCTGGTGTGAGTGGCAGAGGTACCCCGCGTGTCCCTTGCGGCACTTCACCTCTCAGTCATGTCCCCAGGTCACCGGTCCCGCTCCCGAAACGGAGGGGCAGGCGGTGACTGAACCGGTGGTGAATGAGCGGCCGTTGAGCGAGCAGCCTTTGAGTGAGGCTGAGGCGGCGGTGTGGGCTCCGGCGGCGCGTGCGTTGGTGGTGGCGTTGGCCGCGCGTGGCCTGGTCGCGAGCGTGCACGGGCATGGCGCGGTGTTGGCACGGAACCCGGCCGGAGAGCCTGCGCCGGATGACCTGGTGGGTGCGGCGTTGTCGCCGGGGCTGAACCAGGAGGTGTGGTGCCGTCCGGACTGGCCGGGCCGCGAACTGTGGTGGTTCTGGGCCTGGTCGGGGCCGAACCGCAACGACCCGCCGGAGTTGGAGCCCCTGTGCCCGGCGTCCGAGACGGTGTTGGCGGCGGACGCTATCGCGCGGGTGCTGGCGGTCCCTTTCGCTGACGTGCGGGTGTCGTGATGCGTGGCGAGTTCCCCCGCGATCTGTCCGGCCGCGCGGCGGGCGCCGGTGGTCGCCCTGGTGGGGGTGTTCCCGGGCCGGTGGCCGGTTCCGCTGGTGAATCCGCGGGACGTCTGACGGATTCAGGGCTGGTCACGCGGGCGCTCCGGGAGGAGTACGGCGGTCGTGTGGAGTCGGCGTGGTTCGGCGAACACACGCGTTCATGGTGGGCGGTGGTCCGGGGCTACCGGGGTGTGCGCCTGGTGGAAGCTTCGAGTCCGAGGGAGTTGCGTGATGCGGTGGTTCATGCGGAACGGTGGCCCTGGCCAAGCACGGGACCACGAGCCACGGGACCGCAGGCCACTGGAGCCGGGCAAGCCGTTCGCCGCTCCGGCCGCCTGTGAGCCGCTGCCCGGTCAGGATCCGATAGCCGCTCTGTGTGGCTTGGTCGGGCAGCTGGCCGATGTGGAGAACCCGTCTGCGCGGTTGCTGCCGTTGGCCGAGGCGGTGCGCTCGGCGGCGTGGGGGCTTCGTGAGGCGGTCGGGGCCGGGCTGCGGGCGGAATCTGCGGGGCTGGTGGAGTCGGCCGGGCGGGTGCTGGACCTGGTGTTCTGGACCTGGGACGAGTTCCTCGGGGTCCTGCATGAGGTCGAGTCCGAGCTGAACACCCTCCATGACGCGATCGTCTCGGAGTCCATGGCGTCGCGTTCGGCTGGCGCGGTCTGGGACCACGAGGAGGCGGCCCAGGTGCGCGAGCGGCTGCGGGTGCTGGATGAGGTGCTCGTGAACCTCTCCTCGTGCCGGAACAGCCTCGGTGGCTCACACATGCTCCTCAGCCACACCACTTCTGCCCTTGACCTTCTAGACGCCCTCACCCCACCGCGGACGGCGAACGACCCGGCGGGCTCCCCCGCCGGTACCGGCATCGACGAAGACACGGAGGACAAGACCGATGAGTGACGTTCTGAGGATCACGACGTGGAACCTGAACAACGGCGGCACGGATGGGGCGGACGATTCCCGCTTGTGGGGGATCCTCGACCGGATCTCGGCGAGCGGCCCGCATGACGTGGTGTTCCTTCAGGAGTGCAAGTGGGGTGACTCGGCCTCCCGGCGACTGCATCAGGTGGCCCAGCATCTGAACATGCCCGGTGGTCGGTACCTGGTGCCCGCGCCCCGGTACGGGTGTGACCTGGTCGCGCTGGTCCGGGAGACCTCGACTCTCCGCGTCGTCCAGGAGCGCCACGAGACCGGCCTGACGCCCTGGTTTCACGCCCTGCTGCGCCTCGAGGTCGCGGTTGGGGCGGCCACCGGAACGCCCCGCCGTGTCGACCTGTGCGGGGTGCATCTCGCGCCCAGCTCTCCCCGCATCCGCGCGACCGAGGCCGACATGTTCAACCTGATCAGCAAGGTCGAAGCGATCGCGGCGGGCGACTTCAACGCCCGTGCTCTCAGTGAGCGCGACCTGCCCGAGGACACCGACCTTTCCAACGCCAAGATCTTGCGCAAGCTCGACACCACCCCCGCCCAGGTCATCGCCGCTGCGGGGTTCGCCGACCTGGGCGAGATGGCGGGCGACCTCACCCCGACCGTGGGCTTCGGCATCGGGCCCGTGCCGCATCGCGCGGACCGCATCTACACCAACATCAAGGGTGTCCAGGTGCTCGAACACGCGGTACTGTCCGCCGACGACGGCGACCGTCGGCTGTCCGACCACGACGGCGTCACCACCCTGATCAGGATTCCGGTATGAGGTGGCCGTGCACTGTGGCTGCCTGGTTTCGGCGGGAGGGTTCAGACCCGGATCTGGGTTGGATGCTCGAAGCTGACGGCCAAGAGGACGCGGTCTACGCGCGGCGAGTGCATGAGGCGCTGGCTGCGTCCCCGGTCACGGCGGCCTGGATTCTCAACGTTCAGCCGCATCGCGTGGGCGGCTACATGGGCGTGGCGCTCTGGATGCCCATGCTCAGTCTCGGGGGCCGGGTGGTCGGACGTCGGATCTGGATCGAGGCATCCGGCGTACAGGATCTGCTGGACGTGGCCGACGCGATCCGTTCGCCGGAGTTTCGCGAGGCCATGGGCGACTTCGGGGACTCCTACACCTAGGGTGTGCTGACCCGATGGTGTGGCCGGATCGCGCCACGCTGGGGGCACGAGTCGAGGTGTGACAGGGAGAAATGACCCTGGGTACCCTTGGACTACTCGTGTTATCGACAAGTAGGCGGGTCCAGATGTCGGATGATTGGCGCTACCTCCCGAAGTACCAGCAGATCATCGAGACGCTGCGGCGTCGGATCGCTGAGGGCGTGTACCAGGTCGGGGACAAGCTGCCGTCCGAAACCGAACTGCTCAAGGAGTTCGGGACGTCCCGCCCGACGGTCGTCCGGGCGCTGAACAACATGCAGCTCGGCGGAGAAGTCGAGCGTGTCCACGGGCGTGGGAGCTTCGTCAAGGCTCCGCGTACCCCTGACGGTCCGGGCCGGAGTCTGCCGGGCCTCGCCGTGCTGGATCGTCACGAGACAGCCGAGACGGTCAAGATGATCGAGGTGGGACGCCGTCCGGTCCCTGCCCCGGTAGCCGAGCTTCTGGGCCTGGCTGCCGGGGCTCCGGCGTTCCTGCGGCGTTACGTCGGCGTCTTTGACCAGATCCCGAGTGAGCTGGTCTCGCTCTGGCTCCCCCTGGACATCGCCAAGACGATGGGCCTGCAAGCGGACGGGCCCCTGACGGTTCCGGTGCGTGAGCTGCTCGCGTCCGCGCATGACGAACGCCTGGTGCGCATTGATGAGCGCCTGTCGGCACGGCCCGCCACCGAGCAGGAAACCGAGGCTCTGAAGCTGGGCGCGCACGAACCGATCCTGGCTGTGCTCGGTGTCCTTCGAGACACGACCGGACGCGGCGTGCTGGCCGTTGACCTGGCACTTCCGGGCACTCTGCACGAGTTGTCCGACTCGTTCCCGCTCTGATGTGACCCACATCACTCAATAACTTAAGTCACCCTCGTTGCGATCGCCCCGTCCAGGGGTATGTTCGTACTTAGCAACTCGATAAGCCGAGTTGCTAAGTGCAGAAGTCAACGCATGGAGGTGTGACCATGGCGGTTCTGGGACGGATCCCGGTGAGCTTCGGTGAGGTGTTCCCTCACGGTGTGTTCGCCACGGCGGCGGCCGAGCCCTTGGAGAACTTCGAGACCAAGCGGCAGGAGACCGACAAGGAGAACGGTCTCCCGGTCTGGGTGGTGGATGTCTACGACGCCGACCCCGAGGCCAACCACAAGAACAGCGCGATCAAGGTGAAGATCTCCGCCGAGGTCTGCCCGATCGTGCCGGAAGCGGCGTACGGGCCGTTCCGCCCGTGCGAGTTCGAGGGGCTGACGGTCACGCCGTACGTGGACGACTCGGGGAAGCGTCCGCGGATCGCCTACTCGTTCCGGGCGCGTGGTGTCCGGGCTCCCGGCGGCGCGGCTGGCTCGGGTGCGGGCAGGTCCCGTCCGGCGGCTCAGGCTGCGGCGCAGCAGAAGGACGCGGCCTGATGGGGGCGGGCAAGGGGCGCATGTCGGCGCTCACGCTGCCGGTCGACACCGGGACGACCAGTGAGTTCAAGGCGTTCCGGGCTCGGACCCCGCTGTTCTCGATCGTCGCCGGGCGGGTGCTCGTCACCCTGACCTTGCCCGAGCGGCTCCGTCCCGAGGATGTGGAGTTCGCCCGAACCCTGGCCGAGCAGGCGCAGCGATACGCGATCGAGGTGGAGCGGCTCTACCGGTCTGGCGGCCAGGTCCGCAACGAGCGGAAGGGGCGGGCTGCCTGATGGGCGACTACTCGTACACCACGATCGTGGTCGAGCCGGGACGCTCCCCTCAGATCGGGGTCTCCCTGCATGGCGGTGAGTCGGTGACGGTCCTGGCCTCCACCAAGGGGGATGCGGCGCAGGTGTCGGTGATGCAGGGGGACGTGCACGTCACCTTCACCCCCGGCAACAAGACGGCGGTCACGCCGGAGGACGTGAAGTCCGCGCGGGAGCTGGCCGAGGCGTTCGCCGCCTACGCGGCCAAGGTGGAGCGGCTCCAGGAGCAGCACACCGCCTCCTCCACCTCGGGGCGTGCGGCGTGATCGCGCTGGTGCTGATGGGCCTGGTGCTGATGGCCGTGGCCGCGCTGGGTGGCCTGGCGCTGCTGGGGGAGTGGATGGATTCCCGGCGGGCGGTGCGCTGGTGCCATGCCATGGGCCGTCACTGCGGTCGGGCCTCTTGCGAGCCCTGCGAACTCGCCGCCACGTCGGCTGAAGCCGCCGCGGAGGTCGGGGCGAACCGGGTGCTGATCGTGCCGGTGATGATCCCGTGGCCGCCGCCGCTCCCGGGCGCGTTCACCCGGGTCATCTGACGGCACATGCAAGCGAGTTGAGGGCGGGGCGGCGTGAAGCTGCAACCTTCCCGCCGCCCCTTCCCCCTCGCTTCTGCTTCCTCTACCTGCGCAAAGTCCACGATCCCGAAGGGGTGAACTCATCATGGCATGGGAGTTCCGCAAGCTCGGTCCGGGCGAAAATGTCGCCGTCGAAGCCTCGACTGACCCGTTCGCGGGTCCGAAGTGGGCGCCGCCGGTCTGGCACATGCCTGAGGGCCTGGTGCTGCTCGTCAATCTGGTCCGGTTCCTCGTCCGTCTGACGGTCTTCGCCGTTCGCAACGCCGTCCCGCTCTCGGTCCTGGCCGGGCTCGGATGGCTCGGGTACCGGGTCGGCTGGGTCCTGCCCGTCGTCCTGGTGCTGCTCGCCGGTGCCGGTCTCGGGGCATGGGCTGTGGTCGATCGGCCGGGGTTCCTGCGGTGGGTCGGGTACCCCGCTCGCGCCAAGTGGCGGCACTTCCGGGTCTACCGGCGGGACTGGCAACCGGTGATCGTCATGGCTGGGCTGTCCCGGACCCACAAGGGGCGGGAGTACCTCCCGTCGATCAAGCGGGTCCGGTGCGGTCCGGCGTCGGACCGGGTGCTCGTCCAGATGCTCAAAGGACAGGCCCCGGACGTTTGGGAGCGGGCCACGCCGAATCTCGCGCACGGGTTCGGGGCGTCGCTGGCTCGGGTTCGCCATGGTGGGCGTCCGGGGCGGGTGTGGTTGGAGTTCGTCCGCAAAGACGTGCTCGCCACCCCCATCTCTGCCCTCCCGGTCCCCGCCGCGGCGGACGTCGACCTGTCGGCGCTGGTGATCGGGCGGTGTGAGGACGGTTCCCCGTGGCGGCTGCGTGTCCAGGGGACTCACGTCCTGGTCGCCGGGGCAACTGGGTCCGGCAAGGGCTCGATCATCTGGAGCACGGTGCGGGCCTTGCTCCCGCTCATGGTCGCCGGGCTGGTGGAGATCTGGGCGATCGATCCCAAGCGCATGGAGCTGTCGTTTGGGCGGGGGTTGTTCGAGCGGCACGGCCGGTACTCCGACGACCCGAAGGGCGGCATGGTCGAGCTGCTGGAGGCTGCGGCTGAGGACATGAACCGGCGGGCCGAGGAGTTCGGTGGTGTCACGCGGTCGTTCACTCCGAGCGGCCGGCACCCGTTCCGGCTGATCATCGTGGATGAGTTGGCGTTCCTCACGGCCTACTGCCCGGACCGGGACCTGCGTAAGCGCGCCGAAGCCGCCTTGGCCGTCCTGACTTCTCAGGGCCGGTCGGTCGGGTACTGCGTCCTCGGCGCGCAGCAGGACGCGCGCAAGGAGGTCAACAACCTCCGCAACCTGTTCCCCGACCGCATCGCGCTCCGCCTGGACGAATCGGACCAGGTCGACATGATCCTTGGCGACGGTGCCCGTGACCGCGGAGCCTACGCCGACCAGATCTCACCCATTCCGCAGATCGGCGCAGGGGTCGGGTTCGTCCGCCTGGAGACCGTCCCCGACCCGGTTCGGGTTCGCGCCGCCTACGTCTCCGATGACGACATCAGCGCGATGGTCGCCTACACCGACCACGGCGCGAACGACACCGATGACGACACGTTCGGGCCCACGCTGGGGGCGGCGTGAACGCCCCGTGCCACTGGCTGGACCCGGTGCGCTGCCCGACCTGCCGCCACCTGAACGCCTCCTGGCTGGCCTACCGGCCCGACCGAGACGGCGACCGGATCACCTGCGAGCACTGCGGCGGCCTGGTCCTGGTGCTCCTCGCCAACGGCCGCCTTCGCGAACTGCGGCCCCTCTCCATCACCGACACGACGGGAGGTGATCCCCGGTGACGTTCACTCAACCCACCCTCGACGCTCCTGATGCTCCGGCCGCTGAGTCGACCACGCAGGCCCGGCAGGTGAAGGTGCTGCCGCCGCTCGCGCGGGACCTCGTCAAAGCCGTCGCCCTGGACCACGGCGTGTGCGTCCGCCCGGTCCCGATGCGGCGGGTCGATCTCCACACCGGAACCTCACAGGTCGTGTACGTGCCGTGCGGGCACACGCTCGCCTCGGTCTGTCCGTCGTGTGCCGAGCGCAAACGCAAGCTCCGGACCGTCCAGTGCTCCCAGGGCTGGCACATGGACATCGAACCCGAGATCCGTCGTGGGAACCCCGCCGAGCATCAGCGGACTCTGATGGAGCTGCGGGCCCAAGCACAGGCCGAACGGGACTTGGCCGAAGCCGAGGGAACCGCACGCGGAGAACCGGTCGGGTTCTGGGATGGGCTGCTCTCGGAACTCGATGTCGAGATCGAGCGCGCCGGAGTCCGAGGCACCCTCAAGACCGGCGACCAGCCCGCCCGGCGCACCCGGTCCACGAGGCGGCGTCAGGGCGCCCCGGACCTTCCCCGCCGTCCCGTGGAGGCTCGGACGGTCGGCAGGACGTTCACCGCGCCGGGTGGGAAGACGTTCCGGCCCTCGATCTTCCTCACCCTCACCCTCGACTCCTACGGGCGCGTGCACTCCGACGGGACACCGGTCGACTCGGACGGCTACGACTACCGGCGGGCCGCACGCGACGCGATCCACTTCGGCAAGCTGGTCGATCGGTTCGTACAGAACCTGCGCCGGTTCGTCGGCTACGACGTCCAATACTTCGCCGCCGTCGAACCCCAACGCCGACTCGCCCCACACCTCCACATGGCCATCCGCGGCACCATCTCCCGCCGTGAACTGCGTCAGGTCGTCGCGGCCACCTACCACCAGGTGTGGTGGCCCTCCACCGACCACGTCATCTACCCCGATGACCGGCTCCCGGTCTGGGATGAGGCGGCCGGAGACGACGGGCAGGGCGGCTACCTCGCCCCGGACACGGGTGCGGCCCTGCCGACCTGGGATGAGGCTCTGGACCGGGTCGGTCTGGACGACGACGCCGAGCCCTTGCACGTGGTCCGGTTCGGACGCCAGGTCGACGCACAGGGCGTCCTGGCCGACACCCCGGACGCGCGGCGGTGCATCGGCTACCTCACCAAGTACCTCGTCAAGAGCGTCGCCGACTGCCACGAACCCGAAACCACCCGGCAGAAACAGCACGTCGAACGCCTCGCCGAGGCACTCCGGTACGAGCCGTGCTCGCCCACCTGCGCCAACTGGCTCCGATACGGCATCCAGCCCAAGAACCCGCGAAGCGGCATGGTCCCGGGGTTCTGCAAGGGCAAAGCCCACAAGCGCGAACACCTCGGCTACGGCGGACGCCGCGTCCTGGTCTCCCGCAAATGGTCCGGCAAAACCCTCGCCGACCACAAGAACGACCGCAAAACCTGGGTCCTCGCCCGCCTCGCCGAGGCCGGAATCACCGCGACCACCACCGACACCGGACCCGGCTACGCCTGGGAACGCGCCGGACCCGCAGACCCCGACGTCCGATCACTCGAACACCGACTCCTGCTGCTGATCAACGAACGCGTCAAGCGACGCGAACAGCTCGCACAGGCCACCACAGAACTTCCGGCAACGAGGGAGGCAGCATGACCACCAAGCGCACACTCACCCCGCCGCCGACGCTCCCCACCGGGGAACGGCTCCTCACCATCGCCGAAGCCGCCGAGGTCTTCAACACCTCCGAACGCTTCCCCCGCCGCCTCGTCGCCGAACGCCGCATCCGCTTCGTCAAGCTCGGACGCTTCGTCCGCATCCCCGAATCCGCGGCCCGCGAGTTCATCGCGAACGGCCTGGTCGAGCCTCTCACCGCCTCGGACGTCTGGAGGGCCGCGTAATGGCCAAGGGCAACAAGCCGGGTCATCGCCGTTTCGGCAACGTCCGCAAGCTGCCGTCCGGGCGCTACCAAGCGAGTTACATAGGGCCCGATGGACAACGCCACAACGCACCGGAGACCTTCGCGCGAAAGAGCGACGCCGAGCGCTGGTTGTCTCTGACCGAAGCGCAGATCTTCAACGGCGACTGGACCGACCCGGAGCGCGGCAAGATCCGGCTCAACGCCTACGCCGAACTGTGGATCGACCAGCGTCCGGGCCTGCGTCCTCGCACGAAAGAGCTGTACGCGTGGCTCTTGAACAAGTACATCGCGCCGCATCTCGGGTCCGTCCAGCTCGGCAAGCTCAGCACGTCGATGATTCGGGAGTGGCGTTCCAAGCTCCTGAACGCCGGGGTTTCGGCAACCATGGCCGCCAAGGCGTATCGGCTCCTCCGAGCAGTTCTCACGACGGCGGTGGAAGAGGACAAGATCCTCACCCGGAACCCCTGCAAGGTCCGGGGAGCGGGCACGGAGAACTCCGCCGAACGTCCGGTGCTATCCGTGGCACAGGTCTTCGAGCTGGCCGATCGGGTGTGCGTCCGGCCGGTCGGCAACTTCCGCAAGCTGGACACCGGCGAGTACCGGCTTCGGTATCGGGTCAAGGGCGGGAACATGCGGCGCTTCCCGCAGACCTTCCCCACCCGCGCCAAGGCCGAGCGGATGCTCTGGGAGCTGGCAGAGGGCGGGCACGCCGACACGGTTCGGGATGATCGGCTCCGCGCGTTCATCCTCCTCGCCGCGTTCGCGAGCCTGCGTTGGGGCGAGATCACCGCACTCCGACGGTGCGACCTGGACCTTGAGAGCCGGACGGTCAGGGTGCGCGCGGCCTATGTCGAGCAGGCCAACGGGAAGATGCTGCTCGGTCCGCCCAAGTCCCGTGCTGGCGTGCGGACGGTCACGATCCCCGACGCGATCATCCCCGACCTGACCAAGCACCTGGAGAAGTTCACCAAGGAACCCGCCGACGCTCTGATCTTCACCGGGGTCAAGGGCGGGCCGATGCGGCGTAGCGGCTTCAACAAGGTCACCCGCTGGCGTCATGTCGTCGAAGCGATGGGCGTCCCGGCCCTGCACTTCCACGACCTTCGCCACACCGGCAACACACTCGCCGCCGACCTCGGCGTATCCACCAAGACCCTGATGGCACGCATGGGGCACGACAACGAGCGCGCCGCCCTGCGCTACCAGCACACCAGCGCCAAGGCGGACCGGATCATCGCCGAGGGACTGGACGCGCTCCTCAAGGCCAGGCAGGCCGAGGACGACGACGATGACGACGGGGCGGCCGGGGTGCTCGTCCCTGTGGCCTAATTGCACGCTAATTGCACGCGGGCCGCTCGGGGCCCGGAACGACGAAGGCCCAGGTTCGGGATCATGTCCCTGACCTGGGCCTTTGGTGTGGAGCGGGTGACGGGAATCGAACCCGCGCTGTCAGCTTGGGAAGCTGAAGTTCTACCATTGAACTACACCCGCGTGGTTCGCCTTGTGGTGCGGGCGAACGGGGACATGCTACCGGACGGGTGGGGGTGCGTGCATGTCGGTCGTGCGCGCGGCGGGGTGGGGCGGGGAGAGGGTACCTTTCTGACGTGCTGCTTTCCGATGGCGATATCAGGTCAGAGATCGAGTCCGGGCGGGTGCGGATCGAGCCGTTCCAGGCGGAGATGGTCCAGCCGTCCAGTGTGGACGTCCGGCTGGACCGGTACTTCCGGGTGTTCGAGAACCACAGGTACCCGCACATCGACCCGGCGGAGGAGCAGCCGGACCTGACCCGGCTCGTCGAGGTGGAGCCGGACGAGGCGTTCGTGCTGCACCCCGGGGAGTTCGTGCTGGCCTCGACGTACGAGGTGTTCGGGCTGCCGGACGATCTGGCCGCGCGGCTGGAGGGGAAGTCGTCGCTGGGACGGCTCGGGCTGCTGACGCACTCGACGGCGGGGTGGATCGACCCCGGGTTCAGCGGGCACGTGACGCTGGAGCTGTCGAACGTGGCGACGCTGCCGATCAAGTTGTGGCCCGGGATGAAGATCGGGCAGATGTGCCTGTTCCGGACGAACTCGCCCGTCGAGCACCCGTACGGGTCGGAGCGGTACGGGTCGCGGTACCAGGACCAGCGGGGGCCGACGCCGTCGCGGTCCTATGTGAACTTCCACATCACGAAGGTCTGACCGAAGCACTCCGAAAAGCCGTCTACGCGCGCACGTAGGCGGCTTTTTTGCGTTCTAAACATCGAGAATGAATATGTGACCGAGGTCACTTGAAGATGAAACTTTCTCGATATGCCGGTAAATTCGCTCGACGCACAGCATCGCCGATTGGTTGACAGCCGGATCGCGTGACACCGATCGCACATCCCGATTGGCGGCGCCGTGCAGGGAGAGCCCCGCAAAAGCGCAAAGCACGGACAAGCGCAACTCGAGACGAGTTCCCCTGCCCGCGCTCAGGGTTCCGCACCGGGTATGTACCCAGCGCGGTGCCCTGAACGCGGGCCTCGGCATCCGGCCCCAACCGGCGCCCGTGGGAACGAGAGAGGAGAACGTGTCCACACTCCGCGCGGAAAGCGTCTACAAAGTGTTCGGCCGCAAGGCCGGGGAGGCCACGCGCCGGCTGAAGGCCGGCGCGACGGTGGAAGAGGTACGCGAGCTGGGGGTCACGCCCGCGGTCGTCGAGAACACCTTCGACGTCCGGGAGGGTGAGATCTTCGTGGTGATGGGCCTGTCCGGTTCGGGCAAGTCCACGCTGATCAGAATGCTGAACGGGCTACTGGTGCCCACGTCGGGGCAGGTGCTGATCGACGGCACCGACCTCACGCAGCTCTCCGCCAAGGAGCTGCGCGAGGTGCGCCAGCGCAAGGTCAGCATGGTGTTCCAGCACTTCGCCCTCTTCCCCCACCGCACCGTTCTGGAGAACGCTGCGTACGCCCTGGAAGTTCAGGGCGTCTCGAAGGAGGAACGGCACAAGAAGGCTGAGAAGTTCCTGGAGACCGTCGGGCTCGGCGGGTGGGAGGACAAGTTCCCGCACGAGTTGTCCGGCGGTATGCAGCAGCGTGTCGGTATCGCGCGGGCGCTCACGTCCGGGACCGACATCCTGCTGATGGACGAGGCGTTCAGCGCCCTCGACCCGCTCATTCGGCGGGAGATGCAGGAACTGCTGCTGGAGCTTCAGAACGAGCTCGGCAAGACCATTGTGTTCATCACCCACGACCTCAACGAGGCCATGCGCCTCGGCGATCGCATCGCGATGATGCGGGGCGGCCGGATCATGCAGATCGGCACCGCCGAGGAGATTCTGATGGACCCGGCGAACGACTATGTCGCGCAGTTCGTCGCCGATGTGGACCGTTCCCGGGTGCTGACGGCGAGCTCGGTCATGGAGAAGCCGGTCGCCGTGGTGAACCCGGCCGCGGGGCCGCGCGCGGCCGTCCGGGCGATGCGCGAGGCCCAGGTGGCCGGCGCGTTCGTCGTGGGCCGCGACCGCAAGCTCATGGGCGCGGTGACCGCCGAGCGGACGGCCCAGGCCGTCCGGGACGGCGCGACCACGCTGGACGAGCTGATCGAGGGCGGCCTGGAGCCGGTCACGCCGGACACCCCGGTCGCCGAGCTGTTCAGCGCGTCCGCCGAGAACGCCCTGCCGCTGCCCGTCTGCGACGGCGCGGGGCGCCTGCTGGGCGTGATCCCGCGCGTGACGCTGCTCGCGGCGCTGGGCCAGGCGAGCGGCACCGGCGAGCACCGCGTCGTCGAGGACGAGGCGGAGGCGATGGCCCGTGCGTGAGATTCCCGTCGGCGACTGGGCCGACGACGCCGTCACCTGGCTGACCAAGCACGGTGAGCCGGTCTTCCACGCGATCAACGTGGTGATCGGCGGGTTCGTCAGCCATCTGGAAGCCGCCCTGCAGGCCCCGCCCGCGGTCGCGTTCGCGCTGGTCGTGGCGATGATCGGGCTCTGGTTGCGCGGTCCGCTGGCCGCCGTCCTGGCGTTCGTCGGGATGATGCTGATCGACAACCTGGGCGAGTGGGACGCGGCGATGTCCACGCTCGCGCAGGTGCTGGTGGCGTCGCTCGCGGCGCTGGTCATCGGCATCCCGGTCGGCATCCTGGCCGCCCGCAGCCCGCGGTTCGCCGCGTTCGTCCGGCCGGTGCTGGACTTCATGCAGACGATGCCCGCGTTCGTGTACCTGCTGCCCGCGGTGTTCTTCTTCGGGATCGGGCAGGTGCCGGGCATCATCGCGACGATGATCTTCTCGCTGCCGCCCGGCGTCCGGCTGACCCAGCTGGGCATCAGCCAGGTGGACAAGGAGATGGTCGAGGCCGCCGACGCGTTCGGCACCTCGCCCGCGCGGACGCTGCTGCGCGTGCAGCTTCCGCTCGCGCTCGGCACGATCATGGCCGGCGTGAACCAGGTGATCATGCTGTCGCTGTCCATGGTGGTCATCTCCGGCATGGTCGGCGCGCAGGGCCTCGGCACCGAGGTGTTCGGCGCGATCACGCAGCTGGACATCGCGGGCGGCGTGAACGCCGGTCTCGCGGTCGTCGTCCTGGCGATCACCCTGGACCGGCTGACCGGCGCGCTCGGCGAGCGGCTGAACCCCGTGACCCGGCGCAGGACGGCCGGGATCCACACGCGCGGCTGGGACATGGTCCTGCACTACCGGCCGCGTCCGGTGTTCGCGCTGTCCGGCCTGCTGGTGGTCGTCCTGCTCGCGACCGGCCTCGGCATCGCCGGGACGGACGGCGGCGGTGGCGGCGGCAAGGGCAAGACGATCACGATCGGCTACATCCCGTGGGACGAGGATGTGGCGATCAGCCACCTGTGGAAGAGGACGCTCGAGGACAAGGGCTACAAGGTCAGGCTGGAGCAGGTGGACGCCGGTCCGCTGTACGCCGGCATGGCCAACGGCAACGTGGACCTGTTCCTCGACTCGTGGCTGCCCGCCACGCACGCCGACTACTACAACAAGTACAAGGACAAGCTCGAGAACCTCGGGCCCTGGTACGACAACGCGTCGATGCAGCTGGCCGTCCTGAAGGACGACCCGGCGAACTCGGTCGCGGACCTGGCGAACGACCCGGCCCGGTACAAGAACCGGATCGTCGGCATCGAGCCCAGCGCGGGCGAGATGAGGATCGCCAAGAGCAAGGTGATGCCGCAATACGGGCTGGACGGCAAGTTCACGCTCGTGCAGAGCAGCACCCCGGCGATGCTGGCCGAGCTGACGCGCGCGTCGAACTCCAAGACGCCGATCGTGGTCACGCTGTGGAAGCCGCACTGGGCCTACAGCAAGTTCCCGATCAAGCCGCTGGCCGACCCGAAGGGCGCCTTCGGCACCGCCGAGAAGTCGTACATGCTGGCCCGCAAGGGCTTCAGCACCGACTTCCCGGAGGTCGCCGGCTGGCTGAAGAAGTTCAAGATGGCCGACCAGCAGCTGTTCCCGCTGGAGGACAACGTCATGAACAAGTACAAGGGCCGTGAGCAGCAGGGCGTCGAGGAGTGGCTGAAGTCCAACCCGGACTTCATGTCCAAGTTCACCTCCTGACCTGCGCGGATCCAGGCCGGTGCGGGGCCGTTCCTTCGGGGACGGCCCCGCTTGGCGTCCAGGGGCGGTCACTCGCCGAGGGTCATGATCCCCATGACGGCGAGCAGGCCCGCGCCCGTCGCGCACAGGGTGAGGACGCGCGGGTGGCGGCTGTGCGCCTCGGGCAGGATCTCCCCCGCCGCCAGGTACAGCAGGATCCCGGCGAAGAACCCCAGGTAGATGCCGAGGACCGACTTCGGGACGGTCACCAGCAGCGTCAGCGCCGCGCCCACGACCGGCGCGATCGCGTCCAGGGCGAGCAGGACGACCGCGGGACGCCGGTCGGCGCGGTTCAGGGACGCGGCGGTGAAGGTGTTGAAGCCGTCGGCGAAGTCGTGGGCGATGACGGCGAGGGCCACGAACAGGCCGACTTCGCCGCCCGACTGGTAGCCGAGGCCGATGCTCAGGCCGTCCACCATGCTGTGGCCGACCAGGGCGCACGCGGCGAGGATCCCGATGTGGCCGCCCCGTCCCGGGTGCCCGTGGCCGTGGGGGTGCCGGTGCGGCGCGTACTCGCCCTCGTGCGCCTGGTGGATCGCGGAGAGCTGCTCGACCACGTGCAGGACGAGGAACCCGGCGGCGAAGCCGACCATCGGCGCGTCCACCCGCAGGACGCGCAGGTGCGTGAGCCGGAGCGACTCGGGGACGAGGTCGAACGCGGCGACGCCGAGGATCAGGCCGCCCGCGAGGCCCAGGACGAGATGGCGGCGGTCGCGGACGCGCATCGCGACGACCCCGCCGAGCAGGGTCATCAGCAGGGAGACCAGCGCCATCACGATCGCCATGCGTCCGGTCCTACCAGGGCGGCCGGACGGGGCGGGCGGGAACCGCGTCCCCCGGCCCCCATGATCTCCCAGGGATCTCTTGACCTGCGGGATCAGCGTTCACAGCGCCGTTCCGGCGGTCGTCCCCGTATCGGCCCGAGGCGCGGACGGGCCGATACGGGTGACGTGTCCCACAGTACGACGCGGCCCCGAAACGCGAAGAAGTTTTCACAACGGTCCGGTTACAGGCGTCCGAAACGCGAAGCGGCCCCGACCCGGAATGATCCGGACCGGGGCCGCTCAGGCCGCTCCTACCGCGGGGTCGCGGTCAGGCCGTCACTCGGACGCGGCGGCGACGGGCTCGCCCTTGATGGAGCGGATGAGCAGCTGGGAGACGTCCACGACCTCCAGCGACTCCTTGGCCTCGCCCGAGTTCTTCTTCTCGTTGATGGCGTCGCCGAGCATCACGAGGCAGAACGGGCAGGCGGTGGAGACGGTGTCCGGGTCGGTGGTGAGGGCCTCGTCCACGCGCTCGGTGTTGATGCGCTTGCCGATCCGCTCCTCCATCCACATCCGCGCGCCGCCGGCGCCGCAGCAGAAGCCGCGGTCCTTGTGGCGGTGCATCTCCTGCGTCTGGACGCCGGGGACGGTCGCCATGATGTCGCGCGGCTGCTTGTAGACCTTGTTGTGGCGGCCCAGGAAGCAGGGGTCGTGGTAGGTGATCTTCTCCTCGATCGGGGTGACCGGGGTGAGCCTGCCCTCCTCCACCAGGTGCGCGAGCAGCTGTGTGTGGTGGACGACCTCGTAGTTCCCGCCGATCTGCGGGTACTCGTTGGCCAGGGTGTTGAAGCAGTGCGGGCAGGTCGCGACGATCTTCTTGACGCCCGCCTCGTTCAGCGTCTCGACGTTCTGCTGGCCGAGCATCTGGAAGACGAACTCCATGCCCAGGCGGCGCGCCGGGTCACCGGTGCACGCCTCCGCCGGGCCGAGGACGGCGAACTTGACGCCCGCGATGTGCAGCAGCTCGGCGACGGCCTTGGTGGTCTTCTTGGCCCGGTCCTCCAGGGCGCCGGCGCAGCCGACCCAGAAGAGGTACTCGGTGTCCTCGGGCATCTTGTCCTCGACGACCTGGACCTCGAAGTCCAGCTCCTCGACCCACTCGAGGCGCTTCATCTCGGACATGCCCCACGGGTTGCCCTTGTTCTCGAGGTTCTTGAGCATGACGCCCGCCTCGCTCGGGAACGAGGACTCGATCATGACCTGGAACCGGCGCATGTCCAGGATGTGGTCGATGTGCTCGATGTCCACCGGGCACTGCTCGACGCAGGCGCCGCAGTTGGTGCAGGCCCACAGGACGTCGGGGTGGATGACGCCGTCCTCGGCGACCAGCTCGCGGTCCACCTGCATGGCGAGCTTCTGCTCGTCGGTGAACTTCTCGCGCTCCTCCTCGGAGGCGAGCATGTAGGGGGCCTTGGCGAAGGCGTGGTCGCGCAGCTCGAGGATGACCATCTTCGGCGACAGCGGCTTGCCGGTGTTCCAGGCCGGGCACTGCGACTGGCAGCGACCGCACTCGGTGCAGGTCGCCATGTCGAGGTAGCCCTTCCAGGTGAAGTCCTCGATCTTGCCGCGGCCGAAGGTGTCCTCGTCCGGGTCGGCCTCCTCGAAGTCCAGGGGCTTGCCCTTGCTCATCATCGGCAGGACGGCGCCGAGGCCGTCCGGGCGGCGCTTGAACATGACGTTCAGCGGCGCGATGAAGATGTGCAGGTGCTTGCTGTTCACGACGATGACCAGGAAGACCAGCGCGACGCCGATGTGCAGCAGCAGGCCGACCGACTCCAGGACCTCCAGGGTGTCGTGCGACATGCCCTTGAACAGCTGGCCGACCGCGTAGGAGAAGTAGGCGCCCTTGCCGTAGTCGAGGTTGCCGCTGGCCCACTCGACGCCCCGGAAGAAGAACATCGTCCAGATCACGTTGAAGATCATGATCAGGATCAGCCACGCGCCACCGGTGTGCGAGCCCTTGAACCGGGACCCGCGGTCGAGCTTGGCGGGCGAGTTCCTCATCCGGATGAGCGCGAACACGCCGAGGCCGATGGCGCAGGCCAGGGCGATGGTGTCCTGGACGAAGCCGATCGGCCCCCAGGTCTGCAGGCCCGGGATGTGCTTGTCCAGCCCGAACAGCAGGGCGACGCCCGCCTCCAGGTAGACGGTGATCAGCAGGATGAAGGCCCACATGACGGCCGCGTGCGCGGCGCCGGCGACGGTCCACTTGAGCAGCTTGCGCTGGCCCATGACCTCGACGACCTGGCCCTCGACGTCGCCCTTGCGGTCGCGCTTGACGGTCAGGACGCGGTCGGGGTCGGGCTGGCCGCTCTTGAACCAGTTCCACAGGAACAGCACCCGGCGGCCGGCGAGCGCCAAGGCGACCGCCGTGCCGACGAGGCCGATTATCAACGTCGTGGCGTAGAGCACTTGTTCCGTCCTCCTGGGTACGGGCCGTTGGCTGTCAGCGTAAGGGCTCGCGACATACCGCACTTCATCCGGGTCCCGAATACTACTCGGCAGTAGCTTATGCGGGACAGCCGTCCCGGCCGGACACGGAACGTCACCGTTTCGCTGGAATATATTTTATAAGATCCACTCGCCGATGAGTTCGGGCGACGGGTCCGGTCGGCCTCTCCGGAACATCCCGAGAAGAGGAGCATCAGATGGCCGTCGAGTTCGACTTCGAGGCCGCGGCGCAGCGCCTCAACGGCGTGCTGGCCGCGATCCCCGACGACGCGATGGACGCCCCGACCCCCTGCGAGAACTTCACCGTCGCCACGCTGCTCGACCACGTGGTCGGCTTCACGTCCGCCTTCACCCTGGTCGCGCGGAAGGCCGTCGCGTCCGGGGCGTCCCGTCCGCCCGCGCCGGACGCCGAGCACCTGGCCGCCGACTGGCGCACCCGCGTCCCCGAGCAGCTCAAGGAGCTGGTCGAGGCGTGGCGCGAGCCGTCCGCGTGGGAGGGGATGAGCGAGGCGGGCGGCGTGCCGCTGCCGTCGGCCGTCCTCGCCCGGGTGGCGCTGGACGAGATGATCCTGCACGGCTGGGACCTCGCCCGCGCGACCGGTCAGTCCTACGACGTCCCGGCGGACGAGGCCGAGATCTGCGTCGAGCTGTTCGCCGGACCGCCCACCCCCGACGAGGACGCTCCGGCCCCGCCGGACGGCGCGTTCGGGTCGCCCGTCCCGGTCGCGGACGACGCCCCGGCGCTCGACCGCCTCGTCGCCCGCAGCGGCCGGAACCCCGCCTGGACGCCGTAAGCCGGGACCTGCGGCGGCCGTAGGCCGACGCTACACGCCGCAGGCGGCGCCTGTGGGTCCGTAGGGCCGGGGCCCGCGGGCCGTGGGCGGACACTGGACGCCGTGCGCGGCGCCTGCGGGTCGTGCGCCGGGGCCTGCGGGCGGGTCCGCGTCAGGAGGTGCGTTCGAAGACGGCGGCCAGGCCCTGGCCGCCGCCGATGCACATGGTCTCCAGGGCGTAGCGGGCCTCGCGGCGGTGCATCTCGCGCGCGAGCGTGGCGAGGATGCGGGCGCCGGTCGCGCCGACCGGGTGGCCGAGGGAGATGCCGGAGCCGTTGACGTTGGTGCGCTCCCAGTCGGCGTCCGTGAAGCCCCACTCGCGCGTGACGGCCAGGACCTGGGCCGCGAACGCCTCGTTCAGCTCGATCAGGTCCATGTCGGCGAGGGTGAGGTTCGCGCGTTCCAGGGCCTTGGCGGTCGCCGGGACGGGGCCGATGCCCATCGCCTGGGGCGGGACGCCCGCGCGCGCCCACGAGACGAGCCGGACGAGCGGACGCAGCCCCAGCTCGACGGCGCGCTCCGGGGTGGTGACGACGCACGCGGCGGCGGCGTCGTTCTGGCCGGACGCGTTGCCCGCGGTGACGGTCGCCTCCGGGTCGTTCTTGCCGAGGACGGGACGGAGCCTGGCGAGGCCCTCGACGGTGGTGTCGGGGCGGGGGTGCTCGTCGGTGTCCACGACGGTGTCGCCCTTGCGGGACGGGATGGTCACGGGGACGATCTCGTCCGCGAACCGGCCCTCGCGCTGGGCGGCGACGGCGCGCCGGTGGGAGCGGACGGCCAGCTCGTCCTGCTCCTCGCGGCCGATCTTGTACTCGCGGCGCAGGTTCTCGGCCGTCTCGAGCATCCCGCCGGGGACCGGGTGGTTCGCGCCGCCCGCGGTCGTCCGGCCCCGGGCGAGGGCGTCGTGGAGTTCGAGGGACGGCGTGCGCACGCCCCAGCGCGCGGACGTGGTGTAGAACGGCGCGTTGCTCATCGACTCGGTCCCGCCCGCGATGATCACGTCGGCGACGCCGGTCTGGATCTGCATCGCCGCGTCCAGGACGGCCTGGAGGCCCGAGCCGCAGCGGCGGTCGACCTGGCTGCCGCCGACCGTGACCGGCAGGCCCGCGTCGAGTGCGGCGACGCGTCCGATGGCGGGGGCGTCGGCGTTCGGGTTGCACCAGCCGAGGATCACCTCGTCGACGGCGTCGCCGGGCAGGCCGGTGCGGTCGAGCAGGGCGCGGATGACCGTGGTGGCGAGGTCGACCGGGGCGACCGCCCTGAGGGCGCCGCCGAAGCGGCCGATCGGGGTCCGCAGGGGTTCGCAGATCACGACTTCGCGCATGGACGGCTCCTCGAGAACACGGGGGTTGAGGCGGCGGGGACGAGACGAACACATCGGGCTCTTGGCAGGGTATGCCGCGTACGGGCGGAGCCGCCGGAGGCCGTTCCGCCTGACGGAGTCTAGAATTTCGTTCTAGAAAGAGCCGAGGAGGCCGTGGGTGGAGCACTGGGCGGAGCGGGCGACGACGGTCCGGGTGGTCGGCACCGGGATCATGGGACGCGGGATCGCGCAGGTCGCGGCGGCGGCGGGCTTGACCGTCGAGCTCGCCGACGCGCGTCCGGACGCCGTGGAGGCGGCCGTCGCGCACGTGGGCGGGATGTTCGACAAGCTCGTCGCCAAGGGCCGGATGAGCGCGGACGACGCGGCGGCGGCGAGGGCCCGGCTCGTCCCGCTGGACGATCCGCTCGCACCCGCCGAACGGCTTGATCTCGTCGTCGAGGCCGTCCGGGAGGAGCTGGCGACCAAGCGGCAGCTCTTCCAGGGGCTGGAGAAGGCGTGTCCGGAGACGACCGTCCTCGCGACCAACACCAGTTCGCTGTCGGTGACGGGGATCGGCGCGGGGATGTCCGATCCGTCCCGGCTGGTGGGGTTGCACTTCTTCAATCCCGTGCCGCTGATGAAGCTCGCCGAGGTGATCCCGGGCACGCGGACGGCCGCCTGGATCCCGGACGCGCTGACCGATCTCGTACGACGTTTCGGGCACACGCCCGTCCGGGCGCCCGACACTCCAGGATTCCTGGTCAACCACGCGGGGCGCGGGCTGTCGACGGAGGCGTTGCAGATCGTCGCGGAGGGGACGGCCCGTCCCGTGGACGTGGACCGCATCGCCCGCGACGTCCTCGGCCTCAAGATGGGCCCGTTCGAGCTGATGGACCTGACCGGGCTGGACGTCTCCCATCCCGTCCTGGAGACGATCTGGGAGGGATTCCACTATGACGAGCGGCTGCGGCCGTCCTACCTCACGCGCGCGCGGTACGACGCGGGCCTGTTCGGCCGGAAGGTCGGCGAAGGCTGGTACCGGTACGTGGACGGGGTGAAGGAGGAACCGGCGGAGGCGGCCCCGATGGCCGAGCCCGCCCCCGTCTGGGTGAAGGGGAGCGAGCGGCTGCGCACCATGCTGCGGGACGCCGGGATCGAGCTGAGCCTGTCCGGCGTCCTGCTGGACGTCCCGGGCGACAGCGACCCGGTGAACGCGGGCCGGGACGCGGCCCGGACGCTCCGCGTCGACCCGACCGGCGGGTTCGAGAAGCGGATCGTCCTGGCCGTCCACCCGGGCGCGTCCCGCGACGCCGCCCGCGGCGCGCTGGCGGCTCTGTCGGCGACGGGCCGTCCGGTGACGGTCGTCGCCGACGCCCCTGTGTCCGTCGCGCGTCGCCTGCGGGCCTCGGTCGTCAACGTGTCCTGCGAGATCGCGCAGCGCCGCCTCGCCTCCCCCGGCGACATCGACACCGCCGTCCGGCTCGGCCTCGGGTACCCGCGCGGGCCCCTGGAGTGGGGGGACGAGGCGGGCGCGGCGTCCGTGGCGTCCGACCTGCGGACACTCCACGAACGGACCGGCGACCCGCGCTACCGCGCGAGCCGCTGGCTGACCGACCGCGCCGCGCTCGGCCTGCCCCTGACCGAGCGCGGCACGTCACCTCAGGACGTCATCGGCGCCAGGTAGCCCCGCGCGGGCCGCCTCACCGCCCGTCCGGCGCCGGGGTGGCCCGGCGGGTCGCCTCGCCGCCCGCCCCGGCGCGGGGGTGGCAAGGCGCGGGCCGCCTCAGCGCCCGTTCGGCGCCGGGTAGTCCGGGACCGTGTTCGTCCAGCCGTAGGAGCGGATGGCGTCGTAGTCCACGATGTCGCCGACCTTGTGGCCCGCCGAGCCGGGCCCGCCGGGCCGGACGAGCACGGCCTGCGTGCCGAGCAGCCGCCCGGTGCGGGTGTCGACGACGATCTGCCCCTGGATGTTCCGGTAGGCCGGGTTGCCCGTCCTGTTGCGCAGGGCGAACGCCGTCCCGGTCCGGCCGAGCGCGTCCTTGACCGTGCCGACGACCCGCACGTTCGGGTCCTGGGCCAGCAGCCGGTACGCCGCTCCGCGCGTGCGCGGGCCGACGGGACCGGCGAGGATCAGCGCGGCGTTGGAGAACAGCAGCCCCGTCGCGTTCTCTCCCGTCCATTCCTTCGGCGTCAGCCGGTCGAGGGCGGCCTTCAACGCGCCCGGCTCGGACGGCAGGCTCCGCAGATCGGCCCGGAGCGGGGCGGAGCGCTTGTCCGGGGTGCCGAGGAGGGGGGTCTGGAACAGGGTGCCCGGCGCGAGCATCGCCTTCGACCACTTGAAGGAGTCCCACTCGGAGGAGCGTGCGCCCTGCGCCGTGCTGTTCCTGACGTACCGCTTGGACACCATGCGCTTGGTGATCCAGGCGTCCTTCTTCGGCCCCGCGTCGTAGTCGCCCTCCTGCTGCACGAAGGCGTACTCCTTGCCCGCCTCGACGAGCGTCCCTCCCCTCTGCCGCTGGACCTCCCAGTAGCGGCCGGACGGAAGGCTCGGCTCGCGGTCGGCGCTCTCGGCGGCGGCGAGCATCAGGCGGGAGCCGGACGCCTGGGACGAGTCGGGCGCGCGGGGCGTCGTCCCGGACGACAGCAGCACCGCGCCTGCGACGGCCGCCGCCGCTCCCGCCAGGCCGAACCCGCCGAACAGCGCGAAGCGCGGGCGGATCACCTCACGTCGCCGCCGCCTCGGCGACCCGGTCGCCTCGAAGACCAGCTTCCGGCGGCCGTCCTGCTCGCCGTGCGCGGACGGTTCCTCGTCCAGCAGGGCCACGATCATTCCGAGTTCGTCCATGGTCACTTTCCTTTCGTCGTGGAGATGGCGGCGCGGAGCTTTCCCCGCGCGCGATTGAGGCGGGAGTCGACCGTCCCGATCGGGACGCCGAGCGCGACGGCGATGTCGTCCCTGGTCAGGTCGCCGAAGGCGGCGAGGAGCAGCACGTCCCGCTCCTTCCGCGACAGCGTCCGCAGCGCGGCCGCCAGCCGGGGCTGGGCGAGCTTGGCGTCGACCGCGTCGGAGACCCGCTCCTCCGGACCGTCCTCGGGACGGCCCGGACCGAGCCGCGAGAGGGTCCGGTAGCGGCGCTCCTCGACCCGGCGGTGCTCCCCGACCAGCCGGGTCGCGATGCCGAACAGCCAGGCGCGCACCACGCCGCGCACCGGGTCGTAGTCGGCCCGGCGGCGGAACGCGGTCAGGAACGTCTCGGCCGCGACGTCGTCGGCGGCCTCCGGGCCGAGCCGCGCCGCGACGTACCGGCGGATCGCGGCGTAGTGCCGGTCGTAGACGCCGGTGAACCGCTCCGGGTCGTCACGGGACGCCGCGACGAGCTCCGCGTCGTCCACTATCGGTGGGGCGGACATTGGGGGGTCCCCTTCCGGTCGATGTCACAGGTACTCCGTCCGCCGCGGGGAGCCCTTCGGCGAGATTTCGGGATTTTCTCGTGCGCACGCGAAAACGCCTGCGCCCCCGGAGACAAGGGGCACAGGCGTTGCGCAGGTTCCGGCTTCAGCCGGACGGCGGTCAGAAGGGCAGCTTCACCGGGGGGTGCGGCTTTGTGTTCGTCCAGCCACCCGACCGGACGATCCAGTAGGAGAGCACCGAGCCGGCCTTGCGGGCGACGTAAGGCCCTCCCGGCTCCACCAGGACGTTCTGCTGGGACAGCAGTTCACCGGTCTTCTCGTTGAAGACCAGTTCTTCGCTCTCGCTGTAGGTGCCCTGCTCGTTCTTCGGGGTGCCGTACTCGCCGGTCACCGTCCGCTTCACGGGATCGGCCACCAAGGCGACGCCAGGACGGCCGAGCGGGTCCTGCGTGTTCTTGACGGTGCGGATGCCGGGCTGCGCCGCGAGCGCCCGCATCAGCGCCGCGCGGACCTTCGGCGGCAGCGGCGAGTCCTTGAGCGCGCTGCCCGCCTCGAAGATCTTCTCCCGGGGGGTCATGTCGCGCGGCGGAATGGAGGCGGTGTTCTCCAGGAGCTTCCTGAGCTGCTCCTGCGACATGGTGTCCAGGGCCAGCGGGTCGAGCGCGGCGCGACCGGTGAGCCTCGGGAACATGCGCTTGGCCAGGACGGACGGGTCGGTGGGGAGGGCCGCGAAGTCCGCCACGGTCATGGTCGTCTTCTCGCCGGCGGCCCGCTTCTCCCTGAAGCCGAAGCCGGTGAACTCCCCGCCCGCGCCCTGCCCTGCCTGATCGTTGACCCAGGGCGTGGCCTTGTCCCTGTAGACGTAGTAGTGGTCGTTCGACCAGACCCGGAAGGACGACGGCGAACCGGCGCGCCTCCAGGCCGCCTCGTCCTCGGGGGACGCCGGACGGCTCGGCAGGTCGCGTCCCCAGAAGCCCGAGCCGTCCTTCTTCTGCGCGCCCACGAACCGGTAGGTCTCGCTGTGCGCGCCGAAGATCGCGTACGGGCCGGTCTTCGGCCGCTGCATGTACGACTGGCCCTGGATCTGGTCGGAGTACCAGTAGCGGCCGGACGGCAGCAGGTCCGCCTTGGCCGCGACCTCCATGAACGTGCCGTCGGCGCCACTGGGCGTGCCGGGCGCCCGGGGCGTCGCCGTCCCGGACGCCATCATGACCGCGGCGGCGGCTCCCGCGCCCACGAGGGTCAGCCCGAAGCCGGTGAACAGGGTGAGACGGGGCATGGAGAAGGGCCGCCCCCGGCGGCGCGCGGGACCACGCGTCTCGGCTTCGAGCCGGACGCGTCCGGCGGCGACGCTCTCCTCGGTGGGGTCGGCGGCGAGCATTCTCAGGGCGTCGAGCTCGTCCATGGTCACTGTCCTTCCGTTGCAGTGGAGAGGGCGGCGCGGAGCTTCCCGCGCGCCCGGTTGAGGCGGGATCCGACCGTCCCGTAGGGGATGCCGAGTGCGGTGGCGATCTCCTCGTGGCCGAGGTCGGCGAGGGCGACCAGCAGCACGACGTCGCGTTCCTTGCTGGAGAGGCCCCGCAGCGCCGCGGCGAGCCGGGGCTGGACGGTCCGCGCGTCCACGGCGGCCACGACCCGGTCCTCGTCCCCTCCGTGCGGACGGTCGACGCCGACGCGGGCGAGCGCCCGGTAGTGGCGTTCCTCGGCGCGGTGGTGCTGGGCGACCAGGCGGGTCGCGATGCCGAACAGCCAGGCGCGGACGGCTCCGCGTCCCGGGTCGAAGTCGGCGCGGCGGCGGAACGCGATCAGGAACGTCTCGGCGGCGACGTCGTCGGCGGCCTGCTGACCGAGCCGTCCGGAGACGTATCTGTAGACCGCGGTGTAGTGGCGGTCGTAGACGCCGGTGAAGCGCTCGGGCTCTCCCAGAGAGGCCGCGACGATCCGGGCGTCGTCTTCCACGGCCGGTGGAGCACTCATGACATGGGGGTCCTTCCGGTCGGTGTCACTAGGTATCCGCCGGTGGACCGGGTCACTTTCGGCGCGATCGAGAACTTCTCATGCGCGCGCGAGAAAGAGGCAGGTGAAAGGACGTGCCCCGCGGCATCAGCACGCGGGGCACGGATCGGGGACGGTCGCTAGAAGGGCAGCGGCGTCAGGAGGGCAGCTGGGCCGGGGGCTTCGGCTTGGTGTCCGTCCAGCCGGCCTGGCGCAGGATCCAGTAGTTCAGGACCGCGCCCGGCTTGAGCTGGGCGTACGCGCCGCCGGGTGTCGTGAGGACGGTCTGCTCGGCGAGGAGCTCACCCGTCTTCGGGTCGAAGACGAGCTCGGTCCGCTCGCTGAAGGCGCCCTGCTCGGCCTTCGGCGTGCCGTACTCGGCCGTCCGGGTGATGCGTTCCGGTGCGATCGCGAGGGCGATGCCCTTGCGGCCGGCCGGATCCACGGCGCCCTTCACCGTCTGGATTCCCGGCTGGGCGGCGAGCGCGCGCATGAGCCCGGCGCGCACCTTGGGCGGCAGCGGCATGTTCCTGAGGGCGCGTCCTGTCTCCACCAGCTTCATCCGCGGGGTCATGTTCTTCATCCCCGGCTTCACCTTGAACTTCTCCTTGAGGAAGGGGGCCACCGGGTGCCCACCCCATCCCTCGTAGGAGAAGAACGCCTTCGCGAGGGCGGACGGGTCGGTCGGCAGCGTGGCGAAGTCGTCCTTCGTCAGCAGCGTTCCGCCGGGGCCGTAGAACTTCCCGTCCTTCACGGCGTCGGACTCCCCTTCACCCCAGGAGCCCGCCTTGGTGGTGTAGGTCCAGTAGTGGTCGTTCGACCAGACCTTGAAGGAGGACGGCGAACCCGCGCGCTTCCACGCCGCCGCGTCCTCCGGCGTCGCCGGGCGGGCGGGCAGGTCGCGGGTGTTGTAGGTCGTGCCGCCCTTCTCGCCTGTGGTGGTGGAGGTGTGGAACTCGGACTGCGCGCCGAAGATCGCGTAGGGGCCGCTCTTCGGCCGTATCACGTACAGCGCGCCGCTGATCTCGTCCGAGGCCCAGTACTTGCCGGTCGGCGCCAGTTCCGCCTTCGCGGCGACCTGCGTGAAGTCGCCCTCGCCCATCGCGACGGGCGGGGTGGTCCTGCCGGACGGGCCGTCGTCCTGGCCGGTCACGACGATGACGGCCGCGGCGGCCGTTCCGGCGGCGAGCAGGCCGACGCCGAGCTTGAGCCGCCAGCCGCCGAACAGGCGGCGGCGCGGCGCGGGGGCGGGGGCCGGGGCGGGCGCGGTGTCGGTCCGCTCGGCCGCGATCAGCGCCGCGAGTTGCATCCGGGCCGTGGCCGTCTCGTCCTTCGTCGGCGGACGGGGCGAACCGTAGCCGTCGCGGACCATCCGGATCTCATCCATGGTCTTCCTCCTGAGTGTGCATCGGATTGGTCCCGCCGAGCGCCTCGCGCAGTTTTCTTCGAGCCCGGTTCAGCCGTGAGCCGACGGTTCCGTACGGGATCTCCAGCGCCGCCGCGACCTCCTGGTGGCTGAGGTCGGCGAGCGCGACCAGCAGCAGCACGTCCCGGTCGCCGTCCGACAGGTCGGCGAGCGCCGCGGCCAGCGTGCCGCGCAGCCCGGCGGCGTCCACCGCGAGGTCGACGCGGTCGGCGTGCCCCTCGGCGTCCCGGTCGGGGCCGAGCCTCGCGCGGGCCCGCAGCGCGCGCACCTCGGAGCGGCGCTGCTTGCCCACCAGGTTGGTGGCGATGCCGTAGAGCCAGGTCCGGACGGTCGCCCGGGACGGGTCGTAGCGGTGCCGCACCCGGAACGCCTCCAGGAACGTCTGCGACGCGACGTCCGCGGCGGCGTCCGCGCCGAGGCGGCGGGCCGCGTAGCCGTGGATCTCCGCGTGGTAGGCGTCGAAGATCGCGCCGAAACGTTCCGGATGCGTCCTGGACGACGTCAGCAAGGCCGAGTCGTCGCCCCGGGGAGGGGCGACGAGGGACTCCCTTGTCATGTGGGGCCTTTCCGTGGCGCGGGTGGCGGTCGTCCTGTATCACCCGAAGCCCCGGGAGCCTTTCACGGCCGCTCCACCCCGGCCTTCTCCCCCGGCCCCGTCCTCCCGGGGCAGGGGATCCGCTCCTCCTCGAGGAGGGTTCGTCCCCGGGAAACCCTGAGTCTGGGAACGGGAATAGGGGGCTCAAGCGTCCTGTTCATTGAGACGTCAGCAAAGTTGAGTCTCCTCGACTCAAGTCATTTGACAAGAGATCCTCGGGGCGGCACTCTGACACACAGCGGAAGACTGACGCCGGACGCGAGGCCCCCCGGGCCCGCCGCTCCGGCGAACGGCTAGCAAGATCCACGGAGGACGAGACATGGGACGTGCGGTCGGCATCGACCTCGGGACGACCAACTCGGTCGTCGCGATTCTGGAGGGCGGCGAGCCCACGGTGATCGCCAACGCGGAGGGGTCGCGGACCACGCCGTCCGTCGTCGCCTTCGCCAAGAACGGCGAGGTCCTCGTCGGTGAGGTGGCCAAGCGCCAGGCCGTCACCAACGTTGACCGCACCATCCGGTCGGTCAAGCGTGAGATGGGCACCGACTGGAAGCAGAAGATCGACGACAAGGAGTTCACGCCGCAGCAGATCTCGGCGTTCGTGCTCCAGAAGCTCAAGCGGGACGCCGAGTCCTACCTCGGCGAGACGGTGACCGACGCGGTCATCACCGTGCCCGCCTACTTCTCCGACCACCAGCGCCAGGCCACCAAGGAGGCCGGCCAGATCGCGGGGCTGAACGTCCTGCGCATCATCAACGAGCCGACCTCGGCCGCGCTGGCCTACCACCTGGAGAAGGAGAACGAGGCCACCATCCTGGTCTTCGACCTCGGCGGCGGCACCTTCGACGTGTCCCTGCTGGAGGTCGGCGACGGCGTCGTCGAGGTCAAGGCGACCTCCGGCGACAACCACCTCGGCGGCGACGACTGGGACAACAAGGTCGTCGAGTGGCTGGTCGAGCGCTTCAAGAACGCCAACGGCGTCGACCTGTCCAAGGACAAGATGGCCCTGCAGCGGCTCCGCGAGGCCGGTGAGAAGGCCAAGATCGAGCTGTCCAGCTCGTCCGAGACGCAGATCAACCTGCCCTACATCACGGCCTCGTCCGAGGGTCCGCTGCACCTGGACGAGAAGCTCACCCGGGCCGAGTTCCAGCGCCTCACCAGCGACCTGCTCGAGCGCACCAAGGCGCCGTTCCAGCAGGTGCTGAAGGACGCGAACATCAGCGTCGACGGCATCGACCAGGTCGTCCTGGTCGGCGGCTCGACCCGCATGCCCGCCGTCAGCGAGACGGTGAAGGAGCTGACCGGCGGCAAGGAGCCCAACAAGGGCGTCAACCCCGACGAGGTCGTCGCCATCGGAGCCTCGCTCCAGGCCGGCGTCCTGAAGGGCGAGGTCAAGGACGTCCTCCTGCTGGACGTCACCCCGCTGTCGCTCGGCATCGAGACCAAGGGCGGCATCTTCACCAAGATCATCGAGCGCAACACCACGATCCCGACCAAGCGCTCGGAGACCTTCACCACGGCCGACGACAACCAGCCGTCCGTGGAGATCCAGGTCTACCAGGGCGAGCGCGAGATCGCGGCGTACAACAAGAAGCTCGGCACCTTCCAGCTGACCGGCCTGCCCCCGGCGCCCCGCGGCGTCCCGCAGATCGAGGTCACCTTCGACATCGACGCCAACGGCATCGTGAACGTCTCCGCGAAGGACCTCGGCACCGGCAAGGAGCAGTCGATGGTCATCACCGGCGGCTCGGCGCTGCCGAAGGACGACATCAGCCGGATGATGGACGAGGCCGAGAAGTACGCCGAGGAGGACCGCAAGCGCAAGGAGGAGGCCGAGGTCCGCAACCAGGCCGACACCCTCGCGTACTCGACCGAGAAGTTCCTCCGCGAGAACGGCGACAAGGTCCCGGACGAGCTGAAGACCGAGGTCGAGGCGGGCGTCGCCGAGGTCAAGAAGGCCCTGGAGGGCACCGACGTCGAGGCGATCAAGTCCTCGGCCGAGAAGCTCGCCCAGACCAGCCAGAAGATGGGCGCCGCCATGTACGCCCAGAACCCGGAGGGCGCCGCCCAGCCGGGTGGCGAGCAGGCGGGCGCGGCGGGCGACCAGCCGCAGGACGACGAGGTCGTCGACGCCGAGATCGTGGACGACGACAAGCCGAAGGGTGACGCCAAGTGACCTCACCCCGTGAGGAACACGACGGCCCGGTGATCCGCGACCGGCGGCGCATCGACCCGGAGACGGGCAAGGTCCGGAAGGCGGGGGCGGACGAGACGTCCGCCCCCGCCCCCGGGGCCCCCGCCGAGGCGGAGAGCGGAGAGGCCGCCGCGTTCAAGCAGCAGCTGGCCGAGCGCACCGCCGACCTGCAGCGGCTGAAGGCCGAGTACGACAACTACCGCAAGCGCGTCGAGCGCGACCGCGTCGCGGTCCGCGAGCAGGCGCTCGCGAGCGTGCTCGCCGAGCTGCTGCCGGTGCTGGACGACATCGGCCGGGCTCGCGAACACAACGAGCTGAACGGTGGGTTCAAGTCGGTCGCCGAGGCGCTGGAGGGGGCGACGGGCAAGCTCGGCCTGGAGCGCTTCGGCGAGAAGGGCGAGCCGTTCGACCCGACGGTGCACGAGGCGCTGATGCACGCCTACTCGGCCGAGGTCACCGAGACCAGCGTCGCGGACGTCCTCCAGCCGGGCTACCGGATCGGCGAGCGCGTGCTGCGTCCCGCACGGGTCGCGGTCGCCGAGCCGCAGGACGGCGACGAGGCCGCCGAGGCGGAGAACGACCGCCCCGAGTAGCGGTCCCCGCGGGCCGATCGGCAAGATCCGTTCCGGGCCGTCCTCCCCCAGCGCGGGGCGCGGGACGGCCCGGGGCACCACCGGCAGCAGACAGAGGAAGACGCGGAAGGCGAGGATCTGTGAGCACCAAGGACTACCTCGAGAAGGACTACTACAAGGTCCTCGGTGTCTCGAAGACAGCCTCGCAGGACGAGATCAAGAAGGCGTACCGCAAGCTCGCCCAGCAGTACCACCCGGACCGCAACAAGGGCGACGCCGACGCCGAGGACCGCTTCAAGGAGGTCTCCGAGGCGAACAGCGTCCTGTCGGACGAGCAGCGCCGCAAGGAGTACGACCAGGTCCGCTCGATGCCGAGCGGGTTCCGGGGCGCCGGCGGCGGGCAGGGCGGCGGCTTCGGTTTCGACCTGGGGGACCTCTTCGGGCAGGGCGGCCCGACGCCGGGCGGCGCCGGGACGCACGGCGCCGGCGAGCGCATAGGCGACCTGTTCGGCGGCCTGTTCAACCGCGGCGGCACCCGCACCGGCACGTCCGCACGGCGGGCCCGGCGCGGCGCCGACGTCGAGACCGAGGTGACGCTGCCGTTCGGCCGCGCCATGAACGGCGTGACCGTGCCGCTGAAGCTGACCAGCGAGGCGGCCTGTCCCACCTGCCACGGCACCGGCGCGAAGGCCGGCACCGTCCCGCGGGTGTGCCCCAACTGCGAGGGCACCGGGCAGGAGACCCGCAACCTCGGCAACTTCGGGTTCAGCGAGCCCTGCCACATCTGCCGCGGACGCGGCCTGGTCGTCGACGACCCGTGCCCGACCTGCAGCGGCAGCGGACGCGCGACCGGCACCCGCACCATCCAGGCCCGCATCCCGGCGGGCGTCGCCGACGGGCAGAAGATCCGCCTCAAGGGCAAGGGCGCGCCCGGCGAGAACGGCGGCCCCGCGGGCGACCTGTACGTGAACATCAAGGTCACGCCGCACAAGGTGTTCGGCCGCAGCGGCGACAACCTCACCCTGACCGTCCCGGTGACCTTCCCCGAGGCCGCGCTCGGCGCGGAGATCAGGGTGCCGACCTTCCAGGGACAGCCGGTCACCCTGCGCGTCCCGGAGGGCACGCCCAACGGGCGGACGTTCCGGGTGCGCGGACGCGGCGCGGCACGGCGCGACGGCACCAAGGGCGACCTGCTGGTCACGGTGGACGTCCAGGTGCCGGGCAAGCTCGACGACCAGACCCGCACGGCGCTGGAGTCGCTGCGGTCGTCCGGTGAGGGCGACGACCTGCGCGGCGGACTGCTCCAGCAGGCCGGGGAGGAGTAGGTGCACCATGGACCCCTTCGGCGATGACACGCCGGTCTATGTGATCTCGGTGGCGGCGCAGCTGTCCGGACTGCACCCGCAGACGCTGCGCACCTACGACCGACTGGGCCTGGTGTCCCCCGGCCGCACCCAGGGCCGGGGACGCCGCTACTCCATGCGCGACATCGTCGCGCTCCGCGAGATCCAGCGGCTCTCGCAGGAGGAGGGCGTCAACCTCTCCGGCATCAAGCACATCCTGGAACTGCAGCGCGAGAACGCGCGGCTCGGCGACGAGCTCCAGCGCGCCCGCGACACCCTGCAGGACCTCGCCAACGAACTCGAATCGACCCGCGCGGTCGCGGCGCGCCTCGCGCAGCAGCGCCGACGCGGTGAATCCGGTGACGCTCCCGGGGGAGACCTCGTGCCCATCCGCGCGACGGGCGTGGTCGTCTGGCACGAGCGGGGCCGGGAGCACTGAGGGGACAGCCGAACATGGACTACAAGCTCACCCAGAAGTCCCAGGAGGCGGTGTCGCTCGCGGTGCGCCGCGCGGCCGCCGAGGGGAACCCGCAGGTCGAACCGCCGCACCTGCTCGTCGCGCTGATCCAGCTGACCGACGGCACGGCCGTCCCGCTGCTGGAGGCCGTCGGCGCGGACTGGAAGGCCGTCCGCAGCCGGGCCGAGGAGCAGCTCGCGGCGCTGCCGAAGGCGGCCGGTTCGACCGTGTCGTCCCCGCAGATGTCGCGGCAGCTGATCGTCGCGGTGAACACCGCCGCCAACCGCGCCCGCCAGCTCGAGGACGAGTACGTCTCCACCGAGCACCTGCTGGTCGGCCTCGCCGCCGACGGCGGGCCGGTCGCGGGGCTGCTGAAGGAGTACGGCGCGACCCCGAACGCGCTGCTGGAGGCGTTCGAGAAGGTCCGCGGGCACGCCCGCGTCACCTCCGAGAACCCCGAGGACACCTTCCAGGCGCTGGAGAAGTACGGCGTCGACCTGACCGCCGCCGCGCGCGAGGGCGACCTCGACCCGGTGATCGGCCGCGACGCCGAGATCCGGCGCGTCGTGCAGGTGCTCTCCCGGCGGACCAAGAACAACCCGGTGCTGATCGGCGAGCCCGGCGTCGGCAAGACCGCCGTCGTCGAGGGCCTCGCCCAGCGGATCGTGGCCGGTGACGTGCCCGAGTCGCTGCGCGGCAAGACGCTGGTCTCGCTCGACCTCGGCGCGATGGTCGCGGGCGCCAAGTACCGCGGCGAGTTCGAGGAGCGGCTCAAGGCCGTCCTGAACGAGATCAAGGAGTCCGAGGGGCGGGTCGTCACGTTCATCGACGAGCTGCACACGGTCGTCGGCGCGGGCGCGAGCGAGGGCTCGATGGACGCCGGCAACATGCTGAAGCCGATGCTGGCCCGCGGCGAGCTGCGCATGATCGGCGCGACCACCTTGGACGAGTACCGCGAGCGGATCGAGAAGGACCCGGCCCTCGAACGCCGGTTCCAGCAGGTCTTCGTGGGCGAGCCGTCCGTCGAGGACACCGTCGCGATCCTGCGCGGGCTGAAGGGCCGGTACGAGGCGCACCACAAGGTGCAGATCAACGACTCGGCGCTGGTCGCCGCCGCGACGCTGTCCGACCGGTACATCACCTCCCGGTTCCTGCCGGACAAGGCGATCGACCTGGTGGACGAGGCGGCATCCCGGCTGCGCATGGAGATCGACTCCCGGCCGGTCGAGATCGACGAGCTGCAGCGCTCGGTCGACCGGCTGAAGATGGAGGAGATGGCGCTCGCGAAGGAGACCGACGCGGCGTCCGTCCAGCGCCTGGAGCGCCTCCGCAAGGACCTGGCCGACAAGCAGGAGCACCTGAACGTCCTGAACTCCCGCTGGGAGAAGGAGAAGGCCGGGCTGAACCGGGTCGGCGAGGTCAAGGAGCGCATCGACGCGATGCGCGGCGAGGCCGAGCGGGCGCAGCGCGAGGGCGACTACGAGACCGCGTCCCGGCTCACCTACGCCGAGATCCCGCAGCTCGAGAAGGAGCTGGCCGAGGCGTCCGCCGAGCAGGACGACCAGGCGCACGCCATGGTGAAGGAGGAGGTCGGCCCGGACGACGTCGCCGACGTCGTCGCGTCCTGGACGGGCATCCCCGCCGGCCGCCTGATGGAGGGCGAGACCGCCAAGCTGCTCCGCATGGAGGACGAGCTGGGCCGCCGCCTCATCGGCCAGCGCACCGCCGTGACGGCCGTGTCGGACGCCGTCCGCCGCGCCCGCGCGGGCATCTCCGACCCGGACCGTCCGACCGGTTCGTTCCTGTTCCTCGGCCCGACCGGCGTCGGCAAGACCGAGCTGGCGAAGGCCCTCGCGGAGTTCCTGTTCGACGACGAGCGGGCGATGACCCGCATCGACATGTCGGAGTACTCCGAGAAGCACGCGGTGGCCCGCCTGGTCGGCGCGCCTCCCGGCTACGTCGGCTACGAGGAGGGCGGCCAGCTCACCGAGGCCGTCCGGCGGCGCCCGTACTCGGTCGTCCTGCTGGACGAGGTGGAGAAGGCGCACCCCGAGGTCTTCGACATCCTGCTCCAGGTCCTCGACGACGGCCGCCTCACCGACGGCCAGGGCCGCACGGTGGACTTCCGGAACACGATCCTGATCCTGACGTCCAACATCGGCTCCCAGTTCCTCGTCGACCCGGCCCTGGAGAACGGCGCCAAGCGCGAGGCGGTCATGGCGGCCGTCCGGAACTCCTTCAAGCCCGAGTTCCTGAACCGCCTGGACGACGTGATCGTCTTCGACGCCCTGTCCACTGACGAGCTCACCAGCATCGTCGACCTCCAGATCGCCCGCCTGGCCCGCCGCCTGGCCGACCGCCGCCTGCGCCTCACGGTGACCGACGCCGCCGGCGAGTGGCTGGCCCTGACCGGCTACGACCCGCTCTACGGCGCCCGTCCCCTCCGCCGCCTCGTCCAGACCGCCATCGGCGACCGCCTGGCCAAGGAACTCCTCTCCGGCACCATCCAGGACGGCGACGAGGTCCGAGTCGACCTCGACGAACTCGCCGACACCCTCACCGTCACCCCATCCCGAACCCCCGCTGCCACAGCCTGACACCAAGAAAGGGGGCGCCCCAAGCGCCCCCTTTCCCATACCCACGACGAGAACCTCGCCGTCACCGGCAGCAACGCGCCCGGGCCACGCGTGGCGCGCTCCCTGGTCTACGCGCCCGGGCCACGCGCGGGGTCAGCGCTTGGCGCGGAGCTCCTCGGTGGCTTCCTGGAACGCGTCGGCGGCGCGGTCGAAGTAGTCGAACAGCAGCGCCCGCTGCTCCGGCGTGTAGTCCTGGATGATCGCGCCGATCCGCTGCCGCACCGGCGCGAGCGCCTCGTCCAGCCCGGACGGCTGCGCGACCAGCTCGACGATGACCTTCCGCCGGTCCTCCGCGTCCGGCACCCGCCGCACGTACCCGGCCTGCTCCAGCCGATCGACCAGCCGCGTCGTCGGCCCGGTCGTCAGCCCGGCCCGGCGTCCCAGCTCCCCGGGCGTCAAAGCCCCGAACAACTTGAGGATGTTCAGGGCATAGAGATCCGTGGCCCCCAGATCAACGGCCTTCGCACTCGCCTGCCCATGCAGCATCAGCGCACTCAAGTACCGCTGATAAACCGCCGACGGATCCCCACCAGCCACCAGCCCCACCCCTCCCACCCAGAAAAGCTTCCCAAAAGCAGCAACTTCACCAAGGAAGCTACCACTCCCCCTCCCAAGGTGAGGCGCCCCCGCGACCGCAGCCAACCAAGAACACCAAGCCCAAGGAGGCCGGGCAAGGCACCCGAAGGCGGGGCCTCCCGGAGCTGGGCCGGGGCGAAGGGGCACCCGGGCGGAGCGGCCAAGGTGGGAGTGGTCGGGCAGGCACGCCCACGAGGCCCCCGGGCAAAGCGCACTGGCCGAAGGCACACCGCGCACAGGCACCTGGGCCCCGAGGTGGAGGCCCGGACGGAAGGCCGGAGTTGGGCGGAGTTGGGCGGGGCGGAGTGGGTTAGGGGTGGGTGGGGTTTGTGCCGGCCAGGAAGCGGTCCAGGCCGTAGTCGAACTCGTCCTGGGGGATGTTGAGGTTGGGGCGGGCTTCGCGCTGGGCCTTGTAGAGCCTGGCCAGGCGGGGGTGGGCCTCCATGGCATGTTCCATGGCGGGGCGGATCTGGTCCAGCCACTCCTCCTCGGTCTGGCCGCTGCGGGCGAGGGCCAGGAGCCAGGCGGCCTCGGACGTCGTCCAGCCGATGACGTAGGCGAACAGCGCCTTCACGACGCCGTTGCCCTCCTCCAGCGCGAAGCCGGCGTCCTCGAACAGGCCGAGCATCTCGTCGGTCAGGCGCGTGACGTTGGGGCCGAGGTAGGACGAGCCGACCAGGCCGAGGATGGGCGCGATCCACGGATGGCGCAGGATCATCTGCCGCATCTCGTGCGCGAGGGCCCTGACGGCCTGCCGCCATTCGGCGGGGTCGTCGAGGGCGGGGACGCGCAGCTCGCCGTAGATCTCGTCCACCACGAGCTCGAGCAGCTGGTCCTTGTTGGCGACGTGCCGGTAGAGGGACGTCGCACCCGCGTTCAGGGCCTGGCCGAGCTTGCGCATGCTCAGCGCGTCCACCCCCTCGGCGTCCAGAAGCCCGATCGCCTCGGCGACGATCTGCTCCCGGCTCAGCGCCGGACGGGCGTTCCGGCTCTTCTCCGGACGTGCCCAGACCGAGGAGATCACCTGGTCGTCGGCCATCTGCGGCCTCCTTTCGGATCGAGTCCAGTCTAGCGCACGCCGTACCCACTTGCGCACACCGTTCCGGCATGCGTACAGTGTTCCCAACGACGCGAACACTGTACGCACCCCCCGGGAGACGAGATGAACCGCAGTCCACGACGCTGGTGGATCCTTCTGGTGCTCTGCCTGAGCACCCTGGTCCTGGTCGTCGACAACATGGCGCTGAACGTGGCGATCCCGCCGCTCACCGAGGACCTCGGGGCCGGCGCGCAGGACATCCAGTGGATCCTGGACTCCTACATCCTGGTCTTCGCCGGGCTCCTCCTCACCGCGGGCAGCCTGTCCGACCGCTTCGGCCGGCGCCGGGTGATGATCATCGGGTTGGCGCTGTTCGGGATCGCCTCGCTGGCGGGCACGCTCGCCGAGTCCCCGGGGATGCTGATCGCGGCGCGGGCGGTGATGGGCGTCGGCGGCGCGCTGATCCTGCCCAGCACCCTGTCCATCCTGATCACGGTGTTCGACGAGGACGAGCGGCCGAAGGCGATGGCGGCCTGGGGCGTCGTCTCCATGGTCGGCCTGGTCGGCGGACCGATCCTCGGCGGTGTCCTGATCGCGCACTTCTGGTGGGGCGCGGTCTTCCTGATCAACGTTCCGATCGCCGCCGTCTCCATCGTCGCCGCCGCCACGCTGATGCCGGAGTCCCGGGGCCCGTGGCGCAGGCCCGACCCGCTGGGCATGGTCCTGTCGGCCACCGGGATGGTCGCCCTGGTCTGGACGATCATCGAGTTCCCGAAGAACGGCATGGACGCGCACACCCTGGTCGGCGGCGCCCTCGCCGTGGCCGCCCTCGTCGGCTTCGTGGTCTGGGAGACCAAGGTCGAGTCGCCGATGGTCCCGCTGGGCCTGTTCCGCGACCGCGACTTCGCCGGCGGCAGCCTCTCGCTCACCCTGGTCGAGATCGGCAACGGCGGGCTGCTGCTCGCGCTCACCCAGTACCTGCAGTTCGTCCTCGGTTACTCGCCCATGAAGACCGGCCTCTCCTTCATCCCCATCGCGGTCGCGGCCCTGCTGTTCAACGGCCTCGGCGCGAGCATGGTCGGCAAGCTCGGCAACCGGATCACCGCCGTCACCGGCCTGCTGGTCGTCGCCGCCGGGTTCGGGACCCTCTCCACCGTCTCCCCCGGCGACGGCTACTGGACGGTCGCGGTCGGCCTGTTCCTCATGGGCGCCGGCAGCGGCCTGGCGATGCCCGCGACCATCGGCGCGCTGATGGGCGCGGTTCCCGAGGAGCACGCCGGAGTCGGCTCGGCCCTGAACGACACCATCCAGCAGGCGGGCGCGGCCCTCGGCGTCGCGCTGCTCGGCACCGTCCTCACCAGCGCCTACGGCGCGGCAATGCCCGACGGCACGCCGGAGCAGGCCCGCAAGTCCATCGGCGACGCCCTCGCCGTCGCCGCCCGGACCGGCGACGCCTCCCTGATCCACGAAGCCCGGGACGCCTTCACCACGGCCATGGCCACCACGTTCCTCGCCAGCCTGGCCGGGGTCGTCTCCGCGACCGTCCTCGCCCTCTTCGTCATGCGGTCCCGCACCGCCCCCGCAGCCGACACCACGGCCACCACCGACACCATCGCCGCCAACGACACCGTGGCGGCCAACGACGACACGACCGCCGGCGCCGCTGCCGCCACCGACGCCAGGTCGGCCGATGACACCGTTGCGACCGACCACACCGACGTGGCCGAGATGACCAACGCGGTCAGCGAGGCAGCCAGCACCATCGCCCGACCGACCGGTGTCATCCCGGTCGCCGACGACGCCGCGGCCACCGCGAAGGCGACCGCCATCGCCGGGAACGTGACGGCGGGCGCGACCGACGCCGCCGGGATCGCGACCTTCGAAATCCCCACCGAGAACCCCTCCCCCATCCGGAAGTCCTGAGCCTCGGCCCGTCCCCCCGGACGGGCCGCTCGGGATCCAGCCTGGCCGGACGGAGCCCCCGTTCGAAAGCCGGTCCCCAACCTGTGGATAACTCCCGCTGAGCCGCCGATCCGCCTGAGGACGGCGGCTCAGGGCTGTGCGTGGCGCGCGACGGCCTGCCGCGCGATCGTCTGGACGGGGTTAGGCGGAGGCGGTAGCACGCCCGCCGCCAGGACCGCCCCGACCAGTGCACCGATCAGGACGATGCGACGCGGACGGACCTCGGTGCGGCTGTTCTCCCTCATGCCACCGAATCTAGGGATGCGCGCATGCTGGAGACATGGGACCAGCACCCCAAATCCATGGTGGGGCCTGCCCCACCATGGGCGAGTACAAGTACCTAGGTGGCACCCACCCGACACATAGCCCTTTCCCGATAGAAATAGACACGTGCCTGCATTGATCGCTCCGAACGCACGGGTCCGGCTCTCGTTTCTCGCCGCGATGGCGGAGTTCCGCGCGGAGGGCCGTGGGGCGCCCGAGGACGACAGCTGGCTCGGGCGGGACATCCGCGTCTACGGGGGCGAATGGGACGAGCCGGAGCCGTTCGGCCGGTTCGTCCGGCACGTCCGCTCGCTGGCCTTGGACGAGACGCCGCGCCCGCCCGAGCACGTCCCCACGACGATCCTGTGGTGGGTGGACGGGGACGAGTTCGTCGGGCGGCTGACCCTCAGGCATCGGCTGAACCCCTGGTTGCTCGAGTCGAACGGGCACGTAGGCTACGACGTCCGGCCGTCGGCCCGCCGTCGCGGGCACGCGAGCGCGATGCTCGGGGCGGCTCTACCCATCGCGCGCGGGCTCGGCATCGAGCAGCTGCTCGTCACCTGTGACACTGACAACACCGCGTCACGTTCCGTCATCGAGCGGAACGGCGGTGTTCTGGAGGACCGTCGTGGGATCAAGCTGCGCTATTGGGTCCCCTGCTCCCCCACGTCCTGACGGATTCATCCGTTTTCCCTGCTCTCACCATGGTGGACGGGCCCGATAGTCGAACGTGCCAACCCATGGACGGGGACGGCTCGCATCCAGTAGAGAGGCGAGTTATGACCGCATTGGTACTTGGACCTCTCCTCCGGCATGTCGGCGAAAGCACCGCGACCGTGTGGGTGGAGACCGACCGTCCATGCCGGGTGCTCGTGCGCGCGGGGGACGTGGAGGCGGGGGCGGAGACGTTCACCATCCACGGACATCACTTCGCGCTCGTCGAGGTCGGCGGTCTCGCTCCCGGCGCGCGTGTTCCGTACCAGGTGGAACTGAACGGCGCCCGCGTCTGGCCCGAAGAGGGTTCCACGTTCCCCGACAGTCAGCTGCGCACGCTCGATCCGTCCGGCACATTGCGCGTCTCGTTCGGCTCATGCCGCCGCTCTCCGGACCGTGAGGGCAAGGCCGGTTTCGACACTCTCGCCGCTCTCGCGCACCACCTCGTACGTGGGGACACGGCGTGGCCCGACATCCTGCTCATGGTCGGCGACCAGGTGTACGCGGACGAACTCGATCCGGCGATGCGCGAGATCGTGCGCGCGCGACGCGACGGACGCCAAACCGGCACCGCCGAGCCCAGCACACCAGCGAACCGTGGCGGTACATCTGGAACCGGCGAGGTTGCGGAGCCAAAGCCACCCGCCGAGGCGTGTCCGGATGATGAGATCGCCGACTTCGAGGAGTACACGCAGCTCTACCGTCTCGCTTGGCGCGAGGATCCGGCCGTGCGTTGGCTGCTGTCCACGGTGCCCTCGCTCACGGTGTTCGACGACCACGACATCCGCGACGACTGGAACACCTCGTACACGTGGCGGCAGCAGATGTGGGCGCTGCCGTGGTGGCGGGACCGCATCGTCGGCGGCATCAGCTCGTATTGGGTTTATCAGCACCTGGGGAACCTCTCGCCTGAAGAACGCATGGCGAACGAGGTGTTCACGGCCGTCCGGGAGGCGTCCGCCAGCAGCGGCGACAGCGGCAAGGTTCTGGACGAGTTCGCTGAGCGCGCCGACCGGGAGCCCGCGACGGCGCGTTGGAGCTACGCGCACGAGTGGGGACGGACGCGCCTGGTCGTCGTCGACAGCCGATGCTCGCGGCTGCTGACGCCGGAACGACGCGGCATGCTCGACGACGAGGAGTTCGACTGGCTGGACAGGCAGTTCCAGGGCGACGTGGACCATCTGCTGGTCGCGTCGTCCCTGCCGTACCTGCTCGCGCCCGCCATTCACCACGCGGAGTCGTGGAACGAGGCCGTCGCGGAGGGCGCGTGGGGCACCCGCGCCGCGGGCGCGGGGGAGAAGATCCGGCAGGCCGCCGACCTGGAGCACTGGGCCGCGTTCGAACGTTCCTTCAGAGAGGTCGCGAACGACGTCATCGCCGTGGCACGCGGCGAGCGGGGTACCGCGCCCGCCACAGTCGCCTTTCTCTCCGGTGACGTCCACTACTCCTACCTGGCCCGTGTGACCTCCCCCGACATGGCTTCCGACGTCGTGCAGGTCGTGTGCTCACCGCTGCGCAACCCGCTCCCCGGCAAGTACCAGTGGGCGAACCGCTTCGCGTGCGCACGAGGCGTGGGAATGCCGTTCCGTTGGCTCGCCCGCATGGCGCGTGTTCCGCGCCCGCCGCTGCGGTGGCGCATCACGGACGGCCCCTGGTTCGACAACGCGATCGCGACGGTCGAGCTGACCGGGCGCGACAGCCGCGTCCAATGGCAGTCGCCCACCACGCCCACGGAGTTGACGCAGATTTCCACGATCTCGATAACCCGGTGAGGTGTGTCCGTTCCGCCCCCTCCTGAATCGGAACGGACACCCCCATCGGGGCCATCGGCGCCAGCCCCGCCCCCTCGCCGGGGCTGGCGACACCGATGGCCTCCGTCGGCCGGAATTGCCTGGGTCCGGCCGCTCAACGAGGCTGCGGGTCGAGCAGGGAAAGTGCGTCCTCACGCGCGCACGGGAGGCACTCCACCCACATCAGGAATCGTCCGGCGAGAGCGTCGCGGCCCATCGTCCGGACGATCCGACCGTGCAGGATTCTCAGGCGGCGAGACAGGTGCGGCGAAAGCGGCGCAAGAACAGCCGCACGCCCGGGGCCAATCTGCGCGAGGGTTTCTCCGTGGCGGAACACAGCGCGTAGCTCGTAGGCGACGACAATGGCGTGAGCCAGCTTCCGCCACGGTTCGCAGTCGTCGGCGAGGTCGAGCATGACCAGGCAGTGAGTTTCGGACGGCCGCCGCCCGTCCAGGTCTCCCGCCGCGTACAGCTCGGTCAGGCGCGCGCGGGCCGCACACGCCATCTCCTCCACGGCAGGGGCCCACCAGTCGTCCGGCGCCCCCCATCCCGCCTCCGCGCTTCGCCGCCTCCATGTCTCCACGAGGAGACTCGCCGGATTGTCGCCGGTAGCTCCCGCCACTTCCGCCGCGTTCCGGAGTCCGGTCCTACGCACACGCACTCACCTGCCCGTTCGTAGGTCGTGTCGGTGGGCGGACTGTCCGTTCGGTGCGTCCTCCCAGACCTATGACGCGGAAGCGGTTTAGTCATGACGCGGTTTGCGGAATCATTCCCGGCGACGTTTCGTGGTCAAGCCATCACTCACAGCTCCCTCGGGAGGGACGGCCGCGCGGCGTTCCGTCCCCGGCTTCTTCGGTGGACGCTCCCTGCCCTTGCCACGACCTGGAGGACCCGTGAGCGAAACCGCGTTCGAGGCTGCTCCGGCCGGTGACGGTACCGAGGCCAGCGACGCGGCGCTCATCTCACGGATCCGCGAAGGCGACCTCACGGCGTACGGCGAACTGTACGAACGGCACGTGGGCACCGCGCGTGGGCTGGCGCACCACCTGGTCGGTGGGGACGCGGCGGAGGATGCGGTTCAGGACGCGTTCGCAAAGATCCTGGACGCGCTGCAACGCGGCGGCGGTCCGCAGGCGGGGTTCCGGCCGTACCTGCTGACGTCGGTCCGGCGGACCGTGTACGACCGCTACCGGGGCGAGAAGCGACTGCACAGCACCGACCAGATCGAGCAGTTCGACCCCGGCGCGCCCTTCGTGGATCCGGCGGTGGAGGGCCTGGAGCGCTCGATGATCGTGCGCGCGTTCCGAACGCTGCCGGAACGCTGGCAGGCCGTCCTGTGGCACACCGAAGTGGAAGGCGCGAAGCCCGCCGAGGTGGCGCCCTTCCTCGGGCTAACGGCCAACGGAGTCGCGGCGCTCGCCTACCGCGCACGTGAAGGACTACGTCAGGCCTACCTGCAAATGCACTTGGCGACCTCGTACGGCGCGGCAGCAGATCCGGAGGCCGAAGAGGCCGCTGCGGTTCCTCCGGCCGATGCGAGTTCCGCCGAGGAGTCGGCTCCTGCGCGCGCGAAGCCTCGAAGCGGTGTCGCCTTCACAGGCGGTGTCCCGTCCCCGCCCTCTGCCGCGCTACCTGCGGCAGCGACCATGGCGTTCGCGAACACACCAGTCGTTGTCGACGAGAAGTGCCGTCCCGTCTTGGAGATGTTGGGCGCGCACGTGCGCGGGGGGCTCGCCAAGCGGGACAGCCAGCGCGTCAAAGCACACCTGGACGACTGCGAACCATGCAAAGCGCTTTACGCCGAACTTGCCGACATCAACACCGCACTACGCGAGGCCCTCGGTCCGCTCGTGCTCGGCGGCGCTGTCACCGCATACCTGGCAGCGGCCAAGGGCGGTGCTGTCGGAGGCGGTCTCTGGACGTGGTTCCGCCATCTGCCCAAGCGGCAGCAGCAAGCGCTGAGTGCGGGCGGCACCGCTGCGGTCATAGCGGCGGCGGTCGCGCTCGCTATGAACCTGGCGTCGAACAATCAGCCTCTTACGCACCCGCACAAGCCGCCGTTGGCCGTCCCGCATGCCGTTCCAGCTCCCGCCCAACCGAAACCACCTGCCGCAAAGCCGAAGCCCAAGCTCCCGCCGCAGGCGCCCAAGCCCGTCCCCAAGGCGAAGCCCAAGAAGAAGCAGCAGTCCAAGCCGAAAGCTCCCGTGCCCGCTATGCCAGCGGTGCCAGCGAAGCTGGACGTCAACATCGGCCCAGTAGGCGCACTCTTGCACAACCAGCCCGGCATCGTCGGAATGACCGTGCACAACGCCGGCGGTCAGACGGATGACCTGCTCGCGGACGTCAAGCTTCCCCCTGACGTCTCCTATGCGGGTGCGGCCAGCGGACGACACGGTGTCCTGTTCAAGCCGCTCGTGCCCGCAGGGGACGACTGGTCGTGCCGCCCCATTCAGGCCCCGGCCGCCAGCGTTCGCTGCACGCACGCTGCGCTGCCCAACGGTCAGAGCACCTCGGCCTATCTACGCGTCCAAGTCGGGGAGTCGGCGCCTGTTGGACGGCCTCCGACGGTCACTCTCCACTCGGGAAAGCAGAAGGTCGCGGCACAGGCGTCCTGGGGCGTGGTCAAGGGCGGCCTGCCGGCACGGTTCGCGACGGACGGCAAAGCCAGCGTCATGTCCATAGGCAACTCCCTAATGAGTTGCGACGAGACCCAGCAGAGCTGCAAGCAGGCACTCGGCCGCCAAGGCGAGGAGCAGGACGACGACTTCTGGAACATGCAGCCAGTGGATCGGGATAACGACCCATCCACCAAGGCGTCCAGCGCAGCACGCCTGGCCCTTCCCAAGGCCTCATCCGTTCTGTGGGCCGGCTTGTACTGGTCAGGGGTGGCGAAGGGCGCGGACACGGGGGCTGTCACCGCGCGCGTCCGCCCGCCAAGCGGCAAGTACGAGCCGGTGCGTCCGAGTGATGTGCAGAATGGCCGCCTCCCCGACTTCACCGCCTACCAGGCGTTCGCGGACGTCACGAACCTCGTGCGCGCGCACGGGAGCGGCGAGTGGTGGGGAGCGGACGTCCCGACCGTTCCCGGAGTCTCGCATTACGCCGGTTGGAGTCTGGTCGTCGTTGTTAGGGATCCGGCTGCTCCGCTTCAGCAGGTCGCCGTTCTGGACGGCCCGCGCGCGCTGAGTCCCCAGGGCGACCGCAGCACGACCATCCCGCTTAGCGGACTCATCCCCGCAGCGCGTCCCGCGCACATCGGGCTTGTCGGCTGGGAGGGCGACTCCGGGCTTAAAGGCGATCGACTTCTCCTGGACGGACGTCCACTCACACCCATCACAGGCACCCGCTCAACGGACAACGTGTTCGACAACTCCTCCCTAGGTGCGGTCGGGCGGCAGCTGACGTTCGGCACGGACGTGGATGACTTCACCGCCGTCCTCGGGCGACGCTCCACGCTCTCTATGGAGACTCAGGACGACGCCTTGCTCCTTGGTGTCGTCACAGTGAACGCGCCGATGCGGAGCTGAACAGTGAACGCGTCTATGCGGAGCTGAGTTCCGGCCCGACAACAAGCCTTCACCTAGGCTTCTGACGTGCTCAAACCACGGACGCACCATGCGCTGGTCATGAGCCCAGAGGACGACTCGCCCGCATTGAACCGTGCGCCGGGAGTTTCCGTAAAGATCATGGACGAAGCATTAGGGACCGACCGGAACGGCTGGTAGCGTCCGCGCAGGAGTTGCCCGTCCGACGGACGGGCCGCGCGCCGGAGCACGGGCGTCAGGGGGCTCGCGCACGGCGTACTGTCGTGAAAGAGTGTCGAATCGCCGTATTGGCCTACCGGTCTTACGGGCTTCACTACGCTAAGAACGCCCGGGGTCTTCGACCGGCCCACGTCCGAGAGCCAGGAGGGCGGGCCCGATGAGGGTGACCCTTGCCGACCTCGCCGCCGGGTGGGAGCCGCATGAGGTCCCGTGTTGACGAAAGGCGGAGCCGCATGGATCGCTGTGCGCTGTTCGTAGACGCCGGCTACCTGCTGGCGGACGGCGCCATGGCGGTGCACGGCACACGCCATCGCGAGGCCGTCTCCTGGGACTTCGGCGGCCTGCTGCAACTGCTTGGCAACCTCGCGCGCGAGCGCACGAGCCTGCCCATGCTGCGCTGCTACTGGTACGAGGCGACGGTCGAGGGGCGCCGCGCGCCCGAGCACGAGGCGCTCGCCGACCTGCCCGGCCTCAAGCTGCGGCTCGGCCGCATCCGTCCGGGCCGCCGCGAGGGCGTCGACACCGAGATCCATCGCGACCTGATGGCGCTCGCGCGCAACGGCGCGCTCGCCGACGCCGTCGTCGTGAGCGGCGACGAGGATCTCGCCCAGGTCGTCGCGGACGCGCAGGACCTCGGCGTACGCGTGACCGTGGTGCACGTCGCCGTCGACGGCAACTGGACGATCTCGCGCGTGCTCAGGCAGGAGTGCGACGACCTCATCGAGATCGGCTCCGGCCACCTGCGCCCGTACGTGAACCTGCTGACCGGCGTGGACGGCGCGAGCGGCACAGGCACCTCCACGACCACGCCCGGTCCTCTGTCGAACGGGCACGGCAACGGTAACGGCGGCGTCGGCACCGGAACACTCAGCCCGCTCCAGTCCAGCACGCACAGCAGTCCGCCGCCGTCGTCCCCGATCACCCCCGCGCCCGCGAGTGCATCCGGTTCGACCGGGCTCGGCAGCAGCTTCGGGTCCGGGACGCCGAGCCTCGGCGCCGGCACTCCCCCGCCGCTCAGCGCGGGGGGCCTCGGCGCGGGCGGTCTCGGTTCGGCCGGGCTCGGCTCGTCCGTGCCCGGGCTCGGTTCGTCCGCCTCCGGGCTCGGTTCGCCCCCGTCCGGCATCAGCGCGCTGGAAGCCCTCGGGACGAGCGGCATCGGCTTGTCCGGCACCTCGGGCTCGCCGACCGGCACCCCCTCGCCCCTGCACGCGGCGCCCACGCCCGGGCCGTCCGCGACCAAGTCACCCTCGTCGACGCCGCCGCCGTCCACCGGCCCGCACTACAGCTCCTCGCCCATGTCGCCGCCCTCGACGCCGCCGCCGTCCATGCCGTCCCAGCCGCACGGCCCGTACACCGGTCCGCAGCAGATCGCGCCGCTGCCCGTCCCCGCGCAGAGCGCGCCGAGCCTCTCGGACGCGGTGAAGGCCGCCCATCAGGAGGGCCAGGACTTCGGCGAGTCCGTCGCCCGCGACGCGCCCGCGCTGTGGCTCGAGGCCGTCCTCGCGCGTAAGCCGCGCATGCCCTCCGACCTGGAGGCCCGCCTACTCCAGGGCTCGTCGCTCCCCATCGACTTCCTGCTACACGACGAGGTCAGGCACGCCCTCCGCCGCGGTTTCTGGGACGCGCTGGAGCGCTCACGCCGCTGATCGGCGAAACGCCCGTTCCGGACACCGCCCGGGTGCTCTTACCGCCCGTGGGGGTGACCGTCACCGCGCGGGTTCGACCCGCCTTGCCCGCGTTCACACCGCCGATGACCTGCGGGAAACGCGAATTCATCAGCGATCATCCGAGATTCGCCCGCTTCGGGCGTGCGGCGCCGGGTAGCGTTGAGGCGTGACGCATGTGACGGAAGACGATCTCGACGATCTGGAGTTCGACACGCTGCGCACGGGCGATCACATCGCGGCGGCGCGGCGGCTGGCCGAGCTCGCCGACGCCGTGTCGGGCGGGGTGTCGCGCGCCAACGTGCTGCTGCGCGCGGGCGAGCAGTGGCAGCACGCCGGCGAGCACGACCGCGCCGCCCAGTTCTACCGCCGCGCGGTGGAGGACGGCGGCGAGACCTACGGCGACCCGCGCGCGTATCTGGCCGACGCCCTGTTCGAGCTGGGACACGTCGCCGAGGCGCGCGCCCTGGTGAGCGACATCCGTGCGGACGAGCCGCGTGACCCCGAGGTGTACCGCGCCGTCTCCGAGACGCTCTACGCGCACGGCGACGTCCTGGGCGCGCACGAGTGGTCGACGAACGGCGTGGACATCGTGCTCGTGCTGCGTGACCGTGCCGCGGGGAGGATCCCTGTGAGGCCCGGCGGTGAGGCGGTCGATCCCGACGACGCCGCCCTCGCCGAGGACAGCCTGGAGGCGTTGCTCCGGCTCCGCTATCGCGCGCGCATGGACCTCGGCCGCCCCGAGGACGACTACGACGCGATGCTCGACGACCTGCTCAAGAACGCCGACACCTGACCTTCATCTCTCCTCATCAACCCATCTGATCTGCGAAAACAGGGCCGCACGGCACAGTCGTGCGGTTCTGTCGGCGGTTCTGTCAGAGGGTGGCGATAAGTTCACTGAGGGTTTGGGCGACGGCTGCGGGCGGCTCGTGCTGGACGACCGTCCAGCCGCGCAGCGACGCCTCGCGGACGGCCTGGTCGCGCGAGTCCGCGCCGTCCTGGGGTGGGGTGGCGGTGCGGTCGGCGTGGGTGCGCAGGTAGCCGCACGGCGCGTCGGGCCAGTCGGCGGGCACCGGTGCCGGTGGCCCGGCCACGGGCACCCGTGCCGGTGGCTCGGCCTGCCCGGGCGGCGCGCTGTTCCTGTGGGGCGCGTGGCCGTTCATGTGGACGTGCGGGTGCGCTTCCCCGGGCCCGTGCGCGTTGACGGGGGCGCCGGCCTGTGCGGACGGCAGGGCGGGTTCCGTGGCGTGTGAGTGGTCCTGGAAGGCCCGGGCGGCGCGAGGAAGGGAGGCGTCCACGAAGACGTAGCCACCGACTGGACGGTGCGCCGCGCGCTGTGCCGTGGCGATGGCCGGGAGGAGCGGTCCCGCCGAGCCGTGGCCCACGAGGACGAGCGGGACGTCCGGGGCGGTCGCGGCGATGATGAGGGAGGCGCGGGCGACGTAGCGCACGCCGTCGAGATCGGGGATGTCCGGGGTCACGACGTCGAGGCCGTACGAACGCAGCATCTCCGGCAGGTCGCCCCAGGCGTCGGCGCCGGTGTGCGGAGTGTGCAGCAGGACGAGGGTTCCGGGCGTCACGTCTGCCTCATCCTGACTCCGTGTGAACCGTGCCTGACCTGGTGCGCCATGCACCCGGCCGCGCGTCACGCGCCTGGCTCCGAGTGGACCGTGAAAGCGATCGGGCCGCGTTTCCGTCCTCGGGTTCGGCGAGCGGTGCGCGGCGGCCGTCGGCTGCCCACCGTACACGCCCGGGCCGTCCGCGCGCCGCGCGCAACGGCGCTCCCTCCGCGATCTTCCAACCACCCGAATCCGCTCGGCTCGGGCTCGGTGCGCGGCCCGGTGCGGTGCGGTGCCCAGGGCGGTGCGCGGTGCGGGGCCCAGGGCGCGGTGTGGGGCCCAGGGCGCGGTGCGGGGCCCGGGCGCGGGGCCGACGCTTGGCGCTTGGCGATGTGGCGCGGCGTCGCTGGTCTGGGGCGCGTCCTGGAAGCCGTGGATCCGTCGAGCGCTTGGGATGGAGCTTCCGTGATGTTCCGGTCAGGTCGCGAAGCGGTCTGCGAGGGCGTGGGCGTGGCCGCGTTTCACGACCAGTTCGGCGGTGTGCAGGTTGCGGATGTCGCGGAGCGGGTCGTCCGCCAGGACGAGCAGGTTGGCGAGCTTTCCGGGCTCCACAGTGCCCATCTCGTGTTCGGCGGCCAGGGCACGCGCGCCCACGAGGGTCGCCGAACGGATCGCTTCCAGAGGCGTGAATCCACAACGTTCGACTAGGAAGGCCACCTCGTCCAGGACGGGCGGGTACGCGCGCTCAGGATCGGGGTCGCTGTCAGTGCCCGTCGACACGTCCACGCCTGCGCGATGCGCCTGTGCCGTGAGGACGGCGGCAAGCTTCCCTGAGGGAGACTCCGCGTCCCACATGCTGCCGGTCGCGTCCAGGACGGTTCCTCGTGCGCGCATGTCGGCGAACACCGCCGCCACGGCCGGATGGGAGCCCTCAAGAAAGCGCGTGTGGTCGATCGGGGGTTTGTCGGCGTAGGTCGTGAGCGGTCGCGACGGCTCCTGGAACGCCATCATCGTGACGTGCGAGACCGTGTCGACGCCCGCGCGGACGACCTGGGCGGGCGTGGCCGGGAAGACGGCCGCGTGCGCCCAGACCCGCAGGCCCTGCCGGTGCGCCTCGGCGGTCAGCGCCGCGACGGTCCCGCCCGGCAGGTCGGCGTAGATCTTGATCGCGGTGGCGTGGGTGCCGCGCGCCAGCGCGACCGCGAGCCGCAGGTCGGTGTCCGGCGTGATCGCCTGCATCCAGGGCACGGCTCCCGGCGTCTCACCCTGGCTGACCTGCGCCGTCCGGGGATCGTCGAAGAAGGACGGCCCGGCCGTCAGCGCCGCGTACCGGACGTCCGGCGCGGCGACCTCGCCGACGCGGGCGGCGCGCGCGAGGTCGGCGATCTGGCGCAGATCGTCGGCCATGATCCGGATCGCGGTGACCCCGCCGCGCAGGTCGCGGCGCAGCGTCGCCTCGGCGAGCGGCCGGTCCGGCGGCGTCGCGAGGTGCTGGTGGGTGTCGACCAGGCCGGGCAGGACGAACCGTCCGCCGAGGTCGACGACCCGCGCACCGTCCGCGACCCGCTGGGACGCGTCCGGAGCCACCTCGGTGATCTGCTCGCCGGACACCACCACGCTCGTCCCCGGACGGGCCGGTGACCCCGTCCCGTCCACAAGGACTCCGCCTCGGTACACGACGGTCTCGGCCGGGGGCGGCGGGGCGTGCGGCGTCGGGGCGCCGGGCGGGGTGACACTCACCTCACCATCATGGACTGGCAGGTCGAGAACCGGCTTCGGAGCCCCGACGGGCCGTCCGGTGCGTCCGGGGCAATAAAGTGCTCACCGTGAGCGATCGTGATGACCTGCTGGAAGAGATCAAGGCCAAGGCCGTCGTGCACGGCGACTTCGTGCTGTCGTCCGGACGGCGCGCGTCCTGGTACGTGGACCTGCGCCGGGTCACCCTGGACGGCGCCGTCGCGCCGCTGGTCGGCCGGGTGATGCTGGACGCCACGTCCGACCTGGACTACGACGCCGTCGGCGGGCTCACGCTGGGCGCCGACCCGGTCGCGGCCGCGATGCTGCACGCCGCCGCCGCGCGGGGCCGCAAGCTGGACGCCTTCGTCGTCCGGAAGGCCGACAAGCAGCACGGGCTGCAGCGCCGCATCGAGGGCCCGGACGTCGCCGGACGCCGCGTCCTGGCGGTCGAGGACACCTCCACCACCGGCGGCTCGGTCATGACCGCGGTCGAGGCCCTGCGTGCGGCGGGAGCGGAGGTCGTCGCCGTCGCCACGATCCTGGAGCGCGGCGCGGCCGACCGGATCGCCGCCGAGGGCCTGGAGTACCGCCACCCCTACGCCGTCCCCGACCTCGGCCTCGACTGACCCGACGGAAGTGGTGGCGGGTGATCGGCGGGCGGCCGGTCACCCGTCCGTCAGCACTTGTCGACGAACCAGGTGCCCCGCTGGCCGCTCGGCTTCCGCGGCTGGACCTTGCCGCAGATGGTGACCTGGACGGCGCCGCCGTCCGAGGCGACCACGTTCAGCGGCGCGTCCTCGATCCTGCGGCCCTCGCCGGGATTGAGCTGGCCCTGGGCCAGCACATGGTTGGAGCCCGCGACCGTCACCAGGACGTTGGTCGCGGAGGACCCGACCACCTTGATCACCAGCGGGGTCGAGGCGCTCGCCTTCTGCCCGCCCGAATGTTGCCTGCCGCCGGACGCCGAGGCACGGGCGGACTGCTGGGGTTTGGTGTCGTCCCCCGTGTTCACCGCGTTGAACAGCGCGATGCCGCCGACGACGAGCAGCGCGACGACGGCCACCACGGCCAAGGCCGCGAGGGCAATGCGCGCTAGACCACGAGGGTCCGACCGATGACGTCCCACATGCGGAGGTTAGCGATAACTGTCGCCGCTGAGCGACGGGCGTGACTGTTCAGGGCCATTCTTGTTCGGACCGTTGCCCGGGCCGCCGCGGTGCTTACCCTTCTGAGGGCGCCCGCCGCCCGGCTGTTCGGCCGGTGCGCCACCGCCGTGACCAGCGCCATAGCCGCCCACGCCGTAACCGGCGTCCTGGCCGCCGCCGTAACCGGCCCCCTGGGCGCCGCCATAGCCGCCGCCCTGATTTCCATAGCCGGCCTGACCAGGAACCTGGTTTCCGTAGCCGCCCTGACCGGGAGCCTGGTTCTCATAGCCAGCCTGGCCGGGGGTCTGGTTTCCGTAGCCGCCGCCCTGCGGACCGGCCTGGCCGCCGTAACCGCCTTGGCCGCCCTGACCGCCCTGGCCGTCGTAGCCGCCCTGCTGGCCGCCGTAACCGCCACCGCCCTGGTAGCCGCCGCCCTGACCGCCCTGGTAGCCGCCATAACCGCCCGGCTGGCCCGAACCCTGGCCATAGCCCCCGCCGGCCTGGGGAGCGCCCTGGGGAGCTCCGTAGCCGCCGCCCTGGCCACCGCCGCCGAAGCCGCCGTCGTGGCCTCCGCCGTAGCCGAAGCCGCCGTTCCCGCCGTCCTGGTCGCCGCCGCTACCGGCGTCGCCGCTCTCGGTCTTGGCCTTGCCACGGCCCCTGATGACCTCGCGGGCGACCGGGACCATCGACACGATGACGGCCAGCAACACCACCGGCAGGACGTACTTGTCGATGCCCTTGACCCGCGAGCCCAGGAAGTGGCCCGCGACGATGATCGACTCGGTCCACAGCACCGCGCCGACGGCGTTCCACAGGAAGAACGTGCGGGCGGGCATCTCCAGCGTCCCGGCGAGCGGGTTCAGGAACGTCCGGACGACCGGGATGAAGCGGGCCAGGACGACCGCCTTGGCCGGGCCGAACTTGTTGAAGTAGTACTCGGCCTTCTCCACGTGCTCCGGACGGATGATCCGGGAGTTCGGCCGGTCGAACAGCTTGCGGCCGTACCGCGCGCCGAGCCAGTGCCCGACCTGCGCGCCCGCGATCGCGCACAGCGGCGCGCCGACCATGAGCATCGGCAGGGACATCCGCGGGATGCCCGCGCCGTGCGCGGCGGTCGCCGTGCTGAAGAGCCCCGCCGCGAACAGCAGCGTGTCGCCGGGCAGGAAGAATCCCACCAGCAGGCCCGTCTCGGCGAAGATGACGGCGAAGATCCCGAACACCCCGAAGGTGGAGATCAGGGAGTTGGGATCGAGAGGATTCAGGGCGAGGTCCACGCGGCGAGCCTACCCGGACACCCCTGTAGGGCCGATGTAAAGCGAAATGCCGATCTTGACCGATTTGCCCTTGGGCTCCCCGGTCCGGCCCCCGGAGTGGCCCGATCGCCGGAATCCGAGATACTGGCCAGGTGGCGCCACCCCCGCGGGTCGGGCCAGGACCGAACACACGACAGCACACGGTGCCGCCGGGATCCGGCCGGAAAGGACGCTGAACCATGCCCATCGCCAGCCCCGAGGTCTACGCGGAGATGCTCGACCGCGCCAAGCGCGACGGCTTCGCCTACCCCGCGATCAACGTGACGTCCAGCCAGACGCTGAACGCCGCGCTGCGCGGTTTCGCGGAGGCCGAGAGCGACGGGATCGTCCAGGTCTCGACCGGTGGCGCGGAGTACCTGTCCGGTTCGACCGTGAAGGACATGGTGGTTGGCGCGACCGCGCTCGCCGAGTACGCGCGCGTGGTGGCCGACAAGTACCCGGTCAACATCGCGCTGCACACCGACCACTGCCCGAAGGACAAGCTGGACGGGTTCATGCGTCCGCTGGTCAAGATCTCCCAGGAGCGGGTGGCGCGCGGCCAGGAGCCGCTGTTCCAGTCGCACATGTGGGACGGCTCGGCCGTCCCGCTGGCCGAGAACCTCGAGATCGCGCAGGACCTGCTCGAGCAGTGCCGCCAGGCCCGCATCATCATGGAGATGGAGATCGGCGTGGTCGGCGGCGAGGAGGACGGCGTCGCCAACGAGATCAACGAGAAGCTGTACACCACGACCGACGACGCCATCGCGACCGCCGAGGCCGTCGGCCTGGGCGAGCAGGGCCGCTACATCCTCGCCGCGACCTTCGGCAACGTGCACGGCGTGTACAAGCCGGGCTCGGTGAAGCTGCGTCCCGAGGTGCTCAAGGAGATCCAGGACGCGGTCGGCGCCAAGTACGGCAAGCCGAGCCCGTTCGACCTGGTCTTCCACGGCGGCTCGGGCTCGTCGCTGGAGGAGATCCGCGAGGCGGTGTCCTACGGCGTGGTGAAGATGAACATCGACACCGACACCCAGTACGCGTTCACCCGTCCGGTGGCCGCGCACATGTTCAACCACTACGACGGCGTCCTGAAGGTGGACGGCGAGGTCGGCAACAAGAAGCAGTACGACCCGCGCTCCTGGGGCAAGGCCGCCGAGACGAACATGGCCGCCCGCGTCGTCACCGCCTGCGAGGACCTCCTCGCCGCAGGCAAGAAGATCAAGTAACACACACGCGTTCCCACAGACGGGGTCCGGCCGCTCCAAGCACCGGACCCCGTCCACGTTCCGGGCAGGCCCGTTCGACTTGTGGACGATCCGCTCGGCGGACAGGAGGGGCCGCTCGACTTTTCGGACGGTCCGCCCGGCGCATTCGTGCGGATCCGCCGGTTCGGGACCGTTCGGGTGACGGCGGGCCCGGATAGGCTCGGTTCGTGGCTCTCCCCCGCACGTACGAGGACCAGAACTGCTCGATCGCCCGCGCTCTGGAGATCGTCGGCGACCGGTGGACGCTGCTGGTGATCCGCAGCGCGTTCGAGGGCGTGCGCCGGTTCGACGACTTCCAGGAGGCCCTGGGAGTGGCGCGGAACGTCCTCACCGACCGGCTGTCCCGGTTGTGCGAGGAGGGACTGCTCCGACGCGTCCGCTACCAGGAGCGGCCGGAGCGGTACGAATACCGGCTGACCCGCAAGGGCGTCGAGCTCTGGCCCGCGATGATGACGCTGCTGCTGTGGGGCGACCGGCACTACGCACCGGACGGCCCACCCGCGCTGATCCTGCACGCAGGCTGCGGCGGGGCCCTGACCCCCCGAATGACCTGCGACACCTGCGGCAAGCCCCTGGACCCAACCGACATCGAATCCCGCCCCGGCCCCGGCGCCCCCTCCACCTGACCCCCTCCCAACCCGCACCCCCTCCGCCCCCACGCACCCAGTCGCCGCGCACACCACACCCGGCGTCCTCGCCCACTCGCGCAAGTCAGCCACCCCGCGCGCCTTGCCTGGTCCCCGCGCGTACCGGGCACCCGGCCAACACCCGCCCACCCGCGCGAGTCGGCCACCCCGCGCGCCCTCGCCTGGCCCACGCGCCCCGACTCGCCTTGCCCCACCCACGCACGTGGCCACCCACGCGAGTCGACTACCTCGCGTGCTCAGCCTGGCCCACGTGACCCGCTTGGCCCGCGCGGCCCGGCCCCATCCACGCACGTCGGCCGCCCCACGCGGCCCGCCTGGGCACCGCGTGCCCCAAGCACCCCCACCCGTGCGTGTCGGCCACCCGTCCGATCCGCCGGGCGCCGCGTGCGCCAGCGCGTCCCGGCCGACCTGCGCGAGTCAGCTGCCTCGTGCGGGCCGGCTGGTGTGGGCGGCTCGGCGGGCCTTGTCTGGACTGTGTGTTGTGCGGGCGGCGATCTGAGGGTTGCTTCACACAACTTTGTGTTGTGCAATGGGTTTTGTGACGCTACTCAATGAGGAGAGCCTCGCGGAGGTCCGGATTCGTCCCTTCGGGAGTGGTGATGAGGCGCGGCTGCATCGCATGTCCGGCGCGCTGTCCCAGGGGAGCCTGTACATGCGCTTCTTCTCAGGGACGCCGCGCGTTCCCGAGACGTACGTGGCGACGCTCGGACGGCTCGACCACTGGGACCGGGACGCACTGGTCGCGCTCTGCGGCGACACGATGGTCGGGATCGCCGAGTACGCGCGCCTGACGTCTCGTCCGGACGAGGCGGAGGTGGCCGTCCTGGTCGCGGACGCGTGGCAGCGGCACGGCCTCGGGGGCCTGCTCATGCGCCTGCTGTTGCCGCTGGCGGCCCGGCGCGGGGTGACCACGTTCCGCGCGGACGTCTACAGCACCAATGCGGGCGCGGTCGCGCTGATCCGGAACGCCTGGCCGACGGCCCGGGCCGTCCGGAGCGGGGAGACCTCCACCTTCCACCTGCCCGCAGCGTCACCGCATCCGCCCGCCGCCCTGCACCTGCCCACCAGCAGCCGTGCGCCCGCCGCCTTGCACTAGCCCCCCGCCAGCGGCCGCTCCTCCGCCGCCCCACACCCACCCCACCTGTAGCCGTTCGCCAGTCCCGCATCGCTCGCCAGCAACCGTTCCCTAGCCGCCTCACATCCGTCCACCAGCGGCCGTTCCCCTGCGACCTTGCATCGGCCCCGCCAGACCTCCGTCCGTTCGCGGCTTTGTATCTGCCTGGCAGCGGCTGCTCGCCCGCTGCCCTGCACCCGCCTATCAGCGGCTGTGCGCCTGTCGACTTGCCATCCGCCTGTCAGCAGCCGTTCGCCCGCCGCTTGTGTCTGCCCGGCAGCGGTCGTTCGCTCGCTGCCCTGTGCCTGCCTGTCAGCGGCGGTGCGTCTGTCGACTTGCGGCTGCCCGCAAGCAGCCGTTCGGCTGTCGTTTTGCGTCCGACCGTCAGGAGGTGCTCGTCCGTTGCCTGGTGGGGGTTCGGTGGGCGGGTTGCGGGTGGTTGGCGGTGGGGGTTCGTAGGTGGTGGGGTTGGGATCGGTGGGCGCGGGGTCACTTGCGTTTCGGGGGTGGTGGTTCCGGGCTCGACCGGAACCTCGACGGGAGGGTGACCCGGGTTGTTGGAGCGCGGGCGTTCCCACCTACGATGACCGGCATGACCCAGAACCTGCTCGGCGGGCCGCCACCGACCGAACTCCCGGACGTCCCCGAGGCGCGTGAGGCCCTGGAGAACGGCGTCGATCCGTTCGAGGTGGCCGCGCGCCACCCCGAGTACCCCGGCGCGTGGGCCGAGCTGGCCGACCGCGCGTTCGCGCGGGGCGGGGTGATCGACTCGTACGCGTTCGCGCGCACCGGGTACCATCGCGGCCTCGACGCGCTGCGCCGGGCGGGCTGGAAGGGCCAGGGCCCGATCCCCTGGGAGCACGTGCCGAACCGCGGGTTCCTGCGTTCCCTGCACGCTCTGGGCCGTGCCGCCGCCGCGATCGGCGAGGACGCCGAGGCGGAGCGCTGCCGTTCTTTCCTCCGCGACAGCAGCGAAACCGCCGCCCAGGCGCTCGCGGAGAACGCAAAGTAAATCCCGGTCAACCCCGTCCCACTGGGCTTTTCGGCCCCCTGGGACACGACGTGCGGTTTCTTCGACTCCCCGCTGCGGGTACGATTTGATCGCAAGAGGCCCCTTCGCGCTTGCGATCAGGGGCCTTCGTCGTGGGAAGGATAAGTGGCATGCCGGCCATCGTTCTTGTCGGAGCCCAGTGGGGAGATGAGGGCAAGGGCAAGGCCACCGACCTGCTGGGTGGCGACGTCGACTACGTCGTCCGCTACCAGGGTGGCAACAACGCCGGCCACACGGTGGTCATCGGCGACAAGAGCTACGCCCTGCACCTGCTCCCGTCCGGAATCCTGTCGGACGACGTGGTGCCCGTCATCGGCAACGGCGTGGTGATCGACCCGGCCGTGCTGCTCCAGGAGATCGACGGACTCGCCGACCGCGGCGTCTCCGCCGACCGGCTGCTGATCTCGGCGAACGCGCACCTGATCATGCCCCACCACCGGGCCCTCGACAAGGTCACCGAGCGGTACCTCGGCAAGGCCCGGATCGGCACCACGGGCCGCGGCATCGGCCCGGCCTACGCCGACAAGATCAACCGGATGGGCATCCGGGTCCAGGACCTGTTCGACCCGAACATCCTCACCCAGAAGCTCGACCTGTCGCTGCGCGAGAAGAACCAGGTCCTCACCAAGGTCTACAACCGGCGGCGGATCGAGACCGGCCCGATCGTCCAGGAGTACCTGGCCTACGGCGAGCGGCTGCGCCCGTACGTCACCGACACCACGCTGGTGCTGAACAAGGCGCTGGACGACGGCAAGGTCGTGCTGCTCGAGGGCGCGCAGGGCACACTGCTCGACATCGACCACGGCACCTACCCGTTCGTCACGTCCTCCAGCCCGACGGCGGGCGGCGCGTGCGCGGGCTCCGGGATCGGCCCCACGAAGATCACCAAGGTGATCGGCATCCTCAAGGCGTACACCACGCGCGTCGGCTCGGGCCCGTTCCCGACCGAGCTGCTGGACGAGTGGGGCGAGTTCCTCCGCACGACCGGCGGCGAGTACGGCGTGACCACCGGGCGCGACCGCCGCTGCGGCTGGTTCGACGCGGTGATCGCCCGCTACGCGACCCGGGTGAACGGCATCACCGACTACTTCCTCACCAAGCTGGACGTGCTGTCCGGCCTGGAGCGGATCCCGGTCTGCGTCGCCTACGAGATCGACGGCGAGCGCGTGGACGAGCTGCCCGCGAACCAGACCGACTTCCACCACGCCAAGCCCGTCCTGGAGTACTTCGAGGGCTGGCAGGAGGACATCACCGGCGCCACGTCCTTCGACGACCTGCCGAAGAACGCCCAGGCGTACGTCCGGGCGCTGGAGGAGATGTCCGGGGCGCAGATCTCCGCGATCGGCGTCGGCCCGGGCCGCGACCAGACCCTCCAGCTCCGCTCCCTGGTCTCCTGAGGCCGGGCGGCGCGAGCCTAAGGGCTTGGTGTCCCTAAACCCTTTCCGGGCGTCTCCGCGTGAGCGGGGGCGCCCGGGTGCGTTTCCGGCGACCCGGGACGCTCCTGGCGGCCCCAAGCCGTTCAACGGCATCTCACCGATCGTCCATCGCGGGATAGGGCCCGCCCGGTAGGTTTCGGGCGTGACGTATTTCGGCGGGACCGTGGAGATCCACGGTCACCGGGGCGCGCGCGGTCTGCGCCCGGAGAACACGCTGCCAGGGTTCGCGCACGCGCTGGAACTCGGCGTCCACGCGATCGAGTTCGACGTCGGCCTCACGTCCGACGGGGTGGTCGTCTGCAACCACGACCAGATGCTGTCGCCCGGCAACCTCGCCGACACCGCTCCGGCCCGGCCGGGCGACCCGCTGTTCCCCTACGTCGGCCGCGGGCTGCGTGAGCTGACGCTGGAGCAGGTCAGGACGGTCGACGCGGGCGTCCGCACCCCGCTGGCGTTCACCGCGACGCAGCGCGCCGTGCCCGGCACGCCGCTGCCGACGCTGGACGAGGCGTGCACGCTCCTCGGCGCCGTCCCGGACGTCGGGCTCGCGGTCGAGCTGAAGACCGACCCCGGCTGGACGGCCCGGGCGGTCGACCGCCTCACGGCCGCCGTGGCCGAGGTCCTGGACGCGCACGGCCTGACGTCCCGGTCGCGGCTGCTGGGGTTCGACTGGCGGGTGCTCGCCTCGGCCGCCCGGTTCGCCCCGGGCGCGGGACGGGTGGCGCTGGTCGAGCGGAAGACGCTGCTCCCCGGCACCGACTGGCTGGCGGGCCTGCCGCCGGAGGACCCGGTCGGCGTCGCCCTCGCCGCGGGCGCGACCGTCCTCTCCCCCGAGTACGACCTGGTCACTTCCGCGCTGGTCGAGGACGCGCAGGCGCTCGGCCTCCAGGTCACGACCTGGACCGTGAACGACCCGATCGACATGGGCCGCCTCACCGACCTCGGCGTGGACGCGATCGTCACCGACCACCCGGACCGGCTCCGCGCCGTCCTGCGCGCGCGGGGGCTTCCCGTCCCCGCGCCCGCGCTCCTGCCCGCCTGAACCGGTCCGCCTGAACCGGTCCTCCGCGGCGGGGCCGGTCAGAGCCAGCCGTTGCGGCGGAAGCCGCGGTACAGGCTGAGGCAGATCGAGGCGATCAGGCCGATGATCATGAAGTAGCCGTACCGCCACTCCAGCTCCGGCATGAACTTGAAGTTCATGCCGTAGATCCCGGCGATCGCGGTCGGCACCATGAAGATCGCGCCCCAGGCGGAGATCTTCCGCATGTCCTGGTTGTCGGCGACGGTGACCTGGGTCATGTGCGCCTGGAGGATCGGGTTCAGCAGCTCGTCGAAGGACTCCACCTGCTCGCGGACGCGGGTGAGGTGGTCCTCCACGTCGCGCAGGTACTCCTTGATCTCGGTCGGCACGAACCGGCGTCCCGACAGGCTGCGGACCGGGCCCGCGAGCGGCCCGACGGCCCGCTTGAGCTGGATGACCTCGCGCTTGAGCCGGTAGATGCGGCGCGACTCGTCGGTGCGCTCGGGGGAGAACACCGCCTCCTCGACCTCGTCCACGTCCTCCTGGATGGCGTCGGCGACGGCGGCGTAGCCGTCCACGACGTGGTCGGTGACGGCGTGCACGACGGCCGCCGGGCCCTGCGCGAGCCGCTCGGCGTTGGCCTCCAGGCCGCGGCGCACCGGGCCGAGCCCGCCGTGCTCCCCGTGCCGGACGGTCACCACGAAGTCCGCGCCGACGAAGACCATGATCTCCCCGGTCTCGACGACCTCGCCGCCCTCGGGGTCGCGCTCGACGTACCCGACGGTCTTCATCACCAGGAAGTGGACGTCGTCGTACCGCTCCAGCTTGGGCCGCTGGTGGGCGTGGATCGCGTCCTCGACGGCGAGCGGGTGCAGCCCGAAGACCTCGGCGATCTCCTGGAGTTCGGCGGCCGACGGTTCGTGCAGCCCGACCCAGACGAACCCGGCGCTGTCCTCGCCGGCCTCGGCGGGTTCGAGCCGTCCGTCCCGGACGAGGCGGACGGCGTCGCCGACCGAGTCGGTGCACACGCGGTGCCCGTCGATGTAGGCGGCCCAGTCGATGACCGCGCTGTCGCGGACGCAGGACGGGCCGGTGGGCGCCTGGACGCGTCCACGAGGCTTGAAGAGGGACATCGTCGCCCGCGTGGGGCGGACCCGGGTCATGGCCATGAGGTGCTCCTAACCCCCGGCCACAGCGCGCAGGCGCGCTCGACCCGCTTTGTCAGAGCGGGGAGCGCGTGGAGGGCGTGGCCGGACGCCTTGAAGAGGCGGTCGGACGGTCAGTCCGGCTCGGACTGTGAGGGTTCTCCGACGTACTGCACGTATCGCCAGGAATCATCCCGACCACCTCCTTCCGGACCACGAGGCCACAACCCCTGAAGGCTACCAGCGACAATTAAGACGCGGCGGACAACCGTCAGGTTGACGCACCGGTATGTCAGGCTCGTCACAGCAAGCGCCCGCACGCCCCGGATGCCCGCACAGTGTCCGGCCGTGCTCCGGCGGGGGTTCGGGGCCTCGGAGGGACGGGTGGGTTGCGGACGCGAGGACGGGCGGACCGTTAAGCTCCCCGACGTGCGAGTACTCGTCCTTGGAACGGGGGGCCGCGAGCACGCGCTCGCCCGCGCCCTGCATCGCGACCCTTCCGTGACCGCCCTGCACTGCGCCCCCGGCAACCCCGGGACGGCGGAGGTCGCGGTGAACCACGCGATCGACATGCTGAACCCGACCGGCGTGGTCGAGCTGGCTCAGCGGCTGGCCGTCGACCTGGTGGTCGTCGGCCCGGAGGCCCCGCTCGTCGCGGGCGTCGGCGACGCTCTGCGCGAGGCCGGTCTCGCCTGCTTCGGGCCGGACAAGGCCGCCGCCCGGATCGAGGGCTCCAAGGCGTTCGCCAAGGAGATCATGGAGGCGGCGGGGGTGCCGACCGCGCGCGCCCACGTGTGCGAAACGCTCAGCCAGGCCGAGGCCGCGCTCGCCGAGTTCAGCGCGCCCTACGTGGTCAAGGACGACGGCCTCGCCGCGGGCAAGGGCGTCGTGGTGACCAACGACCTCGGCGAGGCGCTGAAGCACGCCGAGGCCTGCGACCGCGTCGTCATCGAGGAGTACCTGGACGGCCCGGAGGTCTCGCTCTTCGCGCTCTGCGACGGGCAGGACGCCGTCCCGCTCGTCCCGGCGCAGGACTTCAAGCGCGCCTACGACGGCGGCGCCGGGCCCAACACCGGCGGCATGGGCGCCTACACCCCGCTCCCCTGGGCCCCGCCCGGCCTGGTGGAGGAGGTCATGGACACCGTCGTCCGGCCGACGGTGAACGAGCTGCGCCGCCGCGAGACGCCGTACGTCGGCGTCCTGTACGCGGGCCTGGCGCTGACCTCGCGCGGCGTCCGGGTGATCGAGTTCAACGCGCGGTTCGGCGACCCGGAGACCCAGGTCGTCCTGGACCGGCTGGCCACCCCGCTCGGCGGGCTGCTCCAGGCGTGCGCGCTCGGCGGGCTGCCCGCGGACCTCGAGCTCGCCTGGCGTCCCGGCGCGGCCGTCACGGTCGTCGTCGCGGCCGAGAACTACCCGGCGTCCCCGGCGAAGGGCGACGTGATCAGCGGCCTGGACGCGGCGAACGCCGTCCCGGACGCCTACGTCCTGCACGCGGGCACCGCGCTGAACGCCGAGGGAGAGCTGGTCTCGGCGGGCGGACGCGTCCTCAACGTCGTCGGCAGCGGGCCGGACGTGGCGTCCGCGCGCGCCGCCGCGTACGAGGCCGCGAGCAAGGTCGAGCTCCGGGGATCCCACCACCGCTCGGACATCGCCCTGCTGGACTGAGCCTCCGGCTCCGGGGCCGTTGGGGGTTACGTGTCGGTAGGCGACGCGGCAGAATGCACGCTTACTTGATTACACCCTCGACGAGAGGCCGCTCATGGCGGTGGTGGAGCCGGACGGCGCGTCCGAGCCGGAGCAGTACCCGGTCACGACGCTGGAGCTCTTCTTCGACCTGGTGTTCGTCTTCGCGATCACCCAGCTGACCGGCGTGCTCGCGCACGACATGACCCTGCGCGGGCTGGCCGAGGTCGTGCTCATGTTCGGCGTCCTGTGGTGGATGTACGCGGGGTACGCCTGGCTGACGAACATGACCGCGCCGACGACGGTCGGACGGCGGCTGCTCGTCCTCACCGGGATGGGCGGGTTCTTCATGATCGCGCTCGCCACGCCCGGAGGGTTCGGCTCCGGCGGCGTCGTGTGGGGGCTCGGGTACCTGATCCTCGTGCTCGCGCACGTGGTGCTGTTCGCGCAGGCCAACACGCACATCCTGCGGGTGCTCCCGGCGAACCTGACCGCCGCCGCGCTGATCATCGCGGCCGGGACGCTCGGGCACGGCGCGCCCGTCTACGTGCTGTGGACGCTGGCCCTGGTCGTCCCGGTCGTGCAGCCCTACATCGTCCCGCCGGGCGGGCGGTTCGACATCCGTCCCGGGCACATCGTGGAACGGCACGGCCTGCTCGTCATGATCACCATCGGCGAGTCGGTGGTCGCGATCGGCGTCGGCGCGGGCCACCAGAAGCTGACCGCCGGGCTGATCGCGACCGTCCTGCTCGGCCTCGCCCTCGCCGCCGCGATCTGGTGGACGTACTTCTCCCGGGACGACACGCACGCCGAGCACGCGCTGACCGCGGCGGACCCGGCGGAACGGGCGAACATGACGATGTCCGGATACTTCTACGCGCACATCCCGCTCATCGTCGGGATCATCGTCCTGGCCGCGGGCGTGAAGAGCACCGTCGCGGAGTCGTGGGACCCGCTGCCGTACGCGCCGTCGTTCGCGCTGGCCGGAGGAACCGCGCTGTTCCTGCTCGGCGACGCCTGGTTCCGGCGGATCGTGCGGATCGGGCCGTCCCGGATCCGGATCGCGGCGGCCTTCGCCTGCGTGGTCGGCGTGCCGCTGGCGCACTGGTCAGCGGCGGCCGGACTGGCCGCGCTCACCGGCGTCCTCGCGGCGGCCCAGCTCGCCGAGCACACCGTCCGCGCGCGGCGCGCGGAACCCGCCGGAGTCTGAGCGAGGGCGCCGGCGGGTGGGTCCGGGCCCGGGGCATGGGCGGCGAGCTGCCAGAATGGCAGGGTGATCGAACGCTACACCCTCCCCGAGATGGGGCGCGTCTGGAGCGACGCGCACAAGTACGAGCTCTGGTGCAGGGTCGAGACCCTCGTGGTCGAGGCGCACGCCGAGGCCGGGACGATCCCGGCGGAGGTGGTGGAGCCGATCCGCAAGGCCGCACCGCCCACGCCCGACGCCGTCCACGCGATCGAGGCCGTCACACAGCACGACGTGATCGCCTTCCTGTCCGCGTGGGCCGACAACACCGAACCGCGCGAGGCCGCCCGGTTCGTCCACTTCGGCATGACCTCGTCCGACCTGCTGGACACCGCGCTCGCGCTCCAGCTCGTCGAGGCCACCGACATCCTGCTCGCCAAGGCCGACACGCTCGTCGCGACCCTGCGCGACCACGCCCTCGCGCACCGGGACACCCTGCGCGTCGGCCGGACGCACGGCATCCACGGCGAGCCGGACGTGTGGGGCCACCGCGTCGCCGACTTCGCCCTCGCCACGGCCCGGTCCCGCGACCGGCTGCGCCGCGCCCGCGAGGCGGTCGGCGTGATGGCGATCTCCGGCGCCGTCGGCACCTACTCCAACATCGACCCGGCCATCGAGCGGTCGGTCGCGGAGAAGCTGGGCCTCCGGCCCGCGGACGTGTCGACGCAGGTCGTCATCCGGGACGGCATGTCCGAGTGGACGTCCGCGCTGGCGATCATGGCGACGGTGCTCGAGGCCATCGCGCTGGAGGTCCGGCACGGGCAGCGCACCGAGGTCCGCGAGCTGTGGGAGCCGTTCGGCAAGGGGCAGAAGGGCTCCTCGGCCATGCCCCACAAGAAGAACCCGATCATGTCGGAGCGGCTGGCGGGCATGGCGCGGATCGTCCGGGCCCAGGTCGTCCCGGTGATGGAGGGCATCCCGCTCTGGCACGAGCGCGACATCTCCCACTCCTCCACCGAGCGGATCTCCCTGCCGGACGCGTCGACCGCGCTCGACTACATGCTGAACCTGACCAACCGGCTGATGTCCGGGCTGGTCGTGGACGCCGACCGGATGCGCGCCAACCTCGACTCGACCGGCGGCCTCATCTACACCTCGACCGTCCTGCTCGAACTGGTCGAGGCGGGCATGTCGCGCGACGACGAGGCGTACCCGCTCGTCCAGAAGGCCGCCATGGAGACGTGGCGGACCGGCGTCCCGTTCCGCGAGACGCTGCGGACGCACGCCGCCGAGGCCGGGCTCACGCTGGACGAGGCGCGCCTGGACGAGGTGTGCCGTCCCGAGCGGTTCGTGGAGCGGCTGGCCCCGATGTTCGAGCGCCTCGAGGCGCTGAAGTAGCGCGGGAGCCCCGGCGGCCAGGGCGGCGGATCAGCCGATGGTCTGGTCGGTGGGGTTGCCGTACTGGTCGCGGATGACGGTCTGGACGACCTCGATCACCAGGTCGTCCAGGCCGGGGACGGCGCGGACGCCCGCCTCCGGGCGGAGCGTCTCGATCAGGGCGTCCAGCGCGGTCGCGGGGACGCCGAGCGCGACGTTCCCCTCGTCCAGTTCCTGGACCATGAGCGCGTCGCCGTCCGCCGGGACGAGGACGACCATCCTGTCGTCGCCCTGGAGCAGCAGGTCACGGCCGTGGCCGAGGCGTCCGGGCAGGGTCTCGGCGACGCCCTCGGCCTGGAGCGCGCCGATCCGCAGCCGGATCCGGTCGCCGTCGCGGGACCAGCCGATCTCGGGCACGAACAGCGCGCCGCTGCTCGATCCGTCCGCCTCGATCCCGGCGCGGACGGCCTCGGCGACCTCGGGGTCGTCGAGCAGCGACGGGCGGGTGATGTCGGAGACCAGGAGCGGCAGCCGGGCCGCGAGGATCTCGGTGAGCGCCTGCGAGTTCCACTTCCGGGAGACCTCGTACTCGTCCTCCGTCAGGCCCACGACCTGGAGGAACTGGACGCGGCCGTTCGGGGTGCCGATCTCGCCGAGCTCCGGGTCCTCGGCGAAGATCAGCGCGCTGAGCGTGCAGTCGTCGCGGTCGGCGGCGATCGGGCCGTTGGCGTTCATGTGGTGTCCGGGCGCGAACCAGTTGCCGGACGAGTAGACGTACCGGGCGAGGTTCTGCAGCAGGTTGACGACCCAGACGGGCGGTTCGTCCTCGCCGTCCGGACGGGCGAGCCGGAACGTGAACTCGAAGCCCCAGCCCGACTCGTCCGGGTTGTCGGAGTGCTTCCCGTACAGCTCCGACATGCCGTAGGAGATGTAGTGCCAGTGGCCGTCGCGCGGGTAGGCGCTGACGCCGTCCAGCGGGTCGGGGCCGCCCAGGCGGTACGACAGGACCGTGCCCCAGTGCCGCGGTTCGACGTCCCCGTAGAGCGGATGGAGGGCTTCGTCGATCGCGGTCCAGCCGTGGCTCTCGTCCATGGATGATCACTTTACGCAGATCCTCGTGAACCTTGGCGGAAGATCCGGGGTCTCAATGATCAAGGCATCGCGACGGGCGGCGAGGCGGACGCGACACACCCGCCTCGGTGGTTTACTGGGGCTGCGTCCACGAGGGGGCACGACCTCCCCCAGACCTCGTGTCCCGCTCGCCCGGAACAGGCGACCGGACGGGACGGGCCGACCCGCTCCCGCGTCCGACAGGCACCGAAACCCGCAGTTAAGGAGTCAGACGGCATGAGCATGGGCCACGAGGTCCGCTACCGCGTGCGCGGCGGTCGGCGGTTGCAGGGCACCGTCTTCGTCCAGGGCGCGAAGAACGCCGTCCTGCCGATGATCGGCGCCTCGCTGATGGCCGGCGAGGGCCGCACGGTGCTGCGCAACGTCCCGATCATCGAGGACGTCCGCCGCGCCGTGGAACTGGCCCGCGCCATCGGCGCCAAGGCGGAGCTGCACGAGGCCGAGCGGACGCTGGTCATCGACGCGTCCTCGCTGGACAATCCAGTCCTTCCCGCCGAGATCGCGTCCCGGTTCCGTGGCTCGTTCCTGTTCGTCCCGGCGCTGCTGCACCGGCTGGGCGAGGCCGTGATCGAGGGCGTCGGCGGATGCAACCTGGGCAGCCGCAACCTCGACTTCCACTACAACGGCTTCAAGCGCATGGGCGCGACCGTCACCGAGCAGGTGGACGACAACGGCGACGGCGTCATCCACATCAAGGCCGGCGACATGCGCGGCGCCACGCTGTACTGCGACACCCCGTCGCACACCGGCACCGAGAACCTGATCATGGCCGCGGCGCTGGCCCGGGGCACCACGCTGATCAAGAACGCGGCGCTGGAGCCGGAGGTGCTGGACAACATCGAGATCCTGCGCGCCATGGGCGCCAAGATCACCGGTGACGGCACCGGCTTCATCACCGTCGAGGGCGTCGAGAGCCTGACCGCGGTCGAGCACACCGTCATGCCGGACCGCATCGACGCGGGCGTCTTCGTGATGGCCGCCGCGATCACCGGCGGCGAGCTCTCGCTGGTCGGCGCGAACCTCGAGCACCTCGGCGTCGCCGCCGACAAGCTGGAGCAGATGGGCGTCGAGTTCCACCAGGAGGGCGCGGTCCTCCAGGTCCGGCGCGAGCGGACGCTGCGTCCGATCAACGTGATCACCGACGAGTACCCCGGCTTCGCCACCGACCTGCAGTCGCCGATCATGGCGCTGTCCTGCCTGGCGGACGGCCCGTCCTACATCTACGAGCGGATCTTCGACGGCCGCTTCAAGCTGGCCGGCGAGCTCGCCCGGATGGGCGCGAACATCGAGGTCGACGGCAACCGCGCCAAGGTGAACGGCGTGACCCCGCTGCGCGGCGCCGAGGTCGAGGCGCACGACCTGCGCTGCGGCTCCGCGCTCGTCCTCGCCGGGCTCGCCGCCGAGGGCGAGACCACGATCACCTCCGCCTACTACCTCGACCGCGGGCACGCGCACACCGCCGACCGCCTCTCGCAGCTGGGCGCCGACATCGTCCGCGAGACCGCCTGACCCTCCCCCCCCGTCCGCCGGGCCGCCGGCCTGGCCGATTTGTCGGATTTGTTCGGCATCGGCCAGCCCGCCGGAAGCACCGGCCCGGTTCGCCCTCCGAAGGCCGCGTCGCACCATCTGCGACGCGGCCTTCGCGTTACAGGAAAACCACCGCCGATCTCCGCGCGAACGCCCCGGCACGGCATTCCGTGACCGCCGGGAAGGGTGACGCCGCGGAGGGAACCGGGCGCGGGGGACGTCCTGACTCGCTCCCCTGACTGCCACGTCCACTTTCGGCCGCGCCGAAGAAAATTGACGAACAGACGCCGTGGCCGGGCCACCTGGGCCCCCGCGGACGACTTTCCAGAGGTCGGGACGCCGACTTGAGCGGATTTCGGCTCGGAGGTAAACCAAACGAACGCCGCAGGGGTCTCCTCAGTACGCGAGAGCGTCTGGGGAGGCCCCTTGCGGCCTTTTCGGGTCTTGTTTTTCTACTTCGGACATCCGAAGATGCAGGATCAAGACTGGCCGTATGGTGACAAGTTACTGACCAGGGGGTCCCGTAGGTTACTTTTTCGCCGCACTCTTGATTCGATTTCGCGTCTGGGCGTCACGCAGCGTCGCCCTGACCCGATCTGCCCACTGAGGAACGAATCGCACGGGAACTGCGGTGCAGGGTCAGAAGGCAGGGGCGACAAGCCATGAGTCAACCGTTGGGCGGAGCGTGCGCGAACGCATGGCCGGGACAGGGCCCCCGTCGAAAGCTTGGACGGGAAGCGAGCGGCCGATGACGGCCGCGCGGACAGGGTCGGTGGCACCCGACCTCACTATCGGTGTCGTGGGACCGCATGACCTGGTCGAACGGGTCATGCTGATGGGCCATGGCCCCACGCCGGTGCCGAGCCGGCTGGTGGCGGCGGCCTACCGGGACGAACAGGAAGCGGCCGACAAGGTCGTCCGGCTCGGGTCTGGGGTGGACGTGTGTCTGTTCGCCAGTCCGGTGCCGTACGACTTCGCCCGCAAGGCGGGCGTGCTCACCATGCCGGCCACCTACGTCCCACTGAACGGCGCGGCGCTCCAGGGGGCGCTCCTGCGCGCCTCGCTGGACGAGCGCTTCGACCCCGCGCGCGTGAGCATCGACGTGCTCGGGCGCGCGGAGGTCGAGGAGGCGTACGCGGAGATCAACCTGGCCACCGACCAGGTCCATCTGCGGGAGGAGGCCGCGGGTCCGGGGACCCTCGCCGCCTTCCACGAACGGCTGTGGCGGCGCGGCGCCACCACGGTCGCGATGACCTGCGTCCACGCGACGGCCGAACGGCTGGAGCTGGCCGGTGTGCCGACCATCCGGGTGCGCCCGACCGGCGCGGCGATCCGCAGCTCGCTGCAGACCGCGGCGCTGCTCGGCGCGCACCACCGGCTGGAGGAGTCGCAGCTGGTGGTCGTCCTGGTGGACGTCCCGACGCTGCGGGAGACCCCGCGCAGGGTCACGCCGCGCTACTGGCGGGACGAGCTGAAACTCGCCCTGCACCGCGTGCTCCTCCAGGAGGCGCACCGGATGAACGCGTCGGTGTGGCCGCTGGACGACCACTCCTACCTGGTCATCGCGACGCGGGGTTCGGTCACCGCGTCCACCGAGGGGTTCCGGACGCCGCCGTTCGTCGAGCGCGTGCGCGAGGAGCTGGGCCTGGCGATCGAGGTCGGCATCGGCATGGGACGCACCGCCCACGAGGCGGAGAACCACGCCAGGGCCGCGCTCGCGCGTTCGCAGAGTTCGCAGCGCACCCAGGGCTTCACCCTGGACCGGGACGGCCGGGCGCTCGTCCCCGCGCCGCGCACGCCGCCGCGCAGCCAGCCCCAGGCCAAGCCGAAGGGCCTGGAGATCCTGGCGCGCCTGGCGGACAAGCTCGGCGACCAGGAGCAACCCCTCATCGTGGACGCGGAGAACGCGGGCAAGATGCTGGGCGTCACCCCCCGGACGGCGCGCCGCCTGCTGCGCACGCTGGTCGAGGAGGGTCTCGCCTGGCCCCTGCCCCCGAACCGCACCCCACAGCCGGGACGGCCACGCCAGCTCTACCGCCTGATCGTGGAGAAGCTGGGTCCCAAGGCCAGCAACTGACCCGGCCGACGTGACGGGAGAAGCCCGGTCGTCGAACGACCGGGCTTCTCCGTCATGCGGATGGGGTGGTGGCGGTCAGCGCACCGTGTAGGCGTGGGTGAGCGTCTCGTCCACGGTGTTGCCGGAACCGTCGCGGGCGAAGGCGCGGAGCGTGACCGCGCCCTTGGCCGGGTTGTGGACGCGCACGACCCAGTGGTCGCCCTCCCGGACCACCGGCAGCGTGCGCCAGTGAGCGCCGTCGTCGTCGGACGCCTTGGCGGTGAAAGAGACCACCGGGCCGGTCGAAGACGCCCCCGCCTGGTGCTCGACGCGGACCGGGATGGACACCTCGCTTCCGGCAGGGCCCTGGTTGAGGTCGTTCAGCGACGGTGAGAACCGGACGGCCATCAGGGGCAGCGTCGTGGTGGAGCCGTCCCCCTTGGAATTGAAGGTCCAGGACGTGCGGACGCCGGTCGTGGCCTGCCACTGCGGATCGCCAACCTTGGCCTCGACGTCGAGACGGTACGCGCCCGCCTCGGCGGGAACCTTGAAGGCGCCCGTGCCCGGTTCGGTGGTCTCACCGAGGAGGGCTCCGTTCCGGTAGAGCCGGGTCGCTCCGGCGGATTGCTCGGTGTAGGCGTAGTTGGCTCCGTAGTGACCGGGCCCGTCGTCAGTGAACGTCGGGACCTTCACGTCGATGGTGTCTCCCTTGCGGAAGACCCACGCCGGGCGGGTGGTTCCCTTCATCGGCTCGGGCGCGGAGCTGAGCCAGGGGCCCAGCACGCCCTTGAACATGGTGTCGGTGAACCGTTCTCCCGGCTGGTACCCCTGGCTCCCGGAGAACTCTTCGGGTGTGCCGTCTCCGTCGCCGATCAGGACGCGGCTGAAGGTGAGGCCGGGAGCCGCCGAGACGTACTCGGTGCGAACGCTCGGGATGCGGATCTGCTCCGCGAAGTTGCCGAACTCCAGGTCGCCGAGGTCGGCCCCGCCCGAGAGGATCGCCGTTCTGGCGGCGCCCGCACCGCGATAGGTGATGTGGCCGGTCGCCAGGTCCTCGTCCCGGTCCTGGTAGACGGGGTTGTCCGGCATGCCGCCGATCGTCGGGTGGACGACGTTGTAGTTGTACGGGCTGGCCTCGATCCCGTGCGTCGTGACCGGGACCGGGGCGGTCTCGGTCAGGCGTCGCAGCCGTTCGCCCGCTTCTCCCGACGCCACCATGGTCGGCAGCGCCAGCTCACCGCTGTAGGACGGCACCTTGCCCGTTCCCGCCAGCAGGACCGCTCGCCCACCGGCCTTCGCGGCGTTCTGGACGCGTTCGGGGAGAGGCGTGTCCCCGGTGGACGGGTCGAGCACGACGAGGGCGCCTGTCACGTCCTTGAGGTCGTCCGGTGCGCCCGCGCCGCCGTCCACAGCCTTGAGGCCGAGGACACCGAGCAATGGAGGTGAGCTCTGGCCGTCCTCGTCCCGGGCGTAGGAGACGTCCACGGGGAACGGGGAGTCGCCCTCGACGTCGACCCGGATGAGCGGCTCCTGGAAGGTGCCTCGGGCGGTGAAGACGAAGTCGGAGGGCGGGGCGATGACGTCCGCGTAGACCTCGGCGCCCTCGGGCAGGATCGCCGTGCTGCCGCTGTAGGGGTATCCCGCGCCGGGCGGGGCCTTGACGTTCATCTGGACCTCCCAGAGCGTCGCCCTCGCGGTGGGGCGGGCGACGCCCACCTTGACCCGGCGGGCGCGGCGGCCGTCGAGCGTCACCGTCATGTCCTTGTCGACCCGCACCTCCGGTGCCGCGAGGACGAGGTAGGGCCCTTCCCGCCCGTGCTCGCCGACCGTGACGTGTACGGCGTACCTTCCGTCGGGCACGCGCAGTTCCTCACCCGGGCCGACACCCCACATCCCGAACTCGGGATCGTCACGACTGGTCACGGTCGCCATGGCCGGGAGGGGGTTGCCCTGCCGGTCGAGGACTTCGACCTTCAGGCCGTGGTCGGCCGCCGCCGCGCGCCGCACCGGCGCGGGGGCTCCGCCGATCCTGAACAGGTTCGGGTCGAGTTTGCGCTGGGCGGCGTCCGAGGGCAGGACGGTCAGGTCGCGGCCACGGCCGACCTGCTGGAAGGCGATGTGGTCGCGGCCCGGCCCGGGGTCGATGCCGACGACCGTGCCGTCCTGGACGCGGACCCGGTCGCCGGTGGGCAGCTTGACGGTCCTGACGGCGGTGTGGACGCCGGGCGCGACGGCCGCCTTCGGTGCGTTCGGAGCCGGGGGCGGCTTCGGCGCGGCCTGGGCCTGGGGCGCGAGGGGGACGGTGAGTCCGGCCGTCAGCAGGACGGCCTGGGAGAGGCGCTTCACGGAATCCTCGGGCTTTCGTCGGTCCAGCCGGCGGCCAGGTAGAGGCGCGTCGAAGGGGGGGCGGACATCCTCTTCATGGCCCCTGTCCTGTCCCGCACCATCTTGGAGCCGGAGATCGTCGTCGCCAGCACCTGCGAGGTGCGGGTGTCGATGATGAGCTGCGTCTTGACCTGCCCGCCGGCGGGCGTCGAGGCCAGGTGGACCAGAGCCTTGCCCTTGCGTCCGCGAGGGTCGGTCGCCGGGCCGAGCAACCGCACCCCGGGCACGTCGGCCAGGGCCCGGAACGCCGCGGCGCGGACCTTCGGAGGGGCGGGCTGGTCGGTCAGCAGGCCGATCAGCACTTCCACCAGGCTGTACGGCATGTCGGGCTTGGCGACGTTGCGGACGGCGAGCGCGCGCAACGCTTTCGGGTCGGTCGGCAGCTTCTGCAGCGCGGAGAGGGGAGGGTTGAGGCCGAGCACCGTCCCCATCAGCGGCACGCCCTTCTTCTCCTTGAGGAGTTCACTGCCCTTCTCGCCCGGCCCTGGCTTGGGGTTGCGGTAGGCGGTCCAGTACTGCCCGTCGAGGGTCATCCATTGGGCGTCCACGGACGCTCCGGGACGGACGTAGGTGGTCACGACGTGCCAGTACCTGCCGGTGGGGCGGGTCTCGGCGTGTTCGGCGGCGGTGAGCAGGACGGTCCGCGCCGAGTCGCCGGGGGACGTGGTGACGTGGGCGGGGCCGTTGGTGGCCGGGGCGTCGTTGAGCTCGCCCGCGACCAGCGTGGCGGCGAGCGCCGCGGCGGTGGCGGCACCGGCGAAGGCCAGCCCCCACGCGGGACGGATCCGGTGACGTCTCGTGGACGCGACGGCCTTGGACCGCGCGGCCTCGGGCTCCGCGTCCGAGGCGGCGATGTGCTCGTTCAGGCGGGCGCGCATCCTGTCGACTCCCTCTGGCGTGGGGCCGGGCTGGGCGTCGTGGTGGTGGTGGAGCGGGTGCAGGTCATTCATCGTTCGCGGCCTCCAGGGCGGCGCGGAGCTTGCGGCGCGCGCGGTTGACACGGGAGCCGACGGTGCCGGGCGGGACGCCCAGGGCGAGGGCGGCCTCGGCGTAGGTGAGCCGGGCGAAGGCGATCAGCGTCAGCGCGGCGCGGTCGTCCTTGGACAGCTTGGCCAGGCCCCGGGCGAGCCGGGGATGCAGCTGGCCCGCGGTCATCCGGTCGATCACCTGGTCGGCGTGGCCGGGCTCGACGTCGTTCAGGCCCGAGCGCTCCAGCGCCCGGTAGAACCGGGTCTCGGCGCGCCGGTGCCGCCTGATCAGGTGGGTCGCGATCCCGTAGAGCCAGGGACGGGCCTCGGAGTGCGCGAGGTCGTAGCGGTGCCGCTGGTCGAAGGCCGCCAGGAACGTGTCGGCGGTGACGTCCTCGGCGGCGGACGCGCCGAGCCGGGCGGCGGCGTAGCGGAAGATCCGCTCGTGGTACCGGTCGAAGATCAGCGAGAACAGTTCGGGGTCGGCGCGGGATCGTTCGATCACCGTCGCGTCGGACGGCTCGCTCTCCTCGCCCACGCCGGTCGCGCCGGTCGAAGGGGTCGGGACGATCGCGTCACCGGCCTGCCGGGCGGGCGGCGGATGGGTCACGTGCATGCTCGGGCGCCTTCCTCCGGGGAAAGATCACCGCTGATTGCCCGTCGCTTCCGCCCTTTTCACGCCCAGGCACCCTTGATCAAGTGACCTGCGTCACATATGCGGGTGGGGCCGTCCGGCGAGGGACGGCCCCACGAGGCGCGTCAGTTGCGGTGGGGGTAGGCGTGGGCGACCGTGAGGAAGGCGTCGTTCTCCTCGGGGGAGCCGATGGAGACCCGCGCGCCCTCGCCGGGGAAGGGGCGGACGCTGACGCCCGCGGCGTCGCAGGAGTCGGAGAAGTCCATGGTGCGGTCGCCGAGGCGAAGCCAGACGAAGTTGGCCTCGGTCGGGGGGACGGTCCAGCCGTCGGCGAGGAGGGTGTCGCGGACGCGGTGGCGTTCCTTGACGGTCTCGTCCACGCGGGCGAGGAGCTCCTCGGTGGCGGCGAGGGAGGCGACCCCGGCGGTCTGGGCGATGGAGTTCACGCTGAACGGGAGGTAGGTCTTCCGGATGGCCGTGGCGACGACCGGGTGCGCGACCATGAAGCCGATGCGGAGGCCCGCGAGCCCGTACGCCTTGGAGAAGGTGCGCAGGACGGCAACGTTCGGGCGGTCCAGCTCGCGGAAGAGGTCCATGCCGTCGGGGACGTCGTCGTCGCGGACGTACTCGCGGTACGCCTCGTCCAGGACGACCAGGACGTGCGGGGGCACGCGGTCGAGGAAGCGGAGCAGCTCGGCGCGGCCGACGACCGTGCCGGTCGGGTTGTTGGGGTTGCAGACGAAGACCAGGCGGGTGCGATCGGTGATCGCGTCGGCCATGGCGTCGAGGTCGTGCGTCTCGTCCACCAGGGGGACCTGCACGCCGGTCGCGCCGGACAGGCCCACGAGCAGCGGGTAGGCCTCGAACGAACGCCACGCGTAGACGATCTCGACGCCCGGCTCGGCGACGGCCTCGATCAACATCTGCGACACGCCGACCGAGCCGCAGCCGACGGCGATGTGCTCGGGCGTCACGCCGAAACGCCGGGCGATCGCCTCGACGAGGGCGGTCGCGTTGTTGTCCGGGTAGCGGTTGACGTCGCGGGCCGCGCGCTCGATGGCCTCCTGGACGGAGGGCAGGGGCCCCTGCGGCGACTCGTTCGACGAGAGCTTGAAGGACCGGCCCTCGGGCGAGACCACGACCTTGCCGGGCTTGTAGGCCACGAAATGATCGAGCACGGAACGGAAACGTGGGGTGGTTGCCTCGGACACCGGAGTCCTCCTTAGGAGTGCTTGGTGCCCAGCTTATGAAGTGCCCGGCCACGCCCGAAGGGCGAGAATCGACGAAACCGGCGCGTCCCGCGGCGTCGGACGATCATGTGGACCGGCGCGGACCCCGTCAGACCGGGGCCTGCCGCATCATCCAGCAGACGGCGACGATCCGGACGAACTCCCAGTCGCGGGTGTCGCCCGGCCACCAGCCGCGCCGGAAGGCGTCCTCGGCGAAGCCGGACAGGTAGTCCATGAGCGCGGGCTGGGACGACTCCGGGACCAGGCCGCGCACCTCGGCGACGTGCTGGTCCACGGCCGCCGCGAGGCCCGGGGTCTCTGACATCCGTTCGACGCCCGCGTCCCCGATGTCGCGGACGAGCACGCCGAGTTCCTCGAAAACTTCCCCATCCATTCGTCCGAAGCTAGCAATCGACCGGCAATGCTCACGTCAGAGAGAACGCTTTTAACCAGGTAAAACTTCTCGGCCGCCCCATGCCCGTCCCCCTCGATCCCCGACCCCGCCGGACGAGCGGAGCGTCCGGCGGGATCGGGGGGCGCGGGGGAGGCGCACGTCACGTTCGGGCTGGTCAGGAGGTCATCGGGCGGGTGGTGAAGTGGTAGTCGTAGCGGATGAGGTCGTCGTCGCCGACGATCAGGAAAACGCGGGCGGACCAGGCGATCTCGTCGTTCTTGACGAGGTGGACGGTGAAGGTGACGGCGTCGTGGTGGGCCATCGGGTCCTCCGCGATGACGGTGTAACCGGCGTCCGCCACCAGGGACTGATGGGCCCCGGCCACGCGATCCTCCAGTTCGGAGACGCCGTGCCATTCGGTTTCCTCGACCCGTTCGACGGCGTCCTCGGCCCAGAGGGAAGCGACGGCCTCACGGCGGCGGCCGGGGTCGGGTTCGTTCCAGACGGCGACGTAGCGGGTGACGAGGTCCTTCATGTCGAATTCCATGACGCGGACGGTAGGGACGGTTCACTGACACCTTCTGTCAGTGGATCCGGCGAAACTTACCGCCATGCGTGCTAGCCGGTTGCTGTCGATCCTGTTGATGCTCCAGACGCGCGGACGGGTGACCGCGGAGGAGGTCGCGAACGCGCTGGAGGTGTCGGTCCGGACGGTCTACCGGGACATGGAGGCACTCGGCGCGGCGGGCGTTCCGCTGTACGGGGAGCCCGGCCACCAGGGCGGATACCGGCTGCTCGACGGGTTCCGGACGCGGCTGAACGGGCTGACGGAGGACGAGGCCGAATCGCTGTTCCTGACCGGGCTGCCGGGGCCCGCCGCCGAACTGGGACTCGGCGCCATCGTCGCGGCGGCGCAACTCAAGTTGATGTCGGCGCTGCCCGATGAGCTGCGCGATCGGGCAGCGCGTGTGAGCGAGCGTTTCCATCTGGACGCGCCCTCCTGGTATCGCGCTCCTGACGACACGCCGCACCTGGCGGCGGTCGCTGACGCCGTGTGGAACGTCCGGCGCGTCCGGCTGCGGTACTTCCGCTGGCAGGAGCCGAACGAGGTGGTGCGGGACGTGGACCCGCTTGGACTGGTCCTGAAGAGCGGGCATTGGTACCTGGTCGGACGGACCAGGGGCGGCATGCGGACATACCGGGTCTCCCGCGTCCTCGGCGTGGAGGTGGGCGAGGAGCGGTTCGAGCGTCCGGAAGGGTTCGACCTGGCGGCGCACTGGGCCTCCTACCTGCGGGATTTCGAGGAACGCCGGTTGGCGGGGACGGCGACCGTCCGGCTGTCGCCGGGGCTTCTGCCGCACCTGGGCGAGTGCCTGGACGGCGCGGCGCTGCGGGCGGTGCGCGAGGCGTCCGGGACGGCCCGTCCGGACGGGGACGGGTGGATCGAGGTGGTCCTGCCGATCGAGTCGCCGGAGCGGGCCGTCCATGACCTGCTGCGGCTCGGGGACGACGTCGAGGTGGTCGGCCCGCCGGAGCTGCGCGCCCGGATGGCGAACATGATCGCGGGGCTGGCGCGGAGGTACTCGCCGGAGAGATAACCTACGCACAGACTAAATCGGAGAGTTCCCGAATCCCGAACGTCCCGCCCGCCTCCGTTTCTCGTCGGGAACACGAGGGGGCGAGCGGACATCAGGTGGGCATGAACCCGCACACCCCCACGGACGACGAGCTGTGGAACCGCGCGCGGGACGGTGACGAGCGAGCCTTCGGGGAGCTCTTCGACCGGCACGCGACAACGGTCTACAACTACTGCTTCCGGCGGACGGCGAGCTGGTCGGAGGCCCAGGACGCCACATCGGTGGTGTTCCTGGAGACCTGGCGGCAGCGCGGACGCGTCCAGCCGCAGTCCGGCTCGCTCCTGCCCTGGTTGTACGGCGTCGCGACGAACGTCCTGCACAACCAGCGGCGCGGCATGCGCAGGCACCGGGACGCGCTGTCCCGGATGCCCCGGCCCGTCCCGCCCCCGGACGACGCGGACGAGGTGTCCGCGCGCCTCGACGCCGAACAGCGGATGCGGCGCGTCCTCGACGCGGTGCGGAAACTGCCGCGCCGCGACCGCGAGGTCCTGATCCTCAGCGTCTGGGAGGAACTGGACCACAACCAGATCGCCGAGGCGCTCGGCATCGCCCCGGGCACCGTCCGGTCCCGCCTCAGCCGGGCCCGCGCCCGCCTCCGCGACCTCTCCACCGAGCCGCCGTCCGCCGAGCCGCCGTCCGCCGCGCTTCCGTCGACCGGACGCGCGGCGGGGGCCGCGCCCTTTCGGGCCGCCAAGGGAACGCCGCCCGACACCGTCCGCCGTCCTGTGAACGCCTATCTCCCCGAGGAGAGCCGATGAACGACATGTTGCCTCCGCCTCGGCGGGACCTCGTTGACCACGATGCCGTCCGTGACCAGCTGCTTCGGGAGACACGTCAGATGCCCACGCGTACCAGGTCGCCTCGCCTCATCCTCGGCGGACTGGCCGTCACACTGGCCGCCGGTGCCGCCGCAGCCGCGGTCGTCATCGTCCCTTCGGGCGGGAAAGGCGGGAACGGCGGCGACGAGCCGACGATCACGCCCGTCGCCGCGACGGAGGTCCTGGACCGCGCGTCCAAGGCCGCCGGTGAGCTGCCGGACGTCACGCCCAGGGGCGACCAGTACCTCTACATGGCGTCCAAGTCCCGGCAGTACGTGAGCTTCATCAATGGGAAGCAGGAGGTGGATCGCAGGTCACGCATGGAGGGCCGCGTCGAATGGCGGTCCATCGACGGCAGGCACGCGGGCCTCATGAGCCAGACCGGCATGGGCGACACGTGGATGTGCGACAACTCGTCCGACTACGAGGCGATGTCGGCCAAGGCGAAGGCCGCCGGGACCGGCCGGCCGAAGGTGAACGCCGCGAAGCCGCCCAAGGGCTGCCACGACACGCCCGCGATGGTCACCGGGCTGCCGACGACCCAGCAGGCGATGCGGTCCTGGCTGTACGAGCACAGCCAGGGCGGGAATCCGGCCGACGTGCAGGCGTTCATCACAATGGGCGACACGGTGCGGGACCGGTACCTGCGTCCGTCCTCGCTGGCGCTGATGTTCAAGGCCGCGGGCACGATCCCCGGCGTCACCGTGACGCGCGACGTCACCGACCTGGCCGGACGCAAGGGCATCGCGATCGGGCAGACCTTCAACGGCACCCGCCGCGAACTCGTCTTCGACCCGAAGACCTACCGCTACCTCGGCGACCGCGAGTACGTGTCCCACAAGGACTCGCACAAGTTCCCGAGGCCGTCCGAAAGCCCGTCGACGCAGGCCACCGCGTCCACCGAGGCCGCACTCCCGGAAGGCACGCTGCTCTACTCTTACGCCCTGCTCAAGGTCGCCGTCACCGACAAGGTGAAGCAGACCCCGCGCTGAGCCCGCTCCCGGCGTCCCGTCCGCCCGGACGGGACGCCGTCACGCGTCAGGCGTTGGCCCGCGCGTGGGCGACGAGGGCGTTCGCGTGGCCGTGCCCGAGGCCGTGCTCGGACTTCAGCCAGGTGACGAGCTCCATGTGCTTCGTCAGCGGCGAGGACGCGATGAGGTCGAGCCACTCCTGGACGGGACGCCCGTACTTCGCCTCGATCGACGGGAAGTAGCTGGACGGGTCACCCTTGCCCTGCGCTGCCATGAAGCCCTCCTGAGCTGCTAAAACAAAATGTGGACGGCATCCACATCGCGGCACGGCAGGATCCTGTCACACTCATGTGGACGTTGTCCACATGCTCGAACGCGGCCTCCACTGAAGCTGCTTCGTGCCCTATGTACCATGCTCTCCCGCATGACGAATCCGCAGACCGGGTGGACGGAATGGCTCGCCACGCTGCCTCAGGAGCAGCGCGCCACAGCCGACGGCTTGCTGGAAGCCTTCACCCGCCTCGGTGCCGACGCGCCCGGCGAATGGGCGCGGTCGGAGGTTGCCGAGGGCCTGCCGCAACTGGCTCGTTTCCTGCTACTGCGTCAACTCTGGACGGAAGCCATCAACGGCCGGGAGAACCCGGGCGCGCTGGAGAACGTCCCGGCTGCCGCTCGCCTGGTCAGCGCAGGAGCCGATCGCGGTGACGTCGTCCTCGCCATGCGTGCCGCGGCGTTCGAAGCGGTCTTCGCCACGCTGCTCGCGCTCGACGAAGGGGGCTCGCCAGCCGGCGCGGACGAAATGCCGCTGCCAGGCTGGAGGCTTCACGAGACCGACTCCGGAGGTCGCCTCACCGGTCGTTGCCTCAACGGCCTCCAAGAAAGCCTCCGCGAGACGGACCCGTCGGGCCATGACGCCCAGGACATCTGGACCTGACGGAGGCGGAGGTTAGAGGGTGTGGGTGGGGTCTTGGCGGGAGACGATTCTGTCGTCTTTGAGGGTTGCCGCCGTCAGGAGCTCGTCTTCGCAGTGGCGGAGGTAGAAGGCTAGTTCGCTGGTTCCCCAGGGGCTGGTTTTGCGTTGGTCCAGCCAATGGATCAGGTCGTACAGCATGTCCCAGTGGGTCGGGCCGTGGAGTGCCTGGCGGGTCGTGAGGACCCAGGCGGGGAAGCGGTCCTCGCGGAGCGCCAGTTCGGAGAACTCGACGCCGCCGATGCGCGCGTCGGCCGGGCCCCGGTTCGCGAGCAGCGGGGTCGGGTAGATCTCCCAGCTGTCCTCGGAGTCGTCCTGACCTGGGTCGCCGTCGCCGACGTAGTCGATCGGCCAGTCGGTCACGATGGTGAACTCGGTGGGCTGGGGAGCGGTTCCGAGGTGCCAGCGGAGTTCGGCGAGTTCGTTATCGGGGAGGTCTGCGGGGAGCTCGGCGGTGAGCAGCAACTCGTAGAGATCTGCCATGCCGCGTCACCCTACGGGGTGAAGATCGTCCTTGCGAGGTCGTCCGGGGCGGTGCTCGCCTCGGCGAGGAGTTCGCCGGTCGCCGACCAGATGGCCGAGCGGCCGGACGTGCGGTCGAAGCCGCCGCCGGTCGGGCCCGCGAAGGCCGCCGTGGCGGCCCACACTCCGTGCTCGGCGGCGGTGCGGCGGGCGCGTTCGCCGTGCACGCCGGCCTCGTGGTCGTGGTGGACGACCCCGGCGACGTAACCGTCCATGCCGAGGGCGGCGGTCTTGGCGGCGTGCTCGGGGATCCCGGTGTCGCGGCAGATGGCGAGGCCGAGTCGCCAGCCGTCCACCTCGATCACCGTGGGTTCGCCCGGCGTGAAGCGGTCGATCTCCTCGCCGTGCAGGTACGCCTTCGTGTAGGCGACGCGCGCGCCGGTGCCGTCCACGGCCAGGAAGCCGATGCCGGGGCCGGGCACGGGCGCGCCGACGAGGGCGAGTGTTCCGGTCTCGGCGCATGCGGCGACGATCGGGGCCAGCCGCTCGTCGTCGGGGGCGATCGGCGTCGCGTCCAGTTCGTAGCCGGTCAGCGACAGCTCCGGGAAGACCACCACGCGCGCGTCCGCCGCCCGGACGGCCTCCGCGTGGGCCTCCGCGTTGGACGCCACGTCGTGAGCGACGCACCTCGGCTGAGCCACCGCGATGCTCAACGCCTGCCGCATGCCGACCTCCCAGTCGTCCGAGCTCGGGGGCATCCTATTCAGGGCGATTCCGGACGCGCGTCAGCGGGGCGTGGTCCACGTCCGGAGGGTCGGGAAGGGCCAGGCAGAGGGCGTCGAGGGCGGCGGCGTAGGCGTGCTCGGACGGCGTGCCGTAGCCGATCACCAGGCCGTCGCGCGGAGGAGCGGTGCTGCCCGGGTGGCGGTACGCGCCCAGCCCGTCCAGGGCCAGGCCCTGGCGGCGGGCGCCGTGGAGGGCCGCCGCTTCGGCTCCGTCCGGGAGTTCGAGGACGGCGTGCAGCCCGGCGGCGATGCCGCTGACGTTGATGTGCGGGGCGCGCTCGGCGAGGACGGCGATCAGCCGGTCGCGGCGGCGGCGGTAGATCCCGCGCATGCGGCGCACGTGCCGGTCGTACGCGCCGGACGCGACGAGGTCGGCGAACGCGAGCTGGTCGACGACGCCCGTGACCAGTTCGCGCGCGCCCTTGGCCTCGGCCACGCGGCCGGCGAGGCCGCCGGGCAGGACCATCCAGCCGACACGCAGCGCGGGCGACAGGCTCTTGCTGGTCGAGCCCATGTAGACGACGCGGTCGGGATCGAGTCCCTGGACGGCGCCGACAGGCTCGCGGTCGTACCGGAACACCCCGTCGTAGTCGTCCTCGATGACGAGTCCGCCGGTCGCGCGCGCCCAGTCGACGACCGCCGCGCGCCGCTCGGGACGCAGCGGCCCGCCGGTCGGGTACTGGTGCGCCGGGGTGAGCAGGACGGCGTCCGCGCCCGTCGCGGGAAGGTCCTCGACGCGCGCTCCCCCGGTGTCCACTTCGAGCGGGATCGTGGCGTGACCTGCGCGTTCGATGATGGAGCGGTGGAAGGACAGCCCGTACGCCTCCACGGCGACGGGCCCGTCGAGGATCGAGCACAGCAGTTCCAGGCCGTGCGCGAAGCCCGAGCAGATCACGATGTCGTCGGCCCGCGCCCGGACGCCCCGGGCGCGCGCCAGGTACTCCACGAGCGCTTCGCGCAGCTCGCGCCTGCCCTGCGGATCGCCGACCCCGAACGCCTCGTTCGGCGCGGCGGCGAGCGCGCGCCGCACCGAGGCCGTCCAGTCGCCTCGCGGGAACGCGGCGGCGTCCGGCGAGCTGGGCTGGAGGTCGTGGACGGTCCGGAGGCGTCCCCTGGGCGCGAGCGGGCGAGCCTGCGGCAGGGGTTCGGCCCGGCGCGCGACCCGCGTCCCGGAACCCTGCCGCGCCGTCAGCCATCCCTCTTCGACGAGTTCGGCGTACGCGTCGGCGACCGTGTTGCGCGCGATGCCCAGGTCCTTCGCGAGCGCCCGGTACGGCGGCAGCCTGCTCCCGGGGACGAGCCGTCCGGACCGGATGGCCTCGCGCAACGCGTCCATCAACCGGGCACGCAGCCCACCGCCCGTCCCGGTGAGGTCGAGATGCAGGTCACTGCCCGTCCCCTCCAGTTCGTCGCCTGTTCCCGCCGGTTCGTCGCCCTGGCCGGACGGGGCGTCGCTGACGGTCTGAAGGCGTCGGTCGGCCACGGCTCCCCCGAGAATTGACCCAAGATCCTCGCGCCAGAATGCACCATATGGAGGGGCCGAAGCGAACCTAGGTTCAAGGGCATGACAGCGGTGCAGATCCCCGAACGCATGAACTTCTCCAAGGTCGCCCCCAAGGTCTTCAAGGCCGTCCTCGCCCTGGACGCCGCCGCCCGGGACGGTCTCGACCCGGTCGTCGTCGAACTCGTCCAGATCCGGGCCTCGCAGCTCAACGGGTGCGCGTACTGCATCGACTACCACACGGGCGACGCGCGCAAGGCGGGCGAGACCGAGGAGCGGATCCACCAGCTCAGCGCCTGGCGCGAGTCCAGCCTCTACACGGCCGCGGAGCGCGCCGCGCTCGCCCTCACCGAGGCCGTCACCCTCCTCCCGCAGGGCGTCTCGGACAAGGTCTACGCGGACGCCGAGGAGCGGTTCGGCGAGAACGGGCTAGCCCAGCTCATCGCCCTGATCTTCACGGTCAACGCCTGGAACCGGATGAACGTCACCACCCGCAAGACCCCCGGAACCCTCTGACCGACCCCACCCGCTCACTCGGGCGGCGGCCGGATCCCCCGGCCGCCGCCCGTCCCCTTCCTCTCGGGGGTCCCCCCGGTCGAGCCGGTCCCTGTTCTGCGACTGCGACGAACCGAGCGGTTCGTAGGAATGTCCGGCACCGCACCCCGCATTCGGACAGGCAGCCGAGCGGTTCCGACGCCATGCCCGGTCGGGTGAAATGCCCTGGGTCGACCGGACATGTTCGGGGTGACGACCTGACCGAGAGGAGAGGGTTTGCAACCCCCCGAGGGCAGACGAAGATTCGAGGAGATCTACGCGGCCTGCCACGATCCCGTGCTGGCCTACCTGATGCGCCGCACGGACCACGGCGAGGACGCCGCGGACGTCCTCGCGGAGACGTTCCTCGTCGCATGGCGCAGGCTGGACGAGATCCCGTCCGGCGAGGCCGCGCGGCCCTGGCTGTACGGGGTCGCCCGCCGCGCGCTGGCCAACCACCATCGCGGCGCGCGACGGCGCAGCGCGCTCAGCGAGCGGCTGCGCGCCGAACTCCGCCCCCACGACCGGACGGCCGAACCGCACCTCGCGGACGACGCCGTCGCGGACGCGTTCCGCGGCCTGTCCGACGACGACCGCGAACTGCTGTCCCTGGTCGGCTGGGAGGGCCTGGACGCCGGGCAGATCGCGGTCGTCCTCGGTTGCTCCCGCAACGCCGTACGCATCCGGCTGCACCGGGCGCGTCGCCGCTTCGCCCGCGCGCTGGAGGCCCGACAGACCCGACCGGCCCACCCGCGCGGGGCGCGCGTGGGCGAGAAGGAACACGCATGAACGACGACACGCTGATCAGGCGACTCAACCCCATGACCGACGAGGAGGTCGCCCGGATGGTGAGCCCGCGGACCAAGGCCGAGCTGGGCGAGGGCATCATGGCGACCGCGACCGACGCCACACCGGACGCCGCGCCCGCCCGCTCCCGTCCGCGCCGCAAGCGCATGGTGCTGTTCGGCGGCCTGCCGCTGGCGGTCGCGACGGCCGGTGCGGTGGCGCTCACCATCGCGACGGCCGGGACTCCCGGGACCCACCGAACACCCGGAGCCGCCGGGACGTCCGGCTCGCCCGCCGGCTCCCCCACGTACAACCCGGCCAAGGCGCAGCCCGCCGCGCTGACCTTCAGGACCGAGGGCAAGGACCTGGTCGTCCGGATCAAGGACCCGCTCGCCGACCCCGCGCGGTTCCGCAGGGAGTTCGCCGCGCACGGCATGAAGATCACGCTGCGGCTCGTCCCGGTGTCCCCGTCCCTGGTCGGCGGGATCGTGATGAGCGAGCTGCCGTCCGATGTCGGGATCATCAGCGCCAAGGGGCGCTGCGACAACGGTGGCGGGGCCTGCCCGGTCGGCTTGAGGATCCCCACCGGTTTCCGAGGCTCGGGCGCCGTCACGTTCGGACGAGCCGCGCGGCCCGGTGAGCAGTACACAAGCAGCAAGAGCGCGTTCGCGGCGGGCGAGGCGCTGCACTGCGTGCCGGTCCGCGGCCTCACCGTCGACCAGGCGCTTCCCGTCCTGCGCCGCCACAACGTCCAGGCCGGACAGTGGCACTACGACGAGAAGCGCGCGGGCGGCGAGGACTTCGGCGTCACCACGGCCGACCGCTCCAAGATCCCCGGAAACTGGATCGTCACGGACGCCGACCCGTGGGCCCCCGGGCAGGTCATGCTGTGGGCCCAGCCGCCCGGCAAGCCTCTCCCCAGCGAGTCGAACGGCCAGTACAAGCGCCTGATGGAGGGATGCCCGCGCTAGCTCCGGCCAGATGAAGCCCCAGGGCACACCGGACGTCGCGCAGGCTACGCCTTGAGCCGGACGAGCAATTCCGCGAACCCCGGACGGGTCACATGCAAATGCGGCCCGTCCGGATCCTTCGAGTCCCGAAGCCCAACCTCCGGAGCCAACACAGCGACTTCCACGCACTGCCCTCCCTCGGCCCCGGAGTAGCTCGACTTCTGCCAAAGAGCGGCCACTTCAACACACTGGCCCCCCTCGGCGGTCGAGTAGCTGGACCTGCGCCACTGGGGTGTGGATCGACTCACATCGCCTCCAAGATCGCCCGAATCAGGCGCACGGACTCGAACACCGACAACGCTTCCCTGCGAGACAAGTCGAACGCTACCCGCATCTCGTGAAGAGTGGCCGAGTCCTGAACGAGATGCCCGTGGCCAAAGGCCGCCTCAGTCCAGCCGACGGGAGCGCCCTCGGCGAACTGGAGCATCGCGAACCCACTGGCCAGCACGATGCCCGATCCATTGGGGATGACCTCGATGGACACGTGAGGCAACTCGGCCACTTCCAAGAGCTTGGCCAACTGCCCACGCAGAACGTCGCGCCCGCCGATCACCTCCCGCAGCGCGGCCTCCTTCACGAGGCAAACGATCAGCGGATAGGGGTCCCGATCCAGGATCTCCTGACGCCTCATGCGCGCGGCGACCATCTGGTCGAGCTGCTCTGGCCGCTGAATCCGGCGCATGATCGCGCGAGTGTAATCCTCGGTCTGGAGAATCCCGGGGATGGCGAGCGGGTCGTAGGAGTGGATGATGCCCGCCTGCGTCTCCTGCTTCTCGTACTCGTCGAAGCCGCAGGGGAGCTTCAACTCGCGGTTGATCTGGTGGTACTGGTCCTCGAAGAAGTCGAGGTCGAACCGCACGTCCAGGCGTTTGCTGAAGTCCTCGCCCGGGAGGCGACGCAGGGTCTCGATGGCCGAGACCAGTTTTCCGGACACGAGACAGGCGCGACCGATCTCCGGCTGGCTGAGTCCCGCCTGCTCCCGCATTTTCCTGAGCTTGTACGCGTAGAGCGCCCAGGCGCTCTTGTGGGGGTCGATCACGGGCTGAATGCGCTGCTTGTCGGGCATGTCGAGGCTCCCGTCGCTACATCGGTCGTGTGGACGCTCTCCCTCTTCCCGTCGACACTCCGTGTCGGGAGAGTGGTGATGAGATCACGCACAGTTCCCACTCCCCCGACCTTGGAGGGTGCCGATGTGTAACGACACGACTCGCATCTGTGACCGTAGCCTCGATTCTCCGGTCGAGATAGCACGTTTGGCGAAAAGGACCAGGCTTCTCGCTCTCGCCGGTGGGCTGGACGACATCGGGCTGCGGGCGCGGCTCGTCGAGAACGTCCTGAAACCGACCGTCCTGCGCTGCTGGAATCCGGACACGATGGGCCGGACGATCAGCGTGACGTGCGAGAAGACCACGGACGGCAAGTGGACGTTCTGGCTCTATCCCGGTGGAACGTCGATCGGCGACGCCCAGCACGTCCGCGACCCGGACGACACCCTCGCGACCGCCCACGCCGTAGCGGCGGAGCTGGCCCGATGGGCCTGACCCGCCCGCGCGGCCGGGCGCACCCGCGCCGTCTGGCACGCCTGGGCTGGCCGAAGGCTCGGAGGAGTCCTGCGGCCCCGCGCGGACCGAGGAGTCTGGCGCGTTCGCGCGGGGTGGTCGTCCGGGCGTCGGACCTGGACGCGTGGCGGGCTCGGCGGCTGCTCTGCCGTCTGGCGCGTGACCTGCGGGAACGCGGGTGGAGGGCCGATCCGCGGACGCTTGAGTTCCCGCCGATGCTGCGCGTCCGGTCACCGGACGTGACGTCGATCGGCGAGACGGTCACGGCCGTCCGGCACGTGGACGGGTGGTGGTTCCGGACGTCCGCCGGACGGAGCATCGAGCACGCGTCCGACACCGCGTCCGCCGCCCGGACGATCGACGCGATGCTGCGGCCGTGGCTCGACGCCGTCGAACGGCGGCGCTGACGTCAGCCGGTGTGCTTGGCGACGAAGTCGGCGACGGTCTCCTGCATCTGCGTCAGGCCGGGCTCTTCGAGCGGGTAGTGGCCCGCGTTGTCGAGCATGACCGTCTCGACCGGAACCTTGTCGATGCGGGACAGGAAGGGCGTGCTCAGGTAGAGCGGCGTCCAGCGGTCCACGACGGGCTGGGTCAGCAGGACCGGGCAGGCGTCGAAGTTCTCGGGCTCGACGGCGGGCGCGTGGTTCATGTACGTGTCCAGGAACCGGACGCTGACCCAGTTCGCGGCGGACGCCCTGTCCTGCATGAAGACCTTCATGGCGGCCGGGTCGTTGGCCAGCGCGGACATCTTGGACGCCAGGCTCATCGGGTACTTCAGCCCGGCGAGCGGCGTCCTGGCCAGCAGCGACATGAGCGGCAGGCCCACCCGAGCGGTGATCTTGTCGTGCGCCGTCTCGTCCCGGACGGCCTGGTCACGCTGGTCGAGGAACGTCATGCCGACGACGCCCTTCACCGTGCCGCGCGGGGCCTTCGCGGCGACGTGGTACGCCAGCATGCCGCCCGCGCCGAGCCCGTAGAGGACGATCGGCCGGTCGTCCCGCGCACGCTCGCGCAGCAGAAAATCAACGACCAGGTCGACCCAGTCGCCATAGGACGGATTGCTACCGGCCTTGACCTGTGTGAGCCCGTAACCGAGGTTGTCGATGGCGATCGTCTCGTAGCCCTTCTGGGCGAGCGGCGCGCCCAGGACGAGCGTCATCTGGCGTCCGTTCGTGCCGATGCCGTGCAACAGGACGACCTTGGCCCTCGCGTCCGGCTTCGGGTAGCGATCAAGGTGGACGCGATGCCCGCGCCACTCCCAGAAGCTCTCCTCGGGCACGGTCTCGTCCGTCAGGCGCAGCCGCTCGGGCAGATGTCTCTGCAGGTCACGCCATGCGCGCTGGTCTCGGTAGAACGCGGGCCTCCCGCCCATGGTGATCCTTTCGTCCGCCCCTGAGTGTGCCCGCCGCCGCGTCCTCCTTCTCGGATGTACCCGCCGCGTCCGCCCCCACCCACGACGCGTCCGGCCCGGCGGACCTTCTCGTCCACCTCCGTATCGGGTCAGCGTCCGGCAAAGCCTCGCGCGAACGCGACGATCTCGTCCATACCCGGCCGGTACCCATCGGACGTGTCGACGTCCAGCGTCGGGACGTCCATCTCCACGCGCTGGAACCCGTCCTGGAAGGTCAGCGAGTGATCGGCGTGCGCCCGGCGGTGCCCGTCCGCCTCCAGCCGCCGCGCGACCCGCTCCCTGCGCACCTCCTGCGGCGCGTCACACCGGATGATCCGCACGTCGGCCAGCTCACTGAGCGCCGTCAGCCGCGGATTCCACACCCGATCCTGGAACGCCGCCTCGGCGACGACCGCGCACCCGGCGTCCAACATCACCCGCAGCACGTCGAAGAAGACCTCCGTCGCGTGCCGCGTCATCGCGTCCCCGGGCTCCGCCCGATACCCGTCGTCCGCGAGCACCAGCCCCTGCTTGATCTCGTCCCGAACCACCACCGGACACCCAAGCCGCCGAGCCACCCCACGCGCCAACGAAGTCTTCCCAACCCCCGCCGCCCCACTCACCACCACAAGAACCGCTCGCCCCATCCCTGCAGGCTAACCCTCCGGGATCAGGCGCGGACGAGGGTGATCTTCCGTCCTGCGGGTGATTCGACCGGCTCCACTTTGGTGCGGTCGGCGACGGGCGGGGCGTTCTTGCGACGGTCGAAGACGATGAGGGTTCCGGTGTCCAGGCCGAGGCTGTCAAGGTAGCGGTCCAACTGCTCCAAGCCGCCCGGGATCGGGTTCTTCTCACCAGTGTTGTGGACCTTGAGTTCGTACGCCGCCCACTGCATTGCGCGACATCCGTTCTCGTCCGTGTACGGCTTGCGGATGGTGAGGTCCAAGCGCTTGCGGCCGAGCGCGTACTCGCGGTCGATGAAGCCCCCGCCGTTCACCACACGCTGCAGGTACGCCATGAACGCCAGGTGGCAGGCGGCCTCGTGGTAGGTGTGCTGGTTGTCGACGATCTCCGCGTTCGCCTTCCAGAACGCGATGAACTCCTCGAGCAGCTTGTCGGTGTCGAGGCGTCCGTCCGGGAGCAGGAAGGCGCGCGGCTCGACCTCGACGCGATCCTGAAGGCGCTGGGACAGGACGCGGATGATCACTTCCTGGTAGATCGGGTTGGAGATCTGCAGCGGCGGTGCCTGGGTGACCAGGCCGAGATCCCGCACGTACGCGAGGTCGTCGTCGTAGGTCACGTCGTCGGAACGCACGTCCACGCCCGTGATCATCGGCTCGATGATGCGTTGGATGCGCGGCTCGTGCAGGCGGGCGACCAAGGAGTCCAGGTGCGTGGCGCGCTGGTAGATGAGCCGCTCGACCGCCTGGTCCATCAGGTCGTCGGTGATCGGCTCGGACACTGGGACGGCCATGACCTCGATGACGTCCCTGGCCAGGGCGTTGACCAGCCAGGGCTGTCCCTGGCTCGCCTCGAACGCCCGCTGAACGGCCCGCGGCTCGAAGATCTGTCCCGTCGCCTCGGTGTGCTGGTCGTACAGCTCGACGACCTCGTCCATGCTGAAGTCACCGATGCGCAGCGACGCGACGCTGATGTTGAACGGGCTGGACGATCCCAGACGATTCGGGTCGCCGCCTGAGGCCGCCTTGTAGTCCCGCACGTTCCGCATCCCGCAGAGAACCACCGAGTGCGGAAACGGGGTCATGGAGGAGGTTGCGCCGTCGCGGAGCTGGCTGAGCACCTCGACGAGTGCGGAGCCGGTCAACGCGTCGATCTCGTCGACGAGCAGCACCAGCGGCAACGGGCTGCGCTTCGCCCAAGCCTTGAGCGCCCTGAAGACCGCGCGACCACCCGGCGACGCAGGCCAGGGATCAGGGGGCATGCATTCCTCGGGGAGCCCGAAGTCTTCGGCGGCGTCCCACAAGGCCGCGAGGAGACGTTCTTCGGCCACGCGTATGTCCTCGACGGTCTTGGCGGTCTCGCACGAGAAGCGGACGGCTGCGTATCTGCCTGTGGCGTTGAGGGCTTGGGCCAGAAGTGTCAGCGTGGTCGTCTTGCCGGTTTGGCGGGGAGCGTGGATGACGAAGTACTTGCCCTGTTCGGCGAGTCTTCGGGCTTCGGGCAGGCGGGCTAGGGGCTCGAGCATGTAGTGCTCGCCTGGGATGCAGGGGCCTGCGGTGTTGAAGTCCTTCACTCTTCGTACGGTATCGGTCACGCAGAGCCCCTGCGGGTGGTTCAGGGGGTCACGGGCGAGTGTGCCATTCGGTGGCCAGGAGGCCGTAGAGCTCGTCGTTGTGGAAGGCGCCGTTGGCGTAGAAGGACTTGCGGAGGGTGCCTTCGTGGGTGAAGCCGATGCGTTCGGCGGCGGTGCGCATGGCGATGTTGTCGGTGAGGGTTTCGAGGGCGACGCGGTTGAGGCCGCGGGTGACGAAGGCGTAGTGGCAGAGGGTGCGGACGACGTCGGTCGACAGGCCCTTGCCTCGGGACGACGGGCGGAGGGTCATGCCGATGTGCGCCGAGCGGCTGTGCAGGTCGATGCCCCAGAGGACGGCCGCGCCCGCGAGTTCGCCGGACGCCAGGTCGACGACGGAGAAGTCGGCGGCGGTCAGGTCGGACGGGTCCCTGATGGCGAAGGGCGATGCCTCCAGGCCCAGGGGGCACCAGGGGCGTGTGTCCGCGCGTGAGCGGGTTTCGACGTCGTTGTGCAGTTCCTCGTGGAGGACGGGGACGTCGGCTTCGTGGCGGGCGCGGAGCCCGATCTTCTCTCCTCGGATCATGCTCCTTGGTATCGGAGGAGCATGATGATGATCAAGAGACGGTGCTCACGCGGGTGAGGAGGACGCCGACGACGCGGTCCTTCCCCACGTGGCCGAAGTGCCGGGAGTCCCAGCTCTTCGGGCGGTTGTCGCCCACGACGACGATCGCGTCCGGCGGGACGGTCGTGTCGGCGATGCGCTGGACGTCGACGTCCGCCCACTCCTTGGCGAGGTGGTCGCCGGGGACGGCCACGGCGCGCTTCAGGAGCAGCAGGTCATGGGAGTCCGAGCGCAGGAGGGTGACCTGACCTCGGCGGACGCGCCGGGTGCGGCGGATCAGGACGCGGTCGCCGGAGCGCAGCGCCGGTTCCATGCTGTCGCCGTCCACGGTGGTGAGGATCAGCGTCCGGCGGACGGCCACGGCCGAGGCCGCGAGGGCGGCCAGGGCTCCGAGGGCCAGGATCGGCCGGGTCATGGGGTCGTCGCCTCCTGGTAGCCGCTGGCCTGGAGGCGGAAGAGGCGGGCGTAGCCGCCGTCCGCCGCCAGGAGGGTGTCGTGGGTGCCCTGTTCGGTGACGCGTCCGTCCTCCAGGACGACGACCCGGTCGGCGTCGCGGACGGCGCTGAGGCGGTGGGAGATGAGCAGGCTGGTGCCGCCGCGGCGGTGTTCGCGCATGAGGGCGTGGACCTCGTGTTCGGCCTCGGGGTCGAGGCCGGAGCTCGGTTCGTCCAGGATCATCAGGTCGCGGTTCTCGCGGACGAGGGCGCGCGCGAGGGCGAGGCGCTGCCACTGGCCGCCGGACAGGACGACCCCGGAGGCCGAGTCGTCGCCGAGGGCGAACATCCTGGTCAGGGACGTGTCGTAGCCGTTCGGCAGGGCGGCGAGGCGGTCGTGGACACCGGCGCGTCCCGCGGCGCGTTCCAGGCGGGACGGGTCGTCCAGGGCGGTGAGGTCGCCGACCGCGATGTTGTCGCGGGCGGACATCTCGTAGTTCATGTGGTCCTGGAAGACGGCGCTGATGCGGTCGCGCAGCTTCTCGGGCGGGATGTCGCGGATGTCCTCGCCGTCCCAGAGGATCCGGCCCCGGGACGGGTCGTACATCCGGCAGAGGAGCTTGACCAGGGTGCTCTTTCCCGCGCCGTTCAGGCCGACGAGCGCGACGGCCTCGCCGTGCGGGATCGTCAGGTTGAGATCGCGGAACACCCACGGCAGGTCGTCCCCGTACCGGAACCAGACGTCGCGGAGCTCGATGCCGCGGCGCAGCGGCGGCGCTTCGCCGGTGAGCGCGCGGGGCAGGTCGGACGGGGCGCGGACGACGGCGACGTAGTGCGTGAACGCGAGCAGGCGGGCCTGGCCGCCGGAGATCGCGGACGTCAGGGAGCCGAGCGCGGCCTGGACGCCCGCGACGGCGGCGAGGAACATCGCGACGTCGCCGACGCTGAGCGTGCCGTGGCGCGCGGCGTTCGCCGCCCACCAGAGGCCGACTCCGGCGACGGCCGCGCCGAGGGCGGTGAGGCCGCCCTGCGTGCGGAGTTCCCGCAGGTCCATGCGGCGTTCGGCGGTGTTGGCGGCACGCCGTTCGGACATCATCCGTCCGCGCAGGAACGCGCCGATCCCGAACAGGCGGATCTCGGTCGCGGGCGATGTCCCGGTGAGGAGCTGGCCGTAGAAGAACTCGCGGCGGTGGTGGTGCTCGATGTCCCACTCCATGGACGTCCGCCGCCGGGTCAGCAGGATCTCGGCGACGAGCGCGGGCAGCGCGGCGGCGAGGACGAGGCCGGTCATCGCCGGGCTGAGCACGAGCAGCGAGCCGAGGAACCCGGTCAGGGACAGGACGCCGCCGAGCGCGCCGCCGAGACCGTCCACGAGTTCGGGGACGCGCCGGACGCCGTCCTGGGCGAGCCGCAGCCGGTCCTGGTAGGCGGGGTTCTCGAACGACCGCAGTCCGACCTGGCTTTCGGCGGCGGCGAACAGCCGGTCGGTGCCCGCGAGGCTCGCGGCGCGTCCGATCTGGCCGCGGGCGAACCGGGCGACGGCGGGCAGCACGGCCGTGGCGAACCCGGCGGCGGCCAGGCCTAGCGCGAGGGCTCCGACCGGGCCGTTCCCGCCGGTCAGCCGGTCGATGACCAGCTTGGTCAGCCAGGCCGTCGCGATCGGCGCGGCGGCCGCGGCGATCGTCACGGCCAGGAAGACCGGCACCTCGACGGGCGCGGCCCGCGCGATGAGCGCAACCGCCTCGACGACGGACGTCCGCAACGCCCGCGCGCCGAACCGCCGCTCCTTCTGATGATCGCCTTGGTCGGTGTTCGGGCTGGTCATCGCCCGTTTCCGGCAGCGGGGACGGAGAGGGTGTGCAGCGGGAGTTCGTCCATGCGGGCGCCGGTTCCGGTGAGGCGTCCGTCCTCGCCGAGGAGGTAGAGCGCGGGCGTCCACTCGTTCTGGAACGCGCGGGAGACGGGACCGCCCGCGCGGTCGGCCTGGACGACGCGCGCGACCTGCTCCAGCTGGGCGACCATCTCGGGCTCGTTCCCGCCGAAGACGGCGAGGACGTTGCCGCGGCCGAGGGGCCGGGCGCGCTCGAGGAAGCTCGGCAGGAGGTCGTGGCAGCCGTCGCAGTTCTCGGAGAAGAACGCGACCACTCCGGCGGCCGTCTCGCGCGTGACCTGCTCGCCGTCGGTGGTCGTGGCGCTGAACTCGGGGACGGCCGAACCTGGCTTGAGCTTGAACAGGTCCATCCCGCCCGGGGCCGTCCGGCCTCCGGCGGCGGCGTCCGCCCGCATCCGGCGAATAATGCCGAAGGTAAGCATCAGATTAAGCACGGAAAGGAAACCGAAGAGAATGACAGCAGCCGCCAGATAAGGCATTGTCGGTTCCTCGCGAAGGGATTGAGATTTTCATCGAACAGGACGATCGGCCGCGGCGGCCACGGCCACGGCGCACACCGGGCGGGACGCGGCGCCGCGTCCCGCCCGGCAGAGCTCAAGCTGAGATCACTTCAGGATCAGCAGCCGCGGATGTAGGTCCAGTCGCAACCGCTGTCCACGCAGCAGAAGCGGAACCAGTAGCCGGGGTGACCAGCCGCGTTGCAGAAGTAGTTACCGCTGCAGGCGGAGGCGTCGGCCTTGGGGACGAAGCGGTCCAGGACGCGGTCGACGAGACGGCTCATGGCTTCTCTCCTTTCGGGGTGGTTCCCCGGGAATTGATGGTTGAAGTAAACAGGCGTCGACCTTCCGCGCGCGAGGTGTTCGATCGACGCCCACTTTCTCCGGTAACTCCCGGGGTTTTGGGGCACTTCAAAGTAAGGCGTGTCCGCGTCCCTTTTTCAAGCCCCAAGATCATCGGGCGGCCCCGCTTTGTGAGGTCATGCCGAACGGCCCGCGCGAAGGTGATCAAGTTTGCTAGTTTGCGCAACCCCCGTCATGGTTTCGGACACCGCGAGCGCAACCGGGAAGCGACAGTCGGTGACAGTCGCTGCGGGCCCTCCATCAGGACGGATCCGAGGTCAGGCCGAACAGCGGAAGGCAGGCGGCGAGACCGTCGACCTCGACCGGGACGGTCAGTCGGGGCAGGGGCGCTGGCGGAGCATCGGGGGGCGCAGTTGTTCGGCGTCGCCGCGCGTGTAGAGCTGCGCGGGACGGCCGCCGTCGCGGGTCGTGGTGCGGCCCGTCGGGATGAGGAAGCGGTCGGCGCCGGTGACCTTGCGGTGGAAGTTGCGCGGGTCGAGCGGCGTGCCCCAGACGATCTCGTAGACCCGGCGCAGCTCGGCGACGGTGAACTCGGGCGGCGCGAACGCGGCGGCGAGCGAGGTGTACTCCAGCTTCGCGCGGGCGCGCTCCACACCGTCCAGCAGGATGCGGCGGTGGTCGAACGCGGCGCGCTCGACGTGCACCAGGTCGTCCACCGGCTTCCAGAGCACCTGGGCGCGGCTGGAGGCGGGCAGGTCCGGGGCGAGGCCGAGGTAGGCGACGCTGACGACGCGCTGGCGGGGGTCGCGGTCGGGGTAGCCGTAGGTGGCGAGCTGCTCCAGGTGGATGCGGACGTCGGCGAGCCCGGCGCGCTCGGCCATCAGCCGGGACGCGGCGGCCGGAAGGTCCTCGTCGAGCTGGATGAACCCGCCGGGCAGCGACCACGCCCCGTCGTACGGATCCCGGTCACGCCGCCACGTCAGCGCGCTCAGCCGCTGTTCCCGGACGGTGAGGACGACGAGATCGACAGAGACGGCGAGCCGGGGCACGGACATGCCCCTGACGTTATCCGGGTCACGCGCCCCGTGGGACCCGGTCGGCACGGAGCGCGATCACCCCTCGTCCCCACCCGCCCCGGCTCCACGCCCCACCCCGGCCTCACGCCCGCGCTCGCCCCCTGGCTCAGCCCCTGGCTCTGGCTCGGGCTCTGGGGGGAGTTTGGTCAGGATGGTGTCCAGCAGCTCCCAGCCGTCCAGGGACAGGACGGACCGGGTGTCCCAGCCGTGCTCGATCGCCGCGTCCAGGATCGCCCGGACGACGGACGGGAGGTGCAGGTTCAGGGTCACGTCGTCCGCGGCGCGGCAGATCAGGCCGTCGTGCATCGGGTAGCCGTCGTTGACGAGCAGGCCGGGGCCCGTCCGGAAGGTGACCTGGAGGCCGCGGTTGCGCTGGTCCGCGCGGGCGATGCGCACGACCTCGCGGCAGCTGTCCGGATCGCCCTGCGTGTGGGCGTGCCCGGTCGAGCGCCGGTAGATGTCCGCGCCGACCTTCAGCGGACGCACTTTGCGACTGCTCAGAAGGATTCACCACCTGGGAAAAGGGCCGGGGCCCGGACGCGTCGCGCGTCCGGGCCCCGGCTCGGGGAAAGGGAACGGTCAGGCTTCCGGAGTGCCGGAAGGGCCGTCGGCGGCGGGCAGGCTGGGAGCCGTGCCGTCCACCGGCTTCTGGCCGTTCGCCGACGGCACCCCGGCGGTGCCCGCCAGCAGGTTCCGGGCGAGGCCGAGGCCCGCGCCGCCGAGGGTGAGCGCCTTGGCGAGCATCTCCTCGATGCCCTCCGCGCCGTTCAGCACGACCATGTTGTCGACGTTGCCGAACACGCCCGCGCCCGCCTCGACGATCTCCGGCCAGCGCTCGGCGAGCTGCTGGGCGATGACCGCCTCGGTGTTCTCCGACAGGGCCTGCGCGCGCGCCTTGATGGCGTCCGCCTCGGCGAGACCCTTGTTGCGGATCGCCCCGGCCTGCGCCTCACCGAGGATGCGGGTGGCCTCCGCCTCCCGCTGAGCCTTCAGCTGCGTCTCGGTCGCGGCGGCCTGCGCGTGCGCGACGCGCTCCTCGCGCTCGGCCTCGGCCAGCTTGACCCGCTCGTACGCGCGCGCGTCGGCGGGCTTGCGGATCTGGCTCTCCAGCAGCTTCTCGGTGCGCTCGGCCTCCAGCTCGGCGTTGCGGGTCTCCTTCTCGATGACCTCCTGCTTCGCCTGCTGCTCGGCCTGCTGCACCTGGCCCTGGTACTCGGCCTTCTTGATCTCGGTGTCGCGGATGACGGCCGCGTTCTGCCGGGCGGCCTCCTGCTCGCGCTCGGTGGCCTCGCGGTCCCGCTCGGCCTCGGCGATGCGGGCGGCGGACGCGACGGCGGCGGCGTGCGGACGGCCGAGGTTGGTGATGTAGCCGGTGGCGTCCTCGATCTCCTGGATCTGGAGCGAGTCGACGACCAGGCCGAGCTTGCTCATCTCGTCGGCGGCGCTCAGCCGGGTCTCGCTGGTGAGGCGCTCGCGGTTGAGGATGAGGTCCTCGACGGTGAGGCCGCCGATGATGGAGCGCAGGTGGCCGGTGAACAGCTCGTGGATCGCGCCGTCCATCGACTTCTGCTGGTCCAGGAAGCGCCGGGACGCGTTGGCGATCGAGACCAGGTCGTCCCCGACCTTGTAGATCACCACGCCCTTGACCTGCACCGGGATGCCCTGCTGCGTCACGCAGTGCACCTCGAGGGTGGTGTTGTGGATGTCCAGCCGGAGCCTGCGGGCGACCTGGAAGCCGGGCATCACCATGGTGCCCTTGCCCGTGACGACCTTGAACCCGAGACTGTCCAGCCCGTTGACCGGCTTGGACCGCGCGCCCAGGCCGGAGATGATCAGCGCCTCGTTGGGTTCCGCGACGCGCCAGATCATCTTGAACACGACGATCAGGAAGATGACGGCGACGACGACCGCTACCGCCACGATGACCACTGGCATCCGCCCCTCCAACCGACCCGGCCGGGGCCGGGACAACGGCACCGCCGGGGAGCCTGTTCGTCCGGTTTCCGGAGCCGTTGGTCACTAGACGGTAGGCCGTGGTGATCGGTTCCCTCCCCCGGGACACATCCTCCTCGCCCCGTCCGAATCCGGACGCCGGCGCCAGGGCCGTGCCGAGGACGGCCGGACGCGGTATCGGACGAGCGCGGACCGGGCCGGGGCGTCAGACGAGGGCGCGGGCGACGTAGACGGTGCGCGGCGGGTGGTACTCGACGACGACCACGATCTCGCCGACGCCGATCTCCTCCTTCGGGTCGACCGGATGCGCGTAGAACGCCTCCGAGCCTCCCCGGACCGGGATCATCACCTCGCCGACGAGCCGCGGCCCGATCCGGCCGATGACCCGTCCCTCTTTCCCGATCACGCGCCGCTCCCCGATCCGCCCGTCCCGCGCGGTCGCCCCTCGACGTCCGCCCGCCTGCACGGTATCCGCCGGACCCTCACAGGAGGTAGTGCCCATTCCAGGCACGCCTCCCAGGGGGCGTACGTCCGCCGGACGGTCACGGGATGCCTGAGGCGAACGCGCCCTGGTCGTGGCCCCTCGCCGGATGGTCAGGGGAGGTAGTGCTCGCTGCGGTCGTAGGCCTGGCGGGCGAGTTGCTCGACCTCCGCGCGGGTGGCGTTCGGGCCGAAGAGGCTGACGGTGGCGACGCTGTGCCGCCCGCGCAGGACGACGTACCAGGCGCGGGTGTGGGAGGTTCCGCTGATGGTGCTGACGCCGACGGTGCGCGAGCCCCGGCCGATCGTCCCGCCGGGGAACTCGGAGACGCGGTGCTCGGCCCAGCGCGTCCCGACGCGGGTCCGGAAGGCCAGGCAGCCGGACGTGACGCGTCGCTGGATCTGGCGCTGGGCCGCCTCGTCCGGCATGCCCATGAGGGTCTCGGTGACGACCTGCCCGTCACCGCGGTTGAAGCTGGTCAGCGCGGCCGGGGCGGCCCGGTCGACGTCGGGCTGGCCTGCGGCGGCGTCGGCGCAGCGCGGCTTGTCCAAGGTGACCTGCCGCTGGAGCTGCGCGAAGTTCTGGATGCCCTTGAGCGAGCCGTACTCCCCCGAGTCCGGCTCCCCGGCGCGCTGGTAGCCGGTGATGTCGGTGAGCAGCGCGAGCTTGAGCTGGTCGGACGTGTAGCCGGTCAGCGCGAGCGCGGCGCGCCGTCCTCCGCCGGTGCCGTGCGACCCGCCGCCACCGCATCCCGCGAGCCCGACCGTCGCCGCGGTGACCAGCGCCAGGCTCGTCGCGAGCGGGCGGAGCGGCGTGCGGGTCGCGGGCGGAAACGGCGCTCGGGAGGACATGTCCGCGACCTTACGGGGCGTCCGGGCCGGAACCGCTCGGACGACACGCCATCGGACGAGCCGGACCGCCCCGCGCTTTCAGTTCACCGGGCCCCGGGTAGAAGTGCTACCGACCGTGACCCTTCGGTCACCACATGTGGAGGATGATGACGATGTCGCGCAGACTCCTTGTGCTGCCCGTCCTGCTGGCGCTGGCGCTCCTCGGTTCGGGGGCGTGCGGGAGCAAGGCCCACCACGCGACGGGAACGTCCGGGCCCGCGATGCCCAGCGCGTCCGGCACCGGGGGCGCGTCGCCCGGGACGTGCCCGTCCGAGGCCACCAAGAAGTTCGCCAAGACCCGGTTCGCCGGGGACGCGGGGCTGGCGTTCGGCGCCTTCCACCGCTGGATCTACAAGCCCTGGAAGGCCGGGACGTTCAAGTCCGGCGCGCAGGACCGGAAGAAGGCGATCGTGAAGGGCGCCGCCGCCGGCGCGTTCGCGCTGAACCGGCTGAACGCGGCCCGCAAGCTCGTGGACGCCGACCCGACGCTGTGCACCAAGCTCAAGCAGCCGCTCGAATCCCTCAAGAACAACCTGTCCGGCCTGACCGACAAGCTGAAGTCGGGCGACGCCGACCCGTCCCAGATCGGCTCGGCGGGCGGCGCCATAGAGAGCTTCCGCCAACAGGCGAGCCAGAACGGCGCGACCATCAAGGACAAGACCCCGCCGAACGTCTAGCACGAGCCGCAACCGGCGCGAGTGCGTTACCAACCGCGCGGGACGAAGCCGAAGGCGAGTCCCGTGCGGTTGATCGCGAAGCGATGCCGCACTCGCACGAGCTTCCGGGCCGCGCCCGAGCCGCTAGGCGAGGGCGTGGAGCCGGAGGCTCAACTCAATTCCGCGTGGTCGTTGTAGCCGCCTGCGAAGTCCTGGCCGGAGAGCTTCTGGATGTGCTGGACGATCTCGTCGGTGATGAGGCGGCGGGCCTTGGCGGGCGGCAGGTCGCGGTAGTGCGAGAAGTCGAGGGGCTCGCCGATGCGGATGGTCGGGCGGGGGCCGAGGAAGCGGGGCATCGAGGCGCCGATCGGCTGGATCTCCTCGGTGCCCGCGAGACCGACCGGGAGGACGCGCGCGCCGGACTCCAGCACCAGCCAGCCGACGCCCGTGCGGCCCCGGTAGAGCCGTCCGTCGCGGGAGCGGGTGCCCTCGGGGTAGATCGCGAACGCGCCGCTGTTGCCGAGGATCTCGACGGCCTGCTCGAGCGCGCCCATCGCGGCGCGCTGCGCGCCGCGGCGCACCGGGACGTGGCCGAGGGTGGTGAGGAACCACCGCACGAACCGGCCCTTGAGCCCGGCGCCCTCGAAGTAGTCGGCCTTGGCGATGTAGGTGACGGGGCGCGGGACGGCCAGCGGGATGATGAAGCTGTCGATGAACGACAGGTGGTTGCTGGCCACGATGAGCGGCCCGTACTTGGGCACGTTCTCCAGGCCCTCGATCCGGGGGCGGAAGAGCAGACGCAGGATCGGAGCGACGATTCGCGTCATGAACGTGTAGAACACCCGGCCTCCCGAATTCGGCACCCGCAACTGTAACGCCGGAGCCGTTACCGGCACGCCGCCGAGCAGTTCCCGTGAGCCGGTCCAGAGCCCGGACGGCTGCCCCCGCGCAGGTCAGCGTACCGAGGATGGCCGAATTCCGGTAATTTGCCCGAGCGCCGAGGCTACTTTTCAGTAGGTTCCTGGTGAGTAGGTTTCATCTTCCCGATAACGCGAATAGCGGCGATACCACAGGATGGACCCGCGTCCCACGGCACCCCCATTCGGGCCCCCGATCCCGCCGTGCGCCGCGGCGGCACGCCCCCGGAAGCGGACACGCAGGGAAGGCGGCTCAGGCACGTCCGTAACGACGGTGAACCCACCCCCCACGCGAGCGCCCCCCTCCACGCACGGGACGCCCCTCCCGTGCTGAGGGGTTCCGCGCGGGCCGGGGCGGGCGGGAACGTGAACGGACCCGGCCGGTCCCGGGTGCGCGGGATCGGACGGGTCCGTGGGAGCGGTGGTGCCTAGTGACGGAGGCCCAGCGCGCGGTTGATGGTGCCGAACAGGTCGGTCTGGTTGGTCACGCCGACCACGTTCGCGGCCTGCGGGCCCTGGGCGGCGATGCGCACCTGGGTGCCGGTGTGCTCCTGCGACTGGCCGGCCGGGTTGGTGGCGTAGTTGATCTTCATCTGGGCGCCCTCGTCGGTGACCAGGGTCGCGGTCTGGCCGGGGCTCTGGGCGTCCAGCGGGATGATCTGGCTGGTGTGGCCGTGGTCGGCGGTCGTCACCACGAGCGTGTCGGGGTGCTGCCGGGCGTAGTCCCTGGCCAGCTTGACGGCCTTGTCGAACTCGACGGTCTCGCCGATCTGGCCGCACGGGTCGGCCGCGTGGTCGCGCTTGTCGATCGACGCGCCCTCGACCTGGAGGAAGAAGCCCTTCTTCCCGTGCCGGGTCTGGTCGTCCAGGACGTTCAGGGCCTTGGACGTCATCTGGGTCAGGTGCGGGCCGCTGAACTTGTCGTTCGGGGCGCAGCGGGACGGGTCGGTGCCGCCGGTCTTGGCGAGCGGACCGGTCCACTCCTGCGGCATGTTGCCGTCGGAGAACAGGCCGAGCAGGCGGCCGTTCTTGCCCGGACGCGCCGACTGGAGGCCGTTCACGTCGGTGACGACGTCGTAGCCCGCGGCCTTGGCCTGGTCGACGACCGTCTTGCCCTGGAACCGCCCGGCCTTGACGGTCTGCGCGAAGCGGGCCTTGCCGCCGCCCAGGTAGACGTCGGCGCCGGTCTGCACCTCCTGCTCCGCGATCGAGCCCGCGCCGCCGTTCTCCTTGGCGTTGGTCGGGCAGTTCTTCATGTCCGCCGGGCCCTGGCAGCCGCGGTCGACCACGTGCGAGGCGAGGACGGCCGGGGTGGCGTCGGTCAGCTCGGCGGTCGTGACGTCGCCGGTCCGGTAGCCGGCGCGCTTGGCCAGCTCCAGGATCGTCTGCTGCGGCTTGCCGTCCGGGGTGACCGAGATGGCGCCGTTGTAGGACTTGCGGCCCGTCGCCCAGCCCGTCCCGGAAGCGGCCGAGTCGGTGACGTAGTCGGGCAGGTTCGGGTTGGCCTTCTGCAGCGCGTAGGTGGTGTACGCGCCGGTCAGCGGCAGCCGGTCCATGTTGAGGCGTCCGGCGGCGCCCTGCGAGTAGTTGCGGGCGATGGTGATCTCCGAGTCGCCCATGCCGTCGCCGATCAGCAGGATGACGTTGCGGGCCTTGCCGCCCTGGACGGCGTGCCGCACGTCGCTGGTGCGGTCGCCGTTCCAGGCGTTCGCCGCACCCGAGGCGACGACGGTGGTGGCGGCGCCGGCCGCGAGCGTGATGGCGGCGAGCCGCCGCACCTTTCCAGCCGAAGACATCGGCTGACCTCCCCTTTGTTTCGTGCAGTCGAAGCGGGGTAACTGCACCAGCCGCAGATGACCGTTATGACCGTTTCGGATGGACGACGCGTGAACGATCCCGGACCCGACGTGCCCGTTACGGGCACGGGACCGCCCCCGGCCCGACCGGACCCATTCCCGCGATCCGCTTGGAATGACTCCGGCGGTGCGGGATTCTGGGAGGTCCGGCCTCGCTCGACCGGTACCGGACAGGGGAAGAGTCCGGTGCGGGCGAGCCGGCCGGGATGGCCGCTGCTCTCGGGAGGGGTGGGGGGACGAGCATGGACTTCGACGTGAACCTGATGCGCCATGACCGCTGCACCCTGGTGCGCGTTCAGGGCGAGATCGACGTGGTGACCCGTCCGGCCTTGGAGAAGACGCTGACCGACGTCATCGACATCGGCCAGCCGCTGGTCGTCGACATGCGGCACGTGACGTTCTGCGACTCCAGCGGGCTGAACGCGGTCGTCGGCGCGAACCGCCGGGCCTCCGAGCGGGAGGTCGGCTTCGCCCTGGTGGCGCTGCCGCCGCGCGTCAGGCGGGTCTTCCGGATCACCGGGATCGACCAGTACATCCCGATCTACGACACCCTGCGGGAGGCCACCGACGCCGTCGGCGCCTGACCACGGCGGCACCTGACCAGGCCACCGCCTGACCAGGCCACCGCCTGACCACGCCGGACGTCAGGAGCAGCCCTCGAACTGGGGGACGCTCTTGGTGAGTTTCGCGCCGGTGTTGGCGAACCAGCGGTCCAGGAAGCGGCCCGCCGAGCCGTCCTGGTACATGCCGGTGAGGATGCGGTTGACGGTCTCGCAGCCCGCCAGGTCGCCCTTGCGCAGGCCGATGCCGTACTTCTCGTCGGTGAACGGCGCGCCGATGAGGTGGACGTCCGGATGGCCCGCGGCAAAGCCCGCGAGGATCAGGTCGTCGGTCGAGAACGCGTCGATCTTCCCGCTGGTCAGGAGCGGCATGCAGCCGCTGTAGGTCGCGACGTCCACCGGTATGGCCGGGATGCTCCGCTCGTCGGTGATGCGCCGCCACGAGTTCGAGCCGGTGACCGCGCAGATCTTCTTCCGCGCGAGGTCGTGGACGCTGGTGATGGAGCGGTCGCTCGTGCGCACGAGGGTGTCCTGGTGCGCGACGTAATACGGGCCCGCGAAGGTGATCCGGCTCTTGCGGGCGGGCGTGATCGAGTACGTCGCGACGACCATGTCGACCGTGCCGTCCTCGATGGCCTTCTCGCGGACCGACGACGGCGTGGTCTTGAACGTGATCCGCGACGCCGGGACGCCGAGCTTGTTGGCGATGTACGTCGCGACGTCCACGTCGAAGCCCTGGTAGTGGCCGTTCACGTTCATGCCGAGGCCGGGCTGGTCGCCCTTCACGCCGATGACCAGCGAGTGCCGGTGCAGGATCGAGTGCTGGTCCGACGAGGACAGCGCGCACCCGGCGAGCGCCACCGGACCGCACGCGGTCACCAGCGCCACCGCTGCGGCGCGCAGCCTCCGTACGGGCCGCTGGGAGTGCCGGGAGTGGGGCGGCATCGTCAGATCCTTCCGAACTCGGCGAGCCGGGGGCGGACGCCCACCAGCACCAGGGCGGCGATCACGGCGGCGGAGACCGGCGGGATGACCTTCCAGCCGGACAGCCCGCCGTCCGCCTGGCGGATCGCGCGGTCGAACGCGCCGCTGTGCGTGGCGGCCAGGGAGCGCAGCGCCGCGTCGTAGGCGTCGAAGTCGCGGATGGCCGACGAACCGCGTCCCATCCGGAAGTCGATCGCGCCGCGCCGGTCGCCGGACGCGACGAGCGCCCGCATGCGCTGGTCGTTGGACAGCACGGTCGCGTAGGCGGTGAGCGCGCGGGCGAGCGCGTCGCTCTCCGGCCCCTTGCGGACCTGGCGCGCCTCGTCCCCGAGCAGGCCGAGGAACGCCGACCGGTTCTCCGGTCGGTACTCCGTCGCGGCCTTCACCGCGAGCTTGTAGTACGTCGCGAGGTTCGCCGGGGTGCCCTTCGGCGGCTCGACGAACAGGATCGTCGACGCCTTGTCCAGGTAGTTCTGCTCGTAGGTGTCGGCGCGTCCGGGGTCGAGGAGGAAGCGGGACTCGTCCGCGAACGCGCTGTGGCTGATCGCGCGCGCACGAGACATCGTCAGGACGGAGTCGAACCCGTCCCGCTTGGCGCGCAGGAGGTGCCCGGCCTGCGAGTCCAGCATCCCGACGCCCACCGAGACCAGGACGATCGTGCCGACGGTCGCGAGCGCGAGACCGGGGTTCAGCAGCCGCCGGAACTCGCGCGTCATCGCCAGCTGGCCCACCACCAGGACGAGCAGCGCGCCCCCGCCCGCCGCGAGCACCCAGTACCGGCCGTCCAGGACGCTCGTCCGCTTCTCCTGGTAGGACTGCCGGACGGTCGCACCGCTGTCCAGCGTCAGGTTGTACGCCTTCGGCAGCAGCTCCAGCTTCATCAGGTCGGACGCCACCTGGTAGGTGCCGACGACCGATTTGGGGGCCTCCCCGACCGGGTGCTCGGACTGGTCGTTCAGCGTCAGCGCCTGCCCGACGAGCCGCTGGTACTGGCCGAGCCCGTCGATGACCTCCTGAACGGTCTGCTTACGGTCGGTGTCCTTCCCGGCGAGCTGCGCGGCCTGGATCGCGGCGCGGCTGGCGTCCGAGCGGGCCTGCTCGTAGCGGCGCATCGACTCGGTCCGGCCGATGCCGAGCGTCTGGTCACGGCCGATCAGCAGGATGTCGGCGACCTGCGCGTCCATGTCGCTGAGCGCGAAGTACAGGTTGCCGGTCGCGACGACCTGCGGGCCCGCGTCGTGGCCGATGGTCTGCACGCCCTGCCGCGCGTCCTGGACCCCGAGCATGAGGGCCAGCGCGAGCGCGGCGATCGTGACCACGGCGAGGGCCGTCCAGCCGCGGATCCGGCCCGGAACGGTCTTCAGCCACCGCCCGCGCACGAGCGTGACCAGGGCGCCGCGCTGCCGTTCCAGCGTCCGTCCGGCGCGCCGGACGGGGGTCGTGGTCGGGACCGCGGGCTGCTTGGTCGGGACGGCCGGTTGCCGTGTCGGCGTGGTCATTCCGGGCTCCTGAGGGTGTCCGGGCTCTTCAGGGTGATGGTCGTCCAAGCCCCTACATGGACGCGGTCGCCGTCCTTCACCGGCACCGGGACGTTCACCGGGATCGGGTCGAGGTCGTCGTTGAGCGTCGTGCCGTTGGCGGAGCCGAGGTCCACCAGCGTCCACGAGCCGTCCGGCTGGGCGAGCAGGACCGCGTGCTGCCGGGAGACGCCGGGGTCCTCGGGACGGACGGACAGGTCGATCTCCGGCTCGATCCCCCGGGACGCGCTGCGCCGCCCGATCCGCACGCGCTCGCCGTCCATCGGAACGCGTCGTTCGAGGTAGTACGCGGGGAACGCGATCGCCGCCGCCTCCGAGCCGCCCTGCGCGAGGACGTCGTCGAAGTAGAGGGGGTCGGCCGCGACCACGGCCGTCCAGACCCGCGGCCGGGGCTCCTCCCGGGGCCTCGGCGGCGTGAGGCCGTCCAGCTCGGTGAAGGCGGCGGGACGCTCGGCCTGCCTGCCGGTGTCGAAGTCGTAGCCGTCCACCTCGCAGAACCGGCCGGACTTGCCCGCACCGCAGACCGGGCAGGTCACGACCGCGCCCCCGGCCGCGGGCGCGGGCGCGCCCGCTCCGCCACCGTCCTCGCGGGCGAACTCCAGGCGCGGCGCGGACTCCACGCGCGACCCGCACGCGTCGCAGAACTCGTCGCCGGGGTGCAGTTCCGACGCGCACACGCTGCACTTGCCCACGGGCTCGGACACCTCGGTCAGCCCTCCGTCCCTGGTCTCTCGTCGTCCTGCCTGGTCCGCACCGTCCGTACGGAGCGGGTGTCGAGCGACATCTCGTCGGCGACGTCCACGTCCTTCTTCAGCCGGACGGTCCCGGACTCGCGGTCGACCTCCACCATCCGGTCGAGCAGCCCGGAGATCTCGTCGTTGCCGACCTGGCGGGCGAGCGCCACGGCCCGTCCGAGCCGGGTCGTCGCGCGCTCCTCGTCGCCGTCGCGGCGCGCGGCCAGGCCCTCCTGGATCGCGTCGGCCAGCTCCGACTGGCCCGTGTGGTGCGCGACGCGCGCGTTGATCCGGGTCGACAGGCCCTCGTCGTCGGTCCACTCGACCAGGACGTTCGCGTGCGCCAGCTCCTCCTCGGCGTCCGGGACGACCAGCTTGATCCAGGCGGCGCGTCCCTGCCGTCCGACGTCGCCCGGCGGGACCTCCACGCACAGGTGGTACTCGCGGCTCTCCGTACCCCACGCGCCGAGCGGGTAGTCGCCGATCTGGCCCTTGTCGGCGCGGCGGTCGGTGAGGTCCTCGACCGTCGGGACCATCTGCTTCACGAACCGCAGGCGGCCGTTCTGCGGCGTCCAGACGCGCAGGGCGAGGTCGGCGACGCGCTTGCCCATCGCGTCCTTCATCATCTGCCGGAAGTCGCCCTCCAGGCTCGCCGGGTCGGGGACGTCGAGGAACCCGCCGAGCAGCACGGAGGTGATCTTCCGCAGCTCCGCGACGTCCCAGTCGGTGCCGACGCCGCGCGCGTCGCAGCCGAAGTGGCCCTCGCACGCGCGGAGCGCCGCGTCCAGCTCCTCGGCGCTCTCGTGCTGGTTCTTGCCGTCGGTCAGCAGGATCGCGTGCCGCACCGCGCCGTCCTGGTCGGCGAGGAGCTGGCCCGCGAGCCGCAGCCACGACCCGATCGCCGTCCCGCCGGACGCCTCCAGCCGGGACACCGCCTGGACGGCCTCCGTCCGCCTGCGCGCGTTCATCGCGACGAGCCGCTGCCCCTGCGGGTAGATCATGCGCGGGCTGTTCGCCCCGGCGACGACGGCGAACCGCACCCCGTCCCGGACGACCCGCAGCGCCGCCTCGGCGGCCCGCTTCGCCGCGGCCATCTTCCCCGCGTACGACATCGACCCGGACGCGTCGATGATGATCACTTCTGCGGCCCCGGCGGACGGTCCGGCGGGGGCCGTCCCGGACGCCTCGACCGTGACGATGGCGTGCATCTCCTGCCCGCCCGCGCCGAGGTACGGGTTCTGGTCGACCTTGATCGTGAAGGGCGGACGGTCGGTCATCGCCGGCTCTCCCTGCTTGTCGCTGGCCGCGTCGCTGGAACGGCCCTCGTCGTCGGCTCGTACGGCATCGGCGCGCACGCCGAGCCGCTCTCATCGGACGCCCCGGCGCCCGGACCCGCCCCCGGCGCCCGCTTTTCGGACGCCCGCCGCCCCACTTCCGACCCGGCGGAACCCCGGCCGGGCCCGGTGGCGTCGGGGCCGGACACCGCGTCCGGCGGCGGGAAGGGGATCAGGACGGCGGTGACGTTGTCCCGTCCACCCGCCTCGAGGGCCGCGTCCAGCAGCTCCCGGACGCCCCGGACCGGATCGGCCGCGCGTCCCAGCACGGCCGCGAGGTCGGCGGCGGCGGGCAGGTAGTTCCACAGGCCGTCGCTGCACACCAGCACCGCTCCGGGACCGTCCGGCGCGAACGCGGCCACGCTGGCCTCCGCGCCTCCCGCGTCCGCGCCCAGCCACCCCGTCAGCAGGTGCGCCCGCCGGTCCGCGTGGGCCGCCTCCGGCGTCATCGCCCCCGACCGCACCATCTCCTCCGCCCACGAGTCGTCCCTGGTCAGCGCCTGCCCGCCCACGACCACCCGAGGCGCGAACTCCACCGTCGCCACCCGCCCCCCGTCCACACGTCCCAGCCCGCCCGGCCCCGCATACGCGGCCGGGCCTGCATGCGCGGCCGGGCCTGCATGCGCGGCCGGGCCTGCATGCGCGGCCGGGCCTGCATGCGCGGGCAGGCCCGCGTGTGCGCTTGGGGGCGCGGGTGGGGTCGGGTGGGCGGGGATGTCGGTGCGGGTTTGGGGGGTTTGGGGTGGGGTTGGGATCCAGTAGGCGCGGCTGTCGCCGACCCAGCCGACCGTGATGGAGGTGGCGTCCACCAGGGCGGAGACGTAGGTGCAGGCGGGTGAGCCGGACGGGCCGGGGACGCCGAGCGCGGCGACCTCGGCGGCGGCGTGGTCGATCGCGGCGCGGGTCGCGGACAGGCGGCCGTCGCCCGCCGCGAGGCGCTGGGCGAGGACGGTGGCGCCGGTCTCGGCGGCGACCCGGGACGCCTCGTCCGAGCCGGGCGCGGTGGCGACGCCGTCGCAGACCACGGCGCACACGGCCGCCGGGAGGAGGGACAGCGCGAACGCGTCCTCGTTGCGCCTGCGCCGCCGTCCGACGTCGCTGACGCCCGCCGCGGCGACGCGTCCGTCCGGGCCGCAGAGCGCGGTCTCCATGTGCTCGCGTCCGGTCGGCTGGCGCAGGCCGCAGCGTCCGCAGTAGCCGTCCGCGTCGATGGCCACGGCCCCGCAGTCCACGCACCGCGCCGGACACGGCGGATGGTCCGCCCGGTGCCCGGCGGGCGGCCCCACGGGCACCGGGCCGGTTGGAGCGGGTCCGGCGGCGGCCGGGCGCTCCCGGCCGCAGTGTTCGCAGAACTGGTCGGTGGGCTGGACGGGGTCGCCGCACGTCGGGCAGAGGCGCGCGGGGGCCGTCACAGCAGGGTCCTCGGGCGGACGGCGTTCGCGCGGCGGACCATCGCGTGCCGGACGTCCGGACGGTCGGCGAGCTTGGCCAGGTGACGGTAGACGGTCTCCAGCTTGCGGCGCAGGTCGCGCTCGGTCAGCGGCGTGCCGAGCAGGTGGCCCGGCTGTCTGCCCCCGCCGTCCGGGCGCGCGCCGGAGCGGAGCCAGCCGAGGGCGGCCTCCAGCACCTCGGCGGTGAACCGGTCGCGGCGCTCGGTGTCCAGGTGCATGCCGGTCAGGCGGCGGCCCGTGGAGATCAGGGTCCGCGGGTCCAGCTCGTCCGGCGGAGTGCCCCGGACGGTCATCGCGACGGCCGCCAGCTGCGCCGACACGTAGTAGCTGGACACCCGGGGAACCGAGTCGAGGACGGCCTGCGCGCCGCGCCGGTCGCCGCCCGCCAGGCGCGTCCTGGCCAGGCCGAACGCCGCGCTGACGTAGGTCGGGTCGGTGCGCCAGACGGTCTCGTAGTGCGCGGCGGCCGTGGCCGTGTCGCCCTGGAGCTCGGCGCAGAACGCCAGCCCGAGCTTCGGCGCGAGCTCGCCCGGCATGAGGTCGTACAGGTCGTCGAACGCGGCGGCGGCCATGCCGGGACGGTCGTTCGCCAGGTCCCGGACGGCCCGGTACCAGTCGGCGCGCCAGTCGTCCTCGTGGTCCGCGCCGAACGCGGTGATGATCTCGTCGGCGGCGGCCAGGTCGCCCAGCTCGATCGAGACGCGGGCGAGCGCGAGCCGCACCTCCGGCGACGTGGACGGCGCGCCGGACAGGGCCGCCGCGAGGTCCTCGGTGTCGCGGGCGGTCAGCCCGGCGAGGAACCCGGCGGCCGGGTCGTCGGTCGCGACCAGCGGGACGGGCAGCGCCGCCGCCGCGACTCCCGGTGTGAGCGGCTGCAGGATCGGCGCGCCGCCGTCCAGCCCGTCCTCGATGTCGGCGACCTCGGCGCCCGCCGCGTTCTGCTCCGGCCCGAACAGCGGGGACGGCGCGGACGGCACCCGCGCGCCCTCCGCCGACAGCACCTCGCGCAGGACCCCGGTGAGCTGCTCGGCCATCTCGGCGGCGCTCTGGAACCGGCGGGCCGGGTCGCCGTGGCAGGCGCGCCGCAGCAGCCGGTAGTACGACTCGTTCTTCCGGAACAACGCGACCTCGTCGCGCGGCGGCAGGCTGCGAAGGTGGCGCTTGGTGTAGCCGCGGAACGGGAAGCTCAGCACCGCCAGCGTCCGGCCGACGGTGTACAGGTCGGACGGCACCGACGGGCCGCGCGCGGCGATCTCCGGGGCCTGGTAGCCGGGCGTCCCGAAGATCGGGCTGCCCGAGTCGAACGCGCGCCGCACCCCGCCGAGGTCGATCAGCTTGAGCTGCTCCTCGCTCTGGATCGCGTTGTCCGGCTTGAAGTCGCAGTACAGCAGCCCGACGTTGTGCAGGTAGCCGAGCGCGCTCAGCACCTCCAGCCCGTAGGCGATCACCTGCGGGAGCGGCAGCGCGGAGTCGTCGCCGAGCTGGTGGCGGCGGCTGAGCAGGATGTCCTTCAGCGACCGCCCGCCGACGTACTCCATGACGATGTAGCCGGACCCGCCGTGCCGGACGAAGTTGAAGATCTTGACGATGTTGGGGTGCTCGACCTCGGCGAGGAACGCCCGCTCGGCCGTCGCCGCCGCCATCGCGTCGGTGTCCCCGACGTCCAGCAGGCCCTTCAGGACGACCCAGCGCCCGGACACGTTGTGGTCGCGGGCCAGGTAGATCCAGCCGAGGCCGCCGTGCGCGAGGCAGCCGAGCACCTCGTACTGGTCGCCGAGGGTGTCGCCGGGCTTGAGCTTGGGCGTGAACGAGAACGGGTGCCCGCAGTTGCGGCAGAACCCCTCGGTGCGTCCCGGTTTGCCCTCGCGGGAGCGGCCGACCGGCTCGTCGCACTGGCTGCAGAACCGCCGGTTCTCCGGGACCTCCGGGTTCTCCATGATCGCGTCGGCCGGGTCCCGGTAGGGCACCGGCGGGACCTCGACCAGGCCCGCGCCGAGCCCGCCGCGCTGCCCCGGGCCGCGCGACCCGCCGGAGCCGCTGCCGCGCGTGGCCGTCCGCCCGGTGCCCCGCGTCCCGCCCGACCCCGATCCGCCGCTGTCGCCGGACCCGCCGCTGCCCGAGCCGGAACCGCCGCCCGAACCGCCGCCGCCGCCCGAACCGCCGCCGCCCGTCCCGGACGCCGCGTTCCCGGCGCCCGCCGCCGCCCCAGGCGGGCCCTCGACGCGCCGTCCGGCCATCACCGACCAGCCTGGGCCCCGCTCCTGCGGCGCCTGACCGCCGGGCATCGTCGGCAGCGCCCCCACGTCCGGCCCGGACGCCTCCGAAGCCTCCGGGGCGGGCGCCGAGACGGGCGGGGTCAGGCCGCAAAGGTCGCAGAAGCCGTCCGGCTGGACGGTCCCGGCGCAGTCGGGCTGGGCGCAGGGGGACGGTTGGCGTGGCGGCCGTTCAGAGGTCATCCGCGGGTTCCCGTCTCGGTCTCGCACGCCCGGATGGCGCGCTGGTACTCGGCGACCGCGGCGGTGGACGCCCGCAGGTCGCAGGGGGCCGTCCAGAGCAGGTCGCGCGCCCGGTCATGGAGTTCGGACAGCACGGCGTCCTCGGCGAGGCCGAGCCGTCCGGCCTTGGCCTGGTACGCCTGGAGACGGCCGCGCAGCTCGGAGCGGCGGTCGAGCAGCCCCGAGCTGAGCGCGTGGTCGTCCCGGACGCGGTCCAGCGCCGTCGCGACCGCCCGGTCCAGCTCCGCCGCGCGGACGGCCAGCTCACGCCACCGGCCCTCCGCGCACAGCGTGGCCAGCGCGGCGAGCCGGTCGCGCAGCCCGGCGGACGGCTCGACCGGGTCCGGCAGGCCCGGCGAGTCGATCTTGACCATCGCGGTCTCCCGGGACGCGCGGGCGGCGCGCTCGGCCTCGGCGACCCCGTCGATCGCGGCGGTCAGCCGGTCGACGAGCGCGGTGTGCCCGTCCCGCGCCGCCGCCGCCTCGGCCAGCTCGGCGCGGACCTTCTCCAGCGCCTCGCGCAGCGCGTCCAGCCGCGAGGTGTCCGGTTTCGCCTCGCTTCCCGAGCCCGTGACCAGCGACAACGGGTCGGTCCGGACGATCCGTCCGAGCGCGGTCAGCTCCCGTCCGATGCGGTCGAGCTCCGGATGCCGGACGCCGTCCAGCTCGTGGGCGACCCGCGCGGCGTCCCGCCAGCCGTCCTCCACGTCGTCCAGCGGGAGGAGCAGGGCCGACCAGGCGTTGTCGGCCGCGACCACCACGGCCGCGGACTCCTCGTAGGCGTCCGACATCAGCTGGACGGCCTCGTCGAGCGACACGCGCCTGCGGTCCGGGCCGAGCAGGGTCCGCTGGTCGAGCGGGACCTCGCCGTCCGGGAGATCCACCGACGTCCCGGTCAGCATCCCGGTGAGGATCATCAGCGTGTCGGCGTCCGGACGGCCGGACCCGGCGCGCAGCGCGGTCGCCTGGTCGAGGACGCGGCTGTAGGCGTCGAACAGCTTCCACAGCGTCGCGACCTTGCGCTGCGTCTCGTCCCAGCGCCGCCAGGTCTCCCCGGTGAGCCGCGCGCCCTTGAGAAGCCGCGACCCCGCGTGCGCGTCGAGATCGAGCAGCGCCGACGAGATCCGTTCCGCGTCGGCGCGCAGCTGGGTGAGGGCGTGGTCGACGCCCTCGCGGCTCATGGGCGCCGCCCCGGTTCCGCTCTCGTTCACCTCGGCCCCGTGTTCCTGCCCCGTCCCTGCACCGTCACCGTCACCGACACCGCCCGCACCGATCCGAACCGACGCCGACCCGCACCCGGGCCGACCTGCACCGACGCCGGCCCGTGCCGTCGCCGACCGCACCGGCACCCACTTCGATTCGCATCGCGGCCCGCGGGTTCCCGGTCACGCGCCGACCGCCGTCCGTCCAGGATCGGGCCTCCGTCTTCCGTTCAGTGTGATCCGGGGCACTTTTCGACACAAGCGCGTTCCCGTTCACCGACATTCCGGGAGGTTCGCGACCCCGTCCGCGCATCATGCAGAACGCGGTGGCGCGTCCGCCGCCCCAGAACGTCCGGGGACGCCCACTGGCCGCCTTCGGCCACCTCGCGAAGATCGTGACCGTTAGCAAAAACACACAGAGTCACGGCAGCACGACTTGTGTCAAGGGAACGTCGTGGTGTGAAGTGACGTTCTGTAGATGACGTTCCCCCGTGGGACGTGGCTGAGCGGTCGATCGAGAGGAGTTGAGAGTCCGCAGTGTCGGACCCCAGTCATAGACCCGGTGCGCCGTGCTGACCGCCGCACTGGGCCTGTTCGCCGTCATCCTGCTCACCGCCGCGACGGGCTACTTCGTCGCCCAGGAGTTCGCGTTCGTCGCCGTCGACCGGGCCCGGCTCTCCGCCGCCGCCGACAACGGCGACGCCGCCGCGCGCCGCGCCCTGCGGGTCGTCGGCCGGCTCTCCTTCATGCTGTCGGGCGCCCAGCTCGGGATCACCATGACCACCCTGGTGGTCGGGTTCATCGCCAAGCCCGCCCTGGCCGGGCTGATCGAACCGCTGCTCCCGCCCGCGGGCGTCCCGTCCGGCGCGGTCGACGCGGTCGCGCTCGCCGCCGGTTTCGTCCTCGCCACGCTGATCCAGATGCTGCTGGGCGAGCTGTTCCCCAAGAACCTCGCGCTCGCGCGGGCCGAGGGCCTGGCCCGCGCGCTCGCCGCGTCCACGCTGGTCTACCTGACCGTCGCGGGGCCACTGATCAGGCTGTTCGACCGGGCCGCCGAGCGGCTGCTGCGCGCCGTCGGCGTCGAGCCCGTCGAGGAGCTGCACAGCGGCGCCACCCTGGAGGAGCTCGGCGACATCATCGACCGCTCCGCCGGGGCCGGGCACCTGCCCGCCGACCTGTCCCGCCTGCTCGACCGCGCGCTGTCGTTCGGCGACCGGACGGCCGACGAGGTCATGGTGCCGCGCCCGCAGGTCCGGTCCCTCGCCTCGGACGCCACGGTCGCCGAGCTGGTCACCCTGATCCGCGAGAACGGCAACTCCAACTACCCGGTCTACGGCCAGGACATGGACGACGTCATCGGCGTCGTCGGCGCGCGGGAGGCCGCGGCCGACCGGCTCGCGCCGTCCACGCCGGTCTCGGCGATCGCCCGGCCCGCGCTCATGGTCCCCGGCAGCCAGCCGCTGTACGGGGTGATCGACCGGATGCGCGAGGCGGGCGAGGAGTTCGCCTGCGTCGTGGACGAGTACGGCGGCCTCGCCGGGATCCTCACCTTCGAGGACGTCGCCGAGGAACTCGTCGGCGAGATCACCGACGAGAACGACGCCCGCGAGGAGGCCCCGGTCGGCTCCGCCGACGGCTCCTGGCTGCTGGACGCCGGGCTCCGCGTCGACGAGATCGAGCTGACCACCGGCCTCGCCCTCCCCGAGGGCGACTCCTACGACACCGTCGGCGGCCTGGTCATGGCCGAGCTCCGCCGCCTCCCCCGCCCCGGCGACCGCCTGGTCGTCCCGCTGGGCGAGGACCGCGCCGAGCCGGACGGCCACGCCGAGATCGAGGTCGTCTCCGTCGCCCGCCGCGTAGCCCGCCAGGTCCGCGTCCGCGCCCTGACCACGGCCGACTCACCGCCCGCCCTCGACCTCACCGCCGAAGGCGCGGCTCCGGAAACGGCCGTACACGTCCCGGCCCAGAGCCGGACACCCCGCCTCACACCCGATCCGACAGCCAGCTCCCCAAGCGGCCCGGCGGGCGGAAATGATGACGAGGGCGCGATGGCGGCGTCCGGGGAGGGACCTTGGACCCGCTGACCTCGCTTCTGATCACGGTGCTGCTGCTGGTCGGGAACGGGTTCTTCGTCGCGGCCGAGTTCGCGCTCGTCGCCGCGCCGCGTTCGCAGCTGGAGCGCGCCGCCGCCCGTGGCAGCCGTCCGGCCGCGGCGGCCCTCGCGGGCACGCGCGAGCTGTCCCTGATGCTCGCCGGAGCCCAGTTCGGCATCACGATGTGCTCGCTGGGCCTCGCGATCGTCACCGAACCGGCGTTCGAGCACGTCCTGGAGCCGCCGCTGCACGCGATCGGCGCTCCCGAGGCGGTCGCCAAGACCATCGCGCTCGGCTGCGCGCTCGGCGTCGTGACGTTCCTGCACATGGTCATCGGCGAGATGGCCCCGAAGTCGTGGGCGATCGCGCATCCGCGCAGGTCGGCACTGCTGCTGGCGGTGCCGTTCCGGGCGTTCGCGAAGGTGTCGCGGCCGGTGCTCGCGGCGCTCAACGCGCTGACCAACGGCCTGCTGCGGCTCTGCCGGATCACCCCCCGGGACGAGCTGGACACCCCGGCCGACGTCCGCTCGCTGGGCCACCTGGTCGGCGAGTCCCGGCGGCTCGGCCTGATCGGACGGCACGACCACGAGCTGCTCCGGCGGGCGATCTCGGCGCGGGAGGTCACGGTCGCGCACCTGGTCGTCCCGGCCGCGAGGGTCGCCATGGTGCCGTCCGACGCGACCGCCGCCGACGTCCGGCGGGTCGCGACGGCGAGCGGGCACAACCGCCTGGTCGTCCTCGGCGCGGACGGCGCGGGCCCCGGGATCGTGCACGTCCGGGCCGCCGTCACCGAGCCGGACGCGGGCCGCCACGCCACCGAGCTGGCGCACCCGGCGCCCGTCCTGACCAACGCGACGACCGTCCTGTCGGCGGTCTCGCTGATGCGCCGCTCGCGCGCCCAGCTCGCCGTCGTCTGCGGGGCCGGGGAGGGCGGCGAGATCGCCGGGATCGTGACCCTGGACGACCTGCTCGCCGAGCTCCTGGCCGCGAACCCGCACTAACGGCCACGCATCCGCAGCCGCAACCGGTTCGCGGCTGCGGATGGTGCGTTCCTGTCGAGGTGCTGCAACGGATTCCGTGGTCCATGGTGGGGTCATGAGCACCCAATTCGGGCACGGTCATGGCCACGGACACGATCATGACCACGGGGACGGCCACACGCACGCCAACGGCCACGGGGACGGGCACGCGCACGGGAACGGGCACGCGCACGCGGGCGGGCAGGGCCACGGCCATGCGGCCGAGCTTGGACATGCGGACGAGCACGGACATGCGCGCGGGCGCGGGCAGGGCCACGGGCATGCGGGCGGGCATGGACACGGGCATGCGCATGCGGGTGGGCGTGGGTTGTGGGGGCGGGTGGGGCATGTCGTCCGGCCGCATTCGCACGAGGCGGCGGACAAGGTGGACGCGGCGCTGGAGGCGAGCGCCGACGGGATGCGGGCGCTGTGGATCTCGCTGCTCGTCCTGGCGGCCACGGCCGTGCTGCAAGCCGTCGTCGTGGTGATCAGCGGGTCGGTCGCGCTGCTCGGCGACACCCTGCACAACGGCGCGGACGCGCTGACGGCCGTCCCGCTGGGGATCGCGTTCCTGCTCGGCCGCCGTCCGCCCACGCGGCGCTACACCTACGGGTACGGGCGGGCCGAGGACCTCGCGGGCGTGTTCGTCGTCCTGGCGATCGCGGCGTCCTCGGCGGTGGCCGGGTACGAGGCGTTCCAGCGGCTCGCCCATCCACAGCCCGTGACGCACCTGTGGACGGTCGCGGCGGCGGCGCTGATCGGCTTCGCGGGGAACGAGCTGGTCGCGCGGTACCGGATCCGGGTCGGCCGCCGGATCGGGTCGGCCGCCCTCGTCGCGGACGGCCTGCACGCGCGCACCGACGGGTTCACGTCCCTGGCCGTCCTGCTGGGCGCGGCGGGCGTGGGCCTCGGCTGGACGTGGGCGGACCCGGTGGTCGGGCTGCTGATCACCGCCGCGATCCTGGTCGTCCTGTGGCAGGCGGCGCGCGAGGTGTGGCGGCGGCTCATGGACGCCGTCGACCCCGAGCTCGTCGCGACCGCCGAGCACGCGTTGCGGCACGTCCCGGGCGTGCTGGCGGTCGGGGACGTCCGGCTGCGGTGGATCGGGCACCGGCTGCGCGCCGAGTGCGACGTGGTCGTCGACCCGGGCTCCACGCTCGTCGAGGCGCACGACGCGGCCGTCCGCGCCGAGCACGCCCTGCTGCACGCCCTGCCGCGGCTGACCGGGGCCCTCGTCCACCCCGATCCGCAGCCCCGGGACGGTGTTGATCATCACGCGGCGCTCGCGGGGCACCGGAGCGCTCCCGGCCTGTGAGACGTTAGACGCGGACGGAGAGGGATAAATCCGGAGGGGATCCGGCGGGATCCCCTCGCGGAACCCGGATACCGGGATGGCACAACGGTGGAGCACGCTGTGGACGAGACGGAGCGGCTGCGGGAACGGGTCGCCGAGCTGTGCGCGACGCTGACCGAGCGTTACGAGCGCCTGGAGGCCGAGCTGCTTGAGGCGGTGCCGCCGGAGGGCGAGCAGCCGCTCGGCTGGTCCGGGCGGATCGCGGCCCTGCGCGTGTTCGCGATGCGCGAGCCCACCGACGACTGGACGGACCTCGCCCGCCTCATGGTCGAGCCGGAGACGCTCGACGAGCGGGTCGCGACCACGATCGACCTGTCCGGAGAGGACGTGGGGGACGCCGTCCGGCGGATCACCGACGCGCTGGACGGCCGCATCCTGCTGCTCGCGCCGTCCAGGGACGAGGCCGCCGCGCTCCTCGACGCGCTGGCCGACCGGGAGCTCCCGCTGATGCTGGAGGAGGTCGTCCCACCGCCTCCGTTCCGGCGCCGCGAGCACAACGGGACGGTCGAGTTCCGGTCGCTGGCGGAGGGCCGGGCGGGCACGCGGCCGCCGTCCCCGCCCCTTCCTCCTTCCGACCCGGAGGCCACGGTCAGCGACCTGGGCACTCTGCGCATGGAGACGATCCCGGACGAGATCGCGGAGAAGACCCGTCCCAACAGGATCGTCACCGACGAGGTGCTCGCCTCGCGCGCTCCGGCCGTGGAGGAGGAACCGGACGAACCGGATGATCGTCCGGCGGAGGAGGTCGTCCGGCGGATCGTGGTCCGGCCGGTCGGAGGCGTGTGGCAGGAGGACTGGGAGCGGGAGCTGCGCGGGCTCCAGCTCGGCCTCATGTGGCTGGAGCAGTGGCCCCGGGACGTCGCGACGGTCGAGCGGCTCCAGGTGGAGGGCGTCCAGCGGCGGGAGGAGCGGCGCGCCGACATCGAGGCGCTGGAGGCCGCGATCGTCGAACGCCGGGCCGAGCTCGTGACCGCCCAGGAGAGCGTGACCACGGCCGAGGCGGAGCGCGAGCGGACGCTGGGCGAGGAGGAGCAGGTCGCCGCGGAGGCCGTGGAGCCCCGGCAGGAGGCCGAGCGGCTCCAGGCCGAGGCGGACGGGATCGGGGCGAAGGCGGCCGAGGCGGCGCGCATCGCGGACGAGGCGTACGCGCGTGTCACGGCCATCGACGAGCGGTCGTCCCAGGCCCATTACGAGCGGAACATGGCCAGGGAGCAGGAGCAGCAGCTCGTCGCCGACCTCGCGCGGGCGCGTGAGGAACTGCCTGCGGCCAAGGCCGAGACCGAGCGGCTGGTGGCGGAGGACAGCACCGCCATGGCGGAGGGGCACGCGTCCTACTACCGCGTGCGCGCGGCGGAGTCGGCGGTCGCGGCGGCCCGTCAGAGGATGACGATGACGCAGCGGCTGCATGTCGCGCCGTCCCCGCCCGAGCTGAAGAAGGCGCGCGCCGACCTGAAGGAGAAGGTGCGGCAGGCGGACGACGCCGTGAAGCGCGCGCACGAGACGAAGGAGGCGGCCGAGCGCGCCGCCCACCACCAGGGGAGCCTGGAGCACTTCCTGGAGAACGGGGCCGAGCGGCTCGCGGCGGCCAAGCACGCGCAGGAACGCCTCACCGACGAGCTGACCCGGCTCGCCGAGGAGCGCGAAGGGGCCATCGAGACGCACCGCGAGCAGGCGCGGACCGCCGCCGAGGCCGCCGACAGGGCGACGCAGGCGGGCGCGTCCGCCCGGTACGCCGAGCAGACGGCGCGCGCCGCCGAGGAGCGCCTCGCCGTCGCCCGCACCGCGCGCGAGATCGCCGAGGCCGCCCTGGAACGGGCCGAGGCCGACGTCGAGGCGTCCGCGAACCGGATCGCGCAGGCCGAGAACGCGCTGGCCGAGCGCCGCTCGAACGCCGAGATCGAGAACGCCGAGGACGAGGCCGACCTCACCGTCGCCGTCGAGGCCGAGGCCCGCTCCCGCGACCAGGTGGCGGTGATCTGCGGCGACGACGAACCGGACATGGACGGGCTGCCCGCCGTCCAGGAGCGCGCGATGTCCCGGGTCGAGGAGCTGACCGGGCTGCTCGCCGCGCTCGCCGACAGCCCGCACGACACCGAGTCCGACTTCGCCCGGACGCTCCTCGACCGGGCCAGCGTCGTGGGCGGCTCGCCGTTCGCGATCTCGTCCGGCAACCCCGGCCAGTTCGACGAGCTGATGGTCACCGGCGCCGAGCGCCTCGGCCCGGACGACCTGCTCATCGGCGGCACCCGCGCCCGCCACTGGACCCTGCTCACCCTGCCCGCCGCCGTCCCGGAGCCGGAGCCGACGCCTGCGCCCGCGGACGAGCCGGTCGCCGGACCCGCCGCGCACCCGGTCGAGGAGACCGTCCCGGACCCGGTCGCGGAGACCATCGCACACCCTGTCGTGGAGTCGGTCGAGGAGACCGTGATCGACGCCCCCGAACCCGAACCGACTGCCGAGGACACGGCGAAGCGTCCGTCCACGAACGAAACGGCCTGACCCGGCGGCAAAAGGAACACCCGCGCGGCCCTGCCAGGCAGGACCGCGCGGGTGTTCTCGTTCTCGGGGGGTGGGGTCAGTCGTCCTCGTCGTCGTCACCGGGGATCAGGACGTGCAGGATCCAGCCGACGACACCGACGACGATGGCGCCCCAGAAGGCGGGCCAGAAGCCGTCGACGTGGAACGGAAGGTCGAGTTTGCCCGCCAGGAAGCTGGTCAGCAGGAGCAGCAGGGCGTTCACGACCAGGCCGATGAGGCCGAGGGTGAGGATGTAGAAGGCGCACCCGAAGGTCTTGATGATGGGCTTGAGGACGGCGTTCACCACGCCGAAGATCACCGCGACGCCGAGCAGCGTCAGCACGCGCCTCCCGGCGGTGTCGCCGGTGACGGTGATCCCGTGGACGAGCAGCTTCGCCACCCACAGCGCTGCCGCCGTGATCGCGACCTTGATGATGATTCGCACGCTTATGATCCTCCGTCCCCGGACACCCCGCGGTCATCCCTCCGCACGGCGATATCCGGAACGCCCGGCTCGTCTTCCAGGACGACCCGCGCCTCCATCAGTCCGCCCGGTCGAAGAACGGGGACGAGGCGTCGATGCGCGGACCGGCGGGGCGGGGCGGGGCGCCGCGTCCGGCCACCGCGGGGTCGCCGACCGGGCGGGGCGGGGCTCCGCCACCGCGCGCGGGCGAGGGAACCGGGGTCGGACCGCCGGCCGAGGCGGGGGCAGGAGCGGAACGACGACGCCGGCGCGTGGGGGCCGAACCGGGGCCGTCCGGCCCGACGGGACCGCCAGGGCCTTGCGGGGGGACGGCGCCGCTACGGGCGGGACCGGCCCCTGCGGGCACGGGGGTGGTGACATCAGGACGGCGCGGCCCGTCACCGCGAACCGGGGGATCGTCACCACGAACGGGACCGTCGCCGCGAACCGGGGGGCCGCCGCCGGGGGCGGGACGATCAGCGCCGCGGGGCTCGCCACGGCCGCGGCCACGGCCCGGACGGCCTGGGGCCCCACCGCGGCGGGCGCGGTCGAGCTGGTCCTGGAGCTGCTTCTTCTCCATCTCCAGGGTGGTCAGCGAGTCGCGCAGGTCGCGGCGGTTCGCCAGCATCCGGCCGAAGCCGATCCACAGCATGATCATGGCGACGACGAACAGCGCGGCGGTGACCGCGCCCGCGAGGAAGACCTGCCAGAGCGAGGTGATCCCGGGGACACGCTGGTCGAACAGGGTCAGTTGCGCGGGGCCCGTGTCGAAGATGACGACCGCTGCGCCGAGCGCGACGGCTGCGGCGGCGAGGATCAGTCCGAGGAACAACATCAGGGCGTTCTCCTCTCCTGTTTGCGGGGTGCCCCACCATGCCAGAGTCGCCTGATTTATGCCTGTTTTCGACCATCAGTGCTGGTCAGCGGATTCGCCGGGGTCCGCGGCGGGTAATGATCGTCCGCACACGCCCGTTCGCGTCCGGCCGTCCCGGCCGGGGAGGAGGAACTCCCTGATGACACCCCCGCTGGCCGTCGTCTTCGACCTGGACGGAGTGCTGGTCGACTCCGAGCCCGTCTGGGAGGAGGTCCGCCGCGGCTACGTCGCCGACAAGGGCGGCGTCTGGCGGCCCGACACGCAGAACCGGCTCATGGGCATGAGCACCGACGAGTGGGCCGCCTACCTCGCCGACGACCTGATCGGCGGCGACGTCACGACCGACCAGGTCGCCTACGAGGTCGTCGACCGGATGTCCCGGCGCTACGAGGAGGAGATCCCGCTGATGCCGGGCGCGGTCGAGGCCGTCCGGCGGATGGCGGACCTCCGGCCGCTCGGCCTCGCCAGCTCGTCGCCGCGCGCCCTGATCGACATCGTGCTCGCCCACCTCGGCGTCGCCGGGCTCTTCCGCGCCACGGTCTCCACCGAGGAGGTCGACCTGGGCAAACCGGCCCCGGACGGCTATCTCGCCGCCGCCGCGCGGCTGGAGGTCCCGGCCGGGGCGTGCGTGGCGGTCGAGGACTCCAGCAACGGCCTGCGCTCGGCGCACGCGGCCGGGATGCGGGTCGTGGCCGTCCCGCACCCCCGGTATCCCCCGGCCCCGGACGCGGCGGCGCTCGCGTCCCTGACGATCAAGACGCTGGACGAGCTGACACCGGACGTGCTGGCGCGTCTGGAGGATTCCGCCTAGGTCTGGAGGGTTCCGCCTAGAGGAGTGTGGGGGTTATCCACAGGAGTGCCGGAAGGGCCCCGGCTGTCGGCGGGCGCTCATAGTATGAGCCGGTGGCTTCTCCCGAGGACGACGGGTTCCCGCCCCCGTACGACGACCAGCTGAGCGAGGCCGACCTCGCCTCCGCCGACGCCTATGACGGCGAGGGCTTCGTCCCCGCCGACCCCGAGGCCGACGGCGGATACGGCGCGGACGGCGGCTACGGCCCCGCCGACCTCGGCGAGGTCCCGCCGCCGCGCCCGGAGTACGGCACGCCGATCGAGGTGCTGAACCGCGTCTTCGGCTACGACGCGTTCCGCGACGGCCAGCGCGAGATCATCGAGCACGTCGCGGACGGCGGCGACGCCCTGGTCCTGATGCCGACCGGCGGCGGCAAGTCGCTGTGCTACCAGATCCCCGCGATGGTCCGTAAGGGCGTCGGCGTGGTGATCTCCCCCCTGATCGCCCTCATGCAGGACCAGGTCGACGCCCTCCGCGCGGCGGGCGTCCGGGCCGGGTTCCTCAACTCCACCCAGGATTTCGAGGAGCGCCGCCTCGTCGAGGCGCAGTTCCTCCAGGGTGAGCTCGACCTGCTGTACCTGGCGCCCGAGCGGCTGCGCGTCCCGGCGACGGTCGAGCTGCTCGACCGGGGCACGGTCTCGCTGTTCGCGATCGACGAGGCGCACTGCGTGTCGCAGTGGGGGCACGACTTCCGCCCCGACTACCTCATGCTGTCCCACCTGCACGAACGCTGGCCCGACGTGCCGCGCATCGCGCTCACCGCGACCGCCACCCCGGCCACCCGGCAGGAGATCGCGACCCGGCTGAAGCTGGACGACGCCCGGCAGTTCGTCTCCTCGTTCGACCGGCCGAACATCCAGTACCGGATCGTCCCGAAGAGCGACCCGAAGCGGCAGCTGCTCCACCTGCTGAAGACCGAGCACGCCGGTGACGCGGGCATCGTCTACTGCATGTCCCGCGCGTCGGTGGAGAAGACGGCCGAGTTCCTCACCGCGAACGGCATCGAGGCGGTCCCCTACCACGCGGGGCTCGACGCGCCCGTCCGCGCCGCCAACCAGTCCCGCTTCCTGCGCGAGGACGGCCTGGTCGTGTGCGCGACGATCGCGTTCGGCATGGGCATCGACAAGCCGGACGTCCGGTTCGTCGCCCACCTCGACCTGCCGAAGTCCGTCGAGGGCTACTACCAGGAGACCGGGCGCGCCGGGCGTGACGGCCTGCCGTCCACCGCCTGGCTCGCCTACGGCCTCCAGGACGTCGTCAGCCAGCGCAAGTTCATCGACTCGTCCGAGGGCGACCAGGAGCACAGGCGTCGCCTGGCCCTGCACCTCGACTCGATGCTCGCGCTGTGCGAGACCGTCGAGTGCCGGCGCGTCCAGCTGCTGAACTACTTCGGCCAGCCGTCCGAGCCGTGCGGCAACTGCGACACCTGCATGTCGCCGCCCGAGTCCTGGGACGGGACGATCCCGGCGCAGAAGGTGCTGTCCGCGGTCTTCCGGCTCGACCGCGAGCGGCGCCAGAAGTTCGGCGCGAGCCACATCGTCGACATCCTCGTCGGCAAGAAGAACGCCAAGGTCATCCAGTTCGACCACGACGCGCTGTCGGTGTTCGGCGTCGGCTCCGACCTGCGCGACGTGGAGTGGCGCGGGGTGATCCGGCAGCTGCTCGCGCAGGGCCTGCTGGCCGTCGAGAGCAACCACGGCACGCTCGTCCTGACCGAGCGGAGCTCGGCGGTGCTCCGCGGTGACCACCGGGTCATGATGCGCCGCGAGCCGGAGCGCGCCCCCGCGAAGGCCGCGGGCTCCCGGTCGTCCAAGGAACGCAAGGCCGTGGTCGAGCTGTCCGCCGAGGCCACGCCGGTCTTCGAACGGTTGCGCGCCTGGCGCGGGGCGACCGCGAAGGAGCAGGGCGTCCCCGCCTACGTGATCTTCCACGACGCCACGCTGCGCGAGATCGCCACCGCGGCCCCCGGCTCCCTCGCCGAGCTCAGCGCCATCAGCGGCGTCGGCGAGAACAAGCTCGCCAAGTTCGGCGACCAGGTCCTCGACGTCCTCTCCGGCGAAGACTGACCACCCCCTGACCCGATCGGGAGCACCCCTCCCGATCGGTGCGGAGGTCAGTTTGAGGTGGCGTAGGCGTCGAGTTCGGCGAGGTAGGCGTCCTTGGTGGCGCGGGGCAGCCAGGCGATCTCGAAGGCGTTCCGCTGGAACTGCAGCAGCTCGTCGCGGCTCAGGCCCAGCTTCTCCTGGACGGCCTGGAGGTTCTCGGACACGTAGGCGAGGAAGTACGCCGGGTCGTCGGAGTTGATGGTGACCTTCAGCCCGAGGTCGAGCATCCGGCGGATCTCGGCGGCCTTCATGTCGGACGTCACGAAGCCGTTGGACACCGGGCAGACGGTGAACCCGAGCCCGCGCCGCGCGATCTCCGCTGTGAGCGCCTCGTCCTCGATGGCGTTGGAGCCGTGGTCGATGCGGTCGACGCCGATCACCTCCAGGCACTGCCGGATGTGCTCGTGCGTGTTGGGCTGGTCGATGTCGCAGTGCGCGGTGATGAGGTAGCCCTCCTCGCGCGCCCGCGCGAAGACCTTCGCGAATTTCGCGGGCGGATTGTCGCGTTCGTCCGAGTCAAGGCCGACGCCGACGATCCACTCGCGGTACGGCAGCGACTCCATGAGCGTCGCCATCGCGAACCCGGCGGAGAAGTCGCGCAGGAAGCACATGATGAGCTGGGCGCGGATGCCCAGCAGCCGCTCCGCGTCCAGGATCGCCCGGCGCAGCCCGCGGATCACCAGGTCGAACGGCACGCCGCGCGAGGTGTGCGCCTGCGGGTCGAAGAAGATCTCCACATACCGGACGTTCTGGGACGCGGCCTTGGTGAGGTAGGCGGTGGCGAGGTCGTAGAAGTCCGGCTCGGTCAGCAGGACGTTCATGCTCTCGTAGTAGCCGACCAGGAAGGACGTGAGGCTGTCGAACCGGTAGGCGTTGCGCGCCTCCTCGACCGTCCGGTACGGCATCCGCACGCGGTTGCGCTCGGCGAGCATCATCTTCAGCTCGGGTTCGAGGGTGCCCTCGATGTGCAGGTGGAGTTCGCACTTCGGCATTCCGGCGATGAACGCGTCCACAGCCATCCTCCTCGCGGGTCCGCCCGTCGCGGTTCGTCCCGTCCTGAGAATAACCCGGCAGGTCAGGACGGTTCCGGGGCGGCCCCGCCAGGGCTTCCAGGGCCAGGCTTGGACACCTTTCCGGGCATTCTCAGCTTTCTCTCAGGTAGCTCAGGGCCGAACTCCCAGGCGATTCCGGTTGGCTGTCGGTCATGAGAGCCAACAAGAAGACGATGGCGGCCGGTGTCGCCGCCGCCGGTTTGCTCGGTGTTGGGCTGTACACCGCCGTCCCCGCGTTCGCGGCGAGCCCGTCGCCGTCCGCCCATCCGTCCGCGCCCGGCAAGGGACACGACGGGAAGGGCCACGACGGCAGGTGGCGCAACGGCGGCAAGGACGGCATGCACGGCCACCGCGCCGGTTTCGGTGGCGGGATGCGCGGCGTCCACGGCGAGGCGACCGTCAAGGCCAAGGACAACACGTTCAAGGTCGTCGGCTGGCAGCGCGGCCAGGTCACCGCCAAGACCGGCACGACACTGACCGTGAAGAGCGCGGACGGCGTGACCTGGACATGGACGGTCGACGCCAAGACCCGCGTCGTGAAGGCCCGCGCCAAGTCCACCCTGAACGCCGTCGCGAACGGCGACGAGGTCGTCGTGTTCGGCGACCGCAGCGGCGAGACCCGCACCGCCAAGGCCGTCCGCGACCCGCAGAAGAAGGCCGGCTGAACCGGCGCGGCCGCCGGTTCCCGTCCCGCCGCCGTCCCCTTCCCGGAGGGGGCGGCGCGCGGTACGGACGGCCCGCAGTACGGTCGTTGAGGACGCTGCGGCTGGCGTGCGGAGGCCGGTGAACCGGAACGGCGGCGGACGCGCGGGAGCCGGGGAACGAGAACGGCGCGTGACCTGCGGGGGCCGATGAACGAGGAGCGGCGGGTGCTCGTCGTCGACGACGAGGCGAACATCCGGGACCTGATCGACACCGCGCTGACCTTCCACGGCTTCGCGGTGACGACGGCGGACGACGGCGAGGGCGCCCTGCGCTCCGCCCGCGCCGAGCGCCCGGACCTCGTCCTCCTCGACGTCCTGCTCCCCGACCTGGACGGGTTCGAGGTGTGCCGGCGGTTGCGCGCGTCCGGCGACATGGTGCCGATCATCTTCCTGACGGCCCGCGACACCCCGTCCGACACGGTCACAGGGCTCACGCTCGGCGGTGACGACTATGTGACCAAGCCGTTCTCGATCGACGCGCTGGTGGCGCGGGTCCGCGCGGTGCTCCGCCGCACGACCCCGGCCGCCGCGCCCGCCGAGGACGACCTGATGCGCGTCGCCGACCTCGAACTGTCGGAGTCCCGCTGGACGGTCCGCCGCGCGGGCGCCGACATCGACCTGTCCCCGACCGAGTTCCGGCTGCTCGCGTGCCTGATGCGCAACGAGGGCCGCGTCCTGTCCCGCGCCCAGCTGCTCGAGTCGGTCTGGGGCTGGGACGGCAATCCGCAGGTCGTCGAGACCTACATCAGCTACCTCCGCCGCAAGCTCGACCCGCTCGGCCCGCCGCTGATCCACACCCGCCGCGGCGTCGGCTACACCCTCCGCGCATGAGGCGCGTGGCACAACACGTGATCCCGGTGTTCGGATGAGCCTGAACGCGCGGCTGCTGACCGGACTGCTCGCGGTCACCTGCGCGGGCCTGCTCGTGATGGGCCTGGTCAGCGCGCTCGTCCTGCGCGACTACCTGATGCACCGCGTGGACGGTCAGCTCGCCGCCACACGTGACCGGGCGGTCACCCGGCTCAAGCCGGGCCTGCCGGACGACGGCATGGCCCCCGCCCGGTTCGTGGTGATCAGCGTCGCGCCGTCCGGGCGGATGAAGGTGCTCAGCGGTGACGACCCCGACCCGGGCGCGGCCGAGGACGAGCTCCAGCGGCTCGGCCCGGACGAGCTGGCCCGGCGCGCCGCCGACCGCAGGCCGTTCTCGCTGCCCGGAATGCGGGCCGTCGCCCGGATCCGTCCGCCGCGGACCGACGTCGTGAGCCTCCCGCCCCGCCCGTCCCGCGGAAGCGACGTCGTGGTGGTCGCCGCGCCGCTGGCGGAGATCCGCGCGGCGACGCTCGGCCTGGTCGTCACCGAGCTGGCGACGACCGTCCTGCTCCTGGTGGTGCTCGCGCTCGTCGGCCGCTGGCTGATCCGGCGCGGCCTGCGCCCGCTGCACCAGATGGCGACGACCGCGCAGGTCATCACGCGCGGCGGCACCCTGGACGAGCGGATGCCCGGCGCCGACCCCCGCACCGAGACCGGACGGCTCGCCGGGGCGATCAACGTGATGCTCGGCCGGATCGAGCAGGCGTTCGCGGCGCGCGCCCGGTCCGAGGCGCGGGTCCGCGAGTTCGCCGCGGACGCGTCGCACGAGCTGCGCACCCCGCTGACCACGATCCAGGGCTACGCCGAGCTGTACCGGCAGGGCGCGCTCGGCCCGGACCGGCTGCCCGACGCGATGCGGCGCATCGAGGAGGAGGCCCGCCGGATGAGTGATCTGGTCGGTGACCTGCTGGAACTCGCCCGGCTGGACCGCGGGGCGTCGCTCGAGCCCGTCCCGGTGGACCTCTCCGCGCTGGCCCGCGACGCCGTCGCCGACGCGCAGGCCGCCGATCCGGACCGTCCGGTGCGGCTGACCGCGCCGTCCGGCCTCGTCGCGACCGTGGACGAGGGCCGCGTCCGGCAGGTGTTCGCGAACCTGCTGGCCAACGTGCGCGTCCACACCCCGTCCGGCACGGCGGCGACCGTCCGGGTCACGCAGGCGCAGAACGGCGAGATCGTGCTGGAGGTCGCGGACGAGGGCCCCGGCATGTCACCGGAGGACGCCGCCCGCGCCTTCGAACGCTTCCACAGCGGCGGCACGTCCGGCGCGGGCCTGGGCCTCCCCATCGTCGCCGCGATCGCCGCCGGCCACGGCGGACGCGCCGAACTCTTCTCCGCCCCGGGCTCGGGCACGACCGTCCGCGTGACCCTTCCCGCAGGTCAGCCGACGTCGTAGACGGTCACCGGAACACCCGGGCCGACCAGGTGGCGCTCCACGAGCGGCTCGACCTCCGACCACCGCCCACCCGCCAGCCCGCACCCGATACGCGGCATATGAACCGACGCGTCCAACTCCAGGGCCCGCCGACCGACCCGCTGCAGGCACTCGCCCAGCGCGTCATACCGGATCGGGACGCCTTTGCTCCCGCGCTTGATGCCCCGCTGCGCGACCATGTTCGCGATGTGCACATACGGCTCGACCTGGACGAACTGCACCGCGCCGAGCCCGAAGTCGTTGGTCGCGCGCTTCCGGTGCCACTCGCGGTAGGCGCGTTCGGGCGCGTCCCAGCGCCGGGACACCGCGAGCACGAACCCCTTCCCCCAGCCGCCGAGGTCGTTGCAGACGTGCGCGATCACCTTCACGCCCTTGGCCTGCGGGGACGTCGCGTCCCCCCGTACGTATCGGATCTCACCCACGAACAGGACGATAAGCAACAGCACCGACATTCCTCACGCCCTTTTCGCCGCTGCCGAAGCGCTCTTCGGGGCGGGGGCGACCTTCGGGGCGGGCACGTCGTTCACGGGTCTGGGCACCGCCTTCAGGCACCCGGCGCCGTCCAGCAGCCTCGGCGGACGCACCGGATGCACCCCGACCAGCCGGACGTCCACCTTCCGCGCGCCCGAGCGCAGCCCGCCGACGTCCACGCTGGCCATGCGCCTGCCCACGACGCGGAACATCCCGCCCCGGTCGAAGAACGCCGCCGTCACGCGCCCCACCCCGAGCCGTCCGAACCGCTTGACGCGCCCGCTGCGCGGATCGATCCGGACGAGGTCGCCGCGCGCGTTGTCCACACCGAAGATCTGCCCGTCCTTCGGGCGCACCGCGAAGTCGTCCAGCCTCACCTCCCGTCCCACGTCGAACGACCGCACGACACGCCCCTTGTCCCGGACGTCCACGACCTGGACCGTGCTGCGTCCGCGCACGTAGAAGAGCCCGTCCGGGGCGACGGCCCCGGCGGTGTACACGTCCTGGGGCAGCTCCACGGACTCTTCGGCGCTCCCGTCCTTCGGATCGATCGTGAGGACGCTGGGCGCGTCGGGATCGTTCTCGACCCCGTACAACACCCCGCGTCCGACGTCGTAACCGAGCGCGTCGAGACCGGGCTTGGGGACGATCGGCCTGACCACGCCGGTCACCATGTCCATCCGTCCGAGGACACGCCGCCCGTCCCCCCGCGTTCGCCGCGTTTGCCGCGCCCCGGCGACGCGCATCTCGGCCACCACATAGGCGACGCCGTCACACCGCGCCGCGCTCTCGGCGGCGGCCACGTCCAGCCCCGCCCCGAGCACGGCGAGAACCGCACACCCACAAGCCGTCCGAACCGTCCGCACAAGCCCACGCAAGGTGTCCCCCCGCCACATGGAACGCTCTGCGGACGTGCTTCCCGATCAAGAAACCAAGCGAACCCAAGCCCCGGTCAAACCGTCCGCCGTCCTGTCGGACCCGCCTGCCACGATCCCCCCGTGACCGACCACGACGACCTTCTGGAACGCGTCGCGCGCCGAGCCGGCGGCGACCTCCCCTGCGCCACCGCCGCCCAGATCAAGGAAGCCGAAGCCGCCCTGGGCTTCCCCCTGCCCCCACTCCTGGCACGCCTCTACCAGGACGTCGGCAACGGCGGTTTCGGCCCGGACTACCAGCTCATGCCCCTCATCGGCCCGAAGCCGCCCACCGCCGTCGACGCCTACCAGGCCCAGCACGCCGAGGGCGACTGGCCCACCGGCGTCCTCCCCATCCTCGAGTGGGGCTGCGCCATGTACGCCGCCATCGACTGCACCGCCCCCGAAGCCCCCGTCCTCCTCTACGAACCCAACGCCGTCACCGACGACCGGGCCCACGCCTGGTTCCAGGACACCGGCTCCCTCGCCACCTGGCTCCACAACTGGCTGACCGGCGAAGGCTGGTACGAGAACGACGACCCCGACCTCCGCCTCTGGCCGGACGCCCGCCACCGCATCCCCTCAGCGCCGCCGACCAGCCATCACCAGCACCACGACCAGCACGACGACGAACATCACCCCGAGCCCGAGCCCCAACAGCAGAATCAGAATCTCAACCAACCCCAGCGACAAAACGACCTCCTCTAGGCCATTCCCACCGGACATTCCGGGATCCTAGCCACGCAGCCGCCACATGGCCCACCTCCGGCTAACCCCACCTGGGACCGGACGGCTAGCAGGCTTCTCCCGTCCACCGGAAGCCGGAAGTGTTGCCCCCAGGCACCATCACATCTATGGGGGCAATACGTGCGCAAGCAACCAGGGCACCGTTCGTCCGAGCGTAAGAGCAGCCGACGAGCGAGAGCGGCGGCCGCGGTCGCCGTCAGCGCCATCACGCTCGGCGTCCTGGCCTCACCCGCGACCGCCGCGACCAGGCCGCACACCATCCAGCAGGGCCTGGACGACCTGGTACGAACCGACGGCGTCCCGGCCGCGCTGGCGACCGTCCAGGATGGTGACGGCCGCTCCGACACCTACACCGCAGGAGTCGGCGATCTGTCCACCGGCTCACCGGTGCCTGTGGACGGCCAGGTCCGCATCGGCAGCAACACCAAGACGTTCACCGCCGTGGTCATGCTGCAACTGGCCGGTGAGCGAAAGATCCGCCTGGACGCCCCGGTCGACACCTACCTCCCGGGAGTCGTCCGCGGCGACGGAATCGACGGACGTGTCATCACCGTCCGGCAGCTCCTCCAGCACACCAGCGGCCTGCCCAACTACGTCTACTACCTCAGCGACGACGTCCGGTACTACGCGCCCCGCGACCTCCTCGGCCTCGCGCTCCAGCACAAGGCCGACTTCGCCCCCGGCACCGGCTGGAAGTACAGCAACACCAACTACGTCCTGGCCGGTCTGATCATCGAGAAGGTCACCGGCCACCCCATCGCGGACGAGATCACCCGACGCGTCATCGACCGCATCGGACTGCGCCACACCTATTTCCCCGCCGCCCACGAGCTGACCATCCGCGAGGCCCACGCCAAGGGCTACGACCGCGCCTCCCCGGACGTCCCCTACACCGACGTCACCAACCTGGACCCCTCGTGGGGCTGGGCAGCGGGCCAGATGGTCTCCACCAACTCCGACCTCAACCGCTTCTTCACGGCGCTCCTGGCCGGACGCCTGCTCCGTCCGGCCCAACTGGCCCAGATGCGGCACACCGTCCCCGCCGGCGCCCCCTTCGCCGAAGGCTCCCGCTACGGCCTCGGCCTGGTCAGCACACCGCTGTCCTGCGGCGGCGTCTACTGGGGCCACGGCGGCAGCACCACCGGCTACGAGACCCGAGGCGGCGTCACCAAGACGCTCCGCGCGGCCAACATCGCCGTGACCACCCAGCCGGGCACCCCCACCATGAAGCACGCCGAAACAGTCATCGACCAGGCCCTCTGCCGCTGACGCCGGGTCAGGCTTCCAACCCGGTCAGCAGGCGCGCCACGTCAAGCCCCGTGTTCAGGTAGTCCACGAACAGGGAGTTGTTCAGGGCCCACTTCGACCGCCGGTAGCGGACCAGGAAGATCGCGTCAGCGGTGTCGTACCCGAGCATCGTGAGCGCGTGGACGACGACGAGACCCGACCGGTTGTAACCCGAGTGACAGCGGACCAACACCCGCCGACCTCGCTCGACCGATCGCGCCACCGACTCGGCGGCGTCGGCGACGGCCGCGATCTGCTCGGCCGCGAGCGGCCCGTCCGGAACCTCCACGCGCCGATGCTCGACCCCTCCGCCGGGGCCATGTCCCTCACGCGCGTAGAGGCTGACCACCAGGTCGAACTCACCACCGACGACGACCGGCACCCGGCTCCCCGCCGCGTCCCGGTAGAAATGGCCGCCCATCCACAACGACGGAACGATCTCGTCCCAGGGAGATCCCGCGTCGGGCGCTCCCCTGCCCTCGGTCCTCATGGCCGCGCTCCTCGCGGAATCGCCCGGCCACGGGCCAGGCAAGATCAACCTGTCACACGTTCACCGTACAACCGGCCCGGCCGGTTACGGCACCGCCCACGAGCAAGGCGGCGCCGTCTACCCCTCGGTCGGATCCGACGGGGACACCGTTGGGCCGTCGACAGGTGAGGGGCCCGAACTAGACGGCCCTCCTGGCGGACGCGCGACCTGCACGTAGCTGGGCTTGCCCGGAAGGTTCTGGTGGATCACCACGCGGGTCGGCGGGCCATCGGCCACCAGCCACACCGCCAGGGTGCAGCTCGTCCCCCGCACGAATTCCTTGTGCGCGCACTCGTCAGCGGCGACCAGCACGCCCTCGCTCTCGGACGCGATGTTCCCGATCCGCAGCGGCGCGCCACCGGTGCTCTTGAGGATGACCGTCTTCAGGCAGCCCCGGCCACGACCGGCACAGGTGAGCTCCACGCTGTCCGGCGTCACCTCGATACCCGGCCGCGCGTCGGTCTCGGTGAGCACCGACCCACCCGTCTTGCCGGACGAGCCGCTGCTCTGCTTCGCCTCCCCCGGAAGCGGCAGGTTCTTCGGCTTGTCGCCGGAGAACCCATAGGTGATCGAAAAGCCGCTGTAGGCGATGGCCAATCCGATGGCCGCCGCCAGCACCGCCACACTGAGCCTGAGCGCGTGGAACGGCCCGGCGGTGGCGATCAGCGGCGGTATCGCCGCCCCCAGAATGGTCGCGAGCAACGTCCCCAACGGCGGCGCGCCCGCCCCGCTCGCCAGCAACGTGGTCAGGACCGACCCACAGACCGCCGTGAGCACCGCCACCACCACGGGCCGCATGCTCTGCCCGCCCGCCGCGGACCCTTGCCGAGTGCCGTTCATCCGCACCTACCCCAAGCCCGAGAGCGAGTCCCAACCCGCGAATCGCCTGCTTGGACGGGTGCCTACCACCCCCAGTTCAAGATCACCCCGGCCACTCCCGGACACCCCACCACCGAACCCCGCAACAAGGACGAAACCCACACACAACCGACGCCCCCACGCTCGCCAGCACCCGCAGCCCGGACAGGGCCGCCACCAATGCACACCCGAGCACGCCGAACAAAGGTCGCCACGACGCTCACCACCACCGCCCACCCCCGCTTCCCGGTCGCGACCACCACTGCCAGCCGCCACCACTCTCAGCAACTTGATCGCTACTATTCGCGATACATCGGTGACAGAAAGCCAACTCTCACGGGAGGTCCCATGCGAACACCAGTCCGCCTCACACTCGCCACGGCCGCCATCGGCGCCACAGCCCTGCTCGGCCCGACAGCCCACGCCCACGCCCCCACGTCCGTCAACTGCAGCCGCGAGTTCTGTGTCTGGACCGACGCCAACTTCAAGGGAGACAAGGAGGGGTTCGACACCGAGACGTCCGGCCGCGACCTGAGCGCGAAGGGGCTGGACATGAACATCAGCAGCGTCGTGAACCGCAGCAAGGAAATCTGGTGCCTGTTCGACGGCAAGGACTTCAAGGGAGAAGGCCGCATCATCCCCCCAGGGGCTGAGGTCGACTACCTGGGCACCATGGGCTTCAACGACAAAGCCCGCTCCCTGAAGGCCTGCAACTTCTGACCCGACCAACCTCGTTCGCCAAGCGTCCAGCCCCTGCACCAGCCGCACGGGCAGGACGGTCCGTCACGCGCAACGCACGCCACCGCGCCACGGACCTGACCGCACCCGCCAACCGTCCGGAGTGCCCGTTCACGCAATCGGCCCGCCGTCCACGCGACCGGGCACTCCGGCCCACAGCAGTCGTCTGACGACTGGATGCATATGAGGGTCCTGTCCAGGGCGCTCGTACTATGCGACCATCCCCGGATGGTTGACGTGACGTTGGATAAGGACGCCGATCCGGTGCCGCTTTTGATGCTGCAGGCCGACACATGGGAACTGCATGTCTGGGCACCACTTGCGGATCTGTCCCGGCTGAGCGACATCCATTCGGCAAACTGGGATGAGCGGCAATCACTTCAGGTCGGTACTTGCGGAGACTCGCCGGTGTTCTGGGTCGCCGAGGGTGAACAGGCGACGGTGCTGATCGGGCAGGATGACGAGACCTGGGACCTCGCGCTGACGATCCCACTCACGATCGTGGGCGAGATCGTTACCCTCGCGCGCTGACCTCGCCTGGCCGCCCACCCCATCAACTCCAAGCCGAGCGCCCCAGCGATCACCCTCCAGCCGAGCCGAAACCGGGACAGCGCCAAGGTGCAGTCGGTCGCACAGGGCCAGTGACCGGTACCCACGCCACACGCTCCGACCGCGCCAACGGCGCTAGGACTCCCCGACCTGACCCTTTTCAGGCCCTCTCTAGCCGGCCGTGGTTCCCGCGGTAAATACAAAGGCCCCTCCCGGTAATCGGAAAGGGCCTTTGGAATGTGCGCACCCGAAGGGATTCGAACCCCTAACCTTCTGATCCGTAGTCAGATGCTCTATCCGTTGAGCTACGGGTGCTCGCTTCAGGTTTTGGCCTGTTGCGTTGTCGCCGTGGGGAGTCTACCAGCTTCGGACCATGGGGCCGGAGTGGGCGGGTTCCGTCCTTGCGACATGCACCAGTGTAGGGCACCGGGGGATGTGGTCGCGCCGGGATGTGCGGGGAACCGAACGGGGGCGATGTGCGCCAAAGGGGGACCGAGTCGGATGTCGGACGGACAGGCCAGACTCGTCCAGGACTCCTGCTCCCCCCAACCAAGGAGAATCATTCAGATGCGTATGACCGCCACCCGGCTGATCGGGACCGTCGCCCTGGGCGGGGCCCTGCTCGCGTCCGCCGCCTGCGGGCCGCTCGACAGTGTCGCCGGCGGGAAGAAGAAGACCGCGTGCAACAACATCCAGTCGGAGCTGTCCTCGATCAAGAGCAAGATCAGCCAGCCGGACACCACCAACCTGCGGTCCAGCTCGGCGGCCAACGCCCGGCTGTACCGGAGCACCGCCAGCAAGATCCGGAGTGAGGGCGCCAAGGCGGGCGGGGACGTCGAGTCGTCCTCGGACAAGGTCGCGAGCGACCTGGAGTCGCTGGCCACGGTGCTCGGGAACATCGGGTCGGGCAGCACCCGGACCCCGGACATGAGCGGCAGCCGGAACTTCATCCAGGACGCGGCGGACCTCGGCCGGGCCTGCGGCTACACCGGCTGACGGCGACGTGAACGACCGGAAGAGGCTATCCTCGTATCGGCTTTGCCGGTTGGCCCGCCGACCGGTAGCCTGTGCTGAGCCTGAAGGGCTCATCTGGAGGATTCGCCTAGTCCGGTCTATGGCGCCGCACTGCTAATGCGGTTTGGGTTTACCGCCCATCCGGGGTTCAAATCCCCGATCCTCCGCCTCTGATCAGCGGGGTTGCGCCACACGGCGCAGCCCCGCTGATCGTTTTCCGGGGCCGAGTTGCAGTTCTAGTTGCGGTTGGGCTTCTCGGGGGTACCCCAGAGGGCTCCACCCATCCGCTGTCCGGCGTCCTGGACGAGTTCCTGGGGCGGCGTGACGTAACGCTGGGTGGTGGTCACTCGGGCGTGCCCAAGGATGTCCTGGATCACTCGGATGTGGACGTTCTGCGCGGCCAGCAGCGACCCTGCGGTGTGCCGTGCGTCGTGCAGTCGACCGTCATGGACGCCCGCGCGCTGCAGGAGCGCCTTCCACGCCTTCCAGTCCTCGGTGCGGTCCAGGGGCCGTCCGTTCGGCTGGCAGAAGATCAGCCCCCATTCCTCCCAGGCGTCGCCCATCCGAGCGCGCTCGGCTCGCTGGCGGTCGCGGTGCTCGCGCAGCTGCGGAAGCAGCTCGGGCGGGCAGATGAGGATCGGCTTGCGCTTGCCCTTTCGGCGGCGGAACACGGCCTCGCCGCCCTGGCGCTGTGGGCAGCGGTGGGCGTGACCGGTGCAGTCCTTCGGGCACGGCCGTTTGGGGCAGCGGTGCCCGCTCCTTGCGCAGTCCTTCGGACAGCCAGGCTCGTGCCGATGGACTCGGCAGTTCTTGCGGCACCGCGGCTTGTGCCACTGCTCGCCGCACGCGTGCGGGTCGGAACAGCCGTGCCGCCATGCGGCCTTGTTCAGCTGGAACCACGGTCGGATCTCGCCGGTCTCCAGGTCCACATACTCCCAGCGGAGGCCGATCACCTCGCCCTGGCGGAGGCCGAGGGCGAGCGCGACCGACCACCGCGCGCTGTTCCGCCTTCCCTCAGCGGCCTTCAGGATGCGACGGGCGTCCTCCAGGGCGAACGGCTTGGGCTCGAAGTCGGCGGGCTCCGGCGAGTCGATCAGGGTCGCCACGTTGCGCCCCAGGAGCTCCCGCCGGACGGCGATTTTCAGTGCCCGCGAAAGGATCCGATGAATCTTCAGGACCGTGCTGGACGAGAGGCCGGCGGCGTACATCTGCGCGTAGGCGGCCTCCATGTGCTCGGGCAGGAGCCGGTCAAGCCGGTGCATGCCGAGCAGCGGGACGATCCACAGCCGCGCCTTGCTGCGATAGTCGTCCAGAGTGCGGGGCGCGAGCTTCCCTGAGGCCACCAGCAGCGGACAGATCGTCTCCAGGTAGGTGGTCATCCACTCGGTAACCGTGGGGGCCTTCCCAGGCTTGCGGGTCTTGCCCGCGTCGCGCTGCCGCTCGAGCACGCGGACCTTCTCGGTGACCTCGGCTTCGTCTTTCCCGATCCGGTGGCGTCGGTCGGGTGACCCGTCGCTCTTGACGCCCATCGTCACCCAGCCGTGCCATTTGCCGTCGGCCTCGCTGAAGAAGATGGAGGAGCGACCGTTGGGCTTCCGCTTTGCCGGTTCATTCCGCGCCATGATCAAGCGATCTCGGGTGCGCCGAGGGCGCGGGCGCAGGGCGGGCAGGCTCCGAAGGTGACCAGGACGAAGCCGAGGCGGATGACGGCCGTGTCGATCTCGGGGGTGTGCCGGTTGCACCGGTCGCAGATGTGGTCTTCGCCGGGGTCGGGTTCCAGGGTGTCCAGGCACTGCGGGCAGGCCAGGGCGCCGGGCCGCCACAGCGCCGCGTAGGCCACGGCGGGGCCGGTGGCCAGGTGCTCGCAGCAGCGCACCGTCCCGGTCTCGACCGCGCGGCGCAGCGCAGCGATCTGGTCGTTCAGCCACGGGTCCTCGCTGACCGAGCTGCCGCTGCTGAGGAGCTGCATCTGGTCGACCTGGTGGGTGGCGTCGCCGATGGCGGCGTCGATCTGGTCGTTCAGCGCCACGCGCGCCGGGGACGGGACGGTCATGACGAGACTCCTTCGGGGGTGTCCGAATGCTGGGTTTGGTTCGCGGGGTGTGGTGACGGTTCGTGGTCGGGGTCGGCCAGTCCGGCCACAGTGCGGCCAGTGCGGCCAGGGCCCGGGGGTTGGCCGGACTGGCCGGACTGTGGCCGCACTGGGAACGCGGTCGACGGAGCGTGATCGACCGAAAGACGCCAAACGGTCTTGGCGGGGAACCCGGATCGCTCGGTCACCACCCCCGCCCGGGACCGCGCTCTGCGCAGGGTCCGTTCGCTGATGCCTTCGGCGCGGGCCGCCTTGAGCAGGTCGGGGAAGGCGTCTTCGCCGCCCTTGCTGGTCAGGTAGTCGCGGAGCCAGTCGGCGGCCTCGCGGCGTTCGGAGTGGTCGGCGGGGTCTCCGGCCGCGTCCGCCAGGATGTCGGATACGCCTCGCTCGGACTCGCCGGTGAACTCCAGCACACCGACCGACGCGTCGCCGTCGCTGGTGGGGACGGTGGCGGAGTTGATCCGGTAGCGCAGGTTCGCCACGTCCAGCCGTCCCAGGTTGCTCTTGGCCTGCGACAGCACGCACGAGCCGTCGTCGGCGTCGGGGTCGCGCGCGACCGCCAGGACGGCCCGGGCCACGGCCGAGAACGCCCGCGAGCCGGTGATCAGGTTCAGCGCGTCGCCGCTCCCGGACTTGTTGAAGTGCGCCAGCCCGACCACCGCGCACCCGGTGACGTCGGCCAGCCGCGCGAGCGGTTCCAGCGCGGTCCGCAGCTCCCGGTCTCGGTGGGTGTCGATCCGCGAATGGATCAGCGACAGCAAAGGGTCGGCGGCCAGCAGCGCCACCCCCAGCCGGGAGATCTCGGTGACCAGGGCGGAGGTGTCGCGCGGCAGGGTGAGCTGATCGACCGTTCCGTCGCGCTCGACGTCGACCCGGAACACCAGGTCCAGGTCCGCACCGGCCGCGAACAGGCGCGGCGCGATCGTGTAGGACCAGGAGTCCTCGGTGGCGGCGTAGATGACCGGGCGCGGGGTCCCGTAGTGCAGGCCGGGCAGCTCCCCGCGCGTGATCCGCGCGGTCAGCCACGCCAGCAGCAGCGACTTCCCGATGCCCTCCCGGCCCGGCAGCACCGAGATCGCGCCCCCGGGGATCCGGTCGCTCCACAGCCACTGAACGGCCCGCATCCGCACCTTGGACGCGGGAGTGAGCAGCAGCCGAGAGCCCTCCAGCCCGTCGGCGCCCTCGCTCTCGGCCGGGCCCTCCCGGTCAGGTCCGGGAACCGGTCCGCCCGGGGTGGGGGATGCATCCCCTCCCCCCAACGGGCGGAGGTCCGGACCGGTCCCGCTGGCCGACCCGCTGGGATGGCTTGCGGCCTCGGGGACCGGTCGCAAGCGCCGGGTCCCGGGACCGGTCCCGTCCTCGCACGGCTCGATGCCAGGGGCCCGGGGCGGGGTGTGGTCACTCATGCATGTCCCTTCGAACGGGAGGACCGAACCGGTGCCACGAACGCGGGCCGGAACTGTGCGGTGGAGGTGTGCGGTCTCGCGTGGGCGTGCGCGCGCGCACGCGTGTACGCCCGCGTTGGAGCCGCTGTGTGGCTTGCCGAGGACGCGGATCGCACTCTGCGATGCACAGTGTGGTTCCGGCCTCCCCGCCCCAGCCGATCGGGCGGCGCACACGCGGGCATCACGGGGCCTTGTTGTGTTCGTCGGCGGCGTCCCACAGCCGCCGGATGGCGTGTTCGGCGATCTCGACGGCCGCTCCGGACGGATCCGAACCCAGCGCAGCCCGGAGGTAGTCGACCGCGACCGTGAGCCGACGGCTGGCGTCGCCTGTCGCGTCCAGCTCGGTCCGAACCTGGGCGCGGTGACGTGCCACCCACGCGCGGTCTCCCGCCTGGAGCAGCTCCGCGACCACACCCGCGACCGCGGTCGCATCGGCGGACTTGCCGAACGTCGCACGCACGAAGTCGGCGGTCGCAGCGATCCGGTCCGGACTGGTGGTCGCATTCGCCAGCCGTCCCCAGTAGTGCTCTCGACGGCGGGCCGCTTTGAGCGCTTGCCGCGTCGGCTTGCCCGACGCACGACGGTGCCCTGCCACCTCAGATCGCTCCTTCTGCGGTCTGTGCGGCGGCTGCGGCTTCCAACCGAGCGACGTACTCGGTGATGGCGGCGGCCGGGACACGCCGGACGGTGCCGTCCATGACGTAGCGCAGGCGACCGGAGGCCATCCGCTCGTAGACCACCGTGCGGGACATGGAAAGGATCTCCATGACCTCGGAGATCTTGTAGAGCTGTTTGGTCAGGTTCGGGGCCTTGTCGAGAGCGCGGACCGTCATCATGGGTGAGCTCCTTCTGTGAGGGGTTGAGCCCGGCGCAGTGCTTTGGTCGGTAGTGCGCCGGGCTCGTCGTGAACACGGGCAGAGTCGAGATCGGGTCGCATGAAGAGCGGTCTGAAGAGCACCCTGAGGAGCGCGACAGAGGACGCGGTGACGAGCGCCGCTCTTCGCCTCGCATGAGCGCGGCAGAGGACACGTGGCCTGGCGTCTCAGGCCACCTCCGCAGCGGCGGCGGGCGCCGAGTAGCGGCCATGGGCGCTCTTGGTCAGTAGCCCGGCCTGCACGTCCTCGCGCAGCCACCGCCTCACGGTCGCGCGGTGGCTGGTGAGCTGGTCCGCCAACGCTCCGGACGTGATGCCCTCGGGACCGGCCTGGGAGACCAACTCCCGCATACGTAGCCGCGGATGCTTCGCGGGCAGCTCTCGTCGTGCGGCTGCGTGCCGCGTCTGGTCCAACCAGGCGGCCAAGATGATGTCGCAGGCGTCCGGTTCGGCAGCCACCTCAGGGTGCGCCTCGTCCAAGCCGCAGCGCTCGTAGCCCTGTCGGTACTGCCCATCGAGGGTGAACTGTCTGGATGGGGGAACGTCGCACAGGCGCAGTGCCTGCGCCATGTCGTAGGCGTCCCACGCCCCATAGATCTGCGGGCGGGCGGAAGCCAGCTCGGCCAAGAGCTTCTTGGAGTGCAGCCGCTCGGCCCCCAGCCGAGCGAACACCGCGCGGGCATCGGGCAATACGACCTGGGGGACCTGCTCGGCAGTCAGTACCGCCGCCACCCGGGGCCGGAGCCCGAACCCGTTGCTGCGCTGGTCCCTGCGCAACCCGTGCGGGGTCTCGTGCTGGTGCCACAGTTCCAGCACTGCCCGCCGCGCATTGTCGATCCGGCTGCTGAACGCGCTGTAGGTCAGTCCGAGCGCGCCTGCGGCCTTGCTCCGGTCCTGATACAGCGCAAGTGCCAGCACGGCTTCGCGCTGCGCCAGCGGCAGCTTCGCAAGTACCTGCGCCAACGCGATCCGGTCGGTGATTGCGGCCACAAACGGGGCCTCAGTCTGCTTGACCTGGCTGCCCAGCCAATAGCGGGCGAACTGGGGACGCAGCGACTTCTCACCGTCCGCCCGGCCCGACGACGGGACGCCGTGGGTGTGCAGGTTCGCGCTCGACAGTGCCCACAAGCCCTGCCGCGCCGCATAGATCAGGTCCTTCGCCGCTGGCGGTTCCGCGGCGGGGTCATACAGCCGCTCCACCACCGCGAACCAGGCTGCTTCCCAGCGGTCATCGGGGTCCAGTCCGCAACCGCTGGCGTCGGCCTTCATCCCGGCCCGCGCGTACCGCTCCAGGTCGTCCACGGTGAACCCGTGGCGAAGCACCTCACTCGCCGCCCGCGAATGGGCATGCGAAACTAGAGCCTGCATCGAGAGTCCTTTCCAAAGATCCGATGCATCGGCCCGAGATCGGCGGCTACCGATCTCGGCCACTTCCACGGCCCTGGCGGGCGGCTACCCGCCGGGGCCGTCTTACGGTGTCCGCGAGCGTCCGTATCCATCCGCTCGTAAACGCGAGCCTAACACATATGTTTTAAGTGGCAAGGCTTAGGGGGAAGTAAGCTCCTGACCTGCGAATACATGAATGTTCACCCTGGACAGCTATGGTCGGTGTTATAGGTCCAGCAGCCCCAAGGAGTCGCTCGTGCCCATTCAGCGCCCCAGATCCCGCTACGCGCAGGTGGCGGACGACCTGCGGGAGGCCATCAAGCGCGGGACGTATGGGCCAGGGGCAGCGCTCCCCAGCCAGCCAGAACTCGCGCGGAAGTACGGACTGACCCAGACTTCGATCAATCGCGCGATCGGACTTCTGGAGACCGAGGGCTTGATCCGCACCGAACGTGGCATCGGATCGTTCGTGCTGGACATCCCCACCGTCAAGCGCGTCCGGCGCATCCCGCCGCGAGGCCGCGGCTCCGGCAGCAGCTTCGCGGAAGGTCTACAGAAGGCCGGACTCAAGCCGACCACGAAGCTCGTTCAGGCAGAAGCCATCGTTCCCCCACCGGACGTCGCGAGGCGCTTGGAGCTGGGAGAGGGTGAGCTTGCCTTGATCCGCAAGCGCGAGATGTTCGCGGACGGACGGCCGGTCCAGCTGGCCGCTTCGTACGTGCCCATGTCTGCTGCGGGGGATGTGGGCATCGCGTTCCCGGACACTGGGCCATCTGGCCTCTACGAGCGCCTGGCGGAGCGCGGGCACCGCGTCGTGCGGTTCATGGAGGAGATCGAGTCCCGTCGGCCGACCGAAGAGGAAGCCGACTTCCTGAAGATCGGCAAGTCGCAACACGTGCTTGAAGTGGTCCGGTTCGCCTTCGACCGGGTCGGCCGCCCGCTGGACGTCGTGATCAACGTCTTCCCGACTCAGCTGTGGAAACTGACCTACGAATGGGCGGCTGAAGAGTGAGCGGCACCGACCTACCACGGCACTCGGTGAGCGTCACCGGCATCGTTCTGCGCGAGGACGGAAGGATTCTCGCGATCGAGCGGATGGACGACGGCCGGTGGGTGCCACCAGGCGGCGTCCTGGAGCTGGACGAGGATCCGCGCAATGGCGTCGTCCGGGAAGTCCTGGAAGAGACGGGCGTCAAGGTCGAAGCGGAGCGGCTGACCGGCGTTTACAAGAACATGAAGCTTGGCGTGGTGTCGCTGGCCTTCCTATGCCGCCCTGTGGGTGGAGAGGCGGGTCCCTCCGACGAGGCGGCTGAGGTGCGATGGGTGCTGCCGGAGGAAGCGGCGCGGATGATGCCAGAGGCGCGGGCCGCACGCGTGCTTGACGCTCTCGCGGACGGAGGCCCGTTCGTCCGCGTGCATGACGGAACAGTGCTGCTCTGAGAGTCACGGAGCGTGCATCTCACACCGGAAGCGGAATCGTCTCAATCGGATCGTCTCAATCGGCTCACTGGGAGTGGGGTCGTCCGCCACGCGCGCGCGTGGAGTGCCGGTGAGCCGATTCATGAGCCGATCGGGTGAGCCGATCGGTGAGCCGATTCCAGCCTCGCTCGTGGTTACTGTCCGTACTCACCAATCGGCCAGTCATGCCGAGCGGCACCCGAGACTGGTGCCGTCAGAGTTGCAGTTCTTGTTGCAATCCGGGGGTGTCCGCCCCTGTCCGCCGGTGGTCGTCACCGCAGGCGGTACACACTCACGGACGCCCACGGACCGGCGCAACGGTAACTGCTAATGCGGTTTGGGTTTACCGCCCATCCGGGGTTCAAATCCCCGATCCTCCGCCTCTGACCAGGGGCTTCGCCGAGAGCAAGATCCTCAGCGGAGCCCCTGTCGCGTTCCTGAATGTCGCGGTTTGATGGGACTGGAGTGCACAGGGTGTGCACAGGATGGCGCTTGACCGCCTCCCTCCCCACTTCGAGACCCGCTTGGGATCACCCGCAGACCGTCACTCAGCGTGTTCACACTTCCCCCTCAGGCATCGTCAGGACTCGTGCCGCCCGGGGCCGCGTGACTGAGTTCACCCAGGTCGGCGGCCATCTCTTTCGTGAAGGTCCAGGTGTCTCATGGCGCGAAACTCCTCGGGGGCCGGCCTCTGGCCGTGAACGATCAAGATGAGTTCACTCGTGTGCGGGGTGCAATGAGGCTTGAAGCTTGCATTACTGCCCGACCCTGGTCGATAGCCGATTCCCGACAGGAGCGGCCGAGATCTCCGGACAGGCCGTCGGCCACCGCTCCAACTGTGCCTGGCGCCAAGCCGCGGTTGCTCAAGTGAGCACCCAGCCGGGGAGTGGTGTGACGTCCACGGGTTCCTCGATCAGGTGCGTGCCCGCCCCGGCCTGTTCGTGGGCGCGACTTCCTGCAGGTGGCGCCGTCGTGGCGTCAGGGGTCGGCGCGGCTGCGCCGTGGACAGGTGGTTGGGGAACGGCCGCTGACAACATCGCCATGGGCGGCACGCTGGGCGACGATCAGGTGCGCCAGCCGTCGAGCACGCGGCGCAGGTGGCCGGAGCGGACGAGGTGATCGCCGAGCACTCGCAGGGGTCGGACACCCTGTTGGGCAAGCGGTTCGAGGGCGGCGGGGAGCTGTCAGGCAGCCAATGGCAACGGCTGGCGGCGGCGCGCGGCTTCTACCGGGACGCTCCCTTGCCGATCTGCGACGAGCCCGCCGCCGCTCTGGACGCCCGCGCCGAGCACCGCCTGTTCGAGCAGATCCGTGCCCACGCCGCCGCCACGGCCGCACCGCCCTGTTGATCATCCGCCGGCTCGCCGGTGTCCTCCACGCCGACCACATCCATGTTCTGGAACGCGGCCAGGTCACCGAGCACGGGACGCACACCGAGTTGATGGCACGAGCCGACCTGTGCGCCGAGTTCCAGGGTCTACAAGCCTCCGCCTACCGCGTCAGCGAGACCGATCCCGTCCCCGCCGCACCACCGGTCACGCGTACGGGCAGCCCATCCGCGGGCAACGGCCATGTTCGCTCGACGCCGACCATGTCCTGACATGCTCACGAGAGCCTTCACCCGCCCCGGCTGCCATACGAGCGAGGCGCGGCCACGTCTGGTCGACCAGCTTCGCGAACTTCGTACCTCGGCGAGCATCTCGGGGATCGCACATCGCCGCTAGTGGCTCCATCGCGCGCGCCTGCAGCGACGGGCCGCCGGCTGGTATGCGGCGGGCCGCGCCGTCGGGCAGCCAAGGGCCCCGGTGACGGCGGCCTGGTCGTCGGCGACCAAGTCATCGTTCGCCGTGTCCTTCTGCTGGACCGTGGTCGGCTCGCAGGTGGTCTGCCCGATCCGCTTCTGCGCCGCTGGTCGGTCCAGCGATGGGTTCCGGTGCGCTCGTTCAGCGGCTCGGGCGGGCGTCGATCCCGTTCCAACGCCCTTCCAATGCCGTTCCAACGCCCTGCCTCGATCGTCATCAGTACCCGAACAGGGACGAAAGAGGAGGTTTGAGATGGGGAAGGGCGCACAGGCCCGGATCCTGACGAAGACGGCGGCCGGGATCCTGGGCACCGCGGTCGCGAGCGGCATCCTGGCCGCCCCGGCGGCCGCCGCCACGGCCGCCGGCGGAGGTGCGGGCGGCGGGCGGCAAGGTGGTCCTCGACATCGCCTGGGAGCGCGAGCAGAAGGGAACCACTTCTACTCGACCATGAGCTGACGCGCGACAGCGCGTCCCACACCGCGCCGCGCCCACCGCGCGTCGCCGCGTCCCTGCCGACGGGCTACCGGCGCAGCCCTCACCACGACGGCTCGTGCTGTCTTCTCCCGGCATCGCCCGCCGTCGGCTTCGACCTGCCCGAAACAGGCGTTCCGCTTGCGATCCGCCCACCATCCGGCGTTGGAAGACGCCCATGAAAGGACATCCCATGAAGCAGTCCACCCGCTCTCGCCCGCGCCGTCTGACCGGCGTGCTCGCGGTCGCGGCCGCCGTTCCGGCGGCGGCGCTGGCCCTCCAGGCCATGCCCGCCACGGCCGCCCCCGCCGCCCCGCAGTCCCCGGCGCAGGCCGCCTCCGCGCTCCGGCGGCCGCCCGGCCCCGACATCTACACCCTCATCACCAACCGCGCCAAGGCCGAGGCGAAGAACACGTCGCGTAACAAGGCCAACAACAAGGGCCGCTACAACTGCAACTTCTACAGCGGCTACTGGCAGACGTCCGGCAGCGGCGGTTGCTCGACCAAGGGCTGGCGCGCCAACGAGTGGTGCGCCGACTTCGTCTGGTACGTGTGGCGGCAGGCGGGCGCGTTCCCCAAGCGCCCGCTGCCCAGCGAGGGCGTCTCCAAGACCTGGAAGTATTACGCCCCGACGTTCGCCGGGTCGTTCTACCGGGCGGGCAATGCCGAGCACCTCTACAGGAGCAAGGGCTACTACACCGGCGGCCGGATGCCCGTCATCGGGTCCGCGGTGATGTTCGACTGGGGCGGCGGCAAGCCGGGGAACGACGGCTGGGGCATCGACCACGTCGGCATCGTGGTCGCCACGGACTCCGCGGCCAACAAGATCACCACGGTCGAGGGCAACTCCTCGGGGCAGGCGATCCGCACCAACACCTACAAGCTGTCCGACCGCTACATCGTGGGCTACATGCTGCCCAGGTAGCGGCGGACGGGCGTCGGCGGGCGCGCTTCGCGGGGTTGCGCGCCCGCCGGTCCTTATCGGGGGTCACGTCGACAGAATCAGGCCCGGCGCGGTGTGCGTCGTCAGCGCCGGGTCGTGGCACAGGATCGCCGCCTCCAGGGCCGTCAGCTCCGGGCCGGGGTCCAGGCCCAGTTCCTCGGCCAGCAGGTGGCGGCCTTGGCGGCACACCTCCAGGGCCTCGGCGGTCCGGCCGGTGCGGTAGAGGGCCAGCGCGAGCCGCGCGCGGGGGCGCTCGCACAGCGGGGTCAGGCGTACCAGGTTCCGCAGCCTGCCGATCAGGTCGGCGTCGCAGCCGAGGGCCAGCCGGGCCTCCAGGGACTCCTCGACCGCGCTCAACCGCAGTTCCCCCAGCCGCAGGGCCTCCTGGTGGACCGGCGCCAGGTGGTCCTGCTCCTCGTAGGCGGCGCCGCCGCGCCACAGTGCCAGCGCCGTCTCGAACGCCTCGGCCGCCTCGCGCGGGCGGCCCGCCGCCCAGGCGTCCCTTCCCCGGCCGACGGCGGCGGTGAACGCGGCGGCGTCCAGTTCCCCGGCGGCGACGTGCAGCACGTACCCGGCCGGGTGGGACGCCAGCCGGCCGGGGCCCAGCGCCCGCCGCAGATGGTGGACGTAGCCGCGCAGCGTCTCGGCCGCCGCGCCCGGCGGCCGCCCGGCCCACAGCACGTCGGCCAGCCGTCCCGGCGAGACCGGGCGGCCCGCGTGGCACAGCAGCGTCGCCAGCAGATCGCGGAGCTTGGGCGACAGCGCCACCGGCCCCTCCGGGCCCTGGACGTCCAGTGGCCCGAGCACGCGGTATCTCATCGGCTCCCCCTCGGTGGGTCCCGGGGCGCTCCGGCGGCGCCCCACGACCAGGTCTAGGCAGCCGCCGGATTGTCCGAAATCCCTGGTCAGAGGGTCCGGACAAAGGCGTCTCAATCTGATTCGCGCAGCTCGCCCCGGTCCGGGCGGGAACTCCTTAGGATGATGCCGCCCAACTTGAACAACAGCGGTCGCCGGGGAGCAACCAGGCCATGGGGAGACCCGAACGCCCCCTGGACCCGCACGCGGGTCCCGTCGAACGGCTGGCGTGGGAGCTGCGCGGGCTGCGCGACCGCGCGGGCCGCCCCAGCTACCGGGAGTTGGCCGCGCGGGCCCACTTCTCCCGCAGCACCCTGGCGGAGGCGGCCACCGGGCTGCGCCTGCCGACCCTGGAGGCCACTTTGGCCTACGCCACCGCCTGCGGGGGCGACGCCGCCGGGTGGGAGGCCCGGTGGCGGGCGGCGGCCAAGGAGCTGGAACGGTCGCGCCGCCGCTGCCCCTATCCGGGGCTCGCGCCGCTGGAGGCCGCCGACGCCGACCTGTTCTTCGGCCGCGGCGACCTGGTGGAGCAGGTGCGCGCGGCGGTGGCGCGCGGGCGGTTGACGGCGGTGTTCGGGGCGTCGGGCAGTGGAAAGTCGTCGCTGCTGCGGGCGGGACTGGCACCGACGCTGACCGCCGAGGGAGTCCCCGTCGCGGTGCTGATGCCGGGCGCGCACCCCTGCGCCCCGCTGGACGAGGCGGTCGAGAGCCTGGGTGGGGACGGCGTGCTGGTCGTGGACCAGTTCGAGGAGGCGTTCACGCTCTGCGCCGACGCCGGTGAACGGGTGGCGTTCCTGGACGCGGTGGCCGCGCTCGCCGACGGCGGAGGGCCCCGCGTGGTGCTCGGGGTGCGCGGCGACTTCTACGGGCACTGCTCCCGGCACGCGGGCCTGGTGGCGGCGTTGCGGGCGGGCGCCCAGCTCCCGATCGGGCCGCTGACGGCGCGGGAGCTGCGCGCCGTCATCGTGGAGCCCGCCGCCCGCGTGGGGCTGGAGGTCGAGCCCGCGCTGGTGGAGGCGGTGCTGGCCGAGGCGGCGGGCGAGCCGGGCACGCTGCCGCTGGTGGCGCACGCCCTGCGGGAGTCCTGGCGGCGGCAGCCCGGCCAGGTGCTGCGGCTGGCCGACTACCGCACAGCGGGCGGGGTCCGGGAGGCCGTGGCGCGCACCGCCGAGGAGCTGTACGAGGACCTGGACCCTCCCCAGCGGGACCTGCTGCGCGCGGTGTTCCTGCGGCTGACCGCGCTCGGCGAGGGCACCGAGGACACCCGCCGCCGGGTGGACCGCGACGAGCTGGCGGGCCTGGCCGACCCCGGCGAGATCGACGCGCTGCTGGACCGGCTGGCCGCCGCCCGGCTGGTGGTGGTCGACCGCGGCACCGCCGAGCCCGCCCACGAGGCGCTGATCGACGCCTGGCCCCGGCTGCGGGGGTGGCTGGCCGACGACCGCGCCGCGCTGCTGCGGCACCGGCGGCTCACCACCGCCGCCGACGACTGGCACGACCACGGCCGGGACGCCGAGTTCCTGCTGCGCGGCGGGCGGCTGGCCGAGTGGGACGAAACCGACCCCGGACCGCTCAACGAGCGCGAACGCGCGTTCCTGGCCACCGGCCGGGCCCGCCGCGACGCCGAGCATGTGGCCGAGCGCCGCCGTGCGCGCCGCCGCTTCGGCGGGCTGAGCTTGGTCGCCACCGTGGTCGCCGTGCTGGCGGTCGTCGCGCTGGTCCAGGCCGATCGCAACGCCGACGCCCGCGACCGCGCCCGGTCCCGCCAGCTCGCCGCCGAGGCCCGCCGCCAGTTCACCCTGGACCCCGCCCTGGCGTTGTCGCTGGCGGCCGAGTCGCACCGGGTGGCGCCGACCGTCGAGGCGGACACGGTGCTGCGGCAGGCCCTGGCCGACGCCCGGCACCGGCCCGCCCCCGCCACGGGCCTGACCATCGTGACCGGGATGGCGGCCGCCCCCGACCGGACGCGGATCGCGGTGTGGGGTCCGGGGCGCGGCGGGGGGACGTCCGTGCGGACGTGGCGGTGGGAGGACGGCCGGCTGGTCCAGGACGGGCCCGGGCTGGAGATCCCCGCAGTGGTGAGCGACGCGGCGTTCGGTGCGGATGGCCGGACGCTGGCGGTGGGCGGTGGCAAGGGGGCCGTCGAGGTGTGGGACGCCTCCGGCGGTCGCGGGCGGATCCGGACGCTGTGGGACGAGGGCGGGTCGCCGGTCCAGACCGCGGTCGCGTTCGCGGGCGGCCGGGTGGCGGCGGCGCGCGGCAAGGAGGTGCGCGTGTGGGACCTGGACGAGCCGGACCGCGCGTTCGTCCGGCTCGGTGCGGCCCGTGACGTGGACGCGGTGGCGTTGAGCCCCGACGGGCGGCAGCTGGTGTGCGGCGGCTTCGGGATGGCCCAGCGGATGTTCACACTGACGCGGACCGGCGCCGAGACCCTGCGGACCGCTCTCGACAGCCGTCCGAGGGACCTGGCGTTCAGCCCGGACGGCGTGTGGATGGTCTCCACCCAAGGCCGGCAGGCGCGCCTGTGGCGGACGGACCGGGAGGCCGGACGCGGGGACTGGCAGGCCGAGGCCACCTGGCGGATGGGGGCCGAGACGTTCCGGGGCGCGGTGTTCAGCGCCGACGGCGGCCGCGTCGCGACCTTCGCCGACGACCGCGCGGTCCGTGTCTGGGACACCGGCAGCACGCTGGACCCGCTGACGCTGCGCATCCCATCGGGGGTCCTGCAAGCGGTCGCGTTCGCCCCCGACGGCCGCGGCCTGGCGGGCGTCACGGGCCAGGGCGCGCTGCACGTCTGGGACGTCACGGCGGGCACGGGCGAACGGTCGGCCCGGCTGGAGGGCCACGACGGGATGGCCGACCGTTCCCTCAGCGCCGACGGCGGGCGGGTCCTGGCCACCTCCGTCAAGGGCGACCGGTTCGCGGTCTGGGACGCCGGTCGGGGCGGGCGACCGCTGGCCGACCACCGCGTCCCCCCGGGCCAGGCCGACTACGCCGTGCTGAGCCCCGACGGCCGCCGCGCCGCCACGGGCGGGTTCTTCGGCGCCCCGGTCCGGCTGTGGGACCTGGCGGGCGGCCCGCCGTACGTGCTGGCGGAGAGCGGCTCGCGGACGACGGCGCTGGCCTTCGGCGGCGACGGCCGGACGCTGGCGGTCAGCAGCGGCGGCGCGGCCGACGTGCGCGTATGGCGGGTGCCACCGCACGGGCCTCCCACGGAGATGACCGGATGGCGGCGCGGCCGGGAGGGAGGCCGCGCCGACGGCGGACTGGCCGTCAGCGCCGACGGCCGGCGGCTGGCCAGCGCCCGCGACGACGGCTCGGTGTGGTTCTGGGACCTGTCCGGCCGGGTCCGGCCCCGCGTCCTGCGCGGCGGCCGGTCCAGCGTGACCGAGCTCGCCCTCAGCCGCGACGGGCGGTGGCTGGCCGGGGCCTGCACCGACGGGACCGTGCTGCTGTGGGACACCGCCGCCGACGGCGCGGCGGCCGCCGTCATGCGCGGCACCGGTGGCGAGATCCTCCAGGGCCGGTCGCTGGCGTTCACCGCCGACGGGTCCTGGCTGGCGGCCACCGAGCCGTCCGGCGGCCTGCGCGTGTGGCGGGTCGGCGAGGGGCCCGCCGAGCCGCTGACGTTCGGCGGGCTCGGCGGACCGGTCGGCCCGCTGGCGTTCCACGGCACCCGGCTGGTCGCGGCGTTCACCGGGCAGGTGGGCTCCGACGGGGCGGCCCGGTGGCGCTGGCCGTCCCGCGTGCGCACCTGGGAGTGCGAGGTCTGCGGCCCCGCCGACCGTCTGCCCGCCCTGGTCCGGAGTCACGCACCCCGCCCGTTCACCCCCGACGAGCGCCGCCTCTACCTGCGCCCCTAGCTAGGCGCCCCAAACACTGAACGCGGATTCATGAGTTGGCTCCAGTTGTGCCGAACCACTGAGCCGCCGTGCCAGCTCTAGAGGGCGACTTCGAGCACGGCGGCGATGACAGCGGCAGGCCAGGGCGTCTGTCAGCCGACTGAGGGGTACCGTCCACAGGAACACAACGACTCCGACGTGCGGAGCCGCGGCGTCAGAACGATTCGTAGACACTGCTTGCCCTGGATGCTCAGAACGAGCGACATGGTCATGGCCCCCAGCAAGTCGGCGGCGGCCCTGAGTATCTCCGGGGTGCTTGGTCAGTGGGGGGCGACGATCTTGACTGGGGTGTTGTAGGCGTTCCAGCCGTCTTCGGCTTTGAGGGTCGCGGATGCGGAGCGGCCGGTGAAGAGGAGCTTGGAGAGGCGGCCTCGTGAGTCGGTGTAGAGGTCGATCGTCAGGGTCTTGATGCCGCTGCCGTCGAGCATGTGCTGGGCGTAGTGGAGGTCCCAGGACGCGTAGGGGGCGAGCTTGGCCATCGAGCCCTTGATGCGCAGGTGGTGGGCGCTGACGCGCTTCCATCCGTGGGCGCGCAGGAAGACCGACTTCACGTAGGCGGGGTCGGCGTGCTGCCTCCAGATGCGGACGGTGTCGGCGTCGAGGCGGGTCTTCTTCCAGGCGCCGGAGTAGTTGTCGTAGTCGATGCCGTCCACGAGGACGTCCCTGCCGGACAGCGTGCCGTTCTTGACGCCCTTGATGCCCCGGGCCTCGCGCTTGCCCCAGCCGGCCTGGGCGAACTTCGGTGCGAGGCGGATGTCGGCTCCGCTGCTGAGCCGGTAGTAGGAGCCCTTCGGGCCCTTGTAGGCGAGGTGGGACCAGTTGTGGACGGTCTTGGTGACCGGGGGTTTGGCCGTGGTGGCCTGTGCCGTACCGGGGACGGTGACGGTCAGGGTGACGGCGATGATCGCGGTGAGGGAGGACGCGGTCGTCATTCGGGGACGGTTCATCGAATTCCTTTGCATGGGGGGATCGTGGTCGATGATCGCTTAGGGCGATCACCGACCACAACGGTGACGCTGGCCGGAGCAGGCCGTCCGACGCGGGCTGGGGGCGCGGCGTGGGTGGTTGTGTGGGGAGCCTGGCGGTGCCGGGATCAGTGGCGCCAGCGGGTTGTGGCGGTTATTTGTTCGGGGGTGGCGTCGTCCAGGAGGGCGATCTCGCCTCGGCGGACGACTGAGACGGTGTCGATGACGGCGTCGCCCAGGGCCTGGCGGAGAACGGGGTCGGCTTCGAATGCCTCGACGGACTCGCTCAGGGTCGTCGGCAGGGGGGTGATGCCGGCGTGATCGCGCTCCTGGGTGGGGAGGGCGGCGGGGTCGGTGGTCACCGGGGCGGGGAGGGTGGCGCGGGTGTCGAGTCCGGCTCGTCCGGCGGCCAGGAGGGCGGCGAGGGCGAGGTAGGGGTTGGCGGACGGGTCGAAGCACTTCACCTCGAGGTTGGCGGCCCGGTGCTGTTCGCCGTGGGCGCCGGTGATGAAGCGGAGGGCGGCCTCGCGGTTCTCCGGGCCCCAGCAGGCGTAGGCGCCGGCGCGTCCGGACGGGACGAGGCGCAGGTAGCTGGCCATGGACGGGGCGCCGATCGCGAGGAGCGCGGGGAGGTGTCGCAGGATTCCGGCGGCGAACGCCTCGCCGGACGGGGTCATGCCGGACGGGCCGTCCCCTCCGGCCATGGCGTTGGTGTCGGTGTCGCGGCGCCAGAGGCTGAGGTGGACGTGGCCGCCGTTGCCGAGGGACGCGAGTTCGGTCTTGGGTGAGAAGGACGCGACCAGGCCGTGGCGCAAAGAAGTCGCGCGGACGGTCTCGCGGACGAGGACGGCGGTGTCGGCGGCGCCCAGTGGGTCCTCGGCGGCGACGGTGAGTTCGTACTGGCCTGGGGCGTATTCGGGGTGGATCTGCTCGACCGCGACACCGGAGCCTTCGAGGGCGAGGAGGACGTCGCGGAGGTAGTCGGAGAGTTCGCTGACGCGGGTCATTCCGTAGGCGGGGCCGTTGCAGGCGGGGGTGAAGTCGTCCCCCCAGCCCTTCTTGGAGACGGCCCATTCCATTTCGAAGGCGGCGCGGGCCGACCAGCCCTGGGAGGAGAGGCGGGCCATCTCGCGGCGGAGCAGGGAGCGGGAGTCGAGGGGGTGGACGGCGCCGTCCTGGGCGTAGCGGTCCGCGGGGGCGAGGGCCCAGCCGGGGAGGGCGGCCAGGGGGACGAGGCGGTCCAGGTCGGGGTGGAGGCGGAGGTCTCCGACGGGCGCGCCGCCCGCGTAGCGTCCGGTGACGACCGAGTCGTCGAGGAGGAAGGCGTCCAGGCCGGGCGGGACGCCGACGCCCCAGGTCGCGGCGTGTTCGAGGCGGGCCAGCGGGACGGCCTTGACGCGGGCGATGCCGCTGGTGTCGACCCAGACCAGGATCACGGCGATGACGTCCTGGTCGGCCAGCCGGGTGGCCGCGGCGGCGGCGCGCGCGCCTTGCAGAGTGCGATCGTCGAGGTCCATGGCAGTCCTCCCTGACCACCTTATGTAGCTAATCGTTACGATATGTATCCGAGGCGTGGGCCGTCTAAGCGTCGGGCACTCGGCGGGGTGACTTGATCACCTGACGTGAGTGTCGGTCGATGGGCTCGTGTCCGCGGGTGGTGGGGTGCAGAATTCGGTCGGTTCCGCCCGGCCGTTTCGGGCCCGGGCTCTGGTCGGAGAGGGGTGTGGAGTGGCACGACGTCCTCTCGGGCGGCTGGAGGCCGAGGTTCTGGCCGTCCTGGCCGCCGCGGGCGCCTACATCAGCACCGTGGACCTGTGCGAGCGCATGATCGGCGCGCCGACGCGGTCGACGGTGAACACGATCCTGAACCGGCTGCTCGACAAGGGGATGGTGCAGCGCGTCCGGGTCGGGCGTCAGTACGAGTACCGGCTCGCGGTGGACGAGGCGGACGTCGTCGCCGGGCGCATGCACGAGCATCTGCGGCTGGCCAGTGACCAGCAGTACGTTCTGAGCCGGTTCGTCGAGACGTTGAGCGGGGAGCAGGCGCGGATGCTCCGGGTCGTCCTGGACGATCTGCCGCCGTCGTTGTCGGGCAAGGGCGGGGAGCATCCGTGAACCTGTTCACTTTCCTGCCGGTCGCGGTGACGCTGCCGCCCGCGATCCTGCTCGGGTGGGCGCGCGTGCCACTGCATCCGGTCTGGACGGCGCGGATCCTGGCGACGGTCGCGGCGAGCGCGACGACGTCGGTCGTCGGGACGGCCCTGTTCGTCGCGGTGAACTACGGGGCCACACTGGCTCCGGACGCCGCCGACCGGCTGCCCGAGTGGATGTTGTTCGGGGACGACTCGCCGGTTCCGTCGATGTTCGGTGTCTTGGCCGTGGCTGTGTTCGTGTTCGCGTGCGTTGTGGTGGGACGGGTCGTCCGGCGGAGTGTTTCGGGGACGCGGGAGGCGCGGCGGCTGAGCCGGGGAGTGCTCGAGTGCGACGAGCCGGTGGCGATGGCCGTCCCGGGGTGGCGTGACGGCGGGGTGCTGGTGTCGCGGGGGCTGCTCCGGAGGCTGAGCGGGCCCGAGCTGGCGATCGTCTTCCGCCACGAGGAGACCCATCTGCGGCACGCTCATCACCGGTATCTGCTGGTCGGGGCGTTGAGCAGGGCGGTCCTGCCGTTCCTTCGGCCGCTGGATCGGCGGTTGCGGCTGGCGGTAGAGCGCTGGGCGGACGAGGAGACGGCGGACGCGGTGGGCGATCGTGTTCTGGTCGCGCGGACGATCGCGAAGGTCGCCCTGGCGAGCACGACGAGTGCTGCGGGTGCGGCGGGCACGGCGGGTGCGGCGGCGCGGGATGCCGGGTGGGGGCGTGGGGTCGGGCGCGATCTTCCGGGGTTCGCGGAGTCGCAGACGGTCGAGCGGGTTCGGGCGCTGCTGGCCGCGCCGCCGGCGCGGAATCCGGTGACCGGTCCGATGGCGCTGCTGGGCAGCAGCCTGACGACCGGGCCGTTCGCCGCCGCCGCGTTCCAGCTGGACCAGGCGTTCGGGCTGCCCTTCATCTGACCGACACGAACTGGACCGATCGGATCGGCTTGATCATCTTCGGATGATCTACGACACTTGTCGCAGATAACTCGATCCGGGGAGTTCCCTCCATGACGTGTTTCTTCGACGCGGCGCACGGTCCGGGCGTCCAGGCCATCCTGTGGACGCCGCAGTGGGGCGCGGCGCGCAACGTGACCGCCTGTCCCGCGTGCGCGCAGCGCTGGGCCGTGCACCAGCAGCAGATGGCGTCCGGCCAGCCCGGATACGCCGCGGGCCAGCCGGGATATCCCGCGCCGCAGCAGGGATACCCGGCCGCGGGACATCCGCAGCCCGGCTACCCGGCGCCCGGCTATGCACAGCCTGTGTACGACGACCACCACCACTACGACCACCATGACCAGCACGAACGGCGTCGCGGTCCCGGTTGGGGCGGCGTCGCGGCTGCCGGCGCGGCGGGCCTGGTCGGCGGCGCGCTCATCAACGAGATGCTGGACGACGACGAGCCGCAGCAGGTGATCCAGGAGGTCACGAACATCGAGTACGAGGTAACCAACATCGAGTACAACGACTTCTCCGACGGCGGGGACGGCGGCGAAGACGGCGACAACGGCTGGTGACCAGCGCCGCGCGCGAGCGCCTGCGGTGATCGGCCGCAGGCGGTCGGCGTCGGAGTGAGGCGGGAGGCAACGGCCGCCTTGCGACCTCGGGGCACCGACGCGTCCTGACCGATGGGGGACGAGGCGCAGGGGCGCCCCGTCCCCCATCGCTGCCGTTCGTCGGGGTCACCGACCGCGCCCGCCGAGGACGTCTGCGCCACGGCGGGTCTGGTCTGTTGCGGAACCTCAGGTGTCCGCCGTTCCTGACGCGTCCTCAGATCTGGGGATCTGACCCTTCATTTGACTACTCTTAGTCATCAGATCATGACTGTTTGCATATGGTCGAGTGCATGAGTGATCTGCGCACGCGCAAGTACCAGCAGTGGTTCCAGGGCGCCGACATGGACGGGGACGGGGTCCTCAGCCGCGAGGACATGGTCCGGATCGCCGAACGGGCCGTGGAGGCGAAGGGGATCCCGCCGAACTCGCCGCACGCCCGGCAGCTCAACGAGTCGATGGACCGGTTCTGGACGGAGATCATCGCTCCGTACGACGTGGACGGCGACGAGGCGGTGGACGTCGCCGAGATGACCGAGGGGTTCCACGCCGCGCTCACCGACCGGTCCCGGTACGCCGAGCAGATCAAGTGGGTCGCCGACCTCATCTTCGACCTCGGCGACACCGACCGCGACGGCGTGATCTCGCTGGACGAGTTCAGCCAGGTCTTCGGGGCGGGGATGCGGGTCCCGGACACCGACTGCGCCCACGTCTTCGGCCTGCTCGACGCGGACGGGTCGGGCACGTTGGGACGTCCGGAGTACCACGACGCCGTCGTCGAGTTCTTCTACGGCGACGACCCCAACGCCCCCGCCAACCACCTCTTCGGCCGCATCTGACCACAGGGCCAGGAAGCCCCGACGGCAGGGTGTGCCGCCGGGGCCGTCTCCCTAGGACGCGTTCGGTTCGGGTTCGAGGACGAACCAGACGTTCAGGCGTCCGTCGGGGAGTTTGCGGCATCCCCAGGTGTCGGTCAGGGCCCGGATGATGACGAGGCCTCGGCCGGTCTCGCCGTCCGGGTCGTCCACGAGGTGCGGGAGCGTGTCGCCGCCCGCGTCCACGACCTCGACGCGGACGCGATGGTCATCGGCGTACGCGCTGACCTCGACAGTGTCGCCGTCGCCGTACCGGACGGCGTTGGTGAAGACCTCCGACACCAGCAACTCACAGTCCTCGTGGGCGGGATGGTTCGGCCCGAGCGCCTCGGACACCCACGCGCGGGCCCGGCTCGCCTGGTCGGGTTCGGACGCGAACTCCTTGGTTCCGAGGCACGGCAGGCCGCCGCGCGTGTCCACGCGCTCAGGCGGCATCCCGGCCTCCGTCCGAGAGGTGCAGCCGCCCGGCGATCCGTCCGATGAGGCCAGGCCGGGCGTCCTCCTGCATGCAGCCGCACCCGCAGAACCCGCCGCCGGACGACCTCAGACCCGGGACGCCCGCGACCAGCGGCAACGCCGCCCCGTCAACGCCCGCCCCCGCGAACGACGACGCGGGCCGTCCGACTGCGGCGTCCGCGAACGACGACGCAACCCGGCCGAGTGCTGCGTCCGCGACCGGCGTCGACATCGCCCTGTCGATCGCGGGTCTTGCGACCGGCGGCGACGTCGTCCGGTGGATGGCGGCTTCGAGCTCCCAGGGCGTGCACGCCTCCAGAAGCCGGTCCCCGACCACGGCCCACCAGTGGCCCGTGCTCCTGCCGTACCACGCGACGACCTGCGGATACCGCGCGGCGATCCGTCCGACGGCCGCATGCACGGAGTCGTCCTGAACCTCGCCGCGTGGGACGGTCGCCGCCTGGAAAGTGACCGGTCCGCGTATGCTCATCCTCGCCTCCCGAGTGGGGGTGAAGCCGTGTGGCCGGGCGGGCCTGGACTCCTGCACCCGGCCACACGGCGGCTCTTTTTCTCCTGGTCATGAAGCCGAGACAGCCAAGGTGCGGATCTGGCTTCACGCTTCTTCCGGACACGTGTGGCGCGCGTCACTAAACTCAGAGTGTGCCTGTCAGACTGCGCTCTGTAAACCTTCTTCGTTGCACTAGTGCGAATTGGCCCGTGCAATCTGGCTGACGAAGACCGCCACAAGGGAGTGAAACGTGTCGACTCGGACAAGCCCCACGGTTCGTCGCCGCCGCTTGGCGGGCGAACTGAGCAAACTCAGGAAGGCGACGGGCCACACGCGCGAGGAGGTGGCCGAGCATGTGGGGGTCGCGCCATCCACGATCACTCGGTTCGAGAACGCGACGGCGTCCGCGCCCGCGATGGTCGTGGCCGCGATGCTCGACCTCTACGGCGTCGACGGTGCCGAGAAGGACATGTGGGTCATGGTCGCCAAGCAGGCGCGGCGGCGGGGTTGGTGGTCCCGTTTCGGCGCGGTCATCCCCGACTGGTTCAAGTTCTACATCGGGCTGGAAGAAGAGGCGTCCGCGATCAGCTCCTACCAGCCCGAGGCGATCTTCGGCCTGCTCCAAACCGAGCGCTACATGCGCGGTCTGACGGCCGAGGAGATCGGTTCACCGTCCGACGAGGAACTCGACCGGCGGGTCAGACTTCGGCTGAAGCGGCAGGAGCGACTCACCCGTCCGGACGCGCCCAAGCTCTGGATCATCCTCAGTGAAGCCGCCATCCGGCGTGAGGTCGGCGGCCCAGACGTCATGTCCGAGCAACTGCGCCACCTTGCTGAGATGGCGTCGCCAACCGGCTCGGTCATCGTCCAGGTGCTGACGTTCACTGCGGGCGCGCATCCAGCGATGGACGGCCCGTTCACCATCCTGGGCTTTCCCGAATCCCAGGATCCCGACGTTGTGTACGTCCAATCCCGTACGGGCGGCCTCTATCTTGAGGAACCCACACATGTCGAGGAGTACACCGACATCTTCAACCACCTGCGTGCGCGCGCCCTGAGCCCCGAAGAGTCGCGTGAGATGATCGTATGGATTGCGGACGAGATGTCCGCGCGGTCGGCGTGAGGAACGGAAGGTTCGATGCCATGACCAGCGACAACCCCCGTCTCGTCTGGCGTAAGAGCAGCCGTAGCACTCAGCAGGGCGAGTGTGTTGAGCTCGCCCGCACCACAACGTCGGTCCGTGTCCGCGACTCCAAGGACGCTGACGGTCCTGCGCTGGTCTTCTCGCCTGTGGAGGCGCGGGCGTTGGCCGTCCGGATCAAGGGTGGCGAGTTCGGGCTGTAGGGCGGGCGGCCCTAGGTGCGGCGTCTGTGGGACATCCAGGAGATGTCTTGGCCCAGGTTGCCTGCTGAGCCTCGTTCCCAGGCTTTGATGTCGCGGCGGTTGTTGCGGAAGGCCACCAGGAGTCTCTCGGTGTCGCGCACGCGGTGTCCCAGGCGGCGGCTGCGTCTGTCGTACAACACGCCGAACAGGAGCAGTCCGGCGTAACTCGCGACGAAAGCCAGCAACAGGCCCATGTGGCCATCATCGTCCCGCCGGAAGCGTGCCGCCAGTCTTCATGTGGGTTGTGGTGATGAGACCGCTGGGTGCTCCCGGCGTGAGATCTCAGTGTGGGGTCAGGTCGTGGGGGAGGACGACCGTGTGGCGGCTGATGCCGCCGGGGACGAGGAGGAAGACCCTGGACTCGAGGCGTTCCATGTCGCCGCCGCGGCCGAAGACCATGCCCGCGGCGAAGTCGACGAACTGGCGGGCGACGTCGGGCGGGAGGTCGTTCAGGTCCATCACCACGGGCACACGCTTGTTGCGGAAGAAGTGCCCGACATGCAGGGCCTCGTTGTAGTCGCGGGGCCGCAGCGTCTTGACCATCACCCCGCCAGTCTCCCCGAGCCCCGCGACACGTCAAGCCGCGATCAGGAGAAGCTCGCGTGGTAGGTGGCGGCGATGTCGAGGTCGCCGTGGCCCTGCTCGATGGCGCGGCGGAACCGCGCGCGGGCGGCCTCGGCCATGTCGAGACGGACGTTGGCGGACGCGGCGGCCTCGGTGATGAGGCGCATGTCCTTCTCGCCGTTCCGGACGGTGAAGCTCGGCGTGTAGTCGCCGGTCAGGACGGCCTGGAGCTTGGCCTGGAGGTAGGGGCTGTCGAGCGGGCCGCCGGTGACGATCTCGCCGAACAGGGCCGGGTCGAGGCCGAGCGCCTTGGTGAGCGCGAGGGACTCGGCGGCGATCGAGGTCAGCGTGATGCCGTAGGCGACGGCGGCGAGCTTCAGCCGCGTGCCCGCGCCGGACGCGCCGTCCTCGTCCAGCCAGACGGTCTTGCTGCCGACGGCGTCGAACAGGGGCGCGAGGGCGGCGCGGGCCTGCTCGGGACCGGCGGCGAGGATGACGAGTTCGCCCTGCTCTGCGGGCTGGCGGGTGCCCTGGACGGGGGCGTCCACGAAGGTCAGGCCGTGCTCGGCGGCGAACGCGGCGAGCGGACCGACCGAGTCCGCGCCGACGGTGCTCATCTGGGCCCAGATCTGGCCGGGGCGCAGGGCGGGGGCGGCGGCCCTCATCGCGGCGAGGGCGGCGTCGCCCTCGGTCAGCATCGTGATGATCACGTCGGCGTCCCGGACGGCCTCGGCGGGCGTGTCCACGACGGTCGCGCCGTGCCCGGCGAGCGGCTCGGCCTTGGCGCGGGTGCGGTTCCAGACGGTCAGGTCGATGCCGGCGCGGGTGAGGTTCGGGGCCATCGCGGCGCCCATGATCCCGGTGCCGAGGAGGGCTGCGGTCGTCATCGGTACGACTCCATTCTTGACTGTTCGTTACACAAAAAGGGCATGCCAAAACGCGGCGGGTCAGAGGACGGCCAAGGCGGTGTCGACGACGGAGGTGAGGCGGCGGCGGTCGGCGCCCGCCTTGCCCTGGACGCGCAGTCCCTGGATCGTCGTGACGAAGAAGTCGGCGATCGCGGTGACGTCGGCGTCCGGGCGCAGGTCGCCGCGTTCGCGGGCGCGCCGCAGGACCAGGGCGATGGCCTCGGCGTTGCCGTCCAGGGAGAAGCCGACGACGCGCGCCGCGGCGCGGTCGCGCGGCAGGCGCTCTACCGCGCTGTTGGTGATGAGGCAGCCCCGCCGGTCTGGGTCGTCCACGGTGTCGTCGACCAGGTGGAGCAGCAGGTCGCGCAGGACGACGCGGACCGGTTCGTCCCGGTCCAGGCGTGCGGCCATGGCCGCGCCGGAGCGCTGCGCGTACTGCTTCAGCGCGGCCTCGTACAGGCCGTCCTTGCTGCCGAACGCGGCGTAGAGCGACCCGCGGCCGAGGCCGGTGGCGGCGACGAGGTCCTGGATCGACGTGGCCTCGTAGCCGAGGCGCCAGAAGACCTCCACGGCGCTCTCGACCACGGCCTCGGTGTCGAACTCCCTGCTGCGTCCCATGGCCGGGACGCTAGCCGATTCTGGAATGAATGGTCAAGTTAGGCGGAGGCGGGACGGAGCGGGTTGTCGTGGGCGCGCTTCTCGTAGTCGACGGCCAGGTCCTCGGGCATGCGCTCGAAGTCGGTGGCGCGGACGAAGTCGCGCAGGGTGGTCCCGGTGCAGGCGGCGTCGACGTTCGGCGCGCCGCGGTGGGCGCGGACGTCGTCCAGGTGGACGGTGCGGAAGTCGATGCTGAAGCGCGTCCGGCCGGAGGTGTTCGGGACGGTCGAGTGGAACTGCGCGCCGGAGAAGATCAGCAGGCCGCCCGCCTCGGGGACGATCCGGATCTGCGGGTCGAGCTCGACCGGCTCCTCGGGTTTCGGCTGGTCGCGGGTGTCGGTGCCGATGTGGCTCGCGGCGGACTGGCGGCTCGTCCGGTTCCATTCGGCGTAGTCGTAGCGCGCGCTGCCGTTCCTGACCGGCCGGTCGAAGTAGCGGGGATGGAAGGCCATCGCGTTCTCGGGGACGATGCCGAAGACCGGAATCCACCAGTTGACCTGGTTGAACGGCGCGGAGTACCAGCAGTCCCGGTGCGGGTGGAAGGCGTAGGAGATGCCGGTCGTGAGGTAGTCGTCGGACGTCGAGGTGCGCAGCCGGGGCACGTCGAAGTAGGTCCGGGACGGGTCGCAGCCCATCTCCTCGAGCAGCGCGGGCAGCAGGACCCGGCAGCGCGGGTGGTGGATGAACCGGGGTTTGAGGTCGGCGAGCAGGGCGGCGAACGCGCCGACCTCCATCTCGTGCTGCGCCGTCTCCGGATCGCGGTCGCCGAACGCCTCGGCGACCAGCTCGCGGGCGAACCCGACCAGCGCCCGCGACGCCGGAGTGGCCGAGTGGACGAACAGCTCGCCCTGGAAGATCAGCCCCCGCCGGGTGTCGTCGTCCAGCGCGGCGTTGGAGAATACAGAAGTCACCGCAATACGCCCCCTTGCCCCCGTTCACCATCGTTCCGGACGAATAGTGACTCAGGTCCCGACGATTTTCTGCTCTGCGGCCGGGAAATGACCAGATCAGGTCAGTAGCGGCCTGAGCTGCGCGAACGGGCCTGGTGGCAGGCGGCGTGCGGGGGCGTTAGGTCCCGACCGGCAGGGGTTTTCCGGACGGCCTCGATTGACCATTCGTAATCGGTTTCGCCATTTCCGTAACCGAAATCGGCCGCCGGGACGTCAGGTGTGTTCGGAGATGAGCGTGGCGCGGGTTCCGGGCTCCAGGGCCTGGAAGGTGTGCGGGAGGTCGCCCGGGTAGGCGATGTAGTCGCCGGGGGCGAGCTCGACGGGCTCGTCCAGGAGGCCGACGAGGGCGCGGCCGGTGCTGATCACGACGTGTTCGACGACGCCGGGCATGTGCGGGTCGGACGTGCGGGGCGCGCCGGGCTCGGCGGTGATCTGGTAGATGTCCCGGCGCGCGCCGGGCGGGCAGGACGCGAGGACGGTCGCCTGGTAGTCGGCGCGGTCGGCGGCCAGCGTCGGCCCCTCGCCCGCCCGGATCACCGTGACCCGGGGGACGGGCTGCGCGACGAGCTGCGCGAACGGGACGTCCAGCGCGACGGCGAGCGCCCACAGCGTCTCCACGCTGGGATTGCCCGCGCCCGACTCGAGCTGGGACAGCGTCGACTTGGCGACCCCGGCGCGGCGCGCGACCTCGGTCAGCGACAGGCCGGCGCGGGCGCGTTCGCGGCGCAGCGCTGCGGCGATGAACTCCATCGGCGGACGGGCGGGCGGCTCGCTCATGGGCGTTCATCTTAGAGAACAAGGTTCGATTTGACGAACACGCGCGAATCGTTCATTTTGGACTACGTGCGTTCGATATGGAGAACAGTCGACCGGGACATCGCGCTGGTGTGCCTGGCCGTGGGCGTCACCTCGGTGTCCTACGGCGCGATCGCGGTCGCGTCCGGGCTGCCGTTCTGGTTCCCGGTGGTGATGGGGACGCTCGTCCTCGCCGGATCGTCGGAGTTCCTGTTCGTCGGGATCGTCGGCGCGGGCGGCTCGCCGATCGCGGCGGTGCTCGCCGGGCTGCTGGTCAACTCGCGGCACCTGCCGTACGGGCTGGCCCTGCCGGACGTCCTCGGGGGCGGCTGGCGGCGCTGGCTCGGCGTCCACCTGATGAACGACGAGTCGGTCGTGTTCGCGCTCACCCGCAAGGACGCGGCGCGCTCCTACTGGACGTGCGGTTTCGGAATCCTGCTGTGCTGGCCGCTCGGGGCGCTGCTCGGCGCGGGCCTCGGCTCGGCGGTCAGCGATCCGAACACGTTCGGGCTGGACGCGATGTTCCCGGCGGTGATCCTCGCGCTGATCCTGCCGTCGCTGCGGGACACGCGGGCCCGCCGTCCGGCGCTGCTCGGCGCCGTCATCGCAGTCGCGTGCGTCCCGGTCCTCCCCGTCGGACTCCCCCTCCTGGCCAGCCTCGCAGCACTCGCCGCGCTTCCCCTGCTCAACCGCGGTTTGCGGACGGAAGCGCCCACGGCCGAGCAGGGACCAACGGGCGTGGTCGAGCAAGAACCGCAGGGATCAGCGGGCGTGGCTGAGCAGGAGCGGCAGGGGCCAGCGGGCGTGGTCGAGCGCGAGGGGCGTGGTCGGGCTGGTGCGGGCATGGGTGAGCGGGGGCAAGCATGATCGTCGTTGCGATGCTCGCGCTCGCTGCCGGGACGTACCTGATCCGCCTGGCCGGGCCGCTGCTGCGGACGCGGATCACGTTCCCGCCCGGAGCCGAGAAGCTGCTCGACGCGTCCGCCGTCGTGCTGCTGACCGCGCTGGTCGCGGTGACCGCGCTGACCGAGGGCGACGGGGCCGCGGACGCCGCGCGTCCCGCCGGGGTGCTGGTCGGAGGCGTCCTGGCCTGGCGCAAGGCCCCGTTCATGGCGACCGTCCTGGCCGCCGCGGCGACGACGGCCGTGCTGCGCCTGCTGTGAGGGGACAAGAGGGAGTGGCACGGGTTTGTCGGGTGCCGCATTGCCGCAGGTCGGGCGGACGGCCAAGGATCGTCCCATGAGGCGTTTCGCGAGTGTGGACGAGTTCACCGCCGCCAAGGGCGAGCATCTGGGATACAGCCCGTGGCGGACGGTGGAGCAGAAGCAGATCGACCTGTTCGCCGAGGCGACCGACGACCGGCAGTGGATCCACGTGGACCCCGAGCGGGCGGCGAAGGAGGGCCCGTTCGGCTCGACGATCGCCCACGGCTTCCTCACGTTGTCGCTGGTCAGCGCGCTCGTTCCGGAGATCTTCCAGATCGAGGGGCTGTCCATGGCCGTCAACGTCGGGCTGAACCGGGTGCGCTTCCCGGCGCCGGTGCGGGTGGACTCGAGGATCCGCGGCGGCGCGGAACTGGTCGACATCAAGAACTCCCCGGCCGGGAGGCTCGCGACGATCAAGGTGACCGTCGAGGTCGAGGGCGAGCGGCGCGCCGCCTGCGTCGCCGAGACACTCTCCCTCTTCGTCCCCTAGGGGGTGTCTCAAAGTTGGCGCCCGTGGCGAGCGGCGTCCGGGTGCGTGCATCGTGGGGGCGGAGGAGGGAGTCGGCCCGGGTTTGGCCGTCGACCGACGACAACCCCGCGAGGTGCGTGCCTGGGCGTCGCGCAGTAGGGCAGGTGGCTTTGAGCCACGCCCTAGCCCAGGCTGCACGGGTAGTGGCCGGTCAGCGGTGCGCTAGCGTCCCGGGGGTGACCGAACCGAAGGAGCGGATCGAGCCCCCGCACACCGCGGACGAGCGCGCCACGCTGGCCGGGTTCCTCGACTGGCAGCGCGCCACGCTCGCGTTGAAGTGCGAGGGGCTGGACGCTGGTCAGTTGCGGCGCAAGGAACTCGCGCCCTCCGGGCTCTCGCTGCTCGGGCTCGTCCGGCACATGGCCGAGGTCGAACGCAGCTGGTTCCGGCACGTGGTCTGCGGCGAGGAAAACGGCGGTTACTGGCCGCGGGTGAACGGCGAGATGGCCGACTTTCTCGTCGATGACGCCGACCCGGACGAGGCGTTCGCGGTGTGGCGCGCCGAGTGCGAGAACTCGCGCGCCATCGTCGCCGCCCACGACCTGGACGAGCGCGCCGAGTGGAAGGGCGACACGTACGCGCTGCGCTGGATCGTCACGCACATGATCGAGGAGTACGCGCGGCACAACGGGCACGCCGACCTGCTGCGCGAACGCATCGACGGCGTCACCGGCGAATAGCGCCCGGCCGCCCGGGCTTTGGTGCTTGCAGGGTCAGTGGGTCGCGGGGACGGGGACGTCGTCGATTCCCGCGCGCAGGGCCTCGGCGTGGCCGTTGTGGCGGGCGTACTCCTCGATCATGTGGCAGAGGATCCAGCGCAGCGAGACCTCGCCGCGCCGGGGGTGGCGGCCCGTCGCGTCCAGGCCGGGCGCGGTGGCCACGAGCTCGCGGGAGCGCGCGCACTCCTCGTACCAGGCGTCGTAGGCGGCCTCGGCCGGGCCGTCGAAGCCGAAGTCGTCGCCCGGGAACCGGGACCAACGCAGAGGCACGTCCTCACCTGCGAAGACGCGGCGGAACCAGGCGCGTTCGACCTCGGCCATGTGACCGACGAGACCGGCGAGCGTGAGCGTCGACGGGTCCACGGAGGCCGTCGCCATCTGCGTGTCGCTCAGGCCCGCGCACATCATCGCGAGCGCGTCGCGCTGGCCTTCGAGGACGGCGGCGAGCATGGTCCGCTCGTCCTGCCCCGCACCGGTTCGATCCACTCGTCCAGCCTAGTCGCGGGGTCTGCGCGGCCCCGACGGAGGACGGTCAGGGGAGGATGCCCCTCAGGAAGTCGGCCGTGGCGAGGCGGAGGTCGGTGAGGGACGGCACGTCGCCCGCGCCCGCCAGCGCGTCGAAGAGGACGCCCTCGTGGAAGGCGACCAGGCGCCGGGCGTGGCGGGCGGGATCGGGGGAGCCCGCGGCGGCGACGAGGGCGATGAGCGGTTCGCGGAAGCGTCGTCCGGCACGGCCGTAGATCTCGCGGAGTTCGGGGCGGCGATTGGCCTCGAGGGCGAGTTCGTAGCGGGCGAGCGCGCGGCGGCGGGCGCTGGTGAGCTGGACGTTCAGGGCGTGCGCGACGATCTCGGTCAGCTCGTCGCGGGTGAGGCTCGGGGGGACGGCCAGGTCGGCGAGCAGGGCCGCGTCGTCCAGTTCGGTGAGCCGGGTGAGGGTGAGTTCGAGGAGCGCGAGCCGGGTCCGGGCGATGTTGGAGGTCGAGCCCGGGGCGAGCCCGGCCGCCTCGTCCACGGCGCGGTGGGTGAGGCCGCGCATGCCCCGGTCGACCAGCAGGGCGATGGCGGCGTCGGCGACCAGCTCGGCTCGTGATGTCACCCCCCCCAAACTACCGGTGTAGTGACCCCCGGGCTACAGTGCCCACAGGAGACGAACTACAGGCGTAGTGTTCGGGAGGCGGGCATGGCCACGCGTACGGCGATCGTGGTGGGCGGCGGCATCGGCGGGCTGACCTCGGCGGTGGCGCTCATGGACAAGGGGTGGGAGGTCACGCTGGTCGAGCGCGCGCCCTCGCTGGACCCGGTCGGCGCGGGCATGGCGCTCGGGCCGAACGCGCTGCGCGCCCTGGACACGCTCGGGCTCGGCGATCCGGTGCGGGAACTGGCGGCGTTCCAGGGGGACGCCGGGATACGGAGGGCGGGCGGGGCCTGGCTCAGCCGGACGAGCGCGGAGGCCGCCGCCGCCCGGTACGGCGACCCGACCGTCCTGCTGATGCGGTCCGCGCTCGTGGACCTGCTCGCCGCGCGGCTGGACCGGGCCGAGACCCTGCTCGGCACGTCCGTGACCGGCGTCGATCCGGAGGTCGGGATCGTCCGGACGGGCGACGGCCGGGAGCGGCGGGCCGACCTGGTCGTGGCGGCGGACGGCATCCACTCGGCGACCCGCGCGACCGCGTTCCCGGACCATCCCGGGCCCCGGTACGCGGGCCTGACGGCGTGGCGGTTCGTCGTGGACGCCGACGAGCCTCCGACGCCGTCCGAGACCTGGGGCCGCGGGCTGGTCTTCGGGGTCATGCCACTCGCCGGGAACCGCGTGTACTGCTACATGACGGCCGTCGCGCCCGCGGGCGCGTCCGCGCCGGACGGGGAGAAGGCCGAGCTCACACGGCTCTTCGGGACCTGGCACGCGCCGATCCCTGAGCTGGTCGGGAGGGCCGGGCCGATCCTGCGCAACGACGTCTTCCACCTGACGCGGCCGCTGCCCGCGATGCACCGGGGCAGGGTCGCGCTGCTCGGCGACGCGGCGCATCCGATGACGCCGAACCTCGGGCAGGGCGCGTGCCAGGCCGTCGAGGACGCCATCGTCCTCGCGCACGAGATGACCGGCGGCGGCGGGCTTCCCGCGTACACGCGGGCGCGGCTGACGAGGACGTCCGCGATCGTGAAACGGTCGGCGGGGATCGCGCGGCTGACGAGGATGAGCGGTCCACTCGTCGTCGCGGCGCGGGACGCGGCGATCCGCGCGATGGGCCTGCTCGGCCCGACGGCGCTGCTGCGGCAGGGCGACTCGGTCTTCGACTGGACGCCGCCGGGCGACACGGTGACGCGGTCGTCGGCAACACGGTGACACGGTCGCCGGGGGCCGTGGTGACCGGGTGAGACGGCCATCACCTGGACGGCGGTTGACCTCAACCAATGTTGAGGTCCCAGAGTGGAGCGCGTCGTCCCGACCGGCGGGGCGCGCTACCCCTGGAGCACCACCATGAGCGAGACCCCTGACACGGCCCCGTCACCGTCACCGGCTCCGCCGTTGCGGGTCGCGGCGATCATCGGCAGCACCCGGCGCGGACGGTACGGGCCGACGATCGCCGAGTGGTTCACCGAGGTCGCGCGGGCCCGGGACGACATGGAGACCGAGGTCATCGACCTCGCCGAGACGACGGCGTCCGAGGACGGGCGGCTCCCGGCGGGCGAGGCGGCGCGGGCGTTCGCCGAGGCGGGCGCGACGCTGGAGCGCGCGGACGCGTTCGTGGTCGTGACGCCCGAGTACAACCACAGCTACCCGGGCGGGCTGAAGGAGTTCATCGACGCGCACCGGACGCAGTGGCTGGCCAAGCCCGTCGCGTTCGTGTCGTACGGGGGGATGTCGGGCGGGCTGCGCGCGGTGGAGCACCTGCGCCAGGTGTTCGCCGAGCTGCACGCGACGACCGTCCGGAACGTGGTCAGCATGCACAACCCGTGGACGACCTTCGACGCCGCCTGCCCGCACGCGCGGGCCGCCGCGGACCAGATGCTGGACCAGCTCGGCTGGTGGGGGAGCGCGCTGCGCGACGCCCGCGCCGTCCGTCCGTACGAGGTGGCGTGACGATGGCGGCCACGATCGCGCGGAGCGGCGCCGCCACGGCGTCGCGCGCGCCGAAGCCGATGACGATCGCGCTGGTCCTGGTGCTCGGCGGGGTGATGGTCTCGCTGGACACCACGGTCGTGAACGTCGCGATCAACCGGCTGTCGCAGACGTTCGACGCGTCGCTCGCGACGATCCAGTGGATCGCCACCGGGTACTCGCTCGCGCTCGGCGCGATGGTGCCGACGGCGGCGTGGGCGGTCGGACGGTTCGGGGCGAAACGGCTGTACCTGACGGCGGTCGCGGGCTTCGCGCTCGGGTCCGTGCTGGCCGGGCTGGCCTGGGACGTCCCGTCGATGATCGCGTTCCGGGTGGTGCAGGGCCTGGCGGGCGGGCTGGTGATGCCCGCCGGGATGACCATCCTGATCCGCGCGGCGAAGCCCGAGGAACTCGGCAAGCTGATGGGCACCAACGGCCTGGCGATCCTCGTCGGGCCGCTCGCCGGGCCCGCGCTCGGCGGCTGGCTGATCGACCAGGTGTCGTGGCGCTGGATGTTCTTCATCAACCTGCCGGTCGGGCTGGCGATCCTGCTGCTGGCGGGACGGCTGTTCCCGGCGGACGCGCCCGGCGTGCGGCGTGCGCTGGACGTCCCGGGGCTGCTGCTGCTCTCCCCCGGTCTCGCCGCGCTGATCTACGGCGTGACCCGGTTCGGGGACGGCGCGTCCGGCGCGGTGCCGCTGGTGTGGATCGCGGTCGGGCTGGCGCTGGCGGCGGCGTTCGCGGTGCGGGCGCGGTTCGCCGCGCATCCGCTCATCGACCTGCGGCTCTTCCGGTCCCGGACGTTCTCCGCCGCGACCGTCACGATGGCGGTGTTCTGCTGCGGGTACTTCGGCACGCTGATCCTCGCGCCGCTGTACTTCCAGCTGGTGCGCGGCGAGTCCGCGCAGGTCGCGGGGCTGCTGGCGATGCCGGGCGCGTTCGCGTCGGGGGTGGCGATGCAGGTCGCCGGGCGGCTGGCGGACCGGGTCGGCCCCGGACGGATCGTGCCGGTGTCGATCGCCGTCTCCGCGTCCGGGTTCGTGCTGATGGCAGTCCAGCTCACCGCGGACGGCTCGTACTGGGGCATCGCCGGGGCGACGATGCTGATCGGCGCGGGCGGCGGTGCGACGATCATGCCCGCGATGACGGCCGCGACCAAGGGCGTCTCGCATGACCAGGCGCCCGCCGCGAGCACCACTGTCAACCTGGTGACGACCACCATGGCAGCGGTCGGGACGGCCTCGGTCACCGCGCTGCTGTCGTCCCGCTTGCCGGACGGCGGGATCCAGGCCATCCACGGCATGACCGAGGCCGCCCGCGCGTCCGCCGCGGCGACCCTCGCGCACGCCTTCCAGCTCACCTACCTGCTGCCGCTGACACTGGTCGTGGCCGCGCTCCTGCCCGCTTTCCTGATCCACCGCCGCTCGCCCGGGAAACATTCGTCATGACAGGGGTTCGAGGACCGGGTTCCGGATGTGCTCGAAGACGACCGACGTCCGGAACCCGGCGATCTCGTGCCGCGTAGGGGCGGCCTACGGACCGGATGGGGTCCGTCACATATCGCACCTAAAGGACAACTTCGTCTGCTAGAACATCCCCGTGGAAGCCCTGCGGCCCGGTGACCCCCGGCAGATCGGACCCTACCGGCTGGAATCGCGCCTCGGCTCGGGCGGGATGGGCCGCGTGTTCCTCGGCGTCTCGCCCGGCGGACGGCGCGTCGCGGTGAAGGTCATCGAGGCCGCGCACGCCGAGGATCCGCGCTACCGCCGCCGCTTCGCGCGCGAGATCGAGTCGGCGCGGATGGTCGGCGGGTTCCACACCGCGCAGGTCGTGGACGCCGATCCGGACGCGCCGGAACCGTGGCTGGCCACCGCGTACATCCCCGGCCCGTCGCTGCGCCGGGTGGTGGCCGAGCGGGGCCCGCTGGACCGGGACGACCTGCGGGCGCTCGCCGCCGGGCTCGCCGAGGGCCTGGCCGCGATCCACGCCCACGGCCTGGTCCACCGCGACCTCAAGCCGGAGAACGTGATCATGGCGGCGGACGGCCCGCGGATCATCGACTTCGGCGTCGCGCGGGCCGCCGACGCGACGTCCCTGACCTCGCACGGCGTGGTCGTCGGCACGTACGCGTTCATGGCGCCCGAGCAGGTGCTCGCCGGGCCCGCCGGGCCGCCCGCCGACGTGTTCTCGCTGGGCTGCCTGCTCGCGTTCGCGGCGACCGGGAAGGGGCCGTTCGACGCCGAGAGCATCCCGGCGATCGTGCACCGCGTCCTCAACGACGCGCCCGAGGTGGACGGCGTCCCGGAGCCGCTGCGCGCGCTGATCCCGGTCTGCCTCGCGAAGGACCCGGCGGCGCGTCCGACCGTCGGGCAGGTGCTCGCGCATCTCACCGATCCGGACGCGGGCGCGCTCCCGAAGCCGAGCCTGGCCGCCCTCCTCACCACGCCCGCGGACGCGGCCGTGCCCGTCGCTGAGGAAGGCGCGACGCAACCGGCGGCGACGATGGTCGCGACGCGCGCGTACGTCCCGCCGCCGCCCTTCGCACCGTCGCCGCCCGTTCCCTCCTTGCCGAGGCCGGTGGACGTGCGGAGGCGGGGGCTGCTGATCGGGGGCGGCGCGGTCGTCGCGGCTGCGGCGCTCGGCATCCCGGCGGCGCTGCTGCTCGGCGGCGGCGACGGCGAGGGCGACACGAAGAAGGCGAAGACGGACAACCGGACGCCGCGCCTCGCGTCCTTCACCGCGCCGTCCGGCACGCTCAGCGGGCACACGCAGGGCGTCCGGAGCATCGCGTTCAGCCCGGACGGACGGTACCTGGTCAGCGGCAGCGACGACTCGACCGTCATGATCTGGGACGTCGCGGGCAGGCGCTCCGTCCAGACGCTGCGCGGGCACACCTCCAGCGTGCTCGGCGTCGCCTTCAGCCCGGACGGGCGGACCGTGGCCAGCTCGGCGCTCGACGGGACCGTCCGGCTGTGGGACGCGGGGACCGGCTCGCCCAAGCACACCCTCCGCACCGACCAGTTCGGCGTGAGCGGGCTCGCGTACAGCCCGGACGGGCGTTTCCTCGCGGGCTGCAACCCCGACATCCGCATCTGGGACGCGGCGAGCGGACGCAAGCTGCGCACGCTCACCGGCAGCGGGAACGCGGGCGTCGACGACGTCGCGTTCAGCCCGAACGGACGGACCGTCGCGGCCGTCACCGACGGCTTCTACAAGAAGGCGCCCGGCAGCAGCGTCCTGCTGTACGACCCGGCGACCGGGCGGCGCACCGGCACGCTCGCCGGGCACAAGGACAGCGTCCGCGCGCTCGCGTTCCACCCCGACGGACGGACGCTCGTGAGCGCCGGAAACGAGGGGATCGTCCGCATCTGGGACTACCCGGCCGGACGGACGACCGCGACGATCACCGTCGGCGGCGGCGTGATCCACGGCCTCGCGTTCACCCCGGACGGCCGCAGGCTCGTCGTCGGGAACACCGACCGGACCGTCCGGCTGTTCGACCTCGCGACCCGCGCCCCGGCCGGGACGCTGACCGGCCCGGCGTCCGCGATCGAGTCGGTGAAGGTCAGCCCGGACGGCTCGCTCATCGCGGCGGGCTCCGGCTCGGGATCGACCTCCGACACCAACGTCTACCTGTGGAAGGCCCGCTGATGCAGCCGCTGCGCCCCGACGATCCGCGCGAGGTCGGCCAGTACCGGCTGGAGGGACGGCTCGGCGCGGGCGGCATGGGCGAGGTGTTCCTCGGCGTCTCGCCGGGCGGACGGCGCGTCGCGGTGAAGCTGATCCGGGCCGAGTTCGCGACGGACGCGCAGTTCCGGTCGCGGTTCGCGCGCGAGATCGAGGCGGCGCGGAAGGTCGGCGGGTTCCACACCGCGCAGGTCGTGGACGCCGATCCCGACGCGGAGTCGCCGTGGATGGTCACCGCGTTCGTCCCGGGGCCGTCACTGCGGCAGGTGATCGTCCGGCAGGGGCCGATGCCACCGCACGAGGTGCGCCGCCTCGGCGCGGGCCTGGCCGAGGGGCTGGCGGCGATCCACGCCAGCGGGCTGGTCCACCGCGACCTGAAGCCCGGCAACGTGATCATGTCGCCGGACGGGCCGCGGATCATCGACTTCGGCATCGCGCGCGCCGCCGACGCGACGTCCCTGACCTCGGCGGGCGTCGTCGTCGGGACGTTCTCGTTCATGTCGCCCGAGCAGGTGTGCGCCGAGGAGACCGGTCCGCCCGGCGACGTGTTCTCGCTCGGCTGCCTGCTCACCTACGCCGCGACCGGGCACGGGCCGTTCGACGCGCCGACCATTCCGGCGATCGTCCACCGCATCACCAGCGGCCCGCCCACCCTGGACGGCCTGGCCGGTGACCTGCGGGAGATCGTCGCCGCGTGCGTCGCGAAGGACCCGGCGGCACGTCCGGCCGTCCCGCACCTCCTCGAACGCCTGACCGCCCCCGAGCCGCACGGCCCTCCGGCCGTTCCGACGCCGCAGCCCGGCGCGGTGCCGCAGCCCGGCGCGGTGCCGCAGCCCGGCGCGGTGCCGCAGCCCGGCGCGGTGCCGCAGCCCGGCGCGGTGCCGCAGCCCGGCGCGGTGCCGACGCAGCCTGTGGAAACTCCCCGTCCCTCTCGGCGAGGGCTGCTGATCGGGGGTGCGGCGGCTGCCGCCGTCGCGGTCGTGGGCGTTCCGGCGGCCGTGCTGCTCTGGCCGGAGAAGGGCGCGGCGGGCGGGGGCGGCGTCCCGGCGACGCCGATCGGGGTGCCCGTCCCGGTCACGCTGCCGAACACGGCGATCGACATGCTGCAGCTCGCCTACAGCGCGAACGGCAAGCAGCTCACGGGCGTGGCGTTCGACCAGATCTGGCACTGGGACCTCGCGACGGGCAAGGGCACGTCCACCGCCTTCGGGTTCGACGACTGGGAGCGTCCGCAGACGCTCAGCGCGGACGGGCGGATCGCGGCGGGCGGCACCCGGAACGGCCCGTTCAATGTGCGGGACGCGCTGACCGGCAAGGTGATCAGCAGCCTGCCGTCCGGGACGCGCCCCCGGACCGTCGCCCTCGGCCCGGACGGACGGCTGCTCGCCTACGCCGGTGACGACGGCGCGCTCCAGGTCTGGGACGTCGCGGCGAAGAAGATCGTCAAGTCCGCGCCCGCCGCGGGCGGCAATCCCTTCCGCCTGCTGTTCAGCCAGGACGGACGGGACGTCCTGCGCGTGGCCGGAGGGAAGATCACGCGGACGAGGGTCACCGACACAGCGGTCAGGGGCGCGTCCCTGGGCGTCCCGAGCCTGGCGAGGGAGATCGGGAGCCCCGCCGTGGCGATCAGCCCGGACGGCGCGACGCTCGCGACCACGAGCGGCTACGACTCCACGATCTCCCTCGGCCCGGCGGACGACTCGTCCCCCGGAAGCTGGAGGGCCACACGAGCGAGGTCACGTCGGTCGCGTTCAGCCCGGACGGCACGATCCTCGCGAGCGGCGCGGAGGACGGCACGATGCGCCTCTGGCACGTCCCGACCGGGCGGCAGTTCGCGTCCGTGAGCGGCGATCCGAAGAAGGTCGAGTGCGTGACCTTCGCCCCGGACGGCCAGTCGCTCGTCAGCGGCGGCGCGAGCGGCGTCACCAGGCTCTGGACCTTCCCGGCCCACTAGAACCACCGTTCTACTCAACAAATTGAATAATCACCGGGTACGATCAGACGCATGTCCCTGCGCAACGCGGTGCTGGCCTCCCTCCTGGACGGTGAGGCGTCCGGGTACGACCTGGCCAAGAACTTCGACGCGGGCGTCGCCAACTTCTGGATGGCGACGCCCCAGCAGCTCTACCGGGAGCTCGAGCGGATGTCCGGGGAGGGGCTGATCGAGGCGCGGGTCGTCCAGCAGGAGCGGCGGCCCAACAAGCGGCTGTTCTCCCTGACCGAGGCCGGGCGGCGCGCGTTGCGCGAGTTCACCGCCGCGCCGCCGCGTCCGGGCGCGATCCGGGACGAGCTGATGGTCAAGGTCCAGGCCGTGGACGACGGGGACGTCGAGGCCGTGATGGAGGCCGTCCGGGAGCGGATGACCTGGGCCGAGGCCAAGATCGCGCGGTTCGAGCGGCTGCGCGCGCGGCTGCTCGCCGGCCGCACCGAGGACGAGCACCTCGCCGGGGCCGAGCGCGTCGGCCCCTACCTGACGCTCATGCGCGGCCTGGAGCTCGAACGCGAGAACCTGCGGTGGGGCGAGCGGACCCTCGCGATCCTCGCCCGCCGCCGCGACGCCCGAGTGGAGTGAGGAAGATGTCCTACCTGCGTTACGTCGCGGTCGGCGACAGCCAGACCGAGGGGCTGATGGACGGCGACGAGACGTCCGGCTACCGGGGCTGGGCCGACCGGCTCGCCGAGAAGCTCGCCGCCGTGTCCGGGCCGGACTTCCGGTACGCGAACCTGGCCGTCCGGGGACGCCTCGCGGCGGGGATCCGCGCGGAGCAGACGGGCCCGGCGCTCGCCCTGAAGCCCGACCTCGTCACCGTCCTGGCCGGGATGAACGACCTGATCAGGCCGGGGTGCGACGCGGACGCGGTCGCCGCCGACCTGGAGGCGATGCTCGTCGCGTTCACCGGGTCCGGGGCGACGACGGTCACCTTCACCCTCCCGGACGTCGGCGCGATCTCGCCGCTGGCGGCGCGGCTGCGACCCCGGGTCATGGGGTTCAACGACCAGGTGCGCGCGATGGCCGGGCGGCACGGCGCCGTCCTCGTGGACACCTGGAACCAGCCCGTCGTCACCGACCCGCGTATCTGGAACGCCGACCGCATCCATGCCTCGCCCGCCGGGCACGCGCGGATCGCCGCGGCCGTCGCGCAGGCGCTGGACCTGCCGGGCAGCTCGATGAGCTGGGCCGATCCGCTGCCGCCGATGCCGGTCCGGCCCGCGTGGCGGCGCGCCGGGGCCGAGGTGATGTGGGCCGGGGCCTTCCTCGGCCCGTGGGTGTGGCGGCGGGTCCGGGGACGCTCGTCCGGCGACGGCCGCACCGCCAAGCGTCCCGAGCTGCTGCCCGTCACCCTCGTTTAACGGATGCCCGCGAACAGGTCGTCCTCGGGGAGTGCGACGGGGACGATCGCCTTCGCTAGGAAGTAGTCCTCGGTCGGCCACACGTCGCGTTCCACGTCACGGTCGTGCAGCATGAATCCGCTGTTCGGATCGACCTGCGTCTCGTGCGCGAGCAGCGCCTTGTCCCTGGTGGCGAAGTGCTCCGAGCAAGGGACGCGCGTGGTGAACTCCGGCGCGGGCACGTCTGCGGGGAACTCCTTCAGGACGTCCGCCATCGGCGATTCCAGGCTGCGCGCGGTCATCCCGTCGTGCAACGCCTGGAACCACGCCTTCGACAAAGCGCCATGGTAGTAGAGCTTGAGCGGCTGCCACGGCTCACCCGCTTCAGGAAAGCGGTCGCCGTCGCCCGCTGCGTCGAACGCCGCGACGGTCACCTCGTGCGTGCGCACGTGGTCGGGATGCGGATAGCCGCCGGTCTCGTCGTACGTGACGACCACGTGCGGACGGAACTCGCGCATGGCGGCGACGAGCCGTCCGCTGGCTTCCGCCAAGGGCGTGAGTGCGAAACAGTCGTCCGGTAGCGCTTCGCCTGGCGCGGGCAAACCGGAGTCGACGAAACCCAGGAATCGCTGCTGGACGCCCAGGATCGTCCGGGCCGCGTCCATCTCCGCGCGCCGGATCGCGGCCAGGCCCTCCCGGACGCCCGGACGGTCCATCGCGGGGTTGAGGACGTCGCCGCGCTCGCCGCCCGTGCAGGTGACGACCAGCACGTCCACGCCCTCGGCCGCGTACCCGGCCAGCGTCGCGGCGCCCTTGTTCGACTCGTCGTCGGGGTGGGCGTGCACGGTCATCAGTCTCAGCGTCATGGGCAAAATCTTAGGTCGGGCCTAATTATCCCGCAAGGCCATTTTTAGGTTCGACATAAGCACCCGCCCTGGCGGCACAGCAGGCGGCGTGCGCGGCGAGGTCGGCGACCTCCTCGCTCAGGGGATCCCCGCTGGCCAGGAAGCGGTAGTAGAGCGGGGCCGAGACCGCGCGGATGACCTCGGACGCGTCCGTGCCCTCGGGGACCTCGCCGCGCTCGACGGCCTGCGTCACGCACGGCGCCCACTCGGCGATGCGCGTGGCGTAGAAGCGGTGCAGCGCCTCGGCGGTGCGCTCCTCCCCGGTCGCGGCGGCGATCACGGCCTTGAACAGCGCGCCCTGCCGCTCGTCGGTGAGGGTCTGGACGACCAGCCGGGCGTTCGCGCGCAGGTCGCCGTCCAGCGATCCGGTCTCGGCGCGCGCGACCGACTGCTCGGCCATGCCCTCCAGCAGGTCGGCGACCAGCGCGCTCGGGGTGCCCCAGCGCCGGTAGACGGTCGTCTTGCCGACCTCGGCGCGGCGCGCGATCTCCGCCAGGTCGATGCCGTCGAAGCCGCACTCGATCAGGGCGTCCTCGGCCGCGCGCAGCACGGCGAGGCGCACCCGGGCGGTCCTTCCACCGGGACGCAGAGTGCCGGGCGGGGTCTCCATCGCGGACATAACGGGTCTCCAGTTCCATTTAGCGCGGACGGGTGATACCGTCGGTCCCATCCTAACGGAACTACAGATCCGTTAACAGCTCGGAGGCATCCCATGGCCGCGTCCGCGACCGCGTCCCGCAAGGCGACGCCCACACCCCTTCCCACCCCTTCCCCGACCCGCATGACCGGACGTCAGCGGCTGCTGCTCACCCTGCTGCTCGGCGCGCAGTTCATGGTCGCCGTGGACTTCTCGATCCTGAACGTCGCGCTGCCCGAGGTCGGCGCGGGCCTCGGCTTCTCGCTGGCGAACCTCCAGTGGATCGCCACCGCGTTCGCGCTCTCCGCCGCCGGTTTCACCCTCCTGTTCGGACGCGTCGCCGACATCGTCGGACGCAAGCGGCTGTTCATCGGCGGGATGGCCGTCCTCGGGGCGTCGTCCCTGCTCGGCGGGCTCGCCACCGGCCCCGAGGTGCTGCTGGCCGCGCGCGTCCTGCAAGGGCTCGCGACCGCCGCCGTCACCCCGGCCGGACTGGCCCTGCTGACCACCGCGTTCCGCGAGGGACCGCTGCGCGAGCGCGCGCTCGGGCTGAACGGCGCGCTGATGTCGGCCGGGTTCACCGCCGGGGCGATCCTGGGCGGGCTGCTGACCAGCCTGCTCTCCTGGCGCTGGGCCTTCCTGATCAACGTCCCGGTCGCCGTGCTGGTCGTCGCCCTGTCGCCCCGCATGATCCGTGACGAGCGTCCGTCCGACCGTCCCCGCCTGGATCTGCCCGGCGCCGCGTCCGTGACCGCCGGTCTGCTGCTGCTCGTGTTCGGCCTCACCCAGGCCGGTGAGCACGGCTGGACCTCCCCGTCCACCCTGGTCTCGCTCGCCGTGGGCGCCGTGCTGGTCGTCGCGTTCTGGTTCGTCGAGAAGCGCGCCGCCGAGCCGCTCGTCCCGACCGCGCTGCTCAGGCTCCGCACGGTCGTCTGGGGCAACACCGCCGGGCTCGTCGCCTTCGTGACCGAGACCTCCCTGGTCTTCCTGCTCACGCTCTACCTGCAGAAGGTCCTCGGCTACTCGCCGCTCATGACCGGGCTGGCGTTCGGGGTCCTCGGCCTCGGCACCGTCCTCGGCGGCACCTTCGGCGGACGCGTCGTCGGACGGATCGGCACCCGCGCCACCATCCTCACCGGCGGGCTCGTGCAGGCGGCGGCGACCGCCACGCTGATCGCGCTCGGCGCCTCGGACGCCTGGATCGTCCTGCTGCTCGCCGCGACCTTCGTCGGCGGCGTCGGCAACATGCTGATGATCGTCGCCTTCATGGTCACCGCGACGTCCGGGCTGCCGGACGCCGACCAGGGCCGCGCCACCGGCATCGCGACCATGACCCAGCAGATCGGCATCACGCTCGGCACCCCGATCATGAGCGCGGTCGTCATCGCGAGCTCCACCACCGCGGACGTCCTGCCCGGCCTGCGGGTCGCGATCGGCGTCAACGCCGCGCTGGTCGCCGCCGGGGCCGTCCTCGCCGCCGCCTGCCTCAAGCGTGCGCGCTGACCTGGGCCCACTCTCGTCTCGTCCCGGCCCCCAGCCCCCTCAGCCCCGCGCTCTTCCCGGCCCCCAGCCCCCTCAGTCCCGCCCTCTTCCCGGCCCCCAGCCCCCTCAGTCCCGCCCTCGTCCCGGCCGTCAACCGGCCGGGTCGAGGGCGTTCGCGCCGAGGAGGGACTTCACGTCCGCGGCGAAGGCCGGGCCGGGCTCGACGGTGAAGTCCGGCAGGTCGAACAGCACGTCCTTCGCGCCACGCCGCCGGAGGAGCAGATGCACCGGAGCCCGTCCGGGATGCGCGGTCAGCACCTGCCGCAGCTCCCGGACGAGGCGGAGCGTCACGCGCGGCTCGGCGACCGAGAGCCGCACGGGCGGATGCCCGGAGGCGGTGTCGATCTCCAGGACGGCGACGTCCTCCACGTAGACGCTGATCGCGTCGTCCCGCGCGTTGACCTTGCCCTGGAGGGCGACCACCCGGTCCTCGGCCAGCAGGTCCCCGTACAGCGTGTACGTCTTGGGGAACACGAGGCATTCGAGCGCGGCGTGATGGTCCTCCAGCGTGACGACGGCCCACGGCGAGCCCTGCTTGGTCACCCGCCGCTGCAACCCCGCGATGATCCCGCTCACCCGGACGGGCCCGTCCGTCCGCCCGGACGCGAGCAGGTCCGCGAGCGACAGGTCGCGGTGCGCCTGGAGCACCGGCTCCGCGCCGTCCAGGGGATGGCTGGAGACGTAGAGGCCGAGCATGTCGCGCTCGTGCGCGAGCAGCGTCGCCTTCTCCCATTCGTCCAGGTCGGGGACGGTGACGAGCGGGCCGCCAGAGTCGCCGGGGCCCGTGTCGCCGCCGAACAGCGCGTCCTGGCCGTGCGCCTGGTGGCGTTTCAGGTCGAGGACGGCGTCCACGGCCTGCTCGTGGACGGCGACGACCGCCCGCCGCGCCTGCCCGGACGAGTCGAACGCGCCGGCCTTCGCCAGCGACTCGATGACCCGCTTGTTGCAGACCGCCGCCGGGACGCGGGCCAGGAAGTCGGCGAACCCGCCGAACGGGCCGCCCTCCCGGCGCGTCCCGGTGATGGCCTCGACGACGCCCGCGCCGACGTTGCGGATCGCGCCGAGCCCGAACCGGATGTCCTCACCGACGGCGGTGAAGCCGAGTTCGCTCTCGTTGACGTCCGGCGGCAGCACCCGGACGCCGAGCCTGCGGCAGTCCGACAGGTAGACGGCCATCTTGTCCTTGTCGTCGCCGACGGATGTGAGCAGCGCGGCCATGTACTCGGCGGGGAAGTTGGCCTTCAGGTAGGCCGTCCAGTAGGAGACCAGGCCGTATCCGGCGGTGTGCGACTTGTTGAAGCCGTATCCGCTGAACGGCACCAGCACGTCCCATACGGCCTTGACCGCGTCGTCCGAGAAGCCGCGCTCGCGCATGCCCGCGGAGAACCGCTCCCATTCGGCGTCCAGGACGTCTTTCTTCTTCTTGCCCATGGCCCGCCGCAGCATGTCGGCCCCGCCGAGCGAGTACCCGGCGAGCTGCTGCGCGATCGCCATGACCTGCTCCTGGAACACGACCAGGTGGTAGGTGTCGCCGAGGATCGGTTCGAGCGCGTCCTCCAGCTCCGGGTGGATGGGCTCGACCTTCTGCCTGCCGGTCTTGCGCAGCGCGTAGTTCGTGTGCGCGTTCATCTCCATCGGGCCCGGCCGGTAGAGCGCCGACACCGCAGCGATGTCGGTGAACGTGGTCGGGCGCATGAGCTTCAGCAGCGTCCGCATCCCGCCGCCGTCGAGCTGGAACACGCCGAGGGTGTCGCCGCGCGCGAGCAGCTCGTAGGTCGCCGGGTCGTCCAGTGGGACGTCGTGGACGTCCACGTCCAGGCCCCGGTTGGCGCGGACGCCCTCGATCGCGTCGTTGATGACCGTCAGGTTGCGCAGGCCGAGGAAGTCCATCTTGAGCAGGCCCATGTCCTCGGCCTGCGTGAACGGGAAGCCGGTGACGACCGGGCCGTCCGCCTTCGGCCGCACGAGCGGCAGCACGTCCAGCAGCGGCTCGGACGACAGGATCACGCCCGCCGCGTGGACGCCGGTGCCGCGCGTCAGCCCCTCGACGCCGCGCGCGGTGTCCATGACGCGCCGGACGTCCGGTTCGGTGTCGTACAGGTGGCGCAGTTCGGCGGCCTCGCCGTGCCGGGGATGCGCCTCGTCGTGGACGGCCGAGAGCGGGATCTCCTTGCCCCCGGCCGCCGCCGGGAACGCCTTGGTGATCCGGTCGCCGAGCGCGTACGGCAGGCCGAGGACGCGGCAGGCGTCCTTCACGGCGGCCTTGGCCTTGATGGTGTTGAACGTGACGATCTGGCAGACCCGGTCCGCGCCGTACGTCCGGGTGACGTAGTCGATCATCTCGTCGCGGCGGCGGTCGTCGAAGTCCAGGTCGATGTCGGGCATGGTGACCCGCTCGGGGTTGAGGAACCGCTCGAAGATCAGCCGGTGACCGATCGGGTCCAGCTCGGTGATGCCCGTGCAGTACGCGACGATCGAGCCGGTCGCGGAGCCGCGTCCCGGGCCGAGGCCGATGCCGTTCCTCCGGGCGTGCTCGCAGATGTCGGCGACGACGAGGAAGTAACCGGGGAACCCCATGTCCTCGATGACCGAGAGTTCGTAGTCGATGCGTTCCAGCACCTCGCGCGCCGGTGCGTCGCCGTACCGCCTCCGCGCGCCGCGCAGGGTCTCGGCGCGCAGCCAGGACGCCTCGGTCTCGCCGTCCGGGACGGGGAACTCGGGCATCAGGTCGCGGTGCGCGAACACCGGGCCGTAGTCGCCCACGCGTTCCGCGATCAGCAGGGTGTTGTCGCAGGCCCCGGGCACCTGGTCGTCCCACATCGCGCGCATGCGCGCCGCGTCCTTCAGGAAGTAGCCGCTGCCGGAGAACCGGAACCGGTCGGCGTCCGCGAGCCGCTTGCCGGTGCCGATGCAGAGCAGCGCGTCGTGCGCGTCCGCCTGGTCCTCGGTGACGTAGTGCGAGTCGTTGGTGGCGAGCGGCGGGATCCCGAGGTCGCGTCCGACGCGCAGCAGGTCGTCCCGGACGCGCCGTTCGATCGGCAGGCCGTGGTCCATGAGTTCGAGGAAGTAGTTGTCCGCCCCGAAGACGTCACGGTGGCGGGCGGCGGCCTCGACCGCCGCGTCGTACTGGCCGAGGCGCAGCCGCGTCTGCACCTCCCCGGACGGGCAGCCGGTCGTCGCGATCAGGCCCGGCGCGTACTCGGCCAGCAGCTCGTCGTCCACGCGCGGGTACTTCGCCGCGCGGCCCTCCAGCCAGGCGCGCGACTGGAGCCGGAACAGGTTGCGCAGGCCGTCGGCGTGCTCGGCCCAGACCGTCATGTGCGTGTAGAGGCCGCGTCCGGACACGTCGCCGCCCGCGCCCGTCCGCTCGTCCGATTTCCGCAGGGACGGGTCGTCGCTCCAGAACACCGGCTCGCGGCGGTGCCGCGACGCGGGGGCGACGTACAGCTCCGCGCCGACGACCGGGCGGACGCCCGCCTTCTCCGCCGCCCGGTGGAACTCGTACGCCCCGTGCACGTTGCCGTGGTCGCTCATCGCGACGGCGGGCATCCCGAGCCGCGCGGCCTCCGCGACCAGCGCGCCGACCTTCGCCGCCCCGTCCAGCATCGAGTACTCGGTATGGACGTGCAGGTGCACGAAGGAGTCCACGCTTCCACTCCCCCAGGTTGTAGATTCGGTCCGCTCACGCCATCTCACCCGCCTGAAGAACGCGCTGTCCAACAATGGACATGCGGGCCGATCACAACCGCAGGTTGTACGAGGAGCTGAATGGACCTGGACGTCGCGGCGGTCCGCGCCTTCGTGGCCGTGGTCGAGGAGCGCTCGTTCGGGCGCGCGGCCGACCGGCTCGGCGTCAGCCAGCAGGCGGTGTCCAAGCGCGTCGCGAAGCTGGAGGACCGGCTCGGCACGCCGCTGATCGTCCGGGGGCGCGGCGGGGCCGACCCGACCTCCACCGGACGCGCGATGCTCGACTCCGCCCGCGCGCTGGTGGGGCTCTCCGACCGGATGGCGGCGCTCGCCGGGGAGCGGCTGCGCACGCTGCGCGTGGACGTCCACCACACCTGGCTCGCGTCGATCGACCTGGTGCGGGGCTTCCACGAGACCGCGTCCGCCACCGGCCTGTCGATCGTGTCGTCGGGCGGGCTCGCGGCCGGGCTGCCCGCCCTGGTCGCGGGCGACACCGACGCGCTGTTCGGCCGCGCCACCGCGCTGCCGGACGGGGTCCGCCGCGTCCCCGCCCTGCTCGAACCGCTCCAGATTCTCGTCAGGCGCGATCATCCGTTCGCCGGGCACTCCCGGTTGCCGTTGTCGGCGCTCGCGGGCACGACGGCGTGGATGCCGAGCATCGAGGAGGACAGCGAGTGGGCGTCGTTCTACCGCGCCCTGGGGGCGGAGTTCGGCATCGCGTTCGACACCGGCGGGCCCGATTTCGGGCTGGAGGGCCTGGTCGAGCGCATCGCCTCCGAGCCGTCCCGGTACACCTTCGCCGGGGAGGGGACGCGGCTGCCCTCGCACCGGGACGTCGTCCGCGTCTCGTTCACCGACCCGGCTCCCGTGTACCCGTGGTCGCTGATGTGGCACGAGCTGGACCGGCACCCCACGTTGCCGCTGCTCGTCGCGCACATCGAGGACTCCTACGTCCCCTGGGCCGCCGACCGGTTCTGGATCCCCTCGGAAGACCGTGCCGCCTTCGCCAGCGCGAGGACGGCCAGGACCGCCACGAGCACGCACACGCCGTTCCAGCCGAAGCGCGCGAACGCGTTCGCGCCGAGCCAGGAACCGAGGCTGCCGCCGAGATAGGCGCAGGTCATGTAGGCCGTGTTGAGACGGCTGCGCTCGGAGTCGCGCAGCGCGTAGATGCGCACCTGGTTCGCGACCATGCCGGACTGCATCGCGACGTCCAGGACCAGGAACCCGGCGACGAGCGCGGCGAGACCGGTCGTCCCGCCGAGGCCGCCGAACGCGAGGACCAGCGCGGACGCGGCGACGGCGAGCATGCTCACGCGGTTGACGAGGTCCGGGCCGCGCCGGTCGGCGAGGCGTCCCGCGAGCGGCGTGCAGAACATCGTCGCCGCGTTGACCAGCGCCAGCAGCCCGACCGCCCGGGTCGTGAGGCCGTAGGCGGGGCTGGTCAGCAGCAGCGCGACTCCCGTCCAGGCGGCGGAGAACCCGCCGAAGATCGCGGCCTGGTAGAAGCAGGACCGGCGCAGGTCCGGTTCGGCGCGCAGGAGGCGGACGGACGCCGCCAGCAGGGACGGGTACCGCTCACGCGAGGACGGCCGCGTTCGCGGCAGCACCCGGGCCAGGACGAGCGCCGACGTGAGGGTGAGCACGGCGGCGGCGAGGTAGGGGGCGCGCCAGCCCAGCGACTCGCCGACGAACCCGCCGAGCGTCCGGGACAGCAGCATGCCGCCGATCGAACCGCCGAGCAGGATCCCGCTGACCGTCCCGCGCCGGTCGGACGCGACCAGGCCCGCCGCCATCGGACCGAGGACCGGCGCGACGACCGTGGCCGCGCCGACGAACGCGGACGCGGCGGCCAGCGGCGTCACCCCGGGCGCGGCCCCGGCGGCGAGCAGCCCGAGCCCGGTCAGCGCGAGCAGCGCCACGACCAGCCGCCGGTGCGGGACGCGGTCGCCGAGCGGCACCAGCAGGAAGATCCCGGCCGCGTACCCGAACTGCGTCGCCGTCACCACCATCGCCGCCGCGCCGGGCGAGACGCCCAGCCCGGACGCGACCGCCGGGCTGATCGCCTGCGGGAAGTACACGTTCCCCACGGCGACGCCGCAGGTCAGCGCCAGGAGCAGGATCACGCCACGGCCCGCGTCCGCCCTCGGATCCGCTCGGGGGAGAGTCAACGTCATGCCCCCGAGTTCACGGGTTCGGGGCGCGCGGGCCAATCGATGTAGCCTGGGGCTTAATGATCAGTTTCGAGCTGGACGTCGAGGACCTCGCCGACACCCGGTTCGCCGTCTCGCCGCTGCACGAGACCGTCGTCAGCCTGCGCGTGCTGCGCGACCCGGGCCTGTCGGCCCTGCACCTGCCGTGGCGGCGGGCCGTCCTCGCCGAGCTGGACGCGCCTGACCTGCGGCTTCTGTGCGCGCTGGTGAGCGACCGGCGGACGCTGCCCGACTTCCTGACGCCGCGTCCGGACGAGTTCGAGCCGGGCTTCGAGGACGAGCTGGAGACCGTCCGGCGGACGCCCGCCGCCGTCGTCCGGCGCGACCTCTCGGCCGCGCACGCGCCCGACGACCTGCCCGAACCGCTGCGCGACACCTCCACGGCAGGGCTTCTTGAGGCGATCTGCGACGCCCTGCACCGGTTCTGGGAACTCGCGATCAGGCCGCACTGGCGGCAGATGCGGCTCGTCCTCGAAGCGGACATGACCTACCGCGCGCGACGCCTGGCCGTCGGCGGCGCGCGCCTGCTGTTCGCCGACATGCACCCGAACCTGCGCTGGCAGGACGGCGTGCTGCACATCAGCAAGATGATCAGCCATCACCACGTCGCGGCGAACGGACGCGGCCTGCTGCTCATGCCGTCGGTCTTCGTCCACAAACCCGCTCCGCCGCTGAGCCCGGACGAACCGCCCGTCCTGGCGTATCCGTGCCGGGGCGTCGGCACCCTCTGGGAGCCGCAGCCGCCTCCCGACCTGCCCGCATCGGAGGCGCTGCTCGGCGCGTCCAAGGTCCGCCTGCTGATCCTGCTCGCCGAGCCCCTGCCGACGATCGAGATCGCCCGCCGCCTGCGCGTGACGCCGAGCGCGGTCTCCCAGCATCTGCGGGTGCTGCACGCCACCGGCCTGGTGAGCCGGGCCAGGGACGGGCGCCAGGTGCTGTACCGGCGCACGTCCCTGGGCGACGGCCTCATCAGCCCGTGACGGAAGTCAGGCTGTGGCCGTCGTCAGCCCGTGACGGCCGTGAGGCGGCGGATGGTCATGGGCTCGGCGAGGATCCCGTCGAACACCAGCTCGACGTGCTTGAAGTGCGGCGTCGCGAAGTGCTCGGCCAGGGCGTCCGGGCCCGTCCACTCCTCGACGACGACCATCCGGGACGCGTCGTTGGGGTCGGTGTACGGCCGGTAGGCGAGGCAGCCCGGCTCGTCCAGGGACGGCTCGATCATCGCCTCCAGCGCCGTGCGGAGCCTGTCCTCCTGCCCGCGCACCGCCCGGATCTCCGCGACCACGAAGAGCGTCATGTCCTGCTCCCTCATCTCTCGTTCGTTCATGCCGCGTGAGTTCACGGACGGGCCGGGCCGGTGCCCGCGCCCGAAGCCTCGATGGCGGCGGAGACCTCGTCCAGGTCGGCCTGCGTCAGCCGGACGCCGGACGCACCGATCCAGCCGTCAACCTGCCGGGCGAAACGGGCGCCGACGATCGCGCCGGTGATGCCCGGCCAGGCGAGCGCCCACGCGATCGCGACCTCCGCGACGCTGACGCCGTGCCGCGCGGCGATCGGCCGCAGCGCCTCCGCGACCCGGAGGTTCGCGGTCAGGCCGGTGGTGAAGTCGGCGTGCCCGGTACGCCAGTCGTCGGCGGGCAGGCCCGCGACGCGCTCGGCGGAGAACGTGCCGGTGAGCAGCCCGGACTGGAGCGGCGAGTAGCCGATCACGGCGGTGTCGTGCTCCCGCGCCCAGGCGATCTCGGCGGCGGCCGAACGGTTGACCGCCGAGAACGGCGGCTGGATCGCGTCCACGTGCGCGATCGCCTCGGCGGCGTCCAGCAGCTCGGCCGAGTGGTTCGACAGGCCGATCGCGCGGACCTTGCCCTCGGCCTTCAGGTCGGCCATGACCTGCCAGTACTCCTCCAGCGGCGTGGCGTTCGGCGACACCGCGCCGAAGCCGCCGCCCGCGTACTCCAGGGACTCGCCGGTGTCGGGGTAGTGCACCTGGTACAGGTCGATCCGCTCGACGCCGAGGCGGCGCAGCGAGTCCTCGATCTCGCGGCGGACGCTGGGGGGCTTCATGATCCGGCGAGGCGCGGCCGACGGGTTCTCCGGGTCCCAGACCAGGCCCGCCTTGGTGAACACATACGGACGGTCGGCCTCCGGGAGCCCGGCGATCGCCTTGCCGACCAGCTCCTCGGAGTGGCCGAGGCCGTAGACGGCGGCGGTGTCGATCCAGTTGACCCCGGACCTGATCGCGTGCCGGATCGCCTCGATCGAGTCGGCGTCGTCGGTCTCGCCCCAGCCGAACGTCCAGCCTGCCCCGGCCACCACCCACGACCCGAAGCCGAGGCGGGTGACGTCCATGTCGGTGCGGCCGAAGCGAACAGTGTCGGTCATTTTCGTGGTGCTCCTTGCTCGGTGGATCGGATGACCATCACTGTGCTCGGGCGCGAGCGGCCCACCCAGTGCCCGCCCGTGCCTGGGCACGGCGTGACCAGGCTGCGCCGATCACCGCGCGCGATACTGGGGCCATGGCACTGGACAGGCGCGCGGAACTGGGCGAGTTCCTGAGGTCACGGCGGGCGCGGCTGCGGCCGGACGAGCTGGGCCTGCCGGACTACGGCGGACGCCGCCGCGTCCCCGGGCTGCGCCGCGAGGAGCTGGCCCTGCTCGCCGGGGTCAGCGTGGACCACTACGTCCGGCTCGAACAGGGCCGCACGCTGCACTTCTCCGAGGAGGTCCTGGACGCCGTGGCCCGCGCGCTGCGGCTGAACCCGGACGAGCGCGAGCACCTGTTCCGGCTGGCGCGGCCCTGGTCCGGGACGGACGCGCCGTCCGCGCCGCAGACCGTCCGGCCGGGGCTGCGGCGGCTGCTGGACGCGGCGTCCGACGTCCCCGCGTACATCGTCGGGCGCGGCACGGACGTCCTCGCGTGGAACCACCTGGCCGCCACGCTCATCACCGACTTCGGCGCGCTGCCGCCGGAGCAGCGCAACCTGGCCCGGCTCCTCTGCCAGGACGAGGGCATGCGCGCGCTCTACGAGGACTGGCCCGGCAAGGTCTCCGACATCGCCGCCTACCTGCGGCTGGACGCGTCGCGCCATCCGGACGACCCGCGCGCCGCCGCGCTCGTCGAGGAGCTCGCGGCGACCTGCCCCGAGTTCCGCGCGGCGTGGGCGGAGCAGCAGGTCAGGGACAAGACCCACGGCCGGTACGTCTACCTGCACCCGGCGGTCGGACGGATCGAGCTCAGCTACGAGACGCTCCGCCTCCCCGACGATCCGGACCAGGCGCTCATCGCGCACACGGTCGAGGAGGGCTCACCGTCCGAGGCGGCGCTGCGCATCCTGGCCACGCTCGCCCACCGCGCGCCCCTCACCGCTCACGAGCCGCGCGGTGTTCACGAGCCGCGCGGTGTTCACGAGCCGCGCGGCGTGACCAGGCCGGACTCGTAGGCGAGGACGACCAGCTGCGCCCGGTCGCGCGCGGACAGCTTCATCATCGCGCGGTTGATGTGGGTCTTCGCGGTCACCGGGCTGATCTCCATGCGCACCGCGATCTGGTCGTTGGACAGGCCCTGCGCGACCAGCGCGACGGCCTCGCGTTCGCGGTTGGTCAGCTCCTCCAGGCCCGTCCCGGCCCCGGTGCGGGCGGGCTGTGTGACGTACTGGCTGATCAGGCGCCTGGTGATGGACGGCGCGAGCAGCGCGTCGCCGCGCGCCGCGACGCGCACCGAGTGCAGGAGGTCCTCCGGCTCGATGTCCTTGACGAGGAACCCGGCGGCCCCGGCGCGCAGCGCGTTGAAGACGTACTCGTCGAAGCCGTAGTTGGTCAGGATGACGACGTGGACGCCGCACAGCTCCGGGTCGGCGGCGATGCGGCGGGTCGTCTCGATGCCGTCCATGACCGGCATCTGGATGTCGACGAGCGCGACGTCCGGCAGGCGCTCGCGGGCGAGCCGGAGGCCCTCGGAGCCGTCGGCGGCCTCGGCCACGACCTCGATGTCGTCCTCGGCGTCGAGCAGCGCGCGGAAGCCGCCGCGGAGCAGGGGCTGGTCGTCCACCAGCAGGACGCGGATCACGTCGCGGACACCACGGGCAGGTCGGGCGCGACGGGCAGCTCGGCCTCCACGCTGAACCCACCCTCGCTGCGGGGTTCGGCGCGCAGCCGCCCGCCGAGGGCGGTGACGCGCTCGCGCATGCCGAGCAGCCCGACACCGGGGACCGGGGCGCTGCCGGGCCTGGCCCTGCCGTCGTCGTCGACGCGGATCGCGAGCATCCCCGGACGGTAGTCGATCATGATGTTCGCCGTCGTCGCCGCCGCGTGCCGGGCGGTGTTCGTCAGCGACTCCTGGACGATCCGGTACGCCGTCCGGTCGACGGCGGTCGGCACGTCCTGCGGCTGGCCCTCGATCGTCAGGGTCGTCTCAAGGCCCGTCCCCCGGGCGCGTTCGACCAGGTCGGGGACATGGTCGAGGCCGTACACCGGGGTGCCCGAGTCGTCCCGCAGGGTTTCCAGCGTCGCGCGCAGCTCACGGGTCGCCTCGCGTCCGGCCTCCTGGATCGCCAGCAGCGCCTCCGGCACCCGCTCGCCCCGCTTGCGCGCCAGGTGGACGGCCACCCCGGACTGCACCTTGATGATCGAGATCTGGTGGGTGAGGGAGTCGTGCAGCTCGCGCGCGATGTGCAGGCGCTCCTCGCTGGCGCGCAGCCGCGCGGCCTCCTCGCGGGTGCGCTCCGCCTCGTCCGCGCGCCGCTCGGCCTGCCGCAGCGCCTCCCCGGCGGCCCCGGCGGCGATCAGCCACGCGATCTCCAGGACGCCCCGGGCCTGCACGAACGACTCGCCCACCGACCAGCCGTGCGGCGAGACCAGGGCCGCGAGCGGCAGCGTCAGCAGCAGCATCACGCTCGCCGCGATCGTGACCAGCCGGTGCCCGGCCCGGACCGCCGTGAACGTCGCGAACAGGTACGCGACGGCGGGCACCTCGAACCCGACCGCCTGGTAGCCCGCCACGCACATCCAGGCGGTGAACAGCACCGGGATCGGGGCGCGGCGGACGAACGCCATCGCGAGGCCGCTGACCACGATCAGCGCGTAGCCGCAGAGGTCCAGGCCGACGGCGGGATGCCCCTCGCCCGCGGCGGTGATCAGCAGTGCCGCCGCCAGGAAGGCGGCGACCAGCCAGTCCCTGTGCTTGGACCAGACGGCGGACAGTCCGGTGCTCATAGGCGCAACTTAACCAAAACCGGGCGTCGGCACCTCCTGCGCGCGGACGAGGGGACCGCTACCGCGAGCGCAGTAGATCCACGGCGTCCGCAGCAGAAACGGCCCGGAAATGCGGCGCGGGACGTATCGCGAATTCACCGCGTGAGGCGGACGACTCGCGCGATTTCAGCCGGAATCATCAATTCCGCAAGGCCGCAGACAACGGCATGAGGAGTTTGATGATGACGACCGAGACCTCCCGCGAGGACGGTGTCCTGGCAGGGCTCGCACGCTTCTGCTACCGGCGACGACGCCTGGTCCTGCTGGCCTGGATCGTGGGCGTGCTCGCGGTGGCGGTCGGCGGGTTCGGCTTCGGGGCCGCTTCGAGCAACGATTTCTCCGGCGGCGGATCCGGATCCGCCCGGGCACAGAAACTGATCGAGCGCCATTTCCCCGAGCAGCAGGGTGACACGCTCACCCTCGCCATCAAGGCCGACCGCGGGATCGACGACCCCGCCGCCCGGCAGACGATCGAGAAGGTCGTCTCGGTCCTGGACGCCTCGCCCGTCACGGGCCCGGTGACCTCGCCCTACACCGACGCGTCGCTGGTCACCAAGGACCGCCGGATCGCCCGCACGACCATCCCGCTGACCAGCCAGAACGTGAAGACGACCGAGGTCAGGCCGCTGGTCGACGCGGTCAAGGACGCGTCGGGCGGCGCCGTGACGCTCGGGCTCGCGGGCGACCAGGCGCAGAAGGCCGAGGCGCCCGCGCAGGGTCCGGGCGAGGCGGTCGGGATCCTGGCGGCGGCGATCATCCTGTTCATCGCGTTCGGCTCGCTCGTCGCGATGGGCCTGCCGATCGTCACCGCGCTGATGGCGATCGTCGGCGGGATCGCGCTGATGAAGCTGGTCGGGTACGTCTTCCCCGCGCCGGACTTCACCGCGATCGTCGCCGCCCTGATCGGGCTCGGCGTCGGCATCGACTACGCCCTGTTCATCGTGACCCGCTACAAGGACGCGCTGAAGGACGGCGACAGTCCGGAGGCGGCGACGGTCAAGGCCATCACGACCGCCGGGCACGCCGTGCTGTTCGCCGGGACGACCGTCGTGATCGCGCTGCTCGGCCTGGTCGCCATGGGGCAGAAGCTGATGACCGGCGTGGGCATCGCGGCGTCCGTGACCGTGCTGGTCACGATGGGCGCCGCGGTCACGCTGCTCCCCGCGTTCCTCGGCTTCACCGGCTACAAGATCAACTCGCTGCGTCGGCCCCGGCGCGGAGCCCGGGGCGAAGGCCCGGGCACGGGCACGGGCACGGCCCGGCGGACGCCCGCCGAGCGCTGGGCGACCGCGGTGCAGCGCCGTCCGGTGATCGCGGCCGTCCTCGCCGGGACCGGCCTGCTGGTGCTCGCCGCGCCCGCGCTGTCGATGCGGCTGAACATGGCCGACGCCAGCGTCCAGCCGCACGACCGCAGCAGCTACGCGGCCTACCGGATCCTGTCCGAGGGCTTCGGGCCCGGCTACAACGCGCCGCTGGTGTTCGCGACCCCCGTCGCATCCCGGGACACCGACCTGCGTCCCGTCGTCGAGGCCGTCGGGAAGACCGAGGGCATCGCCTACGTCACGCCGCCCCAGGCCAGCAAGGACGGCCAGGCCGCCCTCTTCATGGCCTTCCCCAAGACCGACTTCCAGGACAAGGCCACCCCGGACGTCGTGCACAGGCTGCGCGACGACGTCCTCCCCGGCGTCCCCGGCGGGAAGGACGTCCAGGTCGGCGGGCCGAACGCCGTGGCGATCGACTTCTCCGACGCCGTGGAGTCGCGGCTGCCGCTGATGATCGCGGTCGTGCTCGGGCTGTCCCTGATCCTCCTGGTCGCGCTGGTCCGGTCGGTCACGATCGCGATCCAGGCCGCGGTGATGAACCTGCTGTCGATCGGCGCCGCGTACGGGGTGCTGACCGCGATCGTCCAGTGGGGCTGGCTCGGCAAGGCCCTCGGGTTCCCGACCACCATGCCGGTCAGCAGTTGGGTCCCCATGATGATGTTCCCGATCCTGTTCGGGCTGTCCATGGACTACGAGGTCTTCCTGATCTCACGGATCCGCGAGGACTACGCCCGCACCGGCGACACCCGGGCGTCGGTGGCCACCGGCCTCGCGAGCACCGCCAAGGTCATCACGGCCGCCGCCGCGATCATGATCGCCGTCTTCATGACCTCCGTCCTCGGCCCGGACCTCGAGGTCAAGCAGATCGGGCTCGGCATGTCGATCGCCGTCCTCGTGGACGCCACGATCGTCCGGCTGGTGCTCGTCCCGGCCGTCATGGAGCTGTTCGGCAAGGCCAACTGGTGGATGCCGTTCCGCCGCACCCCGGCCCCCGTCCCGTCCCCGGTGGAGGAACCCGCCGGAGTCTGACCCCCCGAACGCGAGAGCGCGGGATTCCGGAAACGGAATCCCGCGCTCCCCCGTCTCCGGGGATCACGCCGTGGGGTCCGAAGGCGTTCCGGACGCGTGGCGGTGGGCGTTCGCCGCGCGGTTGACGGCCCAGGCGTCCGCCACAGGGCCGAGGTGCGCGAGCTTGTCCGGGTTGATGACCGTCCGGATGGCCTGGATCCGCCCGTCCAGGATGTCGATCGCCCACGTGTTGAGGATCCGGCCGTCGGTGTCGCGGAAGATCGCTCCCGGCTCCCCGTTCACCCGGTGCGGCGCGGCGACGACCCCGACCGCCGCGAGCGGCCCGGACATCGCGGCGAGCAGCCGCAGCACGTTCGCCGCGCCGACCACGCCCTTGCCCCACTGTGGCGCCTTGCCGCCGCTGTCGCTGACCATCTGGACGTCCGCCGCGAGCATCCCGGCCAGCGCGTCCACGTCGCCGTCGCGGAACGCGTCGAGGAAGCGCTCGGCGAGTTCGCGCCGCTCGCGCCGGTCGGCCTCGAAGCGCGGACGGCCCTCGTTCATGTGCCGCCGCGCCCGGACGGCGAGCTGGCGGCACGCGGCCTCCGACCGCTCCACGGCCGACGCGACCTCGGGGAAGCCGAACCCGAACACCTCGCGCAGCACGAACACCGCGCGTTCGAGCGGGCTCAGCCGCTCCAGGAGCAGCAGCGCGGCCATCGACACCGAGTCGGCCAGCTCCGCCGACCGCTGCGGGTCGTCGTACGGGTCGACCAGCAGTGGCTCGGGCAGCCACGGCCCGACGTACTCCTCCCGCCGGACGCGCGCCGACCGCAGCACGTTGATCGAGATGTTCGTGACCACCGACGACAGGAACGCCTTCGGCGAGTCGGGCACGGTGTCCGACGCCTCGTACCGCAGCCACGTCTCCTGGACCGCGTCCTCGGCCTCGACCACGCTCCCGAGGATCCGGTAGGCGATCGAGAACAGCAGCGGCCTGAGCTCCTGGAACTCCTCGTCCCGGGTCACGCGAGCGCGTCCTTGAACCCCTGCCGCCAGGACGGGTGGACGAGTTCCCAGCCCAGCTCGGCCTTGGCCTTGGCGTTGTTCGACCCGAGCCCCCTGGTCATCATCGACACCGCGACGTCTCCGGCCATCAGCTTCGCCAGCCACGCGGGGAAGTTCATCGGCGGCTTCGCGCCCGCGCATTCGGCCAGGTAGGGCAGCCATTCGCTGACCTTCGCCGGTTCGTCGTCGACGATGTTGTACACGCCGCGCGCCTGCTTCTCGACGGCCAGGACGGTCGCGCGGGCGGCGTCGTCCAGGTGGATCCACGACCAGACGCCCGTCCCGCCGCCGATCATCGGGAACTTCCGCTTGCGGACGAGTTCCGCCTGGTCGTCGGTCGCGCCCGGCCCGTAGAACCAGCCGTAGCGCAGCGCCGCGCCGCCCGCGTCGAGGACGGCCTTCTCGGTGTAGCGCAGCGACTCCATCGACTCGCGCGGGGCCGTGCTGGAGTCCAGGTCCAGCGGGTCCTGTTCCGGCGTCTTCCAGCCGCCCTCCCGGGGCCCGTTCCCGCCCGCGTTGCTCTGCGCGACGAAGTGCGGCACGCCGGACGCCTCGGCGGCGGCCAGCAGGTGGTCGGTCCCCTCGGTGCGCAGCCGCTTGGTGTTCCGGAAGTACCGCTCGGACCGCATGTTCGTCCCGGCGTGGGTGACGCCGAGCGCGGTCATCTGGTGGACGATCACGTCCGGCCTCGCGGCGGCGACGGCGGCGCGCACCGACGACGCGTCCAGGCCGTCCATGACGACCGCCTCGGCGCCCAGCTCCCGCAACCGTCCCAGCTTGCCGGAGCCGGTCGTCGTGGCGGTCACCTCGTGCCCGCCCGCCACCAGCAGGGGCACCAGCACCTGTCCGAGAACCCCGCTCCCACCTGCGACGAATACCCGCATGACCTCACCGATCCGACTTGTGATCCTGTCCCGACGTTCCCGAGACAAGACAGCCGCGCCACCTGTGACATGCGGGCGGAACCTCACGGTTTCACCCGGCTCGCCCTGCCCTCCAGGTACCGCTGCTCGGCGAGACTCGCGGTGGCCTTCGCGGCGCGCCGGTACAGCTCGTACGCCCCGGACGTGTCGCCGGTCTTCTCCAGCAGATGCGCCCGCACGGACAGCAGCCGGTGGTGGCGGGCCATCCGCTCGTCGCCGTCCAGGGTGGCGAGGAGGTCGAGCCCGGCCTCCGGCCCCTCGAGCTCGGCCAGCGCGATCGCCCGGTTCAGGGTGACCATCGGGTTCGGCGCGATCCGTTCGAGGACCAGGTAGAGCGCGTACACCTGCTTCCAGTTGGTGTCGGCGGCCGTGGCCGCGCTCGCGTGCGTCGCGGCGATCGCCGCCTGCAGCTGGTACGGCCCGAGCGTCGTGTCGGCCAGGGACGCCTTGACCAGGGCGGTCCCCTCGTCGATCAGCCCGCGGTCCCAGGCCGAGCGGTCCTGCTCGTCCAGCGGGACCAGGTCGCCGGACGGCGTCGTCCGGGCGTCGCGGCGGGCGTGGGTCAGCAGCATCAGCGCCAGCAGGCCGCTGACCTCACCGTCCTCGGGAAGCTGCGCGTGGACCATCCGGACGAGCCGGATCGCCTCCCTCGCGAGGTCGGCGCGGGACAGCTCGCCGCCCGACGACGCGATGTACCCCTCGTTGAAGATCAGGTACAGCACGTGCAGGACGACCCGCAGCCGCTCCTCCCGCTCGGCCGCCTCCGGCAGCGTGAACGTGCCGCCCGCGGCCTTGATCTTCTGCTTGGCCCGGCTGATCCGGGCCGCCATCGTCGACTCCGGCACCAGGAACGCGCGGGCGATCTCGGCCGTGGTCAGCCCGCCGACCGCGCGCAGCGTCAGCGCCGTCTGGGACGCCGCCGTCAGCGTCGGGTGGCAGCACAGGAACAGCAGGATGAGCGTGTCGTCGGCGTCCGGGACGTCCTCGGGCGCGGGCTCGGCGGCCTGCTCGGCCGCCAGGGCCGACTCGCGCTCGCGGCGCGCGTGTTCGCTGCGCATCTGGTCGATGAGCCGCCGGGACGCCACCGCCACCAGCCAGCCGCGCGGGTTGTCCGGCACTCCCTCTGCCGGCCACTGCACCGACGCCGCGAGGACGGCCTCCTGCACGGCGTCCTCGCAGCCCTCGAACTGCCCGTACCTGCGCACGAGCACGCCGAGGACCTGCGGCGCGAGCTCACGCAGCAGGTCCTCGAATCCCTCCCGGGGGTCGGTGGAGTCGCTCACGCCTCCAATTGTCCGTCAGAGAACATGACCTGGCGGACCTCGACCCCCAGGCCCTCGATGCCGGCGTCCGGGATCTGGGCGGCGAGCTCGATCGCGCGCTCGCGGTTCTCGACGTCGACCAGGTAGTAGCCGCCCAGGAACTCCTTGGCCTCGAGGAACGGCCCGTCGGTCACGACCGGCTGGCCGTTGCGCACCGACACCACCGCCGCCTGGGACGGGTCGGTCAGCGCCTGCGTGAGGACGAACTCGCCGGACGCCTTGCAGTCGGCCATGAACTTCCCGTGGCCCTCGCCGAGCGCCTGCTTCTCCTCGTCGGTCAGCGCGTCCAGCACGGCCGGGTTGATGTGCATGCTGATCAGGAACTGCATCTCGTGCTCCTCATGTTCTGTCTCGGGTCACCGGGACCCCGGAGGACCCTCGCCGGGGCCTGGTGGGCCCCTTCGACCCGTTGGTCGGAGCCGCGGCCGTCTTCTTGACATCCCTCGGGAGGATTTCTCGAAAAAACTGCTCCGATCGTGTCGTCCCCACGGTGTCAAGAAGCGCGTCCCCGCTCCGACCAGCATGCATGACGAACGAAACCGAACTGAAAGCCGATCGCCGGGCATGGCTGGGCCTGATCATCCTGGCTCTGCCGACCCTGATCGTCGCGATGGACATGACGGCCCTCCTCCTGGCCCTTCCGAAGCTGAGCGCCGACCTCGGCGCGAGCAACGTCGAGCAGTTGTGGATCAGTGACGGGTACGGGCTGATGGTCGCCGGGCTGGTCATCACGGCGGGCACGCTCGGCGACCGGATCGGCCGCCGGAAGCTGCTGCTGGTGGGGGCCGCGGGCTTCCTGGTCCTGTCGGTCGTGGCCACGTTCTCGGTGAACCCGCTGATGCTGATCGTCGTCCGGCTGCTGCTGGGCGTGGCGGGCGCGACGCTCACGCCGTCCACGCTCGCGCTGATCACCAACATGTTCCGGGACGAGCGGCAGCGCGGGAAGGCCATCGCGATCTGGGCGACCAGCCAGTTCGCCGGCGGCGCGCTCGGGCCGGTGCTGGCCGGGTTCCTGCTGCAGTACTTCTCGTGGGGCTCGGTGTTCCTGATCGCGGTGCCCGCGATGGCCGTGGTGCTCCTCGGCGGGCCGTTCCTGCTGCCCGAGTTCCGCGGCGACCGGTCCGGACGGCTCGACCCCGTCAGCGTCGTCCTGTCGCTGGTCGCGGTGCTGCTCATGATCTACGGCTTCAAGCAGCTCGCGATGCAGGACGAGCCGCTCGTGCCGGGCATCGCGCTCGCGGTCGGCGCGGCCGTCGGGCTGGTGTTCGTCCGGCGGCAGCTGACGATGGAGACGCCCCTGCTGGACCTGCGCCTGCTCCGCAACCGCCGGTTCACGGCCGTGCTCGTCTGCCTCGGCCTCGCCGGGACCGCCATGGCCGGGACGGGCCTGCTGGTCACCCAGTACCTGCAGAACGTCCTCGGGCACTCCCCGGCCACGTCCGCGATGCTGTTCGCGCCGATGGGCCTGGGCGTGGCCGTCGGCACCATGACCGCCCCGGCGTACGCCAAGCGGATGAAGCCGACGACGGCGATCGCGGGCGGCCTGGCCCTGTCCGCGCTGGGCTCCCTGCTGCTGGTCGCCGTCCACGGCTCGGGCTCGTTGCCGCTGGTCATGGCCGGGATCACCGTCCTCGCGGTGGGCACCGGACCGCTGTTCGCGCTGGGCACCGGGCTGGTCGTCGGGTCCGTCCCGCCGGAGCGCGCCGGGTCGGCCGCGTCGATGTCGGAGACCGCCAACTACTTCGGCGGGTCGCTCGGGTTCGCGCTGCTCGGCGTCCTGGCCGCGGTCGTCTACCGCGAGGGGACGGACGGCGCGTCCGACTCCCTCGCGGGCGCGGTCGCCGCGAGCCACAATCTGCCCGCGGGCCAGGGCGCGGAGCTGCTGCGCACCGCGCGCGACGCCTTCACGACGAGCCTGCACGTCACCGGCCTGGTCGCGGCGGTCCTCTTCGCCGCGCTCGCCGCGCTCACGCTGGCGGTGCGTCCCCGCGCTCCGAAGACCGTGGACGTGGTGCAGGAGGCCGAATCCGCCGCCCTGTAGATCGCTGTGGCACACGTCACGCGATCGGCCATGTCACGAAATCCCGGTGGCCGGAGTCATGTGTACGACCGGGCGGCACAACTGATCGGTGGGACCTCATGACTTCGGCTCTCGAAAACCTCCGTCGCGACTTCGGCGGCGACATCATCGAACCGGGCGACGCGGCGTACGCATCGGCCGCGCGCTCGGTTCTCGCGGCGGGAAGTCCCGCCTATGTGCTGCGTCCCGGGAACGTGGACGACGTCCGCGCCGCAATTCGCTTCGCGGTGGACGCGGAACTGTCCCTGTCGGTGCGCGGCGGCGGCCACGCCTTCTCGGGGTTCAGCACGAACGACGGCGGCGTCGTCATCGACCTCGCCCGCCTCGCGGACGTCGAGATCGCCGACGAGGACCGGCACATCGTCCGGATCGGCGGCGGCGCGACCTGGGGTCAGGTCGCGGACGTGCTCGCGCCGCACGGGCTGGCGCTCTCGTCCGGCGACACCCGCAGCGTCGGCGTCGGCGGGCTCACGCTCGGCGGCGGCATCGGCTGGAAGGTCCGCAAGCACGGCCTGGCCATGGACAACCTGGTCGCGGCCGAGGTGGTCACCGCCGCCGGGGACCTCGTGCGCGCGAGCGCGGACGAGAACCCGGACCTGTTCTGGGCGCTGCGCGGCGGCGGCGGCAACCTCGGGATCGTGACGTCCTTCGAGTTCGCCGCGCACCCGACCACGGACGTCTTCTTCGGGAAGATCACCTTCCCGGCCGCCGAGCTCTCCACCGTCCTGCCCGGATGGGCGGACCACCTGCGCGTCGCGCCGGAGGAACTCTCGTCCACGGTGAACTTCGCCAATCCCTTCCTGGGCGGCCCGGACGCCCCGGTCGAGATCCTCGTCGCCTTCGACGGCGACGACCCGGAAAAGGCCGCCGAGGCCATCGACCCGATTCGCGCGCTGGGCATGGTGACGTCCGACGACGTGACGCTGAAGCCCTATTCGGAAATCCTCGAGGAGGGCCTCGTCCCGCCGCCCGGATTCGGCTTCGTGACCCGCGCCGCATTCGTCGAGGCCGAGTCGGTTCCGGAATTCCTGGCCATTGTCGGCGAGGTCGGCACGGCGGCCGGATCGCCGTTCTTCTCCGTCCGCGGCGTCGGCGCTGCCGTGTCCCGGGTCCCGGCCGACGCGACCGCCTACGCGCACCGCGGCGCGGAGCTGATGTTCGTGGCCACCATCGGGGGCCCGGCCCCGGTCGTCGAGGCCGCCCGTCCCGGCCTGGACGCGGCCTGGACGGGCCTCGCCCCGCACGTCACCGGCGCGTACGCGAACTTCCAGACCGCCGCCACGGACGAGGACGTCGCCGCGATCTACCCGGACGCGACGTACAAGCGCCTCGCGGCGGTCAAGGCCCTGTACGACCCGGAGAACCTGTTCGCCGCCAACCACAACGTCCGCCCCGAATAGCGGAACGGCCCGCCCGGGGACACGATCTCCGGGCGGCCGTCCTGGAAGGTCAGACCGGGAAACGATCCCTGGACGGCCGTTCTCGCAGGTCAGACCATGAACTGGTCGTGGCGCGCGTAGAGCTCGGTCCACTCCTCGGGGCTGAGCTCCCGCCCGCTCTCGACGATCTCGGCCAGCGCCTCGAAGTACGGCTCGCGGGGCGCGCCCGGCGCGAACAGCACCAGCATCGCCGCCGGGCCGTCCGCGTTCCGGAACGCGTGGATCCCGCCGGGCGGCGCGTACAGGAAGTCGCCCGGCTCGCGGGTCGCCCAGGCGTCGCCGTCGTAGAGGTCGACCTTCCCCTCGAGGATGAAGAACGACTCGGAGAACGTCCGGTGGAAGTGGGGCGAACCGCCGGTCTGCGCGGCGCCCATCTCCCACCGGTACAGCCCGAAATGCCCGTCGGTGGTGGCTCCGGTGGCCAGGTGGTGCACGTTCGTGCGGCCCCCGCCGATGCTCAGCTCCGGCGGCGCGTCCGCGGTGCGGAACACCGCGCTGACCTCGCCCTCGTCGGCCAGGTAGGTCGCGTCCGGGTACGTCATCTCTTTCCCTCTCCTCAGCGGCTCAGCGTCGTCTCGCGCTGGACGCCCGACAGCTTCTCGGGGTTCCGGACGACGTACAGCCCCTTGACCTTGCCGTCCTGGACGTGGACGCCGATCACCGCGTCGAGCTCGCCGTCGCGGTACAGCATCAGCGCCGGGTTCCCGTTGACCTCGGCGGATTCCAGCGTCACCGGGCCGGACATGCGGCTGAGCAGCCCGGCCACCGTGTCGACGCCGACGAACGGCTCCAGCGCGGCCACGACGACCCCGCCGCCGTCGGTCAGCATCACCACGTCGGGAGCCAGGACGTCGAGGAGTCCTTGCAGGTCACCGGTCAGGGTCGCCTGCCGGAACGCCTCCACGGCGTCCTTCTTCTCGTCCGCCGACACCGCCTCGCGCGGACGCCGCGACGCCACGTGCGCGCGGGCCCGGTGCGCGATCTGCCGGACGGTCGCCGGGGCCTTGCCGACCGCGTCGGCGATCTCGTCGTAGCCGAGGTCGAACACCTCGCGCAGGACGAACACGGCCCGCTCGGTCGGCCCGAGCGTCTCCAGCACGAGCAGCATCGCCATCGAGACGCTGTCGGCGAGCTCCACGTCGTCCGCCACGTCGGGCGTGGTCAGCAGCGGTTCCGGCAGCCACGGCCCGACGTAGGACTCGCGGCGGCGGCCGAGCGTCCGGAGCCTGCTCAGCGCCTGCCGCGTCGTGATCCGGACGAGGTAGGCGCGCTGGTCGCGGACCTCCTCCAGGTCGACGCCCGTCCAGCGCAGCCAGGTCTCCTGGAGGACGTCCTCGGCGTCCGCGGCCGACCCGAGCATCTCGTAGGCGACGGTGAACAGCAGATTCCGGTGCGCGACGAACGCCCCGGTCGCCGCGTCGACCCGCCCCTCGTCAACGTGCGCGACGTCGCCCTTCGCCGTCTCATCCATGATCGTCCCCCTGTCCGTGCCGAACCTGCCGTACGAACGACACCGGACGCAGCCCCCCTGTGACGGTGATGTCCGTCACGTCGCGTTTCAGGCGGGACGCCGGTACTCCGGCAGCGGACGCGCGTTCCTCGCCTGGACGGCCCGCTCGACCCGCTCGGCGGCCCTCATCAGCGGCGACCGCGCCAGGGTGTCGCGGACGCACCGTCCGCCCTCGGTCTTCGGCACCATCAGCCGGACGTTCGGCCCGATCCTCTGCTTGCGGTCGACCAGCGGCCGGTGGACGGCGTCGAACCGCGCGAACGCGACCTCGTGGTCACCGCCCGCCGCGGCCAGCTCGCCCGCCAGCCGGTACGCGCCGACCAGGGCCAGCTCGGCGCCCGCGCCCGAGGCGGGGGACGCGCACCAGGCGGCGTCGCCGACGAGCGCGACGCGCCCGTTCGACCAGGAGTCCATCCGGACCTGGCCGAGCGCGTCGAAGTAGAACTCCGGGTCGGCCAGCGCCGCCGAGAGCAGCCCTCCGGTCGGCTCCCACGCGTGGTCGGCGAACGCCTCCGCGACCAGGCGCTTGTGCTCGGCGACGTCGCGGTGGTCGAAGTCCAGCTCCTCCGACCGGAACACGAAGTACGCCTTGGCCTGCGCGTGGTTGCCCGAGCGGTAGATCCCGGCCATCGTGCCCGGGGTGTTGAACATCGTGACCCAGCGGTCCTCGCCGAGCGAGGCGTCCGCGTCGGCGAACGCGAAGTAGTGGTCCTTGAACCGGACGAACCGCTCCTCGGGCCCGAAGGCCAGCCGCCGGACGGTCGAGTGCATGCCGTCCGCGCCGACGACCAGGTCGAAGCGGCGGGCGGGCGCGTTCTCGAAGGCGACCGTCACGCCGTCCGCGTCCTGCTCCAGCTCGCGGATCGAGTCGCCGAACAGGATCTCCACGTCGGTGATCTCGCGCAGCAGCGCGACCAGGTCGCCTCGCATGATCTCGACCGAGCCCGCCGCGCGGGTGTCGACGCGGGCGACGGCCCGGTCGGCGGCGTCCACGAACTTCATCCCGTGCACGTCGGCGGCCCGCTCGCGCACCCGCTCCATGATCCCCATCCGCTCGACGACGGCCGCCGCGTCGTCCCGGACGTCCACCCCGTTGCCCCCGGTCCGCAGCCCGGGGGCGCGCTCGACGATGGTCGGACGGAACCCGTGCCGGGCCAGCCAGTGGGCCAGGGTCAGCCCGGCGATGCTGGCTCCGGAGATCAGGACTCGCTCGTTCACGGCGGCCTCCCGCGCTAGGGTAAATGAAATAAGCGTTCCAGTTCGAGTATGTGGAAGGGGCATTCCACTTGTCAACACCCTCCGGCGCGAGGACTCCAGCCGAACCCCGCCGCCGCGCGGACGCCGTGCGCAACCGGCAGCTGGCGCTGGACGCCGCCATGACCCTGCTCGCCGAACCGGGCGCGTCCCTGACCGTCGAGGCCATCGCGAAGCGCGCGGGCCTCGGCGCGGCGACGGTCGTGCGCGCCTTCGGCGGCAAGGACGCCCTGCTCGACGCCGCCGTCTCCCGGCTGCTCGGACCCGTCGTCCAGCGCGCCCGCGACCTGCTCGCCGAGGCCCCACCCCACGCCGCGCTGCGCGCCTTCCTGCGCGAGCTGATCGACTTCCAGACCGCGCACCACGCGGTGAACGACCAGCTCGGCGGCCTGGATCTGCCCACCACCACCGCCCTGCGCGCGGACCTGGTCAGCGCCGTGAAGGAGATGATCGAGGGCGCGCGCCGGGACGGCGAGATCCGCGCCGATCTCGACCCCGCCGCCACGACCACCCTCATCGGCGAGACCGCCCTGGCCGTCGCCCGCGCCCAGCCATCCACGCCGGGCCTGGTCGACACGTACCTGACCGTCCTCCTGGACGGCCTCCGCCCACCCACCCCCTAGCCACCGCCTAGCGGTCGTCGCGGGCGACTCGCCTGACCTCGTCGTTCACGGCCCAGGCGTCCGCGACCGGTCCGAGGTGCCCGAGCTTGTCGGGGTTGATCACGATGTGGATGGCCTGGACGCAGCCGTCCGCGATGTCCAGCGTCATCGTGTGCAGGACGCGGCCGTCCCGGTCGCGGAAGACCGCGCGCGGCGCCGACGTGACCCCGGTCCGGCTGGACGTGACCTCGGACGAGTCGGTCGCGAACGCGCTGCGGACCGTCCGGGAGCACACCGACCGCCTGGACGTCCTGGTCAACAACGCGGGCGCGCCCGGTCACGCCGTCCCGCCCGCGGACGTCACCATCGAGGAGATCCACGCCGTCTACGACGCCAACGTGTACGGGCCGATCCGCGTCACCAACGCCTTCCTCCCGCTGCTCCGGAAGTCTGACGCCCCGAGGGTCGTGATGGTCTCCAGCGCGGCCGGGTCCTTCGCGGTCATCACCGACCCGGACCAGCCCGTCTCGCGGATGCACGAGCTCGCCTACAGCTCGTCCAAGGCGGCGCTGAACATGATCACCGTCCGGTACGCGCAGGCGCTCCCGGACATCAGGTTCAACGCCACCACGCCCGGCGAGGTCGCGAACCACACGTTCGCCGCCACCGACATGAACGGGCACCGGGGCCGGCTGACCGTCACCGAGGGCACCGACTCGATCGTCCGCCTCGCGACCCTCGCCCCGGACGGCCCGACCGCCACCTTCACCGACCGCCTGGGCCCCATCACCTGGTGACCTGGCCCCCACCCGTTGAGCGGACGCACCGCCCGTTGAGCGGGCACGCCACCCGATGACCGGGGGCTACGACCCGTCGCGCCCGTGAACGAAGCCGTTCAGCACGTCGAGCAGCACGCGCCGCTGCTCGGCGGGCTCGGCGGTGAGCGGATCCGCGCCGGTCAGATGCCGGAACACCAGCCCGTCCAGGCACGCGACGAACATCTGCACCTGCCCGTCGGGGTCACTGGCCCCGATGCCCGCGAGCGTCCGCCGCGCCAGCGCGCGGTAGTGGACGCGCGCCGCGTCCAGGACGGTCTGCAGCTCCGGACGCCGTCCCGCCTCCAGCATCAGCTCGAAGCGCGCCAGCGTCCGTTCGCGCATGACGCTCGTCCAGTACCGGATGACCTCCACGGCCGCCTCGGCGACCTTCGCCGGGTCGGCGCTGTCCCCGAAGATCTCCGCGTGGGCGACCAGATCGGCGGTGTCGGCCTCCACGAGCCGCTCGACCGTCGCCTGGAGCAGCGCCTGCCGGGTGCGGAAGTAGTACGAGCAGGACCCTTCCGGCAGCCCGGCGGCCTGGTCGACCGCCCGGTGCGTCAGCCCGCGCTGCCCGGCGCTCGCCAGCGTCGCGATCGCCGCGTCCGCGATCAGCCGCCGCCGCGCCGCACCATCAGCGGCCCGCGCCGCTCCGTCCGCCGCTTCCCTTCCCGTCCGGACGCTCGTGGTGACCGCCATCGTCGTCCCGACGGTCGTCTACGCCCTGCTCCCCGCGATCCTGCGCGCGCACGCGGCCCTGCGCCGCCGCTGACCGGTCAGACGGGGCGTCCCCAGCGGCCGATCCGGGCCTCGACGCCCTTGAGCTCCCACCACTCCCGGAGGTTCCCGGCGAGGATGGCCACCAGCGCCGGGGCGTTCACCTCCGGCTCCAGGTCGAGCGGATCCATCGGAACGTCGACCTCCCAGACCCCCAGCGAGGCCGAGTCGTCGGAGACGACCACCCGCACCCGCACCTCCGGCCGCGCGGACGTCCCGCCCGGCTCCACCCGTTCGACCCGCATCCGGACGCCTCCGACGGGCATGCCCAGCGTCTGGTTGAGCAGCCAGGCCAACTCGTCCCCGGACAGGGGCAGCTCGGCGGCCATCAGATGTTCTGGTGGACCGAGCACGGCCTGCGGGACGGCTCCCGCAGCCGGACGCTCATGCGGTCCCGGCAGTAGGCGGTGATGATCCCCTGCGGCCGGACGTCCTTCTCCCGACAGGCCCGATACCCCAACACGCGTCCCCCTCGGCAGGAGCTCGGCGAGCAACCCCCAGGGCGGCGGTCACTCCACAGAGAGACACGCTAAACACCCACGGTAGTCAACTGAACCCCCCGCGCGGCCAGGGGTCTGAGACCTGAGGGGGAGGGGGGAAGTGGTCCCGCAGCAGGACGATGGATCGGACGGGCGGTTCCTAGAGTTCTCATGATCGCGAAATCGGGAGGATGTTCATGCGCCGCCAGCTTCTCAGCCTCGGGTTGGCCGTGACGGCCGTCGTCACCCTCACGGCCTGCGACCCGGACATGGACAAGATCCACCGGGACGCCGCCGCCCTCACCGCGAAGGTGACGGCGGTGAGGCTGGACGGCATCCGATCCGGGAGCGTGAAGGTCGTGGGCGGCACGGCGAAGGCGTCCCTCACGCGGACGATCCACTACGCCGACAAGCGCCCGGACGGCCCGACCCACCGGATCGAGAACGGCGTGCTGGTCCTGTCCGGCTGCGACGTCTCGGACTGCTCGATCAGCTACGACATCAAGGTCCCGGCGGGCGTGCCCGTGAGCGGCGGGACGACCAACGGGTCGATCACGCTGTCCCACGTGGGCCAGGTGAACGTGACCACCCACTCCGGCAGGGTCGAGCTGGACGGCGTCTCCGGATCCGTCACGGCGCGCACGCACGACGGGCGGATCAGCGGCAGCGGGCTCGGCGGCGACTCCATCGACGTCCAGACCTCGAACGGGGCCGTCGACCTCACGCCGACCAAGCCGGAGAACATCCGCGCGAAGACGAGCAACGGCGCGATCACCCTGACCGTCCCGAAGGACGGCCGCTACCAGGTGACCACGCACACCAGCAACGGCAAGCGCGACATCGGCGTCCCGAACGACCCGTCCGGACGGCACCGGCTCGACCTGACGACCAGCAACGGGCGCATCGAGGTCCGCGCCGCCTGAGGGGAACCGCGAAGCGACGGCCGAGGCGGTCCGGGGAACGAGCCCCCGGGCCGCCTCACGGCGTCACGAGGTCGGCCAGCTCCGCTTCGAAGAGCTGCTCCGGGTCGAAGCCCATCCCGGCGAAGTGCCCGGCGAGTTCCAGGGACAGGACGCCGTGGCAGCGCGTCCAGAAACTCAGCGCCCGGTGCAGCACGGCGGGCGGGACGGATGGGTCCGCCCAGTGCCGGTGCTCGTCCAGGTGCGCGTCGAGCGGCGAGGCCGGACGCTCCGGCAGGGACGCGCAGACGCCGAGCAGCACCGTCATGATCTCGCCCGAGATGAGCGTGGTGTCGTCCGGCGCGTGGTAGCCGGGGACGGGCGTCCCGTAGATGAGGAAGTACCGCTGCGGGTCGTCGAGCGCCCAGCGGCGGAAGGCGCGCGCCACCCCGGCCAGGTCGGCGCCGTCGTCCGCCGCCGCGCGGACGGTGCTCGCGAGGCTTCGGTAGGCGTCCCGGATCAGCTCGGTGATCAGCTCGTCCCGGCCCGCGAAGTAGCGGTAGAGCGCGGGACCGCTCATCCCCATCCGCTTGGCGATCGCGTTCAGCGAGAGCGCGGAGGCGCCCGCCGAGGCGATCTGCTCCCACGCGTGCTCCTTGACCTCCTCGCGGACCTGAGCGCGGTACCGCTCACGCGGCGTCGTCGTCACCGTCCCGCCTCCCGACTCCCGGCTACACCTCGAAAGTTTCGTTAGAAGCTATCACGAACCCTGTTGACGCCCGCTTCGCATCCAGTTATAACTTCTAACGAACGCATGAGCCTCTAGTCAGGAGAACGCCGGATGCGCACCGCCTCCCTCGCCGCCCTCTCGCTCGCCGCCGCCACGACCGCCGCGCTGGGCGTCCTCGCCCCCGCCGCCCAGGCCGCCCCCGACCACCACCGCGCGCCCCGCCCGGCCCAGTGTCGGGGGGAGGGCGTCGACCCGGCGGCGAAGATCCGCTTCGAGACCGACGTCCTGATCAAGGCACCGCTGAGGACCGTCTTCACGGTGCAGACGGACGTGGAGCGCTGGCCGTCCTGGCAGCCCCGGGCCGTCCTCTCCGCGAAGCGCCTCGACCACGGCGGTCCGCTGCGCGCGGGCTCGAGCTTCCGCTGGACGACCCCGGCGCCGCCCACGCCCACGACCCCGGCGGACACGATGACCATCACCTCGACGGTCCACCGGCTCAAGCCGAACTCCTGCATCCTGTGGAGCGGCCCCGCGATCGGCGCCGACGTGCGCATCGACCGAGGCGTCCACCTGTGGACGTTCACCAAGGTCAGGGGCGGCGTCCGCGTCCACACCGAGGAGACCTGGACCGGACGGCAGGCCGAGGCCGACGTCCCCACCGCCACCAGACTCCTCGGCGAGGGCCTCAAGGACTGGGTGCGCAACCTGAAGACGGCCGCCGAAGCCGCCGCCTGACCAGCAAGAACACCGTCGCCCCGACCCGGAGAGACTCCGAGCCGGGGCGACGGCACGTCCACGGACTACTCGGACGCGACCCACTCGACGAACTGGACGATCACGCCGTTGGGGTCGGTGACCTGGAAGAGGCGCTCGCCCCAGGGCTCCTCGCGCAGCGGCATGGTGATCTCGACCCCGGCGTCGCGCAGCCGCTTCTCCTGCTCCGCGAGGCCGGACGCCAGCGTGAACGCCAGGATCAGGCCGCTCGCGCGCTGGTCGCGCTGCTCCGGCGGCAGCACCTCGATGCCCCGCGCCAGCAGGACGACGTCGACCGCGTCGGCACGCGAGAGCGAGGCGAACCCGTCGGCGGCCTGCTGGACGGCGTAACCGAGGTGATCGGTGAAGAACGCCTGGGAGGCGGCGACGTCGTCAACGGTCAGCGAAACGGTGGAGGCGGTGAACTGCAAGAAGGCTCCTTCTTCAGGGGTGGCGGAACGAGGGCGGGCAGCGGCAGGGGTCAGTAGCCGCGACGACGCGGGACGTTGCGCAGCCCCTGGGCCTGCCGACGTGCGCGGACGCCGTGCTCGGACGGCGGACGCCGCAGCTCGGCGCCCCGCCGCTGAGGCTGCTGCTTCGGCTCGGGTCGCTGCGGCGGCAGCCCGGCGAGGTCGACCGCCGGGACGGCGAGGTGGTGGGTGCGGTTGCGCATGGGCGTCCCCTTCGAACTAGACGTTCCCTCGTCGCAAACTTGCGACGGACGTAAACTTAGCCCGCCCCGCCCTGGGGTGTCAACATAAAAATACGACGAGGGTAAGATTGCGCCCATGGCCACTCAGACACCCGACCGCTCCACCCCGCCGCCCGCGCCGCCCGCAGGGCTGCGCGAGACGAAGAAGCAGGAGACCCGGCAGCTCATCTCCGACCACGCGACCAGGCTGTTCATCGCCCAGGGCTTCGAGCGGACGACCATCGCCGAGATCGCCACGGCCGCCCGCGTCGCCAAGAAGACCGTCACCAACTACTTCGCGCGCAAGGAGGACCTGGCCCTGGACCACCAGGACCGGTTCGCCGCCTCCCTGGCCGACACCGTCGCCCGCCGCGCCGAGGGCGAGTCGGCGCTGACCGCGCTCCGCCGCGCGTTCGCCGAGGACGTCGCCGCCCGGAACCCGGTCGCCGGTTTCTCCGGCCCGGAGTTCGCAAGCATGATCGCCGAGAGCCCGACCCTGACCGCGTGCCTCCGCGGCCTGCACGACCAGCGCGAACACCAGCTGGCCGGGGCCCTCGCGGACGCCACCGGCGCCACGCCCGGCGACATCACCGTCCAGACCGCCGCCGGACTGCTGGGCAGCGTCCACCGCGTCCTGTTCCAGCGCATCCAGGACCTCACCCTCACCGGACGCGCCAACGACGAGATCGCCCGCACCATCGCCGCCGAGGCCACCCAGGCTTTCGACCTCCTGGAGCCCGCCCTCGCCGACTACGCCCGAGCCTGAGCGGGAACCGGAAGCGCCCCCGCACGCGCCGCCCGCCGAATCGCATGCGGGACGGACGCGTGCGGGGTGGACGAATCAGTCGCCCGGCAGGACGTCCAAGCCGTCCAGGGCGATCAGGTCGAGCCGGGCCAGCCGGTCCGGGTCGGACAGGATGTCGATCGCGACGATCCGTCCGCCGGACACGGTGAAGCTCATGACCGAGAACAGCCTGCCGCCGAGGATGTTGACCAGGCCCGCGTTGCCGTTGACCAGCGCGGGGTGGGCGTCGGCGGCCGTGGCCATGCGCCGGAACGTGGCGGCCTGCGCCGCGACGGCCCCGGCGCCCCGGACCACCTTCATGCCGCCCGCCGGGAGCCCGGCGTCCGCGCGCAGCACCACCTCGGGGTCGAGCAGGCCGAGCAGCGCGTCGAAGTCGCCGCCCCGCGCGGCGGCCAGGAACGCGTCCACGGCCTGCCGCTGCCCCACCGGATCGGGGTCCGGAACCGCCGCCGCGCCCCGGACGCGCAGTCGCGCCCGGCTGGCGAGCTTCTTCGTCGCGTCCGGCGTCCGGTCGACGATCCGGGCGATCTGCGCGAACGGCATCCCGAACATGTCGTGCAGGACGAACGCCAGCCGCTCCGCCGGGGACAGCGACTCCAGCACGACCAGCAGCGCCAGCCCGACCGAGTCGGCCAGCATCACCTGCTCCTCGGGGTCGCCGCCGTCCTCGCGGGTGATCACCGGGTCCGGCAGGTGCTCCTCCAGCGACCGCTCGCCGCGGATCCGCCGGGCCCGCAGCATGTCCAGGCACACCCGCCCGACCACGGTCGTCAGCCATCCGCCCAGGTTGTCGATGTCCCCGGCGTCGGACCGCGCCAGCCGCAACCACGCCTCCTGCACCGCGTCGTCCGCCTCGGCCAGCGAGCCGAGCATCCGGTAGGCGACCGCCTTCAGGTGCGGCCGGTGGCCCTCGAACTCGGCGGCCAGAAAGTCGTGCGGCGTCATCGCTCGTCTCCGTCTCGTCAACCTGCGTCACACAGCTGACGGATCACCCCGGCCAAAGGTGACAGGGCGGATGGCGATCACGGCTCGACGCGCACATCACCCCAGAACGCGACGTGGTTCTTGATCCGGCGGGCGAGCGGGCTCGGGTGCGGGTAGTACCAGGCCGCGTTCCGCGCCTCCCGCCCGTCCACCTGGACGGTGTAGTAGCGGGCGACGCCCTTCCACGGGCACAGCGAGAACGAGCGCGTCCGGGTGAGGTACTCGTCGTGGACGGCCTCGGGCGGGAAGTAAACGTTGCCCTCCAGCAGCACCGGACGTTCCGTCTCGGCCAGAACCGTCCCGTTGAAGATCGCACGTGCCATCGCCACCGCCCCCTTTCCTCCCAGTCAAACACGCGAGGCCGCCGCTCACCCCAGCGACGAACGCCAGGTCCTCACCCTGGTCGCGCGAGGACTGTCCAACACCGAGATCGCCCAGCACCTGCACCTGAGCCTGGCCACCGTGAAGACCTACATCGGACGCCTGCTCACCAAGCTCCAGGCCCGCGACCGCGCCCAGCTGGTGATCGCCGCCTACGAGTCGGGCCTGGTCACCGCCGGCTGAACGGACCGGTCATCCGGCCCAGTTCCAGTCACTGATGGCCGCGCGCATCAGCCGCGCCGCGGTGGACGGATGATGCCCGGCGGCCCAGTACAGGGTCAGCGTCCGGCGGCATTCGGGACTGTCCACCGTGATCCAGGCGACCGGCCCGTCGATCGGGGCGAACCGCCGGGCGAACGCGGGCACGAGGGCGATCCCCAGCCCGGCCCTGATCAGCTCCGCGATGGCGCCCACCTCGTCCCCCTCGCAGACGATCCGGGGCGTGAGGTCCCGCGTCGCGAACAGCCGGTCGAGAAGCCGCCGCTGCCAGTGCCCCTTGTGCGCCGAGATGAACGGCTCGTCCGCCAGCTCGTCCACGGTCACCGACGTACGCCCCGCCAGCGGATGGTCCAGCGGCGTCACCAGCCACACCTTCTCCTCCAGCAGCCGGACGGACTCCAGCCCGTCACCGGGGATCGGCTGCGAGGCGACGCACAGATCGAGGTCCTGCGCCAGCAGGCCGCGGGCCATCTCCGCCGCGGGCATCTGGTGGAGCTCGACCTCGACGTCCGGATGGGCCCGCTTGAACGCGGCGAGCGGCCCCGTGAACGTCAGGAAGGTCTCCGACCCCAGCCGCACGCTGCCGAACCCCCCGTCGCCCGCCTCGGCGACGGCCCGCCGTCCCGCCTCGAGCTCCCCGAGCGACCGTTCGACGTACCCGCGGAAGAGCTTCCCGGCGTCGTTCAGCCGAAGCCGCCCGGCCCGGTCGAACAGCGGCGTCCCGAGTTCGCCCTCCAGCCGCGCGATGGTCCTACTCAACGACGGCTGGGCGACCCGGAGCTCCTCGGCCGCCCGGCTCAGATGCTCCAGGCGCGCCACCACCAGGAACTGTCGCAACGCGTTCAGATCCACGTCCACCTCCTCCGGAAGGCGTCATACACCTACGAACATAACCTCATAGCAATATTGATCTTAGACAGCAGTACACCACAGTCATATCTTCGAGGACGTCCATCACCCGAGACCAAACACAAGGAGGGGGCGCGCCTTGGCCACGACAACGCCCGACACCACGACAAGGCCCTCCTGGTGGGTCCTCAGAGCCGTGGTCAGCACCCACCTGGTGGCGATCTTCGGTCAGCCGGTCTTCGCGGGCGTCCTCCTGAGCGGCGACTACGACGGCCTGGGCCTGCACGAGGCGGGCGCCAACCTCACCACCTCCCTCGGCTACGTCCAGCTGATCGTCACGATCGTCATCTGGACGCGCCTGCGCCGCGCGTGGCCCTTCATCGCCACCCTCGCCCTGGTGCTGGCCGAGACCGTCCAGTACTTCGCCGGGATGGCGGGCGCGCTCTGGCTCCACCTCCCCCTGGGAGTCGCCACCATCGCCGCCCTGGTCGTCCAGTTCATCGACGTCTGGCGTCGCCCCCTGACCCGCGAGGAGCCCACGCATGCCTGACCACAGCGTCACGCGACGCCACGTCCTGGGCATCGGCGGAGCCCTCGGCCTGGTGACCTTCACCGGCGTGACGACGGCGGGCGCCCTGGCCCGCCGTCCCCCACGAACCGGCGACGAACTGACCAGCAAGGTCCCGCTGCCGCCCCCGTACCAGGTGCCGCTCCCACTCCCGAAGGTCCTGAAGCCCGTCAGCACCTCGGGCGGCGTCGACCGCTACGAGATCACCCAGCGCGAGACGACGGCCGAACTGCTCCCCGGCGTCCGCACCGGCCTCTGGACCTACGACGGCACCTTCCCCGGCCCGACGATCGAGGCCCGCCGGGGCAGGCCCGTCACCGTCCGGCACCGCAACGAACTGCCCGTCCCGACGGTCGTCCACCTCCACGGCGGACGAACCCCCGCGACGTCGGACGGCTACCCCACCGACCTGGTCCTCCCAGAAAACTGGCAAGCAGGCCAGCACGGCATGAGCGGCATGCACATGAGCACCGCCAACCCCATGAAGGACCCACGAGCGGTCGAATCACGACTCACCCGCGACTACACGTTCCCCACGGACCAGCGCCCGACGATGCTCTGGTACCACGACCACCGCATGGACTTCACGGCCCCGGCGATCTGGCGCGGCCTCGCCGGTCTGCACATCATCCGCGACGACGCCGAGGAGGCCCTGGGCCTCCCCACGGGCCCCCGCGAACTCCCCCTCGCGATCACCGACCGAGCGTTCAACGCCGACGGCAGTCTCCACTATCCCTCCGTGGACAAAACCCTCCGCGACAAGCCAGGCGTCCAGGAGGAGTACCTGGCCGGAGTCCTGGGCGACGTCATCCTCGTCAACGGCGCGCCCTGGCCCGTCCACGAAGTCGACGCGGCCCGCCATCGCCTCCGCATCCTCAACGCCTCCAACGCCCGCCACTTCGAGCTGGAGGCGGTCACCGACGACGGACGCCGACTGCCCCTCACCCAGATCGGCGCGGACCAGGGCCTGCTCGCAACCCCCGTCACCCACCGGACCCTCCCCATGGCCCCCGCCGAGCGCTACGACGTCGTCATCGACTTCGGGACCATCAAGGTCGGCACCCGCGTGAGGCTGCGGAACCGCCTGGGCAAAGGCCGCACCCGCGAGGTCATGGCCTTCCAAGTGGCCCGCCAGGCCAAGGACGACAGCCGCGTCCCCAGGACTCTTTCCACCGACCTCCCGACCTGGCGCCGCGCCGAAGCCACCCGCGTCCGCGACTTCTCCTTCCGCGCCGGACGCATGAACGGCGGCCACGGCTGGCTCATCGGCGGCAAGCCCTTCGAGCCGTCCCGCACCGACGTCACCGTCCGCCTGGGCGCCACCGAGATCTGGCGACTGGTCGCGGACGTCCACCACCCCGTCCACCTCCACCTGGTCGGCTTCAAGATCCTGACCCGAGGCGGCCGAACCCCCCGCCCCCAGGACGCGGGCCTGAAGGACACGATCTCCCTGAGCCCCGGCGAGACCGCCGAGATCATCACCCGCTTCGACGGCTACCGGGGCCGCTACCTCTTCCACTGCCACAACGCCGAACACGAGGACATGGGCATGATGGCCAACCTCGAAGTCATCTGAGCCGTCCCGCGACGTTCTTCTCCGCCCTACCGTCTACGCGGTGCGAGTCCGGCCTCGAAGGCGATGATCGCCAGGTGGACGCGGTCCCGGGCCTCGAGCTTGGCGAACAGGCGCGCGACATGGGTCTTCGCCGTCGCTGCGCTGATCACCAGCCGCTCGGCTATCTCGGTGTTCGACAGTCCCTGTCCGACCAGTGCCAGCACCTCGCGCTCCCGGTCGGTGATCTCCGCGATGGGACTCGGGTCCGCGGCGGGCCCGGCGTCCGGTTCGGGGGCCGAGCCCGCCGCGGGGGCGGACGTTCCGGCGAAGTCCGCGATCAGCCGCCGGGTCACGCTCGGTGCGATCAGCGCGTCGCCGGCCGCCACCACGCGGATCGCGTCCAGGATCGCGTCCAGGGCCATGCTCTTGAGAAGGAATCCGCTGGCCCCGGCGCGCAGCGCGCCGTAGACGTACTCGTCGTCGTCGAAGGTCGTCAGGACCAGCACCTTGGGCGGGTCCGGCTCGGCGGTCGCCTGCCGGGTCGCCTCGATCCCGTCCATGCCCGGCATCCGGATGTCCATCACCACGACGTCCGGACGCAGCTCACGCACCAGGCGCACCGCCTCGTGGCCGTCGCCGGCCTCCCCGACCACCTCAAGGTCGTCGGTGTCGCCGATCAGGATCCCGAGCCCGACCAGCAGCAGCGGCTGGTCATCGACCAGCAGCACCCGCACGCTCATGCCGGGAGCCTCGCCGTCACCCGGAATCCGCCCTCCGGACGCCGGCCGGCGCTGAACTGGCCGGACAGCAACGTCACCCGCTCGCGCATGCCGAGCAGGCCGAAGCCGCTCCCGCCGGCCGCGGAGAGTCTCCGACGGCCCTGCCCGCCGAGACCGTCGTCCCCGTCGTCCACCACCTCGATCGTCACTCCTTTCGGCTCGTAACCGACCGCGACCCGGCACGTCCGCGCCCCGGAGTGCCGCACCACGTTCGTCACCGACTCCTGGATGATCCGGAACGCCGACAGTTCGATCTCCGGCGGCAGTGGACGCTGCTCGCCCCGCCAGGTCACCTGGACCCGCACCCCGGCGTCGGCCGTGCGTTCGGCGAGCCGCGGGACGTCGGCCAGGCTGCCGGCCGGCGCCAGCGGAGCGGCCTGCGGCATGGCGTCGTCCGGCTCGGCGCGGCGTAGCGCCCCGAGCATGCGCTGCAGCTCGAGCAGCGTCTCCCGGCTGGTGGTCTCGATGCCGGTCAGCGCCTGCCGCGTCTGCTCGGGCTTGGTCTCGACGACCCGTGCCGCGGCTCCCGACAGCACCGTGATGATCCCGATGCTGTGCGCGACGCTGTCGTGCAGTTCGCGGGCGATCCGCAGCCGCTCGGTCAGGACGGCGCGGGCCGCCCTCTGCTCGTCCAGGGCTTCGAGGTATTCACAGCGTTTGCGATACACCCCCCCGACGACCCACGCGACCGCGAAACACAACGCGAGCCCCCCGGCGAACTGGACCGCGTCGCTGACGGTCTGCCCGGGGGTGTGGGTGACGTTGACGAACGCGGCCGGGACGGCCGCGACGGAGCCGACGGCGGCGGCCTTCGGCCGCCGGACGGCGAGGTACCCGCCCAAGGCGACGAGCAGGACGAACACGATCGAGGGCCGCGCGCCGAAGATGTCGCCGAGGACCGCTTCGCCCAGGACCGCCGCGAAGACCGCCGCCGGCAGACGGCGCACGAGCAGGACCGGAAGGGCGAGCACGAAGAAGAGCCCGGTCCGAGAGGCCGGCATCGTCCAGACGAGCATCAGCGCGTAGAAGCAGGTGGTGGCCAGCACCGCGACCTGTGACATCAGCCAGGTCACGCGCTTCGATGTCGAAAGCCGCTGGAGAAGCTCTTCCATACGCAGATCGTATGCAGCGGCGTCGGCTCCGCGCGTCGCCCCGGGGATGTACGCCGGTACACCGCCGGGCCGATGGCCTGGGGATACGGTGACATCCGCCGGCCGACGCGACGGATGGCGTCCTGTTCGTAGGTTCGTGGCCATGACGATTGCACCGCTGATCGATCTTCGCGACACAACGAAGAAATACGACGACGGCCCGTCCGCGCTGGCCGGTGTGACCTTGTCCGTGGCGGCCGGTGAGTGCGTGGCGATCCTCGGCCATTCCGGCAGCGGGAAGTCCACGCTGCTGAATCTGATCGCCGGCCTGGACAGGCCCACCAGCGGCAGTGTCACCGTCGACGGCACCCGCGTCGACCAGCTCGGTGAGACCGGTTCGGCGAAGTACCGCCGGGCCTCGATCGGCATGATCTTCCAGTTCTTCAACCTGCTCGACGACCTGACCGTGCTGGACAACGTCATGGTTCCGGCGCAGCTGGCCGGGATGGGCAAGGGCGAAGCGAAGCGGCGGGCCGTCGAGCTGCTCGGCTCGCTGGGCATGGACCGGCATGCCGGCGCCTACCCGCAGCGGCTGTCCGGCGGGCAACGGCAGCGGGTGGCGGTGGCCAGGGCCCTGATGAACAAGCCGGCGCTGCTGCTGGCCGACGAGCCCACCGGCGCGCTGGACTCGAGCTCGGCCGAGGACGTTCGCCGGCTGCTGCTGGACCTGAACGGCGAGGGCCAGACCATCTTGTTGGTGACCCACGATGTGCAGCTGGCCGCGAGCACCGCGGGCCGCACGATCGAGCTGGTGGACGGCGCGGTCGAGCGGGACGTCATCAACGACGGCAGCGGTGCCGGCCTGGCCGCCCGCACGCCGCTGGCCCGTCCGGCGGGAGGGGTCGGATGACACCGCGCAAGCCGCTGATGCCCCGGCGCCTCCTCGACGTCGGATTCCCTGCCATGGCCCGCCCGCTGTCGGCGGTGAACCGGTGAGCGCCTTGGGCAAGGTCGTACGCTCCGGCGTGGGCCGGCGTCGGGTCCAGTCCCTCGTCATGGCCCTGACAACGTTCGCCGCGGTGACGTCCTCAGTACTCTCCCTCGGCCTGCTGGCCGTCGTGCAGGCCCCGTTCGACCACGCCTTCAGTGCTCGGAACGGGGCGCACCTGGCGGTCCAGTTCGACGGCTCGAAGGCCACGGCCGCGCAGGCCGCCTCCACCGCGCACGCCGCCGGCGTCACCGAGGCGTCCGGGCCGTACCCGATCGCCGCCGCCCTGGACACGACCGTCGGCACGGACTGCCCCAAGAAGGATTCCGCCGGTCACGACAACGGTCCGATCACCGTGAGCACCCGGCCCGACCTCGGTAGCACCTCCGGGATGGACCAACTCGTGCTGACCCAGGGGCGCTGGCCGACCGGCCCGGGCGAGATCGCCCTGCCGTGGCAGCACTATGCCACCGACTGCTTCGGCGCTTCGGTGGTGTTCTCCTCCCTGCCGGGCAAGCCGTCGTTCAAGGTCGTCGGCTTCGGCGGCTCGGTGACCAACAGCGCGACCGCCTTCGCCACCGCCGACGGTTTCGCGCGGCTCACCGCTGCCGGCGCCAAGTCCGACAGGCAGATGCTCTACCGGTTCGCCAAGGCCGGGACCGCCGCCGACATCACCACCGGCAAGCGGGCGGTGGCCGCCGCCGCGCCGGCCGGCGCGGTCGCGGGCGGACAGTCGTACCTGACCGCGGAGCAGCAGGCGACCGGGAACGCCAAGGCCTACGTGCCGTTCCTGATCGCCTTCGGGATCCTCGGGCTGTTCATGTCGGTGCTGATCATCTCGATCGTGGTCAGCGGGGCCGTGGCCTCGGGAATCCGGCGCATCGGGATTCTGAAGTCGTTGGGCTTCACCCCTTCGCAGGTGGCCCGCGCCTACACCGCGCAGGCCATGATCCCGGCGACGTTCGGCGTAGTGCTCGGCACGGTCTTCGGCAACCTCCTGGCCGTGCCGATCCTGGACGGGGCCACCAAGCAGCTCGGCGCGGCCAGTACCACGATTCCGTTGTGGGTCAGCGCCGTGGTGCCGCTGGGCACCCTGCTGATCGTCGGCGTCACGGCTCTGATCCCGGCACTGCGAGCCGGCCGGATGCCGACGGTGCGGGCTCTGGTGGTCGGCCGCGCCCCCAAGACCGGGGGCGGCCGGACGGCACAGCGTCTGGCCTCGCGGCTGCCGCTGCCCCGGGCCGTGTCGCTGGGTCTGGCCCAGCCGTTCGCCCGGCCGGGCCGGGCCGTACTGGTCGGTGCGGCGGTGCTGTTCGGCGTGGTGAGTGCCACGTTCGCGGTGGGGCTGGAGTCCGGGTTCAACAGGTACCTGGACACCAGCACCTCAGGCTTCAGCGTCGCGTCGAAGATCGTGATACCCACAGCCGACGTGGACGTGCCCTGGGGTCTCTACGGCCCCAACGACCCGCGCCACCATCACCTGGATGCCGCCAAGGTGGCCGCCGCGCTCGCCGGGACCCCGGGTACGAAGGCCGCGTTCGGCTGGGGCGAGAGCGGCGCGACCATGGTCGGCGGCCCGCCCGGCGGCGAACCGACGACGGTGTTCACGGTCACCGGTGACTTCTCCTGGACGGGCCTGGAGCTGCTGTCCGGCCGCTGGTACTCGGCGCCCGGCGAGGTCGTGGTCGGCGACAAGCTGGCCTCGGCGGCGGGGATCCACGTCGGTGACAACGTCACCGTGGTGCAGCAGAACAAGCGCGTGTCGCTGAAGGTCGTCGGCATCAACTTCGACACCAACATGGGCGACTACACGGCCATGACGGATGCGGCCTCCTTCACCGCCGCCGGTCTGACCCCGCGCATCGACCAGTTCAACGTCGAGCTGGCCTCGAACGTCAGCGGATCGGACTGGTCCACCTCGGCCGCCGCCGCGCTGACCCCGCTGAACGCCTCGGTCCTGTCGAACTCGAACGCGGGCAAGAACATCGTGGTGATCATCATGGGCGCCCTGGTGGCCACGCTCACGCTGATGTTGATCGCGGTCGCCGCGCTCGGGGTGCTGAGCATGGTCGTGCAGGACACCCGGGAGCGGGTTCATGATCTGGGGATCTTCAAGGCCCTCGGGATGACACCCAGGCAGACCATTGCCATGGTTCTGACCTCGGTGACACTCACCGGCCTGATCGCCGGGCTGATCGGGGTCCCGCTCGGGGTCGCGGTGGAGAAGGCGACGCTGACCCCGATGGGGAACGCGATCGGCCGGCACCTGCCGCCGAGCGTGTCCCACGTCTACAGCGCCGGGCTGCTCATCCCCCTGCTGGCCGGCGGAATCGTGATCGCCCTACTCGGCGCACTGCTCCCGGCCAGCTGGGCCGCACGAACCCGAACCGCCACCGCACTGCGGACCGAGTAGCCGCAGCAAAAGCGTGCCGAGCACGACGCAGCGCGGCAAGAACGCCATGCCGACCTCCCCGATAGGGAGGTCGGCATTGGTGTTTCCCTCAACACAAGGCCCCAAGCCCGCCACCCGGACCACCAAGCTCAGCCACAAGGGGGGCGTGGGGGGCGGAAGCCCCCCACATCGGGGGGCTCCGGGGGGTCGTCCCCCCGGGAAAAACGAAGTAGGGCCAGCAGCTCGCGCTTTTTGCGAGCACACTGACCCTAGGACCTACGTGGGCGAGGAGGGATTTGAACCCTCACATCCTTTCGGACACACGGACCTGAACCGTGCGCGTCTGCCGTTCCGCCACCCGCCCTGGGTGTCGCCCCGTTTCCGGGTGCAGGAAGAGATTAGCACGGTCAGGGGGGTGGTTCGGCAACCGGATACTTCTAGCGAACCTTGACACCGATACGATCGTCTACCAGTGGGGAAGGGAGGTGCCCGTGGGCGTCATTCAGCGCTTCGAGCGACGGCTCGAGGGCATGGTCGAAGGTGCCTTCGCCCGGGCGTTCAAGTCCGAGCTCCAGCCGGTCGAGGTGGCCAGCGCCGTGCAGCGCGAGATGGACGACCGGGCCGCGATCGTCGCGGCGGGCCGCACCCTGGTGCCGAACGACTTCGTCGTGGAGATCTCGCAGCAGGACGGCCAGCGGCTCCAGGTGTACGCCGACAGTCTGAGCCAGGAGCTGGGGAACCTCGCGCGGGAGTACGCGAAGGAGCAGGGGTACTCCTTCGTCGGCCCGGTGCGCGTCCGGTTCGAGAACGCCGACGACCTGGCGACGGGCATGTTCCGTATCCGGTCCGGGGTGATCCGTGGCTCCACGGTGGAGGGCGGGGAGATCCGCCGGCCGCCGTCGGACTATCCGCGCGCGCCCGGTGGCGCGTTCGGCGGGAATCCGCGGCTGCTGGTCACCACGACGATGGACAACGGCCCGGCTCACCAGAGCACTTACGAGATCAACACCCCGGTCACCCTGCTCGGCCGCGGCACGGACTGCGACCTTCGTTTGGTGGATCCGGGGGTTTCGCGGCACCATGCCGAGATCCGTGTAGAAGGTCCCGAGATCGTGCTCGTCGATCTAGGGTCGACCAACGGTTCCTTCGTCAACGGTCAGCCGATCCGGCGGGTCACCCTCGTGGACGGCTCCCGTGTGACGATGGGGCGCACCACACTCGTGTTCCGCCGCGATAGGGAGTAACCCCGACTCCGATGTCCGACTTCACCCTCACGCTGATCAAGCTGGCGTTCCTGGCGGTGCTCTGGCTCTTCGTCATCGCGGCCGTCGGAGTGATCCGCGCCGACCTCTTCGGGTCGAAGGCCGCGACGAAGGCCGCGTCCCGCGCGGCGGACCGGGCCTCCCGGGCCGCCCAGCCGCGTCCGCCCAAGGCCGCCGCGCGCCCGCCGCAGGGACCGCCTCAGGGAGCTCCGCAGGGGCCGCCGCCACGTGGGGGCCAGCGGGGAGGGGGAGGCCCCTCCCGGCTCGTGGTCGTCCAGGGTGAGCGGACCGGGACCGTCATCGACCTCACCGGGGTCCCGATCACGATCGGGCGGGCGAACGACTCCACGCTGATTGTGACCGACGACTACGCTTCGAGCCGACATGCCCGGATCTACGCGCAGGACGGCCAGTGGATCGTGGAAGATCTCGGTTCGACCAATGGGACCTACCTGGGCCGCACGAAGGTGACCCGTCCGATGCCGGTGCCGCCGGGCGTCCCGATCCGTATCGGCAAGACCGTGATCGAGCTGCGCAAATGACTCTGGGAATCCGCTACTCCGCCCGGTCCGACGTGGGCATGCTGCGCGAGGGCAACGAGGACTCCGGCTACGCGGGCGCACACCTGCTCGCGGTCGCCGACGGGATGGGCGGCCACGTCGGCGGCGAGATCGCCAGCGCGGCCGCGATCTCCGAGATCCGCAAGCTGGACAAGGCCATGCCCGCGGCCGAGCTGCTCGCCGCGCTCGAGCACACGGTCAAGGCGGCGAACGAGAACCTGCACCGGATCGTCGAGTCCGACCCGGCGCTGCAGGGCATGGGCACCACGCTCACCGCGATGCTGTGGGCGGGCAACCAGATCGCCCTGGTGCACATCGGCGACTCGCGCGCCTACCTGCTGCGCGACGGCAGCCTGTTCCAGATCACGCACGACCACACGCTGGTGCAGTCGCTGGTCGACGAGGGCCGGATCAGCCCGGACGAGGCCGCCTCGCACCCGCAGCGCTCGCTGCTGCTGCGCGCGATGGACGGCCGCGGCGAGATCGACCCGGACCTGTCGCTCCGCGAGGCCAAGGCGGGCGACCGCTACCTGCTGTGCTCGGACGGCCTGTCCACGGTGGTCACCGCCGAGACGATCTTCCAGGTGCTGACCGAGGCGGACGACCCGGACGGCGCCGTCCGGCAGCTGATCGACCTGGCGAACCGGGGCGGCGGGCCGGACAACATCACCTGTGTCTGCGCGGACGTCGTGGAGCTGGGCAACCAGCCGCCGCAGCCCGGCCCGGGACGGGCCGTGGGCGCGGCAGCGAGCGCGGCCCCTCCCACGGTCCCCGGAGACCCGAACGCGCCCGGCGGTCCAGGCATGCCGCCCGGAGGCCCGGGCGCGCCCGGCGGCCCCGGCGACACGCCCGCGAGCCGCGCCGCGCAGCTGCGCGACACGATGCCCCACCAGCCCGTCGCGGTGGACGAGATGCCGCCGCCGATGCAGCACCCCGGCGGCCCGCAGGGCGGGCCCGGCGGGACCGGTCCGCAGGCGACCGTCCCCGACCCGCGCTACCAGGAGCCGCCGCAGTACGCCGCCGAGCAGGAGTACCAGCCCGCCGGACGCCGTGAGCGCCGCGCCGCCAAGCGCGCGCAGCGCGGCCCGCGCCGCTGGCTCTGGCTGGTCATGGTGGCGGGCCTGTTCGTCGTCGCCGTCGTCGGCGGCGGGGTGTTCTTCATCCAGAGCGCGCGCGGCGGCTACTACATCGGCGAGCAGAACGGCAACGTCGTGCTGTACCGCGGCACGACGCAGAAGATGCCGCTGATCAGCCTGTCCCGTAAGGCCGACAAGCAGCCGAACCCGCCGATCAAGGTGTCCGACCTCCCGCAGGACCGCGCCCAGGCCGTCCGCGCGACCTACACGGTGAAGGGCCCGTCCGCGCTGGACGACCTCGCCCGGGCCGTGTGCAAGTACAGCCTGCGCGACGAGGGCGGGAAGGTCGCGGTCAAGCGCGGCGTCGAGCAGAACGACTGCTCGCCCACGACCGTCCGGCCGGGCACGATCACGCTGGCCGAGCTGCCGACGTCCGACCAGAACTCCGTCCGTGACGGGAAGTTCTCCTTCATCGGCGTCGCCGCGGCCGACAAGAAGATCGCCGAACTGACCGCCCGGGTGGACCTGTGCCGGGGGGCGCACCCCACGATCAAGGACTGTCCCGGGCCGTCGAGGGGCAGGTCGTAACGCCCATGCACGCTCTCGGGGAGCAGATCAAGGCGCAGATCCCGTATCAGCGCCGCAACGCGGCCTCGCTGGCGCTGCTGGTGTTCGCCATGGTGCTGACGCTCGCGGCGTTCGCCGAGGTCGGCCTCGCCCGTGACGGGTCGATCCCCGCCGGGCTGTTCGGCTACGGCGGCGGCCTGGTCGTCCTGGCGCTGATCGCCTACGTCGCGCAGCTGCGGTTCGCGCCGTTCGCCGACCCGCTGCTGCTGCCTCTCGCGGTCGCGCTGAACGGTCTCGGCCTGGCCATGATCTACCGGCTCGACCTGGACACCAGCCACGACCGCAAGGTCGCCGAGCTGGCCGGCAAGAAGGTCATCAAGGACGCGGCGGACGCTCCCGGCCAGCTCATGTGGACGTTCGTCGGGATCGCGCTGTTCGTGGCCGCGATCGCGATCATGCGGGACACCAGCAAGCCGGACGCGAAGCTGTCGTTCACGCCGAAGACCGCGCAGCGCTACACCTACCTCATCGGCCTCGGCGCGATCATCCTGCTGATGCTGCCGATCGTTCCGGGCATCGGCGCGGAGATCAACGGCGCGCGGGTGTGGATCAACGTCGGCGGGTTCTCGGTCCAGCCGGGCGAGTTCGCCAAGCTGATGCTGGTCGCGTTCTTCGCCGGGTACCTGGTGAACAAGCGGCAGGCGATGTCGCTGATCGGCAAGAAGATCGGCCCGATCTCGCTGCCGCGCGCCCGCGACCTCGGCCCGGTCATGGTGATCTGGCTGCTGTGCCTCGGCGTCCTGTTCATGCAGAAGGACCTCGGCACCGCGCTGCTGTACTTCGGCCTGTTCGTGTCGATGCTCTACATCGCCACGCAGCGGGTGTCCTGGGTGGTCATCGGTGTCGGCCTGCTGGCCCTCGCGGTGTTCGTGGTCACGCTGCTGCCGTTCATGGCACACGTGAACCAGCGCATCGACATCTGGCAGAACCCCCGGCCGTACTTCGACGGCGGCTGCCTGATGTCCAACGGCAAGGTCGTCCCGGTCAACCCGAACACCGACATCTACAAGCAGGCCAAGGTCACCCTCCTGGCGAAGGCCCAGCAGCAGGAGGCGGCCGGGCAGAAGGCCCTGGCGGCGCAGACCCGGATGGTCGGGGCCGGCTGGTGGGCCTGCACGAAGATGGGCGGCGAGTACTCCGACAGCGCCCAGCTGATGAAGGGCATGTTCGCGCTCGGCCAGGGCGGGGTGCTCGGCACCGGGCTCGGGCAGGGCAAGCCGTGGCAGACGCCGCTGTCGTTCTCCGACTTCATCTTCGACTCGATGGGCGAGGAGCTCGGCCTCACCGGCCTGATGACGCTCCTGCTGATGTACGCGCTGATCGTCCAGCGCGGCATGAAGACCGCGGTCGCGGCGCGCGACCCGTTCCTGAAGCTGTTCGCGGGCGGTGTCTCGTTCGTCCTGGCGCTGCAGGTGTTCGTGATCGTCGGCGGTGTGACCAAGCTCATCCCGCTGACCGGTCTGACGACGCCGTTCCTGTCCCAGGGCGGGTCGTCGCTGATGGCGAACTGGATCCTGATCGCGATCCTGGTCCGGATGAGCCACGACGCGCGCAAGCCCGCGCCGCAGGCCATCCAGGACGAGGGGATGACGCAGATCGTGAGCCTGCGATGACCTTCCGGCAGGGGACCTCCCGGCCGCCGGGCCACCGCCCGGCGGCCGGTCGTCCGACATCCCCCCGTTCCGCCCCCGTTCCCCTGCCCCGCCTTCCCCGTAGCCCCCAAGCCCCCCAGCGAGGAGACGCCGCGTCGTGAACATGGACAAGCCGGTCCGGCGGGTCGCCGTGTTCGCCCTGCTGCTGTTCTTCGGGCTGATGGCCCAGGTGAACTACGTGCAGGGCAGCGAGGCCGACAAGCTCCGGAACGACACGAACAACACGCGCAGCTTCAGCGACGTGTTCAACAACCCCCGCGGCAAGATCACCGCGGGCGGCGAGGTCCTCGCCTGGTCGACCCCGACCGGCAAGGACAACCCCAAGTACGGCCGCAACTACAAGGACGGCAAGATCTTCGCGCCGGTCACCGGATACTTCAACGGCGGCGGGTCCAAGGTCGAGCTGTCCTACAACCGCCTGCTCGCGGGCACCGACAAGCGGATCACCCACCAGCGCTGGTTCGACCAGTTCATCGGCAAGAAGCCCGAGGGCGGCAACGTCGACCTGAGCATCGACCCGGCGGCCCAGCGGATCGCCTACGAGCAGCTGGTGAACGGCACGTCCCGGCGGTCCGGCGCGGCGGTGGTGGACATCAAGACCGGCGCGATCAAGGTGCTGGCCTCCAACGCGACGTTCGACCCCAACGAGGTCGCCCCCCAGAAGGGCGAGGCCGGCGGCAAGCGGCTCGAACAGCTGGACAAGGCCACCAGCGTGATCAAGCCGCTGGTCGACAACGGGATGAGCCAGGTGTTCCCGCCCGGTTCGTCCTTCAAGACGGTCACCGCCGCCGTCGGCATGGAGGAGCTGAACCTGGACGAGAACTCCCAGGTCCAGTCCGGCCAGCTGACCCTGCCGGAGTCGGGCCAGCCGCTGCCGAACTCCCACGACGGCGGAAGCTGCGCCGGCACGGCCTCGCTGAAGGGCGCCTTCGCCGAGTCCTGCAACACCACGTTCGGCAAGATGGCGCTGGACCTCGGCATCGACAAGCTGAACGCGGGCGCGGCCAAGTTCGGGTTCGGCCAGAACGTCGCGGTCGAGCCGCTGATGAAGGCGGCCAAGAGCGAGGTCCCGGTCTCGGTCGCCGACCTGGCGACCGGCAAGACCATCATGACCGGCAAGGACGCCACCGCCCGCTCCGGCATCGGCCAGGAGAACGTCCGGGCGACCCCGCTGCAGATGGCCATGGTCGCCGAGGCGGTCGCCAACGGCGGCAAGATCATGCGGCCGTACGTGGTGCAGCGCGCCACCGCCAAGGACCAGTCCGAGGTGTACAAGGCGTCCCCGCAGGTGTTCTCCCAGGCCATGAAGCCGGATACGGCGAGCCAGCTCAGGGACATGATGCGCGCCGTGGTGTCGGAGGGCACCGCGAAGAACCTCTCGGGCGACAACATCGCGGGCAAGACCGGCACCGCCGAGCAGGGGGCGGGCATCCCGAACGCCCGCTGGTTCGTCGGTTTCGGCCCGATCGAACACCCCCGCTACGCGTTCGCGGTGGTCAGCGAGGGTGACGGGGACGGCGCACACGGCGCCGGCCCGATCGCCGCCGCCATCATGCGGGCGGTGATGAAGAAGTGAGCACGGGTACTCTCTCGGGGAGCCAGGTCGGGGCGCGCCTCCGCCGGGCCGGGACGCGTCCCGGCCTCGACGGGGCCGGGCGCCCCGGCCGGAGCGGGGCGCTCCGCCTGGCCGGGTCCCGTCCCGGCCACGGCCGGACGCGCCACGACTCCGTCAACTCCGACCCCGGCTCCGCCGCGTCCCCGCGGCGGGCGGCTAGGTTCGGGGGACAGGGTGACGACGTACGAGGGAATGTGCACAGATGAGTCAACCTCGGCTGCTCGGCGGCCGCTACGAGCTGGAGTCCGTGATCGGACGCGGCGGCATGGCCGAGGTCTACCGTGCCCGTGACCTGCGGCTCGACCGCGTGGTCGCGGTCAAGACGCTGCGCCCGGACCTGGCCCGCGACCCGATCTTCCAGGAGCGGTTCCGGCGCGAGGCGCAGTCGGCGGCGTCCCTGAACCACCCCTCGGTGATCGCGGTGTACGACACCGGTGAGGACACCATCGGCGACACCACCATCCCGTACATCGTCATGGAGTACGTGGACGGTTCGACGCTGCGCGACCTGCTGCGCGAGAACCGGGCGCTGATGCCGCAGAAGGCGCTGGAGATCACCGACGGGATCCTGCGCGCCCTCGACTACAGCCACCGCGGCGGCATCGTCCACCGCGACATCAAGCCGGCCAACGTGATGCTGACCCGGCAGCACGAGGTCAAGGTCATGGACTTCGGCATCGCCCGCGCGATGCACGACTCGGCGTCCACGATGACCCAGACCGCCCAGGTGATCGGCACCGCGCAGTACCTGTCGCCCGAGCAGGCGCGGGGCGAGCGGGTGGACGCCCGCAGCGACCTCTACTCGACCGGCTGCGTGCTGTACGAGCTGCTGACCGGACGGCCGCCGTTCACGGGCGACTCCCCGGTCGCGATCGCCTACCAGCACGTCCGGGAGGAGCCGACGCCGCCGTCCCAGATCGATCCGGACATCCCGCAGTGGGCGGACGCGATCGTGCTCAAGGCGATGGCGAAGGACGCCGCGAACCGGTACCAGAACGCCGCCGAGTTCCGGCAGGAGGTCCAGCGGGCCCTGCACGGGCAGCCGGTGTCCTCGACCGCCGCGTCCACGATGATGCTGGGCGCGGCGCCCACGGCCGTCCACCAGGGGCAGCCGCAGCACACCCAGGTCATGGGCGCGACGCAGGTCCAGCGGCAGGACGGCTACGACCTCCCGCCCGTCCAGTACGGCGACTACCGGCAGGACGCCGACTACGACCGCGGCGGACGGCACGGCCAGGGCGGCGGTGGCGGCGGGAGCAAGGCGGCCATGTGGATCGGCGCGGCCGTGGCCGTGCTGGCGATCGCGGCGCTGCTCGGCTGGCTGGTCGCCCCGAACGGCGGCAACGACAACGTCAAGGTCGCCACGGTCGCCAACATGACCCTCGAGGACGCCACCAAGGCCCTCAAGGACCAGGGCTTCACCGTCGCCGCGGATCCGCAGAAGGAGTACAACAAGGACGTCGGCAAGGGGAAGGTCATCCGGTCCGACCCCGCCGAGGGCACGTCGTTGAAGAAGGGCACGATGGTCTCCCTCGTGGTGTCCCGCGGGCCGGAGCCGCCGAAGAAGGTGGACGTCCCGGACGTCAGCGGCACCCCCGAGGCCGACGCGAAGAGCACCCTGGAGGGCCGGGGCTTCAAGGTCGACATCAAGCGGATCGCGTCCAACGAGGTCCAGCAGGGCATGGCGATCAAGACCGACCCGCGGGGCGGCGAGCAGGTCGCGCCGAACTCCTCGGTCACGCTGTACGTCTCGTCCGGGGCGCAGGACGTCGCGGTGCCGAACCTGCAGCGCCTGCCGAAGGACATGGCGTGCCGGCGGCTCCGGACCCTGCACCTGACGTGCGTCGTCCAGGAGCAGGCCTCGCCGGACGCGACGATCCCGCCGGGCGCGGTGTGGAACGTCAGCCCGGCGGTGGGCACCAAGCTGCCGTCCGGATCGTCCGTGACGATCATCGTGACGCCGGCCCAGCCGCCCGCCAGCACCCCGCCGGACGAGAACCAGCCGGGTGGTCCGCCGCCGCAGCAGTGACGGCCGCCTGAACGCCGAAGGCCCGGTCCCCCTGGCGGGGGCCGGGCCTTCGTGGTGCGTGCCGTCCTTCGCCAGGACGTCCGGACATGGGAGAGGGCCTCCGCCACTCGGGGGCAATGGCGGAAGCCCTCTCGCTATGGTCTTCGTACCTGGAGGTATCGGCGTTACATGAGCCACTCAGAATTTTCGCCGCAAACCCCACAGGGCCCGATCAACCGGATTCCCCGCAGGCGAGGAGCCAGTTCCGGAAGAGCCGGTGGCCACATGCGGACAGTACGGACTCGGGGTGGAACTGGACGCCCTCGACGGGCGCGGTCCGATGCCGGAGCCCCATCACCACGCCGTCCGGGGTGCGCGCGGTCACGTCCAGCTCGCCGTCCGGGACGGTCTCGGGGCGGACGGCCAGCGAGTGGTACCGGGTCGCCGTGAACGGGTTCGGCAGCCCCGCGAACACGCCCGCGCCGTCGTGCTCGATCGGGCTCGTCTCCCCGTGGACGATCCGCGGCGCGTGATCGACCGTCGCGCCGAAGACATGGCCGATCGCCTGGTGGCCCAGGCAGACGCCGAGCAGCGGGACGCCGCGCTCCACGGCGTCCCAGACCAGGTCGAGGCTGACGCCGGCGTCCGCGGGGTGGCCGGGACCAGGGCTGATGAGGACACCGTCCACGTCCCGGGCGTCGGTCACGGAGACGTCGTCCCGGTCGGCGACGCGGCAGTCCGCGCCGAGCTCCCTCAGGTACTGGACGATCGTGAAGACGAAGCTGTCGTGATTGTCCACGACGAGAACACGCACCCCTCCATTCTCCCCGGAATCACCACAACACGCCGAACGGCGGTCGAGGTTCGTGCGCGGAGCGTAATCTCTCGGAACCCCTCCGAGATCAGAAAGGCTCCCCCATGCTGTTTCGCGCCCTCCTGGCCGGCGTCCCGCTCGCCTTCCCCGCCCCGCCCGCGTCCTTGTACGGGACGTTCGACTACCGGGACGTCCGGGGACTGTCGGGCCACGGCCACTGGGGGCCGCCGCACGGCATGGGGCACGAGTACCTCAGGGTGAGGGTCTGCGCCCGGGACGTCCGGCCGGACGGACGCGCCGTCCGGATGACCGTCGCCCTGAAGGAGCCCGGCACGCCGACCACGCTGTACGTGGACGCCGTGAACCGCCACGGGGTGGGCTCGACGTCCTGCTCGTCCCTGGTCAGCCTGGGCGCCGAGTGGATGCTCGCGCGCGGCGGCACGATCGACCGGCACGGGGTCTATCGCCCCGGCCCCTGGCGTCGCCTCCGCTGATCAGGGGGCGGGCCTGCCGGAGCTGGGCGGGGTGGTGGCGGGGGCGCCGTTCATGACGCCGTGGTCGAACTGGATCTGAGGCTCGACCCACGGGAACACGGCGTACCAGAGGATCACGGCCACCACGAGCACCAGCCCGGCCGCGACCGCCGTCTTCAGCCGCCGGTCGCCGGGGAGCAGCCGCCAGATCAGCGTGTACATCGTCCGTCCTCCTACTTTCCGGTGACCCGCGGGTACTGGGCGGACAGCTGGCCGAAGACGATCAGGCGCTCGGCCGCCGAGTACATCGGATGGCAGGTGGTGAGGGTGATCATCCGCTTGCCGGCCCGCTGCCCTGGGTGGAACGGCACGGGCGCGGTGACCTCGACGTCCGTCGGGTCCACCACCCGCTTCTCGGTGACCTTGTAGACGTACTTGCCGTCCCGGGTGTCGATGTCGATCTCGTCCCCGGGCTTCAGCTCGCCGACCCGGTTGAACGGCGCGGAGTAGGTCGTCCGGTGGCCGGAGACCACGAAGTTGCCGACCTCGCCGGGCAGCTGCGTGCCGGGGTAGTGGCCGGGACCCTTGCGCAGGTCGGCCAGGGAGACGCCCTCGATCACCACGTACCGGTAGGACGACCCGAACCGGGGGATCCGGATCAGCGCCAGGCCCTTGCCCAGCTTCACCCGCTCCGTGGTGATCTTCCCGGCCCCGGCGGGCTGCCCGGACGCCCAGGAGCGCATCATCTCCTTGGAGAGCTTGTTCTGCTGGTCGTGCGTGTAGCGGCCCGTCCCCCACAGCTCGTAGGTCACGAACAGCAGCAGGATCAAACCCGCGGTGATGCACAGCTCGCCCAGTCCGCGGATCAGCACCCGCACCGGCCCGCCCCTTTCCCAGCCCACCGCCGCGTGCGCCGCCGTCCGTGCGGAGGGCGCGGCCGGGACGTCCTGTCCGGGGTCACTCCGGCGGACGGCCTCCGGCGGCGTCGTCTCCCGCGTCCGGCGGCACCGTGGCGTGCTTCATCGTCACGTTCCCGGTGTAGGCGGGCAACGTGACCCGCCGGAGCCTGTGCACCGACCAGCCGAGCCCGTAGGCCCGCACGTACCGCTGGTACACCGAGATCGCGGGGGAGGCGTCCAGCGCGGCGCGAAGCCGGCCCGGGTCGCCGACGGCGGTGATCCGGAACGGCGGCGAGTACACCACCCCCTGCAGGATCAGCGTATTGCCCACGCACCGGACGGCGCTGGTGCCGATCACCCGCTGGTCCATGATCTGCATGCCGTGGGCGCCGCCCGCCCACAGCGCGTTCACGACGGCCTGCACGTCCGCCTGGTGGACGACCAGGTCGTCGGGTGTGGCTCCGGTGGGCGGCGCGTCCTGGGCGGCGCGCGGCGCGTCGTCCAGGACGACCCGGACGCCCTCCCCGCCGACCGGGGTCATTCCGGCGCGCGCGGCGAGACGGTCGGCGTCGCCCTGGGCCCGGTTCACGCGGGCGTCGGCGCGTCCGGCGGCGCGGGACAGGCCGTCCACGTCCTTGCGCAGGCGGTCGTAGCGGGCGCGTTCGCCCAGCGTGCGGCGCTGCTCGGCGGTGATCAGCTCGGTGATCCGGGTCCGTCCGGTGTCGCGCAGGTCGGTACCGCGGGCCGTGCTCGCGCTCGCCGCGAACAGGGCTCCCGCCAGGACCGTGAGAGCTGGGATGATGCTTCCCCACGCTCGACGCCGTACGCTGCTCACCAGCGACTACGCTAACCGACAAACCACCCAAGCGCGGACCGGTGCCGCCGGCCGACCGCCCGAGGAGACAGAACCCACGTGGCCAAGTCCAAAGTGCGCAAGAAGGCCGTCTACACGCCGCCGCAGAAGTCCAAGGCGCCCGAGGTCAGCCCCCGTTGGCTCGCGCCGACGATGGTCGTCCTCTGGCTGATCGGCCTGGCCTGGATCGCCGTCTACTACATCAGCGCCGCCACCGGCGTCGACATCCCGCTGATGACCGGCCTGAAGAGCTGGAACCTGCTGATCGGATTCGTGGCGATCATCCTGGGCGTCGGCCTGTCCACCAAGTGGCGCTGACCGTTACCCACTTCTCCGCCGCCTGAATCCACCAAAGTTATCCACAGGCTGGGGATAGTCTCCCCAGCACCCCGACCAGCCGCGTCTCCCCTCAGGAGCCGCGGCCTGAAGCGCTGCCCGCGCCCCCTCCGTCCCGCGGGCAGCACCACGCCACCTTCCTCCCCACACCCGGCGTGCCGCCCCGCCTCGCCCGCTGGCGCCGTGGAGGCCAGTAGCCACTCGGAGAGCGCCGCGGGAAGAAGGCCATCAGCCCCCGTCGTCCACAGGCTGGGTTCCCCGGAGGATGAGTACCGCCCTGGCGCGCCGGACAGTGAGCCCTCACCTCGCCTCCCGGGCGTGTCACTACGCGACCATCCCCGCACGTAGCCGACCCAGCACCGCGCCACGCCCCCTACACAGCACGTCCAGCCCGTCCACGAAGAGGTGCGACGCAAGCCAACAGCCGGAGGGGTGGTGCGGCGCAACGCGGGCCTCACAGGTGTGGGCAGTGCGGCACCGCCAGCGCGACCAGTACGGCCGAGCCGACGCGGGCGGCGCGGCAGGGGCCACATCACGCGAGCTGGCGCATGCAGAACGACACGATGCGGCGCGATGCGGGCACGGGCCAACGCAGCACGGCACAGGCGACCGGCGCGGGCGCGCGGTACTGAGGCGGCTGGGGACGCGGCTGTGCTGTGCTTCCCGGGGCGACGTGGGCTGGCAGGGCCTTGAGGCCGGAACGTCGGCGGTGGGCGGGTGGGGCGTTGGCTGGGGGCTGAGGGGGTCAGGTGAGGCCGTTGGTCGCGTCGGCGGTGAAGGTGACGGCCTTGACCAGGATGAGGGCGACGAACAGGGCCAGGACGGCGAGGGGGGCGGCGATGTGCAGCCAGCGTTGCCGGACGGCCGGGGCGTAGGCGTAGACGAACGCGACGGCGAGGCCGGTCGCGAGGCCGCCGACGTGGCCCTGCCAGGAGATCCCGCTCACCGAGAAGGTGAAGATCAGGTTGATCGCGAGCAGGAACAGGATCGGCCCGGTGGGCGCCCCGCTCCGCCGCGCGACCACGAAGAACGCGCCGAACAGGCCGAAGATCGCGCCGGACGCGCCGACCGCGCCGGTGTAGGGCGCGACGAGCAGCAGCAGGACGTTCCCGCCCAACCCGGACAGCAGGTAGAGGGACAGGTACCGCGCCCGGCCGAGCGCCATCTCCAGCGGAGGACCCAGCACGTACAGAGCCCACATGTTCAGCAGGATGTGCGCGAAACCGAAGCTCGTGCCGGTCGGCTGCTGGTGCAGGAACATCGAGGTGATCAGCCGGTACCACTCGCCGTCCAGGACGCCGGCGGCGAGCGTGCCGTCCGGGCGCGTCCAGGCGCCGAGCATCATGTAGTCGGGGACGACCGCCTTCGAGGCGATCTCGCCGACGTAGGCCAGCACGCACACCGCGATCAGCGCGTACGTCACGACGGGCTGGTCCGACGACCGCCTGCCCATCGCGGCCGCGCGCGGGCGGCGCACTCCCTTGTTGCCCTCGGCGACGCACTCCGGGCACTGGTGACCGACCGCCGCGTCGCGCATGCAGTCCGGGCAGATGTACCGATCGCAGCGGGTGCAGCGGAGATGTGCCTCCCGTCCCGGGTGCCGGTAGCAGGTCGGGACCGGCGTCTCGGGGGCGGGCTGTTGGTCGGTGCTCATCGTGGCGGCTCCGTGGGGCCTGGGTGGTGCGGCGGGGCCGGTCCGCGCGCCGGACGAACCGGAGCGTGGACCGGGCGGAGGTCCGGGGGACGGGCCCCGGTCCGTGTGGACCGGGGCCGTCTCCCCCTACCTAGTCTTAGGACTGGCGCCGCTCGATCGTCACCGACTCGATGACGACATCGCTCTTGGGACGGTCGTTGCGGCCGGTCTCGGCCTTGACGATCGCGTCCACCACACCGGTGCCCTCGATCACCTTGCCGAAGATCGTGTGGCGGCCGGTCAGGTGCCGGGTGTTCTCCACGTTGGTGGTGATGAAGAACTGCGAACCGTTGGTGCCGGGTCCGGCGTTCGCCATGGCCAGCAGGTACGGACGGTCGAACTTCAGCTCGGGGTGGAACTCGTCCTCGAACTCGTAGCCGGGGCCGCCGGTGCCGCGCCCGAGCGGGTCACCGCCCTGGATCATGAATTCCTTGATCACCCGGTGGAAGATCGTCCCGGCGTAGAGAGAGGTGCCGGTCTTGTCCTCACCCGTCTCGGGGTGCCGCCAGGGCTTGGTCCCCTCGGCCAGGCCGACGAAGTTCTCCACCGTCTTCGGAGCCTTGTCCGGGTACAGCTGAACCACGATCTTGCCCAGGTTGGTGTTCAGCGTCGCAAAGATTTCCTCAGCCACTCGGGCCCCCTCCTCATCGAGATGCTTGCGTCTGAGCCGGTCACGGCGCATGTCACCGGCGGCGTTCCTGCCCACCCTGAGTAACGTGTTGATCACTCTTACAGGGTTTACCTTCCGCTGCATGGGAAGGCTGCCTGACAGGACCTCGCAAACAGGGAGGTTAGCGTGTCCCTAAAGATGAGTATCCGTCGGCGCCAGAAGGCCGACTCCCGGTTCGGCCGCGCGCGGACGTCGTTCCGCCAGGGCATGTCGGCCTGCCGGCACGGCGCCTCGATGGCGCGCGAGCGGATGGGCCCGGCGGCACAGCAGGGCCGGGAGGCCGCCGCCGAGCGCATGTTGGCCTTCCGGGGCTGGAGCGCCCCGAGGCTGCGTGACGCCGCCAAGTACGTCGAGTCGGACCTGAGCCCGAAGGTGAGCTCCGCGCTCTCCGAGACGGCCCACCGCATCGAACCGCGCCGTCCGGCCCGCCGGGCCCGCGCCGTCACGGTCGCTCTGCTGGCCGGAGTGGCGGCCGCCTGCGTCGCAGGAGTCGTCCTCACCCGCCGCAACGCCGCCCAGACGGCCCACATGATGACCGACGAGTCCGCCGCCGACTCGGCCGAATCCCAGCCGATCGACCACGTCTCGTCCCACACCAAGTAACCAGGGCGAACCCGCCACCCCGGACGAAGGACCCGCTAAGCCGGGTCCTTCTCCATTCCCCCTCCCCCAATCCCGCCAGCCCGCCGCCGAGCACGGCACCCACCCGACTACGAGCCCCCACCCCTCGGACATCCCAGGCACCCAGACCTCGAACCTGAGACCTGAGGCCCTGAGCCCCGGTGAGCCTGAGTGCCTGAGCCCCGGTGAGCCTGAGTGCCTGGGCCCCGGTGGGCCTGAGGGCCTGGGACGCCTGAGGGCCAGGGCCCTGGGAGGGCTGAGGGACCTGAGGGCCTGGGGCCTGGGAGGCATGGAGGCCTGGGAGGCATGGAGTGGAGGCCTGAGGGCTGAGGACCTCGCGGGGTGGGGCTGAGAGCCTCGGGGCACCATCGCACCGCACCACGACGCACCACGACGCACCGCACCGCACCGCAGCGCGACGCAGCGCGCCGCACCGCAGCGCACCGCACCGCAGCGCGACGCAGCGCGACGCAGCGCGACGCAGCGCACCGCAGCGCACCGCAGTGCAGCGCACCGCACCGCACCGCACCGCACCGCACCGCAGCGCAGCGCAGCGCAGCGCAGCGCAGCGCACCGCACCGCACCGCACCGCAGCGCAACGCAGCGCAGCGCAGCGCAGCGCACCGCACCGCACCGCACCGCACCGCACCGCAGCGCACCGCACCGCAGCGCACCGCAGCGCACCGCAGTGCAGCGCACCGCACCGCAGCGCAGCGCAGCGCACCGCACCGCACCGCAGCGCAGCGCTGAGTTCGCGAAGGCCGCTGAGTTCGCGAGGGCCGCGACGTCGAGCTCGTGGATGAGTCGCTCACACCCGTCCTGAACAGGGCATCAGCGCTGGCGCGCCTCAGTATCCAAACCCTCGACGCATGCAGGATCGTCCTTACAGGACGCGTTCGTCCGCTGTGCGGCGGTAGGCGGACCTTGGGGTTACTACCAACCGGTACGGTGGCGCCATGTCGCCGACATCGCGTCCGCTGGGGCAGCAGCTCACCGGGCTCCTCAAGCGCAGAGCCCGGCAGGGCCTGCACCTGGCCGTGCACAGGGGCTGGGAGTGGATCCAGCGGCACGGCGAGATCACCCCCGAGACGCCGGGCCGACGCCGCTTCGCCCACCTCGGTGAGGGCGTGTGCATCGGCTTCCCGTCCGGCGCGATCTACGGGGAGCCGTGGATCTCCATCGGCTCCCACACCCTCGTCGGCACCCACGTGACGATCTCCGCCGGTTTCGTCCCCGGCCTGGACCTCGGCCCGGACGTCATCGTGAAGATCGGCAGGGGCTGCTCGCTGGGCCGGGGCACCCACATCGTCGGCCACCAGTCGATCGAGATCGGCGACGACGTCTTCACCGGCCCGAACGTCTACATCACCGACCAGAACCACACCTACGCGGACCTCGACATGCCCGTGGGCCGCCAGTGGCCGGAGAACAACCCGGTCGTCATCGGCACCGGCTGCTGGATCGGCACCGGCGCGATCATCCTCCCCGGCACCAGACTCGGCCGGAACGTCGCCGTCGCGGGCGGCGCGGTGGTCCGCGGCGAGTTCCCCGACCACTCCGTCATCGGCGGCGTCCCCGCCAAGGTCCTCCGCAGCCACACCCCAGAAGAGGGCTGGCAACCCCCACTCCGCAACCAGCCCCTCATCTCCCTGGACGAACTCGCCGCCCTCTCCCTGGACGGCATGGAAGGCCTCCAGCTCCTCCAAGACAAACTCCGCCAAGCCACCCCACCCCCCACCGAACTCCAAGAAGAAGCCGGCTGACCCCTCCCTCCCCAACACAACACGCTCCCCCACACCCCAAACGCCCCGAACACAACGCGTCCCCCCACTCCCCAGCAAACCCCCCACCGCAGCCCAACGCGCCCCGGCGTGGCCCGGCACGGCCCGGCGTGGCCCGGCACGGCCCGACGCGGCGTGGCCGACGCGGCGTGGCCGACGCGGCGTGGCCGACGCGGCGTGGCCGACGCGGCATGGCCGACGCGGCATGGCACAGCGCGGCCCGACGTGGCCAACGTGGCCGGCACGATGCTGCCCCAGCACAGTGAACCCACCACGTCCCGGCAAGGCACCACCCGAGGTGGCCCAGCACGATGCGGCCAGCACGGCCTTGGCCCAGTACAGCCCCGGCGCAAGGCGGCCCGGCAGAGTCAGCACGGCCCGGTACGGCGCGCTCCGAAGCGGGCGGCCCGACCTGCCCAGACGCTGGCACGCCGCAGGCGCGGCATGACCCCGACGCGGCATGACACGGTTCGGCGCAGCGCAGCGCGCTTTGGCGCAGCGCAGCGCGCTTTGGCGCAGCGCAGCGCGCTTTGGCGCAGCGCAGCGCGCTTTGGCGCAGCGCAGCGCGCTTTGGCGCAGCGTGACACGGCGCGGCGCGGTCAGGGATCATCTGCTGGCTGGACGATCAGCCGTTCCGGGCGGCGGCGCTGCCCCGCGATCTCACTGCGACCCAGTGGGCCGATCTTCATGCCCTGATCACCTCCCGTCCGGTTCGGGGTCGGCGGGTGCCGGCCCTCGACGACTGACGGGATCCATCCTCGGCGGCGGTGCACGGTGAACGCCAGCCGGGCGCCGAACTGTGGATAACTCCTTCCGAGGTGGTGTTTTTCCAGGTCATGAAACGCGGACGGGCCGCTGACACCGAAGTGTCAACGGCCCGTCCGGGCGTTCTGGCGCCTAGTTGAAGCGCGCGCGGCTGCGGTCGGAGCCCTCACGGCGGGGGCCGCCGTAGGAACCGTCGCGACGGCCGGCACCGGCACCGGCACCACGCGGGCCGCCGCCACGGCGGTCGCCCGAGAAGCCGTGCTCGCCCCGGGGTCCACGGTCGCCCGAGAACTCGCGGCGGTCGCCGGAGTAGTTGCCCCTGCGGTCGCCCTCGCTGCGGAAACCGCCCTCACGGCGGTCGTTCCCGTAGGAACGCTCACCGCGGTAGCCGCCCTCACGACGGTCGTTACGGAAGCCGTTGTCGCGGCGGTCGTCCCCGTTGGGGCGCTCGCGCCGGTCGTCGTTACGGCGGAATCCGTCCCCGCGGGAGTCGTTGCCACCGCGGTTGCCGTCGAAGCCACGGTCGCGACCGCGGTCGCCGCGGTACCCGTTGCCCTGGCCGCCACCGCGCCGCTCGCCGTCGGAATCCCGGCGGAAGCCGTCGGAACGTCCCTCACGGTCGAAATCGCGACGGCCGCCACCGCGGGGGCCGTCGTCACGGAAACGGCGCTGACCGTTGAAACGGCCGCCACGGCGGCCCCCACGGCCCGGCTCACGACGCGGGCGCTCGGGGATGACCGGGCCCTGGATCGGCACACCGGACGGCTCCCGTGCGCCGGTGAGCCGGGTCAGCTCCTCGTCACCGGACGTGACGCGGTGCTTGGGGGCCTCGATGCCCGCGCGGCGGGTCATCGCGGAGGTCGAACGCACCTGGTGGGGCAGGACGAGCGTGACGACGGTGCCCTTCTCGCCCGCACGCGCGGTGCGTCCGGCGCGGTGCATGTAGTCCTTGTGGTCGGCCGGCGGGTCCACGTGCATGACGAGGCTGATGCCGTCGACGTGGATGCCGCGCGCGGCGACGTCGGTCGCCACGAGGACGTCGAACGTGCCCTCGTGGAACTCGGCGATCGTGCGCGTGCGGAGGCCCTGGGACTTGCCGCCGTGCAGGCCGGCCGCGCGGACGCCCGCGTCGGTGAGCTGCTTGGCGAGCCGGTCCACGCCGTGCTTCGTGCGCGCGAACAGGATCGTCCGGCCCTCACGGTTGGCGATCTCGGCCGTGATGGCCGCCTTCTCCTTGGGCGCGACCAGGAGGAGGTGGTGGTCCATCGTGTCGACGGACTCGTCCACGGGCCCGATCGCGTGGTTGACCGGGTCGTTCAGGTAGCGCTTGACGAGGACGTCCACGTCGTTGTCCAGGGTGGCGGAGAACAGCAGACGCTGACCGCCCGGACGAGCCTCGTCCAGGATGTCGGTGACATCCGGGAGGAAGCCCATGTCGGCCATGTGGTCCGCCTCGTCCAGCACGACCATCTCGAGGTCGGACAGGTCGGCGGCGCCCTGGCGCATCAGGTCCTTGAGGCGGCCCGGGGTGGCGACGACGATCTCGACGCCGCGGCGCAGCGCGTCGATCTGCTTGAACATCGACGTCTGGCCGATGACGGTCTTGAAGTGCAGGCCCAGGGACCGGCCGAGGGGCTCGAGGTTGGTCACGACCTGCTGGGCGAGCTCGCGCGTGGGCACGAGGATGAGGCCCAGCGGACGCCGCGGCTCAGCGCGGCGGCCCTCCAGGCGCGCGAGCAGCGGCAGGCCGAAGGCCAGGGTCTTGCCCGAGCCGGTCTTGCCGCGGCCGAGGACGTCCCGTCCGGCCATGACGTCCGGGATCGCGGCGGCCTGGATCGGGAACGGGGACTCGATGCCCTGGCGGGCGAGCGCCGCGACGAGCGGCTCCGGCAGGCCGAGGTCGGCGAAGCCGGGTTGTGCCTCGGCCCTCGCGGTGTCCGCGACGTCCTCCGCAGGGGTGGACGGGGCATGGGCAGCAGAAACGTCGGTCACGCAATACCTTCCGAGAGGGGGCGCGTCTCGGGAGGCACCACAGGGGCCGGGAGGCGGCCGTGATTCGTGCGCTGCAAGGACGAGCCAGTCGTGACGTCGCCGCAGTTCGGGCGAGCGTCATAAGAGCGATTTGTTCATCCTAACGTCGGGACGCCCCCTGCTTATGCCCATCTCGAACGGACGGTCACGTCACACACGCCACTTCGGCGGTGTCCGTCCGCGTGCGCGCAGGTGATCGCGTTTCTCCTGCCGCTGTAGGCCCGACCTCGGGTGCGATGCCCCACGAGACCTTCGGACGAAGGGCTTCTGCGGGGGCGGCTGGACCGCCTGTCCACGGGGAAAAGCCTCCCTGCGACCAGGTTATCCACAGTTCGGGCGCTGGCTGGAAGAGCTCCGGACCGGCGGCGACGATGGTCACGTGGACCTGCTTCGAGCCCGCCGCGGAGGGTGCGGATGCGGCGTCCATGTCCACCGCCGCGCCTGCGTCCCGCGTCCGTTCCGGGGGGAGGCGGATCTGGGGCGCAGGTCGCGGCCAGGGGGCCCAGACCCTTTTTCGTTTCTGGAGAGGGCCGGGGCTCCCTGGAACACAGGTAAATCATTTCGGGCGAAGGGGCGTTCTTCGCCCAGCACAGGAAAAGGAGGTGATGTCCCTGGTCAGCAGGCGCAGGTGATGCCGGCCACCGGAGCGGTCAAGGGGTCAGGAGAACGACGGCTGACACCGGCGGCGGTCTCGACGGGGTACCCCTCGCGGGCCCAGTACTCGAACCCGCCGATCATCTCCTTGACCCGGTAGCCGAGCCGGGCCAGTTCCAGAGCGGCCTTCACCCCACCGTTGCAGCCCGGTCCCCAGCAGTAGACGACCACGAGCGCGTCCCGATCGAGAACCACGTCGTGACGAGCGGCGATCTCCGGCCGGGGCAGGTGCACGGCCCCCGCGACGTGTCCCATGTCCCACGCCTCCTGGGCACGCGAGTCCACCACGATGACCTTGTCCGTCCCGTCCCCCCGCATCTGGGCGAACAGGTCCGACGGGTCGGTCTCGAAGGCCAGCCGCGAGGTGAAGAACCGCACAGCCGCGCTGTCGGTCTGGATCTCATCAACGGTCACGATCGACTCCTTACTGTTTCGTGCGAGGTCAGGGCTTCCAAGCCAGGAACCCCTTGCGTGGACGGCCACGGCCACGGCTGCGTCGGGGCTGGCCCGCACCGACCGAGGTCACCGCCCGAGACGGCCCGTCCTGACGGTGGTCGCCGTCCGGGGCGGCCCATCGTGGCTGTGATCGCCGCTCGGGATGGCCTGTCCTGACCGTGGTCCCCGTTCGGGACGCCTGACCGTGATCGCCGTCCACGGCCCGCCGTGCCCGCGATCGCCGTCCAAGCCCGTCGTGGCCGTGGTCCGCCGTCCGGGGCGGCCCGTCGTGGCCATGGTCACCGTCCGGGGCCCGTCGTAGCCGTGACCAACGTCCGGGGCGGCCTGTCGTCGCCGTGGTCGCCGTCTGGGGCCTGTCGTGGCCGTGGTTGCCGTTCGGGATGGCCTGTCCTGGTCGGTGGGCCCGTCGGGGTGGGGCGCGATGGTTGTCCTGATCGGTGGTCGCTGTCTGGGGTGGCTTGTCCTGATCGAGGTCGGTGTTCGAGATGGGGTGGGGGTGGTCTGTCCTGATCAATGGTCGTTGGTTGGGTCGGGCTGGGATAGTGGCGTGAATGCCGTTGTTCGTTAAGATCTGGCCATGATCGGAGTGGGGCGAGGGCACGAGGTCGCGGTGCTGGCCTTTGACGGGATGGCGCCGTTCGAGCTGGGCGCGGTCGTCGAGGTGTTCGGGCTTCCACGGCCTGAGTTGGGTGTGCCCTGGTATGACCTGCGGGTCTGCGGGCTGACGCCGGGGCCGTTGCGGATGGTCGGCGGATTCGTCATGACGCCTGATCAGGGACTGGAGGCGTTCGCCGCCGCCGACACCTTGATCGTGGTGGCCGTGCCCGATGTCCGGGGGGAGGTGCCCGAGGCGCTCGTGGACGCCTTGCGGACGGCGCATGCGCGAGGGGCTCGGGTGGTGTCGAACTGCTCCGGGGCGTTCGCTCTGGCCGCAGCCGGGTTGCTCGACGGGCGGGCCGCCGCGACTCACTGGCAGTACGCGGACCTGCTGCGACGACGCTACCCGGGGATCGATGTCACGCCGGACGTCCTGTACGTGGACGGCGATGACGTGATCACCGGCGCGGGGAGTGCGGCCGTCCTTGATCTGTGTCTGCATCTGGTCCGCAAGGACCACGGTGCGCGGGTCGCCAATGCCGTCGCGCGGCGTCTGGTCGTCCCGCCCCATCGGGACGGGGGTCAGGCGCAGTTCGTCGAGGCCGCCGTTCCGGAGCCGGCAGCGAACGACGCGGTGGCGCGCGCCATGGACCATGCCCTGGCCAACCTGACGAGCCCGCTGACGATCGCCGAACTCGCACGGGTCGCCTGCCTCGCGCCTCGCACCTTCATCCGACACTTCAGTCGGCAGACCGGCACCAGTCCGCTGCGCTGGGTCCTACATCAGCGGATCATGGCCAGCCTGCCGCTCCTGGAGGAGGGCTCGACCCCGGTGGAGAAGATCGCGGCCGTGGTCGGGTTCGACAGCCCGGCCACCTTCCGCCATCACTTCACCCGGATCATGTGCACCTCTCCCTCCGCCTACAGGAACACCTTCCGGACAGAGGCGGGCGCGGGCCAATCCTGATACCCCGCGCGTCTCCCTGAGGATCGCTCGACCAGCGCTCGACCAAGCGCTCGCCGGACGACGGTCAATGCTGGTCACATCAAGCCAGCCCCCAGAACAGGCCGCCTACCAGCGCCGTCAACGGCCCGCAGCCGCGCAGGGCCGAGCCAGCGCCATAGCGGTCCGTGGCCGCGCAGGGCTGGATATACACAGCCCAACGCCACCCAAAACAGCTTCCGCGACCAAGTCGCCCTCGGAGCCCCGCTCACCAGCGCCACCAAGCCGCCCTCAGAAACGCCGCCTACCAGCGCCGGCAACCGCCTGCGGCCGCGAAGGGCTGAGGGCTCACAGTCCCGCGCCTCCCGGACCGGCTTCCGCGACCAAGCCGCCCCTCAAAGCGCCACTCACCAGCACCATTAGCGGACCGCGACCGCAGCCGGGGGGCACAGCCCCGCGCCCCCAGACCGGCTTCCGCGACCAAATCGCGCCTCAAAGCGCCACTCACCAGCACCATTAGCGGACTGCGGCCGCGCAGGCGGGGGTTCACAGCCCCGCACCCCCCAGACCGGCTTCTGCGGTCGAGTCGCGCCTCAGAGTGCTGGTCGCCAGCGTTGTCGGCGGCCGGTGGCTTCGGAGGAGCTGGGTTCGTCCGGCAGCAGGCCGGTCGGCCTGCGGGTCGAAGTGGCTCGCGGATCATGCCGCCCCACCAGCGGCGTTGGCGCGACCTTGATACGCGTCATGCTGGCGGCACCGGCAGCCGCCTGCCCGGAACAGGCTGACCCGGCGCTGGACCCGCGCCAGCCCCCACCTCTGATTCGCAGCCAACCCATCCGAATACCCATCGACTTGTGTGGGTGGGTTGAGCGGCTGCTGGTCCGCTGGTGCGGCTGCGGGCTGACTTCGCTGTGGGAGCGGTCTGGGTTGGTATGGGGCTGGTTGGGGGCTTGGGTGGCTCGGTTGCACGGAGTGGGGCGGTCTGCGCCGAGAGTGCTGGGCGGTCTGCGCTGAGAGTGGTCGGTGGTCTGGGGTGAGAGTGGTGGGTGGTTTGGGGTGGGGTTGTGGGTGGGGTCAGGGGTTGTGGGTGGGGATTACTCGGGTTACCAGGCGGCCTGGTGGGGTGTTCCAGGTGACGATGTTGCGTAGTTTGCCTGGGCGGCGGGCGGTGACGGTGAAGGTGATCTTGGCCTTCTGGCCGGGGGTCAGGTGGCCTGTCCAGGTGAGGTGGGGTCGCCGGTAGGTGAGGCGGCCCTTGGTGGCGGTCGCGTCGGTGTTGTACGCGGCGTGGCGGAGGAGCCTGGTCATGTCGTCCTGGAAGCGGGCGTCCATGAGGGTTCCGCCGTCGTTCTCGGCGGTCAGGGTGTAGCGGACGGTGCCGCCGACGTGGACGGAGGTCTTGTTCACGGTCTTGCGGACCCTCAGGTCGGCCGGTTCGGGGGCCCCGCCGGGGCACTGGGCCTGGACGTCGCCCAGGACCAGGTGGGCGATGGGGCCGGAGTAGATCCGGGCGTTCTGGTCGAACAGCGTTCCGTCGATGGTGATCTCGGCGCGGGCCTCGGCGGTGGTCGGGGTCGTCCGCTGGACGCGGGTCATCCGCACGTCGAGGACGCCGGTCGAGACGCGGTCGTAGCCGAGCTGCGCGCCGGTGACGGGGATGCGCTTCTCGCCGTCGGTGATCGGGATCCCGGCGACCGTCGGCTTGGTGAGGGTGGTCCGGACATGGGGTGGACGGCATCGGGCGTCGGTGCGGAGGGTGGCGATCCGGAGGAGTTCGGGGCCGCGTGGGGTGAGTGACATGCCGACCGCGTTGGTGGCGGTCCAGGCGCCGCCGGACGTGCCACCCGACGGCTTCGCGACTGTGACCAGGGACTTCACGTGATCGGGGTCGTGGGAGTAGTCGGCGCGGCCGGAGGAGTCCCGCGCGTCGGCGGTGCCCAGACGTCCGGTGAAGGCGGGCTGGCCGATCGCCGGGATGCCTTGGACGGTCAGGTTCACGCCGACGCTGGACGCGTGGGGGCCTGAGCGGAGTGCGGCCGGGGTCGCGGTCGGCGGAGGGGGCGCGGCCATGCGCTCCGGGGTGCGTCCAGGTCCGGGGCCGGAGGCGGCGCCGAAGCCGATCGCGGCGGCGCCCATCGCGAGCGTGCCGCCGAAAAGGGCGAGCGGCGGGATCAGGTGGCGGTGCCTCCGCCATCGTCGCGAAAGGATCATGCTGGCATCCAGCCATATCAAGACCCTCTTTGACCTGGGGCGACGCCGTCAGGGGACGGATATGTCCAGGGACGTGACCGACGATCTACCTGATGTGATGCAGGTCACATATGGACCGGTCACGAACGGCGCGATCCATTTGTCCCATGGGCGTCCAACGGGAACGTCCTCAGGGAGATGAGGAAGATGCGCAAGAACATCGTCGTCGTGGGCGCGGGGTACACGGGCATGATGTGCGCCGTCCGGATCGCTCACCGCACCCGCCGCGACAGGGACGTCACGGTCACGCTGGTCAACCCGTCCGACCGGTTCGTGGAGCGGCTGCGCACCCACCAGACCGCCGCCGGCCAGGACCTCGCCGTCCACCGGATCCCGGACCTGCTGGACGGCTCGGGCGTCGTGTTCCGGCAGGGCCGCGTCACCGCCGTCGACGCCGAGAAGCGCCGCATCACCCTTGATGACCAGGGCGTTCTCAAGTACGACACGATCGTGTTCGCGCTCGGCAGCCGCACCGACACGTCCATCGTCCCGGGCGCGGACGAGTACGCGTTCACCCTGGACGAGCCGCAGCGGCTGGCCGCGCGGCTGGCCGAGCCCGGCGTCGCGACCGTCGCCGTCTGCGGAGGCGGACTGACCGGTGTCGAGGCCGCCGCCGAGATCGCCGAGAGCCACCCGGAACTCAAGGTCACGCTGGTCAGTCGGGGCGAGCCCGCCGCGATGACGGGCGACCGGGCGCGCGCCTACCTGGCGAAGGCGTTCGAGCGGCTCGGGGTCTCCGTCCGGAGTGGTGAGGCCGTCGGGAAGGTCCTGGTGGACGGGATCGAGCTCACCGACGGCACAGTCGTCCAGTCGGACGTGACCCTGTGGACAACCGGCGTGCGCGTGCCCGCCATAGCCGCCGCCGCAGGAATCGCCACTGACAAGAGCGGACGCGTGGTCGTGGACGCGGAACTGCGCTCCGTCTCGCATCCGGACGTGTTCGCCATCGGCGACGCCGCCGCCGTCAAGCAGAAGTGGGGCGACATCCACGGGACGTGCCAGAGCGGGATCCCGACCGGTACGCATGCCGCCGACAACATCGTCCGGCTGTTGCATGGGCGCCCCCCGAAGCCGTTCCGGTTCGGATACTTCCACCAGCCGCTCAGCCTCGGACGGCGCGACGGGCTCATCCAGTTCACGCGCGCGGACGACACGCCGCGCCGCGCCATGCTCACCGGGCGCGCGGCCGTCCTCTACAAGGAGACCGTCAGCGGAAGCCCCATCAAGTTCTTCCGGCTGAGCAGGCGCTTCAATGTCTACCCCTACCTCTCCAAGGGTGGCCGGACCACCCGCTGACGGAAGGGCGACCGGCCCGATGACCCTCCAGAAACCGGCGGACGACCCGTTCACCGAGCATCGGCGGCTGCTGTTCGGCACCGCGTACCAGCTGCTGGGCGGCGTCGCCGACGCCGAGGACGTCCTCCAGGACGCGTGGCTCGCCTGGAACAAGGCGGACCGGTCCGGCGTCGCGAACCCCCGCGCCTACCTGGTGCGGACGGTCACCAACCTCGCCCTCAACCGGCTGACCTCCGCGCGCGCGACGCGCGAGTCCTACGTCGGGCCGTGGCTTCCCGAACCGCTGCTGACCGCGCCCGACCGGGCCGCCGAGGAGACCGAGTTGGCCGACACCGTCTCGACGGCGATGCTCGTCGTCCTGGAAACGCTGTCCCCGGTCGAGCGCGCGGTGTTCGTGCTGCGCGAGGTGTTCGGGTTCTCGCACGCCGAGATCGCCGGTTTCGTCGACCGGCCCGAGGCGTCCGTCCGGCAGGTCGCGCACCGCGCCCGTGAGCACGTGCTGGCCCGCCGTCCCCGCTACGACGACGACCCGGAGCGCCGCCGCGCGCTCACCGAGCGGTTCATGGAGGCGGCGTCCGGCGGCGACATCAACGCGGTCATGGAACTGCTCGCACCGGACGTGACCTGCTGGTCGGACGGCGGCGGCAAGATCACCGCGGCGCGCCGTCCGCTGCACGGGCCGGACCACGTCGCGCGCTGGCTGCTCGGCACGCTCACCAAGCCGGTCACCGCGGGCGTCACGCTGGAGGCGGCGACGGTCAACGGCGAGCTGGCCGTGCTCGCGGTGATCGGCGGACAGCCGATCGGCGTCGTCACCTTCGACCTGCTCGACGACCGCATCCAGAACCTCCGCTTCCAGGTCAACCCGGACAAGCTCTCCGGCCTCCGCCGCGACCGACACGACCCCACGGGGTGACCGGCCGACGCTCCGACGCCCCGCGGGGGACCGGCCGACGCCCCGACGGGCTGACCCTCTGACCCGCTGACCCGTTGACCAGCGACGATCGGGCGGATCGGCCCGCTGAGCATAGACGGTCAGGCAGGCTGACCTGCTGACCCGCGACGGTCAGGCGGGCCGACCCGATGGCCAGCGGAGATCGGGCGGGCGGCCCGCTGAGCCGGGGCGATCGGACGGGCTGATCCGCTGAGCTGTGACGGTTGGGCGGAGCGGCCTGTGGTCGCCGGTCGATCGCGACGTCGTTGGTGGGTCTGTGCCGAGGAGGCTCGGACAGTCAGGCGCGCAGGGGCGTGGCGACCGGGGGAGCCCGGTCCGAATCGGGCGTGGCGGCGTGGTCGAGCTTGTGCGGCCGGTTCGGTGGGCGGACCTGGTCGAGCACGCGCGGGAGGATGGGGGGATGGGGAACGTGATCATCCTGGCGGGGCCGCCCGGGGCGGGGAAGACGACCGTGGCCGGGTTGCTCGCCGAACGGTTCGAGCGCAGCGTCCACCTGCGCACCGACGACTTCTGGGCGTACATCAAGCGCGGGCTGGTCATGCCGTATCTGCCCGAGTCGCAGGCGCAGAACGAGACCGTGATGAACGTCGTGGCGGGCGCGGCCTTCGGTTACGCGGCGGGCGGGTACACGGTGGTCTGCGACGGCGTCATGGGCCCGTGGTTCCTGGACAGGTTCACCGCGCACGGAACGCCGTTCCATTACGTGATCCTGCGTCCGGACCTCGAGACCGCCGTCGCGCGCGCAACCGCGCGGGACCCGGACCGGCACCTCACCGATCCGGGCCCCGTCCGCGACATGCACGCCCAGTTCACCGCGCTGGACGGCCACTACGACAAGTACGTCCTCGACTCGTCAGGGCTCAGCGCGGACCAGACCGCGGACGCCGTGTTCGCCGCGGTCCAGGACGGCGGCCACCTCTTCAAGCAGCCCCGCTGAGCAGCGACTCCTCGACCTTCGGGTCCAGGCCCACCGGCGGGCGGTCGGGGCGCTGCGGCGCCTCCCCGCCGACGCTCCGCAGCCAGGCCCAGGTGTCGGCGACGGTCTCCTCGACGGGACGGCAGGTCAGGCCCTCGCCAAGTGCCTTGTCCACGTTCGTCCGGTGCAGGAACTCGTACAACTCGCCCGGCGGAACCCAGATCGGAAGGTCCTGCCACGGCTGGACGCCCGCCGCGAGGATCGGGTCCGGGTCGGCCCAGCGCAGCCGCGCGTCCGAGCCGGTCACCCGGACGCACGTCTCCAGCAGCTCGCGCATCGTCGTGTGCCCGATCCGGCTGGTCACGTTGAACGCGCCGCCGACCTGCCGGGCCGCCGCGTCGAGCGCCCAGCCTGCCAGGTCCCGTGCGTCGATGAGCTGCAGCTTCAGCTCGGACGGCCCGGGGGCGAGCACCTCGCCGCCCCGGGCGATCCGGTTCAGCCACCACGGCAGCCGCCCGATGTTCTCGTACGGGCCGACGATCAACCCCGCGCGCGCGAGCAGTGCCCGGTCGCCGAACGCGCGGACCGCCGCCAGCTCGCCGCCGGCCTTGACCCGCGCGTAGTCCTGAGCCCGGTCGTGGTACTGGTCGTCGTCCGGCGATCCCTCGACCACCGGCGCGTTCTCGTCCGCGCCGACCGCGACCGGGTAGTCGTAGACCGACCGGCTCGACACGTACACATAGGACGCGGCACGCGGGGCCAGCAGCTCCGCCGCGTCCCGCACGGCCGCCGGCGCCCACGACCAGGTGTCGAGGACGACGTCCCATTCACCCTTCTTCAACGCGTCCAGGCCGTCCGGCGTGGTGCGGTCCCCGCGCAGCATCTCCACCCCGTCGGACGCGCCGTGCGTCCCCCGGTTGAAGACCGTGACGTCCCAGCCCCGGGCGACGCCCTCCTCGACGACCGCCCGTCCTACGAATTCCGTCCCGCCAAGAACCAAAAGCCTCATGCCTCCGTGCTATCACCCGCACGTCAGGTCGGTTCAAGGGCTTCCGCTGTGCGCATGACCGCTCAGAGCGAACAACCGACGCCCGACGAACCGTCAACACCCGGACGAATCGTCGAGCCGCCGAAGCGGAAGGCGGATGCTCGCGACGTTCCGCCCGTCCTGGAAGGAATCCCTCGCCCGGCGTGTGGCGGGCGTCCTAGGATCAGCCCGTATCCGCCCGGTGGGGAGAAGCGATGACCGCAGAATGGGTGCCGACCGGAGTCGACACCAGCGTGCCGAGTCCCGCGCGCATCTACGACTACTTCCTCGGCGGCAAGGACAACTACGCCGTCGACCGCACCGCCGCCGAGGCGTTCCTGCGCGCCGCGCCCCAGACGCTCTCCGCCTGCCGGCACAACCGGGCCTTCCTCAGCCGCGCCGTGACGCATCTCGTCCAGAACGCCGGAATCGACCAGTTCATCGACATCGGCACCGGCCTCCCCACGCAGCAGAACGTGCACGAGGTCGCCCAGCAGCACAATCCGGACGCGCGCGTCGTCTACATCGACAACGACCCGATCGTGGCCGTCCACGCGCGCGCCCTCCTCGCCCGGACCAACGGCGTCGCGCTCGTCCAGGCCGACCTGCACGAGCCCGAGGGCATCCTGACGCACCCCGACGTGACGGCGCTGATCGACTTCGACCGGCCCGTCGCCGTCCTGCTCCTCGCCGTGCTGCACTTCTTCCCGGACGCCGACGACCCGCACGGGATCGTCGCCCGCCTCATGTCGGCCACCGCCCCGGGCAGCCACCTGGTCATCTCCCACGGCACGTCCGACCCGGACCCGGACGTCGCCCGCGAGGCCGAGCAGGTCTACGACCGGCATGCCGCCGCGTCCCTGCACACCCGCACCGCCGCCGAGGTCGCCCGCTTCTTCACCGGTACCGATCTCCTCGATCCCGGCCTCGTCTACACCGCCGACTGGCGGCCGTCCCCCGACGCGCCGCCCGCGTCGCCGAGCGAAGCGGGCATGTACGGCGCGATAGCCCGCAAGCCCTAGCCCTCGAGTTCACAAACGCTGGCTCTCTGACCTTCGGACTGTGGCTCTCGAGAACAGATCCTGAGGTCTCAGCGTTCCGGGACGATGGTGCCGAGCCAGAGGACGTCGCGGGCGCGGGTCATGGCGACGAAGGTCTGGCGGCGGGTGAGGGCGGCGCGTTCGTCGGCCGTCGGGTCGCCGCCGGGTGTGGTGGGACGGGCGTTGAAGGCGGGCAGGTAGACGTTCTTGAACTCCAGGCCCTTCGCGCGGAGGTAGGTGCCGATCTTCAGGGCGTCCGCCGGACGGCCGTCGTAGTTGTCGAGGCGGAGGACGGGCAGGCCCGCGCGCGTCAGGAGCCGGTGGTAGTGCTCGACGTCGTTGCGTGAGCGGCAGAGGACGGCGGTGCTCGCGAGCGCGTCCTCCTCCTCCGCGCGCGCGTTGAGCGCCTTGACCAGGTGTTCGTCGTGGTCGGACTCGGAACGCGCGGCGGCGTGGACGACGCGTCCGTCGTGGTAGGTCGTCTCGACCGTGCGGTGGCCGTTGGGGGTGGGGCCGTCCAGGTCGTCGAACGGGTCCTCGGAGACCAGGCGGAGGGCCTCGTCCAGGATCGGGGCGGCGTTGCGGTAGTTGACGCGCAGGACGGCCCCGCGTCCCTTGATCCCGACGCCCGCCTCGCCCAGCCGGAACCCGCCCGGATAGACGGCCTGCTGGCCGTCGCCGATCAGGAGGAGGCCGTTGGGGCCGTCGCCCGCCAGGGCGTGCAGGAGGCGGACGCCGGTGAGGGTGAGGTCCTGCACCTCGTCCACGATCACGGCGGCGTAGGACGGTGTGGCCGGGCGTTCGCGCAGCTCGTCCAGGGCCATGAGCAGGACGTCGTTGAAGTCGTGGACGTCGCGGCGGCGCAGGAGCAGCTCGTACTCCTCGTACAGGAGCCAGACCGCCTCGCGGTGCGCGGGCTGGAGCGGGGTGCGGCGGCCGTAGCGGCTGACCGTCCGGTACTCCTCGAGCGTGGTGAGGCCGCGTCCCTTGATGACGTGGTGGATCTCCTGCTCCCAGTAGTGCGGGAGCGGGTCGACCTCGGTCAGGGCGCTGCCGCGTCCGGCCTGGAGCCAGGCGCGGGAGAAGGCGTCATCGGCCTGACGGCGGTCGAGGTTGACGCGGATCCCGCGGCCCGTGAGGAGGCGTTGAGCCCATCCGTGCAGGCTGGTGAACTCGACCCGGTCGGCCAGGTGCCCGGCCATCCGCTGGAACAGCCGCCCCTGGACGCGCGGCAGGTTGTTCACATACGTGACGTACATGATCGGACCGGTCGTGCGCGTCGCGATGTGCGCGGCGCGGTGCAGCCCCACGACCGTTTTCCCGGTTCCGGCCGGACCGCTGATCCGCGCCGGACCGCTCCAGTCGCGACGCGCGATCGCCACCTGGTCGGGGTGCAGGAACGTCATCCACTGCTCGATCGGCCCGTGCAGGACGGACTCCAGCGCCGCCTTCTCGACCTCCTCGACGTCGAACAGCGACTCCGCCTCGCCCGGATCGGCGCTCGGACGTTCCGGAAGCGCGCTCGTCTCGTATGCCGGGAACCCCTCCCCCAGGTACGCCGCGACCGCCTTCACCATCGGCGCGTTCAGCCGTTTCGGCGCGGCGAGCAGCACGTTGAGGACGTCCTCGCGCCCGACGAGCCGGACGCGGCCGAGCGACTCGTCCAGCCGGTGCCCCGCGAAGACCATCAGCGGCTGGACGGCGACCGGCGACATGCCGAGCGCCGCCGTCCGCTCCTCGACCGCCCGCGCCATCGCCAGCATCTTGGCGACCTCGCCGTCGCGCTCGCGGCCGCCCGCGCTGAGCCGCCCGTTCCCGACGGACGGCGCGTCCCGCCAGTTCTTGACGTCGACGACGAACACCCCGCCGCGTCCGACGAGGATCATGTCGACGTTCGCCGACGCCGTCCCGGGCCAGCGCCGGTCCACCAGCAGCCGCCACCCGTCCGCGGTCAGCGTCAGCAACGTGGCCGCGACCCGCCGCTCCGCCTCCGCCGCGGCCTCCCAGCGCCGTGCCTGCTCCCACGCCTCCCGCGACCGCCGGGCCAGCTCGAGCGCCTCCTCGCGCGCCCGCCGTCCCCGTGCCCCCGCCGACCCGCCAGCCACCACCGCGCACCCCTCGACCACCGTCAGAAAGTCACGACCGTCCACACATAGCAACTCTCACCACTCGGCAACACCCCGCATCCAGGAAATCTCCCTGCCGCGGGAGCTGAGGGCACTAGCGCTTCTGGCGGTAAAGGCCCCGGTGATACCGGATGTACTCAGGGCTGACCTTGTGCCGCGGGTGATCTATGAGTTCACCGACAGGAGCACCCGTGGTCTCGTCGATGACGGTCAGGTCGTCCTCGATGGTGAAGATTCCGAGGTCGAGTTGCACTCTGTGCGTGGGACAGAGGCACAGGACATTCTCTGGGACGTCCGGTCCATGGTGCGGCGGCGAAAGGCTCTTCAAATGCGTGGTCGGGGTGATTTGCAGGCCGTCCGGAGACTGCAGGACGACCCCGCACAGCTGGCACTCGTAGCTGTGCATTCTGCACACGGACGCTGCCACGCGACGGTCTCGGTAGACGTCGAGAGAAACAGGAGCCCAACGCGAAAGGTCGTAACCGGCACGAGCCTCGGGAGATCCCGTGGGGGCGACCGGGGGGGCTTGGTCGTTGGACTTCTCCAGGCGGAACTGAAGAACGCGGAACCCGTCCCGTCCTGGCTTCGCCCAGTAACTCTCCACCGTGTACAGGCCGTCATAGCTGAATCCGATGGGCGGAGAGTACTCAGGATCGCCCGCGGCACCCCGGATCACCCGGACGGGATAACGGCTGGTGATGCTGGCGATGAGCGCCGCATTACCGCTGTCGGCCGGACGCTGATCGGCGACCTGTCGACCGGTGTTGGGATCGCGTCCGCCGTGCCCGGTGTAGATGATGACGTCACCATGGTCTTCATCGTCGACGTAGCCGCCGGAGACCACGATGGACTCGGCACCACCCTTGTGTTTGCTGCCACAGATACCGGCCTGAAGCGCGCGATGCACATAGGCGTCACTGAGTTCACGCCGAGACTGATACAGCTGGCCCGGCTTGACCCCAGGCACCTCGCCATACTCGGACGGCGAGTTAGCGGACCGGCTCGCAACCGCGCGGTTCTTCAGCAGAGGGATACTTCCCGCAGCGTTACGGTCCTGATTCCAGGGGTGAGGCAGCCCCTTCGCATGAAGCTCGCCGTACACACGGTTGAAGATCGCATCAAGGGTCAGGTACTCGTCCCCGTTGGGGATTCCTTCGCGAATGACGGTGATGAGTTCGCTGGTGAACGCGGTGAACTCTTCGCCCTCCGGAGCCATGGCGGTCCGGGTCGCCGGTGCGGAGGCCAGCACATAGGTGCCCTCGATCGGAGTCTGATCCGACGCGTCACTCGCCCCCATCGTGTTGATGGCGGCACCGCTGTAACAACAGTCCAGAATCACCACCCGATAGCGTGCGCGGGCCCGTTTGACGGTCAACCGCAACTGTTCGTACGCAACGGTGCCGTACCCGTGGGTCGCCGGATCCCTTTCCGTGGACGGCAGGGCGAGCAGCAGATTCCCTTGGTGATCGCGGATGCCGTGACCGGCAACGTAGACCAGGAGGACATCGGTTGCCTCGCGCCCGGCCTCGGTCACCGGGTGGACCATCTCTCTGGGGTCCCGCGGGTCCATGACCACCTGGCAGTCCTGCGGTGTCAGCCCCCAGACCTCGGGACGGCTGAGTTCCTCCTGCAGGGCGATCAGGTTCGCAGAAACGCCCGGAAGCGACCCGTAGTGCTCATACTGAGCGGTTCCGATCAGGACGGCCCGAGACGCTTGCGGATCGGGCTGAGTCACGAGCTGGCGCCATCCTGCTGGTCAAGCGCCTCCAGGACCTCCTCCAGAGAGCGTCCCGAAACGGCGATCCGGGTGTCTCCTCGCTGGATGACGACATCCGTGGCCTCGGAGCCGCGCGCCTTGCTCTTGCGGTGGTTGTCCAGCCACGCGGCGATCGCTACGACGAGCGAACTTGCCGAAACAGCGTCGGTAAAGACCACCTGGAGGGTGTCCAGGCCACCACCCATCTCACCCGGCAAGGGAGGGGCGGCCAGCCGGCTCAGCCGAGCGGTTCCGCGGAGTTCCGGCTCGTCCCGCAGCCAGCCCTCCAAGGAGTGCAGCTCAAGTTCATCCTCAGCGCCTTCGATGTGGATGAGTAGCTCCACAAGATCCCCCAATTCCCCTGGATTCGGGATGATTGCAGACTCTCCCGCCCGAGGGAAGGGTCGCGTGAAACGCCTGCTGGCGGACGTCTCTGAGCTGGGGGTTCCGTGGACGTCCAGGCAGTCAGCGTAGACCGAGGCTCGCGTTCCGGACGGCTCTATCAGGGCCAGATAACTCTGTCTCGTGCGCCATGAAGACCCCTGATGAACCCGTGAGTTTTCGCAGGTAAGAGCGAATTATCCGGCCGTCCTCCGGGCTGGCGGGTCCGCGAAGCGGACGGATTTCGGTCATGCATCCGGGAGGCGGGGCGCCGCTTGGCTATGTCGCACAAGTGGTGATGGTCGTCGAAGAAGAACTGGCGGGTAGCGGGCGGGGCCCGCCACGGGGCCAGCCTCGTGATGAGCGAACGGTGACGGCGGGCCAGGCGTGGGCGGGCTGTGGGCAGCGAAGCCGGTCGAGGTGGACAGAGGGAGGGACGATCACGGTCGGGTTACGCTTCGTGACTGTTGGGGGCGTTCGTGGGGGTGCGCCGGAATGGCTCGGGTTAGGCTGACCCCGCTTCTCGATCCGTTCCATCGAGGAATTCCGGGGGTGCGGTGACGCGTCCGAACGACCCGCCCGAACCACGCCACGCTCCGGCCGGACGGCCGGCCTCCTTCGCTCCGGAGGAACGCGAGGCCGAGGAGCGCCTGCGTTCCTCGCGATGGCTCACCCGGAGCTGGTTTCTTCGGGACGCTCCGGAACTATCGACCCGGAAGTGGCGTCTCACAACGGATGACTCTGCGAGACGGACGGGGCCGATGAAGAACGTCCTGGTGTGGCTGTCCGGTGCCGATCCCGACATCCTGCGGCGGGCGACGACCGACCGCGCGAAATACATCGGGATCGGCGGCGCGGTGCTCACGACGGCGTCGCTCGCGTCGGTCTCGATGTTCTTCGCGCTGCGCATGGCGGTCGGCGCGTCGGTGTGGGCGGCCGTGCCGCTCTCGATGCTGTGGTTCCTGGTCATCCTGAACCTGGACCGCTGGCTCGTGGTGTCCCTGACGCGCAGCCAGGGCAAGGTGCTGACCGTCCTGCTGGCGCTGCCGCGGGTCGCGATGGCGCTGCTGTTCGGAGTGATCATCTCGACGCCGCTGGTGCTCCAGATCTTCAACGACGAGGTCGCGGTCGCCGTGGACAAGATCCACGACGAGGACTCCCGGAAGTTCCAGCAGAACCTCGACAACGGCCCGGACTCGCAGCGGATCCGCGTGCTGGAGCAGCAGGAGGCGCAGCTGCTGAGGCAGCGCACCGGCGACGGCCTCGCCAATCCCGAGGACGACGCGGAGATCAAGCAGCTGCGGGCGCAGCTCCCGGCGCTGCAGAAGGAGTTCAACGACTACGACGACAAGGCCGCCTGCGAACTGACCGGCGACCGCTGCAAGGGCACCAGCGGACGGAGCGGCGACGGGCCGCGCTACCAGAAGTTCGTCCGGCGGCGTGACCAGGCGAAAACGCAGATCGACCAGATCAACAAGCGGATCAGCACGAAGTCGGGCGCGCTGAACCAGGCCGCGGCGAAGAACAAGGACGTGCTCGTCGCCCAGGCGCAGCAGAAACTCCCCGGCGTGCAGAGCGAGCTGAAGACGCTGCGCGGCCGGCAGCAGTCCGACCGCGCGGCGTTCGAGAAGAACAACAAGAACAACACCGGGTTGCTCATCCGCCTGAAGGGCCTGGACAGGGCGTCCGAGGGCGAGAGCCAGCTCCAGTCGGCGCGGCTCCTGCTGTTCCTGTTCATCACCGTCCTGGAGTGCCTGCCGATCATCGTCAAGGTGCTGTCGCTGTTCGGCCCGCCCGGCGCGTACGACGAGGCGGTGGAGAAGGTCCGCTCCCGCGACCGGCTGCTGCTGGACGACCAGGTCCGCAAGCAGGAGGGCGTCGGGCTGCGGGAGAACTCCGGGCAGACCGACTTCGCCCGGCGGCTCCAGGAGCGGCGGAACGAGCTGGTCGAGACGTCCGTGGCGGAGATCATCGAGGTGGAGCGGCGGTTGCAGCGGCTCGAACTGGAGCGCTGGGAGCGTGAGCAGCTCCGGCGCTTCTCCGCCGAGTCCAACGGGGCCGGGGCTGGGGCCGGGACGGCTGGGGCTGGGGCCGGGACGGCTGGGGCTGGGCATGGGCATGTGGGGAACGGTCACGTTCCTCCGACGGCTCCTCCCGGCGGGTTGAGCCGGTCCAGGCCGCCGATGCCCAACGGTGCTGGTGGGCCCGCGTTTCCGCCGGCAGGCCCTCCGGTGATCAGGACGGGCACGCAGCCGCCTCCGGCGTGGGGGCAGGACGGGCCGAACGGTGCCGGTGGTCCGACGGGTGACCGGGTTCGTCCCCGTGGGGAGACGCGGCACTACCCGTCCCCGATGGCCGAGCCCGCTCGGCGCGGCATTCTCGGGGGGCTGACGCGTTGGCTGAACCGGCGGGACGGGCGGTGACCCGGATCCGCCAGTCGGGGGAGGCGTCCGGTGGATCCTGACGCGCCACTTCCGTTGGAAGCCGACAAGCTTTTGGAAGAGAACGTTCCGCCGGAGATCGAGGTGCCGTTGCCCTGCCCGGTGTGCGGACTGGTGCCGGACGAGTTCGCGCGTTCCGCGTGCGCGGAGTGCGCCTGGACGCCGTCTGACGACGACGTCCACGGGAGGAAACTCAGCGAGGCGCGGCTTCGTTATGACCTACGTGCGGCGGCGCGCGTGGGTGAGGAGGCGCGGCCGTTCGTGCGCGGCGGCGTCCCTGATGACGGGCAGTGGACGCGCGCGTGCGAAGAGGCCGGGCGGGAGCGGACGCGGCTCCTCGATGAGTCAAGGGCGGCGGCGTCGGCGACGTCTGGCGTCGGCGGGTGGACGCTGCAGTTCGGGCGTCCCGATCTCAACCGCGATCCGTCCACGTGGACGACGCAGTGGGCGTTCGACGAGCTCGTCCGGTACGACGCGCATTCGCCGGTGCTGATCGACGTCGGCGCGGACGGCGTGTCCGTGATGGTCGTCCGTCCGGACGCCGTGGACGGCCCGAGCGACCCGTGGTCGCGCGAGGATCACGCCTGGGAGCGTCTGGTCGGCTCGCATCTCGCGTCCGGAGCGGCCGAGAGGACGTTCCAGCTCGCGGGCGGTCTGCACGATGTCGACCGCGCGCGGCTCACCGAGGCGCTCGACCTCGGGCTCGCGCGGATCGCCGAGCGGCTGCCCGCCGGCGTCACGACCGTCCTGGTCGACTCCGCTCCGGGCTGGGCCGTGCCGGGCTTGACGGTCTCCCGGCTGGAGCTGCTGCGACCGGACGCGCGGGTCGTCCGGATCGGGCGGCCCGCCGTGGACGAGCTGGCCGACGCGGTCGCCCGGCTGCCACTGCGTGCGCCGTACTGGCTGGTCGGGGCGCAGTTCGACGGGCCGTCCGCGCAGCCTGTCCTGGTTCCGCTGTTCCCTGCGGGGAGCACGTCCGGGCAGGAGGCCGTCGTGCGGGTCGCGCGCGGCCCCGGCGGCGCGGACAACGACGTCGTGCTCGCGGTCGTCGCCGCGCCCGAGTTCCCCGCGATGCTGTACGACCCGCGTCCGGTGTCGGTGCTGGCGACCCGGCTGCCGCGCGGTGTGCTGTCGCTGCGCGCCACGCTCGACGGGCCCGGACGCGTCCGCTGGCCGGATCTCCCGGACGTCCGTCCCGATCCGCGTCCGCTCGACCAGCTGTACGCGCACACGCGCGCGTGCCCGGCACCGGCCGCCGCCGTGGACGTGCTGTGCGCGATCGAGCTGGGCGGCCCGCCGGTCCCGGCCGCCGCCCGCCGCGACCTGCTCACCGGAACGCTCGAACTGGTCTCGGCCGACCTGGGGGAGCGCGCCGGAGTGTCGGTGCGCGGCTACCGCGAGCACTCGTTCGAGCTGGGGGAGGAGCGCGACGCCGTCGTCGAGGGCGTGTGGGACGCCGATCCCGACCGCGCCCTGGACGCGTTCGCCGCCCTGGAGCGGCGGATGCAGCCGTACCAGTCCGACGCGGCGCCGCTGGAGGACGCGCTCGCCGAGATCGTCGAGTTCCTGGAGCGGCAGCGGGACGCGCGCGGCTGGCTGAACGAGATGCACCATCCGCCGTACCGGGTCCTGGTCGTGCTGGCGGGCCGTCCGCCGCATCCGCGCGGCCAGGGCCAGGACCCGCTGCGCGAGCTCGCCCAGCCGTGCCCGCGCAAGGACGACTGGCGTGCCGCGGCCGACGCCCTGCACCGGTTCGGCGTGCGGCTGGTCACCGTCCTCGACGGCTCGACCGACCCCGACCGCGAGTACTGGACGGCCCTGGGCGCGCACCGGCGGCTCACCCTGGAGGGCCTGACGCCGCGCGCGCTGGCGGACGCGATGGGGCTCGTCCCGCCGGGCGGCGCGAGCGTCCCGTTCCCGCTGATGGCCCCCGTCCCCGTGGAAGGTGACCCCGCATGACCGAACCCACGACTCCCGCGCCGGAGGCGGCGCCCGGGCCGGAGGCGGGGGAGGCGACACCGCCGCCGGACGCGCCCGCCCCGTCCCCTCCCGTGGAGGAGGTTCGTCCCGGTAAGACCAGCATCGGCATCTGGGGCGCGCCGCAGAGCGGCAAGACGACCTTCCTCGCCGCGCTGCGCATCGCGATGAGCCTGGGCGATCCGGGCTGGCGGCTGGACGGCGCGAACGACGGCTCGACCGCGTTCCTGGCGTCCAGCACCGACCAGCTCAGCGAGCAGCGGGTGTTCCCGCACGCGACGAACTCGTCGGAGAAGCTGTCCTGGCGGCTGCACGGAACGCGGCAGGTCAGGGAGCGGACGAAGTGGTACCGGCCGAACGCGAAGCGGGACGTCCCGATCCGCGTGCACCTTGACTTCGTCGACCCGCCGGGACGGTTGTTCGACAGCCGGGCCGGGGCCGCCGAGGCCGCCTCGTCCGGCGGCTCGGGGTCCGGTTCGTCCGGTGGGCCCCGGTTCGCCACGAGCGCGTCCGGAGGGTCATCGGGCGGGCCGCGGTTCGCGACCGGCGCGCCCGAGCCGTCCCGGCGTGGCGAGGGCGGCGGCCGTGACCGGCGCGAGCTGGTCGAGCACCTCGCCGCGTGCGGCGGGCTCATCCTGCTGCTCGACCCGACCCGCGAGCGCGAGGCCCGCGACTCCTACCAGTTCTTCAACCGGACGATCCTGGAGATCAGCCAGCGCGCGCCGGAGAGCCGGGGCGACCACTACCTGCCGCACCACCTGGCCGTCTGCATCACCAAGTACGACCACCTGTGGGTGCGCGACATCGCGCGGCGCGGCGGCTACGAGTCGGTGACCGACCCCGACTTCCTGTTCCCGGCCGTCCACGCCGAGGTCGCCGAGCGGTTCTTCGAGGAGCTCTGCCGCGCGGACGGCATCGGTAACATCGACGCCATCCGCCGCGAGATCAGACAGCACTTCTCCCCCGACCGCACCCGCTACTTCGTGACGTCCGCCGTGGGCTTCTACATCGACCCGCGGACCGGGAAGTTCGACGACGAGAACTACAGCAACCTCGTCCGCCGCACCCACACGGACGGCTCGACCTCGATGCACCTGCGCGGCAAGGTCCGCCCGATCAACGTGATGGAGCCGATCATGTGGCTGGTGGACCGGCTGGCCCAGGCCCCGTCCGGCGATACCGGCGGGCCGCGGAGCGGGCTGGGCGGGAGCGCCGGATGACGACGGCCCGTCTCTCGGCCGGCTGGGCCGTGCGCGGCAAGACCCCCGGCAGCTACGACGACTACGGGATCCTCGGCACCGGCGGGGGCTTCTTCAACGCGGACGACTTCACCACGATCCTCGACCAGTACACGCTGGGGAACCCGCCGGCGGAGCGCACCGGCGCGGAGGCGCTGCCCTGGATCAGCCTCACCGAGGTCCTCGACGACCGCGGCAGCTACCTGGGCGTCGCCATCCACGACTGGACGGACGGCACCGACGCGGCGGGCCGTCCGATCGTCCGGACGCGTTACGGCTGTTTTCCGTACGAGCAGTTCGTCCACGCGCCGGTTTCCTATGCGAGCCTCGTGCGCGCAGTATCCGGGCTCGGCCCGGACGGCTTCGCACCGGCCGCGCTAGACGTCCCGGCCTATGCGCCCGAAGACATCGCCCGGGACATCGAGGATCACGACTGGCTCGGACGTGCCGCAGTGGCAGCGGCGTTGCTCCTTGAAGGTCCTGTCACCATCACTGGGGCGGACGGCCTGGACCACACCGTCCGGCTTCGTTTCCTCGACGCGGTGGCCGCACTGCTCCCCTATGGCTGGCGTCCTGGGCTGACCGCTGCGACCTGGCTGCGTGGGGACAACTCCAACATCCGCCTGACGTTCGCGTACCACTCACGTCCGGGCAGTTTCGAACTCGACTGGCGCGTCTCGGAGCCGCAGACTCCCACGGACGCGGCCCTCGCCTACGCGTACGCGCACGAGCTGCGCCGCTCGATCGAGCATCGCAGCCTGCTGGAGGTGCTGCACCACCTCTCCTCCAGGTCCGAGTACTTGGTGAACGCGGAACCGAGCCGGGCCTACAACATCCTGGTCGATCTGGACCGTCCTGCCCTTGTCCTCGAGCGCGTGCGGAAGAACGAGTGCGAGGTGTCCGAGGTGGCTGCTCTGCTGGAGAGCGGTCGCTACAAGGAACTCCCCCGCAGGTCCGACCATGAGCTTCTCCTAGCGGCTTTGATCCGCCTTGGTGGGGGACTGGACGCGGTTCAGAACGTCTGGCAAGAGCTGGGCGTGAGCGTTCCGAGTGAACCGTGGCGTGCCCTCACCAATGAGGTCTTGCGGCGCGTCCGGAACGCACCGGCCGAGGATGCGAATCCTTACGTCCGCCTAGCGGATGCGCTCGGTCACACGGACAAGCTGCTGGCCGACGTGGTCGGGACGTCCCGCGATCCGCGACTGGGCCTCGCCCCGGTGCAGACCACGGCCAAGCTCATAGAGCGCTGGACGGACCCGCGCACGGCGGATCGTCCTGCGATGCTTCGCGCCCTGCGCGGCCAATCCACCCTCATCTGCGCGCTGGTCGCCGACCTGGACCAGGCGGGCGTCCACGACGAGGACGCCTGGCTCGATCTCCTCGCCGGAGTCGCACCGCACGACCTGCTGTACCCCTTCCACGCGCTGCGCACCCCCGACACGACCGTGTCGCTGTCCGAGATCGCCGCGTTCGCCCGGCACGGCGCGGACTGCGTGGCGCTGCTCGTCTCCTCGGCGGCCCGCCGCGAACGGCTCGACCGGCTCGCCGCCGTCCTGATCCGCTGGCTGACCGGCCTGCCCTCGTCCGAGCGCAGGAGCTGGCTGGACCGGCTGGGCGACGTCCGCCCGACCCGTGGCGCGGACGCCGCCGTCCTCGACCTCCTGCGGATGACCGCCGACGAGGCGCCCGTCCACCTGGAGATCCCCGACCGGTACGCCTACGCCGCCACCTTCCGGACCCTCGTCGCGGACGAGTCGCTCCGCCGCTTCACCGTGACCGTCCAGCACGCGCTGCTCGAGCACCTCGCGGACCTCCAGTGGGCCCGCGATCCCGACCAGGTGGCGCTGGTCGTGGCCCTGGCCGGGGCCCTGTGCGCGGTCGACGGGCCGAACCGGGCCGCCGTCGTCGAAGCCGTGGTGCGCGGACGCGCCGTCAACCCCGGCATGGCCGACTGGCCCGCCTACCAGCGCTGGTGGGAGGACGCCGCCAAGCGCCACCCGAACGTCGCGGCCGACGAGTACCGGACCGTCCTGCACGCCCTCCCGGGCGACACGCCGTTCCGCGACGTGGGCCGCCTGATCGCCGAGGCGACCGCCACCGGCATGCGGCCCATGCCGATCCTGCGCGCCATCGACGGCTCCGCGTGGCCGCTCACCGGCCCCAACCTCCTGGCCGCCGCGCTCGAGGCCCGGATGATCGCCGTCCACCTCTACGGCCACTCGTTCAAGGACGCCGACGATGCCGCCCACCTGCTGGTCAAGACCGCGCACGACGCCGCCGCGAACCTCGGCCGTGAACTCCGCGAGGCCGTCGGCGCCCGCCTGCCCAGCGAACTCGACTTCCAACTGGACCTCGTCGAGACGACCTCCACGGCCCCGTCGGACGAACTCGACCTCACCGAGAAGACCCGCCAGACCCTGGAGGAAACCGAGGCCCGTATCCGCTCCTACCAGGGACGACGCGGAATCCTGGGCCGCCGCAAGAACGGCTGACCGTCAGCCCGCCTCCGTGTCGGACAGGCGGACGAGGTGCTCGGGAGGCTCGATCCCCGCCGGAAGCGCGGGATCGGCCACCAGCGCGCCCCACCGGGACTCCAGCGGCAGAACACCCGCCCAGAGGCCCAGCTCCGCGTCCGGACTGTCGGAATCGTCCGGCGGTCCGACGCGGATCTTCACGGACGCCTCGTCCAGCGACAACGCGAGCAGCGTCGTGGCCGCCAGCTCCTTCTTGTTGGGCCGCCGCGCGTAGTCCCACTGCCCGGGCGACGAGTGCTCGGTGAGGATCCGCAGCCCCTCGATCTTCTCCTCGGGATCGGTGACCGCGCGCGGGACGCCGAAGATCATCGCGCTGCGGTAGTTGACCCCGTGCTCGAACAGCGACCGCGCCAGCACGAGCCCGTCCACATGCGTCACGGTCACGCAGATCTCGTCCGTGGCCCCGGCGACCAGACTCCGGCTCGCCACCGACCCGTGGAAGTACAACGTCCCCGCGTCGCACCCGTACACCGTCGGCACGACCAGCGGCGTCCCGTCCACCACGACACCCACATGGCACACGAACCCCGCCGCCAGGATCGCGTCGAGATCCCCCCGCTCCCGGCTCCCCTGCGCCCGCAACCGCCGATGCCGCGTCCGCTCATTCTCAGGCAACAACGAACCCATGAACCGCCTCCAAAACATCAAGAACCCTCGCGATCATGCCCTGCGACCGGTGTCCAAGGCGAGATCGCCCGCCAGGGCGCTCTCCACCCCACGGCAGGACGATCGTGGCCGGTGGTGGCCAGCGGGGGTGGAGGTGAGTGTCTAGGCTGGCTCGGGTGGATGCGCGGGGTTGGGACGAGCGGTATTCGGGACGGGATCTGGTGTGGTCGTCAGGGCCCAACCGGTTCGTGGCCGAGGAGTGCGCGGGGCTGGTGCCCGGGCGGGCGCTGGACGTGGCGTGCGGCGAGGGGCGGAACGCGCTCTGGCTCGCCGAGCTGGGGTGGACGGTCACCGGGGTCGACTTCTCGGCGGTCGCCATCGCGCGGGCGCGCGACCTGGCCGAGGCCAAGGGGGTCTCGGTCGAGCTACTGGTGGAGGACGTCACGGCGTGGGAGCCGCCCAGCGGCGCGTTCGACCTGGTGGTGATCGCCTACCTGCAGCTACCGGACATCGGGGGCGTGCTGGCGCGGGCGTCCGAGGCGCTGGCGCCCGGCGGCGTGCTGATGTTCGTCGGGCATGATCGGACGAATCTGACCGAGGGTGTCGGCGGGCCACAGGATCCGGCGGTTCTGCACACTCCGTCCGACGTGACGGCGGCGCTGCCGGGGTTGACGGTGCAGCGGGCCGAGCGGGTACGGCGTCCCGTGGAGGTGGACGGCGAGGAGCGGTTCGCGGTGGACACGCTGGTCAGGGCCGTCCGGCCGCCCTGTAACTGAGCCCTTGGGCGGGGCCCGCGGCGGTGTGGCCCAGGTTACGGCGGATTGCCGGGAATGCCTGGCGGGGGCGTGCCGTTACATCACACGTGGCCGATGTGCCTGGTGTCCCCGGGCCTCATCTATCGCCTTCACGGAATACCGTTCGGCTGGAGCCGTGTTGAGCCTTTCGCCGAGAGGCGACCCACACATCGGTCAGACGTGGCGGAGCCCCGCCGGAACCCTGGTTCCGGCGGGGCTTCGTGCTGTTCGGGTGCGGTTTGGGCCGGGCCGTGCGGTTGGGCCGGGCTTGGTGCTGTCTTGGCGGTAAGGCGTTGATGGCAGACTCGTGGGATGGGTCTTGCTTCGCACCTGGAGGAACTCGGCCTGCCGTGGGTCGAGCGGCAGCTCGCGCATCCGACCGTTCAGGGCATCGGCCGCGGTGATCTCGACGAGGCCGTCTTCCGGTCCTGGTTGGAGCAGGACTACATGTTCCTGCTCGACTACGTCCGGGTCTTCTCGCGGCTCGCGTGGCAGGCGCCGTCCGCGCACCTCGGGGATCTGGTCGATCTCGCGCACGCGACCTTCCACGAGGAGCTGAGCCTGCACCGGGGGCTGTCCTCGGAGTTCGGCGCCGACCTCGACGGAGCGAAGAAGGGCGGGCCGTGCGCCGCGTACACCGAGTTTCTGCTGGAGTCAGCGGCTGATTACGGTCAGGGGCTGGCCGCTTTGTATCCGTGCATGTGGGGGTATTCGACGCTGGGGGCGCGGCTCGCCGAGAACCCTCCGTCCGAGCCCCGGTACCGGCGCTGGGTGGACACCTACGCCGACCCCGGGTTCGCCGAGCTGACGCGCCGCATCGCCCAGATGATCGACGAGGCCGCGCCGGAGCCGGCCCAGGCCGAGGCGTTCTTCCTGGAAGGCATGCGGCATGAGCTGGCCTTCTGGGACGTCCCGCTGTAACCGGCCGGTCAGTAGGCGCCGTTGCCGCTGACGACGGCGCGGACGGTCCGCCAGAGGATCTGCAGGTCGAGCAGCAGCGACCAGTTCTCCACGTACTGCAGGTCCAGCCGGACGGCCTCGTCCCAGGAGAGGTCGGACCGTCCGCTGACCTGCCAGAGTCCGGTGAGACCGGGCTTGACGGCGAGCCGCCGGTAGACGTCCTGGCCGTAGCGCTCGACCTCCTCGGGCAGCGGCGGACGCGGCCCGACCAGGGACATCTCACCGCGCACCACGTTGAACAGCTGCGGAAGCTCGTCGATGGAGTAGCGCCGCAGGACGCGTCCGATCCGGGTGACGCGGGGGTCGCGCTTCAGCTTGAACAGCACCGAGCCGTTCTCGACGCGTGCGCTCAGCTCGACGCGCCGGCGTTCGGCGTCGGTGACCATCGTCCGGAATTTGATCATCCGGAAACGGCGTCCAGCGCGTCCGATTCTCGTCTGCTGGAAGAACGCCGGGCCGGGGTCGGTGGTCCGGACGGCGACCGCGACGGCCAGCAGCAGCGGCGCGACCGCGATCAGCAGCAGAGCGGCCGTGATCCGGTCGAAGGCGGCCTTCGCCGCGCGCGCCGGGCCGGTCAGCTCGGGGTGGTCGACGTGCAGCAGGGAGAACCCGGCGACCGGACGGATGGTGAGGCGCGGGCCCGCCACGTCCAGGAGTGCGGGTGAGACGAAAAGGTCCGTCCGAAACTTCTCCAGCCGCCAGGCGAGCCGGCGCAGCCGGACCCCGTTCAACTCGACGCAGGGGAGCACGGCGACGGCGTCGGCGTGGCAGCGTTCGACCACTTCGGGGACGTCCTCGAAGCCGCCGAGCACCATGACGTCCTCGACCGTCAGGCCGGGGGGTTCGGGGGCGCAGACGCCGACGACCTGCATGCCGTGGTGGGGGTGCAGGGACAGTTCGCGGACGAGGTCGGCGACGCCGTCGTGGTAGCCGACGGCGACGACGCGACGCATGCAGTCACCGTGCTCGCGGGCGCGGTGGAGGCGGCTGCGCGCGGTGCGGCGGGCGGTCACGTCCAGGGCCACGAGCAGCGGCAATGCGAGGAGCACATATCCGCGCGCGACTTCCGCCTTGGTCGCGTATGACAGGATCGCGACAGCTGCGGTAAGAGTGATACCCGCATTCAGTACCTTCCGATATTCGGCCGCGCCGCTGCCCAGAAATCGGTGGTCGTAGCAGCCCGCGAACGAGAGCCAGGGCACCCAGACCAGCGGGAGCCCGATCGCGAGCAGGATGTCGGGCCATCGGCCGCTCTCGTCCCAGCCGGAGAAACGCAGCGCGAAACCGGCGACCCCGGCGGTGGCCGCACACGCCAGGTCCAGCACGACCAGCAGATGAACATACCTGGCGAACCAGGTGGCGCGTGTGGCGACCCGGCCGCCCGTGCCGGAGTTAACGCCGTCTATTACGGTCACTTGTGGTGCCCCCGAAAACAACGTCTTTGCCCTGAAAAGCCATTCAGACGGATGTGCGCGTGTTGCACGGTCACCGAGTGCCGCCGCAGAGCTGACTTCGGCCATTGATAACCCCGATGCGGGCATGCGGCAAAGCGGAAGGCAGTGGCCGTATGTGGTCAGAGCGAAATTGCAGGAAATTGTGAACCTCGTAGCTATTGTCTGTCGCGTCGGGGTGACAGAAGGGCATCGGGGTGGGCGGGAACATCGGTGTGGGCGGGGCCGGTCACGGCCTCGACGAGGGCGGCGGCCTCGGGTCGCGCGAGGTGGGACGGGCCGGGGCGGGCCTGGGCGAAACCGGCCTGGGCGACGGCGGGCGCGTCATCAACCTCACGGCGCACGGCATCGGGCCGCGGCCGGGGCGGGCGCTCGATCCGGGCGAGGACGGGACGTGGGTCGACGTCGGCCGCTTCGAGCGCGTGCTCGACGCGGTGGCCGAGCGTCCGGACGTCCGGCTGACCTTCGACGACGGCAACGCGTCCGACGTCGACACCGCCCTTCCGCGACTGCTCGCACGCGGCCTGACCGCCGAGTTCTTCGTGCTGGCCGGACGGCTCGGCGAACCGGGGCGGCTCACCGTCGACGGCGTCCGCGAGCTGGTCAAGGCCGGGATGAGGGTCGGCTCCCACGGTTGGGCGCACCGCGACTGGCGGCGGCTCACCGCCGCGCAGGCGAACGAGGAGCTCGTGCGCGCGCACCGCGTCCTGGCGGACATCACCGGCGAACCGGTCAGCCGCGTCGCCATCCCGTTCGGCTCCTATGACCGGCACGTCCTGCGCCGCCTGCGCCGGGCCTCGGTGACGCGCGCGTACACGAGCGACGGCGGTCCGGCCCGTCCGGACGCCTGGCTTCAGGCGCGCACGAGCCTCCGGCACGACCTCGACGACGCCTGGGTCGACCGCGTCCTGGCACCGCCAGGGCCCGCGATCCGGCTCCGCCGCAACACCGCCCGCCTCATCAAGCGCACCCGCGGAAGGTGACCGAAATGTCGCATTCCAACCCCGCAGGCTCCGCCACGCCGTCCCGGGTCGCCGTCGTGGTGGTGACCTACAACAGCGCGAGCGTGCTGCGCGGATGCCTGGACTCGATCGCTCCCGGGGCGGACGGCGCGGAGCTGCGGGCCGTGGTCGTGGTCGACAACGCCTCGCGGGACGAGTCGGTCCGCATCGCGAAGGGCACGGCGGCGACGCTGCCGCTGCAGGTGATCGAGACCGGCCGGAACGGCGGATACTCGGCGGCGATCAACACCGGAACGGCCGTCCTCGACCTTGACGACCTGGACGCGGTGTTCGTCATGAATCCCGACTGCCGGCTCCAGCCCGGAGCCCTCGCCACACTGGCCGGAGCGCTCGCCGCGGATCCGGAGCGGCGCGGCATCGCGGTCCCACGCCTGTCCCACCCGGACGGGACGCTCCAGGGTTCGCTGTTCCGGCGACCGAGCGTCGCGCGCGTGTGGATGGACGCACTGCTCGGCGGCCCCCGCTCCCGTTGGGGCGAGAAGGTCATCGACCCAGACGCCTACACGCGCGCGCACGAGGTGGCATGGGCAACGGGCGCGGCACAGCTTCTGGCGGTGGAGACGATCCGCCGAGCCGGTCCCTGGGACGAGTCGTTCCTGCTCTACAGCGAAGAGACCGAGTTTGCGCTTCGGGCCGCTGACCTTGGGCTGTGCACCTGGTACGAGCCTGCCGCCGGGGTTGTGCACCTGGGCGGGGAGTCCGACACCAGCCCGATGCTGTATTCGCTGCTCACCGTCAACCGGGTGCGTCTCTTTAGGCGGCGGCGGGGGACGCTTGCCGCCGTCCCGTTCTTCCTGGGTATCGCCTTGGGCGAGCTGTTGCGCGCGCTCGCGGGGCGTCGTACGTCGCGTGCCGCGCTGGCCGCGCTTCTGCTGCCGTCCCATCGAATCCGGGAGCTGAAGGCCTGATGGCTTCAGACCCCCGGTCCGACGTGCGACTGCGCCTTGTCGGGCTCGATGCCCTCGGTGCGGCCGAGCTGGCCGCGTGGCAGTCGTTGCGGGCGGCGGACGCTCGGTACGACAGCCCGTACTTTCACCCCGGTTTCGCAGCCGCCGTGCACGCCTCGGGACGGCCGGTCACGGTAGCGGTGGCAAGTGAGGGTGAGCGGATCACCGGGATCTTCGCCCTGCATCGTGACGGCGCGGTCGCGCGGCCGGTCGGATGGCCCGGGGCCGACTTCCAGGGGCCGATTTCGGCCGCCGGCGTGCCGTTTCCGGTCCGGTCCCTGGTGTCGGGAACGAGCGTCCGAACGCTGGAGTTCGACCACCTTCTGGACGGCCTGCCCGAGTTCGAGCCGTCGGTCGAGTCGCGGCGGCCGTCCCCGTTTCTCGACGTCAGCGGCGGTCTGGACGGCTATCTCGGCCGCGCGTCCCGCAGCGGCCGGGACAACATGGGCCAGGCCCGACGCCGCACCCGCAAGGCCGCGCGGACGCTCGGGCCCGTGACCTTCGAGGCCGACACGGTCGATCCCGGCGCGCTCGACGAGCTGATCAAGCTGAAGCGCGGCCAGTACGCGGCGACCAACGCCCGGGACTTCTTCGCCGACCCGTCCCGCCGTGACCTGCTGCATCACCTGCTGCACACGCGCGCGGCCGATTTCGGCGGCGTGCTGTCGGTGGTACGAGCCGGACCAGAACTGCTCGCTGCTCATTTCGGTCTCCGCTCCGGGGGCGTTCTGCACTGGTGGTTCCCGGTGTACGACCCGGCGCACTCGGCGCTCGCACCGGGCTGGATCCTGCTGCGCGAGCTCGTCGCCGCCGCTCCGGAGCTCGGCATCACCCGCATTGACCTGGGACGCGGCGAGGACGAGTACAAGCGCCGCGCCAAGACCGGCGAGACGCAGGTGTGCCAGGGCGCGGTGCTGCGCGGCCCGGTCGCGCGCGCCGTCCGACGCGTCCGGAACAACGCCGTGGGAACGGCCCGAAACACGTTGCGCGACACCCGGTTGGCTCCCGCTCTCCGCCGGGCCCGCCGCGCGATGGAGACCGCCCGTCAGTCCGAGGACGGTCCCCGATGATCCCGCCAGCCACCCACCCCGCACTCGGTCCCTGCCCCGCCCGGCGCCAGGGGGCGCCGGCTCATCCCTGGATGCGTGAGCTTTGGCTGTTCACGGCGACAAGAGCGGCGAGCGCCCGACCCGGCGGGCCCCCGCCCGGCGGCGCGCCCTGATCCTCGTGGAGAACCTGTCCGTCCCGTTCGACCGGCGGGTCTGGCAGGAGAGCACGGTGTTGCGCGACGCGGGCTGGGAGGTGCATGTCATCTGCCCGCAGGGTGCGAAGAACGACACCGAACGCGAGGCGTTCATCGACGGTGTCGCCATCCACCGCTATCCACTGGCCGCGGCGAGCGGCGGGCCGCGCGGCTACCTCGCCGAGTACTCCACGGCCCTGTGGCACACGGCCCGGATCGCGCGGCGGCTCGTCCGGGAGGGCGGCCCGTTCCATGTCGTGCACGCCTGCAACCCGCCCGACCTGCTGTTCCTCGTGGCGCGGATGCTGCGGAGACATGGCACGCGGTTCGTGTTCGACCAGCATGACCTGGTGCCGGAGCTGTACCTGTCCCGGTTCGGGCGCGGCGAGGACTTCCTCTACCGCTGCGTCCGCCGGGTAGAGCGCGCGACCTACGACACCGCCGACGTCGTCATCGTCACTAACGAGAGCTACCGGGAGATCGCCCTGGAGCGCGGCGGAAAGCGTCCCGAGGACGTCTTCGTCGTGCGCAGCGCCCCGGCGACGGACCGATTCCGGCCCGTCCCGCGACAGGACGAGCTGAAGCGCGGCAAGGACCACCTGCTCGTGTACCTGGGCGTCATGGGCCCGCAGGACGGCGTGGACTATGCGCTGCGTTCCCTCGTCAAGTTGCGTGACGAACTCGGGCGGAACGACTGGCACGCCGCGTTCCTTGGTGATGGCGACATGTTCGAGCCCCTTGTCCAGATGGTTCGTGACCTCGGCCTAGAGGATCGGGTCGAGTTCACCGGGCGCGTCCTGGACGACCGCCTGCTGCCCTACCTGTCCACCGCTGACGTGTGCTTGGCGCCCGATCCGTACAGCCCGCTCAACGACCGCTCAACGATGAACAAGGTCATGGAGTACATGGCCATGTCTCGTCCCACGGTCTCGTTCGATCTGCACGAGTCGCGCGTGTCCGCTGGGGAAGCGGCAGTGTTCGCGCCGTGCGACGACGAATCCGCGTTCGCCAAGCTCATCGCACAACTCCTGGACGATCCGGCAGAACGCGCGCGCATGGGTGAGCTGGGCCACCAGCGTGTGGCCGGGCCGCTCTCATGGGATCACTCCCAGAAAGCCTTGTTGGCGGCCTACGATGCGGCGTGCGCTCCGGAACGAATGCGCCGCACCTCCCTGATCCGACGCATCGGACGCCGCACAGACAAGGAGGGGTCGTGAAACAGACGTTGCGCAGCCGCTTCGTCGAAGGACCCGACTCTCTTGGCGCGAAAGCCCGGCGGCGGCGTTGGGAGATGTTCCGCCAGGCGTTCCCCGGCTTGGAATCGATGTCGGTGATCGACCTTGGCGGAACCTACGAGTTCTGGGATCGCGCGCCTGCGCGCCCGGCCCGGCTGCACATCGTGAACCTCCTGGAGAAGCAGCCGGACGGCCTCCCGGACGGCGTGACCGCCGAGACCGGCGATGCCTGCGACCTGCGCGAAGACCTGCTCGGACGTGATTTCGACCTCGTCGTGTCCAACTCGGTGATCGAGCACGTCGGCGGGATCGCCCAGCGCGAGCGCTTCGCGCGCGCGGTCCGGAACCTGGCGCCCCGGCACTGGGTGCAGACGCCGTACCGGTACTTCCCGGTCGAGCCGCACTGGGTGTGCCCCGGGTTCCAGTTCCTTCCGCTCAGCGCGCGTGCGCGTCTGGCCGAACGCTGGCCGCTCGTGAAGGTGAAGCCCGAAGGACGCGAGGCCGCCATCGCGGACGCCCTGGGTGTCGAACTCCTCGGGCGGACGGAGATGGGTTTCCTGTTCCCCGAGTCGGACATCCTCGGCGAGAGGTTCGCGGGGCTCGTGAAGTCGCTGATCGCTGTGAAACGAGGTTAGGAATGGCGACTGCTGGCGTCGGTCCCCCAGCTGACGGGACGGTCTCGCCGCACCCGGGCCAGGGCTTTGTCCAACGCCAGCACCGCAAGGTAGCAGGCGGCCTCGACGGCCCCGACCCTCCGCGCGCGCACGAGGACGAGGAGGTCCGAGGGCCGCAGCGGGTTCGCGGTCACCGGGCGTCCGAGCTCGGTGAGCTGCCGGTTCCCCAGCCGGACCCGGACCCGCCGGCGCAGATGCGCCCGGACGGTCCGAGCAGGTCGCACCACGGAGGTCACCTCGGTGACGACCACGCGCTCGTCCTGGTCGAAGGTGGCGTGGACCCAGCCGTCGTCGGCGAGCAGACCGTCCGGCAGCGGGAACACGCGCGCGTGCGCGTCCTCGGTCAGCACGTACACGCCCGTCCCGGCGAGGCCCCTGGACGGCGCTATGAGCGCCTCGTGCACGCGGTGGACGCGCCGGGCGACCGCGCCGGTACCGGACAGGTCCAGCACGGGACGCGGCGCGCAGGCCAGCACTCCTGGGCGCCTGGCGGCCTCCGCGAGCGCGCGAACGCCCACGGCGGAGAGCAGGATGTCGGCGTCGGCATAGACCCGGGGGAAGACGCGAGCGGCGGCATCGCCGAGCCGCAGCGCGTTGGCCTTGCCAGGCGTCGCCGTCTCCACGACCCGGACGCCCGCGTCCCGCGCCACCCCGGCGGTGCGGTCGGTGCACGCGTTGGCGACCACCACGACGTCGAACTCCCCGGGCGCGGCCCCGTCCAGGAGCCGGGCGAGCAGGGCCGCGAGTCCGGCCTCCTCGTTGTGCGCGGGGATGACGACGCTGACAACCGGCCCTTCGGCGCCGGCAACCGGCCCTTCGGTGAGGTCCACGACATATGAGAGTAGAGCGAACGAAGCTGGACGGGCTGCTGCTGTTCGTGCCCGAGCCGCACCGCGACGACCGCGGCCTGTTCACCCGGACTTTCGACGCCACCGTCGCGTCCGCGCACGGGCTGGACGCCGCCGCCTTCCTCCAGGACAGTCAGTCCAGGTCACGCTACGGAACCGTGCGCGGCCTGCACGGACGTTCCGGTCGCGGGGAGGCCAAGCTCGTGCGCTGCGCGCGAGGTGCGGTGCTCGACGTCGTCGTGGACGCCCGTCCCGGGTCGTCCACCTTCGGCCAGCATGTGACCGTCCGCTTGGACGACGAGACCTTCACGACGATGCACGTGCCGCCGGGCATGCTGCACGGTTTCCAGTCCCTCACCGCCCTGTCGGACGTCTGCTACCGCATCGACCGGGAGCACGACCCGTCCGAGGACCTGTCCGTCCGCTACGACGACCCGGACCTGGGGATCCCCTGGCCGCTCCCCGTGGCCGCGATCAGCGACCGCGATCTGGCCGCTGGTTCCTGGTCCGCCCTACGCGCCCGGCTCACTCGCCAGGCGCTCTGATACCGACTGGGCCTCCCGGTCGTTGAATGTCCTCGTGCGCGCGCGTCTGGCCGGGCCCAGACCACGCAGAAGGAGGAACGTCGTCAGCGTGGCCGTGCCCGCCGCCGCGATGGCCAGGGCACGGCCCGCCACGACCGCGCTGGGCGGGGCCAGGTCGGGATCACCGGTCAGATCCAGCGCCGCCGCGGCCTTGTGACCTGCGAAAACGGCGATCGTCGCGGACGCCGTCACAACAATTCCGAGAATGCCCCCAACGATCCGCCCCCCGTCGCTCGTTTGGGTTAGTGGGACGAGGAGACCGCGGCGACGGAGGAGGCCGACCGTGACAGAGACACCGATCATGACGATCAGCGCGCTGCCCACGGTGTCGCTCGGGCGATGCCAGCCGGCCGTCACCGTCGCCGCGCCGATCCCGGCCGAGCCGAGCAGCACCGGCAGGGCCGTCCACGACCGCCACCGCACCGGAACGGCCAGCAGCAGCCCGCAGAGCACGGCCGTCGCTACCGCCGTGTGCCCGCTCGGGAACGACCGGTCCTCACGGCGGAAGCCGTGGGCGAGCAGGATCGGCCGCGGCAGCACCGCCTGGAGCAGCTCGGTCGTCGTCACGGTCGCGAAGATCATCAGAACGGCGGCGATCGCGATCGCGCGTCCGCCCGCCCGGTGGCCGATCCAGCCGACCAGGCCCGACGCCAGTGCCAGCGAGCCGATCGAGATCGTGTCCAGCACCGTCACCACGGCCGACTCGCGATCCGGCCAGGACGCCCGCAGCACCGCGTCCTCGAACCGCTGCCCCGGCACCGTCCACACCGCGAGCGCGTACACCGCGACCAGCAGCACACCGCACACGGCGGCGACGCCCATGGGAACCACGCCGGCCCGGCCACCCAACCCCCGAGACGCCATGCCCACCAACGTAACCAGGCCCGACGTGCGGCCGGGCGAACCTGCTGGCCACAATCAGCCGTCAGCGGGGGAACCACCCCACCCGTCCCCGCGCTGTGCTCACAATGCGACCTATGACCGAGTCGTTCGGCAGGAGCCGGGCCCTGACGGTCGCGACGGCGGCGGGGCTCCTCGCCCTGGGCCTCGCCGCCTGCCAGGGCAAGGACGAGATCGCGCAACCTCCGACAGGGGCGGCCTCCAGCCCCGTGCCGGGCACGTCCTCCGCCCGGCCCAGCGCCCCACCCACGCCCACGGCACTCCCCACGGCCGGCTCACCCCCGAGCACGAAGCCCACCGGGAACGGCCGCTGCCCGGCCTACCCGACCCCGGACTGCACGGGCGCCCCGCACTCGCTGGCCGCCCCGCGCAAGGTCAAGCTGAACGTGGACAACGACGCCCTGCTGATCGACAAGCCCGGCACCGTCCTGGACGGCGTCCATGTCCCGGGCAACCTGGTCATCGCCGCCGACAACGTGACGATCCGCAACAGCGTGATCGACGGCCGCGTCACCAACGACTACAAGGACGCCAACCACCCGTTCACGATCACCGACTCCACCGTGGGCCGCCCCGACCGCTGCGTCAGCGAGGACGCCGTCGGAACCGCCCGCTACCGCGCGTCCGGGCTGCTCGTCCGCGGCTTCAGCCACGGCTTCAAGGTCTCCGGCGACGCGGCGAAGGGCGGCAACGTCGAGATCATCGACTCCTACGTCAAGAACTGCTCCAACGGCGCCGACCACGCCGACGGCATCCAGGTCTGGGGCGTCCGCGACGCGCGCCACCTGGTCGTCCGGCACAACACCTTCGACCAGCGCGGCGTCTCCGACTTCACCGCCCCGCTGTTCCTCGCCGACAGCGCCGGCGGAACCATCAACGACGTCACGGTCGAGAACAACCTCGTCGCCGGAGGCACCTACAGCATCCAGCTCAAGCACGTGGCGGGCCGCTTGGTCGTCCGCGACAACCGCATGGTCGACAGGTCCTGGTCCTACGCCCCGGTCGAATCCTGGTGCCACGCCATCCAGACCTGGACCGGCAACACCATCGTCACCATCGACGCCAACTACAAGATCACCGCCACCCTCCGCCCCCTCCCCTGCACCGAATAACCCCAGCCGCCCCCTCACCAAACCGAGCAACCGACGCCCCAAACGCACAAGCTTCCAAACCAGAACCCGCTCCACTGCATCCCAGAGGCGAAGCAAGCCCAGCAGACCACCACCAGGCACCCCACCGCCAAAGCAGCCAGCCGCAGACGCAGACGGCAGGCAGACGCACAACGCGGCGCGCAAGGTCAGGGCCGGAAGACAAGCACAGACCGCGGAACACGCCACGCACGGAACACGTGGGGACCGGAACGCGGCGCGCGCGGAGCAGAGCCGAGCGTGGAGCAGAGCCGTGGGTGGAGAGGAGCCGGGGGTGGAGAGGAGCCGGGGGTGGATGGCGGGATTGAGGGTGACGGGATGAGGAACTGACTGGTCTAGCGGGTTTGGGTGACTCTGGCGCGGAAGGCTCGGGCGGCCCTGGTTTTGCTTGCGCGGACGCGCCAGGGGATGGTCGTCGGGGGTTCCTGTTCGCGGGTGATGCGGAGCAGGGCGCCCGCGGCGCCGACCATGAGGAAGGTGAGGCCGGTGATGGTCGCGAACGAGAGGAGGTCGAAGGTGACGGCGCCGACGAGCGGCGCCGAGAGAGAGGCGGTGACCGACAGGGCGAGGTCGCGGGTGTCGTGGTCGGAGAACGCCTTGCCGCGGGCGCGGATGGAGGAGTAGATCCCGCCGAGGAACAGCAGGACCAGCGCCGTCGTGCCGAGCAGGCCGGTCTCGACCATCGACATGATGTATTGGTTGTCGAACGCGTTGTAGACGGGAAAATGCCAGGTCCCGTCGCCGCGTCCGAAGATCGGATGCTTGGAGATCTCCATCGCGGCCTGCCCGTAGCGGTGCTGGCGCGCGGTGATGCTCGTGTCGGCCTGTGCGTTGGCGAAGAGGTTGTAGATCGCCCTGACCAGTCCGCCGGCGACCATCAGAACGGCGGTCGAGCAGGCCGCGACCACCACGAGCGCGCGCGTGCGCATCCGCGGCGGCCAGCCCGCGAGCAGCACGAACCCGACCGCGAGCAGGGTCAGGACACCCGACCGCGACACCGAGAACAGCATCCCGGACAGCAACAGCGTCGCCGACCCCCACCACGGCCACGAGGGCTCCCCGGCGCGCCGGGCGCGCAGCGCGTAGTGGATCGCGAGCGGCAGCACCATCGTGCAGACGATCCCGAACTCGATCGGGTGGCCTGTCGTCGCCGCCACCCGCAACTGTCCACCGCGCGGGATGATCGTCGGGTTGTCGTCGCTGGTGTACCGCAGCAACGGCACGACCATGTACTTGGTCAGGTCGAACATGAACAGGTACTGCAGCGCGCCGACGAACGCCGCCGCCGTGCCCCCCGCCACCACCCACTTCAGGAGCAGGTTCAGCCGGTCGAGCGTCCGGACGCCGTCGCACACCGCGAGCGTCACCCCGGCGAACGCCACCGCGAGCACCAGCGAGTGGTCGAGCAGATTCCGCTCGTCCGCGGGCAGGTAGCTGCTGTTCGCCGCGCCGTAACAGGCGAACATCGCCGCCACGTAGAACGACGCGACCGTCCGAGCCGCCGCTCGTCCCTTGGCCACCCCTGAACTCGCCACGAACTGCGCGGCCAGCCACGTCAACCCCATGCCGAGCGCGACCAGGTCGGCGGGCGTGAGCGAGATCCCCGTCCCCCGCACCACCAGCCGCGCCGGGACGACCAGCGTCGCGAGCGCGAACATCACCCCAAGCGTCGCTCCGTCCGCCCGAGCCGCCACTCCTGGCTTGCGGACGCTCCTCCGGCCTCCCTGTCCAGGCCCCAGACGGGCCCGTCCGATGCCCCCAGCACCTCGTGCAATCCCGCCCTGAGCAAGCGCTCTACGTTCCGGCTCGTCCACACCGAGGACAGAACGCGCACGTCCCTGCGCCTGCCCTCCCCGAACCGAGCCCTCGCCCCCACGCATAGCCCCGCCTCGTCCAAGCCCTCCGCGCGCCCGCGCACTCGCCCCCGACGCACTACGCCCACGCCCCAGCACAGCCCCGCCCGAGCCAGCCCCCCCATCCACCCCCAGGCCGAAGTCCTCCCGCCCCAACACGCCCCCGCCCTGAACGTCACCCCTGGCCACATCCCCAGGTCGGGCATCGCCACCCGCCACATGCCCACCCCGCGCACCGCCAGGCCGCATCCCTCCAAGCTGCGCACTCCCACCCCGCACCCGCCCGAGCTGCGTCCCCCCGCCCCGCACCCTGTCGGGCACACCCTCAGGGCGGGCATCGCCGAACGTCGTATCACCGTCCTGTGGATTCCTGCTCTGGGTGTGCCTGCCTCGCGCATCGTCTTCCCGTACGTCGCGGCCCTGGGAGTCGCGGCGTTGCGCGTCGCAGCCTTGCGCATCCGCGCTCTGCCGATCTGCGGCCTGCGCATCGCGGCCTTGGGCGTCGCTGCCAGGGGTGTCGCTGGCCTGGGCATCGGGGCCTTGGGTGTCTTCGCTCTGCGTGTTGTTGCGTTGCGGGGGCGTGTGCTGGGGGTGGCCGGTCGACGGGTCGCTGTTGTGCGCATTGTGGGCTTGGGGGGTGCTGAGCTGGGCAGCGCTGGTTTGGGTGGGTTCTTGGCTGTTCTTGGCCTGGGGTGGGGGCGGTTGGCTTTGGGGGGAGGGGAGGAGGGGGGCCGGCTGGTGGGGGTGGGGTCGTTGGGCACGGTTAGTGCCCTCCGGCGGGTTCGGGTTCTGGGGTGGGGCGGCGGCGGGGTGGGGACGGGGCGGGGCCGGCGGCCTCTCGGCGGCGACGGCGGTGTTGGGCGTAGCTCTCGCCGCCGTAGGCGAGGGTGAGGGAGACGATGACGGAGAAGGCCATGAAGGCCACCGCGGCGCGTTTCTTGCCCTTGCGCTGGACGACGGGGGTCGTCGGCGGGACGGCGCTGCTGATCGTGATGAACGTGGCCGGGGGAGCGCCCAGGGAGTGCTGGCGCTCGTTCAGGACGCGCTGGGCCTCCTGGACGAGCTTGGTGTTGGTGTCGAACGCGGCGGACTGGGACGTGCTGTCCACCTGGATGTAGATGAACGGGCTGCCGTTGTCGAGCAGCTCGGGGTTGTTGCTGCCGTTGCCCACCTGGACCTGCGTCGCGCCGCCCGGGGTCGCGCCGATCCGCTGCCCGATCTCGGGCGACCCGAGAATCTGGATCAGGATCGCGGCGGTCTCGCTCAGCCCCCGCTCGTAGATCAGCAGCGGGTTCCGGTTGGGTTGTTTGCGCTGGTCAACGGTGATGTCGCCGCCGTTCTTCGGGCTGGACAGCACGAGCACCGACGTCGAGACCCAGTGCGACGGCGTCAGCGCGAACACCGCGCTCGCCATCGCGAGCGACAGCACGAACGCCGGGACGGTCAGGTACCAGCGCCGGAACAGCACCAGCAGCGTGCTCCAGAAATCCATCGCGCCGCGCTCACCTCACCCGCGGGGCGGGCGCGTCCTCGGACTCCTCGCCCGTCTCCCGCTCCCGCGCCGCCGCCTCGGCGCCGAGGATCTCGAACGCCGCCGGGCCCTGCCGCGCCTTCGTCCCGCGATCGCCCCGGTGCCCGCGATCCGCCTGCGCCACGCTGTCGTCCTCGAACGCGTCGTCAAGCTCACGGACGCGCTCGTCACCGTGCGCCGGTTCGCTCCAGTGCGCGCGCAGTTGCCCTTGTTCACGGGAACGGACGTCCTCGCCGGGCTGGTCGCCGCCATCGGGACGCTCATCGGTCTGCTCATGCGCGCGCGGGCGCTTCGCGTCGTGCGGACGCTCATTCTCGTGTGAAGCAGGGACGGGCAGGTCGCGGACGGTTTCGGTGGGGTCGCCCGTAAGGGGAAGACCGTAGTCGTTCGGCGCGGGCGGGGACGAACCGTTCGGCGACTGCGGGACGGCCGGAACCTGTTGGGACGAGGAGTCTCCCTCCAGGTGCGTGCGGGCAACCGGCGAGGGTGTGAGGGCGGAACGGCGGGCCGGACGGAGGGAAACGGAATCCGTGGTGGTGCCGTAGTAGAAGTCGTACGGGGTTTCGGCGGCGGCCTCGCGGAGGGCCCGGCGGCGGGCACCGAGGTAGGCGATGCCGAAGCCCAGGCCGACGACGGCCACGAAGGCGGCGCCGGAGAACTCCAACTTCTGGGTCTTCTGCGCGACCGGGGACGACGCCGGGACGACCTCGGTGAGCATCAGATAGGTCTGTTTCGGCGCGCCCAGAGTGCGCTGGCGGTTGACCAGATCATCGCGCAGGTGCTGTTCGGCGTTGTGGACGACGCCGGTGACCTCGTCCTCGCGCGTGCTCGTGACCTGGACGAAGATGAACGGGCCGGTCTGGCTCGCGGTCATGACCTTGCCGTTGCTGGTGCCGTCGTTGATGACGACCTTGGTGGCCCCGCCCTTCGCGACGCCCATCTTCGCGAGCGCGTCGTCCGTCCCGGCGGCCTGGATGAGGATCGCGGCGGTCGTCTTCAGGCCGTCGTTGAACTGGAGCAGCGGGTTGGTCGTCCAGCCGGGGCGGTTCGGGTCCTCCAGGCCGCCCGCGGACGGGGTGGTGAGCACGAGCAGGCTGGACGAGACGTAGGTGACCGGCGTCAGGACGAACACGAGAGCCCCGACGCCGAGGCCGAGCACGACGACGGGTGGCCCGATCAGCCGGTTCCGGGCTATGCCCAGGATCGTCTTCCAGAAACCCATGTATGCCCCCGGTGGGCCCTCGTCAGGACGAGGGCGGTGGTCGGCTTCGCCGCGTCTCCATGCCCCGGCAATTGATGACGCTGTCATCGTGCATCCGGGTGGCCCGGTTTTCATCGGTCCAGGTGTCGCCATGGCCACTATCGGCCTGTGGAAAACCCCAGATCACCGCGTATCGCGCCGGTCGCGAGCCGGGCCATTTTCCGCGCTCTGTGTCCGGCGACACGGCGTTCCCGGCGGGCCCAGGTCGCGCGGACCGCCGCTCGCGCGCGGCGGCGCTGCTCGTCCGTCAGTTCCGGGGTGTTTCCGGGATCGTCCACCCACCGGTGGATCTCCAGGCATTCCAGGGTCGTCGCGCAGTGCGCCTGCCAGGACGGGACGCCAAGGCGACGGGCGAGAACGCCCGGTTTCTCGGTCTTCCAATGGCGGTGCGCGAGCACCTCGGACACGTGTCCCCAGGGTCCGGCGAGGGCGAGTTTCGTGGCCATCACCTCGTCCTCTCGGAGCATGTTCCGGCGCGGCAGGGCCACCAATACGTCCCGGCGGAAAAGGCCGTAGAGCGGGTCGATGAGGAGATGGCTCGAGTTGAGCAGCCGCAGCATCGCCTTGAAGCGCACGAGCGGGTCGTCCGACGCGAGCCCGCGTTCGGTGAAAGGGGACGTGCTGACGACGCCCTCGTCGCTCGTGTAGGACGTCTGGGACGTGACGAGCACCAGCCGCCCGTCCTCGCCGAAGACCTCCAGCGACCGGGACACCAGGGTCGGTTCCAGCACGTCGTCGTCGCTGACCCAGCGGAAGTACTCCCCCGAGGCCAGCCGGCTCGCGCTCATGAAGTTCGGCAGGATGCCGATGTTCTCCGGGTGCCGGTGGTACCTGACACGCGGGTCGCGGGCGGCGAGCGCGCGGCAGCGGTCGCCGGTGTCGTCGTCGGACGCGTTGTCGCAGATCAGGAACTCCAGGTCCGGGTGGTCCTGGCCGAGCACGGACCGGGCGACCCGGTCGATCCGCTCCCCGGCGTTGCGCACGGGCAGCGCGATGGTCACCAGCGGCATGACGGTCAGCCCTCCTTGGACATGGCGGGGATCGGTAGTCGGTGCGCGACGCGCAGGAACGCGTTCTTCGGGACGGCGAGCAGCAGGTAGACCAGGAGCCCGAGGCCACCGGCGACGACGAGCCGCACCACCGCGACCTGCCCGAACGCCGCCGTGACCGCGTGGTCGGCGCCGAGGACGGCGACCGCCATGAGGGCGGCGGCCGCGGCCGGACGGGCGATCGCGGGCGCCGCCGGGCCGAGCCGGACGCCCGCCCGGTGCAGCGCGGCGAGCGCGAGCGGCAGCGCGACGCCCACGCCGACCAGCGCGTGCGCGACGCCGACGCCGCGGATCCCGTCCCACCGCACCCCGGCGAGCAGGGCCGGGACGAGCACGACGACCCAGGCGAGGTTCAGCCACATCGTCGCGCGGGTCCGTCCGGCCGCGGTGAGCACGTCGAAGGTCAGCGACGTGACCATCCGGACGGCCATCAGCACGGCGAGGAACCCGAGGACGACCGCGCCGGGCGTCCACCGCGCGCCGTACAGGAAGGTCAGGAGCGGTTTCGCGAGCGTCGCGAGCAGCACGGCCGCCGGGAACACGAACGCCAGGAGCAGCGGCAGGCCGCGGCGGACGCCGTCGGACAGCGAGTCCGGGTCGTCCCGTTCGGCGAGCCGCGAGAACGTGGCCGTGGACACGTACCGGATCGCCTGCCCGATCAGCGTCGGCACCCAGCTCGAGACGTTGAACGCGATCATGTAGTAGCCGATCGCGACCGTCCCGAGGACGTGCCCGACGATCACGTAGTCCGCGTTGAGCAGCACGGACTCGATGCCGAGGGACGCGGCGAGCGGCAGCCCGAAGCGCAGCAGCCGCCGCGCGACGGCCCGGTCGAAGCCGAACGTCGCGGGGACGTCCGCCCACTTCATGATGAGCGCGCCCGCGACGACGGAGGAGACGACCTGTCCCCACACGAAGCTGTAGGGCCCGTAGTCCGCGAGTGCCAGGACGACCGCGACGGGCGCCTGACACACGAGCCCTACAAGGTTCGCCTTGACGAGGGTGTCCTGCCTGAACGCGCGCATGAGGGAGCCGCTGCGGACGGCCGTGATCCCGTCCACCACGACAACCAGGCACAGCAAACGGATCGGCCCAGTCGCGGCCTCGCTGTCAGCCAGATCCGCGTAGTACGGCGCCGCGAACCAGCACGCCACATACACGAGCGCACTGGAAACGAATGCGAGGACGGCCGCCGTGGGCGCCATCTCCTCCAGCTTCCCCCGCCACTGCACGACCGCCGCGATGATGCCCGCGTCGTTCACGTGGATGAGGAACGCCCATGCGGCTAGGGCGATGGCGAAAACCCCGAAGTCCCTGGGCGCGAGCAACCGCGCGAGCACGAGGTTGAGCGCGAACGAACCGGCTTTCGTCCCGACCGTCCCCAGCAGGCTCCAGCTCAGCCCCCGCCGCGTCTTAGCGCCCAGCGACCCCTCAGCAGCCTCGCCGTCATCGACGACGGCCCCAGCGTCATCGCTCAAGGCGCGTCCTGGACGCGTTCCAGCCAGATCTCCCGCCAGAAGGGGACGAACTCGCGCGGGCAGTTGAAGTTGTAGGCCCCCTCACAAACCAACCCCTCGAGGATGATGCAGGGGGTCCTCATGGTGAGGAGACGTCCGGTGCGCTCGTCCAGGACCTTCTCCACTCGCGCGCGCACGCGAGCCGTCTTGCCGCAGTGGCGGGCCATCTCGTTCTCGAAGCCCATGCCGCGGTTGAGCAGGTCCTTGTTGAGCGTCTTGATGATCTCGTCACGCGACTTGATGCGGACGAGCTCACCCGGCTTGAGATCGAGGGTCTCCACAGGAGTGCGACCGTCGACGGCTCCCTCGAAGAGGGCCCAGCGCAGGCCCTTGTTGATGAGCAATGGCTTCGGCAGACGCGCGCGCGTGATGTCCTGGTAGCGGTTGTATCCGCCGATGAGGAACGCCCTGACGGACTCGCCGATCGTGTTGTTGCCGGTGCGGACGTCGTCCACGAACTGGCCGACGTTCTTCACACCGACGCGCTCCGGCGCGGCGCGCAGCAGCTCGGTGGCCTGGCACGAGTAGCGGACCCCGCCGTCCACGTCCGGTTCCTTGCGCGTGTTGACCTCGAGCAAGGGAAGCAGCTTGCGCACGCCCTCGTCCTGTTCGGCTGGCACCGGCTCCTCGGGCATCGGCTCCGCGGTGGCGCCGGGTTCGACGCGCTTGAGCCAGGCATCCTTCCAATAGAGCGAGCACGCGGTCTGGCAGCCGCCGTGGGACGACCCGTCACAGCGCGCCTCGGCGAGGTGGACGGCGCTCTCCATACGCCGCATGCCGGAACGGCTGATCGTGTCGCAGAGCTTGTGCGCGACCTTGTGGACGGTCATCCGGCGCCCGCAGTACGCCAGCATCTCCGGCATGAACGGCAGGCCGTCCAGTTCGCCCCGCTCGTCGAGCGTCGCGAGGATCTCTTCGGCGCCGCGCACCTCGACGACGTCGCCCGCCTTCAAGCCGGCCTTCCGCCCGGCGTCGGGCCCGGTCCTGAGCTCGGTCATGGTTCCAGCTCCTTGAGGAGTCCGGCGTCGCGCAGGGCGTCGGCGGCGTCGGCGACGATGGCGAACGGCAGATCGGATCGGTCGGCGATGTCGAGGAGGCTGTGCAGCCCGTCGGACTGGTTCAGCACCCACAGCATCGCCATCTGGGCTTGCTCGGTGTCGCTGCGTCCCCCGAGGGCCCCGTACAGGCCACGGCGTCCCAACTGGGGTTCGCCAAAGGGACTGAGGTTCAGGTAAGTCCGGTCGCGCTCCAGTACCTGGACGGCCTGCCAGAGCGTTTCGAGGGTGTCGCTCATGGCCGCGCGGGAGACGAACGAGGGATTGTCCCCGGACGTGTGGTACTCGGGATACCGCGCGTACGGAGTCCGCGTAAGGGAGCCCACCGGCAGGTCGAATCCGGGGGAGCAGTACTGGCGCTCGTCGTACCCGTAGGGGGAGAAGTCGAGAACCGTATGCGGACGCCCGCGCAGCACTTGCTCGAAGGCCCGGTCTATGGACGCGTCGCCGCGCCGACTCCGCTTGTAATGAATCTGGCCTTCGTCTCCTGCGCACGCGAGGGTCAGCCCATGCGCGATGGCGTCCACACGTGACCGGTTTCGTGCCAGCCACGTAATCGCCCCGATGGTTCCCGGCGCGAAGATGAAGCGGAAGGTGTGGCGCGGCGTGTGAAGTCGCTGTGCCAATGCGACCGCCACCGCGATCCCCGCCAGGTTGTCGTTCGCTAGGGACGGGTGGCAGACGTGGCAGGAAACCAGCACTTCCCTATCGCTGCTTCCTGGAATGACGGCCTCGCCATAGGTGAGGTGACCGTCCTCCAGGGTGGAGTCGATGAAGACCTCGAACGGGCCGTCCCCCATGGACGCGCGGGTCTCCTCACTCAGACAGAAACCCCACGTCTCGGCGTAGTAGCTCGTCCTGTAGGGGACCAGCGACGGCTGGTCGGGCAGCGTGTGAAGGTGCGGCGCCAGCTCGTCCATCGTCATCGTCTCGTGCACGCGCGTGCTGTAACCGACAACGTGGAGGTTCAGGGCCTGGAAGTCGACGACGCGCTCCCCTGTCGCGACGTCCTTGATGTAGGCGTCGCGGATGTTCCACTCGCGGGGGACCGTCCAGTCGAGCACGTCCGTCCCGGTCGGAACCTCGTGCGCGCGCAGGGACGGCAGGTGCTCCCCCACGATGTCGAGCGTGCGCCGGACGCCGTCCCCGGTGATGCTCCGGCAGAGCGGGTACAGCCGCTCCACCAGAGCATGCATCTCGTCCGGTGTCATGACCTGAAGTTCTCGTCGAGCGTGCCCGCCTCACGGCGGTCGGCCAGGCGCGCGAGGCGCGTGAAGCGGCGGTCGAACACCTCCTGTGTCAGCCCGTGCTCGCGGTACTTCGAGGCCAGTTCCCTAGCGCCGTCCGCGACGGACCAGGCGCAGTCGAACCCGGGAAGCGCTTCTCGTATGCGCGCGAAGTCCACCCTGTAGGAACGCGGGTCCCCTCCCGTCTCCCCCGTGATGACCAGCTCGGCATCAGGAACGGCCTCGTGCACGTGTTCCGCGATCTCCGCGACCTGAAGGTTGTTCCGTTCGGTCCCCACGTTGAACGCCTTCGCATGGATCGCCTCACGCGGCGCGTCCAGGACGGCGGCGAACGCGGTGGCGATATCGCGCGCGTGCACGAGCGGACGCCATGGAGTGCCGTCCGACAGCACCTTCACCACCCCGGACAGCAGCGCGTGCCCGACGAGGTTGTTCAGCACGATGTCGGCGCGCAGCCGCGGCGAGAACCCGAACGCGGTCGCGTTGCGCAGCGAGACGGGGGAGAAGTCGTCGTCGGCGAGCCCGAAAATGTCGTCCTCGACCCGTACCTTGGACTCGGCGTACGGGGTGACGGGGCGGAGCGGGGCGTCTTCGTCCACCAGCGAGTCGCCGCTCGCGCCGTACACCGAGCACGTCGAGGCGTACAGGAAGCGCCGCACCCCGGCCTCGCGGGCCAGCCCGGCGAGCCGGGACGCGGCGTGGTGGTTGATGTCGTAGGTGATCTCCGGGCGCAGCGACCCCAGGGGATCGTTCGACAGCGCCGCCAGGTGCACCACCGCGTCGAACCCGGCGAGGGCCTCGGCCCGGACGTCCCGGAGGTCGACGGCCAGCGTGGGCGGGTCGTCCGGGGCCGGCCCGAGCACGCAGTCGGCGAACAGCCCGGAATCGAGGCCGGTGACCTCGTGCCCGGCCGCTGTCAGCACGGGCGCCATGACCGTGCCGAGATATCCCTGATGGCCGGTGAGCAGGACGCGCACGGCAGCTCCTCAGAATCGGAGGGTGAGTTTGCTGGTGTGAAAGCCCTCGGCGTAGCGGACGCCCGCCTGCACCCCGCGCACGCGCGCGAGGCCGCGGAACGTCTCCTCGTCGAACCAGGAACGATCGTGTTGGGAGGGGTAGGAGCGGTGCAGCAGGTCGATCTTCTCGGCGACCACGGCCTCGTCCAGCGGCACGAACACCTCGGGCTGCTGGAGGTCCGACTCCCACTTGAGGATCTCGTAGCCGAGCGTCATGTGGTCGCGGAAGACCGTCGGGACGAGCTTGGCGAGGCCGCGGTGGTCCTGGTGGGCGTCGGTCGCGGACGGCGCGAGGATCAGGTCCGGCTCGCAGCCGCGCCGCACCTCCTCCAGGGCCTCCTTCGTGCGCTCCCAGTACGCGGGGAGCCGGCCGTCCGGCATGTCGAGGACGGCCACCTCCAGCCGCGCCTTCGGGCAGAACGCGTCCAGCGCCTCCCGCTCCTCGGCCTCGCGCACCGTCCCGGCGCCCGACAGGATGAGCGCCCGCACGCTCAGCCCGGGGTTGGCCCGGCACAGCTGCAGCAGCGTCCCGCCCGCCCCGATCGGCACGTCGTCGCAGTGCGCTCCGAGCAGCAGGATCTCCGAGCAGTGGCCCGGCGTCAGTCTGATCATCGTCTCCTCGTCCCGGTCACCGCCGCCACCCCCCGGCCGCGGCCGCGTCCGACCGGCCGTGCCCCGCCCCGGGCCCGTCCGGCACCTCCGCCCCGCGCCTCACCCGAGCCGCGAAGCCCCACACACAGCCCCGCGCCTCACCCGAGACGCCAGGCCCCACACCACCTCGCACCTCGCTCGAGACGCGAGGCCCCACAGCACCCCACGCCTCGCCCGAGACGCGGGGTCTCACAGCACCCCACGGCCCGTCTGAGCCGCGGTTCCCTCCGCCCGTCCAGGCTCGTCGCGAGCCGGAGGGCCGTCCCGTCGCGCCGAAGCGCCCTTCCAACGTGCGCCGAAACGCCTCTCCAACGTGCGGCGACAGCGAGGCCGCAGCGGGCCGCGTCACCGTTCCCAGACCGCCCAGGGGCGCTCGCCGCGCCGGTACGCCTCGTCCAGCGCGAGGCGCTCCTTCACGGTGTCGGTCGGACGCCAGTACCCCCGGTAGGGGTAGGTGAGCAGCCCGCCGGTCTTGGCGAGGGCCGCGCAGCCGTCCGCGACGAGGTCGCCGCCCTCGGGGATGTGGTCGAAGACCTCCTGGCGGAGGACGAAGTAGCCTCCGTTGATCCACACCGGCATCTCGGTGACCGGGACGATGCCGGACGCGCGCCCGTCCGCGCCGAGCTCGACGCAGTGGAACGAGTCGGTCGGCGGCACCACCATCATCGACGCGCCCGCGTCCGACGCGGCGAACCGGTCGATCATGTCCGGCAGCGGGGCGTCGGACAGCACGTCGGCGTAGTTGGCGAGGAACATCTCGTCCCCGTCCAGATGGGGCCGGACGCGCCGGAGCCGCTCGCCGATCGGCGACTCGGCCCCGGTGTCCACGAACGTGATCTGCCAGTCGGAGATGTCGGTGGACAGCAGCTCGACGCGCCCGTCGCGCAGGCGGAAGTCGTTGGAGTGCGTCTCCGAGTAGTGGAGGAAGAAGTCCTTGATGTGGTGTGGCGCGTGGCCGAGGCACAGGATGAACTCGGTGTGCCCGTGGTGCGCGTAGTACCGCATGACGTGCCACAACAGCGGACGCGGCCCGACCAGCTGCATCGGCTTGGGGACGTCGCCGGGCGTGCCGGTGCGCATGCGCATGCCGAGGCCCCCGCAGAACAGGACGACCTTCACGCCTCGACCTCCCCGACCTGCACGACGTCCAGTTCGGGGATGGGGAAGACCAGCCGTCCGCCCCAGGCGTTCACATAGGCGAGCTGCTCGGAAAGCTCGTCCCGGAGGTTCCACGGTAGGACGAGCACGTAGTCCGGACGGTCCTCCGCGATCCGCTCAGGCGGAAGTATCGGAATCCGCGTCCCGGGAGTGAACCGTCCGTGCTTGTACGGATTCCGGTCGACCGTGTAGGCGAGCAGGTCGGAACGAATGCCGCAGTGGTTCAGCAAGGTGTTGCCCTTGCCCGGAGCCCCGTACCCGACGACCGTCTTGCCTTCATCAGCCGCCGCTATGAGGAACTTCAGCAGATCGCGCCGCACCTTGGCGACGCGCTCCGCGAACGCCTCATAGCCCTCGTCACTGTGCAGGCCCTGTTCGCGTTCCTTCTGCAGCAGCTCGTGCACGCGCGCACTGGGCTCACCGCCCGGACGGGCCCACAGGCGAATCGAACCGCCGTGCGTGGGCAGCAGCTCGACGTCCACCAGGACCAGTCCGCCACTCGCGAGCGCGCGCTGCGCGGACGCGACCGTGTAGTACTGGAAATGCTCGTGGTAGATCGTGTCGTACTGGCCGAGTTCCATGAGCGTCGCGAGGTACTGGACCTCGATCGACACCCATCCGTCGTCCGCGACGAGCGCGCGAAGCCCCTTGGTGAACCCGACGACATCCGGAATGTGCGCGTAGACGTTGTTCGCCACGACGAGATCGGCGGGTCCGTGCTCGTTCCTGACCCGTTGCCCGGACTCCTCGGTCAGGAACTCCGTCAGCGTTGGAACGCCCTTCTCCCGGGCCGCCTCGCCCACATTCGCGGACGGTTCGATTCCGAGGCACCGGACGCCCTTTTCGACCACGTGCCGGAGGAGGTATCCGTCATTGCTGGCGACCTCCACCACGAAGCGCGGCGCGACCCGTTCGACGGCCGCGTCCACGAAGTCCTTCGCGTGCCGCACCCACGAGTCGGAGTAGGACGAGAAGTACGCGTACTCGGTGAACGTCTCCTCGGGCGTGATCAGCGGCGGGAGCTGCGCCAGCCGGCACTCCCGGCACACCCGCAGGTGCAGCGGGTAGGTCATCTCCGGCGCGTCCAGCCGGTCCACGGTGAGGAACAGCTCGCACGGCGGCGTTGCCCCGAGGTCGACGACGCTCGCCAGGTCCTTCGCGCCGCACAGACGGCACTCGCCCACACCACTGCTCGGATCGTTCACAGCCACCCCCCGCGCCACCCCCGCGCGACCGCTCTCCCGGCCCGCTCCGGCGCCTCGTCCCCGACGAACGACCCCAGCATGACCAGCGATCTTTCGTTCTCAACGGGTCTGACCACAAGCGGCCACAGATAGTGACCAAGGCCGGAATAAGGCGACCTACGGGTTGATCGGATGCCTATCCGGAATTGCCCCAGAACGGCATCCCCGCCCCCTCCGAACCGCACGGATCAACCGTCCGGAGAACACAACGAAGAAGGCCCGGCCCCGAAGGGCCGGACCTCCTTGTGCGCGCCCGGTGTCAGGCGCTCGGGGAACCCGTTGTCACGCGTTCCCGGTGAGTGCGCGGAACCGCCGGAGGCGGAGGCTGTTGCTCACCACGAAGACCGACGAGAAGGCCATGGCGCCGCCCGCGATCATCGGGTTGAGCAGGCCGGTCGCCGCGAGCGGCAGGGCGGCCACGTTGTAGGCGAAGGCCCAGAACAGGTTGCCCTTGATGGTGGCGAGCGTCTTGCGGGAGAGCCGGATCGCGTCGGCCGCCGACCGCAGGTCGCCGCGGACCAGGGTCAGGTCGGACGCCTCGATCGCCGCGTCCGTGCCGGTTCCCATCGCCAGGCCCAGGTCGGCCTGGGCGAGGGCGGCGGCGTCGTTGACACCGTCCCCGACCATCGCGACCGTCCGGCCCTCGGCCTGCAGCTTCTTGACCACGTCCACCTTGTCGGCGGGCATGACCTCGGCGATCACCTCGTCGATGCCGACCTGGTCGGCGACCGTCCGGGCCACCGCCTCGTTGTCACCGGTCAGCAGCACCGGCCGCAGGCCCAGCGCCCGCAGCTGCGTGATCGCCTCGGCGGAGGTCGGCTTGATCTGGTCCGCGACCGTCAGGACCGCGCGGGCCTTGCCGTCCCAGCCGACCGCCACGGCGGTCTCGCCGCGCTCGGCCGCCTCGGACATCGCCTTCTCCAGCTCGGGGGTCAGGTGCTGCTCCCATTCCGCGAGGAGCTTCGGCCGGCCGACGAGCACGCCGTGCCCGTCCACCACACCCTGGACGCCCAGACCCTCGATGTTGCCGAAGTCGTCCACCTTGGGCAGGTCGCCGACCTTCTCGGTCGCGCCCTTGGCGATCGCCTGGGCGATCGGGTGCTCCGACGCGTCCTCCAGCGCCCCGGCCAGCCGCAGGACCTGCTTCTCGTCGGTCTCGGCGGCGGAGTCGACGACGACCTTGACGAGCGCCATCCGGCCGCTGGTCACGGTGCCGGTCTTGTCCAGGACGACGGTGTCCACCTTGCGGGTCGACTCGAGGACCTCCGGGCCCTTGATCAGGATGCCCATCTGGGCGCCCCGGCCCGTCCCGACCATCAGCGCGGTCGGAGTGGCCAGGCCCAGAGCGCACGGGCAGGCGATGATCAGGACGGCCACCGCGGCGGTGAACGCGGCGGCGACGCCGTCGCCCGTGCCGAGCCAGAAGCCGAGCGTGGCGATGGAGAGCGCGATCACGATCGGGACGAACACCCCGGAGAGCCGGTCCGCGAGGCGCTGCACCTGGGCCTTGCCGGTCTGCGCGTCCTCGACCAGCTTGGCCATCTGCGCGAGCTGGGTGTCGGAGCCGACCCGGCTGGCGCGGACGAGCAGCCGTCCGCCCGCGTTCACCGTGGCGCCGACCACCGCGTCGCCGGGCGAGACCTCCACCGGCACCGACTCGCCGGTGAGCAGGGAGGCGTCCACGGCGGACGTGCCCTCCTCGACGACACCGTCGGTGGCGATCTTCTCGCCGGGCCGGACGACGAACACGTCGCCGACGTTGAGCTGGTCGATCGGGATGCGCTGCTCGGCGCCGCCGCGGATCACCGCGACGTCCTTGGCGCCCAGCTCGAGCAGGGTGCGCAGGGCGGCCCCGGCGCGCCGCTTGGAGCGCGCCTCGAAGTACCGTCCGGCCAGGATGAAGGCGATGACGCCGGCCGCCGCCTCCAGGTAGATGTTGGACGAGCCGTCCGAGCGGGTCATCGAGAACTCGAAGCCGTGCTTCATGCCCGGCGTGCCCGCGTTCCCGAGGAACAGCGCCCACAGCGACCAGCCGAACGCGGCGAGCGTGCCCACGCTGACCAGCGTGTCCATCGTCGCGGCGCCGTGCCGCAGGTTCGTCCAGGCGGCCCGGTGGAACGGCCAGCCCGCGTAGACGACCACGGGCGCGGCCAGGACCAGCGACATCCACTGCCAGTTCTTGAACTGCAGGGCCGGGACCATCGCCATCGCGATCACCGGGACCGACAGCACCAGCGCCGTGATCAGGCGCTGCCGCAGCGGCTTCAGCTCGTCCGCGGGCTCGGCGTCCGCGTCCGCACCGGAGTCGGAGCCCTTCGGCGGCTTCGGAAGCTCGGCGGTGTAGCCGGTCTTCACGACGGTGGCGATCAGGTCATCGGCGGTCACCCCCTCGGGGAACTGAACCGTGGCCTTCTCGGTCGCATAGTTGACGGTGGCGGTGACACCGTCCATCCGGTTGAGCTTCTTCTCGATGCGGGCGGCGCAGGAAGCGCAGGTCATCCCGCCGATCGCCAGCTCGATGTGGCCTGAGGGAGGGGCTGTGGTGGCCATCGCTGCTCCTTTCGCGGTTCCGGCGCGTCCGCGCTTCCGCTGCTACGCGTCTTGGGGGGTGAGGTCTGTTGGTCGGGCGTTAGGGGTACGGGCTATTTCGCGACGGCGGTGAACTCGGCCGTGCGGACGGTTCCCTCGTGGCTGAAGTCCAGGTAGAGGCGGTAGGTGCCGGCGCTCGGGACGTCGGCGTCGAAGGTGATGTCCGGGCCGGGCTTGGTCTTGCCGTCACCGGGCTCGCCCTCGGGGTGGACGTGCAGGTAGGCGAGGTCGCCGCTGCGCAGCGCGACCAGGTGCCCGTACGCCTCGAGGTAGGGGTCCAGGTTGGTGACCTGCTGACCGTCCTTGCTGACGGTCAGGGTCAGCGGGCTCGGCTGGCCCGGCTTCAGCTCGCCCTTCAGCGTGACCTCGTAACCGTCGACCTTGGCGGTCAGCTCCGGCTGCGGGACGGCCTTGGGCTGGAAGTCGCCCGGGGCGAAGACGTCGGTGCCGAGGGTGAGCTGCTTCTCGGCGCCCACCGGCTGCACGTCGGTGAAGAAGCGGTACGCACCCGCGTCCGTCAGCGTGATCGGGACGGACCAGACTCCGCCGCCGACCGCGGTCGGGTGCAGGTGCTGGAAGCCCGAGAGGTCCCGGCGGGCCAGGATCAGGTGCAGGTCCTTGCCGTGCAGCGGGGTGTAGCGGGTGACCGGCTTGCCGTCCGGCCCGTTCACGGTGAACCGGAAGTCGGTCTTCTGGCCCGGGGTGACGGTGGTCGTCTGCGGGGCCAGCGTGTAGCCGCCGTCCGTGACCAGGAGCCCCCCGGGGGTACCCCCGCCGCCTCCGTGTCCGCCGTGCGCGCCGCCCTGTCCGCCGTGTCCGCCGTGCTCGCCGCTCATCTCGTCCCCGCTTTCAGTGTTCATGTGGTGTCCCGTCTCCGCTTTCGCGCCCACGGATCCGGTCACCGTTCCGATCCCCAGCGCGCCGCCGAAGACGGCCGCCAGGCCCAGCACGTACGCGCCGACTCTCGTCGTCGTCCTCATCGTCATCCGTCCTTTCGGCCCGTCCCGGCGGCGGCCGGTGCCGCGGCGTCCCTCACTCGGACGGCCGCCGCGGCACCGATCTCACCGGGTCAGGCGACCTCGTATCCGGCCTCGTCGATGGCGGCACGGAACGCGGCGTCGTCCAGCGGCGCCTCGCTGGTGACGGTGACCTTGCCGCTCGCCAGCTCCACCTGGACGTCGCTGACGCCGCTGATCGAGCCGACCTCCTGCTTGACCGAGCCGACGCAGTGGCCGCAGGTCATTCCGGTGACGGTGTAGGTGGCGGTGCTCATGTCCCTGACTCCTCGGTGCTCGTTTTCGCTGTCCTCGAGGTACCCCCTGGGGGTATCTCGTGGCCCTTATGCTGCCACAGGGTCACACCTATCGCAACCCCTACCCCCTAGGGGTTATTGCGAGACCTGCATCACATTGCTGGGATATCTGGTGATACGTCCCGCCGTCCCGCGCCGCCCGGACGGCCTGCCCGGTGGGCCTCAGAGGGTCCCCGGACGGCCCCTGGCGGGCCGGTTATCCACATGCCCCGCGCCCCGGCCGCCGCGCGCGGTCGTCGGAACGGGGGCATTTGCCAAGGTATATCCGGCGCGAACGTCCCTCGCGCCGAGGTTACCGACGCCGTGCACAGGGTTTTCCACAGCTTTCCACAGCGCTGTGGACGACGGCCGTCCTCGGATACTGTGAAGCATGCCCGAGCTTCCCGAGGTCGAGTCGCTCGCCGCGTTCCTGCGGGAACGCGCGGTCGGCCACGCCGTCGCACGCGTCGATGTTCTCGCCATCTCCGCGCTCAAGACCTACGACCCGCCGGTCACCTCCCTCGGCGGGCTCACGATCACCGGCGTCGCCCGGCACGGCAAGTTCCTCGACATCGACGCGGACGGGCTGCACCTGGTCGTCCATCTGGCCCGCGCCGGGTGGCTGCGCTGGCGTGACGAGGTGCCCGTCAAGCCCGTCCGTCCCGGCGGCAAGAACCCGCTCGCCCTGCGCGTCCACCTGGACGACGGCTCGGGCTTCGACCTCACCGAGGCCGGAACCAAGAAGGGCCTGGCCGTCTACGTCGTGCGCGACGCGTCCGACGTGGAGGGCGTCGCCTCACTCGGCCCCGACCCGCTCGCCGCGTCCTTCACGGTCGACACGCTGGCCGGCATCGTCCGGGGCAAACGCACCCAGATCAAGGGCCTGCTCCGCGACCAGAAGATCGTCGCGGGCATCGGCAACGCCTACTCCGACGAGGTCCTGCACGTCGCGAAGATGTCGCCCTTCAAGATCGCCGGTTCCCTCACCGACGAGGAGATCCAGACCCTCTACGACGCCGTCATCGACACCCTTCGCGACGCCGTCGCCCGCTCCGAGGGCCTCGCCGCGCAGGATCTCAAGGCCGAGAAGAAGACCGGCCTCCGCGTCCACGGCCGCACCGGCGAGAAGTGCCCCGTCTGCGGCGACGTCATCCGCGAGGTCTCGTTCGCCGACTCGTCCCTGCAGTACTGCCCGACCTGCCAGACCGGCGGCAAGCCCCTGGCCGACCGCCGCCTCTCCCGCCTCCTCAAGTAGCCCCCTCCGCGCGGTGCGGCCGCGAGCTTCGGGGACGCCTGAGGCCGAACGTGAGCCGACCGCGCCCCGATCCCATGCTGGGAGCGGACGCGGCCGGGGGTTGGCGGGGTGGGTAGGGAGCATGTTCAACAGACGCGCCGCCACGTCCCCGGACAGGCCGAGCCGTCAGGTAGACCGGCAAGGCCGTCCTCCAGGCAGGGCCGTCCGGCGGGCCCGCCAGCGGCCGGGCTGTTAGGCGGACTGGCAGGGCCGTCCGGCGGGCCCGCCAGCAAGCGGGCCATCCGGCAGGCAGGACCATCCGGCGTGCGCAGGGCTGTCCAGCGTGGCCCGCCAGTGGACGGGCCAGGCCGTCCGGCGGGTCCCGGCGGCGGAAGGGCCAGGCCGTCAGGTGGGCGGACGGGGCCATCAGGCGGAGCGGTCAGCGAACGGGCGGGGCCGTCAGCAGGCGGGCGGGGTCGTCAGCGGACGGGTGGGACGCCTCCGAAGAGGGGGGCGACCTTGCTCCAGCGGGCCAGCTGGCAGCCGTCCGTCCGGGTGAACTTGGTGTCGATCGCCTGGCCGTGCCAGGTGCCCTTGACCGTGGCGACCTCCGGACCGCCGTAGATCTTGGTGCACATCATGTCCGGCGGGACGGGCTTGAAGGCGTCCGGGGCCTTGGCCAGGGCCGTGCACGCCTGAGCAGCCTTCGGGAGGTCGCCGCCCGTGGGATCGCAGGTCAGGGTCCAGGTCTTGGCGGGAGCCTGGGCGGACGCCCGGACACTGACGGTCAGGTGGTTCGCGGAGGAGCCGCTGGGCGCGACCTGGTCCTTCGGCGGGGTCACCGACGTCCCCGACTTGGCGTGTTCGGAACCGCAGGCGGCGGCCGACATCACCAGAGCCAGGGCGGCCGGTGTGAAAAGGAGCATCCGATACCGCATAGACGATTCGACGTTACAGCCGTCCGGACGGTTCCCTGCGATTCCGGCCGCCGCGGTGCGCGACGTCCGGGACGCAGGGGTGAGTCTGCGTGTGGCGGACGGGCGGCGGGACATGGAAGGTCCTGGAGCATGATGGGATTCGTGCTCGGATCTGTAGGTTGCGAACGTCCCCGACCCACGCGGCGGGGGCCTTTTGGGAGGTTCGGATGAACTTCGGGAACGACGTCCCGGCCGTGGACGCTGCCGAGGTACCGGAAGACGCGTACCTGCTGGACGTCCGGGAACAGTACGAATGGGACGCCGGGCACGCTCCCGACGCGGTCCACATCCCGATGGGCGAGCTGAGCGACCGCGCCGTCGAGATCCCCCGCGACCGCGAGATCTACGTCGTGTGCCGGTCCGGGATGCGGTCCGCGCAGGTCACCGTCGCCCTCAACCAGGCCGGCTGGATCGCCAAGAACGTCACCGGCGGCATGAAGCGCTGGCTGGAGGCAGGCCGCCCCATGGACGGCCACACCGACGCACCCCCACACATCGCCTAACCCCGCACTCCCCCTGCCCGCCCCGCGCCGACACGAGGAGGCCGCCCCGTCGAGCGGGCGGGGGACACTCTCCCCTGCGCGGACCTCCGCCGAGCGAATCGAACCCTCCGCATCTCCGTGGCTTCACGAGCGCTGCGCCTATGCGGGTTGGGGGAGTTGGGTGAGGACGAGGGCCGGGCTCGGCGGGGCATGTGGTCGGGCTTGCCAGGGCCGCGAAAAAAGGCGGATCCCTGGGCGTTCCACTCCCTGGAACGTTCGATGTACCATTTGCCCGTCTTAACGGAACACCGCGGGAGCTCGGGCCAACCGGGCTGAGAGGGCGGCAGAACGCGGCGCCGCCGACCGCATGAACCTGTCCGGGTAATGCCGGCGTAGGGAGCGTGCAGTGTCCGCTGTGCAACCGAAGTCCGTCGACGCCCCGCGCGACGAGGCCCCGTACACCCTCGACCAGCCCGCGCCCAGGGTGCTGGGCTTCTGGGACCAGTCGGCGTTCTGGGCCAACCTCGGCGTCAGCCTCCTCGCGTTCTCCGGCGCGTACACCGTGCTCGCGCCGACCGAGGACGGCAAGCCGACCATCTCGATCATGGCGGGCATCACCGCGATGATCGTCGGAACGGTGATCGGCGGCCTGATGCTGGGCCTGGCCGCCGTCCCCGGCGCGCGCACCGGCCAGCCCGCGATGGTGCTCCTGCGCGGACTGTTCGGGGCCCGGCCGTCCTACCTGCCGACCCTGCTGAACGTCGCGCAGCTGATCGGCTGGGGCACCTTCGAACTGATCACCATCGCGGGCGCGGCCCAGGCCCTCTACGACGGCGTGCCGCGCTGGGTCTACGTGGTCGCCGCCGGTGTGATCACGACCGTCCTGACGATCTGGCCGCTCGGATCCGTCCGGATGCTGCGCCGCTACGTGACGGTCGCGGTCTGCGTCGCGCTGGTCTACTTCTACGTCCAGCTGCTGCGTGAGCCGCTGCCCGACCTGAACCGGGGCTCCTGGAACGGGTTCTGGATCGGCGCGGACGCGGCGCTCGCGGTGTCGATCTCGTGGGTCCCGGTCGCCGCCGACTACACCCGCCACTCCCGGACGCAGCGCGCCGCCTTCGGCGCGGCCACGGTCGGTTACTCGATCACGCAGATCATCGCCTACGTGCTCGGCCTGTTCGCGTTGGCCCTGGTCGCGGGCGACTCGTCCCGGATCTACGACCCGTTCCTGCACGTCACGCTGGGCGCGCTGATCTTCGCGATCTTCGTCCTGCGTGAGGCCGACCAGTCCTTCGCGAACGTCTACTCCACGGCCGTGTCGATCCAGAACCTCGTCCCACGCGCCGACCGCCGCGTCCTGTCGGTCGCGCTGGGCGTCCTGATCACGGTTCTCGCGCTGGCCCTGGACATCAACGACTACGCCGGATTCCTGTCACTGATCGGTTCGGTCTTCGTCCCCATGCTGGGCGTCCTGGCCGCCGACTTCTTCCTCGGCAGCGGCCGACGCGGCTGGAACACCGCCCGCTCCGCCCCCGCCCGCTGGAACATGATCGTCGCCTGGCTCGCCGGCATCGTCGTCTACCAGCTCATCAACCCCGGCACCGTCGCCCACTGGACCGACCTCTGGCAGGACGTCCAGAAGGCCCTCCACTTCACCCCCGCCTCCTGGATGAGCGCCTCCCTCTTCTCCTTCCTGGTCGCCGCAGGCGCCGCCCTCCTCCTGGCCCCCCTGACCCGCCCCAAGCCCGAAACCCCCGCCTAACCCCACCCCACGCCCAACACCCGCAACGCGCAGAACCCAACGCAAAGCCCCTTGAACAAGGCCCCAGCCTGCGCCGTGAGACCCGCACCCAGGGCACCCAACGCTGCGCGGCCCGCACCGTGGCGCGGGCCGCAGCGCAGGCCGAGACAAGAAGCTCAAGCCTGCGCGCGGAGCCCGATCCCACATCTGGGGCCCGCTGCAACGCGCCCCTGCCGCAGGTCCGTGACGAACAACCCCGCAGCGAACCGCCGCAAGGCGCGAAGCCAAAGCAAGGCGAGGCGCACAGCCGACGCGCGGCGCGGCGCCACCTGGCGCGGCCTGGCCTGACGTGACGCAACGCGGCGTGGCGCGGCGCTGCCTGGCGCGGCGCGGCGCTGCCTGACGCGGCGCTGCCTGGCGCGGCGCGATGCGGCGTGACGCGATGCGGTGCGGCGTGACGCGGCGCGACGTGTCGCGATGCGACGTGGCGCGGCCTGGCGCGGTGCGGCCTGACGCGGCCTGGCCTGACGCGGCGCAACGCGGCGTGGCGCGGCACGGCCTGGCGCGGCGCAACGCGGCGTGGCGCGGCATGGCCTGGCGCGGCGAGGCGTGGAGGCGAGGCGTGGCATGGCGCGGCGAGGCGAGGCGAGGCGCGGCGAGGCGCGGCAACGTGTGGAGCCGAGGCGTGGCGTGGCCTGGGGCTGAAGCGAGGCGGGAGGCGCGGCGGTCGGTAGCGCGCCTGCGGTCTGCGGCGGACCGCTGCGATCGGCGACGGACGGCGGCGAAAACAGCCGTGACACCGCGGACGCCACCGGCAGACCGGGTCGGCGGCCTGAGGCCAGGAGCGCGTGCGGCGTTCTGCGCGGACTCGTGTGAGATCCACGCTTGGGGGACGCCCACCACCAGCCGGTCGTAGGGCGCCTCCAGCGTCCCGTCCGCTCCCTGCTCCGATTTGGCGGCCGCGGCCGGACGGACCTGGACCACATGGCGCACGGCGGAGATGCCGACGACGTAGGCGGGGAGCGGCGCGTCCGGCCGGACGGTCAGGACAGGCGCTCGAGGACCATCGCCATGCCCTTGCCGACGGCGATAGGCGCCACCGGCGGCGGGTGGTGGTAGGGCCCGCGCCGGCGGCGGACGGGGCCGGTGGACTAGGACGGGGAAGCTAAGCCCGTTGCCACAAGTGCTCTGAGCTGCGGATTCGGCGGTTATCCACAGATCGCTGGTTGGCTTTCCTCGGTGCCTGGCGGGACGGAGACTGGATGTTGTGCGGGGGAATGGACGGGGCCTGTGTGAGGGAAGGGGGTGATGGTTTTCGAAGTGGGAGAGCGGTGCGGTGAGACCTTTCAGGGGCGGTTGCCCGGCAGGACGAGGTGATGCGATGGCAGCATGAGGGCGTGCAGCTCCAGGTTCACGATCCGATCGCGCGCGCCGTCATCGAGTGCGCCGCCGACGCGATCGTCGCCGTGGACCACGAGCACCGTGTGACGGTGTGGAATCCGGCGGCCGAGCGCATGTTCGGCTGGACGGCGGCCGAGATGATGGGGCGGGTCCCCCCGATCGTGCCGGACGAGCTGACCGCCGAGCACAACGCGGTGCAGGAGCGGCTGCTCACGCGGCGTGCCGGGGAGGGCGACACCGGCCGGATCTCGATCGCCACGCGCCGGTTCTGCCGGAACGGGACGCTGATCGACGTCCGGATCGACACGAGCCTGCTCCGGGACGCGCACGGCGATCCACTCGGCTGGGTCGGCGTCTACCACCCGGTGGAGGAGGACGAGGTCGCGCAGCATCACATGGCCGAGCGGGCCCGGCTGGTCCGGCGACTGAACGACATCGTCGCCGACCTGAACGCCGAGCTCGACCTGGCCGTGGTGCTCGACCGGATCACCGCGGCGCTGATCGAGCTGACCGGCGCCGACGCGGCCGGGTTCGTCCGGATCGAGGGCGAGCGGCTGCGGCTGGTCAGCCTGACCGGGCTGCCCGAACGGATGCGCGGCGCGACCGCCGACCTGCGGTCCAGTCTGGTCGGGGAGCTGCTGCGGACGGGCAAGACGGTCAAGCTCGCCGGTGGTGAGCGACGGCTCGGCGACCTGATCTGGTCGGAGCTGCCCGGCCTGCACACGATCACGCTCGGCCTGTCGTACCTGCAGAACCGGCCGTACGGCGCGCTGTACGCGCTGTTCTCCGGCCGTCGGCCGGGCCACACCGAGCTGGAACTGCTGGAGCTGCTCGCCGGGCACGCCGGAGTCGCCGTCGGGAATGCCGTCGCCTTCGCCGAGGCCGTCCGGCAGCGTGCGCACGAGCGGGCGGTGATCGACGCCAGCGCGGACGGGATCGCCGTGCTCGACCGGGACGGCCTGGTCTGCCAGTGGAACCCGGCGGCGACCCGCCTCACCGGTGTCCCGACCGAGCAGGCGCTCGGCGGCCCGTTGCCGTTCGACGCGCCCGCGCCCGGGAGCATCCGCACGCTGCGACTGCCGTCCGGAGTGTGGCTGGAGGTGCTGGCCGCCGAGGTCGCCGAGACCGACGAGCTGGTCGTGGACTTCCGCGACGTGTCCGAGGCCAAGGCGCTGGAGGAGGCGAAGGACCTGTTCCTCGCGACCACCAGCCACGAGCTGCGCACCCCGATCACGGTCGTGCGCGGCTTCGCCAGCACGCTCGTCAACCGCTGGGACGAACTCCCTGACCCCGACCGCCGCGCCGCCGTCGCCACGATCGCCGACCGCGCCGAGTCCCTGGCCCGCCTCGTCGAACACCTGCTGCTCGGCTCCCGCGCCGGCGCGGACGAGCTCGCCGTCACCATCGACGCCTTCGACCTCGCGCACGTCATCACCGGCGTCGTCGCAGGGTTCCGCTCCCTGTCCCCGCTGCACCGTGTGGAGTTGGAACTCGACCCCGAGCTGCCGTCCTGCCAGGGTGACGCGCTCGCCACCGACATCGTCCTCGGCCAGCTCCTCGAGAACGCCTTCAAGTACTCCCCGGACGGCGGCGTCGTCCGCGTCCGCGCCCGCGCCGAAGGCCGCAACCTGATCGTGACCGTCACCGACGAGGGCATCGGCATCGCCCCCGGCGACCACGAACGGATCTTCGAGCGCTTCGTCCAAGGCGAAGCCGGCGACCGCCGCCGTTTCGGCGGCATCGGCCTCGGTCTCTACATCGTCAAACGCCTCACCGAGGCCCAGCACGGCACCATCACCGCCCACCCCGCCACCCACGGCCCCGGCACCTGCATGCGCCTGACCCTCAACCGCACTCCCTAACCCCCGGATCCGGTTTGGAGAGCGGCTACACCCACGACTTCACCAAGGAGGACGCGCCGCAGTCCTTCATCTACGACGCCGCACAGAACTACGCGGCACCGCGCACCGCGCTACTCGGCACCGCGCACCGCGCTACTCGGCACCGCGCACCGCGCTACTCGGCACCGCGCACCGCGCTACTCGGCACC